>OZ243985.1:0-4130000 GCA_965214895.1 Caldilineaceae bacterium
CGGCCGGGTGGGCACGCAGGACCGCCCCCCACGGGCGCAAGGCGGTCTCCCCCAGGGCCGGATCCCGCAGGCCCCACACGCGCCGGTAGGGGGTTCGGAGCGATAGCGGAGGATGATGAAAGTGCCCGCAGGCCCCACACGCGCCGGTAGGGGTCATGGGAAGGGATGCCATGGGGCAGATGCAGAAACCGGCGCAGGTGCGGCAGGCAGTTTGCGCACCGCCGGGCGAGGGCCCGACCGCTGTCGGCGCCCAGGGTGATGGCCCACAGGGCGGTGAGCCGCCGCAGGGGCTGAGGATACCGGCGGCGCCGGGCGCGGGTCGGGAAGGGCGGCCAGACAGGCCAGCCGGGGCGGCGCATGGCGGGCGTCCATGGGCGGCAGTGCCCAGTCCGATCCCTCGCCAGCAAAGCCCCGCCAGCATCAAGAGGCAGAGCCCAGAACCTCCCGGCACCAAGACCCGATCCGCGGCAGACCCCGCGGCCCCCGTCATGGTCCCCCCGCACGCCCGGCCGCCGGGCATGCTCTGTCCCCGCCGCGCCGGACGCACCGCGCAAAAGCAAGAGTTTTAATGCAACAGCCCTGCTCTGTGGTTGCCAGTGCCCTCCGGTTCTCGGAGAGGTCAAGTACAATGCCAACCGGTACAGGAAAACCAGTCTGACTGCCAAGATGATGACACGGACACAGGGTGATACACCCTGCGACGATCGGGCCCGACGGGTAGCGCTGGCCGTGCAGCAGGCCACCGGTATCGACCGCATCCTGCTGTTCGGCTCGCGGGCGCGAGGCGACTACCATGCCGAATCGGACATTGACCTGCTGGTGGTACACCCAGAGGATCGTGCGCTGGCGGATCTCTGCGCGCAGACGGCCCAGACGGCCGTGCAGAAGCTCTACCCTGACAATATCAGGACCGATGTGATCCTGATTTCACCAGCGCTGTTTGCCACAGCACAATTTGGGCTCAATCACGTGGCGACCCAGGCCGTCAAGGATGGTGTGACCCCCATGGGAGAACCGTATCGCCCCCAGTCGGGGGAACAGCAACAGCCGCCCTGCCATCGCTTTCGCATCGAAGCGATGGAGCGGGCCTTTCATGCCAGTGGCCACTTCGCCAACTTGCAACGATACATACGCGGGGGGAAAGCGATTACCTTGGTTCCCAGGCCCAGTTCAATATGTTTGTCGGCAAAGATGCACAAGGCACTCTCGAGCATGCCCTGAAAGCCCTGATTGCATCCCGCGGCCAGAAGTACGACCGTCTTCACGATTTGGTGAAACTCGCCTGACAGGCCCAGCAGGCTGTATTGAAGTTGCAAGAGCTGCAGTCGCCTCTGAGCCACCTGTCCGCTTTTGCGGAGGCCGGTATCTACAGCACGCCGGACCTGGTTTTGGATGTGGGAGACTTGTTTGCGCGGGTCAAGACAGATATAGGCTGTCTCTTTGCCTTGATTCAAGCACAAGGCGGATTTGATCCCTGGACCGTGCAGGAGTCGGACTTCAGGTTCTGATATACGGCGGCTGTGGGAATTCCACAGGAGACACGATATAGGGCTGGACATCGAGACCCAAGTCCCGGTAACAGATTCAGGTTTTTGACGGGACTCGTCTGGTCGTACAGATTGGCGCTCTCAAACGCGATGCCCATGTGGCGTTGCATCTACTTGCGTTCCGTGACAATGTCCATGCCCAACAGCACGGCCTGCAAGGGCGTAAGCTGCCCGGTGAGCAATTTGACCAAGGTGGACTTTCCCGCGCCGTTCAACCCCAGAAATCCCGCTATCTCCCCGGCCGCCACATCAAAGGAAACGTCGTCCACGGCCCGGTTGGCACCGTAGCTGAAACTGAGGTTGTGTACGGAATTGGCGGACCGCTCAGGCAACCGGAAATGCCCGCAGTCCTAGGGCACAACGGTCCTCCCCACCTCCAGTGGCGCGCCACATGGCATGGCCGCCGCCGGGACAGGCAGCGGGCGCGTGGAGAAGACCGTTGGCGTCTCGAGTTTACGCGGAGGCTCGCTCGCAGGCGGACTGCAACGCCCGGGTCACAAACACGGGGAGGACCCCCAGACGGTATTCCGCACTGGCATGCACATCCCCCAGAATGTCATCCCCCACATCGGAGGCAACCTGGGAGGCAGCTTCCTGGATGGCGTCCACCGAGCTGCCCTCCAAGGAGGCTTCCACCGCATTGCACCGCGTCGCTGTTGGCGTCAGACCTCCTACCGCCACGCGGGCCCGGGCAATCGTGCCGTCATCGAGCGTGACGGAAGCGCTGGCACCCACCACGGCATAGCGGGAAGCCGGATTGAACAGCTTGGCGTAGGCAGAGCCTGTGCCGGCACCTTCGCGGGGCACCGCGATCACCGTAATCAGTTCATTGTCTTCCAGTTGGGTCTCAAAGAGACCGGTAAAGAACGCCCCCGCCGCGATGTCACGGGCCTCCCCTGGGCCTTCCACCCGAATGGTCGCCTCCAAGGCCGTGAGCACCGTGGGCAGATCGGACGCCGGATCCGCGTGGGCGATATTGCCGCCGATGGTCCCCCGGTTGCGCACCTGCGGATCGCCGATGCCGCTGGCGGCCTCCACCAAGGCGCTGGGCAGCCGGGAGGCGGCAATCGTGGTGTGTGTGGTCAGGGGACCGATGCAGTCCGCTTCGTCCCCCGCACCGTAGGCTATGCCGCGCAGGTCTTCGATGCGGCCGATGTCAATCAAGGTGGACGGCTCCGCCAGCCGCAGCTTCATGGCGGGCAGCAGCGAGTGGCCGCCCGCCAGGAACTTGGCATCTTCTTCGCGCCCGATCAGGGACAGGGCTTCCGCCACCGAACCGGCGCGGACATAGTTGAAATTTGCAGGATACATGGCGCTATCTCCCTTGCTGTCGCCTAGCTGTCACTGTGTGACTGAATGGTCCGCCAGATCTTCTCCGGAGTAAAGGGCATCTCGACATGGTCCACACCCAGCGGAGCCAAGGCATCCATCACGGCGTTGGCCACGGTGACCGTGCCGGCAATGGTGCCCATTTCGCCTGCACCCTTGACCCCCAGGGGATTGGTGGGCGAGGGAGTCTCAATGCGCCCCGTCTCAATGGTGGGAAAACGATCTGCCCGGGGCATGGCATAGTCCATCATGGAGCCGGTCAACAGCTGGCCATCCTCGCCATACATGCCGTGCTCCCACAGGGCCTGGCCCACGCCTTGGGCCACCCCGCCCACCAGCTGCCCATCCACGATCAACGGGTTGATGACCTTGCCGACATCATCCACCCCCACATACTTCTCCAGGGTGATTTCCCCGGTGTCGCGGTCAATGGAGACCACGGCCAGATGGGCGCTGTTGGGGAACGTGAAGTTGGAGGGGTCGAAGAAGGCCGTTTCCTCCAGCCCCGGTTCAAGGTCCGGCGGCAGATCGTGGGCCGTATAGGCCGCAAAGGCCACTTCGCCAAAGGTCATGCCCTCATCGGTGGCTCCCTGGACCCGGATGGTGCGGGTCTCGTCGTCGAAATACACATCCTCGGGCCGGGATTCCATCTGATGCGCCGCGATCTTGATCATCTTCTCGCGCACCCTCTCGGCGCTGCGCACCAAGGCACTGCCCCCCACGGCGGCGCTGCGGCTGCCGTAGGTGCCCATGCCAAACGGAATGCGGCCGGTATCCCCGTGGACAATCTCGACATCCTCGATTTCAATGTTCAGTTCGTCCGCCACGACCTGGGCAAAGGTGGTTTCGTGCCCTTGGCCGTGGGCATGGGACCCCGTCAAGGCGGTCACCTTGCCCGTGGGATGCACCCGCACGGTCCCACTCTCCCAGAGACCCACGGCGCTGCCCAGGCTGCCGGCCACCGCGGATGGAGCCGGGCCACTGGCCTCAATGCAACCGGAGACCCCAACGCCCCAGAGCTTGCCTGCGGCCCTCTGGGCCTCCTGTTCCGCCCGCAGCTGGCCGTAGTCCGCCAGTTCTTCCAGCTTGTCGAACAGTCCCTGGTAGTTGCCGCTGTCATATTGAAAGGCCACCGGAGTCTGGTAGGGGAATTCCTCGGCGGGAATCAGGTTCAGGCGCCGGAAGGCAATGGGATCCATGCCCAGCTTCTTGGCCCCCAGCTCCACGATGCGTTCCAGCAGATAGGAAGCCTCCGGGCGGCCGGCACCCCGGTAGGCATCCACCGGCACGGTGTTGGTCAGGGTGCCTTTCATCTCGCCCCAGATGCCGGGGATCTTGTAGAGCCCCGAGAACAGGGTGATGGACAGGGCCGTGGGGATCAGCGGGGCAAACGTGGACAGATAGGCCCCCTGGTCTGCCCAGGTCTGGACATGGAGGCCCGTGATGATGCCATCCCGCTGCATGGCCATCCTGACATTCGTCACGTGGTCCCGTCCCTGGGAATCCGTCATGAAGGCTTCGGAACGGGTGGAGACCCATTTGGCGGGGCGATGGATGGCCCGCGCCACCCACGGCACAATGATTTCCTCGGGATAGTGAAAGATCTTGCTGCCGAAGCCCCCTCCCACATCGGGGGAAATCACCCGCAGCTTGTTTTCCGGTATGCCCAGGGTGAACGCCGAGAGCAGCAGCCGGATGGGATGGGGATTCTGGCTGGTGGTCCATACCGTCATCTCCTCCATCGTGGCATCCCACTCCGCCATGCACGCGCGGGGCTCCATGGCATTGGGAATCAGCCGTTGATTGACCAGATCCAGTTCCACGACATGCGCGGCCTCGGCAAATGCCTTGCGCATGGCCCCCTCATCCCCCAGGGCCCAGGTATAGGCGGTGTTGTTGGGGATCTCGTCATGGATCTGCGGGGCCCGGTATTCGGTCGTGGCCCGTGCCCCCAAGGACACCGGGAGCGGCTCGTAATCGACCTCAATCAGTTCCAGGGCATCCTCCGCGACATAGGGGCTGTCGGCCACCACCACGGCCACCGCATCCCCGACATGCCGGACACGCTCCGGGACGACGGGCCAGCGCTCCGGGATCTTCAGCTCGGGCACCACCCAGCCACAGGGCAGCTGGCCCACACCCCCGTCTATCAGATCCTGTCCCTTGTATACGGCCACCACGCCGTCCAGAGCCTCCGCGGCGGACGCATCGATACCGACAATCCTTGCATGGGCATGCGGGCTGCGCAGGATGGCCACATAGGCCATGCCGGGACGCTGCAGATTGGCCACATACGATCCCTGCCCCTGCAGGAAACGGGGATCCTCAACCCTCTTGAAACTCTTGCCAACAAATCTGGGCATGTTCAACTCCTCCGTGGCCTCAGGCGGCTTGCGCCGCTACCTGGACCGCCTTGACAATGTTCTGATATCCGGTACAGCGGCAGATGTTGCCTTCCAGACCATGCCGGATCTCTTCCTCGCTGATATCCGAGTTGCCTTCCACCAACTTGGTGGCCGCCATGATCATGCCGGGCGTGCAAAATCCGCATTGCAGACCATGTTCGTCCCAAAAAGCCTGCTGCATGGGATGCAGGACGTCGTCCGTGGCCAGACCTTCAATGGTGGCCACCTCCGATCCGTCCGCCTGGACAGCCAGCACCGTGCAGGACTTCACCGCCATCCCATCCATATGCACAGTGCACGCACCGCACTGGGTGGTGTCGCACCCGATGTTGGTTCCGGTAAGTCCGATTTCCTCCCGAATGAAGTCCACCAGCAACATCCGCGGCTCCGCGACATCGACACTGTGCGCCTCGCCGTTGATGGTCATGGTTACCTGTACACCCATACTCAATCTCCCTTCAGCTGTATTGTCTTTCCTGCTCATGCGCACGGCGGATGTGCCGGTCTGCCAACGCCCCCGGCCATGCGCGTCCTTCAGGCAGCCGCTCCTCTTGCGTGGAGCGCTTCATCCAAGCGACTCCGGACCCCGTCCAGACTCCGGCTGATCATGGTGCGGGCGGCCGTGGAGACCAGGCGTTGCCCCAGCCGCGCGATCCGTCCGCCCACATTGACCGCACCGGAATATCGCAACACTGTATGGTTGCCGTCCGGCACCAGCTCCACCTGGCCCGTGCCGTCCATGAACCCTGTGGGCCCGCGGGCCGTGACCTGCAGGCCAAACCGGTCCATGGGCACCATGTCACACTGGACCACCTCGGCCCTGAACCTGCCTTGGATGGGCCCTATCTTGATCTTGAGATTGGTCCTGTAGGTGTTGGGTTCCGCCGTCGGGACCAAGGAGTCACATCCCGGAATGACCCGGGCCATGAAATCCGGGTCCATAAAGGCGTTCCAAATTTCCTCCTGAGGATATTCCAGCGGAACATCCCCCTTGATTTCTATGGCCATGCGATCCCGTGAAAGTGATTCCAGCCCTTGCCGGCCAGTGTCGCACTGGCCGCAAGCCTGCCCAAGAGGCAGAGCGAACATCTTGGCAGACCCCGTTTGGCGCTGGTTCTTGCCCCCATTGTATCGTTAGATGCGAAATCGCCCAAGCGGCTTGCCGCGGGTCTGCCGGATTCCGGTCCGCACCACCTTCCACCAAACACCGCGCCAAGCATGCGCATGCATGCCAGGCGGAATGCACCGACCTGGAAATCGCCCTGCGGCATCCAAAGGCGACTGATACACTGGGGACGCATTTGCCCGTCCAGCCCTGCACCTTGACACTTTCCGCTCCCATGGACTCGCCCGCGTCGCACAGGCCCTTGCAAAACCTGCCCACCGGGCTGGCCCATCTCGAGGAGATCCGGAGTCAGAATCAGGTCTACGTGGACAAGACCCACTTCATTGCCCGCATGATCGAGACGGGTGAGAAATACCTGTTTCTGTCTCGCCCGCGTCGGTTTGGCAAGTCCCTGCTCCTGTCCACCATTGGGCATGTGTTCGGCAAACGGGACGACTTGCTGCACGGCACGGCGATCCGGGAAAGCCCGGTCTGGGAGCGCATTCCCCAGTGTCCGGTGGTCGCATTGGATCTGTTGCAGGCCGTGTCCGACGAGGCGGAGGGGCTGGAGAACCGTCTGCGGGACCTGGTCGACGATCAGTACATGCTGCACGGATTCGATCTTCTGCCGGCAGAGAAACCCCCGGAGACGGCCTTGCGCCGCCTGGTGCAACAGCTCCGGGCGCGTCACGGCCACAACGTGGTGGTCTTGATCGACGAGTACGACGCCCCTGTCACCCACCGTTTCAATACCCAGCAGTTTCCGTCCGCCGCACAGACGGAGACCGTCATCGGACAGATGCGCAGATTCTATAGCGTGCTCAAGAGCTGCGGCCGCTACCTGCAGTTTGTGTTCCTGACCGGCATCACGCGATTGGGGAACGCGGGGCTGTTTTCCGCCTTGAACGCCCTGTGGGACATTTCAGCGGCGCCTGAATACACCACCGTCTGCGGGTTCACGGAAGAGGAAATCGACCGCTGCCTGACACCCCACGTGGCAGTGGGGGCCCACCACTTGGGATGTACACCCGCGGAACTCCGCAACCTGTTGCGGGACCACTATAACGGATACCGGTTCACGATACCCAGCGAGCCGGTGTACAACCCACTCTCCTGCCTGCACACTCTGAAGACATTGGGCACGCCCGAGGGTGCAGAAGGCATACGGACAACAGGCCTGCAACGGCCGTGGCTTGAAGTAGGCGTGCCTTATTCCCTGTACCAGCGCATGCAGGCACAGCGGTACGATGTAGGCGAGCTGGTGGGGGTCCCGGCCGCCTTGCACAACACCTTCCACTTGGGGAAACCCAATGTGCGGGCCCTGCTGTTCCACACCGGATTCCTGACGTTGAAACCCGATCATGCCGACAACCCCCGGCTGGACTACCCCAACCGGGAGGTGGAGACTGGCTTCAAGGAAGGTCTGCTCCTCAGCTTCAGTGGCCGCAACGACCAGGAAACCGAGGCCTTGGCGGCCCACCAGGCGCGCATGGGGCAGGTATTCGCAGAGGGTCGATACGAGGACGCAGTGGAGTGTTTCGACTGGCTCCTGGAGAGTTTCACCTACGCGCAGCTCCGGAATGAGTCTCACTACCAGTTGCTGCTGCACACAGCCTGTCTGTTCCTGCCGGGGCTGCAACCCGCTTCCGAGGTGCGCACCCGCCGCGGCATCGCCGACACGGTGTTGGAGACCGAAGCCGCCATTCTGGTTTTGGAGTTCAAGTTGAACGGCTCCTTGGACGAGGCTTGGCGGCAGATAACAGCCCGGAACTATGGTGGACAGTTCCGGGCGAAGGGCAAGCGCGTGGTGGGCATCGCCGTGAATTTCCTGACTCCCCGAGACAGACGGGACCAAAGGGATGCCCGTCTGGAAGAATGGCAGGTGGAATCTCGTTCCCTGTACCCGGTCGCGGCCGACGCATGACAGGCGGGCGGGTCAAACCACAGCCACCAGCCCGTGTTTTCCAGTTTCCCGCCTGAAGATGTGCAAGATTCGCAAAGGCCAATGACAGCCCAAGATCGGCTTCGATGGACAGCCATGCCCTTGGCTCCGGGTGGGCATGCAGGGTCCCTGCACAGCCCTGATTCGTTGGGGACATACCTGAGTGCACAGACTGTATCTGGCAGCCAGGTCCAGATGGTGGACGCGCAGCCACCGATGGAAGGCCCGGGTGCCCACCCCCTGGAGGGCATGGAGCAGGCCCAGGGTCACCCGTGCACTCGGCACCAGCGCGGCTTGGCTGTGGGTGGGGAGCATCCGGCATGGCGTCGTCGACCCAGCACAACCACTCCGGGACAGACTCCACGAGGGCCATGAGAGCCCTCCTCTGTCTGTAAGTGGTCCACTCACAGCATGGGAGATCCGCGTGGCCCTGGACAACTTCGTCTCCCACTAGCACCAACGGTGACCAATCCTCTGTCGGCCCTGGAAGAAAAAGGGTCCTATAGCAACTGCAAACCTGTTGTCAAAAAGCTGTGCCTAAATACCCCGCAGAACTGTCTTCATTCTAGTCGTCATTGTCTTGTCCATCCTCAATATTCAAGACTGCGGCAATTTGAGGATTCAATATCCTCCATGGTCGTCCCATTCTTTCCAGGTCTCCTTCAACAATGACGACCGATTTGTCGCCATGTGCCTGGATCGCGCGCTGGTAGTCAGACTGGCTCATTACAGCTACGACTGATTTCATTTGTCCGTCGATGATGGATCGGAGTGTGACGGTGCCCTCAGTTTCCGATCTGTCTCTTGTAAGCCTCTTGACAAAACCCACCAGACGCAAATCCGGCTGCGGTTCCTGCCAGCGATACGACCGGGCGGCTTCACTTAGGATTGGAACCTCTGCTCTGTAGAAACTGTGGACGGTCCGTACCGATTCCATGGGCCGTGTCCGCGCCCACGTAAGGCTTATTTCCAAAGTCGGAAACAGTGTGACCAGTTGCACCAAGGCCTCGCACAGGTTGGCACTGACACCATCGGACACAGCTTGAGAAAACGCGCCGGTATTGCCGCCCACGGTTAATTCAGTGGCCCTGCGAGTCGCTTTGAGCGCCTCTGTCAGACGCTTCGTAATGCGTCTCTCCAAGGGATCGTCTTCAGATGCCCAGTCTCTGTCCAGGGCCGGTTGCACCACGGGTGGAATGACCGGAGGCCATAATGTGATGGCAAAACAGTTTTGCTCGGTCTGCCCCCACCGAACCTGTTCCAGAAATTTGTTGGCAACCCTGTTGGTGCCTGTCCTGTACAGCGGTTTGGGATGCTGCAACGAGCAAGCGGCTGCCAAAAGCATATCGCGTGTGCCATTCACAAGCTCGATCCCATCGTTCATGCCCAGGACGCCCGGCTCGGCACTGGGCACCCAAACCCGGATCACATCTCGGTCCGCGGCCACCAGCTCCCGATACAAGGAGAGTTCGTCGAGTGCCGCGGCACTTGCGAATATTTCAATAAGCTTGGATACAACACGAGCGTAATCCCCCAGCTCTTGGGTCCGAGGAAGTATTACTTCTGGAAAACTTTCATGTGCAAATACATTGGAATGCTCACCAAAAGTCTCAATCTTTGACCAACCGGCAGCCAGGGCATACGCCGAGAGGGCTGAAGGCGATATGGCAAGCAGAGCTTCCACGTCCCGGATCTTGGTTTTCATTCGATAACGCCTCGCCTTGATTGCTCCATCAGTCTGTGCAAGCTTGCAACATCAAAAAGTTGTTGCTTTGGAATGGAGACTGTGACAGTCTCCTGGTTGGTCACTTCCTCAAGTCCCTTCAGATTCAGCCAATAGGCCCCATGCTTGAGTACAAGTGCATCCTCGGTAACAGTCACCCATTGGTTTTCATCGGTTGGCAGATCAAGCACAACCAGCAATCGAGGGGTCTGTGTCTCTATTCGAAGCAGGCAGAATTTCAAATCGGCATATAATTTCATGACATGTGCTTAGAAAGGCCATTCACCAACCAGAACAAGTGTATTTACTACAAGCCATGATCGATGTATTCATTTCTGAGAATTAGATTGCCGTATCCTACTCTAAGTTCTTGATCCCATTTCACATCGAGATACAAGGCGCGCCTGGACATTCTGGAAAGCTTGATCCACCGGGATCAGAGCCGATGCCGCACAACGGCTCAATGTCGTGGAGTTCTAATACTGCAACGAATCTTGCTGTACAACTGCTGGAATATCCTTTGTTTTGCCCACTGATTTGGCATCAACAGGATTAAAAATGCGGCCGCGGGTCCGGTACCGCGGTGGACGGGATGCCCCACCCAGCGCGGCCCTCGGGGACAGCCAATCGGTCCAAACGACCGAAAAGGGGAGGGGGGGCGTGGGGGTATGACGCCGCCAAAAAGGTCTCCGGGCACCAGCGGCACATCCTGGGGGACACCATGGGACTGCTGCGGGCGGTGGCCGTGCCTCCGGCCGATATCCAGGACCGGGAGGGGCCCCACAGGGGCTGCCGCTGGCGGGCACCCGCTGGCTGGGGCGCTGCCGGCGGCTCAGCCAGGACTACGAGGAGCTGCCCGCCACCACGGAAACCTGGATCCGCCTGGCCCTGCTGCATCTCATGCTGCGCCGCTTGGCCTGACCCTTGGCACAGAGGCTCTCAGCACTTGGCATGGGTGGATATGAAGGTGCGAGGTCTTGCCGGAGGCGGCGGCAAGCGGCATGGATGGTCCCGGCCAGCTGGGGCGTGGTGCCTGGCGCGGCCAGGGCTGCCATCACGTGCCCGCGGCGGCCCTGGAGATGTGCATAGGGGAGGTGGCCGCGGTGGCCGGGTCGGCACCCGGTGGAGGTGGGAGGCAAGGTGGGGGCGCATCCGGCTGCGTCCAGATGGAAAAGCTGCAGGGTGCCGGCATCGGCTTTTTTCAACTCGGCCAGTTCGGCCCGGGCTTGGGCCCCGTGCCGGATCCTGTCGGTGCCGCCGCGGGGCATAGGTACGCCGGTAACGAGCTCCCGCAGATCCAGATACTGGCGCACCGTGCGCGGCCGCATCGCGATCCCCTGCACCGCCAGAGCCGCGGCCAGCGTGTGCGCTCCCCGACCGGATCCTGTAGCAACAGCCCCTGCAGGCCCTGGGTCTCCCACACGTGGATCCAGCACCGCACCGGGGCCAGACAGACCTCCAGATGTGCTGCCAGCCGGGATACGGTCCAGCCTTGGGCGGAGAGCAGACACATCTCCACCTGATCCCGTGCCCGGGGCTGCCATTGGGGGTCGCGGCGCAGCTGCCACAGGGTGGTGCGTTGGCCTGGGGTCAGGGAGATGAATGTGCAGGGGACGAGACATGGGAGACTCCAGACAGGTCCAAACGGGAGACGGAGACCGTGTACCTCATCTTCACATCCACCCATGCTAGGTGCTTAGCGGACGCGCTGGACCAGGTTGGCAACGTGCGCTTTGCGCTTCCTGTTCGGGGACCCCGCGTCGGTAGAGGAAACTGGACCTCGGCACCAAAGAAAGCCTTGGTCAGGCGGTGCGCTGAAGGGGTACGCAAGGACATCGTAGCTGTTCGCCCGATCTGCCGCGCCAACTTTCTGTACGGCAAAATGTACCTCACGGATGAGGCAAAGGAACAGACATGACAATGTACCAGAATCGCTACGGGCATATGGTCCATGAGCACACCGTCAACCGAGTGCGCCAGATCATGCAGGCACGGACCACCGCAATAACGTCCCTGCGGACACCCTCAGACGCCAAGGCCTACGTCCTGGCGGTTCGTGCCAAGGTCGCGCGTTGCTTCCCTGCACTGCCCGCCAGAACGGCCCTCAAGGCCCAGATCACAGGGGCGTTGGATTTCGGGGAATTTCGGATGGAAAGGGTTGTCTATGAAAGCCGTCCCGGATTCATGGTCAGTGCCAACCTGTACCTGCCTCCACACCCGGCGCAGGAGGAGCTGCCCTGTGTCCTCGGTCTTTGCGGTCATGCCGACAACGGCAAGGCCTATCGCCCCTACCAATTCTTTGCGCAGAGCCTGGCCCGCAAGGGTTTTGTCGTCCTGATCCTGGATCCGGTCTGCCAAGGCGAAAGACGGCAATTCTATGCCGAGGAAGGCGTACCGGAACAGGAGCCTGGCCCCAGGTCCACGATAGCCCACAACATGATCGGCAACCGCATGTTGCTGACCGGCGATTTTATCGGCAGCTGGTTTGTCTGGGACGCCATACGTGGCTTGGACTATCTCTTGGCGCGACCGGAAACGGACAGCAGCCGGGTGGGTGTGACCGGCTGTTCTGGCGGCGGCACCCAGACCACCCATGTGACCGCCCTGGATTCCCGGATCACCATGGTGGCCCCCGACTGTTATGTCACCAGTTGGCTCTCCAACCTCGAGAACGAATTGCCCACCGATGCCGAGCAGAACCCACCCCACGCGCTGGCATACGGACTGGACGAGGCGGATCTGCTTCTGGCCCATGCCCCCCGTCCCACGTTGATTCTGGCGGAAGAGAACTGCTTTTTCGATCTGCGCGGAGCGCAACAGGCGTTTGCGGACCTGAGCAAGGTCCACCACCTGCTGGGGTCCCCGGACTCGGCTGCCCTCAGTGTCGGCGACAGGGGGCATGAGTTTCACCAGCATGCCAGAGAGGAGATGTATCGGTTTTTCCTCAAGCATGCCGGACTGCATGGCGCGTGGCAAGAGCCGGACATGGAGGAAATTCCCGAAGTGCAGCTCCATGCCGCCCAAGGAGAAGTGGTCAAGTTCGGCAGCCAAAAGATCTTTGGCTTTACCCAGGCACGTGCCCAGGCCATGAAAGCCCAACGCCCCCGTCTTGACCGCAATGCACTGGTGGCCACGGTGCGGCAGCACCTGAAGATTGACTGCGTGGAGACACCCCCGCACTATCGCTATCTGCGACACAGTGGGGGTCACATCCCCCCAATCCACAAGGGCTATCAATTCGCCATTGAAACTGAGCCGGGCATCCAGGTCATTTTGACCATGTTCGGTGACCTGGAAAACTTCTGCCGTCGCCCCCAAGGAGCCGTGTCTCTGTATGTGGGCCACCTCTCGAGTGAACAGGATTGTGCCGAGCTGGCCTGGCTCCAGCGCCGGCTGCGGAACAGAGAGCGGATTCTGGCCGCCGATCTGCGGGGCACCGGACAGAGCTTTCCCTCCACTTGCGGCTCCCGCACCCTGCTCGAGCCCTATGGCTCAGACTACATGTATGCCAGCTATGCCAGCATGATGGGCGCAAGCTACCTGGGCCAACGCGTTTTTGACCTGTTGCGCGCCCTGGATTTCCTGGAAGATGGGGGAGCCACGGTCAGCCTAGTCGGACGCGGGCTGGGATCCGTGCCTGTGGCACTGGCGGCCCTGTTGCACAGGACCCGGCCCGCCTGTGAGATTGTCAACTATCTGCCCAGCTACGAGCTGCTGATTGACAGTCCCCTGCACAATTGGCCCTTGTCCTGCTTGATTGAAAACTGTCTGGCCGCGTTCGATCTGCCGGATGTCTACGCCGCGCTCGGCACCCGGCTGCGCAAACGAAAGCCCTGGGGGGCCTGGCTGCCCCAGTGACCTGGCCTGCCTTGCCCGATACAGACCATCAAGCCTTGGTCTACTGCGGAGGGACTGTTGTCTGCGGCAGAAGGTGCGCTGCACCCCATCGGTCCCTGCGTGCTTGCCTTGCCAGATTTCCCTGTGCCAGGCTGTGCACTGGCCAGAGTGGCGACTGCAGCCGGGGTCTCAGGCACTCAGGGGCAGGCTCGAGATGGGGTGATCGCCAAATCCGGGAAGGGGATGGCCCGTGCCCTGTCCATCGGGCCTGTCGGTCGGGCATTCCACTCCAGGTCGAGAGTGGGTCTGACACGGTCGCCCGCCAGAGGCGTGGCCCTGGCAGACTCGGCGGGGGCTCGTCACTGCACCCGGGGGTCTGTGGTACAAGATAGGGAGCCAGTGTCAGCACATGGGAGGAATTCGGCATGTCTTTTCGCGATCCGGCATTCTTGCGCCATCACATTCGCAGCATCATGTCGTTCTACCATCCCGTCTGCATCGACGCCGAACTGGGTGGCTACATCAACCAGCTGCGCGATGACGGCTCGGTTTTCGATCGCATGACAAAGCATCTGGTGGGCACATGCCGCTTTGTGTACAACTACGCTCTGGCCTCTCTGGTGCTGGACGAGCCCGCATACCAGGCGGCAGCGGCCCACGGACTGCGTTGCCTGCAAGAATTGCATCGTCAATCCGATGGTGGCTTTGCCTGGGTGCTGCAGGGTCGCGTCGTGGAAGACGGCACGCGTCACTGCTATGGCCATGCCTTTGTGCTGTTGGCCGCCGCGGGCGCGGCCAAAGCCGGGGTCGCGGGAGCATCGGCGCTGGCGGCCGATGTCTACGACTTGCTGGAGGCCCGGTTCTGGGAGCCAGCGGCACAACTCTACGTCGACGAGATCAAGGCGGACGACTGGCAGGCGATCGCACCCTACCGCGGCCAGAACGCCAACATGCACATGTGCGAAGCCATGCTGGCGGCATACGAGGCCACGGGCGCAACGCAGTATCTGAATCGGGCCCATCTGCTGGCACAGCGGATTTGCGTCGATCTGGCCGCCAAGACGGACGGTCTGATCTGGGAGCACTACCGTACCGACTGGACCCATGACTGGGACTATCACAAGGACGATCCCCAGAACCTGTTCCGACCCTACGGGTATCTGCCCGGCCACTTTGCGGAATGGGCCAAGCTGCTGCTGATCCTGGAACGGCATCGTCCCGAAACCTGGATGCTGGAGCGGGCGCGCAGTCTCTTTGACACCGCATTGGCAAAAAGCTGGGATACCCCGCGCGGCGGCATGCACTACACCTTTGCCCCCGACGGTCGCATCCTGGACACCGACCGCTACTACTGGGTCCTGGCCGAGACGTTCGCCGCGGCCGCCCTCCTGGCGCTCCGCACCCGCGACCTCCGCTACTGGACCTGGTACGACAGAGTGTGGGAATTTGTCGACCGCCACTTTGTCGATCACCAATACGGGGCCTGGTACCGCGTCTTGAATGCCGACAATCAGAAATACGATGATCTCAAAAGCCCGGCCACCAAGACGGACTACCATCCTCTGGCGGCCTGTCATGAAACCTTGGAAGCCATGCGTGAGGCCGGTGTGTCCGCTTGACACCGTGGTGCCGCAACTAGGAAAGCGCATACACAGTCACAACAGAATCGTCGGATGGGCGACCGTGACCTCCCGCGGTGCAGGTCTTGAGAGCTCTCACCCGCCGCCTAACGCGACAGCCGGGCGCCATCGCATCCGTGCGGGTACTGCCCACCTGTCTCCCACCACCGTGGCGGGGCCTATGCCACACGGATCCGGGCTGCCAAACCCGACAAGCGTTCCCTGTCCCGGGATGCTCCAGCCGCGATCATCACCGCCTTTTGGGGGCCGCCTTGCATGGTAGGCATAGCCTTGATCCGGCGCGCGGATCCGGAACTCATCACGGCCGCGCGCCCACGGGGTGCCCCCAGCCCCCAGTGCAGACTGTCCAAGATGAAGCGGGTTTTCTGCTCTCCAAGGGGTGGGCACCCGGGCCTTCTACCGGTGGTTGCACGCCCACCACCGGAACCTGTGCCCCACGCGGCCCGCACGCACGCGTTTCTGCCGACATCTGCAGACCCACGCCGCGGGGACGGACCCGCTTCCTGGCCGCGCCCACCCTGCTCGGCGGCGTCGACACCTACGGGATCGAACTGATCCACCCGGTCCGGAAAGGGCGCAGTCCCACCCAGATGGGCAGATGGGCCTGTCCCACCACCGCGGGATCGCGGACAGCCAGCGCTGCCGGCGGAGGGAGTGGCACGGGCACCTGCAGGTCGAGACCGTGCGGTCCCTGCTCACCGCAGTCTGCCACATCAAGCAGAGGTGTCATTGCGTCGGGGACTGCTTCCGGTCGCATTTGGGGGATCTGATGGCCCTGTGCAACCTCTTGGCGCAGTGGCATGGCCTGCAGCCGGATGACTACGGGGTGGTCAGGCTCTCCATCGCCCAGTGCAGCCTCTGAGCTACCACTGGCACCAATGGTTACTAACAGGACCATCTTGCAGCGTATCGCCCTGAATGTACTGAAACAGGAAAAACCGCCCCCTTGGCATGGCCCACAAGCGCCGCAAGACATCTGGGGACCGGAAGTATCGGATCAAACTGCTGGAGATCCTGTGGCAGGAAAATCAAAAGGCAATCGCCCTATCTCTCAAGATGACAGAGCTTGACCCATTGCAGTCTCGGATGGTGACAGTTTGGTCTATCTGCACTTGTCCTGTCTCCGCGCAACTCCCCTACCTCGGTACCGAGGAATTGGCAAATCTCAAATTGCCCCGCGCAATTTGGAAAAACCCGATGACTTCAAAGTGGCGATGGCGGCGGCCGAGCACGAAGCCCTGCGTGAAATCACGGCTTCCAGGAACGCGTTCCTGGTGACCATTGCGGCGATCAGTCTGGTGGGGGGGATCGGAGTCACCAACATCATGCTGGTCAGTCTGGGCGAGCGCACCCGGGAGATTGGCATTCGCTACGCCACGGGGGCCTGCGTACGCGACATCACCGTTATGTTTCTGCCGGAGAGCGTCCTGTTGTGTACCGTAGGTGGGCTGTTTGGGCTGGGAGTCGGTGCCTATGGCATCCTCGTGCTGCGCCGACTGCTGGACATTCCGGCTGCGCTGGGGTGGGACATTGTCCTGCTGGCCCTGGGGATCAGCGTGGCCGTGGGGTTGCTGTCCGGTGTGTACCCGGCCTGGCGCGCCCGCCGCGTGACACCGGCCGAAGCCTTGCGCAGCCTGTGAGCCTCCAGCCCCGGAAGGGTGCCTGGGACGACACCGCCTGGAAACGGCAACCCAAAACGGCCAGCCCGGAGCGTGACCCAAGGCCGATGCGGCAACATCTGATCTTGGCCAACCGGAGCTTCGGGCACGCGCCCGCTCGACCTGCTCCCGCAGATCCCAAAATGCACCGGCCGGCAATGCGCACAACAGGAAACTGCAGCTGGACGACTGCCTACAGGGGATTGAGGCAACCCTGCATGTTCATTTCCGAGGGAGCGACATCGAAGGGCGCCGTATCTTTGCAATGCATGGCAGGATGGTGGGCTACGCGATCGGATGACGCTGCGCGGCTCGCTGCCACTCCTGCTCGTACGTAGTGGCTTCCAGACCGCTTTCCTGCACGAAGGCAAACAGCAATTTCAGCATGCGCATGTCCGGGTCGAAGCGTTGCAGAGACCAGGGATGCCAAATCAGCGAAACGTACGGCAAGCCGAGCTCCACGGCCCGTGTCACAAAAATGCGATGGATGGCAAATTCCTCTTCCGGAGTCGTGACCGGCCTGGAGGGAATGGCTTCGGGCAATTGCGGTGGCCAGGCGAGTATGCGCTGGACCCGATCCGTCAGGTTGTGGCCCTTCAGCAGATTTTCGTGCCAGCCATGGCCCGGGAGTTCCCACAACGCGGGAAATCCGTCCTCGGCGTAGGTCGAGGGCCCGACCAGAAGGGCCGGCAGCGTGGTTTCGGGCCCCCAGAGGATCGAGCTGACATATTGGAAGCCGGTGGCGATCACGTGGCGCAACAGCCAGGCATCGCCGCGCAACCCTTCCGCGAATCCGCAACCGGGCCGCAGGCCCCGACAGGGACGATCAAAGGTTTGCTCCACCCATTCTCTGCCCAGCCGGAGTTCCTGCAACCGGGCTTCCGGGCTGGGCGCCGGCCCGCAAAAAGGATGATCGCGCAGCATTCTGTGCGAATACGTGTGCGACGCGATTTCAAAGGTGGGAACATCTCCCAGCAGGCTGCGATAGGCCCGACCCTCCTCCTCCAGACGTTGGCCCACAATGAAAAAAGTGGCGGGAAAATCATAGGCGGCATGCACATCGCGGATGGGACCACAGGCCGAGAGACACGCACCGGCCATTTCCGTGTCGTACGCGGCAATGAATCGAGTCATGCAGAAACACCTCGCAACAGGAAGACCGGGCCACCGCGGCCACCGGGAACAACCCGGCAGCATACGGCCAGGGGGCGCGGGCCGCTTTATTTGCCATACCCCATGCGCAGGCCTTCCACAAAGTACGGCTGAAACACCAGATAAATGACGAGCAGGGGCAGCACTGTCAACACGGAGCCGGCCATGACCAGACCGTAGTTGATATTGAATTCGCTCTGGACCGTGGCCAGACCGACCACGAGGGTGCGCATTTCGTTGGCCCGCAGCACAATGAGCGGCCACAGAAACGCGTTCCACGCGTTCATGACGGTAAAGATGCCGAGCGCCGCCATGCCTGGCGTGGAAAGCGGAATGACGATGGACCAGAAGATACGGAGTTCGCTGCCGCCATCGATCTTGGCCACTTCCAGGATTTCGGTGGGCAGGCTGCTGATGAATTGCCGCATCATGAAAATGCCGAAAGGCGTGGCCAGCGCCGGAATGATGAGAGCCCAATACGTGTTGAACAGCTTGAAGACCCGGATGATTTGGAACGAGGGGATCAGGACCACGGCCACCGGCACCATCATGGTGGCCAGCAGCAGCGTGAAGAGCAGGTCCCGGCCGTAGAAGCTCTTTTTGGCAAAGATGTAGCCGGACAAGGTGTTCAGCAGCAGGCTGCCGCCGGTAATGAGGACCGTCGTAAAGACAGTGTTGAAGAACCAGCGCGGAAACAACCCCTTCTGAAACACGAAGATGATCTCGTAGAAATTGTCCAGCGAGGGATTCTCCGGAATCAGGGACGGAGGATACGTCATCATGGTGAACGACTGGGTGAACGAGGTCGACGCCATAAACAGAAACGGCACCACGGTGGCCACCGACATGGCGATCAGCACCACAAAAAACGCGCCCTGCCAGATCCGGGTCGCGCGCTTGGAACGCATGCTGCCGAAGCTCGCAGCCATCATCGGCTCCTTTTCAACGGGGCCCGTGTCCGGCGCGCGGTGGACCACGGCGCGCGTCCCGTGGCGACGGCCACGCGGAGATCAAGGCACGGCTCCGGGTCAAAATTCAACGTCACTGCGGAAGAAGCGCAACTGAATGAGCGAGAGAGTCAGGATTACCACCAGCAATACAATCCCCATGGTACTGGCAAAGCCGATATTGTCCGACTCGAAGGCCTGCTGGTACACGTACCAGCTGACGGTGGAGGTGGACCAGGCCGGGCCGCCTTTGGTCAGCACATACACGGCATCAAACAGCTGAAAATTGAATATGGTGGCCATGATGAAGCAGAAACCCAGGGCGGGCCGCAGGAGCGGCAGAGTAATGCTCCCAATGATGCGCCAGAACTGGGCCCCGTCGATGCGCGCCGCTTCATACATCTCGCGGGGAATCGCCTGGAGGGCGGCGAACAGAATAATCACGTAGAATCCGAAACCCCGCCAGATTTCCATCATGACAATAGCCGGAATGGCGTAGGTTGGGCTCCCCAGCCAGTCTATGGCGGGCACGCCAAACCAGCCCAGAATGTGGTTCAGCGGCCCGAAGTCCCGATTCACGATGTACGCCCAGATATTCGCGGCAATGACCACTGGGGTAATCAGGGGGAAATAGAATGTGCCGCGGAAGAAGCCCTGGCCCTTGGGAATCTGGAATACCACGATGGCGACGATGATGGCCAGGAGAATGACCGTGGGCACGGTGAGCACGGCATAGTAGGCCGTATTCTTCAATGTCAGCAGGAATATGGGATGACGGGCCGCCCGCACGTAGTTTTCCAGACCGACAAAGGTCTTGGGACCCAACATGCTGCCTTGGGTCAAGGAGTAGTACAGGCTCCAGAACAAGGGCACCGTGGAAAAGCCGAAGATGATCAGGAGGCTGGGCGACAGCAGTCCGTACCACAACAAGGTCTCTTTGACCTTGCGGGTCGAGATCCGACGGCCGACGCGCGCAATCGAACTTTCCGGGGTTGGGACGGAGGAAGCGATTTCCATTTAGCAGAAACCCTGGACAGAGACATTCACAAGCGGACAAAACGGCGCCACACCGCGCCCGCGGGCACGGCATGCCTGTGCAGACCTGTCAATCGGCAACTCCGGGGACGAGAGCGGGCGGCCCCGCAACAGTCCGAGCCCCGACCCGGGCGGAAAGCCCGCTTTCAGGTCCTCCGGGAGATGACATTCTACCTGAGTGTAGGCAGGACAGGATTCCGATGCCGGCCGCGGGTCCCGGCACCGCGCGGGCATGTCTGCGGGATCCGTTGGCCTGAGGCTCGCATCCCGGTCGCCGCCGGCACTGCCCGGCAATTCTCAGTCCAGACCCGGCCGCCACCGCGCACGCGCCCCCACCGTTCCCGGACTGCCGCGCCCTACAGACCCGAGTTCGCCCGCTTCAGGATTGCGGTTGCCAACCTCGGCCTGGGCGGAAACCGAGGGGCCGGGTCCCGTGACGCGTCTTCCGGGCGCAACCCAAGCCCCTGGGACGTTTTGTATGTCCCAGGGGCCTGGCCCGGAAATGCGCACGCGCTGTGGTGGTGCCGTGGCACCCTGCGATCGGAACTACTGGCCGTCCAAAACGGGATTGACCGTGGCTTCCACAGCGGACAGGGCTTGCTCGGCCGTCTTGAGACCGCTCATGACCGCATGGGACTCCTGCACCAGGGAGTTGGTGGCCTCGCGCCAGCGAATGCTGATCTGCGTGCCCACGCCATAGCCCAGGTCCAGCCAGGACACCATTTCGGCGACGATGGGATCAATGTCGTCCAGCGGCGGGATGTTCTTTTTCAGGGGCAGCAGGTCCACGCTCTTTTGAACATAATCCACCTGAATCTCATCTGTGGACAGATATTCCAGGAACGTAAAAGCGCCTTCGTTTGCGGCCGAACTGGACGCCATGAACATGAAGCCGATATTGGCCCAGCTGGCATTCTTGCCGTCGTCCGTCAACTGCAGCATGGGAATAATGCTCAAATCCAAATCCGGGGCCTCGGTGCGCCACTGCGCCTTGATGCCCGAATTCTCGACCCAGGTCATGCCGATCTTGCCGCTGAAGCCCAGGTCGCGGCGCTGGTCCCCGGTGAAGCCAATCGGAATGCTGGACTGGTCCTGGAAGGTGATCTCTTCCAGCAACGCGCGGAAGGCCGCCTGACCGCCCTCGGTGTTGGCGGTGACCTGGGTCAGATCGTCACTCAGCAGCTGGGCGCCGCCCGCCGCGAGCAGCGGGATCATCACGACCCAGTTGGTCGAGCTGGCCGAGACGTTGATGCCATAGGTGCCAGCCTCGGTGTCCGTCATTGCCTGGGCCACATGTCGGAACTCTTCCCAGTTCGTCGGAATGTCCAGTCCCTTGGCATCGAACAATGTCTGGTTGCAGAGCCAGCCCTGCACCACACCCAGGAACGGCGCGCCCCACGTGCTGCCCTTGTAGGTGGCAATATTCCAGGCCGACTCGATGTAGTTGTCCTTCCAGTCGATGATCCGGTCGGTCAGGTCCAGAATCTGGCCTTGATTCACATACTTGGGATACCACTCGTCGGGCAGATAGAACACGTCCGGCGGCTCGCCGCCGGCAAACGCCGCCGTAAACTGTTCGTCCACGTTGCCCCAGGGTATGACCTGATGATCCACGGTGATACCCGCATTGGCGTCCATGAAACGCTGCAACAGGGGCTCCCACACTTCGGCCGCTTTCGCGCTGTGGGGCGGCTTCCAGTACACCACTTCCCAAGTGGCCGCCGCCGGCTCGGCACCGTCTCCGGTTTCCTGCGCCGCGGGTGCCGTACAACCGGCCAGGGCAGCCATGCCCGCAATACCCCCAAGGAAGGCGGCCCGCTTCAGGAAAGTCCGACGCGAGATCCCGTGGCGATTGACTTCAGGTGACATTACAGCCTCCTCATCCTTAGTGAATTTCTCTTTCATAATGGGGCGCCATCGCTTATGGGCCACCATCACTCTGGAGGTCTTATCTTAACAGGACCATCGCGACTGTCGAAGCCATGTGGGGCAACGGGGTGCATTTTGTCCGTTGTAGAGCTGGAGGACCGTCGCGTGATGACGGCGCAGATCACGACAGTGCCCGGATGTCACCACCGGACACTGCCGGGCGGCGGCTCTTGGTCCCGCCACCACAGACAGCGTTGCTGCCGACCCTGACGTTGCCCTTGACCAACGACAGCCTTGGTCATACAGTCAGGAAATCCGCTCCCTCCTCGATAGTGGCCCGCAGCAACGCACCGGACGCGGCCAGTTCACCCAACGTGGCGAATTGCGCACCGGCTTGGCGGCCCACCAGCTCCACGACGGCATCAATCAGGCGGAATGCATGGTCATAGTCGTCGGCTATGCCGTGGGTGTGCATCAGAATAACGACCACGGGACTGACTGCACTCGCCCGCGTCAAGTCCTGCCGGGCCAACGTCACGAACGCGTCGCTGAATCGGCCGGCGCCCCGCCAAGTGTATTCGTTGAGGATCGGGACCTCGATGATGCCGTGATACCAGCGAAAGGGCCGCGGCGGAATTTCATCGACCCAGGCCTGTGCAATCCTGCCGCTGTTGTGGGGCAGGTGGGCGTAACCGGTGCCGCTGATGTACCGACAGGTATGAAATTGCAGTCCGACTGCGCGCAGGGCGGCAAACATGGGTTTGGAGATGGCACCACAGGGTGCCCGGAACACCGTGGGCCGGATGCCCAAGGCGCGATCGAAGATATCCAGACCCTCTTCCATGCGGGCGCGCAGGGCTGCCACGGTATACCGCTGGATCAACTCGTCCTGTCGTTCTTCGTATTCGGACTGCAGTGTCGGCAGAATGATGGTGGCCGGCCACGCCGGGGGTCCGAACTCGTAGCAGTCCGCGTGGGTCAGGCCGTGGAGCTGCAGGTCGTGACCTGCCGCCTGAGCCGCCAAGAGCGCCTCCTGCCAGGCAGCAGACATGGGGTTGCCGCCGGATTTGGGCACGGTAAACCAGGTGGATTTGATACCGTGCGCATCGAAGAATTCCGTGGTCCGCCGCAGGGATTCCACCATGCGACTGCCTCCTGTCCCGGCATCGTCAATGCTCCAGACGAAATCTGTCATGGTGTCCTGCTTGTGTACGCGTGGATATTCTGACCGTGTCCCAAGGAATCATATACCGTGCCCGCAGGACTGTTGACAGATCGGGCTTGCATGATGCAGAGTGCTTTCCCCCGAGCAGATTGGGGCCGACAGGCGGGTGCCGCTTCACGCCCTGCGGTCCAGACGGCGAAGCGGCGGCCAGTCCCGCGCGCACCGGAGACAGAAAGTACCAACAGGAGCGCAGAGCGCGAGTAGAATCAGAGAAACTCTGGATTCTATGCGCGCCCTCGGTATCCCTTCTGCTCTCTCATTCCCGACAGAGCCGGAAAGGCCGACTCTGCCAGTAGTGCAGATGGGGCACTACCGCAGCAATACCCCGGACATGTGTGTGATGGATATGGCCCCCTTGCGTGCCAATGTATTGCCGGACGGCATCCGTGCCCGCTTCGTGCACAATATCAACGGCCTGCGGGTGCACGTGCTGGAAGCCGGCTTCCAGCGCGGCGACCGGCCCGGAGTGCTGCTGCTCCATGGATTCCCGGAGCTGGCGTACAGCTGGCGCCGCGTGATGAGACCGCTGGCCGACGCCGGATACCACGTATTTGCGCCTGACATGCGGGGATATGGCCGCACCACCGGCTGGGACGCCGACTACGACGGCGACCTGGCGTCGTTCCGCCGCCTGAATGTCGTCCGCGATACCCTGGGCCTGGTGACCGCGCTTGGATACCGGTCGGTGGCGGTCATGGGCCACGACTTCGGCTCGTCGATCGCCGCCTGGTGTGCCGTGATTCGACCCGATGTTTTCATATCGGTGGTGCTGATGAGCGCCCCGTTTGGCGGTACTGGCACGCTGCCGCGGGCCGCCGCGGCCACCCTGCCCACTCCCACGCCCACCGCCGCGGCCAGTCTCACCCTCAGCGCCGAATTGGCGGCACTCCAGCGTCCCCGCAAGCATTACCAGCACTACTACCGGACGCGGGAAGCCAATGCCAACATGTGGCACGCGCCCCAAGGCCTCCATGCCTTTTTGCGCGGCTACTACCATTACAAGAGTGCCGACTGGAAGGCCAACCGGCCGTTTCGCCTAGCGGCAGCCACCGCGTTCGAGATGGGGCAAATGCCCACCTACTACATCATGGACCTAGCCGACGGCATGGCCGAGACCGTAGCCCAGCACATGCCTTCGGCCGCGGAGATCGCCGCCAATGCCTGGCTCCCGGACTCGGAGTTGGCAGTCTATACGGAGGAGTATGAGCGCACTGGCTTTCAGGGCGGGCTGAATCACTACCGATCGGGCAGCCTCGGCATGGCCGAACAGCAGCTCTTTGCGGGTCGGAGCATCGACCAACCGTCGATGTTCATCGCCGGCGCCCACGACTGGGGCAGCTATCAAAGCCCTGGTGCCCTGGAGCGCATGCAGCATGAGGCCTGCACGGACATGCGGGCCGTGCACATGGTGGCCGGTGCCGGCCACTGGGTGCAACAGGAGCAACCCGTGGAAACCGCCCGCCTGTTGATCGAGTTCTTGCGCAGAACATAGGTCCGGTCTTGGGGCCATGCGCTGGCCTCTGCAGAAGCCATAGCTGCCAAGGCAGGCTCGATACGGACTGATTCCGGCATCTCTGTCGCGCAGGATCCCCATTTCCCCTCCCCACTGTACCGCTTCGATACAGCACGCAGTGGGCCGGTCCGCGGCAGATAAACCATTCCGTCAGGTGGGAGGACAGACTCTCCCGCGGATATACTTTGGGCACAATTTTTCAAAGCCATTGTTTACGGATGTGAATCGTCCAGCATGTATTACTCCATTGACGTCAGAAACTTCCGATGCTTCGAGGAATTGACCTTTGAGTCAATGGCCCGGGTCAATTTGATCGCAGGTTTCAACAATGCCGGGAAAACGGCCTTGCTGGAAGCATTGAGGGTACATACTGCTCCTGGCAGACCAGACATAAGTGTCCATCTGGGTCGCATCAGAAGGTTGCCCAAACCTGACCCGGCCCGCCTGATGCATGATTTCTTCTACAATTTCGATCCGGCCCGAGAAATAGAGTTGAGCGTGCAGGGAGACTGGAACAGTCATCCCCGCACGCTCAAGATTGGCTCCCGTCCCCTGGAGCGGGGGTTGACCCAACCGCTGGAAGGCAATGGGGGTCTTGCTCTGGCAGGTGGACCTGGAAATTTCTCCACGTCCACAACCCAGCTGGTCTTCGAATATACCGATGAACATGGCCGCCGCTTCGTGTCGTCCGGTTGGTGGACTGAAGCCGACACTGGCCCTATGGACATGGGGCCCAATGCCGAGATGACTTTGAGACGGGAAGGCATGCAGACCGAACTTGCAACTCCGCCCGATTCTCCGTCCTGTGTGTTCCTGTCAGCGCGACACCGCACTGACCCCGAAATGGATGCAAAGAAATTCAGTGAGTTGGAGATGGAGGGACAAGCTGAAGTCATCGTGCGCAGTCTCAACGCGATCAGTGGTCGCGTAAGACGTCTGGCGACGTTGGCTGCTTCGGTCCCCCCCATGTTGTACGCGGATGTGGGGTTAAGTCGTCTGGTTCCAGTGGGAATGCTGGGAGACGGAATGGGACGGATTCTTTCCGTGGCATTGTCATTTCATGAAGCAGCGGGGGGCATACTCCTGATTGACGAAGTGGAAAATGGCATACATCACTCAGTACTCAAGAGCGTTTGGCGCAGCCTGTATCAGCTGGCGATCATGTTCGATGTGCAAGTATTCGCCACTACCCACAGTCTGGAGTGTGTGAAGGCGGCCCGGGATGCATTCAAGGCGGAGCAATCCCAAGATCTGCATGCCCACCGTTTGCAATTGCAAGATGGCAGACACCAAGTTACTACCTATCCGTTTGACGCCCTGGATTACACGCTGGATTACGGAGCGGAAGTGCGGTGACACCCGGAAATCTCCGTGAATTTCAATTCACTGATTTGGAAAGTGAAGCGCTTTTGCTGGTTGAGGGGATCAACGATGCCCGGTTCTTCGCAGCAATACTTGGCTACCTGCAACGGACCGACATCCAAATTTCTGCGGTAGGCGGGAAATCCAATTTTCGTGGATTCCTGCAATACACACTGATTCGCGCGCGGGGTTTCGCGAAATTGCGCAGACTGGGGATAGTGCGGGACGCAGACAGGCACCCGACCGGTGCATTCCAAAGCGTGCAAACTGCACTTTCCGCGGCTGGGCTGCCCAACCCGACACAGCCGTGGGAGTTTTTTCGGAAGGACATTCTGACCGTGTCAATCGCAATCTTGCCTGACGGGAAGTCGGAAGGGAATTTGGAAGAACTGTGTCTCCGGTCCATCCAAGATCAACCGGAAATGTCTTGCATCGAACAATATATCGGATGCATTGCAGACGCTGGTGGTGCAATTGCCGAAAACCAGCTTGCCATAGCGAAGGTATGTGCATACTTGGCTGTCGGGCCCTTCTCCAAACAAACGCATAGGGCTCGGCCAAGTGTCGGGCAGAGAAGAGAGCCCGGTCTTCGGTTGGGTGAATCTGCCGAAAACGGGGTGTGGGATTGGAATTCCAGAGGTTTTGCTCAAGTCGTTGACTATCTCAACGACTTTTAGCAGTAGCGTTACAGGATTGGCAAGAACAGATTTGCCGGTTACAGCTGCTATCCGTTGCAATTGCAATGGATGGGAAACAGAAAGTTACATGCGGCAGACGTAAATCCAGCGACGGAAGCCATGTACGGGGACCTGAAGGGCCAAGGCTTCCGCCAACAGGCCACATCGCGGCAGGATGCGAAGAAAGATGGCTGGGAATCGGCCATCTCTTTCTTCATTCGCTCCCCTGCTCGACTCCCATGACCAAGCA
Source organism: Caldilineaceae bacterium (assembly GCA_965214895.1). Lineage (GTDB taxonomy): Bacteria > Chloroflexota > Anaerolineae > Caldilineales > Caldilineaceae > Bin34. Next base: position 27,217 of record OZ243985.1, read on the forward strand.
TCAATGCGATCCCAGTCGCACCTTATATTCATCAACCCCTGGCCAGACTTCAAGTATCACGTGAGCCAATTCCTGGCTTCGCATTTCAATGGCCTGTTCATCCCAGACATCGGGTGCCTCTTCCAGCAGCCTTCTGTTGATTCTCAATACACTGTGTTGGGCCAAGTCCCGTTTCTTTTCCAGCCAAGGTTTGTTTCCGGTGCTGGAATTGAGTTTTCGGGTAATCAGGGTCAAATTGCCAATGAAATCAATTCGGCGGTTTCGCTGTTCAGCGAGGTCCCGGCTGCCTGCTTCGATTCGTGCGGGAGTCTTGCAAGCAGACAAGGGCCAGTTTTCTTTCTGCCAACCCCGAGGCATGATATGTTCCAAAGTCAATTGACGCGTGTCGCCGAGAGGTTCTGCCTTCCCACATCGCAGATGCCGTTCCACCGCCACTAAAATCGACTTTTGCACAGCCTTCTGTTTTGACATGGCTTGTGAAACCAACTGGTTTTTGATCTCTTCGTCGCCCGGCCAGCGCAGTCTGTTGGACTGTTCAAAGAGATGCTCCACCACCGTGGAGGCCAGATCCTCCTCTTGGACATCATGCACCTTGCGCACGAGAGCCGCAAACACATCGACCAGACCATTGGCTGGCCACTTCATCAATTTCCGCCTGACGATATAGCTCTCAACAACTTTGGAGACCAACCGCTTTGTTTCCAGAGACAAGAATTTGTGGGCAAAGAGCCAGAGCATCATCGGCATGGGTGCCCCAATGTTCAAGTCGTGCATTCGTTGCAGCGACTCCGATGCCGACGCGTCCGCAAGTTGGACCCTTTGGATTTGTCGGTAGATTCCGGCACCGTGATTCAGGTCGTCGACAATGTCTTTGACGCTTTGTCCCCCTTCCTTGTCCACAGTGAGCAGAAAATTGTTGAAGTCGGCCGCCAAGCGAGCCGGCTGTCTCGTGGCACCGCGTTTGCGTACCGTAAGCCAGTGGTCAAAGAACCGATCTGCCTGCGTTCGCTTCAGGTTGTTTTCACGGGTTTGTTCAGACCACCACCTATCCCCTTCAAAGATGCCCCAAATTTTGCTCGCCTTCTCTTCGTCTTCCCCCACTCTGGCCTGTTGCATCAACATATTTTTGATCAGATCGGAAGGCCCCAAGATTTCGCCTCGTTCATTGAGAGTCGAAAAAATGGTGTAGGGCTCCTCGCCGTCGTCCAGATCCACCGACACAAACTGCAGATGGTCCGACAAAGCCGCCTCCAACCTTTCCGCTCGACAGTCCTGGTCCTGCACAAGGGGCTCGCTCTGCAACCATGTCTCGATGCTCTGCCTGAAGAAGCGGAACGCCTTGTCCAGTTGAGTTTCCCGTACCGCTCTTTCCCCATATTGATTCATGATGCCCTGAAAGGCCTGCCGATCGCCGTCATGGCTTTGGCGGACCTTTACCAAATTGTCGCCGTCATCGCCTGAATGGTACGACTCATTTTGGATCATGCCGCCAATGCGCTTCATTCTGTCGTCTTGGTGCAGGGTGCCGAATCCGATTTCGGCCGCTTTCAAGAGTAGTTGAATCGTCACCAAACGCTGCTGTCCATCAATTACAAAGCGTTTCACCACTTCGCCGGTGGCAGAAGACAGTGGCTGCAACACTATCGCCCCCATGAAGTGGGGCGTAACACCACCTTCTTTGCCGTGCCGTTCTGCCAGCCGCTGGATGTCCTCCCACAGCGGCTCCCACTGTCGTTCCAGATTCCAGCAGTATGGCCTTTGGAAGGGAGGTATGCGATAGGAAATCGGGCCGCTAAAAAGGCTTCTCACGCTCTTGATATTGGCTTCCATCTTGACGGTGTCCTCGGGGCCGCCGATTCAGTCAGTTTGTGGAACAACGTTCAGATGCCGCAGAGGCCCTCACATTCTTCCAACATGGCATCGACATAGTCCTGCACAGCGCTGAAATCCACATCCGCCAGAGGTATGCGGCTCCGGTGCAGGAAAGCCTGTCCCTTGCTCAATGATTGGAGATGCGGCTGCTGGCGCAAGGCCTCATCCACATGCACGGCCTCGGCAAACGAGACCGGATCGTGTTCCTTGAGCTGTTTCCATTCGCGGTTGCCGTGATACGGACAGCCAATGCAGGCGCTGCGTGGCAGGGCGCGATCCGGATACCGGTCCCGAAACCATTGATGCAGCTGGCCTCGGCTGTATCCTCTTTCCACCAAGGGCCAGCGGTTGGTGATCCACTCGTCGCGGCTGGGTTTCTGGCGCACCTCTTCGTCTTTGCTGATGCCCAGCCACATCTCGACCTGCTTTTCCTTGGGCGCCCGCCGGCCCGGTTCCAGTCCCAGGCGTCGGCGGAGCTCCTGGCGGATGGGATCCAGTTTGTAATCGCTGGTGCATTGCCTTTTGGCGATGGCGGCCCTGCCGTCGGGCAAGGTCAGATACGTGGGGATGTCCAGAAATCTATGCCCGCGGGGATTTCGGCCCTGCAGCAAATCTTCTTTGATGTTCCCCGCCGTGACCGTGACCACTTCATAGGACAGCTGGGCCTTCAGCCACTCCAGGTGGGCGTAGACTGCGGGGGGTTCCCAGCCGGTGTCTGCGAAGATGGCGAAGTCCGGGCGCGGCATGTCTGCATACCCCTGTTCGGCCATCAGGGCCAGCACCGTGGATTGGGTGCCGGCGCCCAGGCTGAGCACTTTCAGGGGCTTGACTCCCTTCAGATATTGGCGATCCGTCACAAATTGCGGCTGGCGCATGACAGACTCCGCCGTGCTGACGAAAAGATGGCGGAGCTGCTCCGGGCTCAGACTGTCAATGAGCCGGACCCCGGCTTCATGGTTGATCTGCTGAATCAGAAGCCTGATTCCCTTGCTGTTGATGCCTTGGGCTTCATGGAGCAAAAGTCGGACGTATTCGGCGGTCACCCACGGATTGCGCATGAATCCGAATCGCATCGCATAATGATAGCGTTCGGCCATGCCGCTGAACAAGGCCAGGGCCTGTGCAGCGTCAAAGGCTCCGTCCCCATGCCGTTCGGCCTTGAGACACGTGTCGGCGAGCCACCAGGTTCTGCCGGCAATGTTGGATTCATAGAGAGTGCCGCGGGTTTCGGTCAGCCAATGCAACTTGATGTGTTGGGTCAAATGGGTTTCCCCGCGCCGGGGCCAGCGGGCAATCCCATACCTGTGAAGGGCAAAATGATTGAACCAGGCCCACAGATTGGGGTCCGCAGCCTGGGCCGGGGTCATACCCTGCAGGTTGGCGTAAAAGCGCAAGGCCTGGCGGTCCGCCCCCCGGGGTGCTCCGCTGGCCGTCGGCTCAAGGTGAATGGGCGCGCGGGCCCTCACCCCAGTGGCCGGTTCCAGCGGATCCTCGATTCCGTTGGCGGCCAGGACCGCGGCGAAGTCCGTGTCAGGATCGGTCCACAATTCCGGTGTGTTGCCGGCTGCATTGATCAATGTCCGGAAGGCCGTGTCGGAAAGCCGGTGCACCGGAATGAAATCAGGCATGGGAAGACGTCGGCATCAGCACATCCAGCATGAGGGCCAAGGGTCTCTGGAAGATCAACTGGGCGTATTTTTCGGCGTTGTGGGATATGTCATCCTCTGCCCCCTCAATGCCGTGTTCTTGCAGTTTGCGGTGCAGCACGGTGGCCCATCTTCTCTGCCCATGATCTTCCAGGCCGCGCAGGGCTTCATGCAGGGAGTGCAGGTACAGGGCCTGAAACAAAAGGTGCAAATGCTGGGGGTGCTGCCGCAGTTGGTAAATCCGCCGGAAATCATCCGGATGCAGATTGATGGCGATACGCTCCCCTTGCAGGACGGTCGCGAAGGTGCCGACCAGCACCGCGGAATCGGGCGCCAGATCAAAAATGGAACTGCCTTCGCTCATGACCTCGACTTCCACCACCCTGCCGACCGCCAGAATGGCTCCTGCCTGCAACGCGATCCCGTCGGGAACCAACGCTTTCGTGACAGGGCTGAATTCCTCTGCCCAGAATCGGGGGATATCCTCTGTGGCCGCAATGTAGGGCGTGAGCTGAAATGTATCCGGCAATTCCGCGCTATTCAGCATCAGAATATCCTGTACCCCGTTTACCCGATGTCGGTAGCGACGATAGGTAGCGGCACATTCCACCAAGGAGATGCAGGCTGCCCGACCATCCTCAATGTATTTACGCAGGGTAGGGCTGTCGACCTGGTAGGCAATCGAGACATTGATGTCCCCCTGGGGGGTCAACACCGGAGACGCGACTACGGCTTCAAACCGGCAGTCGGGCGCGTAATCCTGGCGCTGAGGGCTGAGGACCGGATGCGGAAACACACCGTGGTTGCGGTGGCTCATGCGTGCTTGCGTTCGTAGAACCGGTATCCGGAAGCCGGGGTAGCCGGATCAATGTCCAGAGAGATCGTAATGTGCCCCCGATGGTTTGCAGGAGGGGTTACGGTCAGCACATCATCGGATGCCGACACCTTGACAGCCTCCGGCTGGACCGTCCGGATTTTCTGTATGGGGATCCGGTCCGCGTGCCGGAACTCCTCCCCGCCGGGATGCAGCGTGATGTGGAGCGCGGTGTTCCGTTCCGGTTGCGGGACCAAGGCCACTTTCAATTCGCCGGGCCCCGTACGCATAATGACCATGTCCTGAATGGCCCGCGGCATCGATTTTTGGACGCGACTTTTGTGCCCCGGGCGGGCTTGGCCATTGCCGCGTTTTCCCTTGCCCCCTCCCTCGAGACCAGTTTCTTCACCGTCCAAGGCGGAGGCAAACGATACACTGTCATCGTCGGGATCTTCGGGTGCCGTGGCGGGACGAATGCGGTGGGGATCGGGTCGGATCGGGATGGTCCGCGTTGGCAGCGCGCGGTTTCCCGGAACATCGGGATCCAGATCCGGGAAAAGACTGGCCAACTCCCTCAGGTTGCTGAGATTAATCTCTTCCTGACTCCTGAGCCGCCGCTTCAGAATGTCCGTGACCTGGTCACTGGCGTGGTAGAGGGCATCTCTGATTTCCTTCCCCCGGCTGCCGGACAGCCTCCCTACCGCTATCTCGTCGTGGGCCGGGTTTTCCATCTCCCGAATCCGCAGGTCGGTGCTGTCGTTGGCGGCGATGACCACCGCCGCATAATTGGACCAGCCGGTGGCCGCGCCCCGCGCGGGGTGAAAGGGATTGCTCTTTCTGCGTTCCTTGGTCGCGGTGATCAGCATGCCGCGTCGATTCACATAGGCCACCCGATTGGGAGCCTGATCGTCCTGGCAGACATACACGTCAAAAGCCCCAATGGGGCTTTCCGGGTCGGTAGTCCCGGCGACGGCTTGGCGTATTGCCCGGAAGAAGTACAGGCTGTCCGATTTCCGCGCGCCGGTATCAAGGATTCTTTCTACCGTATCGTGTTGGACAGTATCAGGTTTCGCATCCGGTGCGTCCCTGATGTGCACCACCAGTTTGCGGCTGTGGACAGCATGGAAGAAATTGTCGGCCGTAGCTCTGACAGCGTTTTCCTGCCACTGCTTGCCGGGCCGAAACCCCAGGATCCAAAGCCCTGTGCCGGTGTGTTGCAGACGGAAGGGCCGGGGGATGTCTTTGCCCCAAACTGCCTCTCTCCCAGAATCCGTGAAGAAGCCTATGTTCTGTAGCATTTCCCGGGTTTGGGGACAGCGATGGCTGACCAACACCGCACGGCCTGCCATCTTTTCCACCCGTCCTTTCCGCGCGCTGCTGTACAGGGTGCTGTAGATGACCGCGTGCAACGCCGCGGCGTTGTAGGGAGCATTCTTGCCGATGCCGAAGGAACCTCCGGCGGCCCCTTCGCTTTCCTTGGCGGGAATGCCTTCCTCAAATATGAGACTGTCCCATTTGGAGCCCACGAGACCGGTGGTATTCCGGTCCAGTACCGCCAACGCAGGGATGCGGGACTTGCGCAGCAGGCGCAAGCTCTTGTTATAGGCTTTCTCCCCCGCATCTTGCTCCTTTTTCCGCATGATATGGCGACAGGACAGCAGGTGGTTCTTCAGATCCCGGGCACCAACATCCTGGGGATCAATATCGCAGAGAAAGATGTCCACTTCCACCGGGTCCTGCACTTCCGGGTGGGCTGCATCCAGCGAGTTCTGGATGATTTCGCGGATCAGTTTCTCTTCGGGCGCGGACCGGAAGTGCTCGGCTCCCGCGTTGTTGAAACCATGCCGGATGCCTCCGCCCGTGGGCGCAAAGCGCCATTGGGCCTTCTGACGTTTAGCCATGGGGCCTTCCCGTGGGTATGGAGAGCTGTCTGCGCGGAGGGGGCAGGAAGCGCGCCGAAAACCCACTCCGGAGGGTCAGGGTCCCACAGACAAGGCGATCCGCTCCATTGGGCTGGGGTCGATATCTTGGCCCGCGGCCGGCTCGGAGATCATCCGAGCTGTCCGCGCGTCTCCGTGAGGGATTTTGGGGACACAAGAACAGGAAAGCAAAACACTTCCCTGAAAAATTGTGGTCTAGTGCAAGTTTAAGGGGGGGGGGGGGGGGTAGAGACACGTACAAAGTTTCCTCAATACCTCCAACCCAATTCTGTTCTGTTAAAGCAACAATAGACCGGGATGGAAGCAAAGAAAACCATGGAATCCTCTTTCACCATTTTAGTTTAGCTTCCCTGGAAAACAAAATTCCCTAGACAGGATAATCGAAAACAGTTTGTCAGAGCTAATTTTCTTGTGTTTTCCTGCTCCGTGTTGAGGAACTTCTTGCTCAGCGTCCTCCGAAACCGGTTATGGTAATGCCCTGTACGAAGAACCGCGGAGCCACCGGGAACAGGACCAGAATGGGTACCTGCATCACGATCCCGCCCGCCACCACACACACTGGGCAAGGCAAAGCAAGACTCATCCGTTGCAAGACACCGCCAATGGTGCAAGCCGCGGTGTATACCGCAGAAGATCCGCCGGTACAGAAACGCAGCACCTCTCCTTTCAGTGTCAATTGTCCAAATCAGGATTGTGTGCCAACAGGCCCGCAGGCAGTTGCACGTACTGCTCTGAATATATATGTTGTATTTATTGAAGTCGCCAAAGGCCACAGACAGGATCTGGAGTCGGGGGTTGTGTGCCAGGAAATCCTTGGGCAAGTCGTTATAAAGCACGACTCTCTAACGTCAAATGCCGCAGCGGACTCGTTGCCAGCAAGGCTGCCAACCGGGTACCGGACAGCCCCGCATCCAGCAAGTATGGAAACATCCAATAGGGATACCCCATCCGAGAATGGAAGTCCACATCCGGCAGACGCAAGCCTAGCGTGGGCCCGGCATGCCACAGGTCTGAAGGCAGATAAATGCGGAACAGTTCCAGGTCCAAGGTCTGCAAGCTGGGCAGCTCCGCCAGCAGATCTGTCGGCCACCACCGAAACAACACATCCGGTCCACGCAAAGCCAGCTCCGTCAGTCCGGTCAATCCGGCCAGATCGCTCCTCCGCAAAGGGGCATGGCTCGCCTCCAGCTCCTCCAAGTACAGGCCGGTCCTCGCAGCGGTTGGCCAGATGACACAGCATCCCCGCTCGGTATGTATCGCTCCCCAGCTTCAGGGACAGGAAATTCAGCTGCACCAATGCGGCCCAAGTCACCTCGGCACAGGCAGGCTGCGCACCCTAGGCGGTAGCCAACGCAGCCCACAGGGCTGACTGGACAACAGGATGGCGCGTGCAGCGATCGGCCCCATCCGGCGGAGCCGGATCAAGCCCTGACAGAGGAGGCTCCGCCGTGGTCCATGTCACTTCGACCGTGTAGGCCAAATACCCCCACGTCCAGACCCGCGCCGTCCACGTACCCTCCGGGTCCACCTGCAACCGGAAGGAGGGGAAGACCTGAGACATGAACAATGGCTGTCCCGACCGATTCACCGGCCGTGCTTCGGACACTGTCAAGCGGAGTGTATCTGCCAGACGGAACCCCTCCAGCAATGTAAACAGCGTTTCAGGTTGTTGTCGCGCGTATTGTTGTACCGGTGAGCGCGTGGTGGTGACAATGGCATTTACCATCGTCCCGGTGCGTCGCAGGAGATAGGTGTCCTGCCGGTGTTCCTCCAGATTGACAAAGGAACCTCTGAACTCCGGAGTTGTCCAAGTCGTGGTCCAACATATAGGCCAGATAGCCCACATCGTCCAACCCCGTATCGTCTACATGGCGCACAGCCCCGGTGGATGCTACATGTACCTTGCACCGATGCGGGATCAGTATGTCCGACACCAGAGTGCCGTCTTCTGTCACAGGCCATCCCTCAAGCTCCCGTGTGACAGCGGTCAGTGGCTGAAATCCCGCCGGTACAGTGAAGAGCGCCACCGGGTCCTGCCGCGCCCCATATTGCACGGCCGAACAGGTGACGGCCAAAGTGGCCTGCACCGTATTGAAGCGCCGCTGCAGATGAAAAGTGCCCTGCCAGTGGACTTCCTGATTGACATATGCTCCGCGGGTGACATCATTCCATGGAAAGGCTCATGTGCTGAGCCTCCAGCGCGGGGCCGCAATCGCGACAGTCGGCTGTAACTCCTGCATGGACTTCCTCAATTTGGAAAAGAGGGCCTCAATGTTTCACATGGTACCGCCCGCTCGTGCCCACCAGGAGGCTGAGGACAAGAGAGGAACCGGCACTATGGCCGCATCCTGCGCACAGGATTTGGGCACTGCGGATGCAGTGGACGATTTCCCTGATCAATGGCTGCCGGTCCAAAGCAAGACCGCTGGATATCCAGCCCCACTGCAAACCAAGCAAAGAGGGCTCCTGGGAACGGTCTGGCCCGGTCGGCTCAGAAGCGGCCTGTGGGCCGTTCGTCCGGCTCTGCCTCCCTGCCGGTCAGCAGTCTTTCCAAGGCCTGCGGCGCGTTCTCCCGGGCAGTCGCTACCACCACATCCGCCAAGCGTGGCAAGTCGGCCCAGTCCTGCTGCGCCAAGCCCGCGGCACACCGCTGCCAAGCCGCAGGCGACAGATAGGGAGCCGCCACCTCCAGCAATTCCTCCCGTTTGCGGTCCGCTGCTTCCGCGAGTCCTTCCACGTGACCTTCCGCGTGACCCTCCGCGTGACCCTCCTGTTTGATCCATTCCCGCACTTCCTCAAACTCGGTCCGCAAAGTCTGGGTATTCATGACTATCTCCTTCAAAGTGCGGGCGACCAGCAACCGCGGCGTGAAATACAGCGTGTCAGCTGCAGGGCGCACAATGCCGTCGACAATCCAAGCGAGACCGCCGGATATCCGGCCCCACTGCAAACCAAGCAAAGAGGGCTCCTGGGAACGGTCTAGCCCGGTCGGCTCAGAAGCGGCCTGTGGGCCGTTCGTCCGGCTCTGCCTCCCTGCCGGTCAGCAGTCTTTCCAAGGCCTGCGGCGCGTTCTCCCGGGCAGTCGCTACCACCACATCCGCCAAGCGTGGCAAGTCGGCCCAGTCCTGCTGCGCCAAGCCCGCGGCACACCGCTGCCAAGCCGCAGGCGACAGATAGGGAGCCGCCACCTCCAGCAATTCCTCCCGTTTGCGGTCCGCTGCTTCCGCGAGTCCTTCCACGTGACCTTCCGCGTGACCTTCCGCGTGACCTTCCGCGTGACCCTCCTGTTTGATCCATTCCCGCACTTCCTCAAACTCGGTCCGCAAAGTCTGGGTATTCATGACTATCTCCTTCAAAGTGCGGGCGACCAGCAACCGCGGCGTGAAATGCAGCGTGTCAGCTGCAGGGCGCACAATGCCGTCGACAATCCAGCGGACAACGGTCCTGTCCAGGCCGTGGGCAGCCCAGGCACGCCGGACAGACAGATTGTACAACTGTTGGGAAAAGCGCACTATGCGGCCCTCGTCAGCATCCTTTTGAGCCTTGTCACCTTGAAAGAGGCGGCTGGCATCCCGGTGCAGCAAGGTCAAGGCGATGAATGCCTCCGTCTCCGTGGTCAAAGGCCTTGTCGCCCATGCAGCGTCCTGGTGCTGACCTATGTCCAGCATGGGCATGTCCTGACCGGTGTCCCACAAGTCCCCCGTGCCCGTATGGGGCACCTCTGGGCGGTACCGGGTCCAAGGCCCTCGTCCCGTATGCACCAGCAGTTGCAACAAGGGCACGCGCCGCCCATTGGCCCCCCGTATCCCGACTTTCAGCAAATATTCCTTGAGACGCGCGGCATAGTCCAGACAGCGCGCCGGCATGGTGGGCTGAATCCGATCCTGCACCTCCACATGGACCACACCCAAGGTCTGGCCGCGGTGACGGTCCCGGATCCAGAACACCAAATCGGGCCGACGGCTGTCCGTGGTCCCGTACCTTTGCAATTCCAGGCCCACGGCGGGCTGCACGTGCTCCGGGCGGAACGGGCCCTCCAAGCCCAGTGCCGCGGCAGCCCCGGGCCGCACAGCATTGATCAGGTCGGAAGCAGCCAGGGGATGGGACAGGAAATCCTTGTCGATATGGTCTTGGGTAAAAGAAGAGGTTCTGTGCATCAGCCTCCTGACAGTGTGCCCCGCCGCCGGGCGCGGCGGCGGAAGCCGGACATTGGGTGCGGAGCAAGAGCGGGCCACAGCTTGCACTGCGAGCGCCGTTGACCATTTCGCTGGTCCACTTCTGCCCGACACGGAACTGCCGAGCTCCGCAATCGGGTGCAATGCCGTTGCACCCACCGGGCGAGCTGCGACCAGGGCGCGCCTCAGCGCCCTCCGAAGCCGGTCATGGTGATGCCCTGCACGAAGAACCGCTGGGCCACCAGAAAAAGAGCCAGAATAGGCACCAACATCACGGTGCTGACCGCAAACACCACTTCCCACTGCTGCACCTCGAAGTCGTTGAACAGCTTCACGCCCAGCGCCATGGGAAACTTGTTCATGCTGTGCAGATAGATCAGCGGGTTCATGAAGTCATTGTAGTGCTGCAGCAGGGCGAACACGGCGACCGTGGCCATGACGGGCCGCGACAGCGGCATCAGGATCTGGGTCAGAATGCGGATCCGGCTGGCCCCGTCAATGTAGGCCGCGTCTTCCAGTTCCATGGGAATGCCCATGAAGAACTGGCGGATGAGAAATACATACAGGGCCATGACTGCGCCCCAGTAGGGTACGATCAGGGGCAGAAAGGTGTCGTACCAACCCAGGGTGCGGAACAGGATGAAGCGCGGGATCATGGTGACGATGTCCGGCAGCATCATGGTGCCGAGCAGCAGGCCGAACCAGAAGTTGCGACCCGGCCAGGGGATGCGGGCAAAGGAATACGCCACCAGCGAAGAGGAGAACAGGGTCCCGGCCACCGCGAAGAAGACAATGAACGCGGTGTTCCACATGAAGAGTCCCAGCGGCAGGTGGCCCTGAAAAGCATTGACATAGTTGCGCCAGTACGGTGTCTCGGGCCACCACACGATAGGATGCGCAAAGACCTCGGTGGAGACCTTCAGCGAGGAAGAGACCATCCAGACGGTGGGCACCAGAAACGTGATGGCCAGCAGCGTCATCAGGATCTGCAGCAGCGCCAGCCACAGATAGTCCCGGAACGTGCGCCGGGCATCAGTGTGGGCGCTCCAGGGGTTGAGGGAGGACAGCAGGCCGCCGGCCACTTGCCTGTGCGTCGTCATGCGTTTTCGGACCCTGTTTCGTAGTACACCCAGCGCCGCGACACCACGAACTGCATGATGGTGAAGCCCACGATCAGCAGAAACAGCTCCCAGGCCATGGTTGAGGCGTAGCCCATGCGCCCGTACTGAAAGGCGTTCCGGTAGATGTTGAGCACGACAAACAACGTGGCGTCCTCGGGACCGCCTTCCGTCATGATCATGGCGGGAATGAATGTCTGGAACGAGTTCACGGTCGCGATGACCATGTTGTAGAAGATGAGCGGAGTCATCAACGGCAATATCAGGTGCCGCAGACGGTTGACGGCATTGGCCCCGTCCAGACTGGCGGCCTCTTTCAGGGATTCGGGAATGTTGCCCAGTCCCGCGATGAAAATCACCATCTGCCGGCCAATGGCCCAGAAGGACATGAAGATGAAGGCCGGCTTGGCCAGGTCCGGATCGAAGAGCCACCGTTGGGGAGCGATGCCAATCCAGCCCAGCGCCTCGTTCAGAATGCCGAATTCAGGATGGAAGACCCGCTGCCAGACCACTGCGCTGGCGACCAGCGGCACGATGATGGGCAGGTAAAACGCCGCCCGGTAGAAATCCCGGAAGACCAGCGGCTGTGTCAGGGCCGTAGCCAAAGAGAAGGAAATGCACAGCTGCAGCGGCACGGCAATGACGGTGTAGAAGAAGCTGTTGTACAGACTCTTGTTGACCTTGGGATCGGCAAACAGCCTGACAATGTTTTTGAACCCTACAAACTCCGGCTCCCGTAGGGGATCCCACTCGAAGGCGACCAGATACGCCGAATGCAGCATGGGATAGGCGATGAAGAGGCAGAAGCCTATGACAAAGGGACTGGCGAAGAGATAGCCTATCAGCCAGTCCCTGCGGGCCCGCGGCGAGGCCAGGACCAAGCGCAGATGCGCGACGTTGATCACGTCATACCTTGACCGTCATGTACATGGGCGACTCCCTGACACGAGGTTGCGCCCCGCGGGAGTCAGACAGGAGCCGCGAGCGGCTCCTGTACGGTTGCGGATCAGCCGGCCCAGTGGGCATCCAGGAGCGCCTGCACGCCCTTGGTGACTTCCGGCAGCACTTCCGCGGCCGTGGCCGTGTTGTTCAGCAGGGGATCCCAGCCGACCGGCTTGACGACCTCGTTCCACATCTGACCGCGGGAGACCCCGCCGATCACATCCACTTCCGTCCGCTGCACGGCGTCCACGAACGCCTGGCCGTTCTGCACGCCAAAGCGTTCCTGGATGGTGGGAATCCAGAATTCGGAAATCAGCGCGGCCGTATTGGGCAGGCGACCGGTGATGGTGGAGTAGATCTTCTGGCCTTCCTCGCCGCCCATGAAACTGGCATAGTCCCAGGCCGCGTCCACATTGTCCGTCGCCATGACACTGACGCCTTCGGCCCAGCCGCGGTGCGGACGATCGGAATCGGCCACCTGCGGCATCAACACCACGTCGAATTCGATCTCGGCGCCCGCTTCCCGCAAATCCGGCGAGTTCAGGTTGGGCATGAACCAGGCGCCTTCGTATTTCATGGCGGCATTGCCGGTGTCGATGGTGTTGGTGCCGCCGGAGAGATCCGCCGGGGTGGGACTGATGCCCAGCTTGTACTGAAAGTCCTGGGTCACATGCTGGACGATGTCGACGATCTCGGGCTGGTCAAACATGGCCGTAACCGGATCCACCAGGGTGTCGAACTCCTGCCTGCCGGTGTTGCGAATCCAATGGATGTCCCGCGGCCAGATGCCGTTGGGCTGATACCCGTACATCTTGCGGTCGCCGGCGGTGTCCGTGAGGGCCTCGGCCGTAGCCACAAAGTCATCCCATGTCCAGTCATCGGACGGATAGTCCATGCCGGCTTCGTCAAAGGGTGCCCGGGCATAGAACATGAGCATCACCCCCACCTGCAAGGGAATCAGATAGCGGCTGCCGCTGCGCAAGGTACTGTCCGCAATACTCTGAATGTCGTCCGGATAGGGCCCGGTGAACCCGGCGGCGGCAATGTAGTCGTCCAACGCAGCGAGCCGACCGGCATCGGCGTAGGGTTGCCACTCCCACCCCTGGAAGGAAGCCACGTGAGGCGGTTCGCCGCCGGCCACGCTGGTCTGCAGGGCGGTGTAGTAGTCCGCCCCGGTACCGCTGGGGGCAGTGACTACATCCACGCTCGGATTTTGCTCTTCATAGACACGCTCCAGTTCCTCCCATGCGGGAATGTCGGTGTTGCCGGCCCAGGCCGCGAAGTTGACCGTCACCGGTTCCATGACCGCGGATTCGCCGGCACCGGGAGCCGCGGCTGGGGCCGCGCAGGCGGCAAGCGCCACGGCGGCGGCGCCGATGCCGCTCAATTTCAAGAAGGTGCGTCGAGAAAGGGCACGCTGCTGCATGTGAGTTCTCCTGCTGCTTTCAACAATCTCTGTATCGTTGGATGCTGCGACTCTACCATATTGTCCATGCCGAGGGTCTTTTGCGACTCCTGCTGCACGCAATCCATGTTTGCATGCCAGCTCCTCTCCCACCTCGGCGATGCGGACCCGCTGTGTCGGCAGAGTCCGGTTACAGGATAGAATCAGGGTGCAGTGGCTATATATACCCAAGGAGAACGAGCATGGGTCTGAACACAGCCCAAGTCGAACAATACAAGCAGCAGGGATATCTGAACGCGATACCGGTCCTGGCCGGAGCGGAGGCGGCGCACTACGCCGCCGAGTTCGACCGCCTGGAACAGCAGGTAGGCAAGGAGAAGGCCCAGATAGAGCTGATCGACTGCCATTTTGACGAACAGTTCATCTGGCAGCTGGCCACGCATCCCACGATTCTGGACTGCATCGAGGCTCTGATCGGGCCCGACATCCTGCTGCTGGCCACGCACTTTTTCAACAAGTACGGGGAAGGCGCCATGGGCGAGGCCTATGTCGCCTGGCATCAGGACGTGACCTTTTGGGGTCTGGAGCCCCCGCTGGCGGTCACCGCCTGGTATGCCGTGGACGACAGCGATGTGGACAACGGCTGCATGCAGGTTATCCCCGGCACCCACGACGGGGGGCTGCTGGAGCACGGCAAGGCCAGCCGGAAAGGCAATCTGCTGAGCATCAACCAGGAAGTCGCGGTCTCCGAGGCACAGGCGCGCACAGCCGTGGATCTGGAACTGCGGGCCGGGCAGATGTCCATTCACGACGGCACGCTGATTCACGGGTCCTTGCCCAATCGGTCCACACGCCGCCGCTGCGGCCTGACCCTGAGATATGTACCCACCTACGTCTCCCAGATCGAGGACAATTCCCATGGCAAAAACTGGCAGACGCTGCTGGTGCGGGGCGAAGATCCATACCGACACTTTCCCCAGGTACCGGCGCCCTTCGTCCCGGCACACGCGTAGCTACAGCAGGCCTGCCCACACCGGATCTCGCCCGCTTTGAACAGGACCTGACGCCATGCAGATCACGCACGTAAAAGTCGATGCCTTCCAGTGGAACTGCGCGCCATGGAAAACGGGAGTCGGCACCCGCTTTGGCAGTGTGCAGCAGGGCGTGGTGACGGTGGAGACGGATGAAGGCATCTCGGGTCATGCCTTTCTGGGTTCCTCCCGCGTAGGGGCCAACCACTATGCGCCGGGCCTGATCGAATATATCCGGCCCTTGCTGCTGGGCCGGAATCCGCAGGATATCGGCGCCCTCTGGTGGGAGATGTGGAAGCTGAACCGCTCGGTCCCCACCCAGGTGATCGGCGCCATCGACATCTGCCTGTGGGACATCAACGGCAAAATGGCCAACCAGCCCATTCATCGGCTGCTGGGCACGTGCAAAAGCCAGGTCCCGGCCTATTCCAGCACGGCGTATCACGCCACGATCGAGGAGTATGTGGAGGAGGCCCTGCGTTTCCAGGCGAACGGCTGGACCGCCCACAAGCTGCATCCGCACGGCACGCCAGAGGCGGACATCCGGATCTGCACCGCCGTGCGGGAAGCCGTGGGCGACGACATGAAGCTGATGCTGGACGCCATGTGGGCCTACCAGTACGCGGACGCCGTGCGCGTGGGTCGGGCCATGGAAGAACTGGGCTACTACTGGTATGAGGACCCGCTGGTGGAAGAGGACATCTACAACTATGTCAAGCTGAACCGGAAGCTGGACATTCCCGTCATGTGCACGGAGTTCGCCCCCGGTCGCTTCTATGGCATGGCTCCGTGGATCATGCAGAACGCCACCGACATTCTGCGCGGGGATGTGGCCGTGACCGGCGGCATCACGCCCATGATGCGGCTCTGTCATCTGGCGGAAGGCTTCAACATGCGCTGCGAGATTCATCACGGGGGCAACAGTCTCAACAACGTGGCCAATCTGCACGTGACCATGGCCGTGCCCAACTGCGAGTTCTACGAGTTCTTCCCCTGCACGGGAGCCAATGTCTTTGGGTTGGTCGAGGACATAGAAATAGATGGCCAGGGGATGGTGCATGCCCCCACCGAGCCGGGGCTGGGCTATGAGATTGACTGGGACCTGGTGCGGCGCGAGCACATTGCCACCTATGAGTGAGTAAAGCGCTGTCGCCTGACAGCCATTTTGTTTCCCACTGCCACTTCCTTTCACCGCAGGAGTCCAGCATGAGCCGATTCGAAGGGGTTGTCCCCGCCTTGATCACTCCCATGACCGCCGACGGCGAGGTCCATGAAGAGGCCCTGCGCCAAGTCATGGAATTCAACATTCAGGCCGGAGTCACGGGCTTCTGGATCGCCGGCGGCACAGGGGAGAGCATCCTGCTGGATGACGCAGAGAACATGCGGATCGCGGAGATCGCGGCCGACCAGAATCAGGGACGCATCCAGAACATCCATCATGTGGGCGCCCCTTCCACACGCAGCGCCGCGCAGATGGCGGAACATGCGGCCAAGGTCGGAGTCGAGGCGATCTGCTGTGTGCCGCCCTTTTTCTATCTGCAGGACCGGGCAGGCATCGTGGAGCACTATCGCATTGTGGCGGCCGCCGCGGACCTGCCTTTCTTCTGCTACAACGTGCCGCAGATGACAAACCAGGAAATCACCCTGGACCTGATGCAGGCCATTCAGGAGCGGGTGCCGCAGTTGCAAGGCCTCAAGCACTCCGCGCCCAATCTGCAACTGGCAGGCGCGTTCGCGGACATGGGGCTGGATGTTTTGATAGGCAACAGCGCCTTGTTCCTCCCGGCCCTCTCCCTGGGAGCCACGGGTTGCGTGGACGGCCCGCCCAATGTGGCCCCCGAGCTGTGGGTGGAGATTTTTGCCGCCTTCCAGGCCGGTGACATCGCAAGAGCCCAGGCCGCCCAGACACGGGCCACGGCCCTGACCGACTTCATGCGCACCTTCCCGCACCGCTTCCATGCCACGGCCAAGGCGGCCCTCTCGGAACGGCTGGGCATGGATTGCGGGGGGCCGCGCGGTCCCAGTCAGCCGCTGTCCGCCGCACAGCGGGAACGCCTGAAAACGGAACTGGCGGACTTTGCCCTGCCTGCCGTGCCCACCATGGCGATGGTTTGACGTCCGCGCGCCGCATCCCGTTCATCCCTTCCCACCTTCAGCCCGCAGGAGCCTCCCAATGAAAGCAGCCATCTACAGAGGATTGGAAGACATCGCCCTGCAGGATGTGGCCAAGACCGGCCCAGCCCCGGGCTACATTCTGATAGACACTCAGGTCACCGGAATCTGTGGCAGCGATCTGCACAATTACTGGGGCCACTGGCCACCCTCGCGGAAAGTGGCCCAGGGCCATGAGACTTGCGGGGTAGTAGCGGAAATCGGCGCGGGAGTCGAAGGCATCTCCCCCGGCGACAGGGTTGTCGTGGAAGTCACCTCGAACTGCGGCCAGTGTCTGTACTGCCGCAAGGGACTGTACAACCACTGCCAGGACCGGACCACCAGCTGGGAGGGAGGCCACGGCGGATTTGCCGAGTACACCACCGCACATGCCTCCACGGTCTTCCGACTGCCGGACTCCATGAGCTTTGAAGAGGGTGCGCTGGTAGAGCCGCTGGCGGTCTGTGTTCGGGCGCTGGCCCAGTCCGGCGCGGGCTACCGGGACCGTGTGGGCGTGATTGGCGGGGGCACCATCGGACTCTACTGCCTGGCGGTCGCCAAGGCCATTGGGGTCAAGGAAACCCTGATTACGGTCAAGTATGAACAGCAGGCCGCGGTGGCCCAGGCCTTCGGCGCCGCCCATGTGGTGATGGTCGGTGAGCAAGATGTGAAGGAATGCGTTGCAGACCATACCGATGGCTACGGCCTGGATGCGGTGGTCGAGACCATCGGCAGCGCGCAGGCGTTTGACGACGCCCTGGACATTGTGCGCAAGTGCGGCACCGTGGTGCTGGTGGGAGGCTACCACGAACCCCTGCAGGTGGACCTGGCCAAGATCATGGTCAAGGAACCGGTAGTGACGGGTTCCCTCTGCTATGCCTACAGCGGCATGGTCACGGACTTCGATGCCGCCATCGATCTGATTGCTTCAGGGCGTTTGGATGCGCGCAAGATCGTGACCCACCGCTTCCCCCTGTCGGAGATCGCGGAAGCCTTCAGCATCTCGGCGGACAAGAGATCGGGAGCTGTGAAGGTCCATGTGGTGCAGTAACAGGCGAGACATCTACATTTGGCTCTCCAAGTGACATCTCTAAGCACATGTCATGGAAATTCATAAGGTTGAGGTAGATTGTCCTCTTGGGTCCAATTGGGATATACCCCCGTCTCCACCATCTGCGACAGGATATCCACGCCGGATCCAGCATGATTTTGCACCTTTATATAATTCCAGGCCAAGTGCTTAGTACACGGCAAGGCGCAAGTGCCTGTCAAGAGGAAAATCCAATTGAAGTGGCCGGATCTCTCTGCTTGAGAAACTGGCTGGGAACTCATGGAGGCGTCTCCCGATTCATCGGTGAGTTAACTCGGGAACATCATGGACAGTACCAAGGAAGTTTCTCTCAATACAAAACTGGCTGAATATCTTCGTCAAGCCGGCCTACGGGTCTTTGAGGAACAGACATTGCATCAGCCGGTGGAAAGCGGAAAGCCGATTTGCCATCAGGTTGACGTGCTGGTCGATGCAGGTGAATATGCCGTAGCTCTTGAGGCCGAATTCGCTCCAAGAAACGGGCGGAAAGATGCGAGTCATCGGTTGACACATCCCCCTCTTCAATGGCACGGCTTGCCCGTAGGTGCCGCCTACGCTGTCCAATACCCCGGCACTCTCCAAAACATGCTGCCTCCCTAAACATCGCCCCACGCGCAGTGGCATTCCTGGGCGTATTTTCAGCTCCTTCTCCGAGTCCACGGGAATCTCGGAGATTCTCCTCATAGCGACAAAACAGCAACCCACGTCTCAGCATCACGTCCGTTTCGTCAATCTCCGCAACAATCCAACAGGGACCATTGATGCTTTGTCTTTGGCCCAATCACTGCTGAGTCTGCCCACAAACCAGACAGAGGTAAGACGTCCTGGGGGCAAGATCGCCGGTGAGATCAATCTGATGCTGCAGGCCAATCTGACATCGGCCCCATGGATAAACAACGCCTTTGTGCAGTCTCGTCTGATAGGCAAAGCTCGAACTCTAATTGAGAATTGCGAGCTGGAAGGGTACGAAATACCCTTGTCACGGCTTGACCAGGAGTGGGAACTGGGTCCATATCACATGCAAATCAAGAATCCGCGTCAAGGCTTGTTTGAAATTGACGAGAACCCCGATCCTATGCGACGTGGCTTTCCTGCTCTCTGGCACCACAAAGCCAATCACGTACATTCTTTGACAGTTTTGGCCAACGCGTGGCTGACTCCCAAAACCTCTACCCTCCCCCAATTGTGCACAGATGAACACAAATATATGCTGGCCCGACAGTCGCGGTTGCAGTTGGTCAGCGAATTACGCTGCAACACTCAGTGCGCAAGGGCGGTTCTCACGGAAGAATCCATGCCGGGAGTCAGCAGTTGGATCAGCCTCCTTCCCCAGATCCCGAGACCAGGCCTAGAAGAAACCTTCGTCTTGTGGCTCAATTCGTCTATCGGATTGCTCCTTTAGACTAATACAGGCAAACAGGCCCTATCCTGGCAGATCTAGGCTCACGCATTCCACAACGGAAAGCATGAAGGTATTGTGCGCCCGCGATCTTGAGCTTGCACAATTGGAACTGGGGCAGCGTAGGTACCATGAAATAGGCAACGCCAGACTGTTGCCTGTCATGTGCCCGGACCTGGATCAAGGCCCACCACTGCGGGTGGGCACCCTGCGGGCCTCGGGGCGGCGCACCATCTCCACGGCATTGCAGTCCCTGGGACTGTACTAGGAGTGCCATTGTGCCGCGTACCACCAGGTGCGCAACCGTGCGCGGTGGTCCTCGCGGGTGGTGAGCCAGGTGCGGCTGGCCTATCTGGCACCCATCCCAGGCCCCCTGGTGTTCGGGATCGACGAGACTCCGGGCCCCAGATTGCGGCCAAGGGCCTCTACCGGGACGGGGTGCGCTCCTCCCGGGGCCACTTTGTCCAGGCCATGGGACTACGCGGGCTCCGCCTGCTGGGGCAGACCGAAATTCCCTGGGCGCAGCGGGTCTGGGCCCTGCGCGGCTTCTGCAGCGGGGTGACGCTGGCCGCCCACCGGCTGCATCGCAGTGCCCCCTGGCACCCGCGGCGGGCCGCCTGGTATTCCCATCCGGCTCCCACCTTGGCCGATGCCCTGGCCCGGGTGCGCCGCACCCTCGGGACCAGGCTCCCGCTTTTTGCTGGGCGGCCGTCCCCGACCGACAGCCCGAAAATCCCGCGCCCGCCGCCCGAGCGTCTGCTGGATGCCCTGTGCTACACGGCCTGACTTTGTACAAAGTCGAGCTAAGTAACCTGAGTTCGGGAAGGCTACAAGAACTGAGGCAGCAGCTGAAGTCGCGGGTCTGAGAGATAGATCATAGGCTTTTGGGGTACGGAAACCTCCGGGGCCAATACAGGATATCGTCAGCCATCTGGAATAGCAGAAATATCCGGGATTTGGCTTAATGTACATGCGATTGCTCTGCGGTAACCTGTGTCACCCCACCCGAGTTTGGATGACAGATTGCTTTTTCGATTTGGCAAAGTTCCAAGCCGGGTTGGATGGTTACAGCCGCTGTCTGCTTCTTTTTTATGCCTTTGCTTCGCCGTGCTCGCAAAGCCCTTCTGCCCTTTGCCCTTGTGGCTTCTTTCGCTTCTTCCAACTGGCGAAGCCTGCCATCAAAGACAGGGCCAGAAAGCCGAATGTCACAATCCGCACGAACTTGTGGGCAGTGCCAGCATGTGTAGAAGCCACTTTCGACAGACCTGACAAGTCTCTGGGCACTTCCGGCCTTTCCAAGGCCTTGTATGTTTTCGAGGATTGGTTTGCATCCTCTTGCAGAGCCTGAGTAAGGGAGACCTCAATGTCCCTCATCAGTTCCCTCTTCAACATCTCCGGATCGACCATCATGCCTGGCGGCGGTGGATAATAATCTGCCTCCTGCTTTGCGAACTTTCGGGCAAAAGAGGCCAATGCCTCTTCCACGATTTCCTCTTGGCTGCGTTCCACTCCTTGGGCCAAGCACAGAGCCGGTCCGAGCGCAATCCACAACGTGACCCATACACTCCAAGCCACAACCCTGGATCGAAAACTTTTTATATCGCAAATCCCGAACACACTGGGAACAGTACTTGCTGCTTTTCAGCCCTGCTCAATATCTTGCCATCGAAAGCAAGATACATCTTAGCCAAGTCCAAGTATGGCCTCCACAAAGCAAAGTATGGTCACTGCGGAATTGTGGGGGACCATATATTATATTTTGTCAATTAAAGTCTAAGCATAGGTTTTCATGCCCTTTCCAGGCGGGAGTGTATTATGGTCTGGCCCCCCTTGATCCCACCCGCCCAACTGAGCGGACGGCCCTGCACGGCGGATCCGCGGGCGATCGTCAACGGCATCCTGTACGTACTGCGCCACGGCTGCACTTGGCGCTCCCTGCCCTCGACTTTCCCCCGTGGGGCAGGGTCTGGTACTACTTCCGCCAGTGGCGGTTGGACGGCACATGGAAGCAGATCCACGACGCGCTGCGGCCGCGGGTCCGCCGTGCGGACACCCCCAGTGCCGCCATCGTGGACAGCCAGTCGGTTCAAACGACCAAAAAAGGGGGGCGAGGCTACGATGCCGCCAAGAAGGGGAACGGGCGCAAACGGCATATGCTGGTCGAAACGATGGAACTGCTGCTGGTGGCCGTGCCTCCGGCCGACCTCCCGGACCGAGAGGGTGCCCGCCAGGTCCTGCCGCAGATGGGCGACCGCGGTCCGCGCATGCAACATCTCTGGGCCCACGCCGGATACCGCGACCCGGCGTGGGCCACGTAGGTACAGGATACCATGGGCTGGACCGGGGAGATTGTGTCCCGGCCTTCCGGCACCCGGGGCTTTGCAGTGTAGCCCCGCCGCTGGGTGGGGGAGTGCCCATTTGGGTGGCTGGGGCACTGCCGCCGCCACGGAAACCTGGAGCCAACGGGCCATGATGCACCTCATGCTACAGCATCTGGCATGACCTTGGCACACAGGCTCTCAGGCCTGTTCGTCTGCGGTGGACCAAGTATCCATGGCACATCTTCGCCCAGGCCGCATGCGGCCGGTGCCGCCCCCCAAAAAGGAAGTGCCAGAGGCACTACCCCAGCACACGTTTCTGCCCTCGCCTCCAGCCGTTGCGGCGCATGGCCACGCGCTGTGCCACACGGCATGTACGTATCGGGCCTTCGTCCTTAGGGTCGCCGCCGGGATTGTACTCTCATAATTCAGGGACATGACCTAGGGTGTGTTTGCAAACTGCAACCAGAGCCAAATTGAGCCGATGTGCAGCATGGCCAGGTAGTTCTCCGCCTGCTTTGCGTAGCGGGTGGCGATGCGGCGGAATGGCTTCAGACGGTGGATGGCCCGCTCCACCCCGGTTGCGCGACCGGTACACGGCGCGGTCAAAGGGCCCCTGGCGCCGTTCGTTCTTTTTGCGGGGGATGGTGCAGCGGATGCCGCGCCGGCGCAGACCCGCCCGGATCTGCCGGCTGCGGTACCCTGGGTCGCCACAGACCCGCTCCGGTCGGAGGCGGGGACGGCCCATCCCCGGTCGTTTCACCGCCCCGCGGGTCATCCATGCCTCAAATACGGTGGTCTCATGCGGCTGTCCCGGCGTCAGCACGAAGGCCACCGGCTTGCCGGCGCCCTCGGTCCGGACATGGACCTGCGTGCCCCAGCCGCCGCGGGAATGGCCTAAGGCGGAGTCTGCGCAGCCCCATGGCCTGGACGAAGTGGCTCCGGGAGGAACGCACTCCGTCCCGGTAGACTCCCTGGGCCGCGATCCGGGGTCCTGGGCAGCGCGCGAGGGTCTCGGCAAAGCCGAAGATCAGGGATCCTGGGGCCGGCGCCAAGTGCGGGAGCAGCTGCTCCTGCAGCACCCGGCCCACCGCGCGCGGACCCACGGGCCCGGTTGCGCACCTGGGGGTCCACCGCACAGTGGCGCTCCTGGTGCAATCCCAACGCATACAGCGCAGTGGACATGGTGCGCCGACCCGGAGCCCGCAGGGTGCCCACCCGCAGTCGCTGGGCCTGGGCCCAGGTCCGGGCCGGAAAGAGCGGTGCACACGGCTGCCGCAGGGTACCAAGGACAGGAGACAGGAGGGGCATGGTGGACCTCGGGTGAGGCTTGGGTCCATTGTGCCATCCTGTCTTTCGTGGAACCTCCCCAGTCTATTTTGTACAAAGTCGAGCTTATAGGGCTGAAGTGGAGGACGAATCCCAACGGTTCAGGCACAACCCACACTGACATCCCAAAATTCCGCGCCCATTGTCGGAGAGTCTAGGGGATGCTGTACTGATTTTGCACAAAGGCGATTTCAGCCTGTGCAGATATAAATGCGATCCCCGCGCCTTGCGACAGGATAGGTCTTGAGGTCTTCGCAGGCCGGGGCGCGCAGGGCCCGGCCGCTGGTGACATCGAAGCGGCCGTTGTGGAGAGGGCACTCGATGACCTCGTCGATCACCAACCCGTCGGCCAGACAGGCATATTCATGGGTGCAGAACCCATCGGTGCCGTAGTATCGGTCTCCCCACAAGCGGTAAACGGCATAGGTGCGATCCCCGTGGTCCAGACGGATCACGTCTTCTTCCTCCAGACTGGCCGCAGCACAGACTTCCACCCATTCCTGCTGCGCAACGGGGACTTCAGTCTGTGTCTTGACTGCGGCGGTCGCCGCGGTCTGCGGAATCGGCCGTTTTATGTGATAGTCGGGATTCTCCGTGGCCTGCTTGACGAGGGCCGGAATCATTTCCCGGTACACGGCCCACAGGTTCGGGTAGGCTGGCGGCATCTGGTCCTGAGCGGCCGCATGCAGCTGCGCCAGCGCATGATAGGGCACCATGGGCACGGAATGGTGTTCGATGTGGTAGTTCATGTTCAGATACAGGTAGCGGTACACCGGATTGACCAGTACCGTGCGCGTGTTCTCCCGGTGATCGTGTGTATCCTCCCCCAGACCGGCGTGTTGCGTCAGCCCCAGCAGCTGATGGAGCCAGCCACCATAGAAGCGGGGCAGGGCCACAAACATGATGGGCAGGAAACTGCCTATGGCAATGGACCAGATCCCGAACGCCGCGATGATGGCCAGATAAATGCGGCTCGACCAGTACATCTTCGGGCGCTCCCGCTCCGGCACAAAGTCCTTGACAGCGTCCTGGGGCCAGCCCAGCGCGTTGCGCACCAGGGTCCACAGCACGGGCGGCCCGCTGCGCAGGTACAGAAAGTCCATCAGGATCTTGAGCAGATCCGCCGGACGCTGCACCTGGATTTCCGGATCCCGGCCCACAAAGTAGGTGTCGGTGTGATGCCGGGAGTGGCTCCAGTGCCACAGGTAGGCTTCCCTCAGTGTCATGAAGGAACTGATGTGGTAGAAAATCTCGTTGAGCCAATGGGTCCGGAAGGGGGTGCCGTGGCCGCATTCGTGCCACCGCGCATCCGACGACGAATAGATCGTGCCGTACAGGAGAAAGGCGGGAATCGCCCACCAGGTGCCCCAAGACCCAATCGCCAGCAGGGCACTGCCGGCCAAAAGCCCCAACCACAGCGTGAAATGCCACAGCGCGGGCGCGGCGTTGCATCAGGGCCTTGAGTTGCCTGCGCCCGGCAGCGTATCCCCGAAGACCCGTCACAGGCTGGAAGCCGGGTCTCCCTGTCTTTGCAGGAAGGCCGTGTCCCGCGTGCAACTGCCCTCGCTCGTGCAACGAAACGCAGGTCTCCCGCTCCCAGACCGCGAGCGAAACGGAGGCTCTCTGTGGTATTTCCCAATCTGCCTACAGTGTAACGCACGGCCGATCCGGCCGGATCGCAGATCCTGTATGACTCCAGGGCGGGCGAACGTTCATGCAGGCCGCCCTTCCTGCGCGTTGCATCCGGTTTCCACACTTGATCGCAGAACTTGCCTGGCGCACACTGCATAGGTCTGCCGTGACGGCAGTGCAGATCGGGACTGTTGACAGCAACCGGGAACCGAATCAGGGAGACAGTACCGGAGTACACACCCGCCGTGCCGCTCTCTGCTGCAGACAACGGGCTCGATGTGTTGCAGTGTACAAACAGCACTTCCATTCCCCGCGGGCCGTATACCTTGTGACCCGACAGATCTGCACAGGTGGCGAGACGTCTATGTTCATGGTCCAGAACACGGAGGCAGTGTTGCGATCTCCTTGCGATCCGAGAGGCTCTGCCATGCGCGGAATATCCTACACAGTGCTGACAGGCGTGATGGATACCGCGCGCACCGTCTCGTTACCTTGCTCTGCACGGGCATGCAACTCCCCACAGCCTTTCTTTATGGCTCCGTGCCAACGGCTGTATAACAGCCACCCTTCAGCGATATATCTTGTCCCGCCTCCCGATCCTTACCACCAAAATACACAGAGTATCGTCCTGAATATCGCAGATGACTCTACAACTCCCCACTCGATAACGCCACAGTCCGCCCAGTGGGCCGAGCAGTGCTTGACCCATATTCCGTGGTTCGTCCAACGGCGCGACCCGCTCAGCCATATAATCCATAATGCGCCGCGCCATGTTTCTGTCGAGCTTCCTCAGCTGGGTCTTGGCTGTATCGGTATAGTCAATCGCCCAAGCCAAGCTCTTCTCTCACTTCCTTGGCGGTATGCACTGGCTCCTGTCCTTTGCGGATACGTTCGAGAACGTCTGCAGCCAAGTAATAATCCTCAATGTCCTCAAGTCCACGGTCAATAATCTCACGCAGATAGAAAGCCTTGGTGCGCCCGGTCTGCGCGGCCAGGAAAGTCAGCCTCTGCTCAGTTGCAGGCGATAGCCGGACCGAAGTAGCCATGCTGTGCGTCTCCATTGCAATATGTATATTCAGTGTATTACAGATTCGGCCTCGGATGTTCCTCAGCCTGCATACAGGACAAGCGCAAAGGCCGAGAATGTTGCAGAGGCATCTGTGGTTCCCGGCGTACCGTCGGGATTTTGCCCTGATGCACCGCGGTTCCACTCTCGTGGCAACATCGTCAATCACAACAAACCGTCAGCAGTGTGTCCCGGCATCGAAGCCCGGCTTTGCTGCCACTGTGCCAAGGGCCTTGAAGTCGGACGAGACGCAACCAAGTCGACATATCCTGCCTCCATGCGGACCGATGATGTAATCCGCGCGGGGCCCCCGATGCTCGATTTCATCCAATCCGATCTGCGTAGCCGCGCGCCGGGTAAGGGCCGGCAAGCCCTCCGCCGCAGGCGCGTGATCCCTGCGCTGTCGCCAACGCGGGGTTGGGCACCCAAGGTCATTTCATTATGTGAAAAACCGGACTCGGGAGACCCTCCATCTGCTCTTCAGGACAACCGCAAAGTCAGGAAGTCCCCCAGAACAGCGCATGTTTTCCTGTATTGCAGCCCGTTTTCCCTCGTGAAACAATCTGTCCCGACTTTGCAATTGCTCTGGCAGCCCCACCAGAAACAATGAAATGACTCTGGTTGGGCACCCCGTTGGCCTTGCCACAACGGCACGCCAAGGGCTGGATACCCGTCATCGACCCGGGTATACCCGATCGTGGCCAAGTCCCCAAGAATATACTTGCCATGGGGCAGACAGGGCTGTTGCATTAAAACGAGATTCAGCCGTTGGGGACAAGACAAGACCTGATTCGGTGGATGTACAGGAGCCTCTGCAGGCTATGTCGGACAGGGCCACAGCCATCAGGGTTGTCCTGAAGCTCTTCCGGGCGGCTCCACCACCCAGAAAATCGCCAGATACACCGCCCGTGGATTTTAATGCAACAGCCCTGATGGGGAAGACCTCCGCTCCGCATGGGGGTACACTTGCTCCCTACCAGGCGATCTGCCCCCTGGAGGTCAATCCGCGGAATTCCACCCGCCACAAACCGGCACCCCGCCGGGCAATGACTACGTCGCGCTACGGTTGCCAATCCGTTACGGGAGTCAGAACCACAGGGTCGGGAACAGGTACGGGGCACGGCAGCCTCGGATATGTAGGACAAGAGGTCCACAAAAATTAGGGCATAAAGGAGAATGAAGAGGCATGTGGCAACATCAAAGGCGACTGCTTGTGTCACGATTTGCCGCACTCTTCCAGAGGGAGCGCTTTCGGACTGGCCATGACGCTGGCCTTTATTGGGCCTCCGCTGGTCGTACTCTGTCATTGGATGTTCCGTGTGGGGCCTCTGGGGAGGCACGATGCTGTTTGCCTCGTTCCATGCATTGGGCCTGAGCCTGTAGTCTGCCCCTCGGGATCATGTTCTGGGCCTGGGACCGTCAATTGCCTCCGCCTCTTGCGGCCAAGGAGCGAGCGGAGCCTGAGCCGGCTGCGAATAACGAGCGTCTGCGGATCTTCCTGCTTGGAGCAAACGGGTTCTTGATGGTCCTCGGAGTGGGGCTGTTGTTGTTGATCCTGTATCTGGAACATACTGCGGGTCAGGAGCCAGGAGGGCGCGCGATCACTCTTCGGTCTCTCTTGGGTGCCTTGACCGCCGCCCAGAATCCGAAATCGGACTTGATCGCGTTCCATGTCTTGTCTCTGACCATGCTGGCTGTCATGTTGTGGATCAGTGTGTGGCGCGGCCGGAGCGATGTGGCCGAAGCCAGGGCCTGGCTGTTGCTGCCGGGTCAAATCGTCACCATAGCCTGGACCACAGGACATCCATTTCTGAAAGCAGGCACGCTGATTGTGATGTTTCTGTTTTTTTCTGGTGCATTGGTACCACGGGACACCCGCAACGCTGAGGTACAACCGGCGCACAAAGTGGCACTGAACCAGGGAGCACACGCCTAAAACCCGATCAAGAGAACAAGGCACTGTCTAACCCTGCACCTGCCATCCAGGCCGCGGCCTGGATGGCAGGTGCACAATGGTCCAACGTTCTCGTCAATCGGAATATCGGATCCGCGTTGTACACGGTCCAGCTTGCAGTGACATGCATTGCTCTGTTTTCACCTTGTCCAAGCCATCAAGGAACGGGAAACTGCCTATTCCAAACCCACTGCCTCTGTCGCCAGTTGCGGCGGGGCCTGATTGCTTTTCCCACTGGCCCGCGCTCCTGATTCCGGCGCAGGCCTGACCCGAGTGTTGTGCAGCCGAACTGACTCTCAAGGCACCGACGCGACACGAATCCGCCAAAAGCAAAGATCTTTTCGTCGTCAAGACCCGGGACAGCGGAGGGAGATTCAGGAAGACTGGAGGATGGTGTCAAGCGACTTGTACATTGCTGCCCTATGTAGGCAGGCAAGCACTCAAGCCGGCTGTGGGAATGTGCAACGACCCGCAAACATTTTTCATCGTCCCATCATGGGTCACAACAGTTGTCTCGTTTGTGTTGTCTTGGCTGCCCAATATCAGTGCTGTCGCCACAACATAGGGGTCGGCAAAGTCTTTTTCTCCCAAAGTCAATGCATTTCCCAATTCGGTTCCACTGCCAAAACTCTTCTCATCGTATCGGAATCTCTGCGAGGCTTGCAGGGCATAACTTGCCATGCCTTGGCTGCCCATGCCCCAGGCAAGTCTGGGTATCTGCCGGAGGCCACCTCGTCCCGTACTTCCTTGGGAAAGACGATCCGACCTTCCTCCACCAGAGTCAACAACTTGCTTCCCGTATCCCATTGATCTGCAACATCCACTTGGACCTTGATGCCAATCAGTGCACTGGAATCGAAAACCCACATCGGCTGGCCGATTGACATGCCTGTCAAATCCCTCTCACTGGATGGCTTGGTGGACCAAGGCACGGGCTTCATCGATTTCCGGGCCGGCTATGTCAAGCCACCGGCGGAGGGTGATTTCAGAGATCCGGCGGCGATCATACGCGGCCAAAATAGTCCCAATGGCATCACCGCCCCATTCGTCCACCCGAATCTGCGCTCGGGTCCTGCCTCCTCCTTGCTGATTGTCCCTGGTGCGATCCAGAAGCGGCCAAGTTCTTTCCACCTCTCCATATACCGAGGCCGGTATGGTCCCGGCCTGTATGAGAAACACTGCGGCAGCGCGGAAACTGATCTTGAAGTGCGCTGCCACCTGGCGGACCAGCCCAAGGTCATCACAATCCCGGCACTGGACCCATGCATCCAGTTCATCGGGCGGTATCAGGGCACTGCCGGCCACCGCATCACACCAACGCTCCCGCAGAGCAGCGAGGCTTGGGGCATCTTGAGTCACTTGGTACGGGGCTACGGCGGGGCCGCAGGATTGACCGGTATCCGTAGCCAAATGCGCCAATTCATGGAACAGGGTAAAGGACCGGGCGGCCAAGTTGTCTGCCGTACTGATGGCTATGGCAGGGGCATAGGGATCGGACAACGCGAAGCCGCGCAGTGAGGAAGAGGTCGTCCCGGTTCCCTGGCGCACCGGCAGTGTCAGCACCAGAATTCTGCGTTGCCGGAGTTCCGCCCGCCACTGGGCAAAGTTTCGATGTTCCGATGTGTGATACGGAGCCACCCATCTGCGCAGGGCATATCCCACCGCTACGGGATCATCCTGCGTTGTGGCTTGGGGAATGGATACAGATTCCGGTGCATCGAGACGCACCAGCGAAGAAACGATGTCCTGGATCCTCCGGGCCTGTCGGAGCATCAATCGTTCGGCAGGAGTCAAGGGGTCGGCCCCCATCTGCGTTGCGGCCTGACGAAAATGCGAAGTCGTAGATGCTGCAGGAGGATGGGGCAAGAAAAACAGGAGGCGGGGACGTTTCAGATAACGTGCCAGTTGGGTCAACTGACCTACAGTCGGTCGGTCGGTTTCCTCCATCCAATCCTGGACAATAGACTTGTCCACCTTGAGGCGGGACGCGACATCGTCCAAAGCATACCCGCTCTCGTCAATGGCCCATGCCAGGACTGTCCCTGTTACAGGCTCCTGTGCCACGCCCAAGGGTCACTCTCCGCCGTTTGGCCTGCATCCTGTTCCTGCATGATCAAATGGTACCAAGCACAGGGGGGGCTAATCTTTGCACGCTGCTGCCGGGTTTCGGACGCTCCCGGCTCTCAATATCATGCGCGACCATTTCCGGTTTCGTCCCTCGAATCAGACGTTGCACCGTTGAAGAGTTGCAAGGGATGCAACCCTTGCCCACAAGCCCGTCCTGCGGGCAGGACGGGAGCATCACAGCGCCACGCGACCCGAAACCGGCAAGATGAATCTGGCCCGCTGCGCCGTACCACACAGTGCCGGTACCGGCAGCTCTGGCCTGCAAGTACAACAGGACACTCACAAAGTACCGCGGTGACAGGAAGCAGACACCGCTTTGCGCACTGCGCAAGGCACTCGGCAGATGGAGTTGCTCACATCCTGCTTTCGGGACAGCGTGCTTGCGTCCGCAACGGGATCCAGATGGTCAGGCCTTCAGGAAGGCCGTCGGCTCTCGGGTTCCTTCGTACTCCTCGGCCAGCTCCATGCTCAGCTCGACGGGCAATTCCTCTTCCCACCAGGTCGGCACGGTCGGAAAGGGAAACACGTCCCACCACTGCAGCAGCAAGGGGCGGCGGGCATCGGAATGGTTCGGATAGGCTCCGTGCAGCACCCGGCTGTCGGCGATCACCAGATCGCCGGCGGCCACGGCCACATCCACGGCATTCGGGTGATCCGTAAAGGCGCGATGCATCTCGGTGGTGCTGACATCCTGCAGCTCCATGCCATGGGCATCCGGCAGCAGATCATGCAGTTCGATGCGTTTCACATGAGTGCCGGGAATGATCCGCAGGCAGCCGTTGTGCGGAGTGGTGTCCACCGTGTAATAGGAAAGGAAGACCTTGACAGGCCAGGGCAGACCGGACTTGGGATGATCCCATTCCATGTTGTCCTGGTGCCAGTAGAGTGCCGGACCGTGTGCCGGTTTGCTCAGGATCAGAAACGTGTTGGCGTGTGACATGTTTTCCAGGCCCAGTTCCGCACAGGCCTGGGCCTGTCCCGGATGCTCCAGCAGTTCGTCGGCCATCGGCGAGAAGTGGGGGCGTCGTTCCCGGTCGTCTCCCAGCGGCGTCCTGCCGCTCAGGATGTTGTTGACCGCCTGCTCGTTGATGATGGGAAAATCGCTGCCCTGAAACCGAAAGCGATGCCGCACCGGATGGGTATCCAGAAACTCGTTGGTGAAGTCCTGCATGCGTTGCAGCGTCTTGCCCGTCAGGATGCCCGGCACGACACAGTAGCCTTCCCGGATCAGCTGATCCCGCTTGGTACGCGCTTCTTCTGCGGACAGAATACGATGGTCCATGTTCCCTCTTCTCCCTAAGCAGCTGCCAGTCACCCGGCCTGCGGGTTGCCCTGACCGGATGACTTTGAATCCAATGGCATCGTGCGGAACGCCAGCAACCCTGGTGCCCCCGGTCTGACTCGAACAGACATGCCCATACGGGCACAGGCCCTCAACCTGCTGTGTATACCAATTCCACCACGGGGGCCCAACGGTCCTGACGCAGGGCTAAGTATAGATTTGCGCGCTGGCAGAGTCAATGAGGCGGGCCGGCTGCCTTCATCCCCACTGGTGACGGTAGATTTCCTCCACCAGCCGCACGTCGGTCAGGGCATCCGCGCCGGTCGCCAGAAATTCTTCGCCGGTCTGAATGGCCTGCAGATAGGCTTCCATCTCCCGCCGGTAGGCCCAGGACCAGCGGTCCCGGGGCAAAGGTCTCTCGTACCGATGCGCAGCCCCGCCATAATAAATCTCCACGGTCGCCGGCAGATTCTCGTGCAACAGGGGCGGCGCCCAGGTGTGTATCCAGCCGTCTCGGAAGTAGATCTGGGTGTGATCCTCCCACCGGTGGTACCCGAGCCGTCCCGTCTCGAGCACCGCACGCACGCCTTTCACCCGCAGGCAGGCTATGCCATGAAACCCGTCGTCGTCAAGATCCACCGCGGTGACCTGGGCATCGTCCCCCGCGTCCAGCAAGTACCGGATCAGGTTCAGGTTGTGCACATATTGCTGCAGGTAGGAGACATAGGCCGCCTTCTTGTCCGCCGGCAGCCAGGGTGGCACCTCCCGTTCTTCGGTGGGCAAGGGCTCGGCGCTTTCCTCCATGGCGATTTCCCGACCACAGATCCAGTCCCCGCAGAAACCGTGGGCGCGCACATAGGTGATGGGCCCCAGCTCTCCCGACGCCAGAAACTCCTGTACCTTGGCCCGCACCAGCTGATTGCCCGCATCGTACCGTTTCATGTACCCCACCATCAGGCGCGCGCCGGGCGTCTGGGCCGCCTCCACGATCTCGGTCGCCTGCCGCACGGACAGCGCCAAGGGTTTCTCCATGAAGACCGGGCGGCCGCTGCGCAGCAGATCCCGGGCAATCTGTCCCTGCGTGGCAAACCCCGCGGAGACCGCGAAGGCGTCGTAGCGAGCGTCCTGCACCATTTCCTGATGGCTGGCATGAAACTGCTCGATGCCGAATTTCCGCTGGACCTTGCGTCCCAGATCCGTGCGCACTTCCGCCAGGCCCCGCAGATTGCATTGCGCCGAAGCGTGCAGGTTGGGCAAATGCACATTCTGGGCCATGAAGCCGCAGCCCACGTATCCCACATTCAGTTTGGACATCGCCATGCTCCTTGGATGTATAGTGCCGGATTCAGGAATGCGGATTTTCCGTCAGCCGAATCTCGTACTCGGCCGGCGTGGTCACCAGAGGGGCCAGCGGCGACACCAGCAGGTACACGTCTTCCGCGTCCGTGGGCGCGGGCAGAGTCAACTGCAGGGATCCGTCCGGGGCGGCCACGTGCCGTTCCAGCGCCAGCAGCTCGGCCCCCTGGTCTCCGAGACGCACGGCCTGCACCAGCCAGGTAACGGGCAGACGCTCCTGCACCGGCACCCAGCCTGCATTGTGCCAGTCCTCCAGGGCGCCCCCGAAATCTTCCTGGAAATCAACAGCCGCGATGGCCACATGGCCGATCTGCCAGCCCGGGGCCGTCACGGCACCATCGGTGACGTAGTCAAAACGCAAATGCAGCATCGTGCCGGCATAGTCGCTCACATCCCAGGCAATCCTGGGCATGGTTGATGCGCGCGCGTCATCAGGCGGCCGGCCGGTCAGGCCCGGGCCGAGCGCCACGCCGTTGGGATCCGCGGTGCCTGTCACCGGACTTTCCAGCAGGTCCCAGTCCACCCCATCCCGACTGGCCACCACATAGCCATAGTCCCAGTCTTGCTCGATGTCCCACCACATGGCTGTCTCCAGCCATGCCTCGGTACCTGGCGGCAGGGCCGTCAGATCGAAGGTGCGCTCCAGGCGCACGACACTGCCGTTCATCCGGTTGCTCCACAGCAGGGGCGGCGCGAATTCCGGCGTGACGAAGGGCACCGAAGCCGCGCCTTGAAAGGACAGACTCAGCGTCTCCGCCGGCGGGGCGCCCGCCATGTCGATGTAATGGACAGCATAGGGCGGCAGAATACCTGCCACACGCAGACGATCCCGGAAATGGGCATGCGGAGTAAAATCCGCAGTGGACACCGGGCCCGGCAGGTGTTGATCCAGCGCGACATACCCCAGGCGGGCCGCGGTCCCCAGGGCCTGCGGCATCTGCACCAGATTGGCCACCACGAAATCAGCATACAGATCGTCAAAGCCGAAGTCACAGCCGCGGTCCGCCAGCAGCCGTTCCAGACCGCCGATGCCCGGCAGCGGCTCGTGCACAATCTGCGGCAGCATCCGGGATCCGAAAGTCTCGGTCAGGTACAGCGCGAACGCCGCCCCCGCGCCATAGTGACGCAGGCCAATCTCCTCGCCAAAGGCCCAAGAGTTGAGCTGCAGGCTCGGGTCGCGGGCATAGGCCGCGATGCTGTGGACCAGCCGGCTGTTCATCTCGGCAAAGATCAGGAACGGCGCCAGTTCGCTGAGGCCTTCGTTGAGAAAACCGCGTTCGCCGGGATCATGAAACCAGTGGATCAAGTGCTGCAGCTCGTGGGCCAGCACGTTCAGGTCCTGGCTTGCATCCCCCATGTAGTCCAGGTTCAGGAACAACAGATCCTTTGCGTTGGACAGGGGCAGAGCCACTTGGGAGACTGCAGTGCTGCCGTTGAAGTACCCCAGCACCTCGCCCAGCTGGGAGGCAAAGAGCAAGTGGATCCGCGGGTCCTGGTCGAATCCCGCGGAATTCTCAAAGCCGAACAGCCCTTGGGCTGGCTTGTACACCTCCTCGTCAAAGCGTGCAACCAGATCCCCCAGATAGGCATCCCAGCCGTCAATCCCGGTTTCCACCCAGGTATAGCTGATGTCGGAAACGCGTATCAAGCGCGCCTCCAGCTGCCGGCTGCCCCCCAGCAGCGGAGCGCCCACCCAGAAGCTTTCGGTCTCCCCCGCGGCATAGACGCGCCCCGCACCCCCGGCAGCGGCCTGGGCCCTCAGCTCGGGATGCAGATCCAGGGCCAGGGCCAAGGGGGCCGCTCGGGGGACAGGCGCATGCAGCCGGTCGGCCATGGCGGCGCGCTGCGCCTGCATTGCCGGCGACAGCAAGGAGGCCAAACTCGGGGCCAGCCGGGACTGATCGGTCCTGGCCTGACACGTTCCATCCCAAAGTTGCAGATTGTACAGCAGGGGCGGCTCCTTGCAGCTGACCAGGACCAGCGCCATCAGGCACAGTCCCCACAGCCCCTGCATCCGGGCCCTGGATCTCCGGGCGGGAGTCTTATCCATTGTCTGCCAGCCGCAGCAGCCAGGTCTGACAGCGGGCATCTTCCGTCACGGCCAACAGCAGGTGTTCCCCTGTGATCCCGGCATCCAGGGCCACCGGAAACTGCAGACCCTCAGGCAGGACCAAACGGGACAGGAGCTCGCCAGTCGAGTCCAGATGCAGAATGGCGCCCGCAATGGGATCTGACAGCAGGAAAGTGTCGTCCGGCAAGGCCGCAAGATGGGGGCCATTGAATGTCCATCCCTTGGGCACCAGGTCCACGGTCCGACCTTCGGTCATCTCCATGAGCATCGCGTCTTCCGGATCCACGATCCAGATCCTGCCCCCCACAGCCAGCACGTCGGTAGGCTGCACCACATGCCGGGCCCCGGGCATGTCCCGCAGATCGCCCTGATAGCCGCCGTGGGCGTCCAGATGGGCAATGCGGCTGTGGGCGGTATCGGCTACCAGAAAGCCGCCATCGGGACCCTCCCCGAAGCCACGCGGCCAGGAGAGCAGACCGGGTGCGTTGACTCCCGCCAATGCGCCGGTGCTGGGCTGGAACCGCATCACCTGATTGTTGACGGCATCAATCAGGTACATTTCGTCCGCACCACGCAGCATGATGTCGGCAGGTTCGTGCAGGCCTGCGCTGTAATGGTGTCCGGTCCACTCTCCAGTGGTCAGGTCCAGCGACAGCAGGAACCCTGGCGGGCCCCCGGATACCCATACCTGGTTGCGCTCCGGATCAATGGCGATCCCACGGGGATCGGCCTCCACCACTGCACAGACGCCCTCGCTGCGCCACATCAGGGCGGCGGGCCACTGGGCCGGATCCTCGCTCACCGGCACGGGGTGCAGAGGCTGCGCCGGTTCGGCCTGGACCCGGGCGGCCTCGTCTGCGCCCCGCAGTCCCTGTACCAGATTCATGGCCAGGTTTTCGCCGAGCACGCCGCCCGGAAATTGCATTGCCAGGAGCAGGGCCGCGGTCCAGGGCAAGGCCTCGTGCAGCCGGGGTGTGGTCTCCTGCAGGAGATCCTGCATCAGCCGGGCCAAGAGTCCGATCCCCACCGCGATCAGCAGCAAAGGCAGTCCCAGGGTCACGTGGGCGATTTCCAGCATCCAGTCCCCGTTGGGGGTGGGCCAGAGCAAGGCCGCCAGCCAACCCCAAGCGGTGAGAGCCAGGATCGGGGTGCGCTGCCACGCGGTGATGCACACGCCAAAGCCGAGCAGAGCCAGAATGCCGTCCCAGGGCAGGAAAAGGGTTATGGCAAAGGGCAGTGCCAACGCGTGCGGCTGGAACCAGAAGGACATCAGCTGCGGCAGGTGCGGGCTCCAGGTCCAATGTCCTCCAGGGGCGTCCATGGAAACCAGGCTGCTCCCCGGCGCGCCCCACAGAAAGAGGCCGGTGACCAGCCCCGCCGCAGTCCACAGCCCTCGATCGAGGGGCAGCCGATAGTCCCGGCTCGGCCGCCACAGCCGCAGCAATGCCAGACTGAGAGAGACCATCCAGAAAAGCAGCAGGAAACGCACAAGACCGCTTTCCGCCCAGAGCAATCCCCA
The DNA here is from genome assembly GCA_965214895.1 of Caldilineaceae bacterium. GTDB lineage: Bacteria > Chloroflexota > Anaerolineae > Caldilineales > Caldilineaceae > Bin34. Next base: position 63,454 of record OZ243985.1, read on the forward strand.
TAGCAGGCCCATCCACAACCAGGCTCCCACCTGCTGGGTCCGCCACACCTGGCGGGCCGCGGCGACCAGGCAGATCATGAGCAAGGGAGACAATCCCAGGGCAGTCGCGAACGCGGTGGACCAGATGGCGTAGGGATGCAGGACCGTCAACAGTCCGGCCGCCAGCGCGATCCGCGGTCCGACCAGACCGCGGCCAATCCACCACACGGCAACCGGCAACAGGCAACTCAGGGTGATCGGGACCAGAATGGCCCGTTCCTCGCCCACAGTCCTGTACAGTGTGCCGGTCAGGCTCTGCAATGCGGAGACCTGAGCCCAGTCTGGCTCCGCCGGACCCGGAAACAGAATGCGCACGAAGAAGGCGCCGAAGAAGAAAAGCAGGCCGGTGCCCCAATGGTGGAATTGCGCCGCAGGCAGCAGATTGTGCCAACGAGGGTCTGTCTGTGCGTAGACGATGCCCACGGCTCCCAGCGTCAGGAGCAGGGCCCATGTCAGCCCATGCGTGAGGCCTGGGGATGCGGGGGCGTAGATGTAGCCCAGCACGACAGCGGCCACCGCAATGACCAGGGGCCCGTACAGTCGTGGCGGGGGGCCCAGCCGAGGCTGCAGGCTGAACGCCGTGTCTGGAACCGCTACCCGAATGGCATGGCGATTGTGCCAGACAGTGGGAACCAGGAGCAGCAGTGTCAGCGCCACATAGGCAGCCAGGTCCAGAGGTTCCTGGCTGGATCCCGTGGGGGCCATGCGCACCATGCGCTGCCCTGCATACAGGGCGGCTATGCAGATCCAAAAGAGGATGTGGTTGCGGAGTGGCCCGAAAGTGATGTCTGCAATGATGAAATATCCGCCAGATACATTTGGCGCCCGTTGCCGCCGTGGGCGGAATCGAAGCAGACCTGACTGCCGTCACGACTGGAACGGGGATGCAGATCCACGCGCCATTCTCCCTCATATGCGGGGGGAGAGGGAAAGGCGCCCAAATCGATGCGCCGATCCCCATCCACGTCATACAGGTACAGCTCCTGGATACGTTCGGCGAGCGGGTAGGTGTCATTCAGCACCAAATGCCGGTCGGCCAGGTAGGTGCAGTGGCCATTGACCCGCATCTTGCCCAGGCCCACCGCCGCCACTTCTGCGGACCGGTCCCGAAACAGGTAGAAGGCATTCCCGTGCGAAGGGTGGTGGGTCCAACCCAGAATGTGTTCCGGGTCCCGCCACACGAAATGAGACATGTGCCCTGAGTCGTCCACAATGTGCACACCCGCACCGGTCCGGGCAGCGGTGAACATGCGCGTATGCAGCGGGCCGACCGCTGCGCCGGCTTCCATGCGCCGCCAGCGGTTGAGAAAGATGAAGCGGCGGCTGTCCGGACTGAAGAGCAGATGGTTGAAGTAGTGCTTGCCTGTACTGTGGACCGGGTGGTCGCTGGGGATCGCCTGCGCCTGGGCGATGCTGACTACCAGTTCCCGTGTGCCGGCTTCCCAGTCCAGCAGGTAGGCGCCCCGGTCGTCCGGGGCCAAGACATCTCCTCGCGCATCTGGAATGCCGGGATATCCATAGCCGGGACGCATGTCCTGGATGCGTTCAAAATCCACTCCCACCCCGTATTTTCCATTCGGACTCAGGGCGTAGAAGGGCCAGGGCCAGGTTTGCCGTGCGCCAGTCTCGATGTTGACCAGACGGGTGACAAACCGATCCCCTTCCCGGTCGTTCCACATGACCTCGTGGTCCGAGCCGGGCCGCCACTGCAACATGCAGCCCTGCTGCCAGCCCCAGCTGCAGCTGGTACCCAGTGCAGTCCAGCGATCGCCGTCTTCCAGATCCACGAGGCCGACTTGCACCGTGTCCGCCGCGGTGGGCTTGCGGTTTTCGAAGTCCACGGCCATGCCCAGCACATACCGGCCGGAGGGATCAAACTGGTATTTGTCGTAGTACGCAAACCAGTGGAACGCGGGCCCCTGGGTAATGGCGCGCACCGGCACCGTGCTGGCTGGAGATGACATGGCAGTGAAACCTGGAAATTGGCGAGCATCAAGAACACGCAGGCCCTTAAGTGTACATGGAAGCAGCCCGATGCCAGGTCCGTTGCGGGGCACTGGCAGGGACAGCCCCACAAGCCGAGGGCATCCTGCTGTCCCTGCGCTGTTGCGGCCCAGGCCTTGCGACAACAGGGCGGCATAGGGACATACAGCAGGGAGAGGCGGCGGGCGGGCTTATCAAGCCTCTCTGGGTTTCGGATGTCGGGCACTGCAGCTGCATCAAGGGAGTGGGGCCATATGGACTTGTGCCAAGAGGCAACCGGAATGGAACCATGCGGGTGCGCAGGAGCCAGCGACGGTGCAATCGAGAACCAGACACGCAGACTTCTTGAACACGGAATCTGGGAGAACGGGCATGAAGACAGGTATCTGGATGCAGTGAAATCCGTCCCGGTGGGACCATCAAGGCCATTGGAACAGTCCGGGAACCCCCTTGGACGGAAAGATCCTGAGGGGGAATGAAAGTCCCCAAAAGTCTGTTGGGAAATGGCGCTTTTATACCAATCAAACGCCTGTCGGGAAGGTTTCGCCGGGACATGGAAGAGCGCATCCTTGATCCGATTCACTTTGGAGTACGGATCACAGGACATCGACAGGCTTCACCGGCATTCCATAGGACCGCTCCAACAATCCTGACACGCCACTGTGCAGACTGGCTAAACCGGCAGGGGCAGGAGACCATAAGCATGGAACTGCCCGTGGAACGAGCCGAAGTCGTCCGGGAAGGGATGATTGAGTTGATCGGTCAACTCATCCGCGTAATCAAGGCTCAGGCAGCCCAGCTTGCAGAGTTGGAAGGCCAGCAGAAGCCTCCAAGGGGTGGCGCGCAGGAAGAGAGAAGCCAACCTGTGCAAGCCCCGCGCTGAGGCCCGACTCGTCACGGCTAAACGTCCGTAGTGGAGCCAGCGTTGGCCTGGCAAGCAGGGCTGGGCCGGCGCAAGCCCCCTGCCTCCATCAGGCATTCTGCCCTCCAAGGCAACTGTACAGCCCCGGCTGTATGGATTTCCAAAACGAACAAGACACCTTGTGTCCCGTGGCACATGGCATTCCTGCCCTCAACCCTGCACTCCTTGCACAAGGAGACCTTTTCCTGCGGGACACAATCCCCGTGCATGCCCGGCTGTGCGCTCTTGACGGGGATCCGGTGTGTGGCCGATTTTGCAAGGCCGAGGGGACAGGCTTGGCCGCCTCCGCGTGAATGCATCTTCCCGCCATGCCTTGCCGGAGGCGTCGGCATCGACAGCGATCCGGCATCGACAGCGCGTACGCGTATGGATCCTGCAGGCTAGCGGCCCGTCAGGCCGGTCACCATTACACCCTCAATGATGTGGCGCTGGAAGATTGCATACAGGATCAGGACCGGCAACGTGGTGAGCGCGGCAGCCGCCATGGAAAGGCCCTGCATGGTATAGCCTTCATGCTGCAATATGGAGAGGCCCACCGGAAGTGTCCGCATTTCATTGGAGTTGAGCGCAATCAGGGGCCAGAACAGATCGTTCCAGCTGCCCAGGAAAGTGAATATGCCCAGTGCGATCAAGGCGGATTTCGACAGCGGCAGGATGATGCGCCAATACGTGCCGAACTTGCCGCAGCCGTCCATGATGGAGGCGTCTTCCAGTTCCTTCGGAATGGACTGAAAGAACTGGCGCAGCAGGAATATGCCAAACACGCCTGCCCCGGCGGGCCAGATCAGCGCGTTATAGGTGTCCAGCCACTCCAGATTGCGCATGATGACGAATGTGGGGATGAGGGTGACCTCGCCGGGAATCATCAAGGTCCCCAGCACGAGAATGAAGAGGAAGTCCCTTCCCGGGAACTCCAGACGACTGAACGCATAGGCCGTCAGGCTGTTGACGACCAGAACCAGCGCGGTGACAGACGTGCTGACGATGAAACTGTTGAGCATCCAGCGCAGGATGGGCAGATTGGGCCAGGTCACCAGCAGCCTGAACGAATCCAGCGTGGGGTTGCGGGGAATGTATTCCACAGGCCAGTTTCGCACCTCTGCCTCGGGCGTGAAGGCCTGGGAAAACATGTAGACCAGAGGCATGAAGGTAATGATTGCCAAAGGGATCAGCAGGATCAGCATGATCCCGGCATCGATCCGGCTCTGGACCTCCATGCGCTGCCAGAAAGGCACCTGGGTATGGGGTGCGTGTTTCAGGGGCTCTGCCGTGCTTGCCATGTCGAGTTCAGTATTCGATCCTGCCGCCCAGGAAACGGAAATTGACAAGGGTCACAATCAGGATGATGATGGCGAGGGAAAAGGCCAGAGCCGATGCATAGCCCATGCGAAAGAACCGCCATCCCACATCATAGAGGTACATGACCACCGAGTACGAGGAGTTGCCAGGCCCTCCCAAGGTCATGATCCACATCTGGCCGAACACCTTGAAATGGGCAATGAACTGGGTGACCACGATAAACAGGGTGACCGGCTTCAACAGGGGCATGGTAATGCGGGTGAAGGACTGCCAGCGGTTCACGCCGTCAATCCGCGCCGCCTCGTAAATCGGGACGGGAATGTTGAGCAGGCCCGCCAGGAAGACCAGAAACGGGAAGCCAAATCCCCACCACACCGTGGCCGCGGACAGTACGGGAATGACATAGCGCTGGGTGCCCAGCCAACTCTGGGGTTGCAGCCCCAGCAGGCTGACATAGTAGTTGAGCAGTCCGAACTCGGTGTTGAAGACCCGGGCCAGGATGACAGCCATGACGGCCACCGACAGCACCACGGGGGTATAGAACAGAAAGCGAAAGAACTGATAGCCGGGCGGCCGCTGCCGGATCAGGACACTGGCAAACAGTCCCAGCACCAGGTTGCCGCTCACTGTCAGCGTGGCAAACAGAATGGTGTTGCGCAGCGACAGCCACCACAGGTTGTCCTGGTACAGCTCGCGGTAATTCCCAAATCCCAGGAACGGCTTGTCCGGCAGCAGAATGTCCCAGTTAAAGAGGCTGATGTAGAACCCGTATACGTCCGGACCCGCCAGGAACAGCAGGAAAAAGAGAAAGTACGGAACCAGAAACAGGTAGTTGGGCAAAAGCTTGCGCCAACGCGGCATCGGCTTTGCCACAGGGCGGGAATCCAGCGACGGCGTCATGACACAGAACGGCGGTTGCAGAGAAGATGCGACGCCGGGCTGTGACAGCCCGGCGTCAGTACCGGTTCAGGAACCTGCCCGGAGCTCAGGCGGACCCACGGTCCAGAATCTCCTGGACGCGGGCGTGAGCCTCACCGATTCCTTCACCCAGCGTCTTGACATCGGTGATGACGGCTTCGAATTCCTGCTGGTAGGCATTTTGGATTTCGGTGATGTTGCCGTGCTGCTGCTCCGTCCGCCCAATGGCCTGGAATTGGGACCCGAAGTTGCCCGTGTGCCAATGATCCTGCAACGTGGGCGAGTTCTGCAGGGAAATGCGGGCCGGGGGCTGGCCGGAACGCGCCCATGCCAATCCGTGATTGGAAAGCCAGACAATGAAGTCCGAGGCGGCCGCGGCCCCCTCTTCGTCGGTGCCGTTGGGAACTCCCATCACGTGTGCACTCATCCAGGCCTGAGGTTGCACCAACCCGTATTGCGGAACTCGCCAGAACACGGTCTTGCTCTCCAAGTCACTGTCCCGGATGAAGTTCAACCACCAGGAACCGGCAATGGCCAGGGCCAAGGCGCCGTTCTGGTAGGAATCCGTCATGCTGTAGCCGACCGGCACCGCATGCAGGTGGTAGTCGTGGACCATCTGGTGCCAGAAATCCAGGGCTTCGCGCACCGGTTCCGAATCGATCGTGGACTGGGTGCCGTCTTCGCTGATGGTGTTCCCACCGTTCTGCCACATGGCTTCCAGCATGGCCCAGCGGCGCCAGAAATGAGAATGGAAGGCGTGCTGCACAATGTCTTCGGGATCGAATCCGCTGTCGGTGGGATTGCGTCCCGCCGAGTCCAAGGTCAATTGGGACATCTGCTCCAGGAACTCCGTCCGATTGGTCGGCGGGGTCGCAGGATCCAGACCGGCGGCTTCCAGCAGTTCCACATTGAGGTAGCCGCCGGAGCCGTGGGTGTCCAGAAGCACACCCAAGGGAGAACCCTCGTAGTGGATGTTGGCAAACACGGCGGGAATGAAATCGTCCCGGGGAACACCCATGGAATCGTAGAAATCGTCCGCCGCCCGCAACACGCCCCGCGGCCCCCACTGCCCGATCGCCCACTCATGGGTGATGATCATGTCGGGTGGGTTGCCGGCAATCACTGCAGAGGGCACTTTCTGGTAGAAAATGTCCCACGTCAGAAGCTCCTCGTTGACCGTTACCGCATCCATTTCCTCCATGTACTGGCCCACCAGTTCGGTAAAGGTCTTGCCGTCAGCCCCGCCCAGACCGTGCCAGAGGTCCACTTCCATGGCTTCTGGCATGGCGTCTCCTGGTGCAGCGGCGGGCACTTCAGCCACACAGGCTGCCAATGCCAAAACGGCCATACTCCCGGACCCAATCAAAAACTGCCGACGACTTATCTTGGCCATTTCCCATTTCTCCTTGAGAGCAGTGTGTATTCTGTTGTACCCAGATGGAATTCCCTTTCTACTACAGCAAGGGGGTTGGAGTCAAAGAGCGTGGCCATGTCCCACAGGGCGCTTGCATTCTGGTGGACCGAGAATGGCCGCTGGCGGCCGCCAGCGGCCGGAATGTCACCTTGCTGTCCGAAGACCCCGTTCCAGGACACAACCCCGGCATGGTTCCAGCAGGCAGAGGCCAGACCGTGACTATCCCTTGACGCCGTACGTCACGATGCCCTGTATGAAATGCCGTTGCGCAAAGAAGAAGAGCAGCAGCACAGGCAGCATCACAAACAGGGATGCCGCCATCAGCAGGTTCCAGCGCTGGATGCCATAGCCGCCATAGCCCTGCAGGATGCGCAGGCCCAAGGACAGCGTGTAGTTGGACACACTGTTGAGATATATCAGCGGGCCAATGAAGTCATTCCAGTGGGCGAGAAACGAAAAGATGGCGGCCGTGGCCAACGCCGGCCCTGACAGGGGCAGGACAATGCGGCCATACAGCCGCAACGTGCCACAGCCGTCCATGCGGGCGGCGTCATCCAATTCCAAGGGAATGGTCATCATGAACTGGCGAAAGAGGAAGATATAGAACGCGCCGCCCCCCAGGTAGAAGGGCACAATCAGGGGCAGCAGCGTGTCAATCCAGCCCAAATGCTTCATAAGCACGAAAATCGGCACCAGGGTCACCTGATAAGGGAGCATCATCGTGCCCAAGACGATGAGGAACAGGTAATCCCGTCCCCACCAGCGGAGCCGGGCGAAGCTGAACCCGACCAGACTGGCGGACAGCAGCTGCCCAAACACGGCCGTAACGGTGATGATCAGCGTGTTCTTGAAAAAGATGTCGAAGGGCGCGTAGTCCTGGGTGAAGGCCTCCTTGAAGTTTCCCCACAGGACCGGCTGCGGAATCCATTCCGGCGGAAACTTCATGACATCGCCGGCCTCCTTCAGCGCCGTGGAAATCATCCAGACAAAGGGCACCAGGAACAGAAACGCGCCCAGACTCATGATCCCGTACAGGAGCGCCTGCACAGTGTACTGGCGAACATGGGCCCATTGGACCCGCTCCGGTTCCCTGCCGGCCTGGATTGCCATGATGCCAGAAACTTCAACGGCCCTTGATTTCGCCGGCGTAGAAGACCCACAGGGAAGAGGAGCGGATCACGAACAGGGTGGCGATGAAGATGTACACAAAAAGCACCCAGGCCAGGGCCGAGGCATAGCCCATTTTCAGCCACTGAAACGCGTTGTTGTAGAGGTGCAGCATGAAGAAATGGGTCGCCTGTCTTGGCCCGCCCCCCGTCATGATGAACGCCTGGGTGAAGGTTTGGAGGGCGGCGATCAACCCGATGATCAGGTTGAAGAGTATGACCGGCGAGACCATGGGCACCGTGACATGCCAGAAACGACGCACGGCATTGGCGCCATCCATGTCAGCCGCTTCGTACAGTGACTGGGGCACCCCCTGCAGGCCGGCAATAAAGATGACCATGCTGCCGCCGACACTCCACAGACTCATGATGATCAGGGCGGGCAGAGCCCAGACCGGGCTGAGCAACCAGCTGGGCCCATCGATGCCCAGCAACCCCAGCAGCCAGTTGGCCAGGCCAAAATCCGAATTGAAGATCCATTGCCACAAGAGGGCCACGGCCACGCCGGACACGACGGAGGGCAGGAAATAGATGGTCCGCCACAACGAGATGAACCGGATCCTCTGGTTCAGCAACAGCGCCAACAGGAACCCGGACACCAGATGGAGCGGCACGCCCACCACAGCATAAATGGTCGTGACCCGCAGCGAATTGTAAAAGAACTTGTCCTCCTGCAGCATGACGCGGTAGTTTTCCCAGCCGACCCAAACGGGGGCACGAATGAGAGGGTACTCGGTCAGGCTGTAATAAATGGACCAGATCATCGGCCCCGCCGTGAAAATCAGGAATCCGAAGATCCAGGGCGAGGCACAGAGCCAGCCCGCCACATGCGGTCGGATCCGGGTCCAGGAGGAGTACAGGAGCCCTCTCGTGTATACCTGCGGATTTTCCATCAGGGTTTTACCGGTGACGGCAAACCTGTCAATCCCGCCAGGGCTCCGTCCGATCCCGTCGGGGGGAATGGGAGAGACGGAGCCCGGGCAGGCATGTCTCCGGCCGCTGCACCGGAAGGCCCAGAAGGCCCCCCGCCACGCGGCATCCGGCCGGGTCAACCCTGCCGTGTCGCATTTTCATGGCAGGCCCAAAGGCTGAGAGGACGGAAACGGCAGGGGCTGATCCAGATGCGCGAGACGGCAGGCTCAGAACAGCGCATTGACACTGTCGGCCATGTTCTTGAGACCTTCTTCCACACTGACGCGCCCTTCGAATATCTCGGTCTGCCATTCCGTGGTCGGCTGCATCATTTCACCCCAGGTAACTACTTCGTGTGTGGGCAGGGCGGTGGTCCACTGCTGCATTGCAAAGGCAGCCCTGCGATTGGGCGGACCCAGATCCGGATCGTAGTACAGCTCTGCCGAGTCGTGACGCACGGGGGCCAGCACATTGGCCTTGGCCAGCTTGTCTTGCGAATCCTTGGACAGCAGATGGGTCGTCAAGGACCAGGACTGGTCCTTGGCGGGAGTGTTGTCGTTGATGACAACTCCGACAATGTTGGTGGTGCCCCCTCTTTCTCCCGTGTTCGGCGAGAAAGGCAACAACGAAATATTGTAGCTGAAATCCTTCAGTTGCTCGTTGAGGAAGGACATTTCCCAGTTGCCTGACGGATACATCGCGATTCGGCCGGTCTGGAACAGGCTGTTGGCGCCTTCGGCTTGCAGCGCCTCGGGGCTGGGCGAAATGCCATCCTCTCTGCGCAGGTTCACCAGATAGTTCCAGGCTTCCATGGACTCGGGGGAGTCGATGATGCATTCCGAATTGTCGGTGTTCAGGAAATCGCCGCCATTGGCGCGCACGAAGTTAAGCCAGCCGGTCTCGATGCCTCCCGTGGAGTAGAGACCCCACATCTCGATGTCATCCCCCGACGTCTCATGGAGAGCCAGTCCATACTCCCGGAACTTGTTCCAGTCCATTTCGTCTTCGATGTCCGCGGGTTGCGCCAGCCCTTTGCTGTCAATGTAGTCCTCGTTGTAGTAGAGCACGATCGAGGTGTACATGTACGGCATGCCAAACTGCTTGCCCTTGTAGTGATAGAAGTCAACGGCTCCCTTCCAGGAATTGGCGATGTTGTCCTGCATGTTCTGATCGAAAGAGGCCAGTTCGGTCATGTCGAAGAGCACCCCGCGCGACGCCCACGACCAGTAATTGACGTTGTTCATGAAGAAGATGTCGGGACCGGCCCCTCCGGCAATCGCGGTCTGAATCTTGGTCCAATAATCGGAAGGAGCCTCCACGGACACCGCAACCGATGGGTGGGCCTCCATGAAGGTCTCGCCCATTTCCAGAAGCGAGGGGACAGGGCTCGGCCACCAGACCCAGACACTCAAGTCTGCAGATTCCGGGCCGGCTCCCGCGCCGGCTCCCGGGCTGGCTGCACCACAGGCTGCGACCACTCCCGCAACGCTCAAGCCCGCGACGGCCTGCAAGAAAACGCGACGTGAAAAAGATGTCTTCATGTGAATCCTCTGGTATGGAATGTGATGAATTGAGAAGACTCAACCCAACTAAACATACCAGTCTTCGCCAAACTGTCCAAACAGCCTGAACAAGTGGCTTTTTGTTCCAAAACATCTGTGCATGCTTGCAGTGTCTGGCAACAGGCAAGGAAGCCGGCGCCCAACAAGGAAACAATCAGACGGATTTGCACAAGTTGAAGCGATTCAGGGCCTGGGCCAGTGGTGTCCATTGCCGCACCTAGTTGCGCCATGCGCGTGGCGCAAAGGTTCCAACCATGGCCGCGCAGCCATGCCTTTGTGAAACGCATGGCCTATATGGAGAGCCTCGCTCCTTGTAGGGAGGCCACCGCAACAAGCAGGACGCGACACTAGGTCAGGATGCGCAGAGCCCGAGTTCCATGCCCTTTCCGGATCTGGGACAAGCCTTTTCTGGGCGGCAAGCCCCAGCGCGCAGTTTCAGCAGCACACAGCGAGTCGGGGGACTTCTGCAGAACAGGCCAGCATCGATCTGTCTCATGGCGTTCATGGCGATTCTGCAATCGGCCTGTGGGCATGTCCTTACTTGATCACAATTTTGCTGCCCAAGTCAAGACGCTGGACATTGCACTTTCCAAGGAAATCCGACTTTTCAAGGAAAACATACCAATCGAAACCCAGCTTGCCGCACCGGACGGTGAGACCCGCCAATCCGACAACCGCCAATGGCTTGGCAATGACAAGCAGAACGGGGGCGCTGACGGGGTGCACCGTCACCAGGCTGCCAAGGAGACAGACTATCATCACGGTCTGGGCAACATCTCTGCCCACTGTCTTGATTGCGCTTTTATAGAATTGCTCCTTGTCAATTTCTCCCTGTGCGTACAGCAAACCCATCTCCAACACAGCCATGGCCATGCTAACAACCGCCGTCGCTGCGCCAGCCTTGAGGGTTTGCTGGGCAATCTGACGCAAAGAGACCTCAAAGCCCGCTTGGAGGCTAGCCCTTTGCGTCTTGTTTGGGGCCCATGATGACATGTTCTCAAAACCGTGACTGCGATTGAGGTTTGCTTTCTCGAAGAGCCCGTTACCGGCATCGTCGGATCCCCCGTGGCTCCGGGAAATGATGTGACTCCAATCCTTTCCACCTCGAAATCGGTTGACTGCCTCCGCTCCCCCAGTCCGTATGGGCGCAGATGTCCTGGCAAGGGCCTTGCGCGCTGTTTCCAGGTCTCTCCAACTGCCGCGTGTGCCTACAGATTGCAATGTGGCCACGAAATCTGGGGGGAGAGACGCAAAATCTATGTTGCGGGCTATGGTTTCCAGCTGGGACACCGCGGCGATCATGACCATGACACCCGATTGCAACCATGCGTGGCGGTCGTCTTTCTTGCGCCCCATGCCATTGACGCTCCTTGAGCATTGGGGGTTCCTCATGTCATGCTCCTGCAACAATCCGGTCCAGCCTGCGGACAGCCGCCACACCATTGCAGAATACACCCAACGGCTTACGTGGAATCAACCTGTCGGTCCGGTACAGGTCTGAACATCAATGCCATAGAAGCGGTGCCAGCGGAGCCGGCGCGTAGGATGGGCCCTCTGGGCGATTACCTGCATGGCCCATCCGTGGACCGTCTGGCGCCACCGGCGCTCCAGAGGCCATCCTGAGTACTGTACCCCGTGACCAGCGCTGGTGCTACGCGCTCACACACGGTGCATCCTGCCGTGGAACCCGTCAGGGTGGGGTGGGCGCGGATGGACGCGCGTGGAGCCCCAAGGCATGTGCCCAGACGGTCGCACAGGTCCTGCGGCCCGTCGGACCCCCAGCCCCCTTGGTCGGCGTATACGGCGCCGTCTCCGAGGACTTCCAGCACGGGATCCACCACCCTGCGCGCAGCGTCAGTGCCGCAGGCCAGAGCAGCCAGAGGTCACTTCCGCCTGTGTGGCATAGGATTTGGCCTTGTCGGCCCTGTTCCGCAACCATTCCTAACATGTACTGGCACACGATGTGGCCCTTGATGTGCGGGGCCACCGCCAACGTGCCTGCCACTTGCGGCAGACAGGTGTTGTGTGGGCCAAGGTCCTGCCAAAGACCCATAGGGGCCACCCCTTGGCTTGGGCCATGCGCAACATAGGCAGCCGCCGTTGCCCCTCCTGTTGAATCTGATGGCATGGAAGAGCAAGACGCATGGCGAGGGCTCCGCGATACAGGTCGGGTTGGGACACCTCCAGGGATGGGCCTTGTGCGCCAAGGCCAGGGTCACCGTATCCTGGCACCCGTTCAGGCCCAGCACCGTGCCTTCCACCGACAGGGCCAGAGCGGCCTGCACCCGGCCGGACAGGTGTGGCAGATGACTCCTCAGCAGTTGACGGATCGCATACCATGCCTGGGGTGGATGCATGGTCGCACTCGGGTGGGGGGGTTGGCCACGCATGTCATTGCCAAGATGGCCAGCCGCCCTCAAGCATCTCTTGCAGCGCTTCTGGGGCATTGATGTCCTGACACATGCCGTGCGTCCTGTGTAATTCCACAGCAGCTGCAATATGCAAAAACAGGTGTGCATATTATGGTCAAGGTAGAATGGAAGAGTGCGCGGCCCCATGCGAATTCTGGAGGCACAACCTGTCTGACACCTCTACCCCTCCCCTGTCCCACGACAGCACCTTCAAGTCCCTGTTCCGGCACCGCGCGGTGATCGAGGATTTGCTGGTGCATTTCCTGCCGGAACTGCAAGGATACAGGCCGACCACATCACTGTCGACCGAAGTGCACCATGTGGATGCGGAGCATGATCCCCGCCTGCAACGGCGGCATTCGGATCTGGTCTGGCTTCTGGAAGGAGACTCTGGGCGGGTGCTGCTGGTTCTGGAACACCAGTCCGGGAGTGACTTGCATATGACGGAGCGGATGTACAGATATATGGACAATGCCCTGTCCACCCTCCCGGACGCGGATCGCGGGGACCTCCGCGTCTATCCGCTCGTGTTCGGAGCCGGCCCCCAACACTTTGGGACATGGACCCTGTACCGGACCGACAGCAGCAACCTGTTGTCCCGTGACAAGGCTGGCCCGCTCATTGACATCCATGACTACCCCTTCCCCACGGATGCCGCTTTCGGGTTGCCCACAGAGAACCTGATGACCATCGTGATCGCCTTGGAGCGCCTGCAATGGGCCTTGCGCGCGAGCAGTCCCGGCAGTCCCTCTGCGGTGGCTGCCTACGGTAAGATCACGGCGATTGTGGAACAATGGCTCAAACCCCGCTTGCCGGCCGCCAGCAGTGAATTGGGAGATGCCTTTGCGGTCTGGCTCGCCACTGGCATGCAGAACTTTCTGCGCAGTTGGCCGACTAGCCGCAGGGCCATTGCGGATATTTCTCATTTAACCTTTGCAGCATTGGAGCAGGCCATGATTACCGTGCAGGATTTGGTCCAGGAAGGCATCCAGGAGGGCAGACGAGAAGGCATCCAGGAGGGCAGACTGGATACGCTGACAGACTACGTCAGGATGGAGTGGGGGGACGAGGTTGCCACTGACTTCTGGAACCGGCTGGCCGCCGCCGATGTGGAACTGCCCACGCTGGCGGATTTGCAGGGCAGACGGCTGCGACAGGAACCGCCACTGCCGCGGGATACTCGTTAACAAGGATATTTGACCTGTGTTGGCACCGTAAAAAACGGCCGCGGTGGGGCAAATGGCAACCCCGCAGGATGCACAGGGCAGTGGCGCCGACTTGGTAGGTAGCCAGCCTTGGTGCCACCCTGTGCAGTCTCCGCGACCAGGCCCGGCGCACTGGCATGTGAGAATTCGCAACGGATGGCACTCACATCCCCACACAGATGTAGGCTGCAACGAATCCATTCGGCTGGCGTAGCGCCAGCCGGGCATAAGGGCTGGAATCATGGCTCTGCCGGCCCACGCGGATGCCCAGCCCAAACTGTATGCAAGGGATTCTGGACAGCGGCAGGCAGCTGTCAATTGGCTGAGTCGTTCCCCAGAGTCACTTCCTGCGGCGCCTCATCTCCGGCATAAATCAGATACCGGGCGGGTTGCACCGAGACTGCGACCCCTTCCTCCACGGGCAGGGACTTGGCCGCATACACCGTGAAGGGCGGTTGCGCGTCCGCCGAGGCCACCAGCAATTTCCGATAATGGCCCATGTCCATCGCCTGCTCCACCACGCCCGGCCAGCCGTCACCGTCGCGCTCCAGACTGATCTCAAAGTCCTCAGGCCGAATGGCCACGGTCGGTTCCACGCCGGGCCTGGCTGCAGGCACCTGGGGCAGAGACAAGGCTCCCACCTGCAGTTGTGTGCCGTTCCAGCGGGCAGGCAGCAGATTCATGGCACCAATGAATTCCGCCGCGAACAAGGTGCGCGGCCAGGCATACATGCGGCTGGGAGCATCCAGCTGCTCAATCTGACCACCCTGCATCAGGGCAATCCGGTCCGCCAGACTCAAGGCCTCCTCCTGATCGTGGGTCACGAAAATGGTCGTGATCCGGAGCCGCCGCTGAATGCGCAGCAGCTCTTCCCGCAGGCGCAGGCGCAGCGCGGCATCCAGGCTGCTGAAGGGTTCGTCCAGCAGCAATATCTTGGGCTCCAGCACCAGGGCACGGGCCAGGGAAACGCGCTGTTGCTGGCCACCCGACAGCTGAGACGGGTACCGCTCCTCGTAGCCGGGCAGATTGACCAGTTCCAGGCCGGCCGTCACTTTCCGCCGGATCTCCGCGCGGCCCTGGCGACGCAGGCGCAGGCCATAGGCGATGTTCTGAAACACCGTCATGTGCGGCCACAGCGTGTATTGCTGAAACACCATCGCCGTCGGCCGCTGGCTGGGCCCAAGCCCCAATATCGATTCGGCATCAATGCGGATGTCGCCGCCGCTGGGGATTTCAAACCCGGCTATCAGACGCAGGGCCGTGGTCTTGCCACAGCCAGACGGCCCCAGCAGGCACAGGAACTCGCCATCCTGCACTTCCAGGTCAATCTCCCGCACGGCCGCCACCGAGCCGAAGTGCTTGGCCAGACCGTGCAGGGATAGAGTGGCCATGATGCCGTGATCCTTCCGGGGCAGCCTCAGACTCCAAAGCCGGAGGCCAGAGTGTCGCTGCGCAGGAATCGATTGGCAGTCAGGAGCAGGAGCAGGGAAGGCACCCACAACATGACCGAGAGAATGGCCCCGTACTGCACAATGACCTGGTTGTTGATCAGGGAAATCATCACCACCGGCAGCGTGCGGACCTCCGGCACTCCGATCAGCAGCGCGCCCTGGGTCTCATAGAAGGCCCCCACAAAGGTCAGGAGCAGGGCCGCGGCCAGCGCCGGCGCCACGAGGGGCAGCGTAATCTGCCAGAAGACCCGCACCGGAGACGCCCCCACATCCAGCGCCGCCTCTTCCAGGGCGCGGTCCACGCCCTGAAACGCCGCCGTCGGTATCCAGATCATGAAGAGCAAGGTGTTCACCAACTGAATGAGGACCACGCCGGCCACCGTGCCCACCAGTTGCAGCCGGAAAAAAATCACGGCGATGGTGATGTACAGCCCGAAGCGGGGAAAGGCATTGGTGGCCAGAAAGGAAAGCAGGAAGACGGTCCGTCCGGGAAAGCGCATCCGCGCGAAGGCATAGGCTGCAGGCAGGCAGATCACAGCGGACAGGGCCGTCACGGTCAGCGAAATCCAGACGCTGGTGACGAAGCCGGTGGCGATGTCCGCCCTGCGAAACGTGTCTGGCCAGTACTGGATGCCCCAGGTGGTAGGCAGCAGGGAAGGGTAGTTCCAGCGTTGGGTAAAGGCCCACAGAAAGACATTCAGCATTGGCCCCATGATGAAGAGCAACAGGGCCCCGGCCATCATCAGGCCGAACCAAGGCTGCCGCCACATGAACCGCCAGCTGCGGGCCCACAGCGAGTCGGAGGTGCGGAGGGCCGCCATCAGATGCCTTCGGCCACCCGCTGACGCACCACGGAGCGCACATAGAGCAGGCTGATCACGCCACTGATCAGAAAGGTAATCACCGCCTGCACTTGCGCGCGGCTGGGCAGATTGGCGTCGTAGAAGGTGCGCCGCATGTAGACTCCCATCATTTCCGGGGAAGCCGGCCCCAGCAGATAGGGAATGGTGAAGGCCCCGAAGACGGCCAGAAAGTTCAAGGTCAGCGCGATCAGCAGGGACCGCTGCATGAGCGGGAGCATGATGCGCCAGAATATCTGCAGGCGATTGGCGCCGACATCCTGCGCCGTCTCCAGCAGAGGGTCCGGTATTTGGGCCAGCCCGGCAGTCAGGATCAGCACAGTCACCGAGATGCCTTCCCACGCCAGGCCCACCACGATGCCGGCAGGGCGGAGATATGGGGAGACGAAATCCTCGTATCCGAAGAGCAGGTGCAGGAATCTGTCCAGCCAGCCATTGTTGCCCAGGAAGCGAATCAGCGCGTACGCGGCGATGATGCCCGGCACAAAGAGGGGAAACATGGCCAGCATCTGGATCATGTCGCTCAGCCGTCCCTGCGTGAAACGCAGGAACAGGGATATGGGCAAGCCCAGCAGCATCAGGACCGTCACCGTGATCACGGTAATGCGCAGGCTGAAGACCAGATTGGTCACGGCCAGCGGCGTGGCAAAGAACTCGCGGTAGTCGTCCACAGAGAACCGCAGCCCGTCCGACGGCGTGGGGGCGGTCAGGGTGTCAAAGACCGAGAGCGAAGCCGGATAGATGATGAGAGTCAGCATCACCACCAGCGGCAACGCAATCAGCAGGTAGCCCAAGGCCATCTGCCGCCACGAGGACAGGCCGCCGAAGGCGGCCCGTCCCTTGCGAAAAGTAATCCTGAAGCCCGAAGGGGTCACGCCGGGATGCGTCCTATTCCCTTTCCACGTCCGGGGCTACGTAGGTATACCAGCCATCGAACATGGCGGCTCGCCAGGAACCGCTGAAGGCAGGCACGGTGTCCGTGATCACGTCATTGAAGTCTTCCTGCAGTTCGCTGGGCAGCAGATCCCAGCTGATGGCCGGGAAGCCGCCGATCACCCGCACCACGGATTCCTGCGCGGCGGGAGAGAGCAGGTAGTTGGCCAGGAGCAAGGCTCCCTCCAGATCCCGGGAGTTGGAGGGAATGGTGGAGGTGGCATAGCCACCGACCATGGGCAGGTCCTCCAGCTGAATGAAACGGGTATTGGGAGGCAGCAGACCCAGGCTCTTGGCCTGCAGGGCCTGATCCGACCAGATGGTAATCATGGTCACCAGGTCATCCACCAGCAGGCGCGTTTCCGCCGACGAGCCGGAGGGATAGGCGCCGTTGTCATAGAGACAGGGCTCGATCTCGTTCAGTTGATCCCAGGCGCCGGCGAAGTACGTGTCGTTGATCTCCGCGATCTGTGCCGCGGTCAGTTCCTCCGAGCCGTAGGCCGCCGCGTACGCGGCAGTGGAGAAAAGCGAGGGGTCCAGTCCGTTGGCCTGAAACACGGCCCGCGTCACAAACTCTCGGCCGGCACCGGTGGTGTCGGGACGAGGATAGATGAATTCGCCGGGGAAGGCACAGACCCAGGTTATGAGTTCCGGCCAGGTGGAAGGCACAAATTCCGCGGGCACTGCCTCGGCATCTGCGCCTATGTGGCCACTCTCCTTGAGTATCTTGAGCAACCGGTCCTCGTTGTAGGCCAAGAGCACCTGCGAGCCGCGATAGGGAATGTCAAAGCCCGTGCTGCTGCGCATGGCCGAGTCAATGACGCCGGCCAGATTGGGTACATTGTCGGCGGTGATTTCCTGCCACAAGCCCGCATCCAGGCCGCCAATGGGACGCAACGGGTTGAAGGCCTCAAAGTAATCCGAACCCGGATCGTCCCCGGTCTCGAGGGCCGCCAAGGCTCGGTCCGCAATGGGGCCGTTGCCGCCGCCGCCAGAGCCAGTATGGATGATGTTCAGTTCGTAGCCGGGGTTGGTGGCCTCAAAGTCCGGCTTGATGGAGTTGCTCCACCAATCGGATATGTTGGTGTCCGATCCGATGTACACATCAATGACCGTGGTGTCGGGAGCCGCGGCGGGACCCGCCGTCGGCACGGCCGCGCAGGCAGCGCCGAGCCCCAGGACCATCAACATCGACAACCACCACCAGGAAAGCAAAACAGGACGCTGCGACTGACGAGTCATGGGGGTCCTCCTACAAGACAGGATCTCAATCTAAGTCCCAAATGGAATGATCCGCATTATAGGGTGGACTCGGAATCCATCCAAGAGGAGACAATACGTCTCTCCTTGCCATTGTGAAGTTCCCATTGGGCCAGGGACTTATATATCCAACTAACAATACAGGATGGGCCCCCGCCACCCGCGCGTGGGGTGCCCTAGTCCCAGTACCGGAGTGCATCAGGGCCCTCCCCGGCCCAGGGGACGGGGGCTGCTGCACGGCGAGAGGCGTTGCCATGGGGTACCTCACCGACCCGTGCACAGAGTAGGCCTGGCTTGTTGGTTAGGTCTATAAGTCCCTAAATGTACGCACAGCGCGGCATCAGCCATGCTGTCGGATCACCGGATAGGCTCCGCCTTGGCTGTCCACCTTGAGCGGTTCCCCCGGCAGAGCCTGGTCCGGAGCCGTGATCACCCGGCCGTCCACGGTCCGCACCACGCTGTAGCCCCGTTCCAACACGGCAAAGGGGCTCAGGGCCTCCAGCTGGGTCCTCACGTGGGCCAGGGTGGCGCGGCGGTGGCCCTGGCTCTGCTGCCATGTCTGCTGCAGGCGCATCTCCATCTGATCCAGTTCCTGCGTCTTCTGCCGCAGAACCTGCACGGGATGCACGTTGGACAGACGGATGGACATCTGGCCCCAGCGACTCTGCTCGAAACTCAGCCTGTGGCCGAGCTGCTGACGCAGGCGTCCCCGCACCTGATGCAGCCAGTGGGCCACTTCCCGACGGTCCGGCGTCGCGGCCGCGGCCGCGGCGGTGGGCGTCGCGGCGCGCTGATCGGAAACAAAGTCCACCAAGGCCGTGTCGGTCTCATGCCCCACCCCCGTAACGACAGGCAAGGGGTGACGGGCCACCGTGTACACCAGTTCCTCGTCGTTGAAAGCCCACAGGTCTTCGGCAGAACCTCCGCCGCGCACGAGGAGCACCGTATCCAGAGACTTCTCGTGCGTGTGGTACAGGACGGTATCCGCCAAGGCCCGCACCAGCCGGGCAGGCGCCTCCCGGCCCTGCACGAGAGAGGGAAAGAGGACCACCTCCACCTGGGGCCATCGTTCCCGCAGCGTCTTCTGCACATCGCGCCACGCGTCGGCTTCCGAGCTGGTGACCACACCCAGGCGCTGCGGATAGGCCGGGATGGGTTTCCGAGGCTGATCGAAGAGACCCTCCGCCTGCAGGCGGGCCCGGAGTCTCTCGAACTCCGCGTAGAGCGAACCGCGGCCTTCCGGCTCCAGTTGGGAGGAAATGAACTGATAGCTGCCGCGCGGCGCGTAGACATCGATCTTGCCATAGGCCCGGATTTCATCTCCTGCCTCGGGTAGCCACTTCTGGCGGCGGGCGGAGCTGGACCACATCACGCAACTGAGCTGGGCCCCCTGATCCTTCAGGGAGTAGTAGATGTGTCCGCTGCGGGCCAAGGTAAAACTGGAGACCTCGCCTTGAATCCAGATATCCTGCAAATGGGGATCTCGGGTCAGCAGGCCCTTGATGCGCCGCGTGATCTCGGTAATGCCTAACGGCCTGTGGTGGGACATGGACTCTCTGCCAAGTAAACGGGATGGATAAGCAGGGGTCTTATCTTCCCACAGGCGGGTTTATTTCGCGGGAGACAGCTCACCCGAAGGCAGGTTCCGAGGGCAAGGAGAACGGATACGGACATGCATGTGCCTCTAAGGCACTTCGCAGAGAGTGCTGGTGATCGACAAAACCGGTTTTCGGAAGAGAGGCACTCATGCCACCCCGGTACAGCCGCCCGGGGAGCCGGGTGGAGAACTGTCAAGTTGGCGTGGGCTTGGCCGACACTGGACCCCAAGGGCACCCTTTGCTGGACCGGGCGCTGGACCTGCGCCATACCGGGACGGATGATCCCGACCGTTTGCCCTTCGTGGGCTTGACGGCTGACACAGACCGCTCTGTCAAAGGATGTCCTTTGCCCTGTCCTGTACAGATTCTCGACCACGCCCAGCGAGGATGGCAGCGAGGCAAAAAATTAATTTCATATGCGTTTTTTTATGCAATATACCCGATTGTCGGCCCTGTAGGCCCCCTGTGGCGACTGGGCATTGACTCTGGAGAAGTTCCCGGACTTGAGGACACGTGCAGGGTCTACAATAGGCGAGCCAGACTGGTCGGCCCCAGCAAGGCCGGAAAAACATTCCGAGACGATGTGCCCATGTCAAGACTGAAGGTTGGAACCGCACCGGACGCGTTGGGGGCTCTGGTGACCGGAGACAAGGCTCGCCCCCGAAAAGGTCACGAATTTTTTACCGAGGACCCGTATCTCGTCGAGGAGGACGTACGTCTTTTGCAATCGGACAACCACAACGAAACCTTGGCCAAGGTGCGGATGCAAATGGAACGGTACCTGCAGGAGAAAAGGCTGGACTATCGCCTGACCTCGGATCTGGAGTTCAATGCCATTCCCGCAACGTATCTGGAAGGGACGGGATACCGGCGGAAAGTCGCCTTTGATGTTGGCCTGTGGGCCTCGCCGCCTGTCCCCCGACGCGTGCCCAGCCAAAATCTCAAGTCCAGTTCCTGGCCCGAGTGGGGCCCGCCGCGTCTGGTCCTCGAAGTGCTTTCAGAGAAGACAGAGCATGTGGACCGGCGTGAAAAGTGGCAAATCTGCCGTCGGATGGGCGTACAGGAATTCTGGTTGTTTGACCCCCGCAAGGCAACGCGGGCCCTGGAAGGCTGGCGGCTGGACGCGGCCGGCCTCTACCAACCCATAGAAGCCAGTCGGGACGGAGAACTCAACAGCGAAGTCCTGGGGACCCGTCTGCGGGGTCACGATTATACATTGGAGTGGTGGGACCGGGATCTCGATGACTGGTACTCGGTTGAAAAGCAGGGGCGTGCGGAGGGCCACGTTGAGGGACATGCGGAGGGGCGTGCAGCAACCCTTGTGGAATCCCTCATGGGTGTGGCTCGGTTCTATCTGGACGCGGAACGGCTGGATCGTTGCTTGGCCGCACTGCAGAGACGTTCCCGGGAGGACTTGCCCAGTGTCGAAACCCTCATGCAGGCCATAACCTCCGCGCGGGCTCCTGCCGACGCGGCCGAGGCTGTCCTGCTCGGCACCC
Organism: Caldilineaceae bacterium; assembly: GCA_965214895.1. Lineage (GTDB taxonomy): Bacteria > Chloroflexota > Anaerolineae > Caldilineales > Caldilineaceae > Bin34. The sequence goes on from OZ243985.1 coordinate 84,886, forward strand.
ATGACATGTCTCCGGAATCACCCGACGCCGCCTGACCTCGGCCAGGATTCCGGATCTGCACAGTCGAGGCCCCACACGCGGCGCGGGTTGCATCACCTGTTGGGGATGTCCTCTGGATTGCGGTCTGTATCAGCCTTGGCGGGGCACATGACCGGGCCGGTAGCGCCACCTGCGCGCAGGGCCGCAGGCACGGATAGAGGTAGGGACTGACACGGCCCCAAGACCTCCCTGCCCCCTTCACCAGTTCCTGATACTGCGGGAGCACCGGCTGCGGGAGCCACTGGGGCAGGTCCAGAGACGTGACTCCGGCCTTTGGGGAGGTCCGGCCAGTCTTGGCAGTCAAGCAATACCGTGTACCGGGGACAGTCGATGACAAGGTCGATGCGCTTCTGTCCGTTGTCTCCTCTGCTTTGGTACAGGCCAGTCCATGGCCAGGCAGTCACTTCAGTGCAACAGGAAAACATGACAGTGACGAGTCCATGATCGCCTGCAGCCCATCCCTCACGATGAAGAGAGGCATACATGGGGTTGCAAAAATGGAAGGTTTCTTCGTTCGCAGTGCAATTTTGCTGCATTGCCCCACGCTATGCAACACTGAGGCTGATCCTCTCGGCCTTGTTGCACTTGGCCACCACTGGGGCACGGTTGCGACAAATTGTCAACAGACTCCGGAATTGGTGGGATCCTATGGCAAGCATCCCAGGAGCCGGCCAAGGCCCCTGGACCCTATATGGCTGTATTCCGTACACGGCAGCCTGGAACGCTTCACCCATTGTTTCAAGGGCACCCATGGCAGACCGCAAAGGCTCTACCCCCCAGTTGGTTCGCGCACAGTTTGCAGCAGTGGCTCGCAATTATGCTGTCAGCAAGGTTCATGCTCATGGAGAAGACCTGCCAGCGCTACTGCAATTGGCCCTGCTGTCTGGGCAGGAGACTGTACTGGATGCAGGCTGCGGCCCAGGGCCCGTGACGCTCCTGCTGGCGCCTCACGCGGGATCGGTAACTTCCGTGGACTTCACCCCCACCATGCTGGAAGTGGCCAAGGAGACAGCGGCAGCCCGGAACCTGTTCAATGTGGAATTCCAGCTCAGCGGCCTAGAAGACTTCAAGGCGCCTGCCGCCGCCTTTGACCGCATCGTGACCCGCTATTCCGCCCACCACTGGCCGGATCCTGTGAAGGTGTTGTGCCGCTTCCGAGAGGCCGTAAAGCCCAACGGGTATCTCTTGCTTTCTGATGTAATGGCTCCGGAGGCGCCAGTCCTGGACACCTTTCTGCAGGCGGTCGAGATTCTGAGGGATCCTTCCCACGTGCGTGATCACACGTCGGAGCAGTGGCAAAGGATGTGTTGGTCCGCCGGCTTCAGATCACACGTCGTGCATCGCTGGTCACTGCGTCTGGAATTCGGGCCGTGGGTGGACCGCATGGCCACCACGCCCAAACGAATCAATGCCTTGCACCAGCTCTTTGAAGGAGCCGGAGCAGATGTTAGGGCCGCCTTCGACATAGCTACAGACCACTCGTTCACCGTACCCTGTCGCACTCTGCGTGCGGATCCTGTCTAAAACATGAGAGTTACCCAGTCGCAGGCATCGTACAGAACAGATTTCCCCAAAACAGCACGCGGCATACCGGGCAATTCCAGGCAATTCGGTACCCTCCGTCCTATCCCAAGGGCGAAACTGCGTGATGCCATTGATGCTATCGCCACGTCCCCTGAAGCATCTTCAGCTGCGCAACCCCGCATGAGCCAGGATCGGCCAAGACTGGGGCAACCTTGGACTCTCCATTGCCGGTGCCTCCAAAATGGCAATGGCGATTGCAAGCCGTGCAGGGGTCCAGGGTGGTGGCCGATAAATTGGGCCACGCCACCGGATCTGCTGAGCTCCCCATGGCCCTTGTACGCTATAGGAGCCGGAATCCGATCCTGAGCAAGAAGGCAGCCGTTTCCGATGACTCGGGCAGCTTGGGGACATACACCACAGTGACATCACGAGCTCGGGTCAGGAGTACCCTGTACGCATTGCGCCGCAGTCGAATTGGATTCTGGATGACTGCACCACCGCGTTTCATCCGATATCGAGACATGCGGGAAATGTCCCAGCGTCCGCGTTCAAGCAGGAAATCAGTGCCCCATCCCACAATCACTCCATCCAGTTCAAGGCCCTGCGCCTCGAATTCGGTGATACTCCGGACAAGGTGGCGGCAGGATCGCTGCATGGGTTCTTTCTCGGCATCTGCATACCAGGGACCGATTTGGGACCTCTGAAAACGCCACGCAGTGTCAAAGCGGTTGTGCTCCGCCTGTCTGCCTAAAGCCTTGTCCCGGCTTGAAGTCATCAGGCCATATCGTTTGTCAGGCTGATCTTCATACCGTTCTTTCATGTACGCTTTGCCATCCCGCAAGTCCCGGCACAAACGCAGATCGAACCCCTCTCGTTCCAACCCGGCCGCGATTTCGCACAGCTTGGCTTTCGTCTTTGGGATGCGCACTCACAATGTGATCTACAAAAACATCAAGATTCAACGCCATGTGCGACCGCAAGGTGGTGTTCAACGTCAGAGCTTTGTCCGAAGCAAAATTGATGCCTTCAAATTGAGAGCATATCTCGGGAGGACCGTGCACAATCCACTGTCCCGGGTCCGCTGTTTGCCGAATGGCATCGCCCCATTGCCCCAGACCTGCTTCCTCACCCTTGTGAATCTCCTGGCCAGTACCGATGAGGCCCACAACCACTGCCCACTCCGGCAACCGTTCTGCGAAATCAACGAATTCCTGAGGCTCCGATCGCGCATGCCGGACTGGGATGGCATGTTTTTCAGCTACCATGTCTACATCAAAGGCCCGTTGCGCTTCATCAAATACGACAACATGATGGTCGGGAACCGGTCTGGAGGCTGCCATATAGGTCCGGACATAATCTTTGACATTGCGGACAAAAGCCCTGCCGCCACCACCGGCACCGCGCAGTTGGTACTGAAGGACAGCAACGAGAGGGCCATTGCCTGACAGGAAGATTGCTGCCGCTGGGGACGAACCTTTTGCCAGATCATCCAGATACTCGGCGTGAACCAAGCGCAACCCAACCAAGGTCTTCCCGGATCCCGGTACGCCGGTCAACAGAACAAGACGTCGGGTTTGGGTACGGGCAGCCCCTCGCGGACCACATCCTCGATTCGGTCCACAGCTTCGTCCGTACTCGCAAGGGACTGCCACAGCTCTGGCACTTTGCGGTCGTTAAAGAGCGCGCGGGCTGCTTGGATCAAGCTGGGCAGTGGGCGAAGGCGTCCGAGGAGAAAAAACCGACTGGATCCACGGGTGCTGGCTGTGTCCTGACATCAACTTCCTCCAGATACTGGTCAAGTTTGTCGGGAGGACAGATCGTGACATGCCGGTGGAGCTGGATATCACCCTGCATATTGGTGGGCACCAGAATGGGCATGACTTGCCGGTCATGACACGCCCGGTGATAACACCGCAGGTCGCGGGCATAGGCATGAGCCTGATCAATATCAGCCTCCGACGGATGGGTCTTGTCCTTCAATTCGATGACAGCAATGCCATCGTGCATCAGAAAAAGAGCGTCGACTCGACGTGCCTCCAAGGGAAGTTGGTATTCCAATATGGCCGTGTAACGGCCAGAACTGATATCCGACCGGACCACTTCACCTACCTCACGTTGCAGGTGGGGTACTGTGGAACACCAAGAATTCCATTCAGACGGAGAGGGTTCTTGGACAAACGCGCAAACACTCCGCAAGACATCGACCAACTTGGCACCCTGAAACGTTATGAAGTCTGATCCCCATCCGCACTGGGAAGTGATCGAAGGAAGCAAGGCGTTTTTGTTCATCCACAAATGGTTTGGACAGTTTTGGGCAGCAGCAAAGTTACACGGGATCTGCCTTCCCTGATTTATGACATGACCACCGAGGGGAGAGAAGCCCCGCGTCACTGCGGCCCATCGTACTCGCAACGCTGCCTCTGCACAAACCGCAACCGAGATTGCCGATCTGCCTGCTGGAGAATCTGCAGTGTGTACCCGGACGCGCTCATTTCAACCCCCCGAGCCACTACGGCACTCATGCCACTCGCACCCACACGCGCTGGTACGACTGGGAATTGCACTGTACAGTCCGAATCTGATGGGTCTGCAGGCAATGCTGTCGGCCACCGCCACCCCGACCGGGTGTGGGCTCTGGACGCCAGTTGTATCCCCAAAGCGAAATACCCTCTTGGAAGTTCGCTCTGGGATTTTTCACTTCAGGTTACGATAGACGGACTCGTGGGAGAACAGGCACGTGACGCGTCAGTGCGCGGGACTCTTCTGGATCACTCCGCGCGCGGCTGGCGGCAGATCGAAGAAGAACAATCACACAGACGGGTTTGGACGATGGGGGTTGGCTCGTGCAGTTGGTTGGAACAGGTCCCGTGGCTTCAGGGGCGTCAACGGGCCATACATTCACCCACTGTTGTTGCGGATTCTTTCTGCTACGGAGGACCTCCACGCCATATGTCCTGTCAAGCCCACGTATCAGGACATTCAGCACGGCAAACTCGACTCCCTTGAGCTCCGCTCATGCCGGTGTGTTCACCCAGCAGAATGCACTGCACGCTTTTTTGCAACGCAGAACCAGCAATATATATTGCCGATGTTATATAGAATCGGTAACAATGTTGTCCAGTTACGAAAACAGACTTGCCACATGGGAGCTGGGTCCAAGATGATCGAAATGCTCAAGACATTCATCTTGGACTTTCAGGACGAACTCCTTCCCAATCTGCCGCGGATCACAGGCGTGCCCCGCCGGGCCAGGATTGTCTCCCTGAAAGGGAAGGCCACCATATGGATTGGAGTGAGACGTTGCGGCAAGTCTACGCTCCTGTTTCAGATCATGCAGCAGCTTCTTGAAAGCGGTGTCCCGCGTCAGAACATCCTCTATCTGAACTTTTTCGACGATCGTCTGCACCATCTGCAGGATACCGGCTTGAGCATCATTGTGGACGCCTATTACTCACTCTATCCAGAAAAGAAGAATGCAGAGCGTGTCTATTGCTTCTTTGACGAAATTCAGATTGTTTCTCATTGGGAGCCCTTCGTGGACCGTTTGTTGCGGACCGAAACATGCTCTGTGTACATCACTGGTTCTTCCGCCCAAATGCTCTCCCGGGAGATTGCGACCCAGATGCGCGGTCGCTCACTGTCCTTGGAACTCTTTCCTTTCTCGTTTCCCGAATACCTCGACTCCCAAAACATCTCCCACACAGAGCCGTTGACTACCAGGCAGCAACATCGGATTCAGCATGCGTTTGTGACCTATTGGAAGACAGGTGGATTTCCCGAAGTTCTTGGCCTCGACCGATGGTTGCGGATCAGGATCCATCAGGAATACTTTCATGCCATTCTGTTCCGCGATCTGGTGGAACGTCACAACATCAGGCATCCCAGAGGTGTCATGGATTTGGCACGGCACCTAGTAGACAACATAGCATCGCTGTATTCCATAAACAGGTTGACTGGACACTTGCAAGCCCGGGGCCACAAGGTACCCAAGTCATCTGTATCCGACTATCTGAACTGGTTCGAGGATGCATACTTCCTGTATACCGTGCGCCTGTTTCATGTGTCGTTGAACAAGGCAAATGCCAATCCGAAGAAAATCTACGGTGTTGACCATGCGCTGATGTCTTCTCTTAGCTCCGGAATCCTCGTCAAGGACGGTCACCTTCTGGAAAATCTGGTGTTCGCCAGGCTGCGGCGAGCCACAACCCAAATCTCATACTTCAAAAGCCAGCGGGGACGCGAGGTGGACTTTGTGGTGCAGCTGCAGGATGGTGCCTGGCAGTTGATTCAAGTGTCTGAGACATTGGTCGCACCGCGAACCCGCGCACGGGAGATTGCCTCCCTGCGGGATGCCATGTCGGAACTGTCGTTGTCTTCGGGCACCATTGTCACGCGTAACGAGGAAGACTGGATCGATGTGCCTGAGGGCCTGATCAAGGTCCTGCCGGCATGGAGGTTTCTGCTGAGTCTGCCGGACACGGCAGAGATTGCCCATCTGTACTGAATTCGCTCGCGCCTCTTCGAACGATTTCAAGGACCCCGGAGATTGCCGACCCCGTCGCTGCCGCATCCACCGTGAAAGAAGAACGATACTCCAGTTTCCCGAACGACAACGATCCAGAAATCCTCTCAGGCATTCCAGCGGCAGACAGGATCGAAGTCCGTGCACATGCAGATCCGACGGCTGCGGTCACCCGCGGTTGCACTCGCCTTTTTCGTATGTCACGCTGTGACTTCACCGACACGACCTCCTGGACTGTCGGCCAGCATCCCGGCCAGCAAGTCAAGAGGACTTCCGCCGAATGCAGAAAGTGGGCAACCTGCATGCGCACGCAACCGGAAAGTCGTGCCCACTCACCCACGTGACAGGGCACTTGGTGGAGACCGCTTGCCCACTGTCGCTCTGGATCCACCAAGTATGGGCCCTCAAGTGCCCGGCCCGCCGGCTCTCAACCTCTGTGGCTCGGTGCAACCACCAAGATCCCACAAGGGACAGGAGTACCCGAATACCGACCGATATTGCCTCAGGCACCCTTCTTTCCCGACTGAGGCTCACACCATCAAATCCAGCAATCTGCGACCGCATTTTCTGCAACTGGTCCTGCGGCAGATTTTGCCCGCGGTCGTCAACGGGGACTCAACCTCCCAATGCCGGAGGCCAGATCAGTGTCTTCGGCCCTGCCGGTTTTCCATCAGTCTGCAGTGGCCATGGAATTCAGATGCCAACGGATATCCTTGGCCAAGTATGCAACCAACAAGGAGAATTCCCTTTCGTTGACGGACCGGGGCTGCAGAAACAAGGCAAGGCCCTTTTGAATCAGAGCATCAGTCACTGGTTTGATCAGCAGAGGATCTTCAGATATGCCATAGGACTTGACGACCTGATCACAGACAGCAAGCACTGCCCCGTATTGTTCGCTGTACATATGCACCTGAAGGCTCTCCCCGTAAAGAGTGACAGCCTTCAGGTGCAAGAAACCTGGATCATCGGTCAAATCCAGGAAAGCCAAGGGACTTACATAACCATTGGCGCTAAGCACTTGGCCTGGAATTATATAAATGTACGAAATCTTGCCGGATCTGGTGTGGATATCTTGGCTCAGATGGTAAAGACGGGGGTATATCCCAGTTGGGCACAGAAAGACAATCTACCTCAACCTTATAAAATTCCATAACATGTGCTTAGTGGTAGTTCACAGGCTGCACGGGGCGAGGGAGAGGCGGACCACCCCAGGGTCATCCGGCGGCAGGCCCTGCCCCTGGGTCAGGACAATAACGTGAGTTAGGGATAAGACGCGAGCTCCGGGAAGCCCCGTCCCCGTCACCACGCCGGTATCTGGGGGAGGGACGCGAGGAGGGCCCGCCGACGGGCGCGCGCGTACCACGCGGGGCACCTAGCTGGGGAGAGGCAGCCCGGGTCCCCCAGACGCGGGGGCCACCGCGCCGCGGTCCTCCCCGTGGCCCCGCGGGGCTGGGACAGCACTGCCCCAGGATACTTTCCGTGCGGGCCCGAGGGGTCCTTTCCTGATCCCTAACTTACGTTGAATATCAATAAATCCAGCTCTGCATACCAAGCCCGTATGGACTACGGCCAAATTGTCCCGGCTGACATCGGAAAACTATCCAAACCATGGTGTCCGGCACTCCCCTACAAACCGAATAGCCCGAACAGCTCTTCCCGGCTCAATTTGGCGGAAAGGTCGAGCGTCACGTCGTCCACAAGCTGATTGAACAGTTCCTGTTTCCGCACCAATATCTCGTCGATGCGCTGCTCGATGGTATCAATACAGGAATACTTGATTACGTTCACCTTGACCGTCTGTCCCATGCGATGAGTGCGGTCTTCGGCCTGACGTTCCACAGCGGGATTCCACCAACGATCCAGATGAAACACGTAGGATGCTTCCTGCAGATTCAGGCCCAGACCGCCAACTCGCAGCGACAAGATCAGTGCCTTGTGTCTGTCGCCAATTTTGAACTGCTCTATGATGGCAGGCCGATCTGCCACCGGCACTTCGCCGGTCAAGATCAACGGATTGAATTTCCGTAGGTAACTAGCAGCCGCGGCCACGCCAGACATGTCGCTGGTGTACTGCGAAAAGATCAAAGCCTTGTGTCCCTGGGCCGTCAGTTGTTCCAGGCGATCCTCGATGTCTGCCAGCTTGCAAGACTCGCCGGTCTGGAGGTCGGCGTTGCAGATCTGCTTCAGGCGCGTTATTAACTCCAGCACATGTTGAATACCGACTTCAGTTCCCAGCGACTTGAGAAAGACAATGCCTTCCTGCTCAGCCCGATCGTAGCTGTTGCGCTGGCGGTGTGTCAGTGCAATAGGCACCATGGTGATCTGTTTGGGAGGCAGATCGTCCAGCACTTCGTCTTTCTTGCGGCGCAGCTGCAACTGGGCATGCCGCTCCCGCAGCACAGTACCAGGCCGGTATCTCGGCGGCAGGCCAATACCGCTGTGGTCGACGAATTCCAGGATCGAGGCCAGCTCTTCCTCGTGATTCTCGATGGGCGTACCGGTCAAGGCCCAAGAGCGGGTGCGCCGCAGCCCCTTCAACGCCCGACTGGTTTCGTTGCGATTCTTGATGCGTTGGGTCTCGTCTGCCACCACTACGTCCCAGTGGCGTCGGAACGCCGAAGATTGCCGGTTGCCATATTCCGAGCGCAGCATGTCGTAGCTGACCAGCGTGACATGGCGTTGCAGCTGCCATTGCCCATGGCGTTCGGATTGCGGCCCTCGTATGATGATGGCGGAGAGTTCCGGCGCCCATTTGGCGATTTCACGACGCCACTGGTCCAGAATACTGGCCGGCGCCACCACCAGGCCTGCAGCCACGTCGCCTCGGGCCCGCAGTATGCGCAACGCCGCGATGGCCTGAATGGTCTTGCCCAGTCCCATGTCGTCGGCAAGCAGCAGACGAGGATTTTTCAGCAACGCCTGGACACCGTCCTGTTGGTACGGCATCAGTTCACCTGCCCATGTCAGCCGAGATTGCCGCATGTCTTCAGCGGACACTGCCAGGACTTTGCGCAGGCGCGCGGCCAGGGACTGGCCGGGCGGTACCGACAATGCAGACAAACTGAGCACGCAGGTCAATCCGGGCAACGCTGCCATATTTTGGACCTGCGGGTCGTCAAAAGCCTCCTGCAAGCCCGCGGCAGCCCGCTGGAACGGCTCACACAGGTTGGCACGCTCTTGGAGAGCACGGAACAACCGCTGGGTGTCGGATGTTCTGCCCGGCCTTGCGGTCTCCCACAGCCATTGGGGATACATGGAGCCGTGGGCCAAGGGATCACCTTCAATCTGGACCGATGTTTCGGGCAAGCCCATACGGCAACAGGGTACCCGCAGATCCAAGTCCGCGGCAAACAGCCCCGGCGGAATCTCGTCGGCCAGACCCAACAGCAGACGCGGTGCGACTGCTGCATTCCGAAACAGAAACGACACAAGGTGCCGCAGGATATCCGGATCGAATCCGCCCACCGCGCGGCAATCCGCGCGGGTAAAGCAGAAGTCTTGCAGTTCGGTTTGAGCCGAGGTCTGCAACAACGCGGCCCGAATGCCTCTGCCGTCTTCCTCAGCCATGAATTTTAGCCAGCCGACCCCGCCGGTCGTCGCCCGGGAGGCACTCGGGGCGTTGAACTGGGCCGACATGGCAACACTGCCGCGGACTGTGCAATATCCGACTGTCAGTTGTCGTCGCGGGAGGCGCGTTCCAAGTCTATGTTCTCGTCGTACGAATGGTGGAATTCATCACCTTCGGTGTCAGGGCTGTGATCTGGATAGTACCGCATCAGATCCCATTGGTTGATGGACGCGCGGACTTTGTAGCGCATGCGGTTCTGATACCCAACCCCGCGCGTCTCGTCCTGCGGCAGGGCCGGCGCCGACCAGTCATAGGCTTCGCTGTAGATCTGCCGCAGTTTTTCCATCGTCTCTTGAATTTCATGCTCGGTCGGAGGCTGCAAGGACATACATCCCTGTTCCAGCAATTCTATGCCGCTCAAGGCCCTGTCCACCAGATACGCGTTGCGTTCGTGCAGTTTCGGTTCCACGTAGTCGCGGTCTTTCTTTTCACCGGCCGGATCAATGACGACCGCGGCAAAGTCGTCGGTCACAGTACCGATAGCCACCAGCCCCGGATAAGGCACGTCGGCAGTCTCGCCGCACCAACGCGCCAGTTCGGCATAGGAGCGGCCACGCTGCAGGAGCGAATACGACCCCACCAGCTCGATTTCGTCCAGCAACACTACCCAGCCCTGGTAGCCGGCTGCTTTGATCAGATGGGTGACGAAACGCAGACGCTGCGGCGGCAGGTCGGATACCCGGGGGGCGCGGAAGACGTAGGTGTTCTGCTGGCCTACCAGCCGCAATCCTTCCTTGATCCGGGCCATCTTCAGTTTGTCGCCTGCCCAGAAATATTCGATTTCGTTGTTCAGCTCCAAATCGTTCGACCGTTCGTGAACCAGCAGACTGGCCGGAAACATGGGACTGAGTCCGTTGGCCGCGGTGTCATTGGCCCATCGGAAGAAGTCGGCGTACGCGTCGGAATCCGGTTTCAGCATCTGACCCAATTCTTCGATCAACATGCCTGACCGTTTAGGCAGTCGGCCGTTGTCCATCGCCGACTTGAACACTTTTCCCAAATCGTAGAGGGGGGTCTCCTTGCTGATGGCCACCTTGCTGCACACGAATCCCCGTTCCAGAGCCATGTGTTCCAAATGAGTCAGCAAATGGGATTTGCCAGTTCCAAAACCCCCGGACACCAACATTCCCGGCGAGTCAGACCGGGGATTATGGTGGTTCTGGGCCTGTTCCAACAGGGCCGAGAAATGACGCTGAATTTGGGGCTGTCCGCAGCCCAGAATCTTCACTGCGTTGCTGTTTGGCACACCGTTGCGCAGGGCCTCCAAAGCGCGGCGGTAGTGGACGGTACGCGTCGTGTCGGAGTGTAGGTTGGAGGTCATGAATCTGCCTCGTGTGACGCAAGGCGCACCAGAGATGCCGCCGGATTGACCAGATTGCGGTCACGGACATCGTCCATGACACGGGTTTGCAGTGCCTGATACATGCCGTAACCACGGGATCTGCGATCTGTGGCGTCTTCCAGGAAATCCTGACTGGCAGCCACCACCAGCAAGGCGCAGGTCAGGCGGTCTGCATCGTCTATGAATTCCCGCAGCAACTCGTAGTGTTCCATGGCCATGGTGCGGGTGTAGTACCGCTGTCCATCTTTGGGTCTGCGGGCCACGGTGACGCGGGAAATGTCGAACTGCAAGACCGTACCGGCAAAACCGACATGATGGATCCAGTAGAAGGCCGATTCAATGAAGTAGCGAGCCGTGTTGCGGTTGATGGGCGTGTAGATGGAAAAATGGCGGACGTTGCCGAGACGCGTGTTCTGGCCGGTCAGCCATTCCAGCAACGGGGCCCCGGCATAATACTGATGAGGGTCCGCGTTTTCACTGATGCAGAGGTGGGTCATGGCAATGCGAAAATCTTTGGCCATGCGGGGATTCTGAATGGTGTGAGACTCCATGTGGGGCCTTAGTTCCCGCAACACCGAATTCTTCCCCAGTGCATTGACCTGGCCGATGGCTTCGTAGATATTATCTCTTTGGGCCACCTCGACACCGTCCACGTTCAGTCCGACTTCTTGCGCCAGCCGCAGAATCCAGTGTCGGGCCAACCGGCGCCAATCGATCTGCTCCGCCATTGCGAAGAAGATGTCCTGCGGCATATGGGCCCGGCGGGTCGCGGCGTCGAATTCCAGGCAGATGTAGTTTCTCTCCCGACCCCGGGCATTCACGGCTGCGATCAGGTCGGACCGCAACTCGTCCGACGTCACGGCAATTTTGACGGAGGCACCGCCCTCACGGATGAAGTCCGACAGATACTCCCGGTCGATGACCTGCAACCATTGGGGAAGCGCGATGGTGTTGTTCATCGGTCCACCTTAGCAAAGCGCACGCCGTAGTATTTGACGTCCTGTCCGTCTGGACCGACAAAAGAGAACACGTTTTGGGTGGACCGCGTGCCCGTGGATGCCGGGAAGAAAACTGCAAATCCCGCTCGCGTCTCGGTCACGCCGCTTTGGTCCAGCATGAAGATGTCTCGGGCGAAGTCCGTGGGGGAGTATTCACGGCGGCTGCCCGGCAGCGAGGTGAACAGACTGTAGATGCGGGCCAGAGGTACCACGCGTCCTTGGTTGCCCGGTACCAGACGGCCCTTGCCTTTGCCCTCTTCCTGGGTCAATTCCGCATACACCCTGTACAGTGCCTCAAGAAACGTGCCCGCCTTGTACCGGGCCTGTTTCCGCTGATTCTGAATCAAGAGTGCCACCAAGCTGGACGGCCGGATGCCGACGACCTTCTTGCGGTCGATCCGGACCGCCCGAGCCTGGGGCAGAATCCGCACAATGGAGGGATGGGAAATCAGCTGTCCGTCGCGCTCGTGGACGGTCAAATCCTGTGCAGCAGCGGCCTGGAGCAGTTCTTCGACATAACCGCTCTGGAGATACCGTTCCTCTTCGTCTTCCGCGAACGGCCAGGAGGCCAAGGCGGCGGTCACGGCCTGCTGCAGGTCCTGCATAGCGACGTCAAGACCCGCCTGGGTTTCCTTCACGGCCGTTATGTTTCCTTCCTTGGCGGCCTTCTGCATTTGTCGGGCCTGCTTGACTATGCCCATCGTGGTTTTCACCAGAGTTGCAGCGACCTCTTCGGTGTAGCCAAAGGCTTGCTCAAGGCTGTTCATATGTCGTGACCTTCAGTGCCGGTGTATTTGTCAATGGTGTGACAATGGGTCCAAGAGCTCTTCTTGCGTTTTGCCTCCGACAAAGCAGAAAGCCACTGGACCGGTCCGGATTCTAACACCCATCCAGGCCGGTTTGATTATGACAAGCAACCGGCGGGTATGGGAGAAAGCCGATACCATATCGCTTTGGGACTGGATTGTGCCTCATACTGTGACTTGGCCACTCCTGTTGGAACGCAACCGTACTGTTCTGATCGGAGCACGGAAGAAGCATGGCAGGTTGCCCAGAACCACCGCACCCAAATCGGAATCGGCAAACTTCATGCCGGTGGCCCTAGGCGCCAAGGTTTGTTGACAAAGGTCGATGCTGTCCCGGACTTCTCGGCTTGGGCTGGCCCGCCGATGGTCCGACAGGCCCTGTAGGCCATCCCACAACGCGTTGCAGAGACAAGTCCATCACCGCATGGATGGCACACCCATCCTTTACGATGGAGAGAAGCATCAATGGCGTGAAAAGGCAGAGAGTGGCTTCATGTCGTGAAACATCGGGACAGATCCTCGCGGTCCTGTTGTATCCGGTCACCGCCGAGACTCTGCTGCCTCATGGCGTCCACGGACCATGGAATGGGTTGGCTCTGCTGACCATCATCCCACGGACCAGCCGAGGCCACCGGATTTGCAACGGTTGCACTCCCAAGTACGATGCAGACTGCAACGTTGCCCTTGAACATATCGGACACACATCAAGGACACTCATGACAGACCCTGACGACTCTACTCCAGTTGGTGCGCGCACAGTTTGCCGCCGTGGCGCGCAATTATGCCGTCAGTCAAGTGCATGCGCATGGCAAAGACCTGCCGGTTCTACTGCAATTGGCGCTGCTGTCGGGGCGAGAGACTGTACTGGACGCCGGCTGTGGCCCCGGGCCCGTGACACTCCTGCTGGCACCTCATGCCCGATCGGTCACTGCCGTGGATTTCACTCTGTCTATGCTGGAAGTGGCCCAAGAGGCGACAGCGGCCCGAAATCTGTCCAATGTGGAATTCCAGCTCAGCGGTCTGGAAGATTTTGCCGCAACGGAGAGCACCTTTGACCGGATCATAACCCGCTACTCCGGTCATCACAGGCTGGATCCCGTGAAAGTATTGCGTCGCTTCCGTAAGGTCATAAAGCCCCCAAGGCATCTCCTGATTGCCGATGTCATGCCCTCGGAAGCGCCGGTCCTGGACACCTTTCTGCAGGCGGCCGAGATTTTGCGAGACCCTTCCCATGTGCGGGATCACCCAGCACGGCAGTGGCAGAGGATGTGCCAATCCACTGGCTTCCGCGCGCATACGGTGCATCGCTGGCAACTGCGTTTGGAATTCGGGCCATGGGTGGAACGCATGGCTACCCCGCCGGCCCGCATCCAAGCCTTACACCAGCTCTTTGCCGGTGCCGGCACTGCTGTCAAGACCGCCTTCGACATCGCGGCGGACTACTCGTTCACTGTTCCCTGTCGCATTCTGCGTGCGGAGCCTGTCTGAACCGTTCCTTTGCTTGCCCGACAACTCTGTCCCATGTCCCGTATCGCCCCGCTCCCCTTGTGGAAGTTCAAAAGGCCTGCCCATGCCACTGCCACCAATTCTCCCGGGAGGGACAATGTCCGGACATTCCAACGGGTCGGCTGCTTGGAAGGAAATACAAGTGTGCAGGCACTATTTCTGCTTTTGCGGTTCTTGGTGTCGCCGCAACCCGCAAGAAGGCACATGGTCCGCCGCACGGGGTGCTGCGGAGGTTGTCGGTCCACCACAAATGGCGGTCTTGGGCAGACCCGTCCGGCTTACAAAGCGGAATTTAGATTATGGTGGCCCAGTGTGCCGTTGCAGAGGCTCTGGCCAGCCTCAACAATGCAGCATTCAGCAAACGGCTTTTTGTCTTTTCTCATCAGGGGCGTTTGTGACGAGGCATCGAGCGGTGGAAACATCCACAAAGCTCCGTGGTACACAGATATGTTTCGTCGCATTGCAGTCCGGGCCTTCCCGGGGAGACATGTGTACAGTCCCCGAGTCTTCCCAATGTCTTGAGATCGGTACCGAGTCCTCGGAAAATTTTCTCCCTCCTGCCTGGTAAAATCCTGATGTGGAAAACTCTAACCCCGATTTCGCCATTCGTCTGGCTGCAGCCAATGCTTTGGTTCGTCTGTCCGCGCGGTTTCAAGGCGCCATTCCTTGGCGTGTGCTGGAACCGGGATTCCGGTTTACGCATCGTCGGGTACGGTTTGCCTCCCGGGCGATAGGTATCTTCAAACCTCGGCACATGGATTCCGTATTGAGCATCAGAACCAGCATTCCCCGCGGGACGCGTGCCCCCCGCTATGCCGATCAGGTGCAGGGAAATGCGGGAACAGGCCTCTTGACCTATGACATGCAGGACCGAGATCCGGAGAAACCCATGAGTCGGCTGTTGCACAAGGCATACCGAGAAAAGACTCCTCTCATCTACTTGCAGGGCATCGATCCGGCCCTTTATGTCGCTCACTTCCCGGTTTACGTTGTGGTATGGGATGCAAGTGCCGGCAGTACTCAAATCGCCATGGGGTTGCCCTGCACCGAACAGCAGGACCTGTCGGTACCTTCCGCGGAACAGCAACGCTATACCGAGAGACTGTCCAAGGCCAGAGTGCACCAAGCCCAGTTCAGAGAAGATGTATTGCAGGCATACGGCCAACGCTGTGCCCTCACAGGCATCAAAAGCCCAGAGCTAATCGTTGCCGCCCATATCATTCCACATGCCGAGGGCGGAGAACTAGTGGTGCAAAATGGCCTGTGCCTGTCACATCTGCATCATGCCGCTTTTGATGCCCATCTCATTGGCATAGATCCTGGTTGCCGTGTCCATGTTGCGCGCCGTCTGCGTGCTGCAGAGAGCAATGCCTTTGCCAAGGACAGTTTCAAGAATTTGGCAGGTCAACGGATATCGCTGCCATCAAAATCCTTGCATTGCCCAAATCCTGAACTGCTTGAATCACGGTTTGCGCTGTTCCAAGAGATGGACTCCTGAATATCCCAATTGCGCAACGTGCGTCATGGACAAGCCGCACTCTTTTCCAGACCTTTTGGGCCTGGTCATCCACCTGCACAGATTGAGGGCGCAGCGCCTTGTCAGCACTCTGATCCGTTGACAGTTCTTGGCCAGACCGCGCTTATGGATACATCTCTGTCCAAGCCAGCGGCGCGGCCCTGATCTCCTGTTCGCCATGTCGGTAGCAGGATCATCGCAAAGTCGCCAAGGTCAGAATTCCATACCGAATACATATTTTCAAGGCAGGAACAGGAGTGGTTTGGGGTGACTTATATGGCCACCGGCATCCACTCTCTGCGGCCGCAGTTGCAGATCCAACTCCAGGTGGCGCCCCCAACCTGTGCAGGCGGAGGACCAGGCTCAAAAGGTCTGAAAGAGGTGGACTTTGTGGTTCAGCTGCAGAATGGCGTCTGGAAGTTGATTCCAGTATCCGAGACGTTGGTCGCACCTCTCACACCCGCGCACGGGAGACTGCCTCCCTGCGGGATGCCATGTCGGCACTGTCATTGCCTACGGGCACCATTGTTACACGTAGCGAGGAAGACTTGATCGATGTGCCTGAGGGCCCAATCACGGTCCTGCCAGCGTGGAGATTTCTTCTTGACCTGCCGGACACACCCGAGACTGCCAATCTGAATTGAATTCGCTTTGGCTTTCGGCCTTGACATTGAGGATGCCAGGAATTCTCCCGTTGGCAAGGCCTTGCCAACGCGACAAGTACAAATATCCCCTTTCTCCCAATCGGCTCCACCGGGACTCTCACCTTCCAGTGCAATGGCCTCCAACCGCATTGCCTGCAAACAGTCCTGCTACAGATTCGTCTTGCGGCTGTCAATCAAGACCATGTCGCTTACCGCCAGAGGTCAGATCAGCGTTCTCAATGCTACAGACTTTCTGTCAATCTGAGGAGGCCACGAAATTCAGCACCCGGCGGACATCCTGGGCAACCTCTTTGACTTCCCTTGATACGCGAGGCTTCTGCCCAAGTTCCTGCTGCAAAGCCGTTGCCAATGGCAGCAACATCTGGACGGCCGGGGATGCCTGAATCAAGGCCAAAGCCTGAGCCGGGGACACTTTGGTGACAAGGAGTTTCATCATAAACATAAAACCGGGTGGCAGACCCTCTTGCTTGGCCAAGTTGTCGAGCAACAAGGAGAAGTCACCCTCATCCACGGCCCCGTCGGCAAAGTACAAGGCGATTCCTTTTTGAATTAAAGCATCGGTTACTGTTGGAGCCAGTTGAGGCTCATCTGACCTGTCAGAGACTTTGACTACTTGGTCAAAGATAGGCAATGCGGCCTTGTATTGTCCGAGGGCCATGTACACCATGCCTTTCTCGTAGAGGATGGCAGCCTTCAGGCTAACTTGCAGCGGACCTTCCGTTGAATCCAACAAGGCCAAAGACTGATTGAATGTATCTACAGCCTCCAAGGGTTCCCTCTGCTTCCTCTTGGCCAGCATGGACAATGCGACGCCTTTGACAAACAATGCCCACCCCGTGAGTGCAACAAATTGGGGTCCGAGATGCATCCCAAATTGCCGTACAAGGCGATCACAACAGGCCACGGCTGCAGCAGGTTGTCCCCTTCTTACAAGTAACATCGACTTGACCATATAGGCTTTGGCCACCTGCACCTTGTTTTCAAAGGTCGCGTTCGTTTCCAGTTGATTTATGACTTGGTTGCAGAAAGCAAGGGCTTCTTTTATATTTCCCCTCTTATCCAGTGATATGGCGTGATCAACCAATACATCTGCTATTTGGGCTGCGAGATTCGGATACCAGTCCCTTGACACAGGAGTGTCCTTGGAAGTTTCCTCAAGGATGTCCCCCAGATCAGATGGCGAATACAGGCACACCATAAATTCAATCAGGGCTTTTACCATGCGGTCCGCTGCCCCGCCCCGGCGCAGTAGATAGTAGATGTTGTAAAGCCGCTCTGTCAGACAGTACTGGCGGCGACGGGGTGTCCCCCCGGCCTCGGTTACAGCACCCCTCTGGACCAGCCGCTTGAGTAGGGCACTGCCCTGATTGGTATTCATACGAGCCAGACCGGAGACTTCCCGTGCAGACGCGGGCTTCCA
The DNA here is from genome assembly GCA_965214895.1 of Caldilineaceae bacterium. GTDB lineage: Bacteria > Chloroflexota > Anaerolineae > Caldilineales > Caldilineaceae > Bin34. The sequence continues at coordinate 102,852 of OZ243985.1, forward strand.
CAGGCGGGCCAGAGCCAAATAGATCCGGCGCTCCTGCGGTGGCAGTATTTCCAAATGACTCTTGAAATATTCCGTGTGCTCATCCACTAAATCCAGCAGGTTGTCCATCAGCTCCCGAAGCGACCGGCCTGCACCAAAATGAGCGATGATCGAGAGCAGGCGAGGATTACCGCCCGTCAAAATCTCAAGCGGCCGGATCACGTTATGGGCAGAGAGTTTCCCGGACACCGTCCGCCAGAGAACTTCACATTCGCTGGTGTTCAAAGGGAGCAGCGTAACCACCCGGAAGAGGTCGTACAGAGCATGATCACGATGATCGATTTCTGCAAACCGGCTGGTGGCACTACCTAGCAAGAGGATGCGGGGTTCGGTTTGTAAGAGCTTGCGCAATTGCCATCCGGCATCCGGGTCTGCCATCTCCGCGAAGAGCATGTTGAGGTTCTCGGCAATCAACAGCAGCCGTTGGCCTTGGCGGTCCGCGAAGTCGAGCAATGAACCAAGGCACCGATCAGCGAGCACACGGTCCTCCGTTGTATTGCGGATGTCATTGTAGCTCAGGTGAAGACCGTCACGTTCTGCCTCGGGTGCCTGGTATGCCAAACGCTCCAGACACTCCAGCAAGAACTCGCCGCAGGTGGTGACCTCATAGCTTTCCTCGGCGAAAATTATGGGGTAGAAACACGCCAACGTCTCGTCTCGGCGCACTTGCGCCGCGATGCGCAGAAGCAGATGCGTCTTGCCACTGCCGCGCGGGCCAATCACGATGGTATGCGTGTTGGCGTTTGTCGTGCAGGTGTGCAGGGTCTCCAGAATCGACTCGTATTCATGGATCCGTACACAAAATGAAGAGATCAGTTCTTCATCGGTGAGGAAACCGGGATTGTACTTTTTGATCGTTGTGGTCAAGGGGATTTCTACCGTGTTTTACTAACGCTCTGCAATGGGTCTGAAGTATTCTCCGTGCCGAGCGCGCCACCAGTCCTCCAGCAAACCCGAGACAAAGCACAAACCCCCATCTTGGGGTTCCAGATAGCCGTCATGTCTCAGCACATTCAGCAGATTGGGTATGGTCAAGCCTTCATTCCTCCAAGATAAAGAAGGGGAGTTTCGAAAAAGCGCTATGGCTTCGTGTGTCAACAGACCCTTGTTCACGGCGGCTTCGGTCAGCAGGTCGAGAGCGGCACGGAAACCTTCGCGGCCCAGAACCGTCTTCAACCTTTCCTCATAATGCACCATATCAATCTGCCCACGTACACCCAACAGATCGTGTTGGTACACATGCCGGACATCGGCTGTCTGGACCAGCGTCCTCTCCTGTCTGTTCAGGTATATATGCAGCAGGTCAAAGAACTGCTGTACATGGTGGGGTATGCAGCAGCGCAAGAGACGGCACATGTCCTGCTGCACTTCAGTTGAGAGCTTCAGGCCGTAGGTACGGGCCAACTCTGCGAGACAGGCAGCCGCAGTTTCGTGACTCCAAGGTTTCAGCTCGAAAGTTGTCAGGAAGTTGGCTGTGGCACTCAGGTCTGCCTGTTCGAGGATGGGTTCAAGCCCCACACTTCCCGAAATGACAAAACAGACGCGGCCTTGATGAGCCTGCCCGTTTCGGCGCAGCCAACTCAAGAACCGGTCGGCAACAGCCCGCCGTTCCGGCGTTATCTGGTAATCGTGCCCCTTGAGCAATCTGTTGATGAGAATGGGCAACTCGTCAATAGCCAAAACCAAAGGCTTGTCGCTCTCTGCAAGGGCAGCAAATACCCGGTCTCCATTTTGTTGCCAGTTCCCTGCGTCAATTCCGGATCGAAACTTGATCCTAAGCTGGGAAGCCCCTACTTCTTCCACTCGCCGATTCAAGCCTTGCAGGACATTGAAAAACACAGCCAGAATGCTTTGCCGGGCACTCTGAACAGGCTTGGCTTGAACTGCAATCTCGGTGATTGCATCCTCTGCCGACTCAGCTCCTTCCAGATTCACGAACACAGTCTCATATGCACTCCCGGCACTCAAGCGCCGCAGCAATTCGCGTACCAGGCTCGTCTTGCCCATCCTGCGTTGGGCGGTCAGCAAAGTATGGGTTCCATGTCGAACTCGATCTGTCAATTCTGCAAGTTCATCTTCGCGGTCAAAGAACCGCGATCCATCAACCCAATTGGATCCCGCTTTTTGGAGTCCTCTCTTCATGACTACAGAACATCGTTCCAACAGAACAGTTGGCAACAATACTGTTGGCAAAGAGGGAAGACACCATGACCACAAACGATGCGTCAATATACTGCATAGGGCAGCGGTAGTCACTCACCCCCAAGTAGAGAACAGATGGATCGGTACTGCCCGCCTACCAACGAGGACACGGCGGAGACGCGATCTGCACACGACCAAGTGCCGGAGGATGGCAAACTCGAGAAGTGGGCCTTGATTGCCACCATGCACAGGCGGCGGATGTTCTTGCATTCCCGGGCAAGCGACCAGATCGCAAGCCTGCATCCCTCGGTCCAAGCAAGGTTGGGCTTGAGGTATGGCGACAAGCAGCCCCTTTGCTCCTCCTTGCCCAGATTGCCCTGACTTTGCCAGGAGGCCCGAAGATCCTTGACTGGCGGCCAGTCCTCGACGGGGGTGTCATCCAGCCACTGGCACAATGTGGCAATGCAGTCTGCTGTCCGCCAGAAATGGGTGCATGCCAGAATGATTCTCTTGCGTTCCACCGCCAATTTGCGCGCCAGATTGAACTTGGCCAAGTCCATATCCTCCATGCCACCGAAGGGGTGGTCAGCCAACCAGTGCGAGTAGCCCACCGGCTTTGGTTGCTTGTTCAGAACCATCAAGACCCGCGCCGCGATCCGACCACAAAAGCCTTGCACCATGACGACAATCCTTTCCGCGGCATCAAACAGCTCGTAGTCAGCGTCGCAAGTCCCTTTGAGCGTAACGCCCCCATATGTCCTCCAGCCACTGTCTCACGGGGAAGTCAACGACATGATCTGGGGTGTGAATTCGGTTGGCCAGAAACGCCGGATCGGGGGGTTTCCTGCAAGACAAACTGAGCGCGCTGGCGTAGGCCTTGAGTGCATTTTTCAGTGCATGACAGGCTTCCAGGCCGGCACCTTGTGCTGTGCCCATCTTCGTTATGGAAGGCGATATACAGGAATTTTTGCCACCCGCAGGCGTTGCTTCACATCGGGCCAAGGATTGCCTTGTTTGATCCTGAACATGTGTTTCCCTTGATGGTCAGACCTTCCTGCTCCGCTCTTTGCTTTTGGATTTGAACAGAGTCTGGCATGGTCATTCCTGGTCCAGGCTGGCTGAAAATGGGATTGTGGTTAGACTGAATGAGTGCCGAAGGAGGATAAGCCCTTGTTTCATCGCCGCAGGCCATACATACCGGCACGTGCGGGATAGCATGTTGAGCAGCCCAGGGATTAGGTGGGTGAAAGGCACATGTTGATTTTGGGTCTGATGTCCGGCACCTCGCTGGATGGCATGGATTGTGCATTGACTCGCATTACGGGACACCCTCCCGCCCTGTCGGTCCAACTGGATTCATTCACGACCTTTCCGTTCACGCCGTCCCAGCGAAGACGAATTGAGCGGGCCTGTGATCCCGAGACCAGCAGAGTCGATCAGATCAACACCCTGAATTTTGAAGTCGGGGACTGGCTGGCTGCATCTGCCCTGACCGCGCTCGAGATTGCCGGCGTCAGTCCCGCGGAGCTGGATCTCATAGCCTCGCACGGCCAGACCATCTACCACGCTGTTGGTGCCGGACCTCACCGCGCTGCCACCTTGCAGATCGGTGATCCCTCGGTGATTGCTCACTCCACCGGCATAACCACAGTGGGAAACTTTCGCGCGGCTGACGTTGCGGCAGGAGGACAGGGAGCCCCTTTGGTCAGTTACGTGGATTGGCTGCTGTGGCGTCACCCAGACGAAGCGCGCGTCATCCTGAACATCGGGGGCATCGCCAACCTTACCTGGCTCCCGGCGGGAGCCAGGGCGGATGACGCCATCGCCTTTGATACAGGTCCCGGCAATTTGCTCATTGATTTCTTCGCCAAGCGCATAACGGGCGGGAGGCAGTCCTGCGACGAGGACGGCCGTCTGGCGTGCACAGGACAGGTGGACCACTCCTGGCTACGGGTTTTGGTTGACGATCCATATTTCAAGGCGCTTCCGCCCAAGACCACTGGGCGCGAACATTTCGGCGCGTCCTGCGGTGAACGGCTCTGGCAGGAAGCGGAGGTTCGTCGTCTCTCCCCGTCCGACCGCCTGGCAACTGTGACAGCCCTTACAGCCCATTCCATTGCCTATGCAATCCAAGAGCATCTGTCCGGCCCGACAAGCCATGTCTATGTGGGAGGCGGCGGGGGCCACAACAAGACCTTGATCCGCATGTTGCAGACCAAGCTGGAATCCATCCCTGTCACAGTCCTGTCCGGACAGCAGCGCACAGGCGATGCCAAGGAAGCCCTCTCGTTTGCCGTTCTGGGGTATGAGACCCTCCACGGCAGGCCGGGCAATCTGCCCGGGTGCACCGGGGCCGACAGGGCGGTGGCGCTGGGGCAAATTGCTCCCGGCCGGAACTACGGAGCATTGATGCGGAAGGTGCATCAAGGTGCCAAGCGTCCAGTGACCTCGGGCTCAATCGAGTAGTCTCAGCCATGCGCAGCCATCGAGGCACCAGACTCGGTCCTGTGGCAAAGCCAATCTCCCCGCCTCTTGACGGGTTTCAGGAAAGGCCAAAGGCAGTTCCCCGCGTTTTTGTGGGTTGGGTCGGAATGGAGCGGCGAATGTACAGGGACCTTGGACAGAGCCCTCTGTTCCCTCTTTCGGATCTGGCATGCAACAAACAGTCGCTACAGTCGCTGCCACTCGGCAGCATTGTGGACCGATTGGGCTGTGTCAATACGATGCAGGCCCCATCTTGCAAGAACCCTGTCGACCCAGCATTTCCCCATAATGCAACTGTGGCCGATGCAGGGAAAACCGGGGACCCTTGGGCACTCGCCGCGCGTCAACGTCGAAGTTGGCAACCGCCTTGGATATTCCGCTCTGCCTTGGTCAGAACCGGATCGATGTGCTTTGTTCCTTGATCCAGCGGCTCAGGAATTCGGTGTTCCTGGAATAGTCGACAGGACAGTCAATGAGATTCACGCCTGGGGTGGAAAGGCAATGTTGCAGCAGCGGCAGCAAAGCCTCTGCACTCTCGACCCGGTGACCGTGGGCTCCGTAACTGTGGGCATATTGGACGAAATCCGGATTGTCGTACGTGAGACCCCAGTCCTGGAAGCCCATGTCGGCCTGTTTCCAGCGGACCATGCCATAGGCCTGGTCGTTGACGATCAAGCAAGTCAGGTTCATGTGCATCCGCACCGCGGTTTCCAACTCCTGCGAGTTCATCATGAATCCGCCATCGCCGCACACCGCCATGATCCTGCGGCCCGGATGCACCAGATGGGCGGCCATGGCGGACGGAAGTCCCGCCCCCATCGTGGCCAGCGCATTGTCCAGCAGCACCGTGTTGGGGCCATAGGCCCTGTAATTCCGGGCAAACCAGATCTTGTACACCCCGTTGTCCAGGCACAGGATGCCGTCTTCAGGCATCACGGCCCGGATGTCATGCACCAGTTGCGGAGGGCTGACGGGAAAGCTGAACTCACCCTCCCACTGATCGATGCTGGCGTCGTGATGACTCTTGATGGCCATCATGGGCTGGAAGTCCCAGTCCGGCGCCCCGCGTGCCTGCAGGCCGTTCTTGATTCGCCATATGGCGTTGGCAATGTCGCCCACCACCTCAATTTGCGGGAAATAGACTGGATCGACTTCCGCGGAACGGAAGTTGACATGGATCACTTCGGTGGCTCCGGAGACACCCACGGGATCGTCCCCAAAGTGATTGGCTCCGGTTTCCGGATCCGCACCGGGGTACATGAAGAACGGCGGTTTCTCAATCACGTCATGTCCGACGTTAACGATGAGGTCGGCCTCCTCCAGAGCACGGTGTACGAAGTCCCCGGCGGACAGTGCGGCACAACCCATGAACAGCGGATGCCGTTCGTCGATTACCCCCTTGCCCAGCTGCGTGGTGGCAAAAGGAATCTGAAAGCTGTCCACCAGGTCGGTCAGCATGCGGCAGGTCAGTTTCCGGTTTCCGCCGGCACCAATCACAATCATCGGCGCGCGGGCGGCCGCCATTCTGTCCACCGCAGCCTCAATCGCCTTGTCTTCCGGAATCGGGCGGCGCACATAGGAGGCGGGCACCGGGCGGCCTGCCGTCTGTTCGCGGGCAATGTCCTCTGGCAGTTCCAAATGGACTGCGCCCGGTTTCTCCTCCTCGGCCTGGCGCAGGGCCTCGCGCACTCGGCTGGGGATGTTTGCAGAGGAGACCAGCTGCTGCGCGTATTTGGTGATGGGCCGCATCATTTCGACTACATCCAGAATCTGGAATTGGCCCTGCTTGGCCCGCTTGACCGGCTTTTGTCCGGTAATCATCATCATGGGCATTCCGCCGAGGGTGGCGTAGGCTGCCGACGTGGTGAAATTGGTGGCTCCCGGCCCCAGTGTGGAAAGACAGATCCCGGCCTTGCCGGTCAGCCGCCCGTAGGTCGCGGCCATGAAGCCGGCGGCCTGTTCATGGCGGGTCAGCACCAACTGAATGCGGTCCGATCGCGCAAGAGATTCGATCAGGTCCAGGTTTTCTTCTCCAGGAATGCCGAAGATCATCTGCACCCCTTCGGCTTCAAGAGCCTTCACGAACAGATCGGATGCCTTGATCGTTTGCTTCATGTTCTTCCTTGGCCCAATGGCCGGTGTGTCATCTTGCTGTCCACGTGTTGGAATCCAGCCCGTGTGCGGTGTACACCGGCTCAGGCAACACCGGTCGGAGCTTGGGCAATCCGCGCGGAGAGGGATTCATGGTGGGTCCTGAGCGATTCTTCCAGCTCCCACCCAATTCGCGGCATTGTCCAGAGGGAAATTCCAGTCCAGGCCCACTGCCTGCAGGGAAGCCTGTCGGACTGCGGAACCGCACGCAGAGGCGACACGCCGCAGGCGCTGGCCTGACAATCAGTCCAAGACACCTCCACCGCGTTCGGACTTGAGACAGCGGGTGCTCCGAGCGACCAAGACCATAAGGAGAGAATACAGGTACGCAAGGGACACGTCGTGCACTTGAAGGGCAGGAAGAGGCTGTACGGCAATTTCCACCCGGACCAAGTCCCCAATCCAGCATTTGAGGCTTCGGAACCTGGCATCCAGCCATGGTGGGATCATTGCAGACTCGCTCTATTCCATGGTCCCGAAGCAATCCCACCCGCGCTTCCTGTGGGTGCAACGTCACATTGTTGGATTGTGTACCGCCATCATTGGATTGGGCATCGGGAACCGCTTCGGCACCAATTGACATTGCCAATCCTGCCATGGCACCGGAGAGACCGGCGCATTGGGGAATTGATCCTTGTTCGGGTACTGGGCCCCACGGAACTTGCAGCAAACTCTGCTGGGGCTGATCCGCCGCAGGATGGACACATTGGGTTATGGCACCTGCAGGGAGCCAAACATAGGGGGCGCTGCCTGGTGTGCCGACTCCGTGACGCTCCATGCGGTGGCGTCCAACCCGATGGCAACTATCATACGAGACTGGGGGATCCCGGTTGGGGCCATCTGGAGGTCCGGGCGTGTTGCCTTTGTCAAGGCAGCAAACCGGAACAGGCCTGCCGGAGGCAGATGGCACCTGAAGTCCAGGCAGGCCAGCCAGCAATCTGACTTCTCAATCCCGGCAGGAAGTCAGCGGGTCATGACGAACCTGTGCAGGGTCCGCAGCGTGTTTTCCAAGACACCGACCCGCAAGGTTTCAAAGCCGTGACTGTTGCCGCAGGCCCAACCAAAACACAAGGCCCGATCCGTTGCACCCACGTTGAAGGCAATGGAAGCGTCGCTGGCCGCCTGTGCATACACGGCAGTCTGCAATTCTATGTCTATTTCGTGGCCTGCGGCGATGAGCTCCAGCATCAGACCGTGGTCATAGTGCGCATGGGAATCCTTGCTCCAGATCGCCGGTCGACTGTCTAGGATCAAGGGGGTGTGAGGCGGCATGGGCGCAAGATCGATGGCGATCAAGGCCTCCGGTTCCACCTTGCGGGCCAGATGCATGATCCCCAACCCCCCGACCTCTTCACTATGGGTGAAGGCGAAGAGACTGCGATGGCGCGGTGTCTCGCCCGCAGCCTGCAGTTGGGCCAGAACCTCCAGGAGCAAGGCACACCCCAGACGATCGTCAAAGGACCAGGCCGCTGCCATGGGGTCGTCGGGACTGCCGAAGACAAAGGGGCCCCGCCGGGAGGCATGCGGAACCGCCAGGGAACCCGCACGCACGCCAGCCTCCCGCAACTCCTCTTCCCGCATGCCCGTAGTGATCCAGACGCCATCCCAATCCACCGGTTTGCGCTGGCTCAAGGGTATGTGCATGGAGCCCATGCTGAAAATCCCCATCACCGAGCGCTCGTCACCCAATATTTCCACCGGCCCTTCCCCCAGTTTCCATGGGTAGAGACTGCCGGAGCGGGCCACCTCCAAGTCTCCGGATTCACGGACGCGGGTCACGACCATCGCGATTTCATCCATGTGCGTGGCATAGCACCACAAGGGCAACTCCGGATTCCGCCCCTCCAGTTCCACCATGACATTGCCGCCCGCGTCCTGTACGGGGGACAGACCCATCTGCTGGAGCTGATCACAGATGGCGGCGGCGATGCGATGTTCCCGGCTGGATGGGGCCGGGATGCCGACCAAGGAACGAAAACGCGCTAATACGTCTTGGGAAAGGGCGGACCCTTGGGAACCGTTCGACATGGCTGAACCTCATGGAATGATGGGGGGAAGCAAGTGGCGGTGTGCAGAGAAGACCATTCCGCATGTTACCGATGCTGGGTGTTCACAACCCATATGCGGAAGCCGGTGCGCAACCCTCGGCCCTATCCCCTGGGGATGCCACCCTTGACTTCGGAAGACATCGCTTGCAGTTCAGCCACAGTGGCCAAGGCCGCCCTGCTGGACAGAATTGCGCCAGGCGCTATCGAAGCGCTCTCGGAAGCCTGCCTGCAGTGGGTTAGCCCGGTGGGCTGACAGCAGGGCTCGAGGTATCCTTGCTGTCCCTGGCATATAAGTTCCTTCATTTTCAGGCAGACCGCCCTGAATTGGCCCTGGCCAGTTCCGTCGCCTGCGCTATGGCATCTTCGTCATCCAGAGTGGGCCGGAATTCAAGGCCCACATGCCCTTCGTAGCCCAATCGATCTATTTCGGCAAACAGCACGCCGTAATCGTTTTCTCCGCCCACCAGTTCATGGCGGCCCGGCACACCGGCCGTGTGGATGTGCCCCACCAGGGGCAGATACGTCCGCAGGTTGGCAATCAGGTTGCCTTCGGTGATTTGCTGGTGATACAGGTCGTACAGAATGGTCAGGGCCGGGTTGTCGACTTCATCCACCAGATCCGCGACCTGGGCCATGGTGGTCAGCCAGTAGCCATGATGATCCACAAGCGGATTCAGGGGTTCCAGATAGATCCGGATTCCTGCATCTGCACATATCGCTGCCAAGGTGCGGAGCCGCCGCCGTGCTCTGCGGAAGGTAGCATCCCAACTCTCGTCCGCCAGAACGTTGCCCGCAGTCAGAATCAGGCCCGGCGCACCCAACCGCTGGGCAACCTGGATCGACTCCTTGACCCCATCCACCAGAGCCTGTTCGGATTCCCGGACCACCAGGCTGAAAGGGGGCTCCAGCACAAGACCCGCACAGGAGAGGCCTGCCTCGGTCTGGGCTGCCGCGATGGCGGCAATGTCCTTGTTGCTGTGCGTCCAGAATTCGTAGGCCCCCACGTCGGTCCGACCTACGCGCCTTACCTTCTCCGCCGGATCCAGATCCGGCCAAAACATCTCAATGCAAACGGAAAGAGTAACCATGCGGCCTGCCATTCGTCTTGTGTAGAGTCGGGTCTGTGCGCGCCTCCCCGGGGGGATGTGCAAGTAAGAGTGTAAAGGCCAACCTGCTTCTGGCACAAACCTGTATTGGCTTTGGGAGACGGCTCCTGTCAGCGCAGCCTTGTTTTGAGCAACCTCGCCCCTTCTCTGCCTTTGTCCCAGATCATCCATGAAGTGGCGCGCCTGGTAGCCAACGGCAACCTGTCGACATCCGACCGCCATCTTCTGGACACTTTGGGCCACCGGTGCCAAAGACGGCCCAACACCTGCATGCTGTGGCGAGACTTTCAGGCGGATCCCTGGGGGCGCCGCGTTCCCTTGGAAACATGGCTGCGGTCCGAGATCGACTCGTTCCCCGGTTTCGCGCGCGAGATCCAGACCACTTGGCGAAACCGTGCAGTCTGGAATGGGCAGACTGCCCTTGATGCCCGGCCCGGCACACGATCGGTGAAGCAGACACTGCCGTCTCACGTCGAGACCCCGTCGCTGCTGGCCCAGGCCTTGCCTGGCCCCATCTTGTCGCTCTGGCGCCTTTGTGTGCCGGAGCCCATGACTCAATCCCTGCTGGCCTCGGTGCAAAGCCTGCACGGTTCCGCCTCGATCATGGAAAGAGGCCGCCATCTGGCCCGACACATGGTCCAGTATCTGAGGCTGACGGCCCAGATGGAACCGCACAGCCAGGTGCCCTTTTACCATGACGGCTTGCTGCTGCAACGGCTGGAGGAGCACTTGCAGCTGCCTCCCACGGCCACGGCCACCCGCAGCGCCTCCGCCATGGCCGCCTCGGCCCCTGATCCAGAACCCGAAGCCCCGGAGCGCCCTGTCGTTTCCCGCACCTTGGAAATGGAATGCCCAGACCGCGTCTGGACCGGAGATCCCATGGTTCGGGTGAAGGTGCGCCTCTCGCCGACCCCCCAAGGCGATGATGTGCCCCACATGACGCTGTCCCTGCAGCAGGAGTTGCCGGTGCTGGTCTGGATTGCGGCTCCCGGCTTCGACAACCTGGGGCCCCATGTGCAGACCCTTTGGGCAGGGCCAGAGCAAGGACCTACCGAAGCGGAGTTCGAGCTGCAGCCCCAGACCGCGGGCCGCACGCACATCACGGTCCACTGCCTCCAGGAAGGCACCCCCCTGGGCACTCTTTCCACCCAGGTGGAGGTATCCGAGCACGTGCCTGTCCAAGTGCAGCAGCGCACCGTGGAAGCCCGGCGGCTGGCCCTGGATGCCGACGCGGAATCCCCGGATCTGACCCTGTTTGTCCACTACGACACATCTCGGGCCCAGCCGCGGCTGCTGCTGAATCTCTACTGCGATTCCCGGCTGGCACAGAGCTGCCCCCCCTTGACGCTCAAGGGGGATCCCCAGACCTACTATGACAGCCTGTACCGGCGGCTCTCCGACCTGACGGATCTCTTCGACCTGAAGAAATCAGACGTGGCAGCCCGGGAGAATCTGTGGCAGGCGATGCGCAGGCTGGGCCACAGCCTGTGGAACGACCTGATCCCGCAGGCCTTACAGGAACGCTACGCCTTGGAACGGGCCGAATGGCGCGACAAGTCCTTCCTAGTGATTACGGATGAACCCTTCATTCCATGGGAACTGATGTGGCCCTACGGCTACCAGGGCGAGACCTGGGAAGACGAAACACCCTGGTGCCTCTCCCTGCGGATGACGCGCTGGCTCCACCGGGACCAGGAAGGCAGCGGCCTGCAGGGCCCCCCCACCCACCTGGCCTTGGAACGCTTTGCCTTTGTGGGACCCACCCGTACCAATCTGTCCGCCGTGTCCAATGAAGGAGCCGATCTGAAGGCCCTGATGCAGCAGGCCGGAGTCTGCGATGCCAGCCCCCGCTTCAACACGTTGGCGCAGGTCACGGCCCTTCTGGAATCGGGAGACTACGACTGGTTCCATCTGGCCTCGCACGGCGAATTTGCAGCGGCGGAGCCAGATCAGGACTCGGCACTGCTGCTGGACGGGAATCAGCCCCTTACCCCCAACTCCCTGATCGGCCCGGAAGTGCAAGGACACCTGTTTGCGCAGCGTCCGGGATTCGTCCTGAACGCCTGCCACACAGGGCGACAGGGATTTGCCCTGACCCGGTTGGGGGGATGGGTGAACAGACTGGTGGGATCCGGAGCGGGCCTCTTCATGGGCCCGCTGTGGACGGTGACCGACGAATCGGCCCGGCGGTTTGCCCAGCGCTTCTATGCCCTGCTGCTGGAAGGGGACACGGTGGCGCAAGCCTTGCACGGCGCCCGGGACACGATCCGCCAGACCGGAGACCCGACCTGGCTGGCCTACAGCGTCTATGCCCACCCCAACGCGCGGCTGCATGTGCGCCCACCGGCTGTGGACCGGCAGACGGCTGCAAAGCGCTAGACCCGCCGCCACCGTACAGCTATGCCAGCATTCCGTGCGCTTCGGCGGTCACGCCCGCCAATGCCTTTTCGATTGTCGCCACCTGCGCCGGCGAAGACTCCGGCATGGGGGCTCGGGGTCTGCCGCCGTCCCGGTCCTGCATGCGCATGGCGGTCCGCACGTTGGCCGGCAGGTTGTCTCCCACCATGGCGTTCCAGAGAGGCAAGAGCTGCCGGTGCAGCTGCAATCCTGTGGCATGGTCTCCTGCTTGCGCCGCCTCCCACAGCTGCACGCACGTGCGCGGGGCCGCGGCCAGAATGGCGGCTATGGCCCCTTGGGCTCCCAGACAGAATGAAGGGTACAGCAGGGCATCCACCGCGGACATGATGATGTCTTGCGGCGCGGCCCACAGCAGCAGATCGGCCAGCAGCTTCATGTCGCCGGCGCTTTGCTTGACCCCTACCACACCGGGCACCTCCCTCAGGATCCGCACCAGCAGGTCCGGGGCCAGGTAGATGTGGGGCACCACGTTGTAAATGAGGATGGGCAGATCCACGGCTTCCGCAATCGTGGCAAAGTGACGCACGTGCATATCGGGGGTGGGATTGAAGAGGTAGTGCACAGGCGTGATCTGCAGGGCCGCCACGTCCAGGTCGGCCAGAGCCTTGGCTCGGGCGACCGCCTGCCGGGTACTGTCCGTGATCACCCCCGCGATCACCGGCCCGCGGCCGGCGGCGGCCTCGATGGCCGTACCCACCACCCGACGCACCTCGTCGGTACTGAGGGTATGTCCCTCCCCAGTACTGCCCCCGACCGTCACACCCTGCACGCCCGCCCGCAGCAGACAGTCCACATCTGCCGCCAGCGCGCGCGTATCCACTTCCTCATTGCGATCGAAAGGCGTAACCATGGGCGGCAGAATGCCTCGCAGCTGATTGTTCATGAGTTTCCTTTGGGGTGTGTGAAAGAAGCCTGGTCAGGGATGCGATGTCAAACCCGCCATTGCCCCTATTGTCCCCGGGGGTGACGCCCAATGCACATTTTCGACATCAATCCGATTCACGTCCTCCGACAGACAGTGATCTCCCCGGTCCTCTCCCGCATGTTGTCGAGGGGTGTTTTCGGTATGGCACTGGGTGAAGACGGCATGGCATACCCGACACCGTGCGCCCCGCGGCTTGCCGGGGAACATGCGTACGCCCAGGCCTCCCGCGAGCCGGCGATGTCCATGGTCAGGCCGAGAAGCGGCAGCGTGGGGCAGGGGTCAATCAATACTGGAAATCGGACACCCGTACCTGCCATGGGTCAAAGTCCCCCTGCTTCCGAATCAGGGCAAAGACATGCTCCACATCCGCTTGCAACAGAGCAAACAACTCCTCAATGTCCTGTTCCAGATGGGGTGTGCCATAGATGGCGCCGCCGGCAAACAAAGACAGGACTGGCAAGGGAGATTTCAGGCCCTGAAACTCCGGCACGGTTTCCATCGCATGGGTTTGGAGTTCAACAAGGTTGTGAATCCGGGCGTATTCTGCGCGCCGGGAAGCCATCAAGGCCTTGAGGGCATGCTCTAGGGTGCCTTGTGCAGCTCTGCCGAAAGCCAAATCGAATTCCACCCGGACATCGTAGTACTCTGTTTCGCCCGGCCGCATGAGCCTCTGCAAAGTCCTGAATTCCCCGCGCGCGTGCAGGGCGCGTTCCATGGATTCCAATGTGAAGGGATCGCGTGGGGGACGTTCCCGGGGCGAGGGACGATAGGAGTATCCCATAGGGGTGACACCATCCTTGACGGCTTGGGCAGCCACATGATTGAGGCCGAACTGTGCACTGGCAAACAGTTCCGGCGAGATCATGACTACATCTGTACGGATGGCGCCATCGTAGAGATCCTGGACAGCCCGCTGGGCTGTCTCCTGGCAGATCTCGGCCACGGCACGGTCCGCGGGATGCACCACCAGCAAATCCACGTCCGAAGCCGGACCATAGTCACCCCGCGCTCGGGACCCAAACAGCAGAACGCGCTCGATGCCGGTGGCCTGTTGTACCGCCAAGGCTACCTGTCGGGCCCGATCATCAAAGAGTGTACCCACGATATCCACCCTGTCTGTGCTTGCAGGTCTGTCTCCCGGTGCCGAAAACAGGTTGTCCATTGGATGCTACAGGGAACATGGCGTGGGCCCGGAGATGCGATTTTCGATCTGCAGGCAGCCAGGCGCGGTCCGGAGCCAGGGATGCAGAAGCGATTTGTGCCATCCAGGCGCTGTTCTGGACCACCGCTCCATGTTTTGGTTGGCCGAGATCCGGGTTCAAGCTGCAGCCGGGCTTTCCAACAGATTCTGCGCGATGTCATCCCATTCTTCCTGCAAGGGGACGGAAACGGGAGTTCTGCGGGCGCGGTTGTACCAGTACCGGGCGTTGGGAATGTCCCCCTCCTCGCGGTGCAACCAGGCATGGACCCAGGCCGATCCGTTGTCGTCGGGCTGGTTTTGCAGAAGATTGTGGGCAGTCTCCCACTGGCCTTTGCCGGCCCACCAGAGAGCCGCAAGCGGAACTCCCAGGTCTGCCGGAGGCTGCGCTCCATCCAATGTGGCTTTGAAGGATTTCAGGTTCATGGGACTATGGCTACCTTCTGATATCTGAGCAAAACACGCCATCCCGGCCCTGTCAGGCACGGCGTCCATAGACAGAGCGCGAGGAGACCAGGCGCAATTACTATACCTGACTGAAGACAGCCTGCATTGGACCCCAATTGGCAGGGCGATTGCATTGTAATTTCTCTGTCCCAGGATCTCCCGCCGTTGGCGCCGATACCCTGGGGGGGTCCCCGCCGCCTTGCGACGCGTGCAGGCCATGTCCCTGCGGGCGGTTTTTGCCTGTGGCAGCCCGTGCAGAGCGATGCGCCGCAAGATGGCCCTCTGGTGGGCCGGCGGAGGCCGCGGGCGTCTGCCCGGAACGCCATGTCCCGCACCCCATGCAGCGCGTGTTCCATGCGCCAAGGGCCCCGCGGACTGCGGCCCGCACGCGCAAGACCAGCATAGCCCGCAATGTGTCGCTGGGCGCGTTCCATGCGCGGATCGTCCCCTTGCGCCAGGCCGGGGATCAGGGGAGAGGCGACGCAGGCCATCATGATGTACATTTTCTTCGGAGACCCTGGGCAGGTACCCTCAGTCTCTCCCGCGGGCATGGAATCCAAATTACAATGCAATCGCCCTGCCCAAATTGTCGCTGTCGCGGCTGGGACACCCCGGGAAACAGCCGTCACGGGCCCTCGGGCTGTGCTGTCTGGCTCCATGGTTTTCACGGTCCAGCCGGGACAATCTGACTACAGTGACGGAAAGTCCGGCATGCAGGGCTGGAGGGGTCGAAGTTCAGGCGCGGGCCAAAGTCACTCTACATCAGCCCCGCAAGTACAGCACTCGCAGGTGCCTGTCGTGGATTGAAGGGCCAAACTTGCACTGATACCGGACCCGATATCCTGTGTCTCCCTTTTTCGGCGCGCAAGGCCCGAACACTCCAGCCCACGCTGTGTATTCCCGTGCCGTTGCATCCTGCTCCCGGTGATCCGGCCCCCGAGCCGTGCCCACTGACTCTGGAAAACCACGGGCAGAACAAACATAGCCGGCCCGCAGAAAGCCGATGGCCCAGAATTGAAACAACAGATTTGTTGACAACTAATCTGTTGAATGATAGATTCAACAATTTTGTTGAATGGAGGAATGGAGATTGACCATGAGATCATCCACCGGCCGGTGGGCAAGCGGCGACGATTTTTTCGATCGCGCAGCCGAACTGCAAATCCTGGAATCCCGTATCTGCGACTTCAATCATGTCCTGTTGACCGGACAGCGGCGCATGGGCAAGACCAGCATGGCACGGGAACTTGGCAGACGACTGGAGACAAAGGGGTGGGTCATGCTCTTCGCCGATGTCGAGGATGCAACTTGTGCCGAAGACACAATCGCCACCATTGCTGCCGCCGTGCACCCGGTGCGACCGATCGCGTCGCGTTTTGCGGCAGCAATGCAACGCTGGGTTCAGACCAATGTCGAGGAACTCAGTGCCTACGCCTTCCGAGTCAAGATCCGCGCGGGTCTGAGTGAAGGGAGTTGGCGGGGATACGGCGCGAAATTGCTGGGAGAATGTGCCCGTCATGATCAGCCGGTGCTCTTGGTTATCGATGAGCTGCCTATCTTTCTGAAGCGGATGCTCCGCCACGACAATGGCAAACAGCGGGTTGACGAGTGGTTGAGTTGGTTGCGGAGTGTGCTTCAAGGTCTCTCCGGTAAATCCCTGTCCCTCATCGTTTCCGGCAGTATCGGTCTCCAACCTTTGGTGCAACAGCTGGGATTGTCGGATCGCATCCACTATCTCTACATGTTTCGTCTGGGCCCCTGGAGCCGTGATTCGAGCATTGCATGTTTCCACAGGCTGGCTGCGAGCCATGACATTTCAGTGGCGGATGGTGTGGCGGATGCGGTTTATGATGCCCTTGGCTTGGGTGTGCCGCACCACGTGCAATCCGTTTTCGCTCGTCTGCAGGATTTTGTCATCATGCAGGAGCGAGACCAAGTTTCGGTGCAGGATGTTCATCAGGTCTACCGCCATGAGCTTCTTGTTCCTGCCGGACAAAACGATCTTGTGCATTACGAAACGCACCTCAAGGAAGGCTTGGGTGACGAGAAGAATCACGCCTTTGCCATGGAAATTCTGGCGGAGGCCGCCACGCAGGAATCGTTCACCCCTGATGCGCGGCACTGCCTCGCCAGGTTGTACTCGACCCTGGTCACCGATGCCCCGGAGCGTATTGCCAATGTGCTTGATGTCCTGGAGCATGACGGTTATCTCGAATCTGGCGACAATGGACATCGGGTTGCCTCGAAACTGCTTAAGGATTGGTGGGAGACACGCTTTCGCGATCACCATCTGCCCCTCGTGAAGAGAGTGGGGAGTGTCAACGCATGACAAAGGCCAGCGCAGTCGCATCCATGGATCGATCGATCCGCAAATTCAATCCGGGCACATTCCAATCCGATCAGGAGATCATCCAGCAATTTGTGGTCAGACAACGCGAGTTCAACACTGTACTGGAAGTGCTGCGTGACAACCTGGATGCATCATCGTGCCAGCACGTGTTGGTGGTTGCCCCGCGTGGTCAGGGCAAAACCATGTTGTTGGCTCGCATTGCTGCGGAGTTGCGCACCAACGGGACACTCTCCAGACACATGTGGCCTGTCCGGTTGATGGAAGAGAGCCAGGAAATTTTCACTCTGGCTGACTTCTGGCTCGAAGCGCTTTTCTACCTGGCTCAGGAGTGTTCAGGCCGCAACCCCGAACTTGCCAGGGAATTGCGAGATGCGCACACGGCATTTGCCAAGCGGTGGCGTGAAGACAATTTGGAGCACTATGTGCGCGCTACGGTCCTGGAGGCTTCGGACCGACTCCACAAACGGCTTGTCCTCATGGTTGAGAACCTGCAGGAACTGTGCCGGAACGTGGACAATGACTTTGGATGGAAATTGCGCCAGACATTGCAGACCGAACCGCAAATCATGCTGCTGGCCACAGCCACCTGTCGGTTCAGGGAATTGGATGACGCAGAGCAATCCTTCTTCGAGCTCTTCCGCATTGTCCATCTGGAACCGTTGTCTACCTCAGAGTGCCAGCGCCTGTGGCAAGTGGCCAGTGCAGACCAGGCAACTGAAAGGGAGATCCGGCCTCTTGAAATCCTGACCGGTGGAAGTCCCCGCCTTCTGGTCATCGTCGCCGGTTTCGCAAGGCACGGGTCATTGAATCAGTTGATGGAGGAGTTGGTACAGCTGATCGACGACCACACTGAATATTTCCGCGGCCACCTGGAGATTCTGGCCAAGACCGAACGCCGCGTTTTTCTCGCCACCATGGACCTCTGGCAACCATCAAGCACGGGAGAAATCGCTGCGCGGGCCCGGCTGGATGTACGGACCACATCCACCATGCTCGGAAGACTGGTTGAGCGCGGGGCTGTGGTCGCGGAAGGGGGCGGCGGCAAACGGCAGTACACAGCCGCGGAACGTCTCTACTGCATCTATTACAAGCTGCGGCGTGAACGAGACGAAGCTGCCATTGTGAGCAACCTGATTCACTTCATGGCGGTGTTTTACCGCGAAACCGAACTTGCCGAGATATTCGTCAGACTGGCCTTGGAGGCAGCCGTCTCATCCACGATTCAAGAGGGAATCGCGCGGGCCATGCACAATGATCCGCAGATTGTCAGTGTGTTCCGCGACGTGAGACTACCTGACATCGAGCCGGAAACCAACCAAGACATGGCGACAGCCATGGAATTGTTGAGCGAAGGATACGGCCAGTGGAAACAGGGCAGGGCTTCAGAGGCGGTGGCAACCCTCAACAAGGCCATAGCGATCTGTTCTGATCGCGAAGATCCGAAATTCCAGAGTTTGGTCGCCGTGGCTTTTCTCGGAAAGGCTACGCTGAGTCAGGAACTCGGTGAACTTGAGACTGCGATAGAAGCTTACGATGAAGTGGTTGCCCGCCTTGGTGTCAGCAGTGTACTTGAGAGCCAAGTGACGGTCGCCAGAGCATTGGTTTGCACGGGATGTATACACCATCAGCTTGGCAACATAGAGGCGGCTATTGATGCCACCGCTACCGTAGTCCGGCTTTTCGGTTCCAACGGTGCACCCGAGCTCCAAAAACTGATGGCTCAATCCCTAGCCTTGCAAGGTGCTTGCCGAATAGAAGGCAGTGAATTCGAGCTAGCCATCACTGCCTTTGAGGCCATAGTCGAGCGGTTTGGTTCCAGCGATACTCCAGAACTTCAGAAACAGGTTGCCGGGGCCTTGCTCGCCAAATGTATTTCTCAATTGGAGCTCGGTGCATTTGAGACAGCGGCAGTAACTTCAGACATATTGATCGAACAGTTTGGATCCAGCGATGCTCCAGAACTCCAGGAGCAGGTTGCCGGGGCCTTGTTCTACAAATGTATTTCTCAATTGAAGCTCGGTGCATTTGAGACAGCGGCAGTAACTTCAGACATATTGATCGAACAGTTTGGATCCAGCGATACTCCAGAACTCCAGGAGCAGGTTGCCTGGGCCTTGCTCTACAAAGGGCTGTTGCAATTCCACCTTGGGGAATTCAAGGCAGCAGTAGCAACCTATGACAACATGTTTGGGCGGTTTGGCTCCAGTAGTACCCCAGAACTCCAGCAATTGGCCGCGCAGGCACTAGTCACCAAATGCACGATGCAAAGGAGACTTCATAAATTCAAGGCCGCGTTGAAAACCGCAAAAGAGATGGTCAAGCATTTTGGTGCCAGTGATACTCCGGAACTTCAGAAGTTAGTCGTGCAGATACTGATTGAGCAGGGAAGCGTACAAACTGCTATCGGCCATTCACGTAAAGCGTTGCGCACCTGCGACGAGCTCAATCACAGGCTCGGCATCTTGAAAAACCAACTGCACAGCCAGGTTGACACTGAATCAAGCAAACTCCAGTGGCAGTCAAGATGGGTCAGAACACAAGCGTTGCAGATCTGTGGAAGACAGGATCTTGCCATGGATACATTTCGCGTCGTATATGCCGAGTTTCAACCCGGCAGCGACAGCATGATGCGCGAAATGCAGGTGCAAGTTCTTGATCTGATAGCAAATGGCGCTTCGGTACACGATCTCGTCGAGATCCTTGAGACAGATACAAACAAATCGGAAACACTTGCGCCCCTTGTCTGTGCCCTGCACCAACTTGCCGGCAAGTTGGTGCGCGCGCCAGCGGAGGTACTGGCGGTCGCGGCTGACCTTCTGGCCCAGAGAGAGTTGAACCAGAAGACTTGAATCCCTTGCCGGAAAGTCCGATGTCATACTCCTTGTCCCAGATTCAATTTCAGAGTCCAAAACGAACAAGCTGTCCATGCTGTCTTGAGAATGCATTCGGCAGCATGTACAGAAACAGCTTTTCGGTAGCACACACGGCAATGTGGCGGCGCGCTGTTGATCTTGGCCTGACGGCCTTGCGGTACGTGCTGCCAGGCAACTGTCTCAATCCAGCTTCCCACAGTCAGCTGTTCTACATTCGGAGCAGCCGCAGGAGCCAACCATGTTCAAGACCAACCCTATCCTGCTCTTCGGGACGATTTCGCGATCTTGACATCGTAGTTCCAGCGAGGAATCGCGTCGTTGAGTTCGCCAAAATTATGTCTGACATCATCCGTCAGGTGCGGTGCCTAAAGCGATTGACACTCAGGCTCTCTCAGGCCCGTGACCTGCTTCTCCCATGCCTGATGTCCAGGGAAGTGGCAGTGTGAACCAGAACGCACTCTCCGACCTGGTCGCTCTGGGCGAAGGTTTCACGATTGAGTTCAAGCGTTCCGGCACGGACAAGCTTGGACGCGAAATATGCGCTTTTGCCAACGCCACCGGCGGCACGATTCTGCTTGGTGTAGCGGATGACGGAGAAGTTTGCGGGATTGCCAACCACAATCGCTTGAAATCCGAAGTCCAGTCAATCGCCCGTTCAGCTGATCCACCCATCGCGGTGGAGATTGAGAGTGTCGACCAGGTACTTTGTGTACGAGTGCCTGCTCAGCAGAGCAAGCCCTATTCGTTCGGGGGCCAGTTTTTCATCCGCGAGGGGGCAAGCAGCCAGCAAATGTCACGCGAGGAGATCCGCGAGTTCTTCTTCAAGGAAGAGCTCATCCGATTCGATGAAACACCATGCCGCAGCTTCGATTTGAAGAGGGACCTGACGGAGGAAAACTGGGAGCGGTTCGCGCAACGAGCAAGGCTTCCCGCAGGCCCGGAGCCGATCGCGACGCTACAGAACCTGCATTTGGTAAAAGCTGGAGAAATGACCCACGCCGGTGCATGGCTGCTCGCCGAGGACATCACACACCACACCCTGCAGGCGGGGGTGACCTGCGCGGTCCTCCGGGGCGTAACCAAGACCCACATCCTCGACCGGAAGGAGTTTACCGGCGACCTGTACTCCACGTTTGAGGATTGCATGGCGTATCTGCAGGCCAAGCTCAACACGGCTTTGATACCCCACGCACGGGGCAGGGACGAACAGCTCGAGCTTCCTGAAGATGCCTTGCGGGAAGCGCTGGTGAACGCTATCGCTCATCGGGACTATCGATCCACGGCGAATGTACAGGTCTACATCTTCCGTGACCGTTTGGAGATTGTGACTCCAGGTGGTCTGCCGGCAGGGATGCATAAAGAGGACCTGGGCACGAAAAGTGTCCCTCGGAATCCCCTGCTGTTCGGGATGTTCTACCGCATGGGGTTGGTCGAGCAGATCGGCAGTGGCATCCGGCGCATTCGCCAGTTGTGTCACGACTACAAGGTCGCCGAGCCACTGATCGATGTCTCCGAGAATTGGGTGACTACAGTGTTCGCCCGGCAGGGCGAACATGCTGCAGACCGGAGGCCCCAGCATGTCACCCCGCAAGTACCCTTTAGGTATCCGTCAAGTGCCCTGCAAGTCACCCCGCAAGTCAGAAACCTCATCCGCTGCCTGGACGGTGAGCATACACGCGCTGAAATCCTGCAGCGGCTGGGACTGAAGGATCGCACGAATCTGGCCAGGGAATACGTGCAACCGGCTCTTGCCGAAGGTCTCATCGAAATGACCATCCCGGACAAACCGCGGAGCAGCAAACAGAAATATCGTCTCACGGACAGGGGCCGGGAGTTGCAGGACCGCATCTCCGAGAATGGGGAAACAACAGCGTTCGCCCGGCAGGTCGAACATGCTGCAGACCGGGGGCCCCAGCATGTCACCCCGCAAGTGACCGACAAGCATCCAACAAGTGCCCTGCAAGTCACCCCGCAAGTCAGAAACCTCATCCACTGCCTGGACGGTGAGCATACACGCGCTGAAATCCTGCAGCGGCTGGGACTGAAGGATCGCACGAATCTGGCCAGGGAATACATGCAACCGGCTCTCGCCGGCGGTCTCATCGAAATGACCATCCCGGACAGACCCCGCAGCAGCAAACAGAAATATCGACTGACGGACAGGGGCCGGGAGTTGCAGGATCGCTTGCGGCAGGCGCGCTGACCTCTCCCGGATCATCCAGGCGCTGCACGGGATTGTCGGTCAGAGCATCAACGTCACCGCTGCAGGGAACGGAGAAGATGGATGTCTCTACGTCATCTCGGCCATTGACTTTGCGAGGAAGAGGCTGACATATTGGATACGCTGAACGCGTGGGTGGCCGCGCAGGGAATGTCCCAAGGCCGAACAGGCTACTACCACGACTACCGGGGTGAGGAGACAGGAGCCCGGCCCGCCATATTCGACTTGGTGGCCCATGAGGCTGCAGGCTGGATTGAGCGAACCTGTAGTGGTGCTTCCAAACGCCTCTGAGAAATTCCGGAGATTGCCAGTGCAGCCGGACTTCGCTGTCTTGCCTCGGAGGCGACTTTCCCGGAATATGTCCTGTCCGAGGCACTGGGAGAGGGGGCCTGAGGCGGTACAGGTCCCCAGGGCTGCCTGGATCCTGGCATGAGCCGATCCGGGTGTCTTGCCGGGAATCATCCGCCGGGATTGTCCCTGGCTGCCTGTGGGATGGCTGTCCGCACTGCCCGCAAGGACCCCCGGTCGACTGCAGAGGAGGCTGGGCCTGCACCACCACTGTATCCACGCAGTCGCTGAGGTTGCGGCATCAAGTCGCGGCGGCTTGGTCCAAGACCTGCTCCCAATTTTGTTCGCGCAGGAGCTGGCCATCCCGAAACACGGGCTCCAGCAGATTGCGATCCGTATCCCGCAGTTGCGCCGCAGCCACCGTGCTAAAGGCCCCGGTCTGGACATCCCGCACCAGGGCCAGACGGCCGCTGCGGCTGTGTTTGGCGGGATCGGTGACGGGGCGTTTGTACACTCCCCGCGCCGCACCGTTCACTACGGCATGGCAGCACTTCATGGCCACGCGGAGGGTATCGCGCGTACATTCCTGCAACAGGCCACCGCCGGACCCGAACACCAGATTGTCCGTGCTCCAGCGGGCTTCCAGCAATGCGTCCAGAATGGCCGGCAGACTCCGGCGCGTTATGCCGTCGCCCTGGATCAGGCGAATGTGATCAGGCAGCAGGCGATAGCCTTTGGCATTGCGGATCGTGCCGAAGGCCTCGCCCAGCAGCTCCAGGCAATCCAGCAGCGTGGGGATGGGATCGCCGCTGTCCGGGCGCACCACCACGGTACCGGCGCGCGCTTGCACCTGATCCCGCAGCGCGGAGCCCCACAGTACGCGACAGGCCCGCCGGACATCCCAGGAATCGCTGACCACACTGACGATGCCCTCCGGGTATGCATTCAGAATATGGGCGAAGGCCTCCGCCTCGCCCTGCGGCCCCCAGGCTGTAATGGTGGAATGTTCGGCCGCGGGGACAGAATAGCCGGGCATGCCGGATCCATAGTACTGCTGCAGCAGCCGACAGGCCGCCAGCGTGTCCGTCCCCCGGAAGTGCAGCAGATGGGCCGCGCCCCCCAAGGCGGCTGATTCCTCGGAAGTGGATCCACGGTAGCCAAAGTCGTGCAGCTGAAACGGTACGCGGGCCGGATCGCCGGAACGTTCGGCCGCGGCCTGCAAGGTATCGTACTGCACCCGGCCCAGCGAGGCGATGGTAAGCGGATACCAGACCTGCACCAGCAGCGTTTCCAGATGGTTGGTCAGCCAGTGGCAGGCGGGATCGGTATTGCGGATGGTGAGCAGGACATGGCCGGTCGGCACGCGTTGGCCCTCCCGCACCGCCCAGATTTCCACCGGCAACCGGCCGGCATGGCGGTCCAGGATATGTTGCCAGCCGGCACCCGGCCACACATCCTGTCCGAAGTGGGCCTGGCAGAACCGGTGTGCCTGCCGGATCCGGTCCGCGGTGACACGGATACCGGTCATGTAACGCTTGAGCAGGTACTGGAGACCAAAGAACACCGTGTGATTGCATTCCCCTCCGCAGCGCGCCTCAAGATAGGACTCGATCTCGGTGGTGCCGGGGGGATACATGCGCCAATGCGTCTGTTTGTAGCTGTCGGTTTGCAGAAGTATGTTGTCTTGCATGGCAATGGACACCGGATATCTGGCGTTGTCAAAGCTTCATCCCGGGAGTCCGGACCGCAGAAATCCTGGACAGTCAGCCGGTACGTAATTATGGCCTTTTTCCTCTCATGCTCTCCAAGCGGACCTCCCAGGGGATCGACATCCAGGCACCCGTCAGTTTCCGCGCAGCCCTGCAGGCAGGACAAGGCTGGCAATCCGCGGCCCGGCCCGCTCCGGGCTGCCCGGATCAAGGCAGAAGGCGGAGACGGGTTGGGGGGAACCGGCAGTGCTCCGCCCCTGCTGCCTCCGCGGCCGCACTCGCTGCTTTGCTGCCCGCCGGTTGAAACACGGGAGGCCCGCCCATGACAAGTGCAAACGTACGGACATGCCTGTTTCCGCAGCTCCACGCCCGGGGACATTTTCTTCCCCATGCCTTCCTGTCAACCGGCCGGCTGACGGGTTACCTGCAGCCCGGTACAGTGCAGCAAATTCCGGGATCCGGTCCCGGCAGGTGGCCGGACGCTCCAGAGTCACTGCTGTAGCGCCGTCCATAGCCCGCAGGCTGCAACCCATACCGGTCTGTTTCCGAGCTGGCCTTTCTGGTACCATTCCTGCTCTTTGCCGCCCACAGACAGGTTCCGGTCGTGTCCATTGAAGTCCATCACTTGTGCAAAGCCTTCCGGACCAAGGAAAAGCCCGCAGGCCTGGCCGGGTCCTGGCGCGCGTTGTGGAAACCCACATGGCACCGGATACCGGCGATTGAGGATGTGTCCTTCCACATGGAAAGCGGCCAATCCCTGGGCTTCATTGGGCCCAACGGGGCCGGCAAATCAACCACCATCAAGATCCTGAGCGGCATCCTGCATCCCGACGCCGGCACGGCGCAGGTACTGGGCTACACCCCGTGGCAGGAACGGGAAAAGCTCTGTTACGAAATCGGTGCGGTCTTTGGCCAGCGGCCACAGCTCTGGTACCACCTGCCTCCCCTGGATTCCTTTCGCCTGTACGGGGCTGTCTACGGTCTGGATGCGGCGACCACCCGCCACCGCGTGGATTTCCTGGTAGATGTGTTTGAACTGCAACGCCTCCTGCACACCCCGGTCCGCAAGCTGTCGTTGGGACAGCGCATGCGGTGCGAGGTGGCGGTATCCCTGCTGCATGCGCCGCGCCTGCTGCTGCTGGACGAACCGTCCATCGGCCTGGATGTGGTGGCCAAACAGCGGCTCCGGGACACCATCCGATACATGCGGGAAGAGGAAGGAGTCGGCGTCCTGCTGACGTCCCATGATGCCGGTGACATTGAAGCGCTGTGTGAACGGGTCATCGTAATCAATGACGGCCACCTGGTCTTTGACGACACAATGGCGGATCTCAAGCAACGCTACCTGACCTCCAAGCGCGTGGAGGTGCGGTTTTCCACGGAAGGCGAACGGCACCTGCCCATGCCGGGAGTCGAGACCGCCCCGGTTGGGCGGTATGGGCTGGAACTCCGCTTCAACCCCCGCGTCGTGAACATGGAGGCGGTCATTGCCGGCCTGAGCCAATTGGGCACGCTGGTGGACATTGCCATTGCGGATCCAGACCTGGAAGAAGTCATTCGGACCATCTATGCCGAGAACCATCACGGCCCGGACGATATATAACCGGTACGCCGCCCTGTTCCGTATGCCCCTGGCGGAGAACCTGGCGTACCTGGGGAACTGCGCCTCCGCCACGATGGCCATGGTGATGTTCATGTGGATTTTCGGCATGCTGTGGCGGGCTGTCTTCGCGTATCAGGGAGTCGACCGGATTGCCGGCATGACGCTGGAAGATACCCTCTGGTACCTTCTGATGGCCGAGCTGGTGGTGCTCTCGAAACCGTTGCTGGCCATGGAGATCGCGGAGTCAATCCAGAGCGGCTCCATCGCCTACGACCTGATGCGGCCCTACCACTTCGGCCTCTTTCACTTGAGTCGCTTTGCGGGTCACGTGGCGTTTCGGGCCAGCCTGAACCTCGTGGCTGGCGGGATTGTGATCTGGGCCCTGGCCGAGCCCCCGCCCGTGTGGTTCGGAGTGGGGCCGGCCCTGGTCGCACTGGGACTGGCCTGGGGCCTGGAGTTCTGCTTTGAAGCCCTCATCGGGCTGGCCGCTTTCTGGACCGAAGACATCAGCGCGTTCCGCTGGATTTATCAGAAGATCAGCTTCATTCTGGGCGGACTGCTGCTGCCTCTGGACTTCTATCCGTCATGGCTGGCGCAGCTGGCCAAGGCATTTCCTTTCGCCTCCATCATGTATGCCCCGGGCCGCCTCTTTGTGGACCCGACGCTCGACCGCATGCTTGCGACATGGGCCTTGCAGCTGGGCTGGCTGGTGATCCTGGGGCTTCTCTTCCACTTTCTGTCCCGGCGCGCCCTCGGCCGCCTGGCCATCAACGGTGGATAGCCATGCGGCACGTCACATTGCTGGGCTTCCTGGGCCAACTGTGGCGCGTCAATCTGCTGTCGGCCATGGAATACCGGGGGCCCTTTGTCACCCAGATCGCCGGCATGATTCTCAACAACGCGATCTACTTCCTTTTCTGGGTCCTGTTCTTCGACCGTTTCGAGGAAGTGCACGGCTGGACGCTGCAGGACATGATCCTGCTGTTCGCCGTCGTGGGGACCGGCCTGGGACTGGCGATGACGCTGTTTGGGAACTGCACCCAAGTCGCCCGGATTGTCGCGTCCGGCGATCTGGATCGGTACCTGTCCCTGCCCCGGCCGATTCTGCTGCACATCCTCGCGTCGCGCAGTTCCGTGCCCTCAATGGGCGATATCCTCTTCGGCCTCACCTGGTTCGGCATCGCCGGCGATTTCTCCCTGGGCCATATCGGGCGGTTCCTGCTCATCACCGGTCTGGTCACCTGTACCTTTACGGCCGTGCTGGTACTGGTGAACAGCCTGGCGTTCTGGCTGGGCCGTTCCGAGATCCTGGCGGAGCAGTTTCTGAACGCGATGATCACGTTTTCGCTCTATCCGGGCACGCTGTTCGACGGGGCGGCCCGCGTATTCCTGTTCACGATCGTGCCGGCCGGTTTGACGGGCGCCCTGCCGGTGGAGCTGCTGCGGCATTTCGCGCTGGCGAAACTGGCCTGGCTCTGCCTGGGAGCCGGCATCTTCGTCGTGCTGGCCATCCTGGTTTTCCATTGGGGTTTGCGACGGTACGAAAGCGGCAGCGCGATCCATGTCCGCCTCTGATGGCGGAGGACCAAAATCGGAAACCGCCATGGTGACAGGAACAGGACAGCAAGCAGAGAGTGACACCGACGGGTCCCGGCACGATCTGTCTTTGCAGTACGGTGCGCGCCACCGGGACAGAAGGAGCCTGCATCGTGCCGCTCCTGCGGCCCAGGGCCGTCAACGCGGAAAGTCATAATCCCGGAACGCGGGAGCTGCCAGCCGATGGCCGCGCCTCGGGGCACCCTCAGCCGGGAAGACCGGCGGGGATGGATTGTCTCCGGGACCGAGGCGGGTCCAATTTCCAGCAGTACCGAGTCGGAGCGGTCAAGCAGAAGCCGATCCCGGCCGAACACACCATGGATCCCCACATCGACGGGTGCAGCGCTTCCCAATGCAGCCCGGCACGAGGGGCGTCGTTCCACGGCAGAGCGGACAGCGTGTTGCATGCAATCTGCCCACATGCCACACAGGCAAACCGGGTGCAGGCGGTGTGTGCCGCGAGCCGAGAGTTGGGACACCCGGTGGCCAGTTGTACACTACTGTCCTGTCCAGGACGGGTTTGAAACGTCTTAAGCCATGTTATGGGAGCAGGAAAATGAGCAGGCACAAAAAGGTAACGCTCCACGAGTCGGACATGCCAACCCACTGGTACAACATCAACGCGGATTTGCCCGCGGCCGGAGTTGAACTGCCGCCTCCGCTGCATCCCGGCACGGGTCAGGCCATTGGGCCAGACGATCTGGCTCCCCTCTTCCCGATCTCGCTGATTCTGCAGGAAGTCAGCACGGACCGCTATCTCGAAATTCCCGAGCCAGTACAGGAAGTGTACCGGATGTGGCGGCCCACGCCGCTGGTCCGGGCCTATCAGTGGGAGCAGGTGCTGGACACCCCGGCGCGCATCTACTACAAGTACGAAGGCGGCAGCCCGTCCGGAAGCCACAAACCCAACACCGCCGTGCCACAGGCCTACTACAACAAAGAGGCCGGCGTGACGCGCCTGGCCACGGAAACCGGGGCCGGGCAGTGGGGCAGCGCGCTCAGCTTTGCCTGCCAGATCTTTGGACTGGAGTGCAAAGTCTATATGGTACGGGTCAGCTATGAGCAAAAGCCCTACCGCACAGTGCTCATGCAGACCTGGGGAGCAGAGGTTGTACCCAGCCCCAGCCCAGACACCCATGCCGGTCGCCAGATCCTGTCCGAGTCCCCGGACAGCACAGGCAGCCTCGGCATTGCCATCTCTGAAGCCGTGGAAGATGCCGCCACGCGTGACGACACCAAATACTCCCTGGGGTCGGTACTGAATCACGTGCTTTTGCACCAAACGGTCGTGGGCCAGGAGGTGATCAGGGGACTGGAGGCGTTCGGTGAGGATTGGCCGGACGTGCTGGTAGGCTGCACTGGGGGCGGCAGCAACTTTGCCGGATTTGTCTTCCCGTTTCTTAAAGAGAACATCCATGGTGGCAGACATACCCGAGTCGTGGCGGTAGAACCGGCGGCGGCCCCCAGTCTGACACGCGGAGTCTACACCTACGATTTCGGCGACACGGCCCAGATGACGCCGCTGCTGAAAATGCATACCTTGGGCCACGATTTCGTGCCGGCGCCCATCCATGCCGGCGGGCTCCGGTACCATGGCATGAGTGCCCAGGTCAGCGCGTTGAAGGAGGCGGGACTGATCGAGGCAGTCAATGTCCAGCAGCGGGCCATCTTCGAAGCGGCCCTCTCCTTTGCCCGTTCCGAAGGCATTCTGCCTGCGCCGGAGCCGACCCACGCCATTTGGGGCGCCATGCAGGAAGCGCTGGCCTGCAAGGAAAGCGGCGAAGACAAAGTAATCGTCTTCAACCTGTGCGGCCATGGCCACTTCGATCTGGCGGCCTACGAGCAGTACCTGGCCAACAGTCTGGAAGACTTCGACTATCCAGAGGAAGCAATCCGGGAGAGTCTGGAAAAGGTGCCGACGTTGTAAACCCAGATGTCATGGCAGACCGCTCGCGGTCAAAAGTCGGGTTCCGCCATACCCCTACACACAATCCCATGGGCCATCTGCCAGGCATTGGTCTGGGGACGATCAGCACTTTGGGCTTTGTGCCTGTCGCGGGCGGGCCCGGATGCACAGGGCGTGCACCGCGGCACGCAGTCACTCCCTAGTACTACAGTGGTAAGTAGAGAAATAGGGTGAGAGTGGGCTGGTTCCTGTAGGTTTTCCAGGGCTAAATCGGGGTCGAACCGGGGTATCCAGACCAGATTCCGGGCTGTTAGCTCTCCACCAAACAGCACAGAACAGGAGAGTTCACCTACTTACCGCTGTAGTACTAGGCTCGACTCGGGCCAGACGTCCCGGCCCCGGCAGCATAGTTCTGGGCCAGTTGCAGACACACTTGGGTGGCCAGGGCCATGTCCTGCACCGTCACCCACTCCAACGGTCCATGGACTTCGTGCATGCCGGTGAACAGGTTGGGGGTGGGCACTCCCTTGGCCGTCAGCATGGAGCCGTCGGTCCCGCCGCGTATCGGTTCGTCCACCGGTGCGACGCCTATGTCCCGCATGGCTTGCCGGGCCATTGTGACCGGCGTCATGTCCTGCTCCAGCCAATGCCGCATATTGCGGTACTGGGGCACAATCTCGCAGGAAATCCGGGCCCGCGGCTCCGCCAACTGCATGGTCTCCGCCAGCTGCGTCAGAATGCGACCGTGTTCCTGCAGTTTCCCGGTCGCAAAATCCCGCAGGATGAAATGCAGCTCCGCCGCCGCGGCCGTGCCCTGCATCTGATACAGATGAATAAACCCTTCCCGGTCCCGGGTCGTCTCCGGAGTGCGGGTGTGCGCCGGCAACAACCCCATGAACTGGGTCGCCAGCGTGGCTGCATTGACCATGGCATGGAAGGCCGTACCTGGATGGATGGACACGCCCTGAAAATGCACTACGGCCTTGTCCGCGGCAAAGGTTTCACTGGAGAGTTCTCCTACATTGCCTCCATCCAGGGTGTAGGCCCACCGGGCATCCAGATCTTCCGGCGTCAGGTGTGTCACTCCACGGCCAATCTCCTCGTCCGGAGTGAAGCAAAGCCGAATCCGACCATGGCGGATTTCCGGATGGTGCAGCAGATGGCGCGCCAGGCTCATCACAATGGCGACACCCGCCTTGTCATCGGCGCCCAGGAGAGAGGCGCCACTGCCGGTAATCAGGTCATGGCCGATCTTCTGTGCCAGATCAGGAGATTGCGCCGTATCCAGCACCAAAGCCGCGTCATCCGGAAAGGCAATGGGGGTCCCATCCCACTGCCGATGGACCCGTGGCTTCACATCCCGGCCGGAAAAGGCCGGCGCCGTGTCCACATGACTCAGAAAAGCGATACTGGGAATATCCGGACTGGGATCCGTAGCCGGTACCGTGGCCAGCACTGTGGCATAGTCGGTGAGGCGGACATCTGCCGCCCCCATTGCCCGCAATTCAGCCTCAAGCATTTCGAGCAGCACCAGCTGCTTTTGCGTACTGGGCACCGAAGCCGAGGTTTCATCCGCCTCCGTATCGATCTGCACATAGCGCAGAAATCGTGCTTCCAAATCCTGAACCAGATCCGCGGTCATGCAGACACTGCCCTCTCTGTGCGTTGTTGCAGGCCTCGCTGGACGGCGATGACCTGAGTCCACAGCATCCTACCGCATCCCCGGCAGTGCAGGAGTCCGCACGGAACACAGAGCCCACAAGAGAGCGGCGAGGGGATCCTGTCGGAACGGGCATACACATCCAAAAGCGCAGAGGCACCTCAATGCCGACAGTCTCCCTGCAGGCTTTGGTTACCTCCGCGCGGACTGCCGCGCTGTCCGGGGCCGCGGTGTGGGCCGTCGCAGATTCCCGGCATCGCGGTCTGGGTTGGCATTGCCGCATGTATCAGTTTGTAGCCTAAGAAAATGGCATGGAATTTTATGAAGATACGAGATCCTGCTGGATCCGGCGTGGATATCCTATCTCAGATGGTGAAGACGGAGGTATATCCCAATTTGGACACAAGAGGACAGTCTATCTCAACCTCAGAAATTTCCATGCTATGTGCTTAGGCCGATCCAGCCGTCCACGACATGACCACCCTGCGGCAGAATGCCCGCACAAAATCGGATATTGGGAACCGATGATGCCGCGAGGTCCGTCGGAATTGGGTGTACAGGCAAGAATCCGGGGAGTTGGCGATTGTGCGATTGCCCTGGAGATCTCGACTGCATGCCTTACACTTGCAGCACGTCATCATCCACATTGGCAGGAACAGCTTGGTATGTGTCCCGTCCTGCCTCCTGCCTCGCCGCGGTCACAGCTTCTGGCGGCGCGAGATGTATCATCAGCCGTGGGAATGCAACCAAGACCAAGAGCCAATCGTCTACAGGCAAGCCCGGCATCAGGTCTATGGGCGAGAAGATATACAACAGACTCAGCAGCGGCAAGGGAAACTTGACCCACGGCGAGACCGTGGGCATCTGCATCAGCCGTCCACACACCCCCAGATTGCGCAGGATCTCAGGCAACAATTTCAAGAGTATGTTCCACCTGTTTTGGAGCCTGGCACGTCGCTGTCGATGGCGGTATGTCCTCCGCCTTCCGGGACTTTTCCTAGATACGTTTTGCGTATTTTGAGGGTCTAGACGAGTCAGCAGAATGATCACTACGGCGACAATGCCCAAGACCACCAGGATCAGAAGCAGCAGGGGCAGAAAATCTGCAGCTATGGTGACTACTTCGCGCATTGTGCCGTGGATACAAACGGAACCTCTGCAAGCGGACCCAATCAGTTGTTCGCTTACGGAGAACCATTGTTATCGTGAATGCATTTCAAGATGATGAATATTGCATTGAATTGGTGAGGGAGTTACACAACCTGCCGCACGAAACCGAGTGGGTGGAATTCAAGGTCAATCTGAACCATCCAACCCGGATTGGCGAGTACATTTCGGCATTGGCCAACACTGCAGCATTGCACGACAAGGATACAGCCTATTGGGTATGGGAATCGCCGACACGAGCCATGAGATCGTCGGCACAACATTCTCTCCAAACAGGGCAAGAAAAGGCAATGAGCCCCTTGAGACTTGGTTGTCACGTCTTCTGGTACCACACATTCCGTTGGGTTTTCATGAAATTGCAGTGGAAGGGAACCCGGTTGCGCTGCTGGTGGTGGGCCGTGCGCACCAACGCCCTGTATCGTTTTCGGGAGGCGAGTTTATTCGGGTAGGAAGTGCCACGAGAAAGCTCAGGGACTACCCCGAGAAGGAAAGAAATCTCTGGCGTAGCTTTGACCGCATCAACTTTGAAGACGGTATAGCAGCCGAGCGGATTCAAGACCAAGACGCATTGGATCTCCGCAACTGGTCGGCCTACTTTGAACTCAGCGAACGACCCCTCCCTGACGACAGGAGCGTCATGCTGGATTTGTTGCAACGTGATGCACTGATTGCTGCCTGTCCGACAGGGGGATGGAACATCACCAATGTAGGGGCCATCCTCTGCGCCAGGAATTTGCAAGATTTCCCCGGCTCAAACGCAAGGCTGTCCGGATAATCCAGTATGCCGGCAGGCACCGTATCCAGCCTCTGCGCGAAAAGGAGATTTTGCAGGGATAGACATCCGGATCCGAAGCGCTCATCGACTACATCCTGACTCTCCTGCCAGTCAGCGAAATGATCGAGCATTCCCTGCGTCACTGGAGTATTCGCCCTTGGCGGTGCGTGAACTGGCCGCTAACATGCTCATTCACCAAGACTTTGCCCTTGAAGGAGCAGGGCCGATGGTGGAACTGTTTGCAGAACGTATCAAAATTACCAATCCAGGCCAACCTCGGGTGGACACGGATCGCTTTCTGGATGCTCCTCCACGGTCCCGCAACGAAACCGTGGCTTCCATGATGCGTCGTTTCGGCATCTGTGAAGAACATGGCAGCGGGATTGACAAGGTGGTTTTTCTGACAGAAATGCACCAGTTGCCGGCACCCCGTTTTGAATCGCCCGAGGCCTTTACACGCGCAGTGCTGTCTGCACACAAGAGTTTGTCTCAAATGGACAAGAAGGAGCGAGTTTGGGCCTGCTATCCATATGCCTGCTTGCATTATGTGTCAAACACCCCCGTGAACAATTCTTCGCTACGGCGGCGATTCAACATCAAGAAGAAGAATGCCGCACGCGCTTCACAGCTCTTGAAAGAGGCACTGGAAGCAGGACTTCTCGTAATTCGTGATCCCACCGGGGGAGCCAAGAACAGAACCTATCTCCCCTACTGGGCGCGCGAGTCGAATTGAAAAGAACAAATTGTGAGATGAAAAGCAGCAGGATTCGTGTTGCGGGTTGGGCGGTTGGTTATTTTGTTTGATGAAGAGCAGCACCGGGCCGTGTTTCGGCTTGCAGGCAGGAAATCAGCTCTTGGACATTGGGGGCGCCAACCGGAAGCCCACAATGTGGGGCGGACCACAGGGAGGTTACCGATATCGTCATGGGTTACAACGGCGATGCAAGGGGCACCGAACAGGCACGGAGAGAGCTGACCAAGTCCTGTCTACTCTGGACATACAGTCCGAGTTTGGCATAGCGACAGCAGTGCAAGCTACCCGGCAGAAATGGCCCCTTCCCCTCTACCCTTTAGAATGGAGACTGCCCACACCGCCAGGGGCGCATCGGCAGGCAGCTTGCACTGCTGTCGCCCCATACCTGCTTTTGGAGCAATCGCCTTATGAATCGTCAGGAAAGAGGAGCAGCTGTCGCCGCCCGCGACTGGGACTGCGATGTGGTTCGCTATCCGGACCCGGCCGTGGAAGTGATCGACCCCCGCTTTGCAGCCTACATCAACGGCAATGCGGCCGTGGAACGACTCTATACCGGCTCCCGCTGGGCGGAAGGCCCCGTCTGGTTTGGAGATCACAACTGCCTGCTTTTCAGCGACATCCCCAACAACCGCATTCTCTGTTGGGACGGCAACACCGGTCAGACTTCGGTCTATCGCCAGAATTCCCACAACTCCAACGGGCACACCCGAGACCTGCAGGGCCGGCTCATTTCCTGCGAGCATCGTACCCGCCGTGTCACGCGCACCGAGCATGACGGCTCCATCACGGTATTGGCCGCTTCCTACCAAGGCAAGCCCTTGAACGCGCCCAACGACGTGGTGGTGAAGTCGAATGGCAGCATCTGGTTCACGGATCCGGGGTACGGCATCCTCTTCCACTATGAAGGCCAGCGGGCCCCGCTGGAACTCAACCCCAATGTCTATCGCCTGGACCCTGGCACGGGTCGGCTGACGGTGGTTGCAGACGATTTCGACAAACCCAACGGCCTCTGCTTCTCTCCGGACGAGTCCATTCTGTACATCAGTGACACCGGCACATCTCACGATCCAGACGGTCCGGCCCACATCCGCAAACTGCATGTGGATGGCGACACCATCAAGGATGCCGGGGTCTTTGTGGACATGAAACCCTCCACCTCGGATGGATTCCGGGCAGACATGGACGGCAACATCTGGACCAGTTCCGGCTGGGCCGGAGCAGGATATGACGGGGTTCAGGTATACAGTCCCGAAGCCGAACTGTTGGGGCGCATACATCTGCCGGAGATCTGTGCCAATGTCTGTTTCGGCGGTCCCAAGCGGACTCGTCTCTTCATGGCGGCCAGTCAGTCGCTCTACGCCTTGTATGTGGAAGCCGTGGGGGCGCAACGCCCCTAGTGTGTGAACCGCAACTACGTCTGCACGATCGGGGGCAGGCGTCTTCGGCTTGCCAGGGACCCTTTGGCAGGACGCCGCACGGGGCGCTCTCATCATGGACCTTGCGTTGCCCCTGCATGTCGCGCGGGTTCCCTCGAGCGGCTCTGGCCATGTCTTTGACGCGCCTTTCTGCCCGGTTGGCGTTTTCGTTGGGTCCAGGCCCTGTGCATGGATAAATCCGCGGCATCAGAATGCATGTGGGATCGGCTTCTGCCACAGAGAAGCTGCCGGACGGCACGACGGATCCGGACCGAGGCCGTGCACACCCGCCGGGAACCCGTGCGGCAAGAGGTCCCCCAGTGGGCAGGCCACCCGCCGATCCGCCACGATCGGATGGGGCTGCAAGAGGTGCGGGACATGCAGGCCCCACACAGCCCGTCATGACAGGGCGCAGCGAGAACATGGAGACGATCAACCAAGTGGCCATGGGAAGACACTGGGGGATATCGACAGGGAACCAGGCACACTGCAGTGGTCACAACCCACATTCCCACCGGATCACAGTTGGCGGCCCGACAGGACATGACAACCTGGAAAGCAGACTCATGTGCTGGAGAGTCGGTATTTGCCTTGCGTTGCTCGCCCTTCGGGAGGACGGGTGGTGCTGGGCCTTGCACATCCATGGCCTTTTGCAGTCCGGCGCGGGGCGGAGGCGGGTTTCAGACCGGTCCTGCACCACCGGCTCTCCTGTCACCCCGTCTCAGAGCCATGGAGCTGGAAGGGCCAGAAGTCAGCCCGGGTGACAGATTTCCCGGCTCTCGCGCCGAGGCAAGCCGGCTGGGAGTGTGGCATCCCTGATCCGGCAGAAGCGGTGGTGCGGTCACGGGATCCTGACATGGGCACGCGGACCGGATGCACGGCCTGCCGCTGCACAGGCAGAGGGCCTTCTTGGCTGGGTCGAAGACCATCCTCCAGATCCGACAGTGTGCTGCCCCTCCAGCATTGAGGCCCAACAGCCTGATGTCCGACCCTCCAGGCTCTCGGAACTGCTGCCAGACAACCCGTGAACCGTGAATGACAGGAGATGTGTTGAGAACAGCGGAGAAAGGAAAACCCAACGCGCAGGGACCACGTTGACTCACGGGCCCACCGGCAGGACTTCCCCTGCATCGCGAATCGGGTCATACCGCAAGCAAAGGGAATGCAATGTCAGATCCGAGGGCAACGGAATGCGGCCCGGAGATCACCCTCTGTCCTGCGCCGAGATGCCTCCATCGGACCGCATCCTGCATTCCCGCGGAGGCTATCCCCGCGCGGGTTCCGTCATCTCGGAGCGTGCCTTGGCGGCCAAGGCAGGAAGATGAGATTCGTGAGCCATGACCTGACTCAGGTGCCTCATGCGCTGGGGCGATGCCGAACTGCGCATCAGGTCGCTATGCATCTGTTCCTTCCAGAACCGGGCGCCGGACGCCACAAAGGCTTCCAGATCCTGAATCTCGGCGTCGGTGGTGCAATGGGCACAGCAATTGATGGTAAACATGCGTCGATGGGTGTCTCCGCCAAAGGAGGCATGCATCAGATTGTGGTTGAAGGCCACGACGTCTCCCGGCCTGGTCTCCAAGGCCACGTGGGGTACGTGCTCCTGGGATACTCCCCACAGCTCCTCCGCGTCGCGCGCGCGACGGGCCTCCCAGTCCTTGTAGTCGATGACATGGGTGCCCGGAATCACACGCAAACATCCAGTGTGCGCTGTCAACGGATCCAGGTAGAACGCCACCTTAAGATATTCGCCGACCACATGATGCCCGTCACTGTGCCAGCGAGTGTCTCCGGTGTAGAAATTGCCGTCGCCGCCCAGGTAGTTGAAATCCTCTCCCAGCAGACTCGCGATCAATCCGTGGATGGCAGGGTGATCGATCAGGGTGCAGAGCCGCTCTCTCTGATCAATGAACGGCACAATACAGGAACGTTGCGTGCCCTCGTGAGGTCGTTCGCTATGGGCGAAAATGTCTTCGAAATCCTCAATGATCCAGGCGATTTCCGCCTCCATGAGACCGGGCAGCGCCACATAACCGAACGTTTCGAAAAAGCGTGTCTGCTGTGCAGTCAGTCTCATGGAACCTTCCCCTTTTCTGTAAATGACCAGAGCCGCCCTGGCCGCAGGGAGCCCCACACGCTGCCGGGCCGGCGACCATGCACAAAGTCACTCTAACACAGCGCGAGTCGGCTTCTGTGGCCAAGGCCATCGGCAAACGCGTGGTGGCATGTGACTGTCTTGGGCCGGTTTCCCGCAATCGCCTCTTGGGCCGGTTGCAGGTCGCGGTTTGCGAAGTTCACAGGCGTGGTGCCATGGAATGGTGCAGACACCGCCCTGAACGCCTGCAGGCGGTTCAGGATGGCACCTGAATTTTCAAATCACGGAGCTCAAGTCATGAATCGCAGCTGGACTTCCCCGTCGCAGTCATCGAAACCATAGAAACTGGTCCTCTGCGCAGGCGCTTCCAGGAATCTCTGCAAAGGAAGCAGGTTGACCGGGTTGGACAGGGTCCATTGCAGTTCTGCCATGGGCACAAACCCGGCGCCTCTGACATACTCATCATCGCCCACTGCCAATTCACCGCGCGCGTTGCGGACCTGAAACGCAAGAACCAAGCCTTCCTCCCTGCGCGATGTCACCTGGTTCTGCAGCACATGGGCCAGCCGACCACGCTCGACTGTCTCGAGGCTGGTTTCCTCCCGAAACGCGCGCTGGAGCGCATCCATGACGCTCTCCTCTGGCTCGACCACTCCGCCCGGCAGGGTCCATTCAGTGTGGTCCCCCCACTGGTTTTCCACCAGCAGTACACACCCGTCCCGCACCAGAATGCCGGCAGCAATCACGAATCGCCTGAAGGGCCTGTCCATGTCCACTGGCTACCGCTTCATACCAGAGGCCTGTCGGCCCATGTCTTTGTCTTTCCCCGGTGGGGAACACCAGACGGGCCAAGGCGTCCTCAGGGCTGCACCGGGCCGCTTCGGCCCACGGACCGGGTCATCCCCGGCTCAAAGGAACCCCCTCCCGTGTCCAGGATTCATGACTCTGCTGTCTGGCACACGCATTGTGCTCAGTGCCTTCCCACGCACAACTCCTGAAGGAATGGCTCTCACGGTTTCCGCACAGCACCGGCATTGACTTGACTGCCGGCGTCGGCTACCTTTCCGCCCTATGGGACAGGGCAATCCGGCCTCCGGAGGCGCGTGCGCAGCCACAGATCCAGGATGCTGCCGTTGCAGCGGCAGGGATCGCCTAGGAGTGCAGCAGATTCGGCTCGCGCGGCAGCAGCCTGTGCGGATTCACAATGGAGCGGCGGGCCGGGGTCAATCGCGCCACCAGTTCCGGGGAAGCCTCATAGCCGTGTCGGAACATGCCCCAGGAAGGACCGTACCGGTATACCACAATGCGGCGGCAACCTGGAGTTACGCGCTTGGCGGACCCGTGTGCCAGGGCATCCACGAACAGCAACACATCGCCGGCCTGCATGAACAGCTCCACGGCCCCTTCCACCTCGTCCACCGAGGCATCCTTCTGCATCTTGTACTTCTCGAATTGCGGATGGGCAAAATGGGACTTGTGGCTGCCAGGCACCACCATGGTGGCTCCGTCACCCGGCCCAATGTCGGTCAGAGCCATCAGGATGTCGATCTGTCCGCAGTGAAACTGGCCATTGAAGAATCGGAACTGGGTGCGCTTCACGCCCGTGTGTCCTCCCGAGTGCAAGCCGATGGCCTCCCCCGGCTCCCGGAAGTTGGCAAAATTCTCGTCTATGAAGAGATCCCCGTGGTTGTAGTCGAAGGTGCCCGCCCCGCCCACGAAGTGTCGCACCTTGTCTATCCAGGCCGGGTGATCGATCAGCCTCTCAAAGGGTCCGCCGGCTTCATAAATCTGCTGCAGGTTCAGACCGTCGGTCTCTCCATACTTGTGCCCGTGAATATGGCCGTACCACTCCCCCTGCTGGATGGGGGGCAGGGCATCGAGCGTGGCGTTCAGTTCCTTCACTTCATCCTGGGACAGCGCGCCTTGCAAATGCAGATAGCCACGCAGGTCAAAGAGATAGATCTCCATGTCAGAGGGGCCGTGGGCCAGTTCAGCATCCATATTTGAGAGTCTCCATAAGCGCCTTGCACAGTTGAGTGGACAATGGCCGCGGTGGCAGCCGCGGCCAAGGTTCCAGACGTTGCCAGATCCCGGCCATAGAGGATGAAGCAACGTACACCTGGCCGCCTGCGGCAACAGCCCAACCAATGCTATCACGATCTTCCGCAGGCCGGAGGCGAGGCTCCGTAGCAGCCGACGCCTGCATGATACGCAGGCGCCACCATGGGAGAATGCCTTCGCGGTTCCGGGCAGCCCGCTCTTGTTTGCCGGTACCGCCCAGGGTGCCCTGGGTGTGGGTCAGCCGGTTGAGGATCAAGCGGCTCCCGAGGATCCTGGTCTCGGGTCCGCGGCGCGAGTGCAGACGGGAGCGGACGGGCCCAATCTCCATGTCTCACCGCGCAGGCTCACGGTCGCGCGTGCTCTTCTGTCACCCCCTGCACCGCGCTCCGCCTGCGGGCCACCATAAAGCCTTCCTGCAGCCCGAAGGTCAGGCCTCCGTCTTCGCGACGCGGCTGCAGAAAGCCTCGGGCCGGCCCGGTTGCCAGATCCAGCAGGGCGCGCAAATATCCCTGCATGATCGTGTCATGGCGACTGGCCCAAGAACCGAACTTCATGCGCTTGCCCAGAATCTCCAGATGGGTCAAGGCCAATCCCTGGTCGGCCAGCGCGGCCTGCCACTGGCCAACGCTCAGGCATTGGCGGTGACTGGGATCGCGCAGCTTTTCAAAGGCGTTGACAAAGTCTCCCGCCACTCCCTCCGGCACCACGTTGTCGATGACAACCAGATATCCCGGGTCTTTCAGTATCCGCCTGCAGCCGGCCAGGAAGGCCGGAACGTCTGCAAAGTGGTGGGCGGCGATGCGACAGGTGATGCAGTCAAAGCGGTCGGTGGAATACGCCAGATCCTCAGCGGCGGCAGCCTCCACCTGCACGTTCTCCAGACCGCGCTCGGCCACTCCGGCGCGGGTCAGGTCCAGCATCTCCGGCGTAATGTCGGTCGCGATGACCCGGGCCACGTGCGGAGCCAGGGCAAATGCCGTATGGCCGGCTCCGGTAGCCACGTCCAAGGCCTGCCAATGTGCCTCAAGAGGCACTACATCCACCAGCCGCTGCAGGCTGGCTCCCTGGGCATGCGTTTCGTGAGTGACATAGAAACGGGCGTTGGCCCCAAACTGTTCCTGCACGGATTGAGATGACATTGCGCGCCTTGCCTCTGCTGCTGAAACCCGCGGCTGCAGGCCGGGACCCAAACCCTGCGTCCCCATGCCCCATTCTACGCGGGGACCAAGCTCCCCACGGTCCGGCAGAGACAGCCCGCCTCCGGCTACGCCGGTCCGAAGAGAAAAAGGCGGATGCTGCGGAAATGCCATTCACCCAGGATGGGCCGATGCCGATCCAGCGTGCTGAGGGTCAGTCCGTCCGGGTCCGTGTACCAGTCGTGCGAGTAGACCAGCCAGATGCGCCCCAGACCCGCCAGGCGGGCCAGCGAGAGCCGGGCATTCTCCGGGGTCATGCGCGGCTCGGCCACCTGGCCACTGAACACGGCCTCGGGCAAGGGCCATTCCGTCAGCACATGGCCGCGCATCCGATTGTAGTGGTACATGAAAGGCAGCTGCACCCAGCCCGCTTGAAACACCACCGAATCCCCCGGCTCCGCAAGATAGGCCACTTCGGCGGCCGCATCCCGCCAGGCTTCCCGTTCTCCATGGGCGTGATACTCCACAATGCCCCAGATCTGCAGCAGGGCCATGGCCAGCACCAGGGCCACTTGGCCGACCGGTTGCAGTTTCTCCTGCCACAACGCCCCCAGGCCTGAAGCCGACCCGCCCCTGTCCACCCTTTGCAGCGGTCCCGCCACCCCGGCCGCCACCAGCATGTACAGAGGCACACAGATGTAGTTGAAGCTGCGGACATGCCACAGGGGCCGGAACCAGTCCGCACTCAAGGCGACGGCCATGGGCGTAAAGAACAGCGCCAAGGCCAACGTCAACGGCACCGGCCGCGGGCGCAGCCGCACTGCGCCCAGCAGGGCCAGAAGCAGCAGGGCCGCGACCGGCACCGCCAATTCCGGCTCGGAGATCGGCAGATAGGCAAAGGCCATGCGCGAGATGGCGGCCCAGATTTCCCAGCTGCCCGTGGGCTGAATCCAGAACTCCTCCACCACGCGCCGGACCTGTGTCAGGAACGAACCCAACCACGGCAACCACAGCAGAACCACCATGACCTGGGAGACACCCCAATTGAAGCCCAGGCCCCGGCTGCTCACACCCGGAAAGTCTCCAAACTCCCCCCGCCGCCGGCGCAACCACAGCAGCCACAACAGGGTGACATTGAAGGAGGCAGCCAGATACAGGCCGCCCGCGCTATGGGTGTGCAGCGCTAGGCCTTGCAGCAAGACCAGGCCCCACCAGAAGGGGCGTGCCTCGTCCAGTTCCTCCTGCTTGAGGATGCTGACCAGACAGATGCCGGCCAGCACCGCCCAGAACGTCAGCAGGGCATACATGCGGGTATCCTGCGCCACCTGCAGCTGGAAAGGGGACAGGGCGAAGAGGAGGGCTGCCAAAAACGCAGTGCGCCGGCGGGTCAGCAGCAGCGTGAACACATAGACAGCGGGCACGGTCAAGGCGCCCAGCAAGGCCGAAGGCAGGCGCAGGTCCACGAGATCCGTGCCCAGGACCCGGGTCCAGAGCAACAGCATTTGATAGTAGAGGGGCGGATGCACATCCCACTGCCGCACAAAGGCAGCCAGTTCCGGCAGCGAATTGCGTGTGACGAACTCCACGCTGATGGCCTCGTCCAGGTGAATGGCGTGTTGCGCCAGTCCGGAAAAGCGCACCAGCACACCGACCAAGGTCACCAGGGACAGCTGGAACAGCATTTCGCGAGTGTGACGCACGTAGCGGCGATCAAAGACAAGAGGGGCCATGGGGCAGGGACGGAAGGAAGGATAGAATCAAACACATCAGGACAGCGGCCGGTGGCCGCAGCCGACTTGGGTCTGCCTGTGGCGGCACCACGCTCCAGCCAGTGCAGCCCCCAGGACATGGCTGCCGGCCACTGAGGTCCAAACCTCGAGGAGCAGCGGAATGAATACCCAAGTACGGTTTACAGCGCCGGGTACAGTGGAACTGGCATCCACCGAGATGCCGGTCTGTCAGCCCGACCAGCTTCTCATCCGCATCCTCTGTTCCCTGATCAGTCCCGGCACAGAGAGAGCCTTTCTCATGGGCATGGACAACACTTCGCAGCAATACCCGATGGAGGCAGGTTATAGCACAGTGGCCGAGATTGTCGAGTGCGGCCCTGACACCCAGGGATGGCACGTGGGCCAGCGCGTCGCGGTTCCCATTCCGCACCAGCGGGTGGCGGCGGTGCCTGCCACCCGTTGCCACTTGCTGCCCGACCATCTGGACAGCCGCACCGCCGCCTTCTTCTATCTGGGAGCCATTGCCTTGCAAGGCATTCGCAAGGCCCGCATTGAACTGGGAGAGGGCGTAGCCGTGCTGGGAGCCGGCATCGTGGGTCTGCTGGCCATGCAGTGGGCCCGTCTCAATGGAGCCATGCCCGCTCTGACCCTGGATGTGCAGGACACGCGTCTGGCCCTGGCGGAGCAGCTGGGCGCGGACGCGGCCCTGCACATGACCGGAGACTACATGGCCCAGGTTCAGGCATGGTGCAGTGGTGCCAAGCCGCAAGTGGTGGTGGATGCCACCGGCCATCCCGCGGCCGTGACGTCCGCCTTTGATATCATCGCGCCCTGCGGCCGGCTGGTATTGCTGGGCAGTACCCGCGGCAACACGCCGGATGTCAATTTCTACCGGGACGTGCACAAGACCGGTCTGACCTTGATTGGGGCCCACAATTCCATTCGCCCCG
The DNA here is from genome assembly GCA_965214895.1 of Caldilineaceae bacterium. GTDB lineage: Bacteria > Chloroflexota > Anaerolineae > Caldilineales > Caldilineaceae > Bin34. The sequence continues at coordinate 146,099 of OZ243985.1, forward strand.
CTCAGGACCGCAGACCGGGCCTGTGGACCATCCGGGAGGACGAAGCGCTGGCCCTGCGCTGTTTGGCCGCTGGTCGGCTGCAGGCGGATCCGCTGGTCTCCCACACCTTCTCCTGGGAGGACGCCCCTGCGGCCTATGCCGAACTCAAGGCAGCCCAGGCGTCCACGCTCGGCATCATGCTAGAATGGGCCGCCTGAGCGGGTCCTGGATATCCTGCCGGCCGGACCGATGTAGAAGGTGGTGTCACAATGGCCACAGGCAAACTGGAAGGCATCTGGCTCAAGACGGCCAAGGGTGGCCCCATGCAGCAGGTTTCGGCCGCGTCCCTCGTGAAAGGACAAGGGATCCGGGACAGCGCGGACTTTGGCGGCAGGCGACAGGTCACCATCATTGAAAAGGAAAGCTGGGACTGGCTGTGCGCTCAGATGGGACGGGACCTGGACCCGTCGGTGCGCCGGGCCAACCTCATGGTCAGTGGGGTGCGGTTGCTGGACACCGCATCCCAAGTACTGCAGGTGGGCCGTGTCCGCATCCAGGTGCAAGGGGAAACCCAACCCTGCCACATGATGGATCGGGCCTGTTCCGGACTGCGCGCGCAAATGGCCCTCATGTGGCGAGGCGGAGTCTGGGGTGATGTGCTGGACGAGGGCCAGATCCAGGTCGGAGATGAGGTGGATTGGGCCACGGCCCAAGTTTTCGCCCAAATACAGGGAGCGCTCCCCCATCCCTGAGACATGCTGCCCTCGCAAGGCTGAGAGGCGTGGGCGGATGTGTCGCCCACGGCCCTGGGCAGCAGGCCCGATACGGAGAGGGGCGGCTATGGGCGGGTGATCCGGGAGTGACAGGTGCCGCCGCGCGGCGGTGGCCCCCCTGGGACATGATTCCCCATGATCGACCGTCCCAGTCCACGGTCTGCCAACCCTTTGCCCAGGGGCGCCACGACGGTACCTGGCAGCGCATGAGGGCCAGTGTGCGGCCACCGGTACGCGCGGCCGCGGGGCGAAACACCGAACCTGCCGCCTGCATCCTGGGACCGCCCGGCCGTAACAACAACCGCAATGGGCAAGGGCAAGGTGCATGAGCCAGCCGACCAGCCCCCGGCAAGCCGTGTCCAGTGATCTGCCGGCGCGAGGGCCCGCATTGGCTGTCCAACCTGGTCCCAAGGCAACACCAGGTTCGACCTGGTGTTGCGCGCATGCCAATGCTGACGCCCCCCAGGGCCACGTTCAGAGCATTGACGTTGGCTTACGCGTAGGTTTGGAAGAAATCATGCACCTCTCGATTCACCGGCGGCACGTCAATGGGGATCCCTTTCATGCGCAGCGACTCCGTAGCGCAGCAGCCGGCAGCGACGCTGTAGCGAGAGGCCAACGGCGACGTGCTGGCTTTGGCGTCCCCGCGGACAACCCCCAGGAATTCATCCACGATTCTGGGGTCGGCGCCACCGTGGCCGCCCGCCATGGACTCCAGGGGAAAGGACTGGTCGGCACGCGCGTCGTAACCCCAGCGCCGTCTGTTCCACACCTTTATGACCGTGCCTTCCTCTCCATTGCCAAAATTTTCCAGTCTGCCCTCAGTCCCAATCACGGTGTAGTTGCGCCAATAGTCCGGCGTGAAATGACACTGTTGGTAACATGCCAGCACCCCGTTGTCCAATGTCATGTGCATCATGCTGACATCTTCGATATCCACTGTCGGATGGAGGCCGGTCTGCGTCAGTGGAGGCCAGTTTGCCAGATTGTGCTTGGGCCGGTGTCGAGGCCGGTCATTGCGGTCCGTGATCCGGTTGTAGAGCGTCAGGTCCCCCATGGCATTGACGGTGCGGCTGAAGGCGCCGCAGAGCCAGTGCAAAATGTCGATGTCATGCGTGGCTTTCTGCAAGAGCATGCCTGTCGACAGCCTGCGGTCTGCATGCCAGTCCTTAAAGTAAAAGTCCCCGCCATGCCCTACGAAGTGGCGGCACCAAGCCGTCTTGACCTCGCCGATCACACCGGCGTCAATCAGTTCCTTCATCTTCAGGACAAACCCCATGTGGCGCATGTTGTGCCCCAGGTACAGTCTGCCGTGCGTCTCCTTTGCCTGTTGCAGAATGTCGTCGCAGTCGGCAATGGTAATGGCCATCGGCTTTTCGAGATAGATGGCCATGCCCGCGTGCAGAGCCGCGGTGGCATGCGCATGATGCAGGAAATCGGGCGAGCAAATGAACACCGCATCCAAGTCTCTCGCCAGAAGCGCGTGATAGTCCGAGGTCGTGAAAACGGTGTCTCCATATCGGGCGCGGCACTGGGCCAGCACGGATTCCCGGACATCGCAACAGGCCGCTATGCGGGAACCGCGACCGGGTCTGTGCGCATGGGCCGCCAGAAATCCCCGGCCGCCCGCGCCAATCACGCCTATGCGCAAATCAGGCTTGGCACACATAGGGCCCAAGACGGGTGCAGGATCATGATTGGCACTCCCCCAAACCGTCGGGCACCTTGGCACAGCTGCCACGGCACAATGGACGAAGGCTGGAGAAGGTGATTTCTGTCTTCGCGGCCAGACTGTCAGGAGCAGTCTGACGTGGCCGATTCTACAACACCCTCCGCACCCCCACCTCGGGCCCGTGGGCGTCTGGATATGCACGTCTCGAGGAAGCACTCACGACACTGTGTTGTTTGTACAACTCCCTGCTTGACAGGAAACAGTCCTTGTAGCCGATGTCTGGCAGCCAGACATCCGTGCCAAGTTGCGCTCTTCGTGCAGTCCCAGCGCATACCGCGCAGGGGAGACGGTGCGCCGGCCCGGGGCCCGCAGGACGCCCACCCGCAGCCGCTGGACCTTGATCCCGGTCCGGACCGGAAAGAGCGGCGCAAACGGCTGCAGGCGGGCACACGGGCCCTGGGATGGCACTTGCTTGGGGCCATGGTGCCCGCCTGCCTTTCTTGGGGCCGTCCCAGTCTGTTTTGTACAGGGCCGAGCTGGCCTACAATTACGATGGTCAACGGGTTGACCATCCGGCAGGCGGGTACAACCCACCGCACCGGACAGCCGCCTTGCAGGAGAATCAGCCATGGCATACGGTTATGGAGACTACCAGTATGAGGTTCAGGAAGGCTGGTTCCAGCCTCCAGAGGGGTACAGCTTTGGCTGGATCCCGGCGGTCGCCTGCGATTCGCTGGACCGGGTCTACGTCTACTCCCGCTCGGAACACCCGATGGTGGTCTTTGATCGGGACGGCAACTTTCTGACTTCCTGGGGAGAAGACGTGCTGTCCGATGCCCACGGCATCTACATCGACCACCACGACTTCATCTACTGCACGGAACGCAACACGCACTGCGTGCGCAAATTCACCCGCGACGGCGCACTGCTGATGACCATCGGCACTCCCGGAGCTCCCGGCCAGCAGGACGGCGCCCCCTTCAATCTGCCTACGGATCTGGATGTCGCGCCCAATGGAGATCTGTACATCTCGGACGGGTACGGCAATGCCCGGGTGCATCGGTATTCCAGCACGGGGGAGCTCCTGCACTCCTGGGGCACCTGGGGGGATCAACCTGGCCAGTTTGCCCTGTCCCACTGCGTCCGCATAGATCGGTACGAACGGGTCTGGGTGTGCGATCGTGAAAACAGCCGCATTCAGATCTTCGATCTGGAAGGCAACTTCCTGACCCAGTGGCGGGGTCTGGCCAAACCGGACACCATCTACTTCCACCCGCAGGAAGACGTGGTCTACATCGCGGAGCTGGAGCAGCAGGTCAGCATCTATTCCTTTGACCAGCAACTGCTGTCCCAGTGGGGAGGCCGCAAGGCCAGCCGCAAGCCAGGGGAATTCCTGGCCTTTCCCCACGGCATCTGGGCCGACTCCCGGGGAGACCTGTATGTGGGTGAAGTGCAGGCCGACGGCCGCCTGCAGAAGTTCATTCGCCAACCGTAGGCCATTATGCCCAGGCACACTGTGGCTGTGGACCGCCAGCCTCTGGACCTGACAGTCAACGGCCAGACCCATACGGTCGAGGTCACCCCCCACACCTCTCTGCTGCAGGTGTTGCGGGAGGATCTGCATCTCAAAGGGGCCAAGGACGCATGCGGCCTCGAACAGTGCGGCGCCTGTCGCGTCATCATGGATGGCGAAGCCCTGCCCGCCTGCCGCCTGCCGGCTCGGGCAGCGGCCGGCAAGGACCTGGTCACGGTGGAAGGTCTGGCCGCTGGGGGGCGGCTCAGTCCCCTGCAGGAGGCCTTCGTCAAGGAGCAGGCGATTCAGTGCGGATACTGCGTCGCCGGGATGCTCACGGCCGGGTCCGCGCTGCTGCATCGGAATCCCCACCCGTCCCTGGCCGACATTCAGGCGGCCCTGCAGCGCAATCTTTGTCGCTGTGGCGTGTATCCACGCGTCATCCGGGCCATCCAAAGGGCCGCAGGCCAGATTCCGGACCACCCCATATACAAGGTCATTGAACCCGAGGCCTCGTCCATCCCGGAACCGGAGTCCGCGCCGCGCCCTCTCCCCCAGTCGTTGCAGACACATCCCGACCTGGACGACTGGATGCACTTCCGGGAAGACGGCACTGTGGATTTCTTCACCGGCAAGGTGGAACTGGGCCAAGGCATTGTCACCGCGCTGTCACAGGTGGTGGCCGAAGAGCTGGACATGCGGATGGATCAGGTGCACATCCACACGGCGGACACGGCTCGCTCGCCGGACGAAGGCACCACCGCCGGCAGCATGTCGCTGGAAGTCTCCGGGGGAGCGCTGCGCCAGGCCGCGGCCGAGGTGCGCCACCATCTCCTGCTGTGGGCCGCCGAGGAATGGAATGTGCCTTGGGAAGACCTGTCGGTGCAGGAGGGCCTGGTCACTCACGCGGCCAGCGGCCAGCAGGCCAGCTACTGGGAGTTGCTGCAAGGCCAGCCGTTGGGCATTCAGGCTTCGGGCGTGATCGCTCCCAAGCCCCCCAGCCAATACACGTTGGTGGGACAGCCCGTGCCCCGGCTGGACCTGAACGCCAAAGTCCAGGGTCAGGCCAGTTTTCTGCAGGACATGGACATGCCGAGGATGTTGCATGCCCGGATTGTGCGCGGCCCCTATGCCCAGGCCAGACGCACGGGGTACCAACCGTCTGTCCTGGACCAGCTGCCGGAACCAGCCGACATTGTGGAAGACGGGCAGTTTCTGGCGGTCGTGAGCGAACGTGAAGACAATGTCCACACCGCGTCGCTCCTGCTGTCCGCATCCTGCACCTGGGAAACCCCCGAAACGTTGCCCGGTACCCAGCATCTCTATGCCGCCATGGACCAGGCAGCCTCCCAGGACTATCAGGTGGTGGACGGCTGGCCCGTGGCCACTCCCCTGCCGTGCCAGGAGGAGTGGCCCCACCCCCATCAGGTGCAGGCCCGTTTTGCGCGTCCGTATCAGATGCACGCCTCGCTGGGGCCCTCCTGCGCCATGGCCTTGCGCGCAGCGGATCAGCTGACAGTCTGGTCCCATAGCCAAGGCATATTCTCCCTGCGGGATGCCTTGGCCCAGGTGCTGCAATGGCCTCCGGCCAAGCTGCGGGTCATTCATGTCGAAGGTCCTGGCTGCTACGGACACAACGGAGCGGATGATGTGGCCTTGGATGCCTGCCTGTTGGCCCTGCGCTATCCTGGCCGACCCGTGCGCGTGCTGTGGACCCGGGAGGACGAGTGCATCTATGAGCCGTATGGCACTGCCATGCTCATGGATGTCTCGGCCGCGCTGGACGAGCAGGGAGACTTGGCCGCCTGGCGGCAGGAGATCCGCGGCTACACCCATTTGGGCCGCCCCCACGCCACGGATGACAACACCGCCACCCTGCTGGCCGCCTGGCAGCTGGCAGAGGCCTGGCCGCAGTATCAGCCCCAGGCCAGCACCGGCCGCCACGTGGGTCTGCATCGCAACGGCACGCCCCCATACCGCATGCCCGAGAGTGTCACAATCGTGCATTTCCTGCCGGAACAGCTGCTGCGGGTCTCTGCCATGCGCTCCCTGGGGGCTTTTCCCAACATCTTTGCGGTTGAATCCACCATGGATGAACTGGCCGCCAGGGCCGGGGAAGACCCCTTCGCTTTCCGGTTGCGCCACTTGGACGATGCGCGCGGCCGGGCCGTACTGCAGTTGCTGGCAGAGCAGATGGCGGATGCCCGAGAGCAGGCTGCCGCCACCCCGGGGCAGGGCTGGGGCATCGCCTACGCCCGATACAAGGATCAACAGACGTACGCCGCCGTGGGCGTGACGCTGGCCGTGGAGGCAAGGACCGGTGAAGTGCACCTGCAGGAAGCCTTCATCACTGCGGATGCGGGCCAGATCGTGAATCCGGACGGGCTCAGCGCCCAACTGGAGGGCGGCCTGATTCAGGCCGCCAGCTGGACTCTGCATGAAGAAGTGGCCTTCAACCGGCAGGGTGTGACCTCCATTGACTGGGACACATATCCCATCATGCGATTGCCCGCGGCGCCCCAGATTCACACCTGTCTGATTCGTCGCGCAGGATATCCTGTCATGGGAGCTGGCGAGGCAGCCATGTGCCCCGTGCCCGCGGCCATCGCCAATGCCATCTACACTGCGGTGGGCGTGCGCCTCCGCGAAATCCCTTTCCGCCCGGAGCGAGTGCGCGCGGCCCTTGCGGCATCGGCGTAGCAGACAATCTGGCGCCCAGAATCCACTGTGCCTGCTGACGGACGGGAGTTGGCGGTGTCCATGGAAGCACGTCCGTACAGGGTCGATGGTCCCGGTGCCGCGGCCATGGCCGCCCGTCAGACAGACGTACAGCGGCCCCAGGACGCGCGGCAGCAAGGCCACGAAGCGGGCATGACAGGGCCGCGCGGGCAACGCGGAGCACAGAGAGGGCGAGACCTGGAGGGTGTAATGGCGCTTGCAGTTCCGAGAGCGGCTCCGAGGACAGGGCATCCGGATCGTCACGATCTCGCGGGAGGACAGCCGGGGCCCGTCGCCGGCTCCGCGCTCCGGAGCCAAGTTGCCACCGCGGCTACGCCGGCTCGCACGGTGGGCAGCAATCATCGCCAGGACCGTACAGAGCGCGTAGACTCCTGGGGGACACATCGGGGCTGTTGCACAGTACCCAAGGATACCCGCCGAGGGCCCGCGGTGTCCTTCCTTGTCCCCAACTCACGTTGAACAGGGAGTATGAGCCTTCGGAGAGGCATGGAGGAGCGAGTTCGACGTGGTGTTCCAGCGTCTTTCCCTTTTCATTTGGCCGCGTAGCGCCAAGTCAAATCCCACGGATACAGGAACCGCGGTCCCCAGTCGAGCTTCCCCTTCAGTTTCTTCAAAGACAATCGTGGTGTCCCCGGTCTCGTGCACAAGTTCGATGCAAGCGTTTGTCACATCCAATCGGGCAGTGGAGCCATCGATCCGCACACAAGTCGGCCAATTTCCTGGCCGACTTGTGCTCCATGGCACTGAGCAGCCCTTCAATGCAGGCTCAGGCCCGACGGCGCGCTTCCGACCGGCGAAACAAGGGCCCCGTGGCAGGGGCCGACATCGGGGCTCCAGAGGGACAGGAGCAGACGGCCCTTGTATCATCTACAATTGTGGTATTGGCAGATAGCCCGGTGTCGAGGGTCCTCTGTTCCTGCCTCACAGGGGGGTTGGCAGGGTCAAAGGACTATATTCGCAGAGAGGAGTGCATTCAAGACGGAGTGCTCTGCCGCATCTGGCCAGATGCTAGAGCCACAATACATCGCTGGACCCGGTGTCGGCCCCCAAGGTGGCCTGCGGCCTGACCGGCGACATGGGCCAGAACAGAAAATCGGTTCCGCCGCGATACCCATTTGATACCACAAGGGAACGGCAAGATGGCATCCCCCAAGATCCACAAGAAACCCAGCAAGACCGCTGAAATAGCGGCAGCGGTCCGCGCGGATGTCTACAAATATCAGGCGCAGCCCGTGTACCAAGACGATTTGGCCATGCACTTTACCGGCCCCTTGTGGGGCGCTGTCTTGGCCCACAGGTTCATACGCGACTTCGTCGTAAACCGGATCCTGACCAAAACCTTTCCCACCAGTCCCTGCATCGTGCTGCGAGCCATATTCGGGGAGGAACAGATTGCCCAAGGCATGGCCTCCGGCATAGACCAATATGTGATGCTGGGAGCAGGCTACGACACGTTCGCCATGCGTCGGCCCGACCTGTTGGACCGCCTGGCCATTTATGAATTGGACCAGCAGGCAACCCAAACGGAAAAGCTCCGCAGAATGGCCAAGGCCCACATTCCACGGCCCCGCAACACCCGCTATGTCGCTGCCGATTTGAGCCAAGAGAATCTGTATGACGTCCTTGTAGCCGCCGGCTTGGACCCCACAAGACCCGCCATGTTCTCCTGGTTCGGCGTGACGTACTATCTGACCCACGCGGCCATCGCACAGACGTTGCAGACCATCGCCGCCCGTATGGCACCCGGTTCCTATGTCTTCTTCGACTATTTGGCAGATCTGGCGACGACACCTCCATCCTGGCAGATCGTACAGAAAAAAGCGGCTGCGTTCGTGGCCAAACGGGGCGAACCATGGATCGCCAGCTTTGATCCTGCGCAGATCCCAGCCTACCTGCAGGAGCTGGGATACACAGGCATAGAACATCTGCCGCCGCCAGAAATCACCGGGCGCTATCTGGCTGGACGCACGGACATTGCATATCCGGAATTCATCGGTTTCTGCCGGTCCATCACATCCGGCCCCGCACACTTCTGACTCCTTGCTCCGCAGGCACGGTGGATTGCCGCCGCCGTGCCATGTGCCGGGGCGCAAGTGTACGCCTTGGGTCTCTGCAGGGCTGGGGTTGCTGCTCCCACGCTGAACACGAGGATGGGTGGACCAGAGCAGCATTGGCATAACCTTGCCGCCAGTCGAGTCTCCGGTGCCGCGCGCAGGACCCCTTCACCACCGCGGATTCCGGCCCGAGACACCTTCCATGAACGGGAGCCGCGCTCCCAGCATGCGATGGCACGACTCTGTAATTTATATGTGTCTGATCCGTTGCCAAGGGTATCCTGTCATGGGACAGGCGATTCCGGCCGGGCTCCCGCTGTGCGGGCTCCTGCCACCGACAGCCCTGTCTGAACCATCTGGGCCTGTTGCGGGCCTGACACGGAAAGGAGTTGTTATGTCTGCCTCACCTGCCAACCTGGAAACCGCGATCCTGGGCCGCACCGGGCTGGAAGTCACGCGCCTGGGCTATGGTGCCGCGCACCGCCGCGCCTTGACCGACGATCAAATCGGAAACATCCTCAACGCCGTGCTGGACGCGGGGATCACCTTCATTGACACAGCCAACGACTACGGCAACAGCGAGGAAATGATCGGCCGATACATCCGGCATCGACGGGACGAATATGTATTGGCCACCAAATGCGGCTGCACCCCTGAAGACAACTGGGGCCATCTCTGGACCCGGGAGAACCTTTTCCGCGGCCTGCATGAAAGCCTCGAGCGCATGCGGGTGGACTCGGTGGACATCATGCAGCTGCACAATCCGTCTGTGGAGGACTGCGAGACGGGAGGACTGGTACAGGCTCTGGAAGACATGCGCCAGCAGGGCAAGGTGCGCTGGATTGGGGTCTCCTCCACGTTGCCGCATTTGCCCAACTTCCTGGAATGGGGCGTATTCGATGTCTTTCAGATTCCCTATTCCGGCCTGGAGCGGGAACATGCAGAGTGGATCACCAAGGTGGCGGAGCAGGATGCCGGCACCATCATTCGCGGCGGCGTGGCCCTGGGGGAACCCCAGGTAGGCACCGGCTCCGCGACGCAATGGGATCGCTTCCAGAAGGCCCAACTGGACGATCTGCGGGATTCCGGAGACTCCCGGACCGCATTCCTGCTGCGCCTGACCCTGGCACACCCGCATATGCACTCCACCATCGTGGGCACCACGAATCCGGACCACCTCAAGGAGAATGTGGAGGCTGCAGCCAAGGGCCCGCTGCCGCCGGATGTAGCGGCCAAGGCCCTGCAGCGCCTTGGCGGGTAGCCCGCAGGCAAGAACTCGCCGCTGGCCCCTTGCAACCCCTCGGCGACAGGCCTACGCCTCCTGCCGCCGAGCCAGTTGTTCCAGCAGTCCGCGTGCGGCTTGCATGGCCTTGTACCTATGGCCCAGCTTGTCTTTGACCGCTGAACCCAGCTCTGCATAGGAACGGGTTTCGCCCTCCGGAACAAAGAGGGGATCATAGCCAAAACCCAGATGGCCGCGCATTTCGGTCAGCAGAAATCCTTTGCTGACACCCCGAAACTCTCCACAGATGCCTGTCTGGGGCTTGGCCAAAGAGACAACACAGACGAATTGCGCTTGCCTTTGTCCCGTCGGGACATGCTCCATGTTGCGCAGCAGGTGCAGGCAGCGTTCGGCGTCGGTCAGTCCCGGCCCTCCGTACCGGGCGCTGTAGATGCCGGGCCCGCCATCCAAGGCAGCCACTTCCAAGCCGCTGTCATCCGCCAGCGCAAGCAGACCTGACTGGTCTGCGTAGCCACAGGCTTTCAGCCGGGCATTCTCCTCGAAAGTCTGGCCCGTCTCCGCCACGGTCTGGACATTGGGCACTGAGTCCAAGCCCACCAAGCGGAAGGACAGGTTCTGCAGCAGACGGCGCAGGGTTTCCACCTTGCCCGGGTTGCCCGTGGCGACAAGAAGTGTGCGTTTCAATTGTGAACCTCCTTCCTTGCTTCTTCGGCGACTTTGCAGGGCTCCGCGGGGCAGGGTCTTGCTTCTGAAAGACTGCCCGCGGTCCTCACATATCTCAATGCTCAACACCTGGTGCAGGAGTGCGGCTTTTTGGAATTCCAGCGATCCAGGGAAGCCTGCAAAGGGGTGACGAGCTCAATGTCGGCAACAATACACTTGCACAGTCGAAGGTGAATCAGGAGAATTGGCCGATGGCGTCAATTGAATTATGTAGTTTCTATAGTCAATCAAGACAGAGAGTGTACTTTCGACTGAATTCGCCCTGGATAACGTTTGCCAATATCTGGCGAATCCGTTCTGTACAGTGACTTCAACCGCAAAATTCCTGTGCCCATACATTACCTTCAACTGGGTAGGTCCTGCATATGTCAGGACATGCTGTGCCACTTGGGCCAATGGCCAAGATATAGCACACTGAAATGGACAATGGTCGGCATGAGTTTGCCAAGACGGCACCTTACCCATCCGTAGGACCATCCCAGCTGTTCAAACGCCAGCTTCGTTTGCTGACTCTGCTTTACGCCTTCGGCAGTTCTGTCGGAAGAACCGACTTTCAGAAGATGCTCTTCCTCTACTGCCAAGAGCACCCTTCCTCTGATCGGGCCGGCACTGGCCTGTACGAATTCATTCCGTACAAGTTCGGCGCCTTTTCGTCTACGTGCGACGCGGATTTGCACCGTCTCCGCAGACACGGACTGCTTTGTGAAGGCGAGCCTTGGAAACTCACAGAAGAGGGCAGGCTCATTGGAAGTGAGTGTCAGGACAGCTCAGTGCGCGCATTCGTTGGCCGGTATGCCAGAAAGCGGGGCAACAGGCTCATCAAGGAAACGTACCTTCGTGTTCCCTATTGCGCCATCCGGAGTGAAAAAGCCGAGATCCTCATCCGGGACAGACCCGCTGCACTGCAGCGAATCAGGGCAGCAAAACCCAAGGCCGCCGGAACGCCGCTTCTGACCGTCGGTTATGAAGGCAGAATGTTGGAAGGCTACTTCAACCTCCTGCTGCGCTCGCATGTAACCATTCTTTGTGACGTACGCCGCAATCCCATCAGCCGCAAATATGGATTTTCAAAGTCCACACTTGCTCAAATCTGCAGCAAGCTGGCCATTCGCTGCGAGCATTTGCCCGAGCTGGGTGTTGAGTCGAAAGATCGTCGGGGACTCGAAACGCAGGGGGAATCCAGACATCTGTGCAGGACGTACACGAAGAGGATCCTGGAACGTCAGGGCGATGCCTTGACAACAATTCTCGCTTGGCTCTGTTCCGGTGAGACTGTCGCCCTGACCTGCTATGAACATGAGCCATCTCAATGCCATCGACACTGTATAGTGGCAGCACTCAAGCCCCCAAGCGTTGCGCATCGCATCCCCAATCCCTTTCAGCCACTGTTTCCTGGAACCTATGCCCTGTGTCCTGCAATCAAAGAGCATTTCCACATCGCGCCCCAGCGTCGTTGTCAACGTGATGTCAGCCAAGCATCCGCTGTCCCGGTTGCTTGTACTCGCCCTGCTGGGGTTGCTGATGGCGCTCACAGCCTGTGACGCAGGTGACATCAACATGCGCCAGACCGATTCCGGGCAGAACGCGGCGGAAGCGCAGTGGAAGGCACAGATTGTCCAAGAGCCGGGAAACCGCTCCTTCCGGCAGTTCCATCCTGCCAAGGACGCGAGTCCGAGACAGGGGGTCATCCTGCGGTTCTCACGCGGCATCAGGCTGTGGGCTCAATACGCCCAAGACGGCCATGCCATCCACGAGTGGGAGATCAGCGCCGAAAGCTACAGCATTGAGGGGAAAGTGGGGGGTGCGACAGTCACGGTCTACTTCGACGAACCAAGTTCGACTCAAGGATTTCCAACCTCGTGTGAGGACTGCATACAGACCGAGGGCCTTTCGATCTCCATCCGGGACGTGTTTGACAGCGAGAAGATTTCCTTCAGGCTGAATGATCCTGAAAGAGTGTTGCCCCCGCCCTTCCCTGTGTTTGCATCATGGACGAGGTTTGAGGAGAGCGAGTACATCGAATGACCGCCAGCACGGTCCCCATCTTCTCGAATCACCCAGATGCCTGGCCAAGGGGCTGATCCCGAAGTCTGGCAGTGCGCGCGGGGCGTGCCAGGCAGCCCCATTCCCAACTGCCGGATCCCTCGGTCCGGCGGCCAGACCATCCAAAGACGAATATCCTGTGGCTCAGGCCGGGGGATTCGGTGAGTGGCCCAGTGCAATGGGCACCGGTAGCGACGTCAAGGAGAGGGGAGAAGCATGCTTCTCCTGCATCCGCTACGCGTGCTGGGCCCACTGTGCCAGCCTCTTCTCCGGCGAGGTGATTTCCTCCATCGAGGTGTAGTAGTAATCCTGCCAACCCTTCTCGGGCAGTCCGGTGAACAGCATCAGATTCAGAGGGTACCCCTCGCTGTCGGCGGTAACGCGAAAGTCGTCTCGAAACAGGAAGGTTGGCTTCTTCAGCGCGATCGCCATCCCCAGCTCCACCATCACTCCCTCGTCCGGCGGGACGCCATTGACAACGGCAAAGATGGCATCCGCCTCAGCCACGTCGCGGTAATCCGCCTGGCCTATCCGATACGCCCACCCTGCCTGTTGGAAGTCAATCTGATTGTTCCGGCTAAACGGCTCCCACACTTCCAGACCCAGTTCCTCCAAGGCGGTTACCAGCGGCGGCAGAAGAGTGGTCATCCAATGCGGGGAAAACCCATAGGGATTGGCCAGATAAATTGTTTTGGGCATCCTTGATCTCCAGGATCCACAGGGGACGTACCGCAAACCGACCGCGCGGTGCAGGCACAAGACTATCACAGTTCCCAAGACAGGAATCCAGGCCCTGCCGCGGCAGGCCGGGCGGAAAATCCCGCGGGGCCAGGCCAAAACCGACAACACTCTGTAGAGGAAACTGGCGCCAGTGCGAACGATCAACCTCTGCGCCAGTCGCGGCGACCCATTTCCGGTGCCGGCACGTCTGTCCGGGAGCATGGCCCACAGGGAGGCAAAACCGGGTTTCAGCAACCGGTTTCGGCGGTTCCGTCCTGATGGGCCTGCGCCTGCAGCCGGGCGCGCAGGCGGACAATCTCGGCTTCGGCCTGGTCGGCGCGCACCCGATCCTGCGCGGCTTGGGCTTCGGCCTGGTCGGCGCGCACCCGATCCTGCGCGGCTTGGGCTTCGGCCTGCGCGGCCCGGTCCCGGTCCTGCGCAGCCTGACGCCGGATTCGGCGCAGGGCCGCCGGCGTCGTCCGGTACCAGTCTGCCTGCTGCGGCTCCCGCAGCCGCAGCACCCCGTCCTCCGTCAGCCCCCAATCCGTCTGCAGCACCGCACTGGCATACAACACAGCCGGCCGCCCGGACACCTCTTGGCGATACTCCGGGATCGGCACATATGCTCCGCCGTCCAGCCACCAGCCGCGCAGCGGCTCGTCGCCGGCATGAGTGTCCGGATCATACAGCCAGTATTCCGCCACGCCGATCCGCCGATAGATTTCGTGCTTGGTGTGTGCATCCTCCATCCCGGTGTGTGCTGACACCACTTCCAGAACCAGGACCGGACATAGATCTGCGGACAGCTCCAGTGAGCCGTACTTTTCTTGCTCCAGCCGCAGATGCCCCGGCCACAGCGCCACATCCGGGGCCACCCCGGGTTTGAGCGGAATGTTCCGGATCAGCAGATCGCTGGCCAGCGAGTAGGGCAGACCGCACTCCTCCAGATGCAGGCGCAGATCGTGGACAATTCGTGCCAGCCGGTAGAAATGTTCCGACGACTGCAAGGTCTGCACCCCCTCCTCGCCACAAAAGGGATCCCAAGTCATCCGTAACGCCTGCCGTTCGACAGGAGACGCAAGTGTCGCCACGGGTCAACTCCTTGTGGCACGGACTGGGCCGTGCATGCAATGCAACGGCTCCATCATACCATGGCGCCGACCGCACCGCATGCATGCACGGCCCAGTCTTTCCCGCGGCGGGAGCCCTGAAGACAGGGCGGTCCCGGAGATGGCAGGACTCCACGGATTCCGGCTTGGGGCCCCGGTCCGCACCGGTGCAGGGCAGAAAACCGCACCGCCTCCAGGGTGCCTTTATAATTCACGATGCCTTCCATGATTTTCGAACTCGGTACAGGCCCGGCGGGCCAGAGGCTATTCCGCCGGCCCCACGGGTGGGACTGGCGCCGGGGCTGTGCAACCAAGGACTCCATCACATGAACGATCGAATTGCATTGCACGGGTTGCGCGTGGATGAACGGCTCTTCAACCTGGTGCGCGACGACATTGCGCCCGGCACAGGGGTGGATCCGGATTCGTTCTGGGCGGCGTTTTCCCGGATCGTGCAGGACCTCGGACCCCGCAACAGGCAGCTGCTGGAGCAGCGCAATGAACTGCAGCGCCGCATAGACCGCTGGTATGACCAGCGCGCCGGTCGGCGCACTCCGTCGGAGCAAAAGGAGTTTCTGCAGGAAATCGGGTATTTGGAGCCCGAAGCCCCGGTCGCGCAGATCAGCACGGCCCACGTGGATCCGGAAATCTCGTTGCAGGCCGGACCGCAGCTGGTCGTTCCCGTGGACAACGCCCGCTATGCGCTCAACGCCGCCAACGCCCGCTGGGGCAGCCTGTACGATGCCCTGTATGGCACGGATGCCATTCCCGAGAATGAAGGCAGAGAGGTCAGCGGGGCCTACAATCCGGTGCGCGGTGCCGCGGTCATCCAGTGGGCGGAGCGCATGCTGGATCGCATCTTTCCCCTGACGGAAGGCGGGCACGGCGATGTCACGGCCTACCGCCTGCGCGCCACCCTCCAAGGCTTCCGGCTGGAATGCGAGCTCGAATCCGGTCAGACCGCGCAGCTGCAGGATCCAGCCCAGTACGTGGGGCACCGCCAGGACGGGGCAGCGCTGACCCTGGCGCTGCTGGTCCACAACCACCTGCATGTGGAACTGCACTTCGACCGCCAGCATCCCGTCGGCCGCACCCATCCCGCGGGCCTGAAGGACATTGTCATCGAGGCGGCGGTCACCACCATTCAGGACTTCGAGGATTCCGTGGCCGCCGTGGACACCGAGGACAAGGTGCGGGTCTACAGCAACTGGTGCCACATCATGAAGGGGGATCTGGAAGCCACTTTCGAAAAGAACCACAGCGCTTTCACGCGGCGCCTGGCCCCGGACCGCAACTACACGGCCCCGGACGGCGCAGACCTGACCCTTCCCGGCCGCAGCCTGCTGCTGGTCCGGCATGTGGGCCTGCACATGTACACGGATGCCGTCACCACCGATACCGGACAGGCCGTGCCGGAAGGATTCCTGGATGCCATGGTGGCCACACTGGCCGCCCTGCACGATCTGCGCCAGACCGGCTCCGTCCGCAATTCGCGGACGGGCAGTGTATACGTGGTCAAGCCCAAGCTGCACGGCAGTGGCGAGGTGCAGCTCACGCTGGAACTCTTCGCCGCCGTGGAGACCACCCTGGGACTGGAGCCCAACACCCTCAAGCTGGGCATCATGGATGAGGAACGACGCACCACCGTCAATCTGGGCAACGCCATTCAGCAGGCCCGGGCACGCGTCGTCTTCATCAATACCGGCTTCCTGGATCGCACGGGGGACGAACTGCACACGTCCATGCGAGCGGGGGCCATGCTGCCCAAATCCGAAATCCGGGAACAGCCGTGGCTTTCCGGCTACGAGGACTGGAATGTGGACCAGGGCCTGCGGGCCGGCTTCGCGGGGCGAGCCCAGATCGGCAAGGGCATGTGGACCATGCCGGATGCCCTGGGGGAAATGCTGCACACCAAGATGAATCATCCCCGGGCCGGGGCTTCCACGGCCTGGGTGCCCTCACCCACCGCGGCCACCCTGCACGCGCTGCATTACCACCTGGTGGATGTACACCAGCGGCAGCGGGAACTGACGGCCCAGCCGCCGGTGTCCATCGACGATATCCTGCGGCCGCCCTTGATGGAAGACAGACCGGCGGCCGCCGACATCCAGAAGGAACTGGACAACAACCTGCAGGGCATCCTCGGCTACGTGGTGCGCTGGGTGAACCAAGGCGTGGGCTGTTCCAAGGTGCCGGACATCAACGGCATCGGGCTCATGGAGGATCGGGCCACGCTGCGCATTTCCAGTCAGCACGTCGCCAACTGGCTGCTGCACGGGATAGTGACGCCAGAGCAGGTGCGCAGCGCCTTCGCGCGCATGGCCGCGGTCGTGGATGCACAGAACGCGGGCGAAGAGGCATACATTCCCATGACTCCGGAACTGGAAGACAGCCAGGCTTTCCAGGCCGCCCAGGATTTGGTCTTTCAAGGCGCTCGCCTGCCCAACGGCTACACAGAACCCATCCTGCATGCGCGCCGCAGGGCGGTCAAGGCGCGGGCCGCGTTGGGAATCTAGCCTCCGCAGTGGTGGCCACTGCGGGCTGACTACAGGGCGGCCAGGGTCTCCCGCAAGAAATTCACTGACTTCTGCAGAGACTGCAAGGGATCATCCCCGGACACGGCGCTTTCAAACGCCAGATACCCGTTGAAGCCAATGTCCCTCAGGGCCTGCAGCCCCGCGCGCCAGTCAATGTCGCCGGTGCCCGGCTCCTGGCGTGTGTTGTCCGCCACATGCACATGGCCCACATGCTGGCCGGCTGCCCGAAACGCCTGGGGCGTGTCGGGCTCTTCAATGTGCATGTGAAAGAAGTCACTGAGCAGAGCCACCCCTGCCGGCGCTCCGGCCATCTCAATGATGTCAACTCCGTCCTGCTGCCGCCGCAGCAGGTGCTGCTCATACCGATTCAGAGGTTCCAAGAGCAGCAGGGTGCCGCGCGCGTGGGCGTAGGGAGCCATCTCGCGCACGATCTCGGCCAGCAACTGCCGCTCCAGCTCTTCGGCCGTATGCAAGGGAGACAGATCCGGCAGGCGCGGGGGGCCAAAGATCGGGGGCACAATCTGGCCCGCCGCCCCGAAGTGTCCACAAAACTCCAGGTTGCGTCGTGTCTCCTCCAGGCTGACCGCCCGTTTGGCCGGATCCGGGTCCAGCCAGTCGAAGTGCGCCTGACCACAGACGGAAGAGATGCAGACCGACCGGCCCTGCAACGCCGTTTCATATTCCGCCACGCGGGTATAGAGGTCCGCATCGCCCCAGAGTTCAATGCCTTCGATGCCCAGCCGCTCCGCCGCGTCCAGCCTGGCTGCCAGCGAATCTCCCGGCAGCATGCGTTCCTGAATGGAAATCTTCATAGGGTTCCTCCCGTCTTGCCCATGTCGCAGCACTTATACGCTGTGACGTTCAATGTAGTCGTGATTCAGGTGCAAGCCCAGGCCCGGCCGGTCCGAGACCCGCACATTGCCGCGGTCGTCCATGGGGTCTACCGGTTCCAGGAGCCAGGGGGCCAGTGCGTCGTAGTCAATGAAGGGATGCAGCAAGCCCCGTTCGTAATATTGGCCGGGTATGCCCATGGCACAAAGCACATGCAGGTTGCCGACGCCGCCCCCATGCACTTCCATCCGCATGCCAAAGGATTCTGCCAGATGCGCAATTTTCAAAAGAGGCGTGATGCCCCCCACGTCTCCAATGCCCCCGCGTACCAGATCGCAGGCTCCGGCCTTGATCCACTCCGCGCGCACATGCATCTTGCCCTCGGCCGTTTCCGGACCACAGATGGGCAGTGCCGTCTGCGCGCAGAGCCATACGTAGGACGACATGCTGGACTCGTCCATGGGCTCTTCCATCCAGAAGTAATTCAGTTCCTCAAGTCCCTGGGCCAGCGCCAGCGCTTCCAGGCGGGAGTAGTAATGGAACGGGTCCAGCATGAGATGGGCATCGGGTCCGTAGACCTCCCGCACCGCAGCGCACGCATCCAGATCCCGTTTCACGTTGGGGGCGCCTTCATAGGGAGGTTGCCACGTATGCAGCTTGAAGGCCGGATAGCCGCGCTCCAGACACCAGGAGGCAAAGAGACCATAGGCTTCCGGCGTGTCCAGGCCGCCTTCCAGATCGTCTCCGCACATGGTACTGGCGTAGGCCGGCACCTCGTCCCGGGCGGCACCGATCAGGCGATGTACCGGCAGGTTGGCCTGTTTGCCCGCCAGATCCCACAAGGCCAGATCCACCGCGGCCAAGATCCGGTCTGACAACACGCCGATGTGCAGCCGTTGCCGTTCCTTCAAGGATTGCCAGATGCGTTCCCGATAGAGGGGATTTTCGCCAATCAGATAGGGTGCCACATGGGCCTGGATCACGGCCGGGTTGACTCCGCCCAGATACTGCCCTTCCAGGTCCGTGTCCGTCTTGATGGTCATCAGAGTCTGCCGGGCTTCGTGGGCCGGTCCCGGATGGCCATGGCCTTCCGAATCCCGGACCGTGCAGGAGGTATAAGTAAAGTCCTGAAAGCTGAATTCCGTGATTTTCATGGGGGCAAGGTCCTGGTCGTGCCGCTTGCCGCCGTCGCCAGGGCCTTGCGCAGAAGGACCTCGGCCGGGACAACCGGGCCGGAGAATACATCTTGTAAGTGTACTTGAATCCGTCCTGCCGCGCGGCCGGAACCATAACCCGCCCGTCCGCCGCGGGATTGGCCCCCTTGCCTTTCCTTGCAGGATAATGAAACGGCGCAGGGCCGCTGCGCGGTCCCAGGCGCTGAACCCACATTGCATCAAGGATGGTCCCATGTTGCGCATTGCCATGCTCAGTTTTGCCCACGTACATGCCGGTGGCTACGCCGCGCACATCGTCCAACATCCGGAAGCCGACATGGTATGCGTCTGGGATGACATGGACACGCGCGGCCAGGAAGCCGCGGCTCGACTGAACCTGCCCTATGACAACGACCTGGATCGGGTCCTGGGTCGGGAGGATGTCGACGCGGTAGTCGTCAATGCCACCACCCACACGCATCGGGACGTGCTGATAGCCGCGGCCCGGGCCGGCAAGCACATCTTCACGGAGAAGGCCCTCACCGTGACTCTGGCCGAGGCCGAGGAGGTAACCCGCGCGGTCAAGACCCGTAGAGTCAAGTTTATGATCTCGCTGCCCAGCCGCACCATGCCCCAGACCCTATATGCCCGCCGCGTGCTGGAGGCCGGCTGGCTGGGAGATCTCACCATGATGCGCGCCCGCATTGCGCACAGTGCAGCCTTGGGCAAATGGTTCAAGGGCGGCACCCTGTGGTTCGGAGATGCGCAGCAGGCCGGCGGCGGCTCTCTTTTTGATCTGGGTTGTCACACGGTGGACATCATGCGCTGGTTCCTGGGTCCGCCGCGCAGCGTGGTAGCGCGCGTGCAGAATTTTTCCGGAGCCTACGACATTGACGATCAGGCTGCGGCCGTAGTGGAGTTCACCTCGGGCGCCTTGGGGATCCTGGACGTCTCCTGGGTGCAGCAGGCTGGCCCCAACCGCATTGAGATCTACGGCACCAAAGGCTTTCTGGGTTGGGAAACCGGCACGGGTCGCATGGAAATCCAGGGCACCGACCACATTGACGGAACCCCCCTCAGCGGGACACTACAGATCAATCCCCGGTCCCTGCCCGAGGCCTTGCCCATGCCCATGGATCAGTGGATCGCGGCGATCCTGCACGACACCGAAATGACCATCACCATCGACGATGGCCGCAACCTCAACGAGTTGCTGGAGGGGATCTACGTCTCTGCCCGCGAGGATCGCGCGTACCGGTTCTAGGGCGTGTTGATTAATTTGTGGAAACAGGGCAGGCCATGCGATCCAAGTCCCCACCACGGAGCCACCCCATGGCGCCACGACTGATCCTGACCGATGACATGTGGGTGCGGATCGAGACCGTGCGGGCCGAAATCCGTCCCCGGGTGGGCCGTCCTTCGATTTTGGGCGACCGGATGTTCGGGGAAGCCGTGCTGTACCCCACCCGGGCCGGCAGTCCCGGGCGCGCCCGGCCCGCGGACTGCGGGCAATGGGACACGGGGTACCCGCGGGTTCGCACGGGGGAACGCCCAGGCCTCGGGGCCGCATGGTGGCGCCGGGTCCCGCCCGTATCCGGCGCGGCGGAGCTGTGGGCGGCCCGGTACGTGGATTCCACCATCAGGCGTGCGCATCCGCATGCGGCGGGGGCCGCCCAACAGGGGGCGGTCCGGAAGCCCCAGCCCTCGGGCGCGCCCGGGGCGGTTGCTCCACCCAGCGGCACGCCCTCGGCCTGGAGGACCCGACCGGCCTCGGGTTCGCCTGGACCGGCGGGGAGCGGCCGGACGGGGAGGGGTGCGCGGCCCTGGGGCCGGAGGCCGTCACCCGGTTGCCGCCGACCGCCGCGGTCAGGGATCGGGCGTAGGACCGCGCCGCCCTCCGGGACCCGCGGGCGGCCCCGGCGGTGGCGGCCGTGATTCCGGCCCAGCAGCACCGCACGGAGCCTATCCCCCATGACCTGGCGCAGTACGAGTGGCGGGAACAGAGCGAGCGTTTCTTCCCCCGTCTCCAGCCGTTGCGGGGCAGGGCCACGCGCTGTGCCCAGTGGCAGCGCCCCTTGCGGGCCCTGGGGCAGGGGGCGGCCACCTGGATCCTGCTGCGATCATTAATCCACACGCCCTAGGTCTGCAGCCGCGCCGGTGCAAGGCGGTCAGACGCAGCCTGCAGGAGCTGCTTGAATAAAAAATATAAAGTTCTATATTTAGTGCAGCCTAGCGAACGGGGAACAGGCAGTGTTTTCCCTCATGTTCACCTCGACAGGCGCGAGGCGCAGTGCCTGCTCACCCGGCCCAGGCCGTGTCGGTTCGCCCCTCCACCAGACATGCCGCCATGGCGCAACTCACACCGATAAGGAAATTGCACGCTCCCATGGTGAGCAAATGCTGGAACGTCATGCCGCACAGGGCCATCACCACCGTCCACCCGACGATGGCATCCCGAGTCAGGGAGACCGGCATGGTCCAACTTAAACGCCCCAAAAAGAACAAGGCCAGAACGAAACAGGCCAAGGGCACAATGCCGGCTTCACCCAACAGCATCAGATACAGATTATGGACACCATGCGGTCGGCCATGATAGCCGAAGGGAGCGCCCTGCCAGAAAATGCAATTGGTACAGACTGTGACCCACGATGGGCGATTCCCGGATTTTTACGAAACCCATTTCCCACAAGTCCATGCGCCGCGACAGACTATTAGAGCTATTAGGGCGGATTTCGCCTCTGATGTCCCCTATAGTAGCGTGGGCGGAGATCGCTGTCCCATTCTCCGATGCCAGTATCGGGCCTATGGCGACTGTCTGTACCCGATACGTTACACCCGCTTTCTCGTATGAGATGGAGGCACGCAGGAACTGGCCTTGGTCGTCCGCGGTCGGGATGTAACTGTATGATGACGGGTGGTGGTTGTCAATGTCGGTCCAAGCGGTGTCGTTGGGCATATAGGCATCGCCGCGCCGGGCACGGGTCCGTTGCCACTGCCAGAACGGGACGGGATTGTCGTCGATACGGTGCTCCCTGTCTTCAGCCATATAGACGACGATGGTGTCCCCTACGCGCGTCACTTCCTGCAGGTCTCTCACCATGGCCACGCCTGTCTGCACTTTGGGCAGTGCGTCAGACGCCGGTAGCAATGGTGTCGGCGATGGTCGTAGCAGGATGAAGAAGAACCGCACAATGCCAACGATGCCTAGGACAGACAGACCGGTACGCAATGGATCCTGCTGCAGACAACGCATATTCACGAGCAGAGAAAGTGTCAGAAGCACCTCCAGAACAACCAACGCGGTAAAGGAAACCGAGGCAAATGTGGCAGCATACCCTAGGACCAGAGCCGCATATGCGAGCCGGCGTGGTTGACCGCGGTACAGCAACACCAACGCCAGCGCAACTGTCATGCAGGCGATGAAGCCCGCGTCATTGGGATCAGTGAAAGTGCCGGTGGCCCGTCCAGCCGGTACGGCGGCAACACACCCAGGTCACGCAGCAGCGGCGAGGCCAGAATGACGGCGCAGCTCGCCGTCAAAATCACCAGCATTCGCTGCAACAGCATCTCGCTCCCGATGCGCTCCAGCAGCGCGCGGCCCCCCAGAATGGCCGCCAGGGTGACGAGCAAGAAGAAGGCCTGGCGCAACACGTCGCGGGGCTGCAGCAATGTGATGTCGGTAAAAAGCAGGACCGCGGTGCCAATGACCAGGTAGGACGCCATGGTGGCGAGGACCAGGATGCCAGGCGTGCCCAGAGACATCCACCTGTGGGCATTTACGCAACCCAGCAGCAGCAGGCAGCCGAGGAGCATGGTCCCCAGGACCAGCGGCCTGATCACACTGCCCTGCAGGTTGATCTGGACCATGACAGCCAGCCCAAAGAACGCCAACGTAATACAGGGATTGAATATAAACTCTCGTCTTTGCCACAGCGCGGGGATCAACGACAACACAATACAGCGGCCTCCAACATTGGAATATCGAATCCACATCCATACCCTGTCAATCGGATTCAATGGGCATGCTGATTGACGCAGCACCGGTCGATGCCGCGCCGGGCGCAGGCAACCCCCCGGATCTGGTATAGGGAGGTGGTGTCGGAAAGCACCGTGGCCAGGGATCAAGGGGTCAAGCGGCAGGACTACGACCGGGCGAATACTGGCAGTGCGGCCCCGAGCAGGGGGGCCTGGTATCCGCTGTCTGTGGACAGCGAGGCATTGTGGGAAACCGGCAACGGCGGAACGGGACCGGGCAAAGAGCCGGACAGACGTGATACAGGCCCGGAATCGGGCCCTGCAGCTCTGAATCTCTCGTCCTTGAGCCTGGATTCCGAAGACCCGTCGGGTCAGGACTTGCCGACTTGAGACCGAGACGGCCCGCCCTGTCCGCGGGCCGAGGGTAGAGACACGCGGGGTGGCATGGCCCCACCCCGGGGAGCGCCTGCGCCGCACAGATGTATCGGCTCTTCGGGTCCTGTAAAATAACGCGCGCATGCAATGGTGTGACTCTCGCTTGCCGTGAAACCACCCCCTGCGCCTGCAGTCCGGCTCGCCGGCCGTTGTGGGTACGCTACTCGACAACAAGAGCGTTGGGCCCGTTCTCCCTAGATGAGACAGCTACTCCGGCTTCCCCGGGTGCTGCGGTCCGCACAGCCGATCACTCTGCCGCAGTATCGAGACCGAGAAAGGAACTATAACCAGGAAGGAGACCAGGCTAAACATCGTTCTGGCCCAGGCTACCCCGATTGCGCCGTATTCCGAGACCAGCCACGCCATGGCGGCCAGGAAAACCGCCAGGCCCGCTATCCGCGACAGCAGGGGCGGCCATGCGCGCCCCGTTGCCGAGGGCAGCATCCGGAACGCGGCCGCGACGGGGAGGGCGCCCAGTACCAATATCAGCAGCAGCGGGGCCGCGCCGGAGAATTCGCCGCCCAGGCAGAGACGGATTATGGGTTCCCGAAAGACAGTCAGCAACCCGAGCCCACCGGCGGCCAACGTCATTGACAAGGCTGTGAAGCGGAAGACAGAGCGGCGCAACTCTGTCCCTTGCCCCGCGTACCATTGCTGGCTGTATTCAGGTTGGGCCATGTTGGGGATCAAACCGATGGAGCGTCTTGTCATTTCCACAATCTGCCGCGCCCCCCGGTACAGCCCCACATCGGCGGCTCCAGTGAACCGCGCCAGTAGTATAATGTCTATGTTGTCAACCAGGGTGATAAGCTTCAACTCCCAGAAGGCTCCGGTATAGTATCGCGTCACATCCGGCGGGACTTTGAGCGACGCCGAGCGCAGGAAGCCCGCCAGTCCGGCCAGGGGCGCGGCAACCACGACGGCGGCTAACATCCCCAACCCTCTCATCGCAGCGGTGGCAATATTCGTCAGGACTACTTCCGTCAGCCCTCCCCCGGCCAACCAAACCACCGCCAGCAGTCCGACTCCGGCCCCCCGGGTGGCAGCAGTAACCAGCAGATAGAACTGCATCCGGTCGGCCAACCGCAAGGCCGCCTGCGACTCACCGACTATGGAAGTGAAAAGGCCACCGACACTGTAGAGGAGTATTGCGTTCTTGTGAACCGATTCAATCTCCAGCAGGCCGCTGGCGGTGAAGACGAGAACGGCGATAACGACATAGGCAATGAGCGCCAGTCCCATTGAGGCGGCCAAGGCAAACCGGAACACCTGCGCCGCCTCCCCGGAACGGCCCGCGGCCACGGCCCGCGTTACGAAGGTCGTAATGACGTTGCCGCCCGGCATGGCCGCGAATCCGTATACGAGGCCGGATAAGGCGACGATGACGGCCAGGTGTCCCAATCCCTCCACACCGAGAATGCGGGCGGTCAGCGATACCGTTGCCAGTCCGCCCAGCATCTCGGTGGCCAAGGCGGCGTACAGCCAAAAGGACTGCCGGACCACGCGCTGTTCCGAAGCCGACAGCGCGCGCGCAATCAGGGACTTCACTCGGCTGATGGATACCATCCGCGCTAATGCCCGGTTCAATGATAAGGAATTGCTACGCTCGACGTGTCGTGCTGGTCACCGCAGCAGTATGCCCAGCGACATCCAGAGCCGACGCCTTATCGAGTAACCTGCTGAGGTCTTGACCCAATTGTCTACTCCCAAGGCCTGGATGGCGAACTCCGAGAACCGACTGCGTTCCTCCAAATGTCCGGGGCGACCGGATACAGCCCGGTTCCCTCCACCCCCTTGAGGACCGACCTGCAGCCCGATGCGCGGCAGTGGGTCGGCGCGGTTCAGGCATCCGGGTGGTCTGGAGTGTGGCCCGCCACTCGTGCCCGCCAAAAAGACCTACTGGCCGTTTCAAACGGCTATGCGGCATTACACACCGCATAGGTGACCTCACCGCAGCGCACATCAATGCCGTAACGCAGTTTCCGGTCGGGGTGGTGCCCGTAGAGGTTGTGGGATAACGTCCGGGTCGCGCTTGCATTCATCGTCCAGGGCCGCCAGACTCGATTTGGGAACAACGATGTCGTCATCCAACGACAGTATACTGTCGTTGCGGGCGCCGGCCACAGCCAGAAACCGGAGTATACAGCTGTAGTCGGGGTTGAGGTCGGCATCCTCGCGCCGGTACACTATACGGCAAGGGTCGCTCTGGTAGTCGAAAACTGTATCCCGTCTGGCATGGGAAATGATAATCGCATCTCTGCGCGAGCATTTTTTCAAGGGCTGGCAGAACGATGCGGTGCAAGTTGTCTGGTCTTTGACAGTGGAGGACAACCGCGGAAATCATGGGCGAACCTCCATATTGGCAGTTGCCGTCAAGTCCGGGGAGTAACCGCCCAGCTCCAGGTCGGTGGCATACCGTATTGCCAGCAGTTCCCGGTTCCGCGCCGTCAGGAGCGCGCGCTTGTCTGCTCTGGCCGCCATCAGCGCCTCCGGCGATAGCGGCTGCCATCCTGCCATCGTGTTCAACACCGGCAGCTCTGGCGCTGGAAGACCGAGGCGCGCAGTGATTCGATGCCAGTCCTCATCCAGGTTCTCAAAGCGACCGATGAAATCGGGCAGGCGGCCGTCATCCAGGCGCATCTGGAGGTGCTGGGACTGGTAATGGCGTTCGGCGAAGGCATCGGCACCATACGGTGTGTTCAGCCACTGGCAATAAGCGTCGAAACTGCTGGCCTCTTCCAGCCCATAGCACTGGTCGAAGAAGCCCTGCTGTTTCTCTCGCTTGTGCCGACGCTGCGCTCCCTGGTAGCGCTCCGGGAAAAAATGAATTTCCGCATAGAACGAAAGCGCCCGGTGGAAGGGATGCCTGATGAACGCGAAGCGATGGTAATCTCTCGCTTCCGGATACAGCGCGTAAATATCGGAGAGGCTTTTGCTATGGATGATTTCGGCGTCGGGGTCGGCTCTGCGCAGCGCGGTGATGATGCTCCGCGACGCCACCTTGGGGTTGCATATCCAGAGATACCGGTATTGGCGGGAAATGACTTTCTCGGAGCCGAGGTCGGACTTACGCGCCACCGTCCGCGCCATGCATTGAGCTGTCTCAAACTGCCTGCGCCACAACTCGCCCGCGATGTCGGCGGTGATGTCGCGATGCTTCAGCAATCCCGCCGCGAGGGTGGCGGCTTGTTTCAGACGACGTATCAACACACGGCTCTCCCTCTGGGCGGTCTGGCAATACGGTCTGCCACTGCTGCAGCGTGCCATCGTCTCTCCACTGTCGGCACGCCGGCAAGACATGGGACCACCGCAGGCGGCCCCATGCACATTTCGTGCGCGGTGAAGTGGTCATTGTTCATCCCCTGGAATCGTCGCGAACAGGCAGTGAGCGAACGTGCCGGGCACAACCTCCGCAAGATCAAGACGCCAGTTCAGTTTGTATACCGGTATAAGGCCCTCGTCCAGGATGCGCTTCCTGTCGGCGGAAATGGGTTTGACCAGTCCGCCCAGTCCGCCCAGCTCAACAAGACCCGTCATCCTCAATTTCGGTGTCTGGTTCCAGATAGACCGGAAGTGCCTGTGCTTTTTGCAACATTGTCTGAAGATAAAGGACATCCAGTAGTGGGGGGTGATTTTAAGCGTTTTCCGGCAGAACGGTGATAGAGGGAACCCCGGGAAAATGTCCCTGAATATCCTAAGGCAGTACAGCGGATACGCAATGGCGCGACGGGGCCACTCGCTTGAGCAGTAAATAACGTCCAACAGCTTCTCCGGGATACTGGGATGTATCGGCGACCGCCACGCTTGCGGTGCCGAGTCCATCCAGTAGGCATGCATTTCATTCCTCCAGGTATTCACCAGCGGGTTGCCGGGTACAGAGACCAAAAACGACCCGGTCGCGCGTCCTCTCCGCGCGAAGGCAAAAAATCCGCTGTCCAGATAGTCGAAAAGCCATTGGTCCAATGGGCGGCGACAGAAGGTGGTGGCATCCACCCAAACGCCACCATGCATGCGCAGCAGATTCATACGCACCAAATCCGACAGCCACGTGAGATTGCGCTCCATGGGCAACACAAGATCACTGAGGTCAATGTAGGCAGAGAGATTTTCGCCATCGAGAGTACGGATTGTCCAGCCGGGATTGTGGTATTGCCAGGAACGCAGACAGCGTTTTGCCAGTTCCGGCGCGTTTTCCCAACCCTGGTACCAGAGAATCCATACCGTTCGGGGAAAATCACGGACGGCAGGTGCCACCGACGCATCCTTGCCGCCCGTATCCACGTACTCCTGCAGGAGCCCCGACTGGTCCGCACGCGCCGCAGTGGGGCGCGTGCGGACGTAAGAAGACTGACTGCATCTTTTAGGTCTCAACTTCATGGGATGATCTCCGTTGTGCAAGCTGCACTGGGGATTCAGCTGCAAACTCTGCGCGTTCGGTCCGCGCGCGACCCAGAAACGGATGCGGCAATTTCAGATCTTCAATACCGGCCCAACCGGGATGCCAGCCAGGATTTGCCTGGTCGGCCTCCGCCAAGAAATAATTATCCCACACCTCCCAGGTGTGGCGATGGCCGTGTCGGACCAGCATGAAGCCTGCGCCGTGGATGCGATAAATACACCCGCCGGCCTGCACGACATCCTTGCGCAGCGCCTCGTCGACATGCCGCGGTACCCGCCGCCAACCACCTGCGCGGGCGAGGTCGTGCCGGGAGATCAACAGCGTGCCGCCGGCCAGACCCGACGTCTGATAGCGTTCGTTGCCGCCGTTGCACCGGTAAATGGTCTGATCCGACGCCGCCAGGTAGACAAATTCGTGGTATTTGCCCACCAGGGGGGCGCCGGAATACGCGTGTGCCAGTACGAGATCCCACACGTGGTCGGCACCGTACACGTCATCGTCATCCATCTTGGTCAGCAGCGTCCCGTCCGATGCCTCGACAGCAGCGTTGAGCACAGCACCAAGCGGCTCCCCGGCGGATACCTGCAACACCTTTGCGGGACACGGCAGTCCGGCAATCTGCTGCCTGACATCCCCGAAGCCCGCGCCGTGCAGTGCCAGCACCAATTCCAGATGGGGATAAGTCTGCCTCGTCACGCTGTCCAGGGCGTATGACAAGAATTGGGGACGCCGGATTGCCAGCAGGATTGACACCCGGGGCAGCTCCATGGCTCCATGCTGCCGTGCGTGGGCCCACGACGAATGATCACGCAGAGCCGCGCGGCGCATCCTGATGCTGAGCAGTTCGCGTGCATCGGCGGCCATGCCCCTCACGTCGGTAGTCATCAGCCGGCAAAGGTCGGCGCCAAGCAAGGGCCGCAGCGTTGCATCACCATCCGCCAGATGCACCACCACCCCGGTGGCGGCCAAGCGTACCAGGTCGCCGGCCCGCGTGATGATGTCGGGATGGAACGCCTGCACATCTTCCAAGTGGTGAATACGGCGCAGTCGACGGAGATTCCGGCGGTGAATAACGCGGTGTGCTTCTGTACCGGGCGGCAACCACGCGATCGGTCCCAGCGCCGCCACCTCGGGGCCGCTGTCGCGCTGCCATCGCATCGGATTGTAGACCCGCAGGTCAAAGGTCGGCACCGCTGCACCCGGTGTCCCTGTTGCTCGCACCGGTTTGACCCGTATCCCGTAACTCCGCATCAGGCTGCGGCAATACCACCAGGCTACCCGCCGCCTGGTGGGCACCCACCGCCATATTTTGATGACCAACCACTGCAGAAACCGCCATGCCGTGGGCGATTGTCCATGTTCCTCACGTTTATAACGTTTATACACAACCACCCTGCAGCATTCGTTCCATGACTGTATTTGCACCGCTTAACCCATTGATGTCCCCGCCAGTCCGCGTTGTGACAAGTTGCAGGAGCCAACCGTTGGGATCCAGTTGCGATTCCCGCCGCCTATGGTATCACCCACTGTCGCTCTCTCAGGTTGACCCGACATGACGACTCGATTGCAATACAGCGATCCCGAAGCAGGAATTGGCGAGGACATGTACATGGGATGTCCTGGTGCTCTTCCGGCCATGTCGCGGGCATCCAACAGCTGAATTACGGCCTGTCTGAAGGCTGGTTTTTCTCGCAAGATTTCAGCAACCCCTTCAAACTGATGTAACGGGAGTTATGGATAAGATGCGGTCTCCCGGAGACCGCGCGCTTGGACCCGAAATGGCTTTTGCTCCCCCGCGGAGATAACCCGGAGGAGTGGGAAGTCGCAGCACCCGCCCAAGGCATCAAGGTGCTGCAGGGGAGGCCGGTGCCGCGGCCCCAGCCGGGGCATCAGGGCGACAAAGCGGGACTGACGGAACAGAGCGGGCAACACGGGACCGCGCGCGTACCGGAGCTCTGGCCGTCGCGGTAACGGCTTTGGAGAAAGTGCATCGGAAGAGGCACAATCGCGCGGGGACAGCCGCGGTTGACAAGGGCATTTTGGGGGATGGGATCGGGTTTAGTGGAGGCACGCGCGGCGGCGCGGCGCAAAACCGCCCTCCCCGTCCCGGGGCCCTGGAGGAAATCCGGTCCGCATCGTCATACCGAAGTCCGCGCCGATCGCAGATCATGATCTCCAGACTCCAAACAAGGCGATTATTGAGCGTGCTCTATCAGGAACGCAGGATCCAGGCCTTGCGGGCTTTATACGGCTGATGTGGAATTACACGGCGCACCATCAAGGAAACAACTGCATAGCATGTCGAAGTCTGCTCCCTTGCGCAGGTTGTCCCCATGACCATATTTTGCAGAACAAACAACGATGGTGTTCGCTCTGGCAGACACCGGGTATCGGATGCGGAGCGAGGGAAGTCGCACCATGAGGACCCGATCCAGGCTTAAATGCCAAACCCCTGACTTTGCAGATATCCTCCAGGTCTGTTTGGAATCGATATACGCCAGAGCCGTTCCCGTCACCCGTTGCGCCACGCCTTGGTCCAGCGTCGGAAGCGCCACCACACCGTCCGCAGCATCTTTATTGTCCTCTTCCATACCAAACCCGCCAGCCATTGCAGGAGCAACCATGTCTCGCCGAGGCTGCGGATGCCCCGTACCCGATCGAACAAGATATCCCATGGAGTGGGATACCCTGTCAGCTCTTCTGCATCGGCCGGTCTGGCCAGCTTGAGCTTCAGCCGCGCCGCGGATATCGTCTGCACCGCGCCGAAATCGGCGGGACCGGCTCCGGCCCCCACCCGGCGTGCCCGATGCAGCGCCCACGCCCGGGTGAGCGACACCTGGCTGCCGTCGGAGAGGATCGAGACTGCACTGACGGCATCTCCCAGCCCGGCGCGCAGACGATGCACCACGCCGCGGGCAAACACGACGCCCGCGGGCAGTGTGACATGGAACGGCGACGCGGGAAAGTCGTCAAGGGCAGAATGGGGGGGAGCCAATCGCACCCGCGGGTCCGGTCCCAAGACTTCCCGGAGATACGGCAGGCGCGGGTCCTGGTCTCCCGCGGGTACTTCAATGCGGATGACCAGGTCATGCGTGCGGTCTGCCAGGATGTCCACGGTGGTCCTGATCACCGCGTCGGGGGAGTGGCATCCCGCGTTGATGGTCACCACGTACTGCGGCACTTGGAAGATGCGACCGGGGCTGGAGCCGCGAAATGCGGGATGGGCGATCAGATGGGCCGCTTTCCCGCGCTGGAGTCGAAAGGCCTGCTTCTTGGCGGCTCTGTCTTCTTGCCAGCGGCCCGAGTGCCAGGCGAGAGTCTCGCGTATCGGCACCAGCAACCCGCCACGGGTATAGGCACGGTAGCCAAACTCGGTGTCTTCCGCGCCGTAGCGCGTGAACGATTCGTCAAATCCACCCACCGACCAATAGAAAGTCGCGCCCATTCCGAAGTTGCCACCAGCTGTCTCCCGGAACAGATCATCAGTCCTCGATAGACTCTCCCTGGATCGAAGGCGTGAGCCTTCGATCCAGGGAGAGTCTATCGATTGATCCACAAACAGATCGTGCAACGATCCTTTCCGGTGCCGAATGGTTTCGGCATCGATGCCGTCCATCGCTACATAGTTGCGCATCCCCAGGGTCAAGGCATCGGAGACGGCATGATGCCATCGGGCGTGCATCGTAATCCAGTCCGCCTCGGCGAGCATGTCGCTGTCGAGAAAGAGCAGGATGTTGTGGGAGGCCGCCCGCGCACCGGTGTTGCGTGCTCTGGCAAGCCCGAACCCGCAACGCTCCTGGCGCACTACCCTGATGTCCAACGCGGTCGAGGGAGGGCTGGCCAATGGCGGCTGTGACCCGTCGTCAATGATCAGCACCTCAAACAGATCCCGCGGGTAGATCTGTCCTTCCAGCGCGGCCAAGGTTCTCTCCAGTATCTCGATGGGCGTCTGGTAGCACGGGATGATCACACTCACCGGCAGGGTAGGCGTGAACGTGTCCCGCGGCTCTACCGCCACCTGAAGCCAGTCATTGTACTGGACAGATGTGGGGGTGGGCGTCATCCGGGCCTCTACCGCTTGATGACCACTCGCCACCAAACCGCGAGGGTCAGGCTTTTCAGGCATGCCCAAGCCTCTCCGGGGCTGCGGATGTTCCGCAGCCAGTGGAGCAAGGTGTTCCACTGGGCGGAATAGCCCACTACCGGCGCTTCTGCATCAACCGGTCTGGCCAGCTTGAGCTTCAGCCGCGCCGCGGATATCGTCCGCACCGTGCCGAAATCGGCGGGACCGGCTCCGGCCCCCACCCGGCGTGCCCGATGCAGCGCCCATGCCCGGGTGAGCGCCACCCGGCTGCCGTCGGAGAGGATCGAGACTGCACTGACGGCATCTCCCAGCCCGGCGCGCAGACGATGCACCACACCGCGGGCAAACACGACGCCCGCGGGCAGTGTGACATGGAACGGCGACGCGGGAAAGTCGTCAAGGGCAGAATGGGGGGAAATCAATCGCACCCGCGGGTCCGGCCCCAGGACCTCCCGGAGATACGGCAGGCGCGGGCTCTCGTCGTCCGCGGACGCTTCAATGCGGATGACCAGGTCATGCGTGCGGTCTGCCAAAACATCCATGGCGGTCCTGACCACCGCGTTGGGGGAGTGGCATCCCGCGTTGACGGTCACGACATACTGCGGCACTTGGAAGATGCGGCCGGGACTGGAGCCGCGAAATGCGGGATGGGCGATCAGATGGGCCGCTTTCCCGTGTTGGAGCCAAAGATCCCGGCGCTTGTTGCCTGTGTTTCTATTCTCCTGCCAGCGGCCCGCGTGCCAGGCGAAAGCCTCGCGTACCGGCACCAGCAACCCGCCCCGGGTATAGGCACGGTAGCCAAACTCGGTGTCCTCCATGCCCCAGCGCGTGAACGATTCGTCAAAGCCCCCCGTCAACTCGTAGAAACTCTTGTTGACCCCGAGGTTGCCACTGGTTACCACCCGGAACAAGTCGTCGCTCCTTGATGTCAGATCGCGGGTTCTGACCATGTGGGTTTCAACCCAGTCGGGATCCGTCGGCCGGTCTGAAAACAGCTCTTGCAACAATCCGGACCGACCCCGAACTGCCTCCGCGTCAATGTTGTCCACCGCCACGTAGGCGTCGAATCCCAGGGTCAGGGCATCGGAGACGGCGTGATGCCATCGGGCGTGCGCCGTAACCCAGTCCGCCTCGGCGAGCATGTCGCTGTCGAGAAAGAGCAGGATGTTGTGGGAGGCCGCCTGCGCCCCGGTATTGCGCGCCCGGGGTGCCCCGAATCCGTGACGCTCCTGGCGCACTACCTTGATGTCCAAGGGTATCGAATGGGGCAGCTCCAGCGGCGGTTCCGACCCGTCGTCAACGACCACCACCTCAAGGAGGGCCCGCGGGTAGGTCTGCCCTTCCAGCGTTGCCAGAGTCATCTCCAGGATCTCGGCAGGCGTCTGGTAGTGCGGGATGATCACACTCACCGGCAGGGTAGGTGTGAACGTGTCCCGCGGCTCTACCTCCACCTGGCGCCAGTCATTGTACCGGACGGATGTAGGGTGCGGATTTGCCTCCCCCCCTCCGCAAGCTCCGTGCGGATGCATTCTAACCATAGGACAGACAGTCTGCAGGCACTATTGGTGGACCCTGTTAAATTTATACATTATTTATGCTGTTTCCTGCTCTTTTGTACCGTAACCGCGGAAAGTGCCTGTGAGGGCCTGATCGGGCAACCGCCGCCGCGCGGCGGGGACGATGCAGGCTGTGTTGCGTCACACTATCCCCGGCGGCCACCCGCGCGACGCGTCCATGGCGGGACCACGAGAGGCAACACGCCACCGGCCGCAGCATCGCGGCGGCGGTTGCCCGGTGAAAACCACCGACAGCCAGGGAGCCTCATCCTTCAGTATTATCTCAGGGTCTCGCCCAATGGCGGCCAGGGCCAGCGCCCACCGGCAGTGGCCGCCATCCCGACCCCCTGGAAGACCAACCCTGGCGCTGCCGGGAGATTGGAGACGGGGTGGAAGCCGATGCAGGAATCCTGGGGCAGAGACCAGGCCCGGGCATCCGGATGCCCGGTTGCGGGTCAAGGCGAATTGCTCCCTTCCGGATGTTGTGGAAATCACCACCTGCCCCATGCAGGTAGAAGTGTACTGCCGTGTTCGCCGGGACGCCCGACTCCTTGACGTAGACCAGTCTGTCCTCAAACCTGACAAGGCAGAGGTTGTTGCTCAGCGTCTCACCCTCCATGCGGCAAGTCCGGATATATGCCAGGGTCTTGGAATCATCCCAGTACGCCGTGTTGTAGCGGTAGTCGATATACCTGGATTCCAGTACCTGAGCGGTGACACGGAGATACTCGTGCACTGTGAAGCCAATGTGCGTGAGAGCGCCAATCAGCAGGGGGAAGCCATCATCGACTGGATGGCTCCCCTCCCCCTTGCCGCAGAGGAATCGATCCAGCCAAAATGCCGCTGCCAACAGCGGAGGCACGCAGACAGGCAAAAGAATGCGGTTGCTGATTCCGATGTTGGTCGTCAACGGTACGGCAGCAATGATAAAAATGGGACTAATATCCCCAGATATATCCTGTTCACGGGTCTGTAGGGTGGCGGCCCCACCAGCCACCAGGGCAGCACCTCTGGAACACCGTGCCGGGAACGGCGACCAGTCCAGCCATTTGCGGACGATCGGAACGATGCAGGCCCCCGTGTATCTACAGCTCGTGCAGTACAGCGCAGCCAGTGTGCTGTCTCGTCAACCGCGACCTATATAAGCCTGTGTCGTAGGCAGCACGATGGTTTCCAGCACATTGACATGCAAAGGCAGCATGACCATCGCCAAAGCGGTCTCGGCCAGTTCATCCACGGTCATCATGGGCTCCTGATCCGTCGGCTGATCGCTGGCTGCACGTCGTTCCGTCAGGATGTTGCCCGGATGCAGCATGCTGCCTACGATGTTGTGGTCCCGTCCTTCCAGCGCGATGGACTTGGTCAGACCCACCAAACCATGCTTGGTGGCGTTGTAGGGGGAGGCGTTGGGCCGACACATGTGCGCCGAGATACTGCCGATGTTCACGATGCGGCCGCCGCCGGTCTTCAACATGCTCTGGAAGGCGGAACGAGCGCACAGGAAGGGGCCGGTCAGGTTGACATCCACCACCTTCTGCCAGGTTTCCAGGCTCAGTTCATGGAGGGGCCCGTTGTCAAAGACCCCGGAGTTGTTGATCAGGACATCCGTGCGCCCATACTTGGCATCGACCGCGGCGAACAGATCCAGGACCGCGGCCTCATCCGTCACATCCGTGACCTTGACCATCACCTCCGCACCCAACGCGCGGGCTTCCTGGGCCGTGTCTTCCAGATTGGCCTCGTTGCGCGAGGCCAGCACCAGTATGCCGCCAGCCTTGGCAAAGCGGCGGGCAATGCCTTTGCCGATGCCGGTGCCGGCACCCGTAATGACACAGATTTTGCCCTGCAGTTCGTTCATGTTCCCTATGTCCCGTGTAGCCGTGGCCGAAAGGCGGGCGGCGGGGCCCGCGCCGGTCTTCTGTATTGTAAGACTCCCTGGACTAAACGGTGGCAGCGCCTGTCGGTCAGTTGGCGTACTTGGGTTGCATCAAGGGCAGCCGCTGCACAATGAACAGCGCGAGGCTGCCCATTACCGTCAGGCCCGCGCAAATCAGGAAGAGCGTCGGATACCCCCAGTGACTGATCACTCTGCCGCCAAAATAGCTGAGGGTACCGTAGTTGAGACCCAGCGCCACGGACAGCAGGGCAAAGGCCAGGGGCCGCCATTCCCGCTGCACCATCTCCATCTGGTAGATCTGCACTACCGGCATCCAGATCGCCGACAGGGACATCACACCCAGACGGCCCAGGCCGACCCCGGCCCAGTGTTCAATCAGGGAGAGGGGCAACAGCATGAACGCGGTGCCCATGGACGCCATGGCCAACAGATTGCCGTTGTTCATGTACCGGCTCAGGCGCGGCACCGTGAAGGGCACGATCACGGCACACAGCTGGCCCAAGGCCCCCAGAATACCGATGGCGCCGGGACTTAGGCGCAGCTCCTCGTCCATGTAGGCATTGCAGAAAGAGTGGCATACCGCCACGGCGCCCTGACTGAAAATGACATAGATCAGAATCATGCCCACCGGCATGATGGGAAACATGGTCCGGTTGTCAAACTTGTGTTGCGTCTGTGGCTGCCGCTCTTCGCGGAAACGCGTGATGGCATAGATGCCGGGCACGACAATCACGGCACAGCTCAGCATGGCCAGACGATAGGGATCCGTGCTGTCCAACGAGAGGTCCAGGCTGCGGGCCAGAATCGTGGGCAGGAATCCCCCCACCAACATGCCGACCAGGGTCCCGAAGTTGCGGGCCGCACTGACAGCCCCGTAGATCTTGGAGCGGTTATGCGGCTGGGTAGTGGACATGATGGCGGGCGACGCGTTCACCGAAAACATCGCAAACCCACCCGCCAGCACCAGTTGCATGGCCAGCGCAAACGTCACCCAGTAGGCAGCAGGCAGACTTTCCACCAGGGTACCGCCCACAAAACCCATCACGAACACCGCGGCTCCGAGCATCATGGAGCGCTTGAGCCCGATATGCCGGCTGAGCATGCCGGCCGGTACAGCCAGCCCCATGTATCCCACGGCGCCAAAGGCGTTGAATGTGCCAAAAAACTCGGTGCCCAGACCCAGTCGCAGGACAAAAAGCGCCCGGGTCACGCTGCCGACCCCCATCATCAGGGAGGACAGGATCATGGTGGCCACCATCAGTCGCCGGGCATCCGGGTTCACATCCCGCCAGAAACTCCGCGTGGCAGCGCGCAGATTGCGTGACAGCATCAACATGGATGTCACCGTTGAGGTCGCGACGCCGTGGCTGCAGGCTTTGTGGCGCGTCGGCCTGCGGCCATGGGCTGCAGACTGGATTCCACAAGAATATTCAGGAGGGGCAGCACGACTGAAGCACCGACTGCTGACCTGTAAGGAAAGGAGTGAAGAGCAGAGTGAGACGTGGTCAATCAAGCCCGGAACGGGTACCGCAGCACCCTGATGTGTAACCCCTATTATCTTTTCATTGCAGACAAGAATTCAAACTGGAATCTGGGTCTGGACACTGCTGGCGGCAGATCCGCCAGCGTGAGGTCTCGGCGCATGTCCCGGATCCCTGCCGCCCTTCCTGCCTCATCCAATGCAAGGGGCCGCGGGCGGAGAACTTCAGATCCCCTGGGATGCCATTGCCCTGCAGCAGCCAGGCCCAGAGCAGTTGCAAGATTGTGCGGGCGGGAAAGAACAGCCTGATTGACACAAGCCGACTGCTTCACGCCGCGGCCACAATGTAGTCGAAAGCCGCGTCGCGGGGTTCCACTCCGAGACCGGGCCCTTGCGGCAAATGGAAGTGCCCCTGCTCGCAGTTCATCCGAGTATGCACCAGCCTCAGATTCTGGTCGAAGATCGAGTGCTGGTACTCGTGCATGGCGAAGTTGCGAATGGCCGCGGACACATGCAGGCTGGCGGCCTGCCCAATGCCGATGCCCACGGTGGCATGCGGCATGACCCGGCAATGGAACGCGTCGGCCAGCAGACACACGCGATAAAAACTGGTGATGCCCATGTGCAGCATTTCCGGCTGGATGATCGACATGCACTGTGCCCTAAAACGCGGCAGGTACTCATGCACGGTCCGCAGCTCTTCTCCAATGGCGATCGGTGTCTTCACGCTTCGGGCCACGTGCCGCAGACCTTCGATGTCTTCCGGTGGGACCGGAGCCTCCGCCACCGCCAGCCCATGCGGTTCCATGGCGGAAATGAGTGCCACGGCTTCCTGGCTCGTGTACCGCCAGTGAAAGTCCACCAGAATCTGTGGCTTGGCCCCCAGAGCCGAGCGCAAGGCCTGGATTTCGGTCAGTTCGCCTTCCTGCGCCACCGCCGCGGCGAACTTGACCGCGTGAAAGCCCCGGTTTATCCACGCCTGCGCCAGAGCCGTGCGGGCCGAGAGCTCGGACTCCGGCAAGCCCGACACATAGGCTGGCAGTCTGGTGGCACGCTGACCGCCCAGCAACAGGGACACGGGCAGGTCCAGCATTTTGCCGCGCAGATCCCACAAGGCCATGTCCAGACCGGCGATCGCATCCAGCCAGAAGCCGCCAAAATATCCGCGTACCCGCAGACTGTCGTACAGGTCATCGAAGATCGCGGTCACCTGGTGCGGACTGCGGCCCACAATCATGGGTTCGCCCAGCGCCTCCACAATCGTGGACACGATTTCGGGAGCCACGACCCCGAAGCATTCTCCCCAACCCACGAGACCAGCCCGGGTGGTCAGCTTGATCAACACGGTATGGTCGTGAATGCTGTAGTAGGTGCGATTTCCCCGCCGCACATACAGACCTCGATCGTTGGGCTGCACTCCCTCCTCCAGCCGCCCCAGATAGGGAACGGAGCGGGGGATCTGCAGAGAAAACGTTTCAATGCGTGAAATCACATCCATGATCAACAAGCGGTGCACCCTCTATGCAAATGGAAGATCCAGGGGTTGGGATGAGCTCCCATCCATCTCCATGCCAAGTCAGTCGGACCCAAGGCATCGACCTGGTTGTCCACGTGCTTGTCTAGGCCCGTGGCAGTTGGCAGGCAATCGCAGCGGTCCGTCACAGACGAAACTTCCTTCTCCAGTTCCTGCATCACCCAATGCCTGTCACGACAGTGCATGTGTCTGAATCGAACGCCCAACGTCACCGGATCGAGTTGCACACCGGCGGTGGGGCATGGCCCACCGCACAGAGCGCGTGGCATCATGCCTCCGCGGCGGCCCTTGGGCCCGCATTCCATTGTAATCAGATGCAACTGCCTGCATGGACAGGCCCCACAGGATTTGCCTGGAATGTTGTCATGAAGGACATACGCCGCTCCCCGACCTGCCAATCCTGCGGAGCCTGGAGTCCGATACGCTCCCCACTCCGGTTCTGCGCCTCCCCCAGCGCACAGGATCCAATGACTGGGCTTCCACTCGTGAAGGAGCAGCGGACAGTAGTGTGGGGACACAGGCAACGAAGTTGGTGACATAGGGCAGGAACACTGTCGAGGACGAACCCTTGGCGTCTGAGTCTCTGCCCCCGATGGCTGCACGCATCCTGGCATGCATGGCAAGTCGACCGCCGGTGGATCGGTTGTACCGTCGGGCGGAATTGGATGCACTGGGCTCTGCCGCGGAAATTGACCAGGCCCTGGCGGCGTTGGCGGATGCCCAACGGGCCGGGTCCCCTGGACAGGATATCTGGTTTCCTCTGGAGCCCCACACCACCATGGACGGTGCAGAGACTGTTTTGCCTCCCGCCCCGCTTAAGGAATGGCAGAGGCCCTGTTGCGCCGGGAAGGTGTGAACATTGTGATCAGTCCTCAGGAGCAGGACTATGGCCGATATCACACCACCAAGGGCAAGGAGGGAGCGGGGGGCCTTCTGTCGAGGATATTGGCGTGGACCGACCCGCACCTTTGTTGCTGCAGTGGGGCCGATGCAGGGCACATACCATTTACAACCAGGAGCGCACCATGCCCGCAGGTCCCTTGGGCAATACGCCCAGCATTATGGGCGACCCGGAGGAGTTTCGGCATGTGGCATACCGCATGGGTGCCCTGCCGGCACACTTGGAAAAGGATCTCTGGGTCAATCACGCGCAGCGCGTGCTGGGTTCCACGGCGCAGCCGGTCCGGGGACTGCTCATGTTTGCCGGGGGCACCTGCCTGACCACGGCGTGGCGGCTCTCGTCCCGTTTTTTGGAGGGCATGGATCTGAGATTTCAGGGGGATGAGGATATCTCCCGCATCCCTGCATCTGTCAAACAGTCTGTCCATGCACATGTGGCGGCGACGGTACAACAGCACCTGCTGCCGCACCTGCCCGGAGGGCGGCTTGACCCGGCAGCGTCTGTCTACAGGCAGTGGGGCCCTGTGCAGCGTCTGGCAGTGCAATTTGAATCCCACTATACTGCCGCTCCCGGGAGTCTAGAATTTGACATTGCCTTTACGCCAGGGCGGGTGCCGTGGACGCGCCATCCGGTGTATGAGAATCCCGCTCGTGAACCCTTGCTCGGCAATCCGGTGATCACTCATCTGCCCTGTGTACGACAGTGGGCCATCATGACAGGCACGCTACATGCCGTGGCTGTGATGCAACCCGGCGCAGACATGGCCGACATGCGACATGTGGCAGATCTGGGTCGCTGGCTCATGAGTGATGAGCATTGTCCCAACTATCCCTTCATGGTTCAGCAAAGCCAGCCCGAATTCTCGACGTCGGCTCTCATAGAGCGCTTGTGGGGCAATCTCGACACGTTGTCTCACGATCCCCACTGGGCAGACATGTTTGCGGACTATGTGGCGCGCAGGGTTCCCGGCAATGCAGTGACCGAGGCGCCAGACTACCATGAAGCACTGGATCGCATCCGAAACCTCTGGCAGGGGATGTGCGAGTCCGATTGGGACAATCCTGCGCTCGTCATGGATATCCCCCCCAATGCCTCCTACACAGAGCGTGACACTCCCCGAAAGCCGCCCCGCCAGGTCCCCTCCCCTGATTTCACTCCTGCGCAGGGCTGGCCTGCTGCTCCGCCAATGGCAGGCTGGGGCGGCATCCGTACACCGAGTCTGCACACGGGCAGTCCAGCGAACTGAACCGAGGCATTGGCAAGCGAGAGCTGTGCATGGGGCCAGGCCCCCCGGTGTCGTTTGCCTCATGCACTGGCACTCTGCCCCTCACGCATGTAGGGCCCATACAGTCGCAAGGCCTGCTCCTCTGTCACAGACACGATTTTGCCTTGCCGACAAGCACGGGGCATGAGGCAGGGCATTCCACCTCTCGGCATCAAGGCCCCACTGACAGACTGTCCCCAGCGTGGTTCCTGCCCTGCACCAGGATTCACATGCCGAGCGTCTTGGGGCCTGCTTCAAACTGCAAGGGCCCCCATTCAGGGGCCTGCCGGGATGTCGGTCCGGACCGGTGCCTGACACCCTGGCAGCGGGTGGGGGGCTGTCATAGTACACTGTGACTGTCCGTACTCGCTTGGGCCTGCAATCTCCCATGTCGCAGCCACAGATGGATGTCCATGTCACTCTGCCGCCCCCGGCCTTGCGGCCTCGTCCGGTAGTGGCGGCAGCAGCCCAGGCCGCAGCGCTGCAGCACCTCCGTGCCTTGTCGCACTATCTGCCAGGCTATGCCTATCGCCCGGACCGATACCAATATACGGAAACGGACACCACGGACCCTCACTACGTGGTGGAAGGGGTCAAGGTGACAATGGCTGCCACGCACAACCATGGGGCAATCTGCGCGGACATGTACAAGGCCCTGCAGATTCTCACGCGGCCGTACGCCTCGGAAGTGCGCATCAGCGCAGACGTGTTGATCAGCGGGATTCCCGATTCATTTTTTGCCTCCGAGAGACATACATCCAACTTGCGGCCCGACCTGGCGTTGTGGCCCGGATCCACGCCCATCAGTGACATTTCGTCCTATCGGTACGACCGGGATGGCGTGCCTCTCCTGGTAGTCGAAGTGGTTTCCCATTCAGACCAGGAAATGCAAGACAACGATTGGCGCCACAAGATGTCCGCCTACGCTCACAT
This sequence comes from Caldilineaceae bacterium, assembly GCA_965214895.1. Lineage (GTDB taxonomy): Bacteria > Chloroflexota > Anaerolineae > Caldilineales > Caldilineaceae > Bin34. The sequence goes on from OZ243985.1 coordinate 187,647, forward strand.
GGGGATCCGGGAGTACTGGCTCGTGGACACGGCAAGGCAACCTTCCCTCCATGGATACACGTTGGATGCCACGGACGGCACACCGGACTGCCTGTCAAGATACCGCCTCATAGAGGCGGATGCAGACGGGGGCATGGACAGCCGTGTCCTGGCTGCATCGCTGCGCTGGGCCCAAGGGGTCATGGAGTGCTGGTATGCCCCGCTGGAGACATGGGTCCCGGTGGAGGACTTGCCTGTTATGCAGGCCGAGATTGTAGCCGAGTTGAAAGGGGAGATGAAGGGGGAGCTGAAAACATGGGGGCGGATCCTGCATCGGCTCCTGGACGCCGCGGTACCGGGTGCCGCCGACCAGGTGCTGCAGCATTGGTCAGAGCACCCTCCAAGCACCTGGCCGAGCGACGAAACGCTGGAGCGGCTGGAATCGGCACCGGGGGAATGGCGCCACTTGTTGCGGAAAGAGTCAAAACCGCATGACGGTGGCTGAATTGCCGCTCCCCTCGCAACCTGTCTCTGTCTGCCCCCGAGTTTCTCCGGGGCAGGATCGGTGTGGCCCAGAGTTGTGCGCTGTGCGCTGACAGAGGCTCGGGCGGCGTCCGCACGGCGCAGAGAGCCGCGGCTGTCGCATTCCTGTGCTGCCTCGTGACACCGCCCTGCAGCCAGGCGGACCCGCGGTGAGAGTCCAACCCCGTCTTGGCCAATCCAATGCCAAGACGCAGTTCTGACATTGCCTCCCAAGTCTGCCGCAGGCGGCACTCAAGCCGGTATGCCCTGCAGGGTCAACTCCATGGCAAAGTGGCACCGGGCGAAATGTCCGGGGCTGTGCTCTTGCAGAGGAGGGGCTTCGGCAACGCAGACATCCTGGACGTATGCGCACCGGGAATGGAAGTGGCATCCCGGCGGCGGGTTGGCGGGATTGGGCACGTCGCCCTCCAGCACAATCCGCTGCGCCCGCCGGCGCGGGTCCGGCGCCGGGATTGCCATCAGCAGGGCTTCCGTATAGGGATGCAGGGGGTGGGTGAAGAGGGCCTGTGTGGTGGCCATTTCCACGATCTGGCCCACGTACATGACTGCCACCTCGTCGCACACGTGCTTGATGACGCTCATGTTGTGGGCGATGAAGAGATAGGTCAGATCGAACGTTTCCTGCAGTTCCTTGATCAGGTTCAGGATCTGCGCCTGCACGGACACGTCCAGCGCGGAGACGGGCTCGTCGGCCACAATGAATTCGGGATGGAGGGCCAGCGCCCGCGCCAGGCTGATGCGCTGGCGCTGGCCGCCGCTGAAGGCGTGCGGATATCGATTCATGTATTCCGGGCTGAGGCCCACATCCCGCAACAGGGCGGCCACGCGATCCTGCAACTCCTGCCCCTGGCAGATCCGGTTGATAACCAACGGCTCCGACACGATCTGTTTCAGGGTCAGCCGCGGATTGAGCGAGGCGTATGGGTCCTGGAAAACAATCTGCATATGTCGGCGCATGGCCCGCAGTGCATCGTGACTCAGGGCCTCCATATGCACGGGGGCCGCGCCCGGGGCCTGGAAGATGATTTCTCCCGCCGTGGCCTTCAGCAGGCGCACGATGCAACGGCCCGTAGTGCTCTTGCCGCACCCGCTCTCGCCCACCAGCCCAAAGATGGTGCCCCGTTGGACCACGAAGGAGACGTCGTCGACCGCATAGACGTGTCCCGCGGTGCGCTGCAGAAACCCCTTCTTGATCGGAAAGTGCATTGTGAGATGCCGGACCTGCAAGAGGTACTCAGGCGCCGCGTCTCCCGGAGAGGAGCTGCCATGCGGCGGGACGGCGGACAAGGAGGGGGTCATAAGGCCAGGAGCCGTCTTCAGAGTGGGTTTCCGGCGTCGTCCGCGTACAGAAAGCAGCGCACATGCTGGTCAGGAGTCACCGTTATGAGTGGGGGTTCACGGGCATCGCACACGGCCGGCATGAAATCGGGGCAGCGCGGATGGAACGCACAGCCCGCGGGAATCAGGGACGGGTCCGGAACACTCCCGGCAATCACGGAGAGACGATGGTATTCCGCCGCGTCCAATCGGGGCATGGAACGCAGCAGCGCCTGTGTATAGGGGTGCTTGGGCGCGTGGAAAACGGTGTCGATATCGGTCTGCTCCACGACCTTGCCCAGATACATGACCGCCACCTCGTCGCACATTTCGGCGACCACGCCCAGATCATGCGTGATGAAGATGATGCTCATATGGGTCTCCGCCTGCAACGCCTGCATCAAGTCCAGGATCTGGGCCTGCGTGGTCACGTCCAGCGCCGTGGTCGGCTCGTCGGCAATCAGCAGGGAAGGATTGCAGCTCAGGGCAATGGCGATCATGACGCGCTGGCGCTGGCCGCCGCTCAGTTGGTGCGGATAGCTGGCGAAGACGCGCTGGGGTTCGGGCAACTTCACGCGATCCAAGGCGTGGACGGCCAAGGCCCGGGCTTCCGCCTTGCTGACTTCCTGGTGCAGGGTGATGGCTTCCATGATCTGGCTGCCTGCCGTGTACAGTGGATCCAGCGAGGTCATCGGCTCCTGGAAAATCATGGCAATCTCATTGCCGCGCAACCGGCGCATGGCCCGGCTCTTGGGGTCCAGCCGCGAAATTTCAATGGCGTCCATCGCGCCGTGCGCGCGCGGGTAGTAGTGAATGCGGCCCTGGGCGATGCGCCCGCGGCTGGGCACCATGTTCATGATGCATTGGGCCGTCACGCTCTTGCCGCAGCCGCTTTCGCCGACGATGCCCAGCACCTGGCCGCGGCCGAGCGTCAGGTCCACGCCCTCCAGGGCCCGGACCACACCGCTTTCCGTATGGAAGTGCGTATGCAGACCCTCAATGCGGAGGATGACATCCGATGGAGCCGCCATGCGCGCCTGCACGGGCCAGCCGAGACTAGAGGGCGAACGGATCGACGGCATCGCGGATGCCGTCGCCCAGAAAGTTGAAGCTGAGCACCGTCATGATGACGCACGTCCCCGGCAGCATGAGCCAGGGCTTCTTGATCACCACCCCGACCGTCTGGGCATCCCGCAGCAGGGTGCCCCAGCTGACCGCGGGGGGCAAGATGCCCAGTCCCAGGAAGCTGAGGGCCGTTTCGGCCAGGATCATGCCGGGAATGGCCAGGGTCGCGATCACCACGATGTGGCTCAAGGCGTTGGGCAGCATGTGGACCAGAATGATGCGCAGGTGGGTGGCGCCGGCGGCGGCCGCGGCCGCCGTGAACTCCATTTCGCGGAATGCCAGGACCTTGGCGCGCACCTGCCGGGCCAGGCTGGTCCACCCTATCAGGGACAGAATGACGCTGATCAGGAAAAAACGGCCCACAATCGTGATGTCGGCCGGCAAGGCCGCCGCCAAGGCCGCCCACAGCGCAATGCTGGGGAAGGACATGAGCAGTTCAATGCTGCGCTGGATAATGGTGTCCACGATGCCGCCGAAATAGCCGGACGCGGTGCCCGTCAGCGCGCCGAGCACGATGGTCAAGGACACGCCCAGCAGGCCCACAGTCATGGAAATGCGGCCGCCGAAGACAATGCGGGAGAACAAGTCCCGTCCCAGCCGATCCGTGCCCAGAAGGAACACCGTGCCGGGCTCGGCCACGCCGTACAGGTGGCGGTCGGCGGGAATCAAGCCCCACAGCTTGTAGGGCTGGCCCTTGACGAACAGCTGCAAGGGATAGAGCTGGGTGGTGTCGTCTTCATGCACCCAATCCAGGTTGTGCGTGTCCAGGACGGTGGTGGTGCCGTAGACGAACGGGCGCCAATGGAAGCCGCCTCCCGCATCGACGAAGCGCGGGAGTTGCGGGGCCCGCGCGACAAAGTCCTCATTGGACAGCAAATGGTCGTAAGGCGCCACGAACTCGGCGAACAGGATGATGGCATAGAGGCACAGCAGCACGCATCCGCCGCCCACGGCCAGGCGATTGCGCACAAACCGCTTCCCTATCAGACGCCACAGGGGGAGTTGCCCAATGTCGCTGGGGATCCCGGCCGCCGCCGGGAACGCAGCGGGCATGGCCGGCCGGTTCGGCAAAGTGGAGGGCGTGGAAAGCGTCTGTTCCGCCATGGCGTCGCCTATTCGTACCGGATGCGCGGATCGATGACGCTCAACAACATGTCCGCCAGGAAATTGCCCAGGACCAGCATGAGGGCCAAAAACATGAGGAAGGTGCCCGCGAGGTACATGTCCTGCTGACGCAAGGCATTGAAGTACAGGGGGCCGGTGGTCGGCAGGCCCAGGACAATGGACACGACCAGGGAGCCGGAAATGATGGACGGCAGGCTCAGGCCCAGCAGCATGATCAGCGGATGAATGGCGTTGCGCACGGCGTGCTTGATCACGACGGTGGCTTCGCGCAAGCCGCGCGCCCGCGCGGCCTGGACATATTGCATGTTGAGAATGTCCAGCAGATTGCCGCGCATGATGCGCATCAGCCCTGCCGTGCCGGACGTGCCCACCACGATGACGGGGACCCAGAGGTGTTTCAGCAGATCCACCAGTTTCCCCACACTCCAGGGCGCATCGATGTACTCACGGGAAAAGAGGCCGCCCACGGTAAACCCGAACACTTTCTGGATGACCACCATCAAGATGAGCGCCAGCATGAAATCCGGAATGGACAGCCCGGCCATGCCGACGAAGGTGGCCAGATTGTCCCCCCAGGAGTACTGATGGGTGGCCGTATAGATCCCTATGGGGATGGCCACCAGCCAAATGAAAACGAGCGATCCGGTGGCGATGGCCACCGTGAAGCCCAGACGCTCCCAGATCAGTTCGCTGACTTCCCGGTTGTATTGAAACGAGCGTCCGAAATCCCCGCGCACGAAGCCCCGGACCCAAATCAGGTATTGCACGTAGATGGGCTTGTCCAGGCCATACCGGCGCTTGAGGGCCTCCAGTTCGGCCTCTGCCGTATGTGTGCCCTGCAGTTGGCGTTGGGCCTGAAACACGTCGATGTAACTGCCGGGCGGCAAGTTGATGATGAAGAAGCCGGTGAAAGAGATCATGATCAGGGTCGTGATCATGTAGACCACGCGGCGCAGGAAATAGGCGAGCATCGTCTAGCACAGGCCAGGATCAGGGTGCATGAGCCATCAATGCGCGCCGCGGCCCCACACAGACGGCACCCGGATTCCCGGATTCTGTCGGTCGCGCCGGCACACTGCGCCAGGGGCCAGCCGCATCCCCGGACCAGCCCCCGGCATCATCTGGGGCTACTTCTTGAAATACATCTGTTCCGGATACACGGCTCCGAAATACACCATGATCCAGGGGCCGGTAAAGCCACCCAATCCCAGCTGCTCGTAGGAAGGGAAGTTCCCCACGGTGTCGAGATGCCCGACAATGGTGGGGGTGTTGGCCACGGTGCCGATGACGAAAGGCCCGTCTTCCACATGCACGCGAATGATGTCCTGGCTCAAGGCCAGGCGCGTGGCGTCATCGGGCTCGACCCGGGCGGCATTGTAGAGCTCCCACAGGCGCCACACCGGATCGCCCTCGCCGGGCTCCTCGCGGGGAGGATTGCGGTCCAGCGGCTCCTGGTCCAATTCCGTGCCTTCCTTCTCGGTGCCAATCACCTTGTACCAGGCTCCGTACAGCGGGGCCCAGCGATTGTTGTCGACGGGAATGACCCAATTGGGAAACACGAGGAAGTTGGGGCCATCGCCCAGGCCCCAGCAGCTGCGAATGTCGAACTCGGAATTGTCCTGCATGACTCCCAGCTGCTCGTCGGGCACGGCGTTGACCTGCACTTTCAGGCCGGCCGCCTCCCATCCCTCCTTGACGATTTCGACGTTCTGGGCGTTGGCCTTGTTTTCCAGGCCGCCGGCGGAACAGTCAATCCGCAAGGTCAAGTCGTCGCCGCTGGGCAAGTCGCGGAAGCCATCGCCGTCCGCGTCGACCGCCCCGGAGGCATCCAGCAGTTGATTGGCCCGATCCAGGTCGAACTCCACTCCCAGATCACGCCATTGGCGGTAGAGATCCTTTCCCGTGTCGTTGGCCGTGAACTCAATCGCCTTCGGACTCATCGTGCCCGTCGTCAATTCGCCCGTGCCGAAATACACGATCTTCTGGATCTTCACTCGGTCGATGGCATGCGACAGGCCGAGCCGGAAATCCCGGTCGCGATACAGGGCCCGCTTTTGCGGATCCTGATGGGTCCAGTTGGGATAGAGGAGGAAGGACGCACCGCCCCCCTGATCCCAGAGATAGGTCTTGAAGCCGACGCTCGCCTCGGCGTCGCGGAAGACCGAGAGTTCGCTCAAGGGTTGATAACGGCAGGGCCGTCCGCAAATCTCCTGCTCACCGGCAATGACCCGCAGCTTCGACACCTCCAGGTTCTCGACGTACGTCATGTCCACAGTGTCAATGTAAGGCAACTGGTTGCCGGCCGGGTCCACCGCGTAGTAGTAGGGATTCCGATCCAGCAGCAGGCGGGTGCCTGGATCGTAATGGACAGGCATCCATGGATTCAGCACCGGCGCCTCCGGATTGCTGGGCCAATTCAGCTTCTCGTCCAGGACCTCGAAGGTCTCCTCGTCCGAGTAGGCGGGATGGAACTGCCGCAGGTAGTGCTCCGGGACGAACAGCTTCTCGTTGCCGGGAATGGTGCCGTTGGGCCACATGGCCAAGCGGTCCAGAAACAGGGGTGACGGATCCGAGAAGGCGAAGTGCAGCGTGTAGTCATCCACCTTCGTCACGGCCGTGACCGCGTCGGCGGACTTCATGTAATCGGGCGGGACATCGGAGTGCTCTTCGTTGAGAACCATGTCGTCCCACCAGAACATGAAGTCGTCGGCCGTGAAATCATCGCCGTCGGACCATTTCATGCCTTCGCGCAGGTACAGTGTCCATTCCGTCTTGTTGTCATTGTTGTCCCACCCCTTGGCCAGGCCGGGACGCTTGTCCAGGCCGTCCTGCACCCAGTGCACCGGGGAGTAGGCGTACATGGCCATCACGAAATGGGAGCCGGACGACGACGTGTCGTACCGGTGCCAGGTGCCCCCGTACTGGCCAATCTCGTTGTAGGGCTCTATCACCAAGGGTTCCACCGGCAGGCGTTCATCCACGGGGGGCAAAGTGCCGGCGGCCACCTGCTCGGCCAGCATCGGCGCTTCGTTGAACCCTCCCTCGCTGGCTGGTGGGGCCGGCGCAGTCTGGACACTGTCGGCAGGCTCAGGCACTGGCGCCTCCGCCTGGCCGCAGGCGGCCAGAAGCAGGATGGCCAATCCTGCCACCAACATCAATTGCAGGAATTTCGACATGGCTGAATTCTCCTTGTGCTGCAGCGAAAAAAGGATGGCGTCCAAGTTCGCGTTGCCCATTGCGGCACAATGCACGGACATCTTCTGCATCCATGGACGCGCAAGGGCCGACGCGGTACCGGTGTGGCGGCAACCCTCATACGCACAACCTTACAGGTGCAACCCAGAGGCTGACGCGGTCCGCAAGCGAGCACACCACCTCGCACCACGAGACGCGGACGGCGGAAACCGCCCTCGACACAAAAACCGGTTCCAGTCAGAGCACACTCTTCTATCACGCTTTGCCGGCAACTGTCAAGTGCGGGACGAGGCTTGCCCCAAGCGACTGCCCCCTGCCTTGGGGGCGAAGCCCCCTCTCCCGGAGGTCGAGAGGGGGAGGCAGACACCTACAGAGCCAACCGGGCAGGCGTTGCCTCCCGAGATGTCCACGGCGCAGACTCCCAGGCAGAAAGTCACCCGGGCCGATGCGAGCGAGACTGCAGGAGGCTCTGTCCCGGGAGAGGACCGCGGTCAGCTGCAACCATCGATCGCGGGAGGCAGCCGATCAAGCACACCAGACAGTTCCGGGCAGGCAAACTCTGCCCCCTGGGCATCCGTGAGTCGCCAGTCCCGCGAGGCAGCCCTGTAGCAGACATGCATCAGGGCTGCCTCGGGATTGGCCGTGACGGAAAATCCCTTGCGGTTCAGGGCCCGCCCGGCCCAGGTGACAGCCATCAGGTCGCCAGTCACACAAATGGAAGGCCCCGCGGGTGCGGGCCGCTGCAGAGCGCCAGTGGCGGGATCAAGCCGAATGTCCCCGGCCGCGAACACCTGGGGAAGCGCACCGGAAAGCATCAGCTCCTCGGGGATCCCCATGTGCATCTGCCGTCCGCCTGGATCCCAGAGCCAGAGCCGGTCTCCGTAGTGCAGGGCCAGATCCAGATCGTGCGTGATCATCAGGATGGCCTTGCCCTCATGGGCCAGCTGCTGCAACAGTTGGGTGATGTGGATGCGGTGGGCAATGTCCAGAAACGCGGTGGGTTCATCCATGAGCAGGAGCGTCGTGTCCTGAGCCAGGGCTCTGGCAATCAGCACCCGCTGCCGTTCCCCATCGCTCAGTTCCGCCACCCGCCGGTGCCGGAATTCCAGCGCCTCCACCCGGGCCAAGGCCTCCAGGGCCATTTGGAGGTCCTGGGTTGCATAGCGCCCGCTCCAGCGAGTGTAGGGCAGGCGGCCCAGAGCCACGAGTTCCTCGGCAGTCAGTTGTCCGGCTGCAATGCGGCCCGGCAGCACGACGCTGATGTGCTGCGCCAGAAAGCGCCGGCTCAGGGAAGCCAGCTCCTGCCCTGCGACATGCACGGCGCCCTGCAGGGGCGGATGCAGACCCAGCAGGGTGCGCAGCAGCGTGGTCTTCCCCGCTCCATTGGGGCCCATCAGGCACACCAGTTCCTGGGAGCGCAGCTCCGCAGAGAAGTCCTTCAGCAAGGGCTCGGCATGCGCGGAAAAGCCAATGTCCAGATGGGACAAGGAGACTGCCGGCGCCATGGTCTGACCCTTCAGGAAGCAAATGGGGTCAAGGTGTTTTGGCGGCGCAGCAGAGCCCAGATCACTACCGGAGCTCCCAGCAGGGCCGTCACGGCATTGAGGGGCAAAGCCACTGGAAAGCCGGGCATCTGGGCGATCAGGTCGGCCACCAAGGCGACAGTGCCGCCCAGCAAGATGCAGGCGGGGACCAACCACTGGTGATTGGAGGTGCGCAGCCAGGTGCGACACAGATGTGGCGTGGCCACGCCGATGAACGCGATGGGGCCCGCGTAGGCCGTGATGGTGCCGGCCAGCACAGAGGCGCCAATCAAAATCAGCCAGCGAGCCTGCAGCACGTTGATGCCCATGGAATAGGCATACTCCTCCCCCAACAGCAAGGCGTTCAGAGGCCGGATGGAGAGGAAGGCCAAGCCCAGACCACCCAGCACCACGGGCACATAGACGCTGAGTTCCCGCCAGGTCACCCCCCCAAAGGATCCGAAGGACCAGGCAATGAATGCCTGGACGTTGGCCGGCAGGCTGTAGTACATGAGCAAACTGACCATGGCGCCCACGGCGTAACTGACCATCAGGCCCAGCACGATCAGAGACACCACACTGGTGCGCCGGGCCAGCATCACGACCAGCAGCAGCACGGCAGCGGCCCCCAGCACTGCGGCGCCCACCGTCCCTGCCTGGTTGAGGAAGAGCAGAGATCCGCTCATCCGCAGAATGGAAGGCCCCGTGATCAGGACCACCAGCGCCACGCCCAGACTGGCCCCGGCATTGATGCCCAGCACAAAGGGGCCCGCCAGGGGATTCAGGAACAGGGTCTGCATCTGCAGTCCCGCCACTGCCAGCGCGGCACCCGCCAGCACAGCCGTCAGGGCCTTGGGCACCCGAATCAGGAGAATCACATCCCGCCATACTGCCTGGGCAGGATCGGCTCCGATCAGAACACGTCCGACATCGGCCAGCGGAATGTGGATGGAGCCAATGAAGACGCTGGCCGCCCAGGCCATCACCGCAAGCCCGACCAAGCGCAAAAGGCCCTGTGCAGGCGCGGCGGCAGATGCGGCCTCACGGGCGCGGGACCGGCGGCTCATTCGCTCAGCTGCCGGTAGTACACGAACTCGTGATCGGGCAGCAGATGCGGGTAGAAGAGGGCGATCAGGTCCGCCAGCACCCAGTGTGGGCGCACGACGGCTCCTTCGAACAGGTCACTGGCCCCCAGGTCGGAGGTGCGCAAGTCTGGGTTGTAGAGCTTCCCGGCCTTGAAGGCGGCGAACTCGGCGAAGCGGGGATCCACACTGGCCAGGGACGCCCGGTCCGGATACCCGCCGACATGGAGCCAGTACTCCGCATCCTGCGCCTGTGCAAAGACCTCTTCAAAGTCCAGAAACAGGGCCCCTGTGGACGGGTCCTGGCCCCATAGGTAGGTTGCGCCAGCGTCGGCCAGATAGTGGGCCACATAGCTGTTGCCGCCCGCCATGTACCACACCCCTTCCCACGGCGTGTTGACAAAGACGGTAGGCTTTTCTGTCTCTCCCTGCGCTGCAGTTGCCAATTCCCTGTAGGCTTCCACTATCTCATTGAAATAGACATCGGCCGCGGCTTCCCGATTGAGGAAAGCCGCCGTGGTCTTGAGCCACTCGGCCCGGCCCAGGGGGGTGGGTTCTCGGAACTCGGTGTTCAGGAACACCTTCTGCTCCGCGGCCCGCAGCACGGGATGAGCGTCGCTGTCGGAAACCCCCGTGCTGTAGGCGATGATCAGGTTCGGGTTCAGTACCAGCACGGTCTCCAAGTCCACAGCGGCACCCCCGCCTACCACCTGCACTGCGCCGTCCTGCACCCGTTTGCGGATGCCCTCAGAGTAGACCCAGGCATCATTCTCCAGTCCCACCAACACCTCCACGGCATTCAGAATTTCCAAGTGGGACAGATAGGTGGTGGATAGCGCAACCAGCGAGTCCACTGGCACCTCGATGGTGTGGGCCTTGTCAAACCCGGAAGGTCGTGGCGTGCCGCACTGGACCAGCAGATAGGTCTCGGAGGCTTCTGCGCCGGGCCACGGGGCCAGGACCTCCAGCACTTTGTAGTTGTTGAAATACGTAAGGGCAAAGCCCTCCGCGAACTCCACTGGGGTCTTGTGGGGGAAGTAGTCCGTGCCTGCGTCGTAGGCTTGCACACAGTCCTCGCCCGAGGCTGGCGGTGCGGTGGGAGGCATCTCCACAGTGCAACCGGAAAGCAGAACGGCCCAGGCCACCCCGCAGGACACTATCGCGATACGCAGGCGCTGGAATGTCATCTCTGTCTCCTCGCACAGGTGCTGACGAGCCGACAGCAGCCGTGCCCCAGGAAACGAAAACCTGCACCAGGCAGGCATCAGAGATCGTCTGACTCGTCGGCCTCGTTCCACGAAGGCACCAACCCCTAAGGTCGGACCGAGCCATCGGCGCAGGCGGGCAGTCGGACTTGGCCATCTGGGGCCTTACCGTTGCGGGACAGTGCCAGACTTTCACTGGCTTCCCCCATTGTGCACTGGACATCCGGGCCACAGCACACCCTCGCCATTGGCAAGAAATACGATGGGATTATAAGGACAGGAGACGCTGCCTGCCAAAATGGAGAGGCCGCACGGCACGGTGTTTGCCCTTCCATTGCACTGTGCAGGCACTGGGATTGACACTCCAGAGAATGGTCCTGACAGGAGATGGCAGTCCCTGGCGCAGGAAAGTCAATGCTGTTCCTTGGCACAGTCCCCATGGTGCTTCCACGACAAGGGTCCCGGCGTGACAGCCCAATTCCGAGACTAACGGGTCTCAGAACGGCAAAGGACATGACGGATGCATCTCCCGTTGGGCTGTTGCTTCAATTCGTGTCCACCCTGGTCAAGGATTGGGTCCTCTGCGGATCATTCTTTTCGGGTTTCGGTCCCGCGGCAAAGCAAGACCCGCTTCTGACTGCGTCGCGGGGAGCATGGTGGTCTGTGCGCGGCAAAGCCTTGTCTCGCAAGCCCCTGCAGCCGCGTCTTGCACATGTGATCTTGTCAACAATGCCCATACTTGCTCGCCTTTGTTTGTGCCATTTGCATAAGGAAAGCTCTGGCAGGTTGTGAACAATACACATGCTGAATGCGAGAGGCATTGCTGTCGGCACACACGAGGAACAGAGAGGGCAAACAACCATGAACGGTGCAAACACGGCCTGGATTATGGTCTCGACGGCGCTGGTTATGCTGATGATTCCGGGTCTTGGGCTTTTCTACGGTGGTCTTGTCCGCGTCAAGAATGTCCTGGCCACCGTCATGCACTGTTTCATTTGCATGGGCGTCGTCGGTGTGGTCTGGGTGCTGTGGGGGTATTCCCTGGCCTTCAGCTCCAACAGTCTGGGGGGCATTGTCGGCGACCTGCAGCACTTGGGTCTGCGCGGCGTGGGACTGGAGCCCCCAGATGGTCTGGACATTCCCGCCTTGCTGTTCATGATGTTCCAAGGCATGTTCGCCGCGATCACCCCGGCCTTGCTGGCGGGAGCCTTTGCCGAACGGATCAAGTTCAGGGCCTTCCTCGTGTTTGTCGTCTTCTGGTCCACTCTGGTGTACGCACCGATCGCCCACTGGGTATGGGGGGGTGGCTGGCTGAGCACACTGGACCCCGCCCCGCTGGACTTTGCCGGCGGCAATGTGGTCCACATGTCATCCGGGGTCGGCGCCCTGGCCGCGGCCCTGATCATCGGCCGCCGCGCAGGCTACGGGCGCGTGCCCATGGAACCGCACAGCCTGATGTTTGTACTGCTGGGCACCGGTCTGCTCTGGTTCGGCTGGTTTGGCTTCAACGGCGGCTCCGCCTTGGCCGCGGACGGCGTCGCGGTCAATGCACTTGTCACCACCAACACCGCCGCCGCCGCCGGGGCCTTGACCTGGATGATCCTAGGCTGGTTCGTGGTCAAGAAACCCAGCGCCCTGGGAGCAGCTTCCGGAGCCGTGGCGGGCTTGGTGGCCATTACGCCCGGCGCCGGTTTCGTGGAGGTCATGCCGGCCCTCGTCATCGGCATCGTGGCCGCCATTGTGTCCTTCTTTGCCGCTGAACTCCGGATCCACTACAAGGTGGACGATTCGCTGGATGTCTGGGCCATCCATGGCATGTCTGGCACCTGGGGCGCCTTGGCCGTGGGGCTCTTCGCCTCCACCACGCTGGCCAGCGGCGGGTTGTTGAATGGCAATCCCAGCCAGTTCGTGACCCAGGTCATCGCCACTGTCGTCACTTGGATCTATGCATTCGGCATGACTTGGATCATCTTCAAGGTCGTGGACCTGATCATGGGGGTGCGGGCTTCCTCCGAGGAGGAGTCGGTAGGCCTGGACATTTCCGAGCATGGCGAGCAGGGATACATAAGTTAGGCTATACTCCATATCTCAGCAGCGTGTTGTCAGTTCTAGACCATCAACCTCATGGGTGCGGGACACTGTGAAGAAAATCGAAGCCATCATTCGCCCTGAAAAGCTGGAAGAGGTCAAAATCGCCTTGAATGACGCGGGCATCCGTGGCTTGTCCGTGTCACAGGTGACAGGGCGCGGCCAACAACGTACACGGGTATTCAGAGGCCGCGGCTCCACGGGAGCGGAGACCGATATGCTGCAGCGGCTGAAGATCGAAGTGTTCGTGGTTGCGGATCAGGCCGAGCGGGCCTGCGAAGTCATTCGGGACGCGGCCGCCACCGGCAATGTGGGGGACGGCAAGATCTTCGTCTTGCCTGTGGAAGGGGCCATCCGCATTCGCACGGGCGAAACGGACGACAAGGCCATCTAAGGCCTCCGGCCATCCAAACAATCTTGCCGCCCTGTCTGGGCGTGCAGAACCAATCCGCGGGGCATCCTGTGCCGGCAAGTCTTGGGGGCCGTGCGGCCTCCGGACCCGTGGCCGGTCTTGGCCGCACATTGCCGTGGGGGACGGTGGCGCGACCGTTGCGCGCTTTCCTCCACTTGGCGGCTGCAGCCCCCTGGATGTCCTTGCCTATTTCATTCTGACCTTCCTCCTGGAGTGCGGTCTCGGGGCGCCCATGATTCCGCGTCAGTGCCCTGCAGGTGGCCAGGCAATTCTCAGAATTCCTGGGTGGCCTGCGGCTCCCAGCGGGAGGGGATTCCGTGCAGACCTGTCTTGCATCAGGCCCTGACTCTCCGAGACACGATTGCCATGACGAGTCGAGGCAACTCCCGGAACGGCGCTTCGCCATCCCTGTTTCCGCCATGGCGGGAACAGACCGGAAACACAAGCGAGGGACATCGTGAATCCCTCTGCAATCAACCCCGGAACACACGACACAGACTAGGGCGTGTGTGCAAGCTTCCGCCGCGAGGTTATACTGAGGCCCACGAGCCCGCGCCGAGGAGGAGGGAGGCATCTGGGACGCGGCGACTGGACGGCCCCGCAAAGACCCTCGCCCCTCATCCATGGCCTCCGGTGGGGGCTGCGCCCGGGCGGGATCTGCCGGTGCCCTGCGGTCCTTGGCGGACGGGGACCAGCCGGGTTTGTCGGGGGCGCCGGCAGGGCCTCTGGGCCGGCCTTCTGGCCGAGGTGCAACGGCCGGTCGATGCCGCGGAGCAGCGGGCGGGGGCCGGCCATGATGTGGATGGCGGCGACCGCGTGCGGATGCGCACGCACGCTGGTGCCACACGGGGGGCGCAGACCCCGCCTTAGGCCCTTCCCGCGGCGGGGGCACGAAGGGCCATGTCCGGACCGCGGGCACCGGGACAGCTGCAGGAGGCCACCGTGTTTGAGGCATGGATGCCTCGCGGGGCGGGGCAACGACCGGGGGGCCTGGACCGCGCCGTGTACCGGACGCACCACCGGGTGAAGCAATTCCGCCGCATCGCCACCCGCTACGCAAAGCCGGCGGAGAACTGCCGGGCCATGCGGCACATCGGCTCGATTCGGCTCCGGTGGCAGTTTGCACACACGCCCTGGTCGATCCGTTCGCAATGCATCCAGGGCAGGAAATGCCGGGAAGGGGACTCCAGGGACAGACCTGCCCACCGGAAGCGTGCGTGCAAGGGCCCGATCATCCGCAGCGTCATGGAGTGATGCAGGTTCCCGGTCACCAGCGGGAGCCTGCATCCCAGCATGGATGCTGTTTGCCCCATTCAGCCTGTCAAGGCAATATGGGCACACAGGGAAGTCGGTCACCATGCCGACAATGAGGGTGTTGCGAATGTGAAAGTCGACGGCGGCCGCCGGACCTGGACAGAGGAATGGCAGGGAGCGCAAAGACATGTCTGACCAGACGCCCACATTCCCTTTCGCACTCTCGCCAGATGCAGCCCAAACCAGCGGCTCTGGTTGCCATGTCTCAGGCCACCTGGGATCGGCACCGGCAGGCAGGGCATGCGCACACAAGGGGAAACCAGCCATATGGACGATAGAACAAAGGCACAAGGCCAAGCCCGAATGGGCCCGGTGGAACCCGCGGTCTTGCTCTCCCGCTTGGGTCGGGGCGCCTCCATTGAAGAGGCCTGCCAGACCGGAAACCTGGTCTCGCGAGAATTTCATGCCTGGTGGCAGGAGCAATTGTCCCGGCGGCTGCCGAAGATGCAAGGGACGTGCCGGGCCCCGGTTCAGGCCCCGGCCGAAATCCACCGGGACAAGAGCGGGGTGCCTCACATCTTTGCCGACCAGGACGAGGATCTGTATTTTGCCTACGGATACGCCATGGCCCAGGACCGACTGTGGCAGCTTGACTATTATCGGCGGCAGGCCCAAGGCCGCCTGGCTGAGATTCTGGGGGATGCGGCTCGCCCCAGGGCCACTGGTGGCGCCATGGGGGCTTTGGACAGAGACATTGCCGCCCGCACGATTGGCTTCAGGCGCATTGCGCTGGCCCAGTGGGAGACCTTGGACACGCAGGTGGGCCAGCGCCTGGTGGCATTCGCCGCCGGCATCAATCAGGTACGGGAGGAAAGCCGCAGGAACCTGCCCATCGAGTTCGCATTGCTTGATTATCGCCCCGAGCCTTGGGACCCGGTTGACACCTTGTCCATATGGGTCGAATTTCAATGCTATCTCACGGTCCGGCTGGACGTGATTGTCATGCCAGAACTGGCGAGACGGGAATTGGACCACGATGCACTGTTCCAGGCCTATCTGGAAGGGGAGGCGGACGCGGAAAGCATTCTGCCCCAGGGACCGCATTCGCACAGGACGTCAGGGCGGGCCGGGCAAGCCGTAGGGGACCCCCAGGATGGAATCGGCAGCAACAATTGGGCAGTGGCAAGCGAGCGCACAGCCCATGGACATCCGCTCCTGGCCAGCGACCCCCACATTGCCTTCAATGCCGTCTCGTGCTGGTATGAAGCCCACTTGCACGGCGCTTCCGGGCTCAATGTGGCTGGAGCCGGGTACATTGGAGTGCCAGGCATCCTCTTTGGACGCAACATGGACGTGGCCTGGGGCATCACCAACAACATTTGCTCCCAACGAGACCTGTACCTGGAAAGGACGGATCCCCAGCATCCTGGCTGCTTCAGGGCCGGGACGCAGTGGGTTCCGGCGGAAGTGCACATGGAAGAGATCCGTGTACGCGATCAGGAGTCGATGGAGTTGCGGGTTGAGGTCTCGCCCAACGGGCCCATCGTGAACCGCTTGCTGCCTGGCTTCGCCCGGAGCCTTGGGCCAGTCTCTCTGAAATGGATGGGGGCCCACACCAAAGCCCCGGACGGGGCCGCAGGTCTTGAGATTGGCGCCATGATGAACACCAACCGGGCCCGCAACTGCCATGAATTCCGCAGTTCCCTGCAAGACTGGAAAGTGCCCACGGTAAACATGGTGTTTGCGGACGCCCAAGGACACATTGGGTATCAATGTACCGGTCACATCCCCCTGCGCACCCGCGCGCACCGGGGTTTCCGGCGCGGCTGGGATCTCGACGACGCCTGGCAGGGGGTCATTCCCTTTGCCGGCCTGCCCGCCCTGTCTGATCCGGCCGGGGGCTGGATTCGCACGGCCAACAATCGTACGGCCGGCAACGACTATCCCTTTCCCTTGTCCGGAACGTGGGCCAGCGGCTATCGTGCCCGGCGCATCCGCCAATTGCTTGACGCGGAAGCCCAGGTCTTGCCGGAGGACTGCATGCGCTGGCAAATGGACACCTTGTCGCTACGGGCCCAGGAATGCCTGCCCGCGTTGCAAGCCCTGCTGGCGGATGCGCCGGACTGGCAGGTCCGCGCGGCGCTGGGCATATGGGGAGACTGGAACGGACGCATGGAGCCTGACACCGTGGGCGGCACACTGTTCGAGACATTCTTCATCCTGTGGCAGGAAGTTGTGGCGGCTGAGCGCTTTTCCGCGCGTACCGCCCCGTATCTTGCCGGTGGCATTGCAGGGCTGGCTGTACGGCTGCTACAGAGCAATGCCACCGGCTGGTTTGCCACAAGTGGCAGACGGCGCCGTGTCATCATCGACACCGTGTTGCAGGCGTGGCAGAAGCTCAGCGCTGAACTGGGCCCGGATCCAGAAGAGTGGCTATGGGGCCGGGTGCATAAAATCCGCCTTGATCATCCCCTGGGGTATTTGCCTGCACTGGGCGATCTCCTGAACAGGGGAAGGCAAGCGGTAGGGGGTTCCGGAGTGACCGTGTGCAATACCGGAGTGGATCCCAATTATATGTCGGCCATAGGGGCCAACTATCGCATGGTGGCGGAACTGGATGTGCAGGAACCTGTCTTGTACGCTGTGGATGCGGCCGGTCAATCCGGCCACGCCGGCAGCCCCCACTACTGCGACCAACTTTCCCTGTGGCTGCAGGGACAGATGAAGCGTTTGGCATTGCAGCCTTCCGCATGTAGGGAGTTGGCCCGGAGCAGGCTGATCTTGGAACCGGAAGGCTAAAAAAGGCTGGGGAGTGCACCCGCATGTGTGACTTGGGTCTCCAAGACCCCCGTCCCCTATGTGGACAAGGGACGGATTCCCGCCGTCGGACCGCGGTGGCTGTGGTCCCTGCGCAGGGTCAGCCGTGCGCGGACGAAATCCTGTCCCTGCAACATCGAGTTCCCCGTGCGTCACCGGGGATCAGCACGACTGGGGAGACACCCCCTCAGGGCATCACATGGCACAGAATGCGTCACACTGAAAGTGGTGGCGCCATACCTGCGGGCAAGCATGTATCGGGGACAGAGCATGGAGAATGAATTGCGCACCGACAACAGACACCAGTTGGAGGAGAAAGGGTTTGTCACCTTTGCCCACGTCCTGTCCGCCGAAATGCTGCAACAAGCCAAGGACACGACGTCAAGACTGATCGCCGCCCAACCCAAGGCACACTTCGCCGCCCGCAAGTCCACAGGCAGCATGATCAGTGTGTTTGACGATGCCTCCTTCGCGGACCTGGCAGGCTGGACACCCGCCCTCACCAAACTGGCGGAATTGGGAATTGCGGATCCCAGGTTCACATCGGGCTATGTCATCAGCAAACCTCCGCATTCCCCCCCACTCTTCTGGCATCAGGACTGGGGGGGCTGGGATGATCCGCTCAGCTACACCGCGCCCACGTTGCAGATTTTCCTCATGTATTATCTGGTGGACACCTCGCCTGCCAACGGCTGTCTGAGAGTTCTGAGCGGTTCACACAGGCGCAGACATGCCATGCATGATGCCGTGCCGGAGGCCCACGCGGAAGCGATAAGCAAGGCAACCGATCCCACGCACCTTGCATTCCGCCCCATCCCTGAAGATGAAGCCGTGCCGGTCCGGGCTGGCGATTTGGTGATAGGCGACTCACGCCTGTTGCATGGCGCCTACGCCAACGATTCGGACGAGTGGCGTACGGTCATCACCCTTTGGTTCCATCCATTCGAGCGATACTCTGGCCCCCTGCAGGCATACATGGCCCAGTCCATGAACGGCACCCAGGGGTGGCCCGCTTCGGCCCAAGCCAAGATCAAGAGGCTGATTCCCACCTATGCCGGAAAGTCACCCCCCGTGGAGTGGAACCGCAAGCCCGGCCCAGGCTTGCAGTGACTGCCGGGGAGTCTCCGATGCGCTTCATGCGCATCCTGGGCAGCGCATTCCCCACCGGCGCCTGTGTGGGCCCCTGAAGCGACTGGGAATTGGCTCGGGCGGGACTTCCGGATTTGCGGATCTGTCCATGGTCTACAATGAGGGTATGCAATGCAGGCCCACACAAGCAGGGCCCGGGAACGAGATTCCGAGATGATGGACCCATGTCAAGACTGAAGGTGGGAACCGCCCCGGACGCGTGGGCGGCTCCGGCAACTGCAGATCCGGCGCGTCCCCGGAGAGGTCACGAACTCTTCACCGAGGACCCGTATCTCGTCGAGGAGGATGTACGTCTTTTGCAGTCTGACAACCACAACAAAACCTTGGCGCATGTGCGGGCGCAGATGGAACGGTACCTGCAAGAGAAAGGGCTGGCCTACCGCCTGACCTCGGACCTGGAGTTCAATGCCATTCCCGCCGCGTATCTGGAGGGGACGGGGTACCGGCGGAAAGTGGCCTTCGATGTCGGTCTGTGGTCCATGCCGCCCGCACCCCGACACGTGCCCCATCAAAATCTCAAATCCAGTTCCTGGACCGAGTGGGGGCCGCCGCGGCTGGTGCTGGAAGTGCTTTCGGAGAAGACCGAGCAAGTGGACCGGCGCGAAAAATGGCAAATCTGCCGCCGGATGGGGGTGGTGGAATTCTGGCTGTTCGACCCCCGCAAGGAGACGCAGGCCCTGGAGGGCTGGCGGCTGGATGCGGCCGGATGCTACCAACCGATGGAGACCAATCGGGATGGTGAACTGGACAGTGCAGTTCTAGGCATCCGGCTGCGGGGACACGCCTACCAGTTGGAATGGTGGGATCCTGATCTCCACGACTGGTATTCGGTGGAGAAGCAGGGGCGGGCCGAGGGCCATGCGGAGGGGCGGGCCGAGGGTCACGCGGAGGGGCGGGCCGAGGGACGGGCAGCTACCCTTGTGGAATCTCTCATGGGCGTGGCTCGGTGCTATCTGGACGCGGAACGCCTGGATCTTTGTTTTGCAGCGTTGCAGAGATGCTCCCAGGAGGACTTGCCCAGTGTCGCAACCCTGATGCAGGCCATAACTTCCGCACGTGTTCCCGCCGCCGCCGCCGAAGCCGTTCTGCTTGGCTCCCATGATGCACACTCCGAATCCCCAAACCCCGCCTAGAGCCAACACTGTTGCGTTGCTTTGGAGGGTGGAAAAATCACGACTGATGTCCATGTCCAAGTCGCGGCACTGGCAGGACAGGGAGATCTGCAGGGATGGAGGGGGAACGGACTGCGCATCCTTGGGCAGCAGCGCGGCCACCGCCCACAAGCGAAACTGGCCCTGTCGGCGCTTGCACCCACCACCCGCCTGACCCTTACCAGCGATGCCAGGTGCCTTCCACTCTCCGGGCCTGCATCTGGGCCCTCAGGTCGGACACCAGCTGCGGGCACTCCTCCGCGATATTGTGGCATTCCCCCGGGTCCTGCACGAGATCATACAGTTCCGTGCGATCGTTGTAGCTGTCAATCAGCTTGTGGGTCTCTGTGCGCAGGGCCGTGAAATTCCGGAGCTGGGCCAAGGCGTTCGGACGGTGCGTTTGGGATGGGTCCCGCACGCTCGGCATAATGGAGCGTGCATCCAGAGCGTTCAGTTCACTGCCCACATAGGGCACGCCGGCCATTTCGCAGAGCGTGGGATTTACATCCGCCAGTTCCACCAGCGTGTGGCTCACGCCGCCAGCAGGAATGTCGGGTCCGGCCAGAATCAGGGGTACACGCAAGGCTCCTTCATAGGCCACGCTCTTGGTGTAGAGCCGGTGATCTCCCAGCATTTCCCCATGGTCTGACGCAAACACGACATAGGTGTTGTCCGCCATGCCGCGTGCCGCCAGCATGTCCCTCATCTGGCCCACCCAGTGATCGATCAGGGCAATGTTGGCAGTGTACTGCCGCCGTGTATGCTCGATCTCCGCGGCTGTCATTGCATACTGGCGGCACTGCACCCAAGCCGGCTTGTCGACCGCAGGGCCTTGGACGGGCGTCGGCATCACGCTGTGGCGGAAGCGCGCAGCCCAATGGGTGGGGGGATCGAAGGGATCATGCGGACCCACAAACGACACGAAGAGATGCCACGGCTCCTCCGGCCCCACATGCTCCAGCCATGTCAGGGCGCGCTGACCGATCCAGCTGTCGGAGTGTGCCTCTTCCGGCAACACCGAATCGTGAGACACGCCCTGGATCCAACCCGCCTGGCTGCGACGGGCATAATCCTCCCGGAACCGTTCAAACAGTCCTTGCTCCGCGAGATGAAAGCCATAGGGGCCCACGGGACGGGGGGCACGCCCTGCATGCATCTTGCCCTCCGTTTCCAGCGGGTCCGTGAAACCCCACTGAAAGTTGCAGGCCCGTCTGCCCTGGCGTCCGTTGTACGGCGCAGGCTTGGCCAGATCCAGTTTTCCCGCGGACGCCACCTGATAGCCCTGGTCACGCAGACGCTGGTAGTAGGTGGGCATGTGCCGAGGAAGATAGCAGTGGTTGTCCAGACAGCCCAGCCGCCACGGATGCAGCCCCGTGGCCAGCGCAATGCGGGAAGGCGCGCAGAGCGGCGCGTTCACACAGCAACGGGTAAAGCGCGTACCCTGCGCCGCCAACGCATCCAGATGAGGCGTAGTGACGCCAGACTGCGCAAGCCCTAGAAAGTCGAACCGGTGCTGGTCATCCATGATGAACAGCAAATTGGGTTTGGCGGACGTGAGATTCCTCCCGGATGATTGGGCAAGGCCAGACCGGATGGCTGGCTTCGGCGCAAAGTCGAGAATGCGACCTAGGGGGCCACTTTGTCAATGCCAGCAGAGGATACTGGCCGACGATGCATTATTGTAGCTTTGCAATCGGACACTGGTCAACATGGCCCTTGCCCCTGGCACTGTGTTTTCCGGCCACGTCGTTCCGCGTTGCCTTGTTGCGACGGCCATGCCGTGACCGCCACGCGGGGCCATGGGGTAGGGAGGCCTGGATACACTGGACGCAGCACTGCGCGTTGCGGCTGAAGGCAAGCCGCGCGCCCAGGATGCATGGACCTCAACGACATTGCGTCTTTGCCCCTACGGGGTCTCCGGGAGCTTGGGCTGTTCCTCAGCCGCGCTGTTGCCGGGATTGTCGGACCCCGGCTTTGGCCCTGCTGGTGTCTCCCTGTACTATCGGGAACGTCCCGATCTGCCCCAATCACCGTGATCGTGGGTTGTCTGGGTCGGGCTTGTATGGAAACCAGACAGTGAGATGAGACCATGTCGTTCTATGTAGCGGCCTACGACACGGAAGCGGTGTATCCTTGGTGGGAGAAGAGAACGCGCGGATTCGACTATGCCCCGAGCCGGGTCCGGGATTTCCTGGCCGGAGTGCAGGCGGTTGTCCATACACATTTGGAGCGGGAAGTCCCGGCCACCTTTTTTCTGGTTGCCAAAATGCTGGAATTGGCCGGCCCGGAACTGCGCGCCTTGCTCGACCATCCCCTCTTTGAAATCCAATGCCACACTTTCACGCATCCGAACCTGATCGAACTCGATGAGCGGGGTGACACCGCAGCTCTGCGATATGAATTGGCCGATGCCAAAGAACGGATTGAAGACACTTTCGGGCGACCGGTGATTGGCCTGACGGCGCCTGGCGGACATACGCGCGGGTTTGCTGGACACGACCGCATTCTGGCCATCATGTGGGACGCCGGCTACCGCTATGTGCGCAGCGTGGGGGCCGGCCCCCACGGCACGGTACCCGCTCCGCTCAACCTGCCTTTCTGGTACACCCGGGACGGCTTCCCCGAACTGCTCGAAACCCCCTCGCATGCCTGGCATGACAACATCCTGACGGGACAGCCTGGACGCACCCACTGGCCTCCGATCCTCCCTTGGGGATACCCAGCTGCGATGCCGCGCGATGCACGCGGGGTGTATGAAGCCTACGCACCCGGGATCGACTATTGCACGGCGCGGGACATTCTCTATTACATGCCCATTTTTCACCCCTGGTCCATCTATCGCATGGACCAGCAGGCGGGTCAGATTGCCCTGCTGCTGGACCATGCCCGGCAGAAGATGGAGATGGCATCCTGCATCCAGATTTATCAACACATCATCGGCCACCGATCGCTGGCCACTGACGAACTGGTTTCGGCATAGGTGTCAGCGTTCCTTCTCGGCCTCCATCTCGACGCGGCAGTGCCTAGGAAGTCGGACGGAGTGCCACGGGAAAACATTGGGGACTTATATACATGACTGACAATCCGGCCTGCCGGGACGGCAAGGCTCCTGTGCCATCACGGCAGAGTGCGCAAGGCGCATGTGGAGCCACAGATACCGGCCCCCGGCCCGCGGGACAGGGGCCACTGCACGGCGAGAGGCGTTCCCAGTAGGGACCTCATAGACCCGTGAACAGGATATGCCTGGCTACGTTAGTTAGGTATATAAGTTCCAAACATTATGGGTCAGCCCTGCTTCGGCGAGCGCCCGCAACAGGTGACATCCCCGTACTGGATCCGGTGGAGTTCTGCAGTGCACACCTGACATATCATAGGGAAAACAAGGGAACCTATATACCTTAAAAGTACACAGACAAGGAAATGCCACTTCCGTGCCTGCTGACCCCCTTGTATCCCCATCGGTCCATCGCGTTGTGCGTCTGCGGCTGTTGCCGGAGACCCGGGCCAAGGCGCAGCAGCGGGCCAACACTGCTGGAGCCTGCAGGTGGGTCTGAAACCGCCTTGTGCGCCTCAAGCAGCCCCAATATGAGAAGTGGCAGGCAACCCCGAACAACCCCAAGCCCCACATGAGGTTCCTTGGCATGGGCCAGGAGTTCACGGCCCTGCGCTGGAGTGCAGATGGCTGCAGGAGTACGGACACGAGGAAGTCAAGTACACACTCAAGCAGCTGGCCGATGCCTATCAGGCATTCTTTGCAGGCACACGTCAGTATCCCCGGTGCAAGGCCAAGCATCGCACCATCGACGGCTTTACCATCCCCAGTGCCGTGTCCATTTCCCCCAGCCATCTGCGAGTGCCCCGCATCGGCTGGCTGCGGCTGAAAGGCCACAGTCCCTACGCTGGCTGCCGACCTCTGCAGGCCGTATCCGACAGGAGGGCACCCGCACACGGCCCCGGTGGTATGCCTATGTGGTCTACCAAGTGCCTGTCACCCAAGTGCGACAGGGCGCGCAGGCCGGCGTGTTGGGTCTGGACCGCAACGTGGGGCAGGCCACAGACAGCGACGGCACGGTGCGTCGCATGACTGATACGACACAGTTGGATTCCAAGCGCAAGAGATCGACCCGTCGGAGACGCATTGCCGGGTCATTGACCAAGCTGAACCGCAAGCGCAGACGCATCCAGCACAATGACACACATCACATCAGTCGGAGGTTGGCCGACACTGCACACACTGTGGTCATCGAGGATCTGCATATCCAAGGCATGACCCAATCCGCCCAAGGCATAGCAGACCACCCGGGTCGCAACGTCAAGGCCAAGTCGGGTCTGAACCACAGCATTCTGGCGAGCAGCGGGGGCCAGATGGAACGCAAGCTGGCCTACAAGTGCAGCCAGACAATCAAAGTCAATCCGCAATGCCTCCGTCAGACCTGTAGCCGGTGCGGCTGTCGGGACAAGGGCAACCGGCCTACGCAGGTTCGGTTTCACTGTGTGCAGTGCGGCTTTCCACATCAATGCCGATCACAATGCAGCGATCAACATCTTGGGGAGCGCCGATCTCCCTGTGGCCCACGGGACGGGGGCATCTGCACAGCGAGGGGCGTTGCCGTTGGGCACCCCAACGATCCGCGAACAGGATATGTCTGAGTCTGTGTATTTAGGGATACTCTGATTAATGCAGGCTGGGAGGCCCGGCATTTGGGGGACAGACCGGTTTGGGGCAAGCTGGAGTGTGCCGTGACATCCATTCCTGGCCCTCCCTTTAGCGTATGACCCCATCCCTAGCCCTGCGGTCTGCCGATCACGCCGTGTATGCGACCCGCCGTCACGTCTTTCTGACCCCGAGATGCCCTCGCCGCGCAAGGGCCAGCCGTGGGACTGCGGCATGACACTGCCCAGCGGCATCGACCGGGAGACCGGTCTCGTCCACCCCCGGGTCACCACGGCCGCCCATGGGTATGACAGTCCGAGGGCGCGGGGGCTGCACAAGCACACGCCGCGCTGTCGTGTGCTCTGCGCCCTGGCCCACCTGTACCGGGTGCGCCGTTCGCGGCGGGCGCAGGCGAGGGGGCGCGCCTGCACCGCCGCGCCGATGTCCCCTCGCCGCTCACGCGCCCCCTGCCGGGGCCGGCTCTCCCTGAGCTGACCACCCCCGGGGCGAACGGAGACACACGGGCCTGCGCGTTTTGCAATCCATTTATCAGAGTATCCTTAGGTGTATAAGTCCCAAAACAAGAACATGACACCGTCAACGCGCGCCCGTATAGGTCTGCTGCCCACGGGCCACCACTATTATTGGGAGCAGTTTCCGCGCCTGAAGCAGATGGGCCTGAGCATGTACGGCAAGCTCCGGTCGCTGCTGGAAACCATGGCCGATATCGTGGCCCCCGAGCTGGTGGACACCTCCGAGAAATCGCGGGCAGCCGGCACTTTGTTTGCCCAGGAAGCCGTGGACATGGTGCTGGTCTTTCCGTTGGGTTACACCCCCAGCATGGACATGTTGCCGGCTCTGCAGGCCATCGATGTCCCGGTCCGCATTCTCAACGCCCATGAGGACCGCTCGTACGAGTACGCGCAGGCGGACACGACCGATTACCTGCACCACGAAGGCGTGTGCTGTGTCCCCGAGCTGGCCGGGGCCCTGGTCAATGCGGGACGCCGGTTTCGGGTGCGCACCGGCCCGTTCGACGATGCGCGGCTGCAACATGAACTGCGGTCTGATTGCGCGGGCGTGGCTGCGGCGCGTGACTTGCGCCAAATGAACATGGGTCTGATTGGTCAGGTCTACCCCGGCATGAGTGACATGCCCATCGACGAGACCCGTTTGCTGCGCGCCACCGGCCGCATGCTGGTCCGGCCCGAGATCGAGGAGTTTGAGAACGCCTTCCAGCAAGTGACCGAAGACCAGTTGGAGGAGATGTTCATGCAGTTCCATGCCATGTACGAGGTGGACCGCACTGTGACCCGGGAACACTTGCGTTTCTCGGCCCAGGTGGCCGTGGCTTTCGACACGATTATCCACAGGCACGACATCGCGGCCTTTGGCTATTACTGGTGGGGCGAAAGAGAGCTGATGACCCAGTTGCGCGCCCAGTCCGGACTGGCAGTGTCCCGGCTGGGCGCGCTGGGGCGGCCGGGAGTGACCGAGGGCGATGTCAAGACCGCCATGGCCATGAAGATCCTGGATCTGCTGGGCGGAGGCGGCATGTTCGTCGAATTCTTCGCCATGGACTTCAACGAGAACTCGATTCTCATGGGACACGATGGCCCCAGCAACATCAACGTCGCGCGGGGCAAACCCCGGTTGATGCATTTGGATGTGCATCACGGCAAGTCGGGCCATGGCCTGGGCATCGACTTCGACATGCAGGAAGGCCCGGTAACATTGCTCAACCTGACCCAGTTCGGGGCGGGCGACACGTTCAAGCTCATCTACGCGATCGGGGAAATCATACCGGGTACCATTCTGCACATTGGCAATCCCAATGCGCGCGTGAGGATCATGCGCCCCTTGCACGAGTTTGTCGATGCCTGGTGCCAGCAGGGCCCCTCCCACCACATTGCCTTGGGCATGGATGATCATGGCGAGGCCCTGGAAACCTTTGCCGAGGCCATGCGCTTCCCCATCGTACGGGTGTAGAAGCGTCCCACAGCGGTGCAGCAGGCTTCATGCTGGCGGCTCATGGAACAAGCCAGCGCGTTAGTGTTTCGTGATCAAGAGCAATCATTGAATGGGAGGAAGTGCACCCGCTCGGAACCGGACGCGTCTTGGAGAGCTGGCACGAGATCAAGAGAGGCCACGAATCCAGCGCACAACCAGTCCCCGCCACGGGCCACGCTGATCCCGCCGGGCTCGACCTGGATCAGATATGGTCCAGGGCCGACGAACTCCCGGAGCCACGGGCCGGTTTTCAGCTCTGCGTCCAGGAAGCCAGATACAACAAGGTGCCAAGACGCAATCTGTCGCGAAAGCGCCCTCTCCGGATATCAAAGCCGAGACACGCGGTGCAGGAAACCATTGCTCTGTCCGCCGAGTCAAGAGAGCTGGCATGAATCCAGATCGTGCAACCGACACCCCACTCGGTCAAGATGAGTGAGGTTTCAACATCCAACCCCTACGCCACGCAGGTACAGAGCTCTGTCAGCAACGATGATGCCGTGGATCCAGCCACTCGCGATCGCGTTGCTCTGCGAAGGTCATGCGCTGCGAGAGAATGTATCCGGAATCGGCAAGTCGAAGCCGGCCCGGTCTCTGGCCAAGGCAGTTGTGTCAAGAAACCTGCATCGCCCCATCGCGCTTCGGGGAACAGCAGGAAGCAAAGAGGAGCAAGATGGAAGTCCCTGACGCTACCCACCAGCAGCAGTGCAAGTGACGTAGGCCGACTGTCCCATTGAAGGGTAGCAGTTTCCCGTCAGCAGACCCTGAGCTCGGATGCGCCACGTGTAGTCGTTGTTGTCGAGATCAAGCGAATCGCTGTGTGTACGACGTGCCAGACACATTGAATGCCAGACCCGTGAAGGTGCCATTGTTTTGGTTGCAAACATCGGCGCCACCATCGCACCGCTCGAGCCGGTATGTCACCGTGCCACCTGGACAGGAAATTGGGGGCCATGTGAGATCCATTGTGGACGCATCCACTTTGTTGTAGTTGACACCCTTCACAGTCGCAGGAGGAGACTTTCTTGGCGGAGTTGTTGCCGTGGCCGTGGGCCGTGGGCGACGTGTAGGCTGGCGGGTCGGCCGGGGCGTGGGCGTATCCTGAGGCTGGTTCACGCAAGTTCCCATTGCATTCCGTACTTGCCCAGGCTGCTGACAGGGATCAACGACCGGCGGACAAACCACCGGGGTGGTTGTGGGTGACGAGGTAAGCATGGGGGTTGCGGAAATGATCCAAAGCAGCGTAGCCCATGTCGCCCACAGGCACCATCGGCGCAGTGATTTGGATGTCCGTATTCAGCTCAAAGAGATGGCTGCCACTCGCACCACAGTTGCTGAAACTGCCTGTATCCAGGAAATTCGAGCAAAATCCTGACCCCACCTGTTCTTCGGACCTTTCTGCATCGGTTACCTCGGTTATCTTGGCTGGGCAGGGATTGTGCATGAGCTTGGACGATGCGCGGCGACTTCGCTGTTTTCATCTGCACAGGCTTCTCTGCACGGCATGGGTTCAATGACATCTTTTGGCGCAACTTGCACCCAGTGACCGCTTCGGCCGCCTTTCGCTATCGCAATGCGCCTGGGCCCACGGTCAAGAGCCAATGACAGTCTTGGTGCCCCGCCAGAGAGGGGCCAACCGAGCCCAGTCCTGACCAACAAATGTGCTTGTGTTGAAGGGGGAGAGGGGGGGAGGGTGACCCCACTAGTAAGTCGTGGCGGCAGAGTGTCCGCAGCACGCCCTGCACCAAGGCTGTCGGTCTGCAGCGCGACAACCTGTAGAGGGCTCATCTGCGCCAAACAGTCGGATGGTGACCTATACCCTCGCGTACCTTCAACGAAGTCAGGAAGGAGAAATGCAAAAACTCCAAAGGAGCACCCTCGATTCCGACCGATCACGGGAACCCGCAGAGCCCGGACAGAGTTGCTGCATTTCACGCTCCATTCAACCTGTGGCCAAGACGCAAGCGATCCAACTCTTTCCTTTAGGAGGATCCCATCGTATTGTCACAATGCAAATCCGAGCAAGGCTGTTTCATTGCACAAGATTCAGCAATCGGGAGACAAGGTCTGGATCGTCGGCTGCCCGTTCCCGTTTGGCTTTCAGGCTTTGGACGGTGTGATCCTGTTCCAGCACGGGCCAGACGGCTGGGGTGTGGAGCATGGTGTGCAAGACGGTGGTCAAGGCGATTTTCTGGGCTGGCCCGCCGCGCACAGGCGCTTGTAGCGCTGGTGGACGACAGGATGGCATCGGGTGGCGGTCCAAATGGCTCTATACAGGGCTATCCGCACACGGGACGGCCTCCCCACGCGGTGCGCTGACCCTGGCACCGGCCCCCTTATGGGCAGTGGCAAGGGAACGCAGGAGATCGTTTGTGTTCAATGTAGAGGACAAGGAGGAAAGACGATCCGGCGAAATGCATAGCCTTCCTGGCCGGAGGGCCACTGCATGGCGGTGCACGCTCCCTGACCTCACGCCCTAGACTCAATATTAAGTGCGGTCTACAGCCAGGCGATGTTGGTGCCAGGCCCTGATCACCGGCTGGGTGATGCCAGGTACACTGCGGGGCTCCCACCGCCCCGCAGTGGCGACGCATGGCCACCAAATCCCGTAGGGTGCGGGTTTCTCGGTCGGGCAGGGGCTGCACCGGCGGTGGGATCAGGGCGGCAGGTGAAACGGGAGGGAAGAGGATGCCGGAGGGCAGATGCAGAAACCGGTGCAGGTACGGCAGGCAGGTTTCGCATCGCTGGGCGATGGCCTGCAGGGCCGTGATCAGGACGAGGGGCAGGGGGGTACAAGGCGACGGTGAGCCCTGCGCGGGTCAAGCCTGGTGTCCAGGCGCTCCCGCAACATGGGGGCGTGGTCCACCTTGATGGGAGGCAGATCCAAGTCGGGAGCCGAAAAAACCAGGCCGGATTCGAGAGACATGGCCAGGGATCTCCAGCCACAGGGCAGACACTGCGGCGAAAAGCACCGTGGACGTCATTGTCTTCTCCAACCTCCTGCGGCATGGCATCGGCCTCCGTGCGGGCGTCGGGCGCTCCCTGTCTTTAGCAACAGCCCTGCAAATCCGAGGACAGGCTCGACTGTCGGTCGGCACCATGGCAGCAGCACGTACACCTACGCCAAACTCCAAGATATCATTGAGAGGATTCGATCCGAGACCTGAAAGGCCCTTGGATGGTGGGCCGCAAGCACCCCGGACCAAGGGAAAATTCATCGCCCGTCCCTCCGACTCAAGTGGAGGCGCAAGCAAAACAGATATGTCCGGCCTCTGCTTCAGCGGAGTTGCAATTTGAGTCATGCCACGCCTTCCAGCATAGTGCAGGTTCCGTGGAAGGCAACCTGGAACACTGCCTGACAGCGCCCGGTACCGAGCCCGAGGTGTCTATCGGTTTCTCTCCCTGACCAGCCAATCCGGAATTGGCTCCATATTTGTACTCGCAGGGTACGCGTCCTGTCCTCGTCCACCGTGTAGATGCATGGGCTCTGGCACCGTGCCGTCCATGCCAAACACCTGGATGCAGGCCCGGTGCCCGCAGCAAGCCCCGCAGAACGGAAATTTTGGCCCAAGTCCAGGCTTGCTACCGTGACGCGCGTGGGCAACAGGGATGTCAGCCCCGGTGGCCCACATGGCCAGGACGGCAACCTCAAGGGACACCAGGCGCTTCATTGACGCCCTGTTGCGCCCGCGGCTGCCCAACCAGTTTTTCGCAAAGTCACACTCAGACATTTTGGCAAGACAGCCTGTCAGTCCAGTTCAGGAATTTCTCGCTTGAACCAGTCCCTACACCCAGATCCTCAACCCTGACGACCAAGTCCATGGAGTCGAGAGATTTCCTGGTCGCACACCAAGCATGAGCTTCGGTTCCCAGGACCTTGCGTTGAACTTGCGATCAGTTTCGAGAATACCGCCCAAGCCATCGCAGGACAGTGACCAGATCGGGTGATGACCCGGTACCAATTCAGCGGCGAGATGTTCCAGTTCCCCCGGCCATCGTTGTCCGGCATTGCCCACTCGCCAGACTCCAGGGCGTCCCGCAATGCTTGTGCCACTGGGATCGCGTTTTGCAGAGCGTATTCCACAACTTGCTGTAGACAGTTTGCAATGGCTTGCCTGTTATGGTCAATGCTATCGTCCGTGTCAACCCCGATCTCCACGGTCGCCCGCGCCGCGTCCTGAGATTGCCAATCCCATGGCTTCCAACAAGTCGTTTTGGGCTGCCCATCGCATCGACAGCACAACCCAGTGCTCTGCACTGTCGCGCACAGGGCTGTGGAACAGCCCATGTGTCCCCCATTCCTTGGTCCATGGCCGTGTTCGAGGCGATTCGTCAACGCCGGGCTTTGGATCACCTGCCCTTAATGCTTTCCTTGTCGCCGCCCTGCCTCTTGCGCAATCTGGTCACTGCCCTGCCAGGTCCATGAACTCACAGGAAGCCCTATAGGTTCCACAACCTGCATGTGTGCATAATGGCTGGCATGGTACACATGCAGGGGCCACCTGCATGCCAATCCCTGATTTGCGGACGGCAATCGCGGAGGACAGCATCAAATCGGAAATTCAGTCCGGTCACCGCCTTGCCATCCGAGGATTGCATGGTGCCGAAGCTCCAGACCGGCAGGCCATACGCGATGCCAGAGGCGCGATCACGTGGCAGGCGGACAACGCGCTGGGGCGGATGCATCATGGAGCGTCGCGGTGGCCCTGACGTGGTGGCAGGGCCCCGTCTGCCGTGCCGCCATGCTGGATCTGCACATGGCGGCGGAACTCGATCTGGATCAGACGTGATCCAGGGTCGCCGAACTCCTGGAGACACACGCCGGTCTGCCGACCTGACATCCGAGGATCTGGATGCGACAGAAAACCATGCCATAATCTGGCGTGGAAGCGCTTTCCCCGGTATTGCTTCCAGGACACGTGGCGTAGGACACTCGTACTGCAACCACTGAGCCAAGAGGACCGGCACAGGTCCGGCGCGCGCCCCTTGCCCCACTCGTTCCAGATGGGGCGGCTCTCGATATCCAGTCCCCAGCCAGCACGCAAGTATTAAGGAAAGATTTATGGAACAGGTAAAGGAATTCGCCGACGCAGTCAAAAGCGCCGTCGGCCAGGTGATTGTGGGCAACGACGAGGCCGTGGAACTGCTCGTGATCGCGTTGCTCTATGAAGGCCATGTGCTGCTGGAAGATGTGCCTGGAGTCGGCAAGACCATGTTGGCCCGTTCGCTGGCCATCGCCCTGAACATCGACTTCCGGCGCCTGCAATGCACGCCCGACTTGCTGCCCAGTGACATCACCGGCGTTTCGATTTTCAATCAGGAAACCCGCTCTTTCCAGTTCATCAAGGGACCGGCCTTCACCCAGATCCTGCTGGCGGACGAGATCAACAGAGCCACGCCCAGGGCACAGGCCGCCTTGCTGGAGTGCATGGGTGAGCACCAGATCACGGTCGAAGGCGTGACTCGCCCCTTGAACCGCCCCTTCATGGTGCTGGCCACCCAGAACCCCATCGAATACGAAGGCACGTTCCCGCTGCCCGAAGCCCAGCTGGACCGGTTTCTCTTCAAGTTCCGGCTGGGCTATCTGGATTTCGACCATGAGTTGACCATGATGGAGAATCTCGGCAAGCAGCATCCCATCGAGATGCTGACCAGCGCCGTGGACGGCTCCCGCCTCCCTGCACTCAGCCGCAAGGTCTGGGAGGTGCATGTGGAGGCGAGCCTCAAGCGCTACATTGTGGGGTTGGTGCATGCCACCCGCAGTCATCGTGAACTGGAGTTGGGCGCCAGTCCACGCAGCACGCTGTCCCTCTACCGCGGCGCGCAGGCCAAGGCGGCGGTGCAGGGTCGAGACCATGTCCAGCCGGATGATGTCCAGAACCTGATCCCCTACGTCCTGCCACACCGCTGCATCATGAAGGCAGACAGTGCGTTGCGGGGGCGCACGGCCGAGCAGGTGGTCCAGGAGATTCTCGACTCCACTCCGTTGGACCTGGAGCTGCCGACTGGCGTGACTGCCTGACATCGTCCCCCGGCCTGAGGCAGGTCCTGCCGTTCCGTCCCCGGACACCCGTTCATGCGTGACTACACCATCTGGCTGATCATCTTTCTGGTGATTGCCGTCCTCCTGCGCCTGGACTGGGTGTACTACCTGGTCTATGTGACAGGTGGCATCTGGGGGCTGAGTCTGCTGTGGGCCAAGTACCACACCCGCTGGGTGCGCGTCTCGCGCTCCGTTCCGTCCCACGCCTTCAGCGGCGAAATGACCACCGGATCGGTCCGCATAGACAACATGGGCATCCTGCCGGTGCCCTGGGTGCGGGCCCGCGAAGCCATCCCGTCCGAACTGCGCAGCCGCAACCGCTACCAGACGGTCGTCTCCCTGAGGGGACGCTCCGCCGTCAACTTCATATATGATCTGTACTGCCGCCAGCGAGGCTACTTCCACGTGGGCCCGCTCACGCTGGCCGCGGGCGATCTGTTTGGGTTCGCCGAAAGCGGTTTGGTGGAAATCGCCACCGAAACCATGATTGTCTTTCCCAAGGTGCTGCCCTTGGAGAAGATAGGTCTCCAGAGCCGCATGCTGTTCGGTTCCCTCAGCACACGGCGCAAGATTTATGAGGATCCCACTCGTCTTTCCGGGGTGCGGCCGTACATGTACGGTGATGAGTTGAAGCACATCCACTGGAAGGCAACGGCCCGCGAAGGGCAGATGCAGACCAAGAAGTATGATCCGGCCATTGCCTACGAGGTGGTGATCGCCATGGACCTGGATGCCCGTTCCTACGGCACGCACGGCGTGGTCAGCCACAGTGAATGGGCCGTGGTGATTGCCGCCTCGCTGGCCAGTCACTTGAGTGAACGACAACAGCAGGGCGTGGGCCTGCGCACCAATGGCCTGGATGCACTCACCGAGACACAGATGCAGGTGTTGCCTTCGGCACCCGGACGGGCCCACTTGACCGCGCTGCTGGAAGCGCTCGCGCGCGTGCAGGTGACGGAGGCGGCAGAGGCATTCAGCGACTGGCTGGGCACACACACCTTCGATCTGGTCTGGGGCACCACGCTGATAGTGCTGGTGCCCGTGCTCCAAGGGGAACTGCTCTGGCTTTTGCACGCCCGCTACCGCAAAGGAATCAACGTGGTTGTCATGGTGCTCGTGCCCCACGAAGGGTTGACCGATTTAAAGGCGCAGGGCGAATCACTGGGCCTTGCCGTGTTGCTCATCGAGCGCAATCAGGATCTGCTGGAGCTGGCATATGAGCCGATCTGACAGTCTGTCCGCCGCCATGCGCGTGGAAGACATCCGCCAGTCCGAACTCGAGGCGGCCACCGTCGAGTTCGACCGCAGGTGGCAGCAGGCCCTGCTGCGTCCCTTGCTGCTCACCCTGATGCTCGGGTGTGTGGTGACCGCGGCCACCTATGTCTTTGTGGTCCTGATGCCCTCGTTCACCGAGTCCATGGCCAACACGATCATCGTGTGCAGCGCCCTCGCTGCGTTGACCAGCTGCATCGTGGGTGCCATGGCCTGGAATGCCCAAAGGGACGTGACGGAACGCCTCAAGTTCCGCATCATCGAACCGGTCGGCTGGATCCTGCTGCTCCGCACGGGCCTCTGGTTCGTCACCGACGGCATGCCGCCAGTGGAATTGATACTGCGCGAGCCGTTGACAGCCATATTCGAGGGCACCTTCATTGCAGGGGGCGTGATCGTGCTGTTGACTTGGCTGGTGGCTGAATTCCTGAACCGCTCCCTGCTGGCGCTCTCGCTCCAGCCCGAGGAGGTGAGCCACATTTCCCGGGCCTACGGCCGGCTTTCCGACCCCGTGGAAAACACGCTGCGCAGCGATCGGCAGGCCCAGTTGGACCGCTTTGTCGGCGCATGGATCGGCATCGGGATTCTGGTCATCGTACTGGCGGCCGGCAGCCAAGTGCGGCCGGCCGACGGGGAGGCGTTGCTCACGGTCCATGCCCAGAACATACATCCGCGGGCCATCGTGTCCACGATTGTGTACTTCCTGGCCGGCTTTCTGCTCATCGGTCAGGCCCACCTGGTGGCCTTGCGTGCCCGTTGGGCACTGGACGGACTGGCAGTGGACGAAAGCCGCTTCCGGAGCTGGATGCCCTACGTGATCGGCTGCGTGGCAGTGGTGGCTTTCATCGCCAGTCTGGTGCCCATCGGCGACACCATCCTGTTGCTGCGGATCATCATGGCCATCTGGCGCGTGGTGCAGGCCTTCGCGTTTCTCCTGTTGCGGGCCTTGGGCTGGTTTGTCAGTCTGTTTGTCTCCGGGAACTCGGGGCTGGCAGACGACCCAGGGCTGCCGTCGTTCGAGCTGCCGGAGACTTTCCAGCCGGAGGAAGAGCTTCAGGCGGTCGGCCCCGACTTCAACATGTCCACACTCATCTTCTGGTTCTTCGTGGCCCTCGCTGCCTTGATCGGCGGCTATCACCTGCTGGCGGCCCGGGGCTTCGACTGGAGCTGGATCCAGGCGCGCCTCGCGATGCTGCTGGGGTTGTTCCGCCGCACGGTCGATGCCGGATGGCGCATCGTGGCCGATGTCGTGAACCGGGTCACCGGCACGGACACCCTGGCCAGATCCCAGGCGGAGCGTCAGGCCCGGCGCAATATGAGTCTGGACGAACAGATACAGTTTGCCTATCTGTCCATTTTGGACGCGGCAGCCGCGCACGGGATCGGCCGACGGGTTGCCGAGACTCCGCGCCGCTATGCACCCCGGCTGGCCGCCGCTCTGGCCGCGGCCCGTGCGGCCAGGGAAGTCGCAGAAGCACAGGCCACCGCGGAATCCGCCGCGGAGTCAGTGCCGGATCTGCCCGTTCCGGAATCCCTGGACGTCGAGGACGCCACGGCATCCTTCTACAAGGCGCGCTACAGCGTGAAGGCGTCCGAGGAACAGGAGCTCACACGCGTCCAGTCACTGCTGGAGCGAATCCGAAGCCTGTGGCGCCACACAGGAGATGCCGACAGCGGCTGACCTCCCTGTTGGCAGGGTCGGTGTCCCTGACCGGCTCACTGGAGTCGCCTCGCGCGCAATGCCAAGCCAGCTGCTGGCGTCCGGCACCGATAGTCAAGGACAGGGGGCAGGCGCTTCCCCACTGTCGAAGCCTGTGCAGGGAGTCAATGTACGCGCCTGCCTGATGTTAGGAGCGCGGCACTCAGGCAGGGAGCCGAATCTGGATCTGGTGCGTGTACAGCCAGGGAAATGCCTCGCCCGGTATCCCTGCGTGTTGGCCTTGCACCGTCCCGTTGCCATTGTCCCAAGGCGGAGCAGGAAACCCGGATAATTCCCGGGACGACAACGATGCTCACTGTACCTGGCAACTGCTGGACACTCCAGGATCGGCCTGCGATGGGTCTTCCGTCCTGGACACTGCCCTTGGGAATGGACGCTCTCGCCGGTCTCCGAGCTCAATCCCGTGCCGACCGATGTCAAACCCAGGCTGCTGAGCACCGCCTCTCCGGCTCTGGCTCTCGAGGTGGCTCCATTCTTGGACCTTGACAGCGCGGAGACGGCCGCGACCACAGCGCAGATAGGCCACGCTGTGGACACCTGATCCGCCTCTGCGGACCAAATCGGGATCTCCTGAGCGGAAATCGACCGCATGGCCTCCGTCTTCAAGCACCACGACTTGCAGGCGGCATGCCGGATGATGGCTCCGAGCCTCTGATCCTCCGGCAGGTCCATTCCACGCACTCCGCCCCAATTCCCCGAGGCAGAGGGACAGATCCCGTGTGCCCGGAGATCCCAGCACACGTGCACCAGGCCCCAAGGCAACGTCAGACCTGACGCAACCACAGAACCGACATCTGTGCAAGACGAACGCGAGCAACATCTCTCCAAGCCGGTTTCGGCACCCGGCGCAGAGCAGGAGGGTGATGTCGGAGGCCTGGGCCCAAGGGCGAGAGACGCAGATGGCCCGACACGGCGATCGGGGTCTTCCGTGGGTCCAAGTGGGGTGTCCGTTACTGAAGATCGCCTTGTGGCAGGCCTGCCGCAAGGCGCCTTTGCAGTACCCGAAAAACCACCAGCGCCGGCACGATCAATATCACGGCACGGGCAGTCCTATCCCTCCTTGATCACCCGCCCGGAACCGGAAGTGCGTATGTCCACCCGCGTCGGGGCGCCACGGTACCTGATGGATCCCGAACCGGAAATGCTGCCTGCAAGGTCGCCGGTACCGAGCGTCAGCCACCCGCTGCCGGACCCAGTGAGCCTGACATCTGCATCCGCAAAGCTGCACCCTCTGAGGTCCGCGGAGCCAGAGCCGCTGATCCGCAGGGAAACGGATTCCCCCATGCACTCGGCGGCTTCTCCCGGCAGTACGACCCCTCCCGAGCCGCTGATCGAGATCGCGGCGGAATCGACCGTGCAACCGTCCAGGATGATGTCGCCGGAGCCGGAGACATTGGCCTCCAGCGCGTCTACATGACAGTCGGCGGCTTTCACGCTGCCGGAGCCCGACACGTCGGTCCGCAGAGTGGATGACTGGAATCCCGTCAAGGCAACACGGCCGCTGCCACTGACTTGGACTGCATCCAGCGTCGGCATGGAGACCTGTGCGCGCAGCGTCACATGACGAAACATGATCACCCCAGGCCGCAAGCCGAATTGCAGGACATTGCCACGGCGCTCCACGCGCAGGTCATCGAAGATGTTGTCGTCCACTGTCACCTGGACGTCAAAGGCTCCGGTGAATATGTCAACCTCCCATGAGCCGGGAACCTTGATCTCGGTAAAGTCCTGAATGGCAAGCCGCTCCGTTGTCAAGTTGCCTGAGCCGCTCTTGACACTCCCTGCGGGCGGAATGGTCACGGTACACCCTGTCAGAACCACGACAAGGGGCAGGATGAGTATTGTCAGGCGTGTCCAAAGGGGTTCGCATTGCATGTCGATTGACCTCATGCATACCAAGTCAAGTACGGTCGGTTGGCGAGTCCAGGGCAAACGCAAATGCAGGAAGGAGCATTCCATGTGCCAAACGTTCGTTCATTGCGGTCGTGGTTGCCTCCGGAAACGTGAGAAAGCGGTACATCGGGCCACACAATCCGAGCTCAAACCAGAAAGAGTATAACCCGCTCTGTGACACTGATTTGCGGGTTTCCCGGGTGGCATGTCCGGGGATTGCTTGCAACTTGTGCTATCCACGCCTGTGAGCCGCAAGGATCTCTGCGGGATCCTTGCGCCGGCATTCATCCAGGCAGGGAAGGGGACGTGCAGGGCGTGCCGTGGCAATGCCCGCCCGCGGGGATGTGCCGTCAACCAGGCGTGTACGCGGGCGGTCTGGTACGTGACACAGCGATCCAGGATCACCGGCGCCGGCGACACGGCCGACACCGCTGCCGCCAGCCGAGTCAGAAAATCCCAACTCCCTGCTGGCGGTGCCGAGGCAAACTGGTCGGGGTGCGCGGCAGCCTCTGGATTGGGGATTTCGCATCTCCCGCGCGCAAGGGGGATCCATGGACAATCGGAACGGGACGGCCAGCCCATGACGGTGCCAAATCCAAAATCCAGTGTCCCGTGACGCGGGACAGTCCCACCTCCTGTGCCCTGTGGCGGGCGGTCCAGTGCGCGGCGCGTCAGTCAGGATGCACGCGCATCCTCGGGTGATCTAGGCATCCTTCCGGTAAATCACGGGATTCATGGGAGAGGCGGCCACTTCCCCGATCGCGATGCCCGGCATGAAGTGCTTCCAGTCGTTCTCCTGCGCCTGCCGCTGCGGCTTCGCGACGCGCATGCCGTCTTCCATCATGATCACGGTCATGACGCCCCGCATGTCCTGCGTCTTGTTGGGACCCGCCCGGTGGAAGGTCCAGCCCCGATGAAAGCTGACATCCCCCAGCCGGTATGGAGAGACATCCACCGGATAATCCTTGAGCGACTGCCCGATCCGCACTTCGCTTTCATCGCTGATGGCCAGATGACGATTCTTGTGGATGCGCTGGGAGCCGCGACAGAAGGCCAACGGCCCCATTTCCAGCGGTATGTCCTGCAGCGGAATCCAAGCGGTAATGGAGTTGTCATTGCTGAGGGGCCAGTAATGCTGATCGGCATGCCAGGGTGTAAAACCCCCTCCCGGCTCCTTGAAGAGAGCCTGGTCGTGGTACATGCGGATTCCCCGGACCTGCAGCAGGGCGGCGGCGATGGCTCCCAGCCGCGGAGCCAGACAGAAGGCCTGGATCTGGGCATCCTTGCGCCATAGACTGCCGATCTGCAGAAACGCCTTGCCATAGGTGTCGCGTTCCGCCAGCACCGGCTGCCGGGTCTGGTGCTCCTGGACGATCTTGGCGATGCGAGTCCCCACTTGTGCCAGCAAATCTGCCGAAAACACGCCGGACAGCTTGGCGTACCCGTTCTCCTGAAATGCCTGCACCTGACTGTCGGAAACGTCATACAGGGTCTGCAACTCCTGTTGCAGTTCCGGTCTCAGCGCGCTCATGTTCCCACCTGGAATTAAATTGGACATCTGGCACATTATCGCGCGGCGGGCCATAGGCCGTACACGGCCTTGCCGGATAGTAGGCGCCTATCGGCCACAAGTCCAAGCAAGACAAGTCGACGGGCTCCCCAGAAACCCGCCTGCACGTTGCATGGGCTGTCTGTTCCGATCCACCCCTGACCATGCAGACCTGCAAGACCATACCGGCTCCTGATCGCGGCGACAAGGCAATGGCTGCAGTCCTGTCAGGGTCCACCGACGCGGTGATATACTGGCGCGCCTCAGCATGAACTTGTTTTTGTCCTCCTCGCACCGGCGTTCTTTTTGTGGCTACACCTCCAGCCGGGACCGGTGAGTCCCGCCCCATGCTCCCATGACTCGCGCCCAGAACGGCGCGGTGCCCCATGGACGCAGTCCTGGGACCGGAGGGCCACCCGCCGGCAGACCAGCCCCCCGTGTCGGATCGGGGCCGAACGGACGCGCACCCCAGGGCCGCGGGCCGGGCGGGCCCGGTGGCGGTCGTCCCAAGATGGACATGGCCAGCCTGCGCAAAGCCCTGGGCTACTCCTTCAAGTACCGACGCTTTCTTTTCATGGCGGTGGGCAGCATGCTGATAGGCACCTCCGCCCAGCTGGCCGTGCCCCAGTTCATACAGTTGGTCCTGGACATAGTTACGCGCACCTTGACGGCCCGTGAGCTGGAAGGGCTTTCCGGGGCAGGTCAGACCGACAGCGCCGACACACTCGGCTTTGCCCTCTCCAGCCTGCCGGGCCCTTCCGACTCCTCCCTGCAGCTGTTGATTCAGGTTTCCTTCCTGATTCTGCTCTTCGCCATCGCCCGCGGCTTCTTTGCCTTCAGCCAGGCCTTCGTTTCCGAAAAAATGGGCCAGTACGCCGCCTACGACTTCCGCAACGAACTTTTCAGCCAGATCAGTCGTCTCAGTTTCTCGTACCACGATCGCCATCGCACCGGCGAATTGATGGTGCGGGCCACGGATGATGTGGAAAAGGTCCGCATCTTCATATCCCAAGGGTTGCTGCTGTCCGGACAGGCCCTCGTACTCATGGTGAGCACTCTTGCCATCCTCTTCGTCACCAACTGGCAATTGGCCTTGGTGGTGGTGCCCATCCTGCCCGTGGCCATCCTGGTGTTCATGGGTTTCGGCATGGGGGCGCAGGGTCTCTTCATGAATCTGCAGCGGAAGCTGGCCAAGCTCAATTCCATCCTGCAGGAAAACCTGGCGGGCATTCAGGTGGTCAAGACCTATGTACGGGAGGTGACGGAACAACGGCGGTTCAACGGGGCGGCCCATGAATACATGTCCTTCGCGCTGAAGGTGTCCCGGTTCATGAGCTTCATGTTCCCGTTCCTGTTTCTGGTGGCCAATCTCTCCCTGGTGGCCATCACCTATTTTGGAGGGCGCATGCTCATCGCCAGCGAACTGTCGCTGGGGCAGTGGTCCAAGTTCTCCCTGTATGTCACCTACATCTTCATTCCCATCGGGCAGTTCGGTTTCATCATCGCGCAGGCGGCCCAGGCCAGTGCCTCGGCCCAGCGCATATTCGAGATTCTCGACGCCGATGTGGAGGTCAAGAATCGACCCGGCGCCCGTGCCCTGCCAGCCATTCAGGGACGAGTCGAATTCCAGGACGTGACCTTCCAGTATTTCGGCGGCGGGGAGCCCATTCTCAAAAATGTGTCTTTTGCCGCGCAGCCTGGAGATGTCGTGGCCATTCTGGGTGCCACGGGCAGCGGCAAATCCACCATCATCAACCTGCTGCCGCGCTTCTATGATGTGTCCCAGGGCAAGATTGCGATCGATGGCCATGACATTCGGGATGTCCTGCTGGACTCCCTGCGCAGCCAAATCGGCATAGTGCTGCAGGAGACCGTGCTGTTCAGCGGCACCGTGCGCGAAAACATTGCCTTTGGCCGCCCCGACGCGTCACAAGCCCAGATTGAGGCCGCCGCCCAGGCCGCGGCCGCCCATGACTTCATTGTGGCATTGCCTGACGGGTACGACACCAATGTGGCCGAGCGCGGCACCTCGTTGAGCGGGGGCCAGAAGCAGCGCGTGGCCATAGCCAGAGCCCTGCTCCTCGACCCGCGCATCCTGATTCTGGACGACTCCACCAGCAGCGTGGACCTGCAAACCGAACGGCGCATTCAGCAGGCTCTGGACCGGCTGATGCAGGGGCGCACCAGCTTCGTGATTGCGCAGCGCATCAGCACCGTGCGCAATGCCTCCCAGATTCTGGTCCTGGATCAGGGCCGGTTGGTGGGACAAGGCACACACGAAGAACTCATTGCCACCCACGAGCTGTACGCCGAAATTTTCTCCAGCCAGCTGGTGGACGATGACAGCGGCAGTCCGCTTGCGGCCGCGCCCCTGATGGCCACCGGCACTGCGCCGCCAGACATCACAGGGTAGGCACAACCCATGTTCATCGATTCCCGCTACATGCTGGACCGGGAGACCTCGTCGGCCCGGTCCGTCGGCAGTACCCTGTGGCGATTGGGCAAATATTTTGCGCCCTACTGGCCGTACGTGCTGGTGGCCTTCGTGCTGGTCTGCGGAGTAGCGGGCAGTCAGGCCTATACCGCCACCCTGATCGGCCAGGCCGTTGACTGCTACGTCACGCCCGCCCTGAGCGCCGAGGGGGAAACCCTGGCGGCCGCAGCAGCGAACTGTCGGTTCGCCGGTGGCAACACGCAGGGCTGGAGTCAGGCCCAGCTGGTGCGCGGGTTGGGCGGTCTCATTGTCTGGACCGCCGGCATTTTCGTCCTTTCCTCCTTGTCGCGGTCCCTGGGCTTCTACACCATGGCCGCCGCGGGCAACCGCGTCATCCTGCGGATCCGGATGGAGCTCTTTGCCCGCTTGCACTCCCTTTCCATGGGGTACTACAACCGCAACGACACCGGCGATGTCATGAGCCGCCTCACCAACGATCTGGACACGCTGCAGCAGAACCTCAACTTCATGATGGTGAGCGTGGTGTTGTCCATCATCAGCGTGATCTGGATCGCGGCCCAGATGTTGGTCCTCAACCTGCTCTTCGGTCTCATGTCCCTGGCCGTGATTCCGTTCATGTATGTCATTGCCAAGTACCTCTCGGCCCAGGCCCGGCGCGAATTCCGCAAGGCCCGCCAGGAAATCGGCAACATCAACGCAGACCTGCAGGAGAACATCACCGGCATCCGCGAGCTGCAGGCCTTTGTCCGGGAAGGAGCCACCTCGGATTCCTTCAAGGAAGTCAATGCGGCCAATCGGGATGCCAACATCGGGGCCGTCAGCTACACCGCCGCGCTGGCACCCTCCCTGGAGGCACTGGGCTATGTGGGCCTCGCGATCGTCACGGTGGGCGGTGGCTGGCTGCTGCTGGAACAGGTGGGCCTGGGCGGCCAGGCACTGACCTTGGGGCTCATCATCACCTACATCAATCTGGTGCAGCGGCTCAACCAGCCGGTGGGGCAAATTGCCGTGGTCTGGTCCAACATCCAGAGCGCCATCGCGGGCTCGGAACGGATTTTCGACCTGCTGGACGAGCGCCCGGAGATTGTGGAGGCCCCAGACGCGGAGGTTCTGACCCACATGCGCGGTCACGTGGAATTGCGGAATGTCTGTCACAGCTACGTGGAGGGCGAACGGGTTCTCAATCACGTTTCGCTCACCGCCCGGCCCGGCGAGACCGTGGCCATAGTGGGTCCCACCGGAGCCGGCAAGAGCACCATCCTCAATCTGATCCCCCGCTTCTACGACCCCGAAGCCGGCACCATTGCCATTGATGGGCACGACGTGCGCCACCTGACCAAGCAGTCACTGCGAGCACACATCGGGATCGTGCTGCAAGACACTTTCCTGTTCAACGACACCATCATGAACAACATTCGCTTCAGCCGCCCGGACGCGACCGACGAGGAAGTGATCGCGGCCGCACATCTGGCCCAGGTGCATGCCTTCGTGCAGTCCCAACCGGATGGGTATCAGACCCTGTTGGGGGAACGGGGTTCCGGCCTGAGCCAGGGACAACGGCAACTCCTGTCGATTGCCCGCGCCATGCTGGCCGACCCTCGCATCCTGATCCTGGATGAGGCCACCTCCAGTGTGGACACCCGTACCGAGCGCCAGATCCAGGCCGCCCTGGAACAGCTGATGCAGCACCGCACCTGCTTTGTGGTGGCACACCGGCTGTCCACCATCCACAATGCGGACTGCGTCCTGATGCTGCAGGACGGAGAAATCATCGAGCGCGGCACGCACGACGAACTGCTGCAGCAGCGCGGAGCCTATTACGCGCTGTATACGAGCCAGTTCCAGTCGTTGGAAGCCGCGCCGGCCGTCAGCTAAGCCCGCGCGGGCCGCCGTTGCCGGGCACGGGAGCTGCCGGTGGCGCCACCGGAAAGACCGGAAAGACGCCGGCGGGTTGCACGGCAACCTGCTGCCCGGGCAGGAAAGGCTGAATGGCATCGCGGCGGGCCAGCAGCCTTTCTCCAGAATCCAGTTCAATGTTCAGAATCTGGTCGTGACCGTAGAATTCAATGTCCAGGACCCGACCCGGCCGGCCCTCATGGCTTAAATTCACATGTATGGTTTCCGGGCGCAGCATCACCTGCACCGGCCCTTCCATCTTCTGCTGAATGGGCAGCCGTCCCAACACACACTCCACCTCGTGGCCGGATGCCCGGCCTGGCAACAGATTGGCCTCGCCCATAAAGTGAGCTATGTCCTCGCGAATGGGGGACCAGTACAGTTCGCGAGGGGTGCCCACCTGCTGCACTGAGCCGTGCAGCATGACAGCCAGGCGGTCGCTCATGCTGAGCGCCTCTTCCTGATCATGGGTCACCAGAACGGTGGTGATCTGAGTCTCCCGCAGAATCTCCCGGACCTCGGCCCGCAGGTCCTTGCGCAGAGACGCATCCAGGCTGCTGAAGGGTTCGTCCAGCAGCAGCATATGCGGATAGGGAGCCAAGCAGCGGGCCAGCGCCGTGCGCTGCTGTTCTCCCCCGGACAGTTCGTGCGGAAACCGATGGGAGAGTCGG
Organism: Caldilineaceae bacterium; assembly: GCA_965214895.1. Taxonomy (GTDB): domain Bacteria; phylum Chloroflexota; class Anaerolineae; order Caldilineales; family Caldilineaceae; genus Bin34. Next base: position 231,772 of record OZ243985.1, read on the forward strand.
GAGAGCCGGGTCAGACCCAGCATTTCCTGTACCCGGGCTTCGATGTCGCCCTTGATCTTCTGCAGCCCGAAGCGAATGTTCTGCGCCACCGTCAGATGCGGGAAGAGGGCGTAATCCTGGAACACCAAGCCCAGTTTGCGTTTCTCGGGCGGCACAAAGACATGCTCGCTGCTGACCTCCCGACCCGCCAGTGCAATACGGCCGCTGTCGGGAGTCTCCAGACCGGCGATCAGGCGCAGGGTGGTGGTCTTGCCGCAGCCCGAGGGTCCCAGCAGGGCCAGGACTTCTCCCTCGTAGACATGCATATGCCCAATCTCGACGCAGAGGGTCTCGCCGAAACACTTGTTGACATTCTCCACCGCCAGAAAATGCCTTTCGGTGACAGGTACGGGACGCGGGGTAGGACTCACAACTCTTCAGCTGAAAAGAGCAGGGCGATGCCCAAAGCCGACAAGATCAGCAGAATCAGCGCAGGAGCTGCCGCACGGGCAAAAAACGCCTCTTCTGTGGCGGACCAGATACGGGTGGCCAAGGTCGAAAAGCCCGTCGGACTCAGAATGAGCGTCACTGGCAATTCCTTCATGGTGGTCAAGTACACCAGGGCCGCACCGGTCAGTATACTGCCGCGCAACGCTGGAACTGTAATACGCGCAAAGACGCTCGACACCCCAAATCCCAGCAGCCGGCCGGCTTCCTCCATGCGCGGATTGATTTGAGCCAGTTGGGCCCGAATGGGCCCCACGGCCAGCGCGGCGAAGCGCACCATGTAGCCCAGTGTCAACAGAAACAGGGTCTGGTAGATCCACGGCGCGTGGCGGGCACCGAAGAAAACCAGACTGAGAGCCACGGCAATGCCCGGCATGCCAAAGCCGATGTACGCGGCACCGGCAGTCAGACGGGAATACAGCGAGGGGAAGCGCTCCGCGGCATATCCCAGCGGCAACGCCAGAAGCACGGCGACCACGGCGGCCAGCAGGGCCACGAACAGGCTGTTGACAATGGCCAGCAGGACCGGATTGAAGGATTCTCCCGCCGCAATGCCGCGCATCAGCCACAGCAGCGACACCAAAATGGGGTTCGCCAGTCCCATGAAGACCACGCCGCCCAACAACAGATAGGCAGGATACCGCCATTTGCCCAGCGGTACGGGAGTCGGCATGCGGATGCTGCCGGCATGGGCGCGCCGCATCCGGTAGCGCCCGCGCAGCCCCAGTTCCAGAATCAGCAGCCCGATGGTGATGCAGACCAGCATCAGAGTCAGCAACGCGGCGGGCCGCATGTCCAGACTGGATTGATACCAGACATAGATGGCGCGGGTGAAGGTGGTGTAGCGCAGCAACGAAACCGCCCCGAAGTCACTCAGCACATACAGACTGACCAGCACGGAGCCCGCCGCCAGCGCCGGCCGCACGGCCGGCAGCAGCACGTGCCGAAACGTTTGCCGTTTGCCGTAGCCCAGCGTCCGGGATGCATCAATCCAGGACTGGTCCACCCGCAGCAGCGCGGAGCGGATGCCCAGAAAAAGATAGGGGTAGGTGAAGAGCACCAAGGCAAAGAAGGCTCCCGGAAAACCATAGAGCGCAGGCAGGCGTTCCACGCCCCAGGGTTCCAGCCATTGCTGCAACAGACCGCGGGGCCCGTACATGGCGATCAGCACATAGGCCCCGATATAGCTGGGCACGACCAGCGGCGTCGCCACCAGCACGGTCCAGAGGCGACGGCCCCGAATGTCACCGTAGACCAAGATCCAGGCCAGCGGCAAGGCCAGCAGCCAGGCTCCGGCATTGACGGCGATCACCAGCCCCAGACTGCGGCCCACGATCAGGGCCGTACGGCCCGACAGCAGGCTCTCCAGCGTAGCCAGCTCCACGGCGCCCGCGCGGATCGCCAGATAGACCAGAGGCCAGAGCAGAATCAGACTCACGGCCAGACTGGTCGCCAGCAACAGCAACGGAGGGCGCTGTTTGCCGACCCGCGTCTGCAGGTAGCGATAGAGCACAGAGCGAGAGAGGAGAGTCATGCCAGAAGGGGACGTCACATCCCCCATACAGTATAACCCCCTTTTTATAGGATTCTCGTGAAAACCGCCTTGCAGGCGGCTCGGTGGCCACGGCCGCCGAGCCGCCTCCCCAAAACAAAAGGGCCGCAGCCAGTGGCAGCGGGGCGCCGGTGCCCGGCACTACTCCAAGGCTCCCACCGTGCGCAAGAGATTCAAGGTCTCGTCCAGCGTTTCCAGATCATTGAGGTCAATGTCCGGCGTGTCAAAGTCGGTCAGCGGCACCGCAGCGCTCTGGTATTTGAAATCCCCTGCGGTCACCGGGTACTCGTGGGTGGTCTCCAGGAAGTAGGTCTGGGCCGCCTCGGACAGCAGAAAGCGCACGAATTCTTCTGCTTCGTCACAGTTGGCACAGCTGTTCACGATCCCCGTGCCGGCCACGTTGACCATGGAGCCGGGGCCGGCATTGCGGAAATGGTAGTTCGCGGCCGCGAACTCCGGGTCTTCCGCCTTGAAACGCAGCAGATAGTAGTGGTTCACCAGGCCCACGGAGATTTCGCCCGCCCCGGTGGCCGCCACAATGGGCGTGTTCTTGGGATACACCTGCACGTCGTTGGCCATCATGGCTTCCAGCCAGGCCTGGGCCTGCTCTTCCCCTTGCAGCACGCGCAGGGCCGTCACGAAAGCCTGGAAACTGCCGTTGGTCGGGGCCCAGCCTACGCGGCCGCGCCACTCCTCGGCGGTCAAGGCCCAGATGTCGTCCGGCAGATCGGCCTCGGTCAGTTCGGCGGTGTTGTAGACCAGTACCCGCGCCCGCAGGCTCGTGCCCGCCCAAGTCCGGTCGTCACTGACATAGTCCGGATTCGCCTGCGACACCACGTCGTCCGGCAGCGCCAGAAAGCGTCCCGCCCGGGCCAGCGCGCCCAAGGCACCGGCATCCTGACCGTAGTAGACATCGGCTGGGGAATTGTCCCCTTCTTCCAAAATGGTAGCGGCCAAGCCCGCTGTGTTGCCATACCGGACCCGGACTTCAATACCGGTCTCCTCGGCGAATTGGTCCAGCAGCGGTCCGACCAGATTCTCGTTGCGACCGGAATAGACGACGAGCGCGCGCGCCTCTGGCTCTGTCTCCACGGGCGGCGGAGCAGTATAGACTGTGCAGGCGCTACCGACCCACAGCATGGTCAGAAGCGCAAGGCTCCATACGATACGGGCGGTCTTGTGACCGACGGCAAACAATCCAGTATGCATCATGTCCTCCGAATGCATAATTGATGTGAAAAAATCATATCAATTATGCAGACAAGACTGTAGGGTTGTCAAACTGGGGACTGTTCCCCGTCCGGGAAAGCTGCAGTCCACCAGCGATACCACAGCCCCCGATCCTGCTCCCGTCACTCGCAACCGAGCGCGTGTCAGGCAGTCGAAGGCCATCGGCAAGACGCCGATGCCGGAGATACGTCCGAGCATCGGCCTCGCAGAACGGGCCCTTCTGGAGATCGGCAGTGCGGCAGTTTCCGCCTGTCCAGTAGCCGGTCCCCGCACCGGAGGCCCAGAACAGCGGGACAGGACATGCCGGCAGGCGACGAACAGACCTGTCAACGCAAGACAGGGCACAACCGGTTCGCTTTCCAGTGGGAAGATTTGCCGGATTGCGACCTTCTCCTCCAAGGAGGATCCGATTTTCTCCTTGCGGCGAAGATGCCCGGATGTGCAGGTCGGCCCGCGCGGACACCCGGCAGGGAAAGCCGGGGCCGGAAGTCAGAGATTGTAGGCGGCGACAGCCAGATCGTGACTGGCCGCCTGCATCATGGCCGCGGCGTCCTCTTCGTCGATGACATGCCGCACAAGCAGGTCCGCAACCCAGTTGGCATCCACGCGCCGTGCCAGATCATGGCGGATGGGGATGGAGGCATAGGCCCGGGTGTCGTCGTTGAAACCGCAGGTGTTGTAGAGACCACAGGTTTCATGGACCAGTTCCCGGAAACGCGTCATGCCATGCCAGCTGTCGAAGAACCACCAGGGCGGACCCAGGCGCAGGGCCGGATAGTGACCCGCCAAGGGAGCCAATTCCCGAGAGAGAGTGGACTCGTCCAGCATGAAGACGATGAGACGGAAGCTGGAGGCATTGCCGTATCGGTTCAGCAAAGGCCGCAGGTTGCGCGTGAATTCCGTGGCGACAGGGATATCTGCCCCCATGTCTGCCCCATGCCGGGCGAACAGCCAGTCGTTGTGGTTGCGGCAGGAACCAGGATGCAGCTGCATGACCAGGCCATCGTCCACACTCATGCGGGCCAGTTCCATCAACATATGGGCCGTGAATGCCGGTTCGTCCGCCGCCGAACCGTCTTGGGACAGGGCCTTGTCAAAGATGCGGTTGACCTCGGAGGCAGACAGGGCACCGGTGCGCGGCGTCAAGGCGGCGTGATCCGTCGCCGTGGCTCCCAGCTCCTTGAAGCGCGCCCGTTGCACTTCCAGAGCCTCGATGAAACTGCGGTAGCTGGTGATATCGATGCCGGAGACTCCGCTCAGTTCATCGATATGGGTGCGCCAGGTGGGAAGGGCCAGATTCACCACCTGGTCGGGTCGAAAAGTGGGCACGACGCGTCCCTTCCAATCCGAATCCAGGATGGCCTGGTGTGCAGCCAGATCGGAAGTGGCCGGATCTGTGGTTGCCAGAACCTCAATGTTGAACTGTTCAAAGAGCAGCCGCGGCGAGAATTCGGGGCGGGCCAGCGCCGTCTCCAGCTGATCGTAGATGGCAGCGGCCGAGGCTCCGGTCAGCTTCTCCTCAATGCCGAAGAGCTGCGCCAGTTCCTGGTCCAGCCACATGCCCGTGGGCGTACCGCGAAAGAGGTAGTAGTGATCCGCGAAGATCTGCCAGATCTGGCGGGGATCCGTCTCCACTGCGCCTCCGTCCACCCGGGGAATGCCCATGGCCTCCATGGAGACACCTTGGGAATAGAGCATGCGAAACACATAGTGGTCCGGGACAATCAGCAATTCCGCCGGATTGCCGAAGCGGGCATGGGGATCCGCAAACAGAGCCGGGTCCACATGTCCATGAGGACAGACCAGGGGCAGGTCCTTGACTTGCCGATACAGATGCAGGGCCACATCGCGGTGGGCAGGATCGAAGTACCGGTCTTCCGGCAGATGTTTGCGGGCCATATGTGTATGCAGTGCCTTCAGGAATGGAGGTGGTGGCCATGCAGCGACCAGGCTGCATCCGGATTAAAGGGTGACCAGGTCCGAAGTGCGGACCAGACGGCCTGTAGCCATGGATTCGTTGGCCGCGATGCCCAGCAGAATGGAGGCAGCACCATCCACATGGCTGGCGCTGCGCTGAAAGGGGTCGACCGGCGGATCCGGCGCGAAGATCTGCTCCAGCATGACCGTGTCTCCACCGCCATGGCCCCCTACGCCTTCGGCAAAGTCCACGTGGCGCGGCACCCCCATCATGGGATACAGCCGGATCTCCTTCCCCCCCATGGCTTGCCGCGCGGCTTCCATATCCTCCAGGGTTTCCTCCGCACCGGCCACGAAAGTCCGGCCCATGGTTTCACAGACATCCATCTCCACGCGGCCGCGGTCGCCGGTGATGGCTACGCGGTACCCCTCCCAGGGGGCGAAGGCAATCAGGGAATAGGTCAGCAAGGCTCCATTGCGATACCGCGCTGTAACCGACATGATGTCTTCGGCCGAAATGTTGTCGCCGAAGACATTGCGGTCCCGAATGTAGCCGGAGTCCTCCTCCGCATTCAGGTACAGCCTGGTCAGATGCTCGTTTTGGTCCAAAGTCAGGGCGAAGGGATCTCCAGCCGCAGCCGCGGTGCCCGTGTAGCGGTCGTACGCGTAGACCTCACCCCGGGCCCGTGCGTTTTCCCGACCGTAGAACCCCAGATTGCCCATGGCGAACACTTCCTCCGGGAAAGAGGCGATCCACCAGTTGACAAGGTCGAAGTGATGCGTGGACTTGTGGACCAGCAGGCCACCGGACTTGTCCTTTTCACGGTGCCAGCGGCGGAAGTAATCTGCCCCGTGACTGGTGTCCATCACCCAGGAAAAGTCCACGTGCAGCGGCTTGCCAATGGCCCCCTCCATGATCAGTTCCCGAAACTTGGTGGCCATGGGGACATAGCGATAGTTGAACGCCACGCGCAGTTTCCGGCCCGTGCGAGCTATGGCATCCACAATGGCCTGGGCTTTCTGCGCGTCAATGGTCATGGGCTTTTCCGTGATGGCATCGCAGCCCAGTTCCATGGCCTGTACGATGTATTGGTGATGCGTACTGTCCATGCTGGTCACGATCACGACATCCGGCCGGGTTGCCATCACCATGCGATGGAAATCCGCAGCGGCATATGTCGCGACCGGAGCCTTGTCGTACTTGTCGGCCATGAGTTCGTTGTAGTAGGCCATACGGGAAGCGCTCAGGTCACACAGGCCCACCAGATCGGCGTGGGCGGCGAATGTCCCGCATATGGCGTTGACATACATGAGGCCGCGGCCACCGGTGCCAACCAAGGCGTAGCGGGTCGGAGGTTGGGTCATGGCTCAATTCCTGGGTAACAGTGAACCTCTGAAACCGGCTTTGCCGGACCGAGCCACAACGAGGCCGACGGGGCCGGCGCGATCGGATTCGGAGGCAATGGACAAGGTCTGGGCATATGCGGAATGCGGTCGACGGGAAGGGCCGCCGCAACCGGTCCGGTTTCTTCCTGCCCATTGTATGATCAAATCTGCCCTTGACACATTGTCCACTGGGGCCCCGCAAGGACATGGACCCGGCACTGCCACAGCAGTGATGAAGTCTGCCGACAGGATCCGGCTTTTTCTAGGTGGTGTGGGTAGCGTGCAAAACCCAGACCTGAGGGGATTCAGGCAGGTCCGCCGGGGTGATCTCGACAGCTTCGTCCTGGAATTCCCGCACCGCAACGGTGGCATACCCACACGTGAATGCCGTCACTTCCTGCATTGACGGAAACTTGCAGTTAGGCAAGGCATAGTGCATGGGAATGGTTACCTTGGGTTGAAGCACCGCCAAGGCCTGATGCAGATCCGAGAGCTCCATGGTCGGGGGCCCACCAGTAGGCACCAGTGCCACATCGGTGCCCTTCATCTTCTCCAGCTGCCAGTCCTCCAAGGGATTGCCCACGTCTCCAAAGTGGGTTATATCCACACCCTCCAGCACGAAGCGGTACAGGGCATTGTCCCCCGGCTCCCCCTTGTGAACCAGGCTCTCTTGGGCCGGAATGGGCGTAAAGCGCACTCCGCGCCACACAGTGCCTTCCGCGGCAGCATAGGTCATGGTCAAGACGTCCGCGCCCGGGAACATGGCCGCGTTGCAGTGAGCGGAATCGTCGTCGGAACTGCGGACTACAATGTCCGCCCCGTCGGTGATCTCCCGGAACCCGGCCTTGTGCGGAGTATAGGGATCAGTGACAATGCTGAAGTCCCCGGAGGTAATCCGAAAACAGGCGTGGGCATACCATTGGATCTTCATGGAATTGGCTCCCCTGAAAACTGGGCTGAGGATCGCCTGCAGCTCCTTTTCCGGTGCCCGAAGCGGATGCGCAGGACTTGGGGCATTGTATACAATGCATGGGATGGGAGCGGACCCGCGATGGCGTATCCCTCAGGATCCCTGCGAGGCTTCGGGGCGGGACAAATCCGGCCGTGAAGGCCGGGGTGCCGCCGCAGTCATGGTTCGCCTTGGAAATGCCAAGACGCGCATAGGACCCCGATATGGCCACACCTGCAGATCAGCTGACGGAAGCGTTTCCCGAACTGGAACGGGTCAAGGAGTTCTTCCCGCTGGGTGTGGCAGAGCCACAGACATTGACGCCGGCCCAGATGCAGCACTTCAACGAGCAAGGCTACATCTGTCCCTTGGATGTCTTTGACGCAGACGAGATCCAGGTCCACCGGGCGTATTTCGACCGCATTCTGGAAGAAGCCGCGGCCAAAGGCTGGAACAGTTACTCCATCAATGGCTGGCAGGACCGCTTGCGTTCCCTCTGGGATCTCTGCCACGAAGATCGCATCCTGGACTATGTCCAGGACCTGCTGGGGGAGGATCTGATCTGCTGGGCCACCCACTACTTCTGCAAGCTGCCCCATGACGGCAAGACGGTGGCCTGGCACCAGGACGCCTCCTACTGGCCGCTCTCCCCCAGCAAGACGGTGACTGTGTGGCTGGCCATAGACGACGCGGACAGGGCCAACGGAGCCATGCAAGTCCTGCCCGGCACCCACCGGCAAGGACAGATTGCCTTCAGCCGCAGCGAGCGGTCCGAAAACAACGTCCTGAACCAGACCGTGCGCAACGTGGAACGCTTTGGCGTGGACCCGGCATCCCTGGAAATGAAGGCAGGCCAGATCTCCCTGCATACCGACTGGGTGCTGCATGGTTCCCAGCCCAACACATCGGACCGGCGGCGGTGCGGTCTGACCATGCGGTTTGTCTCCCCGGATGTGAAGGCCCTCAAGCACTGGGACAAGCGCGGCATACATTGCCGTGGCCAAGACACCTACGGGCACTGGCCCGCCTTGGCCCGGCCGGAGTCGGATGAAATCCCCGAGCGCCGCTCGGGCTGATCCTGTTCCCTGTCCATCGCGTCTTCCCCGTTTTCCGTTCCTGCCATGGCGCAGGACCACGAAGCCCTGATCGCTCTGGGCAGCAATCTGGGAGATCGGGCGGCCCATCTGCATCGGGCGGTGCAGGCCTTGGGGGCCATCGGGAAAGTGGTGGACACCTCCTTTCTCTACGAAACGGAACCGGTCCTGCTCGAGGACCAGCCCCTGTTTCTCAATGCCGCATGTCGGCTGCGGACCCCTTTGGGGCCCCACGAGCTGTTGCGGGCCCTGCAGCGGATTGAGCATGACATGGGCCGGGTCAAGCAAGTGCGGTATGGCCCACGCACCATCGACCTGGACCTGGCCTTCCTGGGAGACTGCATCCTTCAGGAACCTCCTTTTATTCAGTTGCCGCACTATCAGGCTGCGCAGCGGGACTTCGTGCTGGAACCCCTGTGCGACATGGTCCCGGACTTCGTCAATCCCCAGACGGGTCTGACCCTCCAGGCGGCATGGGACCGTCTGGGCCGGCCCCGTCTGCCGCAGACACTGCCGGTGGGGAGACGGATCTGGCGGCTGCAAGAGCAGACGCGGGTGGTGGGCATTCTCAATGTTTCACCCGAGTCCCAACTGGCGCCAGGCCGGATCCCGGAAGACGCCGATTCAAGGGCGACCTTTCAGCGGCAGATCGCGCAGATGGAGGAGGATGGGGCAGACCTGGTGGACATTGGGGCCCAGACCTCGCGGCCGCACCATGCATTGATGCCGGTGGCTGAGGAAGTCCGCAGACTGACCTTGGCCTTGACCTTGGCCCGGGAAGTGACAGACCTTCCTCTTTCGGCAGACACGTTTCGATCCGCGGCGGCCCAGGCAGCCCTGGACTGTGGGGCGGACATGATCAACGATGTCTGGGCTGGCCGGTTCGACCCGGCACTGCTGGACATGGCGATCCAGGCGGGGGTCCCGCATGTCTTCGTGCACAACCACTTGTGCCTGCAGGATCCGGAATATCCCAGGCGCTTGAGAAATCTGCCCCCTTTCTCGCCCCAAGGCAGTGTGGCTGTCGCGGTCCGCCGGAACCTGGAAGCATCTCTGGCCACAGCCCGCCGCCAAGGACAGTGTCGCTGGCTCCAAGTGGCAGATCCAGGTCTGGGCTTTGGCAAGAACCTAGAGCAGAATGCAGCCCTGCTATGCGACTTTGGCGCCGGCCCGGAGTGGAAGTATCCCGTCATGTTGGGTCCCTCGCGCAAGGGCTTCATCCGACAGCTGGTTGCTTCCGCGGCCCAGGCCCCTGTGCAGGCGGGTTCTCTGGCCGCGGCCGTGGTGGCCAGTCAAAGGGCGCACATGGTGCGTGTACACGATGTAGCGGAGACCATCAGCGCCGTGCGGGTCACGGATGCAATTTGCCAAACTCGACAGCTTCCCGGCTGATGCAATTCGGCCTCACCGGGGTGACAAAGGTGAAGCCGTGATTGGTCCGGGCCACGATCCGGTCCTCACTGCTGTAGGCTTGACCGACATTGCCGGAAACAGCAGCAGATGGCCCTGCAACCAGCACAAGGGCCGCCGCGGATCGTTGTCGAGACTTCCTGTACATGGCCGCCTGCCACCAGACTGCTGCTCCTATCGGCACGGGAATCCACAACACCTCCCTGCACTGCCCAAAACCACGGCCAAAATGGCTAATCCTTTTCCGTCTTGGGTATAGAATAGGGTACAGGGACACCACAATGACCGTTATCCACACAGCCGCCGATCTGATTCGACTCCTTGAAGAAAACGAAGAGTTTCGTCTGGCGGTGCGTCGTCATATCTTGACAGATGAACTGATGCGGCTGCCGGAACAATTTGCCAAATTCGTCGCGGGCCAGCAGAAGTTCAACCGGAAGGTGGATCAGCGCTTTGACAAAATCGACCGGCGCTTTGACAAAATCGACCGGCGCATCGACAAAATCGACCGGCGCATCGACAAAATCGACGCGGATCAGCAACAGTTCAGGCAGCAGATGGAAACCTTTGTTGCAGGCCAGCAAAAATTCAACCGGCAGATAGACCAGCGCCTAGACAGAATCGACCAGAACATGGGGCAGATAAAAGCCGGCCATGCCTTGATGTCTGTGGAACGCAATGCCACGCTTATCGCGCATCTGCTGGACTTTGAATGGCAGCGCACCTTGCAACAGCACGAACTCTTGCCCATAATCCGGACACTGCAGCTCAGCCGCAACGAGCGCATCAGCTTCCTCCAAGCCGACTTGATCATGGTGGCAACCGATCCGGGCGGTACAGATCACTGTGTGGCGGTTGAAGTTTCCTTCACGGCCGACCGGCGCGATACCGACCGGGCAATTCGCAACGCGGATTTCTTGCAACAGGGCACCGGACTGCCGGCGACACCGGTCATCGCCAGTGTCCACAACGACCGAGCCACCCAAAGTCTGGTCGACAGCGGCAAGATCCGCTGGTTGGAGATTACCGAATCGATGACCGAAGTGCGCTGAAGTAGGGGCGTAGCCACTTGTGGTCTGGCTCCCAGGGTTGGGACGCTTTCCGCCGCGGGTCCATGGCCTGGCGGCAACCCGACAACGGATGCGGATGCCCGTATGACGATCGGAAGGCCTGGTACGATCAGGCATGAGAACTTGCTTCTGCGAAAGTGACTGGCCCGGACAAACCCATACAGGCCAAGCTGCCGGAGCCAGCATCCGTCGGCATCGTGGCCCCCAATGCTGCCTAGACTGGACCTGTGCCCGCTGTCCGGTGCTTGCACTCACTACAGTGGCGCAATGTAGAATTGCCGTCGGCATTCCATTTCCCCACATGAGATCAGTCCATGCGGATTGAAGCTGCGGACGTAGACGAATACATGACGAAGATTCCGGCTCGACGGGCAGAGGCCCTGCAGCAGTTGCGGGAACGGGTCGAAGCCATAGCCGATGATCTGGTCGTCAATATGGCATACGGGATGCCCACGTATTGGGTCGGAGAGCATGTGCTCTGCGCCTACGCTTCCCAGAAGAACTACATGAGTCTCTATCTGGACATGAATTTGGCAGAGAAGTACCGGGAGGAATTCGGATCCCTGAATTGCGGCAAGAGCTGCATTCGCTTCACCCAGATCGAGAAGCTGCCTTTGGACACGGTAGCCAAAATTCTGAAGGAGGCATACGCCGCACAGAAAATCTTGGCCCCGCAAGGCCCGTAAACGCCCACCTGTGGTGCAGAAGAGACTTGAGCCAAAGAGGAACCGCCATGATTGACCAGTCCCAGATCGACTTCTTTCAAGAGCATGGATACCTCCGCTACGGACGGGTCCTGAACGAATCCGAGGTAACACTCTACCGCGACAAGCTGGACCAGGTCATCGAAGAAGAGAATCGAGGCGGCAGAGATGACGAACCGGAGTTCAAATACGGACATCGCCGCGACGGGGCCCCGGCAGGGATGCAGGAACAGCGGGCCATCACCCAATACGTCAACATGTGGAAGCGGGATGCAGACTATCGGAACCTGCTGCACCATCCGGTCATTACCGGTGTAGCCAAAGCCCTGTTGGGGACCGACAAAGTGCGCTTGTGGCATGACCAGATCATTTCCAAACCGCCCCGAGACAATGGCCTGTTCCACTTTCATCAGGACTTCTACCTGTGGCCCCTGATGGATCCCAACATCCTCACCTGCTGGCTGGCGCTGGACGATGTGGAACCGGCCAACGGCAGCATGCACGTGGTGCCGGGCAGCCACAAGGACCCGCGGTTCGGCTTGGAGGCCTACGAAGCAGAGCAGGCAGCGATCAAGGCGGCTGAAGCCAAGGGGGCAGTCCTGCCCCCGGAATCCCCGCGCCAGCTGATGCGGCACGAGCCCGCCGAAATCGGCAAGTCAGTGGATCTGGCAGCCGGGGAATGCATGTTCCACCACTGCCAGAATTTCCATGCCACTCCGCCCAACGTCACGCACCGGCAGCGCAGGGCGCACATTCTGATCTTCATGGCTGACGGAGTGCGGGTGAATCTCAACCGCGCCGCGCAGCATCCGCTGGTACCCGGCTTTGAAGTGGGACACGGCGAACCCTTGGTGGGGCAGGGCTTTCCCATCTGTGCAGCCGAACACTACAACCCCCCCACTGCATAGGTGCATGGGGCTTGCATCCATGGCTTGACACAACCTCAACAGAGGAATTCCTTCTGCTTGTGCAACCCGCACAAATTGTTGGCGTCACTTTCGTCAGGATTGCCATTTCTTGGTGTCGCTCCTTCCCATAGAATTCCGGGCATAGGGATTTGGGAGACAAATACATCATGGAAATGGCACTCGCACTCGTTGGTTTCACAACCTTGTTTACCCTGTGGGTGGTACTGCCCAAGTTTCTTAAATCCAGGGCCTCCGCCGAATAGGCAGAGCCAACCCCACTCATGGCGAAGCAAAGCCGGGGACGGTTGACCGTCCCCGGCTTTTTTGTGCTTGCTTGCGCAGCGCGCACCGCCCCTCTGCGTGGCGTCTTTCCCTTTTCTCCATGATGTCAGGGGAGTTGGGGACAGGCGCAGCCACGCCTCCGGGCCAATGGTGTGGGACTCCACAGACCACAGACAGCGCGGTGGCATCTGGGGGCCACCGGTTCGGCAGCATCCCAGGCTTCAGCACGGAAGCCGACACATGGTCCAGTCGCGCACGGTGTCGGACAGCCACAACTCCACCGATGCATTCTGCAACGCGCTGGCCTCCATGCCTACACGCCAGTGCTGCCGTTGGGAGCCGTCCGGGCGGAGGAGGCGAGCCACGAAAGTTCCGGCCTGCACTCCGCTGCCGATCGTGTCGTACACCGTGTTGGGGGTCAGCGGCTTGCGCAGCTCAGGACGCCGCAGAAAGGCATTGACGACACCTGCCGCCATCAGATTCGGCTCGTTGTCGGGCCAGATGGCATTGGGGCCTCCCGGCAGCAATGTGTCCACCTCGATCCGATCCTCCATAATGCGGGATCGTTCGTGTTGGAGAATCGCTTCCCACAGAGGCACCTCGCTGGAAGGCACATGGAACGCCTCGCAGGCGTTGTTTCTGCCCAAGGTCATGGTCACCGACCACGCGTGGCGGACACTGGAAATCAGATCCTGGCGAGACTGCCGGATAAGGCCGTCAATGCGTTCCAGACGGGGATCATCGGCCTGTTCCTGCTGCAGCTGCGCCCTGACGCTTTGCCCGGCAAGCCAGTCGCGCACACGCTCCCGCGCTGCGGGAAGGGAATCCCGATGCGGCACGGCCACGATCACCGCATTGCGCGCGCTGCGGAGTCCCGTGGCTTGGTCAATGAACCGGGTGGCAGTGGCAGGCATGGGGGACGCGGGACGGGAAGCCGCCTCGGGACCCAGCAAGACGCAGTGGAAGCGCCGATCATCCGGCACATCGCGCGGGGAACCGGGAAGATGGTGCACGCGGGCCGGGCCGGCACCCTGTTTCAAGCCTCTGTGACCGCAGATGGCTTGGACCAGCTCCTCGGCCACCCGCCTGCCTGCAATGTCCCGACGGGCCGTATCATGCATCTGGCGCAGGTTGGCCTGATTGCCCAGGCGCCACTCCGATGGCAGCCGATCGGGCTGACTGTCAGGGGGAAAGCAGCTTTCATCCCGAAACCATGAACGTCGGGTCCAGTCATGCAATGCCTTCTGCAGCACAAACCGTCAGTTCGTAGGGCTCCACCTCCCGGGACTGCAACAGTGCCAAGAGCTTGCGGCCCGCCAGCGAATCGATGCTGACAATCAGGCGATCGCTTTCCGGTGACGTGCTCGATTTTCGCGGACCATCCGGCTCATGCAAAAGTCGAGCCGGGCCAGATTATCTGTCGGGCAGACACCTCCTTGACGGAAACCGGCATCCGCCTTGTGGGCCATTGGACAGTCTCGCCCTGTCTCCCTGTGCTTTCTCGAGCCCGACCTTGCCGCCACCTGTTCGGCTGCACAGGCGGCCCGAGGGCTCGCCACGACCAAATCTCGATCGATCCCCAACCTGCAACCACCCTGAGCCGCGCGCGCAAAGGCCGATCGTGCTGCACACCGTCTCTGCCATGATGAAGACGTATCATCCGACTGCGTGCCAGGCGGCAGCCTGCCAAACGCTGCCGGCTCGTCCGGATATATTGTCAGCTTATGGTTCCCGGACAGGCAGTCGCTTGCTCCAGTGGGAAAGCAGCCACTGACATCGCGAGAATGCCTCCTTGCCTATCGTTTCCCCGGCGGTCGGGAGGATCAGCCATTTCTCGATATCGTGGCGACCGCGGCAGAGTCTGTGTTGTCTTTCGTCCGTTGTCTGTGACGCTGTATGCGGCGCGTCAAGGTTGCGGGATATGCAGTCGGACTGGAAAACAGGCGAGAAGACCGGTGGATGGTCCGGTCGGAACAGGACGGCGGTCTGGGCCCAGAGCAGGGCAATCGCATCTACATCGATCAAACCACCCGGATGCCGCCTCAATGCACTTCCCGCAGGTCCAATATGTTGTCATCCCCTTTATGAGGCCGCAGATGAACACCTCGAATCATTGCCCCACAGCCTTTTGAGCAGTAAAAACGGACCGATATTCTGCACATCATCACGAACACTCTCTTCTTGAGGCAACAACTTGACAGCAAGTTTAGATGCGATTGCCCTGGGGTCCAGAGCCAGCCCTATGCTGCAGTCTGTGTATGTCGAGTACTGCATGCATGATCGGCTCAGGACAGTTGCTACAATACGAAGGCAGGAGGCAGGAACAGCATGGCTCTGACAGGCATCAGCATCAAGCGAGACCCGGTGGCCACGCCTGCAGGGGTGCCGCCCCTGGATATCGGGATCCGGTATCCGTCCGATGACGACGAACCGATGGCCGACAGCGAGCCCCAGTACTACGCCATCACGGATGCGGTCTTCGCTCTCCGGGTCCACCTCCAGCGTATGGGCTGGACGGGGACCGTGCGCGGAAACTGCGCCCTGTATTACGATCCTGACAATCTCACGGCCTATGTGGCTCCGGATGTGCTGGTGGCTTTGGAGGTACGGGTGCCGGGCGAGGAGGGCTATGCCCCCTGGGTGTATGGCAAGGTGCCGGACCTGGTCATGGAAATGGCCTCCGCGACGACGCATGCACAGGACAGCGGCCTCAAGCATGCACGATATGCGGCACTGGGCATTGCGGAATACTGGCAATACGATCCACACCACCGGTACTTGGCAGAGGATCTGATAGGCTGGCGGCTGCAGGATGGAGACTACGACCGGATCCCGTTGCGGGACGACTGGCAGCGCGGGGCCCGGGTCGGCGAAAGTCGGGTTCTGGGCACCGACTGGGGGTTGCATCTTGCGACCGGCGCCTTGCGCCTGTGGAACCCGTCCGCGCAGGCATGGTATCTGACGGACCAAGAAGCGGAAACAGCGCGGCGCAGGTCGAATGCCCAAACCGCACAGGAGGCAGCCCGCGCCGACCAGGCCGATGCCCGGGCCGCACGGGAGGCAGCCCGCGCCGACCAGGCCGATGCCCGGGCCGCACGGGAGGCAGCCCGCGCCGACCAGGCCGAAACCGAAATGGCCCGGCTGAAAGCCCTGTTGCGTGACATAGGGACCGAATCCGCGGATCCCCCGACCTGACAAGAACGCCACCACGACAGACCAGCCGCGCCCCTCCCAGAATCCGGGTGGATGCACCATGGTGCCGTCCAGAGACAGCCCGCCCGCAGTCTGCCCGCGATCTATGCCCGCGCGGTATCGGAGTCCTGTACTCCGGCCATGTTGCGTCCGCCTGCGCCATCGTCATCCCCATGAGACCGCCGCTCCCGCCTGGAAAGCCCTGAGGGCTATCCCTGATGACTGCCGCGGGCGGCCCGCGTTCGGTCAGGCCGCGGGGCGCAACGCACAGCCGCTTTGGATGGCACGGGAATGCCCCTTGGGACCAACCGGCCGCGGGGGCTGGCGACAACCTTGATCTCTGTCATTTTGGACAGGGAGCTCCCCGAATCGCTGCGGCACGGCATGACACAAAGCACGGAAACGATGTTCCGACAGCAGCCAGCCGTCAAACTGCGGAGAGCCGTTGCAGGCTTCCGTGCTCGTTGGAGAGGCGGCGGCGACACATGCACAGTATCCCACGTTGCGCGATGCTGACCCGCGAATGCACGGCGCGCTTTGTCCCTTTGATGTTCCATGAACTATGCTGAACAGCAACTTTTTGCCGGAGGCTCAATGGGATATGGCAAATCTGGGGCGGTTGGAGCAAGTCAATTTGAGAGAGGTGTGGCAGACGGAAGACGGATCATTCACGCCCTGGCTGGCTGAGGAAAACAACGGGAATTACATACTTAAGTACAGGCGGCATGTGCGGTACACTTCCGCTGTACCGGAGTGCAACATGGTACTCCACGGCCCATGGGACGGGGGCCGCTGCACGGCGAAGGGCGTTGCCGTTGGGCACCCTAATGACCCGTGAACAGGATATATCCGAGTCTGTGTACTTAGGTATATAAGTCCCAAAACAACATTGCCCTGCTTTCGGAAGTCTTGGAACTGGAAGTCGAAGCGCAGGAAAAGAAGGTGGGCCCTTTCCGGGCCGACCTTCTCTGCAAGGAGATCAGGGATCATACCTGGGTCTTGATCGAGAATCAGATTGAGCGCACTGATCACAGGCATTTGGGACAGTTGCTCACCTATGCGGCGGGGCTTCAAGCCGTCACTGTCGTCTGGACCACCGCCCAATTTACCGATGAACACCGCGCAGCCCTGGACTGGCTGAACCGCATTACGGGCGACGAATTCCGTTTCTTCGCCCTGGAAGTCGAGCTGTGGTGCATTGGAGACAGTCTGGCGGCCCCCAAGTTCAATGTCGTTTCCCAACCGAATCGCTGGTCCAAAAGCGTGGCGGACGCCTCCCGGACATTGGCGACGGAGGTCAAGTCCGAACGCCAGCGGTTGTATGGGAAATTCTGGGCCACCCTGATGCATTCGACCGTCTATCAGGAAACGGCATCGCGCACAGGCCTGCCGCCCGTCCGGGAATATACCAGGGCATTCTTGAACTTCCGCACCTACAAGGCCCTGCAGGACTCCTACCTTGAAGTGTACGGGGCGGCATAGGCAAGGACAGGGCTTATGTGCAGTATTCCACCTGGGGCCAAGGCAAATATCTCTACTACCAGGCCTTGGTGACAAGACGAGCGGACTTGGAAAAGGAGCTGGGCCAACTTGAGTGGTCAGAACCTGTCGCCAAAAAAACCGCAGCCCGACCATTCATCGCCGGTTCTGTCTCCCAGGAACATGACGGCTTTCGGCTCGCCGACGAGTCCACCTGGCCGGCCTGCCAAGCCTGGATGGTGCAGAGAATCGAGGCCTTTGACAAGACACTGGACAGATTTGTCGAACAGATCCCCGACTACGATCCGGATGCCTGAGCCGCCACCCGCCTGACCTGTCTGCCGCCCCCTCATGACAGCGCAGTTCCTGCATGTCTGCCGCCTTGTACTGTTCTCCAAGTTTGATGCTGCCGGGGTGATGTCATGCCTAGCGGCAGGTGCAACGGCGATTGACACAATGGGATTTGTTGCCGCCACGGCTTTAGCGGCAGCTGAAAGTGAGGCATACTCCTTACCATCTGCCTGTATTTTGACCGAGCCCCTCTGCGGGGCAATGCCGTCCTCTTCGGCCCCGACCTCGCCTTCTCGTTTGCAAAAGAGGTAGACTGGCAACTCGACGACTACAGGGCATTCTCGTTTCTACAATGACTCCCTGTATGACCTTCTTGAACAGTGTGAGGCATTCCGATTTATAGAAAATGCTGTCCCGCATGATCTGCGAAGGCATCGGCGTCACGGATGTATTGCATTACTGTTGCCGGGTTTGTGTGCCTAGTCACAGCCATGATTTTGTCCAGTCGCGCGTGATGAACAGCTGCGCTGGTGACGAAGCCTGCCCTCAACGAATGCCCCGCTATATCCTTTGGGTCCAGTCCGATGAGTTCTGCGTAATGTTTGACGATACGAGGAATGTCGCTATGGTGCATCGGCTTGCCCCGCAAATGTCCTCCTCGCTTCATGGTTTGGAAAAGTGGACCGCTGGTTATGCCCGAGCTCTTCAGCCACAGTCGAAGTCGCTTTATCGGACGAATGCCCCTTCCATCCAAGATCGCCACCCTTTGTCCCTTTCCCTGTGGGTCAGTTTTGGACCGCCGAATCATAAGACACATGCGGTCTTCATCGTGCTCTCTGGCATCAAGGAACTCAACATCATCGACAATCAAATTGCATATCTCTGAACGGCGCAACGCTCCAGCGAATCCAACAGCAATGATTGCGGCATCCCTCTTGCCTATCAACGTATTGGAACACGCCTGCAACATGGCTTCTATATGATACTCTCGCAAAGCCTCCACCTTGCGGCTCGACGATCCTTTGAGCCGAGCCAATCCCCTGAGCGTCGAACGAACTACAGGATGATTCGTGGGTGACGGTTTCCCTGCATCAAGGTATTTCTTGTTCACCGCACTCTTGTAGAGCATCACCGTGCCCATTGAAAGTATCATGCCACTCTGCGGACTCGGACGTGTCGCCAGGTACACAAAGAAACGTGCAACCTCACCAGGAGAAACTGATAAAGGATCGACAATGCTCTCCGCAACACAGTAGTCCAAGAATCTGCTCCAACCCTTCTGATATGCGGTGCGAGTGTTGTCGGACAGCTCTGAAGAGAGTGCTTTTCGCTGCAGGTCCCAATCAGTTGTGGCTAAGGTTTCCATGTCATCCTCCGTGTCTAAGTGGGTGTCGTCTCCATAAGCTGCCCTACGTAACGTCGAGCTCGGAGATCGGCTCCTATCCCCCAACTGTCCCGCTTGGGTGTGAGTCTCTCGAGATAATCGGTCGGGGAAAAGGGAGGACTCGATGCAGATATCCCGGCATGGCACCGAGCAGATTACCTTTGCGCTACACTAATCACATGTCATGGAAATTTATAAGGTTGAGGTAGATTTTTCTCTTGTGTCCAATTGGGATATATCCTCGTCTCCACCATCTGAGACAGGATATCCACGCCAGATCCATCAGGATTTCGCACCTTTATATAATTCCAGGCCAAGTGTTTAGGCCGAGAAACGGTGTACCGCCAAAGGATGCGTGCTGCAAGATGGGCATCAGCGAGCAGACCTTATGCCGGTTTGTGAGTATTGGCTTGGTCGAGGTGCGCTGCCTACGGGTGGTGGAGGGGGAGCCGCAAGCTCAAACAAATGCTAGCCGACCTGAGTCTGGATAGGCAGACGCTCCAGAACGTGTTGGGAAAGCCTTGGACATGCTCGTTGGCGCGAGCACATGCGGTATCCGCAGGTGATCTACGGTGTGGGCTGGCAGCGGGCGTGCGAGGTAGTGTGCAGCTAATGCTCCTGGCACAAGTGCCGGGGCGTGGCGAACGAGCGGAGGACGCTGCGGATGCGCTACGACTTGGATATGCCATTTATAGAGGAATAACTACTGGTCTCAACGCTGCCTTCATCATCGATAACCAGACTAAGGACGCGCTGGTCGCCGAGGACCCCAGGTCCGCCGAGATTCTCAAGCCTGTAGTGCGAGGAAGGGATATTCAGCGCTACCAAGTTAACTGGAAGGGTCTATGGCTGATTGCCACTCACAACGGATACGATGACGTACCTGCCATTGATATTGATGACTACCCGGCGGTCAAGGCTCATCTCGACATTTATTATGAGCGGCTGGAGAAGCGGTATGACAAAGGCAGGACCCCGTACAACCTCCGTAACTGCGCTTACCACGAAGATTTCACAAAGGAGAAACTGTTTTGGGCAGATATGGCTACAAGGGGACGGTTCGCTTTCTCTAATGGAGAAACCTACTGCAATAACAAAGGCTACATCATGACAGGAGATTGTTTGAAATATTTGTGCGCTGTTATGAACAGCACACTGATCACATGGTGGTTCAGGAATATGGCGGCGACAACTGGTATGGGACTTACGGAGTGGACGATAGTGTCCGTTAAACGGTTGCCAATCCCGAAGATTAGCTTCGCTGGACAAGCTCCGTTCGCCCGTCTGGTAGACCGCATTTTGTCCGCCTCAGGGACGTACCAAGCAGATACCACAGCCCTAGAAGCGGATATAGATCGGCTGGTATATGAGATATACGAACTGACTAAGGACGAGACCAGAGCCGTTACTGGTCAGTGAAGGATCGACGCATTCTTTCTTTGTCCGAGTGTGTACAGAGTAGCAGGAGGAAGCGTGTGGCAGCCACCGACCAGCCAAGAACAAACACAGTGCCTTTACTGAGATGGGTGGTAGGCCACTATACTGAGACGCTCCTCCACTGCCGAAATTTCTAAAGGCGTTAGTCCGTACAACTGGTACACTCTTTCATCAATTGCTGCTTCAACCTCCCATGTATCTAAATTTTGGTCGTCCACCGTTGCCAGCAATAGCCTGTCGATCATCTGGTTAAAGGTTTGTTGCTTCAGAACGGTGATTCTGGGTATTGGTAGGCGTTCAACATACACCTTCTTCCATCTCAATGTTCCCATACCTGAAGTCGGAGCCACGTTTTCAAGGAACCAACGAATCAGCTTTGCATTCAGTACGGCACAGAGGTACTTAATGCATTCGCCTGTGAGCAGGAACGTCGTAGCTTCTCCGTAGACTCCCCTGTTGTCGTAGGCGAAGCGGCCATTGGTGACAAGCTCAATCCAGAGTAGCTTCTCCTTTGTGAAATCTTCGTGGTAAGCGCAGGTATCCTGCATTTCATACCAGGCATGGTTCGTCTTCTTCCTGGATCTTGTCCCATCAGGAAGTCGCTTTCCCGATTGCTCTAATCTTGCTTTGCCAAAAGAGCGTAGGTGTTTCCTCACCGCTGGGTAATCGTCTATGCTGAGGCTGAGAGCAGGGAACGTAGCAATCAGCCATAGACCCTTCCAGTTAACTTGGTAGCGCTGAATATCCCTTCCTCGCACTACAGGCTTGAGAATCTCGGCGGACCTGGGGTCCTCGGCGACCAGCGCGTCCTTAGTCTGGTTATCGATGATGAAGGCAGCGTTGAAGCCTGTTTTTATTCCGTAGTTAATGGCAATATCCCACTCTTTCAGTGGTGTTCCCACAGCAAGCATCTTGTCCATGACACTCTGCTCTATCGGCGAGAGCACACTCCAAGGCTTGTCATCCCGCGGCCGGAAGGCGCTCCAAAGTCTCTCATCGGGCGGGAACGCCCTATCGGAGAGGCGGTCCATGTCCACCGCCTTGCCGGTCTCGCTTGCATTCCCGTTCCGCCCCAATAGGATACTGGTGTCCACGATGACGTTCTCGAATACGTCCTTGCCCATCTCCAGCAGTCGCAACACTGTACAGTTCTTCGACAAGTGGCGACGAGTGGACTTGCCATATTCAGCCTTGAGCCAGCTGTTGGACGTGATGTAGCACAGCAGTCCGCTTCGTGGGACGAGCAGCCGGCAACCCTTTTCGTAAAACAGTTGGTAGATGTCGCCGGTTCCGGCAAAGGTCGCAAAGCCGGCATTCTTGTAGATGTTTGCCAACCGCCCGCTATCTTTCTGCAGCTGGATATACGGGGGGTTTCCGATAACCACGTCAAACCCGTCGTTGACGCCGAACATATAGCTGGAGTCAAACCAGTTGGCACTGACATTCTGGTCGTATGGGTCCCAGCGGGCGACTTTGTCGGCGGCGGCGGCCGGCAGGCCTACTGATTCCAATTCTGTCGCCAGTTCGGCTCGTAGTCGGGCATCCACTCTACGGTAGTGCAGCTTGCGCTGGCGAG
The DNA here is from genome assembly GCA_965214895.1 of Caldilineaceae bacterium. Lineage (GTDB taxonomy): Bacteria > Chloroflexota > Anaerolineae > Caldilineales > Caldilineaceae > Bin34. Next base: position 254,119 of record OZ243985.1, read on the forward strand.
TGTTGGCGTGAAAGTGGCGTTCCCGGTTGTCTTGCAAGTCCTGCTGCAGTTTTTGGGCGTATTTTGAAGTCAGCATTTTCTCCGGTCCAGACAGTCCCAGCAGAGCGTTGGCGGCCACGAAGCGGGTTTCCAAGTTGGGCAGAGGCTTGATGCCGTAATTGTCGCCAGCGTCTGCAGTGGGCTGCTGTTCGATGGCCAGAGAGATGAAGAAGCGGAGCTTGGCAATCTGGGTCGCCACGGGCTGGATGTCCACACCATAGATACTGTTCTGAATGAGGTAGAGCTTGCGGCCAAAGTCGGAGTCCCTGTAACGTTCGAAGGTAGTGCTGATGTCGTCCAGTGCTTGGTTCCGTTCCCACTGGTTGGAGGTGTCAAAAGCGGCTGCGGCCTGCGAGCGAGCCTGTTCCTTCTGAAGGTCTTCCCACCGTGCATTGTCCGGGTCCAAGCGGCGGAGAGCGAGAGTAAGCTTGTGGAGGACTCCCATGGGAAAGGCACCGGAGCCCACAGCCGGGTCCAGAATCCGAAGACTAGCAATGGCGGCGATGATTTGCTCCGTCTCGGCTTCGTCGAAGAGTTCTCCAGCATCGTTGTAGTCCAGAAGGTAGCGCAGACGGTCCTCCCACCAGGAATTGTCTGTGCTGGCGGACTGCACCTTCTGAATTAGGGAAGCCACCAGTGCCTCGTCCACCATGTAGTCCACCACGACGCGGGGCGTGTAGTAGGAGCCGGTTTGCTTGCGGGCGGTCTCCTGAGTCTCGGGGTTATAAGTGGCCAGCAAGTTCTCGAATACCTTGCCCAGCAATTCCGGATCCAGAGCCACTTCCTGCTCTGCCGGGGTGTTCTCCTCCACGGTGAATTTGTAGTGGTTGAACAGGGTGAGCAGGCCTTCGTTGCCGAAGAAGAGGTTTTGCAGCACGGCGCGGTAGTAGGAATCACCGGCGGCGGGGTCGTAGTCCCGCAGCAGGCTGCGCACCTGATGCTCCACGAATAGATTCTCGGCGATCAGGCCTTTCTCCTTGATGAACCAGACGAAGAGCAGACGAGTGATGAGGCGGATGACGTGTTCCTTGGGCCGCAGGGTTTTTGCTCCGCTGGTAGGGAAGCGGGCTTCCTTGACGGCGCGCTCAAACCAGCAGAAGAGGTCGCGGTAGAACTGTCGGTTCAACTTCTCGGTGTCCAGAGCGTCCAGCCATGCGGCGAGAAGACCGTCGAAGTTTTGCGATTGGCCGTGTCGCTTGATCCAGTTCAAGCGTTCAGCAAGGGAGAGTTCGGCCAGGATGTCTAGATGAGCCCGATGTGGCTTGGCGGATTCAACCTCGCGAATGAGCGAGACACTGCCCAGGACGTCGCGGTCCGGATTGCGCTTGTGAACGCGGCGGTGGACGAAGGCAAGGGTGAGCAGTCCGGAAGCGGTGCGAAACAGCACAACAGCGGGAACGGCGGGAAAGCGCTTATTCACCTCTCGCGTGAAGGCGGCATAGCGGCCCCGCGAGTACCGCTCACCGCTCAACTCCACAGCAGTGAAGAGGAAGCTCTTGGCACTGCCCGCATTAAAATGGTCGTCCCTGATAAGCTTCTGTTGTGGGGGCCCCGCACCCGCTATCTCCTCGTCTGTCACCTGAAAGAGCACACGGATGGACTTGGCATCCTCCAGGAACTCCTGCTCGGAGGCTGTGTCGGGGTTCTTGGAGGGGAAGGCGGCGGCGAAGTCGCCGGGGCTGCCCGACTGGTCTGGCAGGGTGCGTTCGCTGCGGTAGCCCAGGCAACCAAGCAAACGATGCGCCTCGCCTGCGAAGTCCCCACTCCGCATTTCCTGGAGGGCGTCTTCGATCTTCCTGTGGAGTTCTACGCGATTATCAGCCATGTGATCAGCTCGAAGTCTGTAAGGTCACGGGGCGTCTCGGAAGATTTTGGAAGTACGGTTTCACGGGAACCGCCCTGGCCCAAGCTGGCGGCCGCGGTGACGTTCTGGACTTGGCGGACGTGGGCGATGACGCTGTTCAGCAGGCCATTGTATCGCTTCATGTCATTGCCGTGCATGGTCTCCCGGTTGAACCAATCGCAGAGCGTCGCCATAGACGTGTCCTCGCCGGCCGTCGTTCGCTCAAAGGCTTGCAGAACCTGCCGGGCGTTGGGACATCCATAGCGTATCGAGCCGTTGTCCTTGATGTAGACGAGGTAGAAGGGGTGAACCGGGCTGACTGTGCGCTGACGAGTCGTGGTCGAGGCGTTGCGTTGCCGGAGCACAAAGATCACTCCAGGACCAGGACCATCCGCAGGATTGGGTGTGAGGGCGTAAGCCCCAAAGGGGATCGCTTCCAACTCCTCCTTGTTCTTCTCCAAGTACTGCCTAAGTTGAGAGAGGAAGTAGTCCATGGAGAGGTCGCTCATCACAATGTTGTCGGAGAGGTCGTCTAGGTCGAGGACCTCCTCCCGGAGTCGCATCAGCTGCTGGTCGCGGAAGTTGAATTCGAGTTGTACGCCCTCGCGTAGTTCCTCCTCGGTGAACGGGTCATCGCTGCCGCTGGCGGTCGTGTCGACGAGGGCCATGCGCGCCATGACGCGGTTTTCCAGATTGAGGTAGACATCCATATCCTTGGTGGGCCAGTAGTTGACCATGCGCACAGAGCGGTTTCGGCTGCCTATGCGGTCTATGCGTCCGAAGCGCTGGATGAGACGGACGGGATTCCAGTGGATGTCGTAGTTGAGAACGGTGTCGCAGTCCTGGAGGTTCTGGCCTTCGGAGATGCAGTCGGTGGCAATGAGAAGATCAATATCGGGACCAGTGCTATCCGCTTTGCGCCCACGGGAGCCGGGGGCGAAATTCGTCAGGATAGCATTGAAGTCCCTTGACCCTGAAGCCGTACGCGTGGTGTCACCGGAGACCATGGCCATCCGTAGTACGAGTTCTTCCGCATCAGGCTTCAGATTGTCGTATAAGTACTCCGCTGTGTCCTTGAAGGTAGTGAACACGATCATCTTGCGATTGGGTCGGCCATCCATATCGGTGGTGGGGGCCTCGGCCCTGTGTCGAAGGGCCTTCCGCATCTGCTGTAGCTTGCCGTCGCGCTCCGGGGTGATGGCGCGGACCTTCTCCCATGCGGCGGTGAGAGTGGCCTGATCCCGTTCAACGTCCCCCCTCCATCGTGCCAAGTCCAACTCGCCGAGATGGTAGGGATGGCGGGCGCGGTTGACGAGGAACTCCTCATCGTCTTCTTCCTCATCGGGGAGGTTGTCGCCCAAGTCGCCATGCTCTTGCCTTTGGTGCTCATAGGCATCGATTTTCTCCAAGAGGACTTTCATCTTCCCGATGGTCCGCTCAAGGGTGAGGGCTAGGGAATGGGGGGAGCTTTCCAGTCGCTTGAGGAAGTTAGTCAGGATCATCTCGACGAGGAAGCGCTCGCGGTCTCGCTGGTTGAAGTTCCGCAGTTCGCGCTCCATCTCCAGTTTCATCTTTCGGGCCTTGTCAACGAGGTAATCGGAAGGGCGGTAGATGGAGAGGGCGAAGCTGCGTATCTGCTTGGCAAGCTGTTCGTAGGAGAACTCGCCGCGTAGATCGGTTGACGGATAGAGGTTCTCGGGCTTGGCGTGCCGGGGAAACTGCCCAATGCGTTCCATCTCCGCTGAATAGAACTGCGTGATCTGTCGTCGCGAACGCGAGATAGAGATGCCATCCAGCAGCCGCAGGAAATCCGCTCCCAGCCTTTCCAACAGCCTGGACTTGTCCGGTCTGTTCTGCCTGCGCTGTTCGCTCTCCCACTGCTTGAACTCCCGTTGCGCCACGGCCATGACGTTCCCGACGTTGCCAACTCCAAGGCTCTCCCGGAAGTGGGACTCGTTCTTCTCGGTCATCAGGTGGACCTGGTTGCGCAGGTCGATGAGCGAGGTGTTGACCGGTGTTGCAGAGAGCATGAGCACCTTGGTTCTGCCGCCTGCCTTGATGATGTCGTTCAGCATCCGTTCGTAGCGTTTGCCCCCGTCGTTTCGGAAGTTGTGCGACTCGTCTATCACGATGAGATCGAAAGCGCCCCAGTTGAAGTTCGCAAGGTTGATGCCGTCCGACATGCCGCCTTCGCGAGACAGGTCGGTGTGGGCGAGAAGGGTGTAGACGAAGCGGTCTTCGATAAAGGGATTGGCGGAGTGTGCCTTGTAGACTGGGTAGAGTGCCCAATTCTGGCGCAGCCTGTTTGGGCAGAGGACGAGGACGCGCTCGTTACGAAGCTCGTAGTATTTGATGACGGCCAGTGCGGTATAGGTCTTGCCCAGCCCAACACTGTCAGCAAGGATGCAGCCGTTGTGCTGCTGCAACCGGGAGATGACGCTCCTGACGCCATCTTTCTGGAACTCGTAGAGGGTGTTCCAGATGGCACTCTCGGTTAGGTGGTGGGCCCTTAGCTGCCGGTCACTGTCGAGCTGTGCGTCGAGCCTGTCCTTGAACAGTTCGTAGAGCGTCTTGAAGTAAATGAACTCAGGGGCGTAGTCTTTCCCGAGACGATTGAGGGCATTCAGCACTTGCTGCTTGACGTCGTAGGTCAGTTGCCCGTCTGTCCACAGGTCGTCGAACCAGTCGTGCATCTCCGCAAGCAACGCAGCCTCGGAGATGGCAAGGTTGATTTCCAGATTGGGCCTGTCGCTGCCTCCGAGGCCGTTCTTGGTGAAGTTGGAGCTGCCAACGACGCCCCCGTCCTCGGTGAGATACATCTTGCCGTGGAGGAAGTTGGACTGCCTGACGGAGCGGACAGCGACGGCGTTGCTCTTCACCCACTCCGCGCATCTCAGTGCAAGGGGTTTCTGGAAAAGTACTTGGTGGGGGACGAGGCCGCGCTCCGTGAGATTGAAGGCTTTCGCGTCTTTGCCGCCCGGATCAAGGTCGTCCACTGATGAGGGGTCGCCAAAGAGGAAGCGCACCTCCTGCACACGGGCCAACTGGTCTGCCAACAGTTCGTATCCATAGATGCTGAAGTAGGCCGAGACGATGCGAAACGCCTTCGCGTCGGTGAGGTGCTGCCGCAGATGGCGGACCACGGTGCGTCCACGATTGTCCAGAATGGCATTGTTCATCCTTGCGCTTCTCTCCTCTTCCATGTTGCGCCACGTGGCCTTGCCACAGAGAACAGCCAGCCGCGTTCCTGGCGTCCGGGGCATCAAGGACGCAGCGGTATGCAAGAGGCGCGGTTACGCAGTGGACAGCAGCGCCCCTTCGGCGACGGCAGCCTGACCGAGGGCCCCGTCCAAGGTCGCGAGCTCTGCACTCTCCCTCTTGGCCAGCTCCAGATATAGAGCGTCGTACAGGGACAGTCCGTATGCCCTCGCCAAGTCAAAGGCGGCTTGCAGGTTGGGTTCTTCATCGGTGCCGATGGGCAACCCCCTCAAGGCATCCAGACGCTCCTTGACCTCCCGCGCCGAAAGACGCCCGCGCCGCTCGGCCGTAAGCAAGGCGTTGCGCGTCTCCAGGTGCCACAGCTGCGGTACAAGTGCCCCCTCTTCGGCAAGGCGTTCCAGCGCCCTGTCTGCGCGTGGCTCGTCCTCATCGTCGAAGAGCCACGCCATGACGACTGAGGCATCGACAACGAGTCCGCTCACAGGCGGTGGCCTGCATGACGCAAGGCGAGTATTTCGTCCGTAGAGAAGGCCACCCGCCTCCATCCAGCGCGGCGCTGACGGAATCTCTCTACCGCCCTTTCCCGATTGGCGCGGTCCTGAGTGCCTGCGGGGACCAGGTGTGCGACCGCCTTGCCATGCCGGGTTATGGTGATAGCCTCTCCCTGCTCGACCGCCCGCAGAATCTCGGCCAAGCGTGTCTTGACTTCGGTGGCTTGAATCTCACGCATAGGTAACTCCGACCTGTTGTTTTGCCATACTATTCTGCCATCCGCTTTCCAAGGATCCATGGCATGTATTCTCATTTGAGGGTGCAGGCAAGGGACTTCGTTGCGCCTCTGGGATCGGAGCCGGTGGCTTGTGCTCAGGTTGGCAGGTCACAAACAGCCAGGAAGGAGACAGCAGGGCAATGCGCATCCCGCCGACCAAGACACATTTCTCCGCGCCTGCGTCCACCGCACCGCCGCCCACCGCCAGCGCGCCCGCCCCACACTTCGACTGCAGAGCCGAATTCCAGCCTCATGGTCTAGCCCCGCACATGCAAGAGCTGGGGAAAGAGGCATTCCACTCTCAACAGGCTGCCGGAAAGTTCGTGATGCCACCTTCCGCAGGGAACACGCAACCACGCCAGAATGGTGCGCGGCGGCAGCGGCGTGGGCTGGCCTTGTCGCACAGATCCCCGACTACGATCCGGATGCTTGAGCCACCACCCGCCTGACCTGTTGGCCGGACTCCCTCATGACAGGCAGGACAGCGCAGTCCCTGTCTCAGGCGACAGGGGCCTGCAGCCGCACGGCAAACTCACAGACGGCTTCGGCTTCCAGCCGTGTGCAATGGAACGTGATCCGAAACAGCTCGGCGCCCCACACCGGCCCCATGCGCCCATCGGCAATGGGCAGGCTTTCCACGCTGGGTTCGAAACGGTCCGGGTCGTAGCACAACTGGCCGGAACCTGAAGTCCGGCCCGGCACAAACTCCCGCGCCGCCAACTGGATCTGCCCGGCTGCCGGCTCCCAGGACACCGTGCAGGGAGTGATCACGCTCAGGGCCAGACTCCGGGGCACCGGGTTCAACCGGTAGGCATCCTCAATGCGCACTTCCTCACCGCGGGTCAGGACGAGGGTCCGCTTCCATGTTTCGATGCCGGCCTCGGGACCATAGGCCGCGGCCATGTCCAGGGTGGCCTGTGCCCTGACTTCGTCGGCCTGCCATTGCATGTCTGCCGCCCTGTACTGTGCTCCAGGTTGCTGCTGCGCGCCGTTCACGGTGGGCAGCAGGTTGTGGAAGGCGGACTGCATGGTCCAGATGTCATACCGGTCAGGTCCAAAGGTCTTGGCCGTGTACTCCTCCACGCCAATGTCCACCAGCAAGGGCCTGCCGTCGGCATAGACGACAAAGGCCCCGATGTCGTTGTGGTTGTGACTCTCCTCGTTGTGGCCGCCCTTGATGGCCACATAGAACCCCTGGGCCGAACCGGCCTGGTCCCGGGCGCACATGACTTCGGTTTCCGGCAGCCATACATCCCGTTGCAGCGGCGGCCTGCCCGTGGCGTCCTCCAGGTTCCGCAAGGCAAACAGGGACGCCAGGGCGCGACCCAGGCTGGAGGGCTTCTTCACTCCCGTGCCGTCATCGAAACCCCTGTGCAGGAAATCCTGGCGGCGCAGCAGCCAGGCCCCAAACTCCACCATCTTCGGATCGGCAATGCGGACCCCATAGTTGAGGGTCAGGGCCGCCTCGGGCACCACGACCGCGGAAGCATCCGCGAAGTTCAGGTAGTAGTCTTCGTGGATGTGCGCCCGATAGATGAACTTGCCGATCTCCCGCACCAGCTCCTCTGCAAACAGATCGATCTGGCCCGCTGTGGCTCCATACAGCAGTTCCAGATTGTCATAGAGAGACAGCCCGGCCCGGCCCCAGTAGTTGGGGCCCTCGTCACAGCCGCCATCGCGTGGATACGGGTCGACAAACCGGTCCAAGGTTTGCAGCAGGCGATGGACATCCTCGGCCCGCCGCCGGGGATCGTCCTCGATCGCCAGCAGGCAAGTCAGCCAGTTGGAGCAGATCCAGGGATTCCAGTTGTTGACCCTGCGACCGCTCCGATTGCCCTGCCAGGGAAAGTCGATGCGGTGTCGGTTCACGTCCAGAATGCGTTCGGCAATTTCCCGGGCCATGCGGGGACGCACGACGGGAGACACCGAGTCCAGCGCCTCGCCCAACAGATAGTGGATCCAGGCCAGCATGGCCCCGGTTTCGGCCGCGAAGAGATCCACGGTCGGCTCATACTTGTCCGGCAGGGTGTTGCCGGCCTTTTGCACCTGAATGTGCGCGGGAACGCCCCAATAGGTCTCTTCGCAGACCGTCCAGATGCCATTGACGATGTCGTCCAGGAAGCGGCCCGCCCCTTCCACACACTCGGCCAGGACCAGATCCACCAGGGCGTAGCGACGGGCATAGCTCGCATTCTGAAACGGCGTGCGGCGTCCAGTCCGCAGGTAGTCCAGGAACAGGGTGGCCGGCAAGGCCGGATATGCATAGCCCAGCCTCTCCTGTCCGGCCTGCAGCAAGAGCTCCTGCAGGGACTGGGGCACTGCGGCCCAGCCCGCTCGATCCTGCCACTGGGGGAAGGGATGCCAATCCTCTGGGGCCAGCAGCAGCCGTTGCAGCCGCTGAATGCCAAAACGTTCGCTCAACATGGGGAGTTCAGTTCCTCTGTATCCTGGAGACCTGCGCGGGGCCGGCTTGATTCAAGCCTGGTCAGTGTCCGCCTGGAAGCGGGTCATGGCCGCGTCATCCGGCGGGTACAGGCCCTTGATGGACTGGCCCGCCTGGATCTGGGCCACCACCCAGGCTTCCAGTTGCTCCTGTTCCCACGCCTCTGCAATCACTTCCGGGGCCATCTGCTGCGGCACCACCACCACCCCCTCGCCATCTCCCACCAGCAGGTCGCCCGGCATGACCGCCACGCCGCCGCAGCCTATCGGCTGGTTGATGTCCACAGGGTGATGCACCAGATGCGAAGGCGGGGCCGCCGCGCCACCCAGAAAGATGGGGAAACCCATTTCCGCCAGCGCCGGCGTGTCTCTCAGGCCACCGTCCGTCACAATCCCGGCGGCGCCGCGCTGTTGAATGCGCGTGGCCAGAATGTCTCCCATGGTGCCCACATCCGTGATGCCGCGGGCGTCAATGACCAGCACCTGGCCTTCCCCGATGCTTTCCATGGCGATGCGTTGCACATTGGTCTCGTTGTCGTACCGGCGGTCCGTCAGATCCTGACGGCTGGGAATGTAGCGCAGGGTGAAGGCGATCCCGGCCAGCCGCAGGTGCGGGGCCAGCGGGAAAACGTCCAGCATGAAACTGCGCCTGATGCCCCGCTTGATCAGAATGGACGTCAGCGTGGCCGTGGAAATTCGAGACAGCCGCTCCCGCTGCGCCGCGGCAAGTTGAAAATCAGACATGGGCAATCCCTCTCCCACTTGACAACGAAGGCCCCGGACCGAAGCCGGCCTAGGCGTACCAGCAGGCGGGCAGCGCGTCCCGTTCCTGCTCCAGCAGCTCCTTCAGAATGGCGTCCGCGTCGGAAATGGAGTTCACGATGGGATCCGTCAGCATGGCGCGGCGCAACAGGCCGTAGTCGCATTTGGCCACGGCTTCGGCGGTCAGTTCATGGGTGTCCAGGATGATCTGCTGCTGGCCCAGCAACCCGCGCGGCATGTCACCGACCGGCCGCGGCACCGGCCCCGCCATGTCGATGTCACACAGCAGTTCCAGAAAGGCATCGTCGCCCATGTTGGGCACGGCCCCCTGATTGGCCGTATTCACGTAAAAGGGCCTGTCCAAATGGCCCACCATGCTTTCGATGATGTCAGTGGCATGGTCCGGGCCGATGTCCCGGGTGTATTGCGCGATCGGCGTGGCGCCGGACAGGTAGCCGGAGATCTGGTCCCACATCCTTTCGTGCCGGTCGTACCGGCTTTCGATCTCAAAGATGTCCAGCGGCGGCGTGCCGCCCTGCGTCACCCCAGTGCCCTGGTAGTACGGCACGTATTCCTTGGTGTGGGATACGCAGACCGACACGTACCCAAATATCTCGTAGAGTTCGTGGGCGATGGTGGCGTTGAGCCAGCCCTTGGACTGTCCGGCGGCCACGGTCCGGGGATTTTCCGTGGCCGCCTGGGCCCGCAAGTGCGCCGCCACGTCAGGAGTCCTGTCTTCGCCCCGGTATTCTGCCTTGAGCAGCCACGTGAAGTGATTCACGCCTGCAATGCGGACATCGAAATCTGCATCCATCTCCGGGCTCAGGGTGGCGCGATCCGCCACCCCCAGTCCGGCCATGTGCGCGATCCGGCCCTTGATATGGGGCATGTGCAGGCTGTCACAGAGGGCGAAACTCTTCACATCAGAGGCGTAGCGCATGAGGCCGATGCCATGCACCGCCGAAGGGTTGATGTAGTTGATGACCCAGGCTTCCGGGCAGAGGCGGGCCACGTCCGCCGCACATTCCAGGATGCGCGGAAACTCGCGCATGGCCCGGAAAATGCCTCCCGGCCCGATGGTGTCTCCTGAACACATGCGCACGCCATATTTCTCGGACAGCGTGCAGTCGATGCCCCTGTACCGTACAGTCTCGCGGGCGAAGCTGAGCACCACGAAGTCCGCGCCCGGCAGGGATTCCCGCCAGTCTGTCGCGGCCTCTATGGTCAAGTCCACGCCTTGGGCGGCTTTGACCATCTGCGCCAGCGTGGCCAATTGCTCCAGCCGCTCGGCATCCGTGTCTACCAGAGCCAGAGTGCCGTTCTGCAGATGGGGGGAATGCACCATCTGCCAGATGGCCTGCCGGCCAAAGAAGAGGCTGCCGGCACCTACCACCACCACCTTGGGAAAGGGGGCTGTACCACTGTCGGTCGTCATGGGCATCCTTCGTTTGCAGTTGCTGAACTGTCTTGCTGGCTATGGTCTCGCAGTGGCAGCCTACTCTTGCGGCAGATCCGCAGGCACATCCGCAACCAGCCCACCGAAAATCCAGGACCCGAGATCCAGCCGGTACCAGGTTCCCGCCGGGTTGGCGCCTTCCTTCTGCGCCACCAGCACGATGGGCTGACCCTCGGGCATGGTCCCTACCAGTTCCGTGGCGGCCGAAGGGCCTCGTCGCAGATTGGCCGGGGACGACACATAGGGGGCAGTGGTGACTGGCAGGCCATCCGGCAGATTCGGGATGCGGGAGACGGAAACCCAATAGCGTGTGGACAACACAATCCAGTCCCCCTGGGCGTTGGTGCCAATGGGTTCCAGCGGTACATCTGCCGGCAGCCGACCCTTCTCCTCGTATTGAATCCCAGGTCCGGCCCGCAGCACGATTTCCGGTGCCGGTGCCGGCGGGACCGGCCCGTCCCCTGTCGGCTGTGCGGCATCCGGCTCGAAGTCGGGCATGTCCAGGGAGTTGAAGTCCATCCAGGGCAGACTGTCCGGAATGTTGGCAATGTAACGGCTTTCCACGAAAGTGCCGTCCAACAGCTGCAGCCAGACATCTCCGGATTCGGGGGCCACCTCAACTCTTTGCACCAGTATAACCGCAGTCCCCGCTTCCAGCTCTTCCCCCACTGGAGGGGCCGCCCGATGCGGCCACTCCAGCTTGCTGACAATGCCTGTGGTGTAGGCGACATCGTCGGGAATGGGCAGGGGCGTGGGGGTCGGTGTAGGTTCTGGCGTGGGAGACGGCTCGGGGGTGGGCGTGGGTTCCGGCGTGGGGGTGGGGGATGGCTCCGGCGTGGGGGTGAGAGTTGCCTCGGGAGCCGGCTCCTCGGTCGGTGCGGGCTCTGCCGCGGCCATGGCCGATGCTTCGGCCTCAATGTCCCCGCCCGGCTGATCTACTCCCACCAGCCGACTCTGCAGATTCTCGATGAAGTTGAGATCGCGGTTCGGAGTGGGGTTGCCCATCGTGACAAGCACCAGCAAGGCCACGACCAGGACCACAGCGACGAGCCCGGCCAGCAACCGGCCCGCGCCTGAATCCGGGGGCATCCCCTCTTCCGGTGCGCTTTCGGACATGCCGGCCTGCATCCCTGGAGATGGAGGTGTGGGCGGCTCCGTCCCCGGACCGTTCATCGCGGCAGGCGGGTCCGGAGGAGACGGGGTCTCCCGGTCGGGCACTTCAATGCTCAATACCAGATTGCGGGAGCCATCGGGTTCCCCCATGCTGGCCGCCGGCGATTCCGCCTGGACCTCTGTGGCGGGCTCCAATGCGGGTTCGGGATCAGGTTCGGTGTTCAAGGAGGACACGAAAGTTCCGGTCTGCGCCCGCAGATTGGGAATGCCCAGGGCCACAGCCAGTTGCTGGATCCGCTGGGCGTCCGCGCTCGCAGCCTGCACCGATGACTGGACGCCCATCCGGTGCATGGTGTCAACCACCCCGACCATGCGCGCCAGAATCAAACAGTGCTCCAGGCGATCCTGGCTGCCATCCATGAGGTGCGCGGCCAGAAAGTCCCGGTCCGCCAGCATCTGCATCTGCCCATTCAGACTGCCGGGCACAGGGCCGAATTCCGAACTGGCCAAACGGGTCAGGCGCTCCTGGAACGCTGTGGCCGCGGCCTTCAGCAATTCCGGCAGTTGCGCAAACCCGCCGCTGGCCGACTGAAAGAGGGTTGATTCGGACTTTTGGGAGGGAATCTGGTCGCGCAGCGTCCTGATGTCACTGCTGGTGTCCAAGGCACCCAGGAACTCCGCCAGAGCCTGCATCCGTTCCAGGTCGCAGATCGCCATTTCCTCGGTGGTGTCGTCCTGTCCGGCGCGGTTTTGCAGCAGGTAATGCACCTGCAGACACCATTGGGCCAGTTTGTAGGCGGGTGACTGAGTGCCGTAGTACTCCTCAATCTGCGTCTCGGCGGCCTGCAGCAGGGGGACCCGATCGTGCCTGTACTGTTCCAGCAGCCTGTGCGGCAGGAAACGGGTGCGCAGACCGGCCACCAGCACCTCCAGGCCTGCATCGGTTAGATTCTGTAGAGGGTTTCTCCTGGCCATGGAACCTGCCGGCTGGGCTGGAACAACGATGGTGCTGGGAAGTCGGACCTTCCGGGCCCCGCGCAAATCACCGGACCATATTACCCGAAACCAGATTCAAGACGGCTTTGGCGCAGTTCCCCGGCACTCGCAGCCGCGGGACACGGAGATGTCCCCATTCTGGCGGTCCTCTGTTGCTGTCGCCGGATGAACCGGATCCGCGGAGAGAGGAAGTGCAACCCCCCGTTCAGAGAGGATTGCGCCAGCGGAGACCGGGAAAGCGGCTGAAGTCAGTGTCGTTGGAGTGAACTTCTGCCTGATATTCCATGGCCACGGCGGCGATATGCGCGTCGGTCACCAGATTCGCGCCCACACCCGCCGCGACGAGATTCCGCCGGAAGTGGATCAGATGGTCAGGACCGGGATGGATCGGCACAACATGCGGAAACCGGAACCATGCATGCACATGGTCCACCGCTGCCGCCGGGATTGCCGGACACACGAGCACCTTGGGGTGCGTCATCAATTCTGACAAAACCAATCGATACGACCCATGGAACCCCCACTCTCTCTACGCCGTTGACCAGCCCTTCCCACCAGCGTCTGGCGGCATCGTGCCACGGCACTCCATCGTTGTAGGCATAAACAAGCAGATTGATGTCGGGGACTATCACGGCGCGCGCGGCAGACCGAAGGCCTCGGCCTCAAGCCGGTCGTTGATCTGATTCAGCTTCAGCGGGTCGATACCGGGAACAAATGCGCTGTGATTGGGCACCACCCGGTATGCAGGCGGCGGATCCGTTGCGGCGGGCGACAACCCGCGGCGCAAGGTGTCGTTCACCACCTGTTTGAACGACATGTCGAGAAGCCGTGCCCGCTCTCGCAGCGTGTCCGCTATGTCAGCGTCCAGGGTGAGTGTGGTTCGCATGCCCGGCATCATAGTGCGCGCGCGCACTGATGTCAAAATGTCCGAGGCAGTTCGGCCGCGCAGCACGCCCCGGGGCCACAGATCATCCGCGGTGTGGACCGGGAGCAACCTCCGCTCCTGTACGACGGCGCGGCCACACCGGGATCTTGGCGATGGCGCCATCCGCCCCGCGGTGGCGGGAACCGTGTGGACGGTACAAGGGCATCCGATCGGCACGCTCATGCGGGCATCACCGGCACGCGTCGGGTGAAATCAGGTTCAAGGCGGCTTTGGCGGTGGACTGCAGCCGACCGGTGCGACGCGCCGAGGAAGACACAGTCTGAAACCGGTCCAGGCCCAAATCCAGCTCTTCAAAACCGGTGGCTTCCCCCTGCACGACCTGAGCCACCATCTTCCCGGTCACAGGACCGAGAGTCATGCCCACCTTGTTGTGACCGGTCGCCAGCAATAGGTTGGCATAGCGGGCGCTCCGTTGCACGATGGGGACTCCGTCCGGGGTCATGGGCCGCCATCCGCGCCAGATCTCCACCGCTGCGGGACCGCATTCCAGTCCCAGGTATTCCTGCGTGGCGGCCTGCAGCAACTGCGCCCGCTGCAAGTACAGCCGATCATCAAACCCGGAGAATTCCAGAGTGCCTGCCACCCGCACATGCCGGGCCAGAGGATTCAGGGCGACCTGCCGTTCCCCCAGGCTGAGGCCCAAGTCGGGAAACCCGGCCGGGCGGGGAAACGTGTAGCTGTAGCCCTTGGCAGGCTCCACCGGCATCTGCACCCCCAGGGCCTGGCCCAAGCGGCCCGACCACGCCCCGGTCGCCAGCACTACCTGATCGCAGGCGATCACGCCTTGGGTGGTGCTGGCTCCCGTAATGCGGTCCCCTGCGGTCTCGAAGCCCAGGACTTCCGTCTGCAGCCGGAACTCCGCGCCCCGGCAGGCGACAGACTGGGCCAGGCCCTGGACAAAGTCGCCAGGAGATACCTGACCGTCTTCCGGATACAGCACGCCGCCCGCCACTCTTTCAGTGACCTGCGGCACCAGTTGCCTGACGGCGTTCCTGTCCAGCACCGCCGCGGCTCCGCCTCCAGCGCGATGCTGCAAGGCTTGCTCCGCACCTTGGCGCAGGGATTCCGGCGACAGAAACAGACTGAGGGACCCCTGCGCCCGGAATTGACAGTCCAGATGCAATTCGTCATTGAGTTCTTGATACAGATCCACGCTGGTACCCACCAATTGCTGCAGTGCCCGCACGGACTGTGCGTAACGGGTCGGATCGGTCGCCTGCAGAAAGGAGCGCCACCAGCTGCCATGCTGCAGCATGGCCAGCAACGGCGTGTAGATCGGGCTGCGGGACTGCGTGATCCACGCGGGCAGGGATTCTTCCACGCCGGGGCGGGCCACGGGCTGCCACGAGCTGGGCACAATCAGCCCGGCATTGGCATAGGAGGCCCCCGCGGCTATGTCCCCCTTGTCCACTACCCGCGGCCGGTAGCCCGCAGTCAGCAGATAATGGGCAGCGCAGATGCCAATGACGCCGGCTCCGATGATCAGAACGTCGCCGCGGGTGGGGGGTGGATTGGGATGGGTATCGGATGTGGACATCAGATCTGTAAACTTGGTTTCCTGGCCTAGAGTTCAATCTCAACGGCGGTACTGCAAGAGCAGTTTTTTACGCAAGCCAAGCGGGGTTCCAGGCAACGGCGCGTGAAACCCTCGCCCTCCCTTGGGATACGGACTCCATTCTGGCTCCTGCTTCCATGTTACGAAACTCTACCGCATCAGGTCTGGATCAGCCATCGCTTCCGCCAAGGACACCATGGGGAACGATCCGCTCCCTCTCTCATATTGACCCCCATTTCACAAACAGAGTCGGTGTTGCTTTTGCCAGAGATGTCTGTGTCTTCCCGCCATCCGGTTGATGTGCCGTCCCCTGCGGCAACCTGGGTTCTGGGGTCCTGAAACCGCTGGCATCCGACTTCGGGCAGGCATTGCAGAACGATGCTCCAGGTTCCCTCTTCTGGCTGTCGGACACCTCGAGATCGGGCCATGTCTCGCCTGCAACGCCCCATTGGGGGACAGTCACAGACAACCCAAATCTCGACTGTCGGCTGCGGAAATCCGGTGCAACTTCGGCCAACCAGACCCGTGGGCAAGACCAGACACCGGGATTTCCCTGGATGTCGCGCTGGCCTGCAACGCGGCACCGGAGAAAAAAGCCCAGATGCATTCCCATCGAGTGCCCGTGCACAAAGGCGCCCGGAGCTGCATGCGCAGTTTGGATTCAACATGCGGCACTGCTCGCCGGCACCGGTTAGGCACACAAGTCCAGCCCGGTGTGGTGGCCCTACAGTCCTGCATGGCATGCGATTGACCTGTACCATCCAAGGCAGGCGGATGGCTTTGCACGGAATGCCTCCCTGCTGCAAACGAGGCGCGTCGGCACTCCGACAGAGGCGTGACATCAAGGGAAAGCGATGGCCACCCATGCGGCAGGCACAAACACAAGCATTGCGGCCATTTCAAGACCGATGGGGGCACTCGAGAATCCCTGCCGGATTTGGCACGGGCAGTCAAGCGGGTACAGGAGACCGCACCGAGCTTCGCCAGTGCCGCCTCCATCTCCTTTGGTGGGTTCAGTGGAATTGAAACGAGGCTTGGCAATGGGTCGTCTGACCCGCAATGTTGAGGGCTCTGAGCCTGGGAATGGCTTCACAAGCCAAATCGTAGTAATGCCGGAACCGTTCAGTGCCGATTGTACACATCCCTACCGCCTCACCGGCCGCAATCGTGGCCCCTGAACCCGCGAAAGGATCCGCGATGACGCCTTCACCTAACGGGAGCACTGCGTGGGTGAGCTGTCGCAAGAAGGACTGGGGTTTGAGACTCGGGTGATCCGCCATTTCTCTTTCACGGCGTGGTGTGCGCTCACTGGCAATCAGGTCTTCAAACGGCAGTCCGTTGGCCTGTCTCCGCAAGCCGCCCGTTTGAAACTCGCGGAGACAACCACTCACAGTCAGGCCCGAGGGCATGGGATTGCGGAAAATGCCCCATGGTTCGTAACAGCCCCGGGGCATGGAAGAGACTCCCGAAAACTCCAACTCGGCATTCTTGGGCCTGTCCCCTCCCCGCAATGTCCGGACAACTCGGATTATCTGCCCCCGAAACTCCAGGCCCCCTTGGATCAAGGCTGTGTAAAGGGAGGCTGCAATATAGGCGTTGGTCGCGATCAAGACATGTCCGCCCGGGCGCAGAGCATGAGTCACAAGTCTCGCCCAATCGGCAAAGAAGACAGAAAGACGTGTGCGGTCCCGATCATTCAAGGCCGTAAATCTGGGCAATGGCGCTCTCTTGTGTCCGTCAAAGGACGGCGGGATACGCCACACCCCTCCCTTGCCGCGGGAGCGCTTGGCCAGTTCACGTTCATCGTACTCGCGTACGCCGTAAGGAGGATCGGTCACAATCCCATGCAAGGAATTCGCCGGTATGCGCGAAAGCCACTCGAAACAATCTGCGTGAATGATCCGGGACGCCCCAAACACCCTCGAGTCATACCCCAGCGCGAGCGCTTTTGCATCAGACATGACCTTTCCTCTGGCTTGTCTGGAGGTCTTGCAACAAGGCTTCAAGTTCATGACGGCGATATAGCCTGTACCTGTTTATGGGATGTCGATACGATCGCAATTTGCCGGATTTGTCCCAGTTTCGCAAAGTGGAGCGGGACACTCCCAAGAATGCGGCAGCTTCACCCACAGTCAGATAGTGCGAGAGATCAGGAGGTTCTTTCATTCTGTTCATCACATTGTCATACCTTAATAGACATTATATACAATCCAGCGTGCAGTCCTGCCCAAGACAATCGCAAAGTCGCGCAATGGGGGAGTTGGCACAAGGACAATGTCAGGCTTGATCAGTATGTCGATTCAAGACAAAAATGCAGGTTCAACAGTACACTTGAGTTGTCACTGTCTGTCTTTTGCAGGCAAACGAAAACTGTTCGGTTTCAGAATGAAGATATTGTCATTTGTCTTCCGGCTTGGCCTGTTCGGCTTCAAAGGGCAATCGGCAAAGTGACAGCTTCCGATCGATTGGAAGAATTGGCGTGTACTCCAATACCCTTGAATCCTGCCGGATTTAACAACTTGGCAAGACTGCCCTATGGAATAAAGGTGGATCATGTAAAAGCTGCCATGGAGGATTTCATCGACTTTCTGGGCTTTGTCAATCAGTCATTGCATTCCAAAGGATTGCCTAGACTTGAAACCTTCATGATGGCTGCAAATTTCAGCAGTATTGTAGGTGAATTCCTGAATATGACCATTCCCAATTACTGCCCCACCATAGTGAAAAACAAATTTCACAACGGTCACCCAGATCTGGTGCCGAGAGGCCTGTTTCCAGATGATTCTGTTCTTCATGCCACCGAGGGCGTTGAGGTGAAAAGTTCACGATACTCAAGAGGATGGCAAGGGCACAACCCGGAAGAGGTTTGGCTGTTGGTTTTTGTCTTTGGCGCAGGAAGTTCGAGCGACGCCATCAACAATGTTCCCCCTCAGCCTTTTCGCTTTACT
The DNA here is from genome assembly GCA_965214895.1 of Caldilineaceae bacterium. Classification (GTDB taxonomy): domain Bacteria; phylum Chloroflexota; class Anaerolineae; order Caldilineales; family Caldilineaceae; genus Bin34. The sequence goes on from OZ243985.1 coordinate 272,207, forward strand.
GAAGTACTTGGCGCCCAACTCACAAAAAATGACTGGAATTACTCCGGCCGTTCTGGGACCAGCCGACGTACCATTACGGCATCTGTCAATCGAAATGGGCATGCCAAAATGAAGACAAACTGGATTTACCGCAATCCATGAAGATCATCCAAGAAGTCTGCAGTGGTGGTCTTGGGCCCTCTGATGCATGTCGCCAACCCGCGAAGCCGTCACACTCTTGGGGGCCAATTCCGTGCGTGCAGGTCTTTCGGATCTGCACGCACACCCGCCATGCCGGGAATACCGGTTCCCGGATCATGGAGCTGCACTGGCACGAGAAAGCCGCAGCGGTCATGCCGACATGACCGGGCCCCGCCCCGATTGACCCCTTTGGTGGTTTCCGGTGCGGGGACGGGCGCGTCTGTGTTTGCGGCGGCAGAAATCCCAGGACAGGACCTGCCGGCCCGGCGGGTGTGATCTCTCCAGAACCGGATGACATGAACCCGAGAATTCGCAACACCATCCTCGTATATGGCGGCTGGATCGCGTTCCTGGCCTTGAGCCTGTGGCTGGTCTTTCTGCTGCAGCACAACCTGGTGCATGACGTTTTCTTCATGAAGGTCAATCCCTGGCAGCTGCGCTTCGTGCGCCAGTGGTCCGTCTTCGTGTTCGGGGCCCTCTGGATCTTTTGTGCCTTCCTCTGTGAAGGCTACCTGCGCAACGGTATCGAGAAGGGGGGACTGGGCCGCCGTTTCCTGCATGTGGGAACCCCGCTGCTCCTGTTGATTGCGCTATCATGGGGCTTGCGTCTGGTCGCGGCGTGAGGCCAGGCCAGTCTCAACCCAAGCTCTGGAGACCAGGTCTTGAACGAAAACAGTTCTGCGGCGACAGATGTCGCTCCCCTGTTGGAAGTGGTGGAGCTCAAAAAGCACTTTCCCATCAAGAAGGGAATCTTCTCCCAGACCGTGGGACACGTGCGGGCCGTGGACGGAGTCAGCTTCTACATCAATCCGGGGGAAACCCTGGGCTTGGTCGGGGAAAGCGGCTGCGGCAAGACCACGACCGGCCGCGTCATCATGCGTGCCTACGACACCACGGCGGGCGAAATCTGGTTCCAAGCCACCGGTGGCGAGCGTACCGATGTGGCCGCGCTGTCCCCGTCCGAGGTCAAGTCCCTGCGCCGCCATATGCAGATGGTGTTTCAGGACCCCTACTCCTCCCTGAATCCGCGCATGAATCTCCTGCAGAACGTGGGAGAGCCATTGCTGGTCAACAACGTGGCCCAGGGCCAGGAACTGGAAGACCGGGTCTCCGAACTGCTGGGGGTGGTGGGCCTGCGGTCTGAATATCTGAACCGCTATCCCCATGCCTTCAGCGGCGGCCAACGGCAGCGCATCGGCATTGCCCGGGCCCTGGCCCTGAACCCGCAGCTGATAGTGCTGGACGAGCCGGTCTCCGCCCTGGATGTATCCGTGCAGGCCCAGATCCTGAATCTGCTGCAGGACCTGCAGGAGGAATTCGGCCTGACCTATCTCTTCGTGGCCCACGACCTGAGCGTGGTGGAGCACATCAGCGACCGCGTGGCGGTCATGTACGTGGGCATGTTGGTGGAGCACGCGGATACCGCGGAACTCTTTACGCAGCCCAAGCATCCCTACACCGAGGCCTTGCTGGGGGCGGTGCCCAAACCGGATCCGCGGCATCGGGCCGAACCGGTCATATTGGAGGGCGACGTGGCAGACCCGGCCAACCCCCCGTCCGGGTGCTATTTCCACCCCCGCTGCCTCTATAGCGACGGCGATCGCTGTGCGAAGGAGACTCCGGTGCTGGAACAGGTGTCTCCGGGCCATTTCGCCCGCTGCCATTACGCGGCGGAACTGACCCTGCGCGGCGTGGAGTCCTAGGTCCTGCCCATGAGCCTGCAGCGACCCCGGATTGCCCTCGGGCTGACCCCCCCGGCACCCAGCCCATCCCCCTTGCCTCTGGTGTCCCGGCTGGCGCGCCCGCCGCGGGTATGCCTGCTGTTTCCCCCCAACTGGACACCGACCATGCCCCATCTGGCCTTGCCTTCCCTGACCGCGTTCCTGCGGCAGGCAGGCGTGCAGGTCATGCAGCGGGACCTTAACATTGAAGTCTTCGACGAGATCCTGACCGAAGCCCACCTTGCCGACTGCATAGAGCTGGTCCGGCACCGGTTCGGGCCGCACGCCGTCTCTCGGTCCAGCGGGCCTGTGCCCCCGCCGCAGACAGTGGCCTGGGCGCTCCACGATGGCCCCCATCTGGCCAGCCAGGTGGAGCAGGCCAAGAGCGCCATGCGCAGCCACGCCTTCTACGATGGACCGATGGGCTTTGCCAATTTTCAGACCATGACCCAATGCCTGGATCTGGCCTCGCTGCCCTTCTATCCCGCCGCATTGCATCTTCAGGGCTATGAAGCCGCCGGCCCAGTGGACAGCAGCGAGTTTCTGCTGCAAGGGGTAGGGGATCCGCGCCACAACATGTTCCTGGACATCTACCGCAGGATCCTGCTGCCGGATGTCATGGACTTTGAGCCCGACGTGGTCGGCATTTCCATCCCTACCATGGCCCAGGTGCTGCCCGGTCTGACGCTGGCCCATCTGGTGCGCCAGGAAACCGATCTGGACTGTCACATCACCGTGGGCGGGCCCCACATCAGCATGCTCCATGATGTGCTGCCGGAAGTGCGCCCTCTCTTCCACCTCATCGACAGTGCCGTGCTGTATGACGGCGAAGGGCCACTCCTGCACTTGGCATGCGCCCAGGTCTCGGGCGCAGATCTCGGGACCGTCCCCAATCTGGTGTACCGTGCAGGCGCGGAGATTCGGGTCACACCGCGCCAGGAACCGGCCAAGATACAGAATCTGCCCCTGCCGGATTTCGACGGCTTCCCCCTGGACCGATACCTGGCCCCGGAGCTGGCCCTGCCCCTGATGACGGCGCGGGGCTGTTATTTCGGGCAATGTGCCTTCTGCAACGTGGGATACGGCGAAGCGGAGACTTTCAGCCAGCTGCGCGCCCGCGTGCTGGCGGACCAGATGTTGGAAGTCAAGCGCCGCTACGGGGCCAGCCACATCTTCTTTGCCGACGAAGCCATTACGCCCCGCAATCTGCGCGGCCTCTCCGCGATTCTGGCCGAGGAGGATCCGAACCTGCATTGGGGCGGATGTGTGCGTTTTGAGAAAGTCATAGATCAACCGTTGTTGGAGGCGATGCAGGCCGGTGGGTGCCGCATGGTGATGTTCGGCCTGGAAAGCGCGTCGCAGGCCATCATTGACCACATGATCAAGGGGACCCAGCTGGTGCACATGAGCCGCATCCTCAAGGAAAGCGCGCGGGCCGGCATCTGGAACCACACCTTCTTCTTCTTTGGCTTCCCCGGCGAGACCCTGGAGGATGCCCAGGAGACAGTCAATTTCCTCTACAGCCACCAGCAGTACATTCACTCCGCGGCCATGGGCACCTTCCTGATGGAACGCCTGTCGCCAGCCTACCGGTACCCGCAGTCATTCGGTGTCTCCCGGATTGTCTTTCCGCCGGATCGGGACCTGGCCATTTATTTCCCCTATGAAGTCGAGACGGGACTGGGGGAGGCGGAAGCAGAGCTCATCCATGATCGCTTCCTGGAATCACTGCCCGACAAGCCCTACCCCCACTACTATGTCAGCGATGTCTATCGCTTCCTCTATGCCTGCCACCTGGGCGAAGAGCAGCAGGCGCTGCCGCCTTGGCTGATGCCCGCGGCACCGGCCTGACCCCGTCGATCTGGGGGCACCGGCCGTCGTCTGGCAGCCGGTGGGACCACAGACTGCGGCTCACACAGGATAACGGCCCGATGTCCTTGCCCCCTTTTGACAACCGAGGCGCTCCCATGATCGATCCCGCCCCGGCCCGCGCGGCGGCCACGCAAAAATACCGACCCGAGAAAGTCCGCATTCTGTTCGTGGCCGAGTCCCCGCCGGGAGCGCCGGAGCGGCATTTTTACTTTGAAGACGTCACCCGGGCCGACACGCTGTGGGTGCAGCTCACCCGGGCACTCTACCGGGAGGAGTTCGGCGAGACCGCCCAGGAACGCAAACGCAAGAGGGTCTGGCTGGAACGCTTCCAGCAGGACGGCTACTGGATGCTGGAAGCTGTGCCGCAGCCTGTCGACAAGAAGAAAAAGGAAACCCAGATCCGGGAAAACACGGAGCGGATGCTGGCCGAAATACAGACGGCCGCGCCCATGCATGTGGTGCTGATCGCGGCGCCGGTGTACAAGGTGCTGCGGCAGCCACTGGCCGACGCGGGGATCAGTCTGCCCCAGCCGCAGGCCGTGCCTTTCCCGGGCCGCGGGCAACAAGGCCGGTTTCAAGCCGCCCTGCAGGCCACGCTGGCGGCCATCGGCTAGCATCCGGAGCGGTCTCCAACGCTAACAAGGGACAAATGCCCCGCTAACAAATATCTTGCAACCCTTGCCTACACTCTGAGCATGGAATTATCCAAGCCCATACAGAAGGCAGCAACGAATATGTTTAGTCCATTTGCCCTTTATCCCTACCGCCGAGTCACCGTCCCCGCTATCGGTTCTGCACCCATCGCGTCCATGCCCGTGGATGTGGCCGAGGCAGAGGACCACTACGTGGTCAAGGCCTCGATCCCGGGCATCCCCGCCGATGACATTGATGTCACCGTGCACGACGGAGTGCTCACCATCAAGGCCGAGACCCAGAGCGAGACGGAACAGCAGGAGGCCAACTACCGGCTGCGCGAGCGTCACGTGGGTTCCGTGCAACGCCGCTTCACCTTGCCTTCCACAGTGGACGAGGATCACCTCACCGCCCAGTACGATGACGGTGTGTTGACCCTCCACATTCCGAAGGCCAGCGAAGTGCAGCCCAGGCGGATTGCCATCGGCAACGGCCAAAAGTAGCAGCTTCCATCACACGGAAAACGGGATCAGCAAAGCCGGGCAGTGCCCGGCTTTGTTGATTCGAGCGGCCCGACAGATCTCCTTCCTGAACCGGATTTCCGCCTCTGGCTTGGTCCTGACGGTTGCATAACGGCAGGGAGCAAGCCGGACATTGGCACAGGCGGCGCTCTGGGCCGCCAAGGGAGGCGCGCAGTGGGCATCAAGCATCCACCGACAGGTGGGCCCAAGACGCCTGGATGCTGCGGCTCCGGCCCCCGATCGTCCTGTTCACGCCCCCCCCGAACCATTGGCGCTCAGGGGGTTGAGATAAAATGCAGACGCGAGCGAGCACTCATTCTCAATGTGCCAGGGTCGGTTTGATGCCGACCCTTTTTGTGCCTCGCGCAGGGTTCTTCCACCCCATGCCCATCTACCATGGCAATCGCAAACCGGCAACATTTTGCAATCCATGCAACACTTTTGTGCTATATTAGCGATTGACATCCATTTTTGATTGGCGTCCATTTTGCAGAAGGGAAAGCATCCAGCGGATCCCTCTGCCGAAGGCACGGCATCCAGAAGATCCGCAGGATGATGACAGGACTATGGAGACATTGCGCACGCCAGTCGCTGGGCCATCCCCCACCGGATATTCTGTCCTTGCACGCGCCCTGGGGAGGGGGAGCGGCATCCCCTGCGACGCGGCTCTCGGACACATCGCGCAGGAGACCAGATGGCATCAGGCAGGAGACCTGTCTGCGCAGCGGACCAACCCGCAGAGATGCCCTGGCCGGTCGTTCCGCAGCGACCAGGGTTGGATTCGCCGGCAAGACACTCGGACCCACGGCATCTCGTGGAAGGACGGGAACCGGGCCCCTCTGCACCATCTTGCCGGTCCCGCGGAGAATTGCCGGTCCCGCGGAGAAACTGTGTCGGCGGGCCCATCTGCCGCCGCGTTGCCAGCCGCTGCCGCACAGGCAGGACGTCCCGGGTGAAGTCCATCCTGCTCCGTCTTGGGTCCTGGGCAGCAGGCTGCCCGGCAAGCAGATTGACATTCGCCCAAGAGCCCGGCGGCGTTTTCCGCAAGGCCCTACGCGGAAGTAGAATGGCGGTTTCCCTTGCGGCAGAGTTTCGGACCCTGCCGCCGCGCAGACTGCGAGGCCGAGCGAGATCCGGATTTCAGAAGTGCTATGATGAAAGAGGCTGGAACACTCTGTCTTCGCCACCGACCTTTGCAGATCCGGGCTCGCGGTGCGGCGTCCTCTTGGGCAATTGAGGTTGGTCACACTGCAACAGCACACGGCAAGAGATCACAGAAATACCAAAAGAGTTATGCCAAATTTCGATTTTCGTCGAGGAAATTGGCTAGTTTTTGATTAAAACAATCATTTTTTCATTTCAAACAAGTTGTTTAGCATGAAGTCTCCTCTCATTGCTGCCGCCATTACGCCCATGCCTGCCGGACCTGTACGGGAAACGCCAGCCTATTCTGTCCCCCAAGAGATGTCCGTTGTCAAGCGTGACGGTTCGCTGGCGCCTTTCGACGGGGATCGCATTCGGGTCGCCATTGCCAAGGCATTGCAGGCCACGGCAGGAGAAGTCAAGGACTTGTATCAGACCTCGGCCGACCTGGCCGACCAAGTGGAAAGACAGCTGATCAAGCGGGCGAGCCGCAACATCAACATCGAGGAGATTCAGGATCAGGTCGAAATCATCCTGATGAAGGCAGGACACTACGAAGTGGCCCGCAAATACATTGTGTACCGCGAAGAACACGCGCGCCTGCGGGAGCAGCGAGCGCAGTCCGCGGACCAGCCGCGGCCTCTGCAAGTGCAACTGCGGGACGGTTCGCTCGCGGATCTGGACTGGAATCTGGTGCAGGCCAATTTGGAAGTGGCCTGCGAAGGTCTGGAACACGTGCATCCCCAGCCCATCTTGGAGATCCTGCACAAGGACGTATACAACGGCGTTCCCATCGACGAATTGCGCACGGCCCAGATCATGGGAGCGCGCTCTCTGGTGGAAGGGGAGCCCGGCTATTCCTACGTGACCGCGCGGCTGTTGTTGCGCCAACTCAAGGCCGAAGTCTTGCCCTTTGTGTGCGGGTCGGATCATCCCCTGAGCCAAGACACAGCCGCGGCCACGGGCCACGCCCTGTACCAGACCTATTTCCCGCTGTACGTGCAGAAAGGCATCGAACTGGAACTGCTCCAGCCCGAACTGGCCGACTTCGACCTGCCGCGGCTGGCCGCGGCCCTGATTCCCGAACGGGATTCCCATTTTCAGTTCCTCGGGCTGCAAACGCTCTACGACCGATATTTTCTGCACAGCGGGGGCAACCGCATTGAGCTGCCGCAAGCCTTCTTCATGCGGGTGGCCATGGGTCTGGCGCAGGCGGAAGCCGACCCCAACGCCCACGCCATCGAGTTCTATCACCTGCTGTCGTCTTTCGACTTCATGTGCTCCACGCCCACGCTGTTCAACGCCGGCACTCCGCACCCGCAGATGTCTTCCTGTTTCCTGTCCACGATCTCCGACGATCTGGACGGCATCTTCAAGGCCATCAAGGACAATGCGCTGCTTTCCAAGTTTTCGGGTGGGCTGGGCAACGACTGGTCCCAGGTGCGCGGCCTCGGCGCCCATATCAAGGGCACCAACGGCGAGTCGCAGGGCGTCATTCCCTTTCTCAAAGTCGCCAACGACACGGCCGTCGCGGTGAATCAGGGAGGGCGGCGCAAGGGCGCCGTCTGCGCCTACCTGGAAACCTGGCATGTGGACATCGACGAATTCCTGGACCTGCGCAAGAACACCGGAGACGACCGGCGGCGCACCCATGACATGCACACGGCCTGCTGGGTGCCTGATCTCTTCATGGAACGGGTCGCGGCGAACACCACCTGGACCCTGTTCTCGCCGGACGAGGTCCCCGACCTGCACGAGCTGACGGGACTGCCCTTCCGGGAGCGGTACCTGCATTATGAAGCGGAAGCCGCCGCCGGCCGCATCCAGATCTGCAAGACCATCCGGGCCCAGGATCTGTGGCGGCGCATGCTGACCATGCTCTTTGAAACCGGTCATCCCTGGATCACCTTCAAGGATGCCTGCAACGTGCGCTCCCCGCAGCAGCATGACGGCGTGGTGCATTCCTCCAACCTCTGCACCGAGATCACCCTGAACTCCAGCGCGGAGGAAGTGGCGGTCTGCAATCTGGGTTCCCTGAACCTGGCCCAGCACATCCGCAGGCAGGCGGATACGGGGATGTCCCTGGACATCGAAAAGCTGCAGCGCACCGTGCGGACCGCCATTCGCATGCTGGACAACGTGATCGACATCAACTTCTACACGATTCCGGAGACCCGGCGCAGCAACCTGCGCCATCGCCCCATCGGACTGGGCCTGATGGGCTTCCAGGATGCGTTGTACGCGATGAAGATGCCGTACGCCTCCGCCCAAGCCGTGGATTTCGCCGACCGGAGCATGGAAGCCATCTCCTACTACGCCATCCAGGCCTCTGCCGAACTGGCTCGGGAACGGGGCTCCTATGCCACCTTCGCGGGTTCGCTGTGGTCCCAGGGCCTGCTGCCCCTCGACTCGCTGGACTTGCTGGACCAGTCCCGCAACCGACAACTGGAAGTGGACCGCAAATGCACCATGGACTGGTCCGCCTTGCGCCGACAGGTACAGCAGGACGGCATGCGGAATTCCAACGTAATGGCGATTGCGCCCACGGCCACCATCGCCAACATCTGCGGCGTCAGTCCTTCCATTGAACCGACCTTCCGCAACCTGTATGTGAAATCCAACATGTCCGGCGACTTCACCGTCATCAACGAACACCTGGTGCGGGATCTCAAGGCCATTGATCTGTGGGATTCGGTCATGATCAGCGATCTGAAAATCCACGACGGCAGCGTGGGGGCAATCCGGCGGATCCCTGTGGCCTTGAAACAGCTGTATGCCACCGCCTTTGAAATGGAGCCGACCTGGCTGATTGAAGCGGGCGCGCGGCGGCAGAAATGGCTGGATCAGTCCCAGTCGCTGAATCTGTACGTAACCGGCACCAACGGGAAAGTGTTGGACGATCTGTATCGGCTGGCCTGGAAGCGGGGGATCAAGACCACCTATTACCTGCGCACCCAGAGTGCCACGCAGGTAGAGAAAAGCACATTGGCCACCACGGATGGACGCCTCAACGCCGTGCCGGTGGCCCTGGGGCCGCAGTCTTTGCTCAACATGGAAGCCGCCTCGCCGCCGGAACCTGGAATGGCCTGCAATCTGGACGACGAAGACTGCGAGGCCTGCCAGTAAGATGGCCGCGGACTGCGCGCTGATGCCAATGTCCGGATGTCTGGCGATGCCGGCGTGAGGGCGCCAGGACGATTCTCCGTTGGGCCCCGCCGATCGGTGCCGAGACCGAATCTCCGCCGGAAGATCGGCTGGCATTCCCGTGCGAAACAGGGTGAGCCGCCATGCTGCCGTCTTGCGCATATGTGATCCGGTGCGTACTGCTGTGCAGAAGGGCAACGGTGCAATGTGCCCTGGTCACAGCTCGACCAATGGACGCATTGTTCGGGATGCAGGAATTCTGGCAGCGCGGACTTTGCCTTGTGAGGCGCCAGGCCCACGCACGGCTCCTGCGCGCTGGGCTGTCCTGTATATTTAGCATCTGGCCACAATTGACTTGAGTGAGGAGTATCCATGCCTCTGGAATGGGACGAAGGGGTTTCTCGACCCGCAGCGATGCAAAATCCGGCTGTCCGCAACGGCCGCATCCCGGCCCGGCCCGATTCATCGGCGGATGGCACTGGCCTGGGTGCCATAGAACGCAACGCCCGCCGGGTGCAGGTGGACGACAAGTCCATGATCAATGCCCGGGCGGATGTCAATCAGCTGCTGCCGCTCAAATACCACTGGGCCTGGGAAAAGTATCTGGCGGGCTGCAACAACCACTGGATGCCCACCGAAGTGGCCATGCAGGCGGACATCGCCCTGTGGAAAAGCCCTACGGGCCTCACTCCCGCGGAGAGGCAGATGGTCAACCGCAACCTCGGATTTTTCGCGACGTCCGAGTCACTGGTGGCCAACAACATTGTGCTGGCCATTTACCGTCACCTGACCAATCCGGAGTGCCGGCAATATCTGCTGCGGCAGGCTTTTGAAGAAGCCATTCACACCCACAGCTTCCAGTACATCTGCGAGAGCCTGGGCCTGGACGAAGGCGAGCTGTTCAACATGTATCGGGAAGTGCCTTCGATTACCGACAAGGCCGCCTGGGCACTCCAGTACACCCAGAGTTTCGCCGACCCCAATTTCCGGACCGGCACCCAATCCCATGACCGCGAATTTCTGCGGGACCTGATCGCGTTCTACGTGGTCTTCGAGGGCATGTGGTTCTACACTGGCTTCGCGCAGATTCTGTCGCTGGGCCGACGCAACAAGATGGTGGGCATCGCCGAAATGTATCAGTATGTCCTGCGGGACGAATCGCTGCATCTCAATTTTGGCATCGACGTGATCAATCAAATCAAGATCGAGAATCCCCAACTGTGGACCGACCAGTTCCAGTCCGAAGTCCAGCGCATGCTGCTGGAGGCCTGCGAACTGGAGGTGGCCTACGGTCGGGACACCATGCCGCGCGGTTTTCTGGGTCTCAACGCGCAACAGTGCGAAACCTACATGCACTTCATCGTCAACCGGCGATGCGAGCAGCTGGGCCTGCCGACCATCTTCGCCAATCCCGCCAACCCCTTTCCGTGGATGTCGGAGATCATTGACCTGCGCAAGGAAAAGAACTTTTTTGAAACCAGAGTCACTGACTACCAAACCGGCGGCTCCCTGACCTGGTGACCCAGTCCCAGTGAAACCCTGGCAACGTCAAGGCGCAGCACCATGGCGTGGAGCATGGAGGGCATTCCAGCGGCGGCCCCGTGAGCGTTGAATCAGCGGCTCTGTCACGCGCGGCGCCGGCGTTCACGGGACCGTCTTCCCCTCACGGCGGTGCCACCGCCGCCCGGACCGCATGACGATCAATGCCTCCTTCACCCGTCGCTTGATCTCATACCAAGACAGCAAGAGTGCGCCCGGCCTGCGCTGGTTCAAGTACCAAGGAGGGATTTTCCACTCGCCTAGTGCGGGAGCTGTTGCAGCGCGCTAACGGTCTACATGTTCTGGCCCCCTTTGCCGGCATCGGGACGGCGCCCCTGACGGCCTCTGGATTGGGGCGGCGCGGTCTGGGCATTGAACTCATGCCGGTCGGCATGCTGGTGGCCGAAGGCATTTCGGCCCTGTCTCAGCGTCGGCCACGACGCGGCTTTCGGAACATCGCCAAGGCGTTGCGCCAGCGGGTTCGCCAAGACCGGTGCGAGAGGGACGCGGGCTACCGTTTCCGCCATGGGCGCATCACGCGGCAGGCCTTTCCCCCCGAAACCGAAAGTGCCATTGCACGAGCGAATGCCTTCATCGCGAAGGAAGTGGGTCCCGCACTGGCTCCCCTCTTGCGCTTGGCTTGCATGTGCGTACTGGAAGATGTCAGCCATACACGGAAGGATGGGCAGCACCTGCGCTGGACCATCGATCGGGACGTCCCCTGCGCGCCCGTATGGAAAAAGGCCCTATCCCGCGCTTCGTGGACGCGCTGGAGGCCAAGCTGACCGACATGGAACAGGACATGGAAGCCCTGCCCGACCTCTTTGGGGGCCCTGCTCCTTCCTTGGAAACCGGTTCCTGTCTGGAGAGATTGCAGGACATGGAAGCCGCTTCGCAGGATGCCGTCGTCACGTCACCTCCCTTTGCCAACCGGTACGACTATACGCGTACCTACGCCCTGGAACTTGCCTATCTGGGACTGGACCCGGACGGTTTCCGCACCGTGCGGCAGGTCCTCGTGTCGGCCACCGGGGAAAACAAAAGCAAACGGGATTGGTTGCGGCAGGGGTACAAGGACACGTCGCTGCTCTGCATCAGGTCGAAACTGCGTACTCGACGGCGGCGGCCCTGCACGAACCGCTGTCGATTTTGCGAGGCCGGCACAAGGAGTTGAGCAATCCCCATGTCATCCGCATGGTGGAGAACCACTTTCTGGAGTGCGCCGTCGTCATCGCCGAGTTGGGACGTGTGGCACGGCCAGGCGGCCGCGTGTTCATGGCCAACGACAACGTGCAGTGCCACGGAGCAGAGTTTCCCGGAGACCTCATTCTGTCCGAACCGGATACGGCTGGCAGACACTCCACTGGACCCCCTGTCTACCCTGACAGAGTTGCCAGGCCGCTGGCAGCGGCAAGACCTGCCGTTGCCGCCGGAAAACGAGTCCATCCACCGCAACACAGAAAAACTCCCGGGCTGCGCATGGCTGGACCAGGTTCCACTCTTGGGAATCGGGGCCAACTGAATCGTGGTCTTGTTGCAGGTCGTCCCGGATGTGTCTGTAGTGTCCCATGCTGGATCCGAGGGCTAGTGTGCAGATAATGACCCGCATCAAACGGCGACCCGCAATGGCCCGAGCCGGGCCGATGCCAGTAGGTGCGGGTGTGCGCTCACTGCGAAGTTGCTGTGGGCACCATCGCGGCCGATCCCCACACTGCTGCCGCGGAGAGTGCCCAAGCTCGTGCGCCGAAATGCCCGCACCAAGTTGGACATGGAGAACCAGCATTGCCAGGCCAATCGAAATCGGGCCCGCCTGGAGGAAATCCGGGGCTTGTGACGACTTTTGCGATCGCCCTGCCCCAACAGGGAAATCCGAATCTTGTTGTATACTTTTGATTGGATCCTGAGGATCCGGCATTTCGTCGGCTTGACCAAGCCAAGATTCGCCTTTTCCTTCACGAAAACACATTGGGAGAGCTTCCATGACCAGGAAACCGACTCGTGCGCACGCCTTTTCGCGGCGCGAATTCATGCGGCTGGGCGCCGTGGCTTCCGCGGGCGCGGTCGTCGTGGCCTGTGGTGCAGGGGGTGAACCCGAAGAGGAAGAGGCCATGCCGGCCGATTCCGGCGCTGCCGAAGAGCCGGCCGCCGAAGAACCCATGGCCATGGGGCAGTATCAGGAAGCCCCCATGTTGGCCGATATGGTCAGTTCCGGGGCCCTGCCGCCTGTAGACGAGCGTTTGCCCAGCACCCCTGGCGTGTTGCCGAATGCCGAAGGCGCCGCCGGCAACTACGGCGGTGTCGTGCGCCGTGGCTTCAAGGGTGTCTCTGACCGCTGGGGACCCACCAAGATGCAGGACAGGGGCCTGGGCTGGTACGATCAGGACCTCAACGTACAGCCGCGCCTGGCCGAGTCCTGGTCGATCAACGAAGACGCCTCGGAATGGACCTTCAATCTGCGCGCCGGGGCCCGATGGTCCGATGGCGCACCCTTTGATTCGTCCAGTTTCCAGTATTGGTATGAGAACGACCTCAACAACACGGAAATCACGCCGGGCATCAATCCGCGCTGGATGTCGGGTGGCGAAGTGATGGGGTTGGAAAGTGTGGACAATTACACCGTCAAGTACTCGTTCCAGGAACCCAAGCCGCTCTTCATCTACGAGACCTTGCGCACGACCAACCGGATTTACCTGCCGGGCCATTATCTGAGTCAGTTCCATTGGGACTTGACCGAAGACCAGGAAAAACTGCAGGCAGACACCGAGGCGGCGGGCTTCAATGCCTGGAACGAATATTATGCCGACCGCAAGTGGTGGTATCTCAACCCGGATCTGCCTTCCATGGGTCCTTGGCATGCCGACAACGAACTGTCCAACGAGCTCTTTGTGATGAAGCGCAACCCGTACTTCGCGTTCGTGGATCAGGACGGCCAGCAATTGCCCTATGTGGACCATGTGAATCACCGCCTGTTCGAGAATAACGAGGTCTTTGACTTGCGCATCATTGCCGGCGAGATTGACTTCCAGGGCCGGCATGTGGCGTTGGACAGCTTTACGCTCTACAAGGAGAACGAAGAGGCGGGAGACTATGCCGTATTTCTGGGATTTGCTTCCGGTCACACGGCCATCCAGCTAAACCAGACCACCAAGGAGCCTCGCCTGCGCGAGCTGTTCCAGAACACGGATGTGCGCAAGGCCCTATCGGTGGCGGTCGACCGGGTAACCCTCAACGAACTGGTCTTTGATGGCCTGCTGACTCCAAGGCAGTACAGCCCGCTCAACAGTTCCCCGCAGGCCAACATGGCACAGGCCAGTGCCTACATCGACTACGATCCGGACATGGCCAATCAGCTGTTGGACGACGCCGGGTACAGTGAGAAGAATGCAGATGGTCAGAGGCTGTGGCCAGGAACCACCGAGCCCATCAGCTTTATCATTGAAGGTACCGCGCAACCAGGCACGCAAGGCGAGGACGCCGTACTGCAGATTGTCAAGTACTTTGCCGATGTGGGCATCACGGGCACGTACCAGTACTTTGAGCGTTCTCTCTACACGGAGCATTTCCGAGCCAACGAAATCGAGGCGGCTTTCTGGGGTGGCGACCGCACAGTCCTGCCCATCGTGGCACCCTGGATTTTTGAAGGCACCATGATTGACCGGCCTTGGGGCGTGGCTTGGGGCCTTCATCGCAACACAGGTGGCGTGGACCCCAACTCCGAGGAACCACCCGAAGGGCACTGGATCTGGGACATCTGGGATCTGCAAGATCAGATTGCAGTGGAGCCCAGCAACGACAGGCGCAATGAGTTGTTCCAGCAGGTCTTGGCCATCTGGGCCGAGGAACTGCCCATGATCGGGTATCTGGGCGAGTCTCCCAGTCTGGTGATTGTCAAGAACGGTTTCCGGGGCTATTTGCCCGGATTCCCGCTGGACGACACCACGGGTGACGAGCACCTGCTCCATACCGAAACGTATTACTGGGAAAACCCCGCGGAGCACGGAGCCTAAGTCGCCTTCGTATCCAGCCCTTGGTTGACTTGACGGAGGGATGGGGCTTGTCTCATCCCTCCGTTTTGATTCCCTCTCCCCCGAACAGCTTTTAGAGCCCCATGGCTGTTTACATTTTGCGCCGGATCGTTTACATGATCCCGATGTTGTTGTCCATTTCCATACTTTCCTTTGCCATCATCCAGCTGCCGCCGGGCGATTTTCTTACGTCCTATGCAGCCCAGCTGGCCCAGGAGGGCGACTTTGTGGACCAGGCAGAACTCGATGCTTTGGAAAAACGGTATGGTCTGGGCCAACCCGTCTACGTCCAGTATTGGAAGTGGGTGTCCGGCATTGTGCGCCGGGGAGACTGGGGCCAGTCCATGGAATGGCAGAAGCCGGTCAAGGAGCTGATCTGGGAACGCATGGGGCTGACCGTGGTCCTTTCCATGTCCGCCCTGCTGGTGAGTTGGTTCATCGCCATCCCTATCGGGGTCTATTCCGCCACTCATCAATACTCAGTGCTTGACTACGGCATGACCGCCTTCAATTTCATTGGCCTGGGCATTCCGGGCTTTTTGATAGCTCTCGTCGCGCTTTACATCGCCCAAACCCAATTTGACATGAATATCGGAGGCCTGTTCTCCGACGAATACATACTGGCCCCCTGGAGCTGGGCCAAAGTTGATGACATGCTAAAACACATCTGGGTACCCATGTTCATCGTTGCCATTTCCAGCACTGCCGGCAATATCCGCATCACGCGGGCCAATCTGCTGGATGAGTTGAACAAACCCTATGTGGAAACCGCCCGCGCCAAGGGTGTGCAGGAAGTGCGCCTGATCTGGAAGTATCCGGTACGGGTGGCCATGAATCCCTTCTTCAGCACTGTGGGCTGGTCGCTCGCTTCGCTGGTCTCCGGCACCACATTGGTGGCCATAGTGTTGAGCCTGCCGACCACGGGCCCCATGTTGCTGCGGGCCCTGACGGCCCAGGACATGTACCTGGCCTGCACTTTTCTCTTGCTGCTTAGTACCCTGACCATTATCGGGACTCTGATCTCCGACATTCTGCTGGCCTTGGTGGATCCGCGCATCCGCCTGGAAGGTTGATCTCTCTCCCAAATCCAGTGTAACTAGCGCTTGCAGTGTCTGAAGAACGCACAGCCTGGATTGACCGTACTCCGGCGGAGGACCAGCCTTTGCCGCTGGCGGACATGGAGGAAATCAAAGATGACAAACTCTTCGTGGCGTCTTACGCCCAGCTTATGTGGTGGCGCTTCATCAAGCACCGCATGGCGGTCATTTCCGGTGTCGTCTTCATCTTCATGTATCTGGTAGCCGCCCTTTCCGAATTCGTGGCTCCCTATTCGCCCGAGGCCAATTTCCTTGACTACCAGCTGGCCACACCTTCCCGCATTCGTTGGGTGGACAACGACCGATTTCAGCGGCCCTTCGTCTACGGTGTGGATCAGACCCGAGATCCCGATACACTGCGCCGCATCTACACTGAGAACAAAGCGGTGAAGTATCCCATTCGGTTCTTTGTGCAAGGTGTGCAATACAAGATGTGGGGCCTCTTCCCGGCCCAACTGCGTCTCTTCGGCATTGATGCAGAGCAAACGGAACGTTCACTGGGGGTCGTACAGGGTCAGGGCATCTTCATTCTGGGCACGGACCGGGACGGCAGGGATGTATTCAGCCGCATCTGCTACGGGGCCCGGATATCCCTCACCATTGGTCTGGTCAGCGTGATCATCAGCCTGATTCTGGGTATCATTCTCGGAGGCGTTTCCGGCTATTACGGTGGCATGCTGGACAATGCCATTCAGCGGCTAATCGAATTCATCCGCTCCATTCCCGAAATTCCCCTGATCATGGCCTTGGCGGCGGCACTGCCCCCCGACATGGACATCGTGGCCCGTTACTTCATGGTGACGGTGCTGCTGGCCTTTGTGGGCTGGACCGGTCTGGCCCGCGTGGTCCGGGGCCGTTTCCTGTCACTGAGAGAAGAGGACTTCGTGATGGCGGCCCGTTTCTCGGGCTCCAGTGAAATGCGCATCATCCTGCGCCATATGCTGCCATCCTTCATGAGTCACATCATCGCTTCGCTGACCTTGGCCATACCGGGAATAATCCTTTCGGAAACGGGATTGAGTTATCTTGGTCTGGGCCTGCGGGCTCCGGCCATCAGCTGGGGCGTACTGCTGCAGGAGGCCCAGAATGTACGCTCTGTAGCACTGGCACCCTGGCTGCTCCTGCCTGGCGCCGCGGTGGTGATCTCCGTCCTGGCCTTCAATTTCCTGGGCGACGGCATCCGCGATGCCGCCGACCCCTATGCCTAGGCCGCCGCCGCCCCCTATGGACATGCCTGCATCCGCAGTCAAGAACACCGCCTCAGTGGACGGGGACAGCCAGATCCTGCTGGAAGTCAAGGACCTGAAGACCCACTTCTTCCTGGAGCAGGGCGTGGTCCGGGCCTTGGAAGGCGTTGACTTCACCATACAGAAGGGTCAGACCGTGGGTCTGGTCGGTGAATCCGGGTGTGGAAAGTCCGTCACGGCCCGCTCCATTCTGTCCATCGTACCGCCTCCGGGCAAAGTGGTGGAAGGGGAAATACTCTTCCATCGCGGGCTGGACGACGGAGACAGCCAGGACAGTGTGGACATGGTCCAGCTGGATCCCAAAGGGGCCTTGGCCCGAACCATTCGCGGCGGCGAGATTTCCATGGTCTTTCAGGAGCCCATGTCATCCCTCAGCCCGGTGCACACCATCGGCAGCCAGATCATGGAGGCCGTGATGCTCCATCGCGATGCCACCAAGGAAGAGGCCCGGGCCATCTCGCTGGACATGCTGGAGCGCGTGCATCTGCCGCAGCCGGAAGCGGTGCTGGGCCGCTACCCGCACGAACTCTCCGGCGGCATGCGCCAGCGGGCCATGATCGCCATGGCTCTCTCCTGCCAGCCTGATCTCCTGATCGCGGATGAACCCACCACCGCCTTGGATGTGACGACCCAAGCCCAGATCCTGTCTCTGATGCAAGAACTGCAGCAAGAGTTCGGCATGGCCATCATCTTCATCACTCACGATCTGGGCGTGATCGCCCAGATGGTGGATCACGTGGTGGTGATGTACCTGGGCGAAGTGGTGGAGTCGGCGGATGTGGAAACCATCTTCTACGATCCCAAGCATCCCTACACGCAGGCCCTGCTGCAATCCATTCCGCTGCTGGGACGCAAGTCCACCCGCGGCGTGACCGGCCGGCTGGCCGCCATTCACGGCTCGGTGCCGGACCCCTATTCCATTCCCCCGGGTTGTCCTTTCCACCCCCGTTGCCATCATGCCATCAAGGGGGTGTGCAACGTGGATGTGCCGGCATACCATGAGTTGAAGGACAGCCAGCACAAAGTGCGCTGTGTGCTCTATGCGTGAGGCGGAGCTGCCTCCCGCATCCCTGCTGCGCGACTACACGTTCGCAGACCACAGCGGTTTCATTGACGACTGGCTGGTCGCGGGCCCGGTGGCGCACCCGGTGGACCTGAGTCTTTTTCCCCGGGACAATCCCAAACCGGCGGTAGTCCGCGCGCTGCATTCGAAACGGTCCGGGGTGGTCCATCATCCCTTGCAGTTCGCGCGGGCCCTGGCCGATGACACGCAGCCGACCTGGCGCATGGAACACTGTGCCGAAGACCATTTCGTCTATGGCACGGGCTTTTATCCCACGCCGCACTTTGTGCAGGTCTGGGCCTACACGGTCCTGGAGACGGATGCCGGCTGGCAGGGCACAGCCGCCCTGACCACCCATGGGCCCGCCGATGTATGGCTGGACGACCAGCCAGTGTTCCATACCGAGCACTTCGCCCATCAGATTCCGCAGACCTGCCTTTTTGCGCTGGCCTTGCCCCCAGGTCTCCATGCCCTGACGGTGCGCTTTGCCTGCGTCGCCGTACGGGAAAGTCCCATGGCCATGGCCTTGCAGCTGCGGGACTGTCCGGACCTGCGCTGGCTGCTGCCCACCCCGCCCGTGTGGGAGGATTCGCGGGAGGATCTGGAACGGATCTTCCGGGAGGCTTTCCTGGTTCAGGACACCTTTGCCCGCAGCGACTCTCTGCAGATCCACTGGCCGGACGGGAATCCCCTGGAACGGGCGGTGACATTGCGGCTGGAGAGGCAGGACGGCCGGATCTATTCCGAAAACAGAACCGAGGGACGCAAGATGCCCCAGGTGCGGCTGGGCCGCACCTATCAGTTCCCGCAAGACGAATACGTGATTCGGCTGATGCCGGACCTGCAGGAGTTCTATGTGCATGGCCGGCGCGTGGAGCGGCGTTTCCCGGTGTTTCTGGCCGGCAATCTGGACTACAGCCACACACACTACGGCACGTACCGCCAGCGCCGGCTGGAAGCCCTGCAACAGGCGGCCCAGGGCGAGGCCCATGTCTTTCACGAAATCGCCAAGATGGAGCTGGGGCTCTGGGCCCAGGTCAAGTGGGACGTGTGGCGAGACTGCCTGGCCATGGTGGCCAGCCGCGCGGACTGCAGCGACTTCTATCTGGCCGGCCTGTTGGGGGCCTGCCTGCGCTACGGCGAGAATGCCGAATTTGACGGCGCGGCCTTGGCCGAAACCAAGGCCTGTATTCTGGGCTTCCGCTACTGGCTGGACGAGCCGGGTCAGGATGCCATGTGCTTCTGGTCCGAAAATCACCAGATCCTGTTTCACTGCTGCGAGGTGCTGGCCGGTCAGCTGTATCCCGCGGAAACCTTCCCCAACAGCCAGACGACAGGAGACATGCATCGACAGCGGGGCGAGGAACGCGCCCTGGCCTGGCTGCGCAAGCGGGCCGCCGGGGGATTCCGAGAGTGGGATTCCAACACCTACTTCGAAGAGGACGTGCTGGCCCTGACCCATTTGGCGGACCTGGCGATATCGGACGAGGTGCATGAGCTGGCCACCGTGGTGCTGGACAAGCTCTTCTTTGGTCTGGCCGTGAACTCCTTTCAAGGCGTGTTTGGGTCCACGCATGGCCGCAGCTACGCCGCGCTGATCAAGGGCGGCTTTCGCGAAGCCACGTCCGGCCTCAGCCGGTTGCTGTGGGGCATGGGCCTCTGGAACGGCAAGGTGTTGGGCACCGTAAGTCTGGCCTGCGCGGCCAGCTACCGTCTGCCGCCGGTGATTGAAGCCCTGGCCCGGGACCCTGCCCCCGAGATCTGGTCCCGGGAACGGCATGCCGGCATCCTGGAACCGTGGTGCGATCTGGAGGAGGGGGAATGGGAAATCCACAAGGTCACCTACAAGACCCCGGACTACATGCTGGCCTCTGCCCAGGACTACCGGCCGGGGCAGCCCGGATATCAGCAACACATCTGGCAGGCGACCTTCAGTCCCTCCGCCGTGGTCTTCGTGACGCATCCCCCTTGCCTGCAGGAAGACGGGGCGCACCGGCCCAATTTCTGGCATGGCCATGTGCGGTTGCCGCGGGTGGCCCAGTACAAGGATGTCCTGATCGCGCTGCATGACTTGGGAGAGGACGACTGGCTGAACTTCACCCACGCCTATTTTCCGATCTATGCCTTTGACTCCTACTACCTGCAGGATGGCTGGGCCTTTGCCATGATCGGTGAAGCCTATCTGGCCCTGCGGGCTTCCACGGGCGCACAGATTGTGCTGCACGGCGGCAATGCCCGGCGCGAACTGCGGGCGGCGGGACCTCGCACCGCCTGGATTGTGCAGCTGGGGCGCAAACAACTCGACGGTTCCTTCCGGAACTTCCGGGACCAGGTGCGCGGGCTGCGTCTGGATGCAGAGGATCTGCAGGTGACTTTCGAATCGTTGCGCGGCGACACCTTCGAGTTCGGCTGGAACACGCCTTTCCAGCGCAACGGCGCGGACGTGCCGCTGTCCGGTTTCCCGCATTATGACAACCCCTACTCGCATACGGAGCTGCACGCCGAAACCATGGATATCCAGTTTCAGGATCTGCTGCTGCGGCTGCATCTGAAATAAAAGGGATTTATATATCCAACTAACAATATGGGATGGGCAACCGCCACCCGCGCGGGTGGTACCCTAGTCCCAGTGCCGGAGTGCATCAGGGCCCTCCCCGGCCCAGGGGACGGGGGCGGCTGCACGGCGAGAGGCGTTGCCATGGGGTACCTCACCGCCCCGTGCACAGGATAGGCCTGGCTTGTTGGTTAGGTATATAAGTCCCACTGGATACCAAGGCCCCCTCTGCCTAGAATGATGGATGGGCCGTTGGCAGCGGATTGTCCGATGGCCCCTGGGTCTTGCCTTGCCACAGGGCCATCGCAGTCTGCATCAGGGGTTGCAGGGGACCAAACGGGATTCATCCATATCGTGATGCGATATCCATAGTGCAGAGACGGGGATACATCCGCTCAGGCGGTTTGGGAAAAGGTAGAGTATCTCCAGACGGGAGGACTGGCCCAGGGTATGTGGGATAGGGCCCTGCAAACGATTCCCACTAAGGTACAAAGTATCCAATTGGGGTAGTTGACCCAGGCTGTCCGGGATAGGGCCCCGCAAGCGGTTGTAGGACAGATTCAAGTCTTCCAACAAGGCGAGTTGACCCAGGCTGTCCGGAATAGGCCCCCGCAAGCGGTTGACGGCGAGGTGCAGGGATTCCAGTTGCACTAGTTGGCCCAGAGCGTCCGGAATGGCACCTTGCAACCGGTTGACTGACAAATCCAACCCCTTGAGCCAGGCCAGTTGGCCCAAGGTTCCGGGAATGGATCCCCTTAGCCGGTTGTCGCCCAAGTGCAACCGTTCCAACCGCGTGAGGTGACCCAGAGAATCTGGCAAGGCACCGGTCAACTGGTTGTGGGAGAGGTCCAGGGATTCCAACAATGTGAGTTGGCCCACGGAGGCCGGAATAGGACCCTGCAACTGGTTGCGGGCCAAGTGCAGGGCTGTGACCCGACCATGCCTATCCGTGGACACCCCATGCCATTCCGTCAGGGGCCTGTCTGTTAACCAGTACTGACTGTGCTGCCACAGGGGGCCCCCTGTGGCATGGTAGAACTCCTGTAGGATCTCACGATCCCCAAGGCTTCGAGAGGCATCCTGCTCTCCTGAGGGGGCCATGGCACAGGCCCCCAGCATGCCGAACACCACCAATGCCAAAACAACAAGAACGGGACCACAATAGGGCACGGGAATACTCATCCACCGGCCATGGGCATTGCCTTTGGCCGCAGTGCGGGGTCAAACTGAAACCAAACCATTGTTTTCATAATTTTGTTTGGGAGAAAAGCACTTGTCTGCCTTGCAGTGTCAAATCGAGACACTGCTCCCGGAATTCCCGCCCGCAGCAAAAGCAGTGCCGAACAGGTGTCATATACCCGCTACGGATGTCGGTGACAGTGCGTGCCGCCGTACTCATGATTCGCAGCAAGGCAAACCGTACTGTCGTCCTCTCTGTGCCACTGCGCCCAGCACAGCCCTGGCCAGAGGCAATGTCGGTATTCATAATCAATTTCCAATCTGTACTTGCGCCAGGCCGACTCAGCAAAATGGACAACAAGTTCGTCAAACAGGTCTCCGGCCAAGTGTATATCCCGGTATTGGTGGTGGTTGCCAGTCACCTCGATTATGTGTGCCAGACTGCAGTCTTCTGCTCCCGTACCACAGTAACTGTGATAGTGATCGCTATGGTGTTCCAGGGCTACATAGACTTGCAGATGGTCGGGTTCCTCTCCCGCGGTGTGCCATTCGTGTCGGTAAATGGCCTCGTTGTAGTGCCGTGTCTGATCTTGTGATTCTGTGTCCTGGATATCTGTGTCTTCGGATTTCAAGGCTGGATGAGGACGCTGTGGCCCTGATGGATAGTCGCTGGTGCTTGTGCGGGACTGTCCCGATATCCGATAGGGGCAGGGACCGTGGGCAGCGATGTATGCCTCATCCAGACATTCCATGGTAGGCCAGATGCGGACCTCGATCTCATCATGATCATGGTCTGGAGCATATTCGGCATTGCGAAAGTAGTATTCCACTTCCTCCCGAGTCATGCCTTGGGCACCCTTTTCACAATCTGTAGCCGACAGATTGGACAGGGCTTCATGGGCAGTGGTGGAAAGGTGAGACTGGGCGATGGTCAAAATTTCTTCGCAGGTCAGATCAGCAGAAGATGCAGTCCCAGTGAGGGTCAGACTGAGGGAATTGGAATCCAGAACGACCGATGCCACAGTGACGGCAGCCGCACTGCGGTCATTGCAGTAAGCCTGCAACTCGATGGTGCTGGATGCGGTGGCATCATCCAGCAGAGTGATGTGCGTTTTCGTGGCCCAATTGTTTAAGGTGTTGAACTTGAACGATTCAGTGGCCAGATTGTAATCGGTGCCTGCCACGGCGGTTCCCCCAATCGTCCGCAGATGGCAGTCACGCCATATGCCTCCCCCCGGTGCAGGAGTCAAATGGGCTTGAATATCCACAGTGCCTGTACCTAGCAACACCTCTGTGGTGTCGACAGACAGAGTGATGACGGGGGTCACCAGTGTAAGGGTAACTGTATTGGAAGTCAGGGGGTCCGGCACCAAGTGTGCAGCGGCGTCGCTGCGATCACTGCAGGAGGCTTCCAGTGCAAGGGTTCTCCCTGCGGTGGCTCCGGCCAGCACTTGGATGTGAGTATCGGTGGACCAGCCGTTGTTGCGATTGAATTTGAAGCTTCGGTCGGCCACAGTGTAATCGGTATTGGCAACCGCTGTACCCCCAGACTGCAGCAGCTGGCATTCCCGCCATACCCCGTCACTCGGGGCCGGATCCATCCGGGCCTGGATGGTTACCCTGCGGGCTGAAGCGAATGTCTCCGGGGTTTCAGTGGACAATTCAATGGTGGTGGTTTCAGGATGAGCATGCAGGACATTTACAGTCCCCAGCCACAACATCAGAATCACAGGGACGCTGCGTTTCAGGGCTGACAGATGACAGAACACCTCTGGCAGGGAACAGAACATGCCTGCTTGGCTTACGATGCAATGCTGTCATCAGGTACCTCCTTACGTTGATATTTCATCCCGTCGGGCGGGAAATTCCCACACTCTGACCATATCGGGAGCCACTGTACCATACTCGCGGCGTACTCAGTCTGAGCCAAACGCGATTCCGCGATACCGGGTTGAATGAAGGGCGTATCACCACCATGCGGAGAACTTCCCCATGACCAGTATATCCTTTGCCGATATGGCCACCGTGGTGTATGTCCTGGTGGACCAGTGTCAAGCCCATGGCGTGCGCCTGTTGCAGGGTAAAGCAGGCGCCAAGCCCGTGTTCAGCGACAGCGCGGTGATCTCGCTCCTGTTGTGGATGGATTTCCTGCCCTTTCCGGGGGAGCGGCAGTTTCTGGGGTTCGTGCGCGCCCACTACCTGCTCCTCTTTCCCCGGCTACTGGATCCGAGCCAATTCCACCAGCGGGCCCGCGCCTTGCACCTGCTGGTGGAAGAGCTGCGGCGGCACTGGATGGTACGGCTGGGAGGTGCGCGGATCCTGCAGTTTCTGCTGGATACCAAGCCGGTCCCTGTCGTAGGCTACCAGCGGAGCAAGAGACACAGTGATTGCGCGGGGTCGGCGTCAGCCGGAATCTGCAGTGTTTCGGCTACCAACGGGTGCTGCTGGCCACTCAAGAGGGACTTCCGATGGTCTGTGAACTCGTGCCGGCCCACACCAACGAGCGCGCCGTGGCCGAAACTGTGTTGGCGGCGCTCTGGCACGGCGAGGTCTGTGGAGACAAGGGATTTCTGGGGGCCGACTGGCAACAGACGCAGCGGGAGACCCAGGGCAACTGCATCATCCTCAAGTATCTCTTGCGCCGTTTCTTTGGCATCGATGTCCAGACGTCCTGTGTAATTCCACAGCAGCCGTATCTTGTTATTCCACGTGAATTTATGGATAAAGACGTGGTCTCCGGCACACAGAGTCCCGGCCGGAACGACGGCTTTGGGGGGTGATGGCAGCAGGCAAGCAACCCCGACAGTAGGTTCACCAGGAAATTCACCGGACTGCGATAGTGGGTGTGCTCGGGGTCGTTTCATTGTTTCTGGTGGGGCTGCCAGAGCAATTGCAAAGTCGGGATTCAACTTCAGGACAGATTGTGTCACGCTTCAACTGCTCGTTGATTGGGGTCAATGATGTCTTGGAAAGAGGGTCAACGGGCTGCCATACAGGAAGACATGCGCTGCGCTGTGGGACTTTCTGACTTTGCGGTTGCCCTGAAGAGCAGATGGAGGGTCTCCCGAGTCCAGTTTTTCACATAATGAAATGACCCTGGCGTGCTCCGCCTGCGAGATGTTCTCGTGAGCTGGTAGTGGAGCAACTCGACGAGGGCCCGCTGCCGAAGCCGCAAAATGTCACCGAGCGCTACGAGTCGGCCCTCCATGTGGGAACGGAGCCAAGTGATCCGATGCAAACCCTGCTCGTACTCGGTGCTCAGTGCCCGTGAGATGGAGCCCCTGTCGCCCAAGAGCTTGCCCAACATCTCCCGAGCAGTGCAGGCACGGGTGGGCGGTTGTCCACGTGGCCTGGTGTGAAGGCAAACGCCAGCAAGTCCCCGTCTCGTTGGCCCCCAATGCCGTTGAAAACCAAAAGAACCATCCCGGGGAGATTTTGACTCGCTGGGCGATGCGCCAGGTGTGGCAGACTGCCAGCGGCGTTGCATCGATGAAGCTGACGCCAGTGCAGTCGTGCCCCTGCCTCCGTATTGGACCCCGCCTTGGACATACGATCGGGATCTCTGCAAGCGGTGGCATGCAGGGGCATGTCTGGTCCGTCGCCAGAAAGGATTACGCCGGATTTTCCCGTTTTGACAAGTGGGATGGAATGTACAGGGGATGTGTCCTGTGGGGCCCCATGGTGGAAGCCGTGCGGTGAGTGTCCACAGGCCCTGATGCTGACACCCGGCTTTGGAACTCAGCAAGTGGTTCCTCCTCGTCCGGGCCGCTCAGGTTGTAAAATGGCTGCACGCAGTGCACCCGCATGACCGCCAGCGCATAGGGTCGGTGACCACGCGCCCTGTTTGGGAACAAGCAGGCGGATGCATACTCGGCCCAAGTGGACACAGCCCAGTCACTGTGGGGCCTCCCGTATCATCGTATGGGGCCAGGCATGGCCGGACTACAACAGGCAGAGCGTATGCAACGTTTTTCGGGATGAGCCTGTTCAGGTCCAAAAACCCAATGGACCGGAAAAAAAGTCCGCCGGCCCCTGAACTCAGCCGGATTCGGGGCGGAAGTTGTCGGCTCGCGCGACAGCGCACTTCAACCCAGACCCCTCTCTTGCGGGGAATCGCATCGCAATGAAAAGTCAGTTGATACATATAAGGAAAAACAGGCAAATGTCAGGCGAACCCTTGAAAGTGCATGTGACCGGCGTCTACGGACTGATCGGCAATCTGGTCTACGAACACCTGTCGGCGCAGGACCATCTCTACGACGTGTACGGCAGCGGAAGGAGAACTGTCAGTTCGGACCGGGCCGACGCCAATGCCCTGCGGCATCTGTCTGCCTCCCGCTTCAGGCTGGCAGACCTGTCCGATGCGGAAGCGACCTTGCGCGCCGTGGAAGGGATGGACGCAGTGCTCCATATCGGCGCGGTACCCGATCCCGGGGCTCCCTTCGCAGACATTCTGCAAAGCAATGTGATCGGCACGTACAACGTGCTGGAGGCCTGCCGGCAGGCCGGCATCCGGCGCCTGGTGTACGCCAGCTCGATCATGGCTTCCATGGGGTACTTCAACTATCAGGAGCCTTACCGGGCGATCCGAGAGCAACGCTTTGACGATGTGCCTGATCCGATCCCGATGGTCAAGCATACCGACCTGCCCCGTCCCACGGAACCTTATTCCGCCAGCAAGGTCTGGGGCGAGGGCCTCTGCCGGGCCTACGCCGATGCGCATGGGATCAGCACGGTGTGCCTGCGCATCGGTGCGGTGAACAAGGAAAATCGCAGCCTTATGCCCTGGACCGATTCTCTCTGGTGCAGCCACCGCGACGTCACGAACATTCTGGAGCTGGCCTTGCAGGCCACGGCGCAACCCTGCTTTGCAATCTGCTACGGTGTTTCCGACAACCAACACCGCTGGGTGGATCTGGAACCGGCCAAGACCCAGTTGGGCTACATTCCCCACGACAGTGCCGAAACCGCAACCGACAGTACTCCCTGACGGTTGTGTGCTTCCCATGCAACCCCGTCCATGGTGGCTGAGTGGCTGCAAGGACTCTGGATCCCTGTCATAGGGGATTCGGGGTTCTCCATTTTGTGATGGAAGCTGGAGCGGCCGGCCAGGCAGTGGCGGGTTGCAGTTTCGCCAGGCACGCCTGCGCTTGAGTCCGCTGCACATGCCTGTCTTGCCGCTGAGCGTGTACGGCGCGTGCACACTGCCTGGCGGTCTGGTCTCCCGCTTTCCGGATCTCTGGGATCGCTGCCTGTGCCTTGTTCCGGACATGGCACTCTGTCGGGTCATCCTGCAGGTGGCAACCGGCGCGCAATGCATAGAACACCATATTCCATCAATGTCAATGCCCCAAACGCCCCCAAGCCATGGCTGCCCCAAGGGAGACACGGCACATGGCTCTGACCATCCCATGCATCGGACTTGACAATTTCTTCAGGCAGTTGCGGGAACTGTTGGCTGTTTCACGATGGGACAGCCATGCGGGATGACCCTGGATCTGGCAGGAGACGACTCGCAATCGGCCCCAAGCGCATACCGCAGGAAATGCAATGCGAATGGAGCATTGCACGTGCAAGAAGAGATCAACAGCGCACCGGCAAGGCGGTCCGAAAACGTCTCCGCCCTCCGCCATCTTGGACACCGCCTCCACTGTTGACGCCTTGTCCGTGCAAGCCGTTGCACCAGGGTACGGGCCAGAGGGTCCCCTGTTTCCTGCCCATGGGACACAGACAGGCCAGGCGGCAAATCCCCAGTGTTTTGTCGCGCACACCGGGTCTTGCTGCAGGAAGTTCCATGCTTTTTTCGCGTTTTCAGCCCATCTCAACAAGTGCTACAATGCACTCCTAGACAGAAAATCGGAATGTTTCCATTTCGATCTGTCCCCAAAACACCTTGCACAAGGAAGGGGTCGGCATGTTGCATAAATGGTTAGGGCGCAGGTCAGGAGTACAGTGGCTCTTGTCCGGCCTGCTGGTCTTGATTCTAGTATCGGCAGGGGTGAGTGGGTGTGCCGCCGTCATACCAGACAGCACAGAGGCAGGGGATGCCGGTCCCGAACCGGTGACTGTCGTGTATTGGGCCCACAATTTCACGCCCAGAGTGGAATTGGATGAGAAGTACATTGCGGAATTCATGGAGCTGAATCCCCACATCACGGTTGAATACGAAGTCATTCCGGCAGACTTCGACCAGAAGCTGCGCACAGCGCTGGCGGCAGGCACGGGACCGGATCTCTTCGCGCAATGGAACGGTGACATGGGCACTTTCTATGCCCAGGGCGCCATTGCACCGGTGGCTTTCGAAGCGATTGGCTACGACTCGATGCAGAATTTCATGGATGTGTATGTGGCTCCGGAAAACACTCTGCAAGGGGCCATCTTCGACGGGAAGCTGTACGGGATTCCCAACGAACTAAGCATCTATGCCTGCTTTGTCAACAATCGCCTTTTTGAGGAAGCAGGCTTGGATCTCGACGCGGACTTCCCGACTACTTGGGAAGAGATGCGGGTCGTGGCCGAAAAACTGACCAAGCGGGATGCAGATGGCCGACTCGTCCAGCGCGGCTTTGACTTCAGCTGGAGTTCCTCCGTGTGGATGTTCCTGGAATACGGCGCGATGGTGCGCCAACTGGGCGGATCCGAATTGAACCTCCTGACCCCCGAGGCCGAGAAGGCCATGCAGTATTGGGTCGATTGGGCGGCGGACGGGCTGGGCGGGCCTGCCTATTTCGAAGGCCAGATGAGTGGCTTTCTCGCGGAGGAGCTGGTCATAGAGTGCGATATGGGTTCTTGGGCCCGACCCGGGATTGAAGAGGCCGGCATCGACTACACGGTCAAGCCCGTGCCCATCTGGGAGAACGCGGTCAACCAGAACCACTTTGACATCTACGCGTACTTCCACATGGTGAACTCTCGCTCGGCTCCCGAGGTACAGGAAGCCGCGTGGCAACTGGCGGAGTTTCTCGATTCCCATCCGGAAGAATACCTGGCCCATACGGGCCTGTTGCAAGCCCGGGTGGAAGTGGTCGAATCGGAGACTTTCCAGAACACGCCATTCCTGGATGTCTTTCTGGATGAAATGACCACAAGCATGTATTCGCCCCGCATTCCGCGCTTCATCGAGGTGGCAGACGTGTTGGCTCGGGCCCGGGACCGCATCGTGGTGGAAGGCATGGACCTGAAGGAGTCCTTGGCCATTGGCCAGGAAGAGATTGATTCCATCATGTCCGAACTCGAATAAATTCCGACCGGCGGGGACGGACCGCGGCTACACGCGCGTTCGTCCCCGCGGCATTTCACGTCCAGAGGGCCGACGCCCCTGCAGGCAGTCCTTCCCTCTGGCCCCAAGATGCACAATATCCCATGCGCGCGTTGATTCGCCGGGAGTTCCTCTACCGGCGCAGTGTCTATGGCATCCTCTTCGTGGCTCCGGCCATGCTCTTTTTCTTGATCTTCAGCTTGTACCCCACGCTGAACGGTTTCTATTTGAGTCTTACGGAGTACACGTTGCTGAAGCCACCGGAATTCGTCGGCATCGGGAACTACACCAAGCTGGCGGTCAACGACCAGTTTCAGAACGGACTCAAGGTGACGCTGTGGTTTCTGCTCGGCACCACCGTACCCAAGTGGATACTCTCGCTGGCGCTGGCCATGCTGTTTCTGGTCCCCTTCAAAGGCAGGGAATTCTTCAAGACTCTGTATTTCACCCCCACTTTGCTGTCGGCCGTGGTGGTTTCCCTAGTCTGGAAACTGCTGCTGGATCCCAACGGCATGATGAGTGTGTTGGTTAGGCCCTTGACCCAAGACCCGGACACGATGTGGCTCGCGGACAGGGTGTTGACGCCGATTTCTCTCATTTTCGTCGACGACTGGGCCGGCATTCCCTTCTTCATGATCATCTGGATCGCCGGGCTGGTGGGGATTCCGCGTGTCTTTTACGAGGCCGCCCTCATTGATGGCACGACCCGCGGACAGGCATTTTGGCATATCACCTTGCCTCTCCTGCGCCCCACGATTCTGTTCGTCATCGTCATCTCCACCATCAATTCGTTTCAGTCCTTCGCCTTGCAGTACGTGATGACCCGCGGCGGCCCCAGCGATCTGACCACCACCATCGCCCTGCTCGTCTACAACTACGGCTTCAACTACTTCCGCATGGGACAAGCGGCCGCCATGTCCGTCTTTATGTTCTTCGTGATTGTCATCATAACGTTAATTTACATTCGCGGTGTCCGGGCCGAGGAAACGAGCTATACGTGAACGCGTTGCTCTGCCCAGCCGTCGGCGCGTCCAGAACGACTGGCGCCAGACCCGGCGCTCCCACACCACCATGACCGCCACCGACCGCCATTCCCAGATGCCGCCTGCGGTCTATGCAGGGTCCCGCGCGCATTTCAGGGTGCAGGTCCGCCAGATGCGCAACCGCCTGGGTCTCTACCTCGCCTTGTGTGTGGGATTGCTGTTTTTCTGTGTGCCCCTGTACTACATGCTCAGTACCAGCTTCAAGGCAGAACCCGAGGTCTTTGCCATTCCCATTCATTGGGTGCCTCACACCTTCCTGCCCGAGAACTATCTGGAGGCGTTTCGGGCAGCCCCCTTTCCGCGCTATTTCGGGAACAGCCTGCTGGTGGCAGTGATCGTGGTGGGCAGCACCGTCCTGTTCGGGGCATTGGCTGGCTATGGTTTTGCCAAGTTCGATTTTCCGGGCCGACGCCTGGCCTTCCTTTTCGTCCTGAGCACCATGATGATTCCCTTTCAGGTGCTCCTGATCCCGCTGTACGTGGTGGTGCACAAGCTGGGCTGGACCAACTCCTATGCCGGACTGATCGTGCCTGGGGCCCTGAGTGCCTTCGGCGTATTTCTAATGCGGCAGGCCTGCCTGACCTTGCCCGATGAACTGTTGGATGCGGCCCGCATTGACGGGGCCCGTGAACTGGGGATTTTTGTCCGCATCATTCTGCCCCTGCTGAAACCGGCCATTGCTACACTGGCCATACTGACGTTTCTGGGCAGTTGGAACAACTTCTTGTGGCCTCTCATCGTGGTCACCAAAGACGAGCTCTTCACCTTGCCCGTGGGCATGACCGTCTTTCAACAGCCGTTGCGGGCTCCGTACTGGACCTATATCATGGCGGTGTCCACGGTGGCGACACTGCCCGTCATCATCGTCTTCCTTGCGCTGCAGCGCTACTTCATCGAGGGTGTCGTTGTGTCGGGGCTCAAGGGATGACCCATTGGGAACAAGGAGCTGCGGCCATGGCCACTTTGCAGGGCGGGTTTGGACGCGCCGACATTACGCCTCGCGAAGGAACTCGACTGGTGGGATATGGAGGACGGGATGCAGGCAACACCGGGATGCACGACCGCCTGATGGCGCGGGCTCTGGTGCTGGATGCCGAAGGCGAAACGTATGCCATCATCTCCCTGGAACTGTGTTATGTCAACGCAGAGACCGTGCAGGCCACCCGGGAGGAACTCGCCAGGCGCTTTGACCTGGACCCGACATGCGTCCTCATCGCGACCACGCACACTCACGGGGGGCCCGATGACCGAATGGCAGAGAACTGGGAGAGGCCCCTGAGCCACATCGTCGGCGATGCCGTAGGCCATGCCATGGATTCCTTGCAGCCCATCCGATTGGGCAGCGGCTCCGGCTTTCTCTACGGTCATTCCCTAAATCGCCGTTGGTTGGATCGACCTGTGGACCCAGCTGTAGCGGTGTTGCGCATTGATGACGCCCAAGGCCAGATCCTGGGCGTCATGACCAATTATGCCTGCCACGCCGTGGTAATGGGGTATGACAACCTGCTTGTCACTGGCGACTGGCCAGGCTATGCAGCCCGTTTCATGGAAGAGGAAATGGGGGCTGGGACCACCTGCCTGTTCTTTCAGGGCGGCGCGGGGGACGTCAATCCGCTGGTGGAAGGCGTACGTCAGCAGTTGCACGGTACGCGCACGGTGCGTGCCATCGGCGAGGTCAGCGCCTACTATGGGCCTGCTGACGACCCGGATCCGTACAACGTCGGAGATCGGGGGGGAGGCACTTTCGCGGAGTGCGCGGAGTTGGGACGAGCCTTTCAGGCGGAAGTTCTGCGCGTGGCCCGCCGGATTGCCACCACCGATGCCCCGGGCCGGATCTGGTCGGAAAGCTGCCGTGTAGATGCCACCCAGGCACAGGACGAACCGGCACCCAGGCCGACTTATGCCCCGTACCCTATGGAGGCCGAACGGCCTGATGTTGGCGACAGATTCCAGTCAGTGGAGGTTGCCCTGCTCGGGATTGGCGACATTGTGCTCATCACGGAGCCGGGAGAGGTTTTCAGCGAAACGGCCGTACGTTTTCGAGCCCGCGCCCAGCTGATGGGATATCGAACCGTCATGCTCGTCAGCTATGCCAATGACTGGCTGCTGTATCTTCCCGAATTCGACGCGTTCGATGAAGGCGGGTACGAACCTGGGTGGGCCGTGGCATTGAACATCTCGCGCAACTTCCAACAGCGCGTCTGGGACTTGATTGCACCGCGGCTGATGGCACATGCACCCTAGTTGTACAACGAATCCTGCTGTTACGACAGACAGCAGGAACCGGCCTTTCTCTCTGTTTTGACCCTGGGTCGGGCATCGGCAAGAAAGGAATTGAGGGGTGTGCACAGCCGACACAGTGCAACCCATCAAGGATTCGTGACAGTGTCAGGAGGTGGTTGAGTTCCCTGTGGCACAGTCTGGGAGTGCCAGATCCTTCCGTAGTGTTCCAACGAAATCGATTGTCTGTCGACAGATTCACAGGCAATAGTCTGGGATATGCAGGCCTCGGCGTCATGGCCTCGGCAAGTGCCGACACGATGCACCACTGAAGGCTGATAGAATGCATCCTGGAACCGGATGGGCTGGGGCCGCCGCCCGGTCGCAGTCCCTGCCGTCCGCAGTGTGCCCGACACCGCCATGCATGTCCTGCCCCCCCGCTCCCGCCTGCCGCTGGGCCGGGCCAGCTTCCGGCTGCTGCGCCAGGACGGCGACCTGTACGTGGACAAGACGCGGGCCATGGTCGAGATGATCCGCGCAGGCGAGCCGTATGCGTTTCTGGCCCGCCCGCGGCGCTTCGGCAAGAGTCTGCTGACCACCACCCTGGAGGCGCTGTTTCGGGGCGAGCGGGCCCTGTTTGCCGGGACCTGGATCCAGGACAGCGACTGGGCCTGGGAGGCCCATCCCGTGATCCGCCTGGACATGAGCGAGATGTCTTGGCGCAATCCTGGCGCATTGCGAAGCGGCCTATGCAGGATCCTGACCGACATGTACGGAGACTTTCAGGAAGAGGCTCCAGAAGGCATTCGGAATCCTAGCTACCTTCTGCGCACCTTGCTTCGGCGCCTGTCGGCACGGAACCGGGTGGTGGTGCTCGTGGACGAGTACGATGCCCCCATCATCCGCAATCTGCAGCATCCGCAGGCCCTGACGGACATCCGGGAGGAACTGCGGGATTTCTACGGCATCCTGAAGGCCAGCGAGGAACATCTGCGCTTCGTCTTTCTGACCGGCATCACGCGCTTCGCCCGCACCAGCATCTTCTCCGGCCTCAACAACCTGCGCGACCTCTCGCATCTGGCGCAGTGCAGCGCCGTGGTCGGGTTCACGGAGGCCGATCTGGACCGCTCCCTGGCGCCGTACGTGGAGGTCGCCGCCGCCGTGCAGGAGTGCAGCGTGCCGGCCCTGCGCGACCGCCTGCGGGACTGGTATGACGGCTACCTGTTTGCCGTCGGCGGACAGCGGGTATACAACCCCTACTCCCTGCTCAGCTGTCTGGAGGACCAGACGTTCGGCAACTACTGGGCGGAGACCGCCACGCCCACCTTCCTGGTCGACCTGATCCAGGAGGGACAGTACGACATCACCGACATCGCCCGCCTGGATCCCGCGGTGGTGACCCGCGCCGTGTACGAGCCGGAGGCCCCCGACGTCAGCGCCCTGCTCTACCAGACCGGATACCTGACCCTGCAGGGTCAGGGCACGGACGGGGCCCCCCGGCTGGGGTTTCCCAATCGGGAGGTGGAGCGCACGTTCGCCGAGTCCCTGCTGCCCTTGTACGGGGCCCGGGCGGACCTCGTCCGCGGGCGGTTGGGGCCGCTGGGACAGGCCTGGGCCCGGCAGGACCATGCCGGCTTCTTTGCCCGCTTCAATGACCTGCTGCAGGAACTGAACTACACCCTCATTCCGGACCAGCACCGTCTGTACCAGATGCTGCTGCACCTGCTGTTCACGCTGCTGGGCTACCATCCGCTGTCGGAGCAGCCCACCCTGACAGGGCGGCTGGACACCGTGGTGGAGATGGCGGACCGGGTGGTGATCCTGGAATACAAGCTGGGGGACACGGCAGCCCAGGCGGTGCGCCAGATCGTCGAGCGGGGCTATGGACAGCGCTTCGCCGGCCGCGGCAAGGCGGTGGTCGGGCTGGGCGTGGAAATCGACGCCCAGCGCCGCCAGGTCGTGGCCTGGCAGGCGCTGGCCCTGGCATAGGCAACGGGCAGTAGAGCACCCTGTTCGCAGAACACAAACCAGCATGACCATGGGGGCCGCGCTCGGACCTGCAGGCCAGTCAGGACCATCTGGAGACTCCCGCATGCTGGACAGATCTTGGCTTCCGATGCAGTGGCCCTCCCGGATTGCAGCGGGGCAGAGAGGAGTGCTGACACGTGAGGGACAACCCGATTGAGACGAATATTCAGACCTTGCTCTTGTCGAGTCTGGCCCAACGGTGGATCTGCCAAGGCATCCCACCATGGCAGACGCTTTCCTTTGGCAGTAGCTGCCTTTGCAATTCGGTACCGGGCCAGTGCACCATCTCACATAGCCGGACGATCTGCCGTGGATGGCACCTCCTAAATCGGCTCGGTTCGTCCTTGGCAGCCGAGCACATTCAGAGATGTGTCTGTTGTCCGGGAGGGACCGTGCCCAACGCCGGTCTGCGCGTCGGGGCCAATCGGGTCCGCACCTTTGCAAAGGTGGGCCGACAAGGATGCGGAGACACAAGGGTCACGACGGAGACCCATTGGAGCAGACAAAAGGGACAATGTCTGCCGAACAGGAGAGGGGGATCGTGTCATTGCAAGAGTCCTTGCAGACCAGGCATACCGCTTGAAGGCTGATAGAATGCATCCTGGAACCGGATGGGCTGGGGCCGCCGCCCGGTCGCAGTCCCTGCCGTCCGCAGTGTGCCCGACACCGCCATGCATGTCCTGCCCCCCCGCTCCCGCCTGCCGCTGGGCCGGGCCAGCTTCCGGCTGCTGCGCCAGGACGGCGACCTGTACGTGGACAAGACGCGGGCCATGGTCGAGATGATCCGCGCAGGCGAGCCGTATGCGTTTCTGGCCCGCCCGCGGCGCTTCGGCAAGAGTCTGCTGACCACCACCCTGGAGGCGCTGTTTCGGGGCGAGCGGGCCCTGTTTGCCGGGACCTGGATCCAGGACAGCGACTGGGCCTGGGAGGCCCATCCCGTGATCCGCCTGGACATGAGTACGATGAGCGGTTTCGAGAGGGCAGATCTGCGGTTTAAACTGTGCAGCCACCTGACCCGCATAGGACAAAAACATGGGGTGGACATGCCTGCAGGATCCGAACATCCCGATTGGCTCCTGAGTACCCTCATTGATGGCCTGTCGGCACGGAACCGGGTGGTGGTGCTCGTGGACGAGTACGATGCCCCCATCATCCGCAATCTGCAGCATCCGCAGGCCCTGACGGACATCCGGGAGGAACTGCGGGATTTCTACGGCATCCTGAAGGCCAGCGAGGAACATCTGCGCTTCGTCTTTCTGACCGGCATCACGCGCTTCGCCCGCACCAGCATCTTCTCCGGCCTCAA
Source organism: Caldilineaceae bacterium (assembly GCA_965214895.1). Lineage (GTDB taxonomy): Bacteria > Chloroflexota > Anaerolineae > Caldilineales > Caldilineaceae > Bin34. Next base: position 307,980 of record OZ243985.1, read on the forward strand.
CAACCTGCGCGACCTCTCGCATCTGGCGCAGTGCAGCGCCGTGGTCGGGTTCACGGAGGCCGATCTGGACCGCTCCCTGGCGCCGTACGTGGAGGTCGCCGCCGCCGTGCAGGAGTGCAGCGTGCCGGCCCTGCGCGACCGCCTGCGGGACTGGTATGACGGCTACCTGTTTGCCGTCGGCGGACAGCGGGTATACAACCCCTACTCCCTGCTCAGCTGTCTGGAGGACCAGACGTTCGGCAACTACTGGGCGGAGACCGCCACGCCCACCTTCCTGGTCGACCTGATCCAGGAGGGACAGTACGACATCACCGACATCGCCCGCCTGGATCCCGCGGTGGTGACCCGCGCCGTGTACGAGCCGGAGGCCCCCGACGTCAGCGCCCTGCTCTACCAGACCGGATACCTGACCCTGCAGGGTCAGGGCACGGACGGGGCCCCCCGGCTGGGGTTTCCCAATCGGGAGGTGGAGCGCACGTTCGCCGAGTCCCTGCTGCCCTTGTACGGGGCCCGGGCGGACCTCGTCCGCGGGCGGTTGGGGCCGCTGGGACAGGCCTGGGCCCGGCAGGACCATGCCGGCTTCTTTGCCCGCTTCAATGACCTGCTGCAGGAACTGAACTACACCCTCATTCCGGACCAGCACCGTCTGTACCAGATGCTGCTGCACCTGCTGTTCACGCTGCTGGGCTACCATCCGCTGTCGGAGCAGCCCACCCTGACAGGGCGGCTGGACACCGTGGTGGAGATGGCGGACCGGGTGGTGATCCTGGAATACAAGCTGGGGGACACGGCAGCCCAGGCGGTGCGCCAGATCGTCGAGCGGGGCTATGGACAGCGCTTCGCCGGCCGCGGCAAGGCGGTGGTCGGGCTGGGCGTGGAAATCGACGCCCAGCGCCGCCAGGTCGTGGCCTGGCAGGCGCTGGCCCTGGCATAGGCAACGGGCAGGCGCCGCGGCCGACACACGGTACGACTTTTCAATCGCAACCCGCCGATGCGCGGCACACGCAGGTGGCCTTGGGATATGGACACGTCATCGGCCATGGTGCACCCGTCGTGCGATGCCGGGCCTTCTTGCATCAGGGGCAGGCACGTTGGCCCTGAAAGAACGCCTGGTGCGCATCGGCCAGGCGCTTGCGCACATGTTGGACTTCCTTGTACCCGCACTCCTGCAGTCATCGGTTGGGGCATGATGGATGATCAGAACTCGCAGGCCCCCAGTGCAACACGGAAGGATTCCCAAGATCAGCATGTTCTCGGTCGGGTCCACAACGGTAGTTTCCAGGTCCCGTCAGCCCACTGGTCCGCTTCCTCCAGATACATCCCTCGGACACCTTGGATATGACCAAGTGCGAATTGTACACATGTTCAGGTCGGCAGCCCCATGCCGGCCGATCTGAACGACTCGACAGGGGTTGAGCAAGGCATCGTGCATTGCGCTTTATGGAGTTCCGCACTGCATCGCCACATAATGGAGAGTACAGGGCAGCAACGCACCGAACAGTTGCCCGTCAGATACGGGGGCGGCACAGATGAACATTCTGACCATTACCAATTCCTACGTGCCCAACAAGGGCGGGGTGGCAAGCGGGGTTTACAGCCTGGTCAGTGGACTCCGCCAGACCGGATGGGCAGTGCTGGTTCTGACTCCGCGGTTTGCCCCGGAAGACGGAAGCCACGAGGGGGTGCAGCGGATACCCCTGGCAGTCTGGGACAGCATCATCAACAATGACTTCCGCATGGCCCCGGATTCGGCTCTGTACCATCGGATATGTGCCTTTGGTCCCGATCTAATCCACATCCATGGTCCCTTTCACCTGGGCCCCGTGGCCACGAGACTGGCTGACGATCTGGCTCTGCCTCTTGTCTACACGCATCACACCAGGCTGGAAGAGTTCATTCACTACAGCGATGGCGCCAGTCTGACCCCCGCCGCGGTGCAGGCCTTCTATGTGGGGTTTGCCAATCAATGCGACCTCGTCTGGCGCCTTCAGGCGTGATCGCCCATGATTTGCAGGAACTGGGCGTCAGGCGTCCGCTCCACGTGATGCCTTCGGGACTGCCTGCATCATGGTTTGCCGCAAAGTCCGCTGACCTTCCCTTGTCTGACCGGCACCGAATAGGCATGGTGGGCCGCGTCACGAAGGAGAAGAGCAGCCGGGCGTTGGCTGGCGCCGCCATGGCCTACCTCAAACAGGATGACAAGGCGGGCTTGGAGGTTATCGGAGACGGAGGCCAGCTGGAGTCGATTCGGCAGGACGCGGCCGCCCAGGGATTGACCCATCGGGTTGCATGTACGGGGTTCATTGACAACCACGAAGTGGGTGCCCGCCTGGATCGGCTGGACGTAGTCATCAATGCCCCCGACTCGGATACACAATGCATCGTGTTGCTGGAGGCGCAGGCCCGTGGCGTGCCCGTCATTGCCTCCGACGTGCCGGTGGCCCGAGAGTTTGTCTGCGCCATGGCGGAAGGCATTTCCTTCTATCCCGCGCACGACTGGGATGGACTCACGGAATGTCTGGACCGCTTTTTTCAACTTGCCCCCGCCCGTCGGGCCGCCATACGCGGGGAAGCCGAAACCTTCGCCCGTCGCTTTGACCAGACTGCCTTGACGCAGCGCTTGTGCCTGCTGTTCCAGCAGGCGACCCTTGAGATCACACCCCATCACAGGAACGAACTGTATGGATGGGTGTATCAGGAGTTGACCGGATCGCTGGTCCCGCTCATCCAAAGCCTGCGCACAACGTGAAACGCGCTCTGCGGGTGACCAGCAGGCTGACTGTCATGTCGGGAGCGGCCATCGCTCCCTGCCTTGCCGACAACGACAGAATATCGTGATGAACGGGGTCCACGCCTCTGCAGTTCCCGGAAGGCCTGGGCCCAGCAAAGAGCATGTGCCTGTGGCTTGACAGGCCCGGACCAGGCGCTTTGGAACCGGGTCTTGCTTGTCCCCCCATGCCACGGACGTTCCGCGGCTCTTGACGGTCGGGGGGTGCTACGGTGCGGAACTTGCCATCGCCATGGCTTCCCCCGACTGGCGGTGGTTTCACAGGGTGGGGCCTGACCACACACAGACAGAAACCAGTCCGGCGTCTGGGCTGGGAACCGGCCGACAGCTGCATATGCGCTTCCACCATCAAGGCAGCAGGCCCAGGCAGACCGCAATCCAGCCTCTCTTGTCTACCGGATATCCGGTTGACTGCGGGTGCGCGCGGCCCAGATCAGGACGGCAATGGCACCGATTGCCCAGGCCCAGGCCGGAACCACGGCCAATATCGCGGTGACAGCCCCTCCGATGAAAACGAGGGTGCCGAAGATGAGGCGCAGACCCAGCACCACAAGCACAATGACAGCCAGGGTTACCAAACAACCCTTGAACATGCTAATCCTTCCCGGCCCGCAGGCTGCGGGACCGGCTATGCGAACCCGGTACAGACCGGCAAGCGGATTCAGCCGCCCAGCCTGTAGAATAGATACGCTGAAACAGCCGGTCAGGTTGCGTACCGCAAGTCAGACCCCGTGCCGTTTCCCTTCTCTCCCTGATATGGGAATGATCCTGGAGCCCGCTCTCATGAACGCATACCAAGCCATCGTGGAAATTCTGAAACGGGAACGGGTGGATTTTCTGAGCTGCTTCCCTGCCAATGCCCTCATTGAATATGCCGCGGATGCGGGCATCCGCCCTGTCATGGCACGCGCGGAACGGACCGTGATCAACATTGCGGATGGCTTCTCGCGGGTTGTCCCGGATGGCCGCATCGGCGTCTGCGCCATGCAGGCCGGCCCTGGCATTGAAAACGCGTTCGCGGGGGTGGCACAGGCCTTTGCGGATTCGGTCCCGGTGCTTTGCCTGCCCGGACAGACCGGCAGTCAGCGGCTGGATGTGCCCCCCGAGTTTGATGCCGTGCGGAACTACCAGCACGTGACCAAGTGGGTGGGCCGCATCAATCATCCGGATCGGGTGCCGGAGATGCTGCGCCGGGCCTTCACGCTGTTGCGGACCGGCAAGCCCGGGCCGGTCATGCTGGAAGTGCCTTCCGATGTGGGTCAGGCGGAATTGACCGAGCCGCTGCAATACACCCCTCCGGTCTCCACCCGCTCTGGCCCGGACCCGGCCGATGTGCACCAGGCCGCGCAGCTGCTGATCGAGGCCAGGATGCCCTTGATTCACGCGGGTCAAGGGGTACTCATGGCCTGGGCCTCGGCGGAGCTTACGCAACTGGCCGAGCTGCTGCAGGCTCCCGTCATGACCACACTGGCAGGCAAGAGCGGCTTTGCCGAAGACCATGACCTGTCTCTGGGCACGGGCACATACACGGGGCCCGGAACTCTCAAGGCCTACTTGGCCGAGGCGGACTGTGTCTTGGGGATAGGCACCAGCTTCACGCGCACGTTCCTGACCACCCCCATTCCCGACGGCAAGATCTTTATTCACGCCGCCCTGGATGAAGCGGACCTCAACAAGGACTATGTGACGGACTGTGCGCTGTTGGGCGACGCGCAGTTGGTGCTGCAGGCGTTGGTGCAGGAAGTGCAGCAGCGGCTGGGTGCAGGCAAGACCTTGGATCCGGACCGGCGCCGCGCGCACCGCCTGAAAGCGGCCCGCCAACAATGGCTGGCGAAGTGGCAACCCAAGCTGACTTCCGCGGAGCGACCGATCAATCCGTATCGGGTCATCCACGACATGCAGATCGCCTTCGATGTGGCGCAGACCATCGTCACGGCTGATTCCGGCAATCCGCGGGACCAGATTTCCCCCTTCTACATGACCAAGACGCCCCGCAGCTACATCGGGTGGGGCAAGTCCACCCAGCTGGGATACTCCCTGGGGCTGGCCATCGGGGCCAAATTGGCGGCGCCAGAGAAACTGGTGGTCAATTTCATGGGCGACGCCGCCGTGGGCATGGCCGGCATGGACATTGAGACCGCGGTGCGCGCCCACGTGCCCATCCTGACTGTAGTGGTGAACAATTCCGCCATGGGCGGATACGAAAAGCATCTGCCCATCGCCACCGAGAAATATGGCACCAAGTTCCTGTCGGGGGACTACGCCCAGCTGGCCGATGCGTTGGGGGCCTATACCGAGAAGGTCACGGACCCAGATGAGATCATACCGGCGTTGCAGCGGGCCGCGGCCCAGACCGAGGCGGGCCACTCGGCGTTGGTGGAATGCATCACCTGTGAAGAGCAGGCTTTCTCCCTCCTGCGCTAGGCGTTGACTGGCGGCCCCGTGCGGGAGGCACATGTCATGAATGGCCAGGCCATGGCCAGCCAGCCGCTGCAGAGTGGCCGCCGCGGGAGTCTGAGCCGCCGCAGATTGCTGCAGCTGGCTGGAATCGGCAGCATGCTGACCGGTCTGGCCGCTTGCACAACTCCCGCTGCACCCGTAGCCACAACGACGGATCCCGCTGCAGTGGGCAGTCCGGCAGGTCAGCCGCCCACGGTGCACTTTCATGTGCGCAGCGGAGTGTATGGCGATGCCGCGTTGGCCCGGGCCGTGGATTTCCACGAGGCCCATCCAGACGTGGATCTGCATGTTGAGGTCAGCCCGCCAGTCGGCTATGTGCCCCGGCTGGAGGCCGGCATGGCCGAAGCCACGGCCGCGGATTCCTTCTGGCTGCCCTTCGACAACGGGGCTTTTTATCGGCTGGCCCGGGCCGGTCTGCTGTCTTCCTTGGCAGACTGGATGGCCCAGCTGGAAACCGCGGGCAATCCCTATCTGCGGCCGGCTCTGGATGCCGCCACCTTTCAGGGGCAGCCCATGGCCTTGCCCTGGGCCTGCCATCCGGGCCGGACTGGATGTTATGTCAATCTGGATCTGTTGGCGGCGGCAGGGCAGGATCCCCCCCCGCAAGATGGCGACTGGACCTGGGACGATCTGCGCAGTCTGGCCTTGGCCGCCACGCAGGCCGGGGCCGGAGCCGTGACTGCCTATGGGGTCAACCTGGGGCTGACCTTGCCTCACATCCTGATCCTGATCCGATCCCTGGGCGGGACGTTCTACAATGCCTACGGAAATCGGGTGTTGCTCCAGAGTCCTCCGGTCCTTGATGCGCTGACCCTGCTGCATGGCCTCATGCACATGGAGGGGGCGATGCCCACCCCGGACTTGCGGAGCCAATACCACTTTGAGCAGGGCAACGTGGCCCTGTCCCAAAATGGCTACTGGGGCATCTGGATCGCCGAGACACAGGTTGCGGTCGACTTCAATTTTGGGGTGGTGCCTCTGCCGGTCGGCCCCGGTGGCCAGTTCGGCTCCATGCTGGAGATTGAACCGCTGTGTCTGCTGCACCGGTCCTCCGTGCAGGCCGAGGCCTGGAATTGGTTGCGGTTCCTGACGGACCAGAATACCGGCTTGGAACTGGCCGTACAAGGCGGAGTACCGGGGGCCCGGGCGGACGTGTGGCAAGATGCCTCTCTGCAGCGGCCGGCTCATGCCGTGTTTGCACAGGCCATGGAGCAAGTGGAGGCCTACAAGGGTCCGGCCAATCTGCGAGCCAAGGAAATCAGCGACGTGTTTGATGAAGGCATGGCGGCCTGCTGGCTGGGCGGAGCGGAGCCGGACCACATCGTGGCCACCTTGGAAGCCCGGCTCAACGCACATCTGGCACAGGGCCCAGCCTGAACTTGGCGGCGGCGCGATGGAGAACATTATGCAGATCCGAACTCTCTCTTGGCTGTGGCAGGCGTCCCGAGGGCCACGGCCCTTCGTGTTCCTGGCCACTTTTGCCTGGCTGCTGATGCTGGTGAACCCAGCCTCGCCCGTCGAGGCCCAGGAGCAGCCTTGCCTGCCCAGTCCGCCGAAATTCACGAAGCAGCAGCTGACAGACCGGAACTATGCCGTGATCTGCCTCCCGGCAGGCTACTTCCTGTTTGATGCCCAAGCCAACCAGTGGGCCCACAGTCCGGATCAACTGGAGCTGGGACAGCAAGTGCAGCAGGCCCTGTTTCAGAATCAGGTCATATCCGGCCAGTTTGACGATTACGTGATTGGAGGTCAACCAAACTGGCAAACCACCGGCCCCCTCCAGTGGGTACGGGACTTTGCCGTCATGGGCCCCCGCTCGGGCGGTCAGGAGAGCCCTGTCGCGCGGAGTCGGCTCTTTGCACTGGGCATGTGGCTGCAAATGCCCTTGGATCTGACCTCCTATGCCGCCGCGTTGCAGGCTCGGGCTGCCCAGTACGAACGCATTGAACTGAAAAATCTGCATTTGCCCTATCTGGACGGAGACGAAGAACCGCCACCCCAAACGGCCTACATTCTGGACGGAGCCCAGATGCAGGAACTGTTCCAGCTGGACAGTGTCTTCATCAATAACCGGTACGTAGTGATCGAGCCCGATCCCATGGCACCGGCTCCCGCGGGTGTGCCTGTCCTCTCCGTCTTTTCCGGCACGCCCATCTCCTCGGCGGAGATGGGCCCTTTGCTCAACGGTCTGCGGTTCCGGCGGACGCCTTTGCCGATCGAACCGTCGCTGGAGCAAGTGGCCGTGTTCCGGACTCCGACGGGACCGCTGACGCTGGTGCCGGAGATCGATGCAGAGGCCCGGAAGTTCATTGAGGCCAAGGCTCGGGAAATTGGAGCCATGGCCTTGGACTTCGCCCGTGATTTCCCCATCACGCACCTGCTGCCTTTTCAGCTGATTACGGCTGACGCCAACCTCTATTGGGCCCCGGGCGGCTGGCAGACAGGCCGGCTGCTGCTTTGGGAGTACACGGGCGGGGCCCACGGGAATCTGAATGCGGGAGCCTGGACCTTTGACGCCACAGGCAATCCCCTGGCCTTGGAAGATGTGCTGGCGCTAGAGAAAGACGAGGCCCTGGAAGCCATCGTGTCGGCCGCCATAGATCATCGGCGCCTACAGGATCGGCTGGGCTGGACCGAGGTCCAAATAGAGGAAGCCGTGCGCCAGGGCCTGCCGAACCTGGCGGCGGTGAGCGCCTGGAATCCGGTCATTCGCAACGGGGCCACCGGCCTGTGGATCACGCTGCTGCCCTATACCATCGCCTCCTATGTGGATGGTGTGCAGGAATTCTTTGTGCACATGCCACTGGCTGCAGGAGACTGACGCCACAGCCTCGTCCGTGGTCCGCGTTTTGCGGCCACTGCACCTTGACCCGCCATGGCCGCGGAGCCGTTGTCTGCCCTGCGCCGACAAGCCAGAAGGGCGCTTGCCCTGTATGCTGTGGGCCTGGGGCTGTGGGCCTGGGGCCTGCAGGGGCTGGCGGCCGACCTTTGGCTTCCCAGGGTCTTGTTGGCGACTTTGGTCGCGGTGTTGGCATGGGTGTTCACGTGGCCCCGCCTGGTCCAGAACCACCCTCCCGGAGCCCCTGCCCGGATTTGGCCCACGTTGGGCGCGGCCAACCTGTTGACCCTGGTGCGGACCGGCTTGCTGGCCATGCTGGCCAGTCTGCTTCCACCACTGGCACCGGGCGGTCTGTGGCATTGGGGACCCATTGCCCTGTGGTCTGCCGCGGTAGCCCTGGACGGGCTGGACGGACACGTGGCGCGCCGCCGCGGCCGGGCTTCGCATCTGGGCGCGGCCCTGGACATGGAGGCCGATGGTCTGGGAGTCCTGATTGCCGCAGGCGTGGGTGTCGTCAGCCTGGAACTGCCCAGCTGGTTCTTGGCCGTGGCGTTTTTGCGTCCGGCCTTTGCCTTGGGGATCTGGTGGCGGCAGCGGCGGGGCCAGCCGCTGTCCGCGTGGCCGGCAAGCGCCACCCGCCGCCACATCGCGGGGCTGCAGATGGCAGGTTTGGGCATGGCCCTCTGGCCAGGAGTGGATGGCACCCTGGTGCTGGTTATGGCCGTGGGATTGACAGCCCTCCTGCTCTGCAGCTTTGCCCGGGACTGGGGGTGTGTCACCGGCATGCCGGCCGTGCTGACCCTGCAGGACAAACTGCGGCAAGGGCGGATCCGCAACTTGCGTCAGGTCTGGCTGCCCGCCAGCCTGCGCCCTCTGGCTGTCCTCAGTGTGCTGACCGCACTGGCGGATCGTGTAGACCTGCGCCAATCCCCGGAAGTGCTGGCCGTCAGCGGCCTGCTCCTGGCTTCCGCATTCCTGCTCCTGGGAGGTTGGGGGGTGCGCACCGCGGGTCTGATGCTGATGCTGGGCACCGGCCTGCTGGCGACCCTGCTGCCTTACGTGCCTTCCATGGCTCTGGCTGTAGCGGTAGGCATGGGGCTTTTTCTGTTGGGCAAGAGTGTCGGAGTGGTCCAGCACCTGCGCGCCCAGACGGGTGGCCGTCGCTGATTCCCGTGCACGCAGAGCTGCAGGACTGCGGCAGGGCGGCCATCTGACAGCTCATGTCGCGGCAGCCTGCAGGGCCGCGCGGGCCTTGTCCAGCCGGATCCGGATGATTTGCCGCTGTTGTTCCGCCGCGATGGGCAGTTCCCGCTCCGGATCATTGAGCAGGCGAGTCTGCAACAGGGACAGCATCTCCGCGGCACTCTTGCCCGTGGCACAAACGATGAAGATATACCCGAATTTTTCCAGGTATGCCTGGTTGCCGATCGCCAGGCCTTGCAGCACCTCTTCCGTGGCCTCCCGCACCTGACCCTGTTCGCTCCGGGTCCAGGCCTCCGTGCGGGCAAATCGGGCGCGCAGGCTGTCCAGGTCGCCAATCATGGGATGATGTCCAAAGGCTTCCCGCCAGTCGGCCGGAGCCAATTCCGCCCAAATGCGGTCTGCAGCGGCCATGAGGGTGGACCAGTCGGCAAAGGGGCGGGCGGCGATCATGCGGTCCACCCATTGGCGGGACCCGCAGCAGCGCCACAGCAGATCGGTACAGTCCTCTGCTCCCATGCGGTTGAAGACGATCCAAGACTGACTCATGCGAAGGGCCTCGCGGACAAGCGGATATAATGGAGACTGCCCAAGCGGGACGGACCGGACAATCTGCCCCGGGTGCTGGACAGCCAAGATCTCCATGCCTTTTGTACACCAGAAATACGGCAAGGCCCAGGTGCGCCTGCTGCGAGTGCATCGACAGGCGGACCGCCACGAGGTGCGCGAAGTGCGGATCCGGGCGATGCTGGAAGGAGACTTCACGGCGGCCTACGCCACGGCCGACAATGCCCAGGTGATCGCCACGGACAGCATGAAGAACCTGGTGCAGGTATTGGCTCTGGAACACCTGCGGGCGGACAACGAACCCTTCGCCATGGCCATAGCCCAAACTTTTCTGGACCGGTACGCCCATGTCTCCCAAGTCGAGGTGGAACTGGAAGAGACCGCCTGGCAGCGCATGGACATAGATGGCCAGCCGCATCCGCACAGCTTTCTGCCCGGAGATGGCAGCCGGCCTTGGTGCAAGGCTACACTGACCAGAGCCTCTCGGGATATTCGGTCCGGCATCCGCAACCTGCGGATCATGAAGACCACGGAGTCGGGGTTCCGCGATTTCTGGCAGGATGAATACACCACTCTGCCGGAGACTGCAGACCGCATTCTCTGCACCCGGATGCAGGCCATCTGGAACCATGTCGAAACACCTGCCAGCTACCCGGCAGTAGCGGCTGCCGTGCGCAGTGCCGTGCTGCGCATCTTTGCTGCCACCTACAGCATGTCCGTGCAGGACAGCCTGTACCGCATGGGTGAGGCGGTGTTGGCCGCCGTGCCGGAAATAGGGGAAATCTCGTTGGCCATGCCCAACATCCACTACCACCCGATAGATCTTGCCGCCTTTGGACAGGATGCCACCCACCAGCTGTTCCTGCCCACGGACGAACCCCATGGCGACATCGAGGCCACCCTCCGCCGAGCCTAGGGTCATGGTTCCACGCGGGTATTCCCTATTTCGTCCACAGGCGTGAAGCATGGGCCGACTGACCACTCATGTGCTGGACACCGCTCGGGGGCGACCCGCGGCCGGCATGCGCATCGAGCTCTGCCGATGGGAAAGGGCAAGAAGGATACCGGTCAAGACGGTCTGGACCAATGCCGAGGGCCGCTGCCATGCTCCGCTGCTGGACGAGACGGAGTTTCAGAGGGGGGAGTGGGAGCTGGTGTTTCATGTAGGGAGCTATTTCGCCCAGGCTCTGCCGGACCTGCCCCAGCCTGCCTTTTTGAATCGGGTGTCCGTGCGGTGCGGGTTGGCGGAGGATGCCCACTACCATGTGCCTCTGCTGACCTCGCCCTGGAGCTACACCACTTATCGGGGCAGCTGAGGGTCCGGCAGGGGACGGCGTGACCATTGTGCAGGGGAAAAGCCTCATGAATCCAGCGCATATGCAACGGGCCATCGCCTTGTCCCGGGAAGCCGTGGCCTCGGGCCTGGGGGGACCGTTCGGGGCGGTGATCGTGCGGGACAATCTCGTGATCGCCGAAGGGTTCAACCGGGTGCGTTCGCAGATCGATCCCACCGCCCATGCCGAAATCGTGGCCATCCGGGCTGCGGCCCAGGTGGTGGGAGACCCGCATCTGGTGGGCTGCGAGATCTACACCAGTTGCGAGCCCTGCCCCATGTGCCTGGGCGCCATCTACTGGGCCGGGCTGGAGCGCATGTTTTACGGCAATTCCCGGCTGGATGCCGCGGACGCGGGTTTTGGCGACCATTTCATCTACACCGAGATCCCGTTGCCAGTGGAGGCCCGGTCCATTCCAGGACAGCAGTTGCTGGCCGCCGAGGCCCGTGCCGTTTTCGAGGAATGGAAATGCGCCGTGGATGCCGAGATGTACTAGCCCCCGCCCGACCCACCCGACGGATCCGCTCCCAAGCCCAGCAGGTTGCCATGACCCCTCTGCACTTCCCCAAGCTCTCTCAGTACCCCCGCCGGCGGGAACCGGTCTCCATCAGCATTCCCTGGGCGCAAGGTCGGCTGCCGGCCCCGGGCCATCTGCGCATCACCGATGGCACTGTCTCGCTGCCGGTGCAGGTGCAGGCACTGGGCATCTGGCCCGACGGGTCTGTGCGTTGGTCCCTGGTGCATTTTCAGCCGGATCTGCCGGGAAACCAAGCCAAGGACTTTCAACTCGCGGTGTCTGCAACCGGTGCGCCGGCCGAGGCCGAGGAACAGGTCTCGGTTTCCCCCACCGGCATGGCATGGAGGGTGCACACGGGGCCCTTAAGCTTTGCTGTGCACCGGGGCTCCCCTTTTGCCCTGCACGATGTCACCTTGCAGGGCAGCGCATTCTGGTCCGGGCTCACGGTGGGGGCCTTTCAGATGCAATTGGTCGAACGTCCGGACACGCTCGTGCCCATGGTGGAGCGGGTGACCGTCGAGGAGGCGGGCCCGCTGCGGGCGGTGCTCTGTCTGCACGGTCTGCATGTAGGTCCGGACGGTCCGTCCGCCATGGCCTACCACGGCCGCGTCACCGCCTATGCCGGCAAGCCCTACGTGGAAGTCGAGCACCAGTTCGTGCACATGGGAGGCGCCGAGGATCTGCATCTGGCCAGCCTGAGCACGGGATTCCGTCCGGATCCGGCCCGGGCGCAGGGATTCTCGCAAGTCGCGCTGGGCGAAGGCTACTATCGGACGCACATCGACACGTCCCGGTCTGCCGTGGCCCTGCACATCGATGCCGAGACGCTGCTGTATCAGTCCAACGAACACTTCACGGAGTCGTTCTACGGGGACTTCTGGGTGGACTGGCGGGCCGTCCAGGGCGGACTGGCCCTTTCCCACTACCAGGCACATCAGCATTACCCCAAGAGTCTGCAGGCGGATGCGGCCGGCATGGAGGCGGGTCTGTACCCCTTGGACGCCGCACCGGCCCGCATCCTGCAGGGCATGGGCAAGACCCATCGCCTGCTCTTCCACTTCCACTGCAGTCCCGGGCAGACTCCAGAGGAAGACGGGCCAGGACTGCAGAATCCGGATCTGCAGGCGATTCTGGTGCGGAGCCTGCAGTTTCAGCTGCCGGACGTGCCCTCTCTGCCCCGGGCATGGTATCGGCAGCACAACCCCTGGGGCCTGGATTTCTTCCCGCACCGGGTCCCAAAGAGGCTGCTGACGCGCTTCAACGCCCTGCACGCCGCACGGCCCCAGGCCTTGGGCATGATGCATTTCGGGGATGCCCCCGACGCCGGGTACACGGACCAGGGCCGCGGCCAAGGCGAATCCGTATGGGTCAACAACGAGTACGACCGACCCCACATGAGCGCCCTGTATTACGGCCTCACAGCCCAACGCCGCCTGCTGGACTCGGCCCTGGTCTGTGCCCGGCACTGGCTGGATGTGGACTTCTGCCACAAACACGCCGATCCCCTGATCGAGGGCGGCTTGAAGATCCACACCGCCTATCACGGCACCGGCAAGGTGGTCCCTTCCCATGAGTGGACCGAAGGATTCCTGGACTACTATTTTCTCACCGGCCGCACCGAGAGCCTGGAGGCCGCCGAGTCCATCGGACGCAACATCCTGCGCCACATGCAGTTGCCCCACATGCGCACGCCGGGGGCGGCGGCCGTACGGGAAGGAGGCTGGGCCCTGCGGGCCCTGGTCGGACTGTATCTGGGTACGGGGGCGGCAGAGTGGAAACGGGAGGCCACCCGCATAGCCGAGCTCTTCGTGATCTGGCAGCGGGAATTCGACGCCCTGCTGGCTCCCTACACCAGTCACGCCATGCCCAGGGTACCCTTCATGGCATCCATCACGGTCAATTCACTGGCCCGGTACCTGCTGCTGGACGACAGTGCGGAAGTGAAGAACTTGATTGTCGCCGTGGTGGACGATCTGCTGCGTCACACGCTGGGAGCGGATGGCATCACCTTCTACAAGGAGTTGCCCAGTCTGGGCCACCCCGCGCCGACCCCACACTTTCTTGAAGCCTTGACCCACGCCTACCGGATCACGGAGAATGCAAGGTACCTGCAGATCGGGGCCCGTCAGTTTGCGGCCCTGACGGCCCAGGGTCTGGACGCGCGGCCCACCGCCAAATTCGTGGATACGGGCGGCGCCGTCATATCCGGCAAGGGGGGGGGCCGCCAATTCGCCGACTCCTACTCTTCCCTGTTGCTGTTTGCCGGGGCCGCCACCCGCGCGGGCCTGCTGGACTGGTACGAGTATCCGTTTGCTGACGTTGAGATCTAGCCTGAGGAGAGGTGTTGCATGAAGATTCTGGTCGCTGGCGCTGCCGGCCAAGTGGGGTGCCGTCTGGTGCGCCAACTGCTGGACCACAACCATGAAGTGCGGGGCACGGTCCTGCCGGACGATCCCTGCCTGGACCGGCTGGAGGGACTGGACATGGAGCTGAGGCCAGGGGACTTGACGGAGGAGTCCTTTGTGCAGGATGCCGTGCACGGTGTGGATGCGGTCATCCACACAGCCAACTTTGTGGGGCCACAGTTCGACAACAACCTGCAGATCAACCGGCTGATCGCCCGCGTCTGCGGCGCACAGGCGGATCGCCTGGACCGGCTGGTCTATGTCAGTTCCTCTGGTGTCTTTCCCAACAACGGCGAAAAACTGGCGTGCGCGTATCACCCGGTGGACGAAGAGCATCCCAAGCGGCCCGACGGCGAGTATTCCCTGTCCAAGCTGATTGGCGAGGAATTCGTGAACATGGCGGCCACCTATACCGGACTGCGCACCGTGATTGTGCGGCCCAGTCATGTACAGTCCGGCTCCGCCATTCTGGGTCAGTTCACGGTGCGCCGCGTCTGCCAGCTCCTGCGGATTGGGCAGGCCAGTCCCTTGGGGGAACTGTACATGGCCGACGGCACCGAACTGTGGCACGACATCCTGGCCCAGGCCCAAGGAGAGGATCAGCCCTGCAGCGTACGGGACCAGGAGGGCCGATCCTGGTGCTACCAACCCAATGACGCCCGAGACATTGCCCACATGCTGGTCTGTGCAGTCGAAGCACCGGCGGCAATCGGGGAAACGTTCAACTGTGGCGCTCCGGAACCCTTCTACTACACCCATGCGGTCCCGTTGCTGGCGGAGCTGACCGACCAGGAAGTCCTGGAAGTCGAAGTGCCGGTCTGGTTTCGGTACGACCACGCCATCGCCAAGGCCAAGCGGCTGATCCTCTACCGGCCGCAGGGCACAGTGGAAGCCATGTTCGCATCGGCTCTGCGGGTCCGCGACGAAGGCTGGCAGGACTACACCTGGAGCTGATCGAGCGCATGGCCCGGGAGAGGCGGATCGTCCGAGCCTCTCCCGCGGCTCCTGGCGGAGCATCCGGGGCACGGCCCGCCGGGATGCCTGTACAGCCGTTGTGCTTCCCTGTGGGCCGGGGGCCTTCCGCCATTCTCCTCTGCACCGTTGCCCCACCTGTCTGCAGGTCTCGGATCAGGACACATGATCCCTTGCGCATTCTCTCGGGGTGGCCTTACGGGTCCCCAAGCTCAATTCTGTCTCTGCGGCACATTCAGCCCCTCTTGCTCCAGGATCACGTTCCTCTGGACTCGCCGTTGCAGGGGAACGCCCAAGGGCCCATGTCCCTTGGGCCGCTTCAGAATGCGTCGCCGCTTTCCCCGGGCTCCGGACTCGGGGGAGGTTGGCACATCGGCATCACTTCCGTGCGGAGGCGGCGGTATGATGCCAGGACCACCTTTACCATGTCCTCGAAGTCAGGCATCTGTTCCAGAGTCATGCCCTCCAGGCCTTGGCGACAGGTTTCCAGATCCTGAGGTATCAACACCGTAGACACAATCTCCAGCAAGGCTGCGCGGTGTCCCTCTGCCCTGCCTTCCGCCCTGCCTTCCGCCCTGCCTTCCGCCCTGCCTTCCGCTCTGCTCTCGGCAAGCAGGGTATCCATTCTTGTGCATACCCTTTCCGCCACGGTCATTTCCTCCCCTGCATGTCAGCCAGCCCCTCCTGGGCTGTGGCCCACGGCATGCCTATAAGTTTTCAGGAGAAATCACCTCGGCTCTCCGGCACATCGACGTTTCAGAGAGTGTTGCCGGCATCATCCGGTGCCGAATGCGCCGGAGGTTGGCACATCAACACCAATGCAGACTGGTCGTCCTTCGACTCCCTTATCACCTTTAAGACTTCACCGAAATAAGGTCCAGCAAGGATGCGCGGCGTCCTTTCACCACACCGCGTGCTTCGCCGCGTGCCACACCGCGTGCCTCGCCACGTGCTTCGCTTTCTGCCAGCAGAGCATCCATTCGCGTCCGCACCCTTCTTTCGGCCACAGTCAATTTCTCCCGTGCACGCCAGCGTGGCATTCCCTAGCCTGGGTCAACGACACCTTGGCACCTCTGTCGGCAAAACCTCCTGGACAGCGGCAGGCACAGCGGCATCTCAGCCCACACTGCCGGAATTGGACGTTTCCGAATTTTCCGGAGGCTGGCACATCTGCACTATTTTCGTGGAAACACTGTCTGACGCCATGATTACCTTCAAAATGTCACCGATGGTCGGCATCTGTGCCGGAGCCATCTGTTCCAGACCGCGGCGGCAGAGTTCCAGATCCTGGGGCGTCAACTGGGCGTTGGCTATAAGGTCCAGCAAGGATGCGCGGCGGCCTTTCACCACACCGCGTGCTTCGCCGCGTGCCACACCGCGCGCCTCGCCGCGTGCCTCGCCACGTGCTTCACCGCGTGCCTCGCCACGTGCTTCGCTTTCTGCCAGCAGAGCATCCATTCTTGTTCGTACCATTCTTTCGGCCACAGTCAATTCCTCCAACGTAGTGATATTGGCCCATTCCTTGTCCAGCTGCTCCGAGGTCCATCCCATGCGATTGTCCAGTGTCCACCGGGCCAAGGTGGCAATTCCAAATTCAAGGAGGGCCCTTTGCCAGGGGGTATAGATGGCGTCTGCAACCCAAGGCTGCAAGGCTCTGGCATAGGCATCTCCCTGTGGCCCTTCAATGCGTTCGATTTCAAACAAGGTGCGCAAGAGAGGGCGATTCGGGATGTCTTCCGCCGCCATATGACGCATGTCGAAGTGACAAGAGGGAAAGGGCAACGTGTATGCCGGGCCGCCGCCAAACAGTTCGGCCAGGGACCGTGGCTGCCAACGGTCCGCGCCGGTGTACAGAGACAACAGCAGGGGCTGGGGCAACACTGGATCCAACCGGTACGTTTGGGAATCATACCCGGCCAGCAGGTGGTTCAAAGCATAGGCCGCCTGACGCAGGACGAGCACTGCATCGGCACTGGACTGGAATTCCGCCAGAAGCAGCATCTTCGCGCCCGCTTCAGTCCGGAACGACCAGGCATGATCGGAAATCCGCCGGGTCAGTTCCTGGGTTTGATACTCCACCCTATGCATCCTCACCGACCGCCGATCCACTGCGCCCAAATCCAGCAGGTCGCAGAAATACTGCATCCACTCCCAGTTCACTTCCCGCCACAAATGCAGCCTCTTGTATCGACTGTCATGCAAAGCCATGTTTCTCGTGCTGTCCTCCTGCCATGCACGTTTGCACAAGATTATAGCCGCCCGAAACGGTCGATTGGAATCCATCAGAGCTGTGGCAACAGGACATGCGCACAAGGGTTGGAAGACAACCGAGTCTGAGAGCGGGAGACCCTGCCTGTCGTACCTGCAGAGTATCGCGGTCGCCATCCCATGCAGACAGGCACAACGATACCCGGCATACCGGCTCACGATGCTTTCAATTTGATTGTGCAACGGCATCGGCCTCTCCCGTGCGCAGCAACATCCCGGTCTGCGCCTGTATGACCGGCCATGGCTTGCACCTGTCAGTACCGGCCCCTGACGGGCCATTTCCGGTCCAGCGGATTCTGGCAGTCCAGCCGGACCTGGGAGTGTGGCCTCCTCAGAATCCTCTTCCCGCTTCGTTCCCGGTGCATCCGGCCTGCGGATGTTCCCCAACGCGGGAAAGCACGGCTGCAGGGGAGCCCATATGGGGGTACGGAACATCCGCCTTTGCACAGGGATGGGGAATTGCGCCAGCACACATACAGTCCGCAAATTCCCTGGTCGGGAAACACCTCTGGCACCGTAACACCTGTGACGGACCCATGATTACCTTCAAGACTTCACCGATATCAGGCATCTGTTCCAAGCTGTTGACTTGTGGAGGTTAGGGAATGCCATCTTGGAGTTCAAGGCAAACCATCTAGCTGTCGCTGTCAAATCCTCTGAGACAGACGGATTGGCAGGCCTGGACTTGGAATACGACTTGTCACAGGTTCAGGGGATTATCATCAAAGACACTTTTGGGCAGCTCCAATCCTTATGGCCTACCGATAAAGGAGATTGCGAACCGTTATGGAAGTTCACCAGAGTGTCTGGACTGCGAGCAAGGGCATAGGGTTGACCGCTCAAGCATTTGAAGCACTGGACTTTTTGTTTCGCTCTCAACCAGAACATGACATGGGCATTGATGCCCATGCAGAAGTGGTGGAAAACGGCCGTGCATCTGGAAGGTTGCTGGGTCTGCAAATCAAGGCAGGCGAAAGTTACCTGTCAGAGACCCAAGACGACAGCTATGTGTTCCGTCCCAGCTCTGATCATGTGTCGTACTGGATCCAGCATGCCTTGCCCGTTCTGATATGTTTGTGTGACCTTGAGACCAAGCGGGTTTATTGGCAGATAACCAATCAGGAGACGGCTATCTCCACCAGGAAAGGTTTCAAAATCAAGGTGCCGAAAGGCCAGAAAGTCGATATTGATTCCCAGGCTGCACTGCGAGACATCTTAACCCCCATAGTTTCAACACAACGCTACACTCTGGTCAAGACGGAGGACGTGAGTCATGCGGGTGCCAAGCGATATGCGTTCCGTGTGGTGTTGAACGGTCCCGCTCCCGCTACCAAAGCAGACATTGCGGCGATAGTGCGGCAAGTAACCCGTGAAGGGAAGCGCAGAAGATATCATCGCAATTCTCTTGCCCAGCAACATTGGGGACATTCAGACGCTCATGTAGTGTGGGGATTTATCTACCTTACCACGGAAGATGAAAAAAGGGACCTACCTATCTGCCGTAGTTTGTGGATCCACGAAAGCCTGCCCGAGAATGCCCGTCCAGCCAGGTTCAAAGGCGAGAATGTAGGAGACAGCATTATTGTAGAGTGGGATTCCAACAATGCTTTCTTCTCGCAGCTCTTTGCCAAGGAGGCAGTCACAAAGGAGGAATATCTCTCTCGGGTACACTCACCCCTCCATGAACTAAAGGAACGGTTCACAACGGTACAGGGGCATTTGCATCAGCTATCACGTTCGGAGATGACGGAAAGCGAGTTTCTTGCCAGAACCCACAAGTCCAGAGAACGCATTGACAAGATTGACTTACAGATTGGTCGCTTGCCGATCGCACCGTTTGAATGCATTGAAGTGGATGCGGTTCTCAAAGAATTTGTGGCTTTTGTCAGCAACATTGCCTTGTACTATTCGGAAAGAGACCAAAATCCACGGAGTGCAAGAATTCGGCTAATTGAATCTGGACGACAGGTGGAGTACGCGAATCAAACCCTTCAGAAAGTCGAATTTGAAATGGACAAGGCTCTTTAGTTACATTGGGGCAACGGGGGCATGACTCAATGCAATGGACAGTCAGCATTGGGTGCATGTGAGGGTGGAGACAGCACACACTGTAGACAGTCTGCCGGGAACGTTGGAAGATTAGAAGAATGCACAGGTATATTACGGATGACGTCGCGGTCCGGGATGGCACCCCCGTCAGTCCCCGGGACGGTGACCGGATGGTCTGTGGAGAGGAACCCGGGCCGGGATCTGGGCGCGCCGGCGAGAGCGAAACACGGGGACGCACAGCATCCCTAGAGAACCCCGGCGAACGGCCCCAGCCCGAAGCTGACGCGATCACCCCGGAACAGCTGTGGACGGCCCGCACTGTCTGGCAGGAAGCTCCAGCCATGTCTGACCGGGTCCTGCGCCAGTGGTGGGGCAACGTGCGCATGCGCTGGAATTGCCACAGCACGGCCATTGAAGGCAGTAGGCTGTCCTACCGGGACACCTTGGATGTCCTGGTCCACGAACAGGCTCCGGCCGGGCGGCCGCCTCTGCTGGACATCGATCAGATCCGGGGCCACAACGCGGCCGCCCAACAACTGGCCCATTGGATTAACCAGGGACATGTCGTCCAGCTGGCCGATTTGCATGACCTGCACCGCACCCTGCTGGTGCGTCCCTATCCCGCACGCAATCTGCGCGGGGATCCCACTGGTCGCATGGTGCGACTGGGCCTGTTCAAGGCCTCGCCCAATGCCCTCGTCAGCCACGGCACCATCGTGGAGTTCGCCCCGCCGGAGCAGGTGCCGTATCTGATGCAGGCATGGTGGGAACGCATGACGCAACGCATGGACATCATGCGCCAGGACCCGGAAGCCCTGGATCCGGCTTGGGTGCTGGCCTCCACCCACTGGGACTTCATCGCCATTCACCCCTACGACGACGGCAACGGCCGTCTGGCCCGTTGGATTACCAATTATATGAGCATGGTCATGGGGTACCCTCCCCTGGTCATTACGCTGGCCCAGCAGGAAGCATATTTTGCCTGTTTTCACGGTCGGACCCAGCGGGAGATTCCGGGCACGCCAGAGGAATGCCGGCCCTTGCGTGATTTCTTGGCGGCCTGTGTGCAGAACAGCGTGGCGTTTGGCTGTGCCGTGGCCCGGGGCGAAACCGACCCGTCCTGGCACAATGCACAGGCGGCCCTGAACCGGCCGGTGCCTGAGGGTGCGCCCTATCCCGCGGAGACACTTGTGCCCTACCTGCGCCCGCAGGACAGACGGGCGGGTCCCGATGGCACGGCACTGTAACGGCCAGGAGACTCGCCACGGCCACAACCTCTCCCATCACAAACAACCCACAGTCTCCAGACCGTGGAGGATCCGCCGGAGCGGGGGTGAGGGTCCCGCATACATGAATGGCCACGGCCAGGCGGCTGCCGACAGAAGGTTGCCATCAGGGCAGGACAGCGTTGGTGGAAGGGAGGCAAGCCAAAGCGGGACGCGCAGGGCCATTCCCGTATCCATCAGGCCGAGTCGGACAGGATGGCTCTTTTGGCGATGGAGGATTTGGGTCCAGGGCACGAAGGCAGCCATCGGAGCTTCGCCAGCCTGATGGCGCAGGTGGCGCCCTTGACCATCACGGACAGGACCACTACGGACCTGAGGACATCACGAGCCTGTTCGTGCGCTGCTGCCGTCACGACGAAGCACAAAAGGGCCTCCGGGCCTCCCTGAGGTCCTTCCCGAACGTCAGACCCAACGGCTGCAGATCCAAGCCACCGCCCAAGCGGAACGGTCCTTTGCCATACTGGCGGGTTTGACTCTCACTGCGCAGCGTCGAATGGCTGGTCAAGCGCACCCGGACCACGGGCATGAAGCTGCACCTGATCGAGGCCATCGGGCTGTCCGACATCGTGCGCGACCAGGAAATGTCCTTCATTCTGGAATACGAGAGGGAAGGCACCGTCACGATCCTGGACCCGGCGGATGTGACGCTGGTGCCCGACCCCTCCCCCCGCTACGTGCAGACGCTGCTGTACATCGAAAGCCTCTTGCGCACGGCCGCGCCCCCGGGGGCCAAGTTGTCGATTGGCCCCCGGGCGGCCATTGATCCCATGTCCTACCAGCTGGAGCCGGCGCGCAAGGCGTTGCAGGCTCCGCGGCCGCGCATCCTGATTGCCGACGACGTGGGTCTGGGCAAGACGATCGAGGCCGGCATCCTGGTGAGCGAACTGATTGCCCGCGGCCGGGGCCAGCGGATCCTGGTGGTGACCACCAAGGCCATGCTGACGCAGTTTCAGAAGGAGTTCTGGGTGCGCTTTTCGATTGGCCTGACCCGCCTGGACAGCCTGGTCCTGCAGCGCATCAAGGAACGTCTGCCCGAACGCCAGAATCCGTTCCACCACTTTGATCGGGCCATCGTGTCCATCGACACGCTCAAGAACAACAAGCGGTTCGGAGCGGCGCTGGAGGGGGCCGACTGGAACATCATTGTCATCGACGAAGCGCAGAATGTGGCCGAGAGACGTCACGGCGTCGGCATCAGCCAGCGGGCACGATTGGCCCAGACGCTGCGCAACCGCTCCGATGCCCTGCTGCTGCTGTCCGCCACGCCGCACGACGGCAGCCATCGGAGCTTCGCCAGCCTGATGCGCATGCTGTCGCCTCTGGCCATCACGGACCAGGACCACTACGGACCTGAGGACATCCAGGGGCTGTTCGTGCGCCGCTTCCGTCACGACGCCGAGGTGCAGAAGGACCTCAAGGAGGTCATTCCCGAACGCCAGACCCAACGGCTGCAGATCCAGGCCACCGCCAAGGAGGAACGGGCCTTTGCCATACTGGCCGGGTTGACCCTCAAGGCGGACCAGACCGTCCGCCAGTCGGCACGCCTGTTCCGCATCGTCCTGGAAAAAGCCCTGTTCTCCAGTCCGGCGGCCTGTCTGGACACGTTGACGCGGCGCATACAGCGTCAGCGACGCCAGCAGGAGGACCAGGCAGACTCCGCCGAGGTCGCGCACGACCTCGCGCAGCTGCAGACCCTCCAGACCGCGGTGGAGGCCATCGGCAAGGAGGACTTTTCACGCTACCAGTTGCTGCTGACCCATTTGCGGCAGCAAGGCTGGCACGGCCAGGACCGCCAGGATCGGCTGGTGGTGTTTACGGAACGGATTCCCACGTTGCAGTGGCTGGCACGGCATCTGGCGCACGACCTGGGTCTGGGTCCGGAGCAGGTGATCACCATGTCCGGCGACATGAGCGATGTCGATCTCAATGACGCCAAGGAGCAGTTTGGCCAGGGCGCCTCCCCCGTCCGTCTGCTCGTGGCCAGCGACATTGCCGCCGAAGGTCTCAATCTACACTTTCAGTGCTTCCGGCTCGTGCATTTCGACTTGCCTTGGTCCCTCATGACCTTTCAGCAGCGCAATGGCCGCATCGACCGGTACGGCCAGACCCGCCAGCCGCGGGTGGTCTACCTCTACACCCGGTGCCGCGAAACCCGGATCCACAACGACCTGCGCATCGTGCAGCTGTTGAGCGAAAAGGAAGAACAGGTGCAGCGCAACATCGGAGACACCGGCATCCTGCTGGGGACCCGCGACCCGGACGAGCAGGAAGAGATCGTGGCTCAGCGAATTCAGCAGACCGTGGACAGCGCGGTCTGGGAAGCGGAACTGGAGGCTCGGAGTCGACAGGAAACGCCCGAAGCAGGCTACAGCGCGCTCGACTATCTTCTCCGCACCAGCGCCGCCAGGGAATCCCCAGGGAACGGCGCACAGGCCACGGACATGGACCGACGCGATGGCACCGACACCATTTTCGCCTCCTTCTTTGATTATGCCGTCGAGGCGCTGCGGCAAATCGACCAGCGGCGCGCCGTGGGACTGCGGGTGCACGAGACAGACCGGATCATCGAGCTGGAGTCGCCAGCGGCCCTCAAGGATCCCGTGCTGGAAAAGCCGCGCTGGATGCCCCAGGAAGCCCTGCAGGCGGGATTGATCAAGCTGACCGACCGAAAGGATCTCATGCAAACATCCGTGCAGCGGGCCTTGGCCGCCGACAGTCGCTGGCCCGACACCCAGTTTCTCTGGGAAGTGCATCCCTTCGCCGAATGGCTGGGGGAACAGATGCACCGGATGTTCCATGGCCAGGAAGTGCCGGTGGCACGGCTGCAAGGCCGGTTCCAGGCCGACGAATCCCTGTTCCTGTGCTTTGGCCGCATTCCCAACCAGGAAGGTTCCACCTTGCTGGACTCCTGGATTGGCGTGCACTTTCGGGGATCCTCCTTCCTGGGATACATGGATATCGACGAGGTGCTGCAGACGGCAGAGCTGCGCCCCCACCGCCACGTGAATGCCGGTGCAGACTCGACAGACGACCTGCAACCGCTCGTGGCCGACGCCGTGGCACTGGCCCAGACGCGCTTTCATGCACAGGTCGCCACCTTGATCGATGCAGTCGACACCCAAGCCCTGGAAGAAGACGAAAAGCTGACCCAACTGTGCGATCGGCACTATGCCCGGATTGAACGCAAGTATGCCCAGCGCAAAGGCATCGCGCAGGTCAATCGGGCCGAACGGCAGAAGGAACGGGACGCTGTCAAGCGTTGGCGGGATGAATTCTGGGACTGGTACGAACGCATGCGCCGGACCGACGAGAATCTGCATCCCCACTGCCGGCTGGTCGCCGTGCTGCGGGGAAGTTGAGGCAACACAAAAGAGAGGACGCGATGGCCTTGGCTTTTCCGGGCATTGCCAACGAAAACAGCTTCTTTTCCGAACACTACCTGTCCACGCTGTTTGCACGACATCGGCGGGAGTGGGAACGGCAGGCCGACCTGAACCCCGGCAAGACGGTGACCTATCGTCCATTGCAGAACCTGTTTCTGCGCAGCCGCAATGCCCTGGTGAACAGGCATCCGGAGCAGACGCTGCCGCAAGTGGCCGGAGAGTTTCAGCATGCCTTGCTGCAGGCCCTGGGCTACGAACGCCGCGTGGCCCGAGCGGTGGTGGAGCTGCACGGCCAATCCGCAGGGATTCCCGTATTGGCGCGGATCGGACGTGGCGAGGACACGGACGCCTTGTGGATCCTGGAAACCCGTGAAGCGGGCAGAGACGGGCAATGGGGCCAGGATCCCCTTTCCCTTGCCTACGACCCTGCACTGTACACTCCCCACGATCTGTCATTGCCTGCCATGCCCACGACGGTGCGGGAGGTGCTGGACGGCGGAATCCTGAACGAGCATCAGCCCCCGCGGTGGATTCTGGTGATGTCCATGGCCCAGATTGTGCTGCTGGACCGCTACAAGTGGTCCGACGAGCGTCTGCTGCGCTTTGATCTGGAGACCGTCCTGACCCAGCCTCAGGCTTCCAGCTGGCAATCCATGCGGGCCCTGCTCCACCGGGAATCCCTGGTCCCGCGCGGCGAAGCACGCGGCATGGAACGGTTTGACGAGGAATCCCGCCTGCATGCCCACGGCGTGTCGGCGGATCTGAAATATGCCCTGCGCGAAGCCGTGGAACTGCTGGGCAATGCCGCGGTGGACCAGTTGATTTCACGCCGCCGTCTGCAGCGCAGGGCGATCTGGGCCGGGCCCAACGGCATCGATGCCGCACAGCTGACACGCGAATGCCTGCGGACCCTGTACCGGCTGCTGTTTGTCCTGTTTGCGGAGGCACAACCCCATCTGGGCCACGGCGCCTTGCGCTCTCCCGTGTTCCAGAACGGATACAGTCTGGAACAGCTGCGCAATGTGGAGTTCCAGCAAGTCGATGAGGAAACGGATTCGTATTTTCTGCACGAATCGCTGCAGACCCTCTTCCGTTTTCTTCGCGAGGGAACCCCGTACCGCGCAGCGGATGTGCTCCGCACCGGTATCCTGAAGCATGATTTCGTCGTCGACCCGGTGGGCGCCGAACTCTTCGAGTCCTCACAAACACCGCTGCTGGAATCGATGCGGATCCCCGACCGCACCTGGCGTCGCATTATTGAGTTGCTGTCCCTCTCACGGCCCGGCAAGCAGGGCCGCGGTCGCATCTCCTATGCCCAGTTGGGGGTGAATCAATTGGGCGCGGTGTACGAGGCCCTGCTGTCCTACACCGGGTTCTTTGCCCGGGAAGACCTGATTCAGGTCAAGCGGGCGCAGGACGACAATCCGGACGAGTTGGATCGGATCTGGCTGGTGCCGCAGTCGCAAAGCGAAAAATACGATGCGGAGGAAATCGTATATGACGGCAACGAACCCCGCATCTTCCCGCGGGGCATCTTCATCTACCGGTTGACGGGACACGGCCGCGAAGAGACCGCGTCCTACTATACGCCGGAAGCCCTGACCCACAGCACAGTCAAGCATGCGCTGGCCTCAGCCGCAACATTGAAGGTCGCTTCGGCAGACCGGATTCTGTCGCTGCGCATCTGCGAGCCAGCCATGGGTTCGGCGGCGTTTCTGATTGAGGCGGTCAACCAGCTGGCCGATATCTATCTGCAAAGGAAACAACAGGAGCTGGGAGAAACCATCCCGGCAGACGACCTGCCCAAGGAACGGCAGCGAGTGAGAGCCTACATCACGGCGCGCAATGCCTTTGGCGTGGACATCAATCCGGGCGCGCTGGAGCTGGGCCAGATATCGCTGTGGCTGAACTGCATGGAGCCAGAAGGATTCCGTCCCGATTTCCGCCGCACCCTGCACATCGGGAACTCGCTGCTGGGGGCGGGGTGCAAGGTCGTGCCTTTCTGGAAGTCCAGGTCCCGCATTCGCATGCGTCCAGAAGCCGCCCGTGCCGTGCCCGGCATGGCCCGCGACCGGAAGAGCCACGAGTTCTATCACTTCCTTGTGCCTGTGGCCGACATGGTCCAGGTCAAGGGCCGGGATGTACAGGCCCTGTTGCCAGAGGCCATGGCTCAGGCCCGGGCTTGGGGCAAAGCGATGAATCAACCCTACAGTGTCGCGGAATATGAGCTGCTGCAGGGTCTTTCGCTTGTAATTGACCTCCTCTGGCTCACGGTGTGGGAGAAACGCACAGCCTGGCGCGCGGCATACGAAGCGACACTGCCGCCCGTATACGGCCAGCCGCCCGCTGCAGACACCTTTCAAGTTCCTGCGGACTGGCACTGCGAGGAACATGACAGGCTGCAGATGGCCATGGATTACTGGTGCAGTCTGTGGTTCTGGCCACTGGAGCAGCTGGAGGCGCTGCCCAGTCGAGAGCAATTCCTGGAGGAAATGAACCTGATTCTGACCGGCACCCGCGCCGACTTGACCGGAACCGTGGACTGGATCCGGCAGGTGGAACTGGAAGACATTCGAGAGAGATCCTTGCGGACGTTGCTGGACCAGCCGGGCGACCACATTGGCCTATCGGGACTGGCCGCGGCCATGCCGGCCCGGCATCCCATTGTGAAGGAAGTCGCGGAGCGAGAACGCTTCTTTCATTGGGATCTGGAATTGGTGGACATTCTCTTGCAGGACAAGGGTTTTGACCTGATCGTGGGCAACCCGCCGTGGGTGAAACTGGATTGGATCAAGAAGAACGCCTTGGCCCAATACGATCCGCAGATCATCACCCGGCGTCTCAGGGCGGTGGAAATAGACCGGCGCATGCCGGACATATTGAATACAGAGGACAGGAAGTCGGCGTTCCTGGAACGGTATCGCCATGCCATCGGCACTGCCACCTTTTGCCAGCACTCCTGGAACTACCCAGCTCTGTCCGGGATTCAACCCAACACCTACAAGGCGTTTCTGGCCCGTGCCTTTCAGCTGACAGGCGGACTGGGTGCCATGGGCTTCATTCAGCCCCTTGACCATCTGAACGATCCGAAGGGCCGGAATTTTCGGGAGGCCTGCTACAGAAGACAGGCTTGGCTGTTCCAGTTTGCCAACGAACGATCCCGCTACATGTTCGCCGATATTGACCACCATACAACCTTTGCCATCGGCATTTACAAGGGCTTGGAAGAGGATCCTCATTTTGGGATGATCGCCAATCTCTACGCGTCTGAAGCCATCGAGGAATGTCTGAGCCACGATGGGGCCGGGCCCATTCCAGGCATCAAGGACGAGGAAGGAAACTGGCAGTTGCGAGGACACAGGAGTCGGGTCATTGAAGTTCACGAATACTCGCTGGGGCGGTTAGGGGCCATCTTGGACCCCGAGGTTTCTCCTTCTCAAGTCCGACTGCCCATGCTGCACTCGCAGGAACTTGCAGATGCCCTGATCAAGATAACGCAGGTGCCAAGGCGTTTGGGCGATCTCAAGGGGCAGTATCTGCAGGATAGGATGTGGGATGAAACCAATGATGGGAAACCACCGGACGCGGTATTCCGCCGGGAAACGGGCTTCTGCGACACTCCCGCAGATATGATCCTGTCCGGGCCTATCTTCAGCTTGGGAAACCCGTTGGCCAAGTGCCCGCGGCCCCAATGCCGTCACAACTTGGACTATGACGCGATCGACCTGACAGCTATACCCGACAACTACCTGCCCCGGGTCAACTACACCCCGGCGATTTCCAAGGAGGAATACCGAAGCAGGGTGCGATCGGTTCCTTGGGACAAGAATGTCAAACACTCGGACTGTGAACGGATCATCGTAAGAAGATTTGTAAGTGCTTCAACTGAACGTACCTTGCAGTGTGCAATTTTGGCCAAGGGACTCGGCCACGTGAACGTGGCCGAGTCCCTTTCTTTTAAGGACCGTCTATTCCCAGTGAAAGTCTGCGCTCTATGGAATTCTCTGCCTTACGATTTCATAGCCAAGTCATACCAAATAACCAACGTATTCGTTTCATTCACGTCACGGCTACCTATGGTCGACTTGCCGGATACAGCCATCCACCGGACGCTCCAAATGAATTGTTTGACTACCTACAATGCCCAACTATGGGAAGATTTGGCTTGGCAATTTTCTCCTTCGGACTGGTCTGGTTCTCATCCCAGCCTTGAATTGGAGGGTGCAAGTCACGCGACCCGGAATTGGACCCGAGCCTGTGCACTGCGTTCCGACTACGCCCGCCGTCAGGCCCTCCTGGAAATCGATGTGATGGTCGCCATGGCCCTTGGCCTTACACTTGAGGAATTGCTGCAGATCTACCGTCTGGTCTTTCCCGTCATGCGCAGCTATGAAGACAATACCTGGTACGACCAGAAAGGATGCATCGTCTGGTCCAATCGCTCGGGCAAGGGCTTGCGCATGAATCGCAAGAATTGGGAATCTCATCGCGAAATGAAATTCGGCTCCATGGCGGAAGAGATTGGGGACAACACCATGCGCGGAGGTCCGCAAACGCGCACCATCGAATATGTGGCTCCTTTCACTCAGCCCAACCGTGAGGACGACTATCGCCAGGCCTGGCAGTTCTTTGAGAAACACCTGTAGGCTCACAGGCAAGCCATGGCCCAGGATCACCCGGCTCCTTCTCCCTCTTCCGATACCTACACCGGAATTCTGCCCTTGGCTCTGGCCCGGGAAGTCCAGCAAGGGATCAAGGAGTTCCTCCACACCTCGTTCAAGCCGTCCACGCCCGGCTTGGAAAACCTGATCACCGACTTCACCGCGGACCCCGACAACCTCTTCCGGGGACCGTATGTCGGCATGGACCTGCCCTTCACCCCGGCAGCCACCGACAGCGAGTTTTTCCCAGAGGTGCCGCTGGGGCATCGGCCCTACCTGCATCAGCAGAGGGCTTTTGAACGCCTGCAAGGCAGCGTCCGTCATTCCACCATCGTGGCCACCGGAACCGGATCCGGCAAGACCGAGTGCTTCCTCCTGCCCATCCTGGACTGGTGCCGCCAGCGGGCCGGGGAACCGGGGATCAAGGCCATTGTCATCTATCCCATGAACGCATTGGCCGAAGACCAGGCCAAGCGACTGGCAGCCCAGATCTGGCACAACCCGCACCTCAAGGGCAAGGTGCGGGCGGGCATGTACGCGGATCAGGAACCCAAGAATCCCGCAGCGGTCATGCGGCAGGACGACATCATCCGCTCGCGCGCGGTCATGCACCGGCAGCCGCCGGACATCCTGCTGACCAACTACAAGATGCTGGACAACCTGCTGATCCGGCCGGACCGGAAGCGCCTGTGGGAGCAGAATGCGCCGGACACCTTGCGCTATCTGGTGGTGGACGAACTCCACACCTTTGACGGAGCGCAGGGCACGGACCTGGCCTGCCTGATCCGGAGGCTGAAAAGGCGTCTGCAGACTCCGCGGCAATCCCTCTGTTGTGTGGGAACCTCTGCCACGCTGGGGGGTCAGGAAGCGACCTGTCCCATTGTCCGGTACGCCCAGGAGCTGTTTGACGAGGAATTCTCTGCCGACGCGGTGGTCGTCGAAGACCGCGTCGACATGGGGGATTTCCTGGAGCAGGTGCAGGAAGGAGGGCTTCAGGATCAATATCCGTCCCCGGATGAAGCCAGGCAATGGGCCCGCCGGGCTCATGCCTGTAAACCCCATGCCGGGATTGCGGATCTGCACATGGCCTGGTTTGGGGAAACGCGCAGGACCGAAGTGGGTCAGGATGCGTGGCGGGTCCGGCTCGGAGCACGGATCGGCCATCATGCTTTCCTGTGGCATCTGTTGACCGCCCTGGACCGCGGCATCCTGCCTCTGGAGGAACTGGCCATGCGCCTGCAGAAAACGGCGCTGCCGGACTGGACCCTGTCGGATGCCACGGATCTGTTGACGGGCTTCATCACGCTGATCGCGTTCGCCAAGCGGCATGCAGGAGGGGATGACTACCTGCCTTTCCTGACCGTGCGGGTCCATTTCTGGATTCGGGAACTGAACCGCATGGTGGTGTCCCTGCCGTCCTGCAATGCGCCCGGGGAACTGAATCCCGATCGCACATCTCCCGCTGCCGCGTCCCAGTTGCTGCATTCCCGGGATCTGTCCGCGGATCATCCCGCATCCGTGCTGCCCATGGTGCATTGCCGGGAATGCAGTGGCATGGCCTGGATCACCCTGGAGACACTCCAGGGGAATGGCTTTGAACCGGACCTGGACGCCATCTATGTGGCCTATTTCTCCTCCCATCCCTCCTCGCGGTTGACCTATCTGCTGCCCCAGCAACCGGCTTCGGGCATTGTCGGCGGTGCGCAGCATATTGAGGGCCATGTGTGTCGGCAATGCCTGCATTGGTATCTGCAAAGCCCCCCTGCACAATGCCCTTCCTGCAGCGGCAAGTCTTTCGTCCAGGTTTGGCGGTCCCCGCTCAAGTGGACTGGGGGCGGCAGAGGACACCAGATGCAGCAGAGCGCCCTGTGCGCCTACTGTGGTTCCGGAACCGGAACCGGGATTTTTGGCGTGTCCGCCACCTCCATCGCCAGTACTTTGGTCAGCCTGCTCTTTGCCTCCAAGGCCAACGGGGATCCGAAACTGCTGGCGTTCGGGGACTCGGTGCAGGATGTGGCCCACCGCGCCGGTTTCATTGAAGCCCGCAGTTACCGCACCCTCGTGCGCCAGACCCTGGCGCATTGGCTCTCCCGGCAGACGGAGCGCGTGTCCTATGTACACCTGCATGCCCATCTGGCGGCCGACACCTTGCGGCGCTATGCCGACCCTGCGGAGTTTGCCGGCGCCATGGCACATGTGGACCTGATGTGGCTGCAGACCATCGGCGATCTCTTCGAAACCGAATCTGAGACTGATGCGGCTCTGGCCACCAATGCCGGAGAAAAGGCATCGGGTCCGGCCATCAGTGCGCCCGACCTGGAAGCCGTGCAGCACAGACTGGCCTGGGAGAGCTTCAGTGAAACGACATTCCGCTCCCAGTTTGGTCGGACTCTGGAAAACACGGGATGTCTCACCCTGGCCTTGGACCCTGCACTGCTGGCGCAGGCGGCACAGGACATGGCGACAGAAGCCGCGGAGCAACTGGGCACCCTGTTCGAGAGGGCCTCGGAACGACAGTTCCGGCACTTTCTGTTGGGGGTTCTGCATCGCATGCTGCACGACGGCGCCGTGCACATTGACCCGCAGGGCATCGATCCCATCGGCACTCTGGCACGGCATGGCGCCAGCTGGTTCGCGGTGCGACACCGCCACGGCGCGTATGCCTATCCCCGGTATGGACCCCAAGCCCGCAAGCCGCTGCTGCCCAGCCTGCCGAGCAAGGACGGGTTCGCGGCCCTGACGGATGCCGGCTCCTCTGCCCGCTGGTATCCCGTCTGGGCGCGCAAGAGCTTCCCGGGCGGCGAGACCCTGCGCCGGGATCTCCTCGCCGACTTCTATGCGTTGACGTTCCATCTCCTGACGGCTCACGGCCTGACCACCGAAATCGAGGGCTCCCGACAGACCACGGTCTGGCTCATCAACCCGGAGGCGGTGACCGTGAGTTCGGATGCAGCCTGCCTGGAATGCTGCCGCTGTCGCCGACGTGTCCACGTCCATCCCGGACAAGCCGGGATATGGACCGGCATAAAGTGCCTCAATCCCAGCTGCCATGTCGGGACCTTGCACCCCGCAGCCGCTGCGGACATCGCGCCCGTCCTGAAGGAGCAGCTGCGGCACGGCCATCTGCGCAGGGTCAATGCCCGGGATCACACGAGCATGCTGGAGGCGGAACGGCGGCGGCGCATTGAAACGCAGTTCATCGCGGGACAGCGCTCCTGGCATCCGAATCTGTTGTCCACCACACCCACCCTGGAACTGGGAGTGGACATAGGGGATTTGTCCACGGTCCTGCTGTATTCCGTGCCCCCCTCCCAGGCCAACTATGTGCAGCGGCTGGGGCGGGCCGGCCGCCGCGAAGGCAATGCCCTCGGCCTGACCATCGTCAATGCGCAGCCCCATGATCTCTTCTTCTGGGCCGATCCTCCCGCAATGATTCAGGGTGCCGTGGCGCCTCCCGGCCTTTATCTGGATGCCTACGCCATCCTGCGCCGGCAGTTCAGCGCCTTTGCCCTGGAACGCCTGATCGTGGACACTGGCCGGGAGGCGCGCTTCGGCACGGTCAAGGCAGCCTTGGCGGCACTGGCCTCGCGCGAGGAAGACAGGTTTCCCTTTGACTGGATCAGTTTCGTGGAACGGCAGGGAGAGGCCCTGCTCTCGGATTTCCAGGACATGTTCGACCTGTCTCCAGCGGAGGGCTTGTCCGCGCGGCTGTCTGCTTTCATGCGCGCGGCAGAACCCGCAGAGTCTTTTCGGTCGCTCGTGCGGCAATGCCTGAGACAGGCCGAGATCGAGCAGCAGCAATGGCAGCAACGGATCCAGCAGTTGGACCGGACGCTGCAGACTCTGCGGCAGACGCATCCGGCTCCCAAGGATTTGGAGGACCAGATCAAGGCCCTGGAACAGGATCGGAGGGTGTATCGCGCCATCAGCCGCAACGCCCACCGACAGGATGTGCTGGAACTGTTGACGGACTTCGGCATCCTGCCCAACTATGCCTTTCCCGAGGAGGGCATCAAGTTGCGTTCGGTCGTTTCCTCTCGAGATAAAGAAGGCCAATGGCGGCAGAAGCAAAGCGAATATGTGCGGGCAGCCTCCGCCGGACTCTCGGAGTTCGCCCCGGGCTCCCGTTTCTATGCCGAAGGGCATCGCATCCCGGTCAACGAGATTGACCTCCGGGTTTCCGAACCGGAAACGTGGCGGTTCTGTCCGGCCTGCCCCCACCTGGAGCGCGAATCGGAGCCGGTGGCCCGTGCCTGTCCCCGCTGCCAGTCGCTCCAGTGGCGCGATCTGGGCCAGGTGCACCGCATGGTGCGCCTGAAACAGGTGCACGCCATCTCCCAGGCCCGGGACACCCGGATTGGAGACGATCACGAAGAAAGGATCCGTGTCGCCTACACCCGGGAGCTGTACCCTTCCTTCGAGCCCCGGAAGGCGCGGTCGGCACACTTGATTCCCACACTGCCCCAGCCCTTCGGCTTCGATTTCCTGCCCCATGTCGAATTCCAGGATGTGAACTTCGGACGCCGGGCGGAAACCCGCCTGATGGCGGTGGCGGGCCAGGATGTGCAGGCCGAGGGGTTTGGGCTCTGTGCCCAATGCGGGCATGCGCTGTCTCCCCATCCGCAGGCGGAGCGGCCGGGGGCCAATGCCACAGGCCCGCGCCCACAGTCCGCCTGGCAGGAGGAACACGCCCGCCACTGTCCCGTGCGGCGTCAGGCGGATGACAGGGAGCATCGGATTTCGGCGTTCCTGTACCACGCCTTCCGATCCGAGGCGGTGCGGATACGGCTGCCCATTCGCAACGCCAACGAAACAGAGATCCAGTCCTTCAGCGCAGCCCTGCAACTGGGCATGCGTCTGGCGTTCCAAGGCAAGGTGGAGCATCTCCGATCATTGAACCTGTCGCTGCAGGAAGGCGGCGGAACGGCGCACTGGCTGTTCCTGTACGACTCGGTGCCGGGCGGCACAGGCTACCTGGAGCAACTGGTCCGCCCCGAGATGTTCCATCAGATTCTGGCCCTTGCGCTGCAGACCCTGCAGGAATGTGTCTGCAACCAGGATCAGGAACAGGACGCGGAGAGGCGCAAGGATGGTTGCTACCGGTGTCTCTATGGATACCGGAACCGGATGCGGATGCCGGAGATTTCGCGCGACACGGCCATTCGCCTGATTCGGGAAGTGCTGGCCTGCTGGTCAGACCTGCAGGCCCAGGACAGCCTTGGCGCAGTCGATCACCCCCAAGTCGAGGAAAGCGAACTGGAGTTGCGCTTCGTGGCCTGGCTGCAGGAAAGAGTGCGGGAAGCCGGCGGGCGGTTTCAGGCGGCCCCGGTGCATCAGGGCAAGCACGGATACCTGATCCAGTTGGATGACACGGCTTGGGAAATCGAGCCGCAGGTGGACCTGGGGTCGGCATACAGCATGACGGAACCAGCCCGGGCCGATTTCCTGCTGCGACAGGCCAGCGGCCCCGGGCCGTTGTCCCGGCCCATCGCGCTGTTTCTGGATGGCTGGAAACATCATCGGGACCGCGTGGCCCTGGATATCCGCCAGCGGCAGTCGATCCGGGATTCCGGCCGGCTGTGGGTCTGGTCCCTGACCTGGGAGGATCTGGAACCGACGCCGCAGGCCGGTTCCCGGACCTTGTGGGATCCGGTGACAGGGCTGGATGCATCCGCGCTGCCCCTGCCCAGCAACGCCGTGCGGGAGCTGCTGTTTGCCATCCGCCGCCGCACCGCCGCCGCGCTGCTGGTGCGCTTTCTGCAATGCCCTCACAGTGAAACATGGACCGCTGCCGCGGGTCAGTTGTCGTTGCTGGTCCTGGCCCATTGCGCTGTCCCGAGCGAAACGCTGCTGGCCCGCATTGACACCACCCATCCCGCGGCCCGCGCCTACAGCGACGGCATGCCGCTCCGCTCCCACTTCGGCCTGACTGTGCAGGAACAATCGTTTCTGGCGGTCGGGGCCGCCGAGGCCGATCTGGACCCCATGCAGGAGTACGGGTTGCGGCCATTCCTGTACCTGCACGAGAATGCAGCCGACGAAAGGCAGCGCCGGTTTCAGTGGGCTGGTGCCCTGCGCCTGTTCAACCTGCTGCAGTTTCTGCCCCGTACGTACTGGCTCTGTTCGACCGAAACCGATCCCGTGGATTTTCCATTGGCTCCATCCCCGAATGCCGTCCGCCGAGACGCATGGGATGATGCGCTGCAGTACCTGGACGAGAGAGTCCGGTCCACGGCCTTGCATCTCCATCAGGCCAAGGTCCCGGCCCCGGAGGTGGGCTGGGATGTCCTGCAGCGGGGAAAGGTGGTGGCGCAACTGGAAATGGCGTGGCCGAGTCTCAGAGTCGGCGTCCTGCTGGAGGATGTGTCGGATGCGCTCCGCCAGGATCTGCAGGACACAGGATGGAATCTGTTCTCGCTGCCTGAAATCGACATCGGCAGAGGGGACTTGCTGTCGGCCCTGCAATAGGAGGCAAAGGCATGGGCAATTCCGGTCTGCAAGTGGCCCTGTCGGATACGCTGTTCGACTGCCTCTGGCAGCTGCCCCGTCACATTCAGACCAAGGTGCAGGGGTTTATCACCCGGTTCCGACGGAATCCCGATGCCCTCGGCCAGCACCGGGAACGCATTCAGGGCACCCGCAACCTGTATTCCGTGCGCATAGATGACCAGTACCGGGGCATCATGGCCCAAGGGGCCGATGCCGGGGCCGTGGTGCTGTTGCACGTGGGCAATCACGATGCGGCCTACGCCTGGGCGCGACGCCATCGGTGCGAGGTCAATCCGGGTTCGGGCACGCTCCAGATATTCGAGGCCCGGACCGTGACGGAACCTACACCGGTGCAGGAAATGCCGCCCCCGGCCCAGAGTCCCGTGGCCGGGTTGCGGGATCGGCAGCTGCGTCGTCTGGGCATTCCCGAGGCATTGTGGCCGTTGGCCCGCACCGTGACGAATGTCGGGGATTTCGAGCAGGTCAAGGCACAGTTTCTGCCCGAAGCCCAAGATGCCATGTACATGCTGCTGGCAGGGTATTCCTTCTCCGAGGCCTTGGAGGAACTGGCCCTGTCGCAGGCAGAAACGCCCTTCGATCCGCAGGACATTGACTCTGCCCTGCAGCGGGCGGGCAGTCAGGCCCAGTTCTGGGTGGTGGAGGACGAAGAGGAGTTGAAGCAGATGCTGCAGGCTCCCCAGGAAAAGTGGCGGGTCTTCCTGCATCCCTCGCAGCGCAGGCTGGTGAATCGTTCCTGGAATGGACCGGTGCGGGTCCTGGGCGGAGCCGGCACCGGCAAGACCGTGGTGGCCATGCATCGCGCGAAGTGGCTGATTGCCCATCAGGTGTCGGCGGCCCAGGAGCGGGTGCTGTTCCTGACCTTCACCGCCAACCTGGCGGCCGACTTGCAGCACAACCTGCGGTCCCTGATCCCCCACGACGCCGATTTCCGGCATCTGGAAGTGGTGCATCTGGACCGCTGGGTGTACCGGTTCCTGCGTCAGCACGACTTTCCCCAGACCATCGTGTACGACACCGAGGACGAACGGCTGCAGGAGCCTTGGCGACAGGCCCTGCAGTCCCAGGATCCGAGTCTCGCGCTGCCACCCCGCTTCTACCGGGACGAATGGCACAGGGTGGTGCTGGCGCAGGGCATTGCTTCCCTCCAGGAATATTTGAGAGTCCCCCGGACGGGCCGCGGAACGCCCCTGTCACGTCCGCAGCGTGCGAAGATCTGGCAGGTGTTCGAAGCCTACCGGGCACGGCTCCGGCTGGCAGGGTGGATCGAGAAGGAGGATGCCTATCGCGCCGTGCGCCACATTCTGGAGGCGCGTGCCCTCCCGCTGCCCTATGTGTCCGTGGTGGTGGATGAGGCGCAGGATTTCGGTCAGGAGGCCTTTCGCCTGATCCGCACTCTGGCCCACGGTGCGGACCCGCCGGTCTCGTCCGCGGCCAACCGCCTGTTTCTGGTGGGAGATGCTCACCAGCGGATTTACGACCGGCAAGTGGTATTGAGCCGTTGCGGAATCCCGATCCGGGGCCGCAGCTCCCGGCTGCGGCTCAACTACCGCACCTCGGAGCAGATTCTCAAGACGGCGGTCTCCGTGCTGCAGGACATGGATGTGGACGATCTGGATGGCGGCTGGGACACGCGCCTGGGCTACCACAGCCTGTTCCGCGGCCCGATGCCGGAATTGCGCACATTCCCCTCTCGGGCCCAGGCCCTTCCCGTCCTGATCGCCTGGGTCGAAGACCTCACGGCAAGGCAGAACCTGCTCCTTGACGATTTCTGTTTCGTCACGCGCACGCGCTCCCTGCGGAATGCATGGGCAGAGGCTTTGCAACAGCAGGGCCTGCCGGTGCACTGTCTGGAGGGCCGTGTCACCGACGGCCACGGCCACGGCTCCCTCCGGTTGGCCACGGCACACCGTGTCAAGGGCCTGGAATTTTCCGCGGTGGTGATCCTGGATGCAGATCCGGAACATTTCCCATTGCAATATGCCCTGGCGCAGGCCGCGGACGCAGACGCACGGGAACAGCGCCTGCGCCAGGAACGAGCGTTGCTCTATGTCGCCATGTCCCGTGCCAAGCAGCACTTGATGCTGTGTACGCGCACAACCTTCTCCCCCTTTCTGGCTCGTGCCGCCGCAGAACCCGGGTAAGCTGCACGGAATAGGGGATCCCGTTCCCAAGGACAAGGGAGCCGATGGGAGGTGTCGGCTTTTTTTCGCTCAGGCCAAGGTGCCGGCAAGGAAACCTTGGCAGTGTGAGGCCGCCGGCTCTGTGCCCGAGTGCCTCGGTTTCAGGAACCCCTCATGACCGGGACCGAGACACGGATATCCAGACCGCTCACTGGGAGGTTCCGCGGGCCTGCGCTGCCCCCGCCGAAAGATGCCCGCTGCGGAACCGATACGCTGAGGATTCTGGGGGTCGCCCGGGAAATCCCTGGGGTTCCGATACAATACAGGCTAGGAAACCCGGAGATGCACATGATCCCGCAACTGCCGTCCGACAAGGCCGACTTCGCGACCCTCGTGCAGGGACCCCAGTACATCTACGTGGACAAGACACGCCTGCTGGCGGAGATTTTCAGTCCCTTCGCCTTGCATACCCACGTGTTCCTCGCGCGCCCGCGGCGCTTCGGCAAGACCCTGCTCCTTTCCACGGTGGAGGCCCTGTTTCAGGGCCGCCGCGATCTGTTCCAGGACACATGGATCGGCCAGGAAGACCGTTGGGACTGGGAGGGGCGCACCTGCCCTGTGCTGCGCCTAGACCTGGGGTTGCTGCGCGACCTGCACGACCGGGAAGAATTGCGGACCACGTTGCGGGGGCTGGTGGACGATCAAGCGAAGCGGCGCAATCTGGCTCTGCCCCCAGGGACGCCAGCCCTGACCTTGCACCGGCTCCTGGAACGGATGGCCGCCGCGACCGGCCGCCGGATCGTGGTGTTGGTGGACGAGTACGACACTGCGATCACGGAGAATCTGCACCGTCCCCAGGCACTGCCGAAGATTCTGGACATCCTGCGCGCCTTCTACGGGGCCTTGAAGTCCAGCAGCGACGCGGGTCTGGTGGAGTATACGCTGGTCACGGGCATCGCGCGGCTGGCCCGTGCCGGCCTGTTCTCCGGCGCCAACCATCTGAAGGACCTTTCGTACCGGTCCACTGTGAACAGCCTGTTGGGTTTCACGTCCGCCGAACTCCGCACGCCGCTCGTGGCCGCCCAGGTGGCCCAGAGCGCCCGTCATCTGGACTGCGCTCCAGCCGCCCTGTATGCCGCCCTGGAACGGGAGTACAACGGCTATCGCTTCGCCGAGGGAGCCGAGACCGTGTTCAATCCCTACACGCTGGCCGACTGCCTGGAAGAACTGGCCCAACCCGATGCGGCCATCCACTGGAGCCTGGAGCGACTGCCCCAATCCTGGGCCGCCACCGGCACGCCCACCATGCTGCTGCGCGGGCTGCAGGGCCACCGGGTGCAAGCCCTGCCTGCCCTGGAAGGACAGGCCGCGCGGCCCTGGATGCAAGTCACTTTTGACGTGCGCAAACCTCCCGTCGTCGCTCTCCTGTGGCAGGCTGGCTACCTGACGCTGGATGCCGCCGTGCCCCCGGCCCTGACCTTCCCCAACCGCGAGGTGCAGGCGACCTTTACCGACTCCCTGGGGGCATGGCTCGCAGAGACGGCCCCGACCTGGCTGGCAGAATCGGGATTGTCGCTCCCGCATATCGCGGCGCAACTGCAGAATGCCCTGCAGCGGCAGGATGCCGACGCCGTGCGCAACGTGATCGCCACCGGCATGGAGACTGTGCCCAAGGCGTTGCATCGCTTCGGCAATGCGCAGACTCGGCCCTACGAACCGTTCTATCAGGCCTTGCTGCATGTCCTGTGCCTGTCCCTGGGCCTGCCCTTGACCGCGGAAAGGGAAACCGGGCTGGGCCGTGTGGACCTGGCGCTGGAACTGCCAGAGCGCATCTGCCTGCTGGAACTGAAGGTGGACCAGTCCCCCGCGGCGGGCCTGCGCCAGGCCTTCGTCAAGGACTACCCGGCCGCCTACGGCCTGCAGGCCTTGCCCGTCACCGTATGGGGCCTCCAGTTCGATTCGGCGGCCCTCACGGTGCGGGCCTGCCAGTCTTGGGACCTGGGCCGGTTCGATCCCGGGGCCGCGCGCTGGGACCGTGAACCATACCCGCTCTCGCTGGCCGAACT
Source organism: Caldilineaceae bacterium (assembly GCA_965214895.1). Taxonomy (GTDB): domain Bacteria; phylum Chloroflexota; class Anaerolineae; order Caldilineales; family Caldilineaceae; genus Bin34. The sequence continues at coordinate 347,405 of OZ243985.1, forward strand.
GCGCCGGGACTTCTCCGATGTGGAACGCGCGGCCTACGTGCAACGGACATCGATCCAGCCAGCATCGGATCGGCCGCCAACACCGCGGGAATCCCGGTGCAAAATCCACTGACGCCACAGTGGCGCTGGTTCCCGAACCGGCAATTGCAGGCCCCTCATGGCCTGGATGGAGATCCTGACAAGGCCGCAGCCACTGTTGCGGCCACTGTCGGGATGCCGTGGTCCCGCGCGGCGCGGGGTGTCTTTCGGCGGGGCCACAGGCCGTCGTGCAGATCCGTCAGGAGTTGCGGCGCCGACAGGGAAAAGCAAGGCATACGCATCACGAACATTCCACGCATCGATCCACGATCCGCTCAAGAGCATTGTGCAAGGGAGCACACCCGCCATCGCAGTCCGGCGCATTTCCGGGGAATCGGCGGTCGGAGAGGATTGCCTGCCATCATCTGCTCCCCAAACCCTCACTGCGGCAGCGAGACCGCCTGACCGCAACTCCGTCTTGCCCACAACTCACGTCAGACCGGCTGCGGACAGCGGCCTGTTAGAATCCGAAATCCCGATCCAAGGGGGCTTGCAGTCTTTGCGGCCAACAGGGACAGAGGCGAGAGCCCCGCCCTCTGTGCCCATGCGCAGGCCATACCGCCTTGCACTGTGGGCTCGCCATGCACGGAGGAGAGCCAATGCCGGATTCCCGACCCAATCTGTTGGTGGTGTTCTGCGACCAGCTGCGACGCGATGCCCTTGGGGCATTTGGAGATCCCAACATCGAGACCCCCCATCTGGATCGGATGGTGCGCGAGGGGGTGTCCTTCGCGAATGCCTGTTCCACCTACCCCATTTGCGTGCCCTTCCGCTTCACGCTGATGACCGGCGAGTATGCCCATTCCCGTTTCGTGCCCGGCATTGAATGGCGCATGTCCCCGGCGGAAAGGACCTTGGCCGACGAACTCAACGAGGCCGGATACGAGTCAATCTACCTGGGCAAATGGCATCTCTATGGCGGCCATGCCCTGCTCCCCGGGCATTCCACCCGCAAGGCGAATCTGACACCGGTCCCCCAAGTGCACCAGGGACGCTGGGCCAAGTGGCTGGGATTCGAGTTGCGGAACGGCCATTTTGACACGTGCTACTACGAAGACGACGATCCGACCCCCCGCTTGCTGGAAACGTATCAGACGGACGGCCTGTTTGACCTGGCCATGGACTACATGGAAAACCGTCCGGATCCCCACAGACCTTTTGGCTGCATCATTTCGGTGGAACCCCCGCACTTTCCCTACGAAGCGCCTGCGGACCTGGAGGCCAAGTGGCAAGACCGAGAGATTGTGGTGCCTCCCAGTTTCTCCGCCCAGGATCCCGAGGAGCGTGAGCGCTTCCTGGCGCGGCGGCGGCTCTACTATGCCATGGTGGAAAACCTGGATCAGAATGTGGGGCGTCTGCGCGCCTGGCTGCGGGAGACGGGCCTGGACCAAGACACGATAGTGGTGTTCTTCTCGGATCACGGGGAAATGGGCGGATGCCACGGACTGCCGACGTCCCTCAAGCAATACCCCTACGAGGAATCGATCGGCATCCCCTTCATGGTCTGCGATCCCCGATATCCGGACAGGGCCGGCACACGGATCCCGGTTCCGACCTGCACGGAGGACTTTTTTCCCACGTTGTTGGGCTTGTGTGGGCTGTCCCCCCAAAACGCGCTGCCCGGCGCCAATCTGGCGCCGCTCATCCACGGCCGTTGCGAGCGGCTGGATCGTCCCGGTGTCCTGCTGGAATACGTGGCGGAAACGCGGGCCCACAGCTGTTTTCACGTTGAGACCTGGAGGGGCTTTCGCAGCGAAAAATACAAATATACAGTCCTGGGCGATGTCAACGGCGGAGAGCCCTGGCAGTTCTTTGACCTGCAGAACGATCCGTTCGAGATGCACAACCTGATACGCGATCCTGCATGGAGAGACGAAATCGAACAGCATCACCGCTGGATGCGAGAGCGCATGGTGGCCACCCAGGACTCCTACATTCTCAAGCCGGCGTGGGGTCACGCCGGGCTGAATATCTGGGACATCGAGGTGCCCCGCTCCATGTCCGCAAGGTGAGGCCCGTTCCGTGCGGAAAGGCCAACCTTCTCGGAATGGAAAGCATGAAGGCCCTGCCGCGGGGCAGTCCATGTGCATGTTGCAACGGACAGTCCCAGTGCAGGGTTGCAGTCCCTGCACCTGCGGGCCGCTTGTGCGTGGGAGATGGCACCCGCGTGGTTCCAGTCGATGCAGGGGACGCCCCCATTACGCGGTGGACCCGAGGCAACGCCCATGCGGCACCGGAACGGCAAAAACAGAATCGCAAACCTGATCGGGCAAATCCTGCATGACCTGTGGCGCGGTCTTTGCGCAAGAAGAGGGCATGGAGAAAGTGGGCCCTTGGCATCGTTCTCTCCAAGCAAGAGCTGAATGTGTGCATCCAGGCCTAGGCCTGGATGACACTCGTGGCCGGTATTCCCAGTGATGCCTGCATTGTGCATGGTGCGCAGAGCCGGGTCCAAGAGAGCGGGAGCAGGTCATCGGAACGTGATAGAGTGAGGACCGTCAAGAACGGCCTGCAGGACCCTGCGGACGACAGACGCCACGCGGGTGTCTGGGCTGTTGCGCCAAGGTGCGGGACGGATCGGCCCAGCGTGACCGGGAGAAGAGAGACATGGAGATGATCAACAAGGCGGCGTTGAGGGAACTGCGGGATGCCGGCATGGCAGACGCGCACGCGGAAGCCGTGGCATCTCACATTCCAGACTGGTCGCAATTTGCGACCCGTCAGGACATGGCTGACTTGCGTCGGGACATGGGCAGCCTGGAAAGCCGACTCACCCAGGAGGTAAGCAGCCTGGAGAGCCGACTCACCCAGGACATGGGCAATCTGGAAAGCCGCATCATTCGCTGGATGGTCGGGATTTTCGTGACCTTCCTGGCCTTGCTCGGTGGACTGGTGACGCTGTCCCTGAACATCTACAACGTCCTTTGAGGCTGTCGCGGAGCAGGCTGCAGACGGGTCCTGCACCCTGCCTTCGGACTTCAGGCCGCGGTCGGGTCCGCACGCAGGCCGACACATCCTGCTTGGGGGTGGCGGTGCGCCTCAGTCTGGGACTCTGGACTTGGAATTGCCTATACGGGCTGCATGCTCCTTGAGAAGGCCTGAGAGGCTCGTGACGAGATCGAAAGCCAGGATTCAGTCACAACGAATTGTTCCCTGACAGCAATCCGCATCAGGATTGCTGGAAGCGGTACGTCGGTACTGTCCTTCCGCCCACGCGGAATGCCCCACCTGCCGTGGCGAGTTTTCCCACCCCTCGGCAGATGCCCCAGAGGAGGGGCAGCCCCGGCAGTGGCCTGCGAGAAAACCCGTCGCCGCGGACTCTGACGCCCGAGCCGGAGTGCCCGTTGCCCTGCCGATTCAGCCCTTGACGCCGGAAACCACGATGCCCTGAATGAAATAGCGCTGTCCGAAGTAGAAGGTCAGCAGGACAGGCAGCATGGCGATCGTCGAAGCGGCCATCAGCAAAGGCCAGTTCGTCGAGAATTCCCCCTGAAACAGCCGCAGGCCCAAGGCCAGCGTGAACTTGTCATGACTGTTGATATAGATCAGCGGCTCCAGAAAGTCGTTCCAGTGATACCGAAACGAGAAGAGAAACCCGGTGATGATGGCCGGGCCGGACAACGGGAGAATGATGCGCCCATAGGTCCGGATGAACCCACATCCATCCATGTGGGCGGCTTCGTCGATCTCCTTCGGAATCGCCGCGAAAAATTGGCGAAACAGGAAAATTTGAAAGCCGGTCCCGAACAGCGAGGGGACAATGAGCGGCTTGTAGGAGTCCAGCCACTCCAGATGGCGAAAGAGAATGAACTTCGGAATCATGGTGACCTGCGGAGGCAGCATCATGGTGCTCAAGACGATCACGAACAGGATGGAGTTGCCTCGCCATCGCAGCCGTGCAAACGAGAACCCGGCCAGGCTGCTGGCAAACAGGATGCCGGCCACGCTGAGTCCGGTGATGAACACCGTGTTGACGAAATAGCGGAGAAAAGGCAGTACGTCAAAGACTTTCGGATAGTTGGAGAACTGGGCTGGCTGAGGGAACCAAATGGGGGGAAAGATGAAGGTCTGCCCCAAGGTCTTGACAGACGTGGAGAGCATCCAAAGGAAGGGAATCGAGACAAAAACGCCCCCTATCGCCAGCAGCACATATACACAGGTCATCTTCACCGCGTAATGCAGACGCCGGTTGGTGCGCCAGTGTGCCCCCGGGGCCGTCGAAGCGAGGGCAGTCGAGGAGGAGGCCATCAGGTCTCGCCCCGGGCCGCAGCGCCTTCGTAGTAGACCCATGCGGCGGAGAAGCGCAGCACCAGCAGCGTCAACGCCAGAATGTACACAAAGAGCACCCAGGCCAAGGCGGAGGCGTAGCCCATCTTGAGGAACTCAAAGGCGTTGCGATAGAGATAGAGCATGAAGAAGAGCGTGGCGTTCTTGGGGCCGCCATCCGTCATGACATACGCTTCGGTAAACACCTGGAGCGCCCCGATGATGCCGATGATGGTCTGAAAGAGAATGACCGGCGAAATCATGGGCAAGGTGATGTGCCAGAACCGGACCCAGCTGTTGGCCCCATCCACTTCGGCGGCCTCGTACAAGGCGGTAGGCACCCCCTGCAGACCAGCCAGGAAAATGATCATTCCGCCACCCACGCCCCACAGGCTCATCAGGATCAGCGCGGCCAGAGCCGTGCGGCTGTCGACCAGCCAGGCCGGGCCTTGAATTCCGATCAGGTGCAGACCTGCATTCAACAGGCCGAAATCAGGGCTGAAAATCCATCTCCACAGGAGCGCCACGGCCACGCCGGACACTACGCTGGGCAGGTAGAACACCGTGCGCACGAAAGACATGGCCCTGATTTTCTCGTTCAGCAACAGGGCCAGGATCAGTCCCAGCACAACCTGCAGGGGAATGGAGATCAAGGCATAGATGGATGTGACCTTCAGGGCCTGTCCCACCAGAGGATCATCGGTGGCCAGCTTGACGAAATTGTCGATGCCCACCATTTGGGCAGGGGTCAGAATGTCCCAGTTGGTAAAGGCCAGATACACCGACGCCAACATGGGGCCCAAAATGAAGGCCAGGAAACCGAATATCCAAGGGGACACGAAGAGCCAGCCATGCAGCTCTTCCAACTGGGCATAACGCAGCTTGAACATGGGCTGGGCGTGCCAGGCCCGCGCCGCAGCGCCTTGTCTCGCATCGGGCCAAACGAAGTCGCGAACACCGAAGGCCGCCAGCGCACGGAGCAGCGTGACGACCTTCGGGGCAGGGTCAGGCGCTGGAGCAACGGTGCCTCAAGACGGGGCTTTTCCTGCGGCTCTTCCCCCCATGGGGCATCGGCCCGGAAAACTAGGCTCCTTGCAGAATGTCGTTGATTTCCACCACGGCCTCGTCCATCACGGCCTGCACGTCCTCTCCATCCAGGAAGACCCGGTCCAGGAATGGGTCAAGCCCTCGGGTCCATTCAATCCAAAGGGGACTGAAGGGCAGGGTGCGCGCCCAGCCTTCATCCAAAGGCGTATAGAAATAGGAGTTGTTCTCGGGGGGAGTGCTGGCCAGCAAGACATCGATGTTGTCTCGCCGCGGTGTGGCCCCGCCATTGGAAATCCAGATGGCATCGGCCTCTTGGCTGGACATGTACTTGCACAGTTCCCATGCTGCATCCAGATTCTGGCCCACTTTGGCGACTACCATGGAGTTGCCCTTGTACAGCGTGAGTTTGCCCTCGGCGCCCATCGGAAACGGCACGGCTTCCCACGTGTAGTCGAAGCTGCGGTACCGCATGACCAGGCCCCGCCAAGAGGCCCAAATGCCTATGCGGCCGGTGCCGACGAGATCCACATCCTGGGTCGCCTCGCGTGAGGGCGCAACGCCGTGGGCATGGATCAGGTCTTGGCAGAACTGGATGGCCTCCACCGATTCCGCCGAATTCATGAGGCATTCGGTGCGATCGTCGTTGAGCAGATGTCCGCCCGCTCCCCAGATCCAAGGGGGCAAGGCACCCCACATGGAGGTGTCGGCGGTGCACCCGTAAATGGCATCCATGGGTTCTCCGGACTTGTCCGTAAGAGCCTGGGCCGATTCAAGGAAGGCCTCCCAGGTCCAGGTGCCGGCTTCCCACTGTTCGTCGGGTCGGGCAATGCCCTTGGCCTCAAACAGATCGACATTGAAGTACAGCACCCGGGTGCTGCCTATGTAGGGCATTGACCATCGTTGCCCGGACCATACACCTTCGTTCCAGGCGGCTTCGAAGTAGTCGTCGCCGCTGACACTGTCATCGCCCGCCACCCGGTCGTCCAATGCCAGCAGGATCCCCTTGGAGGCGAATTGGGTAAGGTAGTAATTGTCCGCCGCCGACACATCCGGGGGCACTCCGCCGGCGGCGGTGGTCAGGAACTTGTCATGCAAGTCGCCCCATGGAGTGGCCAGTTGCTCCACCTCGACATGGGGATGGGCTTCCTGGAAAGGCGCCAAGGCCTTCTGCATGGCGGCAATTCCTCTTTCCCCCCCGACGGGCCAGAACATCAGCTGCACCGTTACCGATTCCGCCATCTGTTCGGTTTCTTCCCCGCCCGCGGCCAGGGGCGCTACGCAGGCACTCAAGACGGAGAGGACCAGCCCTCCGCCTGCGGTCCTGAGAAAGCTGCGACGCGAAACCTTGCCATTCATGACTGTCCTCCTCTGTGAGCGATTTGCACCAGCGGTGCACAGCGTCTGGCCAATCGCCCGAGCGCAATCCGCAGTTGCACCCAGTGCCGTGAATAGGGGTCAGGCCATGCCTGCTGGGGATGAAGCCATTGTAACAGGCTGCGGAATTCGGATGCCGGCGTCAGCATTCGACACCGGATTGACCGCGGATCTGGCCGAGGAGTGACAATCGCTTCCTGCAACTGACCTTTCCGGCGCAGCCCGTTTGATCACCTTGACGGGCATCCCCTGCAGGAGCAAGCAGGTTGGCCGATGGGGGCAGTCTGGATCTGAGCAGAGCGCACCAGTGCCTGCTCTTCGCTGCAACACGGCTTAGGGCTGCGATGGCAGTCTTCGGCATGGCCGCGCAGATGCACCACCTGCCTGTCCGGCGGGATGTCCAGACCCGGACCGGCACATTGCCAGAGAGAGGTGCCGGCATGGCCGACAATGTGCGGCGCCCAACGCGGGAATCCGGCCCTGCAGCCGAGGTTCCCCGGGTTTTGCACGCCCATCAGGTCTGCAGTTCGATCCGCGCCTTGCGCCTAGCCTGCAGGTCTTCCCGCTCCCCACCTTGGCAACCGCGTTAACTGCACAGGACTCATTCTGGCCAATGCCACGTTGACTTCCGGATCATGCAATTCACCTGCGGTTCGGTACGTCGCACGGGAAGCCTTGCCATAAAATTCCCGATCCCGATCTGACGTCAAAACCAGCAGATTGATGTCCCAATCAGGACGGTGATCCCCCGGGCACGAGCACCGACGAGAATCACCAAGTCGGGCTGGATGGCCTCGTATACGGCGTGTGCGCGCCTGTCATGCACAGGGGGCATGGCGGGCAAGGACACAGGGGGTCAGGTGCAGGTCTGTGTTGTCTGAAGTTCCGGCCATGATTGCAGCCATCTGTGCGCGGTCGAAAAACCAGATTCAATCCTGTTGACTCCCGTTGGGGGAAACGCTGTCTGTGCGTGCTTCCGTCCTGATTCCCGGATCCTCTGCCTTCACGGACTCCTCGGGGGAGAAGAGTTCAGAAAACATGCAGAGGAGCATGGTGCTTGCGGGGTTTCATGCAGGGACCGCACCCCCTCCTGGCATCGCCTTGCACCGAAGCTGCATGAGTTCGGATTTCCCCAGGCAGGTTACAATCCTATTGGGGACTTGTATACATGAGTGCACAAACTTCTGCATATCCTGTGCACGGGGCGTCAGGGTCTCCGTGGAGAACGCCCCGCACCGTGCCGCAACCCCTGGCACTGTGACCATTGCACTATATGCGTGCTTGTGCATATGAGCCCCTCCTGTTTCCCCTATCTGCTTCAAAGGAACTCTCCCCACAATGCAATATGTGATGTTTACCAAACACCTGGAAGGGTTGGACTTGCGAGGCATCATGCACGCCTTGCAGAAGGCCGGGGTCCAGGGAGCAGACCTGTGTGTACGCCCTGGCTACCCGGTGACTCCGCAGAATGCCGAATCGGACTTGCCTGCAGCCGCCGCCTTGTTCCAGCAGGAGGGGCTTGCCATCCCCCTGATCACTCTGCCCACCAGCTTCACGGATCCCAAAGCCCCTGAGATCAGGCCAGTCTTCGCGGGCTGTGCGGCGGCAGGTGTGCAATACATCAAGGTGGGGTATTGGCATTGGAGCCCGGCGGAGCCGTATTGGGATACAGTGGCCAGAGTGCGTGACGACCTGACCCAGTTCGCGGAACTGTCTGCAGAATACGGAGTCGCCACCCTGGTCCACAATCATTCCGGCCGATCCATGGGCCTTAACGGCAGTGCGGCCATGCACTTGGTGCAGGATTTCGATCCAGCCCAGGTGGCGCTCTTCGCGGATCCGGGCCATCTTTCCATCTGCGGGGAACCACCTGACATGGCTCTGGACATCATGCGGTCGCATCTGGCTGTCTGTGCCTTCAAGGACTTGCAGCATGTGCCGGTCCACAGAGAAGGCCGGACCGGGTGGGCCTCCCAGTGTGTCCGCATGGGCCACGGTCTGGTGGACTGGCTTGCCGTGCTGACGGCCCTCAGGGCCCAGGATTTCTCGGGGCCGGTCAGCTTCCACGCAGAGTACGTGGGGGAGCCTGTGGATTCAGTGATTGACCTGACCCGCTGTGATGTTCGCTATGTCATCCATTTGCAGGCTCGGCTGTAGTCGTGTCTCATGCCAAAAGGAAAGGAAAGCATGTCGGATATTCTCTTGAAGGCCGCCTTTGTCGGGGCTGGCCCGCGCAGCCGCGGAGCCCATTATCCCAATGTGGCGCGGTTGCCGGAAGTCGCCATGACCAGCGTCTGTGAACTGGACGAGGAACGCCTGGATCTGGTCGTGAGCCAGTACGGGTTTCCGCAGGTCTACACCCATCACCTGGAAATGTTGGAAAAGGCAGATCCGGATGTGGTCTATTGCGTCATGAATGAACAGTGGGCCCTGGGACCAGTGCTGGACTGCCTGCACGCAGGCAAGCACGTCTTCATTGAAAAGCCCCCGGGAGCCAACATGGAGGAAGTGACCCAGATCCGGGATGCGGCCGTAGCCAATGATGTCTGGTGCCCGGTGGGGTTTCAGCGGCGCCACGCCGCGGTGGTGGAGGCTGCCATGGCTCAAGTGCGGCAACGCGGCCCGGTCTCTCTCGCTGCCGGCATTTTCCACAAACAGCTCTTGGGGGAAGAGGCCGGCGGTTTCACGACCACCCTGTGGAACGACATCTGCCACATCGTGGATCTGGTGCGTTTCATGGCCGGCGGCGAGCCCGCCGCAGTCCATGCCCAACGGTCCAAGTTCGACAGCGACCACTGGAACGTATACAACGCTCTGATTGCATTCGACAACGACGCCACCGGCATGATTCTGGCGACACGGGCCTCGGGCGGCCGCATTCTGGGTGCGCAGTTGCACGCGGCAGGCATCGGCTGCTACATGGACATCCCGGGTCAGATCACCTTCCTGCTGGACAATGCCAGGAAGGAGGAGGTGGCCGGACATGACATCGCTCATGTCGCCAAGGAGGACTCCGCGGCCTACGACGGCACCTTGACCATGCACCGGCACATCATCGACTGCATTCGGACCGGCCAGCAGCCCTTGACCGACATCCGGGACACCATTCACAGCATGCAGCTGGTGGCGGACATCGAAGGAGAGCAGTGAATGAGAGCTCCTGTGCTGCTGTCGGCAGAAGGGTCCGACCGCGGCACTGGCTATGACCTGAGCCACAAGCTGATCCGGCGCGGGTCGGATCTCTGTCTGGGCTGGTTGAACGCGCCCCAGGCAACAGGGGGCCCGGCGCGAGTCATGCTGGGCGTGGCGGATGTCGGCAACGGGGCATTGCACGGCGCGGTCTGCCTGGCCACCGGTGTAGACAACCACTGCGGTCCGGCCTTGGCCTTGGCACCGGGCGGCCGCCTGCACTTCATGTCCGGGGCCCACCATGGGGACTTTCTGCACCGCTGGACGGATGCGGCTAACCCGCTGGACAAGCATCGCTGGTCGGAACCGGTGGCGGTAGGCCCCCGGGCCTCCTATCCCAGTCTGGTCTGTGATCCGGCCGGCACTCTGCATCTGGCGTTCCGCTCTTCCCGGTCCCCTCGCTGGCAGCTGCTCTATCGACAAAAGCCGCTGGGGGCGGCCTGGAGTGAGCCCGTGCCTCTGGCGGAAAGCCCCACATCGGGCTACTGTCACTTCATGCAGTCCCTCGCGGCAGATGCCAGGGGCCAGCTGCATCTGCTGTTCCAGTTTCACTACGGCGAATCGGGGCAGGCGGCAGATTGTCTGACCTATGCAGCCGTCCATCTCCGCTCCCACGATGGCGGACATGTCTGGTGGAATGCCCAGGATGAACCCGTGGCGGAACCCGTGACCATGACCACCGCCATCCCTTTCTGCGCTGTCCCGCAAGGAGGCATGCGTCTGAACAGCCTGACCTTGGATGCAGAAGGCACGCCGTGGGTGTATGTGGTGCATCCCCAGCATCCCTGTGGACTGCTGTACGCTCTGTCGGAGGCAGGTCCGTCAGGGATGTCTCCAGGGCCCGCAATGAAGGCCTTTGACCTGCGGGGAGGACGCTCGCTGGCCATGGCTTTTGACCTCCATGGCGATCTGCATCTGCTCTTTGCACAGAAACCGGATGGTCAGGCAACTGCCTGGTTCGACCCCGACCAGGAACTGCATCATGCCCGGCTGCGGCCGGGCGCGCTGGACTTGATGGCCCCGGCGCAACGGCTCACGGGACTGGACCCCACGGCGGCTCACTGGCTGCCAGTCATTGAGGAGAGCCGTCCGATCGCAGCGGGCCCAGAGTCCAGAGACACCCTGTGGTACATGTGGACACAGGGATTGAATCAGGGAGGCATTGGCGGGGACAACGCCAACGCCCTGCAAACCCGGATCTGGTTGTCGGGACTCCATGTGGAGCCAGACCCAGACCATTCCCCCTGAGGACCAGAGGCATGGCATCCCCGTCGCGCGGATTCCTGTGAACCTGGACCTTTGGGCCCCTGCACAGTCCTGCGCTCACATCTGATGGGCAAACCCCAGGGCCACCAAGGGGATTCCGGCACGGGTGGGGTCCTGCCCCCGCTCCTGCGTGTTGGCTGACAAGACACCCCGAGACCCTCCGAACCCGCATGTTCTGGGTTGCGGCAACCTTCACCAGTCAAGGTCCGGCCCTCATGATGTCAGAGTGCCAGATACCCGTGCGCGGGGAACCTGTGGCGCAGCCATAGATATGGCGTCAGGGATATGCGCACCGGCAATGCTGCAACTGATATGCTGTGTTTTCGGACAAATCGCATATCCTCTGTTTGGGTGTTGTGAATTGCATGACATCCATTTTGTTTTCGCGTTTCGGGTGAAGTGCATGTGGAAGCTTCCGGTTCCGTATGCCCCAGGCTTGGAACCGAGAGTTTCCAAACCGATTTCCATGCTTCACCCATGACGCCTGCTGGACGAACCCGTTGGAGCCAAGACCATGCCTCTCCACGACAGACGGTACAAGAGACTGCATCGTCCCAAAGCCGTCAATCTGGAATGGACGCGGCAATTCAGCGACCTGCTGGATCTAGGGGAGGTGGTGCCGGATTCGGTGGTGCCACACAAGGTCGAATACCTGACGGAGGAACTGACCCTGCGTCTGGCGGATCACGCCTGGTTCTTTCGCACCGACCGCTGCGAAGGGTTGCTGTTGATGATGGAATTCCAATCCTCGACGGATGCGGCGCTGGCCCTGCGCCAGTACACCTATGCGTTCATGCATCTGCTGGCTGGATTGGAGACCCAGGAGTACACGCTGCAGACAGGACTGCCTGTACCCATTCTTGTATCCCTGTACAACGGCAGACAGAAGTGGCAGCCCAAGCCCTTGGAAAGCCTGTTTGCAGGCGGGTTGGCCCACAAATTCCCTCTGCCCTGGATTCACTACGACATGCTCCATATGGAGCCCAGTCGTTTGCCGACACGACCTTTGTTGCGGGCCATATTCGATATTGAGCGCACGGGCCGCCACAACGACTTCAACTACGCGGCAGCCTTGCGAAAATATCTCGTGGTCAACAAGGACCCGGAATTGCGCAGGACCCTCTTTTCCTTCACTGCCGCGACCATGAGCCGCTGGCAGCATTCGATGGGGCCTGACGGAACACCACTGAATCTTGACGTAGAATGGGAATCCATCAATACGCTGGAGGATCTGATCATGGCGCAGGAGATGTTGCAGACTCAACTGGACATCTGGATTGCGGAAGGCCGAGCGGAAGGCGAAGCGGAAGGCGAAGTGAAAGGAAGGCGAAAGGCCTTGCTGGAGCTGGCGGCTGTTCTGCTGGAGCCCCACGAAGTGGAAAGTTGCCGGGCAACCTTGGAAGGCAGGACCCTGGACGAGATGCCCACTCTCGGTGAGCTGTATCAGGCCATGCAGAATGCGGGAGATGACAGGGCCGAAGTAATGATGCTGCTCCAATCCAAAGCCACCCCGTAGCGGAGGGAGCCTTGGGTCCGGTCTGGGTTCCCTGTCTCCGCAGTTGCAGCGCAGGCGCTCGCCAAGTCCAGGCGCGTCACGGGACAACGTGCACTTTCCTGCATGGCGCTCCGATGTCCGCAGGATGTGCCTCTGTCCACTCTCCCGAAGCTCGCATTGCCCCCCGCCGGCGCCATGGCCCCGGACAGTGGGGGAGTGGGGGCCGCAGCGGGCGACTGGCCTACAGCAGTTCCCTCCAGGAAGGCCCAGGAGACCAGCCCACAGCCTTCTTCAGCTTGTCCGCGCTGATCAGGGACTGGTGGCCGTCCAGACGATACACCAAGGGTTCCAGGTCCGGCCGGTAGGCCTCCACCAGTTCCAGCGAGGGCTCCAGGGCCGTGGTGTCGTCCGCATTCAGGAAATAGACATCGTGGGGAGGCAGGCGGTCCGCGGCGTGCTGGATCATGCAGTGGGCGGTAGCCACGTCTTCGCTGGCAATCCAGCACCACATACCTCATTCCAGCCTTGGGCCGGCTTGGCGTTGTGGGCCAGGTCGGCGCGGCGCTCCGGCGGAAAGATCCCGCAGATGCGGGTTGCGTAGGTACGGATTCCATAGGCCCGGGTGTAGCTGGCCAGCAGCTCCTCCCCGGCCAGCTTGGAGTAGCTGTACGTGTCTTCCACGGCTGTGGGATGCTCTTCGTCGATGGGCAGGCGCTTGACCGGGAAAGCGGTGTGGCTGATGCGAAACCCATGGCCCAGGGCGCAGTTGCTGCCCGCCATGACCACGGTGCCCACGCCCGCCGCGACCGCCGCCTGCATCAGGTAGTAGGTGCCCAGCATGTTGGACTTGAAGGTGGCGTCAAAGTCATGCGCTCTGGAGCGGATGCGCGGATGGTCGGTGGGGTTGGGGCGGGCACCCAGATGCTGCACGACATCAATGCCCTGCATGGCCCTCACGAGGTCGTCGTGGTGTTCCAGATCCCCTTGGACCCATCGCACGTTGTCGAACTCATGCCTGGGCTCGGAACGGGAAAAGAGAACCGGTTCACAGCCACGGTGAATCAGCTCCTGGATCACAAAACCGCCCAGCCGACCCGCGGCTCCCGTTACGAGCACCTTCATGCTTCTTCATCCTTCTGTTGGCCATAGAGGCAAGGCAGACTTGCGGATCCGCGCCCTGCCCGGGGCGGCAAGCGCCTTGCGCCCGAAGGGCGTCTCAGCCCTTTCCCCACTGTCAGAATCTAACATGAAACGACCGTGCGGGATGGATACTTTCCTGTATGGGCGGCCTCGGCTGGAGGCGAGACCGGCCGTTCAGCCTTCAAACATTTTCTCGCCGCGATGCAAGCGCAGTGCAATGTCATAGGTCTGGCCCTGGGCCCGCATGGTGGGAGCATGCGCAGCCAAATAGCGGGCGGCGGCAATCAAGGGCACATCCGGCTGCAGCCAAGGCCAGGCCCCCTTGCCGGCTCGCAGTTCATCATGGAGGGCGAAGGCCGCTTCAATGCACTGGATGGTATGGAAATCCCGATCCTCACGCAGCAGATATTGACCCAGAGAGGCCCGCAGCCGGCGCGGGTCGGCGGCCTGCGCGGCAAACCCTGCCACCAGCTCGGCTGCCGGAGTCACCCGGTATTGCTGATTCAGGAGAGCCCCCAGTTGGGCCAAGGCCTGGTCCGGCATGTGGCGGCTCTTGTCGCCGACAGGGATGCGCGCCGCAGGGATATTGAGAAAGCGATCCAGATAGACACTCATGGCGGCGTCAAACACCCCCCGCAACAGGGTGGTGACCGGAGCTCGCTGGTAGGCCTGCAGGACGGCATTGGCAAAGGTAAAGGTATGCAGGGCTGTGTCCCAGTCCGAAATCTCGTTGCTGGTATGGAACCGGGCGATGCGTGTGGCCGCGGCGTAGCAGACGTGCAGGGCCAGCTCGGTGGGCGGCATGCCAGCCCGCAGCGCTGCCAGCATGCTGGCAATCAGCTCCTGGGGATCCGCGGACAAGAGGGTTTCCACCAGTTCCGGGTCTCCTGTCCAGTCGTCCTGCCGCGTGGCTCCGCGCTCGAGCACCTCCTCCAGCTGCAGGAACGCCTCATTCAGCAGGGCGACCAGATCAATGGGAGAACGCCACGCATTGGACTCTTCCATGCGGCGGGCCATGGCCATGGCCCGCACCAGACTGGTGAGCACCAGTTCCGCATCCGCCCAGCCCGTGTGGTCCAGGATCTGGAAGGCCTTGTTGGTGAAGTCCATGGGATGGCCGACATCAATGTAGCGGCGGTCCGTGGCGGCCGAGCCCAGCATGTCCATCAGAAAGGGGCCGTCCGCTCCAGCGTGAATGGCGGAAATCAGGCAGCGTTCGGCCCCTTCGGCATCCCGGACCTCAATGAACTGTCGGAACCAACTGCGCAACCGCGGCAGATCCTGAGTCCCGTCCGGCAGAGGCTTCACGGTGTAGCGGTACGGGGCGCTGGCCGTTTCGGCCGCCACCGCCGCGAGCCCATGAAAGAGCGCCCGGGGGCGCTCTCCCCGATCCAGGTTGGGCAGCAGGTTCACCATGCAGCCCAGTATGGTCAGTCCCTGGCCCCACCCTTCCTGCCGGTACTGGCACCCAAAGCGCAGACCGGCTTCAATCAGATCCCGGGTGCCGCCGCGTTCTTCCAGAAAGATGGCGGACTTGCCCACCACCAGGGAAAGATTGCGTTCCAGTCCGGCCTGCAGCCGTTCCTGGGCTTGCGCTTCCAGATCTCCCAGGCTCTCGACATCCACCCAGACTGTGCCCTCCCGAACCTCCACCGGAAAGGCAGGGACGTCGTCGGCCCACAAGTCAAAGGTGCCGCCGGTCTGCAGATCAAAGCGGGCGTGGTGCCAGTGGCAGGTCAGGATGCCGTTCCGCAAGGACCCCTGATCCATGGGAAAGCCCATATGCGGACAGCGATTGTCCACTGCGTAGATCTGGTCCTGGTGCCACACCAGGGCCACTATACGTTTGCCTACGCTGGCGGAAACCAGGCCTTTGGCCTGCACCTCGGCCAACGGCAGCACTGGTGCAAAGGAATCTCGGACGGGCTGGGACATGACGGCACTCCTTGTGTGAGCAGGACCTCCATTCTACCCGCGCCCGGATGCGGGGTGGGGAGGGGGCTTTACGCGGCGGACAGGGGGGCGGGGTCTGCGCGCAGGGCCATCACCAGGCTCAGGGTCAGGCTCTTGCGGGTGACACCCGAGGCGGATGGATCGGGTTCCCCCTCTTCCGTGGGTCCCACGCAGGCCGGACAGCCCCGGTCACAGGCACAGGCGCGGATGCGGCTTTCAATGCGGTGGAGGACTTCCTCGTGCACATCGTACAGCTTGGGACTAAACCCCATGCCGCCGACAAAGTTCTCATAGATGAAGATGGTCGCCAGCGAGGCATCGAAGTCCGCTGGGGAGACTGCGGCATGGGTGGCGGCGCTGCCTTGGGCCATGTTTTCCGACATGTCCACGTCCCGGACATCGCACATGAGGTAGAAAGGCGCCACACTGTGCAAAGCTGTGCCCAGTCCTGAAATCCCGCGTATGCCCCGATGCTGCGACGGCTCCAGTCGGCGGTGGCAGTCCCGACACAGGATGCGCAGGTTGCTCGGGGCATTGGCCAGCAGGTCGTTGCGATTCAGGCCAGGCACATATCCGAAGGTCCGGAAGGGCCGGATGTGATGCACGTCATGCTGCCGGCCGGCCTCTTCGGGTTTTCCGCAGTGGGAGCAGAGGGTGCCGCGTTCCGCCCGCACTTGCGCCCGCCGCTCCTGCCAGAGCGGACCATATTCGTTGTCGCTGTCCCGCCACAGCCTTTGCTGTTCCAGTTGCCGTTGGGTCGGACGGGGCACCTGCAGCCAATAGGCCTGCGTGGTCAGACTCTGTTCCTGACAATCCACGGCGGAGACGGAAATCTGCTCTGTGGCCCATCTCCCTGTCGCGTTCCGGAAACGACGCATCAGCTTGTAGGCCACGACCTGAGACCGGACTCTGACATCGCCAAATCCGGCCACGGCCCCGGCACGGGCTTCCTGCTGGGCAATGTCCAGCACCTGCACTTCGGAACTGGTGACGGGAACAGTGAACTGGTCCGACCGAGGCAGCGCCCTGACCAGGGCCTTGTGCGCCTTGGCGTCCAGTGTCTCCACCCGATACCTCTGGCCGTCATGGATATAGATGGCCTGCGGATGCAGGAAATGAGGCGCCACATCGGATTCCAGGGTGGCAATGGTTCGCTGGGTGCCTGCTCCCAAGTCCTCCGAGATGTCGTACAGGTGGCCTATGTTGCGCAGTTGGACCCGGTTGGCCGGGCTGCCTTCCCCCATGTGGAGCCATGTGTTCCCCTTGCGGTAGACCTTCTTCTGTCGCGCCAGGTATTTCAGGGCGCGCGCCATGTATTCATCGCAGCCGTATGGATCCGGCGGCTGCTGGTCAAGGCGGATGCCCTTCTCCTCCAGGGCACACGCCAGGTGGTCCAGCAGGACATAGGGATGTCGGGGATTGATCAGGGCGTGTTCTGGCGAACTGTGAAAGAGAAACTCCGGGCAGCTCATCAGATACTGGTCCACCGGATCTCCGCCCGCCACCAGAATCGCCACCGAGGCTTCGCTGCGGCGGCCCGCCCGGCCCACCTGCTGCCGGGTGCTGGCGATGGTGCCCGGATACCCCTTCATGATGACGCATTCCAGGGACCCGATGTCAAGGCCCAACTCCAGCGCATTGGTGGCCACCACGGTCCTGATCGAGCGGTCGCGCAGTCCCTTCTCAATTTCGCGGCGCAAGGCGGGCAGATACCCGCCGCGATATCCCCGAATCTCTTTCTCGGCCTGCATGCGATCCGGATGCTGGGCCTGCAGATCGGTGAGCACCAGCTCCACCTCCCGGCGAGTCCGGGCAAAGATGATGCACTGCACGTCTGTCTCCCGGCACAGCGCCGCCATCTTTTGCACCACGCCGTAGGTGTCTCGCCAGCCTGTCTCTTCGTTCCGCACCGGGGGATTGCAAAAGAGGACGTGTCTCTCCCCCTGGGGCGCGCCGCTGCGAGAGACGATCCGCATGTGCCGGCCTGTCAGTCTGCGGGAAAACTCCTCCACGTTGGCCACTGTGGCGCTGGCCCCCAGAAACTGCGTGCGCCGATGGGGCTGGTGCATGTCCAGCAGCCGTTCCAGCCTCAGGAAAACATTGGCCACATGGCTGCCAAAGACCCCTCTGTACGTGTGGATCTCATCCACGAACACGAAGGCCAGATGATCCAGAAAATCCTTCCAGGTGCGGTGGTGAAACGGCAGCACGCTGCGATTCAGCATGTCTGGATTGCTGATCATGACACGCACCCGGGCCCGAATGGCACGCCGGGCCTCCAGGGGCGTGTCCCCGTCATAGGTCTCAATCTGGTGGGGGCCCAGACTGGCGGCAGGCGGCAGATCCGCGGCCCATCGCTTCAGCTCCAGGCACTGGTCCTGAGCCAGCGCCTTGGTCGGAGCCAAGTAGAGCATACAGGCCCGTGGGTTCCGGATCAGGTGATCCAGGATCGGCAGGTAGCAGGCCAGGGTCTTGCCGCTGGCCGTGGGTGTGGTGATCAGGACATCCTGGCCGTCTCGGACCAGATCCCAGACTTCCCTTTGATGCGTGTAGAGCCGGTTGTGACCGCGCTGCACCAGCATCCGCTGCAGGTCCGGATGCAGGCCGGCCGGCCAGGCCGTCCATTGGGCCGCCTTGGGGATCTGGCGTTCCCAGTGAACGGTCTGGTCGATGACCGCGGCGTCGCTCTGAAGCCTGACAATGAGATTGTGGATGTTGGCCATGCGGTGCAACGAAAACTTGATCTCCGGCGTGTCAAGGGGCCACAGACCGCCGCCGGTGGGCCCAGACCGCGGGCCTGTGCCACACGACCCTGCCTCTCCGCATCAGATGCCGGCGGATTGGCCTAGGCAACCCGCTGGGAATAGGGAACCAGGGACGGATACAGGTCCTTGAATCGCGCATGGACTTCGGTCATGGCCGCCGCCCCGTCCCCATCAGGCGCAACCAGACCGGTCTCTGTCACCACCTGCCGGGTGACGCCATCCACCTCGGGCCAGATTCCGCCGGCCACGCCGCCCAGGATGGCCGCTCCAAACGCGGCGCCCTCGCCTTCTTCCACCGTGGCCAGCTCCTGGTCCAGGACATCCGCCAGGATCTGGCGCCACAGAGGGCTCTGCGCGCCGCCGCCCGAAATCCGCACTTTGGCCAACTTGGGCAGACCTGCGGCCAGCATCAGGTCGTAGCCATCCTTCAACCCGCAGGCCACCCCTTCCAGCACCGCCCGGGTCAGGTGCGGCAAAGTGTGCCGCACGGTCAGGCCCACGAACGCCCCGCGCGCCAGCGGGTCCGGATGCGGGGTGCGCTCCCCGGTCAGGTAGGGCAGAAAGGTCAAGCCTTCGCAGCCAGCCGGAATCTGCGCGGCGTCAGCCACCAGGTCGCCAAAGTTCCGGCCCGGCGCGAACGTGTCCCGAAACCAGCGCAGGCTGCCGGCCGCACTCAGCATCACGCCCATGAAGTGCCAGCGGTCGGGCACAGCATGGCAGAAAGCATGCAGCCGGCCTTGGGGTTCCACCCGAGGCCGAGACAAGGCCGCGAAGACCACGCCCGAGGTGCCCACCGTGATGGCTGCCAGGCCTTCCTGCACGGCACCCACGCCCACGGCCTGCGCCGCCTGATCGCCGCCGCCGCCGGCGATGGGCAGGCCGGGTCTCAGGCCCAATACCTGGGCCGCCGCCGCGGACAGCCGCGCGGAGACCGCCGTGCCTTCCACGGCCTGGGGCATGTATGTGCTGGGAATGGCCAGCGCCTCCAGCATCTCTGCGGACCACCGCCGCTGTTGCAGGTCCAGGAGCAGCGTGCCGGAGCCGTCGGCCACGTCGGTCGCGCACTCTCCGCTCAGCTGCCAGCGCACGTAGTCCTTGGGCAGCAGGACATGGCGGGCCTGGGCCCACACGTCCGGTTCCTGTTCCTGCACCCAGAGGATTTTGGGAGCCGTGAATCCGGTCAGCGCATCGTTTCCGGTCAACGCCAGGAGCCGCTCCAATCCCACTCGCTCTCGAATGGCCGCACATTGATCGCCAGTGCGCTGGTCATTCCAGAGGATGCAGGGCCGCAGCACCTGTCCCTCCCCATTCAGCAGCACCAGACCGTGCATCTGCCCCGTCAGGCCAATGGCCTCTATGTGGCGGGAATCGATCCTGGCTGCCGCGGCGGCCCTCCGTACACTGGCCTTCGTGCCTTCCCAGAACAGGGCCGGGTCCTGTTCACACCAGAGAGGCCGCGGCGCATCGAACCCATACTCCTGTGCGGCAGCCCCCACCACCATGCCCGTCTCATTCACAATCACAGCCTTGGTGGCGGTGGTGGAGACATCCAGACCCAGCGTATAGACATCGGACATGGCGCTCTCTCTCTGCCGCGGCGTCACGTCCGCAGCCGCGGATCCAGGGCGTCCCGCAGGCCGTCCCCCATGAAATTGATGCTCAGAATCGTGAGGGAGATGAAAAGTCCCGGCCACACGATCAGCCAAGGATTGTAGGTAATGAAGTCCTTGTTTTCAAAGAGCAGCCGTCCCCACGTGGGCACATCCGGCGGAAACCCCAGTCCCAGGAACGACAGTGCGGATTCTATCAGGATGGCGCTGGCCACCCCCAGGGTCGCGGAGACGATGATGGGGGAGAGCACGTTGGGCAGAATGTGCCGCCACAGGAGCGTGTGCTGCTGGACCCCCGTGCTCACAGCCGCCTCCACGAATTCCTTTTCCTTGATGGAGAGCACTGCGCTGCGCACCACCCGGGCGGTGGGCATCCAGCCCAAGGCGCCGATGACATACACCACCAGCATGAAAATGCCCAGCTCGGGCCCCAGGGCGCGCCGCATCACATCCCGGAACAGCATGATGATGACCATCAGCAGCGGCAGGCTGGGCAAGGCCAGCATCATGTCCGTGAAGCGCATCAGGGGATTGTCCAACCGCCGGAAATAGCCGGACAGCAGACCGATGAGAGTGCCCAGGAATATGGAGACCAGCATGGCCACCAGGCCCACCGCCAGGGAAATGCGGCCTCCGTAGAGATTGCGGGCCAAGGTGTCCCGTCCCAGATCGTCGGTGCCCAGGGGGGACGCCCAGGAAGGAGGCCGGTTGGCCTTGGCAATGTCTATGTATTCCGGCGAGACGGTGTAGAACAGCGGCACCACCAGAATGCCCAGGACCAGCAGCAGGGTCAGGACCAGGCCCGTCACGGCCAGGCGATGGCGGAAGAAGCGGGTGGTCACATCCCGCAGCAAGGTGCGCGGCGGTCCCAGCCCTGCATCGGCGGCAGTCGGCATCGGCACGGGAGCGGCGTCGGCAGTCATGTTCCCTCAAGTGTAGCGAATACGCGGGTCCAGAATGCCGTACACGATGTCGGCCACCAGGTTGAAGAACACGATCAGCACGGCAAAGATAAACGTCACCGTCTGAATCATGGGAATGTCATTGACCTGAATGGAGCTGATCAGCAGTTGGCCCAGCCCGTTCACCCGGAAGATCTGTTCCGTGATGATGGCGCCGCCAAAAATGGTGGGGATGCCCAGGGCCACCAGCGTGACCACCGGGATCAGGCTGTTGCGCAGCACATGCCGCACGACAATGAACCGTTCGCGAAACCCCTTGGCCCGGACGGTCCGCACATAATCCTGATTCAGGTTGTCCAGCATGGAAGAGCGCGTGAAACGGGCAATCGCGGCCGTCTGGAAGAAAGCCAGCACCGCCACGGGCATGGCAATCTGCTTCAGCTGCTGCACCAGGCTGGGCCAGTCCCGCACCACCAGGTTGGTGTCGTAGATGGAAGGCAGCCAGTGCAGATTCACGCTGAAAATGATGATCAGCACCAGCCCCGTGAAGAAGGTGGGGACCGAATAGCCGATCAGGGAAAAGAGGGTCCCCACCTGATCCAGGAGGGAATACTGGCGCACGGCGGAAAGCACCCCGATGGGTATGGCCATCAGCACCGAGACCACGTAGGCCAGTCCCACCACCCACAAGGTCTGGGGCAGGCGTTCCCAGATCAGATCGAAAACGGGCGTGCCGCGGCTGCCCCAGGACGTGACGCGCAGGCGGCTTGCGCTGTCGCCCATGGAGATCCCCAGCATGTTCTCCAGCAGGCCCAGCGGCTCATTGATGAAGAACTGGCGGACCCAGAGCAGGTACTTGATGTGCATGGGCTTGTCCAGTCCCATGGCCTCGCGGATCATCTGCCGCACTTCAGGGCGAATGGTCTCGGGCAAGGCTCCCGTGGGATCGCCCGGAGCCAAATCCAGCACCGCGAAAATCACGAAGCTGATGGCCAGCAGCGTGGGCACGGCAGTGAGCAGCCGGCGCGTCAGGTATCGGCTCACGGGCGGGGATTCCTGGTTGCACCGGCAAGGCGATCTGTACGCAGGGGCGGGTGTGCCTGTGTCAATGCCTTGCACTGCCGCAGGAGCAGGACAGGGAGATCTGGCCCCCTGTTGCCGGTTGCGCGGCCATTGCCTTGATGACTTCGGTCCTGACTCATGGATGGCGGCCCACCTGCGGCCCCGGATTCAGCATGCCCGCTGCACGATCTGCCCTCGGCGTGAGGGGAATTCAAGACAGCACCGCTGCAGGCACAGTATATCCGTGGGAGCAGCCAGACAAGGCTCCCCCCCCCATCCAGGCGATGGGCTGGAATTCAAGGATGCAGAGGTGCGTTGTGGTCACTTCAATCCGCCTTGGGTAAGCCCCTCCACAAACCGTCGCTGCAGCAACAGGAAAATGATCAGAACCGGCAGAATCATCATCACGGCTCCCGCGGACGTCAGAGACCAATCCCGCGAGAAGCGCCGCATGAAATTGAAATAGGAGGTGGTAATCGGCATCAATTCATCCTGCTGCATGAAAATCAGCGCAATCTGGAATTCTCCCCATACCCCGAGGGCCACCACCAAGGCTACCGTCAGCAAACCGGGCCACATGATGGGCAGCACAATCCGCGTCAGGACCTGCCACTCCCGGGCCCCGTCCACGCGGGCTGCGTCCTCAAAGTCCGCCGGGAATTTCACGAGGAAGGAACGGAGCAGGAAAATGGCAAACGGGGAATTCAGGGCCGTGTAGATGATGATCAGCCCTGCGCGGGTATTGAGCAGGGCCAGAGTCTTCCACAAAATGAAAAGGGGCACCGCGTAGAGCCAGAAGGGAATGGTAGACAGCGTCAGCATGTAGATCATGTACATGCCGCTGCCCCGGGGATTCAGCCGCGCCAAGGCATACGCGGCCAGGCCTCCCAGGAGGATGACGCTCGTGACCGTGCCCGCGACGAAAATGACACTGTTGGTCATCGTGACCGCGAACTTGCCTTGGGTCCAGGCCTCCGGATAGTTGGTCCAGACGATCTCGCGGGGGAAGGTGATGGAGTTCTCGCCAATCTCCAGATTGGTTTTCAGGGAGTTGAAGACCAGGATGGCGATGGGGGCCAGGGCAAAGAGGCACAGCAGCCCCAGGATGATGTAGTTGGGGGCCAGATTCTCGCGCCGGCCAAAGACAGCCCGCATCAGATCTCCCAGCCCCGGTTCCGCAAAATGATGAAGCTGCCCACAATGCAGGCGGCCATCAACGACACGGTCATGCCGATGGCGGCGGCATAGCCAGCCTCAAATCGCAGGAAGGCCTGCTTGTACAGATGGGAGGAGACCAGCTCGGAGGAACCGGCCGGTCCGCCCTGGGTCAATATCCAGACATAGTCGAATGACAGGAACGACCATATGGCCGTCATCAGGAGCATGAACAGGATGGTGGGGCGAATGCCAGGCAAGGTCACGTTGCGGAATTGCTGCCAGCGATTGGCCCCGTCCATCTTGGCCGCATCATACAGGTCCACCGGAATGGCTTGCATGGCAGTCAGAAAGAGAATGGAGAGAAATCCCCACCAGTGCCAGTTGTCTGCAAAGGCGATGGACGCCAAGGCGGTCCGGAAATCTCCCAGCCAGGGATGATCCAGCCCCTTGATGCCCCATTTGTCCAGTGTGGCCCCGACTCCCAAGGAGGGGTTGAGCAGCATGGACCACGTGAAGGCGGACACAATCGAAGGCAGCACGTAGGGCATGTAGAAAAGCGACCGGATCAACAGGGCGCCGCGCCGAATCTGAGACAGCAGACTGGCCGCCAGCAGCGCCATCACCATGGGCACCGTCAGGAAGAAGGCCATCCACAGGAGATTGTGCCGGAAGGCCGCCCGAAAGTTCAGATCCCGCGTCAGCAGCTCCACGAAGTTGGACAGGCCCACAAACTCCGCGGCGCCAATGCCAGACCAGTCCGTCAGGGAAAAGTACAGCCCGGACACGCCGGGCCCCACCACCACCACCAAGTGGACCAAGGTGATGGGGGCGATGCAAATCCACGCCCACCATTCCCGGCGCGCCCTGAGCTTGTCCCCAGCGCGCCGGGACGGGGAAACGAAGGTGGCTGACTGTGCAGCCATGAATCAATCAGACAGATTGCAGGTCAGGATGTGACCACAGGACTACCTCGCAGGGGTGGGGGGCACTGCGCCGGCTGCCAGCTCTTCCTGGAAGATGTCATTGGCCAGGGTCAGGTACTCTTCGGCGGTCATCTGACCAGACCACACTTTTTCCAGTTCCTCGTACAGGAAAAGGTCGGTCTTGGGCGGGAAGAAGGTCCACAGCGTATAGCCATAGACACCTTGCTCGAAAGCATCGTTCATGTCCGCGAAAATGGCCTGCATGCGGGGGTCCACGCCTTCCATGAATTCCGCCACGCCGCGTACGGGTGCCGTGCCGTAGTTGCAGGCTCCGGCCAGAGTTCCCTGAATCTCCGGCGAGAAGTAGTGGGTCAGGTACATGGCCGCTTCCCGGGGATGAGCAGAGTTTCCGCTGATGGATTGCGTTCCCCCCAGGCCAATCGCGAAGATGGGCGTGCCGTCCAGGGAGGGATTGGGCACCCAGTCCCAATCGTTGCCATGTTCGAAGCTGTCGCCGAAATATTCGCTCTCCCGGCCATAGAACCAGGTCCCCTCCATGTTCATGACCGCTTCACCGGTGGCAAAGGCGGTCGTGAACTCACTGAAGGTGGCCGCCTGGAAACGCTCCAGGCTGCCCATGTAGTAGCCGGCCTGCATCATTTCGTTGTGGATCTCGATGGCTTGCACAAAGTCAGGATGGTTGAAGGGGACTTCACCGGTCAGGGCCTGGTAGACCAAGTCCGGCCCCGCCACCTGATTGAAGAATTCACCGACGTACCATTCGTTGCACACCGAGCACTCACTGGACTGCCCCGCAAAGGGAATCAGGCCCGCCTCCTGCACGACCTGGGCCAGCTCGCGCATCTCGGCGAGATTGGTGGGAGGCTCCCAGCCCATCTCCTCAAAGACCGTCTTGTTGTAGAAGAGCACCAAGGTTTCCAGCTCCTGAGGCAGGCTGTACAGTTGGCCTTCCACGGTGCCTATGTTGAAGGCCCAGTCATGGAACAGCTCCGCCCAGCCCAACTCGGCCGCATACTCATCCAGGGGCAGCAGCTGCCCGGCCAGAGCCAGCTCGGCGGCGAATACAGGGCCACCCAGTTGCACGATGTCAGGGCCAGCCCCGGCGGCCAGAGCCGGACGCAGGGAGTCGGTCGTGGCCTTGCGTTCCACATTGACGAAGACTTCGTCTTGCTTGGCATTGAAGGTGTCCACAGATTCGGTCACGATACAGTCCGCGGTCTCGGACTGGCCCATCCACACCGTGATTTCGACGGGCCCCTCGGCAGCCGTTTCCGCAGCTGGCGCAACGGTGGCGCAACCGGCCACCGCCAGGGCCCAGGGAATCAGCAGCAAGACCAGGCGCGTCCACAGGGTTTCTCGTAGCATGTCACTTGTCCTCATGTAAAGATCCAAACTGAACAACTCCAACCGAACTGGCCCAGTGTGACCCTTCGCCTTGGAGTGGACACCCGGGCCGGGCACCGAACCCAGAGCAGCACGCCACTGTGCAAGCCCGCGCTGTCCGCAGCGTTGCGTGTGTTCGCGATCCGCCGGGACCGGACCTCAATCATGAGAGCAGGGTCCCGGCGCCGAAACCATCCGGGGACAGACAGCTGGGCCCACCCCTACAAGGCGCCCACCGTCCCCGGATGGTTTCTACACCAGAGTGCAGACTACTCGGCGCGGGCCCAGTCTTGCACGTTCCACATCTCGGTGTCCCAACCGTTGATCTGGATGTTCTCCAGACCGTTGGCCTTGGCGGACACCGTGCCGCGATGCACCAGGGGAATGAGGATGCCGTTCTGCACCATCATGTCATTCAGGGCCTTCACGATCGCTTGCCGGTCCGGTCCAGCCGGGGTGACCACAAGTTCCGCGAAGAGCGTGTCGTATTCCGGATTGCAGTTGCGGGCGATGTTGCCGCCGCCCCAGGCGTTGTCCGGCGTCGGAATGTATGCGCACTGCCACTGACCCAGATGGATCTGCGGATCGATCGCAGGTCCGGTCGTGTACATCTGGACATCGGTGTAGAACTTCTGGTAGGTGTCCGGGCTGTTGGGGTCCCCGCCGAAGAAGACGCTGGCGTCATGGTTCAGGAGCTCGGTCTCAATGCCGATCTGGCCCCACCACTGCTTGACCAAAGCCTGGGTCTTCTGGCGCACCGTGTTGGTGGAGGTCTGGTACCGCACGGACAGAGGCATGCCGTTGTATTCGCGCACACCGTCGCCATCGCTGTCGACAATCCCGGCCTCGTCCAGCAGGGCATTGGCACCCTCTATGTCTTGGGTCAGGCAGTTGTCATTGGCGGTGGACACGTAGAAGGAGGGCCCCGGAATCACGTTGCAGGTTGCCTGCCCGCCGAAGCCGTACAGGGTTTCGGCAATGGTGGACCGGTCAATCGACATGGACATGGCCTTGGCTATCGCGGTGCCCACCAGGAAAGGATGCGGGTTGTTGCCATCCATGTACGCGGAGCGGTCATCGCCCAGTTCCGGATCCGGGTTGGTCTGGTTGACCAATATTCGCTCCACATAGCCTCCGAAGGCGTTGATGATTTCACCGTTGCCCTTGGATTCCATGTCCATCAGCACCTGCGGTTCCACCTGCAGGTTCCAGGCGTAGTCCGCCTCACCAGTCTCCAGGACGGCCCGGGCCGCAGCCGCGGCGTCTCCGCCGCCCTTGAAGATGACCTGATCAAAGTAGGCCGGCTCTCCATGGAAATGCGGGTTGCGTTCGTACACGGCCACGTCGTTGACCTTGAAGTCTGTCAAGCGATAGGGACCGGTGCCGTGCGGCATGGTGTTCTGCTCATTGCATTCCTGGGCGGCGCTGCCGACGCAGGCTGCGAACTGCGCCCTTTGAATGATGGGTCCTTGGCCAGTGACAAAGGCCAGATAGGGATAGGGTGTAAAGCCGGCAAAGGTGACCTTGACAGTCTGGTCATCCACGGCTTCCACGTTCGTGACCCCGTCAAAGAGATCCACAGCCGTGCACCCGGTATCGGGGTGGGTGCAATACTCCCACGTGAAGACCACGTCGTCCGCGGTCAGGTCGGATCCGTCGGACCATTTCACGCCGGGCTTCAAGGTCCATGTGATGGAGGTGGCATCTCCCGATGCGCCCTCGTTGTCCACCACGCCACCGTTCTCACGGGTGGGTATTTCCAAGGCCAGCTTGGGCACCAGGTTGCCATCCGGAGCATAGTTGGCCAGAGGCTCCAGCGTAATGGCCCCCGCATCCTGATCCTTGGTGCCGCCCGAGAGGTAGGGGCCGGGCAGCGACGCTGCCTGCCAATACAAGATGGTCAACACCTTGTCTTCCATCATTTCGGCGGTTCCGGCATCGCCAGCGGCGGAGGGAGCCTGTGCTGCGCCTGGGACGGCAGGGGCGCAACCGGCCAGAGCCAGAAGCGCTACGCACACCATCGCCAAGGCTGAAAGCCATTTCAACCTGTTCATGGGAAATTCCTTGCATGTTTGCGAGTCAAGATATTCAATTATACCGAAGAGCCAGGAGCATGGATTGGCACTGGCTGTCCTTTTTTTCCTGGAAAAGGCTGGGCATCAACGGGCCGTGGTGATACCGCCCGGGCTCACGCGACGATATGGCGCAGCCCGGAATCCCAGCCATCGAGATACCGATGACTCACCCACAGCCATTGAGTTCCGCGGCCAGACAAGGATGGTCCACAGCCATGTCCATGGCCAGACCCGCCGTTGCATTGAAATCAGGAAAGGACGCCCGTGATTCGTCACTGTGCAGGCCGGGACAAGACGGCGGGTGGCCCACACAGACTCTTCCGCACGAATCCGGGATCAAAGGACTGCCCGTTCCCGCGCAGCGTCGCCCCAGCAGTGAAGTCAAGGATAGGGACAAGGAACATGGGGCCCCAGGGAGTACGTGTCGCCCCGCCATGTTGATGGTCACATTCCAGTCGGCCTGCAGGGTCAAACCGCAAGCCCCCCACCCCCCACAACAGTCGGTGTGCGTCTGGCGGGGGTGTCTCTCGTCTCCACTTTGATCAAGGGACAGCACTGGCAGGCCAAGCGTTGCTCCCACTGGCCCCAGCGGTTCGCATGCACGCTTCGGTCCGGACCGGTCTTGGCCGTGACGTTCCGGACCGGTTTGGTCCAGGGGCCTTGGGCCGACCTGGTTATGCGGCAGACCATGCCCTGGCGATCCGTGGCCTGCCCCACGTTTCGATCCAACTCCAACGTGCCTTGCGCGGCCCCTGGTGCACGGGCGCGGCAGACACGGCACAGTCTGGATCACGGCCCTGGACCGTGAACTCCCTGCCGCAACACGACACGCCGGGTGGGGCGTCTCGCGCTCTGGCCCTGGACCCGGCATGTCCCTGTTGCGTGCAGGCCCGTGACAGAGCCTTGTGAGGCTTTCCGGCAGCCGGCGCAGACGCACCGTGCGCCGTACAGATTCGGGGTGAGATTGTGATACATTGCGTGCAGTCGGTATGGAAACGATATTTCCTTGGCTGCCGCAAGGGCTGCGCAGATCCAAGGGCGTGTCGCTTTCGTCTGTCATGGCACAGTGCCGTTGTTGCTTGGGGATGCACGTCCCACACGCTTTTCCTCATACCGGGAAGCCTCACGTTGCCCAGGAGATCCATCCCATGCGCAGACCCAACGTAATTGTCTTCTTCACGGACCAGCAACGCTGGGACACTTCCGGCCTGCATGGCAACCCGCTGGATCTCACCCCCAACTTCGATGCCATGGCCCAAGGCGGCACACATCTGGCCCAGGCCTTTACCTGTCAGCCCGTGTGCGGCCCGGCCCGTTCCTGCCTGCAAACCGGCATGTATGCCACGGAGACCGGCTGCTGGCGCAACGGCATTCCACTCAACCCGGAGCTGCGCACCTTGGCCCACTTCTTCCGGGCCGCCGGCCACGACACTGCCTACATAGGCAAATGGCATCTGGGTCGGCCCGGGGAAAGAGGCCCTGTCGCTGCGGACGCCCGCGGCGGCTATGACTACTGGCTGGCCTCCAACACTCTGGAGTTCACATCCAACGCCTATGACTGCGTCATGTATGACAACGACCACCAGCCGGTCAAGCTGCCGGGCTACAGGGTGGACGGGCAGACGGATGCCGCCATCCGCTACATCAACGACCACCAGGAACACCCTTTCTTTCTGTTCCTGTCCTACATAGAGCCCCATCACCAGAACCATCTGGACGACTATCCGCCGCCGGAAGGGTACAGGGAACGGTACGCGGGGCGCTGGACTCCCCCGGATCTGGCAGCCCTGGGAGGATCTACCCAGCAGCATCTGGGGGGGTACTACGGCATGGTGAAGAGACTGGATGAGGCTCTGGGCCGGTTGCGGGATGCCTTGCGCAGTCTGGACATGCTGGACAACACCATCATTCTGTACACATCGGATCATGGCTGCCACTTCAAGACCCGCAACAGCGAATACAAGCGGTCCTGCCATGAGTCCTCCGTGCGGGTGCCCACGGCCCTGTCCGGACCGGGGTTCAGCAACCGGGGCCGGGTGGACAAGCTGGTGAGCCTGGTGGATCTGCCGCCCACGCTCCTGGACGCGGCCGGGCTCCCCATTCCACGGCAGATGCAAGGAGACTCGATCCTGCCCATAGTCAAGGATCCGGAGGCGGACTGGCAGGAAGAGGTCTTCATCCAGATCAGCGAAGCGCAAGTGGCCAGAGCCGTTCGCACCCCACGCTGGAAGTATTGTGTGGAGGCTCCAGGGCTGGGAGGCAACGAAGCGCCGGCAGCGGACACTTATGTGGAGTCGGAGTTGTACGACCTGGCGCACGACCCCTACGAACTGACCAACCTGATCGGTCTGGAATCCCATCGGGAAACCTGCAACATCTTGCGGGAACGCCTCATCCGGCGCATGGTGGCGGCCCGGGAGCCGGAGCCCGTGATCGAAGACGCACCCCACCCGCGGGCCGGCTTTCAAAGGCGGGTCACGGAAGCCGAGGCCTGGTCATAGCTGCATTGCCGCCTGCACATTTCCCTTCATGCCATTGTGCCCGGGGCCACTCGGAGCGGCCCTGGCTCCGGCATCTTCCTCCCCGATGCGCGTTCTGGCCATAGAGACCAGCTGCGATGAGACTGCAGCCGCAGTCGTGGCAGACGGACGGCAGATTCTCTCCAATGTGGTTGCCTCCCAGATAGAGCTGCATGCCCGCTTTGGCGGCGTGTTCCCCGAGGTGGCCAGCCGCCAGCATGTGCTGTGCATCGACAGGGTGGTGCGGCAGGCTCTGGGCCAGGCGGGCCTCGAATCCGTCTCCCAGGTGAATGCCCTGGCCGTGACCTGTGGGCCGGGGTTGGTCGGCAGCCTGATGGTAGGGGTCAACATGGCCAAGGGTCTGCATCTGACCAGCGGTGTGCCTCTCTGGGGCATCAATCACCTGGCGGGGCACGTCTACAGCCTGTGGCTGCAGCCGGGGCCTGGAGAACCTGTGCCCGACGTGCAATTTCCGCTGATCATACTGATCGCCTCCGGCGGCCACACGGATCTGGTCCTGATGTCGGATGTGGGGCAGTTCCGGCTGCTGGGCAGCACCCTGGATGACGCAGCCGGGGAGGCCTTTGACAAGGTGGCCCGCATTCTGGGCCTGGGTTTTCCTGGAGGCCCCGCCATTCAGACAGCGGCCGCGCAGGGGCAGCCTGACCGCCACAGCCTGCCGTATCCCTTGCAACACGACGCCGACCATCGCTTTGACTTCAGTTTCTCCGGCCTCAAGACATTCATGGTGCACGAGGCGCAACGGGCTGGGCTGCACCTGGCCACGGATGAGGCGGCAGGCCCGCCGCAAGTGGCCAGTGACCTGGCTGCAGCATTTCAAGGCCGCGTGGCCGGCGTGCTCCTGGACCGAGTCGCCGATGCCGTGCAAGCCTCCAACGCGGTCGGCGTGGGGCTGTGTGGCGGGGTCAGCGCCAATCAACAGCTGCGGCAGGAAGCCCGGCATCGCTGTCAGGAACTGGGTGTGGCCCTGCACATCCCCCCTCTGGATCTGTGCACGGACAACGCCGCCATGATTGGGGCGGCCGCATACTTCCAGGCGCAGAACGCTCCGCCCAGGACAGAGGGCCTGGACTTGGATGTCCAGGCCCGTTGGTCACTGCACGCGGCCCAGCCGGGAGACTGGTGATCCGGCGCCCAGGCCGCCACAGGGAAGCTGGGCGGCACAGTCAGCCGAACAGTTCCTTGAAGAGATCCGCGGATTGCCGGAATCCGTCCGCGGACGTCCCGCCTGCAGGCCGGTACACACTCTCCAGCGACAGGGTGCCATCGTAGCCGTCCTGCTGCAGAGCCTGAGCCAGACATGGCAGGATCGCGGCCATGTCCCCCTGACCCAGCGGTCGGAAGGATACATGGGCCCGGGCCGGATCCACCGCGGCATCCTTCATGTGAATGTGCCCCACGTAACCGTCCGCCAGCTGCTGATACCCATCCGGGTAGGCCATTTCCCCGGCATACAGACAGTTCACCGGATCCCACAGCACCCGGAGACATTCCGGGTGGCCCATGTCTTCCACCAGGCGGCGGCCCAGGGCGGCGGAGCACACCATGCCCGTGTTGCCGGTCTCAACTGCCAACATCTGCTGCCGGTCGGCAGCCACCTGGACAGCGGGTTCCATGAGGCGCAGCAGCCGATCCCAGGCTCCACTGGCCACCACCCATTGTTCGGCCCCCTGGTCTCCGAAGAGAATCATTTCCTTGCGGAAACTCATAATGCGGACCAGGGGCGCCCGCAGCCGCTGGGCCAGATCCATGCACCGGTGCAAAGCCTGCAGCTGGGCCAGATACAGTGGATCCGAGACTTCTGTGGCGAAAACCGACATGCCGCTGAAGACATGGCGGGAAATGCAGGTCACCTGAAACGGCTGCCGCGCCTGCAGGTCGGTGATTTCCTGCACCTGCGACGCGGTCAGATCGCCCACTTCTCTGTTTCCCACGCACTGCAGTTCCGCGCCCGTCAGGCCGGCAGCCCGCAGCTGGGCCACGGCCACAGCCAGATCCTGATCAATGCCGTCTGTAATGACTCCCAGTTGCGCCACCTCAATGCACCTCCGTTCTGGCCATGTGCTCCAGCACCTTGACGGCCGCCCAGTTGTCTTCGGCAGGGTACGTGTTCATGGAAGCCTGAAACAGCTCCAAGGCCGCGGCCGTGGTGAACAGGCTGACTCCTGCTTCATGGGCCAGGTCCATGGTGAGGCGCAAGTCCTTGTGCAAAGTGGAGATGTGGCTGCCCGTGCCCCTAAAAGTGCGGGCCCGCACTTTGTCAATGCAGTCCTGAATCAAGGGGCTGGAGACATGGCTGGCCCGGAACGCCTCCTGCAGCACATCCCCGGCAATGCCGGCCTTGCTGCCCAGCACCAAGGCTTCCAGCACACCGGCGAAGGTGACGCCAATCAGGGCCTGCAGGGCAGCCTTCACGATCTGGCCCTGGCCCACCTCAGGCGAGACGTGCATGACCTTGCCGCCCACGGCATCAAAGATCTGCCGGTGCCGCGCCAGCACCTCTGCAGGACCCGCCACCATCATGGCCAAGGTCCCGGCAGCGGCTCCGGCCGGGCCGCCGCTAACCGGACAGTCCAGAAGATGCACATTGCGTTCTGCACACAGGTCTGCAGCCCTTCGCACTTCAGCCGCCGTGATGGTGGCACTGACAGCCACGGTGTCACCAGCGGCCAATCCCGCCAGCAATCCATCGGGGCCGGTCAGCACGGCCATGAGCTGGGCCCCATGCAAGACCATGACAAAGACCAGATCGGCATCTTCCCCCACCTCCTTGCCCGAAGCGGCGGCACTGCCGCCCAGGTCCGTCAGCAGGTGGCGCCGTTCCGCCCTCAGGTCAAAGCCCGTGACCGGCAGGCCGGCCCGCAACAGGCTGCCGGCCATGCCCAGTCCCATGTTCCCCAAGCCAATCACGCCCGTTCCAGGCATCGTCCCCTCCTCGCGCCGCGAAAGTGCCCTTTCGCTCCATCAGCCCAGACAAACTGTCGCCTTCCAGACCCGTCTGCCTCTGTCCAGAGACCGGCTCTAGGTGCCTGCAGTCGAATCCAGTGCGGCCTCGGTTGCCTGCACGCCTGGCATTTCGGACTCCGCCGTCGGGGACGCTTCGGTGCCGGCCTCCGGATCTGCGGGAGTCCCTGTCTCTTCCTTTTGGATGAGGATGGTGATGTCATATTCCCGCAAAGGCAGGCGGGAAAGCGTGCGTGGAAAGCCCACGGGATGGTCCATCAGCTTGGCAAAGACATAGGTGCCTAAGACGCGCGCCGTGCCCAGAAGCGGGGACGCCAGAAAGGCCCCGATGACACCGTTGGAGAGATAGCCCACGGTCACGCCTGCGATGATCAGGATGGGGTGAATGCGGATCAGATGCCCCAGTAGGCGGGGCACAATGATGGTGTTTTCCAGCTGCTGCACCACAAAGAAGGAGAGGACGATCAGCAGGGCAAAGACAAGATGGTTCATCTCCACAAAGTTGGTGCTGCCCGTGGACAGGCCCATCAGGACGGGCGGCACCGTGGCAATGATGGGGCCCAGATTGGGGATGATTTCCAGCGCTCCGGCGATCAGGGCAAAGATGAGCGCGCCTTGCACCCCCAGGATGGACAGCACAACATAGGTCATGAGGCCAATGGTGAGGGACAGCAGCAATTGGCCCCACAAAAAAGCATGCCAGACGTTGCCCACACACTGAATGAGACTGACCCACTCGGCCTGGTACTGGGTGGGAAAGTTGTCCAGGAAAAAGATGCGGATGCGCGGCCCGTCCTTGGTCAGATAGATGCTGACCACAAAGACGAAGAGGAAGGAGAGCAGCAGGGCCACACCCGTATTGAGGACCCCCAAACCGAAATCCAACGTGCCCCGGAAGAAAGCCGTGGGCGTGCCGGTACCGGCGTCCAGACGGGCCAGGGTCTCCTGCAGCATGGGGATGAAGTCATCGGTAGTGCCGTTGACCCAGGGGGCCAGCAAGTGCTGTACGGGGGTCAGATCCACAGGGAAATCCAGAATGTGGATGCTGGCCGGAATCTGGCCCGCCCCGCCCAGCAGCGAGGTGGCCAGGTTGGAGGCTATGTCCAGCACAATCTCATACTGCTGCGCCAGCAGCGGGCCTGTGGCGTACCCGCCCAGCACAGCGGCTCCCAAGAGCAGCAGATAGAAGGCAAACGTAACCGGTCCGCGGGGCAGGCGGTCGCGGCACAGGTAGGAGACCACCGGCGACAGAATGTAGGAGAGGATGAAGGCTAGGATCAGGAGCGGCAGGACGGGCCGGGCCAACCACAGCAAGTAGACGGCAAGGATGAGCACCACCACCAGAACGCCCCGTTTGAACTGGGTGTCCCAGCGCGAACGCACGGCAGGCTGTTCAAGGGAGGTCGGCACCTCGGGCAGGGAAGTGTTCACACCGTCCTTTCCCTGCACATTCCAAACCCCGCCGGGGGCGGATGAAGTCTGTATTCCATTGTGATTTTCGGTGGTGCCGCCAGGCTATGCCGGGAATTATAGCAGTGAGACCTGGGGACTTGAGGCGATTCCGCATGGGAAAGTTTGCGGTGCCAGCCTTGCTGCTGCTTCGTCATTTTGCCGAATACAGTTCCTGCTGAACGCGGATATCTTTGCCAGACTGGTTCGGCAGCATGAAGTTGATCTGGCCGTGTCCTTTACAAATCACATGGCGGCAAGCATGCACCGATACTGGTGCGCCCTGTTCCCCGACGAGTTTTCCGATGCCGCAGACAGTGACGAGTGGGTACAACAATACTCATGTGAAATCCTGTATGCGTGTACCCTGTTCGCCTCTTTCATTGGATTGATGATGGACTTTTGCTGTTCCACGGACCGGGTCCTGATCATGAACAGCAGCATGGGAATGTGCGCCAATCCTGACTTGTCTACGGAAGGCAACACCGGGTACCAGATGAAAGACATGGACCGGTTTCTTTATGGCAAAACCCTGGGTTGCACTGAATCACAAGGTTCTTGCCATCTCGCTGAGACATGAATACAACTGAATCGGAAAAATGATTGACGCATTGGGCGGGACCAAAACCGTTTCGGACCTGGGATTGATGCCGATACATATTGACGACCACAACAGTGGTCGCCATCACCCTGATGGGTCTTTGACAATCCATCCCTCTTCCCATGCCCATGACGACCCGCCGCGAATCGGATGCCTGGAGTTCGATCCGGCCCTTTTGGATTTCTTTGGAGTGCCCCGTCCCGATGGCATGGCCGAGCCCAGTTTTGAAATCCGGTGACCGTGCAGGATGTCGCCAGGTCCTTGGAGAGGCCCAGGACGGCCGCTGGGCAGCCGGAGGACCGGATTGCGATCGGGAGGGCATCGGGGTTGATCGCCGAGGATATGCGGGCTGATCCCAGCCTTCATGTCCATCACTCCTGCAGCAACCGACAGCCAACTCAGGTCTCATGCCTTGGCGCGGGACACACTCTTGCTTTTGGCTTTGGCAGGTCTTCGCAGCTTGAAATCCATTTCTTCCTGCAAGAAGCCTTGCAGTCCATGGTAGAAGGCCCTGCGGTCCTGCAGGGTCAGCACGGCAAACCGGTCGGCCTGCCCCAGCGCATAGGGGTAGTTCCGAGTCCCGAGCAGGCATTGCGCCCGGACTACAGCCAGGACCTCTTCCAGGCGGCCGGCCTCGAACACCCACATGGGAATTTCAATGCGGGCAGGTGGAGCCGCCGGATAGGTTCGCATGTATACAAACCCCACATCCCTGTAGTAGAAGGTCTTGTCCTGATCCTGACTTAGGCTGTCTGCCCGGGCGCATTGCATGAGAGGCGTCCGATCCCCCCAGTTGGGCAACAGACCCTGCAGAATCACCGCGTCCGGGACTTTCGGCGCGGGCCCTCCCAGCGCTTGCAGCATGTGTCCCAGATCCCGGCTGTAGCTGGTGTCCACATAACCTACAATCGGGAACCGACCGGCCTTGCCTGCCTGCAGCAGATCCTGCACCGCCTGCAAGTACGTCTCGCTTTGCGCCCTGGGCATGGCTTGGGCAAAGGAGATCACGAAAGTGTTGTCATAGAAGCAGACGGGAGGCTTCGACACCTTCGCCGCCAGGCGCGGAATCATTTCGCACTCGCTTACAAAACGCGCCTGATTCACGGCCAGGGACAGTCCCGTGTGCTCTCTTTCCGATTCGGACACTACCGCATCGGTGGGAGGCAGCACGATCTGCAGTTCCTGGCCTTCTCCGTGCCTGCGCTCCAGAGGATCGTTGTAGTGATACCCGATCTGCACCGCCCCCACGCTCAAGGACAGACCTCGTTCAGATTCCAGCTGACTGCCGTCCACCGCTACAATCGGTTGTTCCTTCAGATGCTGGTGGGCCCACCTTTGGGAGGCCTCCACCGAGGTCCAGCTGTGGGCAAAGGGAAAGCGGAAACCGATGCAGGCATCCACGTCCGGCGTGGGCCGGGCTCCCGGCCACGGCACGTCTGGCCGGGCCTCCAGGTCCCTGGTTGCCTGAGTGCAGGACAGGCTCTGCAGTTGTCTGCGCAGCCCTTCCGCCGCGGCAATCCGATGGCGCCCCTGGGACAGGTTGCGTTCAATGTGGGGCTTGGCGCGCTGCATGGCCCTATAGAATTGTCTCTTGTCCAGCATGCAGGCTCTCCTCACCCCAGTTGGCACAAGATGGCGCATTATAGATGCAATGGTCCAGAGATTAAATCCCGGCTTGGCCAATGTTTCGGGACTGCATGGCTTCTGGGAATGGGCCTGTGGGTGCTGACCGCATGTCAGACCGCGGCCCCGCAGGTGGACACTCAGGCAGTCTCCACCCTGCGGCCGGAATTTGCATTGTTGCTGGAGGAACTGCCACCGCTGCCCAGGTACGAGCTGGAAGTCTGGTTCCAGCCGGACCGGCGTCACCTGGTAGGCCGCATGCACGTGACAGGAGTCAACAATTCGCCTGACACCTGGCACCAGCTGGTCTTCCGGCTGTATCCCAACCTCTACCACCTGGGGGGCCAAATGGAGATACAGGGGATCACGCTGGGCCAGATTCCGGCGCCTTTCCGGCTGGAGGCAGACGAATCCGTCGCCATCCTGCCGCTGCCCCACGATCTCTGGATCGAACCGAACCAGTCCTTTGAAGTGGCCTTGCGCTGGACCTTGGAGCTGCCCGTCTTTGCAGATGTCTCCAGCGTCTATGTGCGCTTCGGGGAGATGCTAGGCTTTCACTCCGTTCCGCTCTTCTATCCGGCTCTGGCCCCGTACTTGCCGGGTCCTATCCCAGGAGCCGGCTCCTGGTGGATGGCCGAAGGCCCCCCGCAGGGAGACGTGGCTTTCAGTGATGCCTCCTTCTTTGCCGTGACCCTATACCTGCCCGAGGAGTATCCGCCGGTGACCAATGGCATTGCGGTCTCGCAGGATCCGCTGCGGCACGGATGCCCCCTGTTGACCCCGTGGGATGAATGCACTCCGGAAAGGCAGGCCCAATGCCAGGAGCGCTGGGACCCTTGGACCTGTCGGGCGCAGAACCTGACGAGGCACAGATTTGTGAATGGCCCTGCGCGAGAATTCACCCTCATTACTCACGCGGAGTACGTAAGTGAGGAATTCGATGTCAATGGAGTGCAGGTCCGTAGCTATTGGGTGCCCGACCTGGGGAATTCCGGCCGTCCTGCCCGCGACTATGCCATCGCCGCCCTGCGCTTCTATGCCGAGGAATTCGGGCCCTATCCGTATCCGACCCTGACCATTGCCATGGCTCCCATGGCCAGTGGTTCCATGGAATATCCGCAGCTCAACCTGATCGGGGTGCAACTGTATCGGGACTTTCGGCACAACCTGGAGGATCAAATCGCCTTTTCCGTGGCGCATCAGTGGTGGTCGCAACTGGTCCACAATGATCCTGTGCAAGAGCCTTGGCTGGATGAAGCCTTCAGCAGCTATGCGGCCTATCTCTATCAGGAGCGGTTGCATGGATCCGAAAGGGCTGCAGTCTATCGCCTGCAGCAGTGGGAATGGCCCATTCAACACATAAAGGACAGTGGCCGGGATGCTCCTGTGTCCCTGCCCGTGCGGGAATACGCTTCGGGCAGTGACTATCGTATTCTGGTCTATCACAAGGGGGCCATGCTGTTGTACGAGCTGCGCCAGGCGATTGGCCCGCTGGCGGCCCGGCTGGCGCTGTCGGATTTCATGGAAAAACACCGCTTTGGTCTGATAGACTCACAGATGATGCTCGATCACCTCTGGCAGACGGATCCAACCACCATGACCTTGCATCAGAAAGAGTATCTGGACCCCACTCTGTGGCGATGATGGCCCTCCCGCGTTCCATAGTCCAAAGCCAGACTCTGCAGACCTCATGAAACCGGATCGATCCGAGATTGCCTCCAATCTGTACGGGGATCTGGTGGTGTTCAGCGGCACGGCCAATCCTGCCCTGACCGATTCCGTCTGCCACGCGCTGGGCATGGAACCCGCCGCGGCCAGCGTCTTCCAGTTTCCGAACTCGGACACCTTCGTGCAGCTGGCCAGCAGCGTGCGCGGCAAGGACGTGTTCTTGATACAGCCCACGGCGGCACCCACCAACGACAACCTGATGGAACTGTTGATCTTCGTGGAAACCCTGCGTCGGGACAGTGCCGGCCGCATCACCGCGGTGATTCCCTATTATGGCTACGGACGCACGGACAAGAAGGACATTCCGCGCTCTCCCATCACGGCCCGGCTGGTGGCGGACCTGCTGATGACCGCCGGCGTGGACCGGGTCCTGACCGTGGATCTGCATGCAGCCCAGATCATGGGATTTTTCTCCGTGCCGGTGGATGAAATCTCCACCATGGGCCTGATTGCCGACCATTTCGAGTCCCGCAATCTGGATCTGGAACGCACCACTGTGGTTTCCCCGGACGTGGGTGCGGTGCGCCGCGCCCGGGACCTGGCGGAAAAACTGCATGTGCCGATGGCTGTCATTGAAAAGCGGCGGCATCGGGACGGCCCACACATGCTGTCCATCATCGGCGACGTGCAGGGCCGGGACGTGATTGTGATTGATGACGAGATCGACACCGGCGGCACCATCACCGAGGCCGCCCATTTCCTGCAGGACCGCGGCGGAGCCGACAATATGTATGCTGCGGCCGCCCATGGAGTCTTTTCCTGGCCTGCCCGCGACCGGCTGATGGCCAGTCCCTATCGCGAGGTGGTGGTCACGGACACCTTGGCCATTCCTCCGGAACGCATGTGCCCCAAGGTGACGGTCCTGAATCTGGGCTGCACCATCGCCGGGGTCATTTCCCGTATCCATCAGGGCCGCAGTGTCGGAGAATTCCTGGACTACTAGACTGCGGCCGGCTCCATTGGTCCTGCCCCCAGGATCCCCAAACACACCATGATCCGTAAACTGTACCACCGGATGTTCGGCACCGCTGACGAACGCGTGCTGAAGGGCTTCTCCGGGCTGGTGGACCAGATCAACGCCTGCGAAAGGCGGGTCGAAGGTCTCAGTGTCGAAGCGCTGCGCCAGCAGACCCTGGACTTCAAGGCCCGGGTGCAGAGGGAAACCGCACCGCCGCGGCAGGCTCTGGCTGCCGCGGCGCAGGAAATGACCACGGCCGGACCGGAGACCTTCGCGCCTCTGCAGAATGCTTGGAAGCAGGCACAGTCCCGCCTGCTGGCCGCGGAGAGGCAGGCGCTGGATGATCTGCTGGTGGATGCCTTTGCCGCGGTGCGGGAAGCCTGCAAGCGTACCTTGGGCAAGCGGCTGTACGATGTGCAGCTGTTGGGCGGCATGGTGCTGCACCAGGGAACCGTTGCCGAGATGCGAACTGGCGAAGGCAAGACCTTTGTCGCCGCGCTCCCGCTCTTTCTCAATGCCCTGACTGGGCGCGGTGCACATCTGGTTACGCCCAACGACTATCTGTCGAAGGTAGGGGTACAGTGGATGGGCCCAATCTACCACCTGTTGGGAGTGTCCGTGGCCGTGATCCAGAATCAGGGCGGAGCGAATGACCAGGGCAGTTTCCTCTTCGATCCAGAGCACCTGACTGCGGACGACCGCTTCCAGTCCCTGCGGCCTATTCAGCGCAAGGAGGCCTACGCGGCCGAGATCACCTACGGCACGAACAACGAATTCGGCTTTGACTTTCTGCGGGACAATATGGCCCGCAGCCTGGACAGCAAGGTGCAGCGGGCCTTGCATTTCGCCATCGTGGACGAGGCCGACAACATTCTCATCGATGAAGCCCGGACGCCGCTCATCATTTCCGGCGTGGCCCGGGAGAGCTCCGGTTTCTATCAGAAGTTCTCCTCGGTGGTGCGATCGCTCAAGGCCCCCCAGGACTTCACCGTGCGGGAAAAGGAGCGGACGGTCAATCTCACGGAAGAGGGTTTGGAAAAGGTGGAGCGGATCCTGGAGGTGGACAATCTGTACGGGGCCGAAAACGCCGAGATGCTTCCCTATCTGGACAACGCCCTGCGCGCGCAGGTGCTCTACAAACGGGATGTGGACTACCTGGTCAGACAGAAGGAAGTGGTCATTGTAGATGAGTTCACGGGGCGCATGATGGAAGGGCGTCGCTTTTCCGAGGGCCTGCACCAAGCCATCGAGGCCAAGGAAGGCGTGACCGTGCAGCGGGAATCCATGACGCTGGCCAGCATCACCTTTCAGAATTTCTTCCGCATGTATCACAAGCTGTCCGGCATGACCGGCACGGCCAAGACGGAAGAGGAAGAACTGGGAGCCATCTACGATCTGGATGTGGTGGCCATACCTACCCACAAGCCGGTGATCCGGGAAGACCACACAGACGTGGTCTTTCGGCAGCGCAGCAGCAAGTATGAACATGTGGTGCAGGAAATCCAGGCCATGCACAGGAAAGGCCGGCCCGCACTGGTGGGCACGGTCTCCATTGAGTCCTCCGAGTTGCTTCACAAGCTGCTGCGGCGAGCCAAGGTGCCCCACGAGGTGCTGAATGCCAAAAACCACGAACGGGAAGCCGTCATCATCGCCCAGGCCGGCCGACGCGGCGCAGTGACCATAGCGACCAACATGGCGGGCCGTGGAGTGGACATTCTGCTGGGAGGCAATCCGGAGGGCCTGGCCCGCGAGAAATTGCGCAAGCAGAAGGTGGACCTGCTGACCATCCGGCAACAGGACTGGAATCACGTCCTGGACCAGCTGGGCCGCGGGAAAACCCCTACGGTCGAACAGGACGCACCCTGGGTGCAGACCCTGACCGACACCTACCGCGAGGTGGAGCGGGAACGGACCGAGGTCCTGGCTCTGGGCGGATTGCATGTAGTGGGCACGGAACGCCACGAGTCCCGGCGCATCGACAACCAGCTGCGCGGTCGTGCGGGTCGGCTCGGGGACCCGGGCAGCAGTCGTTTCTTCCTGAGCCTGGAAGACGACCTGCTGCTGCGCTTCGGAGGCGAGCGGGTGGGCAGCCTGATGACCCGCTTCAACCTGGAGGAGGCCCCTATCGAGAACTCCCTGATTGACCGCGTGATTGAAAATGCCCAGGTCAAGGTGGAGGGCTTCTACTTTGACAGCCGCAAGAACATCTTGCAGTTTGACGAGGTCAACAACGAACAGCGCACGGCCATCTACCAGCAGCGCAACCGTTTCCTGAGCGCGGACAGTGTACAACCCATCATCCAGAACTTCATCCATGATTCCCTGTCGGGGTTTGTGGAGAGCCAGTTTGTGGCCGAGGAAGAGGAAGAAGAAACAAGAAACATAAAAGACTTTTTCCCGCCTGCATCCGTGCTGCTGCCTCCCCAGCTGCTGGAAATGATGGACCTGTCCGAGGGTTGTCACTTTGACAAGGAGGAAACCCAGCGACGGCTGCGGGAGGCTGCCGAGCAAGTCATGCAGGCCAAACAGGAGCAGCATGAAGACCCCAACCTGATCGGACAGGTGCTGCGGGACTTGATGCTGACTGTGCTGGACAACCTGTGGATGCGCCACCTGACGGACCTGGACCGGTTGCGGGAGGGCATTGGCCTGCGGGCCCTGGCCCAGATCAAGCCCATTGTGGCCTATCAGCAAGAGGCATACCACATGTACAGGGAACTGCAGGATGAAGTGCGGGATCAGATCGCCCGCACCGCCTTGGCCCTGCAGTTCCAGGTTGTGCCGACTCCGCAGCGGGTTTATGACAATCTGCAGATGAATCGGCAGTCTGAATCGGCGGCCCCGCCCGTGACCATCACCCGTCCGAAGGTGCCAGGACGCAATGATCCCTGCCCTTGTGGCAGTGGCAAGAAGTTCAAGCATTGCCATCTGCGCCAACGGGCAGAACCGGTGACTTCTCGGTAACAAATGGGGATAAGTCCGGAGTTATCTTGGGGTAACAATGGGGATAAAAGAGAGTTATCCCAATTTGTCACCAATCCAGGGCCACTTATCCCTTGTTTTCTGCAAACTTATCCCTTGCCGCTTGCAGGCTCTGTTACGGCTGGAATGCCTTGGATTGCGGATAACCAGGGCCACTTATCCCCTGAAGTTGTGCGGTCTACTACTATCACTATCTCTCTATACAGATTTAATCCTGTATATTTCTTTCTTGCGAAAGTAGTAGCTAGGACTGGGGGATCAGGGGAAAACACAAGCCCCCAGTCTGCAGTCTCATTGAAACTGACCCGTCACAGCCTCTGGAATTGCCTTGCCTATGCCCATCTACGAATTCATCTGTACGGATTGCCATGACAGCTTTGAACAGCTCGTGTCCTACTCGGCGGCCCTGGCCCCGGCGTGTCCTGCTTGCGGTTCGGAGCGGGCGCGCCGGAAGTTGAGTGCCCCGGCCATTCACTTCAAGGGGAGTGGCTTCTATCTGACCGAGAGTCGCAAGGAAGTCGAGGCAAAGAGTGACAAGGAGACCACTGGCGAATCCCAGCTCGGGGACGACGCAGGCACGGAAGACAAGAGCCAGGACAGCAGCACTGACAGTGGTGACGCGGGCAAGTCTGACAGCTCCCGCAACGACCGAAAGGCGACGAAGTCCGATTCCGTCAAGTCCCAGGTGGCAACCCATGATGCGTGAAATGTTTCCGAAGGCTCGTTCAGCCTGACGGTGCCCTGACCATGCGTCTCGACCCCTTGCAGCAGGGGTCCTAGTCCGTGCTGAGACCTTCTGGGCCCGCAGGCCCATCCTCTGCGTCCCGGTTCGGCTTGACGGCATCCGCCCTGCTGGGGGCGGCCACACAGGTGATGCTGCTCTTTGTGCTGAGTCGCGTGACCGGCGTTGTGCGCGATGTGGTCATTTTGGCCGAATTCGATCTGTCGGCCCAGCTGGATGCCTACCAGGCCGCCTTCCGCATACCGGACATGATCTTTGAGGTGGTGGCTGGCGGGGCCTTGGGCAGTGCTTTCCTGCCGACCTTTACCCAGCTGTGGCAGCGTCAGGGCGAAGCCAAGGCCTGGCAGCTCTTCAGCCAGTCTATCAATGCCGTGACGCTGCTCCTGACAATCCTGGCTGCCCTTTGCATCGTGTTGGCCCCTTGGCTGGTGCAGACCGTGTTGGCCCCGGGCTTCACGCTGGACCAGCAACTGCTGACAGCCCATCTGATGCGCTGGCTGTTGCTGGGCACGGTGGTATACGGCGCG
The DNA here is from genome assembly GCA_965214895.1 of Caldilineaceae bacterium. Taxonomy (GTDB): domain Bacteria; phylum Chloroflexota; class Anaerolineae; order Caldilineales; family Caldilineaceae; genus Bin34. The sequence continues at coordinate 391,226 of OZ243985.1, forward strand.
AGCGGCCTGTGCATGGCGGCCCTCAACACCAAACAGCACTTCATTCTGCCGGCCCTGGTGCCTTCCCTGCGCAACCTGGCCATTATTGGGGGAGCCCTCTTCCTGACTGACTTCTGGGGCGTGTACGGCCTAGTGGCCGGCGCTGTAGTGGGTTCCTTCCTGCACCTGCTGGTGCAATTGCCCGCGGTGGCACGGCACGGGATGCGGTATGACTTCGGGCTTTCCTGGCGGGATGCGGGTCTGCGACATGTAGTGACACTGATGCTGCCGCGCATGGTGGGACTGGCGTTCTTGCACTTGAATTTCATTGTGAACACTCATCTGGTCAGCCAGCTGGGCACGGGCAGTGTCAGTGCCATGGAATACGGCTTTCGGCTCATGCTGTTGCCCTTTGGCCTCTTTGGCCAGGCCTTGGCCATTGCCGCTTTCCCGACATTTTCGGCACAGGTGGAGAGCAGGGATTGGGAAGATCTGCAAGACACTTTCGGGCGTTCCATTCGCATGGTCATGTTCCTTGTGTTGCCGGCAGCCGTGGGCATGTATTTGCTGCGACTGCCTTTGATTGAAGCACTGTATCAACGGGGCTCCTTCACGGCGGAGAGCACAGCCCAAGTGGCCTATGCTCTGCAGTTCTTTCTGACGGGGCTGCTGGCCTATGCCGTAGTGGAAATCACGGTGCGGGCCTTCTACGCCTTCCACGACACGCGCACTCCCGTCACGGCAGGAGTGCTGATTGCCTTGCTGAACATGGGACTCAGCATCTGGTGGGTACGCCATCTGGGATTTGGCGGTCCCGCGCTGGCCAATGGCGTGGCCACCACCGTCGAGATGCTGCTGCTTCTGCTATGGCTGCGCCGCAAACTGCCGGGCCTCGGATACCAACCCCTCTTGATTGGGCTGGGCCAGGTGGGGTTGGCTACGGCAGGCATGGCAGCTCTGCTCTGGTACACCCAAGGCTGGCTGATCGCCTCGGCCTGGGTACAGGACTTTGCCTTCCGCTCCTGGCTGTTGCTGGGAGCCGGCATCGGACTGGCAGTGCCGGTCTACTTCGGTCTGGCCTGGTTGGTGGGTTTCCGGGACTGGCTGTCGCTGTACCGCGGCCTAGGGCACCAACCGACAGCAGCCTGAACCGGTGATTCCTGTGGAAACACAACCGGGCGAACGGAGGGTGAAGAAGAGGCTGATCTGGCATGAGCAGCGCACCATGTATGAGGTGCTACACCACACACGCCAAGAATTGTATGTAATGGGTCATGATTTCCAGCGCGACTTCATCTGGGACGAGATCAAGCAGAGCAAGCGGGTTGAGTCCGTGACGATTCTTCTATCTTGCAGAAGATAACCAGGGACGCGGCGAGACAGCAACCGTGTGCCACACCACAAATGGCCATCCCGAGGGGATTTGCGGAAACGATTCCCGAGACTCGAAGCTTGGAATCACGGCGAAGCACAGCCCACACTTAAGCAGCTGGAAGCATTTGCCAAGGCCACGCGTACACCCATTGGCTATCTGCTCCTTCAAGAGCCGCCTGTCGAGACCCTTCCTGTTTCCGACTTCCGCACGATGGGGAATGTGGATGTCAACCATCCGTCCCCGGACTTGCTGGACACTCTCTACCTCTGTCAGCAGCGTCAGGATTGGTATCGGGATGAAGATTTCGGTATTGAGCAGAGGCAGCAGTTGCCCACATGGACTGAAGCATTGCAGCAATTCGTCACACGGGCGGATAGGTTGGGCATTCTGGTGATGGTAAGCGGCGTAGTGGGCAACAACACGCACCGACGCCTTGATCCCCAAGAGTTCCGTGGCTTCGCACTATCGGATTCATGGGCACCCCTCATCTTCATCAACGGTGCCGATACCAAGGCGGCACAGATGTTCACCCTGGCCCATGAGATCGCCCATCTCTGGCTCGGCGAGTCTGGCGTCTCAAACATCAAGGCAGTAACTGAGGCCTCTGATCACTCTACGGAACGCTGGTGCAGCCAGGTGGCAGCAGAGCTGCTCGTGCCATCCGACTTGGTCCGCTCGGAATTCAGCTCGGGCCGGACTCTGAAGTCGGAAATCAACCGTCTCGCCCGGCGTTTCAAAGTCAGTGCCCTGGTCTTCCTGCGACGCCTCCACGACACAGGGAAGTTGGGTCGGAATGAATTCTGGTCGGCGTATAGAGAAGAAATGGACCGTCTACGGCAACATGCAAGCAGCCGCAGCGGCAATCACTATCTCAACGTGGGGACCCGAGCCAGTAAGCGGTTTGCCTGCTCTCTCATAGCCAGTGCCTTGGAAGGCCGGCCTTCCTTCACCGAGTCTCTGCGTCTGCTGGATATCAAGAAAATGTCAACGTTCCGAGAGGTTGCGCAACGCTTGGGCACAAGGTTCTAAATGGCCTGTTTCCTTGATACCAATGGCTTCATTCAGGCCAAGAACTTGCATTGCGGGTTCGACTTCTGCCCGGCCTTCTGGAACTGGCTGATCGAGCAGAACCAGTGACTTCTTTCTCCGACCGGCTGAATCATTCGTTCCCGCGTTGACCACTGTCAGCGGTTGGGCAACTGGACAGGAGTACGATCAGGTGGCGGTGAGCACGTTCTTCCAGGTGGCAGATTACTATCTGGTGGCCCAAGCGTACGCCGGACAACACTCCGTTGTCACTCACGAGGTGCCAGCTGCTTCAAGGCGCAAGACAAAGATTCCCAATGTCTGTATAGGACTGGGCATTAAATGTGTGACACCCTATGAGATGTTGAGGAACGAACGCGTCCGGTTCGTGCTCGGCCCGTCTCAGAGGTCGTGACATTGATTTGCCAAGAGCCAGTATGGCTGTAGAAGGTTCAGAGTGCGCGTTCGAGGATGCCATGGAAGCCTGCTTGCTTTCGTTATGTCGGCTGGTGGCTACCTGAAGTGCCGGTCAACGGACTATGACCAGGCCCTTTGTCTGAATTCCGCGCGATGTGCTGGACCTCGTGATGGCGACGCAGTCACAAGAGTGGCAGCGGTTCTCCGAGCACCATGGCACTATGGTCGAGGTGTCCTGGATGTGCTGCGTAACGGCTTCAAGGACATGGGCTGCAGGTTTCGCCTTGCCTATGGCCGGTGTACGCTGCTGCACTCGCGGGAGGGCATTGATGGCGACATGCGGGACATTGCGCCAGGTATTGTGCGAAGGTTGGGGGAGGTTGCGGCAGATATGTCAACGGAGCGCGTTGCCTTGGACCCTAGACCGTATCGTCCTGCCAGGAAAAAGGCCGCCCGCGGCCGGGGGTAGACAGGGATTGCAGCCCCCGCCATCGGACACCTCCAGCGTAGTACACTGTACCTGTTTGACTCGCTTGCCTGCTCTTGCCCATGTCACAGCCGCTGCCTGATGTCCCTGTGGCTCTGCCATTGCCCGCCCGCAGACCCCGTTCGGCGGCACCTGGGGCGAACAGGGCAGATGCCCTGCAGCACATCAGCGCCCTGTCGCATTACTTGCCGGACTATGCCTATCGCCTAGACCGGCATCAATACACGGAAACGGAAACCACGGACCCGCACTATGTGGTATTGGGGGTCAGAATGATGATGTCACCCACGTTTCAGCATGGAGAATGCGTCGCGCAGATGAGCACTGCCCTGAAGGTGCTCACGCGCTCCGTGGCAATGCAGGTGCACGTCAGTGCCGACGTGCAGATCAGCGGGATTCCCGCAGCCTTTTTCACCTCGGGCAGACATACCTCCAACTTGCGGCCCGACTTGGCGTTGTGGCCCCACCCCAGACCCAGCAGTGATGTCTCATCCTATGGGTATGACCGGGATGGCGTGCCCTTGCTGGTGGTGGAGGTGGTGTCCCATTCGGACCAGGAACAACAAGACAACGATTGGCGGCACAAGATGGCTGCCTATGCCCACATGGGAATCCGGGAATACTGGATCGTAGATCAACGCAAACTGCCCCCTCTCTGGGGGTATACGCTGGATGCCGCAGACGGTACACCATACCGCTTGACAACCTACCGTCTCATAGAGGCGGATACAGAGGGGGGCATGGACAGCATGGTGCTGGATGCTTCCCTACGCTGGGTCCAAGGGGGCGTTGAGTGCTGGTATGCCCCCTTGGAGACTTGGGTCTCCGTAGAGGATATACCGGTCCTGGAAGGGAAACTGGAGGGGAAACTGGAGGGGAAACTGGAAGTATGGGGACACATCTTGCATCGGCTCTTGGATACCGCAGCACCAGAGGCCGCCGACCAAGTGCTGCAGCGCTGGTCCGAGCACCCTCCAGACACTTGGCCGAGCAACGAAACGCTGGACCGACTGGAATCCACCCCAGCGGACTGGTGCCAGATATTGTTGGGAGAAACAGGCCCTCCCAAGGACGGCTTCTGATAGGCGTGGCGGGAGTGCAATGCAGAAGGCCGCGTCCTGCCCCGACGGCTTGGCCGCACGCACCCAACACCAATGCTGAGGGGTGGCATTGGGTGCAGAACCTGCACCGGTGTTTCTGACCGGCGGGACGGACGGCGCTAGGCTGCCGTTGGAACGGGCGGATGGCGCCCACCGCCGAGGGCATCAAGAAAGCCCGATGTTCTGACGCGTCCCTTGCATGGCTATGGGACCTGGCAAAGACCGAAACATCGGGCTGGCCTCTGGACCACCTTAACCGGAATCTCGGGGCGGGAAAGACGTGGGGCCAAGGCAGGGTTCCGATCCGGCCCGATCGATGGCTGGGAGCCGATAATGTCTGAGTCCCTCAGGCTCGACCTCCAGTTGCTGCAGCTGCAGAGCATAGGCCAGCAAAGTGGTCATGGCCCAGTGGCGAGGCTTAAAACGGTTCCATTGTTTCCCAAGATTCAAGGCACGCCACCGTGATCTTTCGTTCCAACTTGATGATGGACATGGGGAATGCAATCGAGGTGCAGGATGCCAGCTGCGCGTCTCCAGGCTTGGTTGGGTGTAGATGTCGGCTTGCACGTATGTAAATTAATATGCAAGGTCGTATATTGGTGAGCTCTGGGCCCTTACAGACTGCTCTCACAGATCTCAGGACAGTGGACAAGGCCATGGCCGCAGTAGAAATAACCGTCATGCCCCGTCGCATACTCCATGCACGTGTAGTGCACTTCAGATGACATCTGTATACCGAGATCGCATTCTCTATCGCTCGCCGGTCTTGTGACCAGTGAGTCGTTGCATGTACGCGGAATGCTGCAGGGATGCAACCTGGCTTGGAGCATGACCAATACCCGACTCGGCAGTCTTTTGCGCAAAATCCAGTGGAGGTCCGCGCAGTCTCGCGGTGATTCTCTCCGTCCAAACTGTCCCCAGTGCGGCGCATGCAAGGCCGACCTCTCACGGGGTACCAGAACGTACCGGGGTGATGCGTGCGGCCAGAGAAGTGAAACCCCAACCTATCTTTAACATTGTCTTCGGCCATCCTGCTATAAGATTCCAAGTGGCGATTGCCGCTGAATTGAACTTGCGGCCTGTTGCGGACCGGAAAAGTGCCTTATGTTTTTTGATCCTCTCTATTTCGTTTTCGCCCTGCCGGCCTTGGCCTTGGGCCTCTGGGCTCAGAGCAAGGTCAGATCGAACTTTCGGAAGTATTCCCAGATAGGCAATCTGGGTCGGTTGACCGGAGGGGAGGCAGCTCGCCGCATTCTGGATTCACAAGGCCTTTACGAGGTGCAGGTACAGGAGGCCCGCGGCTTTCTTTCGGACCACTACGACCCCAGAGCCAAGATGTTGCGCCTGAGCCGGGACGTGTATCACAGTCAGAGCATTGCGGCCGTGGGCATTGCGGCCCATGAGGCGGGCCATGCCGTACAAGACCAGACTCATTACGCTCCCCTGGGACTTCGCAACGCCATTGTGCCGACCGTGCAGTTTGGCAGCTGGCTTGGTCCCATCATGTTCTTCATCGGTCTCTTCTGGGTGCCCACACTGGCCTGGATTGGATTGGCCTTCTTTGCTCTGACCTCGGTCTTCACGCTGGTCACGCTGCCCGTGGAATTCAATGCCAGCCAACGCGCCAAGCAACTGCTGGTGACTCAGAACATCCTGATTCCGCAGGAACTGGAGGGAGTGAACAAGGTCCTGGATGCGGCGGCTCTGACCTATGTGGCCGCCACGCTGCAGTCCCTGTCCACGCTGGCCTATTACGCCTTCCTGCTGACAGGTCTTAGCCGAGACTGAATTCAGGTCTTCAGCCATGCAATCTTCTCCTGGTCCCCCGCGCAGTCGATTCCCCTTGTGGGCCTTCGCGGCCCTCATAGTCATCATTCTCGGCACCACCATGGGGGCCGATACCCTGGACAACCTGCGGCTGCGCTTTCTGCCCGCCTCGGAACCCATTGAACCGGAACTGCAGACCAGCCACATGGTCATCACCGTAGATCCCGAATCCATAGAGATCAAGGAAGTGGACTTCGAGACGGCGGCCCTGGCTCACATTTTCAGCCAAGGCAACCCGTCGGTCGTCAACATTCAGATCATGAATCCCGACATCCGATTCGGCTCTGGAACATTCGGGGAAGGATCCGGTTTTGTGTGGGACACCGAAGGCCATATCGTGACCAATGCGCACGTGGTGCATAACGCGCAGGACATTCTGGTGACTTTTGCGGATGAAACCACTTCGCTGGCCAAAGTCCAAGCCATGGACCTGGATAGTGACCTGGCCGTGATCAAGATAGACCCGGCAGGGTACGACCTGCGACCGGTCATCATGGGCGACGTGGATGAGTTGCATGTGGGCATGCGCGTGGCCGCCATTGGATCTCCTTTCTCCCAGATCCAGACCTTGACCAGTGGCATTGTCAGTGCCTTGGGGCGCAACATCTCCGGTCTGAACCAAGGCTTCCAGATTCCGGACAGCATCCAGTTTGATGCCGCCATCAACCCCGGCAACTCCGGCGGTCCACTCTTCAATGACCAGGGAGAGGTGGTAGGGGTGGTCACCCAGATAGTCTCTCCGGAGCGCGTGTCCAGCGGCATCGGCATGGCGGTATCCGCCTCCATCGTGAACCGCGTGGTGCCGGCGCTGATCGCCGACGGATACTACCGGCACAGTTATCTGGGCATCCAGGGAGCCACCTTCAGCCCCATCTGTGCGGATCAGCTGGCCCTGCCCAAGGATGTCCGCGGTGTGTATGTGGTGGCTACCACCAACAATTCACCCGCAGGACGCAGCAACCTGCGGGGTGGCAACGCCCGCATCCAGGATCCGCAGTTCGGACAGATCTGCCCTACCGTGCGAGGCGGAGATCTGATCGTGGGCGTGGAGGAACAGGAAGTCCGGTCCTTTGGCGAACTGATGGTCTATCTCGAACGATATACCTCGCCCGGCGACGAGATTACGCTGACTGTCCTGCGGGAGAACAACTACCTGGAGCTGGACGTAGTCCTGGGAACGCGTCCTTCCGCATAGGCCTGGCCCCTGAACTCGTGGCCAGAGTTCCCTTGGACCCTGTGACAATCGGAGAGCCGCCTCAGCGGCTCTCGACAATGCTTTCCTGCTGACCCCGCTCCCGCCGGCCGGCCGGGCCCTCTATGGACCACCGGGTGCGGATGTGAATGCGGGAGACCTTGCGCCCTGGCTTCTGCACTTTGTGGTCCGGCCTCTGCTTCTGGCTGTTGCGGGCAGCCAGCTGCCACATCCCTTGGACCAAGGGATTGCGGGCCAGGGCCATGCAGACTTGCAAGGTCACCACGCCCACGGCCAACACCGCTGGCAGAGCCGTCTTCATTTTCTGCAAGGTCGAAGGGATCGGGGCCGGCCAATAGTCGGCCTGGGTGTCGCAGTCGCAATGTGGACAGCGTGGCAACTCGAGCTTCACTTCCCGGGCACACGCCGGGCAGAGACGGTAGATGCGGGTCATGGCCTACAGGGGGAGTTGACAGACAAGGGACACGCCATGCTAGCACACCAGCCGGTCGGCCCTATCCCGATGCAGTCAGTGCAAAGCGGCTGCCCGGCATGGTACGCCCCGCGCCCCGTAGCGCGTCGGCGGTATCCAGCGGCTGGCGGCCAGCCAGTTGCATGCGGTGGATCAACAGACAGCCGACGCCTGCCTGCACGGCCAGCCCGGCCGGAGTCAGGGCAATGGATCCGGGGGGCAACCCCAGATCCAGATTCAGATCACAGGTGACGGCCAGGATCTTGAGGATCTGGCCGTGCCAATAGGTGTAGGCGCCGGGCCAGCCGGCACTGGCCCGCAGCAACCGCTCCAGGTAATCTGCCGATTTGCGCCAGTCCAGCCGCCCATGTTCCTTGCGCCAGATCCGGCAAGTGGACACGGTGCCTGGCAGCTCGTGCTGGGGAGTGGCCTGGATTTCGCCCGCCAGCCACCGGGGCAAGGTGTCCAGGAGCAATGTTGCGCCTTGCTGCGCCATCCTCTGGCCCAACGAAAGGCGGGTGTCGGTGGGCAGGATTGGCATGGGGGACTGGGCCAGCACCGGTCCGGTGTCCAGGCCTTCGTCGATCAGCATGACACTGGCGCCTGTGACTTCATCTCCCTCCAGGATGGCGGTGGCTATGGGGGATGCCCCGCGGTGGGCCGGCAACAGACTGCAATGAATGTTAAGACAGCCCCATGGGGGGATTTCCAGCACCTGTCGGGGCAGGATCTGGCCGAAAGCCATGACCACAATCACGTCGGGGGCCCAGTGGGCCAGGGCTGCCACGGCGTCCGGTGCAGCCCGGAAACGCTCCGGCTGCAGCAGGGGCAGGGACACAGCCTGAGCCGCCATCTTGATCGCACTGGCGGTTAGGACCCGTTTGCGTCCCTGTGGACGATCCGGCTGTGTCACCACCCCCACCAGCTTCCAGCGGGTCGGCTGTGCTGCAGCCAGGGCCTGTAGTGTGGGCACGGCTGTGTCCGGGGTGCCCATGAAGACTACACGAGGCAGGGATTTCATGGTTTCCGTGCAACCGCGGACTGGGATGCTACGTACATTGGAACAGGATTATGTTAGGTATGTGCAGCGGGCCTGCCGCTGTACGATTGCGGAACAATGCCACTTCTGGCCCTCCTTGGCATCTGGGCAAGCACAAGTCACCAGCCATGAACCAGACCCCATCCTCGCCAGTGGCTGACAACGAACGCCTGGTCGCGTTGCTGTGCTATGTGTCCATGGTGTTCATTCCCTTCGTCTACCCCGTTGTGGTGTTGCTGAGCCGGCGACGCACCCATTTTCAGACCTATCACGCGGTCCAGAGCCTGGCCTTGGGTGTGGCCTTCAGCGGCTTCTGGATCTGTCTGGCTCTGTTGACTATTGGATACTTCATGACCATCTTCTGGTTTGGGATCCTGCTGACCTTGGCTCTGGTCTGCCTGGGGCCCCTTTGTTGGACGGCTACCCTCTTCGCCCTCATCTACTATGGCTACAAGGCCTATCAGGGCGAGTATGCGCGGGTACCCGCGCTTTATCCCTTGCTGGCATCCCTGGGCCTGCTGCCCTAGGCCCGTCTTACGCGGGACTGGCGACCGGGGCCGGAACCTCAGGCTCTGTGGCTCCATCCTTGGGGTGCACCCAGGACTGAATCCAGCCGCCCACCGCCAGTACATAGCTGACGGTCACCACCAGGCCGCCCAGCACGGACAGGAGAGTGCCCAGGCCGGCCAGGCCTGTGTAGGGCATGATCCCAAGGCGACCTATCAGCGCGATCAGCAGTACGCCCAGCAGCTCGCCCATGTACGTGGTGGATTCGCCCGGCATGCTGGGCTGCAGGTAGGATGCCAGGTTGCGCCCGCTGACGATGGGACTGAGAAACCAGCAGAGGAACCAGCCCACAGACAGGAAGGCAAAGAGGGCCAAGGCCAAGGGCGTGCCAAACAGGGCCCACGTGATTCCCGGCAGCAGCAGGAGCAGGACAGGCACCGCCAGCAAGGAGACAATGCCCCACAGGATGGAACCGCCCAGCTGGGTGCGGGCCGTCAGGGCAATCCGTTCCCAACGGTCCCGTCCCGCCTTGCGGCTCAAGGCCAGAACCAAGGCAAAGCCGCCCAAGGTGAGCAAGGTGCGCCAGACCCAGCGGCCCAATCCGGCACCCGGGTCGGCAAGGTCTGGCTTCGGGGCCCGGTACTGGGCGGTTGCAGGCGCATTCAACGCGGGTGCCGGAGCCGTGTACTGCAGTTCTCCCCCCACCTGCAGCGCAGGATCCAGGATCACTTCGACTCCCGATTCAAGATTCACGTCCTTGGCTGCAGTGCCGGAAAAAGTCACGGTGTCGCCCCCAAACAGGCCGATTTCCCCGCCTATGTGGCCGGCAATGAGGGAACGTCCCCCTACGCCGGCATGGACATCGCCCCCCACACGGGCCTCCTCCTCTATCCGCAAGCCCTCGTGGAAGACATGGGGAACACTGCCGGAGATTTCGGTAAACGCGGTCATGAAGGCAAAGTTCTGACCGGTGCCGCCAGCCCCGATTCGCATGTCCTGCCCTACGGTACCGTCTACCAGAAGTTGATTCACCGCGGCCATGAGATCACCGCCCACCGCGCCGTGCACGGCGGCGTAGTTGCCCATCAAGTAGGCGGTGCCGGTCACGGTGCCCTTGACTTCGATGAGGTTGGCTGCGACAAACAGATCCCCCTCCACGTCTCCCAGAATCTCCACATGGTTGCCTGCGACAAAGAGATCCTCAAGCACGGTCATGCCGGCCGGCAGCACATAGTGATCCCCTTCCTGAAATTCCGCCGCACTGACGAACGCGGGGGCGATCAAGGCCAGCAGCAGGGTTGTGGACAAGGTCAAGACCAGAATCTGCGTGGTGATTCTCATGGAACATAATCCTTGGCTTGCGACGTGTATTCACCTGAGTCCATATACGGAAAACTGCCCAGCCAAGTTGCACCGCCCTGGCGCAATTGCAAATGAATCTCTAACGTAACGCAAAAGAAGACAAAATACTTCTTGACTATACTAATGCCAATTGGCAGAAGACATGCCCTGCGGCATGTGGCAGATGCAGGCAAGCAAGTGAGAGAAACAACACCATGGCCAAAGTAATCGGAATCGACTTGGGCACCACCAACAGTGTGGTCTCCGTCATTGAAGGCGGCGAACCCAAGGTCATCACCAATGCCGAGGGCAATTACACCACCCCGTCCGTGGTGGCGTTCACCTCGAAGGGAGAGCGCCTGGTCGGGATCACGGCCAAGCGGCAGGCCGTTGTCAACCCGGCCAGCACCGTCTACTCCGTGAAGCGGCTGATGGGCCGCCGGCATGATGATCCGGAAAGCGCCAGGATCAATGAAATCGTGCCCTACGCCATCGTGGCGGGACCCAATCAGGATGCCCGCGTCCACATTCCGGTGAATGACAAGCAGTATTCGCCGCAGGAAATCAGCGCCATGATCCTGTCCAAGCTCAAGCGGGATGCCGAAGCCTACTTGAGTGACGACGTGACCCAGGCCGTGATTACGGTCCCGGCCTATTTCAACGACAGCCAGCGGCAGGCCACCAAGGACGCCGGCCAGATTGCCGGCCTGGAAGTGCTGCGCATCATCAACGAGCCCACCGCGGCGGCCGTGGCGTACGGTCTGGACAAGAAATCCGATGAAATCATCCTGGTCTTCGATCTGGGCGGCGGCACCTTTGATGTTTCCGTGCTGGAAGTGGGGGACGGCGTGATCGAGGTCAAGTCCACCAACGGCGACACCAACCTGGGCGGTGACGACTGGGATGAAGTCATCGTGGACTGGTTGATTGACGAGTTCATCAAGGATGCGGGCATTGACCTGCGCAAGGACAGACAGGCCCTGCAGCGGCTGCGCGAGGCGGCGGAGAAAGCCAAGATTGAACTTTCCACCACTCCGCAGACCGAGATCAATCTGCCTTTCATCACGGCAGACAGCGAAGGCCCGCGGCACCTGCAGTTCTCCCTCACCCGCAGTGTCTTTGAACGACTGACCGCGGACCTGGTGGAACGTTGCAAGGTGCCCTTTGCCAACGCCCTCAAGGATGCCGGACTCACGGCCCAGGATCTGGATGAAGTGGTGCTGGTGGGTGGTTCCACCCGCATGCCCATGATTCAGGAGCTGGTGTCCAGCATCACCAACACGGAACCCCACCGCGGGGTCAATCCCGACGAGGTGGTGGCGATTGGAGCCGCGCTGCAGGCCGGCATTATGGCCGGCGAGGTTTCCGACCTGCTGCTGCTGGATGTGACGCCGCTGAGCCTGGGCATTGAGACCATGGGCGCGGTGAACACCATTCAGATCCCGCGCAACACCACCATTCCTACCAGCAAGACGGAGATTTTCACCACTGCGGCGGATGGGCAGACCATGGTGGATGTGAATGTGCTGCAGGGCGAGCGCCCCATGGCCAACCAGAACAAGTCGCTGGGCAACTTCCGCTTGGAGGGCATCCCCACCGCGCCCCGGGGCACTCCGCAGATTGAGGTGTCCTTCGACATCAATGCCGACGGCATCCTGAGTGTCTCCGCCCAGGACAAGGCCACCGGCAACAAGCAGAGCATCACCATTTCGGCTTCCACCAACCTCTCTGACGACGAAGTGGAGCGGCTGGTCCAGGAAGCCCGGGACAATGAGACTGCGGACCAGAAGCTGCGGGAACTGGTGGAATTGCGCAACAACGCCGAATCCCTGATCTACAGCACCGAGAAAGCGCTGTCGGAGATGGGCGACAACCTGCCGGCCGAGGACAAGCAACGCATTGAAGGCACGATCTCCGAGCTGCGCACGGCACAGCAGGGCGACGATCCCAGCAGGATCAAGGAGCTGACAGAGCAGCTGCAACAGGCGTCCCAGGCCTTGGCCCAGCAGGTGCAGGCCCAGCAGGAGGCGCAGGGAGCCGCGGCCACCGGCGGCCCCAATGGAGCCACGGTCGACAGTGACGAAGAGGAAATCATTGAAGGCGAGTACTCTGAAGAGAAGGGGAGCTAGGCCTTCGCACAAGGACCGCGGCACATGAATTACCGGGACTACTATGAAATCCTGGGCGTGTCCAGGAACGCCGACGAGAAGGAGATCAAGCGCGCCTTTCGGCGGCTGGCGCGTGAGTACCACCCGGACACCAACAAGGGGGACCCCCATACAGAGGCGCGCTTCAAGGCCGTGAATGAGGCTCACGCCGTACTCTCGGACAAGGTGAAGCGGCAGAAGTACGACCGGTTCGGCAAGGACTGGGAACGCTTCGAGCGGTCCGGCGGCAACCCCCAGGACTTCGACTGGAGCCAGTGGGGAGCGGGCGGAGCCCGCGGCGGGCAGCAGCGCATGTCCCAGGAAGAATTCGCCCGCATGACCGGGGGACAGGGCGGATTTGGCTTCTCCAGCTTCTTTGACCAGCTCTTCGGAGCCGGAGTGCCCGGCGGCGGCTTCCCCACGGCGGCTTCCGGACCGCGCCCGCAACCCCGGCGGGAAGTGGAGGCGGAAATCACCTTGGAAGAGGCCTTTCACGGGACCAGCCGCACCATCAACACCGCGGATGGGCGCCGCATCCAGGCAGAGTTCCCGCCCGGGGTCAAGACCGGTTCCCGCATCCGCCTGCGCGGCTCCGCGGAACCTGCCGGCGGGGACATCTACCTTAAGGTCAAGGTCAGCCCCCACCCCCACTTTACGGTCCAGGGCCTGGACCTGCAGGTCCAGGTGCCCGTGGACCTGTACACCGCGGTCTTGGGCGGCGAAGTGCCTGTGCCCACCATGAAGAACGGGACAGTGAAACTCAAGATTCCGGCCGGGACCCAGCCCGGGGCCCGGCTGGCCCTCTCCGGCAAGGGCATGCCGGATGTCAAGAAGTCCCAGGCCCCAGGCAAACTGGTGGTGACTGTGGATGTCAGGCTGCCCCGGAACCTGTCCGCCCGGGAACAGGAACTCTTCAGGCAGTTGCGAGACAGTGCAGCGTAGCCTGCAGCCAGTCCGGGTCCGGGCTGCCGTTGACCCGAAAGGACACCCGCCGCCGCTCTGGCTCTGCAGCCACCGGAGCCAGCCGCACTTCCAGATGGGTCTGCGGCAACAGGGACGCAATGCGCTCGGCCCACTCCACAATCAGGATGCTGTCTGCCGTCTGCAGCCAGTCCCGCCAGCCCAGGTGGGTGGCTTGGCCGTGGGCTTGCTCCGCGGGCAGGCGATAACAGTCCAGGTGACGCAGAAGACCCCCGTCCGGGGTCTCGTATTCGCTGACCAGCACGAATGTGGGGCTGGTCACCCGGGCGGTGATGCCCAGGCCGCGGGCAACGCCCTGGGTGAGGGTGGTCTTGCCGGATCCCAGCGCTCCCTGCAGCGCCAGCACCTGGCCCGGCCGCAGGCACCTGCCCAGCCGCTGCCCCCAGGCCTGGGTCTGGGCAGGACTGGAACTGACCCATTCCATCAGGCGGGTCCCGCCTGCCGCGCGATCTCCTCCTGATCCACCAGGCCGCGGACTTCCTCCAGAAAACGGCTCTGCAACGTCAGGGTGCGGGAACGGGTCGGAGCGTCCAAGGCGATTTCCAGGGCCGGGTGCATGGCGCTGGGCTGCAACTGGACCCACTCATCCGGACCCGTGCAGATTTTCAGGCCTTCCAGGGTGTCCATTCGTTCCGTCTGGTATTGCTCGTTGAGCTGGTTCATCACGCGGCCGCGCTGGGTCCAGGGCACCGGCGCCAGTGCGCGCCGGTGATTGATGGCTGGCATGACTGCCATGATGTGACTGATGGGCGCGCGCCGGATGGCCAGATATTCCAGCAGCTTGACCGAGGCCATCATGGGGTCGGGGGCCGGGTGGAAGAAGGGGAAAATGAAGTGGCCGCGACCATTCAGGGCCACCAGCACGTTCCCGGTAGCGGCGGCCGTCATCAGGTTGTGCATGTCGCTTTTGCAGGGTACCACTTCCGCCTCGTACATGCGGGCAATGGCCGTGTAGGGCGCAGGCATGTTGTCGGGATAGACCACCCGGCTGCGCGGATGGTTGAACAAGGCCAGGTCCAGGAACAGGGCATCGGTCTGGTAGGGGGTAAGCACCATGCCCTGGTCGTCCACCACCCGCACCAATTCGCCGGTTACGCCCAGCATCACGCCCGCATGGGCGTTGACCGCCTTCACGATGGAGGCCAGCTCGTCCAACCGTTGACTTGTGCGGTCCTGGTCCATTTGGGGGGTGTCTTCCCGGCGCAGACTGTTCAGCGGGATGACCTCGATCTGGAGGTGTTCCAGGATGGTGGACATCACGTGCGCGGCCATGCCGTTGGAGTAGTCCACCACCAGTTTGAAGGGCACGGTATGCAGCTGATCCGCGAACACCTTGGTCAGGAAATCCTCCACATAGGCTTCCACATAATTGTACGCATCGCTGATGGTGCCGATGTCCTCCATGCCGACCCGCCGCAGATCCTCCTGAAAGAAGGTGGACTGGATGCGCTGCTCCATCCTCTTGCCCAGATTGCTGCCATCGGCCTCCAGGATCTGTACATTCAGGGACTGGGGATGGGGATCGTCAGGGTTCACGCGCACATGCAGCCCGGCCTGCACGCTGTTGTTGCCCCGCACAAAGTGGCGCAGCACCGGCATGGCCGCGCTGCCCAGGTCCAAGGTGTTGACCCCCGCCCCGGGCAGGCCGCTGATGATGGCCCGCTTGATCATGTCCGAAGCCATATGGGTGTCGCTGTTGACTGCCACGTTGGCTTCCTTGGGCAGGCTGGAGCCCAAGGCCACGCCGATCTTGGCCGCGGTTTCCGGAGTCAGGTCCAAGTTGGTCTGCCCCGAGATGGTGAAGCCTCGGAACAGCTCCTGCCGCCCTTGCCGGCCCCACACGATGTTTTCGCGAATGGTGCTGGCGCGGGCGATGCGCTTGTACGGCCACAGCCGCACGTGCGGCATGAGAATGGTGCCTTCCTCCAGGATGCAGCCGTCTCCGACCACACAGCCCTCACTCACATGCGAGTGGGCCCGGACACTGCACTGCCGGCCGATGATGGCCCCCTGCACACGGCTGCTGGGGCCTAGATAGGAGTTGCGCCAGATGACGCTCTCTTCCACCTGGGCATGGCTGTCCACGATGGTGTTGGGTCGAATCACGGCGGGGCCGCGGATGACGGCGTGGGCCTGCACCTGGACTTCGGTGCCCAGGAAGATGGGGCCCGTCAGTTGCGCGGTGGAGTGAATGGAGACATCCCGGCCCACCCAGATCCCCGGCGCGTGTTCCGTGCCCAGCGTGTCAAAGAGGTTGACGTCACCGTTCAGGAGATCCTTGGTGGCCCGCATGTAGGCATCCGTGTTGCCCACGTCACACCAGTACCCTTCCGTGACATGCCCGTAAATGGGCCGGTTCTGTTGCAGCAGGGCCGGAAACAGGTCACGCGAGAAGTCGAATTCCCGGTTGTCCGGAATCAGGTCCAGCACGTTGGGGTTGAGGATGTACATGCCGGTGTTGACCCGGTTGGACTGCTGTTCGCTGGGCCGCGGCTTCTCCACGAAGTCATAGATCCAGTTGTTCCGGTCAGTCAGCACCACGCCGTACTCGTGGGTTTCGTCCATCGCCTGCAGGGCGATGGTGACATCCGCTCCGGTCTCCATGTGCTTTTCGTACAGGGCCCGGAAGTTCATGTCCGTGAGGCCGTCTCCGGACACCACCAGAAAGGGGTCCGCCCAGTGGCGCGCCGCCTGCTTGAGGCTGCCGGCGGTGCCCAGCGGGAACTCTTCGATGTGATATCCGATCTCCAGATCGGATATCGGGTTGGTCTGAAAGTAGTCCTGGATCAGAGAGGCCATGTAGCGCAGCGTCAGCTGCAGCTCGGTCACGCCATGCCGGCCCAGCTGGCGCACCATGTGCACCAGCACGGGCCGGTTGATCAGGGGCACCATCGGTTTGGCCCGTTGCAAAGTCAGGGGCCGGAGACGCGTGCCTTCGCCCCCAGCGACCGCCACCGCTTTCACGTCACACTCCTGCAGGCAGCCCTCGCCGGCTGCCCTTTCTCTGTCGAGAGCTCTACATTGTACCTGTCCCGCCCTTGGCGAAGCCCTCCGGCACGGGACAGCCGAACCCGCTGTCGTTCAAATGGGGGGCCAGGGGAAGTTGCGCTGTCCCGCATAGGGCCGCGGATACCGGCCGGTATGCAACAATTGCTGCAGCCGATCTCGCAGGCTCTCCCGCTCCGGTTCCGCCAGCAGTCTGTAGAGGCGGCGGGTGGCGGGCCGGTCGGGTGCGGCCAGATGCCGGGCGCAGCACTCCAGATCCGCCAGCAGTCCGGTGGCCACGGGTTCCTGGCTGAATTCCCAGATCACGGTCCGCACCTTGTACCGGGCATGGAAGCAAATGCCGTGGTCAATGGCCCACAGCCGGTGTTCGGAGTCCTCCAGGCAATGCCCGCTCTTGCGGTCCGCGTTGTTGGCGATGTAGTCAAAGAGAGCCAGGCGGCGCAGAAAGGCGGCATGGCGGGCGCTATAACGCACATTGAAGTAGTGCAGGTTGGGATCGTGGGGGATGAACAGCTGGACGCTGCCCAATCCGTACTCAGCCTCCCGCAACACGGTCGGCGGCACCAGGTCCCAGCCCAGCAACTCACTCAACAGAAAGGCGGCCACTTCCCGCTGGCAGAGGGTGCCGGCAGGGAAATCGGCCAGGGGGCTTTCTCCTTCGCGGGGCTTGTAGACGCACCGAATCTCCTGATCATCGTGACGCGCCCAGCCCAGGAAACTGTAGTTGGAACTGTAGGGCAGCAGCCCTTCCAAGGAGATCTCGCCGTGCTGCAGGAGATCCAGGCTACGGGGATCAGACACAGCGGTGGCGTCCGGAGTGGCCGCGGTCTGGGCGCGGTCGGCAATGCCCCACCCTTAGAGAACTGTCGGGTCCGCATGCCCATTGGCGCGCGGGCACAGATGCCCATCCGGGTCAATGGGTTCGTGGCAGAGCGGGCAGATGGGACGGCCCGCTTCCACCACTTGCAGCGCCCGATCGCTGAAGACCTGCATCTGGGCGCCGGTGGCCCATAGCCGGACCACGGGCAGATCTGCGTCCTCTTCATCGGCTGCCAACAGGCCTTGCAGAAAAAGGGCGAAGAGCTGCTCGGCTTTTTCATACCCCAGTCCCATTTGGCGCACCCGGAAAAGCGGCTCCGTCGGATATTCGAGGATCACATCCGGCACTTCGCTGGCATCGAGGGGCGGCAGGTCCTCAATATCCGCCAGCAAATTGAGGATGCTGTTGCTCAGCAGGGCCACCTGCTCCTTTTCCATGAGCACCGTGATCAGCACCGCATCCTTGCGGGCCTGCAGAAAAAATTCCCGCTGCCCCGGGGGGCCTTCGGCCCCCACCATCATGGTGTCAACAGGTTTGAGGTCGTACAGCAGACGGTCCATGGCAGGCTCAGGCGGACTTCACTTCCCTGGCGGGCGACTCGGTCTCTGCCTGCGCCGTGGGCCTGGGGAAGGCGAGATCGGGAATCTGGCCCGTGTCATTCATGCCCACCACCATGCAGCCGGCTTCACGCAGAGCCAAGGTGGAGACGGAGGCGGTGTCAATGCCAATGCGGCCGAACAGGTCCAGGGGCACACCCAGGAAATAGGCCAGAATGGACTTGATGGGATCTGCATGGCAGAAGACCGCCACCCTTTGATCGGGATGCCGGGTGCGGATGTCTTCAATGACATCCACCAGGCGGTTTTGCATGGTGCGCAGCGTTTCCCCTTGAGGAAAGCGAAAACGGCTGGGATTGCCTTGCATGCGTTTCCAGATGGGGGAGGCTCCCAATTCCTTCAAGACTCCGCCCTGCCACTCGCCATAGTCCACTTCCAGCAGACCCGTGTCCGTACAGATGGGCAGTTTCTGGGCCTGGGCCACGGCCTGTGCGGTTTCCATGCACCGTTCCAGCGGACTGGAATAGATGGCGTTCAGCTCCACATGGGCGAGCCGGTACGCCAACGCCGCGGCTTGCTGCTGTCCTCTTTCATTGAGATGAATTCCGGGAGTCCGCCCTGCCAGTTTGCCTTGGGCCACATACTCGTTCTCGCCATGCCGCACGAGCAGCATGTAGGTCATCGCTTCAGTCACAATGCACCGCCGCGCGGGCCAGTGCGGCCGCGCCGATCACACCGGCCAGGTCGTCCAGCCGGGCTGCCCGGATGGAGAACTCCTCACGGGACATCAGTTTGCCAAAGGTGGCGGCCCGCACCAGCGCCAGGAGGTCCTCCCCCATCTTCTCGACCACGCCCCCGCCGAAGACCACCATCTGCGGGTCAATGACGTTCACCAGGGAGGCCGTCAACAACCCCAGGTAGAAGGCCATGTCCTCAATCAGTTCCACCATAAGCGGGTCACCGGCCTGGTAGGCTTGACTGATGATGCCGCTGGTCATGCGCCGGCGTCCCTTGGCGTGCATCATCTCGGTCACCAGGCTTGTCCGGCCGGCCTGCAAGGCTGCCCAGGCCGTCCGTTCCAAGGCGCTGCGACTGGCCAGGGCCTCGGCACAACCCGAATTGCCACAGGAACAGAGGGGACCGTCGACCTTAAGGATAATATGTCCCACTTCGCCGGCGATAAAACGTGGTCCACGCCGCAACTTGCCATCCAGCACGATTCCCCCCCCAATGCCGGTGCCTACAAAGATGCCAATCACATCCTGCTTGCCTTGGGCCGCGCCGGCCACCCATTCGCCGTATGTGCCGGCGTTCACATCATTTTCGATGATGACGGGCAGGCCCTTCAGGGCCCTGCCCAGTTTGTGGGCCAGGGGAACAGGGCTTTCCCAATTCAGGTTTACCGCGCGGGTGACCACGCCTGAAGCCGGATCCGCGGGCCCCGGGACGCAGGCCCCCACGGCGGAAATGTCTTTCAGCCTGAGCTCCGCTTTCTTGACGGCGCGGCGAATGCCTTTGGCCATTTGTCTGATGATGGCATCCGGGCCGCCCGTCACGTCTGTGGACACTTTGGCGGAGGCCAGCACCCGCTGTTGTACATCCGTGACCGCACACAGCAGCTTGGTGCCGCCGAGATCGACCGCAGCCGTATATGAACGATCCGGTCTGGTGGGTGAAGAAGGAGCCACAGCGCGCAGGGTGCGGTCGGGTGGGGAAAGACGTGTATGGTGAGCGCAGCAGGGCAAGTGTAGCATAGGAACGGCAGCCCTTCGCGCTGCGTCCAGGTCCGCATTGGGCCTGGGCCAAACAGGAAAGCCGCCATGCCGGTCATTGAGGAACAGGTGCAGGGCATTCCGCTGCTGTGGTGCGAGCCGCACTCCCGGACAGAAATCAGCGGGCTGGTAATATGGCTGCCTGGATTCAGTGGTTGCAAGGAAGCCATGACTCCTTGTTTGCAGGAACTGGCCCAGATCGGCCTTGTGGCCGTCAGTTTCGATCCCTTTCAGCATGGTGCGCGCCGCATTGAGAGCCAGGAGGCCCTGCGGAACCGCGTGGCAGGCAATGTCCGGCGTTGGTTCTGGCCCATTTTGTATCAGACGGCGACCGAGGTGTCCCTGATCCTGGACTGGTGCGCGGCGCGGGTGCAGGGGGAACCCGCCTGCGGCGTGGGAGGCATCTCCATGGGCGGCGACATCTCCTTGGCTGCGGCGGGAATGGACCGCAGAGTGGCGGCCGTGGCTGCGTGCATAGCCACACCCGACTGGCTGCGACCCGGTTCCCATGAGCCGCCGGGTGAACCTGATGACTTGGCGTGGCAGGCCTATCAGGCAGCCAATCCCCTGACCCATGCAGCCCACTACCGTCATGCGCCTGCCATAGCCATGGAATGCGGTGCGGACGACACGCAGGTGCCCCCGGACGGAGCCCAACGGTTTGCCCGGCAACTCGAAGACGTTTACAAGGACCACCCTCGCAAGATGCGGGTGACCTTGCACGAGGGCGTGGCACATCGCTACACCCCGGAGATGTGGGCCAACGCCAAGGCCTGGTTTCAGACCCACCTTGCCGTTGCCGGGACAGAGCCGTGATCACGCTGCATCAAGGATTCGCACCGCGCGCGGGCGGACAGGGAATCTGGATTGCCCTGTGCCTGACCGTGCTGGTGTTGGCGTTGGCTGGCTCTGTCCGTGTGCTCCAGACCCAGGAACGGCTCCTTGAGCCCCGAAGGGCTCAGGAGTCGCCGCCTCAGGCCGCGGCTGTGATGCCGGGCGAGAACAGAAGCGATTCGTCCTGCGCAGACTTGCTGGGCCAAGACAGTGCGGGCTGGACTGCAGGTCAGACGGCGGTGCCGGCCGTGTTTGTGGTGCAACCTGGCACGGAAGCCATGTCCATCTGGTTGGGTCAGGAGGAGCATGGAACCGGATCTTCCGATTCCAGCTATTCCTCTGTGTGGCAGGAGGTGTCCCTGCCGGCACACGCCACCTCGCTGACGCTGACGTGGTCCTGGCGGCTCCAGACCTCCGAGGAACCTGCGGCTGCGCCCAGTGCAGTCTCCGACCGGCAGCAAGCCTTGCTGTTGGATGCCGAAGGGGAACTGCTGGAGGTGATGCACAGTGCCCGCACCCAGGCGACCCGAGTTGCGGAACAGAGACACGATCTGTCTCCCTATGCCGGAGACACCGTGCGGATCTACTTCAATGCCTACAACGATGGGAACAGCCAACCCACTTCGCTGCGCCTGGACCACTGGGCCTTGATGTCCTGTCAGGCCGCGGCGGCACCGCCGGGGATTGCAGAAGAAGCCATGAATGCCCGCAGCGTACCGCCGGAATTTGCGGGCTGGGGACCTGCAGCGCAAGGGTTCAGCCTCTGGGCCTTGTCCATACTGGCCTTTGTGGCCTTGGCGGGTGTGGGTCTGGCAGAGAATGCCCGCAGCCGGACCCATTCCCGGCGGTAATCCAAGCCGATGGCAGCCTGTCCTCCCTGAGGCAGTGACGAAAGTGTCGGGGGCCTCCAGATACGGCCTGTCCCATTGACCCGCGGACCCAACGTCAATTCGCGATGATGGAGATGGAGCCTTCCGGCTTCAAGGGCTCCAATCCTTCCACACGGGACCTGCCTTGCATTTCGTCATCATCCGATCTGCACCTCAAGTACAGGGTACGGTGAAACAATGCTCTGGCCAGAGACAGTGTTTTGATGTCATTGCATTCAACCTGACACGTGATCAAGGAATTTTCCGGTGAACAAGAGCATTGCCCTGTCCGTGTATGAATCAAGGAGAGAGGAATGCGGGGTCTGCTCAGCGTAGACAATATGGAGAATCATGACATCATGCTCTTGAGGCGAGTGATGGAAAATGCAAAGCAGCACTTTGCAGACCCGCAAAAATTGCGGACCATCGGGAGAATGAAGTTCACGGTGTGGCAAAGCAAAGTATCGATTCATTGCCTGCAAGGCTGTTCTCTGTACATGCCGTTGTTTTGCCCCAGTCTCTGTGTCTGGATCAAGGCTATGGCAACGCCAACCGCCACAAGTTCGCTGAGGTCCACTACTGTACCTCTTGCATCCGGCGCATCGGTGAGGAAAACAACCTGTAGCAGAAATCCTGGCCCTGTCGTAGTATCGGCAGTGGTACAGACTCAAGTCAGTCGATGCCGAATCCAGGTTTTGAGATGGTGACCAAGATCCTCGCCGACCAAATTGTGTCCATGACTGAACAAGCCATGGACTGTCATTATCGGCTGGTGCTGATTGTGGCTCCAGCCGGAGCGGGAAAGACTGCCGCCCTAAAGCGCATCCGGGAGAACACAGGTGCTTCTCTAGTGAATGTTGGCCTTGAGGTTGCGCGTCAGATGCTGACTCTGACCGAAATCCAGAGAGCGTTGCGGCTGCCGAACATCCTTCGCGACCTTGCCAATGACAGCGGCCACGAGATGACCTTGCTCGATAATACCGAAATCCTCTTCCATGTGGACTTGAAGCTGAATCCACTCTCGCTGCTCCAACAACTATCGCGCAACAGATTGGTGGTGGCCACGTGGAACGGCATCGTTTCCAAGGGGTACCTGACCTATGCTGCCCCCGATCATCTGGAGTACAGACGCTATTCAGTCCAGAATCTACTGATAGTCCAGCCGGGCGAAGGTGGCCTGCAGACCGGCAGCTCTTTCTCAAGGAAGTAAAAAATGAAATATGGCGATTTAGTCCACTTCGAATCCATCGAATCGGTGGTTCAGCTACAGGATGCCGATGATGAGGTGGCAGCCCGAAGACTTGTTGAGACATATGTCATTTCAGAGGAGATGTCAGAAAGGTTGGTGGAGCTGGTTGTTCCGCAACTACAGTTCGAGCAACCGATCGATAACAAGGGATTGCTTGTGGTTGGCAATTACGGTACCGGCAAGTCCCACCTGATGTCTGTCGTTTCCTGCATTGCTGAAAATTGCGACCTTGTTGCCTGTCTCGGCAACAGCGATGTAGCGGAAGCGGCAAGGATGATCGCCGGCCGCTTCAAAGTGGTGCGCGCCGAACTGGGGGCCACCACAATGTCTCTGCGGGAAATCCTGGTGGCTGAACTGGCAGAGCATCTGGAGGGGATGGGGATTGGATTCGACTTTCCTCCCATGAGCCAAGTCCCCAACCATAAACGTGCTTTTGAAGAAATGATGGTTGCATTCCATGGGAAATTCCCCAACCATGGTTTGCTTCTTGTGGTAGACGAACTGCTTGATTACTTGCGTTCCCGCAAGGACCAAGAACTTATCTTGGACTTGAATTTCCTCCGTGAAATCGGTGAAGTCTGCAAGTACCTGCGCTTTCGTTTCATGACAGGAGTTCAGGAAGCCATTTTCGACAGTCCGCGATTTGCCTTTGTATCGGACAGCATTCGTCGCGTCAAGGATCGATTCGAACAAGTCCATATCGCCCGCCAAGACATCAAATTCGTAGTGGCCGAACGGTTGCTCAAGAAGACATGGAACCAGCAGGACAAGATACGAGAACACCTTGTGCCTTTTGGCAGGTTCTATAGGCGCATGAATGAACGCATGGATGAGTTTGTGCGCCTGTTCCCGGTGCATCCCGACTACATTGACACATTTGAGCAGTTGGCTGCCGTGGAAAAGCGCGAGGTTCTGAAGACGCTGTCTCGCACCATGAAGGGCATTTTGGACAGAGAGGTACCGAACAACCACCCTGGACTTATTGCGTATGACACGTACTGGACACATCTCCACACCAACCCGTCATTCCGAACCGTAGCGGATATCAAGGCAGTCATCGACTGCAGCCAAGTGCTGGAATCCCGTATTCAACAAGGGTTCACACGTCATGCCTACAAACCAATCGCTCTTCGGCTCATCCACGCCTTGTCAGTACACCGGCTTACTACAGGGGACATCCACTCTCCCTTGGGAGCAACAGCCGAGGAGTTGCGTGACAGCCTGTGCCTTTTCCAACCGGGCATTGAGGACTTGGGAGGCGATCCAGCCGATGATCTGCTCTCTCATGTAGAGACCGTCCTGCGCGAAATCCACAGAACGGTCAGCGGGCAATTCATTTCGTCGAACCCGGACAATCGGCAGTTCTACCTCGATCTCAAAAAGACTGACGATTTTGACGCCCTTATCCAGAGGCGTGCCGAAAGTCTTGATGCCTCGCATCTTGATCGCTACTACTACGAGGCTCTGAAGCAGGTCATGGAGTGCACCGATCAGACCTATGTAACCGGGTACAAGATCTGGCAACACGAACTGGAGTGGCTGGAACGCAAGGCGGCTCGTCAGGGATATCTGTTCTTTGGTGCACCCAATGAACGATCCACTGCTGTCCCCGCCCGGGATTTCTACCTGTACTTCATCCAACCCTTTGATCGGCCACACTTCAGAGACGAGAAAAGGCCCGACGAACTGTTTGTACGGGTGGAAGGCCTAGACGACGAATTCTGCACCGTACTCCAAAACTATGCCGCTGCCTTGGATCTGGCCTCCACTTCATCGGGGCATGCAAAGTCCACATACGAAACCAAGGCTGATTATTTTTTGAGGGACCTGGTGAAATGGTTGCAAAAGAGTTTGCCGCGTTCCTATGAAGTCCAATATCAGGGACAGACTCGGCCGTTCATGGAGTGGACCAAAGGTCGGACCGGGCGACAGTCCGGCATCGGTCCCTTTGAGCATTCCAACTTCCGCGACCAGATCAATGCCGTAGCCAGTCTCTGCCTAGAAAGCCACTTCAGGAACCAGGCTCCCGAATATCCCTACTTCTCCATCCTGGTTACCGGAGCCAATCGGGATCAAGCTGCCCAGGAAGCAATCAGATCCATTGCAGGACAAACCCGCACCAGGCAGGCCACGGCGGTGCTGGATGCCTTGGGACTTCTGGATGGCGATCGACTGGCTCCTGGAAAGTCAATATATGCCAGGCACATTCTCGACCTGCTGCAGCACAAGGGGCAAGGCCAGGTAGTCAACCGCTCTGAGGTGATCCAGGACGAGGGGGGCGTGGAGTATATGAACAAGGATCGCCTG
Organism: Caldilineaceae bacterium; assembly: GCA_965214895.1. GTDB lineage: Bacteria > Chloroflexota > Anaerolineae > Caldilineales > Caldilineaceae > Bin34. Next base: position 416,530 of record OZ243985.1, read on the forward strand.
CGCCTTGAGCCCGAGTGGGCCGCTATCATATTGGCTGCCCTAGTGTATTCCGGTGACTTGGTGCTGACCATACCTGGTGGCAAGTTCGACGCTGTAGGTCTGCCGCGGCTGGCCGGGGCGGGCTTGGACAGTCTCGTGCAGTTCCGGCACATTGAACGCTCCAAGGACTGGAACATGCCAGCACTCAGGGCACTGTTCGATTTCCTGGACCTCGCGTCAGGCATGGCCGGGCTGGTGACTCAGGGAAAGGTTGAACCTGTGCAGCAGATGCAAAAGGCCACTGCACCAATGCTGGAAAGGTTGGTGCGCTTGCAACGGAGCCTGCGGGAAGGGCTGAGCTTATGGGAACATGAGTTGCTGACCCCAGAAGAGATCCAGCAGTTCCATACCAAGTTGAACGAAGTCCAAAGTTTCCTGGAATCACTGCAGGCCTTTTCGTCTCCAGGCAAACTCAAGAACTTTTCGTACGACGTACAGAACATGGTCAAGCACCGTGACAGTCTGTCTTCCCTAAACCAGCTTGGCGCACTTTCGGACTTGGCCTTGGACTTCGGCCCTGCTGCCGCGTTTCTTTCTGCGGCCGCGGCAACGCTCCCCTCAAGTCATGGATGGTTGTCGGAGATGAAACGAGTACGCGAGGAGGTGCTTGCTCAAATCAGAGATCCCGGCAAACGCAGTACAGCCAACTTCCGACAACAAACCAAACGAAAACTGACTGTACTCAAGAATTCCTATGAGCAGACTTACTTGGAATTGCACTCAAGGGTACGCCTGACACTGGAGGAAGACCAACGCAAGCAGACCCTCATGAGAAGTCAGAGGCTTGGGAATCTGAAGAGTCTGACATCGATATCTATAATGCCGCGGCAGCATTTGGAAGATTTTGAAAAAAATCTGGCAGGGTTGACAAGCTGTTTTGCACTCACGAATATGGATTTGAGAGATTCGCCCATTTGTCCACACTGCGGATTCAGGCCCGTTGAGGAAGTGATTTCGATCCCTGTGAAACAGCAGTTGGAGATTCTGAACAGGGAACTGGATTTTCTGACTTCCCGTTGGACCCAGGTACTGCTGACCAACTTGAAGGATCAGATATCCAACTTGGATCTGCTTCGGGTCGAAGCAAGACAGCAAGTGGAAAGATTTATGGAGGAGAAAAAATTGCCGGATGATCTCACGCCGGAATTTGTCGATGCCTTGAGGGATGTCCTGTCTGGACTTCAAAAGGTTTCGGTCAAGACCCTCGATCTGCGGAATGCCCTGCTTGACGGTGGTTTGCCGGTGACTCCAACGGAAATGAAGAAACGGTTTGGGACATTCATGGATACACTCACCATGGACATGGATCCCAACAAAATTCGCATTGTTCTGGAGTAAGCATGACTCAGGATGAACTGATCAACCTTCTGCAGGCGCACGAGTGGCGCGACGTCGAATTCAAGGAAGCCAAGCGGGCGGTTCCAAGAAGCGCGTATGAAACCGTCTCCGCGTTTGCCAACACTGAAGGGGGACACCTGGTGTTCGGAGTCAGGAAGGACAGGCAGGACATTGAAATCATAGGCGTTCTGGATATCGACAAGGTGCAGAATGAGTTTCTGTCAACTTTGCGCTCTCGTGAAAAGGTGAGCGTCAACGTCGGGGTCCAGGAAGAACTGCACAGACTGGACGGTTCGGATCTGCTTATCTTCTACATCCCCGAAGTCAGCCGTTCGGAAAAACCGGTTTATTTGAATGGCGACCTGCGGCGTGCCTTTCTGCGCAGCGGGGGCTGCGATGTACGCTGCTCGGACATTGAATTGAATCGATTTCTCACGGACGCGGCTACCGACCGTTACGATAGCCAACTCATTGAAACAGATCTGAAAACGGCGTTTGACGTGGACAGCCTCAAGTGGTATCGGACTGTCTATGAAAACAGACCTGGGAATCGCTCGCAGGCATCCTTGACTGATATGGAATTCCTTGAGCAGATGGGACTTTTGGTGGAGCGCCAAGGTCGGAGATATCCGTCCCGGGCCGCTTCCTTGCTTTTTGGATCCAATGCGATCTTCCGACAGATTCTGCCGCGGCCTGTCGTGGACTGTCAGCGTTTTGCGCGGAGTCGTGACAGGAGCGACACGGACGAGCGCTGGATCGATCGAGTTGTGCTTGAGGAGAATCTCATTCGTTCCTGGCAGGCTCTTGTGGACTGGTACTGGAAATTGGCTGACCAGCCTTTCCGTGTGGACCCGGTTACCCTGCAGCGGGAGGACACACCGCCGGACTACCGAGCTTTCCGGGAAGCCATGATCAATCTGCTTATGCACCAAGACTACGCGGACCACTCCCGCAAGCCGGAAATTCGACACTTTGCGGATCAGACCGTCTTTTGGAATCCTGGAGACGCGTTTGCCAACGCTGCCGATCTGCTTGAACCCGGCCAGAAGGAGGTTCGCAATCCCCGCGTTGTCACTGCCTTCCGGCGGATTGGACTCAGTGAGAACGCCGGATGGGGATTGCGCGATATCCATCGCAACTGGCAACAGCTGGGATATGTCTTGCCCGACATTGCAAATGACAAGGGACGCAAGTCCTTTGAACTGACCCTGAAAAGGGAAGCGCTTCTGTCAGAACGGCAGATACTCTTTCAGGCCAGCCTCGGTGTGCAACTCACCGAGGCACAAGAGCGTATCTTTGCGCTCGCATGTCAGGAGAAAATTGTAACGTTGTCGCAGATCAAGATGGTCACGGGCCTGCCTGGCCCAGATGCATTGGTTCTTGCAGACTCATTGGTTGCGCAGGTGCTTCTCCGAGTTGTGCGAGAACGCAGTGCATTTGCATTGGTGGACCACTTGAAACAGCAGCTCCACCCTCGTGGTGAAGGCGGATCCCTTATTGAGGGCGTCTCCCATACTTCTTCCGATATTGACTTGGCCAGTGCGCAACTGGAAGAGTTGACGGAGACCCAATATCGACTGCTGGCCTTGTGTGAGACGCCGCGTGCACTCATGGATTTGCTCACCGAGATGGGCTCGACAAATAGAGCACATTTCAGGAAGAACCAACTCAAGCCTCTGATGGAGGCGGGCTTGCTGGTTATGACCAAGCCAGACACGCCCCGTGCCAAAGACCAGAAATACGTCGTTACGCATTCGGGTCTGGCGATTGTGCAGAGACAAAGTAGAAACTTGTGAGCATTCGTACAGAGCCCCCGATTTTGGTCCCGGGGTGCACGGGGGAAATACAGGGTAGCAACAGAGGGGTAGACCCTTGTGTACAACTTCCCTTGAGCATATGGATGCCTAGTGATGAATGAAGAGAGTCGCGGGCAGCAGTTTCTTTTCGAGACCCGATTTGTCCCCGCGCAGCCAGGCTCCCGTCAGCTCTTCAGCGAGGAATACGCAAGAGACGAAGGCAAGGTGGACTGCTTGGGTCGGGCGTATGAGAGCGATGAAGAGCGTCGCAGGCATTTCTTGGAAGAGCTTCGCGGGAAACTCGAGATCCCTGAGTTTCGTTCATTGGAGGGATTTCCCCGGGGGACGGACGAAGATATTCTGGCCTTGTCAGATCCGCCCTATTACACTGCCTGCCCCAATCCCTTCCTGCAAGAGTTCATCGAGCATTGTGGTCGGCTTTATGACCCCGAAGAAACATACCGCAAGGAACCATTTGCTTTCGATGTCAGCGAAGGCAAGAGCGATCCGATATACCAGGCTCATTCCTACCACACCAAGGTGCCGTACAAGGCCATCATGCGGTACATCCTGCACTATACCGAACCCGGAGACATGGTGCTGGACGGCTTCTGTGGAACGGGAATGACCGGTGTAGCGGCGCAATTATGCGCTGATCCGGGTGTACTCTCGACCCTGGGCTACTCGGTACGTGCCGATGACAGTCTGTATGACGAGAGTGGCCGATACATGGGCAGAATGGGACAGCGCAAAGCGATTCTGAACGACCTGTCGCCAGCGGCAACACTAATTGCCGCAGGCTACAACCTGACACAGCATCCCGAAACGTTCGTTGAACGGGCAACGGAAGCACTCGCGCAATTTGAGCGTGAGCACGGCTGGATGTATCAGACCCTCGATTCTGAATCGGGGGATATCTGCAACGTTGACTTCACTGTTTGGACGGAAGTGTTCAGTTGTCCCCACTGCGCGGGCGAACTGGAATTCTGGGGACTGGCATACGATGCATCAACAGGAAAGATGGCGGAAAGGCTGACATGCCCTCACTGTTCTGCCGAACTTCAAAAGAAGAGTCTTGTTCGTCGCACCACGAATTTCTATGATCCAACCTTGGGAATCACCAGGGCGAGGCAGCTTCTCCGGCCGGTCGAAATCCACTATCGGCATAGGGGAAACAGGAAGAAGAAGATTCCGGATGAGGAAGATCACCGGATCCTGGACAGAATCGAGACGTTGGTGGAAGAGGCTGATTATCCAACGGATCTGATGATGTTCGTGTCCGAGGATCAGAGATGGGGTGATCAGTACCGGAGTTATCACGAAAGTATAAGCAGGGTTCACGACTTCCATCTGGCACGCCAGATCCTGACATTCTCTTTCCTTTGGCGGGCAGTGGAAGATTTCCCAACCTGTGAAATGCAACGCCTCTGGCGGTTTACACTTCAAGGCGTTGCCATGAGTTTCACGCGGCGCAACCGATTCCGGATCAAGGCATATTCCCAAGTTAACACTCACCTTAGTGGAACACTGTACGTGGGTTCGACGGTGAGCGAGCCGAGTCCTGCATACGTGTTGCGAGGAAAACTTGGACGGCTGAGCAAGGCCATTCCCACCAGCCGAGGGCAGGGAACACTGCTCACCACACAATCGTTGATGTCCGTGAACATGCCGGACAACTCGGTGGACTACGTATTCATTGATCCCCCGTTTGGCGACAACCTACCTTATGCAGAGTTGAATTTTCCTTGGGAAGCGTGGTTGCGAGTATTCACGGACACCACGCAGGACACCGTGGTCAACAAGACACAGCAGAAGGATTTGGCAAGTTATACGCAAATGATGACCTCGTGTCTCAAGACGGTGTACCGGGTCTTGAAGCCGGGTCGTTGGATGACTATGGAGTTTCACAATTCCCGAAACTCCGTTTGGACCGCCATACAGGAAGCCTTGGGACAGGCGGGGTTTGTGATCGCCGATGTCAGGGTTCTTGACAAGGGCATGTTGACCAAGAAGCAGCTGAGTGCCAATGCCGTGAACAAGGACTTGGTAATCTCTGCCTACAAACCCACCCAAGAACTGGAAGACCGCTTCGGATTGATGCCGGGAGGGGAGGAAGGATTGTGGGAGTTCGTGCGTGCCCACTTGAATCATCTTCCTGTGTTCGTTTCCAACGACGGTACAGTTGAGGTTGTTGCCGAGCGACAGAACCACCTGCTTTACGATCGCATGGTGGCTTTCCACATCCAGCGCCACAAGATGGTTCCATTGTCTGCTGCAGAGTTTTACGCCGGCTTGGGACAACGCTTTCCTTTGCGTGACGGAATGTATTTCTTGCCGGATCAGGCGGTTGTCTACGACAGGAAGCGCATGACCGTGGTTGAGGTCCTGCAAACGCCACTCTTTGTTTCTGATGAAGCATCGGCCATTCAGTGGCTAGGCCAGCAACTGGCGAAGAAACCGCAGACATTCCAGGACCTGCATCCACAGTTTCTGCAGGAGCTCGGCGGTTGGCAGAAGCATGAAAAGCCACTGGAACTTTCCCATCTGTTGAAACAGAATTTCCTGCGCTATGACGGCAAAGGCGAGGTGCCAAGCCAGCTTCACAGTTATCTGTCATCCAACTTCAAGGATTTGCGGAATAGGGCCAAGGATGATCCGGAACTGGTCTCCAAGGCCAAGGATCGCTGGTATGTGCCCAATCCACAGAAAGCCGGTGATCTGGAGCAGCTGCGGGAAAGGGATCTGATACGAGAATTCGAGGAATACCGCAAGGCCACCACGCGCAGCCTCAAGGTGTTTCGTCTCGAGGCAATCCGCGCCGGGTTCAGAAAAGCGTGGCAGGAACGCGACTACGAGACAATCATCGCCATATCCCAGAAAATTCCCGAGAAAGTTCTCCAGGAGGATGCCAAGCTTCTGATGTGGTACGACCAAGCACTCACACGTTCCGGATCCTTGTAGGAAGCCTCAAGGTAGTGTTGTGAGCACATTGCCCTTCATGAGGCTGACAAAACGACAACGCGAATACAACCGTAGACAATTTGCATTCCAAGTGCCTTCCGCCTTGGAAAGGACTGCCAGACAGAACCAGACCGGGGCACACGCGGGAAACCGCCCCGAGTCTCCACCTTGATGCCTTGGGTCGATACAGAGTGTCATGAGTGATTGGCGGGATCAGATTGTCAGGGAATTTGTGCCTGATGTGGCTCGACTGACACTGGTTGCTGATCCCGATGGCCTTCTTCTGGATACCCAGGTGCTGGCGGGTATACGCACACGAGGCTTTGAATTGCTTTCCTTCGAGGACCCTGTTGCATTCCGGTACGAATACGAATCCCGTTTTCGCGTCCTTTGGGATGACGGGAAGCGGACCGATCGACAGGTTGCGGTACGGTACGCGGGCGCCGCGCTCGATTCCCTGCCGTACGACCTGCTGGAAATTGGCCGAAGGCTGTCTGTTTCACTCGGGATGATATTCCCCAACTTGAGCTCCCCGATGTTGGTTGAACTCAGCCATAGGGATCTGGACTCGCTGTTTGAAGCACAGGAACGATACACCCCTCATGTTTTGGGCGAGAACGCTACAAAGGAATTTATCCTGAAGCATGTATTCCGAATCGACCTTGAGCTTGTGGACAAGCCGTCCGATCTATTGCGCATATTGCTTCGGCGTCACTGCCAGGAACAGCAAATCCCTGCTCTGATTGACAGACACCTCATCCGGCTTCTTCGCCTGCGCAGGGAATTTCGAGACTGGCCTCTCGAAGCCATCGTCTCGGACCGGCAAACCTTCTTCGCTTTTCTCCAAGAGCGATGGCCCATCTTTCTGGATCAGCAGGCCAGTCGGGAAGTCCTGAACCTCCAGGGCAATGAAAGAGCTTGGGGTCTCAAGTTTCCTGGCCCTGTAGATCTGCCTTTCGCGGACGACGACATTCGCGGCTATGTTCAGAGACTGTTCCTGGAAGGACTGCTTTACCCGGTCCCTCACCAGAAAGTCGCGCAATGGGCACAGACATGGCTGAGATGGGGCATTCATGTTGATGTGCAGTCGGACAGGACCCGTCGAGTGGAAGGTTTGATCAGTGCCATTGAGTCGGACATGCCAGTGAGCACCGCACGGCATACTGACTGGATTCAGCTTGCCAAGACTTGGGCCGAACTGTCCTTTCTGGTGTTTGACGCAGATGCGGACCGATCAAGTCCCGTGTACCCAAGGCTGGAGTCTTTGCAAGACCAGATGGATGCCAGATTCGTGGACTGGTTGACAGAACACTATGCAGGGCTGGTCAACCTGCCGCCGGCACCTCCGGTTATGCTTCATCATGTTCCTCGTTTTCTGCATAGACACATCGCGGATGCCAAGGCACACAAAGTGGCACTCATCCTGATGGATGGCTTGGCGCTGGTGCAATGGAATGTTCTGCGAGAGGAGCTTGTCAAGCAGATTCCGGATCTCCACATCAGCGAAGATGCCATCTTTGCTTGGATTCCAACTCTGACATCCGTTTCCCGCCAAGCCACTTTTGCCGGCTGGCCTCCGATGTACTTTCCCGACAGCATCGGAACCACGGACAGGGAACCCTCCTTGTGGAAGCGGTTTTGGCTGGACCACGGCTTGACGGCTCAAGAGGTGGCATATGCCAAGGGATTGGGTGACGGCCCCTTGAAGCAGGTGCAAGCGTTGACTGCCAACCCCCAGAATCGCGTGGTCGGGCTGGTTGTGGACAAGATCGACAGAATCATGCATGGCATGGAGCTGGGTGCCATGGGAATGCACAATCAAGTTCGTCAATGGGCTCGTCAGCCGTTTATGGCCAATCTCATCCACCTGCTTCTTGAGGGCGGATACCGCATTTGGCTGACCTCGGATCACGGCAATATCGAGGCCTCTGGATGTGGCAGCCTTGGGGAAGGGGCCATGGCGGATTTTCGGGGCAGGCGTGTCCGCATTTATTCTGATTCCTCTTTGCGAAGGCTGGCCAAGGAGCGAATCCCAGATGCTTGGGAATGGCCGACCACGGGACTGCCTGAGGATTTCTTGCCATTGCTGGCTCCTGGCCGACAGGCATTTGTCCAGGAAGGCAAGAGGGTGGTCAGCCATGGCGGAGCCTCTCTCACCGAGACCATCGTCCCTCTCGCGCAAATCGGCAGGAGGGAGGCATGACCGATCGCCGCAATCAAATTGGGTTCAGCCAGCGTATCAGGCTCGAATGGTTTGAGCAGACCGCCAATTTGATCCTGGCAGGAAACAGCCGAACAACCATTGAGGACGCGCTTCAGACATTGTTGCAGGACAAGGTTTCGTCCCACAGTCATGCTGTCAGAGGTGCCCGGGAGAAGGTGATCAGCATTCTGCTCAAGACATGGCTTACGGTTCCCAGTGGCTTGGAAGCACTGCGGGACGAGGGCTTGGACATTCTCCCGCGGCTGAGCCGCAAAGACCGCGTTGCCGTGCACTGGGGGATGGCATTGGCAGTCTATCCCTTTTGGGGAGTGGTCGCCACATACACGGGAAGGCTCCTCCGCTTACAAGGCTTGGCCGCGTCCACGCAGATCCAGCGGCGAGTCAAGGAACAATACGGTGAGCGGGAAACCGCTTCGCGGGCTGCCCGAAGGGTTCTGCGCACCTTCGTGGATTGGGGTGTCTTGATCGACACACCGCAGAGGGGCATCTATGCCCAAGGAGAACAATACGAGATTCAAGACCCCATGCTTGTGGTCTGGATGTTGGAGGCATGCCTACGGTCCCATGTCAGCAGATCAACTGTCATCAGGGATCTGCTGCGCAGCCCCAGTACTTTTCCTTTCCTCATATCGTACAGTTCGGCTGAGAATCGGGTCGCGCACGCGTCACGCCTGGATATTCTGTACCAAGGAACGAACTCTGCTCAAGTGTTTCTGCGGGACCAGGCCAGTGGGCCGCCAGTCAGAAGGGATGTGTCCGTTTGACCGAGGTTCCCCCATCGGGCTCTGTGCCTGATGGGGGATTGGGGGCCTTGCCTGCACCGAAAAACTGCCGATATCCTGTGTGCAATAGGAATGGACTTCCTCAGTACAGAAACCGGGAAAGCAACTGAGGAGACGCTCGAGAGATATAATTATCACTTCCTGCAGGTGATATAATGCGGTCATGGCAACAGCGACTGTCGGCCTTGCCGACTTGGACACCCCTGCGGGTCCGCCGCAGGGACAAAGGGCCCTGCGGGTCCTCACCATTGGTCCCCAGGATCGACCGGATGGCTTCCAGGCCTTGGCCGCCGACTGGGACAGGTTGGTTGATGCGTCTGCGGCCCGGCCGTTCTTCATGCGGTTGGCCTGGCAAACCGTGTGGTGGGAGAATCTGGGGCTGGGGGAGCGCTGGATCACGGCCTACTATCACCCCGACACGGACGAACTGGTCGGCATTCTGCCGCTCTATCTCCTGTCCGGAGCGGATTCCCATCACGATGGCCGCCCGCAGCTGAGCATTGTCGGCTGCATTGAAGTCAGCGACTATCTGGACGTGATCGTTGCCAAGGGCTGGGAGTCCGCGGTCTATGCCGCGTTCCTGGACTGGCTGTACAGCAACACCGCGCCGGCCTGGGAGATTGTGGATCTCTGCAATCTGCCATCGGCCAGCACCACCTACCAGTGGCTGCCGGCGATGGCTCAGGCGCGGGGTGTAACGGTCCGGGTTTTTCAGGAAGATGTCGCTCCGGTCATTGCCTTGCCGGACCGGTACTCCACGTATCTGGAAGAGATGGTGGAGAAAAAGCAGCGACACGAAATCCGGCGCAAGCAGCGGCGCATTGAAAGAGAGGCGGAGGTCGGGCTGTACATTGTCGGGCCCGAGCACGACCTGGACAGCGAGATTTCCCGGTTCATTCGGCTGCAACGGGCCAGCCGGGCCGACAAGGCGGCCTTCATGAATGCCGAAATGCAGTCCTTCTTCCGCAACATGGGCAAGGTCATGTTTGAGGCCGACCACCTGCGTCTCATGTTCCTGACCCTGAACGGAGAACCTGCGGCCACCCTGTTCGCCTTCTCCCACGCCAACCACTTCCTGCTGTACAACAGCGGCTACGATCCCCGGCTGCATGCCCAGCTCAGCCCCGGCTGGGTGATTCTCTCCTATGCCCTCCAGTACGCCATCGCCTCGGGTCACCGGGTCTTTGACTTTATGCAAGGCGATGAAGAATACAAGTCCCGCTTCGGCAGCGTGGACCATCCCGTCATGCGGGTGTTGCTGGAGCGATAGGCTCCACTCACTCCCAGCCCGGTCAGATTTCCGCCAAGTCAGGCAGCGTGGCGTTGACAACCACGGTGTCCGCCTGCCCTTTCCGCAACCGGACCTGTCCCGGTCTGCCGCCTTTGAGCCGCGTCACGTGACGCTTGGCAGTGACGGTGACCGGAACCTTGCTCTCGCCCCGGCTCTGTGAGTAGTAGGCGGCCAATTGCGCGGCCGCAGCCACTGTTTCCGGAGCCACGGCCTGACCGCCGGTGCATACCACCACATGGGACCCCGGCTGTCCGCGCGCGTGCAGCCACAGATCCCGGGCCGCGGCGTGGGTGAAGGTCACCCTGTCATTCTGACGGGCGTTTCTGCCCACTAGGATGCGGAATCCGTCGGCGCTGACAAAAATGCGGTGGCTCCGGGTGGGTTGGGGAGGACGGGCCTGCCGCTGCCGCTGTTGGGGTCGATACAGTCCCGAGGCTTCCAGATCCAGGCGCACAGCCTCAATGTCCGCCCGATCTTGCGCCGCGGCGAGGTCCAAGGCCAACTGGTCCAGATAATCCAGGTCCCTGGCCAGCTCCCTTAGGCGCCCCGGCAGAATCTGGGTCGCTCTCTCCAGCTTGCGGGCCCGTTTGAACATGCCTTCCGCCTGCTGGACGGGGGTCATGTCCGGGCGCAGCCGAATCTCGATCTTGGGTCCGTCTTCCTCACCCGGAATGCATACCGACTCCTGGCGCGGGGCAATGCGGCTCTGCAGCGCCAAAAGCCACTGAGCCTGCCACCTCAGTGCTGCAGAGGCACCTTCCTGAGGCAGGTCCTGGCGCGTGGCTTCCAATCTGCGCCGGGCCCGGTCTCGGGATTTCTGCACAGCCTGCTGGACTGCATTCCGGGCCTCGTGATAGGGATCGTCGGGAGACTGCTCCGCCCAGACCTCGTGCAATTGGGCCAGGGGCTGGGCATCCGGCAGATGCCGAATGAGAAATGGGGCCACGACTCTCGGCTGCCCTTCTCGCGTGACCTGACTGGGTTGCCACTGACCTGTGGCCACAGGCCGCCACAACTCTCCCAACACCTGCAACAGCAGATGCGGATCCAGTGCCCGGGTTTCCGCTTCCACACTGCCTGTCACGCGGTACACAATCTCCCGCGCCTGCGTAGGGCCCATGCCGGCCAGCACGCGGGGGAGGGCTTGCACTGCCTTGGCCTGACCGCACAACGCCAGTTGCCCGGCCAGGGTTGCCTGGGTACAGTCCAGCGGAGACAGGCGATCCGGCAACGGCGGCGGCACGTAGGGCTGCCCGGGCCGGAGTGGCCGGCTGGCCTTGGAGGAAACCGAGTGCAGCCGACCCAGAATGCGGCCTTCCGGGTTGGTGAGCAGCAAGTTGCTGCGCCGACCTGTCAATTCCAGGAGGAGCCGGGTCGGGCCATGCTGCCGGTGGCTCAGATGGACTGCGACCACCCTTTCGACGGGATTGGGCTGGACCAGGTCTGTCAGCAGGCCGCCGCGGCCATATTTGCGCAGCAATTCCAGCATGGAGGCGGTGCCGGCTTCGCCGCGCCGGGGCTTCTTGGCCTGCAGGGCCAAGAAGCTGGTCGGCCCTTGCACATGCAGGGACAAATAGCGGCGTTGGCGCTGGGCATACAGCTCCAGAGCCACGGTCTGCGCGTCCGGCATCAGCACCTGCTGCACCCGCGCCGGCACCCCCAGTGCCCGCAGTTCATGCACCACGCAAGCCAAGGCCAAGGCATCCAGATGCATCTCAGATCTCCTGCACCCCAGACCTGGGGTCACGCAGACGCGTTTCGTAGATTTGGAGATGCAGGCGGATCACGTCATCCCAGGTGCGGCCCTGGATGGCGGTCGCCGCGGCCTGTCGCGCCTTGTGCTGCCTCTCGGGGGAGTGGAATGTCTCTTGAATGAGATTGGCCAGTGCCACGGGACGCTGCGGAGGCACGGTGGGCAGCTCCGGCGGCAGCAGTCTCGCATCCTGCGGCGTGGTCGTGATGGTGACGCTGCCCTGCGCCAGACAGGCCATCAGGGAACTGTTGCGGGCGCTTGCGCCCGCCGTGAAAGGCATCACCATCATGTCACAGCAGGCCATGGCGGCACTCGCTGCCGCATTGTCCAGATATCCTGTCCACGTGACCCAGTCTGCCATACCGGACCTTTGGATCTGGCGCAGCAGGCCCGCGCGGAAATCCCGATCGGCCTGGGTCCCCTGGCCTGCACGCCCGCCGATGAGCAGCAGCCGTGCAGGCTCCCCGCGGCGGCGCAAGACGCGCAGGGCTTCCACCAAGGTTTGAATGCCCTTTCCCGGCAAGGCCAGACCCACATGGCCCAACAGCAGGTCATCCGGCGACAACCCATACGCCACGCGGACCGCGGCCAGCTCTTCTGCATCGCCATGGCAGGCCGGCATCAAACTGGGCACGGGAATCTCCCAGGCATGAAAGCCGGCGGCCTGCAGCCGGGCACAATCCTGGGGATTGGTGCTGATCACCGCTTCGGCAAAGTGGGCAGGCCGGAACGTGACCCAGTCCCGCACGGTCCGTCCAATCTTGGGCCACAGGTACGGAGGCAGCAGATCGTGATATGTCCAGGCCACCCGCAGTCCTCTTTGCCGCCACCCTCGAGCCGCCAGGTTGATGCGCGGGTTCATGTGGAAGGCCCCCGTCTGGTACTGCACATGCACCCAGGTATGGTCCCCCGAGTCTGCCAGTCTGTGCAACCGCCTGTTGGCAGTCCTGCCCCAGGACTGGGTCAGGCGCAGCAGGTTGTAGCCCGGATCCAGATCCGTGGGGGCGTCCCGAGGGCTGTGCACGGCGACCACGGATATGTCCACGCCTGCGGCGACCAAGTGGGCAGCCAGCTGCGCAGTGTAGCTGCCTACACCCCCAGGGCTGGGGGGAAACTCTCCGGAAATCAGGATGACGTGCACCGTCTAGGCTCTTTCGGCAGACTGGGCTTGTCGGTGAGTCCCGTCACCGCCTCCAGCAGCGCTTCCTGATCCTGCAGCCTGGGCAACAGCAGGGAATCCGGGGCTGCCGGATCCCCGTACTCCACCAACACGCTGCGAGTCAGCCGACCGGCCAAAGTCAAGCGGCATACTTGCCGCCACGGCAGGGAAACCTCGGGCCGGCCCCTGCGACACAAAGTCAGGTTCCGGGAGTCACAGCGCACATGCGCCCCGATCCACTGTCCATGCCACAGGGTCAGTCCACCGCAGACCAGGGCCATCACCAGCAGGCCCATGTCCTGGGTCTGGCCATGGGCATATCCCATGTACCAGGTCAAGGCGGCCAGCCCGGCCGCCAGCAGCAGGTATTGACGATGCACCGGAAACACCTGGGGGACATTGGGTTTCCAAGTGGCCACGCTCAGAGTTCTCCGGCCGAGGCAAAGAGACGGGTGCAACGCACCAGCGACTGGGCAAAGTCCTGAATCCGATCCTGGACCTTGGGGTCTGTCAGGGTGTCGCCTTCAAAGTGCCGGTAGACAGAGGGCAGCGAAACCTGCTGGGGAATGCAGTGGCCGCCTACCCCGCGCACCACGGTACGCAGATGACTGAGGGCGTTCACCGCCCCCATATCCCCTCCGGAGATGCCGATCAGACCGAAAACCTTGCCGCCCAGCTCCTCATTGCTCAGGAGGTCCAGTGCGTTCTTCAAGGCTCCGCTGTAGCTGTTGTGATATTCCGGTGTGGCCAGCACCAGGCCTTGCGCCACGGCCACGCGCTGGCGCAAGGCCTGGGCCTGTTGGTTGTCGGGCTGGTCATCCGGGGCCTTGCACATGGGCAGCGGCAACTCGGCCAGATCCAGGAAGTCTGTCCCAGCGCCCATAGCCGCTACCTCTTCCATCACTTGGTGCAGCAGCTTGCGTGTGTAGCTCTGCGGCCCCCGCAGGCTGCCGCAGATCCCTGTAATATGGATACCGTTGTGGATCATGACATTGCCGTCTTCTCGATTCAAGCAATGCAGTGTAAGCGAGACCGACCGGAATTTGTAGAGATTGCCACCCCCGCCTGTCCCTGACCCAGGGTCCGGCCCCGAGTGACCGAGCTTGACTCTCTGGCTCGCCGCCCGTCACCTTGGTGCGAATCCGAAGGCTTCCGCAAGAGAAAGGGGTCGGAGTGCAGGCCCTTTCAGATTGGATGTGAGGAATGGGACAGCTCTGCGGTCAGTCTCAGCCCAAACCGGGATGCAGGAACCCTGACAGGCATGGCACGGATCCCGCCGATTCTGGATATCGATAGCTCTCCATTCTTCGTTGCTGGCCCAAACGCCACCCGGTCCGTCCATACCGGCGGTCAGTCCCCCCGCTTGCGGTGTAGATATGCCTTGAAATGGGTACCCACAGGGACGTGAGTGCACTCGTGGCGGCCGTCACCTTGTGGGCCGTGGTCTACGACACGCGATGTCCGGTCCGTCATTCAGCCTGTAGGGACACATCCACAGCCCCTCACGCGGCTGGTCCACTCAGAAAGGAGCGAAGTGTAGGCCATACCTACACTTGCAAGCACCCGCTTGGGGGTCTGCATGTGCCATGCAAACTGCCAGCCCCGTGCCTACCGTCAGAGGCACAGCTTCGCCAGAGGGAACCTGGCAATCCTGGGCGCAGGACTTGGCCGAGCTCTCTACCTCTAAGCACCTGGTCTGGAATTTTATAAAGGTATGAAATCCTGCCGGATCTGGTGTGAATATCCTGTCTCAGATGGTGGAAACGGGGTATATCCCAATTGGACACAAGAGGACAATCTACTTCAACCTTAGAAATTTCCATGCCAAGTGTTTAGCAGAGACACTTGCCTTCTGTCTGTTGGGATCAAAATGAAAGGCGGACTTGCCGCGCGGCGCGTGGCAAGTCCGGTACGATGTCTGCGGGGCGAACCTGGACGGCGACCAGAACGCGGCGACTGATCTCAAGCCATACGCTGGCGTCCGGTGGAAGCGTGAGGGCGACGCAAGGCCATCGGCAGCGAGGACACACGCCCGCGCATCACTATTCCCGATACTCGAAATCGAGCGGATTTTGGGCCAGCAGTTCGAGCCAACCCTCGGCTACCCTGTCCAGCGCCTCTTGCGGCGTGGCCTGATCCGAAAGCGCGGCCGACGCGCCCTCCGCGAGTCCAATGAACATCTCCAGCCACTGGGGAACGCCGGGTGTGAAAGGGCGTCCCCGGCTCAGCACTTCGCTGTAGTCAGGCATATAGGGCTTGGCCGCCACTACATCGGGGTCGCTGAAAACGCTCTTGCGGGCCGCCGTCATTCCATAGTCGAGAACGCCTTCCTTGGCGCGCTGGGGATTGCTGAGCGCCGACATAAGGTCGAATGCGGCTTCCTTGTGCGCCGATGTCTTCATCATCACAATGTTGTGCTGCACGAAGTTGCCGGTACCGCCTTCCGGGTAAGGGGCAATGGCCCAGTTGCCCACGACCTTGGACTTCTCCGGATCGTCCAGCGAAGGCAGGATGAAGCCGGCCCACCCCTCGTTGACGGCCACATCCCCCGCCAAAAACGCGTTGGCGGCATCGGGATTGTCCCACGCCAACAAGCCTGGCGGCGCGTAGTCCGTCATGTGTTTCTTGAGCAGGGACAGCGCAGCCACTCCGTTGTCTCCGTTGATCAGAGGCTGCCAGTCCGGTGTCAGCAGGGGTTCGCCTTGGGCCCAGTATCGGGCCAGGAAGAGCTTGACCAACTGGGCGGGCACCCCGGCGAAAGAGAGACCGTACATGGAACCGTCCGTGTGGGCGGCTAGCAAGGCATCGTAGTCCGCCCAGGTGGTGGGAAAGGCCTCAATCAGATCGGTGCGATAGAAGAGCACCGAGACCCCGCTCACCACCGGCAAGCCATAGCGGATCCCCGTGTTGCCGGCGATGCCTTCGCCGTAGCGATAGACAGGATCGAAGAAGCCTTCCATGTCGTAGCCACTGTCGGCCAGGAAGTCGTTGATCGGTTCCAGTTCGGGCCAGATGGTGTACTGGAATTCAATGTCGTTGCAGAAGAGATCAAACTGTGGAGAGCCGGAGGCCAGGTCCGCCTGGACTTTCGGCATCAGGGTTTCCCAAGGCGCGAACTCAAACTCGACCTGGGCTCCTGTTTCGGCCGTAAACTGCGCAGACCAGGCCCGGAAGGCCGGTTCGTAGTCCGTACCGGCCTGAGTCAGCATGCGCAGGGTGATGCCGTCATATTTCTTGCCTGGCGATGCACTGTCGGCGGCTGCGGGCTCAGGGGCCGCCACCGGAGGGGCTCCAGTGGGTCCGCAAGCGGCCAGCAATGATCCGGCCCCCAGGGCTCCCAGGGCTTTGAGAATGTCTCGTCGATGGTACAGGTAGGGTCGATTCATGGTGGATGTCTCCTCAAGATGGAATCACTGGATAACGAGCATGGATCACGGAAAGTTCTCTGCCCCTGCCGGAGCCTGACTCCTTGCCGACCCGGTCAGTTCCTTTTTCTCGTCGTCTTTCAGACGCCATGGGATTCGGCCAGGAAGTCGTGGATCACGCGGCCATAGGTTTCGGTGTAGCTTGCGGTCTGATAAAAGGCGGCCACCTCCTCCACGGGCGCAAAAGGACGCAGATCACTGTTCGCCGTACAACCAAAAGACACGGTGCCACGCCCCCTGTACAGCAGATCGGTGGTTACATCCACGGGGGACGCCTCCACCAGCTGCTGGATGGCGGCACCCGGGCCGTCGGCCCGGGGTATGGACTTCAGGCGGTAGCTGGGAAACATGGGGATCAGCTCCGACTGCTGAACCGGAACTCCGAGCGTCGACGTTATCGTCATGATTTCCACGCCATCCTTGGATGTCCGGCAAGCGAGCAGGTTGTGCTGCTGGGTCATTTGCACATCTGCATATTCCTTGGGAGCGCCCCAGCGCTCTCGGCCGGCACATATGGCCGGCACATTGTCCAGGTACAGGTGGGAATTGAAGAACACGGTCTGTCCCCGATACATGGATTGTATCTGGATACCCGATTCGTGAAAAGGGCCGTAGGCCGAAGAGAAAGGCACATCAATGCCGAAGGCTACGCAGAGGCCCTCTGGATGCGGTGCCAACGGGGCGGGTACAAAGAGTTCGAGGCGGGACGGCTCGGCCCGAAAGAAGACCATCTGAAAACCGACATTGCGATATCGCGTTGGCAAGGAAGAATAATAGGCTCGGTGGGCAGGCATGCCCTCGGCGGTGGCTGCGTTCATACAAGGCAACTGTGCAATCCCAGTCTTTCATGCAGGACACCAATGGGACTTAAATATATGTCCAAGTACAGATGCAAACAGGTGGTGCAACACAAGAAAGCGACATGCAAGTGCGAGGGCAGATCAGCTTCCATGCCTGCCAGCTCCATTCTGCCACAATCGAACACAGTGCATCGCACGGTGCGCTTGCGCCTGCTGCCGGACACCCGGACCCAGGGGGCTCCAGCCTCTGGCCGATGCATACCAGGCGTTCTGCCAGGGTCAACGGGCCGGTCTCCGGTGTCAGGCCCGGATCAGACAGAAAGGCACCCGCACTCGACCCCGGGGGCAAGCCTGTGTGGTCTGTGCCGTGCCTGCCGCTCAGGTGAAGCCGGGTGCACAGGAAGGCGCGCTGGGGCCTGGACCGCAACGGGGGACAGGCGACCGACAGCCTCCTGGCACCGGGAGCCGCTCCCGGTGGGTGGCGAGAAGTGCATGGTCAGATACCGCACAAGTTGCAGACAGACGTGGGGTTGTGCGGCTACAGCCGGTAACCGGGTCCGATGAAACGGCGCTTCCAGGCTGTTTCGGTGGTATAAGATACGGCTGATGTGGAATTAAAAGATTGACCTACAAGGGGAAGATCTCCCAGAATGAAGGCACTAACTCCACATTCCGAGGTCTTCCCCCATGGCAAGTATATCCTTTGTGGACCTGGCGACGATTGTGTATGTCCTGGTGGACGACTGGTATCAAGACCACGGCAGGCACCTGCTGCAGGGCAAACGGGGGGCCAAGCCGGTCTTCAGCGACAGCGAAGTGATCACCCTGCTGCTGCTGATGGATTTCCTGCCCTTTCCGGGCGAGAGCCAGTTCCTGGGGTTCGTGCGTGCGCACTGGCTGCCCCTCTTTCCCCGGCTCCTGGACCCGAGCCAGTTCCATCGCCGGGGCCGCGCGTTGCACTTGCTGGTGGAAGAGCTGCGGCGGCACTGGACAGCGGCACTGGGAGCCACCCTGGCCACGCAATTCCTGCTGGATACCAAGCCCGTCCCCGTCGTGGGCTACATGCGGAGCAAGAAGCACAGCGATTTCGCGGGGTCAGCCTCCTACGGGGTGTGCGTCAGCCGGAATCTGAAATATTTCGGGTACAAACTGGTGCTGCTGTCCACCCGGGAGGGCCTCCCGGTGGCCTATGAGCTCGTGCCCGCCCACACCGACGAACGCGCCGCGGCCGACACGGTGCTGTCGGTCCTGTGGGGCTGCGATGTGGTCGGCGACAAGGGCTTCCTGGGAGCCGACTGGCAACAGGCCCAGCGGGAGACCCAGGGCAACCGCATCTGGACCCCCACCCGGGTCAATCAACGCGCGCCGCACTCCCCGGCCCTGAATCGCTGGCTGCACGGCGTGCGCGAGCGCATCGAAAGCGTTTTCAACGAAGTGCAGAACACGGGGCGCAACCTGGAGCGTCTGCTGCGCAAAACCGTCCTGGGGTTGGTCACGCATGTCATCGCCAAGATGACCAGCCACACCCTCAAGCATCTCTTGCGCCGCTTCTTTGGCATCGGTGTCCAGACGTATGCCGTGCGTCCTGTGTAATTCCACATAAGCCGTGGTGTCTGATTTGGGACTTATATGCCTAAGTACACAGATGAATCTGTGCTATAATGCACGAAAGCGACATGCCATCTCACCTGCATGCCGCTTTCTCACAGACACGGAACGGATACTTCCATGCCTGCTTCCTCCATTGTACCTGAAACAGTCCATCGCACCGTCAGATTGCGTCTGCTGCCGGAGACGCAATCCAAGGCACATCAGTTGGCGGGTACGGCCGGGGCCTGCCGCTGGGTCTGGAATCACTTTCTGGCCCGGCAGCAAAAACGGTACGCCGACTGGCAGGACTACCAGATTGGGCCAAAGCCCACAGTCTCGGCCTACGACATGTTTGGTGTGTTCGCAGCCCTGCGCCGCAGTCCCGAATACGATTGGCTGCAAGAATACAGTTGCGCTGCAGTACGGCACACGCTCAAGCACTTGGCCGACGCCTATCGCAGATTCTTTGCGGGACAGGGCGGATATCCCAAGTTCAAATCCAGGCATGGCACCGTGGATGGCTTTACCATTCCGGATCGGGTGTCTTTGTCGTTCACTCGTCTGCGCGTGCCCCGGATCGGCTGGTTGCGCGTCAAGGGCGCCCACCCCTACGCCGGACACCAGACATTGCAGGCCCGCATTCGCCGGGAGGGCACGTCGGACAGCCCCAAGTGGTACGCCTACGTGGTCTACGCCGTACCCGCCCATCAAGTGCAGCAGGGGGCAAACAAGGGCACTGTGGGCCTCGACCGCAACGTGGGACAGGCCATGACCAGCGACGGGGTCATGTACCGCATGACAGACACCACTCGTTTGGATGCGAAACTGAAACGCAAGCAGCGGCACCTGGCGCGCAAGCGCAAGGGGTCCTGTCGCAGACGCAGAATTGCCGGCCAGTTGACCAAGTTGCACCGGAAGCGCAAACGCATCCGGCACAACGACACCCACCAGATCAGCCGTCGATTGGCGGACACGGCCTATACCGTGGCGCTGGAGGACTTGCGGGTCAAGGACATGACAGGCTCAGCCAAGGGCACGGTGGACAGTCCGGGCACACAAATCCAGGCCAAGGCCGGTCTCAACCGCGCCATCTTGGCGAGCGGCTGGATCCAACTGGAACAAAAGTTGACCTACAAGTGCGGACAGGTAGTCAAGGTGCCGGCCGCCTACACCAGCCAGACCTGCCACGTGTGCGGCTGCGTGGACAGACGCAACCGGCCCGCGCAGGCCCGGTTTCATTGCATCCGTTGTCATTTGACCATGCACGCCGACCACAATGCGGCGATCAACATTCTGGAGCGTCATCGGCGCTCTGTGGCCCGCGGGACAGGGGCCGCTGCACGGCGAGGGGCGTTGCCATCGGGCACCCCGATGACCCGTGAACAGGATATATCCGAGTCTGTGTACTTAGGTATATAAGTCCCTATAAGATGAGGTGCGCGTGATCCTTGACCAAGAACCGGACCCTTCGAACCGGTACGGTGAGGAACTGAATATCCGCGTGCACTCTTCAGAATACGCAAGGCGCACACGCGCGAGGTGGACCCGCAGGCATGTCGGACCGAGGCACTCCAGTTCCCGCCGCAGGCATTGAGGCGCGTTCTCGTGGGGAGGAGGCGGGAACGACTCCGAACACCGGCACCTGGGCCACAGGAACGGTGGCGTCTGTGCCCGCCGTGGTCGTACAGGATCATCGGCGCGAACGAATCATGTCGTGGCTGTTTGTCAGTCCTGCGCTGCTCTTCCTCCTGCTCACTTCCGTCTACCCTTTGCTCTACAGTCTTCGGCTCAGTTTCTATTCCTGGAACATGAGCGTACCCAACAGCCAGCCCGTTTTCATAGGTCTCCGCAACTATGTCCGGCTCTTTCAGGATCCCGTCTTTCAGTCGAGTCTGAAGACCACTCTGATCTTTGTCGGGACCGCAGTGTCCATCGAATTCCTGCTGGGCCTGGGATTGGCGCTGCTGGTGACGACCCGGATCCGCACGGTCGGCCTGATCCGCACCCTCTTGCTGGTGCCCCTCATGATGACGCCGGTTGTCGCCGGGGTGCTTTGGCGCACCCTGTATCACTCTACCTACGGCGCGCTCAACTATTTCATCAACCTGGTGGGCATTCCCTCGCAAACCTGGACCGGAAATCCGGAGCAGGCCCTGGCCGCCGTAATCACCGTCGAGATATGGCAGCAGCTGCCGGTGGTCATCTTCATCTTGGCCGCGGGCATCCAGTCTCTTCCGCTCGATTTCTACAAGGCGGCCCGCGTGGACGGCGCTTCCGGGTGGCAGATCTTCAGGGAAATCACTTTGCCCTTGCTCAAGCCCGTCATCCTGGTGGTCCTGCTCCTGCGCATCATGGATGCCTTCCGCATATTTGATGTCATCTACACGTTGACTTTCGGAGGTCCCGGGCGCGTTACCGAAGTGCTGTCCATCCTGATCTACAAAAACGGCCTGCAGTTCTTCCAGATTGGCAAGGCCAGTGCCATGTCCTGGCTGTTTCTGCTCTTCATTTTTCTGCTCGCGATTTTCTTCATCCGCGAATTGCAGGGCCGGGACCGGCAAGAGGTGTCCTGAATGGCTTCCGGACGCGCCTACGTCCTGCAGCGCCACACGGGCCGGCTGCTGCTGTACCTGGTCACGGTGGCTGTCCTGGTCGCCGTCACCTTCCCGGCGTATTGGCTGGTGACCACCGCCTTCAAGTATGAAGTGGACACCATCGTCTCGCCTCCGATCATCCTGCCCTTGCGCGGCACGCTACGGAATTTTGCCGATGTCCTGCGGGTCGAGCACATCAGCCAGTTCTTTTTCAACAGCGCCCTGATCGCGCTGGTCAGCACTGGACTGGGGGTCTTGTTGGGCTCCATGGCGGCCTATGCCCTGTCCAAGCTCTACCTGGCCTACCGCATTCGACAGGCGATCATGATCTGGATCCTGGTTGTGCGCATTTTTCCGCCGATCACCACCGCCATTCCCTATTTCGTCATCATCCGGAACTTGAACCTGTCGGATACGCATGTGGCGCTCATCCTGACGCATACGGCGTTCACCCTGCCCTTCGTCATCTGGCTCATGCTGGGCTTCTTTCAGGACCTGCCGGACGCCATCGACAAGGCGGCCATCATCGACGGCTGTTCCCTGTGGCAACGCTTTCGCCAGATCACGCTGCCGCTGGCCTTGCCGGGGATTGCCGTCACGGCGATCTTCACATTCATCTTTTCATGGAACGAATTCCTGTATGCCTCCATGCTGACTTCGCGCACGGCCAAGACCTTGCCGGTCGTGATCGCGGGCTATATGTCCGACAAGTTCTTGCGCTGGGGCGAGATGTCGGCCCTGGCTTCCCTCATGATCCTGCCTGTGATGCTCTTTGCCGGCCTCACCCAGCGTTACCTGGTGCGCGGTCTCACGTTCGGCGCCGTCAAGGAATAGCCACACGCCCCATCCGCCATGGCCCCCATTCGTTACCAGCATGTCGGCAAGCGCTTTGGCTCGGTGCGCGCCCTCGAGGACCTGAATCTGGTGGTAGCGGACCGGGAGTTCGTCACGCTGGTGGGACCCAGCGGCTGTGGCAAGTCCACCACGCTGAATTTGACGGCCGGGCTGGAGGACCCCAGCCTGGGCGAGATCTACATTGACGACCAGCTCGTGAACGCGGTGCCGCCCGGCAAGCGGGACATTGCCATGGTGTTCCAGAGCTACGCCCTGTATCCGCACAAGACCGTGAGGGACAACATCGGCTTTGGGCTGAAAGTGCGCAAAACGCCGCGGGCGGAGATGGAAAGTCGAGTGCAGGAGACCGCGCAGTTGCTGGAGATTGCCCACCTGCTGGATCGCAAGCCCCGACAACTGAGTGGCGGTCAGCGGCAACGGGTAGCACTCGGCCGGGCCATTGTCCGCCATCCCAAGGCATTCCTGCTGGACGAACCCCTCAGCAACCTGGACGCCAAGCTGCGGGTCCAGATGCGAGCCGAACTGAAGCTGCTCTTTGAGCGGGTCCAGGGGACCGTGCTCTATGTGACGCACGATCAGGCGGAAGCCATGACCCTGAGCCATCGAGTGGTGGTGATGAATCACGGTCGGGTACAGCAGGTGGGCACTCCCCTGGATGTGTACAACCACCCGCGGAACCTGTTCGTGGCCGGATTCCTGGGAAGCCCGGCCATGAATTTTCTCGACTGTCACCTGCACGTCGAATCGGGAGTGTGGCGGGTTCTGCTGGAAAGCCTGCCCGCGGCCGCGCTCTCGCTGTCCGAACCGGAACTGTTCGACATGGGTCTGGCCGCCCATCGGGAGCGACTCCACGGACCTGCCATTCTGGGCATCAGGCCCGAGGACATCTCGTATGAGCCGCAGGCAGGGCGGGCCGCCGATTCTCCGGGAATTCCCTGCCAGGTGGTGGTGGTGGAACCCATGGGCTCTCTGAATATACTGGTTGCTTCCGTGGGCGAGCAGCGCGTTACAGTCAGCACGGGTCCCGATCGGATTTTCCGGGCGGGAGAGCAAGGCTGGCTGTCGTTCAATCGCGCGAAGATCCATTTTTTTGACCGGGAAGACCAGCAGAACATGCGCATCTGAATCCGGATCGTATCCGCCAAGCCAGGAAACGGGTCCCGCCTGAACACTTCGCGCCTATGGGGCGGAAACCATGGCTGTGACACAGGCGTCCACTCCAGGAAAATGAGAACGGGAATTCCCGAGAAGCCAACCCGTTTTTCGGTATCGGTGAATTCATTCCCAACGGATTTGACTCTCGGCCAGGCGTGGTTCAGGGGCAGATTCAGCCAGGGACAAGGGGACCTTGAATCCCGCCGCGTCAGGCCGCCGCAGACTGACAGGCGAGAGCCGGAAAGGACGAGGTGTCACCCGGCTCACAGGGCATCGAGAGGGTAGACCGGATGTCGCAGTTGCTTGTATTCAAATCGAGCCAGATTGGACGTGCAGAGCCCCGGTGTATCCATTTCAATCACATCCGTGGCAATGGGGAGATAGGCCGTGCGGTAGGCCACGGCCGCCTTGACCACGATCATCCTTTGTGATTCAGGTTCAATGCCGATGCCCCGCAGCTGTGCCAGATCAAAGGGCGGCGTCTTGCGGGCATTGAGCACCAGGTTGACGCCCTCGACCCGCAACCAAGCAGTCGGGCCCATGTCCAAGGTGTCGCCATAGAAGGCAGCGAAGTGGTGCTCCTTGCGCTCACAGGGATAGACGCCGTCGGACACAGCCATGACTTCGCCGCCGACTTCCACGGGCTGACCATGCCAGCGGTCCGTCTTGGCTCCCACCGTCAAGGCCAGCCTGGCGCCTGGGCCGGCCGCATGGCAGAGAGCGGCCGCTTCCGGATCGGCAATCACAACGGTTCCCTCCTGTACGCGGGCAGCCAGCAGGGCCTGCAGGGCTGCTGTGCCGTCGCCCGGGCTGCCGCCGCCGATGTTGTCGGCCGAGTCCACCAGGACAATCGGCCCGGAGGCGGACTGCAGAGCCTTCGCGACGGCTTGGTCTGGGGGCAGGCCCTGGAAGACGGCGGTGTCTCGGTGAGACATGAACAGGGCGCACAGTTCCGCCGCCAGCTCCTCGGCCAGAGTGCGTTCATCGTCCGTCACGACAATGACGCTGGGACCTGTCCATGGTGTGTCGGCATACGCGAATCCTCCCAAGATGCTGATGGCGACGACTCGGTCATCCTGTTCCATTGCCCGAGCCCGGGCGTGCAGGGCGGACAAGGGCAGCTCATCCGTATCTGTGAATTGAGGCGCCAGCAAGAGTGCGGGATGGCGGACCACAGTCACGGGACACACCTGGCCGTTCAGGCAGGATGCCAGGGCGGCCACTGCTTCCTGCCCGCGGGCAAACAGATCGACATGGGGGTTCGTGTCATAGGCCAGAAGGACATCCGTGAGGGCCGCCATTGCAGGATTCACGTTGCCGTGCATGTCCAGCACCGTCACGATGGGCACGTCCGGGCCCACGATGTGACGCACGCGACCCAGAATGTCCGTTTCCGCATCCAGCACAGCCTCCGACATCATGGCGCCGTGAAGATGGAGGAGCAGTCCGTCAAGCGGCAGCACATCCTCCAGGCTGGACGTCAGCGTGCCGAGAAGCGCCTTGTAGGCTGCGGCCGTAACCATGCCGGCCGGCATCGCCGCCGCATAGAACGTGGGCAGGAGTTGCCAGTTTTCCTTTTCTCTCGCTATGCCCTCAATCATGCCTCCCAAGCACGAGCGCGTATTCTCCAGGGCTGTCACCAGTTGATTTCCGGTGTACCAGGTCTCTTGGAAATCGGCCAGGTCTGTGGGAGTCGGCGCAAAACCATGGGTCTCATGCAACAGGCCTCCCATCGCGATTCTTTGCTTGTGGATTGCGGACATGTGCGGCTCCTGGAAAAGGATTGGGGGACGCAGAAAGCGGCATGGAAGGATATGCCTCTTCCCTCCGCTCGGATTGCAATGAATGCCAGGAAGCGTCGGATCTGTTCTGCAGCAAGAATCCGGTTGCAGGCCACAGGAGCCGAGTGTGCCTCCGGCATTGCCATTGTGCCATGCTTCAGTTCCGGGCCACGGGATGGGTTCAGTGTCGGTCCAAGAGCATGCAGCCTCGCGGTCCCAGGCAAGTTCCGGCTTGATTGGTCCTGGGTGTCAGGCCGATGTCATGAGACCTTGGGGACAGAGGGACAGGATGTGTCCAAAGTGTAGCCCAAGAGGCAATTCACCCTGCATCACTCCCACAGGCCGCCTGACGACCCTCAAGTGGCAGCCCGGATGAACATGGAGGCATGGCACTCTCCAGAGCAACACCATGTCACCTCTTCCTCTGCTGCCGCCAAGACAGCGAAACAAGCCCAAGGCAGACCAGCGTGTTTCTTGCCACAGGCACACTGTCGGATCCATTGGTATAGCGGACACAGAGTGTGGAAAGGCAAGACAGAAAGGAAGAGGATGAGCACCGTCAAAAGGATCGTGAACAGATTGGGGTCGCCGGCAGGAATGATCCGGTGGAGCATGGGTCTGCTGGTGGCGCTGGTCGCCGGCTGTGGGGTGTGTTTCGGAGAACCGGCCAGGCTGCCGGCACCGATGGCGCCAACACCACCCCCAGCACAGGCTGCCGGGACAAGCTCTTGGGCGCAAAGTGCCGCTGCCCCCAACCCCTCCCACCGATCCTTGCTTTGCCTTGGACCACGTGCTGGACATTGCCATTGCGGTCGCGCCGGCGGACTGGGACGCCCTGCGTTACCAGACCCGGATGTTTGAGGACTTGATCTCGGAAATCCAGACTGGCTGCCTTGCCCAGCCCTTTGCCGACATCTACTCCTGGTTCCCGGCCCAAGTCACCGTGGACGGCGAAACCCACGCCGATGTCGGAGTCCGCAAGAAGGGCTTTCTCGGTTCCCTCAGCGCGGAAAAGCCCTCTCTCAAACTCCGGTTCGACAAGTATGTCGCCGGCCAGACTCTGGGCGGTGCAATGGAGAGGATGACCCTGAACAATGGCATTCAGGATGACTCGAAGATCAACACCTGCCTGGCCTACCAGATCTTTGCCGACGCCGGGCTGCCGGCGCCCCGCTGCAATTTCGCCACCGTTTCCGTCAATGGCCAGAAGATGGGTCTGTACGTCCATGTTGAGGAAATCAAGCCTCCCTTCCTGGAACGTCACTTTGCCGACCCGGGCGGCAACCTGTACGAGGGCGCCGTGAGTGATTTCCGCCCTGGCTGGCGCGGCACCTTGGAAAAGAGGACCAACGAGGAAGCCGCCGACTGGTCGGACATTGATGCTGTCATCGCCGCCTTGCAAGACCCTACGCCAGCGGGCCTGGAGGCCTTGGGCACCATCGTGGATCTGGACCGGTTCCTCTCTTTCTGGGCCACGGAAGTGCTGGTCGGCCACTGGGACGGGTATGTCGGCAACCGCAACACCTGTCATTTCGACCGGCAACCGAACAGCCTCATTGAATTCATTCCCTGGGGCGTGGACCAGGTTTTCTCCCTGGAGGACGCCCCAATCCCTTTGATGATCTCAGCGAGCCCCGCCCTCTGTGTTGGCCCACGGGGCCATCGCCCACCGTCTGTCCCAGGACGAAGCAGGACGCGCACGCTACGTCAGTCTGGCAGGAAGCGGAGCTGCTGCAAAGCGCCGACGACATGGCGGCCATCGTGCAGCAGCACGCCGTGCCCGCTGAGCGGGCCGATGCAGCCAAAGACACGGAACGGGGGCGCCAGTTTATTCGGGAGCGGCGCAGGGCAGTCCAGGAGGACCTGGAGGCGGATCCGCCGGACTGGCCTTGGCCCTTGGCTTCGGCACCCTGCTCCCCGGCCGGTGCGGTTGCCGCGGGAAACGGAGTTGCGAGTGAATGGGAATTCGGTGAAGTGGAACTGCACTTTGCAACGACTTGGGGATCCAACCAAAGCATCAATCCCTTTGGGGAGGGAGAGGGAACAGTCACGCATTTTCGGCTGAACAGCGTCCCCCAGCCCACCGCCCACTGGGCGGTGATCGCCGGCGCGGCCACCCCGGAAGGGGCCGCGGAGCTTGGCATGGAGGATGCGGCACACCTCATCGCACACCTCATCATCATGCATCTGGGGCCGGCCGGTTCCGTCGAGGGATTGTCCCTTATTCCTGTCCAAGGCGCTGCTGTCCAGCGGTGTCACCCTGTCTTTCGACGCTGGTGAGTTCGGCGGCGGACATTGGTCCCTGCCGCCCGGCGCGGCTGAACCGGACCGGTTCTCTCCCATCACCGGGGGCCGGCTGGAGTTGATTGAGGCCGGCACGGCGCCGGACGCGGCCATCTCCGCCCGATTCTGCGGCTACATCGGAGGCGGCACGGCTCTGTCTTCCGCCGAGACCGAGGCCGCCGTTGCCCTGGACACCGGTCTGGCAATCAACGCAATGGCTGCCCAAGGGGAACCACGGGACTGGCTTGAACTCTACAACGCGTCCGATTCCCATCTGGCTCTGGCGAACTTCGTGCTGGCCAACAACCTGACAGATGCTAGCCAGCGTGTTCCTTTCCCATCCGGCCTGGTCCTTCCGTCGGGCGCGTATCTGCAGGTTGCGTTGGACAAGGACGGATGGCCCGGTTTTGCCTTGGGCCGGGACGAAGAGCTGGGAATCTGGACCATCGAGGGCATCCTGGTGGATTCGGTCGATTGGAACGAGGGACAGGCCGACGCGGGAACCAGCTTTGCCCGTGTGCCCGACGGCGCCGGCGATTTTCAGACTGTCAGCAATTCCACGCCGGGCGCCCGGAATTGGCTTCCGGCGATGCAGTGCGGACTTCGGTCCAGCGATCCCGCCGGTGCAGCAGTCCCGGATCCGCGGATCCGGGACTGTGTGGCATGCGTCTGCTGTCGCAGGGGCCGGGGCGCTCCCGGTCTGGGTTTGCCGTGGGCAAGTCATGACATCCTCTTTCAGCCCCACGGGAATCCAGGGATTGCACAGGGCCTCTTTCATCCGCGGAGACGGCTTTCGGCTTCCCGGTCGAGGGTGCACCATGTCCACCGCGGGGCCAGCCTGCCGCGGTGGGCGTGGAGAGGCATGGCATCGTTGCCGGGGAACATTCGTGAAATGAAGAAAATAAATTCGTGCTTGATTGCATACACTAAGGCGGCGGCAGTTGTGTCCGCACGGCGCAACTGCGTCTGAATCGGTGCCGGTCTGGAGGTTGCAGGCAGAATGGCGTTGTATCAGGAACAGGTATCCACCCCGGCAGACACTCCTGTGCGCGTCATTGACTACGAACAGAGCACCTACCGCACGGCGTTCTGGCAGAGCGCCAATCGGCACTATGAGGATGCGGTGGAACGGCGGGCCTTGCGGTGCATGCTGCCTCCCGCGGGAGGACGCATTGTGGATCTGGGGGCTGGCTTCGGCCGCCTTGCCAATGAATATCACCGCTACCGGCAGGTGGTTCTCTTCGACTACAGCCGTTCCATGCTGGCGCAGGCGGTGGAGAGGTGGGGCCACGATCACCGCTTTGTCTTTGTGGCTGGCAGCGTGTACGCCATGCCCTTTGTGGCCCACAGCATGGAGACCGTGGTCATGGTGCGGGTCATGCACCATCTGGCAGAGGGCCTCACGGCCTTGCGGGAAATGGACCGCGTGCTGCAGGCCGGGGGCGTGGCCATCCTCGAGTTCGCCAACAAGCGCAATCTCAAGTCCATGCTGCGTCACATGTGGCGCGGGCAGGAGTGGTCGCCCTACACCCTGGAGCCGGTGGAGTTTGCCGAGATGCACTTTAATTTCCACCCGCGGTGGATGCAGGCGCAATTGGGTCGGACCAGTCTCCAGTGTGAGGAGGCGTACAGTGTGTCCCACTTGCGGCTGCCTGCGTTGAAGAGACTGCTGCCGACTGACTTGCTGGCGCAGGCCGACAGTCTGCTCTTTCGCCCCGGGGGGAAGTGTCCCTTGGGCCCCAGTGTTTTTCTGCAGACCCGCAAGCAAGGCGCAACACAGGCCCTGGAACCCGCCACCGAGAGAATGGACTGGCTGCAGTGTCCGCTCTGCCGGACAGCGACGCTGGTACAGCCTGAGGCGACGGCGCTGACCTGCACGGCATGTGAAAGGGCCTTTCATCAGGAGGCCGGCATTTGGGATTTCAAGACAGCTTTGCATGGCGAGAGTGACCAAGAAAAGGAGTGAGAGCGAGATGGGGCAGTTGAAAGCAGAGGTGGCCACCGAAAATCAGGTGGTCGGCAGCCTGCCGGTTGCCGATTTCAAGGAACGGATGCTGGCTCTGGGCGAGGAGCGCGGCTTTGTGGATTTCAAGGACATCTTGGATGCCTGGCCCGAGGCCCACGAGAACACGGATGTGCTGCAGGAGGTGTTTGCCGACCTGATGCAGCAGGGCGTCGAAATTGCCGGCCAGACCGAAGTGGACAGCCCGGAAGAGGAAGAGCCTGTCGAGTCCGAGCTGCTCCTGCACTCGGTCCAGCTGCAGGAAAGCATCAACGACTCGGTCGCGTTGTACCTGCGCGACATCGGCAAGGTGGATTTGCTCACGGCCGCCGAAGAAGTGCAACTGGCCAAACGCATTGAGTGCATGGAGGAGGCCAAACGGAAACTGGCCAATCCGGACCTGGATCTGACCGAGGACGAGAAGGACGACCTGCAGTTCATCATCCTGGACGGCAAGGATGCGGTGGATCATCTGATTTCCGCCAACTGTCGCCTGGTGGTGAGCGTGGCCAAGAAGTACACCAATCGCGGCGTGCCTTTCCTGGACCTGGTGCAGGAAGGCAACAGCGGCCTCATCCGCGCGGTCTCGAAGTTCGATTACCACCGCGGGTTCAAGTTCAGCACCTATGCCACCTGGTGGATCCGGCAGGCCGTGACCCGGGCCATCGCCGACCAGGGCCGCACGATCCGGGTGCCCGTGCACATGCATGAGCAGATCAATCGCCTCATTCGCGCGCGCCACACGCTGGCCCAGCAGTTCGGACGTGAACCCACGATCGACGAACTGGCGACGGAGCTGGAGATCCCGCCCAGCAAGGTGGAACACGTAATCCGGGTCAACCAGCAGCCCCGCAGCCTCGAACAGCCGGTGGGCGAGGAGGAGGACAGTGTGCTGGGCGACTTCATTCCGGATGAGGATGCCGACAGTCCGCCGGACCTCACAAACCAGCAGATGCTGCGCGAAGTGATCGAGGAGGTCATCCAGGATCTCACCCCGCGGGAGATTCACACCTTGCAACTTCGCTTCGGCATGGTGGATGATTATGCCTACACCCTGGAGGAAGTGGGCAAGAAGTTCGGCATCACGCGGGAGCGTGTACGCCAGATCGAAACCCAGGCTCTCAACCGGCTACGCCATTCCAGCCGCAAGAAGAGCCTTAACTGGTTTACGTAAGCGAAGTCCGGTTTCCGCCCTGCGGAGGTGGGGGCCGGGAATGCAATGAAATAGAGGAGTCAGCCATGGTATCCCCCGCAGACATGTTGCACAATGGTCTGGCTCCCGGCATGGACGCCGACAGTGTCACCGCACACCTGCTGGAGATTGGCCAGAAGAAAGGCATCGTCGAGTACGATGACATTCTGAAGGTCATGCCGCGGGCCGAACTGGCCCTGGATGTACTGGAGGATCTCTTTGTCGTGCTCATCGAGCGCGGCATTGACATCGGTCAGTTCCAGGATGACCCGGAAGATGAAGGACGCCCCGGGGAGGAGCAGGCCGATTCCTTCTCCCTGACCCCGGAAAGCATCAACGACACCACGACCCTGTACCTGCGCGAGATAGGGCGGATCGCCTTGCTCACGGCCAAGCAGGAAGTGTCCCTGGCCAAGCGCATCGAGAGTGCGGAGGCCGCCAAGCAGGAATTGCACAGTGCCGAGGCCCCTGCACTGAACGAGGACCAGAAGGATGATCTGCGCTGGCTCATCCGCGACGGCGAAGAGGCCCAAAACCATCTGATCTTGGCCAATAGCCGCCTGGTGGTGAGTGTGGCCAAGAAGTACACCGGCCGCGGGGTGCCTTTCCTGGACCTGGTGCAGGAAGGCAACGTGGGGCTGATGCGGGCCGTCACCAAGTTCGATTATCACCGCGGGTTCAAGTTCAGCACCTACGCCACCTGGTGGATCCGGCAGGCCGTGACCCGGGCCATCGCCGACCAGGGCCGCACGATCCGGGTGCCGGTGCACATGTATGAACAGATCAACCGTCTGACCCGGGCCAACAGCACTCTGTCGCAGGAGCTGGGGCGCGAACCCACGATCGACGAATTGGCCATGGAACTGGAAGTGTCCCCCAGCAAGGTGGAGCACATCATCCGGGTCAGTCAGCGGCCTCTCAGTCTGGAGAAGCCTGTGGGGGAGGAAGAGGACAGTGTGCTGGGAGATTTCATCCCGGATGAGGATGCAGACAGCCCACAGCAGTCAGCCCACCATCAGCTGCTGAGCGAAAAGATTGAGGATGTCTTCCAAAGCCTTACGCCGCGGGAGACGCGCATTCTGCAACTGCGCTTTGGCCTGGTGGACGGCCATGCCTACACCCTGGAGGAAGTGGGCAAGAAATTCGGCGTGACCCGTGAACGCATCCGCCAAATTGAGGCCGGAGCCCTGAACCGCCTGCGCCATCCCAGCCGCAAGCGCAAGTTGAAGGGCTTTCTGTAGCTGTCCCCTATCCGCTGGAATGCAGGCCCCCCGGCCAGTCGGCGGGGGCCTGCATGTGTCTGGAACGGCAGCTCAGAAATCCGCATTGGCCTGGGTGGAGTGGTTCTGGATGAACTGTCGCCGCGGTTCCACGTCGGTGCCCATCAGATCCGTGAACAGGCGATCCGCATGGTCCGAGTCATCCACGGTGACCTTGAGCAGGGTGCGGACCTCGGGATCCATGGTGGTGGCCCACAGCTGATCCGCATTCATCTCGCCCAGCCCCTTGTACCGCTGCTCCAGCGTCACATTCTCGGCGCCGGCCTGCCGTTGCATCCTTTCCAGCTCGCGCTCGTTGTACACGTACTGACTGGTGTTGCGGGTCCTGCCGTTCTTCGTTTCGCTGACCTTGACCTTGTAGAGGGGCGGCTGTGCAATGTACAGATATCCGTCATCGATGAGGGGTTTCATGTACCGGTAGAAGAGGGTCAGCAGCAGGGTGCGGATGTGGGCCCCGTCCACGTCGGCATCCGTCATGATGATGATGCGGTGATAGCGCAGGCCCTTGACATCAAAGTCGCTGCCGATGCCCGTGCCCATGGCCTTGATCAAGGCCTGAATTTCCTTGTTCTCCAAGGCCCGGCTGAGACTGGTCTTCTCCACATTCAGGATCTTGCCGCGCAGCGGCAGGATGGCTTGGAATTGGCGGTCTCGGCCCTGCTTGGCGGAACCGCCGGCGCTGTCGCCCTCCACCAGATACAGTTCTGATTCTTCCGGCTTGCGACTGGAGCAGTCTGCCAGCTTGCCTGGCAGCGTCATGTTGTCCAGCAGTCCCTTGCGGCGGACCAGTTCGCGGGCCTTTCTGGCCGCGACGCGGGCTTCAAAGGAGGTCAGGCACTTGGCGATGATCAGGCGGGCCTCCGCCTTGTGCTCCGCCATCCACATGTGGAGGGCATCGGCCACAGAGTTTTCCACCTGTCCGCCGACTTCCTGATTGAGGAGTTTCAGTTTGTTTTGCCCTTCAAACTGCGGTTCCGGCACCTTGACGCTGACGACGGCCGTCAGGCCTTCGCGCGTATCGTCGCCACTGAAGTTGTCATCGCCCTCCTTGAGGAGCTTGTTCTTGCGGGCATAGTCGTTCAGCTGCCGTGTCAAGGCCTTGCGCAGCCCGGTGAGATGGGAACCGCCATCCTGGTTGACTATGGTGTTGGCAAAGGCGTACGTGACATCCTGCGCCCCTTCCGTATATTGCAGGCCCACCTCCACCTCGGTCTGGCCCACCGTGCGCTGGATGTGGATAGGCGGATGCAAGACTCGCCGGAAGCGGTTCAAGTACCGCACAAAGGTGGCCACGCCGCCTTCGAAGTAGAAGGTAATGTCTTCCGGGCTGCCCGGCCTTTCATCCCGGAAGGCAATGGTCACGCCTCGATTCAGGAACGCCATCTCGCGGAACCGGTCGATCAGAGCCGCAGGGTTGAAGGCCACACCCTCGTCGAAGATTGAAATGTCCCGCAGAAACGTCTGCTTCGTGCCGGTCTGCTCGACGGGACAGGTGCCGATTTCCTCGACTTCCGTTACGGGGTTGCCACTCTCAAACCGCTGGCGATAGATGCTGCCGTTGCGGTGCACTACCGTCTCCATCCAGGAACTGAGGGCATTGACCGCGCTGACCCCCACGCCGTGCAGGCCGCCGGAGACCTTGTAGCCGCCGTCTTCGGCCCCAAACTTGCCGCCGGCATGCAGTTTCGTCATGACCACGGTCAAGGCGGAGATGCCTTCCTTGGCGTGGACACGCACCGGGATGCCGCGGCCGTTGTCCTGCACGGAGACGCTTTCATCCGCGTGGAGCGTAATTTCAATGTGATCGCAGCAGCCCTGCATGGCCTCGTCCACGGCGTTGTCCACGACCTCGTAGACCAGATGGTGCAGACCTTGCTGCCCGGTGCCGCCCACATACATGCCGGGGCGTTTCCGCACCGGCTCCAGACCCTCCAGGACTTCGATGTTCTCGGAATCGTAGGTGCCGTTGGGCTGATCCAATAGAGAAATGACCATATGGATTAATTGTCCTGTAGTGCGAAGTATTCTGCGATGTCGTAGCCGTGATTTTTAAGGTAGCGAGTGCGATAGAAGACCAGAAAGGCCAAGGAGATGACAGTCCCTACATAGGCAAAGATGACCGTGGCCACCAGAAGGCCCGCCCAGTGATCCTGCAGGGCTGTGACCAGCAGGTCCAGCAGCTGCTGCATCCCCAGCAAAATGAACCCGCCCAGAATCAGGAAGGCCAGCGTGGAGAGGACATTCTGGCGCACCAATTGGATGCTTTGCTGCAAGGACTTCCACATGCTGAGGCCGTCCATCATGATGCCCGCGGTGGCATAGGTCTGGTAGAAGAGAAACAGAACGAATGCGACTGCCAGCAGGGTCATCAGGAAAGGGGTCAGGCTGGACAGAAGCACGATTCCGGCCATCAGACTCAGCAACGTCAGGAGCAGGCTGACGGCAAATGCGGTCCCGAACCAGAGTGCGATCAGCATGCCCACGTACAACAGGCCCTGTCCAATGCACCGGCCCATGGTGGCGGGACGACGGTCCGTCGTGAACTCTCGGCCGTCATCCATCATGACGGTGTCCGTCCCCTCTTCCTTGCTGAAGTTGGGCACGAACTGAGCCAGCCAATAAAGATAGAAGGCACCGGCCACGGCTCCCACCGTGACCAGAAACACCATCAGAACCAGCATTTCGGCCAGCGAGGTGATCGACCTGGCTGGGGCGGGACTCGGTTTCTGCACGGCCGCCGTCGAGATGTATGTGGGGACCCGGAAGAAGGTGCGACCGACGATGGGCAGCAGATCCCCCACGTAGAGACGGGAGAAGTCTATTTCCTCCAGGCTGGCCGCCAGCCGGGAGGCAGCCTGGGGATCCGAAACCGCTCCCGCCTCATTCAAGGTCTCCGTTTGGATCCGGACTTGCTCCAGCAGCAAGTCCATGTCTGCCATGCTGGCAGAGAGATCCACGGGGGGCAGCAAGAAGACGATGATGCTCAGGGCCACGGGCAGGACGAGCAGCTCGAAGCGCAGGGCCAGAAGGCGAAATCCCAAGGCTAGACTGTTGATCACTGTGCGGCCATACCTGTCATTGACGAGAGCAGGATTGGCATTGGGCCGGGGCTCTGGCGCCTGCCTGTCAGTCTGTTCTGTGGCCAAGCCCGTACCTTCTGACAACCCCTCCTCCAAACTCGTTCCGTACAGGCCCAGAATGGGCCTGCCCTTGACTTCTCCACAGCGGCGCATCGCACTCCAACGACATCCATCGCCCCTTCCGCACTGGAGTGGGGACGGCTCCTCCCACATCCCCGTGAGCGGCCATGGGCCAGCCACTGCTGTCCAATATTATAAATGTTTATGCGTTCTTATATTAAATTTTGCTTGCAATGATCTCTGTCGCAGGCCGAAAGAGCGTACTGTGCGCCCGGATTGACCTTCCCCCCAGCCGGGGAATCTGGACGGCTCCGCCCCAGTTTGCCAGTTGGGCGAAGGCGGTCGTAATATGTTGGGGTCGGCTGTTGAAAACAGGACTGGCCAGACATCAGTCCCCGCACAGGCAAAGGACATAGCGGCATGGCACATCTCCTGATCGAAGGGGGACATCCCATTTCGGGCACGTTGCGGTCCTCGGGCAACAAGAACGCAGCCATGCCCATGATGTGTGCCGCCGTGCTGACGGACCAACCCGTTACCTTGCGCAACGTGCCGCGCATCGGGGATGTTCACTCGCTTCTGAAACTTCTGCAGGAATTGGGGGTGGAGGTCCAGTGGGTGAACCGCCACGTTCTGCGCCTGCAGGCCCGCAATCTGACCGGGTCGGAACCCCATGCGCAACTGTTTCGCTCCTTGCGCGGTTCACTCACCCTGATGGGGCCGCTTCTGGCGCGCATGGGGGAATTCCAGGTCGGGGCACAGGCGGGCGGTGATGACATAGGCCGGCGACGCATCGACACCCACCTGCAGGTCTTCCAGGCCTTCGGCGTCGAGATCCGGGATCCGGAGCCGGGCCAGTTCCACTTGCAATTGGACCGGGAGCTGACGGGTGCAGACATCTGGCTGGATGAGGCATCGGTCACAGCCACGGAGAACGGCGTGATGATGGCTGCCGCCGCCAAAGGCACGACAGTCATACACAACGCGGCCTGTGAACCGCATGTGGAAGACCTGTGCCGCTTGCTGGTGACCATGGGATGCACCATTGAAGGCATGGGCACCAACCGCCTGACCATCACTGGTTCTGCCGACCTGGGCGCGGCTGACTGCACCATCGGCCCGGACTACATGGAGATTGGCAGCTATATGGGCCTGGGGGCCATTACGCCCGGGAGGCTGTGCATTGCGGATGTGTTGCCGGCCCAGCTGCGCTTGATCGAGATGGAGTTCCGGCAGCGGCTGGGAGTGCGCATGGCGTATAAGGGCCGCCAGCCGGATGGCCGCGCCACTTTGGTCCTGGACAATGAACAGGATTTGGCCGTGCGTCCCGATTTCGGTGGGTCCATCCCGCGTATCTGCAGTGCGCCCTGGCCTGGATTCCCCTCTGATCTGATCAGCATCGCGCTGGTCACGGCCACACAGGCCCGAGGCGCGATCATACTGCACGAGAAGATGTTTGAAAGCCGTCTCTACTTTGTGGACAAACTGGTGAGCATGGGGGCCCAGGTGATCTTCTGCGATCCGCATCGGGTAGTGACCACCGGCCCCAGTCCCTTGTATGGCAACCGAGTCAGCAGCCCCGACATTCGGGCCGGCATGGCTCTGATTCTGGCTGCGCTGTGCGCGCGCGGCACCACTCGCATCGCCCAGATAGATCAGGTGGAGAGAGGGTACAGCGACATAGTGCCGAATTTGACTAGTCTCGGAGCGGCTATGGAACTGGTTGCCTAAGACAGGGACACAGTTGCAGCGCGTCATGCAAGGCATGGTGTTCATGCCCAAGACAGAGCTGACACCCGGTCAGGCCCTTGCAAGGGTAGGCAAACCGCGCTCTGGCACCCTGGGGATCTCTGCCATCTCAGTCGGTGCCGGAGCCCGATCCTGCATTCCCCCTGCCATGCTGCCTGATGCCACAAGAGAGGACACGGGGACACTGTTCCTGACGAGCCTGTGGCAGGCTCTGGCGCCCGGGGTCCGTGTGGCGCGATCGCGGCCGGGCCATGCCTTCGGGACCCGGAAGGCGGACAGGTGCGCGTGCCGGCGCGGCTGTCACCCAAGCCGCGTCGCCGCGTGCGCCGTGGAGACATGCATGAATGTCTTGTCATTCAAGGCTGTCTGCCCTTGCAAGAGATCAGGCCCTGCCCTGACGGTGGCCCCCATTGCCAGGGAGGCTCGCCGGGATCCCGGATGCCGCAATCATCCCGGATGTGTCAGCCGAACCAAGGCGATGTTTCACGTGAAACACGGGAAGACCGAAGCCTGGGCTTCCGGTCAAGACCGGGCATGTCGTCTCAGGGAGATCACGCCTTGCCGGAGGAACTCAGGCTCAGCTCCGCGGGCAATGCCGCTCTGGCCCCCCCAAGGGGACCACCAGGAACTCCCGGCAATGCCTCACGACGAGCCGACAGGGCAGTGAAGTTGAATTATCATAATCTTGGATCCCCTTCACTAATCGGCGTCATGGACCCATGAGAGCATACATCCTCAATCGGCTGGTACAGGTAGTGCCCCTGCTTCTCTTGATCTCCTTTGTCGTGTTTCTGAGCATTCAGGCCACTGGCGATCCCTTGGCAGCCTACACCGTGGACGCGTCCCTCACGGCCGATGACATTGCGCGGCTCAAGGCCAAGTACGGTTTGGACCAGCCCGTGCCCATGCAGTACTTGAGCTGGCTCAAGAACATGGCGACAGGGAACTGGGGCACCTCCTATTTTACGCGCGAGAACGTGGTGGACATGATATGGGAGCGCCTGCCCAACACCCTGATCCTGTTTGCCGTGTCCTATGTTTTCATCTTGGCCTTTGCCCTGTTGCTGGGCATCCTGGCGGCGGTGCGCCAGTATTCGGTATTCGACCATGTGACGACCGCACTCAGCTTTCTGGGCATTGCCGCTCCCAGCTTTTGGCTCGGGCTGATGCTGATCTATCTCTTCGCGGTCAGGCTGAAGGCATGGGGATTGCCCTATCTGCCTGTGGGGGGCATGTATGACCTTGGTGTGGGCAAGACCTTCCCCGAAGTGGCACGACACGTGATTCTGCCGTCCATTACCCTGTCCGTGGTGGTCTGCGCGCGCTACATCCGCTACATCCGCTCTTCCATCCTGGAACAGCTGCAGCTGGATTATGTGCGTACCGCCACCGCCAAGGGCTTGCGTCCCTCCAGGGTGCTGTCGCGTCACGTCTTGAAGAACGTCCTGTTGCCTCTCATCACGCTGGTGGGACTGGATCTGCCCAACTTCCTGTCGGGCACCATCGTCATCGAATCCATTTTTGCCTGGCCCGGGGTGGGGCGCCTGTTTTGGTCCGCCGCAGAGCGGACGGACATCCCGGTGTTGATGGCGATCATGCTGTTTGTGGCGGTCATGACTGTCGTGTTCAACCTGTGTGCCGACATTCTCTACGCTGTGGTGGACCCCAGGATCAGTTACTCATGACGCGCGCCGGGAACCCCTTGTCTGCCGATGCCGCCATCCCGCCGGACCTCTCCGGGGCCCTGGTGCGTCCCCCCGAAACCATATGGATGAGTTTTCGGCGTCGTTTCGTCCGGCATCGCCCTGCTATGATCAGCCTGGTGGTCCTGCTGCTGCTGTTGGCCGCCTGCTATGGAGTCTCGTTCTTTGTGTCGGAAGATCAGGCGAATCTGATTGACGTCACGGCCATGCGCAGTCCGCCCTCCTGGGAACACCCGTTTGGCACGGATGATGTGGGACGTGACATGTTTCTCCGCACCTTGTTCGGAGGACAGATTTCCCTGCGGATTGGTCTTCTGGCGGCGAGCGTCAGCATGGCCATTGGCATTACAGTGGGCACCATTGCCGGATACTACACCGGCTGGATCGACAGTGTCCTGATGCGTATCACCGATGCCTTGTTGAGCATTCCCACACTCTTCATTCTGATTGCCTTGACCCGGGTCTTGAGCGAGCGCGTCAGCGTGGGCAATGTGGCTTTC
Source organism: Caldilineaceae bacterium (assembly GCA_965214895.1). Taxonomy (GTDB): domain Bacteria; phylum Chloroflexota; class Anaerolineae; order Caldilineales; family Caldilineaceae; genus Bin34. The sequence goes on from OZ243985.1 coordinate 455,922, forward strand.
ATCACTTTGGTGATCGGCCTGCTCTCCTGGATGCGGGCCAGCCGGATCGTGCGTGCCCATGTGCTTTCGCTCAAGGAGAGGGATTTCATTGTGGCTGCCCGTTCGTTGGGGTGTCAGACGGGCCGCATCCTGAGTCGTCACATTGTGCCCAATACGCTGGCTCCCATCGTGGTGGCGGCCACTCTGGATGTGGGCCGGGCGATCATCTTCGAGGCATCCCTGAGCTTTCTGGGTCTGGGCATTCAGCCGCCCACAGCCACTTGGGGCAGCATGCTCAACAGGGCACAGGCCTATTTGCTGACCGCTCCCTGGATTGCCCTGTTTCCCGGCATCATGATTCTGATCACGATTCTGTGCGTGAACTTTCTCGGCGATGGGCTGCGGGACGCCTTTGATCCCCACTCGCTCAAGTAGGAGGATGGGAACCTATGTTGCGTTCTGACGTCAATGCGGAGATTCATGCCCACATTCGGCACGCCTTTCCCGACCATCTCGGGCATGTCAGGAAATTCATGGCCCAACCCAGTGTCAGCGAAGAGCGATTCGGGGTGCGGGAATGTGCCGAATTGCTGGCGGCGCGTTTGGAGGACATTGGGTGCCAACAGGTGGACATCGCGGAGACACCAGGGCTGCCGGCAGTCTGGGCATATCTGGACGCAGGGGCTCCCAAGACCTTGGCGGTGTATGGCTATTTTGACACCAACATTGTCGGTACAGGCTGGAAATGCGATCCCTTCGACGGGGTGAGCATGGCCCATCCCCCCTTTGCCCAGGTTCTGTATGGCCGTGGCGCCTCGAACAAGGGAGGCTTCATGGCATTTCTCAATGCCCTGGAATCGATTCAGCGGGTGCGCGGATCCTTGCCGGTCAATCTCATGTTTGTCTGTGAAGGGGAGGAGTTTGTCGGCAGCCTGCATGTGCCGCTTCTGATTGAGAGGTATCGGGAAGCGCTGGCACAGGCGGATGGCATGCTGTCGCCCGGCCCCTGCCAAAGTGCCACGGGAGCCGTGGATCTGGCCCTGGGCAACAAGGGATGCCTGCATGTCGAGATGCGGTGCAGCGGTGAAGACTGGGGGCGCGGCCCCCAGGGCGCGCCGACCCATTCCTCCACGATGGGGGTGGTGGATCATCCGGTGTGGCGTTTGGTGCATGCCCTGGCCACCATGTACGACCCCCAGACCGGCAGCATTACGGTGCCGGGATTCCTGGATGGCTTGCAGGCGCCTGCCGCCGAGGATTTGGCTTTGGTGGAGGAACTGGCCCGTCAGTGCCAAGGACGCGAAGCCGCCAGCATTCCCGGCATTGGCGACCCGACGCGGGTGTCCTGTTTTGTCAATGACGCGGCGGGTGTGGAAGTCTTCAAGCGCTATTGTTTCCTGCCGACCATGAACATCAATGGCATCCGGTCCGGATTCACCGGGCCAGGCACCACGTTGTGGACCCTGCCCCACGCCGCCTACTGCACCATTGACCACAGGTTGCCTCCTGACTTGGATCCGGAAGTGTGTCTGCAGCGGATCCGTGACCATTTGGATGCGCAGGGATACGCGGATATCCAGCTGGAAACGCTCATGTCGGTGGGTGCCCAAAGCCTGCATCTCCATGATGCACTGGCGCAGGCGGCGCTCGCGGCCTATGCGCATTGGCAGGTCGAACCCCGGATCTGGCCTCGGCGTGGCGCCAGTGGTCCCACCGGGTACTTCAGCCAGTTGCTGGGCCTCAGGGTGCTGGGTCAGACTGGCCTGGGCCATGCCAGCGGGCATTCGAGCGGAAATGAATTCCTGGTGGTGGAAGGCAATGAGCAAGTGGGGGGATTGGTGGAGTTGACCGGTTCGTATGTGGATTTGTTGTGCGGCTATGCAAACGCAGTCTCCGCCTGAATTACTCAAGCATGAACCGGAATGGACGTCATGACCCACTCTCTCCTGTGGTCCCAGTTGCGGGATCGTGTACAAGCCGAACTGGCCACTTTTCCCGGGGTGGCGGGGTTCTGCCTTGAGGATCTGACCACGCATGCCTCGATTGGGCTGAATGCCGATGAACTGTTTCCGGTGGCTTCTTCCATCAAGATCCCGGTCCTGCTCACATTGCTCGACAAGGCAGAACGGGATGACCTGGACCTGCAACGGCGCATTGCCATTGCCGCGGACATGATCACGCCGGGCAGTGGCGTCCTGGCCTATCTGGACGGTCCGCTGGAGCTGTCCGTGTTGGATATTGCCCAGCTCATGATTATGGTGTCGGACAACACGGCGACCAATCTGTGCATCGATTGGGCCGGCATGGAGGACACGAATGCCCTGATGGAGTCGCTGGGACTGTCCCGGACGCGGATTCGGCGCAAGATGCAGGATCACGCGGCCGTGGCCCGCAATGAAGAGAATGTCTCCAGTCCGGCGGAAGGGGTGCGCTTGATGTGTGCCTTGCATGCCGGGCGGCCCAGCCGGGTGGTCGCGGACCAGTGTCTGGCCATTCTCCGCAAGCCCAACCGGGGGCCTCTGGAACGTGCCATGCTGCCTGGCACGTCCGTAGCCAACAAGCCAGGCGGGATGGAGCGCGTACGCTGCGATGTAGGTGTCGTGGGGCTGGAGCGCCATCCCTATGCCTTGGCCATCATGACTAAATTCGGTCTGGAGCATCCCTACAGCCAAGAGAATCGACTGGTGGCGACCATACGGCTGGTTCATGAGTACATGGTCGCCATTGACCGGTCCAGTCAATGGGGACAGGGCATTCCTGCCACGCTGCTGGACCGTTGACACCAGCCTGCATCGGTTTGTCCATGCCATCGAGGAAGAATTATGACAGCGAAAACGACCATCATTCGCGCGCCCCGACTGTTCGACGCAGCCGGCACGATCCATGAAGCGGGAGCCAGCCTCTGGGTGGAAGGCGATCGGATTACGGGAGTGTATGGCCGGGAAGCCCCGGCCGCGCCCGCCAACGCCCGCGTGCTGGACTACGCGGATGCCTGCATTCTGCCCGGTCTCATCGATTCCCATACGCACCTCATGTATGGCACGGGAGAGCGGATGCAGGGCCCACGTTCCTACGATCATGTCAACTTGGAGGACAGCGACAGCCTGATGCTGTTGCGCAGCGTCCGCAATGCTTACCAGCATCTGTTGAAGGCCGGCGTCACCTCCATGCGGGATTTGGGAGCCCGCAACCGCATTACCTTCGATCTGAAGGAAGGCGTCAGCGCCGATCTGTTCCGAGGATTCCCCACCTTGCAGGTTTGTGGACGGGCCGTCACGATGACAGGCGGGCATTTTCATTTCTGCCACGAAGAAGCGGATGGCGTGGAAGAGTGTCGCAAGGCGGTGCGCCGTCTGGTGAAGGAAGGGGCGGATTTCATCAAGATTATGGGTTCGGGGGGCGGCACCTATATCACGGACAACCGCCGGGCTTCCTATACCGTCCCGGAACTGCAGGCCATCGCCGACGAATCCCATCGCCATGGCAAGCCCTGCACTGTCCATGCCATTGCCACGGAATCCATTGTCAACGCGGTGGAGGCCGGGATTGACTGCATCGAACATTACGAGTTCGTGGAGATGAACTATGCGCGCCAGCTGGATCCGGTGATCGCCGAGCAGATGATCGCCAACGATATCTGGCTCAGTCCCACGATCCAGACGGGATATCGCCGCATGGAACAGATGCTGCAGTTGCAGGAACAGCGTCCCCTGAATCCGGGCGAGCGGGAAGATCTGGTGTATCTGCAGTGGAAACAGGAAGGCCAACTGTATGTCACCGGGGCTTTGCACGAGATGGGAGCCCAGCGCTTTCTCATGGGCACCGATGCCATCTCGGAGTTTGGCGACTATGCCATCGGCTTGCGGCTGATGTCCGAGGCCGGCCTGCCCAATGCCGAGGTGCTGCACGCCGCGACCCGGAACTGTGCGGAAGCCATGGGCATTCTGGACCGGGTGGGTACCCTGGAAGTAGGCAAAGTGGCGGATGTGACGGTGGTGGCTGGCGATCCCGTGGCGGATATCCGCGCCGTGGAAGATGTGTTGCAGGTTGTCAAGGCGGGCTACGTGTTGCCCATGGACAGTCTGGCACTGTTTCCGGAAGGAGACGGGGCGGCCCGGCCGCCCGGTACGCGCCGGCCGCCCAATCCCCAGGTGCTGCGGTTGCCCCATCCCCATCCCCACCCCCATCCGCATCCCTAGGCGGCGCGCCACGTACTGGGGGACCCGCAGGGCTATGCGGGAAATCAGGAACCTGGGGGGTCGATCCCGGGCTGCATTGCATGTGGAATTGCGTCGGGATGTGCCCTCAGGGGCAGCGCTGCGGTCCCGTCTTCATGGCCAGGATCAGGAGTTGTGCCGTCGAAGGCGATGATATGGGCCCGACGATGGCCATGGTGCCATTCGGTTTGGAAACTATATTCTGAAATACGGGGCTCGGTGCGCATTTTCCCAAGATGCATGCCGCCGGGAGGGAGCATTGCAGATCGAGAAAAATCTTGGGATCGGTGGTCGCAGGAGGTCAGAGTGTGGTCAAAAGTGTGTGGCCGGGTCCCGCAACCGACGCGCGCACCGGCATTCAAAACGGGATGCTCTCGAGCTCGAGAGCATCCCGTTTCGCTGTTGGATAGGGGAAACCCCTATTCACTCACAGCCCATTCGTGGATATTCCCATACCAGAGGGTAAAGGGACGAAGTTCAAAATTCTCGATACGCGTGCTTACGCCGTAGTGACGGCCTGTGGCAAACAGGTACAAGGCATAGGCATCTTCGTGCATGATGCGTTGGGCTTCCATGATGAGGCGTGTGCGCTCTGCATCGTCGAACTCGGTCTGCGCGGCCAGCAGCAAACTATCCACCTCCGGATTGCAGTAGCGATGCCACTGTGAACCCCCGGGATTCGCTTCCGAGGCAATCTCGACGCACAGGAACCGGTTTGAGATTTCCGGATCGGGAACGCGCAGGCCGTGGCTCCAGCCCCCCATCTCGTAGTCGCCGTGCGACCATGTACCGTTCTGATCCCAAGTGCCGAACAATTCCGCCGTGCGACGGTTTTCAATGACCATTTCCGCGCCAATTTCCTTGAACATCTGCTGGACCAGGAGCTGTACCTGTTCCCGCTGCAGAACGCCGGAAGTGGTGCGGTGCGTGAAACTCAGGCGGGTGCCGTCCTCCAGCCCTTCCACGCCGTAGGCTTCGCGGATGCCGTCGCCGTCTTCGTCGCGCCAACCGTTCGTTTCAAGTAGGTTGCGGGCGGAATCAGGATCATAGTCGTACGAGACCAGGTCCCTGTTCTGCCACGGGGTGCCGTGCCATTCGGTCCCCACATTGACTTCCGCCTGTCCATGCAGGATGCTGTCAACCAGCAACTGCTTGTCCACGGCATGTTGCAGGGCTGCACGCACGTTCCGATCCGAGAAGATGGGAGCCTGGGTGTTGTCCCCGTTCATGACATAGCGTTCGCCTCCGGCCGGAGGCGCGTTGACGAGAGAGATTATGCCTTGACTTTGCAGGTCAAGCAGGGTGGGCACGTTGGCCGCGCGGAGGCCCCAGGCAATATCGACTTCCCCTACCTCCAGCGCGGCAAGCAACGCTTCCGTGCTGGGGTAGAACACGATGAAAAACTTGTCGATGGCGGGACGGCCCTGCCAGTAGTCGGCGAAGGCTTCATACTCCACGAATTCGCCGGGTTTCCACTCCAGGATCTTGAAGGGCCCGAAGCCGATCGGTTTGCGCATGGCGATTGACTCGTCCAGGCCGGGGGAATTGGCCTCAATCACTTCTTCGGGCAGGATGAAGTCGAACAGAATTTTCCAGGAGGCAAAAGGCTCGGCGAAGTTCACTACCACGGTAAGGTCGTCCGGGGTATCAATCGACGCGATCTTTTCGTATCCCAGGCGGGTGATGGGGGTATTGTCGGGATTCATGATGGCGTCCCAGGTGGCCTTGACATCCGAGGAGGTCGCCGGGGTACCGTCATGGAAGGTAATGCCTTCCCGAAGGTGGTATGTTACCTGTGTGCCATCCGGTGACACCTGTCCATTGGCCACGCTGGGCACTTCGGTGGCCAGTTCTCCGATCCAGTTGCCCTGTTCATCCAGGAACAGCAACCCCCGTTGAGCCGTTTTGGAGGCCTGCAGGGAGTTGCCTCCCTGGGTGTACATTACATTCAGGAACTCCAGTTCCTGGTTCATGCCCAGGCGCACTACCGCCGGTTCTCGTTCTGCCATCTCTTCGGCGGGGCCTGTCGAGGAAGCAGGCGGAGCACATGCGAGCACCACCATGGCCGAGAGCAACAACAAACAAAGTCGCACAGTCTGATTCATTTGACAAAGTCTCCGAAAGTGTAGGAATTGGACGCTGTCCCTCATAATATCATGCAGGAAATACTGCGAGTTGCGTAGCCGTGCCTGCCAGGTATCTGGCACAGGATGCGGGTTGCCGCACTCGAAGTGTCAAGCCTGTCCTGAGCATTGGCGCAGAGGGGGCTGACCCTGCACCACCACGCTGCCTCCTCCATGCCAGTGCATTTTTGTTGGCCTGAAAATGGTACCGGTCATGACTTCTGCCCCCGTGCGCCCGCAGCTTGCCCGTCACATCCAGACCCGTGCGTTGACGTTGCGCAACACCATGTTGGAGATCGCCGCGGACCTGGAGGGTGTCATCGCGCTGGGCCGGGGCGACCCGGATTTTCCCACGCCTGCCCACATTGTTGCTGCAGCCCACAGGGCCCTGGACGAGAACCGCCATCACTACACGGAGGTGGCGGGACTGGCGGAACTGCGATCCGCCATCGCGGCCATGTTGCAACAAGAGCACGGGCTTTCCTATACCGCGGAGGAGATTGTCGTCACCAATGGAGTGGAAGAGGCGATCATGACCTGCATGATCAGTCTCCTGAATCCCGGAGACGAGATTCTCATGGGGATGCCGCGCTTTACCAACTACGACAAAGCCGTGAATCTGTGTCACGGAAAAGTGGTGTCGGTGCCCACACGGGAGGCGGACGACTTTGTCCTGCAGCCCGCGGCCGTGGAAGCCCGCATCACGGACCGTTCCCGGATCCTGGTCCTGGTGTCACCGGACAATCCTACCGGGGCCGTGATTCCACCGGCGACCGTCGCCGAGCTGGCCCGTGTGGCGGAACGGCATGGTCTTGTCGTGATCAGCGATGAAATCTATGCGCGCATTCTGTACGGCGATGCCCAACATCTTTCTCCGGCGTCCTTGTCGGGCATGCATGAGCGCACCATCACGTTGAACGGCTTCTCCAAAGCGTATGCCATGACCGGGTGGCGAATCGGGTACATGGCTGGCCCGGCTCAATTCATGCGTCAGGTGCTTGAGGTGCGCCATACCCTGAGCATCTGTGCCAATGCCAGCGCCCAACATGCCGCGCTGGCCGCGCTGGCCACTCCCCGCGCGGACTGGTGGGCACCTATCCAGGCGGAATTGGAAATGCGGCGGTCTCTGGTAATGTCATCCTTGGATGCTCTGGAATTCACGTATGGCTATCCCGGCGGAGGCTATTTCCTGTTTCCCAACGTATCCCGCCTGGGAATTTCGTCCGAGGAACTGTGTCTGAGGCTGTTGCAGGAGGGGCGGGTGCTGGTGTTTCCGGGAAACCCGGCCCCCGATGCACTGGAGGGCGAATACATTCGCATGAGTTATCTGCAACCGTTGCCCCAGTTGGAAGAGGCCTTGGACCGTATGCGACGGGTGGTGGATGCTCTCCCGGCAAAGCCCCATCTGCCGCCTTGCGCTTGATGGCCTGCAGGCGTGACAACGGAAAACATTGACCGTTGCCGTGCCATCCGCCATCACGGCAACGGCAGCGGGATATTTCAATGCAGGAAGGCCTCGCTGTCCCGATGTTTTTCGGAACAACCACCCTGTTGGAGATCGGTTGGGGGTAGACGAATCAAATATTCAACCTGTTTTCTGCGGCTACAGCCCTCTTCTGGCTTTGGATTTGTACGGTCCATGGATACACTGGGCGTCTTTTCAAAATTCCGGCAGTTCTTGACTTGAGAACGTGCAGATATTCGGATCCCCGCATTTCATCGCTGATGTCGAGCATCGTTCCATGCGGTTGGTTTCCCAAGGCAACGGCAGGTTTCACGTGAAACATCGCGGTGGGACAGCAGGTATACGGCCTAGCTCACGCAAGCAAAACGCGTGAATGCAGGACCAGCAGGAAGCAGGCACAGAGTAGGTAGACCGAGTAAATTCACTCTGTCAACCATTGGTGCCAGTGGCAGCTCAGAGGCTGCACTGTGCGATGGAGAGCCTGACCCCATCGCGGTCATCCGGCTGCAGGCCATATCCCTGCGCCAAGAGGTTAATTGCCGTCATCCGCCAGGTACACGACGGGAAGCAGTCTCCGACGCCCTGACGCATCTGCTTGCTGTGACAGACGCCAGGGCGCATGGACAGCACGGTCTCGACCTGCATGCGCTCGTTCCACTCCCCCGTCGACAGAGCTTGCGGTTCGGCGGGTTGCCATCGGCGCTGTGAAATCCGGTGTCGCCCAGCACCACCATCCGGCCATCGCACCGCGCGGTGAGGGGATGGAACGGGGTGTCGTGGACACGGGCGGTGGCGCAGTCCCCGCTGGTTACCCACCCGCACTTGTCCAGCACCACGCAGAGCTGGCCGCCCACGATCCCGAAATGGCGGGACAGTCCCTGCTGGCCAATCTGGGCGGGACTGCGCCCTGCCCCGTCACTAAAACCATTCGCCGGCAGGTGCCAGCACAAGAACCACAACTTGAAAGACGACAAACGTCCCGCCCCAGAGGATCCATGCCATTATGCGCAGTCGTCGATGCAAAGTGGAACCTGTGTCATCTTGCGGCTTGTGCCTTGGGCCATGGCAGCGACGGGAGAACGGCTTGGGGGAAGGGAAATACCGTGCAGGCATTCTTCAGATTGTCAATGTCCACGGTCAGGTCAAGGTCGTCAAGACCGAGCTCCAAGGCCTGGCGGGCCTTGAGGCAGAGTGACAGCAAGCCACTGCGCCAAGGTTCAAGCTCAAAGCCATCAGGCGTGACTTCATTGATGTTGACCAGTACCCGCACCGCGGCGTGGACAAGCACGCACCGAGAACCCAGGAGTTGTCTTGTTTTGGCAATGAGGGTTGCCAAAGTGCCTAGGTCTGTGTGTCTTGCCCCCAATTGGTGTGCTTGGGCATCATGGCTGTCTGGATCCGGCACCGGATCGCCACCATATGCGGAGGAGGAAGCAGGGATCCGATGGCGGATTTCATACACCGTGGGGCATGACATGCTGTGTGCACCGTACCGTCGTGCCGATGCCTCTCCCTTCCACTGTCCCCTCGGCTCCACCAGCCACCCCTGGGGCGATATCTCCGGTCAGGCTGCTCTGCAGGGCTTCCAGAATGGCCACGCCGACCCTCAGCTCTGCCTCGGTGGTACAAGGGCGATCCGAGGTGGGATCATGCTGAATGAGCGGATGAGCGCTCAACAAGGCCTGTATGTCTGCGGTAGACAGGCAGCCCGTGGATTTTCATCCCGCGGCTGGCGGTCCCGGCCACGGTGCCCATACACGGCAGACATCCCCATGTCACCCACATCATTCGCTGCAAGATAGTCATGGAACACCGCCTAACTACCGTAATGAAATGAGGATCAGGCCTGATCTGTGTCTTCGGGATTGTTAGGTTGTTTTGCATGGGACGGTGGGCAAAGTTGACATTTCCTGACAAAAGATGCCACCTTCGTGTGGCATTGATGGTCGAGATAGGAGGACAGATCCTGGACAACGTGAGCTATGGACCAGCCACGGTCTCCCAGAGACCACGCCTCTGTATGACTATGCCGAAACCGTGGGCAAGGATTGGGGCCGGATCGAAATCCGCTGGGGTGGGGTGATTGGGGTGATTGGGGTGATCTACTGCTACTTCATCCGAGAGCGAGTAGACTCATGAGAAGACACCTTTGGCTTGGGTTTTGCATGATATCCCCAATATCCTTCCTTTATCCATAACTCACGTTCTATACTTAGATGGGCGTGTACGTGCGCGCCTGTCGCTGGCAGACAGCAGCAAGGGATTGATGGACGGAATGCAGGGCAACGACCGGCCAAATGCCCGGCCACGGGTGGTGATTACGGGCTTGGGCATGGTCTCGGCTTTGGGGCTGGATGTAGAGACCTCTTGGGGCCACATGCTGGAAGGCCAGTCGGGCACACGGCTGGCGGAGTACCTTGAGGAGTTCAAGGGGGTTCCGCGCTGCACGGCCGCGTGGGTGGACTGGAATCCCCGCGATCACCTTGAGCGCCGGGATGTGCGGCGTACCTCCCGGGCTACCCAGTTTGCCTGGAAAGCCACGCGGGAAGCATTGGCGCAAGCGGGTCTGGACCTGAGCCAAGAAGGCAGTGGGCGGGTGGCGGTCGAGATCGGCAATGCCTTCGGCGGCTGGGATCTGATCGAGAGCCAGGCGCGGCTGTTGTTCGAGCAGGGATTTCGCAAAGTGAATCCGGCCATGTGCATCGGGGCCCTGATCAGCGGCACTCCGACCTTCATTGGCATGCGTCTGGGCCTCACCGGAGTGGCGCACAGCTCCGTTACGGCGTGCGCCACCGGCATCAGCTCCATTGGGGAAGGGGCCCGGCGCATTCAGGCCGGCGATGCCGATGTAGTCTTGGCCGGAGGCAGCGACGGCTATGTCACCCCGATGACCGTCACTATGTTCATGCGCATGGGGGCCATGTCACGCGAGATTGAAAATCCGGCGGGAGCCTGCGCGCCTTTCAGTGGCAACCGGGCGGGCATGGTGGTGGGCGAAGGGGCCGGGATTGTAGTCCTGGAGTCGCTGGAACATGCGCAGGCGCGCAATGCCTCCATTCTGGCCGAGTACGGCGGGTATGCCTTGCGCCTGGATCCCAACGATTTTACCGATCCGGACCCTGAGGGCAAGGCGGCTTCCTGTGCCATGCGGAGTGCCTTGCAGAATGCGGATCTGGCACCGCAGGATGTGGACTGGATTGTGGCCCACGGAACCGCCACCATCGCCAACGACAAAATGGAAACCAAGGCCATGCGTTCTGTTCTGGGGACCCACGCGGACCACTGTCCGGTCACTGGCCTGAAAGGAATGTTGGGACATGCCATGGGCGGGGCCGGCGCCCATGGCGTCGTCACCATTGTCCAAGCCATCCGGGAAGGCATGATCCCGCCTACCATCAACTATCGGGACCCGGACCCGGACTGCGACATGGACTATGTGCCGAACACGGCCCGGGCCCACCAAGTTGACGCGGCCTTGGCCAACGGCATTGGCATGGGAGGCCAGTCCGCCTCTCTGGTCGTGAAACGCTTCGCCGCTTGAAATCCGTCGCCTAGGAGCTGCCATGAAACTGGAAAACCCCTTTCGCCGCGTGGAACGCCTCAAACGCGTCACCAATGTCCCGGAGAAGGAGGCCAATGAACGCACCCCGCCCGGACAGTTCCTGACCAGCAAGTTCCCGGTCCTGACCTACGGACCCGCACCGGTGATCCGGGACTTGGACCGCTACACGCTGAAGGTGTGGGGTGAAGTGGAGCAGGCCGTGGAATTTTCCTGGCAGGCCCTGCGGGAGATGGATTCCCATATCCAGACCGTGGACATACACTGCGTCACGCGCTGGAGCAAACTGGACACGACCTGGAAGGGAGTGCCGTGGCGGCATTTTCTGCAGCACATCCAGCCGCGGGCTACCGCGACCCATGTCATGGCCCATTGCGTGGGCGGATATACCACGAACATCAGTTTGGACATACTGGACGATGACGATACCATGCTGGCCTACGAATACGAGGGTCAGCCCCTGGAGCCGGCCCACGGATATCCACTGCGGCTGTTGGTGCCCAAGTACTATTTCTGGAAGAGTGCCAAGTGGCTTGACGGTCTGCAGTTCATGGCCCAGGACAAGGCTGGTTTCTGGGAGGAGCATGGGTACCACATGCGCGGCGACCCATGGACCGAGGAACGTTTTGGATAAGCCCCGTCCCGTTCGCCCAGGGCCGTACTCGTGCCCGTGCCCGCCATAAGAGCATGGCCGCCGCGGCCCGGCGGCAGGCAATCCCGTACATGAAAGGCATCATCATGGCCGGTGGGCAGGGCACCCGTCTGCGGCCTCTCACCTTGGCCGTGAACAAGCACCTGCTGCCCATCTTTGACAAACCGCTGGTCTACTATCCACTGTCCGTCCTGATGTTTGCCGGCATTCGGGAGGTGGCAGTGATGTGCGCGCCGCAGTACCGGCCACAATTTGAGAGAGTGCTAGGGGACGGTCACAAGTGGGGCATGGCTTTCACCTACTTGGAGCAGGCCGAAGCCCGAGGTGTCGGTGAAGCCTTCCTGCTGGGCAGAGACTTCATCGACCAGGAACCTGTCTGCGTCATTCTGGGAGACAATGTCTTTTATGGACACGGGCTCCCCAAGCAGCTGCAGGCTGCCTGTGCCCATCCTGTCGGCGCGCAGCTCTTCGCCTATCCCGTGGCCGATCCCAAGGCCTTTGGCGTGGTGGAGTTTGACGCCCGCGGCCAAGTGGTGAGCCTGGAGGAAAAGCCGTCCCAGCCCAAGTCCCGCCATGCGGTTACAGGGCTGTATTTCTATGATGGGCAGGTCTGCGACCTGGCCCGGGACCTGGCGCCCTCGGCCCGCGGCGAACTGGAGATTACCGATGTGAACCAGAGCTACCTGCGCCTGGGCCAGCTGCAGGTGACGGAACTGGGCCGCGGGGCCTTCTGGTTGGACGCCGGCACTCATCAGTCCATGCTGGAGGCCAGTCTGTTTGTACAGACGCTGCAAGATCGGCAGGGCACCATGATTGCCGCCCCGGAGGAAATAGCCTGGCGGCAGGGCTTTATCTCCACGGAGCAGCTGATGGAATTGGGGACAGCCATGGCCAGCAACCGATATGGCCAGTACTTGTGCACCTTGGCACAGCAGGCTGCGCCTGCCTCCTGACATTTTGAAAAGTCCAGGCCCGCCTGCCGTTATAATGGCGGTTCTGTGTTAATCGGCCCGACAGAGGTGGCTTCCCCTTGGTTATGACTGCAGACTCTTCCGATTCGCTTCCGCAATTGGTCACCCCCTACCAGGGCGACCTGGTCAATTTGGTTGTGCCCGCTGCCGAAAAGGCGGACTTGAAGGACTATGCCAACCGGCTGCCTTCCTTCCAGTTGCACGAACGCGCCGTCTGTGATCTGGAACTGCTGGCTACCGGCGGTTTTTCCCCTCTTGCCACGTTCATGGGCCAGAAAGACTATGATCGCGTCCTGGCCGAGATGCGGTTGGAGAACGGCACTCTCTTCCCCATTCCCATTACGCTGCCCTTGACCCCGACCCCGGAACTGCGCGTGGGACAGGACATCACGCTGCGGGACGCCATGAACAATATCCTGGCAGTGCTGTCGGTCCGGGAAATCTGGGACTGGGACCTGAATCGGGAGGCCCAAAGCGTCATTGGCTCCACTAACGTGCGGCATCCGCTCACAGCGGAAATGAACCGCTGGGGCTCCGTGTACGTGTCCGGTCGCTTGCAGGTGCTGGAACTGCCCGCCCACTTTGACTTTGTGGCATATCGGCACACACCGCGCGCGACCCGCGCGGCATTGGAGAGGAGCGGTCATGCCAACGTGGTCGCCTTCCAGACTCGCAATCCGCTGCACCGCGTCCATGAGGAACTGACCAAGCATGCCATGGCCCGGGTGGACGGCTCCTTTCTGCTGCACCCGGTGGTGGGCATGACCCGTCCGGGAGATGTGGACCACTACACCCGGGTGCGCACCTACCTGGCCCTGCTCCACAACTATTACCCGCAGGAGGATGTACATCTGTCCCTGCTGCCGCTGGCCATGCGCATGGCAGGCCCGCGGGAAGCCCTGTGGCACATGCTGATCCGGCGCAACTTCGGGGCCAACCACATGATTGTGGGCCGCGACCACGCCGGCCCCGGGCTGGACTCCGAAGGCAAGCCTTTTTATGGCCCCTACGACGCCCAGGAACTGGCGGAAGAGTACAGCGAGGAACTGGGAGTCAAGGTGGTGCCCTTTGAGAACCTGGTCTACCTGGTGGATGAGGAGCGGTATGAGGAGGAAAGCAAGGTCACGGGCAACCCCAAAACCTACTCCATTTCCGGCACCGCGGTCCGCGAAGAATATCTGGACAATGGCCGCCTGCTGCCGGAGTGGTACACTCGCCCCGAGGTGGCGGAGATCCTGAAAGACAGCTACCCGGCCCTGCACCGTCAGGGATTCTGCATCTGGTTTACCGGCCTGAGCGGGTCTGGCAAGTCCACCACCGCCAACATGCTGATTCCGCTGCTCATGGAAAACGGGCGGCGAGTCACCATGCTGGACGGGGACGTGGTGCGGACCCATCTCTCCCGGGGGCTGGGTTTCAGCAAGGAGGATCGGGACCTCAATGTGCGGCGCATCGGCTTTGTCAGCGCCGAAATCGTGCGGCATGGCGGCGCCGTGGTGGCCTCGGCGGTCAGTCCTTTCCGGTCCACCCGGAATGACGTGCGCAATCTGGTGGGGCCGGACAACTACATTGAGGTTTTTGTGGATACGCCGCTGGCCATCTGCGAAGAGCGCGATACTAAGGGCATGTACAAGATGGCCCGGCGGGGCGAGATCAAGCACTTCACGGGAGTGGACGACCCTTATGAAGAACCGCACAATCCGGAAATCACGTTGGACACGGTGGACCACACGCCGCGCGAAAACGCGCAGTACATCATGAAGATGTTGCGGCAGAGAGGCTTTGTCACCTGAGGCCCGGCCTATGGAAATTCATGGATCAGCTCTCCACTGACAAGCCTCTGCGTTCCGACGCGGACCGGGGTGGAGTGGATCCACCGATAGAGGATGTGCCGCCCCTGGCGTTGCTCAAGCCCCTGTTTGGGGAACTGGTGACCATCATCGTGCCGGCGGTGATTCTGGCTTTCGTCATCCATCAGTTTGTGGCCGAGACCACCGTGGTGTTCGGACAGAGCATGGAGCCGCAGCTGATGCCTCGGCAGCGGCTGGTGGTGGAGAAAGTGACCTACCGCTTTCGGCCACCGCAACGCGGCCAGATGGTGGTGGTGGAAATCGAAGGGGACGGCGCCAACCTGATCAAGCGTGTCGTCGGCGAACCCGGCGAGACTGTGGAGGTTGAGGATGGCACCGTCCTGGTCAATGGGGAGCCGCTGACGGAACCCTATGTGATCTTGCCGTCCAGGGACAACGCGTCTCCCTTCACCTTGGGCCCGACAGAGTATTTTGTGCTGGGGGACAATCGGCCCAACAGTCGAGACAGCCGCCAATTCGGCCCGGTGGACCGGAAGGACATAGTAGGTCGGGCCTGGCTGCGGTACTGGCCGCTGCCCACGTTCCAATACTTTCAGAACTGAGTGCATATGGTCCCTGGCTCCTATTGGCCTACCGCGGCCAAGATTACAGCAGGCGCCATCCTGGGCCTGCTGGCCCTGGGCTCTTTCGTGGTCTTCCGTGAGATGATCGCCCCTACGGTGGTGGCGGGGCTCGTGGTCTTCATTCTCAACATTCCCATCAATCGGCTGGAAGACCGGGATCTGCCGCGGAGTCTGGCCGTGGTCGTTGTCTACGTGCTGCTGATTGGGCTGCTGGCCCTGCTGTGGCTGGTGCTGGGACCGGGCCTGCAGGACTTCCTGTTCAACATTCAGCAGGACCTGGAAGAGCTGGTGCAAAGCCTCGATCAGTCCTCTCTGCCGTTTCTGCAGGATTTGACGCTGCCGCTGATCGGGCCGGTGGAGCTGGCCGATGTGGATCTCTTTGGCCAATTCAATGAAGAGCTGCGGACGATAGTGATCAACGGCCTGACCAGCCTGACTTCCTATGTCGGCGGCTTGACTTCGGGTCTGCTGAGCTTCATCTATGTGCTGGTGCTGAGTTTCTGGACCTTGAAGGACTGGAATCGCCTGAAGGCGGTGCTGGCCAACATCATCCCGGAACCCTACCTGACGGAAATGCAGGAGCTGATGGAGGAGCTGAACCGGATCTGGAGCGCTTTCCTGCGCGGGCAGGTGCTGCTGGGGCTCGTGGTGGGCAGCACGGTCTTTGTCGTGATGCTGATTGTCGGACTGCCCAATGCCCGCGCCTTGGCGGTCATCGCGGGCGCGATGGAATTCCTGCCCATTGTGGGCCCCATTGTCAGCGGCATCATCGGGGTGAGTGTGGCGCTCATTTCCGGCTCTTCCTGGCTGCCCATCAGCCACCTGTGGTTTGCCGGCTTGGTGGCACTGCTGTACGTGGTCATCGGCCAGGTGGAAAGCGTGTACTTCATTCCCCGCTTCATCGGGCGGCGGGTGCACTTGCATCCGGCCGTGACCTTCGCGGTCATTATCCTGGCCGCGCTGGAATTTGGGGTGATCGGCGTACTGCTGGCGGCACCCACCTTTGCCAGCATCGTGGTGGTCGTCCGCTACGTTGGGAACAAGCTGTGGGACAAGCCGGGGGTGCCGCGCATCACCGAGGAACCCGCAGATCCCAATATCGCCTGGCGGCGGCTGCATGAAGCCCAGGTGGAAGCCGTGATCTTCATCCTGGACGGAACCTTGACCTGCTTCAATGAACGGCTGCCGCGCAGACTGCTGGGCCTGATCAACTGGTGCCTGCGCGGGCAGCGGTGGTCGCAGGACAATCGGCGGCGCGCCCTCTGGCAGCTGCTGGGCAGTCTGGAAGGCTTTGCCTCCCGGCTCTACAACCTGCTGCTGCGCCTGCGGATGGACGACAGACGGCTGCAACGGCTGCTGCATCCCTGGCTGGGTCTGGCGACACCAGTGGATCTGCAGCTGCGGGAGGATACGGTCACGGTGCTGCAGTGGCTCCAGCGCAAGGGCTACCAGTTGGGCCTGATCACGATTCGGTCCCAGAGCGTGCTGCAGTCCCAGCTCCGCACGGCGGGGCTGCCCGCCGATGTCTTTGATGCCGTGATCACCCGGGAAGATCTGCGCCGTCTGCCGCCGCAGCGGGATGCCGTGCGCCGGGCCCTGCAGCATTTTGCCTGTCCCGCCAACCACATCCTGCTGGTGGGCTGTTCGGAAGTGAATCTCCGGCCGGGTCGCCTGGAGAACATGAACACGGCCGCGGTGGTGCGGGAAACCCGTTCTCCAGGCGGATTGCAGGTGGAGAATCTGCTGTTGCAGAATCTGTCCGAGTTGGTTGAGAAGCTGGACTGACCGTGTCGCGACCCCCCAACCCGACTCCCCGCTGGTGGATGCTGGGCCGCTTCGTGCTGCTGCATGTGGGCACTGCCCTGACGGTGGTGCCGGTCACCAGCGCCCTGAACCGGATCATGATTGCGGAGATGCAACTCGCCAGCACGCTGGTGGCATTTCTGGTGACCCTGCCTTACTGGCTGGCTCCCCTGCAGATCTGGCTGGGCAGCGTGATGGACCGCCAAGTGCAGGCCGGCGGGCAGCGCACAGGCTGGATCATGCTGGGAGGGGTACTGGCCGCGGGAGGATGTGCCCTGACCGCACCGGCGGCATTTCTCATGCCGGACCATCCCGGGTGGGGACTGGTGGCCACCGGCGGCACTTTCATCCTGTGGGGCGTGGGCATCAATGTGGCTTCGGTCAGTTATTTGGCCCTGCTCTCGGACCAGGGAGATCGCGAGCATCGCAATCGCACCATAGGCGTCATGTTTGTCTGCATGATCGGGGCCAGCATCGCCACCGGCCTCTTCCTGGCGCAACAGCTGCAAGTCTATTCCCCCACCCAGGTGATGATCTCCTTCGGCCTGGTCTCGCTGGTGGCGCTGGGGGCCATTCTGGTCGGGGCCTGGCGCATCGAAAGTCCGGCTGCCCCGCCGCTGCCGCAACGACCGCCCCGCGCCAGCCTGAACTCTTTCCAGGTTCTGACTCAGAATCCGGTGGCGCTGCGCTTCTTCCTTTACCTTTTGATCATTCTGATCAGCATCCATGCGCAGGACATTCTGCTGGAGCCTTACGGGGCTGAAGTGATGAACATGGGCGTCTCCGCCACTTCGCGGCTGGTTTCCTACTGGGGGGCGGGTTTCCTGGTCACGATGCTGGTCTCCATCTTGCTGGTGCGGCGATGGGGCGAGAGGCGTGTGGCGGCCCTGGGAACATGGATGGCTACCGCGGCGTTTGTGCTAATCTGCGGGGCAGGTTTTGTGCAACACGTGCCGGCTTTTGCCGGATCTGTGGTTTTGCTCGGCATGGGGTCCGGGTTTATGACCCAGAGCAATCTGGTGTTGATGTTGCGCATGACCGTACCCCAGGCGCGCGCGACATACATTGGCACTTGGAGTGCAGCCAATTTCATGGGGCAGGCCCTGATTGTGTTGCCGGTCTGGCTGGGGGAGGCGCTCGGTGCGCTGGCCCAGAGCGCGTGGTTGGGATACGCTGCCGTATTCCTGCTGGAAGCCGCCGGATTATGGATGGCGCTGATCCTGCTGCGTACGTTGCGGGTGGAGGATTTCCGGGCTCGGGCCTTGCAAACGAGTCCTTTGAGGGAGACCCAAGAGACAAGGTATGGAGATGAGTCCCTATCGCCTGATTATCACTTTTGACGAGTTGGAGGGCCGTGAGGGAGCCAGCCAGCGGTACTTCAGCCAACACATTGCCCCGTTCTTCAACGATCTGGAACGTCTCTACGTCGGCGAGGTCTGGTGGACCCTGTGGGGCGACCGGCCCCAGTTTCTGGGCGGCATCGTGGTGGAAAGCCTGGAGACCCTGCGGGAACTGTTGAGCTCCGAACGTTGGCAGGACACCCTGTCCGAATTCAAGGAAATGGTCACGAACCTGGAAGTCAAGCTGGTCCGGGAAGTCATTTGAAGGGGCGCTGCCGCGCGTCGCGGCCAGTCTGCGCTCCTCCCAACGCACGGGTGCACTGCCAGCCATGGTCCAGGACCGCCCTGGATGTGCGCAGGCCAGGGCATCCTCCGCCTTCGCCTGGCAACCGGCGTGCCGGTTATGCAGGGCGCGTCCGTCTAGGGCATGAAGGCTTCCAGCCACTGCCCGGGCGTGTCGGCGAAGTAGACGAAGGAAATCACCAGCCAGATGATGCCTAGCAGGAGCAGGGCCGCGCGCACGGATCCGCCGATGGAGAGTGCGGGCAGCATCGCGCGGCCCTTGTCCGCAGTGCCCGCGAATGGGTCCAGGATCAGAGAGGGCTCGTCCTGAATCTCCGGCTGCGGGGCGGCCGGAGACGGCAGCACAGGGGCAGGCTCTGGATAGGGATGTTCCGGCTCTTTCCTTGGGGAAGATGGTGCCTGGCTGTACGGATTCGACGGGGCCGGTGGCCCAGGGGCTGGGACCACAGGCCTGGTCGTCGGGGCGGGTGCAGGCGCTGCGGTCGCAGCCGTCTCTGCGTTGGCGACTTGCCACAGGTTGCTGCCGAAACGCGGGATTTCGGCCACCAGCTGCATGACGGAGGCATAGGGCAGGGTGATCAGGCGCACATCGGTGGAGGCGGACACGGTCTCCCGGCAAGGGGTCTGGGACATCAAGGCGAAAAGGTGCAGCACGGCCCCAGGCTGCACATGGCGCGGCTGGGTCCGGTCGTGCGGGGCCAGCATGACCGTGCCGCTCTGCAGCAGGTACATGCGATCCAGGGTGTCGCCGGCCTGGCAGATCTGCTCCTGGGGATAGAAGGTGGCCACGTCAAATTCGGGCTGGCACCGGGCCAGTTCCGCGCCGGTCAGACCGGCGAAGATGTTGAACATGGACATGTCGCCCAGGTCGGCGACTGGCTGTGCCGTCGGCACGCCGGCCACACCCCCGGCCTGCAGACCGTCGGCCAGCCACTGCGTGACTGCCGGCTGGATCTGTCCCAGTTTCCGCAGTTCGTCCCTGGAGATGAGGCGCAGGCGGGTGTCCTGGGTGGCCGCTGCCTGTTTGGTGCGCGGTGTGCCTGTGAGCAGGCTTTCCAAGCCAAAGACGCCTCCCGTGGCGACTCGTTCCAGTTCCTGGTTCACCCCTGTGGCCGAGGCTGTGGTCAGCTCGATCTCGCCGGACAGGACCAGGAAGAAACCGCTGCCCGGGTCGCCCATGCGGTACACCGTTTCCCCTTCCATGACGCTGTGGCCCACGGAGCGGGCAGCCATGCCTTCCCAGACATCCCGGCCCAGGGGAGCCAGGGCAGGGACTTGACCCAACAGCTCCACAAGGTGTCGGTCGGCAGGCTGCAGGGGCGGCAGACTCCTGTCCTGGGCGCGGGTCAGGGCCCGCAGCAGCATGGGATGGGCCGTATTCAGTCGCTGAAAGTCGCGCCGGGACAGGGACCAGTACATCACCTGGTCCTGTGCCACGACGCTGTGGTCGTACGGGCTGTCGGTGGACAGCTGATCCACCCCCAGCAAGGTGCCCGGGGCGATCTCGCCACTGGGTGCGCCGGTGGCGTGCAGGCGCACCAACTGGCCGCGTTCCACCAGGAACAAGCCCTGGGCGGCATCGCCCTGATTGTAAAGGCGGTCTCCCGCAAGCAGGATCTGCACCTTGAACAGGCGGGCCATGTCCGCCAGCACGTCGGCGGACACGTTTTCCAGAGCCGGCACCTGAGCCAGTTTCTCCTGCAGGTACGGCACCATCTGGACTATCGGTTCATCGGCAATCCGCACTCCCATGTCCGGGCGGGCCTGCAGGACCGCATGGAAGGCCTCGGCGGTCATCTCCCAGCAGGCGGTTTCACTTTCCGCCCGGGATGTCAGGGCATAGGGATCGCCCCGGAAGAACTCCTTCTCGCCCAGGATGTTGCCGGCAGTCATGGTAAAGAGGGAGCGGGCATCCTCGTCGGACAGGGAAATCCGTCCGGACTGGATGACATAGAAGGCCGCGCTGCTGTCCCCCTTGCGATACAGGGTCTGATACTGCGGGATCTCCTTGTCCGTCATGTGACGGGCCAACAGCTCCAGATCCGCGCGGTGCAGTTTGGGGAAACCCTCTTGCAGGTGAGAGACGATCTTGTCCATGATGCGTTGGTGAAGGGGCTTGCCAGGCAGCAAAAACTCACGCGCAGTGCCTCTGCGGTTGTGGGGAATTGTACTCTATGGGACTTATATACATGAGTACACAAACTCCTGCTCTATCCTCCTTGGGCGCGTCTCCGGGGCCAACCCAAGCAAGGAAAGCACTCCGGGGCAGGCCGAGCAACCTGCACGGTTGGTTAGAATAGCCCGACACCATATACCCCTGCAGGGAGCGTAGACATGTCCGCAACAGCAGATTCCAGAGGCCTGTGGATCCGAGTCAGGCTGTATTCCTCCGTAGTGATTGTGTGCCTTTCCATGCTGGTGATGGGGGCTCTGCCCAAATTCCTGCCCGGGTCCTTGCCGGGTGGAGGGGACATGGCAACCCAGTGGGTGGATCTGTACAACCTGCCGCTATGGTTCATGACCGTGACCGGCGTGATTGAATTGGGGGCCGGCTTGCTGGTGCTCCACTCCCGGACGCGCCTGCTGGGCGGTCTGCTCGCAGCGGCCACCATGCTGGGGGCGGCCCTGGTCAATGTCCTGGCGGGAGAATTCGCCGCTCTGGGCGTCAACGCCTTCATTCTGGTGGCGGCCCTGATCGTGATCGGGTCCCGCAAGGATCAGGTCCTGGCCATGCTGGGTCGCGCCTAGCGCGAGACCTTGCCTCAACACAGGAGACACACAACCATGGATACTGCCCCGACGCCCTTGAACATCGTGCTGGTGGTGGCCGATACGCTGCGCACCCGGTATTTGGCTCCCTATGGCAACGACTGGATACACACCCCCAATCTGGCTCGCTTTGCGGCCGAGAGTCTGCTCTTTGAACAGGCCCACCCCGAGGTCCTGCCTACCATTCCCACGCGGCGCACCTTGCACTCCGGACGGCGGGCCTATCCCTTTCGGGAATACAATCCGGTTCCCTGGGACAATGTCTATCTTCCTGGCTGGCAACCCATGGATGCGCATGAGGCCACTGTGGCTGAGGCCCTGGCCCAAGCCGGGTACCACACCGGCTTCTATTCGGATGTGCCACATTACATGGTGCCGGGCATGAATTTCACGCGGGGGTTCCGGCAGTGGGAATTCATTCGGGGGCAGGCGGAAGACCGCTATGGAGCCACAGCGACGGCGGATCCGGCCCTGTTGCAGAGATACAGGGGCAATCAGGAGCGCATCAAGGCCCATCTAGTCAATGTCCGGCCCGGACAGGCGGAGGAGGAATGGCACACGGCCCGCACTTTTCGCAGTGCCATGCGCTTTCTGCAGGAGAACCGGCAAAACGAGCCCTTCTATCTCTATGTGGACAGCTTTGCCCCCCATGAGACCTGGGAGGCTCCGATCCACTACTTCGATCTCTACGGGGACCGCACCATGCGGGAACCGATGTGGATCACCCTGCCCTATGGTCCCATGCTGGGGGACAATCCAGAGTTGGCCGCAGGCCTGGAAAGTCTCAAGGCCAACTACGCGGGGCTGGTGACGCTGGTGGACACCTGGTTCGGGAAGTTGCTGGACACCTTGGATGAAGTAGGTCTGCGCGACAGCACACTGGTGGTCTTCCTGTCCGACCACGGTACCAACTTCGCGGACAATGGGGAACAGATCGTGGGCAAGCCGGCCAGCTACATGTATCCAGGCACGATGGACATCCCCCTCATGGTGCGCCACCCGCAGGGGCTGGGCAGCGGGCAGCGGCGGTCCGAACTGGTCTATACCGTGGATGTGCCGGCGACCCTGATGGCGGCCAGCGGAGCCGCGCCCAACGGGCCGCTGGATGGTCAGGACCTCTTGGCCCTGATGCACGAGGATGGCCGGTTTGAGGCCCGGGAATACCTGACCTGTCGCTATGGCGATTCAGTCTGGTACAAGGATGCCCGCACCTGGTTCTTCAGCACCCTGGAATTTGCGGAGCCGCGTGTCTTTGATCTGGAGGCGGATCCGGACTGCACAGTCAACATCGCCGCCAAGGCTCCAGATCGCCGGGCCGTGGCCCGCAGGCGCATCCTGGCCGATGCCGCCGGGGAACTCAAGCGCTTTGAGCGGCCGGACTGGACCGATGCGATTGGTCGGACCCGGTGATCAGGTCGGATGTGGGACAGGAGGCTTTCATGCCGGGGGTGGGACTCGAACCCACACGGGTGTCACCCCACACGAGTTTGAGTCGTGCGCGTCTACCAGTTTCGCCACCCCGGCCGAATGATCTTGACCCTACAGTATAGAATCGCAGGCGGCTCGCGGTCAAAGGCTGGTCGAAATCACGCTTTGCCGCAGGTCCTGGGGCGCAGGGGGCGCCCCCTGCGCCCTTGCGCCGGATCCGAGGGGCTGCGCCTTTTTCACCCACAGGGCACATTCTTGACCGGGACGAGGCTCTTCTCACTGTCAACCACACCCTGATGTCGCCATTGCACTGCAAAAGCAAGAACCCTGCTCGCCGATGCCAGAACTGCCTGAAGTGGAAACTCACGTCCTGGAGCTGCAGCCCCTGCTGCAGGACCGCACGCTGGAAGGTGTGGAGGTCTCCTGGCCCAAGGCGGTGGTCACGCCTGGCCTGGACAGCTTCTGCGACTTGCTGACCGGCCAGACCTTCCGCAGCCTCTCCCGGCGTGCCAAGTATATGCTTCTGCATCTGGATGCCTCCTGGTGCCTGGTGGTGCATCTGCGGATGACCGGCACCTTCCGCCTGGTGCCTCAGAGCGCGAAGCCCCATCCGCATGTGCGGGTCAACATGCGGCTGCAGGGTGGTGAAGCCCTGCACTTTCTGGACCAGCGGAAGTTCGGACGCATGTGGCTGGTGCAGGACCCCCAGCCCATTCTGGCGGGGCTGGGGCCGGAACCTTTTTCCCGGCAATTTACCGGCAAGTACCTGCAGCGGCAACTACGCCGCCGCTCTGCAGCCCTGAAGGCCGTGCTGCTGGACCAGAAGGTGGCGGCCGGAGTGGGCAATATCTACGCCGACGAGGCCCTGTTTCACGCCCGCCTGCATCCCCAGAAGACCGCCCATTCGGCTACGGCCCAGGAGTGCCACAGGCTGTGCCGCGCCGTGCGCAAGGTGTTGCGGACCGGCATTGCACTCCGGGGCAGTTTCATCGGCACCTACCGGCCGCCCAGCGGAGTGCCAGGCCGGTTTCAGCTGCAGCATCGCGTGTTTCGGCGCACCGGCGAGCCCTGCACCCGCTGCGGCACGCCCATAGAAAAAGTGATTGTGGCCCAGCGCAGCACCCATTTCTGCCCGGGCTGTCAGGCAGGCTGACTAGACAGGACTTGCGGGCGGCCACAGGCGGGCCAGGTCCGCGTTGACCTGTTCGGGATGGAAGACATCCCGGTCGAAGTCCTCCCCGACCCAGTCCACCATGTCGTCGTAGTCCGGATGTTCGGGATCCGCGATGGCCTGCAGAAATGCGTAGTAGCCCTCAATGCCCCCTACGTTGATGGGGGGGCAGGCCTGCTCCCCGGCGACGCAGGCGATGACCACATCATGTTTGCTGGCATCGAAATTGGAGTTGGAAAGGGTAATGCGGTGTTTCCAGGTGTCGCCGAAGCTGCAGACATATTGGAAGGTCATGCCCCGCCGATGCACCTGGCTGCAGAGCGGGATTTCCGAGGGGGGAGGCTGTGCGGCGCTGGCCTGGTCGTATATGGTCTGCTGGCGAAAGGTAAAATGCCAACGTGCCTGGCCGTACCAGCCCATGGCGGTCTGCAACACACGGTGCAAGGTGGCCAGTGGGATGTCCGCCGGGACGAAGACGCGCCGCCAGATCTTGGGCTGAGAGCGCATGAGTTCAATGCGCAAGAGAAAAAAGCGCGAGGGCATGGGGAGAGCCTGCGAAGGTTGCCTTCATCTGCTTGAACAGAGATTTCGCCAACCCTGATTATAATAGGAAATCCGTCCCAAGGCATCACGCCTGCTCCGGCAGTGCAGAGCACGCGCATCACGAAGGTTCAGAAATTGGGGGACGCGTACAGGATCATGGTTCGCACTCGGCCTGCAGGGCATGGTCCAGGCGGCAACATGTCCGCCTGGGCTCCCCGACTGCATTCCGCCATTGGGGCATGCACCAGGGCGGTTCTTCCGCGTACAGTCCCATGAAGATCACCGGCATTTCCGTCTATGGGGTGGACCTGCCCTTGCATGAAGGCAGCTACCATTGGTCGGGCGGCAAGTCGGTCGCGGTGTTTGACAGCACCATCGTCGCCGTGCACACCGATGCGGACGTGACCGGATGGGGGGAAGTCTGTCCTCTGGGCCCGTACTATCTGCCCGCCTACGCGGCGGGCGTGCGCGCCGGATTGCAGCAGCTCGGACCCAGTCTGCTGGGCTGGGACCCGCGGGAACTGGACATGCTCAACGGCCATATGGATCGGGTCCTGAAGGGCCATCCGTATGTCAAGTCCGGCGTGGACATGGCCTGTTGGGACCTGTTGGGCAAGATCACGGACCAGCCTGTGTGCCGGCTCCTGGGCGGCTTTCAGGCCGAGGACTTCGTGCTCTACCGGGCCATCTCGCAGGAGGACGCCGCGCAGATGGCGGCCAAGGTGGCTGCCTACAAGGCCGAGGGGTACACGCGGTTTCAGCTCAAGGTCGGCGCTGGCGTGGAGGAAGACATTGCCCGCATCCGCAGTGTGCGTCAGGTGCTGGACCCGTCCGACATCCTGATCGCGGATGCCAACACGGGCTGGCTGCGCCATGAGGCCATACGCGTGGCCCGCGGCGTCAAGGACGTGGATGTCTACATGGAGCAGCCTTGTGTCAGCTACGAGGAATGCCTTGACGTGCGCCGCCAGATAGAGCATCCCTTTATCCTGGATGAGGTCATGGACAGTGTGAACATGTTGGTGCGGGCCACTTCGGACGGGGCCTTGGATGTGGTGAATCTCAAGATCAGCAAGTTCGGGGGCATCACCCGTACGCGCCAGATGCGGGATCTGTGCCTGCATCTGGGGGTGGCCATGACCATCGAAGACAGCTGGGGCGGCGACATCGTGACGGCAGCCATCGCCGCGTTGGCCCACAGCACCCCGCCGGAGTTTCTGTTTACGGCCACCGACTTCAACAGCTATGTCACGCGCAGCGTCGCCGCGGGTGCGCCGCAGAGACAGCGAGGACGCATGGCCGCCCCAGACACGCCGGGGCTGGGCATTGCACCGCGCCTGGAGGTGCTGGGCGAACCCATGATGCACATTGCCTGACCGCAACGGCGCATGTCTCAACCCGTATAATCTGAGGAGGCGCCGGGCCCCTGCAGGCCCGCAGGCCTCGGTCATGTCCACCACTGCCGGAAACAGGAAGAGAAACAGCATGCAACTGGGATTTGTCAGCGCGATCCTGCCCGAACTGTCCTTGGAAGAGGTTCTGGCCTTTGCCGCCGAGACGGGCTTCGACTGTGTCGAGATCATGTGTTGGCCGGAAGGCAAGGCCGAACGACGCTATGCCGGCGTGACGCACATCAATGTGGCCGGCTTTGACCGGGCCGCGGCGGATAAGGTCCAGGTCCTGGTCGCCCGGTATGGGGTCCAGATTTCCGGATTGGGCTACTACCCCAATCCGCTGGTGGCGGACGCGGCCGCCCGCGTCACCTACCGGGACCATATCAAGGCCCTGATCCAGGCCGCCGCCCTGCTGGGCGTGAATGTGGCCAACACCTTCATCGGCCGGGACCAGACCCGCAGCCTGGAAGCCAATCTGCAGGAGTTCGCCCAGGTCTGGCCGGACATCATCCGCTGGGCCGAGGCCCATGACGTGAAGGTGGGCATCGAGAACTGCCCCATGCTCTTTACGGAGGATGAGTGGCCCGGGGGCCAGAACCTGGCCTTTTCCCCCGCAGTGTGGCGGCGCATGTTTGAGATTGTTCCCAGCCCCCACTTTGGCCTGAACTTCGATCCCTCCCATCTCGTCTGGCAACAGATGGATTACGCGGCGGCCATCCGCAATTTCGCGGACCGTTTTGTGCATGTGCATGCCAAGGATGTGCGGGTGGACAAGCACAGGCTGGACGAAGTCGGCATTCTGGCCACGCCGCTGGAATATCACACCCCCAAGCTGCCCGGCCTGGGACAGGTGGACTGGGGGCTTTTCTATTCGGTGCTCACGGATGCCGGCTATGATGGCCCTGTCTGCATCGAAGTGGAGGATCGCGCCTATGAGGGCAGTCTCGAAAGGCGCAAGCAGTCCGTGGATCAGGCGGGCCGCTTCCTGCGCCAGTTCATGTAGGTCCACCGGTCTTGCCCGCACAGGAACACCCGGCCCGGATGTCTTCTCTCAGCTACGCCGATCTGGTAGGGCGGCTCTCGGACCTGGAACGGCTGGCGCAGCCGCCCCTGCCCGGGGAAACATGTGGAACCTGGTCCAGCCACGACCGCCGCTCCCGGTATGACGCGGCGCAGGACCTGTATGTGGACTGGAACGCCAACAGCGACGGCGGGGGCTGCATTCGGGAGGAGGGAGACCGCATCGTGGTCTTTGAAGCCGACGGCCCGGGCTGCATATGGCGTATCTGGTCGGCCTGGCCGCAGCAAGGGCACGTGGCAATCCACATTGACGACCATCCCGAACCGGTCATCGACATGCCTTTCCGCGATCTGTTCGGCGGCGTAGGGCTGCGAGACTGCAATCTGCCGGAGCTGGCTCCGGTGCTGTCGCGGGGCCACAACCGCTACATTCCCATCCCCTACAATCGTTCCTGCCGCATCCTCATGGCTCCCGGCTGGGGCCGGTTCTACCACTTCACCTTCAGCACGTTTCCGGAGGGCACCACCCTGCCGGAGTTCACGGGCATCCCTTCCCCGGCGGAAGAGATCCTGTTGGCCGAGAAGGATCGGGAACTGGCCTTCCGGGGCTGGCGCTTTGCCCAGGACGAGGCCGCCGAGACTTTGGCGACCGAAGTCAGTCTTTCGGCCGGCGGTGCGCTGTGCGTCGCCGACCTGGCCGGGAATCAGGCCATCACCGCGCTGCGGGTCGTGCCGGACGCGGACCTGATCGCGGACGCGGCCGCAGGCCTGAGAGAGATCACGCTGTCCATCCATTGGGACGGCGAGACGGAACCCAGCGTGTGGTCTCCGCTGGGGGACTTTTTTGGCGGCGCCCCCGGCATCCAGCATTTCCGTGCTCTGCCCGTGGGCATGACCCCGGGGCTGCTGTACAGCCAATGGTTCATGCCTTTCGCAAACGGAGCCAGAGTGCTGTTGCAGAACGACGGCCCGCAGACTCGCCGGCTGCGCTTCGAGGTGGTACACAAACCGCTGCCACAGGAGGCCCGTGAGCTGCTGCGTTTTCACGCCAAGTGGCATCCGGACGCCTTCCTGGAGAAATCCCAGGGCCGGGGCCGGGACATTGACTGGCCCATTCTGCACGTGCAGGGCCAGGGCCGCTTCTGCGGCGTGCATCTGCACGTCTGGAACCGCTGGACCATCCCGGAGGAGACACCATCCTCCTGGTGGTATGGCCAGGGCCGGGACAAGACCATCGACTGGTGGTGGGGCGAAGGCGACGAAAAGTTCTTCGTGGACGGAGAGAAGTTTCCTTCCTCCTTCGGTACCGGATCCGAGGACTATATCGGCTATGCCTGGGCCGCGGAGCCTCCCTTCCCCATCTTTGAAAGCCCTTTTGCGTGCCAGCCGCATACGCCCCTTGACGGCAACGGCCACACTTCGGTCAACCGCTTCCACATCTGTGACGACATTCCCTTTCAGTCTTCCTTTGAGGGGTGCATTGAAAAATACAAGGGCAACCGGTGGGGTGACAACGACGGCAATGTGTGCATCTATGACGCAGTGGCCTATTGGTACCAGGCAGCCGGCCAGACAGATCCGTACCCGGTGTATCCGCTGTCCGCCCGTATGGGCCAGTACGTGGAACCGTCGCCCTGACAGTCCCTTGGCCAGACCCAAGCCCATGGCCCGGTCCGAGCCCGCGGCCTTGTTTAATCCACAGCCAGCCACCCGGGAGGGGCATCATGGCACAAACAGCCCGAGCCGTAGTCGTAGAAGGTCAGGCATTCACGGTGCAGGAGTTCGAGGTTCCCGATCCCGCGCCGGGGGCCGTGTTGCTGAAGCAGGAGCTGGCCGGCATCTGCGGCACAGACCTGCACTTCTGGCAGCATGGCTTTGACCGGCAGGTCATTCTGGGTCATGAGAACGTGGGCATTGTGGCGGCTCTCGGCCAAGGCGTGACCCATGACTCGCTGGGCCGCCCCGTCAAGGAAGGAGACCGCGTGGTGTTGCAGCCCGGAATTCCGACCGGCTATGGCTACGGCTTTCAAGACCCGCCAGGCCTGTATGGCGGCTTTGCCGAATACCTGTATCTGGATCTGCCCGGCACCTGCTGGTGGCGTACCGACATGTCGGCCAAGGTCGGGGTTCTCACGGAACCCTTCACCATTGGCGTCCACGCCGCGGACCGAGCCCGCATGCACATCGGGGACACGGTGGTGGTGCAGGGCGCGGGAGCCATCGGTCTGGTCACCTTGATCGCGGCCCGGTTGTCGGGAGCCGGGAAGATCATCCTGGTGGGCGGTCCGGCCGGCAGATTGGCACTGGGGCGCAGGTTCGGGGCCGATGTGTGCATTGACATTGAGGAAGTCCCCTCCGCCGAGGAGCGTACGGAGCTGGTGATGGCGGAAACTCCGCAGGGCCGGGGCGCGGATGTCGTCTTTGAATGTTCCGGTTTCCTGGCCGCCACGCCCGAGGGACTGGGCTACTGCCGCAAGAGCGGCACGTTCGTGGAGGTGGGACACTTTGTCGACATGGGTTCCATTGACTTCAACATCAACCGGCTGCTGATGGTCAAGAACCTCACCCTGGAGGCCATCTGGGCGTCCACCACGGCGCACTTTGAACAGGCCCTGCCCATTCTGGAGAGAGGAGACATTCCCTTTGGCGACATGGTCAGTCACGTGCTGCCCCTGGACCGGGTGGACGACGGCTTTCAAGCGTTGAACGGGACCTACCGTCTGGGCAACGAAGCCGTGTGCAAGATCACGGTGTCGGGCGATGCCTGAGACACCGCGGAGAGAGGGTGCGGACCTCCAAGATGGATGTCTGGGCGCTGTGAGGACGGGCGGTCTTGTGCCTGGACCGACGGGGAGTGTCGCCTGTCCCATGAGACCATGGGGAAAGGGACCTGTGTCCGCAGACATGCCGACCAGGGCAGAGCCGCGCAGGGCCCGTTGGCAAGGACTTGTTGCGTGGATGCCTCGCCCAATGGAATCCAGGGCAGTCGCCAACAGCCCATCGGGCAGGTCTGCGTCCATGCGCCCCCGTAGGCATGCGTGCGCGGGTGCCAGCCAATTCGGCAAGACTCCAGGAGAAAATCGCTAATGCATGTCGACACTGCAGGCAGTCCCCACGCCCGGCTGCGCACCTTGGGCCTGGCAGAGGCACGCGTCCAGGGAGGCTTCTGGGCTGCACGGCAACAGGTGAATCGGGACTCCAGCTTGATTCATGCCTTTGACAAGCTCGAATCCTCAGGCAACTTCCACAATCTCCGGTTGGCCCAGGGCCTAGGCGCAGGAGAGTACCGAGAGCCCTTGTTCATGGATTCGGACATCTACAAGTGGCTGGAAGCCGTCGGCTATGCACTGGCCCGCAGTCCGCATGCCGCTCTGCGGGAGAAGGCCGACTTTGCCATTCAGATGCTGGCCCAGACGCAACGGGCCGATGGATACCTGAATTCCTACTACCAGGCGCTGCACCCCGAACGCATCTGGCAGGAGTTGGCCCACGGCCATGAACTCTACTGTGCCGGACACCTCTTGGAGGCCGCAGTGGCCTTCAAGCGCGGCACAGGGGACGACAGTCTGTTGGACATTGCCGTCCGGTTCGCCGATCTGATAGACCGCGAGTTTGGCCCGCACGGCCGACAGGGTCCCCCGGGACATCCCGAAATCGAGCTGGCCCTGGTGGAACTCGCGCGTGCAACCGGAGAGACGCGCTACCGGGAGCTGGCCGATTTTTTCCTGGAGCAGCGCGGCAGAGGCACCCTGGTGGGCCCCAAGCGCTTTCAGGACGCGTACTATCAGGACCGCGTGCCGGTCAGAGCGGCAGCCGAGCTGGAGGGCCATGCGGTCCGCCAACTGTATCTCACGGCCGGCATGACCGATGTGTACCTGGAAACCGGCGACCGGACGCTCTGGCGGGCCCTGGAGCGCCTCTGGCAGGACCTGGCCACGCGCAAACTGCACATCACCGGCGGGGTGGGTGCGCGTCATTTCGGGGAAGCCTTCGGCAAGGCCTACGAGTTGCCGAACGACACGACGTATTGCGAGACCTGTGCCGCCATCGCCAACGTCATGTGGAATTGGCGCATGCTGCTGGCGACCGGCGCGTCCCGCTATGCAGACATGATGGAGAGGTCTCTCTACAACTGCGTGCTAGCCGGGGTGTCTCTGGACGGCCGGCGGTATTTCTACGAGAATCCGCTGTCCAGTCCCGGTGGCCTGGAACGGCCCTCCTGGTATGGCTGTGCCTGCTGCCCACCCAATCTCATGCGGCTGGTCGAACTGATCGCGCACCTGGGTGTCACCTTTGATGCGAACACCATCCAAATTCACCATTTCGTGGACGGCGAATTTCGCATCGATGGCGAATTTGGCACCTGTGTGTTGCGTATCGAAACGGAATATCCCCATCAAGGCGAGGTGGACATCACCTTTGCGGAAGTGCCCCGCCCGCCGGTTGCGCTGGCTGTGCGTGTACCGTCATGGGCCCAAGAGACCCTGCGTTGTGGGATGGCAGGAGCCGAGGTAGGCGCCAGGGACAGGCAAACAGGCTACCACTGCGTCAGCCATGCCTGGAGACCTGGAGACCGAATCAGGGTTTCCATGGATCTGGGGCCCCGTCTGACCGTGGCCAGTCCCCGGGTGGATGCCACCCGAGGGGCCTTGGCGATCGAAAGAGGCCCCTTGGTGTATTGCCTGGAGGAAGCAGACAACGAGGGCGTCGAGAGTCTGGCAGACCTGGGAATCAATCCACAGGTCCCGTTGACGGAGAGATTTGAAGCCGATCTGCTGGGGGGCGTGTACAAGGTGGCCGCGCAGGGCTGGCGAACACACGACCGGGCGTGGAACGAATTCCTGTACCGACCCTATCCCGTGCCTGGCAATGGTCAGGCGGTGACTCTGTCGGCAGTTCCCTACTACACCTGGGCCAACCGCGGTGCCGGTGCCATGCAGGTTTGGATTCCCCAGGGACAGCCGCGGTAGAGGAATCGAGCTTGCAGCCCTGCGTACCGCTTGTTTGATGTCTTGATGCCGCAAGGAAACAATCCCATGCACACTGCATGTTTGCCCCGACGATCATTTCCGGCTCTCGCCAGCATCATGTCGGCGGCAGGTGCCGAAACAGACGAGGGCGCGATAGCCGAACCCATCGCCATCGAGTTTCGGGGAAGTCCCAGCATGGATTCAACCTAAGTATACAATATGGAATTATGTGGCATATGGGGTGCACTGCAGGGCCATCGCAAAGTCGTCACAAGCCCCGGATTTCCTCCCTGCAGGCCCGATTGCGGCCGCCCTGGACGGTGGTGTGACAGTCAGGCCGATCAGCGGCTGGCGTGGCCTCCGCGGCCCGGGCCAGATCACCTGTCATCGTCCGGCTATGAGGGGTCGGCACACGGGGGGTGGAAAATCAGATCCCCTGAGACATGCCCGGAGATCGCCACTGCCACAACCGAGCTTTGTGCGAAGAGGTGTGCGGGGACATTTTGCTGGTGGTCCTGGCTCTCGTCCCCAACGAGGACCGTCAGACCTGGAGGCGCCAGCGACAGGAGGGCGACTGCCCGGCACGACTGCGTCTTGGAGGCCACCACTCGATTTCGGAGCGATGTTGATGTCGACCTTCCCGGCATCATGGAGGCGCCCTTCAAGCAACGCACTGAAGCGGATGTCCATTGCCCGCCTGGGTGGGACTAGGGAGCGAAGGGTCGAGAGGCACGGGGCAGAGCGCACGGCATCGGGGTGGTGCCGCCGCGACCGTCGCCGGCACGGGGGTGGAGAGCAGCTGTCATGGCCCCGACGCTTTTCCTGGAGGCTTTCGGAGAGCTGGCGCCGCACCGGGCGGTCCGGGAGGCCGCACTGACCGCCGGGCGCGACGCCGCCCGGCTCGGATGGGTGCAGGTCGGCCTGGCCCTCGGCGAGAGCCGGGTCGTCCGGCCCGGGGGCCTCGACTGGCTCCCGCGCATCCAGATCCCGGGGCACCCGGCACGCCGGCGCCGCGCCGTCGAGCCCGCCCGGGCGTTGCCGGCGTTGACCCAGTGCCTGGACGATGCGCTCGGCCGCTTTGGGGGGGTCGCGCTGTCCGGGCTGCAGGTGACGGCCACGGGCCTGGAGCCCCGCCCCCCGTCCGACGCGGGCCCCACGGGCCATCCCGGCGCTGATCTCCTCTGTGGGCTCGATTGGTTCCGCCCGGCCCGCCCGGCCCCCGTGGAGGCGCTCATTGCCGTTGACCACGAGTTGCTCGGGAGCCATGCCGCGGCCGACCTGGCCGCCCGCCTGCCGCGGTGGAACACCGCCGCGTTTGCGTTCGGCCCGGTGACCACCGTGCCGGCGCCGCACGCGGTCCAGGTGCCGCTCGAGGTGGGGTGGTGGTATTCCATCGCCGCGGGGCGCGGCGTGACGGTCGCGCTGCCGGAGTGGACGGCCAGCGCGGTGGCATGGGTCCTCGCCGCCGTCATCGACACCGCGCGCGCTCTCACGCCCGAGGTCCGCAACGGCGCCGTGCGCGTGACCCGGGTGCGGTGACGGCCCCCGCGCGCGGACAGCGGCACGGGGGACGGGCAGGCAGTCTCCCCGCGCATCATGGCATGCCCGGCCTGCCGGTCTGCGCCGCGGGCGGGCGGGTACATGGCCCCCGGCCACACTGGGCCCCTACAGCCAGGAGAAAGGACCAGGAGCACAAGCGGGATGGACAAGACTGTGTCCGGTGCGCGTGGGAGACGCCGGTTGACGCGTGGGGGAGGATCTGCTGCTGCTGGGGCGCCGGTCTCCGGCCCTTGCGCCAACGGCATTGTGGTGCCCCAGCCGGCGGCCCATCCGGAGCTGGTGCGGGACTGTGAGGCGCTGCTGTCCCTCCGAGACACCCTGACCCGGCCGGCAGGGGTGGGAGGCGCGCCTTTTGGAGGGTTGCTGCGTCCCTTGCGGCGGCGCGGGGCGGGCGGCGGCCTCAATTGGGATGTTGCCCGGCCCCTCGCGGAGTGGAAGGGGATCGGTGTGGCCGCAGGCCATGCGTCTCTGCGCGTGGTGGCCCTGAGCCTGGTCGGCATGCCATTGCAGGGCTCCCTGCCTCCGGAACTGGGCCGGCTCGCCCATCTGCAACTGCTGTACTTGGCCAACAACCAGCTAACGGGCCCTGTCCCCCCCGCACTGGGCCAGCTCACCCACTTGGAGTGGCTGGCCTTGGCTGACAACCAGCTGACGGGGAGCATTCCCGCGTCTTTACAGAATGTGCCTGACCATGATCTCGACCAGCTCGGTCTTTCCGTGTGCAGCTGATCCGGCCCGCAGGCCCGTCTCTGCCCTGTGCATCGCATAGCAACTGCAGAAGACCACTGCATTCATGGCCGTATCCCTGTCGGCAGAGTACTGCGCCAGCAGTTGCATATGGCTGGCCAGCCCATTTGACTTTTTCCGGTTGTACCAAGTGTTGGCACTAATTGCCGATTGTCATCGTATCTGCAGGTAGAAACCTGTGTGAGCCTCCAAAGGCTATGCATGAACAACTTGGAAGGTCTTGCAGGAATTGGGTCGAGAGCAGCGCCGATGCCACGGCTCCAAGCCTGTAAGCCTGTTTGGCCCTCAGGGGTGTCACGGAGCAGGAATTTGCACAGTTTGGCGATCCATCCATCGACTTGAAATGATGGGCAGACTGAAATGGGACAGGAAATCCGAATGTCCAAGTATGCAGCTCGGTCAGGAAGGGGTCAAGGCCGGTTGTTTTGGCCGTGTACCAAGGCGATATCGCCGGAATCACTGCTGTTGGAGCGGGGCTGTCCGAACTTCAACGTGCAGGGACCCTTCAAAACCCACTGAGGCTGTCTGGATGTGGCACTGCAGTCCCGCAGGATGTTCCGGCAATGGTTGATACAGCATAAGATTAGAGGCACACGTTTGAAGGTTTGGAAGACGAACCCCCCAATCCACCAAGGAAGTTGGAAATGGACACTTGCACTGCTGATGCGCTGTCTGGAGAACTCTGCAGCCTCTACTCCCAGGCCAACGGGGAAGACCCGATTGGCACCGCGACGCCCTTTGAAAGGTGTCTGATAGTGGAGTTGCAACCACCTTGGGACCGGGATGTGTGGCAGACCTCCGATTTGACCCGGGCCATCAAGCGGGCCACGGTGCAACCCCGGGGCTCTGGCCCGGCTGTCCGTCTGCTGGCGGTGCAACCGGACCCAGAGGGGTATGTCGAAGAAGACAAGGACCCGAATTGGGCGCGTGTCTTCTGGTTTACGCGCCCTCCGCAAGATCACTTTCACCGGTATGGTCATCGGCAGTTTCATGTGCCTGTGGTCCAGCTGCCGGAATTGGTGGCAAGGCTGGTACAGGGCGGGGAGCCCAACGGAGCCTCGCGCGAGGTGGGAAAGCAGGATCTGCGCCGGGAGCTGTTTCTTTGCACGCACAGTACACGGGATGCATGTTGTGGCCGATTTGGGCAGGAAATGTATGATCGGCTTCGGCAGGCTCAGTCCGAAAATGGAGATCCGGTCTGGCGCGTCTGGCGCAGCAGTCACTTGGGAGGTCACCGGCTGGCACCCACCTTGATGGAGATGAACGCGGGCCGCAGCTACGGCCACTTGACCCCTGCGGCTCTGCACACGTTGCTGTCCCCAGAACAAGGAAATCTGGCAGAACTGCTGGATTGTTACCGGGGTTGGAGCGGGCTGCAGATGTATGAGCAGATTGTGGAACGGGAAATCTGGCGGCAGGAAGGCTGGGCCTGGACCGGCCGGCCGTGTGCGGGCCGGACACTGGAAGTCCGGAAGGACAAGTCGGCCCGGGTGGAAATTTCCTGTGACGCCGCCGCCGGGAGCGTGGAAGCCATCTACACTGCCGAAGTCAAGGTGCGGGATCAGGTGCACACCCTCAACAATTCCTACACCGACAAGTATTTTTATATCAATCGCTACGCAGTTTCAGCTCTGGAAAAGCGTCCCGTCTAGCGGACAGCCCGCCGATCACAACCCGGATGCCGGGTTCAATACATTCTGCCGGGGCGCGCAGGCCATGCCCGGTCCCGCCCTGACAAGGCCGCGGGCCGATGCCTGAACGCCGCGGCCCTGCCGGGGACACCGGGAGGCCCGTGTGCAGAGAAGAGTGGCAGCTCCGGTGGTTGCCCACAGGCAGCATCGGCCTGAGTGCCAGCATATGCCTGTCGCTGTCGTGGCGAGAGAGATTGGGAAGCGGTTTGCACTGCAGGGGCTGGGCATATGGACACTCGGACTCCCGCGGAAGTTCTTGCGCCTTGGTATACGGAAGATCCCTTCTGCGCGCAGGAAGGGGTGAAAACCCTGGAATCGAATGTCCATCACGAAAGCCTGCTGCGGGTCGAAAACAACCTCCGACTGCACCTCCAGGCTTGCGATCTACCGTACACCCTGACCAGTGATTTGTGTTGATCCGGAATATCCCGCTCTAGTGGATTGTTTGCAACCTGTGGCACCCTCGCTGGCGTGCCGCCATGATCGCCTCGGGATCCCGCCGCCACACAAAGGGGCACGCCTGGGCGTGGTGGGCCTCCAGGTACTGTTGCATGGCGTGTCCCAGGGCTTCCAGGGAGGCGAGACTGCCCCGCTGCAGGCACCCCGCGCCAGCTGGGCGCAGAGGCCCTCCACCGCGTGCATCCAGGAACTGGAGGGGGCGTGCAGTGAAAGTGCCAGCGGGGATGCGCCGCCAGCCACCGGTGTACCCGTGGGGTCTGGTGGGGAGCGGCGTGGTCCACGATCCCGTGCACCGGCCGGGGGTCCGGGCGGTCCGCGGCCACAGGGTCCAGGCAGGCCTGCGGGCGGTCCGGGTTGCAGCGGCAGGCTCGCCGGGGTGCGCTGCAGGGCCTGGCGCTGCGTTTTCTCGTCCCCGGACAGCACCAGGGCATGGGCCGGCGGATGCAGGTACAGGCCGATCACCTCCCGGGCCTGGCGGGCGCAATGCGGGTCCGTGGAGAGCTGGAACTGGCGGCACCGGTGCGGCGCAGGAGGAGGGGCTCGCGGCCAGGGGGAAAGGGGGATCCCAGCCTCTCACACGTCGGGCCCCTCCGCCCAATATGGGGACTCTGTAGTATTTAACTGTCCACTAGGAAGGCGTGTCTCCCGACATCGCCCTCTGGCCCGGGAAGGATGTGCTGCAGGAGGGGGTCGAATACGGATCCCTGTGTCTGTCGGCCGACTTCTGTCTGGCGCTGATCCTGGAAATTGTGTCGGAGAGGTAATCAAGCATGACACGCCAGATGTGGAATTGGGTATTCACAGTGAATATCTGGACTTCAATACCAACACAACGGCGCAAGAGCATCTTGGGGGAGGGTATGGCTGGTCATCTTGGCCATGACATGGGTAGCCAGTCCGCCAAGGGTCTTGCACAGCAGATGTTCCAGGTGGCATCCGATGTTTTGGACTTTGTGAAAGGTTCCCTCGACCCATGTGCGCAGGCCGTTGAGCCGGGCGGCCGGATCTGGCGCTGGTTGGCCTGAAAGGGCGTCGGAATTTCCCGGTACGGCCGTTGCCAGTCGGCGCCGCGAAGAAGCCCTGGTCCCCGAGAACCCGGATGTGCCACAGACAGTCCCGCACCTGATCCCCGGCGGTCCGTTCCGCGGTAGAGGCAGACACCAGGTTATAGGCCAAGGACACCCCCTCGTGCGTGCACAGCAGACTACCCAAAACACTTCAGAGTGCGACAGGGACACACCCTATAATCCGCCGTCACGACAAAATCCCTGCGGGTTTGGGGCATCTATAGCCGAGGACCGGGAGGAGTTGGGTATTCCGCAGGTAGAGCGCGGAGCGCGTGACCCTCAACTGATGGGCCCCGTTCCGCCACGAGTCGTGCCAGCCCATTACCCACAAGTCAGCCAGAACCCAGGCGTTGGAGGTCCCTGCGGGTTTCATAGACCGCCACGCGTTCGATCAGGCAGGTGCAGCCATCCCCGACTTTCGGTGGACCGGGCGGCGGATCATGGTTGCGCGCGCGACAATCCCCCAGGCGGGCCAAGACAATGACGGTATTCCCCAGTGCGGTGGGTACGGGCCAGCCGCAGTACAAGGCCAGGTCCTGGAGCGCCTGCCCCCTCCCAAAGAGTGCAATCAGACGGTCCCCCAGCCGCGTGTGCCAGGGGCCGCCCCGCGCCACTTCAGCGCTATGTCTCAAGTGGCCTGCTTGGGATTAGGCGAAACCGGCTGCCTTGTACTCTTTGGTGCAGACTTCCTGCATCTGGGCTACCGCATCTGCGCCGCTGATTTGGTCTCTGTATACAGCTTCACGAAATTCCCCGTATTTTACGCGCACAAAATCCTCAATCTCGCAGCGGATCTGCGGCCCCCAATAATTGGCTTCCTGCACGGAATTGAAGATGAATTCCAAACCGGGGAACAGATCTCGGGGCGCGTTGTCAAAATAGGGTTTGTAGGAAGGCAGCCATCCGATGTTGTGCAGGATGAGATCGCACCAGCCGTCAGACTGCAGCCACTCGGCCACTGGCCACGCCTCGTCCTTGTACGTGCCCTCCCGGAACATCTGCACCATGTGTCCACCGCCGGTCTGGCACTTGACACCGCGGCGCGCTTCCGGAACCGGGATCCAGGATACTCGCAAGTGTTCAGCCACTTCCGGTTTCTCGTTGTACGTTTCGCCCGACATCCAATACCCTTCGATGATGCAGGCCTGCACTTCCGCATTGAAGGATCCGCCCCAGGTGCCTTGCCCTTCTACCGCACGCATACCCGCAAGATTGTCGGGGCCGATGATCCGAACGAATTCACCCATCACTTCCAAACCTTCCGCAAAGAGTTCATTGTCCAGGTTGAATTCCTTCGTGTCCTCGTCGAAGTAGTGGAAACCCCATGAGTCCGAGATCGTGAAACCATCGTTGCCCGGACCGACTCCCCCTTCCGCGTCATACGGATCGAGTCCGATCTGCAACAGGTTGTTGTTCTCGTCGAATTGTGTCAAAGCCTTGTGCCAGACCAACGTCTCGTCCCAAGTGACCGGGGGCACGTCAGGGTCCAAACCTGCTTCGGCCACCATGCGTGCATTGTAGAAGAAACCGCGTCGTACGAATCCTTCAATTGCGGGAACGCCGTAGTTGATTCCCTCATACTTGGTCATTTCCCAATTGGTTGCAATGAAGTCTTCTTCATTGATCACAGAACTGGCAGCGATGAAATCAGTCAGGTCGTCAACCACACCGCGGGCCATGAAATCCAGGTAATAGCCGAGAGCGCCGATATCGGGAGGAGTTCCGGCCGCAATTGCCGCAAGGCGCGCTTCATTGGCCACCCCGGTGCGGAAGTCAAGGGTGTTGTTGCCCATGTACTCGACCAACCCTGGATCAGCCAGGATCTGATCGGCAATGCGGCCGGGTTGTCCCCAGAAAATCCAGAACTGGACAGTCACACCCTCGGCCTCGGGCGCTGCCTGTTCCGATGGCGCAATTGTGCAGGCGGCGAGAGTGGTCAG
Source organism: Caldilineaceae bacterium (assembly GCA_965214895.1). Classification (GTDB taxonomy): domain Bacteria; phylum Chloroflexota; class Anaerolineae; order Caldilineales; family Caldilineaceae; genus Bin34. The sequence goes on from OZ243985.1 coordinate 495,527, forward strand.
GCCTGCAGTCGCGGCCGCCAAGTGCAGGAATCCTCTTCTCGTAAGTTTGGCTGTCATCTTTTTTTCCTCCTGGCAGTTGGGACACATGGTTCAGGTTGCCAACCGCAGCAATGCACGCTGACACGGCTGATGTGGAATTATAAGTGATGACCACAAAGGGGAAAACCTTGCAGCATAAACGCGGCAACACCACATTCAGAGGTTGCCTCATGACCAGGGCACTCTTTGCAGATTTGGCGACGATTATGTATTTCCTGATAGACGATGGAAATTTCTGAAAGGCAAGGGATTTGTATATCCAACTGACAATCCGGCCTGTCTGGGCGGCAAGGCGCCGGTGCTGTCAGGACAGGGTGCGTACAGCGCATGTGGGGTCACTGTGATCGGCCCCCGGCCCGTGGGACAGGGGCCGCTGCACGGCGAGAGGCGTTCCCCTCAGGGACCGCATAGACCCGTGAACAGGATATATCCGGCTTTGTTGGTTAGGTATATAAGTCCCAAAGGCTGCAACAAGCCGAAGACCGGGCCCGGCGCGCGGAAGTCCAGACCGATCAGTGCCGTGCTGGAATTGCGCAGTTGCGTGCTCTGCCGGACCGGTGCACAGACTGAAGCGCAACTCCTGAAGCCAGACGCGCCGGCCTGTGTAGCCAGCCCCGAGAGAAGCCAGAGGTGGCTGCCGCGGCTTGGCCGCCGCGCGCGTGAACGACCTGGGACCGGCATCCCGGGCCGGCCGGTGGTTTCGGGTATTGCCTAGCCTTTGACCCCGGTGAAACTGATGCCTTCGATGAAGGTGCGCTGGGCGAAGAAGAAGACCAGCACCATGGGCAGAGTGAACATGGTGGCCGCCGCCATCAGCAGGCCCCACTCCGCGCCGTGCTGCGAGAAATAGAGGCGCAAGCCCACCGACAGGGTGAACTTGTCCGGATCCCGCAGGAAGACCAGCGGGTTGATGTAGTCGTGCCAGCCCCACATGAAGTCGAAGATGGCGATGGTGATGATGGCCGGACGGGACAGGGGCGCCACGATGCGCCAGAAGATCTGCAGCTCGTGCGCGCCATCCACCCGGGCCGCGTCATCCAGATCCTTGGGGAAGGTGAGCATGAACTGACGCACCAGGAATATGAAGAAGGCATTGCCGAAGAAGGCCGGCACCAGCAGCGGCGCGAACGTCTCCAGCCAGCCCCAGCTGCTGTAGAGGACGAAGACCACATCCCGGCCCGGCCATTCGATGCGGGCGAACCCGTAGCCAATGAAGACATTGGAGAGCACGGCCCCGATCATGAGCCCCAAGGCATAGATGAAGGTGTTGCCCAGATAGCGCAGGAAGCGAATGGCGGCGATGGCTTCCGGATAGTTGCTGAAAACGAAGGTCTCGGGAATCAGCCGCACGGGAATGTTGAAGATGTCCGCGTGGGGTTTCAGGGACGAGCTGATCATCCACAGGAAGGGCAGCATGAAGATCGGGCCGAAGACAATCAGGACTGCGTGCGCGGCCACCCGTTGCAGGAGGTGGCCGTAGTCGATGGGGCGGCGGGCCAGAGTGCTGCCGGTGGCCAGACTGCTCATGGCGCGTGCGGCCTACCGCTCGTAGTGCACCCAGTTGCGGGAGCCGTAGAACATGATCAGGGTCAGGATCACAAGGAAAAGCAGCCAGGCCATGGCGGAGGCAAACCCCATTTTCAGGTTCTCAAACGCCACCCGGTAGAGCAAGTAGCCAAACAGCAGGGTGGACTTGTTGGGGCCGCCGCCCGTCATGATCTCCGGGGCCGCGATGGACTGGAAGGAGAAGATGGTCATGGTGATGACATTGAAGAGCATCTGCGGCGTCAGCAGGGGCAACGTAATGGCCCACATCTTGCGCCAGGCATTGGCCTCATCAATGTCCGCCGCCTCATACAGGTGCACGGGGATCTCCTTGAGACCGGCCAGGTAGATCAGCACGGCCCGGCCACTGCCCCATACGGCAACGAACACCAGAGACAGCAGGGCAGTGCGCTGGGAGGCCAACCAGGCGGGGCCGGCAATGCCGATGCGGTCCAGCAGGCCGTTCACCAGGCCGTAGTTGGGATTCAACACCCAGACCCAGGTCAGGGAAGCCGCGACCACGGGCACCATCACCGGCAGATAGAAGATGGTGCGGTAGATCGAGAGCGCACGCACCTTCATGTTCAGGAGCATGGCGATGATTATGTCGAAGACGGTGGCCAGGGCCACCAGCATGCCCACGTAGCGCAGGGTGACCCGCAGGGATTTCCAGCTGTCGTACCGGCCTTTGCGCAAGTCCGCGTAGTGGTCCCACCCCACCATGTGCGGGGTGCGATTGATGATGTTGTAGTCCGTGAAGCTGTAGAAGAGCGACGCGGCGATGGGGTAGGCCGTAAAGGCAAAGAAGCCGATCAGTCAGGGGAGATGAAGAACAGACCCCAGAACAGGCGGCGGCGCACCACCGGCGACAGGTCACGCCGGGCAAAGCGGTGCCGGGCCGCACCTCTCTCCAGGCTGGGCACCATGGACATAAGGGGGTGGGGGCAATGTGCAGGGAACAACCAGGGGGCACGGCCAGCCGCACCCCCTGAACATGGATTGGAGGGGCAAAATGGCTCAGGCGGAAGCCAGCTTGTCGTTGACCTCTTGCTGGACTCGCTCCTGTACACCCGCCAGGGCCGCTTCCGGGCTGATGCCGTCATACGCCATGGCATCCACCGCTTCCGCGATCTGGCGGCCCATGAAGCCTGCGCCTGGCATGGAGGGCACGGCCCAGGCGTTGGGCAGAATTTCGTTCCGGGCGAAAGGCAGCCAGTCGGCGGACGCGGATTCCACTTCGGCATCCGTCGCGTTGCTGATGCGGGAGGGAGTCACGGAGTCCGGCACGGCCTTGTTCAAGGCCACCCACTGGAAGCTGCTCATGAAACTGCTGAAGGCATAGCCGCCCTCCACGTTCGCGGCGCCGGAAGGCACCAGATAGAGGTTGGCCTGCAGCTTGCCGGGCTTGCCGTTCGCGGCTGTGGAAGGCGAGGGCACCTTGGCCACGTCCAAGTTGAGGTCCGGCCCGTACTCGCCCACGTCATTGTAGAGCCAGGTCCCAATCTGCCAGATCGCCAGCTGTCCCGTGTAATAGAGCCCTTCCGGCGAGTTGCGTCCGAAAGGCGTTGCCGCCGTATGCCGTATGGAACGCCGCAATGTTTTCAATGCCGTATGCCTGACTGTAGCCGTTGTACCACTCCAACAGGGAGAGCCCTTCCGGGGTTTCCAGATTCACGGTGGCCGACTCGTCGTCCCATACATCCGCGCCGAATGCACCCAGCCAGTTGTGGGGATCCAGACTGGGAATGTGGGGGATGAACCCCACCCGTTCAATCTGGCCGTTGTCTCCCACTTCGGTCATGGCCCGACCCACTGCTTCCCATTCTTCGAGGGAACCGGGCACCGCTTCGGGATCATGGCCGGCCTCGGCCATGCGGTCCTTGTTGTGGAACCACAGCTGCACGATGGTGGAGATGCTCATGGCATGGAAACGACCCCGGTACTGCATCTGCTTCCAGGTGGCCGGCCAGTAGTCGGCCTCAGGCACGCCTTCCGCCTGCACGTAGTCCGTGATGTCGGTCAGGGCTCCAATGGGCGCATCCGCCGCCACGATCCAGGCCCAGCCGCGGCAGGAATCCGGCGGTGTGCCGGCCGCGGTATGGGTGATCACGTTGTTGTGTATCTCTCCCCAGGGCACGATCACGTGCTCGGGGACAAACTGCGGGTTCTCTTCGCCGAACCGGTCCACGGCTCCCTGCATGGCTTCCGCCATGCGCCCTTGGCCAAAGCCGGTTCAGATCACCACGCCGGTCGGTTCCGCCATGGTCCCTTCGTCGCCAGTTTCCGCAGGCGGCGCGGTCGCACAGGTGGTGAGGGCCAGTCCTGCGGCCAGTCCGGAGACCTGCAGAAAGCCTCTGCGGGACAACCTGATCCTGGGTTGCTGTTCCATATTCGAAATTTCTCTGTGCAAATGAGCCCAAAGGACGCCCACTGTGCAGTTCACAGAACTGCCGGCCACCCGCGACCGAGTGTACCGAACATAAAAGTACAGGCGGGCGAAGTGTACAGGCAGTCCAGTACCGGCGAGAACAACGGGGAAAGCGAGGCTGTGGCCTGCCGGGAGCCCGCGCGACCAAAATCGACGGGGCCACGCCCTGTCCTCATCTGTGTGCCATCGCCCCCACCTCCATTGCAAAGGTCGCGTGATCGATGCAGGCATTGACCGGACAATCCCGTCGCCCATGTTGCGCCATGCCATGCTCCGTTGCGCCGGCTCCCGGAACGGTCGGATATGCAGAGGGTCTCAGGTTCGGGTCAACCAGGCGGCAAGGTCACGACCTACCACATGCACCAAGGCGGAGGGGTCCGGTGCCAGCGCCCATTGCTGCATGAGCCGTCGCGTCACTGCGCGGCCGCTTTCCAGCAGCCGGCAGGTCTGCTCCTCCCAGTCCGTTCTGCCACAACTGTCGGGGAACGGGTTCACATTCGGTTGCATTCCGGCCTGGGTCATCCACTCGTTGACTCCGGAGAGGTCATAGATGCCCATGCGTGTCAGATCCCCACAGTCCTGGCCCGTGGCGGCAATGAACTCCAGACGCATCAGCAGGGCGATCGAGTGGTGGACACCGGTCCAGATCACCAAAGGCTGATTGCGGGCCATGCCGCGCCGATGCTTGTGCATCATGATCCAGTAACGGGAGACCAGCGCTGTCACTTCATCGGCAGCAATGGGCTTCGGTACCCAGGCTTTGGGCTGGCGGGCCACGGCCGCAGGCGGAGAGGTCATGTCTGGCGGCAGGGCAGTCCAGAGCCGGGCTTCCGCGGCTGGCAGCTCGGTGCGACACAGCAGGTCCACGAGCGTGCCATCCGCCAGGATCATGTGGTGCATCCACCCCTCCGGTCCCAGCTTGAATCGTTCCAGGGCCACGGGAGGATCGCCCGTTACTATCTGAATCTCGGCATCGTCCAGAAAATCGCGGAAACTGCAGTCCACATGGACCTGCAGATCCAGGTCGCTCCACTCGTCTCCGTCGCCTCGCCCCAGACTGCCTGCCAGAAAGACCGCCCGGACAGGAGACAGGCGGTATAGATTGCGCACCAATGCCGGCAACATGCCCCACTGGGGCAGATGGTGGGGTGCAGGGGCGTTCACGGACAGACTCGGGCAGGCAGGAATGGCAACGAGGGTTGAATGTACAGTGTTACGGGTGGGACTGTCGGCAATCCGGCGCTCCCCGATCTCGGGCTCCCAGACATTCGTCGTGGCAAAGTATATGCCGTCTTGACTTTGGCTCCCGACTGCAGCCTCGAAAATTCCTGCCCCGCGTGCCAGACTTCCATACCTTGTGGCAAAGCGCCTTGGCCGACACTGGAAACCTGTGCACACTGCAATCGGGAGTTCCCACCAGTATGGACTGGCTCTCTCTCTGTTCATGCAGGCCGTGACTTCCCAAACTGCTCCATGCCCGCTCGGAGCATACAATGGTCACTCTTGGCTCCCTCTTCATCCGCGGAAGCGCCAATGCCCGATGCTTCGTCTCCCCGACACCACTCCGAAGGCGTGATACACTGCCCCTGCTGACGCTTTTGCTCGTTTGCCCATCCCCCATGTCGTCGCCGCTGCTTGATGTCCCGGTCGCTCTGCCTCGTCCCGCCCTGCGCCCCCGCCCGGAGGGCGAGGCGGAGACGCGAGCCGCGGCCCTGCAGCGCATCCAGTCCCTGTCACATTACCGGCCGGACTATGCCTATCGCCCTGACCGGTATCTGTACACGGAAACGCACACCTCGGATCCGCACTACGTGGTCTTTGGGGTGCGGCTGACGATGGCCCCCTCGTACGACCACGGGGAATGTCTGGCGCAGATGCGCAATGCCCTCAAGATTCTGGGGCAGGCGCTGGATTCAGAAGTTCACGTCAGCATGGAGGTGAACATCACCCGGATTCCGGGGGCGTTCTTTGGTGCCGAGCCGCACACCTCCACCCTGCAGCCGGACCTGTGCGTGTGGCCCGGTCCGGCCCCCGTCCCGGCCCGGAACCTCCTGTCCTATCGGTACGATCGGGACGGGGCGCCCTGGCTGGTGGTGGAGGTGGTCTCCCAGTCGGAGCGCGAGCTGCGTGACAACGACTGGCGCCACAAGATGGCTGTCTACGCTCAGATGGGGATCCGGGAGTACTGGCTGCTGGATCGCCTCCTGCCGGACCCCCTCCATGGATTCACGCTGGACGCGGCCGCCGGGGCAGGCGCAGCACGGTACCGACCCATTGCCACGGATGCCGACGGGGGCATGGACAGCCGGGCGCTGCAGGTGTCCTTGCGCTGGGCCGAGGGGGGGCTGCAGTGCTGGCAGGAGGGGGCAGATGCCTGGGTCCGTGTAACGGACATCCCGGTCATGCAGGCTGAACTCAAGGCCAGGGCGGAAGGCGAGATTGAAGGTGAACTGAAGATGTGGGGTCGTATGCTGCACCGTATTCTGGATGCGGCAGTGCCCGGTGCCGCCGACCAGGTGCTGCAGGTCTGGGCCGAGACTCCTCCATCCGCCTGGCCGAGCGATGAGACACTGGATCGACTGGAATCCGATCCTGGACAATGGCGACGCCTGTTGCTGGCTGAATCTGCCCCGGCCGACCGCATTTCCTGATTTACTGGGGCATTTCCTGTCCACCTTGTCATGGGGACTTGGGCCAACGCGGAGGGTGGTTCACACTGCACACGCGACGGCCGGCGGTTGCTGGGCCATGCCACAGCGTCCATGATCCAGCTCCGGTTTGAGATCGACATTGTCTGCTCGGGCCAGCGCGGAGTTCGGGCGTTTTGCCCGGCACTCCCGACGCACCCTGCGCGCCAGGGCTTCCCGGGAGGATCTCAATCCAACGGCCCAAAGATGTCGGGTCGGTCTCTGACCTGATCCGCGAAGGGACGGTCGTAGCGGATGACAACCACCTCGAAACCCCGATTGCGCAGCTCGGTGCGGAGCTGCACATCGCGGTCGTGGTGTTCCGGAGCATCGTGCACCGGACCGTCCACGAAGATACAGGTGCCCGGCAACTGCGGGTTCTGGGGGTGTCGGCCATAGAAGTCCGGCTGCACGTACACGTCAGACACAGGCGGGTTCTGGGCTTCATCGGGCAGCCGCAGGCCCTTTGCATGGAGAAAGTGCAGGAAGTCTTGCTCCAGGGTGGAATCCGTCAAGGCAAGCAGTCGCCTGAAGCGGGCCTCTCGTGTTTCCTGGATGTCCGCAGGCATCAGGCTTGAGCCTGCCAACGCGACCAGGTATGCCGGGAGCAGCATGCGATCCAGGAGCCGGTGCTCTCTCTGGTTGCCATAGGCCAGCAGGCAACGGTAGCAAGCCGCGGCGCAGGGCTTGACCTCCAGCGTCGGATCGTCTTGCCCTGTAAGGGGATTGAAGTGGCAGCGGCGCAGGGCCTGTGCCGCGATTTCGGCCAAGGCTCCTTGTTCGCCGGCGAGCCGATGCCAGACTCCGGTGCCGCCCTCGGCCACTTCCCAGTACAGCAACCGCAAGTGATCTCCCTGGCCGATCAATTCCGCCTCGATCTCCTGCTCCTCCAAGTGGTGCACGAAATGGATGGCGTGTTTGAGGGCATAGAGCAGCGAGAGCAGGAACGGCCGCGAAAACCTGTCGCCCACGGGACGCAGCATAAGCAGGTTGCGCATGTCCTGCACATACGGCCTGACACCGGTCACGGTTCTGCGATCGCCAGGATCCTTCCGGTCGGTATCAGGCTTGCGCTCCCAACGTCCCGTGGCAGGATCAACGCTGCTTCATGCCTGCTCCCCCGCCAACCGTGGTTGATCTTCCACAGGCGGGCTGTCGGGGCAAAGAGGGCCTCCATCAAGGTCTGACCCTGCGCACCCTTTCTTCCTCTTCCGACGAGATTCTTTCCACCGGGCGTGCGCGCATCATCGGCTGGTCCAGCAGCCTCTGAGGATAGTCGGCATAGGCCGGATCCAACGTCGAGGCACAAAACCGACAGACTTCCTCCTCCGTGTGTTCCTGCTCGTGGAGATCACCACAGACATGGCAGAGGCGGGCCCGCCGGAAAGCTTCGGCGATGCCTCCCGGCGGCAGCACGAGGGAGTCGATGTGATGTTTGCGGCCCTCGTGACAGACCCGGTTGCCAGGGCCGAATTCCGTGAGACCAATGAAGCGCGGGCGATCGATGACCTGAGCCTTGGCGCGCGTGGCGACCGAGGTGCGCACCGGCAGGCGGGGAAAGTGGTAGCCGGGCAGAAAGCCCGCCGTGACCAAACAGCGATAGGGATAGAAGTCGGACTCTTCGGGGCTCCGGGTTTGGTTGAGCAGCAGTTCGAGCTCCCGCCGCACCGCCCGGAGTTGATGTTCCGCTTCGTCCCGGCCCGTCTTGGCCGCGTAGGGATCGTCCTGGTCCCAAGGACAGGCCGGTGCAGGCCAGCCAGGTGGAATGCAAATGGGCCGTGACCAGCGGTTCGTTCTGCAGATCCAGGCGCGCCGGCGTGACGGCTCCGGCAAGCATGTCGTTGCGGTGGCCAAAACAGTACTGATCGTGCGCGTTGCCCTGCGCAGCGAAGGCCACAATCAATGCCGGTTGCCGGTTGCCCGCTGCGTCCCGGTTCGTTCCGGTACACGGACAGGAGATGTCCCTTCAGAGCATCGACAACAGCCTCCCAGGCAATGTAGGGCCAAAGCAGATACAGCCGCGCCACGGTCCTCCCGAACCCCTTGAGAACGGCATGTACCTCCGGGTCTTCGCCGGACACACCTCTCAGGAATTTTGATGCGACGGCCCTGCCCTGCACCCTCAATGCCACGCCCAATGCGTGATACACTGCAAATGTTCGCATCCTTTTGCCCGTCTCGTTCCATGCCACAGCCACAGCTTGATGTCCCTGTCACTTTGCCTCGGCCTGCCCTGCGGCCCCGCCCGGATGCAGGAGAGGGGATCCGGACAGATGCCCTGCAGCGCCTGCGTGTCTTGTCGCATTACCGGCCGGACTACGACTATCGGCTGAATCGGTACCAATACACTGAAACGGACACCACGGATCCGGACTATGTGGTGTTCGGAGTGGCGTTGATGTCTCCCACGCACGATCACGGGGCATCCCTGATGCGCCTGTGCAACGCCCTGGAAATTCTCACGCAGGCCTTTGAGCCCGTGGTCCACGTCAGTCTGGAGGTGGACATCACCGGCATTCCGGGCCGCTTCTTTGCCTCGGCGCGGCATACTTCCACCTTGCGGCCGGATCTCTCGTTGTGGGCCGGCCCCCCACCGGACAGCTCCGTCTCGTCCTATCGGTATGATCGGGACGGTGTGCCCCTGCTGGCAGTCGAAGTGGTCTCCCCTGCAGACCGGGATCAGCGTGACAACGACTGGCGCCGCAAGATGGTCGCCTACGCCCGCATGGGGATCCGGGAATACTGGATTCTGGACAAACAGCTGCAGAATCCCCTCAGTGGCTTCACGCTGGACGCCGAAGACGGCACACCGCACAGCCTGCAGGAGTACCGTCTCATGGAAGCGGACGCGGATGGGGGCATGGACAGCATGATATTGGACGCGTCCCTGCGCTGGACCGAGGGGGACATCCAATGTTGGCAGGCAGGCCAGGGACAATGGGTTCGGGTAGCGGACCTGCCTGTCATGCGGGCCGAACTCAAGGGCAGAGCCGAAGGTAGGAGTGAAGGCGAAATCAAGGGTGAACTGAAGACATGGGGACGCCTGCTGCACCGTATTCTGGATGCCGAGGCGCCAGGTGCAGCCGACCAGGTGCTGCAGCATTGGGCACAGACGGCTTCGCCAGCCTGGCCGAGTGACGAAACACTGGATCGGCTGGAGTCTGCGCCTGGGGAATGGCGGAGTCTGTTGCTGGGCGAGTCTTCTCCGGACCATGGCGCTGCCTGATTTGCAGGAGAACATCCGCAGACGGCCCTCCATTCTTGAGATTCACTGAGGCCAGTGCGGTGGGGATGGCTTGAGAGGATCGAGGCAGCAGAGAGTTTCGTGGATGGCTGCCCGTTCCCCGCGGAGGACGTCAGTCTCCCGGATTTTTCGATGCCCGGACGAGGGTCCTGGTTACCTTATGATGCATCCCCTTTCCCTCATGGATTTTTCGGTTCCCGTCGCCAATGCCTCTCATGACTCGCCGGGACGGGAAAGGTCTTGCCGAGAATGTCCTTCCGCAACCCGTATAATCCCTGAAATCACCTTGTAGCCGCGGCGCGCGGACTTCCAGCCTGCAAGGAGAGGCAGATGGCCTATACAGTCACGCCTGCGCAACAGGCCCAATACGCCGCCGCCGGCTTTTTCATTGCCCGGGGCCTGCTGGAGCCGGAGAGAGTGGAGTACCTGCGCAAACAGATTGCGGATACCATTGCCCGGGGGAAGAGCGGCGTCAATTTCGACACTGCGCGCATGGATGGCAAGACCATCAAGGGCAGCGGCATGTACCGCAAACTGGCCTTGCTGGGCCGCCGCAACCCGGAGGTGTGGGATGCCTACTACGGCCACGAGAATGTGATGGACATCAACCGGCATTTCCTGGGTGACGAGGTCTATCTGTGGTTCGATTCCATCTTCACCAAACCTGCCAGGATTGGGGAGGCCACGCCTTGGCATCAGGACATTGGGCTCTGGACGCAAAATCCCATCACCAGGCCCAAGAAGCCGTTTTTCCGGAATGCCCTCACCATTTGGATGGCCATCGACAAGGCGGACCCAATGAACGGCTGTCTGCAGGTGGTGCCGGGTTCTCACAAGGGGGAAGTCATCGAACACGTGCGCTACGCGGACAGCATTCACGTGGAGCTGCCGCGGGACATGGTGACGGACCTGCCGGTGGAGCACATTGAACTGGAGGCTGGGGACGCCATTGTCTGGCATGCCCACCTTTGGCACTACAGCCCCATAAACCGAAGCGATCGCAACCGCCTGGGCATAGCCCAGGTGTCTCTGTCAGAAGTCGATGCAATGGGGGCCGGAAAGACAGCGTTGCCCCCGTTGTTGCGCGGTGGCGTGGGGCAGGGGGCTCCGGTGCTGGAGGCACACCGCAGGGCTCCGGGCTAACAGCATTCCCCGAAGCCCGGCCAGATTTCCAATCCTGCAGTCGGCCTTCTAGGGTATAATTGACATCCTGTCCAGTACATACGAATATTCGCCCATGGCGGAGGTGCAACTGGCGCCTCGAGGGTGGGTCAGGCAGAGACCTGAGAGTGGACCGGCCGGGATGCGCATGAGAAACGGGGGCAACATGCCTGCAGCGCCCGTTCTGGAATTGCCTTGTCACTCCGTGCTGTCGGATGTGGTTGTGTGTTGATTGGAAGTATTGTCTTGTCCAAGTGAGGAATTGATATGGAAAGATTGTCGCGACGCAGTTTCTTGAAAGTGAGTGCCTTGGCAGCCGGGACTGCCGCCTTGGCAGCCTGTGCGCCGGTGGCCCCGGCTCCTGCCGCGGACAGCGGTGGAGAGATGGAAGCCATGCCGGAAGGTCAGACATTGGAAGCCTGGTCCCGCATGACCAATCTGGCGCAGGAGTCCATTGTCGGCATCATCGACAATTACAACGCTCAGAACGAAAGGGGAAATACGGTTGAGTTTGTCTACGTCGCCCAGACCCAGGGCACACAGGCCGACGAAAAGCTGCTGACCGCCGTGGCCGGGGGCAACCCGCCACCGCTCTATTACGCGGACCGCTTCACCGTGCCCCAGTTTGCGCATCAGGGATTCTTCTCGGACATCACCGAACATGCCAACGCGGCCGGTGTGACTCAGGAGGACTACTTTGATTTCGCGTGGGAGGAGACGGTGTACAAGGGAGGCGTGTATGCACTTTCCTTCGACACGGATACCCGGGCCCTTTGGTACAACATGGACATCATGGCAGAGGCCGGACTGGATCCCGAGGCGCCGCCGCAGAATGTGAATGATCTGCGCACGGCCACCAGCGCCCTGGAGATACGGGATGATCAGGACCGTGTCACGCGGTACGGGTTCAATCCCATTTACGACCAGGCCTGGATGTACACCTGGGGCTTTGGCTTCGGTGGCCAGTTCCAGGATCCGGAGACGAAGGCCATTACCTTTGCCCACCCCAAGAACATTGAAGCCATGGAGTTTGTCAAGAGCTTCGTGCAGGAGATTGGGGTGGAGAATGTGGATGCAATGCTGGCCGCCTGTGCCGGTGGCGCCTGCAGCGGCCCCAACGACTACTTCTGGACCGGACAGTCGGCCATGACCTGCAGCGGCAACTGGAAAGTGGCCCAGCATCATCGCTACACACCGGACGGCAACTACGGTGTCGTGCCCATGCCGGGTCCGAATGGACCCGCTCCTGGCGCCTCCTGGGCCGGTGGCTGGAGCTGGTGCATCCCGCTGGGCTGGGAAGACCTGGACTCCGCCTTCGATGCCCTGGCGTACTTCTGCGGCACGGAAGGCCAGCTGAAGTACAACAAGGACACCTTCCACATCCCCACCATCAAGGCTGCCGCCGAAGATCCCTTCTTCCGGGAAGACCCGCTGCATGCCGTGTTCATGGATCTCCTGCCCGTTTCCCACGCGCGCCCGCCAATTCCTTTCGGCAGCAAGCTCTGGGATCTGCAGGTGCAGGCCTTCCGGGACATCATCCCGCATGACCTGAAACCCGTGGAACAGGCTCTGCAGGACATTGATGACGAGATCAATGCGGATCTGGAAGAGGCCGGTTTCTTCTCCTAGTTTCTGCAAGGGTGCCTGGGTTGCAACATGGCGGGCAGAAACGATGCCTTCCGGCCCAGGCACCCGCGCGTGAACCATCCCGGTTCCTGCTGCATGAGCCGGTCCTGCGGGGCGGCCGTGCCTGTCAGGGTCTTGGGCGCCGAACACGGTCCAATGTAATCGTCAGCGGAAGGCTGTCGTCGAATCCACCCTCTGATCTGCGTTTTCCTGGGCGCAGGGCCGGATCGCAACCGGGACCAAGGCTGCACTGGGGTTCTTGGTCAGGTTCCAAGGCTCAGGTGGGTGCCAGTCTTGGCCCGCGCGGACCCTGAGCGCACCGTCTCCACAAAGCCCATTCACCACTGGTCGCAAGACCCGCGCCGACACACCGCTGGTGGACGCGCCGGGAGCTTCGGCTTTCTGTCATGTCTTGGCAACGTGCTCGGTTGCCAACGGTTCTCGCCGGAGAGGCTGTGTGGAAGGTTGTGCCCGGCGGCACTGTGGAAAGTGAATCAGGATCCGCAGGAATCGAGGCTGCTGTCGTTTCGGGCAGATCGGGCGCAGACTTGCCTCAGATAGCGCTAGTGCCCCAGCTCGCCGTACGTGCGTTTCCCCATCCCGCGATGCGGCATCACCCGAGGCCGTGGCACGATATGCCGACCCCATACGACCAGGATTGCAGCATGCGGCTGGCTTGGCCGTGGACCGCCGCGATCTCCGGGGCAAAATGGGGTCCAAGGATCGGATGGGTTGTGTACGCGCTGATATGCAGGCAGTCCGGGCCTGCAGCGATTTTGCATTTGCCCTGTCTGAACAAGCAGTCAGCCTGAAGACAAATGGGTTGCCGTCAACTGCAGAGACCCACGTGATATGCTGAGCCAAGGTTGACTAACAGAGTGGGGCAGGGCAAGAATCATGAAACAGGTCAATATGCATGAGGCGAAGACGCAGCTTTCCCGGTTGGCCAAGCTGGCAAGGCAAGGGGAAGATGTCGTGATCGCCCGGGCAGGCATACCCTATGTACGCCTGATTCCCTATGAGGAAACGGCCAGGAAGCGCCAGCCGGGCAGTCTGCAAGGGCAAATCTGGATGGCCTCGGACTTTGACGAGACGCCCCCGGAGATTGTGGATGCATTTTATGCAAGTCAAGAATGATGCAGCTCCTGCTTGACACACATGCCTTCCTGTGGTGGCTGTCGGGCAGGCGGTTTGGAAATCGGCATCAAGCGCTCACTGGGAAAACTGCAGGCACCGGTTCCCCTGGACGACAAGGTCCTGTTGGAAGGTTTCCGGCATCTGCCTGTGACGTTCCAGCATGAGGAGCAGGTAGGGAAGCTCCCTTGGCATCACCGTGATCCTTTCGACCGGATATTGGTGGCCCAAGCCCAGATTGACCATCTGATCCTGGTGACCCGCGATCCGCACATTCCCATGTATGACGTGCCGGTTCTGTGGGCATGAACAGGCTGGACAACGACAACAAACAGGAATGGGACAGGCTGGATGGCCGTGAAGGTCATGGTTTTGGCCATCGCTCTTCGGCTGACAGCCGCAGCCCAACCTGAGCGGTGTTTCCCGCAACCTGAAGTTGAAGTTCCGGCTTCCGCCCACTGCAACTGTTCGGACTCCCCGACAGGCGGATGAAGACGGCGACAGAAAATGGTCCGGGCACAGGGCAAATGCAGTGCCAAACAGGGAGCGGCCTATCGGGTGGGCGCGTCCTCCCCAAGGGGTTTCACTGTTGAAATATGTGCTCTCTGTGAAAGGCGAGGAGGTGTGGATCGGGCCCAAATTTTTGGGGACGGGCAATCGGCTGACCTGCATAGGCTTCCATGGAGATTGCCAGGAATGCGTTTTCTCGGACGGCGAGTCTGGGAGACAGCCGAACGGTCAGGTCCGGGTTGAGGGTAATGAGACCAGCATCGAATGCCTTGTCGTGCAGCGCGGACAACAGGAGACCGTTTCGAGGATTTGTCCTGTGGTGTGGATTGCAGCGCCACGGCACGATGTGACTGGCCACCAGCAGGGTGGGCAGCGCCAACCCGGTGATGCAGCATGCTCCGTCATAGGCACTCAAGACGGCCGCGCGAAAGAAGGATTGGCCCACGCGGGCAGTGGTGTGCACCATCCGGTCTCTGCCCGCGGGCACTGCATTTTCAGCCTGGGCGGTTTCGCCATCTGCTGCTTCCATGAATTCCCATGCAACCTGCCGGGACTCTTCCGCAAATCGGTCCCAATTGCCTTGCATTTCGTTCCATATTGCGCGGTCGTGGGCGGAAGCTCCTGTCAATCCCGTTCGACCGGTGACCGGTGGAAGTGATGGCATCGTCCAGACTGGCGATGTTGACCAGCTTCATGGCCAACGCCGAGGGGGTTCGCCCGATCGCGTCTGCCACTCGGATGATCTCGGGATTCCTCGAGTGCAATTTGCCAAAGGGCAGGCGGCAATACAAATAAAGAGCCACCACCAGTTGCTTGCGAGTCCACGGAGACCTCGCTGTCATGACGGCGCTGTTCCTTCCGAACCTGCAAGGTGCTGCAAACGCCCACCGGGAGGGCCAGAGCGGCAGATGGCAGGAATCGGGCCTCTAAAGTCCCCAATCCGCGCGTGTCGGCCCAAGGCCCAAGGGAAGTTGCCAGGGACGTGCCCAAATCCGGAAACCCTCTGTCGGGAAGGCCCAACCCATATGGCAATGACGGAGTCATTCCCAAGCAAGCGGACGGGAGTGAATGCATGGACAGTGACCAGGAACTGTACGGTGGGGATGTCCCTTTGTCAGGATTCCGCCCCCCAGCGTGTTGCGATGAACTCCTCGGGTTCCAGGCCCAAGGCATCGGCCACGCGGGTGATGTAGTTGAAGAAGGAGATGATCTGCACGGCATCCAGAATGGCGGTTTCGCTGAAACCCTTTTGGCGGAGGTGTTCCAGGTCCGAGGCAGTCATGGCTTGCTGGATGTGCGTCAACTTGGCCGCGAACTTGCACAAGGCGCGATCCTGCGGCGACAGGCGGACGGTACGCCAGTCACGCGCAAGGCCATGCAGAAAGGCATCAATTTCCTCTGTGTGCCACGTGGTGGCCTCTTCGATCTCGGCACGGAGATCATGCGCATGCGCTTGGGTTCAGTAGGGACAACGCAGTTCTGCAGACACCACGGTGGCCAGCATCTCGCGCTGGACCCGTGTCAAATCCGAAGGGCCCATCATGGCTTCAGCGTAAAACTGCATGGTGGCCTGCAGCGTCCTGGGGCGCAGGCTCATGACCTGCACTATCTTCCAGATGCGACCGGCCCGTTCCAGGGCCTGATCGAAAATCTTCCTTAGCAACCCGCTTGAATCGGCATAGGAAACCTGCTTGATCCACGCCATCCCTGACTCTCCTTACGCGTTTGCGGCGCCACCCACTGTCTTCTGGAGTCTGCATGTTGCCAGAAATTTTGCGAATCCCGGATTCGCAACAGGGTCTTGCGGCCCAAGAGCGGTGTCCAGCGACATCAAGGCCGCACAGGGGGACAGGAACTTGTCGCCGCCAAGCCTGAAGCCTGGATGCGGGAGACTGCCTCTCTGCTTGCACAAGTCCACAGGCAGTCGATGGCAACACTGCCTGCCCTTGAACTTGCCGGTCAAGGACTCTGCGGCTTGAACGCATTTTCCAGGGGTACGTCCCTGCTCCATCGATGGCGGTCCGCCATAATTGGCCCCCAAAAAGATGCCCGTTGCAGGGCGTCGTCCCAGCGATACTATCGCCGGGACGATTAGGCACATTGCAATGCGGACTGGTCCAGAGTCCAAGGATCTGAAAGGGGCGGCATAGGATGCTTGAATCTGGGTCTTGACAAGGTTCGGCAGAGCCAACTGCCACCCGCAGTCGTCAAGGAAAATGGATATTGCCTGGTACGTCCCCGGGCTGGGGCCGCGGCTTGTGTCCAAAGCAGCCTGAGAGGAAGAGGACAATCATGCGGGCAGCCCGAAACGTCCACATGAGTTCTGCCAGCATGCAATGAAGGCTTCCCCACGCAAGAGGCCAGCGTTTTTTTCCTGCGGTTTCATGTGGATCCCGCCAACCTGTCTCCTCCAGCGTGGACCAGTATCGTCTGCGAGAGCGGTGCGGAAAGAATCCTGGAACAAGCAGCCCGACCCCGGCAACATGGCCTTGCAGACTTGTGGCACAGGCCCTCCCCCATGCTCGGGCTGGCAGGTGGCGTTCCGCCCCTGGTGCAGAGGATGATGGATAATGCTACCATTAGTGCCTGTGGCCGAGTCCGTCCGTGCGGAAATCGACAGAACAGGCAGCCATGGAAATGGCTTTGCCCGTCCGCCAACGCAGGTCAAGGGCAAGTATTGCGTTGCTTCCGCCAATTCGGCGCAAGCCGCGTCGTACAGTGTCTTGTCACACCCGAGTTCCTTCAGGGGATGCACCGGATATCCCCCTCCTTCTGCTGACTGCACATGACAGTGTTGATGGCCCGCATGGCCAACCCCAGTCCCAAGGTGCGCAACACCTTTTTCGGCATACTCTTTGCCAGCCCTTGGCTGATCGGAGTCTCTGCCTTCTGGATCTATCCCACGCTGGCTTCCGCCTACTACAGTCTCAACAAGTTCAACGCGGTACAGGCTCCGCAATGGCTGGGCTTTGCCAACTACGTCAAGCTCTTCACGGATGACCCTGACTTCATTCAGGCCATCGTCAACACCTTGTACTTTGCCGGGGTGTCCATCCCGTTGGCCATCCTGCTGGCCTTCGGGCTGGCCATGCTGCTCAATGCCCGCATTCACTTCCAGACAGTGTACCGCACCATTTACTTCCTGCCCACGCTGGTGCCGGAAGTGGCCCTGGCCTTGGTGTGGGTCTATCTCTTTACCCCCGTGACCGGTCTGATCAACCTGCCCTTTGACTGGCTGGGCTTGAAGGGCCTGTGCTGGCTGACCTGCACGCAGTGGGCCATGCCCACCCTGATTCTGCTGGCCCTGTGGATCATCGGACAGCAGATCATCCTGTATCTGGCGGGTCTGCAGGACGTGCCCCAGGATCTGTATGATGCGGCGGACGTGGACGGCGCCAATTTCTGGCGCAAGCTGCGGAATGTCACCATTCCCATGATGACCCCGGTGATCTTCTTCCATCTGGTGACCAGCGTGATTGGGGCCTTGCAGTTCTTTGCCATCCCCTACGTCATGACCGGCGGCACCGGATTCCCCGGCGGCAGCACCATGTTTTATTCCATATACCTCTACAAGAACGCCTTTCACTACTTTGAAATGGGGTATGCCTCGGCCATGGCCTGGCTGCTGTTCCTGATCACGTTGGGGATTACGCTGATCATCTTCCGCTCCGCGCGGCTGTGGGTCTTCTACGCGGGGGGCGATGCCAAATGACCCGCAACCTGTGGCGGTGGGTGGCCACGCAGATCCTGTCCCATGGGGCCCTGATCCCCATGGCCTTCATTTTTCTGCTGCCGTTTTTCTGGATGCTGTCCACCTCGCTGAAGCCGGACACCCAGCTCTACTCCTATCCGCCGGTCTGGATTCCCGACCCCTTCAACTGGCTGAACTATCCGGACGCAACCACCTACATCACCTTCTGGCTCTACCTGCGGAACACGGTCATCATTGCCCTGGGGGCGACCATCGGGGCCTTGCTCTCCTGTTCGCTAGTGGCATACAGTCTGGCGCGCATCCCCTGGCCTGGACGAAACGTCCTCTTCATCTTCACGGTGGCCACGCTAATGCTGCCGGGCACCGTGACCATGATCCCGTTGTTCCTTATCTTCAAGAACCTGGGATGGGTAGGCGACTTCCGGCCGTTGATTGTGCCTCATTTCTTCGGCGGCGCGCTTTACATTTTCCTGCTGCGCCAGTTCTTCATGACCATTCCCATGGAACTGTCCGAAGCCGCCCGCATGGACGGGGCCAACGAGATCCGGATCTATGCCTCCATCATCCTGCCGCTGGTGAAGCCGGCTCTGGCCACGGTGGCCATTTTTGAAGTCATTGCCCGCTGGCGGGACTATCTGGGGCCGCTCATTTACCTGAAGGATCAGGAGACCTATACCTTGTCCTTGGGGATCTATGAATACCGGTCGCAATACGGAGCAGAATGGGGCCTGCTGATGGCGGCCTCGGTGATGATGACCCTCCCCATTCTGCTGATGTTCTTCTTCCTGCAGAAGTCCTTTGTCCAGGGCATTGCCCTGACCGGGATCAAGGGTTGACTGACCTCAGACCAGCCCTCGTGGGGAACATCGGAAGCCAAGGAAGACTTTGCCGCCCCGCATCCCCATGAACATGTGCCTCCCCATTGTCCGGCTCTTTGCCCCGCGCAACCGTGTCCAGCGAACAACGTATACAAGACACTGACCTAATCCAGCGCGCGTCCGGCTTCAATGCAGGCTCCCTGCCCAATTCACCCATTCCACAGAGCAGGACATTGTCACCGACACTTGGCATTGCAATCGCTCCGTGCCAGACTGAGTGAAATATTCAACTTCCTCCTTCGGCTCTTGGGGCAACCACATTGATCCAAAATGTTCAGGTTGCACCGGTTTCATCTGCAACCATCCAGTTGTCCCGTGCCAGATTGCTGTCACCGCGATTGCCGTGGACTTCCATGATCTCGCTGCCGCGACATTGTGGTGGGCGGAACTGGAGGATGCCTGCCTACCAGTAATCCGGATCCGACTGCCATTGCTCTGGGCACCGCGCGGCAGCTCCAGTGCGACAATGGCGACCACCTGTTTGAGACCAATCCATGATTGACCAAGTCCTGCTTGTCTTGCATATCGCGGCCGGCTCGATTGCCCTGCTGTCCGCTGTCTTGGCTCTGGTCACGGCCAAAGGCAGCGCCAACCACGTGAGGGCGGGCCAAGTCTACGCCCTTGGCATGACGGTGATATTCCTGACCGCTGTGCCTCTGGCACTGCTCGGCGCCGATATATTTCTGCTGCTGATTGCCGTGTTCAGCGGCTACTTGGTCTTTGCCGGATGGAGGTTCGCGCGCAACCGTCGCGGACGTCCCCAGCCGGTGGACTGGGCCGCCGTCGTGATCCTGGGGCTTACGGGTCTGGGGATGTGGGGATATGGCGCTGTGTTGGGCATGCAGGCAGATTCACAATGGGTGACCATGGTGATCTTCGGTGCCATCGCGGTGGCTCTGGCACTGGCGGACATGCATTTTCATCATCGCCTGGCCCAGGGACAGTCGAGGGCCGGAAAGCAGCGCATCCAACGGCACCTGACGAACATGCTGGCCGGTACCATCGCGACCGTGACCGCCGTGACGGTGGTGAACGTGGATCTCAATCCGGTGTGGATCCCTTGGGTCCTGCCCACTGTGGTCATCACGCCGCTGATCGTCTGGTGGAACCGGCGTGTCAGCGGAAGGGGACGCCGTTTCAGCGGTGGTTGAAAGGGGAGGAAGACGGCCAAACTCCACCTAATGCGTTGAGGGCGGCATTTCTGGACCTCTACGCAGGAAAGACGAAAGGCAAGTGCGACAATGATTGTTGAGTAGCAGGAATTCAGTCTTGTAATCGTCTTAATGCAATTGGACCAGAAAAGTGAATCATCAGCCCAATACACAAAATCCATCGGGACAATTCCAAGGAACCCTCGGGGGAACTGGTCGCATCAAATACAAGTTTCGCACCACATGGACGATGGGGGGAGTGTTCCTATACGCTCTGTTGTGGATTTTGTTTATCATTGTGACCTTTGGTATCGCTTCATTTTTTCTTCCCTATGTATGGGCAGCCAAATTCCTGAATGGCACTGAGGTATACGAATCTCAGGGGGAATTGCTGGGTGTGTTGGAGGTGGAGATCTTGGTGATGGAGCAGCTGGTGCACATCTTGGGTTGGATTTTGCTGTCCATCGTTACTTTCGGTATTGCCATCCCCTTCTACCAAGTTGGCGTGATCCGCACCATCCTGAATCACACCAGGATCGTGGATCCCTTTCAATAGCGTCGGAGTTACACAGTTGCAGACAATGTAACATGAGTTAGGGATAAGGAAGGACCCCTCGGGCATCCTAGGCGGGTATCCTGGGGCATCGTGCCACATCCCGGAGGTGTCCCCCCTGAGTCTACGCGCTCTGTGCTGCGCGGTCGATGATGTCTGCCCACAGTGCGCGCCGTCATGGCCACGACGGCCGCGCGGGGCCGGGCCGAGGGGGCAACGCGGGCCCCGCGGCTGTTTCCCAGCGCGAGCATGACCATCCTGCTTCACTGTCACCCGTGCCGCGATCGGGACTGCCCGCGCTACGACACGCGCCCTGTCCCGCGGTATCTGGGCTCCGCGTTGCCCCCTCGGCCCGGCTCTGCGCGCGTCGGGGCCCTGAGGCCTCGGGGGCGGGTGCCCTGGGATGTCTGTCTGCCCGGCGGTGACGGTCGGGGTACCGGCCGCCACTGCCTCGCCTCGACCCCGCGGGCGGTCTGTCACCACCGGCGCCTCGCCCGCCCTCGGGTCTTCCGCGCCTTGGCCCCGCGAGGCCCACACTCCCTGGGCGGGGGCTGCGGCTTCCCACGGCACCGGACCCTCCCCGCGCGGGGCGCACGGCGGTCTTGCGCCCTCCCGCCCGGCCCGGGACGGACGCGGGCGCTGGGGGAGGCAGTCCACGCCCCGCTCCAGCACAGCGCGCGCCTGCGCGCCATCGCCGCCCCGTGAATTTCTGGGTGCACCGGTGGTCGGGCCTGATGGCCTCCGGCCCCCCGCCGCAAACACCGTCTCTGCCCCGGGCACGCAGTCTCCCACAGACCGCCTCTTATCCCTAACTCTAGCTACCTATCACTTAGCGGGGCCTTGCGGCCCTATCGGAAATAGGGCAGGAGGCGAAAGGGCACGGGGTCCGCGAGGCACACACACCGGCATACCCCATCCCCGCCCAGTCGGAAGTAGCTTTGGTCCCGCCGCCGTTTGCGGTCCAGCAAGAAGCGCCGACCACACTGCACGACCCAACTGCCCAGGGACAGGAGCCATACGGTGGCCAGGCAGACTGCGAACAGCAGACGCGCAATGCGATGGGGATGTCCCCGACGGGTGGCCTCCAGGTCAAAGCCGTGGCGCTTCATGTCGCCGTACATTTCTTCGGTCCACATCCGGGTGCGGTAGCGACGGCCGGGCACCCCCAGGGCCCCCGGCCCGGTGTCGGACAGCAGGCACCAGGGTTCCTTTGCGCCCGGGCCCCAGTGCAGGGTGAGCCCGAAGGGCCCGGGCGCAGGGCGCTGCGTACAGCGCACCCCGCCGATCTCGCGGGTTTGGCCCCGGTGCAGGGCCCGTTGCTGCAGGGCGATCCAGACCCCGCCGGCCGGCTGGACCCGCGTGTGTCCCGGCTGCCGCAGGACCCAGTGCCAGCCGTGGGCCTGCAGCCAGCGCATCAGGGGCACCGAGCGAAAGCCAGCATCTCCCCGCAACCGGACCCCGGCCTCGGGCGACAGCCAGGCCTGCACCGGGGCCAGGAGCGCCGGCTGTGCCCGGTAGCTCACATGGCCCTTGGCGCCACGGTGCACGCTCCAGGCCAAGGGCAACGCCCGTCGCCGGAAGGCCAGGCTGACCGTCCACACCCGGTGCGGTTTCCCCACTTGGGTGCAGTCCATCAGGAGCCGGACCCGCCCCGTGGCACTCGCCCGGGCCAAGAGCGGTTGGGCCCCCCGCCCGGGCGGTGAGCCGGGCCAGTGGCCCACGATATGTCTCAGGGGCACAGAGCCGCCCTGGGTCAGCCCCACCAGGATCAGGGCCAGGGTCCGCCGGCGGGTCACCCGGACCGCGGCATAGCGCGGGCGCAACGCGGACAATGCGGTAAGATCGAGAGACAGGCAGGAAGACATGGCACCTCCGGCGCAGGGAAGGGGGATGGGATACCCCTCCATGATAGCCGCATTGCCATCTCCTGCCTGTCGCCCCTGAGGCGGCTTGCTAGGCCGGGACCGAAAGATTGCGTAAGTGATTAGGTAGCTAGTCCCTAACTCACGTAATGTACAGCCCGGAGTTGCCAGATATGGGCGCACTGCATCGCGGACGAGGGCAACCTTGGCCTCGTACCCACTGACGCCGGTGCTTCAGACGTAGGAAAGCCTGTAGGGTAAATCCAATGTGGGTGATCCTGGATCCGGAGGGACCGGACCTAGACTTTCTCCCTGTCCGTGCATGGCTTGAGGCCACGGAGGCAGTCCTTGATGAGCCAAGGTTTGATGCGCGAGGGTCTGTCGGGGCGGGGCGGTCAGGGTCAGATCACTGATGGCCCAGTATGCCGCATCGCCGTGTGGAACGATGGTCCGAAACACACGTGCCCAAAGCCCCCGAGCCTTGGCCGCGCCGATGTCCCTCTGAGGCGATGTCCCGGTCCCCCATCAAGATGTGGTCGGTATCGTCCGGATTGACTGTGTGGTGGGACTGGAGACGAGACAGCTAGGCAAAGCTCCAAGCCCGCCGATGTTGCAGGTTATCCAGACTGCGGTACCCGCTGTCGCACCGCACGTCTGCCGGCGGCAGCCGCCGGGCACATCGGCCGGGTGTATTTTGGGTCGTCCCCTGCTGGTCGCAGACCAGCAGGGGGCCTGGATGGATGCCGGATCCCCGCGCTCTGAGGGCACTCGGCTGGACGCTCCCGGGTGCCCTCTTTGGGCCTAATACTACGGTTGTAGATCAAGTCAGTGTCGCTTGGCGGCATTTTCAGTGACAGAGCATCGCCACCCATTGGTGACGACGGTGCCAGAACGACCAGATCAAGACCCGGGCCGCCGCGGCACCAGGCCTTGGGATTCCGGCCACCACGCCTCGGTATCGATCCGGCGTGACCATCTTGGGATTCATGGTGTCTTCCGGGTGGCAGCGGGCAGGATGCATCGGGCAGGTGTCTGAAGGGGGACAACGCGGCACCTGCTGTCGCTGTCCCATACCCCTGAATCCCTTGCAACTGCGTAACTCCTACAACAATCTGCGGACAACAGGTTAAAATTAAAACAGGTTGTGTCGCAGTGAAAAATCCAAACCCCGTTGAAATTCTGTTGTTTTGTCCGAATCAGGGCGGAAATTGCCGATAAGATACTGTCTCCATAGCTATTAGGCTATGGTTCCATTGAAGATTGACAGCGCGGATACATTGGATGGTCGCTTTCAGATCTCCATAGTTGTTGAACTATGGCCCCATTGAAGCTGTGCGCAGAACCGCTGCTTAAGACTCGGCACTGACAGTCTCCATAGCTATTAGGCTATGGCTCCATTGAAGATTGACAGGATCAAAAGAATCGGAGTTGGCATTTCTCGCGTTGGAATAGACAATTGATCCTGTCAATTAAAGTATCTGTATGACATGTCCCTGAAGGGGCTTTAGGAGGGACAATGATGCGCGCTGCCGTTCTGCACCAACCCAATACACCGCTGGAAATCATGGAGTTCGAACTGCCGCCGCTCAAGTCCGATGAACTTGAGGTGCGGATCGTGGCCAGTGGGGTGTGCCATTCCGACTGGCATGTAGTCAAGGGGGAATGGTCTCAGGTCATCCCGTTGCCTTGCATTCTGGGACACGAGGGGGCCGGAATCGTGGAGGCTGTAGGTGAGGATATCCATGACGTTGAGGTTGGTGATCATGTTGTCCTTTCCTGGAAGCCCAGCTGCGGCTACTGCGAGGCTTGCCAGAAAGGACATCCCGTAGTCTGCAGCATGGAAACCCCACAGTCCAATGCCCCGCTGTTTCCAGACACCCGTGACCCGATGCCGAAAATGAGCGGACTGGGCACCTTCAGCACCCGGACAATGGTGCAGAGGGCCTCCTTGGTTCCGATAGCGAAAGACATGCCGCTGGACAAGGCAGCCTTGATCGGCTGTGGCGTGATGACGGGAGTGGGTGCCGTCATCAACACCGCGGGAGTGGAACCCGGCAGTTCCGTGGCTGTCTTTGGCTGCGGCGGCGTGGGCCTGAACTGTATTCAGGGCGCGCGCCTGGTCAATGCCTCACCCATCATTGCCGTGGATCTGCTGGACAACAAGCTGGACATGGCACGTGAGTTCGGCGCCACTCATGTTGTGAACGCCAGCAAGGAGGATCCAGTGGAACGCATTCGCTCGATTACAGGTGGAACCGGTGCCCACTATGCCTTTGAGGCGATCGGCCTGACGGCAGCTCCCTTCATCCAGAGCCTGGAGTGCACACGTCCCCGTGGCGTGACTGTGTATGTGGGCCACGCCCCGGTTGACACGGAATTGAAGATGGATGCCCGCATGTGGGTCGCAGAGAAGACCGTGATCGGATCCTTGTATGGTTCGGCCCGGACCCACATTGATTTTCCCCGGATTGTTCAGTTGTACAAGGAGGGCAAGATCCAGATCGATGAGCTGGTAAGCCGCGAATTTCCTCTGGAGGGGGTCAATGAGGCCTTTGCGGTTCTGGCGCGGGGCGAGGTGGCCCGCAGCATTCTGCGCATGGAGGACTGACCATGTTGGATTCGCGTATCGTGCGGGTGGAATGGGCTGCGCTGCCGGGTCGACGCCCGCGTATGGCGGGCATGAATTCCCGCTTGTCAGTCCACGGACAAGACCTGAAGACGCTGATCATGCGTCTGGAAACGGATGATGGGCATGTCGGCACAGGCTGGTCCAACTGTCCCCGAGACAAGGCCGGCACCTTGCTGGGAAAATCCCTCAAGGATGTGTTCGGGGCCGGTACAGGCCCTGGGACGGAGTGGAAGGACTTCGAGTTTCCGCTCTGGGACCTTGTGGCTCGCATGTCGGGTCAGTCAGTCCGGGCCCTGCTGGCAGAGTGGCGGGGCAAGGAGGACGCAGTCGCCCAGGGCGTGCCCTGTTACGACACCTCACTCTACATTGACGATCTGCACTTGGATGACGATGCCGCGGCGGTGGCCCTGATGCAGGAGGAGGCCCGGTTCGGCTACGACAACGGACACCGCGCCTTCAAAATCAAGGTAGGCCGCGGAGCCCGTCATATGCCCCTGGAGGCCGGTACCATGCGTGACATTGCCGTGATCCGGGGAGTGCGTGAGGCGGTGGGATCGGAATGCGCGATCATGATCGATGCCAACAACGGGTACAATCTCAATATCGCCAAACGCGTCTTGGCGGAAACCGCAGACGCGGATCTCTTCTGGCTGGAAGAGGCGTTCCACGAAGATCCAGTACTGTACGAGGATCTCCAGCAGTGGCTGCAAAAAGAGGACCTGAACGTCCATGTGGCCGACGGGGAAGGAGGGGCTGCGCCCGCTCTGCTGGATTGGGCCCGGGACGGTCTTGTCAATGTCGTGCAGTACGACATTTTTTCCTATGGCTTCACAAACTGGCTGCAGCTGGGTCCGCAACTGGCTGAATGGAATGTGCTGGCCGCCCCGCATCATTACGGCCGCGTCATAGGCAATTACGTGACAGGCCACTTGGTGCCCGCAATAGAGAGGTTCGGCTTTGTGGAATGGGACGAAGCCGCGACCACAGGCCTGGAGCCAGGTTACGCTGTTCATGAGGGCTTGATCCAGTTTCCGGGGACCGCAGGATTCGGACTGGAACTGGACCACGAGATATTTCGGCAGCAGGTAGCGGCAAACGGCTATCAATGCAGCATGAGTTGACATTGCCTTTCCCAAGAAGTTCACCTTTTGGAACCGGTCTGCATCCAAGGCAAACATACAATCTGGTTTATACTTGAAAGAGTTGGCCTAGATGATGGATCCTTGCAAAGGAAAATGAGGGTGCGCTGTGCATTGCACACTGTTAAGTGTCTAAGGAAAGAAATTCAACTTGACTGCTAGCATCAAGACCCGCACCAAAGCATTCGGCACTTCCAAGCGCGAAGGGCATGATGCAAATCTTTTCTACAATCGCTTTGAAAAGCTCGATCTGCCTACTCCCGAAGGCGAACCTCTTCCACGGCAGCGCATTGACTATATCTGGAGAGGCGATGCGCGCGATATGGATGCCAGTGTGGCTGCTGATCCCTCTGGCAAGGTATTGCCAGACAATTCAGTGGCCTTGGTGGTGACATCGCCGCCGTATTTCGCGGGCAAGGAATATGAATTGGCCATGGGGCAGGGCGGAGTGCCCGGCAGTTATCTGGAACACCTCGATATGCTGAAGGCGGTTTTTAGGGAGTGCTACCGCAAACTGGAGCCGGGTGGACGGATCGCCGTGAATGTGGCCAATTTGGGACGCAAGCCCTATCGTTCCCTTTCTGCCGATGTAATCGGCATTCTGCAGGATCTGGATTATCTGCTCAGAGGGGAAATCATCTGGGTCAAGGCCGAAGCACCATCCGGGTCCTGTGCTTGGGGCAGTTTTCAAAAGGCTTCCAATCCGGTCCTGCGAGATGTTACGGAACGCATCATAGTGGCGAGCAAAGCCAGTTTCGCCCGAGTCATGAATGTAAAGGACAGAAAGGAACGCAATCGACCTTTTGCCAGCACCATGACCCGCGATGCCTTCATGTCCTATACCACCGATGTGTGGGAATTTCCCCCGGAATCTGCCCAACGTGTAGGTCATCCGGCTCCTTTCCCTGTGGAGCTGCCGCGCAGGCTCATCAACCTGTTCACATATGAAGGGGATCTGGTTTTGGATCCCTTCATCGGTGTCGGTACGACAGCGATTGCGGCTTTGGAAACCCAGCGGGGCTACGCCGGTTTTGATCTCGTGCAGGAGTATGTGGATATAGCGCAAAGGCGGATAAGGGAGACCGAAACAAGGCCGGAAACAGCAGACCAATTGGATGTGCCTGGAATGAGAATCCAGTTCAAACAGACCGATGTCAATGGGACGATTGCGGATTTTCAGCAGAGAGCCACTCAGCAACAGACCGATGTCAATGGGGCGATTGCGGATTTTCAGCAGAGAGCCACTCATCAGGGGACCATGGCTCGGAAACTGGGCAAGGAACTGTTGACCACCTGCGGTTTTGAAATCCTGCAGAGCGATCTCAAGCTGCAGAGTATCGGTGTTGAAGTCAATGTCAAGGCCCGTTCAAAAAACGATGCAATCTACTACTTTGACATCAGTGGCGCTTTCACCGGGATTCGACCCGGCCTCAAACGTACAGACACTTTGTGGAAAGCCTTGGGCAAAGCCAGCGTTCTCCATCTGCTGCCTTCGGAAAAACGACTTCCTTACATACTCCTGACCACAGACAAACCCCAAGGAGATTCGGCTGGCGACAAGGCGTTGCGGATGGCAATGGGAGAGGGAAAGCCCATTTGTGATGTCTTCGAAATGAAGAATATATCTGACTGTCAACGCCTCTGGAAGTTGGGTCACGGAGAAGATTTGTAATGTAGTGCAGACAGTACGATTATGTCTCCTAGCCAGCGCACCATTGCAACCGAACTCGCTACCGGGCTGGGTATAACCGGTATCTATGGAGATATTGAGGATGCATTGGAAAATGGACCGCCGGATACTCTGCTGAATGTAGAAGAAGACAAATGGCGTAGTCTGACAGAGTCGGTTCACAAATGGCAATCCATTATGGTACAGGCTTTTTGCAATGGCCGATATTTCCTGCAGGCTGAAGATGGATTGGGCGGTGTTTTGCCACACCGCGTGGAGTGGAAGGGACCGCAACCACGCATCGGTGATGAATCAGTTCCGGCAGACCTTCGGGTGAACTGGGTTTATCTTGTCAGTTGCAAGTACAACTCAAAAGTCTTGCACAACTCCAGTCCCCCCCATGTCTTTGAACGGTTGCTGAGCACGGAACGCAAGAGAAAGGATAATTGGTTTCTGACAATTGCTCCTTCCGAGTTTCAGTCCCTATACGCCGCTGTCAAAAGCGAAATCGGCTCCAGCGGCAATCGGTTGCCAGACCAGGTACAAGACCTGAATAAGGCACAACAAAAGGAACTGAAGAAGATTTTAGGGACTGGCTGGCCTGGTTCAACGAAGGAGCGCTACATTGCTTTCAGCAAATTGGTCAGCCAAAAATCGGCCGCGAAATGGAAACGGAATCTTAAGGGGCAAAATCTCAAGGCATTGATGGTGCATAGGCTGATCAGGCTATGTCCCTGTCCATATTTCATTCTGGGTTTGAAGAACAACGATCAGCCTGTGCGGCTGCGTGTCGATTCGCCTTGGGACTGGAACCAGAGATTTAAGCTGTTGGATTTCCAAGTCTCCTCTCCTTCCGATATGGGACAGCCCCGAGTGGACTGGGCGTTCATATACCAGGATAAATGCTTGCATGAGGCGCGAGAAGTAAAGGGGCACATTGAAGTGCGTTGGTCGCATGGACGCTTCAAGGGCCCCCCGGAAGCCAAGGTCTATCTGGATACGGACCCCCGGCAAGTACCTGGCTACAACAGCCTGGAGCGAATTGGAGTTCCCCGAGCTGATCCCCCTATGATGGATTGACTGCCAAACAACGGGAATCTTGGTCTCTTGTACCGTGTCGGTGATCAAGTGGTTTCCGTGTCCTCGGCCAGTACAGACAGGAAACGGCGATACGCAAAGATCCGATTGTGGGCCTTGCCTGTGATTTCAGCCGGTAACCTGTCCCGCAAACACCCGTTTGTGACATACCCAACAGCCGCGACCCTCGCCCCGGCCCCGGGCGGGTCGTCCCAAGGTGCATACAGTCCATTACCGGCCCGGAATTGCTTCGTAGTGTCTCTCGCCTCTCTCCTTGATCTCCTGTGGTACCGATTGCAAGGGGCCGGGAATCGCCTCTGAGGGTCTTGGGAGTACGGCGGACGCGAGAATCAGGGACTTGGCCGGTCCAAATCGCGCCCGCATCGCTCTGTCAGCCGATCCCAGAGAATCAGACAGGTGCCCGACTTTCTCGGCCCGACAGCACCGGTCTCCCGCTCAGGCCCAACGGGCTTCAATGGGGGAAGGAGGCTATCCCCCAACACTTTCCAGGGCACGTCTGATCGAGTCAGGAAGGACGCCCCGCGCAGACACCGATCCCGGATAAAGTGCTGGAGGCGATTGAATGTGGGATACTCCGGGAGTGTGCTCCATGATCTTGGCCTGCTGCGCCCTGCGGCCCCGCTACGCCCCTCTCCGGGTCTGTCGCAGGACCATGGGAAAATCCTGGTGCCACAGGGCCAAGACGCACAGGAGCCACAGGATCAGCGTGCCGGCAATCAGGGAGGGTTGCCACGGGGACCAGGCCACGGTGATTATTTGGCCGGGCAGCAGCAGCCAGCAGCCTGCTTCGATGATGTCGCTGCGACGCTGCCAAACTCCGAAAAACAGCAAGGAAGCCAGTGCCGTCAGGGACACCACGTGAAACAGTGCAAAGGCGGTGTACTGGTTTTCTGTCAACGTCAACCAACTGGGCCAACGCCATTCGTGGGCAGGCAGAGCAGGATTGGCCCCGTACAAAATGAGCGATAGACCCAGTCCCAGGAGTAGGAAGAGGACTGTACCCCCGGGCAAAAAGAACCGCACCATGCGACTCTCCTGGGGCACGAATGGCGGGGGCTTCTGCAGGCAATCGGCCTTCGGGGCAGGCAACCTTCTGTCCCAGAACCAGACGGCATAGAGGATAAGGAATGTGGCCGCGTCAAACGGGGCCAGTCCCCACACAAACAGGGAGAAAGATGCCCCGTCGCTGAACGGGGATGCAAAACCGGGACTGGCCCGGGCCGCGGCATAAAGTGCCACTATATTGAGGCCTAGGAACCACAGTACGGACCAGCCGATGACCTGATGTCCCTTCCATATTCCCCAGACCACCACCAATGCCGGGTAGAAATAAACTGTCCAGTAGAAAATCTCGGGGCCTGTGACGGGAGACATGGCCAACGTCAGATAGCCGGCATGGCGCAAGGCCAGCGCAAACAGCGCGATGCGGCCTATTTGCTTCATCTTGAACCGGGAGGCCAGCCATGCCAACGCATACCTCGGATCTCTGAACACCCACATTTCTGGTTTGCTTCCTCATTTCATTCTGACCTGGCGGGGCAGGGGGGGATCGCAATCCCCCCTGCCATAAGGCACGACCCAGTCATCAGTTGCTGTTAAAAACATCGTCGCCTTCCACATCCGTCTCCTGCTCCCAGCAGGCGGTGGCAACACAATAGTCCAGGTCGTACACCACGGAAATGGTGTAACGGGCATAACCCAGCTGGCCGCCCGAAAGCGATTGCGCGTTGGACAAGGCACCGTCAGGACCTTCCGTGACGGTATAGGTTCGGGGCGAAGGACTTATGATCCTGACACCCTCCCGGCGATGATTGAAACAGTACACACCGCCATCCACTTCATGCGTATCCGTCTGGCCTCTTAGCTGCAAACCAGGCACTACAAAACAACTGTGTCTCTGCCATTGGGAGAATGCAGTAGGCTGGAAAGCCGTCTCCAAATGTGTGAACGGAGCCGGTGCTGCTTTGCGCACAGACAGTTGATCATGCTCAATCAGGGCAATGTAGGTTGTCTGCTTCTGTTTGGGACTGATATACCTTAAAGTCACAAACTCAGATATATCCTGTTCATGGGTCTGTACGGTGCCAAGGGGCACCGCCGCGCGCTGTGCAGAGCCCCCCAGCGATCCGCACACCGCCAGGATAGCCCAAGCGATGTGCACCTGCGGCCGGCCAGATTATATAAGTACAGTTAACTGCATCCTGTTTGTCTCCCAGGCATATGCCACCCAGGTACGGCCGAATCTGGAACGGATCAGTGTCCAAGAACGGGCTCTGAAGGAAAAACAGGAATACATTCTTCCCGTCCGCTTTGACGACACGAAAATTCCTGGCTTGCCAGGCACTGTGGCCTATATTGCCCTGTGTCAGATGCCATCATCCGCTCTGGCAGACTGCATACGAGAGAAAATAGACAATTCGGTGCGGC
Source organism: Caldilineaceae bacterium (assembly GCA_965214895.1). Lineage (GTDB taxonomy): Bacteria > Chloroflexota > Anaerolineae > Caldilineales > Caldilineaceae > Bin34. Next base: position 527,019 of record OZ243985.1, read on the forward strand.
GAGGGTGTCTGCCTCCCGTCCCGGATCGCCTGTTTGAACTTCTTCACATTGAAGATGATCGGGATATGCAGGTGATCGTGCAATCGATTGCACGATCGATTTCTTGCCACACTTCGCCGGACAACATTCACATCCATGCCAACTTGCTCCGCCGATCCACGGATCAGTCAATACCTCGACTTAAGCGGATATGGGGGGGATTGAATTCGCATGGTGTGCTGTCTTGGATGCAGCCCCTGACCATGGGGGCTACCCGTGAGCATGCGGAAGCGTTACAATGATCAGACCATACTCCTGCCACAGAGGAGCCCAGGAGAACGACGCGTGAAACTCAAGGCCGCCCCGGTGCCCCGGCCGCCCGAGGCGGAACCGATCCCCGTCCGCAATCTGCTGACGCGGGCACTGCAGATTGGGCTGCAGGGGCTGGCCCGTTCGGCGACCGCGGGCACGCAGGCCGTGGGCACTTTGCGGCAGCAGGGTACCCATTTGGTCCGCCAGGTCGCGGCCGTGCCGGCGACGGGTCTGCTGCGTCTGGGCGATGCCGTGCTGCGCTGGTCGCTGCAGGTACTGTGGCACATGGCCCCGAAGGTCGGCGAGAGTGAGACGCGGCGGCTGCAGCAGAAGTGGGAGGCTATCAGTGACATGTCCCCAGAGGATCCGAATCGGGAACGGCAGCGGGAGGAAGTGCTGCTCGACTTGATCGGCGTGATGGCCCGGATGGAGCAGAAGATGGCACGTCTGCAGACCGGGCAGGACGAACTGCGCACCGATTTGAATCGCCATACCGGCTCCCTGCGCGGCGACCGTCTGGAGGAGGAGGTGCGTCAGCATTTGGTGGCCGTGTTCCAGTGGGTGTATGGCTCTCTGTTCCAAGCCGGGGATCTCTCCTGTCGGGAGCTGTTCCGGGACCGGGACGCCTACGGCACCGCTCTGGCCGCGGCACAGGAACTGGGCCTGCAAGACCAGCTGGACCTGGCCGCCGAGCTGCCTTGTGATCTGCTGGCCCGGATCCGGCTGCCCGCCACGGACTCCTCCTTCCTGGTGGTGGTGGAAGCTGCCGTGCAGATGAATCAGGGACGAGTGAGGAAAGCGCAGGCGGGCGCGCACCGGCTCGCCCAGGCCTTGGCCACGGCCGGACACCCCGAATCAGTGCTGCCCTGCGTGGTGGGCGAGGAGTTTCGCCCGGCGGCCCTGCTGCAGGCCCGCCTGCCGACCGCACTCTTGCCTGGCGCCGCGGCCGTACCGGCACCGTAGTCCCACCCCGGGGTTCAGGCGACCCTACAATACCCCATCTGCAGTCTGCGTCCGGTCCCAGAGATGGCATGGGAGTTCAGCATGTTGATTGACATGCCCCTATCGAAGCACACAATGGATCAATGGGTGGTGGCCGAGTCCGGCTTGGTGCTCCCCGAGGCGACGGTCCAAGCTCGACGGAAGCCCACCTGTATCGACCTGTTCGCCGCCGCCGCCGGGTTTTCGCTAAGGCGTGATCTAGGTCGGCTTTGAGACAGTCTGCGCTGTGGACACATGCATCATCTGATCCCTCTTGGGCTCGTATGACGGGAACCACCATCCCGGATCCAGGCTGCGAATGAGATCGGTACCGGTTCAACCCGACGTGCCTTGGAAAGTGTTGGGAGGGAGGATAGCATCCCTCCCCCCATCAAAGAGGCCTGAGCAGGAGACTGATGTTGCCCCGGCCGCGACAGGCGGGATACCTGTCTGATCCTAAGGTTTATCCAGACACGGACCCCGGCAAGTACCTGGCTACAACAGCCTGGAGTGAATTGGAGTTCCCCGAGCTGATCCCCCTACGATGGATTGACTGCCAAACAACGGGAATCTTGGTCTCTTGTACCGTGTCGGCGATCAAGTGGTTTCCGTGCCTTCGGCCAGTACAGACAGGAAACGGCGGTACGTAAAGATCCGATTGTGAGCCTTGCCCGTAATTTCAGCCGCAATCTGAAGATCCGCTAGAAGTTGCATGGCGGCAGACACCGCAGGAAAGGTCAGATTCGTCCCTTGGCACACATCTGTGATGGTGGTGACAGGACGGTGCATCAAGGCTTCATGTACACGCAAGGCGGAACCCATGCGACGACGGGTGGTCTCAATCCGGTCACGATCCACCGCAAAAATCTGGGAAATTCGGTTGACAGTGGAGACAGCATCGTCAGCTGTTTCCTGAATTCCTTGAAGGAAAAACGTCAGCCATGCTTCCCAGTGACCTTGTAGGCGAACTTGGTCCAGCAATTCGTAATAGGCACTCCGATTCTGTTTCAGATACAGACTCAAATAGAGGAGAGGAGTGCGCAGGATGCCGGTGTGGTACAGCAGCAACGTAATCAGCATGCGGCCTATGCGCCCGTTTCCGTCCAGGAAGGGATGAATTGTCTCAAACTGCACATGCGCAAGCCCTGCGCGCACCAGCGTAGGCAATCCATCTTCCCTCGCATGGAGAAAAAGTTCCAGTTGCCCCATGCATTCCGCCAATTCCGTAGGGGGCGGTGGGACAAAGTGGGCATTGCCAGGACGAGTGCCTCCAATCCAATTCGGGGAAGCACGGAATTGACCGGGGAGTTGACTGCTCCCGCGGCCAGAAGAAAGCAGGATGCTGTGCATCTCGCAGAGCAGTCGGTTGGACAAGGGAAATCCTTCTTCCAGCCGTTGCAGCCCGTGCTCCAGGGCACGAATGTAGCGGGAACATTCCTCTACATCGCCGCGGGGTATCCCTGGCATTGCCTTCAGTTCAAAACGCAGGAGATCCGAAAGAGACGATTGTGTGCCTTCGATCTGGGAAGAAAGGACTGCCTCTTTCCGTACGTAGGAATACAGGAACAGATGCGGATTGGGCAGCGCAGCCGCGACGCCGTCGAGTCGCCCCAAGGCGAGATTCGCAGCTTCGAGATCTTGGTGCAATGTACCTTCCCAAACGATGGGCGGTCTGGGCGGCAGAGGAAAGGGAACGAAGGAACGGATGCTCTCCCCCCCTGCGCGCCGAATTCTGTATTCGCCGGTTTTGCCGCGGTTCATGCCGTTTGCAGAATTAAACAAGGTTTAATGGCCAACGATTTCGTTAAATATATGACCCTCTAAGTTTAATGCCAATCGGGAAATCAGGACACAGTTGCTTGATATGCAATTCTGGACACAGCAGAGGAGTTCAGCCAAACCCGTCTTTCCTCCCAGTATTTGAGGATGCGGGCAGAAAGCGCCATCCATGCGGGTTTCCTGTTGAGAATGGGACCCAAGGCTAATAACGAGGGACTTGGGAGAATCTGTGTCGGGTGCTGCCCCCTTGTCGGGTGGCAGAAAATCCCAAGACGCTTTCCACCGAACTTGCCGTCTGCACAGCCCGGTCCGTCATCGGGGCGCAGGGCAGACGGCAAACCGGGTGCACCACCCACAACTCAAGTCATTGGCCCTTCTCAGCAGATCCCAACCCCACAGACAGCTGTTTGCGCAGCAGGAGCGGGCACAATCCGTCCGTCCTCGGATTCCGGAAAGGCGGAAACACAATGTCCTGTGGGCCTGCCATGGGAGTACGAATTCCATCCTCTGCCCATCTATACGGCTGTCTGGGATGCTGTTCCCACGACAGGCATTTCTCCCACTCGCAGCAGGGCTTTCGTGATTCGAGCAACCGGGACCATCAGGAAGAAGCATCAAGGGGTCCCGGAACATTCTTCCGTCCGGTCAGGACAACAGCTCTTTTCCAGATGGCATTGCACAGATGGGTTACTGCTTCCAACAGATCAGCCGGACTTTCCATCTCCACTCTGGCCCCCTCATACCGGTATGTTACGGCATACTTCGTGAGCCATGTCAGAGATTCCCCGGCGTTGGTGTCGACCTCGGAGGGATGTTGGCGTATGACATTCGTCAGATCGGCAATGTCATGCAGGTTTCGATATGGATCTCCCAAGGCTGAAATCCAGCCTTTCAATACATTTTCCACGGTCTGCTGGGCCAAGAAGCCCACAAGTTCCTGTGAGGCTCCCGCTTCAATGTTGAGTTTCAAGTCATGAAGATTGCGCCAGGCCACAGTGAAGCGTTGTTCGATATCAGGCCAGTCATCGGGTTTTCCGGCAGGGGGAAAGGGAGGATGCTCACCATCCATGGTTACTCCATCGCGGCATGCCTGCCCCGCCACATGATTGGGCGCGACGCGGGCTTTGTGAAATTGCTGGGAGGTCATGGGCAAGAATTCCACATTGATCTCGGGATCAAACAGTTGTCTCATTGTGCTGAAGGCTGCACGGGATGCCTTGTCCTGAAACTCCGGGTCCAATGCAGAAGACAGAATCAGCAGATCTATATCAGAGTCGGGACGGTAATCTCCCCGGGCGCGGGAACCGAACAGAATCACCAGGTCGGGCTGAATGGCCTCAAAAACTGCCCGAGCCACAGCCTGGGCCCTGATGTCATGTGTAGTGCCCATGTCAACGGGGGTTCAGAATGCAATGGTTGAAACGAAAGGCCTCCCATGATGATAGCAGTACCTTTGTGGGTCCAATGGGGTGAGCAGGATGCCTGTAAAGGGATTCCTGCGCAATGCTGCCGCGGCAGCATGGGGAAGCAATGTCCTTGGAAGCAGCCAGCCAGCTGCTGGTGGCCCAGACCATGCGTCGCGCAGAGTTCGAAGCTGCCCTGCGTGCCCTGCGCCATCGGCTGAAGCCGTTGCGCCTGATGTAGCAGGGTTCCATCTAAGCAATTCCGCAGGTGACGAGCAAGATCAATGCAGCTGGAGAAAGACTGTCAGAAGGCGGCTGATGGCAGTTCAAGAGGACTCCACCCCTGCCAACTTCAGCCACACAACGCATTCTTGGCACGCGTCTTCAGCCTGACATTGGCAAGGGACTGGAATGTGCAGCTGTTGTCAAGTGGCCAGAAAGGGACACCCGTCCGATTCCAAGGGGCTCTTGCTACACTGGCTCTGTTTCACCTTGAGCACATGGTCCAGACCGGGATGTCCCTGCAAGATATTGCGCGTCTCCATGACGGTCACTTTCCCATGCTCCGATCCCGTCTGTTTTCTATACTTGTCATTGACCTTGCAATGCGCAGTCTCAAGATTTCAAGGAGATGACTCATGCCTGGACCCGTGCTTCGATTCGGAATGGCGCTGATGTGTGCTTTGGGGTTGTGGGGAGGCTTCCTGATTCCGGGAACCGGCACCCCAATCCTGGCTCTGGAATCCATGCGCGACGATATTGTCATCTCCACCTTGGACAACGGACTGACCGTGGTGCTGGCCCCCAAGGCAGGCTCTCCGGTGGCCACGGTGGACGTTTGGATCGGCGTGGGGGCCGTGCATGAACCTCCAGAACTGAATGGCATTGCTCACTTCTTCGAACACATGATATTCAAGGGTTCCGCCCGGTTTGAAGATGTCGATACAGTCGTGGAGGGTTGGGGCGGTTCTTCCAATGCCTCGACATCCTTTGACTACACACACTATTACGTGTCGGTGCCAAGCGAACACATCGAAGCTTCGATTGAACTGGTGGCCGACATCCTGATCAACGGCCTCTTTGCCGAGGAGGAACTGATCCGGGAAAGGGAGGTCGTGCTGCGGGAAGGCGATCAGCGCAACGACAATCCCGACTCCTATCTCTTTTACCAGGTCTGGAACGCCTACTATGGCGCACATCCCTATGCCCAGCCCATTCTGGGCACTGAGGAGACCGTGGCCCGCATTGCGCGTGACGATTTTCTGAATTGGCTGGATACGTATTACGTGCCCAACAACATGACGGTGGTGGTTTCGGGCGGCATGGATCCCGACAGCGCTCTGGACCGGATCCAGGCCCATTTCGGTGCCATGGAGGCCCGGGAACTGCCCCTGACTGATCCGTCCCCTCCCGTACCCAGGACCGCAGTGGAGGAGGTTTTCCTCCCGCGGGAAGTCAAGCAGGAACGCCTGTTCATGGCCTGGCCTGCGCCTCCAGTGGCGGAGTTTGAAGACGTGGCGGCCATGGATGTTCTGCTGTATGTGCTGTCCGGGAACCGCAGTTCCCGCATTTATCGCAATGTCATACGGGATCTGGGCGTGATCACCAGCGCCGACGCCTATTACTTCACCACGCGCCTGCCTGCCATTTTCAGAATGAATGCGCAGTATCCACTGGGAGAGACCGAGGTCGCTCGCAGCGCGCTGCTGCGCGAGATCGAACGCATTCTGGAAGGGAATGTGGCACAGGCGGAAGTGGACACCGCCCGGAAAGTGCTGGTGGCGCTCATAGAACGCGCCACCGAAAGCAGTGTGGGCTTGGCCTGGTACCTGGGTTTCTACACCACTGTGGCCGGAGACCCCCTGGACATCTTTGAATATATGGATCTCGTGCGCGCCGTGACGGTGGAGGACGTCATTGACGTGTCCCGCAGATACATTGCGCTGGGGACACAGCTGGAAGTCCGGATGGCTCCTGCAACGGCGATGGCAACGGCGACGGATGCTGAAGCTGGGATCCTGACCCTGGACAACGGGTTGCGGCTGATCCTGCGTGAGGACCCCTCCACCAACGTGGTGGCCTTCCAAACCTTTGTAGGTGCCGGCACTGCGGTGGAATCCGCGGCCTCGGCGGGCATTTCCTCCTTCACCAACACGTTGTTGCTGCGAGGCACCAAGAGTCGGACAGAGGAAGAAATCTTCGCCGTCATAGAGAATCTGGGCGCCTCCCTGTCACAGTCCCAACTGCCGGACATGGCCAACGTGACTCTGGTGGCCACGGCGGATACCTGGCAGGAGGCATTGCCCGTCTACTTGGACGTGCTGACGGCTCCGGCCTTCACCGCAGAAGAGTTCGACCGGTTGAAGCGGGACCGCCTGCTGCACATCGAGGCGCAGGGCGATGACAATTTCGGCGTCATCTACGATCAGCTCCTGCTGACTCTTTATGGAGACAGCGGGTACGGCAATCCTGCACAGGGCACGCTCGCATCCATGGAAAGCCTGACGCTGGCCGAGATTGAGAGTTTCCACGCCCGGCACTATGTCCCCGAAAACATGGTGGTCACCGTGGTCGGCAACATCAACGCCGAGCTGATGGCTGCGCGCCTGGGCACTGTGCTGGGAACCCTGGAAGCCTCCGGCTTGCCGGTGGAGCACGGTGCGCGCAGCATCGAGCTGGACCAGCCTGTTGCCGTGACCACCACAGAAGAAGACGCCAATCTGGCCTGGTTGGTCATGGGTTTCCCTGGACCCGCCATTTCCCACGAGGACTATGCTGCCATGAAGGTTCTGAACAGCATCGTCGGGAGCGGCGCCTCTAGCCGCGTGTTCTCGATCATTCGGGACCAGCAGGGCCTGGCGTACTCGGCGGGGTCTTTCTTCCCCTCCCGGGCCGGCAACAGTCACCTGGCAGTCTATGCCATCGTGTTGCCTGAATACAGCGAGACCGTCGTGGAGGATATTCTGGCCGTCCTGCATGACATTCGGGACAACGGGGTCACGGAGGACGAACTGGCCCTGGCCATCCAGCGCGAATTGGGAGACTTCCTCCTGGGCCATGAAACGGCAGAGGAACGGGCTTTCGATCTGGGCTGGTACGAGATGCTGGGGGCCGGACACGCAGTGGATATTGATTATCCCAGTCGCGTGCGTGCCGTTACGGCTGAAGACGTGCAGCGCGTCGCGTCCGAGTATCTGGACACCTATGCAGTGTCAGTCCTGCTGCCGCCAGAGTAACGCTCTGCGTGCGGATTCCGTGTACGGCCGGCCTTGCACCGGCCGTACATGGCACTGGCCGGCTTTCAATGCCGGCCACAACAATATCGACACCATCTCTGGTCGGTCGACAGCGGCTATGGCAGCCCTGCCCAGGCGAAAGACTGGCGTGGTGGGCAGTGCCGCGGCACATGTCTCCAACCCTCCAACCTCCTGAAAACAGCTGGCAGCGGCCCATGAAGTGAACACACGCATTCGAGAACCCCTCCCAGCGTGCGCGTGGCCCACAGCACGGCCTGCGGCTGCAGCTCTTGGGGACACCACGCGGACATGGTCGGCAGGTGCGGCTACCCCCCGCAGCGGAAGACCCGCACGAAATCGACTTTCATGTGTTGGGGCCAGATGTCTGGATCAATGCCTTGCTGCCCGCCCCAGCTCCCGCCCACAGCGACGTTCAGGATCAGATGGAAAGGATGGTCAAAAGGCCATTGCCTCTCATCCGCATCGGGATTTTGCAGGCGTTCATTGTCGAAGGTGAAGTAGTGGATGTCGTTCACGAATCCCTTGATTTCGGTCGGGGTCCACTCCACCGCGTACAGATTGAACCCCGTGCGCGCAGTCGGCACCATGATGGAGGCACCCTGGTGCGTACCGATCCGGTGGTTGAACGCTTGGGTGTGCACGGTGGAATGGATCCTGTCGGGATCATGGCCCACGTGCTCCATGATGTCGATTTCGCCGCCCCGCGGCCATCCCCCGTACTTGGGCAGATCCGGCAGCATCCAGATGGCGGGCCATGTACCCCGTCCCGAAGGCAATTGGGCCGACACCTCGAATCGTCCATATGTCCATTCCTGGATGGAAACCAGCCGGGCCGAAGTGTATCTTCGGCCTTTCCATCTCTCCTGATGCGCCTCTATGATGAGATGGCCGTCCTGAACGCGGGCGTTCTCGGCTCTGGCCGCGGTGTAGTACTGCGACTCCTGATTCCCCCATATCCCGGCTCCGACGTTGTATTTCCACTTTGCGGGGTCCGGAAGCCCCGCGGTGCCAAATTCATCGGACCACACCAACGGGCAACCGAAGGCTTTGGCTCCTGGACTCAGGGTGCGATTGAGCACGACATCCGAAAACTTCCCGACACCATCTGCCCATGTGCAGGCGTTGAGCAGCAGGGCCCCAAGCATGAGGATCAACAGCAAGGCGTGGGTGTGTGCAATTCGGAGCATGGGCTTTGCGGCATCTGTATGATTCAGTGCATGTGAGTGGAATCAGCAAGTGTCTGTGGCCTGCGGCCGCGAGGATATCGATTCACCGTCACTGATCTTGCAGCAAGCGAAAGAGCACCACTGGCATTTCCATTGCAAGTCTTCCCAAGGGTTGAGGACGTCGATCTGGGCCCCCAGGAAATCTTGGTCGTTACGCGTCGCCACAGCCATCCCACGCACACGGGCAACGGCTGCAATTTGGCAATCTGCCGGTGAGATGGGTCGGACCGGCGGCGCGTCGCATGGAAGCGATTTCTGCATAGGCGCGCTGCGTCGCTGCCAAACGGCAGCATGCGTCCTGCAAACATTTGTCCAAAGACACGGTTGGCCACCACCGCAAGCTCCCAACGGCGTCTGCCCTCAGGGCAGGTACGCGATACCGGTGCGCATCTCTGCCTCTGTAACTGCTGTTACGAACAGGTCACGGGTCGGCGCGTTGTCTGTCCCGAAGAGGACTTCAGGATGGGAGGGCGTCATTCATCAGCTCGGAAATGACGTTGGTGTCCAGTATGAACCTCATCGCCGCCTCATTGAAACCGCGGTGGCTCGCGCGGAGGCATCTCCAGCTCTGCACCACCAAAGAAGCGGCGGCCCGAGCTCGTGCTGCACGGCCTCCCTCAGGATCGCGCGCGCTTCTTCTTCCATGGAACGATCATGCCCAACGGCGCGCTTGTGGAGACGCGTCACTGTCTCCTCTTCAAGATTGCGGACCATGATGCCTGTCCTGCCAGTGCTTCCTCAAGGGTTTATCGGCTCCGACTGCAATTCACGATTGCGCCGCACTCAACGTCATTCCCCTTGAATATAGCAAAGAATGCGGAGGAGGTATCTTTCGCATCCCGCGGCCCAGGGCTTGGAAGGGCAAACATGTGCACAATGGCAGGTGGTTTTGCCGTCAACCTGGGGACTGTCATGCTCCACCCCAACCCGCTCCCTTGATTTTCGACCACGCTCCCGCACAGTCAGATGCTGCGCGCTCGCATGATTCGGGCCAACGCTGTCACTTGTCTCTGGTTGCAAGAAAGGAGAGGCGGACACCACCGCTGGATCCGGACCGCCCAGACTTGTCTGCGGACATGCGGTGACCTCGTAGGCGTCGGAGGGGGCCCTGCTGCCTTGCGGGCGTTGCCCAGGAAAGCGCTGCGCTTGGGAATGTCCTGATCTGCTGTTTCTCGGCCTCGGCTGCCGACCGTCCAGGAAGGGGATGCTATACGGCGGCAACCACCTCAATGCGACCCAGGGACTTCAACGCCCAGTCGACCATGGGATAGCGGTGTCTCTTCACCTCGGCGATCTGGCGGCGGCGTTCTTCGGCCAGTTTGTCCGGCAAGGACTCGTCCCGGCGGAGATTGGCTTCCCAGGCAGGCAAAATCCGGCGTTGTGTTTCATCATCGCTGGACTGAATGCTCTGCAAGGTGGCGCGCGTTGCTGCCAGACGGTCTTGGGCCACACGTTCCCGGTAGTCGAACCGGGCCTGGAGACGGGCGACCTCCCGCTCGATGCGCGCACCCGCCTCCTTTTCGGCTTTGTGCTGGAGTTCCTCTCTTCTGGCGCTGGCGAATTGGTTCACCACGGATTCGATCATGTCCAGGTTGTCGGGAATGGCGGCGCGTTCGATCTTTCCCTCCTGTGCAAAGCGGCAGGCACGCTGAATCAGCAGCTGTCCTGTCTTTTCACTCACTTCACGCTCATCGCTCACAAAGACAGGCACGAGTTGCTCCTCAGCGCGCACGCCAGGGATGGTGAACTGGCACGTAAACAGCCACCCCGCCGTGCAAGGAAGCTCCTTGCTCTCCCGAATCCGGCGTGTGCCGGTGACACCCTCGTATTGCTCATCCAGAATCTGCGTGACAATTTCATCAATGATCCTGTGGCCAAATGCCATGAATTCGACATCTTCCGCGTCAGGCCTCCGGTCAGGACGAAACACCGCATTCAACTTCGGTCCCCCTGCAAAGAACCGCCGCCTGTGAGTGTCATGGAAGTCTCCCCGAAAAGTCAATTGGAAGATATCGCCTTGTTGCTTCATGGAAGTCTGCACTTCCGACAGCAAGTGCCCTATGAAGCGCTCAAGGTCTTCATTGTCAATGGGCGAGGGGCGATCCGCAATGCGCTCGGCAATCTCCCGACGGTAGGACTTGGTGTCCATGATGAAATCGCCCAGCAGTTGTCCGGCCTGGTGGGCATCGCGGACTTGCTCCGCCAGACGCCTGCCCATGGCTTCAATCAATGCCGACCGGTTGGCTTCTGCCTCGCGCATGATTTTGCGCAGGTCGCTCTCGGTCTCGCCCAGAATGGGGTCAAGACCCCCCACGGTTTCCTCAAAGACGCGGATGCGATGTTCCAGCACATCCAATACACGTTCTTCAATCGTGCCCTTTACCTTGAAGTTGAAAATTTCCACCTTGCGTTCCTGCCCTATGCGGTCAATCCGGCCGATGCGTTGCTCAACCTTCATGGGATTCCAGGGCAGATCGTAATTGACCAGCAAATGGCAGAATTGCAGATTGCGTCCTTCGCCGCCCGCTTCGGTACTGACGAGAATGTGGGGGCCTGAGCCTTGCCGAAAATTCTCCACAGCGCGGTCCTTGTCCTCCGGTTTCAGTTGGCCATGAAACAAGTGGACGCCCCAGTGCCGTGCCGCGAGCAATTCCGCCAGGTGCCGCTGGGTCTCCCGGAATTCCGTGAAGACCAGCACCTTTTCCTCGGGAAACTCCTGAAACAGGCGGGTGAGCTGCGCCACCAACACCTCCGCCTTGGAATCCCGCTTGGCTTTCGCCAGCACGTTCAAGGCCTCGTCCAAGAACTTGAGTTCCTGGTTGATGTGGTCCGCCACACCTCCTGCTTCCACCACATCACTGGCATCGCGATCCTCCGCCAGCCAGTCTTCCAAATCGTGCGCAGACTCTTGTCTCATGGACAGGCCCCGCACTTTGTCCCGGCGCCGGTGCAAAGACTCACGAATGGCCGCAATGCTGGAAGACATCAGTTGTTGGAAGACCACCATCACAAACCCGATGGCGTTGTCCTTGCGTCCTTCTGCCAGCTGGTACCCATACTGGACGTACTCCTCCACCGCCCTGAGGGCCGCCTTCTCCTCGGCGGTCAAGTCCACCTCCCAGCGATAGGCGGCACGCGGCATGAAGCCTCCCACCTTGGCCTTGCGATTCCGGATCAACACTTCACTGAGACGGTGGCAGTCCGCGAGCTCGTGGGCCAGGGCGGTCACCTCGTCCTGACCTGCCTCCAGTCTCGACCTCACTGCCGCGGCATCCCGATTGAGCCAGGCAGCGACCTGCTCGGTCGTCTGGTCAGGATCCTCGTCCGGCAGGGGAAATCCATGGGTGTGGATGCGTTCGACCAGCATGGAGAGACCGGGAACCGCGCGACGATGCTTTTCAAAAGCCTCTTCCGAAGGGAAGAGCGTGGGATCCAGGAGTTCCACCAGCGAATACAGTTCATGGGCATCCAGCTGCATCGGGGTCGCGGTCAGAAACAGCATGCCCCGGCGCGCCACATGCTCGGGCGGCGCCAGATCACGGACAAGTCGATAGAGCCGAGTCGTGGTGACACGGCTCCCGTACCGGCGGCTGCGCGCATGATGCGCCTCATCCAGAATGACCAGATCCCAGTCCACTTCGCTGCACAACTTCGCCCATTTGGGATTTGCAATCCAATGGGCGGAACACAGCACACTGTCGGAGAATTCCGGATGCACAAAGGGATTGTCCGCGTATCCTTGACCTTCCAGAAAACGGACGGTCGCCGTGTTCAGCACCGCGAAACTCTCGTTGAACTTGGTCTTCATCTCGAATTGCCACTGCCGAATCAGATTCGGCGGCACGATGATGAGAACCCGCTGGGCACTCCCTCGGGCGCGCAACTCCTTCAGGGCCATGCCCGCCTCGATCGTCTTGCCCAATCCCACCTCGTCACACAGCAGGAAACGGTGGGGATAGTGGGACACCACCTTGTGCACCACGGACACTTGGTGCGGCTTGATGTCCACCTGGACATGCCCCAGTGTCACGAGATCGTCATTGCGATGCATCACTCCGTACCAACGGGTGACCTCCTGCAGTCGATACTGCTGGGATGAGCCGATCTCTCCGGCCCGGAATCGTTCCAGCGGATCGGTCAGGGCGATGGGGCGGAGATCCGCTTCCGGCACATTGGTGGTCACAGGGCTGCCACTCCCTGTGACCACCAGACAGCGCCAAACCGGATCCGGCGCTTCAACCATGCCCTGCAAGATGATTCGTTCTCCCGTCGCCTTGCGCTGGACCTGCTGGGCTCCCTGGAACTGGACTCGCTGCAGCGGCGGGTCGGTGGCGGAGAATTGCGGGGGGTGCCCTTCCTCGTCCCAACGGACGTGAATCACGCGGGCACTCGTGCCGGTGATGACTCCATAGCCTTTGGCTTCAGTCCATTGGACCAGAGCGCCCATGACAAGGTTTTGCGGGGCGTGGTTCACGATCATTTTGCTTCTGTGCGGCCTTTGCGAATGGCTTGTTCCCCATATTATCCACCAGCCAAGAGGCCATCAGGACCGGTGTGCCATTTCAAGATCTGCCCTCAGTTGGGAAGGGGCTTGTGGGGCCGACCGGCAGGCAGTGCGACCGGCCAATCGGAATTCCGGAAGTTCCGACAGGGCCCTCCCCAGTGTGCAGTATGACCACATGAATTGCAACTGTTCCGGCACGGGCAACGACGACGGGGCAAGGCACGCGCAAGGGGAAATGCAGAATGTTTCCTTCTCCCCGAGGCGGTGATATCCGTTCTGCCCAACACCATGTTGTGGCTTCGGGGCTTGGACCGCACGGATGCGGAGACTGCCGCACCCCCATCAGCAGGAGGACAGGGCGAGGGTCTGTGTTACCCCTGCAAAAACAGGCTGCAGTCCTGAAACGACCGGTCGGAGCGAACTTGACCCCGGCACTGACCCCATCCACGAGATTCCATGCCCCGTTCGCCATGTGCAGATGTGCAGGCCTGCGGGGGATGCCGGCCCTGGCCCGCAGGCCAGCTACATTGCCAGTGCATCCGCATGCGTTGGCGCACGATCCTTGATGCGGTAGTGGCCAGAGTTGATTCTTTCCAGGGCGAACGCACAGTACTCGGGCACGATCTCAAACCCAATGTAGCGCCGGCCTTCCATTTTGCTGACGACGGCAACCTGCCCCGACCCCAGGAACGGATCCAGCACCACATCGTTCGCCTGGCTGGAGTAGGCCAGGATCTTCCGGATGATCTCGGCGGGGAGCTTGGTGGGGGTCTTCCGGTCGCCGTTCCAGTATTCTCGCTGGATGTGCCACACATCCTCCTTGTCCCGGTAATGTGCGGACCCGCCACTGGCAGTCTTTGCGGACTTGTCAAAGCGGGCATACGGATAAAATCGCCGCTGGCGATCATCCTTGCAGACAAAAAGGCAGTGATAGTGTGACGTGACATACTTGCGCCTGGTCACCACCCCGAACTGATACTTCCAGACGATATGGTTGACCGTGGTCAGCTGACATTCATCAATGGCGATCAGCATGTCCTTGAGATGGTTCCACCCCGAAAAGACATACATGCTGCCGGAATCCTTGAGCACCCGGGTGGCCTGCGACAGCCAGGCCAGGGTAAAGGCCCGATAGTCATGGCCCTGGATTTCGTGATAGCCCGCCATGACCCGGCTTGCCGTGCGGTTGTAGTTGGTGCGTGCAGCCTGGAAGTCAATGGCGAAGGGGGGATCGGTAATCACCAGGTCGACGCATTGCGCCGGCAGTTGCGCCATCAGATCGATGCAGTCACCCTGCTTGATCACATTGTCCATCGCATGGGCCTATGCGGCGACTTTCTGTTTCCTGGAACCGGCGTGCCTGAAATCATTGTAGCCTGCCGTGTGGCTCTGCACGCGCAAAAGACGGCAGAGCCCCATGGCCGGCATGGCGGCGCGATGCCGGCCCGATCCATGCCCGTGGCTCTCGGGAGCCCTGTCCGAGAGTGGTCTGTCCAGAACGGGGCCCTCTTCAAGCGTACCCGGCGTTCACGTAGGGAACGCCGGCATGGGGGCCAAATCCCAGTTCCCCCCGGCGGCCTCTCAGGTCTTTCAGCGCGGCAGCATAGCGCGGCTCGTCAATCAGGTTCCGGCGCTCGCGGGGATCCTCGGCCAGGTCGAAGAGCACTTCCGGCATGGCTTCCCCGTAGTATTGATACTTCAGGTCGTCCTGCTTGATCATCAGGTTCGTGCCGCGGAACTGGGAGACGGTCTCGTTGGACCAGGCCGCAGCCTCCCCTCGGCACAGCGGCGCCAGGCTGCGGCTGTCCAGGCCCGCGGGCGCGGGAATGCCCACCAGATCGCAGAGCGTGGCAAAGAGGTCGCACAGGTTCACGTTCTGGGTGACGGTCCGCCCTCCGGCCAGGCCTTGGGGCCAGCGAATGAAAAGGGGCACCCGCGCACTGGCTTCAAAGAACTTCTGCTTCTCCCAGATGCCGTGTTCGCCCAGCATCTCTCCGTGGTCCGAAGTGTAGATGATGATCCACTCGTCCAAATCCTGGCCCACATGGGTCAAGGCATCCAGGATCTGTCCGCAGTAGTCATCGACAGACTCAATCATGCCGTAGTAGGCGGCGGTGGCCCGTTGCAGATCCCGTGCCGTCACATCGACGCCAGGCCGGACCTGCCGCTGAGACAGAAAGGGGTGATCAAAGACCTCCGGGTCCACATAGGGAGTCACCCGGTTCAGGTAGTGCTCGAATCTCTCCTGATCCGTGTGATACGGGTAGTGTGGCTGATTGAAACTCGCCTTCAGCAGCAGGGGACGCGTCGGGGTGGCCCGGTCGAAATAGGGGTCCGCAAAGTAGGCCTCTATGAAGTGCAAGGCGCCTTGCAGGGCATATTCATCCGCCACCAGGCTGGGCGGCCGGCCCACCCCCGCCCGCAGCACCTCCTTGGCATCCGACCACTTGAGGCCGCGCAGCGTGTTGCCAAAGGCCGCGAAGCTCTCGCGATCGGGATTCGCGATGAAGCGCTCCCCCATGCGGATTTCAGAGCCAATGCGCTGGCTCCAGCCTTGCAGGACATCCGTCCCCGTGTGATGCAGCTTGCCGGCGGCGACCGTGTGATACGCATACTGGCCCAACCTGCGGGCAAAGGTCATGTAGCCCGGGGCCAGGTCCTGCGCGAACGTCTCCGTGCGGCAGGTGCGCGGCAACTGGCCGGACATCAGGCATTGCCGACCCGGAATGCAGATGGGCGAAGGGGTGTAGGCATTGGAGAAGACCACTCCCGTTTCCGCCAAGGCATCCAGGCGCGGGGTCCGCACCACGGAGTCGCCGCCAAAGCCCACCACGTCCGCACGATGCTCGTCACTCATCAGGAAAAGGATGTTGGGGCGCACCACGGTCACTCTCCTGCACACGCCTGTCAGCGGCCGAAATGTCTTGGCTGCCGCCTCAGGTCAGCCAGCTCTTCCGGCACAGGATCAGTTCCGCGATGTCGCAGACGGCTCCCGATCCGCCCTGTGTGGGCTCTGGGCGCCAGACCAGGTGCAGCGTGCCGTCCACGATGGCTTCGGCCGGAATGTCATGGCAATGGAACTCTGCCTGCTGGACGGGGGTTTCCCAGTCATGGATCAGGACGCCCTCCGCGGATTCCAGACGGACCCGCGTGCGGGAGAGCCCGCCATAGGCCACACGCAGTTCGTAGGCCGCTCCGGCTTCCAGATTCGTGTACCGCACCCTTTGCGGGTGGGTGCCCAAGGTGACCAGGCCACCCCGCCAGGAAAGAGGCAGGGGCAGAGGCGACTTGTGATATGGAAAACGCCGGCTGGGCCCTTCCAGGCTGCCCGGGTCCGCGGCGTAGGCGGACCAGCCCTGTACCCGGCCCTGGTGGTGGGGCCGTACCAGATCGTCTCGGAATCCCCCGGGGGTGGCGTCCCGCCATTGCAGCAATTCCTGGATCCGAGTCTGCCTTTCGGCCTCCGTGGCCAGTCTCAGCGTCGCGGTGAGTTTTTCCCGCCACCACTGCCGATCATTCAGGGGGTAGTCGATGGCATCCAGGTTGGCTCCGCGCGTTTCGTACTGGGCTTGATACAGGTCCACGCTCAACTGCATGCGGATGCTGTGGAAGAGGGCTTCGGCCAGCTGGAAGACCCGGGTCCGCAGATCCTGGGCAATGGGCGCCAGCGCCGCCTGATCCCACAACCCCAGAGCCGCCCGCACGGCGACGCGGGAGCCGGTGTGAGCGGCCTGCCGCAGGCGACCCAGAGCCTGCACTTCCAGGCTGGTCTCGTAGGCCAGCCGCTCCCGGACGTAGGCATCGTAGTAGGCCCGGTACAGAGCCTGCTGGAAGCGCCAGTTGCGCTTCAGAAACGGAGAGGCCGCCTGCTCCATGGCCTGGAACTGGCGCAAGGTGGTGTGCACTCCGGCATTGATGGCCAGCGGTCCGCGCCAGTTCTGCTCCAGGGCGTACAGCCCATGGGCGAACTCGTTGGTCAGGCCCGGGTCGATGAAGAGCCGCGCATAGTCCTCCAGGATGCCGAAGACATCCTGCTGGTCGTTCCAGCTCAGGCCGCTCCAGATGAACTTGTTCACATCGTCGTTGCAGCCTTCGGAATAGGACAGCATGCCGATGGAACCCGGCTGGCTGAACCGGAAGCAGTGCTCTGCGTCCACTGGCCGCGGATTGACCGGTTCGCGCCCCACCGTCAAGGCCAGAGCCGCATCCCACTCCGGCACGGGAAACTGGCTGCTCAAGGTGTGGGTAATGTCCGGGTAGTTGCGGATGGGGTACTGGTCCGGAACCCGCTCCCGGAAGTCGGACATGCGGATGTTGACCCAAGGTCCGTGCACCGCCCCACCCACCCAGTCCGGCTGTGCCGTGGCCAGATAGTGCAGGAAATATGCCAGATCCTCCTGGGCAAAGCCCTGCGGCGAAATCCAGATCTTGGCTGTGGCATGCAGGCTGCTCACGACTGGAGCCAACTGAGCCAACAGGTCCAGCAGGACCGGAGCCGGCGTGTGTCCCGGATCGCCGCCCGGCACAAAGACGGCATCCAGGCGCGGCAGCCAGGACAGGGTTTCGCGCCAGACTTCCCGTTCCTGGGCAATCTGCGCGGGGTCCGTATAGTCGTCCTGCATGACGGGGAACCAGAGCCAGACATCCAGACCATGTTCGTCACAGATGCGGGACTGCTCCCCCAGCATTTCCAGATGCGGGATGGGGAAGTGGACACTGTCGTCCCGGTCGTCTGTGCCCGGGGGGATCAACTCAATGGCGTTGGTGCCAAAGAGAGCCAGTTCCCGGATGTACCGGTCGAACTGGGCCATGTCCCAGGCGCAGTAGCTGTTGGTCTTGTCGCGGTAGCCCAGCTGATGGCCGATCAAGGGGTAGTTCGGCGCGGCGTCAATGTCCAGGTCTGCGGGAATCTCCCATCGGTCTCGGCCCAGGCGCATGCGGCGCAGCAGCCGTCCGACGCCGAACAGCACCGCCCGGGGACTGTTGCCCTGAATGCCGACGGTCACGCCGTCGGCGCTGGGCCGGCTGACGACCCGGTAGGCATCCGGGGAATCTCCGGTCGGCTGCAGGTTTCCCAGTCCGGATGCCCGCAGGCTGCGGGACTGGCCCGTACCCAGGAAAATCATGGAATCGGACGCCGGAATCGATGTCACCACCTCCGGCTGCAGCAGGGTGCGGGCCTGGATCTCTTCCTGCAGGATCCGGGCGGCCTTGTGCACCACGCGATCCTCATTTGGACTCAGGGAGACAAAGGCGGCGGAAACGGGGGTCAGGGATTCCACGGTGTCACCTACGATGCATGTGCGGAAAGGAGAGCAGCGACAGGCACAAGGAGCCTCCAGCGGAGCGAAATCAGGTCAGCCCTTGAGGCCGGTCAGCACAATGCCTTCAATGAAGGCCCGCTGTGCCAGAAAGTAGAGAATGAGCACGGGCACCACCATGATGGTGGCCACCACCATCATGTAGTGGGTCCAGTCCAGTCCCGACTCGAATTCCTTCAGGGAGTTGACCGCCAGAGCCAGGGTGTAGAGCTCCCGCTTGCGCAGGTAAATCAAGGGTTCCAGGAAGCCGTTCCAATTGAAGACCAACGCCAGAATGGAGACCACCACCAGCGCGGGGCGGGCCAGGGGCAGGATGACCTGCAGAAAGATGCGGGGCCGGCTGGCCCCGTCAATGCGCGCTGCCGCCTCCAGCTCCAGCGGGATGGTGCGGAAGAACTGGCGCAGCAGGAAAATGGTGATGGGGCCGCCGAACCAGTGGGGCACGATCAAGGGCTTGAAGGAATCTACCCAGCCCAGGCGCGAGAACATGATGAAGACCGGGATCATGGTGACCACATACGGCAGCATGACCGTGGAGAGCAGGAAGGAAAAGAGCAGGTCCCGACCCTTGAAGCGCAGACGGGCAAAGCCATAGGCCGCCATGGCCGAGCTGAGGATCACCCCCACACTGGCGAAGACCGTGATGTAGACCGTGTTCCAGACAAAGCGCATGACGGGAATGACATCGAAGACTTCCACATAGTTGCGCCAGTAGATGGGATTCGGGATCCACTGCGGCGGGAAGATGTAGATGTTCTGGGGGGTCTTGAAGGAGGAGGAGACCAGCCAGAAAAAGGGAGTCAGCATCAGGATGCCGCCTCCGACCAGGATCAGGTACCGGAGGGCGAGCGTCATGTGACGTTGTCCCCGGCTTCGTAGTAGACCCAGCGATTCTGCGTCTTGAAGAGCACGAAGGTCAGAATCGCCACGGCCAGAAAGAGGATCCAGGCCATCGCGGAGGCGTATCCGTTGCGGAAATAGCCAAAGGCGTTCCGATACATGTACAGCATGTAGAAGAGCGCCGCGTTGCCCGGGCCCGCGGCGGAGGAAGCCGCGTTGGAGCCAAACAGGATGAAGGCCGACGTGAAGACCTGGAAGGCCTGGATCACGGCGATGATGAGCTGGAAGAAGATGATGGACGAGGTCAGGGGCACGGTGATCACCCAGAAGCGGGCCCAGCGTCCCGCACCGTCCACCTCCGCGGCCTCATAGAAGGACTGGGGCACGCCCGTGATGGCCGCCAGAAAGATGAGCACGGAGTTGCCCAGTCCCCACAGGCTGATGAAGACGATGGAAGGGACGATCCAGTCCGGGTCCGCCAGCCAGCGGGGAGCCGGCAGCCCCATCAGTTTCAGGGGATAGTTGATGGGGCCGAATTCAGGATGCAGACCCCACCGCCACACGGCCGCGGCGGCGACCGCCGGCACGATCGAGGGCAGGTACCACATGGTGCGCCACACCGCGATGCCCCGCATGCGGCCACTCATCAGCAGGGCCACCAGGTAGGCAAAGAGCAGCGACAGGGGCACGTACAGCGCCACATACCGCAACGTGACCTCGATGGACTTCAGCCACAGGTCGTCACTGAAGAGCTTGATGTAGTTGGTGAGACCATGCCACTTGGGGCGCGTGATGATGTCGTACTTGGTGAAGGACAGGCCCAGGCTGGCCACCACGGGGCCCAGCTGAAACAGCAGCAGTCCCAGCATGGCCGGCAGGATGAAGATCCAGCCGAACAGGGTCTCTTCGAAGGAGAGACGCTTGTGCAGGGGGATGCGTCCAGTTCGGGGGAGATCGGAAGCCGCCATTCAAGGCCCCCACCGCGAAAGGGCACTGTGGACGCGGTGGACATCCAGACCCCTGCAGAGGCTGGATGTCCGCCGCGGTGCGATAACGGAAAGGGTCAGGCCAGTTCGCCCGTCGCCAGAATCTGCTCGGAACCGGCGCGCACTTCGCTGGCAATCTCGCTCCAGGACACCTCGCCCAGCCACAGCTGGTCGTTGTAGGGGGCCCAGTAGTCCAGCAGCGGCTGGTACCAGCCACCGAAGTAGGAGCCGATCGTGTCTCCCGGCCAGCGGAAGGTGTCGTTGTTCTCGAACGCATCGTAGAAGACCTGGCGGTATTCCCCGGCCGGCGGTTCTTCATTGTTCAGGAACTGCTCCCGCAGGTCCTTGCGGATGGGCTGCTGCATGCCCAGGTCCACCAGAATCTTCTGGCCTTCGAAGCTGCAGCAGGCGAACTTGACGAAGTCGTAGGCTTCCTGCTGGAACTCGCTCTGGGAGAAGACGCACAGCGGCGAGTAGTGTCCATACGAGACCTTGGTCTTGCTGTAGGGGACCTGAGTGGTGCCCCATTGCGCTTCCGTGGCGTTGATGCGGCCGATGGACCAGGCCCCGATGTGCTGCATGGCGACATTCTTGGAACGCAAGTCCACGGGCGTGGCAACTTCATAGGCCGGAGAGGGACTGACATAATGCTCCAGCCCCAAGGAGGCCAGCCAATCCATGCTTTCGATGAATTCGGGCGAGTCCAGCGGCATGGTGCCGTCCCCCGCAATGATCTCCGCGTCGTGGGACCAGTGATAGGTGTAGCGGCCGTGGCCCAGATCCGGCTTGAACCCGTACTGCTTGACGCGGGCCGGATCAAAGCCGGGATCGGCCGGCGTGTTGTTGTCCAGGTCCAAGGTCAAGGCCGTGGCCAGTTCCAGCACTTCCGTCCAGGTCATCCACTCCGTGGAGGAGGGATAGTCCAGGCCGGCGGCGTCGAAAAGGACGGTGTCGAAAGCCAGACACATGGCCCCGCTGTCCCAAGGCAGACCCCAGCGCTTGCCGTCGTAGGTCTGGGCGATCCAGACATTGGGCACGTAGTCTTCCTCGTTGAAGGTCGGGTCCGCGGCCAGGTAGGGTTCCAGGTCGGTGGTCACCCCCTTGCGGGTGAGCATGCCGGTGGTGCGGTTGGCATCAAACCAGCAGTCCGGGCCCGTGCCGGCCGAGATCATCAGCAGCAGGGCTTCCTGGTGGGAATAGCCCGCCACCGCGTTGATCTCGAATTCGACATGCGGATTGGACTCCTGATACAGCGCCATCTGCTGGTCCATCACACTTTCAATGAACGCGCCGCCCCGATTGAAGAAGTTCAGGGTGACCGATTCCATGCCACCATCGCCTGCGGCCGGGGCCGGAGCCACAGTCGTGCAGGCTGCGATGGCCATGGTGCCGACGGCTGCCCCGGAGAGGCGCAAGAAGGCGCGGCGGCTGAATTGAGGTTGAGCCATGGTTGTTCCTCCTGTAAGTCGAAAAGACAGAGCGACGCGCGGGTCAGAATTCGCTGACCTGGGCGCGTTCCGCTAGCCATTGTATGGCAAAAGGGTGGAATTGGGTAACGGAGGCTCGCCCGACCTGCCCCCTCCCAGAGACGCACTGCCCGGTCGATGTGCCGCGCGCCTCCGCCAACGTGGCCAGCCTTCCCTGGATCACTGCCCCTGCAGTGCCAGGCCATTTGGGCTGGCCACGGCGGATGGCGGGCGGGGATTCTGCAGATGCCGCCGCGCGTCCGAGGCCTCAGGTTCATCGCCACGGTTCTGCGCCTCCGCTCGACAAGGGCCTTGGTGGGCACGGCGGGTGAAAATCGGCCGTGACACATGGTGGGATCGATACAGCCGGGAATTTGCCTGCATTGTGCCAGGCAGGCAAACATGCGCTGCTTGGTGACACTTTCCCACTTTGCGATGCCCTGGGGCATCGTGGACTTTTGAATGCAGTGCCGCGGCCGGATGCTATAATCCCGCCGCAGACCACTTGTCTTTGGCCCATCGATCCGGGCCGAGACGCTCGTCGGCAGTGTGCCGCACGAGTGGGAAATGCGCCCTCTGAAGTACGTAATCCCCACTACCCAAGGAGACAGCGGTATGAGGCATGTGACACGACGACAGTTCTTGCAAGTAGCCGGCACAGCCACCGGCGTTGGATTGCTGGCCGCCTGTGCCCCAGGCACAACGGCCGGATCGGGCACCTCCATCATGGTGCCCACACCGGTGCCCACACCGGCGCCAGAGCTCTCCGGCGGGATGGACATGGGCATGATGCGGCCCGAGGGCAACCCCCGGCATGGAGGTACCCTGCGTACCGCGTTCGGCGTGACCATGAACAGCTTTGACATCCATCAGGGGGGCGGCACCCATGTGCTGAGCCAGATGTACAACAATCTGGTCCGCAACAATCTGGTCAACGGCCTGCGCACCATCGTGCCCGACTTGGCCCAGAGCGTGGATGTGTCGGCAGATGGCCGCACCTATACGTTCGCCCTGCGGGCAGGGGTGACCTACCATGACGGCACGCCTTTTACCTCCGCGGACGTGCTGGCCACGTTCAACCGCATCATGGACCCGCCGGCCGGCATCATCTCGCCCATGAAGGCCGAATTCACCTTCGTCGAGGACATTACGGCCCCCGACGCAGGCACCGCAGTCTTCCATCTGTCGGCGCCCCGAGCCTATTTCCTGAACGTGCTGGCCGCCACCTCTGGGGTCATCTATTCCGAGAAGTCCCTGCAAGAGAACGATTTCGACCTGCGCGAGGTCATTGCTCCCGGCACCGGCGCCTTCCGTTTCGTGGAGCACCAGCCCGCGGAGCGATGGCTCTTTGAAAGGAATCCGGACTACTGGGATGCGGAACTGCCCTACATCGATCAGCTGGAGATGCTGCACGTGCCCGCCTGGTCCGACCGCGGCACGGCGGTGCTCACGGGCAAGGCGGACATGTCCTGGAACGTGGCCTTTGAGACGTGGGAAGAAGGAGATGCCCGCGAGGACATCACCGCCAACCAGCTGCCCAACTTCGGGGCCTACTGGCTCTTCATGAACAACACCAAGGGGCCGCTGGCCGACGCAAGGGTGCGTCGGGCGATCCACCTGGGCGTGAGCAAGCACAACCTGAAGGCCGCCTTCGGCACGCAGGAGGTGATCAACATCACCCGCTGGGTGCCCCAGGGAGACCCCTATGCCACCTCGCCGGCGGAGTTGGCCGAGATGCCTGGCTACCGCGAGGACAAGAGCGAGGACATTGCAACCGCCAAGGCCTTGCTGGCCGAGGCAGGCTACGGAGACGGCTTCCCCGAGCTGGAGATTCTTTCGGCCAGTGGGCCCCAGGCCGAGTTGCTGGCTCCGGCAGTCCAGGACATGCTCTCCCGCAACCTGGGCATTCCCACCAAGATCCGCATTATCGAACGGGCCAGCCTGGGTTCCGAACAGCAGCAAGGCACCTACGAGCTGATGGTCCACACCCGGGGGCACGGGGTTTCGGACATTTCGCCGCGCGGCAATCTGTGGTGGCGCACGGGCGGTTCCCAGAACTTCGGGTCCTACACCAATCCGGCATTCGACGCCCTGCTCACCGAGATTGACGACGAGACCGACTTCGAGGCGCGCAAGGCCCAAATCGACGAGGCCCAGAATCTGCTGGACGAAAACCCCCCGGAATACCTGATCGGGTACACCTACCACTTGCCCATGTGGAACAACAAGGTCAAGGGTCTGGCCTTGGACAATCGCATCTTTGCGGAATGGGGGCGCATGGAAACCGTCTGGCTGGATGCCTGACCGGTTTCGGCAGGCAGGAGTTCCGGCACTGGGGCTCCTGCCTGTCCGCCTCCCCCGGAGAACCTTCCTGCGCGCACGCCGCCCCGAGCCCCGCTGAGGCAGGCTGGTCGTGCGCCAATACATTATCAACAGGCTGCTGATTGCCATCCCCACCCTGGTGGGGGTGACGATCCTGATCTTTCTGGCCATGCGGGTCATCCCCGGGGACCCGCTGCAGACCATTTACTCGGAGTCCACCGGGGTCTACATCCTCTCTGAAGAGGAGCTGGCCGAAGTACGGGCCAGCCTGGGCCTGGACAGGCCCCTGTATCGGCAATACCTGGACTGGATGGCTCAGGTTCTGCGCGGCGAGATGGGGTATTCCTTCTGGACCAAGGATCCCATCAGCCACATGATCCTGCGCCGGGGCCCCATCTCCGCCCAGATTGCCCTCTTCGCCATCGCCCTCTCCTGGCTGATCGGCATACCCATTGGCCTGATCTCCGCGTACTGGCGCAATTCGTTTCTGGACCAGATGAGCCGGTTGGGCATCACTGTGTTTCTGGCCGTGCCCAGTTTCTGGCTGGGACTGCTGATCATCCTCTTTACCGTGCTGGTGCTGCGCTGGCGACCGCCGTTGACCATCATTCAGTTCTGGGAAGACCCAGGGGCCAATTTCTCGCTCATTGCGTTGCCGTCCATGACGCTGGGCCTGGGCCTGGGCGCCGCCACGGCCCGCATGGCCCGCTCCGCGGCGTTGGAAGCCCTCTACGACGACTATGTGCGGACGGCCCGGGCCAAGGGGTTGGGGGATTCGCTGGTGATCTGGCGGCATGTCTTCAAGAACGCCATGCTGCCGGTGATCACGACCACGGGGCTGGCCCTGGGCGGATTGTTGGGCGGCACCGTTTCGGTCGAGAAGGCCTTTGCCGTGCCCGGCCTGGGCAGCCTGATGGTGCAGGGCATGCAGGAACGGGACTGGATGATGATCCAGAACCTGGTCCTGGTGTACGGCTTCATCTATGTGTTCGTGAACCTGGTGGTGGACATCAGCTACGGCATTCTGGACCCCCGCATTCGCTACAGCTAGCCATGTCCCTGCCTTCCGCCCCGCTGCAACATCATTTCCAGCCGGTGGCCGATCCATCCCGCTGGGAGCGGCTGCGCCGATTTGCGGGTCGCTTCTACCGGCTGTCTCCCATGGGGGCCTGGTCGCTGGGAGCCTGGGGCCTGCTGCTGGTGGTGGCGGTGACCGCCCCGCTGATAGCCCCCTACGATCCCAACATGGCGGATTACGCCGCCGTGCGGCAAGGTCCCACCGCGGCCCATTGGCTGGGCACGGACAACCTGGGACGGGACATTCTGAGCCGGATCATCTTCGGGACCCAGATCACCTTGCTGGTAAGCCTGACCGCGGTGTTCGTGGGCGACTTTCTGGGCTTCATGTGGGGCATTGGCAGCGGGTTTCTGGGAAGCCGCTTTGACCTCTTCAGCCAGCGGCTCGTGGACATTCTGATGTCCTTCCCCTCCTTGATTCTGGCGCTCATGCTGCTGGTGGTGCTGGGGGCGGGTCTGGAGACCGTGATCGCCGCCATAGCCGTCACGCAGATCCCCTCGGCGACCCGGATCACCCGGTCCGTGGTGCTGTCCGTGCGGGAATCCATGTATGTGGAGGCCGCCCGCATGATCGGGGTCACCAACCTGGGCCTGATGGTGCGCCATGTCGCGCCGCAGGTGACAGCCCCCATTCTGGTGGTGGTCAGCCTGCACCTGGGCGGTGCCATCTTTGCCGAATCCGCCTTGAGCTTTCTGGGTCTGGGCATCCCGCCGCCCGATGCCAGCTGGGGCAACATGCTGGGCGGCGTGACGGCCACGGCCTTCAAGCCTCCTTGGTGGCTGGTGGTGTTCCCGGGCCTGGCGATCACCTTCGCGATCATGACAGCCAACCTGTTTGGCGATGCGCTCCGGGACTTTCTGGATCCCAAGCTGCGGCAGCGCATTGACTGAGATCGGCCGCAGCGCTCAGTCGCGGAAGGTCTGCACCAGTGCCTGAATGTGCTCCGGACCCAGGCCGCAACAACTGCCCACGGCCGCGGTGCCGGCATGTACCCAGCGCTGCGCCTCGGCCGCGTAGTCCGTGGGCGAGATGATGTCGCTGAACTGCCAGTTCGGCATCTTGAATGCCCCGGAGTGGGCATAGGCGTAGCGGGGGCCCGGCCAAAGGGTGCGGAGTGTTTCCAGAGCGGGTCCGGTGTCTTCCGTCAGGGAATGCATGATGCCCACCGCCTGCGGCAGGGCAGGGTCCAGGCCTTCCAGCAGAGCCTGCAGGCTGAAGCGCTTGTGCATGGACATGGACTGCAGGGCCCGGTCCGCGCCGCGTTCGACGCTGAAACCCACCCAGACCGGCAGCCCGGTGGCCGCCGCGCCTTCCAGGGCCGCGGCGGTCAGGTCCACGTCAAACATCATTTCCAGGACGATCAGGTCCACGCCGGCCGCCGCGAAAATCTGCGCCTGATCCGCAAAGTCCCGGCGCGCGGTGGCGAGCGTGGGGAGTTCCTGCTCCCGATCAAAGGTGATGGAGGAGATGGCCCCGGCCACCCAGCAGGCTGTGGCACCAGCCAGCTCCCGCGCCCTGAGCGCAATGTCCGCCGCCTTGCCGTTGAGTTCCTCAAAACGGCTCGCCAGACCTGCGTGGTCCAGCAGGAAACGGCTGGTGGCGAAGGTGTTGGTGATGACGACCTGGGATCCCGCCTCCAGGTAGTCCCTGTGGATCTGGGTCAGGATCTGGGGATGGCTGGCGGTGGCCAGGGCATTCCACAGCGCCCCGTCCATGGGTACGCCGCGTTTCTGCAGTTCCGTGCCCGTGGCTCCATCCAGAATGAGAGGCAGACCGGTGTCAGTGGCTGTTTGCAAGGCGGTGGAGAGTGTCATGGGGACTTTTCCTGTAAGGTGGCGAGACTGGACTGGAGAGAGCGGCTACCCTGCCATGCGGAAGCGGCCAAACCGAATGCCCGGATTCTAGCAACGGCCAGGATCCAGCCCTGTTGGTTGGGCTTCCCGAGAGAATGCAGAACATGGCTCTGCGGAAAGCCATGCCCGGGCTTGTGGGAAAGATCACAATCCCATCTCTGGCGCTTCAACAGCAGCTCTCCGGTAGCCAAAGGCAGGATCCGAGTGCCCATGGAAACATGGGGCAAGGATCGACAGGCAAGACCGCTGGAGGTGCGGATAGGTCCCTGTACTGTCCTTCGTGCAGGCGACTTCTCCATCTGGATCTTGCACTGTCAGGCTGACGTGGGTGGGTTGATCCTGCACTTGCGGAGCTCGCCGACATGCATGGGGCCAAGGAGGAGTTCAGCGACGATTGGAGTGGTTCTGCAGCGATTACCGAGACATGAGCATGCACAATGTACACAGTTTCTTTGTGCGTCAATTGGCACGGCATTGTGTACAGCATAGTACAATTGTGGCATAATTGGCTTTCGCGAGACATTTATACATGCAGATGGAACATCCTGTGAGGAAGTATCAGCATGGCCGACCGATCTTCCATTGAATGGACCGATGCCACCTGGAATCCGGTCACTGGATGTACCCAAGTGTCACCTGGGTGCAAGAACTGTTACGCCATGCGTTTTGCAGAACGGTGGCGCGGTGTTCCGGGCCATCCCTATGAACAGGGCTTTGACTTGAAAGAGTGGCCAGAGCGCCTGCAATTGCCCCTGCACTGGAAGCAGCCGCGCACCATTTTTGTCAACAGCATGAGCGACTTGTTCCACGAGGGTGTCTCCGCACGCTACATTCAGCGCGTCTTTGACGTCATGGCCCAAGCCGATCATCACCGGTTTCAGATCCTGACCAAGCGGCACCGCCGCCTGGAGGAACTGGCTCCGCATTTGCCTTGGCCTCCCCATGTCTGGATGGGTGTGTCAGTCGAGACCCAGCGTTGGGTGGAACGCGTGTCTGCCTTGCGCAACACCAAGGCCGCGGTCAAGTTTTTGTCCTGCGAGCCCTTGCTGGGACCGTTGGCCCTGGACCTTGACGGCATGGACTGGGTGATTGTGGGAGGGGAGAGCGGTTATGGGGCCCGTCCCATGCAGGAGGCCTGGGCGATCCATATCCTGGACCAGTGCCAGGCGGCCCGTGTGCCCTTTTTCTTCAAGCAGTGGGGGGAACATGACGCAGCCGGGGTGCGCAGAGGCAAGAAGGCTGCGGGCCGCATATTAGCCAATCGTATGTGGGATGAAATGCCTGAGCCAACTTGGTGCTCCGTAAAGTAACCGTTGGTACTTGTCCTGCAACGAAGGCGCTAATTCCCTGCATGTCGTTGACACGCAGAGGCCCCATTTCCACTTGCGGGAGTCCTTATGCCTCCAACTACCACCTTGTGGCAATTAGAGGACCATACTCGAGGCAAACATATGGTGCTTGAAAAGTACCTTGAAGCTTGGTTGCCCATTGTTCTAAGCAGTTTCGGCAGAGCAAGATTCATCGATGCCTTTGCTGGTCCAGGTGAATACTCGGGGGATGAAGAGGGATCTCCGCTGATAGCATTGAATGCCTTTGCAAGGCACAAGGCCCAACCCAAAATGAAGGGCTTGCTGGAGTGTGTTTTTATCGAGAAAGAACCGAAACGGTTTGCCCATTTGCGTGACTTGATAAGACAGCGAGAGTCAAACGGAAGGATTCCTGCTGGATGTGACGTGAAATTTCGGAATGACGAATTCCATCGATGTGTTTCCGAACTCGTTGCAGACACGGCACACACGGTTGTGCCCACCTTCGTCATGGTGGATCCGTTTGGAGTTTCCGATACCCCAATGAAATCCATTGCACAATTGATGCAACAGGAATCCACCGAAGTCTATATTTCGGTCATGATGGAACACATCAATCGATTGGCCGCTACGGACGAGTTCGCGAATCCGTTGGACGGCTTGTATGGATGCCGGGATTGGCGGTCAGGGCTGAATTTGCAAGGGGCAGCACGCAGAGAGTTCTTTTGCAAACTCTACGAAAGGCAACTGAGGAACGCGGAGAATGCCAAATATGTCTTGAAATTTGATTTGAAAGGCAAGCGAGGTACGGTAGTGTATTCCGTCTTTTTTGCATCCAATCACGGTCTGGGATGCGACAGGATGAAACAAGCGATGTGGCGTGTCGATCGGACTGGGGCATATCAATTCCGAGGTCAGTTGGTCAACCAGCCCGAATTTGCATTTGACGAGGACCTGACTCTATTGCAGAAGGCCTTGCGCGAGAGATTCGGAATGGAAACTCCTGTGCAGGTGCAAGACATCGAGAGATTCATGATGTCGGATGGCACTTTATTTCATACAGGCCACTACAAATCAGTATTACGAGAAATGGAAAAGGAGGGCTTTCTTCACGTCACTAGATCCTCAAGAAGCAGTCGAGGGAGGTTTCCCGTTGATACGATCCTTGAGTTCTTGGAGAAACCTGCTGGGCAACCGAGACTGCTTTGAAATGTGTGGTCAGAAGGCAGAATTCACTCTGCACAGAGGCCAAGGGCGTACCGCGATCGGGTATAGGGTAACGTCATCAACAATGTATCAAGGCCATCCCACAGGTCATCGCGGAATTGCAGGCTGATGGATACATTCGGTATGCGTTGCAGGGTGATTGGTTTCCGCCTGCAAGGATGATTCGGGCAGCCTTCGGCAGGTCCTGCTGCAAACTGCCAGAGGTTTTCAGGGCGCTTCTGGAATCTTGCGGCTGGAGATGCGTGGCCCAGCTGCAAAGCAAACTCCAGAGTGCAGGTGTTCCGCGGGACAGCCGCCGGGAAGGACTGCGCATCCCTGATGCCTGCACTCTATAATTTCGGGAGGTTGCCGTCCACCTCAGAGACCGCAGCCGGTACAGCCACACAAGGGGGAATGCAGTATGGCCAGGACAATCAACTTGGAAGACGGTGAAGTGTTCCATATGGGACAGGGATATTCGCGCAAGCTCATCGGCCCGGACACCGGGGCCCGGGACATCACCCTCAATTACTCCGTCTTTCAGGACGGGCAGGAGTTTCCGCAGCACTTCCATGAAGTTTCGGCGGATATTTTCATCGTGTTGGCCGGCAGTGTGTCGGTACGGGAAGGGGACAAGTACACCCCCATCCACGAGGGGGAATTTGCCTACATTCCGCCCGGTGAAGTGCACGGCACCGTCAATGACATTCCGGGAGAAGCCACCCTCATCAGCTTCCAGTGTCCGCCGGACCCGGCCCTGTATTCAGGCGATCGAGATCCTGCCAAGACGGGCGTGATGCCCCGGCCCAAGTCAGGGGAGGCCACCAAGGTCCGGATCAATCCCATGCGGATGGGCATCACTCACGAGTCTGCAGGCATCAGGTCTTGGGAAGCCGCCAACCCGGTCTGGGGGGCGCCGCAAATGTCCCTGCAGTATCTGGAACTGGAACCCGCGGCTCGTTTCGCGCAGGCAGAAACCACAGGGGGAGAAGCCGCGGTCTTTGTCTGGTCTGGGACTGCCCGGTTTGAAGCAGGCGGGAACCAGTCTACAGTCTCGCACGGTGGCGCCTTGCTGCTGGACCCTTGCGAGACCTACGCCGTGGTCAATGCAGGTACGGATACCTTGCGTCTGATCCGCTGTCTTGCCAGCGGCAGTGCGTAGGTTGACCGTGACACAGATCGTAGCCCATCGATCAAAACAATGGCACAAGGCACCCGAGATACTCCGATACTGGCCAGAAGGTCTAGGGACGCCAGCGACACAACGGAATAGCTTCCGATGTCCCAGACAGCGAGGGATGTCAAACCCTCCTGCAATGGATAGGCCACTGTGCTGGCTCTGGAGGGACGCTGACTACGCGGGGCCGTGAGTGGGTAGGCGGCGGACCACAGTGGGCTGGGTCCTAAAGATGGTCCGACGTCCCGACATCGTTAGACATGTCAGGCACTGCCGTGCTGGGGGATGGCGGAACGCACGCTCGCGTAGCGGAACAAGGGCTGTGGAGCACTCTTTGTCAGAAAATCAGATCAGTAGGAAGGTGGTTCCTCTCTGGTACCGGCCAGCTCTGATTGTGTCTCCTGCATATATTCTCTCAGTTTGTTCTGCATTCTTCGGACAGTCTCCAATGCCTCCTCAATTTCCTTCCTTTCCAAAAGTCGAGGGATTCCTCCAACTTCTCGCAATGCAATATTCAAAGGGAAACTGACACCTCGGCTGCTTGTGTCAACAGTATGCTGAAGTGTCCAGGCTACGCCGATCTTCGCCTCACTGACGGTTGGCAGCTTTTCGTACCAGAAGGTTCCTCTGCGAAATTCAAAGAAAGGTTCGGCCAGTTTTGCCCCACTGCCAATTGCCGTGTAAAAGAGATCTTCTTCCACAGTGCACGGTTCCAGATTTTTCCCTTTCATGGACATGAGAATTTGCTGTCCTTGATATGGGATGTTCACCAAGATGCTGTCATTGTCTGAAGGCTCCCTGCCACAGTCCTCCAGTTCTTCAAGAATCCTTTTCCTCAAAGAAGCGCGCAGTGCACAAGAATCGGAAGGTTCCTTGTCCAGAGCAATAAAAAATTTGTCAACCCCGAACTT
The DNA here is from genome assembly GCA_965214895.1 of Caldilineaceae bacterium. Taxonomy (GTDB): domain Bacteria; phylum Chloroflexota; class Anaerolineae; order Caldilineales; family Caldilineaceae; genus Bin34. The sequence continues at coordinate 558,927 of OZ243985.1, forward strand.
CATTCTCTGACCCACTGCAGCTCTGCCCGCGGTCGCTCCCAAAGCCTCACTTGACAGAATCCCGACTTTCTGTTTTGCCCGCTCGTAAGATATTTCCCTTCCACTGCTCCGACTGCTTCTTGTTGCAGAACTGGCGCCATCTGAGCCAATTACTGCTCCGTCACGGCAAAGAACCCCCAGAATGACTGTCATTGCGATATCAAGTCCTTCTGAAAACGCTCTTTTCCGCCATGTCGGGATAGAGTCTGTAAATAGTGGACAGGAGGCCCGTAAAGGACTGCTTCCTTAAAAACAAGGGCCAGCACCCATGCACAATCAAGAAATATCCAAGAGCAGCGTATATTTTCCTGCATTGCACTTGGCATTAGGTCTGGTTGTCTCCTTCACCTCAGCGGTCGGTCCGAACGTGGCAATTTCTTGCCAGAAAAGGATATTCACTGACCTGCTTGCCAGAACATGTCCTGTGTCAATGACCTTGCAATCAGTGCTGGGATCTCTGGTGAGGACCTCAGACATTGAAAATGCCGTGTGATACCCTTGCCTCTCTTCGCTGGCAAAGAGAGGTGATGATGAAAGGTTTTGGTGCGGCGACTTATGGTGACAGAATCGCAGAGGTCTATGACCAACTGTACCCAAGCCGCGGGAGTGAAGAGCAGATTGTCCGCGTGCTGGTACGGTTGGCAGGGAGTGGACGTGCGCTGGAGCTGGGTATCGGCACCGGGAGAGTGACCCTGCCGCTGGCCGCACAAGGCGTGGAGGTCCACGGCATCGATGCTTCACAGGCCATGGTAGACAAGCTCAGGGCCAAGCCTGGGGGTGACGGTGTGCCGGTCACCATCGGCGATTTCGCTGATTTTCGCGTTGACGGCCACTTCGGGCTGATATTCGTAGTATTCAACACCTTCTTCGCGCTGCCTGCCCAGAAGGAACAGATACAGTGTTTTCACCATGTGGCCCAGCACCTCTCGCCTGACGGAGTATTTCTGATCCAGGCCTTCGTGCCGGACTTGACACGCTTTGTCCGTGGGCAGACAGTGAGTGCAATCAGTGTCGAGACGGACCAGGTTGTACTGGACCTGACCCACCATGATCCGGCAAGCCAACAGGTACAGACTCAGCACCTGTTGATTGATGAAGCCGGCATCCGGCTCTATCCTGTTCTGTTGCGCTATGCGTGGCCGTCAGAGCTGGACCTGATGGCCCAAATAGCCGGACTGCGTCTGCGCGCCAGGTGGAATGATTGGGATGCGTCGCCCTTCACTTCCGCCAGCACCAACCACATCTCCCTCTACGAGCACGATCCCGACAGGGCCCAATGAAGTGTTGAGGATACCGGTGCGCCGGTGTCGCGGTTGACAATGGTCCAGTGCTCCCTGCTTGCGGAGAAAAGCCCTCTTGGGGATGCGCCAGGAACCAGACTGTCTTCTGCAGAGACGGCTCAATGCTGCACACAGGTGCCATCTGGGAACGGCTCGGATCGTCGTTGTGGCCCGGGAGTGTATTGGGCCACTGTACGGTTTACGCTGATTTCCGCTGGCCGGCAGTGTACCCAGACCGCTTCGCCCTATGCCGATTGCGACCTTCAGACGAGATTCCTGCTTGGGCCTGCGCAGGACACGCATTGGCATCGTTTGCATGGCACCTGTTGCCGCGCCCGCGCACCGGCAACGCGCGCAGCCGACGCGGGGCCCTGTGCCATCGTCGAAAGCCAGATCCGACCCACGCCATGCGGCAAGCACAAAATCCCGTGAGACACAGAGAGCGAGAGGCCGGTTTCCATTTCCGCGCCACGGCAGCTCGCCCGCGCCGTACCCCTTGCACGGGGATTCTTGCTCCTTGGGATGCCCATGCAGAAGCGCAAACCGCAATTCGGATCGGCTTTGCAATCATGAACAGTTAATGCTGCTATTCAGTTTTCAAGCCAGAGGGTCTGCAAGCCGTGTCTGCCCGTTTGTCCTGCAGATGCGCTGTAGTCCATGGTGCCCTTCGCAAAACCGGTCCTGCAGGCTTCCATGAAAACACACAATGACAGCTCTCTGCCCATACGCACCGAGGGCGGTGAACGGGTGCTTGAGTTCGACTTTCCCGGCTTCCACATTGGGACCGCCGAATACCCCGATGGGCCCACGGGTGTAACCGTGTTGCATTTTCCCAACGGTGCCGTTGCAGATATGGATATTCGCGGCGGTGCAACCGGTGTCATCGGCGACTACGGTTTTGTACATGCCATTGTCTTGGCGGGCGGTTCCCTCTTCGGCCTTGAGGCCGCCAGCGGGGTCACGGCCGAGTTGCTGGCCCGCGGCGGTTTCAATGTTAGCTGGGGAACCATTCCGCTGGTGAGCGGCGGCATCGTCTACGACTTCCGCCCCCGCGCAAACAGCATCTACCCAGACAAGCGTCTGGGACGGGCTGCCCTCGGCAGTGCCGAGCCGGGCCGGTTTTCCCTTGGGGCCCGCGGAGCGGGAGCATCGGTCGCGGTGGGCAAGGGATTCGCCTCGGGCCAACCGGAAGCGGCGGGACAGGGTGCAGCGTACCGGGAGATCGACGGTGCCAAAATATTTGTCTGTACGGTCGTCAATGCCATGGGGGTCGTATACGACCGGAACGGCAGAATTGTACGCGGCAATCTGCATCCGGATACCGGGCAGAGGTCCAGTTTTCTTGCCGACTTGGCAGGCAAGGCTGATTTGGCGTCACAGCCCGCACCCACGGGCGGCAACACGACCCTTACGGTGCTTGTCACCAATCAGGCGGTACGGGGCCACGAACTCACCCAACTCGGCCGCCAGGTGCACAGCTCCATGGCCCGGGCCATTCAACCGTTTCACACCAGCTTCGATGGAGACGTGCTATGGACCGTTTCGACTGGCGCAGTGAATCTGGATCAATGGTCCACGACATCGCTCGGAGTCGTGGCGGCGGAACTGGCCTGGGACGCTGTGCTGACAGCACATCCCTGACCTGAGCCTGGGCGCGGTGGCCGTTGCCCTGGGTCCAGGGGCCCGGCATCCGACTTTGCCGCCCCGCGCGATCACATGGCGCCGGGTGTCCTCATGCCTGTTTCCCATGGGGTGCAGAAACAGACCGCGCGGGTCTGTGTGTCCAGACTGGCCAGGGCCCACCGCAAGGGACGGGATACAACATCCCGTCCGGCGGGTCCCGCGCCGGCGGTGGGGCCGGGGCCGACGGCGGCAATTTCCCTGCAGAGCACCGGCTCGCTTTCCCAGACGGGGGTTGCAGAAGATGCATCCGGCACAGGACCATCTGCAGATGCCGGGAGAATTTCTTCCGTCGCGGATTTGGCAGGGCGCCACCGGCAGTATGCGCTGGAACGCCTTGCGGTGTCTGTGCCCCAGCGCAGGGAGCAGGCCTGTCCCATGGATCGGCTATCCGGCCTCAAACCGCGATTCCTGCCTGCCGAATCCGATGACGCAGGATTGTGGCACAATCTCGACAAAGGCAAAATGCCCGCCGGTCCCGCGCAGGACAGGGGTGGGCAGCAGGAGACACAGAACCGGAATGTTTCTGGAAGCGACGATATGGCTCAAACTCCGATCGGGAAGATGGGCGGCAGGCATGCCGATTGACCGCCGCCATGTCCGATGCTGGCCCTAATGGTGCAGTCAGGCCACGCGCCCCCCGATCTGTTTCAGAGCGAGCTGGAGGCCACGCGGCTGCAGCAGTCGCCTTTGGCCAACCGTCTGCGACCGCGCTCACTGGAAGAATTTGTGGGCCAGGACCACATCGTTGGGCCCGGACGCCTGCTCCGCCGCTCCATTGAAGCGGACAAAGTCTCCTCACTCATACTGTATGGGCCGCCGGGTACGGGCAAGACGACGTTGGCCCGCGTGATTGCCCAGACTTCCCAGAGTCACTTCGTGACCATCAACGCGGTGTTGGCGGGCCTGCCGGTGTTGCGGCAGGCAATTGCCGCGGCCGAAGAGCGGTACACAGAGTGGCGGCAGCGCACCACGCTTTTCGTGGATGAAGTGCATCGCTGGAACAAGGCCCAGCAGGATGCGTTGCTGCCCCACGTGGAACTGGGCACGGTGGTCTTCGTCGGAGCCACCACGGAGAATCCCTTCTTTGCAGTCATCAAGCCGTTGGTCTCCCGCAGCCGGGTCTTTCAGCTGCAGCCCCTGACGGCCTCCGACATTCAGGTGCTGATGGAACGCGCCCTGGCAGACTCGCAGCACGGATTCGGGGAGCTCGATGTGCGGCTGGACCCGGAGGCCATGGCCCATCTGGTAGACGTGGCCAATGGGGATGCCCGCAGCGCCTTGAACGCGCTGGAGTTGGCGGTCGTCACGACCGCGCCGGACAAGGCAGGGAGGATCCAGATCGATCTGGCTACGGCCGAAGAGTCCATTCAAAGACGGGCGGTGCTCTATGACAAAGAGGGAGATGTCCACTACGACAGCATCTCCGCCTTTATCAAGAGCCTCCGCGGATCGGATCCCGACGCGGCGCTGTACTGGGGGGCCAAGATGATCTATGCCGGCGAAGATCCCGGGTTTCTCTTTCGCCGCATGGCCATTCTGGCCAGCGAGGATGTGGGTCTGGCGGACCCACAGGCCATTGCGGTGGTGGAGAGCTGCTGGAGTGCGTTCGAACGGATTGGTCTGCCGGAAGGCCTGTATCCATTTTCCCAGGCCATCATTTATTTGGCTACCGCCCCCAAGTCCAATTCGGCCATGGGCATCTTTGAAGCATTGCGGACCGTGGAAACGGAACGGGAGACTGAGGTTCCCGCACCGCTCAAGGACGGCAACCGGGACGATCAGGCGTTCGGCCACGGCAAGGGCTATCTGTATCCGCATGCTTTCACGGGCCACTGGGTGCGCCAGCAGTATCTGCCGGCCGGCCTGGAAGGCAAGGTGTTCTATGACCCTGGGCACTTGGGATATGAAGCCGAGATCCGGACGGAAGTGCTCCGAAGACGGGAAGAACAGTTGGCGGCGGGTCCGGAGTGGGAACCCTTGGGCGGGGAGAATGTCACGTACTCGCCGCCAGACCAAGGCAGAGAGAACTGGCTGCAAAGAGCAGGCCAGGCCGCCAATGCCAGCCTGGGCCAGGTGCGGGACGAAATCTTTGCGCGGCTGGATCTGAAACGACACGATCGGGTGCTGGTGTTGCATGCGGATGATGGTCTGCTGCTGTGGGAAGCTTGCCGGCGAACTCCCGAAGGGGGTGTATGGGCCTTGGTGTCACCTGCCCGGATGGAGACTCTGCAGGAAATGTCGGGCAACCTGACTGCCGTGGAGAGGCCACAGCTGGTGACCGGACTGGACCAGATTCAGAGCAGTCTGGGTTTTGAAGCCTTCACAGGGATGGATCCGTGTGCGCACCCCGATGATGCGGCCCGGCTGTGGAGCGCACTGGCCGCCGTTCTGACCTCGGGCTCCACCGGAGTGTGCAGCCAGAGGCTGCCGCGGCAGGGCCAGCGAGTCTACGATCTGGTCCCGGCAGATGACCTGGGAGAGCTGCAGACCCAGATCCAAGCCGTGGAAGAGGACATGTGGCAACGCAATCCCGATGCCCGTCAGAACTGGGACGCGGCAAGCCTGCAGGAAGTGATGTCTGCCGCCGGTTTTGATGTGGAGATTGAACTGCAACGGCAGTCCGAGCGCAGATATTTGGATCGGCAACGGGTCTTGGCCTGGTTTGCCCCGACCCATCGTCTGGGTACCGAGTTGCAGGCCCGCGGCGTTTCTGTCCAGGATATAGCGCGGATTGCCCGGCGGTATGACCAGCAGCTGGGCAACAGGACAGTGGATTGGCGGCAGTGTGTGGCATTCTGCCGCATGCGCCGCGTGTGATGTGGTGAGTTGACAGTTGAGGGGCCGGATCTGTCGGTTGTGTCATCCGCAGAGCTGTCGTTCCACGTCCATGGGGATCGGACTCCGCAGGACTTCTGCAGGCCAGGCCCTATCGCGTGGGCATTGACCCTGATCCGGTTTTTGCCGGAACTTGGGACTCGGCTGCGACTACAATACCTGGGACACAGCGGGGATCGCTGCAGGCCTGTACCTTGACCTTGTACCATGCATGACGAAATCGCGCTGGCGCTGGCCGGCAAGCTGCAGGCCCGCGTGGCTCCGGCTCAGGTGCTCCTGTTCGGGTCCCGCGCCCGCGGGGACTGGACGGCCGAGTCGGACATCGATCTGATGGTGCTGGACTCCGAGGCGCTGCCGCAGGCGCGGCAAGTCCGGCTGTCCGGGGAACTGACCGAGGAAGCGGAGCGGATCTATGGTCATCCCGTGCCGGTGCAGCTGTTCAGTTTTACGATGCAGGAGTTCCAGCGGGCCCGGGTGGCTCCCATGCACCTTGCGGGCGGGGCACAGCGGGACGGGCTGACCGTCGAGGGAAAATCCATGCCTCTGATTCGGCAAAACAACCCATGGCCCGATGTGCAGCAACGGCTGCGGGTAGCCCAGACTTCCCTGTATACGGCCTGCGTGCTGGAAGGCGAGGCACAATACAAGGCAGCAGGGGTGGAAGCCTGCCATGCATTGGAGAATGTCCTCAAGGCGTATGCCAGTACGCTGGGGTTGGCCTTCCGGAAAACCCACGATGTGGTATGGCTGGCCTGCCGCATTCACGCGGTCGAACGCCACGTGGACCTCCCTGCCCAGCCGTGGCTGAAGGCGATGCATGCGCTGCGCTCCACCGGACCGTCCGATGCAGACTACGGGCTGTTTGAGGCCGCGGACAGGATTATCGACACCGTGCAGGCGGTCTGCGGTCGGGTGGCCGCCCGGGTCCTGACGATGCTGGACAAGCGTCCCGCACAGGTGGGTTATGCGCACTGGCCGGCGGACCGGCCCTTCGGGGGCATGGAAGACGTGGACCGGACCGAGTTCAATCTGGAACGCAAACTGGCAGCCGCCGAAAGGGCGGAACGCAAGCAAACCATCTTGGAATTCGCCCATTTCTGGCTGACGGCGGACCGGCTGGCTGCGTTGTCCCGGTGGCTGGACGACACATCTGTGGAGGACTGGCCACCGGTGCCGGATCTGCTGGCTTCTTGGCAAAGATCAGACAATGCAGACGCGACAGAATACAAGGATTGAAGGTCCTGTTGTGACAGGTCAAACCGGGCTTGGGCCGCGGGGTGCTGTACCCGCTGCAGGGATCGGTCGCTTAAGCACAGCGACGATCAAGGCTGTCTGTCTGCACTGGGCCGCCGCCCCCTGATGACGAGCAACAACCCTGTCCCGGCTCCCCTCCCAGATACCTGCGGGGCAATCGGGACTCTGGCTGGCAGGATTGATGTCGGCTTCCGGGAGCCCCTGCCGCTCTCTCGGCCTTGGGGCGCGGCAAGACAACGAAAAAGTGGGGAACCATGTCGGCTCCCCGCCTCTTGGGTGGTCGATGCACAGTTCTGCCAGGCAGTGCTCCCATGCTTGTGGACACGTTCCTCCCAGAAAGGAGAGATCGGCATGGGAAAGGAGAGATACGGACAGTTGTGCCTCTGGGCGGGAAGAGAGACCGGGATCAGGTCCAGGGCCCGGATGCGATCCAGTGTGTCGGACAGGGTTTGCGGGCAGTGAGTGCCGCGACGATGGGCGACAGAAACATGTCCACCGATGCCATGATTTCTCCAAACGCGGCGGGAATGTGATCTTGCGGGAGCCTGTTACGAAATGTCGTCCACTGGATCTGCTTGGCGGTGACGAAAGACTCGGTGAACGCGTCGATTTCCGAGGGCAGTGCCGTGCTCCGCTGCTCAAAGGTCAAGTGGATGGCCTGAACCAGGGTAGAGCCATCAAAAGCAAACTGTCGGGACAGCCACCAGATGTCATAGAAATCCTTCATCCGACTGTTCAACATCCCCAATTTGACCATGGCCTCGAGCTTTTCTGCAATGGAACTCTCGCGGCTATAGCTGAGCAATCGCGGTGCCGGAAAATTCAGCATAGTCGGAAGCACCGACACTTCCGGCTCTGGATATACAACGTCACCAAAGCCAATGTCGATCTGCATATGGAGACGCGCGGTGCCCAATGCACCCAGAAAACGAATCCGGATCCCTTCATAATCCGCGCTTTCGATGATCCGCTCGGTCCGGATAGAGTCTGGATCAAAGGCGAGGCCGTCTGCCTCCACATCGACGGACAGGATATCGCGGACCTGCAAGACGATAGCGGCTTCCTCGTTGCGCGATTTGCCGAGCAGGTCGATGTCCATGGTAGGACGGATTTCCGGTGAGCGCCAGACACTCAACATCAATGCGCCTTTGAGCACAAACCGGTCGGCGTGATTGGATTGGGACAATCGGTAGAGGAATCGCTCCATAGCGAAGTACTGAAGCAACTCGTTGAACGGACGCCGGTCGCGCTTGGCTCGGTTGAGGAGGCGTTGCCGGACAGACGCGGGCATGTTCTGGGGAGATGTCATGCGATCGCCTCCAGATAGGGTTGCATCACGTTCTCGACCCGGCAGATCTTGGCGTATTTGAACAGTGCGCTGAGGTCGAATCCATTTCGTATCCTGTGGAGTTTCAGTGCCTCCAGTACTACATCCATGCCGATCTTGTTGCGATACTTGAAGCAGTCAGCCAGGGTTTTCTCGCGGCTATAGACTTTGATAGGCACGCCATCGATCCAATGCGTTTCGATACCGGATTCATAGGTTTCCTGCGAAAACCTGTGGGATCGGATTGGGGGATAGTCGAGCGACGGCATTCGGGAATCCCTAGACACAGCCACGGCAACCTCATGGGGGATTTGCGTCGTAATGTCGTGATATGCCAGCGCGGAAACCAGACAGATGACGGCGTTGGGGAAGCGCAGGCTCACCGTGACCAGGTCCGGGTCACCGAACGGAGGCAGCTCCCGCAGCCGATAGATGCCTCTGCTGATCGGCTCAATGACGCCCCTGTCCCTGAGTGCATAGAGCATGTAGCGTGTGATGCCGTGCGCCATGGCCTGGCTCATTCGAAGCTGGCCTCCGTGCTGGTGGAAGATTTCTTCAGGTCGTTCTTGCATGTCCAGCCCCAGACATACTGCCTCCATTTGGTTATAAGTGGAAACAGTATGTCTGATTCCGGCCCGAAAATCAAGGCAAATGAATCTCGGCTCAGGGCATCTACCGGGACGGAGTGCGTTCCTCCCGGGGCCAGCGGCACTAGACCCCTGACGGTCTGGGCCCGGCCAATGCGGCTGTGCCTGCGGCGCGGGCTACCCACCCGGGAGCGGATGGAGGTCGCCGACCGCACCTATGGGGCGCTGGAGTCGTGGCCGGCCCGGCCCCTGTCCGGGTACGACGGCACCGTCCACAGTCTGGCCGTGGCCACCGGCGTCATGCTCGGGTGCCATGCCGACCAGCCTCCCGTGCCCCGCCCGCCGCCGGCGCGTCTGCGGGATGCCCTGTGCTACGGCCTGATTTGGTACAAAGTCGAGCTGAGTCCCAAGTATTTCTCTTGCAGCCAGCCCGTTTCGTTTCCATCCTGACTGTGCGGATGATTGTCAAGCACATTTGATGGCGCGTCAGTTCCGCCGCGGGGTTCGGGTCCACAGCGTCACGCGTATCTTCTGTTGTTTCCTCAGCCCATGGGACATTGCGCATGGTCTTGCACCTGCTGGCCTAGGGCAGTGACCGGCTTGCATCCGGATCCAAAGAGAGCAGGGGGATGCGGACGGCGGTGGTGAAACTCCAGCGCACGGGGACATCCTGCCGGTTGCGCGGTGACACCCCAGCAGCAGGGCTCCGCTACTGGATCGTGACACTTCAGGCAGCAGGGGCGGATGGCTCCGCTTCCCGCAGGGGTGCCGTGCGCGCATACGCCCGACGTTCCTCTATGGACATGTGGCGCAACTCGGCCAGCGGGGTATGGTAAGGTTCATTGTCCCAGTGCGCTGCGGCCATGTCGTATCGACCCAGATCCCAAGCCCGGCAAGCCCGCACCGTATGGGCAGCCCGGTCGAACTGCATCCCCCAGATGGTCACGGGGAGGGAACGCCGACCATAGGCCGCGGCATAGAAGGTGCCAAACGCCTGCCGCAGGGCCGCCTCCGGGGTACGGTCCATCTTCAGCTCCAGCAGGCAGATGCGTCCCGGCAATTCCAGTGCCAGGTCCGCGCGGCCCAGTCCCGCCGGCAGTTCCGCTGTCAAGGGCAGGTCCAGAGATTGGCACAGAATGTGCAGCAACGCCTGGTAGAACGGTTCATGGGGGCGGGCATGCTGGGTGCCGAACTGGTGCAGAATGCGGGGTACGGCTTCCAGACAGCCGGCTACGACATGGCGCAAGGCTTCCGCGTCCTGCCGTTCCAGAGCCTCCTGCAACTGTGCCGCCGTGTGGGTGCGGGGGAATGCCTGGCTTTCCAGCCAGGCCGGGGCTGTCTCGTCGAACCACTCCACCAGGGATTCTGCGAAGGCATCCCGCACTTCGCGGTTGGGGAAGGCCAGGACCGGGGGCACGGAGGCATCCAGCGTCAAGTAGCCGGCCTGCAACAGAAGGGTTGCGATGCGGGGCTGGCCGACGTCGAAAGAGACCCGGGTCAAGGGGCGCGCGTCTTGCCCCTCCAGGGCGGGCAAGACTGGGAGGCGGCGAGCCCGCAGGCCCCGCAACAGGACCTTGGGCGTGCCCGTTTCGGCCCAGTGGCCAGGCAGCCGGTCCAAGTTCCAGCGGGCGGCCTCGCTGGGCATGGTCAGTGCCTGCAGGCACCCAGCCAGAGTATAGGGATTGAACACGGCCTCCACCCCCTCGGCGAAGCGGTAGCCGTTGTACTGCCGCTCCAAGGCCGCGTACAGCTCTTCCGGGGTGCAGCCCAGGTGGCGGGCACCCTGTACCACCAGGGCAGCCACGCGCGGGGCACGGAGTTCCGCGTGCGTGAAACCCAGCAGGATGTTCATGTCGGGCCGGTGCGAAAGGTCTGCAAGATGGTTGGCGCCGGAGAACAGGCCGGCGCGGGCCAGACGCGTAATGCCTGTGACCAGCGTGTACTCCACGAGACCTGCGTCGGCGCTGTCCTTCAGGGCCCCGTAGAAGGCCCGCAGGACATCCAGGATATCTTCCAGCACATCGGGCCGGTCCAGGTTTTCCGTAACGGCCGTATCGTACTCGTCCATCAGAACCACAACCTTGCGGCCGGCGGCCTGCCCAAGACTGTAAATCAGTTCCTCCAGCCAGGTATCCGGGGGCGCGGCGTCCGCCAACGGCGCCAGCGGCAGGCACCGCCGCCGGGCCTGTGCCTGCACACGCCGCGTCAGTTCTGCCTGTACGGCCTGCGGGGTGTGCAGGTTGCGCAAGGAGAGATTCAGCCGCAGCACGGGGTGCGCGCGCTCCTGCCAGTCCCAACGCCCTTCCTGTCCGATCCATGTGTCCACGAACAGCTCCCGCCGGCCTTGGAACAGGGCTTCCACCGTGGAAAGCAGCAGGGTCTTGCCGAAACGCCGTGGCCGTGACAGGAACAGGTGAGGACTGTGCTGTTGCGAGAACAATGGGGCCAGAAGGCGCGTCTTGTCCACGTACAGGACATCGGGTGTCGCTTGCATGTCGGCAAAATTCGACAGCCCGAATGGCAGTTGAGGAATCACGCAGCTGCCTCCTCCAGCCACGTGGCCGGAGGGGAAGGCCGCAACCGGCACCGGGCCCGCTCTCGTTGCCGCCGCGACATGCGGACCTCCTATACCAGGCACTCATCTTGCGCGCCACCGCAGTATATCATCGGGTCTTGTGCTGCGCGCTCAGTGTATGTGGCAACCCTGTCCCATATACATTGGGGTTCAGCGCCGGGAGACACAGGGCGGCGCGATGGCAACCGCCTGGTGGGTACGGCCATCAGGGCAGGCCAGGGCCTGTTGACAAATTATCGCAACATGCCAAACGTGGTTACTCCATGCACCACGGCCAATGCAGTTTGTCATAGCGCGTGGCAATGCATCGAAACCGCTTGAGACGATGGCAGAAACGTTTGATTTGGTTCCGACTCTGGTATTGCCCGGAGTCGTGGAGGATGGGATCCTTGCGGTTCTTCTGGGCGGGAATCACGGCTGCCACCGCCTGCGCCGCCAGGGTGTCCCGAATGGCGTCATTGTCGTCGGTCCGATCCATGACCGCGGTGACGGACAGGTGTGGCATGGAAAACAAGCACACCTCAAGGCCAACAGGGAATCCCGGGCTTTTGACGACTTGCAATTGCCCTGAACTGGGGGCGGGAAAGCCGGATAGCCCATTGTCCTGTCCCAGGCAGCAGGGTTGACGCGGCCCTTGTGGTCTGCACTGTGCGATTGCAAGCCCACTGGCCGCGACAACGATTGCCTGTTGCTGGGAGTGTAGCCATTGAGGACCAGACGGCTTGACCTTCCAACTCTGGATCCATCGTGCAGGTCCCGTGGTCCTGGTCTCAGCAAGGCCACAAAAAGGCGGGGGCCGTACCGGCCCCCGCCCTCCTCTATGGGTTCTATACTCGGAAATCCCGTCAGGCTGACAACAGCTCGTTGGTCTCCGCATTCAGACCGGCCAAGGCTTCGGCGATGTTGTCCTTGCCTTCCACGAAAATCGGGTCCATGTGCTTGGACCACAGCGCGGCCCACTCCTGGTACTGGGTGAAGTAGGAGTAGTACGTCGGCTGCTCCATGCCCAGTTCCAGCAGTGCGTGCTTGGCGTTGGGGATCTTCTCTTCCCAGCCCTTGGGCAATCCGTATTCCGCCAGGCTGATGCGCGGCGGATACAGGCTGCCTTCGATGCCCAGCGTGGGCAGAATGTCCTCGTTGGAAAGGACATACCGGGTCAATTCGTAGGCCAGCTCGGGAAATTGGCTGCCGGCCGGAATCATCCACTGCGCGCCGCCTTCATATCCAAACCGCCCGCTGGGACCTGTGGGGATGGGGGCGATGCCCCACGGGAATTTGTCGCCGATGGCCGAGTCCAGCCGAGCCGCGATGTCGCTGATGCCCATGTGCATGGCGATGCGTCCGGACGCAAACAGGAATTCTCCGCCCAGACCAATGGCCTGTTCGTCTCCCGGCGTAGGCATGGAGCCGTCCGTCCAGCGCAGATCCCAGAGGAACTGGGCCGCTTCCAGGACTACAGGGTCTTCGAAGTTGCCCTGGGTGCGTTCCGCGTTGAAGAGGTCCGCGCCCCAGCTCATGGCCACCGCCCACAACGTCTTGTCGCCGATGGGAATGCGCACCCCGTAAATCTTGTCCATGCCTTCGCCCGAGGTCGCGGCCTTGGCAAGTTCTCGCAAGTCCTGCCAAGTCCAGTTGTCCGGGAAGGGATAGTCCTGCAGCGGATCCATGATGTCCCGGTTGACGAAGATGCCCCACGTCACCCAGCCGTAGGGCAGGGAGTGCAGTTCCCCTTCGTAGGTGGACATCTCGATCATGTAGGGTTCCCAGTCATCGGGCCAGCCGTCCGGAGGATAGGCATCCACGTATTCTTGCATGGAGTGGGACCAGCCCTTGGCCGGATACACCCAGCCGCGGCTCTGATGCTGCCAGGCCAGGTCCGGGGGCGAGCCGCCGGTAATCTGCGTGGGCAGCTTGGTCCAGTAGTCGCCCCACGGCACCCCGGATTCAATCTCCACTTCCATGTTGGGGTAGCGCTCCTCGAAGAAGCCCTCGATGAAGGGAATGAACTTGTCGATTTCCCCTTCGCCCTCCCAGGAGATGATGCGGAAAGTGCCGCTGATATCCGGATCCACCAGGCCTGTGGTCCAGCGGTCCACCAGCACCTCGGGGCCGCTCTCTTCCGCCGCCGGGGCCGCGGGTGGGGCGCATGCGGCCAGACCCACAGCCATGCCGGAGGCCCCCATCAGCCGCAGCCAGTCACGGCGGGTGATCAGAATCTGTCCTTTCTTGTGTTCACTCATCTCTCTTTGCTCCTCTGTCTGATTCCAACGAACTCGCGTGCACAAACCCGGTGCAGCCCGACGCGGCTGCACAGGATGCACTGCCTTCGTAGCCTGCGGCGACAACCGCTGCTGCACGCGTGAAGCCCCATGTTACCTGTACTCCACTCTGCTCCCAAACGGGATAGACACACGGGGCCCACGCAAAATCAGGAGGTGTCGTCATACAGCCGCGCATATCTTCCTGGGTTTCAACCAGAATGCGGCCAGACTGGCCTCTGTTTCACTTTCCGGGAGGCAAATTTTGTTGCATTCATGGACTGCTGGAAGTCGGAGTAACCATTCCGGCCTTGAATCCTGACTCTGGGTTTGTCTGGGGCAAGGACATGGCTCACACAGTGTGGACCACGGGCACGCGCGTGGTCGCACCCAGCGTCACCACGCGCGGCGACAGGCATGTTCGGTCTGGTCAGATCTCCGCTCTACAATCCGACTGCCAATCTCAATGCCCGAGAGGAGGATTTCCCAGAAAAGCCTACCCCTTGAGTCCGGACGTGACGATGCCACGCACGTAGTACTTCTGGCCCAGGATGAAAATGATCAGAATCGGCAGCACACTGACCACGGCCAGAGCCATCACCAGGTGCCACGGCGTATTGAGCGAGACTCTCTGCTGAAAACCGGCCAGGCCCAGCGGCAAGGTCTTCTTGTTCCGCGAGGAGATCATGATCAGGGGCCACAGGAAGTCGTTCCAGACCCCCATGAAGGTGAATATGGCCAGTGTGGCCATCACCGGTTTGCACAGCGGCAAAATGATCTGGGCGTAAATGCGCAGATGGTTGCAGCCGTCGATTTCCGCCGCTTCCTCCAGCTCCTTGGGAATTGCCAACATGAACTGCCGCATCAGGAACGTGCCCCAGGCGCTGAAGAGACCGGGCACAATCAGGGCGGCCAGGTGGTTGACCCAACCGAAGAGACGCATCTGCCAGAAGAGCGGGATCATGATGACCGCAAAGGGAATCATCATGGTGGAGAGATACATCAGGAAGATGGTGTTGCGTCCCGGATAGTCGATGCGCGCGAAGGAATAGCCGCCCAGACTGGAGGTCATGAGCACCCCGAGCGTGACCAACAGCGATACCATGGAACTGTTGGCGAAGAAGCGGGTCACCGGCACCTGATGCCAGACTTCCAGGTAGTTGGAAAACAGCCATTCGCGGGGGAAGATGACCGGTGGGAAGGTATAGACCTCGTCCAGCGACTTGACGGACATGAGCACCATCCACAGAAACGGGATGAGCATGATGACGCTGCCCAGCACGAGCAGGGTCCAGGCCCCGACATCGCCCAGAACGCGGGCGCGCCAGGAACCCATGGTGCCGGCGGCAGCCGTGAAAGGTTGGCTGGCCGCGGCGCTTTCCGGCGGATAGGTGGCCATGTGGGTCAGTCCATGTCAAAGCCGTACACCCAGCGGTTGGCGATCCGCCACTGAAACAGGGTGAAGGCCAGGATGCAGAGGAACAGGACGGTGGCCATGCTGGTGGCATAGCCCATGTAGAACTGGTTGAAGCCCTTCTGATAAATGTAGAGGACCAAGGGCGTGGTGGCGAAGGCCGGCCCGCCCTGGGTCATGATCATGAACTGGTCGAAGGCCTGGAAGGCGCCGATGAAGGAGGTGGTCAGCACGAAGAAGATCGTGGGGGTGAGCAGCGGGATCTTCACGTGCCGCAGCTTGCGCCAAGACGTGGCTCCGTCCACGGTGGCGGCATCCAGCAGCTCCGGGGGTATGCCCTGCAGGCCGGCCAGGAAGATCAGCATGGCGTAGCCGATGCCCTTCCAGTTGCTCATGATGATGATGGAAATCATGGCCCAGCGGCTGTCGGTGAGCCAGTACGGACCGTCAATGTTGATTTGGCTGAGCGCATAGTTGATGAGGCCATATTCCGGCTGGAAGATCCAGGCCCAGATGATGGAGGCGGCCACGGTCAAGGTCACGTGCGGCAGAAAGTAGATGACCCGGAACGAAAGGACGCCCTTCATCTTGCGATCCAGCAGCAACGCCAGCCAGAAGGCCAGGAACACTGCCACCGGCACGGCCACAAAGGTGTAGTAGAACGTGTTGCCGATGGTCTTCCAGAAGAGATCGTCCTGGGCCATCTTGATGAAATTCTGGATGCCCGTGAACTGGGGCGCGCTGGACAGATCCCACTCGGTGAAGGTCAGGTACAGCGTGGTGACAATGGGGAAGAGACTGAAGACCAACACCCCCACCAGGTTGGGGATCAGGAAGGCATAGCCGGCAATCAGGTTGCGCCGTTGACGCCCGGTCATGCTCCCAGGTCGGGACAGCGCTGGGCGCGGCAGGGCAGAAGCGGTGGTAGCCATCGCAGCGTCGCTTTACCCGGCTTCCAAGGCCGCGTCGTGCTCCTTCTTCCAGCCAGACACCCGTTGCCAGTCCGCCTCGGGCCGGGGCGGTGCGGGAATCGTTTCCCCTGCGGGACGGGGGATGTGCTGCCAATAGCCTTGCGGATCGGTGCCGCGGGCGACAAGACCGGTCGGGCGGTCCGCGTTGAAGTTGCGGACATCGGGAGAAACGAACCGCATGGTGAGACCACAGCGTCTGCGGTGTGACCGGTTGGGTTCCGAACCGTGCAGCAGCCAATCCGTATGCAGGGAAATCTGGCCGGCGCGCATTTCCAGATGCACGGGATCGGGCAAGTCCTCCAGGGGGGTTACGGTCTGGTCCAGAACATTTTCCTCTTCGGCCGCACTGTATTCGAAGGGCAGTTGCCCCAGGAGGTGGGTCCCCGGTATGACCTGCATGGCCGCGTTCTCGGCATCCACATCGTCTATGGCCAGCCACACGGTCACGGTTTTGCTGGGGGTGAGAGGCCAGAAGGAGGCATCCTGATGCCAGCTGACGCGTTTGCCGTCCCCCGGCAGCTTGGCGAAGTAATGGGTGCCCCAGCAGATCAGATCCGGTCCCAGCAGATCCTGGAGGTAATCCAGAATGCGCGGTTCGGTCACCAGGTCGTGAATGTGCGGACAGGAAGCATGCCAGCCGTTCAGACCGTAGCTGTTCCAGCCCCGGTGCAGGGCGCGGTCCAGCAGGCCATCAAAATAGCGGGTGATCTCGCGACTTTCCGCGGGACTGTATACATCCAGCGGACAGATGTAGCCCTGCGTGTTGAATTGGGCAATGTCTTCAACGGTCAGATGCCGGGGGGACTGTGTTCCCAGCGGCACAAAGGATTTGACGCGTTCGGATCCGGGGAATGCTTCCTCGATACTCATGTGCATGTCCTTCTGTCCCGCAGTGTGCCTAAGTATAAAACAGGGTGCGCGATGCAGGGTACAGGCAGGCGGCATCGGTCCCCAGGCCTGACACCCGTTTCCTGTGGACTCCCGCTGGACTGTCCCAACCTTGGCTTGGCCGCCAGTCCGAGGAGAATGCGGAAACGGAAAATGTCCTTTGCGGCTCGGGGCCATGAAGTCGCACCGCGTCGGGAATCGCAGATTTCCTGAAGTTGGGTTTCTTGGGGTTCTCCGCGCGCGGCCTTGGGGGCCACCGGGGTACAGCCCCTTGCCATGGGGCTGTGCTGCAAGGAGACAGGCGCGGGAAATTGGGGCGGCCGAAGTCCAGTGTCCCTGCCAGTACCCGCGCGTGTGCCAGGGAATCTCCATGCGTTTCGTCAGGTCAACATGCCTCCGCACAGTGCGATGCCCGGTGATTCGTCCATCCAGACAGGCACCAGTTTGCACCGGATTGCCCTTCTGTGCACGGGGCGCTGGGTGCCATCGGGCTGATACGACCTGCCGGTTGAGGCACCGGCGGGCGTCTGCACGTGAGCATCTATGCTTTCGCCGCGGCACCTTGCACCATGGCTCCTCTGTTTTGTCTGTATCACGCATCGTACATGATCGGCACCGGCTGGTTCGTCCGCAACGATTGGACTGCCGCTTCCGCAATAAGCTGCGCCTGCAATCCATCGCGCAAGGATGGCGACACCGCTGTGCCCGCCTTCACGGCGGCCATAAACGAGTCCAAAGCGAAAGCGAAGCTCTCTGGCCCATACATCGCGGGATATGGACTCTGGACGATACCGGTTTCGGTGAAACGGCGCACCTGGTCCACGGGAGCCGGCTCTGAGCGCAGCATGCCGTTGGCCCCAAAAACCTCGATCCGCTCTTCCACCCCATAGACGGAGTGACGACCATTTTCAATGACACCGCGCATCCCGCCCGGAAAGCGCAGGATCACCATGGCGGTGTCGATATCGCCAAGGCCTCTGATGGCCGGATCGACCAGACAGGATCCGGCGGCGTAGACTTCGTGCGGTCTTTCGTGGGCCAACCAGGCGGCCAGATCGAAGAAGTGGATCATTTTGTCCAGCAAGAAACCGCCCGACACTTCGAGGTAGGCCAGTGACGGCGGTGCATGATCGCGGGCAACCATGTTGATGGTCTCGATCCGTCCCAGGTCACCGTTTTGGATGCTGCGGTGCATCATTTGCAGGTCGGGGAGAAATCGCCGGCGAAATCCGATAAAGATGGGCCGATCCGCCTCTTCCGCTTCGGCCACCACCCGTTTGACTTTGGCGATATCCATGTCGATCGGCTTCTCGCAATAGGTCGGCCATCCGGCGCGGATCGCACGGCGGAGCAAATCGACGTGGGTGTGGGTGGACGAGGCGATCAGGACCGCGTTTACCGCATTGGAAGCCCAAATCTCTTCCGGGCTCCCGGCCAACCGCCCCCCATACGCCACAACGACCTGGTCTGCCGCCGCGCCATTGATATCGGAGACATAGCCCAATTTCGCGTTGGGATGGCGGGCAATGTTGCGCGCGTGGATAGTGCCGGCTCTGCCGCAACCAAACAGGGCAAATCGCAACATGTTTCAACCTGGCAAATGGGGAGGCCGGTGCCGCGGTCTGTCACCATCGGCGCATTGCCCGTCACCGGGTCTTCCGGGATATCGTCCCGCGGGGCCAGCCTGCCATGGGCGGGTGCTGCGGCTTCCAACTGCCTCTGACCGTCAAGGATCGCCGGTTCCATGTAGCGACGTGGGTCCTCCGGACTGGCGGGGCTACCCGTTTTCTGCGGGAACGGGTTTCCGCTGCTTGGCATTCTATCTTCCGCGCGTCTCCAGAACGGCAATGGCATATAGGCGGTGTATGGCACCCGCGCTCTCGACTCCGCGGATCATCCGGTACGGATGGGGCGCAGACTGCCTCCTTCCATGTCAAGCCCGCGGGGGAAGGTGCACCGCCATGCGGGGTGGCACTTGGATGATGACGCGTGCCTCGAGGTCCATCACCACACTGGTGGCCTCGCTGTCGATCGCGACCGATGCGTCGGGCCTGATGACCTTTTGGGTCAAGGTGAAGCTCTTGCGCCCCATGGCGTGCGCCCGCGTCAGTACACGCAGGCGTTCGCCGCGAAAGCACTCGCGGCGGTAATTCACGTTCAGGTTGACGACCACGACGCCATAGCGCTCCCGGCCCGCATCCCAGAGTCCGCAGGCCCAGTACCAGTCTCTCCGCGCCCGCTCCAGATACTCGACCGCGTGCACGTGATTGAGATGGCCCAGCCGGTCGCAGTGCGTCTCGAGCACCTCGATGGTGGTCACCGTTTCCGCCGTCAGCGAATGCCTCTCCTGCATGGCGCGCCGAGCGGTGCAGCGTTTCGGAGTCTGCAATACCCTGCTGCGCGGACCGCATCGCGGTTGGCAGCTTGGGGGGTGCGCTGGCGCCAGGCGCTGAAATCCGGTTTGCGTTTCTCCAAAAAGGCGGCGGCGCCTTCCTGCTGCTCCCCGGTCTCAAAGAAATGCGGCGCGACTTCCTGGATCACTCCGGCCTGGGTGCAGTTCAGAATCGGTTCCATTGTCCATAATCGTGTCGTAGGGTCGGAAGAACGCGATATCGGCGTACCGGATGACCGTGTCCCACAGCCAGCCGGGATCTGCGGCGCTTCTTTGGGCCAGGGTTTCTGCATCCGGCACACCGGCAAACCCGAGAAACTCCGTCAGTTTGCTTTGCGCAATGGTCTCCTGATCGGGATACCAGGCAAAGCGGCAGTCGCGTGCAGCCGTCATCGCCCAACTCCCATGCAGGGAGCGGTGTCACGGACCCGGCGGTGTCGTTCACTCACATGCTCAGGCATGCCTCGGCTCTCGTGCAGGGCACCAGCAGAGGGTCCAGTGTGGATCGACATAAAACCAACTCGTGGGTCTGCATGCGGCAGTCAGTCAGAAACTTGGTCCCGCCATCCCAGGCGGCTTGAGACTGTCCTATCCGTAGACATAAAATGACATCCTGGTCCTGCGCCGTCCGGTTGAGCAAAGGGAAAGTGTCATCCAGATTCACGCCGCGTCGCACTGCTTGCTCCTTGCCGGTTTCGCAACGTACGCGGCCTGTGGCCCGGCCATGGGAGCCGGTGTGCTCGGGAAGCATGGCGAAGATGTCGCGCAGCGCCGCATCCGGTGACCCTGCTGTCTCCAGTCCGCCCCACGCTGCCCCTGACACTGGCCCCAACCGCTCAATATACACCCGCGGTCGCGCCGCCGTCTACGGCAATGGCCACCCCTTGGATATGGCGTGCCTGGGGTGAGCACAGAAAGCCCACAAGTTCCGCGACATCCTCAGGTTGGCCCAAACGACGGATACCGTCGTGCGCCATGCTCGCTTGCTGGGCCTCCTCGATCGAGGTGCCGGCCAGACGGGCGCGGCCCGCCCAGATCTCCTCCAGCCGTTCTGTCACGGTCATGCCCGGATGAATTGCATTGACATTCACATCGTCGCGAAGACCAAGACCGGCCAGCGCTTTGCTGAAGTTCGCCAGGGCCGCATTGACGGCTCCGCCAATCATGAAATCGGGGTCTGGTGTACGCGCAAATCCGCCGCCGATGTTGATCACGGTGCCTTGGCGGGACTTCAGCATGGGCCACAGCAAGCGGGAAAGACGGACAGCGCCATGGAACTTCAGGGCGAAGCCGTCTTCCCAGAGGCAGTCGTCCTGTTCCAAGAAAGGACCGCCCTGTGTGGCCCCGGCATTGTTGACCAATATGTCAACCCGGCCGAACGCGTTCTCGGCCAAGGTGTGGACCGCCTGGCACCCCGCCAAGGTTCTGAGATCGGTCGGGCAAATTTCAACGCGTCGCCCCGATTCCTGCCTGATGTGCTGTGCCGTCTCTTGGAGCCGATCGGCGCTGCGGGCCGCGAGCAGGCAATCACAGCCGTCTTGGGCCAACCGGCGGGCGATAGCCTGGCCGATACCCCGGCTGCCGCCGCTGATGACACAAACTTTGTGCGCCAGGATTCCTGACATGGTTTTTCTCTCCGTGGAGAGGAATGGCCCTGTCCTGTCCTGGAAAGCAGGACGGGAAGAACGAGATCCTATACCGAATGCCATAAGCACCCAAGCTGCAGACTCGTCGGGTCCATGGTGCTCACCGGAAAAATCCAGGTACCGGGCCCAGGCAGTGCGGGACATCGCACCGCTGCGCGGTGTACCACCCGGTGCTCAACCGGGCTCGCGGGTCCTCGCGGACGGTGAGTCGGACGCTGTTGACCCTGTGGCTGGAACATCTGGTGCCGACAGCCCTTGGTGTTCGGGATCGACGAGACCCTCGCGCGCCGCCAAGGCAAACGGATCGCGGCCAAGGGCATCTGCCGGGACGGGGTGCGCTTCTCCTGGGGCCGGTGCCATCAGACCCTGACCGTCTGAGCCCGCCCGAGGCGCTGCAGTCTGCGCCGCGGTCTGCCCGACCGCATCTCTGCGGCCCTGGACCTGCGGCCGGCCCACACCGCGCCCGGCCGGTCCGGCACCGGCGTGGGTGGGGCTGCCCCTGCCCGGGTACGATGGGACAGCCCAGAGTCGGGTCGTGGCCCCCGGCACCGCGCTCAGGGTACCCTGCCGGCCAGATCCCCGGGCACCTGCAACGCGGGCAAATGGAGGTCACCTTCCAAGCCTGATTTTGTACAAAGTCGAGCTTGGTTCCTTCTCTCGAGCCGTCCCAACCACCATATCTGCCATGGTAGCCAGCTTGTCGCGCTCCGAGGCCCGATGCCGGCCCACCACGATCAGACCATGCAGGGTTCCGCTTTCATACCAGGCCATCGTGACAGGGATCTGTCATCGCCTGATCCATGATCGCGAGACAAAGGAGCCTGACAGCCAGGCTCCTTTGTCTCGCTTCTGAAAGTCCCCCTTGGCTCAGCCGAGAGAGCTTTTTCACGGTGCCGCTTAACCGTATGCAGCTAATGAATGTGGCACTCTCTATAAGGACTCGTATTCGTGCTGTGCCGCATAGCAAATGGTTCTGCGGTCATAGGAGATCCACCAAGTACAGACAGTTCCGTAGCAGCGCCTGTGATCATAAGGTGGCGCGCATCACGAATTCCCGGAAATTGCCCTTGGGGGTCCCGTTGGTTGCGTAACCATAGGATTCTACATCGCGGTATTCTCGACGATCCGGTGCGTCGTCTTTCCCAAGGTGTTCTGGGCGCGCATCGGTGAATATACTGCCTCTATGACGCAAAGACACAGTATAGACGTAATCTTCAATATGAGGGCTGGGATTATGCCAGCTGTGCAAAATCCACTGGCTGCCGGGACCAGCATGCCGGGCACTATGGCCATCATGACAGTGTCCGCTCTCTTCTGCGGCCGCATCGGGCAGGTGCTGCTCATCGCCCGCCAAGGGTGCAACGTGATTCCGGTCGGGCACATATTCAGTGACCTCAAAGAACCGCACCAGCTGCGCCCGGGTGTAACGGGACAGGATCTCGCATTCCTCCTCTCCGATCTGCGCAAAGCCTTCATACTCCATGCGGCAGGGCCCGCCACGTGGCAAACCAGGCCTGAGGGTCACGCCCGCATGCCGCGCTGCCGACCACGGCAGGGACGCCGCCCATGCAGGCGCAGACGGCAATGCTGAGCATGCCCGACCGCAGATGCCGCTTGCCTGGGGGCGTGGCGGCAGTCCTCGCTGGCGGTGGCCCGGACACGCCCTGCGCTTTTGTGCTCATGTGTGCTCTTGGGTGGGTACGGAACCCATGCCGACATTATCCCTTCTCTGTCTCGGTCCGCGACTTTGCGATTGCTCTGGTACAGACGTTATGCAGGTTGCCCCCTATGCATTCCAAAATGGTTTTCTGTTGCCTGATCAAAGTCAGGGGTCATGGCCCATCAACGACCATCAACCCTGCATCCACGAGTCTGTACATCAACCAGATCTGCATGGGATTGAGATTCTCCAGACCCCGGCAGCTCTCCTCTCCGTTCCCTGCCGTCAGGTCTGTATAGTGCACGGACGTGGTCCGGGGCTTCATGTCCCATATTTCCTGGCAGGACAGACCGACCCGGAAAGGGCTGTAATGGTGATAGAAGATATGGAGAGGCCCATCCATCAGGTTCATGGTGAAAAAAGCGGTTTGCGTCACTACAAACAGCACAGACAGGGTAAAGACTACAGTCAGCAGGACGATGCGGGTTGTGCGCATGGTAGTTTCTTAAGCTTGAGGACAGGACAAAATAACGAATATACGCCTAATGTGGAATTAAATCACGGTCACAGCCGTGAAAGATTGGATATCGAGGTCAAAGAAACGGCGCAAGACGAGTTTGAGTGTTGGGCCATGCTCCTGTAGGCGGTTTTTGCCTGTGAACCGGCACAAGTGTCCTCACTGTGGGCATAGAGATGCTTCCGGTTCTGCTGGACAACACACACAGTCCGCTGCCGGCTCCCGCATCGGTGGACACCCGCACCTTCGGACATCCCAGGACCTTCTGTGTCCCGATGTCTCCGGTCCGATCCTGTCTACGCCACCGCGGGGACGGGGCGGCACTCGCGTGGGATGGGGGATCGGTGGACCTGTGGTGCCCGGACCCGGCGATGGGCATACGCTTCGCCACACCAGCCCCGACTGAGTGGGTCGAGGGAGGGCATCCCGCGGGGCAGTTCAGGAAATTGCCGCTGTCCTTTTGCGTGCACAGAATCCCAATCCTCCCTCACGACCCTAGGGGTGGCTCTGCACGCTCCGGGCCGCGGCGACCGTGACCTGTGTCCTCGGTCTGGCCCGCAGGAACTGATCTTGAATTGAATCGTAACCGCCCTGCATGTTGTGTATACAACACGGCTGCTGCAGGGCAAACGGAGGGCCAAGCCCGTCTTCCGCGATAACGCAGGGATCACGCTCCTGCTGCAGATGGATGCCCTGCTCTTTCCGGGGGAACCGGGGCGATTGCATTGTAATTTGCGATCAGCGCCGATGCGAAACTCATCGGGCATGCGCCTGTCCTGGAAGGCGTTTAGCGTCATGGCTGATATCCCCGTCTCCGCCCTGGTCACTTGTCTGGAGCAGGTGGAAGAGCCCCGTATCGACCGCGCCCAACGACCCGCATGGCGGGACATCCTCGTCTTGGGGGTGCGGGCGACCATCTGCGGAGCCGACCACCTGGTGGCGATTGAGGATTTTGGCCAAGCGAACGAAGCATGGCTGCGCACTTTTCTGGCCCTGCCGCATGGCATACCGGCCCACGACACGGTGGGCCGGGGGCGGGCGCGACGGGATGCGGCCCAGTGGGAAACCTGTTTGTTGGACTGGGTCCAGTCGGCCTTTACGCTCGCCCAGGGGCAAGTGGTGGCCGTGGACGGCACAAGCGTACGTCGGTCCCGGGACGCGGGCCGGGGCAGTCTCCCCTGCCCTGGGTCAGCGCCTGGGTCCAGGCCCACCGTTTGGTTTGGGCCCCACAGGCGGTGGAGGACCGATCCAACGACATTGCCGCCATATGGTGCCGGAAAGCGGCCCGGCGGTATCGGCAGCGCATGGGGATGGAAGCCATGTACGGGGACATGAAGGGCCAGGGCTTTCGCATGCAGGCCACATGCAGGACGCTGGCCGCATCGCGCGCCTGATGCTGGGCGTGGCGCTGGGCATCTCGGGGGTCCAGCGCGGCCTGCACGCGCGGATCAACGTGCACCGCCGCCGGGAATGCCCCGAGATCGGGCGGCCTCGGCGACCGTTTCCGGCCTCCCACTGTCCCCGTTGCGCCCGCCAGGCCCCGATTCAAGCTCTGTTCTGCCCAAAGTGATATGTAGCTAGATTCCACATAAGCCATCGAGTATGAGTTGCCGGTGGATGTGAACGGAAGCGGGGACAGCGTGTACCGACTGGACCGCCGACCCATGCAGTGGGGCGGCACCCGCAAGGACCCGGACAAGTCGGTTTTGCACGTTACATCCCACGTCACGCTGCGCGGCATTCCCGACGCGGCTCACACCTGCGTGATCAACGGGCGCACTCCGCTGGAGTGGGCCGTGGACCGGCTGCACATCCGTCAGGACAGGGAGAGCGGCATCGTCAATGATCCCAACGCCTGGTTTGCGGACAATCCGGCGGGGCTGGTGTCTCCCCTGCGGCGCTTGGTGTATGTAAGCGTGGAGACAGCCCACATTGTGCAAGGATTGCCGCCGGCATGCGGAGATTGAGATCGAAGTCCATTCAGGTCTGCGTTTTTGCAGAGCCCAGATCGTCGCGTTGCAGGAATGCCAGGCTGTGTTGATTTGATGGGGAGCGGTTGCTCGCTCTTGCTGCGGGTTGACTTGGCTGATGCCAACGACCTGTGGAAGACAAAGGCTTCTGTCTGCAAGCCCATGTCCTCTTGGTCATACGACTATTCCTGATCGGCAGGATGTCTGCAAAGTCCTGGATAGAACGAAGTGGGTCCAGAAGTCATTGGTGGCCAGGAGATTCTCCATTGTCGAAGGTTTAGGCCAGGGCCGTCGTCGCCGCAAAATAGGGACAAAAGGAAGCCCACCTCCAGATCCCTGGCAGGTGGGCTTCCTCGTGCGGAGGTGGAGATGGCGGGAATCGAACCCGCGTCCGAAACAACTATCAGCAAACGTCTACAAGCATAGTCGCCGAAAGCTTTTAGTGCAACGGGATCTCTCGACGACCCAGATCCCCCTGACGATCCGATGGTCTTGGGCAGAGATATCGGAGTCGCTCTGCTGCAACCCGCAGTGTTTGACGGCACTCTCGGAACCCTGTGGGCGACAATCCCGAGGGCCGTGGTTCAGGGTTTAAGTGAACCAGTTAGCTTGATCCGGTATCTACGCAGCTGCGCCGAAGGCAGGGGCCGCGGCGAAACCGAAGTCAAAGCTGAAACCACTCTTGTTGGCAGTTAATTTTGGTGCGTTTTGGTACGTGGTCACGCTCCACGGCTTGCAATTTGCAGACTCACTGCCCCGTCGAAACCGTTCACCCCCTTTGGCAGGCATTCTGCCCTGAGACGACAGTGACCTCTGTCGCCTGTACAATGCCACCAATTATATACATTTTTGGAGATAAAGGCGGACGATCCCAAGGCAATCGCAAAGTCGCGAGTAGGGACCAAGCCGCTTGGATTTCCCTGTGTTGGGAAGCAATCTGCCGTTCCCTGGCGGATGCGAGAGCACGTCAGGAAGAAGAAGCGGAGTGGGGTGTCTCGCCCACGGATGCACCGCAAGAGGTGACCATGCCGTGGCCACCTCTTTATGGCTGACTTGAAGCCAGAACCCCTAAACGGCAATCAGGGATTCGTCCCGGTGGTACACCACCGGGTTCTGGTTATCGTCGTTCAATTCGTCCCCGATGGCATACGAGGCAAACTGTGCGTCAGTCAAGATATTCTGAATCCCGTTGAAGGTGCTGCCATAGGGCATGAACGCACAGGTCATGGCCCGACGCCAGCCGGACGTCATGTTGGCGCCGGCCCCATGGGCCAGCAATCCGTTGTGGAAGGAACAGGAACCCGCCTTCATGGGTGCCGCTATGGATTCCATGTTCACAAAGTCGGGATACTCCCGAAAGAGGTCCGACATGTTTTCGGCGATCCGCACGTTGACGTAGGTGGTCTTCTTGTGGGAACCCGCCAGAAAATAGAGACACCCATTGTGGGAGGTGGCGTCGTCCAGCGCGATCCAGATGCTAATCGCATCCGGGGAATAGAAAGACCATTTCGGGTTATCGTGATGCCAGGCCGTGGCATTGGCCCAGGGTTGCTTGATCAGGGCCTGATCATGCCACACCCGCATGCCTTCCGTCTGGGCCAGCTCGGTGGCCATCTTGCCAATGCGGGGATCCAGTATGAGTTCCTTCACTGCCGGATTGTCCTTCCATAAATTGAGGCGCTGCACAAAGACATAGTCATAGAAGGAATCACGGTCTTTCCAGCGATCGTCGTCCACGGTGCCTTCGACTACCAGCTTCCGGTCTTTGCGTTCGCGTACGGCCTGGTCCACGGCGTCGCGCCAAGTCTCCAGTTCCCCCGAGGTCAGAAAATCATCCATCACCACAAACCCTTGGGTTTGATAGGTGTCAATCTGGGCCTGGGTAATTTCCGTATTCATGGCATCTCCTTGTCCAACAGGTGATTCCGGCAAATTCCGTAACTGTCAAATGTGGCAGGGAGCTGATCCTGTCGCGGAA
Organism: Caldilineaceae bacterium; assembly: GCA_965214895.1. Lineage (GTDB taxonomy): Bacteria > Chloroflexota > Anaerolineae > Caldilineales > Caldilineaceae > Bin34. Next base: position 586,201 of record OZ243985.1, read on the forward strand.
CAGATCCCTTCTTGCCAAAACCTCTTGTACGCATGCTCCAGTCTACTCGCTGGCGCAGAACATTCCCCTGTTGTTGTCGGCAATGGCTTGGCCTGCTATCGGCACATTGCGCATCGCGGCTTGGCTCCTACTCGCGACTTGGCGATTGCCCTGGGCGTAGTCTACCCGCAACCCTATTATGGGAAAAACGGGGTATGGTGGGGTCCTTCTGCCGTCCGCCTTCATGCCCCTTGTGGAAGCTTGGCCTCAGGTCCCCGCTCCCCGCCGTCGACCCGGCCGGCGCCCTCCGCGGGCGTCTCTCCGGGCCCTGGCCGTCAGAGCCCTGCGTCCTTCCGCCCCCTGTTACCCGATGTACACGACCGTCTCAGCCATAATTCACCTGTACGGGCTTGCGATGATGAGCCGGCTTGAACAAAATCGCATCTGGACTTTGCGATGGCCCTGCGGACGATCCTGGGCCGGGCCAGGCCGTTCGCGTCGGCGCCCGTTTCCTGCACGAAAAAGCGGGCAGAAGCTCGATGTCCGACCGCTACAGGATAAGCATGGCATCCCCGAAGCTGTAAAAGCGGTACCCTTGATGCCGAGCCTCCCGGTAGGTGTCCAGGAGCATGCGTCTTCCCTGGTCGGGATGCGCGTGGGCGGCGCCGATAAAGGCGCTGACCAGAAACATGGGCGTGGACTTGGGCAGATGCAGGTTGGTGACCAGTGCATCCACGACGTGGAATTGAAACCCCGGGTAGATGTACAGATCGGCCCGCCCTGCCACCGGCGTCACCGCGGGGGCCACACCCTGTCCTTGGCGCGCAGCCCATTCCAGAGTGCGGGTGCTGGTGGTGCCTACGGATACAATCCGCCCGCCCCTGCGCTGGGTCGTCAGGATGGCTTGGGCGCACCCGGCAGAGACTTCTGCGTGTTCCCCGCGCAGACCGTGTGCTTCCACCTGCTGGCTGCGGACCGGGCCAAAGGTGTCCTGGCCGACATGCAAAGTGACGAAAGCCACGCCGGCCGTTTTCGTCTCCAGACAGGCCAGCAACCGGGGCGTGAAGTGCAAGCCCGCAGTGGGCGCCGCAAGGCTGCCGGCCTGGCGCGCGTAAACCGTCTGATACCGGTCCGGAGGACCGGTATATTCCTTGATATAGGGAGGCAGAGGCAACTGGCCCAGTCTTTCCAAGGTAGGGGCATCCAAAGGCTGTCTGCATTGAATGGTTCTTTCGCCGCCGGCGTCCGTGGCCAGTACTTCACACGCGATGTCCGGGCCGCTGGGATGGTGCAGATGCAGCAAACGACCAGCCTGGATCTGGGAACCGCGAATGAGACAGGCCCATCGAGTCCGGCTTGCATTCAGGGACCGCAGCAGCGTGATGTCGGCTCTGCCTCCCGTGTCCTTGCGCGCCCGCAACCGAGCGGGGACCACCCGGGTGTCATTGGTCACCAGAAGGTCTGGAGTTTCCAGGAAGTCTGGCAAGTCCCGGAAATGGGCGTGGGTCATGTTCCCGCTGTGCCGTTGCAGCACGAGCAGGCGGCTGGCATCCCGGGGCGTGACCGGCACCTGCGCGATGCACTCTGCAGGCAGGTCATAGTCAAAGAGCCGCACATCCATGATCTGTTGTCCAGCATACAACAAGGCCTGCGCCCTTGGGCGCAGGCCTGCCTGTTGCGTTGCCGGTCTGGAGGCTAGGTGGCTGAGGCCGTCTGGCCTTTGCGGCGGGCGAACTCCTGCCACAGTTCCCTGGTCCGGGCGGCGGCGGCGGCCTGGCCATCCGTCACCGCCTGGTCCAAGCGGGACTTGTACGAGGTATCGTAGCGGGTGCCTGGGGCCGGGCCCAGCAGGTGCCCCACCAGGTAGCCGCAGGCCACGCCCACAGTCAGGCTCAGAATCAGGGTTGCGACTTTCATCTATCTCTGCTTGTGCTCGGTGCTCAGGCCGCGGCCAGAGGCGCTGGGGGTTCCGAGACGGCCCCATTCTCCGGGTCTCCCAGCGGCAGCACCAGGGCCAGGACCAGGTACAGACCTGCCATCAGGACGAAGCCGGTCATTACCGACACGATGATGCAGGCCAGACGGATCAGCAGCGGATCCACGGAGAGCACTTCCCCCAAGCCGCCGCAGACTCCGGCACAGACCCGGTCCCGCCGGCTGCGATGCAGCCCCATGGGTCTGTTGCGTACATTCTCACGCCAGCGTTGGGCGGTGCCCGAAGCCGTCTTGGCCTGGGTGCGGAAGGCCTTGAAGTCCTGTCGCAGGGCCTTGTTGTGGAAGCGACGCAGAATCAGGAAGCCGATCAGGATGAAGATGCCGGGCATCAGGACGATGTGCCCCACGGAGATGGCCAGCTCGAACAGACCCAGATTGGAAACCAGAAGCACAATTCCAAAGCCGATGATGCCGTAGGCGAACCACCGCCCGTGCTTGGCCCTCAGCGAAATGGTGGGTTCGGCGGTCTGCCCTTCCTCTTGCGTGCCCACAGGCAGGAACAGCCAGAAGAGCAGATACAGGGCCAGGGCGATGCCGCCGGTGATGACTACCAGGCCCAGTGTGAACAGCCGGACCAAGCCCTCGGATACATTCAGGAAATCCGCCAGTCCCCCGCATACGCCGCCAAAGACCCGTTTCACGGGGTGGCGCAGCCAGCGGCGGGAGCGCGGGGGCGGTCCGGAGTCTGCGGTTTCCTGCGCGGCTGCCGGGGAATCCGCATCCGCGGACGGGGTCTCTTCCGGGGTCTCTACGGGCGTTTCTTCCTCATTGACAGGCTTGTCTTGATCGTTCATGTTGTATATTTTCCTTGCAACTCCACCGTGCCAGTCCGCAGGTGATACCAATTCGGGCTCTTCCGACTTTGAACAATATACGAAGCCCGCGCTGGGCTGGTTGCAACCAGTATGGGGTCGGTTCTGTACGTTGGCAGAGCCGCGTCGGAAGGCTGTGGCCGCGGCTGGTGGGGCTGGTGGTCCTCCTGGCGGCGGCGCTGTGGCCGGAACAGGTCATTCAGGCACAGACGGGAGAGACGCCGCAACGGTTCGCCACCCTGCGCTTGCACAATCTGCATTTGCAGCGCACGGCCAACTGCGAGCTGACTCTACGGTCGAGTCTGGGCCAGGGGGAGGATTTTCTGCATGGGGTGGACGTGCCGCCGCGTCAGGTGGTGGATGTGGACCTGGTGGCTCTGACCGCCACGCAGGGCGGGGAGTTCTCCGGCATTGTGGATTGCTCCCGGCCCGTGACCTCGATCCTCTTTTATGGGGACCGCGCCTCGCGCATGTATGGGGGCTATACCGGGCTGGCCCCCCCCGCCATTTCCAACGAATGGCACATCCTGGAGGCCCATACCGGGTTTACCGAGGTGCTGAGCCGCATTGTGGTGCAGAACAGCTCCCCGGCGGCAAATCGGGTGCACCTCGAGTTTCGGGACATGGAACGGGGGGAACTGCTCCATGCCATGACGCTGGAGGAGATGGAGGGCCACACCGCCCGCAGCGTGGAGTTGAGCCAGATCCCCAGTCTGCAGTTGTTGCCGGCGGTGCAGGTGCGGCTGACCGCGGACTATCCCATTGTGCCGCTGGTGTTCAATATCAACGCCAATGCGGCCGCCGCCTGGCATCCCGAAGCCGCGTACACCTCTGCCTTGGGGGTCTATGTGCCTTCCGGGCGGCCACACACCAAGTTCTACTCGCCCAGCCACCTGGTGAAGTTCCATGGTCTTGTCACAGACCTGCAGGTGCTCAATCCTGGACCGGTCACCGCGCAAGTGGCGGTGCAGTATCCGCCCTTTGGCGTGATGGAAAGCGAAGTGTCGCCCGGAGCGGTGGCATGGATGCCCATCCCCGACTTTGTGCCGGAAGGCTTTGTCGCCCCCTTGGTGATAGAGAGCAGCGTGCCCATTCACGTGACCACGCAGACCCGACACGGGACACGGCGTTTCGCCGTGCATACCGGCACCTCCGCGCGGGGGCGCAAGCTGAGCGCCCCCCTGATCCTGAAGAAGGCGGAAGGGTTCAGCTCCCTGGTCTCCTGCCAGAATACCGGCCGGGAGCCCTCGGAAGTGATATTCGAGTATGTGAACGAGTTCGCCAGAGTGAAGGTGATCAAGCCGGGTCGCAACACGCTGGTCGACGTGGGGCGCGAGAATCTGCTGCCGGATGGCTTCAGCGGAGCCATGATTGTGCGCTCCGATGAGCCTCTGAAGTGCATGGTCCTGAATCTGCGCGCGACCCTGCTCGAGGATGCGCCGTATCGGGACGCGCCGGTGGCTCAGCAGGCCATGCTGATGTACGAAGCCCTGGTGTTGGACTAACGGCCAGTGACGGGGTCAGGCAAGAGGGACTGGGCCAGCTGCTGCCAGGCCCGGTCCGGGTCCCCCGCTCGATGCCATCGGGTTTCTCCGGCCAAGGCCTGGGAGATTTGAGTCGCCAGATCGGACACGTTGCCCGGCTCGGCCGTAAAGAGACCCTCTTGGGGACGGGCGGCCCCCGGCTCTCCGGTCCGCACTATGGGTACCGGAAAGCTGTGGGCGGCGGCCACCAGGCCGCTGCCGGTGTTCTGCCGATAGGGGGCACAGAGCAGCGAAGTCGCCTGCAGGTACAAGGCCAGCTGCCGGTGCGGCACATAGCCGTTGCGCAGCTGCACATGTGCGGTGAGGCCGTGACGGGCCACCAGGGCCTTGATCCTGTCCACGGGCATCCAGAATTCTCCAGCCACGATCAGCAGGGCATCGGGGTGCCGCTGCAGCACCTGGGGCAGGCAGGCCACCAGATCCTCCAGCCCCTTGTAGGGACGCACCAGACCCGCGAAGAGGACAATCTTGGCTTGGGCGGAAAGGTTCAGCAGCAGCCGGGCCCGCACCTGCGTCATGGTCGGGTCGTGAGGCAGGCGGTATGGGGGATGTTCCTGGACCTTGATCTGCCCAGGGTCCACGCTGTGGTGCAGCAGGTCCAGGAGGGCCTCCTTTTCCGCCGTGCGCTGCACCAGGTATCTCTGGCTGTGCTGCAGCACCCCCCGGGCGGCCAGAGGCGCAAACCAGGTGGGTTCATGCGGCAACACATTGTGGCAGATGCAGGCAACGGGAATCTGCAACCAGCGGCGGGCTGCCTGGCCCAGCGTCCAGAGCAGGGGAGCCAAGGCGGGGGTCCACCACTGCAGGATGAGGATGTCGGGCTGCCAACGGCGCAGGCGCAGCAGTGTGGCCAGCCAGGTGAGGGGCCGCGTGCTGTGCAGCCAGAAATGAGGCTTGGGGGGAGCCAGCAGATTCTGTTCCTGGCTCGAGGGACTGCGCCCTGGGTACAGCCAGGGCGGATACAGTTCGCTGAAGGAGATCAGGAGGACCTCATGGCCCAGTTGGCGCAACGCCCGGTCCAGCAGGGTGCTGTATTGGACGATGCCGCCCCGCCAAGGCGGTGCAGGTCCCACCAAGGCAACGCGTTGGGTCGCAAGCATGGTCAGGCTACGGTGACAGGTCTATGCGCCATGGGTTCCAGCCGGGACGTCCCGGCGGCTGGTCACCCTCGACTTGCGCCTTGCTCTGGGCCAGGAGCGCTGGGGGGACGGGCAGAGGCTTGAGCTGCCATGTGAGTGCCTGGGGCGTGGCTGTGAGGTGCAGCCAGGAGACCGGCCACTGGATGAGGGCCGGCACCACCACGGCAGTGCAGGTGCCGCGTCCCAAGGGCACCTGGTGGAGATCATAGGTGTGCGTGTGGCCCTGGAAGATGGCCTGCACCTGGCCATGCTGGGCCAGGAGCCGGAGCACCTCGGGGCTGTTGGCAATCTGCATTTGCGGCCCCACAGGTTCCCGCCAGGCGGACATGGGCACCAGCAGCTGGTGGCTGCCCACCACCACATTGAGCCCCGCCGCGGCCTGCAGGGAATGTTGCAGGCGAGCCAGTTCCGTCGGCGCTGCCCGCCCATGGATGGGGGCAACGTCTTCCCGCAGGCTCTCCGTTCTTTCCGCCAGCGTGTGGGCTTGGGCATGGATGAGTTCAATGTGCAGCCGGGCCTCCGGGAAAGTGTAGCTGACGCCCAGATCCGCGGCCAGGCCCAGCATGGCGTTGGTCTCGTCAAAGGAGTGGCCCAGACGGCAATCATGATTGCCGGGCACCATGCCGACGGGACAGCCTACTGTCTCCAGGCCGGCCCTGACCTTCTGGATGGCGGCAGCCACCAGGCGGGTCGGCATGCCGTAGCCCCCACCCCCGCAGGTGATGTCTCCCAGATGCAAGATGAGGTCCAAATGCTGGGCCTGCAAGTCGGTCAGCAGCAAATCCAGCAGCAGCTGGCTGTGGGGTTGCAGCTGCCGCTGGCCCGTGCCGAAGCCGCAGTCGGCTTCAAACCAGAAGTGGGTATCGGCAACGAGGCCGATCTGGATCTCGGCAAGCGCGGCCATGCGGCAGGTCCTCCGATGGCAGGAAATGCAAGGATGGCGCGGGGCCCAGGCAGGGCATCACAGGCGCAGGCGATGGATGCCGATACGACCTGCCGCCAGGCAAGTCCCGTTGACCGCAAGCCCGTTTTGTATACTCGCAGTGCAGTCCGCCACACCGAGTCTGACTCGTGTGCCGCAGCAGGACGATCTGGCTGAATCCCGGAGCATCCAACCCCATGAATCCACCCCGGATCCCATCCCCGCAGTCGGAAATCCCGACTGTGCCCAGTCCCCCCATTATAGGCCATTTCCTGCCCCTCGCCACTGACAGCCGCCAGTTTCTGACGACCCAGTATCTGCGGCACGGGCCCGTCTTTCAGGTGCCCGTGATGGGCCGCCGCATGCTGGTCCTGGCCGGGCCTGCGGCCAACGCGCTGGCCAAGTCCGAAGACGGACAGCTGTTTGCTTCGGGAGACATCTGGAAGCCCATACAGAAAGTCTTCGACATGGATATGCCTTCCATGATCGCACTGGACGGGCCCCAGCATGCCCTGCTGCGCTCCGGGTTGCGGGCGGGCTATGTGGGCTCCTCCCTGTATGCGCAGATGGCCAAGCTCATAGACAGTCAACGGGAGATGCTGGAGACATGGCCCCAAGGCACTCCCTTTGCCGTGTTCCCCCAGGTGAAGCGGCTGGTCTCGTCGCTGCTGGGCTACATGGCGACCAATGAAAAGCCGGACGCGATCATGGACGAGATGATCTATTTCTTCAAGGCTATGATCCAGATTCATATCCAGCGGCTGCGGCCCGGCTTTCTGCAGTACCTGCCCCGGTACACGCGTTCCCGCGCGGCGGTGTTGGGCATGGCTCGCCGCATCTGGGAGGAACGGGCCGATCATGACATTGTGGCCGGAGACGAGAATTTTGTGGATGTGGTGCGCAGGTTTCAACAGGCGCATCCGGACCTGATGACGGAGAAGGATGCCATCGCGGCCATCAACGGGCCCTTCATCGCCGGTCTGGACACCGCCGCCAGCGTGACTTCGTGCATGCTGTTTCACATGCTGCGGGATCCCGCGCTGAAAGCCGCCGTGCAGCGCGAAGCGGATCAGGTCTGCCGTCAGGGCCTGCCCAATCGCCAGTCGTTGCGGCAGATGGTGCAGACGCGGTATGCGGCCATGGAGACGTTGCGCATGTATCCCCCGGCACCTTTGCTCTATCGTGTGACGGTGGCCGACTTTGAGTTTGAGGGATTTCAGATCGCCCAGGGGCAGGCCTGCATGATTGCCCATACGGTCACCCATTATCTGCCCCAGTTCTTCCCTGAGCCGGAACGGTTCGATGTGACGCGGTTCGCCCCGCCCCGGGCAGAACATACCCAGCCGCACGCGTACGCGCCCTATGGGCTGGGGCCCCACACCTGCCTGGGGGCCTCCACGGCGGATCTGCTGTACCTGATCATTGCCGCCGTGCTGTTTCATCACTACGAACTGGAACTGGCGCGCCCGGACATGGAGTTGAAGCTGGTCATGGACCCGTTGATCGGCCCCAGTGACGACTTCAAGGCCATCCTGCGGCCGCGGCGCGCCCGCCCGGCCACCGCGCCCGGCCCCACGGCATAATCCCGTCTCGGGGGGATCCGGATCAGGCGAGTTGGTCGATGCGGGCCTGGGCCTGGCGCGTCAGGCTGGCGATCGGAGTCGGGCTGTTGATGGTCTCCAGTACCAGCCAGTCAATGATCCCGGACACTGCGTGCCAGTTGGGCAGACGGGGCAATGTGCGGGCGACTGCATGCAGGGCGTCCATCTCCTGGTAATAGGGAATTTCCCGATTGACTGCCGGATCCAGCCAGGTGGAACGCCGGCAGCCAATGCCGCCCCCCAACGTCAGTCGCCGGTCCGCGGCCGGGGTCGCACAGTGGCACAGGAATTGGTAGGCCAGGTCCTTGCGCGCACAACCCTGGGCGATGGCCAATACCCAGTAGATGTTCAGGGAGACGCTCTCCTGGCCGGTAAGGGACGGGACGGATGTGATGCCGACCTGGCCCTTGACCTGCGAGTCCGGGATGGTTTCGCACATGGCGGCGAAACCAAACCAGTTCACCATGAGCGCGACCTGGCCGTGGGCAAAGGCCAGGCCGGACTTGACCGAATCCAGCGCGCGGGCCTGGGGGTGCATCAGCGTCGAGTCGTCTATCAGCTCCCGGTAGAACGTGAGCGCTGCGATGGCCTCGGGGGTGTCCAGACACATCCTGCCATCGGGCATCTGGGCGGAGCCGCCGCGGGTCCAGAGCTGGAGATGGAAATCGTAGATGGTGTTGTGCGCATCCGGAAAGGCGGCCAGCACTGTGCCATACAGCCCGGCCGCGGGCTGGTGGAAGTAGCGGGCGGTCTCCACGAACTCGTCCCAGGTCCGGGGCACTGCCAGCGGTCGCCCATGTTGCCGGGCAAAGGCCTGCCGGTGCCGGGCATCCGCAAAGAGATCTTTCCGGTATATGAGACACTCCGGGCCGTCGTGGTACGGCAGCCCCAACGTGGCTTCCCCATATCGTTGCATCTGCAGCAGTGAATCGGCCCAGCCAGCGGGAAAGTCCGTCGGCGGATGCTGCCGGATATAGGGATTCAGGTCGGTGAGCAGTCCGTCGGCGTGGAAGAGGGCCAACCAGTCCGTGGGACAGAAAGCAATGTCCCAGGTGCCGTCCTGGAGCCCCCCTTGGGTATACAGGGCATCAAAGAGGGGATGCAGATCCAGAGACACGGCTTCCAAAGGAAGGTGCAGGCCTTCCTGGGCACAAAACCGCTCCCACTCCTGGGCCATGGCCAGCGCGAAAGGTTCAAATTGACGGACGGCGATACGGAAGGGGGCTGGGGTGCGGGACATGGGACGGAAATTCTGTGGAAAGTGGGAGCGCAGTAACCGGAATCTTACGTGAACATGGCCCGTGCGGGAATGTGGCTTGCCATCTCGGCCATGGTGCAAAGCCGTATGGCGGCTGCCCGGTATTCCGGCAGTCGTGCAATCCCCGCCTGGAGCCCTGTGGTCATGTGCTGCCGCGTCTGGTCCCGGACTTTCGGATCAAGACGGGCATCCCACCGCGCCGTCCGTGCCCAAGCGACTGTGTCGCTCGCTGCCGCGCGACACAGGGCCGGCGTTGGGTACGGGCTTCAGGAATCCGCGATGGATTGCAGATAGCCCCACAAGTCCGCAATGCCGGTTTGGCTGACCTTGGTGGTGCCAAACAGATGCTGGTTGCCCAATGCGCCACCGGTGCGCAGCAGCACGACAAATTCATCCTGAGACATGTCCCGCACCGTCAGGGCGCCCCCCTGCTCCGTACCTTGCAGATCGGCACCGTGACATTGGGCGCAGAGATTGCCGTATACCCGTTGTCCCAGTTCCAGATCGACTGCCGCCGCCGGGGTCGCCGGGGTGGCTTGGGCCTGCTTGAGGCTTTCCTCGTTAAGCTGGCCGGCGACCGGCGTGAAACGGGCCGTCAGAATCGTGGGCGTGGGCAGCACCTCCATCTCGGCCCGGGGCGCTGTCCCCGTACAGGAAACCGCGAGCCAGCCTGCCACCAGGACCCATATGCCGCACCATTTCCCGGGTACCCCATGGAACATGTACAACCCCCGCAGTTATTCGATCAGACGGGGATCCAGCGCATCGCGCAACCCGTCGCCCATAAAGGAAAACCCCAACATGGCCAGGGCGATGGCGATGGTCGGAAACAGGGCCAAGTGCCAGTACACCCTGACGTAAGCATTGCTGACACCCACCATTTTGCCCCAGCTGGGCAGCGGATCGTTAATGCCTATACCCAGAAAACTGAGTCCTGCTTCCCCAAACATGGCGGCCGGAATGCCGAAACTGACCGCCACCAGCAGGGGCGACAGCGCGTTGGGCATGATATGGCGACCGATGACGCTCCATCTTTCGGCCCCGATGGCAATGGCAGCCTCCACAAAGTCGCGTTCGCGCAGTTGCAGGAACTGGGCCCGGGTCAGACGCGCGATCCCGATCCAGCTGGTGACGCTCAGGGCCAGAATGACCTTGAACATGCCGCCGCCCCACAGCGAGATGATCAGGATGGCAAAGAGGAGGCCCGGAAACGCGGTCATGACATCAATGAGGCGCGTAATCACGAAATCGGTGCGGCCGCCGAGATAGCCGGCCAAACTGCCCAGCGGCACCCCGATGCCGACCGCCACCAGCTGCACGGTGATGCCCACGAACAGCGAGGTGCGGGCGCCATACAACAGGCGGGACAGGTAGTCGCGGCCGACTTCGTCGGTACCAAGGGGATGCGCCGGGTGTTCCAGGGGAAACAGCAGGACGCGTTCGAAATATACCTTGTCATAGGCAAAGGGCGCCAGCAGATCGGCAAACAGGGCCATGAAGACAAAGATGCTGACCAGCCCGAGCCCCAGTATGGCCAGCCGGTTGCGCGTGAAACGGCGCCAGGAATCCCGCCAGAGGGTGCGGTATTGCATGGGTTCAGACTTCAGAGTGCACTGGAGACATCCCGGGAAACGGTCTGTCTGATCTGCTCAAGTGGCCTGACCGTGTCCCAGCCGGACGCGCGGGTCCGCCCAGGTATAGGCCAGATCGCTCAACAGATAGGTCAGACCCCAGAGAAAGGCAATCAACAGGAACAGGGCCATGATCATGGGATAGTCCCGGTTAAAGACACTGGTCACGAAGTAGCGCCCCAGACCGTTGATCCCAAATGTGGATTCGATAAAAATGCTGCCGGTCATCAGATTGGGGATTTCCGTGGCCAGGGCCGTGATCATGGGGATCTGCGCGTTGCGCAACACGTGGCGGGCCATGATCAGTCGCTCCGTGACCCCCTTGGCCCGGGCCGTGCGGGTGTAGTCCTGGCGGATGACATCGACTACGCTGGCCCGCGTGTAGCGGCCAATGACGCCCAGGGGCCCGACGGCATACGCGAAAACCGGCAGGATCCAGTCCGAGCAGAAGAGGGCATTGCCGATCAGGCAGGTGTCGGAACTGCTCCAGCCCCGCATGGGCAGCAGATTCCACTTGACGGAGAAAAGGAGGATGAGCCAGAGCGCAATGACGAAACTGGGAATGGAAATCCCCAACATGGCCAGGAAGGTCACGATGTTGTCGATCACGGAATTTTGGTGGTAGGCCGCCAAAATCCCCAGCACAATGCCGCCGCCAAAGGCAAACAGCACGGTCAGCACTCCGACCTGTGCCGTGATGCGCCAGTGTTTCAGGATCAGCTGCGATACGGTGGAGGTGGGGGCCTGGTAGGGAATGCCGAAGTCGAACCGGAGGGCATTCTTCATGTAGTTGAGATATTGCACATGGTACGGCTTGTCCAGACCGTACTTGCGCAGGATGTTCTCGCGGGCCGCGGGCGGAAGACGGCCCTTGGTTTCGTCAAAGGGGCCCCCCGGTACGGCATGCATCATGACAAAGGTCACGATGGACACCGCCCATACCACGAAGACGAGGGAAGCAATTCGCCCCAGGATATACCGGGTCATGGGCGCTCTCTCAGCGCGTGGAGAGTTCCGGGGGGGCCCTGGCAATTTCCGATCAGGAGCCTGACCAGGCTACATGGTCATTCCTCCTTGGCCGTGGAAATGTACAGGCTGGAAATGGCGCTATCGTCGCCCCAGTGGAAGCCGGAAATCCCTTGCGAATCGGGTTCGCGGATGGCCTCGCCCTGAATCCAGGGCTGCACCAGGTTGCCCGCCCAGCGATGGGCGATGAACGCGCCGCCGACATCATCGACCAGGATCTCCTCGGCATTCCGGAACATCTGATCGCGCAGGGTGGGATCCCCGACCATACTGCTGGCTTCGGTGACCAGGCGATCAAATTCCGGATGCAGCCAGCTGTGCCGGCCGGAAGACACCCAGATCCCCAGCAGGTTGGCGGGGTCCAGGAAATCCATGCCGTAGGACACCGCGCCCAGGGTCAGTTCGGTGGGCTTGGCATTCAGGGCATCCATGTAGACTTTGCCGTCCTTGTTGGAGATTTCGATGTCTATGCCCAGGCACTCCGAGATGGAGGCGCCCACGGCCTGAAACACCGCGGCCAAAGCCGGGGCTTCGTTGCGCAGCCACATTTCCTGGGACGGAAAGCCTTCGCCGCCCGGAAAACCGGCGTCGGCCAGATGGGTCTGGGCCGCGGCACAGTCGTACGCCTGGTATCCGCTCAGGAGGCCTTCCGTATCCGAGGACGGGTAGCCGGGCATGAGCATGGTGGTGGCCGGCATGGCCTTGATGGCGCCGAACACGTTTTCCACGATCGCCTCCCGGTCAATGGACTTGGCAAAGGCCTTGCGTACGTCCACGCTGTCGAAGGGCGGGTTGAAGGTGTCGAAGAGCAGGTAGTCGGTCCGGAAGTCCCCGAAGTGACGCAGGTAGTTCTGGCTCATGACCGGGTCGTTCAGCACGATGTCAAAATCGGCGGGCGACAGCACTTCGTAGCCGATATTGTCGATTTCTCCGTTCTGGAAAGCCAGGAATTCCGTGCCCGGTGCCATGTAGACGGCTTCTATGCGCTGGATGCGGGGAGGACGGAAGCCCGAGTACTGGGGATTGGCCACCAGCGTGAGCTCGTTGCCCGGATCAAAGGTTTCCAGCACGAAAGGGCCGGAGGAAACGGAGGTGGCGGGATCGCTGTTGTAGTACGGTCCATGCTCGGCCAACGCGTGGGCCGCGATGGGCCACGAGAACTTGAGCACACCCGGCAGGGGCGGGAATACGTCCTCCGTGGTGATTTGCAGGGTCAGATCGTCCGCCGCGGTCACCCCCAGTTCCTCCACGGGCAGTTCGCCGGCAATGACCTGGTTCCAGTTCTGGATCCCCCCGGATCCCAGGAAACCGTAGAACCAGGAGAAATCCCAGCCATGGTCGGGGGTGGCCGAAAGACGATAGGTGGCAACATAATCATGCGCCGTCACGGGGGTCCCGTCGTTCCATTGCTGTCCGGGCCGGATCTTGATGGTCCACGTCAGGCCATCGTCGGAGGCACTCCAGCTCTCGGCGGCGCCGGGCTGCACGTTGAAATCCTTGTCCAGGGTCACCAGGGCATCACCGAAAAGATCACTGCCGCAGTACCGCTGATAGACGGACACGGCAAAATCGAAGGTGACCTGGCTGGCCGTGTTGTTGCAGGGTACCCGGTATACCTGCTGACTGTAGGGCACGGCGTCGTCCGGCAACGGGGTGCCATAAATGGTCACGTTGTCCGCCATGGCCGTTTCCTCTTCCATCACGGGTTCCGAGATTGCCGGGGGAGCCACCGCACAGGCTGTCACCAAGAGAGAGAGACTGACCAGGACGACCGCCAAGGCAGTGTACGGCCTGCCGTAATCGAGTGCGCGCAGAAAATACCTCATTGGGTCTGTTCCTCCATGTTATGTCAAAGAATAAATGGCCCCTTGCCATGTCTGGGACGATGGAGATGCAGGGCTGCCTGCATGGATTGTACCTTAAAGGAAAGGCATTGTGGAGCAGGACATACAGCAGGGCCCCCGACTCCATGCGCGGCAGGCCGATGGCACCGGGTTGTCGCCAGTGCGATGGTCCGTGCATTACGATGTGGTCTCCTGTGGAGGCCATTCCCTGTCGGCGCGGCTTCCTGTACCGCCTGGGCCCGCGCGTTCCCCCTCCGCGCCTGGACGCAACGCGATCGTCGATTTAGCCCCCCGTATGGCCCATATCATGCTGCCCCGCGGCCGGTGGACGCCGGGCAGTGGCGGGGAGGCCTGCCGACACCACCCTGACCTGCGCCTTGACTGCCCCTCCGGCACGGCAGCGGGACTCCCGGTCCCGGTTACCGGCCGCGCCCTACCCGCGGGGTTCTACCAGTCAATGGCGGAGCCGTCATCGGGATGAAAAGTCTGAGGGTTGGTCCAATCGTGGCCGATCTTGTCGGCCATCGCGTCTTCGTCCAGCTCTATGCCCAGACCGGGTCCCCGGGGCAGTTCCACACAGCCATCCGCCTGCAAGACAAAGGGATGCCGGAGATAGCCCTCGCCCAGGCTGGCGTGTTCCTGGATCAGGAAGTTGGGAATGCAGGCATCCAACTGTACGGCCGCGGCAAAGGCAATCGGCCCCAGGGGACAGTGGGGCGCGAGGGTGGCATAGGAGGCTTCCGCCATGCCCGCGATGAGACGCAACTCGAAGATGCCGCCCGCATGACTGATATCCGGCTGCAGAATCGAAGCTGCCCGCTTCTCCAGGATTTCCCGGAATCCCCACTTGGTGAAAATCCGTTCGCCGGTGGCAATGGGGAGATGGGTCTTGTGCGCCAGATCCGCCAGGATGTTCACGTCCTGGCACTGGACCGGTTCCTCCACAAAGAAGGGTTGCAACGGAGCCAGTTCCCGGATCAGGAGAGATGCGGTCTGGGGGCTGACCGCCCCGTGGAAGTCAATGGCCACGTCGATATCGCGCCCCACGGCATCCCGCACCGTGCCGAAACGCCGGATCACCTCATCCACGAACGCCGGTGTCTCCACGATGCGGGCCGGGCGGCCGCCGGCCGGCCCCGTTTTGAGGGCCGTGAAGCCCTGGTCCACCAGGACCTTGGCCCGGGCCCGCACTTCCTCCAGTGGGCCCGCGCTGCTCACGCCGCGGTAGACCCGGATGCGGTCTCGCAGTGGTCCGCCCAGCAACGTGTACACGGGCAGGCCGGCGGCCTTGCCGGCCAGATCCCAGAGAGCCTGCTCAACCCCGGACAAGGCGCTGGTCAGAATGGGGCCGCCGCGGTAGAAGGCATGCCTGTACATTGCCTGCCAATGGTGGACGACCCGCACCGGATCCTGGCCGATCAGATAGGGTTCCAGTTCCGCCACGGCCTGGGCGACGGTCAGGGCCCGCCCCTCCAGGATGGGTTCTCCCAGACCGACCAGGCCGGCATCAGTATGGATCTTGAGAAAGAGCCAGCGCGGTCGGACCAGTAGCGTTTCCAGTTTCGTGATTTTCATGCTGTCCTCCCGGGCGCAAAACGCCCGGTACCCTGTGCCTGCTGCCTGCTGCCTGCTGTCCGATCCGGCCGCCGGCATCCCTGTACGGGACCCGCTGCCCACAGCCTCTGTCGCCCGTGCAGGGCGGTCTCCCGCGGGAAAAGGCCATCGGAGTCGCCGCGACACGACTCCGGAACGGGGTGTCCCAGCAGGATCAGTCTGCCCCGATTCTGCCGTCACGGGGCTATTCTACAGTGGCCTTTGCAGCACTCCGGCCGGCGATGGGCCGGCGGCTGCTCCACACAACTCCTGTGCGATGTCGTCTCTCCTTGCTCTGCCGGAACGGAAATGGCAGATGGCTGTCTTCGTGGGGGCGGTGTTTTGCTACTGGATGGGGCTGTATCTGTATGTACCCACCCTGCCGCTCTATGTGCAACAGTTCAGTGGCCATCTGGGCGCGCTGGGTCTGGTACTGTCGATGTATGGACTGTGGCAGGCGCTGACCCGCTTCCCGGTAGGACTGGCCAGCGATCTGTGGGGACGGGCCAAGCCGTTTATCCTGGTGGGATTTGTTTTGACCGGTGTGGGTGCCTGGCTGATGGGCTTCGCGTCAAACCTGGTCTGGATTGGGGTGGGCCGGAGCATTACCGGTCTGGCGGCGGCTACCTGGGTACCTATCGTGGTGGTCTTCTGTCGCTTCTTTCCGGCTGCCCAGACGATTCGGGCCAGTGCCGTGCTGGCCATGGCCGGCGGCCTGGCGCGTATCCTGGCTACCGGCGCGACCGGTTTTCTGAATGCACAGGCCGGTTATGCCCTGGCCTTCAATCTGGCGGCGGCCTGCGCGGCGCTGGCCTTCCTGCTCATGCTGTGCGTGAAAGAAACCCCGCGCAAGACGGCCCGACCCGCTTTGGCCCCCGTGGCGGCCCTGCTCCGACGCCCCCCGGTGCTGTTCCCCAGCCTGCTGAATGCCGCAGCCCAGTTTGTCAACTGGGCCGTCACCTTTGGCTTCATACCCATTCTGGCCGTCCAGCTGGGCGCCTCGGATGTGGCCGTGAGTCTGCTGATCACGATCAACATGGCGTTCCATCTGGCCGGTCTGGCGGCCACGGCCGCCCTGGTCAACCGGATGGGGGCGCGCAACCTGGTGCGCACCGAATTTCTGCTGCTGGGCCTGGCGGTCCTGCTGGCTGCTTTCGCGCCCACGGTCGCGTGGCTGTGGTGCGCCCAGGGGCTCATTGGACTGGCCACCGGGATCGGCTATCCGGCCCTGCTGGGCCTGAGCATTCGGGATGTGGCCGATCACGAAAGAACCGCGGCGATGGGACTGCATCAGGCGGTGTACGGGATCGGCATGTTCTCCGGACCTTTTGTGGCGGGTCTGCTGGCGGAGCAATGGGGTATCCAGACCACTTTTCTCGTTCTGGGCATTCCCTGCCTGCTGTTGCTGATTCCCCGTCTGTGGGGACGTCTGCTGTTGGTGGCCACCGCCGATTCCGCCGCGGCCTGAGTGCGGGGCGGGGACGGACACGAGCATCTGCCAGCGGTCCCGCAGCGAGCCAGGCCTCTACACCGGGGGGATACGCACCACGCCGCTTTCATGGGAACGGCAGGCCGCCTCTGCGACCGCCATGGTCTGCACGGCATCCGCGACTGCGGTGGGCAAATCCTGGCTCTCGCCATTCAGGAAGCGCATCAGGCTGCCCATGCTGCCGGTGAAGGCATGGGGAAACCAGGAGTCCTGCAACGGCATTTCCTGCCAGACAGGAGCTGGCTCGTCCTGCAGGAGGCAGAATTGAAACTGGTCCGGCTGTCCCTGTGGGTAATCCATGAGTATGCCCATGGTGGCTTTGATGGCTCCCTGGGTACCTTCCCACTTGATATACGCCTCCTGCTGCGCCGGACCAAACTTGTGAAAGTGATTGGTCTCTATCTGAACCCGGGTGGCGGGCCCGTAGTCGAAGATGAGGCCGGTCTTGGCGCTCCGCATCGCCGGCAGTTCCGGATGCGCTACGGTGTGGGCCCAGACTCCCTGGGGCTCACCCAGGAAAGAGCGGATCAGATCGATGTGGTGAATGCTGTGATAGAAGATTTCTGCATGGGGAATCGCTTGCAGGAAAGGCCACATGTGCCAAGGAGTCATGACATTGACCCGTACTTCCATGTCCACGATCGGGCCAATG
The DNA here is from genome assembly GCA_965214895.1 of Caldilineaceae bacterium. Lineage (GTDB taxonomy): Bacteria > Chloroflexota > Anaerolineae > Caldilineales > Caldilineaceae > Bin34. The sequence continues at coordinate 603,686 of OZ243985.1, forward strand.
GCCCCCTGGTCTACGAGACTGCGGGCCGCCAGCACGAAGGGGGCCCAGCGCAGCTGAAAGTTGACGGCCGCCGTCAGATCCCGCTGCCGGCAGAGCTGCAGCAGGGCACGGGCCTGAGTCAGGTTGTCACCCAGGGGCTTCTGAATGAGCGCCGCGGCCCCGGCCGGCAACCCGGGCAACACGTCGGCGATGCAGGCCGCGGGCACGGCGATGTCAAAGACCGCGTCGGCGGGAGCAAAGGCGACCGCCGCGGCCAGACTGGAGAAGGTCCGCGGGACCCCGAAGGTTTCCGCCATGTAGGCGGCCCGGGCGTGGTCCGGATCATACAGCCCGATGACCGGATAGTCCGCCTGTGCATAGGCCGGATAGTGGGCATCATGCACAATGCCGCCCGCGCCAATGCTGATGATGGGCCGGGGCTGCGCGGGAAGCGGGACAACCTGATCAAGCGTTGGCGGTGGCACAGTCATCTTGCTCCTTGTGATTCCAGGCCGTGGGTGCAGGCGGTTTGCCCGCGACAGCGGCCGGATCGACCGGGTCTGATACCGGCGGGAGGCACCATGGCACCTGCGCACACGGTGAATCAAATCTGTCCCGCACTGCGGGAAGCGGGCCCATCGGTGGTCTCGGACAGGGAAACGGGTCTGCGGCCTGCCCGTCCTGATGCAGGATTCTACTATCAAGTTTCCGAACGGCACAGACAGACAAGGAAAAGGACATGTCCCGGCGTCACACCGTGGTCAGTATTCGCAATGATGATTTTATGGTCAACGGGATCCCCACGTACGCGGGGATCCGTTATGGCCCGGCGCGCATTGAAGGCCTGCTGCTCAACAGCCGCATGGTGCAGGGCATCTTCGATGACCGCAATGCGGCCACGCGGCCCCTTTGGGACTATCCGGACGGGCCTTGGGATCCGGCGCGCAACACCCGTGAGTTTGTACGCGCGATGCCGCAGTGGCACACCTGCGGGCTGAATGCCTTTTCCTTGAATCTGCAGGGGGGCAGTCCCTTTGGGTATTCCCGGGAACAGCCCTGGATCAATTCCGCATTCGACCGCCAGGGCGAACTTGACAGTGCCTACCTGCAGCGCCTGGCTGCGATCCTGGACCAGGCCGATGCGTTGGGCATGGTCGTGATCCTGGGTCTTTTCTACTTTGGGCAGTTTGCCATGCTGGATTCGGACCGCGCGATCCGGACGGCCGTGGACCATACCGTGGACTGGCTCCTGGATCGGGGCTATGCCCATGTTCTGGTGGAAGTGGGCAATGAAGTGGATATCCGCCGCACACCTTGGGGCTACGGCGATTCCCTGGTGGAAGCGGCGCGGTGCCATCAGCTGATCGAAAGAATCCAGCAGCGCAGCCACGGCCAACTCGATACACCGGCCGGTCGCTTGCTGGCCAGCACGAGCCTGAAGGGCAATTCGGTGCCGTCGGCGGCCATCCTGCGCGTGGCCGATTTCGTGTTGCTCCATGGTAATGGCGTGGCCGATCCCGGCCGCATTGCCGAGATGGTGCGCGAGTGTCGCCACTCCCCGGGCTATCGCGGGCAGCCGATTCTGTTCAACGAAGACGATCACTATGGATTCGCAGAACCGGAAAACAACATGATGGCGGCACTGTCCGAACACGCGGGCTGGGGCTTTTTCGACTATCGGCGGTCCGGTGAGGAACATCGGGAAGGCTTTCAGAGTGTACCTGTGGATTGGACGATCGGCAGTGACCGGAAAAGGGCTTTTTTCCGTAAAGTCGCCGAGGCAACTCGGCAGAGCCCCATACCAACGTAGCATCCGCGCGGATCGATTCCCGGGTTGTGCCCGTCGCAGCATCGGGAGACGGACTGCACCGGGCGGCACGGCGGACGCCGGATATTTTCCCCACGGCAGGCAGAGGCGATGTCTATGGCACGGTGCTTGGCTCCTGCCCGAAGATAAACCGTGGCCAGATGAAGCCGACCCGTGCATCGCTGTCCAACCAGGCGGTCAGATCCGACCGGGAAGGGGATAATCCGAGACCTGGACCGTGATCGCCGGTCTGACTGACAGGCGCGTGCCACTGCGTAGGCAGAGGCCGTCTGGGCCATAAAATTGCACTGTGCAACTTCGACAGTCGGATCATGCTGTGTAGTGTACAGTCGGTCTCGGGAATTTGTCCGCAAGGAGTTAGCGCATGAACGTACAGAGCGTCGGCATGGCGGTAACGACAGGCCTCAGGTCGTCTCTGGGGCGTCTGTGGCTGGCCCTGGCCCTGGTGGTGATTGTTTCGTTTGGCTTGCTGTCTTTCTATGGGGGCGAGATCTATCAATATGCCCCACCCATCCCAGAGCAAATCATGTCCACCTCCGGGGAGGTGGTCTTTACCGGGGACCAGATCAGGCGGGGGCAGGATGTCTGGCGATCCATAGGGGGCCAGGAGTTGGGTTCGATCTGGGGACATGGCGCGTACACAGCGCCGGACTGGACCGCGGACTGGCTCCACCGCGAAGCCACCTGGTTGGTGGATGAATGGAGCTGGGGCCAGGGCATGGACTCCTATGCGGATCTGGACGCGGAGCAGCAGGCCGCGCTGCAGGCTCGCGTGCAGAGGGAGATGCGCACCAACACCTACGATGCGCAAACGCAGACCCTCACGCTGTCCCCTGTGCGGGTCCGGGCGATACGCGCGGTCCAGGACCATTACACAGGTCTGTTTGGCAGCGATCCCGCCCAAGCGCAGTTGCGGGAAGCCTTTGCCATGCCCCCGGATACAGTCGCATCCCCCGTGGGCCGCACGGATCTCACGGCGTTTTTCTTCTGGGCCAGCTGGGCCAGTGTCACGGAGCGGCCGGGCCGCGATTACACATACACCAGCAACTGGCCACCGGATGAATTGATTGGCAACCGGCCTACCGGCCCGGTGATCCTGGTCTCGATCCTGAGTTTCGTCCTGCTGCTCGGTGGCATTGGGGCCTTGGCCTGGTTTTATGCTGCGACCCGGGACCAGTGGGCCAGTTCTCTGACCACGGTCGCCACCGATCCTTTACTGAATGTCCAGCCCACCGCTTCCATGCGCGCCACCGTCAAATTCTTCTGGTTGGTGGGGGCCTTGCTGATTATGCAAATGGGCGCGGGCATGCTGACGGCCCACTATGGAGTGGAAGGCATGGCGCTGTATGGGTTACCCGTGGCCAACTGGGTCCCGTATTCCCTGTCTCGCACTTGGCATGTGCAGCTGGGGCTCTTCTGGATTGCCACGGCATGGCTGGCCACCGGGCTGTGCTTTGCTCCCATCCTGGCAGGGCGGGAGCCGCGATGGCAACGTCTGGGCACCAATGTCCTTTTTGGGGCTCTGGTATTGGTGGTTGTGGGGTCCATGGTCGGGCAAGGACTGGCCATTCACCAGCAGCTGGATCCCCGGACCAATTTCCTGTGGGGCCATCAGGGATTTGAATACCTCGATCTGGGCCGCCTGTGGCAACTGATGCTTTTCGTCGGTCTGCTGCTCTGGATGGTATTGATGGTGCGTGCGATCTGGCCTTCGTTCGTACGCGCCCGCGGCGTGGACCGGCAACTGCTGCTGATCTTTGCCCTGTCAGTGATGGCCATCGCCCTGTTCTATGGGGCCGGGTTGATGCCGGGGCGCGATGCCAACCTGGCGATTTCCGAGTACTGGCGCTGGTGGGTGGTGCATCTTTGGGTAGAGGGCTTCTTTGAAGTGTTTGCCGTGGCGGTGGTGGCCTTGGCCTTTACCCGTTTGGGGCTCGTGCGCGTCCGGTCTGCCACCATGGCCGTCCTGTTTACCACGACCCTCTATCTGACCGGTGGGGTGGTCGGCACATTCCACCATCTGTATTTCGCGGGTACCACCCCGGCCGTTATTGCCTTGGGCGGCATCTTCAGCGCCCTGGAGCTGGTGCCTTTGGTCATGATTGGTTTTGAGGGGTACGACAACTGGGCCATGACACGTCTCGCGAAATGGGTCCAGAACTACAAATGGCCCATCCTGTTTCTGGTGGCCGTGGCCTTCTGGAATCTGGTGGGAGCCGGTCTGTTCGGGTTCTTGATCAATCCTCCCATCGCGCTCTATTACATGCAGGGGCTGAATACGACTTCGGTGCATGCCCACGCCGCACTGTTTGGCGTATATGGCATGCTCGGCATCGGACTGATGCTCCTGAGCCTGCGTATTCTCACGGTACGGCAACAGTGGCGGACCGGTGTACTGGCCTTCGCCTTCTGGGCCATGAACATTGGGTTGTCCCTGATGATCCTGCTGAGCCTGCTGCCTATTGGCATAGCCCAGACCTGGGCCAGTGTCGAACACGGCATGTGGTACGCCCGCTCCCCGGAATTTCTGTCCCAGGAGCCTTGGGAAACCTTCCGCTGGTTGCGCACCGTGGGAGACACCATCTTCGCGGCGGGCATGGTGGCCATGGGGTGGTTCGTGGTTGGTCTCAGTACCGGTTGGTCCATCCAGAGGCCCCGTGAGGACAGGCCGGAATCCGCCTACCAGGCACACGGCGTTGATTGATGTCAGGATGCCATGGGTTGCATGGCTCGCATCCCGCGTTCGGACCAGGCCCCGCAGTGCCCACACCGTGCACTCTGCCAAGCTGCGAGGCTCTCAAGACAGGAAGTCTTGTGGATTCAGGGCAATGTCGTGGCACTGCCCGCGGTGGGTGCAGATCCTGTTACGCCTGCTCCATGCTTCTGCCGATCTTCCATGTCGCTCGTGATCGGAGATGGCCGCAGGGTTGAAACAGACACGTGAAATCCCTGTTGGTCCGTGACAATCTGTGGTGGTCACAAGGCTGCCAAAGCCAAGCGGTGCTGCCGGACCGATGCGCGGCGCGGACCGCCGGGCCCGGAGGGGGAGAGCATGCCAGACATCCGCCGGCCCGCCCGGCCGCCGCGATGCTCCGTGCAGCGTCAGCCCAGCGGCCCATCTCGCCTTGCCGACAGTCTCAGACAGTTTGGGTTGGCGCAGGAATGGGCGATCGGGAGATTTCGATGCACAGAACCAGGACCTTGCTTCCGGAGCGGAAAGGCCCGGTTGCTGATTCCTTGCCATTCTTGTTGTTCACGGAGTGCCTGTTGATATCCTGGTGTCTATCGCATGGACCAGTTCCTCCCCTGCATGACAGAGCCTGCGCAAGGAACGCGACCGGCCATGTACCAGATCCAGGTCCAAGCAATGCGTTAAAGGCGCCTGATTCGGACGTCGCCTTGTATCCTCGGCCCGTGAGGATCCAGTGAGGGAGCCACTCCTTTGCACCTCTGATGTTCTCCGCATTGTCAGGAGCCATTGCGGATTCGGGCATGCCAAGCCTGGCTCTCATTTCGTGGCCCCTGTCTTGGGACAGGTTGCACATGAACCAGGTCTCATACTCACTCTTGGCATATACGATAGCCACTGGGACCTTGAGATGCAATGTGGCAACCTTCTGTGACAGACATTGGTGCTTTTCCTTGGGACATTCGTCATCTGCATCCAACAGCACAAGAATCGCGTCACATTTCTCTTGAACCGCACATCTCAGAAACCTGTTGGTCTTGTGCAGAAATTAGGCTTTCCATGAGTGACTATGGGGCTGGGCACCAATATGTCATATCTGGATAGCCGTTCCCCGAGAATTCTGCGCACAAGGCCGGGGACTGCATCTCTGTCTCCTGCGCCTTCTACAAATGGCCACTATGTTGGGACTCGGGGTCATGGGTTTCGTCTGGGCAGTTCAAGTTCGCCCATTCTGTGCAGTTCACCCGGAGCAAAGAGGTGTTGGCTGACTGCTTCCACCTGAGAGCGGGATACCTGCCCCACTGTCGTGACGCCATCCACCAGCTCCACGATCCGCAGGCTTTCCACAGCCCGGCAATCGGTGACACGGTCAATCAGGTCGGGACTGTGAGTGGTGACTATCACCTGGGAGCGGCGAGTTGCTTCGTTCAGCAGGTCTGCCCAGACTGCAAGCGCGCCCGGATGGACTGTCAGCTGCCGTCGGATGCTTGGGCAAGATCGAACCATGTGGCGCCCTCTGCCGCATGGTGCCTGAGTCTTGCCATCAAGTACCCCCCGACTTGCACAACTTCCAGATCCGTGACTCCCGGAACGAGGCGCCCCAAGGACTCCTTGAAGCGCGTCGTCGCTACGGGCCTTTTTCTCCTCGCGTCTCTCAATACGGAAGCAAGGTTGCCTGCGTCCTCGTCCAGGAGATGCGTTCTTCTTGATACCTGAGGCTCCCGGATTGTATTGGGGAAGATGTGATAGATGCGCATGCCGAGAAAGTTGCGCAAGGCATCGCATGTTCCCCGTTGGGTGTTGTCATTCTCCTCTGGGGAACCACCATCGAAACGTCGTCTGGATGTCAATGCCAATCGCAGGAGTGACAGGTCGGAAGTTTCAAACTCCCTGCTTTCCTCGTGTGACCCAGGATATGCACCGGAGTCCCTGAACTGCAGAAACTCTGGGGATTCCAGTTTTCCGTCTTCAATCCTGAACTCCACAGGCACACCTTGGTCAACACTGATGCCCTGCCACACTGTGCTGTATTCTCGCCTTACCCGGAAATCTCCTTCCGGTTCGAGAGCGAGCGCAAAACCGTAATCTATCGTGTGTCCACCATATTTACGACGAGCGCTCAGGGTGGCGGACAGACCCAGTTCCACATCAGGTGACTTGCCCCGTGGAATCTTGGCGTCGGATCGCATCCAAGCCGTTGCGCATGGAAATGGCCGCTTCCAGATTGAAGCTCAGCGCATCCTTGACAAACCGCAAGATATCCAACACAGTGCTTTTGCCTGACGCGTTGGGACCCACCAATACCGTCAGTGGGTCCAACTCAACAGCTGCGTCAGCGATGCTGCGGAAGTTCCTGGCCCACACTCTGTTAATCTGGCAGGGCAATGGTCTGTGAAAATGCTGCATAAGACTCTCCACGCCTGCCGGGGCAACTCAGCAGGCAGGATGTGTTTCCACTCGGCCTGCCGCAGTGCCTCGTCCACGGCAGATCGCACAAACACAAAGCCACCGGCATCAGCCACCACCGCAACGAGTGATGGCAAGGTTGTGTCTTCATGCCGGCGGCCATGAAGCAACGGGCATGAAATCTCGGCCCAATCAACAGCTCCAATGCCAATGCCAATGGCTTTGCCTATGGTTGCTCCAGAACCATGGTCTTTGCAGTGGACAGGCCCTCCTGCAAGATGCCACCGTATGGTAGGGAGAGGCTTTGCATTCATTGCCTGGAAGGCAGTTCTCCCACTCAGCGTCTTCGGCACCAATCCGATCACAGGAAAGCAGAGATTCCTGCCTGAGATGTTTCTGGTTGGAGTCAGCCGCACAGATGTAAAAACCGGAGGCAGACAGGAGTTTGCCATGGACCGGTGGCAGGGGCATTGTGCCAGTGCATCGCCTACGGGATCGAACCGCCCCCCTTGCTACGCAGGGGGATCAACCCTTCTGCACCATCCCCTCTCGCTTCAGATGGTCAGAAAACCTGTTGCCCAGCGGGCTCTGCGCGTTTGTCGGAGTCGTGCACGGCTGCGGAAAAGGGCCCGCAGTCGATCAGTCGGGTTGTCCTTATCTTCAATCTGCAGCGTTTCCGCAGCTCAGTGCTCCAGGTCTGCATGCAGGCCGTTCATGGGTTCGCCAGATGTTGGAGATCACACAATCACCGGGGTTCTTTCCACAGGCGCACAGTGAACCGATTTTCCTCCTCTATCCATTCCGGTTCCGTGCCGTTGTGGGTGCGCAGGCTTGGAATCACCTTGTTTCGTATTCCCATGCCGCGGGCATCCACGTAACTGTAGTCCCGCATCACGTTGCCCCGAGTCGGGTTGCAGGCATAGCGCATGCTCAGCTTCATGCCTTCAATGGTCACTGTATGGGGCAACCGTCGTGGGCTCCGAATCTCCAGTCGATCAGAATAGACAGACAGCATGATGTCCGTGTCCGCAATACTGTAGTCGCGGTGCACCAGCGCGTTGACCAGAGTCTCGCGTATGGCCACTTTCGGATACTCCCACCTCTCGGGGCGTTGTGCGCCCTCAAGCCAAGCCGCGGGCGTCGTGTTGCGCCTTACGAAGTCCTAGCCTCTATCCACAATGACCTGGCTCGACCGTCATGGTGGTGAGACTGTCCAGAGGGGCCAACAGACCCTTGATGTCTTCGTCTGCACGCACTGCATAGTCGGGTTCAGTCCCGGGATAGCAAATCGCACGGAGGCTGGATTGAGGCAGGAACCGTCCGGGATTCAGGCCAAGCAAGAGCATTCCGTTGACTGTCAGGGCGGTATGTCCCGCCGAAACCGTGGCCAGTTCCAGGTTGAGCCCCAGACTTTCCCAATGGACCGGATCGTCTTCCGCCGGAACCTCCTCTTCCAACCCACGCATCAGGCAATCCCGGACACGGCGATGATCCAAGTCGGCGAGGCTGGTTCCCAGCACGAGTGTAAGCCCGTAGCGGAGCTGTCCCGACTGTGGGTAGAGTCGCTGTTCCTCTTCTCGTGATGCATCTCGGGTGGCAGTTCCTACACGAACTTGAGTCACCCAGGCCGAACCCCGCTTGACTTTGTAGGGTTTGTCCGGCGCATTGGCCGCAAGTGTTGTCACTCCCACGGTAATGCCCGGTTGCCACGCCAAAGTCTCCCAATAGGGATTCAAGGCAGGTTGCACATAGTCCCGTACCGTGTGCATCACCCATTCTTCAGCCTCGTTGGGGTTGCGCACCAAACCGGAACCCGCACGTCATCTTCCACTTCCAGAAGTACGTGTCCACCTTCAAGATTGAGCAAGGTGGCCATTTCCTTGGCGAGTCTCTCGGGTCGAATGTCATCGCGCTTGAACTCAACCCCCGAATTTTCCCCATTGTGGATCAGTGCAATCAAATCTGCCTTGTTCACAGCACCTCATTAAAATCCATATTTCAGTCTGCACGTTTCAAGGGCGTCCTTGCCCCCTTCCAGAATCTCTTGGACGAGCTCACGCACCGAACGGGCATCGATTGAGCCCACGTGCACCGGCTTGATATCCGCGTTGCCTTGCCCCGCTTCGCCGGAAGCGGTAAGTCCCAGAATCAGTGCGGTGTCGCCCAGCACCGGAATGTTGGCATTGTGGGGGCGAAGATGAACTGACGCCGGCGCTTTGCCTCACGCATGCTGGGTACCACGCCTTCTGTGATGAAGCAGTGGTCAAGATCGTCTTCTGGCTGGTCAATGATCAGAGGAGCGTCGGATTCCAGCAACAGAAGCAGCAATGCCGCAGTGGCCTTCTGGCCCGTCGAAAGGCTGGCCAGGACCTGCCAGGACAAAGGCTGGCCCGTGGGTGCTGTGACGAGGAGGATTTCCATTGTGGGCGACAGTTCCAGTTCCTCGATCTGCATCAAGGCCTCGGGGGCGCGTTGGCCAGACGGCCTGCCTGAGACAGCGGTATCACATACGTTGCGTTGAGCCTGTCGGCTCCATCCCGGCAGCACTGCACAAACTGGGGCAAAGACAAGGCCGGAGACTGTCTTGTGCGCTCGAGCGCCTCGGACCGACGGCCCCCGATCTCCCCTCTCAGGATCTCAAGGAGAGGCTCACGCTCCGCCGCCGCAGTCACTTCCACCCTCATACGCTTGTGCAACTGTCGGCTGACTTTCCGTGCCGCCTTATCCAAGAGCCGGAACCCTGCCGCCTTGATTTCCTCCCACTCCGTCAACAACTCAAGGTGCCGGTCTGCAAGTTCGATTTCCTGCCGCTTCCGCAAAGTGCGATGCTCCTGCCAAGGCCGGAGTCCCTCGATTTTGCCCCGCAAGCGGATAAATTCCTATCCATCCACTGCCGACTTCTGCAGGGCGCGCAGTATATTCTGACACTCGATTTCGACTTCCTGCTTCCGTGTCTCCCACCGACCTTGAATGTTCGCGATTCCTTGGTCGGCGCGCTCGAGTGCTTCCCCAGCAGTTTCGCCACCTGTTCCAGGTCGGCGCTTAATCTCTCCAGCACGGGCTCTGCATCAGCCAGAATGCCTCTGCCAGGGAGGTCTTCCAGAGCCCCGGGTGACAAGAAAACCAAGTCCACGGGCAACTCCTCGCGCAGCGCGTTCAGGGAGCCACGAAATGTCTGCACACGATCAGGCATGGAGGCAAGCACCCTCTCTTCGCGGACCAGCAGACTCCGCTCCCGCAGGCGGTCTTCCCGGCCGGCATCCTGGTGTCGGACCAGCGTTTCTTCCAATGCGGGCAGGGTGGCCAATGGGGCCTCTATCTGCCGCAGCTCGGACTGAACATCCAGGATCGAGCGTCTCGTCTGTGCCAGGCTGCGGCGTACGCTGGCCTTGCGCCGGTCCAAAGACTCATCGCGGTCGATGAAGCGGTGGAGCAACAAGGTGCGTTTTTCAGAACTTCGGGTGAGCTCGGAGATCTCATGCTGTCCGAAGATTTCAACCCGCGGCAGTATGTCCTGGGGCCGCAGGTGGGCAAGCTGGCCGTTCTCGTCGCGCACCACTGGGGGATTCGGAACGGTTCTTTAATCGGCTCCAGGTCCAGCGCGGAGCGCAGGCTTTCAATGACTGTGGACTGGCCGGCCCCGCGGCCGCCCACCAGAACATTCAGATTGGGGTTGAAGCGAATTGCGGCACCGTCGAGAAATCCGGATTGCCACGCCAGACTGAGGATTTCGGCATGTTCTTCAGGCACTGGATCGCTGGTGAGCCGTATCCTGGGATCGGGGTCGAGGAAGGCCTGCCGCAGCCCTTCTGCGGAGACCTCGGACATTTTTATCCAGCGGGTGGCTGCGGGGCGGCCAATTGTTCGGGTTCGGCCACATCGCTGTCGCAATGTGACTTGTCCGATCCTCTACCAGACAGTCTCAATTTGCAGAGAAGCGGTTAGAGTCTCGTCCCGAGTCAGTATGGGCATGTCAAGCGCTTTCAACTCGGCCGCAATGAGGCGGTCATGAATATCAGAAGTTTCCAGAAACTGATCGAGCCTTTCCCGCTGCGTTCTTCCCAGATCGGAAAGCACTATCCCATCTACGGAGGTCAGTGTTTCCAGAAGCCGGGAAATCCCGGGGGTGACCCTTCTTGACTGACAGAAAGTAAAATTCCGCCACCACGATAGGCAGGGACAACGAGTACCGCATTGCCGCTCTCTGCCAGCCTGAAGACAGCGGTGGCCGCGGCGGTTAGACGGTCGGGTGACTTCAAGTACCACCCCAGTGCATGGGTATCCACCACGAAGCAGTCCCGACTGGCCATCATTTTCGCTCTGCGTCGCCACTGACTGTAGTCCCCCTGGATGACCCTATTGTCGTGATGTCCAGGAAGTCTTCGCAGGTTGTGTCGGGCAGTGCGCTCAGGGCTCCCCGTAGCGTATGGAGTGAGGGCTTTTTCTCGGTAGAGGGCTGTATCGGGACAAGCCTCGCACAGGGTTTCCCATGGCGACTGATGGTTACGTCATCCCCCTCGTCCAATGCTCGTATTGTTCGGCTGACCCCGGCCTTGAATTCTCTTGTGCTGTATGTGGACACTATATATGCCTGCCTTGTTGTTTGGGGAAGAATGACCACAAACTCAATCCCAGAGCCCCAATGTCTGTGCTCTCAACAAGACGATTGCATCAACCGGGATCTGAGGTTTGCTGCCCGCGACCCCTCACCAGGGATGGGGATGAAGGGCAGCAAAGACTCGGGAGACGACCGAAATTTCTCCCCCACAAAGGCGCAGGTGGGGTGAGCATCCGATGCCGGTCCTGCCCTTTTCCGCCCGGATTCGCCGCTACGCCGCATATGCGCCAGACCCCATGGGGGCCCGGATCGGAAGGGATCCTCAATCTGCCGTCAACCAGAGGTGTGGGGGACCACACGCCTCGAATCTATGCCCTTCCAGTCTCGGCAGCCCATTCTCTGCAGAATGCAGCAAAGAGAATCCCGTCCCCATGCGGGGGCAGTGGGAAACTCCCCGGTTGCCACCGTGGCATCCCCCACGGCAAGCCATCGCAGCAATGCGATACACCGTCGGCACAACAGGGGTTCCAACGGAAATGCGCTTTAGATGTTTTCGCTGTTCTCGCGATGCTGCTGGCTGCGCAACCGCGTTATGATGACTGCCGCCGCGATGGCAACTATCGAAATTCCCCCAGTGAAGGGAAGCGTCATCATCATCATAAGTCTGATGGCTTCTGGCCATACGCCGGCGATGGGGACATTGACGACCGACCAGACTAATACCGTCAGGAGCAGGACTGCCCATATGGAGGCAATCACCAAAACCGTTCTCAGCACCAAGGACTTTGACATGGCTACACCTGCAACAAGAAACGGGTTGCCAGTTTTGCAATCGGGAACGTGTCCCAAAGACTGTCTGGCCTCTGACACACATTCTATTGACCGGCATTGATCCTGTAGGGCGGATATTGCCCATTGGTCGATGGAACCGCGTGAATGCCTGTACTGCGTCGGAATGAACGTCGTCACGGCCGGTTTGAGGAAGTTCCGCGTCAGGTCAGGGCGTCACAGATGCACCGGCAGGGCTCGACTGGCTCAGAAAGTCTTCCATGGAGCGAACAGAGGCCGACTGTGGAATGCCTTTTGTCCGAATGTGTGGGGCCTTGGTCTGGTCTCATCCGGTTGGTTCCTTGTCAAACCGCCGGGACGGGGAGAATACAACCCCGGGCAGTCCGAACCGGATTGCCCGGGGTGCCACGTGCGGCACCGGACTGCGGTACAAGCGACAGGTCCTCCATTCTCCCTGCTTGGTGGCTTGCCTTGGACTGCTTCTGAGAGCCAGCGAACATGAACTTGGAAGAACGAATCGCGTCGGCTGTGCCGCGTTATGCCAAGAAGGATGTCCACTGTCGGGCGACGTCCTCCATGCTGACCAAGGCCACGGGTTTCATCGACAGTTTTGACTTCATCCGGAATCCCTATGCGGGCTGTACCCTGGGCTGTTCCTATTGCTATGCCGCCTTCTTCCCACGCAGCCCGGAACTGCGGGATCCGTGGGGCAATTGGGTGCACATCAAGGCCAACGCCGTCACCAAACTGCGGAACATGCGCACCTGTCTGGAAGACAAGAGTGTCTACATGAGCAGCGTTGCCGATCCGTACCCACCCCTCGAGCGGGACATCCGACTGGTACGGGATCTCTTGCCGCTCCTTCGGGCCAAGGGCGTACGGCTGGTGGTACACACGCGCAGTCCGCTGGTGACCCGGGATATCGACTGCCTGCGGGAGTTTCCGAAGGTCTGCGTGAACATGACCGTGACCACGGATTCCGAGGAGGTGCGCAGGGCCTTTGAACCCAGGTGTCCGCCCCTGGCTGCAAGGCTTGAGGCCATCACCGAGATTGCGGCCGCCGGCATTCCGGCTGTCATTGCCATGACGCTCCTGCTCCCAGTGCAGAACGTAGCCGATTTCACCCAGTCACTGATGTCTACGGGAGTCCCACGGTGTGTGATCCAGTCCTTTCATGCCAATCGCAGCAACTTTGTCGCAGGCACGGGTGCCGCGGCGCTGGCAGTGGCCAGAGAAATGAACTGGACCGAGGAGAAATACCAGCAGGTCAAGGCCTTTATGTGTCGGCATCTTCCCAGCCTGCGAGAAGGGAAAGAGGGTTTTCGGGCTGAGGCGCTGCTTGCCTAAAGGCGGGAGGCTTTGGGCCTGTTCTTGGGACTGCGCAGGCACTTGGCGGCGCGCCTGCAAGGACCCTCGTTCCCACACCGCGCGCCTACGGCGACAATACAAGTGGAATGCCCGGAAAAAACCATTCGTTCTTAAGGTGAACGCAATTCATACCTGCAGCTCCGGCCACAGCCGGAGCTGCGCAGGAACCCTCAATCTGGGCGGTTACAGCAACCCGGGCCCTTTTGCAGGTGGGGCATTGCCTTCGCCATACGCTCCGCAGTGGGCGGCGCCCGGGTTGCCGTGGATGCCAGCGGCAAACACTGCCTGGATATGGCTAGTGACGCGCACCTCTGCCACGGAGTCGTTCGTATTCCACGTCTACCGCCTGCGCTGTGCCGCGGGCCGCTTGCTGTGCCAGCGCATCGCAACGCTCGTTTTCGGCATGACCCGCATGACCCTTGATCCAGCGGAAAGTCACGTCATGTCTGGCCATGGCCTGCAAGAGCTGATCCCACAGATCCGGGTTGATGGCCTTGTCCTTCTGGTTGCGCATCCAGCCGTTTGCCTTCCAGCGCCGGGCCCAGCCCTTGCGGATGCCATCCACGACATAGCGGGAATCCGTGGTGAGGATCACCTTGCAACTGCACTTAAGCGATTCCAGGGCCATGATGGCGCCCAGCAGTTCCATGCGGTTGTTGGTGGTGCGCCGGTAGCCCGCGGACAGCTCTCGCTCGTGGCCCTGGTATCGCAGCACCACGCCATAGCCCCCAGGGCCGGGGTTGCCGATGGCGCCCCCATCAGTGAAGGCGTACACGGTATCGGGATTCTCTGACATCTGTGTTGTGGCTTGCTGTGTCTGGCCGGGCCAGATTCTTGTCCGCGCAGGTCTGGCTCAGTGTAGAGGCTGACCTGCCGGAAATGCAATTTTCACGATGCCGGTTCTCCCGGGGCAGGACCAAAACGGGCCTGCCGCCCCAACTGCAGCGGGCTGACCCACCGATCGGCCAGCCGAGTGCTATACTTTGCGCTGCTTTGTCCCCTCCGGTAACCGCATGTACCCTCCCTCCTTCAACTCTCCCGGGGCACCGACTCGCCGCGGCTGGCAGACTTGGAGCATCACGACGCGCATTGTCATCATTGCCGCGGTGGGTTTGGTGCTCTACTGGCTGTATGGGCAAATAGGCCTCTTTTCCCGTTCGGGGAATGGCCTGCAGCGTCTGGCCATCCAATTTGCGGGGCCGCTGGTGATTGTGCTGGCCGCGATGCCGGTGCATGAATTCGCGCATGCGGCAGCGGCTGTGTGGCTGGGCGACGAGACACCCCGGCGGCAAGGCCGCTACACCTTGAATCCGCTCCGGCATCTGGACGTGGTGGGCACCATTCTGCTTTTCACGGTGGGCCTGGGCTGGGCCAAGCCGGTCATCTGGAATCCCAGCAACATTCGGGGGGATATCCGCACGGCCACCATTCTGGTGGCCGGAGCCGGGCCCCTCAGCAACATCCTGATGGCTTTCATTGCCATGGTGGTGATCCAAACCGGGACCTTGGATCAAATGGATCTGGGCCAGTGGCGGACTGCGGTGACGCTGGTGCTGGGCGCGTTCATCCAGATCAACGTGCTGCTGGCCGTGTTCAATCTGATTCCCATCCCCCCGCTGGACGGGTCCCACATCCTGTTTTCGCTTCTGCCCCCGCAAATGAGCCAGATCACGCAGCTGCTGCGGCAGTACGGGGTGCTGGCCCTGTTTTTTGTGCTGTTTTTCATGTCCGGCACGATTCGGGCTGTATCCAATGCGGTCACGGACTTCCTCTGGTCGCTGGCGCAGACCATGGCCAGATAGGACAGCCTGGACCGTGACAAAGGGAGCGTAATGGCCTTCTAGCCATGGCGGAACTCAAAGCCTGCATCGTGGGGCTGGGTGAAACAGGTGCCAGCCTGGGCCTTGCCCTCAAGGCCGCACCAGCCCCTTTCCATGTCATGGGCCATGACCGGGACCGGAGTCGCATGGCCTTGGCCCAGAATCTCAAGGCGGTTGACAACACCGCCTGGAATATCCACAAGGCCGTTGAACCGGCAGACCTGGTCATTCTGGCAGTGCCGCATGGAGAACTGGATGCGATACTGCCGCTGCTCGCGGAGACCTTCAGGCCGCGCAGCCTGGTCCTGATCCTGGGCAGCGCCTTGGCGCCGGCGCAGGCCTTGGCCAGCGAGCATATACCGGCTGAGGTGTCCTATGTGCTGGGCCACCCCATCCTGACCGGCATCAAGGCGCCGGTCACGGAACGGGCGGACCTGTTCAAGGACGGGCTGTTCTGCCTTGTGCCCGGCCCGGAGACCTCCGCGGAAGCCCTGCAGATTGCCCACAACCTGGTGGAGCACATCGGGGGCGTCCCCCACTATTTGGATGTCGCTGAACATGACGGGCTCATTGCCGGCGTGGAGCATGTGGCCCATCTCCTGGCTGCCGCCTACATGCACAGCGCCGCCACGGGCGCGGGTTGGCAGGACGCCCGCAAGCTGGCGGGCCGGATCTTCCATAACGCGTCGGACATGGCCCGCAGCCCGGAGCAGCTGGGTTCCACCCTGTGGGCCAATCGGGAGTATGTCCAGACTTGGCTGCAGATTGTGCAGCGAGAGCTGGCGGCCTGGCAGGAACTGCTGCAGGCAGAGGACAGGAAGCCGCTGCTGGACCAGATCGAGAAAGTCCATGTGGCCCGACAAAAGTGGTTGCGTGAGGCCGCCTTGCAGGACTGGTCGGAAGCCATGGTGCCGGATGCCAGCGCCACGTCCGGGAGCATCATGCGTCAGATGTTTCTGGGTGGCCTGGGCCGCCGGCGCCGGCTTCCGGGCCCGGACTCCGAAGATCCCACACCTTGAGCTTCGCAGGTCGCTGGCATCTTGCCCGAGCTGCTCTGGCCATGCATGTAATCATTCAGATTCCCTGCTTCAACGAAGCAGGGACCTTGCCTGCGGTCATCGCGGACCTGCCCCGCTCCCTGCCGGGCGTCACCCGTCTGGAATATCTGGTCATCGATGATGGAAGCCAGGACGACACCGTGCGGGTAGCCCAGGACCTGGGAGTGCACCGGATTGTGCGCCATATCCGCAATTTAGGGCTGGCCGCGGCCTATCAGACCGGCATGACTGCCGCCCTGCATGCCGGAGCGGACATCATCGTGAACACGGATGGAGACAACCAGTATCCCGGCAGCGCGGTCTCGGAACTGATTCAGCCGGTCCTGAACCGGGAGGCGGACATGGTGATCGCGGACCGGCAGACCCAGACCATTGTCCACTTTTCCTTCTTCAAGCGACTGCTGCAGCGCGTTGGCAGCAAGGTCGTGCAGCAGGCCTCCGGTCTGGCCATACCCGATGCCGCCAGCGGGTTTCGCGCCATCAGCCGGGATGCCGCGCTGCGGCTTGTCATCCTGACCCGCTACACCTACACCCTGGAGTCCATCATCCAAGCGGGCAAGCGCAACATGAAGGTGGTCTCCGTACCCGTGGTGGTCAATCCGCCGCTGCGTCCATCCCGGCTGTTACGGAGCAACTGGAGCTTCGTCAAGGCCGGGGCCGCGAACATTCTGCGGGTCTATACGCGGTACGAACCCTTGCGCACGTTCTCCTATCTGGCGGTGGCCCCGCTGCTGGGGGGCCTGGCGCTGCTGGCAATCTACTGGTTGCCGGTAGGGGCAGGCTTGACCTCAGCCCTGCCGGGACTGGGCATTTCGCTGGTCATCCTGGGACTGCTGATTTTTCTGTTTGGGGTGCTGGCAGATCTGACCGCCACCAATCGGATGCTGCTGGAGGAACTGATCTACCAACAGCGCAGAAGCGAGGCCCGGCGCGTCCCGCGGGCAGCCACCGACGCCGTCGGGCAGACAGAACCCTCTCAGGCTCCGTAGAGACCATGGTGTTGCTTGAGAGGGCAGGACGACGCGACGCCCCGCAAGCATTGTGTGCCTGTACACCAGCTGCCGAGCCAGCCGGCGCCTTTCAGGTTCCCTTGGCTTCCACTCCTTCCAGCCCCAGCTCGGCAGCGGCACCCTGCATGGCCGTGAGCACCCTTTGGACGTGCTCGTCGAAAGGTTCTCCCAGCTCCTCTATGAATTCCAGATTTTCCTGACGGTTTATGGCTGCGGTGAAGGCCTTGTCCTTCCACTTCTTCTTGACCGATTTCAGCTTGACGCTGGCAATGGCCTTGTCCGGTCGCACGTAAGCGCAGGCGATGATGAGGCCCGTGAGTTCGTCACAGGCCAGGAGGGTCTTGTCCAGTGTGGAGGTGCGGGGCACTCCCAGAAAGGTGGCATGTGTCTCTACAGCCTGGATCAAGGCCGGGTCCCATCCCTTTTCCCTGAAGAGGCGCAGGGCCGTGCGCGGATGACCGTTTTCCCGGTCGTTCATGTCCGGATATCTTTCATAGTCCAGATCGTGAAGCAGGCCGGTGAGGCCCCAGAGGTCTTCGTCTTCGCCATAGTGCCGGGCGTAGGCCCGCAGCGCGGCCTCCACCGCCAGCATGTGCCGGCGCAGGTTTTCGTTGGGAACCCAGGCATGCAGGAGTGCAAGGGCTTCAGACCGGGTGGGCAATGACATTGCTTTGTTTGGGACTTAATATATACCTAAGCACACAAACTCGGATATATCCTGTTCACGGGGCATCAGGGTGCCCAACGGCAACGCCCTGCGCCGTGCAGCGGCCCCTGTCCCATGGGCCGTAGCATACCATAGCTGTATTCCGGTACAGTGGCAGTGCACCACACACGCCGCATGTACTTAGGTATGTAGTTCCCCTTGGTTTTCTGTGAGTGGCCGCTGTAGCCAGGGGCGCCGATGGAAATCCGTCCGACACCAACGCTGCAAATCCGTACATGTCCCTTCAAGACTGGCCCCTGGGCGGAACAATACAATACAATTATAGCGAGAAATCTCCTGCGCCCGCCAATCCCTCATCGGCCTTATGTCAGATCCGTCTGGGCTTCTTCCCAACGCCAAGAGGCGAGCCCATACAGAGCCCTTGCGCGCCTTCAGCGTGATGCTGGAGCCGAAGCACTTGCACAAGATTGAGGCGGTGGCCCGACAGCACAACATGTCCAAGGCCCGGGCCAGCCGGGTGCTGATAGCCTCAGGGCTGCCCCGGGCCCGGGCCGTACAGCCGCCCGATCATATGGCCTACGAGAATCTCGAGCAGCCGAAACGGGTCCACATGCGGTTCCCGCTGGCTCTGTACAGGAAATTGCGAGAAAGGCAGACCGAATTGGGGTTGCGTCTCGGGGAGTTGGTGCGCATGTGCCTCGAAAGTGGCCACGTCTAGACTGGCGCGCAGCGGCATCACCCATGCTGGGGGCCGAAGATCGTGCCGACAGTCCGTGAGACCGCGGACGTCCGCAGGCGCACATGTCGGCAGGCCTCGGTCAAGGCGTTGCCGAATCGACTTGCGTGCCAGAGGGCCTGGCCCCCGGCCTCCGGCCCTGCAGGGCCCTTGCCTGTCGCAAGACCCCGCCCATCTGCAAGGTGCCGATACCTGGCTGGGGGCAACATTCCCGCGGCTTTGACGCGAAACTGCCGGCGATGCCGTTGCTTCCTGTCCATGGCCAGTCTCACTGCTTCAGTCCAAGCGCAGACAGGAACCCAAGTGGCAATGCATCTCGTTCCGCGGTTCTCATGCTTTTCGATCGCTGCCGGATTGTCCCCAATCTGCCATGCAGTCGGTCTGGGGATCTTTGTGAACAGTCTCCTGGAAACCGGCACAGCAGCGGATTGACCGGCCCCCGCAGTCATCAAAGGCGGCTCTCCCCGACAGGGTCACTCATTCTCCAACAGGAGCCTCCGTGCAGCGCGGCATAGGTTCTTGCAGGCAACGCGGCGGGTCCGTGTCCCTCGGCGCTCCCTGAGGGTGGACGCGCTTTCAACGGCTTCCGGAGTGTCACCTCCTGCAACAGGAAGCCGCTGTCCCCTTGCTGCTTGTGGACTTGGAAGCGCCAGGTGCAGCCTGAACACTTTCAGTCAACACACGTTCCCTGGGCATGGCCTGTCCGGGGCAGGTGTCTTTGGGGCCTGCCGTCTCGGAAGCCACAGAGGGCCAACAAGTCCGGCCGCCCCAGGCCTGCGGGTTGCCGCGGCAACCCCACTCGCCCAGGTTGCGGACCCATTTTAGGAAGTCTCCTGCCACTTCATCGGGAAACCTGCACTTGTAACCTCGACCACAACAGAGATTGATGCCACGGAAACCGGGAATCTCAGTCCCCTCCCGCCCCAGTAGACGAAATCGTTGCTGATGAGGACCCTGTCGCTCTTGGTGTCATTGCGCAGGAACCACTCATGGGCCGTTCCATCGTCATTGCTGTGCAGAGAGTGCACTTGTCGCCGTTCTCCTGTGCGTTTGTCATGGTAGTAGATGTTGTCGCCACAGGTCTTCATCGGGCTCGCCCGCATGTCGGGACGTTTGGGAAGGAAACGCGGATCATCCCAGTAGTCGTCAAACGTCTTGGTCTCCGTGATCCGCATTGCATATACGAGGTGCCCCTGCCGACCTAGGCGCTTGGAGCCAGGGCCCACTATCCAGTCACCCTGCTGCGCGTGCCGACGAATGTCAGGCTTTGCAGTTTGCCAAGGTGCAGTAGCCATGGAATGGATTCGGAGCGAAGCCTGCGTCAGTGGCAACGACATAGGAGTAGAGTTTTGGCAATGTCATTTCTCCTCCAGCGCCGATACGCTTGCTGGGTCACTGTTCCGGAGCAAGTGCAAAGTGCCGTGCTTCCACTTTTCCCTTCTGCCGCGCTCTCCATCCTGAACCGCGCGCGACAACACTCTGCACTGCACTTCTCCTCACCCTCCCTGTGAATGCGCCGGTCTGCACATGGACCGAGGTGGTCAGGAGGCGATGGTGGGGTCCAGCACGGACGCGAAGGGGGACGACAGTCAATCTGGCCGGTCTCACGATCGATGCCACCAGCCCGCTTGCATATCAGAGTCTGGCATGGGGCCAAGTGCTCTGGATGCCGGCCTGCAGCTGCCACGGTGTGTGCTGGAGCTGGAATGACCTTGGCGTCAGCCACCACCCCAGGGATCAGGGATCGGGCCAGCCGACAGCGGCCTTCCTGCCTCCAATTGCCTGGCAAGGGGCATTGCAGAGAGGCAAACGCCCAGATTGCCGGCCAGCATGACGTCACAGCACTTCCCTGTGCCCCAAGCTGGCCGCAGGACCAGGAACGTCCGGAGCCCTGAGCCAACGAAGAACTGGTGCAATCCGTGGTGGGTGCCTAGGTGCCGTGATCCAGGCAGTCTCAAATCAAGAAGGTCGGAAATGGTGGCAACAGTCCCCTAGTCGGTTTTCAAGACTTCCAGAGTGGGGATCGCAGAGGCGCCATATTGGCGGCTTTGGCAACTCCTCGACCGAGATTCGGGTACAGCGCCCTGACTCTTCACGGAGGGCAAGTCGCCACTGCTTTCTTGCATCGCAGTCCCTGCAAACCAACGTCGGATTGTCACGGGCACGGAAACGAACAGCAGCCAGGTGTCCAGCCAAGGGTTCATCTTTTGGATGTACAGGAGATCATATCTCAGCTTGGTCCGGGGTTTGGCTGAATAACCGCCGCGCAACTGTGCCAATCCCGCCACTCCCGGCTTTACTTGCAGACGTTTGGAAAAGCCGGGTATCTGGAAATCAAACTGCTCTGTCAAAAGCGGCCGCTCTGGCCGGGGTCCCACCAGACTCATTTCGCCCTTGACAATGTTGATGACCTGGGGCATCTCGTCAAGTCGGAGGTTGCGCAGTGTCCTGCCCACCTTGGTGACGCGCTCATCATTCTCGCTGGCCCAGACCTGCCCGGTGAGAGCCTCTGCATCCCGGATCATGGTCCGGAACTTGATGATGGTAAATCGCCTGCCGCCTTTTCCCAGCCGTTCCTGCATATAGAAGACAGGTCCTCGGTCCTCCATCCATATCACCAGCGGGATCACGGTCCAGAGGAGCAGCCAGAGCGGAAACAACAGCAAATGACTGAGCGTGATGACGGCGAGGTCGAAAATCCGCTTGTAACCGTCACGCCCGATTCGGTGTTCGTTCCGCAACTTTTGCATGGTTATTGCGCGCGAAGTTCGGGCAATGGCACTTTCCGCAACGGCATTGTGATTCAGCATAACCTGACTGCACCAAGTATATTCGTGGCGTCTCTGTGGATATTATACGGATGCAGACGGAGATATTCCAGCAAAAGACGATGGCATTTTGATCGGCCTTGGGCATACACTCTGTCGGAGTGCCGCACAATGCCTGTTCCAGTTGGCAGTTTGTCCCTGTCAGCAATGTCCGGACGAAAGTGCGCGCCGCCAGCTCTTCGCTCAAGACAGGGGCATTGTTGTCCTGTCCCCATCCAGGCTGTTCATTGCGTTGGCCGCTCTGTTGGTGGATGTGACGGCCACCACAGCCTCCTGGATCCCCCCATTCATGCATCAGGTACGCGATACGTTGCATCAAGGCAAGTCTTGCCTGATCCTGGCCAGGCCCAAGTCAGCGACGGACCCACCGGCAAGGCTATGGCCGCGCGCTGTGCGGGGGTGAGAGACTGCAGCACATGGTTCATCGCCAAGATGTATTCCTTGCATGACCACACCGTGCCGGCCCTGCACCCCTAGGGGTTGCGCCTGCATGCAGACAACCAACCGGTGGATGGTGTGCGCCCAAGGGAGGCTGTGGGTTTCCCTCGGTGGGCCGCCCCCGAATCCAGATCAATCGAGGCGGGAACATGCGCAGCCAACCTCTCGGCACTGGTGTTTTCATTCTGGCCAGAAATTGAGCCTGGCCTGCCTGGGCTCTGTGCAGGCAACATAAATCAGGGGCTCGGGGAGGGTTCCTGCATGGGCAGGGGCTGCAGACATCCGGGATTTTCCTGGATGCCCTGCGATGCGCTTGCACCGCCGCATGATGTCAGGCACGGAGATCTGACGTTTGCGCAAGGCACGGTCCCGGCCATTGCAACCATGTTGTGCACATGGCACCCATGGCGGAATGTCCAGCCTGGAACGTGCAGCTCGGCCTGTTGCAACCCTTGTCGTGCTCAGGGCAACGGTTGAGCTGATAACATAGCCGCGGTTTCTTGGTGTTGATCGAAAGAGGCACTCTCCCGCCGCTGCCATGAAAGCATCTGATGCCGCGGATCATGACCGGCACAGATGCCTGTCTCCACGGCTCTGGCCAGCGCAGGATTTGCTGGTCCAGCATCACTTTGTTCCTCCCCGCAACCTGTTTGGGCATGGAAAGGCTAGTCGCTAACACAACCAGGGCAGCGCTGGCGCTGGCGCTGGCGACACCCCTTGTTGTTGTGGTAGAGCCGCTGCCCGCGGTCGTGTTTCCCTTTGTGGTCGGCAAGGCTCTTTATTTCCGGGTCTTGGTCGAAATCGCTTTTCTGCTCTGGCTGCCGCTGTTGCTTTGGCATCCCGCATACCGGCCGCCTCGATCTTGGCTCTTGGGAATCGTCGGTGTGTATGTGGCGATTGCCCTTGTAGCCTCGTTTACAGGCATCAGCATGGGGCGCAGCCTCTGGTCCAATTACGAGCGCATGCAGGGCTGGTTCGGTCTGATCCACTACGTGGCTTTCACGGTGATGGTCGCCTCGATGTTCAGAACGTTTCGGGCCTGGCGGGCGTTGCTCAACTTCAGTCTCCTGATCGGATTGCTGGTGAGCTTGCTGGGTCTCTTCCAGATGGTCGGCAGCAGAGACCTGAGAATCAGTTCCTCGTTGGGAAACCCGGCTTTTCTCGGTGCATACGCGCTGGTGAATGCCTTGACTGCAGCGGGTTTCCTGACCCATGCACTGACCACTCCGCGCAGACGGGGTCCCGAAGTCTCGTCTCGGAAGGGGCAGCGGTATCGGCAAAGGAGAGCCAGACAGCGAGAAAGATGCCGATTCGTCACCGGTGTTCTAATGGACACTTTCTGGGTGGCGGCCATGGCCCTCAACCTGTTTGTGCTTTTCCAAACCGCGACGCGGGGTGCCGCAGTCGGGTTGGTCGCCGGACTGGGGCTTTTCTGGATCGGCTATGCAGTGTGGGGCACACTCAGGCCCATCAGGTGGGCATCGGTCCTCCTGATCATGGCTGGCATTGCACTGGTTGCCAGCTTCTATTTCCTGCAAGGCAACGAAGCGTTCGCGACATGGACCGAGAAGAACCTGACTCTGCAGCGCCTGGCCAACCTCAATCTTGACGATGCCTCGGTGCGCTCGCGGTGGAACTCGGTGCGTGCGGGTTTTGCCGGCTTCAAGGCCAGACCGCTGCTGGGCTGGGGGCTGGAGAATTACTCTGCAGCCTACGACCTGCACATCACCGAGTACAGCATTGCCACCGCGTCGATTGAGAATTTCGATCAGGCCCACAACCAGGTCATGGAGGTGCTGGTCACCACGGGACTGATTGGCCTGGTGGGATATCTGGCAATCTGGTGTTGCATGGCGTGGGTCCTAATCAGGCGGATTGGGACTCTGCCTGCCAACGAACAACTGTTTGGAATGTGCATCGGATCTGCACTCGCTGGCTACTTCGTGCAGAATCTGTTCCTGTTTGACACGCCGGGCACGGCGGTACAGCTGTATCTACTGATCGGATTTGTCATCTACCTGGAAACGACCCTGGCACAGAAGGCTGTTGCGCTGGCACACGCTCCCATGCTGGAGGACGGCACCCACTCGGACGGCCCCGAGCACACTGGCCTTGCCGATCCCCTAGTGAAAACCGCCGCCGCCGCATTGGCGAGTATCGCCGTCCTGATTGGCTTCCACTTTACGGTCCTGGGCCCCTATGTGGGTGCAAGAAGCGCGTACGCCACCATAATCAGTCAAGAGGCGTGGAGCGAGCGGTTCGAACTCATGCACAATGTCGTCGATGTGGCCCCAGGGCTGTCAACCCAGCCCTTGCTGATCTTCATGGAACAAATTGTCGAACAATGGGACGAGTTGACACCGGAAGAACAAAGGAGGGCCCTGGACCTGGCCCAGGACGAGGGCGCAGCTGTATTGGCCCGGGAACCCTGGGAGTGGCGGGCTCACGCCACGCTGGCCCGCATGTACCAGATGGCGTCCTTGGCTGCACCTTCATACGTGACACTGGCCCGTGACCACACTGACCGGGCCAGAAGCCTCGCACCGCATCGGAGCGAAGTCCTGCAACTGCAGGCACAGCAATACGTCTTTGAGGGGGATATCACGGCAGCCTTGGGCGTCATTGATGCCTACTTCGCGCGCACTGCAGAATTCCTGGATGAGCGATCCCAGATTCATCGTCGGCTGGTCATGCAACGGGACAGGATCACGGAATTGGAACAAGGCGCGATGTCCCCGGAATGATGTTCATGGGGACTGCTTGCCTGGCACCACTTGGGCCGTGGCGGTGGTGTCCAATTCCCCATGGAGGGCCAGAGAACACCGCGCCGCGCCCCATGTCAGGACTGGGGGTGATGATTGCTGGCGGTCAAGACCCTGTCACCCAATAAAGTGCCTTGCTCGGCCATGGAGCTGTGCTGACCCGGTGCAGACACGGCAACCAGTGCCGGGTGGGGCCCAGACCCTCCGGTTGGAGCTCGTCGCAATTCGGTTTCGTTCCGGGGTTGGGGCACCCCGCCCAATCCGAGCAGAGTGGCCAGTCAGCCTCGGCGGCCCTTGTCGGCATTCCGGGGCCTCACTTCGGTTCCAGAGGCCAGGACGGCCGCCGACACTGTCCTATTGAGACAGCCGGTCGACAACTTTCTGGGCACATTGCTGGGGATCGCGTTGAATCTGGCGACCGCTGAAACGCAGCACTGTCCAGCCCGCGGCAGCAAGGTTCTGATCCCGCATGTCGTCCCGCTTGGAGTCCTGGTGGAATGCGAACCCGTCACATTCGACATCCAGCCTGTGTTGCCCCTGTTCAATCGCAAGGTCCAGCCGATGCCGGCCCACTACCTGGCCCGGTACCGCCCGGATCCCCCGCGTGCGCAGGGCCTCGGACAATGTCCGCTCAATCGGACTGTCGTATCCTTGGGATTCCAGCCGGATTACATAATCTGCCAGATCCTGGAGCGGGCCAGGCCTCCCCAGGCAAGCCTCCTGATTCCCGACAATGACCAGCTGGCGGGCCGCCCGGGTGAGCGCTACATTGACCAGGTTCGGATCCGCCGCGAACCGCGCCGACAGCTCCGGCATCCCGTGGCTGACGACGGGCGAGAAGTACATCAGGTCACGTTCATCGCCCTGGAATTTGTGTGCCGTCGCGCACACCATATGGGCACAGACATCGGCTGCCACGTGACGGGACAACAGGTCCTGGATCAGACGGGCCTGGGCTCTGAAGGGTGTCACGATGCCTACCGTCAGGCCCTGATCCAGGCAGGTGGGCAGTTGCTGTGCCACCTGGTGGACCACCGTGCGTGCCTCGTTCCGATTGAGCCAGCTGCGACCTCCGCTCCCTCGCTCGCTGCTTCCCTTGACATCGATCCAGTTCATGGTGCGCAGGCCCGCGGGCGGCCGTGCATTGTTGCACCATTCCATCTTCCCGCCATAGAAACGCTGGTCTGCAAACCCAATGATGGCCGCAGGCGAACGGAAATGCAGGTCGAGAAAGATGGGAGATGCCGGGATCCGGATGGAGGATAGGTCATAGCAGCTGTGACTTGCGTAGCTGAGCCGGGCTGTTTGCTCTTCGTTCAGCCCCCACCGCTCGGCAATCCGGCGTTCACGGTTTTTCCGCAGAGAGGTGATGTGAATGAGCTGCCTGTCATCGCCAATGATCAAGGCGCGCGTGCTGCGTGCCAACAGCGGCAGAGCGGAGGCAATGTCGCACTGCGATGCCTCGTCGATCACCACCAGGTCGAACAGGTCAGGTTGCAGAGGCAGGTTGGTGCGCACCGAGAGGTTGGTGATCGCCCAAACCGGAAGCATCGGCATCGCCGCGGGGGCCAGTTGGGCCGCTTGAAACGCATTCCCCGTCCTCTGGACTGCCTTGGTCAGCTGATCGCAGTACGCCTTGGCGGCTCCGCGCGCGTTCCGGTCTGCCCAGCGCACTTCATTCCAGCGGGCATCCAACAGGGCCCGGCTTGCACTCGTGCGCAGGGGAGTCAGTGCATGCAGCCGATCTTCCAGCGCGGATTTGGTGGGCAGTTGGCTCAAACGCACAGCTGCCTCCTGGAGCCGTTGTGTGCAAGCCTGCGCTGTCCGCCAATCGGTCACCACAGCCTCCACCGCGTTCTCGACTGTATGGAATGCCTGACGGGGGGCCAGGGAACGGGTGGGGCCGTGCGCCACGGTGGTCAGACACTGCTGGATGTCGCCTCGATCAAGGTCCAGCCAGGATGCCAGGCCATCCAGCGCGACATGGGCGCGTTCCAACCGTTGCCGGTGGCGCCGCCAACGCCGAAAAAGACCCAGTCTGTTGCCAAAGTCGTCCAATGCAGCACGCACTTCGTCCAGCGCGACAGCCAGCATGTGGGGATCGCCACTCAGGGCAATCTGGGCCGGCAGGCGTTCCAGGCAATCCTGCAGGACCTGACGGTCCCTGCCCATCTGATCCTGGATCGCTTTCCGGTCGTGCAGCACCTGGAAGACTGTCTGCACCTGACTGGCCGCACTGCGCCAGTGTGCACGGGCCGCGGCGACCGCATGAGGGCGTTGGGGTTTGGCCAGTATCTGTGCAATGTAGTCAGGGACTTCATTCCGTCTGCCCGTGGATCCAGTGCGGATGATCATCCCCTCCGGGGAAACTTCACGCAACCGCTCGACCACCACATCCACCGCCTTGTTGTTCTTGGAGGCAAGCAACACCTTTTGGCCTTCTGCCACTGCGGCCGCCACCACATTCACGAGAACCTGTGATTTTCCCGTGCCGGGCGGTCCCGTGACCACGGTAAAGACATTGCGCATCGCCGCATGGACCGCTTCATCCTGATGCAGGGAGGAAGGCACAATGGCGGGACACGCGTGAGGCAAGGGAACCGCGGGAGCCTGGGCGTGACCCAGCAAGACTGCGGCAGGCGTGTTGCGCAGCAGCTCGGGTCTGTGCACCAGTTCGTCCAGATCTTCGATCAACATGCGGTTGAATCTGGTCACCCCCGATGTGGCCATGATCACGGCCTTGTGCTGGATTGCGTCGTTGGCCTGCAGCACCTTCGGTTCTATGACTTCTCCTATCACGTTCAAGATGGCATTCACCCGCTCCTTGGGGGTGCGCGCTTCCTCCACCGTGGGGCTGGTTTCGATGGCTCTGAGGTAGGCGTCCCGATTTGCGCGCTCCACTCCGAGCAGTTGCAGTGCAAACAGGTTGACGCTGGTATCTCCGTCCAATTGTTCACTCCACCAGCCTTCCTTGTCTTCACGCAACTGGACTTCAGTGAACAGCAACGGAGACGTGAACGTGAACCTTGGGTCTTCGGGATCGGGTCCCGTCACCAGCGGATAGCCGGCCATCAAAGTCTCGTCGCCTTGTCTTTGACGTTGCTGGAGCCAGCGCCGCGTGTTCTCGGCACGAGGCAGTGCCACTGCATGATCCACGACAGGATTGGCGCCTGGCCCGGGCGCAAGCAGGATATGATCGTTGTCTTGGTGGAACAGACGCAAGGACGCTGCGGCCTCGGCCTCCAGGCAATCCCGGTAAAAACCTGCCACGCGCGCCAGGGCATCATCCAGCCGATCCGTCTGACGCGCATGGATCTCCTTTTGTCCCGCATACGCTTTTGCGCTGCCGAGAACGCGTACGCGGGCGCCCTCCGGCGGTGCCCGGTCCGCATCCCACCACACTACCGGACAGACTTGGCCGTCATCTGTGTGCAGGGTCGCCTTGACATAGGGCTGTCCATCCTTTTTGACATGCGTGCCCCTCTGCTGCACAGTGCCGAACAGTCTGTGCAATTCATCCATTCACCGCCTCCCGATGCAATCTCTTGAATTCAAGGACCTGGGAACAGGCCAGCTGACCGAAGTGACCCGTCTTGGGCTCTTGCCTGCTCCAGCCAATTGGCCACTCCACAATGGCTTGCTGCCAGACTGGTCAGAAAGGGGGCGGCAGGATCATATCGACCCGGTTAAAAATCAAGATCGACAGCGACATACCCACCCGGCCCTAATGATAGGGCTTGAGTCGCTTTGGGAGCCTATGAACCCGTCGCCATCTGCCGGTATGCTGTGACTGTGGTGATTTGGCGGCCCGATGCAGTCATCAGGACAGAAGCCTCGACAGGACTTCTGGTCGCGGTATGCACCTTAATGATTGCGAAGCCTGCCAAAGCATGTGGCACTCGGCTTCGCGCCTCCTGCTGCGGTTGCACGGCCTCCACTCTTCCGCCACTCAAATGGCAAGAATGCATCAGTCTTGTCACTCTCTGGCCGTTTCCGCACACCTCTCCCCGCTCAGCCCGCCAGTTCCCCAACGGTGGACTGGAGTGCAGAAACCAGGAACAGGGCTCGCACCATTGTTTTCTGGACATCAGCCAGCAATGTGCCCCCAATCCCGTATCCATGCCGCCGATTCGTGTGCCTTTGACATTGCTGGCAAAGCAAGCAGGAGATTGCGTGTTTCCCATTGCTCCGGGCACTGATGCACTGCAATCAATCGCAGGGCACCTCAACATGGGTCGATTGCACTCTCCTTGCACCTCGCGAGGACGCAACAAGTCTGTTCCTTTTGAGGTGACAGTATCCCTCCATGCAACACAATCCTGGGCTCCACTTCCCATCGATCACAGCGAATTCGCAGAGATCAGGACGGAGGGCGCCTTGTATGTTGACAAGACCGCTCGGATTGCCGAAATGGTGGGAGCCGCTTCCAGCGAGGCCATTGCCCCGCGGTTGCAGGGAGGCAGCCTGTCCGAAAGCGACAAACTGGATTACGCAGCGCTGCAGTCGCGCGGCTTCAAGTATGTCTTTCTGGCTCGTCCCCGGCGCTTCGGCAAGAGCCTGTTGGTATCCACCCTCGAATCGCTGTTCCTGGGACAACAGGACCATTGCAGGGGAACATGGATTCATGACCATGGCAATTGGGCTTGGCAGCAGCATCCAGTCGTGCGGCTGGATCTGTCCGCCCGTGCGTTGACCCGCGCCTCGGAACTGCAGGATGCCCTGTGCCGTCATGTGCAAGTGCTGTGCGGATACCACAGGGTGAAACTCCCTTCCGACCATTGGAAGGCCGACGAGTTGCTTGACTATCTCATTCGCGCCTTGGCGGCGCGCGAGGGAAAACGAGTGGTCGTGCTGGTGGATGAATACGACGCTCCCATCGTGCACAACCTGGAAACGCCGGCCCAACTGCAAGGCCTGCTTGCGATTCTGCACTCCTTATTACACTGTGCTGAAGGCGCGTGACAAGGATCTGCGTTTTGCATTCCTGACTGGAATCAGTCGTTTGGCACGCACCAGCCTCTTTTCGGCTTTCAACAATCTGGTGGATCTTTCCCGGCGGTCGCGGTTCAGCGACATATGCGGATTCACGGAAGCGGACTTGAAAGATGGGTTGCGCCCCTATGTTATGTCTCATGGCCACAGCGCGCGGGCAGACTCCGGAAGCCCTGCAGGCCGACATTCGGCACTGGTACGATGGATACCTGTTTGCGGTGAATGGGACACCGGTGTACAACCCGTTCTCCACCTTGCGTTGCCTGCAGTTTCACGATCTGGGCAACCATTGGATGGAATCCGGAACCAGCACCATGCTGTATGAGCGCATCATGCGGCACCCCCAGTCCTTGCCCAGTGTGCATGGCCTGTCCGCGCGCATTCTGGATCAGGAAGTGCAGGATCCGCCAGTGCCTGACACGCGGAGCCTGATGTACGACACGGGACATTGTTCGCTGCGCCGAGACCCGTCTGGATCTTGGCGGGTTGATTTCCCAAACCAGCGAAGTCGGCTTGTCTTTCTCCCGTGGCCTCCTGCAGTGGCAGGCCCGGAAGATCCAGGAACAGGAAGATGCCCAGCACCATGGTCGGGAACCGCATCTGAGCCAACGCATGGAGTCCGCATTCTGCAGCGGCGAATACAACGCCTTCGGCCAGATGTTCAATACCTACTTGCGCCGGTTCCCTTTCGGCATGTTCCCCACACCCGCATCACAGATGGGACAGGTGCCCAGGGCCCAGCGGGACTTCCGCGCAAACTGCTTCCCTCCATGGAACTGTACTGTCACGCCCTGTTGTACGCCTTCTTTGTGGTACGGGGTCTGGATGTGACTGCGTCAAAATACACAAATCTCCCTTGGTGGCTCTGGAGCAGATCCGAAACAGAAACCATCGCAGTGTCTTCGACCAAACCGGAGTGCCCGTGGAAGGGCTGGGCATCACTGTCGATCCCCAAAAGCGACAGGTCACCCAGTGGCAGGTGGCCTACCTGGGCTGGAGCACCCCTGACACCGGCATCTGGCACAACCCAGAACCTGGAGCCACACTCTCAAGCGCCAATTCCGATCCCGGGCTGGGTCTGAGCAGTTCGGCCTCTTGCTGACAGTGAAGATTCCCTGACCACTGTCCACCGGTGCGTCTCCCAAGGCAATGGATGGGCGACCTCGCCATGTTGCTGGGGCCGTGCGAAGAGGCTTGGAGGGATCGCGACCTGGTGGCTACCCAAACCGAGGGCCAACGCACGGGTTCTCCCCAGAGGGCCTCGGTCTTTCCGCGCCTGTCGCCTCTGGAAGGTCCTGCAACGCGGACTCACGGGTTATGTGCCGAAACCAGTACAATCCCCGCATGGCCCGTACACTGCCTCCCCTGGTGCGCCAGAAGCTGGATGAACTGCCCGCGCAGCCGGGTTGCTACCTCTTTCTGGGCCAGGCGGGAGAGGTGCTGTACGTGGGCAAGGCCACGGTGTTGCGCAGCCGAGTGCGCAGCTACTTCTCCCCCAGCCAGGCCTACGGCACCAAGAGCCAGCATCTGGTCCCCGAGATTCAGGACATCTCCTGGTGGCTGACCCACAGCGAGCTGGAAGCCCTGACCCTGGAGAATTCGCTGATCAAGCGGCATCAGCCGCCCTTCAATGTCCGTCTCAAGGATGACAAGACCTACCCCTATTTGAAAATCCACTGGCAGGACCCCTTCCCCCGGATCTCCATCACGCGCCATATGCGCCAGGACGGGGCCCGCTACTTTGGGCCCTACACGAATGCCAAGGCGGTGTATCAGACCCTGGAAGGCATTCGCCGGATCTTTCCCTACCTGGACTGCGACCGCACCATCACGGGCCAGGATGAACGGCCCTGTCTCTACTATCACCTGCAGATGTGCGGAGGGCCCTGCATAGGCGCGCAGGATGCAGAGGACTACCGGCAGGGGCTGCGCCAGATGATGCGGTTTCTGCGGGGAGATGCGGCGGAGACCTTGCAGCTTTTGCAGGAGCGCATGGAACGGGCCGCGCAGAATCTGGATTTTGAGAGAGCGGCCACGCTGCGGGACCGCATCCGGGCCGTGCAGCGCATTGTCAGCCAGCAGCAGGGAGTGGGCACCAAGCCCGCGGACGAAGACTATGTGGCCACGGCCTTTGATCCGGACTCGCAGCAGGCCGTGGTGCAGATCCTGTTTGTGCGCAATGGCAGCCTGGTGGGCAGAGACAACTTTTCGCTCATGGGACAGGACCTGGAACCGCGGGCGGATGCGCCCAGCCAGCGCAGTCGGCTGATCGGGGCCTTTTTGCAGCAGCACTACGCCAAGGCCGCCTTCGTGCCCCCGGAAATCTTGGTCCAGGCCATGCCGGAGGAGCAGGCGCTGCTGGAGGAGTTCCTCGCGCAACAGCGGGGCAGGAAGGTGAAACTGGCAGTGCCCATGCGGGGGGCCAAGCGAAGGGTGCTGGCACTGGCCTACAAAAATGCCCGGGAACGCCTGCGGGTGCAGCAGGCCACCTGGCAGATAGGCGAGAAGCAGCAGACCCAGGCCCTGACCGAATTGCAGGAGCTCCTGGACTTGCCCCGGCTGCCGCTGCGGATGGAGTGCTATGACATCAGCACCTTGCAGGGCACCAGCACCGTCGGGGCCATGACCGTGTTTGTGAAGGGAGCCGCCCGCAAGAGCGAGTACCGGAAGTTCCGCATTCAAGGGAAAGGCAGTGAGGGGCGACCCGACGACTACGCCAGCATGCGGGAAATGCTGCAGCGCAGGTTCCGCAGGGCCGTGGCGGTGATCCGCGCACCCCAATCCGATCCGCGCAAGGCTCGGTCCAGCTGGGGATTGTTGCCCGACCTGGTGATTGTGGATGGCGGCAAGGGCCAGCTCACGCAGGCCGTGGAGGTGCTGAAGGAACTGGACCTCTTCCACATGGTGCCCGTCATGGGCCTGGCCAAGGAACAGGAGGAGGTCTTTCTGCCTGGAAGGTCCCAAGGGCTGCGTCTGCCGCCCACCTGCCAGGGGCTGTTCCTGCTGCAGCGCATCCGGGATGAAGCGCACCGCTTCGGGATTGCCTATCACCGGCAGCTGCGGAGCAAGGCCGCCACGAAATCCGTGCTGGATGATGTGCCGGGTATCGGCCCGGCCCGCCGAAAGCAGCTGTTGACCTGGTGCGCGGGTGACCTGCACCGCTTGCAACGGGCCAGTGTAGCCGAGCTGGCGGGCATACCGGGCATGAATCGCAAGGTGGCCCGGTCCTTGCGGGACTTCTTTGCCGCCGCGGCTACCACCCGTAGCTGAGGCGATCAATCAGGACCTGCGGCAGCTCCGCTTCCCGCATCTGGCCTTGGGTCAGTTCCACGGGATAGTCCGCCCGGTCATATCCCCAGATCATGTGCCTGGTATCCAGGATGGCATAGGCAGCCCGATGGTTCTTGTCCCGGGGCTGGCCCACACTGCCCGGATTGAGGATGACCCGATGTTCCGCCTGGGGCTGCAGCTGGACTTCCTGACCCGGAACCGCGCGCAGCTGTTCCACCAGGGCCACCTGCTCCGTCTTGGCCCGAGGGGGGGCGGGCCGCAGCCGCAAGCGGAAAATGTCCGGGATGTGGGTATGGCCCACCAGACAGAATTTCTCCGGAAAGAGCTGCCAATTCGCCTTGGCCACACAGAGGCCGGACATGTATTCCGAGACCGGATCCCGGGGGCTGCCATGCGTGGCCAGCAGCTCCAGCGCGGGCTTGCGCACAGGCACCGGATCCAGCTGGGTGAGATAGTTGCTGTGGGCGGGGGACAGCATGGCGCGGGTCCAGAGAATGGCCTGGCGCGCCATGGCATTGAAATGCGAGGTGTCCAGCTTGCCCAGCACGGCCAGATCGTGGTTGCCCGGCACACAGAACGCCGCGCGCTCCATGATGAGCGCCACACATTCATTGGGTTTGGGGCCGTATCCCACGATGTCTCCGAGACACCAGAGTTCGTCGTATTCTCCGCGCGTCCGCTCCAGCACCGTTTCCAGTGCAGCCAGATTGCCATGGATGTCGGAAAGGACCAATGCGCGCATGGTGGAAACTAGGAGCGGCAGAGGGTGCTGGCAGGAGTTCGCATCAGTCGGTTCCATTATAGCAAGGCCCTTTGGCGCCTGGTCCGGGCTGGACCGCCTGCCTGTGGACATGCAGGCAGGCCTGATTGCCGCTTGGACCGCTGCAGTTCCCCGCCTGCACCCCTCCCCTGCGTACAATACAGGCCATGTCCGTGTTCTCGGCTGCTTCCACCCCCGGTTCCGGCTCCGGCTGGAAACACATCTGCCTGCTGCACCATCCGCACAAAGCGGAAGCGGCCGCCTTGGCCGAACAGATCGCGGCCTTTCTGGCATCACAGGCAGGCATTGCAGTCTACCGCAGCTCGTTGTGGGAGCCCGACACCCTGACGCCGCACCTGACCCACGTGGATGGGATTGTCGCGCTGGGGGGAGACGGCACCATGCTGCGCGCGGCCCGCAGCGGCTCGGGCTACGGGGTGCCGGTGCTGGGCATCAACATGGGCCGAGTGGGATTCCTGTCCGAAGTGAAGCCCCACCAGTGGCAGCCTGCGGTGCAGGCCTTGTTGGAGGGCAACCACTGGATTGAAGAACGACTGATGATCCGGGTGCAGGTGCATCGATCGGGGGCCAGCGGCCCGGATGCGGATCAGGTCTTTGACTTTGCGGCGTTGAACGATGCGGTGATCAGCCGGGGCAGTCTGGCCCGAGTCATAGAAACCCGCATTCAGCTCAACGGCCACATGCTGGCCCGCATCATCTGTGACGGGTTGATCATCGCCACACCCACCGGCAGCACCGGGTATGCGTTGGCTGCCGGCGGCCCCATCCTGCCGCCGGAGCTCCGGAATTTCGTGGTGGTGCCGGTGGCGCCCCATCTGTCCCTCAACCGTCCCCTGGTGCTGTCGGAAGGCACGCAGGTGCGGGTCCAGGCCTTCTGGGATCATGAGGCCATGTTGACGGTAGACGGGCATTTCAACCTGGACATGGTGGAAGGGGATGTGGTGACCGTCGGGGCCAATCCGGATCCCGCCCTCTTCGTCCGCACCGGAGGCAGACATGACTTTTACCAGACCTTGGTGGACCGCTTGGGCAAGACCTACTAGGCGCCAGGGTGGGACAGGAGCGACGGACACCCGGCACCCAGGAAACCGGCCTTGCCCATCGCCTGCGCGTCTCATGAGACACTGACAGCGTCTGAAAACCGTTTCATCCTCACTGGCCTGGCACGTACCCATGGACATCCTCCCCCCCGAGACTGGTCCGCCGCCGCCGGCTGCAGGCCCTCTGCACTGCTACCGCCACCCACAGACAGAGACCCTCCTGCGTTGCAGCCGATGTGACAATCCCATCTGCATCAAGTGCGCTCAGCGCACCTCGGTGGGTCACCGCTGTCCGGATTGCCTGAAGACCCAGCGCCAGCGGGCCTACAACATGGAGCCGGGAGACCTGTTCCGGGCCGGGGCGGTTTCCTTCGGTCTCTCCTTGGTGCTTTGGCCTCTTTGCAGCCTGCTGCTGGGATTTCTCAATTTCTTCTGGCTGCTGCCCTTTGTCGCGGCCTTCATTGCCGGAGGGGCCGCGGGCGGAGGACTGGCCCAGTTGATCCGCCAAGTCGTGCAGAAACGGCGCGGCCCGTACCTGAAATGGGTGACGCTGGCCGGCATATTGGCTGGGGGCCTCATGGGCGTGACCCTGGCGGGTCTGCTGCTCGGCTCCCCGGCCTTGGCCTTGGTCTCGATCCCCATGCTGTTGTTCGTGGGCACTGCGTTGGCTTCCGCCTGGCCCATTCTGCGCTAGCCGCCCTGCCACCCCAAGGTCCCATTCATGCAGCTGCGAGACGAATCCTCTGTCTACAGACGGGGCCGCAGGGTTCCCATCTGGCTGTGGTGTGTACTGGGCCTGCTGGTGTTGCTGTCTGGAGTGGCCTTGTACAACCGCCGGGAGGAACTGCTGGGCAACACGGCTCTGGCCGTCCCCACCGCCGTCCCCACCCCGGACACGATCTCCATGCTGGCCCAGGCCCGGGTCCTGGAAAGCTCGGGCCGGCTCTTGGAGGCGTTGTCCATATACGAGGAAATCGCGCTGATCGAACCCGAGGATCCCTTCCCGTGGGTGGCCCAGTCGCGCATTTACCTCCTCTTTGAGGAATCCGGCAAGGCGCTGGACACAGCACAGCATGCCTTTGCCTTGGACCCCGCACACCAGCCCGCCCTGAACGCGCTGGGCAGGGCCCTGGACTGGACCGGCGCCTACGAGGATGCAGTCGACGTCCTGGTGGAAGCCCTGACGCTGAATCCCCACGATGCCCACACCTTGGCCATCCTGGGGGAGGTCTATGCGGACGTGGGCAACTGGGGCCAGGCGGACCTGTATCTCAGTCAGGCCCTGGAAGCCGATCCGCAGAATGTGCTGGCTTGGCGCAACCGGGCCCTGCTCTTGGAACGCCAAGGCCTGTATCTGGAAGCCATCGGGGCCCTGGACGAAGGACTGGCGATCGATAGCGCCGCCTGGGACCTGGAAATCTACAAGGGCAGGTTGTTTGAGGCCCTGTTCGAGTGGGAAAACGCCTTGGCGGCCTTTCAGAGAGCCGTGGACCTAAACCCGTACATTTCCGACACATGGGATGCTCTGGGTTTCGGGCACTTCAAGGTGGGGAACGATCTGGAAGCCCTGCGGGTTCTCAAGGAGGCCGTGAAAATCAATCCTGCAGATGGCAACGCGCAGGCCCACCTGGGTTCTGTCTACTATCGGCGACGCAACTACGAGGACGCAGTGGAGCTCTTGGCCCTGGCGGCGGAGCTGTTGGGAGACCGCATCCGCATTGAATACCTGTACCAGCTGGGACTGGCCTATATCTACAAGGAACCGCGGGAATGTGAGCTGGCCATTCCCTGGCTGGAGGCTGCCCTGGAAATCGATCCCCAGAGTGCCCCGGCCCTGGAAGGTCTCTCCGAATGCCCGCCTGTCGGAGCCTAGACTTGACCCGCATTCCGCGCCACACGACGGGGATCGCTCCTGGCCCCAGACACAACCTGGACCTGTACCGCCTGCAGAATTTCTGTGGCCGCAGCAGGGAACTGCACAGACTGCAGTTCCTGTTGCTGGACACCCAGTCCCATCCGGTCCTGGCCCTCATCGGCCCTGCAGGCATGGGCAAAAGCACCTTGGCCACGGGAGCCGCCTGGTCCGTCCTCGCCTACTTTCGGGACGGCGTGGTGTACGCGGCCCCCATCGGCCTGGAACGTTTCCGTTTCTTTGACCTGGTCCGGCAGCTGGACAGGGTGCTGGGCACCGACATCACAGGCAGACCGCCCAATCTATGGCGCACCAGCATCCTGGAACTGCTGTATCAGCGGCACCGGCTCCTGATTCTGGATGACACGGAAACCGCCGCCGAGGGGGATTGGCAGCAGTTGCAGGTCACCTTGCAGGGACTGCGGGCCGAGGACACGGCGGCCCGGGTCCTCATCATCTCGGACAAGACCACCGATCGGCTGCAAGAACTCACACAGGGCCAGATTGTGCACCTCCCAGGCTTCACGGCCCAGGAGACCCAGGACTTTCTCCACGCGCAGGGAGCTCCGGAGGGGTACGGGCCTTGGGCATACCGCACCACGCGGGGGATGCCTTTGGCCCTGCGCCTCCTGCACGGCCTGATGTCCCAGGACCCTCCTGGCCTGGCCTCCGGCCCGTTGCCGGATCTGGAGCAGGCCGCCTTGCGGGCCTGTCAGGCAGACTGGCCCGCGGCCTATCGCCTGCTGGAACTCCTGGTCGCCGCGACGGGCGAAGCCTCCCATGGAGCCCTGCGGGACCTCTTCTGGCCCGGGGAGGCAGCCCCTGGACAGCCCAGCCCCACGCGAGACAATCCTGCCTGGGAGGCATTGCCCGGGCAGTTGCAGGAATGGCTCCGTGCCCTGCACCACCGCGGCCTCCTGGAACTTGACTCGCTGCGTGGACGCGTGGCGGTGCATCCGCGGGTGCGCCATCTGGTGGCCACAGGCTCCACAGTGCAAAGACAGGGCTGGCTGGCCGCCCACGCCCGCTACTACATTTCCATCGCGTCCCAGTACGAACGGATTGACATCGAGAACTGGAAGGAACTGGACG
The DNA here is from genome assembly GCA_965214895.1 of Caldilineaceae bacterium. Classification (GTDB taxonomy): domain Bacteria; phylum Chloroflexota; class Anaerolineae; order Caldilineales; family Caldilineaceae; genus Bin34. The sequence goes on from OZ243985.1 coordinate 641,730, forward strand.
CGGAATGGGGCAACGTCCGCCAGGGGGCCGACTGGTGTGTGCAGCTCATTCGCCAGCGCATCGGCCAGGAACTGCTGCCCCAGGTGGCGGCCTTGACGGAAAGCGCCATCGACATGGCGGAAGGCCCCGCGGGGCTGCCGACAGACATTCCAGTCTCGGATCTGACCCTGGTGCGCAACTACGGGTTTGCCATGGCCCTGCACGCGTTCTACCGGCATCCGCCCCGCAGTCTGAGCTGGATTGCCGCCGGGGCCATAGCCTGTGCCGGCCTGGCAGATTACAGAGGCTTTGGCCGGTTGCTGCTGCATCTGGGCAGACAACTGTACTTTCGCCGCCAATATGCAGACAGCCTTTTCTGGCTGCAGCATGCTCAGAGGGTCTTTGCGCGCAGAGACATGGTTCTGCTGCAAGCCTACGCCCACACGGACATGGGCATGGTATACAGGGCCCTCGGTCAACCGCACGTGGCCTTGCGCCACTGCACTGTGGCCTATGACTGCCTGGCGCAAGGGGGCAATCTGGAAGAAATGGCCGGGGCGTGCCTCAACCTGGGCAGTCTGGCCCTCAGCCTCAGGGACTATAGCCAGGCCCTGTATCAATACCACAACGCCCTGCGGCTGGCGGTGCGCCTGGAAAACCGCAGACTCGTGGCCAATGCCTTCAACAACCTGGGGCTGGTGCTGGAAGCCCAGGGAAACTATTCCGCGGCCCAGGCAGTCTACCTGCGGGCCCTTGAACTGTATCAATACCTGCACCTGGCCGAAGGGGAAAGCACGGTCCTCAACAATCTGGGTGCCGTGGCCTATCTGCAGGAGCAATACAGTGACGCCGAGGACTGGTACCGACAAGCCTTGCAACGGTGCGCGCGCCGAGGGGCCTGGCTGGACCTGGCCGCCACGCAGCACAACCTGGGCACGGTGCTTCTGCATCTGGACAGGACAGACGAGGCGGATGCGGCCTTCGCCGCCAGTCGGAACTGCTATCGGGCCCTGCAGCTCCAGGCCTATGCCGCGGAAGAGGAGAGTCTCCAGCGCCAGCCCCCGGCCTGACCCCGGGCGATGGTTGCGGGTTTGGGACTTAATATGCAGGAGTATCCAAACTCCCGCATATCCTGTGCACGGGGCGGCAGGGTCTCCGTGGAGAACGCCCTTCACCGTGCCGCAGCCCCCGGCCCATGGGCCGGGGAGCGCCCTGTTGCGCCCCGGGGCTGTGACCATGGCACTCCATGGGTATGAGGCCCATGCATTTCCACCGGCACTCTGCGTCTCGGCCTTGCGGGGGACATCAGCGGTCCTGCAGAAAACGCCACACAATGCGATGCACGATGCGGGCGACGGGCGCTCGATCATCGGTCAAAGGCGCCAGGTCAGAAGCCGCGGAAGCCGCAGAGACCAGCGCAGGCGTAGTCTGGGCAAAATCCCGAAAGACCTGCGGATAGGCGGGAGAGAGGGACTGCATGTGCCGTTTGTAATGCTCTGCATCCGCGGGCTGGACCAGGCCCACGACCAGCGCGTTGCCCAGAGTGCCGGGAGGGACAGGTTCATGGAGAATGAACACCGCCGGAAAGACGGTCTGCATGGTTGCCACCAGGCTGTCCACCAGCGTCTGATCCCCGGGGATGCGGCCCACATTGATGGCCACAACCCCGGCAGGGGTCAGATGACCGCGGGCCAGAGTGAAAAACTCCACGGTAGCCAGATGGAAGGGGATGTACGGCACCCGGTACGCGTCAATGCCGATCATATCCCACTGCCGGTGGGCTGGCTGGGCCTGCAACCAGCGGCGGCCATCGGCAGCCGCCACGGTGAGATTGGGCCGCGCCATGTCAAAGTAGGTGTATCCCACTTCCAGAATCTGTGGATCCAGTTCGATGCCCGTAATGGGGGCTGGGCCATAGATGTCGGACCACAGTGAACTGACTGTGCCTCCCGCCAGCCCAATCAGCAGCACCTGGGCGGCGGCCGGGTCCACGGGTTGGGCCGCGAACCACGGAGCCAGCAGAAAGTAGTCCCAGATGCCACGGCTCAGGACACTGTCCGGATGGTGCACGCTGTGCATGCCTACGCCTTCGTTGAGTTTGAGGTAGGTTTCGGATCCACGCTGGCGCACCGCGATGTAGTTGTATCGGCTCTCATCCTCATAGACCAGGGTGCCGGCGGCGGTGTCGCTGCCCAATGCCCGCACAGCGCCAGTGTCCGCCCAGACGGGCCAGGCTACGGACCAGAGCAGAACACCCAGACCCCAGAGGGCGACCCGGCGGCGGCAGTGTCGCAGCCACGGCAGCCCGGCCATGGCCGCCACCAGAAGAAACAGGGCGAACAGGTGGAAGGTCCAGCGGGTGCCGACCGCGGGAATCAGCCACAGCACGGGCACCAGAGTGCCTGCGATGCTGCCCAAGGTGGCGGCGGCGTATATCTGGCCTACAGTCTGGCCCTGGCCCTCCGTGGCAGGGAGGGCGATGCGGATGGCCCAGGGGGTGACGGCCCCCAGCAGCAGGACAGGCGGGCTCAGCAGAATCACCACGGTCAGGCCCGCGGCCACGAGCAGGCCAGGTTCCAGGGCCAGCAGATCCTGCACTGTGGCGCGCAGGACCACAGGCGCGACCACCGGGACCAGGCTAATCAGGAAGCTGGCGGCGAGGACGGTTGCCAGCAGGCGCGGCAGGGCCGGATATCGATCTCCCCATCTGCCGCCCAGCCAGGCCCCTCCGGCCAGGAAGGCCAGCACCAGCGAAATCAAGGCTGCCCACACCAACTGGCTGTTGCCAAACCAGGGCTCCAGCAGACGGGCCGCGGCCAACTCCAGGCCCAGGGCTCCAGCACCGGCACAAAAGGCCAGTGCCAGCAGGTATCGTTTCAGAGGACTCTCTCTTGGATACGGCGAAACCGGTGAAGCGACGACATCGCGGAAGGTCGGAGGTCATCCGCAGGATGGGGCGGTGGACCCAGGGGCAAATGCACCAAGGCGCGAAATTCCTTTGCCGAGAGTGAACGCACATGAGCGTCGGGGCAGGATCGTGGCCGTGCCCCCCCAGGGGGTGGCGGAATCATCGAGGCAGCTCTCTGCCAGGGCATGTCTTGCCCCTGGCGGGTTGCCCAGCGACCTGCCTGTTGCAAGCTCACAGCCATTGTACAGGAGGGACCGGCCCCATGTCATGGGCATGGGTGCGCTGGTGCATCAAGGATGGGCACCATGTGCGCAAGGCTGGCTGCAAGGTGGAAGATCCGGGGGGACCATCGGAAATGCACCGTCACGATCCAGACCGTTCCTACCATGACCCTGCTGGACTCCGGAAATCCCGGAGCTGCCGCTGGACGTGTGCTGGCCGACTTCAAGCTTCTGGCCCTGCACGATTCCACTCACACGCGCCCACCTGAGCCGGGCACTGTGCACCATGGCCCTCCCGCAGGATAGCCTCACGCAAACACGATCCGTCTCCCGACCCTGCAGACACTGGTCCCGCGGCGAAGGCGGATCGAACAGCCGGCCGTTCCGCCTGGCCCAGGCGGGCACTCCGCAGGTTGCCCGCATGAACAGGGCGATCCACCGCGCCGATGGCACCAATCGCTCATCAGTGCGCGGTCCAGAAAGGCATGGATGCGGTCAAACAGGGTGATGCCATCCACTTTTCGGGTGCGAATATGGATGTCGCTGAAACCATGACCGGCACCCTTGACGGCGTAGACTTCCACCGGAATCCCCACGGCCTTGGCCCTCGCCTTGATCTCCCGCGTTTCCTTGTAGGGAACTACCCTGTCCTGGGTGCCATGGACGATCAACAGCGACGCCTCCCCCGCTTCCCGATGCGCGTCCACGGGCAGGCCGCCCCACAGGTCGACCACGGCGCTGAAGGACGGCATCTCAATGCCGTAGTCATCCAGCGAGTAGGCAGTGTGCAGTGCGGCAATCGCGCCGGCGGAGCTGCCCCAGAGAGCGATTTTGCCGGTGTCGATGCAGTAACGGGCGGCGTTGTCCTGCCGCCAGTGCATCGCCTTGGCGGTGTCCTCGAACGCGCTGACTGCGGCGATGGAGCGCCCATCGTCGTTTGTCCTGTTCAGAAAACCAATGGCACCGGGATCCCGCATCATCTCCGCAAACGGCGGGGAAGGTACAGGGTGGTCGCCCTCCCGGCGGTAGTCGATGGAGGCGACTGCATAGCCCGCGGCCGCCATGGAGGTGGCGAAACCGGGCCAGGGGGACGCATCGCGGGCCCCGTGGCGGAAACTCCCCCCATGAATCATCACCATCAGCGGACTGAGCGCAGGACAGCCGCCCTCCGGCCGGTGGATATCCAGCAGCAGAGGCTTGTCGCCTCTCTGCGTCGTTCCCTGCCCGTACTTGATGCCTCGATGCCTCGGGTGACCTCGACACAGTGGGCTGGCGGCGCCGCGTGCTTGAAGTCGCACGCCATAGTGAGAGCGGCGACAGCCAATGCTGCCGCAGACAGCCCCCGCAACGCCTTGCCTGTGGCATTCTGCCCGGGGTCGGCGGGCAGGCAGGGGACAGGGTGGAGGCCCACAGGCCGACGATGCGCAACCAGGTGTATGCCAACTCCCAGAGTCCACTGGAGTACACGCTCCTGTCGTCCAGCCTGGATGGCGCAGCGAACCTGTCCTGTGCTTGAGCGCCGTCCATGTCAACTGCAGGGCCATTTCAGCGGTTGAGGCCGCTGATGCCACCCATGGCAGTCGGCTACCGGGAATGGCCGCCCACCAGGCATGGAGCCAGGTCCGATCTGGCGGCACTCAAGCCGGGCAGCAGATTCACTTGATCACCGTCGCGTTGCGGAACCATGGTTGTTCATTTCAGACACCACTGGACTGGTCTGTATGGGCGGCCTGCGGGCCGCCGAATTCCGACGCGGAAAGCAGGATGTTTCGCAGCGTTTCCCGCTTGATGCCCTGGTGCAGGGCGATGCCCCATTGGTCTTCCAACTTCCGGTAAATGCGGGTCAGGCCGTTGCTGACAGTGGCTTGGGCGAGACCCAGCTGCGCGGCCATTGCGGCCGTGCTGGCAGTCTGGGTGGCGACGGCATGGGCAATCTTGTGCTCGGTGGGCGTCAGCGACTCCACAAACCGCGCGTATTTGCGGCGGTGATCCGCCCTGATCCCGCAGCGGGCCGCGCCAGGGGTGGCGGCCTGCATGGCAATGGCGTGTCCTTGGCGGAGGATGTCCTGCGGGAGGGGAATCTCATGCAACCGGGCCCTGTCCTGCGGTTCCAGGACATGCCGCCGGCTGAGACGGAGATTCTCGTCGGAAGAAAGATACAGCACGCGATCCCGCGGCTGCAGGATCAACTGGGCAATCGCCATGCCCATCATGGCCGAAGTCTTGCGGCCGCCTGCCAGCAACAGGCGAATGTCGCAACCCGTGCCCTTCCACCTTTTCAGAGACTGAAACAGGATCGTTTCAAACGCGTCCAGTTCCTCCGGCAACAGCAGGTCGGCAGCCGGAATGAGGGTCCGATGCAGGTCCGGCCAGTCGGGCTGCCGCGCGAACATGGCTTCCAAATCGGTCAGGGCGCGGCCCACGGGTTCCCGCTCTGCATGAGTGTGCAACACATCCACGGCAGTCAACCGCTCACGGCGCCGGAGCAGCTGCAGGGTGATGGCGATGACTTGGGGTTCCGCCCCAATCGTGGCCACCAACACGGATGACCGGTTGCCGTCCACCGTCATATTGTCACTCTCTGCTGTTGCCCATCCTGGCATCCCCAAATTCCGCCGGAAGAAAGAGGGAGCTTGCGGACTGTACCGCACGCACGGCCCATAGGGGAATCAATTCCCTTGCGTCCGCGCCGGGCATGTCATACGCTGGCGGACAGTCTTCCAGCAATCACGGTGTGCATGCCATGAAACCCTACATTCTGATTTGTACCGTGGGCACCAGCCTCAAAAGACACTTGGAGCGCTGGTACTGCACCGCGCACGGGGCAACGAAGAAGATCGACGATTTCGACGCGGCGGACTGGGACGATGCCGTGCAACATTTCCAGAGTCTGGATCCCTTGGATCAGCAATGCGGCGCGGAAATCAACTCCATCCAAGCCATGATTGCCGAAGGGTGCGTGGCGGAAAATCCCCAGATATACCTCTTTCATTCCGAGACCGCACAGGGAAGAGACATCGCGGCGTTTCTGCAGCGCTGTCTGCGGTCCGCGGACCATCACCGACTGATGCCGCAGCTGCACGAGATCGCGGGGTTGCGCGACAACAGCCCCCAGACCTTCCGCACCCAGGGACTGCGCACGTTGGTCCGCAAGCTGTGCGGCACCATCAAGGAACACTCGCCCGCAGCCTGTGCCATCAACGCCACCGGCGGGTACAAGGCGCAGATCGCCATTGCCGTGATGATCGGCCAGGCCCTGAATGTCCCCGTATACTACAAGCACGAGTTCTTCGCGGAGAAATCCGTCATTCGCTTCCCACCGCTGCCCATCACGCTGGACGAACAGGTGTGGCTCCGGAATCGCAGCCTCTTTCACGATCTCCATCAGGAAGACGACTTTGTCTTGGCCGACCGCTTTGCCAGCGAATGGGAAGAGGTGCTTGAAAGCCTGATCGAGCGGGAGCGCCAGGAGGGGCAGGAGTTCCTGATGCTTTCGCCCGCCGGGGAACTCATGCACGAGAAGTTCAAGGATCGGCCCCGTACCGCAGACAGTCCGCGACTCAAGGACGCCCCGCGCAAAGAGCCCGCTACCATGGGCAAGGATCATTTCAGCAAAGGCCAAAAAGAAATCCAGGCCTTCATGCAGAATGTCGTGGATCAGAACCGCTTTGTAGTATCCTGCTATTGCTTTTATGTTAATTCTGGTTTGCCCTCCCAAAATGAATTCCGGATTACGCCCAAAGGCGTGACGGGGGTGTATTCCGATGGCTCCTTTACCGCCAGGTTTGGCGTGACCACCACAGCCGAATCGGATGTGCAGGAAGACATGGCCGTAGCGCAGCTGAACCGGTGGCTCGCGCGGCATGCATAGGGATCGGACGCGTCGGGCCCAGCCAGAAGGGACCACCGGGATGCAATGCACAGGATTGGGCACGGGTTGCGCTCGGCTGCAGACTGTCCCGCCTTTGACCTGCCATATGGCTTCGTTACCCAAAGGATCAGGTTCGTATCGGCCAAACCGACTGCATCCGTTCAAATTGCAGGAGGTTGGCCATGTCCGTAACAGAGATTGAAGCGACCTACCGCGTCGTTACCCCCCTGTTCTGTGCCGGAACAGCTCCGAACAGACCCGAGCTGCGGCTGTCCAGCTTCAAGGGGGTGTTGCGCTTTTGGTGGCGCGCCCTGGCATGGTCGCAGTATCACGGAAATCTCAAGAAGATTCAGGCACAGGAAGATTGCCTCTTCGGTAGCGCAGGCGGCGGTCAGTCCCGCGTGTCCCTGCGTTTGAAGCCAGTGAATCAGCCGCAACCGGTTTTCAAGGACAGTGTGCTCAGGATCTCTCAGAACAACAAGCGCACGGTTGGAGAAGGAGCCCGATACTTGGGCTATGGTGTCATGGGAGCTTTTGGGGCCAAAGCAGGTCGGCTTGAACGCGCCTGTCTTTCTGCACCGTTTGATTTCACCGTGCAAATAAGAGGAAGAAATCTGGATGAGACCCAGTTGGATGATTTGACGCTAGCTTTGGTCGCGTTGGGTACCTTGGGCGGTATGGGATCCAAAAGCCGCAAAGGCTACGGTTCGCTTTCAATCTGCTCTCTCGATATAAATGGCAACAAACCAGTAGGTCGTCTACCCCGTTCCATGGGCGAAATGATCACAATGGTCCAGTGGTCAAGTCATTTCAAGTTGTCTGGATTCCCGAAGTACACGGCATTGTCCAACAAGGCACGTATCGTATTGGTATCCAGTGCCAAGAAGGATCCTTTGGCACTGTTGGACCTCATTGGCCGTGAATTGATGCGGTACCGAAGTTGGGGATTCAAAGGAAAAGTGCTTGGCAACCCAGCAGAACAAAATTTCATAGATGACCGTGAATTGATGAAGTTGCCTGTAGCGCAACGAAAAAACCATCCACGGCGCATTGCCTTCGGCCTGCCCCACAATTACGGTCCCGGGCAGGCCCAAATGGTTGAACCCCACGACCGCCAGCTCGATCGGCGTGCCAGTCCTCTGTTTATCCATATCCATGAGTGTAAGCACGGACCTGTTGCCATTCTGTCGTTTCTGCCTGCGGAATTTTTGCCCGCGGGCAGGTCACACATTTCGGTCGGCGGCCAGAAAATCCGTCAGAAACCCGAAAGCGAACTGTATGGTCCAATCCACGACTTTCTCGATCGTCTGCTGGACCCCGCCAAGTGCAAAGAGAAATTTACGGAGCGTCTTGAGGTGAAGTAATGACAATAAACCTCGACATATCCGTCGGGCCGGTGCAGGGGTTCGTGGCCCAGTCGCGGCGCACGCGCGACCTGTGGGGAAGTTCCTATCTGCTGTCGTTTCTGTCAGCGCATGCCATGAAAGGGGCACAGGAAGCCGGCGGCAAGATCGTCCGACCGAATGTCGAACAAGATCCCCTCTTTCAATGGGTGGCAGGCACCGGAGAAGGCATGCCGCCCCGCATCGGTTCGGTGCCCAACCACTTTGTGCTGGAAGTGGACGAAGAGGCCTCACGCGTGGCCCGTGCCGCGGTCGAGTCCCTGCAGAAGGCTTGGGAAAGGGTATGCAGAGCCGTATGGGAGCGGTACGTTGCACATGCCTGCCATGTCGGAGACGGAACCGAAGTCATTTGGCACCGGCAGATCGAAGGATTTTGGGACATATCCTGGACTGCTGGCCCGTCCACTGCACAAGGCGGACTGCTGGCCCGGCGCAAGCACTGGCGGAGCCATCGCCTGCCTGACGAGCCGGGCGACAAGTGCACAGTCATGCCGGATCTGCAGGAACTGTCCGGACATGTCGGGGCCGCGGGCGACCGGGAGCAACAAGAGAACTTCTGGGCCAGGGTCGACACACGACTCGGTTCCCTGGATTTGCAGTCCAACGAGCGGCTATGTGCCATCGCGCTCATCAAGCGCCTGTTTCCCAAAGTCTCTGGAAAAGCACTTGGCGGACAAGTCGACACTTCGCATTGGCCTTCCACGGCCTATGTGGCTGCCGTGCCTTGGGTGCGGAACGTGATCGCCAGTGTCCCTCAACAGGCTCGGGCCTATGCCGATGCTGTCCAACGCCATGAACGAGATGTCTTGTCGGAGCGACACCCTCAATTCATTGGCCTGGACCGGCAGAACGCAGGTGATTTTGCCAAGCTGGACGGGAACTATCTTAACCGCGAGTTCATTCTCAATGAACGGCTGTGCCCCTTGCTCAGGGATACCGAAAGCAGCGCACGTGACCAGTTGAGCCGCCTGCTGCAGTGCATTTACCAAGCCAAAGACAGTGATGGATCCGCTTTGGGGTCTCCGCCTGCATACTATGCCCTGCTCCTGGCCGACGGGGATCGTCTGGGCAAGTTGGTAAGCCAATTAGGCGGAATGCAATCAGGCGGAATGAAGGTAGGGGAAGCGCTTCTGGCATTTACCGGCCAAGTCCAAGACATTGTGAAGCAACACGACGGCATCACCGTCTACGCTGGGGGCGACGATGTACTTGCTCTGCTTGCTGTGCCTAGGGCCCTGGAGTGTGCAGCCGCGTTGTCGAAGAGCTATCAAGCCGCTTTTGCTAGCAACGCGGCGGCCCATGATGGTGCCACACTTTCGGCCGCGGTGGTGTTCGCCCATGTGCGTTTACCCCGCGGCGCTGTCATGACCGAAGCGCACCGGCTGCTGGACGAAGTGGCCAAAGATGGTAACGGACGCGATTCACTGGCTGTCGGAGTTCTGAAGCCTGGCGGACTCAACTGTCAGTGGACAACCACCTGGAAACGGCCACATCCCGATTCCGGCGAGATTTCCGCCTTGACAACCATTGAACGTCTGATCGGCTCGCTCAGAGAGCACACGGCAGAGCCCGGTCTTTCGTCGGGTCTCGTTTACCGGATCCGGGAAACACTGGCCCAGTTGTGCGAATGGGACCCGGTAGCTGGTGCGAATGGGGCCCAGTGGAAACCCGGTTCCTGGATCAGCCTGCCGCCCGAGCTCGACATTCGTGCCCATCTGCGAGCCGAAATTTACCGCAGTCTGGTCCTGCGTATGGATAAGGAAAAGGAAGTCCAGGAACGATCCGATCAATTGGCCGACTGTGTATGGGATGCTCTGGGCCGCGCCAAGGCAACAGACGACAAAGAATCCGGGAACACCAAAGCCGGTGTGGACGGACTGCTGCTGGCGCGTTTTCTGGCCCATCCCGAGCATGAGGAGGCTGACCGATGATCGGCATCCAGTTTGCACCGGTGGACACCTGGTTCTTTCGCGACGGTACGCCTTTTGTGGCCGGCGGAGTGCCGCAGTACGGCGTTACGAGTCTGTTTCCCCCACATCCCCCGACAGTGGCCGGCGCGTTGCGTGCGGCGCTGGCCATCAATCGGGGCTGGAACGGCCGCGGCTGTTGGCCCCGACACATCCGGGATGTCTTGGGCGATGGTCCGGAAGATCTGGGTAGGCTTGCCCTTGACGGCCCCTTTCTGCTCAGGAAGGAGCAACCCCTTTTTCGTGCCCCTCGTCACCTGCTGGGCAGGGATGATGAGGCAGGGCAGTGGATCCCCAGTATCCTCCTCCGTCCCGGCCAGGCTGTAACATGCGACCTGGGGGAGGCCGTCCGCTTGCCGGAGGCACAGGAGCCAAAAGGCAATCTTGCGGATCTCAGGCCTGGCCACAAGGAATGGCTGACCGGTCAAGGCCTGAACGCCGTACTGTGCGGCAAAATACCAACCCCGGACGATGTAGTGTCGGACAAGGACTTGTGGTCAATGGAACCGCGCATCGGCCTGAAACGAGATCGAAGCACACGGACCGCGGAGGAAGGCATGCTCTACACCGCTCAGCAGGTACGACTGCAGAGAGATGTGGCGCTGGGCGTGCGTATCGGCGGTTTGCCCTCGGACTCCTCGGACTGGGCCCTCCCCGTCGGCCAGACCCAGACCGTGCCTTTGGGCGGCGAGGGACGTCTGGCGGAATGTCAGCCTTGGGATGCCGAGTTGGGCTTGGGCATATGCGGGATGCGCCCTCCATCCTGCAGACAGGAAGTAACCCTGATCGCCCTGTCGCCCCTCGATCTGAATCTGTCCGGAATCGATAGTGACAGCGCACAGCCGTGGGAAAACACCGGCGGCCTTGGACTGGTTTCCGCCTGTCTGGACCGACCGCAACGGATCGGGGGCTGGGATTCCCTGAAACGGCGTCCCTTGCCGCTGCGCAGCGTGTGGGCGCCGGGCAGCGTGCTGTTTTGCGAGATACACGCGCCGGAGCGTTTCCGGAAAGCGGTGGCAGGCGACGGCTTGATGCGCGTGGGCGCGCGGCAATCCTTGGGTTTCGGTCTCGCGGCCCTCGGTATCTGGCCCAATCAACAGGAGACAAACTCATGATGAAAGCGATGCTCGGTTTGCTGGCGGAGACCCCGGTCCATCCCGGGGCCGGACGGGGCATGGGAATCGTCGACCTGCCGGTTGCCCGCGAGGCCTCCACAGACTATCCGGTGATCGTCGGCTCCAGCCTGAAGGGTGCCCTGCGGGACAAGGCCGAGGGGTTGAAAGCAGACGCGGATCGCCACTTCGGGAAACCGGATCAGGCCGGCGATCTGCTGGTTTCCGACGGGCGTTTGCTTTTGCTCCCAGTGCGCAGCCTGACATCCTCCTTCCGCTGGGTCACCTGTCCTCATCTGGTCGAACGGTACCGACGGGATCTGGCGCGGGCCGGTTTGGATCCCCAGCCGAAAATTGCTGATCTGGACCCTCTGGAACAAGGGGCTGTCCTGGCAGCAGGCAACGGCAACCACCTGTTCCTGGAGGAGAGACAATTCTGCCTTGCCGGCCAGCCACCGGACGGACTGATAAACACGGTCACCCCCCTTGTGTTGCACAAGGAAACCCAAAGCCGGCTGGCGGCGCGGATCGCCGTGCTGCACGACGATGACTTTGCCTGGTTCGCCCGCTACGGTCTTGCCATTCAAGCCCGCAATGTTCTGGAGGACGGCACCAAGAAAAGCAACAACCTGTGGTACGAGGAAACCTTGCCACCCGACACCGTCATGTACGCCTTGGTCATGGGACGCAGCCGCGAAGCCACGGATGTGCTGGACAGGCTCTTTCCTGACAGCGATCCGTACCTGCAGGCGGGCGGGAACGAAACGGTAGGTCAGGGATGGTTCGCGGTCCGCGTACGCAAGACCAAGGCAGGAGGCACCCCGTGAAAAGAAATCTTGAACAGCTGCGGGCGGAAAACGCTCTGTCCCAAGTCAGCGAACTGGAGGACAAGCCCGACGAATTCAAGAAACTGTACCGTTCCTACGTAGACCGTTTAGGGCCCACTATTGTCATGAACGGTTTGGGGCAGGCTCTGGCGACAGAGCGCGCCGCTGCCGGTTCGAAGCCAAAAGCCCCCCGGGAACGGGCACACCGGAAATTGTTCGACAACCTGCAGCAGTGGCTGTGCCGGGAGCCGGGCGGTGTCTATCCTGAAAACCCCGATCTCCTGCAAGCCATCACACAGCATGACGAATCCCGGTATGTGCATGCCCAGACCGAGGCCCTGGCCTGGCTGGAATGGCACCGGAAATGCTGCCGGGCCATGCTGCCCCGAGGCGAAGGGGAGTAACAGGCATGGCTCTCCCGCTGTACAACGATGCCCAACAGGCGCGTCGCACAGGATCAGGACACACGGGGCTGTGGTTCGACAAATTCTGCAACCGGTGGAGCAGCTCCTGGGAGATGTCCAGTGTCGACAAGAAAAGCCCCCCCAAGCTGGACTGGATCCAGGAGATTGCCAACCGACGGACCGGTTCGTCAGACTTGTTGCAAGAGAGTGCCGGGCGGCTGGCCCGGTTGGTCCAACGCTACAACGGCAAATGTGGCGTGTTCACCACCGAGTCCCGTTTCGTTACGGGTCTGGGTCGGAGTCATCCCGTGGAGAACGGCTTTGCCTGGCACCCGACGCTGGGCACCCCCTACCTGCCAGGCAGCTCGATCAAAGGGCTAGTCCATGCCTGGGCCCGAACCGAGGCCGCGTCGGATCCACAGATCCCACATCTCTTCGGGCAGTCGGATCATGTGGGACATGTCTGTTTCCTGGACGCCGTCCCCATCCAGCCCGTAAAGCTGGAAACCGACATCATGACGCCCCACTACGGTGGCTGGAGTCCCGACGATCCGCCGGGCGACTGGCGATCGCCCACGCCCATTCCGTTCCTGGTCACGGCCAGCGGCACACCCTTTCTGTTTGGTGTGGTCCCCCGCCGCGGGGTGCAACCGGACAGCTTGGAGGCCGTGTGGGGCTGGTTGGGTTGCGCTCTGGAGTGGGCCGGAGCCGGAGCCAAGACGGCAACCGGATATGGGCGATTCAGCGTTGACGACAAACGGACCCAGCAATTATTCAACAACCTGTAGCGGTGGGCTGTGACAGGACCAGGCAAGCTGCCGGCAGGGAATCTCGCCTCGGGTCAAGTCAGGAGTCGTGCACAAGATCGCAACCCAGAAACCGGCGATTTGACTGCAACGCGGCCGTGAGTACGGAGTAGCTGCCGGCGGCAGGGTCCAGCACGACATCGCCCGGATCGGTCACGGCCGTGATCAGGGCGGCCTGCAGACCCACCGGCTTGGCATGCACACCCTGACTGTCCACTTTCTCCGCCCACACGTCCCGGATATCATGGCGTTGCCAAATCCCCTTGGCCCGCCGGGGCGGCTTCTGGGCAATCACCAGATATTCCGCCTGCCGGCGCGTGCGGTAGCCCATGCCCATCCGCATCTTGTCCCACGTGATCAGATCCACCACAGGCAAGTGGGCGTTTGTCAGCCAACGCGCCACATCCATGCAAAGATGGAATTTGTCCACCCAGAGGGCCAGATGGCCGGAAGGGACCAGGACACGGGCAATTTCGGCCAGAAACTGTTCTATCACCGCAACACTCATCTGCGGCAGGCCACTGCGGCGGGCGCCCCGGCGCTGGCCTTCGTTGCCGTACTGCAGCCGATCCAGCACTCCCCGATATTGGGGATCGAAAAAGCACAGGGGCAGAGCCGCCGCGGGCAGTTGTCGCAGCAGGTCGCGGCCGTCTCCCTGATGCCGCCGGTTCAAGGCCAGCGGCCAGGCATCCGGAACGGGCATCGGGACCGCGGCCTGCCGCGTATGCCCGTATACATTCCGAGTCTGGACCTTGCGGGAGCCCATCAGTTGCCTTGCAGGAAACGCCACACGATACGATGCACCATGCGCGCGACGGGGGCCCGATCATCCGTCAGAGGCGCAAGATCCGACACCACGGGCGTCACCGAGACCTGGGCCGGGGTAGCCTGCGCAAAATCCCGAAAAGCCTGTGGATAGGCGGGCGAGAGGGACTGCATGTGCCGACGGTAATGCGCCACGTCCGCAGGTCGAGTCAGGCCTACGACCAATGCATTGCCCAAGGTACCGGGCGGCACCGGTTCGTGGAGAACAAACACTGCCGGAAAAACGACCTGCATGGTGGCCACCAGACTGTCCACCAGCGTCTGGTCTCCCGGGATACGGCCCACATTGATGGCAGCCACGCCGGCCGGCGTCAAATGGCTGCGGACCAACATGAAAAACTCCACGGTAGCCAGATGGAAAGGGATATACGGCACCCGGTACGCGTCAATGCCGATCATATCCCACTGCCGGTGGGCAGGCTGGACCTGCAACCAGCGGCGACCATCCGCGGCCACTGCCGTGAGATTGGGCCGGGCCATGTCGAGGTAGGTGTATCCCACCTCCAGAATCTGCGGGTCCAGTTCGATGCCCGTGATCGGGGCTGGACCATAGATATCGGACCACAGCGAACTGACCGTGCCGCCAGCCAGCCCAATCAGCAGCACCTCGGCGGCCGCCGGGTCCGCGGGCTGGGCCGCAAACCAGGGAGCCAACAGAAAGTAATCCCAGATGCCGTGGCTCAAAACACTGTCCGGATGATACACGCTGTGAATGCCGACCCCTTCGTTAAGTTTGAGGTAGGTCTCGGATCCATGCCGACGCACCGCGATGTAATTGTAGCGGCTCTCGTCCTCGTAGATCAGAGTGCCCGCGGCGGTGGCACTGCCCAGCCCCCGCACAGAGCCCGTATTCGCCCCGATCGGCCAGGCTATGGACCAGAGCAAAACACCCAGACCCAAGAGGGCGAACGAGCGGCGCCGGTGTGACAGCCACGGCAACCCGGCCATGGCGGCTGCCAGCAAAAACAGCGCAAGCAGATGGAATGTCCAGCGGGTGCCGAACGCGGGGATCAACCACAGCACCGGGGCCAGAGTACCCACAATACTGCCTAGGGTAGCAGCAGCGTACATCCGGCCTACGGTCCGACCCCGGCCATCCGCAGCCGGGAGGGCAATCCGGATGGCCCAGGGAGTTACGGTCCCCAGCAACACCACCGGCAGGCTCAACAGCATGGCCACTGCCAGACCCGCAGCCACCAGTAGGCCCGCTTCAAGGGCCAGCAGATCCTGCACCGTCGCGCGCAGGACCGCCGGCGCGATTACCGGGACTAGGCTTGTCAGGAAGCTGGCCGCAATGACCGTTCCCAGCAGGCGCGGCAGGGCCGGATAACGATCGCCCCATCTGCCCCCCAGCCAGGCTCCTCCGGCCAGACAGGCCAGCACCAGCGCAATCAAGGCCGCCCATACCAACTGGCTATTGCCAAACCAGGGCTCCAGCAGACGAGCTGCAGCCAGCTCCAGGCCCAAGGCTCCAGTGCCGGTGCAAAAGGCCAGAGCCAGCAGATACAGCTTCAGATGCCTCTCGCTTTGATATGACGCAACGTCGGAATCAGCAACATCTCAACGGCAATTTCGTGCAGGCGCGTATTCCCCAGCCCACCGCGTACCCTTGTCTGTCTGGTACCGGTTCCCGGCACCGGAGAGCCCGGATCAGTGCGGCTTCCCGAGTCCCGGGGTATTTCCCTGCTGTCTCCGGTATCCCTGGGAACATCGCGCAACGGCGGTTCCTGCCGTTACGGGCGGCCCTACAGTTCCGCCAGGGTAGGCAGCCAGTCCAGAGCGGTGTCGGCCAGTCTACCAGTACATGCATGATCAAGGCGTAGACAGCGCTGCGGTCAGGTACTCCATCATGCGCACACTCATGCCCGAATCAACCCGCGCCTGGTGCTCCGACAACAACAGACAACGTTCGCCCCGACAGTTCTCCAGTTCCCAGACCAGATCAGACTGGCGACGGCGGGCGCCGGGCTCCGCCGCGAGCCCGGCTCTCCCAATGGCCCGCGGACGCACCGGTCAGCAGCCCTGCAGGGCGGACACAAAACGCGGGTGCGCCAGGTCCTGGATCATCCCTGGTTGCTGAAACAGCGTCTTGAAAGTGCCATTGGAGTCAAAGCGGGAGGCAGGGGACGGGAACAGGACACAACTCCAGCGTCGGACAGGATGCGTCCTGCCATTCTACCCCTGCCCGCGCGATCTCAGACCCCAGCAATCCCCCTTGACCGTAATCCGACGTGACCCTGCCGTAGTCTGCATGTACGTTCACCGACCCTGTATCCTGCCTCCTATTTGGATGCGAGTTTCCACAGCAATAGTCACAGCACTTCCGGACCCCGATTTGTATTTCAGAGACTGGAACCCCTCATCCGCCTGGCGGTGGACAGCACAATATTGACCTGTGAGCAGACTCACGGCATTGCCGGCAGATGTCAATCCAGGCTATCAACGCGCCCCGGACTGGTTGCAACATCCTGTCGAGCGGTCATGGAGACATGCCCTTTCTGTGAGACAATATTCTGCACAGCTCCCATAGCGCATCCACGAGTGTCGATATCCGGCGAACCGTCCGGACCGGGGGAGGTCCTGCCGGACAGGGCAGCAGGTGGAACCCCGCAGACATCGCCCATGCCTTTCTTTTGCTGGCCGCAGACGAAGCAGCCACGATTGCAGAGGCCTGTTTCCAAGTGGACGAGAGCGCGGGTTGCCGCCTTTGATCCGCACGGGTCGATCCGGCTAGGTCCCTGGACCGAGGTCGAGGTCCAGAAGGAGTATCCATGACCAAGAAAATTTATGCCTTTGGTATGGACGGTTTGATTCTGCCGATGGTGAAGCATTTTGCCCGGGAAGGCTCTCTGCCGGCGTTTGCACGTCTGCTGGCATCCGGCACCTGCAATCAGACGTATTGTTCCTTTCCCGTCTGGACCCCCACCAATTGGGCTACCTTGTCGACAGGGGCTCATACCGGCACCCATCAGGTGTCGACGTGGGAGACCACGCTGGAACCCGAGGGTGAAGTGGACAGCTTTGACGGGCGCAGCAATCAGGCCGAGCGCATGTGGACCGCCTTGGAGCGCGCCGGGCTGCAAGGCGCGGCGCTGCACTATCCCGGGGCATACCCGTCGTGCCACCAGACCAGTTCGATCATTGACGGCCTGGGCCATCCGGCCCATGCACACACCGAATTTGAGGTGGCGGCCTGCCAAGCCTATGCAACGGGACCGGGCAGTGGCGATGATTTCATGATGGGGCACGACGGAAGTCCCGTGCCCGGGTCGCGCAGCGTTGAAGGCATCCCACATCTTGAACAGGCGGTGCATTGGACCCATCTGCCGCCCAGCCACAAGCCGCCGCTGGCAACCCGGCTTTCGGTCGTGTCCCGGCAGGGCGGTGTGGCCAAGACCTATCATGTGCTGGTGACAGCCCGCGGAGAAACCTATGACCAAGTGCATTTGTATCCTGTGCCGGATGGAAAGCGGCGGCTGGCCAGTGCCCGCCTGGGCCAGTGGACGGAGTGGATCATGGATGACTTTGCCCTACCCCAGGCCCCGGTGGAGGCTGCGGTGCGCTTCAAAGTGCTCGCGCTGGATGCAGGCGGCAATTTCCTGAAACTGTATCGCTCCCAAGTCACATACACACACGGCTTCTGTTACGGGGATGTCGCACTCGAGCGGACACTGCGGGAGCGATTCGGACCGTATCAGGAGCATGCCTCCATGATCCCCTACACTGCCGGCATGGCCGACTTCGATACCGCGTTGGAAGAATGCGAGTATCAGGGCCTCTGGTTTGCCGAGGCAGGCCGCTACATGCTGGCGCACCGGGACAGCAGTTATTTTACGTGCCACTGGCATCTTTTCGACTACCTGAACCATATTCACCTGGCCGATGTGGATCCGGCATGTCCCGGGTTCGAGGCGAGTCGCCAGGACGCTGTCATGGACATGTTCCGCCGGGCCTATCAGGTGGGCGACCGGATCGTGGCGCATATGCAGGAAACCGCAAACACCCTGCGGGAGCACGATGTCTACGTGGGAGTCCTGGCAGACCACGGGGCCTATCCAGACGTGCGGGTCGCCAACATTCGCAAGTTCCTGTACGACCAGGGTTTTCTGGCCCTCAAACACGGAGCCAGTGCCGTGGCCGCGGATCAGGATCGCATTCCCGATCACGAAATCGACTGGGATCGCACCAAGGCGTACCTGCGGCGCCGGGGATTTGACATCACCATCCATGCCGAACCCGGCTCCGCGCGCTTCCAGGCAATCGAAAGGGAGCTGCTGACCGCGCTGCGCACCTGGACGGACCCGGAGACGGGCCAGACAGTGGTGGCCATCGCGCTGCCGAAGCGGGATGCCTATATCCTGGGGCAGTGGGGCGACCAGTGCGGAGACGTGGTCTTCGTGTACGAGCACGACTTTGTCAGCGGCTATTATCCCCAGTGGAAAGGCATTGAGGGCGGCGGCAACGTGGGCGCGCCCCTGGAATACGGGGCCCACCACGGCGGCTTTCTGCCCACGGACAACGGGTTTTCGTCCAGCTTTGGCGCCTTTCTGCTGGCGGGTCCGGGCCTGAAGCAAGGATACGAGCGGGATGTGGCACGACTGGGGTACATTCAGGCCGTGGATGTCATCCCCACGCTCTGCCATCTCCTGGGCATTGCCCCTCCGCGCCAGTCCCAGGGGGCGATCGCCTACGACTTGTGGGAAGGCCACACAATGGAAACCCCGTGACCCCGCGCCTGGCGGATTGCCCGAGGGCTCAAACAGGGACCTGGGATGACCGAAACCACTGCCGTTGCGGTCGCCGCGACCGTGACCTCCGGACCAGGCAAGAGCCCACAGATGGGAAGAGACAGAGGATATCAACCTGGAAACAGCGACCACAGGCGGGTCTGATGGCATTCCTTTCGCACAGTCGAACGCCACACGGCGTGCCGCTGTGGCAACCGCCTTCTGGACGGCACCCCCTACGGCCTGCCGAGAATCGTTATCCCCCTGGCCAGACCGTAATACTGTACACTGCCTGTCTGGTTCTGTCTGGCGATGTACCGCAGCTGCGGCCGGTTGGTCACGGTGCCAGGAGACCCGATGCCTGGATCGTGATCGAATGCAAACGGAACTGCATCGCTACGGAAGGATATCCATAGATCATTGACAGGGCTACAGACAGCTGTCCTGTTCAGCTGCGTTGAGGGCACTCAGGTGACCCTGGGAGTTGCGGGCTGCCTGAGGCCAGCGGAATCAAGGGCTGCCCCTAGGTCTCCATGCGATCGCGGAGACGGGGATACGGTCCACTTCGGCGCACAAAGAGCGGGCACGCATCATGGTGTCCGCACGCGACCCCTTGGAAACGGAACACCGGTGCCAAGGGTGATACCCATACCCTGCATCCGCCCTCGATTTGGGCTCCCGGTTTCGACAAGGGAGCCAAAAGGGAGCCAACCATTTTGCGGCAGATCACTGCAGGAGAGCAGTCAACCCGACTGTTTACACTGGATGCCGTTTGCAACCGAAATCAAAACCCGAGGTTGAGGTCAATCGTCGTCGTACCAACATGACGGTAGTGGTTCCAGCGGATACAGATCTTCGTAACTGTCGTAGGCATCCATGTCGACTTTCGCTTCCAACTCGCGGATACGCGCCTCCAACTGGGAATTTTCCTCTTGCATCTGTTGGTTTTTTGCTTCCAGATCCGCGCGTTTGCGTCTTTCCGCGGATTCACCCATCAACATTCCACCCAGAAACAGCAACAGGTCATCGCTCATGACATCTCCTGATGGGTACCGCTCATTGCAGACATTTGCAATATACCATACCGGTAATGGGGGTGCCGGCAACAGGGCAGAGTCGGCTGGGCACCGGCAAATCGTTGCCTTGGACCCGAGACGCGGTGTCTCTCTGACAGCCCCAGCCAAGGATTGGCCCCTGGTTGCCAGGACCGCAATTTCTACAAAGTGTCCCGCATGTGCACAAAAAGCCGGGATCCGCACAACGGCTACGCCAGGCCGGGTTGCGTGGGACAAACAATCTGTCCATAAGCAGCCGGCAAAGGGCAACGGCAGACCTTGCAAGGCAACCCGATACGGGGACCGGGGTACACCTCGCCTCTGCTGCCAAGCATGAACATGGAATCCTCTGGGCACCGGCATGCCACAGCGCCTCTGACGGGATCGCCGGTGCCCGACCTGTGGCGTGCACAGTCCCCAGTCTCTGTGTTGCGGGCCTGCACCGAGACAGGCACGACTCCTTATAATCAGGTACTCGGAGTTGTTTGGACATGACAGCGCACTGCCACACCCGATTGCAGCACAATTTTGACGTATGACCCCACTCAAGGCATTGCCGGTGGATCTGGACGACTTCACGCAGGTCCGGGCAGCCGGACGCTACCTGTATGTCGACAAGACCCCGCAGATCGCCCGGATGATCCGGGACGATCCCCGACACGTCTTTCTGGCCCGGCCGCGCCGATTCGGCAAGACGTTGCTGATCTCCACGCTTGAGGCCCTGTTCCGGGGCGAACGGGGAAAGTTCCAGGGGACCTGGATATATCGCAACTGGGACTGGGACCGGCAACGGTATCCCGTACTGCGACTGGACATGGCGCTGCGGGACATTCACGATGCCGCGGCCCTCCGGTCCGAACTCAAATTCCGCATGATGGAATTCGACCGTGCCGATGATCCGGCCGGACTGGACCGGGAAATGAGCCCCAGCCAGATGCTGAGAACCATCCTGCGACATCGCGCGGAGCGCGCCGGGCGTGAGGCCGTGGTGCTGGTGGACGAGTATGACACTCCCATCACCGAGAATCTGGAGCGTCAGGACGCCGTCGGGGAAATCCTGGATGTCCTGCGGGCTTTTTACGGCACCTTGAAGGACAATGCCCGCCTGATCCGGTTCACGTTCATGACGGGCATTACCCGCTTTGCGCGCGTCGGGTTGTTCTCGGGGGCCAACCATCTGCATGATCTGTCTTTCCCTCCCCAGGCCAGTGATCTGGTCGGCTTTACCCAGCCGGAGCTGGAAGATCGGAACCCTTCCGGTTTGCGGGCGCTCATCGAAAACGGCGCCCGCCACCTGGGCTGGACGGTGGAAAATCTCTATCAGGCCCTGGAAGATCACTACAATGGTTATCTGTTTGCCAAGGGCGGGCAGACTGTCTACAACCCGTTTTCCCTGATCCATTGCCTCTATGACATCAGTACGGCGGAGCGAACCCGATCTCTGCCGGAGACACGTTTGCCCAACTACTGGGCCGATTCAGGATCGCCCCGATTGCTCTTGCGTCTTCTGGAATCCAGCGCCTATCCGCTGTCTGTGCCCACGCATGATCATCCCGATGTGGTGGAGGCGACGAAGTATGACGTTCAGGCACCGCACTTTGCGGCCTTGCTCTGTCAGACCGGCTATCTGACCCGCAAAGAGGCATGGAACCCGGAAACCCGGAATACGGAGTGGCGTCTGGACTTCCCCAATGCCGCAGTGGCGCACACTTTCCAGGAGTCGCTGGTGGATTGGCAATCCAGGCGCATACACAGGGCAGGGGGGTTGCGCACAGCCCATTTCGATTTGGCCCATGCCATCTACAACGCCCTGCGGAAACCGGACGTGTCCGGTTTGCATGCCACGTTCAATGCCCTGTTGCGAGCCACCCATCACTTCCTGCACCCGCCGGCATTGCCCCTGAGGAAAGTACCTGCCCAGAGTGCCTGGAAAAACATCCTGGACTACGAGATCCACTGTCAGGCTCTGCTCAACGGCACCTTTGCCCTGATGGGAATTCAGGTCTATGGGGAACTGCCTACTGTCGCGGGCCGCATCGATATCGCGGTGGAGGTGGAAGGCCGCATTTTCATTATCGAGCTCAAGGGGAACGGGAATGCCGAGCAGGCAGTGCGGCAAGCGTTGATCGGGGACTGTCCGGCCCATTTTGCCCCCGGAAACCGGCCCGTGGCCGTATGGGGACTGAACATTGACACCCGCGCCCGTGCCGTCACGGAATGTGCCCTGTGGGACCTGGGTCGCTACAACATGGCCCAGGGACGTTGGGATCGCGAGCCTTTTGCCTTGCCTCTCCTCTATACAGCCACTGCGCCCGATACCGCAAAAGCCAATCCGATTTTCCGGCCCGGTCTGCAGGTCAGCCGCCCAGACAGGGCCTCGTAGGAACTACAAGACAGGGTCTGCCGCGGTTGGCATTGTGCCGGTGTCTACCACTTCCAGACCTGCCCGCCCCAAGCCGAGGTCCGCGGGAAACTCTTCGTATCACTCATGGCCGTGCACAAAACAGGGAAATCCTTGCGGCACAACACCGAAGGACTCCCTCAAGTTGACCACTGGCAAGTCAACGAATGGCCAGTGGCGGAAATTTAAAGAGATCGCACTCCTTCAAACCCGCCAGTTTCAGGGCCCCTGCCCAGAGTTTTTGGCAATCCTTTTCCTTTACAGGAGCGGATCCATGTCCTGCTATGGATGCATTCCGCCGGCTCAACGGAGACTCTCGGGCGTCCCAGCCCAATTGGTGGAACGCCTGACCCAACGGATCGTTCCTGGCTTGCAATACGGCATAGACATCCTGCAGCCCCAGCTTCAGAGTGCCACTGTCGGCCGCTCTGTGTCTCCAACATTCCTGCAGAGTCGGCGGTAGCCCGTCCAAGTTCGCGCGGGAGGCATCAATACCCCACTCATGCTCAAGCTGCACCTGTCCCAATGCTTCTACAACATGGTACAGACGGGCCACGGCATCTACGTACCGGCTCTCTGCTTGCCGTCTGCCGGCGTTGGCCAACAGATCTTCACACATGAGGCGAGTCCGCTTTCCCTGATTTTGCGCGAGTTTCTTAAGGCGGACCAGAGCATCGTCTATATGGAGTTGCAGTTCGGCGCCACAGCGTTGGGGAAGACAACGCCACAGATCACTGAAATTCCTCTGACAATGCTCATAGGCCCCTTTGGCTTCCCCGTATTGGCATTTGTCCCATGCGTCAACGCCCTGCAAAAATTTGGCCAGTGTCGACAACTGCGACTATGGGAATATCCACTTCTTCCTCCCTGTCCCCTGTGTCCACAGACGCAGCAGATTTCGCTTGCATGCGCCAGAACGGCCATGTCTACGAAGTCAGGCAGCCTATATATCCAACCCATGTTGGCCGTTTCCATACAGTGCGTTTTGGGGCGTGTCCGCGCCGATTCAGGAAGTCATTGCAGGTGACCACGCTGAAATACCTGTTCACGCCACGCGCGAGAACGACGATCTATTCCAAGGTATGGACGTATGGACATTCACGCGTCGGGGTTTCTCGCCCAGATACCGCGCTGTCCCGTGTTTGTGCTTACCACGGCGGGAATGGGCGGAGACAATCTGCCCTGTCACAGGCCCTCCCGAATTTGCGGCGGCAGGGGCGTTTGGTGATTCTGACAGATGAATACGGCGCGCCAGTCATGAGAATGTTTGGATCATTCCTCACGTACCGGTTCGGATTCCCCAATTGGGAAATGGCATCCGCGTTTCCCGCAAGGAGGTATCCTTCTTGCGCACTGATCAAAAGACACTCTTTCTTGAGACTGCGTACGTGACCCTGTCATGGCGACGATGACTGCTTATGGCAGTACACAGGACACAAGACCTGATTTCGGCTCTTGTTAACTTCTTCCGCCTGTGCTGGGGCCCAGAAACTCCGCTGCAGGCTCTGGAGACCAAGGCCGACACAAGCTTGCCCTCCAGCAGCTCTGTTCTATACCTTGGGCAATCGTCACCACCAGTAGAACATGGCTTTCTGGCTGTCAATTGATGCCCTGATACAGAAGGGGTCAACACGCTGCTCTCTAGAATCCCGGAACGTTTTTACCCTGTACATGGGCAGCGAACCCAAGGCTGCATTCCTACAATCGTTACCGGACGCTGTGCTGCGAAGCCGAACTGAGGGCTATATAATGGATTCACTCTCAAAGTCACCGGCTTGAAGGCGACAGTTTTTCCTGGAGGCCCCATCGTGCACCAAGCCACCTACGACGATTTGCGCCAAGGCGGGTTTGACGAGCAGCAGGCTCTGACCATCGCCAGTCACATACCCGACTGGTCGCAGTTCGCCACCAAGTCGGACATCAAGGACCTGGAGCACCGGATGGAGGCGCTGGAGCACCGGATGGACCGGCGGGTAGAGGCGCTGGAGCACCGGATGGAGTCACTGGAGCATCGAATCGCCCGTCAAATGAGTGAAATGCAAGGGACCATTGTCCGCTGGATGATTGGCATCTTCCTTACGTTCCTGTCTGCCTTCAGCTTGCTACTGACAGCGGCCAATTTCTTGCAGGGGTAGTCAGAGACGAGATCCCGCGCCGCGTGAGGCGCGCCCGCTTTACAGGGATTGAGGGATCATTCTCCATCACAGCCCTGCCCACGGCAGGCTGGGCCGGAACTCTATGGGTGCCAAGAACATTTTCATCTGTCGCTGAGCGGCCGCGCCCCGCAGCCGGAGTTGGAACTGTATACTGGCTCCACTCTCAAGGTCATCGAACCGGTCTGTCTCGTCGCGAGGTCATTTTGTGCTCCCACAGGCACCCGCTCTGGCACCGTGATACTGGCTTCGTCTCAACAAATTTGGCGGCCAAACGCCAAATTTGGATCGTCAAGATGCAATTGCCTTGGATTTGCAAGTCTGGGAGTATTCTTTGTTCATCCGTATACTCCAACAACCGAAAGATGTCCTGAGTATGTTCCCTACAGAGTGAAGTGTGCATTGAATGGCAAAAGGCAAAATCAAAAAATGGGTGTCGGGCAAAGGCTTCGGATTTATTGCCGATGATGAGGGAGGGCCCGATGTCTTCTTTCATATCAACGAAAACAAAAGTTTGGAAGACAACAAAGGATCTCTGCGGCCAGATGCAAGGGTCAGCTTCGAAAAACACCTCTCAGAGAAAGGACCCAGAGCCTACAATGTTCGTTTGGAATCTGGCTCCTCCAATGCTCATCCGAAATCCTCTCCGCAAAAGCGCCACACTTCAAGCCCCGGACTACCCTCCCAGATATCCAATTCCTTCCACAATCCATATACCTTTGTTCCTTCTCCACCGCGTCGGAATATTCAACAGAATCTGTTTGCCGGTGATTTCGATCCGGTTGCACGGGGCTTGACACACGATACGCTCAAGGCAGACCTGTAGACAGGTCATTTGCCGATCAAGCTGACTGTAGTCACTCCCTTGCTGTTGCTTGATGCGGCCGACAATCCAGAGAACTTGTCAACCGGGCATCAAGTCTGCAACGTACTCGATCACCTGCCGGAGTCACCTCTGCGCGGCATGTTGCGCAATGCCTAAGAGACAGTGACAAACTCACGCTATGGGCGTTTTGGCCACAATGATCGGCTTGCCTATCGTATGGTTCCGCAGGATGCTTTGCAACTTGTTCCCGCGGTTATTGAGAAAGGGCCAAAGCCGGGAGCATTGCAGGCGCGCCTGTACCCGGGCACCAGCCAGATTAAAGTCCAAGGCCCTCAAGGACAAGGTGAACGCGGCGCGATGTACGCCGCGATGCTGCCTCTCTATCACCGCAACTCGCGCCTGAAATCAAAATGTGCGCCGGGATACACGCCAAAAACCGGGGATGAGGTATGGGCAGAAATCGCTTTTCAGCATCGTCGAAGTTACAGCTTCTGGAAAGTGCTTGCCATCCGGCCCAAAGACGATGAACAGAAACCTCAAACCATGCAAGGCAGCACCCGCACCCGATGTGTCGCTGGTCGCGTCTTGATCACCAACGAAAACATAAACTGAAGCGCATGGCGCGGGACGTGAGCTTTATCCGGGGCTTTCTGGAAAAGGACTCATTCCGCAATCATCTGGACTAGGGCCTCCGGCAGGATTCGAACCTGCACCCGGTGCTTAGGTCGGGTTGGGTGGAGTCGAACCACCCTCACGTTACACCCACAACCCGAAGCGCACCGTGTTCTGCCAGTTGAACTACGGAGACACAGCGGAAGAGGCGTGGGGTTCGAACCTGTGCAAGGCTCTGCCCTTGTTGGTCTCTGGGACACAACTCCCCGGTCCCGGGCCGGGCACGGCCGCCTCTTCCCTCACATTATATTACATGCATGGCGCAAGACAAGGCGCAAGTTATGCGCAAGCTAGTGTCCTGTCCCGCACATACGTGTAGCCAAGCGTGCCACCTTGTCCAGGATAGACTGGGCCGTGGCCACCCACACAAACGGCCGCGCCTCGGCATTCCAGTGCTCCGTGAAGGCCTCCATGGTCTGCACCAGGTGTGGCACATGGCGGAACGAGTTGCGCTGGAGCGCACGCTGGGAAATCAAACCAAACCAGCGTTCCACCTGGTTGAGCCAGGACGCGTAGGTCGGCGTGAAATGCAGGTGGTAGCGGGGGCGGGCGGCCAGCCACGCCTTGACCCGGGCATGCTTGTGGGTCGCGTAGTTGTCGACCACCAGGTGCACGTCCAGATCGTCCGGCGCCGCCTGGTCGATCTGGGCCAGGAAGGCCAGGAATTCCTGATGCCGGTGCCGCGGCTGGCACTGGGCAATCACGTGGCCCGTGGCCGTGTCCAGGGCGGCAAACAGGGTGGTGGTGCCGTGGCGGACGTAATCGTGGGTGTGACTCTGCACGTATCCGAGGCCGAGGGGCAGGGCCGGCTGCGTGTGTTCCCGCGCCTGGATCTGGGACTTCTCGTCCACGCACAGCGCCAGCGCATGATCCGGCGGGTGCAGATACAGCCCCACGATGTCCCGCACCTTCTCGATGAAGAGGGGATCGTGGGACAGTTTGAAGGTCTGGGCCCAATGCGGCTTGACCCCAAAGAGAGAGAACCAGCGCTGCACGGTGGACTTGGAAATGTCCTCGGCGTCTCCCATCGCGCGCACGCTCCAGGTCGTGGCGGTGTCGGGCGTGTGGCACAGTGCGCGGCGGATCACCTGGGCCACCTTCGCGTCGTCGTAGGTGCGCGGCCGACCGGGGCGCAGCGCGTCGTGCAGACCCGGCACGCCCTGTTCCAGGAAGCGGCGGCGCCACTTGCCCACCGTTTGCGGCGCCGCGCCCACCCGGAGGGCGACGGCCTGGTTGGTCAGGCCGTCGGCGCTGGCCAGGATCATGCGGGCGCGCAGCACCAGGCCATGCGGCAGGGAGGTCGAGCGGGCGATGCCCTGCAGCTGCTCCCGCTGCGCGTCGTCAAGAGTCAAGGGGGCCAGGGGAAATCCAGAGGGCATGACCGTCTCCAGGTGCATGAGAAACACTGTCCTCCCCATTGTACATGTATTTAAGGGACACTACACTAGGCGCAATCCGTCCTAGGGGTGGCCGGGCAGGGGCCAGCCGTCCTCGAAAAACACCTCGGTGTCCATGTCGAGGTCCCTCGTCGGTGTCGCAACCAGCTTGGTCAACGGCAGGGATTCCGCGGGCATCTCCTGCTCGAGCCAGGACCTCGTGCTTTCCTCCAGCGCACGTTCCCAGCCATTGTCGGATTCATCGTCGCTGTCCCCGTACATAAGGTATTGATGGTAGTTAATCTCGTCTTCCAGGTCGTTGCGGTCTTGCTTAAATTTCATGGCTTGTGCTCCTTGACAGTTGCTGATGGTCGCGCAAGGCCAGCCGGTAGCGGGCACGACGCTTGCGCATCATGTCCCGGGCAATGCTGCGGGACCTGTATATGTATGTCTCCGGCTGCAGCGTAATCGGACAATTCTCCCGGTTTCAATCCCTTCTTCATCAGGGCATCAATTGAGAGCAAGCGCCGCACCTATGTATATGCCCACAACGCCAATTTCGATTACGTTTCAATCCCTTCTTCATCAGGGCATCAATTGAGAGACGAGGGTGTACAAGCCGGGGCGTGGACGCCCACCTGGGTTTCAATCCCTTCTTCATCAGGGCATCAATTGAGAGTTGGCCGCCAGCCCGGTCAAGGTGTGCGAGGTGCCCGTGACCGCCACCGGGTTTCAATCCCTTCTTCATCAGGGCATCAATTGAGAGTCAACCAAGGCGGTGCAGCCGGGATGCGGAAAGTCATCCAGGTTTCAATCCCTTCTTCATCAGGGCATCAATTGAGAGGGTTGGCGGCTTGCTCCTCGGAGCGGAGCACATGGGAGAGGTTTCAATCCCTTCTTCATCAGGGCATCAATTGAGAGCGGCGACAGGCGTACCGTCTATTTGGACAGCACGGGTTGTTGGTTTCAATCCCTTCTTCATCAGGGCATCAATTGAGAGGTGTCGATGGGCTGCGCCAGGCACATAAATCCCAGCTGCCGCGGGTTTCAATCCCTTCTTCATCAGGGCATCAATTGAGAGCGGGCGAAAGCCCGCATCGAGCGCTTCCTGCGCCAGTCTGGTCTTCGGCGTTTCAATCCCTTCTTCATCAGGGCATCAATTGAGAGAAACAAAATGGAATACTGATAGGGGTAAAGTATCTGGAGGTGTTTCAATCCCTTCTTCATCAGGGCATCAATTGAGAGCAATGTTGCTGACTGAATGTGCAAACCCGGACCAGGGGCAAGTTTCAATCCCTTCTTCATCAGGGCATCAATTGAGAGTTGCAGCAGTACGCGGACCGCTATTGGGGGCTCGACTACCGCTCCTTCCTCCTCGGTTTCAATCCCTTCTTCATCAGGGCATCAATTGAGAGCGTTGCCCGTCATCCAGCCGCCCAGCACGGCCATGTTCCAGGTTTCAATCCCTTCTTCATCAGGGCATCAATTGAGAGGTGGCCTGGGCCACGTCCCGCGGGTATATCCTGGAGCGGGATGGGCAGGTTTCAATCCCTTCTTCATCAGGGCATCAATTGAGAGGCGGCAGATGAACGAGAAGGTGGTTAATTTCGTAAAGGAGATAAACGTTTCAATCCCTTCTTCATCAGGGCATCAATTGAGAGCGTGGCCCACTTTGGAAAGAAGGCCGAAGGGCACGTCCTGGTGGGTTTCAATCCCTTCTTCATCAGGGCATCAATTGAGAGGACGCCTTTCCGCGTTTGCCACCAAGCAGGACCTGACCCGCATGGTTTCAATCCCTTCTTCATCAGGGCATCAATTGAGAGTTTAATCGAAGCCGTCAAGGCCTGGTGGCACGCCCCAAGGCGTGTTTCAATCCCTTCTTCATCAGGGCATCAATTGAGAGGCAGTATGCCCACGGCGACAGCCAGGCCCGCTGCTCCGTTTCAATCCCTTCTTCATCAGGGCATCAATTGAGAGGTGGGGGTATGGGTTGTGGTGGTGGTGTGGGAGAAGGTTCCCCAAGTTTCAATCCCTTCTTCATCAGGGCATCAATTGAGAGTGGGAGACGATCCCGACGTGCCCTTCAAGACGGGGCGCATGTTTCAATCCCTTCTTCATCAGGGCATCAATTGAGAGGACGCCTTTCCGCGTTTGCCACCAAGCAGGACCTGACCCGCATGGTTTCAATCCCTTCTTCATCAGGGCATCAATTGAGAGGTGACCATAGGTCGCTGCGTCGCGCACTTCGGGAAAAAGGCCGAAGGTTTCAATCCCTTCTTCATCAGGGCATCAATTGAGAGCTGAGTGGTGGCGTTGCCGCCTGGAACATGAACAAGATGTCTCAGTTTCAATCCCTTCTTCATCAGGGCATCAATTGAGAGTGAAGAGCCGCGACTACAAGGACGGCCTGGCCGCCCTTCAGCTGTTTCAATCCCTTCTTCATCAGGGCATCAATTGAGAGGTCACCGGCAGAATCCGTTTGGCACCACACCCTGGGCGGTGGACATGGCGTTTCAATCCCTTCTTCATCAGGGCATCAATTGAGAGCAATGAGAGCCCTGAGGAAGGGGTGAAGGGACTGTTGGACCAGTTTCAATCCCTTCTTCATCAGGGCATCAATTGAGAG
The DNA here is from genome assembly GCA_965214895.1 of Caldilineaceae bacterium. Taxonomy (GTDB): domain Bacteria; phylum Chloroflexota; class Anaerolineae; order Caldilineales; family Caldilineaceae; genus Bin34. Next base: position 671,889 of record OZ243985.1, read on the forward strand.
CTGACGGCCTGCACCTGGCTGTCCCATTGCAGGTAGCCGGGCACGACCGTTTCAATCCCTTCTTCATCAGGGCATCAATTGAGAGGTACACATACGTGTGCAAGCTCGAAAGGAGCCTGGAGGTGTGGTTTCAATCCCTTCTTCATCAGGGCATCAATTGAGAGTCGCCAAGTCAAGGCGTCGCACCTACGTCTATGCCCACAACGGTTTCAATCCCTTCTTCATCAGGGCATCAATTGAGAGTCGCCAAGTCAAGGCGTCGCACCTACGTCTATGCCCACAACGGTTTCAATCCCTTCTTCATCAGGGCATCAATTGAGAGGCCAGGCATGCTGCAGCAAGCACGGGGAGTGCGTGATGAGAGTTTCAATCCCTTCTTCATCAGGGCATCAATTGAGAGGCCAGGCATGCTGCAGCAAGCACGGGGAGTGCGTGATGAGAGTTTCAATCCCTTCTTCATCAGGGCATCAATTGAGAGACTATATCCCTGCAATAGAGCAAAGGCCCAGTAAAAAGTACGAGTTTCAATCCCTTCTTCATCAGGGCATCAATTGAGAGTGAACATGGTCCAGCAAGCCTCCCAAGGGACCATCTGGCAGAGGTTTCAATCCCTTCTTCATCAGGGCATCAATTGAGAGTTTGCATGGATTATGTCTGTATTGAAGGCGTTTGTCGCCTTGTTTCAATCCCTTCTTCATCAGGGCATCAATTGAGAGGCGCTACCAAGGTAGCGCTGCAGGTGGCCCACTTCGGTGGGGTTTCAATCCCTTCTTCATCAGGGCATCAATTGAGAGGTGCCGCCCGAAGTGGCGGCGCATGAGGCGGCGAGAGGTCTCCGTTTCAATCCCTTCTTCATCAGGGCATCAATTGAGAGCAGAGGAAGAGCGTCTCCTCGGCGTGGTGCGCATGGAGGTTTCAATCCCTTCTTCATCAGGGCATCAATTGAGAGTCTTCCTTCGCAAGTAATTGCCGAAACCCCCCGTGGAGGCGTTTCAATCCCTTCTTCATCAGGGCATCAATTGAGAGGTGCAGCGGGGCCATACCCCTGGGAGAGCGTGCAGCCTGGCGCGCCCTGTTTCAATCCCTTCTTCATCAGGGCATCAATTGAGAGGCTCGGGAACCCCCGCAGAGGGCGACTGCGCCGCGTGCTACCTGTTTCAATCCCTTCTTCATCAGGGCATCAATTGAGAGTGTGAAACTCCCAGCGGGATCTATGGATTGATACCAAGCAGGTTTCAATCCCTTCTTCATCAGGGCATCAATTGAGAGAGGATGAAGAAGAATACTTCACGCATTGCGTGGAGTGTTTGGGTTTCAATCCCTTCTTCATCAGGGCATCAATTGAGAGGGGGCAGTCTGCCGGGCCAGCGCGAGCACAGGTCGTAGTGCACCACGTTTCAATCCCTTCTTCATCAGGGCATCAATTGAGAGGAAGGCGCTCGTCGCCTTCTGGATGCGCCGCGGAGAATCTCCGTGTTTCAATCCCTTCTTCATCAGGGCATCAATTGAGAGAGCTATTTACTGCTTCCGACCCTCAAAATCACCTCCTTTTCGGGTCCAACCAGCAAATTTGTCACCACCGCGGCCGAACTATACAGGATAATACTCTCTAAAGCCAATAAAAGAATGGTTGGAAAGGCCAAATTCATCGCTAACCTACCCCTGTTTTGGCTCCTTCGGGAGGTTAGCGCAACGGATATGAATGTGCCTTGCATACGGTCCCTTCATCATACAAGGGAACTGCAGAGCTGCGAAGTCTTCACCCTTTTGGATTTGGATTAGCATCTCCTTAGACCTCTTTCCCAGCGTCTCAACCCCAGCCTATTCCCCACCGGACCCGCGCCTTGCGGCTGCTCATCAAAGCGCGGTGGCAGCACAGTGTACCCCGCAGCAAGTCAGGCGCATGAGTGTCTGTGTCTCTACTGACACTGGGGGATCAGACGATCCATTCCAAGGCGATTCCATGTATTCTCAACATACCTGCACATCCTGTACCGCTGGCTGTACGCCTTTGTGAAAACGTCAGGTGAGCAGACTCTGGATCTTGACCAGTACTTCATTCCATACTTGGGGGCTGGCGCGCTGCTGAAACTGCGCATCCCGCCGGAGCCAATCCAAGCTGCGGACCTGATCCGCCAGTACCACGCCTGCCACGCCGTCAGTCTGGGTCAGAGGCACCTCGAAAGGATAGCCTTTGACGCGTGATGTAATGGGGCAACACAAGGCCAACTGGCTCTTGGCGTTGTACCTTGCAGGACTTAGCACCAAGGCCGGACGTCGCCCGGCCTGTTCCCGGCCCGCTTGCGGACTGAAGTTAATCCATATGATTTCGCCGCGATCAGGTACATAGTCTGTGTCTACCATTCTTCCACGCCCTGTGCGGAGCCAAAATCCTGTTCCGGGTGCCGATTCTCCGGCGTGATCTGGGCCACTAGATCAGCCAGAACGAAGGACTTGCGACGTAGCACAACCCGATCCTGCTGGGCCCGGATCTCTACAGCCGTGCCCTCCTGCACTCCCCACTGTTCGGCGATGGCCTTGGGAATGCGCACGGCCAGACTGTCACCCCACTTGGCCACATGCGTGTTGGCACCTCTCACAATGTCCTCCAACCGTTGCTTGCAATATATCTATTATAGACATATATAGGCGTGCCTCCCGTGCGCATCCACATTTCTGGTGGGGCTGCCAGAGCAATGGCAAAGTCAGGATTCAGTTTCAGGACAGATTGTTTCACGCTGCAAGTGCTCGTTTATTGGGATCAATGATGTCTTGGCAAGAGGGAACATGGGCGGCCATACAGGAAAACCTGCGCTGTTCTGTGGGACTTTCTGACTTTGCGGTGGCCCTGAAGAGCAGATGGCAGGTCTCCCGAGTCCGGTTTTTCACATAATGAAATGACCCTGGGGGCGGGCTGGGGATACCCGGCGGCCCGCCGCGGGCGCCAGGTCCGGTCCCGCTGCCGCCGGTGGGCGGCCCGCGTCACCCCGCTGCAGAGACCCCGCAGGGTCCGGCTCACCGCGCGCGCAGACCATCAGGCACGGTGGAGCACCTGATGGTACACGGCAAAATTGCGCTCTGGGTGCAGCCCCAGGGACTGCAGCGCCGTGGAGACGGTGCGCCGCCCCGGCGCCCGCAGGGCCTGGGCCCAGGTCCGGGCCTGGAAGAGCGGCGTAAACGGCTGCCGCAAGGTTGCAATGACGGGAGACAGGGTGGGCATGGTGGACCTCGGGTGGTGCTTGGTGCCATTCTGTCTTTCTGGGGCACTCCCCGGCCTGATTTTGTACAAAGTCGAGCTCAGAGCATGCTCCAAAAAAAGAGGCCGGTGCAATCCTTGCACATTCCATGCACTGCGCTATGGATTTCCTTCCCTTCGGCTACCCCTATCTCCTTGCCGCAAGACCAGCAGCGGGGCAGTTGAGGATGTTCCGGCTCTTCCCTTGGGGAAGATGGTGCCTGGTACGGATTCGACGGGGCCGGGAACACCGGCCTCGTCGCCGCGGACGGGGCAGACACCGCGGCGGTGTCCAGTTCAATGCCGCATTCCTCGCAAAAGACCGACTCTGCCGGGTTCTCGGCATTGCAGGTGGTACAGACGATAACCATTTACTGTGCTCCTTTTGACTGGACAATATGCAGTGTGATCAGGCGCACATCGGTGGAGGCGGACACGGTCTCCCGGCAAGGGGTCTGGGACATCAAGGCGAAAAGGTCCAGCACGGCCCCAGGCTGCACAGAGCGCGGCTGGGGTCCGGTCGTTCGGGGCCCGCATGACCGTGCCGCTCTGCAGCAGGTACATGCGATCCAGGGTGTCGCCGGCCTGGCAGATCTGCTCCTGGGGATAGAAGGTGGCCACGTCAAATTCGGGCTGGCACCGGGCCGGTTCCGCGCCGGTCAGACCGGCGAAGATAGTGTAGTAGTCACTCGCCATGTCGTGCATGTTCAGTCCAGCTCCAATCCCGCAACTGTCATCTGCATAGAGCACAACCACAACTATACTCCATGCTTGAACAGCCGTGACGGCAGCACGGCGTACTCCACAGCAAGTCAGGCGCATGGATGTCGTGAGACACTCGGGGATCAGCCGCCATGCCGCTGTCCCCCCTTTTTGAGTGCTCGATGCGCAGACGCGTGTGTCTCAGTGCAGAAGCGCGTCTTGACGTGAATGATGCGGCCACCGCCAGATTGCGCCGCAAGGGTTGGGAGGAGTTTGCCCAGCAAGGCTGTATGGCGGCATGTGCTGTCCCGTCTTTTGACCCGGTGCACAGCCTTGGGATGGACGGAGCTCGGACCACCGGCGGCAAGACGGCCTGTCAATGGCACTGCTCGGGCACCCGCAGGGTCAGCAGCAGCGGCGAATGGTCCGATCCCCCCGTGACCGGCAGCACCTGGGCAGCCAGCACTTCCAGGTCATGGGAGCAGAAGGCATGGTCCAGGCGCAACACAGGGCGGGCCTTCACATTGCAATAGGGTTCCAGGTTGTGGGGCCAGGACCAGCCGGGACCCAGCCCGGCGGTGGCCCAGCCGTCCTGAAAGACGGCGCTGACCTGGCGGTAGATGTCAGAGCCTTCGGTGGTGTTCCAGTCTCCCATCAGCAGCACCGGGCCGGACTGCGCCCGGGCGTCGGCCAGCAGGCACTGCACCTGATAGTTGCGCACGTGCAGAGCCCGATTCAGCCGCACCGGGGGGGATCCGAACAGTGGGGAAATCAGATGGACGTTGTACAGGATCAGGGATTGCCCGCCCACCTGCACCCGCAACCGCAGATAGAAGGGGCCGCCGACACTCAGACTGCGCCGATGCTCCAGGACACAGGGATGGCGGGACATCACCCCCAGGCCCAGCTGGCTGCCCGGATGGGCCATCCAGTACTGATGCGGATATTCCTGCCGCAAGGGATGGAACAGCCCGGCCAGGGCGCCGGCATTCACTTCCTGCAACACGGCAACGTCCACGTCATGCCGGACCAGGCGCTGCCGCATGTTTGCCAGGTTGTTGTTCTTCTTCAGCAGGTTGGCGGTCAGCACCTGGATTGCAGGCCGGTGAGTCTCTCCCGGAGCCGCGTTGGGGCGGGGCAGCTTGCGCCACAGCATCCAGTGGTAGTGACGCAACAGGACCAGCCCCATGACTTCCCCGCAGAGCAGGGCCCACCCCGGTGAGGTCCGGCCGAAGCGCAGCCAGCCGGCCAGCCAGGCTCCACTGAGAATCCAAAAGGACAGGCTGTTGAGCAGATAGAGCAGTCCGTTGCGATCCCCTACCGTCTTCCAGAGCGCCAGCCAGATCCAGGCGGCCGCCAGGTACAGGGACAGCGCGCCGCGGTAGAGTCGTCCAAGCATGGCCATGTGGACCGGGAAGGGCCCCTAAGGGGTATGGGGATGGGCTTCCCGGTAGATCAGCGTGGCGGCCAGCGGGCCCCGATAGACCAAGGCGGAATGGTATTGCCAGGCCTTGACCTGCAGCAGGCGCAGCAGGCGCAGGTCCCGGCCATGTCCGATGCCCCCACAGGCAATGATGTCTATCGGAGCCTGGTGCATCCGCTGCAGGGTCACCAGCTTGGTCATCGCCGCGCGGGCATCGTCTTGCAGCAACCCGCCGCTGGCTCCCCAGGTGGAGCCGTCCGCGTCCTCCTGTTCCTGGCGCGTATTCGTGGCCACAATGGCCTTGACTCCGTACTCGACCGCCAGCAACAGAATTTGGTTGTACTGGCGGGCGGTCAGGCAAGGGCTGACCTTGAGCCAGATGGGCAAACTGGTCCGGGCCACGGCCCGGACCCCTTCCAGCAGATTCCGAAGGGACTCTGCCGATTGCTGCACGCCGGCGTCCTCGTCATGGGACGGACAGCTCACATTCAGCGTCAGCCAGTCCGGGGCAATGTGGGCATCTTCCAGATAAGTCAAGGCTTCGACAAGTTCAGAGCGCAGCGTCTGCGCGTCGGCCACGTTCGGGGAGCTGGCCAGGTTGAGGCCCCAGGTCTCCGGCAGCAGATCCCGGTGCAAGGCCAGAAACGCCGCCACGGCGCGAATGCCGGGATTGCGCAGACCCACGCGATTGCCCAGTCCGCGGGCGGCAGGATACCGCCACATGGTGCGGCCCTGATTGCCTTGCCGCGGCCAGCGGGTATAGGAGCCAAACTCGACCGGTCCCGCCAGATGCGGCAGTGTGCGCCAGCCGGGCAGGAGATTGCCATCCCGGATGACGGTCGCCAACGCCCGCACTTCGTTGTCATATCCGTCGCCCTTGCACCAGCCGGCCGCCAGCATGAAAGGCTGCGGCAGCTCCACGCCTCCGACCTGGACCGGGGCTGCGGGACGCAGAAAGTGCCCGATCCCGCGCAGACCGCTCTGCAGCAAGGCATGGTCATCCCAGCGGTCCAGGAGGTCATGCACCAGGTCGTGACTGGTGTTGGCCTGCAGTCGGAACAGGGCATAGCGCAGGACTGCATACTTGACTGCGTACAGGGCCAGGACCAGGCGGCGCAGCATCGAGTGCAGTTCCGTGGGGATCATGACTGGCTCCGGAGAGTCTGCTGCACGGGCCGGCCAAAGCCCGGCGGCACCCGTACATCCTGGCCGTCGTAGGCCAGCTGCCCGTGCAGCTGCACGGCAGCCACGCGGCAGCGCACAGGCTGCCCTTCAAAGGGGGTCCAGCCACAGAGAGCCTGCATGTCGGCTCCCCTGAGCGGCTCCGACACCCCGAATTCCAGTTCCGTCCAGGTGTCCGGGGGACAGGGAATGCCAAAAATGCGCCGTGGCGCCGTGACCACCAGCTCTTCCAGACGCTGCCGTTCCAGGCGGCCTTCTGCCACCGCGGTGCCCATCAGGGGCAGCAGGGTTTCCAGTCCGGGCACGCCGAAGGCCGACGGCATGGTGCGTTTTTCCTGCAAGGTGTGGGGCGCGTGATCCGACTCCAGCACGTCCACCCAGCCCGCGCGCAGGCCCTGCCACAGGTAGTCCACGTCCCGTTGGCCTTTGAGCGGGGGTTTCATCAGGGCGAAGGGCCCCAGCCGGTATTCATCCTCCGTCGTCAACCACAGATGATGGGGGCAGACGCCGACCGAGACCGGCAAGCCTCTGTCCTTGGCCGCCCGCAGGGAGTCCAGTTCGGCCTGGGTGCTGACATGACAGAAGTGGGTGTGGATGCGATACCGATCCACCAGGGCCAGGACCGCCGCGACTTCCTCGTCTTCGGCATGCACCGCCACCAGGCCGTGATCCCGCCATGCGGCGAAGTGCTCTTCCCGCCGCGGGCCGGCCACGAACAGATCGCCGGTGGTCTGCCCGCAGTAGATCTTGAGGCCCACCGCGTGTGTCACAGCCTGCGGGAACGTATCCAGATTGCCGGCGGGGTGCACCCCGTAGTAGATGCCCCAATCGCAGACGGCCCCGCTCTGCAGCGCCTGCTGCTTGGTGTGCAGGCCCGCCGGGGACGTGGTGGTGGGTTCGGCATTGGGCATGTCCAGCACGGCTGTGAACCCGCCGGCCAGGGCCGCTCGGGTCTCGCTGGTCATGGTGCCCTTGCGGGCCCAGTGCATGCCGCGCAGATGGACGTGCGGGTCCAGGGGGCCGGGGATGCGCCAGACAGACATGCTTGGGGGCCCGCCGTGCGCCTAGACCCACTTGCCGAGAATGAGGGCCACCAGGCTCATGCGGATGTACATCCCGTTGGCCATCTGCCGAAAGTAGGCGGTACGCGGATCCAGGTCCAGGTTGTACCGGTCCCAGGCGGAGCCCATTTCATGCTTGCGGGGCAGCGGATGCAGCAGGACCGTGTTGGTGGGCGTCTGCACCAGCAGTTCCGGCACCATGATGAATTCATTCCGGACTTCCGCGTAATCCTCCGGATCGGCAAAGCGCTCTTCCTGGATGCGCGTCCAGTAGATGACGTCGCTGTCGTACAGGGCCTCGTTCAGCTGGCCCATCTCCTGTACGGAAACTCCGCTCTGCCGCGCCTGGGTCACGATGTCCGCCGGCATGCGCAGGGCGGCAGGGGACACCAGATTGATGTGGATGCCTTCATGCCCGTACAGGGACAGCAGCTTGGTCAGGGAATGCACCGTGCGTCCGAAGCGCAGGTCGCCCACCATGGTGATGTTGAGGTTCCCCAACCCCTCTTTCTGTCGAAAGACCGTGTAGGTGTCCAGGAGAGCCTGCGTGGGGTGCTCCCCCACGCCGTCCCCGGCACTGATGACCACCGGTTCCCGCCCAATCTGCTCGCGCAGCAGGTCCAGAAAATGGGCGGCAATGACCGACGCGCCCTGGGCCGGATGCCGCAAGGTGACTACATCGGCAAAGCATCCGGCGGCCCGGATGGTGTCAGGCAGATCCTCCCCCTTGTGCACCGAAGAGAACTCAATGCCGTTGCTGGCCCCGATGGCCTTGCCCCCCAGCCGGCTGATGGCCGCTTGAAAGGAGAGGTCGGTGCGGGTGCTGGCCTCAAAGAAGAGCTGGGCCATGATGCTGCCGTGGGCGATTTCGCCAATGCCCCGATCGCGCTGTCGCATCCGCTGCTCCAGCCGCATCGTGCTGTGGAACAGGAAGTCCAGGTCTTCCCGTCCAAACTGATCCACGGTCACAATGTGCTTGCCCGTGAAGTCACCTGCAATGGGGGCGGGCTTGTATCCCTGCAGGATGTGAGTCCAGACACTGGGGGACTCGGCAACGTCCACAGCATCCACCGGTTGTGCCATGCGGCTACTGCACCTCGTTCACAAACTGCTGCACTGCCTCAAACTGGGAGGCGCTGATGTGGCCGGTGGCCCGCGCGTAGGTCAAGGCATCGGTCAACGCGAAGACCGTGCGCAGCTCTATGCCCGCCGCGTGCAGGTTGGGACGACCCTGAGACCCCCGTTCGGTCATCACCACGGCATGCGCGACCTCAAGGCCCGCTGCCCGCAGCAGGGCCACGGCCTGCAGCAGACTGCCGCCGGTAGTGACCAGATCCTCCACCATGACTACCCGATCTCCCTTCTCATGATGCCCTTCCACCTGCCGCTGGCCGCCATGCTTCTTGACCTTCTTGCGGGTGTACAGCAAGGGCAGACCGGCCGTGACCGCGGCCACGGAGCCGAGCGGCAACGCCCCGTAAGGCACTGCCGCCATGCGCCGGACGGGCAAGTCCGCCATCTGCGCCGCCAGCAGCTGCCCGCTCAGCCGCAGCAGCTCCGGATTGCTAATGATAAGGCGCAGGTCCAGATAGAAGGGGGACTTTTTGCCGCTGGCCAGCGTGAATTCGCCAAACTGCAGAGCCTTCACTGCCATCAGCAAGGCAAACAGGCGTTCCTGGTCAGGGGCATTCATGCCGTCGTCTCTGTCATCTGCATGGCAGTCTGGCGCATGGATTCCACAATCTCCTGGGCGGCCTTGCCCGGATCCTGGGCCCGGGCAAGGCCGGAACTGGCATTGAAGAGCAAGCCGGGCGGGCGGGCCGTGCTCCAGCCCGCCGCCAGGGACGCGGCCAAGGCGCCGCCTTGTCGGCCCAGGCCCGGGGCCAGAATCCAGCGGTCCGGGACCAGTTCGCGAATGCGCCTCAATTGCTCCGGATAGGTCGCTCCCACCACCAGGCCGACGCGGGGCTCCCATGTCTGGACCGTGGCGGCAATCCGCTCATGCAGGGGGCCGGACCCGGTTTCCAGGTCCTGGAACTGGCGGGCATCGGGATTCGAGGTGTGGGCCAACAGCCAGAAGCCCTTGTCGGGATAGGCAAAGAAAGGCGCCAGACTGTCCTGCCCCAGCAGCGGATTCAAGGTGACGGCCCCCACGCCCAGTTCCGCGAAGGCAAAGTGGGCATAACCGGCTGCGGTAGAACCAATGTCTCCGAACTTGGCATCCAGAATCACGGGGGTGGCCGCCGGAATGGCGGCCACAGTGTCCGCCAGCAATTGCAGGCCCGGAGCTCCATGGCGCAGATAGAAGCCCAGGTTGGGTTTGTAGGCGCAGGCCCAGTCCGCGGTGCGCGAGATGATGTGGCGGTTCCAGGTCAGCAACGGGGCCAGGGAGGAGCCGGTCAGGGAGCCAAAGTCCGCCGGCAGACAGGTGGGATCCGGGTCCAGGCCCACGCAGAGCAGGGATTGATGCGTGGTGGTGGTCAGCGCGAGTTGCGTCCAGAATGACATGGGTGCGGGAGTGTTGCGGATTCCGAGGGACAGTGCCAGCCTTGACTTCAGCTCCCCATGGTACCCGCGGATACCCAGGACCGGATAAAATTTCTGACCCTGGGAGGTGTCCAGGCGACTGGGAGCCAGCGTATAATGCCCCCAATCTGTCGACCCTGCCTGCATCCGCCCTTCCCTGTCACTGTCCCTCTGATCATGACCATCTTGCGTGTTGTGCGCGACTGGGATGAAGACGCGGCCGTGCTGCACTGCAAGGCCCGCAAGGTACGACAGGTGGATGGCTCGATACGGGAGCTGCTGGCCGACATGGTGGAGACCATGCGCGAAAGCAAGGGCGTAGGGCTGGCCGCCCCGCAGGTGGGCCGCAGCCTGCGGGCCATTGTGGTCGAGTACCCGGAAGACGATCAGGTGGAGGACAGTCCGCTGGTCCTGTATCGGTTGCTCAATCCGGAGATCCTGAGGCGGAAGGGGGAAATCGAGAATCAGGAGGGATGCCTGAGCCTGCCTGGACTGTTGGCGGATGTGAAACGGGCGGAGCACGTCACCGTCCGCGGCCTGAATGCCCAGGGGCAGGAAGTGCGCATCAAGGCCTCTGGCTGGCTGGCCCGCATTTTTCAGCACGAGATTGATCACACGCGCGGCGTGATGATGCTGGACCGGGCCACCCAGGTCTACAGAGTGGAAACGGACGCAGAAGGGGAGATGGTGCTCACGCCCCTGGCCCTGGACTGACCGGCGGCAGCCGGTGGGGACGGGCGGCCGTCAGTTCTGGACCGTCACGGTGAGATCACAGGCCAGGGACTCGCCTTCCTGCCGCTGCACGGCCGTCAGGCGCACCGTGTAGGTGCCGTTGGCTATGGCAACGGTGTCCCATTCTCCCAGCTGGCCATCGGTGACCGTGGTCCTGTAGCCATCAAAGTAGGTAAAGGCTTTGCGCTGTGCCTGACCCTCTCTGGCCTGAATGCGATATTCCAGTTTGTAATACCATTGATCCGGCACGGCCGCAGTGCCCGTCAGGACCTGGGTGCCATTGATGATCTGACGATCCAACGGGGTGGCAATCTGCAGGCCATCCACCTCGCAGTCCACGGGAGCCAGCGCTCCGACCACTTGGATGGGCGTGGGCACCGGAGTGGGCGGCGTGTCGGCTGCCGGCGTAGCCGTTGGGGTGGGCACCGGGGGGCTTGTGGGTGTGGGCTGCAAGGTGGGCGTGGGCTGCAAGGTGGGCGTGGGAGGTGTCACCTCCACGGCCAGCAGGGTCGGGGCGACCTCGTCGCCATTGTCCATCTCCCCGCCCTGCACTGTGGACCGCAGGCCGGCCGCCAGCCGGCCATAAGTGCCCTGCACCCATGTGACGGCCTCTGTCTGCAGGTCTGTCAGGGCTGGCCCTGCCTGCAGTGGGGAATCCTGATTGGTGAAAAACGCGGCGGTCACCAGGCCCACCACGACCAGCAGCAGCACAGTGAACAGGAGGCGTCTCCAGACGCCGGTCGGGCCTTGGCCGGTCAGGAAAAATGCGCCGGTCCGCTGCGCTTCCAGGGGCCGATAGTCCATGTCCCGCAGCGGAGGCATCGAGGCGCCGGCACTGGTGCTGGGCCAGTCTTCGTTGAGACGGGCTAGATTCTCGGACTGCCGCCGCTGTTTCAGGGCCTGCCCGTCGAGCTTGAGGAAATCCGCGTAGTTCTGGAGAAAGCCACGCCCCACCACTTCGCCGGGCAGGCGGTGCCACTCGTCCGCCTCCAGCGCCAGCAAGTACTGGGTGCGGATCCGTATGGCTGCCTCAACGTCTTCGAGACTCAGCCCGAGCGTTTCGCGACGTGCGCGCAGCAATGGGCCAAGCCGTGTACCTTCCGTGATCACGACTCTTTCTGGGCTACAATGAAGGACCGGCGCGTACGGGACCTGCCATTGTAGCAAAAGGGACATATATACATAAGTACACATGCAAACATGTAGTACCATGGTCACACTGCCGGGGCGCAACAGGACGCTCCACGGCCCATGGGACGGGGGCTGCGGCACGGCGAGGGGCGTTCTCCACGGAGACCCTGACGACCCGTGCACAGGATATGCAGGAGTTTGTGTACTCATGTATATAGGTCTCTAGCAAAAGCCTTCTCCTCTGCTTTGTGACCCTGCATTACAGAATTCATGGCGGGCTGTCATCAGCCCAGTGCTGGTTGTGGCCCAATCCAGCATGGCGACGCGATTCCGGGGCATAGGACATGGCCGGCTTGCGCCTGGGCATCATTGTCGTTGTCGTTGCTGCCGTCGTCTTGATACAGTGGCAGCTGATGCAAAACCGCGAGGCTTCCAGCGGGGAGGTGACTCGCATTGCCGTTGAGCAACGCCCCACCCCGCCGGAACCCCCAGGTCCCCTCTCCGGCCGCAGCATCGGCCTGATTGTGGGGCACTGGTACCGGGATGAGGTGCAGGATGTGGGAGCTGTCTGCGAAAATCAGGCTGGCGAACTGGTCCTGACAGAACTGGAGGTCAACGAAGCGGTAGCCAAGCTGTTGGTGCCCATGCTGGAAGAACGCGGGGCCAGGGTCTGGAAGCTGCAGGAACTGGACCCCGTGCTGCGGGGTTTCACAGCCGATCTGGCCCTCAGCATTCACGCGGATTCCTGTGTGAAGAATTCAGGGTTCAAGGCCGCGAACTACGCCTATTCCGGAGCCCGCGATCGGGAACGGATCCTGATTCAGTGCCTGCAGACCGAGTATGCCGCCAGCACCAACATGGAATGGGATGCCTTTACCATCACGCCCAACATGACACACTATCACGTGCACGAGAAAGTGCATCTGAACACGCCCTCCGTGATTCTGGAAATGGGGTTCCTGGGCGGGGATGCGCCCATCCTGACTACGGCTGCAGGCCAGCAGCGGATCGCCGAAGGCATCCTGAACAGCATTCTGTGCATGTTGGACCCCAATTTCGTCTCTCAGGTGCCGGTCGCCTCATGAAACACTGCCCACGGAACATTCATTTTCTTGCTGATCGTGCTTTTGCATTGGGTAGGGGACGCAAGGGGACCATAGGCCGGTCAGGCACGAGCCCGCGCAAAGCCTATGATAGACATCAAGGTTATGGGGCAATGAGCCGAGGAGCCGAGATGCTCCTCTGCGGCCTCATAAAGGGGGTGACGTGTATTGGACCTTCCGGAAGTGCATTGCGGTGGCGTCCGGGTGGCTTGATCGATGTAGATGCGATTGCCTTGGGGGGCGGTCTGAAGGCGAGAACTCCCCCGGCATCGCGGCTATCCATAGAGACGCGTATAGTGCCACAGATTGGCAATGATTTTCTCTACATAGTCAGAGGTTTCGGCCAACGAGATGGCCCGATAGAAATCCATGTCATCCGGGCCACTGGCCTCCCGAAATGCCCTCCCGTTGCCCGGTCCCGCGTTGTAGCCTGCCAGGGCCGTGAGCCAGTCCTGGCCCAATTCGTCGTACACGAAACGGAGATAAAAGGCGCTGAACTCCAGGTTCACCCAAGGGAGTTGAAGCCAGTCCGCTTCATAGTCGCGCTGTCCTAGCTGCAGGGCCACCCACTCTCCGGTGGCCGGCATCACCTGACCCAGTCCTTGGGCCGCGGCCGACGAGACACTGGCAGGCTCGAAAAGGCTTTCCTGGCGCAGCAGCGCGTAGAAATACAGTTCGGGCACCCCGTGGGCCCCGGCGGCCGCCGGGGCCAGGGCCCGGTACGGTCGGGGATAGAGGAGCTTCTGAATGAACAGAGGCAGCTCCGAGACCTCCTCCGTCGGGGACAGCGTATACAGGTAGTAGGCGGCGCGAATGCTGAGCTGATGTGCCCCTTGATCCGCCAGTGTCAAGGCAAGGTCCCAGAGGTGATAGGGATACGACCGGTAGGTCTCAACTGCGGCTGCCCAGTTCTGGCGCGCCCGGGTCCTGTTGCCCAGCCGGTGGAAGGCCAGTCCGCGCTGCATGTTGATGTCTTCCGCAGGGGCGGGCAGGGCGGCATCCCGTTCGCGGTCGGCCCATGAGCGCAGCCAGTCCAACGCCAGCGCCGGACTGCCGTTGTCATGCAGGAGCCCGGATGAGGTCTGACTCAGAACCTCCATGTCCGCAATGACATCCTGACTGGTGCCATCCGCCCGGCGCAGCGCCTGGGCGGCCATGATGCTGAAAAAGTCCACGGGGCGCAGCCGGGCCGTGCGTTGCCAGCCAAAGAGGGCCGCATCCGCATGCCCCGCCTGCCACAGGGTGTAGGCAATCCAGTACCCCACTTCCGAGGCCTTGAAGTGGGGAAACTTCTCCCGCAGCTGGTGCAGGCCGGTATTCGCTTCCTGGTATTGCTCCTCTGCCAGCGCATCCATGACCACAGAGTAGAGGGCCTGCGCCGTGACACTGCTCGTGGGAAAGAAGCCTAGCAGGTCTCGCAGCGGCGTGTACGCCGCACCGCGTTCCCCTTGCTGCAGCCAGTCCGCAACCTGATCCGCCAGAATCCGCGCCCGCCCCGGGTCTGTGGGCAGCTCCTGAATGTAGGCTTCCCAGGTCTCCTGATAGGCGGCGGCGTTGCCCAGTTGCAAATACAGGTCCAGCAGTTCCAGATACGCCCAGCCCCGGCATGGACAGTCTGGATATCGGGCCAATGCCGCCTGCAGGCGGGCCTCGGCGGGCAAGTAGTCTCCCAGCTGGGCATAGGAGAGACCCTCGTATATCTCTCCGTACGGAGCGCGAAATTCCTCCGTGCGCTCCAGCGCGCGGTAGTTGCGGAAGGCCGCGGCGGCCACGTCATAGGCGCCGGCATAGTAGTCGATGAAGCCCCGCGTGTAGGGATCAAAGTCCACGTCTCGCTCCACCAGTTCCACCAGGGCCAGGTATGCATGCACCGTGTCCCGCTGGGCCTCGGTGGCGAGGCGGAAGCGGGCTATGGCCTCGGTCTCCTGCTGGATCTGCACCAGGGCCCTGCCCGCGCGATACTGCAGTTGCGCCCGATAGGCTGGCTGCGTGGCCACCGTCAGGATCTCGTCATACACGGCCACGGCCTCGGCATGGCGGTTTCGTGCTTCCAGCGCCGCCGCCATCTCGTCCAGAATGGAGACTCGGATGCTGGTGGCATAGGCCAGTTCCGCAGCCTGGGTCAGGTGTGACAGCCCTTCTTCATCCTGGCCCAGAGCCAGTTGCATCTGGCCCCATTCGCGGTGAATGTCGGAGGCCAGGACAGGCAATCCGTGCAGAGCCGCACCGTAGTAGTTGGAGGCGGGGGCATACGCCCCCAGTTGCCGCTGGACGCGGGCCCACAGCAGATAGGCCTCTGCCGTGTAGTCCGCCGTATCCGGCAGCTCCGTGTTGCCTTGCAGCACGAAGTGCAGCGCCAGGCTGTCGTCGGCCAGCTTCCATTCCCCTTGGAACACCTGCAGCCGACCCAGGAAATAGGCCGCCGGACTGGAGATGGCAGGGTCCGGCTGGTGCGTCAGTCTCGCATAGAGGGCGGCGGCCTCTTCGAGATGGCCTTGATGCTCCTGCAGCTGGGCCTGCGCCAGCCGCTCTGTCGGGGTAGGGGGCCGGGGTGTGGGGGAGGGTGAAGGCGTAGGGAGCGCGGGTATCGGCGTGGCGGTGGGGGTCAGGACCTCTGGCGGAGCGGCCGTGGCCGTGGCGTCACCCAGCCGTTGCCGAGACCGATTGCAGCCCCCCAGCAGCAGACAGCAGCACAGGATCAGGAGCACGCCCGCCAGATGGTAGCGTTGGGAACGAAGAGGAATCATCTGTGCGCCAGGTCCGGAAGCGGTGCCAGTATAGCAGTGCGTGTCGTGACCTGTCGGCTTTGCCCTGACGGGTTCTTGGTAGGGCATTCCCGATTTGGTTATGATCAGGGCCAGAAACCTCTGCCTCATGTCCTTGACCCGCCCCCACGCCGCCGCGACCCAGGAAAACGCCTATCAGGTGGTGGTGGGCATGGAAGTGCATGCCCAGCTGTTGACCTGCAGCAAGATGTTCTGCAGCTGCGCGGCCGCGTATCAGGGCGCCTCGCCCAATTCCCTGGTGTGCCCGGTCTGTCTGGGCCTGCCCGGGGCCATGCCGGTCATCAATCAAAGGGCCGTGGAAGGGACCATCGCCACGGGTCTGGCCTTGCAGTGCCAAGTGGCAGACACGGCGGTCTTCGCTCGCAAGAACTACACCTATCCGGATCTGCCCAAGGGGTATCAGATCACCCAGTTCGAGTACCCGCTCTGCTTTGCGGGCAGCGTGGACATCGAGATGCCGGGGGGTGATTCCAAGCGGATCCGCATTCGGCGGGTACATCTGGAAGAGGATACGGGGAAGTCCACCCATGCCGGCCCTTACTCCCTGGTGGATCTGAATCGGGCCGGCGTGCCCTTGATGGAGATCGTGACCGAGGCGGACATGGCCAGCGCGGAGGAGGCCTACCTCTTCCTGGTACGATTGCGCACTCTCCTGCGATACCTGGGCGTGAACAACGGCGACATGGAGAAGGGCGCGCTGCGTTGTGAACCCAATATTTCCGTGCGCACGCCTGCACAGGCCGCCCAAGGCGAACTGGGGGTGAAGGTGGAGGTCAAGAATCTCAACAGCCTGCGGTCCGTGCGGGCTGCCATCGCCTACGAGCATCAGCGGCAATCCCGGCTGTTGGCCCGGGGCCAGGCAGTGGCCCAGGTGAACATGGGCTGGGATGAGGCCAGGAAGCGCACTGTGCAGCAGCGCACCAAGGAAAGTTCCGACGACTACCGCTACTTCCCGGAACCGGATCTGCCGCCCTTGCGGGTAGCCCCGACCTGGGTGACGGAGATCCGGGAGTCCCTGCCCGAGATGCCGTGGAGCAAGCAGCGCCGGTATGTGACACAGTGGCATGTGCGTCCCCGGGAAGCGGAACTTCTGGCCAGCGAACGACCCCTGGCCGAGTATTTTGAGGAAGCCGTGGCGGCCTTCGGCCACACCGACGGCAGGCCCCAGCTGCTGGCCCAGTGGATAGCCACTGAGCTGTTGGGCCTGCTGTATCAGGAAGGCGAGGGACAGGATCTGCGGCGCATTGCCCGGATCAAGGTGTCGCCTGCCGCACTGGCCGGACTCCTGGCGGCCCTCGTGGAGCAGCAGGTGAACAACAACACGGCGAAACAGGTCCTGGCCACCATGTTTGCCAGCGGCGAGGCCGCCGCCGCCATCATTGAACGGGAAGGCTTGGCCATGGTCTCCGACACCTCGGTCCTGGATGCGGCCATCCTGGAGATTCTGGAAGCCCATCCGGACGAACGACAACGGCTCCAGGCCGGCGAGCAGAAGCTGCTGGGCTTCTTCATGGGACAGGTGATGAAGGTCATGCAGGGCAAGGCCGATCCCCAAAAGACCCGCGTCCGGCTGCAGGAACTGCTGTAGCCGGTCACAGCGCCTCTTCATGTCCCATTCCCCTTTCAAGGCAGTCATCTGGGATCTGGATGGCACGTTGGCGGATACCGAGGAACTGCACTGCCAGACCTGGCAGATTGCGATGGCCTCGAAAGGCGTGAATTATTCCCGGGCCGAGTTCCTGGCCGACTTCGGACGCACCACTCCCTCAGTTTTCCGGGACCACCTGGGACCGGAACTGGACGAAGCGGAACTGGAACGGCTGACACTCTGGAAGGCGCAGCTGTTCAGAGACAGGATGGCCCAGGAACTGCGGCTGCTGCCCGGAGCGGAGGCCTGGCTGCAGGAGATTCAGAGCCAAGGGCTGTACCAGTCCATTGCCTCTGCGGCGCCGACCGCCAGCATTGTGGCGGTGGTGCACCAATTGCAGATCGGCCGGTACTTCACGGCCTTGCTGTCTGGGCTGCCTCTGCCGCGCAGCAAGCCGGACCCTGCGCTCTTTCTGCAGGCCGCGGGAGCCCTGGGCGTTGCGCCACCGGAGTGCCTGGTCATAGAAGACAGTGCCTTCGGGGTGGAAGCCGCCCACCGGGCCGGCATGTCCTGCCTGGTGGTGGGACATCGGGCTCGGGCGGTCGTGGACGAATTTCACGGATCGACCACAGTCGACCATTGCCGGGCCGTACCGGACATGTCCGCCTTGAGTTGGCAGGCCGCCTGCCAGCAGTTTGCCGGCTGAGCATTGCCCCGACCCTCAGGGCCGGCGGCCGGAGACCAAGATCAAGATATGGACTTTGCCCCACGGTCGGATCAGGGCCGCCGAGGGACGATTCTCTACATTGCTTCCCCGGTGTCGTCTTGCCACCGGGTGACGCGGAGTTCGGCATCCTTGAGTTGCTGCGCGCACAGGCGGGTCAGTCGGGCCCCCTGCTCGTAGATGCGCAACGCGTCTTCCAAAGGCAGTTCCCCTTTTTCCAGGGACTCGACCACAGCGGTCAATTGGGCCAGTGCATCCTCGAACGAGATGGAGTCTTCCTGGTCTGCGGTGTCCGATGTACCGTTGTCTCGCGCCACGGGTCGCCTCGCTTGCATGTCAGAGTCCCGAGGGCATCCGGCGGATTGCCCTGCATGCCATACCCATTGTACTTGCAGTGACACGGAATCGGGCACGGTCTCCAGATTCTCTGCAGGACATCACCTGCCAGGCAAGTCAACATCGCACGCGGCAGCCGCAGTCCAGCGCCTGACCTGTTTCATCACGTCGTGGTCGATGCGGTCGCAACAATCCACAATGCGGCAGCGATCAAACTGCAACCCATTGTCGATGGAGTGCATGGACCACCGATCACGACGCAAGGCCTCGGCCACCAGAAACAGGCGCAAGGGTTTCACGGGCAACGATGTCCGTAGCCACTTTTCACAGAAACCTGCGGGGTGGAGATCATTCTCCGTATAGGAGGATCCCGTCTTGCACTGACCAAAAGCGATCAATTTTCCCGGCAACCGGTCTGCAAAGTGTTTCCAGACCACGATGTCCAGTTTGCCGTCCCTGACCCGGGACACTGACGGATCCCGGTTGGAGATGCCATCGCCTTCTTGCAAATCTTCACAAAGTCGGTTGACTCGGGAGACAAAGTTTGCGGTTGCCGCTTGTGCCCCGAATACGAGCGTTTCGGCCCCCTCGCCGAAATAGCGCCGGGCCGCCTCAGCCGCCACATTCTCAAAGAGTGCCGTGCCGTCTATGTCCCCTTGCATCCTGGAGCGGTGCATGTTCAGCCGGGTCGCCAAAAGCAGGTATTTGTAGATGACAAACTGGTCTTGCTTTGCCGGTCTCTGCGGGCGGAGGACATGTCCGGCACTGTCGATGCAAAACGGATAACCCTCTCCGCAAGCCACCTGCCGGCGGCCAATCTCATCGAATACCGCGTCCAGTTTCAGAGAACCCGGGTCTTCCTCGGGAACCCCATCGGCATAATCGTTTTCGTCCAACCGCCCCAGACTGGAGGCCAAATTCCTCTTGGAGGTTCCCTGATTCTGCCAACTCTGCAACTCGGCGTAGTCAGCCAATACATGCACATCCTCTTGCAGGGCAGGGACATCAGGCCATTTAAAGGACATCAATTGGCCTCCATCTGGCGCTGCGGGGGCCCCGGCCGTCGTTTGCGGTGCATTTCCTGATAGAGGTCATAGGCCAGATCCGCGACCTCGCCCGCAATCGCGAGCAACTCGGCCGATTCATCATAGCCTGTGGTAAGCATGGCCCGGGCCTGTTGCAGGGACTGCTTGGAATGCATGAGAGACTCCCGGAACACCGTGGTTGCCGGTCGAGCGGCTTCCAAGGCCAGTGCCAGAGGCTGACCCCTCCGCAGAGCCTCTCGGGCTTCAGGGTGGGCCAGCACCCTGTCCAACTGCCGCAGGTGGGGGTTTTGTGATTGCACAACGGGCAACTTCTCTTCCTTCCGACTCCCGTACAGCCACAGAAAGAGTTCACCCAGTTCCTGGAACTTGTCTGGAGGTACCGGCCTTTGCTGTTCCTCCTCTTCAGGCAACAGCCCTATAAATTGGCTGATACCCGTGTAGGTGAGTCCCGTATAGAGATGGGAGAAGGAGAAATGGTTGTTCCATCGATCATGCATGTCAAAAATCCCTTCTTCCTCAGCCTGTTCTTTCACCATCAATCCCTGAAACAATCGCTGTACAGTTCGATGGGTATCGCCGATCTGCCGGGCAATGTCTTCCAGGCTCACGGAGTACTGTCGGTGCACCTTCGCGATATAACAGGATTTGGCATAGCTGCTCCACTTGGCCGGACCATTGACATGTTTGAAGCCCAAGTAACGCCAGGCCTCTTGCCGCCTGGCGCGTACAATCGGAATCGCTTGCAAGGCCGCTCGGGCGGATGGCGACAATGGAGGGATGTGGGGGCCCAGTTCCAGTTTTGCCACCAGTGGCGGTTCCAGGAGCAGCCGGACAGCAGCCAACCGGCGGTTTCCTTCCATAACCACCCACGTGTTTTCCTCCACGATCAGGGGTTCATGAGGGAAGAACCCACTGGCGTGAATGGACATCGCCAATTCCCGTACATCCATGGCATCCCACAAAAGCCGAATGATGTCTTCGTCGGAGGTGCGGGATGAGACATCCATTTCAGACAGCCGGGGATTTTGCCGATCAAACTGCAAATCCCGCACATCTGCCATTTCAGATCCTGGAACGGCCATCAAGGTTACTCCTTTCGCATCTCATCCCGGTCCGGCCTGATCCGCCTGGCTTCCGGATCGGACAGCAGTGCGATGGCATGATTATGTCGTTATGTTTGGCCCTATCCCGTGATCGGTTTCCGTGAACCGCGGCTCTGCCGTGATCACGAGTTCCGTCCGGAACGCATGATGGGCGTTTTGCATGTGCACCCGCACGGCATGGAACTTGTGCCGGGACACCCAACCCCCAATTTCCGGGGTGTCGGCGTAGGTCATCAGGAAGGGATTGCGGCCGCGGGCCAGCAGCCGGAACAGGTGTTTGTGGTCCACGTCATGGCACGCGTAAAGACGCTGGCCCGCCTTTTCCCCTCCGGCCGTATAGGGCGGATCCACGAACAGGGCCGCCCGGCGGCCCCAGCCGTATAACAGGGAGGGCCCCAGCCGTAGCGCGTCACCTTGGCAAAACGCGATGCGATCCGTATAAGGCTGAATATCTCGAATGCGGCGTGCCAGCGTAGCCGGATACCAGCGGGAGCGCAGACCCTGCCCTTTTTCCCCTTGCCGAATCAACGCGGCGTCGGGTGCCAGAATGCCGGCCCGCCGGGTACGGTTCAGCACCAGGGTGCGGAAGCCATGGGCCAGCATGCCGTCCGGTACGGTCCGGACCAATTCCTCTACCGCCGAGCGGGTCAGGGGAAAGGCCTCAATACGGCGCGCCAAGGCTTCCCCCTCGCGCAAGACTGCGTGCCAGAAAGCGGCCACGTCAGGATCCAGATCGATCATGATGCAGCGCTCTGCCAAGTCTTCCATGACGGCCGTGAGGGAGACAATGCCGCCCCCGCAGAAGGGTTCCACCAGCAGGGTCGGCTGGACCTGTGTGAGCCATTCCCGCACATGCGGGATCAGCCAGGTCTTGCCTCCCGGATACCGCAGAGGACTCCGCTGGGGCACCTGGGATACATTGACAGCAGGGAGACGGGAGACAGGAAAAGGCACGCGGTTCCGTACAGCGGGGGCAGACATGGCAGTCAGTCGGGCCGGCAGGCCACGGCCCAAGTCAGCCCATCCTGCATATTTCTCGGTTTCACGGACTGAGGCCCTGCTCCGGCCACCGGGTGGGGATGCGATATTCCCGGCCCTGTCCCGCAGCCTCCGCCTCCCAGTGCCCCGCGGCGCGGACCAAGCCCATAGATGTTGCGTGGGGCTGTGATGATCGCAGAAGAGGGCGGTTGAATTCGGCTTATTATAGGGTACTGCGGGAGAGACATCCAACAGGAAGAGGCCATCCCCGAACCGTAATCTGATATTAGGGCAAACGTTTTCAGACACCACAGTGCATTTGTGGACAATGTTTCCAGGCGAGCATATCAGGAAGCATCCCTATGCTCTGCAAGAAAATACACCACGGTGCTCTATATCGCTTGCCGCCTTTGTGATGGCACAGGATCGGGCAAGACCGACCTATCGGATCCTGATGTAGAATGCCGCATTGCTCGCCGGTTCTGTTCTTATGGTTGGCACCACCGCACCACCGCACCGAACGGCTCCACCGGGGCCGCCCGCCGTGATCCTGTGGGTAGAGGATCTGTTTTTCAGTGCGCGCCTGACGGATGCGGTCGTCCTGTCCCGCGGCAATCCCATGACCACCTCGGATCCGGAGGCTTTCCTGCAGGCCATGGATACCCGCTTGCCCGTGTTGGCCTTGATCGATCTGCATGTGCCGGGAGACTGGGCCGGGACCGTCAGGCACTGCAAACTGCGGCCCCACACCAAAGCCATACCCATCATCGGTTTTGGCCGGCACACGGATGTAGAGACACTCACCCGCGCCCGGCGCGCCGGCGTGGACAGGGCCTGGGCGCGCAGTCGCCTGGTGGAGGCACTGCCCCACCTGCTGCACCAGCATATTTCCCCGCCGCGGGAAATGCCGGCAGGAGGCACGGATCCGTTGCCGCCGGCCGCCCAGACCGGGATCGATCTCTTCAATCAACGGCAATTTCATGCCCAGCATGAAGCCTTGGAGCATGCCTGGATTGCGGAACCCCGACCCGTGCGCAACCTGTACCAAGGCCTGCTGCAGGTGGGACTGGCCTT
This sequence comes from Caldilineaceae bacterium, assembly GCA_965214895.1. GTDB lineage: Bacteria > Chloroflexota > Anaerolineae > Caldilineales > Caldilineaceae > Bin34. Next base: position 694,619 of record OZ243985.1, read on the forward strand.
CCTGCAGATTGAAAACCGGAATCAGGCCGGCGCCGTCAAGATGTTCGGGCGCGGCATTCCCCGCCTGCGGCAAATGCCCGATGTGGTACAAGGCGTGCGTGTGGATCGATTTCTGTCGGAGGCTCTGGCTGTGTTCGAGCGGCTGAACGCCGTGGACACGCCCGCGACCTGGGCCGAACTGGCCCAAAACCTGCCCCGGATTCATCAGATGACAGAGCAGTCCTGACAGTGCCGGCTTAGCCGCTCAGGCTGTCCAGCCAAGCGTTGCCTTCACCGGACAGCAGCCATTCCAATCGGTCCGGATCATCGCCCCCGTGCAGTCGCACCCGGCGCATGCGGAACAGATCGTCGCTGCGGTGGTCATTGCCCGGGAGGGTGGTGATGCCGGCCCAGAAGCCAGTGTCCCGGTAAATCCGGATCGTCTCCGTGTCAAACTCCCCGCCCGGATACGAAATGATGCGCGGGTGATATCCCAGTTCCTGCTGGAAGGCCCGCAGGCTGCTTTCGGCCTGGCCTCGCAGGTATGTCTCGGTGCGGTTGGCCAGGGTCTTGTGCCATTGGGCATGGGACTCCACTTCCATGCCGGCCCGGGCCATTTCCCGCACCATGCCCCAGTCCATATAGCCAGGGTTGCCGCTGTAGGGAAAGTCGGACACGATGAAAAACGTGCCCACCATGTCCCGATGCTGCAGCGCGGGCAAGACATGGACATAGTGATCCACGTACCCGTCGTCAAAGGTCAGGACGATGGGCTTCTCCGGCAAGGGCGCGCCCGTGTTCAGGTGCTGCACGATGGACCGGACGGTAACGGTCTGGTAGCCCAGCTCCTGAATGCGGTCCAGATGGCGGACAAAGAGTTCCGGCTCGATGGTCAGGTCTCGCCGAATGGCGTCCGCGTGGGCCGGCAGGGGACTGATGTAGTGATACATGAGCAGGGGGACTTCCAGTTCCCGGGTCTGTCCGTCCGAGACGGGATAAGGGGCGGGAACCCGCACCTGGCCCAGAAAAATCCGGTAGTGGGTGGGCTCGGGCTCTGCGGGCGCCTGTGGTGCCTCCTCTGCCAGGGTGACCGGTGTTTCCAGGGCCGCAACACCTCCCTCGGACTGCAGGTGGCTGTCTCGGGCCGCGGTGACCCGCGACACGGGCACCGCACTGGCCACTGCCTGGCCCCGTGGACCCAATCCCAGGAGGACCACCGCGGTCAAGGCCAGACCACAGCCCAGCGCCATTGTCAGCCAGCGCGCCGGACGGCTCGGGCCCTGCCGGACGGGATTGGACGCCTCAGTCCCGGCCATATCCCATCATGCGCAACATGCCCGACCGTTTGCGCCAGTTCTGGCGGACCTTGACCCACAGCTCCAGGTAGATCTGGGTTTCCATCAATGCCTCCATTTCCGTCCGTGCCTGCGCCCCCAGGCGGCGTATGAGGTGGCCCTTGCGGCCCAGCACGATGGGCTTGTGACTCTCCCGCTCCACATAGATGACTGCGGAGATGTAGGTCATGGCGGGGCTGCGTTCCGTGTATTCCAGGATTTCCACCGCGATGCCGTGCGGCACCTCCTCGTCCAGGCACTGCAGCGCCTGTTTGCGGACCAGTTCCGCGGCGATGGCGCGCAGCGACTGATCCGTGACCTGATCCTCGGGATAGTACTGGGGACCGGGGGGCAGCTTGGCCTGCACCAGCCGCATCAGTTCCGGCACGCCGAATCCAGTCTCGGCACAGAGAGGGCTGCCGACCCACGCGTCCACGATGGCCGGTCCCAACTGCCTGCGGGCCAGCTGCCAGTAGGCATCCATGCGTTCTGCCAGCTGATCCTCCCGGCCCGCCAGCTCATCCATCTTGTTGAAGCCCAGCACCACCTGGGGCAGCTCCTGCCTTTCCTGCAGATTCGCCAGGCGCGACAGCAGACTCTGCTCCGCCGCGCCCGGCCTTTGGGAGATGTCGCTCAGCCAGAGCAGGACATCGCACTCTTCCAGGGCCCCTGCCACCTGCTCCATCATGTAATGGCCCAATTGATTGCGGGGCCTGTGCATGCCCGGGGTGTCCAGGAAGATGAACTGGGCTTCGTCTGTGGTGTGGATGCCCATGATGCGGTGGCGTGTGGTCTGGGGCTTGGCGTGGGTGACGGCCACGGTCTGGCCCAGCATCTGGTTGAGCAGCGTGGACTTGCCGGCATTGGGCCGGCCTATCAGGCTCACATAGCCACTCACAAAGGGCGTTGCGGCTTCCGTCTCCCGGTTCATGTGTGCATGGTAGACAATTTGGGGCGCGCAGGTCGGGATTGGGCCCCGCTCAAGGCAACGGAGAGGTCGGAAAAGAGCCTGCCGAGCAAGGCCGACTGTCGCGCGCGGGCTACTGGCAGGCCGTCACGCCTCCGTCCACGAAGATGTTCTGGCCGGTCACGAAGGAGGAGGAGGGGGCGGCCAGGAACACAGCCAGGCCTGCCACATCCTCGGTTTCCCCAACCCGTCCCATGGGGATGCGATTGACCAGGGCGTTGTAGAAAACGGGATCGTTGAGGTACTGGTCCACCAATGGGGTGCGGATGAAGGTCGGGGCAATCCCGTTGACGCGGATGCCATGCTCGGCCCATTCGCTGGCCATCTGCTTGATGAGGATGCCCAGGCCTCCCTTGCTGCCCACATAGGCGACATAGCCGCGGCGGATGCCCAGATTGCTGCGCACCGACGTGATGTGAATCAGGCTGCCCCCCTGGCCCTGGGCAATCATGCTGCGGGCCGCCGCCTGCGACAGCAGGAAGGCTCCCTTGAAATTCACATCCATGACCGTGTCCCAGGATGCCTCCTGGACCTCAGCCGCCGGTTCCTCAATCTGCATGCCGGCACTGTTGACCATGACCGTGACCGGGCCCAGCGCGGCCTCAGCCTGGGCCAGGCCCGCGTGGATGGAGTCCGCCTGGGTGACATCCATCTGTACGCCCACGGACCGGAAGTCCTCCAGCCCCAACTCCTGGGCCGCAGCCCCGGACCGCTCCTGTTCCCGGCCGGCGATGGAGATCCGGGCTCCGAACTGGGCACAGGCCCGTGCGATCTCGCCTCCAATGCCACCGGTGCCTCCCACCACCATGACGTGCTGCCGGGTCAGGTCAAACAGATTGTCGTGCTTGGACAAGGGGTTGCCTCTCTGAGTGTCGGGGACAGTACAGCCACGTCTATTCTTCGATGATGGCCACGGCCCGCACCGGCGCGGCGGTGGCCCCCCGCAACTTGATGGGCAGAGCGCTGAAGGTGAAGCCGGTGGGAGTGGGAATCTGGTCCAGATTGATCAGGTTCTCAATGTGGTAGTACTCCCGTTCGCGCATGACCCGGTGGGCTTCCCACAGCTTGCCCCGCTCAAACATGGAGTCGATGGGGGGATCGAAACCGATGGCATCGATGCCCATCATCATGACGCCTTGGTCCAGCAGCCAGTGCACCCCTTCCTTGGTCATGCCGGGATGGTCCTTGAGATAGTTGGGGCTCTCCCGCTGCTTGGAGGCGTCGGTGCGCAACAGGATGATGTCCAGCGGCTTGATTTGGTACTGGATCTCGTCCAGGGCCCTGGAGAGGTCCTCGACCAGAATCTCGTCGCCCGGGCCCTTGTGCGTGAGATCCAGAACGACCCCATCGCCATAGCAGTATTCAATCGGAATGGCTTCCGCGGCTCCGGGGGCATCGGGATTGCAGTGAAACCAGGAGTCCATGTGGGTGCCAATATGGTCGCCCATGAGAATGACTCCGTTGTTGCAGTGTTCCACGCCGTACTTGTCGGCCCCGGTTTCCTTGGCATATTCCGCATGGGAGTAATACACATTGATCGCGGGGGGCACGTTGCCGGGATAGATGACCATCCCCTTGTGCACTTCCATGCTCAGTTCAATCAGGCGTCTGCCCATAGTGGCGGCTCCTTGTGGGATTTTTCGTGGTCAATCCTGTCGGCTTGTGGGTTCCAGGACCAGGGGACAAGGCAGACCAGGCCTTGCAATCCGCACCGGCCGGGTGCACTGTCTGTCGCTGGTCCAAAGCATGGATGGGAGCCAAGGCCTGAGCTGTGCGGGACACGACCGGCCCAGGCAGCATGATCTCCCGGGTACAGGTACAGAAACAGGGCAATGCACACGTGACATCTTGCGCGAGCGCAACCCTGCGTGGCCTGCGCTGCACATGAGGTTGCCTGTGCTGCAGCATTATAACGGTTGTCCCGGATTCAGGCCGAGCCGTCTGGTGTCGGAGCTGCCTTGTTGTGTGCAGTCACGGCACTGTATGCCGTGGTCATTGGGTCGAGGCCCATCGTGACATTGCGCGCGCATACGGCCGCCTTCGGCGGCCAAGCCGGTACGGGTCCCCTGCCCCATGCAACCTGGATGCAACGACACTGCCGCGAGGGCTACGCCACAGGCCGGCCTCTGACAGATCCCCTGGGCTTGGATCGATGTCTGCCGGTCCCGTACCTCAAGCCGAAAACAGGTTTGGAATGTCTTGGGAGTTAATGCAACCCGCGGCAATGGATACCGATACACACTCTCGGTTTTGTCACCATAGAGCCACTGCGCGCGGCCATGGATGCGGTCCGCCACCGGGATCCTCCCTGACTGTACCGCTCTCTGTTGTTATGGCATGACCTCAGTGGTGATCCTATGTATCTGGCATGGCTGCCGCAGATCCTGCAGGGCACATGGCAACACGGTCCAGCGGATTGATTGATGCGTACAAAGTTTTGGATTCGGCAATGCAATGCTGCTGGCCCGAAATCATGCCTTCACGCTGTGATTTCCGGTCAATATGCAGATTGCACCTCTATCAGGGATCAATTTGTTAGCACAAAGATAACAACTGTTGTATGCTGTATGAGTACCGTTCTAGCCGGGTGTTCCCGGGTCTTGCCGACGACTGGCCGGGCTGATCAGAGGAGAGACGTGGTATGTTGACCATGAGTGTATCCCTTCTGCCCATTCTCCGGCCCGTGCGACATGGCAGACAGGCGATTCCGGAATGCGTCCGCGGCTCCACGGCACACCCTCTGGCTTTCGTTTCTGGACCTTGCTCCAAGACATGGCGAAGACCGCATTTTTGCCCCTTGCAACATTATCAGGAGCAATCCCCCATGGCTTTGCATGACAGCCGCCACAAACAACTGCATGAGTATGAGCGGATTATCCAAGTGTGGGTCCAGCATCTCAGCAAACGGATGGGACTGGGCGCGGTGGACCGGCGATCGGTGAAGAAGCAGAGCGTAGAGTACGTGACCAGGGAACTGACCGTTCGCATGGCTGATCTGGCCTGGGCTTTTCGCACCGAGCAGGGCCAGGGTCTGCTGTTCATGGCCGAGTTTCAATCCTCGGATGACGCGTGGCTGGCATTGCGGCAGCATGTCTATGCCTTGTGCCATCTGCTGGCCGGAGTCAGGGCCAAGGAATACCACCTGGGGCCAGGACAAGGGTTGCCGATGCCGGTGCTGGTGTCCCTGTACACCGGAGCACGACCGTGGCAGCCCCGGCCTTTGGCCGACCTGTTCCAGCTTCCTCTGGCCGGGAGCTTTCCCTTCCCCTGGTTCCACTACGACATGCTCCGCACGGACCCGGCGGAACTGCCGCCCGTGCTGGACAAAATATTTGAAGTGGAGCGCAGAACCGCAACACAGACGCCCAACCTTGAAGTACCCCTGCGGGCCGCCCGTGCAGAGGGCTGGGATCCTGAGCTATGGCATATATTGTTCGACTTTGCAGTGGCTTCGTTGCGGCAGTGGGGACAGGGTCGGAGATCCGACAGCTCAGCAGCAGAGACTGGGATAGAATGGGACAGCATCAGAACCTTGGAGGAGTTGACCATGGCTCAAGACGCAATGCAAGAACGCCTGGACAACTGGATCCAGGAAGGCGTGGCCGAGGGCATCCAGCAGGGCATCCAACAGGGCATCCAACAGGGCATCCAACAGGGCATCCAACAGGGCGTGGCCATAGGTCAAGCCCAGGCCATGCGGGAGATGTTGCTGGATCTGGCAGCCGTGCGGCTAGGGCCACAGGATCTGGATCTTTGTCGCACCGGGTTGGCGGCCATGACTCTGGACACCATACCCTCGGCTATTGCTGTGGCCCAGGTGGTCTTCGCCCCGGGCGATACCCGGGAGGAGTTGCTGGCATTGTTGCACCCGCCTGTGAATCAACACTGATCCGTCTCTTTTGATTGACACCGTCTGATTGCCCCATCCTGTGCAATCGGGTCGCGATCGGAGTTTGGGGGATTGCCTCATCACCGGATTGTGGCATACACCTTGGGAGGGGGAAGACGGTGTCGCTATTGTGGAGCAAAGACCAGGCAGAGCTGCCGCCATTACGGTCACCCGGTCCCGTCGGACGCGGATGCACCTCAGTGGCCAGGGACATTCTCGCCTGGACCGCGTGACACAGGTCTTCTGCTCTTGCAAGAGCCAGACCGGGACGTGAAAATCTATACTCCCTGCAGTCCGGTCAAGACCACGCCTTCCACAAAATATCTCTGGGCCACCAGGAACAGGAGCAAGGCAGGCAACGTCACTGTGGTGGCTGCCGCCATCAGCAATTCCCAATGGGTCGAGTACAGCCCCAGAAACGTGGCCAGTCCCAGCGCAATCGTCTTCCTTGAATCGGATTGGAGGTACAGCAGCGGCCCGATGAAATCATTCCAGTTGGCCAGAAACGTGAATATCGCCACCGTGGCCATCACGGGACGGGAGAGCGGGAGCACGATGCGCCCATAGATGCGCAGCTCGCCGCAGCCATCCATGCGCGCGGCATCGGACAGCTCTTCCGGAATGGTGCGGAAGAATTGCCGGAACAGAAAGACGTTGAAGGGCCCTCCGCCGAGCATGGGCGGAATGATCAGGGGCTTCAACGTGTTCACCCACCCCAGATGGGTGAACATGACAAACACCGGGATCATGGTCACGATGGCCGGCAGCATCAGCACACTCAAGAAAATCATGAAGAAGATGTCGCGCCTCGGGAAACGCAGTTGAAGAGCCCGCGAACCCACCCAGACGCTAGCCGGAATCCCAGGCTGTCTGTCTACCTCGCCCTCTCGGCTATTCCCGGGTCGGGGCACCGTTGAGTGCCGCGGCTCTGTGGTAGGTGTAGGTCTCGGCGAAAACCATCTCGGAGAGCCACCGACGGAAAGATTCGTTGTCGCTGAACTGCTTGAATAGCTCGGTATGGTCTGCCAGCAGTGCGGTCATCGCACGTTCCAAGGCCCTGTCGTGTTCGATCCGTGCATTCTGCACATCGGAATTGGCCATGGCGTTCTGGTAAGCCTTGTCCCCGGCAACCTTCGCGGGCAATTCTTCCGAGATCACCTTCGCAATCTTGTCCTTGTCTTTCCACTCAATGTTGCCGAATTGGTCGTTGAACGCCCTGACGATGTTCGAGATCCTGTCCATCTCAGGCTCGGGTTTCAGCCCGCCGCCGTCAGTCGATGCCGGCTCAATCTCCGCGTCCTTGTCGGGAAGCTGGATGTCCCGCACCGCCTGCTTCTCCACCCGGTAGCTGTCCATGTCAATGGTTTCGAGAATTCCCCTTGACAGGTCGTCCTCGATGGGGGCAGGCAGCTTGGGCACGAGGAAGGTCAGGAAGATGGAGTGTTTCTCCCACTCGGCATTCGTATACGGCAGGATCGAGGCCAGAAATCCATACGCCCGGAGAAATATCTTGGCCTTGCCCTTGAAGTCCACCTGGCCGTCCTCATCCAGTTGCTCCCGATAGACCGCAACGCATTTGTCCAGGATCGGGTCGAGCTGGTCGCGGCCAGCCCCCGAAAGGTAGCGGTCCACGAGCGCGTCGACCTGCTCTGGGCTGTAGACCTGATAGTCATCAAGCGCCGCCTTGAGGTCGTGCAGCCTGTCAGGGTCAGTCTCCTCTGCGAGGAGCGTAGTCCGGTAGTAGTCGGCGAAGGCGTCCTGGATCGTGGTGGCATCGTTGATGAAGTCCAGCACGAAGGCGTCGTACTTCTCGGGGTGCGCCCGGTTGAGGCGCGACAGTGTCTGCACCGCCTTTACGTTGGACAACATCTTGTCCACGTACATCGTGTGCAGCAACGGCTCGTCGTATCCGGTCTGAAACTTGTCGGCACAGACCAGGAACCGGTAGGGATCTTTCTGAATTTCGTCGACAATCCGGGTTGACGGAAAGCCGTTGAGGGACGCTTCGGTGACCTTCGCTCCACCGTACTCGTGCTCGCCTGAGAAGGCGACAATGGCCTGGTAGAGACTCTTGCGTGCCATCAGGTAATCCCTGATGGCGTGGTAGTAGCTGACGGCGCGCTCGATGCTGTCTGTAACCACCATGGCCCGCGCCTGTCCGCCAACCTTCCTGAGCCCGAGCACTTGCTCGTGGAAGTGGTCCACCATGATCTCGGCCTTGAGGCGGATTGCATGTTCGTGGTTCTCGACGTAGCGGCGCAGCTTCTTCTTGGCCCGCTTGGCATCGAACTTCGGGTCGTCCTCCACAGTCTTGACAAGCCGGTAGTAGCTGTCCACCGGCGTGTAGTGCTTCAGCACATCGATGATGAATCCTTCCTGAATTGCCTGCTTCATGGTATAGGAGTGGAAGGGACGGTGTCTGGTCTTCTCACCCGCAGGCACGGGAGTGCCGAATATCTCCAGGGTCTTGTTCTTCGGGGTCGCCGTGAAGGCGAAGTAGCTGGCGTTGGACAGAAGTTTCCTGGACTCCATCAACCGATTGATCTTGTCCTCGGTGGTTGCTTCTTCCTCCATGGCGCCGGCTTCTCCCAGTGCCATGGACATGGATGCCGACGTCTGCCCACCCTGACTTGAGTGGGCCTCGTCGATGATGATGGCGAACTTGCGCCCGCGGTGCTCGTTGCCGATGGCGTCCAGGATGAACGGGAACTTCTGGACCGTGGTGATGACAATACGCTTGCCATCCTGCAGCAGAGTGCGGAGGTGGCTGGAGCTCTCGGCGTGCCCCACGATGAAACCGACCTGGGCGAACTGCTTGATGGTGTCCCGTATTTGCGTGTCCAGGACCCTCCGGTCCGTGACCACGACGACCGAATTGAAGAGCGCTCGACCGTCCTGTGCAAGCCCGATCAACTGGTGGGCCAGCCACGCGATGGAATTCGACTTGCCACTCCCTGCCGAGTGCTGGACAAGGTATCGTGGGCCGACTCCTCGAGTGCAGGCGTCGGTCAACAACCTGTGCACCAGGTCCAGCTGGTGGTGGCGAGGCCATATCTGCTCCCGCCTCCTGTGGCCCGTCTTCTCGTCCCTCACCTCCACGATCTGGGCGTAGTTCTCAATGATGTCGATGAGCCCATCGCGGGTGAGGACTTGCGTCCACAGGTAGTCGGTCTTGAGGCCATTGGGATTCGGTGGATTGCCGGCGCCATCGTTCCATCCGCGGTTAAAGGGCAGGAACCACGATCGCTTGCCCTGAAGATGGGTGCAAAACCGCACCTCGTGATCGTCGACGGCGAAGTGGACCAGGCAGCGGCCCAGCGCAAAGAGCCTCTCGTGGGGGTTTCGGTCCCGCTTGTACTGCGCAACGGCATCTTCCACCGTCTGCTTGGTCAGACTGTTTTTCAGCTCGAAAGTGGCGACAGGCAGGCCGTTGATGAACAGGCACAGGTCCAGGGCGAGCTGGGGCTTGGCTTGGCTATAGCGGAGTTGACGCGTGACGCTGAAGCGATTTTGGTCGTAACGGGCCTTGGCCTTCGCGTTCCCCGGCGATGGCGTGCCGTAGAGCAGATCGATCCGGTGCGACCTGTGCTTGACCCCGTTGCGCAGCACGTCTATGGTCCCGCGTTTGCTGACTTCCCTTTGCAGTCGGGCCAAGAACTTGCGCCGGGTTGGGCCGTCCCGGTCAATGTCCAGTGATTCGGCGGTATCAGACTGAGTTGCATGGAGGAACGCAGCGAGCTGGGAGAGGTCTACACAGCAATCTCGATCGTAGTCATGAGGATCGCCACAGACCCAGCCAGTACCGTGGCTGGACGGTCGCTCGCGCACCGCGCCCGCCGGCGCTGGATCGCAGGCGGCACCGGTCAGCGCCGTGCAGATGAGGCGTTCAAGCCCCTTCTCGCTGGTATCCGTGGTCACGTTGCCTTGTCACCTTTCATCAAATCATGACCTTCTTCAGCTTCCCGGTCCCATCCCTCTTGCGGCAGTATGGGCATCGTCGCCTCGCAGTTGGGTACACGCGGCCACGAGATCGGCATCAACACCAGGACTGCCAATCACCTGTCGACAAGGGTCTGCGGGTGCTGAAGGGTCCGGTCTGTTGCAATGAGAAGTTGGCAGCTCTCTACCTCTGCCCTGTCAAGCAACGCGCCATCATGCAAGTCGGACAACCCCATTCCGAGGCGGTTTTCACCGCGTGTTCGGCGAGATGCTGCTGGAGAGGTACAGGTGGCACCTCGATCGCACAATATCCTCACAACTGGGCCGGATGCGTCAAGGCTTTTATTTCATGCCTACGGACAACTTCCGCCCGCAGATCAGTCAACACCAAGGAACCACTCCAAGAACTGTCCTACGGATTGCCATCCTTGCAATTCTCAAAGAGGGCGGATAAGGGCCACCTACGTTCCAAAAAACACCCAGCCCCGCTGAGCTTGTCCAGATGACGTTTGACGATGGGGCACATCTGCCAGTTCGTCATGCGGTCATCGCACTTTCGATTCTACCCTTCTGCCCTGGAGATCCAGACTCAAGCCAAGCCTGCTCTTGGATCACCTGCAGCGCCAGTTTTATCTGGCGTGCCGAGAATTGCCGCTTCCGGTCATCCCACGCATACGCGTGGCCGATGACCTCATCCTCAGCGGCAAAGGGATGTTCAGTGGCAATCCAATGGACCGTTGCCAGCAACTCCAGGCCGAACGACGATTCGAACCCTGCGACCAGTTCGGTGCCCCTGGCCAAGTGTTCTCTGGTCTCAGCACGGCCTGCGAGATAGACGTCTGCATCCTCGACCGCCCCCGGGACCAATGCGAGTGGCTTGTCTGGCGTGTTGCCCCCGTCCGTGTAGCCCGATACAAGATGCCCCTCTACCTCTTTCAGTACGCGCCGCATGTTGTCAGCATATGGGCCATCAGGCCTCTTCTGGAAGTGCAGCTGCAACGGCTCACCCGCCACCTGCATGAAGTACATCAGCTTGTGTACTTCTCGGAGCGTCACGAATGGATCGAGCAGACCGCCGAGATAATGGCGCATCAGGCTGACAAGCGCCGCCCGCCCGGGTGTCATCCTCGGGACATTGGTGGAGCGATTGGGCCGGCCGTCAGCCGGTGCACTGCCTGGCTCGAATATGACAGCCTCGATATCGTCAAGCTCGCGCAGCATCGCCTCAATGCGCGGGCGCACCTCAGCCCACTGCAATCCACCTAGGTCGCTTCCCAATGGGGGGATGGCGATGGATCGAATGCTGTGCTCCATGATTGCCTTTGACAGCGACTTGAGGCCGGACTCGATGTCTTCCATTCGGCTCTTGCCACGCCAATGGCGCTTGGTCGAGAAGTTGATGATGTAACGTGGATGGGTCAGTTGACCGGTATCGAAAACAAACATCTGACCGGACTGGACCTCGTTACGCTTGCAGGCATCTGCGTACGCCTTGAAATTCTCAGGGAACATGTGCTTGAACTGCAGCGCAATCCCACGTCCCAGGATACCCACACAGTTGACGCTGTTGACGAGAGCCTCAGCGTCCTCTGCGAATATATCGCCAGTCTTGTGTTCGATCATCGCGTTGCCCCTTCCTGTCAATAATGCCAGTCCCGTTTGACCTCGATAGCCGGGCGATGAGTAGACGACTGTACCGCTCACTTGGTCATGGATTCCACGCGACAGGACGCCGATGCGTGAGATCAACATCAACTCCCAAGGAAACGAATGCTCTGTCAGAAACTCTGCCTGCTTGCCTTCTCGCCGATTTCTCCAGTCAGTGGCTTGTATTGCATCCCAGTCGAGATTGTCCAGCTGGACAAGGTCTGAGTAGTCCTCAAAGTAGAATGACCCGGCGTTGGATGTCGTAAAGGCCCAACGCTGTTCGTTCCTGTCTGCCCAGGCAACCGTCTCGTGCAAGTCCGCCTCCAGATGAAGGATCGGTCCTTGTCCGCCGTGATAGGTCAATTCAGGATGGTTGCCTTTGTGTATCACGTAGAGCATGACAGATCGGGGGCAGAAGTAGAAGGGCACACAGTCACCGACGCGCAGTCCAGGATGACTGACGAGGCTCAATGCTTTCAGGCGACGCTGCTTGATATTGCTTATTCCGATTGTGGTTCCAGCTCCGCCGCGCTTCATCATTTTCGCATCGCACCAGAGCTGGCCATCCTTGATGATGGAAGACAACCGGTCAATGTGGACGATGTGATATATCTTCGGTTTGGCGGGTATCGGCCTGGTCATGCTTCAGCATGGACCAGCTGGGTCTCCTCGCCATTGCCTCCCTGACTCTGCCCGACTTCTTTGCAATCCAACCAGTCTTTGGACTCATCGGGTGCATCCGGCAGGTTGGTCGCCGTCTCGCGCACGTCCAACTTGCCGGTCACCACGTCGGCGATCAGGCGCGTGCGGTACTCCTGCAGCAGTTCGATCTGACGGCGGGCGCGGGCGATGGCGTCATCGGTGGTGGCTGTCGTTCGGTCCAAGTATTCAACAATTGCATTTTGCTCAGTACGAGGGGGATACAGAAAAGTAACGTCCAGAAAGGATTCTGGATATAACCGAAGTCGTGAGGTGGTGATACCAGTTGACCGAATAAGGTAATTGGTTCTGTATGCTTCTGTTCGGAGCAAAGAGTCAATGTAGTCATGATTTAGATTTTCATGGCTGAGTGGACGGTAAACCCCATAAGACGGACTGACAAGGCCACTCTGCCGAGCCACTCCAAGAGCTGCCATGTATGCCCACATAGTGTTTATCACTATATCCCCTGGCCTGCATAGCTTGTAGCCCACGTTGGACTCTGCACGGAACATAGTGACGTTCCCCTTTCGCGGGGTTACTCCTGTCTTATGAGATACCGACATTAACTCCTCTGCACCAGTACTCGATCGTTCATCTACTTCTCGGTAGAAGTATTTCGCGCGTCTCAGTTCCCAATGTGCCGGCACGTTGCCGAGCCAGTCTACGCCGGAAGGCTTGCGTGGAACGCTGGGGTTGAGGCCGCGGGTAACAGCGCGGTGAATGACGGCCTGTTTCTCTTCCTCCAGCAACGTGATGAGTTTCCGCTTGGCACTGATATATCGCTGGATGTGACGGTCGGCATAGTTCAAGTACCGCACGATGGCGGTCTGCTCGGCGAGGGGCGGAAGGGGAAGGCAGACAGATGAGATGCCATTGTGAGTGAGGCCGTATCGTGTCACGCCCTTTGCCTCTATGTGGAACTGGTATGCAACCACTTTACTTTGCAAAGCACGAGCCAGATATGCTCCCAATAGCGTTTCCTTGAAGGGCCGCAGCAAGGCCAAATGATAGCCAGCGAGAAGATCATCGGCGGACTCCGCGACCAGAGCCGGAACCCCAATATCGTTCCAAGCTTCGGAGTCCTTGGTGATGAGGACATCGTCTGGCTCAAGTCGGAAGCGTCCAATCTCGTTCTGCGAAGCCGTAGCGCGCATGAAAGGCACCGTCTGCGTGATGCAGTCGTTCTTGTATACATCAACATAGTTGCAGAGACGCACCGGGAATTCGCCCTCTTTCGTGTGCTTGTCCACGTTGCTGACCCGCATTGCGGCCACAGTCCGAAGTCGGCGTACCTCCCAATGCGACGGTACATCATCGATCTGCGGGATACCAGAGGGCTTATAGGTTAGGTAGGGCTTGAATCGGGAGGTCAAGGTTGTCATCGTATGATGCCACTCATCCATGCCAAGGCTTGATTGAAAACCATAGGGGATCAAGCCTTCACTACCGTGGCGTCGGTATGTCGCCGATCTACAGGAATGCCAAAAGGCTTGTAGGACAGCAGTCCCATGTCTACACTGGTTTCCAAGGCGTAATGTCAGGATTCTGGCTGTTAATCAGGAACGTCATTCAACTGCAGGAAGAACAGAATGAATGAAGCCGAAGACAAGGCCGGGAAATTGAAGGCGGCCATAGCAGCAGGCCGGGACCGGTTCGATAAAGATGGCGATCTCGATTTGGAATATGTGAGCGGAGTAGTGGTGCCAAGGTTGCAGGACGTGTTGAGCGATCGGTGTCTCGAAATCGAGAAGCGCCATAGGCTTGACGAATCGAGAGGAGACAAGTCAATCCTTGTCATACACTACACCGGTATTCGTGCCATTGTGTCCATGCTGCAGGAGGTTTCGAGGAAAGAAAGGGAACGTTTGCATATCGATCAGGAATCCGCGGGGAAGGAACGAGGGGTTTCGCTGCGGTTGTATGACTCTGTGCATTTCAACGATCCCGACGAGGGCAATTATCTCGTCCGCAATCTGAATCTTCCGAAAGGATATGACTGGATGGGCAACAGCAATGTTTCTCACGCTTACATTGCTTCTTTCATTGTTCCGCCTCCCGACAACCAGAGGGATATGAGCGACAATCTCGTGTTTTGGCGTACTTATGGGAGAGAAGGCGAAGGCTGTTCCTTGAAGTTGGCTGTTCCGAGTTCCCGATTGAGGCAGGTACTTTACGGTGCTCGTGAAGTGGAGCGGACCAGAGAAATTCTGTTGCCTATCATGGATGTTCTGCGTCCTTTGGTGAGCATCGATGCACCGTCCATTAAACAGTCAATTCAGGAAAGGCTGGCAAGAGCCTTCTGGGGATCCTTGGAAAAAATCCAATATTTGTACAAAAGCGAAGCGTATGCTTACGAGAACGAGTGTCGTTTTGTCGTGGCCAAGGCAGATGTTCGTGAAGACCGGATTTGCTTTGATTACAGGAACGAAGGCGATTCGGCTGGGCGAGTAAGGCATTACTGCGAGCATGAAGCACTTGACGTTGGAAAAATGTTCCGTTCCGACAGTGTGGTCACGCTGGGGCCACGCCTGTCCGAGCCAGACGATTTGCGTTCCGTTGATTTGCGACGTTCCCTGGAAATTCTGAAGCGGCGAGCGAAACTGGATGGTCCCGCGTTCAGGAATTCCGCGATACGATATCGAAAATCTTGACAAGGTGTTGCCAGATTGCACGCCAACTGGATTTTGGCGATTTCGTCCGCCCCTCAGTCAAGTAGAATGGATTCTCCGCATCGCCCTGTGCCCGACGCTGACGGAATGAGCAGTTGGGGTGACATTCGTCATTGATGATGCGCGTCTCACCGGTCACGAACTGATAGTCCTGTTGTCGCACCAAGGGCCACCACTCGTCGGCCAGCAGGTAGCGGAGCATCAAATTCACTTCCATCCCCGCAACGCTCTGACTGAAGGGGAATACATTCTGATTGCCTGCGCGTTCTTCGGGACGCAGGTTGCTGACGTAGGAGGGATCGTCAAGCGATCCGTCCAATTCCATGACCACCATGCTTGAGTTGTATTGCTTGCTGCAACGCAGACACTGATGGTATGGAGTGACGATGTGCGCACGCCAATGCGCCGAGAACAACTTGTCGCTTTGTCTGTCTGTTTCCACCGCAACGCCGCCATCGATTACTGGGATCAAATGGGCCTGTGCAATGTAGTTCAAGACATCACGGGGAATTGGCCGGTCCACACAACTAAAGAGGATGTCGCAATCCAGAGCTGCCTCATAGGCTGCGCGGTCATGCATTGAAATGGGCAAGACAGTTATTTGGATTCCTTCGGCGGTAGCATTGCGCCGTATCGCTCGCGCCGCCAAATCCACCTTCAGCTTGCCGATGTCCTTGATTGTGCCATACAGCAACCTGTCCAGATTGTGCTCTTTGACACTGTCGGGGTCGATGAGCACAACCTGCGCAATTCCAATGCGCGCCATGGCCTCGGCGACGATGCAACCTACGCTGCCCAGCCCCACAATGCCAACTCGCAAACGTGAGATCGTGTTTTGTGCTTCACTGCCCCACGTGTCAAAGGTGCGTTTGAGGATGTTTCGGCGCGACAGGGGCGGTGCGAGGTTGTCGTTGAAATCAATCCTGTAGCGCTTTGGCCCGACAATACGGACTTTCTGGCACCAGCTGCGACGCATTTGGTCGCTGTCTCGTTCCC
Organism: Caldilineaceae bacterium; assembly: GCA_965214895.1. Classification (GTDB taxonomy): domain Bacteria; phylum Chloroflexota; class Anaerolineae; order Caldilineales; family Caldilineaceae; genus Bin34. Next base: position 710,741 of record OZ243985.1, read on the forward strand.
AGAATCGGGCACTCCAACAACCATCGCTACCGACTGTCAAACCTACCAATGGCAAGCCCGTGGCTCCCGCGGGATATGCCAGTACATCGCGTTCTGCCTCGATGTCGGTGGAGCTCATTGCCTGCCATCCTGCACTTGGGTGGCTGTGCATGAAGGCCAGACCGGCCTTCTTCTCACGTGCCATTTTCATCGCGCGCCCGAGATAATCCGGTTGGAAACTGGCGTTTCCGTGCAGGATACGTTCGGCTTCCTGCGGCAGGATGATTTCCTCTATCAGAGCAGTCCGACGCAGCTTTCCCGTCGACGGACGCCACAAGGCAAAGCACAGATCTTCTTGCTGTACATCGCGTTGGTAGTGTTGCAGCAAATGCTCGGTGGAAATCGAATCCGCTTCTGCCGTGAGAGTCACCTCAAAGCTCATGTGTCTTTCCAGATGCGTCGCAGATGCTCCTTTATATAGGCCTGCATGTGCTTGGTCGGCAGCTGATCCCATACATCTCCGGGAGGTCTGCTCATTGCGACCCATGCACGGCCTTGTGCGTCAGTGTATTCTGTGACCACACCGCCTTTCCCGTCTTTGATTGGCGGGGTTGTGTGAATCCAATGCGGCGGGTATTCGGGGTAGCCGTCTTCTTGAAAGCTGACGCCCACCTTGATCTGCGTGCCTCTGTGTGAGCCGGTCTCGATGGTGTAGTCGAAGGCGACTCCTTTCCCTTGTGCACTGTCGAATATCGATGTTCGATAACCAAGGGATTCCAATTCCCCTTGCACCCTGCTGATGCTGTCGGACATCTTGCTGTGCCTACGCTACCGGTGTCGGTGTGTTGCGAATGGTAATGAAGACGTTGTCTTCCTCCAGATCGACCCAGTCAACCCATCCGTACGTCCCTTTGTCGCCCTGCAGGATGTAATCCTCGGGCTTTCCCGGCATGGCTCCGTATTTCTCGGCGAGTTCCAGGATGTCGTGCGCTACAAGCTTCCTGTGCGAAATTTCGATTTCAATTCCGTTCACCTTGAGCGTAAATTTTTCTTTGGAGTCTGCTTCAGGCACTTTGGGCCTCCCTGTGCTGTTTGCTGTCTGTCCCCATGATCTTCCCCAGCAACCCCTCCGTCTCCTGTTCCAAAGCCAGTATATCAGCTCGTATTTCCTCCAGCGGACGCAGCGGCTGCGGTTTGTAGAAGTGGCGGGTGAAGCTGATCTCGTAGCCGATCTTCATGTTGTGTGGTGCATACCAGGCATCGGAGGCGTAGGGCAAAACTTCGCGACGAAAGAAGCCTTCCACGCCACCTTCCTCAATGAGCGACACCTGTTCTGTGTCGCGCAGTTCCGTGTCGGGTTCGTACTCGACTACGGCAGGTCTGCCGTCAATCGTGGCAGGGAACAATCCGTGCAGTGGATCAGGCTCTGTTCCTTTCTTGTGAATCCTCTTTATGACTGGTGGTGCGGACTCCGAGCGTTCGGCTTGGTCCTTCAGCCCTTTGATCTCTCTGGCTGTATAGGCCCGTCCGGGATCGATACCCTTAAGCCGCAGCGGCCGCTCGACCGTGACCTTCCAGTAGCCAAAGGCCTCGTTGGGGAATATCTTCGACTGTTCGGTCTCCTTGAAGGCGAGGAAAGCATCACAAATGCGCTGGATGTCCTCGTCCGAAAGCTTGCAGTTCTTCTTGCCCAAGTTCTTGCGCAGGGGCCGAAACCACTGGGTGGCGTCGATGAGCTGCACCTTGCCCCGGCGCTGTTCCGGCTTGCGGTTGCCGAGTATCCAGATATAGGTGGCGATGCCGGTGTTGTAGAACATGTTGAGCGGGAGGGCGACGATGGCCTCCAGCCAGTCGTTCTCGATGATCCAGCGGCGGATGTTGCTCTCACCCTGCCCGGCATCACCGGTGAAGAGGGAACTGCCGTTGTGGACCTCGGCGATGCGGCTGCCCAGCGGTGTATCGCGCTTCATCTTGCTCAGCATATTGACCAGAAAGAGCATTTGGCCGTCGTTGGAACGGGTGACGAGGCTATATTCGGGATTTCCGTCGTGCTCAATCAGGAAGCGGGAGTCGCGCATCCCCTTCTTGCCTCCCATACGGTTGAGGTCGGTTTTCCAGGACTTGCCGTAGGGCGGATTGGAGAGCATGAAATCAAACTCTTGGACAGGAAAGGCGTCGGCGAAAAGGGTCGAGCCAAATTGCATGTTGTCAGCTTCCAGCCCCTCCCCTTTCAGGATGAGGTCGGCCTTGCTGATGGCATAGGTTTCCGGATTCACCTCTTGGCCATATAGGTGGACCGCAACCTCCTTGCCGTGTTCAACGGCAAGACGCTCCAGTGTTTCCTCCGCGACCGTTAGCATCCCGCCGGTGCCGCACGCGCCGTCGTAGACCAGATAGGTTCCAGACCGGACTTCATCTGCTACCGGCATGAAGATGAGGCGCGCCATGAGCTGCACTACATCGCGCGGCGTGAAGTGCTCGCCGGCTTCCTCGTTGTTCTCCTCGTTGAAACGACGGATTAGCTCTTCAAAGACCGTGCCCATCCCGTGATTGTCCAGACCCTCCAGACGCACGGAGCCATCAACATTCAGGACGGGCTTGGGACTGAGGTTGACGCTATTGTCCAAGAACTTTTCGATCAGGAAGCCGAGTACGTCGGCCTCTACCAACGTGGGAATCTGGTTGCGGAACCTGAACTTCTCCAGGACTTCCTGGACGTTGGGTGCGAAGCCGTCGAGGTAGGCCTCGAAATCGACCCTCAGCTGTTGTTGCTTGGCACGGAAGGTCAGATCGCGCAGACGAAATGGCGACGTATTGTAGAAGGCCTCACCAGACGCCTGGCGCAGCGCGGCGTCCTGGTTTGTCACCCCAGCATCATCCAACTGGGCCTTCATCTTGATGACCGCCTCTTTCGTCGGCTCCAGGACCGCGTCCAGGCGACGGATGACTGTCATCGGCAGGATGACGTCGCGGTACTTGCCCCGCACGTAGACATCCCGCAGCACATCGTCCGCGATACCCCATATGAAGCTGCTGATGTTCAGGGCACTCACGAGATTTGCCGGTTTCCAGTGTGCGAAACTTCGGCGCGGGGCCGCGAGGCTGTAAGGCAACTCTCTCCGACGCGGGCTACCAAATCTCGTGATTCAACTGACAGATCTCGGCTCATGCTGACCTCTCGGGGGCTCCTCATGTTTCTATGCGTGAGTTATGGACAAGAAGGGACACCTGGGCGAGCAAGAAGCGTATCCTTGTGCAGTCCATGCACAAAGCTCAAGAAGGGCCCCTCATGAGTCTACTCGCGCTCTTCTGCCATGTCGATGATTGCAGTTCGCAGCGCGATCCAGAGTGACCGCGGCAGCCGCTCTCCTCCAGTCACCCGGTCCGGCGGCGGGCCACCCGTCTCTCCCCGCGAACTCATGACGATCCTGAGCCACTTTTCCCAGAGGGGCCATCGGGATTTCCAGAGCCCCTGCACGCGCCCTGTCCAGACCTATCTGCGTATCGAGTTTCCCGACCTGCTCAGCCAGTCGTCCTTCGTGGCCCTGACGTCGCGGTTCATCTCTCTGGCCTGCGGCTATGGGTGTTGCACAGGTCTCAGTTTCATCGACTCGACGTTCCTGGCAGTCTGATGAATCTGCTGTCGGGACTGATTGCCTACTGCCATCAGCCCAAGAAACCTGCGCTGCGGCTGGGACGCAGTCTCCCTGAGGCCGAGTCTTGTCCATAACTCACGTTATATTGGCAACCCTGCTCATTCCATATCGAGGGAACAGGCTACACCGTGTTTTTGCAAAGCGGCATGAGTCTGCCATGCCGTGCCCTTGGCCCTGCTTGCCGCTCCATACTCGAATCGGTTCTGGCCACCATGCAGCACACGGCAGGTCTTGTGCTATGCCGACCTGGTGTCATCCTATGGTATCGAAGACAGACAGCCCTTCAAGACGACACACCTGTTTGGGAGAGGTCCTTGGCTTTCCACGCCGTGGCCTGGCGGGCCTGGCTGTCAAAGTTCACCCCCAGCCCCACCACCGCCTTGCCTGTGGCCTGGTAGGGGAGATGGTACCCGCGCTGCTCAATCTGACGCAGGGCCGCCTCGGCCGTGCCGTCCAGCTTGTACTCGAGGATGATCACGGTGTCCGGCAGTTCCACCACCGTGTCCAGGCGACCCTGGTGGGTGCTGCGCTCCGACCCCGTGTCATGGCCCAGCAGCAGGAACACCAGGTGCAGGAGCAGCTGGTAATATCGTTCACGCCGGCTCTGGATTTCGTATGGAACGTGTTGCAGCAGCACATTGAAGGCGGCCAGGAAGGCCGCATAGTCCTGCCGCTGCAGCGCCGCCCCGAGGCGGGACAGCAGCTGGGACAGGGCCGGGGCCCCGCGTGTGTAGGTCTCCCACAGGGACTGCAGAAAGGTCTGCTCCACCTCGCGGTTGGGCATGACGGTTTCGTGGCGGCCGTCTTCCCCGACCTGGATGGTCAGGTAGCCGGTCTGATACATGACCGCCGGCAGGGAGGGGTGGGTCACATCGTAGGTGGCCGTCAGGATGCGGTCGGCCTGGAGGCCCAGCAGGTCCTGGAGCGCGTGCTGCTGACGGGCGAAGAGGTTGGTCAGGAACGCCGGCGTGCCCGATTCGGCCCAGTAGTTGCCGAAGCGCTGGTTCGCCAGGCAGTTGAGCGTCGAAAAGGGGTTGTACACCCGGATGCCCCCTTCGGCGAAGAGATAGCCGTCGTACCAGGCCCGGAGCCGGTCGCGCAAAGCCGGTCGGCTGCAGCCCAGGCGATGGGCCATGGCGTCCATGTGGGCACCCAGGCAGGACTCCAGTTCCGGCTCCGTGAAGCCTGTCAGGTCGCTGTAGGCGGGCAGGCTGGAGATGTCCCGCAGATTGTTCAGGCCGGAAAAGATGCTGGTGCGCGCAAAGCGGGTCACGCCCGTGAGCAGGACAAAGCGCAGGTCCTCGTCGCGGGCCTTGAGGATGCCGTAGAACCCGCGCAGGAAATCCCGGATCGCGCGCAGCGTCTCCGGATGTTCCAGATTCTGCAGGATGGGGGCGTCGTATTCGTCGATGAGCACCACGGCGCCCCGGCCCGATGCCGCCGCCAGCTGTCGGATGAGCTCGGAAAACAGAATCTGGACCCCGACGTCTGCACTCGGCGGAACCAAGTCATGTTCTTGAAAGAGACGGACCATCTGCCAACGCAAGTCGGTCTCAAGCAACCGTGCGTTCTCTGTCCGCCAATCTGTCATGTCCAGCCGGATGACCTTGTGCGGGGTCCAGGACCATCCGCTCCGGGAGATCCAGGTCTCTGTGAACAACTGCTCCTGGCCCCGGAACAGGGCTTCCAGAGTGGAGACGAGCAGGGTCTTGCCAAAGCGCCGCGGACGGGCCAGAAAGATGTAAGGGTTTCCCCGCCCGGCCAGGGAAAAGATGTGGCGGGTCTTGTCTATGTAGAGAAAATTGTCTTTTTGAATTCTGCTGAAACTGCCGGTCGAAACGGGCAGCGGCTTTCCTTCTAGGTCTGTGTCCATGCAGGAGGATTGACAATGCGAGCGGCCCGGAAGCCCTGGAACAGTTTGAGTCTACTCTATCGCAGCAAGGCTTTCTCGCAGCCAGAGCGACGGTTTTGGGGGCTGGTTGCAGTAGGCAATCAGTTCTGACAGCAGATTTACCAGGAAATGCGCCGGACTGCGGTGGCAGGTGTGCTCTCCCGGCGAGATGTGCTTGAGCTGATCATGGACAGACTCGATGCGCGCTGTCGGAGCCACAGGCGGCCGGCGAGTCCGAGACCAGTGGACGGGCAATGTCCACGGGGCGCGGTCTCTCCGCGCGGTGGCGACGCACACCCGATCCTGTGCAGGCGGCATAAGCCCCTGGCAAGCCTCCAGGGTCCTATTGGGGTCAGGTCCAAGCCCCGCCCCGGAGACTTGGAGATCGAGACCGAGGATTCGAAAGTTGTCCAACAAGGCATGGCCATTTTGTACAGCATCTGGCTGGATCTCAAATTCACGACTGAGGGCTGGCCTCACATCACAGGGGCAGACTGTCTTGTGGGGACATGGCTGTTTGGGAGAGGTCCTTGACTTTCCACGCCGTGGCCTGGCGGGCCTGGCTGTCAAAGTTCACCCCCAGCCCCACCACGGCCTTGCCCTGGGCTTGGTAGGGGAGATGATACCCGCGCTGCTCAATCTGACGCAGGGCCGCCTCGACCGTGCCGTCCAGCTTGTACTCGAGGATGATCACGGTGTCCGGCAGTTCCACCACAGTGTCCAGGCGGCCCCGATGGGTGCTGCGCTCCGACCCCGTGTCATGGCCCAGCAGCAGGAACACCAGGTGCAGAAGCAGCTGGTAGTACCGTTCGCGTCGGCTCTGGATTTCGTAGGGGACCTGTTGCAGCAGCACATTGAAGGCGGTCAGGAAGGCCGCATAGTCCTGCCGCTGCAGCGCCGCCCCGAGGCGGGGCAGCAGCTGGGACATGGCTGGTGCGCCGTGCGTATAGGTCTCCCACAGGGACTGCAGAAAGGTCTGCTCCACCTCGCGGTTGGGCATGACGGTTTCGTGGCGGCCGTCTTCCCTGGCCTGAATGGTCAGGTAGCCGGTCTGATAGCAGGGAGGGGTGGGTCACATCGTAGGTGGCCGTCAGGATGCGGTCGGCCTGGAGGCCCAGCAGGTCCTGGAGCGCGTGCCGCTGGCGGGCGAAGAGGTCGGTCAGGAACGCCGGCGTGCCCGATTCGGCCCAGTAGTTGCCGAAGCGCTGGTTCGCCAGGCAGTTGAGCGCCGAAAAGGGGTTGTACACCCGAGTGCCCCCTTCGGCGAAGAGATAGCCGTCGTACCAGGCCCGGAGCCGGTCGCGCAAAGCCGGTCGGCTGCAGCCCAGGCGATGGGCCATGGCGTCCATGTGGGCACCCAGGCAGGACTCCAGTTCCGGCTCCGTGAAGCCTGTCAGGTCGCTGTAGGCGGGCAGGCTGGAGATGTCCCGCAGGTTGTTCAGGCCGGAGAAGACGCTGGTGCGCGCAAAGCGGGTCACGCCCGTGAGCAGGACAAGGCGCAGGTCCTCGTCGCGGGCCTTGAGGATGCCGTAGAACCCGCGCAGGAAATCCCGGATCGCGCGCAGCGTCTCCGGGTGTTCCAGGTTCTGCAGGATGGGGGCGTCGTATTCGTCGATGAGCACCACGGCGCCCCGGCCCGATGCCGCCGCCAGCTGTTCGATGAGCTCGGAAAACATCTCTTCAGCTCCCATGTCCGGATCCGGCCGGGCAAGGCGGTGTTTGCGAAATAGCCGGATCATCTGCCGCTGCAGTGCGGCCTCCAAGAACACAGCGTCCCGGGTCCGCCAAGCTGTCATGTCCAGCCGGATGACCTTGTGCGGGGTCCAGGACCATCCGCTCTGGGAGATCCAGGTCTCTGTGAACAAGTCCTCCTGGCCCTGGAACAGGGCTTCCAGGGTGGAGACGAGCAGGGTCTTGCCGAAGCGCCGCGGACGGGCCAGAAAGAGATACTTGTTCTCGGGTCCGAGCAGGGAGGCAATCCGGCGGGTCTTGTCCACATAGAGCAGACCCTCTCTGCGGATTGTGCCGAAGCTGCCGGTCGAAACGGGCAGCGGCTTTCCTTCTAGGTCTGTGTCCATGTGGGAGGATTGACAATGCGAGCAGCCCGGAAGTCCTGGAACAGGTTGAGTCTACTCCATGACCGCATGGAGTTTCAGCCGCGGCAGGCACTCTTGCGGGAACGGAGGGGAGTTTCTCATTCCTTGGAGACAACTGCCCATCTTGGGCCTTGGCGCTCCAGCAGAAAAGAGCCTATCATCCGTGGGCAGATGCCCCTTGCCGTGCCGGGACCCACACGGAAGCATGGCCTGCGCTGATTTTCGATTTTCGTCCCAGGTCTGGCGCGGTGCTCCGTACATCCAGGTGGGTGCCCAGCGCACTCTGGCACTCTCTTCAGGGGACGCACAGTGAATACCGACACCGACCCATGCTGGATTGATCTCCACCTTCACTCCCGCTTTTCCTGGGCCACCAGCCAGACCTGCACACTGCCCCACTATTACCGGGCAGCGCAGCTGAAGGGTCTGCGCGTGATTGGCACGGGAGACATCACGCATCCGGGATGGCTGCAGGAAATCCAGGAAGCCCTGCGTACCTCGCCCAGCGGCTTGTGGGAAGCGAAACCTCCTGTAGCACGGGATTGGGACCGGGCTGTTCCGGACCGCTGCCGGGCTCAGGTGGAGTTCGCGCTGACGGGAGAAGTCAATTGTGTGTACCGCCGCGGCGGGCGGTCACGGCGTGTGCATCACTTGATCCTGGTCAGTTCCCTGGCACGGGCCGCGCGTCTCCAGGCTCGTCTGCAGCCTTTTGGCCGTCTCGAATCAGACGGTCGACCCACTCTGACACTGGACAGCCGGGACTTCCTGTCCCTTCTGGGGGAGGTGGATGACCGCTCGGCCTTGGTGCCGGCCCATATCTGGACCCCCTGGTATGCCCTGCTCGGCAGCAAGTCGGGTTTTGACTCCCTGGAGGAATGCTTCGGGGACCTGGCGTCGGAAATCGGGGCTGTGGAAACGGGTCTGTCGGCAGATCCCGAGATGCTCGGCCGCGCCCGCTTCCTGAACGGTCAGATCTTCCTCTCGAACTCGGACGCGCATTCCCCTGCCAAACTGGGCCGCGAAGCCACCGCTTTGTCCGGTGCGCCCAGTTTCGATCGCATCTGGCAGATGTTGCGTGGCCATCGTGGGTACGGACCGGTCGCCACGGTGGAATGGCCACCGACATTGGGCAAGTATTATGGAGATGGACATCGCAAATGCGGCTTCTGCCGGATCCCCTCTGCCCAGGACCCTGCACGGCTTGCGTGTCCGGTCTGCTCCCGACCCTTGACGCGGGGAGTGTTGTCCCGGGTCCTCCAACTGTCAGACTCTGGATACCCCGATGTAGCCGACGGCTCCGAGCCTCCTGCGTTGCACACCCTCCCTCTGCTCGATGTAGTGGCCAGGGCCCTGCACCGGAACGCCCGCACGCAGGCGGTGCAGAAATGCCATTTTCGCCTGTTGGAGCGACTGGGCCCGGAATTGCCCCTGCTGCACCGGATATCTGCCGTGGACTTGATGCGGAACGCGGACCCTGTTGTCGCGCAGGCCATCCTTGCCGTCAGGACGGGCCGCTATGACATTGCCCCGGGCTACGATGGGCAGTTCGGCACATGGCAACTGCATGTCAACAACTCCCAGTGGACTGACAACCCTGTCGGTCCAGCCGCGGCCTGAGTCTGCTGCATCAAGGCTCAGGCCATGGGCGTACAGCCCGTTCCCACGAGGCAAACTCTCCCTGCAGGAGCATCCGCCGCCTGCCCCGTGGGCGGCATGGGGTGACCCCACCCGCGCTATGTGCAGTCCCAGCCGCCATCCACGCGCAGCACGGCCCCGGTCACGAAACTGGCCTCGTCGGACACCAGGAATTTCACGGCTGCCGCCAGCTCCGCCGGGTCGCCGCCGCGTCCGAAGACGCTCTTGCTCTTGAGCTCGGCCATGGTCCCCGCGTAGTCGCCGGAGTCAAGCATGGACTGTTCCAGCATGGGAGTATGGAAGAAGCCGGGCACCACCGCGTTGCAGCGAATGCCATGCGGCCCGTAATCCAGCGCCATGCTCTTCGTCAATTGGAGAACTCCGCCTTTGGCTGCCACATAGGCCGCCCTCTCCGGAATCACGTCGAAACTCAGCACCGAGGCCACATTCACCACGGCCCCCGCCTGGTTGTCCATCATGGTCGGCAACACCGCCTTGCTGACCAGGTAGATGCCCTTCAGATCCACGTTGACCATGTCGTCCCAGTCCTGTTCGGCAGTGTTCACCACCCCGCCGCGCCGTTCGATGCCCGCGTTGTTGACCAGAATGGAAATGGTGCCGTAGGCCTGCAGGGCCTGTTGGGCCAGGGCCTGACAGTCGGACCACGAAGCGACATCGCCCTGCACAAATAGGGCCTCGCCCCCTTGCGCCTCTATCTCCGCCACGGTCTCCGCGCCCTGATCCGCCTTATGGGAGTTGACCACCACTTGGGCCCCGTCCTGGGCCAGCCGCAGCGCGGTGGCCCGTCCCAGCCCGGAGGTGGAACCTGTGATGATGGCGACACGGCCCGCCAAATCCTGATTCATGCCCACAGCCTCTCATCGTTCTGCATGGTGCTGATGCGTTCCACAAACATGTGATCCTTGGGGTAGGCATCGGCCATCAGGCCATTGTAGAAGTCGCGGAAGGTATAGGTGGGTGCCCAGCCCAGCGCCTCCTGGGCATGGGAGATGTCGTCCAGCTTCCACAGGTTGCGGCTCTCGAAGAGCCGGTCCAGTTCGTTGCCTTCCCCGTAGGTGGCCAGCCTGTCGTAGGCCCCGGGGTAGTACCGTTCCACTACGGCCTTGGGATCGGTGCGCAGTTCCGGCACATCCGCTGGCTGGAACTCCGTGGCTCCGCTCAGCAGCAGCACATCGTGGCCCAGATTCTCCTTCTCCAGAGCCAGCACCCCGGCCCGCACCAGATCCCGGCGGGTGCAGGAGCGTTGAAAGAGCAGTGAAGTGCCCAGGCGCGTCACGGACTTGCCTTCACGCGCCCCGAACCAGGCATTGCGCAACACGGCGGTCTCCACCCCATCGATGCGGGTGGCGTATTCGGATATGGGTTCCATGATGTACTTGGCCAGGGCGTAGACATAGTCGGGACGCGCTTCCGTCCCTTCATCCACCACGTCCCAGTCGGTGATGGGAATGCGCTGTCCACGGGCCGCTTCGCTGCCGATCATGACCACTCGCCCGATGCCCATTTCCTTGGCCAGCTGCAGGATGCCGAACGTGCCCATGACCGTGGTCTCGAAGTGCGCCACCGAGGTCCGGGCCCGGTTGACGGGGGAATCATCGGGATATCGTCGGCCGCCCACCACGGTGTGAAAGACGGCGTCCACGCCTTCCATGGCCAGCGCCAGAGTGCCCAGGTCCGTGACGGAACAGTTGATGAACTCGTGTTCCGTCTCCATGTGCACGATGTCCGACAGCCGCACCTCGTGACCGCCCAGCACCAGCTGGGCAATCAGCTCTTCACAGAAGTAGCCGCTGGCGCCAGTGATCAGAATCTTCATGGAAACACCTCAGGCAGAATAAGGAACGCGCGGGCAGGGTGCCCGCGGACAGCTACAGTTGCCGACCCGCCCACTGGATGCCGCGCACATACAGTTGCCGCACCGCGGGATGGTTGAGCGCCCGCTCGTCATGGCCGAGACTGATGCTGAAGACCCGCCCGGCGCCATACGGCTTGGTCCACACCACGGGATGGCCCTGGGCCCGGGCCAGCACATGCCAGGAGGTCATGTCGCCGTCCACCACATACAGTTCGTCCTGGACCTTGAAGTCTGCCATGCCGGCCGATATGGGGTGGCTCCCAATCGTGGCCTCGCCCGTCTGGTAATGCTCCTGGGGGATCAGCGTGACCTCAAAGAGCTTGTTGGGGTCATGGAAGACAAAGCTGCCGCCCACCATGTCGTGAAACTCGGCCGAATTCATGTAGGATGCCGTCGCGGGATGCAGACAGGCAAACCCCTGGCCTTGCGCGACCGCGGTCGTCAAGGCTTGGCATTGGGCCGCCGTCGGTTCCCACCAGCTGGTGTAGTCCGCCACCACGTCATACTGGGCCAGATGGGCCTCGGTCAACACCCCGTCCGGGTAATGCGACATGGTGACGTCGAAATGGGGCTCCAGGCAGGCCCGCAGGGCGGCTCTGTGGGCCGGCTGGTCGTGATACCAGGCTCCGCCCACCAGCAACAGGACTTTCATCGCGCTTCTTCCCGCTACAGCAGCTTGGCGGTCCACCGCGCGCCGCGCCGCAGGATCTCGGTGGTGGTGGGGACCTGGAAACGGGTTTCGTCATGGCCCAGGGCACAGACAAAGACCCGCCCCAGACCAAAGCTCTTGACGTACATGATGGGATGACCCTGGGCCCGGGCCAGCACCTTCCACTGCGTCTGGTCGCCCTGCAGAAAGAACAGTTCGTCGTTGACTGCGTAGTCTTCCAGACCGAGGGTGATGGGATGGCCCAGCGTATGGCGGCTGGGCCCCAGCTGCACCATGAAATCGCCGGCTCCCGTGGTGTCCAGGGATTTTCCCGCAAACTTGCTGCCCACCATGCCGAAATACGCCTGGGAATTCCAGAAACTGGCCAGCCCGCCGTGGACGACCACCAGGCCCCGGCCCTGGGCCACGGCATTCAGCAAGGCGTAGTGTTCACTGGGTTCCGGCATCCGATCCGTGGTGGCATTCACGATGACGTGGAAAGGTTCCAGGGCCTCTGCGTTGAGGATGGCCATGTCCTCGCTCTGGGTCACCGCATGGACGCCGCCCTCGCTGAAGATGTCCTCCAGCGCGGACCGGATGGCAGGACTGTCGTGGTGGGAGCCGCCCACCAGCACCAACACCTGCAGACTCATGGGAACCGATCCAGGCTGCCGCCGCCAGAGGGGCAGTCAGCGCGTCGTCCAGACGACGCGGTCGCCCAGCAACCGGGTCAGGTGGTCGTGGCTGCGCTGGGCCGCCTCCAAGGGGGTGTAGGGGGCCTGCGGAGTGCCATCCAGCTCCACCGTGATCCACCCGGTGTAGTGCACATCGTCCAGAATGCGAAAGATGGCGGCCATGTCGATGACCCCTTCGCCAATGGGGGTGTATCCCATGTAGCCGGTCTCGCGACCGCCGCCGTAGTCCTTGAGATGGACATGCTGGATGATCTCCTTGTAGTCCTCCAGCGTGGCCACCGCGTCATCCCCGGCCTTGGCAATCTGGCCGGTGTCCGGCGCGAACGGCAACAGGTCCGTGTCCGCGGCGGCAAAGAAGGAGTCAATGTCCTGTCGGGTCTCCAGCAGCGTGCCGGTGTGGGGATGCACCGCGGTTCGCATGCCGGATGCCTGGGCGATGCGCGCCATCTCGGCGAAGGCATCCGCAATGTGTCGCCATCCGGCCTTGTCGGTGCAAGGGCCCTCCTGGCGGCTGCCGGCGGCCAGCAGCACCGTGGTGGCTCCCAGTTCCTGGGCCCGGGCAATCCAGCGGCGGGCGTTGGCGATGTCCTGTGCCGGGTCTTCGCCATGGCGGAAACGGGTGCCCACGTAGGTCCCGATCAGGCCTATGTGGTACTGGGCCAACAGGTCCGCATAGCTGTGACCCGCGGCTTCATAGGCTTCAATCACGCCGCCGATGGTCTCGTAGGCGTTGTAGCCCACCTGGGCCACATCGCGCACCGCGGCTTCGGCGGTGGAGGCATCGTAGCCCCAGGTGATGCCGCTGTGGGCGATCCGGTATGCCATGGTTGCAGTCTCCCGCGGTCTAGTAGCCTGTGACCAGGATTTGGTCGGAGCCCTCCAGGTGCAGGGTCAGACCGGTGGAATCGGCAGACACATCAAAGATGGCGGGGCCCAGCCTCTCCTCGTCAATGTCAAAGACGTTCTGGACGATCAGGTTGTCGTTGTCGCCATAGGTCTCGGGGTCGGTAAAGAAAACGTAGGAGGTATGGGCCAGGCGGTCACTGAGCAGGAACTCGTTTCCCTGGTCATCCACCAACTTCAAGACACGGCTGAAGAGCAGCTGCTCTTCCCCCGAAATGTTCTTGATCCGAATGGGCAGGATGATCCATTTGCCCCTCTTGGACGGCACGGCCGAGGTTGTGTATTGCGTTACCTGGGCCAGCCCGGCATCTTCCCCTTCATCGCCCAGGATGTCATCGGTGCCGGCGAAATCCACAATGGTGATTTCGTATACATCCCCGACAATGGTGGCGTTGAGTTCGGTGCCTTCCGTGAGGTATTCAGGCTGCAGGGCCGCGTCGGCCTTGGCACAGGCCACCAGGCCGAGCCCCAGCAACGCAGCCAGCGCCCAGGGAACCCAACGCGCCAGGCGTCGGTCCAAGGGCCGTGCCGGCAAGGATTCAGTCCATCGATCCATTGACCTGCATGGTCTCCATAGTCAAGCTGTACACACAAATGGGTGGGGGGCAGAGCCGAAGCTCCACCCCCCCCCCGCATACAGTTAAGGAGTAAATCGGCAGTTAGAGGTTGCGCACCGCGTTGGCAAACAACTGGTTGGTATCCGCCTGCAGATTCGCCAAGGTCTCCTTGATGCTGCCTGTGCCTTCCAGCATCAGCGGGTCCACATGCTGGTTGTACACGGGCATCCACTCCTGCCCCTCGGGGAACAGGGGGAAGTGCTCTTCGCTCTCGGCTCCCAGTTCCCAGGCGGCGCGGCCGTAGTTGGGCAGGAATTCCTCGATCTGCAGCACATTCCACTTGCCGGCCGACTTGCGCCCGGGGAAGCCCCCAAACCCGGCTGCCGCCATGAATTCCGCCTGGTCCGGATCAGTCAGACTCCAGCGCATGAATTCATAGGCGATCTCGGGATGATTGGAGCCGGCGGGGATGAACCAGCCGACGTTGCCCTCAAAGCCAAAGCGCCCGTTGGGCCCCAGCGGTTCGGGGCCAATGCCGAGCCGGAAGCTGTCGCCGACCGCCTCAATCATCGAGCGGGTCTCATCCGAAAGGGTCCACCACATGCCAATGTTCCCGGCGGCGAACGCGGAGAACTGGCCGCCAAAGATCTCGGTGTCCGCGGCGGACGGTGACACCTGGTGCGTGTGCATGATGTCGTAGGTGTACTGGAACGCCTCCTCCACCTCGGGCTCGGTAAAGCGGCCTTCCGTGATCTCCTCGTTGAAGAAGTGACCGCCAAACCCGCGGGTCACGTTCCACTGGCGGATGGCATGGTGGCCGGTGGCCAGGCCGTACTGCTTGGTCTCGCCCGACACGTCCGTGGCCGCGATGGCCAGATCCATAAGATCCTGGTAGGTCCAATTCTCGGGTGGCGGCCATTGACCCAGGATCGGGTCCATGATGTCCCGGTTGATCAGAATGGCGCGCGGGGCCCAGTCAATGGGAAAGCCGTACTGCTTGCCCTTGTAGGCGATGTTGTCCACGGCCGTGAAGTGGAAATCGTCCGGCCAATCCAGGGGCGGGAGCGCATCGATGTAGTCATCGATGGGCAGCATGAACCCCTTGTCGGCGAACGGCGCAGTGCGGGTGAAATGGATCATGGCCGAGTCCGGATGATCGCCTGTGGCCAGCAGCGTGACGATCTGTTCCCAGTAGGCACTCCAGCCGCCTCCGGGAGCAGGCACGAATTCCATGTTGGGATAGAACTCCTGGAACCAGGCGTGGTTTTGCTCCTGTGCGGCCTGTGAACCGGGGCCCCAGCCGCCTTGATGGAAGGTGCCCGTGGTTTCGGGGGGCACAACCCCCATGGTGAATTCCGCGCGGCGGGGACTGACGGCGACCTCCGCCACCTCGTCCACGGCCTCTGGTGCCGCGGGCACGCCGGTGACACAGGCGGCCGCCACCCCTCCGGCCGCAGCCAGGGAAGACAGCCGCAGGAAGTCTCTGCGACTCAATGACACTCTGTTCGACATGGACCATTGCTCCTTCAATACTGGATTGCATCTTCTGCTTGGACAATCAGGATGAGAGCCTCATCCTTTCAGACCCGTGGTGACAATGCCTTGCACGTAATACTTCTGGCCGGCAATAAAGAGAATGAGAATAGGCAGGACACTGATGGTGGACGCGGCCATGACCAGGTGCCAGGGCGTCTGGTTGGGAAAGCGCGACTGGAACTTGGCCAGGCCTATGGGCAGCGTGTACTTCTCCGGCGTGCGCAGAATGATGACCGGCCACAGCAGCTCGTTCCAGACCCCCATGAAGGTGAAGATGGCCAGCGTGGCAATGACCGGCTTCGACACCGGCATGATGACCGTCCAGTAGATGCGCAGACGCGAGGCGCCGTCGATGAATGCCGCATCCTCCAGTTCCTTGGGGATGTTCAGCATGAACTGCCGCATCAGGAATGTGCCCCAGGCGCTCACGAGACCCGGCACGATCAGGGCGTAGTAGGTATCCCGCCAGCCCAGTTCGATCATGAGGGCGTAGCTGGGGATCAACAGCACGGCGCCGGGGATCATCATGGTGCCGAGATAAAGCAGGAACAGGCGATCCCGGCCCGGAAAGCGCAGTCGGGCAAAGGAGTATCCGGCCAGCGAGGAGGTCAGAATCACGCCACTGGTCACGCACAGCGACACAAACATGCTGTTGCCGATGTACCGGGCAAACGGCTGATCCCGGAAGACCACCACATAATTCAGCCACTGCACCGATTCAGGGAGCACTTTGGGCGGGAAGTAATAAATTTCATACTGGGTTTTGAGCGAGCTCATCACCATCCAGATGAAGGGTCCGGCGAAAATGACCGAGCCCGTGAGCAGCAGCACATGGGCCACAATGTTGCCGACCCGGTCACTCTGGGAGCGGCTCAGGCGGCTGACTTGGGTGGGGGTCTCAGTGGCGGCGGGGGGGGGCGCCAGGGACTCAGGAAGCGCTGTCATGTCGGATCAGTCGGCAAAGCCATGGACCCAGTTCTTGGCGTAGGTCCACTGGATTACAGTGAAGACCATGATGGTGCCGAAGAGCACCATGGCCATCGCCGCGGCATATCCCATCTTGAGATAGACGAAGCCGTTGTTGTAGATGTGCAGCACCATGGTGGTGGTGGCGTTGGCGGGGCCGCCGCGGGTCATCAGGTAAAAGACATCAAAGCCCTGGAAGGCGCCGATGATGGAGGTGACCATGACGAAGAACAGGGCCGGTGACAGCATGGGCAGGGTAATGCCAAAAAACCGCTGGCGGGCGTTGGCCCCGTCCATGTTGGCGGCCTCGTAGAGTTCCACGGGGATGCCCTGCAGGCCTGCCAGGAAAATGAGCATGGCGAACCCGATGCCCTTCCACCAGCCCATCACAATGAGCGAAGGCATGGCCGTGCGCCGGGTCAACAGCCACTGGGGGGCCTCCTTCAGGAGCGCATCGGGACCAATGAGGCCCAGGTTGCGCAGGACCAGGTTGAGGAACCCGACTTCCGGATGGTAGACCCACAGCCACACGATGGCGGCCGCCACGCTGAGCGTGACATGGGGCACGAAGTAGATCAGGCGGTAGGTGAGGACCCCCATCATCTTGCGATTGATGAGCATGGCCAGCATCAGGGCCAGCACGATGGTGGCCGGCACCATGCCGAAGGCCCAGTAGAAGGTCTGGCCGAAGACCTGCCAGAACAGGTTCGACGTGAACATGACCTGGAAGTTCTGAAAGAGCGTGAACCGCGGCGGCCATTGCAGGTCGTAGTTGGTGAACGCGAAATACACCGCGGCCACCATGGGAAAGAGCAGAAAGACCAGGAACCCCAGGATGTTGGGCAACAGAAAAAGGTAGCCCTCAATGGCTTCGCGGCGTGCCAGCCCCGACATTTGGGACCAGCCGGTCTTTACGGTCTGTGGAGGGGCCGCTTCAGTTGCTGAAGCAACTGCCATAAGTTTCCATCCGTCAAAGGTCGGGCCTTGCCCTGCGCACAACCCGCAGCAGGGCCGACCCGCAGGTCCGGTCCGCTTCTCGCTATGTCTCTTGTCACCCCTCATTATAGCTTGCCGGCGGGAAATTGCCAATTTCCCCGCAGAATGCCCAGAGGAACGGCAGGAACCCCCAATTATCCCAAGATTTATCCCAAGTTATCCCAAATTGTCGGCCAGGCATGAGACGGCGCCCGGCCTTCACGGCAGGCGAGACCGGCAGGCGGGTCCATTCTTAATGTGCCCTTAATGCTTCGCCGGCAGGTTCCTGCCTACACTGTGGCCATCGGCAGGGCAGGCTCTCGGCAGCAGCCTGCCGGGCGCGTGAGGGAGGTTTCCATGCAGCAACGTGAAGAACAGGCCGCCGTACTTTCGGGCCTGGCCCCTTTCCAAGACATTCCGACCAAGGAAATCCAGCGCGAGATCTGCCCCCTGGTGCGCCTGGGCCGGCACAAGGAAGGCGAATTCTTCTACAAGGCCGGGGATGACTGCGAAGCCACCTTTTTCATTGTGGAAGGCGAAGTGAGTCTCTATCGCTTCAGCGATTCCCAACGGAAGGTGGTGCTCAACAACATCGGCAAGGACGGCTTCTTTGGAGAGCAGACCCTGCTGGCCGGCAAGCGATGCCATGCCTCCTGGGCGGAGGCCTTGGCCGACACGACCTGCGTGGAGATCACGCGCCGGAATCTGGCCTATCTGCGCCGCCGCTTCCCTTCCTTGACCCTGCACATGTATCAGGGCGAACAGCGCAAGCTGGGGCAAGCGCTGAAAGTGGTGTGCAGCATTCGGCTGGAGGCGGCGCTGCCCAGGGTGGTGCGCGCCTTGGTGACCACGCATGATGCCACCCAGAGCACGGTGTTGGAGGGCTTGGGCCATCAGGATATCGCCAACATGGTCGGCACCAACCGCGAGACTGTGACCAACGTGCTGCATGAGCTGGAACGACAGGGCCTGATCGCCAAGGGCCGCATGCAGATCACACTGCTGGACGTGGCCCAGCTGCGCCAGCAGCTGGAAGACAATTAGACCAACTGGGGGGCCAGAAGTCCTTTCCCTGCTTCTGGCCCCTTCCTCCTTTCTGCCGACAGGCCTGTTCTCTCTGGGGGAGCGCGTCGCTCGTCTCTGTCCAGGGCGAGGGCTCCGCTTGTCGGTTCCCTGTCCTGGCGTCTGACGGTCGAGGGGAGACCTGCACAGGGTGGCGGCCAGGCTTCGCCGCAGGGCAGGAGCATGCCCTGTCTCACTCGGTTGCGCCCCTCTGGGGGCCCGGCATTGCCCCAGTACGGAAGGCCTGCCGCAGGCGGCCTTGGCAGGTGGCCGCGGCCACAAGGTGTGCCTGCCGATGCGCAAGGCCCGGATCTGGGCCGCTCTGCTCGAACCGGTTGTATCTGCGGCACCACAAGGTGCGCGCTCCCCTGTACAGACGGGATTCCAGATCAGGCAGCACGGCGCCTCTAATCTGGCAGATCCGTTGCCGGGCGCTGTGGAAGGCCGTGTCCAGTGTCTCGGCATCAGCCGCTACCAGGGGCAGAAAGGGCTGGGCCTGGGCCAATACATGCCAGCGGTCCAGCGGATGGCCCTTTCGCTTCAGACCGGATTCCAGACTGACAAACAGCACTTCACGGCTCCGCTCGAGGCGCAGGTCCGCCACGGCTCTGCGATGGGGCACCTGGACCCCATGGGCAGTGGCATATCCCAGGTGCCGGGCCAGGTGTGCCAACAGCAAGGCCTGTCCATAATGCGGTTTCAGGGAATGTCCCAGCCGATCCAGAAGAGTTTCAATCTCGCCTGGCACCAGGGGCAGGTGCCGCTGCCGGAGATACCGGCGGCCTGTCGCGGTCAGATGGACGGCGGTCAGCATCCTGGTGTCAAGGACGGGCACCTCCAGGAAACGGACGAGATTCCGCTCCAGCAGCCAGTTCCACTGACCGGTCTGGGTTGGATCTGGTGCCCGGCCTTCCGCTGGCCTGTCCAGCGTGGCTCTGTAGCTGCGGATCGACGAGTATCCCCGCCTGCCTAGGTCCTGCAGCAGCTGCAACGCCATCCCTTCCAGGGCGGGGCCGGCGGCAAGGCCAAGTTCCCTCCGGGCCCTGAACAGCCCGGTCATGGAGCCTGCAGCAGAATCAGCCGCTGTTGCACCGACTGCAAAGCTGCCTCCAGGTGTTCAGGCTGCTGGGTGCCACTGGCGACCTGCACGGCGATCCGACCCGCCTCTATCAGGGCCTGCCTGGCTGTGGCCGAAGACGGCGCGCCCTCCTTGTACCGGCCATAGAGTCGCTGGGCCATCCACACCGCCTCCACGGGGTCAGGCCTGGGCACGGCGCCCAGACGGGCCAGCCGGGACAGGTCCTGGCTCATCCGGGCCACATCCTGTCGGGTCTGGTGTTGGGCCTGCAGCGCTTGCCACTGGGCCCGGCTCAGCAGCAGACGCTCTGGCTGATGCTGCGTGATGGTGGCGCCGAGCAGGCCCAGCAACAGCAGGCCCAGCATTCCGGCCAATCCATACCAGTGGCCCCTTGCTTCCCGCGGCCAGGTCAGTTCCAGCCTGACACTGCGGAGAAATGCCCAGTTCACGATGCGCCTGCCGTCATGCGAACCTGGGAGCTGCCTGTGCGGGCAATCGTGATTTTGGGCGACAGGGAAAAGAAAACGCGTATGGCTGTCGTGCCGCGCAAGGCAACGGTCTGGCAACTGTCCCTGCATTCCGCTGCGGTCAAGACAGGCACATGTCCTGCGGCCGCCAACGGTCCGGTCAGGGACTCGAAACGGCGGCGAGCCTGGTTGCCAATGCAATCGGCATCCAGACGCACCATGCCGCTTTGACTGAATGCAGCCAGCTGCAGGCAGTCGTTGGCTGCTCCTTGGGCGGCCGCTTCCAAGGCCATTTCCAGGTTGGCCGCGGCGGCGAAGTACTGAGGCACATCGAAGACCAGGCTGGAAAGGGGCAGGAGCACGGTCATCAAGACCATGGTGTTCCAGACCAGGCTGGCTCTGGTGCCAAAGACCCAATATCGCATCATGCTACCAGCCCTCCTTGCGATATGAGGCGACAGCAGTGCCCGTGAAAGTGTCCGGCAACGTGCCGCCCAGCACCGAGAGCAGAGGGGCAAAGTAATTCTGGACCGTCCACTGCACCTCCACCGTCACTTCCCCGCCCGGGACATCGGTGGCCACTACCTTGACCACCTGGGCCTGGCACAGGCAGTGGTCCAAGACCGACTCGGCACTGTGTCGTGCCTGCAACTCGGCCCCCGCAAAGGCCGTGGAGCCCATCCGGGCCCCAAAGTGCGCCGCGTGCTGAGACGCGTTGCGAGCATGTCCCACCAAGGCGAAATTGACCAGGGCCAGAGTCAGCAGCACCATCAGGGGCATGGTCAAGGCGGCCTCGACCATGTCCCCTCGAGTCTGCCGCAGAAACCGGGAGCCGCTGGGGCAGGGCAAGACTCTGGCAGTCACTATCGGATGGCGGCCCCGATGGCTTCCACCTTGGTCTTGATGTTTGTTCCCAGCGTGGTCCAGGCGGCCATCGCAGTGGCCACAATCGCCGCCAGGATCAGGCCTCGTTCCACCATGTCCGCCTCCGTACCGAAAAGGAATCGCCTTGCCATGTTCAAACCTCCAAATTTGGCAAATAATTTCATTATATTACATTTGTGCCTAGTATTGACGCAAAAGTGGGCCTGTCGCGATTTTGCGGCGTGATGGCTGTGCCATTGGGAGCCACCATGGACTGACCGCCAGGATCACCGGACCCTCCGGACAATGTCTGCTGCCACAGGCGCAACCCTGCAGGTTGCAAGGTGCCCGGGCCTGCAGGTTGGCTTTCGGCTGCCGGCGCTTGCAAGAAGAGTCCCCCGGACTGGAGGGACATTGCAGCCTGCACCTTGTGTTGCTGTGCGAAACCGTGGCCAATCAGGCCTGGCACCCCAGAACGGGCGATGCCGGCATGAGAAATTCTCCCAACGTCGCAGAGGATGCAAGCCGGGATTTCCTTGGGTCAGACAGGGCTTCTCTCCATTCTCACTGAGGCAATTTCGCTACTCGATAGGTGATTGGGATAGAGACTCTGGTCACGGCAGCCATGTTCCTTTGATACAAGCATGTGCATCGACTTTGCACATTCCGCCAGGAAAGGCAAATTGGCACCCATCAATGGCAGGCGGCTCATGAGACTGCATGACCAACGTGACTGGCTGGCACATGGATCCAGGCACGGATTCTGCTCCCCTTGGTGCTTCTTTCCCAGCCCCGCTCCGGCCCCCATGGCGCGCGTCGCGGGAACGCAGGACGGTCCCGGGAGCAGGCTGGCCTGGCACGGCATTCCATCCTTGACCCAAGGGTGGATTGAACGTGCTGCAGAGATGGGCCAAGACTAGGGATTGGCTATCGTCCCGTTCACCAGTATGACCACATATCGCAGCGGCCTGTCTCCTGCATTGACCAAGCCATGCAGCTGGTGAGGGTCAAAGACTGCGGATTCCCCCGCCGCCAGATGGACACGTTCATCCCCGAATTCCAGGATGGCTGCGCCTTCCAGCAGATAGAAGGCCTCGTAGCCGCCATGCTGGTGCGGCGGATGCGCCTGCTCCCCCGGGCCCACCTCTGACACATGCAGATGCAAGGGTTCTCCCTCCAGGTCCACATCCATCAGGTACCTGGGGATGCCCTTGATGTCCAACGTCTGAAAAGGCATGGGCGCTCCTACTCCTGATATCCCATGCGCAGCGCGTCAAAGAGCCGCCGCGTCAGGGCCTGGAAGGTGACCGAAACCTCGATCACAATGATGGCCGCCGCGAAGATGGTCGCCAGGATGGCAATCTCATCGCGGGCAATGAGAGGCACCAGTGGGGGCAGCGGGTCCCGTACCTCCGCGGTAACGCGGAAGAAGGGCGAGAAGATCTGGGAGGCCCCGGCGCCGATGCCGGCCCCGGCGATCGTGCCGTAGCTGGTCAACAAAATGTACTCGATGCTGATCTGGCCGACGATCTGGGCCCGCAGCACCCCTACGGCCCGCAGCACCCCGAACTGGAACATGCGATCCTGAAGCGAGGCATAGCTGTGCACCAGCAGGGCCAGCAGGGCCATGGCCGCCGCGGCCAGGAAGCCCACTGAAAGGGTGCCAAAGATGCCGACCCGTTCCATGCGGGCCTGTTCTTCGGCAATGAGGGTGGGCACGAACCGCCAGCGATTGATGTCAATGCCCATGCCCTTGATCTGCTGCTTGAGACCCTTGTCGGTCACGGTGTCGTCCACACTCAGCCAGACGCGGTAGCCGTAATCTGAGCCTGCCAGCGAGAAGAGGTGATCCAGATTGCCCAAGACCGTGAAGCCGTCTTCATACACGGTGGGGAAATGATCATAGACCCCCATGGCCACGAACTGGGTTGTCACGGACTGGCCCGCGGCCAGGGTGACCTTCATGGTGAATTCCTCGCCCGGCCGCAGGCCCAGCAGCGCCATCAGGTCCCGGGGCAAGAGCACATTTTGGGGTTCGATGGCCAGCAGGTTCATCAAGCCCCCCAGGGAGTCCGGAGCGAAGTCCCGCCGGAACCAGGCCACTTGCGAAAAGTCCAGTCTGTCCACGCCCAGGAAACGCAGGCGCAACTCGTCGCCGCCCGCCATTTCCACTTCCGCGCGGAACTCCCCAACGCGGGCCGCGGCCGTGATGCCGGGCTGGTCCGTGAATTCGTCCACTGTGGGAATGAAGAGGCCGCTGTCTGTGATTACGCTCCCGCCATCGGAGCCTCCCGGCGAGGCCGGAACGGGTTCGAAGGTGACATCCGCGCCCACCGAGTAGCGGACCCGGTCCAAAAGCCATTGATCCAGGCTCAACGCCATGGAAAAGGTGTAGATGCCCAAGGCCAGGCACACGATCACCAGCAGCAGGGGATTGATGTAACGCTGGCTGTATCGACCCAGCTGGCGCAGGGCCAGATGCAGGGTCAGCAAATTGGTGCGGCTGGCGCCCCAGTCCAGGATCCGCATCAGCCAAGGGAAGATGCGCATCACCAGCAAACTGGCCGTCAGCACGAACAGGGCGGGCACCAGGATCAGGAGCGGGTCACTGAAGAGATCCGCGGTACGCTCTTGCACCATGGCGGCCAGAGTGCCTTGATTGGCCAGCTGGTCATAGGCATACCAGGTAGGCGCAATCAGCAGCACATCCAGGTAGGTCCTCTGCCAGAAGGGGGGCTGGGCGAAGCGTGTGCGTTCCTGCTCCACGATGCTGGTGCGGGCTGCCCGCCAGGCCGGCACAGTGCGGGCCAGCAGGGCCACTGCCAGGCCGGCTCCGATGAGATACCAGTTCAGGCCCTGGAAAGAGACGGGAATGGGCGCCCGCAAGGTGAAACTGAGAAAACTGACGGTGTAACCCATGAAGCTGGCCACCAGCATGCCGAAGCCGATGCCCAGCGGCACGCCCAGAAAGAAGAGCACAAACTCCTCCATGATCACCATGCCCAGCACACCGCTGGTGCTTAGGCCCCTGGATACCAGGATGGCGGTTTCGCGTTGCTGCCAACGGGCGATGATGGCGGAGATCATGATCAGGAAATAGATCAGGAAGCCCAGGGCCGGCACATTGAAGCCCAGCAGCTGAATGGTCAACGTAGTGTTGCGGGCCACAAACTCCCGGAGCGGGTCCAGGGCCGAGATGTCCAGGTTGGCCCCGGGCAGGTACTTGTCGATGATGGCCATGCCCCGTTCATAGCCGTTGGCGTAATCCAGGGCGTACTTGGGGTTCAACTGCGAGTCGTCCAGACGGATGTGCCAGCTGACGAAGCGGGCCCGGCTGGAGATCAGCGGCTCGATCTGGCCCATATAGGAATCCCGGCTGACCAGCAGGGCATCCCGCAACTTGGTGTCCGGCGGGTTGAACCAGAACCGACTTCCGGCGTCCGCGGCCTGCCAGATGCCGGCTATGCGCATGGGAATGCCGTCTGTGGAGGCATTCAGGGACAATTCGAATTCCTCCCCGGGCGAAATCCCCATGCGGTCCGCCAGGTACGTGTGCATCCACACGTCCAGCATGTCCGGGGACGAGGCGGCCGAGTTGTAGGCTTCGCCTTCCACGACATGCAGATGGGGTTCCACCCCTTCGATATAGACCACGTTGACGCTGGACAGGTAGTCCTTGGATTCCTGATACCGGCTGTCGCCGCTAACAGGCAGCAGGGCCATGCTGCCGCTTTCCACCTGCAGGTCACGGCGGGCGACGGGCAGGCCGATTTCGGCGGCCATGGTGTTGCTGAGGCTAGCTCCTGCCCGTTCCGCCGCCTGTATGCCCATGCGGGCACGCGTGGAAGGGAAGAAGTAGACCCGCGTCGAGAACGCGGGACGGTTGGTGGCCGCACTGAGTTCCGCCAGTTCCTGATTGAGGATGACCCGGTCCACCGCCTGCGCAAAGAAGCCCGCGCTGCTGAGCAGGCCCACCGCCAGCACGATGCCGATCAGAGCCAGGAAAGAAAGCCCCAGACGGCTGGTGAGGTGTTTGAGCGATAGCCAGAACAATCCTCCGACCATGCGCAGGACAGTTGCGAACGTCATATGCAGCAACGAGATGGGAGGAGACTACGGCAGACGGCGGCAGGGCGAGGCAAGGCCGGGGATGGCCACCAGCCGGGTGAAAGCAGGCTCAATGGCATGGCCCATGGTCCGGTCTCCAGGACCCGGCGTGCCCACAACGGACTCCGATCGGAAGGACACCTTGATCCAGACTGCAGGTGCTTTCAGAAATTGTCACGCTGGCCGGTTCATTGCGCTCAATCTGGTTGGCGGTGCAATCCGGTCTCTCATGCATGTTGCAGGACAACACCAAGACTGACTCTGTAAAGAGGTACAGGACGCCGCTGCAGAAATCAGCCTCCAGATCCGTTTCCGTTCCACAGGTTACACCTGTTCCCCTGACTATCTGATCAAGGTCAAGGAGATGCGGCATCAGGGAACCTGTCCATTGCACCGTCGTGACGGGACCGTTGCCATGCAAAAGAGCCTTGGACCGTCAATGGCAACCGGGCCGTGACAGAATCACCGCATCGCACGCCAATTTTACCATCGCGATCACTCCCTATATGTTGGATCCCCGAAGGAGAAGCAGGGCAATGGCAAAGTCAGGATGGATCATTGCGCGCTGCAACCGTTCATTGCATTGGGGACAATGATGCTTCTGGACGAGTGGACAAAGGCACAACAGGCCAAAATCCGGATGCCATGCCGGAAAATATGTGCTGTCTTGTGACACTTTCTGACCTTGCGTTGGCCTTGGCACAAGAAGACACCAGAGTGTTGCCTCGACATCTGCGGGCACAGCACATCGTTGGTGACTTTCATGGCCCCTGTTCGAGATCGGCAATTATGATTGAATGGTCCATTTCTGGGCCTTGACACAGCATGGATATCGTATATTTATGTCTGCGAACGGTCTCAAAAGCAAGGGCAAGGGGCGTGATGATATGACCATTACCACTCGGGTTGTTGTGCATGTACTGCTGTTTCTGCTGGCGATAGTGGTGTTCTATGTCGGGTTGGGGACCGGCTTGCAGGTTAGTCCGGCTCTCGGCACTGGCCTTTGGATCGCTGCCGGAGCAATAGCAGTGTTCAATACCATTTGGATCTTTTGGGCCTTGCGACAGCGAAGCGGCTGAACACCATACCGTTTCTCCGGGCGGGAGCGAGGTTGATGTCCGCTCCACCCTAACGGGGTGGAAGCATCACGAACCCTGCTGTCCGGCGCGCTACGCTGAGCTGCTGTGTCTCGCGCGTCAAGATCCATCGATCACACCGGTCAGCGCAAGCGTAAGGCTGGATATCTTTCCGGGTGGGGATACGTCAGGCGCATCCCCACGATCGCCGTTGTCATCCAGCCTGTGGTCCCAGCAAGCGGCACTGCAGGCCAATCCTGCTGGTGCCCATTGAAAGTCGCGGTGCTCACGCGTACCTTTTTGGTTGAAGGTCAGACCGAAGAACAATATGTGAAGACAGTCCTTGCCCCTCATTTCTGGACCCAGAATGTCTTGTTGCAACCTACGATCATTACGACAAAGCGGGTGATATCCGGTTCGGATTTCAAGGGTGGCATCCGTAGTTTTGACCAGTTCAAGCAAAATCTGCGTCCCTTGCTTCGGGACTCGAACGCGTCGATGATCACAACATTTCTGGACTATTGCGCCCTGCCTGTGGATTTCCCCGGCCAGCGTGATCTCTCATCGGCGACCCGCATGTGTGTGTAAAGCAAGTGGAATCAGCGATGCGGGATTTCTTTCCGGATCACCGCTTCCGTCCCTTTCTGATGCTCCACGAATTCGAGGCTCTGCTGTTCGTCGATCCCGACATAGTGGCTCAAGGCATGAAGGCGCCTGCGAAAGCCCAGGTGCTTCAAGAGGCCGAGACACAGCCTCGGGCCCTGAAAAGATCAATCAGCATTTTGAAACGCATCCTTCCGCGAGAATAAAATTCGCATTTCCCCTTTACAAGAAGGTGACGGATGGGGCAACACTCGCCTAGCCGGACTTCCCAGGATCTTGCGAGATTGTCCTCACTACAAACAGTGGCATGACACCATGGCAGACGTGGGCAGAGATCATTTGCAGCTTCGCTGCTTTCGATGGCCCGCGGACAGGCATGGTGAGATGCGCGCTGCGCCGCCGCCCTGCAGACGAAAAATGCGGGTCCGGTGCCTAGCCGATTGGGTACCCAGACTCCCGTGGAGTTGGCGGCTGATCTGATTCCGGGCGGAGCGGCGTCCTGTCCACGTAGGCCGCGCGATCCGCATCGGACCATCCCTGCAACTCAGCCGACGAATGGGTGAACGGTTCGTGATCCCAGCGTTCCGTCTGGGGGTGGAACCGGCCCAGACGGTGCAGGCGGCAGCTCGTCAGCCTTTGGGTCTTGCGGTCGATTTGCAGCCCCATCACGACCACAGGGCGATTCCGTCCTTGGAACAGGGCGGGGTAGTTCCGTTGGAACGCCTGACGCAGTCCGGCCTCGGGACCCTCCCCGATCTTCAACTCCACCAGGCACAGACCGCGCTCCCACTCCACAGCCAGGTCGGCGCGACCGGAGCCAGCGGGCACCTCGACAAACGTGGGCAACCCCAGGGCGTCGCACAGCACGGTCAGCAGGTTCTGCCAGTACGTCTCGTAGGCGACCATTTGACGTGCACTCTCCGGCAAGCCGGGTAGCGGTCGGCCCCGGGCCGCCAACACAGAGTTCAGCCAATGCAGGGAGCCGTCGGCATCGCCGCGTTCCCAAGCGTTTGTCAGGCCAGCGCGGCGGAGCCCGGCTGTCGGACCGGCCCAGTCGTCTTGCCAGGCCTGGTGCTGAGCCTTCCACCAGGGGGTCAAGTCCTTCTGAAACGCCTCTTGCACTTCGCGGTTGGGAAAGACCAGTTCGGCCTCGGGGCCGGGGCCACGGGTCAGGTAGCCGGTCTGGTACATGAGGGCCGCCCCATGCGGGGCCGGGACACGTCGAAAGGGGCCCTTTCCAGTTCCTGCGGATCCGACAGGTCTGGATCGTCGGGTTCCGCGGGCGCATGGGCCTGCAGTGCACGCAACAGCAGGGCCGGCATGCCCGTGTCAATCCAGCAGCGAGGCATGCGATCCAGACTCCACTGGCGAGCCGCATCGGGATCGGCCAGTTCCTCCAGGCATCCGGCCAGTGTATAGGGGTTGTAGACCGATTCCTGTCCCGCGGCGAAGCGATATCCGTTGTACTCTCGCTCCAGGGCCATGTACAGTTCTTCCGGCGCGCAGTGCAGATGGCAGGCACCCTGCGCCACGAGGGCCGCCACGCGCGGCGCATGGAGTTCGGCGTCCGTGAAGCCCAACAGGCCATTCACCGCGGGCCGGTGCGAGAGGTCCGCGAGATGGTTGGCGCCGGAGAACAGGCCAGCGCGGGCCAACCGTGTGATGCCGGTCATCAGCGTGAACTCAATGTAGGGGCTGCTGGACTTCAAGGTCCCGTAGAACGCGCGCAGGACATCCAGAATCGAGGGCAGCGCCTTGGGGCGGTCCAGGTTCTCCGTGATCGCGGTGTCGTACTCGTCCACCAAGATCGCGACCTTGCAGCCGGCGGCCTCGGCCATCTCTTCAATCAGCAGCAGCAGGGCCCAGTCGGGATCCTTGTCGGGCGGCAATGGAATCCGGCGTCGTCGGGCCTGGTGGTACACCAGATCACGCAGTTTGGCTTCCAACCGCGTCGCGTCGTGTACGCCACGCAAGCCCAGATCCAGGCGCAGCACAGGATGTATGCGCCCCTCCCAGTCCCAATGCCCCTCCTGCCCGATCCACGTGTTCTGAAACAGGTCGTGGCGACCCTGAAACAGGGCCTCCACTGTGGAAAGCAGCAGGGTTTTGCCGAACCGCCGCGGCCGGGCAAGAAACAGGTGACGACTGCGGCCGGGCGCGAACGGTTCTGCAATGCGGGACGTTTTGTCTACGTACAGGAAGTCGGCGTGAGTCTGGATATGGACGAAGTCGTCGCCGCCGAACGGCAGTTGCGGGATCATCCTGCGTCTCCGGGGGCTTTCGGCCCGTATTGTATCGGAACCCCGGGGCTTTCACGGACGGGCCCCAGAACCCCTAGGGCGATGGTTTTGGCAGTGGTCAGAGCACTGCACCCCACGTCCCACGTCGTACGAGGCGTCTTCCGGCGGGGGCCACACAGATCCGCATACTGTGGGTCAGAACCATCTGGAATTGCAGGCGACAAGGGCAGCGCCTGCAGCTTGGCGCGCGGGACCGCGCGGTGAAGTGTTTGGGTCTGATCTGCA
This sequence comes from Caldilineaceae bacterium, assembly GCA_965214895.1. GTDB lineage: Bacteria > Chloroflexota > Anaerolineae > Caldilineales > Caldilineaceae > Bin34. The sequence goes on from OZ243985.1 coordinate 739,937, forward strand.
CGGCTGGATCTGCCAGGCGGATGCAGCATACATACGGTCTGCCAGAGGGCCGTTCTGGTTTGATCTGTTTCAGGTGAGGTGATTTGCAGATGTCCCAATATTAAGGTAGATGGCGATAAGGGGATACAAACCCGGGAATGGCCACCAGCATGGCAAAGGCATTGGCAAAGGAATGGCCCATGGTCCAGTCCGCAGTGCCCGGCGTGACCACAATGGACCCAGGCCGGACAGGCACCTGGATCTGGCTTGCAGCGTTTGTCAGAGGATCTGGATAGAGCACGACATGCTCTTCCTGGCCACTAGCGTGGTCCGGGAGCCCATACAGGTCACGGGGCAGCACCAACGCAGTCTCCGTGTGTGGGACAGAAGTCTCCGCGGACAGGGGCACAGGCCCGTGATGATGGCGCGACGGCGGGGGTTCGCGGTCGGTGCGCATGTCCAGGGCATGCATGTTGAGACGGTTGACTCCCCTTGCGTCGTCGGCCCCTGCGGCAGGCTGCACAGGGGGCAGGGCCTCCCGCCGGAAGGCCCCGGGGTAGGCGGCACAGCCTCCGGGCTGGTCCGCCAGGTTCCGCAGGAGGGTCAGGCGCGGAGCCTGGTACTCTGTCAAGGGGGCGGAGACCTCAAGGAAGGCGCCTTGACCGGAAAGGCCAGCCATGGAACGGGACCGGCCGTCCACGCACAACGTATCGCCAGGCCAGACTGCGGAGTGGCACCGTTCCGTGACTTCGTGCAAGTCTCCGGCTGCGGGGTGGCAACGAATGCCGGCCTCCGGACCGCGCACCAGGTCTCCTGGATACAGCGTGACGCCTGCGCGGTGGGTGTGCAGCAAGCAGCAGGCCACCAGCCGGTCCGGAGTCGGGTAGAGCTGCAGGGATCCCCGAAAACTCCGGACCGCAAATTGGTATGCTGGCCCGTGAATACGGGCCAGCAGCGCGGCAACCTGGTCCAGGCTCGCGCGGTCATCCACATGGGCGACAGGCAGCTCCCGCACCTGGACGGAGGGGTGGCTCATGCAGCCTGACTGCCGTTGGCCGAGTTGGCGCCCAGCCGTTCCCGGATCAGGGCATCGCCAATCCCGTATTGATAATGGGCGTTCATTGCCTGGTTGCTTTCCAGGGCCAGCACGTCTTCCAAGGCGTTGAGCGCCTGATCGTAATCATGGGTCTGGTTGCTTTCCAGGGCCTGCAGCAACAGGGAGCGCCGGTCGCCGTCATGGTACGCCAGCAATTCCTGCTCCATGTGCAGCCATTCGGGCAGGATCTGCTCCAACATGATCTTGTCAGGCAGCGGATCCACGCGCACGGGCTGAATGCCCATCTTGTTGACGATGGCCGGGACTTCCACCACGACATCGTCGGGCACGCCGGCCAAGGCCCCGTAGTTGGGGACATTGACTTGGAACTGGCCCTCGTTGTCATTGACCAGTCCGTCAATGATGGGAACCTGCTGCTCGCGCGTTTTCTCCTGTCCGAACTCTGCCAGCAGCGAAGCCTTGGGATCGTTGGCCACATGGGTCATATGGGCCATCTTCTTTTCCAGGTTCTTGACATAGTAGGGACGGGCAATGTGCGTGTCCGGACCGCCAAAGGGTTCGCCAAACCAGTGCTTCTTGGTGGGCAGGCCAGTGTGATACCACCACCCGCCGCGTCGCGGCGTGTCGCCAATGGGCATGAGGCCGAACATGCGGTACTGGTGAATGGTACCCCGGGACATCTGAATGTCATGGGTGCTCTGGGCCACGTGGGTCTCCCAGTGCTCTTCCGCCTCTTCCGCGATCCACTGCTCCAGCAGTGGATACGCGTCTGCGCCCTTGTAATAGAAATGGTTCAGCCAGATGTTGTGGTTGAGTCCGGGGGCCTGCCAGGTGATGTCCTTTTCATCGGCGAGACCCAGCACGCGGGCGATGCCGTATACCCCGTAGTGGCCGTGACACAGACCGCAGATCTTGATGTCGCTCTCGCGGGTCATCAAGGTGCAGCCCTGATACACGGGATTGCCGGACTGGATGAGCCAGGCTTCAGGGCAGATGCGCTCCATGGTGCGCACCACGTCCATCATCAGATTCAGGTTGTAGTAGTTGCTGCCGCCTACGCCGCCACCGTAGTAATAGCCGTATTTTTCCACCAGTTCCCGGATATCCCGCTGCTTGTAGTGGGAATGGGCCGACGCGGTGTTGATGACGAAATCCGCGTCTTGCAGCGTGGCTTCCAGGCTGTCTGTCAATTCGAAGCGGAGGTTCTGTCCCAGTTCATTGGCGTAGCGTGAGCCGAGCTTGTGGATCATTTCCAGTCTTTGAGTGTCGACATCCATGAAGCTGATCTCGCTGCCAGCCAGACTTTCCGTGAGGCAGATGTCTTTCACCAGACCCAGGGAAAAGGTGGCGCTGCCAGCGCCAATTACGGACAGACGAATCGGGGTGGACATAAGGGATTCTCCTGCTGTTGCAAAGACAAGACTTGGAAGCCGTTACGACTCCGAAGACGATGGGGAAGTCTGGGTCTCCTCGTACCACCTGTCCCGATAGGGGATGTTGATGTTGAAGTGCGTGAAGGAGTCATCCTGGGGGGTGTATCCCACCAGGGCCCGGGTCTGGGTCAGGCCCAGGCGCTTGTAGCGGTTGTTGGAGACCCCATGTACGATGCCGTACTTGAGGTCCGGATCTGCATCCACGCAGCAGGCCAGCAGGGTGGACATGTCGCGGGCGCTGACAAAGGTGCTGAGGTTGCGGCCATTGATGTCGAACTGGGGACGGTTGTGCTCAAACGTGCCAATGCGCACCACCAGGGTGGAAAGGCCGTGGGCATGGGCATAGACGTGTCCCACGGCTTCGGCAAAGGCTTTGGTGGCCCCATACATGTTGAGGGGACGGGGCTGCGAGTCTTCCTGCACCTGATGTTCCAGCGGATAGCCGGAGACGGCCTGAATGCTGGAAGAGAGCACCACGCGCCGGCATCCTTCGTCTACGGCGGCCTGCAGGATGTTGTATACGCCTTTCACATTGCGCTCCAGCAGCGTGGCGTAAAAGTCCGCCCCGGCGTTGGCCTCCGCGGCCAGATGCACGACGGCATCCATGCCGCGACAGGCGGCTCGGCAAGATTCCAGATCGGAAATGTCCAGGCTGACAGTCTCCAAATCTGCCAGATGATCCGGCATCGGGGTGGACCGAATGCCCAACCGCAGTCGGTAGCGCGCGCGGGCGTATTCGGTGAAGGAAATGCCAATACGCCCAGCCGGACCGGTGACCAATACTCTACGCCTCATCCTCGTCCCCAATACCTGTGTTGCATCACTCATGAAGTTTTCAGCCAATCCTCTGTAAACCCTATCCGCTCCAGAACGGCCTGAGGCTCGATCTGTGGTATCTCCGGCACGATGGTCAGCTGGCGGGCTGCAACAGGTACATCCCAATGGACGGTGAATTGACTGCCATGACTTTGCCACGTGAACTTGTGATTTCCCGTTGCCTTTTCAGTGCCGATGAAGTTGCGCGTCGGGTTGAGAGTCCACTTGAAATTCCTGGGGGTGTACATATGGATCTCCCTCTCAAACAGCAGGAATTCCCTGTGCTCCATGTTCCGAATCAATACCACACCCCGCAAATCCGGATACAAGGCTCTTGCCTCGCTGACTCTGGCATTCCAGATCTCCAGCACTGCGCGTCCGGTGGCTGCCAGATCCGCATAGGGATTCTCCAGGTCGAAGGAGTACCTGGGGGAGTTGCGACCGGATATGATCCGGATTTTCCTGGTGGTGAAAGGGCGACTGTACTTGACCGTCTTCACAGACCAGGCACACTGGCCCTGGGCAATGTCCGCAATGCCTGTGGAACCGGAGAGAATCTGTCCATCCACCGCCCTTGCAAACATCGGACCAAAACTGTTTCCCGGAAGGTCTTTCTGACCAATGGCCAGCCAATAGACCAACTGCTGGCCCAGAGAGGTCAGCACATGTTCCGGGAGCTCGCCGAGGGGATGCGGCCCCCTACTGCGGCGACCGCTGCCTCTCAGCCGGGGATTCTGGTATGACATCCAGGAGCCTTTCAATCACCGCTTGCACCATGGGCACAGGCACAGCGTTTCCCGCCTGTTTTCGAGTCTGGGCATCGGTGCACACAATGTTCCAGTCGGCAGGGAATCCCTGAAGCCGCAATTGCTCTCGGGACGTCAGCCTGCGTTCGCCATCCACCAGCAGGTAATTGTGGGAGGCTCCGGCTCGCAAGGCACAGGACCATGCGTGACTGGAAATGTTTCCTGCCTTGTTTTCGTGCCAGATGGAAGGCGACACCTCTGCCGTGTGCGCTCTCTGTCGCTTGTGCCTTATGAAATCCGACACGAAATGCTTCAGATCCGGATTCGGGTCCAGGATCTCGGCCAAGGGTTGCATGGGCCATGTCTGCTCGGGCCACGCGAATGTGCCCAATGATGCTGCCGCCCCGACGATGAGGGTCCGCTCACGCTTCTGGGGCAGTCCGAAATCCAGCGCATTCAACACTTTGTGCTGCACGGCATAGCCCAAATCGGCCAGCTCGGTCAGGATGCACGTCAATACCTTACCCTGCTGCATGGTGGACAGTTGCTTGACATTTTCCAGGACAAACCCGACTGGCCGCTTAGCTTCCAGGAAGCGCAGTATCTGGAAAAACAGCGTGCCGCGGGGATCGGCAAACCCCTGTTTGTTGCCTATGATGGAAAAAGGCTGGCAGGGAAAGCCCGCAAAAAAAAGGTCAAAGTCGGGGACATCGTCGGTGTGCAGCGCGGTGATGTCGCCCAATGGCTGCAACCCGTAATTGGCTTCATAGGCCCGCCGCGCTTCTGCATCGATGTCGCAGGCGGTGACTACCTGCAGACCCAGTCTCTCGGCCGCCAAGTGAAAACCGCCAATGCCGCAGAAAAAATCTGCACACCTCCAAGCCGTGCCGACCTTTCCTTGGGTGTGTACCGGAGATGGCATACAGTCTGCCCGCTCCTGCCTACGCAGCATTCTCTCCATACCTAAGGTCAGTCTGTTGCATGCCCGGCGCTTCGTGCAAATATCCGTCCCGCGCAAGTGTGTTCAAAATATTATAACGGTCAGACTGACTTTGACCAGCCATGGCCGGAGACTTCCCAGGCCTGGCATCAGGGCATGTAGCCCAGCTGGGGACGAAGCCACCTTTCCGCCTGCTCCAAGGGTACGCCCTTGGCTGCCGCATAGCGTTGCACCTGGTCCCGGCCCAGCCGTCCCACCGTGAAGTACCGGGCCTCGGGATGGGCGAAAAAGAAGCCGCTGACCGAAGCCGCGGGCCACATCGCAAAGGATTCGGTCAGGGACACTCCGATGTTCTCCTCGGCCCGCAGCAGATCAAGGAGCAGCCGCTTCTCGCTGTGTTCCGGGCAGGCCGGATAGCCGGGCGCGGGTCGAATCCCGCGGTAGGCCTCCTGGATGAGACCCGCCCCATCCAGCCGCTCCTGCGGAGCGTAGCCCCAGCCTTGCCGGCGCACCTTTTCATGCAGCCATTCCGCGCAGGCCTCGGCCCATCGGTCCGCCAGGGCCTTGACCATGATGGAGCCGTAGTCATCGAGTTGGGCCGCCAGTGCCTCCGAGAATTCCTGCACGCCCAGGCCCGCCGTCACCACAAAGCAGCCCATGTAGTCCGGAGTGCCCTGGCCGCGGGGTGCGATGAAGTCAGAGAGGCACAGCTGCGGACGGCTGGCCCCTTTGTCTTCCTGTTGCCGCAGCATGTGGAAGGTGGCCAACGGCACATCCCAATGGCCGTTCCCGAAAATGTGTATGTCTTCGTCTTCGCTCTGGGCTCCATAGAGGCACCAGGCGGCTTTCGCGCGTATCCGTTGCTCCCGCAGGATGCGGTCCATCATCTCCTGGCCATCCTGCCACAGTCTGCGGGCCTCCGCGCCCTTGTGCGGATGATGCAGAATGTCGGGATACACGCCCTTCATTTCCCAGGCATGAAAGAACGGGGACCAGTCAATGTATGGTTCCAGCGTCTGCAAGGGCACATCCATGCAGCAGGCCACGCCCCATGCGGCAGGCTGCCGGATGTCCGCAGCCGGGAGTGCAAAGCGGAACCGCCGCGCCCGCGCATCCTCCAGCGACAACAGGCGCGGTGTCCCCTTCTGGTTCCCGTAGCTGGTGCGCAAGTGGGCGTACTCGGCTTTCTTCTCGTGGACAAACCGATCCCGGGTGCGGGGATTCAGCAGCCGCTCCACCACGCCCACGCTGCGGGACGCATCCGTGACGTGGACCACAGCCCCCCGGTACTCGGGGTCTATCTTCAGGGCCGTATGCATCCGGGACGTGGTGGCCCCGCCGATCAGGAGCGGCAGGTCGAATTCGGCTCGTTGCAGCTCGCTGGCCACGTGCGTCATTTCATCCAGGGAAGGCGTAATCAGGCCGCTCAGACCCACGATGTCGGCGTCCAGGGCCCGCGCCGTCTCCAGGATCTTGTGGCTGGGCACCATCACGCCCAGGTCCTTGATGTCGTAGCCGTTGCAGCCCAGCACCACCCCCACGATGTTCTTGCCGATGTCGTGCACATCGCCCTTGACCGTGGCCATCACGATCAGGGGCGTCGCCTGTGCCCGGCCCGAGGCCTGCTTGTCGGCTTCAATATAGGGGGTCAGCCAAGCCACGGCTTTCTTCATGACGCGGGCGCTCTTGACCACCTGGGGCAGAAACATCTGCCCCGAGCCAAAGAGATCGCCGACCTGGTTCATGCCCTCCATGAGAGGCCCTTCAATGACCCGCAATGGCTGGCCCAGTTGGGCCAGGGCCTCCTCGGCATCCTTCTCGACATAGGCATCTATGCCTTGTACCAAGGCATGCGCAAGGCGTTCCGTAACCGCAGCCTCGCGCCAGGCCAGGTCGGGTTGGGTCCGGCGGCCCGTCCTGGTCCCCCGGAAGCTCTCGGCCAGTGCCACCAGCCGCTCGGTGGCATCGGGCCGGCGGTTGAGCAGCACATCCTCCACATGCATCAACAGTTCTGCCGGGATCTGGGAGTAGATCGGGAGCTGGCCGGCGTTCACGATGCCCATGTCCATCCCGGCCTGCATCCCGTGATACAGGAAGGCGGAGTGCATGGCTTCCCGGACCATGTTGTTGCCGCGAAAGGAGAAAGAGATGTTGCTGACGCCCCCGCTGACCTTGCAGCCGGGCAAGGTGGCCTTGATCTCCCGGGTGGCCTCCAGAAACGCCACCGCGTAGTCGTTGTGTTCCTCCATGCCGGTCGCCACGGTCAGGATGTTGGGATCAAAGACGATATCGGCCGGGTCCATGCCGATGCCCGTCAGCAGCCGGTAGGCCCGGGTGCAGATCTCCACCTTGCGCTGCCGGGAGGCCGCCTGCCCCGCCTCGTCAAAGGCCATGACCACCACGGCGGCCCCGTATTGCATGCAGAGACGGGCCTGCCGCAGGAATTCCTCCTCGCCTGTCTTGAGGCTGATGGAATTGACCAGGGCCTTGCCCTGCACGTGTTGCAGGCCGGCCTCCAGGACTTCCCAGCGGGAGGAATCCAGGACCACGGGCACGCGGGCAATGTCCGGTTCCCCGGCAATTAGGCGCAGAAAGCGAGTCATGCACTCCACGCCGTCCAACATGCCGTCATCGAAGTTGATGTCCAGCATCTGGGCCCCGCTGGCCACCTGCTGGGAGGCCACGGTGACCGCCTTTTCGTGGTTTTCGGCGAGGACCAGCTTGCGGAAGCGCGCCGAGCCCGTGACGTTGGTCCGTTCCCCGATGTTCGCGAAGTTGGACTCGGGGGTGATGAAGCAGGGCTCCATGCCCACCAGCACGGTGCGGGCGGACGTGTCGGCCGGGATTGTGCGCGGCGGCACATCCGCGACCGCGGCGGCAAGGGCGGCGGTGAAATCCGGGGTGGAACCGCAGCAGGAGCCGACGATGTTCAAATCTCCGCGCCGCGCCGCGGCCCGCAGGGCCGCGGCCATTTCCATGGGAGTTTCATCATAGCCTCCGAAGGCATTGGGCAGACCGGCATTGGGATAGACGTGCACGTGGGTGTCGGCCACGCGCGCCAGGGCCACGGCATGGGGCAGCATGTCCTGGGTGCCCAGGGAGCAGTTCACGCCCACCGCAAAGGGCCGCACGTGACGGACGGAATACCAGAAGGCCTCAGGGGTCTGTCCCGACAGGTTGCGGCCGCTGGCATCCACGACGCTGATGGACACCATGACGGGCCGCCGCCGTCCCTGCTCCTGAAACAGGCGCTGCACGGCGAAAAGGGCCGCCTTGGCGTTGAGGGTGTCAAATACGGTCTCGATCAGCAGCACATCCGCGCCGCCGTCCACCAGGCCCCGGGCCTGCTCGTGATAGGCGGCTTCCAGGGCCGCGAATGACGTGTTGCGGTAGCCGGGATTGCTGACATCCGGTGAAATGGAGGCCGTGACGTTGGTGGGGCCCATGCAGCCCAGCACGAAGCGGGGTCGTTCTGGAGTCTGGGCCTCCATGTCCGCGACGGCCTGCCGCGCCACCCGGGCTGCGGTCATGTTGATTTCGTAGGCCAGATCCTGCAGCCCGAAATCGGCCAGAGCGATGCGGGTGGCCGTAAAGGTGTTGGTGGAGATGAAATCTGCGCCGGCCTGCAGGTACTGGGCATGGATCCCCTGAATGACGGCGGGCCGCGTCAGGCACAGGATGTCATGGCAGCCCTTGAGTTCTTTGTCATGATGCTGGAACCGTTTCCCGACATAGTCCGCTGCCGACAGCCCTGCGTTCTGCAGCATGGTGCCCATGGCGCCATCCAGCACCAGAATGCGTTCACGGGCCAATTGGGTCAGTTGCCGGTGCAGGGAGTTCAACTTCCACCTCCCGCGGAAAGGGGCGTTGCAGAGGCCTGGTCAAGGCACAGGTGACTGGACGCGGAGGGCCGAGCGGCAGACACCGTGGGGCCAGGGCGAGATTGCCAGGAAAACAGGAGCGGCAATGGCGGGTGAGAGTGCCCTGCCATGCGCTTGCAGCGGCGCTTTCTCAAGTCAGGTCCCAAGGCTGGACCATGGCTCCGCAGTCTGCAAAGGACAGGGGCACTTCCGGCCCCAGACGGCAGCCAGGCTGGGCCGCCCAGTCCACCGCCAGATTGGGGCTTAGCCAGACATGGTCCAGTGAGAGCGTGTCTTCAATGAACAGCATGCGTGCCTGTGCAGGGGGACGTCGATTGCAGCGCAAGGCCACTTCCACCACGGCCCGATCATGGGGCAGCACCACGGGCATGGCCACTTTGCGCAGCCCCATGACTCCGGCCGCCAGCGCATTGGTGTAGGTGCTGTGCCAGTTGGTGGCCGCCAGCAGGCGGGCCGAGATGACGTTGGCCAGGCCCAGGCCGTTGGCGTTGCCCTGCGTGCCGTGGGTCAAGGACAAGGCCGCGATCGTGGTAATGTGCGGGTGCGGATCATCCGCCACACCGGGAATGGCATAGCGGCCAATGACGTTGGTGTCCATGCCGGTGCCCGAAATGTCCTTGCCCATCTGGCGCACCACCAGCACATCCACGGGCGACACCGGGATGCGCGGCATGTGGGCGCGGGCCATTTGCAGCAATGCGTTTTCCTGAGCGCCGCCGAATTCCACGGCCGTGAGGGCCTGCAAGGCAATGGTTTCCTCGCGGGCGTTTTCCACCAGGGCCAGGCCGCCCAGCAAATTGGTGTGCTGCACCTGCAGCTGCGCCGCCACCGCCAGCCCGTGAATGAAGACATCCAGGCCGCCCGCGTGATAGGCCTGGGCTCCGGTCAGCTTGCCCAGGCCGATGACGCACATCTTGGAGAGACCACTCTCCACCCACCCGGAAAAGCTGGTGTGTGGCTTTATGCGGTTCACCAGAATGACATGGTCCGCGGCGGCCGAGTCCAGCCCTTGGTACAGCTGCGGACCGTCTGGCATTTGCACGGTTGTTTGGGTTTCCATGGTGCCTCGCACTGGAGCTCCCACAGTTTCCTGGGTGATCCCCAAGTGCGCCAGCGTCTCTGTTTGTCCGGCTGCCGTGCTGCCCCCGTGACTGCCCATGGCCGGGAAAATATAGGGGGACCCGCCTTGGGTTCGCACCGCCGTGACCAGCGTGCTGACTGTCTCCGGGAGATTGGACACTCCCCGGCTACCACAGCCTATGGCTACGCCCTGGCCAGGTTGTATGGGCTGCAGCAGGCCTGTCTCGGCGAGAGTCCGGCGCACCTGACCTCTTATGTCCGGCAGAGGCGTGCCGGACACTTCCTGAAAGCCCGAAACCAGACTCTGGGGCAAAGGGGCTTCATAACGCAAGTCTTGGATCTGGTCTATCAGAGTGTGCATTGCCGGTCCTGGAGCCCCTGTTGTGGGTTTTTGTCCACAGAAGCCCATTATAACGGGAGGCTGGACCGGCAGTAAGGCTGCACGCCAAGAGGCCGGGCAATCGCAAAAAGTCAGAAGACAGCATAGGCACGCGTCTGCTTTTCTGCATGGTATCCAGCTTGCAGCCTGCCTGGCCCCTGCTCCATTCTTCCAGAGGCATCATCCACTCCAATGCATGTCCAGTCGCAACGCGCCACAATCCATCCTGAACCTGCGACTTTGCGATTGTCCTGCGCCCAAGGGCACTTGCGCAGCGCCAAGGTCTTGCTGCCATCCCAACCCCGGAAAGGAATTTCCTTGACAGCCATTCCGCGTCCAGAACCTCCCCGGTCCGACCCTGTGCGGGCATCGTGGCGTGGGGGGCCGATCGGCGTTGACAGAATGGGCCACATGCGATCCTGGGAATCAGGTTCCTTGTGGACTTTGTCCCGAAGCCGCTGTCCTGGCAAAGCCGGCAGTGCAGGACTGGGCACAGTGCCGGATGGTCTGGGCTGTGATACAGTGACCCGCATCGATTTCCTTTGTGCACTGTGTGAATCTGTCCCGACTGGCAGATGCCTCGTGGATCCTGCACCGGGCCACCTGACGTGACCAATCACACCGGATTACGCCGCCGAATCGCTGGCGTCTTGCTTCGTGCTCAACCCCCGCAGGCGGCGGGCCTTTGAGGACGGCCCAAGCCCCGGCTTCCACAGCCGAGACCGGGGTGTCCACCAAGTGGTCCATCTGGGGCCTGATGTTCGTTTCGGCAGCCTTGGCCGGCGCGGCTCCGCGCATGGCCTTGGCCGTCCTCTTCGCGGAGATATCCAGGGATTTGGGCCTGGGTCTGGTGCAGGTGGGCATCATCTGGGGGGCCGAATCCCTGTCGGGGATCCTGACTTCGGTATTGGGTGGCAGTTTCAGCGACCGGTTTGGGGCCCGCGCGTCCTTGGTGGCCGCCTGCGTGATTGCCGGGGTCCTCAACGCGGCCAGGGGATTCGCCCCCAACTTCGAGGCGCTGCTCCTGCTTACGCTGTTGGCCGGACCCTTCGCTGCCCTGATCCCCATCAATCTGCACAAGGCAGGGGCGCAGGTGTTCCCCAGACGGCAGTTGGCTCTGTCGAACGGGGGGGTCTCCGTGGGCATGGCCTTCGGCTTCGTGCTGGGAACGTCCACAGCAGCCACGTATCTCTCTCCGGCCTTGGGCGGGTGGGGCAACGTGCTGGCCGTGGCTGGCGCGGCCAGCGTGCTTGTGGGTCTGGCATGGCTGGCCGTGCCGCACCATACCGGAGTCGCAGACCGCAACCCAGATGCCTTGGGCATGAGTCTGGTGCAGAGCGTGCGGCACGTCTGGGCCATCCCCGACGTGCGGCGCATTTGCCTGGCCGTGTTCGGCTTCGGCGCCTGTGTGCAAGGCGTGCTCGGGTACCTGCCCCTCTATCTGCGCACACTGGGTTGGACCACAGTGGGAGCCGACTTAGCCACTTCGTCGTTCCACATTGCCAGCATGGTGGCCACCATGCCCATTGCCCTGCTGTCGGACGCCACGGGCCAGCGCAGAATGTTTCTGTTGCTGGGCTCTGCCATGCTGGCGGTGGCCACCGTGGCCCTGCCTCTGCTGCCAGGCGGGTTCGTCTACGCCGCGGCGGTGTTCGGGGGCTTGGCGCGGGATGCTTTCATGGGCATTTTCATCACGCGCCTGATGGAGAGCGAGGATGTGGGTCCGGCCTATGCCGGTGGGGCATTGGGTCTGGCCATGACGGGCCTGCGGCTGGGCGGTGCCGTGGCACCGCCCCTGGGGAATTCCTTGGCCGAGTTGGGTGCAGGCCTGCCCTTCTTTGTCTGGACCCTCTTCTGTGCCTTGCCGATCATGGTCTTCCTACGGCTGAGGGACAGGCCGGCTGCGGCAAAAACGGCCTGACGGGCCTGATGGCAGGCTGGTCAGTCGCCCCCGCGTTTCGCTGCCTGCATTTCTGGACGGCTGTCGCCGATGGAGGCCGGGCTGGTATGTGCAAGCACTTGCCAGCCAAATCGCGTTTTTTCCGCAGCGCTTTGGGCTCTCTGGGTCAGGAGATGCAGGCCCGCGGCATCTGACCGCTCGCCACTGAGCGCCCAGCCAGCGCGCGAAGGAGTTTCAGGGGGGCCTTCCTCTGGCTTCACCGGCTTGGCGGGGAGGGATGTGCGGCATCACCGGCCGCTTCCAAAGTGTCAATGTCCTCGGGTCTGAAATGTAGCCGGGATGCATGCGCAAGCGGCTGAGAGCCTGTGTGAGAAGGGGTGGCGTGCATATGCCATGAGTCGTGTGCGCCCTTTCCGAGCGGGAGTGCAGCATGGCCCGGTCCCCCGATTCCCACGCTCGCATGGCTGCCCCGCGGGAGTGGCGGGCCCCTGGATCCCAACGGTCCGCGGGAATGCCTGTCCGGCGAGCCTTGTCCTGCGTGTCAATTTCCGCGATGCTCAGATGACGCGGATTCGGCTTGATCCCGATCAAGGTTCAGACCATTTCAAAAAAATCCTGTTCCGATAGAATTTGAATGTTCGCCCCCCGAGCAATCAAAGATTCTGCTTTCCGCTGTTTGCTGCTTTTCTCGTATCCGTTAAGCACGTTTTTGTTCTGAGTGCCAACCACGAGTATCGTGGCTTTCTTGGTGACATTGGGAACCACGTGACAGCCACTGGTTGCCGCCAGATCGGCTGCTTTTCGTCTTGGAATCTTGGGCGAGCCCGTGAAGACAACTGTTTCTCCGTATAACGGCCCCTCCGTGTTGCCTTCTCTTCGCACCGGTTGTGCAGACGAGATTGTGGGTTGCTTGATCGGTTGCCTGATCCTTCTCAACCAGCCCGTGATATCCAGTGTGGATGCGTCGCAGGCACGAAGGACGATCTCTGCGGCTGCTCTGGCGTCTTCCAGCGCATCATGATGCGTAAAGGAGATGCCAAGGTTCTTCGCGATGTTCTTGAGGCTCCAGCCGCGCACGCCATATTCGTCTGGCCAAGCGCGGCGGGCGATTGCAGCGCTGTCGAGCCACATGACCTGAAGTTGTTCGAGATTGTGTTTTGTCATGGCCCGTTCAAGTGCTGCACGGTGGTCACGCCCCGAGTCAGCCCTGCAAGGCGAGGCGACTTTGCGTTCGGACCTGGCTGCTTCCAGACAGCCAGGATTGCCTTGGCAGGCGTGCGTGGTCCCTGGGAGGCAACCCACTCCATCCGGCAGAAACGGGCGGCCTTCCCACCCAGGGCGATTGCATCTAAATCGGCCAAACCCCCCAGACACCATCCCAATGAGAGCATATAAAATCCAATATATTGTCACCGCCTTTGGGAGATCCACAGATGAGGGCCTTGGATCATTGCCCTACAGCCTTGTAGATCATAAAAACAGCACTTTAGATCAAATATTTAGGCAAAACTCTCATCTTGAGGCCAGAACTTGACAGTAAGTTTAGATGCAACTGCCCTGCCTTCCCACCTGTCAAGGCGTCCATATATCAGGGTATCCATATATAATGGTGTGTCTCCGCGACACATTTCAGCAAGAGAGGAGCCACAATGATCCAGCCGCGCGCGCTTTCGCGACGTCAGTTTTTGCACATCTCCGGGACCGCCACCGCCGGCGTGCTGCTGGCCGCCTGCGTAGCCCCTGAAGTTCCCGCCACCGGCGCGGAGGACGCGGGCATGACCATGGAAAAGGTGACCCTGAACCACTGGGGGTTCTCCGGCCCCACCTGGGAGGCGATATGGGATGCCGTGCCCGACACGCTGCCCCACATCGAGGTAAACCCGACCGAAATCGGGGACATCGTCTTTGGAGACCAGAAATTCATGACCGCGGTGTCCGCGGGCACTGGCCCCGACACGGCCATGCAGAACCGCCACACCTTTCTGCAGTTCGCCGCCAAGGGCCTCTATCAGGACATCACGGCCCTCTTTGATGCCTCCGATCTGAATCGGGACGACTACACCCCGGTGCAGCTGGACGAGACCGTCTGGGAAGGTAGCATCTACGGCCTGCCCTGGGGCACGGACGTGCGCTACCTGTACTGGAACAAGGACCACTACGCCGAAGTGGGCCTGGATCCGGAGTCGCCACCCACCACCTGGGCCGAACTGGAGGCGTATGCCGCAGCCCTGAATGTTGGCTCCGGGGAAAACGTGGACCGGTACGGGTTCGTGCCCTACCTGTACGGCAATTCCTGGATGTGGCTCTATGGCTTCCTGGCCGGCGCGCCGGCCATCAGCGACGACAAGCGCACCATTCTGTGCGACGACCCGCTGTGGATTGACACCTTGACTTGGATGGTCAACTTCTACGACAACCACGTGGGTGATTTCGAATTGGCGAACGCGTTCAGCCAGGCCATCCAGTCCTCGGGGCTGGGCCAGCCCTTCGTGGCCGGCAAGACCTCCATGTCGGCACACGGGAACTGGTTTGTGCGCGACCTGCTGCGTTCCCCGGGCGTGCACTGGGGCACCGCGCCCATGCCCATCCCCCCCGGCGGTGTCAAGAGCACCTGGTCCTGCGGCTTTTCCATTGTGATGGCTCCGGATCCGGAACATCCCGACGAATCCTTCGAAGTCATGCAGTGGCTGACCGGCATCCCGGGCTGGGAGGCCCTGGCCACCGCGGATCTGGCGGAAACGCAGCGCACTTGGGAACGGGAGCAGATTGATGGCGAACCGCAATTCTGGCCCTCTCTGGCCTGCTACCTGCCGGCGCTGGAATCCATGGAACAGAAGTACATCCCGCAGCTGGGCGAAGCCGAGCAGCAGGCCTGGGCCCTGACCCTGGATGCCTTGCAGAACTGGACCCATGGTTGCGGCAGCGAGATGGGCGTGGCCGCACTGCAGTACTGGGTGGAGATGGACAACGCCGCCCGGGCCGCACTGTCGCATGCCCTGAGCCCGGAAGAGGCGATGCTGAACTGCAAGGAGCTCGTGCAGAAAGCCACCGACGAGGCCTGGGCTGCCATTGACAGCGTATAGCGGGCGCTGCTGATGCGCCATCATGGATACTGCCTGCCGGGCGCGCCCGGCAGGCAGTAGACCCGCCGCACATCCTGTCCGCCGCGAGCCGGTACCTGCACAGGCCCGGACTGCCAATCTTCCCTGGGTTATGACAGCTCCCTCCGTGACGGCCCCTGCAATCTGGCGGCGTTCGCTGCGCGGCCGCGAGACCTTGGCTTTCTATGCCTTCATTGCCCCTTGGGTGTTGGGTTTTCTGATCTTCATCGCCGGGCCGATCCTGGCTTCCCTGGCGTTGGGGTTCACGCGCTACGATGTCATTTTGCCTGCCAAATGGGTGGGTCTGCAGCACTTCCGGGATCTGCTCACGGACCCGCTGTTCTGGACCAGTCTGGGCAACACGGTGTATATCGTGCTGCTGGCCGTGCCGCTGGGCATGGTGGTCGCCTTTGCCATCGCGCTGCTGCTGAATCAGAAAGTGCAGGGCATGGCCGCCTATCGAACGGGATATTTCATTCCATCCATCGTACCCGCCGTGGCTTCGGCGGCATTGTGGCTCTATCTGCTACAGCCGCAATGGGGACTGGTGAACGGGACTTTGGAGCTGTTCGGCATCAAGGGTCCGGGCTGGCTGGCGTCCACCACCTGGTCCAAACCCTCCATTATCATGTTGATGGTGTGGGCGTCGGGCGGCACCATGATCATCTATCTGGCCGGTCTGCAGGACATTCCCGAATCCCTGTACGAGGCCGCCTCCATTGACGGGGCCAGTGCCTTGGGCCGGCTGTGGCATGTGACCTTGCCACTGATGACCCCGACCATTTTCTTCACGCTGGTGATGGGCATCATCGGCACGTTCCAGATCTTCTCCGTGGTCTTTGTGCTGACGGACGGCATGGGCGGCCCCCTGAATTCCACGCTGGTGTATCTGGTCTATGTCTACCGCAACGCCTTTGTGTTCTTCCGCATGGGCTATGCCTCCGCCATGTCCCTGATCCTGTTTCTGATCATTCTGGCCCTGACCTGGCTCAACTTCCGCTTCGCGGGGCGCTGGGTCCATGCCGAAGCGGACTTTTCCTGACCATGGCCACAGACACCCGGGTGCATCCCGCGGGCGCCATGCCGGTCACCGCCCACCTCGGGACGCGCCGCCCGGCCCGCCACTGGGCCGCGACGGTCATCAAGCATCTGCTGTTGCTGCTCGGAGCCATCTTTTTTGTGGTGCCCCTCATTTTCATGGTGTCCACTTCCCTCAAGGCCCTGCGCCAGATTGCCCAGTTTCCCCCGGAGCTGATTCCCAATCCCGTCATTTGGCGCAACTACAGCGAAGTGTTCTACTACGCGCCCATGCACCGGTATTTCTTCAACACCCTGTTTCTGGTGGCGCCGGCGGTGTTCGGTGCGATCTTCACCTCTTCCCTGGCCGCGTATGCCTTCGCCCGCCTGCGGGCCCCGGGCCGCAACGTGATCTTCATGGTGCTGCTCTCCACCATGATGGTGCCGGCGTTCGTGACCATGATTCCCACCTACATTCTCTTCGCCGAACTGGGCTGGGTCGGAGGCTACAAGCCGTTGACCATCCCTTATCTGGCCGGCAGTGCGTTCTTTGTGTTTCTGCTGCGCCAGTTCTTCCTGACCATCCCGCGGGAACTGGAGGATGCCGCCTTCATCGACGGGGCGGGGCGGCTGCACATCTATATCCATGTCGTGTTGCCGCTGGCCAAGCCCGTCCTGGCCACCGTCACCATCTTTGCGTTCATGGGCAGCTGGAACGAATACATGGGCCCCCTGATCTACCTGAGCAACAAGGACCAATACGTGCTGTCCCTGGGCCTGCAGGTCTTCACGCAAGTGAACCGGCAAGAGTGGGGCCTCCTGATGGCCGCCTCCACCATGATGGTGGCGCCGGTCATCCTGATCTTCTTTCTGGCCCAGAAACACTTTGTGCAGGGCATCACCATGAGCGGCATCAAGGGTTGAGTCCGCAGGGCCACCCCTTCCCGACAAGGAACATCCTGATGAGTGAGCGACACGACCTGTATGTCCGCGATGGGTTCCATCTGCAGACGGAGCCTGTGCTGTCGTCCGCCTGCGTGGCCCGGGCTGTGGCCGGCATGGACCAGATCCGGGCTGGTATCTACGACACCGGTGAAGCCCCGGAACCCTCTCCATGGCAGCCGGGCGACGATCCGGCTTTGCTGTGCAAGATCGAGCTGCCGCAAAAGGCCTCCCGGGGCATTCGCGCGCTGGTCTCGGATGCAGGCCTCGGGGCCTATGTGGCGGAGGTGACCGGCGCGGAAGCCGTGCAGGTATGGTGGACGCAACTGCTGTACAAACCCAGCGCCACGGTCCGGAGCGCGCCGGTGATCGGCTGGCACCAGGACCGGTTTTTCTGGCGTTCCTGGACGGAAGACAGCGACCTCTTTACCGCCTGGGTGGCGCTTTCGGTGGTGGATGCCAATGCGGGGCCCATGAAATTTGTGCGGGGATCGCACCATTGGGGATTTCGGGCACAAGGGGCGTTTCAGACCGACGACATAGAGACCACCCGGGCGATGATTACCGTACCGGCAGGGGAGCGTTGGCAGGAAGTGGCAGCCCTGCTGCCCCCGGGCGGAGTGAGCACCCATCACCATCTGGTCTTTCATGGTTCCGCCCCCAACCGGTCGGGGCGGCCGCGGCGCAGTCTGGCCATACACATGCGAACCCAGAATTCCGCGCCGGTGGCAGGCCAGCGCGCAGGGCTGACCCGGTATATCGACAATCTGGATTACTGTCCGGTCATTTTTGGGCAACCAGCTGCCTTCCGTGATCTGAATTCATGATATGGTGCGGCGGGAGCCGTGCGGTTCCCGCCTGAGAGCCGGATATTCAGAGGAAGAGCATCGTGTACGTGCGCATTGGCATGGGAGTTTTGATCCTGGCAGCATTGTGGGGAGGTCTTGCCGCGTGCTACCACCCGCCCATCCACGGGGACTATGGCTACCATTTCCGTCAGTGGCGGGACTGGCACGATGCCCATGCCAGGGACCATCAGGCCGAGATCACGATCCCGGCCATCCATCCCGACAAATTCAACGTGGCGTTTGTCTACGGCGGCGATGCCGCGACCAACAGCTGGAACAGGGCCCATGAACTGGGCCGCGCCCAGGTGGAAGCCGAAGTGGCGGGTGTGCATACGGCCTATCTGGAATTCGTGGCGCCCGATCATGCCCGCAAGGAGACGTTGTGGCAACTGCTGGACAGCGGCTACGACGCCATCGTGGCCACCACCTTTGGCCATGAGGAGGAATTGCTGGCTCTGGCCACGGAATACCCCGAGCGCTACTTCCTGAATGTATCGGGCCAGCTGCACAACGACACCAACATGGCCACCCTGTTTGGGGCGATGGAGAATGCGCGGTACCTGGCCGGCATGGCTGTCGGGGCCCGCGCCGCGGCGGATGGCAGCCGCCGCGTAGGCTATGTGGGCTCTCTGCCCTTCGCGGAAACGGTGCGTCTGGCCAATGCCACCGCGCTGGGAATGCGCCGGACCTGCCCCGACTGTCAGATGGACCTGGCCTGGAAACACGACTGGGACAATCGTGCGCTGGAAGACGCCCTTGCGCACGAACTGCTGGATGCCGGGGCCACTGTATTGGTCACTGGCACGAGTTCGCCGATCCCGTTGCTGGTGGCACAGGCCAGAGGCCTGCATGCCATTGCCAGCAACCATGCAGGAGCCTGCGATTACGCCCCGGCAGCCTGCCTGGGCGCTCCCTATTGGAACTGGGGGCCATTTTATGTGGCCCAAATCCAGAGCATGATGGACGGTACCTTCGAGGCCGGACACTTTTACCATGACTTCCGTGACGGCATTGTCGGCTTCTCCGGCTTCATGGACGGCGAAACGCCCCCACCCGGCATTCCGGCGGCCGCCATCACGGAAATCCAGACGGTATTGGCTGAGATGCAGAGCGGCGCATTCGACCGCTTCGACATTTTCACCGGCCCCCTCTACGACAACCAGGGACACGAAAGGGTACCGGCCGGCATTGCCTTGACGCAGTCGGATCTGGAAGGCATCAATGCGTATCGGGGCGAGAGGCTGAACCGTCCCGGCTGCGTGTACTGCATGGACTGGCTGGTGGCAGGTTTCGTGCCCGGAGCCGTAGTCCACGAATAGGACGCGGAGGCCGCCTGGCCCAGGGCAATCGCACAGTCATGGGCCCAGGGCCGCCGGCATTTTCCGGTGCCGAATCGGGATTTTGATCTGATTGGCCGCCTGTTTCCGTTCTGGCAGACATCGTCAAGTCAACCACAACAAACCGGGAAATCGCCCCACAGCCTGTGCGGGGAATCCTGACTTTGCCATTGCCTTGACTGCCGAATTTGTATGCAAACATATGTGCGGATACAAGGGAAATGCGTGGAACACCGGCGGCCCATGCCCGGGAACCGTTGCCAGTCCAGGAGACGAGATGACCGTGATGACGCCGCGGTAGCGCCCGGCCGTCCGCACTCCCACGATGTCGGCAACGCTCGCCCACAAACTCCTCGGCCACTATGCCCTCCACGTGCTGCGGTCTCTGGTCCGGCCGTGGTCCGACCCGCCCCCGATCGCGGGCAACATGGACCTGTGCCAGCACGAGGGGGAGCCGCCACCGGCGTTTGTACCGGATGTGCTGGTGGCCTGGGACATGGCCCTGGAGGCCACCGCCGTCTATCGCTTCTGACAGGCGGGCAAAGCCGCCGGACCTGGGGATGGGGATGGCAGAGAGAGCGCGGGATCCCGGGCAGCGCAGGCAGGATGCACCTGTCAACGGAATCGCGGCAAGTGCCTGGGCACTCTGCACCCGCTCCCCGTGTCCAGGACCGAATGTGGATCCCGCGTCGTGTGCATTCCACAATCCCGGCTCCTCCCGAAGCCGGGATTCCGCCGTTGGCTTTTTTCGGGCCTTGGTGTTGCTGCATTTAGAATGGCGCGCATCAAGAGCTGTCGTGTCCAATTTGGGGCACGGCGTATCACAAGGAGACAGCTTCTTTATGACTGCCCGTTTGCTACTCGCCCTAGGCGCCATGATGGCCATTTTCCTGCTGGGAGCCTGCGTGATCGCGCCTCCCGACGATACGGAAATGGCCCCGGAGGATCTCATAACCGTTGATTCGCCCGTGCCTGCGACGCACGAGGGCATCGAGGTGCCCGACATCGAGGCCGGAAAATTCAACGTCGCGTTTGTGTATGTGGGTCCCATCGGCGATGGTGGCTGGAACTACGCGCACAACACGGGCCGTCTCTACCTGGAAGACAATATCGAGAATGTACATACCGTGTACCTCGAATCAGTGCCGGAAGGCGCCGATGGGGAACGGACCATCCGCAATCTGGCCCGCAAGGGATTTGACGCGGTGTTCACCACTTCTTTCGGTTACATGGATGCCACGGAACTGGTGGCGGCGGAATTCCCGGATCAGTACTTTGTCCACGTCTCCGGCTTCAAGCGCAATGACAGCAATTTTGCCAGCCTCTTTGGAGCCATGGAGAATGCCAAGTACTTGGCCGGCATGGCCGCCGGGGCGCGCGCCGCGGAAGATGGCAGCTACCGGGTGGGCTATATCGGCCCCTTCCCCATTCCGGAGATTGTGCGTCTGGGCAATGCCTTGACGCTGGGCATGCGCCGCACCTGTCCCACGTGCGAGATGGATCTGCGCTGGATTTTCTCCTGGTTCGATCCGGCCGCCGAGGCGGAAGCTACCCAGTCCCTGATCGATGCCGGGGCCACGGTAGTCGTTTCCGGAGCCGATACCACGATTCCCCTGCAGACATCTGCCGAGAACGGCACGTACGGCATCCCGGGCAACAGCGCCAATGCCTGTTCCGCAGCCCCCGAGGCTTGCCTGGGAGTGCCCTACTGGAACTGGGGGCCGGCGTACGTCAGCCTGGTTGCAGACATGATCGCGGGTGAATTCGAGGCCAGGGATTACTATCTGGATTCTGTGGACGGCATTGTGGGCTTCTACGGCTTCATGGAGGATGAAGTCCCACAGAGCGCGATTCCCGCTGCCACGATTCCGGAAATCGACGACCTGGTGTCCATGATGAACAACGGGACCTTTGATCGCTTCAGCATTTTCACCGGCCCTCTGAATGACAATCAGGGCAACGAAGTGGTGCCCGCGGGCGTGGTCCTGACGCAGTCGGACCTGGAAGGCATCGACAGCGAACTGGGGACCCTGCTGGAGCGCCCGGGCTGCACCGTCTGCATGAACTGGCTGGTCGAAGGCTTTGTGGAGGACGCGGCCGTACCGCAGTAACCGACACTGGGACACCAGGGTCCCCTCCATTCACCATATGAGATGTAGCCCAGGCCCTTCGTCCCGCCGGATGAGGGGCCTGGTCTTTTCTGATGACGCTCATCGTGAACATTGCACCTTTCGCCCGCGCGGCCCCGGCCGGGATCATGGTGGAGATGCACGGTATCTGCAAGAGTTTTCCCGGCGTGGTCGCCAACGACCACGTGGACCTGACCGTGACCCGGGGCAGCATCCACGCCATTCTGGGCGAAAACGGGGCCGGCAAGTCCACCCTGATGCATATTTTGTCCGGATTGTACCGCCCGACGGCGGGGGAAATCCGCGTGGAAGGGACACTGCAACATTTCAGTGCCCCGCGGGATGCGATCGAAGCCGGCATTGGCATGGTGCACCAGCACTTCATGCTGGCCGAAACCCTGACGGTGGCCGAAAATGTGGTGCTGGGCGACCGGGGCCTGGGCTTCCGCATTTCGCCTGCCCGTCTGCGCGACCAAGTCGCGGCGCGCGCGCGCGAGACAGGTCTGGACGTGGACCCCGATGCCTACATTTGGCAGCTCTCCGTTGGGGAGCAGCAGCGGGTGGAGATCATCAAGATGCTCTACCGCGGGGCCCGACTGCTGATTCTGGACGAGCCCACCGCCGTACTGGCCCCGCAGGAACGGACCCAGCTCTTCCGGCAGATTCGCCGCATGGCCGCTGTCGACCACACCGTCCTCTTCATTTCCCACAAACTGGACGAGGTCATGGCTCTGGCGGACACAGTCACCGTCATGCGCGCCGGCAAGGTGGTGGCGACGGTACCCACCCGGGACACCAGTCAGGCGGAACTGGTGCGCATGATGGTAGGCCGTCCCGTACTCTTTGACTTCACCCGGCCCCAGGCAGACATCGGAGCGGTCTGTCTGCGCCTACAGGATGTGCAGGTGCGCAACGAACGGGGCGCGCTGGCGGTGAAGAGCGTTTCTCTGGAAGTCCGCGCCGGGGAGATTGTGGGCATCGCCGGCGTGGCCGGCAACGGGCAACGGGAATTGGCAGAAGCCATCACGGGCCTGCGGCCCGCCACACAAGGCACGGTGGAAGTGGAAGGGCAGGATCTGACCCAAGGTCTCGCCCGCGAGATCATTGACGCGGGAGTGGCCTACGTGCCGCCGGATCGGCAGCGCACGGGTTCCGCGCCCAACCTGTCCCTGATTCAGAATCTGGCGCTCAAGGAGTACCGGACCGCTCAACCGGGACAGTTCGTATCCCACAACCGACAGGCCCAGCGGGCTACAGAGCTGCTTGCGCGCTATGACGTGGTGGCGGTTTCCCCGGAATCGCCCGCCCGGCTCCTGAGTGGGGGCAACCTGCAAAAACTGATCCTGGCCCGGGAACTGTCGGCGCAGATCAGGGTGCTGATTGCCTCTTCCCCGACCCGCGGTCTGGACATTGGGGCGATCGAAAGCGTCCAGAAGACGCTTCTGGCGCAAAAAGGGCAGGGGCTGGCCATCCTGCTCATCTCCGAAGACCTGGACGAGGTGCTGGCGTTGAGCGACCGGGTGGCCGTCATGTACGAAGGCGCACTGCACGGTCCGCTGGACGCCGCGGGCCTTGACGTGGAGGCGGTGGGTTTGATGATGGCCGGGGCCGGCGGCAACCAGCGGGGCCCTGGATGATCCCCCTGCCTGCCGGCCGCCGCTGGGCGTTGCCCCAGGTCTCGCTGGAACCCCGCGCCCAACAGTCCTGGCTCGTGAACGCAGGCACGACAGTGGGGCTGTTGTTGTTGGCCCTGGCCTTGGGGGGGATCGTGATCCTGCAGGTGGGCGGCAATCCCCTGGTGGTCTATCGGAACATGCTCGGCGCGGCTTTTGGGTCCAAGTGGGGCATTTCCGATACGCTGGTGAAATCCACGCCCTTGATTCTGGCTACGCTGGGGGTCTCTCTGGCGTTTCGGATGCGCCTGTGGAACATCGGCGCGGAAGGCCAGCTGCTGTTGGGGGCCTTGTGCACCACCGGTGTGGCGCTGCATGTGGTCTCACCAGCGACCCCCGGACCTCTGGCCCTGCCGCTCATGATGCTGGCCGGTTTCGCCGGGGGCGCGGTGTGGGGGTTCATTCCGGGATGGTTCAAGGCACAGTTCGGCGTGAATGAGATCATCTCCTCGCTGATGCTGAACTATGTGGCCCTTTCGCTGATCAACTACTTCGTCTTCGGGCCCTGGAGCGAGCGCGGCTTCGGCCAGACTCCCATGTTCCCCCGCAACGCCTGGATGCCCCGCCTGGCCGATTTGGCTGACACGCTGCCGATGGTGCGCGGCATGACCGTCCACGGCGGCCTGCTGCTGGCTCTGCTGGCCTTCGTCGCGGTGTTCGTGGTGCTGCGTTCCAGCAAATTCGGCTTTGAAATCACCCTGGCCGGAGACAATCCCGAGGCGGCCCGGTATGCGGGCATTCGGACGCGCCGCCTGACCATGTACATCATGCTCCTGAGCGGCGGCCTGGCCGGGCTGGCCGGTATGAGCGAGGTGGCCGGCGTCTCGCATCGGCTCCTGAACACGGTCTCGCCCGGGTACGGGTTCACCGCCATCATCGTGGCTTGGCTGGCCCGCCTGGATCCGGTGGCGATCCTCTGGGTGTCCTTCCTTTTTGGCGGGATGCTGGTAGGGGCCGATGAAATCGCTTCCGCCGGCATTGCCCAGCTGCTGCAGGGCATCATCCTGTTCGTCATGGTCAGTGGCAGCCTGCTGTTGCGGTACCGCATCCGCTGGCAGGGCAGGACAACACAGGCCACAAGGACCGCAACATGATCAGGATCCTGGCCGCCATCCTCGCGGCCGGCATGCGGTCGGGCACTTCGCTGCTCTTTGCCACCATGGGCGAAGTGCATGCGGAACGGGCCGGAGTGCTGAATCTGGGCGTGGAGGGCATGATGCTGATGGGTGCCATGACCGGCTACGGGGTCACGCACATCACGGGCAATCCATGGCTGGGGCTGATCGCGGGCATGGGGGCCGGTGGCGGCCTGGCCCTGCTGCACGGTTTCGCGGCCCTGGTACTGCGCGCGGATCAGGTGGTCAGCGGCCTGGCCCTGACCTTCCTGGGCAGCGGTCTGAGTGCCGTTCTGGGGGCGCCGCTGGTCGAAATCCGGCAAGTACCTCGACTGCCCACCTGGACCATACCCGGGCTCGCCGACATCCCGTTTCTGGGCCCGGTGCTCTTTGACCACAGCGCGGTGGTCTTCCTCGGGTACCTGCTGATCCCCCTGACCTGGTACTTCATGTACCGTACGCGCCCGGGGCTGGAACTCCGGGCCATTGGCGAGAACCCGGCGGCGGCCGATGCCCAGGGCATTCGGGTCATGCGCCTGCGGATACTGCACGTGACCTATGGCGGACTGCTGGCCGGCATCGGCGGGGCCACGCTGAGTCTGGCCGTAACCCCGACCTGGGTGGACAACCTGACGGCCGGCCAGGGCTGGATCGCCGTAGGCCTCGTCATTTTTGCCGGCTGGGATCCGGTGCGGACCGCACTGGGTGCCTATCTCTTCGGAGCCTTGCGACGCCTGCCCCTGGATCTGCAGAACTTCTCCTATTTCAAGTCCCACCCGGCGCTGGGCCATTACACCAACATGCTGCCGTACCTGGCCACAATCCTGATGCTGCTCTTTGCTTCTTCCACCCTGCTGCGGCGCAAATTCGGGGCACCCGCCGCGCTGGGGATCCCGTACGTACGGGAAGGCAGGGGCGGCTGATCCGGGATCAAAGCCGCTCCGCGGCGGTTCCGGCATGCCGGGCAAACTCCCCTCCGCCCTTGCGTGGACCATAATCCGGGCTATGCCAGACGCCTTGCCCTATCCCAAGTACCGGGTGCTGGTGATCGCGCCGACCAGCTTCTTCCGCGACACGGGATGTCATGTGCGCATTCTGGAGGAGGCCCGCATTCTGTCCCGCCTGGGCCATCGGGTGGACATTGCCACCTACCGCAACGGTGACGATGTGGGGGGACTGAACATCCATCGCACGCTGCCCATTCCCTGGCGACAGCACTACGAGGTAGGCTCCAGCCGGCACAAGTTTGCCTTCGATCTGCTGTTGGGCCTGACGGTGTTGTGGCTGCTCCTGACCCGCAAATTCGACGTGATCCACGGCCACCTGCACGAGGGCGGCTTGATCGGCATTGTACTGGGCGGCCTCCGGGGCGTGCCGGTCCTGTGTGATCTGCAGGGCAGTCTCACCGAAGAGATGATTGACCACGGCTTCATCGCCCGGGACCAGTGGCTCTACAAGCCCTTCCTGTGGCTGGAAAAGTGGATCGTGCGCCGCAGCGGGCGCGTCGTGGCCAGCACGCCCCAGTTTGCCGAGTTGCTGACCCGGGAATTCGGAGCCCGGCCGGAACGGGTGTGTGTGCTGTCCGATTTTGTGGACACAGCTGTGTTTCGGCCCCGGACCGCGGCCGCGCAACTCCGGGTCAAGGCCCTACGCCGCCGCTGGCAGGTGCCGCGGGACGCGCCGGTGATTGTCTATCTGGGCCTGCTGGCACCGTACCAGGGCACGGACCTGCTGCTGGAGGCCATGCCCCGGGTACTGGCGCAGATCCCGGAAGCCCGCCTGCTGCTGATGGGATATCCCTTCATGGCGGAGTACAAGGCCAAGGCCGAGAGACTGGGCGTAGGTCATGCCGTAACGGTAACCGGCCGGATTTCCTATGCCGACGTGCCGGCCTGCCTGTCGCTCGGCTGCCTGGCCGTGGCGCCGAAGCTGTCCCGCACCGAAGGGTTGGGCAAGTTGCTCCACTACATGGCAATGGGTCTGCCTACAGTCGCGTTCGACGTGCCGGTAGCCCGGTCCTACATGGCCGATCTGGGCCTGTACGCCCAGGTCGGCAACGCCGCCAGCCTGGCCCAGGAAATCGTGAAGGCCTTGCGGCTGGCAGTGGAGCAACCCGCAGCGTTTGGCCAGCGACAGGCCCAGCTGCGGCAACGGGCCCAGGAACACTTTGCCTGGCAACCCGTCGGCGCGGTGCTGAATGAACTGTATACAGTCTTGCAGCCGCAGTGCTCCCGCCGGCGGAAAGATGCCTAAGCGTTCGGCTTGGGACGAGCAGCACTGGGAACTTTGCACCTGCGGTCGGCCCGGCAACGGTCAAGGCAGTCAGACTGACATACATGCGCCCGGAGCACGTCGTGAGGCTGGATCGCTATCACTCCGCAGAGCCCTTCAAGCGCCTGAAGTTCGGGACTGCAAGGCGGAAGAAGGCAATACCGGACAATATCCGCTTGGTACCGGTGGCCTACACGGCGCGGTGGAGGGGGGCTGGCCGCGCCGTGTGGCCCCTGTTTTCGCTACCACCCGCCGCAGGGCAGGAAACAATCAGTAGTGGCTCCACAAGACTGCAGCAACGTCTGAAGGCGGTTCGTTCACTGGCTGCGGAAAGACGATGCCCATCGTCTTCCGTGGTCGCCCGCCTTGACCATTGCAGCTCAAGAACGCCCTGATCGTCTTTGCCACTCCGAATCGTTGGGGCCGGGACGCGACAAGGCAGCTGCCAAATTCCCGGCGGCCTTCAAGGCATGTTCGTCTTTCATGTCCGCTATCCATCGGTAGTCTTCCCCGTCAGCGCTCCGGAAGCAATATGCTCCCGATTCGCCTGAGGCCATCACTTCTCCAGGGGGATTGGAACCTGGACAGAAAGTCACGATGATCAAACAGGCCAGCCGGGCAGGGATTTTCAGATGCACCCATTGATCACCTTCATCCTGCACCACCAAGTCGAACTCCTTATTTGCTGCCGCCTTGTCCAATCGGACAAGGGGAAATCCTGTGGCCGATTGCAGCCGTACGCTAAAGACACCCCGAAAATGATGATCAGCCGCTTTGAACTCCGCGGGGGTAAAGAACTCCGCGCGGCCAATGACGGACTGGTGGAAATCAAGTGACAAATGATCCCTGAACTCCGCCTGGATGGGCGGTTCATCCCCATCGGGGATCATGGTGTTCGTGAATCCCATCAAGGTCTTCTGCAGGTCACCGATCCGTCGCCGCTCAGGGGCCGCATCCAACGCGAGCTCCAGCATGGCATCGGTGGGCTGCACGTAGAACTGCGTCCCCGTGGCAGCCCCTTCCAGGGCACCACCTTGAAATCGCCCTTGCAGGGCTGCCGGATCGAACGAAACCCGGTTCAACTGTGCATCGATCTCGGAAGCATCGCTTTGACTGACTCGATGCCGAATCCGGTTCAGATTCCGTTGCACAACCTTGACCATGTCCGCAATGTCTTCAGCCGCGGGCAATGCTCCGTGTGGGAACTCTTTCACGGGAATGTCAATTTCATCCAGTGAGATGCGGGGCAGGGCAAAAAGAGACCAATTGATGAATGCCGCCACGGTCGGTCTCATCCCGTCCAAGCGTTTGGCCCGGGTGAGCAACAGCAGTTGCGGGCCAATAGCAGCTATGGCCAAACGCCCGATGCCTTTCTCGCCCGTGGGCCGCCGAGTTGGCAGGTTCAGGGCCGATGCCACAGGCGCAAGTTCGTCGTGGCCGGCCAACTTGCTCTCGGTGCCCAGTACAAGCCATTTCTCCATGATATCCTGGACGGTCATGCCCAAGCCGTTGTCTCTCAGGACAAAGAGCTGCTCCGGGCGGTAGAAATCGACCAGGACTTGCGTGGCGTATGCGTCGTGGGCATTCTTGAACAGTTCGCTGATGGCTGTCGGAATGCCGGCAATCTGT
Source organism: Caldilineaceae bacterium (assembly GCA_965214895.1). Lineage (GTDB taxonomy): Bacteria > Chloroflexota > Anaerolineae > Caldilineales > Caldilineaceae > Bin34. The sequence continues at coordinate 768,210 of OZ243985.1, forward strand.
TGCCGGCCCAGCATATCGACTGTGCGGGCCCGCGCCCTGAATTGCGCCATACTGTCAATCCGTTTCCCTACTGGCCAGAGCCTGGTCCTGGGAGAGGCGCACTCACGTTCCCGCAGTCCCGGCCAATCCCGCCACAAAGTCCGCCAGTTGTTCACCGAACCGTTGGGCCAGCAAAGCCGGCACGGCGTTTCCGATCTGCCGCGCTTGAGCATGCAAGGGGCCGGTAAATACAAATCGGCACGGGAAGGTCTGCAGTCGGGCTGCTTCACGGACACTGAGGGCCCGGTCCTGCTGGGGATGGCCGTAGCGCCCGTTGGAGTAGCTGATGCACCGCGTGGTCAAGGCGGGCGCGGGGGCATCCCAGCGCAACCGGCCGTACACATCCGTGAATCCCCGGAACCCGGACCGGTGACAGGCAGGCACCAACTCGGGAGGCCAGTGCATCCAGCTGCCCCCCTCGGGGGTGGCCCGAATGCGCTGCAAGTTGAGAGCCGAAAGTTTGGCGGCCCGGTGGCCTGGCATGCGGGGATGGGTTTCGCCGGCCGCAATCGGCGGCAAATCCCCGATCCAGTCGGCGACCGTGGAATACGCAACGTGCCCCGGACCCGCACCATGCGTCTTCCCAGGGAACCCTACGGGGCCGAAGCGGCTGGCCAGCAACACCAACCGGGCCCGACGTTGCGGAACCCCGTAGTCTTGGGAACGCACGACTCGGTCTCGCGTATCGTAGCCTAGACTCTGCAGCGTCCGGGTAAAAGCCTTGAATATGTTTTCCCCAATGCCTGCCTTCCCCAGTCCCGGCACATTTTCCACAAAAAGCAGGTCCGGGAGGTATTCTTCCACGAATCGCACCAGATGACCCAGCAATCCAAATCGTTCGTCACAGGCAGTGTTTCGCCGCTGGTGTTGGGAAAACGGTTGACACGGGGCGCATGCGCTGAAAAGCAAGGGATGATTCCCGCAGTTCGCCACAAACCGATCCAAATGTTCTGCAGACAGTCTCCGGATGTCGTCTTGCAGGACGACTGCCTCCGGGAAGTTGGCTTGGAATGTCCGACTTGCATCCGCATCGTTGTCCAAACCGAGCACAATCTCCATGCCCGCGGCCTGGAGACCGGCACTGGTGCCCCCACATCCGCAGAAGAAATCGAAGACCTTCACCGGCTTGCGGAAATCCGGCCGAGGACGAGACGGGTTCATGGTATCCCTGAGGGTTGGTGCAACATGCAATCGGTTCTTCTGGCCGAGTAAACAGGTCTGCAATGCACTGGAAATGCTTGGGTCAGATCCGATGCCTGCAAACATCCTGGTATGGGTCAATGCCAAATGCCACAGGAAGGTTTCATACTGTTCAACAGGCAGTTCCTTATGCCAGTCGAAGTTGTGCAAGGGCAGGGGCGGGAGGCAAACGGGATGGCATGAGGCATTGTGGTGATCACGCTTGAGGTGAGATTACGCAGTTCCCGGATCACGGAAACTCCGAAGCCAAAGGCTTTATACAAAGGCACCAGAGGCGCCCTGTGTGCGGTAGATACTGGTGAGAGTGTACTTATTGTGACCCATCAGTAATCGTACCAACGTTTTTCGGGCTTCTCTGTCCACTCGCCCGCGGACCTCACTTATATCTTATATGTTGTATAAGTTCGATATTCAGTCCCAACGGGTGTGGTGTCAATCATGACGGGGTGTCGACCCTTGGTCCTTATGCTGGAGCCCCGTACCATATCCACCCCCGAAACCGGTTTCGCCACCGCCATGCCTGAGGCATCATTCCCAAGATCATCTTCTTATGTGGCACAACACGCTGACAGGAGGCATCATGTCTCATGTACCGGTGCTCTCGCTGCCCCCTGCACAGCGGAGGATTTCGCGGCTGTCCCAGAGAGGCCCCGATTATGCGGCGATCCGTGGGGGGCTTGGACAAGGCCACTATTCACCGCGGCTCGGACCGGCAACCAGGCCGTCTCCGTTTGTACCCAACCCGGACATGGTCCTGTAGGGCTGCAGGCAATACAGCCCGGAACCTCCATGCAATCAAGGGAAGCGGCATGGAGATCTCGCACACGCCATGTCCCGGCACACCTGCACTAGTCTGGCTGCCGGATACGCCGCGTGTGCCTAGGCCAACCGCAGACGCAAGGGGATGATCATCCCCGACCGGATGTTCAGGTCCGTTTGTAAATGCAGGTAACGCGGCCCTGCAGGGTCGCCGGCGCAAAGAGACCCCAGGTCCGGCTGTCCGTACTGGCGGCGGGATTGTCTCCGGTCAGGAAAAGACCGCCCGGTTCGATGCGCGCGATGCGCTTGATGATCGGCTCACCACTGCCGGGATGCGGCACCAGTACAATCTCGCCCACTTGCGGTGGCCTGTGTTTGTAGGCCGCGGGATTGAGGAGGACCTCGTCACCGGCTCGCAACCCCGGTTGCATGGACTGACCGTGCACGGCCAGACGCAACCGGCGGCGGACAAGCCAAAGAACTATCTCGCGGCGGCTGGCCGGAGGCAACGGGAGGCGGGAGTGAGCGGTTTCCGGGCCACTCACTCCAACAAGTCTGTCAGCTGGCCGTGTAGAACGTGACGTCACGCCCCTTGGAGGCCCAGAAGATCCCATGAATCTTTTCGACCGTGGCCAGCAGCTCCTGTGCGGCATCCAAATCCACACTCACCTTGCAGGCCGAGCAGAGCTTGGCAGCCTGCCAGAAGATGTCATGCAGATCGGGTTGCGCGGCCAGATGTTCCGGCTTGAAGTAGTCGGTCCAGAGAATCAGCAAGTCGGACTTGCAGTGCTGGGCCTCTTCTTCCTTGATGGCCACGAAACGGGCCACTGTATTGAGGTACTGCACCACGTTCTCATGGTTGCCTTCCGCCTTCTCGGGCTGGGGCAGGTCCATGATTTTCTTGGTCATGGAGAGCACGGCTTCGGCGCGGACGCGGGCCTGCGCCGGATCGTACACGCCGCAAGGGCCATCGCAGTGGGCGGATACGGGCAGGGCCGGCCGCCTTCGTTCGACAATGTGCGCAAGTATGGACAACATGGTTTTGACCTTTTCGGTACAAGCAATTGATTGGTGTAGCGAATCCTACTACCAGAAACCCACAGGCGGAAAAAACCGCTGCGGGTCGCCCCAGTCCCGATCCGGTTCTGCCGGGGCACCGCCCCCCGGCCCGCTACGCCAGCGAGCCGGCCAAAGCGGCGCTGGCCTGTTGCCCCAGCGCTGATTCCGGATCCCGCTTCACAATCCGCAGCAGATGCAGCTGGGCGGCTTCATCCCCCTGGACTGCCCGGTCCACCGCCTCGTTGAATCCCTTGTCCGAGTACTGGGTATCCTGAGGCACCACCTGCAAAGCGGCGTCCTGCCAGTAGAACTGGTATTCCTCGCTCTGCCAGTCGGCATAGATCTCTTCCCAGGCAATGGGGTGGTGGGCATTCAAGTGCGGGGTCAGCATGTGTTCCGACACAGGCGCACCCTGGGCGGTGTAGCGATTGTCCAGGGACAGGCGGAGCCGGTCCGCGGTCTCGTTGGGCAGGGCCCGGTGCAGGGTCAGACTGTGAAACATGAGACAGTCTCCCACTTCATAATCGTTGCTGTGCCATTCGCCGGCATAGGCATCCGCGGTGACATTCAGCTGGCCGGCCCCCAGGGAAAAGTGGTGGTCCAGCACTTTGTTCACCTTGTGGGAGCCTGGCACCACGGCCAGACCGCCCAGTTCCACCGGACAGTCACCCAAGGGGGTCCAGCAAGTGTAGGTCTCGTAGTTGCCCTGGAAATGCACAAAGTCCTGATGCACCGGTGTGGTGTGCTCCGTGAACTGCGGAAACCATATGCGGCAGATTTTCTGCGGATGGGAGAAAACGTCCGCATCCATGATGCGGCCCATGACCTCCATGACTTCCGGCGCATGGCCGATGGTGTGAAAAGCCTCTTGCTGCCACACCTTGTGATAGGTGACGGCGTATTTGACATCCCCTTCCGTACAGCGGTGTTCGATCTGGGCTATGCCGTCCATCAGGGGGGCATCGGCCCGGATCCAGCCGGCCTCCCGCAGAATTTCCAGCGTGGAGCGCCGTAGCGACAACAGCGCCTCCCGATCCTGCAACCCCTTGAAGAAGAGGTACCCTTCGTCAGCCATGCGTGCGCGCAGGCCGGGGCCATCATCCAGCAGATCATTGGAGATGCGAAAGGGAGTCAGTGAAATGTCCATGAACCGGATTCCTGCAAGTGATTTCCAGAGAACGGGAGCCTGATCCTAGCAGGTCGTTCGGGAAGTGCCAATGACAGTCGGATGCCATGACAAAGCCGGGCCGGATTCAGGGCCAGGCCGCTGCCGGGCGACTTGACCAACACCGGATACAACCCATCCCGGCCCTACCTGCTGGCCCGAGGGCCCCTCCAGCGGGCAGACCAGGCAAACAGGCGGCACGGGCCAGTCCTAGGACCAGATTCTTGCAAACTGCCAATGTCCCCGACCCTGGTCCTCCAGCCGGAACACGTCCGGATTGGTCAATGCAGCCCACTGCGTGTATCCAAAGCCGGAATCCAGAGCATGGAGGAGCAGGCTCAGCAGATTGCCGTGCGTGACGAAAACGGGCAGCCTGCAATCCCCTTCCCAGGTTTCATACAGGGCCGCCCAAGCGCGCTGCTGTACGTCGCGCCCGGATTCCCCACCGGGCTGCCGCAGATGGAGGTTGTCGAAAGACTCACGGATCACCTGCTGCCAATGCGGGATATCCTGTCCCGACAGCCGGCGTTCGATCAGCCGAGGGTCCAGATGGACGGGGAGCCCGACGCGGTGGGCGAAGGGCCATATGCTCTGCTGTGCCCGCACAAAGGAACTGGACACAATACGGTCAACTGGCCATGCTGCCAGGAAGTCCGCCAAATCCGCAGCCTGTCGCTGGCCGCGGGCAGTCAAGGGCGCTTGGGGCGTCTGGGATTCAGCTTGACAGTGTCGGATCAACAGGCAACATCGCGGCGGGCGCATGGGGGCACTCTCTCAGGCATGAACTGAGACTTGTATCCCTGACTCAGCCAAGTACCCATGGGGGACCTCACAGCATATGGATCCGCTGATATGGGCCCCCGGCTCGCGGGACAGGGGCCGCTGCATGGCGAGCGGCATTGCCACTGAGCGCCTTAGCGCCCCGTGAACAGGAGGAGGCAGTTGCTCACGCAATATAAGTCCCCACGGATTGGTATCGGAAAACGGGCTGCGGGTCCGCTTCGCCGGTTCCAAAACAACTCGGGGCGGTCCTGGCGTTGCCGGGCCCCGATGCTCCCGGGCAGCACGGGCGAAAACCGGAATTTTGCCTTCACCGCTGCCGCCACTATCGTTTGGACCCGGAAAACACCAGACCCCGCCCACAGGCGGGGTCTGGACCCAGACCTGATCCCCGGCAGGCAAAAGGCGGTTTAGGGCATCCTCCTGTTGCCTTCAAGAGCCCCGGAAACGCGGGGCGGATTTCATTCGCTGGCCGCCACGGCCACCGTGACTTCCACCAGATCCGCGGCATCGATCATGGCAACGCCGCGTACGGTGTTGTCGTCATCGGCAGGGCCGGTATTGGGACCACTCTGGCGCGGTGCCTGATGGGCCCCTTCGCCCACGGGTTCATCTTCCTCTGTGCCGGCATCATACAGGCCCACGGCAATCGCACCTTCCATCGGAGTACCATCCTCCATGAACAGGTCGACCCCTTCGGCCGGAGTGGATACAAACCAGTCATTGGATTGCACAAACATCAACGCCAGGGAAAGTTTGGTGCCGGGACAGGCGACCACCGGGAATGCATACGACGCGCCAGGCAGCAAGGGGCCCGGCGCCTCCATGCCAACGGGAGTATTGAATACGCCCGCCTGCACCTTTCCCATGTGCATCATGTCGTCCATGTGCATCATGTCGTCCCCGGCATCGGGTTCGTCCATCATGACCATGCCCAACCCCATCATCAGCATGGCCATCATGTCGTCCTCGGACATGCCCATGAGCATGTCGCTCATCGCCTCTATGCCCATCATCATCGGCGTCACTACGGCTTCCATGGGTACCATGTCCATGTGCAGCATGTCAACGCCCAGCATCATCATGCCGACCAACTCGTCCGCGGACATGCTCCGGACCATGTCGATCCCCATCATGGCCATGCCTGCCATATCGCTGGTAGACATCCCCATCATGGCATCGGCATCCGCCATTGTCAGACTGGCCGTAACCATGGCCGTGACCTCATCGTTGGACATGCCCTGAGTCAGATCTGCCACGACCTCCTGGATCAGGGTCGCGCCGGCCGCCAGATCAGCTTCGGACATGCCCATCATCATGTCCATGCCCATCATCATCATGGCGCTCAGCTCGTCCCCGGACATGGTCATGGCCATATCCATGCTCATCATCGCCATGGTAGCCATGTCTTCCATCGACATGCCCATCATCATGGCACTGTCGTCATGACCAGGGGCCTCCATGGTGTCCGTGTCCATCATCATCATGGAGGAAATGGCAGTATGAATTTCAGCAGGATTGCCATCCTCTGCCAAGGCCTCCAGGCCATTGCCCAGATTGGGCTGACCCGATACAAAGAGGAGATTGGGCGCTGTATGCACCGCGAAAACGCCCGGTGCAAATGGAGTGGACGTGTCGCTGTTGTCAGAAATGTTGGTGACGGTGACGGTGAACAGACTAGCCTCGGAGTCCATGCAGGGACCTTCGGCTTCGGCAGCCCAGACCGGTGATGCCAACTGCGGCAATCCCAAGGTAACCAGGGCCATCACAATACAGCTGACCAACACGCGGTTGGCGAGACGGGCGGCTCGTTTCATCATTATGTACTCCTAAATAGATAGAGATTGTCGCGAGTAGAGCGGCAGGAGCGATTATAACGCAATCCAAAATTGCTCTTGGGAAAAACAGGTTGAATCCCGGCTTTTTCCGAGGAAATGGTCGGCATGCCGACTGTCCGTTCCACAGCCACAGGTGCGGAAGTTGTACCGCCCTTTCGGCCTAAACGTCTGCTCCTGCATGGCATCGCGGGGAACGGGAAGGGTTTCCGGTTTGTACAGCCCACCATGGGAACGCCGAGTGTCGGCTCCTGCAGGTCCAAGCCAGGCCCGCCGCGGTTTGGCGGAGACATGTGCCCCATCCAGGGGAACGCGCCCACCACTCTCTGCCCACCACCTCCCGTCAGAAGCCAAATCCGGAGTTGCACAGAGGCAAGGCAGACCTGCTTTGTCGGGAATGCCGGCAGCATACACCGCCGGAACTGAAGTCGCTATGTTGACAGACACCAGCATCTAATGATAAATTTTCTCAATAACCTTTCACCATCTCTCCAGGACCATGTCTGCCTTTCACCATCTCTCCAGGACCATGTCTGCCTGTCGCCGTCTCTCCATACTGGGCATTGGAATCATGGCGACAGTCTTTTTCTTGATCGCCTGCACCGTCACGCTCCCGGAACCCGCGGCGCTGCCCTCTGCAGCCCCTGCGGAGACCGCTGCGCTCCGCATTTCCACTACCACGGATTTCATCGCGGACTGGGTTTCAGAGGTGGGGGGCCCCCAGGTGTCGGTTACACCCATCTTGCCGACAGGGGCCGACCCTCACCACTACCAGCCCGGTCCCCAGGACGTGGCGCTGTGGTCCCAGGCCGATCTCGTGTACCAGGTGGGTCTGGGCCTGGAGGCAAACTGGGTCACTGACTTGATCGAGGCAACCCACGACGGCAACACCAAGGTCATTGCGGTGGGAGAACTCGTGGACGTGCTGACGACCGATCACGCACATCACGACGAGCATGACGACGCACATCACGACGAGCATGACGACGCACATCACGACGAGCATGACGACGCACATCACGACGAGCATGACGACGCACATCACGACGAGCATGACGACGCACATCACGACGAGCATGACGACACACATGCCGCCGAATATCCCGATCCGCACTTCTGGCTGGATCCCGTGCGGGTCCAGGCTGTAGTCACGGCCATAGCCCTCCATCTTTCCGATCTGGCGCCAGAGCACGCAGAGGCCTTTCAGGCCAGAGCCGTGGCCTACAATACGGAATTGGATGCCCTGCACACCTGGATTTCGGCACAAGTCGAGCACATTCCTGCCGAAGCGCGGTTGCTGGTCACCGGTCATGACTTCATGTTGTATTTCGCCCAACGGTACGGCTTCACCATGGTGGGTTCCATGACCGGGGACACGGACACTGCTCATGCCCACGAAGCGCCAGCCCACGATCTGGCCACACTGGCAGAGCAGATATCGGAGCTGGGTATAAAGGCCATCTTCGTTGAGCATGGTCACCAGCACGAACTGGCACAGCGGATCGCCGAGGAAGCCAACCTGCAGCAGGAGGTAAGATTCCTCCTTGTCAGTTTGGGGTCCCCGGGCAGTGGGGCCGACAGCTACATAGACATGATGCGGACCAATACGGAAACCCTGGTGGAGGCTCTGCAATGAGCCTCCACACGCTTGCCCTACCCGCGATCGCGACGGACAATTTGACCGTGTTGCGAGACGGCAAGCTGATTCTGGATCGAGTGACCTTTGAAGTGGAACCCGGCCGCCTGGTGGGTGTGACCGGACCCAACGGAGCCGGCAAGAGCACACTGTTTGATTCCCTGGCGGGACTGGTGCAGGGGATCTCGGGTGATGTGCGCTTTTTTGGCAGACCCCTGCACGAGGTACGCGGACGACTGGCCTATGTGCCCCAACATGAACGAATCAACTGGAGCATGCCGGTGCGGGTCCAGGACGTGGTCCTGCAAGGAAGGGTGCAGGGATTCCAGTTGTTTCGACGCCCCCAGGCCACCGATCTGCAGGCTGCCGAAACCGCCTTGCAGCAGACAGGCGTATGGCAACGGCGGCGGGACCTGATGGTCAACCTTTCCACCGGCCAGCGGCAACGCGTCTTTCTGGCCCGGGCTTTGGCCCAGCAAGCCGACATCCTGCTGTTTGACGAGTCCATGAGCAGTGTGGATCAACACTCGCAGATGCAGCTCACGGCCACGCTGCAGCGGCTGCGTGACCAAGGCAAGACCATTCTCATGGTCTCGCATGACCTGGACGATGTGGCGAACGCCTGCGATGAATGCCTTTGGGTCAGCGAACGGGTGGTCGTGAAGTGTTCATCCTGCTGCTTGACGAGTCCTCACGGTCACGCCGCCGCGGCGGCGTGACCAAGGCAAGACCATGCTCATGGTCTGCCTGACCTGGACGATGTGGCGAATGCCTGCGACGAATGCCTTGGGGGCAAACCAATGGGGCGTTGAGCGGGCATCGGGCATAATGTGTTTTTCCGGTTCTGCCTGACTCCTGCCATGTGGGACGCTCTGGGCCAGTTCTTGACGGCACCCTGGCAATACACCTTTCTGGTACGGGCCCTGATCGTGGCAATCCTGGCCGGTATCCTGTGTCCGGTGCTGGGCGTATATGTAGTTACACGCCAATTCGGCTTTATGGGCGATGCGCTGGCCCACTCCGTGTTGCCCGGCATGGTCCTGGCCCTGTGGCTGGGTGCCAGTCCCTTGCTCGGGGCCATCGCGGCTGCCGTGGGCATGGCACTCGCCATTGGCTTTCTGGTGCAGCGCACAGGCCTTGGGACGGATACGTCCATTGGCATTCTGTTTGCCGGTTCCTTTGCCTTGGGTTTGCTGCTGTTGTCCCTGTTGTCGACACCGTCCCTGAAGCTGGACGCCCTGTTGATGGGACAGGTGCTGGCCGTCACCGGGACGGATGTGGCCATGGCCGCCGGCATCACGCTGCTGGTGCTGCTGGCGCTGCTGGCCTTGCATCGGGATCTGGTCTTCGTCACCTTTGACCCGTTGGGGGCCGCCGTGGTGGGGCTGCCGACGCGCGTTCTGGATCATGCTCTGTTGATACTGCTGGCCCTCGTGATTGTGCTGGCCCTGCAGGCAGTCGGCATAGTGCTGGTCATCTCGCTGCTGATCACGCCCGCGGCGGCGGCCCTGATGTGGGCCCGCGCCCCCCTGGGGGCCATGGGGCTGGGCGCCCTGCTGGGCACGATCGCGGCCGTGCTGGGTCTGTATACGGCATTTCACTACAATCTGGCCCCCGGTCCGGTGATTGCCCTGATCTCCACCGGATTTTTTGTCATCACCGCGATTTTGCGGCCACGACCGCAGCGCGCCTGAAGGCTTGGGCGGAGCGGCCACGACCCCGGACCCCGATATCTGGCACGGGAATTACCCCCAAAAGAGGAGGATCCTCATGAAGATTGCCTACGTATTTGCCACCGACCAGGCCAGCACCTACAAACTGGCATCGATGATTCTGCCGCAGCTGGAAGGCGACTTCCACGGCGTGGAAGTGGTCGGCATGATGTTTTTTGACGACAATGTCTTCTGCCTGCGCGCCGGAGACCCCGTCGGGGAACGGCTGGCAAAAGTGGCCGCGGACCAAGGCATTCTGCTCATGGCCTGTGACCAGTGCGCCCTGCGGCGCAACCTGGCGGAAGGGGACCTCGAGCAATGTGGCCTGGGCCAGGTACAGCCCAAGGGCATGGTGGCGGGTGCCGGGGTGGGTTGTTTTCCGCAGCTCTACGCGGCCTTGGGCGGCAATCCCCCAGACCAGGTGATTACGCTGTAGGGTCCCCTGGTGCGCGAACCGGATTGGCCATATTCTTGCTTTTGCCCTGCCAATTGACTTATCATGCTCCGTCTGGGACTCTCGCCTCCCGGAGCCGTTGGGCGCGGGCCGCAGCGCGGTCCCCAGAGGGGCGGAACCCAGATGCGGGCCGACGTAGCTCAATCGGCAGAGCTCTTGTCTTGTAAACAAGGGGTTATCGGTTCGAGTCCGATCGTCGGCTCTGGCAGGGGGTCCAGCCAGTGAGGAAACGGAAGCAGCGGCAGGGGTAGGGACAGCAACAGGGGCGAGTGCCCGAGTGGACAAAGGGATCTGACTGTAAATCAGACGGCTAGCGCCTACGGTGGTTCGAATCCGCCCTCGCCCACACATAGGCCCACATAGCTCAGTCGGTAGAGCACCTTCTTGGTAAGAAGGAGGTCACCGGTTCAAGTCCGGTTGTGGGCTCACCGCCCTGCGCCGTTTCCCTCCTTGGTACTGACAGATGCGCATCCTGACAAGTACAATGACTGTGGCCAAGACTCCCCTGCAAGGGGCCTTGTGCCGCCCGCGGAGCCAGTGTAGGGACATGAACCGTACATCCATGCGTAGGCGCGTAGCTCAATTTGGCAGAGCATCGGTCTCCAAAACCGAAGGTTGCGGGTTCAAGTCCTGCCGCGCCTGTTTGACTGGTCCCTTGGGTCTGCGGGTATAGGTGAGGCAACGGCATGAGCAAGTCCCTGGTAGTCAAAGGGCGGCCCGGCTCCCGCATTTTCAAGTTCTTCAAGGACGTGCAGACGGAGCTGACCCGGGTCACCTTCCCGACCCGGGAGGAGGGCATACGGCTCACGTCCGTGGTGATGGTGGTGACACTGGTGGCGGCGGCTTCCCTGTATGTGCTGGATCTCTTTTTCAGCTACTTGATCACTTGGCTGATTACACTGTAGAGTTCCAGCCCGGCTGCAACCTGACTGCAAGAGACAAGGATGAACCTCATGGACCAAGACCTGGCGGCCAACACGGACGAGCTGGAGGCGCTGGACGAGGGCATGGACGATGCACTGCTGCCTGCCGACGACCCGGACAAGGCAGGCTGGTATGTGATCCACAGCTACTCGGGCATGGAGAATCTGGTCAAGACCAATCTGGAGCACCGCATCGACTCCATGGACATGGCCGACTACGTCTTTGACGTGATTGTGCCTACAGAGACGGAGATTGAAATCCGGGACAAGAAGCGGCGCGAAGTGGAAAGGCGGCTCTATCCAGGCTACGTGCTGGTGCAGATGCAACTGACGGATGACAGCTGGATCTGTGTGCGGGAGACCCCGGGCGTGACCGGCTTCGTGGGCATCGGCAACCAGCCCACGCCCCTTTCCAGCACGGAAGTGGAGCAGATCATGTCCCGCATCGAGTCGAAGGATCCCAAGGTGCGGGTCAACTTCGGCCTGGGCGAGAAGGTGCGCATCACGCACGGCCCCTTCTCGGAATTTGCCGGCGTGGTGGATGAACTGCAGCCGGACAAGGGCAAGGCCCGGGTCATGGTCAGCATCTTTGGCCGGGACACTCCGGTGGAAGTGGATATCGTGCATCTGGCCCAACTGGGATAGGCGGGCTGCCAGACGGACAACAAGGATGGGGAGCGTAGATGGCTAAGAAAGTAAAGGCCTTTGTCAAGCTGCAACTGGCCGCCGGCAAAGCGAATCCGGCGCCGCCCGTAGGCACGGCCCTGGGCCCGCATGGCATCAACATCATGGGCTTCTGCAAGGAGTACAACGCCCGCACTCAGCAGCAACTGGGCCAGGTGATTCCCGTGGACATCACCATCTTTGCCGACGGCTCCTTTACCTTCATCACCCGGACTCCGCCCGCTGTGGACCTGATCAAGAAAGCCATCGGCCTGGACAAGGGCAGCGGCGAACCGAACGTGGACAAAGTCGGTCAGATCAAGCGACAGCAGCTGCAGGAGATCGCCGAGATCAAGATGAAGGACTTGAATGCCAACGATGTGGATGCCGCGGTGCGCATGATGGAAGGCACCTGCCGCAGCATGGGTGTCACCGTCACGAACTGACGCTGCCCCTACCCAACCCCAATCCCAGGAAGAGACACAACACATGGGCAAGAAGAGCAGACGGTACATCAAGACCCTGGACAATCTGGACCGAGAGCAGATCCACGCTCCGGCCGCGGCCATGAGCCTGGTCAAGGAACGGGCCACGGCCAAGTTTGACGAGACCATTGAACTGCATCTGGCCACCACGGTGAACCCGCAGCATGCAGACCAACAGGTGCGCGGCGTGGTGACGCTGCCGCATGGCACGGGCCGCCAGGTCCGGATTCTGGTTTTCACCGGTCCGGACGGCATCGCTGCCGCCGAAGCGGCCGGGGCCGACCATGTGGGCGCCGAGGAGCTGGCCGAGAAGGTGCAGCAAGGCTGGACCGACTTTGATGTCGTGCTGGCCACGCCGGACCAGATGCGTGTGGTGGGGCGGCTGGGTCGCATTCTGGGGCCCCGGGGCATGATGCCCAGTCCCAAGGCGGGCACCATTGTGCCGGCCAATGAACTCCCCAGGGTCATCGACGAGACCCGCAAGGGCCGCGTGGAATACCGGGTGGACCGGACCTCCAACATTCACACGCCGGTGGGCAAGGCCAGCTTTGGGGAAAGCCAGCTGCTGGAAAACATGGCGGCGGTCATGTCCGCCACGGTGCAGGCCAAACCCAGCACCATCAAGGGCACCTACATCAGCAGCGTCCATCTGACCTCTTCCATGGGGCCCTCGGTGAAGGTGGATGTGGGCGCGGCCATGGGCATGAAGTCTGACACCTAGGCGCCGGCTGGCAATTGTTGCATTGCCGCGGCATATGCTTTAGCATGACCACTTCAATTGGCTGACGTATCTCTGACCGGAGACAGCCGGTGGCGCAAGCCGTAATGCCCCAGGAGCAACCGGCCGAGGGCGGATGACGTGAGTGACGCAACCCGTCCTCGGCGCGCCCGCTTCGTCTCGGCAGACGCAGCGGGTTTTTTTATTGGGAACCAAACGGGAACTGACGCATGGCCATTAGTCGCCAGAAGAAGGAAGAACTGGTGGGCCTGTACGGTCAACTGATCTCCGACTCCGCCGCTCTGATCTTCACGGATTTCGCGGGTGTAACGGTGCCAGAGATACAGCGGCTGCGCCGGCACATGGGCGAGGTGGATGCCACCTTCATGGTGGTCAAGAACCGCCTGCTCAAAATTGCCTTGGTGGCCAGTGGCTGTGCGGGAGCCGCGGAGCAGACTTTCGTGGGTCCCATGGGCGTGGTCTTCAGTGGCGACGACATTGGCAGTGCCGTCAAGGGCTTGCGCAGTTTCGTCAGGCAGGAGTATGGGACGCATGAGATTCTGGGCATCAAGGGCGGTGTGGTCGCCAATCAGCTGATTGACGGCCCCGGCATGGTGGCCATGGCCGATCTGCCTTCGTTGCCGGAATTGCGGAGCATGCTGCTGAGTGCCATGCTGGCTCCGGCCACGCAACTGACCCAAGTCATTGACGGGGTGCCGCATGCGGTCTACCGCGCAATCTCGGCTCCCAGCCGGGGCATCGCCCAGGTATTGACGGCCCGGGCAGAGCAGTAGGTTCCCAAGGGGATTTTGCCCTTATTTTTTCAGGACACAGTGCAAGAGGAAAACACGATGGGTGATCTCGCGAAGATCAAAGAGGAATTGGACGGCTTGACTCTGCTGGAGGCGTCGGAGCTGGTCAAGATGCTGGAGGAATCCTGGGGTGTGTCGGCCGCGGCGCCCGTCGCCATGGCGGCGCCCGTCGCGGGTGCCGGGGTCGAAGAGGAACCGGTCGAGGAACAGACCGAGTTCGATGTCATGCTGACGGAAATCGGCGCCAAGAAGATCAATGTGATCAAGGTGGTCCGCTCCCTCACCACCCTGGGTCTGAAGGAGGCCAAGGCCTTGGTGGAAAGCGCCCCTGTGGCCGTGTTGGAGGGCATCTCCAAGAGTGACGCGGAAGAGTACAAGGCCAAGATCGAAGCCGAAGGGGCCAAGGTCGATCTCAAGTAGGCTTGCGGGCCTGTGGGCTGGCCGGCATTCCGCATAGCGGAACCTGGCCGATTTTCCAGTTGCATACGTCAAGAGCCTGCCGCGGCAGGCTCTTGACGTACCCGGAACACCAGGGCGTGCTCTGTGCCGGGTTGCAGCCCGGATCGTCTCGCCATGGGACAGCTAAACTGGATCTTGTACGCTTGCGCGGTGTAACACAAGAGACTTAAGTTGGGGACAAGAAGGGACACCTCGGGTGTCCTAGGCGGGTGTCTTGAGGCATCGCCACACAATCCCCGAGGTGTCCCCCTGCGTCTCCGCGCGCTCGTCGGTCATATGGGTGATTGCTGCCCGCCGTGCGAGCCGGCAGGGCCGCGGCAGCAACGCGCTGCCGGTCTCCGGGTCACCCGGCTGTCCACCCGCGAGATCAGGACGGTCCTGATGCACTGCCATCAGAGCCGCTGTCGGGACTGCAAGAGCTCCGACACCCTCTAGGTCCCGCCATCGCGGCGTTCCGCGTTTCCCGCGCGGCCCTGTGATGCGCGTTGCGTGGCCCTGATGCCGCGCGTCTTGGCGCCGCTGTACGGCTGTCTGACCGGCGGCTGTGGCCGCGGCATCGGTCTCCACTGCATTGCCGACATCTCCATTCTGGCCACCATTCCTTCAGCTGCATCCCAGGACAGCTGCAAATGCCCATGCAGAGTGCAAAGAAAGCCGTGTCCAGGCATCTGCCCTATATACGCGGGATTCTGGACAGCAGCCAGAGGGTTCAAGCGAGGTGGGGCAGCCGCGTTTTGACGCGGAACTTGTCTTCTTCGGGAACACAGTTCCCAGAATCCCTTCTGCACTGGCGGGGTGTCTCAATCCGAGGAGGCAAGTGTGGCTACCCAGAAAGCTCCGGGATAAGGCATACTGCTGGACAGAGTTGTTCCAAGACATGCTTCCCGCCAGACCAGAAAATTGGATACACAACCAGTGCAGGGACAGGTTTTCGGCCACGACTGGGCCGTGGACTTTCTGCAGGAGATCGCCAGACCGGATGCACAGGGAACCTATCCCCGGCTGCGCCACGCTTATCTCTTCACGGGAGAAGCGGGCTTGGGCAAGAGCACGCTGGCGCGGTGGCTGGCCCAGATTCTCTTTTGCCAGGCAGAAGGTCTGACACCGTGCAGTGCCTGCCAGGCGTGCCATGCGCTGCAGACCGGCAATCATCCCGACTTTCTGCAGATAGACCCCGTGGACAGCAAAGGCGCAGCCAACCGCCAGAAGGGGCTGCTGCGCGTGGAGCAGGCCGCGGAAATCCAGCACCACGCGGTCCTGCGGCCTTTTCAGAGTCAACACCGGGTGATTTTGATCCGGGATCTGCAGCTGGCCCATGAAAGCTTTCTGAACAAGCTGCTGAAGACCTTTGAAGAACCTCCCCGGGCCGTAGTGCTGCTGGGCACCGTGACCCATCCCAGTCGGTTGCTGCCCACCTTGGTCTCGCGTTGTCAAATGCTGCCGCTAAAACCGGTGCCGCCTGCGGGGATTGAGACCGTGTTGGCAACCCACTTTGGGACCCATCCGGATCGGGCGGCTCTGCTGGCGTGCCTGGCCCATGGACGCATCGGTTGGGCCATTGCGCATCGGGCGGAGAATGCACTGTGGGAGACACGCCGGCAGGCCCGGGAACTGCTGATGGAACTGGTGCCGGCTTCCGTGGTGCAGCGGCTTGGGCTGGCAGACAGCCTGGCGCGCAAGTGTCAGGGTGACCCAGGGTCCGTACTGGCCCACGTGGACTTCTGGACCTATTGGTGGCGGGATGTGTGGCTGCATCAGTTATCCCAGGCGGAGCACTGCGTTAATGTAGACTGTATGACAGATACAAGAGACACCGCAGGCCGTACACAGCAGGTATCGGTGACGGAGTTTCTCCAGCATTTGGAGCGAGCTCAGTTGCATCTGCACCACAATGTGAATGTGCGTGTGGTGCTGACCAATCTTATGTTGCATATGCCGGCCCTGTCCCGGGCCGCTTGACTTTAATATAGATCCAAGGCCGAAGCCGTCTGCGGCTTCCTTTCGCCCTACAATCCAAGAGGCCCTCCATGCCTACGATAGTTTCCGCGCAATTTGAACAGGCCGGACGGATCAAGCGATTCGCCGTCGGCGACATTCCTGACATTGGCTATGGCGACTACGTGGTGGTGGATGACGAAGGCATTCGGGAATTGGCCCAAGTGGTCCGGGAGCCTGAAGAACAGGCAGATCGCGGAGACTTGGATCCAGTAGTGCGCAAGGCCACCCCGTGGGACTTTCTGCAAAGGGAGCAGCTGGATGCCATGCAGGAAGAAGCCTTGGACTTTTGCCATGAATTGGTGCGGGAGCGGCGTCTGAATGTGAAGATTGTGAAATGCCAGTACGATTTGGACGGTGGCCTGCTGACCATCTCCTACAATCCCCGCTCCCGGGCGAAAGTGCACAACCAGCTGCGGGACCTGGTGCGGACGCTGGCCAAGGAGCTGGGAGTGCGCATTGACATGCAATACATCCAGGACCGGCAGGCCGCGAAGCTGTTGGACGGTGTAGGCAAATGCGGGCGACAGCTCTGCTGTACTACCTGGCTCCGCGAGTTTCCCAACGTAAAACTGCGCATGGCCAAGACGCAACAGCTCTCATTGAACCCTGACGAAATATCCGGGGTGTGTGGACGGCTGCTGTGCTGTCTCTCCTACGAGGATGACATGTACCGGGACCTGACCCGTTCCCTGCCCAAGGTAGGGGCCATGGTGGTGACCCCGCAGGGCGAAGGACGCGTCCGTTACCTCTACCCGTTGAAGAACACGGTTACGGTGTCCTTGGACGGCGGTGTCATGGCCGATTTCGATGCGGACGAACTGATGGCTCCAGTCCGCGGCGGCCAGGCTTGCGGTGGATGCACCCATACCCGTCGTGCCCAAGGGGCAGCAGAGGCGGAAGCGGCCCGGACTGCGCCCTGTGTCCCGGTCTGATCGCATTTTGCGGAGATCGGCAGATTGTTTCATGCCCTAATGGCTGGTCTGCCAAGCAGGGCCTCCGCAGTTCCAAAACACTTCGCCCCTGCCCTCGCCTTGCTCGGCCACCCCAGTCCCGGCGCGGAGTTCGGGCGGCACTTTGGCACTTGCTGAAGACTTCAGGGGATTGCGGCGACGCACTCAAGGCGTGGAGGCAGCGCAGCCACAGCCCTCCAGAGGGCATTGCACCGAATCTCGCTCACAGGCAATCAGCTCACGGCGGAGTCGAAGCGAAAAGGGCCTGAAGCAGGTCAAGCTTCTCTGAAACTTCGGAGGGGATGGTCTGCGGTTCCACGCAATCCACCAGCTGGTGCAATTCGCCCTTGCGCAGCAGCATGGGGAAGCCCCGCTTTGCGGCGGGTTGACGGAAAAACTCCTCCGCGAAATCACTGAGCCTGATTCGTTCCGTTCTCGCCTCCCATACCAGGCGGGGGCCCGCGGCATCCAGGCTTTGCCAGGTACGGAAGTCCGCAGCCTGACCATGGAAGACGCGCTCCAGAATCAGGGCATCAAGGACAGATTCAATTTCCTCGATGCCAGGCTGGAACAAGGGGGGGCCGGGTAGGCATTACAATCTGAGGGACCTCCACCGCCTGCATGGGAGCCGCCCGGTGGCCGCCGACACCATCCCAGATCCAGCCGTCAATGTGGGGCTCCTCGGCCCAGGCCCCCCAGATACGGGCCATCTCCGCGCCGCTCATGTTGTCTTGCCACCACGTAGGTGTCGGACCAGCCGATCTGCACGGTCGGGACGACCTTCCGGCCGCCGGGGGCCCACACCTTCCGGACTTGGCCGCGCAGGCCCAGACGCATCTCGTTACCCCACACGATGCCCTGTCCCGCCATCAGCCCGGCCTGGACCAGACAGGTCCGGAGCCCCCCTTTTTCCAGGTCGTCTGCGCCTGGGGATCGGCCTTCTCGTGCCGGGGCCGGGGCACCTTGGGGCGGATCCGCAGGCGCTGGAGCAGCGTGTAGATGCTGCCGGCGGTGTAGGTCACCCCGAACTGCTGCTGGACCCATTGCCGCACCGCCTCCGCCGTGGGAAAGGCGCCCTGCGTTGCTGCGGCGACTACCTGTGCTTCCTGGTCTGTCGTCAGGTAGGAGGGCTTCCCCACACCCCCCTGGCGGTGGGCCCGCACTGCGGCCAATCCGCCCGCCCGGTACCACCGCACTCACCGCTGCACGGCACTCCGATGCACGCCGACGACCGCGGCCACGGCCGTCGGCCCCTCGTCCAGACGCAACCGCCACAGCGCATGCAGACGCAGGCGGACTTCCGGCATGGCTTCCGCCCGATACTGGCGGTGCAGCGCCTCCGCCGTGTCCTCGGCGGCCCAGGTCACTTCCATTTGACGGGCCATGCGCGGACACCTCCGGGAGACCAGTGCGGTCGGTGTACCTGACCTCCGGACCCAATCGCCGGCTGACGCTGGGTGCATTGACGATGGACCTGCGTCATGCATCCCATTGGCAGTTGGTCGCGCCGCACCGGCCAGCAGGCGAGGCCATTCGTGCGCTGTCCTGGTTGGACCCGAGGAAGTGGAGGCGAGCCTGCAGGTGATTGGGCGCAAGCTCTCCGCCGAAGACCTTCACGAGTTGGCGGCCTCGCGTACTGTGATGCCGGCATGGAGCGCAGAACCCGTGAGCGAGCTGGTGGCCGATGGCTGACACGCCCGTTCAGTTGCTCTCTTCCAACGACCAGCGGGATGCTCTGGAGATAGCCGCCAGTCTCAGCGGCGTGCGTATCTCTTGGAGAAGAACATATGGGTTGTTCATGCGTTGCGTGCTCTCCGGGAAAACCCCTTCGGCAGAGACCTAACCTTCAAGGGAGGCACTTCTTTGGCCAAGGCGTATCACGCCATTCGTCGCTTCTCGGAAGACCTTGACATCACCTATGACATTCAGGCTATCTTCCCCGACTTGGTGGGAGGATGTGGAGAGGATGCACGGCCATCTCTTGCAGCCAAGAGCGGATCTGGACAAGGAAAACAAGGAAGCCGCTGGCAGATTGGGTGGCAAACCATGCATTGGCTGCTATCGAGACGAATCTGAGGCATTCTCGGCACGAGGCAATCGCTTAGAGCCTGTGTGACAAGGTCATGCCCGGCGCTCCAGTCTGAGGTGCGTCATGGCTCGGCGGATCCAGGCTGCCGTGGTGGCGGGTCGTGCCGCGGAGTCTGGGCTCAGCCGCCGGCCGCGCTCCAGCCCATCGCACGTGCGCTCCCCCACCCCACGCCGCGGCCGCACTTGGCGCGCCATTCCGATCCGGGATGGCGGCCGGAGGCACGGCCCCGGCCTGCCGCAGTCCCCTCGTGTCCCCCAAGATAGGCCGTTGGCACCCGTTCCCCTGTTGGGCCGCATTGGAGCCCCGTTCCCCTGTTGCGGTCGTTGGGACCGACGGGCAGTCCCCGAGGGCGGCACTGGGCGTGGCCTCCCGTCCGGTCCGGCGCCGCACCCGCGGCCGCAGCGCGTCGTGCAGGCGTCCCCCCGCCACCGCCGGCAGGAGTATCCGACTGTGTCCCAAGGCGGAAAGTCATGGAGCAGGGCCCGCTCGGTGCTACCGTGGCGCAGCACGGCGAAAATGCCGTGGACGATCTCCCACGGATCCGGCGGGATCCAGGGGGCCTCCGTGAGAGCACGGGGACAGGGGGTTCGGGCCCTGATACCCTCCCGGGTGCACAGGGCATGCAGCCACTCTGGCCCTCAGGGCAATCGCAAAGTCCAGATTCGATTCCAAGACAACCCTGTTTTCGATATAACAGTTCGTCGATTTTGATGAATGATGCTTCGCAGGAGGTGAAACGGCGGCAAATCAGGTCGAAATCAAGACTGTACACAGGAACATATAAGTGGCTCTACCTCAATTCGCGACTTTGCGATTGCCCTGCTCCGGCTCTTCTCACACAGGCTTTTAGCCATAACTCACGTTAGAACAAGGATTGCAATGTCCTGTCGAAGGGCAAGGAGAGGCAGATGAAACATACACAGCGGCGCAGGAATCTGACGGTGGAAGCAGATTTTGAGTTGGAGACGGAATTGTGGATGTTGGCATTTGAGATTGCCTGTCTGCGGCGGCAGATAGAACGGATGGTCAAAGAGGAGTAAGGAACATCAAGGACCCTCAGAAGGCGATTCTGGGTTGGAGTGTTCGGCCCTGACCCGGGAATACACTGGCAGGCACATTTTCCAGCATTCTCGGTGCTTTGGGCCGGACCCAAGACGTGCACTACCATGTTCAGGCAAGAAACCTCAACACACCCACGTTGCCCATATTTAAGTGGAGAGATAACATGACCGCCTCACCCCAGCCATCCAAGACCGCCAAGGATTCCTCCCAACTGACCCGCACCGAGGAAAAGAATGCCCTGCTGCAAGAGGCGCTGGCCCAGCCGGGGGTACGTGACGCCCTGCGGGTACAGGGTGGCTGGCAGGAACCGTTACGTGTACTGCAGCATTATCAGGAGATTACCCGCGAATATCCGGCAGTGATCGCGACCGACCACGCCAATTTCGACCCATCCCGGCTGTAGGGCAGACCTATGCCCATCTGGAGTGAAATCCTGCGGGAACTGGCGGCCACCGGCGGGGACAACAAGCCTGTCGATTTTGATGGCGTGCGCCGCAGATACCTCTTCCAGCTACACATTGAAACCCGCCGCAATGTCATCCTGTATGCTTCAGGATGGTTGCAAAACGCACGATCTGATTTGGCCGGTTCGATCAGCGACGAGGACATTCAGGGCTTTATGGAAGTTTGCCACGGGCTACAGGGCTCAAAGCTCGATCTCATTCTCCACAGCCCCGGAGGTTCCCCAGAAACCGCGGAGGCTATCGTGGCCTATCTGCGCTCGCGCTTTACGCATATTCGGGTGTTCGTACCCCAGCAAGCCATGTCTGCCGCTGCGATGATTGCCTGTGCTGCTGATGAGATTTGGATGGGCGACCACTCATTTCTGGGACCGACCGATCCCCAGGTTTTGCTGTCCACCGCTCTGGGATCGCGTTTCGTTTCGGCTCTCGGCATTCTGGAACAGTTTGACCGGGCCAAGAAGGAATGCCAGGATCCCGCCAAAATGGCTGCGTGGCTGCCCATGCTGAGTCAGTACGGCCCAGACTTGCTTGAGTCCTGCGAAAGAGCCTGGGAATTGTCCCGGGATTTGGTCACAACCTGGTTGGCGCAGTACATACATGTTCCGGTATTCCGATAATCGGGTCCAGCAA
Source organism: Caldilineaceae bacterium (assembly GCA_965214895.1). Classification (GTDB taxonomy): domain Bacteria; phylum Chloroflexota; class Anaerolineae; order Caldilineales; family Caldilineaceae; genus Bin34. The sequence continues at coordinate 790,102 of OZ243985.1, forward strand.
GCCCGGAAGATAGCCCACTGGCTCGCCAGCCGGCGGGAGTTCAAAAGCCATAGCCGCCACATTTCCCGCGATGTGCTACAGAAGAAAGGCCTGATCGTCAGAAAACTGGAAGATGACCATGCCTTGCAGGATCTGAGCCTGTCCGTCTTTCATGCCACCACCCACCTGTTCTCCCGTTTGACCGTTGCCAAGATCATCGAAAATCAAGAGGGTCGGGCTTTTGTCAAAAGCCACATCCCGGCTACACCGAAACCGACACAGTCCTCTGAACCTGAGGCCTGATACCCTCTTGTCCCAACTCCGGCCACAGGTCCCACACCATAGCGTACCCGCGCCAAATCCACCCGTAAATCCACAAGTGACTGGTGCTGGGTTCAGGAAGTCGCAGCTGTCTGACCATCGCGCCCCACTGCTCGTCCGTCAGCCAATGTCTCTGGCCCATCGCCTGCAGTTCACCCGTGCACCGATCCTCCACCCAAACCTGCAACCAACTGTCCTTAACGTGAACTGTGGACGGAAGGCCACCTCCAGGGTCCCAGGGAGGGTATGCTTGGGGATTGCCATGCCCAAGAGCCTGTGTGAGAAGGTCATGCCAGACGCCGCAACATGAGATGCGTCATGGCCCGCCGGATCCAGGTTTCCGTGGTGGCGGGCCGTTCCTTGCAGTCCTTGCTCAGCTGCCGCGCCCGCCGGGCCCCCGGCCCCAGCCCGCCGCACGTGCGCTCCACCACCCAGCGGTGGGGCAGCACGGCAAAGCCCCGGGTGCCCGGCGGGCGGGACACCATCGCCACGGTCCCGCCGACCGTGTCCTGTACCCAGGCGGCCCACGCCGGACCCCGGTAGCCGGTGTCGGCCCACAGGTGTTGCAGGCGGGGACAGCGGTGGTCCACCGGGTGCCACACCTGGCGCGCTGGCGCGCTCCCTCCCGGTCGGAAAGGGCATGCAGACCCATGGTATAGGCACGCAATCCCTTGTCACACAGACTCTTGGCATATGAATTGGGAGCCATCCGTATGGGGAAATGCATTGGAACCAAGGGGCTGCCCCGACCACAGTGTATATTGACAAGCGACGCCTGTAGACTATCGGTGTGATCCGATCGTGCAGGCACCGGGGCCTCAAGGCGTTCTATAACGGTCGCGGGACGCAGCGAGTGGTTCCAGAGCATATACGGAAGCTGACGCGCATCCTTGCCATGCTGGATCGAAGCCGGACGCCCCAGGATATGGATCTGCCAGGGTTCCGACTGCATCCACTGGCAGGTGCACTCAAAGGGCACTATGCTGTCTCCGTGTCGGGAAACTGGCGGGTGACCTTCCGATTCGAGGATGGCCATGCCGTGGACGTTGACTACCGAGACTACCATTGAGGAGGTGAACTGAATGCCCATGCACAATCCCCCCCATCCGGGCGAGATCATACGGTGGGAATGCCTTGAGCCACTGGGTTTGACGGTAACGAGGGCGGCGCAAGGGCTGGGTGTAACCCGTCAGGCACTGTCGGACCTTGTGAACAGGAAGGCCGGCGTATCGGTCGAGATGTCTCTGCGCCTGTCTCAGGCATTCGGCTCTACACCGGAAACCTGGCTCGGCCTGCAGACGGCCTATGACCTCTGGCAGATCCGGGAACGCGCCAAGTCCATCGAGGTTGAGAAATTCACGGCAGCAACCTCAACGCAGCGAGAAGATCTCCGGACCTGAAAGCGCGACCCACCTTTGAGACGCACATACATTGGGAGGCCGGCGACAGCAAGGCCCTGAAAGATTGCACAAGTTGGAATGGCGGCAGGGAAAATCAAGTGTTTGTCAGGACATGAACGAAGCCGCAGCACGCATCAAGATCAACAGGCTGCTGGAGCGGGCGGGGTGGCGCTTCTTCTCCGAAGAGGGCCGGTCGGCCAACATTCGTCTGGGGCCGGACGTTGTGCTCAAGCCGTCTGATCTGGATGGCCTTGGGGCTGACTTTGAGCAGACCCGCAGAAGGTTTGTCGACTACCTGCTGCTGGATGAGCGAGGATTCCCGTTCATCGTGCTTGAAGCCAAATCGGAAGCGAAGCAGCCTTTGGTCGGGAAGGAGCAGGCGCGGAGGTACGCCCGTGCCCAGAACTGCCGCTTTGTGATTCTCTCCAACGGCAACCTGCACTACCTCTGGGATCTGGAGCGGGGCAACCCGTACATCGTCACCTCGTTGCCGACGCCGGAGTCGGTCAGGGCTACAGCACAGTCAAACCCGATCCAAATCGGTTGGTGGATGAGCGGGTCGGAGATGATTACGTCGTCCTCACCCAACGGCCCCAATATGCCGCCGAGGCGGCGTGGAAGAATGAGGCCGAGCGTTCTGGCTTTGTCCCAGGCCCACAGTCTGCGTTTCCTGCGCGATTACCAACTGAGGGCCGTTCACGCGTTGCAGCGGGCGGTGCAGGAAGGCCACGATCGCTTTCTGTTTGAGATGGCCCACGGGCACCGGCAAAACCCTTGTCGCCGCGGCCATCGTGAAACTGTTCCTGCGCTCCGGCAACGCCTCCCGTGTGCTGTTCCTGGTGGATCGGCTCGAACTGGAAGAGCAGGCCCGGAAAGTCTTCACCGACCTGCTTTCCGCGGACTTCCAGACGGTGGTCTACAAAGAGCGGCGCGCCGACTGGCGTGCCGCGGAGATCGTTGTCACCACGGTCCAGTCGCTGCTGTTCAACAAACAAGTATCAGGCATTGTTCTCGCCGACGGATTTCGACCTTGTGATCTCCAACGAGGCGCATCGCTCCATCAGCGGCAATGCCCGGGCGGTGTTCGACTACTTCGTCGGCTACAAGCTCGGTCTCACCGCGACGCCCCGGGACTATCTGCGGGGCTTCAGCAAGACCGGACCCAAGGTGCACGACCCGCGCGGAGGAGACCGAGACAAACGATCCACCTCTGACAAGGATCGCTGGCTACGAACACTTGGGTCAGGACATTCTCTCGACTCTCGATGAAAGAACCATCGGGCCACAGGGCATGAAGGTTGACCGGATGCTGTTCGACCGGTTCGCAGACACGGTGCGCGAGGACGAAACCGTCAAGAATGCGGTTGAGACCGGACAGTGGGACCAAGCTGTCGACTATGTGCACCGGGAGGTCCTGAACAAGCCAGAGGAATACTACACCCTGGACACACTGCGGAAAGCCGCATCCGTGGACCGCCGTATCTCCCGGAGGGTGATACTGGAGAAGGTCTTCAACCTCATATCGCGCTTCAAGTCCAGGGACGAGCTGCTGGAGGAAGAATTCGACAAGTTCGTTGCCGTGCACAGGCCACAACAGGCCACATCCATTCTGGCCATCAAGACCTACTTCAAGGCGTACATCACCGGCGACCTCATTCGACACGTAATAGACAGCAGACAATTTACCGACCTGGCCACCAACGCGGTGTTCTCGCTGGCAGATTACCGCGCGGTCCCCGAAGAATATCGGGCATTGGTACCCGAATATGTCAAAGATTACGTCTCGTTGAACCAATTTGCTGCATAAAGGAACTCATGCTGGACGCTGATACCAAGCGGCGCATTGACACGGCCCGCGACATCCTCGTCGGGAAAGTACCCGACCCCAAGAGCCAGGTGGAGCAGATCACCCTCACGCTCATTTAACTGATTACGGCTCCCACCTCCACCCAGAACCGGCTGTGGCAGCGGGACCCGGAGATACACTCCACCTGCAAGGGCAGGGTCATTTCATTAGGTGAAAAACCGGACTCGGGAGACTCTCTGTCTGCTCTTCAGGGCCACCGCAAAGTCAGAAAGTCCCACAGAACAGCGCCTGTTTTCCTGTATTGCCGCCTGTTTTCCCTCGTGAAACAATCTGTCCTGCAGTTGAATCCCGACTTTGCAATTGCTCTGGCAGCCCTACCAGCAATAATGAAACGACCCTGGTCCTGACCGCCCCCGGAGCGGACGGAGACACCCGGGCCTGCGAGTTGTGAAATCGATTTATCAGAGTATCCTTAATTCCACATCAGCCGTTTCATATAAGCCGTATGTCAATGGAAATAACACTCGGTGAGTTCATTCACGAACATGATCTCGTTCCCTACAATAGGATTCACGACCCCCTCCAAGTGAAGCTTGATCGGTACCGAGGTCGCCATACCCCAACTCCCGGCACCAAGGTTTCAATCAAGACCGAACCGTCTCTCTCCATCGACAATCCTGTCTCGAAAAAGGTAACATGTTTCCCTGGCCCCGTACTTATGGTTAGACCTATAGTGCTTGTTCCCAAATTTATGGATATTCCGGATAGACTGCTCGCCCCACCATTCCAAGGATCTCCCTCAATCGGAAAGGGAAAGTCATTCCCCCTGTTTACCTCCCAATAGTGTCGAATCCCAAAGTTGTAATTCCAATTGTTGCCGTACGGCGGTTCGGGTGCTGTACTTTCGCATTGGACCAAGTTCGCACTTGGAACCGCGGACTGTGTGACAGGGCCTAGAGTCACCTCGCCTTCAATGATGCAAGGGGCCATCGGACAAGTTGTCAGAACGGCCGCTCGTAACTCCTCTGCGGACAGTTCCTTACTGCCGGAAGATTCTCCCGAGCCGTGCAAACCAAAACAGGCGGACGATACCGACAATACGAGCACCACGGCCAGACACGTTACTGTCACTGCACGCGACAATGGCTCATAGGATTAAACACCAACATTCCTTTTCCTTTCTTGCCTTGCAGATAAGTCACTCCACATTAATACGGATGATGTGGAATTACATGATTGACGCAAAGGAGAAGACCTGCCCCATGACCAGTATATCCTCGGCGGTCCTGGTCTGTATCTGTTCCCGGCCGGATGCGGGGCCGTGGCAGGGATACCGGCCGCGCGGCCGGGGACACCTACAGGCGGACTGGGTGGCCGGAGACGACGCCTTCGGGATGTCTCCCACGTTCCGGGAAAGGACTACGAAGAACTGCACGCCACCACGGAAACCTGGATCTGGCTGGTCATGATGCATCTCATGTTGCGGTGCCTGGCATGACCTTTGCACACAGGCTCTCAGACCTCGTCTTAACCATACTCAACGTGAGTTTATGGATAAGACACAGTCTCCGGGAGCCTGCGTGCCCGTGCCCGAGACGGTGTTCGGGGCGGGTGGCCGTAGGCCATCCACCCCGACCGCAGATGCACCCGGCAATGCGCGGGGCGGCGCGGAGGCGCTCCCTGTGCGCGGGGCTTGCGTTGGTCGTGGACCGCCGCCCCGAAGGCCCGCGGTCGGAGCCGCCAGGGGGCTGCGGGCGTGACCCATGGGGGCGTCCTGTGGGACCGCCGCCGCGCCCCTGCGGGCGCGCCTCGCGGGCAGAAATCATCGACATGACAGCACAGAGCGCGGAGACTCAGGGGGGACACCGCGGGGATGTGGGATGCGGGCCAAGGATCCCCTCCGGGGGAGCCCGCGGTATCCTTCCTTATCCCTAACTCATGTTACTCACGTTGTTCAGGCAGGAAAACAATAGAAGTATCGGGCGCGACCGGCCTGTTACCAGCTGCGTACTACAGGTACCCCAAGCGGTATCCCGGTCACAATCTGGGCTTGGCTCTGGTAGATGCATCAGGCTGTCGTTATTCTTCCTCACAAACCCGGAGGTGCTGTTCATGAAGCACACACAGTCAAACAGGATCTGCGTACCCTGAAATTGTGTCAGAAGGTCTCGGGTGGTTTCGCGTGGAGAACAGAGGAATTCGCACCTCTGCACAGCGTCGCAACCCTATCCGGAAGCAAGGCTGATCCTGCTGTAGATACTGTCTCTGTCAGTGCCGGAACTCATTGCCTCTGGCAGAAGGTTCCCTGCTCCGTGCCGCCGGTCCTCCGTGGTGCCGGTCAGGTCCGACAGGGCTCCAAGGATGGCTACAGTCTGCTATTCCTTGCCCGCTACAGCAAAACACCGGCAAGCACAGGCTGTGCAGCCCGTGCCATAGTTCCACCTCCACCTCGCCGGCAAACAAGTCCACAGATCCGGACAGGATGAGTTCTCGCGTTCGCGGTTTTGCAGTCACAGTGTCCCTATATGACCCACAGAACGATTAGGGCCAAGAGCAGTGTGGCAGGCTCCACGGCGGCCGGAAAGCCTGCCATCTTCGTATCTGCCGTCCCCGGGCCGCCCCGCCAGATGACGTAGCTGCAGGCCACAACCAGCAGGCACAGCAACCAGTCCATGTCCGCGATGTAAAAGACAAGAAAAGGCAAGCAGCAACACAACCAGAAACAGCGGTCTGCTCGTCCCGTCTTTGTAGTTTGTCGGATTGCTTGGGACCGTGGGAAAACGAGCCATGGGATGAGGAACCCCTACTGCCGTGCCCGTTGGCGTGTCCCACAATGGTCTTGGATGGCACTTTGCCTCCGATTGGCAGTGCGGTTGTCAGGGGCCGACTATGTCCGGAGCGGCCGCTGTACATGTTGGCGCAAGGCATTGTTGATCTCGGCTTGATATCCGCGACCCTCGTGCGCCTGTGCCTTGAACCAGGCCACGATGTCTGCATCCAACCTGATGGCAATCTGCTTTTTCACGGGACGGTAGAAAACGCCTCTCTGCGCATCGGACCAGTCCAGCAGTTCCGGGACTTCATCCATGCCAATCTCTTGCTCAGGCAAGGCATCCACGGCATGCAGTTCCGCTTTCTGGCGCTCTGTCGATTCAGGGTCTTCCTTTGTGGGGACAGGGGCCCATTCGTGGCGTCGGCTACGTGAGCGGCCAATATTCGGAATGTGCAGCGCTGCAGTGCCGGCCCTCGATACCGGAACTCATTGTTGCCCTGCGGCAGAGCGCCCCGCGCGGACCGCGTCTGAAAGTGTCTGTCCAGTCGAGCCCGGCCCGTAGGCAGTGGCCTGAATGATGGCAGCCTGTTGTGCCTTGCGGACTACAGCGCAACACCGGCCAGCACGGGCTGCAGCCCGCGCCACAGCTCCACCCCCACCCCGCCGGCAAACAGGCCCACTGCGCCAGGCAGGCTGAGATCCCCGCGTGCGCGGCCTTGCAGCCACAGCGCCCCGTACATGATCCACAGCACAATCAGGGCCAGAAGCAGTGTGGCAGGCTCCACGGCGGCCAGAAAGCCCGCCATCTTTGCATCTGCCGCCCCCAGGCCGCCTTCCCGCCAGATGACGTAGCTGCAGGCCATGACCAGCAGGCACAGCAGCATCCGGTCCATGCCCGCCATGTACAGGGAGAGCGGCAGCGCGGCGAGAAATGGTGGTATGGTCAGCCAGTTGGCCACATGACGGGTATGCAGGTCCTGCCGCGCGCAGAGCAGCAGCCACCAGATCAGGCCCACGCGCAGAGCCAAGGGCGCCATGTCGGTCATGCTCAAGCCAAGGCATCCATGAGGGGCAGGATGAGGGGAGTCAGGACAATCACCATGAGCGGCAGAAAAAAGAAGAGCACCGAGGGCACGGCCAGCCGGCTTTCGAATTTCTCCACTTCGCGCATGGCCTGATCCTTGTAGGACAGAATGAGGGAGCGGGAGAGGCTGGCCATCAGCTCCGGACCGGCGGTGCCCTTGCGGGCGGCGATTTCAATTTGCACGGCAAAGGCCCGCAGGCTGGCCAGCTGATAGCGGTCCACCACGCGCCGCCAGGTCCCCGGCGCATGGGCCCGGCCAAAGAGCGGCATGCGCTCCTGTCGGGACTCTTGCACGGCAATGCGAATCAGGACAGCCAAGGGTCCGCCAAACGCGGCGGCACTGTGCAGCGCCCGGTCCGCGGGCATGCCCGCGGCCATTTCGGCGGCCATGAGGGTCAACAGTTCCGGCAGGGCCCGTTCGGTTCGCTTCTGAATGCGCCGCACCTTGGACCGTTGGCGCATGAAGGGATAAACGGCTCCCACTCCACTCAGGACCAACAGCACGGGCATCTGCCACAGCAGACCCAGACCTCCCACCGCCAAGGTCACGGCCGCCACGCCCAGCATGCGGGGCAGAGAGGCGGTTTCCCCCTCCAGTTCCAGCCATCTGCGCTGTTGGGCAAAGAGGCCGGTCCAGCGCCGGGCCTGCGGATCGGACATGCGCCCCAGCAGCGACGTGCCCAGCGTTTCCATGCGGTCTTCGCCCCCCGCCCAGAATGCTGTGAAACGGCCCTGCCACGAATGACGCACCATATGATTCTGGAGTTGGCGCACCAGCCAAAAGGACACCCATCCGCAGAGGGCGCAGCCCGCACAGAGAAAGAGCAGGCGGGCCTGGGGATGCTGCCACAGGTCGGACAGGGTGGGGCCGAGAGGATCACTCCAGTGCATCTGCGATCATGCCTGTCAGAAAGTAGTAGCCGAAAGCCATGGCCCCCAGGGCCGCCATCAGGATGGTCTGGGCCGTCGCGTCCCGAAAGCCTTCCCGCATGTCCGGCGACGCCGCCATGAGCGCGATCACCAGGCCCATGATGGCCAGCAGGATGGCAATGGAATTGCGGGCCCCTTCCGCTTTGGCCGCGGCCACGGCCCTGACTTCCAGAATGGTCTGCATTTCTTCCGCCGAAGCGGCAAAGGCCTGGGCGAAGCCCACCCCACCGGTCTCGACGACCCGGCCCAGCTGAAAGACCACCAGGGCCAGCGAAGGGGAGATGCGGTTCGCCTGTGCCCGGGCGTGGTCCAGAAAGTCCTTGCCTTCCTGTCGCACGCCCTGCAGATACCCGTCCATCCAGACCCGCAGCGGGGAAGACTCGGGAGGCAGGGTTTCCAGAACCTCGTCCAGACAGGCCGTGAGGGATTCATTGAGCAGCAGCATGGCTCCCAGACGACTCACGAAGGTGGGCAGTTCCGCTTCCACTCGGGAACGGAAATTCTGCCAGCGGCCCTTGAGCCAGGCGTCCAGCACCACAAGGCCCAGCACGCCGGCTACCAGCGAAGGCAGCAGCGGGAAACGGGCCGCCAGCAACCCCAACACCGGCACGAGACCTCCCATCACCCGCAGATGCTGCAGGCGAATGCGGGGCGAAGTGATGCGCAGCGAGGAAAGGATGACATAATCCGGATCGACCTGCAGCAGCGTGTGGGCCGTGGCCCCGGCCCCGTGTGCAGCGGGACGGGAAGGGGCCAGATAGGCCTGCACGGCCGCTCCCCGGTGTCGTCGCCATCGGATCCGGCCCAGCCAGTATCGCAGGCAGTGGCCGCACAGCAGGCATCCCAGCAGCAAGGCCCAGATCTGGTAGTGCAGCCCCAAGACCGACAGAGACTTCATGCCGACTCGCCCTCCGCCAATGTCTTGTCGGCTGCGTTTCCGGACGGGCCGGCATAGACGCACTCGAAAGTGACCCGGTTGAACCTCCCGTGCTGCTGCACACGATGAATGCCCAGCACTGTGCGCTGTCCATGCGCAAAGCCGATGTGCACCACCTGGTGAATGGCCTGCCGGAACAGGCTGCGCGACGCATTGAAGGGCACGTTCGCATCCGAAAACATGATCACCCCCAGCCGCGACAGGACTTCGGTGGGGCCGTTGGCATGAAAGGTGGTCAGGCCCGCATGGTCGCTCATTAGGGCCCGGAACAGGGAGAGAGCCGCAGTGCCGGTGCGCACCTCTCCCACAATGATGTGGCTGGGAGCCAGGCGCATGGCATCGTTCACGCCGTCCGTCACGCTGTAGCTGGGCACCGGACTGCCAGGAGGCGCAGGACGCGCTTCCAGCGTGACCACGTCGGGGTGGGGCAACCAGATTTCCTCCGGATCTTCAATCTTGACGATGCGTTCGTGCATGGGGATGCCGTGGCAAAGTGCGGACAGGAGCGTGGTCTTGCCGGTGCCCGTGCCCCCGGCTATGAGAATGTTCTGGCCTGCGGCTACGGCTTCCACCAGAAGGCCCATGGCCTCATCCGGCGCCATGCCCCATTCCACAATCTGCTGGGGGGTGACGGGTTTCTGCTCGAAGAAGCGAATGGCAAACGCCGGATACCCGTCTCCGGGCGTGATGGCGGGATGCAGAATCTTGAGGCGGGCCCCTGGGAAACCGGTTTCCGCATCGCGCGGAATCTTGGCATCCACGCTGGGCGAGGCCTCGGTGCAGGCCCGACCCAAGGGACTGAGCAATGCTTCCAGAGCCTGCCAGACTTCCCCCGGGGAAGGCCGCACCTGGTCCAGGCACTCGAAGGCCAGGGACTGCTTGGGCCGTCCCCAGATCACGCCGTTGCCGTTCAGGACCACATCGGTCCATTGAGGGCCACCGGGAACAAACAGGAACTCCAGACATCCCAGTCCTCTCTGATGGGCCGTGAACTCCTGGGTTGGGGGGCATTGCAGACTGGCCTCTGGCCGCGGCAGGGAGGGGCGCCTCATGGTTGGGGCCGGTCCGGCCGGATCGGCCCCCAGGTTCCGGTCCGGGATTCCAGTCTGGGGCAAGGCCAGCTGCTGACCATGCTCCGCAGTGGGGGCGGAGGCGATTTCATTCCAATGCATTGCTACTCTCCTTGTCGGAATACGAGTGGTCCAAAACGACGGGTGGTGCTCCCTGCAGCGGCAGTTCCCGCTCCGCCAAAGAGCCGATCTCCCACCTGCTCCACGGACTGGTTCCAGGCTGGGCTGCCCCAGGGGACACCCGGCCGCGGGGTGCTGGCTTCTTCCGGGGTCTCCTCCTCTGCCAGCGCCACGACCGGATCCGGCATTGCCTTCAAGGCCGTGCGCACAATGCGCAGAAACTGGGCCTGAGACAGATGATGGGGGCGCCAGCGGTTGAGCACCAGGTGGATCTGCGCGGGGGACAGACCAATTTCCCCATGGGCCAGACGAAAGGCCTCCACGGCGGCCACGGCTCCCTGGGCGGTGGCCGTGCTTACCAGCACCAGCGCATTGCAGCACTGGAGGGCAGGCCCGGCCAGTTCCTGGGCGGATACATCCAGCAGTACGCCGGCATAGCCCAGATGGGCGGTCTGCATCGTGAGCGCGGAAAGGCCGGTCTCTCCTTGCAGGGCCTGGGCCGCGAAGCGGTCCAGAGCCGGGGGAGACAGAAACCCTGCCAGCAGATCCAGATCGCCGTCGGCCTGCACCTGCTGCTGCAGCATGTCGGGCCGCGGATGCTGCAGCCATTGGCCCAGGTTGGGGACCGGATCCAGCCCGGCTCCCAGCGGCAGCACATCCGGACATCCCAGACCTATGGCCAGTGCGCGCTGGCCGCGGCGCACACAGTCCTGGCCCAAGGCCCGGGTCAGGCGGGTCTTGCCCACGCCTCCCTCCAGTCCCCAGACGGCAATGCACTTCCATCCTCCCATGCGCAGACTGGGAGGTGGCGTCGGCTCCGTGGCGGGAGGCAACACCTCCGCAAAGCGGGGATAGGCGGGGGGCTCGGGCCGCAGCCGGTGCAAGGCCGTGGCCAGTTCCTCGGGCATCACCACCTGGGTCACGCCGGGGGTTTGGGCGACCGCTTCCCGCACCGCCAGGTCGTGGGCAGGCGGGGCCACCACCAACACATGGCCCGTGAAAGGGGCCAGCAGTTCCGCCAGGGCTTCTGTGGAATGGACCATGTTCAGGTCCAGGATGACATGGCTGCACTGGTCATAGAGAGCCGTGGCCTCGGCGGCGGTGGCCGCGAATCCCACCCAGACCAAGGGGGCGCCGGCGGCCTGCTGCACGAAGTCGCCAAAGTCCGGTTGCGGGGAGATGAGACCGAAGCGGGGTTCCGGCGCCATGGGCGCGGTCCCGTCCAACGCCGGTGCAGTGTCATAGGCTGAATGGGGCATGGGCATGTCTCCTATTCCAGAATGGCTTCCTGTGGCCGCAGGGGCACCAGCAGTCGTTCCAGGCTGAAGCCGGGTGTGGTGTACGGATCGCCCACGGGAGGCTGCAGCACCAACGTGAAACTGGAACCCGCATGGTTCAGGGCCGCAATCATCTCCAGCGGCACCCCCCAGATCACCTGTGGCAGCTCCTCCTGCAACAGGTCCACATCCACAGAATCCGCCAGCTCGGTCGCATCTCCGGCTGTCGCCTCCGCCTCCAGGGCCTTTTGGATGGCCCGCACCTGCAAGGTGCGCTGCGTTTCGTAAATGACAGGTGCTGGCTGTGTACTGGCGGCCAGCACCACCAGCCCGTCCGCCGGCGGCCTTGAGGCTGCGGCAGCTTCGGTGTCCGGCAGAAATGAGGCGGGACGCAGGCGGAAGCTGGGGGAAATCCAGAGCACCCGCACGTTCTCGATGAGAGCCTTGGCATACCCAAATTCATTTTGGCCCTGCCAGTCGGACACCACGGCCACCAGACCCACGCTTTGGCCGGGCTGCAGCAGTCCGGCCAGGCCGGTGTCGGCCGCGACGCGCACCGCGATGCCCCGTTCATGGCTGGCCAGCTGCACGGCCGGCCCCATGTGTTGCGGAGTGACGGTTTCGCCGGCAAAACGCACCACGGACAGGGTGCGGCCCAGCAGCGGTCCCGGGTCGGCCAGACCCTCTGCCGCGGGCAGGGGCACTTGCCGAACCTCCAGGTCGGTGGCCCTGAGGACGGTGCCGGCGCCCAGGTCCCGGGCCGCAACCACCAAGGGCTGGGTTTCCTCGGGCTGGGGCCAGAGCGCAATGGCCAGAAAGAGTGCGGCCAGAATGCCGGTGACAGTGGCCCAAAGGCTGGATTTCATGGGGTCCTTCCTTCATCGGGGGCGGGAGCAAGCACAACTGCGCCCAGACGGGCGGCAATCTCGGCATCGGTGGGTTCCGGGACATCCAGCATCAGGGGCTGGATGTAGGTGGGTTCCACCTCGCCCCGGTCAAAGGAGTAGCCCAGTTTCACCACGCTGCGGCCCACGGGCATGCTGGCCAGAAAACGCCGCCAGGTCTCGTCCACAAAGCCCTTCTCACTGCGGTGCAGCGCGGCCAGCATCAGATCCCGATCCCGGGGATTCTTGAGCTGGCAGATGAAAAGATTGTTGCAGGACGACAGAATGCCGGCGGGAATGGCGGAAGGGGTCTGGGAAATCAGGTGCAGCCAGATGCCATACTTGCGGCTGTCCCGCCACATGGCCTCGAACTGTGCGGCCACGGACGGGCCGCCCCCGTCGCCGGCCTGCTCCAGACCCGCCAGAATCTTGTTGGCCTCCTCAAAGACAATCTGCATGTGGGCCGGTGCGGAGACGGCGCGCTGCAGCCGCTGCGCGACCGCATCGTGATAGAGGTGCCAGGCGGCCCAGCCCAGCAGGAAGGCCTTGGAGAAGTCGTCCAGGAAGGACCCGCCCTCCAGGACGGCCACACCCCACTCCCCAGGCACCACCTCGTTGATGTCAAGGCAGTCGGAGCCCGCCTGATACTGGAGAGAGGCTGCGCCTTGCACCAGGGGATGCAGCCGGAAGAGGAGGCCTTCCAGCACTGTGCGCAGCATCATGTCCTTGCGTCCCCGCGCGGCCAGGGTCTCCTTGATGTGGATGTACAGTTCGCGCAGACCGACCGCGCGAGAACGCTCTATGGCCAAGCGCTGTCTCTGGACCGGGGACAGCTCGGAAAGGGGCGTGCCGGGCACCGGATCCACCAGATCCGCTTCGGCGAAGCGCACGACGCCCCAAGTGTCATCCCGCCTGACATCGGGGTCATCCACCAGGACTCCGGCCCCCAGGTACAGCCGGCGCAGGGCATCCCGCAGTTCGTGGATCTGGCGCCGCTGGCCCAGCTGGGCGATCTGGCCAAAGACATCGCAGAAGGTGCGCCATTGCACTTCGGGCAGAATGTGTCGACCAATCTGCAAGGGATTCCAGCGCAGCGGCCGGACGCCCCCGGGCGAAAGCTGCCGGATCTCCACGTGCCCTTTCAGGCCGGGTGCGTTGAGCAGTTTGCGCCAGCCGGTGCCGAAATCCAGGACCACGGTGCGCAGTCGCCAGTGGCGGGTGGTGTCGTGGACCATGCGCTCCGCCGCGACCGACTTGCCAAATCCGGTGTCCCCACAGAACACGGTATGAAAGTGCCGTGGTTGCGAGAGCCGCAACGGCACGGGGGTGAGGTCGCCGGTTTCGGGGCTGACCTGGTGTCCGCAGAGGGTTTCCCCCGCCAGTTCCGGGTAGAAGGCCAGGGGCGGCATCTTTTCCTGAAAGGTGAGGGCTGCACCCTCTTCAAAGAGGTTGGGCGCGGTATAGGCGGCCAGCATGCCAGGCGTGAGCAGGGTGCTCCAGCGGGTCCACAGCACGTCGATGTCAAAGGGGGTGGGCACAGCGACCCGGGATGGCCGAAAGGTCAGGGCCAAGGCCCGCAAGGCCGCATCCCCGGGACGAGTCAGCACGGGGGTGGGCACGTCCGGGCCATGAAAGGCCTGCGGCACCAGGGCCGCCGCCGCTTCCTGACCGCCCTGGCCGGTAAAGAGCAGAGCCGTGGTCATGAAGGCGCCTTCGACACTGGCGCGATCCAGCAGGGCCGTCAGCTGCCGTGTCACTTCGGTGAGGCGCAGAGCCGTGTCGTCTTCTGTCTGCCAGCCGCGCCCGATGTGCAGCCCCGGTACCAGGCCGGAAGAGAAGCCGCCGGTAAAGCCGCGGCCCAGACCCGTGCTCCAGCCACTGCTGGTGCTCTGTTGCTGTCCCTGCTGCGTGCTGAAGTTCCGGGTCCAGCTGTGGGAAGCGCCCTGCTGCCATTGGCGTGACGAGCCTTGGGCCACCGTCGTGGTCTGGGCCTGGGATTCTCCGATGGCCAGAGACAGTCCGCGGGTGTCCCCTGTGGTCTGGGACACCGCCGCGGAGGCCCCTTGTTGCCAGGAAGCGCCCTGCGCCACGGACTGAGTGGTGGTCCAGTTCTGGCCGCCGCTCCGAGCCTGGGAGGTGGACTGGCTCTGGCTCTGCGCCTGTGTCTGGGTCTGGGATTGGCTGTGTCCCTGCTGGTGGGAACTGGTGTATGCCTGACTGGTACTGCCCGCCTGCGTCTGGGTCCATGAAGCAGCCTGGCCTGTGGCTTGGGAGCGCGTGCTGCCGCTGCTGTGGGACTGCTGGCGGCCATGGCTGTCCGTGGTGGATTGGCTGGATCCCTGGGTATGGGTTTCCCCTGTGGATTCGGCGGCCGTGACACCCGTCGTGCCACCTGCACCGGCCTGTACGCCGAAAGCGCTGAGACCCAGTCGGCCGTTGGCGCTGTGCTGCTGGCCCAGCGTGGTGGATGTCTGCGCGGCCGCAGACGAGGTGCTGCCCGTGGCCCGGCTGTGGCCCGTGCTTGCCGTTTCTCCCTGGGTCTGCGTGAATCCCTGGGTCTGCATGCTGCTCTGCGAACTGCCTGTGGCCGTGGCCCAGGCGCTGCCGTCTGTCCGGGTCTGACCTTGGGTGACGCCATGGCTGGTGGTGTGACCGGCCGCGATGCTGTGCTGCTGACTGGTGCCTGTGCTGGTAGTGAAGGTGTGGCTCTGGCTATGGCCTTGCGCCGTGCCTTGGGAGAGGGTTTCGGAACCGCCGCCGGCGAGGCTCTGGCTGTGGGTTTCGCCGCGCGTGCGAGACGCACTGTGGCTCTGGCCCAGTGTGGTGGAAGTGCCCTCCATGGAGGCGTGGCTTTGGGTTTCCGAGGTGCCGTGGCCGCGGCTTTCCGAAACGCCTCGCGTGTTCGAAGCGCCCTCACCCCAGCTCTGGGACTGGCTGTCCGCGGTGCCACCGGTCTGTCCCGCAGAGCCCTGCACACTTTGGGACAGGGCCGCGGCCAGAGGCATGGCTACGGAGAACCCCACGTTCAGGGCACCGCGCTGGCGCGAAGCGTACTGGCTGGAGACCCGACTCATGCGTACCAGGGCCTGATGCAACTGCTGCCGGGCCACATGCTGGGCCGTGACCATAAAGACGAAGTCTTCCTGCAGCTTGGCCAGGCCGCGCATCAGGATCTCCCCTTGCTGGGATGCCAGGTCCTCGTCCGGTCCGAGTCCCGCCGGGCCAGTGCCCAGACCCCGCCGTGTCAGGCGCGGGTCGGGATGACCCAACAGGGCCAGCAGAGAGGGCAGGCTCCGCATGCGCTCCACAAGATGCGCCATGCGTTCCGGCGTCGGGGATTCCAGGCGGGAGAACACGAAATTGGCCAGGACCGCTTCCACAGCCCGCATGTGGGCATGACAGGTCTCCAGCGCGGACTGGGGGTCCGGACCTTCGGCGGAGGTGCCGTAGAACTGCACCAGACCGATGTGCTGCGGCCGGTACAGGCCCGCTGCGACGTAGATGAAATCCACGTCCCCCTGGTACAGGCCGCGCAGGGCCGCCCACTGCTTGCCCAAGACGTCCGGGTCTGCGCGGGCATCCAGGGGCAGATAGGCCAGTTCCTTGAGGGCCACCACGCGGTGCCGGGCCGGACCCGAAGTGTCCGGTCTATGGAAATGCAGGATGCCACCCACCTCCGGCGCATGGGCTGGCACTTGCGGCTGAGGTGGGAGCAGGATGAAATCCGGCATGGCCATATCCCGTGAACGCCGCTACTCGCGGGAACGAATTTGGGTCAGGGTCTGGGCCGGGGCCGCCAGCGGCGGATGCACCAGCAACCCTTGCGCCAGCAGGGAGAGAAAGCCCAGGGGGATGATCAGCCACAGTCCCCAGGTGGCCAGCGTGTCCAGAAAGGCGCGGCCCTGCTGCAACGTGTGGCGGGCTTCGGACTGCCCTCCGAGCTGACGGGCCCAGGCTTCCGCATCCAGTGCCCCCAGGTATTGGTGATAGGCTAGATAGCCCAGGCTGGCCAAGGCATAGAGTGCCAGGCCGCCCGTGACCCGCCAGCGCAGGGCATCGGGATTGAAGCGGTCCAGCTGCACGGCTATGGCTCCGCACACGCTCATGCAGGCCATGAGCACGGGCACCGGGGGCCTGGCTATGCCGGCCGCGACGGCAGCCAGCATGCCTGTCGCCAGCATCCAGGGTCGGCTGTGCCGATCGGGTCTGGCCTGCAGATAGAGCAGCAGGCACATGCCGAAGGTGATCAGCAGAGAGCCATGGTCCCATGCCACCCAGAGCAGAGCCAGAAGACCGTTCAGAACGTGCAGGGCCAGGGTCGCCAAAGTGTCGAGCAGTTGCTGCGGGGGGATCATGGGGCTATGGCACCAACGTGGTATCCAGCAGGCTGACATCCACCAGATGGACATGGGAAACGGTCTGCGGCGCGCTGATGGGCGTACCGGAGGTAGTGGCCGTCACCTGCGCGATATGCCGGCCGGGATCCCGGGGATCCCAGGTCGGCAGGGCAATGAGGCCGGACATGGTGCTCCCGGTCCAGTCCAGCCGGCTGGTCGGCTGGCGCACATGGGCCCGCGGATACCGGGAAGCCAGATACCCGTTGATCCAGCTCTGGGATTGGCCGGTCAATTGCAGGGCCGTCTGCACGTGCACTACCGGATCGGGGTAGGTGGCCTGGGTCCTGGTGCGGCAGCGCTTGACCCCTGAGCCTGGACAATCGTCAGGATATCGGCCACCGCCGGGGCAGACAGTCTCCTGCCGCCTGATCTTGAGCAGAGCCTTGCCTCCCCGCACATTGACGGAGAATGTCACCTCGGGCACCGTCTCCCGTGCCGTGACTTGAGCCTGCAGCACCGGGTAGGGAGGCAGGTGGAAGACCCGGGCTATGCGAGGCGGCTGCAGTTCCACCCATTCCCGTGGTGCCGAGCAATCGGGGGGCACGGTGGGTTCAGGTGTGGGATGGGCCAGCGGCGGGATGATGACACGGGTGTGCACGGGCACGGGAGTCAGGGCCGGAGGTGTGCTGGCCCGGCAGTTGAGATCGGTGCAGCCCAGATACAGAATGGCGCCGCAACCGTCCACTCCAGGGCGGAAGTGGCAGCGGTCGGTACCGCAAGAGGTGGAACAGAGGCCGAAGCCTTGCGCTCCATGGGTATAGGGCTGGCCGTTGACAATGCGGTCTGCGTAGCTGCAGGTGCAGCCCCCGTCACAAAGACTGGCTTGCCGCTGTGCCAGAGACGTCCGCCCGCCATTGGCACCCAACCCGGGCCGAGCCGTGGCCAGGTGGGTCAGCTGCGGCCCAAGCCCCAGCAGGACGCTGGTCAGGAGAATGGCGAAGGCCACGCGGCGGCCCAGGCTAGTCACGAGTTGCCTCCGCGGAAAGCGTGGGACAGGCGCTGTGCCAGTCTCCGGCAGCCATCGGAGTGACCAGGGGCTGCCACTGGCTCCAGGCCCAAGGCCGACCCTGGGCTTCCCCAAAGACGCTGGGATGGAGAGCGTAGGTCACTGCCTGGGCCACGGCTCCCGTAAGGGCTGTGGTGGCGGCGTTGGGGTCCGACGCCGCCAGCGGTGCGGCCACACAGATCAAGCCTCGGGCCCGCTGCCCGGCAGTGGGCCCGCACCAGGCACCGGCGGTGGCCGTCTGTCCTGCACTGGATTGGTACCGAGCCTGCAGGGGCAGTGCCAGATCGTGGTCCTGAGGGTTTATCAGTTTCAGTTCCAGGGTCTTGACCTGCTGGGGGGCCAGCCACTCCGTGAAGGCCGCCGCACAGTGCGGCGCATTCCAGTCCCAGTTCCAGCTGTCACTGTGGTCTAGGGCCCTTATGCTGAGACGCGCTGTTGACCGTGCATGGAATGGCAGGATGTCACCCGGTGCCATGCCCGTCATCTGGATGTAGAGCAACACGGCGGCGAGACAGGCAGTCAGGAACATGATGATCAGGCAGGCCCAGTACATGACCCGAGACGCAGGGGTGGGCTTGGCATCTGACATGGGATTACTCCTGTTGCCGATCTGTTTCGACTGGACGCAGTGTGGAGAGATCGCCGGCGGTGACCTGCACCAGACCCGCAAAGACCCAGCCGGGTTCTCCCAGATTGGGAATGTGAACCAGAATCCAGCTGCCATCGTTGTTGCGGCCCAGCGCCGCCAGGGATGTGCCCGGGGCCAGGGAGCCAATGACGGGAGCCGAGGTGCCGGGTTGCGCCCGCACATTCAATGGCACATCCACTGTGTTGACGGCCAATGTGACCGCTGGGACTGGCGCCACGGGCCGTGGCTTGGATGGCTTCGGGGCTTCCGGAGTGGGAGTGGACATTCCATCCTCTGTGCTGATCTGGGCCAGCTGGGACGTGACCGCCCGTCTGTAGTTCTCATCCACAGCGTGAGGTCCCGCAGGCGGTCCGTCTGTGCCAGGATGGGGGGAGGCAATGGTGGGGATGCGCATATCCGCGGCGGCAGGCAGCTGGACAGGTGCAAAGGCGTTGTAGTACATTAGCAAGTTAGTGCCAATCAGAACCGCCACCAGAGAGCCACCGATGGCAATGACTGTTCGGCGACCGATCGGAAAGTCGGCTCTCTGATTAAATCGACTCATATATATGAATTATATGATATTAGATCATTTGTACAATACAAGTATAGCATGTTTTGCCGTGCTGCACGTCACGTTTTCTGGTTTGTGCCGAATTGACCAGGTTTTCCAGAGCAATCTTCGGTGGAAATGTAGGTTTCAGGTCCAGGAAGGGGGGAGTCAGCTGCGGCAGGCGACTCCCGCGCACCGGTGATGTGCAGAATCCATCGGGTCTGGGGTCCACAGACAGGGGCGTCGCCGCGGCCGTCACCCGTCGAGAGGCGTGTTGCTTCCATGGGGATGAGTACGGCAGCCGAGCGCACAGTGCAACTCGGTCCAGGTTGCGCTCGAGGGATCAGGGAAGCGGATCAGGCGGGGCACTGCAGGGAGGCATCCACGTTCTCGGCGGCAGTATGGAGAATGCAACATTCCGCCGACATCCATGGCCCATGGATGCACCGGGACTTGTTTCCAGGGAAAGGTGGATCCATGACGCAGGGAAGAGGTCGGTTCTTTTCCTGCGTCTTCCGTCAGCTGGGGCCCGGCATGGACCGATGGCGATTTGTCAGGACCCCTTGCCTGGTGGCACTGGGGAAGCCTTGAATCCGCAATGCACTGCGGATATCGTCTACCGATATCCGGGCTCGTTGTTTTGGCCGGCGAGACAGCCACGGCGCAGAGCGGCGAGAGTGCGGTGCCGCACCGGGGGTGGAGAACGCGCCGGCCCCTCCGAACATGGCAGATCGGCGCTGGCTGGGATTACGGCAAATCGCCTTGAAGCCCTGTTCCCCAACGCCATTGCCCTGTGGGATGAGTCCATGATAGTCTTGGCTGAGTTTCCTGGGCGATCCGCCCCAGACATGGCGATCTGCGTCGTCCTTTTCTGGGGAAAGGCCCGCCTAGCATGGCACACACTGATGAATCCCACACCCCATCTCTGGTCGGACCTCAAGAAATGTGGGCACCTGTACCTGTTCTTGGTGCCCACGTTCGCCTTCATCTTCCTGTTCCGCTACTACCCCGCCGGGTCTGCCATCTACCATGCCTTTACCCGCTGGAACGGGGCCGGCATCGCCACTTGGGTCGGTCTGGACAATTTCCACACCCTGCTCAGCGATTTCATTTTCATCGCTTCCCTGAAGAACATTGCCATCATCCTGGCCGCGGCCTTGATCAAGGTGCTCATCTTCCCCCTGCTGGCCGCCGAGTTCATCTTCAACCTGCGCGGGGAACGCGGCCAGTATTGGTTCCGCTTCCTGCTGATCCTGCCCATCGTGGTGCCGGGCATTGTGGTCACCCTGGTTTGGCGCTTCATCATGGGGCCCAGGCCGCTGGGCGTCCTGAACGCCCTGCTGGAGCTGCTGGGGCAGGAGGCCTGGCAGCGGGCCTGGCTGGCCGATCCCAAGATTGCCCTGCTCTCGGTGCTGTTGGTGGGATTCCCCTGGATCGATGCCATTGCCATGCTCATCTACTATGCGGGCCTGCAGAACATCTCCATGGATGTCATTGACGCCTCCAAGATGGATGGGGCCAGCACCTGGCGGCGGGTGCTGACCGTGGATCTGCCCCTGTTGTTCGGACAGTTCAAGCTCCTCATCATCATTACCACCATCTTCACCTTGCAGAACTTCGGCGGCATGCTGGTGTTGACCAATGGCGGCCCCGGGTATGCCACCATGGTGCCGGGCTTGTGGATGTATCAGCGCGCCTTCCTGGCGGACCGCTTCGGGTATGCCTCGGCCATTGGCGTGGTGCTGCTGGTGGCCATGCTGTGCCTGACCTGGCTGAACAACAAGGTCCTGAAAGAGGCAGACGTGACCTACTGAACGGCACAGACCACGGAATTCCATGACCTCCCTCCCCGAACTCGAACCCCCCGTCGCCTTCGCGCGGTCCGCGCGTGCGGCCGCGCCGCGCCGCCATTGGGGAAACATCCTCGTCATCCTGGTCCTGGCGCTCCTGGTGAGTCTGACCCTCTACCCCTTCGTTTTCATGATCATCACGTCCACCAAGTCCTATGCCCAGTTCCTGCACAGCTACTGGGTGCCTGCCTGGCCCCTGCATGTCGGTGAAAACTACCTGGCCGCGTGGAACCAGATCCGCGGCTATCTGCTCAACACGATTTTGGTGGGGATCCTCACCATTGTGGGGTTCCTCTTCACCACCACCCTGTCGGCGTTCGTCTTTGCCCGCTTTCGCTTCCCCGGCAAGGAGGTGCTCTTTGCCATGCTCATGGTGCTGATGATGATCCCGCAGATCCTGCAGTTGATTCCGGCTTTCATGTGGGTGCGGAAACTGCAGCTGCTCAACACCTACTGGGTCCTCATTCTGCCCTACATCGCCGGGGGCCAGGCGTATGCCGTGTTCATTCTGCGCACCTTCTTCTCTTCCCTGCCGCAGGGCCTGTTCGATGCCGCCCACATCGACGGGGCCCGCGATTTCCAGATTTACTACATGGTGGCCCTGCCGCTCTCCAAGGGCATCCTGGCCACCCTGGCCATCCTGCGCGTGCAGCAGGTCTGGAACGATCTGATCTGGCCCCTGATCACGCTCGCCGACGATTCGAAGCGCACGATCACGGTCGGCCTCTACTACTTTCAGGGGGCCACCCAGACCCAGTACGGGGCCATGTTCGCAGGGTACCTGATTGCGTCCATTCCCCTGTTCCTGCTGTTCCTGGTCGGCATGAAGCAGTTCATGGCCGGAGTCACATCGGGCGCCATCAAGGCATAGGGGGCCACTGCCAGGTGACATATCCTGCAATCTTCCATGCATTCAGTTCATACACATTCCAGAGGACATTGCGATGAAAACACAATTTAGCAGGCGCCGCTTCCTGCAGGGGCTCTCGGGGGCAGTCGCCCTGGCTGGTCTCGCTGCCTGTGTGCCGGCGTCCGGTCCCGATGCCGCGGGGGCGGCCGCGGCCCAACAGGAGATCGAGGTCTATGTGGGGGGGACCTTTCAGCCCGAAGTGGCGCGGGGGGAAGGCCTGACCCCATTGCTGGAAGCCCGGCGGCTGGCGGATGAATGGGAGGCCGAGCATCCAGACGCCCGGATTGTCTTCGTGGCCGGGCCTGGCGGGGAGGGCATCGAGCAGTGGGTGAAATCGCTGCAGGCCGCAGGCACCATGCCCGACATCCTGAACGCGGTGGACAACTGGCTGAACCGGGACATCGGCACTGGCTACTGGATCCAGATTGACGAGTACGTGGACGAGCCCAACCCCTACATTCCCGCGGGCGAGTTGGGCAGCGAGCGCTGGCGCGATGCCTTCATCGCCGGCTTCGATGCCCGCAACCGCATGATCGATGGCAACTACTACGGAGTGCCCCAGGCCATCAACGGGGTGCAGATCTTCTGCAACCTCGATATCCTGGAGGCCTCGGGGGTGGACTTCGAGACCGAGCTGATCAATCCCCGCTGGACCTTTGACGGCATGCTGGAAATCTCCCAGCGCATCCGGGATGCGGGCCACTCCCCCTGGGCCCTGGCCTGGACCTCTCCCTATTGGAACTGGGTCCAGACCACGTCCCTGTGCGGCTTCCTCAAGTCCACCGGCAAGTGGAACGATCTGGATACCAACAACGATGACTTCGTGACCTCCATCGAACGCTTCAAGGCCATTGACCGCGGAGACTGGCGTGCGGATGCCGCGGAACTGCGTGCCATGCACCAGATGGCGCAGGATTGGACGGCCTACTGGAGCGAAGGGTTCCTGGGCCTGACCTCCCAGGAGATGTCCGCGCTGTTCGCCCGCGGCGAAGCGGCATTCTGGTGGAGCACCAGCAACTCCTATCCCGTCATGCAGAACGATCCCTTGCGCGATTTCGATTTCGCCATCGCGCGCTTCCCGCTCTGCTTTGATCGCATGGCCACCATCGGGCAGGGCGGTCCCACCCAATATCCCGGCGGGGCCTACAACACCATCGCCATGACGGCCACCGCCGCGGAGCACGGCACCATCGACGCCTGTGTGGACTTCATGAAGCTGTTCACGTCCTGCGAAGGACAGGGCCGCCTGGTCACGGAGCATGGCGGTGTGGTGCCGGCCGTGTTCTGTGCCCAGGGCCGCCCCGAACTGGAGCAGTTCAAGCCCGCAGTGGGCGAGACGTTCCTGAAGACCATCCACATGACCTCCATGCACTTCGACTACGGCGCCACCTATTGGCGCATCACCAGTGAATGGCTGGGTGGCACTCTCTCCTATGACGAGGCCATGGCCAAGTTTCAGCCGATCATGGAACAATTCGCCACGGATGCAATAGAACGCGCGGAGACCTGAACCCGCCTTGACGTGCCTGCAGGGCCCGCCGTCGGCCCTGCAGGCCTGCTGTACAGGGAAGGCCCCTGGGCATCATCGGGGCCTCGTGCTGCGGGGGTCCCCACAGGGACACCGCGGTCAGTGCCCAGGGCAAGCGAAAAAGTCGCCCGCGGGCCGCTGGATGCATCCGTCCATTTGGCGCCTGCATGATGCGCAAGCCCTGGAGCCCGTCCAGACTGCAGGAACGTGGTCTGTCCTCTCCCGCGCCGTGCCGTCACTGCACCAGGCCTGAGAGCAATGTGACCTGACGAATTCGATTGCGCTCGCGTGTGACGGCCACATGCTGTCGGTCTTCCCGCCACCGCAGTCCCTGGCTGCGCAGCACGTTGGCGCTGGCGCGGCTCACGTCCCATTCCGTGACCAGGGTCACGTCCCCAGTCTCCATGACCCCGTCGTGTTGCAGCGGCATGGCCCAGATCAAGGCCACGACTCTCTGCGCCTTGTTCCCTGGTCCCGTTCGCGCATGGACCAGGGGACAACAGCGCGCGAGTGCCTTGGCCTTGTCCAGGGAGGGTCAGCCCCTGGAATATCTCTTGTACCGGGCATGCCACTCGAAACCGACAGTGGGCCTCCAGGATATGCATCAAGTTGGTGCGCCGGCAATGGTCGTGAATCCAGATCATGAACCGGGCAAAGGCGTCTTCCTGATCAGTCAGCACGTGCATTTGCCGGGCATACACCGCAATGCGCTTTCTTTGCGCCGCTGTCGAGAAGATCCTGCACCGCTTGCGATGGGAAACGGTCATGGAAGCCGCACAACAAGTGCGAATACAGAGGAAGTTCGAATACATGGCGCCGCGCATAGACCAGCAATTCGTCCCGGCGTTGCGGGTTCAATGCTTGAATTAGAAATCGCAGCAGGTCTTGACGGGGGGGGGGCGAGCCGGGAAGTACCTCGGCGGATCGGGAGACTGCTTGGCCAGCGTGTCTTGGCCACCTGACTGGCAGCCGTTCGGTTGCCCATGGCCGCCAGTTTGTGGATCAGCGGCAAAACCAGATGGATTGATCCGCGGCGTTGTGTGCCACGCGGAGGACGCAAGGACCCAGTACGTGCGCGCGGCAGTGTTTGCACCGCGTCCTGATGCGCGTACACCGCCCCTCTCTCGTAGGACTCTGCCGTGGCCAATTCCAGGATCATCTCTTCGTGGAATACAGGAAGTCCCATGGCCTCTGCCGCTCATGTATGTGGACGGGGATCCGGGGCACAAGCCAACATCTGCCGTGCGGCCCGCAGACGGGAACGGACATCCCCGCCCATGGCCCCTGGCAGCCCCTGGCGTCCTGCTCCTGTGCCGCGCTGTTTGCTGTTATTTGCCCGTCTCCACAGAAGAAAGAGCATGTGGCGGCTTGGGCCGCTTTCCCGGCGGGGAAGCGGAATGGCCGAGGCAATGCCTCCCTGGGAGGTTTTCGTCCGTGCATTTTCCCAGACAGAACCCGCGGCGGCCGGTCTGATTCATCGCGCGGGGGTACATGCGAGTCCCAGAATGTCCGGCAGACGGGCCAAAGTGTCGATCTCGCAATGAGGTGGGGGATCGTTTTCGTGGCGTGTCTTGCCGGCCCGATTCAGCCACACCGCTCTCAGACCTGCCGCCTGCGCCCCCGCGATGTCGGCCTCCAGGCTGTCTCCTACATGCCACACGTCTGCGGGCGGCAGACCCATCTTTTGCAGGGCCGGATCAAATGCCGCCGCATCCGGTTTCGCCGGATATGACGATGGCATCGAACCAGCGTTCAATGTCCAGGGTTCGCAGCTTGCTGCGTTGCAAGTCGGAGGGGCCGTTCGTGATCAGCGCCATGCGAATGCCTGCCTTCTGAAGGGCGGCGATGGCCCCTGCCACATCCTGGTACAACCGGAAGCCCTTTCTTGCAACTTGCTCGTGAATGCGCACCGCGGCCTCGATGACCGCAGGGGAACTGCATCCGCAGATCTCCAGGGATCGGCGCCACGCCTCCCGGGACACTGCAACACTGTCCGTCTTGCCCAGTATCCAGTCTGACTCCACTTCAGCCCGGTACCTCGGCCAGACGTCTCCGTTGGCTCTCATCAGGCGATCGGTATCCAGCCCAGCTGCACGGGACGCTATCTGCTGGCATACGTGTGCCACCGTCTCCCCGCTGCCGCGGTGGTCCAGCAAAGTGGAGTCCAAATCGAAGAATACAGCGTGTCTTGATTTCATGGGCGGTGCTCCCAAGCGATCGGAAAAGGATGCTGCAGGCTTCTTCGGACAGGCCGGACGCTACACCACATGGTTGTCACGCTGGGCATCTTGTGACAGGGGAAACAGAGCCCGCAACGGCATTTCTGCATCCGCCAGGCAGGGCATGTCGCCTTGCCGGGGCGGATTGCGCAGTCTTCGCCCCCTCAGGGTCATGCGACGCTGAGCGATGATGCCTCCCTTTGGGATACAGGCAGGACATGGCACTTCCTTGTCCATAATCCAGAAAGAGATTATCCCACTCTGCGAAACACTTGGTGGCGATGCCACCGCAGATGGTCGGAATGCGGTTTCAGGTGGTCTTGTTGCGGAGTGTGAATGGGCTGACCGGCAAATCTCTGGAACCAGAAGTTCCAGGCTTCACTCTGACCTTGCAATACCGAGGAAACCAGCAATGCCCGATCGTCTCCCAGGCCAATGCCACCCTGGTCAAAGGCCCGGTGGTGGATCGCACAGAGCGCCAAGCCGTTGGAAACCTCGTCGGGGCCGCCATGGGCATGCCAGCGAATGTGCGCCGCTTCCAGTCCCATCAACTGGTCCTGCAAGTGAACGTCATAGCCGCAGACAGCGCACCGGCGGCCGTACGCCCGGATGACGTCCGGGCGAAAGCGGGGATTGCGCCCTCGAGTGTGCCAGAGCCGATTTTCCTCCCTCGGATCCACAGAAAGCAGAAAGTCCTCCAGATGGACAGCTTCCAGGATCTCCCTATGGAGGCTCGCGGGGAAATGGCTGCGCAGCAGGTATTGCACCGCCTCTCGGAATTCCCAAGGGTGGGTGATCAGGAACGCGTGTATCTCTTCCGGCAGGCCTCCCGTGACTGCACTTTCCCGCACCAGGTGGGGCCGCAGCTGCCCGGAAGCATCACAGTGAACTGGCAACAAGCCGCGAATTTCCCAGAGTCCATCACTGGGCAGGCGTTGAAACGGCTGGTCCGGGCTCTGCACCTTTCGGGGCGGTCCAAAGCGGACCAAGAGCTGGTGCAGCTCCACCTCGATATCCCGGTACGGACGCAGGCGTGGACTTCCTTGTTGGCACTGTCCCAAAGCCAGGAGCAGCAACAGAGGCTTGTGCGGAGCCCGCTCCTGTCTTCTGCGCCATGTGCGCATGGATGTCAGACGCTGCCGGAACTGTGCGGAAGTCATGTCAGGGTTCCGGGAATCCCTTCCTGTGGATCAGGTGCAATGCAGCCCAGCAGGACCGGAAGCACAGTGGTGTCAGTCTCGTTCAAGACGCCTCGTCGACTTTTGCGGCATGGGCCCTGCGTGGACAACTGCTCTACGGGATGCCTCCTGTGCCGTGGCGGCGCGCTGTCGGCCTGGATGCCTGGAGGAGTTCGTCCGAGGCAATTGTACCGAGGCTTGTGGTGGCGGGTCGTGCGCCAGTCCGCAGCCGCCGCATGGAATTTTCCGGTCCCAGCCCGCGCGTGGAGGGAAAGCAGCCGATCCGCGGATTCTCACCACCCGTGTCCGCAGGCAGAAGGACCCCGTCCAGGAAGAGTATCCAAGCCTCTGAGCCTGTCAAGTCAACCACGCCCAACCCGCCACGGCGCACAGCAGGACCACCAGCCAAGAGGGCACCTTCCAGAATTTCAACCCCGTGAAGGCCGTCAGCGCCAGCAGGAAAGCCCGGCTGTCGGTGACGGCAGACTTCCAGATCGGGTCGTACAGGGCTGCCAGCAGAACGCCTGCCACAGCGGCGTTGATGCCCATCTGCACCTTTGCCATATAAGGATGATTCTGGACGGCAGCCCAGAAAGGCAGAATGCCAATCAGCAACAGGAAGGAAGGCAAATAGATGGCACCCAGACAAAACAAGGCTCCCTGCCAGCCGTTGGGAGTGGGATCCAGCACGGTACCCAGATAGGCGGCCAAGCTGAATATGGGGCCGGGCACCGCCTGGGCTGCCCCATAGCCCGCCAGGAACTCGTTGACCGTGAGCCAGCCCGGCGAGACCACCGTGGCTTGCAGCAGCGGCAACACCACATGCCCGCCGCCAAACACCAGAGCGCCGGAGCTGAAGAAACTGCGAAACAGCGCCAGCGTGTGGCTGTGGGCCAGGGATGGGACTGCTGCCGGCAACACCAGGGGCAGTGCCAGCAGCAAAATCAACAGGACAAGGCAAGCCAGGGACAGAGAGCGTCGGACCGGGAAGGCTTGGCGGCCGCGCGGCTCCGCCTGCGGTGCGGTCCGCAGCCACGGGCCCAATACACCCCCCAGCACGAGCATGAGCAAGGGTGCCAGGGGAGTCGGGAGCAACAGGGTTCCGGCTGCCCCGCCCACGGCCAGCGAAACACGTGCCCGATCCGGGCAGAAGTTGTTGGCCATGGTCCACACTGCCTGTGCCACCACGGCCACGGCCGCCAGTTTGAGGCCGGCCAACAGTCCTGTGGGAATGGCATCCGCCCAAGCCGTCAGCCCATAGCCAAAGGCCACCAGCAGGACGGCAGAGGGCAGGATGAATCCCGTCCAGGCCAGAAAGGCGCCCATCACACCGGCCCGCAGCAGCCCGATGCCCATTCCGACCTGACTGGAAGCCGGGCCCGGCAGAAACTGACAGATGGAGACCAGACTGGAAAATTCCCGCTCGGAAAGCCAGCGGAGTTCCTCCACGAAAGTCTTGTGGAAATAACCGAGATGCGCCACTGGACCTCCAAAGGAAGTCAAGCCCAAGCGCAGAAAGATGCGGAAGATCTCGGCCAGAGCTGCCATGCCAGGATGCCTCAACCCACCTACGATCGATCCGGCTCAGACATCCCAAGCAGTTCCCGTGCCGCGCGCGGCAAAGTGTTCATGGGGAGCGGACAGTGGCAATTCAAGACAAACCACGGAAGACAAGTTGGTCTACACTCCCACGCGCCGCTGCCGGTACCGGCAGTGCAATAGGGCCACAGACACATTGTTTGGGGATGCGGGGGGATGGCCACTTGTGCCTGAACTTGGCTGGCTGGAAATTTTTCTTGCTGAATCGGAATCCGTCTTGTCCACCATGGATTCCGAAATGCTCATCTTCAAGTCACCTGTCGCAGTGCTGCTGCATTGGTATCAGCGTTACTGCAGTATTATATTATGATACTGTTATGAATATAAGGAGAAAGCATCGCAGGACTTTGGCCGCGATCTTTCGACGGCCTACGCAGTCTGGAATTCGATGGGATGACGCCTTGGCACTGCTGAAAGCGTGCGGAGCTGATATGGAAGAGCGCGCGGGCTCCCGAACGGCAGTGGCGCTCAACAATGTAGTCCTTGTATTGCACCGCGCCCATCCAGGGAATGAGATCAACAAGGGAGCTGTCAGATCGTTGCGCAAGTTTTTGCAACGAGCCGGGATCCCGCCGGATCAGTAGGAGGACCACCGATATGGAATACAAGGGCTATCACGCAACAGTAACATACGACGAAGAGATGGGAATTCTGTACGGGGAGGTGATCGATACATACGATGTGATCACGTTCCAGAGCAAGTCAGTGGACGAACTGGAGTCGGCTTTCCAAGGTTCGGTGGATGAATATCTCAATTTTTGTGCCGAGCGCGGAAGAAAACCTGACAAGTCTTTTTCCGGACGGCTGGCCCTGCGTATGGCACCAGCCATCCATCGGGCGGCTTCGGCGGCCGCCAAGGTCCACGGGAAGAGTCTCAATGCGTGGGTCGTGGCAGCCATTGAACGAGAACTCTCTCTTACCGACTGAGCACCTCTTTCTTGTCGGGGCCGCAGACTGTTGCCGCGCGCTGCTGCCCACCGGCCCTGCATGTTGGACCGCAGGGGAGTGCCGAGAGGCCACGTGGGCATCATGCGGCCTCAAGGTCGGCACGTGCGAAGTCCCGACCTTGGAACAACAGGGGTTGCCCGTGCACGGGCAAGGCAATCACCGCAATTCAGCCTTGCGCGAAGGTGGCCCTTGCCAAATCGCCGCCAAGCCTGGCGTGCGGCCTGGGCTTGGTCAGAGGTAACCGGCACCAACTCGATCGCCGGTGCTTTCAGGAAGGCATCCAGCTCTTGCCCAGCTGCCGCGCCACTGTGACTTTCGAGCATAATGGCGGTCTCGCGGTCTCCAGGAAACTGACAACCGACATGCGGCAGTGCGGAGCTGCCGCTATCGCTTCATCGTGGCATTCCGCTCCGCTGTCGCCGAACAGGATTGTCAGGACCGCCGACGTATCAACGATCACTTTGGCAGTCCCCGCTCGTCGTACAGCAAGGTGCTGTGATCAACCGGCGGCCCTCCCGCGCGCAACAGCTTGGCGCAGCGCTCCGCGCCCACACGCATTTTCCGGAGACGGGCGTCAACGCTGCGTTGGCGTCGCTCGCGCTCCAAGCGTTCCTCGATCGCGCCCGTCTTGGTTTCACGGGTAAGATATGCCAGCTCACTGGCCAATCGACAGCTCTCTGCATTTTTGATGTTGCGGCCCACTGGCCTGCCTTGAGGATAAATTGCAAATGAATGTGTCTGCCATATATTAATCCTGCATCTTTGTGCAACATTGACACATCCTTCCCTGCGACGGGACGGACATTGTCGGCCATATCCCCTGACACCACTTTTGTTCCATACAGAAGACCTTGCATAGACGCCTTCCGGTCAAAGGCAGGGTTTCCACGGCGGCTCGCTCCGCATTCCGCTACACTCTGGACCATTCCCGTTGTGTGGACCTTTGCCCTATGCTCTCGCCAAGATGGCGTTCTCTCCTGATGCCCAAGATGCATCCCCGCCTGGTGGACTGGCTGCTGCTGGTCCTGGTGCTGTGGGAAACCCTGTCGGGCCTGATCACTTTTCTGGTGGGCAAGCCTTCGGGCCAATGGCTGTTTGGGCTGCACGGCGTTGTCGGATTGGCCTTGGTCGTGCTGGTGGTCTGGAAAATGGCGCGCGTCGCTCCCCGTGTCCGCTCCGGTCGAGGCCCCAGCGGGTGGATCCTCTCCTTGGCGGTCTTTCTGTTGGTTGTATTGGTCATTGGCACGGGTGCAATCTGGGTTTCCTTTCAGGTGCCCTTGGGCTATCCCAACGGACTCAACCTGCATGTTGCGTCCGGCCTGCTCCTGTTGATACTCATTTCCCTGCATACCTGGATGCGCCACAAGCCCCTGCCCAAGGCGGAACTGAAATCCCGGCGGAATCTCCTGGCAACTCTGTGGGCCAGTGCCTTGGGCTTGGGGGCCTTCGGGGTCCAACAGCAATTGGGTCGGCAATTCGAACTCCCAGGCGGCCATCGCAGATTTACCGGCTCGCGGGAGGCAGAGGGCCCTCTGCCGGTAACCATGTGGATGTTCGACACGGTCCCCTTGACAGATTTGGACACATGGAGACTGGCCGTGTCGGGAGAGGTCCAGACCCCCTTGCGCTTCTCCTGGGATGCATGGCGGCAGCTGCCCACGGTGTCGGAGCGCGTCGTGCTGGACTGCACCGGGGGCTGGTTCAAGGAAGAATTGTGGGAAGGTGTGCCGGTGGCGTATCTGCTTGACGCCGCGGGCATCACGGCGGCGGGTCGCTGGATCAGTTTTCGCTCGCAGTCGGGATACCGCTGGAGCTTGAGTCTGGAAGAGGCACGAAGAGCTACCTTGGCCTGGAGATTGAACCGCGATTTCCTGTCTCCGGCCCATGGTTTCCCGGTGCGGCTGGTGGCCCCCGGACATCGCGGATTTCAGTGGGTCAAATGGGTGACCGCAGTGCAAGTGTTGCCGGAGGCCGACCTGGGTCAATGGGGGGCCATATTCACCAGCGGCCTGCGGACTTGACGGGTCTGGGGCCGCCCTGCCGCACACAGATTCCGGTTCCTAGGTTCCGCCGATTGTGGCCGTGCAGGCCAAGCCAGCCATCCAAGGGGCTGCATAAGTCGATGGGCTCTGTGCGGATTCGGCGTGTCGCCTCTCCCGATTTCACTGGATATGACGATGACACTGAACCAACGCTCGATGTCCAGTGTCTGCAGTTTGTTGCGTTGAAAATCGGCAGGGCCGTTCGTGATCAGGGCCATGGGAATATCCGCTTTCCGGAGGATGGCAAAGGTACCGGCCACATCTTCATACAGGCTGAATCCCTATCGGACAACATGCGCGTGAATGCGCACAGCCGCCTTGATAGCCACCTTGGATCTGCATCCGCAGCTCTCCAACGATCGGTGCCACGCCTCCCGGGATACCGCAATACCGTCTGTCTTGCCCAGCACCCAGTCCTCCTGTACTTCTGCTCTATAACCAAGATGGTGCCACGATCGGCAGAACTGGCGACAACATCAACAGTAGGATCAGCAAGACCAGGCAAATGACGGACAGTATCCCGCGGCTCGGGCAAGATCGGTCACCGCGCGGCTCTGCCCTTGGCTCTGCGCGCAGCCATGGGCCCAACACCCCCTCAAAACCAACATGCGCAATGGAGCCAGGGGGATAGGGATCAACAGAGTCCCGGCGGCTCCTCCCACAGCCAGCGAAACACGCGCCCGGTCCGGACAGAAGTTGTTGGCCATGGTCCAGACAGCCTGTGAGACAACGGCCACGACCGCCAGCTTGAGGCCGGCCAGCAATCCGGCCGGAATGGTATCCATCCACGTAGTCAGTCCGTATCCCAATGCCACCATCAGGGCGGGCGGAGGGCAAGATGGAAGCCAAGCCAGAAAGGCCCTCGCCACCCCGGTACGCCATAGCCCTATCCCCTCCCGACTTGGCTGGAAGCCGGCCCCGGCAGAAACTGACAGATGGCAACCAGATTGGAGAATTCCCGCTCCGCAAGCCAACGGAGCTCCTGCACAAAGGTCTTGTGAAAGTATCCGATGTGCGCCACGGGACCTCCGAAGGAAGTCAATCCCCAGCGCAGAAAGACTTGGAAGGTGTGCGACAGTGAGGACAGAGCCGCCATTCAGGGATTCCTCAAACAGCCATGGCGGATCTCATGCAGGCAACCCCGGCAGACCCGCTCAACGTCTGCCAAGTTTCAAAGCGGTAGCAACAGATATCCATGGCCACCAGCGCACGAATGGCCATGGCCATCGGAATGTGGCTATGGGTCCAGATTTGGTATACGCAGGACAGCAGTCGCGGTCCCAGAGTTTGGTGGGTCCACAAAACCTCGCAAGCGGTCCTGGGCTGCAGTCCAGATCAGAGGAGTGCAAAAGAAACGCAAAACTGCAACCGAGGAGGCCTGATGGTGCATCGGGACTCGTAAACCTGCCTTCTGCAAATTTGGAGAAAATCTCAAGACGAATAAAGACAACATAGTCGTTATTTGTCTTCCGGTGCTGTGCTGGGAGATGGCGGTGCCATCAAGTCAAAAGTATGCTCCGTCTCTGTGTTGGCCATTCCAGAGGAACCTTTGAGCTTGGCCCATACAAATGCTCCCGCGAGAACTGCAATTTCTGCTATCAAGGCAGCCGTACCCCATACCGGAGCACCACTGGCAATCAAAAAGACACACGCTCCCAAAGCCACCAAGCCGAGGATAAGCCCAAACACTTGTCCGCGCTTTTCGGCGTGCGCTTGGAAATGCATGACAGTCATAATTTCCGTGTGACTCTGATTCTGTCTGCGGCCTTCTTGTTCCTGTTTGCGCTCCACCATGCCTATGATGCGGTCGGCCATGCCCGGCAGTACGTTCTCATATTCTTGAATAACCTCAGGTGGAGGTAGAGGTCCCGAGAAAAACGCACTCTCATAATGAGCCACTTTCCGGTCCCGATCGGAATCTCCAGATCCCTGCTGACTGGCCAGGGACTGCTCCGCGGTGTCTCCAGCGGGCTGCTGCGAGTCAGGCAGTTGGGGGGTCACGGCGGGGTGGGTCTTGCACAAAGGGACGCCAACACATCGCCATGGCTTCTCCAAGATCATCGCCGACGGCAGCCCAAATCGCACTCAAGGAAGTTGCCTCGCGCCGTGAAGCCTGCAATGTCCTCAGCACTTCTTCACTGTTATTGAGTGTGCCCATGATATCGGTCACTCGTGCAAGACCGGTCAGAAATGACTGCGTAGGGGTACGGCGTATGTACGAATTCACCAAGGGATGCCGGGTGCCTGCGGATGTGTGCCCTGCCAAGTCGGGAGCCGCAGTCTTGACGGCCATATCCGGATAATGAGCATAGATGGAAGAAAGGAGTTGTCTGAATGTAAGTGCCCGCACCCAAGCCGCCACTGCGGCCATATAGGTGGCCGCCACTGCAGGGACTGTACGCAAGACTTCGGAGCCTTGCTCGAATCCCGTGGCTGTCAAGACAAAGTTCGGATACGGACCTGTTTCATCAGTATGTACAAGGCCTTTAGCCGAAAGTGCACCCAGCACTTCATACACCGCCTTGTCAAAGGGCCCGAAGCGGTACGGCACAAACCGGAAATGGGGTCCATCCACCAGATGGGGGATTTCCCTGTCAATCAAAAACAGCATTTTTTGGATCTGTACTGGATTGAAAGCCGTGTCCCTGCCACAGGACGCCAAGCCACCCAGCACAATCTGATGTCGGTTTGTCGCCACAGGCCCCTTCTTTTGCTCCTTGGCACAGGCAACCTGTCTATCCATACCTGCATTGCTGACGAAAGCCCAGATCCCTCTCGGCCCATTGAGCCCATTGTGTCACAAAAATCATTGTGGGCTCTTGGAAAATTCGAGCTTGTTTTCCGGGTTGAGATTGTCTGACGGGCAAACGGAGCAGAGGCAACCGCCTACAAGGCAAACTGCTGCTGTCTTCCCAAAGAACTTCACTTCTGAATGGGAAAGCGGGGCCACATCGGTATTGACATACCGAGTCGGATTCTTGCTTCCACAACCGACAGTTCTACGTGGTTCATCCTCACAATGCAATACAGTGGCCGTCCCCTGTCAGTATCAATTTTTCTGTGCTTCCCATATCACATCATGACAATGATACTCTCACAGGCATCAGAAGGAAGCATTGCAAAATTTTGACCGCCAAGTGTGGCCGTGCAGGCCAGGCCAGCGGTCCAACGGGCTGCACAGTCACTGTGATAGAGAACGGCCCATGGCAACCCGCCATCCACCGCGGCCAATCAGGTACATGGACAGGATCCATCAGGACCATCGCAAAGCAGTGAATTCGGCATGAAAAATCGTATGTTGTTCGGTCTCGAATCCCAATTTGGGCCTGATTTTTGCCTCTGTCCACTCCCCCGGAAGCGCCATGGTCTCACCCAAACGCACAATGGCAAACATGCCACCATGCACTTTGAATTTGAGTCCTGACTTTGCGATGGCCCTGCGGGATCCAGAGCCGCCAAGTCCAGAGGGCATGGTCTACAATAGGCGTGCAGGACCGGTCCCCGGCAGCGAGCTGGGGCAAGACATTCCAGGATGAAGCGACCATGTCGACACCGTTGGCGGAAACCGTAGCGAGTCCACTGGCGGCTCTGCAGAAACAAGAGCAGGCGGTCCCCCGGCAAAGCCACGAATTGTTTACCGATGACCCCTATCTCGTCGAGGAGGACGTACGACTGTTGCAGGCCGAAAATCACACCCGCACACTGGCGTACATTGTGATGCAGATGGAACGGTATCTGCAGGAGAAGGCACTGGGGTTGCGCCTGACCTCGGACCTGGAATTCAATGCCATTCCGGCCCAGTACCTGGCCGGGACAGGGTACCGTCGGAAAGTGGGTTTCGATATCGGCCTGTGGGCCTCGCCGCCGGCTCCCGACCTCATACCCAGTCAAAACCTCGCATCAATTTCCTGGCCCGAATGGGGTCCGCCGCGTCTGGTGCTCGAAGTGCTGTCGGAAAAGACAGAGAGTGTGGACCGGCGCGAAAAGCAGCCCATCTGCCGCCGGATGGGCGTCTTGGAATTCTGGCTGTTCGACCCCCGCAAGGAGACACGGGCCCTGCAGGGGTGGCGGCTGGACGAGGCAGGACAGTACCAACCAGTTGTGGCCAATCGGGACGGCGAGCTTCACAGCGAGGTCCTGGGGACCTGGCTGCGGGGTCATGACTACAGATTGGAATGGTGGGACCGGGATCTCGATGACTGGTATTCGATGGAAAAGCGGGGTCGTGCCGAGGGACAGGCTGAAGGGCGTGCCGAAGGGCAGGCCGAGGGGCGTGCGGCCGCCCTGGTGGAATCCCTTATGGGCGTGGCTCGGTTCTATCTGGACGCGGAACGTCTGGATCTTTGCGTGGCAGCTTTGCAGAACCGTGCTTGGGAAGACTTGCCCAGTGTCGAGACACTCATGCAGGCCATCACCTCCGCGCGCCCTCCCGCCGACCCCGCCGCCGCTGCCGAGGCCGTCCTGCTGGGCACCCATGACATGTCCCCCACATCTGCGGACACATCCTGATCCTGGCCGGAATACAGTGGACCTGGTATGAAGAAAGTGGTTCCGGCCAGGGCACTCGTCTGCCTCCCTGCAAACCAGATTCGGACCTGCCATAAGCCTCCTGTGTGCCATGCCCGACTTTATGTCGGTATTCCGGTGCAGCCGCGTGGGGCCAGCTGCCATGCATCCGCGCGGAAGGCCGCGTCCAGGACCCGGGGCAAGGAGGTTTCGATGCGCCTCGAGGAGCTGGACAGTGACCTGCGGGCGGACCGTGCAATCTGTCTTGAGAACCGGCCCATTCAGGCTTGGGGCAAGAGCGTTCCGACTGCATAGGCACTGTTCAGGACAAGCTCCGACAGGGAACATCAGGCTGCGGCAATGCCCAGAGACGGAGATGCGTTGCAGTCTCGGGGACAGGAAATCTTCCACCAAGCCATGGCAAACAGCCACCTGCAAGACAAGGCGTCCTGTGATGTCTGCTTCGGGCTTCGCGCGGGTTGGACATCGTCAACCCGAATGGGGGCTTGCGGTATCTGTGCTTGACTTGAAGGTCTTGATCGGGGCCGTGCATCCCAGTGGGCCCAGAACCAATGTGGATCTTCCCCGGCAGGCGCATTGCCCATCTACCCGAGCCGCAGCCTGGGGTCCAGCCATTCGCGTAGCCAGTCTCCCAGCAGGTTGATGCTCAGCACGGCCAGAAAGATGGCACAGCCAGGAGCCAGGACGAACCAGGGCGCCCGGTAGATGAAGGTCTGGGCATGTTGCAGCATGTTGCCCCACGAAGCGGTCGGGGGCAGGATGCCCAGGCCGAGATAGCTCAGCCCCGACTCAATCAGGATGGCCACGGCCATGCCCAACGTGGCCTGGACCGTGACCGGGGCCACAGTATTGGGCAGGATCGCTCTGGCCATGACTCGCCACGGGGATGCCCCGACGGCCTGGCTCGCCACCACAAATTCGCGGGTCTTGAGGTCTTGCACACTGCCCCGCACCAAGCGCGCGAAACGCGGCACATACACGAAGGCAATCGTCAGGACCACATTCCAGGTGGAAGCCCCGAAACTGGCGATCACGAGCAGAGCCAGCAGCACGGGGGGAAACGACAGCAAGGCATCCTGCACTCTCATGATCAAGGCATCGGCGTGCCCACCCCAGTATCCCGAGGCCAGTCCGACCGGCACGCCGACCAGCATCGCCAGCACGACTGAGCCTATCCCCACCAGCATGGCAACGCGGCTGCCAAACACCACCCGGCTGAATATGTCGCGTCCGAACTGATCGGTGCCCAGAATATAGCTCCGCGAAGGAGGCTGCAGGGCATCTTGGGGATGCTGGGCATAAGGGGAGTAGGGGGCCACCAGGTCCGGGAGCAGGGCCATGAGCAGAAAGCAGGCGTTGCTCAGACCCAGCAGACCCAGAAACGCGCTGCGGGCAAGCCTGGGCCGACGCCTCTGCTCAGGACGCGTACTGGGCCCGAATGCGGGGGTTGAGGAAGGCATGCAGGATGTCGATGCTGAAATTGGTCAGGATGTAGAACAGAACCATCAGCACAATGGCCCCTTGCACCAGCGGATAGTCGCGATTGAATATGCCCTGCAGCGTGAGCCAGCCTACACCGGACCACCCGAAAACCTGCTCGACGATGACCATGCCGCCCATCAGCCCCCCGATTTCCATGCCCATGACCGTCAGCATGGGCATCAGGGCGTTTTGCAGGACATGCCGCCGCAGGATGACCCCGCGGTGCAGCCCCTTCGCGCGGGCAGTGCGCACATAGTCTTCCTGCAGCGCCTCGATCATGTCGGCGCGCAGAAAGCGGGTGAATGTGGCGATCAGGTAAAAGGAGAGCGTCAGGGCCGGCAGCAGCACTCTCCGGAGACTTTCCGCCGGGTTTTCCCAGAGAGGCACGTACCCGGAAGGAGGCAGCCAGTCCAGCTTGACGGCAAAAACGAGAATCAGCATCAATCCCATCCAAAACCCCGGGATGGCCACGCCGGCCACCGAAAACGTCATGATCAGATGATCCGCGAAGGAACGCTGCACCAGGGCCGACAACGTGCCCAACGGGACGGCAATGAGCAGCGAAAGCGCCAGGCTGGCGCCTATGAGCTGGAGCGAGGCCGGCAGCCGCGCCCCAATCAGTGCGAGTACCGGACGTTCACTGCGATTGGACAGGCCGAAATCCCCCCGCGCCGCGTCCGACAACCAGAGCACATACTGCACCAGCAGGGGCTTGTCCAACCCCATCTCCTTGCGCAACGCCTCCAAGGCCGCCTGATTCTCGGGGCGCGCCGCGGCGCGCCCCATACGCGTGACGGCAGGATCCCCCGGCGCCAGCTGCATGGCCGCAAACACGACCAGTGACATCAGCACCACCACCGGAATGATCTGCATCAACCGCCGCAGGCAGTAACGTCCCACGCGGATGTCACTCCATTACGGTGATGGCCGTGAAGAAAATGTCCCCCTTGCCGTTCATGGACCAGCCTTGCACCTTGTCGGTGGTGATTGCCAGCAGGGGCTGGGACTGCACCACGATGACTGGGGCCACCTCCGCCAGGACGCGTTCCTGGATCCGGCGGTAAATCGCCTTGCGGGCTTCCAGATCGGGCGTGGCGGCTCCTTCCTCGATCCAGCCCAGCATCTCGGCGTCGGGGTAGCTGTCCGGATCCTTGAGATGGGGCTTGAAGATGATGTCGTACATGGAGTGGGGGTCGCCGCCCACATTCATCCAGTTGGCAATGGTCTGATAGGTGCGGCCCACATAGTTGTCCAGCCAGGTGCTCAGATCCTCGATCTCCACCGTGAGATTGACTCCGGCTTCGGCCAGGCCGTTCTGCCAAATGGTGGCAATGTTTTCCATCACCGCCACGCCCGCAATCACCTTGACGGTGAGATCGAAGCCTTCGGGATAGCCGGCTTCGGCCAGCAAGGTCCTGGCGCCTGCGGGATCGTAGGTGATTTCCTCACCCCCCACATAGGCCCACGAACTGCGGGGCAGGGACCCGGATTGGGGGGCGCCTTGACCAAAGTACACGTTCTGCTGAATGGCCGCCTTGTCCAGGGACATGGCCAGCGCCTTGCGCACACGGGCATCCTGCAACGGCTCGTAGCGGTTGATGGCCATTTCCAGGAGGAAGAGGCTGTTGCTGGCCTGGGGGGCCTGAATGACAAACCCGTCCCGTCCCTTGAAACGGTCTGCGTCGGCCGCGGGCACCTCATACACCGCATCCACGCTGCCGGCCTCCAGGTTGGTGAGAGCCACGGCGTAGTCGGGGAGAATCTTGATTTCCAGCCGGTCCAACTGGGCTGGCATGGGGCCGTCATAGTCCGAATTCCTTTCCAGCACTATGCGGTCATTGGGTTGCCACTCGACAAAGCGAAAGGGGCCCGAACCCATGGGTTCCTTGCTGATCGCGTCAATGGCCTCTTCCGGCACGATGGCTATCGACGCCACATCTTCCAGAAACGGGGCCCACGGGGCCTGCAGCGTGAATTGGACCGTGGCGCTGTCCACCGCCTCCACGGATACCACGGGGTCCATCTTGCTGGCATAGATGGTTTCCTGCTCCGTCAGCCGGTGGAACGAATACACCACATCGGTGGCGGTCAGGTCTCTCCCGTTGTGGAACCTGGCTCCGGTACGCAGGTGAAACGTGTATTCCGTGCCATCATCGGAAATGTCCCAGCTCGTGGCCAGGGCCGGCACCGTATTCATGTTGGCGTCCAGCATGGTCAGGTATTCAAAAATGCTGTGACCCACGAGCACGTTGTAGGCAATCAGTTGATTCCAGTGCGGATCATAGTTGTCTATGTCCTGGGTGGAGGCAATGATCAAGGTGCCCCCCGCGGGTGCGGCCGGCATGGCCGCATCCTCTGGACTGCTGGCCTCCTCGTCGGGAGGGGCAGCGGGCGCTGTGCAAGCCCCCACGAGCAACAGCGACAAAATCGAAAACAGCAGCAAAATCGTTCGTGCCTTCATGGCTCTTGTCCTTGTGCTGGGAAGATGTTCCGGCTGGACCGTTGGGCCTGCAGCCGGCCGGGTCCAGACACCCAAGTTTAAATCATGCCGCGGCGTGGATTGCCGCCGATCCAGGCACCGTTGCGACGGATGGGGAACCCGGCTCGAGGGCCTCACGGCGCATCTTCCCTCGGGAGCGTTGCCATGGAGGTCTTGGTTGGCTCAGCGCTCCCACTGCTCCATGCAAGACAGCGCAGGGTCCCGTATATTGCCCAGAGGCAGCCGCTCCCACAGCCATGAAAGCCGTGCTGGCGGACAATATCCCAATCGCCGCCAAGTCCGTCTCGCATGCGCCAAGGCCCGGGGCCAGATCATTGTCAGTCTGGCCTTGGCGCCATGGCAGCAGCCCCATCCCCGGCTGCCATTCAGCGCATGCCCTCGGCTTGACCTGCGACACAGGCCATGCGGATTCTCGACTTCGCCCATCGGGGATGACAGCAAGGCCCAAATACTGGACTTCATGTGCTTTTTTGTGCAATGCACCCGTTCTGGCCCTGTGGTGACTGTACGTTGCCTCTGGAGATGCCTTCGGGACTTGAGAGTCTGCACCTAATCTATAATGGGGGGACAGGACGGGCCCCTGGGAGCCGGGCCCAGGAAAGAGATGCGGAGATGATGTGCGCATGCCAGGACCAAGGGTCCGATCCGCCACGAACGCGCTGGCGCCTCCGGCGAACCCCGAAAAGACCTCCCCGCGCGTGCATGAATTCATTACGGAAGACCCCTATCTGGTCAAGGAGGACGTACGCCTGTCGCAGGCCGAAAACCACTTGGGCACGTTGGCGCGCGTATGGACACAGATGGAACAGTACCTGCAGGAGAAAGGGCTGGGCTATCGCCTGACCGCGGATCTGGGGTTCAATGCCATTCCTGCATCCTGTCTGGCAGGGACCGGGTACCGGCAGAAAGTGGCTTTTGACATTGGGCTGTGGGCCTCGCCCCCGGCGCCCCAACGCATCCGCAGTCAAAACCTGGGTTCCATCTCCTGGCCCGAGTGGGGTGCGCCGCGTCTGGTGCTGGAAGTGCTGTCGGCACAGACAGAGCATGTGGACCGGCGCGAAAAACGGCAAATCTGCCGCCGCATGGGCGTACGGGAGTTTTGGCTGTTCGATCCCCGGCAGGCGACGCGGGCCCTGGAGGGGTGGCGGCTGGACGCGGCAGGCCGCTACCACGCCATCGAGGCCAATGAGGATGGAGAATTGGACAGCGAAGTCCTGGAGACCCGGCTGCGGGGTCGCGATTACCGGTTGGAGTGGTGGGACTGGGATTTCCATGACTGGTATTCGACGGAGAGGCAGGAGCGTGCCGAGGGCCGCGCGGAAGGCCATGCAGAGGGACGCGCCGAGGGCCGCGCGGAAGGCCATGCAGAGGGACGCGCGGAAGGACGCGCCGAGGGAAGTACGGCCACTCTGGTGGAATCTCTCAGGGGCGTGGCGCGGTTCCATCTGGACGCGGACCGCCTGGACCGTTGCCTGGCCGCGCTGCGGGAACGTCCACGGGCGGACTGGCCCAGTGTCGACAC
Source organism: Caldilineaceae bacterium (assembly GCA_965214895.1). Classification (GTDB taxonomy): domain Bacteria; phylum Chloroflexota; class Anaerolineae; order Caldilineales; family Caldilineaceae; genus Bin34. The sequence continues at coordinate 831,573 of OZ243985.1, forward strand.
CCTCATGCAGGCCATCACCTCAGCGCGTGCTCCGGCCGACGCCGCCGAGGCCGTGCTGCGGGGCGCCCCTGCCGCACCCCCCGACGCACCCCCTGCCGTCTGACCCTGGCCGGCACTGCCGGGGCGCAAGGCAACCTGGGATGCCGTTCCCGGTCGGGGGCGAGGCACGGCGGTCCGTCTCGGCTGTTCCGCCCGTGTCCGCGTGGAAGTGTCCTGTCCTTCCGATGGCGGAGGCAGTGGATGCCCGGCGGATGGGGGACTTGTATCGGACCCTGGGTGACAATGCCCCGCCCCGCCGGCCTGCGCCCGATGCCATCCATTGTGTGACATGATTCCAGGAGAGCCCCCTGTCTGGGCAGGGCCATGGCCTTGCAAGTCCTTGCGCCATGGGCCCGGACAAACAAGGCCGACCGGAATGCGGCCTGATGAGGGACGGGACGCGGCCATCAAGGGGGCCGCAGTATCTCCGCGCCGATGGTCCGCGCTCCGGGACAATGTTTGCATTGCCAGAACAGCAGCAACCGAGGGTGACAGGGAGAGCAGGGGCAGACCTGGTTGCAAGGACAGTGGCATCGTATCCCTGACTCCCCCTGATCTTCGCTCTTGCCCCTGGGCCCGCATCCTCCCTGCATTGCAGTCTGCACTGGCATTGACGTGCAGGCCGCGGGGACGGGCATCAGGGGAAATCCTCTGTTGAAAACAGTCCTCTAGCCCGTGCGCAGGACCATATACAGATGATGGGCTTCCAGATCCTGGATCACGTGCCGTTCGCCATCGGGCCAAACGACTTCCAGCTGCTGCAGCTCTGTTCCCTCCGGAAAGCCGAAATGGGCTACCGGCGGCAATCCCGACAGGTATCCACTGGAGACCTCCAGCAAACGTTGCTGGGTCCCCGCATCGGTCTGTAACACCAGGCGGGCACCAATGCCGTGCGTGTTGTGCGCCAGATCATCGCGCAGCCGGACCTGGATCGACGAGCCCTGACACAACCGGTTCTCCAGCAACACGGCCGGAGCCAGCAAGTTGTTGATCACGATGTCCAGGTCGCCGTCGAAATCCACGTCGCCAACGGTCATGCCGCGCCCGCCCGCCTGCAGCCCCAGGTTCCATTCTGGCGCAGGGATGAACTTTTCGCCCTGATGATTGCGCAACGCCCAATTGGTCTCCACCAATTCGTTGCCGGGCAGATGGCTGAACAGGTCCAACGCATTCATGCCATTGACCACATAGAGATCCAGAAAGCCGTCCTGATCGAGATCGGCCAGCTGCGCGGACCAGGTCCAGCCCGTAGCCGCGATGCCGGTGGCCGGCGCCAGGTTGTGAAAGGCGCCATCCGCGTTCTGCAGCTGCAATACATTTTCCACAATCTGCCGGTCTGTGGGATCCTCCAGCACCTTGGCCATCACCGGCTGCCACGCGGCCAGCACGTCGGGATCGTCGGTTCGCGGTTTCATGTCCGCGGCAAACAGGTCCAGATGGCCGTCATTGTTGACATCCCCCACGCTGAAGCTCATGGTGTTCTGGGTGGTTTGGGCAAACGGGACATCGACGCTCCAGCCGTCGTCGCGCCATATCCATGTGCCATCCGGCAGCAGGAAGTCATTGCCCGCCGTCAATCGCGTCCCCGCCGCGTCCGGCACCACGGCCAAAGCCAGGGCCTGGGACCGCAGGGCCAGCAAATGGCTGTGGAATCGGGAATCCCGCTGTTCATGCCAATAGACACCCGAGGTGGTCTGTCCTTCAAAGGCTTCCCCCAGCAGGGCCCGCAGTTCCAGATCGTAGGAGCCGGTCAACAGATCCAGATCGCCGTCCCGATCGACATCGGCCCAGGCCATGCTGTACGCGGTTTTCGTGATGCCGGGGAGCGCAGTGATCGCAAACCGCGGCGCGGCTTCCCCCAGGGCATCGGCCTGGCTCAGATAGGCCACGGGCGGATCCAGACGCCGGGTAAAGACCATGTCCAGCACTGCATCCCCATCCACATCCACCATGGCCACGGCGCGTGAGTCCTGATGCGACAGCGCGGTGCGCTGGAAGCGCAATCCCCCCAGATTCCACAGGATGGCGTTGGGTTCCGACAGGTTCGCCAGCGCGATTTCCGGCAGCAGGTCTCCGTTCAAGTCGCCCAGCGCCACGCCCGAACCATTGCTGTCGAACATCCGGACTCCCTGCTCCCCGGGCACCAGGCTCACGTTGTCCAGGACATGAGACACAAACGACCCGGTGCAATCGGCCGGAGTCCCAAAGGGAATGCGGGTGGTGATGCCGTCGGGCTGCACATCGTGCACGGACTCGCGGCTGACATGAGATACGCTGGTATCCAGCGTATCCTCGGGCAGGATACAGGCAGCGGGAGCGCACAGAGCCCACGCGGCCCACAGGCCCCACCCCAGTCCTGAGCGAATACGACGCAGATGACGGGCACGGCCCTGCACGAGATGGGGACTGATAGGCATGGCGCTACTCCTGAAACACCCAGCGACGCCGGATTGTCCAGTTGAAAGCCGTGACCATGAAAGTCAGCAGAAACAGGATCCACGCCACCGCGGAGGCATAGCCCATCTTGAAGAACCGGAAGCCTTGCTGATAGAGGAACATGGAGATGCTGATGGTGGTGTCCCGCGGCCCGCCCTGGGTCATGATGTACATCTGTTCAAACACGGCCAGGCTGGAGGAGATGGAGATGATCAGCACAAAAAACAGGGCGGGAGACAACAGCGGGATGGTCACACGCCCAAACAGTTGCCGCCGGTTGGCGCCATCGATGGTTGCCGCCTCGTTCAGTTCACGGGGGATGCCCTGCAATCCCGCCAACAGGATGATGGCATAGTATCCCACCCAACGCCATACGGACATCACGACGATCGCGGTCATGGCCCAGCGCACATCGCCCAACCAGGCCTGGGCCGGCAGGTGCAGCAGATTTAGGGCCCAGTTCAGGACCCCAAACCGGAAATGGTAGATCCAGGACCAGACAAATGCCACGGAGATGAAGTCGGTCACAATCGGCAGGAAACAGAGCAGCCGCACCACCGGCACCATGCCCACCTTCTGGTTGAACAGCAGGGCAAACAGCAACGCGGCCCCGATCACCAGCGGCGTGAATTCCAGCGTATACACAAGCGTATTGCGCAAGGCCGTCAGGAACACCTTGTCCGCCAGCAGATCGAGATAGTTGTCGGCCCCCACCCAGCGCGCCGGGCTGATGCCCGACCAGTTGGTGAAGCCCATGATCAGGGAGAAGACCCCTGGCCCGAGGGTCAAGAGCAGAAATCCGATCAGGTTGGGGGCCAGAAAGAGCAGCGCCACGAGGGCTTCCTTGTGCCGCGGCACACGAAGGAACCGAGGCCTCCGGGAAGCGGGCGCAGACAGGTCAGCGGCTCTGACAGACATGTCAGCCCTTGAGTCCCGACATGGCGACGCCTTCGATGTAGAACCGCTGCAGAAACAGAAAGACGATGATCACGGGCACGATCGCCATCACCGAGCCGGCCATCAGCTGCGGCACGTCAGTGTGCCCCTGTTCCTGCTGGATGGCCGCCAGACCAATGGGCACGGTGCGCAGCTCCCGTGTGCGAATGATGATCAGGGGCCAGAGGAAATTCCGCCAGGTCCCGATGAAGATGAAAATCGCCGCGGTTGCCAGGGCCGGCTGGGACAGTGGCATGACAATCTGGGCATACCGCCGGAAATAGCCCGCCCCATCCATTTTGGCCGCGTCCTCCAGCTCGAAGGGGATGGTCAGGAAGAACTGGCGGAGCAGGAAGGTGGTGAAAACGCTGAACAGACCCGGGACAATCAGGCCCGCCAGACTGTCGACCAGCTGGACCCGGCTGACCAGCACGAAGGTGGGCACGATGGTGACTTCCGCCGGAATCAGCATGGTGGCCAAATACAGCAGGAACAACTTGTCCCGGCCGGGAAACTGCAGCCGGGCAAAGGCATAGGCCCCCAGACTGGCCGTCACCAGTTGCGCCGCCATCACGGTGACGGCCACAAAGGCGCTGTTCAGAATGTAGCGTCCGAAGGGCTGGACGGTAAAGACGCCGAAGTATCCGTCCAGCTCCAGATACGTGGGCAGCCAGATGGGTGGAAACACGGCGGCATCCACTTCCTTGAGCAAGGAGGTGCGCAGCATCCAGAAGAAAGGAAACGCCATCAGGGCCCCAAAGACGGCCAGCAACAGATTGGCCAGACTTTTCTGACCGTGGCCTGAAACCCATTCCTGCCAACCCCGCTGTCCTTGCAGTCGCATATCCACTCAACACAGCTGCCCAGAATCCAATACCGTCTCTATCCCGGTTGCCCCGCAACACAGCAGACACTCCATGCCTCGGGGTCCCGGAGCACAGGCAACACACTCACGAGCAGGCAGGAACCACAAGACCCAGCAGAACCAAGCGGAATATCCGGCAAAGTGCCGCCGGGAACGATACAACCTGCCGTGGCCTGCTTCGGCAGACGGAGCAGAGTATGGAAATTGTGTCGACATCCTCGACAAGAGCCACCGGAGCCATGCCCGAGCAGGCACGGTGCGGGCGGCGATGGCGGCAGGCTTTCCTGGGGCCTGCCGCCATCGCCTGTCACTTCACTCGCGCATCTGTCACGCGCTACACGTCAATGGTCACGCTCTGCCATTTCTCAGCCAGCGCCTCGTTGGTCTCGTCCTGGATGAGGGCCAGCGCGGCCTCAATGTCCCCTTCGCCGGTTTCATATATGGCCCCGTAGTGGCGGGCCCAGGAATCGTTGAATTGTGGACTGGCCAAGGTGGCCCGGTCGTTGAAGGCCCATTGCAGCTGCTCCACGAAGGCGCCGGGATGCTCCGCCTTGCCGCCTGCCTCCAGGTAGGCGGGCGTGGCGCTCCACCGGGCCGGAATGCCGCGCCCGGGCCGTCCGACCATGTCGGCCAGGGTTTCACTGCTGGTATAGCTGGCCAGAAACTCCCAGGTCGCATCCGGATTGTCGGTGTCGTTGCTGCAACAGAAGCCGGAACCCCCCGTCACCGTGCTCTGCACGGCGTCAATCGGCAGGAACCCGATGTCGAAGCCGAAATCCACTTCCGCATTCTTGGACTGCAAATCCCATTGGCCCTGCATTTCCATCGCCACGAGACCAGCGGTGAAATAGTCGATGCCCCCGCTCCCGGCCATTTCTGCGGCCGTGGGCGCCACCTGGTGCTTGTATACCAGATCCACCATCCACTGGAGGGCCGAGGCCGTTTCCGGGGAGGCGATCAGGCATTCCCGGCCATCGTCATCGTAATTGCGGCCTCCGGCCGAATAGATGAAAGCCGAATGCAGGTACTGGCTGCTGTTGATGAGGGTGCCCCATTGCTCGCCCTCGGGCTTGGTCAGTGCCGTCGCCGTCTCCACGAACTCGCTCAGCGACCACTGGGTTTGCCCCTCGGTAGGGGGATACGCCAGACCGGCTTCGTCGAACATGCCCTTGTTGTAGTAGATGCCCCATGTGGACTGGTCGTAGGGAAAGCCCCACCACCGGCCCCAGAAATTGAAGCCGCGGGACACTCCGGCGGCGAAATCGTCCACATTGATGTCCGGCGTGGCATCGATGTAGGGATTCAAGTTCAGGACCAGGCCCACAGAGGCGACCGGAGGCACATGTTCGTCGCTGGCCATGAACACATCCGGCAAGTCACCCGCCGCGGCGCCGGCCAGGATGGTGCTGGTGGTGTCGCCCCAGGAAGCAAATTCCAGCTTCATGGAGACATCGGGCCGCTCGGCCTGGAAGCGGTCCAGTCCAATCTGCCAGGTGTGCATGTCGCTTTCGTTGAACCAGTTCTGGAACCGCAGTTCGATCATTTCCATGGCAGGTTCTTCGTCCATGCTGTCCGCGGGCGCAGGCGTGACGCAGGCGGCCAAGGCCGCACCGGCCAGGGACAGGGAAGAGAGTTGCAGAAACCTGCGGCGACTCACATGGGCCGGCAACAACATTGACGATCTGTTCATGTCCATTTTCTCCTTGTCAAAGCGGACTGTTCGGTTCCTGCCCCAACCTCCTTGACGAAGGGCGGACAGACAGGATCGAAACAGGCATTGAATCCCGCCGTTTGCGCAGGTCCCATCCATTTCCTGGACCTTGCGCTCTGTTCGTCAGCAGCACCCAACCGATAATATCACTACTGAATACAATGAAAAAACCGGTTTTTGCAAAAGACCTGGGGACATCGGCAGCGGGCCAAAACATGGGAAAGCCAAGACTGTATCTTGGCAACACACTTTCTGCGGAGGCGGGTGCAAAGGCGCCACAGTGCAGGGCATCATCCTGCTTGCCGGGTTGGAAGTTTCAGGTTCCTGTTCCACACAAATCCGAAGCTGGCTTGCAGCCCTGCAAGGTGTCAGGGCCATATCGTATGTAAAAGCCTCGATCTCTTGGGGATACAACGGGTGACACTGGCCCATTCCCCCTTGCGCTTCACCCTTGCGGCCTGTTCGCATTGACTTTTGGGCATCCCCAATGGCATCCCCAATACCGAAACCGCGCTCTATCTCGTGCACGAGAAGCACCCAGGTTCTCTTGTATCCTCCAGCCATGGTCGTGCCAAGGCAGCCAAGGAATCGGGAACAGCGATGCGGCGTTCCACGCGAGGGATCGCCGCATCCACTTGTCTGTCAAATTGACCTGCCAAGTCAAAAGGGGCATGGACAATTTGGCCAGAATTCTCTGTCACGAATCGGCGGACAGTGTCCCCTCCGTCAAATCCCCTGTCTCCAGTCCATGTAAACTGGTAATTCCTGAATCTCGGGTCTGAGTGGCGGTGCAATGCATGGTGCAACGCATGGTGCAACGCATCGATCAGGATCGCTGCATAGGATTGGCTTGTATTGCCTGCTCGGTCCGACAAATACAGTGAGAGGGCGCAACGCTATTTCCGTCTTTGCCACCGGTCCCAAGTTGACAATGGACAGTGCAAGGCTGGTGGGATTACGACTGACAGCCATGGGAGTGTCCTGATCCAACCCTGTGAGTTTATGTCTTGCCGAAGTTGCCACGTCTCAGCACGGGACTTTCCTGGCCGGAGACGTTCCATTTCAAGTGGTTGGAACCTGTGATGTGCATGGCAGTTCTTGGTCCATTGCCTGCTGTGCATCGGGTCCTTAACCAAGTCTGAAGGGCTCCCGACCAGTGCACTGGCGAAAGGATGGGCGACCCTATTGGAAGAGCCAACGGCAGGTAAATCGAGTGGCCGCCACAATTCCTTGTTTCTCTCCGATCAACACAGTGAAAAACGGATTTCCACCATGCAGTTTCACATGAGCCGAGCCTTGGCATTGCTGCGACAGGGCACTCGGCAACCCCATGCCACGTTCCATCGAGACCAAGACAGTGCCATCCAGCATGTAGTCGAGCGCAAGGGGTCGCTGCTGGTGGTCCAAAAGACAGGATGGGGCAAGAGCAATGTGTATTTCATTGCCGCGAAATTGCTGAGGGAACAAGGCGCAGGTCCCACCTTGCTGATTTCTCCCTTGCTGGCGCTCATGCGCAACCAGCTTGAAGCCGCGGACCGCATGGGAATACGTGCGGAAACCATCAATTTCAGCAACCGACAGGAATGGCAAGAGGTCCACTGCAGGCTGCTGCGAGACGAAGTGGACATTCTCCTGATTTCGCCCGAACGTCTTGCCAACCAGGAATTTCTGGCTTCTGTGCTCAGGCCGATCGCCAGTCGCATTGTGCTGCTGGTCGTGGATGAAGCTCACTGCATTTCCGATTGGGGTCACGATTTCCGACCCGATTACCGGCGCATTGAACGCATGGCGAGTCTGTTTCCGCCGCATTCCCGATTTCTGGCCACCACGGCCACGGCCAACCAGCGCGTAATGGACGACCTGCAGGACATTCTTGGCCCCGACTTGCGCGTTATGCAGGGAGACCTCAACCGTCCCAGCCTCACTTTGCAAACGATTCGGCTGCCTCGCTACGCCCAACGCATGGCATGGCTCGCGGCGCGGTTGCCCGAAATGCCCGGCAGCGGCATCATCTACACCTTGACCATTCGAGATGCCGAACGACTGGCCGCGTGGCTGAACAGCCACGGGTTGAATGTCGCGGCCTACCACGGCAACATGAGCCACGAAGAGCGCCTGCTGCAGGAGGAATTGCTTTCTGCCAATCGCGTCAAGGCCTTGGTGGCGACCATTGCCTTGGGCATGGGATACGACAAGCCTGATGTGGGGTTCATCATTCACTATCAGACCCCCGGGTCGGTCGTGTCCTACTACCAGCAAGTGGGACGTGCCGGGCGCGACGGGAACAACGCGTATGGCATTTTGCTCAGTGGCCGGGAAGACACGGAGATCACCGATTACTTCATCCGGAGCGCTTTCCCGACCCCGGAAGAGGCGCGGCAAGTCACCGCGGCGTTGGAAAACGCGCCGGATGGACTGACCCCATATGAGTTGGAAGTTGCGGTCAACATGAATCGCAAGAGGTTGGAGCAGACCCTCAAGATTTTGGCGCTGGAATCTCCGGCTCCCATCGTGAAACAAGGTTCCAGATGGCAACTGACTCCCACGCGGATACCTGGTTCTTTCTGGACCCGGATCGAGCGCCTGACGGCAATTCGCCACGCGGAACAACGGCAGATGCAGGAATACGTGTCGTTGACCCAGGGACACATGGAATTCCTGATAGCGGCTCTGGATGGCGATCCGCGGCCTGTCACCCCTGCGCGGTTGCCCCCTGTCCGCACCCAGACCCATCTGCGCCTGATGCAGGAGGCGGAACAGTTCCTGCATGGAAGCGGAGTCCCCATATCTCCTCGAAAACAGTGGCCGCGTGCGATGGGAATCAGCCGGTTCAAGGGCAATATTCCAGCGCATTTGCGAGCCAATGCGGGAAAGGCGCTCTGCCATTGGGACGATGAGGGTTGGGGCCGCACTGTCGGGCATGGCAAGTATGCCGAAGGCAGATACGCTGACGAGCTGGTGCAGGCATGTGCGGAGTTGATACGCAAGTGGGCCCCTGCGCCCTTTCCCCAATGGGTGGCATGCATTCCGTCAAGGAGACATCCCCGGCTGGTGCCGGACTTTGCCTTGCGTTTGGCACAATGCTTGGGCTTGCCTTTTTCGGAGGCTCTGCAGAAAGTGCGGCATCATCCTGCCCAGAAGGAAATGGTCAACTCGGCCCATCAGTGTCGCAATCTGATCGATACCATGCAGGTGGTGTCGGAGAAGCTGCTGCCCGGCCCCATGCTCCTGGTGGACGACATGGTGGACTCGCGGTGGACGTTCACGATGGCGGCCTGGTTGTTGCGCCAGGCAGACAGCGGTGAAGTCTGGCCCATGGCCTTGGCCGATGCAGGAGGGTGAAACGACACGATGGAAATCTCCCCTACCACCCAGGCTGTGCTGTTGCTGGTTTCGCCGCTCATGGCCGGCGGCAAAACGGAAGCCCGGTTCCTGCTCAAACCTGCGGAATATACGCGCTTGGCCCGATCGCTGCGCAGATTGCAATGCCGCCCCTGCGATCTGCTGGGCCCGGAGGCTGCCGCGCTGCTGGCGACATTGGAAAGAGACTTCGACCGGCAACGCCTGACCCAATTGCTGGACAGAGGCATGCAATTGGCCATGGCGCTGGAACGTTGGCAGCAGTGTTCCATTCAGGTGCTCAGTCGCGCCGACGACAGCTACCCGCAACGTCTCAAGAAAACGTTGAAGCATCTGTCCCCTTCCTTGCTGTATGTCTGCGGCAATGTGGACCTGTTGGCGGGAGGCGGTCTGGCCGTGGTGGGATCCCGGAAAGCGGCCCCCGAACTGCTGGCATATGCACGCCACGCAGGTGAAATGGCGGCGACTGCCGCTTGCACCATCATTTCCGGGGGTGCCAAGGGAGTCGACCAGGCCAGCATGCAAGGCGCTGCCCTGGCAGGCGGGAAAGTGATTGGCGTAATGGCTCACAGTCTTGAAAGTGCCGTGTTGCATCGAGACAACCGGAACGCGCTTTTGGATGAGACGTTGCTCTTGTGCTCCCCCTTCGATCCCTCGACACGATTTCGAGCCTGGCAAGCCATGGAGCGCAACAAGCTGATCTACGCTCTGGCGGACGCGGCCTTGGTGGTGCAATCCGATGCAGGCAAGGGAGGCACATGGAGCGGAGCCCAAGAGCAGATCGCGAGACTGCGTTGTGTGCCTGTCTACACGCGTACGGCCGGTCCACCATCCAAGGGGCTGCAGGCTTTGCAAAACCTGGGTGCGCACCGTTGGCCGGAGCCCCAGGATGCCGATGCATTTCGGAGTGCCATGGAAGCGGCCATGCAACTGGAGGAACCTGTCGTTCCTCAGGACTCGTTGTTTGCACCTGAGGATCCGAAGCCGCATCCCATGCCGCGCATCCCAGCCCAGTCGGAAGAGTTTGCCTGGGCGACCGCCCTGGAGACCAAAGTGGAGGATCTGCTCCTGCGTCTGATGGAACGAGGTCCATTGCCCGCGAAGGCCGTGGCTGCCCTCTTGCAAGTGGGGCAGCATCAAGCGACAATCTGGCTGGCACAGCTGGTCCAGGCGGGAAGATTGACCAAGACTTCCCGACCGATTCGGTACCAACGGGCGCTTGCTGTTCCGGACGCGGAAGACGTCCCGTCCCGCGCCGATGGGTACCAAGGCGAGTCTGGCCCGACCACCGACCTGGCTGCAAGGCAACCCACAGCGGAGGACCAGGATCAAAACCGTGCAATCCCCTCTCCCGCCGCGAGCAGTGAATCGATGTGGGCAGACGAACTGTGGGAGACGGTGGCAGCATTGCTCAAGGGAATGTTGAAGGAGGAACCCCTGCCCTTGAAAGCGGTGATGGCACAGTTGAAGATAGGGCCTTCGCAGGCCGAGACATGGTTGGAGCGGCTGGTGCAAGCCGGAGCCTTGGAGAAGACATCCAGGCCAGTGCGATACCGCCTCCCGTCCACCGCCCAGGCAGCGGAGAGAAGTGCAGGCCCTGTGGCGGCAAGGTCCGATGAGCCCACACAGAGGATGCGGTTGCCACAGCCGAACCGGAAAAGGCCGCAAGCGGATGCCCTGTCTTCCTCCAGACCGCCGGTCTCTGGCTTGGCAGTCGAGTTGTTCGGCAAAGTGGAGGAGCTGATGCATCGTCTGCTCGAGCGGGAAGCGCTGACGGTCGACACTGTGGCAACAGCGTTGGATGTAAGTCCGATCCAAGCCCGTTCGTGGCTTGGACGGCTGGAAGAATCCGGAAAGCTGGTCCGGACCTCTCCGCCCGTCCGATATCAATGGCGCCCATCGGAACCACAGAATCCCCTGCTGTAAGCAACCCTGCCAGCGCCAGGCGGATCTGCGTACACCCTGGCCTTCCCGCCAGACAGGCTGGTACAGGAGCGGCCTGCTGTCATGCAGCGGTCGAACATCGTGCCTGCACGGCCGCCCTCGCTGGCAGCATGGCTGCCGATCTTCCCTGTGGATTGCCGTCCTGTGGCTTGAGATCAAGGCTCCGTGGCTGTGGGTCAGCATCCCGCAACCCCATTCTGCAACGCTGGGTCTGAGCCCGCCGGGAGAAAACCTGTTTCATTGGTTCTGCAGACAGGCTGCGGGATCAACGCACCATATGCGACAACGCAACGCACGCCAGCCCAAGACACAGGATTGCCGCCACGGTGACCCTGTGCTGACTTCTCGGATGCCTCCTGTATCTTGCGGGAAGCTCCATCAACGATCCTGGCATTGCCATCAACAAGATGTGGTTTGCTCTCGGAGACCCGTTCCGCTTTCTCAAGACTCGCAAGACGATCTGTACTGTCAAACACCAAAGGTGTCTGCAAAGAGCCGCTCGATGACATCTGCTTCACGGTCAGACAGTGCGGCGAACTCCCTCTGCCGTGCCCGTTGGGACAGTCGTCCCCCGTTTTGCGCCAGAAACCCTCTTAGCAGATCCACCCGTCTTGCGGGCATGTCAACAACCTGCTGCACTCCGGCGGAAAACCGATCATACGCTTCCAGAAACCGCACTTCCTGCGGCAGATTTCTTTCAATGGTCTGTTCCACGCACCTGTAAAGAAACTCCGTGTGCAGTGTCGCATCAAAATAACGATAGCAATGGGCGGTCTCGTTCAAGACCTGCACGTTGTTTTGGGCCGTCTTGCGCCATTCGATGAACGGCAACACAGCCGAAGACCAAGAGTTCAGGACGGCGCGGTACTCTGACAGCCGCTCCAGGATAGCGGCACTGATCGGCAAGACCAGTCCCGGCGGACTGAACTCCTCCACTGCCAGAATGTGGTGCACAAGCCAGCGGTGGATACGTCCGTTGCCATCCTCAAAAGGGTGAATGTACACGAATCCAAAGGCAACGGCCGCGGCGGTCACTATGGGGTCCAAACCTTTGCCGAGCGCCCGTTCGCTGTAGGCAGCCAGTCCTGCCACCAGATCCGGCAGATCCTGCCAACGGGCACTGATGTGCTCCGGTACCGGCTCGTGGGTTCGTCTGTCATGGACGCCCACAAATCCCCCTTCTCTGCGCAGACCGTGGTGAACGAAGCGGGCGTCGCCAATAACAATTTGTTGGAGACGCTCGAATTCCTCAATGCTGAGAGGCTGCTCCCCAGCCTGCCCTATGGCCTCTCCCCATCGGGCCAGTCGAGTGCCTGACGGCTGTTCCCCCTCTATGGAAAACGAGGATCGGGAGTCATCCATCAACAGAAAGGCCGCTGCCCGAGCGGTGATGTCAGGGTGGGTGCGGCCTATGACCTGCCGAGTCCGGGTTCTGAGATCCCTTGCGCTGGCTTGGAGCAGAGCCTCTGTTTTCCTGACCAGCGGACAGAAGGCCGCAGTGCCGGGAAGATTGTCGAACACCTTGTGGCGCGGCGAGCGGGTGCCCCGCGGCAAGGCAAACTGATGATCTTCATTCACAACCGGCACGTACCGCACCTTGCCGCAATCGCCAATGTCCAACGTGCTCTGGGTCAACCACTCGTAGAGAAACCAGATGCGGCGGGCAAAGATGCCTTTTGGTGTGGCCTGCACCAGTGCCGCCACTTCCTTGACGTCCACAGTGCGAAACAAGGCAAAAAGCACCATGAGATCCAGGCCTTCCCACTTCAAGGCAAAGACCAGATCGCCCGCAAGCGTGGGGGCAGGCCGATGTCGAGGAGTCAACAGCAGCCATTCGGAAGTGGAGATCGGATGGTGGCGTGCAGCGATCGCGGCCAACCGTCGGGGTAGCGGCACTTTCAGGTCGTAACGATCCATAAGGGCTGCATATCCTGCCAATGTGGCAGGTTCGAGCAACACGCGGCCGCGAAAATTGTTCACTCTATGGGACAATCATTCACCAAATGCATTGCAATGTGATTATTGTATGCTTTTGTCCACTTCACGTGGATTTTCATGCTCCATTCACGAAATTGCTTCACTTGCCTTGGTGCAGCGTGATTGTGCAATGCCACCAGTCTGTCCCCAAGGCTGATGGAGCAAAGTGGCCCGCTACTGGCTGGCCATGGCGGTGGCCACAATCTGGATCCTGGCCTTCGGCACGCGCGCGGCAGAGGCCGCCGTGCTGCGCCCGGACGCGATGCCCGGTCCGCCGCCCGGCCAGCAGGTCCCTGTCCACGGGCCCTGTTGCTCTGCACAGGGACAGGAGCACCCGAGCAAGGGCGGCACTTAGGCCATACCTATACCTGTGAGGGGGCAGGATGGGTGGGCCTTGGCCTCCTGCGCAGTCCTCTTGGATTCCCTATCACGGCTTCTTGACAATAATCGGAGAGAATGCACATCAAGGGAAGGCATCGCCTCTGGACAAATCTCGGACTCAACAGCATACAGGACAGGATGACGGGCAAGAATTCCTCCAAGCGGAGCATGATGTAGTGGTCTTCGTGGCCACAGCCGGGATAGACGGCTGTGCAATGGGGATCCAAAACAGCGGCGAGCATAATTGGGAGAGTGACGCTGCAAGCCGCAACGAGCCCGGTTCGGAGAATGGAGTTGAAAGCAGAGAGCATGAATCGGAGGATGAAGTCCAAGACAATGTCCAGGCTGGTAAACCCGGCGGAGGGGAAGCATCAGGCGACCTCCGGATGCTGGACGAACCCTATGACGCGGTCCGCCAAGGTACCCGGCTCATCATGGGTACCATGCCCCAGACAACACATTCGTGGGCACTGTGGTGGAAGACACTGTCGGCGAGGCCTTGTCACAGGTGCGGGTGGAAGTGCCCCCTGATCGTCAATGTGAATGCTGTCCGCTCTGTCTCAATCGCCTGAGAGAGCCTCAAGGCGATTTCCGGGAGGCACTCGCAACTCATGCCCGTTGCTTGCGTTGTCACCGTGCGTTATGGACAAGACAGGTGATAGAGCTGCCTGCCGAATTCCGGAATGTGGGGCTGACCCGGATCCAGTCCCTGCAAAGCGGCAATCTGTCCAATCAGCCTCATCTCTGCCACAACAAGTTCCACAGCTCCCCAAGGCCCCTCGTGGCTGGCCTGCAACCGGATTGTTTCGATGGAGGGTGGCAGCAGAGCCAGAGTTCTGTCGAAGAGTGATGTCCATGCGGGTGTAATGAAGGCCACCATCACAGTTGATCCTCCATGTCTCTCCAGCCATTGGTATCGACCGTGAGCGTAGTTGCGCAAGTCGGAAAGATGAACATCGGCCAAACCGCCCTCCACCAACCTGGACTCGAAGTCCACAGCAGCCACGCTGCTCCATCCGGCATGAAGCAGAGAGTATGTCGTGTCGGGATTTGCCTGCACCTGCCTGGCAATGGGCAAGTCCGACAACTCCCCGGGTTCCACTCCCGAAACCGCACAGTAGGCACGATGAATGTGAATCATGGAAGCCAGCAGAGAGTTGGTAGCCAGAAACCCATCCTTGGGGATCGGTGGCGCATAGCTGACTACATCGGCGGTGCCGTGGCATTGTGCCTCATTGACAAGTGGGGAGGTTTGGGCATAGGTCAAAATGATCTGGCGGGACGACCCGCCGCTGGCCGCGTGGGTCAAAGCCCGCACGATATCCGGATTGCTGCCACCCGCACTCATGAGCCCCACGGCATAGGGTGCGGCGGAAGGCAATGCCATCAGATCCAGGGGAGTTCCATGTTTGGACGGCGGTCCCATCATCCATTCGTGGAGCATGGCCCAGTACGCCGCTGCCGTCAGAGAACCACCTGAGCCCACTGCAAAGAAGGGACGGTCTCCAATCTTGCGGATGCTGTCTGTCAGATCGGCGATGGAAGAATGGCTGGCCCATTCCCGTGTCTGAGTCAACTCCTCCATTTCCTGTATATAGGGCCTTCCCACAGCATTTCTCTCTTTACGGAACGGGTTTTGTCTATGGCATTGCAGCATGGGAATGCCTTGCACGAAATCGGCAAGATGCCGAAGGTGCACGATGACGGTTGCCGCCATCCCCCGATATGGTCCAAGTCCATGAAACCAGAGCCGGACTTTGGCACCGGCTCCCCTCGGGATCGGTGGTCCAGTTCACAGCCGTCCCTTGCAGGATGCGCTTGCTTCTCATTCTGGCAGCACGAACGGGATGGACGACTCCCATCAGAGCTGACTTCTGCCAACCTTCTAGTGCCAGAACTGCAGACGGCCATGCCTGCAGTTCTGTACTGCGGCTCAATGGGGGCCGTGACCCTCCGGGAGCGGTGGTTGACGCTCATACAAAATGTCCAGATCCGGCGGCTGTAGGCCGGAGTCTCTTTCCAGGGGTGCTCTGAACTGCACGCTGACTGCATCGCCCCCGTGTCGTGCCACAAAGTCCGTCAGAATATCCAGTTGGCCTTCCATGTGGCCGTCTTTCCACATTCCATCCACCCCTTCCTGCAACCCAATCATTTCCGCCTCCAGTGTTCCAAAGTCCAGCGTTGACAAGCTGTCCAGAGTAGCCCGGCCCCGCGGATGACTCTGCAGAAAATCCCTCATGCCTATCGCGATCCAGACCGCGAAAATGCGCCCCAGTTCGCCATCCTCCTCCGCCAGGCACGGCCTCAGCCGTGCGGCGGCCACCTCCAAAATCATATTGCAATATGCATACGATGCAGTCAGGTCTGTGCTGTCCTGCAGCTGCCAATAGAGCTGGTGCAGGGCTATGATGCCGCTGAACAGGTTGGGCCTTGGCAAGGTCTGGGCCTCCGCGTACAGGTCTTGCAGGGGAAAGTCGTTGATGTCCACGATAGGGCCGACCTTCCCGAACCAGGCATGGCCATGGCGGGAATCCGTGCCAGGCATCCACCAGCCGCGGCTGGATTTCCGTCCTGTGTAAAAAAGGACAGGAAATACGGCAACACGCGGTGCATTGCCATGGGCATGGAAGGCATTCTTGGCATATTCCAACATCCGCAATGACGTGTCGGCATCGGTGGATTGATGTTCCACGATCAGCAGGATCCTTTGGCTTTCGCCGGTCAGCACCCATGCCATATCGGACAGGCGTCTCTGAAAGCCGCCCACCTTGGCGGTGTCCACACGCGTCTCCACCGTGATGTACCGTGCCTGCAGGGACAATCCTTGCAGGTCTTGCCAGGCTCGGCAGACAGGATGGTGCAGCATGGATGCAATGACGGGTCGTTGCTGCAGCAAGGCATGGGCCACCGCGTCATGGTTGATCATGGCATCTGGATCCAGCAACATGTCCAAATCTCCATTTTTTCCGCACTTTATGTCCACATTTTATCATGTTCCGTCGCAGACGGGCCAACGATGGACATTTCTCGATTCCGAATCCGGTCATATGACTGATGTGGCATTGCACAGGACACACGGTATACGGCTGGACATTGATGCCTGGGCCACGGCGCGGAGAGGCTGGCGCGCAAGGTGGGTCCTCTGGGCGATGGCCTGCGGGGGTCCACCCCACGACAGTGTTGTGTCACCGGCAATGCCGGCGGTGTCTCGTGTGCTGCACTTTGTGAGAAATCCCTCTGATGCACACAGGCCGTGGTGCCCGCGGTGCCTGGACCCCACGGTCGCCGCGCGTTGGTGGGTGCAGGTGGGGGATTGGATCCGGTGGCCTTGGACCGCCCGCGGGGCGTGTGGCCCGGTGGCTCCCAGGAATCCCTGATCTCCGCAAACAGCCCCGGGCCAGAACGCTGAGCACGGTTGCGGCGCGCGGCGCGCTCAGCAGTGTGGGCAAGCACGAGCGCATAGGCGATCGGAAGGTCCTCCCGGGTGAATCGCAGGACCCGTTGGCACCCGCAATCCGACAGATTCCGGCGGATGCACACCCCACAGGACGCCACACCCGCGCCAGTGCGATGTAGCTGGCTCTGCTGGTAGCCTGTGACTGGGATGGACTGCATGTCCGGCAGGCGCCACCGCGCTTGTGATTCAAGCCAGGCGTGCCGACATGTACCCTGATGCTTCATACTCGCGCATTTCGTCCTTGAGAACGGTGATGCGGTGGCGAAGCGTGTTCTCTTGCATCTTTTGCAGCAATGGATATGATTGGCCCGACGCGGGCCCTTGGATTTTGATCTGCAGAGGCATCGGAGAAAAACGTCTGATCTGAGATCCGGTTATCTTGTACTGCCTTTCGTTCGTGATCACTAGAAATCCCTGTCGGAGTAGATGTTTGTTCACGTTGCGCTACGAGAAAAACGCCCTCAGGTGCCTGAAAGAACAGGATTTCCATTGGAGTGCGATTGCCCACCGAAGCTCTCGTCTTGTCCATAAGCTCACGTTGCATACTGCCCGTGTTCGTACTTTCTTGTCCGTACCTTCCCATGTCACGACCTCCACTCGATGTCCCTGTCGCACCGCCCCTTGTCTCTCATCCCTACCGCCCGGTAGGCCGAGATCCGGGCCAGCGGCACAAGACCGTGGCCATCTGGGCGCGGCAGATGCTGTTGTGCCTGCGTCGCGGTCGGCCCGATGAGACAGGGCGCTCTCCCCTGCAGTAGGCCAAAGTAGCTCCCCTCCTCCATGCCCGCCTTGAAATCACGTGTCTTCAGGTTTGCCGATATCGCTGCGTCCGCACCGGTGTGACCAAGCCTGAACATGCCGCGCGCCTCCACAGCCCGGGCGGCAACCGGTTTGTTATCTCTTCGGGGGAGTGAAAAAGCGTGCGAGTGGGTATATCCTGTTTACCTTCACCTTCGCGTCCGCAAGCCCTTGAGCCGGACAGATGGCAGCTTGGTGAGCCGCTGATTATGCGGGTCCACTTCAATGCCTGCGGATTCCAAGGCAGTTACGCCCAGCAGGGGCTCGGTGCCTGCTTCGGCGAACACGATGGTGCACCCCACGATTTCGCCCATGAATTCGATGTCTCCGGTGGTGATGTCCATATTGAGTTCACTGCCATCAGCCAGAATGTACACTCGCTGTCCCTTGGGTGCAATGCCTATGGATTCCAGATGGTCTCTGGGCACCAGCGAGTCTATCGCTCCAGTATCGACCAAGAAAAGCCCTTCCCAGCTCCTGTCTGGTGCGGCCGGGTTCCGAATTGTAGCGGTTACATGCGTTGAGCCCATGTCATTTTCCTGATTGGTCTATTGCCTGAGACCAAGGTCCCGATCGTCAGTCCACAAGAACTGCACAAGGCAGGCTATTGTACTGCCTGCAAGTTCTGCCTCAAGATGAGAGTTTTTGCGGAAATGTATAGTCTAAATTTCTGTTCTACAATCCACAAGGCTGTAGGGCAATGATCCGAGGCCCTTGTCTGCGGGTCTCCTAAAGTATGGTGACGGCATATTGGATTTTCTGTGCGCTCATTGGGATGGTGTCCGGGTAGTTTGGCTGATTTAGATGTAATTGCCCTGCCGGAAGGCGTGTCACGGCAATCGCAAGGATTGACACGGATTCCTGCCATCCTATTATAAGGAACACAAATACACGGTAGGAGTTACGCAGTGGAAGGGAATGCATAGGCATGGGACGGCAAGGGCCATGGCCGCGCGGCGGGCAGGATAGCGCGTGTCGCCGCGCTCCCGGGTCAGGCCCCTGTGGCATGAATCCCGCCCGTTGCTCCCCGGCAGACTGCATCCCGCCCCTGATCGCCTCGCCGGACCGCTACACCTGCACGGCGGCCGCCCCGGGCCTGTGGCGTGCGGGGAGTCGATGATGCGCCCCTGGACAAGCCCTGTGCCCACAAGCCTGCACGGGTGACCCGGCACGGGAGCGGCCAGCATCAGCGGGTGGGGTCCGGCATGCCCCTCGTCACCCGGCCGTGGACCGACGGCCCCGCGCGCATCCCGTGCGCCTGGCGGCAAGATCCCGCCCGGACACGTGTGGGCGAGGCCAACGGCGGCCCCCGCGCGCGGATGCCGGCCGGCCTGTGTACCGGGCGACCGCGGGTACAGCAGCCTGGACCCCCTGCGGACTGTGGGCTGCCCTGGGCTGACCCGCCTCCAGTCCCGTCGCCCGGTCAACCCGGACGGGCAGGGCCCCGTGCATGTCCAGGACCGGGACATGCCGCCGGCGGGACGCGCGGGGCATCTGCGCGGCTATGGCTGCAGGCGTGTGTTTCGGACCGTCCCCTCCACGGCGACGCGGCATACTGGGCCCCCAGCGCCCTGACCCTGACCGACCAGGCCCGCCACACCCTGGGCCACCAGGCCTGGGCCATCGCGGACTGCCACTGCGGCCGCAAGCCGTGCACGGGCGTGGACAAAGCCCAGGTGCGTGCCGCCCGGGCCCAGCGGCTTTGCCCTGCGGGCCTGCCTGCGTCTGGAGGTCTGCCGCCTGCCCCCCGGCATCCGCGGGCAGGCGGCCCAGGCCTCCCTCATCCGCGCGGCCGTGCGTCGATATCTGGCCCACCCGTTCTATACATTGCCCGCAACGGCGTAACTCCTATGTTTTCAATCCGTTCCTCCGATCAAAGCGTGACGCATTCGTCCAGAGACCGATACAGTGCCGACCAATCTACCCACCCGTATCCAGACACAGTATCGAGTGCTTTCCGGTCATCCGCAAAGAGGGCCTTGCAGACCTGCGGAGTACGTGCGTGGAACACAAGCAGCGCGCGGCACAGATTGGCACGGGCATCGGGAAGCCCCACCAGAATTCTGGCAGCTGCATGCGCGACACGGGAGCGTCCGACCGCGTCCAGATATGGGGCTTCCCGTAAATCGGCTGGATGCAGTGGAAATCTGGATGCGGGAGATCTGCAACGAAGCGGTGACGCCTCCGCTGGATGTGCATATCCGCAAGCTCGAGTTGTCGAAATGGACGGGAAGACTGGTTGCAGTGATCTGCATTGATGTTCCCCCCAAGCCTGTTCATGCATCGGAGTCCTGATGGCTGCTTTCGCAGAATGGGCAGCTCAAAACGGGAAATGACACCTGCGTTTGCTCGTCCGCCTGTTCCAGGAAAGAAGCCGGAGTCGACTTGTCATATTCGACGAGTCTGCTGCGCCTGGAACTTCACCACAGGATCTCGATGAAACACTGTCTCGGTGATTCTTGAGCCAAGACACCGCGGTCACTGGAGATGCGATGCACAAACTTGTGTTTGCAGGACAGGCCGCATCCAGTGGGGAGGATCCGCGGGGTCCAATGTGAGGTCCAGAGTCTGGGCTGCCGCCCGTACCGCGAGGCGCAACTCGCCACTCAGCGCGGCGGGGGTGTGCTCGCCGCGCAGCCCCAGGTTCAGGCGCACCACAGGGCGTATGCGCTCCTCCCAGTCCCAATGCCCTGCCTGTCCGATCCATGTGTCCCGGAACAGGTCCCGCCGGCCCTGAAACAGGGCCTCCACCGTGGAGAGCAGCAGGGTCTTGCCAAAACGCCGCGGCCGCGCCAGGAACAGGTGCGAGAGCGTGGCGAAGGGCCGAAAGAGCTCCGCCAGCATACGCGTCTTGTCCACGTAGATGTACTGTGGCCCCTGCACGAGGGTCGCGAAGTCGGCCTGGTCGAACGGCAGTTGTGGGATCATGGCGCCTCCTCCGTCACGGACCGCGCGGCTTCTCTGGCATCTTTTTTCTCTCTGCTGGCATTGTATCGGAAACAGGGTTTGCGTGACAGGCCCGCCGCTGCCGAGTGGTTCCATGAGGAGCGTACTCCGTTCCGATCGATCCCCTGAGAAAGGAAAATTCAGGTGGCGTAATTCCTCAGATGTATACACCCCTCCGCCTTGAGGGTGTCGAAAAACTTGCGGAACTCGACCGCGCAGTGATGCCGACAGCACTGGTCCCTCACGCGGCCGATGTGGGCGTTCAGCGCGGTGCACAAGGAAATGGTGCGGTGCGCTTCCAAGCCTGGATCTGGGTTTTCGCGTCGACACACCGGACCCGCGCCAGATTCGGCAGATGATGGAAACATGACGGCGTTCTGCCACGGGAAGAAAGGAACCAGGACAATTGCAAAATCGCCCAAAACCCAAGATTGCTTCCATACAAACCCGATTGAGGTCGGCCTTGGGTACTAGTTCTTGATGTCTGACTTTGTGCAGATATGCTGACGCTGGCACAGAAGTAAGTGAGCCGTGTATCGCAAGACCGCCCTATGGGGGACGGCAGCACCCTTGTGCCGCCCCAGTATTCATTCATCCTCTTGAAAAAGCCATGTCAATCAGGACCCGGTGCAGGGGGTGTTTTCCATTGGTCGGAAATCGCTGTCTTTGGTGGAGGACCTAAAATCCAGCGCTGTTTCAGACTGGCAATATCATCGGTACTGATTTCAAAGAAGGCAATTCCTGTCTGGGCTTGTCCATGTAGGTGAAATACCTGCTTTTCATGTTCTTTGCCTTGTTTGGGCCAGTAGGCGTTGCTCCCTCCATACCTGCCGTTGTTGGCAACTATCACAAGCTGAAACAAGTGGTAATGCAAGGCCAAGGCCATCTGATCGAACGTCTTGACATCCTTGTTGAAGGCTGGAATGGCCAAGACATCCGACCGGCACTTCAAGTCAGCCATCAGGCCCAGATCCGTGGCGTCGTAGCAGAGGGATGCCGTGAGGTGCAAAGGGTCTGTGTTTCTATCATCCGACCATGGATATCCCACCAACCACTGGCAGGGACGAATTCCCCATAGACGATCCTTTTGATCCTCCAGGTACTTCTTGTCTGGCCCAAGATGGAGCTTTCCCTGCAGTCGAATCTTCGGTTGCAAGCCATGTTCTTCTGTCTGTTCAGGAATAACCCATAGGGCTGCATTGATCAATTGGCCGGTCAAGAACAAGTTCTGATATGTGAGTCCCGCCAGAATCAGGGTCTTGTGTTTGCGGGCAAATTGAACCAAATGAGTCTTGATATCGTATGGGTGAACCGACAACTCCGGCAGTATTAACCAATCCAATCTACCTCCGCCGCTATCGTGTGTTCTGCGAAGAATTAGCATTTGGTCCACGGCAGCAAGCACTGCCGAAATATGATGGCGGTGCTTCCTGCGCATTGCGCGATCGGAAACAGTGGGATCTCTTTGAAAGTCTGCCATTGAGGGCAGGATTGTCTGCACTACACAGCCTTGCAGCGGCCGAATTGTCTCTTCTTGGGTCGGCCCGCCAACATCCAAATTCAACATGAGAGTTCCGGTTGATCTGCCCCGCCTATTCTCAATGTCACAGATATGCACTTCGATCTCTGTCTTGGCCTTTTCAATGCCTTCTTTGATCCAACCGAATCCCTTGGGCGTTTGAACTCCGGGCCAATGCAAAAGGGCCAAGAGAAACCGCTCCATCCAATTGGAGATGGGCAATAGTTCGTCACCAAAGCCCTCATGCGCGTTGTACAACCCATAGATTCTTTGGTACCAGTGACTGCGCGTTGGCCGGTACCGGACTGGAGGCTCGTCGCTGTGCTTCGGGGCCACGGCACGGGTAAAGTCTTCCTCCTGGACAAGGATGAACCTCAAGAGATATCCCAACTGAATCCTCCAGTGTTCCGTTGGATCACACCAGTTTGGAATTCGATACAGCGAACAATCCCTTTCATCCAGCTGCATTGATTCCTGTACGCACTCAATGTTGGCATATTCCCCCTGTTCGTTCAAGCCCACGAAAACCTGGCCGGGGGCTATGGTTTTGTTTGGTTTCTCTTGTATCTTTGCCAGTAATGCAACCGAAAATTGCAAGAGCGTCAATTCATTTCTGAACTTGTATCTGTGTTCTGGTTCTGCGGTCAATACAATCTCTGCCAAGCTTTTCGTGCTGCCAGAGGACCTGCGGGTATTCACACACAAGCTCCTTTGCATTGACACTGGAAGGTTGTCAAAGAAGCGTTCGTCGCCTTCGCTGAGTTCCAGAACAAAGGCGGCATCTCGTTTGGTAATCTCTGTCTTGACAGCATCTGTCAGCTTCGGCCGAATCAGCTCTGCAACAGCATTGCGGTCAACAAACGCGCGCCGGACCAAAACGGCTACAGTGGCGAAGTCTGCATCCTGCAGATCCGCGAAATTCCCTTGACGAAATAGGATTGTTTGTCGATAGAACCTGAAATCCTCCTGAGAACTGGTCTCACCGGATTCAACTGAGAAGGGGGCGTGGACAGCAATGTACAGGTAGGCTTGCTGTTGCAAATACCACGGAATTTTCGCTGTTGACAACCCAGCCAACCGTACTGCCTCCTTTTCCAGAACCTTCCGATACTGTGTCAGATCTGCGTCGGCCGGCAGACATTCGTAGTCTTCGACCACACCAGTTTCCGTTGCACCCGCCCGCAACAATTCGGAAAGACAGTACCAAGCCACCTGCCGTTGGCTTTTGCATCGGTCATCTGATTCCGTGAATGGCCTGAGTATATTCAGCACCTCCTCCAAGACTTGAGGGTCAGGCCAAAGATCAAAAGCTATCCGGAGCAATCGAATGTTTGCTGGGTCCTCCACCCAACGTTCTACCAGCCCCAGTGCGGTCGGTCTGGCTATCTCATCCAGTTCTCTCTGGCTCAACACAATCTCCGTTGGGATTTTGCCTCTGTCTACCCAGTGGCCTGCACTCTCACCTTCTTGCAAGAGAGGGCGGAGAGAACGGAATGTATTGCGAAATCGCCAGGCCGAGAACCGCCACACTGTTTCATCCCGCACGTCAGGAACAGGTGAGAATCGCCAGGCAGACTTGCTTGCGCCGCGACTTGAACTCATCAATCCCTGAAGCGTATCTATAACCTCTGTGGCAGTTTCTACGCCAAGGCTGCCTGAAATGGCAGATTGAACCCGCTTCATGCTGGGACTTCTGAGGATCATCGGTGGTTCAGAACCATGAAATTCCGCAGCTTTTGTTTTGTCCCTGGAAACCCGGACGCCAAGTTCTTCCTTCTCCAACAAGCCTTGAATCCATGTCTGTAAAGTCTCTTCCACGTGCTCTTTGCCCAGATTCTGATCTGTCGCCACCACGAAACGCATGTCATCAACATAACGACAGCCATCTTCCAGGACTATTCCTGCCCCGACCTCCTCTCCTACCTTTTCCCTAACTCTCTTGTCAAACCCAATCATCACCACATTTGCGAAGAATCCGGCAGCAACCAATCCCTGTGGCAGTGCCACGCGCCTGAACATGCCTTCAGGAAACTCATGGAAGTCCGAGTATTCGGAAACGAAATCCGATGCTTCCGCGTCCCACTCCCAATCAAGCACTTTCCGTGCAAAGTCAAAGAAAGGCTTCTCCGTAGGATCAACGCAAAACTGCTTCAATGCTCTGGTCAAGTCACAGGGGCGGACCCGATCATAGAATTGGCCAAGATCCGCATGCACATTAAAGAGACGCTTTCCATACCGTTTGATAGAGTCCGCTACCACCTTGGGTCTATCCACAAACGTCTGAAAGTCCTTGGAGTAGGATCGATACAGCTTTCCGGCCCCCCAAGAGTGTTGCAGGATTCCGTCTCTCTCCTTGCAGAACAGTCGATTCCCGTAAGAACTGATCCGTTTTCGATTGTGTTCGCTATCAATAGGTGTGCACGAATTCCCCTGTCTTGTTTCCACTTTGTTTGCGATACACAGCATCAAAGCGGTTGCCGTTACCTGATCCCCGAAACTTACATGGGCCAGCGGACGCAACGGGACATCCGATTTGCACTTTGGTTCCCATTTGCCAGAATCTGAAATTCGCCAGTTCTGGCTCTTCGGGGCGGGGACAAGGCGGAGCGGATCACTCTTCCAGCCGTGGGGATCGGAAATCCTGTTGGCAAGGCCGGAGAGAAAATCGGGCAAATTGATCGTGTTCCGATCCAATTCCAGAGTGTCCGAAAACCAGTTGTGGGCACGAATGAAATTGGTTGTTTTCTTCCACGCCTGTACAAGAACATATTCCCGTTCGAGATATTCCAGTCTTGGTGCGAGCTGTTCGGGAATCACGTTACGCCCCATAATCGTCCGGTCTCCAATAGTCTCTTCTCGTACTTCAGTGTATCGGAGGAACATTGAAGTTCTGCACTTTGTCTTTGGGCCAAGAACTAGGTCCGCTTGATGTCTACCTGTTTTTCACCTTCATGCGACACGATGACAGGCGGATGGTTGCAGAGTTGCCGCCAGTTTCGGGGACGAACGGCCAACGGCCCTCATACTCGGTGCGACTATGCCGAACAGGTTTGCGTGACACGATGGGGACTGTGCCCGCTGGGGAAAACTCTTGCCACACCTGTCCTGCGTCTCGGCCTCGCTGCTCTGCGAGCCTCGTTCCAATCTCAGTCTCAAACCTGTATTTGGATCCAAGATCCCGTTGCGGGCACTGAGGCCTCTACTGGTCCCGTGGGCACACACGGCACATGTTTTCTCTTCCTCTGCCACCTCAATGGCACTCATCCCTACTGTCAACAGATTATTGCCATGCGAATCAGAGCCATCCCCTTGATCCTGAATGCCTTGAAAGAAAAACCGGATTACGGGTTCATGGCCTTGCAGGAAATCACAGGCAAAAACCCTGTGCCTGCCGAAGCCCGCAGTACATTGACTGAAATGGCAGAGGCTTGGACCCGGTGGGGCGAAACACACCGCCACCTGATGCGAGTTAGGAACCCGAGGTGGTTTCCGGGAGGCTGGGCCTCAGCCGGAGCAAGAGCTTTGGGGATGGATGGCAGCGGGCCATTCACTCCGACAGCAGATTCGCCCGGAAATGCGCCGCGCGTGCTCCTCCTACACGCTGTTTTTATGTTGATCGATGCAACTGAGGCTAGTGTAGCCCCCAAGCAACATGTCCGGCAGGCGTACCACGGCCCGCGGCCGCGGCACCCAGCCCCCGGGACAGCAGGGCTCCAAAGCGGGCGAAGTGGGGCAGACCGGAAATTCGGAGCGCAGGCAGCATGGGATATGCAATGTGCAACATCTCTGGAAGTCTTGGTGGTGGCGGGGAGGAAAATGAATCCAGAGGATCGTGATTACACTGGATCACAACGCGTCATCCAATGGCCGACCCTCAGGTCGGCCTCAAGTTCTGGCATAGCAGATGTGGGGCCTGCCGGAGTTGATGTCCCGGCACGTAACCGAGCACAGCACCCATGCTCAGCACTGCGTGTTGGCATATGATACGGGCCCCAGTGCAGTACGGCCCACGGGGCCAGGCTCTGGCAGTCTATCAGCAGCAGGTGGGAAAAGGATTAGCGGTCACACGCGATCCACACGATGATGCAAGGTCAAGCATCTCACTCTGTTTGCAGATTTGTCCTTGCCTACCCATCAGCAGCGCTGGATTGAGACTTGGCAAGGGTATTTCCCATATGGTTCGCAAACAGCTTGACAGCTGCCGTGCCTTCGAATCCATGCTGGATTGCATGATACAGGGACATGAGATTGCGGTACTCAACCGGATTGTCTTCCATCCTGTGCACTTTCAAACCTTTGTCCGACAATGTCTTCCAATCCAAGCGACGACCATGGCTTTTGAAATGAGTGCGGTTCGACAACCACTCGGCAATGCTCTGTGCCTGCGATGAGGCATCATCAACATTGTTGTACATATACGCTTCCAGCCATTGCCCTACCAGTTCCCTAGACAAATCCATGGCATGCTGGCAATGCACCAGCAAGTCAGGTCCATATTGATTCAGGATGGGATACCAAGCCGCTTGTTTGGCCGGATCCTGGCAATCCTGCTGTGCCATCTTGAATTGTTCCAGCACGTCTTGCGCGGCCACCATGCGTCCCCCCAAGGCCGTAGGGATATACATCTGGGGATCGATCGGTCCCAGCGAGGAATGATCACACATCACAATTTCTTCGGCCGCACAAGCAATCATGGTGGCGGCCGACATGGCAAATTGAGGTACGATAACCCGCATATGATTGAAGCGAGCCCGCAGGAACGAAACGATGGATCCTGTAGCGTCCAGTTCCCCGCCAGGGCTATGCAGAATGAGATCGAGAGGGATGTTGGGCAAGTCATGCACCACTTCCATGAAACCCAACATGTCGGCTTCAGTAATAGTGGTGATGGTGCCGGGCACCGGATCATCAGATGTGCATTTGGTGACGTAAAGAACCGTATTCCGGCCGGTCAATTGGTGATGATGGGCCAAATACTTACGACGTACACCATCGAAATTCGGCACGCCGTCAGCGTCTTGCGATTGTTGCAATTCCTGTAAAATCTCGCTCCATGTGGACATTTCGTCATGTCCGGACCCAAGGGTTGGGACGTGTCACTTCTGTGGACGTCAAAGTGCGCGTGGGTTTTATCGGGAGAAAATACGAGGGCGGGGTCCGGTCCCACCGTGGTATGGGCTGATACAGTTCCTCGGCTTCTCTGATCCCCGGTTGCTTGTGCGCTTCTTCCAGCATACGCGCATGTTCCTCGTCCAATTCGAAGTCTTCCTGCGAGTTTCTAGACTCTTGCGGCATGGGTATCTCCTTTTCTTTCCTTGCCACTGAACCAGCAAACGTGAGTCATGGACAAAATAGGGTGCCTCGGGCAAAACAAGGAGGGGAGCCTGATGTATCCCCATCCAATCCCAGCAGTGCCCTGCCATGAGTCTACTCCCTCTCGTCTGTGCTGTCGATATGATTTCGGCCCGGTATGCGAGCTGGAGTGGCAGTGCCAGCAGCCTTGACACGGGCCTGCAAATACGGCATTGGGCCACCTGTCTGAACTCAACCGGTTCCTCCCGCGTGTCTCGCCATATCTTGACATATTCGCGCTTGACCTTGAAGCCTCCACCTATGACGACTGGCGAGGACAAGGTCGTATTCCATGGTGCAACGGTCACCCCCGACTTCTGCCTCGCGGGCCGCCAGGTCCAACTTCACCTCGGAGGGCTCGCCTTTCAGTTCCTGGCGTTGGATGGCCGCCAGGTCATGCCGCACGGAGATGGCCGCGTCCAGATCGAAGCGGAGGGCATCCTTTATGAAGCGCAGAATGTCCAGCAGGTTGCTCTTGCCCGAGGCATTCGGGCCCACCAGAACCGTCAGCCTGTCCCAACTCGACCGACGCATCGGCTATGTTGCGGAAGTTGCGGGCCCATACCCTGATGATCGGGAATGGCTGGATACCTTGAGAATTCTGCATAAGTCGCTCCCTGGTTCCAACGTGTCCGGAGGCGCCTCTTGGACGAGTCCTGCAGACTCAACCGCCACTGCTTCCACTCGCTGCCCAACCTCACATCACAGACCCGCATGTATGTATCTGCATGCGAGAAAAGGCGAGGATATCCTGTTGTGGCCCGACAAGCAGCCGCTTCCGCAAGCTCTTGTCGTGACGAAAAGACAAGGGAATTCTACGCGACAGGGACACGGTGGCCCGGATTTCAGGTCCCGCCGCTATGTTTATGATTTGAACCCGTAGATGGCAGGGCCCGAAGCCTGGCATTTCGTGTTGCTTTTTGGCGACACCGTCGATGTGGGGACCAACCAAAACTTGGTCCGGGCCGAACCACTGTCCACCGTGGGCGTTCTGGTCCAAGCCGAAGGCATGGTTCCCTGTCCTGTTCCCTCGCTGGAGCGGACGTCGGAGACGGGGACTCCACAGCGTCAGAATAGCCGAAGCCCCCGCAGAGGGAATGGCCGTGTCATCACATCCCCCCTGTCCCCTTGGGGAAGCCCTGCCTTCCCGGCAGGAGACGGACGCGTCGGGAAAACGAGACGCTGCACCAAGTCAAGCAGATTGGTCGTATCCCTGAAGCGCTGCAGGCGACACAGTAACTCTACGATCCGGGGATCCTCGTTGGCTTCTTTCCCATCCCCCGATGAAGTACTTCCGACACAAGGCAATTGCGGGGAAATTCCAGGATAAACTGACATATCTTTTGCAGCATGCGGTCGATCATGGCAATTCGGATTCAGGCTTCGGAAGTCTCCGGCAACCCTTCACAGTCTTTGCTCGGGCGGTGGCAATGTCCTGATTGACCAGAACGTCCATCAAGTCTTTGCGTTGTACCCTCCGCGGAGCCGACTTCTTTGCAACAATGCCCTGTCTCAAAGTGGGTACGCGTGAATTTTGCGACTGCCCTGACAATTTCAACTACAGGATTGCGGAGCGCGCTCTGACAGCCGTCCCTTGTGCCCTCACTCCTGGGGCGGGAGGTCCGCAGCCACGGCAAACAGCCGTCTTACCTGGCCCGATCCGACGAACTGCGACAGCAGGCGATAGTTGTTTCGCTCGTACCGCACTCTTCCCGCCACAATTGCCGGATGCACCCCAATCCGGTTTGCCAGATCGATCACGGCCATGCCGCTTGGTTGAGCCCGGACAGCGCTTCCGTTCCATTCCTGCATGGGCACCAAGGCCTCCTCGGCCCACGCGTCCGCTTCGCTTTCGCGAGGATCTTGACTGCCGCCCATGCGACGGAGGGAGTGGTCGTCAATCAACGCCATTTCTTCAAGACTGTTCCAGTGCAGGCCCACATGGGCCAGTTCGTGCAGCAGACAAAACCAAAAATTGTCAATGCGGTCGTAACGAATTGTCAGGCCCACCACCGGCCGATCGTCGCGGAGGCGCAAGGCGGCGCCATCCAAATGCGTCCTGGGCAAGTGCGGCACGACTTCCAGGGCGATACCGTGTTCCGCCAGAAATTCCTTGGCTCGCAACGGGCCGTCCGCCCACGGACTGAGCTGGGCCACCCGCCGCAACCAACCCGGGGTCACGGTACCCGACCGATACGTTGCGGCAGGCAGATGTGCATTGGCGGTGGCCAGCACCTGCCAGCACCAAGCCCGGAGGGCGCAGTCGTCCGTCTTGGCATTGATGCGGTTGTGATCGTTCCTGCGATATAGGGGTACCGGACCCGCCTGCAGGCACCCCGCCCGATCCATGAGATCGGCGAGCAGTTCCTCGGCATGGTCCATCAGGTGCGGGCAGTTGGGAATCCATCCGCGGCGGACCATGGTGCGCAGCGGGAACCGGGTCGGGTCCAGGGTGTCCAAGGCCAGCTCCGGTTCCTGCAGCAGGACATCGGCCGGGATACCCAAGTGCCTGTGCAGTGCGCGCGCCATCGCCATGGTGATCTGCCGTTTGCCGGAGAGCACTTCCGAGACCTTGTCGCTGTTCCCGAGGAAGGGCACCAGATCGCGCGGCGTCAATCCCGCCTGGTCCATGCGAAACTCAATGGCCGCCACGGGGTCCGGATATTCCATGTTCCGGTGCTGCCTTTCGTAGTTTTGGACCAGATTGCCCAGCACCTCCAGCTCCTCGCTCTCGGGCGTGCCCGGTGCAGCTCCCATGAGCCTGCTGATGCGAGCCACTGCGGCGTCGAAATCCGCTTCCGTCCGGATAGGCTGTACGTCTGCCACAATCACACCTCCAAAGCATTGATTCGGTCGTATTCGGCATGGGTGCCCAAGAACCGAATGAAGACCGATTGGGTCTTATAGTCAACTTCCACAATCATCCTGTAGTCGTTGCCCTTGATCCGGAAGACAGCGCGCCGGTTGGGAAGAATGCTGGCTCCGGGGTACCGGGACGTGATGTCCTTGGGCCTGTCCCAGTTTGCGCTTTCCACCTCCCTGTACCATGCAAGCAATGGCCGCTTGGCATTGGCGTGTCGCTGCCAAAACCTGCAAAGTTGTGTGTAGGTGAATATTTTCACGCAGCTCTCTTCCCAATATCATGTTGTCTACCACCGATCGTTAAATCATTAATGTAATATGTTCTATTTTGGAAGTATATTACATATATTTTAGTTGGTGTGGCACTTTGTAGGAATTGCAGCGGATCCACAAGGGGTTCCGCATGTGGACGGTCACCCTCGGGAAGGCCCGTATCACCGCGGCGCCGCCATCCCCGAAAAACAAGACCCGGAGCCGGGGTCCAGAGATGCACGCGACGTGCAAAGGCAACACCGGGATCTCCGGTATAAAACTCCACATTGAGGTGGAGGCGGAGACAGGACGGGTACACAGTTGGGCCACCACTGCCCATGTGCACGACATCACCAAGGAACACATCGTCTCTGCCATTGCCGTATCGACCGATTGCACGTAGCCGAAATTACGGACTTCCAACTGTTCCAACGGGCGAGTTCGCGGAAGACTCGGCAGCGTGCGATGCATCAGTGGAGCACAGACCGCCAAGGGGCGTGAGGCAATTCAAGGCCAGTGCAGCAGACGTAGCGACAAGTCAGATAATCCTACAGCGGCATCCCGCCCCCGAGGCATCAAGGCTATACATCTCCTGTAGGAGATCCCCCCACAACTTGCAATGCTGTGGCTACCTATGAGTCACATTGACGGCAGTGTTATCGCCTTCGATCGCGTATCGGCCCATACAGATGCATGCGTCCCGTAGCATGCTGATAGCCAATAACTGTCGCGATCAAGGGTTCCAAGGAGCGAATGGGCAAACACAACGGAGACCGGCAAGGTCATCGCCTCAGGATGTTCCGGTGGTCCCACCCACACATCCGGTATCCCCGCGGCGGTATCCCGCGCACGTACGTCTGGCGTTCCGCTGTAGACATCCGACGCAACTCAGCCAGCGGGATATCGAAGGGATCGTGGGCCCAACGTGCCAAGTCCGGGTGATGTCGTCCCAAGTCCCAGGATCAGGCTGTGTGAAGGATCCGCTTCAAAGCCTTCTTGGGTCTCCAACATTACAGTTCAATCAGACGCCTATTTGGCCTCATTGTCAATCGGATCAATCTTCTCACCATGACCAATTGATCATCCTTGGAACCGGCACAGCATTCAAGCCAATTGACGGAAACAAAGCAGCTCCGTCGACACTGCCGTCTTCAAGGATCAGGCTGGGACCGACATACCGGACAACATTGTCTTCTGGGAGCAGCTCGTCTCCCTTCCCTGGCGCGGTAATCTCGACAATCTTCGGCCAGACTACTCTCGTCTTCCTAAATGTCCGGATAATGCAGAAGGGAAGACCAAGCACCACAGTAAACTTTTTCGTCTCTGTCAAAGACAAAATAGTCACCTCCTGCGTGGTCTGGAAGGTTATCAAGAAGACCCGAAGAGGAAACTCCCTGATTCATAAGGTGCCAGGGGCAACCTCGTAGATGTGTTGGATATCAAAATATCTGCCTCATCCGCCACTGTTTTTGCGATGCCAGTAGTTGTCTTGCACCTCTCGGGTGGTCAACTCCAGAAAGCATGACACAACAGCACCATGCGCCTGGTCAAACCACGCATCCGCGCCCGGCTTAGCCACCGCCCAAACTGGCGCTGGCTTGGATGTTGAACAACAATGGTGGCGGTGGACCCACTTTGTCGCGCATGGCAACTCTCAGGATCAGGTCTTCGTCCTCTCGGTAGGCATACTCACAGCCCAAAGCTGCTGCCGCGTCGAGAAACAGACTGAAAGCGGAAGTGGGCTCGGTCCTGCCGACACAGCAGCGTCTCGCACAGTTCGTGGAGAAAAACGTCTATTGTGGCTTGCACCACAGCCCGGTGGCGAGTAGACTGCCCAGGAGCTGTACGGGAGGCTCCTGGGCTTTCAGACTGGCTCTCGGAAAGGATACCCAATCTCCTGCAGCCTATATGCGCGCTCAAAAAATGGCCACACCGTTGGAATTGTCGGGCAAAAATTGATTGAGTTCACGTTTGAAGGCCCAGTGAAAACAAAATCGACAACATATCAACCCAAGCAAGGTTGGTGCCAATGTGAGATACAACCTAGGCAATATTCACCATGACAAGCAGGGTTTTTCCCGATTGGCACAGCTAAACAATCGGACCAAGGATTGCTTTCTTGATGAAATCGAGATTGACCTGCATTCGACACAGTGGCTTGACGCGGACATGTGCTCGGCTCTTGGGGCTGTGCTCCACCGCTTGGCGAATGACATCAACTCCGTTCACCTTGCCAACATGAAGCCCCAAGTCAAATGAATTTTGTCAAAGAATGGTTTTCTCAGCCATTATGGCCACTCTCCAATTCCTGATCAGTGGGGAACGACTATTTCGTTCCAACGGTTTGATGTCACGGACTTTCGTTTCTTTGCCCAATATCTTGAAAACGAGTTCATCCGTCGATCCGAGTTGCCTGAAATGTCACCGGCTTTGATGAACGCATTGCACATTAGTTTGTTTGAAATATTCAATAATTCGGTGCAACATGCCAATACCCATCTGGGAATTTTTGGGTGCGGACAGTACTATCCCCAAAGGCACCGCCTTGATTTCTGTTTGACCGACCTGGGGGTTGGCATTCACCGGAATGTTTGTCATCACCTAGGGCACGACCTTGATCCGGAGGAAGCCATCCACTGGGCGACCCAAGAGCGCAACACGACAAAACGGGGCAGCATTCCAGGCGGTCTGGGGTTGAAACTGCTCAGTGAATTCATAGACCTGAACGATGGCTGTCTCCAGATTGTTTCCGATGCGGGCTATTGGCGTCGTCAAGGCAGAACGATCTTCAAGTCCAAAATGACCCACCCCTTCCCTGGAACAACCGTGAACCTCGGAATCAATACATCGGACCAGAATTCCTACCAACTCTCAATTGAGCCGGACACTGACGATATATTTTGACGATTCGCTCTATTGCACTTCGCATTGCAACTTGGAAGCAACCGTCGACATAGCCGGGGGTGGCAGCAGGCCTGGGGCTCACATCAGTCCAATAGGCGGGAACGGATTGACCCAATCGCACCGCTGTGATTCACGGCAATCCAAGATGGGTTTCCAACTATCCGTACGGATGGGAATTTGCATTGCTCCTGCCTTAAATCCACTGCGACGGTGGAACAATGCTCCGACAAGTGCAAAGGCTTTGATGTCTTGCCGTCCAACCTGACACGTGACCAAGGATTTTCCGGTGAAGAAGAGCATTGAAATATCTGTGTATGAAGTTGTGGGCAGCCCTATTTGTGTGGCCTCTGACGATGGGCAAAAAGTGTACGCGCGACTCACCAGAGCGCTGAAACGGAATCGGGGGGTTTCTCTGTCGTTTCGCAATGTTTCCGTGTTGACATCGGCATTTCTCAACGCAGCGATTGGACAACTGTATGGTGAGTTCACAGAGAAAGCAATACGGGATCTGCTCAGTGTTGACAATATGGAGGAGCATGACATCGTACTCTTGAGGCGGGTGGTAGAAACGGCAAAGCAGTACTTTGCCGATCCCGAAAAATTTGCAAGAGACATTCGGGAAGAATTGGGAGCCAGCGACAATGAAAAATGAGGTTCACCATG
Organism: Caldilineaceae bacterium; assembly: GCA_965214895.1. GTDB lineage: Bacteria > Chloroflexota > Anaerolineae > Caldilineales > Caldilineaceae > Bin34. Next base: position 865,975 of record OZ243985.1, read on the forward strand.
TGGCCCATTATCAGTTCACTGCCCGCGACAGGCTGCTGCTGGATGCCAACGTATGGTTCTATAATCTATGGCTTGCACAGTCCAACAAGCAAAAAGGCCAGAATATATTCACAAGCGCTGCATCGAATCTTGAAAGCCCAAAGCCGCCTTTACATCGATGTTCTGGTTACATCGGAATTCATAAATGCATTTGCCAGGATCAGATGGAGACAACTTGCCAACGGCAAAACCCGCTACAAGCAATTTCGCAACAGTCATGGGTTTCAAGCCGTTGCCCAAGATATTGCGGTCCACATCGAGAGTGTGATTCGTCAATGCGAACTCATGGAAAGCGGCTTCATCACCGTGGATGTGACGAGTATCTTGGCAGACTTCAGGCAAGGCAAAGCCGACTTCAACGATCTGGTGCTTGCAGGGCTGTGCAGACAGAACAACCTTGCCTTGATGACGGATGACGGGGATTTCACCCAGAAGGGGTTGAAAATTTTGACTGCCAACAGACGTTTGCTACAAGGCAGTTAACGGTCTTCCTTTTTCGGCAACCATGCAGATAGCCGTCCGGGTATCGGCTACAGGCAGCCACTGCAGGCGGCTCTTCCCGCGGGATCCATGTGGATGCACGACAAGAAAACGGACCGGATACCAAACTCTGCTGTAGCCATCCGCGGCGAAACTTCCTGCTGGGTCCTGATGGCGATGCTGTGGTGCCTGTTGCCCCAGACAGTCGTGCAGCGGAAAAAAGAGTTTGCTCTCCCGTTCGGCTGATGGTTGCCAAGAGACCTTGTCGGCGGTATGCCCACATCCACCACGACGGGCAGACTATGGCGCCGACTGGACGGCTGGACCTGCCAACGTTGTGGATGGCAGGCACACGGCTGTGATGCCTCCTACATCCAGCCACTCGGTCGTGGGGGAATCAATACGGCGGGCAACCTCACCAGTCTGTGTCTGCTGTGTCATGCGGACAAACCAGGATCCAGTTCTCTGCGCGCGCAGAGAGCCTATCGGACGTTTCGGGCCCGGCGTCAGGCAGTGCCGCGCCCGACAACCGCGGTGTCTCCACAACACCGACCACATTCGCACCCGGTTCCACGCTCCACATCGTGGCGAATATCTCCGATGCGTTCTGCTCCTACCCCGTCACCCCGCCCTCTCATGCTGGGATGGGTGGTGGAAGGCCTGCTGTGGCTGGTTTTGGTCCTGGCGGTGACAGTGACCCAGGGGCGGCCATGAGAGAGCTTGATGTTGGCTTTGGGGCTGGCTTGGCCAGTCTTCCGTGCTGGCAGAACCTGACGGTGCGCCGTGGACTCCAGCAACCTGACACATCAGGTATAGGGAAACGGTGGACCAAGCAAGACGGACCGGACCACCACGGACAGGGGACCGTGTCCCGAACAGAACCTAAATCCGGGGATGTCCCTGTCAAATGCAGGGGGTATTGCATTGACCTTGAAGGTCTTTTTCTGTGGGAAGCGCGGTCGACGGCGGTCCAGGCGCATCAGACCTCATCGTCTGGCAGGGCGGGCTCTTCCAGCAACAGGCTGCGCCATGCCTCTGGTGCAGCGGCCAGCCGTGCCAGCGTGGCGTCGCTGGGCCAGGCAACGGGAGGAGTCTGCGTCCAATGCTGCAGCACCCGCTCGGCCGCGCCGGGGGCCGTCGCGTCCAGGAAATGGTGCAGAATGCGTCCCCAAGTCTTCAGTTCCCCTTTCAGCTCCCCGGCAATTTCGCCCGCCTGCCTACCTTCGACCCTGGCTTTGCGTTCGGCATGCAGGATCGGAATGTCCGCGACGCGGACCCAACGCTCCAGCTCGACATCCCAGTGCTGCAGATCCGCCTCCGCCCAGCGCAGCAACGCGTCCAGCACCCGGCTGTCCCGACCGCCGGGTGCCGTCACGGCGATGGGCCGGTAGGCCGACAGGCTACAGGGCGTGCCGTCCACTGCATCCAGCGTGAAGCCGTGGAGCGGGTCCTGCAGGGACTCGTCCACGATCCAGTATTCCCGGATGCCCATCCGGGCGTAGGTGAAGATCTTGTGGTCCCAGTCCCGGTCGCGCCGTTCCGGGTAGGTATAGGAGACCACCTCCGCGACCAACAGGGGCACCCCATCCCGGTCATGGCGATAGGACGCGAGGTCGGGGGTCGGGGAGCCGGCCCAGACGGACAGGTCCGGCCGCAAGGCGGAAGTGTGGCGGGCCGACGCAAAGACATCGCCGGGAATGCCGCGGATGTCCACGTCCATGCTGACGTGCACCGTGGCGGCTCGGGTGAGGATGCGCAGGGCGTGCCGCAGGCGGGCCAAGGCTTCGCCGTGTGCGCGGGTAGGCGACATCAGGTCCACCTCCGGGACCACATAGTCCGGATCCGTGGTCTGTGTTTCCGTGTACTGGAAACGGTCCGGGCAATAGTCGTAGTCCGGCCGGTAGTGCGACAGGGTGCGCAGGTACTGCAGGGCATCGGCGCGCAGCGACTCCGCCCCTTCCGGATGGACCGGGCCAGAGACCGAGCGCGGCGCGACCGGGACATCAGGCGGGAGTCGTGACATGCGACGGTGCGAACAAGAGAGTACGAACCCGGACAGTATACAGCGTGTGGGAGGGACAGGACGAGAGTGATGGCAACCGTCCACTGCGGCGGATTTCTCCACGCATTAGGAGATCATGCCGTGCGCAGCGCGGGAATGGCGGCCCGACACACCTCTACGCCCAAACTCACCGTGCGTTGCTTCCTGGGCCTTGATATCCCATCTTCCACGGCCGTTGCGGCACTTCAATCCCACATCAGCCGTATAATTGTCGCCTTGATTCCAAGACGATGAATTCTGTTGTGATGGGCCGCCACAGGTCCAAGAAACATCACTACATTCCCAAGTTTCTGCGAGAAACTTTGTGGATACAGACGGACCACTGTGGCTGCACAAACGAGGGCAAGAAAACATTCACAGGAGCTGACTGCAAAAAGAAATCTTCCAATGACTTGAATGCCTCCCCACGAATGGTCCCCAAGGCCTGGATGGGAACCAGTCCAGTGCTTGGCTTGTGAGTTCCTGACTCTCCAGAGGCTGATATCAAATCTCCCTGCTACGATGACAATTGCAAGGGGAAGACAACGAGACGAAATATCCGAAATCCACCTTGAACTCCAGGCAGAGGGCGATGCCTGCCTCAGCCCCCATCTCCTCCCAAGCCGCGATCCGGGCAAGGCAGGACAGTTTGCCCTGCCAAGGACGACCCAGCGCCACAGCCCGCGCTTTTGTCACTGCAAAAGGCCCAAGGAATATCTCCTGCGGGGTTTTGACAATGTCCGCCGGAATCGTGCGCCTCTCGTGCGGTCAACGCCGGAACGCACATTGCAGCCGTATCCTATGCGTCGAACCCCGTCTCCGCCCCGGCCGGACCACCGCGTCCCCACCGAAACGGGCTTGGATGTCAAAGCACAATCGAGGTGGCGGCCCCGCTTGGGGACGCATGGCAACTCGCGGGATCAGGGCAGGGAGTTCAATCCGGGGGGGTCTGGGCCTGCAGCAGGGCCCGTAGCCGGGCAATCTCGACTTCGGCGTGGTCGGCGCGGGCACGCTCTTGGTCGGCACGGCTGCGCTCCCGCTCGGCACGGCTGCGCTCCCGCTCGGTCTGGCGGCGTTCCCGCTGCAGCCCCTCCGCCGTCGTCCGATACCAGTCGTCCCGGGCCGGTTCCCACAGCCGCAACTCGTTCTCCCCCTCCAGCCCCCAGGCCGTTTCCAGCACACCGCTGGGGTACAGCGTGACCTCCGCACCCCCCACCCGGCCCGGCTGCCCGGCAATCGGCACATACGCCGACCCCGTCAACCGCCAGCCTTGCAGCGGCGGCCCGCCGCCAAACTCCATTGGGTCGTACAGCCAGTACTCCCTGATGCCGGCCCGCCGGTAGATCTCGTGCTTGGTCTCCCGGTCGACGACCGCCGTGCTCTCCGACACCATCTCCAGCACCAGGGCGGGACAGCGCGCCGCCGACAGGGCCACCGACTTGTAATCCGCTTCCGCCTCCAGCGCCTGCATCGGTCCGGCCGGCCACAGGGCGATGTCCGGGGACAGTCCCGCCTGCAGCGGCACGTTGCGGATCAGCATGTCGCCGGTCAGCACATAGGGCAGCGCCTGTTCCCGCAGATGCATGCGCAGATCGCCTTCGATCTGGCCCAGCCGCTCGTGATGCTGTTTCGATTCCAGAGTCTGGACATCCTCCTGCGCACAGAAAGGATCCTCGGTCATCCACGCGGCCAGAGTATCGGGCTGGACCGATATGTCTTGCCGCCCCCCCGGGAGGTCTTGCCGGACCTGCAGTGCCATGCTCCCTGTCTCCGCAGTGCCGCCGGGCTCCGCCGTATCGACCCGGTCTGTGATCATGATACCATTGCAAACTGCCCAGCGTTGGAGATCGGCCCGGGTCAGCAGGGCGATTGCATTGTAATTTCTCTGCTCCAGGATCTCCAGCAGTTTGCGCCGATACCCTGGGTCCCACGCCGCCTTGAGACGCTTGTGGGCATGCCCATGCAGGCGGTTTTTGCCTGTTGCAGCATATTCAGGGCGATGCGCCGCAGGTCGGCCCGCGGTCGGCCCCGGGGCTTGGGCGGGTCAAGGGCCTGGAGCACCGGCGCGCTCGCCGCCCAGAGATCGTCCGGGACTTCCCAGATCGTGTCGAGCGTGTCGGAGGTCGCCAAGGCGGGGGTATCTCGTTGGAGGAATGCAACGACCGCAGAATCACACAGGTACAGCGAGGTCAAACCCACTCTCTGACATTGTGAGATAGTTTCTTAGCCATAGATTTGCTCCACCCTTGCAGCCTGTTGATCATAGCTTTGGGCATCGGATTTGTACTCTGCCGCAATCTTCTGCAGGAGTTGTGCCGTAAAGGGTCATATGGTCGTGATGCGCTCGGAGTCGGCGTGAAATTTTTCGGCGAGCACGCATTCCTGATCACTGCCCTCAAAGAATTTTCTTCGTGTTACGCCTCGCAGGTTCAGCTTTCCTGTTGCAAAGCCTGTGCCCAGATGCCGTGGTCCAACAGAGCCCGAACGAGTTCGCACGGCCAAACTCCAAAGGCAACAAGGTCAGCAAAGACAACGGGGTTCTTGAACACTTCACGGCGGATGCTCAGATTGGGTCGGTCACGGCCCAATACCGGAACAAGAGGCAATTCCAATCGAGCGATAGTTGCGCTGGAGATATAGCCTGAATTGTCAAGTTGTTCAAAGAGGCATGCAAGTTCATCACCAAATTGCGGATATAGATCTGTTGATCCACGCCGAGCTAGATCAAAGGGCAACTTTCTTGGGAGACCTGTCATCCAGCAGAGTTCATTTGCAATTCCTGCATAACGGGAAATCCGATTCGTCCTGCCTCGATCTACTGTCCTGTCTTGCCTTTTTCTCAAATATCACAACACTTTCTCTTGAGACAACACGACCGTGTTGCCCCATCTGCTGAGCACTGTTGCCACGCAGGCGGACCACACGGATTTCCTTGCAATGCAAACCTGCCTGTTCACCAATTTCAGCGGTGAGCTCATCGACAAGAATCAGGTTTCCGTCACAACGGGCGTTTCCCACCACTAAAGCGACATTGCCACGTATACGACAAACACGTGCCATTTCGCAAAGACAAAGGTAAAGATCCAGGAAGTATCCACACAGCATTTTTTGTATACGTTGGTCGTTCAGTTCGCGGATGGTTCTTGTCAAGAGTTCTGGTATTTCGTGCCTCTTCGTGGAAGGTCATTTCGGGCGGGCTTCCGGATGAGAATGGAACGACTGATATCGGGGTGCTCGATTTGCCTCCCAGTCCTGAAAAGCAAACATCAATTCGACGCCAAAGACACGCGTGTAATCGTGACGGTTGGGGTATGGCGGAGCAGTGATGATTGCCGAGAATTCTTCATCGGGCGCGGGAATTGTACGGACATCCGAGATTTTTGCTCCCCATGCACCAACTGGTTGGGAACCGATTGCCTGAACGTCCGATAACATCAACTCGACCTGGGCACTGTAACCCTCCCATATACTTTCTGCTCCAGCGCCTTGGTTCAACCAACTCAACCAGCCTCCCGTGGCGACTGCATGACTGAACTGTGGAATCACTGCCAGCAAAGCTAAACGAAAAAATCTCGCTCGGAAGGAGCCCCATTCATTTCATCTATGTGCCTGGCAACTTTGTCCAGAGTTTCGAGTCGGCCATCGGACAAAGTCTTCCGGACCAAGTCGGGGTCAGTCCGTCGCAGGCGCGACCTGTCATGGGAACGCGAAGCACGTTGGAGAGCTTGCCACCGCGCATGCAACTGGATTGACGAAAAGGCAGCGACTTTGGTGTTTGATGCCCTCACCGCGAGGGGAGAGAGATCGTATCCCGTAGCCGAGATGCCCTTGTCCTTTGCGGCCACCAGAGTCGTACCCGCACCTACCAAGGGATCGAGCATCTTGTCCTTTTCTGTCAGTCTCCATTCAGCCACCAAGGCAAAGACCAGTTCGGCCGAAAAACTGTGCGGAAACAGGTACCATCGGTGGATTGCCGTATTCCTGGCGGATCGCAGTGTCAGCCAGAACTTCCACTCCGTCCGTTCCGTGACGTTCCACTCCATGATGGGATTGCTGTGTATCAAGACTTGGGCATCTGAGGTTTTACATTGCCGTCTCTTGAGACAGAGTGTGCACTCGGCAATGCCACATTGATGAGTTTGAAGAAATCGGACTTCAGAAGAGGCTTAACAGACGAGCTGCCCACGACTATCTGGTCACCCTGAAACGGCTTGTCAACCTTGCACAGAGCGAGTGGGTTGACTTCTGGATTGTGTTGTCCATGACCCCCGAAGCCGACGAGATTACAAAGGACCTGGAACCCGACCTGTATGAACGAATTGCCGATCGCACCCTGTATGTTGATCCACTGACCCTCTCAAGGACGCTTATGCATTGATGGCATCGCGATTGGTCTCCGCTCGACCGAACGGAACGGCAGAAACAACCGGGGCCCTTTATCCATTTCCGGAGGAAATGTGCTTCCGAATCTCTACCTGCTCCAATCCCAGACGTCTTGTCAAGTCCTGTTTTCGAGCCATTGGACAGGCAGACAGCAACACTCCATTGCCGTTTACCGAAGCCTATCTTCACAGAATCGAGGAGGAACTCTACCCAGACTTGACAACGACCGAAGGGCAAAGCAATGGCTGATTTTGAAGGGCTGCAGAAAACAGCATTCCTGGACACGAATGTACTCCACCACATCGGGCTCTATCTGAGGCATTCAAAGGGCCAGAATCTTGATCCATTGAATTTCAGCCAGACATCAACCAGCATACAGGAGCTGGAAGATGCAGATCTCAGGAAGGATCTTGTTCAGGGATGCAAGATAGTGGAACTCATGTTGGACAGGAATTTGCGAGTGGAATATGCTGCGGTTTCGGAACTTGAGTTGCTGATCGGACGTATAAAGGGCAAGGTAGCCTTGAATGCTGCCCGCGAGGGCGTTCCCGACCGCATGTTTTCTCACATTCGTGAGGAACAGATCCGCCGGAGGGTACATCCCAGCCAGTTGGCTGACCTCAAAGAAGGTGTGGATAAGCTGGCGACTGTGCTTGAAGAACCCGGTTTTACTGTGCAGAAGGACGATACAGGAAGGACCAGAGATGTGCTTGGGTTGGCATTTGCGATTAACGGGCTGGTCTATTTTGAGGCGATGGACAGCATCATTTATGCCAGTGTATTGCTTTCCCAAGCGGATTACCTGTTTACGGCAGACAATGCTTTCAAGAAAATTGTCAACCAGATACACAATCCCAATGGCAATGCACAGTTTGAGCAAGTGAATGGAAAGTTGCGGGATCTGGTGGCAAAGCTTACCTTGAACATCGCCAGCAAACAGGAAAGCAATGGCTTCTGTGCTCTTGCCTGCCAGAATGGTTTTCAAAATTGCCTGGAAATAAGGGGCTTCTTCTCCTTCCGATACAATATTGTCCCTGCTGCGTGGCAGAAAGTCTTGGTATCCAAAGTACGGTTTGGTGACTGTCTCGGTCACTATGCGGGACAGGCAATGGGCGATTTCGTCGTCGGAGGTCACGCCGGCTTTCTTCAAGGCTTCCTGCAAGGGAACTGTTACATTCTGTGGTCGTCTGCGTTGACGGAACTGGCGGTAATGTATTCTTCAAAGCTTCTTTCAAACAGGTTTTGCTGGTATGCAACATCCACAAAGGAGCCGCCCAATTCCCATATGAACTTGGCGAAATTCTTTCGGCCAATGGTACGCAACAACCTGTTGGCCAAGTCGTAGAACTGCACTCCGGGGTTGTCAAAATAGAACGACGTTATGTTGTGTTCCGGCAATACCTTCCTGTGGAGCCATTCTAGGAGGCAGGTCTTTCTCATGCCATATTCCCCCACAATGACGATCGCCTTGACACCGCTGCCCCCTTGATGAACATCCAGGAGATTTATCCGCTTGCGCTTCAGTCCCTCGGGCAGCGCCAGAGCATGCAAGGGAGGAGCCCCGGTCGCGGCCGGCTCAAAGGGGTTGGAGTGGAGCTGCAGTCTTTGCAAGTGGTGGGGCATGATGACGGACCCATGGCATGGGATCGAAGGCAATGTCTCTATGCAGACGAATATGGGAAATGTAAGGACCATCCGGCTTTTTGTAGTATCTGCGCAGCTCCAGAGTCTGTCTCTGTTCCGTGCGGGCCGTCAGCGTGGCCAGAGCGCGGGAGGTAGGGATCAGCACGATGTGATGGGGCCATGCCTGGACCAGCCAGTCGATGGCTTGGAAAAGCAACCGGATGGGTTTCCGGCGAGCTTCGCAACACCGAACTATGAGATCAAGAATGGAGAACAGGGTCCACTCGTCTGCATGGCGCAGAGAAAGCAAAAATGCCACGGTCTGCATTTCGGGAGAGGCAACACCTGTGGTGACCGCAGGAGTCCGGCACACCGGGAACATGACAGCTCCGCTGTCGGCCCGGGGACAGTACTCGTCAATGAGTTGCAGTTCGTCACGCGCCCAGTAACGCAAACCGAACAATGTGGCCTTTTCCTCCACGCGTGAGCCATAGTGTCGGGTGCGGCCTGTGACGTGGTTCCGAAAGACAATTGCCTTGGCTACAGGGGCAGAGTTTCGACTCCACGCAACGGGCAGGCCGTTCCGGCGGAGTGCCGAAAGGGCCCTGGCGTCTTGGCCCACTGGCATGAATAAGGTCAAAGAACTGAACTCGACATTGCCTGTTCTGCAGGACCAGAGCCGCCAAGCTGTCTTTGGCGCAATCACCCAGAAAGCAATCTCCCAAGGCCGGGACTGGCAGGCACAGCAATGTACGGACGTGAGGTTCATCGCAGTTGATACGCCATGTCCATCCCGTTTGCTTCAATGCCAACAACCGAATTAAAGTGTTCCGATAATGGTACAGAGTCGTGCGTGAAGGGGTGGCGTTGCGACGAGTCCGCAAGATTCCTTTTTCCAGCACCAGCCTGTCCATCTCGCTGGACTTCAAGCCTTCCGAAAAAACGGCAACGGCCTTCAGGATGCGGTGCAAGCCGGCAAAGGAGACAGCGCGCATCCAGTACGGGTTCGGCCGGGTGCGTTTTTGAGACTGCAGGATTCCGATTGTTTCATTGCGATCAAGATACTTCGTCAGTGCTTCCGGGAATGCAAGTATCTTACCAACCGTGCAAGTGTCTCAGTGCATGCACTGCTTTGAAGGCATACGGACTACGCGACCTTCAAGAACTGCTCCAGCAAGCAGGAAGCCGAGTTGGGCAACAGGGCCAGCAAGACGAAGCCCACAATTGTCCGCCGCCTGGATCCTTGACCTCTCCTTTCCAGTTCCTGCTTGGTCACGAACTGCGATCGGGCATTCCGCCGCAGGAATCGGTGCACCGTGCGCCTGTCCTCACATCCTTTGTTTCAACGAGAGTGTAGCGTTGTATTGGGACAACAGGGGTCAAAATAGCCAAGAGTGCGGCCGTAGAATCAGAGTTGACCTTTTGATTGTGCGGCACCTTGACCTTAAACCTTTCCTCTGTGGGGACAGACGTCTCCTGATTGATCACTTGTCAGAAAACCTGCCCAGTCTCAATGTTGCACAAACCGATCAGGACGGGCAAGTCATACCGGTGTCAGTACGCTACATGATTCAAATCAGTGTAGAACACATAACAGCCGTCCGGGTGTTCGGACAGGCAATTCACTCCCGTCTTTATCTGCAAGCCCAGCAACCTCCCGGTTGCCTTGTCGTCCTCAATCAACTCGACTTGATCAATGCCTACATCCAGCTCCTTAGAGCCTGTGTGAGAAGGGACGGAGTGCATATACAATGGGTCTGCATGCCCTTTCCGACCTGGAGTGTATCAGGGCCCGGACCCCCTATCCCCGCGCTCGCACAGAGGCCCAGTGGCAACTGCGGGCCCCCTTGATCCCGCTGGCCCCGCACGGCCGATCTGCGGGAGCTCGTCCACGGCATGCTGTATGTGCTGCGCAACGGCGGCACCGGGCGGGCCCTGCCCCATGACTTTCCTCCGTGGGTCACGGTCTGGTGCCACTGCCGCCGAGGGCGGTGGGACAGCACGTGGGAACGCCTCCATGATGCGCTGCGCCCACGGGTCCGCCGGCGGGCCGGGCGGCAAGCCCCCCAGCGCCGCCATCGTGGACAGCCAGTCGGTCCAAACGACGGAAAAAGGGGATCCGCGGCTACGATGCCGCCCAACAGTTGAACGGGCGCACACGGCCCATGCTAGGGAACACCATGGGGCTGCTGCGGGCGGGGACGGTGCCTCTCCCGCGGACATCCAGGACCGGGCGGGGGCGCGCCCGGTGTGGCCCCAGGTGGGCCACCGCGGTCCCCGCCTGCCACACCTGTGGGCCGACGCCGGCTACCGCGGCCCCGCGTGGGCCGCCTGGGTGCAGGATACGGTCGGCTGGACCGTGGAGATTGTGTCTCGACCGCCCGGCACTTGGGGTTTCGCGGTGCTGCCCCGCCGCGGGGTGGGGGAGCGCACGTGCGGCGGGGGCGTGGCTGGCGACTCAGCTAGGACTCCGAGGCACGGCCCGCCACCACGGAAACCTGGATCCGGCGGGCCCTGCGGCACCTCATGCTGCGCCGCCTGACCTGACCCTTCTCACACAGGCTCTTAGACGGCGAATTTCTGCCATGCTCAATCTGCAGCCAAGCCGCGGGCCCGCGGGAAAGCTGTCTGGCAGCTTCGGTGCAGCAGATTTAGCGGCAGTATCGGAAGTTTCTCGCCAAGCATCTTCATGGAGATCACAGAGAAAGACACATTGGATCAACAGGACGAAAAGAACGGAATCACGAGAATATGGCAATCGGGAGAATCTGCAATGCCGGACCTTCAATTCTGGTATCAGGCCGATCTTTGTAACCGATTTTCACCATGACTGTTGGCAACTCATCAAATACCTTCTCCAAAGGGTCAAACTTGCCGAACGATGTCTTGCGCAACAGACTGATATTGTCACCGCTTTTCGCTGGAATGACACGCGTAACCTTGCCGAATACACTGAAGGTCCCATCAATAATGTCATTCATGGAGGGGTCGATATAAAAGTCCTGCTCCGAAGTGAGCACAGCGCGTATCTTCGCTTGCGCTCCTTCTTGTTCCCCTTGTATTTCGGCCACCAGATCCTGCGATTTACCCTCAGTCAGGGTAGTTTGCATTGCCTTGACTTGCTCAAGGATCGCAATGTTGTTGTCCCGTGTCGCCCTGTCTTGGTTCTGCCGATTCCGGTTTTGCTCCCCTTTTGAACCCTTCGGGATAGTCCGTGCTTTGCTTTTTCTCGGGTTGTGTTCTGTCGGTGTATCCATAGCCACCATCATTGCAAAAACTTCCTCGACTGCCGACAGGAAATCCATGAGAGGGCTCTTTCGCAATGTGGCTTTGAACTCAACGAACTTCCCCGGGCATATACTCGCCAGATCTTCTGCCTTGTGTACTTGATGCACCTGTCTTCCGTCTTGCAGCGTCTGGCGCAGACGCGCAAACAGGGAAGCCGGTGTATGCACAAGATGCTGTTCAGTTCTCGCAGTCTGCGCTTGTCCTTCACGTCGCATACGTTGTCCGGCCAATTGCACACCTACCAAGGCAAAAACGTTGCTGATACCCAATCCACCGCTCAATTCTCTTTGGGCTGATGTTTCGGTGGCGTCCGCTGCATGTACAGTGGTGAAGTGGGCGAAGCCACCTTCCAAAGTTGCCAGCAGATCAAATGTCAAGCGCTGATTCAGGTATAGCGTGAGAGGCAGATCTTCAGCTATCAGGGGCTTTTCGTCGGTCTTGGATGACATGATATTGGGTGGGAAATGAGGTTGGTTCGATTTTGTCAACGTTAGGAGTATGGCAACAGGTGGGGTTCATCACACTGTTTCTGGTGACACAAGGACATGATGTCTCTGTATTGATTCCGTCAGCCGACACGAGTCTGTGGGTGCGTCGTTTCAGGCATGTGGTTTTGCCGGAACCGGGTCCTGCGACCACTCGAATCACAGGATGGCTCGACTCTATCAACTCACGGGCTTCCTGGCCATCTATTCCTTCCAGCCATGGCGATACGGCAATTGGATCATTCACGTGACATTGCTCCTGTCAGTATCGCAAACCACGGATTCTACACGGCCAATGTGGAACCACAAAGGGAACAGGGTAATCACAAAGTCATCAAAAATCTAGAATTTCTGCTCTGCAGGCCAGATTTCGGCTAGTCTTAAGGCACTTGTTTTTCCCTGCCCCGTGTTGTGCGAGTATGCTGGTGCATCGTGCGCTGCAGGATTGCCCAGTGGATAACAGGAGACGGCTGCTGTGGAATTACACCGGACGCATGGTATAAGTCTGGACATCGATGCCAAAGAAACGGCGCAAGACAAGCCTGAGTGGCTGGTCATCTTGGCGATAACATGCGTGGCCAAACCGAGGACCGTTTTGCGCAACAGGCGTTCCAGGTTGTGGCCCGTGTGCTGCACTTCGTTGAAGGTGCCTTCGATGCGCTAGCGTAGGCCATGGAGCCAGCGGTTCAGGGCCGGGTCGTGCGGCGTGCGTTGATGGACCCGAGTGGGGGTCCAGATCCGGTTGCCCTGGGCCTCCTGCTGGGCTTGTTGCCAATCGGCCCCCCAGGAAGCCCTTGTCCTCGTAGACCTCGCCGTGCCAGAGCACCGACAGCACCGTTTCGGCCGCGGCCCGCTCGTCGGTGTGGGCCGGCACGAGCTCGTAGGCCACCGGGAGGCCCGCCCGCGTGGTCAGCAGGACCAGTTTGTAGCCGCAATACTGCAGATTGCGGCTGGCGCACACCCCGTAGGACGCCGAACCCGCGAAATCGCTGTATTTCTTGCTCCGCTTGTAGTCCACGACGGGAACAGGCTTGGTATCCAGCAGGAACCGGGTGGTCAAGGTGACTCCCAGCCGTGTGGCCCAATCTTGTCGCAGGGCTTCCACGAACAGGCGCAGCGCGCGGGCCCGGCGGTTGAACTAGCTGGGTCGAGGAGCCGGGGAAAGAGGGGCAGGTAGTGGGCGCGCACAAAGCCCAAAAACTGCCGCTCGCCCGGAAAGGGCAGGAAATCCATCAGCAGGAGCGTGATCACTTCGCTGTCGCTGAAGCGGGGCTTGGCACCCCGTTTGCCTTGCAACAACGGCACGCCATGGACTTGATACCAGTCGTCGACTGGCGTGTATACAATCGTCGCCAGATCCCCAAAGGATATACTGCACATGGGGAAGACCTTCGAATGAGTGTGGACTTGCTCCATTCTGGAAGGTCTTCCCCCTTGTGTCAATCCTTTAATTCCACAGCAACCGTAGGAGATAAAATGCCAGCTCTAGGAGTCTGCTGTATCCCCACATAGCGAATGGATTCCCCGCGATCCCGCTGTGCAGCCGGTGGCATTCCACAACATCGGTTCGTTGGAAGTACGCTGCAGACCCAAGGTCTTCAAACGAATAGTCGCAGCCTCTCGAGATACTTGGCAGCGCACACTCAGTTTCCTTCGCAACCTTGGCCCGGCGTGCCGCTAGGCCACCTCTGTGCCGCAACGTGTGCCGCGAGAGTCCGGTCCGGGCCCACAGTGCCACGCGCCTGCCGACCCGCTGCTGCTGGGCCCGCAACTGGCGGGAGCCGGACCACACCGTCCAGGACCTGCCGACCCAGCAGGAACGGGCGGCCGACGATCCCGCCTGTTGAATCTTGTTTAATGCGATAGCCCTGACTGCGGGCTGCAATCTTCGACAAGACCAAAGAGCAACGTGCAGACTGGGGTTGTATGACGCACAAAGATACCCTGATTGCTCATCCGGAGTGTTCCTTTTATCCACAATTCATGTTTGGAAAGCGCATTGCGACACACAGTTTGGCAAGGGAGGAAACGTGGAAAACAGATCTGTTGACAGGATTGATACCATCGCTGCATATCACAACTGGGTCAGGCAACTGACGGATTCAGAAAAAGGAACTTGGGTATTTCGTGGCCAAAGAAATACGACATGGTATTTGGAATGCGGTGCAACGCGGCGTCTCAAGCTATCTTCTTGCTGGACACAGCGAAATTCTGTACATGAGGAGATATTCGATCAGTACCATAGGGTCAAGCTTCTTGGGCCAGCCAGAACCCACGGATTCGCCATGGACGAAGGGAGAGAACTTGGAGATTTGGAATTGCTGGCCAAACTGCAGCTGCTTGGTGCCGCCACTTTGCTTTTGGATTTCACCCGAGATTCATTTGTTGCACTGTGGTTTGCGTGCCAAGGACAAGAAGACGGCGACAGATCCGACGCCAGAGTTTTTGCCATCAATATCGCTGACAAGAGCAGATTCCGAGAACTTTCGGCCAGCCAAGCGCGGGGACGGAACAACCTGTCGACTGTTCTCGGCAATTCGGATGATGAAGACCGGAGTCTCATGTCTTGGTATTGGACACCTCCCATGGCCAAGGACACTGCACCCAGAATACTGCGCCAGCACAGCCTTTTCGTGTTTGGCCAAGTCGAGTTTCCCAAAGTCGTCGCGGCAAGCGCTGTGATTCCGGCAGAGAGAAAAACAGATTTCCTTAAAATTTTGGACCAACAGCACGATCTGTCAAAGGAATCGCTCTTCAAGGACGTTTATGGGTTTGCCGTGGCAAACAATCATGAGTCACAACCCCCAACAGTAACGACATTTGCAGAACATGTTCTGGACGGAGCAGAGAATTTCAATCAAAAAAATTTCGAGGACGCGATACAGAACTTTAGCGAAGCGGCTCACATCCGGCCCTCAAGTGCAGATGCACATTTTCTTCTTGCACATGCAAGGTCTGCACAAGGTCTCGCAAAGAGAGAAACGCGGCAGTTTAAGGAGGCCATAGAGGACTACACTATGGCCTTGAACAGCCTTGAACAGAAAATTACGGAATCTGCGATGGCATATGGAGCATCCCAAGATTCCAGTGTATACGAAAACGCAGCCCGAATCCTGATAGGCAAGGCGAATTGTCAGATGAGGTCAGGACAGTTGGATCGTGCAGTCCAAGGGTTCTCACAATGCATTGACATCGGCAAATACCCGTCTCTTGTCAGCGCGGCAATCCTGAACCGGGCAAACACCTTGTTCAAGATGGGGCGATGGGATTGTGCATCCAAGGATTACCAAGAAGTCATTGCTCGGGATGTTGACTTGGAAGGCAGCAACATACTTCGAAATGCCCACTTCAATCTTGGCAACATCTATATCTTGCAGAAGAACTATCAGTGTGCGCAAGCGCAGTATGAAAAGGCCATAGAGATAGACCCAGAATGTACCAATGCCAAGCAGAACAAGTCTGCCGTACTGGCACTATCGGGGGATCTCAGAGGTGCTCTGCAAATGATCGCAGAGCATGGTCTCCAGACTCCAAACAAGGAGATTATTGAGCGTGCTCTGTCAGGAACGCAGGATCCAAGTTTTATAGGTTTTATAGGCAATTTCGGCAATACCGGCAGTTTTGCTCCTGTAGTACCTTTTCTTCTGGAGAAACAAATGGTACTCAAAGGTGGAAAGGGATTTCCTGGTGACAGGGCATTCGCTATAAAACCTTACAACAACCAAAAGGATAGACGGCCTTGACAATCGCAATGGGCTGAGTAACGAAGATTGGTGTTTGGGAGGTATGAGAGCCAAGACCTGCTCAACATGGGAGCAGTGTACGTCACGATACTAGGGCGTGTTTGCAAACTCCAACCAGAGCCAAAGTGCCTCGCTTTGCAGGGGGACTACTACGACTTTTCCCCCAGGTCCCCTCCTCCCTTACGCCTCATTCCGGCCCCTCCTCTGGCTCGCTTGGCTCGGTTTGACCCCGCTGCTTGAGTTTGCAAACACGCCCTAGTGACACCGATAGGCATAGCAGACCGATGTGGGAGTTCGTCTCGACGGGAGCGGGTTACAGACGAGTTTTCAGGGCTGCTGCTGATGCCGCGACCGCAGGCAAGAGCAATCATAAAATCCTGAAATAGCGTAGCGGGGATACAGCAGACACCTGCAATCGCCATGCCGTCCACAAGTAGGACTGTCAAGCCCGATTTGCAAGACGGCTTTGTGACGTTTTTAACGTGTAGGGATAAGACCATGTTTCAGGGAGAGCGCGTCCCCGCCGCAACGCAGGTGTCTGGGGCGGATGCCAAGAGGCCATCCACCCCGACCGCCGATGCACCCGGCAGTGGGCGGGACTCCGAGGGCGGGTGTGCTCCCCGGCGCGATGTGCGGGAGCGGATCGTGGAGGGACTCAGGGTTGTCTTGGAATCGAATCTGGACTTTGCGATGGCCCTGGGGCACAGGGCTGGGGAGAGGTAGCCCTGGTCCCCAGGCGCGGGCGAGGCGAGGGGTCGGGACAGAACGCGTGTCATCGCTCTGACAGCCCCGATCGCCACTCGGGTGACAGTGCATCCGGATCGTCATGCTCGCGCGGGGAGCCACACGGGGAGATCGCCGTCGCGGCCGACCCGAAGGCCGTGGCCGCCGATGCCAAGCCGGGGCACACCATGGGCAGACATCAGCGTCAGGACCGCAGAGGGCGCGTAGACTCAGGGGGATCCCTCCGGGCTGTGACCGCACGGCATCAGGAGAGTATCCTGGTGCGTCCGAGGGGTCCCTTCCTTATCCCTAACTCACGTTTTTTAGACTTTGCGGTTGCCTTGGGGCTATGTCAGCACTCAGAATGACTGCCTGCCACAATTTAGTCAATGATACATCTCCCAAGGAAGAGATGGGATGGGTCAAAACAAAGTTGGTACTATCTGGCCTGCCACTGTGCAAGATTAGCTAGACGTTTGGCCTGGATTCTGTTTGCTGTATCTTGGTCTTTATCGGCTTCAAGAAGGACTATATCCGCATAATAAGGGTTGGGTAGATTGCATGTAGGAGGTGCTTTTCGTGTCTGCCGCATTGGGCAGCGGTTATTCTTGCTCAAAGGAGCAATGATCAGTCTGTCCACCTATATGCTGTTGACATCCTTTTGAAAAAAATCACGTCCACGGATTTTCCTTGATTTCTGTTTTGCAGTAAACAGCGCTCGTCCAAGTCGCTCCTTTCGATTTATCTGTTCAGGGACAGTGCTGGGCCATGAACTTGGAGCACTCATGCAGAGACATCGCTGTCAGGGGCACTCAACACTTCTTGCAGAAAGATATCCGGCAGTTCCTGCAGGTTCTTGTACCGCTTGTGTCCATCCTGATTACCGTTGCCAAATATGCAAAGCGCTCCTCCACCCGATTCACAATACAGAATGACCCATTGACCGTGTGGATCTGTACCTTCAATGGCAATTTCACCTTCCGGTGTCGGGTACACTTCAAAACGGTGGGGAGACAGTTCGTACATGATTTTCAACAAACGAAGGGAATGGTGCAGGGTCCAGCGTGTGGGAACGGGGAACGCTTCTTTCCGAGCCTCGTCAGGTACACGTTGCCATTCCTCCAGTGCAGCACCGAGGTCGGTAGGGATCTGTTCCAAGTCTTCATATTCCATAATTTGTACAAAGTCGAATGTAGTCACTATACTCGCAGAAGAGTGTCCCGCAAGAAATGGGCAGACAACTCCTGTTCGCTTCCGAATGCAGTGTTCCGGCGAACACCCTTCTTCCCTGACCTCTTCCAAATCCGTCAGTGCTGCCACCAAGTCGGGCGGGACTGTTTCCGACTCGGCTGCCCTCGCCTACTAGGGCGTGTTGATTAATGATCGCAGCAGGATCCAGGTGGCCGCCCCCTGCCCCAGGGCCCGAAAGGGGCGCTGCCACTGGGCACAGCGCGTGGCCCTGCCCCGCAACGGCTGGAGACGGGGGAAGAAACGCGCGCTCTGTTCCCGCCACTCGTACTGCGCCAGGTCATGGGGGATAGGCTCCGTGCGGTGCTGCTGGGCCGGAATCACGGCCTCCACCGCCGGGGCCGCCCGCGGGTCCCGGAGGGCGGCGCGGTCCTACGCCCGATCCCTGACCGCTGCGGTCGGCGGCAACCGGGGGACGGCCTCCGGCCCCAGGGCCGCGCACCCCTCCCCGTCCGGCCGCTCCCCGCCGGTCCAGGCGAACCCGAGGCCGGTCGGGTCCTCCAGGCCGAGGGCGTGCCGCTGGGTGGAGCAACCGCCCCGGGCGCGCCCGAGGGCTGGGGCTGCCGGACCGCCCCCTGTTGGGCGGCCCCCGCCGCATGCGGATGCGCACGCCTGATGGTGGAATCCACGTACCGGGCCGCCCACAGCTCCGCCGCGCCGGATACGGGCGGGACCCGGCGCCCCCATGCGGCCCCGAGGCCTGGGCGTTCCCCCGTGCGAACCCGCGGGTACCCCGTGTCCCATTGCCCGCAGTCCGCGGGCAGGTCGCGCCCGGGACTGCCGGCCCGGGTGGGGTACAGCACGGCTTCCCCGAACATCCGGTCGCCCAAAATCGAAGGACGGCCCACCCGGGGACGGATTTCGGCCCGCACGGTCTCGATCCGCACCCACATGTCATCGGTCAGGATCAGTCGTGGCGCCATGGGGTGGCTCCGTGGTGGGGACTTGGATCGCATGGCCTGCCCTGTTTCCACAAATTAATCAACACGCCCTAGAACTGGCGCATTGCTATCGGGGTTGATTGTCTGTGGTCACCTGCCGCAAACACCGTCTCAGGTACGGGGACACAGTCGCCCGGCAACCGCGTCTTGTCCACGACTCGCGTTACTTAGCCATAGACTTATTCCAATCTTGCAGCCTGTTGATCATAGCGTTGGGCATCGGATTTGTACTCTGCCGCAGTCTTTCGCAGGAGTTGTGCCGTAAAGGGCCATGTAGCCGCGATACTCTCGGCATCGGCGTGAAATTTTTCGGCGAGCACGCGCTCCTGGTCACCGCCCTCAAAGAATTTTCTCCGTGTTAGGCCTCGCAGGTTCCGCTTTCCTGTTGCAAAGCCTGTGCCCACATGTTGCGAACCCAACTTGTCCAACAGATCCCGAACGGGTTCGCACGGCCAGATTCCATCCGCCCCCGCGGGAGCGTTGGACAAAATCTTGCCGATTTCCTCTTCGCCAATTTCTGCGCGTCCTCGTTCCCGGCACAAACGGCGTGCTTCGTTGATCCAAGTCTCCAGAGATGCAGGGTTGACCGTGCCATCTTCATTTAGGCCAGGAAATCCTCGTATCTTCCAAAGAATGTCAAAGGCGATCCTGGCTCTGTCGCGGGACACTTGCTCCTCGCCTGCTGATTCGATCTGTGCGTCGGCGCGCCCAAATGCAAAGGAAACAAGGTCAGCAAAGACAGCGGCGTTTCTGCACACTTCACGGTGGATGCTCAGATTGGGTCGGTCTTGTCGGTCTTGGACAAGTATCGGAACAAAAGGCAATTCCAATCGAGCGACAGCATCGTTGGGGATATGGTCTGAACGGCCAAGCTGTGCGAAGAGGCATGCAAGTTCATCACCAAATTGCGGATATAGAGCTGTCGGTCCATGCCGAGCCAGATCAAAAGGCAACTGTTCAAGTACGGCTGCCACCAGATCGTCGGCAATGTCTATGCCTGAATATGCCAACAACCTCACAATGTCCAAGGTGCGGTGAACTTCCATAAGCCGCTGCACGCCAAAAGCCCGATCATGGGCATTGGCACGATCCAGTTGGAACACCGGGAACAGGGTCCAATAGGCATCTTGTACGTCTTGGGACTCGCGTCCGAGCCGCTGCCATGTTTCCGAGTCGGCCTCTGCAGACAGGAAGAGGGCCGCCACCCGCGGACACTGGAGCATGGAAAATTCGGTGCACTGGGTCCGGGACAGGGCCTTCCGGGAAGACGAAAGCCGCATCCGGACGGGGCACAGCCCCCACCATAGGACCATTCTGAGCCGCCTGGCCCTCCACCTGCTCCGCCACGCACGTACCGCCCAAGGAGGCATTGCGGCCAAACGCAAGCAGGCGGGCTGGAACAACGACTATCTCCTGAAAGTCTTGTCAATTTAAGTGCGATTGCCCTGACTCCTGTAGCCCCTGTGGGGATTTGATCTGCAATAATTCTATGGTCCTGCCCTGCCTGCTGGTCGCACCTTGACTACAGCAACAGATGCGGGTATGCCTCTGCAACCAGAATCTTCACGTCCATCAGCGCAGCCTGGAAGAGACGCAGGGCTCTGTCTATGTCTGCCGCGGACATCACGGTGGAGACATTCAGGCTGGATGCGGGCGAGAGCACCAGCCCGTGGTTGAGGCAGGCCAGAAAGAAGCTGTGTTTCAATTCCGCGGGAGCCATCTGGGTATCCCGGTAGCCCCGCACCGGGTCCGCGCTGAAGTGATACCCCACCAAAGACCCCAGACCTGTGGTCTGCAGGTGCAGGCCCTGCTCCACTGCCACCTCCCCAATGCCCTGACGTAGCCTGTCCCCCAGACGATTGAGGCGCGCCATGGAGGAGTCCGTCAAGTGCTGCATGGCAGCCAGACCCGCGGCCATCACCATGGGATTGCCGTTGAAGGTGCCACCGTGGGATACCGCCTTGGCACCCGCAGGATCGAAGAGGGCCATGATCTCCGCGCGGCCGCCCATGGCGCCCACAGGCAAGCCGCCGCCAATAATCTTGGCCATGGTGGTTAGATCCGGAAAGACCTCATACAGTTGCTGGGCTCCTCCCGTGTCCAGACGGAAAGTCTGGACCTCGTCCAGTAGCAGCAGCACCGAACGATCCGCCGTGATCTTCCGCACCGCCTGCAGATATTCCGGGGTCGCCGTCACAAAGCCGTGGGAACCCAGCAAAGGTTCCACCACCACGGCCGCCACCTGGCCCGCATGGGCATCCAGAATATCCGTCAGGGCTGCACTGTCGTTGTAGGGAGCAATGCGGACCTGGTCCATGATGGAACCAGGCAGCCCCTGGCCCTGGGGCACGGTGCAGGGAGAGAAAGCCGGACCGGCCGTATCCACATCCGGACCCACGCTGGCACAAACCAGATCGTGGGTGCCGTGATATCCTCCTTCAATTTTTACAATCAGGTCTTTGCCGGTATAGGCCCGGGCCACTCGAATGGCCATGAGGGTGGCTTCCGTACCGGAGTTGGTGAAGCGCACCTGATCCAGAGAGGCCACGCGTGCGCAAAGCAGCTCCGCCATCTCTATCTGTCCCATGCTCAGAGCTCCCCAGGCCGTGCCGCGGATCGCCTGCTGGGCCATGGCTTCCACTACCGGGGGAAAGGCATGACCATGTATGAGGGATGTTGCATTGTTCATGCAGTCCAGATAACTGTGGCCGTCCACGTCCTGCAGAGTCGTGCCCTCCGCCTGAGCCATCACCAAGGGGTACGGAGCGTGGTAGGCGGAAGTCCGGGTATCTCCTCCGGGCAGGACCTGCCGCGCGCGTTGGAAATAGGCTGCAGACTGGGGGGTCCGCTGACGGTACTCTGCTTCAATGCGTTGGGAAATGGGATGCATGGGATATATCAGCCTGGGAATTGCATGAACAACGGTCTGGCCCGAGCCGCCAGAGACAGAAAGAATATTGTAGCCTGTAGGCCGAAGCCAGGTGGGCCTTTCCATTGAAGACGTGAGAATCTGGCTCCGGAATATCCTGGACCGGTCTGCAAGGCATGGGGATGCAGGCCAATCAAGACGGGACAGAGGACAACGAGGAACCTGTTCCTTCTGGTACGGTGAAGAATGAACCGGAGACCTCGGTCCAGTGGCGAAAGCCGGCCGGGAGGAGGAGAAAATACTGTCGGATCCGTGTTGCCCTGCCTCCTGCGGTGTCTTTGGCATCATATCGTGCAGGGGTAGACCTTTCCTGTCTGCCTGTCCCGCTGTGCCCACTTCGGGGCCCTGATGCCCTGGGTACTGGCACCACTGTACTGCTCGCGTATGGCCTTTGCACAGGCCTTGGTTTCATTGACTCGATGCCGTTGGCTGTCTGCCGCCACAGGGCAAGAACTCCATGAGCGGGTTCTTCGGCTTCAAACTGCACTTGGCAGTCCACGAGAAAGGCGAGCGGCGGGCCTTTGTGCTGTGGCCCGGCCACGGGGATGACCACCCAGCCCATACCTTGGCTGATGAGGGCTCGGATAGGCAAGTGCTTGGGCAACAAGGGTGCCATCTCCTCAGTGCTGCGAGACTCACTCGAGCCCAAGCGGGGAGTGGATTACGCCTTGACACAACGACAGAAAGCCATGGTCACTGCTTCAGGAGGCCCAATGAGGGTCGCGGAAACGGTCGATCATGAAGATCCTCAACGCTCCGACATCGGAGTGTGACCCCCTTTCTGGCCCATCGGGTCTGTGACTTGATTGCCTATTGCCACCCATGGCAAAAGCCTGCGGTCCAGCGCTCGGACCCGCAGCTCCGACCCCTGCCGCAGCCCGTGCAGCCTTCCCGAACTTAGAGGTGGGCCTCTATGGATGTTGGTTGACTTTCCGCAATGTATCCGAAGTGCACAATCCAAAGATACCCCTGGGGCATGTTGACACTGTGGATGGGAGGCCGCATCGTCCTGCGGCAGGCCACCTTTATAGATAAGGAGCAGAATCTCCTATGCAGGGGACGGGGCCGCTGCCCGCAAGGGTTCCCTGCGTACATACTCCTGACGTTCTTCTGCAGGCCACCGGCGCAACTCAGTCAGAGGAATGTTGAACGGTTCATGCTCCCAGCATCCTGTCGTCGAGTTGAAGCGGCCCAGATCCCAGGCCAGGCAAGCCCGCAGTGTGCGCGCGGCCCGATCGAACTGCAAGCCCCAGACCGTCACGGGCAGGGAACGCAAGTGCCAAGTCGCGGCGTAGAAGGTCCCGAATACCTGCCGCAGGGCTGCCTCCGGGGACCGGTCCACTTTCAACTCCAGCAGGCAGATGCGCTCCGGCAGTTCCAGCGCCAGGTCCACGCGGCCCAGCCCCGCGGGTAGTTCCGCCGTCAAGGGCAGATCCAGGAATTGGCACATGATGTGCAGCAAGGCTTGATAGTACGATTCATGGGGAGCGTACTGGGTGCCGAACTGACGCAGAGCGTGAGGCACGGCCTCCAGGCAGCTGGCCACCACGTGACGCAAGGCGTCTGCGTCCTGCCGCCGCAGGGCGTTCTGCAACTGCCCCGCCGTAGGGCCACGAGGAAACGTTCGGCTTTCCAGCCAGGTCGGCGCCGTCTCCTCAAACCACTCCACCAGGGATTCCGCAAAGGCCTCCTGCACTTCACGGTTGGGAAAGGCCAGAACCGGAGGCACCGAGGCGTCCAGTGCCAGATAGCCGGCCTGAAACAGGAGGGCCGCGATGTTGGGCTTGCCCACGTCAAAAGGGACCTGGGTCAAGACCTGTGCATTCTGCCCGTCCAAGGCGGGCAGAAACTGCAGACGGCGGGCGCGCAGACCGCGCAACAGAACCTTGGGCATGCCAGTTTCGGCCCAGCGGCGAGGCAAACGATCCAGACTCCAGCGCGCAGCCGCATCGGGTTGGGCCAAGGCACGCAGGCACCCGGCCAGAGTGTAGGGGTTGTAGACCGCTTCCTGCCCTGCCGCGAAGCGGTAGCCGTTGTACTGCCGCTCCAGGGCGGCGTACAGATCTGCGCGGAGACAGCCCAAGTGGCAGGCACCCTGCGCCACCAGGGCGGCCACTGGCGGCGCCTGAAGCTCTCTGTGCGTGAATCCCAGCAAATCGTGCGCACCCGGTTCGTGCGAAAGGTCTGTGAGGTGGTTGGCGCCGGAGAACAGGCCCGCGCGGGCCAGCCGCGTGATGCCCGTGACCAGCGTGTACTCGATGTGGTCGCTGCTGTCTTTCAAAGCCCCATAGAAAGCGCGCATGACGTCCAGCACATCCTCCAACGCGTCGGGCCGGTCCAGGTTCTCCGTGATGGCCGTGTCATATTCGTCCACCAGCACCACCACCTTGCGGCCGGCGGCGGCCAGATGCCGCAAGAGCCGATGCAAGGCCAGATCCGCGGTCCCCGGGGGCAGCGTCACGTCGCGCAACCGGGCTTGATCGTCCACCCGTCCTCGCAACGCGGTCCACAGCCGCCCGGGATCGTGAACGGCGCGCACTCCCAGATTCAGGCGCAGCACGGGACGCGCGCATTCCTCCCAGTCCCAATGGCCGGCCTGTCCGATCCACGTATCCGCGAACAGGTCGCGGCGACCCTGAAAGAGGGCCTCCACCGTGGAAAGCAACAGGGTCTTGCCAAAGCGGCGCGGCCGCGCGAGGAACATGTGAGGACTGTGCTCTTGCGCGAACAATTCCGCGATGCGGCGCGTTTTGTCTACATACAAGACATTGGCATGCGTCTGGATGTGCGCGAAGTTATCCGTGCCCAACGGCAGTTGCGGGATCATGCAGCCTCCTCCGGGAGCTTGCCGGACACCGTCCCGCGTACGCCGGCCTCTGCGGCCATCCTGCGCCCGGCTTTGCGTATCTCCTCAGTATACCGCCAGTGCCATGCCTGGCTCCGCGCGCCGCGCAGGGCCGGGATGTATGGCGAGTTTCACGCCAAGGAGACGCCCACAGAGTGCCTGGGCCGAGCCCCCAATACCTGCCTGCAGGAACCTGGCGGCGCGCCGCGCCGCGCTTTCGCCTCAAGCAGACCGCGGGAGATGCAATGGGGGGCTGGGTGGGGCCCTGCGCGCCTGGGCGTTAACTGGCCATAGGTACAATGCGAGGCCCGAGGCAATCGCATCCAGACTCCGCCCACCGCTGGCTCCAGTACCTGCGCGAGGGCATCGAAGGCACCTGCCATGACGTGCAGACTACAGAACGCAACCTGGAGCGCCGGTTGCGCAACGGTCCTCGGATTGACGATCCGATCCATGGCATCGCCCAGATGACCCGCCATATGCGCAAACTCTTCTTGCGTCATTGCTTTGGCATTGATATTGATGTCCCGACTTATACGATTCGATTCGTCTTGTGCAATTCCACATCAGCCGTTTGAGTTGAATCTTCCCATGCGAGGAAGAAAGCAGATTGTTGGGCAACATACATGGCTGAGTACATCAATCTTATGGCGCAGAAGGCAGCGGATGGCTCTTCCTGCGTGTACCGCGGGCATGGAGACCCGAGTTGGGATCTGAAAGCAGCTGCTTTTTACCAGGGCAGAAAGAGAGCGAGTAGACTCCGGGAGACACTTCAGGGGCCTTGTCAGGCTGAGCAAGGATATCCTCCTTGCTCCCCGAGATTGTCTCTTCTTAGATCCACAACTCACGTTGCCACCAGTCAAGAAATGGTCTGTCAGGCATCGGTGCACACATGTATCTTTCACAATCAACTGTCCGGTCACAACGCGCTGTCATACCCGCCAGAGTCTGCTTTGTGGGGTGTCTCGGAGGGTGGATGCTGTGGTTGTCTGACAGTTAAATGCCAAGCAGTAGAAAGAACACCGACCAACCGGTACGGTAGCCTTGCTCTTTCTCCAGTGGTTCGGTCGCGTACACTACGCCGCTTCCTTGAGGTGTAGGTGTCGGAGTAATCGGATCCTCATACAGGAATATCGGTGAATAGACCAATCTGGTGTCCAAAGACAATTCCGTCACACCTTCAAAACACAGGAACCGTTCACTTCCATCTTTCAATCCCTTCACAAAAGCCCGCAGGCCGCCCTGGTTTTCCATGCTGCGCATGCCGCTTGCATGCCCGCACCGAACTTGATGGAAAGGCTCTGCGTCAGGACCGCCTGTCAAGAGCTTGAAATCCTCCTGTACCACGTATTCTTTCGAGTTGCCGTCTCGATTGACAATCTCGAGTTTAATCGCCAGGCAACCGTCACAACTCTGGCCACCGCGGCGCTCAATGTAGGATTGCATCCGCTCGTCATTCCCGTGGATAACCTCCCGCACCGTAATCTCCAGAAAGTCTGGCGCCAGGAACCCTGCGTTCCTGTGAACGGGCAGGGACCAGTCCCCTAGTACAGGAACCGGGGTATGGGTAGGAATGGGGGTGGCTGTCG
The DNA here is from genome assembly GCA_965214895.1 of Caldilineaceae bacterium. Lineage (GTDB taxonomy): Bacteria > Chloroflexota > Anaerolineae > Caldilineales > Caldilineaceae > Bin34. Next base: position 892,332 of record OZ243985.1, read on the forward strand.
CAGGCACTGCGGTGGGGGGAATGGGAATAGGAGTTGCCGTAGGCGGGGGCGGAGCCGGGAGATTGGTCTCTACCGGCAATCTCAGCGGAATCTCATCCACAAGCTCTGCGAAAATCCAAGCACCGGTATCCAGCTTCAACCACAACCTGTCTCTCGTCTGGGACACCGGTCGAACATTCGCGTTTTCTGCCAATTCACCGATTTTGTCGTATGCCACACCTGGGCCTGATCTGAGATTGGCTGTGGGTACGTTGATATACGAACGAATGGGAACGGGTGTCGGGGTATGCACCGCGGTCGGCTCTTCGGTAGGGGTCGGCTCTGGAGGTACTGTTGTAGGCGTGAAAGTGGGAATCACGGCCACTTCCACCAAGGGTGTGACAGTCGGCTCCAGCTCAGACTGATCTTCCCCGCCATTGCCCCTGTTGCCGCAGCCTCCCAATACCAAGACCACAATCCCAAAAAGCAGAAACCCAACTCCTGCCTTGCCAACTACTTGCCTCATCAAAGCCTCGTTTCAAAGCCTGCACTCTTGTCAATTGTCCCATGAGTGCGCGGATCAATCTGCTGCAATATACACGCACCCTCAAAATCCCTTCAATTATAGGCAACGAGCTCGCGGAAACACGCATACCCAACAAGATGAGGATTTGAAATCGGGAGCTCATTCTACAACACCCCCAATTTACATACTGTGGTTTCTGTGGAATTGCATGATTGACAACCAAATGGCGCGAGGCCTGCCGTGACACAGGGTTATTGGCAACTGTTCAGACTTGAGAGGAAATCAGAAGCCTATGGCATTCCACGAGGGGATTGAGGCCTCGGGCCCGCCAAGTGTCGAAGAGGAAGGCCAGGACATTTTACTGTCGCTGCCCGGGCCGGATCTCGTGCCGCCGCGTTGTGGTCCGGCGGTGTCTCCGGGGGCAACGAAGACGAACAATTCCTCGACATGCCGCTCCATCCGCCACCCTTTCTTGGAGGCCCTAAGCATCCGGCCGGGGTTGATGGTATGGTGGGGTCAGACACATTCCCATCCCCCATGCTGCATCTTCATCTGACCCCCGCCCAACAGGATCAAGTTCAGGCACTGCGGCACGATGCCCCCTGAAGCCCGCCGCACGGGACCGCGTGGAGATGTGCCTCCTCTCCCATCGCGGGTGGACCGCGGCCCCGGTGCGCCACCGGTCTCCGGGACCGCCGCCGGACACCGCGCACCGGCAGCGGGCCTGACGGGGACCGTCTGTGACCGCACCTGCACGGCGGCGGATTTCGTGGCGTTCCGGGAACATCACCTGCCGCCCAGCCCCCGGCGGCGGGTCATGAAGGAGGCCCGGTCCCGCCTGTACCAGGCCGGCCTCGTGCTCTGTCGGGGCCGTCAAGCACCACGATCTACCCCGTCGCACCTACCCCGACCTGGCAGAGCTGGCGACCGGGTGCGGCAACGCCGTGACGATCATCAACCCCGGCCGGATACTTAGGGTCTCTAGGTCAGCATAGCGTAAGTCACCCACTGCGCTTGAGAGGAACAGCTCCCGGCCGCGGCCTGGCACCGGGCTTGGACGTAGAACCGGGGCATCCTCCGTGCCCACACGGGCTAGGCCCGCGTCTTCCGGGTGCAGGGCCTTCAGCTTGTGGATGTCCCGCAACAGGTGGGCCCAACATCGCTGCTTCAAGCCGGGACCATGGTTGTACGCAGTGTACAAGCCCATCTCGCAGATGGAATACATCTGCCATCGCAGTCCGGTGAACTTCCGGGTCAACCTGCGGTTGGGGTTGATTGCCTGCTGCCGTCAGTTCCAAAATCCTCGCGCTGGCGGCAAGCTGGCGGGGTCCCAAGGCTCGACAATGCGCTGCAGTTGTGTATGAATCTCCCGGGCCTTTGCGGCCAGGTCAATGGTGGCAAACCGAATCTCATGCCCGTCGATTGTCACGGCCTCCTTGACGGTCTCACCGACAGAGGGGTGCAGCAGCATTCCTGAAACATGAGCTGCGCGTGGACCGTCGGCTCCTGTCTGGGCCCTGACGTAGGCATAAATCTGGTACAGGTGTCTGCTGCGCAGGGTTGCGTCGCGATATCGTCCCGGTACGATCATTTCATTGAACTTGGTGTCCACAATGATCCGGTGTCCCGTGGCAGGGTGAGCCAGAACGATATCCGCGATCATGGACGGCAGAATCCTGTCCATGCCTGCGGTCTTTCGCTCAATGGGCCAGTGGAGAGTTGTGCCGGCACTTCCATCCTGCCACAGGCAGCACGGTGCGGTAGAAGCCGGCGATTCCCTTCTCGCACAGCTTCCGTACCCACGCAATGTCGCGGCCCGGTACGAAGAGCCTCTGCGTTCCGGCCATTTCGGTAGGCAGTGCCAGCTGGAATGCTAGGCGAGCCGCGGCGACCATTTGCGGATCGTGCGCGTTATGCCGTCCCAATCGTTCCATTGACGCTTCCGGCTGGCTGGAGAGGCTGCTGGTCACCCCCAGTCGGTCGAGTGTTCTGGCCAGTGTGCGGCACTGGTGAACCAGGGCCGTTCGGTGGACAAGAAGGGCCATCCTCTCCAGGGCCGCCTTGACAAGGCGATTGCGGGGTGTGTCGACGGTCAGCTCTGCAAATCGGCATGCCACCCTGCCCCGTGCGAGCCATTGTCGTCGTTCCGTGCGCAACAGATCAATGCGGCCGCGCACGCGGTCCAGCACGCGGTCACGGGTTTCATATCCGAAAGTCAGGTTTTTCCGGAGGCGGTTCTCCACGCATCGGGTCAGGATTTCTGCGACCAGTGCAGGTATGTCGTCAGGACGCTCTTCCACGGCAATCTTGGCGTTGCCCCTTTGGCGAAACAGATCGGAAGCGTACAACATGAGCAACCAAAGGTTGCGCACGGGAATGTGACCGATGTGGCCAATCGGATCTGGAGTGCCCATTCCCAGCCTTGCTGTCGAAGCCAACGAAATCAAAATTCTTTTAGCAGCCTGGTTCTGGCAGTCTCGGCCTTGTCCAGCTCGTCAAACCAATACTCTTTCAGCAAGGGGCCAATCTCCGTTTCCAAGATCTGACGGAACCAGGTACGGGCATCGAGCACCCGTTCACCGGCAGGAGGCGTCACGAAGCTGTGCCCCACCTGAAACTGGCGACCAAGGGCAGCATCGGCGGCAATCGTCTTGTTCAAGTCAAGGAGACGATCGCGGATCTCTTCCAGAACCTCTCTGTTCATGCCACCATGATCGCTCGCCCAATCCAGCCATGCATCCCCGAGCGAGGGCTCCAGGTCCACAAAGGCGAAGCGGCGCCGCAGCGCAAAGTCCACTAGCGCGAGCAAGCGGTCTGCCACATTCATGGTCCCGATGATGTACAGGTTGTCGGGCACATACACGCGCTCGTTGTGGTTGCGCCGGTAGCTCAGTTGCAATACCTCTCGGAGATTCCGCTTGTCTGCCTCCAGGAGGGTCAATATCTCTCCAAACATTTGGGCAGGATTGTCCCGGTTGATTTCCTCAATGACGAGGACCATCTTGGTGTGCGGATGTTCTTGCGCGTCCTTCACAAGTTCCAGGAACGGACCATCGACCAGGTCAAGCCTGCCGTTTCCGGCAGGACGCCATCCCCGCACGAAGTCTTCGTAGGAGAAATTTGGATGAAACTGCACGGCCCTTACATCGCTGCTGTCCTGTTGACCGATCAGCACGAAGGCCAGGTGCTTGGCCAGCCAGGTCTTGCCCGTGCCCGGCGGTCCCTGCAGGATGAGATTCTGCTTTATTTTGAGGCGTGCGATCATGGTCTCGATTCTGGGACGCTCGATGAAGCAGCCCTCGACCAAGAGATCCTCAACGGTGTAGGTTGCCTCACCATTCTCAACTGTGTTGATACGCTCCTTCAGAAACTTGTCGATGTCCTGTGATTCATAGTCAAAGGTAAAGCGGATCAAGGCTTCGCTCTTCCAGTCCCCGGGCGAAACCTTCCAGGTGGAATGCACTGTACAAATCTGAAAATGTTGATGCCCAAGGATCGGTGCAAATAGTGGGCGTGGCCCCTGAGGATCGTCTTGCGCCAACTGGCAGATCTATGACCCCGTGTTCTGCACAACGTGGAAGGTGCCTTCGCTGCGCTCTGCGCTGTGGAGCCCGCAGCAGAGTGCACCGGGCATGGATACGCGTGGGACGGACAGCACCTGTCTGCGAGTGTCCCCCTTCTGCTCTGTCTATCTCCTTGGCAACTTCACGTTGGCCCTGGAGTTCATGCCTCGTTTCGTAGCTGCAGAAACACGGTACACCCGGATGGACCATTGCATCGCACACCACGCCGAAATCAAGAAACACACTCGATGTTTGTTGCAGTGCTCCACAGTCTTGGCATGGCATCGCCAATAGATATCATCAGGTGATTTTCGATCCAACAAAAAGGGGAGACCCTTGCGGTCTCCCCTTCAATCTCTCAAGTCGTTGATGCTACATGGCTTCGGAGCCACCATCACCGTCAGGACAAGGGCCACTGCCCCTCTGGGTTTCGGTCACGGCGATCCTGCCAAGCACAGGCTTCATCCACAGTTTCATAACTTCGTCTCCTTTCAAGATGTCCAGAGGCACACTTAGTTGTAGAGGTTGTTCAAGTAAATGGTCAATGCCAGCTGCTGGTTATCATCGTCGTTTATAGTCTCGGGTACATCATTCTCGTCACCGCAGTCGATCTCAAAAGCCCAATCCGAGTCACAGAAAGCATCAAAATCTTCGTCTTCCCCGGAAACCATATCAACGATGTCGTTCAGCAGACCCTCAACTTCGTCTTCATCCTGATTGTACCTGCGATAGTCGTCAGGAATGTCAAACTCGACCTGGGCCTTGTCACTCAGTGCATAGAATTTGCCGCCATCTACATAGCCAGCGTCCACCGCAAAAGTGTAGGTGCCGTCATTCAGGTTGAATTCAGCGGAGTAGACCGCGTCGTCCGAAGTCTCAATGTACTCAACATATTCGTCAATTCCATTGTCGTCGGTAACGGTAACTCTGTAATGAGTTATGCCAACTCCATCGTCGTGTGCACAGTCATCTTCCAAGTCACCGTCTAGGTTGGTGCAAAGAATATCCGCGCCGGCGTCATCCCCATCTTCACTAGGGGAGTTATCCCATACATGGTCGAAGGGGCCGTAAGTCTTCGGGTTGAGCCACCGCAAAGTATGCAGTTCCTGATCGTCTTTGTACACCAGATAATGCACGCCCCGGTCCGCCGGTGAGTCCAACTCTTCGTGACCAACCACAGACCCATCAACACCACTACCCAAGAACGGCGGGCTCAGGAAAGTCGTGCCTCCAAGGCTGTCTTGGTTGCTCTGATTCGGGCTGGTCTGGACCGAATAATAATTGGCCACCACGTCAATGTCATAGTTTGTGCCAGGTTCCAGACTAAGGATTGCAGTCACGGTGGAACCTACACTGCTGGGCCGGTCAACCTCGGTCACAACTTCATCAATGCCCAACTCGGCAGAAGTGCCGGGTTCATCACTCGGAGTGGCAATCACGTCATAGTGCGTAATCTTGTACGAAGTGTTGATGTCTCTGAACACAACCTCCAACTGGCCCGTCGGATAGGTGCCGGCCTTGCCGTCACCGTAGGACAGCAAATCGTCGGTGTCCCAAGAGAAGGCGGCTTCCATCGGAGTGACCGACAAAATCTCCACTTCATCCAACATCTGCGCATCATCACAAACCTCGTCTGCAGCCGCAGCGGGCACGGTCAGCGCGACAACCAGCAATCCTGCGATCATCGCCAATGCCCCAAGGCGGAACAAACTCCTAATTCCCTTCATACCAAACAGCCTCCGTCTAGTCTTCCACGTTAGACACATAATCATATTTGCGAGCGTCAGCTTGTAGGATCTGTTGCACCCACTCACAAGAATCTTAGCACAATGAAGGGCCTGTTTCTACCAATCTCGATCTTGATTGAGTGCGGGAAGAGTTGCGATCTTTCATTGTCATCCAATTCCAATTCTGGCTCCATTCCCTTGGGCAATCTCTCGCATTCTGCAGTAAATTCAAGGTCAGTTTTACCTGTTGTCAAGCCACACAGCCGAGGGGACAGCGGCTTGCCTTGCGGGTTTCTCTCTTCCGAGGCAGGGACACATCTGCCATTGCCAGAGAGTGGTTCGTCTTCACCACCTGCATTGATCTGCCCCAGCGAGCAGAGTCTGTCTACTCCGTAAGACCTCCCCAGAACCAAAGTTCACTGTCCTGCAAGGCAAGGCCGACCAGACCCTGCGTGGGCAGATTGTGCAGGTGAGTGGAAAAGCTCTGGGATGGCGTGGCGGGTCCGACGAGATGCAGTCCGAACTGCATCTCGTCGTGAATCCGGATGATTTCAAGAGCCATCTCCATCATTTCCGGACTGCCGGCCCGACCTTGGACATGGGCATCGTGCAATTCAAGGAGCCTTTGTACCGAGAGGGGGGGAGTCTCTCCCTTTTCTGTACCCGTGTCGTGCCACAGACGCCACAGACTGCCCCAGGCGTCGCTGGGCAGGTAGTCGCTGGGCAGCTCGCTGTCCCACAGAGGATAATCCAGCGTGCCCAGCGACCCCCTGAGCTGATTGGCTTGACCCCGGGCCTGCAGCACCAGCGGATCAACCCCCAACACCTCGGATTTCAGCCCGATTTTCTGCAGATCTCCCTCCAGTTTGACGGCAATCGTGCGGAAGTCTGCCAGATTCTGATCATATTCAATGGGCAGGGAGAAGCAGGAGCCATCAGGGGCCAGTCGCCAACCATCATCGTTGATCTGGTCCAGACCCAGTTCATCGAGCAGAGTCCGGGCTGCTCCGGGGTCGTGTCCATGCGAGGGACGGACAAAGTGGTGCATCCGACCCGGGGCCAGCAGCTCGGCCAGCGAATTCTGATCCACCCCCAGCAGCAGTGCCTGTCGAAACTCCGGCTGGGACACAATGCTGCGCCAAGTTTCGTCCGCATAGGTCCGGTTCAGGAACAGCGTGACAGTGGACGCGTGGCCCTGCAGCAAACGGATCTGCAGTCCATTGCCTTCTTCCGGGACTGACCATGCATCTGCAGCGGGGTCGTGCCCGAGCAGGTACAGATCGTGCGGGGTTCCCTGGCGGACTGCCAGTGCATTGGCCGCTGACCCCACCTTCAAGTGAATTCTGTCGAGGTAAGGAAGCTGCCTGCCTGCCCCGTCGACTTTGTGGTAGTAGGGATTGCGCTGCAGAAACAGTTCGGAATCAGGCCCGACATGCGGCATCCAAGGCCAAAGCACGGGAAAGCCTAGGCATTTGGCTGCTCGGGCTTCATGAGGATGGCAATCTGCAGACCCGAACAACTCCCACTCATAGCGAATTCCCCGCTCCTGCAGCAGTTCCCTGGTGCGTTCGGGTGTGATGTAGTTTGGATGAAACTCCTTCAGGTAGTGGGCGGGCTTCAGGAGATCCGCGTAGCTGAACCAGCCTGTGCTCCCCAATACACGCAGGAAACTTCCATAAGGCTCATTGAACGACAAGTAGAAAATATAATCGTCCTGGACTTGCAGGGAGACAGGGCTGCCAATGGCGTCTCCGGCAGTGCGCAGATGCTGGGGCAGGCCCATGAAGTTCCACAGTTCGTTCTGCCAGACCTCTTCATGGGTAAAAGCCACGTCCTCCGTGGTCACCGGTGTGCCATCGGACCACTTCAACCCCTGTCTCAGGGTCAAGCGGAAGTGTGTATTGCCAGGATGAACAGCGAAATCCTCTGCCAGATTCCCGTAAAGCCCTTGCATCCCCCGTCCAAGGGTCCCCAGAAAGTTTTCGGAAAGCATGAAAGGCAGGGAATCAAATTCTGCCCCTGTCGGCTGCATAAGCCACAGTTGGCCTCCGTGGGTTCCCAGTTCCCAACGCGGTGGGTCCACAGGCCCGACTGCCATGTCTGCTTCCATGACCAAGGGGTTCAGCGGCAACCTTTCCTCCACAGGCGGGAGATGGGATTCCGTGTCCAAGACAGGAGACTGCATGTAGCTCCCGAAATGATGGGATGCAGGACTTGTTTCGGCATGGCGCGCTTCCTGCGCGCGAGCTACCTTATATATAGGGGTTACAGCATGGACCTGTTTCCCTGCAGTCCTGGCATATCCGGTCAGACTTAGTCCGGCGACGAAGACCAAGGCGGCGATGCACAGTGCGGATTTGCTTCTCGTTCGGGCTGTAAGCCTCTTCATGGCACTGCGGCAGCAAATATGCACAGGATCAAGGGTGCAAAGAGCAGGGCCTGGGAATCAGCCTGCCCGGCAGACCGTATCCGGTAGTCAGAGTTTCAGCGCGCGACATTGCCTCAGCTCTCCCATGGAAAGAGCAGGGGTTGCCAAGGGGTATTTAAGCAGAAGCAGCCAGGATTAGTAACTTGGGATACAGGGAACCCTCGCACGTCCAGTTGGAGGCCTCAGACACCTGCAGCAGCCTCTGGCCCCTGGGATCTGGGTCATGGGCCGGGCAGGGAACCTGCCCGCGCAACAGGAGATGGCCTGACCCAGCAAGGAAGGGACTCTCGCCCCTCTGTCTACACTGAGATGGTAATGGGATCCTGGACCCGATCCTTGATAACGCTTGACCTGTCTTTCGGGTCCTTTCTCAGCTGGTCCGGGGCAATCAGATCTGCCTGCCTGTAGATGGCCATGTGCACTGCGGTCCGTTCCGTGCCTTCGATCATGACTTCCGTAAAGCTGGGCACGGCAGCGATGTCAATGTTGTCTTCCTTCAGATAACTGCGGGTGATGGCCAGCGCCTTGATGGACTGGTTCACTGCGCTGGCCCCGATGGCCTTCATTTCCGCATATCCCTCCTCGCGCATGATTCCTGCCACGGCTCCTGCCACGGCAGTGGAACGGGACTTTGCGGACACTCGAATGACATTCGCCATGGTTGCTGCCTCAATGTAGTGGTGTAGTGCAGTGCAGTGAAGCGCAGAGCATTGCCCTGCAGCCTGCCCAGAACACGCAGAAAGCGCCACGGGCTGCAGCTTGTCACAATACAGGACGTGTGACCGGCGGTTTTGTTTTGTGACATGGAGTAAGCCCCCATGCCGGATTGGTGCGGACCTACGTGGCTACCGCTTCGGAACGGGACTCCCGAATCACCGTGACCTTGATCTGCCCCGGATACTGCAACGTGTCGTGGATTTGGTCTGCAATGGCTTCGCTCAAGTCGACACAACCCCGGTCATCAATCTGTTGCGGTTTCACCAGTACCCGCAGCTCGCGGCCTGCCTGCAACGCGTAGGCCTGGCTTACCTCTTCATACTCCGCCGCCACATCCTCCAATTCCCGGATGCGCTGATAATAGTTCTCCACCGAGATGCGCCGGGCCCCTGGCCGGGCTCCGCTCACGGCATCCGCAGTCGCGACAATCACCGCCTCCATACTGGCCATCTCCACTTCGTGATGATGTGCCTCAATGCAGTTGACGATCTTTTCGTTGATGCCATATTTGCGGGCAATGCTGGCCCCCACAAGGGCATGCGGACCTTCCACTTCATGGGTGACCGCCTTGCCAATGTCATGCAGCAGTCCGCCTATGCGGGCGGACTGCACATCCCCGTGCAGTTCCTCCGCGATCATGGCAGCCAGATGGGCGGTCTCTATGGCGTGGTACAGCTGGTTCTGTCCATAGCTGGTGCGGAACTTCAGCCTGCCCAGCAGCTTCTGCAGTTCCCGATGCAGTCCGGGAATGCTTGTCTCCAGCAAGGCCTGCTGGCCCGCATCCATGATGGTTTCCTCCACGGCGGCGGTGGCCTTGACGACTTCCTTTTCAATGCGGGTGGGATGAATGCGGCCATCCCGCACCAGGACCGAGAGCGCCATGCGCGCAATCTCCCGGCGCACCGGGTCAAAACAGGAAATGACAATGGACTCGGGGGTGTCGTCCACCACGATGTCCACGCCCAGGGCCTGTTCAATGGAGCGGATGTTGCGTCCCTGCCTGCCAATGATGCGGCCCTTCATCTCATCGCTGGGCAACGAGACGGTGGATACCACCTGCTCTGCCACATGGTCGCTGGCGACCCTTTCCAGGGAGAGGGAGATGATCTCCCGGGCCCTCTGATCGGCGATCTGCTGAGTCTGGGCTTCAATGTCGCGGACCACTCTGGCGACGTCTTGCCGGGCCCCCTGTTCCGCTTCCACCAGCAAGTTGGCGCGGGCCTCTGCACGCGTCAGTTGCGCAATGCGTTCCAGTTCCTGCATTTGTTGTTCATGGGCGGATTCCAGTTCCGCTTCCTTCCGGGCCAGGTCTTTCCGGCGCGCGGCCAAGGTCTGCTCTCGCTGGGCCAGATCGTCCTCCGCCCGTTGCAGGTGCTTCTTGCGATCCTGCAGGCTGCGGTCCTGGTTGCTGTATTCCCGCTTCCACTCGGCCCGTTCGGCTTTCCACTCCCGTTCCAGCTCCAGTTGCTCCACGCGCATCTGCTTTTGGAAGGCAGAGCGCTCCCGCTCCATCTCGGCTTCCTTGCGGGCCTGTTCCTTTTTCCAGGCCTCCTCCGCGAGTCTGAGATTGGCCCTGATGTTGTCCTCGCCAATGTCGCGCACCTCGCGACCGCGGCGAAAGAAGACTGTGGCCCCCACGACTCCTCCCACCAAGAGCCCCAGGGCCAAGCCCAATACAAGAAAGATGCTGCTGTCCATGGAAAGTACCTGCTGACTGCACCGGATCCAAGCAGAATCCGGTCAGCCTTGCTTCCAAGATGCCAACGGCACGCTGTGCACGCTGTGCGCCTGCATGTGTGTGCCAATGCACCTGGAGTGCGAAAAAGAAAAAAACCAGTGGCCTACATCCTGCTCCTGGCCTGTGCGCCCCAAGCAGGAACCCCAAAGTCTGACCGAGAATGCCTACGCCGCCGCAGAGGCGGCGGCCTCGGGCTCTGCGGGCTTTGCGAGTCCTGCCTTTTCCATGATGGTGTTCCGCAGAAGCTGCACCAGTTCCGGCTGACCCTCCAAGGCTCTCACCGCAGAGGCGCGGCCCTGGCCCAGCATGACACCATCATGGCGGTAGTACGACCCCCGTTTTTCCACGAGATCGTATTCCTCCGCCAGGTCCAGGATGCCGCTCACGGCATCAATGCCCTTATTGTACATAATGTCAAACTCGGCCTGCCGGAAAGGAGGCGCCACCTTGTTCTTGCGGACGGAGACCCGGGTGTGATTGCCCACCACCACGTTGCCTTCCTTCAGAGCCTGCAACCGTCGGGTTTCCAGGCGCATGCTGGCATAGAACTTGAGCGCCATGCCTCCGGAGGTGGTGTCCGGGTTGCCAAACATGACCCCGATCTTCTGCCTGATCTGGTTGGTGAAGATCAGGGTGGTGCCACTGGCGCTCACGGGGCCCGTGATCTTGCGCAGGGCCTGGCTCATCAGGCGGGCCTGCAGGCCCACGTGCGAGTCTCCCATTTCGCCTTCGATTTCAGATCGGGGCACCAGGGCGGCCACGCTGTCCACCACCACCACCTTCATGGTCCCGGAACTGATCAGGGTTTCGGCCACTTCCAGGGCCTGCTCCCCCGTGTCCGGCTGCGATATGTAGAGGTTGTCCACGTCCACGCCAATGCGCTTGGCATATTCGGGATCCACGGCATGTTCCACATCTACGAACCCACAGATATGTCCCAGCTTCTGGGCTTCGGCAATGATATGCAGGCAGAGCGTGGTCTTGCCCGAACTCTCCATGCCGTAGATTTCCACAATGCGTCCTGTGGGTACCCCTCCGATGCCCAAGGCAATGTCCAGTGACAGGCTGCCCGTGGGGATGGCTTCCACATCCAGGGTTTCGGCATCGCCCAGACGCATGACGATGCCGGCGCCGAATCTGCGTTCCAGGCCCTTCAGGGTGGAGTCAAGGATGGCATCAGTGTTCTTGGTGGTTTTTTTGTTCATGCAGTGGTTTCCTCGGTGGTTCCCGCATAGATGTCGCAAGCACTCATTGGTGCGACCATTCAGTGTACAGAATGGACTCGGGCTCAACAACTGTTTATACAAAACGATTGCCGATCGTGATGGCTATTGTAGCCCCTGGACCAAGACCGACGCGGATCAAGAGACTGCGGCATCCAGAGGCCAGGACGACGATGTGGACAGGACTCTCGGGCACCGGGAGGGCATTTGGCCCCATGCCCGATCAAGGGAAAGTCTACTCCTATGAAGTTGGGAGCAGGGATGGCACATGGCACCGCCTCCGGTATAGCCTTGCCTCAAGCGCCACACAAGAAAACACCCCTCCGCCCGGAGGGGTGTTTAACTACAACATTCCCATGTTGGCCAGAAAGCTCTACATGGCTTCCGAGCCCCCGTCCCCATCGGGACAAGGCCCACTGCCCCGGGCAGTGGTAGAAACTTCAAGCCTCCCTACAACAGGTACAGTCCACGTCACAATCTTGCTCCTTTGGTATAGGGATAGTAAATCCTAACCAAACTAACTACTCATCCTGAATGGAAAATCCGTATTGCCGCAAAGTGACGCCATCAGCCGGGTCAGAGTCCCAGTACCGTTTTGCATCACTCCCACTAGCACCGCTAAACGCCGCACCTTCCACATCGTCCCGTTCCTGAACATTCAAAGTGATGGATGCCTGCGGGCTTATACGCGTGCCTTCATCATCTTCGGCCCATGCTTTTATGGTGTAGCTGCCGTCGTCCTCAAACACATCGTGCGGGAAATCGAAGTACTCCACTGGGGGTTCGACAAACAAAATAAGCACGGTCGTATCCACTGGATCCAGTTTCGGGGGACTGCCGGGAAAGACGTTCCCATATGACAAGCCTTCAGCTGTGCCAGCGGCCGGCTCTTTTACATAGTAGGGAGACAGAGCGCCGTCGTCCACCTGATTGGACAACCGAATGTTCACAAATTTATTACCGTCTACATCAAAGTCGTCCTCCAACAACCGGCTTTTGTTTACATCGGAAAAGAGGGTAGAGGTAGCCCCAAACCAAATCGTGTCATCGCCGTAGGTGCGTCCGGCTGCCACAGTCTCCGCCTGGTATCCCAGGAGATCGCCATTCGAATCCTCAATGGTGATCCGGTAATTCTCAAAATCGGCATCGTCGGGTTCAAGCTCCCCGTTTCCGTGGACCAAACCGACCCGGAACTTCGCATTCACAGGACTCGTTTTGATGTCTTGGGTGCCTTTGTCAGTAACATACCAATTGTCGAACAAGTCGTTGAAGCCCAAGTAGTAGAAACTGCCCACGGTTTCCAGGTTGTCGGGGTCATCTGTCTGGTCACGTGACTTTAACGCCACTGGGGTGGCTTCCCCGGTTGAGACCAGAACATCGCTCTTGAAACTGGGGGCCGGCATGCCGGAGACAAACTCGGCTACTGCAATGTCGCTGATGACATAGTCGCCCAATGTCACGGCTACCGAAATATCCAGCTCTTTGGTAAAGTCGATCTCGTCAAAGACCTTGCTCGTATCGCCCAACGCCACATTGGCATCAACGGTATCATCACCATCATCCACAATAATGGTCAGGCGCGCCTTGAACCCGTTGGCTCCCAGACTGTCCAACGCCCTCTGATCCAGTGCATCCCAGGAGATTCGAATCTCATCATCTTCGTCCGTCCGATCAATGGTCAGACCATCCACTGCGTCCAATCGGGTCCTCGCCGGACAGTCGTCGTAATCATCGTCAAACGCATCTCTGGCCAGGGACAAGCTCCCCAATGCGCCAAAAATGAGAACCACGACCAAGGCCGTCAGACCCAGTCGCAGCGAATAACTTTTTCCCTGCATATACTCCTTCCTCATTTTCCACCAGCCATGATCATCAATCAATCAAAGATTACGGCAAGAGCAATAAGATCCTACAGGGCACATTGTAGCAGAAAACCAGTCCATCTTCATTGACGGCAAAGCAGCCCAAAGTGCCGCGCGGTGGCCTGGGCGAACGGCCAGGCGGCGCAATCCCCAGCCACTGTGGGCTTTGCCCTACAAGGGCCCTGGCATTCCAGAGCAGCAGTGAAGAGTTTACTTGCAATCCCTCTTCGGTGTGCTCTTGGCAAGCAGGTGGAGATCGCCCATGCAGGCACAGCATCAACCAATGAACGCTACCATTGCAGTTTCTCTCCCTGGGAATGGGCTGCACGGGCTTGAAACTGCCATTGACCTCGGGCGAGGAAGGCTCTGCTGTGAGTTGTGGTCACACAGCCAATCACGAGTCTCGTTTGCAGTTTGGCCTTGCCGGGGCTTTTGCTCTGTGGCGTTTCGGACCCGCAAGCCTTTGCGTCCAGTTTGGGTGAAGCGTTGGACAAATGGGGGTGGAAGAAGTCTGGAAGGTTAGGGAGAAGTTCATCTTTGCAATATCTCCCTAGTATCAGGAAAACACTTAAGGTGTCGGGTGTTGTGGTGCTCTCGGGCTTTCCGTGCAGGAGGTGCAGCATGGCAGTGCGATATCGGGTGACCCTGACCGCAGCCGAGCGGGCCCAGCTGGAGGCGCTGGCCCCGACCGCCACGGCCCTGGGGGTGTCCGGACGCACCGTGGAACGGGTCAAGAAACGTTGCGTGGAGGCAGGCCTGGCGGCCACGTTGCGGCGCAAGCCGCGCGCCGCCGCCGCGGCCCGTGAAATTCGACGGCGCCTTCAAGGCCCGGCTGCGCGCGCTGGCCTGCACGGCGCCTCCGGCAGGCCGGGCGCGTGGGACCTTGCAGCTGTTGGCGGATCAGGCCGTGACCCTGGAGCTGACCCCCGCGATTTCCGCCATGAGCGTGCACCGCATTCTGCAAACAACGCGCGGCAGCCCCACCGCCAGCGCTACGGGCACATCCCACCCACCGAAAATGCTCCGTGCGTAGCGCGCAGGGAGGATGTGCTGGACGTGTACCCTCGCCCGTAGGACCCGCACCGGCCCGTGGTGTGCAGGGACAAAACCAGCAAGCAACTGGTGGGGGAGGTGACCGCTCCCCTGCCGGCTGGCCCCGGCCGGCAGGGATCGAGCACGGGCGCCACGACACCGCCGCTGTCTTCCTGGAAGTGGAGCCGCTGACCGGCCGGGTGCATGTGGCAGCCCGGGCGCAGCGTACCCGCCGGGATTGGGCGCACTGGATCCGGGATCTGCGGGAGCAACGATATCCGGACGCGGAACAGGTGGTGCTGGTGATGGACAGTCTGAATACGCACGACACCGCCTCGCGGTACGCCCTCTTTCCACCGGCCGAGGCTCAGGCGTTGGCCCGGCCCCGGAGCTGCTGGACGCCGAACTGGCCGCACCCCGGTCCAGTGGCAGTTCACGCCCGCCGCCGCCCGCATCCGGCTGCGCCATCTCTACCCGACACTGTAAGTGTTTTCCTGTACTATACATACAAGTTCCCTGTATATACCTAAGGTATCTGGAGTTGGACTTGCCGGCATGGGAAGGGCCAGAGGTCCTCGGTTTGACTGGGCCCATGACCTGCAACAAAAAAAGGGGGAGCCACTGGTTCCCCTCGCTCGTTTGCGCTTTGTACCAGCAGGCGATGCCTACATCATGCTGTCCATGCTCGGGTCTCCGGCCCAGGGCATTTTCGAGACTGGAAGCAGGATCGGGGGCATGCCGCGGCGTGCCAGTGGGGAGAGCGTGCCGCGGGTCCTCGGGGATGGGCAGGGCGGAGGGCGGTCCCGACAGGCCTGGCCCCGTCCCACCCATAGATGGGCCGCACGCGCCCGGACACCCGCTCCCGGCGGGCCGGAAGGGGATGTGCGGCGGATAGCGCATGTCAAGAGTCCCAGCCAGGGCCTGGATCTGATCCCATGGGGGCCTGCGGTGCAGCCTTGGGTCGCAGAGCACATGTCCCGGTACCGCGTACCGCGGTCGGTATCGTCGGGGCCAGCAGCCGCAGCAGGCGGCATAGAGGGGGGATCTAGGTATTCGGGGGCTGGGCCAGACGCAGGGCATGTCTCCGGTGCAGGGCTGTGTAGTGACATGCCTATGGTGCCTGATGGTCATGCATTTTGCCGGATTGCCTTTTCTCCCTGCTCTTGACCCCGTACAAACGGTCGCTTGCATTTCCTTGCCACTGTCTGTAAGCCCCCTGTGCAATGCCTTCCTCCACAGCCGCGCGGGTGGCGCTCAAGGCGTCCTCCACGCGGGTCTTCTTGCATTTCAGCTCGGTCTCGGTGGCCGCACAGACTTGTAAGATGGCCACGCCCCTGCCAGCTTGGCCAGCCGCTCCTGCCGCCGCTCGTGGTCACTGGGGGCCGTGTCGATGTCAGGGCGGATCTGCTCGATGCGACCCTTGAACGGGCCCGAATCGTCGGAGCCGCTCGTGGTGTCATCCTTATTTCTGATACATCTGTGCCTGCCGCGTGGCGTGCTGTGGCGTGTGGGTACCTTGGCCCTGCTCTGATCCGGTCTGGGTCTACAACCGCTCCTCCTGCCAACGTGAGTTGGGGATCCGGTGCGGTGTCTCCCGGAGATCGCGTCCTCGCGGGGCGTGGAGTTGGGGACGGAGACTGGGAAGGCCACGCTCCCGGACGGCTTCCCCACCGGTGTGTCTCTGCCCAATGTATAGCTTGTCTGTGTGATGGCTCTGTCCCTTGCGCTGCGCACGTGAAGCAGACGGAGACACGTCCGACATGGCTTGGGCATATCCCTTGGGCCGGAACTGGGAGTCGCCTGCGGACCGCAGGGACGGAGTGCGGGTTTGAGGAGCATCTGGAAACTCTGTCATGGTATAGAATTCAGACATTGTCACCATGCCGCGCCCCGGAGCACAGGAACACACATGGCATTTGATTTGTCCACCGCCACCACAGACGACTTTCTGCGTGCGCTGGACGAACATCCGGCCTTTCTGCAGGCGGTACAGCACAAGGTGTTTGACCGGGAGCTGCGGGAATTGCCCCACCGGTTGGCCGGACTGACGGACCAGGTCGACCGGTTGGCCGAGAGCACTCGCACTTTCATCGAGGAACAGCAGGACATCAGTCACCGGCTGGACGCGACCATCGCGGAGCAGCGAGAGTTCAACCGCCGGCTGGACGCGACCATTGAGGAACTGCAACAGTTCAATCAGGAGCAGCGGGAGGCCACACAGGAACTGCAACAGTTCAATCAGGAGCAGCGGGAGGCCACACAGGAGCAGCAACAGTTCAACCGGGAGCAGCGGGAGGCCACACAGGAACTGCGACAGTTCAACCGGGAGCAGCAACAGTTCAACCGGGAGCAGCGGGAGGCCACACAGGAACTGCGACAGTTCAACCGGGAGCAGCAACAGTTCAACCGGGAGCAGCGGGAGGCCACACAGGAGCAGCAACAGTTCAATCAGGAGCAGCGGGAGGCCACACAGGAACTGCAACAGTTCAACCGGGAGCAGCAACAGTTCAACCGGGAGCAGCGGGAGGCCACACAGGAACTGCAACAGTTCAACCGGGAGCAGCGGCAGTTCAATCAGGAGCAGCGGGAGGCCACACAGGAACTGCGACAGTTCAACCGGGAGCAGCAACAGTTCAATCAGGAGCAGCGGCAGTTCAATCAGGAGCAGCGGGAGGCCACACAGGAACTGCAACAGTTCAATCAGGAGCAGCGGGAGGCCACACAGGAACTGCAACAGTTCAACCGGGAGCAGCGGCAGTTCAATCAGGAACAGCGAGAGTTCAACCGCCGGCTGGACACGTCCGTTGGCGAACTCAAGGGCGAACGCGTCGAACGCGTGGTCAAACGCCATTGCGTGGATATCCCTGACATCATGGGCTACAACTATGTCAGCATCGTGGACCGGGACGAACGCATACAAATGGTGCGCGACCACGCGGCCCGAGACATGCCGACCGGAGAGCGCCACAGTTTTTACCTCGCCGATCTGGTCCTCAAGGTCCAAGACCCAGAGGGCGCCGTGCACTACATTGCTGTGGAAGCTTCCTATACCGCAGACCGGCGGGATACCGACCGGGCCCTCCGCAACGCGGCCCTTCTGCAGCGCTTCACGGGATGTCCGAGCCACGCGGTGATTGCCAGCTTGCGCAATGATCGGGTCCTTGAGCCCCTGATCGCCGCCGGTACGGTGTTCTGGTACCAGATGACGTCGGAGCATCTGAAGGAAGGCTAGCCGCGTTGCGTTGCCCGTGAGGGGCACAGCAGTCCCGGTCCTCTGCCTGGCCTGCCCTCTGGGCTGGGTTGCGTGGGAGTATGTATGTACAGGGTGTGAAATACACACCTCTGTCGTTCCTCGCCCGAGGACTCCGGCCGTGTCCCCGCGTCATGTCGATGGCGAGCCCGCTCCCGTGCACCTCGTCTCGGGCATCTGCGCGCCCTCGGGGCATAAGGTAGCCGGGCCAGACTTGCAGGCATGCGGGAAAGGGTCGCACAGGAAGGCCCGGATCTGACAAGACCAGGGTGAAGCGGTGGTCCATGGCATGCAAAAAGAGGGGAGCCACTGGCTCCCCTCTCTCGTTTCTGTTCCGACAGCAGAGGTGGCGCTTACATCATGCCGCCCATGCCCGGGTCACCCGCCGGGGCGGGCGGTTCCGGTTCCGGAATGTCCGTGACCAGGGCTTCCGTGGTCAGGATCATGGAGGCAATGGAGCAGGCGTTTTCAATCGCGCTGCGGGTCACCTTGGCCGGGTCGATAATCCCTGCCGTCAGCATGTCCACATAGTTGTTCTCCACCACGTCGTAGCCAGTCGTGGAAAACTTGCCATCGTGGTTCTGGCGCACCTTCTCCACGACTACGGCTCCATCCAGGCCCGCGTTGATGGCGATGGTGCGCATGGGTTCTTCCAATGCACGTCGCAGAATGCGGTTGCCCGTGACAGTATCCTCGTCCTCCGGATCCAGGTCGTCCAAGGCGGCGACGGCATTGATGAGGGCCACGCCCCCGCCCGGCACAATGCCTTCCTCCACGGCCGCGCGGGTGGCGCTCAAGGCATCCTCCACGCGGGTCTTCTTGAATTTCAGCTCGGTCTCGGTGGCCGCGCCGACCCGCAGGATGGCCACGCCCCCTGCCAGCTTGGCCAGCCGCTCCTGCAGCTTCTCGCGATCGTAGTCGCTGGTGGACGCATCGATTTCAGAGCGAATCTGTTCGATCCGACCCTTGATCTGGCTCGAATCGCCGGAGCCGGAGACAATCGTGGTGTCATCCTTGGTGGAGATCACCCGATCGGCCTGTCCCAGCTCGTTGATGGCGGTGTTTTCCAGCTTCTTGCCCAGCTCTTCCGTGATGACTTCCCCCCCGGTGAGGATGGCGATGTCCTGCAGCATGGCCTTGCGGCGGTCACCGAAGCCCGGAGCCTTGATGGCCAGGGCATTCAGGGTGCCGCGCAGCTTGTTGAGCACCAGCGTGGCCAGGGCTTCGCCCTCGACGTCTTCCGCGATGATGACAATCTCGCGCTTGCCCATCTGCATCAGCTTTTCCAGAATCGGGACCAGGTCCTGCGCGCTGGAAATCTTCTTGTCATGGATGAGCACGTAGGGATTGTCCAGCACGGACTCCATGCGCTCGCTGTTGGTCACGAAGTAGGGGGAGAGGTAGCCACGGTCCAGCTGCATGCCTTCCACGTACTCGGTCTCGAATTCCAGACCCTTGCTTTCCTCGACCGTGATGACGCCGTCCTTGCCGACCTTGTCCATCACATCCGCAATCAGTTCCCCGATCTGGGTATCCGCCGCGGAAATGCTGGCCACCTGGGCGATCATTTCCCGATCTTCCACTGGGGTGGAGCTCTCGGAGATGGCGCCCACGACCGCATCGCGGCCTGTTTCCAGACCTCGCTTGAGCAGCATGGGGTTGGCCCCGGCCGCCACGTTCTTGAGACCTTCCGTCACGATGGACTGGGCCAGGACCGTGGCCGTGGTGGTGCCGTCACCGGCCACGTCATTGGTCTTGGTGGCCGCTTCCTTCAGGAGTTGGGCCCCCATGTTGTCAAAGGGATCCTCAAGCTCGATTTCCTTGGCGACGGTGACGCCGTCATGCGTGACTGTGGGGCTGCCCCACTTCTTGTCCAGAGCCACGTTGCGTCCCTTGGGACCCAAGGTGGTCTTGACTGCATCGGCCAGGGCATCCACACCGTTCTTGAGATGCCGCCTGGCGTCGTCGTTGAATACCAGTTGTTTTGCCATTTGTGTGCCTGTTCCTTCTTGTATGTTCGATCCGCTTAGGCCACGATGGCCAGTACGTCGGATTCCTTGAGAATCAGAATTTCCTCACCATCGACCTTGATGGTCGTGCCGGAGTACTTGGCGTACAACACCTTGTCATCGACAGCCACTTCCATCGGGATGCGGTTGCCATCATCATCGCGGGCACCCGGGCCAATTGCCACGACGGTCCCTTCCTGGGGCTTTTCCTTGGCCGTTTCAGGCAGGAAAATGCCGGAAGAGGTCTGCTCTTCGCCCTCTGAGGGTTGGACCACTATGCGGTCCCCCAACGGTTTTAGATTCATTCCATCACTCCTTGCATTGTGAACTGTCCAAATGTCGTCCCATGCGGATCTGACACCTGTCGATAGCACTCTGCTTGTTAGAGTGCTAACCAACGAATCATACGCATCGCCAGCAGAAAAAAGCAAGAATTGCCTGTCCGCAAACGCTGCGCGTGACGGTGTCTTGGCGCACAGTGACAATCTACAACAAAAGCCGGGGAGAATGTGTTTGCATATTGTTAGAAAGTGCTTGTGGACAGAAGTTCTCCTGTCCGGATGCCTGTCGGGTGGAAATCGGCAACCCGGCCAGTGCACTGGTCAAGTTGGTTCTGGCCATGGGCCTTGGCCTGCCAGTGTCTTTGCACGCGGGCTTGTGCGGCTGCCTTGAGATGATCGAAGCCGGGAAGGGCGCTATGGGCGGTGATGTGTTCGACCTGACGGAGGCCATCCTTCCGGATTTTCTGGTGACTGGATGGGAGGTCTGCCCTGGCAGTTGCAATGTGCGCCAAGGTGCAGGCAGGATTGCAGACTGTGCAGTATGGGCCAGACCGGCAAGGCCAGGATCGTTGCGTGGATGTGCTGGACAATGGCAAAGTCGTCACAAATCCCAGGACTTCCTCTCTGTACACCAGATTCGAGCTGGCCTTGACGCACTGATACTCCCATGCCTCATGTTGTGCGGGTATGCTGCCGGTGCACAGGCGGTCTGCATCTGCCGTCCCGATATCCAATGCCGACCCCTTGGCGACGGGGGATGCCCATCAGACGCTGCCGTGCAGCTCCCCGTACGCCCGGGTCGCTGATGCCCCGGCAAGGCTGGATTGCGAGGTGGCCGGAATCACCATAGACAGTCTGGTAGGAGGCGGCCTCCGCGACGTGGGCCCTTGCAGCTCGGGAAATCCGCGGCGGCGGCACCCGTACTCCGCGGTTTGCAGTCAGTGGATTGCCGGTGCATGCTGTCGCTTTGCTGTCCACGCTGCGCTACGGCGCGATTTCGGCTCGCCCCAAGGCACCCTTGCCCTTGCGCTCCCAACCGGAACACCAGCGGGCGATGCGGAAGCATTGCTGTGTGCAGCATCGGCATCAATGCCCTCGTGTGCAGGGCGAATCCGGTACCGGGCCGTGACCACGGTGTGGATCAGCCGCGAATGTCACGCAGGCGCGCGTCGCACCCGCCACATCGGCCCGACTTGGCCCGTTGCGTATCATTGCTGAGCGGGTCAGTCCCTGCGACTGGCCATCGAGTCCAGCGTCATGCCCCGCAGGTGCAGCCAGAACAGATTGTGAGCGGCGGGCGCAGCCGGGACGAGCGGCGGCTGAACCAAGGTCTGACTGTCCCATACTCAGGAGAGTCGGACCCGACATGGCTACCCGCGGCCCCGGGGGTTTTCCGCGTTGCAGTCAAGGGCTCCGTTTTCCCGTGGCAGTGGCGGTTCCTGACGCTGCCAGCGGCCTTGCAGCTCCGCCAGGGTGGGCAGCTGATCCAGTGTGGTGTCTGCCAACCGCGTCCGGAAGGACTCGGCGGCCGTATCCCCCCAGTACAGTCTGACGTAGTCCGTCAGCGTCGCCAGCTGGCCCTCCTGACGACCTTCCTGACGGCCCTCCTGTATCAGTTCCTGCACGGTAATCATGGTTCTCTCCAATTGGGCAAAGGTCAGCGTGGACATGTTGTCCAAGGCCTCCCGACTGGCGGGCCAGCTGCGCAACAAGTCGGCCATGCCAGTGGCAATCCAGACGGCAAAGGCATCCCCCAACTCGCTGCCGTCCGGATCCAAAAGCGGTTTCAGCCAGTCTACCACCACCTGCAGGACCAGGGCGTAGGCGGCACGGCGGGTCAGGGGCGCGCGGTGTCCGTCCCGCAATGCCCACTGCAGCCGGGCCAGGGCAATGACGCAGGGTCACCCGATTGTCCCGCGGCAGATCGAAGACCTGCGGGTTCGCGCTGGGAAAAGGGTACCGGTGGATGTCAAGGAGAGGTCCTTCGACAAAGTGCACGGACCGGTCATCGGGCCCCTGCGGCCAGGCCTGCAGCCAGGCTCCAAAGGGCCGGGCGGCCGTGCTGAACACCAACGGAAAAATGGGGGCATCCCGCCGTCGGCCAGTGCTGTGCCAGACATTGAGCAGGTACTCCGTCATGCGCACGCTCATGCCCGGATCGACCCGTGCCTGGTGCTCCAGCAGCAGCAGGCGGCGGGCGCCCTGGTGCTCCAACTCCCAGACCAGATCGGAGCGGCGTTGCCGCGTGCGCGGCAACGCCTCCGCTGCGATGCCGGTTCTCTCGATGGCCAGCAGGCGCACTGGCCGGCAGCCCTGCAGCTCCGATGCAAAACGGGGGTGCGCCAGATCCTCGATCATCACCTGCTGCTGAAACAGGGTCTTGAAGGTGCCGTCGAAGTCAAGACGGGGGGCAGAGGGCCGGGACAGGATATACCTCCAGAGGCGGGCGGGTCAGGATGCGTCCTGCCATTCTACCCTGCTCCGGTCGCTCCTGGATTCAACCTGTGTGCAGGGCAGACTCTGTTCAGTGATCCTGCAGAGTGCTCGGCAGTGCGTCGCGCAGAGAACGTAGGCAGTCGATGGGCTTCTGGGCTCTGGTTGGAAATGCATCTAGAGCCAGCGCTTGCCCTCCGATGTCAAGGCGGTCAGGATCAGTCCAATACGGGGCGATGATCTCACAGATCAGGGTAGTGCAGGAAAGGTCCATCTCATCTGCCTGGATGTCAACTGGCATGAGGCCAGGACCTTGCCTTGATATTGCTGGCATCTGCGCCGTTGCCGGCAACGTATAGCACGGATTTGCCAGATATCGGCGTACTGCGTCGCGGACGAGGGCAACCTTGGCCTTGTAATCGATGAAATTGCCGCTGTACGGCTTGTGGGGCATTACAGGGAATGAGCAGCATGCGTCTGGACATCGATCCCAAAGCAGC
Source organism: Caldilineaceae bacterium (assembly GCA_965214895.1). GTDB lineage: Bacteria > Chloroflexota > Anaerolineae > Caldilineales > Caldilineaceae > Bin34. Next base: position 915,600 of record OZ243985.1, read on the forward strand.
GGCGCCCGAGATGCTGGAGGGTATGACTGGTCATCTTGACCATGACATGGGGCGTCAATCCGATGACGGTTTTGTGCAACCAGCACTCCAAGCGACGCCCCGTGTGTTGCACTTCGTGAAAGGTGCTTTTGCTGTGCTCGCGCCGCGGTGCACGATCGTGGGATGGGGTGGGCGTGGATGGCCTCGGATAGGAGGCCCGATCCGGTGGCTCTGGGTCTCCCACTGCGCCTGTGGTCCGTCGACCGGAAGCCCGGTCTCCGCAGACATCGCAGTGCCAGAGCCCCGACACCGCTGTGGCGGCGGCGCGCGGCGGTGTGGGCAGGCACCCGCGCATAGGCGACTGGAAGGCCCTCCGCACCAGCGTGTACCCGAAATATTTCAGATTCCGGTGGACACACATTCCGTAGGCGGCCGACTCCGCACAAGTGCTGCGTAGCTGGCTCCGTGGGTGGCCTGCCCCGAGGACAGGCTGGATATTCCGCAGGCGCCGGGTGGCCTCCGGCCGCGTGGTCTCGTGCCGCTGCCGCACTATGGCTCACCTCGGTGTTGCGAAGCACAGCCAGCGCCAACGAGACTGTACTGTCTGCCCCTGACAGTGGCCTGCCCCACGGTCAGGCGGGTCACGGCAGGGGCTCCTGCCGTACTCTGACTCTGCCCTGCACTGGAGACAGTGCGCTGGATACGGCAGACCTGGCCCGATGCGACCAGTCGCGGCTCTCGGCCCAATCCGGAGACATCTGGATCGAGCAGGTGGCTACACGACCAGCTCGCTGGTGTACCTGGCGACAGGTTGGCGGTCCCACCGTGGGACTGTGGACTGCGCTACAGGGCTGCGATCAACGCCTGCAGAGCCGGATCCCCGTCCTGTCCCGGCCTGATCTTGTCCGTAACTCACATTGGCGGCACCCCAGTGCCACTCGGTTGAGGGGCTGTACTACAATGCTCTGGTTCAAGGTCGGCCGTGAAAGTGCGGCCAACCGGGGTTGTCATGGGCCAGACAGGGCATCAAACGTTCCCGGACCAGCCCGGACCAGCGAAGGAAGCAATCAATGGCCGTGACATGGGATTGGCCGGGTGCAAAGTGGTGGCGGGTGGATCTGCATGCACATTCCCCCAAGTCGTACGACTTCAAGACACAGGCGGCCCAACAGGATGGATGCTGGCAGCGCTGGATTGAGGCAGCCCGCGATGCAGGTGTCCATGCCATCGCGGTGACAGACCACAACACCGCTGAGGCAGTAGGGTGCCTTCAGAGGGCTGCTTCATCTGTAACAAATTCTCCGGTTGTCTTTCCCGGAGTTGAACTGACTGCCAACGACGGTTCTCACTTGCTGCTGTTGATGGACCCCTCTGCCTCGGAAACTCATGTGGCATCTTTACTTTCGCAGGTCGGAATTGCGGTAGACCAACAGGGATCGCAGGAAGCACGATCATCGCTGAGTATAGAGCAGATCCTGGACCAGTGCGGCGATGAGACGCTGATCATAGGCGCGCATGTCAATAGCGCCCACGGCCTTCTCCAGCACTGTGGCCAACAGCGGATCGCCGAGCTGCGGCATCCTAGACTCGCTGCGGTGGAAATCAACCCCGATGAAGCCATCGATGGATCCTGGCTGGATGGCAGCAAAGCCGAAATCGGGCGCATACTCTCTGAGGTGTGGGCTTCGGACGGCCATACCTTCGACCGCCTTGGACAACGCTTTACCTGGGTCAAAATGACCAAGCCGAACTTGGAAGGGCTGCGCCTGGCGTTGCTTGACGGAAAATCGTCGCTAGAGCCTGCCGGCGCGGGAAATACCCGGGACCCAAACGAACACGCTCTCTTGGCTATCGAGGAGATTTCCGTACGGGACGCCAAATTGATGGGGCGCCAGTCTCCTGTGGTCATCCGCTTCAATCCCTGGTTCAATGCCATCATTGGCAGTCGCGGGACTGGGAAATCCACGCTCGTGGATTTCTGTCGCAAGACATTGCGCAGGGAGGGAGAACTGGCCTCCACGGACAGCAGTGAAGAGGGTTCACTTCACGATCTGTTCAATCGCCGCATGCGAGTTCCCGGTTCCCGGACAGAAGGGGGTTTGTTGACCTCCACGACCTCCATAAAAATGGTATATCGCAAGGATGGCGCGAGGTTTCTTCTCACTTGGGACCAGGAAGGAGTGGATCAGCCCATTTCCCGCCTTGATGGGGACCGCCCTACACCAGAGGAAGGCAATATCAGTGAACGCTTCCCGGTTCGCATCTATAGCCAAAAGCAACTGTTTGCCTTGGCGCAGGACCCCAAGGCCCTCTTGAATGTCATTGATGACACTCGGGATGTGCGCAAGGCCGAATGTGAACGGCGCATCAAAAGGCTGGAGACGACATATCTTTCCATGTGCGCGGAAGCGCGCGTGGCTTCCGCGGCAGCGGGAGAATTGCCGGCTCGCAAGGCCGAGCTGAGAGACGTTCAGCACAAGCTGGATGTCCTTGCGCAGCAAGGTCACGCTCAGACCCTGAACCTCTACCGGGTCCGTCGCCAAGTCGACGACACTTGGAATTCGATACTGAAAGAAGTGGAGCAAGGACTGAAATCGGCAAGGATCAGTGCAAGCGACCTTGCGGTGGCTGACTTGGAACTCGGTGCAGAGGCGGAAGACGACGCGCCGCGCGCGGCACTCAGACGTGCCCATCAGTCCCTCAATCAAGTTGTAGGGAATCTATCTCAAGACTTGCAGGCATGTATCGCAGCGGCTGAATCACAGATGATGGAAGTTCGCACGGGCATCAATGCCATCGCATGGCAGAAGGCTGTGGAATCAACCGCAACGGAATACAGGCAGACAGCCAGCCGACTCGTGCAGGAGGGTCTCACCGACCCCACGGAGTATGAGCTCCTTCTGGATCGGAAAGCGAGCCTTGAGACCGAGATCAAGGGCCTGGAAAACGAGCTGGTGAAGGCCCAGACACTTCAGGAGCAGACCTCGGACACTCTTGCAGAGTACCGTCGGGAGCGCTATCAGCTAAGCACAAGAAGGCAAGCCTTCGTCAGTGAGGTTTCCAGTGACAGGCTGCGTGTGCAAGTGATCCCGTTGGCGGACCATGCGCAGCTGGCCGACAACCTGATTGACATTCTGGGTGTTGCGCGTTTTGAAAGAGATCGCACAGCGATGGTGGACCGCATTCAGCCCGAAGAGGGTACACAGTGGGATTGGGACAGATTGGATGGCGTCATAGACCGGTTGCGCGGTTTTCACTCGGGTACAGAGGTTTCATGGCAGGCGATCGATGGTCGCTTTGCACAGGCACTAGGGAAAGTCCCGCCCGAAAGAGTGGACCGCCTTGCGTTGTACATGCCGAGCGATGAGGTCCAAATCAGTTTCAAGGACTTTCGCCCGGGCAGTTCCTGGAGACCCCTGTCTCAGGGGTCTCCAGGACAGCAGGCGGCGGCGCTGCTGGCATTTGTGCTCGGCTTTGGAGACGAACCCCTGATTCTCGATCAACCCGAAGACGACCTGGACAATACTCTCATCTATGATCTGTTGGTCAGTCGGTTTCGAGACACGAAGCGCACGCGCCAGATGATCGTGGTCACGCACAATCCCAACCTCGTGGTGCACGGCGATGCCGAGTGCGTCGTTTCGCTCGGTGCCCAAAGAGACGGACAAACGACCATCCTGCAGCAGGGCGGCCTTCAGGAGAGAGCGGTGCGCGACGAGATATGTCACGTGATGGAGGGTGGTCGAGAGGCGTTTGAGACTCGATTCCATCGCATTGTCCTGCCCCGCGGGGCTGGGTCATGATTCATCCTGAAAGCCTGGTTGGGCGAATTCGCCTCGGGGAAGACTCGACACTCGAGTTAAAACAGGTTCTGCTGTCGGGACACCGGGTCACCGCGCCGCGCCGTGGGGATTTTGCGGACGAATTGGCGGGTATGGCCAATGGATCGGGGGGAACTGCGGTGCTGGGCGTGGCCGACCGCACCAAGGAGATAGTGGGGATTCCGGCCAATCGACTGGACACCGTGGAAACCTGGGTGCGGGAAATCTGCAATGACTCGGTGACGCCTCCGCTCGATGCCCATATCCGCAAAATCGAGTTGCCGGGATGGGCGGGAAAGCCGGTTGCAGTGATCTGCATTGACGTTTCCCGAAGTCTCTTCGTTCACAGGAGTCCCGGAGGCTGCTTTCGCCGCATTGGAAGCTCAAAGCGGGAAATGACGCCCGAGTTGCTCGCCCGCCTGTTCCAGGAAAGAAGCCAGAGTCGAGTTATCAGATTCGACGAGTCTGCTGTGCCTGGAACTTCGTCGCAGGACCTTGATGAAACACTGGCCAGGCGATTCTTGAGCAAGGACACTCCGGTTACCGAAGAGGTGATGCGCAAACTTGGGGTTGTGGCCGACGATGAACAGGGCATGCCCCGGGTCACGGTTGCGGGCACGCTGCTGTGCACTCGGCATCCGGGGCTGTGGTTGCCGCATGCACACATTCAAGCCGTCAGTTATGTGGGCGAGCGACAGGATGTCAACTATCAGGTTGATGCGTGGGACTGCGTCGGGCCGTTGGACTCCCAGGTATTGGAAGCGCTGCATTTTGCAGTGCGGAACATGCGTGTAGGGGCAACCAAGGCTGTAGAACGCCAGGACCTGCCACAATACAGTATCCGCGCGGTGTTCGAAGCCCTTGTGAATGCGGTGGCGCACAGGGACTATGCCATGGCCGGAGCCCGAGTCCGACTGCATATGTTCAAGGATCGGCTGGAGCTCTATGTGCCCGGCGCGCTCGCCAACACTCTGACACCGGACAGTATGCACTTGCGCCAGTACAGCCGCAACGAACTCATCGTGTCTCTGTTGGCCCGTTGCCGCGTGCAGGGCGTCAAGGATCTCGATCGATCCCATATGATGGAAAGAAGGGGCGACGGAGTGCCCATCATCTTGCGCGAGAGTGCTTCTCTGTCAGGCCGAAGTCCGGAATACACCTTGATCGACGACAGTGAACTGCAGTTGGTGATTTGGGCGGCCGGCACCGACCTCCCGCCAGATTCCATATAGAGATGCATCATGTTGCTCAACCATGAACAGACAAGGGGAAAACGGGAGCGGTGATTTCACAGGCGTGCGTTAGCAGGCGATTCCATGCATGACAGTGGTGCAGCGGGAAACCCAAGCAGCGCTCTCTGCCTGCTGTCGGCGATTCATCAATGGAGCAGCGGGAGCCAGACACTCATCTGACCTCGGCCGCGATTGTTCCATGCATAGTAGGGAATGAGAACAAGCGGAATTGGCTGCGGCTCTTCGGCCTTGAACTCGTCGTACAGGGCCTCGGGAGAGTCTTGCAAGCGCAGTCCCTGCCCCTTCAAGGTCACGACATCGCCCAAGTCCCCTTGCTCTCGGCAGGGCTCCAGGTCCCCTGAGCGGGAAACATACAACTCGGCAATGGTGTCGATATCATTCATGTCCACGGTCTCGGCACAGTACACCAGCGGCCCCCTGGCAAAGGCCACCTGATTCCGGGCTTCCTCCAACTTGGGATGGGCCCTCACGCGGCGCGCCTTCATGGGCAGCTGCAGGTGAACACGGTCGCTGCTTGCCCACTGGCGCTGGAGCCGATGGAAAGTGCCGGCCGCGGCCGCGGCCGCCACGCCGTCGTTCACGGCCACGGTGGCGCCAGCGGCCCAGCCTGGAATCCGAAGATAGAGGGAAGTGGACGCAGAAGGCGCTTCCAGCACGTCCAGAGTCACTGCGCCGTCCCAAGGATAGTCCGTTTTCTGCTGTACATGGATCTCCCGATCACCTCCCACATTGCACTTGGCTTCGCTGGGTCCGTAGAGGAAAACCCACAGTTCCTGGTCTGCCTGGCCATAGGCCCATTCATGCAGGGACACCAGGGTGCGCAACACATTGGGTGGACAGCAATAGCAATGGAAGTCCACCCATCGTTCGATATGGTCCTGGCTCAGCATCACGTGGTCATCCCCATGCCAGCGCAGGGGATTCGTGTAGCAGAATCGCAAGCCGTCCAGACTCATGCCGGACAGCATGCTGTTGAACAGGATCAGTTCCATGTTGTCGGCAAAGCGGGCTTCGCCGCGCAAGCGCAGCAGGCGCAGCGCCCACATGGCCTGGGCGATGTGGGCACAGGTTTCGTTGTAGGCGGTGGCATTGGGCAGCTGGTATTCCAGGCCGTAGGCTTCGTGCACTTCGGTGCGTCGGGCCCGTGGCAACACGGCCTGGGAGCCATCCCCTCCGGACTGGTTGAACAGCTCCGGGCGCATGGAAACGCCGAAATGCAGGGCCGATGTGCCGCCCGTGACATACATCTTGGAGTTGACCACGTTGTCCCAGATGGTCTCCAGGGCACTTTCCAGGGCCGGATCCGTGCGTTCGGCCAGCAGGTCCGTGGCCCCGCTGTACAGGTACGCCGAAGTCACCGCATGCCCCACCGCCGCCGTCTCCAGGCGCAAGGGCATGAGACTCTGATTCAGGTCCGTGCCGCCGCTCTGGGATCCGCGCATGTCCACGAAAGTGGCGGCCAGATCGAGATACCGTGGTGCGCCGGTGGCCCGATACAAGTCGACCAACCCCATGATCTGGGCGGGATTGAAGCCGAAGTGGGCCAGTGCCGGCGGCCGTGGCGCGAAGACCCCGTGCAGGTAGTCTCCCAGCTTGCAGGCCACTTCCAGGAAAGTCGTTGCGCCTGTGATGCGATGATGCGTGACCGCCGCGGTCATGAGGTGGCCCATGTTGTACAGTTCGTGATGCCGCAGATTGTCCCAGCACCGTTTGTCGGTCAATTGAATCTGCGTGCAAATGTATCCATCGTCCTCCTGCGCATCGGCGATCTTGCCAATGAGGAATTCGAGTTTGGTGCGCAGAGCCTCGTCACCCGTGATGCCGTATACCTGCGCAATGGCCTCCATCCACTTGTAGCAGTCACCGTCACTCCAGAGGGTACCTTCGTGCCCGCCCGTCTTGCCCGCCGCCTTGTCGAAGTTGTGCAAGGCGGCTCCGTGCGGGGTTTCCCACAAAATGTGTTCCATGGCGGCCAGGGCCGAGTCCCGGCACAGCGCGAAACGCTCTCCCCAAAAGCCTCCCTGCCAGCGCACTTGACCCGCGGCGAGGGGATGAACGCGTAGATTGGGACTTGCATGCATGGTGTCTGCACTCCTGACATCAGGTCGGAAATGACAAGGAAAGGCCATGGCCCATCCATCCAGGGATGAGGGGAACGGGCGCCCGGGCGCAAGACACGAAGTTGCCTTTCCCTACTTGAAGCCGTGATACACGACGCCCTGAATGAAGATGCGCTGGGCGAAGAAGAACACCAGGATGACAGGCAACATCACCACCAGGGATGCGGCCATCAGGTAATGCCAGTCCGTGCCGTAGTTTCCCGGAAAGAAACGGAGACCCAGCGCCAGCGTGAACTTGTCCTTGTCAAAGAGATAAATCAGCGGGTAGAAAAAATCGTTCCAGTGAAACTGGAAGGAAAAAATTGCCACGGCGGCCAGGGCCGGTTTGGCCAAGGGCAGAATGATGCGCCAGAACACGCCCAGCCGTGAACAGCCGTCAATGGTGGCGGCGTCGTCCAGGTCGAAGGGCAAGGTCATGTAGAACTGACGCAACAGGAACACAAAGAAAGGCACGGCGAAGAAGGACGGCACGATCAGGGGATAGTACGTGTCCTTCCACCCGAACACCCGTGTAAACAGGATGAAGGTGGGGATCAGCGTGACCTGGCGCGGCAACATCATGGTGGCCGGCACCACGATGAAAAGGGCATTGCGGAACTTCCAGCGCAAACGGGCGAAGGCAAAGGCCACCACGGCGGCGGAGGCCAGTTCCCCCACGACCGAGAGGCCGGTGATGAAGACGGTGTTCCCGAAAAAGGTGTCAAAGGGCAGCAAGGTCAGCGCTTCCCGGTAGTTGCTCCACAGAAACTGCTCCGGTATCCATTCCGGCGGAAAGCGAAAGACCTGGGATCGGGTTTTCAGGGAAGTGGACAGCATCCAGACCAGGGGCGAGAGGATGAAGAGACTGCCCCATCCCAGGATCCAGTAGGCGGCGATGCTGTGCAGTATCGCCGCATGGCGTTGTCCCAGGGGGCGGGATGTCCTGGAGGATTCCAGGGGCAGGGGACTGGCCGCCGTCATGCTTCCTGGGCCTCCGCTTCGTAATACACTCAGGCGGAGGCGGACCGAAAGAACAGGAGGGTCAGGGCCAGGATACAGAGAAACAGGATCCAGGCCAGGACCGAGGCGTAGCCCATGTTGCGGTATTCAAAGGCCTGCCGGTACAGGTACAGCATGTAAAAGAGGGACGCATTGGCGGGGCCGCCGTTGGTCATGATGAAGGCTTGCGTAAAGATCTGCATGGACGAAATCACGCCCATGATCAGCTGGAAGAAGATGACCGGACTCAGCATGGGCAACGTGATGTGCAACGTCTTGCGGAGTGCCGTGGCTCCATCTATCTCCACGGCCTCATACAGTTCCGTGGGTATGCCCTGCAGGCCGGCCAGATAAATTACCATGCCTCCTCCCACGCCCCAGAGACTCATGAGGACGAAGGATGGCAAGACCCACGTGCGATTGCCCAGCCAGTTCGGGCCATCAATCCCTAGGCAGGAGAGGAAGAGATTCAAGAGGCCAAAATCCGGAGAGAAAATCCAGCGCCACAGCATGGCCCCGGTCACCCCGGCCAACACGGCCGGCAGGTAGTAGACGGTGCGAATGATGGACTGCCCCTTGATGTTGGCGTTGAGCAGCATGGCCAGGACGATGCCCAGCACCAGGTGGAGCGGTATGGCCATCAGCGCATAGGTGAGGGTGATCCGGAGCGAATGGAGCGACAGCGGATCGCCTACAAAGAATTCGCGGTAATTGCCGAATCCCACGAACTCCGCCGGCGAAATGAGGTCCCACTCGAAAGCCGACAGCACCAGCGAGGCCAGCACGGGCCCCAAGGTGAACCCCAGGAATCCCACTATCCACGGCGAGGCCATCACCCAGCCCAGAATGGCCTCCCGTCTGCGGTAGGTCAGGCGCGTCAACACGGAGGGAAAATGCGGATGGAGAGTGGGCGCAGGTGAAGCGGGAGGAGGGGCCAGGGATTTGCAGTGACAGATTGATCACAGGGCCTGGCGTCGGGTCTCACGCAGGCTGACGCGGGCTGCAGAGCATGGCAATCCATCCCCTGCAGCCCCCAGGCTCTGTGTGCCAGGGTGGGAACAACGTCCCCGGCTTACCGCCACTGGCCTTCCAGGATCAGGGGATCCACCGCGGCCTTGATGCGATCGGCCACCACCTTGGCATCTCTTTCCTCGCCGTTGAGCAGCAGGTCCACTTCCGCCTGCATGGTTCTCAACACTTCGTTGTAATTGGTGAGCACCGGATCCGGCGCCACGAAATTGCGCACCGCATCCACCATGACTTCCTTGTGGGCCGGCGGTCGTGAGTCGGTCAGGAAATGGGCTTGCTGGGCAGACAGCGTGGTGCCCTGCAGGCCCCCGTCCTTGATGATCTTCTCCATGGCCGGACCATTGAAGTATTTCAGCAGGTTCCAGGCACAATCCGCCACCTGGGTGGTCTTGGGTATGACCAAGGGGAAGCAGTAGACATAATTGGCCCTGCCCCCGGGGCCAGCGGGGAAGTGTCCCAGCGCCACCTGGTAGTCCACATCATGGAAGTTGGGAAATGACCAGCTGCCATTGTTGATCATGGCCAGGCGTCCGGTGTGCATCAGCTCCACGGCGCCCAGATCCTGCATGATGTCGAAGCGCGGCGCGAATCCGTACTTGTGGATCAGGTCGGCATAGAACTGCAGCCCCTCCACGGCGCCGGGTTCGTTCAAGGTGCATTCCGTGGGAAAGAAGGGATCATCCACCAGCTGCCCGCCGAACACGCGCACCCAGATCTGCCAGATCACGCTCCAGCCCGTGACCTGGTAGGCATACTGCGTGGTCTCGCCGTTGGCATCTCGCTGGGTGACCGCTTCGCACGTATTGAAGAAGTCATCCACTGTCCACTCCGGATCATCCCACTGCGCGGTGGGCACGGTGCCGCCGGCCTCCTCGATCATGTCCTGATTGTAGAAAATGGCAATGGAGGCCACATTGTCCGGCATGCCGTAGATGCCGCCATCGTGGGAATACGATTCAATGGCCAGCTCGGGGAACTCGTTGAGGTCGTAGCTGTCGCGATCCACAAAGGGTTTCAGATCCAGCAACAGCTCCTTGTCCAGGAACTCAGGCAGGTCGGCAATCCGGATCATGAACAGGTCGGGAGGATCGTTCGCGGCCAGGCCTGCGTACAGTTTTTCGCTGTATCCACCATTCCAGCCTCCGGGGACCGACGTGAAGTTCAGCGTGCATCCTGGGTAGGCTTCATCAAAGGGGGCCAGCGCCTCTTCCCGGATTCCAATCAACGGCGGCCCATCCCAGAAGAAGACCGTGACTTCCTGAGGTTCGGGAGTTGTCTCCTGGCCGCTGGGTACCACCGTGGTGCAGGACGCCAAGGCCAAGCCGGCTCCTGCAATGCCAGACATCTTGAGGAAATTCCGTCGTGACCAAGGTCGGGATTGCATGTTGCCTCCTATGGGTCGAGACATGATGGATCGGGTTGCCTTGGGAATGCACAGCTGGCAACCTCCGTGAATACTGCAACAGAGATCGGATAGTGCATCAGTACCCCTCTGGCAGTCCCTCCAGCAAGGTCGCTTACAGCATGCTGAAGTCCAGACCCAGACTCGGCTTGCGGCGTGGCGAATCCCACATTGGCTGTGTCCAGGCTGGCCGTTGAGCGCCACCTCTTCGCTGTCTCACCGCCACAGACGTATGGGGCGGGGTCCATCCTGGAGAAGGCTTTTCACAGTCCAGCAGGCATGTCCGAGAGAGCGCAGGAAGAGACATCCGGCTTGCATTCCCATCTGAAAACCGAGTCATGGGTCTGGGCTCTTGGCGATGTCCCAACGAGGGTGCGGTTGACGCCCTCGACCCGCTGGGATGGCCCCGCGCACCCTCGGTCCAGATTTCCTTGTGGGCTGCACTTGCGCCTTTGCATGTTGCCCTGCATTGGTACGGAACACTTGGGTCAAGTCGCAACAGGGGCGAAACACCGGCTTCCTGATGTGCATCCCTGTCCTGAACAGCCCGCGGATTTTCTTGCCATCTGCGTTGGAACATGCCTGACTGCACATTGTGCCAGGATCTGCCGAAGGGTTTGCCACTGGGCCCTGCAGAGAGCACAATGCGGCCCTGCCCACTTGATTTCTCGCTCCCTCTGTCACCATCCTGCCCATTGTCCACAGTGCAGACAACATTTTCCCCGCGCTGGCTGACCCATCAGCCAAGGATGATTTGCGATACAATGCCCTAAAGTTTCGGCATGAACCCAGATCGGGAGCCTCCCTTGATGACCACTCTTGCCACAGCCACAACGGATGACCTGCTCAGGGCACTCGATCGGGACCCAGAGTTCCGAAGCCAGGTCCGGCGCCACTTGTTGACAGAGGAGTTGCTGCAATTGCCGGGCCGTTTTGCAGAATTTGCTGAGCGTCAGGAAGAATTCAACGAAGAACAAAGGGCAACGAACCATCGCTTTGAATCCGCCATCAAGGACCTTTTTGAGGTAACGCAACGCAACAGCGACAGCATCGAAAGGTTGACGGAAGCAACACAACGCAACAGTGCCAACATTGAAAGGCTGTCTCAGGATGTCACGCGCATCAACGGCAGCATTGAGAGGCTGACGGAAGCAACACAACGCAACAGTGCCAACATTGAAAGGCTGACGGAAGCAACGCAACGCAACAGCGACAACATCGAAAGGCTGACGGAAGCAACACAACGCAACAGTGCCAATATTGAAAGGCTGACGGAAGCAACGCAACGCAACAGCGACAACATCGAAAGGCTGTCTCAGGATGTCACGCGCATCAACGGCAGCATTGAGAGGCTGACGGAAGCAACACAACACAACAGTGCCAATATTGAAAGGCTGTCTCAAGAAGTCAAGCGGATCAACAACAGCATTGGCGATCTTAAGGGCAATGTGGCGCGCCGCGCTCTGAACTGGCACTTCGGCTATATTGCAGAAGCAATGGGATTTCGCCTGCTCAATACACTCACCCGCAATGACCGCTGGGAGATGGCCCATCGCCATGATGTTTCAGACATTCCCTTTGGACAGCGGCGCAGCTTCTATGAGGCCGATCTGGTGATGAAAGTCACCGACCAGGCAAGCGAGATCCACTATATTGCGGTCGAGGCGTCCTACACGGCCGACACGCGCGATTCCGACCGGGCGATGCGCAATGCGCGCTTCCTGACACGCTTTACCGGCCGACCAGCCCACGCCGCGGTAGTCGGTCGGCACTGCGACTACGCCCTCCAATCTCTGGTGGAGGATGCGGAATCTGCCATATATTGGTATGCACTGACTGACGCGGACTTCACTCCGGACTAGGTGTCTGTTGCCTGGCGCTCTCCGGGTGCCAGCTCTCTGTGTGCAGCCGCCCATGATGGAAGGCGCTGGCAGCCGCCCATCCAGAGACAGGGCATGGAGCCTACACGGGATTGCGTGTCGGAATGCCCTCCAAGGCAATTTCGGTGGCGAAGTGGCAGGCCACCGCCCGGTCGGAACCGTTGGCTGTCTGCACCAGGGGCGGAAACTCTTCCCGGCAGATCGACTGCACGTAAGGACAGCGGGGGTGAAAATGACAGCCGGCGGGGGCGGACATCGGATCCGGCACTTCCCCCGACAAGGCCGATGTCCGGCGGCGAAACCGCGGGTGCGGTTTGGGCGAGGCGGCCAGAAGAGCCGCGGTATAGGGATGTTGCGGGAATTCGAACAGGTCGTGGGTGGGGCCGATCTCCACCAGGCGCCCTACATACATGACCGCCACGCGGTCGCTGATGTGCTGCACCACACCTAGGTCATGGGAGACGAAGAGGTAGGTCAGTCCGAATTCGCCCTGCAGGTCTTTCAGCAGGTTCAGGATTTGGGCCTGGATGGACACGTCCAGGGCGGACACCGGTTCGTCACAAATGATCAGTTTGGGATGCAGGGCCAAGGCCCGGGCAATCCCAATGCGCTGACGTTGGCCGCCGCTGAACGCATGCGGGTAGCGCACCATGTATTCCGGGCGCAGGCCCACCGCCGACATCAGTTCGCTGACCCGGTTCTCCAGACCCTCCCTGGTGGCCCCTTCGTTGACTTTCAGCGGTTCCCCCACAATGTCGCGTACGCGTTGCCGGGGATTCAGCGATGTGAAAGGGTCCTGAAACACCAGCTGGATATGGCGGCGGGCGCGCTTCAAGGCCTCTTTTTCCAGTTGGGCCAGATCCTGGACTTCTTCCTCCAGATGAAACAGGACGCGCCCGGCCGTGGGGGCCACGGCCCGAATGATGGACTTGGCCACCGTGCTCTTGCCGCAGCCCGACTCGCCCACCAGCCCGACCGTTTCGCCCGGGTAAATCTGGAAGGACACATCGTCCACGGCCTTGATTTCGCCCACCAGCCGTTTCAGCAGCCCCTTGCGCATGGGATAGTACTTTCGGAGGTTCTGCACCTTCAGCAGCGGCACCCTGTCCCTGTCAGCCATGGTCCACACTCTCGTCATAGAGCATACACGCCACAGTGTGACCATGGCTGATGTCAATCGTGCGCGGTTGGGTGGTGTCACAGACGCCCGGCTTCATGAACTCGCAACGGGTGTGGAAGCGGCAGCCGGGGGGCAGGTTGTAGGGATCGGGCACATTGCCGACAATGGACTTGAGGCGGTGCTGCTGAGTCTCGCCCAGATGTGGAATGGACTCCAGCAGGGCTTGGGTATAGGGATGCTTGGGTTCATCGAACAGGGACCAGACCGAAGCCTTTTCCACCACTTGACCCAGGTACATGACGATGACTTCGTCGGCCATTTCCGCAATCACGCCCATGTCATGGGTGATGAAGAGAATGGCCGTGCCCGTCTCCTCCTGCAGGGAGCGCAACAGGTCCAGGATCTGGGCCTGAATGGTGACATCCAGGGCCGTCGTGGGCTCGTCGGCGATCAACACCCGCGGCCCGCAGGCCAGGGCCATGGCAATCATGGCCCGCTGCAGCATGCCGCCGGAGAGTTCAAAGGGATAGACGCTGGCGCGCTGCCGCGGGTCGGGGATGCCCACCTTGCCCAGCAGGTCCACAACCCTGTCCTGGGCCGCTTCCTCCGCGATGTCCTCATGAAACAGGATCGCTTCCCGGATCTGCCAGCCTATGGTGTGCACGGGGGAAAAGGCGTTCTTGGGTTCCTGGAAAATCATGGCCACCTCCCGGCCCCGCACATCGCGCATCGCGCGGCTGTCCGGCTCCAGGTCCGCCAGATTGACTGTCTCCCCGTCTTCCTGCAGCAGGATTTCGCCCTGCTTGATGCGACCTCCACTGCCCACAATCTGCAGCACCGACTGGGCCATCACGCTCTTGCCGCAGCCGCTTTCGCCCACAATGCCCAGGGTCTTGCCCCGGGCGACCTCCAAGGTGACATCATCCACCGCCCGCACGGTCCCTTCGTCAAATTCAAAGTGGGTGACCAGATTCCGGATGGACAGGACCCAGTCGTGCACGTGGTCCATGGGCCGGGCGCTATTGGGCATATGGATCAGCGGCGTCCCGCATCCCGTCGCCCAGGAAGTTGAACATCAGGACGGTCACGATGACGAAGAGACAGGGCAACAGTTTCCATGGGTGCAGGGCCAGGGTGACCACGTTGCGGGCATCTTCCAGCAGCACTCCCCAGCTGACCGCCGGCGGCTGCATGCCCAGGCCCAGGAAGCTCAGGGCCGTTTCGCCAATGATCATGCCCGGAATCATCAAGGTCAGGGTCACGATCATGTGGCTGGTGAACGAGGGGAAAAGATGCACGGCCATGATCCGCATTTCGTGGGAACCCACCAGCCGGGCGGAGGTCACGAAATCCTCCTCACGCAGGGACAGGAACTTGCCGCGCACTTGCCGGGCCAGGGCCGGCCAGGAAATCAGGGACAGGATCAGGGTGATGAAGAAATAGGTGTTTTCCACGGACCAGTCGCGGGGCAGGGCGACCGACAGGGACATCCACAAGGGAATGGTGGGAATGGACAGGATGAAATCGATGGAGCGCATGGCGACCTGATCCACGATGCCGCCGAAGTAGCCTGCGGCCCCGCCGATCAGCAGACCCAGAATGAAGCTCATGGCCACGCCGACCAGCCCGATAGTGAGCGAAATGCGTGCGCCGTACATGGTGCGCGTAAAGAGATCCCGCCCCAACCGGTCGGTGCCAAAGAGAAAAACGGGCACGTCCCCGGTGCCGAACAGGTGCCGTTGGGTTTGGAAGAGGCCCAGGAATTTGTATTCGGGCCCGAGGGGCAGCAGGCGCACGGGATGCCGGACGCCGTCTTCCTTGGGCGTGTAGACGGTCCGGAACGTCTCCATGTCCAAAATGGGTTCCACATCCAGAATGTACGGCCGCACCAGCCGGCCTTCGGCCCGAATGCGGAGGCGATGAGGCGGCGCGTCCAGGTATCCGGCGAAGCGGTCCAGCGGCCGGTAGGGGCTGACAAATTGGCAGAATATGCCCAGGACATAGAGGATGCCCAGGACCAGCAGGCCGATGCGGGCCAAGGTGTGACGTCGAAACGCCCACCAGATCAACTGCCACTGGGTCGCGCGGTAGTAGCTGTCCTCCGCCAATTCCGGGGCGATGTGAGTCGGGGCCACATCGAGTTCGGCTATGCTCACTCTGCCGTGCCCTCGTAACGAATGCGGGGATCGACCCAGATTAGCAGCAGATCGGCCACCAGATTGCCGATCACCACCAGCATGCTGAGGATGAGCGTGATGCCGCCGGCCAGATACATGTCCTGGGCCAGCAAGGCGTCAAACAGCACGGGGCCGGTGGTCTGCAGATTCAGCACGATGGAGACCAGGACTTCGCCGGCCACGATGCCGGGCAGAATCCAGCCGATGGTGCTGATGACGGGGTTGATGGCAATCTTGACCGGATAATAGAACAGGACGCGCAGCTCGGGAATGCCCTTGGCCCGGGCGGTCACCACATATTGCTTGCGCAGTTCGTCCAGCAGATTGCCGCGCATGACGCGCATCAGGCCGGCCGTTCCGCTCAGACCGATGATGAACACGGGAAACCAGATGCGGGACAACAGATTGCCCACCTTGGCCAGACTCCAGGGCTGATCCATGTATTCGGGCGCGAGCAGACCGCCCACCCGCCAGTCAAAGAGCACGAACACGCCCCACATCAAGATGAGGGCCAGCATGAACGGCGGGATGGAGATGCCGATAAATCCGAAGAAAGTGAAGAAATAGTCCAGAAAGGAATACTGGTGGGTGGCCGAAAAGATGCCAATGGGAACGGCTACGGCAAAGACAAAGATCGTGGAGGCCAAGGAGACGGCGGCCGTCAAGGGTACCCGTTCGGCCAGTACATCGGCAACCGGGCGGTTCCAGCTGAAGGAGCGCCCCCAGTCTCCTTCCAGCACGATGTTCCTGATCCAGATGGCGTACTGCAGGACCGCGGGCCGGTCCAGGCCATACTGCCGCCGCAGCGCGGCTGCCTGTTCGTCCGACACGCGCACACCGCCTTCTTCCAGATTGGCGATGAACGTGCTCATGAAGTCGCCCGGCGGCAACTGGATCAGGAAGAAGACCATTGCCGAGATGACAAACAGCATCGGCACCAGCAACAGGAAGCGCCGCAGGATGTATTCCGTCATGGGTCCGGATCCGGCAAGGCGAAAAAGCGGGAGGGGCGGCTACCGGAGCCGGCCCCTCCCGGGACAGTCTGGTGCAAAGACCTTCAGCCGGCCCTGCTACTCATCGATGTACCACTCTTCCATGCCGTACATGATGACAATGCCCATTTCCTCGACTTGTCCCACCGGGACATTCTGGAGCCGCACATGGGTACTGGTGGGGTAATAGGACTCTTCGATCGGATTGAAGGTCCAGTGATTGTCGCGGATGTTGGCATACAGCGCCGCCAGCGCGTCGGCGCTTTCCGACGTGCCAATGGGGGCTTGCAAAAAGGCCGTGTGCAGGTCATAGAGCTCCAGCACTCCGGCCGGCGGCTCTTCGCCCGCTTCTCCCCGTGAAGTCATGTACTGCGCCCATTCACGGCCCCAGAAATTGCCAGGCAGATAGTCGTCCCAACCTGCGCTGGGCCAGATGTCCTCGTGGTTCCACAGGGACATGCCCTGGACGTCGTTGGCGAGCCACTTCTCGCGAATCAGGCTCCATTCGCCCGATTTCACCGAAGTGTTGATACCGGCGGCCTTCCAGTACTCGGCGATCAGCTCGGTCATGGGCACGTGGTCCTGGGACACCGGGGCCGGTTCGAAGATGATTTCGAAGGGATTGCCGTCCGGTCCCAGGCGGAAACCGTCCTCTCCGCGCGCGGAGAGGCCCATGTCGTCCAGAATCTGGTTGGCCTTGTCCAGATTGTATTCGGGATGATTGGAATCCGAGGGCGGCTTGGCGAAGGCGCCCAGATAGAAGGTCTGGATGATCTCTTCGTTGTTGATCGCCAGGTTCATGGCTTCGCGGAATCGCACATCGTTGGTGACCTGCCGGAAGACGGGATCGTCATAGGTCAGGTTCAGTGTGAAGTTGATGGGCAGACGGTGCATGCGCGGAATGAACACATTCAGCACACCGTTGGCCTCCGCTTCCTTGAGCAACGGCAGATTCTTGAGGGAGCTGCGTTCGCCCAGATAGTCCACTTCGCCTTGCAGCACCTTCAGGACGGTGGTTTCGCGGTCCTGCATGAGCAGCATCTGCACCCGGTCGATGTAGGGCAGCTGGTTGCCGGCCTCGTCCACCTTGAAGTAGTAGGGATTGCGCTCAAAGTTCCAGACGCCGCCGCCGAAATCCTGCATGACCCAGGGGGTCAGCACCGGATGACCGAAGCCGTCCTCGTTGATGGCCCGCCACAGGTTGTACGCCATCTGCTTGGCATTGAACAAGGTGGCCCAGTTGCCGTCCTCGATGGATTCCTCCTCCATCATGGCGGCCAGATCGGCCTCATCCGCGTAGTCCCCGTGGAACTGCTGCAGGTAATGGGCGGGTTTGATGAAGTCCTGATAGCCGCGCCACTGGGCGATGGCCAGCTGGGCCGGGAAACTGCCGTACTTGTCGTCAAAGGTCACCACAAACGTGTAGTCGTCGATGATGTCCACCGTGGCGACCGCGGCCTCCGACGAAGACCCCGTGCGCAGGTAACCGGGCACGTTGGCGGTGATTTCCTCGTTCGTGATCACTTCGTTCCAGGCAAAGTCCACGTCACCGGTGGTGACCGGCTGCCCGTCGGACCACTTGAGCCCTTCCCGCATATGCATGGTGAAGACCGTGTTGTCGGCATTGGCTTCCCAGTCCGCGAGCACGTTGCCGTGGATGCCCATGTCGTAGTTGAAAGCGCCGGGGGCCCACACCAGCGGTTCCACGGAGCCAATGTAAATGTGTGGATCGCCGCCGGACCCTTCCTGGGGCAGGCGCATGGTGCCGCCATACGTGCCGATTTCGGTGTCGTAGCTGACCACCAGCATGCGCTGGCTGACCACAAAGGGCTCGACCGGCAGACGCTCTTCGACCGGAGGCAGTTCGCCCGCCGCGACCCGTGCGGCCAACAGGGGCGATTCCCCATAGGCGCCGTCATCGGCCATCATGTCGTCGCTGTCTGCGGGTTCGGCCGCCATGGCCTCGTCGCCGCTTTCCGCGGCGGGGGCGGTGGGGGCTCCACAAGCGGCCAACAGCAGAACCAGAATCAAGCACAGTGACAAAAGCCCAGACTTGGGCCACAAAGTACGCATCGAAGGCATGGAAAATCTCCTGCAGGCTGGATATGCAATTGCAAAATCCCCTGGGGGATGTGCGAGAGCCTCAATTATAACCAGCGTCGGACCTGTGCAAGAAAAGGCTCTGGGCCTTCGTGCGCCGCAGGACCGTACGGAGGAAGACGGACCACTCGCCGCAGTCACAGGGCCCAGCGAGGGATGGGGCGGGGGTTTCCCCCGCCCGCGTGGTCGCAGGGTCGCAGAGGGGTTTGGGGGAAAGACGGCTCGCAGGCTGCCGGGTGGCCTACATGGCGGGCCGAAGGCACTTGCCATGCCCCGGCTGCGCCGCGACCTGTCCGTCTTGCAAGACCACCTTCCCTCGCACCAGAGTGGCCCTGACCTGCCCGCGCATCGGAAGGCCGTGGTACACATGCATGTTGGCGCCTCCCTTGGAAAAGGTCCGATGGCGGTCAAAGGACCACTCGGAGTTCATGTCCACCAAGGTCAGGTCCGCATCCAGGCCCGCCTGGATTTGCCCCTTGGTCGGCAGCCGGAAGCGCCGCGCGGCATTCAGACTCATGAGACGGGTCAGGGCAGGGAGGGTCAGTCTGCCTTGATTGACCGCGGTCAACATCAGGGGGAGCATGGATTCCAGGCCGGGCACCCCCGCCGTGGCCCGAAAAATGTCGTCCTGGCCGATGGTCTTTTCCGACTCCACGTAGGGGGAATGGTCGGAACCAATGAGGTCGATGGTCCCATCCTGAAGATACGGCCACAGCCGTTCCACTGCCTCTGCCGTGCGCAGCGCGGGGTTGCACTTGGCAAACGGTCCATGCTGGACCAGCGCCTCCATCGTGAGAAACAGGTATTGGGGACAGGTTTCCACCGAAACGTCCACGCCCCTGGCCTTGGCTTCCCGGACCAGCTGGGCTGCCTTGAAACTGGAGAGATGCACGATCTGCACGCGACTGCGGAACAGTTCGGCAAAGACCAGGAGGCTGGCCACCGCCAGGTCTTCCACAATGGGCGGCGCGCTCCGGGCATGGGCCATGCCCGTGACGTCCCCGCTGGCGCGCACCTTGTCCAGGAACAGTGCCAGCAAGCCGGCATGTTCACAGTGAAAACAGTGGAGCAATGGGGTCTTGGCAACCTCCTCCATCAGGTCATGCAGATCGGCCGGGTCCGGGCAACACAGCCCCGCAAATTCGTCCGCGCGTCCCGGGGGCGGGTTGGTCATGAAGGTCTTGAAGGCAATGGCCCCCGCCTCTGCCATCAAGGGAATCTCCTCCATGTTGTCCGGCGATATGGATCCGTACAGTCCGAAATCGATCAAGGCCTGCGGCTGCAGTTGCGCCATGCGCCGGGTCAATGCCGCCGCCGAATTCACGGAGGGGTCGGATATTGGCATCTCCAGGATGGTGGTGATGCCTCCGGCGGCGGCCGCGCTCGTGCCCGACACGAAATCCTCGCGGTCCGGACGGGCCGGCGCCCGGATGTGCACGTGCGTGTCGATCAGTCCCGGCAGGATGTGCAGCCCGCGGGCATCCAGGCGCGCGCGGGCTGCCGGGGTCTCGCCGGGTCCGAACAGCTGGGCGATCTTGCCCTCTGTCACCCCAAGGGAGCCTGAGATCACGGTGTCGGGAGTCACGATTTGACCTCCCGCAATCAACAGATCAAAATCCCCTGCCATTCTTTTGCTCCCTCATGATCAGGGGGTGGCCTCCAGCCATGCGTCCAGCGTCAAGAGCGCTGTGCACAGGACTTGCGCTCCGGCGACACAGTCCTCTGGCGCCGTGAATTCGTCAGGGGCATGGCTCACTCCATGGCGGCTGGGCACAAACACCATGGCTTGGGGGGCTATTTCCGCGATGCACATGGCATCGTGACCTGCCCCGCTGGCCATGCGCAGGGAGGCGAAGCCGTGGGCCGCGGATGCCGTTTCCAGGGCCCTGACCAGCAAGGGGTCGGAATCCACGGGCGGCTTGGCGGAAGTCTGCCCGAGGCGCCCCCCCAAGGCCTGCGCCATGGCCGCCAGTTCACTTTCGGCAAGGTCAAGGACCTTTGCGTCCAGCCCCCTGATTTCCAGATTTGCGATGACCTGTCCTGGAATGACGTTGGGGGCGCCAGGCAAGATGTCCATTTTGCCTACCGTGCCCACAATGCCGTGCCTTTCGGCAATCTGCTTGACCTCCAGGACATAGGGGGCGGCCATGACCAAGGCATCTTGCCGATCCTCCATTTGGGTGGTGCCGGCGTGATTGGCGTAGCCCTGGAATGTGGCTTCGTACCTGCGAATCCCGGCGATGCCCTCCACTATGCCGATGGGGACCTGTGCCGTTTCCAGCCTGCGGCCCTGTTCGATGTGCAATTCCAGGAAGGCTGCCAGCCCGGTCTGGCGGCGCGCCCGGCCAATATGGTCCGGCGCAATGCCGGCGTCTCGCAAATGCTCCGCCACCGGGCGGCTATCCCAGGCCCGCTGCTGCATCACATCGTCCGCCAAGGTGCCGACCATGGCCCGACTGCCGAAAGTCGCCCCCGACATCGTGGCCTCTTCCGCCGCAAAGTTAATGACCTCGACCGGATGCTGCAGGTGACAGGAATGCTGGTCCAGGGCGCGCACCACGGCCAGCGCGGCCAGCACCCCCAGGGCCCCGTCATAGCGTCCGCCATGGGGGACCGTGTCAGTGTGCGAACCGAGGCCAATGGGGTCCAGTGACGGTGCCAGACCCGGGTAGATCCAGGCATCGTTGCCGACGCTGTCGGTATGGACCTGCAGCCCCAGGCTCTCAAACTGGCGGCGAACCCACTCTCGTCCCGCTCGGTCTGCGGGGCCATAGGCGATGCGGGAAACGCCTCCCTTGGAATCGGCGCCGATGGCCGCGAGTTCCTCCAGATCCAGAAGCAATCTCTGACCGTCAATCTGCAAGGCGTGGATTGTGTCTGCTGGTTGCATCAGGAAGCCTGCCGCGGAAACGGACACTGCTGTATTGCCATGGGGATGCCCACCGGTTCCCGCTGCCATTCAGTCCTGGTCGGCCTCTGTCTCCGCCTGCGCGCGCAGGCGCTGTATTTCCTGCTGCAAACGGGCTTCCCGCTGCTGGGCCTCGATTTCCGTCTGGTGGGCACGGGCTTCCGCCTGCTGGGCGCGGGCTTCCGCCTGCTGGACACGGGCTTCCGCCTGCTGGGCCTCGGTTTCCGCCCGGTGGGCACGGGCCTCCGCCCGGTCCAGTGCACCCGGGGTCATCCGGTACCAGTCCGCCCGCACCGGATCCCGCAACCGCAGCTCGATGTCGTGCTCCAGCCCCCAGGCGGTCTCCAGGATCGCGCTGGGATAGAGCAGCGCCTCCTGTCCCGCCACCAGCCCCCACCGACCCGCGATCGGCACATAGCCCGTGTCCCTCAGCTGCCAGCCCCGCAGCGGCGGCCCGCCGGTGTACCCCAGGGGGTCATACAGCCAGTACTCCGCGATGCCCGCCAACCGATAGATCTCGTACTTGGTCTCCTGGTCGGCCTCGACCGTGCTCTTGGACGTGACCTCCAGCACCAGCGCAGGGCACAGCTCCGCGGACAGGACCAGCGACTGGTAGTCCACCTCCGGGTCCAGGGCCTGCCGTCCCGGCCAGAGGGCAATGTCCGGGGCCAGACCCTCCCGCAGCGGCACGTTCCGGATCAGCAGATCGCTGGTGAGTTCACAAGGCAGGGCCTGCCGCCGAAGATGCAGCCGCAGGTCCTGCTCGATCTGCGTCAGGCGTTCGTGATGGTGTTTCGATTCCAAGGTCTTGACGCCTTCCTGCACACAGAAGGGGTCCTCCGTGATCAAGGCGGCCAGTGTCTCTTTCTGAACGAGCATCTCCATGCGCCCACTCCTCGTGGCGCGGCCAACGTGGCGGCCCAGCCACCCCTGCATGATACCATCGAGGCTCCCCGGCCTCGGAGAGCGGACAGGCACCGGGCAACCGCGGTGTTTGCTCATGGACGGCCATGGCGCCATTGTCCTGTGGCGCCCTTGCTCCCCGAGGCGTGCAACAGCGGGACTTGACGGCCGTGACGGGGACTCGTACTCTTGTACAGAGACTGTCCGGGTACAAAGGACGGGTTGTCATGGGCACACTGCGATCACGCACATGGAAGTTAACCCTGCACCATGGCAAAGCCCTGCCGTGCTGGTCCCGATTTGCACAGTCGCCATTCTTGTTGCTGGAGGACAGTTGGTGAGATCTCTACCCGAAGGTCGTTCCCTTGACCTGACGTACAGCTTGCTGCAGGGTGCAATCGACATTCACGTGCACGCAGGTCCCCACCTGACATCAAGCCCGCGCCGTGTGGACCCCTTTGAGGCTGCCCAGGAGGCCAAGGCCGCGGGGATGCAGGCCATTGTCCTGCTGGACGTGTTCGAAATGACCAATGGCACCTCTTGGCTCGTAAACAAGATTGTGCCTGACTTTCAGACCTTTGGCGGCCTGATCCTGAACACCGTATACGGAGGCATGAACCCAAGGGCCGTGAAGACGGCGTTGCATTATGGCGACTGCGCCAAGTACATCAGTTTCGGAGCCCACTCCACCTATTTTCAGGCGTCGCGCGAAGGACGCTTCATTGATGGCCACTTTACGCCCCTGTCCGAGATCTACCCGAAGTTCAAGACGGAAGAACTGGACCGATGCATCCGCATACCTCTGCACGGGGATCCAGACGAGCCGCTGGACGAGATTTTGCAGCTGATTGCCGCCCACCCGCATGTCTATGTGGACACGGGGCATGTCTCGGTGGAAGAGGCGGTGCAGCTTGTGGAACTCAAGGAAAGATACGGATGCGGCAACGTGATTGTGTCCAGTTCCGTAACCAAGATTGCTCCCATTGAAACGTTGCAGGCCATGGCCGCCAAGGGCGCCTTTATCGAGTTTTCCTTCGCCGCGTACACCGCGGCCACGCCCATTCCCCTGACTCACTACTACGTCGAGAAGGAATACATTTCCATTGACGAGGGCATGCAGACGGCTCCCGCGGGGGGCATCACGGAAGTGGCCCGCCAGATCAACGCCATTGGCGCCCGCCACTGCATCATGTCCACGGACTTTGGCCGCTATGCCTTGTCTACGCCGGTGGAGGGGTTGCGCCAGTTTATTGCCTGCATGCTGGACCTGGGGATCACGCCGGACGATATCAGGACCATGGTCAAGACCAATCCCGAACGCCTGCTGCAGCTGTAGTCTGGTCCACGCCGGTCCCGCGGTCTGGCGGGCACCGTCTTCCCCGCCACCGCCCTACGGCGGCGGAACCGCCACCGTGGGGCGGCAAGGGCCACCGCGCAGGGAGGCCCGGAGAGTCACTGCGCGTACCGAATACGCGGGTCAATCCAGACGTACAGGATCTCCACCAGCGAATTGACCACAATATAGGCCGCGGCGACAAACATGACAATGCCCTGCACCAGCGGGAAATCCTTGGCCACAATGGCATTGACCAGCATCAGGCCCAGTCCGGGGCGGGAAAAGACGGCCTCGATAATCACGGTGCCGGCCAGGACTTGACCGAACTGCAAGCCCACGACGGTCACGACCGGCAGCAGGGCATTCCGCAAGGCATGCTGGAACAGCACCGACCGATCCGGCAGTCCCTTGGCATGGGCGGTCCGCACGTAGTCCTGGCGCATGACTTCCAGCATGCCCGAACGCACAAGGCGGGCAATGGTGCCACCGGCCCACAGGCCCAAGGCCAGGGTCGGCAGGATCAGGCCCGGGATCCCAGGCGAGCTCAGGACCGGCAGCCAGCCCAAAGTGACCGAGAACACCAGGATCAAAAGCAGCGCCAGCCAAAATCCGGGAATGGACACGCCCAGCAGGGCAATCGTGACCGCGACATAATCGAGCCAGCGGTTGTGGTGCAACGCGGCGATGATCCCCATGGTCGTGCCGAACACAATGGCAAAGGCCAACGCGGCCAGCGTCAGTTCCAGGGTGCGGGGAAGGCGCTGCAGAATGAGCTTGGAGACCGGTTTGCGCGAGCGCATCGATTCACCCAGGTCGCCCTGCAGCAAGCCGCCGAGATAACGGCCATACTGCACGTGCCAGGGATCGTCGAAGCCCAGCTGGGCGCGCAGCTGTGCAATGTCCTCGGCCGAGGCCACGCTGTACTCTCCCAGCATCATCATGACGGGATCCCCCGGCACCAGCTGTGCCATGAGAAACACCAAAAACGACACTCCGACCAGGAGCGGAATCAAGGCCAGGAAACGTTGCAGGACAAATGCGGTCATGAACAGGGTGTCCTAACGACAGACAGGCGTGGTTCGCATCAGGGAAGCCAGGGCGCAGACAGGCGTTGCGAACCGCGGGGACACGGGCCACCGGGGACCGGAATTCAGCCGAATGCTACCAAACCGTGGACAGTGGGTTGCCAGCCGGGCAGGCGGGCCGAAACTCCCCAGCAATCCAGCGGGTTGTACAGGTAGATCCACGGGGCTTGGGCCTGCAATATGCGGTGTGTGGCCTGGTACAGGGCGGCTCTGCGTCCCGGGTCGACGGTGGCTTGGGCCTGCGTCAGAATGCCGTTCAGCTCCGCGTCGTCAAAGCCCAGCCACCAGGGCCCGGACAGGTCGGAACGAAACTTCTCGCGCAGCAGACGGAAGGTGCTGATCGGCGAAGAGTCAAAGCAGCAGGCATCGTGAATGCGCTTGGTCTTGACGGCCTGCGCATACGCGGCCCGGTCCGGGTGTTCGACAATGTGCGTTTCCACGCCCAGCCGCCGGTATTGTGCAGCCAGAAAACGGGCCAGTGCCCGGGCTTCATCCGGCAATACGACCGGGACATCCAAGGTCAGCTGCATGCCTTGTCCGAACCCGGCCTCTTGCAGCAGCGCGCGCGCCCTGTCCGGCGCATAAGGGTAGGGGGACAGGGCCGCGTCGTGGCCAAAGTGTTTGGCGGTCAGAGGCCCGCTCAGAGGCAAGGCGGTATCCTGGGTCACGCGGGCAATCAACCGCTTTTGGTCAAAGCCATAGTTGAGGGCCTGGCGTACTCTGGCATCCGTACAGACGCCTGCGCGGGCATTGCACATGAAGACCGTGCAGACATTGCTGGGGACGGTGACGGCTCTCCCCGTGCCGGCAGCCTCGATCGAGGCCGCCCGGGCGGGCGGCACCTGGGTGATCAGATCGGCCTCGCCGCGCCCCAGCCGTCCGATCCGCACATCGGGGTCCGGCTCGGCCTGCCATTGGAGGACGGGAAAAGCCGGTGTGCCGTGTCGCCAGTGGGCGGTGTGGGCCGTCATGACGATATCCCGGGCAGCCATGGCGTCCAGACGGTAGGGCCCGCTGCCCACGGGGTGCTGCAACATGTCGCGGTCGCCGCCGGCGACCGGCAGAATGGGAATGTCGGCCATCAGGTCCAGGAGATCCGCCATCGGTTCGGCCATGATCAGGCGCACCGCGTCCGGGTGCACGATCTCGATGACTGTGTCCTTGAGATAACTGTGCAGCAGACCTTCCGTGCCCAGGACACCACCCACATCCGGGGCCCGGGCGCGCTCGAGACTGGAGACCACTGCTTCGGTCCCGAGCGCCTCTCCATTGTGAAACCGGACTCCGGAACGCAGCCGGAAATCCCAAATCCGGGCATCCGCGCTCACCGACCAGGATTCGGCCAGACAAGGGGCGAAGTACGGGCCTGACCGCTGGACCAGGGGTTCGAAGAGCGCCTGCAGCAGATTCAGGTGTTCGGCCTGGTCGTTGACCACATGCGGGTCGGTGAGTTTGACCTGGGACGACAGGACGGTCAGGGCTTCAGGCATGAGGTGCCGTCGGGTTGCCGGCCGTGGGCCGCGGTGTCTCCGTCTCAGCCTGGGCCTGGAATGGTCAGGCTTTCGAGGTCGCGGGGATAGTACGTAATCATGTCAATCCCGTCTTCGGTCACGACCACGGTGTCCGAGTGCCGGAAGCCGGCAAAGCCCGGCAGGAAGAGGCAGGGCTCGACCGTCAGACAGAACCCGACCTGGATCTCGGTGTCGTCCCCCAGATCCAGGAACGGGCCTTCGTGCCCCTCAATGCCAATGGCATGGCCGATATGCGTGCGGGTCAGATCGTAGAGATCGTGCTGTTCCAGGAAGGCATTCACGGCCGCCTCGACATCGCGCATCCTGGCGCCGGGCCGGATGGCGTCAAAGGCCACATTCTGCGCCTGCACCTCCAATTCGAAATAGCGGCGATGATCGTCGGTCAAGGGAGCCATCATGAGGGTGCGCTCCAGTTCGCTGGTGTAGCCTCCCACCTCGGCCCCGGCATACGTAAGGATGACGTCGCCAGGCCGGAGACGCCGTCCCCCGGCCCGCCGGTGATTGAAGGCGGTCTTGGGACCGGAGGTGAAGCTGGCGTAGGCGCCTTCGGCCCTGCCGTGCGGTTCCCATTCCTGGGGCAGGGCCTTGACCATGAAGGCCGTGCCGTCCCGACTGGCGCGCAGAGCCACGTCCACCTCCACCGCTCCCGGCTGCATGTAGTCCTGCAGAAAGCCGTGCGTGACATTCCCGAACATGGCGCTCAGGCGAATGAGCTCGATTTCCTCCGCCGACTTGACGGTCCGCATGTCGTCGATGACCTCGCCCACGGGGTGCAACGTGGCCCTGGGCACCACTTCGGCCAGATTCGGGCCGCGGTATCCCATGCCGCCGCCCCAACCCGCACTGTCCACGCCCAGCTTGCTTTCGGCGAGGCCCTTGTCTCCCAGCAACTCCGCCAGGTACACCATGGGATGCTTCAGCCCCGGGTACTCCCGGTACACCTTCATTTCGGTGATGTTGGGATTCCGGACCGGGATGTTCTCCTCTTCCAGGCGGGGCACGAGCAACGCCAGGGCCCCGTGCAGCGGCACCACCAGGACTACGGGCCGTTCTGTGGCCAGATGGTGGAAACCGCTGAGATAGAAGGTGCGCGTGGCATTGAACACCACCAGACCGGCCAGACCATGCTGTTCCATGTAGGTCCGCATGCGGTCGAGCCGTCTCTCAAATTCCTGCGCGCTCAGATGGTATTTCATGCTGTGGCTCCTGGGACAACTCCCGGCGGCAGCTCCGGGCTGAAACGAGAAGAGCGGGGACCGCCCCCGCTCTTCTCCGGTCAAGACAAAGGGTTATTCGGCAATGGACACGTCAAAGATTTCGGGATGCGCGTAGGGGTCGAACTGGAATCCCTCCACGCTGGCGCTGACCCCGAAGACCGACACATTGGCATAGATGCCGGCCCCCAGTGCATTCTCGTTGATGATCTGCTGCACCTGCGCGTAGATTGCCTGGCGCTCAGCCTCGTCGCCGGTTTCCAGGCCCTGCCGCAGCAGGGTGTCCAGCTCGTCGGTGGCCCAGTGCGACCAGTTGCGGGTCCCGATCGTGCTGGAGTGATACATGCGATCCAGGAACAGGCCCGGATCGGGACTGTAGGTGCCAATGAGCGCCGTGTTGAACGTGCTGTCCGTGGAGGCCATGCCGTCCATCATGGCAGTGCCCGTCATCACGTTGACCAGGAATTCGATGCCCACGCGCTTCAATTGGGCCTGAATCACTTCGGCCGGCAGCTCGGCCACATAGCCCGGGAAGGTGGCATGGAAGATCGAAAGCACTTCGCCGTCTTTCGTGCGATAGCCGTCTTCGTTGATCTCGGTATAGCCCGCCTCTTCCAGGAGCGCCACGGCCCGTTCGGGATCGAAGGGGAACATGTTTTCCACGCTGTCGTCGTAGAACTTCACGCCCCGCGTCAGCAGTTGATGGGCCACCGGGTAGACCCCCTTGAACACGATCTGATCGATTTCGTCCCGATCAATGGCGTGCATGATGGCTTGCCGGATCCGGATATCGTCCGTGGGGGGATAGGTGGTGTTGAAGTGGATGCCGCGCGCCAACCCGACCTTGGGGGCGCCCAGAACGGTCGTGGCGGGATTCGCCTGCACGCGATCGACGGCACCGGGGGGCACTTCGTCAATGATCAAGGCCTCGCCGGTTTCCAGCGCGGACAGTCGGGCTTCCTCTTCCAGGATGAACCGGAAGACCACGGACTCCAAGTGGGCCGGTCCTGCATGGAAGATGGCCGGGCCCCAGTTGTAGTCGTCGTTCCGTTCGAGCACGACCTCGTTGCCGGGAATTTCGCTGACGAACTTGAAGGGGCCGGAGCCCACCAGCGCTTCGTTGAAATTGGCGCCATGCTCCTCGACCGCCTGTTGCGAGACGATGCCCATGAAGGGGGAGGACAGCGCAAAGGGGAAGAGGGCGTACGGCGTCTCGAACGTGACCTTCAAGGTCGTGTCGTCGATTACCTCCGACCCGGCATAGGAGCCGAGCAACGGGCCGGCCTGCTTGGATTCCGTGGCCGGATCCTTCATGCGGTCGAAGTTGAACTTGACTACGCCGGCGGTCAAGGCGCTGCCGTCGTGGAACGTCACGTCGTCGCGCAGCGTCAGCGTCCACTCCGTGGCATCCTCGGAGGCCTCCCAGGCCGTGGCCAGGCCGCCGACGTAATTGGCGTCCTGATCCAGGTAGATCAGCCGATCAAAAATGTTGCGAAACACGTAGGCGGCCTGGGTAAAGGCGCTGGCGTGCGGGTCGAACGTGTCGTAGTCCACGTTGCGGATCCCGATGGTCAAGCTGCCTGACCCCATGCTTTCGGCGAGGGCGGCCATGTCCTCCTCGGCCACGGGCGCAGTGCCGGTGGGTGCCACACACGCGCCGGCGACCAGCATGACACACAACAACAGAGCCCATAGGGCACGATGCTGAATCTTGGGCATTCCATTTCTCCTTAAGGTATACAAGCGACAAACAATCAACAATACGGACGGGGCAGCCGCATTCCCGGATGTGCCACAACACGGGCTCGGCTCTCGCCTGTCTCGTTCGCAGGGTCCCATTGTATCCCAACGGCACACCGGCCCTGCGCGCGGTGCAGCCGGCAGAGGGAACGCGGCCGAATCAGGGCCATGACCATCCCGCCTGCCGCCGGGCCTGGCACCGCGAATCGGGGATCCGGTCTTGTGTCCTGAGGGACGGAGTCAGCGGATGCGCATGCGGGGATCGAGCGCGTCCCGCAGGCCGTCCCCCAGGATGTTGATGGCAATGACCACGAGGGCAATGGCCAGACCCGGGAAGGTCGACAGCCACATCGCGTCCCGCAGATTGTAGCGGCCCCGGCTGACCATGGCGCCCCACTCCGGTGTGGGCGGCTGGGCGCCCAGGCCAATGAAGCTCAGCGAGGCGGCTCCAAAAATGGCGCTCGCGACCTGCAGGGTGGAGAGGACAATGACCGGGGCCAGAATGTTGGGCAGTATGTGGCGGGTGATGATGCGGCCTTTCGAGCCGCCGATCAGACGCGCCGCCTCCACGAAATCCGCCTGGCTGATGGACAGCGCGCTGCTGTGGACCACCCGGGTAAAGGCGGGCACGGCGCTGATGCCCACCGCGATCATGACGTTTTCCAGACCGGGACCCAGGATGGCCACAATGACGATGGCCAGGAGCACCCCGGGAAATGCCAGCAGGAGATCCATGGCCCGCAAGATGACAAAACTGATCGCCCCGCCCAGGAACCCGCTGATCAGGCCCAGCACCAGTCCCGCCAGGGTGGCGATGCCCGAAGAAATGAGACCAATGCGCAAAGACAGCCGGGCGCCCCAGATGACGCGGCTCAAAACATCCCGGCCCGTGTCGTCCGTGCCAAACCAGTGGTCTGCACTCGGGGGCTGCAAAACCTGCTCCGCATCGATTTCCAGAGGGTCAAAGGGGGCGATGATACCGGCGAAGGCGGCACAGAGGAACAGCAGGAACAGAAAGACCGCACTGATGCCGGCAGCGCGGTTTTGGACCAGCGTGTCCAGCAGTTGGACCGCCAAACGCCTCTGTTTAACCATGCTGGCTCTGGTGCGCTCCGTTCCGGTTTGGCATCAATGGTATTGCCGGAGGTGGGCTTTGCTTCTGGATGGGAGCGCACATGGTGGGCCCTGCCCGTTGCGTGACAACCAGGGCATTCATGTTGACCCCTCCTGCTGAAATCGGGCTGCCCCATGGCGGGGCGGGCACATCATATGCGCCCGCACAAGCGCCGATGCCATCATGTGTCCATTTTCATGGTCAATCACAGGGGTGCGCTGTCCTATCCCTGCGCCAGGCATGCTTGCAGAGAGGAAGATCCGTTCATGCGTGACGTGGATAATATCTTGCAGGACATGAAGTCATCGACATTGCAGAGGAGAACTTTGCGGCTCACTGCAGTGCGAACGCTCGCTCGGTTCGTCCTTATGTTGCTGCCCAGCGTTGCCAGGCAGCCGGATATTCTCCGTCCCGCAGGCAGGTGTTTGAGGCGGGCACGGCTGTCCACTCGTATTTAGGTGCGTCCAACGCACGGTGATCCCCTTTGTGCGGAGCCGAGAGAAAGTTCAAGGCGATACCCACTGCGCGCTCCCTGCGTGCGACATACTTGTCCAGATAGCGTTGCCGTCGTATCTGCACTACGGCTTCCTCCACAGTCTTGTCCAGTTTTACCTCGAACACATAGGTGGTGTCGTGTGTGCGGAGCCGCAGGTCCAAGCGTCCCCAACGGACCTGTTCCTCCGCCCCTGTGTCCATGATGCTGGTGCACATGAAACAGAGCATGCGGAACGCAACCTTGCAGTGGCGCTCGTGACCCAACTCGTCATGGTTCAGGAGATCCAGAACGCGGCTGGCTGCATCCAATGCGGCCTCAATGTTGCCTGTAGCAAAGGCGTCTTCCACCTCGTGTACGAGTTGCCTCTCCGGGCTGTCGACAGCCATGCTTTTGCCAAAATAGAGAGGGAACAGATCTTCTTGAAATGCCTGCATAACTTCCCTGTTCGGGAAATCCAACACATATGCATCCTTTTCCTGCTTGATGGTGAGAAATCCCGTCTGATACATCGAGGCGTTCAAGTCGGGGTATTCCGCATCCCAATAGGTGTGTACGCCCTTGGGACTGGCGCGCATATCGTGCAGAGAGAGATTCAGGGCGCGTATCCAGCGCAACAGCATGGCAGGACAGCCCGTCTCGATCCAAGGCCGCGGCAAATCCGTTTTGCGGATGGTTTCGGCAGAGTCGGACACGTTTGCCAGATTGTGCAAGGCCGAGAACAGACCGGCTCCCTCCACCTGTACTATGCCGGTGAGAAAGGCAAAATGAATGGCCCCATCCCACCGTTTCAAGGTGCGATAAAAAGCCCGCAGATGAGCTTGGGTTTCGGCTTTGTCCTGTGCCGAAAATGTGGGTCTGTACACCAAATCGGTGAGGGGCGCGTCGTATTCGTCGACCAAGACCGCGAAGCGCCCATGATGCCTTTGCAGATGGGCGCACAACATGTCCAGGGCACGGGCGGGTGCAGCCGTAGCCGGCGGTATAAAGTCAAACTGTTGGGCAAGACCATATGCCAGGTGGGACAAGTTGTTGCGCACAGCGGTAGCCGAATCCCCCTCTACACTCGACATGTCCAGCGTCAGGACGGGCATACGCGGCACATGGTCCAAAAAACCTGATTCGGCAATATCCAACCCCTTGAACAGATCATCGTTTGTGCGGTTGAACAGATGGGCCAAAGTGGAGACCAAGAGAGACTTGCCGAACCGGCGCGGGCGAGCCACAAATACGTATTTGCGACTTTCGATCAGCATTTGCTGAATGTAGCGGGTCTTGTCTACATAGACCTGCCCCTCGGTCCGAATCCAGGCAAAGTCTGACGTGTCAAGCGCCAGAGGCGGTAATGTCATTGTCCTCATTTTCAGGGTGCACAGAACTCCCCGAAATTATAGGGCAGGCGGATCTGCCCTGAATTGACTGCGTATGCAGTGACCAAGGCTCCGTGGCGCTTTCCTCAACCTTGAGGATATTGCGATCCAAGCCCTTGCCCTTACAGGCGGCCTCTTCGGGCATGTCTGGCGCGTGGATGGCAGTCATATACTATCCGTCCCCAGCCCCAGTTTTACAGGAATTTCCCTCAACCCCGTCTTGAGGTCTTGTGGGAGATCAAGTTGCAGGAGCTTCTGGATGAGCTTATTCCCGTCAAGCCACACCCGGATAGACGATTCGGAGTTTGCAATGTAGATCAAGAGCTTCACGGTTGCCTCGGGATAGTTCGACCACAGATCGCTTTGGTTAAGGTCGTAGACGATCGAACTGTGTTCTAACTGCGGCTCTGGCATCTGGATCGCGAACTCAACAGCCTCGGGGAACAACCTCTGCAAATGAGGCAACCAGCCGAGCATTGCCTCGACTTCACGAGCGGTGGGCGGCCCTGGGGGAATGCCTTGCAACCGGTTCTCCCAATATTGCCTGAGCCAACGTGTCCACCATTCCTGCTGCCTTGCGTCATCCATACTCTTGAGATGCTGACCGATGTGCCACGCGAATCGGCCCCTATCCTCTGCGTCAGCGTGCGCAAAGAACTTTGGAATCCATAGAGCGATAGGTTCTTCGACGAAATAAGCCACCATGACCATATAGCGCCTGATGAACTGATCGCGGAACCTTCCTCCATGCGGAAACCCATTTGGAAACAGACTCTTCATGCACGGAACGGCCTTGAGGAAAGCATGCTCCAACGCATTGGCTACCTGAGGACTGAGACTTCCATATATAAAACCATGCCAGACAGCGCGACAGTCATCATCATTAGTATGTTCAAACAACGGAATTACATGTTCCTTGGCCCAATTCTCATCGGCGGCCAAAATAAACCCCAATTCGCGTGCCAAAACCGTTTTTCCGAGCCTTCCAGCCAATGTTTTGTCCTGGACGATGCGCAAGTACACGGAGGCATATTCATCGCCGAGAGTATCAGGCAAGGGATCTTGCTGTCTTCCCCACAACCTGAGGCTCTCCAGCCAGAACTGGGCCAGAATCCCTGCCGGATGGTTGATGGCTTGCATCAGCCAGTCGTCCATTTGCAACGGCGGTTTATCCTGATCAAGACAACCCCACAGCGCAATGGCGAGTTGGTTGGCTTCCGAGAGCAAGATGGGCGCGTAAGGCATACCTCCATCTTTTACGAGTGCCCGGAGCATGTCTGCCACCGCTCTCGCGTGTTTCGGGTCAAGCGCAGCTCCGCTCAGTCTGTCAAGCACCGCTCGATGTTTGTTCGCGTCCAGTTCACGCGACCACGCAGGCAGCAAAGACGACCAGAGATCGGCATCCCAATGGTCCGAATCAGCCAACGCATCTGCCAAATCGAGTCCCCACTCGAATTGCTTGGTTGCTGCTTCTTCAACGGCACACAAGAGACCTTTACGGTTTGGACCAAGCAAGTCCTGTTCATGCCATCGCAGCAAGGCGTCAAGCCATTGGCTGCCTGGTCGTGACACCAGCTCCTCAACGCTCCAGGGGCTTTTCGGTCTTACCCAGCCGGCCGTGATGTAATGAGTCAGGTCTGGGTGCTCACCCGGTTGAAAGTCTGGATATCGCTGCTGTAGCTCTTTGAGGGCTTGCTCGGCCAAGTTGCAGCTGGGATCGGAGTTATGCAGCCAATTAAGCCAGCGAAAATGGGAGTAAGCGGCGTAGCGCTCTTTGTCATCTTCCTCCTGGATTGGCCATACATGGGCAAAGATCTCTGTGATGACAGCCTTTCGTTGCTCCGCCCCGATGCAAGGGTAGATGGTCCGTACGGCCTGAAACGTCTCGTGATGAGCCGACAACTCGTGCAGTCCGATACCCGTCAAAAGCCAGTCGATTTTCTCGTTTGCAGTCAAATCTTGGCGCACTGGCAAGGTATGCACAGCCAAGCGGCGGAGAAGCGGTGACTGTTCCCTCACGAGCTCGTCGCACCAATGGGCCGCGGCCTCTGGCTGTTCAGCTGCCAGATATGCCAGACAATCACGCGCGACATCTATCAGAACGTCAATGGATTCAGGATTGGTGTCTTGTTCGTGAGGTTCGATGGCACTCCTGTTGAGACTTGAGAAGTCACTGTCTCTGGACACCGACTGCCAGACACAGAACGTTCGATGCCGATGTGCCAAGTGTCGGACAACATCCACAAGCAGAGGTTTGGCCACTTGGTCAAGGTTTGGCTTCAGTGTCTCCTCCCAAAGACTATTCATAT
Source organism: Caldilineaceae bacterium (assembly GCA_965214895.1). Classification (GTDB taxonomy): domain Bacteria; phylum Chloroflexota; class Anaerolineae; order Caldilineales; family Caldilineaceae; genus Bin34. Next base: position 950,455 of record OZ243985.1, read on the forward strand.
CGTAGTGATCTTGAACCTGTGACCCCTTTGCTGTGCTGGCGAGGCCCGGACTCAGTGCGAAGTGACTTGCGGCCATTGCATGGAAGATATCAACGAGACTATCGGTCAGCCCGGCTTCGGCACAGCGTTCACCTAACCAGAGCAATACATGACTATCTGGAGTTGGAGGAGCTGTAGCAAGCAGCAATGAAACCCATTGCGCCAACGTATTGGCGGCCAGCGGAGGATCCTGCGCCAACCTGATTGTACGGCCCAATTCAGTCCAGAAATCCCGATGGAGCCGCAGGCCGTTCCGTTCGATGAGCAAAAAAAGCTTGTCGGAATGCTTGCATACGAATCGTTCGGTCAGCCACCGTGCCAGTTGTCTATCCCGACTGCAGAGGCTTTCAAGGTTGTCCACAAAGAGGCTGCCGACATGGTTGCGTTTCTCGAGCCACTCTATCCATTCTGGGTGTGAGGCCGCTCGGGTAAAGAAACCTGTCCGTGTTGGATCGGACAGTGCGTCGTCAATGAGAGCCATGGCCTCTGCATCGAAAGAAGGTGGTTTCTCAGCGATTTCCGTAATCTCGCGCTGCCAATCAAGGATGCCGCGACTTGCATATTCGGCAAGACCGCGGATGCCTTTCTGAAGAGCGCAGTGATTATCCCCGGGTGACCTTGGATAGACAATCGGAACAATTCCGAGCAGCTTCCATTTGCTGTCGTCTTCTTCGTCCGTAAGCACGAAACGGTGGCGGTTTTCGCTTGGCGGCAAGGCCCGCGCCAGATAGGTCATGACGATATCGTTGTGGCTGTAACCGATGAAGAGAACGGTGAAGGAACGGAACAACGCGATTAGGAAACGCCGCGCCCAGCCTTCGGTCAGGTATGCCCTGCCGAAGTCCCCGTCCGTAAGCACCATGTCATGGGGATGATCGAGAGCCCCATGAACATGGACGATCCCGTTGAACTCGGTTCCCAGAGGCAGTGCCGGGGCCTTGAATATTTGAGGCCCCGGGTCGCACATGCCATCCACGGCTTCCGCTGCCTGCTCAAACAACGTATCGAAATTGGTGGTTACGATGCGAACGGCTTGCGATGTCGAATAGAGTCGTAGCAGATTGCGGTGCAAGCAGGTTGGTTTCGAACTATCCTTTGAAAGTACTTCCACGGCTCGCTCATGAATGTTCACCCCTTGGTGTTGGAGCCTGCCGAGGAAGCGGTCCTCCGGCTCATGGCCATCCATCGATTTCCCGGTACCTTGTGCGATCTCCCTGGCCAAGGTCTTGAAGCTCGGGAGACTGGCCGGGTCTCCCATAGAAACGCCTGCACCCGCGAAAACGACTAGCCTGCTGTCACGCAAGGCGTTCAGCAGCGGTTGGGGGAAATCAATGCCCGATATCTTCATTGCAACTGCTCAGTAATTCCCACTCACACTGGGGAAGCTCGCGATGAGGAGTTTCACCATGTCCTTGACTTGGTTGTCGTCCCGCCACGGATTGCTGCCTTTCTGCTGTTCCCTCAGAACAGGCAGCATGACAATCTTGTCAAAACTCTTTTCTGGAACGTATCGCTGGTTTTTGCTTCTCACCGGTGAGGTGGACGATGTCCCAACCTGTGCCGTCGAACTACTCAAGTAATGGTTGTCCGTCGAACTTGATATTCTTGGAAGTCTGCTTGCTACGAATATCCCAACCGCTTCAATAGGCGTTGGTCCGCTTCACATGGGTGGCCGCTACGTCCAGTTCGCAGTCTCCGCCTTCCACCCAGTAGCTGACCAGGCTGCTGTCTGCCCGTGAGGGGTAAATGCGGCGTATCGCCTGGGTGCCGAGGGCAAACGCCTCCACGATGGAGTTGTCCACCAGCACCCGCAACAGGAAGCCGTCCAGATTTTCCAGGTTCACGCCTTCGGGAATGGGAGCTTTTTCCACCAGCTTCCTGCCCATGGTCAGGCTGGACTTGGTCGTGTCCACGAACAGGACGCGCTCCTGCACGTCCACGCCGATCACGGTTTCTTCCTCGGCCTGCGGCGAACGGCAGACCTTGATCCCATAGCGCCGTGCCCCCTTGGGCATGAACCAGGCACAGATGTCCAGGGAGCGGCTCTCGAGCCCGGGCACTGCCAGCTCATCGCCGTCGCGCAGCCGAACTTGCTGGTTCACCCCAGGATAGCAGACGGACTGCAGTTCCTCGATGGGCTGGAGCCCAATGCGACCCTTCTCCAGGACCATTTCGCAGGGGAAGGAAAAGGTGCCGGACCAGCCACTGGCGGCCTGCGCCGTGTCCCGGTCCCGTTCGTCCCGGGACCAGGCCCACATGATGCGGCGGCCCCGGTCGTCCAACAGGCTTTCCGGGGCAAAGAACCCGTTGTCCACCCAGCTCATCTGCTCGTGATATTCAGGATGGAACTGTTCGTTGCGCCAGTCTCCAATGTAGTAGCGGCAGCCCAGCTCATGGCTGATGCAGAGCATCACCCACTTGTCCCCCAAGGGGAAGAAATCCGGACAGGAAACATCCTCGTGCAGGTCCACGCCCTCCAGGGGATGGGCCAGGAAGTCGCCCACATGGTCCCAGGTGGAATGCAGGTTGCGGGTCTTGAACACCGAGGGCGTATGTCCGCCGAAAATCCCGTAGTAGGTGCCGTCCTCCGCCATGAAGCCATGGGGATCCCAGGAGGCCCAGCCTTGGGAACCGGTTTTCCGTCCCTGTTCGTCCTGCACTGGCACGATGGGATTGGCCGGGGACTTGCGCACGTTCTCCAGCCAGTAGTCACTGGCAGTGGCGATGCTGTTGCCCTGATGTACCCCGTGATACAGGAAGACGGCCTCGTCCTGACCGTGAAAGCAGTTGCCGCTGAAGATGCCCGCCTCCGGACTGTCGGCGGTGGGGGTGAGCCAGGGATGGTGGTGCTTCCAGTGCAGCCAGTCGTGGGACGACACATGGCCCCAGCAATGCTGGCCGTGCCGCTGGTAGATGTAGCCCAGATGTACGTTGCCCTGCCAGAAAATGGCCCCGTTGGGGTCTGCCGGATGCGCCAGCCCTTCCGGCACCACGAAGTGATAGCCGGGCCGATGGGGATCCCGCAACAGGTGTTCCCGCACGTCGCGGGCCGTTTCAATGTCTTCCTGGGCAATCCGGTATGCGGTCATGGCATGCTTCCTGGGGCAGAGGGGGTCCAAGGCGGAGTGGGCATGGCAAGGGCAAGGGGCCGGTCAGGCCTTCAGGCCGCCGGCGGTGAGGCCCCGCACGTAGTGGCGCATGCCCACGGAGAACAGCAGGATCAAGGGAATGGCGGCGGTGATGTACGCGGCCATGCGCGGGCCGATGTCGGTGACGCCAATCTCCGAGGTGAACTGGGTCAGGGCCACGGCCACGACCTGCCGCCGGGGCGAGGAAATGGCCACCAGCGGCCACATGAACTGATTGTACGTGGTGACCAGCCGCACCACCGCCACGGTAATCAGGATGGGCATGGAGAGGGGCACGGCGATGCGCCAGAAGGACTGCAGCTCGGTGGCCCCGTCAATGCGGGCCGCGTCAAAGAACTCCTCGGGCAACGTGGCGAAGAAGCTGCGACAGAGCAGCAGGGCAAAGACCTGGCCACCCGAGGTCCAAGGCAGGATCAGGGCCCAGTAGGTGTTTTCCAGGCCCATGCCGAGGATCAGCACGTAGGCCGGAATCAGGGTCAGAATGGGCGGGATCATCAGCAGGGCCAGGATGCCGGTGTAGATGACTTCCTTGCCCGGGAAGCGATGCCGCGCGAAGACATAGCCGGAGAGGCTGGACAGAATGATGGTGACGAAACAGGCGGAACCCGAGGTGATGATGGAATTCAGGATCGGCCGGCCAATGACCTGCCAGCCCAGCGCAAAGTTCTCGAAGCGGTACGGATTGGGCAGGGACCAGAAGCGGCCGTAGATCTGGCCGTTGTCCTTCAAGGCCAGGACCATCAGGTAGAGGATGGGCACAAAGGTCAGGAGCAGCAGCGCCGCCAGCACCAGCAGCATCACGAGCTGGGTCCAGGAGAACCGGGGTTGCCGGGCCCGGACGGCAGACAGGGGGTTGGCAGTCATGATCAGGCCTCGAACTCCGTGGCGGAGCGCACATAGCGCATGTTGACGATCGTGCCTGCCAGGATGATGACAAACAGGATCATGCCGATGGCGGAGGCCACGCCCATGCGGTCCATGCGCATGGCCATGTAGTACAGCTCCAGGGCGGGGACATAGGTGGCGTCGCCCGGGCCGCCCGCCGTGGTCAGAAACACCAGTTCGAAGGTCTGCACCGCGTTGATGAAGTTGAGAATCAGCAACAGCTTCACCTGCCCCATCACCAGCGGCAGGTCGACGCTCCAGAACCGGCGGAAGGTGTTGGCCCCGTCCACCCGCGAGGCGTCCAGGATTTCGTCGGAGATGGAAATCAGGCCGCCGTAGAAAATGAGCAGGGCGAAGGCATTCACCCAGGGCACGCCGATGAAGATGATGGCGCCGAGGGCCACATTCGGATCCCCGTACCAGACCCGGGTCCACTCCTCCAGGCCGAGGAGCTTGAGGGCTTCGTTCAGCAGGCCGATGGAGGGATCGTAGATGTTGTTCCAGACCAGGATTTCCACCACGGCCGGCAACACAATCGGCACCACAAAGAGGGTGCGGGTCCAATACTGGGCATAGCGGTTGCGCAGGTTGAAGATCAGTTCGGCCACCAGCAGCGGCATGGTCATGGTCTTGACAATGGAGACCACCACCAGGATCACGGCGTTGCGGAAGCTGGCCAGGAAAAAGCGGTCCTGCATCAGGAACCGGAAGTTCTCCAGTCCCACCCACGGCGAATGGCCCGCCGGGTTCCAGTCCGTGAAGGCGTGATACAGCCCAGAGAAGGCCGGGTAGTAGTTGAAGGTCAGCAGGAAGATGAGGGTGGGCAATATCAGAATGTAGGAGTAGCGGGCCTTCCACACGGAGGCCAGGTTGCGTCGGGGCGTGGCCGACTGTTGCCGCCATACGTGCCTGCCTCGATCTGTAAACAGGATGAGCAAGGTCGCTCCTGCCAGCAGCAGCGCCAGCAGGCCGACGGAACTGGTGATTACCATGCCTCTTTGACGGCTCTGCTGGGCCACGCCCTGGGCCTGCCGGGTGCGGTCCACGAAAGACCCCTGGCCCGCCGCATCCCCCCAGACCAGGACGGATCCGTCGGCGGCTACGGAAACACTCTGGGCCGGGGAATCCAACTGCAGTTTCTGCGTGATGTTTCCGGCCCCGTCCAGAAAGTAGATGGTGCCTCTGTCCGAGGCCGCCAACAGGAAGGAGGCATCCGCGGCCATGGTGACATCCACAATGTCACTGTCCCCTGCAGTGGTCCAGATCACGCTGCCATTGGCCCCGTTGAGGAGCGTAATGGAGCCGTCGCTGGTGCCCGCCAGAATGCGGCTGCCGGAGCGGGATGCCGCCACGGCCTTGACGTCGAAATCCAGACGGGTGGAGAGCAGCTCCTGGCCGCGGCGCGAGAAGATAGCGATCCGGCCGTCATCGGACCCGACCACGATGCGGGCATCGTCTCCGGCGCCATAGATGTCCACGGCCTCCACGCCAAGCCCCTTGTCTATGTTCCAGAGCAGCTGACCGGCTGCATCCAGGACAAAAATGTTCTGGTCGTCCGTGGTCAGGGCCACCAGCGAACCGTCCCGGGCCAGGGCCACATCATTGACCGTGCGGGAGGTCTTGAAGTCCCAGCGGGCCTCACCATCTGCTCCAGCGCGCACATAGACGCGTCGATCCTCCGAAGCGATGGCCAGCAGAGAGCCGTCCGCACTCCAGGCCAGGCCCGTGATGCTGTTCTCGGCCGCGAAGGTCCAGATTTCGGATCCGGCGGCATCGTAGACCCGGGTCTGATTGTCCCGCGTGCCCAGGGCCACGCGCTGTCCGTCGGGGGAGACGGCAGTGACCGCAACCTGGCTGTCCAGCTGCTGGGTCCACAGGGTGCCGGACTGGGCCCAGGCAGGCTGGCCCCAGAGCAGCCATAAGCAAAGACAAAGCCAGCATGGGGGCAACCACCGGGAGGGCAACACGGTCACGGGGCAGCGGAAAGGTGAAATGGCAAATCAGAAAGAGAGAAGGGACTTAATATATAAGCACAGAATGGTGCAATGGTCATGGTGCCGGGGGCTGCGGCCCGGCGCAGGGCGTTCTCCACGGAGACCCTGACGACCTGTGCACAGGATATGCAGAAGTTTGTGCACATGTATATTAAGTCCCAAAGAGAAAAGGGGCCACCGCCCACAACGCGGGCTCGGCCCCTCCCGCCGGGCAGACGGCCCGCACGCACCTGCGTGCGGGCCGGAACAGCAATTAGTAGGGGCCGGCAGCCACGTAGCCGGGAGGCCGTTTTTCAGGCGCCTCCAGATCCTCTTCCGTCAGGTTCAGATATTCCAGCAGGCTGGCGAAGGTGTCGAAGAGCAGCTGCTGGTAATCGGCAGCAAACTCCTCGGCGGTTCTCTCTCCGGCAAAGAACTCCTGGACCATGATGGACCAGATGCGCTTGGATTCCTCGTGCTTGAAGAAGCCGCGGGCCACGGCATCGCCGGGCGCGCCGGGCTTTTCATAGTTCCCGATAAAGACGCTGTTGGCGAACACGTCCTGCCATGGTTCCGGCAAGGTCACGCCCTTGATCAGGGGCGGCCCGGCGATGCCGCCGGTCAGATTGTCGGGATCCAGCTTGTTTTCCAGGAAAATCTGCATCCCCTCGGGACTGGTCCAGAACATGGCGAAATCCACTTCCAGGTCGTTCTGGATGCGATTTTTCTTGGGCAGCGCCAAATAGCCCTGGGTCAGCTCGTTGGCCCGGGCCGTGCCCTGGACACACGAGCCTTCGATCGAGGGGAAGGCGAAACGGCCATAGTTGAATTCCACGGCGGCGGCCGCGGAGTCTGCATCCACTTCACCCGTACCGGAGTATTCCCCTTGGGCCAGGGAGCGGATGTCCTTGGGGAAGCTGGTGTAGAACCCGCCATGCACCATGCGCATGGCCGCCTGCTGCGTCAGGAACAGCGGATAGGCATCAGTCATGCCGGCCCAGCCTTCCGGCACGAAGCCGTGCTCGGTCTTGAAGACCCGCCCGATCTCCTCCATCATCTGCACGGTGCAGGCGTTGTCGAAGGAGATGTCCTGGTTCTGCAGAGCCTGCAGGTGGCGCACGATATTGACGGAGATCCGGTCGGGATCATCGTTGCGCACATCCGTGGGGTCGTAGCTCCAGGCATCGTCGATGCCTTCCCGGAAGCACCAGTCCCCTTCCTGGCAGCGGATGATCTGCAATTCATCCCGATGAAACTGGTCCATGGCCGAACGCATCAGCCAGGGCATGCGCCCGCCGCCCCAGATCTGCTCCGTGGTGCCTTCCATGGCGATGGGGATGTAGCCGGCGGCCTTGACCTTTTCGCTGTACTCCACCAGCTGATCCCAGGTGGGCCGGGGCGGCACGTCTGGGATGCCGGCTTCCGCGAAGATGTCCTTGTTGTAGACCCAGAAAGTCTGCACCGACATGTAGGGCATCATGTACATCTCGCCGGTGCTGGGATCACGCACCAGATTCAGACCCCATTCCTCGAAGCTGTCTTCCCAGGGATTCCCGGTATACGGGTTGATCTGGTTGAGATAGGGTGCCCAGTCCACCAGCCGTCCTTCCTGGGCGAATTCGCGCAGGTGCGGGCTTTCCACCAGGGAGACCCGCGGCTCGGCGGAGGTGAACTGTGTGCGAATCCACTGCAGGTAGGCATCCACCTCGGGGGCCTTGAGTTCCACCAGCACGTTCACGCCGGGGTGCAGGGCCATGTAGGCATCGGCCAGAGCCTGATACGTCTGCACGTCGTTGGAGGCGATGCTGATGACGATGTCCCCGGACAGCTCGACCTCCACTTCCTCCACTTCTTCTATTTCCACCACTTCCTCGGCATCCTCCGCCACCGGTTCCTCGGCTGCCGGGGGTTCGGACGCCGGTGTGGCCGCACCGGCGCACGCGGCCAGAAGGAAGGCGGCCAAAACCAGCAAGGTCGGGCCTGGAACGGTAAAACGTTGCCACCACATATGCATTACTCCGCAATTGGACCAGAAAAGAACACTGACGGGCCAGGACCCGAGCTGATGCAGACCGCTCACCTCAAGAGGTGCCTGCTCCCGAAGAGTATGCCGAAGACATTTCAAGCTGTGCGCCCGGGCCGAGCGCGATATGGAATTTTACTGCATCGGCTGCCTTCGGCGGCGATGGACGCCAGTGTTGCCGTCAAGTTGTTGGATGGGCGTCACTAGCTGTTCATTCCCAGGCTTATGGCGTCGAAAGTGAGCAAAGCACTATGGCGCAAGGCCAGCTTGGGGGAGGTGGAACGAAGCCGGATCGGGGAGATGGCAGTGAGGTGGACAGGTGATGGAAGTATCTGTCCCGACGCGTCCTCTTGTCTCTGGTGCTTCAGCACCCGGTATATGTGTTTATGTGGTCTTGGCGCACCGCATCGGTGCTATCCTGGTGACGATGGATGTCCGTTTTGCCGACGCGCTGGCGGGAACGGAGCATGGCGATACTGTGTGGTTACACTGGCAACCATTATGCTGGAATGAGCACAAGCCCACCCCGTCATACTTCATTGGTAAGTGGCCAGGAAAGTGGCGAACCGGGGCGGTTGCGGCGAATGTCGTCCGGCGGCAATGGTAAAACCAATGACCGTAAGGGTAGCAGCCGAGTGAAGTGTAACCTGACCTTAGTCACCTCACCCAGCAACAACTAGCAAGGGCCAAGGAGGCAAACGGAGGACGCAAGCAAATCACACATGCCGTAATTTGTCGTTGCGTGCCAGGTTGCATTGTTATAGATGTGCGGGACGAAAGGATTCAACTAGCGTTGAGGAGGTTCTGCGCGGCTCGATAGTGTAGCTGAGTGGGGTTTACTCCATACGGGTCCAGGTACCGCAATCCTGAACAGCTATAGCTGCAATGTCTGCCGGAACATCCAGCAATATACGACCTTCTATACCGGCCTCATAAGTTCGCAGTCCCCCTGCGTCAAAGGAATGGATAAAACCGTATTTACATCTATCCTCGGGGTTGTCTGCTGCATAAATGCCAGGCTCAATATCCAGTACAATGCGAAAGACACCATCTGCGAAGGTTGTACGCGAAGGGGCCAACTGATCGCTATCTCGCACTTCCACCCACTGACCGCAATCTTCCGATTTGAAGCCTTTATCCGTAGGTAGGATACGTACCATGTCGAAGGGTGGTGGTGGTGTCAAGAACACCCGGTTCGAGGCAATAACCTCCTGCTCTGTACCCGAAAATCCCGAGAGTCGTTCCCAATTGCATCCCAATAATCCATCGAAAAACCCGGCTTCCGGTGCCACGTTGCGATAGAGGCCAGGACGGATTTCAGTCCCTACGCGGTAGATACCCTCGCCAAATCGGATGCGGTCTTCCGGTCCAATCTCCTGCAGCAACATATCAGGAGCAGGAGTAGGCCTGTTCGAGGCTCCACTTGAGATCGAACCAGACAATGACAATACACTTACACTTATTACTGTCCAGAAGAAGAAACCACCAATTGCGGCTAGGATGCCCAATACAGCCCAGAATTTATTCTGCATGCGTATTAGGCCATAGACAGCCAAGGCCAGCATCCCCACCACACCCAGCATGAAGGGGACAACTTGCTCCAATGCGAAAAGTATGCCGGATACAGACCCCAAAATGACAGCTATTAGCATGCTGGCCCCGGCCCAGCGAGCACGACGGGGCGAGTTTAGAGATACACTGACTTCAGGCGGCGCGTGAGGATTACGAGTCGTCATTGTTCTTTTCGAAGTTCACAGACACCAGCGGTCCTCGCCTGAGGATCTGGCGTTCCTTATATACCCTCGTGCTTTCGACTGTTGTAGATTTAAAAATGACATATGTATATTATTTGGGCATAAGCATGCATGAGCTATGTCGCAGGAACTAGAATCTGACTCCTGGCCGAGACGATCAATGAATACTCTCCTAGAGGGGACGCTGCATCATAGGAGGAATTATACTGTTAGGGTCAGCGGTACGACTTTTTCATCCAGCTTCGCTGTTGCCAACACCATCGAAGGGCGCATACTTCAACGGTTGCTGGACAAACTGCAAGAGATTCGTGACGTTTCTTGGTGGCGACACCCATGTTCAACATGGTAGGAGAGGTCTAACCCACTGCCGGTGGACACCGGCTTGCTCTCCGCGTCCTCGTCAAGGAGCTGGGTATTCCTCACCACCTGCTTCCCCCCGGCAGCTAAGGCAGACATCACCGATGTGTCTGGTGTCCTCTACCGACAGCACGCAGTTCTTGCTGCCTGGCGGTTGGATCCCTGCATGGCGTCGATGCGTTGCACCTTGTCCCGGCTGGCGGTTGCCCAGCACCCGGATGTTAGATGGCAATGCCGGCATGGCAGAACATATGGTTCACGGTGACCTGGACTGGAGTAAGGACAACAGTAATCCAGTACCCAATCAGAATGGGGCGAGGTGCGGTACGGTCCTCCATCCAAGAGCCCCCATTGTACAGGCGACTTCTTGCCGCCTGGCCTCAGACCTGCCTACGGACGGTTACTGATCCCATTTGCCCTGGCGGAAAGACGCCGGGACTGGCTGGATGAAGCTGCTGCGGAAACACCTTATCCTACGCCGTCAATCTGAATCGAAGTGCAAAAATTCTCTGATTTGTATAGCTGGGTGCCTGTACCCCAACTACCCGGGCGGCTATGCTACGTGCCTGTGTTGCTGCTAGCCACAGTGTGCACACGACAGCACGAGGCACACAGGATACAGATCGGCCCAACCAGGGGCAGGTCTATCGAGGTCCTGGAGACCGGAGGGACAAGATCCTATGCCGTGGACCTGGGCTTGGCGTACAGTCAGGCACAGCACTGCCTTCGTCTTCTGCGCGTTCAATGTCTGACGGTGGGCAGATCGTGCTGCTTGCACCAGTCGTCAATAGGATTGTCTCCGCCCCGGAAATCGAAAGTGTCCCGCTGCACGAACTGTTCTCCGCACAGGAACTGCTGCAGCGGAGTCATGTGCGCGAGCAGACCTGCCTCCTGCACGCGGTAGTCCATGGGTTTGATCCAGCGGTACCCATAGCCCATCATGAGGGCCTTGCGGGTCCGGGAAATCAGGTTGGCCGCCCCGGCGTGATAGGTCCGGTTCTCGAAAATCAGGCAGTCGCCCGGCTGCAAGGACGGCTCGAGGGCGCCCATGGGATCGGCTTGTCCTGCCGGGATTGCAATCTCCTCGGTCAACTGGTTGCTGCCCGGCACCACCATGGTCACACCAGAGTTGGGTGCGCTCAGATCGGTCAGGTAGTAGGCGCATTTGACCAGGAAGCGCTGGATGCGGCGGTGTCCCATGTCGTTCATGGCCTGGAAATAGTCTCGGTGCCAGCCTGGTTCCCGGAAGGTATCCGGTGTGCCCTCAGGATCCGCGCCCTTGTAGATCAGGTGCGACGTCACCAGATGCAGGTCCGACCCCAGCAGCTGGACCACCGTAGGCAATATCACTGGATGGTCGATCAGCTCTCGGAACACTGGATGCTTGGTCACCACATTGCGGAAACTGTCGTAGCGGCCGCTGGACAGGGCCTGCCGGTGCAGCTGATCATCCGAGGCCATCAGCCGGTCGCCGGCCTCCACCAGGGCTGCGACCTGGTCTGCGCTCAGGGCCTGGCGCACGATCAGGTATCCGTTCTGATCAAAAAATTCAATGTCCTCTTGGGGGACAATCACCTCGCCTAGCATGGGTTCTGGCTCCTTGGTTGCAGCGGGCGGCCTGTGCCGTTACCCTTTCATGCCGGAAAACGTCACGCCTTCGATCATGTACTTCTGGCCGAAGGCGAAGACCAGCAGCATGGGAATGATCATGTAGATGGAAATCACCATCATCTTGTGCAACGAGGTAATCTCGCCTTCAAAGCCTTTTTGGGCGTTCAGCCCCAACGCCAGGGTCCACAGTTCCTGCTTGGGACCCAGGTAGATGAGGGGCGACAGGAAATCGTTCCAGGCAAACTGAATGGAAAAGATGGCCACGGCCGCCAGCACCGGCTTGGAATTGGGCATCACGATCCGGGCCCAGATCCCCAGCTCGGTGCAGCCGTCCATGCGGGCCGCATCGCTGAGTTCCAGGGGAATGCCGCGGAAGAACTGGCGCATCAGGAAGATGTAGAACGCGTTGTGGCCCAGCAGGCGCGGGATGATCAAGGGCCAGAAGGTGCCGACCATGCCCAGGCGGTCGAAGATCACGAACAGGGGAATGATCTGCACCACATGCGGGAGCATCATGGTGCTCAACAGGATGTAGAAGACGGTCTCGCGGGCCGGAAACTCAATGCGGGCAAAGGCGTACCCGGCCAGGGCGCAGATCACCACGCCGCCGACGACCGAGGCGATCACCATGTAGAGGGTGTTCTGCGTGTAGCGCAGCAGCGGGGCTTCCTCGAAGATGGTGATGTAGTTGGACCACTGGATCGGATCGGGAATCAGCTGCACCTCGCGCAGGGTGACGGTCTGGGCGGTCTTGAGCGAGGTCGAGAAGGTCCAGATCAGGGGAAAGGTCATGACGACCGACGCGGCCACCAGAAGCGGGTATACAAATACCCATTTGGAAATGCGATTTACGATGCCTTCAACCACAGCCTTGTGTCCCGTTGGGAATCAGGTGTCTCCATAATAGACCCAGCGGTCCGAGGTCCGGACCATGATGATGGTGAAAAACAGAATGATCAGGAACAGAACCACCGACAACGCCGCGGCGTAGCCCAGCCGGAAATAGCTGAACGCGTTGTTGTAGATGTGGATGACATAGAAAAGACCGGCATTGAGGGCGCCGCCGCCGGGCCCCAGCAGGACATAGGCCGACGCGAAGACCTGGAACCCGCCGATGATGCCGATGATCAGGTTGAAGAAGATGACCGGTGTCAACATGGGGATCGTGATCCGGAACAGCTTCTGCCAGTAGTTGCCGCCATCCATTTCGGCCGCTTCGTAGAGCTCCGCGGGAATGCCCTGCAGTCCAGCCAGGAAGATGACCATCTGCGCGCCGAAGCCCCAGGTGCTCATGATGACCATGGCCGGCTTGACCCATTCCGGACGGGTCAGCCAGCGCACGGGCGGCAGATCCAGCAGGATCAGCACCTGGTTGAAAATGCCGTACCGGGCGTTGAACATCCCGAAGAAGATGATCGACACCGCCACCAGCGGCACCACGGACGGGACATAGAAAATCGTGCGGAACGTGCCCAGTGCCATGATGCGCAGATTCAGCAGGATGGCGATGGCGAGGGCCACCACCAAACGCACCGGCACGCTCAGCGCCAGGTAGTAGACCGTGTTGCCCAGGCTCTTTTGAAAGAGGGGATCCAGCGTGAAGATTTCGTTGAAATTCTTGGTGCCGAGCCAGTCGGGCACACTGGTCGAGACGCTGTAGTCGGTAAAGGACAACAGCAAGTTGGTGACGAAGGGAATCAGATCGAACCAGAGGGCCGAGACGACCCAGGGCAGAATGAACGCGAAGCCCACCCATTTGGTGCGATGCCGGTGCAGGAATTCCTGCATGGAAACAAGCATGACGGGATGGCAGGCAGGGAGCGGCCGGGCCACGGTCCGGCCGCTCCGCTATCTGCTCTCAATCAATTCCGCGGTGCCGCGGTAGGCGAAAGAAGAAGTTCGTCCGATTATCCGGCCCAGAATTCGTCCAGGATGCGCTGCGATTCCTCTGCGCCCTTGGCCAGGGCATCCGCGGGCGAGGCCACACCGAAGTACGCCTCTTCCACGACGGTGGAAACCACATCGTTGATGCGCGCCTGCACGGGCGTCACGGCCACGCTCACATCCGAGGCCAGAGACTTCAGCACCACGTCCCAATAGGGGTTGGAATCGTAGTAGGCCGGATTCTCGTTGCATTGGGCCACCGGTGAAGGACGCCCCTGGTTGAAAAGAAACAGACAGCCTCCGGCCTCGTGTGTGCCGAAGAACTCAAGGTACTGGTATGCCGCATCCGCCTGCTCCTGGGGGGTGGAGGATGGGATCACGTATCCCCAGGACCCGGAAAGGCCGGCAACGCCGGCATGATGGGCATCAGGATTGTTGCCGTTGTACGGCATCTGGCCTACGCCCCAGGCCGCAGTGTCCGCCCACATGTCGGGATCCGTGGCTTGCAGATGGCCGAATTGCCACACGCCCGTGAACATGAAGCCGAGTTTTTCGTTGTAATAGGGATGATCCGCGGAGGTGTCCGAGGTGCCCGCCAGGAACTCGTTGGTGTTGTCAATGCCGCCATTGATCTCGTTGGTGAAATCCACCATCCACTCCAGTGTCTGGACGCCTGCCTCCTCGTGGAACTGGATGGTGCGCGCATCGTTGGAAACAAATTGGCCCGCATTGGTATACAGCCATTGGCCAAAACCGACCGGGCCGCCCCCGAGAGAGGCACCCATCACGGTGACTCCGATGTCGTCTTTCTGCGTGATCGCCCTGGATGCGGCCGTCAATTCCTGCCAGGTCGCGACGGGCGTTTCCGGATCGAGCCCCGCTTCGGCCAGGACAGTCTTGTTGTAGAAATACTGGCCCGTATTGCCGCCGCCGGTCGGCAGCGGGAAGGAATACAGCTGTCCCTGCCACCGCTGGTTGTTGATTTCACCGGAATAGAAGATGGCGTCGGGGTCAATGCCCGAGGCCTGGACATAGTCGTCAATGGGAATGAGCAGATTCTCGTGGGCAAACTGATACGTCTCCACCCGCTGGGTCATGATCAGGGCCGGCGGATTGTTGCTGGCCACGGCCGTGGCCGCCCGTTCGGCGCGCCCGTCCCAGGGCTGGACCGAATTGTTGACCTGGACGGAGGAGTTCATGTCGTGAAAGTTGGCAATCACTTCGTCCATGAGCGCTTCCCGGTGGGACCCCCACCAGTTCATGAACTCGATTTCAATCCTTTCGGCAACCGGTTCCGCTTCGGTCGACGCGGCTGGTGCCGCAGCAGGCGCGGTCGCGCACGCCGCGAGGACCAGCGTGGCCGATACGCCCGAGACCCTCAGAAAATCACGACGAGTCAACATATCCATGCAGAATCTCCTTGACAATAAAATGAAATGCAAAAACAGACAGGTTCCCGTGAGGCGGCATCTGGCCTGCTTGGAACCGCGACATAACCCCGATCCCGGAAAGGGCCGGATGCAGTTTCTACTAGGCAATCGCTTGCAAGGCAACGGAACAACAGAATCCTAACACCGCCGTAACTTTTGGCAAAGTACCGCAATCTCTCGAGGAGGGCAATGGCAAAATCGGGATTTGATGCCGGTGCCCTCTGCTTTACAACTGTAATATTCACCTGAGTTCGGGATAGGGAATGCCTCCCCAAGAAAGCAGAGGGATTCTTTCAGGCAGGTCCAGTATCCAGGACAGCATCCCCCTGCGTCTACGGCAGCTGTGCTGTCAGGTCGCTGCTTTCGGGCACGGGAGGCACACCCGTGCCGGGGGCGGCCCCCGACGGTCGGTCTCGGAGTCAGGGGTCCGCATCCCGCGGTGGGCCTCGAGTGCGACCATGACGCTCCGCAGGCACTGCCCTCAGTCTGCCTGCCGCCCCCTTCCAGGCCTACTCCACCGCATAGGTCCTGGGACATCGCCGGTCCGCATTGCCCACCTTGGTCCGCGACACCCGGTTGGTGGAGTGGACCCGACCGTGCTCCTGTGGGCCTCCCTCGTCTGCTGCAGGGCAAACGGGGTGCCAAACCCCTCTGTAGCGACAGCGAGGTAATCACGCTGTTGCTGCGGATGGATTTCTTGCCCTTTCCGGGCGCGAACCCATGCCTGGGGTTCATCTGGGCCCACTCTCTGGCCCTTTTTCCTCGGCTGCTGGATCCAAGCTCATTCCATTGCCGGACACGTGCATTGCGCCTGCGGGTGGAAGCGTGGCGGCGGCACGGGACAGCGGCCCTGGGAGCCACCCAGTTCCTGCGGGACACCCAGTCCGTCCCCGTTGTGGGCTACCCGCGGAGTTAAAAGTACCGCGCTGGCGCGGGGTCAGCCTCCTCCGGGGTCTGTGTCAGCCGGAATCTGAAGTATTTCGGATACAAGCTGGTGCTGCTGTCCACCCGGGAAGGCCTCCCGGGGGGAACTGTGAACTCGTGCTGACCCACACCGATGAGCGCGCCGCGGCGGACACGGTGCTGTCAGTCCTGTGGGTCTGCGAGGTCTCCGGAGACAAGGGCTTCCTAGGGGCCGACGGGCTACAGGGCCAGTGGGAGACCCAAGGCAATCGCATCTGGACCCCCACCCGCGTCCATCAGCACCCACCCCATGCCCCGGCGGTGCACCGCGGGCTCCACCGCCCGCGCGAGCACATCGACAGCACCTTCCACGCAGGGCAGCACATGGGGTGCCATCGGGAATGCCTGCTGCGCAAGACGGTCCTGGGATTGGTCACGCATGTCATCGCCAAGATAACCAGCCATACCCTCAAGCATCTTTTGCGCCACGGCTTTGGCATCGATGTCCAGACCTAATAAGCCGTACAATATCTTCAGAGTGCCCCTGTGGCGGTGCGGGTCTGACCTGCGGGAAGGGCCGTCAGACCCGCACCACTAACTCTCGCCTGGGGCAGCCTCTTCCAAGGCATGCTGCTCGGGAGCACGCAGAGCATGCCCGTCAGGCCCTGGCGGTCGCGCGGGCAGCCGGGGTAGCATGCCGGCTTGGGTGGCGGGAGTCTCCCAAGGTATCGCTGACGAGGGACGGGTCCCTCGGTCTCGCCTGCGGAGAGTCTGATCCCGACTGGACAACTGCACTGCCACCAGCCACCAGTCTATCTCCGGGCCACCATCCTGTCCATCATTTTTGATAGGGCTTCCAAGTCATACATCAAGGAGGTGTTGCCGCAGTTGCCAGAAAAGGCTTGGCAGTATACCTAAACACCTGGCTTGGAATTTTATAAGGTTGAGGTAGATTGTCTTCCTGTGTTCAACTGGGATATACCCCCGTCTCTGCCATCTGAGCCAAGATATTCACGCCGGATCCAGCAGGATTTCGTACCTTCATAAAATTCCAGGCCAGGGGCTTAGCGTCTTTGGCCATTGAGATCTTCATCAATATGGTTCTGAGGTAGAAAACTCACGAGCTTCAATCCGTCAACATCAATTGGAACTCGTCTGTTTTCCCCGCACGTGTCAAAGTCAAACCCGGTTTCAGTCGGGGCAGTCCACACGATGATGCCATCTCCTGCATTAATGTCTCTTTGCACTTGCTCCCAAATCATTTCCCTTGTTCGTCGTGAGTAACTGCCAACATAAACGCCTGCCCGAATCTCCAGTAACCACAAGGCCAAGCGCCCCCGCAGTCGTGGTGGGGCATTGTTAACCACGATGACCAACATCACCCGTTGGATCCTCGTGTATAGCGACCGGCTGAGCTTCAGCGGGCGGTGGTGGTGGAGCAATCCCCCCGGCTGCCAACATTTCTTCTATCCCGGGAATGATTTTCCGCAACAGGCCAGACTGGCGGAAGCTGTCCCTGCACGCTCGTCTCACCTCGCCAACTGGATCATGGGCATACGGGAGTTTCCCACGTTGGGCCTGCCCAGCGACTTGCATGGCAACTGGCACGACAGTTTTGAATTTGTAAATGTCCGCCACATCATAAACAAATGACCTTGGTTTGCCAGTGTGCAGAAATCCGATGGCTGGTGCATAACCAGCAGCCAGAATGGCCGCTTCAGATAATCCGTACAGACATGCTGTGGCTTGACTGAGACAACGATTGGGCAGATCAGCTGCGTCCCATGCACCAGGATCATACTGCCGCCGCTTCCACTTCACGCCGTACTGCTTGGCTAACACTTGGTAGCTATGTTTGACCCGCGCTCCTTCAATTCCGCGCAACTGATCAATCGAACGGCGTTGAGGGGCGGGTTTGTCGAACCGCATCTCATACATTTTGCGAACGATTCTAAGACGGGCATCCTGATCCAGTGCGAGGCTTGCTTGATGGAGCAAACGATCAGTCCGCGCACCACCGGGTTGGCCCACTGAATAGACACGTACACCTGCCTCCCCCACCCAGATTAGAAGGCAGCCCACGCGAGCAGCTAAACTGACGGCAGCGTGTGAAACTCGGGTGCCTGGTTCTAACATCAAGCAAGCCAAGCCCCCTATCGGGATGTGAGTTCGTACTCCGTTACGGTCTACAACGACGAAAGCACCGTCCAAAACATCCAGTCGTCCCCTCTCAATGAACAAAATGGAGGCGCGATCCTTGATTGGAATGGGACGCGGAGGTTCAAAGCCGTATGAGGTGGACATCTATGTCCAGGTCACAAGTCCTGTGCAGTTATTTGATGGCACGCCAGGCAGACTTCCAGATCTGAGCCAGAGTCAACGATGGGCAGGGGAATGCACTGAGTGCGTTTCTGAATATTCAAGTACACACCCTAGGGTAAGGTTTCCTCCGGATCTCTGTGATATTTTCATTTCGTGAGGAAGGTGGAAGAGACATCTTGCCCTTATGGCCCAAGTTCCAATACTTCATCCGGCGCGGCGAATTAGCATTAGACCACAGCCAAATGCCTTGGATGCACCAAAGCCGCGTTGAACAGCCGACATGAGCGCAACAGGGTCGGTTATTGTGAATGCTCCCTCAAAGTCAATCGATGAAAACAGGACTGGCGGTGTAGATCGCCCGCGACGGGCAATGCGATGCTGCTCATATCCTTCCACCGCTATGTCATCTGTTTGGAAGGTAAAGCCTGATGTGACAGCCTGCTTTTTGAGCCACGCCAAACCTGCCTTGCGAATTATGGCCAAGCGGTGCTCTGCCCTCTCTCCAGAGGGAAGAGACCGCAACATATCCATAACCACATCGTGTCTGACAGACTTCTGCCGCCTGGGGTCCTTGCGGCGCACCACTGCATTGGCTCGCAACGTGAAGCCAAGGCGGTCTTCTGCCTTGAGTACCGGAGTGAATAGTTTGGGCTCCTCTATCTCGAATAGCCCGTGTGGGTCTACTGGTTGGCGTTTGGAGAGAGTCAGAAACACACCGCGGTCCATCATCCGCCACAGAAAATCCCGCCGGCGATCAGGTGCATCAGCAAAGAGATACCACATGAGATGGTGTCCAGGCTGTTGCGAGTTTCCCCCTCTTTCTGACTGTCCCAACAGAATAGGGGCGAGTGCTTTGGTCGAGGCATCGCGCCTGAGACTGACTCGGGTGAAATACAGATCTTCCGTCATCGTTGACACCTATCTGATTCAATAGAGACAACTCCTTCCAACCTGTCACTGAACTGCCAGCGATCACGGCTGACCAAGGCGTCGCGCCGCCGTTCCACCCGTATGTCAAACGGCATTTCCCCCACATCATGATCAAATGCAACTGTGACCGATTCCATCGTGGTGTTTTCTATTGTTTTGAGTACTGACATTTCCGCTGGATTCGGTTTTCGGGCCTCCAGCGCTTCCAAGAATGATTCTGCTTCAATTATGGCTGGATTAAGCGGCAGTCCAAGTGGTGCTGCCCGCCGCCCAACATAGAGAATGTAGTGAGGGTTTCGTAGTGCACCCGCGATTTCGTCGATGTCAACAATCTCAGGAAGACGGGGCCACAGCACTATGGTGAAATATGAATCCACCCGCCATTCCCTGCGGGAGAGCACTGTGTGCAGATTGTCTGAACTCAGCTCGTCGCGGCGGGTCGCGAATTTCTGTCCTTTTCGGGATTTTGGCATTTGAGCGGTATGGTAGTCCACAAACGGGCGGCCTGGAGCATCGATCCTGACCGCGTAATGGAGGCCGGCTTCAAGGTTTTGATGGGCTTCTCGATTTGTTCTGTCAATTCCCAGCGCGGCAGCGGCTAATCCCAAGATCGCAGAGCGGCCTGGTCGGGACCAGCTCATGCGGTGCTCGCCGACGGCAACCTCGCCGAATGCGGCCATCGGCGCATACAGTGTGAAGAGAAGATGATGCATGGGGTCAAGTCACCGCGAATGTCAGCAAGTCCTGCAGTGTGCCAGCCCCCTTCTCTACATTCATGGTGTATGTTTTGTCCGCACAAGGCCCATACGCCGCATCAAGTCGTTCGCGGAAGCTCTCAAGCGCACTGATGGATTCTATGCCTTGATTGCTGCCCCTAACTGGCTTTAGGAACGCAGCCGCCAAGCTGCGAGGTTGGGCTGACCCCGATTCAGCCAGAGCAAAGATAGCCCGGGCCCGGCTGGCGAAACTTGCCTGTTTTCCACTCGGGGCCACTGTGGCTGCTGCTTCAGCAAGGACCGCCAGAGCTGCATCCCTTACTGCTTGATCGCCACTGAGATTATGGCTCAGCAGGTTTCGGTCCACACAGATGTATAGGTAAAAGATGCCTGTACCAAATTCCTGGACACCAATAAACCCGGCACCTGCATCTTCCTGTTCATGGCGGCTCTTCAAATCATCAACGGCTGTATAGTAGTCGTCTTCCGAGACGGCACGATGTGTCGTGAAGGCGTGTGCAACTTGGACCGCTGCCTCCTTGTTAAACTTCGGAGCATCCGCCAGCATCCGTCCGAACATGGCAATGTCGGCAGCTGTATCCGATGCGCACAATAGGTCGGCAGGTTTCAGATCTGCAATGGTTTTTTCCCTAGCATGCACCTGGTTTGCCATCTTAATCGCATTTTTATGTTCAGACGGGGAGACAAAGGCGAGCTGTTCAGTCTGCAGGGGAGCATTGTCTTGTTCGTTTTTGATTTTGCCGTAGCTGCCAGCAATTGCGCGGGCGGTATTTCGAGCATCGTCTTCGGGCATCCCTTTTTTGCTGAGATGTTCAAAGACAACTTCGCCGATCCGCTGAGTGCGGTTGCCAAGGTATCCGTCCAGCTTGCTCGCGAATACTTCAGAGGTACGCCAAGCCCGCTTCAAACTCTGTGAGGAGATGCGCAGTCTTGGCACGCCACCAAAGGAAACACTTTTGGGCCGCCCAGTGTCGTCCCGGTTCAGATTGGATGGGCCAAATGCCGTAAGGAAATGTAGTTGGAGAAAGTCGGCCATTTTGCTTTTCCATTGTTCTGAACGTGGTGACGGATTCATTTTCTTCCTGTGTGGAGCCTGTCGGCAACACCATAGTAATCAAAAATCCATTGTTTCTTGATTTTGTCCCCCCAGTAAAGGATGGCTTGCGACAGACTATAAACATTAACCCGTCCCTTTGTCATACGGACCAGACGGCGCATTGGATCCAAAAGTTCTATATCTTGCACCTGCAGCAGTCGTCTAAATCGATTTTCAGAAAGTCGTGCTGACTGACTGTCATCCAATGAGGCGCGACCTACAGCACGCGCAACCGGCAAGCTATCTGTCTCAACGACAAATGCCAGTATTCCTGCAAGTGTGGCTACCCTGTCAGGATTGTGTGGCAGCCTGGCAATCAGGCGCAGGGCTGCGGGTTCCTGCATGATCTCAAGTGGCGTGGCGGCCCGACGCATACGAGCCAGTGCGCTTCGGTGGGTGCCGCTTGTGGGGGTTCCAGTGGGGACCAGCTCTCTCCACCACCTATACGCTACTGCCTCCGCCCGTGTGTCATCTGGGTTGTTCGGTCTGTGTACTGAATTTGTCATCGGGAACCTGTAGATTGCGGGATGGCGATTTCAAGGTCACTTTCATATAGTTTTTTTCCATCTTTGCCGATTCCTCTGAGTGCAAGCCCCAAGTAGTATCGAGCCTTTACATGACGCAGCGTGTCCCTTTTCAATGAATCATCCAAGGGAGCGTATTCATCGAACAGTTGCATGGCTTCCGCTGCAATCATTCTGACCCACTCCTCCCGAATCACGATGGTGGCATCATCGGCTTCAGGCTGTTCTCGCAAGGAGTTTGCAGCTTGTTCCAGAGCGCCAAAGAATCTACTCTCGGTTTCTCGGTAGAAGCGCTCAGCAATGAACTGGTAGTTGCCAGTCGCCTTAGAGGGACGGTCGTAAAGCGCTGATTTCACTGCCTTGGTGGTGAGGGTGGCCACCTTGACAGCCCCGGCCACAACGCACCTTATGAAGTGATTCAGACCTTCACGCGTTTCACTGTCAAAGTACCATAGAGGCATTTCACCTTCGACCCACCCTCGCGCCTTCATGTTGTCCATGTCATAGCCAAAGGCTGCAAATCTGGTTTGCTGCAACACAGCGGACCGCTGATGCCAATGGCGAATGACCTGTGCTGGTTCCCGCCGATCGTCACCCGTGTACACGACGACTCCTGGCCATAGGCGGTAACTGATGCCGCCTGGAGTAGGGTGCACAGGCAGTAGCGGCCCACCCGCTTTCTGTCTGTAATACGGTGTCAACGGATGTGTAAATCCTGCAGAGTAATCAGTTCCGTAGTTCTTGGTACGGCAACTTGATACGACAAAGGCATCTTCACCATTCGTGATGCTACAATGCCGTCCATTTGATTCCTCAAAAGAAAGCCGTATGCGGCGCGGCATACCCCAATACACCTGCAGCGGATGGACATCCGCTGGTGTTGTTGATCTGCCGCCTGCCTTCTCTGACGTGCGGGTAGGAGCCATCCAAGGGAAGATTCTGTGAAGGTTGTCGTCCACCGTTGTATCCGTTGCCCGCCTTTCGCACTGTTCCCTGGTCTCTACGTTGGGCCAAAGGATTCCCCATAATGTCGCTCCGTATTCCGCGCTGTCAGCAACAATCAGGGTTGTCAACGGGCCACCCCCTCTCAACGAGGTGCGATGCCCAGCTCCGCCGGATGGCGCGTAACTGTTTAGTGTGAACAGGGCCATCGCGGCCGCCGCTCTGCCCAGTACAGGCACAGTATTCCGTTTAACAAACAAATCCGCATTGCGTTTTAGTGTCTGAGTGCCCGGAGTGTCAATCAGGAGGGTTGCCGCCTTTGTTTGCTTTGCTTCGTCAAGCGGGTCAAGGTCCTGCATGAACCGTGGTCCTTGACCATCCAGATTGAAGCCTGAAGACACGGTGGTGAAGCGGGTCTTGAGTGCTTCAGGAGCGGGTGGCATCAGCCACTGTTCCTCCCAGTCATGGTCATCTGCGGGTGCAGCTGCAGTCGATAACAGACCAATCAGAAATTCCTGGGCTGCACGGTCAAAATCGGGCCGTGGCCAGGCAAAGGAGACAAAGGGATCTTCCATGATTTGGTCAGTAATGAACCAAGGTGGGATCTGCTCTACGACACCACTCCGTCGTCGTGCAGGCAACCATGGCTTCTCAATCAGGTTGAACGCTGCAGATTCAGACATTGCATAACTCTTGATTCAACGATGACTGTTTGCCCAGCAGAGAAAACGGCAATCCACAAACAACTGGTATGTGCAGCTGGAAATATGGACAGCAAGAGAACCTGTATGTTTTTCAGATCCAGCGCAGACCAAACTTTGCATCGTAGCATACCTGCACAGTGGTCACAGGGTCGTTGCCTGAGCGTACAGAACCCATCAGCGCACCATCTGGTGTAGATTGTTCCAGTACAACCAGAATCTTTTCCGAGTCATACCTTGACCACTCTGCCTTGGCCGCTTGGCCGGCTTTCTCATATGTTGCAGGTATGGTCTCGCCGCCGACGCGCCGGGCCGACACATTGATTTCGCTCAGCCGCCAGGCATGCCAGCGCTCTGCAGACGACTCTGTGCAGGCATAAGGCTCAAGGCGACCGTGTCTTATGCATGCCAACCGCAAGGTGACCCGAGGGTCGTCGGAAAGTCGGGTTGGAGTCCGAACGTCAGTATCCCAAGCTCCGCCGTCTCGAATGTAACCAGCGGAGAAGCCAAGTACATTCGTGTTGGCTACGCCTCGTTCGGCACCGGACCTGCCTTCAGCTTCAAAAAACATGCCTTCAAGGGCTGTCGGCAGACAATCTGTATCAGCATCCTCATCATAGACGGCTTCGATGAGGGTCCTTAGTCCGGCGGGACTGTCTATGACAGCAGCGCGTTCCAATACACGCGCTGTTAGCCAAAGGCGGGCATGGTCCCGGTAGACATACGCGGCACGCGGAAAGACCCTGCTGAACCATGCTTCGTCGGCATCATTGACAGCTTCTGGGCCCACCACCAATAATTCTGGGTGACCTCTCCGCATAGGTCTGTCGTGTCTCCAGAGACGGCCGGCACGCTGGATCAGTAGATCGATAGGGGCAAGGTCGGTGATCAATGTGTCAAAATCCAAATCAAGCGACTGTTCTACCACCTGTGTGGCGATGAGCACACGGCAGCGATCTGCTGGTCTACTGTTTTTGCCAAATGCCTTCACAACTGACTTCTCGATTTTGAGTCGGTCACACAAGGCAAAGCGCGCATGAAAGAGTTGGGCTTCAAGATCCCATGTCGTGATCTTTGAATATGCATCCAGAGCATCGTCAACGGTATTGCGAATGTAGAGTACGGCCTGTCCGCTTTCTGTAGCTCTCTTCACCGCAGACAGAGCGTCCTCGGGAGAACGGAGGAATCGTACCGGCAACCTGCGGGTCCGGCTGGGCTGGTTGGCCACCTTCCTAGAGGTTCTGCCCTGTGATTCACAGACCGTGATCAAGGGGTATTCTGTACCGACACAGCTGCTATGTACGTCCGTACCAAGTCCCTTCTCAAAGGCATTGAATAGACGATGTCGGATCGACACGGGCAATGTCGCTGAGAGCAGAATAGCTGATCCCCCCAGTCCAGCTTGAAATTCAAGCAGCGTTTCGATCTCACGCTGCATGTAAGCATCGTAGGCATGGACTTCGTCCAGAACTAGGACTCGTCGCATGAGGCCGAGCAAACGCAGAGATTGATGTCTACTGGGTAGTACGGACAACAGAGCTTGGTCAATAGTGCCCGCCCCGGCATCAGCGAGAAAACCCCGCCGCCTGTCGTCAGCAATCCACGCCGCACAGGTGGACGATGCAGTTGTTTCAGACCCTCCATCGTCAGTTTGGGAATAGGAATCCTCTATGCGACCGCCTTTCAATATCGCTGACGTAAATCCTGGATGGATGTCGCGGGCACTGTGGATAAGGGCCAGGGTTGGTGCAGAGTCGTTTGTGAAAATGTGGCGAATTGCCTTGGCGAGGCGGTCAAACATCGCATTGGTGGTGGCCATGGTGGGAAGCGCAATATACAGACCGTCCGCCTGGCCGGTTTTCATCAAGCGGTAGGCAAGCATAAGTGCCGCCTCTGTCTTCCCACTTCCGGTTTCATCCTCGATCAGGAACAAGGCAGGTCCCTGTGGCAGTTGTACAGACGCCGTCCAGTTCTGCATGGGGCTGGGCACTGCGTTGACACCAAGCAAATCACCATAATCAAGGGAACTGCTGGCAGTGGCCGGGAGTATGCCAGCCTCTGTGACCGCACTCTGCGCGTTCGCCAGGGCATCTGACCAGTAGGCTTCAAGCTCCAAGCCGGGCTCGCGGTAAGGAAACCACAGTTGACTGGAGCCGATCCAGTCTGCCAAAACCGCGAATCCAGCTATGGCATGGGATGCTCGTATAGCTTGTCGGCGTTCTAGGGGAGGAATGTCCGGCGGTGCCGAGAACTCACGCACCTGTCGGATGAACAACTTTGCAGCTTCCAAGCCCGGCTTGCCAAAATCTGATCGGAGTGAACGTTCGGTTTCCTTGACACCAAATTTCAGCGTTGGGGGAGTGCCATGGTGTCCCATCACGGCCGAGACAAGAGGGCGCCATGCGGGAATGCCGCGGCTTCCGCCAGGAAATCCGAATATATCGCTGGTTGTCTCAAATAGACGCATTCCACCCGACGCATGGTCGAAGCTTCGAGACAGGTGAGAAGGATTGTTGTCAAAGCACTTGGGATACAATTCCGGCACTTTGGCCTGAAATTTCATCGCAAACTTGCCTACATCGTGTAGACAAAGGAGGCAGCGAATCCACTTGATGGCGGCGTCTTCTGCCATTCCGGTCAACAAAGGCAGACTTTTGCGAAATCCCCTGTGTTGCTCCAGCAAGATCTCTCCAACCGCAGCCACATCAAGACTATGGAACACCAAAGGATGCCAATTCGGACCAGAATCAGCATGTTGGGGTTGAGCCTTACCCCAGAACTCTGTTATTTTCATGCAAAGTAGAGGTTACACAGTTGACGGCTCCAGACAGAGCCAGTTTGTTGGATAGGGATGCACAGTCTTGCTTTGGTTCCAGTATCAGAGACAAGTATCGAGGCTATATCAACCCGATGTCCGCCGTCTTTATAGTGTCTCAGCAATGAATGTCGCTAGACCCTCCCTGCCAGGTTGACTCGATGCCTCCGGTAGTCTCTGAGTATGTCTAGATACAGCCTCAGGATACACCACAATTCTTTATCTCCGCCGCACTCTTTGGTGGCAACACAAGGCTGTCGCATTAAAGTTTGAGGGTGTCCCCGGCACTGGCTCCGAGGCCAATGCCGGGCCATAGAGGGTCCAAGAGAACCCTGGCGGATGCAGCTCCCCGGATCATCCCCGCGTGGGCGGGGAACACCCGTGCATGTCGATGGACGGCCGGATGTACCGCGGATCATCCCCGCGTGGGCGGGGAACACCCATGCGCTGCAAAATGTCGGTGAATCGCATGCGGATCATCCCCGCGTGGGCGGGGAACACGCCGTCAGACTGCAAGGGGCCGCGGAGGAAAGGGGATCATCCCCGCGTGGGCGGGGAACACGCCGCGGACGCAATCGTGTATCAAATCCAAGCCGGATCATCCCCGCGTGGGCGGGGAACACGAGATGAAGTACAAAAAATACCGGATCGAAACCGGATCATCCCCGCGTGGGCGGGGAACACGTCCTGTGCGGCCACGTCCCCGAAGGCCCCCGGGGATCATCCCCGCGTGGGCGGGGAACACTGCGGATGCTGCCCAGAGCGCGCTAGCGTGTACGGATCATCCCCGCGTGGGCGGGGAACACTTAGATTTACAGGTCCCGCTAGGCCAAAGCTACGGATCATCCCCGCGTGGGCGGGGAACACATTGAAAACGGCGAACTCGACTCCACGGAACCCGGATCATCCCCGCGTGGGCGGGGAACACATGACATCGAAGATGCGGTTCAGCTTCTGTTCCGGATCATCCCCGCGTGGGCGGGGAACACAGATAAGAGCGGAAAATTGCGTGAAGAAACTGCGGATCATCCCCGCGTGGGCGGGGAACACTTGGCGCCACTCCCAGAAATGTAATGCGACCCCGGATCATCCCCGCGTAGGCGGGGAACACCGCTCGCATCCTGCTACGCAGGACAACGGATTCGGATCATCCCCGCGTGGGCGGGGAACACTGGCCCACACACACCCCAGACACCCTCAACCACGGATCATCCCCGCGTGGGCGGGGAACACGATTTTTTCGCCCGCGACCTGTCGCGCACGTCCGGATCATCCCCGCGTGGGCGGGGAACACAACCACGTCAGCACGATCCACTACGCCGTAGTCGGATCATCCCCGCGTGGGCGGGGAACACGACAGCCAGTATTTCGAAAAGGTTTACGAGTCCGGATCATCCCCGCGTGGGCGGGGAACACGCGGACGCCCGAGACGAATTCGGGCACGGCGGCGGATCATCCCCGCGTGGGCGGGGAACACCTGATGAACAGGGCGGAAATGGCGGGAATTGACGGATCATCCCCGCGTGGGCGGGGAACACGAGAGACATAATCCACTCATTATCGGCGGGAAACGGATCATCCCCGCGTGGGCGGGGAACACCTGAGACGATTGCCTAATCCCAAGTCGATTGACGGATCATCCCCGCGTGGGCGGGGAACACGGATTCCGGCTTACGCAGTGGTCACGGACGACCGGATCATCCCCGCGTGGGCGGGGAACACTGGGAGGGACTGGGGCCCCTGCAGCTGGCCCAAGGATCATCCCCGCGTGGGCGGGGAACACCAGGGGCTGATAGATGGCAACACCTATCTACCCGGATCATCCCCGCGTGGGCGGGGAACACTATTGCAAGGACTGGTAAACCTAGTGGAAATACGGATCATCCCCGCGTGGGCGGGGAACACTGGGAGGGACTGGGGCCCCTGCAGCTGGCCCAAGGATCATCCCCGCGTGGGCGGGGAACACGCCCCTTCCCCGGGGATGTAGGGAAAGTCCTTTGGGATCATCCCCGCGTGGGCGGGGAACACAATGCCGTGACGAATGCCAACAACGCCTATGTCGGATCATCCCCGCGTGGGCGGGGAACACCACTGTGGCGAGCCGAATCCTTTCTCGAAGTCCGGATCATCCCCGCGTGGGCGGGGAACACACAAACGAGAGAACTCGATCCAGACCTATTGACGGATCATCCCCGCGTGGGCGGGGAACACGCGAACAGTTGAAAGTATCCGCAGATTTCCGTCGGATCATCCCCGCGTGGGCGGGGAACACACCACAGTACGACCCACACCCTTGTACGTCAACGGATCATCCCCGCGTGGGCGGGGAACACTTCGAATTTCGGCTTGCTTTCCCATGGTGTGGTGGATCATCCCCGCGTGGGCGGGGAACACGACGGCTGGTGCTATCACCACCGGTATCCCGCCGGATCATCCCCGCGTGGGCGGGGAACACACACCGACATCCTGGTATACGCCTTCTCCGGACGGATCATCCCCGCGTGGGCGGGGAACACGTGGAGACGGTGGGGACTACGGTGGGGAGCGCCGGATCATCCCCGCGTGGGCGGGGAACACCCCATGCGCGAACCTTCCAGGCACAGTTCATACGGATCATCCCCGCGTGGGCGGGGAACACTTCGTGTGGTGGCACCCCCAGGAGGTATGGGGCGGATCATCCCCGCGTGGGCGGGGAACACGGCATTGGTCTCGGCATGTTTGTGCTGGGTGCCGGATCATCCCCGCGTGGGCGGGGAACACGCGGAGTCCTATATAGACGCTCGTGTGGTTTTCGGATCATCCCCGCGTGGGCGGGGAACACGCTTTTTCCTGGCTGCCACACTGCGTAGGTGGCGGATCATCCCCGCGTGGGCGGGGAACACGTGGCTAGGATTTTCTGAGGCCTACGTATATGCGGATCATCCCCGCGTGGGCGGGGAACACGTCCCCATGCTGTCCATTGCGCAGTGTAATCCCGGATCATCCCCGCGTGGGCGGGGAACACCCGCGGCCTGGTCAAAGACCTGCTGCGTGCGCCGGATCATCCCCGCGTGGGCGGGGAACACATGTCGAGCCGGGGCAGCTGGGCGATCAGGACCGGATCATCCCCGCGTGGGCGGGGAACACCGGCGTGGTGGAGTCGACAGTCGTTTTTTTGGCGGATCATCCCCGCGTGGGCGGGGAACACGTCAACCTCGTCCAAGGGAGCGAATTCTGCCGCGGATCATCCCCGCGTGGGCGGGGAACACCCTTCCATTTACGAGTACAAAATGAGTATCTCTACTTCATCTTCCGTCGGTACACGAAAATATGCACCAACCGTCGTACTGAAATTCAACAGTGAATGGCAAGTTTCATGGATTTGATTCATTGTACTTGTCACAGTGACAGTCCCTGTGGGTGGCAGGGACATTGGTTTTGTTTGAAAAGACAGCAACCTGCAGTGGTGACGCGGAGTTTTTCCACAGCTCATATACCTCATTGGTTCTTTTCTTGGTGTAAGTAGAAACAATCTAGGTACCGATCAAGGAGTGGAGATGGGACAGGGAAAACAGTCCATGTTGGATGGTTATAGCTTACAACGCGCTTGGATAAGTCTTCTGTGTGGTTTCGTCTTTTCTCATGTCTGCATCCTCTCGGCACTATGATGATCACTCCTTTGCCAAGTGTGACAGAGCCTTGAATATGGTGGTTTTGAATATAAGTCTTTGTACAAAAAAGAACGGGGGCGGCCCAAGGAAAACAGGATGGCACAATGGACTTCAGTACTGTCCAAATACCATCCGAGGTTTTTCATGCCCGTTCTGTCTCCGGTCATTGGTACCCTGCTGCAGCCGTGTGCACCGCTCTTCTCCCGGCCCGGACTTGGATCAACGCTCAGCGATTCCTGACAGGAACCCTACTGTTGCTTTAGGATGATAGGGCGATGATTTCGGGTATCCAGTCGTAGAGTTTGTCGCTCTCTGGTACCTAAATCACCAGTATTGTCCCTAGGCCCCCTGATTTTCGGGATTGACGAGACCCCTCGAGTGTCTCCAGAATAAACGGATTGCGGCCCAAGGAATCTACCGTAACGGAAGTACGCCTGCGTTTGCATGGCTGTGGCTGTGGCATCGGGGCGAGGGGCCGACGGCGGTCAGCGGCGTGCATCGGCGCGCCGTGCAGCGGTGGTTGTGGTGGTATCGGACGGGCGGGTGGGCTGAGGTGGGGTCCCATCGCCAAGGAGGTGTGGAGAAGCTCTCCCACTTGGCGGCAGACCAAGAAGCATAGGTAGTCGCCACCGCGGCGCAAGGCGCCTTTCTCACGGCAGAGGCGGTACGGCAATGGGTCCAGCAGCAGTTCAGGGTGACCTACATCCCCGGCAGTGTGCATACATTGCTCCAGCGCATGCGGATCCGCCCCCAGGTGCCCTGGCTCCGGTACGAGAAAGCCGATCCCCAGGCGTACGCGGCCTGGAAAAAAGGGACTCCGGGCGCATCTGGAGCAGGTCGGACTAAAAGCGGGACAGGGCATTGTGTGGGGCGACGAGATGGGGCTGGGCCTCCGGGGCCCAGTCCAGACGGTGTGGACCCCGGAGGCCAGCAGGGCGTCCAGACCGTGCAGATCGGCGGGTCCTCTACGTACGCGGTGGTGGCCCTGAATCCCGTCACGGGTCCACTGGGGCGGGCGTGGTAGGACCACATGAGTGGAACGGAGACGACCCGCATGGAGGGCTTGGGCCGAGGACCCTCAAATTGAAGGCTGGGTCTGGGATGGCGCGGGCGGCCACAGGGCAGCCCCATGCAGGCGGTGGCAGTTTCCCAGATAGTGCAACCGGCCTACGCCCCCGCACTGAATCCGGTGGAGCGTCTGTTCGAGGAGCTGCGGCGGGCGATCGAGGGTCGGGGTTATCCGACTCTCCAGGACAAACAGCACGCCTTGGCACTGATGCTGCAGGCGTGGCAGGCGAACCCGGCGTCTCTGTGGCTGACCCTGAAGCCGGCGCGCCCTGGAACCAGGACCCGATTCTCCATCATACTGAATTGGTATTAAGTGTTCGACCTGAGTTAATGATCCAATGGGAGCAGATATGTTCCTATGTCTTCCCGTTCCATTCTGTACATGCGTCTCGCCTCGGCCCAGTATATCCAGATCCTAAGAATCGCGGCACGATGATTCATCAACATAGGTCGGACGCTTAGGTGGCGGATGCCGTCCCAAAGGGGTTCGAGTTGACCATGATGGCCGCGGCCTGCCCGACGCGGTTCCGACACCGCTCTCGGAGACCCTTGCATGCCCGTCGACTGGGGCTTTGCCGTATCCTCCAACTGCTGAATCTCATTTCATGCAATAGTCCTGAAAGTGAAGTCCTCTTTCAGGTGTCCCCTTTCGTTCCCCTTATAATTTGGATTGGTCTCCACTGTCTTCTGCTTTACACTCGCTCTGTTCCATTGGTCCCATGCGCAAGGTTCTTTTTGTCTCTTCTCTGACATCCCGTCTCTCGCAGCAGGTTGTCCAACACCAGCACACCGAAGACATAGTGCGGGTGATCAGCCCCAAGGAAGATCCGGAAGAAATACAGAGGCTGATCGCGGAGCACGAGTACCTGATCCTCTTTCCCAGTACCTTGGAAGATGACGCCATCCAGGTCGGCAAGAACCTGAAACTGATCCAGCTGGTCAGTGCCGGCTTTGACCGCGTCAACGTGGCCCTGTGCCGCAGCCTGGGGGTGCCGGTTGCCAACAACGGGGGCACCAATGCTCCAGACGTGGCGGAACACGCCCTTATGTTTATGCTGGCCTATCAGCGCCGCTTTGTGGATTTTGACCGCTATGTCAAGGCCGGGCAATGGCGCGGCATCGACTCCGCCCAGACCACTTTTACTCTGGGAGGCAAGACAGTGGGCATTGTCGGGCTGGGCAAGATTGGACAACGGGTCGCCCAACTGCTGGCTCCGTTTGGAGTGAAAATCATCTTCCATGACGCGTTTCCGCCGCCGGACACCGTGCAGACTGCCCTGCAGGCCGAACGGGTATCCTTGGACCGGCTGCTGGCCGAGGCCGACATCGTCACCATCCATGTGCCCTTGAATGAGGACACGCGGCAGATGATCAATGCAGATTCCCTCCGCCGCATGAAATCCACTGCTCTCCTTGTCAACACCTGCCGGGGCGAAGTCATAGACGAAGCGGCTCTGGCCACTGCTCTGCAGCAAGGCCAGATCCGGGCGGCGGCCCTGGATGTCATGGTGGAAGAGCCGCCGCCGTCGGATCATCCGCTGCTGGGACTGGACAACGTCATCTTCACACCGCACACGGCGGGGGTCACTTTTGACTCTTTTTCCCGCCGCGGAGAGTTCATCTTTGCCAACATAGACCGCGTGGCCCGAGGCGAAGAGCCTCTGGCCTTGGTCAACTGACTTAGGCCGGGCTGGTCCCGGACTGCGGCTGGGTCATGGGCGCAGCTGCAGAAACGACAGAGAGGGAAGCAACGGAATGAAACTTGGGTTCAGTTCGTGGGGCATGCCCAATGTGCCCGCGGACACCATCATTTCCAGTTTGGCAGGCATGGGGTATGACGGGGTCGAGTTGACCGTGATTCCGGGCTACACCCTGGATCTGGACCATCTGGATGCCGGCTATCGCAAGTACATCCCCGAACTGCTCAGGATACACAACTTGGAGCTGCCGGCCCTGGCAGGGCACCAGCCCCTGGTGGCAACCGACCCGGACCAGGCGGCGGAACACATGCGCCGTCTCAAGGGCACTGTGGACCTGGCCGTGGAGTGGGCCCAAAACGGACAGCCGCCTTGCATAGACACCACCGCGGGCGGCACTCCGGATGCCTGGGACGAATTGGGTACCCTGTTGATTGACCGTCTGGGCGAACTGGTCGAGTACGCCGCGGAAAGAGAGGTGGTCATCGCCATTGAACCCCATGTGGGCAACATGCTGGACACGCCGCCCAAGGTGCTGCGCCTGCTGGAGCACTTTGACACCCCGCATCTGAAGGTCAATTTCGACATCTCCCACTTCAACGTGATGGGCATTGACATCGAAACCTCGGTCGCGGCCATGGCCCCCGTCACCGTGCACACGCATGTGAAGGATGAACGGGGCACGGTGCCGGACTTTGAATTCCTGATTCCCGGCGAAGGGGAGTTCGACTACGTGACCTATCTCCAGGCCATGGAGCGGCACGGCTATGACGGCTACATCTCGGCGGAGATCAGTGTCATGGTGCAGAGGCGAAAGGGGTATGATCCCATTCAGGCTGCAGCCCAGACCTACGAGACATTGCACAATGCCTTCCAGGCCGCCGGCATTGATCGCGGCTAGTCACTTGCCCGTTGTCTCCGTTTCAGCCAAAGGACAGACTGTGAACGGCGCCCACAGCATGTTGCAGACTCTGGTCAACAACGATGTGACCGTCTGCTTCGCCAACCCCGGCACATCCGAAATCTACTCGGTCGGCGCTTTCGACAGGATCCCGGAAATGCGGGGAGTGCTCTGTCTTTTTGAAGGTGTGGCCACTGGAGCTGCCGACGGGTACGGGCGCATGCGCGGCTGGCCGGCGGCCACGCTGCTGCATCTGGGACCCGGCCTGGGCAACGGACTGGCCAACCTGCACAACGCCCGCCGGGCGTGTACGCCCCTTGTGAATGTGGTCGGCGATCATGCGGTCCACCATCTGCAGCACGACGCTCCCCTGACTTGCGACA
Organism: Caldilineaceae bacterium; assembly: GCA_965214895.1. Taxonomy (GTDB): domain Bacteria; phylum Chloroflexota; class Anaerolineae; order Caldilineales; family Caldilineaceae; genus Bin34. The sequence continues at coordinate 984,229 of OZ243985.1, forward strand.
TTGAAGCCATTGCCGGCGCGGTCTCTGGCTGGTACCGTTCTTCCCCCACTGCCCAGCAACTGCCGGCCGACACCGCGGCCGCGGTCCGGGCCTCCCTGGAACCGCCGGGTCAGGTGGCCACACTGGCCCTGCCCTCCGATTGCGCCTGGGATCCGGGCGGACCGCCGGTCGGCAAAGTGGAGCGGCCCTATCCGGCCGCGGTGCCCTCGGAGCGGGTGAACGAAATTGCCCGGTTGCTGCGGCACGGCCCGGAAACCGTGCTGCTGATCGGCGGACCGGCCTTCCAGGAGGAAGGCATCTGCAATGCCCAGCGCATTGGCAATGCCGCGGGGGTGCGGGTGATTGGGGATCGTGTCAATGGCCGTATGGAACGGGGTGCGGGTCGGCCCCTGCTGGAGCGCATCCCGTACGTGATTCCCCAGGCCGTGGAATTGTTGTCTGGAGCCAAGCACATGATTCTGGCCGGGGCCACGGTACCCGTGGGATTTTTTGCCTACCCCGACACCCCCAGCGTCACGGCTCCGCCCGACTGCGAATTCCACGTGCTGGCCGAGGCCCATGAAGATGTGCTGATGGCCCTCTCCATGCTGGTCGAGGAAATCGCCGCCCCGGATGACACGGGGCCGCTGGCTCCGTCCGACAGGCCGCCCCGGCCCACCGGGGCCATCACCATAGACAAGGTGTGGGCGGCGGTGTCCGCCCTGATGCCGGCCGAGTCCATCGTGTCCGATGAATCCATTACCTCGGGGCGCGCGGCCATGAGCATGACTCACGGCGCGCCGCGGCACGACTGGCTTAACATCACGGGCGGTTCCATCGGGCAGGGCTTGCCCGTGGCTCTGGGAGCCGCCATTGCCTGCCCCGACCGACAGGTGTTTGCCATGGAATCGGACGGCTCTGCCATGTACACCCTGCAGGCCCTGTGGACCATGGCCCGGGAACAGTGCGATGTGGTGATCGTGATGTTCAACAACGGGGTCTACAAGATTCTGCAGGGAGAACTGGAGCGGCTCTGTCCCGATGCACAGGGCCCGGGCAGCGCCTCCATGCTGGATCTGTCAGGGCCAGACCTGGACTGGGTGAAGTTGTCCGAGGGTCTGGGCGTGGAAGCCAGCCTGGCCCGGGACTGCGCAGAGCTGTGTGACCACATGCAGTCCGCCATTCAAGGCAAGGGGCCGCGCTTCATTGAAGTGCGGGTCTGAGGTTCAGAGGAATAGGGAGCAGAGACAGTGGACCATGGCCAGTGAGACCAACGGCAGCCCGGCGCCTGATGCGGAGGCCTGGCTGGACTTGTATGAGCGGATGTTTCGCATCCGCTGCTTTGAGGAGAAGGCGGACGACCTCTACACCCGCGGTCACATGCCCGGGATCACCCACCTGTACATCGGCGAGGAGGCGGTGGCCGTCGGCGTCTGCAGCGTGCTGCGACCCGACGACTACATCACCAGCACCCATCGAGGGCATGGACACTGCCTGGCCAAGGGAGCCGACCTGTATCGCATGTTCGCGGAGCTGCTGGGTCGTTTGGACGGCTACTGCCGCGGCAAGGGTGGCTCCATGCACATCGCGGACCAGGACACGGGCAATCTGGGGGCCAACGGCATAGTGGGGGGCAGCACTTCCATCGTGGCGGGAGCGGGCCTTTCCGCCCAGCTGCGCGGCACCGACCAGGTGGCCGTGGGCTTCTTTGGCGACGGGGCCCTGGGCCAGGGCCAGTTGTATGAGTCCATGAACATGGCGCAGCTGTGGCGGCTGCCGGTCATATACGTCTGTGAGAACAATCATTACGGGGAATACACCCCCAACGACCAGACCATCGCGGGGGAGATTCTGGGCCGGGCCAGGGCCTTTGACATCCCGGCCCAGGAAGTGGATGGCCAGAACGTCTTGACTGTGCAGCAGGCGGCCCAGACGGCAGTGGACCGCGCCCGCACCGGGGCGGGACCCACATTTCTGCAATGCACCACCTACCGGTACCGAGGACACCATGTGGGGGATGTGGACCGACCCTACCGCAGCCGAGAGGAAGAGAAATCCTGGGAGCAGCATCGGGACCCCCTGCAGAACTTGAAGCAGAGCCTGACGGAGCACACACAGACCGCACCCGAAGTGGTGGATCAACTGGAAGGGCAGGTGCGGGTCGAGGTGGAGGCCGCCGCGCAGGAGGCGCTGGCCGCCGCGGCGCCACAGGCCACGGAGGTGGGACTGCATGTCTATGCGTAACATCTCCTTCGGGGAAGCCATTCGCGAGGCCATCGATGAAGAGATGGCCCGGGATCCGCGAGTGTTCATGATCGGCGAAGACATCGGCGCGGCCGGCAGTGTGTTCAAGATTTTCACGGGACTGCAGGAGACGCATGGCCCCGCGCGGGTCATCGACTCCCCCATCTCCGAGGCCGGCATCGCCGGCATCGGGGTGGGCGCGGCCATCACGGGCATGCGGCCCATCGTGGACATCATGTTCGGGGACTTCACCACCCTGGTCATGGATCAGATGACCAACCAGGCGGCCAAGACCCACTACATGTCAGGCGGCAAACTGACAGTACCCATGGTATTGCGCACCACCATGGGGGCGGGCCGGGCGTCCGCCGCCCAGCATTCCCAGTCGCTGCATGCCTGGCTCAGCCATGTGCCCGGCATGAAGGTGGTGGTGCCCTCCACCCCGCGGGATGCCAAGGGGCTGCTGAAGAGCGCCATCCGGGACGACAACCCGGTCGCTTTCTTCGAAGACAAGATGATGTACGCGTGGTCCGGAGAAGTGCCGGACACGGAATACCTCATTCCCCTGGGGCAAGGGGACATCAAGCGGGAAGGGCAGGACATTACCATTGTGGCCACCAGCAGCATGGTGCATGAGGCATTGTCCGCGGCCGAGACCCTGGCCGGTCTGGGCATTGCAGCGGAGGTGGTGGACCCCCGCACCACCTCCCCGCTGGATACGGACCTGCTCATAGCCAGTGCGCGCAAGACCAGCCGGGCGCTGGTGGTGGACGAAGGCTGTCAGCAATACGGCGTCACCGGGGAAATCGCCGCGGTCATTGCCGATGGCGCCTTCTACTACCTGGATGCCCCGGTAAAGCGCATGGGAGCCATGGACGTGCCCGTGCCCTTTGCCCCGTCGCTGGAAGAGGTGACCATTCCGGATGCCGCCAGGATTGTGGACATGGCCAAGACCCTCTGCGGCCAAACCTGAACCGTCCCTGTCATGGCCCACGATATCATCATGCCGGTGTTGGGCATGAACCAGGACACGGGCACGCTGGTGCGCTGGCTGAAGGCGGCCGGCGACTCCGTCTCCAAAGGCGACCCTGTGGTCGAGATTGCCACCGACAAAATCACGGTGGAACTGGATGCCCCGGCCACCGGGACATTGTCCGCCTTGCTGGCGGCGGAAGGGGATGAAGTGCCTGTAGGACAGGCCATGGTCTATGTTCTGGCCGCCGGCGAAGAGATGCCCGCCGCCGCACCGGCATCCCCTGCGCCGCCGCCTTCGGCCGCGTCTCCGGCACCGGTTTCCCGTGTGGCGGCCAGTCCAGTGGCGCGGCGGCTGGCGGCCTCCCACGGGCTGGATCTGGCGGACATCCCCGCGCCGGACGGCCGGATCGGCCGGCAGGATGTGGAAGCGTATTTGGCCCGGCAGTCCGCGCCGGCGCCGGGACCCCTGTTGGCCTCGCCCAAGGCCCGGCGGCTGGCGCGCGAGGCCGGCGTGGACCTGACGCAGGTGGCCGGGTCCGGACCCGAAGGGGCCGTGTTGGCCGCGGACTTCGAAATCTGGATGTCCCGGCAGTCTCAGCCCGTACTCACGGCTCCGGCCACTGATACCATTGTGCCCAGCCCCAAATGGCAGGTCATGGCCCAGCGGCTCACCGAATGCTGGCAGACTGTACCGCACTTCTATCTGTCCCGTACGGCCGATGCCACGCAGCTGCAGGCTTGGCGCCAGGCCTGTCTGGAGCAGTACGACCAGCGGGTCACCGTGACGGATCTGCTGGTCAAGGTCCTGGCAGCCGCGTTGCGCGCACACCCTCCGCTCAACTCCAGCTGGCAGGAGGACGGCACCATTCTGCGTCACCGGGAGGTCAACATCGGGTTGGCGGTCGCGGTGGCGGACGGTCTGCTGGTGCCCGTGATCCGGCAGGCGGATCAGCGGTCCGTGTCGCAGATCGCGGCGGAGCGGGAGCGGCTGGTGGCCGCCGCGCAGGCGGACCGACTGGCCCTGGCGGACCTGGAAGGCGGCACGTTCTCCCTCACCAATCTGGGCATGTTCGGTGTGGAGCGGATGGGCCCGATCATCAAGCCGCCGGAGGCCGCCATTCTGGGGGTCGGCGCGGTCAAGGAACAGGTGGTGCCCGTAGAGGGCCAGCCTGCCATACGACCCATGATGGACCTCACCCTGGGTTGCGACCATCGCGCCTTGGAAGGGGCTACGGTCTCCCGTTTTCTGCAGACCCTCGTGGCCTACCTGGAAACACCCTTGCTGCTGCTGGAATGACGCGATGAAACGCCCTGGCATGAGCCTGAGCTGTCTGCCTGTCTCCCTGTATGGGGAGTTCAGGGCGGGCACCCTGTCTCTGGTGGACTGGTTTGACCTGGCCCGGGAGGCGGGATACGACGGGGCGGACATCAGCGTCGCGCATTTGGATTCGCTGGAGGAAGGCTATCTCCATGGTCTCCGGGACCAGGCCGCCGCCCGTGCCCTGCAGGTTCCCATGCTGGTCACCTATTCCGACTTCACCCATCCGGAGGCGGCCCAGCGGGATGCGCATTGGCGGCGGTTGCAACAGGAACTGGATGCGGCGGCCTGTCTGGGAGTCCAATACGTGCGTCTGACGGCCGGCCAGGCCTACCCGGGCGTGACCGAGGCGGAAGGCCAGGCCTGGAGCACGGCAGGTCTGCAGCGCGCCGGGACCTATGCCCGGGCCCGCGGCGTCAGACCACTGTACGAAAACCACGTGCGCGGCTCTGTCTGGACCTGGAACGACTTTACCCAGCCCGTGCACCGCTACAAGCGGGTGGTGCAGGCGGTGGTCCAGGGGTCCCCCGCGCTGGGACTGTTGTTCGATACCGCCAACAACCTGGCGCTGCACGATGATCCCGTGGAGCTGCTGGACACCTGTCTGGCCATGACGGAAGCCATTCACCTGGCCGACATCCAGGAGCCGGGGTCTTTTCGGCCCGTGCGTCTGGGAGAGGGAGTCAGCCCACACCGGCAGATCCTGGAGACTGCCATACAGGCGGGCTGGCACGGGTGGCTCAGCGTGGAAGAGGCCAGCGGGAACGGGGCCGAGGGCATTCGCCAGGCCCGGCGCTACGCCGACCAGATCTGGGTGGAGGCAGGCGGTGCACCGCGCCCGCGGGCGCGGCTGCAGAGGATGGTGACGGAAAACGGATAGTACCCGCAGACAAGGAAAAGCATGACTGTTGACATAAGTTTTACACTGACCGACAAGGTGATGATTGTGACCGGCGCCGGCAAAGGCATTGGCAAGTCCATTGCGGAGACCGCCGCCCGGTTCGGTGCGGACGTGGCCTTGGGCAGCCGCACCGTGGCGGAATGCGAAGAGACGGCAGAGCAGTGCCGGGCCTTGGGGCGCAGGGCTTTGGCCGCCCACCTCGATGTGGCCCATGTGGAGAGCATTCGGGGCTTTGTCGCCCAGACGCTGGAACAGTTCGGACGGGTGGACAGCCTGGTCAACAATGCCGGCTACAATGTGCCCAAGCCGGCCCTGGAATACACCGAAGCGGAATTTGACCAGATTGCGGACATCAACTTCAAGGGGGCCTACTTCATGTCCACGGCCTGTGCCGAGGCCATGATCGCAAGAGGCACGGTCGGCAGCATCATCACCATCAGTTCGCAGGTGGGAGTGGTGGGCGGACCGCTGCGCTCCATTTATGCCGCGGCCAAAGGTGCAGTGGGCCAGTTCACCCGCTCCCTGGCGCTGGAATGGGCAGCCCACAACATCACAGTCAATGCCGTGGCCCCGACCTTCACGCGCACCCCGCTCCTGGAAGCCAGCATCAAGAGCAGCCCGGACTTCGCCAGGAACCTGGAAAAAGTCCCCATGGGCCGCATCGCGGAGCCCGAGGAAATTGCCGGGGCCGTGGTCTTCCTGGCCTCCAATGCCTCGCGCATGGTGACGGGCCAGGTCATTTGCGTGGACGGCGGCTATACCGTGATCTGAACCGGACGCGGGAAAAATCCACATTGGCTATCAGGGAGCGGACATGGCGGACAAGATCAGGGCGGCCGTGATTGGGGCCGGGGGCATCTCCGACCAGCACATCCGCGGCTATCTGGACACGCAGCGGTACGAGATTGTGGCCTTGGCCGATCTGCATCCCGCGGCGATGGCGGAGAAGAACGAGCGGTTCGGCATCCGGCCCGCCCATTTCACGGATGCCCGCCAGATGCTGGACGAGGTGCGGCCGGACGTGGTCTCCATCTGCACCTGGCATGCGGGCCATGCGGAGTGGACCATCGCCGCCGCGGCGCGGCAGCCCAAGGTCATCCTGTGCGAAAAGCCCATGGCCGACTCCGTGGGCAACGCCGAGCAAATGCTCATCGCCTGCCAGCGCAACGGGGTCAAGCTGGCCATTGGCCACCAGCGGCGCTTCCTGCCTGCCTACACCCTGGCGCGCACCATGATCCGGGAAGGCCGCATCGGCGATGTGCGGCTCATTCAGAGTTTCGCCGGGGCGGGACTGCCTAATTTTGCCTCCCACCAGATGGACATGTACCGCTACCTGCTGCACGAGGACGAATGTGCATGGGTCATGGGCAATGTGGAGCGCAAGACCGATCAGTACGAACGCAACACCCGCATTGAAGACCGCGCCGTCGGGGTCTTCAGCTTCCGGGGCGGGGCCCAGGCCCTGATCCTCAGCGACGTGCTGCCCATAATCTTCCAGGGAGCCTGCATCTACGGCACGGAAGGCGCCATCAACCTGACCACGTCGGACCTGCAGCTGTCCAATGCCGAAACCAGGGGGGTCTGGGAGCGCCACGCGCCGGACGGCAAATTCTACGCGGTGGCGAAGACCGGCGATCGTTTCGAGTGGGTGGAAGGCGGCGCGGCCCAGGCCGACGGCGTGGCCGACTGGGCGGAAGGCCAGGAGCCGTATCGCAGCACCGGCGAGGATGGCTACAAGGCCCTGCAGATGGTGCATGGCATCTACGAGTCCGCCCGCATGCACGAACGCGTCATGATGCCGCTGCAGACCCGGGTCAATCCCCTGGACATCATGGTGGAGACAGGCCACCTGGCGCCGGAACGGCCGGGCCGCTATGACATTCGGGCCATGCGCCTGCGCGGCGAGAACATGCACGCGGACTCTGTCCCCGGTGTCGGTCCCTAGCCCACTCTGTCCTATTCAACCGCTGTTTTTCGGGAGTGCAATCTCATGAATGCCATTCGCGCCGCTCAGGTCGGCACCAAGCACGGCCATGCCGCCGGCAAGCTGCAGTCCTTGCAGGAGAATCCGCAGGTCGCGGTGGCCGGGGTCTTTGAGCCGGATCCCGCCCAGCAGGCCCGCTGTGCAGATCGCGCCCCGTACGCAGGGCAGCGCTGGTTTGACTCCATGGACGAGATCCTGGAAGACCCGTCCATCGTCCTGGTGGCCTCCGAAGGCGCCAATGTCGAGAGCCTGGACCAGACCGAAGCCCTGGTGCAGGCCGGCAAGCACGTGTGGTACGACAAGCCGGCCGGTCAGAACTGGCGGCAGTGGGAGAAAACCGTGGCCCAGGCCCGCAGTCAAGGCACGGAACTGCAGATGGGCTATATGCTGCGATACCACAACGGCTTCCGGCAGATCGCCGAGTGGGTGCACTCGGGCCTGTTGGGCCACATTTTTGGACTGCGGGCCCACATGTCCACATCCATCAGCCGGGAACAGCGGGAGCGGGTCGGCGTCCATCCGGGTGGCATTTTCTATGATCTGGCCAGCCACATGCTGGATCAGGTGGTGTGGCTGCTGGGACGGCCGCACAAGATCACGTCCTTCTTCCGCAACGACACGGGCCTGGTGCCGCAGTTCAGCGACAACACGCTGGGCGTGCTGGAATATGAGAATGCCATGGCCCTGATCGACATCGCAGCCATGGAGCCCAAGCCCAATGCCCGGCGCTTCGAGGTCTACGGCACGGAAGGCAGCGCCATCATCCTGGAACCCTTTGAACCGGCCACGCAGATCCGGCTGGCCTTGACGGCCGCCCGCGGCAACTTCCCGGAGGGAGCCATGACGGTGCCGGTAGCCCCCCAGACCCGCTACGCTCTGTACGTGCTGGAACTGGAGTCCCTGCTGGCCGCCATCCACGGCACAAAGGACCGGGACCGGTCCTATGACCACGAATTGCTGGTGCAGGAGACCCTGCTGCGCGCCATCGGCGAAATCACCTGAACCACACTGCATGCCCCAGGACGGAGAGATCATGGCAGACAAAATCCGGCTGGCCATCGTCGGCTGCGGTGGCATGGGCCATCGGCACCTGCGCGGTCTGAGGGAGCTGGCGGAGCATGACCTGCTGGAACTGGAGCTGGTGGCGGCCTGCGATCCCGTCACGGACAATGCAGAGTCCCTGGCTCAGGAGGCCGCAGACACGTTGGGCACGGTGCCCGCCGTGGCTGCCAGCGTGTCCGAACTGCCGGCCTTGGGCGTGCAAGCCATCGACCTGACCTCGCCGCCCGCGTTGCATCACTCCATCATGGAAGAGGCGCTGGCGGTGGGCATTCATGTCCTGACCGAGAAACCCGTGGGTCTGACTGTGGCGGCGGCCCAGCGCATCTGCGCGGCGGCGGCGGCCAGTCCCTGCGTGGTCAGTGTGGCCGAGAACTACCGTCGGGATCCGGTCAACCGCCTGGCCCGGGCCCTGCTGGATGCAGGTGTCATCGGTACCCCTCGCCTCATGATCATGAATTCCGTGAGTGGACAGAACCATATGCTGATCACCACCTGGCGGCATGTGAAGCGGCAGGGTGGCATCCTGGTCGACATGGGGGTGCACTACGGGGACATCCTGGAATTCTTCATGGGGCCGGCGATCTCGGCATATGGCCAGATGCGCCTGCATGAAACGGAGCGGATCAATCTGCGCGGGGCGCAGGACACGGGACCGCTCGGCAATCCGGGTGGGGCCTATGCGCGGTGGCAGGCGCAGATGCCCGAGACGTTTGCACCTGATGCGGAGGACGCGCTGTATGGCACCGTGGTCTTTGCCAGCGGGGCCGTGGCGCAGTTTGTTGAGGATCACGCGGGATGGGGCCAAGGGTATTGGCAGCGAGCCATCTATGGCAGCCAGGGCTCGCTGGATCTGCCGCACGATCGCACGGGTCAGCCTCTGGTGGTGCATATGGATGGCCGGGCCCCGGTGACCGGTCCGGCCGTACTCGACCTGGTGCCGGATTTTGCGCTGGACCCCGTTACGGCTGCGCTCTTTGGCGGATCGCGCCTGGCCACCTATGACTTCGCGTTCCCGGCCGTGGACCGCAAGCTGTTGGCTGTGGAGTACGCCGAATTTGCCGGCGCCATCCAGGGCCGGCACGGTATTGAAGTGGATGCCGTGCAAGGCACCCGGGCGCTGGCCGTGATTTATGCCCTGCTCGAATCGGCCGCGGCGGGCCGGGCGGTGTCTCTGGCGGAGGTGCTGGACGGGTCCGTAGCTGCCTACCAGACCGAGATCAACGAGGCTCTACAGCTGTAGGGCCCGGTCCTGGGGCATAATCGGCGGCCTGTCGACCTGGTCCGCGCAGCGGCTGCTGCCTTCTGATGCTTTCTGTCATGTCCGTGCCCAGTCTGTTGCTCCGCGCGGCCCCGGCGGTCTGGGCCTTGCTTTGCGGCGTTTGGTTCTGTACGGCCTGTACCGCCGGGCAGTTCATCGTGCCGCCGGCCGAAGCAGGGGTCGGAACCGATCTGCCGACCTACGCGGGTTGCACAATGGAAGCCTTGTCGGCCCATGTCAGCGTTGACGGCGTGCGCCTACGGTCAGCGCCCCACCTGGAGAGCACGATCCTCAAGTTGCTGCGACAAGGTGAGATCCATCCGGTCGTGGGGTTCGATCCCGACCTGACCTGGGCGCAGATCCAGGTCGCGGGAGTGTCGCCGGCCTGGGTCTATGCGGAATTGGTAGATCTTTTCTGCGCGCAGCCCGTGGCTGCCATCTCCCCGGCAGATGCCGAGGTCAGGGAGACTCGGGGGGTATCTGTCTTACCCTACTGGGAGCTGTATGTGCGGCTGCTGCAGGAACTCAGGGAAGAACCCGAGAGTGACGGGGGTCTACTCTACGACCGGGCCCTGTATGTGCCCGAGCCGACCGCGGCCGTCCCATCCCCGTGCGACGTGACTTGCAGCATGGTGCAGAGCCGTCAGCTCGTCGATGGCTCCTGGTTTCTGCCGTACGAGAATCGCTACACGTTCGACCGGTCCAGCCTGAGAGTGGTGCACCTGCTGCCCCTGTATGAATTGCATCGGTCCGGAGGCTGGCAATGGCGGGCTGAAGAGCGGCTGCAGTACGGTACGGCCGCGGGGGAACCGGACTCGGGGCGGTGGGTGCTGGTCAGCCACGCGTGGCGCGCGGCCCGCGGCTTCGCGGACCCGGGGGCCTGGTTGCCTGCGGCAGGCCCGGGGCGCTGTGCCTATGTCATGGACTGGATTGGGCAGAAGGCCTACTGGCAGCTGGTGGCCGACCCGCGGGAAAAGGCCGCCCTGACCGCCGCGCTGGCGGCCTGCCAGGGCATACCGCGGTCCCAGCCGCCTGCAGCACTGCGCGCGGCCCCGGATCTCCCGGTGGCGGAGACTCCAGGCGTGGCGGTAGCCTGTGACGCCCGGCAGGAAGTGGTTTCGATTGTCAACCGCAGCGGGAATATCCTGAACCTGCAGAATTGGCATCTGCACGATGAAGGCAACCGCCACCGGTTCCAGCTGCCATTCTGGCCGCTGGGCGTGGACGGCGCGGTTTCGCTGGGCTTTGGCGGGGCCGCCGCGGATATTCTGCTGACGACAGTCCCGGTGTGGAACAATTACGGGGATACCGTCTATCTGTACGATGACCACTACACCCTGATCGTCGTGCAGCCCTGCACGGCCTGAGGCTGCCGCTACCGGCCAGGCGGGGTGAAAGTGCCGCGAATGACACAGGCGGTGCGGCGGCACTGCCGGGTTTGCCAGCCCAACGCGGTCAGGGTGCCGGCCGTATCCCGATTGGGATGGCAGCCGTCCAGCCAGGCGGACCACCGGGGTTGCATGGTGTGGGCCAACCAGGCTCCGCCCCGGCTCTGCGGCAGTACGTGTTCCATGAGGGTCAACGTACCGCCCGCCCGGAGCACGCGCTGTATTTCTGCCAGGGTCTCCGGCTGATGCGGGACGCTGCACAGCACCAGACAGGACACGGCAGCATCAAAGAAACCGGCGGGAAAGGGCAGTGCCTGGGCATGGCCTTGCTGGACCCGCACGCGGGCCGGACTGGCCTGCGCGGCAATCCGGGCCTCCTGGCACCGCTCCCTCTCCTTCTCGACCGCCCAGACCTCACAGCCGGGATGGTAGTGGCGGAACGTGGGCCCCGGCCCGCAGCCGATCTCCAGCACGCGGCCGCGCAGCGGCGAGACCAGTTGGTGCCGCCACTTCCAGAGGGTCCAGGCAGACCCGGCGCAGTCAGAGGATGGTGCAGGGGCCATGTCGCAGCTCCTTGATGTGTTCCCGCGCAAGTATAACGGGTGGCATGGGCCTGGGGGCTGTCTGGCTCCGGCCGGCCCAGGCGGCCTTGGATCCCGGCCGGGGCTCTGCGAGAATCCGGTCTGCGGGGGATAATCTGTGAGACCCGCTGAATTCCAGGTTCCAGGTGGCAATGCAATGTCTCGATTCCTTCTCCAACAGGGCATGGTCTGTGCCCCGCAACCCTATGCCGTGGATGCAGGCATCGCGGTGCTGGCCCAGGGCGGCAACGCGGTCGATGCCGCCCTGGTCGCGGCTCTGGTGCAGGGCGTCGTGGATCCCCACATGTGTGGGCCGGGAGGTTACATGCTGCTTACGCAATACCGGCCGGCGCAGGGGACTGTGGAGGCCATTGACGGTCCGGCCCTGGCCGGCTCCTTGACCTGTCCCGATATGTGGGCGGACCGGTATCTGCGCCCCAATCCCATGGGCTGGGGGTTTTTCCTGCAGGACCATGTCAACGATGCAGGTTACACTTCCATCTGCACACCGGGTGCCCTCAAGGGCTTCCAGTCCATGCAGGAACAGTGGGGCACGCTGCCGTGGGCGGATCTCTTTCCGCCGGCCATTGCCCTGGCCGAGGAAGGGCACAAAATCATGCAGCGCACGGCTCACGTCTGGCTGCGCCGGCCGGAGGAGCCCGAAGAGCTGACCGCCCTGGACGGCATCAGACGCAATGCGGAAGCGGCCCGCCTGTATTTGCAGCCGGACGGCACCCCCTACCGGGTGGGCCAATGGTTCCGCAATCTGGACTACGGCCGGTCGCTGCGCCATTTGGCCCGGCACGGTGCGGAGGACTTCTACACCGGGGAATTCGGCGCGCGTATGGCCCGGGACATTGCCCGGCATGGCGGCTACGTCACCCATGCGGATTTTCAGGGCTATGCCCTGCCGCCGGCCGGCGGCGTCACCGGCACCTTCGGGGAATACGACATCGCCTCGGCCCCGGCCCCCCACGGGGGCCCCACGCTGATTGCCATCCTCAATATCATGGAGACTTTCCGGGACGAACCGGGCCTGGCTCCGGACAGTCCGCGCTTTCTGTATCTCCTGGGCATGGCCATGAAGGCCGCCTTTGCCGATCGCAATCCCTACATGGCGGATCCCCGTGGCACGGCCGTGCCGCTGGACTGGATGATGTCCAAGGAACGGGCGGCACACTGGCACGATGTCATTGTCCGCGGGGACCCCATTCACGTGGCCTTCAGTCCGCCGGGAACGCCGGACACAACCCATGTGACCGCGGTGGACCGGTGGGGCCACTGCGTCGCCCTGACACACTCCCTGGGCTCTTCCAGCGGTGTCATTACCCCCGGATTGGGCTTCATGTACAACAATTCAATGATCAATTTTCATCCCCTGCCCGGCCACCGCAATTCCATCGCGCCGGGCAAGGCCCGCACCACCGGCATGGCGCCGACCGTGGTGACGCGCCAGGGCCGGCCCGTACTGGTGCTGGGCGCGCCGGGCGCCACCCGGATTGTGAATTCCGTGGCCCAGGTGATCCTCCATTGCCTCATGTTTGACATGGATGTCGCCGCCGCCGTGGACGCGCCGCGCATCGATTGCCAGGGGGACGTGATCCATGTCCAGGCCCGGGTGCCGCAGCGAGTCTGCGAGGAGATGACGCAGTGGCACCCCGTGACCCGGCTGGCCTACAGTCGCGGCGGCCTGGCCCTGGTGCATGCCATTGCCATGGATCCGGACACGGGCGCGGTGACGGGGGCTGCCGACCCCGGAGCCGATGGCATGGCCGTGGGCATTTGATGTCGGCTGGCCGGCTCCCTGTCCGGCGGGGCCCCGGGCAGATACCCTTTCCCGGGGACTTACAGGCCCCGGTACACAGCTCCGGGATATCCGCACAGGGCCGCTGTCCCGCGGGCCGGAGGCCGGTACAGGTGAGCCCTGCCTGCTGTACACATGACACCCTGACAGCACAGGCAACCTGTCCGGGCGGCCCTTCCCACCTGTGTACCTAACTAGGTATATAGGTCTCCTTTCTTTCCCTTGAATCTCCCCCTCTGGGTACAATCGGATATCGCCACCAATTTCCGGGAGCCGCGCCCATGCTTTTGACAGATCTGGATCGACGGGCCATCGACACCATCCGTTTGCTGGCGGTGGATGCCGTCGAGAAGGCGAATTCCGGACATCCCGGGATGCCGATGGGCATGGCCTTGCCGGCCTATGTGCTGTGGACCCGCTTCCTGCGGCACAGCCCCGCCAACCCGGAGTGGCGCAACCGGGATCGCTTTGTGCTGAGCGCCGGTCACGGCTCCATGCTGCTCTACAGCCTGCTGCATCTGACCGGGTATGATCTGCCGCTGTCCGCATTGCAGAACTTCCGGCAATGGGGCAGTGCCACCCCGGGCCATCCCGAACAGGGCGACACGCCGGGGGTGGAGACCACCACCGGTCCCCTGGGCCAGGGTTTCGGCAACGGGGTGGGCATGGCCCTGGCCGCGGCCTTTCTGGCGCACCGGTACAACCGGCCCGCTTTTCCCCTGATTGACCACTTCATCTACGGCATTGTCAGTGATGGCGATCTGATGGAAGGCGTGGCCAGCGAGACTGCCAGTCTGGCGGGTCACCTGCAGCTGGACCGCATCATCTACCTCTATGACGACAACCGCATCACCATTGACGGTGGCACGGAGCTCAGCATGTCCGAAGGCTGGGCGGCACGGTTCGCGTCCTATGGCTGGCATGTACAGACGGTCGATGGCCTGGATGCGGAAGGCATCGCCACCGCCCTGCAGCAGGCCCAGGCGGACCCGCGGCCCAGCATCATCGGCTGCAGGACAGAGATCGGCTATGGCAGTCCCAACAAGGGGGGCACGGCGGCCGCGCACGGCGCTCCGCTGGGCTGCGCGGAGGCGGTCCTGACCCGGTCGGCCCTGGGCTGGGCAGACCAGCCGCCTTTCCATGTACCGGCCGACGTGAAGGCCCACATGAGCCAGGCGGTCGCAGCGGGCCAACAGGCGGAAGCCCGCTACCGGCAACTGCTGGATCGCTATGCCGAGGTCCATCCGGCCGCGGCGACGGAACTGCAGGCCGTGCTGGCCGGGACCTTGCCAACGGACTGGGCCGCCATCCTGCCGGCGTTTGAGGCCGGCACCCATGACGCTACCCGCAACGCGTCCGGGAAGGTCATCAATGCCCTGGCGCCGCATCTGCCCACGCTGTTTGGCGGCAGCGCGGACTTGGCGGGCAGTACCAAGACGGATATCGATGCCAGCACCGACTTCGCCGCCACCAACCGGGCGGGTCGCAATCTGCGTTTCGGCGTGCGCGAACATGGCATGGCGGCGGCCCTGAACGGCATGGCGCTCTATGGCGGAGTCATACCCTACGGCGGCACGTTCCTGGTCTTCTCCGATTACATGCGGGCCAGCATGCGCCTGGCGGCCCTGATGGGACTGCGGGTGATTTACGTGTTGACCCATGACAGCATCGGCCTGGGGGAAGACGGTCCGACCCATCAGCCGATTGAGCATCTGGCGGCCTTGCGGGCCATTCCCAACATGACCGTCATCCGGCCCGCGGACGGCGTGGAAACCGGGGAAGCCTGGAAAGCGGCCCTGACCAACACGGCCGGTCCCACTGTATTGGCGCTGACCCGGCAGAACGTGCCCCACTGGGCCCATGCGGATGCCTATCAGGACGCCAACACGGGGGCCCGGCAAGGCGCGTATATCCTCCACGAACCAGCCGGGGACTGTCAGGTGGCGCTGCTGGCCAGCGGCAGCGAGGTGAGCATTGCCCGGGCGGCCGCCGACAGCCTGGCGGCCGCCGACATCCAGGCCCGCGTGGTCAGCATGCCCAGCTGGGAACTGTTTGCGCAGCAGCCGGAGACCTATCGGCAGGCCGTGCTGGGCATGGGACTGCCACGGGTGGCCATCGAGGCGGGCTCGCCCATGGGCTGGGAACGCTGGGTGGGCAACGACCCCCGGACAGGCCTGATCCTGGGTCTGGACCGATTCGGGGCCAGCGCACCCTATGAAACCCTGTATGCGCAGTTCGGGCTCTCCGCGCCCGCTGTGGCCCGGCGTATTCGCGCGTTTCTGGCCTGACATGACCTTGAGGGGCGACCGGTGCCGGCCGAAAGCCTGGCCCGCGTGGCTACAGGGGCTGCAGCAAGGGGTGCGCGCCACGCGCCAGCACCATGCCCTGGAACACGCCACGCTGCAACTGTTGGCCGCGCGCGGGGCGCTGTCGGAGGGAGGAGGCCTCAGCGATCCCGGAGGTTTTGTGCTCGTGGGAGACATGTCCCTGGCGGCTACCGAAACGGCGGTCCAGGATGCACTGGCGGCCTTGCAGGCCGGAGCCGCGGCCCTGGCCCTGCATCCCCAATGCGGCTCCAACCTCTCGGCGCAGGCGGCCTTGTGCCTGGGCGTGGGGTGGCTGTGCTTTGGACCGCGGCAAAAACTCACTCTCCCGCGGCTGACAGTGGCCCTGTGCGGGTTTATGGTGGCGATTGTCCTGGGCGACCGGTATCTGGGCCCGGGCGTGCAGCGCTACACCACCTTGGCCGATGTGGCCGACCGGGACATCAAGGCGGTGTTTCCGATCTCCGTGCTGGGCCGCCGGTGTCTGCGGGTGGCGATAGGCTCCCGCGCATGATCTATCTCTGTCTGCAGCCCAATCCCTTTCGCTACCGGCTCTGGTTGCGGGATCTGAAGGGGCAACTGGATCCCGATATGGCCGATTTCAATTTCCTGGGACTGGATGGCGCCAGGACCTCGGCCGCCGAGGTGGGCGATGCCGCGGCAGTCATGCCCATGATGTCCGATGTCCGCATTGTGGAGGTGACAGGGCTGCTGGACCGGTTGCGCCCCATCCTCCAGAAAGGCGGGACGGAACGCAAGGCCCAGGCCCGGACCGAGCGCACGGAATTGCTGGCGGTCATGCGGGATCTGCCCGCGGAGACGATTCTGGTCCTCATGGAGCCGGCAGTATCCAGTGCCCGGGACTGGAAGTCCCGCTTTGGCGCTTTGGGCTCCCGGGACAAGGCAGAACTGGCCGCGCTGGAGACCCGGCAGGCACTGGCAGTGGTGCGTCTGGACACGCCGCAGAAGACGGAGCTGATCGCCTGGATCGAGCAGCGCGGGGCCGAGAAAGGCTTGACCGGCACGCCGGATGCCCTGTGGGCGCTGGGCCAGCGGGTGGGCCACGACCTGCAGCTGCTGGATCTGGAAATGGACAAGCTGGCGGCCTATACGGACGGCGCTGCCCTGACCGTCCAGGACGTGGCGGCCTTGGTTACGGACTATCGGGAAGAACCGATCTGGCAGCTGGCCGAGGCGGTGTTTTCCCAGTCGCAAGCCCAAGCGCTGACGTCCCTGGCGCACCTGGAAGCACAGGGCTTTACGCCGTACCACATTCTGGGCACCCTGAGTTCCCAGCTGCGGCTGATCACGGCCGTGAAGCTGAGTGACGCCGCGGACGAGGTCATCGCCACCACGCTCAAGGTGCACTCCTATGCCATCCGCCGGGCCCGCGGCAAGGCCGGTCGTTTTTCCCGGCGCCAGCTCCTGCATTTCTGCGATCTGCTGCAGGACGCAGACTACGCCATGAAATCACAGGCCCATCCGGAACAGACTCTGGAAGTGCTGATTGGACGCCTGATTACACCGGCCCTGTGGGAGCGTCCCTGAGCCCGGCGCCTGCGTTGCGGGTGCAGACTCCCCATGTTCCTGACCCAACTCAAACTCACGCAGTTCCGCAACTTTGCCGCACAGGAACTGGCGTTCGACCGGCCCTTTACCGTGCTGCAGGGGCCCAATGGCGCCGGCAAAACCAACTTCCTGGATGCCATCTGCTACCTCGCGACCTGCAAGTCGCACAAGTCGCAGACGGATCCCCATTCCATTCACCGGGAGGTCCCTTCGCCGGCGCTGGCCTTCTTTGAAATCCGGGGCACGGTCCGCGATGCCGCCGGTCACGAACAGGTGCTGCGGGTCTTCTACGGTCCGGGCCAGGCGGACGGCCGCGACCGCAAAATTCTTGAAGCGGACGGCCTGCGCCGGCGCGCCATGGACATGATGGGCAGATTGCGGGTGATTCTCTTTATCCCCAACGACACCCGGCTGCTTTCGGAGGGGCCGGGTGTGCGCCGCCGGGCGCTGGACATCACGCTGTGTCAAATCGACCGGGTGTATTTCGGCCATCTGCTGCAATACCAGCGAGTCATGCGGGAACGCAATGCCCTGCTGAAACAGCTGCGACAGGCCGGGCCGGGTCTGACTGCCGGGCGTCTGGGGCAGGAAACGGCCTACTGGAATGAAGCCCTGGTCCGCCATGGGGCGCACGTCATGCAGGTCCGGGCCCACTGGCTGCAGCGGCTGGCCGCCCGCGCCCAGCCTTACCAGGCGCAGATGACCGGCGGTCAGGAAGTGCTGGGTCTGGAATACAAACCCTCCGTGCGGATCGCCAGGGCCGAGGCGCTGGCCGAGGTGTCGCGGGCCGACTGGGAAGAGGCGTTCGCCCACCGGTTGCAGGAGTCGCTGACTGCCGATCTGGCCCGCGCCGCCACCGGTGCCGGCCCGCATCGGGACAATGTGGAGTTTCGCAGCAACGACCTGCTGCTCAGTGAATATGGCAGCCGGGGCCAGCAGCGGACAGCCATCGTGGCCTACCGCCTGGCAGAAGTGGAAGGCATCGCGGAACAGTGCCGGGAGGCGCCGCTGCTCCTGCTGGACGATGTGATGAGCGAACTGGATCAGACCCGCCAGGCCACACTGGTGGAAGCTGTCCACCAGGCCTGCCAGGTGATCATGACGACCACGGCCTGGGGGCAGTTTCCCCGGGAATTTCTGGACGCGGCCACCTGCTGGAAAGTCCGAGACGGTATCCTGCAACCGGTCCAGCCGGTGGCTGGACGGTCACGCAGGACATCTCCGCCTGCGAACGGTGTCGGGTCTTCGTCTTGCGCATGATGCGTCGGCCCTGTAAATCGGGGCGGTGTTTCAGTGGCCTGCGGACGGTTGCCGGAAAAATGCCTGTGCAAAACAAGTGCGCCCGGCTAAGCCGGGCACCACAAGCTTCTCATACGCCTCAAGCGTGCGCGGATCGGGAAGCGGTCCGGCCTGCACCGCGGGTCTGGCGCCGATACCGGCATGACAGCGGAATTGTCCGCCGGACAATAGTTCAGGCCAAGCCGGATAGACTGCCGTCCTCTGCTCGTGGATGTGCCTGTGTACTCATGATGTGTCCGGCCGTGCCGCCTCCAGTCCCCAAACCCGTCGCAGATCATTCCCTGTCTTCCACCAGGCGCCTGCCAGCGCAGCTCCCGCGGTCGGTACCCCACGGCAATCCCGAGGCAGGTTCATCAGATACAATGCGTCGGCTGTGCTTCACAGGGCAGAAGGATGTTCCGTCGCGGAGTGGCCACTGCAGGAGACAGTGTGGAATGAAGACAGATTGCGATCTGCGTGGATATGGCAGGTACAGGACGCGCAATCAGGGAGCTGGCGCAGGAGTACCCAGAGCTTCACGCACCACCGCCTCGGCCAACACTTGATTGGACGCGACCAACGGCCAGGGCACATCTCCCTGCTGCAGGACCAACGGCAACTCGGTACAGCCCAGCAGCAACACGTCCGCCCCGCGGTCGACCAGATCCTGGCATACCTGTTGCACCATGCCGCGGGCCTCCGGAGTGGGGCCCGCGGTCTTGATCCCCACCGGGCCGTAGATGGCCTGCATCAGCCGTGCCTGGCCCGCTGGGTCCGGCACCCGAAAATCCAGGCCTGTCGCCGTCAGCGCCTGCTGATACAACCTGCACGCCAGAGTGCCGGATGTAGCCAGAATCCCCACAGTCACGGGGGCGCCATGGGATGCCCGGATCGCGCGGGCCGTTTCCCCTATCATGTCCAGCATCTGACAGGAGACCGCCGGCTGCAACTGCGGCAGGTAAGCGTGGGCGGTATTGCAGGGCATGGCAATCAGTGCGGCCCCTTGCGCTTCCAGCTTCCGGACTCCGGCCTGCAGCAGCGGCAGGGGATCCGGACCGCCCGCCAGAATAGCTGCCGTGCGATCCGGTACGGCCGGATTGTTCTCAATGAGGATATGCAAATGTTCCTGATCCGCCTGCGCAGGGGTGGCATTCACGATCCGCGCAAACAGGTCCACCGTGGCGGCAGGGCCCATGCCCCCCAGGATGCCGACAATCCGTCCCGGCGCAGTCATGGGGATCGCGCGGGCGGTCAGGCGCGGACGTGCATCTGGCCCTGGACCACCCACTTGTAGCTGGTCAGGGCCTCCAGCCCCAAGGGCCCGCGGGCATGCAGCTTTTGCGTGCTCACGGCCACCTCCGCGCCCAGTCCAAACTGGCCGCCGTCATTGAAGCGGGTACTGGCATTGACGAACACGGCCGAGGAATTCACCCGATCCACGAAGCGGGTGGCGTTATGCAGGTCGTTGGTCAGAATGCCGTCCGAATGGTCCATGCTGTAGGTCTGAATGTGCGCGATCGCCTCGTCCATGGTATCCACCACTTTGATGCCCAGAATCAGGGACATCCATTCTTCGGCAAAGTCCGCTTCGGTGGCCGGCTGCACCTGGGCGCCGTGGTCCTGTCCGTTCAGGGCCGCCAGGGCCTCGGGCGTCAGCCGCATTTCCACATTGCAGGCCGCCATGTGGGCGACCACCTTGGGAATGAAGTCCTCCGCGATGGCGCGATGCACAAGCAAGGTGTCCAGGGCATTGCAGACACTGGGTCGCTGCACCTTGGCGTTTTCAATGACTCTGAGTGCCCCCGCCTGATCCACAGAGGCGTCCACAAAGTAGTGACAAATGCCAATGCCGCCCGTGATGACGGGCATGGAGGCCTGGTCCCGACACAGCTGGTGCAGGGCCCCCCCGCCGCGGGGAATGATCATGTCCACATAGTCGTCCAGGCGCAACAGTTCCGTTACGTAGGCCCGATCCGGGTTGCCGATCATTTGCACGGCGCCCACGTCTATCCGGGCTTTCTCCAGGCCTGCATGGATGACCTGCAACAGGGCTTGGTTACTGTGCCGAATATCGCTGCCGCCCCGCAAGAGGACAGCATTGCCGGTTTTCAGGCAGAGGGCCGCAATGTCCAGTGTGACATTCGGCCGGGCTTCGTAGATGACCCCGATCACGCCAATCGGAATGCGCCGCCGCGAAAGCCGCAGCCCGTCCTCCCGTTCGGAACCATCCAGAGTGGTCCCGACCGGGTCCGGCAGCCGGACCACGGATCGCATGTCGGCCTCAAGGCTGTCCAGCCGTTCCGGTGTCAGCAACATGCGGTCCAGCAGGCTCGGCGCAGTGTCCTTCTGACGGCCGGCAGCCATGTCCCTCTGATTGGCTTCCAGGACCATGGGCCGTTGCTGGCGCAATTCATCGGCGATGCAAAGCAATGCCGCGTTTTTGGCGCCGGTGGAGAGCGTGGCCAGGTCGCGGCTGGCCCTCTGGGCTGTCTGGCCCAGATGCAGCATGTAGGGAGAAGGTGTGGTCATACAGGCGGGCTCCGCAGGGGCATCGGGGGAAGGAAGTTACAAGAGTATCAGATCGTTGCGGTGAATCGTGGCGTCTCCATAGTCGTAGCCCAGGATAGCCTGGATTTCCTGGGACTGGCGGCCCTTGATCCGGTCCACTTCGGAGCTGGCGTAGCGGACGATGCCGCGGGCGAATCCCTGCGGATCCGCCTCCTGGCTGACCAGAACGACATTGCCCCGGCGGAACTGGCCTGTTACGCCCACAATGCCGGCGGGCAACAGACTGGTGCCGCGGTTGACCAGCGCGTTGCGGGCTCCCTTGTCCACGATTACGGTGCCGGCCGGCAGGGCGCTGAGAATCCGCCGCTTCCGATTTTCAAGCACGTTGCCGGTCCCGGGAAACAGGGTGCCTGGATGCCGGTCCCGTGTCTGCACCGTCCGGGTGATGATGTCGGGAGCCGTTCCCTGGGTGATAATGACATCAATGCCGGCCCGCTGCGCAGACATGGCGGCGTCCAGTTTGGTGGTCATGCCGCCTGTTCCCAGGGGCGTGGAGGTGTCGGATGCCAGCCGGTAGATGCGGTCATCCACGCGGGGCACCACGGGGATCAGGGTGGCTGCCGGATCCAACCGGGGATCACACGTGAACAGACCTTCCTGGTCCGTCAGGAGCAGGAGCAGGTCGGCCTGGATCATGACGGCCACCATGACCGAAATGCGGTCGTTGTCTCCCACCCGACTGCTGGGTGTGGCCACGACATCGTTTTCGTTGACCACGGGCACGATCCGGTGCGCCATCAGGTCTTCCAGCGTGTCCTGAATGTTCAGATAGCTGGTAGGCTCTTCGATTTCGGTGCGCGAGAGCAGTACCTGACCCACCTGCACTCCGACCTGGCCCATGTACTGATCCCAATACCAGACCAGGCGCGCCTGGCCCACGGCGCACAGCATCTGTTTGCGGGCATCCGGCACCTTCAGTGCGGCCGCTTCCAGCACTTCGCGGCCGGCGGCCCGGGCCCCGGACGTGACCACAACCACCTCATGGCCTGCATTCCGCAGGGTGGCCACCTGGCCGGCCAGATCCTGGATGCGCTCCTGGTCCAGGGAGTCCGTCGCGTCCGTCAGGATCGAGGTGCCGATCTTGACGACGATGCGCCGACGCGCCGGTGATCCGGATCGATGCTGCATCATGGGACGGGACTTGAAGAACGGCAAAGGCACAGACTGGGGCAATCCGCTGATTCTAGCCTATGCCCGCCTGAATTTTTCAGGTGCCCACCGGCGTTTTGAGGCGCCAGGTGGCGAGCGGCGGGTAGCGATTGCCTCCCGGTTGCTGTATGCTCTGGTACCAATGTACAAGTGCAATGGTGTCCGCTGTCCTGGCAAGAGGTCTGGTCGCCACAACTCGCTGCAGGATTGCAGCTGCCTCTCGCCGCACTGCGCTTTTCGGTCTGGCTGCGATACGACCCAACGTGACATGCGGCCGGAATCGCCTGTGGCTGGCCGGCAGACCCAGTTGCTGCAGGGTGCGCGACAGGTTCGCGTGCAGCTGTGCCAGCGCCCCCGTAGGATCCGTGACCTCCACCCACAGTCCCCCCGTCTGCCGGGATTGCGGGAAGAGAGCCAGTCCCTGCAGATGCACCGGGATTTCCTGGATCTCCGCCACCATCTCGCCCAGCACGGATTGACAGTCGAGGGCCGCGGCCTGCTCTGTCGGCCCGAGGTAGTGGAGAGTGATATGCAGCGATTCGGGACGGGTCCACCGCAGGACGGGGCTGCCTGAAGGCAGGGTGAGCTGTGGCGCGGCTGCCTGGCACCAGCGTTGAAGCCGTGCAGTCACCTGGGCCGAGACGGGACACCCCAGGAAGGTGACGATCAGTCTGGATTGGGATTCCATGGGTTTGGTGCAGGGCAGGGGGTGCGGGTTGGCGGAATTCCGGGCGGGAATCTGTTGTCCATTCCACACTGTTCCTGGGAAAGTGTCAATTATTTCCTTCTGTCCCAGGCAGAGGCGGTACTGCCACGTTGCAAGCAGCGTCCACACCTCTGGTCTGACGCGTCTGCTTTGGGGGCTCATAACGGTTGCCCACAGCAGGAAAATCGCAACTGGATGTCCCCATGCACGAACCGCCTGTCCGATTTTGTATCGGGCACGGGAGAGCCGGTGGCAGAGAGCAGCTCATCTAGCCTCCTCCTTTCCGCAGAGGAGGGACACCACCTGTCAGAAAGGGGACTGTCCTTGTGTATGAGCCTCATCGCACACGCGGGCCTGCTCTCCGGCTACAGGTTTGGCACTGATGGGGCATCGGCCGGATATGAACTTGGAGTGTCAGTTTCGCAGCAGTGTCCGCAGGTCCCGGGCCAGGTGGGCGGCCTCCATGTCCCCCCCATACGTCAGGATCATACGGCCTTGCGGATCCAGGACGTACGTGCGCGTGGTGTGATCCACCAGGTAGCTGCTGTCCTCATGGGTTTCACGGTGGGACTCCACGAAAATGCCAAATCCCGTTTTCAGGGCTTCCAGCATGGCCGCATCTTCCACCCGCACGCCCTGAAAGTCTGCATGGAAGGTGGAGAGGTAGGCTTCCATGCGGGCTGGAGTGTCTCGCTCTGGATCCACGGTCACGAAGATGACCTCAATCTGGTCCTGTTGGCGGGGCAGTGCGGCATAGGCCTCGGCTACGACATGCATGATGCCAGGACAGATGTCGGGACAAAAGGTATAGCCAAAGAAGACCACTTTGATCTGGCCCTGCAAGTGGTCCGAATTGTACGGTCGGGCGCGCAGATCCGTGCCTACGATAGCCGGAACTGCCAGCGGGGGTTCCAGGTGGAGACCCTGGTATGAGGGTGTCGGGGCGCAGGCGGCCAAGGCCGGAGTCGTCAGGCAGACCAGCGCCAGGAGCGTGAAGCAACGCATGAGCCCGACGGACAGGCGGCAACTCGGGCAATCCATGTGGGCCAGCGGCAATTTTGACTTCAGTGGACCAACGGCCTGTGGCACCCACCGCTTGAACCGATGCGTATGCATCTGACGGGGTCCTTGATCCCTGTGTCTTGGTCCCGGACATGCAAGGATACTGCAAAGGGCCCCTACTGGATTGCAGGTCTGGCCGCCTGCCCCGGAGACGGGTTTTCAATGCAGAAAGCCAGGAGCGCGCCAGATGGCGCGCTCCTCCGGTGGAACATGCAGCCCGGGCGGGCGGTGACAGCGGTCGCTCCCGGCCGCGCGGGCCCCGGATCCTGTGTCCTGGCAACCGATCCCGTAGTAACGGTCCGGGCCAGTCGCATCCAAGTCTGGATGCGACTGGCCCTTGGGTCTTGGATCCCATGCACCAAGGGCGCTCTATTCCTCCATATGGTAGATGCCCGCGCCGACGGCCGCGATTTCCCCTTCCAGTTCCACGCCGATGACATAGGTCGTCTTGCGTTCCACTTTCCCGGTCGCGGGATTGAGCCAGAGATAGGAGGTATATCCTTCGCCGGCTTCACTGTTGGCAATGTCCTCAATGTTCTGATTGAACAGGGTACCTTCGTCATCGGTCAATGCACAACTGCTGTCTCCTGCCCTGTAGTCCAGAGGATAGAGCAACTCCTGACATTCCGGGCCTGAGACAAAGATGTAGGTTGAGCCTGCGATCCAGGTAGGGTGTTGCAGCAGCAGATCAAAAGCTTCGGTGCCGCGGGCGGTCACCAGGTCGGCGGCACAGCGTACGAAAAGCTCCAACTCAGGGCCGGTATCGACGGCACTGGCTGCGGGCATGTTGCGGCAGGCGGTGCGCGCAGGCACATATATACCTGCACCCAGCACGTACTGGAAGCCCCCAAACTCCACGAGACGATTGTAGGAAATCTTGGGCTCTACCTGGCCTCCCACAGGATTGGGAAATTCGTAGTACAGCACATGTTCGCCAAAGAGTGTCAGGCTGTGGGCGGCATCCTCCACGAAACGGTATCCGGTGGAGTCCTCCAGATCCCCCAGATCCTGACCATTCAGATGCGAAGCGCCGCCGCTCATGATCTGGATCTGGGTTGCGTGGTCCAGAAGGAACAGATAGATGGGGCCCGAACGCCAGCGCGGATCATGTTCAAAGTCGTACAGGGCGCGCAAGCCGTGTTCCGCAAGATAGAATTCAGCACATCGAACGAATTTTTGCACGTCTTCCAGGGAATACACCAGACTGGCCCGTATCTGTGCAGAATCACAGGAACCCGGTACATCCACGGGATAGTATCCGGCACCGAGCCAGGCATCACGGCCCAGATAGGGCGTGCTTACGGGATGGGCATAGGCGACTTTGAGATCCAGCGTTTCCGTGTTGGGATTGCGGAAGCGGTACGTCGTAAAGCCGCCCCCAAACACCTGGACCGTATAGAGCATGCGTTGTATGTGCAGCTTGCCATCCGCGTCCTGGGCGTCCCGACGCTGATCCCCCGGGCTGGTGGCACCGCTGGCGTTGAAAATCACCACCCCTTCGGTGTCCATGCCAAACAGGTACATGGGACCGTCCCGCCATTGGGCCTCCGTCTCGAAATCCTGGATGGCTTGCTCCCAGCCCATGTCTTCCACATGCTGTACGGCACACTGGACGTAGTGTTGAAGTTCGCCTTGAGACCGGATATCGGCCAGCCGGCTTGTCGAGGGCGTGTTGCATCCGTGGCCGGAAGCCCACACTGCCCCGGATGTCAGGAGCAAAAGGCACAGTGCCATCAGCCCCACACATACCCGCCTCCTGCCAATCGTCATTGCCACGTTTGCCTCCCTGTTGCATGAAGGTTGTTGTTCTCCAGACTCCCCGATTCTAACGTAGTTAGCCTCTTGCCTTCAATTACTCCGTTATCGCCGGTCGGCAGCCGGACACCCATGGGATGCAGGGCCCCGATCTTCCGGCGCGGAAGGCCCATGTGGGCTCCCGATGCAGGACTGTGGATCCGGCTGCGACACCGTACCGTTCCTGCCGTGGCCGTGCATGCAGTGCAGGATTGCACCAGTGCCCGCAACGGCAAATCTCCTGCCTTTTCCCTGCCGGTGTATTCCCGCAAGGTCCTGCTGGAGGGGCGATGCGGATATATAATCTTCCCCGGTCCCCGACCTCCGAGGCAATGGTCCAGGCACATGGCCCGGATAGGGACGAATGGGAGATGGAGAACGGCAGAAGCGCCAGCGAGGCCTACAGCGTGAACAACACCTTGCATACGGTACCGACTCGGACCTGGCATGACACGGAGGTGTTTGCGGCCATTGGCCGGGAACAATGCCGGCAAGCCGAAGGCATTGAGCTGATTGCCAGCGAGAATTATGTGTCACGGGGCGTATTGGCGGCCATGGGCAGTGTCCTGACCAACAAATATGCCGAAGGGTATCCTGGCAAACGGTATTACGGCGGTTGCCAGCATGTGGATGAAGTGGAGCAGCTGGCCATAGACCGGGCGCTGGAACTGTTTGGCGCCGAGCATGCCAACGTGCAGCCCCATTCCGGGGCGCAGGCCAATGCCGCGGCGTACCAGGCCTTGCTGGCACCCCGGGACAGGGTGCTGGCCCTGAAACTCGATCACGGCGGGCACTTGACCCACGGGTTCCGTCTCAACAGCTCGGGACAGCTGTACCACTTCGAGCACTACGGGGTCAACCCCGAGACCGAGCAGTTGGACTATGAGGAAGTGCTGGAGCTGGCGCTCCGTTTCAAGCCCAGGCTGATTGTGGCCGGAGCCAGTGCCTATCCCCGTCACTTCGATTTCCGGGAACTGCGCCGTATCGCGGACGAAACCGCATCCCTGCTGATGACGGACATGGCGCATGTGGCCGGCTTGGTGGCCACAGGTCTGCATCCCGACCCCGTGCCTTATTGTGATGTGGTGACCACTACGACCCACAAGACCCTCCGCGCGGCCCGGGGGGGACTGATTCTCTGCCGCAAGCAGTGGGCCAAGGCGATCGACCGCGGCGTATTTCCCGGACAGCAAGGCGGTCCCCTGATGCACATGATCGCGGGCAAGGCCGTGGGGCTGGGCGAGGCCCTGCAGCCGGAATTCCGGACGTATCAGCAGCAGACACTGGACAATGCCCGGACGCTGGGTACCACCCTGATCGCGGAAGGGCTGCGGCTGGTCTCCGGCGGTACGGACAATCACCTGGTACTGGTAGATCTCAGCAGCCTCGGTCAAGCGAAAGTGACGGGCAAAACCGTGGAAACGGCTCTGGATCACGCCGGTCTGCACTGCAACAAGAACATGATTCCCTTTGATCCCCGGCCACCCCGCGTGACCAGCGGCATTCGCCTGGGATCTCCGGCGGCCACTACCCGCGGCATGGGCCCGACCGAGTTTCGCCAGATTGGCCGGTGGATTGGTGCCATTGCACGGGATCCCTTTGATCCTGAGCTGCAGTCTCGTACGCAAGCTGCAGTACAGGAACTGGTACAGGATTTTCCCGTCCCGGCCTAGACCTCTTTGCCCTGCACTCTCGCGCGCCGCTCAGTGGCACAGTGCCCTAGCGTTGATGGTGGGGCGCGTACTGCCGGTGGTTTGGACAGCACCCGGATTTGCGTGGGCATTGAGTGCCCACGACCATGGCGGGCATGATCGGGTCCGCCCATGCGGAACGTGCTGCGAGGCCGGACAACCGGTGCATTCCCATGGTCCCGTCAGGCTGCATTGTGCCATCGGGTCGATGTGCGCAGGCGCTACCCAGCGTGCTGGCGGAAACCGCGGCCTGTGTTCTCTGCCAGCTCCCTCCTTGGACTTTTTGAGGGACAGGGAGCGAACCGCTCCGCTGGCCGGGAAGCCGACCTCAGCATAATGGCGGCAGGGCCGGGTTGAATGCGGTCGGGACCTCAGCCGCCAAAGCCGGAGCATGGCGGGCGTGTGGCCCCGGCCGCAGCAGGGACATGCCAATCGCGCAGGATGCGTTCCCGCTCCGCTGCATCCCGATATGGCAATTGCGCCAGCGGCACGCGGCAGGGTTCGCACTGCCATCGTTGTGTTTGCGTGTCATAGGAGCCCAAGGACCACGCGGCGCAGTCACCCAGGGTGCGGCGCTCGGTGTCGAATTGCAGCCCCCAGACCGTAACGGACGCGCCCTGCGCGCGGTATGGATCTGTGTACCCTTGCCGCCACACCTGAGCCAGGGCTTCATCCGCCGTAGCGTGCACCTTGCATTCAATCAACACGATGTATCTGTCCCAGGCAATGATCAGATCACTCCGCCCGCGGGCATGGACCGCTTCGGCCTGCACCGGCAGGCGCATAGCCAGGCAGGCTGCGAACAGGATAGTCTGATAGTGCGCTTCATAATCGTACAGTTCCTTGTTGCGCAGCGGCAGGTTGTGCAGCGGATAGGGAAACTGCAGCAGGAAGGTGTCAAGACACGCATGCAGCGCGGCCGGTTCGGCATTTTGCCAAGCAGCGGTCCACTGGGCCGCGAGATGGCCCGCACGGTCGTTTGCTTGCTGGTACCAGGCTGCGACCAGATTTCTTTGCCATCCCTGCAGGGATTGCCGGAAGGTCAATTGCACTTCCTGGTTGGGAAAGTCCAGATAGGGCACGTCGCCCGCGCGCGCAGTGGGGGACTTCAATGTGAGATAGCCTGTGTGATACATGAGCGCGGAGAGGTCGGGTGTGGCCACGTCGTAATTCGCGGTTTCCAGGACCGTCACAGGATCGCGGTTGCGGGCTGCGGCCATGAAGTCAGGCCCGTGCTGTGCCGCGCGCCACAACCGAAACAGCAGAGCCGGGGTGCCGGAATTCGCCCACGCGTTGGGCAAGTGCGTCAGACTCCACTGCAGACCCGCCTGGGGTTTGCGCAAGGCCTCCAGGCAGGCCGCCAGCGAAAAGGGGTTGTATACGGCTTCGCCCCCGACACTGAAGCGGTACCCATCGTAATAGGCTTGCAGGGCTTGCTGCAACGCCGCGCGGTCCGTGGCCAACTGCGCGGCACAGTGGGCAATGTCCGCCTGCAATGCGGGACTGCGGCGGATTTCGGCTTCCGTGAAGCCCAGCAAAGCATTGCATTCGGGATCGAACGAGAGATCCTGCAAATGATTGGCACCGGAAAACAGCCCCGCCCTTGCGAAGCGGGTAATGCCGGTAACGAAAGTGTGTTGGATGGCGGGGGTGCCGGTTTTCAGCGCGCCATAAAAGGCCCGCATGACATCCAGGATGCCCTCCAAGGTGGCAGGATGCTCAATGTTCTCGGTGATGGGGGTATCGTATTCGTCGATCAACACCGCGATTTTGCGCTGGTGTCGCCGAGCCAGACCTTGAATCAAAGTGGTCAACAGATAATCCGGGTCGGGGTCGGGCTCCAGGGCGATCGCATGCTGGCTGGCGATGTCTCGCACATAGCGCGTCAAGCGCGCCTGCAAGCGGCGGGGATCGTGAATGCCCCGGATGCCCATGTCCAGACGGAGCACGGGACATTGTCGGCGTTCCCAATCCCAACGTCCGGCATTTGCGATCCAGGTGTCGGCAAACAGATCGCGGTGGCCCTCAAACAAGGCCTGCAACGTGGACACCAGCAGAGTTTTGCCGAAACGGCGCGGGCGTGCCAGAAATAGGTGGGGGCGCAATCTGACACCGTCCAGCAGCTGGGCGATCTGCTCCGTTTTGTCAATGTACAATGCTGCAGGATGCGTGCGGAGCGTGGGGAAATCATCCACGCCCAGCGGCAGATAACGCGTCATGGCCTCATTGTAGGGCACGGTGCCAGACATGTAAGGCCATCCATCGCATCGGGATTGGGCCGAACTCCCCCTCCAGAGGGCTGACAATGTCCCATGCCCACTCTGGAGGGCCCTATCTGACTGCTCCCACATGCGTAACGTGAACCGCCCGGTCCGGCAATACACTCGGGTATCCTTGTCGGGAGGTGCCGACACCCGATTCGCAGCAGACAGATTTGGGAACCTTCTGCAAACTCCTATTCCCAGGGGTCACGATTTGCCTCCGACAGCGGTGTCAGCGCACTGACAGCTCTTGATTTGCCTCTGTAATGTCCCAGTGTCCTGTCAGAGCACGCCATCAGATCATCAGCACTGCAAAACAGCATATTTTTTCAATTCTGGAAGATGGAGTCTTTGTTGTCCCGGAGCAGGCTGTACAAATCCCAGATCTCACACAAGCCCGAACACCGGTTTGCAATCATCCAGGTGACTTGGGGTAGGCACAGTGTGCCTTTTGCATTGCCCTTTGAGTGGCGCTGGACGCTGTCCGGGGTATTCTGATCTGCGGGACCAAACCCCTGCAGATCAGATGGCAGACGGCAAGGGGGCAAAGTAATGAACCCATAACGGATGCAGGGCCCCAGACAACAGGCACAGATACGGTGGCACATGCCACGTGTCATAGCTAGGGAATCTCGACAGTGATGCCGGCGAAAGTGGATCGGGAGCACTATGATTGCACTGAGGGTGGAACAACAAGTCCGCTGCTGGACAGGAGCGCGCGGAGGGACTATGGCTGCCAGCCCGGTGCGCACTGTGGTCATGCATTCGGGCCGCAACCATTGCCATGACACAAAGAGTGCGGAGACCCATGAGAGACCCGGTCGGGTTTGTATTGGGGCGCGCTCGGATACCCGCTTTGCGCGGGAGGAGGCTCCTCTGATCCATAACACACGGCAGGATATGGGGGAAGCCTGCCATGGGCACCAATCCGCGCCGGACGGGTCTTGCCGCATTCCCCAGGCAGTCCGCGCGGCGGAGACCCACCTGCAGGAGTACCGGCAGCGTTATGCTTGGCTCTGGAGCCTGATTCAGGCACCGGCCACCCCACCGGATCCCGCCCGGACCCCGGCAGGCTTCTCCTTGGGGCCTGCCGGTGC
Source organism: Caldilineaceae bacterium (assembly GCA_965214895.1). Taxonomy (GTDB): domain Bacteria; phylum Chloroflexota; class Anaerolineae; order Caldilineales; family Caldilineaceae; genus Bin34. The sequence continues at coordinate 1,015,222 of OZ243985.1, forward strand.
CCTGCAGCGGCTGGAGGCCTTCCTGCGCACCGTGGAAGATCCGCACCGGCAATTTGCCGCGGTGCATGTGGCCGGCACCAGTGGCAAGACTTCCGTCACGACTTTGCTGGCGCGGATGCTCGGGGCCGCCGGGTACCGGACCGGCTATCACGTCAGTCCGTACCTGCAGCTGCCGCACGAGAAACTCATAATCAACGAGAAGTGGATCTCCGTGGCGGATTTCAACGCTCTGCTGGCCGACTTTGCCGGCCAGTATGGCCGCTGGCAACGCGCGGACCCGTCCGCGCCGCGCCTGCGCTACGGGGAAGCCTGGGTGGCGCTGACATTCCTCTTTCTGGCCCGGGCGCAGGTGGACTGGGGGATTGTGGAATGCGGCCTGGGCGGCCGTTGGGACCCGACCAATGCATTGCATCCCAGGCTGAGCCTCATCACCAACATCGGCCGGGACCATCTGGTTTCGTTGGGCGGCACCCTGGAGAGCATTGCAGAGCACAAGGCCGGTATCATCAAACCGCACAGTCTGGCCCTGACCGGGGTACGGCAGCCGGCCCTCTTGGCGCGACTGCAGGCAGAGGCCCGCCGGTGTCATGTGGACCTGCATACCGTGGGCCCTGCAACGGACGACACGTGCGACTGGACTTTCAAATACAGGACCTTGCACCTGCCGGGAGGCCGGATCGGGTTCTCCCTGCACAGTCCTTACGCGCCCCCCCGGGAACTGACCTTGCCGGATCCGGTCTCTTTTCAGGTCGGCAATGCGGCCCAGGCCGTAGCCGCGTTGGACCTGCTGCAGGCTGATGGCCAGGTGGAGATTTCGACTGCGGCCTTGCAACAGGGGCTGGATACGGGTCCGGTCCCGGGGCGCATGGAAATCCTGCACACGGCACCCCCGGTAGTGGTGGACTGCGCCCATAATCCGCCCAAGATGCGGTCGCTGGTGGCCGCCCTGCAGGCGGCGTATCCCCGGCACCGGTTCCATGTGTTGACGGGCATGCTGCGCACCAAGGACGCAGTGTCCATCCTGGAGGCTTTGGCCGTGTTGCCGGGAGATTTCCGGTTCTGTCAACCCCGTGTGTTTGGCAAGGCCAGTCATGCCCCGGGCGAGTTGCGGGATGCCTTTCCGCCGCGCCACCGGCACAGAATTGCGGGGCTGTTCAAGGATGTCGGGCATGCCTTGGACGATGCCCTGACCCATGCCCGACCCGACTGGATTGTTCTGGTCACCGGCTCCGTGTATCTGGCCGGGGAGGCCCGGGATCGCTGGCATCCGCGGGAACGGCTCCTGCGCGCTCTGGCGTGTCCGGTATCGGGCTAGCGCCGCGGTCGGCGGCGCGGGCCCGCAACGGCCAGATCACCCACAGGGCAAGCCCGCCGAACAGCAGCAGAGCCAGGCTGGCCAGCAGCCAGGGGAAAGTGGCCATACAACCTTATGCCGGTGCCCGGCGCCGGGCTGCCGGATGCGGCCACAGCGCCATGAGGGTGCCCAGCACCAGCACCACGCCCCCGACCCAGAGCCAGACCATAAGCGGATTGCGGTAGATGGAGAACGTGGCCGATACCGCATCGTCTTCCCAGCCGTTCAGGACCACGTAGAGGTCTTCCACCCAGGTCATGCGCAGTCCGACTTCACTGGTGGGGGCATCGGGATTCTTGAAATAGACATTGCGGCGCGGCTGCAGGGGATTCAGGGACGCGCCGTTGCCGTTGGCCACGCCCAGCACGGCCCGAAACTGGGTGAGATTGGCCTGGTCTTCCACCACCATGCCTTTGTAGGTCAGGGTGTAGGAGCCGATCACGTGGCTTTCGTCCCGATCCAGCGTCACATGCTGCACTTCCTGGTAGAACTCGTTGCCCACTATGCCCAGACCCATCAGGACCATGCCCAGATGCACCAGATAGCCGCCGTACCGGTGGCTCTGCCGTTGCAGCAGGTGCCGCGCGGCTGCCGTGACGCTTTCGCCGTGCGTCCGCTGCCGCGCCCGGATGTCCATTCCGTATTCCTGGAGGGTCGCCACCGCCACCAGGGCACAGACCGCAAAACCCAGCAGCGCGTAGGGACTGCCTGTCGGCACCCGCCAGAAGGCGACCGCGCCGGCGATGACCGCGGCCCCGAGCGGCAGACGCAGCTTGCGGCGCAACCCGGCCAGAGGCGTGCTGCGCCACCGGAGGAGCGGCCCGAGGCCCATGAGCACAAAGAGCAACAGGAAGAGGGGACCGTTCACCTTCTCGAAGTACGGCGCGGCCACGGCAATCTGGTCGCCCGCAAAGAGTTCGCTGATCACCGGGAAATAGGTGCCCCACAGCGTGGCAAACGCAATGCCGGTAAAGAGCCAGTTGTTGCCGAGGAACGCCGACTCCCGGCTGATCCAGGCCGAGCCGACCACAGGCTCTTCCAGGTCACGCCGCCGTCGCCACAGCAGGAAGAGGAAGCCTCCGAGCACCAGGGCCAGCATCACCACGAAGTACAGCCCGATGGTACTCTTGGCGAAGCTGTGCACGCTGGCCACGATTTCGCTGCGGGTGGTGAGAGTGCCCAGCAGAATCAGGAAATAGGTCAGGCCGATCATGGCCATGTTCCAGAACTTCATGGTGCCGCGCTGCTCCTGCACAATGATGCTGTGAATGAAGGCGGTCGCCGTCAGCCACGGCAGAAGACTCACGTTTTCCACCGGATCCCAGGCCCAGTAGCCGCCCCATCCCAGCTCCATGTAGGCCCATTGGCTGCCCATGAGAATGCCGACGGAGAGAAACAGCCACGGGATCAGGGTCCAGCGGCGCACCAGCCGGATCCAGGAGGTATCCAGCTGCCGCTGCGCGAGGGCGCCCACGGCCAGGGCAAACGGCACGCAGAGGCCCACATACCCCAGGTACAGCATGACGGGATGGATGACCATCCAGTAGTTCTGCAGCAAGGGATTGAGGCCCAGGCCGTCCGGTGGGGCCACCGGCAGTTTGGCAAAGGGATTGGCCGGAAAGAGGCAGAGTATCAGGAAGAAGCCCAGATTGGCGCACAGCACGCCATTGGCCCAGGGCATCAGGTGTGGCAACTGCGGGCCCAGACAGGCGTTCATCAGCAGGGCATAGAGGGAGAGAATGAAGGCCCAGAAGAGCAGACTGCCTGCCTGTCCGCTCCACAGCGCCGCGAATTTGTAGAAGACCGGCAAGGCCCGTTCCGTCTGATTGACCACGTACAGCAGCTCAAAGCGGCCCTGCAGCAAACCGGACCACAGAATGACGGTCGCCAAAAGGACGAGCAACGCCGTGCCCACCAGCGCGCGGCGGCTGCTCTCGATCCAGGCGGCGTGGCCGGAGTGCCCGCCGTAGAAACCGGCCAGGGTGCCCAGCCCGGCCAGCATGGCTCCCGTGACCAGCCCCAGGTAGGCCAGATCGTCCCACATGGCACAATGACTACGGTCTGATCCGGCCCAACCACTGCCGGAATTGATCCGGATCCGTCAGCACCCCTTTGTGCTGGTGTACCAGGATCCCGTCGGCGTCAATGAAGTAGGTTTCCGGGACGCCCAGCAGATCGTATTGCCGGGCCACCACGCTGCCCTTGTCCCGGCCATTCATGTAGGTAATGTCGAATTCCGCCAAGAACCGCTGCGCGGCAGGCAACTGGTCCAGATACGCGATCCCGATGAAAACCACCCCCCGATCCTGTTCCTGTCGCCAGGCAGACTCAAGCAAGGCGGCTTCCGTCCGACAGGGCCCACACCAGCTGGCCCAGAAATTGAGGACTACCCCCTGTCCGCGCAGGGCCGACAGGGCAATCTGCTCGCCATCGAAGGTTTCCAGCTGGAATTCAGGTGCGGGCTGTCCCACTTCGAGAGGCGGGGCAGCATCTGCCAGAATTCTGTAGGCAAAGAGCCCGAGCAAGGAGAGCAGGACAAGCAACACGGTCACGGCCAGGATCAAGGCCGGCGTGATCCTGATGTGGACTTTGCGGGGGGAGGGGCCGGAAGCAACAGCATCCATCTGGGATTTCCGGTCTTAGGCAGAGGCGACTTTCCGGTGCGCGCCCTGCAGCCGATCCGCGCGGGCGGCCGCGGCCCGGCGCATGCGATTGACAATGGTCACACCCGCCGCGGCCAGCAACAGGAGAGGGGTCCACCACGCCCAGCCGTAGAGGCCGGCAAAGGGCGGCTGACCGTGCACCTGGGGGCCGTATTGCTCCTCGAAGTAGGCGACAATGTACTCCTTGTCTCGCCCCTCCGCCAGCAGGAGCGAGATTTCCTCCCGCATTTGCGCACACGCCTGCAATTCGCAGGCGTCCAGGCGAATGCCGGCACAGAGCGGACACCACAGCTCGCGGGCGATATGGTACATCTCTTGCTCCTGCAGAGACTGCGCATGGACTGCCGAGCCAAATCCATCGGCAGCCGGGGCCAAGGTCACGCACAGCCCGAGCAGGGCCCAGAAGCGCAGTACAGTGCCAGCAGGCGTACGGGGCAACATGCCACCTCCACCCCGGAGGAAAGTCGCCGTCCGGGTGCGGTTCAAAGGGGACAATGCACGGAGCCAAGGAGAAGAGCAAAGATCATGGCCGCACTGTGGCCTGTATGTACGGGAGCCATGGTGAGGTGTACGGCCATCCGGGACATTGTGCTTGCCGTGTCGGTGCCGGGAGCGCACTTTCCTGGGGCCGGCCTCTCGGCTTCGGCATACAAGCATTGTGCACTGTTTCGTCCGACTTCATTGATTTCCGCGGCACCATGACATACCGACAGGTACACGGGACAAGGCCCCGGCCCATCCCCCAACGGGGTTTGATCGGAATGCTACCATGATCGCGCCCGGAAAAACGGACAGCCGGGTACCGGTCGCGCTGCCGGGAGTGCAGCATGTACAGAGGGCCCTCCCGTGCTCTGACCGGCCCGGGACAGGCGACGCAAACGCGGACATGGATCCGGATTCACAGAAAACACAAACTTTCACCGCTTACCGACAGAGCGTGGCTTCGTCCGCGGGCCCGCGTTGAGTCGGGCTATGCCCATCTCGCAAGGGGAGTCTACTCATCCTTGAAGCTCGACACACGGACCGGTGCACCTGCTGTCAGGACCGAGGGCCTGTTGTCACCCGCCGCAAACACCGGTGCTCCCGTGAGAAGGCTGTCTCCCGGAGACCTCGTCTTGTTCTCAATGTACGCTGTCCCAGGAGCCGCTACCGCATCAAGCGGTCCGGATGCAGATCCGCGGAGTGGCGAACCGTGTCCGACATGCTTGTGCTCCGGTCCCGCCATATCCGCACATGCATATTGTTTTCACCCATCCTCCGACCGGATCTGGCGTATAATGAGCGAACAGGGAGGCAGATGTCAATGGCGATCACGGATCAGAAATACCGGCACCTCCATGAGTTTGTAGCCATCGCGCTGTGCTGAGCCGAGGCGGTGGCATACCGCTATCGTCTGGGGCAGGTGGACCGGAGTTCACTGAAACCCCTGTCCACCAGTTCCACGTCTCGTAAGTACCAGGACCGCATTGGCGACAGTGCCTGGACATTCGACACCGAGACGCGCTCCGGGCTGTTGCTGCTGACCGAGGTGCAGAGCGAGGCGGATTTCATGGCTCCGGTGCGCTTCTGCCAGTACATGTGCAATCAGCTGTTGCTGGCGCACAAGGCTCGGCGTTTCGGGATGCGCCGGCCGTTGCCCTTGACGATCATGATCTCGCTGTACACGGGCGACGCGGCTTGGGAACTGCCCAATCTTGTCGACTTGTTTGCGCCGTATGCCCGGGACTTCTACCGGGTGGAGATGCCCATGTGGCATTTCGACATAAAGCACATGGCGTCGGTGGACATTCCGGTCCGCGATCCGGCGCGGCTGCTGTTCGATGTGGAACGCTACCGCGGGGTGGCGGACATTGATGCCGCGGCCCTGGCGCAGCGGCTGGAGGCCCTGCAGGACAGCGAGCTCAAGGACAGCCTGTTGTCCTTCGTCAGTGTGACGCTGCAGGACTTTGACCCGCGCCTGTTGCCGCGGGTCCCGCGGACCGGTCAGGAGGTGGAAGAGATGGTAGAGGCATATCGCATTACGCACGCGGAAGAGCTGCGCCGCGTGGCCGAACGCACCCAGCGGGTGACTCGACTGGAGACCCGGCTGGAGACCCGGCTGGAGGATTGTCTGGAGGTATTGCTGGCCTGCAACATTGCGTCGGCCACAGCCTTGGAATTGGGGCTGGACCTGTGGGTCATGGAGGATCGGCCCGCGTTGGGATTGCTCGTCCAGGCACGGGGGGATTTGGACCGGCTGCGGGTCCACATTCCGCCCCGGCCCCCGGACAGCGTGACGGCGGCCGACCGGCAATACATTGAAGGCCTGCTGCAGGAGTGCCATTTCTATCCCCGGGCCGATGGCCCCGAACGGGACTGAGCATATCTTGGCGGTTCGGACGCCGTCACGCATCAAGTCGAGTCGCAATCCACGCCAAACTTGCGTGCAAGGAGGTTGTACTCCACGGGAAGCTGGCCCATTGCCCGGTACATTCGGGTAGCAGGGCGGATGGCTTGCAGTCACCCGCCGCAACGGGGATGCGGTCTCCCGGAAACCGCGTCTTGTCCGCAACTCACGTGTCCATACGATACGGGCACAGGTATTGGGACAGCATGATTATGGTCGGGGATATCCCCTTCATGGTGGATCCGCGATCCTCATGCATTCCCTGCTGTGAGTAGTGGCAGCCAAAACCTGTACAGGCAGGGCTGTCTCATTAAAATTCACGGGCGGTGGCCCTGTCCGACACAGCCTGCAAAGGCTCCTGTAGACCCACCGCATCAGGCCTTGTCTTGTTCCCAACGGCTGAATCTCATTTTAATGAGAAGCCCTGCCTGTACAGCAAGCTGCTCGGTCGTGTCGCTCCCAACTCCCCCAACCGGGTCCAGAACGGAATGATGAGGTCCATTCTCGATTTCATCGATCAGCACGATATTGCCTAGCGCCTCAAGGATCCCAGCATCGAGATACAAGCCATGGGACAGGGCTGCATTGGAAGACAGCATAGGCCGTCCGGAGCCTCGACAATGCCGTCGCGTGACGAAATCAACCGGACTGTCAGCGCGTACAGTGGGTCTTCGGTCGCCTGAGCCTACTCGACTGCCGATCACGAATCAGACAACTGTGGGGACTCAGGTTCACAACCCGATGCCAATCTGTTGCCTTCCCATGGGACTGTGGGGAGCCGGGAGACGTGGAGCCCGACGGGAGTGGTGTCCCACTCTGTCCGCGGTGCCCGGGAGATTATGGCCGTAGCCTTGGCTGTATGGGCGGATGAACCATGGCATTGTGTTCAAACATGCTGATCCACCAGGATTGGATTGCCGTCCGGGTCCACAGCCACGAAGCTGGCCGGCCCTGTACTGTCCTCGTCGGCTTCATGCATCAGAGTGATCCCTTGGGCTTTCAGCTGCTTCTGCAGTTCGCGGATGTCCGTGAAGTTTTCCAGGTTCTGTGCCTGGCTGTCCCAACCCGGATTGAAGGTCAGAATGTTCTTCTCGAACATCCCTGGGAAGAGCCCTATGGTGTGATCGCGATTCCTGAGAATCTGCCAGTTCTGCGTCGGGTCGCCTCCGACCACCTCAAAACCGAATTTCTCGTAGAAACGCCTTGAAGCTTCAAGATCCTTGACGGCCAAACTGACCGAGAAGGCGCCGAGTTCCATGTTCCATTCCCCCCGTCTGCATTGAAAAAGTGTTTGTCCCTTGGGTCCACTGCATCACAGGCCACCGGCAGCAAATATGTGCTGGTACGCTTCAACCCCAGTCTACCCGTCCTGGCAGCAGCCCAATCAGGCCGCGTGGGCGCCCATGGAGCTGCAACAGTGTCCGAGAGAATGGCGTATTGGCTCCGATTATGCCCGGCGGTCCATGGGATCTTTCCCGTGTCGTTCGGACCGCCAATGTTCAGTGCAGGTCCTGACTTCCTCCATGCCTTGTGGTTTGCCCGCTTGATGGATGGCTTGCAGGACGCCGGGTACTCGCAATGGCCTGTTGCCAAGCTTGTGGCACAGTGTCATACAATATCTGTATTCACAAACAAAGACCAGTGGCGATTGGGCATTGCGGATCGCCGGCAGGGCGGAAATGGCCGAGTACACGTACCCGAAGCTGGATGGGTTGAGCCAGAGCTATGCGCGTGATGGCTTTGCCATAGTGCGGGATGTTCTGGATGCCGATCTCGTCGCCGAGGCCAACCGGCATGTGGACTGGCTGATGGCACGCCATCCCGAGTTGCCGCCGGAACGTCTGGGCTATTGGCTGACGCCGACGGATCCGTTCTGGATGCGGCTGGTCAGCGATCCGCGCCTCGTGGACATCGCCGCCGCCATAGTGGGCCCTGATGTGGCGCTGTTCGCGGCGGACTACATTGCCAAACCGCCGGGTACAGGACAGAAGGTGGCGTGGCATCAGGATGCCAGCTACTGGCCTCTGGAACCCATGCAGGTCGTGACCTTGTGGGTCGCCTACACTCCGTCCACCCTGCAGAATGGATGTGTGCGCGTGATTCCCGGGACCCAGCATATAGCGCTGCAGCCGCGGAATCCGGAGGAAAAGGATTTCGCAGGCGAGATGTTGCGGGGGATGGATCAGAGCCTGATTGCCGGTCGGGAGGCCGTGGATTTCGTCCTGGAACCCGGGGACGTTTCCTTGCATCATCCCCTGATCATTCATGGTTCCAACGCCAATACCAGCTCCGTCTGGCGACGCGGGGGCACCTATCAATACATCCCGACCACGACCTGTGTGACGAAGAAAGACTGGCCGGTGTTTCTGTTGCGCGGCCAGGACCGGCACAATACAAATCGCTATCGGAAGATGCCCCGGTTCAAAGCCGAAGAGCACATGCCTTTCACAGGCTGGCAGGATTGGGTTTGAATCCCGGGATCGGTGCAAGATGACATGGCAACCCCCAGTCAGACTGTAGAAGCGACAACGACCGTGGCCCAGGCGGGTCTGGCCGCGGACCGGAGCGTCGGACGCCGCAGGCAGAGCCGCCTGGCCCGGCGCGAGGAGCTGGTGGGCTATCTCATGGCCAGCCCTTGGCTGCTGGGCATGCTGTGGCTGATTTTCGGGCCGTTTGGTGCCGCCGCCTACCTCTCGTTCACGGACTACGACATCTTGACGAGTCCGGAATGGGTGGGGGGGGAAAATTTCGACAAGATGCTGCGGGGGGACCCGCTCTTCTGGAAATCGCTGAGTGTCACCACGATCTACGCCGTGGTTTCCATTCCGCTGCAGATTGCCCTGGGGCTCTTCCTCGCCATTCTGCTGAACACCAGCATCAGGGGCCTGGCCTGGCTGCGCACGGTGTACTATTTGCCCGCGGTCCTGTCGGGCGTCGCTGTGTCGTTCCTCTGGATCTGGGTCTTCTCGGCGGACTGGGGGGTTCTGAACTACCTGCTTTCGCTGATCAACATCCAGGGTCCCAATTGGCTGACCAGCGAAGACTGGGCCCTGACGGCCCTGATTATCATGAGTCTCTGGGGCGTGGGGGCCGGTCTCGTGATTTATCTGGCGGGCCTGCAAGGCGTTCCCACCGAACTCTACGAGGCGGCCGAAATCGACGGCGCGGCCCGTCTGCGGACCTTCTGGCACATCACGCTCCCCATGATCTCGCCCGTCATCCTGTTCCAGCTGATCATGGGGATCATCGGCGCCTTGCAGGTGTTCACCCAAGGCTATGTCATGACACAGGGCGGCCCCAACAACGCCACCCTGTTCTTTATCCTCCATCTCTATCGCAACGCGTTCCGTTTCCTGAACATGGGATACGCCAGCGCGCTGGCGTGGTTCCTGTTTCTCTATATTCTGGTTTTGACTCTGGTGGTGCTGCGCTCGTCGAGCATCTGGGTGTTTTACTCGGGCGAAATTCGGGGGCGGGCTTGAAGATGTCGCATACCTTGGACACCGTTCCGATCGCACACCGCCGAAACTGGCGGCCGGTGGTCGGGCGATACCTGGAAAAGGCGCTGATCTACTTTGTGCTCCTGTTCGGCGCCGTATTGATCATGGTGCCCCTGTGGTGGATGCTGACTACGTCCATCAAGCATCCCAAGGAAGTGTTCGCGTTTCCCCCCACGTTTCTGCCTACGATTTACCAGTGGCGCAATTATCTGGAGATCTTTGAGAAAGCGCCGTTCGGACTGTACATCTTCAACACCTCCTACATCGTGCTGATGGATCTGATCGGCACGGTTGCCACCGCCAGCATGGTGGGTTATGCCTTTGCCCGCCTGCGTTGGCGCGGCCGCGACATTTTCTTTCTGATTACGCTGGCCACGATGATGCTGCCCGGCGCTGTGACCATGATTCCCCGCTATCTGATCTTCAACGAGATGGGATGGGTGGACTCGTTCCGACCGCTCTGGGCCCCGGCCTTCTTCGGCTATCCGTTCTTCATTTTTCTGATGCGGCAGTTCTACACGACCCTCCCGCACGAACTGGATGCCGCTGCCCGGATTGACGGCTGCAGCGAATTCGGGGTCTGGTGGCGCATTTTGGCGCCGCTGACCAAACCCGCCCTGGCCGCCTGCGGCATTTTCACCTTCAATGCCACCTGGAACGACTTTCTGGGCCCCCTCATCTATCTGACTTCCCCCACCAAGCGGACGCTGGCCTTGGGGCTGATGGCCTTTCGGGGGCCCCATCGGACCGATTGGCATTACCTGATGGCCAGTGCCGTCATCGCCATGCTGCCGGTGATCGCTATCTTCTTCTTTGCCCAGAAGTATTTCATCCAGGGCGTGACTTTCACGGGGATCAAGGGCTAGGTCGGCGCTGTGGTGGCCCTGCACCCGTTTCCTCGCCTGCCGTTGAAGACCCGCCCGCGATGAAGATTACCGGCATCGACTGTCATGTCCTGCTGATTCCCGACTATGCGGTCGAGGCCAACTCCTCGGCCCAGGACAATCTGGTCGTGGAAATTCACACGGATGCCGGCCTCACCGGTGTGGGCGAGACGGACACGAATCCCTGGGTTGCCCAAGCCTGCATCATGGCGCCCGGCACGCATGTCATGGGGCAGGGTCTGGCCGAGATGCTGATCGGCCGCGACCCGCTGGACCCCGAGAGCCTCTGGCGTGATCTGTACCGCGGGTCCAAGATGACCGGGCGTCGCGGTGCCCTGATCTGTGCGCTGGGGGCCATTGACATGGCCCTGTGGGACTTGAAAGGCAAAGCAGAGGGAGTGCCCGTGCACCAGCTGCTGGGCGGTGCGATCCGGGAGACCATTACGCCCTATGCCTCGCTGTTGCCGGATGGCCATACATTGGCGGAGTATGGCGATTCACTGCTCTTCAAGCTGACCCGCGCCCAGGAAATCGGCTATCAGGCCGCCAAGCTGGAGATCTGTATCAACGGTCCCTACAGTCACAACGGTCTGCAGGAAAGCGATGCCGCCGGCGTGGCCATGGTGGAGCGATGCCGCCGTGCCGTCGGGGACGCGTTCACCCTGATGGTGGATGTGGGTTATGCCTGGCCCGATGCCCCAACCGCGCTCTCCGTGATACAGGAGCTGGCCCCCCTGGACATTTTCTTTGTGGAGACTCCCATTGACATTGACGATCTGGAAGGGCATGCCTGGCTGCAGGAACGGTCGCCCATTCCGATTGCCGCCGGCGAATGGGCCAATACGCACTTTGAGTTCGAGGATCTGGCCCGGCGCGGGCGGATCGATGTACTGCAGCCCGATATCGGGCGCGTCGGGGGGTTTACGGCGGCCATGCACGTGAACCGCCTGGCCTCGGCCCTGCACCGTCTCGTGGTGCCGCACTGCTGGAAGACCGGTATCGGCATCGCGGCCAGCACGCACTTTGCAGCGGTCACGCCCACCTGCCCCTACATTGAATTTCTGCCGGCGGATCTTTCCGAGTCGGCGCTGCGGCAGGAGTTGACATTTGACGAGATTCAGTTGGAGGATGGCGTGATTCCCTTGCCGCAGCGGCCTGGACTGGGATTTGAACTCAACCGCGACGCGCTGGCCCGCTATCGGGTATCGTAACCACGGCAGGAACCGATAAGGATGACGGCATGAGGACATCGGCGGAAAAGACGGCGTTTCTGGAACAGGGGTTTCTGCATGCGCCCGGCGTTTTGGATGCGCAGCAGGTGGAGTGGTACCGGCAGGAGTTCGATCGGGTGTGGGCCCGGGAAGCGCCCAAGGTCAATCAGCACAAGCTGCTGAAGTATCAGGCGTTTATCGACCTGATTGAACATCCGGCCATTCTGGAGCGGCAACAGGCGATCTTCGGCAATCAGACGCAACTTCTGCAATATGATCTGTTGCGCCAGGATGCCCACAGTCGCATGCCGGCGCGCAGCTGGCATCGCGACTTTATTTTCCCGGGCGACCGCCCCCTTTCCATCAACACCATTGTCTATCTGGACCCCATGACTCCCGAACGGGGCCCCACCTGCGTGGTGCCCGGTACCCACAGGGGACAAGCCTATCCGCCGCCCGACAGACGGCACGAGTCGTTGCCCGGCGAGATCGAGGTCCTGGCCCAGCCCGGGGATGCGGTCTTCATCAACGGCGCCATCTGGCATTCGGGCGGGGCCAATCGTGCCCAGGGGTTGCGCCGCGGTATCTTCCTCTACTTTGGCTGGTGGTGGATGAAGCGCTACGAACACGAGACGGATCTGCCCTGGCAGGCCAAACAGAATGCCAGTGCCCTGCGTCTGCAGCTGCTGGGCTTGAAGATGCCGGATCGGGATGTCCACCAATACGATCCGGACAAATGAGCAAGACGATATGGCGGCCGTGGGGAAGAGCCATGCATCCGCTCGTGCCCGTTCGTCGCCATCCGAAGAGACTGAGGTTGTCATGACTCGCCGAGTATCTTTTGCCACACCGGACCCGCATGACCTGGAAGCCCAGGTGCAGTTTTTCCGTGACCACAGCTTTGTGGTGCTCCCGGACCTGCTTGCCCCAGCCCAGGTGGCTGCCATGAACGATGCCATGGATCGCGACATGCAGCGGCACCCGTTCATGTGGTTTACCGGAGGGGCGTCCAACTACCATTGCAATCTGCTGCTTAACGAACCGGTATTCGAGGATGCGATCCGGCCTCCGCACCTGCTCCGGCTGCTGGCACGTCTGATGGGCGGGCCTGTCTGTTTCGAGGAACTGGCCGTGCGGCACCGCGTCGGCGAGGCACAGGCAGTATCCACCGACTGGCACCGCGACCGGGCCTATTGGGAGGATCATCCGCTGCATCTGGATTATCCGCAGATCATCTACTACCTTACCGATGTGGACGAAACGACCCACTGTTTCTCGATCAGCCCGGAACCCGCCACCGGCGCCATCCTGGAGCCCGCAGCGCACCTGCAGCGGGGTGGCATTTACGACTTTCACGGCACGGCCGGCACCGGGATTCTCTTCAACGCGGCTACATTGCACGGGGTTACACTCCGGGAAACGGACAAGGTGCGGCGCACCATCCAGGTCTATTACGGTCATCCCGACCGGGCTCCGCTCAGCGATGTGACGCTGATGCCACCCCGGTTGTGGCGGGATCATCCGGACCCGGAGATCCGGCGTTTCTACGGCAAGTTCAATCGGTACACCGAATTGGTGCTGGGCGGGCTGGGGGTGCTGGAGACCCCGGAGGGCTGACCGGCCCGAGTGGTTTTTGGCGGTTTTGGAAGTCTGGTAAAGTGATGCGATGCGGATGGTGCAGCTGTCCGCCCGTTTTGGCCATTGAGAGATTTGGGAGGAATGTCATGACTGGAATGTACAAACCCGGACGGCTGAGCCGTCGCCAGTTCCTGGGACTGGCGGCCGGTACGGCCGCCGCCACAGCCTTGGCGGCCTGTGTGCCGGCTCCGGCAGGGCCGGCCATGGAAGATGCCGGGGAAACGGGTCCCATTGAAGTCGGGTTTGCCTGGTGGACCGGGGGCGCCAACGCCAATGCCCTGTTTGAGACTTCCGTTGATCGCTTTGAAGCGGCCTTTCCCCAGTACCATGTCGTGCGCGACTCGGTACCTTATGGGGAGTTTCACGCCAAGATTTTGACGGCCTATGCCGGGGGCAACGCGCCCGATGCACATGGCGTGCCCTGGGGGACTGTCTGGTCCATGGCCCACAAGGGGGTGTTGCTGGACTTGAACGGTCTGGTAGAGGGCGATCCGGATATCGACTGGGAAGGCATGTGGCCTGCCGTCACGGATGGCTGCTATTATCCGCCCGGCACCATCATTGCCCTGCCGCGCGAATCGTTCGGGCTTCGCATCTACGCCTATAACAAGACGCTGTTTGAAGCGGCCGGGGTAGACACGCCCGATGTGGACATGGATGCCGGCAACTGGACCTGGGATGTCTGGCGTGCCAAAGCGGCGCAGTTGACCCAGTTCGACGAAAACGACCGCCGCGTTATCATGGGGGCCAATCAGAGCGCCGACTACTGGAATCTCATCACGGTAATGCCGTCCTTCGGTATTTCCATGTTCAACGAGGACGTCACCCACTTCAATCTGGACGACCCGTCGATTGTGGGTTGGCTGGAGATGCTGCCCGTGATGATCAACGAGGAGCGTTCCCTCGGCAAACCGGACGAAACTGCCGATTTCAATTGGGGTTCCAGCGGCAAGCAGGCCATCATTACCACGTCCACCTGGAGCGTGCCCAACTATCGCACCACCTGGGAAGACATCGATTGGGATTTCGTGCCGCCGCCCAAGGGGACGGCAGGTCACTCCAACTTTGTGGGGAACGACTACCACTCCATCAACGGCAGCGGCACCGCCAACGTGGATGCTGCCTGGGAACTGCTGAAATTCATCAACAGTCCCGGCGAGGATCTGTGGTGGGCCCAGAATTTCTTTGGCGCGCCGTTCCGCAAGACCAATGTAGACGCCTGGGCGGAAAGCCTCAATGGCATTCTGCCCCGCAACGGCTGGCAATACATTCTGGACATGACCAACAACGCCACGCCCTGGACACCGATTCCCTTCCAGGAGGAGCTGAACGTCATTCACAGCAATGAAATATCGCAGGCTGTGCTGGGCGAACGTCCGGTACAGGAAGTGGTAGACAGCATTACCAGTAAAGTTGCGGCCATGATCGCCGAATTCGAATAAGGCGTACAGCCGCCTCTCCCGGAATTCCCCGGCAATCCGGAGGGGGCCGGGGGCGGCGGCTTTGTACTGCGACGTCGAGGTGTGCCAATCCTCGGAGCGGGCGCTGGCCCGCCTGTGGTGTCTCCGCGGGGATCGGCTTGAATCAGACCTGAGGGAATCCCGCGTGTTGCTGTCCTGAATGGGGGGTCTTCAGGATCATGCAACTGTCAACTGTCTGTATGGTTGCATTTCGCCCGGCATGGGACGATGCGGGGTGTGGCGGGAACGGAATTGTCCGAGGTCGGACAGGACACAAATCCACCGCTCATGGCCTAGGCCGTGTGGAGTGGGCTGTGTCGTTGCCCCCGATGCTGTACGCGATGGTATGATGGGGCTGTTGTCTTGCCTGTATCGGCGGCCTCGGCTGTGCCGCAAGGAATAGTTGGCCCATGGCAGTACGTGCGCCTGTTGTCGATCAGACGGCGTTGATGACATGGGATCCGTTCTGTGCCCAGGAAGGGGTGCAGACCTTGCAATCGTCCACGCATTTCCATTATCTGTTACGGGTAGTCAGCAATCTGCAGCTGCACCTGGAGGAAAGCGGATTGCCCTATGTGCTGGCCAGCGATCTGCTGATCCGAAACATTCCGCTCAAGGATGGCGTGTCCCCTGATGTGGCTCTCTGGCCGAGCCATCTGGACCTGGAGAGGAAGAAATACGGTTCGCTGGAACTGGCGCCCGACCTGCGTCCGGCCCTGATTCTGGAGATTGTCTCGGAGCATACATCCGAAGCGGATGCTGTCACCAAACACGAGATCTATCGTCTGGCGGGTATCACGGAATACTGGCTATACGATCCGGAAGCCTATGCCGGGACGGAGGCGTTGTGCGGCTGGTGGCTGGCAGACCGGGTGTATGCACCGATTCCGGGCCGTGCCCGTGCAGAGGCCGGAGAGGAGGGGCGGCGATACGCCAGTGCGGTGCTGGAGACAGACTGGGGCGTGACGGCGACAGGAGCACTGCGGCTGTGGGATCCGCAGCAGGGGGACTGGTACCGGACAACGGCGGCGGACTGGCAACGGATCCGGGCTCAGGCCACACGGACCCAACAGGCCGAAACCCGCGCCGCACAGGCCGAAACCCGCGCCGCACAGGCCGAAGCCGAGAACGCACGGCTGCGTGCCATGCTGCACAAGCGGGAGGACCAGGATTGAAGCCCGGAACCGGGGTGATACGCAGGAGACCGGTGCAATGGCTGACCGCCCAAACATGCATGTAAGGTGACATAGGACGTCTCACCGGCTCCTCCAACAGGAAGTGGATCGTGCTGTGTATCGAGGCAAGTCGCTGCCGGACCGGTACAGCTGCCATGGCTCGGGCCTGGGGTCATTGCAGTTCCTGCCCATTGCCAGGCAAGACAGGCTGCATGGCAAGTCGTAGCGCCCGTGGCACCCAGACTGATGGGACAAAGCCCCGGACCTGTGGGAAATCCGCCCGCGGGCAGCATTAATATTGACATAATCTTGCAGTGTGTCCGTCTATCCAATCAGCGCGCCCAAGAAACTGGACAGGTCAGTGTGTATCCGGGAAGCCGATGGATAATGTGCAGAGCCTGGCAGTGGAACAGGCTTGGCTCCGTGCCGCCCGACGCCGCGTCAGGTCGTCAACCACATCAACGACAGGTACGGGTGTTCCGCCAGTTGCTTGACGCGCGGCAGGAACCCGGCGCGCCGGCGCTGGCCCGATGATCGCAGGGCAGGCTGAGCATCAGGGACGCACAGACGACAATCTCCTGCTTGCCGTCACCCGCCACCGCCGAGAATGGCCACCGGTGGGCATTGATTGCCGGGCGTGAGACATCCACGGCCCAAGGGCCCGGATCGGTCAGGGCAAAGGTGTCGTCCTGCAACTGGCTTTGCGGCAGAGCGCCGGAGAAGGTGGGCTTCAATCAGCCCGGCCGTTGCTTGCTGGAGGTTGTGCAGGGTTTTTGGTCCGCATCCCGCACAACCGGTACCCACAGCCCCGGTCTGGACGGCAATCCCGATGTGGATGACGGAGCGGAAAGCCTCAATGGCATTCTGCCCCGCAACGGCTGGAAACACATGCTAGTGTCCTGTTTGACAAGAACATTCACAAAGTCTTTGGACCTTGCCCAGGATCAAATCCGCACTGGCGGTCCACACGAACGGTTGGGGGGCCGGGTTGTGGCACGCCAGACAGTCCTGGATGGCGGCCTCCAGGTCCGGCACGCGGCGGAAGACGCCGCGGCGGAGCCGGCGGTGGCTGATTTCCGCAAAGAAGCGCTCCCCCAGGGGGAGCCACGAGGCGCTGGTGGGCGTGACATGCAGGTGGCAGCGGGGATGGGCGGCAAACCCGCGTCGCACCGCGGCCGTCCTGTGGGTGCCGTCGTGGTCCAGAATCAGATGCACCTCCTCCTCCGGCGGCAGGCGCTCTTCCAGCAGGCGCAGGAAGGACAGCAACTCCGGGTGGCGGCGCCGGCGGTGGCACGCCCCCATCACCTGGCCGGTGGCCACGTCCAGGGCCGCCAACAGCGCCGTGGCGCCGTGGCGCACATCATCGTGGGTGTGGCCCGCGGCGTGGCCCGGGCGCATCGGGCGCACCGGCGGGGTACGTTCCCGGGCCTGAAGCGGGGATTTCTCGGCCACGCAGACCCCCAGGGCGCGGTCCGGAGGGTGGAGGCAGAGCCCCACCACCTCCCGCACCTTCTCTGCCAAGAACGGCTCCGTGGACAGCTGGAAGGTCTCGGTGCGGTGGGGCTGCAGGCCAAAGGCCCGCCCGATGCGCCCGATGGCGTTCGGGGTCAGACCCACGTCCCGGGCCAGCGTGCGGGTGCTCCCGTGCGTCGCCGCGGCCGGCTGCGTTGCCAGCGTGCGCGTGACCGCTGCCGCCCCCTGGGCATCGCTGATCTTGCGCGGGGCGCCGGACCGCGGCGCGTCGGCCAGTCCGTCCCGACGGTGGGCCAGGAACCGGGACCGCCACTGCCCCACCGTGGGCGCGGATACCCCCCGCGCCGGGGCCACCGCCCGGTTGGTCTGCCCGGCGGCACAGCGCAGCACGATCCGGGACCGCAGGGCCAGGCGCTGGCTGCTCTGGGGACGCCGCGCCCACCCCGCCAGTGTGGCGTGTTCCTGCTCGTTCAACATCAGGGGCGGCTTGGGACGGCCGGTGCGCATGGGTTTCACGCCTTGTCCGGGGTGGGGCGCCCCGGCATGCTGCAGGGCCTGCCTGCATTTATGCACCCTTCTTGTCAAACATGACACTAGACATAACCCACACTGCCACGTCTTGGACACCAATTTCCTGCCAGGAAGAGCTGAACGTCATTCACAGCAATGAAATACCGCAGACCGGGCTGGCCTCCACAGGCCACCAGTGGGCCCGCGTTGCCACTGGTGGAGGCGCGGCGCCCTGCCCCCATGCCAACACCATCGGGCAGGATGCTTGTAGTGCATGCCATCGACGGGTATGGTGGCGGGACATACAGACCCGCGGCCGGAGCATCCCGCGCGTTGCGATCTGAATACGGTTCTCAGGACCATGGGAGTGTCCGCACGGACCGCGCCTCATCCTGGCATTGGGCGGTGCGGGATGTCGGTCTCCGGCAGGGCGTGGTTGGTCCTGTCGGTGGACATCCAGATATTGCAATGCTATCATGCGCCCGTTGCCTTGCCTGTACCGGTGGCACCGGCTGTGCCGCAAGGAGTGGGCGCATGGAGCTGCTGGCCCCGACCCACATGACTGACAGTCTGGCCGCGTCAATGACGTGGGATCCCTTCTGTGCTCAGGAGGGGGTGCAGACCTTGCAATCGTCCACGCATTTCCATTATCTGTTGCGGATAGTCGGCAATCTGCAGCTGCACCTGGCAGAGAGCGGATTGCCCTATGTGCTGGCCAGCGATTTGCTGATCCGAAACATTCCGCTCAAGGAGGGTGTGTCCCCCGATGTGGCTCTCTGGCCGAGCCATCTGGACCTGGAGAGGAAGAAATACGGTTCGCTGGAACTGGCGGCTGATCTGCGTCCGGCCCTGATTCTGGAGATTGTCTCGGAACATACATCCGAAGCGGATGCTGTCACCAAACACGAGATCTATCGTCTGGCGGGTATCACGGAATACTGGCTGTATGATCCGGAGGCCTATGCCGGCGCGGAGCCCCTGTACGGTTGGCAACTGGTGGACAGGACGTACAGGTCGATCCCGGGCCGTGCCAGTGCGGAGGCGGGGACGGAGGTTCTGCGGTACGCCAGCGAGGTGTTGCAGACGGACTGGGGACTGACGGCCGATGGGGTTTTGCAGCTGTGGGACCCACAGCAGAACGATTGGTATCAGATGACGCCGGCCGGCTTGCGCCAGGTCCGGGCCCAAGCCGAATGGGAGAGAGCCCGGGCCGAGCAAGAAAGAACCCGTGCCGTCCAGGCTGAAACCCGCGCCGCCCAGGCTGCAGCTGAGAATGCAAGGTTGCGTGCCATGCTGCAAAAGCTGATGGACCAGGATTGAACGCCCCGAGTCGGTTGTGGCAATCCCGGATGACAGGGGGCCAGAATCCGAAGTCCGAGCCGGTTTGTGGATGGCGGATGCACGGCACATCACGCGGAACAGCCCGACTGCAGCATTCATATTGACATCATGGTCGGACGGAGCCTGTCCGGCATGTCGGTCCCTATAGCCGTCGGACAGCCCGGTATCCGGCCCCGATGAACCATTGAAAAAGTCTGGAAACCGAACAGGCTTGGTCTCGCGCCGCAAGCCGCTGCATCCGTAGGGTTGGCCCAGGACACGGTGGTCCCGCCAGCTGCTGGTCTCTCTGCAGGAATCAGGTCGCCGGAGTTCCGTCGATGACCCGATTGCCATGTTGTTGCATACAGCTGCATGGGCGGATCATCCTGGTCATGGTCTCTATCCACGCTGCCGCACTTCGGTGGAGAGTGCATGCACGCCGCAAGGCAGTCACGAAATTGGGGTGCCTTGCCCATATCGAGTGGGAGACGCGCCCCACGGTTTTCGAGTGAATTGGATGGAGCGCGGCTGGAGGGCACAGCTGTGCAGTGCCGGATTGGTCAATTCTGGGGATGCGTGTCGGGCAGATACTGATGTCCCTGGTTGTCTTGGAACTCCAAGGCGGGACAGGACCGCGGTCTCTGGGCATTGGCGGTCAGGATGGCCCGGTCAGCCCCCCATGGTTTCTGGTGTGCCCTCCGCACAAACGCCGCTCCAGAAGCCATGAGGATATCATGAAGCCCCGGTGTGTACGCTCATTGCCAGGCAATGTGACGGTGCCAACGGTGCAGTCTCGTCCAAACCGGGTTCGTGCGGCATACAGGTCTGCGCGGGGTGCGGCTACGCGGCGGATTTCCCGCCACGCCAGAGGGATACCGGGCGCGCCGTGGAGTCGGAAAGCCGATCTTGTAGTTGACAGCCATTCGACAATCCAGCTACAATTAATATGAATAATTCATATTAATCCTGTGGGGAAACTGTCATGAGTGTGCGTTGGTTGAAGAGAGGGTACCGCAATTTCCGGGGGATTGCCTTGGTCTTGGGGCTGCTGGCTTTCCTGTATACCGCCTGTACCGTCGCGGCTCCCGGACCCGCACCGGTGGTGGAAAGCGTGACCAAGAGCGCGGTGATACAAGGCTACGCCGACGGGGTCCACGCCTTGTATGCCCAAAGTCTTGTCTCCGCCCAAGCCTTGGATACGGCCATAGACCAGTTTCTGGCGAGCCCGACGGCACCTACTCTGGAAGCCGCCAAGCGGGCTTGGCTGCGAGCCCGGGACGACTACGGTCCTACGGAAGCCTTTCGGTTCTACGGAGGCCCCATAGACCATGAAGAGGACGGCCCGGAAGGTCTCATCAATGCCTGGCCTTTGGACGAATCCTATATCGACTATGTGGAAGGCAACGCCGAGGCGGGTGTTGTCAACATGGCTGCCGAATTTCCGGTGATTGATGCCGAACTGCTGCTTTCCCTGAATGAGCAAGGCGGCGAAGAAAACGTGTCCACCGGTTGGCACGCCATCGAGTTTTTGCTTTGGGGGCAGGATATGGATGCCCAGGGTCCGGGCGCCCGCCCAGTGACCGACTACACGATTCATCCGAATGCCGAACGCCGCAGCACCTATCTGGCCGTATCCTCTGACCTGCTCGTGACTCACCTGCAACAACTGGTGGATGCCTGGGACCCCGAGGGCGTCGACAACTACCGGGCCGATTTCCTGAGTTTGGATGAGGATGAAGCCCTGACCCGCATGATCACGGGCATTGGGGAACTGAGCCGCGGGGAACTGGCGGGCGAGCGCATGACCGTCGCGTACGAAGTCCGATCACAGGAAGACGAGCATTCATGCTTCTCGGACAACACCACCGCCGACATTGTGGCCAATGCCCTGGGGATCCAGATGGTAGTGAAGGGCGACTACGGCTATGTCTCCGGCCCCGGCATTCTGGACTTGGTGGCAGCCGCGGATGTCGCACTGGCGGACCGACTCGCAGCGGAGATCGCCACCAGTGTCACACTGACGCGCCAGATCCCCGCGCCCTTTGACCAGCATCTGAGCGAGACGGTCCCGGACAGCGATCCGGGGCGAGTCCAGGTACTGGCTGCCATTGAAGCCCTGGAAACCCAGACCGACACCATTGTCGCGGCTGCAGAAGCCCTGGGTTTGACCATTAGCGTCAGCTGACTTTTCATTGGCAACACTGGCATTCGTACTGCGCCCGATGGCCCGAAGCGGTTTCCCAGGGCGAGGCCGCTTCGGGCCGTGGCTGTTGGGTACTGTTCTGCTCCTGGCCGGTTGCGGCGGTTACCCCCGCCGGGCCGATGTCAATGCGCTCTTGCAGGAACAGTTGGGCGGCGACACTACGGTGCATGTCACCAATCGCAGCGCCTTTGAACTCTCCGCCCGCAACCTGACCCACAACGCAGAACGCCGCCGGTTTGAGGTGGGAGACAGCTTCTTCAGTCAGAACTGGGTGACCGCGCCGGCCTCGACCGCCGCCCGCGATGGTCTGGGCCCTACTTTCAATGCCCAATCCTGCTCCTCCTGTCACACCTTGGATGGGCGAGCCCGGCCCCCCGAATCCCCCACCGACGCGGTGCGGGGCCTGTTGATACGGTTGAGCTTGCCGGAACCGCTGGCCGACGGGCAGCCGCGCGGGGAACCGCATTACGGCGGCCAACTGCAGGACCGTGCCATAGTGGGCCTCCCTGCCGAGGGACGCATCGTGATTCGGCACACGGAGATACAAGGCACTTATGCCGACGGCCAAGCCTACACGTTGCTGGCCCCGCACTACACATTCGCGGATTTGGCCTTCGGCCCCATGCACCCTGATACCATGATTTCGCCCCGCATCGCGCCGGCCGTATTTGGCGTGGGCCTGTTGGAAGCCATTCCCGAGGAGGACATTCGGGCGCGGGCAGACCCGGAAGACCGTGATGGAGATGGCATATCCGGCCGCACCAACGAGGTGTGGGACGTGCAATCCGGTGCTCTGGTGCTGGGCCGATTCGGGTGGAAAGCCAATGTGCCTTCCGTGGTACAACAGGTGGCCGGTGCCTTTCATGGCGACATTGGCATAACCTCCTCCCTGTTTCTCACAGAAAACTGTCCCCCTGTCCAGCAGGATTGTCGCCAGGCCCCGCATGGCGGAGCGCCGGAGATCCCCGATGCCCGGCTGGAACAGGTGGTGTTTTACAACCAGACGCTGGCGGTGCCGGCCATGCGTAATGTGGACGATCCCGAGGTGCGCTTGGGAGCCCGGTACTTTCTGCAAACCGGGTGCGCCCAATGCCATGTACCCGCCGCCAAGACCGGATCCCATCCGATAGCCGCACTCCAAAATCAGGTGATCTATCCCTATACTGATCTCCTGTTGCACGACATGGGGCCGGATTTGGCCGACGGCCGTCCCGACTTCCAGGCTTCCGGTCGCGAATGGCGTACACCGCCCCTGTGGGGCATTGGCTTGGTTGAAACGGTCAACGGTCACACCCGCTTTCTGCACGACGGGCGGGCCCGATCGCTGGAAGAGGCCATTCTGTGGCATGGCGGCGAAGGGGCACAGTCCCGCGATGCCTTCATGGCCCTGTCCGCCAAGGCGCGCGCCGCCCTGCTGCGCTTTCTGGAGTCTCTCTGATGCAACGGTTATTAGGACGCGTGGGGCAGTGGTGCACGGGGCTGGTAATCCTGGCGGTCGCGGCCTGCGGAGCCCAGGACCCCACACTGACCCGGCAGGAAATGCTGGTGGCATTGACGGAGCAAGTGATTGTGCCCCGGTACACGGAAGTGGCAAAAGAGGCACAGGGTCTGGCCCATGCGCTGCAGCAACTCTGTGCAGCGCCATCCCGGGAACAACTGGATCTGGCACAGCAGGCATGGCACAGGGCGCGCGGGCCCTGGATGCGTGCGCAAGCCGTAGGTTTCGGACCGGTCGAACTGAGACGCACCCACTCCTACATCGATTGGCATCCCATTGATCCGGACCGCATAGAAAAGGCCCTGGTGTCCCGCGAGACCATCACACCGGCCGATGTACGCGAGTTCATGTCGTCTGCCCAGCGCGGTTTGGGTACCGTCGAATTTCTGCTGTTTGGGCCTGCCGACGATATCCTCGCCGATTTGGCGGCACCCCACGGGCTGCGCTGCCAGTATCTTACGGCTCTCGGCGAAGTGATCGCCGTCGAGACGGCCACGGTCGTGTCCGACTGGACCGGTGCGGGTGCGCAGGACGACTCGGCCTACGCTGATGTTTTTGCCGGTCACGGCTCCAGCGCCCTGCTGGACTCGGCCGCCGTTGACGAGCTGGTACGCTCGCTGGTATTTCTGTGTCGCACGATCGTGGACATGCAGCTGGGACAGGCTTTGGGCATAAACGACGGAGTCCCCGACCCGGCCGCCCTGCCGGGCGGCGCGGGCCACAATGCGGCAGCCGACCTCCGGAATCAGGTGTTGGGCATGCGAGACATCTATTTGGGTTCGTTGCAGGAGGACGATACAGGACTGGGGCTGAGTCTGTTGGTCCGCGCCTTGTCGGCAGAGACCGACGACAGCCTGCGTGCCGCCTTTCAGACCGTCCTGGCCGCCCTGGCCGCCCTGGAAGAGCCGTTGGCGCTCCGCATGGCAGAAAATCCCGCACCGGCCCAGGAGGCCTATGCCAGTCTCAAGACGCTCCAGCGGGCGTTGAATACGGAAGTCGTCAGTCTGTTGGGCGTCTCGGTGGGATTTTCCGATACGGATGGCGATGGCGGGTAGGCACCCGATATCCCGCGGGACCCCGTGCCGTCGGTTCTGTGGTAGGGCAGGATCCAGGGGCGTGGGGCCAGCCCCGACCTTTCCGCAGCCAGGTCGACCGCCGGATTGATCAGGCGTCGGTGTGGACGGCCGTTGAAAGAGACGAAGGCATCCGCCCGGACTTCGACGGCATCGTAGCCCCGCGCGGCGAAGTCCTGGGCGATGAAGTGGGCGGTCTGCCGAATCATGTCCGGTTGCAGGGCCATGCGCTCGGTCTGGAGAGCGGTCAGATAGTCTTCGGGCGCGACTCGCCATTGCCGCCCCGAGACCGGATCGCGCACACGGAACTCGACGAAGCCGCGTTTTTCCGTCAGCATCACGCGCCAAGCCAGAAAGTAGCCTTCCTCATTCCACCGTACATTGCCGGGATAGGCCCAGTGACGCAAGGGCAAAATCATTTGCACCAGGAACATGAGACACAGGCCCCCGGTGCCGGCCCGCACGACCCACGGTGCCGGTGAATGCAGGGGGAGGACGGCCGGCGCCTGGTGATCTGCCCCGACACTCCGGCGGGAAAGCCGCCCGGATCCCAGGCGTAGCCCGACTGCAGGCAAACGGCTGCGCAGGGAACGCCACAGGCGCCGGGGCCAGTCCGGCGCGAAAAAGACCAGCGCGCTGGCTGCCATCCACCAGGGGAACATGCCAATGGCGGGAAAAAGCAGCCCGGTCAGGCCGTGGAAGATCAGGAGCACGCCATAGGCGAAGGGCCTGGAGCGCGACCAGAGGAGCCATCCGACAATGGTCAGATCGAAGAAGGCGCCGACCCAGCTCAAAAGATAGGCAGTCCAGGCTTCCTGCAGCCACGGTCCGACAACCGGCAGGGCACCATATGCAGAGAGCCAGATGCGCAGCGGCAGCGCGTGTAGCAGCCAGTCCGCGTTCAGTTTGGCCAAACCCGCAAAGAAATAGACCACTCCGATCTGCGCGCGCAAAGTCCAGATGGTCCATTGCCGCACGGCAGTCTGCCCGGGGTCCCGGGGCTTTTGCCAGGCCTTCACCGACATCACGCAGTCCAGGGGCATGAATATCATCAGCAGACTGATCAGGGACACCCAATAGTAGTGATTGAGGTACAGCGTCTGGTCCAGGAGCTCCACGTAGGTAAAACCCAGGCAAAAGAGCACAATGGCGGTGCGATAGAAGATCCCGGCGCCTATGCAGAGGCAAAGTCCACCCAAGGCCAGGAAGTGCGTGTACATGCCCCACAGAGACCAGGGTGCGACCCAGTCCCACCCCCAGTAGGCAAAGCGGAAGGCAGGTTGCACATACAGGGCCGCGATCCAGTCGTGCACGAAAAAACGGAGTATCCCTATCAGGCCCAGGAGACCGAAGAGCATGCGAAACACGGCCACCGAAGCGCCATCCACGGGACGCATGCCCCAGTCCATCAACCGATCCCAGGGGTTCATGGTCGCAACGCGGCGGCAGGGAGGGCCAGTCCGGCAGGCCAGCCCACCACCCATCCCTGCCCCCTTGCTGTGTCCATGTCGCGGCCGATGCCAACTTCTGGCCACTGGCTCACCATATTGGAAACCGCCTCGGGAATGTTGGGGGGACATAGGAGATGGCGGGAGTCCGGTCGCACCTTGCTGGCCTGACTTCCGCGATTGTGTGAGGCTTTCCGACGCCATGGGAATTTGATGGCTCTGCAACACTCCTGCGGCCCATTCCGGCAGTCTGATGGGAGGGCCGCAGTTCCAACATTGCCCCTGTGTACCGTGGAGCGCGTTGTGCCGTCTTCTGTGCCTCAGGTCGCCGCGCTGCAATGCGACAGGTCCCAGGGTGCCGATTCCGCAGCCGGTATCGTTATGACCGACCTTCCACTGGATTGACCGCGGAAGCTTCCATACGCAGACATCACGTTGGCTCTATAGCCGCTTTTTCAATGTTCTGGCTGCCATTTCCCGCGATTCGGCCCTTGCCCCTCGGTCGAGTTTGCCGCTTTCCCCTCCGGTCTTTGGTACTATGGCCTCGATTTTGCCCGAGCCATTTTCCTGTCGACACCGTCAAACAGTATACCTACGACTTCCCGTGGCAGATCGCAATCGGACTCCAGCCCCGCCCACCGCTACCCGGTTTGCCGAACGCGCTGCCTTGGCCCAAGGCAAGGTGGGGGTTCTGCTGGTCAATGTGGGTACGCCTGCAGGGACTTCCTACTGGCCCGTGCGGCGTTATCTCAAAGAGTTCCTGTGGGACGAGCGGGTCATCGATGTCTCCCGACCGCTTTGGTGGTGCATTCTGCACGGCATCGTCCTGACGACGCGGCCCCCGCGGGTAGGCAAGCTCTACCACAAAATCTGGAACCGCGAGCTGGACGAGTCGCCGCTCCGCACGATTGCGCGTCGCCAAAGTCAGAAAGTGGCGGCAGCGTTCCGGGGCCACACGGATATCGCAGTGACGTGGGCCATGCGCTATGGCACGCCTTCGATTCAGGCCCGATTGCAGCAGTTGCACGAGACGGGTTGCGACCGGGTGTTGCTGTTTCCACTGTATCCGCAATATACCGCAGCCACAACAGCCAGCGTGCAGGACAAGGCGTTCGATGCCCTCAAGCAGATGCGCTGGCAACCGGCCCTACGCACGGTGCCGGCTTTCTACCATCATGCCGGCTACATCCGGACTTTGGCCCATTCTCTCACCACACATTTGCAGGGCCTGGCATGGACGCCGGATTTGGTCCTGGCCTCTTTCCATGGCTTGCCCCAACGGTATGTCGATCTGGGCGATCCCTATCAGAGCCAGTGCCAATACACCACGCGGCTCCTGCGCCAGGCACTCGGCTGGCAGGCCGCGCGGCTAAAAATCGTGTTTCAGTCCCGGTTTGGCCGGGAGGCATGGCTGCAACCCTATGCGGACGACACCGTGCGCACACTGGCCCGGCAAGGTGTCCGGCGTCTGGTGATGATTGCGCCGGGCTTTATGGCAGATTGCCTGGAGACACTGGAGGAGGTGGCCGTTGAGCTGCAGGCGGAATTTGCCGCTCATGGCGGGCGTCATTTTTCGGTCGTGCCGTGCCTTAACGATGACGATAGGGCCATTCAACTGTTGACCGACATCGTGGCCAACGAACTCAAGGGCTGAATCGATTGAAGACGCACGGGGCCGATCGGGGATTTGCAGGGCCTGGCCCCGTGGCATAAGCCGCCGCGTCAGGCCGTCAACCACAGGTAGGGCTGTTCCGCCAACTGCTTGACACGCTGCAGGAAACGGGCGGCCGGAGCGCCGTCGACAGCCCGATGGTCGAAGGTCAGGCTAAGCACCGCGGCGGGACAGACGATCGGCTCGTCCGGCCCCTCCGCCCGCACCATGGGCCTGGAGCGGATGCGCCCGAGGCCGAGAATGGCGACCTGCGGGGCATTGAGGATGGGTG
The DNA here is from genome assembly GCA_965214895.1 of Caldilineaceae bacterium. Classification (GTDB taxonomy): domain Bacteria; phylum Chloroflexota; class Anaerolineae; order Caldilineales; family Caldilineaceae; genus Bin34. The sequence goes on from OZ243985.1 coordinate 1,042,961, forward strand.
TGAAGGCATCCACGTCCCAAGGGCCCAGATTGGTCAGGGTAAAGGTGCCATCCTGCAACCGGCTTTGCGGCAGCGCACCGGAGAGGGTGGCCTCAATCAGCCCGGCCGTTTCCTGCTGGAGGTCGCTCAGGGTCTTTTGGTCCACATCCCGCACGACCGGTACCAGCAGCCCCCGTTCGGTCTGGACGGCAATCCCGATGTGGATGGCCGGGATCAGAATCAAGGCGTCCTCTTCGACCAGGGCATTCATGTCCGTATGCTCCTGGAGTGCCTGCGCCAAAACCTTGAGGAACAGCACGTTGTAGCTGGGGACCGCGGCGCGCTGGTCTGCCCGCAGCTGTTCCCGCAGGCGCACCAGCTCAGTGGCCTCGATCTCGGTATGCAACGTGACCGGCACGGCCCGCGCCACGCTGGCGGACAGATGAGCGGCGATGGCCTTGCGGGTCGGGGTGAAAGGCACGACTTGGCGTGCCTCGGCCGGCTGTGGCCTTTCCGCGAGGAAAGTGCGTACCATGTCCGCCGAGATGCGCTGTCCGGGAAAGGCCCGGTGCAAGGTTTCGACTTCAAGACCGGATTCGGCCGCCAGGCGGCGCGCCACCGGCGAAAGGGCCGCAGGGGTTTTCCGGCTTCGTGCCAGGGCCACGATGTCACGTTCGACAATGCGCCCCGTGCGGCCGCTGCCCTGCAGTCCTTGCCAGTCAAGGCCTTGGTCCAATGCCAGTTTGCGGGCCCGGGGACTGATGGCGACCCGCCCCGGTCTGCCTGCGGGCGCCTTGGCGGATCGCTCGCGATGTCCGCTGTCGGTAGCTTCAGCTTCGGTCGGCGGCGCGGTCGATGCAGTTGCAGCCGACCCGGCTGCGGCCGGCATGGCCTCGCCTTCTTCCAGAATATAGGCCAGCAACGCGCCGACGGGGACGCGTTGTCCCGGTCCAGGCGCATCCTGCGGCATGCGCAGGATGCCTGGGTCCAGAGCCTCGATCTCTTCCACGGCTTTGTCGCCTTCCACCGTGAACAGCACATCGCCCACCTCGACTCTGCTCCCGTCTGCACAGAGCCACTCCTTCAGAATCCCTGCTTCGGCCGTCCAGCCGAGACGGGGCATTACCACCTCTATGGCCATGGTGGCATGAGATCCCAGGGGAGGCGCCAGAACACCTGCTTTCACTCCGCCAGAAGATCCAGCAGGGCCGCCGTGATATCGTCCTGCGAAGGGACGATGGCGTTCTCCAGGACCGGGCTGTAGGGCACGGGGGTGTGGGCGCCGTTCAGGCGGGCCACGGGGGCATCCAGATCATCGAACCCTTCCGCCACCACGCGGGCACAGATCTCCGCGCCGATCCCGCACGGTGCATAGTCTTCGTCCACGATCAGCAGGCGCCCGGTCTTGGCCACCGATGTGAGAATGGTGGGCATATCCAAAGGCACAATGCTTACCAGGTCCACGACTTCAATACTCCGATCGTTCTCCACCAGGGCCGCCGCCGCATCCAGGGTTCTCTGGACCATGGCGCCCACGGCCACCACCGTGGCGTCGCGGCCGGCCGTTCTCACCTTGGCCCGGCCCAGAGGTTCCAGGTATTCCGCGGCGGGCACCGGCCCGCGCGTCGCCATGAGCAGCTTGTGCTCCAGAAACAGCACCGGATCGTCGCTGCGGAGGGCTGTCTTGAGCAGGCCTTTGGCGTCATGGGGGGTGGCGGGCACTACGACGCGGAAGCCCGGTTGATGCGCGAAAAAGGGATAGTAGTTCCCGGAATGATGGGTGGCGGCGGCACCGCCGATACCGATGCAGCCGCGCAAGACCATGGGCATGGCGATGCGGCCGTTGCTCATGTACTGGATTTTAGCGACCTGGTTGACCAGTTCGCCGAAAGCGTCCAGCAGGAAATCCAGGAACATGAAGTCCACCACGGGCCGGGCCCCGGCCATCGCGGCTCCGGTGCACATGCCCACAAAGCCCCGTTCGGAGATGGGGGTGTCGCGGATGCGCCGGGGGCCAAATCGTTCGTAGAGTCCCAGGGTGGTGTTGAAGTTGCCCCCGCGCGGGCCGATGCCTTCACCCACGACAAAAATCGACGGGTCCCGCTCCATTTCCTCGGCCAGGCCCGCGCGCGCGGCTTCCGTGAAAGACAGGACAGGGGCCGGTGCACTCATGACGGTTTGCGATTGTGTCGCCTAGGTTTCCGCGTACACGTTGTGGGTGGCCGTAGCCGGGTCCGGCCAGGGGCTGTTCCGGGCAAATTCCATGGCCTCCACCGCGGCCTGCAGGGCAGCGGCTTCCAGTTCGTCCAGGCTGGCGGCCGTGGCCAAATCCTGAGTCAGCACATAAGCCCGATGGCGGGCAATGGGATCCTGCTGTTTCCAGGCGTCCACTTCCGCCTGCGATCGGTAGCCCACTTCGGGCATGCCTTCGGCATGGGCCCGTGTCCGGTACGTCCGGCACTCCAGCAGGCTGGGCCCTCGGCCCTGGCGCGCCTGCTCGATCATGCGGCCGGCAGTCTCGTACACCGCCAGGACATCGTTGCCGTCGATGGCTGCGCCCGGCAATCCGTAGGCCGGCGCCCGGTTGGCGACTTCCGGGTTGCCGGCGGCATCGGCAAACGCGATCTCGGTGGCGTACAGATTGTTCTCGCACACAAACAGGACGGGCAAGTCCCAAATGGCCGCCAGATTCAAACCTTCATGGAACGCGCCATTGTTGACCGCGCCGTCTCCAAAAAAGGCGACGGCCACCGCGTCTTGCTCCAACAGCTGGAATGCATATGCCGCGCCCGCGGCCTGCAGGATGTTCGGACCGACTATGCCCGTGGTGCCCATCAGGCCCACTTCGGGGGCAAAAAGGTGCATGCTGCCCCCGCGGCCGCGGGAGGTCCCCGTGGCGCGGCCAAACAGCTCGGCGGCGATGGCCTGCGCGGAAACCCCTTTGGCCAAGGCATGGCCATGACCTCGGTGGGTCGAGAACACGGCATCCTGTGGGGTCAGATGGGCACAGACGCCCACGGCCACGGCTTCCTGTCCGACATAGGTATGGCAGGCACCCATGATTTCGCCGTTCCGATAGGCGCGGGCCAGCTGTTCCTCGGTATGCCGTATCTGCAGCATGCCGCGATACAGTGCCAAAGCGTCAGGCAGTGCCATCGGATATCCTTGCCACAGCGAAGGCCGGTCCGGCCGCCTAAGGCGTGGCGGCACCGGGAGTCCCGCCGGCATTCATCGCCAGATTGCCGCCGTCCATGGGAATGAGCGCCCCGGTAATCCAGGCGGACGCCGGGGAGGCCAGCAGGACTGCCAGGCCCTGGATGTCCTGCGGAGTGCCCAGCCGGCCCCGCGGGATACCGGACAGGAAGCGGGCTTCCAGGCCGGGGTCCGCGGCCATGCGTTGGGTCAGGCCCCGATTCAGCACCTGCGCCGGCAGGATGGCATTGACCCGAATGCCGCGACCACTCCACTCTGTACTGAGTTCCCGGGTCATTTGCACCACCGCGCCCATCGCCATGCTGTACGCAATATGTCCGCGGCCCAGCGCTGTAATGCTGGCCAGAGAGCCGATATTGATGATGCTGCCGGTATGCCGCGGCAACATTCTCTGTCCCGCTTGCTGGCACATGCAGAAGCGACCCACCACCAGATTCTGCAGCACCTGTTTGACCGCGGCCACGGAAATGTCCTCCGGGGTCCCCAGCATCCCGTCCCCGGCCACGTTGCCCAGGATTTCTATGGTGCCCAATTCGCGATCCAGCAACCGGAACAGATCGTCGATCTGCTCCGGGTCCGACACGTCACAGGGAAACGGGATCACACGTGGGCCAAGCGGGGACGCGGCATGGGCGGTCTCTTCCAGTCCCGGCCCATCGCGGTCGGCCAGAATGAGATTGGCCCCGGCTTCGGCAAAGGCCAGCGCCATGGCCTTGCCCAAGCCATGGGCCGCCCCCGAAACGACGGCATTCAGACTCGCGAGCGAAAAACGGTCAAGGATCATGGGCAATGATTGTGCAGCAAGAGGCTGAATTCTCGACGGGCGGGGCACCGGCATCCCGGATTGTACCGAAATGGTCTGGCGATAGCCAACGCGACAGGGGACGGCGGTCTGTCCGGCAGGCTCCGAAGCCACGGGGCACCGGGTCTCCATGGCCGAGGGTCGCTGGGGGATCTGCCCCAGTGATAGGATTCGTGTACGCAAAGTCACAGGTTTCCCGTGTGATGCCCACCGCGGAATGGCCGCGCCCGGCCCAGGCAGTTCTGTGGGTCACAGGCAAATTCTGGGGCTGGGCCGGCAGGCATGGGCTAACCGATTTGCCGGCCTTTGACACCGTGCTGCCCGTTTTTTCCAGGAATGCGCCATGCTTGCTGCCGATGCTCCCGAATTTGTCGATGTATGCCGCCAGGACGATCCGTTCCCGACCTGGTCGTTTCGATCCGCCCTGGTGACGTATCAGGAATCCTTGATCCGGGGCCAACTGGTAGGGCGCAGCTGGAATGGCGCGGGGTTCATGTATCCCGAGAGTCAGCGGATCAATACGGACAATCATCCGGAGGCCCCCGTGTTTGCCGTGGAGCTGGACGGTCAGTTGCTGCATTCCCATTGGAACTTGACCCGGGAAACCCGGCTGCCCTGGACCCATGGGCTGCATTTCGTCATGGAACTGGCCCATGCCCATCGCCCCGTAACGGTCAAGGTGCACACGCGGCTGGACGGCACAGCGTTTCTGGTGCGATGGCTGGAGATTGCCAATTTGGCCGACCGGCCTGTACCGCTCTCGGCTGCCTATGGCTGGGCCGGGATTCTGCAGGAGTTGTCCGGGGTGGAGTACCAGGCAGAGACCCCCTACCGCCTAGGATATTTTGACGACTCGCACTGGGGCAACTGCGGCGATTTTACGTGGCACGGCGTGCCGCAGGCCGGGTATCGCATTGACGGGTACTATCGCCGGGATCGGCATCGCCATCCGCTGTTCATCCTGAACAACCGGCGTACCGGCGAGAACTTCGTGGGATCGCTCGCCTATTCCGGTGGCTATGCCTTTGAGTTCGACCTGGACGACGGCGCGGCCCGGGGAGCGGCTCGCATGTCCTTCCGGGCAGGCCCCGCGGGACCTGCGCCGCTCCGTGTGCTGGATGCCGGCGAGACCATTGAAACGCCCCGGATGCATCTGGGTGTGGTCATAGGGGATCTGGACGACTGTGTGAATGCCCTGCATGCGCACACTCGCCGCAGCGTTTTCAAGCCCTTGGTCCCCGGCAAGAGCGGCCTCATCACCAGCGGCATCGGTCCCGAAATGGAGGTGACCGAGGAAGCCGTCATGCACGAGATGGACATGGCGGCCCGGCTCGGGGTCGAACTGTTCATTCTGGATGCTTCCTGGTACTCGCCCCCATACGGTGACTGGGCCAATACGGTGGGCGACTGGGAAGTGAATCGGGAGCGCTTTCCCAAGGGCCTGAAACACTTCGTGGACAGTGCCCACGAACGCGGCATGCTCTTTGGTCTGTGGATGGAGCCCGAAAGGCTGGGCACTGCCAGTGCCACGCGCCGCGCCCATCCGGACTGGGTGGCCCAACGGTATGACGACGAACCGTTTGCGACCGGACTCGCCGACTTGACCAACCCCGAGGTGGTGCACTGGATCGAAAGCAATATCACGCGGCTCATCTCAGAGTACGCGCTGGACTGCTTTCGTCTTGACTACAACGTGGGCTATATCGGGCCTGCCGGCTATTCCGAACGGCACGGCTGGCTGGAGAACCGCTATTGGAGACAGGCCGAACACCTGTATGCCATGTGGGAGAGGCTCAACCGCAAATTCCCCGACGTGATATTCCAGAACTGTGCCAGCGGGGGTGCCCGCACCGACCTGGGCTTCCTGCGCTTCTTTGATCACACCTGGGTGACCGACCACCAGATCGCGCCCCGCTCCTTTTCCATTACCAGTGGCATGTCCATGGCCATTCCGCCCGAACGCATGGATCGCCTGATTGGATTTGGGCAGTACTGCGGACGCACGGCGGACATTGACTTTCAAAGCCGGCTGGCGCTGTTTGTGCACGTCACCATGGGGTGGTACCAGTTGGTGGGAGCCCAGCCCAATCCAGCCCAATTGCATCGGGTGCATCACTTTGTGCGCCTCTACAAGGAATTTGTCCGGCCCATGCACGGGCAAAGCCACATTTATCACCATACACCGGAACATGCCGGATTGGAGCCGGCGGGGTGGGGTGCCCTGGAACTGGCACAGGCCGATGGCACCCGGGCGGTCGCCGGTGTATTCCGGCTGAGCGATCCGGCGGCGCCGTCCTATACGTTGCGTCTCAAGGGCGTGCAGCCAGGCTGGCAATACCAGGTACGGTTTGACAACGAAGGCACCACGGCCACCTGTGACGGGTATCGGCTGAAGTACGAGGGCGTGACGATACATCTGGATGGCCCGCTGACGTCCCAACTGCTTCTGGTAGAGGTGGAGGACACCGCATAGCCACGCTGCCGACATGCCGGAAGGTCTGTGACTGGTACACATCCACAGGACGGATGCTGTTTGCGGTACGAATCCCCGCGGCAGGCGGAACCCGCGCATCGGGCAGCAGACGTCGGCTTTGCCCCTCATCGGGGACTCCCGGGTGATCCGTGGACAGAACTTGAACCTAATATGGAACGAAGTGGACTCATCCGCCCATACGGGCTGTTTCCATACCCTTGACGAGGGGGTTTGCGGGACCGGAAGCGGGAGCTGTGAGGGGGGAGGTGAGAATCAGTCCGTCTGCCCAGTGGGCGGAGTGCCCGATCTTCGGTGCATGGGACGCGTTCACTCTGAACTCGACTGTGTACACAGTGGGACTTATGGACGATGTCTTCATCCTGTCTGTCTCTTTTTATTGTGATACTATAACAGTATCATTTCGATATTGTGCAGAGGCGAGGAACCGTACTGTGCCTGACCTAGTGCTGCGGGGCATCCCCGCCCATGTACATAGAGACCTCAAAACGGCGGCGCAACGCAATCACCGCAGTCTGAACGGAGAAATACTGGTGCGCTTGACAGCCTCGGTACACAATGCGTCGGTAGACGCCGAGGCACTGCTGGAACGGATCCAACGCCGTCACGAAACCTTGGGCAAGATTGACCTCAGCGAGGCCTCGTTGCGGGACTTGCGGGATACCGGCCGGCCATGATTGTCATCGATACGAACGTCATGGTACGTCTCGTAGTGGGCGGAGAAGAGGGTGCAGATGCCGCCCTGCTGTTCCAGCGAGATACAGAGTGGGCCGCTCCCGGTCTCCTGATGGGCGAGTTGCGGAATGTGCTTCTTGGTTTCGTGCGCCGGGGGACCGTGACGCCTGCACAGGCCAAAGCCATGAGTGATGATGCATCCGTCATTCTGGGGGAGCGCCTTGCCTGCGTCAGGGGAACCCAAGTGATGGATATCGCGATGGAGTGCGATTTGACCGCGTACGACGCCGAATTTGTGGCACTTGCCCGCACCCTGCATGTTCCTTTGGTCACGATGGACAAGGGGATTCTGCAGGGAGCCGCGGATGTGGCCGTATCGGTGTCGGCCCTTTTGGATTGATCCCCGGCACGGAGGCACCCTGCTCCCCTGGCCTGTGAGGCTGCCGCGGCGGGCCCTTATGCCCGCCGCGTCCAGAAGTGTCTGTCGGAAGCTTGTTTGGGCCAGCACCATCCACAGACAATCAGCTCGACTTTGTACAAAATCAGCCGCTCCACAATGGAAAGCGGCTTATGACTTGCTTTGGCAGGCAGGGGAGACAGACAGGTGTATGGGCCTCGGGCATAGGGGGATAGCCACTGACCACTCGGCAGAGGTCGGCCATGCGTCTGCGGTGCTGTCGCCAAAGACGCATTGAAATGCTGATTATTGGCGTTACCTGCCCCTGTCAGCCCTGCCGGTCCCCTTGTCGTGTAGTGGGAATCCTTGGCACCACGCTTGAATCGCTGCACCGAGCACGTAAGCACCGGGACAGGACGGACGGGGCCGGTTTTCCGGTCCGTGGGACGTGGTCCCCTGGCGTGTACACGGCAGGTTGTCCTAACCTCCTACCCACGTACCCGGCTGCGGGCTTTGTGCCGAGAGGCGACCCTGCGCCCGCGGGTACGGGATCGGGGAGGCAATGTATTGGCTCTTGGTGCCGGGTGGGACCGGGTCCCGACGGGCCCGACATCGGGAAATCCTCCCCGTACAGGTCTGGGCTACGTTGTGCTGCACGGTCTGAAGACACCCGGGTGTCGCCCCACTTTGTACGAAGTCGAGAGTAGGCGGGGCGGCGTCAATTCCGCCGTCCGTGTTGCCAACGCCAGAAGCCAGTCTGTGTAGCGTCTTCCTAGGGGCGGGCCGTGGTCTCTTGGCGAATGCTTTTGCAGGTCGCAGATCTGTTGTATATTGGAATATCGGCCGGTCCTGGAAAATCGGGTTTCGGTTCGGTGTGTCCATTTTGGGTGTGCGTGCTGGGCGTGTTCCGTTTTTGGCGGAATCCGGCTGGCTTTGTCACAGTGATTTTCGGGAACAAGAAGGGATAAGGATGTCATGAATCTGAATAGACGCGCATTTTTGAAAGGAACGGCACTGGCGGTCGGAGCCACGGCGCTGGCGGCCTGTACCGTAGCGCCCACCCCCGCTGGCGAGGCGCAGCCTGCACCGACGGCCGGGACTTTGTGGGGTCTGCAATATGACCACCATATCGGGGCCTACGAGCGGTTGGCCGATCTGTTTGTTGAGCAGAGCGGCGTGACCCTGACCGTGGCGCCCCAGCCGTGGCCCCTGGAAACCAAGCTGATTGCCGCCCTCTCGGCCGGCACGCAGCCCGAGGCGGTGTGTGTCATGGGCAAGGTATTGGTACCGCTGCACATTCAGAATGCCCTGATGCCGCTGCGTGAATCGGTCTACAACCACAATGGCCTGAATACTGACGACGATTTCAACGGCGATTCGGTGGAAGCCTATACCTGGGGCGACGACATCTGGGGCGTGCCGACCGAAATGAACGGCGTGGGCAGCATGGTCAACGTGCCCGTGGACGAAGTGGAAGCCATGGGCTTTGCCGACGACTTCCCTCCCACCAACGGTGCGCTGTATTTCAATTCCTATCCGGACATGTGGGAACTGGCGGCTTCGCTCCAGACCGAAGAGGATGGCGTCGTCGTGCGCTGGGGTCTCAGCAGCAAGGGCTGGGACGCCCAGAGCTACCTCGGCATTGCACGCAGTCTGCTCGCGGCCGAGGGCACGGACTGGTGGGACAACGACAACAAGGCCTTCAACATCGACACCGACGCCGGCATCCAGGCCATGGAGATGTTCGTGTCCACGCCGGTGGAGATGGGCATTGAAACGGAACTGGACCAGAACCATGTCGATGCGGCTCTGGCCGGCAAGGTGGCCATCGCCCGGGGCAATGGGACTCCCATGATTGAAGGCAGCAAGCATGGGTATACCTATGAGATTACGGGAGCCCCGCGCGTGACCCCGCCCGATGATCCGCTGTTCGTCGGGGAAGGCGGATGGGGTTTCGTGGCGCCACGGCAGTCCAAGCAGCCCGAAGTCTCCATTGATTTCCTGCGTATGGTGGCCACTTTGGAAGGCCAGACGGAATATGCCCGTATCTATGGCGGCGCGGCGCACACGGCATGGCGCGAACTGGTCGGCGTATACGATCATTTTGAAGATTCCTCGGATACCAGTCCTGCCGTCAAAGCCGCCAAACTGCTGCAGGACCTGGCCAAGACCACGGGATATTACGGACAGGGCTTTGGCAGCCCCTCTTCGGTCGACGGGGCGGTGGCCCAAATCTGTTCGGGCGTGCGCCAGCAGAACATGAGCGCGGCCGAAGGCGCCGCCGAGCTGCAGTCCCGCCTGGAGGCCATCTACGCGCAATTCCAGAGCGACATGGCCAGCTATACGCCGGCGTAATGGCTGGGAGCCAGGCCACGCACGCAGTGGGGTGTCCTGGCATCGCCGTGAAGCATATAGGGGCAGGGCCAGAGCCCACTGGCCCTGCCCGCGTTTGAACCGAAGGGCAGTTGCCGACGCTCCGTGCTGTGCGCGTTGCGGTCATGGTTTGTGGGGCAGGTGTCGGGGTGCACTGTGCCGTGGCGGAAAAAACAGCGCGGGGCCCCGCGGCTTCTCCACCAGGACATGGGGTGACAGTGAGCGTGCAGACAATCGACAGACCCGTCTTGCGCAAGGGGCACTGTCCGCCTTGGCTCCGGGACAGCGGGCAGATCCCTCTCCTGAGGTGATGAGGAAAACGGCATTGAAATGAGCGATCTTGTCCTTGCGCGTGCCCCCGGCTCCAGATTCCAGGTCAATTGGGCCCAGGTCCGGCGCGTGCTCAGACGATCCCAGGTGCATTTTGGGATCGTGGTCATTGTGCCCACTCTGGTCTGGTATCTCCTGTTCCTGTTTCTGCCGATCTTCCAGGCCTTCCGCATTGCGGCCGTGGACTACAAGATTCTGGATCCGGCGAACAGCCCGTTCGTGGGATTCGGGAATTTCGAGAAGCTGCTGATCAATCCGCTCTTTCTCATTTCCATCAAGAACACGTTGATGTGGACCCTCTACATCTTCCTGTTCATGCTGCCCCTGTCGCTCCTGATTTCCACCGCGTTGTCCAATGTGCGGCGCCACCGCAATTTCTATCAGGCGGTCATTTTCATCCCGGTGGTGGTCTCCCTGGTGGCGGTGTCCCTGCTCTTCCGCATGGTCATGGATCCCGAAGTGGGCCAATTCAACCGGTTGCTGACCGCCGTGGGCCTCCCGCCGTCCAAGTGGCTTTCGTCCACCTCGTCCGCGCTGGTCACCGTGTCTGGCATTGCGGTCTGGAAAAGCGTGGGCTTCTACGTAGTCTTGCTCACGGCCGGCATGTTGAACATTCCGGAGGAAATCATCGATGCGGCGCGCGTGGACGGAGCCAACGAATGGCAGCGGTTCTGGCGCGTCACGATTCCCTTGTTGACCCACACCCTCATTTTGATTGTGGTGTTGCTGACGGTCGGTTCCCTGCAGGAATTCACACTGCCCTATGTGCTGACCTCGGAAGGGGGCCCGGAAACGGCCACCTATCTCTACAATCTGCTGATTTTCCAGGAAGCCTTTACCCACATCCGCTTCGGCACGGCCACCGTGGCGGCCTTGATTCAGTTTGTGTTCATCCTGATTTGCAGTCTCGTGCAAATCAGGGTGCTGCGCCCCAATTGGTCCTACTAGCCACGCTGCTCTCATGACGGGCACAGTCCAGATTCTGGAACAGCAGCCACGCCGGCTCTCCACGCAGGGGCACCGGTGGCGCCAGTGGGTCCTGCACCTGTTTTTGTCGGCGATGGCGGCGGCAGCCTTTTTTCCCTTCTTCTGGATGATTTTTGCTTCCTTCAAGAAGTTCAAGGAACTGGTGCAGTCCCGCGCTTTTCTGCCCATTGAATGGACGTTGGAAAACTATACCGAGATTCTGACCCGCGTCCATTTTGACATCGCGGTGATCAACAGTCTCTATGCCGCGGTGACGGTCACGTTCTTTACCCTGCTGACTTCGTCGGCCCTGGGGTACATCTTTGCCAAGTACCGGTTTTGGGGCAAGGAATACCTGTTCATCCTGTTGCTGTCCACCATGATGGTGCCCTTTGCGGTCATTCTGGTGCCTCTGTACATCCGCATTGGCCAGCTGAACCTGGTGAACCATCTGTGGGGTTTCATCATTACGGGACTCTGGTCCACGTTCGGCGTGTTTCTCATGCGGCAGTTCATGGAGGTCATTCCGTACGAGTATCTGGATGCGGCTCGCATTGACGGAGCCTCCGAATGGCGCATCTTCTTCACGATCATTCTGCCCTTGTCCACGTCGCCCATGGCCGCGCTGGGCATCTTTGCGTTTCTGGCCAACTGGGACAGTTTCCTGTGGCCGCTGGTCATTCTCAACACGCCGGACAAGCAGACGCTGCCCCTGCTGCTGGCCGGGCTGCGCAGCATTTACTGGGCCCGCTATGACTTGTGGTCGGCGGGATCGGTCATGACGACCGTGCCGATCATTGTCGTCTATGCCTTCGCGTCGAAATACTTCATACGCGGCATGGCCCTGACCGGCATCAAGGGCTAGCCTTCCCGGCTGCCTGTCGGCTGTTTCCGGCTTCGCCCGATGGCTGTTCCGTACGTGTTGCTGGCACCGGATTCGGTGCGGAGTCTGCAACGCGGGATAGACACCCTCGCGGACCTGCTGGGGCACACGTTGGGGCCCCGTCCTGCTGCCATTCTGGATCGGGCACAGGAGCGCCATGGGCCCGATGCCCTGGAAGACGCGCCTACCATCGCCCGGCGGATTGTCGAGCTGGAGGACCGACAGGCCGATGTGGCGGCCATGTTCCTGCGCAACCTGGTGTGGCAGGCCGAGCAACGCTTGGGAGATGGGGGAGCCACTGTGGCGGTGCTCTGTCAGGCCATGTTCACGGAAGCCTTGAAACGGGCGGAAGCCGGCATTTCCCGGGCCCTGCTCGCCCAAGGCTTGCAAATCGCCGCAGAGCGGGTGGGAGGGGCCGTTGCCCAGCAAAGCCGTCCCGTGGAGGACGAGACGGAACTGGCCCATGTCGCGCTCACGGCCACGGGGGACCCCGAAGCGGCCACCTTGATTGGGGAGGCTCTGTACCTGATGGGGCCCGATGCCATCGTCAACGTGGAGGAATACGTGGGGCGAATGATGGACTGTCGTTATCATGCGCCGGCCATTCTCAAGGCCCCCTTGGCCCATCACCGGCCACTGGAAGCGCAAGACAGCTCCTGCCTGTCCCTGCCGGACTGCCTGGTGGCAGTCGTGGACGGCGAGCTGCACGAAAGCGACGACATGCTGGCCCTGTTGGAAGCCGCGCTGTTGGCACAGCACTCCCGCCTGCTGGTCCTGGCCCGGAAATTCAGCGACACCGTGCTGGCGTGGTTTGCCCTCAATCATCAGATCGCCGACAGTCCCGTCAGGGCGGTGGGCGCCACCTATGAACCCATGCCTGCCGCGGCCGATGTGCCGTATGAGGATCTAACTCATCTTACGGGAGCCACGGTGCTGGGTCTGCCGCACACCAAGCCGGTGTCCCAGGTCAAGCCCGTCGATTTGGGCCATGTGCGTGCCGCCAACATTGCACTGGAACAAACCCGCCTCCTGCCGGATCCCGAGCGCTTGTCCGCGATCCGGCACCATGCACGCCATTTGCGTTCCCGCCTGGAGCAACTGGATGCAGAGGATCCTTCCCTGCCATGGTTGCGGCGGCGCATCGCCACCATGGACCTGGGGTATGGCGAGATTCGAGTGGGAGCGGACACCGATGTGGAACTCCAATGGAAGAAGCGCATCATTGAGCGCGGGCTGCGCAGCACAGCCCACGCTTTGACGCGCGGCGTGGTCCCGGGCGGCGGCGGCAGTCTGCTGCATGCCATGGGAGCCCTGGCGGATATGACGCATGCCCGCCGCGAGGTGCAGCTGGGAATGGCGTGTGCCGTCCAGGCGCTGTCCGTGCCCTGTCGGCGCATCCTCCGGAATTCCCGTCATCCGGCTCCGGAGCTGGTAGTGGAAGAAATCTCCCAGTCCTCCAATTCCACGGCCTTCGATGTGCACAAAGGGTGCCTGGTGGACGCCTATGCCCATGGTCTGCTGGATTCCGCCTTCGTGACCGCGGAAGTCTTTCGGATGGCCGCTTCCGGTGCGGCCATGGCCCTGACTGTTGACACCATCGTCTTCAGACGGAATCCCCCTCAGATGGCGCGTCCATAGGGAGTGCAGGCGCGTCCATCAGTGCGTCAGGAGCTTCGGGGGCGGACAGGAAGCGGGACAATCTGATTCAGAACCCTGCACAGACCCTCCCGCGGCACCGAACCCCGCGGCTTGGTTCCATGGAGAAGATGCGTGTTGTCCCAAGACGCGCATCCCCAGGATTGTGCCCATGGCTTCCCTTGAGGGTGTTGAAGGGCCACCTCTGCGTTTCAATGCCGCGATGCGGGGCAATCGCGGCATCCCGGCATCTGTTCTGCATGAAGCCGCTGATATCCAGTGGCTTGCTTGTAATGTGCAATGTCCGTACTTGCAGGCTGCAATAATCTCTTTGGGACCCCGACATCGGACGAAAGGATGCGCGGTCTGATTGTGGCAGACTTCTGGATCCTGGTGGATGATCCGTACCCGAGCCTCCGGGGATTCGCGATGGTCCCGTGATACCTTGGCACAGAAGCCCTCCACAGCATGGGCTAGTACCCAGTTCGGTGCCTTATGTCGGACAGGATACAGGTGATGCAGCTGGATGCGGGCATCCGCGGAGGTGCATTGTCAGTGCACCGGAGTCGGGTTCTGGTGGCGGGCGTGGGCCCAGGCAGCCAGATCCGAGCGCAGCGTCTCCAGCTCCGGGATGCGCCGCGGCAGGGCCACCAAGGCGCTCAGCTCGCTCTCGGCCATGTGGAACCAGCTGCCGTGCCTGGGGTGGGGCGGAGCTCCAGGCGCGCCGCCCGGCCTCCGCAGGGGGAAACGCCTCGTACAGGGCACCGAGCGGGTGGGTGTTGAGGTTGTCGGCCACCAGGATCACCCGATCGGCCTCGGAGTAGCGGGTTTCCAGGGTGCCCCGCAGCCAGTGCGCCCAGTCGATCTTGGTGCGCCGGGGATGGGCCTCCACATGTATCTGTCTCGTCAAGGGCTCCACCTCCAGACTGATGGCCGCCGTGCCGCAGCGCACATGAAGTGGAAATGCCAACCCAGGCCGGCGGACGGTACCGCGGCTGCATCTCGGAAAGCACGTGACGCCCGCACTCAATTGAAGAGTGCAGGCCTATTGGGATAGTGGCGTGCAGTCAAAAAATCTGCGCCAGCGATCCAAACATCCGTTTGGTCACAGTGTGCACACAGTCAGCCGTGCAACTTGGAACCTTGATTCAGCGTACTGTTATCCCATGCCCCCAAGGGTTCACCACTGGAGATAGTGTCGTCTGCGAGACTATCGTGTGTGATTGCTGAACCGACGCTGAACCGACCAAATCGGTCTGCCCAAAGGGCATGTGGGCCAAGGCCAAACGCCGCACGTGGCGACCATGCACGATGCACGAAACGGCCGGGGAAACGGATTACAATGATTTGGGCAACACTGACTGAACTGGGCTCGACAGAGGTTGAATTCAAGTGTCTTGGACAGTTTGATCGACGTACTGCACATTATTGTTTGATGCTGTGCGCGTCGGAATGCGCTGGCCCTGGTTCCGATGCAGACGAAACACATTTCCAATCCTTGCTCCCGGGACGGGAAAGAAATGACGACCCGCTTGACCGATGATGAACTGGCCGCGCTGGCCCAAAGTTCCGAATCGCAGTTGGTAGAACGAAAACGCAGTGCATCGGACCGCAGTGGGCTGCGGAGAAACATCTGTGCATTTGCCAACGATCTGCCTGTCCACGGACAACCTGGCGTAATCTTCGTCGGCCTTGAGGACAATGGCGATTGCGCCGGAATTGTCGTGAATGATGAGTTGCTGAAAACCTTGGCGCACATGCGATCGGATGGAAACATTCTGCCCCTGCCCTCCATGTCCGTGGAAAGGAAAATCCTGGATGGATGCGAAGTTGCAGTAATACTGGTGGAGCCTGCGCCTGATCCCCCCGTGCGCTACCAAGGGCGGGTCTGGGTCAAAGTAGGTCCGACGGTCCAACTGGCCACTCCGGGTGATGAAAGTCGGCTCGCGGAAAAAAGGCGGTCTGGGGATTTGACTTTCGACCAGCGACCTGCGGCAGCCGCCATGGATGAGTTGGATATCGACTATTTTGCCCATTCCTACCTGTCCCATGCCGTTGCGTCGGACGTGTTGACTCAGAATGTCCGTCCGGTTGAGTTGCAGCTCCGCTCGTTGCGCTTGCTTTCCGGCGACAATCCCACTTGGGGCGGCTTGATGGCCTGCGGCAGAGATCCGCGGCTCTGGCTGCCCGGTGCCTACATTCAGTTTCTGCGTATTGACGGAATGGATCTTGCAGATCCGATCAAGGATCAGAAGGTGCTGGATGGCAGACTGGAAGATGTATTGCGCCGACTGGATGACCTTCTGAAACTCAATGTCACGGTGAAGACAGACTTCGTCGCCCAAACCCGGGAGGTCCGATATCCCGACTATCCTATCGTGGCGTTGCAGCAACTCGCGCGCAACGCCGTCATGCATCGGCTGTACGAGGGCACCAACGCTCCGACCCGTATCACCTGGTTTGCCGACCGCATTGCCATTCTCAATCCAGGGGGCCCTTACGGGGCCGTCACACCCGACAATCTGGATCAAGGCACAACCGATTATCGCAACCCCTTGATTGCTGAAATCATGCACAATCTTGGATTTGCCCAACGCTTTGGCATGGGCCTGCCCCTGGCCCACAGCGCCTTGCGCGACAATGGCAATCCACCACCTGAATTCTCTTTTCCGGATGGCCATTTCGCGGTTACAGTCAGAGCAGCGCCATGACGACCATCGCTTTTTTCAATACCCAAGGCAGAGTGGGCACAACGTCGCTGGTCTACCATCTGGCCTGGATGTATGCCGACATGGGATTGTCCGTCTTGGCGGCCGATTTCGATCCGCAAGCCAATCTGACCACCATGTTCCTGACCGAGGAACGTCTGGAGCACCTATGGCTCGACCGGCCCAGTGCGCGGAAAACAGTGTATGGCGCCTTCAATCCTCTGCAGGAAGGGACGGGCGACATTGCCGATCCGCATGTGGAAGAGATAGCGCCCGGCATTGATTTGCTGGCGGGCGATCCTGTGCTGTCGTCGGTCGAAGACGCTCTTTCCTGTCAGTGGCCAGCCTGTCTTGATAGCCAGCCGCGCGCATTTCAGGTTCTCAGTGGACTGTGGCGCATATTGGACCGGACAGCCCGCATCACAGAGGCAAGTTTGGTCCTGGTGGACGTCGGCCCCAATGTGGGATCGCTTAACAGGGCCGCTTTGGTGGCAACCGAAAAGGTGGTGATTCCGTTGGCTCCGGATCTGTATTCCCTGCAGGGGTTGAGAAATCTGGGGCCAACCTTGAAACACTGGCGCAAGGGATGGAAAGACCGCCTGGAAAAGGCGCCGCAGTCCATGGCCCCCATCTCGCTGCCCTCCGGGTCCATGCAGCCTGTCGGCTATGTAGTGTTGCAACACGCACTCAGACTGGATCGGCCTGTGCAAGTGTATAGGCGTTGGGGAGAGCGCCTTCCGGATGCATACAGCCAAGCCGGGCTGGCTGAACCCTCTCTCACAGGCAACGAAGCATCCCGCTGCTACTGCCTGGCCACATTAAAACATTACCGCAGCCTTGTGCCTTTGGCCCAGGAAGCTCACAAACCCATGTTTTTCCTGAAACCGGCGGATGGCGCGATAGGGGGCCACACCATGGCGGTGACCGACTGCTATCATGATTTTCACGATTTGGCTGTGCGAATCGCAGAGCGTTGCGACGTATCCCTGCCAATGTAGCCGCTGATTTTGCCTGGATGGTCACGATGTCGGGATCAGGATCTCCGCTTGGGGACGGCGTTTGCCTGGATGAATGCCTGGGGGATCCGGTGCTATACGTTGGTGACTCAATATCATGTCTCACCAAGGCGCATGGACAAACGCATCAGCTTGCCCACAATGGACTGGGCTGTGGGCGGTCCACAGGATCGGGTACGCTGCAGCGTACCCGAGTTGGGTGAAAGCCTCAATCGTCTGCCGTAGGCGCTGCACGTGACGGAACGAGTTGCGCTTGAGAGCGCGCTGGACGATCAAGCCGAATCCGTGCTCCACCTGGTTGAGCCCAGACGCGCAGAACGTGTCATCTGCCAGCATGACCTCAAGCCCATTGCCAACGTGAGGCATGTGGACAAGAAAAGACACCTCGGGCGCACAAGGAGAGTATTCTGGTGCAGTCTGTCACAGTTCCGAGGTGTCCCCTCGGCGTCTACGCGCGCGCTTCAGTCCTGTCGATGATTGCTGCCCGTGGTGCACACTGGAGGGGCACCGACGGCCACGGCCCTCGGGTCTTCCGGTATAGCGTCGGGCCCCGCGTCTCTCTTCCAGCGAGATCACGACGCTCCTGATTCACTGTCACGCAAGAGGTGATTGGGATTGCAAGAACTAAGACACGCGCCCTGTCCCGCCCCCTCGGCACGTTGCATGTCCCGGTCTGTCCCGCTGCGGGTACCACGTATGCCTGCCGAACAGGTGGCCAAGGCTACGGTACCGGTCTCCACTTCATGGACGCGACCCCGCGGGCCATCGGTCATCCTCGGCGCAGTGCCCGCCACCGGGCCGGGGCGGAGAGGGGCGCGGTGGGGCCAGCTCCAGGATACACAGGGCTGTCTCTCCCCAGCCCTGTACACCGCGTGGTATGAGCGAGATCTCCCGCGGATCCCCCGCCTGCGGTCCCACAGGAAGTACCGGCTCCTGCCGCGCATGGACCGGGGGCGGCTCCGTCGGCGTGCCCCCATCAAGGCCCTCCACGCCCCGTGCCCGCACATCGCGCCGGGGGAGCACATCCGCCATCGGACTCCCGCGCACTGCCGGTGCATCTGGGGTCAGGGTGGATGGTCTACAGTCATCCGCCCCGGCAACCTGCATGGCGGCTAGGGTGCTACCTCCCGGAGACCGCGTCTTGTCCATAACTCCGGTTATTGCTTATTGCTGCTCTGGTTGGGAGATCTGGCCAAGCCTCTGCACAAGGCTTCCACGAACTCAGATCGGACGGGGCCATACCCCGGGGATTTCCAGTCGAGTTGCTCCAGGCCGGAAATACATTCAGACCATGTTGACGATTTTCCAGAAGCGAGGAGGAGACATAATCAGTCTGTGTTAAAAGTGGTTATAGTCAACGACGAGCGAAAAGGCCTCAGATTGTCTTGTCAACTTTCTGCAGACCGGAAAACGCCGAAAGTCGCTTTCCTGCCAAGGCCTCGCTCTATACCCTTTCCTGCAATTCAAAAGAGGGCTGACGCGTCACGAAAACGCAACAATTGGAGGAGACAGACGGGAACTCAAACAGCTCGCTCACCTGTGCCTTGGAAGGAGCTCGCAGTGGTTACATGCTCGGCAGAGGGATCAGATCGGCGCGGTTTTCAAGGGGACCCGGTGCGTTTCTGCAACAATCTTTGGAGACGGGCAATCTCGGCTTCGGCGTTTTCCACTTGGGCCTGTGCTTCGGCCTTGACGCTTGCCACTTGGGCCTGCGCTTCGGCCTTGACGCTTTCCACTTGGGCCTCCGCCTGCTGGCGACGTGCGGCCTCTACCCCTTCCAAGGGATACCAGAGGTCCTCCTCGGCATTGTGTAGGCGCAGACGCTGCTGCTCGTCCAGGCCCCACGCCGCCGCCAGCACGTTGCTGAAATGCAACTGCGTGGGGCAGTCCTCCACGTGCGCCGCGACCGGGACAATGCGCGCATAGGCCCCGTGCTGCAGACGATGGCCTTGCAAGTGCCGAGGGATGTCCGGGCACAATGCGTGCGGGTCAAACAGCCAGTACTCCTGCACCCCCATGTCGGCGTACTCGTCCTTCTTGAACCCCACATCGTTGGCCCAGTTGTCCGAGGACAGGACTTCCACCACCAACTCGGGGATGCCGTCCACCCAGGTCCGGTAGGGCTGGCCGGACACGTGGGGGGGCGGATCCAGCCAGAGCATGACGTCCGGAGCCAGATACACCTGCCGCTGGCCTTCCCGATAGAAGAGATTGACGTTGCCCAGCAACCGGTACTTTTTCACGCCTGTGCGGGCCAAATGCTCGCGCAGACCCATTTTCAGGACATCCAGACTCCAGCAGTGCAAATCGCTTTCGGGCATGGTGGGTGTGTACATGGGGTACAAGGCGGGATCGTCCCAGTCCGCGGCATGGGGGCCCTCGTGGTCAGGGACCGGTTTCGACCCGAGACGGTCGCGTACCAGGGGCATGCTGTCAGCCATCTTGTGCCTCAATCTTCAGTTCGCAGATGGACTCGCCGATTTCATTATAAGGCACGGGAGTTATGCCGTTGAGCGAATGGACCGAAGGCACAAGGCAATCGCAAAGGCGTCCAAAGCCTAGGATTTCCTCCATGTCGGCCAGCCTTGCGGCACTGGTTCTCAATGTCCAACTTTGCCCAGATGGTATATATCCGGATTGGCGTGTGTCACACTTTGTGGTCCATTTAATTTGAGGCTTGACTGCCTACTGCCTGCCATCGAGAAAGCCATCGATCCGTCTCTCGGTCTCGCAGCTGTGACTGTTGCCTCAACCCGTGTAGCCATCCCGAACTCAGGCTAACTGAACGCTCGAAGCCGCGTATCACATGAGCGGCTTGATTCAACTCCAGCCGGCCAATGCTGACATGTTGCGGAGCCTGCAAGCTGGTCAGCGCAGGCGGTCACGTTCTTATACACCAGCTCCCCCAACGGTCTCACAACCTGCGCACTGTGGGGCATTCCATTGTCTAACCCATCAGATGTAAGGGATGTAGTTGTGAGTTATGAACGTCTTCGAGACCTGGCGCGTTGCAACCGTTCTTCAACAGTGGGCTTCATATTGGGCAGCGGGTTATCCACCTCAGTTTCTTGGACATCATCAGTATTGGCGGAAGGAGGCGCTTTCGGTTCCTCACCGTTCAGCAAGCTAGTTAATACTGAGAGGGCCAGAGGCCGATTCAGGTGTCCTTGAAGCATCGCATCTTGGGTCTCGAACGACAGCAAGCAATCGAGACATGCCGATTTGCAGCGTTGGTCATGGGCCGCGTTGACAAACAGGACTTTTTTCGTCTGTTCCAACCACTCTTTGCCGTATTCCAGCAATTCCCGGACATGGCCGGCTCCGCCGGGAACGTTGTCATACAAGAGCGCGCCCAAACCGTGCCCCGATTCCCCGGCGGGAGCGGTGACTACGCCTATTTCGCGCCCATCAAGTTGCAGTATCCGGACCGCTGCCCGGTGCAATCCATAGCCCAGCGTGGCAATCAGAGGAAAGTCTGCCCGCCGCTCGCCCAGACATCCCGAAAAGTCCAGTAGCAACACGTCGGTGACTTCTCTGGCTGCCAAGGTCTGGTTCCTCAACACTGACGGCACAGAATGGGCTCTCCAGCATCGTGATCGTGTTGTTTCCCTTGGGCTGTTCAAGCGGGCATGGTCTTCAAAGTTTCCCGGCAGTCCTACGCGTCCTTGTCCGAGCTTGCTTTCACTATCGGAATACCCGCAACTCAAGCAGATTGCAAATCCACACAGTTTGTCGCCCCTGTTGTAAATCAGCAACTCGCCATCTTCCCGATAGAGTGCGGTAAGCCCTGTCACCCCACTGAAATCTTCTCTATGGGTATAGTCAGAGCCTTCAAGGACGGCAGGGGCGAAAGTTGCGGATACTGTTTCCACGCTGCCAACAAGCTCCGGGTCAGTGCTCCACTTGGGAGGATCCCAAGCGGCACTGCTGAAGCCGTACTGAGGCACGATGTACGACATAGGGCTTTGTATGGCGGGTTCCCGGCAGAATGGGCAGTCTTTGACCGCCTCTCCAGAAGTCCAATAATAAAGGTGGTTATTCCCGCACTTGGCGTACTGTCCCCTGAGACCGATAGCCGTGTCTATGTTCTCTCCCGTCCAGTGCTTGAGGATGCCGCGAGACCTTATCAACTGTCCTCCTACCAGGAGTTGAGAACCCGGCACGTACTCCCGCAGGGCAAGGAGGCCGTTGCGTTCCAGCCGGAATTGGTCTTCTTCCCTTATCCAATTAGGGCGATTCTCGTCAGGGAAAGTAACCCGCAATTTCATGACGTTAATCGGGAAACCGTAGCGAGGTAGAAATTGGCGGTCGGCCAGTGCCTCTATGACTGTCGTCTCATACCGGAGCCTCAGTTGATAGTAGATAGCATTGGCCTGCCTCTGATTATGAGCCTCTTGCCACTGGTCGAGCAGGTCATCATAATCGTGCACCCAGGATTGGACCGATTCGCCAAAGGAGTTGGCGGCAAATTCCAGCAGCCCTTCCCATCCGTTTGGTCCAGGCTCGATGGGTGTTGAGACAAGCAGGGATTTAACATCTTCCGCGTGTTCGCTCCCATTTCCCTTCTTCAAGGAGTCCAGGAAATCGGCGAATTGCTCACTTAGCGGAGGGCCGCTGTCCGGTTCAGGAACCAGCAGTTCAGGTCTCCCTCTATCCCATCGGGCTGCCTGTGGTTTGCCACAGAATCTGCCCATTCTTCCATAAGCATCCATTGCGCCAACGTGGCTGCCTGGTCCGTATACGCTCCTGAAAAATTCCCCCAGCAGAAAGGCGTGCAGGTGTCGCCTAACCACCCTCTCCCGGTCCAGAAACACCACGGGCTGGCGCAACGGCACATCGAGGTAGTCGCCTATTCTCTGAAAGACTTCCCGATCGAAAGGCCGGGACCTAGAGAAGGTCGTGACAATGGAAGAGCCGTCGGCCCGTCGGCCGGCACGCCCCGCCCGTTGCAGGTAATTGGCCTTGCCGGGCGGCACGTTGCTCATCAGAACGCCGTTGAGTCCGCCAATGTCGATGCCTAGTTCCAAAGTGGTCGTCGAACTGAGAATGTTCCTGATCCCAGCCTTGAACAGGTCCTGAAGCCTCCTGTTCTCCTTGGGATCAAGCTGGGCACTGTGTTCCTCAGCCCATAAACCCATCCTGAAAATGGGAGAATCGATGTATTCCCGGCGCCGACGGCCCAGCCTTGGGTCATTGTCCAAGTCACCAGACTCAACCGGCTCCAAGGTCCCTTCGCACCCGGTGTCAGGGGCACAGCCCGCGACGTTTCTCGGCCACACGTGCCCAGTTGTCCGGCACCGGAACAGAGTTGCCGGCCGCCGCAGACCCAGCCCAAAGAAGTCTAACCTGATTGCATCTACCGCCTTGTTTCCCTGTGCTTGGCGCTGGCCTATTACAAGCCATGACAGGCTATTGTGGCGGGCGACTTCCAGCAATTGGTTGAAGCAGGATCGAAGAAGGCCCTCGGACGCGGCCTCGGCTTGTTGGGAATCCGACATGCCGCAGCTCTTTAGCACCGCCGCTGCGAATCTGCGCCTTCTCTGTCGGTTGGTTGCGCCGATGAAACGGACTAGCCGGGCACCTCGCTCATCATCCGCCGATGCCCAACGCCCGATTAGCAACCTGCCAAAGTTGTACGTATCATCGAGTTCGTCGCCAAGAGTAACCGCCCCGTCTGTCCGAAGTGTGTCACAAAGTGAGGCAAGCAAGTCTGTCCAATACCTGCTCACGGATTCGCGCATGACATCAGTAGGCAATGCGCCCAAGAATTGCGCTGATGGTTTCAATTGTTCGAGTCCGGGGTACGTCACTTCCACAAGTCCCAAGGATTCCAGCGTATTGACAGACTTCCTGATGGGTCTGGCCAGTTCCCGTCCCAACAGTTCGCAAGTTCGCTTTTTAATGTTCTGGTGGTTGGTTTCCCACCGTAACTGAGACCACTTGGACGCCGAGTGTCTAATAGCATGAGGGCGGTCCAAGACTTGGCTCAGTGCCTCATGCTCCGAAACAATACGCGCCCACCATTCTACGGATCCACCCGCCGCGAGTTGCGTACGTTCGGCTTCGTATTGCCTCCTGTCACGTTCCGCGGACTGACGCTCCCCAAAACTCAAGCCGGGGTCTTGCAATTCTTTTTCTACTTGTGCCAAGCGTCGGCGCACCCTGCTCAACGCGCCTTCGTCAGCTATGGGGCCTTGCTCTAACTCTCCTACAATCGCTGCGCGCACAAGCTGCTGCTCGTGCTGATTCGTGAGAAGCGGTCCTAGGCGCGCCGCCTCGCGACGGCTGTCGCTGAACGCCAGCAAGCGTCGGCCACGGGCTGGCAGCCAGTCATTGCCGCCTTCCCTGGCCGGGAACTCAGTCATCTCCGCCAACAATGTCTCTGCCAGTATCGACAAGGTGAGCGGAGTACCCGAGTAGAAGGAAGCGATTTGCGAATAATCAGCCTGACAGTTGGGACATTCGGTATGTTCACGCATTCGGACAGCTTCGGGGGCACCACTGCCTCTACGCTTTCCCGTGGCAGGGTCAATGTATACCGTCTCTTCCGCCAGAGCTAAACTGTCAGGTGTGAGAAGCAGACGTTGCGGCGAACGGCCCTCGTCTTCCCTCGCCCTCGGCAATGCCGGGACGATGACCCCACTGGTGTCCTGACCTGCAAGCAGCCATTCACCGCAGTTCCGGCATCTTTCCAGTGACAGCGTACTGCCGCCGCAGAATTCACATGTGTTCTGATAGCCCGCTGCGACTGCGCCAAGAGGCGGCAACAGGTTGTCCGAACTGCTGCATCCGGCATTCAGGCAAACGGTAAGGCCATCCACAGGTCGGGCCATGACGTGTATACGGTGTGGTACCAGTGGGTAGGACGTTGGCTCAATCCGGGCTGAGGCCGCTAGTTGGAGCAGTTGCACCGTGGCCCGAATGGACGGCTCGGACTGTTTGCCGAAAATCTGCTCACCCAGTTCAGCCAAGGGAATATGCTGCCTTTTCCAGAGGATTTCTTCCAGTTGATGAATAATCGGAGCAGCTAACAGGCTTTTATGCAACAGCAGGGCCGGCCGGTTTTCGTTCGGGTCCAGCTTCTGCAGGTGTCTGCCGGATACCAGTGTAGCTAAGCTCGACCTCAACTTGTCGCACACGGACTCATTTGCCGCTAACTCCGGTCCGCCGGCGATGCTTTCAACGATGGCCGGACCTTTCAACCACTCTCCGGCAACAATGCTTTCGGCAGTTGGCCTAGCTTCCGGGGGAGATGGGGCACTCATTGGCGCCTTGGCCGATTCGCCGGTAATTACGTGGACCATTGCAGTAGGCTTGCTGAAGACCGTCGATGCAAAACTCCTGAGTTCTTCCGGATCGCCTGTTCCTAGGGTTGCGGAGGTAGCAAATTGCAAGACATCCTCAGGACACAGACCGCACCGGAGGAGCAGCCGCCGGAGCAACAATGTAATCTCTGCAGCGAGGGTGCCGGTATACAGGTGCGCTTCGTCCAGCACGATGGCGCGCAAGCGGGGGCCAAAGAAGACCGAGTCTTGGGGCCGGCAAAGCATGTATTCCAGCATAGAGTAATTGGTGATGACTATGTCGGGAGTCGGCCCGCGAGCAACTCGTTCCCCGCCACGAGATTC
Organism: Caldilineaceae bacterium; assembly: GCA_965214895.1. GTDB lineage: Bacteria > Chloroflexota > Anaerolineae > Caldilineales > Caldilineaceae > Bin34. The sequence goes on from OZ243985.1 coordinate 1,068,057, forward strand.
CAGTCCCCTTGCCTCTTGGCGAGTGCGCATTCGACACGGTTCCCATTGAGGGACGCCCTGGCCGACGGCCCGTCGTTTATCTTCCGGTGTCTCGCTGGTGAAGTGAAACAAAGACACCTGAGTCTGGCCCTTCAGCCAAGTGTACAGTCGGTCCACCTGGTCGTTGACGAGGGCGTTCATGGGGTAGAGGATGATGCACTTGGCCCCCTGGCTTTCCTGGGACGGGTTCTGATAGAGATCATTGAGTATTGGGAGCAGGAAGGCTTCGGTCTTGCCCGCGCCGGTTCCGGCGGTCACTACGATGGCGGGACGATGGCCCGGCGTTCCGGATTGCGCTGTCTCAATTGCTTCCAGCTGGTGGGTATACAGCTTCCGATCTTCGGGCATCGCCGATGACGAATCCAGCACATCGCGCAACCGGGGATGGAACTTGTTGCCGCGCACAAGATCATTGAGGGAAGTTGATGATGCTTTACTTGGAAATGCGCCTTCCACCCACAGGTCACTAATCAAGCCGCCACGGTTGGGCGGGCCACTCCAAATGCTCTGGGCGATTGCTCCCAGTTTGGGGTCGCGGACGAAATTGTCATCCACGGCGAAGTCCACCATCCGCCGTCGGAGCGAATTCGTCAAATCAAGTGCGTCAAGCTGCGCCATATGACCTGATCTCCTGCAACAGTGACGACAGGACTCGCAGACCCAGATACTCCCGGAACGGCGCAGTGCCCAGCGCCGTTTCTGCGTTGTACCTGTCTCGGATCTCCAGTGCATGGTAGTCCAGCGATTCAAGTACACGCCGGACTATGCCTTGTTTCACGAAATTCTCATCCACACTCATCAAGGTTGAAACTTGGTTTAGAAGCACCTCTTCCCGTTGCTCTAACTGACTGCCTCTGGCCCCTTCGGGACCGGTCAGGTCTTGAGAGCTGAGCAATGCATTGGTAAACCTAGCCATCATCTGCGGGTCTCGTTGTAACGAGGCTTCAAGTTCTTCGGAAATCTGGTATGGTTCCTGACTCTGATGCTCCGATTGTGGGTCTAACGCCGCAATCAGAAAACGCATACGTTTAATCAAGTCCTGCTTGTCCTTGGCCCCTTCTGGACAAGGCAGGTTTGGTGACCTAATCCATGCCCTGGCAACCCTACCCATGAGAAGCGGGTCTTCGTCTAACAGGACTTGCAGGGCCTCAGCGATAGGGTCATCAGCGGATGCCTGGCCAAGGGCGCTGATTATTTCCCATGCCGATTCACCGTCCGGGTCCCATCCTGCGAAGACTTGGCGGACGGCCGCTCTCCATTGTTCTTCAGTTACCTCGTGGTCCAGACCAGAGGGGAGACCCGTATCTTGCAGCCAGGCACTCAGTGTCTGCGCCGGATACTGTTGGGCGAAGGACCGGATGCTGTCCAACCAGTCGGATGACACAATGGGGGCATGCATCCACTTCAGCAAGGCCGCCGTTTCCATTGCGCTGCTGCCTCTTATGCCGGACCAGTCTGGCTTGGTGGGCCACCACGATCCTATTCTCGCTCCGTTGTAAGCCAGTGCTATGAATCCGTACTCAAAGGAAACGCTGGGAACGGATACATCCCACTCGCTGCCTTGATGCTCGACGTTTCCTATGGCGTCCAATACGTCAGGAGGCTTGCCAGGATTCCAGAGGATTATTTTATGCCCGGAACCCAGATCAAGCGGGTGGCGCAGATAAAGCCGAATCTTTCTGTTATCGCCGGCCAGGACCCACTCAAAAATGCCCGGGTCATGCACTTCTGCTGATACCACCATTTTGAAGTTGGTGAAATTATATGGAGGACGAAGCTCCAACGGCGCGCCGTAACCGCCCAACTGCCCCAGCGGCTTTGGATGGCCCCAGAGTCTTTTCAGGAAAATCGGGCCTTCCAATAAGGCGAGTCTGTCTGCATCCTGACCAGCACCGGGAAGCAGCACCTTGTAAGGGACCTGTCTGGCATCGTTCATCATGAGCTTGTCCTCTCGGTTGACCATCTGCCAGCCATCATCAGATACCCGAAGTACGCCACTCACGTTGAGGATATTGGTGCGCTCGACACCAACCTGTTCATTGCCCCGGCGCAGACCAAGTTTGATTTTAATCGCGGGCAACGCCGATGAATTCCATGCGGCCACTTCTCTGGTAATGTCAAAATCTTTGGTGAGGTAATCCCCGTCTTCTCCTAAATGGAAGTCCAACGGCCTTCCGCCAATTCTCACGTACACCAACTCGGCACCGCTTTCAATTCCTGAAATCCGCACACTTGATCCCTCATACCGATCCAGACGTATGCGGCCTGTCGGGCGAACGTCTGTTGTTACTGTTCTGGACCAGTTGGATTCTGGCGGCTTGGGGGAAGTGCCTCCATCAATGCTGGAGTTCCAAATCTCCTCGTCGTACAGGGTAACTCTCACCGGGTGTTCGTTGCTGGAAGGCAGGCGATATAGCCTCTTGGCGTTGCTGCCGGAGCCGATTTGATGGAAAGGTATATCCGGCGGCTCTATCTCAAGGTCGGTGCTGGCAAGAAGCCCGTACTCCTTGCTCAGGGAGCGTTGCGTGCTATACCCATCAAGCCGGTTCCCGGTTTGCAGGTCAAATAGTTCTATGTCCTCGTTTTGATTCCACAGTTCCATCAACTGGCTGGCTTGAAATTCGCCGTTGCCGTCCACTATAGAGGCAACTAACTCGGGTGCCTCGGACGGCAGAACTACATCTTCGGAATGACTGGAATAGGTTCCGTCATCGTCAACGACAAGTGTGGTCAGAGTTTCAGTGCCGACCTTTACGTAGTGTTGCTCCGCCATGAGGTCAAAGTCGGCGAGATTTACCACACCGCTTGAGAACGTCGGCGCTGCAGGCCAATTCCACTGCAAGCGCGGATTCTCCAGAAATTGCGGGGAAAATTGTTCACCACTGCCCGCTTGGCCTTGGTCTGGTGTACCAAGTTCTTGGTGCCGTCGCGCCTGCCTGAGCAGTTCATCCGTCCAATCTGGCAGTGTCCAGGGATTGTCGGCCAGAACCTGGAGAGCTCGTGCTTCGGTGATGTTGTTCCTACGGTAGTTTCGCAAGGTATTCCACAACTTGGCAAAGGACTGCGAAGCCAGCCGTTGGCCTTGGTCTCCCAAGAGGTACGTAATCGCCTGAGTAGAGGGTTGTCCCGCAAGCCAATACGCCAGACGCTCCATTCCCTTCTGCGTGAATCCGAACGGAGGTATACGCTGAGATAGTAGTTCTGCGTACCCTCTATGCCGAAGACATGGCGCAAGTCCAGCTTTCTCGCGGCTGTTTCCATCGCGTCCTTGAATATTGGTCGGGGTTGTCTCTGTACAAACAAAACACTGCCTACACGTTCGTTAAATTGGCTGCGCACTGCCGACCATACCTGTCCCTCACTTGCCCTGCGACGGGCGGCTTCAGATGCTAAGAGGAGAAGCAGGCAGCCAGCTGCTGCAATGTAGGAGAGGTTGAGGCCGCATGACTGTAATGCAATCTTCCTAGAGCCAATGCCCTCCAGCCACCTTCCCAACCGGTGCGGGGATAGTTGGCCAATCCAATTACAAAGCCACTGATAGTCTTCCGCGTCAGCTTGGATTTCGCACAGCGATCGAGGGCCTGGAACCGCGACCACTCTCTCCACAACTGCTCCAGTCGCGGCGGTAAGGGCATCATCACTGTCAAAAGCAGATACTTCTTGGAATATTCTCATAAGACACCTCCGCCAAACCAAATCAGTTCATAATACCGATAGCATCCGACGGGGTCATCCACGACAACGTCGGAGTGGAATGCACGCGGGCTTGGCTACACTGTCTGAGCGTGCACTAGGCCCGCCGGGCCGACCTCCACGCGGCGTTTCTGACCCTGGACTGCCCGCTCGTTTACTTCCGGCTTCTGTCTTCTTTTTGACAGGGCCTCTCAATGAAGCTGGAAAGCGATTCTCAGAGCGTTCCGATGCCTCACACTGATTTCTGATTTGCATTGTCTCTCGGCAGGACCTGAACCGGATCACCTCAGAAGGCCGACACCTTGTTCATTGACGAATGTCGCGCTAAGCTCCACTTTGTACAAAGTCAGGCCGTGTAGCACAGGGCCTCCAGCGCAGGCGCACGGGGGTCTGGCCCGAGCGGTACCACAGGGCTACGCCGGTGGCGACGGCCAGGGACTGGACGGTCCCGTCGTACCAGGGCACGGGCAGCCCCACCCAGGCCGTGGCGGGATCGGCGAGCCGCTGGCGCAACACAGGTTGGCGTGCGCCGACCTGGCGGAGGCGACCGCGTTGGCCCGGCCGGCGGCTCGTCGTACAACGCCGCATCCAGGCGCAACCGGGTGATGACGGCGATGGGACGGGAGCAATGTTGTCAGGCGGCCAGCAGGTGCAGGGCCGCATAGGTGCGGTCGGCCACCACCACCAGGTCGCGGTCGGGCAGCCAGCGGCGCAGACACAGCAGCATCTGCCGGGCCCAGTCGGTCACGGTCTTGTGGCGCCGGCCGCGGGTCTCTGCATACCGGGCGGACGGGGCCAGCACAGTCAGAAAGGGCAGGGCCCAGACCCGCTGCGCCCAGGGAATCTCGGTCAGCCACATCAGGCTGAGCCAACGCAACCCCATGGCCTTGACGAAGTGGCTCCGGGAGGAGCGCACCCCGTCCCGGTAGATGCCCTTGGCCGCGATCCGGGGGCCCTGGCGGCGCTCGAGGGTCTCGTCGATGCCAAACACCAGAGGGCCCTGGGTCGGCGCCAGATGGGCCAGCAGCAGGGTCAGCAGCACCCGGCTCACCGCCCGCGCAGACCACCGCGCACGGTTGAGCACCTGGTGGTACACGGCGAAGTTGCGCTCTTCCTGCAGGCCCAGGGCATACAGCGCGGTGGAGACGGTGCGCCGCCCCGGGGCCAGCAGGGTGCCCACCCGCAGGTGTTGGGCCTTGACCCAGGTCCGGGCCTGGAAGAGCGGTGCAAACGGCTGCAGCAGGGTTACCATGACGGGAGACAGGATGGGCATGGCGGACCTCGGGTGACTCTGAAGTCCATTGTGCCATCCTGTCTTTCCTTGGGCCTCCCCTGTCTGTTTTGTACAAAGTCAAGCTAAGGGCAATACTGTTTACTTTGCTTGGATTTGGCCGTGACACCATTTTCTGTTGTCCTGATGCAACCCTGGATATCCCTAAGGCAACAGTATTTTCGAGTTAAGTAAACAGTATTGGTGCTAAGGGTGCCGCGAACGCCGAGGGTCTTGGCCTGAAGATCTTGAGCTGCGGCCAGTGAATGCCGTGAAAGACACAAGCAGCAACAGCAGCAACAGCGCCAGTCCCCACGGTAGCCAGGACGGCATCAGTGCTACGGATGGCAACTGCTCCGTGGCTGTGGCAACCATGGGCACTGCATTGAATCGAACGACCACCTGTCCATCCGGCAATGTACTTGCATGCCAGGTGTCGTGAGCAATGCCTCCTATTTCCCGCGTCCCACTCAATCCAAATCCCACTATCTCTACGTCCCAGCCCTCTCTCTGTGGGACCAGCACCGTGATGTCGGAGATTGGGTAAGGCCAGGTCTGGGTCCATTCCGCACCGGGCGCAGGGAAGGGCAATCTGTAGCCCACCGTGGACCAAGTGCCTTGGGGCAAGGGAAAAAGGGGGGCTGTGTCAAAGACCTTGTCTGCTCCTGTCTCGAAGCGGGTGCCATCCTCTTCCGCCAGAGTGACTTCGGCCGCCCCCGGAAACAGCGGGATCTCCACCGTTACAGGTTCCCGCTGACCCTCTTGGCTGCGTCCTGTGAAGACGTAGGGAAGCGAGTTGGCGGCCAGGGCCTGTTGACCGATCAAGACACTGCCTTCGGCTATCGCCAACAATATCTGCAGCTGCGCAATGGCTACGGCCGCCTGCGTAGCGGAGGCCGCAAAGACTTCCACTGCCAGTTGCGCCGCGTCTTCGGCGGCAGCCAAGAAGACAGGCTCCGACTGAAAGGTCTGTCCATCCCATTCCACTGCGGCCATATAGGAAACCCGAGGAGAGGTATCCAGGCCTTGGAAGGCAAGCCAGCCTTCTGCCCTGTTTGCCGTGTTGGTCCACTCCCCTGCCGACCAATGTCCTATCTGGGCCTGCAACCGCACCGGCAGATCGGAAGGCAACTCCAGCCCCGGCGAAAGAGGCTGCAGCTGGACCGAGACTGTGCCCTGACCCTTCCTCAGCAAGGGCTCCCAGCCTGGAGTCAGCACCTGAGCCTGCAGGTATCTGTAGACGGCCGCCCTTTCTCCTGTGGACAGCTGTTGCCAACGCCCTTCGTCAATGCCCCCGGGGACGGCGGCCTGCCAGTCCTCCAGGGAAAGAGCCAGCGTTTCCCGACTCGTGGCCGGCAAGTTTGAGGCATCGCCCAGGGACTGCCACACCTCAGCGCCTCGGTCCAATTCCTCGGCAGAAGTGGACAGCTGCCACAGAAAGGCGACCGCATCCCACATCTGATCCTCGGTCAGCTGGTTCTTCCATGGGGGCATGAGAGCGTCGATCCGGCCTTCTGCCGTCACCTGCTGCCACACGAGGGGGGAGTGTGGTCCCGTAGTCAGCGCCGCCGGATCCCGAAAGTCAATCATGTGGGTTTCCATGCCCTGCAGGGCCGGACCATCTCCTGCGCCGGTCTCTCCATGGCAGGGAGTGCAGTTGGCGCTGAAGATCTGGGATCCCATCAGTCCATAGGCACGGACCGGGACCGCCGGCAGGTCCGGTTCGGCCTCCTGTGCGGCTATGGGTCTGCCGACTCCCCAACCCAGGAGGGTCAGGCACAGGCCCAAGGCCGCCAGCCTCAGCCAGCCGGGCAATACAGTCATGACCAAAGCCGGGGAATCTGTCTGCGCAGGCAGGCCAATGGTGGCCTCAGGCTTTCCGGGATCGATAGATCCGCAGACTGTTGTGGACAACAAAGAGACTGCTTAGGGCCATCGCGCCCGCGGCGACCGCCGGGCTCAGTTTCACTGCCGGACCCCAGAGAGGCACGAAGAGGCCCGCGGCCAGGGGAATGGCCGCCACGTTGTAGAAGAAGGCCCAGAAGAGGTTTTGCTTCACGATCCGCATCACCCGTTGACCTAGGGCCAGAGCCAGGGGAATGCGTTGCAGGTTTTGGCTCAGAATGCCCACATCCGCGGTTTCCAGGGCCAGGTTGTGGCCTGCCGCCATGGCCATGCCCACATCCGCCTGGGCCAGGGCCGGTGCGTCGTTGACACCGTCGCCTACCATGCAGACTTTCTGATCCTCAGCCTGCAACGCAGCTACCGCCCGGGCCTTGTCTTCGGGCAGCATCTGACTGGTGACTTCCAGGGCCGGGTCCAGATCCAGTTCCAGAGCGACCGCCTGGGCGGCCGTGTGATTGTCCCCCGACAGCATATGCAGGGAGATGCCACCCGCCCGCGCAGACTGCACGAATTCCGCGGCGTCTTCCTTCAAGGTGTCGGCAATGGCAAAATAGCCCCATACAATCTGGTCGCTGGCCACAAAGGTGATGTTCTGCCCCTTGGACTGATGGTGGTGCAGTTGGGACTGCCAGGCCTCCAGATCCAGTCCTTGTTCCTGCAGGAAGGCGGGGCTGCCTACCAGCACTTCCCGTCCCGCTACCTGAGCCTGCACCCCCTTGCCCGTCTGGCTTTGGAATTCCGCAGCCTTTTCCAATGAAAGACCCTGTGTGGTGGCTGCCAGCATGATGGCCCGGCCAATGGGGTGGGCGCTGCCCTGCAAGGCACTGGCGGCTACGCGCAGCATCTCCTGCGGAGACGGGCCTCCATCAGGGCTGACCACTGTCTCCTGAACTTGGGGTTGGCCGACCGTGACCGTCCCGGTCTTGTCAAAAATCAGGACATCCACGGCTGCCAGCTCCTGCAAGGCCGCCGCGTTCTTGACCAGGATGCCCTGCCGGGCGGCCATGGCCGTGCCGGCAATCATGGCTGTGGGGGTGGCCAGGCCCAGGGCACAGGGGCAGCTGATGAGCAGCACGGACGTGGCGAACAGCAGGCTGATGCTCAACACCGAAGCCTCGGGAAAGAAGCGGACCGCCCCCCAGAGACCCCAGACCAGAGCCGTGACTGTGGCCAGAGCCAGAATGATGGGCACAAAGATGCCGGACACCTTGTCCGCCAGCGACTGCACCGGGGCCCGGCTCAAGAGCGCTCTCTCGACCGTGCTGGCGATGCGCGCCGCCGCCGTCTCCTGGCCCACGGCCTGGGCGGTCATCTGAAACGCGCCTTCCAGGTTGGAGGTGCCTCCCCAGACATCATCTCCGGTCTGCTTGTAGACCGGGATGCTTTCACCCGTCAGCAGGGATTCATCGACGGCACTCTCGCCTGTCACTACCGTCCCGTCCACGGGCACCGTGTCCCCGGCTCGTACCCACAAGGTGTCATGCACCTGCACTTCCGCCAGAGGCACTTCAGTCACGTCCCCACCGTGCACGCGCTGGGCCGTGGCGGGCTGCAGGGACATGAGGCTGCGAATGGCATCCCCGGTCTGACGCCGGGTGCGAGCCTCCAGATACCGCCCCAGGTAAATGAAGGTGACGATAAAGGCGGCGGACTCGAAAAAGAGCGGAAACAGGGCCCGGTCCAGCCCGAGCAGCAGCACACACAGCCCGGTCAGGAAGGCCACGTTGGACCCCAGGGACACCAGCAGGTCCATGCCCCACAGGCCGGAGCGCAGAGACTTCCAGGCCCGTTGATGAAACTCCGCCCCGACCCAGATCTGCAGGATGGCGGCCAGTCCCAGTCCGGCCCACTCCTGCAGCGCCACCGGCACGGCCCACACCAGCGGCAGGATCATGTTCAAGGTGAAGATGCTGCCGCTGCAGACTATGGCCGTAATCAGTTTGGCCTTGCGCCAGTCCCGCGGCGGATGGGTCTGCGCTGGCGGTACGGTCACGCCGTTCGGATGGACAACGACCGGTTGGTATCCCAGTTCCGTGACCTTGGTCTGCAATTCTTCGGGTGTCACGGTACTGGGCAGATAGGCGACGACCGCCTCTTCCTGCGGCAGGCTGACCGCGGCGGACACCACCCCGGGCATCCGCGCGAGATTCTGTTGGATACCGCTCGAGCACCCGGTGCAGGTCATGCCCTGGATGCCGAACTTGGCCGTTTCCGCCGGGACGGAAAATCCCAGGTCCGTTACGGTTTCCTGGATTTGGTGCAGGGAGATCTGACGGGAATCAAAGGCCAGATCGGCCTGCGCCAGGGGATAGCTGACCGATATCGCGGTCACGCCTTCCATCTGCTTGAGGGTCGTTTCGATGGAATGCGCGCAGCCCGTGCAGTGCATGCCTTGCACCGGCACCTGCAGGCGCGTCGTGTCCGCTGTCTCGGCGATGGATGCCGCGTGGTTGAACTGTGTCTTTGTCATGCGCCGGTCCGTTCTGTCTCGACTCCCTGCTTGGAGCTGCCTGCAGTCAGGTCATCCGCACCTTGGTGCAAGTGACTTTGGGGAGAGGGCTTTCCGGTGTTTCCATCTGTAGAACTAGACATGCACTTCCGGTTCCCAAGGCACGAGCGCCTGAGACAAGAGCTCTTGATCCGGCACAGCCAGTTGACCAAAATCTGCTCGTTCGAAGAACAGATTCCGCGCAACACCGCACGGGTTGCCGTTTGACTGCAGACTGTACACAGTACTCCACCAATTCTGGCCTCGTTCTGCCGCCAGGCGAAAAGTCAGGCAATGGGCCAAGGCGTCGACTGGAATGCGCTCTTGTTCTGCCACCGAAACCACTGCCTGCTTGAGGCGGCACACGTCGGATCCTGCCAGTTCAAGGCACTTCTCTGCCAATTCCTGTCCGCGTCCCTGGAGCAGGACTGCCGCCGCGAAACGGTTGGCAGCCATCTCCTCTTCCGACCCGCGACATCCATTTGACATTGCATCCGGTTCCAGGACACTGCGTTCCGGCAATTCCGGCTCTTGGCTGACGTGCCAGAGTGCATGCAACAGGGCAAAGGCCCAGCGAGATTCCGAGGATGTCTTGGGTTTCAAGACAATGACATTTCTGCCGTTCTTGCGGATGCAGGCACCATGAAATGCACAGGGATCGTCCAGCGGCAACACGGCCACACCCAATTCCCAAATATAGTCCACAAGCGACTTCAGAGAGATGCCACCGGATTTGGACTCTATGTCTCTCCGCAATACATGGGGGTCCGTCGGGACAGACATGGCTGGAATGTGAGAGATGGCCTGGACAACGAGTTGGGACAGATAGACAGCGTACAGGGTGTAGGCCCGGTCGGGTTGGGCATCGGCGGCAGCTTTGCCGTGGACTGGGCCGCAGACAGGTTTCAACTCGAGCGTGTCTGTCCCTTTCAACTGGGGCAAGGACCACTGAAATATTCGCGCGATGGTCTCGGCCGCAGCGTGAGCGGCCACACTGTCCCTCGGGTCTGCAGCCGAGAGACGCGACGGGAGCCCTCTGCGCGGCAAGAGACGCCTGCGGATGAATTCATCCGGCAGTCCCGTCTTGGCAACCCGATGCCGCAGGGTCTTGACGGTAAAAGCCTCGTCTTCATGCAACCAGGTATCATCCACGCTCACGCCCAAGGCCGCTGCCACGCTTCTGATGCGAGTGAAGCTGGCGGACTCGTACTCCGATGCTTCGTACCTTTGAATTTGCTGTGCCTTCAGGCCCATGCGGTCGGCCAATGCGCGTTGGGAAAGCCCGCGTGCTATGCGTGCCTTGATCAGCATTCGGGGCAACGCGGCTATGGATGCCAGTTGTGCAAATTGAAATTCACCCCGCTGCAATGCTTCGTACTCGTGCATTTCGTCTTGCAAAACAGCGATTTGGCTGCCCAGTGCGTCTTCCTGCACCTTGCGCAACAAAGGGTGAGAGCCTTCAGACGCGCACTCCTGGCTTTGGACCTGCAGCAGCGCGTGAGAAAGGCGTTCGAGCTGGGACCGGGTGATTTTGTACTGTCTTTCGTTTTTGATCACGGGAATTCCCTCAAGTCGAGTGCCACAATGCCTTTCGGAGCGCCTGTTTCCCTGTCGGTCTGGAAAAACTCCAGCAACGTGGAGGCAGGAAACATTTCCCCAAGATACTTGGCCCTTTGCGCTGCATTGTCGGCTTTCACATCGAGCAACACGGGATCGAGAGCCTCAAGATCGACCGCTCTTTCTTCCCAACACCCATCCTGGTCTCCGGACGCTTCCTGGGCTGTCACAAAACTGCCGTCTACGTAAATCTTTTGACATTCGGCTTGCTTCGGCTCCTCCGCAGCAGCCCGCAGTCCTTCCGAAAGTTTGCGTCGCCATTCCGATTTTCCAAATCTTGCACCGATCTCGCTCCATGTGGCCTGGTGCATTCCGGGGGCAGATTCCCATGGGTATTGAACTCGGGCATCATAACACAACATTATCATTGTGTTTCTGGCCATGACATCATGTCATCCGTGACGTGGCGAATGATCATACGGCTGATGTGGAATCTAGCCACATATCACTTTGGCTGATAAAACAGGCATATACGTTTCTGTATCAAGAATCGTAGGCCCAGATATGGTTGGATTTTGCTGTCCATTCAGTACCCAAGAGCGCATATTGACGCAATCTGGGGCTGCAGCCGATCGCAGCCTTAGCTCCCACATTCGGAGCTGGTCAATTCCCCGCTTCCAACCTCTTCCTGACCAAAGTGATTATGTAGCTAGATGTGGAATTACAGGGGATGAGCGGCATAGGTCCGGACATCGATGCCCAAGTCGCGGCGCAAGCGATGCTTGAGGGTCTGGCGGGCCATTTTGGCGATGACATGGGGGGCAACCCGAGCCCCGTCTTGCGCCGCAGGCGCTCCATCAGGTGGCGTCCGGTGTTCTGCACTTCGTGGAAGGCGCTTTCCATGCGCTGGTGCTGGCTGTGCTGCCCCGGAGTGCGGTGGACGTGGATTGACTCGCGTGGGCGTCCAGATGTGGTGGCCCGTCGGCCCCCAGGAAGCCCTTGTCCCCGACCACATCGCCGTGCCAGAGGACGGACAGCACGGTGTCGGCCGCGGCACGCTCATCGGTGTGGACCGGCACCAGTTCGTAGGCTACCGGGAGGCCCTCCCGCGTAGACCGCAGCACGAGTTTGTAGCCGAAACACTTCAGATTCCGGCTGACGCACACTCCGTAGGAAGCCGACCCTGCGAAGTCACTGTGTTTTTTGCTCCGCTGGTAGCCCACCACGGGGACGGGCTGGATATCCCACAGGAACCGGGTAGTCAGGATGGTCCCCAAGGCCGCCGCCACTCTTCCACCCGCAAGGGCAACGAGTGGGCCCATCGGTGGCACGGGCTCGGGTCGAGTCGCCGGGGCAAGAGGGGCCGGCAGGGGGCGCGCACAAAGCCCCGACACGGCCGCGCGCCCGGAAAGGGGTGGCTTGCCGGCCCTTGGACTTGATGCCCGTCGTCGTCCCGTGTATATATCATCGTCGCCACATCCACCAAGCATAGACTGGCCGTAGGAAAGTTCGCTGCATGGGGGTTTCCCACTCTTCATGTTGGGAGATATTCCCCTTTGGGTCCATCCATGAATTCCACAGCAGCCGTATAATTGTTCTGATGTATCCGGCTCGTGCCCGCGCCGGCATAACTCCCGTGCCTTATAATGAAATCGGCGAGTCCATCTGCGAACTGAAGATTGAGGCACAAGATGGCTGACAGCATGCCCCTGGTACGCGACCGTCTCGGGTCGAAACCGGTCCCTGACCACGAGGGCCCCCATGCCGCGGACTGGGACGATCCCGCCTTGTACCCCATGTACACACCCACCATGCCCGAAAGCGATTTGCACTGCTGGAGTCTGGATGTCCTGAAAATGGGTCTGCGCGAGCATTTGGCCCGCACAGGCGTGAAAAAGTACCGGTTGCTGGGCAACGTCAATCTCTTCTATCGGGAAGGCCAGCGGCAGGTGTATCTGGCTCCGGACGTCATGCTCTGGCTGGATCCGCCCCCCCACGTGTCCGGCCAGCCCTACCGGACCTGGGTGGACGGCATCCCCGAGTTGGTGGTGGAAGTCCTGTCCTCGGACAACTGGGCCAACGATGTGGGGTTCAAGAAGGACGAGTACGCCGACATGGGGGTGCAGGAGTACTGGCTGTTTGACCCGCACGCATTGTGCCCGGACATCCCTCGGCACTTGCAAGGCCATCGTCTGCAGCACGGGGCCTATGCGCGCATTGTCCCGGTCGCGGCGCACGTGGAGGACTGCCCCACGCAGTTGCATTTCAGCAACGTGCTGGCGGCGGCGTGGGGCCTGGACGAGCAGCAGCGTCTGCGCCTACACAATGCCGAGGAGGACCTCTGGTATCCCTTGGAAGGGGTAGAGGCCGCACGTCGCCAGCAGGCGGAGGCCCAAGTGGAAAGCGTCAAGGCCGAAGCGCAGGCCCAAGTGGCAAGCGTCAAGGCCGAAGCACAGGCCCAAGTGGAAAACGCCGAAGCCGAGATTGCCCGTCTCCAAAGATTGTTGCAGAAACGCACCGGGTCCCCTTGAAAACCGCGCCGATCTGATCCCTTTGCCGAGCACGTCACAACTGTGTGCTTGGGAGAACTCACAGAGGAACACAAAGAGACGGGAATAGAAGCCGGCGAATATCGGAGCCAGAAGGGCGAAGCTGCTCACCAGTGGCATCGCCGCCCCAGTTGCGAAGCGGGAAAGTCGGGGATGTACCAGCAGGTCGGCTATCAGCAGTTCGGCCCACGGGGAAAGAAATGGGACTTATCTACTGAAGTACACAACCCGATCCATGCTACGCTACAATGTCCGAAAGCGACATGCTGGTTGTGGCATGCCGCTTTCCGACAGACACGGCAGCGCCATTGCCATGCCTGCTTCCTCTAATATACCCGAAACGGTCCATCGCACGGTACGCTTGCGCCTGCTGCCGGAGAACCGGATCAAGGCGCAGAGCACAGTTGGCTGCGGGAGTACGGCCACAAGGAGGTCAAGTACACCCTCAAGCACCTGGCCGATGCGTATCGCAGATGCTTTGCCGGCCAAGGCAGTCCGCCCCGGTTCAAGGCCAAACGCCGCACCGCCGCCGGGTTCACCATGCCCAGCATGGTCAAAATCTCGGCCACCCCATCTGCGCGTGCCCCGCATCGGCTGGCTGCGGCTCAGGGGCAACAATCCCTATGCTGGACACCCGACCTTGCAGGCCCGGATCAGGAAGGAAGGCACGGCCACCCAGCTCAGGTGGTACGCCTACGTGGTCTATGCCGTGCCGGGCCACAAGGTCAAGCCGGATACTTGGTTGTAGCTTGCAAATACGCCTTGGTTGCGCGGTCTGGACGCGGCCCAGAAAGTCACTGTCTTGTCACCGGTCCCTGGAGTGGGTGCAGAGCAGTCGCAAAGTCGAGAATTGGAGCCGAGGCGCTTGTATTTTCCTGTATACAGTTTGGATTGTGCTCTGATTTTCCGCTGCCCTACGCGCTCAGGTCCCCATAAACAAACGCACAATGGCAAGGCACAACGATGTGTCCTGAAACCGTATCCCGACTTTGCGATGGCCCTGGACTATGCCGCATCGACCCAACACCCAGCCATCAAGATGTACGGCGCGGGCCTGCATCCGAGTGCGATCGCGCGCGTGCGGGAGGTCCGGCAGCGCACCGTCTACGGCGGGATCCCAAAAAAAGCGCAGCCGGCGGCGCGAGGGGCATCCGTCCTCCCGCGGGCGCGTGTAGCCGCGCGCCCGCCCCCGCCTGCGCAGGGCATATCCTTTGACGCGGTATGGCTCGGGACAGCGGGGGGAGAGGAGGACGGCCGGCAATGGGCGGCCTATGAGGTGGGCCGCCGGGATGCGCAGACCTGCCGGCTGCCGGACGCGCGCAAGTACCGGCGCGACGGTGGGACACCGCACATCAACACATACTAACAACACCGCACCGCGGAGATGCGGTGCCGCAATGCCAAGACATGCCCTAATTCTCGTGTGTGGGATGGGTTACGGACGAGAGAACAAACTGGCCTGGGCTGCGGTCTCCAGAAGGCAAGCAGGGGAGCCCAGACTCCCCTGCTTGCGGCTCTGCGGTTGCGCAACCGTCCAGACAGCTCGGCTGCCTGGACCGGCTCTCGGCGTTTACTGGTCGGCCAGAATCTCGTTGGCTTCTGTGGTCAATTCGGTCAGAGCCGTGGCGACATCCGCGCCGTCCAGGATCGCAGCCATGACTTCGGCCACTCGCACCCGCACGAAGTCGTACCCGGGCATCGGCGGTTCGGAAGTCCCGTAGGGCAACAGGTTGAAGGCGATTTCATAATTGGGATTGGTGGCGAAATAGTCCCCCAGGCCTTCCGCCACGCTCTGGCGTACCGGGAAGTAGTTGCTGGCCTGGGCCCATTTGGCCTGCACCGCGGGCGAGGTGTAGTACTTGATGAACAGCCAGGTGGCCAGCTCCTGCTCGGGCGTGGATTGACCAATGCTGACACTGGCGCCGTACACGTTGACCACCGGTTCCGCCGTGGTGTGCGGGACAGGCCCGACACCCCAGTTGAACGCGGCTCCATCCTCCACGGCCCGGGTGTAATACGGCAGACCGGAGCTGGAGCTGATGTTGAAGAGGGTGGTGCCGTTGCCGAAGTCGGTCTGGTCCCCATACCGCTCCGCGGGAATCACGGCGCATCCCTCCGCGAACAGTTCCTGCATCAAGGTCATGGCATCAATGGTGGCTTGCCCGTCGTACATGTAGGCCACATTGTCATAGTCGAAGATGTCCCCGCCGAAAGCAAAGGACAGACTGGCAATCGTGGAGGCGTCCAGGGCGAACTGGAAGCCCAGGGCCTGCGTGTCCGCCGCGGCCCCGCTGAAGGGTTGCGCGGTGGCGGCGCACGCCATCTCCCTGAACTCAGCCGGAGTCGTGGGCGGGCCGTCGTATCCCAGCTCCGCGAGCCAGTCGGTGTTGTAGTACAGGATTTCCATGGAGCGGTTCGGGGGGAAGCCCAGGCGCGCGTTGTCAAAGGAGGGGAAGATATCCGCGGCATAGAAGCCAGGGAAGAAATCCGCCTTTTCCGCTTCAGACAAGCCCCATACCTCGCTGTCCACCAGTTCCCGCATGTCCACCAGGCCTTCGCCCAGCTGGTAGCTGGCGGCCTGGTTCTGGTAGGCCACCACCAGATTGGGCACATCGGGGGTGCCGATCACGGCCAGCATCTTGTTGAAGATGTCGCCATAGCCGCCCTGGGCGGAACCCACGACGGTGATACCCCATTCGTTGCTCGCGTTGAACTCGTTGATGATTTCTTCAAGAACTTCCGCGCGGGCACCGGAGTGCTGGTACCAGAAGGAGACTTCCTGGCCGGACGGGTCCACGTGGTCCCAGGCGCCGCCGGACATCATGTCGCCTTCCGCTTCTTCCATCACCGGTGCCGCCGGCGCCGGCGGCGCCACCGTGCAGGCCGCCAGCAAGACGACCAGACCCAGGGCCAACGCTATAAACTTCAAAACTCTCGGTGTCATCGAATTGAAACTCCTTGTGTACGATTCAGGAATGGATAAAGAACACAGTACTCGACAAACGCAAATTCACTAGCCTTTCAAGCCCGTCAAGGCAATGCCTTCGGTATATTGCTTCTGCGTCAGGAAATAGATGACGAGAATAGGCCAGATGGTGATTACCGACCCCGCCATCAGGAGCTGGGTCTCCGGCCCGGCCTCGCGGGAGAAGGACCACAGGCCCACCATGATCGGCCGCCATTGCTCCGTGGTGGTGACCAGCAACGGCCACAGAAAGTCGTTCCAGGCATTGATGAAGGCGAAGATGGCGACCGTGAAGAGGGCGGGCTTGCTCATGGGCAGCACGATGCGGCTCAAGAAGGTGTTGTGTCCCGCCCCGTCAATGCGCGCCGCATCCCACAGTTCAAAGGGGATCTGGGCAAAGAACTGGCGCAGCAGAAAAATGCTGAACACGCTGGCGATGTAGGGCGCCGTGATGCCTTGCAGGGTGTTGACCCAGGAACCGCCGGGCAGGGGGATGAAGGCGACCCGGTTGGAAATGACCAGGAAGTTGGGGATCATGGTCACCATGCCGTGAATCATCATGGTGCTCAGCATGATGCCGAAAATCAGGTCACGGCCCCGAAAGCGAATGCGCGCGAAGGCATATGCGGCCAGCACGGAAGTGGCCAGCTGCCCTGCCAGGGTGGTGCCCGTGATCACGATGCTGTTGATGAAGTAGCGGGCGAAGTTGGCTTCCTGCCAGGCCTGCACGTAGTTGTAGAACTGGGGCACGTCCGGGACCAGCCGCCGCGTCGCCGTTTCCCCGTAGGACATCAGGGATGCGGAGAGCATCCAGGCGAAGGGCACCAGCGAGATGAAGGCCCCCATCAACAGAATGAGGTAGAGGACGAGGCGCCCCCCCAGGTAGGACCAGTCGCGGCCCGGCTTGACCGCCGTGACCCCAGTGCCGGTCTGGGGCAGGGACAGCAGTTGCGCGCCTTCAGCCATAGAAGACTCTTTCTCCCAGAATGCGGGACTGCACAAAGGTCAGATAGAGGATGACACCGAGCAGCAGGATCGCCTGCGCGGAGGCGTAGCCGAACTGGTTGCCCTTGTAGAAGGTGTTGAAGACGTTGACACTGGTGGTGACCACCGTGGTTTGGGCCGAGGGCTCCAGCATGACAAAAATGTGGTTGAAGGCCTTGAACGTGCCGATGAAGCCGATGATCGAAAGATAGAAGGTGATGGGCGAGAGCAGCGGCACCGTGATGAACCGCAATTGATGCCACTTGCTGGCGCCGTCGATCTCGGCCGCCTCGTAGAAGACGTGGTCGATGCCCCCCAGGCCGGCCAGAAAGATGACCGTGTTGTAGCCCACATAGGTCCAGATGCCGAACAGGATGATGGACACCAGAGCCAGGCTGGGACCGGCCAGCACTCCCTCCAGATGGGTGCCCAGCACGAGGTTGATGAACCGTTCCGGCTCGAACAGCCACCGTTGGGGTTCCAGATCGAACAGGGTCACAACCCGGTTGATCAGGGACACTTCGCGCGGACTGAAGATGTTGCGGAAGACCAGGGCGGTCGCGATCACGGGAGTGATGTACGGCAGGAAAAAGATGATCCGGAAGACTTCCTGGCCCTTGATCTTCTGGTACAGCACATAGGCCAGACCCAAGGCAATGACCAGCTGCAACGGGATGGATCCGAAGGCAAAATAGAACGTGACCGGCAGTGTGTCCAGAAAACGGTCGTCGCCCGTGTTCTGCATGACTTGCCAGCCCTGCGTGATGAGGTAGACGGACAGGCCCAGCAGCAGGAAACTGCCCGCCCGGGCGGGCAGGCGCAGGGGACTGTCGGGACGGCCGACGCGGGTCCACAGGTAGTAGATGCCGATCAGCAGCAGGAAGCCCAATGCGAACTGCACTGCCCCCGCCGGATGGCCCAGGGCGTCGGCATAGTTCTCGATGCCCACAAAGCCGCGGTCCACCACCCGCCAGCGGCGCAGGCTCATATAGAAGGCGTAGCCCACCGGAAACAGCCCGAAACAGAAAATCAGGACGCTGGCAGGGAGGATATACAGGTAGCCCGTAGCCTGCTCGCGCATCGCGGCCCACCGACTCGAATTGAAGAGGCCGGGGTTGCTGTGACCCCCAAGCACTGCCCCAGTCATGTACCAGAGCTCTCCTGTCTTCTGGCGCCGGAAGGTCCTGGTTTCGCGAGGCGAAACCCCTTCCCTGCGGGTCTGAGTATACAATAGACACCGATTCGCCGACCGGTGGAAAAGACCTGCACCCCATAAGAATATCCTTATGAAAGAGAGCCTGCTCCGTCGCCAGCCTTCCCTCTTCTACGAGGACTTTGCAGTGGGGGCCTCCGTGGAAAGCTGGGGCCGCACCGTCACCGAAACGGACGTGGTCAACTTCGCGGCCCTGTCGGGTGATTGGAACCTGATTCACACCGATGCGGAATACGCCGCCGCGCAGATGTATGACCAACGGGTGGTGCATGGCCTGCTGGTCCTGAGCATCAGCTCCGGCCAGATGGTGCGACTGGGTTTTCTGGATGACACGGTAGTGGCGTTCATGGGCCTGGAGTGGCAGTTTCGCCGGCCCGTGTTCATCGGCGACACCATTCGATCTCGCCTCACCGTGCAGGCGATGAAGAGGATGAAGCGCATGACCGGTGGGGTCGTGACCTTCAAGGTGGAGGTCCTCAACCAAGAAGGCAAGGTCTGCCAGCGAGGCCACTGGAATCTGGTGTGCAAGTCGCGGGGAGACGACAGCGCCGCGTAATCCCAGCTGTGCTCAGCCATACACATCCGGGCGGCGGCCCTGCAGGACCGGGATGTTGGCCCGTATCTCGGCCACCCGGTCCAGATCGCAGGTGGCCGTGAAGAGCCCCTCGACTTCCTGGCCGTCCACCAAGACGTTGCCCCAGGGGTCAATCACGGCGCTGTGGCCACAAAACGAGACGCCATCACTGGCGCCCACACGGTTGCACGCAAAGACAAAGCACTGATTCTCGATGGCCCGCGTGCGGAGCAGGAGGCGCCAGTGCTCTCCCCGGGGATGTGGCCACTCGGCGGAAAGCAGAATGCACTGGCAGCCCTCCAGAGCATAGCGCCGGAACATTTCCGGAAAGCGCAGGTCATAGCAAATGGCCAGTCCGGCTTGATACGGTCCCACTTGCACCTGCTGCAGAGAGGCGCCTGCCTGCAGATGGCGCGGTTCATCCAGCATGGGTACCAGATGCAGCTTGCGGTAGCTGGCCTGCAGGCGCCCCTGAGCGTCATAGAGGACCATTGTGTTGTAGATATGGCCTTCCTCCTCTTCCAGGAGGGATCCGGCCACAGCGGTCTGGTGGGCTTGGGCCAGACCCGCGAAGCGCGCGAAAGACCCCTGGGCCGCAGGACCCGCGGTGACAGAGCAGGCAAACTGCGCGGCTTGTTCCAGGGCATAGGCGGAGTGCCACAGTTCCGGGAACACCACCAGGTCCGCATTTTGGGCCACTGCTTCCTGCATGAACTGATCCGCGAGGGCGAAGTTGTATTCCGGATCTCCGATATGAAGGTCCATTTGGGCCAGCGAGACTGTGAATTTCGACATGTTTCCTGTAATTCCTGTGTCTGTACAGACATCCGAGGGTTTCTGGGCGGACGAGGTTCCTGCCCCATTATCCAGCAAGATCGGATCCAAAGCATGCAAGCCCGCAAAGAGAGCCATCAGGCATGTCCTGTATTTCCTGGGATCTTGCCGCTGTCTGTCGGTGACGGAATTTTCTCCCTGCCATGAGATTTACGGGATGGGGCAATGGTCCACAATTCACAATCATGCAGAAATCTCATGCCAGGACTCCGGCACAACTGGGGCTCCGGTGGCGATTTGAACATATGGAACGAACAGTGCCCAAGCCGTGACCGCCCTTTTGCCGAGGCGTGGCTCTGGGCTTGGGGCCCCGCGCATGAACCACGAGGCGGTCCCGCGCCTTGTGGGCCGCCCCGCGACCGCAAACTATCACGGCGCCTTTCAAGAGTGCCTTGTGGACCCTGCCCAGGGGCCTTTGCTCGCAGGCCTGACGTTGTGTTGATGCCCCAATGCAACCGCATGTGCACCATCCCGCGCGGGACCGCGCGCCAGTATGAAGATGCCCTGTCCTGTAACCGTGTCTGGTTCTCCTTGACCGCCCGCATGGCGGCAGTCCCTAGGATTTGCAGAACCCATGACATCCCAGCCATGCGGTTTTCAGCGTGGCACTCAGACGCCACAGGTCCTGGGTCTGTGCGCAGAAGCGGCAGCCGCTTTGCGGATGCGGCCTGGAGCCCCTCTTTGCGGACCTTCGGTGGACAAGGCGACGCGGGGCCCGGGCCACCGCCGCGGACGCCGATCCCGATCGGGTGATTCCCCAGGACGTCAGCGTTGCAATTCGTGCAGCACGACCGTTGTGGACCCAGGGACCGGGCCTTCATTTTCCATCAACACGTCCGTGGTGGTGCGCATGGCCGTTGTGCCCTCCTCCTCTTCCAGATCGGCTCCGGCCCCCAGCGGAGAGAAACGGTACATGCGGGGAAAGAGGTAGGCGCTGACAATGACGAAGATGCCCAGTGCCACCAGAATGCCGGGCCACCAGATCTGCCAGTCTGCCAGCCAGGGTTCGGAGCGAGTGTGCATGAAGGCAAAAAGACCGTAGAGCAACATGACAACGCCCGGAATGGGGGCCCACCAGAAATGGCTCTTGTCTCCCTGCAGGAAGAGATAGAGGAAGACCACACCCAGACCCCCGAAGAGAATCCCGCCCAGCAGCTCAATGGCTATGACGGAACTGCTGAGGTAGGTGGTCAGGCCCAACACGAACATCAGGCCCGCCATCACCACTCCCCACCAGCGGTCGCGGGGATCGGTGACATAGACCAGCAGAAAGCTGAGCGCCATTCCCCACAGCAGAACGGCAGCGCTGAGCCGCGGGTTGAAACTGGCCAGCGTAGTCATGTACAGCATGGCGGCCAGCGAGAGGCAGGTAAAGGAAGGGATGAGCTGCCACCAGCTGGAGCGGTTGGCCACATAGAACCAGGCAAAGGCAATGCCCCCGATCAACAACACCCCGGACAGTGCATACTCGATTTGTGGCGAGGCAAACTCCAGCCCATCCAAGTTCATGAGAATCAGCAGAATTCCGCCTCCTATCAGGGACCCGGACAGGACCAGAACTGCCAAACGGGAGTGCTTTTGCAACATGCGCCGTGGATCGTGCAAAAAGTTTGGCTGGGCGACAGCCAGAAGGGCTGCCAGTGGCTCCAGACCCTCATTATAGGGCAATGTGTGGGGCTTTCAGGTGGAGAATGGAACAGGTTGGGAAACCGATGGGCCGTCGGACAGATGTGGCAACGAGCGAGTGGGGCAACGGCGTCCCATTGCATGCGAGCTCGCGCCGAGGAGATGGTCCAGGTCCGGGCATCTCATTCCTGTCCTTTGCCGGGCGCAGGGCTCGTCACTGGTTGGCCGGTTTGGTGATGGTGCCACCTTCATCCGTTACGGTGTGGGGAAACGGCTGCATCATCCCATGCGCACATGCTGTACTGCCACACCCAGACCCGGTGCTCGGGAAAGCCGCCCATCGGCGGTCAAAAGGGGAAGCCTGTAGGCGTAGGCAGCGGCTACGTAAAAGGCATCATAGGCACTGATGTTTCGGTGGTGCCGCCAAGCCAACGCATTCAAGGACCGGTGCGAGATGCGGTCTACCGGCCAATGGGCCAGATCCTCAACGACCATCTGCGCCCGTGTCTCTGCAAGATGCCCGTTCAGCACCGCTCGCCGCAAAACCGACAACACCTCCGCGTCCAAGAGCTCGGGCGCAACCAATGAGGCCGCATCGATCATGTCGGATACTGTCAGGCCAAGGGGGGTCCTCAGCAGATACTCGACAGCAACTGAGGCATCAACAACGAAGTGGCTCACCCGGTCTCCCTGTCTCGGCGGGAGCGTTCCTCCATCAGCAGTGCCGCTGCCTCTATGCCGAGATCGGTCTTGGGGCGCAGGACCAGACGCTTTCTCCACTCCCCTCTGGCCAATTCGCGTTCGATGGCGGCAAGAACTGCTGCGCTCATGGTGCAGTGGTTCTCACGCGCATGGCGGCGAAGGCGTTCATGCAGAGCATCGGGGACATTTCTGACTTGCAGGTTGGCCATGCAATGAATATAGCATGATATTTGCATGATTGCAATGATGCTGAGGATGCCTGCACAGGGCTATGGCATCCACGCTCGAATGCCGTGTGGCAGGTCCTGGGGATCTTGACCCGCCAGGGGAGTGAATGCATGACCTGCTGCAGCGCATCTCCTCTTTGGGTCATGATGTTCGGAAACATGCACCGCTCTGCAACATTTCTGGACTGCATGTTCATCCTGTTGTCAATACGCTGTCGTCGGCGCAAGGCGAATGCAAGGCTGCACAATGGGAGAGACAGGAAAGCAAGGGCATCACGGCAGCAACGTCCTCCCTGCCATCCCTGAGCAGCGAAGTCAAGGATGCGCGTGATCGCATGGGCTGTGTCACTGGCCCAGAGGCATTCTCTGCATGGTGGCTTGGGCCTGTCGGGACGGTGCATATGGCGCGGCCGGTAGCGCCGCGGGATCGGCAACCCAGTGGACAGGAGGCACACAGGCAACGCCCCCAAGCCGCTACCGGATGTAGGGCTGTGCGCCATGGGCACAACGCCTGCGGGCAGTCCCCGGTTCCGGGTCATGAAGAACTCCCTGTGCCGGCACTTGGACATGATCTGCCACGCAGACAACATGTCGTCTCGGCAAAGGTCTGGTCCCCTGCGCCCTGGGAGGCCGATGGGGTTGCAATCTGCCATGCCGGAATACCCGCACAAAGCCAGGCATTCTCCACCAACACGTCCTATTGCCTGGAACCAGGCTTCTGAGGGCGGATTTTCGGCCTCATGGGCAACGGTTGCACTTGCCCCGTACCCCCTGAGCCGGGTGCATGAGTCACCGCGTCTGGCCCTGGCTTGCTACCATATCGACCAGGCCTTGTCTCCAACCAGGGAACCCCAAGATGGAAACGCAGCTGCTGCCCATCACAGACAACCACATCATGGACCACGTGCGCCGCGCCTTCGCCGCCCAGTTGCCCATAGCCCTGCCTACCGACACCGTCTACGGTCTCTCCTGTCCCTATGACAGCGCTGCGGGCATAGAGGCGCTGTATCGGGTCAAAGGCCGGCCGTACAGCAAGGCCATACCGGTGCTGCTGGGTGCCGCGGAGCAACTGTCCCAAGTCACGCAACCTTTTCCGTCGGAGTGGGCCGCGGCCTTGGCCGCCCGCTTCTGGCCGGGACCGTTGACCATCATTTTGCCGGCCCAGCCCCACTTGCCCGCCGCTTTGTTGGCGGGGGGCGACACGGTGGCCGTGCGGTTCGTGGATCACCCGGTCTTCCAGACCATTGCGGGCCAGACGGGGCCGCTGGCCACGACCAGCGCCAACGTGTCTGGACAGCCTGACTGCAGCCATGCGCACGAAGTGTATCGGCACCTGCAGGGCCGCATTCCGCTCATAGTGGATGCCGGCCATTCTCCAGAGAGCCGCCCCAGCACGATCGTCAAGGTGACAGAGCAGGATGTCACGATTGTGCGGCCCGGGTCGCTGGCCAAGGCAGTCAAGGAGTTTCTGGCCGCCTGAACCGGCCTGCACGTCATGTCCAGACGGCAAATTGGCGTGGATGCGTCCCGCTGCTTGCGGGCTTTGCCCACAGGTACGGAAAATTATGCGCGTCACATCCTGAATGCTCTGTTGGTCCTGGTCGAGGCGGCAGACTATGAATGGGTGCTCTATATGGATCGGGAACCGGATCCCCAGCGGTTTCCCTGGTCGCAGCTGCCCCATGCCACTGTGCGGGTGTTGCCGCGGGTGCGCATGTGGACCCACCGCGCGCTGGCCAGGGAGATGCGCCGCCAGCCCCCCGATCTGCTGTTTGTGCCGGCCCACGTGCTGCCTTTCTCCTGGCCGCCTGGCTCAGGGCCGCCTACCGTGATGACTGTTCACGACCTGGGGTACGAGTATTTCCCCGAGGCGCACAAGCCGCTGCAGCGGTTCTACCTGCAATGGTCCACGCGCTATGCCGTGCGCCGGGCCGCACGCCTGATATGCGTCAGCGAGGCCACCCGCACTGACCTGATACGGCTGTATGGCGCCCGTGAATCCAGATTGGATGTGATCTATGAGGGAGACGTGGGCCGTCGCAGCCCCTTGGCGGATCAAGGCTTGGCCCACCGCTCGGCCCTGGGCGTGACCCGTCCCTACATGCTTTTCCTCAGCACCGTGCAGCCTCGCAAGAACGTGGAACGACTGATCCGCAGTTATACGCATCTGGTGCAGACCCAGGCGCTGGCGCTGGACCTGGTGTTGGCGGGACAACTGGGTTGGCTGAGTGAAACCATTGTGCACGCGGCGCGTCATTCACCGGCGGCAGACCGCATTCATCTGCTGGGATACGTGGATGAGGACGAAGCGGCGGCCCTGTACGCGGGAGCGAGGTTCTTTTGCTATCCTTCCCTGCACGAAGGATTCGGCCTGCCCGTATTGGAGGCGCAGTCTGTTGGAGTGCCTGTCATGACTTCCCGCCATTCCTCCTTGCCGGAAGTGGCCGGTGATGCGGCCCTGCTGGTGGACCCGGAAGACGAAGAGGACATTGCCGCGGCCATGCTGCGTCTCAGCCAAGACGCAGCGCTGCGTCAAGAGCTGGTCCGCAAGGGCCACGAGAACGTGAAACGGTTCTCCTGGCCCAAGGCGGCCCGGGAAACCCTGGAAGTCCTCAAAAAGGCCATGGACCGCACGCCTTGACATCGGGGGGCTCCCGGCCGCGGGCCGCCTGCCATGTCCTGGGGGTTCCTGTGCATCCGGTGACCCAGGACCAGGTTCTGACTCAGATTGCAGACTGGCTGGGTCCTCAGCAGACGGAGGGCGATGCCGCGCCGCCACTGCGTCGCATCTGCACCGTAAATCCGGAATTCATCATGACGGCCCGCCAGCATCCCGTTTTCCGGGCGGTCCTCTGTGCCAGTGATCTCAATGTGCCCGATGGTATCGGCGTGGCCTGGGCCATGCGCCTGCCGCCCGCCGGCAGGTCCGTGACCCGTGTGACAGGAGCGGATCTGGTGCCCCGCATGGCCCAGGCCGCGGCAGCCCGAGGGTGGCGGCTGCTGTTGTTGGGAGCCGGCCCGGGGGTGGCGGAACGGGCGGCGGCCCAGTTGCGTCAGCGTTGCCCCGGCCTGATCGTGCGCGGATTGCATGGCGGCACGCCCCGCACGCAGGATTGGCCCCAGGTCAAGGCTGCCTTGGCAGCGTTTCAGCCACACATTCTGCTGGTGGCCTTTGGTCATCCGCAGCAGGACATCTGGATAGAGGAGCATCGGGCGGATTTGTCGGGCATGGTAGCCATGGGCATCGGCGGCACCCTGGACTTCCTGGCCGGGGAGATTCGCCGCGCGCCGGCATGGATGCGGCGCCTGGGTCTGGAGTGGCTGTTTCGGTTGCTGCTGCAGCCCTGGCGGCTGGGCCGCATGAGTCGGCTGCCGGTCTTTGGTGGCCTGGTGCTGTGGCAGGCCCTGCAAGAGTGCCGACGCCCGTAGGCTACTCTGTCCTGATTCCTTGGCCGATCGCAGCCACGCGGGCCACCGGTATGCCGATCGTCAAGACGGTGTCCCGAAAATCGGACGTGTCCCCAGGCATCAAGGCCTGGACCTCCGTCGGCACTATGCGCATGCCGACCACTCCGCCGGCATGGCTGTAAAGGACGAGGATCGCTTCGGCTTCCTGGGTGACGGCGGCCCCGGTGTTCCGCAGCTGGCCCTGGACGCGCACCATGTTGTCCGAGAGCTGCCCAAAAGCCAGACCTTGCACCTCCAGATCAGTGTACAGCCGTCCTGCATGGGCTGGGTGCGAACTGGTCACGGCCAGCAGCCATGAATCCCAGCTGCCTTCTTCCGCGTCCAGGGCCACCATGAAGGGGCTGGCTTCCTGTGGCGGCGTCAGATATCGGTAACTGAGGCTCTGCCCGCGCGCGACCTCGTTCCGCTCGGCATCCAGAAGCAAGACCTCGACCCTCACCTGTGCCACCACTTCCGCAGACAGATTGACAATCTCCCCGAGCATCCAGGGGATGCCCAGACCGTCCACATAAGCCTGCAGGCCCTGCGCGCGATGCGGCAAGGGCGGAGGCGCCGAGACCGGCTGTCCGCCTGAGGACGGCACGGTCAGGCGCTGCCCGATCTGCAGCGTGCGCGGATCCGCGATGTGGTTGAGGTCTTGCAGATCCGCCGGAGCCACTCCCAATGCCGCGCCGATGCCAATCAAGGTGTCCCCCGCCGCCACGGTGTAGGTTTGGGGAGTTGGGGTCGGCACGGGGGTTCCGGGTGGAGCCTGGGCCACCACTTCTATGATTGCCGTGGGGGTGAAGGTGGGCACCGCCACGCTCGGTGGCGCAGGGGTGGCGGTGGGCGCACGAGGCGGCTGCACTTCGGGGTCCTTGGCTGCGCGGCAAGACCCCAGGAGCAGGATCAGGCTACACAGCCCCAGACGCAGTCCCCTCTGCCAGCGGCTTTCCGTGTCCAAACTTTGGCGTGTGCCGCCCATGATGCGACTATTATAGGTTTGGTCCGGCCCGCCTGGGGTTGGGGCCGGGCAGGGACAGGGTGGAGGCCCGTCATGACCAAGATTGCCGTTCTCTCGGACACCCACGACAACATCTGGAATTTGGACCAGGCCTTGCAGCAGGTGGCCGCCGCGGCCGCTGAGGTGCTGCTGCACTGCGGGGACTTTGTGGCCCCATTTGTCATCCCGCAGTTGGGGGAGGCCTTTGGCGGTCCCATCCACGGCGTATATGGCAACAATGATGGAGATCAGAGTCGGTTGTACCAGCAGGCGGCCCGCTTCCCGCAGATCATCCTGCATGGCGAATTTGCCGCGCTGGAAGTGGACGGGGTCCGCATCGCCGTGAACCATTATCCGGAAATTGCCCGCCCCCTGGCCGAATCCGGGCGCTACGATCTGGTCTGCTACGGTCATGACCATGTGCCGCACTGGGAGCAGGTGGGAGAGTGCCAGCTGGTGAATCCGGGCGAAATCATGGGGCGGCGGGGGTCTCCCAGCTGGGGCTTGTTCGACACGTCGGACCACACCTGGCGCCTGCAGCTCCTGCGGGACTGAATGGGTTCGCCACTGAAGACACGGTCATGTTTGAAATCCAGTTTCTGGGCACCTCTGCCTCCGCGCCGACTGCACACCGCAGTCTCAGCAGCGCCGTGGTCATGTTTGATGCGGAACGGTTTCTGATCGACTGCGGCGAAGGCACCCAACGGCAGATTCTGCGGAGCGGCATTGGCTTTCGACGCCTGAACAAGGTGCTGTTGACCCACCGGCACCTGGATCACATCCTGGGATTGGGCGGTCTGGCCAGCACCTTCGGCCGCTGGGAGGCCATGGAGGCCATGGAGATCTGGGGCAGTCCAGACACTCTGAGCCGGGTCCGGGACTTGATGAAGGTGGTCTTTCACCCGGGCTGGGAACCCGATGCACGCATCGGTCTGGTGCCCATGCAGCCAGGAATCATTTTCGAGAACAAGAAGGTTGCCGTCGAGGCCTTTGCCGTGGAGCATCGGCGCACGCCCTGCTTTGGCTTTCTCTTTGCGGAAAAGCCCCGCCGGCGATTTCTGCAGGAGCAGGCCGATGCTTTGGGGGTGCCCTTTGGTCCGCAACGGGCCGAACTGGTCCGGGGCAATCCCATCACTCTGGAGTCAGGGCAAGTCGTTCAGCCCGCGGCGGTGCTGGGCGAGCCTGTGGCCGGAGCGAAACTCTGTTTCATCAGTGACGTGGGCCGCACTGGGCCACTGCACCCGATTGCCCATGGCGCGGACCTGCTGGTGATAGAAGGGACCTACCTGGACCGGGACAGGCAGCTGGCCAAGGACTTCGGGCACATTACCGTCGCGGCGGCCGCCAAGCTGGCGCTCAAGGCCGAAGTGAAACAGCTGGCGTTGCACCACATTGGCCGCCGCTACGGCGTCCGGGAAATCCTGGCAGAGGCCCACCAGTATTTCCCCCGCACCATCGTCGTGGGCGACCTGGATCGTGTCCGCGTCCGAGACAAGGCCCCGTTGGAATGGGAGCGCTGGTCGCAGCGCAGGGCCCGCCGTCCCGCACAGGCTCCGGAACCCGTTTCAGCCCGAGCGTAGAGTGCCGCCGGTCCGGTCGGTCACTGCCCGCACAATCTTGCGCCGGATGCGTTCGGTTTCCTTGGAGCCGAGGCTGTGGGTCAGGGACTGGTAGGTCACCTTGAAGGCCAGGGACTTCCGCCCTGCCGGCAGGGGATGTCCCTGGTACAGGTCGAATAGTTCCACGTGGGTCAGGGCGGCGGCGCCGCCCTGTTGGATCGCGGCCACCACCTGCTGGGCCGAGATCTCCAGATCCACCAGGAAGGCCAGGTCTTCCACCACACTCGGATAGGGGGAGATGGGAACCATCTGCCGCACGGCCCAGGGCGGTGAGACCAGCGGCGCGATCTGCAGGTTGGCAATCGCGATGCGTTGGGCCGGCAGCTGATAGGCCGCCCGCACGGCCGGGTGCAGTTCGCCCGCCAGACCGATGGCCTGTGCGCCCAGCAGGATGCGGGCACAAAAGGGACCGTACCGATCGTCCTGTGCCGCCTCGTAGCGGATGTCCTCCAGGTTGAGGCGGCTGAACAGCGTTTCCAGGACCCCCTTGAGATCATAGAAGTCCACCATGGCGTCCGCGGCGGGCTGGGCATAGTGGGGCAGGTGCCGGGGGCCAGTCATCACCAGCTGCAGCGTGCGCTGTTCCCACGGAAAGGGGGCGTACGCGGCATCGGGACGGAATTCCAGCCCAATCTCGAAGGCGGTCAAACGCGGCGCGTGCCGCAGGTTCAGGGCCAGGTTTTCCAAGGCGGAAACCAGCAGGTCCTGCCGCATCACGCTTTTGTCCGCACTGTAGGGGTTGGTCAGTTCCACAAACCCCCGCGGGGCCTCTGCCGCGGAGGCGTGTCGAGTCAGGCGGTGATGGTTCTCGGGACTGGAGTAGGAGTGTCCTATGGCTTCCTGCAGGCCCAGACCGACCAGGATATCCCGGATTTTCTCTTCGGTGGCCAGCTCCGGGCTCGGAATGTGCTGCGGAATCTCTTCCGGCAGGTAGGTGTATCCTACCTGGTCGTAGCCGATGATGCGGGCTACTTCCTCAGTCAGGTCCGCGGGAATGGTCAAGTCCAGGCGGTGCCAGGGCGGCCGACACATCAGCACGGGTTCGGCCTCTTTCCGCAAAAGGCCGAACTGGGCCTGGGCCTTCAGGTCGGTGGCCGGATCCGAAACCGTCTCTGTCGCTATGTCCAGACTGTGCAGCGCTGCGCCAATCTCATCCAGATTGAGATCCAGGCCCAGCTGTCGGTTGACTTCAGAGGCCGTCAGGCAAATGGCCGGAGTCTCCTGCACCTTGGGATAGGCATCGGCCAAGGGGGCGGTGCACCTGCCGCCCGCCAGCTCCGTCATCAACTCCGCCGCGCGGGCGGCGGCCCGCGGATTGAGGGCGGCCGGAACACCGCGAGTAAAGCGATGGCTGGCTTCGCTGTGCATGCGCAGAGTCTGGGCTGTGCGTCGATTGTTGATGCCGTCGAAGGTGGCAGACTCCAGCAAGATGGTATGGGTGTCGGCGGACACTTCGGTCTCCGCGCCGCCCATCACGCCCGCTATCGCCACGGGGCCCGCGACATCCGTGATCAGCAGCATGTCCGAGGTGAGTGTGCGCTCCACATCATCCAGCGTGGTCATGGATTCGCCGGGATGGGCCCGCCGCATCCGAATGAGAGGCTTTGCCCGGCCTGCCGACTGGGTCCGGGCGACCAGGAGGTCATAGTCAAAGGCATGCAAGGGCTGGCCGGTCTCGAGCATCACGTAGTTGGTAATGTCGACAATGTTGTTGATGGGCCGCATGCCGGCCCGGGTCAGGCACTGCTGCATCCACGCCGGGGAAGGCCCCACCTGCACGTCTTCAATGATGGCCGCCACGTAGCGGGGACAGAGGTCCGGGTCCGCTATCTCCAGATCCACCAGGTCATGGCGGGAATGGCCTGCGTCCCGGGAGGGCAGTTCGGGCAAGGAAACCGACAAGGGGCCGCGGCCCGTCAGGGCGGCCACTTCCCGGGCCACCCCCATCATGCTCAGGCCACGGGCCATGTCCGGCGTCAGGTCCAATTCCAGAATGTCATCCTGGAGGTACTGGCCCAGAGGCATCCCCACCGGGGCATCCTCGGCCAACCGGAGGATGCCTTCATGCTCTTCGCTGAGGCCCAGTTCCAGTTCGGAGCAGACCATGCCGCTGGAACGCACCCCGCGAATCTTGGAGGGTTTCAGTTTCCGGCGGGGCCGGGGCCGCTTGTCGGAGTAGGCATCCACCAGGTATGCTCCGGCTCGCGCGAAGGCGACCTTCAGCGTGGGCAGACTGTCCCGTTCCCGAAACTGGAACAGGTTGGGGGCTCCCGTAACCACCCGTTCCGGCTCCGCGGCTCCGTAGGATACATCCACCAGCACGAGACGATCCGCCTGCGGATGGGGATGGACGCCTTCCACCTGGCCGACCGTGATTTCGGGCCCCCACCAGTCTCCGATGTGCTCGGTAGCCACCACCTCAAGTCCGGCCAGGGTCAGGATTTCGGCCAGTTCCGAGGGAGACTGCTTCCAGGACACGTATTCTCGCAGCCATGACAAGGGCACTAGCATACGCCGTTCCTTCGACTCAGGGTCTGGAATGCCACCTCATGGCCAATGGCGCGCCAATTTCCCCAGACCTTGCGATTTGCGTTCAAGCCCCGCAGATGGGCCGCCACCACAGGCAGGCCGGCCAAGGCGATTTCTCCGATCTGGGCAATTTCATCCGTGTCCTGCGGCTGCGGCCGCTCATCCGCCAAGGCGCTCAAGTGGAAGAGATACGTAGCAAACTCCATATGGAAGTCGTCCTTGGTGAAGGTGTAGGTGCACAGTCCCAGGAAACGCTGGATTGCACAGTGCAATCCGGTTTCTTCCTGGACTTCCCGCTCCAAGGCCGTCAACACCGGTTCCTGCAAGCCGATGCCACCGGTAAACAGCCGGTAAATGCCTTGGGGATACTGCGGCTTGGTGTGGAGCAGCACGTTGCCACTGGGGCGGGTGATGACAAACAGCACCTCTGCCCGGCGGTCATGTCTGCGATTTTCACGCGTGGACAACATGTAGGCGTCCAACTCGATGTGGTAGTGACGACGCACTGGGGTGCCGTAGACGGCCTGCAGCGCGCTTACTTCCTTTTCACAGACAGCGGTGTCATACACGCTGGCTTCCATTGCGGACATGACGGCAACCTAAATCCCCGGTTGGTGCAAAAAGGGAGTCTAGGATAACCGGCAATGTCAGCCAAATACGCGGGCTGCCGCTTTCGGTGTTGGGACCGCGTGGCCGGGCGGAACGAGGGCCGCGCCCTGCCGGTCAGGCACTGATGCGCCACTCCTGGGAATGTTCCGAAATGTCCACTACGTTGCCATCCGGATCCAGCACCTTGAAGGAGCGGATGGGCACCGTTTCCTTCTCGTAGTCCAGCCGCTTCTTCACGTCCTCCTTGACAATGTGGGCCCCGATCTGACGCAGACGGGCAAAGATGGGGTCCAGGCTGTCCACAATGATGCCGAAGTGCATGTGCTCGTCACCTTCCGGATGGGGTGGGCTGGCAGCCGTTTCAAAAGGCAGCAGAGTCAGGTTCACATGGCCTTCGCTCAGGTCCATGCTGGGGCCTGTGCCCCGCAGGCCCACAAAGGTGAACCCCAGACCCTTTTCGTAAAAGGTGCGGGACCGGTCCAGATCGCGGCAACGGACGGCCAGGTGCTTGAAGGTCAACATGGGGATTGCGTCTCCTTGGGACAGGGGTCTGAATGGGCCTAGGGCTTTTCCTCGTCCAGCTTCACGCCCACGACCGTGTCCGGGTCTCGCTGATCCAGCAACACGCCGCCGCCTTCGGCGCCCCGGGGCAGCGGCGCCTCCTCGGCAGGCGGGTTGTGAAAACGGTGGGCCTGCAGCAATTGGCGCTCGGTCAGGGACAGCCCATACCGGTTGTGGGGGTTCAGCAGAGTGCGGATCAGGTTCCGGCCCACGATCTGTTCCAGGTCCGCCGCGTGGTGGAAGGTCTGCCACTGGACCAGGGAGCCGCGCAAAAAGGAAAGGCCGGCCGGGGTCATGGGGGTCTCCTTGCGCAAGGGAATGATGTGCCGTTCCAGCTCCAGGGCCAGATACCATTCCTGCCCCGCCGGAGCCGTGATGTCCTGACCCAGCAGGAAGAAGACCCGGTCACAGTTGGCGATCCGCTCGAAAATGTTGGAATAGGTGTCCCCGGTAGCCGGAGTGCGTCGGATCTCGATCCGGTTATGCGCCGGCAACTGGGCCAGCGTAGTGCCAATGAGGTTGCGTTCCGCTTCCAAGTCCGCGGTGGCGCTGATGAACAGGCGCAAGGTTTCAGCCATTCGTTACCCTTCTCCGGCAGGCATGGACATCCTGGGACACAAGCGCATCACAGATGTCTGTCGTGGTGTTGCAGGCCACAGGTTCGTTGTGGGCCATCCGCCAAGTGCAGTCTTGCGGGACCAAGCCGATTGCGATTCTAGCAAAGCCTCTCGATATGGTGGGAGGGCCCTGGCAGTTTTCCGCAGGACCACCGCGCTGAATCGGTGGACTGGCAAGTAGGCGGCAGCCCCCTTTGCGCTGGACGGACCGCCCGCCCCAATCTTGGCGGCGGGGCCCATGGGGCTTGTCCAAGTCTTCCCTCTTGGACTGGCTTGGGAGCACGTTGCCCGGTGTGCCGCTGCCTGTGGTCTGGCAACCTTGGGGACGGCAACCAGCGCCAACCTGCGGCAGCGCGGACGATTTCATTGGACCTTGGTCCGAGCCACCAGATTCATGTCGGCCTCCACCATGGTGGCGACCAGTCCCTGGAAATCCAGGGTTGGTTCCCATCCCAACTGGGCGCCTGCCTTGGAGGCGTCTCCCACCAGCAGATCGACATCCGCCTGGCGCATGAAGCGCTGGTCCTGCACCACATAGTCCTGCCAGTTCAGGTCCACCACCTCAAAGGCTGCCTGCACAAAGTCGCGGACCCGATGCGTGTCCCCCGTAGCCACCACATAGTCGTCGGGCTGGTCCTGTTGCAGCATCAGCCACATGGCCTTCACGTAGTCGGGGGCGTATCCCCAGTCCCGGGATGAATCCAGATTGCCCAAGGCCAACTGGCCTGTCAGGCCCTGCTTGATCAAGGCCACGTGATACGAAATCTTGCGCGTGGAGAACTCCATGCCCCGGCGCGGGCTTTCATGGTTGAAGAGAATGCCGGAGCAGGTGAACAGATCATAGGCTTCCCGGTAATTGACAGTCAGCCAGTGACCGTAGACCTTGGCGGCGCCGTAGGGGCTGCGGGGATGGAAAGGGGTCAATTCGGTTTGGGGTGTCTCCCGCACCTTGCCAAACATTTCGCTGCTGCTGGCCTGGTAGAAACGGATTTCCGGATTCACTTCCCGGATGGCCTCCAGCATCCGGGTGACGCCCAAGGCCGTGGTCTCGCCGGTCAGGACCGGCGCCTCAAAGCTGGCTGGAATGAAGCTCTGGGCCGCCAGGTTGTAGATCTCGGAGGGCTGATACCGGCGGAGAATGTTGTTCAGGCTGGTCTGGTCCAGCAGGTCCCCCTGTTCCAGGTGCAGCTGATCCTGAATGTGCTCTATCCGGTCATGTTTCTGAATGCTGGTGCGCCGCACCATGCCGACCACGGTGTAGCCCTTGTCGAGCAGCAGTTCCGCCAGGTAGCTGCCGTCTTGACCGGTGATGCCGGTAATCATTGCCACTTTCGAAGACATGCCGGGAGTTCTCTTTGCTGGGACCCGCTGATTCCAGTATAAGGGCCATTGGAAGGGGGCAGGGAGTTTCCTTCAGTGTGTCCGCCAGTAATCGAGGATGTCCGCCAATGTCTGCCCCAAGGGTCTGCGTGGCTGCCACGGACCCAACGCCTGCAATTTGCGCGTGTCGGCCCGCAGGGCTGGAGGGTCGGTGGTGCGCGCCCGGGTACGATGGGCCGCTGTCTTGACCGTCATGGAGACTTTCGCCTGCGCCAGCAGCATCTTCACGACAGCCCGCAGCTTGTGCTGGGCCCCGCTGCCCACATTGTAGGCCTCGCCCGGTCTGCCCCGTGCCATCACCAGGTCCCAGGCAGGCAGCAGGTCCTGCACATCCAGGAAATCCCGGGCCACTTCCAGATTGCCGGTTTCCAGCACTGCAGGTTGTTCCCCTCTCTCCGCCCGGGCAATTTGCAAGGCAAAGGAGCTGAAGGCAAAGGCGGCGGACTGGCCCGGACCAATCACGTTGAAGTTGCGGATCACGATCGCCGGCAGGCCATGACTGACCGCATATTGGCGCGCCATCAGATCCTGGCCAGCCTTGCTGACCCCATAGGGCGAGACCGGCTGCAGCGGATCGGTTTCCCGCAGGACAGACCCGGACATGAAGCCGTACACGGCACTGCTGGAGGGGATCAGGGTGCGGCAGTCCGGGGCCTGTGTGGCCAGGGATTCCAGCAAGTTCAGTTGACTGCGCAGATTGGCTTCATACGTATGCCAGGGCGTGGACCAGCTGGCGCTCTCCCGACTCTGGCCCGCCAGGTGATAGCAATGGGTGGGCTGGATGGAGCGCACGGCCTGCAGGACCCAGACGGGGTTGGTCAGATCGCCAGGCAGCCATTGACAAGGCAGATCCGGCGGAGCCGACAGGGCCGCGCCCCGCGCCACTCCGAACACCTCGTTGGCTGCGGACATCGACAGGGTCCGCGCCAGATGACGCCCCAAAAAGCCCGTCACCCCGGTAATGAGAATGCGTCGCGTCACAGAGAACCCCGATACTGCCGTGGGCGAAGTCAGTCAGACCCTGCCTCACGGATTGTAGGTTAAGATGGGGCTGGTGGAGGCAATTCCGCCCTTGGTTGCAGATACAGACACCCCTTTGCGCAGATCATGAAAACCCTGATCACCGGCGGCGCCGGCTTCATCGGCACTCATCTGGCCAATCGGCTGCAGGGCCTGGGGTGGCTGGTGCGGGTCCTCGATGACCTCAGCAGCGGCAGCCCGGACCATCTTCACGAACAGATCTTTCTGCAGCGCGGGGACGTGAACGACATTCCCCAGCTTTGGTCCCTGCTCCAGGGCGTGGACGTGGTCTTCCATCTGGCGGCCCGGGTCAGTGTGCCCGCTTCCGCGCACTATCCGCGGGAATACAATACGGTCAATGTCGGCGGTACAGTGTCCCTGCTCGAAGCCTGTCGCGATGTGGGGGTCCGGCGTGTCATCCTGGCCAGCAGCGCGACTGTCTACGGAGCCTTGCCCATGCAGCCCGTGGCGGAGGATGTGACCCTGCGGCCCGCCGCGCCGTACGCCGTGTCCAAGGTGGCCGCGGAACACTACTTGCTTTCGCTGGCCCGCATCAACCAGTTCGAGGCTGTGGCGTTGCGCATTTTCAACGCCTATGGCCCCCAGCAGTCGATTCCACCCGTCAACGCCCCGGTGGTGCCGCGTTTCATGCAGGATGTGCTGCACCAGCGTTCGGTGCTCATATTCGGAGACGGCACCCAGACCCGGGATTTCATTTACGTGGATGACGTGGTGGATGGGCTCGTGGCGGCGGCCATCCAGCCTAACCTGAACGGCCAGATCATCAACATTGGGAGCGGCGTGGGCACTTCCATCAATGACTTGGCGGTCGCCATTGGGCAGGCTGTGGGCAAGTCCCCCAGCCTGTTGCACAATATGCAAGTGGAAGGGGGTGTGCCGCAACTGGTGGCAGACATCTCCAGGGCACGCGCGAAACTGCATTTTCAGCCCCAAGTGGAGTTGGCCGTTGGCCTGGAACGCACCTGCGAGCTGGATCCGAAATTCCAGGTTGCATGAGGCCATTCCCCTGATCAAGACTGCGGCCTGGTCATGCAGGGCATGGCTCCTCGGCCCCTTTCTGCTGGGTTGTCTGCTGGCAGGCTGTCTGCCCATAAGTCCAGAGAGGTATGTGGCGCGCCATGCCGCAGAACTGGATGTCCCGTTGCAGCCCGAGGCCCCTGTACAGGAGTTTGAAGTCCAGGCCGGACAGAGTGCCTGGCACATTGCCAAGGCCCTGGAGCGAGCCCGCATCATTGGCGACCCGCGCCTGTTCGCCAGCTACGTCGAAGTGGAAGGTTGGGACACCCAACTGGAGGTGGGATCGTACCAACTCAGCGCTGGTATGACCATCCCCGAGCTGGCCTTGGCCTTGCAACATGGTCTGGGCTTTGGCCCTCGGCTCACGGTCAAGGAAGGATTGCGCCTGGAAGAGACCGCGGTCCAACTGGAGCTGTCAGGTCTGGGCAGCAGCGCGCGGTATCTGGAGCTGACCCAGGGCGGGTCGGCCTTGGTCCAGTGGCAGCGGCGGTTCTCCTTTCTGCCTCCCGCCCCCTTGCTGCTTTCCCTGGAAGGCTACCTGTTTCCCGCCACCTACATGATGCCGGCGGAAGGCGATCAGGCCCAGCAGTTGGTGGCCTTGCAACTGCAGGGATTTCAGGAACAGATGGTGCCCTTGTTTCGGCAGGGACCCAACGAAGCCGGCCTGACCCTGCATGAGGCCGTCATCGTGGCCAGCATCGTGCAGCGGGAAGCAGGCCAAGTGGCGGAGATGCCGAGAATAGCCGGGGTGATCCTCAATCGGCTGCGGCAGGCCATGCCCTTGCAGATGGATTCTGCGACTCTGTATGCCGCGGGCTACAATCCGCACACCCGCAGCTGGTGGCTGCACGACATGGACGATCCGAAAGTCCGCCTGCGGGACAGCGCCTTCAACACCTACGTCGTGTCCGGTCTGCCGGCCGGCCCCATTGCCACGCCGGGCCGGGCAGCCTTGCAGGCCGCGGTCCAGCCGGAACGGCACAATTATCTCTTCTTCGTGGCCAAGCCGGACGGCAGCGGTACGCATTACTTCGCCGAGACCTACGCCGAGCATGTGGAGAATGCGGAGCGGGTGCGGGAGTAAATGCTGGAAGCCCCTTTGCCCCAAGAGAGAAGGTGCGGACAAGGAAAACGGGTTCCCCGCAAACCCAGTTCACCATACTGGGACTGTTATCCGGGTGCCGGGAATGTGCCGGTCCTCTCACGCGTGGAAGATACCGGGCAAAGGGGGATATGGTGTTTATCGTGTCGGAGACGAAGGACTGCAGGAGTGTGGGCGCACAGCCCACTGTCCCGCTTCGCATGCCGCGAGACAACTGGGTCAGGGGTGAAACCGGGGTTGAGGCCGTGGTCCGCTGCAAGCGGCGGTTCCTGTGATGATGGCCGCGCCGCCCAAGGGCAACGAAGAGTCGATCAAGTGCCATGTTGGCACGAGTCTAAGGCTGGATTCCGTGCACCCTCGCATAGACTCATAGAGTGGACAGCCTGTAGACGCGATGTGGGCATCGATGGTGAACCTCCGTTGTGCCTGCCGACTTTCCTCACCCCTGCATGGTCATGGCAGGCACAACAGTCCAATCGGGCCTCCCTCGCAGACAAGTGCCGAATCTGTCTCGATGGACAGTCCCCCAGTGCTCTGTGCAACAACCTGAACCGGGTCTGAGGGCTTACAGGCAGTGGCAGGATCGGCATGCCTCCCATGCAAGCCCAAAGCTTCCCACTATACGGGAAGGTCAGGGCGTGTGCGCCGACACGAAGAGGCCCTCCGGCAGGAAGGGCCAGGGTCCTCACAGGTGCAGGTATGGCCCAAGCGTCTCCTTGGGTCTGGGGGATGTCCTGTGCTCCGGTGCGGGGCAAGTTGGAACACCCGCGCGCACGCCCCTGTGGAAACTCGTTTGAGGCCATACCTTAACACCTGTGAGCAGAGTCTGGAGGGGTGCACCTGCACTTGATAGATGCGCCACCGTCGGCTACGCCATACTGGTCGAGGAAGAGGATGTTGTGCCACCGGATCTGTCTGGCGTGACATGGCTTCGCAGGCAGACTCGGTCTTGCTTCCCGAGGGTTGACAGGGCAGGAACAGACCTCTAAGATCCGCCTGCCGCGGCCCCGTGGGAAGGTGGCGAAATGGCAGACGCAGCGGACTTAAAATCCGCCGAGGTAACACTCGTGTGGGTTCGAATCCCACCCTTCCTACCACGTGGTGCTGAGCCGTGGCGGGCCCTTTTGGTCCCGGACCTCCTCCGCTTGAAGTTGTATAATGAATCGACAACGGCAACCGATTTGCAGTTGGGCGCAGAAGAATTCCCTGCTCCTTCCGGTCTCAGCCGCAAGGAGCCATTGAAGCACACTTCGTTCAATGGGACAGCGCCGCATGGAAAGAGCGAGGTGTGTGTAATGTCCATTTTCTCTAGTGTTAGGCGATGGCAGTCAGGCTTGGCGCTGACCCTGCTCTTGCTGGCCTTGTTCAGCGCTCCGGTCCTGGCCTTGGACAAAGTGCATGTAGTGCAACGGGGCGAAACGCTGGTGGGCATCGCCCGCCAGTTTGACATCAGCATTTCCCAGCTGGCGGCCTACAACGGCATTGACAATACCGACTTCATTTTCGTGGGCCAGAAGGTGCTGGTGCCTGTCGCGGAAGCCGCTGCGGATGCCCCACCCGGTACGCACACCGTCACGATCGCGGATTCCCTGTCCAGCATTGCGGCGGCATATGACACGACTGTCGAGAAGTTGCTGGCAATCAACGGCCTTGGCAGCAGCAGCCAGATCTGGGTTGGCCAGCACCTGCTGGTGCCCATGACGCAGCAGCCGCGGCAGCCCGCGCATCATAGAGTCCAGCTCGGTGAAACGTTAAGTTCCATTGCCCGCACCTACGGGTTGAACTGGCAGTCTCTGGCAATTTACAACGGTCTGAAAGATGCGGGCGCCATCAAGTTTGGCCAGACTCTGGCCATTCCCAGCATTGATACTTCCCAGACTCTGACCGGCTCCCCGACGACCACCAAACCGGCTCCCCAGGCCGCTGTCGTGCCGCCAGCGGCCCCCTCCACCCAAACCTATGTCATGCGATTGGGCGAGTCGCTGAGCACGGTAGCCTTGAAGTTTGATGTCTCCTTGGCGGATTTGCTGGAAGTCAACGATCTGGCTCTGGACTCGCACGTCTGGGTGGGCCAGAACCTGCGGCTGCCCTTGCGCGTGGATGGCTCTGAACCGGAAGCAATGCTGCCCTACGTAGCCCCTGGGGAACCGGCCGCGTCCACATCGGCTGCTTCGGTGGCGCTGCCCGTTGTGACTTCCGGACAAAGTCTGAGTCCGCCCTCCAGTTTTCTGCACATCGTGAAACCCGGTGAGACCCTGGCCAAGATCGCCGGCAAGTATGAAGTGGACCCCAACCGAGTCTATGAATTCAATGCGCTGGCCGCCCGGAGTTTGCTGGAAGTGGGACAGCGGCTGCAGATCCCGTTGGACCTGGCAGGCGATCCGGGGTTTCTGGGCAGGCGATGGGTGGAAATAGACCTCTCGGAGCAGATCCTGACCGCTTGGGATGGCGATGAACTGTTCCTGCAAACGGACATCAGCAGCGGCCTTGACATTTACCCGACTCCGGTCGGCCTGTTTCGCATCTGGCATATGAACCCTTCCCAGACCATGAGCGGACCGGGCTATTCCCTGGACAACGTGAAGCACAACATGTACTTTTTCAGTGGATACGCCATGCATGGCGCCTACTGGCACAACAATTTCGGTACGCCCATGTCTCACGGCTGCGTGAACATGCCAGAGGACAAGGCCGAGATGCTCTACCACTTCGCCTCGCTGGGCATGGAGGTTTGGGTCCATCACTAGAGACAGTCCAGACTGCCGGCTACGGCTGCAGAATCTGGAGAGCGCACCCTGTCAGGGGTGCGCTCTCTACTTTTGACTGCAGAAAAACCGGCGATGGGGGAGCTGCACAGCTTGGGAGTCAGGACAAGTTGTTTGGTTCGCCAACGGCGAACTTGGATTCAAAGACAATTCTCAAACAAATCTGCCTGTATATCAACCAGCAATTCGCCCCAAATCCATAGTCCTGAATCTAGTTGGTACCATCGGCCATTACTGTTTGGCTCTGGTCCTGGCCCTGTAACACAGGCTGTCACAGTGACTTGGGTTCCGGGTGCTGCCGTAGCACTCACGACAGATTGAATTGCCGGTTCCTGCCGTAGATTGGCATAAGGAGCGGCAATATCTGGATTTACTCGCGCAGCGGAGATCCTGACTGGCTCAGGAGTCAATGCCGGATTCACGGCCTCGGACCGAGTCGCCGATTCCACCTGCTGCAAATCCACCCGTGCCTGCTGCAAATCCTGCTGTAGGATCTGCAGCGAATTCTTAGAATCAACCAGTTCTGTTTCTTGGTCCGCCAACGTTTGTTGCAAGGTTACGATTTCAGATTCTTGATCTGACAACATTTGTTGCAAAATATCAATTTCAGATTGCAGTGCCTTCTGTTTCGCAGACGCATCCAGCAATGGTGTAGACAGAACTGTCGAAGATTCCTCGGTATCGGTTAGAGAGGCAGGTGTTGGCCACTTGCCGCCAGTTAGCCACCAAAGGATCCCTACATATACGACCAAGACAATCGTAATGAGACCAACGGCAAATCGGTGCCAAACCAGATGTCGCTGTTGCCGTGCAACAGTCTTCTCTTTTTTCTGCCAGTACGTAGATTGATCCTGCACCTCTCTCCATGCGTTCTCAACCTGAGTCTCCCTGGCTTGCAACTGTGCCTTCTGTTGTTCAGCGTGCTGCAGCTCTCGTTGAGTCGCTGCAAGGTCCGCTGAGGCGTTTGTCTGTTGTGCCGCAATCTGCTCAAGGTCAGCTTCCTGCCGGTCTCGGCTTTGACTGAACTCATGTAATTCGTTCTGGATTTCTGCCAACTTGGTTTCTGTCTGTGCCGTTTTCGAGCGGATTCGTGCAGACTCCGATTCGGCTTGCTTTCTGTCGGTTGTGGCTTTGGCTGTGGATGCCACGGCCTGTTGATATTCCTTTTGGGCGGCATCTCTTTGCTTTTGGATCTGATCGCATTCGGCAATGATGTTTTGCCAAGCGTTCGTTGTCTGCCCCAATTGGTTTTCTGTCTCTTTCAGTTTGGCTTGAGTCAGCTTCAAGTCTTCTTGTGCTCGATTGCGCTTCTCGATCATCCCTTGCAGAGCCAGTTGCATGTCGTTCTCAAGTATGTCTTCCACCGTAGGAGGATCTTCCGTGTCTGCAAATTCGGACAACCCGCGGATAGCTGTCAGCAATTTGAGAGTGCTTGCAGAAACAACTGGATGCATAGGACCGGTCTGGTGGCAAGGCCATATTTTGAATGGTTCAGATATACTGGAGAGCCTCTGAACCTCTCCTTTTCTTTCGTTGGAGCTCCTCAATGCCGGCCACAGCCGACACAAGACTGGGACGCGTAGTTGCCCAGCGATTCAAATGCAGCGATCTCATTGGCAGTGCAGGCAGTTCAACGGTACACCGTATGATGGATATGGTCACTCGCGATGACTTTTCGATCATAAAACTGCTCGATGTTCAGCAACCCACCGAGACGGTGCAGGCATGGTTTGAGCACATTGCCCAAGAGCTACGAGCACTGAATCACCCGCATATTGCCCCTTGGCGGCATACTGGATGGTGTCCCAGAGTGCATGCCTTCTACTTGGTGCGTCCACGTATGTCTCGCCCTCTGTTGAATTCCCCCTGTGGCAATCTTGAAAGCACAATGCGCGAGTTGGGGTCCGCTTTGGTTTACCTGCATGAGCACAATGTCGTGCACGGGAATATTGCTCCATCGAATCTCTTCCGAGACCAACAAGGACATGCATGTCTGGCAGATATGGGAATGGTGCGCCTGCGTGCAGGGCTTGGCATACGGATGGCCTCCCTTTCGGATGGACAGCGAAGTTTTCTGGCCCCTGAGCAACAGGAAGATACGAAGTCTCCCTGCACTGCGGCTGCAGATGTATATGCCTTGGGTTGTGTATTTGTCCGATTGGCTGACGGAGACCCGTCTCGGCTGGAAAATTATGATGCATCACAAGTTTGTGCGGAATTGGATATGCCTTGGCAAGACACAGTTGTGTCCATGCTGGACAAGGATCCCAAACGGCGCATACGCAATGCAAAGATGGCTGAGACCTTTGAGGAAAGTTCCAAGGGTTTGCCGCGCCACTCCTTGGTCCTTTCAAAAAAGGCTCGTTCTGCAATAAAAGCTCTGTACACCCGAGACGAAAATGCCGAATGGAACAGCCGTCATGATGACTTTGAGGAATTGTCTGAACGCGTGAGACAGGATCTGGGAGAAGATACAGGATATCAGGTTCGTCTGTATACCAAGCCAGGAAATGAAGGGGACACCATGGTGTGTCTCTTGGGACATTCTCATGAGTACTACTGCAAACCTGAAGATAACTATTTGCGCGCCGTGAATTTTCACCCTGAGGCTTCATCTGAAAAATCCAACGAGCAACTCCGACTGTATCCATCGGTTTGGGCACCGGAACAGCGTGCCTCTTCTTCTACGGACTCTGCTCTAGAAACAATGCTGCAATCGTTGAATGTAAACATGGAAGCATCGGAGGCAGACTCTGAAGACATCTGGGAACGATATGAAGAATGGTACCCTGAAATTGGCCAACAAGCTGCTCCGACCACAGATCATGTCACTGTCAAACAATTTGCCCACAAGTGGCTACAGGCCTTGGAGAGAAGAGAAAACCAGATCCGGCGATCCGGGTTGGCTTATTCCGATTTTTCTTACTTTCCACAAAACAAGCAACTGCGCTTTACGCTGACCGATCCTCTTCCCAAAGATCTGACTTGGGAAGACGAAGTCGAAATTATGACTTGCTCCCAAGAATATCGTCGACATGAAGTCCAGTTAGCCGGGAAGCTGGTGGCAGTGGAAGGGCACTACATTGCAGTCAAGCCTGCAGATGAAAAAGGTATCGCCGTACTACCTGCATCTGGTCGTTTAGTGCCCAATCCCGATGCCGATCTCAGTAGTTTGGCTCGCCAGCGCGAGGCGGTGGAGAAACTGCAAGCAAATAAAATGCAAAATCCCCAATTGGGCAAGATCATCAGTGGAGAACAAGAAAGTCAAAGCACGGAATCGGGGAATCTGGAATTCTGTCAATCTTGGTTGTCAGATGACAAGAAGCAGGCTGTACAAAGATCGTTGGCAGCTCTGCAACTGTTCTTGATCCAAGGGCCGCCGGGCACGGGCAAGACCACGGTCATTGCCGAAATTGTCTTGCAAATCTTACGGCAAGACCCGGATGCGCGGATTCTGGTGACATCCCAATCCAATGTCGCGGTGGACAATGCATTGTCCCGCATTGAAGAGGCTGCCTCCGAAGCCGGTTGGCAAGTGCCGGTAATGATCCGCTATCTCAGTGCCACAGCTGAACAGAAGGGTACAGGAAGCAAGGAATATACCTTGCGCGAACAGGCAGAGGTCTGGCGGAATCGTACCCGCAGGAATTGTGGCGATGTAATCCAAAGTATGAGGCAAGCGGAATCGCAGGGGCATTCTGAAGCCATTCTGGTGAATGCCTTGACTCCGAATGGATCGGTGGCTCTTGAAACACAGGAGTGGTTGCAGAAAGCCCAGTGCATTATGCAACAGGTCCAGGCATATCAAGACAGTTGTGAAATCGCGCGGAAACGGGCGGTTGAACAGGCTTCATCCGCATCAATTCAGGCCTATGCCTGGATGCAGGCTATGTTGGCGGAGATCCGGGAGGAAGCTCGGGATTGGTTGCAGATGCTGCCAACTTACTTGGCACTGGATCCCCACCCGGAGCTTCACGATACTTCCCAAATATTGTGTAGGCTGGTGAACTTGGCTGAAGAAGATACCGAGGCTCTCACTGCCCGGGTCCGAGACTGGCAACAAATTGTGGGGCGACGGCAAATTCTGGAAAAATGGGGACGGGCCGTAGGCGCGAGGGATTTCCTGTCTTTCATTGCCCGTCACGCGCGTGTAGTGGGGACCACATGTAATCACAGCGGCAGTTCCGGAATTCAGCCCCGCCAATTCTCATGGGTCATCGTTGATGAGGCTGGACGGGCTACTTTGCCGGAAACCCTCATCCCTATAGTTCGCGGTGCCCGCTGCATCATGGTAGGGGA
The DNA here is from genome assembly GCA_965214895.1 of Caldilineaceae bacterium. GTDB lineage: Bacteria > Chloroflexota > Anaerolineae > Caldilineales > Caldilineaceae > Bin34. Next base: position 1,112,672 of record OZ243985.1, read on the forward strand.
CATACGCCAGTTGCCCCCGACTATCGAAGACGACTTGATCGAAGAACGACACGAGCGCAAGGAGTTGGAAGTCAGCTTGTTTGAGCATCTTGAGAAACGTGTCACAGCAAACAATCTGAATGATGAGACACCTATTTCCAGCCTGCAGACCCAGTACCGCATGCACCCTGCGATAGGGGGAATGATCAGCCAAGTATTTTATGAAGGTGGTTTGAGACCAGGGAAACGGGCCAAGGAATTCAAAGAAGAATATCCTTATCTGTATACCGACATGCCCCACGCTGTTCGCTGGCTGGATACATCCAGCCAACCCGACGCCCGCGAAAAACAAAAAGGGCGGTCCTACCGCAACAATGCAGAAGTTCAAAAAATCCAACTTCTGCTACAGAGTCTGAATGACCGAATACTCGAAGATGGTGATCTTTTACATGTAGGGGTAATCAGCGGTTATCTGGCACAGGTAAAGCTACTTCGGACACGGCTGAATCCCCAGAAACGAGGGTGGCCTCGCTTGGAAGTGGAAATTGCCACCGTAGATGCATTTCAAGGTCGGGAGTGCGATGTAATTCTGTATTCGGTGGTGCGGTCCAATCCGCAGGGCAATATCGGTTTCCTGCGTAATGAGCGGCGCCTCAATGTGGCACTTTCCCGTGCTCGCGCCCTGCTGATCATTGTGGGTGATGCCAAAATGAGAGGACGGGCCAATCCGTTTACAGAGGTCCTCAAGTACATGGAGATGCATCCTGAGGATTGTCGCATCATGCCGGCAACGGTAGGTGCTTAGGTCCCCTCAAACATTGACTGTACATGTTTGTGCCATTGTGCAATGTGATCGGGATCGTAAGAAAGGGTTGACGATTCCTGCCGAAAGCCGCGATCACGTTCGCCACGGTAGGAAAGCCAATTAAAACTGCCCCAAGCACAGAACTGTTTGTCACACACAAGGAATTTTTCGTGAGTTGCCAATCGTCTTATTTGCAGCAAATTCCGACAACTGTCATCTGTCTTTCGGATTTGGCTTTTCAGACGTTTCAGGAGCGCTTCACCTTGTGATCGGGTCAGCAAGGCATCGGAGCCTCCTTGAGTACCTAGCCCCCAGGCAATTCTGACCTGCACTCTACGTTCACATATGGCACCGACCAACAAATCGCATAGCTCTTGGTCAAAAGCTCGCTCACTGAGGAAGGCTGATACCACCACCAATTCATATTGTGCCTCTCGTATTGCTTTCAGCAACAATGGGCGGTGATCGGTGGTGGTAAGGATCTCCAGATTCGGGGGTGCTTTCCTTTGCTTTAACTCTGCTTTCAGATTTTTGACGCGCTGCTGGTGAAACTCTTGGTCCACCCCGGAGTTCATGTCCACCTGGAGGCTGTTCAGTTCGTACTTCAGGTCCCCTCGTTTTTCCAGAATCCCCGCCTGATCTCTATCCAGAAGGAGCTGGCGCCCGTCAAAGGGCCTCGTATCTGATTCTGGATGCAACGAGGACGGTACGAATGCTTTCCAGGTGGGTCCAAGGTGCCGCAGTTCATTGGTTTCCTCTTCCAGATAGCTCTCCTTGTATCGGTGATAGACAGCTAAATCTAAATCGAGGTTACTGGCATTGGTTACGCGTGGTGTCATGACCACCACTACCTTGTCAGTGCTGAACATAAGACGGGTATCATTCTTGTAAATGCGATCCACATGCAGCACTTCGACGATTTCGGCTTCTGAAGAGGTGTTGGTATCTTCTGTATTCTTGGCACTGCGACGGCCATTGCAATAAGCCAGAATACTGTCCCGCATTTGACTGGACGCCACTGCCTTGATGGTTGGCTTGGTCACATTGTTTTCTGTTGGCAGCAGGAATTCCGGGGCTTTTTCTGCCTCGCTCCGCTTCAACGGATTTGGCGCATCCGGCAGTATTCTGCAGCAGAGAGGATCAAAATAAATTGTTATTCTCCGAGCTTGATTTTGAATGATTTGTCCTGCCCGTTGCAGTGCACTTCGTCCATTGGGCGTAATGTCCACAAGTGGGGATGTTGACAGAGTAACAAGATTTTGTTTTGCCAGATTGGCAAGCATGTCGTGCACGTAGATATTCGGCAGGCCCATCCATTCAGCAATTTTGGCGGCTGACGCACCGCTCTGATCCAGTAACCGCAAGCAAAAGAGCTCCGCTGTAGACAGGCGCGTTCGTATGTTTACTGCCAATCCCAGGCGCAGTTGATAAACCGGCCAACACACCGGAAAGGCAGAGTGGATGTAGTTTTCGGGGAAACGGTATCGAGCTGTTGCCACAATAGTGGCGAACGGATCGGAAGCATTGTCTGCTGTCAAGGTGACTGAATGATTGTGGGGTGGTTGGTTGGACACTGGCATAAAGGGAAAAAAGGAACAGAAAATCACTGATGGCAGATTGACATTGCCAAGTATTATGCAACGGAAGGCGGTGTATAGATATTGGCCGATGACATCAATCAAGGCGCACAATTTTGCTCCACGGGGACAAAGATCCCATTCCGGCAGTACGCTGAAGAGTGCGTGCAACATACATGATTGCCCCGCGCGTTTGTCGGTACAGAGGTACCCCGTTGTCAACGTTGACACGACGCGATCGCGATGCCGATGTCTGCGCGCATCCTGCGACTGCCCTGCCCCTTGGCACCACAGCCTCGTGTAGGTCTTGTATGGGGATGCTCCCGCCCCGGGGCATTGACGGTTTGCATACGCGGGCCGCAGGTGGCGGTCCCGGGGTCCACATCCAGGAGACTACCAGCGTGCCCGCCCCCGCCGGGGAGCTTGCGGGCGTGGCTCAATGCCGGGTCTCTTCCCCCTTTGGGGTGTCCTCATCCGCCTTCTGCAGCCCCGGGGCCCAGTGCCGCTCCCACGCCGGTGCCACCGGCAGCCCCGACTCGTTGCCGTACGTCCGGGACTCTATCGCTATGGCTAGATCCGACTAGGAGTGCTGAGGCGACGCGCCCGCAGGATGCCATGGATGAGGGTGCGAGGGTTTTGGCCAAGCCGTCCGGTCCGGGACGTCTGCACCAACCTCGGCGCAGGCTCTCCAGCCTCCGTGCAACCCCGCTGCGGGGGTTTGCAAACACACCTTAGCCGGGTATTGTGGGATCTGTTTCTGTGACTTCAGGAGACCCCAGATTCATCAAGAAGGCGCATGTCCATGAATGCCTTGTGGTTCAGGTCCCAGTATCTTTTTTCGCCGCTACACCCACAGACAGATGGGCTTCGGGTTTGGTGGCAATGTAGATCCGGGCACGGGCTTTTTGGGGTCTCTTGAAATCAGAGCCAAGAGATTGCACACACGAAATAAAATCTCCAATGCAATCATTTGTTTCGTTTTCGGTGATACTCGCACACAGCAACGTTTCAAGCATTCCCGGTTGGTTATGGCCGGGCACGATCAACACTGCTACACGCAAACCGTTTTTATGCGTCAGTATCTCGACTTGATCAGGTACCGGCAGTCCTGCCCGCTTGAGTGCTGTCTGGACACTTTGGAAGGCGCTTTGCGCAGATGACTCTGCGTCGCGTACAATACCTATCTTCTGCACTGCCTCTTTGAAAGACACATTGGTCAGAAAACCTGACAAATCCGTGATGCCGCCGAAATTGTGAATTTGGACCTGCGGCCCAATCGACAAATGTTCGACGAATGCCTCAAAGAAATTTCGGTAATCGTTGCCCTCTACCAAGAGTTGAACTGGCTTCTGGGCTTCTATGGGTTTCCGCACGGCTAACGGACCTCCAGGTCATGCCGCATGGCCACATCGAACACTTCGTTCTCATAAGTGATGCAGCGATTTTCGCCCTCATGTACTTCAAGGCGATACAAGCGCAAATCCTGGGCAATGGCCTGCCGGGCCGCCGCAATGCACTCGAGGCTGTGGGTAGTGGCAAATACCTGCACCTTGAACTGCCTGGCTACCTGTTCCACCACTTGCCAAACCGTGGTCAGCAAAGAATGATGGAGACCATTCTCGAATTCGTCCACAAGCACCAGGCCGCCCCGCGCGGCCGCAATGGCCAAAATCAAGCTGGCGATGCGGGTCATACCGTTCCCCATGGCCTGTAAAGGCATCAATTTGTTTAGGCCGACATCGCCCCAGATCATAGGAAAGCCACTGACGGTATTGACTTCAATGCTGTGCAGTTTCGGTTCAATGATTTGCAAGGCATCCAGGAGCATCTGCTCTTGCTTGTTCCGGCGCAACTCGCTAAGGCGTTGCGCATCGTCCGTGGAATGCACCAAGTGCGGCAAGACAATCACCGTGGCGAATGGCACCTCTGTTGATGCTTGCTTTATCGTAAGTTGTGAGTCCTGTATCTGTATTTGCCCTTCAACGTATTCTCCGGTGTCGAGCCGTTGGTCGTGGTACCGAAATACAAGGGACTTGGCGTCAATTTGATTTGTTCCCGTTGGCCGATCCCCATTGGCGCGTTCCAAAGGGAAGTGGGTGACAGTCAGAGGATCCAATGTGATTTTCAAGGTAGGTTCGCCGAACTGTGTATGTGTTCCCTTGATTTCTACGGGTTGGTTCGCGTCCAGTCCGAAAAACATGGGCAGCCAGGCAACCTCTTCCCGTCTGGCCCCAGATTCGGTCTCTGGTCTCAAGCCACGCGTGACATGGTCATTCAAGGCCATCCTTATGTTTCCGGCTCCCGACAGCAGAAAAAGAGCCTCGAGAAGCGATGTCTTGCCGGCATTGTTTCGGCCGGCAATCATGTTGATGCGGGCCAACTTTTCCATGTCCAGCGTGTGGAACACGCGAAACCGGCGAATACCTAGACTCGTCAACATTGCGATTGCTCCTGGCCAGGGCCGAAGGTAGACAGCCAATAGACAAACGGAAAGGTCAATTGCAGGCGAATTGTATCAATGGCGTTGACAGTTGGATTGCAGGAAATGTCGTTTCCGGTGAGGTGCAACCCCAGTTTGCAAGGTGTTTACACTGCCGTATGCCGTACCTCCCTGGAGCCCCGGACAATCTGACTTACAATTCCAACCATCCCCGGTTCACCGGGGTACATCCCCCACCCAGCGAGGCAACCATGTTTGAAAACACGATCTGGGCCAGGCATCGATCGGGCTGCAAAGCTCTCTCCTGCACCTTGACTTCCGCCGAACCCGCCTGGGTGGAGATCATTGCCGCAGCCGGTTTTGATGTCCTGCATCTGGATGGAGAGCATGGCGCATTCAATCCGGCCGCCGTGGACCGACTTGTGCATCTGGCCCATGCCCACGGCCTCAGCGTCAAGGCCCGCGTGCCCAACATCGCGGCGGACGAAATCAACCGCTGGCTGGACCGGGGTGTACAGGGCATTTTGGCGCCCCACATTGAAACCGGGGCGCAGGCCCAGGCGTTGGTGCACGCCTGCTACTTTGGACCTGCGGGACACCGATCCTGGGGTGGGGGTCGGGGCACCGAATTCAATGACGAGGGGCGTCTGCAGACCGTGTACGGGGGCCGCTCCCGGTTCATCAAGTTTGCCAATCGCAACATGCTGGTCATGGCGCAGGTGGAATCAAGGCGAGGGTACGAGAATCTGGATGCCATTCTGGCTGTGGAAGGTCTGCATGCCATCGCCTTCGGGGCCTTCGATCTCGCGTTTTCACTGGGTTTCCCCGGTGCTGGTGCAGACCATCCGGAAGTGGCGCGGGTTATGGCGGACATTGAGACACGTACCCGCGCGGCCGGCAAACGAATGTCCGGCGACTATGTCGTGGAAGTGGATCTGACCAGCCTCGTGCGGGACCGATTGCGCCATTTTGCCGCGCAGCATCGGAGCGAGCCCGTGCCAGCCTGATCTGCGCGGACCACGGCGGCACAACATATGGTTGCAGGCCGGTCGGCCCTCTCCACGACCATGGCCCACCGGCCATGCAAGGTTTTATGGCTCCGAGGATGTGGCGTATCCCAAGCGTCGCGCAGATTCAGATGCAACCGCCGCGGACCGGGAGGCGCTCTGTACTCACAACACGGCGAAACAGGACCTGCGTGTCATAAAATTGCGCCAGGAGGTCTTGGGCAGTTTCCGCATCGTGCAGAAGACAACACCCGTCTGTGCACGTCACACCCCGCCGGGCTGTTCCGGTGGCAGGCGATGCTCCTGTAGCCACGCGCCGTAGCTGTACCCTGCAAGGGTGCGCGCGCTGCATTTGACGGGTGCAAAGTGGCAAATGGGTCTGCCCGACTCCTGGGGCGGACCCATTTAGCCATCCTGCCCAGACTGCTCCGTCTCTTCTTTCTCTTCGTCGGTGCGCCGCGGCGCGAATTTCAGGACCTGGAATTTCTCCCAGTGGGTGCGCGTGCCGTCTTCGTTGTCTTCGCCCCAGCGTTCCATCCAGCGGCGGGTCGCCTGCTTCTCCCGCTCGCCAAACTGGCTGGTGTGGCACAGAATGGCTTCAATCTTGGTTTCCACCACCGAGGTGACATCCACGCGGGTGTTGCCTTGGTCAAAGCTGGAAATGTACAGCTGCTGGATCTTGTGCGGCAGGTACCCCTCGTCCAACATTTCGGGAAAGAACATGCGATTGTCAGCCGCCGGGAAAATCGCCTCGAAGGCGATGGTGCCGGCATTGCGGTGGTCCGGATGGTTGATGTAGCCGCTGCCGCCATAGAAGCGGGTGGGATCCGGGCAGATGATGATCTCCGGTCGGATGGTGCGGATGATGCGCGTGACCCGTTCCCGCAGTTCCCGGCTGGGCATCAGAAAGCCATCCTCCTCGCCCATGAACAGCACCTGCTTGACCCCGCTGGTGGCCGCGGCCTTGCGTTGCTCCTTCTGGCGCATCAGCACCAGCTGGTTGTGGGTGATGTCCGGATTGTGATTGCCTTTGTCGCCGTTGGTCAGGATCATGTAGTGGACATCGATGTCCTGCTGACTCATCAGGGTGGCGGTGCCACCGCAGGAAATGTCAGGGTCGTCCGGATGCGCCATGATCACCAGCACATTCCGGACATCTTCCCAATTGGGTTCTTGCCATTCCTGTTCTTCAATTGCCATGGGCTTTCTGTACCTGTTGAATCAAGACCTGCACACGCGCGTTCCCGTATCTGCGGGCGCAACATGGTCAGACAACGCCCGGCGGTGGCACAGAAACCTAGCCCAGGGCGGAATACCCCGGGCCTTCCGTGAAGAACATGGCATTCAGGTCCAGACAATACTGCTGTTCGTCCGACAGATCTTCGGCGGGCAGGATGGCATCCACGGGACACTCGGGCACGCAGGCGCCACAATCGATGCAGGTGTCCGGGTCGATGAAAAACCAGGGCCACTCCGCTTCCGGTTGGCCGGGAATGATGCATTCCACGGGGCAGACCTCGACGCAGGCCCCGTCCCGGATGCATTCGTCAAAGATTACATGGGTCATGGCGTCTCCTTGGCACCCTACGCGGAGGTGGACTGCAGTCAGTCCAAGGCCGAGTAGCCGGGGCCTTCCGTGAAGTACAGCTCGTTCAGTTCAGTGCAGTACTGCTGTTCCTCGGGCAAGTCCTCTTCGGGCAAAATGGCATCCACGGGGCACTCCGGCACACAGGCGCCACAGTCAATGCAGGTGTCCGGATCAATGTAGAACCAGGGCCATTCCTCTTCCGGTTCGCCAGGAATGATGCATTCCACAGGGCAGACCTCGACGCAGGCTCCGTCGCGGATGCAGGTGTCAAAGATTACATGAGTCATTTCATTCTTCCTTATAACCGCATGAAACGGCTCCCCGTTGCAAGGCCAATGTCCCTGCAAGTTTCCATCAGTATACAAAACGCAGGCCCCGATAGTGGGATATGTTTCCCTCTGGTTCTTTCCGGACAACCCTCTTGTCATGCAGGCAATGCCACGGGTTCTTGTTACCATGGCCTAGGCAGGAACGGCCTGCTGCGGACCATCTTCCACCCAGAGCCTGGAATTGCGTATGGATATGCAGACGATCCCCCTCCGCGCCGTGCTGGCGGGCTGCGGCGGCATCAGCCGCACCTGGCTGCGCAGCATCACCTGCCGCGACGATGTCGAAGTGGTGGGCATGGTCGATCTGGTGCCTGAAAGCATCGGCCAACGGCAAAAGGAATTCGCTCTGGAAGCGGTGCCGGCCGGCACCGATCTCAGCGCCATGATTCAGGAGGTGGGGGCGGACATCGTCCTGGACTGCACGGTGCCGCACGCGCATCCCCTCGTGACCATCACGGCCTTGAACCTGGGCTGTCATGTGCTGGGCGAGAAACCCCTGGCTCCTTCGCTGGACGAGGCCCGGCGCATGATTGCGGCCGCCGAGGCCAACGATCGCATTTATGCCGTGATCCAGAATCGGCGATACCGGGATTCCATCATCCAATATCGGGAGATGGTGCAGTCCGAGGCAGTCGGGCCCCTGACCACGGTGACTGCGAATTTCTTTCTGGGCCCGCATTTCGGCGGGTTTCGGGACAAGATGGAGCATGTCCTGCTGATCGACATGGCCATCCACACCTTTGACCAGGCCCGCTTCATTACGGGCTGCGATCCGGTTTCGGTCTACTGTCACGAGTGGAATCCGGCCAGCTCCTGGTTTGCTCACGGGGCCGCGGCATTCTGCATTTTTGAAATGACCGGGGGTGTGGTGTTCAGCTACAACGGCAGCTGGTGCGCTGAAGGCATGAACAATTCCTGGAACTGCGACTGGCGTTGCGTGGGCCAGAGGGGCAGTGCCCTGTGGGATGGCGAAGCGGAGATGGCGGGTGAGACCGTGGTGGGCTCCGAGGGCTTCTTCCGCGCCACGGCCCCTGTGCCGGTGCCCCCGGCGCCGGGCCTGCGGCATGAACTGCACGCGGGGGTGATCGATGACTTTCTGACTGCCGTGCGTGTCGGCGCCAAGCCCCAGACCGTGTGCACCGACAACGTCAAGAGTCTGGCCATGATGTTGGGCGCGGTCGAAAGCGCCGAGACTGGACGCCGTGTGGACATTACAATATAGGCAGTTGCAGACCATCTTTTCCGGCATCCTCCACCCCTGCCCATGAATCTGGAAATCCCCTTGGGGGCTCCGCCGCGGCTGGAACCAGGCCGCACACCGGCCGCGTTTCACATCATGCTCAAGCCCCGCGGGGCAATCTGCAACCTGGACTGTACCTATTGCTACTTCCTGTCCAAGGAGAATCTGTACCCGGACAGTGACTTCCGGATGCCGCCGGAGCTGCTGGAGCAGTACACCCGGCAATACATTGCAGCCCAGCAAGTGCCGGAGGTGACCTTCGCCTGGCAGGGCGGGGAACCCACCCTGATGGGACTGGAGTACTTCAGGCTGGCCGTGGAGTATCAGCAGAAATATCGCCGTCCCGGGATGCGCATTCAGAACGCCCTGCAGACCAACGGCATCTTGCTGGATGACGCGTGGTGCGAGTTCTTTCACGCCCATGATTTCCTGATTGGCCTGAGCATGGACGGTCCGGCCGCACTGCACGACAAGTACCGGGTGGACAAGGGGGGCGCTCCGACCCACGCCAAGGTGCTGCAGGCGGCGCGCCGCCTGCGTCGGCACCAGGTGGAGTTCAACATCCTCTGCACCGTGCATGCGGGCAATGCCGCCCACCCGTTGCAGGTGTATCGGCACCTGCGGGATGAAGTGGGGGCGCAGTTCATGCAGTTCATCCCCATCGTGGAGCGGGACAACGAGACGGGCTACCAGGAAGGCGCGGACGTGACCGGGCGCAGCGTTGCGGCGCGGCAGTACGGAGAATTCCTGATCGCCATTTTCGAGGACTGGGTGCGGCATGACATTGGCCGGGTCTTCGTCCAGATCTTCGATGTGGCCCTGGCGGCCTGGACCGGAAACCGGCCCGGCCTCTGTATCTTTGAGGAAAAGTGCGGCTCGGCCCTGGCCATGGAGCACAACGGAGACCTCTTCTCCTGTGACCACTACGTGGAACCCGGCTACCTGTTGGGCAATATCCAGGAGACTTCATTGGTGGAGATGGTGGGGTCCACCATCCAGAACCAGTTTGGCAGCGACAAGCTGGACACACTGCCCCAGTACTGCCTGGACTGCGAGGTCCGGTTCGTCTGCAACGGCGGATGTCCCAAGAATCGGTTCATTGAGACCCCGGACGGCGAGGCCGGACTCAACTACCTGTGCGCCGGGTACCGGGCCTTCTTCAATCACGTGCGCAGGCCCATGGAGACCATGGCGCAGCTGCTGGCCCAACGCCGCGCACCGGCGGAACTGATGGGGCTTTATGCCCAGCAGGACCGGCCCTTGCAAGGGTCCCATGTGCCCCGCAACGCGCCCTGTCCCTGTGGCAGCGGACGCAAGTACAAGATGTGCTGCGGACGCAGACAGAGGACCCTGCGCCAAGTGCGGACGTAGCACTGCCGCGGCCCTTGGGTGTCCTGCCTTGTGCTGTCCGGTGGAGAACTTGCAGCCTGGGATCTGGCCTTGAGGTCCCGGTCAACCCCGACGGGTCCACGGGGAACCGGCCGTTTGCATATCCGTGGCGCAAATTGCGGCTGTGGGATTGGGCTGTGTCCTGAAATTGCATAGCGGTGAATCCTCCGCGTCTTGCAGTCTTGCCAGAAGACAGGGGGCTGCACGGAGCCCTACACGCGCATCAGCCGGACCAAGGCAGTCAACCCCCGCCGCCATCATCGCCACTGCATCACCACATAGGCGATCCCGCCGATGGCGATGGCAAAGGAGACGAGTGTGTGGCCGTGAGAGAATACGGTGTCTCAAGGAAGGCCCTACGTCTCGCCGGGCTCATTCATGGACCGGCCGGGATGAGGCGTCGCAAGGAGCGTGGGAGCGGAACCCGGGAAGTTTCGGGTGCCGGTATATGGCGTGGGAGCCCTTGTCGATGGTGGCGCGGAGCCTCTGGAAGCCCGATCCGGGCAACGTGACGCAGGTCACGTTGTGCCGCTTTGCGCACCCCGGTCCAGACAGCCCTGCACATTGCTCCACAAGACGAATTTCCGCCTCTCCAATGTGATCGAAACCGTGATCCGCGAGTACAAACTGGCCGATCCGGATACGGGTGATGCTGTATGGCGGAAGCGCGATGGTTGCCCTCCATTTGCTGTCGAAGCTCACGCCGGGATCCCTGAAATGGAAGTCCAGACTGTCAAAACCGTGTTGCGGGCGATGGCCCGCAAGATCATTCACGGTGGCGGGGATGAGGTGCCGGAAGAACCACCGCGCTGTATCCGCGGAGCTGCATCCTAACTTGACGTAATGCAGCGTACGTGTGGCGTGGTACAAGGCGAAGACAGCGCGCCACACCGGTACGCCGGACACCAGGGCGACATACGCTGTTTTGGCAGGACGGCCTGCGCGCGCATCCGGCCCTGATGACCCGCCTGACGGAGGGCGAGAACTTCTCCTGGGAGACCGTCTGCAATTCCGCCACCCGCTTTTACGACAGCCATGTGCTGGACCCTGCAGCAGGTGCAGCCCTGGCCCTGGGAGTGAAATGCAGGGGTGCAGCGCATGGGTCAGAAACCCCGTGTCCGCAGCCGCGCAGGACCAATCCACCGTCTGAAACACCCGGGCCACCCTTTCTGTGCTCTTGCGTTGGTCCAGAGCATGGATGGCAAGGCCACTGTGGTCCCCCGACAGGGCATCTGGCTCTTGTTCTGCCTGGATATGGGAACCGACTCCCGGTGCAGTTCCATACCCGTCGTTGCTCATCCTGGACATCTCACCACGGGGATACAGCCCTGCTCGCCGCAAGGCTATAATGCAGTAGTCCGCGGGCCAGAGTGCCGCGCCCGCATTGCCTTGCCACGTCCTGGTTCCATCCTATGTTGCTCAATGGCGCTTTCGCCGCCACCGCTCTGGACAGGAAAGCGCTTCCCCAAGGTCAACTCGACATTGACCGTCGCATACGCACCAATCCCCTGCCCTGGACGGGCCAGTTCTCGCCCCAGCTGGTTGAGGCCCTGCTGGCGGTCTATGCCCTGGACGAGGGCACTGTACTGGATCCTTTCGCGGGCAGCGGCACGGCATTGGGCGAGGCCGCCCGGAGTGGCCTGGCCGCGTATGGCGGCGAATTGAATCCGGCGGCTGTGGCCCTGGCCAAGGTGTACGAGATTGTCAATGTCGATGCCCCGCGCAGGGGCAGGGTGCTCCAGGAATTCGGACACCGCCTGACCGACAAAATCGGTTGTCCCGACATGCCGCTGTTTCGGGACAAAACACATGCCACCCCCAGCCGCGCCGCGCTGGAGACGGCCCTGGTGGACCTGTGGCGCGAATCGAGTTCCGCCCCAGAGCGGATTCTCGCGGCGGCCCTCGTGGTGCTCTGCGACTTTTACCAAAAGCATCTGGACGTCGCCCGGATTCACAGGATCTGGTGGCGTCTGGTGCATATGGTGCGGGGACTGCCGGAGTCCGATGCACCCGTGACCGTGCGGCACGCGGATGCCCGCAATCTGCCCCTGGAGTCCGATTCCGTCGATTTGGTCCTCACATCCCTGCCCTACATCAATGTATTCAATTACCATCAGAAATTTCGGTGTTCCGTGGAAGCCCTGGAGTGGGACGTACTGGCCGTGGCCCGCTCCGAAATCGGTTCCAACCGCCAGAATTGGAGCAATCGTTTCCGGACGGTCGTGCAATATTGTCTGGACATGGCGCTGGCGCTCCGCGAAGCGGTGCGTGTCACGAAAGCCGGAAGTCCGCTGATGTGGATATTGGGACGGGAGTCCGCCGTGCGCGGCACCGCGTTCTTCAACGGGGAATTGGTGGCGGAGCTGGCTGTCCGCAGCCTTGGCTTGACGTTGCACATGCGTCAGGAGCGCAGGTTCCGGAATCGTTACGGCATCGATATTTACGAAGACATACTGCACTTTCGCGCGACACCTGCCCTTCCCGGCGAGGACTGTTGTTTGCAGGCGGCCCGGTGCATTGCCCGGCAAGCGCTCACGGCGGCCTGGTCGCATGCTCCGCGACATGAACGCCCGGGTCTGGAACAGACCCTGGAACGTCTTGCGGAAATCCTGCCGTCTCCGCCCCTGTCTGCCTCCCCTCCACCGTGAACTTGGCCGGCGCCGCACGGCGACAAACTCCGAAGCCTGCTCCGGAACGACAAGTTGCCTGCCGGGATCGGGCGCGCGTCCGCGCCGCGATCCGGCACTATGAAGCCTGGATCGGCGAGCTGGAGCAGGTCACGGGAGCCCGGGACGACATCGTCCACGCCATGGTAGCGGCCTTGAATTGCTGCAAGACATTCATTGACCTGGAATTGGTGTTTGACAGCCCCGAAGACTTTCTCTATCGCCAGAAAGGCCAGCTCAAACTCGACAATACCGCGGTAGAGGAGTTCATGCCCTGGTTGGTGCGGACATGTCTTCCATAATGGCCTGGCAGACCGCGCGGTGGCGCTGGGCCCCACGACCGCCTTCGCGCAACTGCGCTTCGATTCGGATCTGACGGGATTGACCGTGGGCGGCGGCATGGCGGTCCAATCAAAGAACCAGGACTTCGCCATGTCGCGGCCCCTGTTTCTGCAGGCTTCGCATCAGCCGGATTTCCGGCATGCTCTGGAGGCCGAGACTCATCTTGCCTACGTCGCGGCAGAGATCAAGCGTGCGCGAGGCCGGGTCGGGACCGATGGCCGCTACCGTGATCCCGGGGACCGCGCCTTCGCCGGCGCAGGAGACGGATCAAAAGTCCAGTCCGCCATCCCGATCTTCATGCAAGGCGGTCTGGCACGAGATCCGCTGCCGGTGTGGGCAGAGGGTACGCTTCTCAAGGCCCGTGCCCCTGGCATGTGGCCTGGACGGAGGCAGGGAAGAAGTGCGGGGCCAGTCTCAAACCGGCCCCGCGACAGACTCCGATCACCACAGCAGCCGGTCCACGACGCCGGCCGCGACCAGCAGGCCGAACATCCAGAACACGATCCGCACTTCCAGGCGGCTCAGGTCCTGGCGCAGCTCCTGCCGCAACTCGCTCATGTCCTGCCGCAAGTCCGCCATGTCCTGTTTGGTGGCGAACTGCGACCAGTCCGGAATGTGGGAGGCCACGGCTTCCGCCTGCGCGTCGGCCATGCCGGCCTCCCGCAGTTCCCGCAAGGCCACCTTGTTGATCATCTCCATGTCTCTCTCCTGTCATGAGGGGAGATCGGGGGCCGGGCCGTCCCGCATCTCGCGAAACGTCCCGGACGCCCCCGGAGGGTCGCCCGCAACCGTCCCCACTCTATCATGAGTGGCAGGGGCCCGCCTCCGACCGGCCAGCAGTGGTGGGTGCTGGCCCCGTATCGGACCGGGTATCGCCTGCAGATGGCCTACCCGCCGCACGGCATGGTATTGGCGTGGGCCTTGCTGCCCGATGACTGGCTCGTTTAGGGCACCCGCGCCGCCATGCCCCGGGTGGCGGTCCCGTGGGGTCGTCCCTGGGATCGTGTGCCCTCTGCCCGCGGCCATGTCCTGCGGCCCCCGCCCACCGGCACGCGGGTGTTGCGGGTCTGTCCCCATCCCGCGTGTGCCATACGGCCCCGCGCGGACCGGCCGGTCCTGGTGACCGGTCAGAGCGATTCGGGCAGGACCCGCCGGTACCGGACCGACTACCGTCGGCCAGTGCGGTGGACGAACTTCCCGGGGACGCTCCGCGTCAACGGATGCGACCGGATAGGGACGGGCGGATGGCGCGAGGGTGAACGGCTGGGGCTGTTGCCGCCCGCCACCCCGCGCGCGGCCGGGTCGGGACCGATGGCTGCTACCCTGATCCCGGGGACCGCGCATTCGATGATCTGGAGCCGGTGGAGGGCCGCAGGCCCCTGTCCCCTGACGGGCACCGGCCCGGGCGCTCCCTCGTGAGGCCCACACCGCTGCCAGCCTGGGGGACGGGACGGCCCCCGCGCCGGCACAGGAGACGGATCAAAAGTCCAGTCCGCCATCCCGCTCTGCATGCAAGGCGGTCCGGCCCAAGATCCGCTGCCGGTGTGGGCAGAGGGTACGCCTCTCAAGGCCCGTGCCCCTGGCATGTGGCCTGGACGGAGGCCGGGAAGAAGTGCGGGGCGGGGCCAGTCTCAAACCGGCCCCGCGACAGACTCCGATCACCACAGCAGCCGGTCCACGACGCCGGCCGCCACCAGCAGGCCGAACATCCAGAACACGATCCGCACTTCCAGGCGATGCATGCCCTGGTGCAGCTCCTGGCGCAACGCGCTCAGGTCCTGCTTGGTGGCGAACTGCGACCAGTCCGGAATGTGGGACGCGATGGCGATGGCCTGCGTCTCCTCCATGCCAGCCGCCCTGAGGTCCTCGTAGGCTGCCTTGTTGATCATCTCCATGTCTCTCTCCTGTCATGAGGGGAGCTGCAGGGGCCCGGGCCGTCCCGCACCTCCGCGGCGGAACGTCCCAGACACCCTCATGGCGTCTGTCGTCGCGGGAGCCCTGGAGGCGGCCCGCGACTGCCCTCCCCTCAACTCTATCATGACCGGAGGACGTGGTGGGCTGTCCGGTCACGTGATATCGACGCCGATCCGCGGTGCCAGGTGAGGCCAGAGCACACCCGGAAGGCACGCCCCACTGCGGCGCGGGTTGCTGCAGATAGGCCTGCCGCGCGGCCGCCACCCCGGCCGAGGCTGGCGATTCCTCTTCCAGGGCCCGCAGTTTTGTGGTCCGGACCAGGGGCCTGAGCAGATAGACGGTCATGCGCACGGGCTTTTCCCTCTGCGCCGGGGCTGCTTCCGTGGCCGGTGCCATCACGGCTGCTCTGATGCGGTCATGCTGGGACATGCACGGTCTCCTGTAACCCGCGGACAGGATCCTGGATTTCGGTTTGCGCGACGGGATCTGACCACGGGCCAACGTGCGCTGGCGACGGCGCAGAGGGCCACGCGTCGCCGCGGCGAAAAAGGCCCGGCCCGTCACGCCTCTCACCCAGCAAACCGCGGCTCGGCTGACCGGAGTGTCCGCCTCCAGTCTGCAGCTCGCCCGGTTTATTCTGCAGCCCGGCTCCGCCGCCCGGCGCGAACAGAGAGCCGAGGGACCTCGTACGGCCTGGATTTTGCAGCTGGGCCGCAAGGAACGAGACGGCTCCTTCCGCAATTTCGGGGACAAAGTGCGTGGACTACGGCTGGACGTAGAGGATCTGCAGGTAACGTTCGACTCGCTGCAGGGCGACACCTTCAGGTTTGGTTGGGACGCGCCTTTCCGGCGCCACGGCGCGGCAGTGCCGCTGTCCGATTTCCCGCATTACGACAACCCGTACTCCCGGACGGAACTGCAGGCCGAGACCATGGACATCCAGTTTCAGGATCTGCTGTTGCGGCTGCACTTGAAATAGGAGATGGAAACTGGACTGCAGCATCCTGGCTTCCAAGGGGCCAGGACCCTGCGGATACCGAGGCAACCCTTGACACCACCCGGCAGAGTTGGATTTTGTCGCGAGCACAGATTGGCGGAGACAGTGGTTCAGGAACCCGGCAGAGACGACAATCACCTCTGGACTGATGCTCTAAAACCTCGCTGTAGCCTCCGAGCACTTGCGAGGATCAAGGCCTTGATCGAGAATGCGGGTACAGAAGCCTGAGTAGAGGATGCCGTCAACTGCAACGCCGACGCCTGTTTTCTGCCGTTCAGCCAGAGGGAACGACAGCAGTCGAAGCAACGCCGTCCGGCCTGCCAGCGACTGGCTGATGGCATCGGAGAGCTTGAACTGTTCGCTGCCGGTGAGTACGAAAAGACTGTTGTTGCCCCATTCGTCGGCGAGGATCTGCAAGGTAGAACAAGAGAGCAGGAACGTGCCGACTCTCATCCAGGCTAGCACCCCCGCCGAACTGTGAAAGAAAACCGCGGGATCAGACTCGGCGCATTCCCGCTGAGCAGGCGCTTCCAGGTTGGCATACGCCAGATCCGGGAAGGCTGTACGGCAGAATGTCGTCTTGCCGGATTGTCGCGGCCCGGTCACAGTCACGAAGGGGTATTGCCGGAACAGCGTAATCAGGCACTCCATGATTTCGCGGTCAATCAGTGTGCTTTCGTCGGGCTTGCGACGAACTGTTTGGCGTAGACCACAACAAGCAGATGGTAGCGAACTTCATCCAAGCTGCCAAGACTGTCGCCCGCGATGACCGCTCTACGCAAGTCGTCTTGGATGAGATGGGTATCGATGATGATCCCATTTACACCATTGTCGCGGACATCCGTAGTCAGACACGGGCCATGATGCGCGCCATCAGGCAGATGTTTGAGCAGCGAAAGAGAGCAGGCGGCACGAAGCGCCCAGAAGAAAGAGTTATAGAGAATGCCACTGATGTTGACAGGAACGCTATTGCAAGAGGTAGTGAGACGCCCACCAGGATTGATAGAGATCGCACGGAGATTCCACCAGACAAGCGGGAAGCGGGTCTAGTGGAACAGTTCATTGAGTCTGGCCGCTCAGACCAGGATGCAGAGCAGCTTGCCAAGACGTTGGTGCAAAAGGACCTTGCATACCAATTCAACCCGGATCATTTGGACGGATACCAGATGTTCAACGTGCGCTCGAACCAAGGGATCTTGCACATCAACCTGAATACGGACCATCCGATATACGATCTGATCCACCATGTCGAGGAACGCCTCGGTGCAGAAAGCGATGAGAGCAATCCGGCATTTCAAGCCATTGTCGCCCTGCGACTGTTGCGGTACTCATCCCACCATGTCCATATGCGCAACTCTTTAGGGCTTGCGCATGGCAGAAATCCTTTACTCTCTGATCGAAGCCGCCCCGCTAACGCGCTCCGGGACGGTACCTGTACGACCCTCTGGGAACGGGGCGGCCATCGGACTCACGCGTTCTCGTTAGACGGGCCAGAGCGTGGCCCGAACTTTCCTCGGGCTGCACGTGCACGTAGCGGATGGTGGTGGCGAGGGAGGCATGGCCCAGGGGTAGCCTGCACCACGTAGATCTGAGGCTGCCGGTCTACGGGATGCAATTGTATTTCCTGCTGGCGGATCACCTCGCGTAGAAAGGAGAGCAGACACGCCTCCATGGCGGGCCGGCGCTGGGACCACTCCTCCACGCGGGCCGCGGTTAGATTCGGGGTTTCCCGGTACTGCCGCGGGCACCGAACAGACCGTAGCGCTGATTCTGATCATGGACCCAGAAGCTCAGATATGCCTTCTCCTGCAAGTCGAGCCACTGTGGCTCGACGGTAGAGCTTCAAGGCGCAGCCAGAACCAGCTGCCGGCATACGCGGACATGCGGGCCAATCCAGTGTGGTCGAGCACAGTCTGCACGCAGGATCCAACCGTTTGGGCTACCATGGAGCCGAGTATCCGTGTGTGCACGGGATCCAGATCGCCCCAGATCGGACATGCCTGCACATCTGTCGGGTTGGTCAGTATCATAAGGGTTCCGCTTCTGTCCTGCAATCTGTTAAATGGGGTCATATGTCCCCCTATGGTATCATAGAGGACAAAGCGCGGAGAAGAAACATGAAACGTCACTATAAACAGTCGTGGCAGATCGTGGCCCCGACGGTGCGGGCCAAGGTGGCCCGTGGCTGGGAGGAGCGTGCGGCCACGGTCGCCTATCTACAGGAATTGTACGAACAGACCCTTCGCCGCCAACAGGAACTGCAGCACGCGGCCAAGCGGGTACCAGGCAGTGCCCAGTGGGCCCGGAATCGGACCGCGGCGGATGTGGACCTGGCGCGGGTCTATGCCGTGGCGGCCCACTGTGTGGAATGCGAGACCTACCCCGAGTTCGCGGCGGCCTTGAATCGCCTGACCGTCGGACACCTTGCCCGCCTCGTGCCAGGGGAGCCGCCTTGGGCGGCGGCCGCCTTGCGCCGGGCCCGCAAGGTGGTCCTGTCCCAGCTCTGATGGATCTCGCTCTAAACCTCACCTCGTCCACGCTGCTGTGGCAGCTGGGAGCACAGCCGAAGTGAGCGGCCGGACGGTGCTTGAAGCCGGATATACAGGTACGGTGGCCGCCCAGTCCGGGCCCGCCAAAGTCCGCACGGTCCGGCGCGGCGTCCCGCACAACGACTTGGGGGTCACCGCGTACACCGACGGCAACCACAAGTTGTTTCTGCGCATTCTGGATCTCTACGTGCCTTCGGGCAGCATCGTAGCCGATGGCAACCCAGGGGCTGCCGCATGAACCGGACCCGATGGCGCTGTCCCGTCTGCCGGCAATTCCGGCTCGGGCCCCTGTCCCACCGGCACTGTCGGGAAGAGAAAGGACGACTCACAGGTCCGGTCATGGATGCCATTCACAAGCGGCAGGACGCGGGGAGCGAGGAGTTTACCAAGGTCGTGGCGTGTGTACAGCACTCCTGGCTGGCCACCCAGCGCAGCGTGGCGATTTGCTGATGCAGTTGTACCAAGCGGTGGTGGACACCTGGTACCGGGAGGCCGACACCACCAGCTTCGCGTTCTATCAAAAGTATCTGGATCACTTCACACGCCGCGCTGCGATCCGGTTGGATCCACCCTGTGAGCATCATCGCCGCCTGCAGCTTCTGCACCATTTGCAGGCCCAGCCCACTCCGATTCCCGACGAGTATCTGGCGAATCCGCCACAGGGCACCCGTCCCTATATCAAAGTGGTGGCCCAGACTTCCAGGCTGCTGCAGGTGGAAATCTCCCCTCTTTCGTTTCTGCAGTCCTTGAAGTTGCTGGCCTTGGTGCTGGGTATAGGTGGCGGTCTGTCCAACTTGCTGGGAGCCACCCAACTCGCAGCTGTCGGGGTCACAGGGATGCTCGTTTTGGGCTCTGCCCTCTTGCAGGTGCACAGGGAGCCGTGGGTCCTGGACACCTGCGGCCTGTACCACGGTGGCAGTTTGGGTCACCGTTTTGTCCGTTGGCGGAACATATACCGATACGATGGGCAGGACCGTACCTGGTCGCGGTTGCACACGGCCGACGGAATGGTCCTGTCAGTGCGGGTACCGCGTGACGATCAGGCCTGGCTACACGCCACCATTCACGCGCTGATGAAGCGCCATCAGACCCCATGACGGCCTTCTGCGCGTGGGACCACTGCTCCCAGATGCTCCCCGCGCGGGTGAAGGCTCCTGGGCCTACGGGCCGCTTCGCAGGTCCTTTTGGTGCGGTCTGCACAACGGAACCGGGTCTCCGCGGATCTTTGAAGGCGACGGCGGCTGCCGATCCAGATTCTGCAGGTGCATCCGGACTCGATCCGGTTTGGGCCGAATGCCCCATGAGCGAGCCGGTCGGGGAGGTTGCCCCAGTGGCCGTGGCTGAATGATCAGGGCAAAGTGCGAGAAACCACATGACACAGATTGCTTGTCCGATTTGGAACACACCGCTCGACAGCGCTCCCCGGCGCGCGGGGCGGTCGTGCCTGTTCTATTCTCCCTGCGCCGGCGGCGTGTACAGGTTGGAGGGCAGCTGGGCCTCAATGGCCCATCGCGGCGAACCCATTGGCCAGTTGGCCGGAACCACGCCGCGTGAGAAGGCGAATCTGAGTTACTGGATCTATCGTCAGAACCTGGAAGCCGGGCTGCTGGTGCCCGATGCCCCTACCCGATCCCCGCGCTCTGCAGTCCTGCAAAGGCCCAGGGACGAACTGGCCAGTCTGGTTCCCACCTTGGACCATGCCACGGTGTCGGAACAATACCCGAGGACACCGCCTGCCGCAGATCGTCTGTTCTATCTCATGCGCGAGTTTTTGATGCAACAAGAGATCTGCCTCCCCCAAGAGGAAGCGGCTCGTATAGACATCATGAAGGAGTATTTCGCATTTCGCCTTGCGGCCGCGGCCTGTACGGAGGAAGAGGAACTGCAAGAATTCTGGACCCACATTGATGAACAGCAGTGGGTTCGGCAACGAGATCACCAAAACATGAACCTGCAGTTTGTGGGACCCGCAACATGGACTCTGAGGGCGCGCCTATGGGTAGAAGAACAGCTACGGGAGCAAGGCACAGGCCAGCAGGTATTTGTGGCCATGTGGTTCGATCCCTCGCTTGATCAGACCTATAAGAATGGCTTTGCCCAGGGCATTGCCCAAGCCGGCTACACACCGCACCGGGTAGATGAAGACAATCTCCACTCCGACAAGTTGGACGACCGGGTCATGGCCGGCATTCGCCGCTCGCGCATCGTGGTCGCCGACTTCACCTGCGAGGAATTCTGCAGAGCTGGCAGCGCCATCCCCGAAGGCCTCACGAATGGCAACGTTTACTATGAGGCCGGTTTTGCCCATGGGTTGGGCCTGCCGGTTATCTATACCTGCCGCGAGGATTGCCAAGACTATCTGCGCTTCGACACCCGCCAGATTAACCACATCCTCTGGAAGGATTCCGTCGATCTGGCCCGCCGGCTCCAAGACCGGCTGGAGGGTCAGTTCGGACACGGACCGGTACAGCATACCCCCGATGTCTGACGGTGCATGGCCGCCTTGCTCTTGGACCGGTAGGCCCTGCCACAAGCCGCAGTCACTGTCCAACGCACATGACTGCACTGGACAGTGAAGATTGAAATCAATGCCGCCTGTCCACTTCAATTGCCAGAATCGGGGGATTCGGGCCCGTACGACGGCCTTGCGCGCGAAAGATACCCCTAGAGGTCATCCCAGGCTGGAATCGGCCGAACAACGCGCGCAGAATGATATCCCGAATCACCTAATTGCGATCCCCGGCCCCGCTTCCCTGCCCAGTGACGGGTACCGCGATACCGGAAGGAATGCCGCATCTGCTTCTGCCGGGCATTCCTGCAACTTGCGTGAGGCTTCTGCGGTAGAATGAGGTTGCTCGCGGGAGTGATCCGTATAGGGGTCGGACAGGTATCCCACCTGTCCTGCCGGGGCAGCTCCGGTCTCCCGCTCAGGCCCACAGAGGGCGCGTCGCGGAGGGATGTGCTTTCCCTCTGCGCGTTTTTCCGAGGCACAGGGTGGACAGGGGTTGCACCCCTCCTGCGCCGGCGGCCTTGGCTCCTGCTCCTGGGTTCCCAGGCATGAAGAACGGTCCAGAGAGGCTCTGTGTCCCACCTTGCACCCCTTGCCGCAGCCAGTTGTCGGTACGGTAGTTGGTCACGTTGCTGTAGGGTGGCGAAGTCAACACCAGATCGGCCGGGGGCGCGGTGGCAGGCAAGTCGCGGGCCGCGTCCCCGAGCGCGATGACGGGGCCCGCCCGGCCACGGGTCGGGGTATGCCCTTGGCATACCGCCAGACCGTCCGCCGATGCAGAAAGGCCTGGACATCCATCAGGGGCGAGGTGTCATGACCATGCCGCCGCCACCAGTCAATGCAATAGCGGGGCGCCAAGGCCCGGGAGTAGCGCATTTGATTGGACAGTCCCTGCCCTCGCTTGTCGTGCAGGTGCTGGAGCAGAAAGGCGGCCACCGTGTGGTCCCGCCGGGAGCGGCGCCAATCCAGTTCCCGGCGGGCCGCGTTAATGAAGGCCAGGGTCGGCTGACCGAAGGCCAGCTCCTGAAACTTGTTCTCAGGCTGGGCATCAGTCTGGGTAACGGTGCATTGCGTTTGTTCAGTCTTGCGCTGGCTCTCGTGAACAGCAGGAAGGGCTTCCTGCTCATAGACGAAGCAGAGAACGGCATCCACTATTTGATACAAGAGGATTATTGGCGCATGGTTTTGCAAACAGCTCAAGAGAACAATGTGCAGGTAATCGCCACGACGCACAGTTGGGACTGTATAAGAGGATTCGCCCAAGCAGCATCGGACTTGGATGATGTTGACGGCATACTCGTCCGTCTCGAAAGAGGAGAGAACGACCTCCGAGCGGTTCAATATTCGGAAGACGAGCTTAAGATTGCTGCCGAACAAGGAATAGAAGTCAGATAAGGTTCATGTCCAACCCCAATTCGTCACCATGCGTTCTGCCTGCATCTTGGACAAGAGCGGCATTGATAATCTCCTGGCCGCCCCTAGCCTTGAAATCAAGGTCGCGGGGCGGAGAGTCGTCGGCATAAATAGTGGATGCAAACGATGATTTGGAGGCTCGCTGGCAAGCCTTGTCCGACCGACTCCAAGCGGTGAGCATCGAACTGTCCGTCAGACCCGAAAAGGCCGGAACAATCGTTGAAGGTAAGCCCCGCCTCGGAATCTGGCTCATGCCTGACAACAAATCGCCCGGCGAGCTTGAGGGGCTACTGGTCGGTCACTGTAAAGGCCAACTGGCATGTCATCTTCGGCTTCGGGGACGGGGATGTCTACGATGCGGAGTGGATCGAGCGCCATTGACGAACGGAGAACCACAATGCCGAGGGAGAACTTGCCGCACCCAGATAAAGTGGTACATTCAGCCTGTCTGACCACTCGCCCTCGACGTCACCGAAGGGGCGAAGATCCTTGGTGTCAGCCGCCAAGCACTCTCGAACCTGGTGAATTGTCACACGCGGAGATTTCGGGCGACATGGCGGTGCGGCTTGCAGGCAACCTATGAGGCCGTGCAGGCGCGGGAGGAAGAGAGCAAGGTGGAGTGTTGTCGGTCGGAGCTCGGTTGAGTAATGCCCTCCGATGGAAGACAGATACGAAGTCCCAAACAAAATGTGATGGCGTCTGCGCTGTCTGATAGCCGAATACGCAGTGGAACTTTTCCTGTGTTGGCATTCATGCCACCCACCACGCCTACCATCCACACCTGCTGGCCTCCTGCAAGGCGATTTTGACCCCCGACCTGAACCACGATAAATCCCGCTGCGCAGACCAGGCCCTGCATACGCTATGGCCCCATGATCCCGGCCGACCCTGGAAATCTGTCTCCACCATTGCCTGTTAGAATTCGATTTTGAGATTGCGTGTTGCTTGAAGTCCCTGCCGACTACAGGGATGGCAGGCAGCGCGAGCCGCGCCGTCTGTGTCCCTGTGCACAGGCCGTATGAGCTCGCTTTGCACGGAGGAGATCCAATGTCGGATTCCAGACCCAATCTGCTGGTGATTTTCTGCGATCAACTGCGACGAGACGCCATCAGGGCGTTTGGAGATCCCAACATCGAGACCCCCCATCTGGATCGGATGGTGCGCGAGGGGGTTTCCTTTTCGAATGCCTGTTCCACCTACCCCATTTGTGTGCCCTTCCGATTCACGCTGATGACGGGCGAGTACGCACATTCCCGTTTCGTGCCGGGCATCGAATGGCGCATGTCGCCGGCGGAAAGGACCCTGGCCGATGAATTCAACGATGCCGGTTACGAGTCGATCTATCTGGGCAAATGGCATCTCTATGGCGGCCACGCCCTGCTTCCCGGACACTCGACCCGCAAAGCGAATTTGACACCCGTGCCCAGGGTGCATCAGGGACGCTGGGAAAAGTGGCTGGGATTCGAGTTGCGGAATGGCCATTTCGACACGTGCTATTACGAAGACGACGATCCGACCCCCCGTTTGCTTGAAACGTATCAGACGGATGGCCTGTTCGATCTGGCCATGGACCATATTGCAAACCGTCCCGATGCCAACAGGCCTTTTAGCTGCATCATTTCAGTCGAACCTCCGCACTTTCCCTATGAAGCACCGGCGGCTCTGGAAGCCAAGTGGAAGGATAGAGACATCGAGGTGCCTCCCAGTTTCTGCGCCCGGGATCAGAAAGAACATGATCGATTCTTGGCATTGCGACGGATCTACTATGCAATGGTGGAAAACCTGGATTGGAATGTGGGGCGTCTGCGCACCTGGCTCGGGGAGAAGGGCCTGGACAGGGACACGATAGTGGTATTTTTCTCGGATCACGGGGAAATGGGCGGATGCCATGGGTTGCCTACTTCCCTCAAGCAATATCCATACGAGGAATCCATCGGCATTCCCCTCATTGTCCGGGATCCCGGACATCCCGAAAGAGCCGGTACGCGGATCTCCATTCCTACCTGCACAGAGGACTTGTTTCCCACGTTGTTGGGCTTGTGTGGGTTGTCCCCCCAAAACCCGCTTCCCGGCACCAATCTGGCACCCCTCGTCCGCGGCAGTTGCGATCGGCTGGAGCGTCCAGGCGTACTGCTGGAATACGTGGCGGAAATGCGGGCCAACAGCAGTTTTCACGTTGAGACCTGGAGGGGATTTCGCAGCGAGAGATACAAATATACCGTGCTGGGCGATGTCAACGGTGGAGAGCCGTGGCAGTTCTTCGACCTGCAGGCAGATCCATACGAGTTGAACAATCTGGTCCGTGAGCCGGCGTGGAGAGCCGAAATCGCACAGCATCACTTCTGGATGAGAGAACGCATGGCGGCAACCCAGGACTCCTACATTCTCAAACCGGCGTGGGGGCACGTCGGTCTGAACCTCTGGGATATCGAGGTGTCCCGCTCGACATCCGCAACGAACCTGTCCTGTGCCTGAAGACCAGTCTCCCAGAGGCGAAAAACCACTTTCTCGAGGTGGTAACGCAAGACCATACCGAGTGGCAGCTATTTGTACAGCCCGGGAGCGCGATGGACCGGCTGTTGACAAACAGGCACAGATCGGGAGTTGCCGATCTCGCCCTGTAGGCGAGCCAGGAACTTGCGATATTGTGGCCTGTCACGGCCTGGTTCCAGCGATTTTGGCGGTGGGCGGGTGACGTGGGGAAAACGGAAAAGTGGAGCGGAGGTCCAAGCAGTACTTCCCGTCGTAGTTCTACGGGTCGCCCGCGTCCCCTCCATCTGCTTCAGATCGCAAGGAGAACCAGTCAAAGCCGTGCAAGAAAGGTATGCGAGACCGTGCTTTGCGGTGTCGATGGTCACCGGAATCGATGCGGTGAACAGGTAAAAGGGTTGATCACGCGCACACCATCGTAATCCTGCTCGGTGCTCAGACCTTCCGTGTACACGGCATCGCAGCCATAGGCATGTGCCACAGCAAGGGTGGCACTATCCCCACAGGAAAGACCGCACCGCTCACGGATGGCAAGGGCTGCGTGCATTACGTCGCGGGTGATCGTCTGAACCGGGAAGCGCTGCAAGGATGCAATAAAGACCACCGCTTCATCGTGTGTCAGTGCCTCCGGCCGCGAGGTACGGGTCGATTGAACATGGAACTCCTGCAGGACCTGTACCGACAGCACGAGGTTGCTTGCCGTAAGCAAGTCGAGAGCCCGACGCGGCCTTCCCACCTCCTCGATCGCAGTGCTGACTGCACAGATCAGAATGTTGGTGTCAAGGAAGTGCAGCGCGCTCGTGCAGTGCGTCCCGGGGAAGGTTGTCGACGGCATGCAAGCCCCCGCCCCGGGCGTGGACAGCCTCCAACGTCTCGTCCTGCAGGCGACGCAAGCGTTCGAATCGGGTCTCGGCAACCCGGCCCTGAACCAAGTCGACCAGGTAGGCACGGACCAGCGCCGAAACCGCGGTGTCCTCCCTGTGGCCTTGACGCGGGCAAGCCGACAGGTTTCTTCGTCCACAGACATGGATACATACATGATCACGTTTTTTGTGCTTCACAATATATATAGCTCGGTCACCGAATGCGTAACCAGACACCGCCAGGATCGTTGGCATACCTGTCGTTTGTTCTTTCGACTTATGTCTTCACCTGGACAACCAAAACCACCTTTGCCGCGCACACAACTTCCATCTTCCCGCCCGCGATGCCGGGAATCACTCCCTGGTTCTCTTGCGGGTTGGCCGACGGGAGCCATTGCGGTTTTCCTGATCCCGGGATCAGGAAAACCGATTGCTGCGGCTCCGATGCCCAAGCCGGAGTTCCGGTTGCAACCCGGGTTCAGCCCTTAACCCCGGACACTACGATGCCCTGAATGAAGTAGCGCTGTCCGAAGTAAAAAGTAAGCAGGACGGGCAGCATGGCAATGGTCGAAGCCGCCATCAGCAAAGGCCAGTTCGTTGAGAATTCCCCCTGAAAGAGCCGCAGGCCCAAGGCCAGAGTGAATTTGTCGTGACTGTTGATGTAGATCAGCGGCTCCAGAAAATCATTCCAGTGATACCGAAACGAGAAGAGAAAACCGGTGATGATCGCCGGGCCCGACAACGGAAGGATGATGCGCCAATAGGTCCGGATGAAACCGCATCCGTCCATATGGGCCGCTTCGTCGATCTCCTTCGGAATCGCCGCGAAAAACTGACGAAACAGGAAAATTTGAAAGCCAGTCCCAAACAGCGAGGGGACGATGAGCGGTTTGTAGGAGTCCAGCCACTCCAGATGCCGAAAGAGGATGAACTTCGGAATCATGGTGACCTGAGGCGGCAACATCATGGTGCTCAAGACGATGACGAACAACAGGGAGTTGCCGCGCCACCGGAGCCGCGCAAACGAGAACCCCCCCAGGCTGCTGGCGAACAGGATGCCCGCCACGCTGAGACCGGTTACGAATACCGTGTTGACGAAATAACGGAGGAAAGGCAGAACCTCGAAGACTTTCGGATAGTTGGAGAACTGGGCCGGCTGGGGGAACCAAATGGGGGGAAAGAGAAATGTCTGCCCCAGGGTCTTGAGGGAGGTGGAGAGCATCCACAGGAACGGTATCGAGACGAAAATGCCGCCCACCGCCAGCAGCAAATATACATAGGTCATCTTCACCGCGTAATGCAGACGACGGTTGGTGCGCCAGTGGGTCCCGGCCGGATTCGAAGCGAAAGAGTGCGCCGGGGAGGCCATCAGGTCTCGCCCCGGGTAGCCACGCCTTCGTAGTAGACCCAAGCGGCCGAGAAGCGCAGCACCAGCAATGTCAACGCGAGAATATAGACAAAGAGCACCCAGGCCAGGGCCGAGGCATATCCCATCTTGAGGAACTCAAAGGCGTTGCGATAGAGATAGAGCATAAAGAAGAGCGTGGCGTTCTTGGGGCCGCCCTCCGTCATGACGAAAGCTTCAGTAAATACCTGCAGGGCCCCGATGATGCCGATGATGGTCTGAAAGAGAATAACCGGCGAAATCATGGGCAAGGTGATGTTCCAGAACCGGACCCAGCTGTTGGCCCCGTCCACTTCGGCGGCCTCGTACAGGGCGGTAGGCACCCCCTGCAGACCGGCCAGGAAAATGATCATGCCGCCCCCCCACTCCCCACAGGCTCATCAGGATCAGCGCGGCCAGCGCCGTGCGGCTGTCGGCCAGCCAGGCCGGACCCTGAATGCCTATCATATGCAGACCTGCATTCAGCAGGCCGAAGTCGGGACTGAAAATCCATCTCCACAGGAGCGCCACCGCCACGCCCGACACTACGCTGGGCAGATAGAACACCGTACGCACGAAAGACATGGCCTTGATCTTCTCGTTCAGCAACAGGGCCAGGATCAGGCCCAGCACCACCTGCAGCGGTATGGAAACCAACGCGTAGACGGACGTGACTTTCAGAGCCTGTCCCACCAGAGGATCGTCGGTGGCTAACTTGACGAAATTGTCGACGCCCACTATCTGGGCCGGGGTCAGAATGTCCCAGTTGGTAAAGGCCAAGTACACCGACACCAACATGGGACCGATAATGAAGGCCAGAAAACCCAATATCCAGGGGGAAACGAAGAGCCAGCCGTGCAGCTCTTCCAACTGGGCGTAACGCAGCCTAAACATGGGGGAGTGAATGGCAAGCTACAATTCCGGCCCGCGCATCTTGCCGCCCGCAATCACCAAAGAGAAGGCCGCCCGCGCACCGCGCAGCGTGACGGCCTTTTATGTATGAGGCAGGAGCCGGTGAACCTGTGCCTACCGACGGGGCTTGGCCTGCGGTTCTCCTCCGCAACGGGGCATCGGATCGGAAAACCTAGGATTCCTGCAGAATATCGTTGATTTCCACCACGGCTTCATCCATCACGGCCTGCACGTCCTCACCATCCAGGAATACCCGGTCCAGGAACGGATCCAGGCTGCGGGTCCATTCGATCCAGAGTGGACTGAAGGGCAACGTGCGCGCCCAGCCTTCATCCAAAGGCGTATAGAAATAGGGGTTGTTCTGGGGGGGAGTGCTGGCCAGCAAGACATCAATGTTGTCTCGCCGCGGTGTGGCCCCGCCGTTGCTAATCCAGATGGCGTCGGCCTCCTGGCTCGACATGTACTTGCAGAGCTCCCATGCCGCGTCCAGGTTCTTGCCCACCTTGGCGACTACCATGGAGTTGCCCTTGTACAGCGTGAGTTGGCCCTCGGATCCCATGGGAAACGGCACGGCTTCCCACGTGTAATCGAAGCTGCGGTACCGCATGACCAAGCCCCGCCAGGAGGCCCAAATGCCTATGCGGCCGGTCCCGACGAGATCCACGTCCTGGGTTGCCTCGCGCGAGGGCGCGACTTCGTGAGTATGGATCAGGTCCTGGCAGAACTTGATGGCTTCTACCGATTCGGCCGAATTCATAAGGCATTCGGTGCGATCGTCGTTGAGAAGATGTCCGCCCGCGCCCCAGATCCAGGGAGGCAAGGCGCCCCACATGGAGGTGTCGGCCGTGCATCCGTACACGGCATCCACAGGCCCTCCGGACCGATCCGTCAGGGCTTGCGCCGATTCAAGGAACGCTTCCCAGGTCCAGGTACCCGCTTCCCATTGTTCGTCGGGTCTCGTAATGCCCTTTGCTTCAAACAGATCGACGTTGAAGTAAAGCACCCGGGTACTGCCTATGTAAGGCATCGACCACCTTTGTCCGGACCATACGCCTTCGTTCCAGGCGGCTTCAAAGTAGTCATCACCGCTGACGCTGTCGTCGCCCGCCACCCGGTCGTCCAAGGCCAACAGGATTCCCTTCGAGGCGAATTGGGTGAGGTAGTAATTGTCCACCGCCGAAACGTCGGGAGGAACCCCGCCGGCGGCGGTGGTCAGGAATTTGTCGTGCAAGTCGCCCCACGGCGTGGCAAGTTGTTCCACTTCGATATGGAGATTGGCTTCCTGGAAGGGAGCCAGGGCCTTCTGCATGGCCGCAATTCCTCTTTCCCCCCCTACGGGCCAAAACATCAGCTGCACCGTTACGGTTTCCGCCATCTGTGCGTCTCCTTCCCCGGCCGCGGGCGATGGCGCCACGCAGGCGCTCAAGATCGAAAGGGCCAGTCCTCCGCCTACAGTACCCAGAAAGCTGCGACGCGAAAATGTACCATCCATTCCTTATCCTCCTCTGTGAGAGACATAAACCAGCATGGAATAGCCCCAGCCTATTTGCCCGAGTTGAATCGGCTGGGAAACGTTATACCAAGCGCAACAGATGCAAGTCAGGCAATGCCTGTTGGGGACACAACCATTAAAACAGTCTGCTGAATTCGGATTTGGCCGTCTGCATACGATGCCTGAATAACCGCGGATTCTGGGAAGCGACGGCCGTTTCCGGTCACAGACCTTTCCGCTGCAGCCAGTGTGATCACCTTACTCCGAATATCCCACAAGAAAAAAGTACTTTGTCGATTTTTGTGGGGCAATGCAATCACATTCGCGACACAGTAGGGCATCAATTGCAAGAGGTCGTAGGTCAGCCCGGAGCCGCCGCCCTGGACCGCCACGCGCAGGCCGACATTGTCGATGATGCCCTCTTTCCGGGCGAAGTACCTGATTTGCCCGGCGGCCTTCTCCGAAATCTCTACGGTGAGTTCGACGCCGTTCTGCGTAATGGGCATGGTTGCATAACCTCCGACGCGGAAGGCGGTTGATGACCTTGCTTCTACGCAAAACCGCGCCGCGGCGTCAATGATGCGGCCAGGGCCAGGAATCGGTTTTACGGCGGACCGGGCGCGCTGGCAAAATTCGGTCTTCCGGAGCCATTTTGGTACTGCGCCGAGCATGTTTATGTTGTACTATTGGTATGTCGTCGGGGCCAATTCACGCCGGCGGCGAGCATACACTATCCCTATTTTAAGGAGGCGAGAACATGGAAATGATTACGAAGAATTGCCGGGGGGGGGGCAGCAGGACCTGGGCCGGGCTGCTCGGAGTCTGCGTCGCGGCAGCCCTGCTGGCGGTGTTTGGAATGGCCACCGAAGTCTCAGCACAGACTTCCGAGCCCACGATAGATGGTGAGAGTGGTGAGCATGGGTGGGCCGCCGACTTACTTGAACAAGATGGGAACCAGGACCTGGATTTCAGAAATGGTACAGTCCTCACTGCAGTCTCCTACGCTGACGGCTCTCAGGCTACTGGAGCCACATGGAGTTGCAACGACCTCCGTTGCTTCTTCCTGAACCTCCGGTGGAGCAACATCACCCCTAACCCGGAACACGTGAACGGAAAACCTGCCTACACCATCACCCTTGAAAGGCGCGCCCCTTCGCCGGCCGAACTCGGCATTTCCGAGGCTGATTTCGCAACGAAGGCAGTGCCGACGATCGTAAGCCTACCTGTGGCTGATGCCAGTGCTCGCGAACAGAGGGTGCCCCTACCTTGGGCGAACCAAATCATTGAGATCACCGGAGCCCCGGGTTCGTCAGCATCCTTCACTCTCTCCACCCCTGGGATTGGTCGTTTTCTCGGAGAGGATTTCTCCACCAGAGATACCCGGTCCGCCTCGACGTTGGTGACGGATTCGGCGAACAATAATTTGCCCACGCTAGTTTCCGTGTGGCCCAAAGTCGAAGGGGCCACCCACTATGAAGTGCAGTACACCTTCCGGACCCGTTCCGACGATCCCGGACAAGCTCTCACGAGGGTGACTCGCATCGAGAGTGGCAGCCAAATCGTCGGCACCACATACGCCGGCTTAAACGCCAACTGGTCTCAAGCAAGGAACAGGACGGAGCTGGAAGCTCTGGACAGCAGCGACTTCAACAATGACGGTGGCTGGATAGTTGTGGTGACCACTCTGCCCAAGTTGCTTGCCGGCGCGGAAGGCTGGCCGAAAGCGGAGGCGACCGCTGAGCCCGACATCGTTGAGGCTCTGGGCGAGGGCCGGAACGCGGTTGGAATACGCATTCGGCCCGTGCTGGCCTGCGCCACTGACCTCGCTACTCACGCGCGGAGCGATCTCTGCTCGAAAGACATCCACGAGATGGCCCCCGAGGCAGAGGTAGGAAGGCAGGGCAAAATCTCCTACGTGCGGTTTGAGGGCGACACCATGGCGGAATGGGTCAGCTCCGCTGGCACGGCTGCTCGCTAGCCGCTAACCCGCAACCACAGACCATGCCGGCGCCTGTCGGCATGGAATGCCCGCTGCCGACCCCGGGACTTCCCGGGGCCGGCAGCTTTTTCGCGGTTAAAACAAGCTGCTCTCCGGCGTCGAACTATTCATCCAGGGTCGTAAAAGGTCCGGTGGTTGAAGTTGCGTAGGAAGGGATGCTCCAACCCGCCGTCCGCCGGGTCGGCGTACAACCATAGCACCGGGCGGCCGACTCGGCGCTATGTGAGGCGTACATCAGCTCCGAGTACATCCTCTTGGTGGAAAGGCGACTCCCCGGGGTGATGCGATAAGCGGCGACGCATTGGGCCTGCTCCCCCATGGTCAAATGTTTCAATCCCTTCTTCATCAGGGCATCAATTGAAAGTCGTCATGTCGCGCGAGATCAGCTCGCGGACGTATCCCGACCCGCACCATCCGCTCTTGCACCACCAGAACGACGCGACGAAGATCGCGAAGCTGGCCCGGATCAACACTTTCCACGTCAGTCTGTTCGCGTACTTCCTTGGGCTGCAGACGACCGAGGGCGGGGGTGATTCGCTGCTGGATCAGGTGCTGGCGAGCTACAGCTGCGGCATCAGCTGACAGCAACCAGTACCTGCACGACAACCTGCCCGTCCTTGCTGCGGGCAGCGGGGTCCAGATCTCGGGCGGACGCCACCTGCGCTTCTCCCGCCCGACACGCCGATGACAAACCTGCTGCTGACCTTGCTGGACAAGATGGACATCCTGGGCGACAGCACCGGACGGCTGTCGGAACTCTCCGAGCTATCGTGAGCCGGCACCGACCGATTCGTTGAGACGGGCGCTCGACTTGAGCGCGTCAATGACGCTTCCGCAAAGACTGTCCGCGCTGCGGGAGGACCCAGTGCCGAGGTGGATGACTGCCAGGCCATCCTCTGCCGCATCTTGCGCTCGTGTGTTATGGAAAGGCAGTCAGCCTACAGCATGGGACACCGAAGTTCCAGATCTGGCGCGCAATTGCCAGAGGACCTGAAACGGGACATCTTGGGAGCAAGTCAGAGAGTCCTCTTCGTGGAGGGGGACGCCTAACAGCCGTGACCTGCCGTTGTATGGGGTCTTGTTTCCAGAGTTGTCAGTGATTCCAAATAGGGAGTTGCAATGAAGTGATTAAAGCGGTGAAAGATCTCCGGAGCGCGCAAGAGCATCACCATGTGGAGGCATTCGGGTTAATCGACCAAGACGATAGACAGCCAAATGAAATAGAGAGGCTTGCTGAAGGTAGCATTTTCGCTTTGGATGTATATTCAGTCGAATTGCTCTACTACTGTTCGGATACCATAGAAGCCGTTGCCCACAGACCAGCTGAATCTCTGGGGCGTGGCCCGCACAAAATGGTTTCGGCGGCAGTGCAGAACTCCCTATTGGCTATCGCGGAAGAGAGTGATCTTCCCGCAAGGATGGCCGCGCGACGGAGTGAAGGCGAGTGCGCGACGAAATCGAAAAACTTACTCCAGATTGGTGCACTGTCATGAAATCCGACGAGCACCTTGAAATGCCCAAGGTCGAAGCCCCCTATCCTAGTGAACTGGCATGGTTCCATGGCCTAGGGGATGATTGAGACTTGAATGGATTAATCGCTCGATATCCGCTTAGGGAGAGCAGTGTCTTCGATAGAATCGCACAATCTATGCGGTGCACAGACAGAGCCGACTACTGTTCGGATGCTGGTGGCTCAAGTTTGAGAAGACGATGACCTTGCCTGCAAGCGCAAGGACTGCATCAAGCCACTACTAGCTGAGGTACTCGATGCTGAACCATAGGGTTAGCTCGACGACATCCTGGCACTCGCCTCAATGGGCGAAACCGAGACGCTGGAGTTCAAGGGAAAGACCGGCCTGGACGCGAGGGATCACGCATCGCCATGGGACAGACTTCCGGGAGGCGTTACCTCCGGGGCATCTACGTGCCCGACCCCGCACCGGACCAGGTTTTCGTCATCACTGCATATAAGTTGAGGGGCAAACCGCTCGCCGTATTTCGACGGTGCATACGCGGACTCCACGCAGACGGTGATGGAGATTCCCAACGAATTGCGCCCGCCATCCGAGCGTTGCTTGTGGACCGCGCCAGCTGGCCAGCCTGGAACAACTGAGAACGCTGATTGAACCTGTGCTAGGCAGGATGGTCATTAGCCCTGCTGGACAGCGCAGGTAAGGACTGCTGAGGCTCAATTATCTGGGAGTGTCGGCAACGGCTTCGGGTTAGGGCGGAACTCGACGTAACCGGGAAAGACGAAGACATTGTGCAGCTCCCCATGGTCCGGCCATGCGGCTGAGGTCAGTTGGACTCCCGTGCCACTGAAGGATGCCCTCTTGATGTGGGTGGTCTTGATGACCTGTCGGCTACGGCTCAGCCGACACTTCCTCAGCAGTCCCCGGCATCCCGGCGTCCCATGAGTTCAAGAGTGCCATGGCTCTAGTCGGTCGCGCTGTCGTCTCGCACTGGTCAGCCCTGATCTACCATGGCCTGACGGAGCAGACGCCGCGGGAAGTGTTCGTCCTCATCACAACGGAATCCTCCGATCCCGCGGATGTGCAGAACCAAAGTCCCAGATACCGGAGGCGGCTACCTGGTCAGGGACACGACCTATCGGTTCATCCAAGTCAATCCTGAACACTTCTTCGGTGTGCAGAAGATATGGGGTGATGAGGCCAGAGTGTCGATTACGGATTTAGAGTGCACCCTGCTGGATGGTGCTTGTCCATGTCCCGTTACTGCGGTGACTTCGCTGAGGTTCTCCACGCCTTTCAGGTGGGACTGGACCAGCTGAACATCCAGAGGATTGTGGGTTACGCGCTCTGATTAGACGCAGCGACGATCAACCTCTGGAACGCCAGGATATCGAATTCGCCCGCGATGGACCGGCTTATGGAGCTTCCCGTCAAGAGCTACAGGCAGCTTGAGCCTACCGGACTGCGCAGGAGGTCTTGCAACCCCCGCTGGATGGTCCAGGAGAACCTGCTGAAGCGGCGGATTATCCACGAGTACGGCGAGCCTCTGGAAGCGGAGGTGCAGGTGTACTCGCTCGAAGAGGTAGTCGCCGCGAAGTTGCGAGCGGATCCTTCAACAGATGGAGATGTTCAAGAGGCGCGGTTGGAGTCGGTCCCGGACACGCAATTATTACGGTCTATTGACGAGTGCTGGGAACAACGTACGAGGATTGGGTGGACCTCAAGGGCCTCGATTCCTTGCTGCTGCGTAAGAGGCGTGCTGTTCGGGGAGTCGCGTTCACGGGCCCAGACGATTTCTTTCAGAACCGTATGCCGGCCTATGTCGAGACTACTTGGGAGCAGTGGCTCGGTCCGCTGGTGTCGGGACTACCCCTTTCGAGACGGTAATCAGCGGATTGTGACCACAAGTAACGTCTCTTGTTTCTGCAGACACGGGAGTGTGGGTGCTATGTCCAAAAGGACATGTCCCATATGCAGACCTAAATTCCTCCCTCAACGAAGTCTATCCGGCCCAGCAATGGAAGGATAAGACCAGAGTTGCCGTTCTCAAGCACCCTATTGTCATCGTACTGATGGGCCAGGACACTCACAACGCTTTGGGGGCAAGGCGGAACCGGTAAAGTTTTATTCGCCATCGTTCACATGACCGGGTCAAGGACTCCTCTGCCCTCTTTATCGGCGGCGGCGTGCCCGGGGTACATGGCGTAGAATGCTCGGCCTAGCCGGGAGAGATTCGACGGAAACGAGTCTGCCGGACCTCCAGCCCTATCTGTCTGGGACCATTTGGAGACCAGAGGTTTGATGGGCCTACGCTGGTATTGCTTGTCGGCTGCGAACTCCTTATTATTGGGACCTCCCAACAAAAAGTTTGTAGTACAGTGCGCGCAGGCCCACCAAATTGGACAAAATCGAGAATTTTCACGCGGCCCAGACTACTGTTCCGTTTGGTGGTGTAGCGAAGAGGGGTCCGATCCATGCAGCGATCCCGTAGTCTCTCGCCAGCCGACCATGCAGTCTCTATCAGGCAACGGTGCGATCCCGGCAAGGAGATGCTCTTGATCCTGTCAGGGCAGGAGACAGACTCTTGTTCAAGTGTCAATGCTGCTTTCTTCGGCTGGTACAGAAGTCGAGCTCTCGGATCAGATCGAATGTATTCAGGGACCGTACATCAAGGTCCTGGCAGATATCGGGCACGTGCCGGTTTGCCCGTTTTCTGCTTGGCCTGGATCGTTCCGTGGTCACGACACACCGATTTGGGGGATTGTCGAGAGCGTAGGCGATGAGGAACGGATCGCGACCCATTGTTGCAAACTCCTGATCGGTAAGGTCGTCGGCGTAGCCTTCTTCGATTACACGGTCCAGCAACTCCCTATCGACCTCTTCGTCGAGCACCATTTTGTCCCGGTGGATCACGAGCCAATCGACCAATGCATCTGGACGACTCGATCTTGGCAGAACGATTTCCTCCGGCACCTTTACTTGCCCTGATTCACCCATTGCCACCAGCCAGTCCCAGAATTCCGGAACCCTCTCGATGGGGTAGTAGTCCTGATTTGCGTCTATAAGCACATTGGCATCGCAGAGGTAGAGCACGTTCATTGCCTAAAGGGAACGACCAGCATCCAGCAGCGGCTGGACCTGCCTGGGCTTGACCCCTAAGACGCGTGCTGCCTTGGATGTCGATAGGGCGTTCCCCGTCGTCATGCGCCGTACCAGGTGGATGATTCCCTTCCCCAACCGATGGCGACGTACCATGTAGTAGCTAGGTCCACCTTCTTGCTCGCGTGCCTGTGTACGTGTGTGTTCCCGTTCTTTGCGCCACTCTTGGCGATAGACAGTGTTAAGTCGGGTGTAAGCTTCCTGGCTGATGAGACGAGACTGGTACGCTCTGTAGGC
Source organism: Caldilineaceae bacterium (assembly GCA_965214895.1). GTDB lineage: Bacteria > Chloroflexota > Anaerolineae > Caldilineales > Caldilineaceae > Bin34. The sequence goes on from OZ243985.1 coordinate 1,149,424, forward strand.
GACCATAGTACGGCTCACCTTTACTTTGTCGGCAAAATCACTGATACGCTCAGACAACTTCTCGATGTTGAGGCCCGCGTCGACGTTGAGTTGTTCCAGTTCGTCCTCAGGCAGCAAGAAGTTCCCGGCGACATCGTTGCAGAAGTGCTCTACTTCGTTTTCGTTCCCAGCGTATTCTCCACTAATCCCGGTCTGACCCAGCAGCAAGTGCACCAACTCGTGCAAGAGGGTGAACGACCAAGCTGCCTTGGCGTCTTGGTCGTTGATTACTACGAATGGCGCTACGGCATCCGCTATCGAAAAGCCGCGGAAAACGCTGGTATCGATCGCAGTACGATAGCTGCCTAAATCTCCTTTAAGCAGCACAAATACTCCGGCACCTTCCGCGCTTTCACGCAGCATGTCAAAAGCAGCTGCTACGGTCGGTTGCATCCGATACGCCGCCGCGTCAAGTTGTAGCAACGCCTGCATTGATGCCAAGACCGCCGCGCGACCATCCTCAATCTGATGTGAGCCCATAAAGGGTAGCGGCTCCGCCTCGTCTTCATCCTCTAGAACGGCGCGCAACATACTCTGGCGGGCTCTGACATCCCGAATCAACGCATCCAGCAGTGCCTCTTCGGAGGCAGAAGGCACCTTCGGCAAGATGCGGAAGTCCGTACCTCGCTCTCCCCGCTCCGGCGGTTTGGATAAATAGAAGGTGAGCAACGGACGGTGGTACTGTGCCGCCATTTTTAGCAACTGAGGACGTGACGGCTCCTTGGCACCACGCTCGACAGTCGCCAGTTTCTCCACAGCAGACGACCGGTTGCTGTTCCGGAAACCCAGTTTCTTGGCGGCCTCTTCCTGCGTGAGACCAGCTGTCTCCCGGGCCCAGACCATTATTTCAGGGTTGACCTTGGGCATGGTCTTCAGGTATTCCTCTACACCCTACTGAACTTCTATGCTTTCTCAGGAGTTTCGCCCCAAGTACTATCGTCCCCAATTCGCGTGATCAATATTTGCTTATAGAAGTGCGTGCAATTGAGCTCAAGAGTTTTAGTGATATCACCGACTACTGCACTTTTACGGGCAGATAACGGACTACGAGTTTGTCCAGCCTTTTGTTGGCGACAGATTCCTTGAATCGGGCCAGTTCTTCAAGTAAAAAGACTCGATTGATACGTTGACGATTGGAACTGTCTTTTCCTTGAAGGATTGCCGACCCGGTATGTGGGCCATCATCAAGTTACGTGCTAGATCTTCGCCTCCCCTTAACCCTAGCCTTTTGAAAGAACTCCCTGTCTTGGCGCCATCGGTTAATGATCCAATCAACAAAGATATGACTGTACTGACCCGGTGAACCTTCCACTTTCCCCTGAAAAAACCATGTCCGTTTGCTCTTTACATCATGCAATCTGTTGATGCATTGAATATCATACTGGTTGATCGGAGGCCCAGATATTTTCTGATTGATCTGCTCAATCACCTCTTTCTGGCGATATGGATGCGTTTTGCTGGGATCCTTGGCAACCTCAACTACGCGAGTCGGTTCTCCGGCCCCAGAATCTGAAGTTAGCGTTATATCAGCATCGTTTTGGCTCTTGGTGAGCACGAGTCGATATTCAAAGCTGATTGCAAACCGCTTCGAGTCTCCAAGCCGATCCAATTCCTGACGAATGTTCTTGCAATAACTCGTAAGAAATGTCGTGGCGTCATTTCCAAGCTGTGTCTTCAGATGCTTGTCAGCCATATCAGATTGTTCAGGACTGAGGTCATATGCAAGTGTCATCATGCCAACGGGATAGCGTGAGGCAAGCGATTCTCCAAACCACTCTCCTAGTCGATTACTATAGTTAATGGCTCCAGCTTGAAAAAGACCTATGACATCGCTCGGAATTCGATTTATCACGAGGTGGGCGGACGCATTTCTTAGCTCTGCGATGTATTCAATGTTTCGTCTTACTGGACTTCTCTCATCTGATATGGTTTGCTTCAAACAGTCTTGTAAGGAGAGCGATTTGCGTGTACGTCCTTGGTTTGTTTTGTAGTAGATCGCCGATTCACTACTTGTGTCTTGAATAATTTTTGCCTTGAGCAATAATTCCCAAGCATTACAGAACAAGTAGCAAAATGTCTCCAGGCGATATTCGATGGTAAGTCGATTGATGGTTTCCAATGCCAGAACGTACGCCTCAATGCTCTTGTCTACCAATCGTTTCTTGAGATCGAAGGACTCAAGATCTTTTCCCATAGTCTATGTCCGATTTGTTCTACATTGGCTCTCTGTCGTCCCAGACACGTGTAACTACATCTTGAATTTTCTGCTCGAATCTTGAGATTAGCTCCCGATTGGCGCCCCTGCGAGGGCGCGTTCGGCTATGACTTCGGATACCATGGATTGCTGGACAGTTAGAGGTGGGAGAGGAATTCTTAATATTTTTATCCTTTCTAGCGCAAGTTTGGGAACACCTACCGCATGCGTGAGAGCGTCAATCTGCTCCTGAACATAGTCTCCATTTCCAATAGACGAAAAAATACTTATCTATCTGTTTGTCTGAGAAAACCAGCTTGGCTGCGTTTTCCGTAAGATTAGCTCCATCCAAACATTCTGGAATAGTTCCCATCAGTCCAATTGTTCCTGCGATTGCAATGTACGTATCGGAGGAGTGTTATTGTGTAACGGCTTATCTGCCGGTGAATCTCTTCGGAGATGAATCTTATACTGTTTATATCTACCGATGATTCCAGAAGTCAGCGACTCGGATGTAGGGGTGACTGGTAGGCGTGTCTGACTATTGAGCGTTCCGGGGAAGTCGCTTCCCACCTTTTACCTCTTACCTCGCACCCCCCAAGGACCACCATCGGCCACGTCGGGTTCACTGTGATATGCGGCCGGTAGCCCTCGATCTCCTGTTGCATCTCCCGCGGCGGCAGGGGGATCCAGATTCGCGAACGACTGCCAGCCAGACTTTGTTGAGGTTCGGCCGCAGCCTACCATACAGGATGTCTCCAGAAGCACGGCCAGTGGGAATCCCTTGGAGTCCAGAAGCAGGAAGTCGACGAATCATTTCTGGGTCTTCTTGAAGTTCTCCCCAGCACGTCGAGTTTTGTCTGCGTGACGGAGACGCCTTGCTCCAGTTGGATGTTGGCGGGCTCGTCTCCATCGGAAAAGAAGCGCCAATCCACTCTCTCCAGCAACCTGTTGATCTTGATGCGTGCGACAGCTGCGTTCACGTTCTGTCTCACTCATGCAGAATCTGCATCTGCAAGATCCAGGATCCGATCCACCTACGCCGTGGGCTGGGGTTGGTAGCGCTCGACCTTTATCCGGTCTTCGCCCTTCCGCGCCTGCGCCAGATTGTAGGAGGTTTGCCGACGCAGCCAGAACTCGGCGTTGGACTAGCCCGCCTTCTCTAGACGAATAGCCATGTCGGGCGAGATGGCCGCATGGTCGTTCAGTACCCGTGAAAGGGTATGCCGGGCCACACCCAGCACCTCTGCCGCCTCGGTGACGTTCAGGCCAAGGGGCTCCAGACAATTCTCCCTGATGCTGAAACCGGGGGGTGTGATGGCTTCTTCATGGTCATGGTCTCCTCCCTATCGCTAGTGATAGTCGATCAGGTCTACGTCGTACACGTTGTCCGCTTCAAAGCGGAAGGTGATCCGCCAATTGCCGGAGATTGTAAATGCTCCAAAACCCCCGCCGCTCACCCCTCAGAGGGTGCAACCTGTATCCCGGCCAATCAGGATCGCCTGGGCCTGCTGGCGACATCAAGGTCTGCCAAGGCCAAGGTTATCCGTCCCGTTGATCGGGATTCAGTCTACTGGGGTCACCTCGCTCGTAGATCCGTGCTTCAGGTGCCGGGATTCCAGTGGGGGTTGGGTTTCGGACACTGCGCCGCCACATCCTGCCGCCACGCTCGCAGGCGTTCATGCAAGGCCTGGGCGCGTTGCGGTTCCGCGGCGGCGAGATTGTGCTCTTCCGCGGGGTCCTGGGTCAGGTTGTACAGTTCCAGACGCCCATCCTCATAGAATTCGATGAGCTTGTAGTCTCCGCAGCGGACGGAAGAGCCCGGCGTGCCCCCCTGATTGCCGTAGTGGGGATAATGCCAGAAGAGCGCCTCGCGCTCCAGAGAGTCTCCGCCCCGCAGCAGGCCGGTCAGGTCCGTGCCGTCCACTGGCTGGCGGCCCGGAGGCGTCTGCGTGCAGCGCAAAAGGGTGGGCAACACGTCTACGCTGCAGATCGGCACATGACATACGGTCCCCGGCGCCACGCTGCCGGGCTGCCAGGCGATAAAGGGCACACGCGTGCCGCCCTCGTACATCCAGCCCTTGCCTTCCGCCAGTGGCGCATTGCAGGTGGGGGAGCTCTCGGCGGTGGCCAGGCCGCCGTTGTCCGAGGTGAAAAGCACCAGGGTGTCCTGGGCGATGCCTTCCGTGTGCAGGGTCTGCAGCAGGCGTCCCACGTTCTCGTCCATGCTCTCCACCATGGCTGCATAGACGGGATCGGACTGCAGCACGCGGCGTGTCACCGGCAGATGCTTCTTGTGTTCCGTGGGAAAGGGTTCTCCCTCCACCAGGGCCTGCTGGCGGTCCAGGCCCAGGGCGCGGGCCTTGGCACGGTACTTTGCCACTTTCTCCGCCTTGGCCTCGATAGGCGTATGCACGGTGTAATACCAAAGGTTCAGGTAGAAGGGCCGATCGCCGCGGCCCCGGATCAGGCCAATCGCCTCGTCCGTGAGACGGTCGGTCAGGTATTCTCCCGGCGGACCGGAAGCCAGATTGGGAATCTTGTAGGGGCTGAAATATCCGTTCGGCCCCGGATACCCCATGTAGCTGCCGCCAATGTTGACCTCGAAGCCGTGCCGCTCCGGATAGGTGTCGGCGAAGCCCAGGTGCCATTTGCCCACATGCCAGGTGCTGTAGCCTTGCGGGCGCAACAACGCGGCGACGGTTTCCTCCGACCGGGGCAGGTAGGGCAGATACGGCACATCCACCAGTTGTCCCCGGGCCGGATGGATGCGGCCCGCGAAATCGATCCAGTCGGTCAGGCCGATGCGGGCCGGATACCGGCCCGTCAGCAGGCTGGCCCGCGTGGGGGAACAGACGGGACAGGCGGCATAGGCCTGGGCGAAGCGCCGGCCTTCCCGGGCCATGCGATCCAGGTGCGGCGTTTCGTAGAAGGAGCTGCCGAAGCAGGTCAGGTCCCGCCAGCCCAGATCGTCGATGAGGATGAGAATGATGTTGGGTCTCGTCCCGTGGACGCCAGACATGCTCATGGTCGGAGAGAGGGGAAGCGCGGGGCCGGTACCGGGCTCAATTGCGGCCCGGGTCCCACTTGAAAGTGCGCAGGGTCAGGACAGCACATCCCACCCCGATCAGGCCTACCGTCAGCAGATCCGACCACCATTCGGAGATGGGTACTCCGAGCCACAGGCGGGTCAGTCCTTCCACCACATAGACCAGCGGATTGGCCTGGGTGAGCGTGAAGAGCCATTCCGGGAACAGGAACCGGGGAATCGCGGAACCGGACGTGAAGTACAGTACAAAAAAGCAGACAGAGGCAATGGCCTGCGTGGCCGGTGGCGGGAAGAGGCCGCCCAACAGAAAGCCGGCCGCGGCAAAGGCGGCAAAACAGAGCACCACGCCCGCGGCCGTGAGCAGCCAGTTGCCGTGGAAGGCAAGATCAAACAGGAAGCGGGCTTCAAGAAACACCGCCAGCAGCGAGACCGAGAAGACCAGAATATACACTACGACGCGCACCGCCAGGACCAGGCTCAGTGGTACGGCGCTGACCTGCAAGGCCCGGAAATATTCCGATTCCCGCTGATGGGCCAGAAACACCGGAATGGAGTTCAGACCGATGTTGGCCAGAATGAAGCCGATGAATCCCGGAAAGAAGAAATCCATGTAGCGGGCCTCGAGGCCCGCGGGAATGGTGATACCGCCCAATTCGCCGGCCCCCGAGATGTCGTCGCCCCCATAGATGCTGCCGAACACGGACAGCAGGAGGAGCGGGAAGGCGAAGGTGAAGAAGGCGGCGGCCGGTTCCCGCACGTATTGGAGCAGGTCCTTGGTCAGGAGCTGCCAGACGGTGGAATGACGCAGCACCGACATGCCTGCCTCCTAGGCTCCGGACCGGTAGGAACGACCGGTGGTCATCAGATACAGGTCTTCAAGGCGCGCCGGCCGCATCTCCAGAAACTCCTGGTCACACAAGGCTTTGGCATCGGTGTAAACCTGGTCCGAGTCCCCATAGATATGCCACATGTCTTCCACTTGCTCCAACTGATGCACCGAAGGCAGGGCCCGCAGGCTCTCCTGGGTCACCGACGACTGGATCGGCACTTTGACCAGGACCCGCATGTGCCGGCTGGCCATCAGCCGGTTCGGATTGCCCCGGACCTGGATGCGCCCGTGATCCAGCAGACACAGGTCGTCGCACTCTTCTTGCGCTTCGTCCATGTAATGGGTGGAGAGCAGAATGGTGCCACCGGCGCGTTTGTATTTGCGCAGGGCCTGCCACAACGTGAAACGCGCCTGGGGATCCAGGCCGCTGGTGGGTTCGTCCAGGATGATCAGGTCGGGTTTGCCGGCCAGCGCCAGGGCCACCGCCAGACGTCTGCGCTGGCCGCCGGACAGTTTCCGCGACATGACATGGCGGCTGGCGGCCAGGCCGCAGAGGTTCAGGATCTCCTCGGTGGAGAGCGGGTCGTCGTAGAAAGTACGGAACAGATCGACGATTTCGCCGGTGCGCAGCAGGCGCGGCAGCACTTCATTCTGCTGCAGGACGACCCCCACGCGTTTGAAGATGGAGCGGTCCCGGCCGTTCTGGATCTGGCCCAGCACCTGGATTTCGCCGGCGGAAGGCGTGCGCAGACCCTCAATGGACTCGATCAGGGTGGATTTGCCGGCGCCGTTGGGTCCGACAAGACCGAAGACCGCACCGCGTGCGACTTCAAAGCTGACATCCGTCACGGCATGCACGGCACCATAGGACTTGCTGAAGTTTCTGACGACGATGGCAGGGTTGTTCAAGAATGCTGCTCCCGGCAGGGCCGGTTATGACTGCGGTTACCGGGTCCGGTCAGGCTGGCTCCAACACAAGACCATATACGCAGCGGGGGGCTGCAAGGTTGCAGAGGAGCCCGGACCCCGGCATGCGTCCGATCAGCCCGGCTTCCCACAGGCAAGCCGGGCTCCAATCTTCCAGGGCAATGTGCGCCGAACCGGCATTCCTAATATACTGGATATACTGGATCTGTCCCTGCGGCATACCACGGCCATTGCTGTGCGACAGCCCCGTCCACCGTGGGTGGAAGGAGACCGGCGATGAAGGCGATTATGGTCATGTTCGATTCCCTGAATCGGCGTATGTTGCCCCCCTACGGCTGCGACTGGGCCCATGCCCCCAATTTTAGCCGTCTGGCGCGGCGTACCGTGCGTTTCGACAACTGCTATGTGGGCAGCATGCCCTGCATGCCGGCGCGTCGCGAACTGCACACCGGCCGGTACAACTTTCTGCATCGCAGCTGGGGCCCGCTGGAACCGTTTGACGATTCCATGCCGCGCCAACTGATGCAGGCGGGCATTCACACCCACCTGTGCAGCGATCACTACCACTACTGGGAAAACGGCGGGGCTACCTACCATACCCAGTACCAGACCTGGGATTTCCACCGGGGGCAGGAGGGAGATCCCTGGATCGGCCAGGTGGCTCCGCCCGCCATTCCGCCGACCGTGGCCGGCCGCGACACCGAGAGCTGGCGGCAGGACTGGATCAACCGGGAGTTCATGCGGGCGGAACAGGAACAGCCCCAGGCCAAAACGATGGCGGCCGGTCTGGAATTCATGCGGCGCAACCACGCCCAGGACGACTGGTTCCTGCAACTGGAGACCTTTGACCCCCACGAACCGTTCTTTGCCAGCCAGCACTACAAGGATCTGTACCCCCACGATTACACAGGCGCCCACTTTGACTGGCCCCCCTATCGGCGGGTCGAGGAGACGGAGGCGGAAGTGGCCCATATGCGCTTCCAGTACGCGGCCTTGCTGAGCATGTGTGACCGCTACCTGGGCGAAGTGCTGGATCAGATGGACCGGCTGGCCCTGTGGGATGACACCATGCTCATTGTGTGCACGGACCACGGGTTCTTTCTGGGGGAACACGACTGGTGGGCCAAGATTGTGCCGCCCTGGTACAACGAGATTGCCCATACGCCTCTCTTTATCTGGGATCCCCGCTGCCGCCGGCAGCACGAGAGCCGCCGGCAGCTGGTGCAGATGATTGACCTGGCCCCCACTCTGCTGGAGTACTTCGGCCTGGAGGTGCCCGCGGATGCACAGGGCGTGCCGCTGGCCGCAGCCCTGGCCCGGAATGCCCCCACGCGCCCGGCCGCCCTGTTTGGACACCACGGCGGACATGTCAATGTGACTGATGGCCGGTACGTGTATATGCGAGCGCCCCGGAACGCCGCAAACGAGCCGTTGTTCGAGTACACGCTCATGCCCACGCACATGCGGACCCTGTTTGCACCGTCCGAACTGCAGCATGTCGAGCTGGCGGCGCCTTTCGGTTTCACCAAGGGGTGTGCCGTGATGCGCATTCCGACGCGGCCCGCGTTCCGCAGCGGGGATCAGGGCCAGGAGACGCTGCTCTTTGACTTGCAGGAAGATCCGGCGCAGCTGCGACCCCTGCAGGAGCCCGCCGTGGAACACCGGATGCAGGAACTGCTGGTGCAGACCATGCAGGCGGCCGAGGCGCCGCCTGAGCAATACGCACGCCTTGGCCTGGCCCCTTGGGCCGCAGGCGGCCACCCCACCGGAGAGCAAACCCCATGAGTCATCTGGCAGGAGCGTGGCCGGCGCTCATGACCCCCCGGCAAGCCAACGGTCAACCCAATGTCACCGCCTTGCGGGCCCTGATCCGGTATCTGTTGCAAAAGGAGATCGGCGGGTTCTACGTCAACGGCTCGACCGGCGAAGGGATCTACATGTCGGTGGCGGCACGGGAACGGGTGCTGGAGATCGCTTTGGACGAAATCGCGGGCGCGGTGCCGGTCGTGGCCCATGTGGGGGCGGTGGCCATGGCGGATGCCGGTCGCCTGGCGCGTCATGCCCAGGCGGCTGGGGCCGCGGGCACGGCCAGCATCGTGCCGCCGCTGTACCGCAGCATGGAATCCATCACGGCCTATTACCGCCAGTTGGCGGCCTGTACCCCGGATCTGCCTTTCTTCATGTATCTGTTCGGGCCGGTCGTGCCGGCCCTGGCCCTGGTGCAGCAGGTGCAGGACATCCCCAACCTGATGGGTGGCAAGTACACCGGGCCCGACATGTTCGAGTTTGCCCGGGTGCGGGCCGCGGGGCAACACCGCACCGACTGGTATCTGTCCTCCGGGATGGACGAAATGTGCCTGGCCGCGGTGATGGCCGGTTCGTGCGGGAACATTGGCTCTACACTCAACTTCATGCCCGGCCCCTACGCCCGGATCCGGGCCTTGGCCCGGACCGGTCAGCATCAGGCCGCGCAGGCACTGCAGAATGCCGCCAATCAGGTCACCGCGGTCCTCATTGATCATGGCTTCACCGGTGCCCTGTACGCGGTCCTGCAGATGCTGGACATCGACAGTGGCGCTCCGCGCCTGCCCCATCTGGCCCTGCCGGCCGATCAGGTGGCGCCGCTGCAGGCCAGCCTGCAGGATGCCGGGTTTGACGATCTGGTTGCCATGTAGCCTCTGTATTTCTCCCGACGCACCCCAAGGTATGGTTTATGTCCCGTCCCAATGTCATCTACCTGCACTCGCACGATACCGGCCGGTATGTCAGTCCGTACGGCTTCAAAATGCCCACGCCGCACATGCAGCAATTCGCGGAGGCGGGCGTGGTGTTTCGGCAGGCATACAACGCGGCCCCGACCTGCTCGCCCAGCCGCGCCGCGCTGCTGACCGGCAGCAGTCCGCACAGCTGCGGACAACTGGGACTGACCAACCGCGGGTTCAACATCCGGGATCCGCACAAGCATCTGTGCCACACGCTGAAGCAGGCGGGTTATCACACGGCCTTGTTCGGAGTCACCCATCTGCATCAGGACGTGGATTTGCTCGGGTATGACCAGCGTGCCCGTTTTGAGGTGGAGAACCGGTACACGACGGAGGCCAGCGTAAGTCAGGTCGTGGACTTTCTGGGACAGGACCATACAGCCCCCTTTTTCGCCAGCATCGGCTTCTTTGAGACGCACCGGGTCTTTCCCGAGCCGGACCCGGCCATCCTGCAGGCCGGTGTCGCCCCGCCTGCACCCCTGCCGGACACCCCTGGTACGCGCCGGGACATGGCGGCCTACGCGACTATGGTCCGCAAGCTGGATGATCACTACGGCCGCATCCTGCAGGCCCTGGAAAACACCGGTCTGGCCAAGAACACGCTGGTCATCATGACAACGGACCATGGGCTGGCTTCGCCGCGCATGAAATGCTGTCTGACCGACCATGGCATGGGGGTGTTGCTCATGCTGCGGGGACCAGGTTTTGAGGGCGGGCGCACCGTGGATGGGTTGGTGTCCCAGATCGATCTGTTCCCCACCCTGTGTGACTATCTGGAAATCCCGCGGCCGGACTGGCTGGAGGGCCGCAGCCTGCTGCCGCTGGTGGATGGTTCCCAGACTGAAGTGAACGAGGAGATCTTTGCCGAGGTGACCTACCACGCCGCCCACGAGCCGAAACGGGCGGTGCGTACCCCGCGGTACAAGTACATTCGCCGCTACGACACGGAAGACACGCCGCCCATGGCCAACATCGATGCCAGCGAGAGCAAGGATGTGATGCTGGAGTACGGTCTGCGGGAGCGGCCTGCGGACAAGATCCAGCTGTATGACCTGATTTGGGACCCGCATGAAATGCACAACCTGGCTTCGGACCCGGACTGTCAGGCCGTCCTCACGGATCTGAGCGGAAGGCTGGATGCCTGGATGGCCCGCACCGCGGATCCGCTGCTGCAGGGCGCAGTGCCGGCCCCGGCAGGGGCGTACCTCAACCCCCACGCCCACCTGCACCCCCATGAAAAACCCCGGAACTGATCCCGGTCCCGCCCAAGGAATTGGCCCATGAACACTGTGTATGTTGACCCGCGCCGGCACATTGGAACGATCCATCCCCACCTGTTTGGCGGCTTTGCGGAGCATCTGGGCCAATGCATTTACGGCGGCATCTACGATCCCGAATCGCCGCTGGCCGACGCCAAGGGTCTGCGTTCCGACCTGCGGCAGGCGCTGATGGAGCTGCGCCTGCCCATCATGCGCTATCCCGGCGGCAACTTCGTCTCCGGATACCGCTGGCGGGATGGCGTCGGGCCCCGCGCGGAGCGGCCCACCCGCTACGACCTGGCTTGGCACAGCCGGGAATCCAACCAGTTCGGCACCAACGAATTCGTGGACTTCTGCCGTGACATCGGGACCGAACCCTACCTGGTCGTGAATTGCGGCGATGGCAACATGCGCGAAGCCCATGACTGGGTGGAGTACTGCAATGGACAGGCCGGCACGACTCTGGCCAACGCGCGCATCGCGCATGGCTGGGAACGGCCCCATGCCGTGCAGTACTGGGGCATTGGCAACGAGGTGGACGGAGAATGGCAGATTGGGGCCAAGACGCCGCAGGAGTATGCCCGGGCCTTCAAGGAATTCGGCAAGGTCATGAAGTGGGCGGACCCGTCCATCAAGCTGCTGGCTTCCGCCACCTGCCACTGGAGGCCTGACTTCGTGGAACGGGCGCAGCTGCTCGTGGAGGAGGCGCCCACGCTGCTGGACTACATGTCCATCCACTGGTATGTGGGCAACCGGGACAACGACTTCGCCCAATACATGGCCACTTCGGAACTGCTCGAGGCCCGGCTGTGCTCCTATGCGGGCTTGATGCAGGCCCTCTGCCTGGCCCACAAGCTCAAGCCCATTCCGCTCGCCGTGGATGAATGGAATGTCTGGTATCGGGCATATCGGGATGAACAGTTGCGGGAGACCTACAACCTGGAAGATGCCCTGGTGGTCGCCATGCAGCTCAATGCCTTCGTGCGCCATGCGGACACGGTCAAGATGGCCAACATCGCCCAGATTGTGAACGTGATTGCCCCCATTCTGACTTCGCCCGAAGGGCTGGTGCGCCAGCCTACGTATCATCCCTTCCGGCTGTACAGCCAGCTGTGCCGGGGCCAGGCCCTGGACCTGCATTGGGAAGGCGAGACCTTTGACGGTGGGGATTGCCAGGGGGTGCGGGTGCTGGATGTGGCCGGCAGTCTGCAGGGCTCCGAGCTGGCCCTCTTCATCGTGAACCGCAGCCTGCAGGGCTCTGCTGTGGACCTGTGTCTGCAAGGCGCAGAGTTGCCGGCAGTGCAGGTGCAGACGGTCAGCGGACCGGACATCAAGGCTGTCAACACCTTGACGGAGCCGGGGACCGTGTCTGTCAAGGTGTCAGAGGCGCAACCTTTGCAGACACTGGAGTTGCCTCCCCATTCCGTGTCTGTGATCACGGGCAGGCTGGTCTAGGCGAGACGCCGAAGCCTGGACCCCAGTGTCTCGCAAGTTTGAGGCTGGATGGCATACGGCCGCGTGTGTCTGCAAGGATCATGCGGAGCCTCTGGGGCACCACCGCCAGGGACTCCCGGGGCGCTGGCGGCAGCCTCCCCTGCCGTTGCGCGTATGGCAGGCTATGCTCCGGTGTTGGATCCCGCCAGAACGCAAACTGCAGGGTTTTTTCTGTCTCGAAGCTGTTGGCGCCGTTGAGGGCAGTGCGCGCTATGGACCCATGTCTCCCGATGGGTTCTGCATCGGCCAAGTCGGGAACCTTGCGCGCGTGGACCAGGCCAGGTTCAATGGGCGCATGGGACGGAAATCGCTTTCGCATGGAGACCGGGGTGCCATACCCCGCGGCCCGGGACTGTCTGCCCTATTGCGATTGTTGTGCTCTTAGTTCGTCGAGATCCCGGGTATATCGTTTTACGAAGATAAAATGCCTGACGGACTGGGCAATACTGTAAAGGAGGGTTATGATAGCAATGGTGAGGGCTAGAGTGGCTGTGTCCACGGCTTGTCCTTAGCATTTTCGGAAAGAAGCATTTTCGGAAAGAGAACGCCCTATCGTAGCCGACTTTCGACCACAGCCCGGTATTTTCGCCTGCAGCGGGGAGAGTGCCCGCTATGCCGGAACGTCCGTCATCCTAAGCTGTGTCCTCTCCGCTGACACGAGGTGCCGCCGTTTCCGTGGAGGTGCCGAGTCGCCAAGTCCAAGTAGGCCCAGCATCCGAGGATCAGCCAGCCGGAGGCGCCGTTTTTGCATGAAGTCTCTCGCGGTCTCAGCCTTGAGTGGCATGCATCCGGCGCGCCTTGCACCGCACACCACGGGCAACATGCCGGACAATCCGGGTCCCGTGCGCGACCGGCCGCACTGCGCACCACCCTGCCGGGCGGTCCGTCCCCGCGCCCGGGCCGGGCCGGGCGTTTTTCCGCAGCATCCAGAACCTAGCTAAAATCAGGAGCAGTTCCCAAATGGCAGCACAGACTTTGCGGGTCGGCATCATTGGCGCTGGGGCCAACACCCGCGATCGACACATTCCCGGGCTTTTGGCCCAGGCCAGCGTGGAAGTGGTGACCGTGGCCAACCGATCGCGGGAATCCGGTCAACGCGTGGCGGACCAGTTTGGCATACCCCATGTGGCCGCCCACTGGCGTGAAGTGGTATCCCATCCGGACGTGGATGCGGTGGTGATCGGCACCTGGCCCTATTTGCACTGTGCGGCCACCCTCAGCGCGTTGCATGCGGGCAAGCACGTCATGTGCGAAGCTCGCATGGCCATGAATGCCGCAGAAGCCTGCCAAATGCTGAAGGTGTCCCGTCTGCACCCGGAGTTGGTCGCGCAGATTGTGCCCTCGCCCATGACCCTGGGGGTGGACAAGACCGTGCAAAGGCTGCTCAAGACGGGGGCGGTCGGTGACCCCCTGGTCGTGGATGTGCAGGTAGGCGGCACCTGGCTGGACCTGGACGGCCCGCTGCACTGGCGACACGACATGGACCGCAGCGGTTTCAACATCATGTCCATGGGCATCTGGTATGAGGCCCTGATGCGCTGGGTGGGGGTGGCCACATCGGTCGCCGCCATGGGCAGGGTGTACGTCACCCGCCGCACCGATGCGGAAACTGGGCGCGAACACGCCGTACGGGTGCCGGAGCATGTGGATATTCTGGGCCAACTGGCTTGTGGGGCGCAGCTGCACATGCAGATTTCCGCGGTCACGGGGTTGGCCGGGTCACCCCGCGCCGCCATCTATGGCTCTCGCGGCACGCTGGTCTATGCAGATGGCACCCTGCAGGCGGGTACGCGCGATGCCGACAGCCTGCAGCCCGTGACCGTGCCGGAGCATGAGAAAGGCGGCTGGCGCGTGGAGGAAGAGTTCGTGAACGCCGTACGCGGGCGGGAGGAAATCACCCACACCGATTTCGCCACGGGGGTCAAGTACATGGAATTCACGGAGGCCGTGACTCGCAGCATGCAGTCTGGTCAGACCATCCCTCTGCCCCTCTGACCGCTTTTGCAGGAAACAGGCCATGGCATCCGCTACCGGTTATCCCATCTCCCCCGTCCCTTTCACCGCTGTCTCTGTCACGGATGCCTTCTGGCAGCCCCGTCTGGAAACCAATCGCAAGGTCACCTTGCCGTATTGCTTCCAAAAGTGTGAAGAGACACACCGCATCGCCAACTTCGACAAGGCCGCCGGAGTCCTGCCCGGGGCGCATGAGGGCATATTCTTCAATGACTCGGACGTGTACAAGGTGCTGGAAGGCGCTGCCTACACTCTGGCCCTGGTACCGGATCCGGCCCTGGATGCCTATGTGGATGGACTGATTGCCCGTATTGGGGCCGCCCAGGAAGAGGACGGATATCTCTACACGGCGCGCACCATCGACCCCGAGGCCGTGTCGGCCGACGCGGAGGGCCTGACCCGCTGGTCCAACTTGGCCGTGAACCACGAACTCTACAACGTGGGCCACATGTACGAGGCGGCCGTCGCGCACTTTCAGGCTACCGGCAAGCGCAACTTCCTGGACATTGCCCTGCGCAACGCGGATCTGATATGTCAGGTCTTCGGGCCCGACGGCATTCACGATGTGCCCGGGCACCAGGAAATCGAATTGGGCCTGGTCAAGCTGTACCAGGTGACAGGGTCACGGCAGTATCTGGACCTGGCGCATTTTTTCCTGGATCAGCGGGGCCGGCATGCAAGCCGCGCAGAGGTCGTGCGGTTCGGCAACCCGGGCTACCTGCAGGATCACCTGCCGGTCGCGGACCAGGGCAGCGCTGTGGGCCATGCGGTACGGGCGGGTTACATGTATGCGGGCATGGCGGACGTGGCCGCCTTGCACCAGGAGAAGGACTGGGTGAGGGCCTTGGAAGTCCTGTGGCAGGACGTGGTGGCAGGCAAGCTGTATCTGCATGGTGGCATAGGGGCCAGGCACGAGGGGGAGGCCTTTGGCGAACCCTATGAGCTGCCCAATGACACGGCCTACGCCGAGACCTGCGCGGCCATAGCCAATGTCTACTGGAATCACCGCATGTTCTTGTTGCAGGGCAGGGCGGAAGCCATCGATGTGCTGGAACTTTCCCTCTACAACGGAGTCCTGTCCGGCATTTCCCTGAGCGGCACCGCATTCTTCTATCCCAATCCGCTGTCCAGCGATGGCGAGTGGGAGTTCAACAAGGGCGCCGTCGGCCGTCAGCCGTGGTTCGATTGTTCTTGCTGCCCCTCCAATCTGGTGCGGTTCCTGCCTGCCCTGCCCGGCTGGATTTACGCGGTCCAGACCGGCCGGGTCTATGTCAATCTGTATGTCGGCAGCCTGGCTGCCGTGCAGGTGCCTGGAACGGAAGCCGAGGTCTCGCTGACGCAGCATACCCATTATCCCTGGCATGGAGATGTGGCAATAGAGCTCGGTCTGGCCACCCCCGCCCATTTTGCCCTGGCCCTGCGCGTGCCGGGCTGGCTCCAGGCGCCGGCGCCGGGGGGGCTGTACAGCTATGCGGCACGGGCAGACGTTGCCTGGGAGGCGCGATGCAACGGCGAGGTTGTGAAGGGCCGCATGGAAAACGGGTACATCCTGTTGGAAGCGGACTGGCAGAATGGGGACGTGGTGACCGTGACCTGGCCCATGCCCATTCGCCGCGTGGCCTGCCATCCGGCGGTAGACAACAACCGGGGGCGGCAGGCCCTGATGCGCGGCCCACTGGTCTATTGCGTGGAAGCGGCAGACAACGAACAGCCCGTGCCCGACATCAGGCTGGGCGCTGATCTGCAGCTGGAGATCGGCAACGGTGTGAACCTGCAGGCAGGCATGGTCTCTGTCAGGGGGCAGAGCGCAGCAGGGGGCTTCAGGGCCGTCCCGTACCATTTGTGGGCCCATCGGGACATCGGCCCCATGGCCGTATGGCTGCCGACGACCTGACCTGAAACCCGCGCGCGGAACTTGAGAGCTGCGGTCTGAGACTGCGGGCGCGCCTGTGCCATCCGAAAGACACGATCCTTGGCAAGCCTGGCGCGAGCCGGCCTACCGGTTCTACGCGAGTGGTTGGTTGCTCGCTCTGCTGGGTACCCGCATTCAAAACACGGCGCTGGCTTGGGAGATCTACGCCCAGACCCAGGAGGCCATTTCCTTGGGCATCGCCGGACTGGTCATGGCCTTGCCGGCCATGCTCTTTGCCTTGCCGGCGGGCTTTTTGGGGGACCGCTTCAACCGGGTGCGGCTCGTCATGCTCTCGTTGGGGGGCATGACTCTGGCTTCCATGGGACTGGCCGTGGCCAGCGCCTTGGAGATGTCCATCACGGTGGTCTATGTGCTGCTGTTCCTGGACGGCACGGCCATCATGCTGGGCCGCCCGGCCCGTGTGGCCCTGATGCCCATGCTGGTGCCGGACAGGGTCCTGCCCAATGCCGTGACCTGGACCACCGGCATGATGCACCTTACCTCCGTGGTGGGGCCTGCCTTGGGCGGCCTGGTAATCAATATCAACATTCAAGCCGGCTACTGGCTGGCGGCAGGTTCCTCTGCACTCTTTGCCGTGCTGCTGTCTTTCCTGAAGACACAGACGCCCAAGTCAGCCGTCCCTCAGAATCTCTCGGTGCACAACCTGCTGCTGGGCCTGCGCTTTGTCTTTGGCACCCGCATCATTTTGGGCATGATTACCCTGGACCTCTTTGCCGTGCTCTTTGGCGGTGCGGTCTACCTGTTGCCTATCTTTGCCCAGGACATCTTGCAGGTGGGCGCGCAAGGGTTTGGCTGGCTGCGGGCGGCTCCGGCCGTGGGGGCGGTGGCCATGTCCGTATTGCTGCTGGTGGCCCCTCCCATGAAGCGGGCCGGGGCTGCCCTGCTGATCAATGTGGCGGCCTTTGGGCTGGCAACCATTGTCTTTGGCCTCTCGCAAAGCTACTGGCTTTCCTTTGCCATGCTGGCCCTGACCGGGGCTTTTGACAACGTGTCCATGGTGGTGCGGGGCACACTGCAGCAGTTGCTGACCCCGAACGAGATGCGGGGCCGGGTCTCGGCCGTGAGTTCCGTTTTTGTCAGTGCATCCAATGAACTGGGCGGCTTCGAGTCGGGGCTGGTGGCCCAATACTTCGGGCCGGTGGTGTCCGTGGTGAGCGGCGGCATCGCGTCCATGGCGGTCGTGGGACTGGTGGCGTCCATGGCTCCGGCTCTGCGGCAGATCAAGCGGCTGGGAGATGTGAAGCCTGCCCGCCTGTAACCCCCGGCCCTTGTCTGGTCACACGTTGCCGGATCTTGTTTTGCGTTGGGGTGACAGGCTGTGTTAGCTTGTCAGGACGAGCTGGCGGCAGACATGGGTCATGGCCATGGACCCGCTGCGGCGTGTGAATTGAGCAAGATGGGAAACCCGCACTGTGACCCGCGAAGTAATAACCAGTCCTGATGCCCCCGCTCCCGTGGGGCCATATTCCCATGCCGTCAAGGCGGGGGATCTGGTGTTCGTCTCGGGCCAGGGCGGCATGGATCAGGATACCGGCAAGCCTCTGGAAGGCGTGGAGGCCCAGGCCAGGCAGGCCCTGGCCAATCTGGAGACCATTTTGCAGGCGGCGGGACTCTCCCTCGCCAATGTGGTCAAGACCACCATCTTTCTGACCGACATGGCCGACTTTGCCGCCGTCAACCGCGTGTATGGCGAAGTCATGGGGGCCTCTCCCCCTGCCCGTTCCACTGTGGCGGTGGCTGCATTGCCCCTTGGTATTTCCGTGGAAATTGAGGTCATTGCAGACGCCAGTTGATTTTGTCCACCCCTCTCTGAACCCATGTCGGCGGTATCGCGCGGTATCCCCGGTCATGCAGGAGCGGTGGCCTCCCGTTTGTATAGACCAAGCCATGGAGACGGCCACCGTGGCCGTCTCTGAGCGTGACCTTCCGGATCCGCGAGGAGTTTGAATTCACACATCATGATGCGTCATTCCCTTTTTCTGAATTGTGACCGGTTCTGCTGCTGGCAGGCCGATGGCGGAGCAGGTGCCGCCACAGCCGATGCGCCTCCTGCCATGGAGCAGGCGGTCCCCATGGTGCCTGGGGCCACAGTCCCGGTGGCCGAGGAGGCGGAGGCCCCGCCCCCCAACCTGATGGAAGAACTGAACTGGACCCAGGACTACGACATTGTGGCCCTCAAGTCCAACACGGTGGTCCCGGGCGTGGTGCTGAGCAAGCGCAACCGCAGTCTCACCCTGGACATTGGAGCCAAGTTCGAGGGTTCCATCGAAGGGCGGGAAGTGGAACGACTGGGCGATTCCTTCGATCAGATCGAGGAAGGCCAGACCATTGAACTGTTTGTGCTGCGCACGGACGACAACGGCCAGCCCCGGGTCAGCATTATCCGGGCCCGCCAGGAGAAGGACTGGCTGCGGGCCGAGGCGTTGCTGGCGAGCAAGGAGATTGTCTCCAGCAAGGTGATCGACTTCAACCGGGGGGGCGTGCTGGTGGCGATGGGCCTCATTCGCGGCTTCATTCCGGCCAGTCACCTGAGTCTGGAAAGCCAGATGGAGCAGGTCAAGAGCGACGATCCGGCGGAACGGTTCCAGCCACTGATTGGGCGCATGCTGCAGGTCAAGGTGATTGACATCGAGCGCAAGCGCAATCGCCTGATTCTGTCCGAGAAGGAGGCCATGCGCGAGATTCGGAACCAGCGCAAGGATGCCATCCTGGAAGAGCTGGAGGTGGGCGAGGTGCGCGAGGGCGTGGTGTCCAGCCTGGCGGACTTTGGCGCCTTTGTGAACATCGGCGGCGCCGATGGCCTGATCCACGTCAGCGAACTGAGCTGGTCCATGGTCAACCACCCCTCGGAGGTGCTGAACGTGGGCCAGAAGGTGCAGGTCAAGGTGATCTCGGTGGAGAAGGAGCGCAAGCGGATCGGCCTGAGCCTGCGCCAGCTGCAACCCCGGCCCTGGGACACCCTGGCGGACCGATACCACGAGGGCGATCTGGTGCGGGCGGTGATCACGCGCATCAAGGACTTCGGCGCGTTCGCGCGGCTGGTGGGCGAGCCGGTGGAGGGCCTGATCCACATCAGCGAGATGAGCCACGAGCACGTGGAGCGTTCCGACCAGGTGGTGACGGTGGGCGAAGAGTACGAGGTGAAGATCATTCGGCTGGACACCCAGCGGCGGCGCATGGGGCTGTCCATCAAGCAGGCGGACCTGGACTGGGCCCTGGCGCCGGAGACCGACGCCTCCGGGGAGGAACCCGCCGCGGGAGAGGCGGCCCCACGGACATAGAGGTCTCCCGTGGCCGGAGGCCAGCCCTGAAGCGGCTCTCACAATCGACAAGGCAGAGGCAGGGATTTCCCTGCCTCTGTGCGTTTTGGAACTTATATGGACGAGCCTGATTATGCCTGGAATTCCTGCCACAGGCTCGATCAGGCTTCTTCATGGGATGTTTTCCCGCAAGTCCATCCAAACAGCACACCATGGGCACCGCAAGCATAGGTCTTGACACGGTGAATGATCTGTTGTCTACTCTGACCCCCAGCCATTCAAGCCAGGGATGCAGCATGTTCGCTGCACTTGCGCCATGGCCATTAATGTCCTTATCACCGGTGTGGGCACGAAAGCAACTTTCATCCAGGGCCCATGGGTGGTGAAGGAGACTGCCTGAAGCCTGAATGACAGGGAGCATGTCCATGGCCCACTCACCTCCTGCGCGTATCAATATGACGGGTCTCCAGGCCGGCATGCAGGCCGCAGGCCTGGATCTGCTGGTGGCGGCCTCCCTGGAAAACTTTTTCTACCTGACCGATGCCTGGCTGCTCTCGCAGCAGATCATCCCCGAACGGCTCTGCTTTGCCATTCTGGCCCAGGACAAGGAGCCGGGCATGGTGGCCTGCTACAGCGAGGAGGCACAGCTCCGGGCCGAGTCCTGGATCGCCGATCTGGAGATCTACCTGGAACATCGGGAATCGCCCGTCCAGGCCTTGGCCCAATTCATCCGAGCGCGCCACGGTGCATCGGTCCGCATCGGCATTGAGAAGCGGTTTCTGGCGTGCGGCCATGCGGAATTGCTGGCTGGACTCCTGCCCGCGGCGTCCCTGCAGGACGGAGATCAGGTCTTTGACCAGGCCAGGGCCATCAAGACCGAGGGAGAGCAGTCTCTCCTGACCCAGGCCGGACGGGATACGGAGCAAGCCATTCTGGATACCTTCCAGCAGACCCGGTCCGGCCATACCGAAAAGGAGATGGCCGACAGGCTGGCTGCGCGCGTCCTCCATCAAGGCGCTACCTCGCTCTGGCTCACCTTGGCGGCAGGCGCCAACACGGCGTTCAATCACCCTCATCCGAGCCGCAAAAGGCTGATTGAGGGAGAGATTGTGCGCGTGGATGTGGGCGGCCTCTTTGCGGGCTATCAGTCGGATGTGGCCCGCACGGCCGTGGTAGGCCCAGCCTCTGCCGGACAGCGCTCCGTGTACCGGCGTTTGCAGGAATCCGAACGTGCCACCATGGCGGCCCTGCGCGCCGGTGTCCCGGCCCGAGACATTTATCTCCTGGCGCGGAAATCCTTGGCGGACCAGGGCCTGACCCTCACCAGCCAGGCGGTCGGCCATAGCCTGGGCATCGGGTTGCATGAACATCCCATTCTCCACGCCCGGAATGAGACCGAGCTCGCCGCCGGGATGATGCTCAACATCGAACTTGCGGTCAAGGATGCGCAAGGCTTTCTGTATCATCTGGAGGATCTGGCCCTGGTCACGGCCGACGAGCCCGTGCTTTTGACCACGCTGATGGACACGACAGAGCTGTTCCGTATTGGTGCGGCGTAAAGTGCT
The DNA here is from genome assembly GCA_965214895.1 of Caldilineaceae bacterium. Classification (GTDB taxonomy): domain Bacteria; phylum Chloroflexota; class Anaerolineae; order Caldilineales; family Caldilineaceae; genus Bin34. Next base: position 1,170,748 of record OZ243985.1, read on the forward strand.
GGGTATCTCGGCCATGGTGGTGGGGCGCCCAGTCCTGTGCACAGGACTGGGACATCCGCTGGCGCTGATGGGGAAGTGTTCCCTGTGGTGCCTCGCCTGGCGTCCCCTCTGGACTGGGCAGTGCCGTTGGCTGCTTTCCTTGCCCGAAGCCTTGCGGAGGCATGGCCTGTACCCGCTCTGCAGGGGTCGGCCTCTCCGTTGGGGACAGCCACAGGGCCGAGCACACCGCATGCCGGGCATCGGATCACAGCCGTGGGGCAGGACACCTGGGTCGTGCCGATGCAGCGCAATGCAGCATGGAGAGCCACATCCGGGAACAAGGGAATTGCACTGCCTTGGCCCGTCGGGTCACTGGTCCCGCAACAGGCTCGTTGCCGGGACGCGCTCGGTCTCTCTCCTCCGGGTGCGGAAATCTCGGACCTGCTGGGTAACACTCGAGGGCACAGGCATCGACGGCTGTCCCTAAACCCTGCCTGTCTGCCAGGCTGGCCAGGACCCATGTCGGGCCGGGAGTGTCAAAAGCGGTTGACAAAGATTCTCCCTGTTCGTACAATTCAGTTATCTCTAGTGGGGTGTGAATGGGCTGAATCTCCTTGGTTTTTGCCCAAAGAGGTTCCTCAGTCCCCTGTCACTCACCTGGAAGCCGGAAGGCACATGCCTTCCGGCCGGAGAAAGGAAGGCACCCGCCGGTAGCAAGTCGGCTTGGCCCGCCTCTAGTGAGTAGGATGCAAGAGATGCCAGATCGAGATCCCTTCAAGGCTTTCACCCAGAACGCGCGCCGGGTCATGTCGTTGGCCCACGAAGAGGCGATGCGTCTCAACCATGCCTATGTCGGCACGGAACACTTTCTGTTGGGCTTGGTGCGAGTGGAGAAGGGCTCGGCGGTGCTGGTGCTGCGCAAAATGGGCATCGAGCCCAAGCATGTCATCGCCGCCGTGGAACACAAGGTCGGTCGCGGCGAACGTCCGCCGGCCAGCAAGCCGAAACTGGCTCCCCGTCTGCGGCAGGTGATTGAACTGGCTTTTGCACAGGCCAAGAATCTGAAACACAGCAAGATTCGCGTTGCCCATCTGATGCTGGGTCTGCTGAATGAGGTGGACAGCGTGGCGGTGCGGGTGCTGGTGGATCTGGGCGTGAAGGTCGAGGACCTGCGCAAGGAGACCCGGATCGTCCTGGCCCAGCCCACCCGGCATGCCAGCCGGACCAAGGACGGCGACAGCAAGACCCCGGTGACGGATCAGTTGGGCTTTGATCTGACGGAGGCGGCCAGCAAGGGCAGGCTGGATCCGGTGGTGGGCCGCCAAAACGAGATCGAGCGGGTCATCCAAATCCTGAACCGGCGCACCAAGAACAATCCGGCTCTGATCGGGGAACCGGGCGTGGGCAAGACCGCCATTGTGGAAGGGCTGGCCCAGCGTATTACGGAAGGCAATGTCCCCGAGAATCTGCTGGACCAACGGGTCATCATGCTGGATGTGGGGAGCCTGGTGGCCGGCACCATGTACCGCGGTCAGTTCGAGGATCGCCTCAAGAAGGTCATCGCGGAACTGTCTCGCACCAAGTCCATTCTCTTCATTGATGAAGTCCACATGCTGGTGGGGGCCGGGTCGGCGGGGGGCAGCATGGATGCCGCCAACATTCTCAAGCCGGCGCTGGCCCGAGGGCAGCTGCAGGTGGTAGGGGCCACGACCTATGACGAATACAAGCAGTACATCGAGGAGGATGCCGCCCTGGACCGGCGCTTCCAGCCCGTGCGGGTGGAAGAACCGACACTGGAAGAGACCATTGCCATCCTGCAGGGCCTGAAGAACCGTTACGAGGACCATCATCGGCTGGTCATTACCGATGAAGCGGTGCATTCGGCGGCGCAACTGGCCGTGCGCTATGTGCATGACCGGTTCCTGCCGGACAAGGCCATTGACCTGATTGACGAGGCCGGCAGCCGCGTGCGCATGTACAAGTCCTCCTCGCGCTCCTTGCAGGAGACGTACAAAAGCCTCAAGGAAGTCAGACGGCAGCATGAAGAGGCCCGGGCCGAACGGCGGCATGAGGATGCCTATGACCTGCAGTTGCGGCAGACGGAACTGGAAAACCAGTTGGCCAAGGTGCGGGCCAACCGCAACGAGGTGTCCAATCTGCCTCAGGTCACTTCGGCGGACATCGAGGAAATCGTGGCCATGACGACCGGCATTCCGGTCAACCGCATTGCCGGTGAGGAAAAGGAAAGACTGCTGGGCATGGAGGAATACCTCAAGTCCCAGATCGTGGGCCAGGATGAACCCATTGCCTTCGTCTGCAAGGCCATCCGCCGGGCGCGCACCGGGCTCAAGGATCCCAAGCGGCCCATTGGCAGCTTCCTGCTGTTGGGCCCGACCGGAGTGGGCAAGACCTATCTGGCCCAGAAATTGGCGGAATATCTGTTTGGCAGCGAAGACAGTCTGATTCGCCTGGACATGAGCGAATACATGGACCGGTTCACGGCCAGTCGCCTGATTGGTTCGCCGCCCGGGTATGTGGGCTATGGCGAAGGCGGGCAGTTGACCGAGGCCATCCGGCGTCGGCCCTTCAGCGTGGTGCTGCTGGACGAGATTGAGAAGGCCCACTACGATGTCTTCAACCTGCTGCTGCAGATCATGGAGGACGGTACGCTGACCGACTCCAAGGGCCGCAACGTCACGTTCCGCAATGCCGTGATTGTGATGACGGGCAACGTCGCGGCGGACTTGATCACCGGTGGGCGGCGACTGGGCTTCGATCGGAACTCCGAGGATGAGGAACGGGTGGAGCAGCAATACCGCACCATGAAGGCCCAGGTCATGGAACAGGTCAAGAAGGTGTTCCGGCCCGAGTTCATCAACCGCCTGGATGGCTGCCAGGTCTTTCGCAACGTGACCCGGTCCGAGATCAAGGAGATCGTGGAGCTGGAACTGCAGACGCTGCGGGCCCAGCTGGCGGAACGGGACATGACCCTGGTCCTGACGGAGGCCGCCAGCGACGAACTGGCTGCGCAGGGCTACAGTCGGGAGTATGGTGTGCGGCCCCTGCGGCGCGTCATTCAGGAGCAGTTGCAGGACACCTTGAGCGATGCCCTGCTGCGGGACGAGTTCAAGGACGGGGACGCCATTCAGGTGGATTTCCGGCCTGTGGTGGCGGAAGACGATGCCTTGGAGGGCCAGTTCATCCTGGAGCCCGCAGAGCTGGACGAGGACGAAATGGTGGCTGTGCAGGCGTTGGAGACAGAGGAACAGTCTCTGCCTTTCTGACCCGTCGCCCGGCCCGGCGGCTGTCCCTGCAACTCCTGTTCCCCTCCGGCGTATGTGAGAGTGCACGCCCGCGTTGGGGACGCCCCTGTGACACAAGGAGACACGATCCCATGTCTGAGAGAGTCGGCTTTGTAGGATTGGGCATTATGGGCCGCGGCATGGCCGCGAACCTGTTGCAGAAGGGGTTCGCGGTGCAGGTCTGGAACCGCACGGCGGCCCGCATGGACGCCTTGATGGCGCAAGGGGCGACGGCGGGGGCCAGCCCCCGGGCCGTGGCCGAGGCCTGTCCGGTAGTCGTCGTGTGCGTGAGCGACACACCGGACGTGGAAGCCGTCGTGCTGGGCCCGGAGGGCATCGGGGACGGTGTGCGGGCCGGATCGTTGGTGGTGGACTGCAGCACCATCAGTCCCCAGGCCACCGTGGACATCGCCGCCCGGCTGGAACGGAAAGGGGCCCACATGCTGGATGCGCCCATCAGCGGCGGCAGCGAGGGGGCCGCCAAGGGCACCCTGAGCATCATGGTGGGCGGGGACGCGGCCCAGTTCGAGAGGGCGCGGCCCTACCTGGAGGCCATGGGCACCACGATCACCCATGTGGGGGGGCAGGGGGCCGGCCAGACCGTGAAGCTGGTCAATCAAATCCTGGTGGTGGGCAACTGCGTGGCCATGTGCGAGGCCTTGCTCTTCGCGCAGGCGGGGGGCGTGGATCTGCAAAAGACTTTCGACGCCATCAGCCAGGGGGCGGCGGGCAGCTGGATGTTCACCAATCGGGCCCCGCAAATCATGGCGCGGGACTGGACCCCGGGCTTCACCACCGGTCTGCAGCAAAAGGACTTGCGCCTGGTGCTGGCGGCCGCGGATGAGAGTGGCGTGCCCTTGCCCATAACGGCACAGGTCTTCCACATGTACAGGACCTTGGAAGCCCAGGGACTCGCCGGTGAGGGCAATCACAATCTGATCAAGGCTCTGGAAAATATGGCGGGTTTTGAGGTCAAGGCCCAGTAGGCGGGCGCTTGCAGGCGCAACGGGGGCTGGCGTCCCTTTCTGTATGGATTTCCCATGAATGATCTGTTGGTTTGTGTATCCTGTAAGGCCAAGTGAGTGGCGGGCCTCCAGCCCGGACCGGCTGCCGACCGCAGCTGCCTCCGGGGCCTTTTTTTGTGGAGGCACGCGGCAGGCTTGGGTTGGGAACACAGCGCGGCCGGGTCTTGGGCCCGGCGGACAGTCAAGGGTGAATGACGGACCATGGGAAGAGTAGTTGCGATTGTCGTGGTGATCCTGGTGGTGGCAGGCGGGGCCTTGGTAGTCTTGCAAATGCAAGGCATCGTGTCTCTGCCGGTGCTGGAAGACGTGCTGCCGGAGGGAACCCCGGAAGGCGAGGTGCCGGCCTATGAATCCATCTCTCTGGCCCGCGGCACCATAGCCAGCACCGTGAGCGCCACGGGCAACATCGAGCCCGAGGCGGAAATCTCCCTGTCCTTTGACACGGCCGGACGGGTAACCCAGGTGCTGGTCACCGAAGGCCAGTCAGTGCGACAGGGCCAGCTGCTGGCCGAACTGGATGTGAATGCCTATCTCCTGTCCCGGGATGAGGCGCTGGTGACCCAGAAGATTGCCCAGGCGCAACTCAGCAAGCTGCTGGAGCCGGCAGAGCCGGGCGAGATCAACCTGGCCCGGGCCCGCATCAGTGTGGCCCAGGCCTCCATTGCCGCCGCCCAAGCCAACCTCAACACCCGCCAAGTGGAATATGAAGAGCTGATCAAGGGCATTTCGGCCTCGGACCGGGCTGCGCTGCAGGCGGAGTACGCGCAGGCCCAGAGTGGCGTGGACGAGGCCCGAGCCAACGTGGAGATGATCGACTCATCGTTTGGGAGGGTGGACGAAGATGAACTGAAGGCGGCCGAAGCCCGCCTCGCCCAGGCCATCAATGCCGCCAGCGCGGCCCAGGCCCGCCTCACCTCCGCCTTGGACCCGCCCACGCCGGCGGAAATCGCGGCGGCCCAGCATCAGATTGCGCAGGGGGAGGAATCCCTGCGCCAGGCCAATGCCACTCTCATCGAGTACCAGAATCAGCTGGCGGATCTGCAGGAGGGGGCCGATGTGGAAGACATTGACATTGCCCGTTCCGAACTGGAGAAAGCCCGCATTTCGTACGAATTGGCCCTGCTGAACATCGAAAACGCCCAGCTGCTGGCTCCACGGGACGGGGTGATCAGTTCCGTCAATGTGCGGGTGGGGGAGCTCTTCTCCGGCAATGCCACGGCCATGGTGCTGGCGGATCTGCAGAGCTACCACATGACTGTGCAGGTGGACGAGATTGATGTGCGCCAGGTCCAAGTGGGCCAAGGCGTGAGTCTGATCATGGATGCCCTGCCGGACGACAATCTGTCGGGCAAGGTCACGTCCATTTCCCCCACCGCCAACGAGGTGGGCTCCACCATTACCTATGAGGTGGAGATAGTGCCGGACCCGACCGATGCCCCGCTGCGGGAAGGCATGAGCGCCACGGCCATCATCACGACGGCCCAGGTGGACAATGTGCTGCTGATTCCCAACCGCTACGTGCGCTTTGATCGGGACAAGAACAAGTACTTTGTCTTCAAGGTGCTCAATGCGGAGCCCGTGCTGGCCGAGATCAAAATCGGGCTGCGCAATGAGCGGGAGAGTCAGATCCTGGCGGGCCTGACCGACACGGATCAGGTGGCCCTGTTGAATGTGGACCGGGAACGCGAGCTGATGGCTGCCATCTTTGGAGGCTAGGCACACGGCCATGAGCAATCATCGTGTGACCCCGTCCGCCCGCCCGCCCGCCAATGGGGTGGCCGGGAAGCGAGGGAATGTCCTGGTGGACATCCGGGGCATCACCAAGGAATTCAGGCTGGGCGAGGTTACGGTCAAGGCTCTGCGCGGCGTGGATCTGGAAATTCATGAAGGCAACTTCATGTCCATCATGGGTCCCAGCGGCAGCGGCAAGTCCACCCTCATGAACATCATAGGCTGCCTGGATGTGCCCACGTCCGGCTCCTACTTCCTGGATGGCGAGGACGTGAGCCGCATGGGCGAAAGGCGCTTGGCCAACGTACGCTGCCGCCAAATTGGATTTGTCTTTCAATCCTTCAACCTGCTGCCCCGCACCGATGCCCTGGCCAATGTGGAACTGCCGCTGGTATATGCCGGCGTGGGCCTGCGACAGCGGCGGGAGAGAGCCCGCCATGCGCTGGAGCTGGTGGATCTGGCGGACCGCATGCACCACAAGCCCAATGAACTCTCCGGTGGTCAGCAACAGCGGGTGGCCATAGCCCGCGCCCTGGTCAATGATCCCTCCATCGTTCTGGCGGATGAACCCACCGGCAACCTGGACACCAAGACCAGTACCGAGATCATGAAGCTCTTCGTGCGTCTGAACCAGGAGCAGCAGCTGACCGTCATCTTTGTGACCCACGATCCAGAGACGGCGGAACACACGCGCCGCACCGTGCACCTGCGCGATGGCCTGATTGAACGGATTGACGAAACACCGCCGCCGCCGGCCATGGCGGCACCTCCCGCCTTGGACGTGCCAGTGGCTGCAGATCCGCAGGAAGCCGCGTAGACGTCATGTTGCTGGTCGCCTCGATCCGTATCGCCTTGCGGGCCTTGGCCCTCAACAAGGTGCGGACCCTGCTCACCATGCTGGGCATCACGATCGGTGTCTTTGCGGTCGTGCTCCTGGTGTCCGCGGGCCGCGGGGTGGAACGGTATGTGGTGGAGATGTTCACGGCCGCCGGCACCAACGTGCTGTTTGTACTTCCCGGCCAGCTGGCGGAAGGCGGCACAGGCGGCAATCTGACCGTGGCCGATGCCCGCCTGATCAACGATCCGTTCCTGATCGACAATGTGGAGGATGTCGTGGCCGAGGCGTATACCGCGGTGTATGCCACGCGCGGATCCAAAAGCTTGCGCGTGGACCTGATGGGCATTTGGCCCAATCACAAGGATGTCCGGGGCTGGGAACAGACAGCGGGCAGCTATGTTTCCCAGGCGGACATGGACAATCGGTCCCGGGTGGCCCTGATTGGCACCGGTACGTTCGAGCGATTGTGGGAGGCCGGCGAATATCCCATCGGGTCCACCATCAAGCTGGACAACAAGGCCTTTGTCGTCATCGGGGTCATGGAAGAGATGAGCGCCGGCATGTTCGGCGACTTCAACGACAGTGTCTTCATCCCCTTCACGACGTTGCAGGATCGCATGATTCGCAACAAGACCGTCTCTGGCGAATACAAGGCCGATGTGGTCGTGGTCAAGATCAACGACGAAGAGAATATGCCGGCGGCGCAGATTCAGATCGAAGAGCTGCTGCGGGAAAGGCATCGCATCAAGTATTTCGAAGAAGACGACTTTTCGGTGCTCAGCATGGCGGACTTTCTGAGCATTTTCCGGAATGTCACCAGTGCCCTGACCATTTTCCTGGGTCTGGTGTCGGCCATCAGTCTGCTGGTGGGCGGCGTGGGCATCATGAACATCATGCTGGTCAGCGTCACGGAACGGACCAAGGAAATTGGCCTGCGCAAGGCGATCGGGGCCCGGCCCGGCACGATCCTGTCCCAGTTCATTGTGGAAGCCCTCTCCATTTCGCTGCTGGGCGGCCTGGTGGGCGTGGGGCTGGCCGCGCTGGCGGTGATCGGCCTGAACAATTCCGGTGCAGGTCTTTCGGTGCAGGTGGGAGTCTACGCCGTGATCCTGGGTGTGGGTTTTTGCGCTGCGGTCGGTCTGCTGTTTGGCTTCTATCCGGCCCTGCGGGCCAGCCGGCTCAAGCCCATTGATGCCTTGCGGTACCAGTAGCCTGGGAAATGCCGATGGTATACCGATTGGGAGTCTGGGCGGTCTGCAAATCACGGATAGGGGCCGTAGGTGCAATGGGGTTTCTGGTGCTGGCCGTCGCTGCTTGCGGGGGTGGGCCAGGTGGGGCGGAACCCACCGCGTTGCCTCCGGTGGTGGTGCCGGACCAGCCGACGGTGGTGTTCCCCACTCTGAGTCCCATCCAGCCCGGCCCCACTTTGACGCCGACCCCGGCCCCGGTCGAGGAAGAGCCGCGGCAATTCGGTGAAACCGTTCCGGCACCTCCGCCCGCGGTGACCGAGGGGACGGTCAACACCGCGGGGTTGCGTTTTCGGAGCGCCCCTGACACTGGCACTGGAGCGATACTGGCGGAGCTGGAGCTGAATTCCCGCCTGTACATCTATGGGCGCAATGCCGACAGCACCTGGCTGCAGGTGGCGCGGGAAGCCGGGGGTGAAAGAGGCTGGGTGTTTGCCCCTTACGTGAATCTGGCCAGGGGGGTGGAGCAACTGCCTGAGGCAGGAGTGGGTGAAGCAGGACCATCGGCATCGGAAACGGTACCGGGTCCCAATCTCGACGAGTCGCCGTTGGTGGCTCAGTTCTTCATCGAGGCCATAGCCGTAGCGCTGCAGGACATTGCATTGCAAGAGACGCCCAACGGGGCAACCATGGCCACCGTGCCGGGAGGTGAATACGTGACGGCCATGGCCCGCTCCGCAGACGGCCAGTGGCTGGCCGTATATACCAACGCCTTGATTGTCAAGGAGAGGCAGTACGGCTGGATCGCCAGTGACACCGTGAAACTGTACGGCGGCGAAGATCTGCCTCGCACATCCAGCCCCACACCTTGGCTGGAGCTGCCTGACTGATTCGGAACGGTTCTGGGCTGGTCGCTTGCGCCTCCAGGCAGATTCAGGCCCCAAATCCAAGGATCCGAGAGGCTGTGATACGATCCGAACACCCACGCCCATTGTCTTTTGGAGAGGAGAAGAACGATGCTTTCCCAAGCGCAGAAAGACTTCTATCACGAGAACGGCTATCTCCACATTCCGGGAGTCTTCACGCCGGAAGAGACCGCCGAACTGTCTGCCGAAATGGACAGACTGGTGGAAGACTGGGCCTTTACCAGTCCCGGCTGGACAGGCCCGTGGCGCAACGCCTACATGGATCCGGAGACTGAGCAGAAGTCGAAGCTGACCGCCATGCACGACCTGCATTACTACTCCAATGCCTGGATGCGGGCGGTCACGAATTCCAGGCTGACGACAGCCATTGCCGATCTGATTGGCCCCAATGTGGAACTGCATCACTCCACCATGCACATCAAGCCGCCGCAGACTGGCCATCCCTTCCCCATGCACCAGGACAATCCCTTCTATCGGCACGAGAATGGGCGTTTCATCGACACGCTGGTGCACCTGGACGACACGTGCCATGAAAATGGCGAAATCCGTTTCCTGGCCGGTTCGCACAAGAACGGCTATCTGGAACACATCACGGAGCTGGATGACGGCACGAGTTGCACACCGCATCTGCCCACGGACGAATATCACCTGGAAGACACCATGGCCGTGCCCGCCAAGGCCGGCGATGTAGTGCTGTTCTGCATCAACACCGTGCACGGGTCCTACATCAACCAGACCCGGCAACCGCGCCGCCTGGTGCGGATTGGGTACCGGGATCCGGAGAACGTGCAGCTGGCGGGCCAGAGTGTGGGACGCCCCAATCTGATGGTGCAGGGCTATCGGCAACGTCAGGATGGCATGGAGTTGCTTTCCATCGCGGGACCGGCCACACAGACCACGGGCGTGATCGCAGAGTAGATTCCGGTTGTGGTCCAATCTGGCCACTGCCCATTGCAGCGCAAGCCCCTGGCATTGCCAGGGGCTTTTCTATGACCATGCCGGAGAAAAGACGGCCCAGGGGCGATGCTGTCGAATCCCCGGGGCATGACAAAAAGGAGAACTATATACTTAAGTATACAGACATATCCTTGCTATAATGACAGAAAGCGACATGCCATCTCACCTGCATGCCGCTTTCCCACAGACACGGAACCATCACTTCGCTTCCATGCCTGATCTCTCCATTGTATCCCACACCGAAACTGTCCATCGCACGGTCAGACTGCGCCTGTTGCCGGAGACCCGGGCCAAGGCCCAGCAACTCGCGGGCACGGCCGGGGCCTGCCGCTGGGTCTGGAATCACTTTCTGGCCCGTCAGCAACATTGCTGGCAATGCTGGCAGGACTACAAAATCGGCCCCCACCCCAAGTGTCGTTCTTCAGCTTGGGCAGGGAGTTTACGGCCCTGCGGCGGGACACGCCGTGGCTGCAAGAGTACAGTTGTGCCGCGGTGCGCTACACGCTCAAGTACTTGGCCGACGCGTACCGGCAGTGCTTCGCCGGGCCGGGCAGTCATCCCCGGTTCAAGGCCAAGCATCGCACTGTGGACGGCTTTACTGTGGCTGACAATGTGTCCATCCGCCACGGCCGGTTGCGCGTGCCCCGCATCGGCTGCCTGCAACTCAAGGGTGCCAATTCGTACACCGACTGCCCACCCCTGCAAGTCCGCATCCGCCAGGAAGGCACAACCGCCAAACCCCAATGGTATACCTACGTGGTCTACGCCGTGCCCGTGCATCAAGTCAAACCGGGGGCACAGACCGGCAGCTTGGGTCTGGATCGCAACGTGGGGCAGTGCATCAACAGTCAGGGTACCGTGTATCGCCTGACCGACACATCCCGGCTGGAGGCCAAGGTCAAGCGCAAGCAAAGACACTTGGCGCGCAGGCGCAGGGGATCCTGCCGGCGACGGCGCATTGCCGGTCAACTCCAGAAGTTGCATCGGAAAAGAAAACGCATCCGGGTAAACGACACCCATCACATCAGCCGCCGCCTGGCCGACACGGCCCATACGGTGGTCATCGAGGATCTGCAGGTCAAAGGTATGACTGCATCGGCCAAGGGCACGGTGGACGCACCCAGAAAGCACGTCCAGGCCAAAGCCGGTCTGAACCGCAGCATCCTGGCCAGCGGTTGGGGGCTGTGGGAACGCAAACTGGCCTACAAGTGCAGGCAGACAGTCAAGGTGCCGGCGGCCTGCACCAGTCAGACGTGCAGCCGGTGCGGTGGCGTGGACGCACAGAACCGGCCGACACAAGCCCGGTTCTGCTGCATCGTATGTGGATTCACACTCCACGCCGACCACAATGCGGCGTGGAACATCTTGGGGAGAGCCGATCTCCCTGTGGCCCGCGGGACAGGGGCTGCTGCACGGCGCGGGGCGTTCTCGGTAGAGACCCCTGCGACCCGTGAACAGGATATATCCCCGTCTGTGTACTTAGGTATATAAGTCCCATTGCACAGGACATCGTCTGGCAGACAGACACCGATCATCCGGCTGCGCAAGAGTTTCGCACCAAAATCGATACAGTCCTGGGTTACTCCATTTTTGTTCACGGCCGATTCAACCCATTGTCCGGCAAGCTGTCCTATTCAATCATTCAGCAGGGTGTGGGTCGCATCTACGGCCTTAACATGGGGGCCGACCATCGCAATCCTGACGGCAAGCGCGTGGGCAACACGCATAAACATCGCTGGCAGGAGAGCTTCCGCGACAAGGAAGCATATGTACCCGCAGACATCAAGGATTTCTGGGATCATCCTGTAGAAGTGTGGAATCAGTTCTGTACCGAAGCCAAACTCCGCCATTCAGGTACCTTGGCACCTCCAGAAGTGCAATGGGAGCTGCCGCTATGAACGCCAACGAGCTCTGTATGTCCGTAGGCAAATCCTTGTCCTCTCTGTTCGAGTTTTCGCCAGGAGTGCATGAAGGTATCCACGTGCGGACGCCGTTGCTTTATCCCGATGGCGGATTTGTGGATGTGTGCGTGGGGAACGCGAGGGCGGATTCACTGTCACAGACGTTGGTGATGCCTTGGGGTGACTTGGAACTCAATCGGCCACTTCCCGCAGGTCGCGGAGGCAGCAGTTCCTGCTTGACGATGTCTGTCAGACCTTGGGAATGGATTGCACCGCAGCCAATTGGTTCTCTCTTCTGTCGATTGCGTTGCGCTGAGCAAAGCCATACCTAGAGTCGCGCAGGCGGTCGTGCGTCTTTCCGACTTGTGGTGCACATTGCGCAGTCAGGCATTGCAAACGACGGCGGACGAGGTCAGCGAGTGGTTCTCGGAAAGGAGGATTCAGCATGACCGCAGGGTGGTCCAAGCGGGAAGGTCAGGACGGAATGGGACTGTCGATTATCAGACTCAAGTCGAGGATCGAAAATCGTGGGTCTTGCTGCTGACCACCGGGTCCCGCGGAGCGGCGCACCGCCTTTCGGAGCATGTATTGGCAGGATGTGTTGATCTGAGCCACTTGCAGAGAGCCGATTCCAACCTGGAATTTATCCCCTTGTTCGACGATACAGCGAATGTGTGGCAAAAGGAAGACTTCCAGTTGGTGGAAGAGCATTCCAAGATCGCCCGATGGTCTTGTCCCGATGCACTGGAACTCATGCTCCAGGCTGCGTGACCGCCATCATAGGGTCCCACTCCAAGGACCCTCGACATAACCGGGCATGGACTCGAATTGCCCACTACAGGCATGAAGGCCATTGTCAGGGTTTCCGCGGGTTGGGGTGAGACCCGCCCGGTGATTCCCGCCGCACCAGGTTTTGTCTTGTGCGGCAGGCCGTGCCCCGCGGCTACGGAAACAGAATCGATGTCGACCGCTTGCCAGGGTCTTTGGCTCTCCGCCGTCCTCTATCCGCTGTGGGTGACCTGGAGAGTCTGTCCCGCCTTGATCTCGAGCCTTGTGTCCAGACTGAGGTCGCTGCCCATTCTCGTGAAAGCCACCGGTTCACCGTCCAGCGCGATACCCGTCAAGGGAACATCGGCGAGGAAAGACAGTCGGAGACGCTGCAGGGGCAGTACGCCGTAAAGGACCTGCAGTGTACAGCGGTCAGGGGTCATCTGGAATTGTCCCCACCCCGCGTCCAGGGACCAGAAGCAACGAAAGGCGCCCTGTTGGGTCTGGATGGGCTGAAAGCCCAGGGAACCCTCGACCATGTCGAACTGGAAGCCGGAGAAGGCATGGAGCAAGGCATAGGACGCCATGCTGCGGGCGTAATTGTTGCCGCACTCGAATTCATTCCACGGATTGCGCCGCGCGCCATCATAGCGATGACGCACAGCCGCGACGCAGCGCAGCCCTTCTTCCACCAGTCCCACCATAATCATGTGGCTGGCCGCGGCGTATTCGAAGCCGTTCATGGTTTCCTGGGAATAGGGGGCTGGAATGAGCGGCTTCTGCATCCCCTCGGGCCAGGCGCAGATGATCAATCCACCCTCATCATTGAGGCAGTAGATGCGACAGGGATTGTAGACCTGGCCCATTTCGGGGATGAAGTTGTGCCTGTAGATGGCGGCACAAGCCTGTTGTACCTGTTGCGGATCAAGAATGTCGCCCAGGCCGTACAGGGAGGCATGCCACTGGGCCAGCACCTGGTCAATGCTGCTGCCTGCGCCAATCTGGTACTTGATCTCATGGTGTTCGTGATTCCAGTAGGCCTCCGCCGCCGAACCGCCTCGGAGAGTGTCGTCCTGGTCGCCGTAGGCTTCCACCAACGCGCGGTCGGTCAGATCAATGTGCTGGATATAGTATTCGCCATTGAAGAGATGGGCGTCCACCCATGCCTTGCCGCGTTCAAAGATCGCCTGGTAGGTGGCGGCATTGTCCGCTTCGCCCAGATGGGCCGCCATCTCGGCCGCGGCCTTGAGCGCACCCAGATAGAAGCCGGTCAGCCAGGAATTGGGGCCGAAGAGCTCCATGTCCAATGTATGGTGCTGGCGTCCGGTGAGCACGCCGGAGCGCTCCGGATCCCAGCGGTCAGGGTTGTCCGGACTCCAGGCGTATTCCAGTGACTTCTTGACAGCGGGCCAGAGGGCACGCAGCCACTCGTCATCCCCGCAGATCTTCCAGTCCCGGTAGGTTTTCATCACGCCGCCCAATTGGCCGTCGCAGCAGGGCCGGAATGGCCAGGGCTCGGCTCCCAGCGGCAGTTGGATGCGAAAGGGCATGGCCCCGTCGGCGCGCAGATTATAGCGATAGTCGGCCGTGCGCATGGACCGTTCCAGATCCGGAAACAGGAAAGGGAGGGCTTGCTGGTAGTTCCATACGTGGGTGCAGCTGCCTTCGCAACATCCTTCATCCGGATGCAGACCCTCCCAGCCATAGAAAGTGCCGTCCTCCAGGCGCAGCGCCGTAGGCGATTTCAGGATGGAGAGGTTGGCCGATATGGCATCCAGGACTGGAGCCGGCAGGGACGATGCAAACAATGTGTCCTTGAAGAGTTTTGTCTCGGCGTGGAGACGCGGCCACTGGGCCAGGGCATATTGGACTGTCGCGGCCGAATTGGCCCAGCGGGTGGCATAGTGGTTTTTCCAGGTTGCCCTGTCCGATGCTGGACGCCAGTAGTTCTCGCAGCGGGGGAAGCTCCATCCCACCACGAAACGTACGCATCGACTCGCCCCGGCGGCCACGGGCAGATGAACCGCAAGCAGGCCTGTGTCCTGTGCAGAGAAACGCGCCCCGCCGCCCTGGGACGGAGCATCCGTGTAGACTCGATTCCCGAACGCGCCCGGAGTGTTCAGATCGTTCCAGTAGACTTCCAGGTTGTCAAACCAGGTGCCCCGGAACCAGTATTGCTGCCAACTTACCTCCACATCGTCTGCCAGCCCCGCATCGGTGGCCAGGGTCATGTCGCCAAAGGCCGTGTCGTCAGGTTGCAGGCCTTCACCGGACAGGTGCAGCGCCGTGCCCCAGTCGCCCATCTCCACCTGGTTGCGGTTGGGGGCCGGCAAGGGATTGGTGAGTATGCCAGCCAGCGTATAGGTCTGCGTTTGGGCTGTCGTATTGGTCACTCGGAATTCAAAGAACGCGGCGGGCAGGCTCGAGTCGTCGGTATGGGTGGGAATGAAGGGATTGAAGGCTGTCAGTTGCACCTGACCCGGAAAGGAATCGTCCCGGAAAGACAAGGTGGCCAGCGGAAACTCGCCGCGGAAATCGACCCCTGCAAAGTGAGGCAGGCCTGTGAGAAACTCGCGGCGCGGGCCCCAGCCAAAGGTGCTGAACTGGGGGGCGTGGAACTCCCCCTGGTACGGAGCCTGCAGATTGCCAT
Source organism: Caldilineaceae bacterium (assembly GCA_965214895.1). Classification (GTDB taxonomy): domain Bacteria; phylum Chloroflexota; class Anaerolineae; order Caldilineales; family Caldilineaceae; genus Bin34. Next base: position 1,186,012 of record OZ243985.1, read on the forward strand.
GGAGAATGCGGGCATCGGTCACCGCGCCCGCGTTTTCGGCGCGAATGGCGAAGTGGGAGAAGCCGTTGACGCTGCCTTTGTTGGGGCGGTTGAAGATCTCCCAGTCAATCAGGCGACCGTTTCCCGCCAGCCCGATGCAGCCGGTACCGATGCCTCCCAAGGGAAAGCTGATCTGGCCGGTATTTTCCTTGCGGTATACAAAAGGCTCCATGGACGTATCATCCTGTTGAATTCATGAGTTCGTGACAGTGGCACGGCCGACCCGGGGCCATTCAGCGTGTGGCACCATGCAGAGACCTGGTCGCGGGATCTTGGATGGATGGCATGGGGCAGCACTGTCGTACGGCCTGTTGGGTCTCCAGGTCAAGGGCCAGCAGACAGTTGGCGGTAATGAACAGGCCATGGACAGACGGCAGGAACAGCAGCAGGGCCAGGCCAAGATAGGCCGCGGCAAAGCCCAAGAGTATGCCCAGAGCCAACAGGCCCAGACTGTGCCCGGGATAGCGGCTGGTCAGGATCAAGGCGTCGCGCACACCGGCCCGCACTCCCAGTCTTTGTTGCACCATACAGGGAAACGCGTACAGTGACTCGGTTCCGAGCGTGGTCTGCGTATCCCTTGCGAGGTGTGTCGCACCAATCAGGTGGGCCCAACACCATGGTGCATAGGCAGGCCTTGACCCAGAGTCAGGAAGGCAAGAGCGGCCTTGGCGCAATTTTTGGGCCCTGAAAGGGGGCTGACCTGACCAGGGTCCAGCGAACCGGCGGGTTTCACACCCCCGGGCACCGCTCGGGAGCCGGTCCATGCCTTCAGGCGCCGGGATGGAGGTCGCAACCGGGATGAAAAAAGGACTCGTTCCGGTCGGGCTGGGACCATCCGGGCAGCTCGCGCAGCACCAAGTGTTGCGCGGCGGCGGCAGCCTGCACAATGGCCCGATTGAAATCCCCCACGTCAGGGCTGTGCAGAAACTCGTCCAGCGGCATCCACTGGCAGTGTTCGATTTCCAGGTCGCACTTGGCAATGGCGCGCGTTTTGGGATGAAGGCGGCAGACCATGTAGATGTCCGACTTGCCGAAGCGGTAGCCATGCCAGTGGCGAAAGGCGGCCAGGTGATCGAATTCCGCTTCGATGCCGGTCTCTTCCCAGACTTCCCGCACCACGGCAGACACCAGATGCTCGCCCGGATGCAACGCTCCCCCAGGCAGTTTCCAGTAAGGCCGACTCTTGTCGCGCCGGTGCCGCTCACTGACCACCAGCAGGTTGTCCTCTGCGTCAATGACGGCGCCGCCGGCTCCAATGTAATGGGTGGCGAAATGGGGAATGTAGGCATCGGGCGCAACGGACAGAGTGAGCATCAGGTAATCCGGTGCACTGTGGTGAAACTCAAAGCCCTGCGCCACGGCCACGGGGATGAGATCAGCATGGGCCAGCGGCACTGGGAGCCAGACAAGGCGCAGGCCTTCCTGCCGCCACTGCGCAATTTCCTGGGACAGGACCGTGGCGAACACTGCAGCATCCGGCAGCCGCTCCCCATCCAGCTCCAGACCCCGGAATCGGTTGCGTTCTCCCTGCAAGGTCATGGTCGGCCTGAAAGCTCCGTATGGACATGGGTCGGCGGGAAAAAGAATTCGTGCTGTTCCGGACGCGGGTAGCCGTTCATGGCCGTGACATGCAACGCCGGGTCATGCATGCCTGCCTTGACGATGGCCCGATTGAAATCACTCACATCGGGATCGACCATGTATTCTGCCAGCGGCATCCAACGGCAGTCTTCAATCTCTCCGTCGTCCTTGGTGATGGCAAGGGTAAGGGGGCGGAGCCGAAAAACGACGTAGATGCCGGATTTGCCGAAAAAGTACTGGTGGCCGTGCCACATGCCCACCAGGTGCTCCAATTCGGTTTCAATCGCAGTCTCTTCCCAGACTTCGCGCTGGACGCCATGGACCAGATGCTCCCCGGGGTCCAACAGGCCGCCGGGCAGTTTCCAGAAAGGCCGGTCCAGATTTTGCCGGTAGGTTTCGCTGACCACCAGCAAATTGTCGTGGTCGTCCACGACCACGCCACCCACGCCAATGTAGTGCGTGGCATAGGGCGGAATGAGCGGATCTGCCACCAACGGGCGCGTCAGCAGCACGTACTCCGGCTGGGAGTGGTGAAAACTGAAGCCCTGCTTGACCGCCACGGGGATATGGGCCGCCTGGGACTTGGCTATCCTGATCCAGACCAGCAAGAGGCCTTCCGCCGTCCAGTCTGTCAGGGCCTGCTGCAGGGCCCGACGGAAGACTGCCGGATCTGCGGGCAGCGCGTCCGGTTCCACCTCTACGCCTTGGAATGCGTTGCGTTTGCCGGCGTGGAAAAGGGTTGTGGACATTCCTCAGGGCCAGCAGCCGTGACCTGGCCACGGACAGGCTGCGATCTTTTGCTGCTGGCAATTCCATTCATTATATAGGGCATGTCGTCTGGCCAGGAGAAGGCTTTTCTCCACAGCATGGCCGATTGTAATGGATCTGCACGGAAACTTGCTGCCAGCGCTCCTGAATGCGGGCAGGGACATGCCGCCCCTTACAATTCCAGGATGCAGCAAATACGAGTGGGAGGACAACCATGCGGCGGCCGAATATCCTGATTCTCTATACGGACCAGCAGCGGTGGGATGGGGTGCGGACCAATGGCAACCCGGACATCCTCACCCCCCATCTGGACGCGCTCGCGGCCCAGAGCTGCAATTTTGATCACTGCTTTGTGCAGAATCCCGTCTGCATGCCCAGTCGCATCAGCTTCCTGACTGGCCAGTATCCCAGCACGCTGGGCATCACCCACATGGGAGTGCCGGTGCCGCCGGAGACCCAGTCCCTGCCCCAGATACTGGGTGCCGTGGGGTACACCAGCGCCAATATCGGAAAACTGCACTTTCTGCCCCATGCCAACCGGGACCACCGGCAAGTTCATCCGCGGTACGGTTTCGACCATCTGGAAGTCTCGGATGAGCCGGGCAGCTATGAGGATGCGTATCGGGCCTGGGTCAGACGGAAGGACCCTGCGCAGTTGCCTCACATCAGTGTGGGTCTGCCCCCTACCCGCATTGTCTGGAACAAGACCATGGGCTGGCAGGACAGAGTGCCGCACCCTACCACCTGGGACCGCAACTCCTCGCTGGATGCGGTGCCCTTTGGAGGCACCGACGAAGTGAGTTTCTCGGCCTTTGTGGCCGAACAGACCATGGCCTATCTGGAGCGGACCCAGGAGGCCCCGGCCCGGCCCTTCCTGTGTATCGCGGGGTTCTACAGCCCTCATTCCCCCTGGGTCGCTCCGCAGCGCTTCCTGGACATGTATGACCGGGATGCGCTGTCCGTGCCGGAGTTTCCCCCCGAATTCAAGGTGGGGCCGGAGTTTCGAGCGGAGCAGCTGCGCACGGCGCGGCACGGCTACTATGCCATGATCTCCGAGGTGGACCACCACGTAGGCCGCATTCTGCAGACACTGGAAGACCTGCAACTGGCGGACGAGACGATCGTGGTCTTTACGTCAGACCATGGCGAATGGCTCGGGGAACACGGCAAGTGGGGCAAGGGCTACCCCGGCCCGGATCCGGTCAGCCGGGTGCCCTTGATGATACGCGTGCCGGGAACCCGGATGGGACAACGGGTGAGCCATATTGTGGAGGCCGTGGATGTGGTCCCCACGCTTCTGGAATTGGTGGGACATCAGGTTCCGCCCGAGGTGCAAGGACAGTCCCTGCAGCCTTTGTGGACAGGGACTGGTGGCTATGCCAAAGGGGATGCCCTAATGGAAATGAGAGGATGGAAGAGCCTGCGCAGTGAACGCTTCCGATATGTCAGTGAAGCGGACGGCTCTGAGCATTTGTGGGACCTGAATGCAGAGTTTGGGGCGTATCGGGATGTAGCGGGAGATGCAGTCTATGCCTCGGCCCTCTCCGAGATGAGGGGGCGCCTCCTGCAACGGGCAATCCAGAACGAAATCCCTCTGCCGCGCATCTGGACATATTGAGCAAGCGCTGCGCTGCAAGTGGAGAAATGGCCATGAGCAAGGATGCCCCGGTACCAGTCCGGGCTGGCCTCATCGGTCTGGGGGACTTTGGACACACGTTTTGGCTGCAGGCGCAGCACATGGCAGGCCTGCAGTTGTCAGCGCTGTGCGATCAGGATGTAGAAGGGGCATGGCAAAGGTTGCAGGGGAGTGGTGTGGCGGCCTGGAAAATACAGCCATGCGACACCCTGCCGCAGGCACAGGCTGCACTGCGGTCTGGCAAGGTGCCCTTGGTTCCGGACGGGATGCTTCTGGCTGCATTGGACCTGGATGTAGTCGTGGAGGCCAGTGGCTCTCCTGAGGCAGGCGCTGTGCATGGACTGGCCGCTCTGGATAACGGCAAGCACGTGGTCATGGTCAACAAGGAAGCGGCCTGCACCGTGGGACCTGCGCTGGCCGCGGTCGCGGCCCAAGAGGGGCTGCACCTTGCCATGGCGGACGGGGATCAGCCGCGCCAGATTCTGGACATGATGGACTGGGCCGGGACGCTGGGGCTGGACGTCGTGTGTGCCGGCAAGGCCGGAGAGGCCGATCATCCTGCAGAGGCCGAGGGCAAGGGCATATGGGCCTTGACCACGGATGAGGACCGATTGGCAGAGACTGTCCGGCAACGCGGTTGCCACATTCCCCTGCGGCACCGAGCCGGGGTGGCGGACCTGGCGGAGCTGGCGATTGTGATCAACGAGACTGGGCTGGGCTGGGACAGGCCGGGATTGCACGCTCCAGCCATGCACTTTCGGGAAATGCCTTCCGTGTTGCGACCGCAGGCCGAAGGGGGGATCCTGGAACAGACACCAGCGGTGGAAGTGGCCAATCTGCTGTCCCATCCTCAGGCCCCCAGCATGGCCGGGGGTGTTTTCATTGTAGTCAGGCGCCCCGTCGCGGACGACTGGGGGTTTCTGGCGCGCAAACGCCACTTGATGAGCCAGGATGCCCGCCACCTGTTTCTCTATCGTCCCTTTCACCTCTTGGGCATGGAGACGGGCCTGAGTGTGCTGCAAGCGACTCAAGGCAGGCCTTCCGGAGAAACGGCACGGAGTCTCCCCCGCGTGGATGTGTACTGCCGGGCCGAAAAGGATCTGCCTGCAGGTCATGTCCTGGACATGGATCACGCACACCACATTGCCGGGGTGGCGGCGGAACTGGGATCCCCTGTGGCCTGTGAACCCGGAGACCCGGTTCCCTACTACCTGGCAGCGGGTCAGGCTCTGGGGCAGGCGGTAGCCAAGGGCTCCCTGCTGCGCTGTCGGGATGTGAACCTTGACAGAGGGTCGTGTCTGTGGAGGTTGCGCAGATCCAAGATCTGAAGTTCAGTCAGCAAGGAAGAGCCGGGAGCGCCGGTCTGCCTTGTATACGGTGCGCAGTGCCGTTGCTCGATTCGTCACAGTGCAACGGGCACGCCAGGGAAAAGGGAAGACCTTGCCCTGGTACCGGCAGCCTTGACAGCCAAAGCGTAACAATGGCAGTCTCGTAAGGGGAGAGTTTGCGTACACCCTGTCCCGCTTCGGAAGGAATCCAAGACCGAGGACTTCAAGCATCCATTTCCTTGCTGTGTGCATGGCAATAGATGCCAGTGACCCATTGTGCTTCCTCCTTGTCCTGGGGCATGGCATTTGCCTCTGGGCTGTTCCTTCACATTGGAATGAGACAGCCCTGCGACATTCGCAGTTGTCGTGCTCTGTCAAGCGCACAGAGCTGGTTGGCTTGGAGAATTTCTCGTGCTCACATTTGGGACTTGGGTACGTATTGCGTGGCAATGCGGGTGGTGATTCTTCGGCAGTGCCGCTAGTTGCGACGTAAAATGGTGTCGTGCCTCTGTGGCAAAGCTGTCCCTGCCCCGTACTCCGAGAACGGCAGTACACCATCACGGCGGCTTGATCCTGCCAGTCCATGCCATGCCGGTGTGAGGCACCACTGCCAACCCCTTGACCACAGCCATGGGCCCATGTAGTCTTGCCGGAACCGACGTTGTTCTGTGAACGCGGAGCTCCGGCCATGGCCTGCCGCCAGAAGTGGTGCACACCCTCCAATACGGCGGCTGGTTCCACATCACCGAAACCGAAATCCATGTGCCCGAACAATAGACTCTGGCGCGCCGGATCCCGGATGAGGAGGCACTGGAGTCTCCAGATACAGCGGCTTGAGCGGAGCAAGGCAACCGAACAGTCACTCCCGTGAACCGGCGCTTCACTGCCGCGCGTATCCGCTGCGATCCCTGTACCTACGCCTCCATTGGCGATAAAGCGAGACTGTTTGTGGGTTGAACTGGGATTTGCCATAATGCCTTGCGACATCGTGCGGCGTTCCTGTCTCCTGGACAGGGAATGGAGATGCTCCACGATGCTGCAGAATCTCTTTCCGTGCAGAACACAATAGGGTGTGTGATGAAAACAAGCATGTTGTCTCGACGTGATTTTCTGATTGTGGCCTCGGGCACTGGCGCGACCGCGGTCCTGATGGCCTGTGTGCCGGCGCCTCCCCCGGTCCCTGCCGGCGATGCCGCGGGCGCGGCCATGGCGGATGAAGCCGTGGCCGAGATCGTGATGTTTGACCGGAATGTCGTGCAGGACCTGGAGTATCGCAAGGAGTTGGCCGAACGCTTCAACGCGGACAACGGCGACATCCATGTTACGGTGGACGTGATTCCCCAGGGCTATGATCAGACCATCATGGCCCGCATTGCCGGGGGCACAGCGGGAGATGCCTTCCGTCACGCTTCGCACTTTGGCATGAGCAAGTTCACGACCCGGGGGCTCTTGCAGGAGCTCGATGACTTCGTGGACCTGGACAGCTACGATCTTTCGGTGTTTATCGAGGGCCCCCTCAATTCCAACCGGATTGGCGGCAAGCTGTACGCCCTGCCTGTCAACGGCCACGCCGGCCATGCCGGACTGTACTTTGCGCCGGAAATATTCGATGCCGCGGGCGTGGCGCTGCCGACTGAAGATTGGACCTACGATGACTTCCGTGACGCCGCCGCAAAACTGACCCAGGATACCGATGGTGACGGCAAGAGTGACATCTGGGGCACCTGGTTCGGCGCCTGGTACCAAGCCAATCTGACCCTCATATCCGCGCACGGTGGCTGGCCCCTGAACGATGACGGGTCCCAGGCCACCTGGGGAGAGCCGGGAGCCATTGCCGGAATGCAGTGGATCCAGGACATGTACCATGAGGTCGAGGCGCTGCCGGTCATGGCCGACTCGGCGGCCAAGCAGCAACTCTGGTCCTCGGGCAAGCTGGCTTCCGCCTTGTCGGGCGTATGGGAAGGTGCATACCTGGGGGACATCACCCCGGAGAACCTGACGTTCAGCCTGGTGCCCGGCCCCAAGGGCCCCACAGGCATTCGCGGCGGCTTTGCGGGATGCAACAATTTTCCCATCTGGAGTTCCAGTGAGCACCCGTATGAAACGTTTCAGTGGATCAAGTATCTTTCGAGTCAGGAAGTGGGTGTGGAAGGCATTGGCCGTATCGGGGAGCCTGGATTGCGCTATGACGTGTTCGAGGATCCCAGGGTGGCCAACGACCCCTTGATCATTCCCCACTTTCAGGTGCTGAAGGATGTCAAGCCCTTTCCCACACCGCACAATGGTCGGGATTCGGAGGTCATCCAGGCCACTGCCCCCCTGCTGGAAGGCATGTATCTCAATGAGTTGAGCGCGGAGGAAGGGTGTGGAAGACTGCAGGAAGCCATCCAGGAAATCCTGGACATGCCCCCGGTCGAAGCCGCCTGATGCATTCCCGAAGCGGGGGAGCCACTCTCCCGCTTCGTCCCCTTGCGTTCAGCCCAGTTCCCGGCAGAGTCTCCAGGCATGACGAGCAACACCGCGGCCGCTGCGCCGGTGCGCAGTCGCGTCGCTCGCATTGAGGAGCTCTGGGGCTATCTGTTGATTTCGCCCTGGGTGCTGGGCTTCCTGCTGTTCACCGCGGGCCCCATGCTGGTGTCCCTGTATTTCAGCTTTACCGCCTACGCCTTTCCCTTGCGTCCACGCTGGCTGGGCCTGGCCAATTACCTCAGAGCCTTTGGCGAGGATGAATTGTTTGGCCTTTCGCTCTGGAACACTCTGTATTATGTGGGCGTGGCGGTGCCGCTGGGCATTGTGTTGTCGCTCCTGCTGGCCCTCCTCCTGGACCGCAAGATAGCCGGCAGAGCGGTCTGGCGCACCATCTACTATCTGCCTTCCATCGTGCCGGTTGTGTCTGCCACGTTCCTGTTTCTGTACATCTTCCAGCCGGACTACGGTCTCATCAATGGCTGGCTCTGGAAGCTGTTTGCGATAGAGGGGCCGGGCTGGTTCAATTCCCGCGTCTGGGTCAAGCCCACCTTCATCATTCTGGCCCTGTGGAGCGCGGGGGGCCCGACCATGATCATACTGCTGGCCGGTCTCCAGAATGTGCCGGACGAAATGCATGACGCCGCCAAGGTGGATGGCGCGGGACGGTGGCGCAGATTTGTGCATGTCACTTTGCCGCTGCTCAGCCCCACCCTGTTCTTTGTGCTCATCACGGGCCTGATTGCGGCCTTCAAGATCTTCGGAGCCGTGTACGTCTCCACCCAGGGCGGGCCCTTCTACGGCAGCTACTTCTATGTCCTGCATCTCTTTACCCAGGCGTTTACCCATTGGCAGCTGGGATATGCTTCGGCCCTGGCCTGGATCCTGTTCGTCATCGTCTTGGTGTTCACGCTGATCCAGTTTCGCCTTGGGGGCAGCTGGGTGCATTACGAAGGCGAACGGGAAACGGACGCGTCATGACGACCCAGGAGGCGGTGTCGGCCTGGAGGCTGCACCGCAACTTCACGCCCTGGAATGTCTTCACGGGCTTCTTGACGGTATCCCTGGCCTTTGTGTTTGGATTCCCCTTGTTCTGGGCCGTGTCCAGCGCCTTGAAACTGCCCATTGAACTCAATGTCATTCCGCCCCTGTGGTTTCCGCCGGCACCCCGGTGGCGCAACTTCCTCGAGGTCAACGAGGTGCTGCCCTTCTTCCGCTTTATGGGCAACACGGCCGTGGTGACCCTGGCCACCACCGTGGGCGGCGTCATCACCGCCTCGATCGTGGCGTATGGATTTTCTCATTTCCGGTTTCGGGGGCGACACACCATTTTCATCCTCGTGCTCTCCACCATGATGCTGCCCATGGAGGTCACGCTCATCCCCACCTACCTGATCTTCAATGAAATCCGGTTGGTGGACACCTTCTGGCCGCTCTTCCTGCCCGCCTGGTTTGGCGGCGGCCCCTTTGCCATTTTCCTGTTTCGCCAGTTCTTCCTGAGCATTCCCCAGGACTTGAGCGATGCCGCCAAGATCGACGGCTGCCATGTCCTGCGGTTCTACCGCAGCATCCTGGTGCCCTTGTCAATTCCCGTCATGATCACCCTGTCCATCCTGTTCTTCCAGCAGTCCTGGAATGAGCTGATGCGGCCCTTGATCTACCTGACCAGCATGACCAAATACACGGTCTCGGTAGGGCTGATGTTCCTGCGCACCCAGATCCTGGCCAACATCGCCCAGCGCGGGGAACCCACCGAACACCTCTTGATGGCGGGGTCGGTCATCTCCATGATGCCGTCGCTGATCCTGTTCTTCATTCTGCAGCGCTACTTCATCCGCGGTGTGATCATGTCCGGCATCAAGGGATGATGCGGCCTCCTGGGCATGGTATTGCGGCCAGTCCCGACCCACAGCCTGCCATGTCGTGACCCTTTTCTGCGCGCGGATGCGTGCGCTGCTCATGGGCTAAGGCGTGTTTGCAAACCCAAGCAGCAGGGTCAAACCGAGTCAAGCGAGCCAGAGTAGAGGCAGGAATGAGGCGTAAGGGATGAGAGGATCTGGCGGAAAAGCCGTGGCAGCTCCTACGCCGATTGTCTGGCCCTGCTGCAAAGCGGGTCGATTCTCCTCTGATTGCAGTTTGCAAACACGCCCTAGGACAGAGGACAGGCACAGGGATGACCGGCCCCAGCGCTGAGGATGGGCACGGCCCGGGGCTGCACCGGTCCAGGCATGGCGGCGAATGGACAACAGCCTGCTTCTAGGCCAGGCCGTCGCCAGCCTGTCCGCTCTCGCTCGGTATGGCATCCAGCAGTCATGCGGAAATGCAGTGCGGGATACGATGTGCCCACCGTCCGCCGCTTACTGCACGCAGCCCGGAAAGGTCCGACCTTGTACGGGAAAGTAGGCAGGTCCGTCTCCTTCCCCGGTGTATTGGGCCCGGGCGGACATGTAGGACAGCGCAATGGCCCGGCGCCAGTGGGCGGACCGGTTGGGGGCCGTGTAATGGGGCAAGAGGGAGTGGAAGAACAGCCCGTCGCCGGCTTTCATGGGCAGCATCACCATGTCGTCCGGATCATAGCTGGTCTCGTCCACCACATAGTCGTCCTGCACGTGCACATGGGGCAAGGGCCCGCGCTGGTGTCCCCCCACCAGCACGGCCATGCATCCGTTCTCCAGAGTGGCATCGTCCAGCGGAAACCAGCATGAACAGAGGTCCATGGGTCGTATGGGCCAGTACGGTGAGTCCTGGTGCATGCCCTTGGCCGATCCCACGGCGGGAGGCTTGAGCAGCAAGGCGTTGCGGAACATCTTGATGTCCGGCCCCAGGATTTGCGTGAGGATGCCGCGAATGTTGGGATGCAGACCTAGCTCCCGAAAGAGGTCGTCCCCCTCCACCAAGCCATCGATCTTGCGGATGCCATCGCCTGGATGTTCCACGGCCAGTTCGCCCCTTTGAATGCGGGGCTCCACCTGGACCCGCAGCGCATCCTGCGATCTGCTGCCATGGGTGTAGTCCCGCAGGCGCTGTCCCAAGGCTTCCACTGCCGCCGGGTCCACTATGCCTTTCACCAGCAGAAAGCCCTCTTCCTCATACTGCGCCAGTTCACTGGCCGAGATTGACATGGCCATCTTTGCTTCCTTTCCCATGACAGGGGTGGGATTGTCCAGAATCAATGCTAACCGTAGCTATGCAACGTGAATTATGGACCAGAGACGGCCTCTCGGGCGAGCAGGGAGAGTATCTCTGTGCATTCGGTCAAGTCCCAGAAGTGTCCCCATGAGTCTACGCGCGCCTCTGCCCTGTCGCCGATTGCTGCCTGCAGTGCGAGCCGGACTGGTCCCGGCAACGACTTCATGCCGGGGCCGCTTCACTTTCATCAAAGCCACGACCGGGATTGCAAGAGCCATGACACGTGCCCTGTCCCCCATGCCAACCCCTCTGGTCTGAATATATCAGAGCATCCTGAATCTGGGAACGAGCAATGGTCTCTGCCAAAGGACAGTCTTGCAGTTAACCTTGGGACATTTTTGTATGATGCTTTCCACCAGGTCTGCATGAACGGTTATGTTCTCGAAACCGATCCTGTGGATATTCGACAATGCCAGTCAGTCCCAATGACGTTGGTTGGTCTTGCAGACATCGGAGGCGAGTCAATGGAGATGAAAGAAGCGGTTGCCATTGCCAAGGGGGCAGCAAACTGCGTGTTCGAAGACGAACACCTCCTGAATCTGAGTTTGGAAGAAGCCGTCTACGATGGAACTCAGGATCACTGGCTTGTCACCTTAAGTTTCGGTCGGCATATAAAGGACGGAACTTTGGGCGCGACGCTGGCAAACATATCAGGAGGGCGAATCACCTTCAAAACGTTTGCCGTACGCGAAAGCGACAAGAAAGTCATTTCAGTCAAGTCGAAACAATCATCGTGAACAGTGTCTTGTTGGACACAAGCCTGATGGTCCTGCTGGTTGTTGGACTGTTCGATCCAGGTTATGTCACAAGGCATAGACGGACCGATGGGTTCACTGCAGCCGATTTCGAGCATCTCGTCAAGCTGATCCAAGACCATGAAACCTTTGGCTAACTTCATATTGTCTGGCCGAAGTTTCCAATATGCTGCGGCACGATGGCAAATCTGCAAAATCGTGTATGGAAACGTTGAAGGCGGTCCCGTTCCGGGAGGCGCATTTTTCCAAAAATCTGATTTTTGAACATCATGGTGTCTACCGTTTCGGTGTGTCTGATGTCAGCATTATCCGGAAGTCCAAGCGAGTTTCGCTGACAGTTACTTGCGATGAACGGTTGTTCGCTGAGATTGTTTCGTTGGGTGGAGAAGCCACTGTCTTTAGAAGTATCATGTGATGAAGTGCAGGTATTTCCTTTTGTGCTGCACGCTCCAAGGGGAGGCGCACGCAAAGTCAGGAACCCAAGGTCCGTCGAAACATTGCGTGTCATGAGTGTTCGTCAATTTGGGGCCATGATGCCTGCGGGAGAGTTGGACAGAGGCCAATCGGGCTGACACCTGGATGGAATACAGGACAACATGTGTTGTCTTGCCACACTTTTCGACTTTGCATTCGCCCTGCACGGCCATTGTTTCCCTGTCTGCCTAGTTGCTGATAGCCTACGGTCGGCAGGGCGCGGACCGGTGCGCGGACTTCTTGCGTTCTGGGGTCAACTCTATGAGAATCAGAGCGGTACCTGTCTGCGCCGTTGGGGCGCACACCCTATTCAGACAAGCAACGCGGCATGATGCAAAAGGTTGTTGACACTCATATTCACTACTGGGATCCGGACCTGTTGTCCTACCCCTGGCTGGAATCCGTACCCGACATTGCTGCCAAGCATGGTCCCGCGGAACTGCAGGCGCAGGAAGGGGAGACCCATCGCTTCGTCCTGGACAAGATTGTCTTCATGCAGGCCGGCGGCATTGATGCCCATGCCCTCCGTGAAGTCGAGTGGGTGGACGAGCTGGCCCGCACCGTGGATTCCCGCATAGTCGGGATCATTGCCGACGCGCCGGTGGACAAGGGTGAATCGGTGGTGACAGCCCTGGAGGCCCTGCAGGCCATTCCACGGGTGAAAGGCGTGCGCCGCCTGATTCAGGGACAACCCCAAGGATACGGAGACCATCCAGACTTCATCAACGGGGTCAAGCGGTTGTCGGACTTCGGGTACACCTTCGACATCTGCATTCATCATCCGCAGCTGGGCGAAGCCATCCGCTTGGTCCGGGCCTGCCCCAACGTGGATTTCATTCTGGACCACATCGCCAAGCCGGACATCAAGGGCCAGGTCCTGGAGCCTTGGAAGTCCCAGCTGCAGTCGCTGGCGGCGATGCCCAATGTGGTCTGCAAGATTTCGGGCATGGTCACGGAGGCGGATCTGGAAAGGTGGACCCCCGCGGACTTGCAGCCTTACGTGGACCATGTCATTGAGTGTTTTGGCATTGACCGGGTGCTGTATGGGGGAGACTGGCCGGTGAGCCTGCGCGGGGTCCGGAGCTGGGGCCACTGGGTGGACACTCTGGGGGATCTCACCTACTGGTTGTCGGACCCGGAAAAGCACAAGCTCTTTCATGCCAACGCCCGGCGGGTGTATCGGGTGTAGTCCGACTTCCCATTCCTTGCAGGAGAGTTGCGCGCCATGCAGATCACGCGGGTAGCCACGGAACACTTTCGCTGGCCGCGTCATACGCCCATTGCCAACGGGTTGCATACCTACACCCATTCCAGCCTGGGGCTGGTGCGGGTGGAGACCGACGCGGGCGTCGTCGGCATCGGTCTGGGCAGTCTCGGCGCCGAGGTGGAAGCCGCCATCGCGCGTTTCGGGTCGGAGATCCAAGGCCAGGACCCTCTGGATGTGGAACGGCTCTGGCACGCCATGTGGGTGCCCAAGCTGGTGGGCCGCCGCGGCCTGACCACGCGGGCGATCAGCGCCATCGACATTGCCTTGTGGGATCTCAGGGCCAAGGTGGCCGGGATGCCTCTCTACAAGATGTTGGGGGGATTCCGGGACCGGGTGCCGACCTACATCGCTGGTGGCTACTACGAGGAAGGCAAGGGACTGGCAGAACTGGCACAGGAGATGCACTCCAATGTGGAGATGGGGGCGCGGGCCGTCAAGATGAAGGTGGGGGCCTTGTCCCTGCGCCAGGATGCAGAACGGGTGCGCGTAGTGCGGGAGGCTGTCGGCCCCGATGTACAGGTCATGGTGGATGCCAACTGTGCCTACAAGGCCTATGAGGCCATCCAGCTGGCCCGCCTGATTGAGGACTGCGACATTTTCTGGTTTGAAGAGCCGCTGGCGCCAGACAATCTGCAGGGACACCGGCAGTTGGCCCGGGCCACGACCATCCCCATTGCCACAGGCGAGAATGAATATACTCGCTATGGCTTCCGGGATCTGATCACCCATGAGGCCGCGGCCATTTTCAATGCGGACGCCCTGATCATGGGCGGGGTGACGGAATTCATGAAGGTGGCCGCCCTCACCCAGGCCTACGATCTGATGCTGGCTCCGCACGGGCCCCAGGAACTGCATGTGCATCTGGTGGCCGCGATTGCCAACGGGCTGATTCTGGAGTTCTATCGGGACACCGTGGATCCCATGTGGGGCAGGATCTACAGGCACACCCTGACCCTGAACCCGGACGGCACCGTCAGTCCGCCGGATGTGCCCGGGATTGGTTTGGATCCCAACTACGCGGCACTGGAACCCTATCGGGTTTCCTGACCCGCGGTGGCCATCCCTTGCTCATGACCGGACCCGGGAGACGCTCCATGGATGCCGTGCCTCGCAGGCCCAACATCGTCTGCATCATGGCCGATGACATGGGCTGGGGCGACGTGGGCTGTTTCAACCCCGCATCCCGCATTCCCACCCCGCACATGGATCGGCTGGCTCAGCAGGGCCGCCGGTTTACGGATGCCCATGCCCCGTCTGCGGTGTGCACGCCGACCCGCTATGGAGTGTTGACGGGGCGCTTCTGCTGGCGGTCGCACCTGCGGGCCAATGTGCTGTATGGCTATGAGCCGCCCTTGATTGCGCCTTCCCGCCGCACTGTGGCCCACCTGCTGCAGGACGCGGGGTATCACACGGCAGCCATTGGCAAGTGGCATCTGGGCCTGGGCTACAGTGTGCAGCCGGGTTGCTTCTACGACTTCAACCGGGCTCTGCCCTGGGGCAATGCCCCGCGCGCGCTGGAAGAGATCATCGACTTCACCCAGCCTCTGCTGGGAGGCCCCAATGACCTGGGATTTGACTATTTCTACGGCACGTCTGGCTGTCCTACCTGCCAGCCTCCCTACGGGTTTATTGAAAACCGTCACTTCGAGGTCATCCCTGCCGTCTATCACGACCAGCCTTCCTTCACCAGCCGGCGGGGCATGATGGCTCCTGGCTGGGCACACAAGGAGGCGGACCCCCGCATCGCGGCGAAGGCCGTGCAGTACATCCGGGAGCGGGCGACAGAGGACGCCCCGTTCTTTCTCTATCTGAATGCGGACGCCCCACACGAACCCTGCACCCGGCCGGATGTGCCGGAGTTTGCCCGGGATCAGTCCGGCGCCGGGCCCCGCGGGGACCTGGTCTGGCTTTTCGACTGGATGGTGGGCCAGGTGATGCAGGCCCTGGACAAGACGGGACAGGCGGACCACACGCTGGTGCTGGTCACCAGTGACAACGGGGCCCTGCCCGGTGACCGGCTGCAGGGCCAGACGGGCTCCATGCCCTATGCCACGTACGGACACAAATCCTCTGCGGACTGGCGTGGCTACAAGGCCCACATCTGGGAAGGCGGCCACCGTGAGCCGTTGATTGTCCGCTGGCCCGGTGTGGTGGAGCCCGGCACTGTGAGTGACGCCCTGGTCTCTCTGGTGGACTTCATGGCGACCTGCGCGGACATTACGGGACAGGCGCTGGACCCGCACATGGGCGAGGACAGCGCCAGCCTCCTGCCTGCAATGCAGGCTCCCGAGGGCACGGCGGCAGGGCGCCTCGACTTGATCCACCATTCGCAGATGGGCGTGTTCTCGTTGCGTGCCGGCGACTGGAAGGCCATATTCGAAACCCGCACGTCCGGGGGCTGGGCTCCACCTCGGGGTCAGGAACCCGAACCGCACGCGCCTGGACAACTGTACAACCTGCGGGAGGATCCGGGCGAAGAGCACAATCTCTGGGACACGGAAAGCGACATGGTGGCGGAGCTGGGGGCCCGGATGATCACATTGCGACACAGAGGCCGGTCCGTGCCGGCGTAACCGAAGGAGACATTGGCATGTATCGGGCAAACTGGGAATCCTTGCAGGCCTACGAAGTTCCGGAGTGGTTCAAGAATGCCAAGCTGGGCATCTTCATCCACTGGGGGGTCTACTCGGTGCCGGCCTGGGACAACGAGTGGTATCCCCGCTTCATGTACCGGGATGAAGTGTCCCGCAAGGGACCCAATTACTTCCAGCATCACTGCGAGACCTGGGGACATCCGGGAGAATTTGGCTACAAGGATTTCATCCCCCTGTTCAAGGGGACGAATTGGGATCCGGCAGCCTGGGTGGATCTCTTTGTCCAGGCGGGCGCCCAGTACATTGTGCCGGTGGGCGAGCATCATGACGGCTTTCCCATGTACAAGTCCGCGTACACCCCCTGGAACGCCGCCGAGATGGGGCCGTGCCGGGATGTGGTGGCCGAACTGGGCGCGGCGGTGCGGCAGCGGGGTCTGAAGTTCGGGGTCTCGTCCCACCGTGCATTCAACTGGCGGTACTACACCTACCGGGATGATTTCGACACGGTCGACCCTGCCCATGCCGGCCTATATTCCCCGCGCCATCCGGAAGACGCGGCGGCCCCGCCGGAATGGGTGGAAGACTGGTTTCGGCGCACCAAGGAGATGATCGATCGCTTTGAGCCGGATGTGCTCTGGTTTGATTTCGGCTGGCACGAAGAGGAGTTTGCGGTGTATCGGCCGCAAGTCTGCGCCTATCTCTACAACCAGGCCCTGCGCTGGGGCAAGGAAGTGGTGCTGCAGTACAAGGACAAGATTCCCGATGGCGTGGCGGTCTATGACGTGGAACGGGGCAAGCTGGATGACATCCGGCAGGACTACTGGCAGACCGACACGGCGGTGTCGTACAAATCCTGGAGCTATATCGAGAACGACGAGTTCAAGTCGGTGACGACGCTGGTGCATGACCTGGTGGACATTGTCAGCAAGAACGGCAACCTGCTGTTGAATGTGGGGCCGCGGGCGGACGGCGTTATACCGGAGGAAGCCGCGGATCTGCTGCGCGGTCTGGGGGCCTGGCTGCAGGTCAACGGCGAAGCCATCTATAACACGCGCCATTGGACGTGCTTTGGCGAGGGTCCCACCGGTGTCACAGTGGGGCATCTTTCCGAGCGTTCCAACGCGGACATGACGGCCCAGGACATCCGGTATACCCAGACGGCCCAGGCCTTCTACGCCACGGTGCTGGGATGGCCGGCAGCGGAGGTCCGGATGACCGCCCTCACGCCCGACGCGTTTGACGGGTCCCGCGTATCCGATGTCTTCCTGCTGGGCGGTGCCGAGTCCCTGGCATGGCGCCAAGGGGAAGACGGTCTTGTCGTCACGCTGCCCGCAGAACCCCCCGCCAGCGGTCATGCCTACGTGGTGAAATTCGCCTTGGCCGCAGCCTGAGAGGGATCCATCCAAGGCTGGAGCAGCGAATGGACAGTCCCGGGTCAGAGACCTCTCTCGCATGGCCTCCCGCGCGTTGACGGCCGCCTCCATCCGGGAGGCGGCCTTCCAGCTCGGCTTCGACTTCTGTCGGACGGTGGCCGTGCGGCCGGAACATGTGCATGCGGAGTTCCTGCAGCAGTGGCTGGCCGCAGGTTGCCACGGGGAGATGGGCTATCTGGCGCGCAGCCAAGAGCTGCGGCTTCATCCCGCACCGCTGACGGATTCGGAAGGCCAGCCCATCCGCTCCATCGTGGTGCTGGGGGTGGACTACCATCAGACAGACCTGCCATCGGAGATTCAGGCAGATCCGTCCCGCGGCCTGATCGCCCGCTATGCCTGGCAGCGGGACTATCACGAAATTCTGAAACCGCGCGTTCACGCCTTGGACCAGGACATTCGCCGGTGCAGCGGTCGCCGGGGACGGGCCAAGGGCTGGGTGGATACTGGTCCCATGGTGGAGCGGGACTGGGCCTTGGCGGCCGGCTTGACCTTCACCGGCAAGAACTGTTGCGCCATTCATCCACGACAGGGCAGCTGGTTGCTGCTGGCTGTGCTGTGCATCCCGGAAGCGGGACTGGAGGAGCCACCCCCCAGGTGGGACAAGCCCCTGCGCAAACCGCCCGTGGAAATCATGGCCGGACTGCCTGGGGATCTGAATCTGGGCGCTTGGACTCTGCAGGTGGATGACACGACCACCGCGCAGGGCACCTGCGGCCGCTGCACCCGTTGCCTGGATGCCTGCCCTACCGCTGCCTTCCGGGGCCCTCTGATGCTGGATGCGCGCAAGTGCATCAGCCACTGGACCATAGAGGCGCGCGGGGCGGCGCCGCGGGCCCTGCGCAGCCGGTTCGGCAATCGCATTTTCGGCTGTGACATCTGTCAGGAAGTCTGTCCCTGGAACCGGGACCTGGATACACCGCCTCCCCTCCGGATTCCGGAGCTGGCGGCGCAGCCGCAGTGGATGGCTCCTCCTCTGCTGGAAGGTTTCCGCGCCGACTTTCCCTATTGGCTTTCTGACAAGGCCTTTCAGGACCACTTCCGCAAGTCCCCGGTGAAACGGGCGAAGCGGGTCGGCATGCTGCGCAATGTCTGCACTGCCTTGGGCAACTGGGGCAGTGCAGAGGCGGTACCGGCCCTCCGGCAGGCTTTGACTGATTCTGCTGTAGCGGTCCGGCAACACGCGGTGTGGGGCCTGAGCAAAGTCTGGGTCCGCAGCAGGGCAGAGGCAGCCCGAACCCTTTTGCAGAAATGCGCCGAAAGGGAGGAGAATGCTGAAGTGCGGAAAGAATTGGCTCTGGCTCTTGAGCCGGACCAGCCACTCAATGCCTGAAGAAATCCTGTACGGCATCAACAATTGCTAGGCGGGGCATGCGCAGAAGGGGAAACCCGCGATCCTGAAGCTTCCTGTGCCTAGGGCCAGAGCGTGTTTGCCAACTCCAGCAGCGGGGTTGCCCTGAGATCCGAGAGCCCGAGGAGAGGCCGGCGTGAGGCCTGTAGGACGCGGAGACTGGACCGAACCGCCAGAACCGCCATTGGAGCTGTGGCTGCCGACGCAGCCGCCACGGACCGGACGGCTTGGCCAAGACCATCGCACCTCCTCCATGGCATCTTGGGAGTGCGGTGCACTGGCGCTCCCGGGTGGGACCGGCCGCAGCGATAGGGTCCTTGGCGTATACAGTGGCGAGTCAGTTCTGCCGGGGTCGTCGCAGGGATTGTGGGCTCGGCTCTGGGCAACGGGGCTGCCGAAAGGGGATGCGGCGGTGTTGGCACGAAAGTCCCCCGGCGTGTGAAGAGGCAGATCATTCCCGTACAAGACCGCCACGGGTCTGGGGCGATATAGGTTATGGCAGTCGTGCGATGCGCGCGGGTCTCAGACGGCACGGCATCCGTGACACCCTTCCCAAGCCAAAGCCTGCACGGCGGCATGGGCCCTTCGCCCGCGCCGGGGACCGGCCGCGCCACCAGATGGCGCGATCCATGCATCGGTTACAGCCATGCCGCCGGATCGCCACTCGGTAGGCAAAGAAGGCGGAGAACCACTGGGCCATGCGGCACATCAGGTCGATGTTGCTTTGGTTGGCGTTGGCAAACACGCCCCAATACTCCTTGGCGCCAAGATGAAGCTTGTGGAGACCACAACCGATCTGGTCTACAACGCAGCTGCGCATCGGAATGCCTGTGGTGCGCGCCCAAGAGCCATGTGCAGGGAGTTCTGTCCCACTGTCCAATCCATTACGATCCCCGGATACACGGATTGGAAGTCGCCAGCGTCAACCGAGATGTACGCGTTGCCTGCTTGGTTCCGACAGGCGCGGTGGCGATGATCGTGCATTATGGCCGCATGCTCTACGATGCAGGCGCGAAATCGCGCCTCGGGGCCTTGAAGAGCATCCATGCAAGCCTTCTGCCCACTGGCCAACAGAAACAAAGATTTTCATGGGCAGCTAGGCTGACGAACCCACGGCCTGGAGAGACTCAAGCCGGACTTTGCACACTCAGGCGACGCAATCCAGAGTTTCCTGCCTCAGAGGGAAGAAGGCCGCGGACTTTGTGCATGTCTGGCCAGGATGGGAACTCGACCCAAGACGACACACAGTTCTGCAGCGAATGCTGGACGAGGTCCATGGCGCCGGCCAAGGCCGGTTGCCGCGTGGAGTGCCCAGCAGTGGCACCGCTCTTGCGGGTTGTGTTCAACAATGGTCCGGGTACGAGTGCGATGTCAGGTCCGGCTTCTGGTCGTCAGCGGGCGGTGTGTACAGGATTTCGCTGTACTGGGTGAGACAGGCCGGGGTTTCATCTTTGCCGCCTGGCTGCAGTGCCAGGGCTACACCCACCACCCAGCGGTCTCCGTCCCTGTGTTCCAAGCCATAGCCGCGGGATTTCAGCTGCTGCCAGGCTGTTTCCACGCTCTGTCGGTACTTGGCCTCCATGACATAGATATAGGCGCCAACATGAATTTCGTGATCGCAGCGGCCGCTGAGGGTGTGTTTCTCGGCTGCACTGTACGGAGCCAGGTTGATCAGCAGACACTGCAGCAGCGTGCGGAAACTGGATTCGCTGTCCAGATTTTCGTAGGCGATCCTGCGGCAGTATGTCTGCAGCGTATCTGCGAATGCCACCACATTGCCTGCGTACAGGGCCTTCTGCATGCGCGGCAAGGCGGCAGGATCGTGGGCAGGGCGGTAGGTATCCAGCAGCTGCTGCGCATAGGTCCCGCGCACTTCCTGATTGGGGAAGTCCAAGCGCAGTGGGGCTTCTCCCCCGCCCTTCCAGGTGTAGTACCCCGTCTGCAGCATCAGGGCGGTGTGGTTGGGGTGTTGGAGATCGTATGTGACGATATCGCTGTGCGGATCGAGATTCATGGTGTCGGAGGGCATCCGATACGCACGCGCCGACACCAGCCGGATCAGAAAGGCGGGGTTGCCGGAGCGGCTCCAGACGGTGGGCCATTGGCCCTGCGTCACTGCCTGTGTTCTTTCCACCTCGCGTCTTAGCACCAGCCGCAGGCACTCCAGCAGCGTGTACGGGTTGTATACCGTGGGGACAGAGGATGCGGGGCTGAAGCGGTATCCATTGTAGAACGCAGACAGTTCCGCCTGCAGATTGCGGCCCGCCAGTGCCGGAGCCAGTTCCTGCAGTCGCTGCAAGTGGGGAGCCAGGCTGACAGACACCTCGGCATCAGTGAAGCCACACACCGCCGCCAAAGCGGGTTCGTGCGACTGATCCACAAGGTTGTTGAGGCCGGAAAACAGGTTGACATGGGAAAACCGGGAGATGCCGGTCAGGAACACCCCGTACAGATGGAGGCGGGCTTCCTTCAATACACCATACAACTTGCCCATGATGGCGAGAGCCGGAGTCGGGTCATGCCGGGTGCCGATGAAATCGGTCAGGGGCGCATCGTATTCATCCACCAGCACCACGGGCTCTTGCCCGTAATGGTTGTGAAGGCAGTGAATCAGCAGCCGCAGTATCTCATCCGGGGCCGCATCGCCACCGGCGGTCACATCCCCCATGCCCACCAGCGGCACCCCGCGCATCGCCCACGTATGGGCCACCAGCATCAGGTAGTTTCGGAGTCTCCGCGCCAGGGCTCGCGGGTCCATGTCCCCCTTCCCCATCATGTCGAGCCGGATCACAGGGCGCCAGCCGTGCGTGCCCTGCCAGGCTGCGCCATCCAGACCCTCCCACAGCCACGCTGGATTGGACCACCCGGCGGGGGCCTGCGGCAATGCACGGCCGCTGCTGGGCTGGGCCAGACCGTGGTCGGGTGGGAGCCCTTGAAACCACGTCTCCAGAGTGGAAATCAGCAGACTCTTGCCAAACCGGCGCGGGCGTGCCAGAAATTGAATGGTATTCGTGAGGGCAGGGACAGCCGCGGGATGCAGACTGGGATTGACTTCCAGCAAGTCTCTGAAATAGGGGGTCTTGTCCACATACACCCCCCTCCCGTTGCGGATGTAGGGGAATTCGGAATCCCCCGTATGGAGAGGGGGCAGGTTGCGCAGGGACACGACTCTCCTCCGGTCACTATGTATGCCATGTTATCACTGCAAGCAAGCGGGTCAGCGCCTGCCGCCCCATACCGCATGGCATGCCAAATCCTGCCAGGCCCGTGCAGAGTGACCTTTCGGCATCCTCCCCACGATGGTGGGAAACAGCCTTTGCATATAAAGGCGCTCGCCTTGGCGCATAGGCCTGGATGCAGAGAACGGCTGGATCCGACCACTGCAGGTCGGGGCAGAAGGAATCGTTTTCCAGAATGTGCTGGCATTCGACTTCCCTTCCTTTCACATTGGGACAGCCGAATATCCAGATGGTCCACAGGGGTAACCGTGATCCATTTTCCCTCTGGCGTGTCTGCAGTCATGGATATCCGAGGCGGGGCCACAGGATTCGTCGGCGATTACGGATTTGTACACGCCATCTCTCTGGCCGGAGGCTCCCCTTTCGGACTGGAGGCGGCCAGTGGAGTCGCCGCCGAACTCTTGGCCCGCGGGGTATAAAGCCAACTGGGGGCCATTCCCCTGGCAAGTGGCGGCATTGTGTACGACTTCAAGGGACGGCAGAACAGCATCTATCCAGACCGAAATCTAGGACGTGCCGCCATCCAAAGCGCCTGCCCAGAGCGAACAGCCTTGGGCAGGCGCAGCGCGGGCATATCGGTGGCCGTGGGCAAGGGATTCTCCTCCCTGCAGGTGGAGAGAGCAGGACAGGGAGCGGCCTTTCGTGACATGATGGGCGGCATTAAAATCTTTGCCTGCGTGGTGCTCAATGCCATGGGAGCGGTGCATGACCGCAGGGGTCAGGTTGTGCGCGGCAACCTGAATCCCGAAACAGGCAAACGGGCCAGTGCTTGGGAAGAACTGGCCCCCATGGCTGACCGGAACCCCGGGGCCGACATACAGGCAGGCAATACGACTCTCACGGTTCTGGTCACCACTGGTCACCAACCAGTTGGTGCAGGGACAGGAATTGACCTAACCGGGCCGCCAGGTGCACAGTTCCATGGCCCGGGCCATTCAGCCGTTCCATACGAGCACAGACGGTGATATTCTCTGGACCATCTCGACCGGTGCAGTGGCCAATGCAAAATGGTCTGCCCTCATGCTCGGCGTGGCCGCGTTGGAGGTTGTCTGGGACGCTGTGCTGGCGGCACATCCCTGAACCGGGTTGCAGGGCACTCGAGTGCCCTGACCAAGCCGTGTTGTCCTGATGGCAGGTCAGGGTCCAGCGGAACGTTCTGCCTGGTCTGGGGCCTTGCAGCCAGTGTCGCCCAGACAGACCGCTGCCCGGTCAATGCAGGCGGGTGCCGGAGATGACACCCTTGGGATTGCCTGCTCTCATTCCGCTGGACCGGTTCTGACAGGTCCACGGCTGTGTCGTAATATTGATATTGGGCAACCGATGCCCTGATGAAGGCGGAATGGCAACTCAGACACGGGAAGTTCAGCAACTTTCGGAGGGACCACATGGAAAACATGCGTGCAGCAAGGGACGAGTTGAACGACGGCATGCCGCGTGATGGACGGGGCTTCTGGCAGCCTGAGCGCGGCACCGCTCCTCCCAACCCCCTGTTCATGTGGCCGCCCAAGCCATTCCAGGTCTTGAAATGGCTCTACACCTATCTCTTCCCCTGGAACATCATCTACATGGCGATCGCCACTCTGACTTGGCTCTACCTCCAGCCCGACCTCTCTCGAGCCGTCACTTTTCGCGTCGATTGGATCCTTGAGATCTATGTACGCAACCAAGTGATGCTCATCCTCATCGTGAGTGCATGGCACATTAGACTCTGGGCCACCAAAGCCCAAGGTCTGCAGTACAAGTACACCTCGGACTGGATGGCGACCGGAAAGCGCAAGTTCCTCTGGGGCAATCAGCTCCGCGACAACATCTTTTGGAGCTGCGTCAGCGGCGGTACCATCTGGACCGCCTACGAGGCCCTGATGCTGTGGGCCTATGCCAATGAAATCATTCCCTATGTCGATCCGCGCCAGCAACCGGTCTACTTCATCCTGCTCCTCTGCGCCATCCCCTTATGGCGCCTGTTCCACTTCTATTGGGTGCACCGTCTCCTGCATTGGCCACCTCTCTACAAGGCCGGGCACTATCTCCATCACAAGAACATCAATGTCGGGCCCTGGTCCGGATTGGCCATGCACCCGCTGGAGCATGTCCTGTACTACAGCTGCATCCTGATTCACTGGATCGTGCCCTCCCACCCCATTCACATGTTGATGAATGCCCAGCACGCCTCGTTCACCCCGGCCCAAGGGCATGTCGGGTTTGAGACCGTGGTGGTCAACGGCAAGACCGGCATTCCGGCCGGTTCGTTTTTCCATCAGTTGCACCATCGCTACTTCGAGTGCAATTACGGTGAACCTGACATTCCCTTCGATGCCTGGTTTGGCACCAGCCATGACGGATCTCCGGAGGCCCACGCAGCGATGCGGGCGAAGAGACGGGCAGTGCACCGAGTCTGACGCAGTCAGGCACTGACTTGGGTACAGTGTCCAGTTGTCCTCCATCATCATGGTCCATGCCGGCAACAACAGTGGGCAAGCAGAGAAAGCCGCTGGGCGGGGGCCAAGGCAATCGCGTCTTATGGAGTCCACACCTGGCTGAGACCGGCGAGATTGTGGTTGTCTGGGTAGGCTCTGTGCACTGCCCCCTCCAGGGGCTTTCGGGCTCCAACGAGACTGACCTAGAGGAATACGGCCCTGGGGGACAGAACCTGCATTGGAGGCCTGCACATTGCGCATCACGGTGTATGACGTGCTGGAGTATGGGAGTACCTGGTCTCGGGCATGTCCGAGGGCGAAATCCTGGCCGATTTCCCTGACTTGGAGCAAGAGGATATCCGGGTGCCGCTTGGTGTCGCTTCCGCTCGCATGAAGCCGCGGCTTGCCGAGAATCTCTCTCCTCGCCTCAGTGCATTGTTGCAGGACCTCTCTCCAGAATCCTTCCACCAGGATGAATGGGGCGCTTTCCTTGCGCTGAGTTGAGTCCCTGCCGAAATGCCCCGGGAAGCCGATGGCACTGCTGTGGTTGGGCCAGTCCTTCCGTTGCCGCAAGGTGTCTGCAAGGCTGCTGTCCTTGGGGAGACTGAGATGCGCCAGGCCGAGCTTGATGCCGTTGGTGCGGGGAGCCTCCATGAGCACGAGCATCCCCCGGCAGGACACCGTTACGGCTGAGATACGCCATGGTGATACCCAAGCCTGGAAAGACGGAGCCGCTTGCCTGCTGCATCGCGATACACCGTCACAAAGCCAGGATTGCACTCCGGCAAACGGCATTTCTCTCCACTCAGGGCCTGCACAATGCTGGCATGGCCCCAGATTGGAGACTTCTGTCCCTCAGCAAATCATGCCGATCTTCCCTTCGGGGCCGTGCTTGATCGGCGTCTCCCCCACCCAGCGTTCATCAATGGGATCCGAGGCAGGCTGATACCGGGTATCGGTCGACAGGCGGAAGCGGCAGGTCTGGTTGTCCATGCTGGCATGCATGGTGAACATGCTGAAAACGAGCAGGTCTCCGGCCCGGTAGTCTGTGGTGAGCCAACGGCCGCCCAGCGCAGACCGAGTCTCTACCGCGTTGGTATGGAAGGCACCGGAATTCACCCGGTCCTGCCATTGCTTTTTGCCTGCTTCTATGTCGGCCGCATCTTCATGGTTGGTGCAGTACGTGTCCACGTCCATACGCCCGTAGGTGGACTTGAGGTGCTCCAGGCGATGGGAACCCTCCAGGACCATGAGTCCTCCCATAGGAATGGGAATGTCCCCCAGAGGGGTCCAACTGGTGCACAACCGGTGAGATCCCCTGCCCATGAAGACAATGTCGCAATGGGGTGGACTCGCGGATTCGTCGCTGGCGGTCTTGGCCCTGTGCCAGGTATAGTCAAAATGACGGACCTCCTCGCCGAACAATTCCTCATAGAAATCGATCATGGCGCCGGCATAGAGAACCTGCATCAGGGCGGGATTGCGCCGCGCCGAATTGTCCAGTTCGGGTTCGGCGTAGGGACTTGCCGCCTGTGTCCGATACTTTTCGTGCACCACGCCTTCCATGACCGGATACGCTGGATCCAGATAGCCCAGTCCGGCGAATTTCTCGAGTTCCCCCAGGCGGGCTTCAAGCACCAGAGCCCGGTCCAGGAACTCCGGCAGGTAGAGGTATCCATCTTCCTGGAACCGGCAACGCAACGAGTCCATGTCGTCCACGATGTCCCGGGAAGATCGCAGTGCACCAAAGGCCTGCGCGGACATGTCCAGGGCAAGCCCTCGATGGTGCATCGGTTGGTCTGGTCTCATGGCGTTCACCTCCCACGGTCTTGCCACGCGCTATGCGTTCAGATGCGGAAAGCATAGCAGGAACCTGACGTCTGCCGAAGTCGGCTTGCCCCCCGGGTTTCTGGAGGAAGGTCTGTGTCAGTCCGTCAAGGTGACAGCTTGCATGACTCCCAAACTGTACACGCGCTACAGGACAGCGCCGCACCGCCTGCTGCCGGCCACGGGGCCGCCACGTCTGTCCGTCAGGCCGGGTAACGGAATTCGGCAAGGTCCGGTGAGTCTTTGGCGAAGGACACAAGACCCTTGCCGAATTCCACACAGCCTGCATCCACCGACAGGTCAGCAGCCCAGCCGAGGCTTGAATCTGGCTCCTGTCATGCAGGGCAGCCACATCTGGATCAGCCTGAAGGTGTGTGCCACCCGTCTTGACGCTTCACTAGGATGCAGTGTGCTGCACGATGTGCAGGAACAGTTGGTGCCAGCGCAAGTCCCCGGTCAGCTCCGGGTGGAAGGCGGTGCCCAGGATTTGCTCTTGCTGCACAGCCACCGTCACTTCCGGATGCTGTCCCGTCGACAGAGCCGCCAGCGACGTCACGCCCGGACCCAGTTCCAAAATGGCCGGAGCGCGAATAAAGATGGCATGGGCCGCTTCGGCCCAGCCTTGCACCTGCAGCCAGGTTTCAAAGCTGTCCTTCTGACTTCCGAAGTAATTGCGGTTTACCATCACGTCCAAGCCGCCGACCAGCGGCTGGCCATCTTCCTTCTGTCCCACCGCCCGGTCCGCGAGCAGGATCAGGCCGGCACAGGTGCCCCAGATGGGCTTGCCGGCCCGCACCCACGCCTGCAGCGGTTCCACCAGCTGCCAGCGTTCCGCAATCAGGCCGATGGCTGTGCTTTCTCCGCCCGGAAGGATGAGGCCGTCCACGGCTTCCAGTTGCGCAGCCGTGCGTATGGGCTTGGCCCTTACGCCCAGGGACTGCAGTCTATCCAGATGTTCGCGGAACCCCCCTTGGAGGGCAAGCACCCCAATGGTAAGGGCAGAAGTGCGTTCAGACACCTCTGTAGGCCATCTTCTCCTGCTCGGTCAGGGTGTCGATATTGATGCCGACCATGGGTGCACCCAGGTCCTCGCTGACCTCGGCCAATACATCCGAATCCTCGAAGTGGGTCACGGCCTGCACAATGGCATGGGCTCTCCGTTCAGGATTGCCGCTCTTGAAAATCCCAGAGCCGACAAAGACACCGTCCAGCCCCAGCTGCATCATCAGGGCTGCATCCGCGGGTGTAGCCACGCCGCCCGCAGCGAAGTTGATGACCGGCAGGGTGCCCAGACGCGCCGTTTCCTGCACCAGGTGCAAGGGAGCCTGAATGTCCCGGGCATAGGCGAAGAGCTCGTCCTCGCGCAGGCCCTGCATGTGCCGGATGGCTCCCAGGACGCTGCGGGCATGGCGCACGGCTTCCACCACATTCCCGGTGCCGGCTTCTCCCTTGGTGCGGATCATGGCTGCCCCTTCGCCGATGCGCCGCAGGGCTTCTCCCAGATTGCGGCAGCCGCAGACAAAGGGCACCTTGAACCGGGTCTTGTCGATGTGGTTGTTTTCGTCCGCAGGGGTCAAGACTTCGCTCTCATCGATGTAGTCAATGCCCAGCGCCTCAAGAATCTGCGCTTCGACAAAGTGCCCGATGCGGGCCTTGGCCATGACCGGAATGGTGACCGCTTCCTTGATCTCCCGAATGATCTTGGGATCACTCATGCGGGACACCCCGCCTTCCTGCCGGATGTCTGCCGGGACCCGTTCCAAGGCCATGACGGCACAGGCTCCGGCTTCTTCCGCAATGCGGGCTTGGTCGGCGGTGACCACATCCATGATGACTCCGCCCTTCAGCATCTGTGCAAGGCCGGCCTTGACGGCAAAGGTTCCGGTTTCAGGTCCCGACCCGTTTTGTGTCACTGTAACCATGGCAGCTTTCCCTACCTTGTTTGCCTTGATAACACAGGCATTCTAAACCACCCACCCATGGCCTTCAAGTAGCAGGGCCAGCCAATGCAAAATTGCATTGTGGGGGTCGGGGCATTGGCGTGAGGAAACACCTGTTGCATACCGGGACAGTACCCTTGCCGCCAGGCGTACACCGGCAGGCTGGGATCAGGACGATCTGTTCCCGATGCCGGCAACGCAACCGGAATTGTGCCGGGGACGGCACGGTATAGCATGGATGGATCGAGATCGGAGCATGGCAGACGATGGGAGTCTTGACCGCATACCTACGGATGCCGGGACAAACGCGGGAAACCATCCAGTGCAGGAGGTCCGGATGGAGCACACCTGCACGTTCCTCCATGCCGCCACGCTGCTCAAGGTCGTGACAGCAGGCTGCCGTGGCTCCGGATATGGATGTAGACATTCCTTTCGACAGACGGGTGAAACGTTCAGGTTCCCGGTGGAACGGGATGTTGTACCCCGGGGCCATCGTGTTCCAATGGGAAGCTTGCCAAAACGGGCGGGCGTTTTGAATGGAACAACCGGCGGGAAATTCTCTGCCCGCGGCCCTCTTGGGTTCCGGGATGGGAAGGGCACGGCAGAGGCACAGGGAATCTCGGCAGGCCAGAGATGATTTTAGGACCACAGGATCAGGGCCGGCCGCACTGGGAAAACGATGCATGTCATGAAATCCGAGCACCCCTGTTGGCCTTGTGCAGTGTGCAGTGCCAGTGAGAGTCCCCTGCACACGCAATAGGAGATGCGATGGCTTGGTTCGCAAAATCAGGGCAATGGCATCACTCCGAGGCCCGGATATCACCGCTATCCCAGAGAGAAGGCCGATGCTGTCTGGCCTGCCTTGACTGCTTCCCACAGCACACGCCGGGACACTGCAGGCTGGTTGCCTTGGCCCCTGACATGGTTCTGTGTGCAGACACGAGTCGTGTCCGGCCAAGGCATGCCGCTCTGCAGGCCACATCGAGCTGACAGCCGTGCATGTGGAGACGATATACCGTCCTCACCGCGGTATGGGAGACGCGGCAATCCCGCGGAGGGGAAAATGCTTGGGACGCCTGTCGAGTCTCGCGCTGGGTTGCGAGAGAACAGAATCGCGCGATCCCTGCCAGTGGGCACGTATCCCGCGGCGTGGGCCTGTTTTCGGCTATCCCTGCAAGAAATTGGCTGCCGTCAGCAGCAGACTGAAGGCGGACAGGAAGGTGAGGAAGATGCCGATCATCCAGCGGATGATGGTACCTTGCAGTTCACTCATTTGCCCGGTCATCCGATGCTCCAACGTTTCCATCTGATGCTCCAGGTCCTTGACGTCGGACTTGGTGGTGCACTGCGACCAGTCAGGGATGTGACTAGCGATGACCAGCGCCTGCTTCTCGTCAAATCCGCCTTGGCGCAGATCGTCGTAGGTGGCCTGATGCATGATGTCCTCCCGGGGACGGTCGTTCCGCAGTATGCAAAACTGCTGTCGGCCAAAGGGGTTCCGGGCTTCGCGGCGGGGAGAGCATGCCTGCACGACCGGATGGATCGGCAGCTGCAGGAATGATTGCCAGTATACCGTACTCATGTCGGCATGACCGTCCGTCCGCTTCCGGCTCCCTCCATGGAAGAGCCATCGCATGAACCCTTGGAATTTCGGCCCTCCAAGAGGGCCGACAATGTACTGGACAGGCCCCAGTTGTTGCCCTGAATGGAGTTCCGGCGGACGGACGGTCATCCGGCAGATCCAGGCCCCAGGTGGAAACTGTGGGCAGAATCTCAAGGTCGTCAGGAGACGTATTGCTCTGGCCTGATGTCAGGCGCACTGCCTGCTGTACACTACATTGCGGGATCCTGGTTAAGCGCAAGCATCAGGACTGCACGGCGGACCACGCGGGCCGGACATCACGGAGATCAACCACTCCGTCTGTTCTGCCGTGTGCCCTGCCCTGTGGCCGGCGACACGCCGACATTGTGGAAAGGCCATATTCCGGATGCAGGATATGGCCTTGTGCACAAGACGAGAACCGAGTGCCTTCTGGCTTGTCTCGGTCATGGGCGGAACCAACAAAATGCGATGGCCCTGCGTCGTGCCTTTTATGCTCTCCGCATGCAAAGCTACGCGATACAATGAGCCGTGTCGTCCGATTCCTCTGAATTGCCTCCACTGTGCAACGCTCCAGTACACAGGCATGCGCCTGCAGTACTGGGAGATCCGGGAGACTCCTGGCGACAGGAGACGGAATGTTGCCCTCACTGATCCGTACGTTGGGTGGGCAGATGCAGGATCACAGTTATTTCACCCATCTGATCTGGCAGATTGCCGACTTGCTGCGCGGTCCCTACCGCCCGCCGCAATACGAGCGCGTCATGCTGCCCATGACCGTGCTGCGCCGCTTCGATTGCGTGCTCGCGCCGACCAAGGGCGAGGTCTTGGAGCAATACACGCGTTTAAAAACGGCAGGCACAATAACGGGCAGGGCCTTGGACCAAATACTTGACCAAAAAGCCGGCCAGCGTTTCCACAACCATTCGCGGCTTGATTTTCAAACGCTCAAGGGCGATCCCGACCACATTGCCCAGCATTTGACGGAGTACATCCGTGGCTTCTCAGACACGGTATGCCGGATCTTTGAACACTTTGAGTTTGAAGCCGAAATCGAGAAACTGCATGAGGCAAATCTCCTCTACCTGATTGTCTCTCGATTCTCCGCCGTGGACCTCCACCCAGAGCGGGTGCCAAACGAGCAGATGGGTCTCATCTTTGAAGACTTGATCCGCCGTTTCAATGAACTGGCCAACGAGACTGCAGGCGATCACTTCACACCGCGCGAGGTCGTCCGGTTGATGGTCAACCTGCTCTTTATGGATGACGGAGCTCTCCTTGCCATCCCTAGTACCGTGCGCAAGCTCTTGGACCCGGCCTGTGGCACCGGTGGCATGCTGGCCGAGGCACAAAACTATCTGCGCGAGCACCACCCCGAGGCTAGACTCTTCGTCTATGGCCAAGACTATAACAAGCGAGCATACGCCATCGCCGCTTCCGACATGCTGATGAAAGAGGTGGCCCACAACAGCAGCAGCAACAGCGTACGGTTCGGCGATATCTTCACCGCTGATCGGTTCAGGCATGACACCTTTGACTATTTTCTGACCAATCCGCCCTTTGGCGTTGCTTGGAAAAAACAGCAGAGTGAGGTCAAGCGCGAACATGAGCAAGGCAACGCGGGCCGTTTTGGTGCCGGGCTGCCCCGCGTGAACGACGGTTCACTCCTCTTCTTGCAGCATATGGTCGACAAGTTTGAGCCTGTGCGTATCGAAGAACACAAGTACGGCTCGCGGCTCGCCATCGTCTTTTCCGGTTCGCCGCTTTTCACAGGGGGAGTCGGTTCGGGTGAAAGCAACATCCGCCGCTGGCTGATTGAGAACGACTGGCTGGAAGCGATTGTAGCCTTGCCGGAGCAAATGTTCTACAACACCGGCATTGGTACCTATATCTGGATTGTCACCAACCGCAAGGAGGAGCGGCGCAAGGGCCGAATCCAGCTGGTTGACGCACGCGGCTTTTGGACTCCCGGTGGCAGCGAAGAGAGCCAGCGCAGTCTGGGCAACAAGCGACGCCATCTGGGCAGAAGTCAAATTAGCGAAATCGTCCGACTCTACGGACGGTTTGGGGATGGCGAGCACTCCAAGTGTTTTCGGAATGCCGACTTCGGGTACACCCGTGTCACTGTCGAACGCCCCCTGCGTCTGCGTTACCAGATGACGACAGATCGCAAGTCCCGTTTTCTTGATGCCTGTCCCGAATTGCTTGACGATGTTCAGGCCATTGACAAAACACTGGGCCGCGATCCTTGGAACGACTGGAATCATGTGCAGAAGCAAATCGAGAGGATGTTGCGTGCACGAAAGACCCAGTGGAAGAAGACTGAGCGGAGACTCTTTCGGGATGTGTTCGCCATCCGCGACCCGGAAGCAAAACCGTTGAGCAAGAAAGACAGTGTCGGGAGTTATGAGCCCGACCCGGAGCTGCGTGACTTCAAGAAAATTCCACTCACCGAAGATATCGATGCCTACTTTGCACGCAAGGTGCGGCCCCATGTCTCCGATGCCTGGATGGACCGCACCAAAGACAAGGTAGGCTACGAAATCAACTTCAACCGTCACTTCTACAAATACACCGCGCCGCGGCCGCTGGAGGAAATCGATGCGGATCTGACGGTAGCGGAAGAAAAGATCACGCGGTTGTTGCGGGAGGTGATGGAATGATGTGGCCGCGTATCAAGCTGAAGTTTGTCACACGCCTTGTTTACGGCGATGCTCCACCCACTAGTAGGACACAGGAATTGAGATTTCTCGTCTTTGGTTCCAACGGTCCGTACGCTACCTCTTCCCAAGCCAACACGCGGGCACCAGCAATCATAATTGGGAGAAAGGGCTGATACGGAAAGATCTGCTGGTCAGCTGATCCCTGTTTTGCTTCTGACACCATCTTTTTCGTCGATTCGTCAACTACCAAATATAGCTTGCGTTGGGTTTACTGGTTTTTTCAGACTTTGCAACTGGACAAGGGAACAAATGAGACAGCTGTCCTTGGACTAAGTCGCGAGACAGCATACGGAAAGTACGTTTCGTTGC
This sequence comes from Caldilineaceae bacterium, assembly GCA_965214895.1. GTDB lineage: Bacteria > Chloroflexota > Anaerolineae > Caldilineales > Caldilineaceae > Bin34. Next base: position 1,218,945 of record OZ243985.1, read on the forward strand.
CCCAACAATGCGCGATCGCCGCCTATCTTGACCAGGAAACGGCGCGTCTGGACGCGTTGGTGGCAGCGAAGAAACGGTTCTTGGATTTGCTGGACGAGAGGCGTCAGGCAATCATCACCCACGCTGTCACCCGAGGCGTCAACGCCCAAGGTATTATTCTCCGCAACTCCCGTTTCCTCAACAGGAGAGATTGGTGTGGTCCTGCAGAAAGTGGCGAGGAGGGCAATGCAACAGTTGCGAGATACGATAAAGTGAGCGCGACGGCACGGAGTTCACGAATTCCGCTCAAGTATCTTTCCACAATAAATGATGACCTTCTTGATGAAGGTACAAATGCAGATTTTGAGATGCAGTATGTCGACATCAGCAATGTCGATTCTTGGGGAGGCATAGAACAGCCCAAATCATACCGATTCGAAGAAGCGCCTAGTCGGGCCCGGAGGCGAGTCAAAGGGGATGACGTGATCATTTCAACAGTGAGAACGTATCTTCAAGCAATCGCACAGATTCAAGACCCACCTGATAACTTGATCGTTTCAACTGGCTTTGCCGTGGTCCGCCCTCTGCTTGACAGGTTTGATGCCAGGTATTGTCGGTTTGCACTGCGGGAGTCAACTTTTTTGGCCGAGGTGGAAAAGCGTTCCTTCGGTGTAAGCTATCCCGCTATCAATGCCTCCGATCTCGCAGAGATTCCCGTCTACATTCATTCGTTGCCCCAACAATGCGCGATCGCCGCCTATCTTGACCAGGAAACGGCGCGTCTGGACGCGTTGGTGGCAGCGAAGAAACGGTTCTTGGATTTGCTGGACGAGAGGCGTCAGGCAATCATCACCCACGCTGTCACCCGAGGCGTCAACGCCCAAGGTATTATTCTCCGCAACTCCCGTTTCCTCAACAGGAGAGATTGGTGTGGTCCTGCAGAAAGTGGCGAGGAGGGCAATGCAACAGTTGCGAGATACGATAAAGTGAGCGCGACGGCACGGAGTTCACGAATTCCGCTCAAGTATCTTTCCACAATAAATGATGACCTTCTTGATGAAGGTACAAATGCAGATTTTGAGATGCAGTATGTCGACATCAGCAATGTCGATTCTTGGGGAGGCATAGAACAGCCCAAATCATACCGATTCGAAGAAGCGCCTAGTCGGGCCCGGAGGCGAGTCAAAGGGGATGACGTGATCATTTCAACAGTGAGAACGTATCTTCAAGCAATCGCACAGATTCAAGACCCACCTGATAACTTGATCGTTTCAACTGGCTTTGCCGTGGTCCGCCCTCTGCTTGACAGGTTTGATGCCAGGTATTGTCGGTTTGCACTGCGGGAGTCAACTTTTTTGGCCGAGGTGGAAAAGCGTTCCTTCGGTGTAAGCTATCCCGCTATCAATGCCTCCGATCTCGCAGAGATTCCCGTCTACATTCATTCGTTGCCCCAACAATGCGCGATCGCCGCCTATCTTGACCAGGAAACGGCGCGTCTGGACGCGTTGGTGGACGAGACGCGGAAGACCATCTCCCTGCTAAATGAAAGACGCACCAGCTTGATTTCCGCTGCCGTGACCGGACAGATCGATGTTGGAGGAGCCACGTGTGGGTGACCCATATCAAGGTCGCGAATGTGCGTGCCATTCCATCGGTGGAACTCCGCTTCCGGCGTGGCTTCAATCTGATCGTTGGTGTCAACGGGGCTGGCAAAACCAGCATTCTGGATGCACTGGCTGTCTGCCTTTCGGCGATTGTCAAACATGCAAATGGCCTTCGGACGCGTGTAAAGACTTTCGGAGAGGATGACATCCGCGTTGGTGCCAGAGCTCTGGATGTTGAGTGCGGTTTCAAATATGCCGAAAGAGCATTCGGATATGTCGTTCACAAACCCTTGACGACCAGTGTGCCGCGGGAAGAGATGGCAGGTATGCCACGCGAAGAAGTCTATACAACGCCTAAAAAGACAGGCTTTCTCGGTGAACTGCCAAAGACTGACCTCGGTGAAGAACTGGATGAGCGGCCATTGGCTGTCCTGTTTTCTACAAATCGTGCCATCCCCTCAATGAGAAAGTCTCGAAAAGGTGCAGCGATAGGTGGTGTGGCCGCGGCCTGCGCGGACAGCCTTTCAGATCGTGAACTTCGTTTGGGTGAGGTTGCTGCCTGGATGAGAGTACGGCGGGCTCTGAGCAAGGAGGATCCAGAGGCAGCGGATGTGCTTGCTTCCATTGAATATGCTGTTACGCGTTTCCTTCCCGACTACAAGGAACTTCGTCTGGATGAAGAGGATGGGGGCTCACTTCTCATCGATCGTGGCGATGTAACTCTTTCGGTGCGCCAGCTCTCAAATGGCGAACGGGGCGTTCTGGCACTGGTTTTGGACCTCACACGACGGCTCGCGCTGGCCAATCCCGACATGGATGATCCCGCCTTGAACGCCGAGGCAGTGGTGCTGATAGACGAGCTCGATCTCCACCTTCATCCGAAATGGCAGCGTCGGATTGTGGACAACCTGACAGCGGCATTTCCCCGTTGTCAGTTCATCGCCACCACGCATTCGCCGCAGGTCATCGGCGAAATTGAACACGAACGCATCCAAATCATCTCCGACGGAGAAGTGCATTCGCCTATCCACTCCTTCGGTGTTGACTCCAGCCGGGTGCTGGAGGAGATCATGGATGCCGATCCAAGGAATGCAAAGGTGCAAAAACTGCTTGCTCAGATCAGCAGTGAAATTGACACCCGGCCTTTTGACCAAGCCCGGACAACTCTGGCCTCGTTGGTGGAATACTTGGGAGAGAACGACCCGGAAGTGACACGTATCCGAATCCTTCTCGATTTCATGGAGGGGGAGGAGTGAGGGCCATCAACAAGGGAAACGAGCCACCCAGCCTGACCGTCCATCGGAAGACACAGCACAGCAACTATGACAACTACGCGGACAAGGATGATCTCCGTTCCGTCCTCGTAGCTGAGCAGCGTGGATTGTGTTGCTACTGCATGTGTCGTATTCGCAGCGATCGGACAGAGATAAAAATCGAGCATTGGCAATGTCAGGCACGATTTCCAGAAAAACAACTGGTGTACAGAAATATGCTGGGTGCGTGTCTTGGTGGTATAGGACAACCGCGCCACTTGCAGCACTGCGATACGAAAAAGGCGGATTGGGACTTGCTTTGGAATCCGGCCGAACCTGACCACCATATTGAGACGCGTCTCTCTTACGAGTATAACGGCACCATCGGTTCGGAGGACCCCGAGTTCGATCGCCAACTGAACGAAGTGCTGAATCTGAATATCTCCCAGATCAAGAACAATCGGAAGGGAGTCATCGACGGAATTTTGGATTGGTGGAAAAGGACGCCTGCCCGCATCCGCTACAAGCGACTGCAGCAGATGAAGCAGAAGTACTCAGAACAGACAGGGGAACTGACTCCCTACGTGCAGGTCGCAGTCTGGTGGCTTGACAAGCTTCTTGCAAAGGCGTCGGCGTGAGCCTCTTGGGAGCGTACCTTGTCATTCTGCACTCGGGAGGCACAAGCGCATGAAGCCTACTGGTGAAACAGCCTTTGAGACTGTCATTGCAGCGCACCTGTTGGACAATGGATATGTGTCTGTTGCCGGTGATGGCTTTGACCGCGACCGTGCCATTTTCCCCGATGTTGCATTGGAGTTCATCCGCGAGACACAACCGGACGAATGGGCCAGACTTGAGGCTTTCCTTGGCGATCGGGCCCGTGAGCAGGTTCTCGCCGATCTCTGCCAATGGATGGATATCCAAGGTTCCGTGGCGACGCTGCGCCACGGCTTCAAGTGCTATGGCCGCACGTTGCGCCTTGCCTTCTTCAAGGCGGCGCACGGTTTGAACCCGGGGCTTGAATCTCGCTACGTTGCCAACCGGGTCGGGATCACGCGCCAACTCCGTTTCTCCCCGCGTTCGCAGCAGTCGCTGGATATCACGTTGAGTCTGAACGGTGTACCCGTCGTGACCCTGGAGTTGAAGAATCCGCTCACTGGACAGACCGTTGAGGATGCGCGCCAACAGTACCAGAAGGACCGCGATCCGCGCTTGCCCATCTTTGAGTTCAAGCGGCGTACGCTTGTCCATTTCGCAGCGGACACCGAGTCTGTACTCATGACCACGCGGCTGGCCCGGGATGCCACGCGCTTTCTGCCCTTTGACAAGGGCCATGAAGACGGTGCCGGCAACCCGCCTGACGCGCAGGGACGCGGTTACCGCACTGTCTATCTGTGGGAGGAGGTCCTCCAGCGCGACAGCCTGCTGGATCTGTTGGCCCGTTTTGTTCACTTGCAAACCGCGGAGAAACACGATGAAACGGGCGGCAGGAAGCAGGTCGAGACCCTGATCTTCCCCCGTTGCCATCAGCTGGAGGCCGTGCGGCGACTGACAGCTCTGGCTCGGCGCGAAGGGGTAGGGCACAACGCGCTCGTTGAGCACTCCGCGGGCAGTGGCAAAAGCCATACCATCGCTTGGCTCGTGCACCATCTGGCTTCGCTGCACGATGCGGAAGATACCCGCGTCTTCGACAGTGTGGTCGTGGTTACTGATCGGGTCGTGCTGGACCAGCAGCTTCAGGACACCATCTATCAAATCGAGCACAGGCACGGTGTGGTGCAGAAGATCGACCGCGACTCGCGGCAGCTCGCCGAGGCGCTGGACAATGCGGTCCCGATCATCGTAACCACGCTCCAGAAATTCCCCTTTGTCTCGCGTCATCTGGCCCAGATGGCTGCAGAGCAGGACACGCACAGCCATGGCGCTCTGCCGACGCGTCGCTGCGCGGTGGTGATAGACGAGGCGCACAGCTCACAGGGCGGCGAGACTGCGGCCGCCATGAAGGAAGTGCTGGGCGGCGAGGGGTTGCGCACAGAAGCAAAGCGGCTCGCGGCGGAGGAAGACATGACAGATGGGGAAGCGCTCTTCCTCGATATGGTCCGACGCGGCCGGCAGGCGAATGTCAGTTTCTTTGCCTTCACGGCCACGCCCAAGCACAAGACGCTCAAGATCTTCGGACGCGAGGGCGTGCCCACCCACCGCTACACCATGCGCCAAGCCATAGAGGAAGGATTCATCCACGATGTCCTGAAGCACTACACTGGCTACGCCACCTATTACAGGCTCCTCAAAACCTGCGCGGAGGATCCGCATGTGAAGCGGAAGGAGGCTGCCAGTGCTCTGGCCCGCTTTCTGCGTCTTCACCCGCACAACATCGCCCAGAAGACCGAGGTGATAGTAGAGCACTTTCAGGCGGCCACCCGGCACAAAATCGGGGGACGTGCCAAAGCCATGGTCGTCACCGGATCCCGCCTTGAGGCCGTGCGCTACAAGCGGAGCTTCGATGGGTACATCAAGGAAAAGGGCTATCCGATCAAGTCGCTAGTGGCCTTCTCGGGTACGGTGGAAGACGATGCACTGCCGGGCCAGACCTTCACCGAGGAACAGATGAACGCGGGCCTGCGCGCAAAGGAATTGCCCGAGCGGTTTGCCACGCAAGAGTACCATGTGCTGCTCGTTGCCGAGAAGTATCAGACCGGCTTTGACCAGCCGCTTCTTCACACCATGTATGTTGACAAACGGTTGGCCGGTATCCAGGCGGTGCAAACCCTCTCTCGCCTCAATCGCATTCATCCCCTCAAGGAGGAGACTTTTGTCCTCGATTTCGTGAACGATCACGACGAAATCCGCGCAGCATTCAGTGCCTACTATGCCGGTTCCGTGTTGGGTGAGGAGGTCGATCCAACTCGCATGTACGCCGTCAAGAGCGAGCTGGATGCCGCGGGGATCTATCTCCCCGCGGAAGTGGATCGCTTCTGCACGGTGTACTTCAAACCCAGGCAACGTCAGAGCGCGCGCGATCACCAGGCCCTGCATGCCGCGCTGGATCCGGCTGTGACGCGCTTTGTGGCACTGCGCGCGGTGGATGAAGACAAGGCCGATCTCTGGCGGAGCAAGCTCCGGGCGTTTCGGAGCCTGTACGGCTTCTTGAGCCAGGTGATCCCGTATCAGGACTCGGAGCTGGAGCGGCTTTACGTCTATCTGCGCTACCTGGCGACGAAGCTGTCGCGACGGCACTCGGGGCCGGCCTACCAGTTCGACGATGAAGTGCGCTTGGAGTACTACCGGCTCCAGAAGATCAGCGAAGGCTCGATTCAGCTGGAGCCGGACGCGTCACGCTCCCTTGACGGTCCCACCGAGATGGGCAGCAGCGCGGCCCGCGAGCCGCAGGTGCCGCTCTCGCGCCTTATTGACCACGTCAATGCACGCTTCGGCACGGATTTCAACCAAGCCGACCAGCTGTTCTTTGATCAGATCGTCGAGGTCACGGTCACCGATGCCGAATTGCGTCAAACCGCTGCCGTGAATCCCAAGAATAAATTCGAGCTGGTGTGCACAAACCTGCTTGAACGCCTCTTCATGGAGCGCATGAACCAGAACGAGGCAATCTTTGTCCGCTACATGAATGACGAACCCTTTCAGCAGTTCGTGAGTGCATGGTTGGCATCGGAGGCGTACCGGCGGCTGCGGGACGTCGAGCCGGGAACCCACGATGCCGGTGCATCCGGACCGCCGGTGTAGTCACTGTCTCCGCACCCTGAAAATCTTTGGGCAGGTACTCCACGGCTCACACTGTGGGCCTCATCGCCAGAGCCGCCGCGTGCAGCCTCAAGGGAGACACCCCAGGGACAGGGATGATGAGGCGAAATTGCTCTCCTGGCTTGCTCGCGGTGTGCCTTCTTGTCCCTGGACGCACGTCCCTTGGGCGATTGTCCGGGCACCCGGAATCGGTTTCACTTTGGCCAAAGACCCATGCGCGGCAACACAATCAATGCCCCTACGGTCAGTGCGGTGACCGCTGCCAGCAGCACGGCCCCTGCGGCCATGTCCTTGAGCAGTCCAATCCGTTCGTCTTCCGTCTCTGACACCACATCCGCCAGCCGTTCCAACGCACTGTTGAAGAGTTCGCTGACCAGCACCAGGCCGATGCAAAGACAAACCAGCAGCCACTCCCAACGGGCGAAGCCCAGGAAAGGGCCGCTGCACAGCGCCAGGACGGCTACAGCCAGTTCAATCTGGAAGTTGCGTTCCTGTCTGGCCGCCTGGGAGATGCCCCGCCAGGCGTGGGCCACACTGCGGAAAAACCTACCCATCCGGCATTGCCCCATCCAATGGCGGCCAGGTCCGCTGAGGCTCGTATCCCATTTCACGCAAGAGGCGATCCTGCAACGCAAACATGGTCCGGGTCCTTTCCGGGGTGTCATGATCCCAGCCCAGGAGATGCAGCAGGCCGTGGACAAAGCAGAGTAGGAATTCCGCTGTCAGGCGGGTGCCGGCCTGGCAAGCGTAGCGCTCAATGTAGGGCAGTGACAGAATCAGGTCTCCCAGTTCCTGATGCAGGTCAGGGATGCAAGGCCCCCAGGGGGGGCCTTCGTCTCCATGGCGGAAACTGAGGACATCGGTAGTCTGGTCCTCGCCTCTGTATCTGCGATTGAGCTGCCGGATTTCGGCATCATCCGTGACTCGCAGAGTCAGAGTCTGTGTGCCTGCAGCCCGATGGTGAGCAGCACCGGGTGCCGCCAGAACCGCCTCGATTGCGGTTTGCAGCCGTGTCTTGTCTACGGGCAGAGGCAGCACAGCCTGGATTTCGAGGATCAGCGGCATGGAGACAGAAAGACAGAACCTTGGATATGGGTAGCTCAAAGTATAGAGGTCAGTCGCGTGGCGCTGAGATGCTCTGGCAGACTTTCCCTGTCAGGCAGGCCTGGACCGTATCTGTCTTGCTCATCTTGGGCCGCAATGGGGGTTGGAACTCCAGACGGGGACACAGCCAGCACTTCCCTGTCCTGCCCTCGACTGTGAGGTGGCCCCTTGGGGTTGCCTCGAGCGCGCCGTTGCGTCTTCCGAGCGCGGCGCGGGGTCGGGTCAACGTGCATGATCCCCTATGCAGTCCTGAATCGCATATTGAATCCGGCAATGTGCGCCAGTTCCGGCCGTTCTCCGTGGCATTCGAGCTCGATGCGGATCAAGCAGTCCACGCCCATGGGATCGGCAGGTCCAAAGTCCTGTTGCGCATCCTGATGCCATGATCCAGGCTGACGCTGGCCATGCGGGCCCATGGGTCCTGCCCAGGTCGGGCACAATTGCCTCTGCAGGATGGGTTGTATGGCGATCCTTACGGAATCTCATCCTTGCCACAGGCGGCAAGCCCATGTGCATCATGACAACATCTTGGCTTTGGCACCCAAGTCCATGGTGAATCTCATGTCCATGCTGGCGGCTTTCCCCATGGCGCCAGCCCACTCCCTGCAAAGTCCCCCGCGGATGTGGATGGCCCTCTCCCTGCCTTTGGTCAGTCAGCTGCAGCCATGCCTGCAAGGCGCGCGGAGAGGCTTTTCCAGTACACTATGTAGAGACTGCCGGCCGCCTTGCGGGTTCTTGGGCGTCCTGGCAGCGCACCTGCAGCTCTGTCTTGCATGCCTGTCTTGCCTCCGTCTGTACATCATCATGTTCTTTGATCGCGCCCGGATTTTTGTGGCTGGTGGAGATGGCGGGGATGGCATTGTGGCCTTTCGCCGCGAAAAGCATACGCCCAGGGGTGGTCCCGCCGGCGGCAATGGGGGCCGAGGAGGGCATGTGCTGGCAGAAGCCCATCCCGAACTGAATACCTTGTTGCACTTGCGCCGGCATGTGCATTTCCGGGCGGGCAAGGGCGGGCGCGGAGGTGGCACTGTCAAGCAGGGAGCCCAGGGAGATGATGTGATCGTGGCCTTGCCCCAGGGCACCCTAATCCGGAATGCGGACGATGGTTCCCTGCTCGCAGATCTGGCGGCGCCAGGCCAGCGGTGCTGTCTGGCCCGTGGCGGCCGCGGGGGCAAGGGCAACGCGGCCTTTCGCAGTGCCCGCCATCAGGCTCCACGCCTGGCGGAAAACGGCGAATCAGGGGAATCCCGCTGGCTGGAGCTGGAATTGAAACTGGTGGCCGAAGTGGGGATCATTGGGATGCCCAATGCGGGCAAGTCCACTCTCATCAGCCGCATCAGCGCGGCCAGGCCGGAGATCGCGGACTATCCATTTACCACCACTGTGCCGAATTTGGGCGTGGCCGAGATAGATCACAGGCAGCGGGTCTTTGTGGATGTGCCGGGCCTGGTGGAAGGGGCACACAAGGGCATCGGCCTGGGCATTGAGTTTCTGCGTCATGTGGAGCGTACCCGGGTCCTGCTGCATCTGCTGGATGGAGCGTCAGAGGATCCGCTGGCCGAATTGCACATGGTGGAACAGGAGTTGCATCTCTACAGTCCCGCCTTGCTGCTGCGTCCGCGCATGGTGGTGCTGGCCAAAATGGATCTCCCGCAGGCACAGGCATGGGAAGCCAAGGTGGCCGCCCACTGTGCCCGGCGGGAACTGCCATTCCATGCCATCAGTGCCATAACCGGGCAGCAGGTGCAGTCCTTGCTCTATGCTGTGGACAGCCTGCTCCGGGAATTGCCGCACGACGCTGCCGCCGCTACGATGGCCATGCCGGAGATAGTGCCGCATGAAGCGGACCGCTCCTTTACGATCGAGCCGCTTGGTCCAGGGACATGGCGAGTGCGAAGTCCCGGCCTGGAACGGGCCGCACACATGACAAACTGGGACTACTTTGAAAGCGCCATGCGTTTCCAGCACCTGTTGACCGCATGGGGCATCCGGGATGCGCTGCAACAACAGGGCGTGGCGGAAGGAGACACCGTCTTCATGGGTGAACTGGAACTGATCTGGGGCTATGACAATGTCATTGCCTGAACCGGCTGTGGCCGCCGTCTGCACTTGGTCTGCACTGGACCGGGACCTTGAAGTCCACGGAGCGGCCAGACCGCCGCAGCCTCTGCCCAGGCAGCCCAGCCTGGGCGTGCTGGGGGGCACCTTCGACCCCATTCATATTGGACATCTGCTGTTGGCCCAGGAAGCGGCGAACATCATGGGGTTGGCCCGGGTGTACTTTGTACCTGCGGGACGGCCGCCGCACAAACCGGACCAGCCCATTGCCGCCGCGCACCATCGCGTGGCCATGGCCCGGCTGGCCACGCAGTCGAACCCCCTTTTTGGTGTCAGCGAACTGGACGCGGCGGAAGACTCTCCCAGTTTTACGGTAGAGTTGATGCAGCGGCTGCAGGCCCGCCTCCCGCCCCAGACCGATCTCTACTTCTTGATGGGGTTGGACAGCCTGCACGACCTGCCCACCTGGCACAATCCAGCCTGGCTGTTGGAGCACTGCAATCTGGTGGCCCTGTTCCGGCCAGACGTGAAGATTGACTGGCCGGTCCTGCAGCGGGCCTTGCCGAATGTGCGGGAGAAAGTGAGGGTGCTGGAGATGCCGGGCCTGGATGTGTCCGGGCTTGACGTCCGGGCTCGATTCATGGACGGCCAGCCGGTGCGGTATCTGTTGACGCCAGAAGTGATCACCTATATCCGGAAACACCATTTGTATGAGAATGCAACAGACACATAGCCGGACAGAGCTGTCTTCCGGCGCTGTCCAGTGACATGGAAGAGATCAAGACCCGTCTGACGCAGCTCGCGACCTGCGCGGGCTGAGCCTCCAAACTCCCGCCCGGGGAGCTGTCGCAGGTCGTGCGACAACTGGCCCAGAAGTTTGGGAAGACCGCGGACGAGCGGCTGTTGGTGGGGCTGCAGAGCCCGGACGATGCCGCTGTCTTTCGCCTGTCTGCCGACCAGGCCCTGATTCAAACAACAGACTTCTTTACTCCGGTCGTGGATGATCCCTACATCTATGGGGCCATAGCCGCAGCCAATGCTCTGAGCGACGTGTATGCCATGGGCGGCGAAGTTCTGTTTGCACTCAATGTGGCGGGCAAGCCGGAGTCATTGCCTGTTGCCTCTCTGGCAGAGGTGCTGGCCGGGGGGGCGGACAAGGTGCAGGAGGCCGGGGGGGTAGTGGCAGGCGGCCATACCATCACCAGTCCCGAACTGTTCTATGGGCTGTCCGTGACGGGACAGGCGCATCCTGATCGCCTGTTCCGGAAGGGGGGTCTGCAGGAAGGGGATCACCTGTTTCTGAGCAAACCGTTGGGCACGGGCCTGATTACCTCGGCAGACATCGTGGACTCCTTTGCCTTGGTCGTGGCAGCCGACCTGCAGGCGGCCATCCGCTCCATGCAACAACTGAACGCGCCCGTGGCCCGGCTGGCTCGGCGTTTCGGCGTGACCACCGCCACGGACATAAGCGGCTTCGGGCTGCTGGGCCACAGTCAGGAGATGTTGCAGAATCCACGGGACGCTGCTCCGGTTGGCATGGAAATAGAAGCGTCTCGGGTGCCGCTGCTGCCCCATGTCCGAGACTATGTGGCCGCTGGTGTGGCCACACGGGCAGGGAAAACCAACCAGGCCCACTTCGGATCCTCCGTAAGAGTGGAGGATGGCGTGGAACCACCGGTGCTCGCAGCCCTGTGGGAAGCCGAGACCAGCGGTGGCTTGCTCGTGGCTGTGCCTGCCGACCGGGCCTCGGGTTTCAGTCAGGCTTGCATCGATGAAGGCATAACTGTCTGGTACGTTGGACAAGCAGTGACGGGAAGCAGTGCAACTGTCTTGTAGGACATTGGCAGTTCCCGCGTCAAGACTGAGCATGGCCTTCACAGGAAACTTGACAAGAGACCTTGGGAGTGATGTCCCGATCCGTCCCTATATTGACCATCTTGATTGCCAAGGAGAGCTGTGAATTCCCTGCCCCCTGCCCTTGACGCCCCGGTCCCGCCTCCGTTCTCGCACGACCGCGGGTGCAAGGATCTGTTCAACGTTCCGGTGAGTGCCACCAGTCTGATCAACACCCTGCTGGCCGGCACGCAGGAGGCCCTGGGTCTGTCGGGCCCCTATCGGCCAGACCAGATTCAGACCTTCTCGCCGGAATGGCTGCTGCGGAATCCCCCCGCCGTGGCGGACGCGGACACCACGCGGCATGCCGATTTGCTGGTGCTGATCCGGGCTCCGGACACCGCCCAGCCCTTGGGCGCGGTGCATGTGGAATTCCAAAGCAGCTATGATGCGGACATGCGACATCGCTTTGCCCAGTACAGTCTGCTGCTGGATCGGTATCTGGAGGAACAGGGGGCCCAGCTGCGGACGCGCAGTATCCTGGTGCACACTGGTCTGCGGCCCTGGCCGGACCCGCCTCCGCTCCTGTCGCAGCGAGACGCCGCGGGGTGGCGGACGCCGGGCGACCCGGTAGCCCTGCTGGATGTCGGTCTTCTGCGTACGATCCCCTGGGAACTGCTGCCGTTGCACACCGAGACGGACGCCTTTGTGTGCATGGAAGTGTTGCGGCAGCACATGGCCGACTTGTGGACGGCCCGTACCGCATTGGTGCGTCAACCCGCATGGCCCCTCTACCGCGAGCGCCTGCATCATCTGTGTGTGCGACTGGCTGAGCTGGCAGCGGCACGCGGCTGGAGGGCTCACGGGTTTGAGTCCCCTGTGGTAGAGTGGATATACCGAGGCATACTCAAGCCTTTGGATCGGGACCGGGTCATCCACCGACACCTGGCATATGCCAACACCCTGCAGGAGTTGACCATGATTACAGACACCTTGGACGAAGTTGTGGAGCGGCATTGGGCCCGCCTAGAGGCGGCCGCGCAAGAGAAGGGCATGGAACAGGGCATGGAACAGGGCATAGAGCAGGGCATAGAGCAGGGCAAGGTCATCCAGCTGCGCCGTGACTTGCTGGCCGCGGCCGCGCCCTATCTGGACCCGGCCGCCCGGGTCCACTGCGAAGCCGCGTTGGCGACGCGATCGCTGGCTCAGCTGCCCAGCGTAGTGGACATCATGACCCTGGTGCTCCAGACAGCATACCCCGCCCAGGCCGTGGAGCGCCTGCTGACCGGCGACATGCCTTCCCCTCGGCAGGACGTGGATTCCCAAGCGGGTGCCAACGGTAACGATGTTGCTTGACATCGGCATGGATGGCCGCCAGCCTGGCGGAGGCAGGTATGCCTGAACAAGGAGAGTGCAGGCCCTAGGGAAACGCGTCAAGGAGACAGGGTGCGGATTTTCCCGCGCGCCAGTACGGGAGCCTGAGTTCTGACGAACAAAGCTGCGGCACGGGGGCAACGGGAATGCTCCAGAGATGCCGGTCCGCCTCTGCAGAGCCCTGAATTATGCTTTGCCTGCATGAATTATGAAGAAGACGAGGTCCGCAGGAGACAGCGTCCCCGCCGCCGCGCAGGTTCACCTGGAAGTGTGCCGGTGGCAGGTGTACTTTCCCTGTAAGATGTGTTTGCGCTGGTCATGGACCGACTCGATGAGTGTGCGCCGTCGGTACCATAGGTGGTCGCCGAGTACCAGGAGTTGGTTCTTTCTGCAGGATTGGAGCCGAGGGGTCCACAGGAGACCCCGTGCGTACACTCGGGACGCAGTACGGGGGAGAGCTGATCCTGGCTGCCCCGGCATGGGCTGACAGTCGTCCCCATGGCCGAAGAGGTGCCAAGCAACAGAGCCATGGTCGGTCGAGCAGGGGATGCGGCCATGGGACGTCAGGCGCGATGTCGCCGTTCCAAATACATGGGCATGCCACCCTGCGGCCGCAAAGTCACCAGGGGACGCAGCATAATCTTGTGATTGGGATCGTGGCGCATGCGCCACCGCTGGCCAACACCAGCTTGGCTTCCATCCAGGCAAAGCCGTCGCCGATGCATACGCGGGGTCCTCCACCAAAGGGGAAGTAGGCATAGCGGGGCAGCTGCTTGCGAAACTCGGGGGTCCACCGTTCGGGACGGAACTCCAACGGGTCTTCAAACCACCGGGCGTCTCTGTGCAGCAGGATCTGGGGTGCCGCCAGCGTGGCTCCTGCCGGTATCTGATACCCCGCCAGTTTGAAGGGCTCGAAGGCCATGCGCCCCGTGGCCCACACGGGAGGATACAAACGCATGGATTCGGTGACCACTTGGTCCGTAAAGACGAGTTGGGGCAGGTCGTCCACGCTCGGCGCGCGATCGCCCAGCACGGCATCCAGTTCGGCGTGCAGCCGGTCCTGCATCTCTGGATGGCTGGCCAGCAGATACCAGGTCCATGCCAGAGACACAGCCGTCGTTTCGTGGCCCGCGGCAAACAGCGTAATGGTCTCGTCCCGCAGCTGCTGATCCGTCATGACTCTTTCGCTGGGATCCTCGGCCTCGTCGTCATGGGTCTGCAAGAGCAGAGACAGCAGGTCATCGCCTTCGACCCCCGATGCGCGCCGCTCGTCGATCAACCGGTTGACGGTCTGGTCCAGATAGGCCAAGGCTCGCTTGAAACGTATGGTCTTGGGCAGCGGCAGGGCATGGGCCAGATGGCGCATCCAGTCCGGCTGGTTGTGGGCGCGGACTATGACATAGTCGTTGCCGCTGTCGAACGCTTCGCCCAGACGCTTGACGTCATCCGGCAGATCCAACCCGAACAGCGTGCGGACCACGATGTGCAATGTCAGGTCACTCATTTCCGTGGCCAGGTCCACGCGGTCGCCGTCGGTCCAGCCATCTTCGTGCCGTCGGGCGTAGGCCGCCATGATCTGGCTATAACCGGCAATGCGGTTGTGATGGAAGTGCGGTTGCATCAAGCGCCGCTGGCGCGTGTGCAAAGCCCCATCCGCAGTGACCAGTCCTTCTCCCATCAGGTATTGGAGTGCCTCCGAGTAGCGGCCCCTGCCCACTCTTTTGCTCTGCGTGACAAACACTTCGTGCACCAGATCAGGGTGATTCAACAGATACAGCAAGATGGGTTTGGTGGAAATTGTGACTAGGTCACCGTAGGCCGCGGCTTCCTGCATCAGGCCGAGGGAATCCTTGATGAAGCGAAATGCCTGACCCACCCAAGGCGCTTCAGGGGGTCCTGGCGGCAACCGATCGCGAGAGGGCACAACCGGTTTGGCTGGATAGGCAAGAGACGAAGTGGTCATGGGGCCGGGCCCTGCTTTGGCTGTACATTGCCGTGTGACGGCGCTGCATTCTAGTGGAAAATGCCCGCAGCATCCGCAGTACTGGCCCGAAATCGCTCCGCGCCCCAGGAAAATGGGAACCACAGCCGTTCAGCCGTCCGCAGCGCACTCCGCAAGCAGGCGAAGGTAGTGGACGGAACATGGGTTGCCCATGTTCTTCCTGGCCGCTGACAGAAGAACCGAAATCCTTCGGATTGTGTGCGCAGTATGTTCCTGCAGGGAAATGCACTGCGCGTGCTCGATCGCGAGTTGTCTGCCGAGGTCGTGGAGCCAAGTCGCGCAGGCGATGACATGTTTCCTGTCCTGGGGGCACTGTTCAGGTAGGGAAGTCACGTGTGCAAGGCTGAGTTGGTTCTTGTGCCAGAGTCAAGCCACTTCTGACACTCCGCGCGCTGTAGCGTCAATGACACTGATGACCCCGGCCGTGGCCTGCATTGCCCACTGGGCCCAGCGGCTCAAGGTGTGCGCTTGACATGTGGATGTGCAGACTCGGTATGTGGCTTGGCCGGAGCGCATCGCGGAACGGAGAGCGCAGGCCCAACACCAGTGCCTGACGGATGGTGTGCCGGGATTCTCACGGCACTGATGCCAAGTCCGGCTGGAGCGGCGTCCGTTGCACATAGGCCGTGCGTTTCGCGTCAGAGAGATCCGAGCGCAGTTCGGCCAGCGAGAGGGGGTATGGTTCGTGGTCCCAGCGTGCGGTTCCGGGACCGAACCGGCCCAGGTCCCAGGCCCGGCAGGCCCGCACCGTGAGCGCGGCCGAGTCGAACTGCAGGCCCCACACGGGCACGGCCACGGCCCGCAGGGCGGTCTCGGGCGGATCGTCCACCTTCAGTTCCAGCAGGCAGATGCACTCCGGCAGTTCCAGGGCCAGGTCCACGCGTCCCGGTCCGGCGGGTGCCTCCGCCGTTAGGGGCAGCCCCAGGGACAGGCACAGGACATGCAGCAGCGTCTGGTAGAACGGCTCGTAGGGGCGGCTCTGGGCGTTGCCGAACCGATGCAGGGCCCGGGGCACGGCCTCCATGCCGGTGGCCACCACGTGGCGCACGGCCGCGGCATCCTGCAGCTGCGCTGCGACATGGGGGAGCGGCAGTCCCGATGCCGCCAGCCAGGTCGGCGCCGTCTCCGCGAGCCAGGTCCCCAGGGATTCCGCGAAGGCCGCCTGCACCTCGCGATTGGGGAAGGTCAGGGCCGGGGGCAGGCTGGCGTCCAGCGTCAGGTAGCCGGCCTGCAGCAGGAGGGCCACGACCGGAGTGGACTGGCCTCGAACGCGACCTGCATCCAGGGCCGCGCGGCCTGTCCGGTCAGGGTCGGCAGGGAATGCACCCGGTGGCCCTGCAGCCCGCGCAGCAACAGCGTGGGCGTGCCGGTGGCGGCCCGGCGGCGGGACAGCCGCTCCAGACTCCAGTGGGCGGCCCGCGCCGGGATGGTCAGTTGGTCCAGGCAGCCGGCCAGCGTGTAGGGATTGCACACGGCCTCGGTCCCCTCGGCGAAGCGATAGCCGTTGTGCTCTCGTTCCAGGGCCGCGTACAGGGCTTCCGG
Organism: Caldilineaceae bacterium; assembly: GCA_965214895.1. Taxonomy (GTDB): domain Bacteria; phylum Chloroflexota; class Anaerolineae; order Caldilineales; family Caldilineaceae; genus Bin34. The sequence continues at coordinate 1,235,453 of OZ243985.1, forward strand.
GTGCCCTGGGCTATCAGAGCGGCCATCTGCGGCTCTCGCAGTTCCGCTTGGGTGAAGCCCAGCAGGCCGTTGAGGTCGGCGTTGTGCGAGAGGTCCGCCAGATGGTTGGCGCCGGAGAACAGGCCGGCGCGGGCCAGCCGGGTGATGCCCGTGACCAGCGTGTAGGCGATGTAGGGGGTGCTGGACTTCAAGGCCCCGTAGAAGGCGCGCCGGGCATCCAGAATATCCGGCAGCGCTTCGGGGCGGGCCAGGCTCTCTGTGAGGGGGTATCGTACTCGTCCACCAGCACCACCACCTTGCGACCGGCGGCCTCCCACAGGCCGTATACCGGTTCCTCCAGCCATGCAGCCGGGGACGCGTCCGTGACTACGGGCAACGGTGCCAGACGATGACGCCGGGCTTGGGTGCGTACGCATTGCATCAACTTCGTTTGCAGAGATTTCCGGTCGTGCACCCCGCACAGCCCCCCAGATCCAGGCGCAGCACGGGACCGATGCGACCCCTCCCAGTCCCAACGATCCTCCTGGCCGATCCATGTATCTGCGAACAGGTCGCGGCGGCCCTGAAAGAGAGCTTCTACTGTGGAGAGCAGCAGGGTCTTGCCAAACCGCTGCGGCCGCGCGAGGAACATATGCGGGCTCTGCCCTTGCGCGTGCGTGAACAGATCCCGCAATGCGGCGCGTTTTGTCCACGTACAGGGCGTTGGCCTGCGTCTGGATGTCAACGAAGTTGTCGTTGCCGAACGGCAGTTGGGAGATCACATGCGTCTCTGGGGATTCCCGGTCCGTATTGTATCGGAACCTGAATGGTGGCGTCCCGGGAGTGGCCATCATGGGCAGGCCGCGGTCCAGCAGTGCGAGGATTGCAAGCCGAATTGACCGTGGCATGGAGTCGGCTCAGCCCCGGGCCACCGTCATTGCCGGGCAGGAACAGATACCGTGGCCAAAGTCAATGGGGACCGACCACTTTGCCTGGGCCATGCATTCCCACCTCCTTGATCCTGAGGCGGCTCCGTGGAGACCGGGTACGACGCGGCACTCCATGGTGTGGGACAGACAATCGGGATGGGTTGTGCATATTCGGGGCCAGGATGCTTGGCCGGGGCCATTTCGAATGGGTGTCTCATTGTCGAAGACGGGAAAAAGTGGAAATGACAGGGCGCGTCATGATATGCGAGATGACGCGTCGGGCCATCCAGCGAATGTCGAATGAAATGGGTGCATACGGAAGGCTGTGGGGCTTTTCGCTGGACTGCCCTTGTTGCCTACAATGTATGGCACAAACCTGTGGCGGGCTTCCGCAATGCCAAGGTGTCTCTGCTGCAGTTCATTCACCCCGGAGATCACAGCCCCATGCCACCCACCAGGCCGCTACCTGTGCTGCAAATGATGGAACGGATTCGTCAGGAAGGGCTTATTGCCATTGTGCGCGGCGGCTTCAGTCTTGAGGACATCATTGTGGTCGGAGACGCCATGCAGGCGGTTCCGCTGCCTCTGCTGGAGGTCACTCTCAATACCGCCGCGGCCTTGAACGCCATTGAAGCTCTCCAGGACCGCTTTGGTGATCACATGGTCATAGGCGCCGGTACCGTGCGGGAAGCCGCTCAGGCCCGGGAAGCCATAGCGGCGGGTGCGCAGTTCCTGGTGGCTCCCAATCTGGACCTGCCCACGGTGGAAGCATCGCTGTCCCAGGACACGCTCATGGTGCCCGGCGTCTTTACGCCTACGGAAGTGCAGCGAGCGGTCCAGGCGGGTTGCCGCATGGTGAAGCTCTTTCCCTGTCCTGGCACATCGTACTTGAAGGCCGTCCGCGCTCCGCTGAGTGATGTGGAATTCATTCCCACCGGCGGCATTGACGCCAGCAACATCGGGGCATTTCGGCGGGCCGGGGCCGTGGCCGTGGGCATCGGCAGCTCTCTTGTGGCCCCCGGAGCCATCGACCAAGCGGACTTGATAACCAAGGCCCGTACCCTCAAGAGGCAGTGGGAAGCGGCCGGGTCAATTAGTTGAATGATCCGGCGTTGCACAGCGGCAAGGCACAGTGCCGCCCAGCGCTGTCGATATTGACAGCGCTGGGTCTCGGACAATCTAGAGGGGGCTCCCTCCCGCTGCCGCCGATGCGCAGCCGCCAGGGACGGTCTGGACCCGTCGGGCACGGTGGCGAAAGGCTGTCAGGCAGCGCAGCCCGGCCTCTCCCTCCCGACACGACTTCAGCGTTCCTCCCGGCCTTCGTCTCCCGGATCCATTTCCTGTTCCGGCAGGACCACATCCTGCACATCGCCGTGATAGTCGATCACGATCCGAAAGCCCATCAAGGCCAGCATGTCCTTGTGTTCCGGGGCTATGGCCAATGTCTCTGCCGAACCGATATTGTCAATGGCCGCCTCGTACGCCGCCAGTGTGAAAGGATCCTCCACACCCATGGCGGCCAGCGCCGCGGGCAAATGTTCATCCTTGGCCTTTTGAAAATGGGACCGCAGCGTATCCCAGACGGCAGAATCGACCTTGGCGGCCGCGATGTGATAGTCGAAGCCGTCTTCCGCCACCACGTAGAAGTCGTTGCCGCCAATCTTCTTGACGGGTACGGACTCGCCCCACGGGTCGTAGACCAGGTGCTCGAAGGCCGCGGGTCGGGCAGGTCTGGTGTCCATGTCAGGGGCTGCGCTCAGGCCTGCAGTTGCGCTGCCAGGAAGTTGTAGCTGCGGGTGATGCTGTTCACGTGTCCATTGGGCATGTCGTGTTCCACGATGTACCACTGGGTCCCCGAGGCCTGGGCCTGCGGCACAAGGGCAGCCCAGTCCAGGGTGCCGTACCCCACATCCTCCAGGCCCATGTGATCCTCATTCTGACCCGGTGCCGCCAGGTCCTTCATGTGCACGCAGGGGCAACGGCCTGCATACTTCTGCAGCAGGTCGACCGGATTCTGGCCGCCCTTGGCAATCCAGGCGCAGTCAGGTTCAAAGCCGACATGGTCCGGGTCTGTTTCCGCCAGCAGGATGTCTATCGCCAGCTGGCCGTCATAGGCCACCATCTCCTGCCAATGATTGTGATACAGCAGAGCAAGACCCGCCGTGTGGCAGGCCGCCCCGATTTCCTCCAGCTGTTGACCAAAGTTCCGCCAGTCGGCTCCCGTGGGTTCACCGGCCCACAGCTTGCGGTTGGGGATGGGGATGGCCACGATCTCGGTGCCCAGATCCTGGTACAGCGCAATGGTGCCATCCATGTCTGCCAGGAACGCTTCGGTGGGGACGTGACCGCACACGGCCGACAACCCGTGGTTCCCCAGCATCTCCTTCCAGGCCTGGCCCGAGAGTTCCGTCTGGTGAATGGTCTCTACATACCTGTAGCCGGCTGCGGCGGCAGTGGCCAGAATCTCGTCGGGCGTGGCATCCATGTCACGCAAGGTGTACAGTTGCAATGCAATCGGCAAGGCTTGACGGGACATGGTTCACTCCTCTGGGCATGGGGGTTGAATGGAAGGGCCTGCGGTGCAGGCAGGCCCAAGGCGGCAGGCTCAACCGGTCTGGGCCTTGAGGCCCGCATACAGGCCGGAATGGCGGTGCCCCACCTTGGCGTTTTGCACGGCCCGGTCCAAGGCTTGCCGCTGGCCCACCACCACTACCAGTTGTTTGGCACGAGTGAGCGCAGTATACAACAGATTCCGCTGCAGCATGACCCAGTGCGCCGTCATCAGAGGCACGACCACGGCCGGATATTCGCTGCCTTGGCTCTTGTGTATGGTGACGGCGTAGGCCAGGGTGACATGCGCCAATTCAGCGGCCGTGTAGGGGAGCACACGGTCATCAAAGGCGATGAAGGCTTCCCTGGCCCCGGGCTTCACCTGGGCCAGAGTGCCCAGGTCCCCGTTGAAGACCATTTTTTCGTAGTCGTTGCGCAGCTGCATGACAGGATCTCCGACCCGCAGGGCCATGTTCCCCCTGACCACCGACTCTGCCCCTGGACCGGGAGGATTAAGGCTTTGCTGCAACGCCTGGTTCAAGGATGTCACGCCGGCCAGCCCCCTGCGCATGGGACTGAGCACCATGATGGCACGCCGTGCGAATCCGTAGTAGTTCGGTAGGCGGGTCTGGACCAACTCCACACAGATCCGCTGGGCCTGGGCCTGGTCGTCGGCCTGCATAAAGAAGAAATCCTTGTCTTGGGCGTTGTCGATGATCGGAGGCTGTCCCTGGCGGATGCGGTGGGCGTTGGTGACGATGGCGCTCCCTTGACTCTGGCGATGGATTTCATTGAGGCGGATGATGCGGGGCCCGGTTCCCTGGGCTGGATGGGACAGGTCCCCGTCGTCGATGCGGTGAATAATGTCCCGCAGCACATTGCCGGGACTCACACTGGGCAGCTGGTCCACGTCCCCCACCAGCATGACGTGCATGGAAGGCGGAATGGCCTTGCTCAGGTGGTAGGCCATGCGCAGGTCCAGCATCGAGACTTCATCCACAATCAGAAGGTCGCCGTCCAAGTGATTGGTTTCGTTGCGGTCAAAGGTCATGACACCCTGCATCATGTTGACTTCCAGCAGGCGATGCAGGGTGCGGGCGGGCAGGCCCGTGGTCTCCTGCATGCGCTTGGCCGCCCGGCCGGTGGGGGCCGCCAGCGCCACGGAGAGCCGCTGCTGCTGGCACAACTCGATGATGGCATGAATGGTGGTGGTCTTGCCGGTGCCCGGACCGCCCGTCAGGACGGAGAACGGGGAGAGCAAGGCAGCCTGCACCGCCTCTTTTTGGCCGGCCGTAAGCAGGAACCCCTCAGAGCGGGTCCGCCAGAACGCGTTCCAGTCAAATCCCTGCATGCGCCGGGCGACTTGCGTGTCCCGCTGCATCAGGGCGGTCAGGTTTTCGGTCAGTCCCGTTTCACAATGGGCCATCCACTCCAGGTATACAGCCAGGGGGACGACAGTCTGCAAGGCGTCGGCAGGGCGGCCCTGTGCAACCTCGGAAACAGGGGCAGCCTTCCGCGGTGGACGCAGGTCCGAGGCATGGTCTGCCGGGGTGAAAGTCTCCGTGATCTGCCACTGGGGCAGAAAGGGCTCTCCGCCAGGACCGAGGGTGGCCACCAATTTGCCTGCGCTCAGCACCTGGATCAGGCTGTCCGCAACTGTCTCGGGCCGGGCTTCGGTCAATGTGCTGGTTGCTGCCACCAGCTCGGGACCAGGCAGGTAGGAATGGCCGTCATTCAGGGAACTGTCCATGACATACAGCAGCGCGGCTTCGACGCGCACGAACTGGTCACCCTGGATGCCCAGGCGGCAGGCAATGGTGTCGGCGGTCTTGAAGCCTACCTGGGAGAGTTTGCAGAGCAGATAGGGGTTCTCGCGCAGGCGAGCCACGGCTCCCGCTCCCATCTCTTCATGAATGCGCTGGGCCATGGTGGGCGTGACCCCAAATTCCTGCAGGAGCAGAGTCAGGCTGCGCCGGGATTTGTGGTTTTCCCAGCCGGCCCGGATTTTCTGAGCCGTGCTGTGCCCCAGCCGCGGAATCTCGGTCAGGCGGTCCAGATCCTGGTCCAGGACCGTCAGGGTTTCCACGCCCCAGGCCTGCACCAGCTTGCGGGCCGTGGCCGGGCCGATGCCCTTGATCAAGCCGCTGCCCAGGAAGCGGGTGATCCCTTCTGCGGTGACCGGCAGTTCGACCCTGCAGTCCACGACCTGCAGTTGATACCCGTACTGCTTGTGCCGATGCAGATTGCCTTCCACCAACACGTATTCACCCACGTTGAGGGCGGGCAAATTGCCCACGAAGGTGAGTTCGTGCCGGCACTGTGTGGGCAACCCCTGGCTCTGGTCTACATCCAGGGTCGCCACCGTATAGCCTGTCTCTGGGCTATAATACGTAACGAAGCGGACTGTGCCTTTTGCTTCGGCCATGACATGCGAGTATAGCACTCGGTTTCCGTCCTTGTGATCCCTCTTGCCCCCCCGCATCGCCCGCGTCACCTCCCTTCTGCAGACAATTTGGATCCAGAGACAGCCCAGTTGTGAGCGCGCGCTTTTATGGCGGCCAAGCCATCCTGGAAGGAGTCATGATGCGCGGGGCCAAGACCTTTGCGGTGGCCGTGCGGACCGCCTCGGGGGACATCAAGCTGCACCACGAACCCCTGACCGCCTGGATCTACACCAGTCGGCTGGGCAAGCTGCCCTTTGTGCGCGGGCTGGGTCTGCTCTGGGAAGCCCTGGGTCTGGGCATCCGCGCCATTATCTGGAGTGCGGACATTGCCGCCCAGGATGTGGCGGAGGAAGAGGACGCCGCGGAGGAAGTGCGCTTTCAGGGGCCGGTGGCATGGTCCACGGTGGGTCTCAGCTTCGTGCTGGGCATAGGTCTCTTCTTCCTGCTGCCCACCCTCGTCAGCCGCTGGGTGGCCGGGTTCTTTGCCGGCAATGCCTTTCTGGACGCGTCGGTGGAAGGCGGGGTGCGGGTCCTGCTGTTTGGCCTGTACTTTGCGGCCATCAGCTTCATGAAGGACATCCGGCGCATGTTCGGTTTTCACGGGGCCGAGCACAAGGCGATCAATGCGTTTGAAGGCGGCTCCAGTCTCCATGTAGAGGATGTGCAGAAGTACAGTCTGCAGCATGTGCGCTGCGGCACCAGCTTCATCCTCTTCGTGGTCATTGTCAGTGTCATTCTCTTTGCGCCCCTGACCTTCAACAACGTGGATCCGGAATGGCTGGCGTTGGTCTTGCGGTTTGTGACCCGCCTCGCGCTGTTGCCCGTGGTCGCCGGCATTGCCTACGAGCTGATCCGTTTCAGCGCGAACCATGCCGGCAATCCGGCCTTGCGCTTCTTCATTATGCCGGGGCTGTGGCTGCAGAAAGTGACCACCCGGCCGCCCGACGACGAGATGGTCAGGACGGCGGTGGTCGCGCTGATTCCGGTGCTGGAATCCGATGGTGTCCCCGTCAGCGAGGAGACCAAGGCCTTGGTGTGGGACCGCGTGATTCCGACCACCATGTCTTCGTCCTAGCCCCCGCGACGGTCTCGGGGTCCGGCACCCGCTACGCTGGATCAAACACAACCGGCAGCCGGCACCCGTCGCACTCCACGGTGTCGCCGTGATACAGTTTGCGCCCGCGCCGCAACTCCGTTGCTCCGTTGACCCTGATTTCCCCGTTCTGAATGGACCACTTGGCCGCTCCGCCCGAGGGGCGCAGGTTTTGGACCTTGAGAAACTGATCGAGACGGATGAACTCGTCCCCGAGGTGACGCGGAGAGGACGCGGTGGGGTGCTGGGTCATGATGAGACCTCCGGTGGGGATTGGGACCAGGGAACCTGTGGGACCACAGATTTCCGGCAGTGATATGGAAGGCAGTCTCTGGAGTGCCGCTTCATCCTGGGGTACTGAACCTAAAGTCAAGTGCCGTGGTTTTTGCCTCGCGCGCCAATGCGCGGCGCGACGGGGCAAGGCATCGTTTCCAGCTGCCTGCGCCGAGCCGCCGTTGGACAGGTCATTGCGGCTTGGCCTCGGATGTTCCTGTGATACGTACCTGTCCCGGGAGCATCCATCCCATCGGATCCTGAAGCAGGATCAATCCATGCAGCCCAGTGGAAATTGCGCAGCGGTCCCTCCAGCCTGCAGGCGCGCACAGCACGACCGGTACTGTCTGATCCAGGCAGGACACAGCCGTTGCAGGGTGGGATCCGAGGTCCAGTCCTTGCAGTTTCCGTGCCCTAAAGTATGATTCCACGGGTAGGCAATTCAGGAAGTTCAAATATGAAAATATCGGAGAGAGGCCAAATCACAATTCCCAAAGCGCTGAGGGAGCAAATGGGCCTGCACCGCAACGTGGAGATTGATATCATACCGGTCCGGGAAGGTTTGCTCATCCGGAAGCGGACCGCGTCCGAGCACCCGGTCCACAGTGTGTACGGCATTCTCAAGAGTCAAAAGAACACCGATGAATATATGGAAGAGATTCGGGGAAGATGATTACGGCAGTTGACACAAACGTACTGTTGGATGTATTTCTCCCGGATGAGACACATGGGCCGAATTCAATGAGAATGCTGCAGAAAGCATATGACCGGGGCGCGATTCTCGTTTGCAATATTGTGTTTGCCGAAACTGGTGTCGGCTTTCGGCGACCGCGCCGCACTCGATGGCGTATTGGGACAGATTGGGGCGACCCTCTCGCCGTTGGATGACCGCGCTGCCTATGAGGCAGGACGGCGCTGGTGGCTCTATCGGCAGTCGGGAGGGTCCCGTACCCGGATCTTGACCGACTTCCTGATTGGGGCTCATGCCTTTTGCACTGCCGATTCTTTTCTGACGCGGGATCGTGGATTTTACACCACCTATTTTCCGGAGCTGGGCTGAATCAAAAAAGGGCTGCGGAGCCGAGAAAACCGGCAGGTTCGCTGGTTGCGGGAACTGCGCGTGGGCCTGGTGGCTGCCCCGGGGGCTGTTTGCAGATACGCCGGAAGATGTCCGCCAATATCCTGCCGCGAGGGATGCCAGAGCACGGATGCATTTCACACCCGGGCCTGCAAGGGTATCCCGTGCACTTGCGGTCGGGATACCCGCAAGCCGTTCGCTGCAGCTGTGTGTCCCACCACCCTCTCGCTTTGAACATACCCGCTCATGGCACCCCCTGTAACGGCTACAGACCCGCTGCTGCTAGGTCTGGATCTGGGTACCTCACACCTGAAAGCCCATGCTTTTACCCTGACGGGGCGGGAGGTTGCGGCCTGTCGGCGACCTACCCCCATGCTCCACCCGCGTCCGGGCTGGGGCGAAATGGACCCCGAAACACTCTGGCAGACCTGCACCGTTTTGCTGCGGGAACTGGCGGCCCAGATTGCCGGCCAAGGCACGCCCGTGGCCATCGCCATCACCAGCGTGGGCGAGGCCGGCGTACCGTTGAATGCGCAGGGGGAGCCTGTTTTTGCCTCCATTGCCTGGTACGACACGCGGGCCCAGGCCCAGAAAGAGCAATTGGAGGCCCGGTTTGGGACGGAAGCGGTGTTCAAGGCGACAGGGCAGGCCCTGCATCCGATTTTTGGCCTGTGCAAGTTGCTGTGGTTACGCGACGAGGAACCTGCCGTCTTTGCCCGTATCCGGCATTGGCTGAGCTGGGCAGGATATATCGGCTGGCGGTTGAGCGGGGTCATGGCCATGGAGTACTCGCTGGCTGCCCGCACGATGTCGTTGGATGTGGCACGCGACCGGTGGGCCGAGGCTTTTCTGGCCGAGGTAGGCTTGTCTCTGGACCTGTTCCCGACCCTGGTGGCGGCCGGGGGGCACGATCACGTGGTGGCGGCCTTGGCCTTGGGCGTGATCGGCCCGGATACGCTGCTGGATTCGATGGGCAGTGCGGAAGGGCTGTTTCTGCCACTGCCCGCCCCGGCCAGGACCCCGGCGCTGGGCAGCCATGGCATCTCGCAGGGCCGGCATGTCGCGGGCGGCTATTATCTGATGGCCGGTTTGTACACCTCCGGAGTGGCAGTGGACTGGTTCTGCCATCGCTTCGCTCCCGATCAGGGCTACAGGGCCATGATGACGGCCGCCCGTCACGTGCCCGCGGGCAGTCACGGCGTAATGTTTCTGCCCCATCTGCGGCTGGCCAATCCGGGCTACACGGAACGGCATTCCCGGGGCAGCTATATTGGCTTGACCATCGACACTTCGGTGGAGGTGATGTTCCGCGCCACTTTGGAAAGCCTGGCCATGGAGGCGCGCTATTCCCTGGATCAGGTCCTGCGTCTGTGCGGGACGCCGCGCCCCGAAGGCATCGTGCTGACCGGCGGCGGCACTCGCAACAGGCTGTGGCTGGAGATTAAGGCGGCAGTCATGAACTGCACTCTCCAGGTGGCCCACATGGAGGAAGCCGCGGCACTGGGCGCGGCGCTGCTGGCGGGGGTAGGGGCCGGGTTCTTTGCGACGCCGCAGGCGGCAGCCACCGCCATCGAGCGGCACACCGAAATGTTGACGCCGCAGGCGCAAGAGGTGCAGGTGTACGAACCACTGTACGCGGAGGTATACCGGTATTTTTGCGCAACGCCGCAGCCGCTGCATGCCGCCTTGCATCGGTTGCAGCACAGGGATCCGGTCTCCCGGTGACTCGCTCGACTGTGCAGCCGCGGAGTCGTGCGCCACAGAGCCGCCAGAGGCTGCGTGCCGGCTCTCCATCCCTTGTGCTGTCGCCTGCAGCGGTCTTGGTCCAGGAAGTTGGCCCTGTGGCCCGAATGCCTTGGGGATGACCCTGGTGAGTCTGGAACGCGCACGCGATGCCAGTTCCATGCAGTGGAGGAGAACCGAGGCCAGCGGGAGTGCGGCCGAGACTCAGGATATGTGTTTGCAAGCCACGATCAGATCTCTTCCGTATCGACGAAATGGGAATGAGAGCCATCAGGGTGGTCACTCTCATCGCGTGGATGACAGGCCTGGCCTGGGTGCAGCCAATAAGGACCTGCGATCGGATCGGGTACTTGCCGCGGTATCGATGACCACTGCCGCCCACGCCGCTGCAGGGCAATACACGGAGTGCATCAGATCAAGGCTCCCTGCCAGAGCCGCGCCGCGAAGTCCTGCGCGGGCAGAATATCGATTCCGTCCGGCGTGCGCCGCGGACGGCGTTCCAGCGAGACGACCATCCGCCGCTGCACCTGGGGGTGTTCTTCGCGCAGGATGCGCAACCCTTTCAGATGTGTCCGGGTGATCGCGGTACTTGCCTTGGCTTCAATCGCCATGCGCATGGCACCGATCACGAAGTCGACCTCAATGCCGCTGGGCAGCCGCCAGTAAGACAGCTCCTCGTCAATGTCGCGGTAACCCACAAAAGCCTTGAGTTCGTGGAATACCCAGTTCTCGAAGGCTTTGCCGAAATTTTCCGAGGGCGGTTCCAGTACACCCCGCCGGGCCAGGCGATTCACTATCCCGACATCGGCAAAGTAGAACTTGGGGCTCTGTGTGACCCGACGTTTGACCCGGCGGCGAAAGGCCGGCAGCCAGGTTCCCAGCAAGGTGTCTTCCACAATGTCAAAGTGACTCCGGACAGTGTGTCCCGTCACACCGCACTCCCGGGCGATGTTGCTGAAATTGACCCTTTCGCCGTCGCTGAGAGCCGCCGCCTGCAGGAAATGCGCGAACACCGGCAGATTGCGTACCAGGCCCTCAGCAGCGATTTCCTGGGTCAGATAGTCGGCGATGTAGGCATCCAGCAGCTGCCGGGATTGATCCGCGTCATAGATGCGGGGCAGATAACCGTGATTGAGCATCCGCTTCAGGTCAAAGGCGTCGTCCAGTTCGGCAGCTGTCAGGCCGCGCGGCTCAAACCGCAAGGCCCGTCCCCCCAACAGGTTGGCGCCGCCCCGCCGCACTCTGCGCGCACTGGAACCGCACAGGGCAAAACAGATGCCGCGGTTTTCCATGAGCCAGTGCACCTCATCAAGGAGGGCGGGGACTTTTTGAACCTCGTCGATGACCACCAGGGATGGCGTTTGTGGCAGTGCCTCCAGTTCCTGGGCCAGCATTTCGGGCCAGATGCGGTAGCGCACGAATTCCGTGTTCTTGAGCAGATCCACCCAATACGCATCCGGAAAACGTTGCCGGAGCAACGTGCTCTTCCCGGTCTGGCGCGGTCCCCATAGAAAGAAAGAGTGGGTGCCGGGGGTGGGCAGTATCAGCGATCTCATGTACATGAACTTCACGTTGTCATGAAATTAAGAAGTGCTACTTCATAATTGTACGATTTCTGCAGGATTTGACCGGAAGGGAACGGCTGCGGGGACCGGAGACCGTCCCCAACGTCCCCGGGTGGGCAGTCACAGACGCGGCAAAGTCGCAGGAGGACGGACAGACCGGATATGCCAGATGCTGCGCGTTTGGGCAGAGGTCACGCGGCCCGCGCCAGGGATCCGTGGCTGCTGCCGGGAATCGCATGTGGACCTGGAGGCATTGAGACTTCCTGGGGATGCCGCTATGCTCCGCGCGCGACCCGCAGCGCGGCGGCGATGGCAGCCACCTGATCCGGAGCGGGCAGAAAGTACACCTGGCGATCCGTCGCAATGGGGCCGACCCCCGCATAGGCGCGCCACTGCCGCGCGTCCAGCGTGAAATAGTCCTGCACCTGTGGTCGGCTCCCCAGGTCGGAAGAGGCGGTCGCATGCTGCTCCAGGCGGTCGAGTACGGCCTCCAGGGCCTGTCTGTCAAAAGGCGTGGCCGTGCCCATCATGAGCGAATGGCTGCTGCCGGTGTACCAGAGGGTGGCATGGGGAAACACGGCCTGGAAGGTGCGCAGAATCGTCTTGAAATCGGCTTCCGTCATGCTGTGAAAGGGCAGCCACTGGAAAAAGACGCCGGTCGGGGTCATGCGGGCCTGGGCGCTTTCATAGAACTCGCGGGTGAACAGCGCCCAGCTGCTCGTGTTGGAAGGGTGCGTCGCGTCCGCCGTGATGATGTCATATTGCTGGGCTGTCCGCAGCAGAAAGTTGCGTCCGTCCTCGACATGCAGTTGCAGGCGGGCACTGCGGAGCACATTGTAGTTTTCCTCCCAGTACAACTCCGCGGCCTGCATCATTTCCCGGGACAGGTCCACGGCGTCGATGTGGGGAATATGGTGCGTATCCAGTGAACCGGTGGCAATGCCGTTGCCGAAGCTGAGCATCAGGGCACGCTGGGCGTGCGGATGCACCAAGGGGGGCAGATGCCCCAGGGCGCGGAAGGCCCGCATGCTGATCTCGTCCGTCGGCACCTCGATGCGCCCGTCCACAAAAGACACCTTGTAGTCCTGCTCCACAACGTGGAAGACGGCGACCGTCGTTTCCACCCCTTCTGCGTAAAAGACCAGATGCTCGCCGGGGTCCTGGCGGAATCCAAGATAGACAGGCGGTGGCCGCAACCCGAACCCCAGCACGAGACAAACCGCCACGGCCGCGGGCCGGAGCCAGAATGAGGTCCGCCGAGATCCTCGCGGCGTTTGCATGGCCCGCAGGGCCCCTACGCCCAGGCCGAGGCTGCCCCCTGCCAACAGCCACAGGGAACCTTGCAGTCCCGCCAGGGGTACGAGGCCGAAGACGGTCACGAGAATGCCGACAATGGCCCCGGCCGTATTGGCTCCGCTGACCCTGCCGGCCGTGCTCCCCAAGTGTCTGTCATGGGGCTTGAGCAGATGTACCGTCACGGGAAACAGATAGCCCATCAGGCTGGTGGGCAAGAGCAGGATCACGGTGCCCAGCAGGAATTCAAACAGGATGGCGCGGCCCAGGGTGTAATGCCCCAAGATGGATTCGAAGGAAATCAGGGGCATCACATAGAAGAGGAAAATGGTCAGGAGACCCCCCAGTGCCAGCAGGAACTGCAGGCGCGCAAACGTGTCCAGGGTGGGGGCCTCCCGCCGCAGCGTCCGGGCCGCCACCGCACCGCCAATCGCCAGTCCCGCCAGGAACGTGGTCAGGACGATGGCAAAGGAAAAGACTGCGTCCAGGGTAAAGATGGCGAGTATGCGGGCCCAGACCATCTGGTAGCCCAGTGCGATAAAGCCCGACCCGGCATACAGCCCCAGGATGCCCGTGGGAGACGGACGACGGGAGGAAGCGGCCGATCCGCTCCATGCGGCCTTGGGCAACGGAGCGTCGGCAGGCCGCGGGGGATCGTCCCGTCGTTGGACCAGCCAGCACAGCAGGGCGGCCCCCAGACTGGCGCCCACGGCAATATACAGTGAGAATTGGGAGGGCCAGCGCCGTAGAAACCACAGGGCGGTAGCGAGGCAGCCCACCGCCGCGCCCAGAGTTTCCAGGGCATAGAAACGCCCCAGCTGCGCCGTCAGGGCATGATGAGAGCTCCGGGCCAGCCAGCGGCCCAGAGCGGGCAGCGTGCCTCCCATCAGAATCGCGGTGGGCGTCAAGATCCACGCGGCCAGGAGACACCGCCAGAAAAATATCTGGGTTGTCCCCATCGGCAGTTCACGGGCCACCAGCGCATAGAGGCTCCGCAGGTAGGGAAGCAGCAGCCAGGTCAGCAGGGCCAGGGCCGCTACCCCAACCTGCAGGAGCGCAATCAGGCGCAAGGGGCGTGCCATATGATCCACGGCTCTGCCGAATAGCCAGTTCCCGAGTGCCCCTCCGCCCAGGAAAGCCGTCACCACCGCGGCATAGGCATATATGCTGACTCCCAGAATCAGGGATGTTTGCCGTATCCAGACGATTTCGAATGCCAGAGCAGAGAATCCGGTCAGGCTGAAAGCCAAGGCGGCCAGGATATACGATGTTCTTGCCAAAATACGGATCCCGGGAAAAAGGCGACCCCGCACGGACAGGCCACTCTGGACAGCTTCAGGGCCAGCGCGGCCTGCTGCTTTCACAATGCCGCACGGTACGGTGCATTGCTGTGAGCCTGTCGGATGGGATTTCCGCAGATCAGCGTACTGCCTAGATGCATGCGCCGCCCGCTCCGGGCGATTTAAGTCCCGGTTCCCTTTCAGTTCTCCAGGTAGGTGGCAAACCACTCCAGCGACTGTTGCCAGGCATCCTGTGCCGCGTCGGCATGGTAGGAAGCGCGGGTGTCATTGAAGAAGGAGTGACCTGCCCCTTCGTACACCAGCCGGCGGTTGGGCACCCCGGCAGCCGTCAAGGCCTGTTCCAGCTGCTCGGTACGCGGGAGGGGATAGGCTCTGTCTGCAGCGCCCCAAATAGTGAGGAGCGCGCCATGCACCTGAGCAGCTTCGGCGTCGGAGATGGGTGATCCATAGAAAGAAATGGCGGCGCCATTCAAGGCATTGTGGGCCGCAAACGACTGCGCAATGCCGCCGCCCATGCAGAAGCCGACAATGCCGACCTTCTGCCCTGAGGAGGAATCCAGATCCAGGAGGTGCCGGGCGGCCACATCAAGTTCGGACAGGGCTGTACCCCGGTCCAAGGCCATGGCCAGCTTGCGGGCCTCGGTGGGTTCCGTAGTCACTGCGCCGTGATACAAATCGGGGGCCAGAGCCACGAAACCGGCCTGCGCAAAGCGATTGGCCACATCCTTGATGTGAGGATTGAGCCCCCACCATTCCTGGATGACCAGCACGGCGGGAGCCGGCGTGGAAGCGGGGATTGCCAGATATCCTTCCAGCTGCTGTTGGGCGGAATCCCCATAGGAGACCATGGATGTTGTCAAGCCCGTGGCGGAGATCGCCTCGGTATCGGGTGCGCCCACTCCTTCCGGCGCGGCCGGCGGTTGCGGAGCCGGGACCACACAGGCGGCCACCAGTGCAGAGGCGGCACTGGCGCCGACGAGGGCGGTAACACCGGTGACGAACCGGCGGCGCGTAATGGCGCCGCTTTCAAACAGATCGATGAAGTTCAGGAGCCACTTGCGCTGCTGCAGGCCCAAACGCGGAGGCATAGCGGCAGGAGAAGAAGCGGGGATTTTCGACCACAAATTGCACATGCGGATTTTCCTTTAACCATTCTGTTGCCTCCTCGGCTGGCACTGTATCGCTTGTCTCGCACAGGAGGTAACCTAGTATATGTGTCCCTGTATGTCTTTCCCGTATGTCCCGCCCCAGACGGCAAAGGCACGACAGCGCTGTCAGGGCCCCCAGAGAGATTGCCGATGCGCGTCCTGTGGATTGGTGGTACCGGCATTATCGGGGCACGCGAGGAACCCGGCTGGGGCACAGAGGTCGCGCCATGACTCCGGGGGGCGGGTCGGGACTGTCACCGAGTGGCGCGGACTGTGTCGGATCCGGTGCTTTCATGCCCTGTAGGCGCGGGGTGGCGTCAATATGGCCTTTTGGCGATCGGTCATGTCCGGGTAATCGGCGGCATCGTAATATTCGCTTGCCCAGGACAGCGCGGGTGGGGAGTACTTGTAGAAAATTGTGCGCCGTTCGTGGCCGCGCCAGGGCAGCGTGCCGTGTGTCATGGCCTCCGTGAAGAGAATGGCGGTTCCGGCCGGGCCCGTGACCTGCGCTACAAAGGGCAAATCCTGGCTTTCCGCCAATTCCTGCCACTGCACCGGAAACGGGAAATTGCTTTTGTGACTGCCTGGCACCGCCGCGAAACCGCCATCTCCCGGATGGACGTCGTACAGGTTGTACGCCACCACAAAAAGTCCGTTCCGCATGGTGCCGTTCAGGCATCGGAAATAGTGGGTCGAGTGGAAAGGCCATGCTCCGCCATGCAGCGAGGTACCGATAGGGCCCTTGCCTGCCCGAATGATGTCCAGGTAGTCATGATCCAAACGGAAATCCTCGCCCAGCAATTCCGCCAGATACGGGGTTACCGCGGGATTGTCCACCAGGTCACGATAGGCCTGGCCCCAATGCAGCAAGGTGTGTGCGAAGCGATGCGTATGGGCCGCGGCCGGCACTTCCTGGGCAATCCTCTGATCCAGCAGGTCATTCAGGGCCTGGAGCTGGGCCGGGGCGAGGGCATTTTCCACCACCAGGAATCCTTGCAGATCGAACAGATATTTTTCTTCCTCTGTCATCGTTCGCTTCCTTGTGTGCTGCGGTCAAAGGCATAGGGCAACATGCGGAAAAGCCCGCACGACGATACAGCGGTGGTCCCGCCTGCTTTGGCTGTCCGAGCATTTCCGCCTGCCCGCCGCCGGATGGGAATTTCCCGCGGGCTCCCCTGGTCCGGATCTGCCCCACAGGGCAGGCCACAGCCATCCGGGCGGAACGGCCGGGATCGAGGGCGGGATCAGGTGCCATGGACCCGAATCATACGATCCTGCGGGAGTCTATCGGAATCGGTGCCGTTTGCCGTCTTCCATGTCTCGCAGGGAGTTCGTTGATCACGCAGTCCCGGGTACAGGCAGTTTGCCTTTGTCGCCGGGGGGCGGCCAGCAAACTGCCCAGGGGGCAAAATTGGCGCATCCCGCCACGTGGCCCGATCCGGAAACGACATTGGGTACTGGTGCACCTTCGGCTATGATTCAGCGGAATTACATCCACCAGGCGAACGGTGGAGCCGGAGCCCGGTCCGGTCGATTGTCTGCTATCGGCAAGGAGAACCAAAATGACTGAAATGCACCTTGGGCGCAGGCGTTTCCTGCAGCTTACTGGCTTGACGGGGGCAGCTGCCCTGGCAGCGGCGTGCCAGGTCGCGCCCCCCAGCGCCATGGACGGTGAACCTGGTCTGGAAGTCGTGCAATTGGAATACTTGGGATATGAACTGGACGATGTGCATGCGGCAGCCTTCGGCAAGTTCAAGGACATGGAACCCGATGTGGATCTGCTGGTCAGTCCGACTCTCGGCAGCTGGCCGGACATGCTGGCCAAAGTGAATGCCCGGATTGCCGCCGGCGATCCCCCGGACATAGCCATTGTCGCGACCTACGGACCACCCCGGACATGGAGCAAGAAAGGCATTCTGCTCGATCTGCAGCCTTTTTTGGATGCCGACGCCGATTATGACTCCGATCCTGTGCCGCCCTCGCTGCTGGATCTGTACCGCGTTGACGACGCCCTGTATGGCATGCCCAAGGACTATGTGACGCATGCCATGATTTACAACCGGGATGTTTTCGACGCCTTGCGCGTGGAGTATCCCGCCACAGGGTGGACTTGGGCCGACTGCCTGTCTACCGCCCAGGCGCTCCACTCGGGCGAAGGGCAGGCGCAAATCTTCGGTTTGGGCGTCCACACCCGTCCCTGGTCCACGGAACACTGGTTCTGGGCCAACGAAGGGCCCGGTCTGTTTGACCGGTGGAATTGGGATCTCGTCACACCCACCGCGAACGATGACCGGAACAAGGAGGCCATGCAGTGGCTGATAGACGCCATCCTGGTCCATGGCGTAGCTCCCTCGCCGGAGCAATTGCAGACCGAGAGTTCGGGCTCCCGCCAGGTGTCGGGTCGGCTGGCCATGTGGATGGGCACCACGATTGACACGGTTCTGCTGTTGCAGAACCAGGACAAGCTGGATTGGCATGTCGTGCCGAATCCGGTTGCCTTTGAGGGCGGGCCCCGCACCACCATGATGTGGACGTCCGGATTTGGCATTGTGGCCGGTACCGCATATCCCGACAAGGCATTTGCGTTTCTCAAGCACATGTCGATCGGTTCCGGGGCCCTCGTGTTGGGCGAGACCGGCTTTTCCATTCCGTCGGGCCGACCCGATGGTTTCCTGACCGACGATATGGTGGCCCGGGGCGGCGAAGCCTTCCTGGATGCGGCTTTCAACTCCGATCTGGCGGCCAACGACTCGCTGGGCACAAATCACAACGAGTTGCTGGGCACGGCGGTGCTCCCGCACTATGAAGCAGCTTTCCTGGGCCGGATCACGGCGTCCGAGGCGCTGGATACCGTGCAAGAGCAAATGGAAGCCATCCTGGCCGAGGCCGACGAAGAACAGTATTAGACGGGCAACCCATCCTCTGCACCATGTGCCGGGGCTGTATCGGTCCCGGGTTCCTGTCCCCTGCAATGTGTGGACCGACGGCGCGTCCCGTCGGTCCCTGGGGACGGGATCACGCGCGCGGGCGCTCTCGTCTCCGTGAACGCCGATTTTGCCCGGTCCCGGATGATCTCACGGCATGACTGAACAGGCGCTGCCCCCTGCACGGGTCCCGGGACAACGCGGGTTCCGGATCCCCTGGAAGGGGCTTGAAGGATATTTCTTCATCGCCCCGCTTCTCATCGGCATCGCGGCTTTCATTGTCGTTCCCATTGGCTCCTCGCTGTTTATGAGCTTTCACCGGTGGGATATGGTGAGTCCCGCGGAGGCAGTGGGATGGCGCAATTACGGCAAGCTGGTCAGCCGTGATCTGCTGTTCTGGAAAGTGCTGGGCAATACGTTCCGTTATGCCGCCTATCTCATTCCCCCTTCCGTCGTTCTCCCGTTGCTGCTGGCCGTGTTGCTGGATCGGCCCTTGCGCGCCCGCTCCCTGTACCGCGTGGCCTTCTTCCTGCCCGTGGTTACGTCCGTGGTGGCGGTGGGCCTGATGTTCCGCTGGCTGTATGACAGCGAGTTTGGCTTGATCAATCATGTGCTCTCCTGGGTGGGCGTGGACGGCCCGGGTTGGCTGATTGACCCGCGCTGGGCCATGCCGGCCGTGGCCATGGTCACGGTGTGGCAAGGGCTGGGCTACAACATGATCCTCTATCTGGCGGGTCTGCAAGGGATATCGGAGCATTTTTACGAGGCCGCCAAGATCGACGGGGCCAATGCTCTGGACCGGTTTTTTCGTATCACGCTTCCGCTCCTGACCCCGACGATTTTCTTTATCCTGATCGTCAGTGTCATTGGCACCTTCCAGACGTTTGGCCTTATCTATGTCATGACCAATGGCGGTCCCATCAATTCGACGAATGTCTACATCTATTACCTGTGGCAGACCGCATTTGGCAGCTCCAAGATGGGATATGCCTCGGCGATGGCCTGGATTCTGGCCCTGATTATCTTTGCCATCACCATGATTCAGGTCCGGTTTGCCCGTATCTGGGTGCGCTACTAGGGCGCGGGTAGCCGGCAGTGCAGACAGCATGAAGGGCTGAATCGCCATGGCCGTCCTGCACCATCCCCGCCTGCATGCGATGGCCCATCCTGTGGGCCGCCTGGTCCTGCATGGCTTGCTCATCTTGCTGGCGCTGTCGACCCTGGCGCCTTTTTGGTGGATGGTCGCCACTTCTTTCAAGACTGAATTCGAAGCGCTGCAATCCCCGCCCACCTGGTGGCCCCAGGAACCGACCCTGCAGTTCTATCGGGATCTGTTTGTGCAACAGCCCTTTGGCCTCTTTTTCCTGAACAGCATCAAAATCTCCTTCCTGAGTGTCCTGGGGCAACTGGCGACCTCTTCGCTGGCGGCCTTCGGATTTGCCCGGCTTGAATTCAAGGGCAAGCACACCATATTTGCCCTGGTCCTGGCCACCATGATGGTGCCCTATGCGGTGACGGTGATTCCCCTCTATATCGTGATGCACCGCATCGGCTGGGTGAATACCCACTGGCCTCTGATCGTGCCGGCCATGCTGGGGTCCGCATATGGGACGTTCCTGCTGCGCCAGTTCATGTTTTCCCTGCCGATCGAGCTTGAGGACGCGGCCCGGATGGACGGGTGCAGTTCGCTGGGCATCTACTGGCGCATCGCCCTGCCCCTGATGAAGCCCGCGCTGGCCACCCTGGGCGTGTTTGGATTCATGGCCTCCTGGAACGAGTTTTTCGGTCCCTTCATCTTCCTGGACCGCAAGCATCTGTTTACCGTGCAGCTGGGCACGGCCCTGGCGCGACAGCAGTGGCATACCGTGTGGCCTCAGCTCATGGCGGGGTCCGTGCTGGTCACGTTGCCGGTGCTTGTGGTGTTTCTGTTTCTGCAGCGGTACTTCGTGCGCGGCATTGCCCTGACCGGCATCAAGGGATAGGCGTTGCCTTGGACCCTGGACTGTGCGCAGCGTGGTATCGGGGGCGAACATCACCCGACACCATGATGGACCGCCGACGGTGCAGGGAAAACGTTGCCTGCTGTCGGATGCCCGCCCTGTGGCTCCATTGACCTTGTTCTTTGTGCCGAGGATGCCACGCAGGGGGCCGGGCCGTGGAGGATGAGCACGGATGGCAGGCGGCCACGGACCCAACCTGGCGTGGAGATGACCATGGATGTCGCCGTGGGTCTCCAGCGCAGGGTGGCTACACATTCCCTGCCTGGTTCCACCCGCTCCCTGTACGCGGGGCAAGGCCGCGCATCGAGCGGCGGTTGCCGTGGTTGAGCCGTGTCCCTGCCTTGCCTCATCCTAGGCCAGGGCCATCGCAAAGTCGTCACAAGCTCAGGATTTCCTTCCTGCAGGCCAAGTTCCGGCCCGCCTGGAGGCGCTGGTTTTCCATCCCCCACTTGGTGCGGGCAGTCCGCCGCAGGAGCGTGTGGGCCGTGCGGCGGCGGCATTCATCCTCCCGGAAGGCCACATCCCGCACTCAGTGCAGGGAGTTCTCGCGCCCGGACGCCCCCGCACTGCGGGTCGCCCTCCGTGGCCACTGGCGGGGGCGTCCGGCGGGCCGACTGGCAACAGATCCAATGGGAGATCCAGGGCAACCGCATCTGGACGCTCACCCGGATCAATCAACGCGCGGCCCACCCGGCCGCCGTGAATCGCTGGCTGCACGGCGTGCGCGAGCGCATCGAAAGCACCTTCCACGAAGTGCAGCACACGGGACGCCACCTGGAATGCCTGCTACGCAAGACGGTATTCGGGTTGACCACCCATGTCATCGCCAAGATGACCAGCCACACCCTCAAGCATCTCCTGCGCCGCGGCTTGGGCATCGATGTCCAGACCTATACGGTGCAGCCTGTGTAATTCCACATCAGCCGTATTTTTATAATTCAAAGGACACAACTGTTAACGGTTGGAGGTCTATAATTTGAAGATATACAAAACATTGAAGTCTAGACTGGGGATAGTGCTAGAAGCAATATTTCTTATTGCATGCTTCATAATAGGACTAGAATCTGGAATAGATGCTATTCGAGAAGGCGATTTTTCTGTATCTTTAATTGCCTTTTTTGTGGTTTTCGCAACAGCATCTCTTATTGTAGTTAGAAGAACAATCAAATGCTTTGATCAGAAACAGCATTCTAATTGTCAAAAATTTGAATAATTTAGGAGTTACACAGTTGAGAAGGATTTCGGGGAATCACGGCCAGTGCAGTCAAGTGAGTGTCCCATACCGGTTCGGGTAGGATAGAGCGCATATCACATCACTGGATCCCTAGGAGCGATGACCCCTGCCTGCTGTCATCCGGAAGAATATATTGCTACCCTGATGGCGTACCCCGTACCTACACCTGCACGGAAGCAGTCCGCTGGGCTCGGAGCCCGGGCTTGACAAGAGTATTTTCAGAACCGGGACCGAGGCAGAACGAGTGCTGATGGCTGATCCGGATGCCTAAGAACACGGCGCGGGTCTCATATGATTCAACGCCAAAGACTACACCCGTACTGCCGCGATCTTGCCCTGCAGTCACGGACACGGGATCAGGTGGAGATGTGCCTGTACGCTGGCGGCCCGACGGCAAGTGTGTCCGTGGATCCCATGCCTTTAGAAAGTTCCATGCCAGGTGCTTAGACACAACGCAAGGTCCCGGTCCGATGGGGCCGGACCGGGATGTCCATGCACCGGGTTGTACCGCGTGGGTCAGCAAGCAGGAAGCGGCGGTGTCCCATCCCGTCGGGGTGGTCGCACCAGACCGCCCCTCGGTTCATTCCTTCACGGCCCCCATAGTGAGACCGCGCACCAGGTACTTCTCCGCGATGAACACAAACACCACGGTGGGGATGAACATCAGCACACCGGCGGCCGTCAGCGGGCCCCAGGCAACCCCGTACTCCAGCACGAACTTGGTCAGCCCCAACGCCACCATCTCGGTATCGATGGTGTTCGAGAGCACCAGCGTCACCATCAGATCGTTCCAGGTGGCCAGGAACGCCAGTACGGCCGTGGCCGCGAGGCCGGGCTTGATCAAGGGAATGACAATGCGCACGATGACGCCCAGGGGCGATGCTCCATCCACCCGGGCCGAGTCATCCAGTTCCCGGGGCAAGTCCGCAATGAAGGCGCGCAACAGCCAGATGGTGACCGGCAGCTTGAAAGCCGTGTGGGCCACGATGAGGGCGCTGTAGGAGTTCAGCATGCGCAGCGTGCTGAAAATGATGAACAGGGGCAGGATGACCGCCACCAGGGGGATCATGCGCATGAACACGAGGCCGAAAAAGACCACCTTTTCGCCTCGGAACTGGTAGCGGGACATGGCATAGGCGGCTGGGGGTCCAATCACCAGATTGGTCACGATGACGCCGCCGCAGACGATGAGGGTGTTCTTGAGATAGGCGGACATCTCGTAGTCCCGGAACACTGCCAGATAATTGTCCAGGACCAGGCGGCGCGGCACCAGGATCAGACGCGTGGAGGCGATTTCCACCAGGGGCCGGATGGAGGTCAGGATCAGCCACAGGATGGGCGTCATCATGATCAGAAGCACCAGAGTGAGCACGAGGTAGGTGCCCCCCTCCTCGGCGATTTTGCGCCAGGACAGCCGCGGGGCCCGGGACGCCGGTGCGGTCATCGGTTCAGCTTCTCGCCTTCCGCGCCGGAACGCTCGTTCAGAAACAGGGGAATCAGCAATACAATCGTGATGAACACCGTGATCCAGGAAAGGGCGGAAGCCAGACCGAATTGCGACTGGCTGAAAGCCGCCCGGTAGATGTAGAAAGGCAACAACTCCGTGGCATGACCCGGGCCGCCGAGGGTCATGATATAGATGACGTCGAACACCCGAAACAGATCGATGATGCGCAAGGCCAAGGCCACGGCAATCACAGGGCGCAGCAATGGCATGGTAAGCAAGGAGAAACGCTGCCACGCCGTGGCGCCATCCACGGTGGCGGCCTCAAACGGTGCCTGCGGCAAGGCCTGCAGGCCTGCCAACAGCAGAATCATCACAAAGGGAATGCCCTGCCACACGGTCGCAATCACGATGGATAGCCGCGCCAGATTGGGATCCACCAGCCATCCCTGCGGCGGCAGACCGACAGCAATGAAAATCTGGTTCATCAAGCCAAAGCGGTCGTTGAAAATCCAGCGCCAATTGAAGCCCGCCAACACGGGGGCGGTCAGCATGGGCAACAACAGAAACACCCGATACAGGGCCCGGCCACGGAACTTGCGGTGCAGCAGCAAGGCCGTCCCCATGGCGATGGTGAATTCCACCCCGATGCATACCACGGCAAAAATGACGTTCTGCGCCAGTACAGCGCCAAAGGACGCGCTGGTGACGGCTTCCACATAGTTGCCCAGACCCACGAAGGGCTTGGCGCTGCGCGCCAGTTTGTAGTCCAGGAAACTGATGTAGAGGGCGTGCACCAAGGGATACAGCAGGACCGCACCGATGATGGCGACCGCGGGCAGGAGCAGCCAGTAGGGCGCGTAACGGGTCTGCCACGCATCCAGGCGGGAACGCAGGGTGAGACGCTCCCGCCCGTTTTCGATTGTCATGGCTCGATGTGGCACAACATCCGCCATTCAGCCAGGGTCAGAGCAGAGGCAACCGCTAGTACAGGCCTGCATTCTTCATGATCCGGTCGGCTTCCTGGGCCGCGAAGTCCAATCCTTCCTGTGCAGACTTTTGATTGGACAGGACCTTTTCAATCTCGCCCCACAGGATGGGCTGGATTTCCGAGAATTCCGGGAACAGGGGCCAGGTATAGCCATTGGCCGCGCCGGCCAGCGAGGCTTCCAGATTCAACGCGCTGATCCCCTCCGCGGTTTCAATCGCCTCGTTCAGGGCGCCCAGATGGGCCGGGCGGGCCCCGACGCTGGCATGCAAATCCAGCATGACGGGTTGCGATGTCAAATACTTGACGAATTCCCAGGCCGCTTCGGCCTGCGCCGAATGAAGGTTGATGGCGCGCCCGTGGCAGACGGCTGTAGTGATGTGGGTCTTATTGCCGACCAGGGGAGCAATGCTGAATTTGTCCACAATGACGGACTGATCCGGGTCCATGGAACCTCCCGGCCCCCACTGCTTGCTCATGGCAGCCTGCCCTGCGGTCCACAGCTGACCGTTTTCCTCCCACCCATAGCTGGGGGTGCCGGTCGGCACAATTTCGTGGGTGTAAATCAGGTCATACCACCATTGCAAGGCTTCCACGCCCGCCGGCTGGTTCCACGCCGGCGGTGAGGGTTCCAGGCCGTTTTCCAGGAAATCGCCGCCGTTCTCCCACAGCAGGTCACTGTACTCCCGCAACGCGGGATCGCCCTTGCCCACGATCAGGTATCCGTAGAGGTCCGGAGGGTCGTTCAAGGCCTTGGCCGTTTCCACCAGTTCGGTCCAGGTGGTGGGCGGGGCCCCGATGCCGGCGGCGGCAAACAGGTCGGTCCGATAGTACAGGGCCCGCAGATCGAACGTGTAGGGAATGGCCAGCAGATTGCCGTTGCCTGTGAAGGCGTCAAACGACCCTTCCACGTAATCCGTCCCCATGATGCTGTCTTGCGCGACAAAATCGTTCAACGGGAACAGCGCCTCGATGAAACGTCCAATCTGGGCGTAGTGCGTGCCAAAGATGTCCACATCGGCGCTGCCCGCGGCCACCAATGTCAATTGCTTGTCCATCAGTTGCACAAACGGCAGCGTACTGTAGCGGACTTCCGTGCCGGTCTGGGCCTTGAAATCGTCCGACACTTTGTCCAGATACTCGCCCCACAGAGGCCCACCGCTGGGGTACAGCGCGTTCAGGACGATGGGTGTGGCCGCAGCTTCGGTGCCGGGTCCGGAGGCGGCTGGGGCCACGCAGCTGGCAAGCGCCAGACCGGCTGTTCCCATGGCCAGCGATTTCAAAAACGTACGGCGTGAAAATCGGTCCCGGTGCATGGTG
Source organism: Caldilineaceae bacterium (assembly GCA_965214895.1). Classification (GTDB taxonomy): domain Bacteria; phylum Chloroflexota; class Anaerolineae; order Caldilineales; family Caldilineaceae; genus Bin34. The sequence continues at coordinate 1,260,759 of OZ243985.1, forward strand.
CATCTCCTCGGACAAACTTCGTGGATCAAAGCGTGACCTATTATATGTGTCTCGTTGGAGTGCCCGGACCGCGTTATGAAGCCTCTTCCAGGCGGATGGCTTCCATGCACATGCCGACGACGTGGTAGTCCAGTTTGACCTCGTTGCCTTTGGGTTGCGCGGTCGGTACAGCGCCCGGTTCCCGGCTCATGTACCAGCCACCGTGTGCCGGATCCAGAAACTCGTTTTGGACGAAGGTGAGAGTCTGCTGCAAGGGAGCCCACAGGTCCGCGCGGCCATGGTCGTGGGCCAACCGCAGCAGGGCCCGGATCGTTTCGCATTGTTCCCACCAGCCTTTGCGTTGGCTGGTGCGGGAGCCGTCAGGAGCCACCGGCGAAAAGATGCCGCCGTGCTCCGTGTCATAGCCCAGCCGCATGCCATGGGTCAGGAAGTTTTCCGCTTCATGCCGATACGTGTCCGACAGCCCAAGGGCCGCGGCCGACGATAGCAGAAAGGCCCATTCAAATGCATGGCCCACGTCGATGCGCCCCCCTTGGGTGGCGGGCAAAGGATCCCAGGCTGGGGTGTACACTTCCGGCAACACCCCGCCATTGGGCTGCACCAGCCGTTGCAAAATGAATTCCGCCAGGACCACCGCCTCACGGTGAAATTCGCTCATGCCCGGAATATCTCCGGCTGCCAGCAGGGCTTCAAAGAGATGCATGAGCGGATTCTGGGAACGCAACGGGTCGGTCTGCTGGAAATCGCGGCTCAGGTAATACTTGTACCCGCCGTGTGCGTCCTGGAACCGGGACGTCAGCACTGCCCATGTGTCGTGCAAGGCTGCCTGGTAGCGGGGATTGCCGGTTGCCGCCACGGCATGGGCCAATCCGAACAGGGCAAAGGCATGGCCGTAGCAGTCCTTGCCGTCATCGACGATGTCCCCCGTGGGACTGCAGGCCTGGATCCAGCCTCCGCATGCGGCATCCCAGAAATGCTCCACCAGAAATCGCGCGCCGGCATCCACAGCGTCCAACCATGCCGGATCGCCGGTCAGGGCATATCCCTGGGCGAAGTTGTAGATCAGCCGGTTTTGTGAAACGAGAGTGCCGAACCCTTTGTCTTCACGCCGCCAGGCATGATCGAAATGACAGGCGAAATAGCCGGAAGCCGTGATGGCCTCTCTCCAGCGCGGCAGAATTTCCGCCAGCAGATGGCGCCGAAACCACGGCAGATCAATGCGGGGACGGGCATTCATCATGCCTTGCATATCCGCAAGTTCTCATGTTTGCAACGGCTCTCGTCCTTCATCCTGTGCACCATTAGGTTCTCTCTTCTGTTTGATGTGCGTTGTGTAGGGCATTGCCCACCCACCTCGGTCGATACCTGCTGGACATCCGCCTCTCTTGGAGGGTATCTCCAAAGTCCCGGATTGGGCGTCTGGGCCCGGGTCGGGACATCATGATACACATGATACAGTGGTCTTCCTCTCTCGCCCCGGATGCTGTCAGGCCCCGCCCGCCCTGCCGCTCCGACCTCACCGGGGCCCACGGGGCCCCGGTGTGGCCCGACCCGGCCGGTTGACCGCGCAGCGTGGATCTGCGGGCAGTTACCAGCCATCCTGTACATGGAGCGCACCTGTGGCGGATTCCACCATGGGCGGCGCCTGGCCCAGGATTGCGCGCGGCGCGTGGAGTCGGTTGTGACTCATGTCCAAATCGCCTCCATTGGCCTCAGGTTGCGACATTGGTGACCCTTTTGTAGATACCCTCCAAGCCATGAAGAAGATGCGGAAGAGCAGCATCCCAATCAGGAGGGCTATGCCGCCAGACAGTGTGACGGCGTTGATGATGATCCGGCGTACGCGGAGCCACAGTCTGTGGCGCGCCGTCGCCGCGTCCATCTCAGCATGCGTGTGGGGCACAAAGTATACGTGGAAGTGTTCTTCGGTGTAGGCACTGGTGTGGACATGTCCGACAACCCTGTCTTGCCGGGATCTAATCCGGTCTGGCAGACGATCATGTTCCAGCGAATAGAGATGCGCGGGCGGCTTCCAATCTGGATCATACGTCGCTGTGCGCAATAATTCTGCCAGTTCGAGGCGCGTAAGATTGAACGCCACCTGCTCACATTCCCGGACGGTCAGTTGGGACAGCACGGCATACACGGCCGGTTCCGCCAGTTCGGCAGCCATGTCCAGCATTTCGGCACAGGGAATCTGCAGCGGGGGCCCACCACGGCCGGGCGCAGCCCACAGCGCGCCCGATAACCCCAAGACCAGCCAGACCGTCCCGCCGCAAAGCAGGACGGCCCAAATGGTGTCTACGCATGTACAACGTTATTTTGGTTAGGGTCTCTCTCCTGGACACTTAATTTGCTACGTAGCAGTGCCTGGAGTACCAGTATTGATGCCGACCGGCGACACACGTCTTGCGTTTGGTATAGCTGGTCCAGGAAGACAGACAGATCCAGTCCAGCGCGCAGTAGCGGTATTCATAGTGGGCGATCATCTCGTACGCTTCCCAGCCATCCGTGCTATTGCCATCCTGCAAAAGGCCCCAGGCATCGAGATTCCGGTAATAGTGGGTGCCATCTTCTCCATTGTCTTCAATGTACAGCTCCCAGCCAAAGTGGCTGGCACCGTGAAAATGCCTGGAATGATGGTCCAGAGTCACAAATAATCCAAGATGCTCATCCCCTGCCCCGGCAAAACGCCAGCGATGCTCAAGGGCGACGGGCGGTCCGTAACCGTGCCGGACGGTCGCCTGAGCCTCCGAGCCATGCATATGGAGCGGCTGGTCCTCATGCGCACGCAGCCGGTTCATCCGATTGCCGCGATTGGCCGCTGGCACGTGCTCATCCTGATTCCAGTCCCGGATATATGCGCCGTGCCGGAAGAGGTTATCCAATTCGACACGGGTCATGTCGGCAAACATCTCCTGACACTACTGCTCCGCAATATGAAGACACCACGCATCCCCTTGCTGGGTGCCTTCCATGCTATCCGATTCTCCCTTCTAACCGGTGCGTCAACAGTTCAGCAGCCATATCGCAATTTGTATTTTTTGCCTCTAATCCCGCGTCTTGGCGGACCAGATTCCTGTGCAAAAACAAGCGGCCCCGCGCACGCGGGGCCGCTTGTCATGACTGCAGAGTGTACAGCTTATTCGAAGGTGTGACCCTCTTCTTCCGCAATGCGGAGCAGCACTTCGGTCAGTGCCTCTTCCACGTCCGGCAGAATGTCCTCTGCGCGGGCATCGGCATTGTTCCAGAGTTCACCCAGCAGGTTGTCCCAGGTCGAGTTGATTTCGTCAAACCCCACCATCAGGTGATTGCTGGATTCCAAACCGTTCGAGAAAGCGCCCTGATACACGGTTTTCACGTCTTCCGGACTCATGCAGCCAAACTGCTGGTACCACTCCTCCAGCAGTTTGTGCTGGGTGGGCGGCGTATTGGTGGCCTGCATGTATTCGCGGGCCGCCTCTTCCGAAATCAGATACTTGACAAAGGTCCAGGCATCTTCCAGTTCCTGGCCTTCCAGGCCGCGGGTGATGACCCAGGGATCGGTGAAAATGACCGCCCGGGTCGGTGCATTGGTATCGCCGTACGGCAGGGGGGCAACACCCCAGCAGAAGCCGCCTTCCACTTCGGGCGTGACCGGGCTGTATACCCACCAGCCCCAGCCACCGGTGGTCTTCATGGCCACTTTCCCGCTCTGGAAGTCGCCGCCCAGGGCGCTCAGCCCTTCCACGGCGGCGGCATCCGGAGCCACCTTGTGCAGATAGGTCAGGTCGTGCCGACTCTGAAACGCCTGGATGGCCCTTTCGGAGGTGAAATCGATGGACTGGGCAAAGCCGGTGTCAAACGCGTCTTCCGGCCAGGGAAAGGCATCGAACAGCCAGGTCACGGCTTCGACCGGCCACATGCCCTCGACCCAGCCATAGGTGGCGTTCATGGGGTCATCCACATTGGTCGTCAGCTGCTGGGCAATCTCCAGCGCGCGCTCCCAGGTCCAGGTCTGGTCGTCCCAGGAAACAGGAGGATAATCCAGCCCGGCAGCGTCGAAGAGATCCATGTTGTAAAACATGTAGCTGCCCGTGGTCAGGAAGGGAAACCCGTATTGCCGACCTTCGTTCTCGTAAATGGCCAGCACTTCGGGGATAAACACGCCGACATCCACACTGTCCCGTTCAATCAGTGGCGTGAGGTCCATGAGCAGGCCCCGCACGCGATCGCTGGCAAAGCCGTTGCCGCCCCAGTTGGGAGACCAGACGTGCAACGGTTCGCCGGCGGCGATCATGGCCTCCCGCTTCACGGCAATGTCCGCCTGATCCACAATCAGCAGATTCACCTTGATATCGGGATTGGCCGCTTCAAAAGCCGGAATGGCCACCTCCTGTTCCCACGGATTTTCCACCACATTGGTGCGGGCCATCCACACAATCTCGCGCTGTTCTGCGACGGTCGCCGTATCCCCGCCGGGCGCCGGAGCCGCACAGGCCGCCAGGGTCAGGGCCAGCAACGCCACCAACCCGATCGACAATCGCAACGTCAATCTTTTCATTTTGTCTCTATCCTCCTTGCAACAAGTGAATTCGTTGCGCCAAGGGGCAACGAAAGTGACCACGCCATTTCAGGCAAAGCGCCTCATCCCTTTACACCGCTGATGACGATACCTTGAATGAAATAGCGTTGGGCTACAAAAAACACGACGATACAGGGCGCAATCACGGACAGTGAGGCTGCCATGTACCAGTGCTGTGGGGTGCCGCCAAACGGGGTCCGGAACATGGAGAGGCCCAGGGACACCGGAAACTTCGCATTGTCGTTGATGTAGATGAGGGGACCCTGAAACGTGTTCCAGTGGAAAATGAAGGACATGATGCCGACCGCGCCCAGGGCCGGCTTGGAGAGCGGCAGAATGATCCGCCACCAGATGCCCAGGCGGCTCGCCCCTTCAATGTGGGCCGCTTCGTCGTACTCCCGCGGAATGCCCAGGTAAAACTGGCGCAACAGGAAGATCAGGTACGCGCTGCCCAGCCAGGCCGGCACGATCAGCGGATTGTACGTGTTGAGCCATTGGCCGGGCAGTTTGGCAAACAGGATGTAGGTCGGGATGATCGTGACTTCGGCGGGGACCATCAGGGTGGCCAGGACCATAACGAACAGGAAGTTGCGGCCCGGGGCCCGCAAGCGGGCAAAACCGTAGGCGATGAACGAGTTGGAGAACATCTCACCCACCACCACCATCAAGGCGAAATAGAGTGTGTTGCCGAAATAGGTGGCAAACGGATTGAAAGTCAGCGCGTCGCGGTAGTTGTGCCACTGGGGCCGGACCGGGAGCCAGTTGGGCGGGATTTTCAGGGCCTCGATCTCTTCTTTCAGGCTGGTGGACAGCATCCAGAAGAGCGGAAACAGCACAATCGAAAGGCCCAGCAGCAGGCATACCGTGGAAATGACCGCCATGAGCCGCTCTTGCCCGCGGATGGTCAGGTGGCGCGCCGCGACCGGGCGGGTTTCAGTGGCTACAGCGGGCGAAAAAGCCTGTTCGGTCATGGGTGATCGGGAGGAAAGGGCCGGCGGTTCAAATCAGATCCTCATCGCCGGGCGCCTCGTAGTACACGGCCCGGCGCGAGATGCGCAGCGCGAGGACGGTCAGCACCAGGATGATGATAAAGAGGAACCAGGCCTGGGTGGAGGCATAACCGAAGCGATACCGCCGGAAGGCATTCAGATACAGGTACAGCACGTAGAACATGGAAGCATAGGCCGGGCCGCCCACCCCGCCGCTCACGATGTAGGCCGGCGTGAACACCTGGAAGGAACCGATCATCCCCGTAATGAATGTAAAGAGGATGACGGGCGAGATCATGGGCAGGGTGACGTTGAGCAGGCGGCGGAAGGCGCCGGCCCCATCGATGCGCGCGGCTTCATAGAGCGCGGTGGGCACGCCCTGCAGTCCGGCCAGGTAGATCAGCATGGAGGCCCCGAATCCCCACAGGCTCATCAGGACAAAGGAAGGCACCACCCAATTGGGATCAAAAAACCAGCGGGGGCCCTTGAGCCCCAGCGGCAGCAGACCTTCTTCGCCCACCAGGAGGGCAATGAGGTAATTGAAAATCCCGAAACTGGGATTGAGCAGCCATTGAAACAGAAAAGCCACCGCTACACTGCCGGCGATCAGGGCCGGAATGTAGTACAGCGTGCGGAAAACGCCCAGAAAGGGCACACCCTTCTGATTGAGCATCAGGGCCATGGCAAGGGACACGAGGATGCCCAGAGGCACGGCCATCAGCGTGTAGAGGCCGGAAACGCGTAAGGACTTGTAGAAAATGTCGTCGTTCAGCAGGCGGGCATAGTTGTCGAAATTGATCCACACCGGGGGATCGGCGACATTGTATTCTGTGAAACTCAGGAAGAGGGAACCGAGAATCGGGCCCCCGCGGAACAGAATCAGGCCAATGATCCATGGGGCGATGAAGAACCAGAACCAGAGCGCCTCGGTGCGCGCGAGCTTCTTCCGCGGCAGAATATTCAACATGGCATGTAGTACCCCGGGTCAGCCCCTGCCATGGGGTGGGGAGGATGAGAACACTATTATGGTACCACTTTCGGAGCGGACATAGATCTGGCCGGCGGCCATGACGGGAGCGCTGCGCGCCAGGGGCAGGGGATCGGAGCGCCACACCTCCGCGCCGGAATGCACGGCCAAGGCCACGACCTGGCTGGCGTGACCCAGGCGAATGATCGTGTACAGATACTCACCGGCGATGCAAGGCAGGGAAACGAAATTCAAGGCCTCATAGCTCCATAACGGGGTGCCGTCCTGCAGGTCGTAGGCCGTCAGGATGCGGACAGACTTGCCGAATGCCATGTCCGGGGTGGCTCCGCCGGGCACCACGGGGGCGGTGCCCGTTCCGGTGCGCCACAGCACCTTGCCGGTTGCGGCATCCAGGGCCACGAGTGCCGTGCCCGATCCAATCAGGACACGGCCCGCCTGGACTACCGGCGCGAAGAAGAGCGTGATGTCCTGGCCGGTAAAACGCCACCGTTCTTGCCCGGTCGCAATGTCTATGGCGTAGGTGTGCGTGAAGTCGGCAATATAGGCCAGATTCCCCGCGGCGGCGGCCGAGGACGCCACCGGCTCGGCCAGGGGCAGCTCCCAGGCGATCCGGCCTGTCTCCGGCTCCAGGGCGTAGAAGACGCGGGCGCTGGCCACCAGCAACCTGCCGCCGGCCACCACGGGCGAGGTTACATGCCCTCCGATGTTCTGGTGTTCGCTGCCGACCTGCGGAAATTGAAATTGCCACCGTTTGGCTCCGCTGTGCGCGTCCAGCGCAAAGACGAACCCTTTGCCGCCCGATTCCGCCCGCACGAAAACGGTATCGTCCCGGATCAAGGGGGACAGGAAATACCCTGGCAGCTGGATTTCCCAGGCTGCCTCCCGGGCCGCGCGGGGAAATGCATGCAGGCTGGCTTCCCCGTCGGCATAGACCCGCCCGTCAGCATACGCAATGGGGCTGACAAATTCACCGCTTTGGGCAATCGGGATCTCGCGGGCCAGTTGCAGGGGAGGCGTTACCTGTGATGCTGTCTGCCGCGTCCGCCCGGCGTTGCCTCCTTCCAGGAGCCAGGGAGTCTCGGTGGCGGGCTCGGACGGTACGGCCGGTTGCACAGTGCAACCGGCCAACCAGCCGGTCTGCAACAGCAGCAGCCCGACACAGATGTGCGCCAGAGTAAGCCGGGAAGCAAACTTCATATGCCGGGCACACCGCCACTGTACGGAAAAAACCGCGGTGGGGGTATATTGCGTGATAGCTACTTGCTGCGGTCGTCTTCCCGGTCCGTCGCCATGGGCGGCACAGGGGAAAGATCGGAGAGCTGGTGCCACAGGTCGGCGTCCAGGGCCAGATTTGCAGCCTGCAGCGAATCCTCCAGCTGATCAGTGTTCCGGGCGCCAATGATGGGTGCCGTGACTCCGGGATGCTGCAGCACCCAGGCTACCGCCAGCGTGGCCGGGGCCACCTCCAGCTGCCGGGCCAACTGCGCGAACTGGCTGGCGATGTCGAAGTATGCGGCGTCGGCATATCGGGCCTGGTACATGGTGTTGACGGCCAGTCGGGATTCCGGCGGTCGCTCCGTAAACGTGTATTTGCCGGAGAGCAGGCCGCCGGCCATGGGGCTGTAGGGGATCACACCGAGCCCTTCCGCCTGGGCCAGCGGCAGAATCTCGACTTCGGCCTGCCTTTTCAGCAAGCTGTACATGGGCTGAATGCACTCGAAACGGGACAGGTTTCCCTGCACGCTGGCCCCCAGGGAAAGGGCTATCTGCCAGGCCGCCCAGTTGCTCACGCCGAGATACAGGACCTTGCCGTCCTGGACCAGACTGTCCAGCCCGCGCATGACTTCCGGGATTGGCGTAAAGGGATCGAAGTGATGCACGAAGTACAGATCGATGCGGTCCGTGTCCAGGCGGCGCAAGGAGTTTTCCACCTGCAGGCGCAGATGACGGCGGGACAGGCCTTTGTCGTTGCCGTGATCCCCCACCGGCGAGCAGACTTTGGTGGTCAGGACGATTTCATCCCGTACGGGCTTGATCAACTGCCCCAGGATTTCTTCCGACCGACCTCCGGCATACGTGTTGGCGCAGTCGAAGAAATTGATGCCGAATTCCCGGCAGCGGTGAAACATGCGGGCTGACATCGCTTCATCAGCGATGTCTCCAAAAGACATGGTGCCGAAGCAGAGCTTCGAGACGTGTACGCCGGTGCGGCCCAGGATCTGGTATTTCATGGCAATGGTTCCTGCGTGAGAGGGAAGTGGTACTGGTACAAGTGTATTCCAGAGAGCAGGGCATGGAAGCAAAGGCGCGTATCGGCTGCAGCCGATTTCCCATATCATCCCTGGGCCGGGAATGCCTCCGCGGTCTGGCCCGGGGGCCTGTAACAAGGGGTATCATCGGTCGTGCGGTGGTTGTGTGCCTGATGGCGGTGGTGCTGTCGGCTCTCCCCATCCCCGCCCGTCCGTATCTGTGCTCCGAGCCGCACGCGTCATGGTCATCTCGCGCTTGGGCAGCGATTGGCGAATGTCGGGTCCCGCCCGTACAATCGGTCAGCCCAACTCGGGATTGACGCGTGACTTCACTACCCAGCCAGAGCCAGACCATGCCAGACGATACCGATCTGACGCGCCGCATCGCGGAAATGCCTTTGTGCGATACGCATGAACATCTGTTGCGCCACCCGAGCTTTACACCGGAAAGACTGGATATTCTGGGCGCCCTCCTGGAAAATTATGTTACGGCCGATCTGGTGGTGGCGGGAGCCGCGCCGGATACGGTGGCAAATCTGACGGATCCCGGGGGCGGCACTGTCTCGGACCGTTTTGCCGCGGTGGAGACCGCATGGCAACGGTGTCGTCATACCGGATACGGCGAGGCCGTGCAGCTGGCCGCTGCGCACTTTTATGGATTGACCGAGCTGACTCCGGCCTCCCTGGACGCCGCCCAGGGGCAACATCGGCACCTGATGGCCACACGCACCCGCAAACAGATCCTGCAGCAGGATGCCCGGCTGGACCATGTCCAAATTGACGATTTCACCATGGACATCACGCCGGATGAAGAGGATCCCCACTTCTTTCGCTATGACATCTCCCTGCACAACCTGGTCTCCGGCACACCGGATCTGGAGGCCCTTGAGTGCCTGACCGGAGTGGAAGTGCGTGATCTGCACGCGCTGCAGACCGCCATAGAGGCCGTGTTCGCGCTTCATGCTGACCAGGCCGTGGCGTGCAAGACCCAGCATGCCTACGATCGTACGCTGGCCTGGTATCCCCGGGACCGGACCGATGCCGCCACCGTATTTGACCGATACCTGGAAGCACCCGCCGCGATGTCCCCCGCAGACCGGCTTTTGCTGGGTGACTGGTGTCTGGAGCTGTGTGCTTCCCTGGCCCATGAGCATGACCTGCCCATCAAGATTCACACCGGGTACTATGCCGGGCACAGCCGGATGCCGCTGGATTTCATTTCCTGTCGGCATCTGTGCGGATTGCTGGCGGCACATCCGGACACCGATTTTGTCCTGATGCACAATTCGTATCCCTATTCCGAGGAGCTGGTGGCGTTGGCGAAGCACTACCCCAACGTGTACATTGACATGTGCTGGGCCTGGAGCATCAATCCCATGGATGCCGCCCGCCTCCTGCGCAGCGCCATTCACGCCGTGCCGATCCACAAGCTGTTCGTCTTTGGGGCCGATACCGCATGGCCGTTCGCGACCTATGCCTACGCCATGCAGACGCGCCGGTGGCTGACGCATACACTGCAGCTGGAGATCCAAGATGGCCATCTGGGTGAAACGGAGGCCATGGCAATTGCAGATCGGGTGATGTGTCAGAACCAGTACGACTGCTTCACTCGACTCGGCCATCGAGAATAACCGGTCTTGATGGTGGCTGTGCGCCATTCGTGACTGGAGGACGGACTGCCGCCAACTTGACGATGCAGCCAACAGGTTCCCACCTCTCCCTGTAGACAGGATGAAATGCCTTTGTCCGAGCAGCTTGCGTGCGTGGAACCCGGCCGCACAGGTGTGGCACTGGAACCGCATCGGGTTCTCCGACATGACCATGCCCGCGCCACGAGGCAGCGGTGACAGGTACTGGCCGCCCACCACCTGACTGGCCACCGCATCAGGAGGGCCACGACAGACCGGCCGCGGTCTCTCCGAGAGTCCCGACAGCGGCAGGCCTCCCTGTCATCCTGAATAGCCAGCTACCTGAATAGTTAGGGAATTATATACATAAGTACATATGCAGGCATCCAGTACCATGGTCACAGTGCCGGAGCGCACCAGGGCGCTCCACGGCCCATGGGACGGGGGCGGCACGGTGAAGGGCGTTCGCAACGGAGACCCTGACGCCCCGGGAACAGGATATACAGGAGTTGGTGTACTCATGTATACAAGTCCCAACAATTACCTGGGAACCTGCTGCACAGTGTGCGCGTGACCGGCGCGCAGGCAGGAATGCACATGCTGAAAGTCTTCCTGCAGGACTGCAGAAAATCGCTCTGCAACAGTACAGAAGCCATGACAGCCTGGGAAAGAAGAAGGCGCTTTCAGGCACTGAGTCTGGATCTCGCGCGGAATTCTCCCCGATATCCTCAATCAATCTTTCCCAGTTCCCCAAGAATATTTGCAGGAATTGTTCGGAGAATTTATCCGTTTGATCCAATTTCCATAAAGCGATAGTATTCATGTTGAAGCCAATTGCAACAGTTGAACGACGCAGTTGTGGTTATACATGGTATTCGTGTATTTGTTTCTCGTTGTGTTGTGCTCAAAGGGAGGAACAACCGATGGCAAGAAAGTCAAGCAGACGTGAGTTTCTTAGATTGGCCGGCGGACTTGCTGCCGGATCGGCATTGGCTGCGTGCGTGTCGCCCACAATGGGTGATCCGTCAATGGGGAGCGATATGCAGGCGCCCTCTTCGGATCGGGTGGCCTTGCGCTTCCTTAACAAGTGGGGATCAGGCGTGCGCCGAGAGCTCATGAACGGATTCCTCGACCAGTGGGCCGAAGAAAATCCTCAAGTGGGCATCATCTTTGAACCAGTGGCAGACTTTGATCGCCGCATGCCCATTCTGGTCGCCGCTGGCGAATGGGGTGACATCATGCTGTTCTTTGATCTTCAATTGAGTTCATTCCATGAGATCGCCGCGGACCTTACGCCTTATTTCGAGGCCCAGGACATTCCGTTCCCGGGCGACGACGGAAGCGATCTCGTGCGCATCCCGCGACACGTCGGTTACGAGGAAGGCAAGGTAAAGGCAGTGCCCTTCCAACTGAATGTCATCATGACCGGCATCAACAAGGATCTCTTCAAGCAAGTCGGCCTCCCAATGCCTTGGGAACACGATCACAACGGTGACAAGTGGTGGGACTGGCATGACTACCGCGAGGCGGCCTGTGCCCTCAACGAACTGGGCGAGGACATCCACGGTTCCAACTACAGTTTCGGCAATATCGAGCAGGACGGATTGGTGAACTGGAGTGTGGCCAACGGCGGCCAGCTCATTGACGTCGAGAACAAGTCGGGTTCCTGGAATACGCCTGAATTCATAGAAGGGCAGGATTTCGCCGTGGCCATGATTTGTCAGGATGGCTGCATGTTGAACGTGGATGACTATCTGGGCCAGGGCCAGGCCTTGGGCGTGAATCCGTGGGTCGCCGGAAAGTTGGGGATCACATCGCGGGGCGATCTGCGCGGGGTCCACCAAAGCGATGCGGAGCTCACCCAAGTGGCCTGGGTGCGTTCCCCGCAAACCGGGAAAAGCGCGGGTCTGGGTTCCATGCATTTCCACATCGTTTCCAAACAGAGCCAGCATCCGGAGCAGGCCTTTGACTTCATGATGTACCTGGCCAATTTCGAAAACCAGAAGAACATCGCGTTGAGCGGCACGGCCGAACCCATCAATGCCGATGTCTGGAAGGATGCGGACTACCAGGCAACGTGGGGTGGTCCCGAGGCGATCGAAGCCAGACTGGACGCACTGGACAACTTCATCTTCACCCCTCAGCTTCCCGGCGTCCTGGAATGGTTCGGGGAAATCAAAATCCTTTGGGGCGACGTCCTGCGCTGTGAGAAGACCGTGACAGAGCAGGTTGTGGTGGTCGATCAGAAGACTGACGAGATTCTGGCGGCCAACGCCTGATGCGTATGCGCAGCGTGCAGATCGGGCGGCGCGGTCTGCGCCCTGCGCTTCCTCCTGTTGTTGATTGCAGTTTCCGAGGACAAGGACAGGCGAGGCCGTCATGCTTGGCGCGCGCAGAATGGGCTGGGTCAGGTTGAGGCCTCATCTGATAGGCTGGGCCTTCATCTCGCCATGGCTGGTGAGCTTCAGCTTCCTGATGGTCTTTCCCTTCGTGGCTTCCTTCGCCCTGAGTTTCACTCGCTATCAGCTGATCGGCCTTCCGGAATTCGTCGGTTTCCAGAACATCCAGCGCATGCTCTTTGGGGATCCCAGAGTGCTCAATGCGCTGCAGGTCACCTTTGGCTACGTATTGATGACCGTGCCCGCGGGCACGGTCATCAGCATTTTGGCTGCGATTCTGCTCAATCAGAAAGTCTTCGGGATTCCCTTCTTTCGCACCTCCTTTTACATGCCCAGCGTGATTGGAGGCGTGGGCCTGGCACTCTTGTGGACGACGATTCTGGCTCGCAACGGCCCCATCAACACAGCCTTGGGATGGATCGGCATCGAGGGCCCCAACTGGCTGTTCGACACCACCTGGGCCTTGCCTTCGCTGGCCATAAAGTCACTGGCCACTGCCAGTGGCGCCATGTTGATTGTCCTCGCGGCTCTGCAAGGTGTCCCGCAGTATCTCTATGAAGCTGTGGAGCTTGACGGGGGCACGGAATGGGCCAAGTTTCTTCATGTGACTTTGCCCCAGATCTCGCCGGCCATATTTTTCAACGTGATCGTGACCACGATTGGAGTGCTGCAGTCGTTTGTGGATGCGTTCATCATGACGGACGGCGGTCCTGGAACGGCCACCCTGTTCTACGGCCTGTACCTGTATCGACAGGCATTTCAATTCTTTCGCATGGGCTACGCTTCGGCGCTGGCATGGATGATTTTCCTGATCATCCTGGGACTGACCCTGCTGAATTTCAGGGTTGCCCGGTATTGGGTCTATTACGAGGGCGGGGACCAATAGCCCGTGCCGTGAAAGGTCTCGGCCCTTCCAGGGATGGAACGCATTCACCGGCGGGGGGAGCCGTGCGGCCGCGCCTGTCTTGAGGAAAGAAGGAAATGTGCTGTTGCTGCCTCCCCACCGGCTCGTTCGGTTGCCAGTCAGCCATTGGGCCCCTGCCGTGAGGGGTCTGGTGGGTGGGTTGCCTCAGCCATCCTTCATGGCGCCACCACATGGGCATGGGACCCAGGACTGTGCCGGAGTGGGCACACGGTTGCGTTGCAGAGGCGCGGTCCACGCGGGTCAATACTCAATCTCAAAAGCGCCTGCAACGCAGTCTCTTCGGGAGCGGAATGCTCTCTTTATCCAACTGGTGCCAGACCCGACTGAGGGCGGTGTGACGGTGAAGGACAGACATTGTCAGCCATAACATCCTCCTGGAGCAGAAGCAGAACGACCCAGCGACAGTGGCGCAGCCTGTTGACTTACGCCCTGCTGGTCGCCGGTTTTGTCTGGTTTATCTTTCCGCTGGTATGGGTGGTCCTGAGTTCGCTCAAGACCTTCAACGATTTCAATCAGATCCCCATGCCGTTTTTGCCCTCCAGACTTTACTTCGGCAACTACCCTCAGGCTTGGCTGAGCGTTCCTTTTGGCCGCTATTTTGTCAACACCACCATAATCGTGGCCTTGAGTGTGGCGGGTGAATTGCTGAGTGCCTCTCTGGTTGGATATGGTTTTAGCCGACTCCGGTTCTGGGGGCGCAATGTTCTCTTTGCCGTATTGCTGAGCACGATGATGCTGCCTTTTTGGGTTGTCATCATCCCGCGTTTTCTGCTGTACAAGCAGATCAGCTGGATTGGCACCTGGTTGCCCTTGATCGTTCCCAGCTTCTTCGCCAACCCCGTCTACGTGTTTCTCATGCGTCAATTCTTTCTGACCTTGCCCACCGAACTGGACGATGCCGCCAAGATTGACGGCTGTCACGAATTGGGTATCCTGTGGCGCATCTTGCTGCCTCTGACCAAGCCCGTAATGGCCACTATCGCGATCTTTTCCTTTATCAATGTATGGACCGATTTCGTGAGACAGGTCATCTATTTGAGCAAGGAAAGCACATACACCGTGGCCATTGGGCTGGCCTTTCTCCGCTATCAGGTCGCGGAAGGCGATCCTGTGCCCGGGCTGTTGATGGCGGCGACCGTTTTTACCTCGTTGCCCATGATTCTGATCTTTTTCATAGGGCAGAAATACATGGTTCAGGGCATCGCCTTGACGGGGCGGACCGGGATGTGACTGGATTCACAGATAACCAGGCATTGCTTTCGCGGGAACGGGACGGGGATTCCTCGGCTCGCATTCCACGAGTGAAACACAAGAGGAGTGCATAAATGGGCACAAGTTTATCCGGCAAAGTCACCATCATGACCGGGGCTACCCTGGGTCTTGGCAAAGCCGCGGCCTTGCTGTTTGCCAGGGAAGGCGCTGCAGTTGTCATCTGCGACCGGGGCAGAACGCCAGAGAATGCCCGCAAGGTTTTGGGGGAGGCGCAGGGTCTGGACGGTGACATTGTGTACCAGACGTGTGATGTCATGCGGCCCGATGACATTGTGGCGCTGGTGCAATTCACTTTGGAGCGGTACGGGAAAGTTGATGTGATGGTCAACAATGCCATCATAGACAACCCGGGGGGAATGTTGGAGGATGTCACTCTGAAGGACTGGGAAGAGGGGATTTTCTGTCATATGACAGCTCCCTTGCTGTTTTGCAAAGAGGTGGTTCCCGCAATGATCAAGCAGGGCGGCGGGAGCATCATCAATGTCTCGTCGGGTGACGCTCTTTTCGGAGGCACCAGTATTTCTTCCTATGGCCCCGCCAAGGCGGGCCTGATCAACTTCACCCGGAGCATTGCCATGACCTATGCTCCCTACGGTATCCGGGCGAATGCCCTGACGCCGGCCCGCATGCTTACCGAGAAGAAATATGAGATGCTCAAGAACAATCCCGCCGAAGTCAGGCGTCAGGACATTGTGTACCCCTTGGGCAGTCCGGCGCTGCCGGAACAGGTGGCGGATGCCATGCTGTTTCTGGCATCGGATGCTTCAGCGGCCATTACGGGACACAATTTGGTAACCGATCGAGGTCTTTCTGCCCTGAATCCTGCGGCTGTACCCAGCCGGATAGAGGCAGACATCCGTGAAAGGCTGGCTGCTCAGGGATCAACATGGCTGGAGGATGAACTGTAGTCCCCAGGGGTTTTTGCACTCGTGGACGTGTGGATTGGACGTCTTGGCCACTATCTGTCTGCTTTGCACGTTGGAGCAGGAACTCGAATTGGCTGCAGGAAAGTCCAGAGTAACTGGTTCGCGTAGCCGTCAGGGGTGAGTTTCCGGTGGTGGGGAGCTGCGCAGGCCGAGGACAGTCTGCGCCTCGGGTTGCGCGCTGCGTTTCCCCTTGCCCTGGGCAAATCGCAGTGCAGCGCTTCGCAGTCCGGACTGAATTTGCCGGTGGCTGAGAGCTGACCGACTTCCGGGTTTGCCGGCAGCAGCGTGAGCGGCCCGCCCTGTGCTTTGGGCGTTCGGTTGCTGTTGGGCAGCTGGCAATGCAAAGCGCGGCAGAACGGGATGGCGCTTGGTTCGTGAGAGGTCTGGCTGCCTCAGTGGTGGTCCGAATGGATTTCCAGGACATTCGGGCCAAGAGTGTGGAATCGCACCAAACTGTCAACTTGGCAGGCCCCGTCTCCACCAGACAATTCTGCACTGACCTGCAACTTGGAATACATCGGCCATCACGCCCGTGACGGCAAGAAACACTGGCATTGCAGACCGACTACCCTCCTGATTGCAATGGGACTTATATACCCAAGCGCACACCGTGCGCCTGCGCCGGCTGCCGGAAACCCGGGCCAGAGCGCAGCGGCTGGCGGGCACTGCCGGAGCCTGCCGCTGGGTCTGGAATCACTTCCTGGCGCACAAGCAACAGGCATACGCGGCCTACCAAGACGGCAAGCGCAGTGTCCCACCCCACGTGTCTGCCTATGGCATGTTTGTCGAGTTCACAGCTCTGCGCCGGAATCCGGATTATGCCTGGCTGCCGGAATCCAGTTGCGCCGAAGTGCGCTATGCGCTCAAGCACCTGGCCGATGCGTACCGGGCTTTTTTTGCTGGCCACGGACAGTATCCCCGGTTCAAGGCCCGGCATCGCACGCAGGACGGGTTCACCATTGCCGATGACGTATCCATATCCCATGGTCACCTGCGGGTGCCGCGTATCGGTGGTGTGCAACTGAAAGGAGCCAATCCGTACACTGACTGCACGCCGGTGCAGGCCCGGATCAAACGGGAAGGCACCCGTGTCCAGCCCAAGGGGTATGCGTGTGTGGTCTATGCCGTGCCGGCCGATCAGGCGCGCTGGGCCTGGACCGCAACGTGGGGCAGGCGACTGACAGTCAGGGCACTGTGCATCGCCTGACGGATCAAGCCAGGTTGGATGCCAGGATCAAGCGCAAGCAGAAGGGATCTGTGCGCCGCCGCCGAATCGCCGGACAGCTCATCAAGTTGCAGAGAAAGCGTCGGAACATCCGCTCCAACGACACGCACCAGGTCAGTTGCACCTTGGCGGACCGGGTGCATACGGTGGTGATCGAGGATCTCCACACCCAAGGCATGACGCAATCGGCCAAGGGTACCATGGCGGCACCGGGTCGGTATGTCAAGGCCAAGTCGGGGCTGAACCGCAGCATCCTGGCGAGTGGATGGGGACAGCTGGAGCAGCGTCTGGCCTACAAGTGTGGGCGGTTGATCAAGGTGCCCACGGCCTATACCAGCCAGACTTGCAACCGCTGCGGCTACATTGCCAAGGCCAATCGGACCACACAATCCCAATTCGGTTGTGTGGATTGCGGATTGCAACTCAACGCGGACCACAATGCCGCATTGAACATCTTGGGGAGATGTGATCTCTCTGTGGCCCGGGGGACAGGGGCGGCTGCACGGCGAGGGGCGTTGCCGCTGGGCACCCTTGGGACCCGTGAACAGGATATGTCCGAGTCTGTGTACTTGGGTATATAAGTCCCATCATCTACGGCTATACCCCGCGCTTTGGCAACAAACTGTGCTCCAGCGTCCTTGTCAATGACACTCTCCATCCGTGTTCCGCGCTCCCTCGAAGCCGTCAAGACGATTGCCACCCCGCCAAGGAACCGCCGGACCGCAACCAGGCACTTGCAGATTTGGTTGTCCCTGTCAGAACCTGTTTTTGCCCTCACTGCGCTGGTTCTGCCCAATGCCAATGTGGACACCATCATGAGGATGACTGCCTGTGCGGCAAGTCTGGGCGTGCCGGCTGTCAAGAGCCTCGGAGTTTGCGTGAAATGGATCCCCCGATGACACAGATGCAACCAATTGGGGGACTTGGCCTGCAGATCTTTGACACGGCCAATGCACTGGCCCTGAAGGATCGAAACCCAGTGCCCCATGGTTGGGTGGACACGGAGATGGATCACGAACCTGTCCAAGCATTGCCTCCTGTGGTTATCTCTGAATCAGAGGCAACACAATATGGGACGGGTGTTCATGCTCGTGATACACGACCTGATTGGCCAGACGGAACCGGCGGTCAATCCCCAGTGCGCCTCCCGTGTTGGGGTTCACGTCAAAGCGCGGAAAGTTGCTGCTGCTGATGTCAACCCGCACCTGGTGGCTGGCCTTGAACAGATTGGAGGTTGGATATAGGGAGAATTCCAGCGGATAGATCTGACCTTCCTGCATCAGCTCCGGATCTGTCCAGCTGTTGCGGTAGCGAGTGCGCAGGATCGAGTCTGTCAGATTGATGGCCAAGCCCTCGGGATAATCCGTACAAGGCGGAATGACCTCAAGCAGCTTGGCAGTGAAGTCCGTATCCGGCGCCGAAGAGGAAACGAACAGCTGCACTGTCACCAGGCCTGTAATCTCCATATCCTGCAGCAGGGGCTGGGAAGTGAAGCTCAGGACGTCGCTGCGCGCGTTCAGAGGCAGACTGTCATGGCAGCCGAAGAAACGGACATCCCCGCGCTGATCAAAGGCCCCTGGCTCCATTACCGGATCGGCGGCTGATATGCCGCCCCCGATTGTGGGCACCGGATCTCTGGGATCGAAGGTGAAACGGCTGGCGCTGGCCGCGGCAGAGGGGACATTCCGTGTCAGCTGTCCATCCGCTTGCAGGTACCAAGGCGTGCATTGGGTGTCTGGCAGAGGAAAGTCGGCCTCGGTTCGCCAATGGCCACCATGGTGCAACCTGCCTGCGTAATTCCGTGTGTCGTCGCCCGAACCCATGACAAAGATGCGCACCGGTTGACACTCCGTGAACTCGGTGTGCCTGCCCTTCAGGAAATGGTCAAACCAGGCCAGTCGTACATCGTGATAGTGAATATGGGATTCGGTGCCGAAATCCACTGAGCCGGCAAAGGTCTCATGCCAGCCCCCATGGGTCCATGGCCCCATCAACAGCATCTGTCGGGACTTCTTCCGCATGGACAGCGCAGCGTAGTTCTCGCACGTGGCTCGGGCATAGGAGTCATACCAGCCTCCTACGTACAGTGTGGGAACATCGGCATGGTCGTCGTAGTGGCGAGCGATGTCATAGCCACGCTGGTGCCAGTAGCTGCCATAGTCACCGTGGGTTAGGATATCGATCACCCATTGTTCATAGGACGGCAGCAGTCGCAGGGCCGACACTCCCTTCCGGAAAGGCACCCGACCGAACCATTCCTCCACATTGGCATAGGCTTCCAGCAACAGGGCACGCAAGCCCGGATCTGCCAAGGCCTCCCGGCTGGTGGTTGCCATGCGGAAGGCGTAGATGATGAAACGCTGTTCAAGGGCACCGTTCTGGCGCATTGAGGCATGGTAGTAGCTGGAGGCCCCCACGGCCACGATCATGGTTTTCAGATGGGGTGGGTCCAGAGTAGCGAGGGCCGACTGATCACTGCCGCAGTAGGATCCTCCCATCGTACCCACCCGACCATCGCACCACGGCTGAGCAGCCAGCCATTCCACGGTGTCATAGCCATCAGGGGCTTCCTTGGCAAACGGATACCAGTCACCGTCACTGGCAAAACGACCCCGTACATCCTGGATTGCACATACATAGCCACGCCGGGCGAAATAGCGCCCCATGTCGACATTGCCTGGTGCAGCCTTGTCGTATGGGGTGCGTTCCAGCAGCACCGGAAAGGGGCCGGGTGCCATGGTCCCGTGGATAGTGGGCCGGTACATGTCCGTTGCGAGCAAGACGCCATCGCGCATGGGCACCAGGGTGTTGGACATCGTCTGGACTTCCCAGTTCTGGGCAGACCCTTCGTACGGAGGGGACATAGTGCAAGGTTCCCGATGTTGGATGCAACTGGTTAGGGTTGATATCTGCGGAAACCCGGTGCTGCCTGCGCATTGACATCCAAGAGCCGACCCTCCCTGAGGCGCTCGTTGGCTGCGATGCGCAGTCTCTGGGATGTTGAGCAAAGGCAGCCCTGCATTGCACGTCTCTGCTCTGCAGGGCTCTTCCGGCCAGAACGAGAATGCCCCATCACAGACCTTTCGGTGGCACAGGGTTGTACATTAGTCTACAGTTGTATCTGATGTGGGGCAAAGGGAGCAGTGCAAGCCTTGGCTCGCCATGGCCTGAACAAGACGCCATTGCTTCTTCCAGCTCCGGCGATCCTGTTGCCTTTGGCTCTGGGCGACGGTGCGTCGCGGTTATTTCCACAGGAACGCCACCGACATGATGCGCTGCTGTTGGTCTTCCTTGCAGAGGCTCTTCGGGTCTGAACCTGTGTCAAGTATGCTGTAATGCTGCTGATGCCCTGATAATGGTAACGAGTTCAATGGAAACAGTTCGCCTACTGCTCGGTTAGACTCCTGAGTCAGGGACTCCCATGGTTGAAGTACTGGCTTACACCCAGCCCAATCCCGCCTTGCGGGCCGGCCACGCACCTCATGGCAGCGATGTGCCGCGGATCTGGCAGGGCAGGAGCACTTTCGCCGCCAATCTGATGGAATTCGCGGCCCGCCTCTGCTACGCGAGTACAGCGCGTATGGGTACCGCTCCATCCTTCATTTCCGCCCGGGTCAGGGAAGGACATGAGGACATCATTGAACATGTGGTGATCACTCTGCGCTGGACGGACACCGCCGAACCTGCCCAGTGGCGCATGCAGAGCAGACACTGCGAGGTCTCCCGGACCGGGGAGCGCGAGTGGATAGTCACAGGCAACGCCCGGGTATGGCTGAATTTTTTCAGGGAAGGCATTGCCCTGGAGGCTCTGCCCCTAGTCCGGCAGATAGCCCCGGAGGTCTATGCAGGGCTGCCTGGAACGGAGGTGCCCACTCCGCCGCTGCCAGAGTCCCGGTTGCCCGCTGACAATCGGCTTGCAGAACTGGCTACCTACGAGGCGGCCCCCCTGCGTGTGACTCTGCTGGGGTATACCCAGCCGCAGCTGCAGGACACCGAGATGGCAACCGATCATGGCTCTGCCTGCTTCCTCTTTGAGGGTGTCAGCCGGGCCTGCACACACCAGCTGGTACGTCATCGGCTAGCCAGCTTCAGTCAGGAATCGCAGAGGTATGTGGAACTGCAGAAGGGGGGATGGAAGGCCGTGGCTCCGCCCCGTGTCCAGGCTGTCCCTGAGGCGCAGGCCTTGTTGGATCGGTCCTGGCAGCAAATGCAGGAGAACTATCAGGCCCTGCGGGCCCTGGGCATCCGCAAGGAGGATGCCCGTTTTCTCTTGCCCAACGCTGCAGAGACCCGGATTGTCACGGCCATGAATTTTCGCGCTTGGCAGCATTTCCTATGGTTGCGGGCGGTGGACAAGGCCGCCCAGTGGGAAATACGGCGCATGGGCCTGCAGGTGCTGCGGATGTTGTACGCGGTGGCCCCGGCAGTCTTCGGCGCCCACAAGGCGGCCCATGAAGCCCGGTGGGCCAAGGTCAAGCAATGATCCCGCCCTCGTCAGTCAGCCGCCCGTGTTGATATAATTATATTAACACGGATCGAAGATCGCGATTGTCTGCCTTGAGGACCGCAACCCCGGGATGCAATGGACTCCGCCCTCTTGGAAGACTTGCCGGATCTCGCCCGGATTTGGTCCTCTTGCAGGGATCCAGCCTGGCGGCCTGGCGTGGCCACTCGCCGCGGGGGCTTCCCTGTACACTCGGTTTCTTTGCCTCTGCCACGTCGCAGGCTGCCGCACAAGGGCGCGGTGATCTTCCGGTCTGCCCCTGTTGTCGGGGACGCTGGCCTACTGCCCGCCCCCTGGCCCGGGCAGATCCTGATCCAGGCCAGGGCCATGTTGTCTCCGGCGGATATCGAGGTCCTGTCTGCTGTACCCGGTCTGGATTTTGCCTTGTTGCTTCCGGCCGGCCCTCCGTGTCATGCGGCATGGGTGCTCGCTCACGCAGCCCCGTCAGCCGGCACCCCTGTCTGCGGTTCCGGTCTCGTCGACTGACCACGGCATCCCTCACTCATGTCCTGTCTGGTCAAGGCGTGTGTTTTGGATCTGAAAGAAATCCGAAACGGGTCAAGGTTCACTCTGAAAGGGTGCCTACACTTTCCTTGTCGCTGTCAAAGTGCTCTATGGAAACCCCCTGTGGCTACACTGACCGAAGCCCAGATCCTGAATCTGCTGTTGTTGACAGGGATTGTGATCTATCTGCTGTTTTCCGGATCCTAGGCAGACAGCCGCACAACAACCTGCGATGACGACATCCGCGGTGTTGGCACCCGGCAAAATTGCTCCTGGGTTGCTCGCACAACTGCTCACGCGGTTGCCCGCCTCGGACGCAGGCTTGATCGTGGGCCCCGGCGTGGGTGAGGATGCCGCGGTGCTTGACTTGGCTCGGGGCCCGGAGCAGTGGGTGGTGGCCAAGAGCGATCCCATCACCTTTGCCACAGAACTGATAGGGCACTACGCCCTCCACGTGTGCGCCAACGATCTGGCGGTGACCGGAGCCACGCCGCGGTACTTTTTGCCCACAGTGCTGTTGCCGGCGGGAACGGCGACCGGCGAGGACGTTGCCGCGGTGTTCGAGGCCCTGGCCCAGGCCTGTGCTGCACTCAACGTCTGCATTGCCGGCGGCCACACGGAAGTGACCGATGCAGTGTCACGGCCGGTGGTGGCGGGGTCCCTTCTCGGCACCGTGCCTTGTGACCGCATGGTCACCAGCGGCGGGGCCAGCCCGGGAGACCTACTGCTCCTGGTGGGGCAATGGCCCGTGGAGGCCATCAGCCTGATTGCCCGCGAAAAGAGAGCGGAACTGCGGGCCCTGGGCTGGACTGCCGCCGAATTGCAGCAGGCGGCCAATTATCTGTTCGAGCCCGGGATCAGCATTCTGGCGCCTGCACACGCGGCTGCCGCCTCGGGCTGGGTGACTGCCATGCACGACCCCACCGAAGGCGGCGTCATTACGGCCATATCGGAGTTGGCACAGGCCAGCCAAGTGGGAATGCAAGTGGATCTGGATGCCTTGGAAGCCTCCCCGCTGGCCCACCGCCTGTGCCATGCCTTTGGATTGAATCCGCTGGGCGCGATCGCGTCGGGCAGTCTGCTCTGTGCCGTGGCACCGGAAAACAGGCCAAAGCTGCAACGGGTCCTTGCCGACCTGGGCTGGCCGGTATGCGAGGTGGGGGTCGCCACCCATGCTCCGGGAGAGCTGGTGGCGCGACAGGCGGGCCAAAAGGTGCCCTGGCCCTGCTTCCCGGCCGACGAAATGACCAGGCTCTTTGCTTGACCCACTTCAATCCAGGTCTGAAGTGGTTTCCTCGATGAGATGATCCACTACCTGCTTCAGGTCTCCCGTGTCTCTGTAGACAGCCAGTTGCCGGTCGGCACTGGTGCCGACTTCCAGGATGCGGTACACCTCTTCGATATGGCGCTTGCTTTCCAGTTCGCTGATTTCTTCGTCCAGCATCACCAGCAGATCCCGGATGGCGGTGCGGGCGGGCACCTCTTCCTTGTTGCCCAGGTCCACGAACTTGCAGTCCAGACCCCCCAGGGAAGCCCGCCATTTGTTCTCGTTGATCAGGTCGCTCTTGTAGAGCCGAAAGGATATGTTCTGCGACCGCAGTTTCCAGACCCACAGCACCAGCGCCTGGAAGAGGGCGGCCACCGCTACGCCCTCCTTGATCCGAGGGCAAATGTCGGTAATGCGAAATTCCAGGGTGGGGAAGGTGTGATGCGGACGCACATTCCACCAGATCTTGCTGGTGTCGGGGATGCAGTGGGTCTGGATCAAGGTCCGCGTCAATGCTTCATAGGCCGCCCAGGAGTGGAGAATGCCCGGGGTGCCGCTGCGCGGAAAGTCCTCCCCGATGTGCACCCGGTAGCTCTTCAGGCCGGTATCCAGTCCGGACCAGAAGGGACTGCTGCTGGTCAGGGCCAAGAGATGGGGCAGGAAATACCGGGTGATGTTCATCACATCAATCAGGAAATCCTTGTTGCTGATGCCGATATGCACGTGCATGCCCCAGATCAGCATCCGCCGGGCAATGATCTGGTACTCGTTGGTGATCTCACGATATCTCTCATAAGGGGAAATGTCCTGCGCCTCCCATCGGCTGATGGGATGGGTGCTGGCGGCCGCCATCTTCCAGTTCTTTTCGCCGGCCAGATCGCGAATGTATCTGCGCTGGCCCTGCAGTTCCGCCAGCACCTCGTCGGCCGTGTGGCAGATGCCGGTGCCCATCTCCACGATGGACTGGTGCAGTTCCGACGTGATTTCGCGGTCATAGACTTCCAGCTGGTTCTGGGCGCGGAAATGGGAGATGACGGACTGCAGCTCCCGGGAAACGGGATCCACCACCTGATATTCCTCTTCAACCCCCATGGTCAGTTCCGGACGGCTCAGCATGTGCAGCCCTCCTCCGTGGTGTCCGCCAAGTAGTCAATGACTGCCTCGATGGAGCCATCGTGCTCTTTCCAGACCCGCAGTTGGTGGTCGGCGCAGGAGCCGCCTTCCGCGATTTCGAAGCACCGCTCAATGTAGCGCAGGGTCCCCAAGGCATCCGCCTGCGCGTCCAGCAGGGCCCCCAGTTCCCACATCAGGCGCGGCAGGGGCACTTCCTGCTCCTTGCCAAAGTCGATGAGACGGCCTTCCACGCCATAGCGAATCGCTCGCCACTTGTTTTCCATGATCAACAGGCGGTCGTAGGTGCGAAACTGCATGTTGCGCAGGCGCAGGTCGGCGCACCACCCGACCAGGCACTGCAGCAGCGCAGCCAAGGTGATCACATCGTCCAGCCGGGTGATGGCATCGCAGATGCTGAAGACCATGGCCCCTTCTTTTTCGTCCCAGCGCACGTCCCAGCGCATGTCGTTGGGAGACTTGATGCAGTGGGTTTCCATCAGGGTGTTGAAGAAATCGTTGTATTCCCCAATGCCGGTGAAATAGGGGGGCAAGTCGGTGCGCAGCAACGAGTCCCGCAATACCTGCCGATAGCTCTTGAGGCCCGTGGATTCCCCGTTCCAGAAGGGCGAACTGGCGCTCAGGCAGAGCACATGTGGCAGCAAGTAGCGCACGCTGTTCATCACGCTGATGGCCAGGTCCCGGTCTTCTATGCCCACGTTGATGGTAGTGGAGTAGATCTGCAGGCGGCGGGCAATGATGTTGGCTTCCCCGACCAAGTCGCTGTACCAGTTGAAGACCCGGGTGTGGGCCTGGGGATCACTGTCCGGGTGGGTGCCCGCCACGGCCGCCCGACAGCCCTGACGGTGCAGATGGGAAATGATCTGGTGGCGCTGGTCCCGCAGCGCGCGGGTCAGACTGGGCACATCCTGATGGTAGTCCTGGTCCAGCAGGTACTGAATGGCGCCGACCAGATCGGCCTGCCGTGCTTTCTCGGTCTCTTCGTTGTAGATGACCAAGGGGTCCCGGTCCGTGAATTGATTGAGGTAGCCCAGCAGCTGCCGAGAGTCCCGGTCGATGATGGGATATTCCTCGCTCACCCGCAATCGCAGAGAAGGTTTTTTTAGCACAGAGCTTGCCCTCGTGTCTTAGGCGGGAACACCATTCCCTTTCCGATCTGCCAAGTCATAGCCAAATCCTTCCCTGCCTGCCTGTGCATCCCGAAATTCCAGGGGAAATGCAAAGCGCACCGCGTCCAGCACGGCCAGGTCTGCGCCCTTTCCCGCGGAAACGCGCGTGGTGCAGGTGTAGGCAGCCGCGGGTTGGGGGTCCTTGAGATGGAGCGTGGCCTCCAGGAAGGTGTCATCATGCGCCACGTAGGCAACGCTGACATTCTCCGTGTTGTCTGCATTCCAGATCTGAATGTCAATGTTGGGCGGCTCTGCAGGCATGGATTCCAGCTGCAGGCGAAACCACAGACGGGTCAGGTCGGGATAGGGATACAGCACTATCTTGCGTACGCGTACAGGATGGTGGCTGTCCTGAATGAAGTGGATGGAACTCAAGGCAACCTGCACTCCCGTCGCGGGTCCGCCATGCAAGGATGCAGTGGATGATCTCAGTATAAAACAGACTCCCTTTCAGATCTTATTGTCCAGCGGCGTTGCCGAATCGGGATCCGGTGGCTGGTGGTGTTGCCGGAGCCGCAGCAGTGCCACCAGGCCTTGGTCCCGGTGGCGGCTGAGGGTGGCCCAGGACTGATCGCCATACGCCTGCAGCACGCTCCGCACAATGACCTCACGGGTTTGCGCGTTCAGGTGCGGCGTGCCGAGCTGGGCCCAGCGGGCCGGGTGGGTGTCTCCCAGATGCGCCAGATATCCTTCAATGCCGGCGGCCCCGCCGCCCATGTGATAGGTGAGAAAGGGCCCCATCAGGGCCCACCGCAGACCGGGGCCGCAGGTGATGGCGGCATCCACGTCCTCGGCCGTGGCAATGCCCTCCGCCAGCAGGTGCACGGCCTCGCGGAACAAGGCCGAAGTCAAGCGATTGGCAATGTGCCCCTTGACTTCCCGCTTGACCTGGATGGCGTGTTTGCCCATGTGCTGATAGAACTGCATGGCCCAGGCCACGGCTTCGGGAGCCGTCTGCCGTCCGGGCACCACTTCCACGAGGGGCAGCAAATGCGGTGGATTGAAGGGATGACCGGCCAGTATTCTCTGGGGGTGCTGGCAGCCAGCCTGAATGTCTGAAGGCATCAAGGCCGAAGTGCTGGAACAGATGATGGTGGAAGCCTCCAGCAAGGGCTCCAGCTGGGTCAGCAGACGCTGCTTTGCCCCCAGGTCCTCCACAATGGCTTCCTGCACGAAGTCCACCTTCCGGCTCGCGGCCTCAAGGCTGGGAAAGAGGTGGTAGCTGCCCTCCGGGGCTGGCTGGCCCAGCTGCCGCAAGATGGTCAGGTGGCGTGTGGCTTCGGCGGCCAGCCGGTCTGGAGCCACATGAGGGTCTACCACCCGTACCTGGAGTCCGCGCCACGTGAAGTATGCGGTCCAGCTGGCTCCGATGGTGCCGGCTCCCACCACCAGAATCCGGGAGACCTGCTCGGGAGCGATGCGGGGCTTCATGCCGTCTCACAAGTGAAGGTCAGGGTGTCGCCGCGTTGCAGCCGCACCGGCTTGGCAAAATGGGATACGTGGTCCCGCAGCGCAAATGCCACGGTCTCGGTGCCTACGGCGGCCCAGTTCCATGCCGGGCCGGAGGGCCTGGGCAGACCCAGTGAATCCAGCGTGATGTCGCCATAGGCCACGTGCAGGGCACAGGACCTGCCCGGTTCCGCAACGAAGCGGCCCCATGCCTGCTGCAAACACCAGAAGAACCGCTGAGGCGCCCCGGTCTCGATGATGGGGGCAAATCCCATGTGCCGTCGGCGCATGTCAAAGCTGAAACCGGAGAAGGCCAGCAGCAGGGCATAGGAAGCCATGGAACGGGCGTAGTTGCTGCCGCATTCAATCTCATTCCAGGGATTGCGCTTGCGCCCATCATATCGATCCCGCACCGCCGCCACCACTTGCAGACCCTCCGCGGTCAGCCCGCGCATGATCATGTGCGTGGCCGCGGCGTATTCGAAGCCGTTCATGGTCTCCTGCGCATAGGGGACCGGGAACTTGGGCTTCGGGGCGCCTTCGGGCCAAGTGCAGATGAGCAGGCCCTGCTCATCGTTGAGGCTGTAGATGCGGCAAGGATTGGGCAGATCGCGCATGGCCCCCTGGAAGTTGTGCCGAAACAGCGAGGCCAGGGCGGTGTTCACCTGTTCCCGGTCCAACAGATCTCCCAGGCCATACAGATCCGCGTGCCATTGCCCCAGTACCTGGTCAATGTGGCAACCTGCGTCCAGTTGGTACTTGAGTTCTCCCAGGTCTGCGGCCCAATAGGTGGCGGAAATCGAATCCGCATCCTCATGGGCGTGGGCATACGGTGCCAGCGCGGCGCGGTCCGTGACATCCAGTCGCTGGTGATAATACGCCCCGTTGAAGAGATGGGCATCCGCCCACGCCTGTCCTTTCCGGAGTATCTCTGTGTACAGGACAGCCGTTTCCTCTTCCCCCATGTGCCGGGCCATGCGGGCACCCGCCGCCAGCGCTCCCAGGTAGAAGCCGGTCAACCAGGCGTTGGGGCCAAAAAGCTCCATGTCCAGGGTATGGTGCTGTCGGCCCGTCAGGACACCGCTTTGCTCCGGATCCCAACGGTCCAGATTGTCCGGATGCCAGGCATATTCAATGGACTTCCGGATGTCCGGCCACAAGGCGCGGAGCCAGTCGTCATCGCCGGAAATCTTCCAGTCCCGATAGGCCTTCATCACGCCGCCCAGCTGGCCGTCGGCGCAGGCCCGCCGCACCCGGGTGCCCAGCTGGGGCGTGCCCAAGGGCAGCATCATGCGGAATGACATGCTGCCATCGACATGCAGATTGTGGCGGTAGTCCGCCACCCGCATGGAACGTTCCAGGGCTGGGAAGAGAAAGGGCAGAGCCTGTTGATACCCCCATACGTGGGTGCATGACCCTTCACAGCAGCCGCCATCCGCATTCACCCCTTCCCAGCCATAAAAAGTGCCGTCTTCCAGCCGCAGCACCGTGGGCGATTTCAGGATGGAGAGGTTGGCCGAAATGGCATCCAGGGCCACTGTGGGCAGTGAGGAGTCAAGGAGGAGATCTCGGAACTGCACGGTGTCGGCCTGCAGGCGGTCGAAGTGCCGCAGGCCGTAGCCGGCTACATCGGCAGCATCGGTCCATTGCGTGGCGTAAAAGTTGCGCCATTCCAGGGAAGCCCCTGCCGCGTGGGCCCACTGTGCCACGTCCGCATTCCAGTCATTGCGCACCACAGGGATGTACCAGGCCAGGATGAACCGCACCGCATGGGTGCTCTGGGGCGGCAACCGGAAGTGTGCGGCCAAGGCTGCCGTGTCCACGGTGTCCGGATCACTGTCCGCGTAGCGTCTGTGCGGCAGGAACCCGGCGCTGGTCAGATCCAGCCACCATACTTCGAGTGCATCAAACCAGGCGCCTCGGAACCAATGGGGTTGCACACTGGTGTCCGGGGCGTCGGTGGCAATTGCCAGACTGCACGCGGGGTCCGCTCCGCGCAAGAGCAGGCCCGTGGCCCCTGCCATCTCCGCGTCGGAGTGCACTTGCGGCCCAGTCAAGGGATTGCTCAGGACGCCCGCCAAGGCACAGTTCAGCTCCTGATCCGTCCGGTTATGGATCTCGATCTCAAAAAAGGCGGCGGGAAGGCCGGATTCCCTTGTTTTTGCATGTAGCAGAGCCTTGGCTACCTTGGTTTGGACCATCGCCGAGGGCGAACTGGAATCGATACGATCTCGGCCTATCGCGGTCTGGCTTGACTTTATCCATTCCCCTTTTCCACAGGAGATGATCATGAATGGATTGTGCCGTATGGCTTTAGCGCTTTTTGTTGCTTGCTTGTTGGCAGGAGGAATCGGTACAACTATTTGGGCTACCGGCGATCACGAAACGGAGACTTTGTATGCAGCTGAGGAATTAGTCGCGCAGTTAACAGAGGTACAAGATCTACACCAAGCCTTCTCTGAATTAACGCCTGACCAAAGAACGGCCGTAACGGAATACCTGCGTGTGGTCACAATCGAATTGGATGACACGTTGGAACCCGCTGTAATCTCTGGGATGACAACATCAACGCAGGAGGACTGCGGGGTAAACCATAGGATAGAGAAAGGTCTAAATGCTCTTGGTGTAGTGTTATGGACATACGAGTCAACTACAGAATGGTGTTGGGATGGATATGTAATTACGAACGATCCTCACTTTACCCGGTCGGCAGATATAAAAAATCACGCGATTTTTTGGGACTTTGTGGGGCACATTGATGATGAGGAGACAGGGGTGAAGGAGATTGGGTGCACCGCGACTATACCCAAGGCCACTTCCAGCTGTGTGTTGTAGCTGAAAACATAGGATGTATCCAGAATGCCTTTCCGGCAATCCATAAGCGCCAATATGGGGATGGTTCTACACAGGCCTGGTAGGTCTGTTTTTGATAATCGGTGTTGTCGATGAATGCCCAGAGGTACCCATGACATTGCTTGCGCCACTATTCTTCGTTGCTCTGCTGCCTGCCAGTGTCTTGATGCTGGGAGGAGTTTGGATAGTATTAAAAAAACCAAATATACGTATATTGGGAATCACAATGCTGGCAATAGGCCTGACGTGGGCTCTTCTGGCTGCTTGGAATGTTGCCGTTCCGCTCGAAACTGTTCCACGACCGCCCTTGCTTGCTCCCAAGCAATGACAACGGCGATATCGGGATTTCTGACCAAGGTGCCTGCACTGCTAAGGATTGTAAATCGGCCCCGGGAAGGCGGCAACTCTAGGGCGTGTTTGCAAACTCCGGCCGCGGGGTTATACTGCAGTCCGAGAGCCCGCGCAGAGGCAGGAGGGAGGCACATGGGACGCGGCGACTGGACGGACCCGCAATGGCAGCCACTGGAGCCGCTGTTGTCGGCGCAGAAGCCCCGGACCGGACGGTCCAGCCAAGATCATCGCACCATCATCAATGGCATCCTGTGGGTGCGGCGCCCTGGCGGGACCTGCCGGAGCGGGTCTGCGCCGGCGCGGCATCCGCTGCACCATCCCCCGCAAAAAGAACGAACGGCGCCAGGGGCCCTTTGACCGCGCCGTGTACCGGTCGCGCAGCCGGGGTGGAGCGGGCCATCCACCGTCTGAAGCCATTCCGTCGCATCGCCACCCGCTACGAAAAGCAGGCGGAGAACTATCTGGCCATGCTGCACATCGGCTCGATTTGGCTCTGGTTGCAGTTTGCAAATACGCCCTAGGATTCCTCCATACGGAGTGCCCGTTCTGCGTTCTGGATGCACCTCTGTGGCGTGAGCTGAGTCACAAAACTACTGTGGTTGGGGTTTCCAGGGAACCGGACAGAGCGAAGTTGACCGACTTCGCCTTGGAAAACGATTTGGACTTTCCCATACTCATGGACCCCGATGGTGCCTTGGCCAAGCGACTCGGTGTACTGGGAACGCCCATGAAGTACGCGATCTCGCCTGATTTGCGGGTGGTGCAAACATGGTTTGGTATGACATCCCGCCAGAGTCCGCCCTCCGAATTGGGCGGTCTGATCTCCCTATACGAAATCGAACCCACTTCTTTGCCCGCTGATACGGGCAGGGAAGGGCGTGTTTTTGCCAGTTCCTCCTGGCGGTGACAACAAACATGGACCACGGAGTATGGACCCACCAGGAAATCCTGTGGGGCCTGGCACGATGAGGTGGTGGCGCGAGGTAGGGTGGGCAAAGGCTATGGCTGGCGGTGGGCTGTCCCGTGTGTCTGCACTCGGGCCGCCAAGATTGGCGGTGCGTTGGTTCTGCCGAGCGCAACCCAATGGGCAGAGCAGCTCGAAATGCGCGATTCACCGCGTTGGTTGACATGGACAGCGGCCTCGCGACACGGCATTCGTTGGCCCTCAAGGCGCGCACTCACCTGAGATTGGCCCGCAAGCCACTGGCCTGGCCGGTATTCCTGACTCTGTTGGCTGGCCCCGCACTGTTGCCTTGGCCTTGGGGCACGCCGGAATTCGAACGGTACGCTTTGTTGTATGGGGCTTTCTTGGCTCCCCTGATGGCCGCTTGGGTCATTCCGCGCCTGATCTTGGCTGACGCCAGCCGAGAACTGGTAGCGGTGGCCAAAGCTGGCCTGCCGCGTATCGCCGCGGAGCGACTGTGTCTTTATCTGGTCACCTTTGAGGTACTGTGGACTCTGTTCTTGGGCGTCTTTTGGGCCGTGTACACCTTCCGCATTGCCGATTCTGATCTGCCCGCCGTGACACTGGACACCCTGCTGCGCTTGTGGACCAGCGGGGCCGCAGGCCTCCTGTTCTTCGTGGCCTGCGGCTTCATGTTCGGCAGTTGGAACGGGGTGCAGACTGGCGGACTGCTGGTCTCGGGTCTGTGGATCCTGGGCATCTATATCGGGAATGCCAGTCCCGATGCCAGCGTCTTGACACCCTTTTTGGGTTTTTTCGATCTGTATAGTGGGAGCTTCTGGGTGCAACACGGGACTCTAGCTGCCTTCTCCCTGTTGCTGTTGTGGGTGGGTGCCTGGCACCTGAGCGGCCGGGGAATGACAGGTCCTGGACGGGGGCTTCCCCTCCTCGCGGCTTCCGGGCCAGTGGAGGGCTTGCAAGGTGAGTGGGTGTCGAGTGGGCGGGGTTTTCCGACTCTGGTCAGGGTGGAACTGCACCGAGCCCTGCGCCGCAAGGCCCTGTGGGTGTATGCTGGCGTGCCCACGGGCCTCCTTCTGCTCCTGTCCGCTGACGGCCAGATGACCCTTGACATTTTCCTGCCCGCCGTATTGTCCAATCTCCTTTTTGCTGGCCCACCCCTCTTGGCTCTTTTCTTCGGGCCGGTCCTCACCCGGAATGGATCAGAGCGATACAACTGGTTCTGGGGCACACCGGTTGTCTGGGCCAAGCCCCTCTGGGCCCAATTGGTAGCTTATGGTACCCTCGCCGTCTTGCTGGTCACTGCACTGACAGCATTTGCCTTGGTGCCTGTTGCTCTGCGGGACCGCTGGTCCTGGGTACAAGTGACTGAAGTGCTGTGGCCCTTCTGGGCATTGTTCACAGTAGCCACTGCGGGCCAAGTGCTGGTCATCGGCGGCTTGGCCCTGATCCTGCGGCACTCCCTGGCCGTATTTGCCGTGGCATGCGCCTTGGTCGTCAGCCTGTACTTGGGATTTCTGACGTCCACTCTGACCCTTTTCAATGTGCGGGATTTCACACTCTCCTCCGTGTTCTTCAGCTCCATGACCGGATTTGCGCCTGACTTTGGGCCCGCCCTGCGGCTGGTCCTGTTGCTCTTGGCGGGCGGCCTGTTGCTCTGGTGCGTTGCGCTTGCATTGTATCCGTGCCGCGAAAGGCGGGCCACTTGGACGCGGTCAGGGCAATGGAGGACGACAGTGGCGGCCGGTGCGGGTGGTCTCTTGGTACTTGCCGCCAGCCTTGGTTTTGCCAGCGGCTCCGACGGCGGTCGGGTACCAGGCTCCGTGGATGAACCGGGCGATACTTGGAGCGTGCGCGTTGCAGACCACCGCGCTCACCTCCTGGACGGTGAGATTGCCGTGGAAAGCCGCTTGACTCTGGTCCCGGCACCGGGGCAACCTAGTGGCGACGTGGCCCTGCAGCTGAATCCGGGACTGCACATGCGGGAGGCGGTTTGGGCCAACCAGCAGCTGACTTGGGAGCGTCAAGGCGAAGTCATGCGCATTTCCCTACCCGGAGCCGCGCAGTCGGACGGGATTGAACTTTCGCTGCGGTACGAGGGCCGCCCCGTGCTGCCGCGGGAGGACTATGTCCTGACGGATACAGCCGTCGCCTATGGTCCCGCTTCAGTCAGGCATGTCCCGCGAGAATCAGTCAGCTACGCCAATGACCGGTTTCTGCAGTGGTTCCGGGACAGCGACTGGACTGCCTGGCCCGTCACGGGTGGTTTCCAGATGGCTACCCAAGACAATACTTGGGAGATCGCGCTGCCGCGCGACGCCTACCCTCATGTGTTCAGCTCCGCCGCGTCCGATCGCCCTGACGGCGACTGGGTGCATTTTCACTGGCAGGGGGTCCCCCCTGCCGTCCTCTTGGTGGCCGGTGCCTACCAATCGGCGGAGACAGACCATGGAGCCCTTGTCTGGCAGGGACCGTACCAGTCCCGCATTGACCGGACGCGGGCCGCCGCGGTCTTGCAGGCGCAGGCGCGCTTGCCCGAACTGGGGGTAGCGGACAGCTCCCGTCCACAGGTTGTGTACTTCCCCTTTGGGCATCGTGTGCACTTCTCCGACTCTACCGTCTTTCTGCCCGCCGGCCCCGCGGGGTACCTGCCTCAAAAGGACAGCGAACTGCTGGTCATGACCGTGCGGCTGGCAGAGGACTGGTTGCGGGAGTACGTGGCATGGCGCACGCCGCCGGTTTCGCAGGAGGGGCTTGTGCGGTTCCCCAATGTCGTTTGCGACTTTGAAGTGGTGAACCACACGCAGCTGTGCGAACTGGCCAATCGTTTCGTGCGCAACCCGCAGGCTCCGCGAGGCCGCACCGGCCCGAACGAGTTTTGTCTCTATCCCAAGTCCGTGGATTGCGGGGCCATTGCGCCCTTGCGCCGCGCTCTGGCCATCGGCCTCGCCTACCATGTGCTTGCTGATCCGGCCTGGGTGCACGATGAGTGGGAGCGCTGGCACCACATTGCTCACAATGCTGGCTTGCCGGAACACGATGTGGATTTGGCCGGCACCCTGCGCTCTCCGCTGCATGACGTTTGCACCATGACCGACCATCTTCTGACTCTGCACGAGTTGGTGGAGCACCACGGAACGGACTTCCTGCGCCGCTGGGTGGTACTCATGGCGGAGCGCCATCCTCCAGGCGGCGGGTCTCCAGTGGACGAGGTTGCATGGGAGCTGGCGGCGGAACTGCTGGGGATGCAGATCGTGCCGCATACGGATTCCGCCTGTATTACGTGGACGCTGAAGGAAGAGGCATGATGGAAATCACGGCCCGGGAGCTGGAAAAGCGCTATCGCAACGGCACTCTGGCGCTGGACGCGCTGTCCCTAGCCTGGCGGACCGGCGCGGTGCACGGCCTGCTGGGACCCAATGGGGCCGGCAAGAGCACCTTCCTGCGCCTGTGTGCTACCTTGGATGTCCCGACCGGCGGCGTCCTGACCGTGGGGGCAAGGATGTGCAGGATCGGGCAGCGTCCCGGTACATTCGGGGCCTGCTGGGATATTTGCCCCAGGATTTCGGACTCTACGACGATCTGACCCCCCAGGAATACCTCGCCTACATGGCCGCACTCAAGGAATTGCCGTCCAGCTCCCGCGAGGTGCACCGGGTGCTGGAGGCCGTGGACCTGACCCGGGAGGCCGGCAGCCTGATCGGCACGTTCTCCGGGGGCATGAAACAGCGGGTCGGTTTGGCCCAGGCCTTGCTGGGGGAACCCCGCCTGCTCTTGCTGGATGAACCCACTGCGGGCCTGGACCCCATTCAGCGTCGGAATCTGCGCAACGTGCTCGTTCAGATGGCGGATCGGTGCCTCGTTGTCTTGTCCACGCACATCGTGGAAGACGTGGCCCAGATGTGTGCCACGGTGGCCGTGCTGCAACGGGGCTGCTTGGTCTTCCATGACACACCGGCAGCCATGGTGGAGAGTGTCCGCAGCCAAGTATGGGAAGTCGAAGTGCCCCACGGCAGCGCGGCACCGGCTCACGCAGCGGTATTGAGCAGTGCCGGCACGTCCGCGGGCATGCGCTATCGGGTCCAGGCCCGGGAGAAACCCCATCCCGATGCCGCTCGTGTGGAATCCCCGAGTCTGGAGGACGCCTTCCTGTGCCTGAGCGATTCCGGGCCGGGAATCGGCTGATACTCTTGGTCCGCTTTCCGTGCTGGTGGATTGATTGCTCCGGTCGGAAACGGCTGGCACAGACAGGGAGCACACCCCTGCAACTGCCAAAGAAAACGCTCTGTGTCATTCTGAGGGAAGAGACGGGCGACGCTCTGGTCCTTCTTCCTGCTGGACAGGAGCGGATTGTACCGAACACAACACGACGCACGAGAGGGCGCAAACTTACAGCTTCTGCCTCTCTGCCGTCCAGAGCCGAATGGCATCGAGCACGTCTTCCGCGGGGCCCAATATCAGGAGACTAGCTACCTATCACTTAGCTTGGCCTCTCTGCCCTATCGGAAATAGGGCAGGAGGCGAAAGGGCACGGGATCCGCGAGGCACGAACACCGGCATACCCCGTCCCCGCCCAGCCGGAAGTAGCTTTGGTCCCGCCGCCGCTGGCAGTCCTGCCAGAACCGCCATGCCGGCAGTTCCCGGGCCAGGATGCACCCACGCACGCACCGTCATCAACGGCATCCTGTGGGTGCTGCACACCCGGCGCGCCTTGGCAAGATCTGCCGGCGCGCTACGGCCCGTGGCGTACGGTGGCCAGCCGGTTTTACCGGTGGCGGCGGCAGGGTCTCTGGGCCCGTCGGCTGGCCGAGTTGCAACGGCAAGCCGACACCGCCAGGCAGCTGGAATGGCCCGCCCATTATGTGGATGGCACCGTCGTGCGGGCACAACATCCACACGCGGCGGGCGCAAAAAGGGGGGCGGAGACTTGGCATTGGGCCGCTCCCGCGGCGGTTGGGGCACGAAAGTCCCCCTGCGGGTGGAGGGATCGGGCAAGCCGGTCGTCTGGGTGTTGACCCCGGGGCAGCAGCATGAGGCCACCGTATTCGAAGAGTTGATGACCCGCGGGGCGGTGAAACGACCGGGGATGGGCCGTCCCCGCCTCCGACCGGAGCGGGTCTGTGGCAACAAGGGTACCGCAGCCGGCAGATCCGGGCGGGTCTGCGCCGGCGCGGCATCCGCTGCACCATCCCCCGCAAAAAGAACGAACGGCGCCAAGGGCCCTTTGACCGCGCCGTGTACCGGTCACGCAACCGGGGTGGAGCGGGCCATCCACCGTCTGAAGCCATTCCGCCGCATCGCCACCCGCTACGAAAAGCAGACGGAGAACTACCTGGCCATGCTGCACATCGGCTCAATTTTGCTCTGGCTGTAAGTTTGCAAACCCGCCTTGGTCTTCAACTTGTGTTCTCACCTTGCTCAGAGTATATTCGTCGTTTGGAAAGAATTCCGGAAGACGTGGGGCTACCGTGCCATCTTGCCCGACATCAAAAACCCCGTTGTCCATCCCGACCGGAACGTAAAATACATCGTACAGGGTGATTCCCGGCTTCTCCGTGTTCGTGTGTTTTGTCAGAAAGAGAAGCACTTCCTGTCCACGCCGCAGGGGGGTTTCCTTGTCCCCTGCGATCCTGATCAGACCAAAGTCTGTTCCCGCTACAACGATAGTGCTGTCACTCTCCCCATGCAAGGTTTCTGAGACAGATACTTCATAGAATATAACGGGAGATCCCCCCCCTTTGGCAATCTTTTCAGGGTCTTGCGTGCCATAATCTATCTGGCGTCCTGCAGTGCCATTGACTGTGCCCCTGACTACCAGGTCAGAGGCAGAGGTGAGATCGGCAATGCCCTCATAGGGTCGGACAGAAATAGATGAAACATGTTGCACAAATGGCAGACTGGCTCTCATGAACCAACCGGCAAGCACCAAGCATGAGGCTGCAATGGCCCCTGCCACGGGCAGGATAATGGACCGGTGTGTAGCTAGTGACATGATTTAGACGCCTTGCAATTTCCTTGCGGTTTCCTGCTGGGGACACCAATCTTGATGGCTGTTCAAGTCCTAGTAAATGTGCTCCACACCCGCGATATCATGTACGGTGGGCAAGGGAGCGCAATGCTCAAATTGAACCAAGTATTCCCGCATTGGGGTGCAACCTGAAGTTACATGATTCAAGCCATAAGCATGCCCCAATTCGTGCATGGCCACTATACTCTTTTGGGAGCTAGACAAGCTTGCCATCGTGTCCGTGTTGAATTTCATATCCACTTCGTTGCCCACATAAACACCAGTTAACCCGCAGAGGTAGTAAACTCTGGCTAAGTCATTCCACCAGTAATCACGATCGTATATATCAATGTTGGAATCTGATGCGCTCTGACTGTGGGAAAACTGTCCGGGAGCAGATGTTGAATTCCACGAGGCCTTGGCTCCATTTACGGCCACCTGGTAAGAATAGGTAACATCGTGGAATTTGTACGTAATGGGGTCAATGGAATCTTCATTGAAATTACAAGGGAAATGGTCAAAAGCAGAGTGATGATTGTTGTTATCTGCCCACACCCGCCCTCCGGTCGCTATTAGCAATAGGAGAGTCAACAATGCGGATGTGAAGGCCGCCAAGAAGGTCATCTGCATCAACGATGTTTTGGTGCCTATTGTTCCAACCAATGTGTTGCGCTTAATAGTTACGAATATATTTCCTATTGTCCTGTTCGGTAAGAAAGATTAATAATTATGGCATACCATGAAACAAGTGTGCACACAGGGCAAGAAACTTGTTTCATAACGCACCCCCCAGAAGCCGTTTGTGTGGCCAAACAGTGCGGATTTGATACTGGAAAACTCAAAAGACTTTGTGAACAATTGTTATACAGCTTATGTGGAATTACACAGGACGCATGGTATAGGTCTGGACATTGATGCCCAAGCGGCGGCGCAAGAGATGCTTGAGCGTATGGCTGGTCATCTGGGCGATGACATGCGGGGTCCATCCCAGGATCGTCTTGCGCCGCAGGCGTTCTAGGTGGCGTCCGGTGTTTTGCACTTCGTTGAAGGTGCTTTCGATGCGCTCGCGCTGGCGGTGCCGCCAGCGGTTCAGAGCCTCGGAGTGCGGTGGGCGTGGATTGACTCGAGTGGGAATCCAGATGCGGTTGCCTTGGGTCTCCTCCTGGATCTGTTGCCAGTCGGCCCCCAGGAAGCCCTGGTCCCCGTAGACTTCACAGCCCCACAGGACCGACAGGACCGTGTCGGCGGCGGCGCGCTCGTCGGTGTGGGTCGGCACGCGAGGGGGGCAACCGATAGAGCACGAGGCCGGTCGGGTACAGGCGGGACCGGGCCTCCTTCACGACCCGACTGACGTGGATCGAGGCGTGGTCCAGGACCACGACCCGCCGCCGTGAAGGTGCGGTCACAGACGGTCCACGTCAGGCCCGCCGCCGATGGCCCGGCAGGGCCTAGGCGCGGTGCACCGGCAGCGCGGGGCTGAAGCCGCATTCGTCGCAGAAAATCAGGTCCAACTCCTCGGCTTGTTTTTCAGGGCCGTCAGGGCCTGGTGCGCCTGCTCCCGACGCACCGAGTCCTGCCGATGACGGAGCGTGTGGGCGGTGCGCTGGTACCGGGCGTCCATCCGCCGCAGATGGCGGCGCACCGTGGCCGCGGTGCAGTCCAGATGGTCGGCAATGGCCGGCGCGGTCCACCCGCGATGGGAGAGGAGGCACATCTCCACGCGGTCCCGTGCGACGGGCTTCAGGGTGGCATCGTGCCGCAGTGCCTGAACTTGATCCTGTTGGGCGGGGGTCAGATGAAGATGCAGCATGGGAGCCAGGGGGATGGGAATGTGTCTGACCCAACTATATTATCAACCCCGGCCGGATGCTTAGGCGGAACCAAGCCACCACCTGTCGTAGCGGATCCGTGATCTCCAGACTGTTTCCGGACCTCGTGCTTCCACCGCAGCCGGGCCCCTGCCGCTCTACCCTGAACTCTGCATATGCGTGCCGTGATCTTGGCAGTGATATGTAGTTAGACCTTCGATAAGATGCAATTGCCTTGGGTCCTCTCCTCGGTACGTTGCCTTGTTGTTGTACCTGTTGCGGCCAGAATCGAGTACCATGAACGTCAGACTGTCCCATCCAGGGCAGGCAAGAGAAAAGTTGTGTCTACACCTTCCCAGGATCTTTCCTATTACCTGATCACCCTGGGCTGTCCCAAGAACGAGGCAGACAGCCGTGGCATGGACATGTTGCTGCAAGCGGCGGATTTCCAGGAGACCGCCGATGCGGCGATGGCGGATGTGGTGATCGTCAACACCTGCGGCTTTCTGCAGGCGGCCGTGCAGGAGTCGCTGGCGGCGCTGCAGACTCAGGCCACCCGGCTCCGGCCGGACCAGACCCTGATCGCGGCCGGCTGTCTGGCCCAGCGGGAAGGCCGGCTGATCCTTGACACCGTGCCCCGGGTGCAGGGCTTGCTGGGCACGCGCCGCTGGAGGGACATTGTGCCGCTGACGCGGACGCTGCGGCAAGGGAGCCAGGGGCGCAGACAGGAGGCCTACTCCCTGCTGGGAGATCCGGAGACTCCGGACCCACTGCCTGTCACCCCGCGGCCGCTGCAGGCGGGCAGCGCCTACCTGAAAATCTCGGACGGCTGCAATGCGCCTTGCGCCTTCTGCACCATTCCCTCCTTCAAGGGCAAACTGCGCAGCCGGGCCCTGGAACCCCTGCTGGCGGAAGCCCAGGCGCTGGTGCAGAGCGGAGCCCGCGAACTGGTGATAGTCGCCCAGGACACGACGGACTATGGCCGGGACCGGCAGGAGCCGAATTCCCTGCCCATGCTGCTGCAGCAGATTTGCCGCCGCAGTGGTGAGGGCCTGGCCTGGGTGCGGCTCATGTACGCCTATCCGGGGCATGTCACCCCCGCGCTGGTGGAAACCATGGCGACCGAGGCTCGCATCGTGCCTTATCTGGACATCCCCTTGCAGCACGGAGACGCCCATGTCCTGCGCCGGATGCGGCGACCGCACCGGCTGGAACAGGTGTGGGACCACGTGACGCGCCTGCGTGCGGCGATGCCGGACATGGCTCTGCGCACCACCTTCATGGTAGGGTTCCCGGGCGAGACGGAACAGGAGTTTCAGAACCTGCTGGATTTTGTCCAGGCCGTGGAGTTTGACCGGGTAGGGGCATTTCAGTTCAGTCGGGAGCCCGGGACTCCCAGCCATGACATGCCGGACCAGGTGCCGGCCGAGGTCAAGGCAGAACGCTGGCATCGCCTCATGGCGAGCCAGCAGCCCATCAGTCTGGCCCGCAATCAGGCCCAGATCGGCAAGCGGCTGGATGTGCTGGTGGAAGGTCGGGGCGAGGACGAGGCGCAAAGACCGGTGCTGCTGGGCCGCAGCTACCGGGACGCCCCGGAGGTGGATGGCCTGGTCCTGATTCCCGATGCCCCGTCCGCCCATCCCGGCGACATGCTGTCCGTGCAGGTCACCGGGGCCATGCCGTACGACCTGATTGGAGAGGTGCTGTCTCCGGTGACCTTTGCGGCAGGCCCGTAGGCGGGCTCCCGCGGGCTGCCCGGACGGGCAGACATTCCCTACTTGACGACCTGCCAGGGAGCTTCAATCGCGTCATCCTCGGAATCGGCAGACGCGGCCGGGTAGGCCCCGCCCTGCCTCGCCGCGGCGACGGCTTCCGGCGGTGAGAGGCGTATCATCAGCTGGGGGAATATAATCAGGACCAGGAACAAGTCGTCCATGGGCAGTCCCGGCATCAGGTCTATGGGCAAGACCCAGTACAACAGGCTCAGCAACGGCAAGAGAAACTTGACCCAGGGCGACACTGTGGGCATCTGCATCAGCCGCCACGCCACGCCCAGATTCCGCAGAATGCCGGGCAGGAAGTTCCAAGGTATGTTCTTCATTGCGTACCTCAATGCGATGGCTGACAGTATATCCCGTGCTCCTGCCCTGTCAAGGAGGCAGATGACATGCCCACCACTTTGACGATGTTGCGGGACCATTCTCCGCTGATGCTGGAGATCATTGGGGAAATGCGCAGCGCCAACATCGATGCCACCGGTACGGAGCGGGTGGCCCTGCTGGCACAGGAGCTGAGCAGCCCGGATTCGGTGCAGAACGTGCTGGAGGAAATGCAGAGCGAATATCCAGAGGCGCAGACCGCCCTGCGCACGCTGGCCAAGTCCCAGGGCCGGCAGGCGGAAGCCCAGTTCACCCGCGCCTACGGGACCCTGGAGGTGATGGGCGATGAGCAGCTCAAGGCCATGGAACCCTGGCACAATCCGCGGAGTCTGACCGAACTGCTCTACTACTATGGACTGATCGGACGGGGCTTTGAAGGGGAAGGCCCCGGGGCCCACCGCATCATTTACATCCCGTCGGACATCCTGGACCAGATTCCGCTGTCGGCCGAGGATGAATCCGAAGGGGACATTCCCATTCCTTATGCGCAGGCGCCTTCCCGCCGGGAAGTGCAGGACGGCACGGATGAGTTTCTCAATGACGTGGGCTCGGTCATTGGCTGCCTGGCCGGGGCGCCGATGCGGCTGGAAGGGCAGGATTTGGCGCAGCCGGATGCGGAACGGCTGCAGGAACGGCTGCTGGCTCCTCCGGACACGCCGCAGCTGGAGGTCCGGCGCGCCCTCTTGCTGCATGTCTTGAACCGGCTGCGACTGATCAAGGGGGAAAAACAGACAGACGGCCTGCTGTTTGTGGCCCTGAATCGCAACCGGGCCAACGACTTTCTTGACTTGACCCGCCATGATCAGCGGCGACAGCTCTGGGAAGCCTGGCGCGATTCTCCGGCTTGGGATGACCTGGAACGGGTGCCTGCCCTGGAGCTGTACAACCGGGAACGCTGGCAGCACAATCCACGGGCGACCCGGGACGCCTTCCTCCGCTACTGCCGCAGCTTGCAGCCCACACGCTGGTATGCCCTGGCCGATCTGGTGGACTTCCTGCGGGAACACATGCCCGATTTCCAACGGCCCGACGGCAACTACGATGACTGGTATGTACGCCATCGGACAGCCGACCGGTTCGTCAAGGGCTTCAAGGACTGGGATCTGGTGGAGGGAGAGCTGGCCCGTTTCCTGTTGCTGGGCCCCATGGTCTGGCTGGGGGCCCTGAAGGTGGCGGAACAGCGCCACCGGACACTCCTGCGTCTGACCCGGGACGGGGCGATCTGGCAAGGCGCAGACCTGGTCCCCGCCAGAGAGGAGGTGCAGCCCCGCTTCACGGTCAAGGAGGACTTTTCCATTGAAGTGCCCTTGGCCCTGCCCTTGCGTCAGCGCATGAACATTGAGCAGGTGGCCCATTGGCAGCGCAGTGCCACGGTGTATGAATATCGCATCAATCAGCGCAGCCTGAATCAAGCCTTCGACCGCGGCCTGACGGCCCACCGCATCCTGGCAGGGCTGCGCAACGGCAGTCATGGCGTGCCGCCCAAGGTGGCTGTCGCCATTCGCAGGTTTGCGGATCAGCGCGGCCGCCCATGAATCCGGTTGGCACATTTCCGTGGCAGGTGCTACACTCTTGTCATGTCTGTCCCTTTCGCCCCGCCGATTCCTGTGTGCAGGAGGTCCAATTCGCCATAGCTGATGTTTCCCGGCAGGGGTGTGGGCTGCGGCAAGCCGTGCCAGCAAGGCTCTCCGGTCGGAGGGCTTTTTTTATGGATGCAGACAGACCTGGAGAGGTATGAGCATGATACGAGTGGGCATTGCGGGAGCCACCGGATACACCGGATTTGAGCTGTTGCGCATTCTGGCGCGTCATGCCCAGACGCAGTTGGTCTGGCTGACCAGCGAACGCAGCGCCGGACGCAAGTACAGTGCCGTGTTTCCCAGCCCGTGGGATCATGAGCTGATTGCCCTGGAGTCTGCCCTGGCCCGGGCTGCCGAGGTGGATGTGGTCTTTATGGCCCTGCCCCACGCCGAGTCCATCGAACCGGTCCGGGCCTTCCATGGCACGGGAGCCACGGTCATAGATCTGAGCGCAGACTACCGCCTGACGGATGCGGACCAGTATGCCCGTTGGTACGGCGTTCCGCATACGGCTCCGGATCTGCTGCGGTCCGCCGTGTATGGATTGAGTGAGGTCAACCGCCAGGAGATTGTCGGAGCCCGCTTGATTGCCAATCCCGGTTGTTACCCGACGTCCGTGAATCTGGCGCTGTATCCGCTGGCCAAGGCCGGCTGGCTGCAAGCGCGGGTGATCGTGGACAGCAAGAGCGGCGTGAGCGGGGCCGGCCGCAAGGCCAGGCTGCCCTATCTCTACGCCGAGGCCAATGAAAACCTGAGTCCGTACAACGTGGGCTATCGGCACCGGCACATCGCCGAGATGGAACTGGTGCTGGGCCAGGCGAACGGTCAAGCGCAGGAGTTTGACATCATCTTCTCTCCGCACCTGGCGCCGTTGAGTCAGGGCATTCTGAGCACCATGTATGTGTCAGTGCGGCGCGGCGTGTCCGAGGCGGACATACGCTCCCTGTATGCCGAAACCTACGCGGCGGAGCCCTTCATTCAGGTCCTGCCGCCCGGGGCGCTGGCTTCCGTCCGACATGTCAGCCATTCCAATGGCTGCGCCATCAGCATCACGCCATCGCATCCGGAACGCTCCCAGGGGACGGACTATGTCGTGGTGTCCAGCATCGACAACCTGATCAAGGGAGCCAGCGGGCAGGCAGTCCAGAACATGAACATTGCCCTGGGCCTGCCGGAGACCACCGGCTTGCGGTAGCCCGCACCGGACCATCGTGCACGCGGCCGCCATGAGTGCATTGCCTCGTCCCGCCCCCACCGTCATCAAGATTGGCGGGGCCGAACTGGACCGCGAGTCTTTTCTGCGGAACCTGGTCGCTGCCATCCAGGAATTGCGCCGTGGCGGGGAAGGGGTCGTGGTGGTCCATGGCGGAGGCAAGACCATCGCCCACTATCAGCAGGCGCTGGGGGTGAAACCCGAATTCCTGGACGGCTTGCGGGTCACCACCACGGACAGCCTGGATGTGGCCGAGATGGTGCTGAGCGGCTTGTTGAACAAGCGTCTGGTGCGGCACCTGACTGCGGCTGGGCAGCCCGCCTGCGGCATCTCCGGCGTGGATGACGGCACTGTGCAGGTCACGAAGATGGCGCATCCGCAGGGAGACCTGGGACAGGTGGGTGAAGTGGCGGCGGTGAATGCCCGGCTGCTGCAGCTGTTGCTGGCGCAAGGGTACGTGCCGGTGGTCAGCCCGATTTCGCTCGGACAGACCGATGGCCGCCACTACAATGTGAATGCCGATCATGCGGCCACGGGCATTGCCGTGGCGCTGGCCGCGACCCGCCTGGTCTTTCTGACCGACGTGCCCGGAGTCAAGA
Source organism: Caldilineaceae bacterium (assembly GCA_965214895.1). Lineage (GTDB taxonomy): Bacteria > Chloroflexota > Anaerolineae > Caldilineales > Caldilineaceae > Bin34. Next base: position 1,305,440 of record OZ243985.1, read on the forward strand.
TCGCGGGGCGCACAGTGCGGGCCCTGACCGCGGCCCAGGCCGAGGAGTGGATCGCGGAAGGCTTGATCCAGGGCGGCATGATTCCCAAGGTGCGCAGCGCGCTGCAGGCCGTGGAGCAGGGTGTGGTCAAGGCTGTGATCACCAACCTGGCTGGGCTGGCGCCCGGGCAGGGCACCAGCGTGGTGCCCTCGGAACAGATACGGCGGTGAGGACATGGCAGGTCAGGCACTGCAGGGCCGCACGGCCCTGATTACCGGGGCGGGCCGCGGCATTGGCCGGGCCGTGGCCATGGGCTTTGCCCGGGCAGGGGCCCAGGTGGCATGTGCCGCCCGGACCACCGCCCAGGTACAGGCCGTGGCAGCCGAGATTGCCGCCGCGGGAGGCAGCGCCTTGGCCCTGACCTGTGATGTGACCGACATCGCGCAAGTGGAGGCGATGTGTGCGCAGACGGTGACCGCATGGGGCGGTCTGGACATTCTGGTCATCAATGCCGGAGTCGAGCTGGAGAAAAGCGCCATTGACAACAGTGATCCTGCCTTGTGGGCGCAGGTGATCCAGACCAACCTGATAGGAGCCTATCACTGTGCCCGCGTGGCGGTGCCGTATCTGCAGGCGCGGGGCGGCGGCAAGATTATCGTGGTGGGATCCGGCATGGGGCACCGCGGCGCCGCCCGCTCTTCGGCCTATTGCTGCTCCAAGGCGGGCCTGTGGATGTTGACGCGGGTGCTGGCGCAGGAGGTGTGGGATGTCGGCATTGCCGTCAATGAACTGGTGCCGGGGCCTGTGGACACGGACATGACCCGCTGGGCACGCCAGCAGGCAGAGCCGCCCCCCAACTGGTCTTCGGAATGGTTCAAGCAGCCGGAGGATGTGGTGCCCCTGGCGCTCTTTCTGGCCACGCAGCCCCACATCGGGCCCACGGCCCAGAGTTTCAGCCTGATGCGGCGGGACAGTTGACACGGCCGCCGTGAATTTCAAGCAAGCCTGACGGCAAGGAAGGGAATGTACATGAGCACAACGCAAGAGATTGTCGATCTGGAAAAGGAGTATGTGCTGGGAGTCTACGGCCGCCCGCCGTTGGTCTTCTCCCACGGGGAGGGCGCCACGCTCTATGACACGGAGGGCAAGGCCTACCTGGACTGCGTGTCCGGCATCGCCGTGAACGCGTTGGGCTACGGGGATGCCGAGATGAAGACCGCCCTGCAGGAGGTCATGGACAGCGGGGTCTACCACCTCAGCAATCTGTATCACACGGCTCCCCACGCGCGGCTGGCGCACATGCTCTGCGCACACAGCTTCGCCGACAAGGTGCATTTCTGTCTGACGGGCGCCGATGCCAACGAGGGGGCCTTCAAGTTCGCCCGGCGCTACGCCTATGAGATGGATGTGGATGACAAGTACTGCATCCTGGCCTTCTCGGACGCTTTCCACGGCCGCCTGTTCGGCAGCCTGGCCGCGACTCCGCGGGCCAAGTACCAGGACCCTTTCCGGCCCTTGATGCCCGGGGTGCGCTTTGCCAACTACAACGACCTGGACAGCGCCCGTGCCTACATGGACGAGCGCATCTGCGCCATCATTGTGGAACCCCTGCAGGGGGAAGGCGGCGTCAACTTGGCCACCCCCGAGTTTCTGCACGGGCTGCGGGAGATGGCGGACGAGGTGGATGCGTTGCTCATTTACGACGAAGTGCAGTGCGGCATGGGGCGCACGGGGCATTTGTGGGGATATCAATCCATTGTCGGGGATGATGTGCCACCGGACATCATGACGCTGGCCAAGTCCCTGGCGGGCGGCCTGCCCATAGGGGCCATCTGCATGGGGCAGAAGGTGGCGGATGCCATTCATCCGGGAGACCATGCCTCCACCTTTGCCGGCAATCCCCTGACCACCCACGTGGCCCGCAATGTGTTGGGCCGGATTGCGCAGCCGGCGTTTTTGGAAGGCGTCCAGGCCAAGGGGCGGCTGTTGCAGGACCTGTTGTCCGAACTGAATTCGCCCCACATCAAGGAGATTCGGGGCCAGGGCCTGATCGTGGGGGCGCAACTGGACATTGATGTCAATGCCGTGGTCTCCAAGGGATATGAAGCGGGGCTGTTGACGGTCTCCGCGGGCACCGACGTGCTGCGCTTTGTGCCACCGCTCATCATCACGGAGGCGGAGCTGGAAACGGCGGTGAGGACAGTCGGGGATATCCTCAAGGAATTCTAAGGCCGTGGCCTGGGAAGCGGGAGTGGGGCATGACCGGCATTGAACGGGCACAGGTGCAGGATGCACCGGTGCTGGCGGCCCTGGTGAACTATTATGCAGCCCGCAACGTGATGCTCTACCGCGACGAGCAGTCCATCCGGGACAGCCTGGACCGGTGGGTGGTGGCCGTTGTCTATGCCGACCGGTCCAGGCTGTCCGGCCGCCAGGTCATGGGAGGGGCTTCGCTCACGCACCTTACGGCGGAACTGGCGGAGGTGCGATCACTGGTCATAGCCACCGAGGCCCAAGGCCAGGGTCTGGGGCAGGCGTTGGTGCAGGAAATCGTCAGGAAGGGTCGGGAACTCGGGTATCAGCAGCTGTGTGCATTGACCCTGGTGCCCGGCTTCTTCGCCCAACTGGGGTTTCGGCAGGTAGGCATGGACAACATCAGCCCCAAGGTATGGGTGGACTGTGTGCATTGTCCCAAGAACGAGTGCTGTGACGAATACGCCATGATTCGGGACTTGGTGCCCAATCCCGTAATTCGAGACTACAGCCACCTGAAAGTCCAGCTGCCCGTGCGTGCTGTGCAGGCTGCCGATGACTGGGGCATCACCTTGGAGAGCGCCAGTGCCCATGTCCCGTAGTCCCGGATTCCGGATTGCCCAAAATGGGAGGTGCGTGTAGGATCAGGTGCGCCTGCCAATTTGGCGCTTTGCCGGAAGGTGCCACAGCCTTGTTTTCGCAACTGATTCAGGATCTTGTCTGCAATGGCAAGCCTTGGGGCGCGTCCAGCCAAGGGGGGTAGAGATGCACAGTGAGTGGCTGCAACACAGACTGACAGAGGAAGAAAGGGAGAGATTCGACCGCGATGGATTCTTTCTGGTGGAGGATGCCATTCCCCCCGAGATCGTGGAACGGGCCGCCCAAGCCACCGACCGCATTGTCCAGCAGAAGATGGAGGCCGAGGGCTTGGCGGACAATGCCCGCATCAACTACCTGGACTTTATCGGCCAGGATGATGTCTTCATGGAGTTGCTGGACTGGCCGACCACGTTCCCCAAGGTATGGGATATTCTGGGCTGGAACATCCAGCTGTACCACTCCCACCTGATCTCCACGCCACCGCTGGGCCCGGAGGATCCGGATCCCGGCTACAACTGGCACAAGGACAGCGGCAGACTGAATCAGGAGCTGGAGACGGAACCGCAGCCCCGCATTTCGCTGAAGATCGCCTACTTCTTGACGGACACTTCCGAGCCGGGCCGGGCCAATCTCTATGTGATTCCGGGCAGCCATCTCACCAATCGGCTGCAGGAGGTCCAGAATGGCGTGCCGGCCAACGGCATGCCGGTGCTGGCCAAGCCGGGCACGGCAGTGTACTTTGACCGGCGCATCTTTCATGCCTCCAGCCCCAACACCTCAGTCTATACCCGCAAGGTGCTCTTCTACGGCTACAGCTATCGTTGGCTGCGGCCCCGGGACGACATGACCATTGCGCACTATCTGCACCGGTGCGATCCCATTCAGAGACAATTGCTGGGCGTGTCCGCGAGTGGCGGCCACGGCTACTCCTCGCCGCAGGACGAGGACGTGCCGCTGCGCGGTTGGCTGCGGGAACAACTGGGCTCGGCGGCCGTGGCGCGCTGAGGTGGTCAGCTCTCCGATGCGCGTTGCCGGAATGCGGACTTGACCGCTTCCAGATAATGTGTTTCCGCCTGGAGAATGTGATCCAGAGTCTCGCGCGTGGACCAACCCCCGGCCTCGGGCGCCACGTCCAGATCCGAGTCGGTGAGACCGGCCACCGCACCGAGCAGTTCGCCCCAAGCTTCTTCCGCTTCGCCCAGTTTGCGCTGTACATCGGTAGGGCCGCGACCCAAAGCCTGTCGGATGCCGGCAATCTGGTTGCCGTGTTCCCGCATGTGATCGCCGAAGCGCAACAGGATTATGCCGAGATTGCGCCATGTGCGCGAGGTTGGTGTTTCCAGATCGGTGTCTGAATCCGGGACATCCTGCAGGCACTGCAGGACCTCGGTGCGCGTGGCTCTGATTTCGTCAAGTTTGGCCTGCAATTCGCTGCGGGACATGGGTTCTTCTCTCCTGCAAAGGAATGGGATCTGCAGATTGCATTGTAACCAAAGGGACTTGTATACATAAGTACACATGCCAGCATGCAGTCCCAGGATCACAGTACCGGGGCGCAACAGGGCGCGCCACGGCCCATGGGACGGGGGCTGCGGCACGGCGAAGGGCCTTCTCAAGGGAGACTCTGGCCACCCGTGAACAGGATGTGCAGGAGTTTGCGCACTCATGTGTACAAGCCCCTAATCAAAAGTCAGGCACCCTTGCAGAGGATGCGGAGATTGGCGCAGTCCTGCGGGCTGGCTCTGCGAGTTTAGCGGTCAGACCCAAGATCCAGGATCTGCACAGGGCGCGTCATGTCTTCGGTGCCATATGCATCTGCCTGGGTGATCGGGAATCAGAGGCCATCGATTAGTCACTCGTCCGGTCGCACTCCATGCTCACGCGGACATAGTTGTGCACCCGTCGATTTGTACCGAGGGGTCTTTGACTGGATATGACGCGGATCTCCGGCCACAGGTGATCGGTGGTCCAAACGCCTCTGTCAAGAGGGCCGGGCATGGGATGGCCGCTGGTTCCCGCTGGTACAAATTCTGCAACCAATTCTCCTGTGGCAGACATTGCCGTGCAGGCGACGTTTATCCGTGTGCGGCCATCCCGAAGCCACGACAGCCAGGATCTTGCCGGTTCCGCCTTGCATGGGCTTCCGCGATCGATGCCCTGGCAACATTGGGCTACGGTCCCCGCAGGATTCTGATCGTGAAACCAGGCGGGTGGCCGCAACATGCTTGAAAGCCGGATAGGGTTCACGATGGCTCCTCTGTACGCCCAGGGCCTGATGCCTGTGTAGCGGGCACAACCCTTCTCCCCCATGCGGAGGACTTTCCCGCAAGCCGTCCGATGGGTTCGATCCCAACTCACGCTGGGTGGGAAAGCCCACCCGTATGCATGTGGAGGATCCGGACCTGACGGCATCGGCTTACCGGGAATCCTTCATGGCATGAGGCCTTTGTGGCAATGGCTTGCGGGCTGTGCCCAGGCCATGGGTTTCCTCATGATCATCCTTGTGTTGCCAGAGGCACAGGCAATGCAGGGCTCCTTTGCGGAGGACGACCTGGATGGGATCGGGCAATTCCAAGGATGGCAGGCGACGAGCGTTCCTGAGTGCAATGACAGGGACACTGCACAGATTGGGAAGCAACTGTCGCTCCCGGCATATGCAGATCATGATTTGTGTGAAAAATTGATATAAAATGGATTGCAGTGCTGTTTCCTTGTGCCGCTGGTCCCGGATGGGGTCACATTGCGCCACCAGCACAACCTATATCCTGCCTCTGTGCCAACCGGAATGTTTCTCCATGCCAGACTCGAATTGCGTTGCCACTCCATCGGTTTCTCACCACAGCCCCGACTCGGCCGCCCGCAAAGCCGGCATGCTCTTGATATTCACGGCAGTCGCAACGATCATCATGGTCATCGGACGTGTCGCTGCCGATGCGGATCAGCCCACTCTGCTTGAATCCCTGAACGCCATCGCCGACAGCCCGTTGCCCTATGGCGTGAGTGGGGGAGCGCGCGGGGTCTCGGGCATTGCATTGGGAGCCGCGGCCTGGCTATTGATGAAAACCTGGATCATCCGGGAACGTTTAGGCTCACCACTCGTCCCGGCAGTGTTCGGGGCATCGGGGATATTCACGGCCGTATCTGGAGCTTGTGCGGTAGTGATGGCCTTGGCCGTCCCCACTGACCTCGACGTTCCCGGGCCTTTTTGGGAAACGATGGCCATGCTCCGTGAAATCTCCGGCAAGCTTGGCTTCGCCACCGCCGGTTTGGCCATCGTCATTGCCGCCCGCTATCAATGGAGGGTCGGCGGCATCTTGAAACGCATAGCGCCCCTATCCGTCATACTCGGAGTGGGCATGCAGTTCATCTGGATGGATGCGGCCACCACGCTCCACCAGTACACCGGGGCTCTGCTCCTGCTGTGGTTTCTGGTGATTGGCGGCATGCTGCTGACAGGGCGCGTTGAACAGCGCTACATGACCATGCGCACTGCCACTGCCCCAGGTCTTGGTCCTGCATCGTAGTCAGCGCAACGGCGGCAGCGCTCTCTAGGCACTGTTCCTCGTTGCCCGCGCATCAGGGGCAACGGTTGACAATCCAGGCAGTCGCACAAGAGGAAAACAGCCTAGGCGCACCCCCCTGGGATTGTTGCGGCTATGCGCGATGTATTACACTGGATTCGCCCCTACAGTGCTCTGTACTGCAGATTTAACGGGAGTAATAGAACATGCTAGGTGACAAGCTTGCAAAGGCACTGAACAACCAATTGAACAGTGAGCTGTACTCGGCTCATCTTTATTTGTCGATGGCCGCGTACTTTGAAACGGAAACCCTGCCGGGGTTTGTGCACTGGATGAAAATCCAGCATCAAGAAGAGATCGCGCACGCCATGCGTATCTTTGACTACCTGAATGCACGGAACAGTCGCGTGGTCCTCCAGGCCATTGACCAGCCTCCCACTGAATTCGAGTCCGTGCAGGATGCCATGGAAATGGCTTTGGAACACGAGAGGATTGTGACCCGCATGATCGAAGATCTGTACCGGGAGGCCCGGGCCCAGGAAGACTACGCCACCCATGTACTGCTGGAGTGGTTTATCGAGGAGCAGGTCGAAGAAGAGAAATCCACACTGGAGATCGTCGAACATCTCAGCCGGATTGGTGACGATGGCACCGGGCTTCTCATTATGGACGCACGGCTCGCGTCCCGCACGGTGGATGGCGAAGACGCCTGATCCCTCCGTTCCCGGCGCAGCCCCTGGATCAAAAAAGAGGCGCACTGCGTCCATGGGAATCGTGTCGGTGACATGGCACACGGCGTACAACCATGCCGCCGAGGTTGCATAACAGCGACTGTGCCGGGTGGACCGTTGCGAGCAGCATACAGGATTGGGCCTACGGCAACATGAGTTCTCGACACTGGGTTTGAGGTCTCGGATTGTGTGTTGTCAAAGTTCCCCTTGTGTCAGCAGGACCAGCACTCCCGAACTGATGGAGACCTGAAACTGCATGGGACTTACATACGGGAATTGGTGGGGTTTGCGCATGAGGCAGGTTCAACCCCAGACCCTGGGGAGACATGCAGGCAGGTCTCCAGGTCACTCGCGCGGGCTGCCCGAACAGGTTGGAACCTGAGGGAGCAGGTCCTGTGTTCCGGCGGCGCGGCGCGACTGCACGTCTGGAATGGAAGCCGGGCCGTGGGGCCACGACTGTCTCTCCCCCCCGGGTTGAGGTCCCGGGCCGGTGTCGCAAGCAGAACCCAGGAACGGGTGGGTGCCAGGCAGGATCACAGCACACCGGCCGTGACTGCGCGACGGGCGGCGCCTAAGGGGCTGGGCTGGCAGGGCCGGTGCTCCCCAACAAGGCCTGCAGTCGGGCTATTTCGGCTTCGGCTTGGGCCGCACGGTCGGCTTCCTGGTCGGCACGGGCCGCCTCCTGATCGGCACGGTCGGCTTCCTGGTCGGCACGGGCCGCCTCCTGATCGGCACGGTCGGCTTCCTGGTCGGCACGGACCGCCTCCTGATCGGCACGGTCGGCTTCCTGGTCGGCACGGACCGCCTCCTGGTGGCGCGCCGCTTCCGCTTCGCGATCCGTCAGGTACCACGTCTGTGCATTAGGATCCCACAATCGCAAGGCCCCGCTTGCCTGCAGCAGTCCCCAGTCGGTGCCCAAGATCTGGCTGGTACCGACCTGGGCCTCGCGGGTCGGGTCGTACCGCACCGGAATCCGATCGTAGGTTCCGGCCCGCAGCTGCCAGCCGATCAGATCCTCCGACAGATACTGATGATGCGGATCGTATTGCCAGTACTCCGCAATGCCCAGCGCGGCGTACCGTGCATGCTTGGGGCCGCTGTCTTGGGCATGCGTCGTCGGCGAAGCCATTTCCATCACCAGGTCCGGCACCTTCCCATACACCCAGGGGGCATAGCCTTCCTCACCCGGGACCTGCACGTCCAAGGCCACCAGCACATCCGGCGCTACATAGGAGGTGAGGCTGTCGGGGTCGTAATACAGAGCACAGTTCCCCCGCACGGTGCCTGTCTGGCCCCAGCGCTGGAGATGGACCTTGAGGGCGAAAACGGCATCCGTGATCGCGTAATATTGGGGTTCGCTGTCGGCCATGGGTTCGTCGTCGTCGGTCGGATACCGAATCTTGACCTCCGGGAGCGGCCTCACGGCGCGCGGGATCGTGGGACCCCGCTTGATTCCTGTCAGAGCCATGCTGTTCCTGCCTCCTGTGCCCCAATTGTAGCAACTGTCCAGAGTCTGACCAGGACCGGATCGGTACGGCAGGGTCTGGCACAGCCCCGAGACCCGCGCTTGTTGTCTCCCGGGTGTATCTGTCTCATGCGCAAGTCCTGTGGATAGTGCGCATCAATTCGTCATGCAATTTGACGACCTCCGGCGCTTGCCTGCGCGCGTTCACTGAACATGAGCAATTTGCGGGCTTCGCCGAGCGCCCGCAGAGTATCGTGGGAATCAACACTGTGTTCATGCGCATACTTGTTTCTGACGTCAAGCAGAGCGTATGCAGTGGTGCGGATGTCCTGCCCCAACTCCATTCTGAATACCTGGTCCCATTGGTGACACAAGACTTTCAGAAGCAAGTGGCTGTCCCAGGGTATGGGATCTTCAGTGCGTCCGTCCACGATTTCCCGCTGGCGCAGCCGCGAGCGCTAGCGAGCACCCCATGCCGCCTTCAGGCGACGTTCGACGAAGGGTTGTAACCCCTCTCGCAGCAAGTCGAGAGTTTTCTTGATCCGTTCGTTGTTCGTAATTGCCATAATTTTACATAATTTTGTGTAAGGCGGAGCTTGGCGGAGGAAACCGGCTACAGGCCAACAGGGCACGATCAGCTCCGGTCCAGGAAATTCAAGCCAAGGAGCTGTCACAATTGTATTGCTCATCGGCACGGTTGGTCCTGCAATGGGCCGGACCAACGGGGTTTCCCGGCCTGAATACCGTTCTGTGACTGGTCTATACGCCATCGGTGGCATGGCCTTGGCAGAGGAAAACTCCTCTGCCAAACAACGGAATGCTCGATGCTTCCGGTCCTGCAATGCATATCTTTTTTACCCAATACGGGAGTGTCCTGCACCTTTGCAGGGCCAAAATTCTGATTCTGCCTTGAGCCGTTCCGGCGAGAGAATGTTCCGGGCCACCAATGCGATTGGGAAGAACGGCAACTCGCGCCGGTAACCGCCCCACAGCAAGGTCGGTGCTGCGGTCCTCCATGACTATGGTGCCTGAGACGGTGTCCGGTCAGATAGGAGGGTCTGCGGCAGTGGTGTCGGCACTCTGCAACAGGGCCTGCAGCCGGGCTATTTCGGCTGCGGTCTGATTGGTACGGGCCGCTTCTTGGGCGCCGCGGAGGGTTTCCCGGCCCTGTTCCTTCCCCGCAGCGGCAGATGCCATGTGTCGCGGCCAGCATCCGGCAGACGCAACTCCCCGGAATTCAGCAACCTCCACGCGGTGTTCAAGGCCCGGATCGACCACAGCTGTCCGGCCGATAGACGCTGGCCGCGATGGGCACATACACCTCGCCCTGCAGTCGCGGCCACAGAAACTCATCGAATGGGTCGTACTGTCAGTGATCCGGCATCTCGATCGCGGCGTATGCAGTCGGCTTGCAGTCCGAGTCCCGGTCCACCGTTTGTGCGCCTGATCTCGGAGCGCGTCCGCGGCATACGCGATAGTGGCGACGTGCAGCAGAGTCTGATCTGCGGCGACCACGAAGAGGCCTCGGGTGCAGTAGGCCGACAGGGCGCCATTGGCACCCGAGTTGTCGGTTGCACCATGGGGGCAAGATGATCGTCGTGTATCTCCCCCTGGGATCAGCGGTATCTTCGTTGCGATCCCCTTTCTGTGGATGCTTACCACTTTCCTCAAGACCTTGGGCCAAACCCTCATTTCCCCATCTGGATTCCGCGGCCGACCCGGTGAGTCCCCCCTCAAAGTGTTTGCAGCGCTGCCCTTTCGGTGCTGTTTCCGCAACACAGCATTTGGTGTCAAGCCTCAGCGTGACGGGCATTCTAGCCGGATTCTCCCTGGCTTGGTTGCGTTGGCGTGGAAACATCTGTTGTTCATCGTCGTCCTGAGCACGATGCTGCTGTTACAGGTAACGATGGTGCCCAAGTTCATCCTGTTCCGGATCTGGAGTGGATCGATGCCTTTGGAGAGCCAGGACCGGCAACGGGTCCAGGTTTGCCGTGCCCAATGCACATTCAGTGGCGGACAGAATTGCAACGCCGCACCCGTGCCGGAATCATCGGAAGCCTCTGTATCCAGCGCTTTGACGGGCCTTGCTCCACAGTACAATTCGGGTATTCCCTATGGAGAGTATGTGCCACGCTTCCCTGCCTGTTGTGAAGTCAGCGCGAACGGGTACAAGGTGCTGAAGCGAGGCTCGGTTGTTTTGGGAGTGGCAGGAGACAGGACCGCGATCGAATACTGCAAGGCATGCAAGTCGGGAGGTTGACCGGATCAGGACGGGCACGCATCCGGTGCGTTACGGGTCCGGGATTGGCTGCACCGGAAAGGACAGGGACAATGGGCAAGCAAAAGAGGGCCGAAGTACACCTCCGACCCTCCTCGCCACTGCCTCGGTTTACATGGGGTGGCCGAAACCGGGCTCTCATTGGAGCGGGCTGGCTCTTGTCCCGAGCTCGACTTGGAAATTGATCTCCTCGCCATCACGCAGAGCGGAGAACTCGACACGGTCTCCGGCCTGGTAATTCAGCACCAGCTGTGACGCCAGACTGCCAAAGTTGGTGATGGGGTCTTCGCCAATGGCGATCAGGATATCGCCTGCCTGAATGCCACCCGTTGCCGCCGCGCTGCCCTCCTGCACTGCGTGCACCAATGCTCCGATGTTGACTCTGGGCAGTGCCAACTCGGCCGCTTGGACGGCCGTGATGGAACCGCCGCGAATGCCCAGATGGGGATAGGTGTATGTCTGATCCGCAATCAGGGACGGCACTATCTTCCGGACCACGTCCAGGGGAATGCTGAGAGTCAGGCCCTGCGTGCCAATGCCGGTGTAGGCGATCCCGGTATTCACGCCTGTGACTTCCCCGGCTTCGTTCAGCAATGGTCCGCCGGAGTACCCGGGTACCACCAGCGTGTCGCTGTAGATGAGATTGGGGATCGGGTATCCGCTGGCTCCGAAGCCCATGCCGCCCGGCTCGATGCTGCTGATCATGCCTCGGGTCAAGGCCCCGGTCAAACCGGAGGGATAGCCAAACGCATACACGGTGTGTCCGACCTGCAATGTTCCTGCTTCGGCCAAGGGCAGGGGAGCCACCTCACGGTCCAGGTCCTCTATCTCCAGTACGGCCAAGTCGGAGAAGGGATCCTCTCCCAGCACTGTCGCGGGATACCAGCTGCCGTCGGAAAAGACCACGTGTACCGCGGTGGCGCTGTCGACAACATGCTGGTTGGTAACAATATGGCCCTGTGCGTCAAAGACGAACCCGGTGCCTCTGTTTTGCGGCGTGGGAAACTCCCGGCCTGGAAACAGCGATTTCGGGTCGGGCATGTCCTCAGGCATTTCCATGGGACCGAACGGGGTGTCGCGTACAACTTCAATGCTCACCACACCTTGCAACAGTTCACTGTACAGCTCGTTGGAAGAGATCGCCCCGCCTTGAGCCTGCTGCACCGAGGCGGCCCCGAAAACAGGCTGCCACAAACTCGCGGCCAAGACAGCACCCAGCATCAGTGTGACCAAAAGACCGATCCAAAGCACCCGGGGTTTGCTGCCGGAAAGAGTGCGACTGTTCATCAATAAACTCCTTGGGGCCTTTGCCCCTGTGGTGGAAAAGGCCACAGGCTCCAAAGCGGCCTGCGGATTTCGTTGAAGGATAGACAGTGTTCGCGCCGGAGCACGTAAGGAATCGCGCCGGAAGATTAAAAATAGATCAAAGCTTCCGCGGCACGGACTGTCCCTCTACGGAGAGGGCTTGTCAGGATACGGGGGCAGGACCCCGGCCCATGTCCCGGCGCCGTTGGAATCATCCGGTCTTGATACTGGACTGCCGAAGCCTGACCGTGCGCCTCAGCTCCAATGATGTCCAGGGCATTGCCCTGCGGGACATTGAGCTGGTCCTACGCATTGACGAAACCCTGACGTGGCTGCCCCATCCGGCCGCTGTTCTCCCGGGACACCGTAAACGCTATGTGCGTTGATGTGCTGCCGCGTCGGGCACTTCGTGGGCTCCGGCCGGCCCCAGGCGCAATCCGTCCCTGCAGCTCGACGCTGTCGGCCTGTGTCCGGTTGACAATCCGCGGGCCTGTTGCGGGGTCCCGTTGGCTCCCCGTGCCATGCTGTGCCCAAGGCCATGGAGAGCGCGGCCGTTTGGCATGGACCTGACACAAGTGCAGTGTGTTTGGCACACATCTTCCATCTCTTTGCCACACGTCTGGCATCTCGGTGGCCGACACTACCTGTATAGGTCGAAACGGGCGTGACAGGAGGCGAAGGCCATGCACATGCTGGACATACTTGTCGCACAGGAGCTCATTCGGGCGCGCGTGCAGAGGATCGAGGAAGGGTACCGGTTTCCAAATCAGGCACCGGCGAAGCCCTCCCGCATACGCATCAAATTGGCCGAGGTGCTGATTGCATTGGGAAATCGGCTGAAGGATGCAGATCGTGTCTCGTACGTTGGAGTCTGACACCCCTCCGACTGCGACAGCAACACAACGCCAAGGGCGGACTCGGGTAACCGGGACCGCCCTTTTTGCTTTGCACCCTTGATTCCCGCGCGGAATGGCGGAGCTCGGAAACGTGCCCAGGACACCGATGCCCCGTCTTGTGCACTGCTCGCGCGCCGGTGCTCGTCTTGGGACGACTTTGCCACAGGCATGGGACTGGGTTGGCACATATGGGACCGACAATCCCGTATGAGGAAATATTCGGGAACACTGCAAGGAGATCCGGGAATAAATCATGACATTGCTTGAACTGCATGAGGTACGCGCCGAGTACGAGGAGCGACTGCGCCAGGCCGAGTACCATCGCAGAGTCCGGAGGGCGGCAGCGCAGAGGCGCCAGGATGCCGTGCCCTTCCGCATGGTCTTGGGCAACGCACTGGTCGGAGTCGGTCGGTGGCTGAAGGCCCCGAGACCTGCGGTCCACGCTGGGCCCCAGACCGGGATTCCGGCACAATAAAGGCGGCGCATTCCCACACAGACCCCGGCCAGCCGGGGTCTGTGTCTTTTGCATCCGGTGTTCCGTGATCCAGACGGGAGTTGCGCACGGCCGGCGCGCCGCCCGCCGCGACATGCAGGCGGGCCCGTGCATGGAAATCGCCATGGATCGGGTCAAAGACCACCCGGCGCGGGACAGACGGACGAGGGTGAGCCTGGATCCGTGGCGCACCGTAACCCACGGTCCAGCATCCGGTGCGCGTATTGATCAGCATGGCTGCCGCAGGCATGCATGCGCTGTATGTGGCCTTGTGATGCAGGAAGCGGTCCGACCAGCCAGACATTCTCTCCTCTCTTCTGCAGGCAGGGGTATTTGATTGAACAGACGTGAATTGTTAGGGACTGGTATACCCAAGTACACATCCCTGAACAGGTGTGGCGACAAGGCTGCCTGTCTATCGTAGAGGTACACGTACAGTGTGTAGGGCCACCCGTACCGGCCCCCGGTCCATGGGGACAGGAGCTGCTGCACGGCGAGAGACGTTGCCGCTGGGTATCTCCATGACCCGTGAATCAGGATATATCTGAGCTTGCGTACTTGAGTCCCAATTACTACAATGCAGCATCGTGTGTGTGTCTTCAGCAGGAGGTCTTAGTTTATGAACCGCGAGCAGCTGGATGCCTTGTTGGCCGAAATCCGGACCGCCCGGTTGGCGTCTCTGGAGTACTTGACGCAGGTGCCCGAATCTGACTTCCCTCTGCCGACGGATCTGCCCCGCTGGGACGAGGTGCGCCGCGTGCTGCTGCGTCTGGGGGAACACATGCAGGAGCATGTCAACCAGATTGAGGGCGCCCGATCCGATCTGGGACGGCACCGTACCATGCCGCAACGCATGTTGACCGAGGCGGAACTGGCCTATGGCAAACTGCTGGCCGCCACCGTAGGGCTGGAGGATACCGATCTGGACGCGGTGCCGGGACCTGCACAGTGGTCCATGCGCACCGTGCTGGAGCACATCCTGTCTGCGGAACGCAACTTCCTGCGGGCAGTGCAGGCAGCCCATGCCGCCCGCGATCAGGCAGTCCAGAGCTCATGACACAGGACGGAACGCAGCAGTGAGTATTTTAGTCACCGGCGGAGCTGGCTTCATCGGCAGCCATTTGGTGGATGCCCTGATCAAACAGGGCGAGGATGTCATCCTCATTGACAACCTGCACACGGGCCAAAAGGCCAATGTGAACGACCGGGCCCTCTTCTACCACATGGATCTCAAGGATCTGGACGGGTTGGCCAAGATTTTTACCCACAACGAAATCCATGCGGTGTTCCATTTGGCCGGCCGGGTCAATGTGCGGGAGAGTCTGCGCGAGCCGGTCGATTACGCACAGGTGAATGTGGTTTCTTCCCTGGCCTTGATGGAACTGGCCCGGGTGTCCAAAGTGAAGCGCTTTGTCTTCACCAGCACGGGCGGTGCCATCTACGGTGAAGGCCAACAGGCCGACGGATCGATACACTCCTTTTGCGAACAGGATCAGCCGCAGCCCCTGGACCACTATGCGGTCAACAAGCTGGCCATAGAGCACCATCTGCACGTATACCGGCAGGCCTTCAATTTTCCGGGGGTCGTGCTCCGTCTGGCCAATGTCTATGGTCCGCGCCAGAATCCGGCCGGAGAAGCCGGGGTCGTCTCCATCTTCACGGATGCCATGCTGAGACGGCAGGAAGTCCACATCAGTGGGGACGGCCGGCAGGTCCGAGACTTTTGTTATATCTCCGATGTAGTGGAAGCCTGTCTGTCCGCGCTGAAATATGGCCATTCCGGGGTGTACAACATCGGCACGGGACAAGCCACATCGGTCGGCCATATTTTTGAACGTCTGGCGGCCCTTACCAACTACCACCGCGCCCCTGTCCATGTCGACCGGCCTCCGGGAGAAGTGGAGATGTCCAGTCTGGACTCCTCCAAAGCGTTGCAGGATTGGGGTTGGTCGGCCCGTATGGACCTGGAGCAGGGCCTGATGCAGGTCGTCCAGTTCATGCAGGACAGCTGAAATCCCGTTGCGGCCTGGCCGCGAAATCTCCAAGCGGCTGCCCAGGCAGCCCGTCCACCGGTACTGCCAACCCGGTCCCGGATCACCTGCGGGCAGCAGGGCGTGTCCAGGTCCTCCGGGTGCTGTTTTGTGCCTTGGGGTGGTTACGCGAGGCTGGCGGCGGTCGCCAGTCTGTGCAACAGAATGCCGTAGGCTTTTTGCGCCAACGCAAAACTGGAAAGGCGGAAGAACTCGTTGGGGGCATGGATCTGCTCGTCCCGGGCGCAGAATCCAAAGACCAGCGAGTAGACACCCAGCTGGTCCAGCATCGCCGCCGTGACGGGAATGGTGCCGCCGCTGCCAATGTAGATGGGGTCCGTTGCATACAGCTCCCGATACGCCTCGGCCAGAATCTTCACTCCCGGATGGGCGAGCGGGAGCAGGTACGGGTCTGCCGTGCCCACTCCTGGGGTGACTGTGGTCCTGACCCCGGGGGGCGCGACGCGCTGCACATGCGCGTGTACCGCGTCCAGAATCTGCTGCGGGTCCTGATGCGCCACCAGCCGGCATGACACCTTGGCGTGAGCCGCCTGGGGCAGGACCGTCTTGGTTCCCTCTCCCTGGAAGCCTCCCCACATGCCGTTGACTTCCAGTGTGGGGCGCCGCCAGGCGCGCTCGTTGGTGGAGTAGCCCGGTTCGCCAAACACGGTATCCAGGCCCAAGGCCGCCAGGTATTGCGTTTCGTCGTATGGCGCGCGGGCCAGGCGGGACCGTTCCTCCGGGCTGATGGCCGCGACCGAGTCGTGGAACCCGTCTATGGCGATCCGGCCATCGGCGTGGTGAAAGGAAGCCACAATGGCCGCCAAGGCGTGCAGGGGATTGGCGATGGTGCCCCCGTAGATGCCGGAGTGCAGATCCGACTGGGCGCCCTGTACATCCACCTGGAAAGTGGCCATGCCCCGAAAGGAATAGAGAATGGTGGGTTGGCCCGGTGCATATTGAATGCCGTCGGCATTGACGCAAAGATCACAGGCGAAGCGTTCCCGCTCCTGGGCCAACAACGGCAGGGAGTGGGGACTTCCGATTTCCTCTTCCCCTTCCAGGAACAGTTTGACATTGACCGGCAAGCCGCCTTCGGTTTGCAGCATGGCTTCCAGGCCAATCAGCGCAGCCAGCAGATTGCCTTTGTTGTCCGAGGCGCCGCGGCCGTACAGACGACCCTCCCGCACTTCCGGAGCAAAGGGGGGACTGTCCCACAGATCGACAGGGTCGGCAGGCTGCACGTCGTAGTGACCATAGACCAAGATCGTGGGTTTGTCGGCGGCATGCAGCCAATCTGCATAGACCACCGGATACGTGGCCGTGGGTACCAGTTCTACATTCTCGAAGCCGGCCTGCCCCAATCTGCGAGACAGCCATTGTGCCGCCGCCTCGATGTCCGCGGCATGTTCCGGCTGTGCGGAGATGCTGGGCAGCGAGACGAACTCCTGCAGGTCCGCAATGAATCGAGGTTGGTGTTGTTCCAGATAGGCTTGGTGACGGGACATGGTCGAGGAATTCCTGGCGGCAGTTGGGATTGTGGTCGGTCTTCAGGGTGGCACCGCGTGCCAAAGCGGCACGGGCGCACTAAGACAGGGCTCCAGGCGGAGCCAGGCTGCCTTGCCGCATTATTGTAGAACGGGCCCCCTTGCCATGCATGACTGTGGCCTGCAGACAGACGTAAATTCGGATTCGATGCTGCTTGCAGGACCGGTGCTTGACAGAGTGCACCAGACTGCTGCTGCCCCTTGCATCCAGGCACCAAAACAGAATGCTACACTCATCCTGCCTTGGATTTCATCCCCGTGAACGGCATGTACGAGCAAGTGCCCATTTTTGTCGACTCAGGGTTGCCCAAACCCTTGATCGAAGATCTCCGACGCTTCAACCCATGGTGGGAAAACGAGGCCATGCCGGTCCAGCCTCTGACGCGGCGTCATCTGGTGGCACAGCTGCGGCGCCGCCTGCATTCCACTATCGCACCGGCGGTCGTGGTGCGGGGACCCCGTCAAGTCGGCAAGACGACCGCGCAGTTTCAAGTCATTCAGGATCTGCTGGACGAGGGCGTGAATCCGCGGTGCATCTTGCGGGTCCAGTTTGACGATCTGGAAACTCTGGCCAGGTTGGAAGAGCCGATCCTGCGCATCACCGACTGGTTCGAACGTCGCATCGCGCCGCACCGCTTCAATGCCCTGGCGCAGAGGGGCGAAGCGGCGTATCTGTTTCTGGATGAAATACAGAATCTGGAAGGATGGGACGTACAGCTGAAATCCCTGGTCGACAACTCCACCGTCAAGGCCGTAGTTACGGGCAGTTCTGCGCTGCGCATCGAATTGGGCCGGGACAGTCTCGCGGGACGTATCAACACGATGGAGGCCGGTGTACTGTCCCTGACCGAGATTGGCGCATTGCAGGGACTGGATGCTCCGGCTCCCTTTCTGCCGGAAAATGGTCTGGCGGCACTTTTGCAGAAGGAATTCTGGACGGACTTGCAGGAGCACGGGAACATCCAGCAGGAGTTTCGGCAGAACGCATTCCGGCACTTCTCGGCGCGGGGCGGTTATCCTGTGGTGCATCGGGAAAAGGACACTGCATTCGCCGAACTGGCCGCTCACTTGAACGAAACGGTCATCAAGCGGGTCATTCAGCACGACCTGCGTATCGGCGAACGGGGACGGAAGCGGGACGCGCAGTTTCTGGAGGCACTGTTCCGGCTTGTGTGCCGTTATGCCGGTCAGACTCCGACCGCCACCATGCTGGCGGAAGAGACACGCATGGCTCTCGGCGCGAATGTGGCGGCCCAGCGCGTGCACAGTTACCTAAAGTTTCTCGGTGATTCCCTGCTGGTGCATCTGGTACCACCGTTGGAAATCCGTCTCAAGCGCAGACGCGGCAGTCCAAAGCTGTGTCTGGTGGATCATGGCCTCAGAGCCAGCTGGCTGCAGGAATACATCCCGCTGGTACCGGACGAACTGGCAAGACAACCACACTTCACGACACTGGCGGGCCACTTGGCGGAAAGCATTTTCGGGGCCGTAGTGGCGACGATCCGGGGTTTGGACGTGGCCCACTATCCCCCAAGGGGCATGGACCAGGAAGTGGACTTCGTATTGACCCTGGGCGAGAAACGCATACCGGTGGAAATCAAATATCAGAAACGCATTGATCCGTTGCGAGATACCTTGGGGCTCCGCTCATTTCTGGAAAAGGCCGTCAACAACGCGCCGTTTGGGCTTTTGGTCACCCAGGACGATGCTGCTGCTTTGGATGATCCCCGCATCGTGCGCATGCCTTTGTCGACCTTCATGCTGCTGCGCTGAATGCTGCGAGCGCGCTCCTTGACGGTCTCTGCCGCCATGCTGGGCCCAGGAGAGCCTGTGGGGCCCGGCAAACGCAAGGTATCAGGAGTGGCTCTCCAGTGCCGGAACAGCACGCAGGAAACCCAACATGCACAGATCCAGGCCACGCAAAAAACACAGGAAAAGACAGATGCCTGACTCAGACATGAACGAATGCCGTGGCAGGTGTACCGATCACTGAGCCAGTGTCGTTGCCCTGAGACGACACATACTCCACGGAGACAACCCGTTTCTCAACATAATCAATTTGGGGGACAGTGCCGACTTCTTTCCGCGTCCGTGGAAGATGGTGTGGCCGGTGATCCGGTCGCATCTTGGCACTGCGTCTTGGATCAATAGGGCCATGTTGGAAGCCCAGACCAGCGACGTCTTCAAGTGACGTCCCCATGTCCTTGCGTCATGGGAGGCAGGGCATGCATGTGCCGGTCCCGCGGAGGCCAAAGTCTCGCCCGACCAGGCGAGATCGGTGGATGGGCTCAGACGAGACGGACTGTATGCGCACCACCATCGTCATCCCGCTGCTTCTCCCGCAGGATTCGTTTCCGCTCGGAGGCAGGCAGGTGCATCAATTCTGTCAGCAGTACGCGGCAGGGCTCGTGTTGCCAGCGGCGCGCCTCCTGGTCGTATCGTCCCAAGGACCACGCGGCCACGGCATGGGCACCGGTGTCGGTCGTTGGCGGTGTGAGCGTGAGATAGCCCGTGTGATACATCAGAGCCGACAGGTCGGGATGCGCCGTGTCGTAATGCACTCGGCGCAACACGGCCAAAGGCCAGTTGTGGCGGGCCACTTCCATGTCGGCGGCATTGTACCCCCTTTGCCGCCACAATCGAAACAGCATGTCCGGAGTGCCGGACTCCGCCTAGGCATTGGGCAAATCCGCCAGGGTCCACAAGGTGCCCGGTCCGTCTTCGCGCAGGGTTTTCAGGCATTGAGCCAGCGAAAACGGGTTGTACACTGCCACCCCGCGGGGGCTGAACCGATATCCGTTGTAGTACGCCTGCAAGGCTTGCCGAAACACCGCAGGCGTGCATCCCAGAGCCACGGCGCACCGGTCCATGTCAGTCCTCAGATCGGGACTGCTTGCGATTTCGGCATCCGTGAAGCCCAGCAGTGCGTGGCACCGGGGACTGAACGACAAATCTTCCAGGTGGTTGGCTCTGGAGAACAGGCCTGCCCGGGCAAACCGCGTGATCCCGGTCATGAAGGTGCATTGGATGTAGGGGGTGCTGTCTTTCAGGGCCCCGTAAAAAGCCCACATGATATTCAGAATGTCCTCAAGCACATGGGGGCGATCGATGTTTTCCGTGATGGAAGTATCGTATTCGTCAACCAGTACGGCCACTGGGCGGTCGTGTTTCTGGAACAGGCCCCGAATCAGGTGGGTCAGCATACGACCTGGCTGAGAGGCCGGCACGATGCTGACATCCTCTTGGCGGATCAGGTCCAACATGTAGTCTTGCAGGTCATCCCGCAGTGCTCGGGGATCATGAATGCCCCGTATGCCCATGTTCAGGCGCAGGACAGGGCATTGGCGCTGCGCCCAGTCCCAATTGCCCGGCTGTCCTATCTAGGTATCTGCAAACAAAGCACGCCTGCCCTGAAACAATGCCTGCAATGTGGACAGCAGCAGGGTCTTGCCGAAACGCCGCGGCCGGGCCAGAAACAGGTGCGGATACCGTCCTGGAGAATGGCCCAGCACATCCTGCAACCCCGCGTGAAGAATGATGCCAAGGGCAGATTGCCATAGGGGCCAGTGCCAGAGGATTCAGATGGCCCTGGGTGGCCAAAGGCCCGCGCATCTGTATGGTGGGATATGCGGCAACGATCCTGGAGTATGGTCAACAGGGCACTCCGATTTTGCCAAATTCGGAGTTTCCTCTGCGCGGCAAGCCTGCCCCTGTCGTCCCAAAGTCCTCCCCGACTCACTTGGGCTCCCTGTACTTCTGCCGTGCTGGGGGGTGCCGGATATTTTGTTTCCCTGTGTTTGGGCAGTGTTTGCCATCGGGGTATTGCGGGCGCCCCGGACTTGCCAGAACCCACCACCCGGCGCGGCTCTGGCTCGCCCGCGATGTCCCTGCTGGTCCCCAACCTGCGTTCTCAGATATCGCGACCCTCCTCTTCCCACGTTAACTCCGCCAAGGGAATTTCCCACTCGCTGCATCGATTCCGGCGTCGAAAATCCTCGCCCTCGTCCTCGGTTCTGCGGTGCACCAGAGCCCATACGCGGCCTTGGACAGCACGGCCTGGGAAACGACCCCAATCCTGGGCCTGCGCCTGCCGGCTCAGCCGGGCAATGGGCTGTCCCTGGCTGTACAGTGTTCCTTTTGAGGGCAACAACTCGACCGCGTCGCCCGTATGCAAGTCACGGAGGACTTTGTGTATCCCGTGGTCCGGTGAAAAACTGCCGGCATAGCCCAGGTTCAGGTCTTTCATACCCAGCGTGCGATACCTTTTGAGCGGATAGGTCCAGTTCGGTGCCACATGACGCGTCAGACAGGCCTCGCCCTCCAACCGGGCAAGGTGAGGATTTCGGACATCCCGGCATCGCATCAGTATCAGGCAGTCCTGGGCACGGGTCATGCCTACATACAACAGGCGCCGTTCTTCCTCCCGGTCGCACGCGGAGTGAATCTGCCAGTTGCCATCCAGGATCACCACTACCCGGAATTCCAGTCCCTTGCCGGCATGCACAGTGCCGACATGTACACCCGTGCCCCGGCGGTGTTCCCGATGTGCCTCCCGCAGACAGTCCATCAGAAAAGCCGCAAACGCCTGCGCAGGCAACTCGCTGCTCCCGGTTTCGATCTCCCAGCTCTCCACCACCGCACGGAGGGTTGCGTACCAGGGACTGCCTGTTGAAGTCCCGGTACTTATCCACTTTTGCAACCCGGCTGGCGTTATGAGGGTGTCCCCCGCCTTGCGGAGGTAGGCCAGCAGGGCATGGCATTCGCGAATCCGAAACGGCGAGACCGTCTGATCTGCTGTCAGCGGCAAATTGAGCGGAATGTCGGCGTGTTCGGCAGCCGAACGGAAATGGGTGAGTGCCGGATAGGTCATGCCGCGCCGCGCCAGTACAGCGAAATCGGTCCATTCCAGGTCGGGCCACAGGCTGCGCAGGCGTTGCAGCTCCTGTACGGTCGCGGCGGCTTGGGCGGAAAGGTTTGGACAGGAAATCAGCTGCACCCGGCCCTTGCTCACCGGATCCTTGCGTGCCAGATATCCTCCGCGCAACATCCATTGGCGCGCCTCATTGATGCGGATGTCCTGTCCGGTTTTCATCCGATCCCGGTTCAGGACAATCAGGTGATTGGAGGCAGCGATGATGTGGCGCGTAGACCGGTAGTTCTGTACCAGATAGAACCGCTGTGCCTGGTAATCATGCTCAAATTGCCGGATGTATTTGACATTGGCCCGGCGGAATCCATAAATGCTTTGATCGTCGTCACCCACTGCCAGAATGCCCAGCTTGGCTTCTTCCTCCGCGAGCGTACGCCCGGCGAGGGCCGAGATCAGCTCATACTGGCGGGCATCAATGTCCTGATACTCATCCACCAGAATGTGCTGGAGGCCCGACAGCAACCTTTCCCGCTGCTGGTCCGGCGGCAAGCCTGGCACTTCCCTGCGTCCCTGGAGCAGCGCGGTGGCATCGGAAATCAGGTGGTCGAAATCGATGGCGGCCGCGGCCCTGTCTTTCTGCCGGGCCGGGTCGAAACTGTGGCCCAACAGACGCAAGGCCAGTCCGTGGAACGTGTAGACCATGATGGTCCGGGCCTCAGATCCCAGCAATGCCTTGATACGATGGTGCAAGGCCACGGCCGAGCTGTGGTTGTAGCAGAGCACCAGGATGCTGAAGGGCCGCACGCGTTCCACGCGGGTCAGGTAGGCACAGCGGTGCACTACCACCCGGGTTTTGCCGGCCCCGGGACCCGCCAGGACCAGCATGTTTGCGTGGGGCGGGGCCATCACAATGGCCTTCTGCTGGGGATTTCCCAATGCGTCCACGATCTGCCGGAGAGACCGCTGACTGGTAGCCAGTTTCAGCAATTCCTGCCGCCCCCGGAAATAGCGTTGGAGGAAGGCCACATTGCTTTGGGCAAAGTAATCCCGCACCAGGATCAAAGCCGCCTTCATGCTGTCCACACCCAGCGCTGCATACTCGTTCATCACATGCACCTGGGTCACGCGCGCCTTGTAGTGGTGCGCCAGGGGCGCGTAGTCTCCCTGGTTGTAGCGGCGTGATCGAGCCTCCGGGTTCAGTTTCAGGGTCATGGCCTGGCGAAACACTGCCAGACCCTGTTGCAGCACAATGACGTTCTGCTCGTGCAGATACAGCAAGCCCCTTTCCACCGCGGCCATTTCCTTGTCCTTCGGCCCGCGCACGCTGCGGATCGCCTCCAGCAGATTCTGCAGCGAGAATTCCACCAGCACTTCGGCCTGCGAGGATTGCTCCTCGGGGGCAACGGCACAATACAGGGCCTCCAGGATTTTCGTGGACAGCGCACGCCGTCTGCGTGCGATGGTCTGGAGGGCTTGCCAGGCTCGGCACAGCCGGACCTGGTAGTGATCCTTGAAGACATAGCGCAACACAATGCTGCCGGTGTCGCCGGCCAGTCGCCCCTTGCCGTCGGTCGCCAGACTGCGGAGCATGTTGCGCAAGACCTGGGGATTGCTGTAATCCAGGCCCTGGTCCAGCATCTGTTGGTTCAGCAGGCGCAGGTTCAGGGGATATTCGGTATCGATCTCGGCTTCGGGCTGTGCCTCCTGGAGCGCTTCCAGTACGTGCTGTTCCAGACAACACAGTTTTGCATACACTCCGCGCGCATGATTGCGGCCCTTGGGACGCAGAAAAGCCGTCATGCGCAAACCTTCGGACACCAGACCTTGCTGTGCCATCTGGTGCAGGATATCCATGATTTCATGGGTCTGCAATGTGTCCTGATCGCCCTTGGCGGACAGTCGCCCCAGCTGTTCCGCCAGGTAATCGACATCCAGTCCCTCGTCCGGTTCGGCATTGATGAGAACGGACAACAGCAGCTCCCACTTCCGGCGCCGGGCAGGCGAGAGTTGCAGGCGGTGCAGCCGCAACCTGGCTTCGTCCAATGTCGCGAACAGGGGCCTGCCGTGGAAGACCTGCGTGGAGTTCTCGTGGCGCTCCAGAAACCCGCCGCGTTCCAGCCAGGCCACCGCGGTTTTGACCTTGGTGTCCGCAGCGCGATCCTCAAGGTCGAACGATGTGTCCATCGTGTCGGACCGGAGCAGTTCGCCGGAGGTGATCACCACATCCATCCCCGGACGTTTTTTCCCCTTGAAGCGAATGCCGCGCAGCACCTGCTGGATGTCACGCCGGTTTACCTCGGAGAAAGCTCTCAGCCGGAATTGGTCCTCGATGTCCTGTTCGTCAAACAGCAACAGGCAATCTGCCTGCTCCCCGTCCCGGCCGGCCCGTCCCGCTTCCTGCAGGTAATTTTCCAGGGAACCGGGTACATGGGCGTGGATGACCAGGCGTACATTCTCTTTGTCCACGCCCATGCCAAAGGCATTGGTGGCACAAATGGTGCGCACTTCGCCTTGCATGAACCGGGCCATGATCTCTCTCTTGGCCGGTGCCTCCAGCCCTCCATGGAAATGCCCGGCCGGCACGCCGACATGCGTCAGAAACTCGGCAAATTCCCGGGTGGCTTTGCGAGTGGCACAATAGACGATGCAACTGCCATCGTCCGGCAGGCGGTCCCGGATCAGTTCGGCCACGCGCCCGTTCTTGGCTTCCTGCGTTACGAGATGCACCTCGAAATGCAGATTGCGACGTTCTACTCCGGCCTGATGCAACTCCAGTTCGCAATCCAGATGTTCCTGGAAATGCTGCCGGATATCCTCGATCACGTCTTCTTTGGCGGTGGCCGTGAAACAGGCCACCGGGGGTATCTCATTCTGGTGTGCAGAGGCGCTCTGGGTGCGGATGAACCGGGCACAATAGAGGTAATCCGGTCTGAAGTCCTGTCCCCATTGGGAGAGACAGTGGGCCTCGTCAAAGACCCAGGCCCCTATCTCCCGTTGGGCCAACACCCGGGTCACAGACTTGTTGCGCAACTGTTCGGGGGAAAGGTACAGCAGGCCAATGTCGCCCAGGCGGACTCGCTCCAGCACGGCCCCGCGCTCCGGTGGCGTCAGCAATCCGTACACCGCGGCCACGGCAGTGGTGCCGGTCTTGGCCTCAAGACTGTCCACCTGGTCCTTCATCAGGGCCTGGAGCGGCGAAATGACCACGGTCAACAGGCCGCGCCGGTAGTACCGTACCAAAGCCGGAACCTGGAAACAGACCGACTTGCCGCCGCTGGTGGGCAGAATGCCGAGGAGGGAACGCCCCTGCATGCCGCCCAGGACCAGTGCCTGTTGCAAAGGCTGTCCATCGGCCGTGACGCGGAAGTCCGGATATCGGAAAAAGCGCTGCAGCTGGAGGTGCGGATCGTGGTTTTCCGTGCAATAGGTGCAGTCGGTCTGGCCGCAGGGAGTCTCCCGCAACTGCTCCAGGATGGCAGTCAGTGCGCGGAACTGATGCCGGACCCAATGGGGCAGAATGGAATTGCCGCCGGCTACCTGTAGCCAGGCCACCGCATAGGGCAGGCTGCACCGCGATTCTGCCAACGGCAAGTGTGTGTCCGCGACGCGGGCCAACTGCACGGGACACGCCTTGTCCCGGCCCAATCGGATCAGTCCCGTCCGGGCCTCCCGGTCGGATTGAAAGGGTGAGGCTACCAGTGTCTCGCAGACCATGGCCAGGCCATGATAATCCCGGGGGGCAATACCCGGCGCGGGTGTCGCGAAGCAGTACTGGAAGAACCGCACCAGCTCCGGATTCTCCTGGGCCTGGGTCTGTAATGCCATGTACTGATCCGTGAAAATGGTCCGGGCCAGTCGGGCATCCTGCACCGGATCGTTGCGTGAATCCCGCACCGGTTTGTAATCCTTCACCAGATGGTGGTACGGATTGCGGGGGAAGGCCAGCGGCGACAGGAACAGCGTGTCGATTACGGGTTTCCGCAACAGTGCCAGGTCCGGCTTGACGGCGCGCAGGTGGGGCAGGTCGTGGTGTATCAGGTTGTGACCCAGAATGAACCGGGAATTCTGGCAGAAGTCGTCCAAGGCCTGCAAGGCCG
The DNA here is from genome assembly GCA_965214895.1 of Caldilineaceae bacterium. Classification (GTDB taxonomy): domain Bacteria; phylum Chloroflexota; class Anaerolineae; order Caldilineales; family Caldilineaceae; genus Bin34. The sequence continues at coordinate 1,331,505 of OZ243985.1, forward strand.
CCGCTGTGTCCCGATGATTCGCAGGCTTGCACTCGAAACGCCTGTTGTCCTGGATAGCGCCCATGTGCCGAATGTGCCCTTGCCGCTGGACTTCCAGATCCAGCGCCGTGATCGGCAGCAACGAAGCGGGCAACACGGACGGAGGCGGAGATAGGTCTCCGATGTGCAATCTGTCAGGCTGGGCAGGCTGCAGGTTGCCGTTCATGTTGTGATTCCAATGGGCTTGGGGAGAACAGGGGACAGGTCCGAGATGCCGCGTTGATCCCGGTTGGGGCATCGCAACCGGGTCGGCATCCATGCGGACAGGTTTTCCAGCGAGGTGCTCGGCAGCCTGGAAATCGTGCCTGACCCAAGGCCCGCAATACTTTCCCAACGTACCGCTGGTCCGGTAACAATGGTACAACGCAAACCCATGGAGGCTCCTGCCGTGGGCAGGATGCGCCCCCGTGTGGATTGTTGGGACGTGTCGGTGATTGTCACCCAGTCCAGAGAGTGGCCTCTGCGTGCCTGCCGTCGGCCTGTGGCGTAGCGCGTCAGTCCTCATGGTACCGGGGGCCAGGGATATTGTCCCGGTTCTTCGCAGGTCTCCACCAGGCGGATTTGTACCCAAGACGGATTTGTACCCAAGACGGATTGGCCGCCCCCGAACTTCCGTGTAGCATGTAAGGCAGGCATGCGCGACTCTGTCTCCCTGCTTCTTCAACGCCCTTTCCAGTTCCGAGGACTTCCATGGCAAATACGCACTTGCGCAGTCGGCATTGGTTTGGCCGGACCGATCTCATGGGCTTTGTCAGTCGCGGCTGGATGAAAAACCAGGGCCATGCCGAGCATCTCTTTGACGGCAGACCCGTCATCGGCATCTGCAACACCTGGTCGGAACTTACCCCGTGCAACGGTCACTTCCGCATTCTGGCGGAACAGGTCAAGCGGGGCGTGTATGAGGCCGGCGGCTTTCCGGTCGAGTTTCCGGTCATGTCGCTGGGGGAGCCCTTGATGCGGCCCACCACCATGCTGTTCCGCAATCTGGCCAGCATGGATGTGGAGGAGACTCTGCGGGCCAACCCCGTGGACGGCGTAATTCTGCTGGCTGGCTGCGACAAGACCACGCCAGCCACCCTCATGGGGGCCTGCAGTGTGGACCTGCCCACGTTGGTGGTCTCCGGCGGTCCCATGCTCAACGGCAAATATCAAGGCCGGGATGTAGGGTCGGGAACCGACGCCTACAAGTTCACCGACGACTTGCGGGCGGGCGCCATGACCATGGAGCAATACCTGGAGGCGGAATCCTGTCAGGCCCGCAGCGAAGGCCACTGCATGACCATGGGCACGGCTTCCACCATGGCCTGTATGGTGGAAGCGTTGGGGCTGACACTGCCCACCGGCGCCGCCATTCCGGCCGTGGATGCCCGCCGGAAACGCCTGGCGCACCGGGCGGGCAACCGCATCGTGGAAATGGTCCATGAGGACCTGCGCCTGTCGCACGTCCTCCAGCGCGCGAACTTTGAAAACGCCATTCGCGTGAATGCCGCGATTGGCGGTTCCACCAATTTTGTGATCCACCTGCTGGCCATTGCCGGCCGGTTGGACATTCCCCTGGACCTGCAGGATTTCGATGACCTGGGCAGCCATATGCCGTTGCTGGTCAACCTCATGCCCTCGGGCTCCTATCTCATGGAAGACTTCTATTACGCAGGGGGCCTGCCGGTCGTGATACAGGAACTGCGAGATCTTCTGCACATGGATGCCCGGACCATCACCGGCAAGTCCTTGGGAGAAAACACCGCGGGGGCGGAACGGTTCAATGCCGATGTCATTGCCACGTGGGAAAATCCGGTCCAGCAGGACGCGGGCATGGCCGTGCTGAAAGGCAACCTCTGTCCCGACGGGGCCATCATCAAGCCCTCGGCGGCATCCCCGCATCTGCTGCAGCACACGGGCCGAGCGGTCGCCTTTGCCGACATGGACGACTACCATGCCCGCATAGACAGCCCGGACCTGGAAGTTGACGAAGACAGTGTGCTGGTGCTCAAGCACGCTGGCCCCAAGGGGTATCCCGGGATGCCGGAAGTGGGCAATCTGGGCCTGCCCGCCAAGCTGCTGGCCCGGGGCGTGCGGGACATGGTGCGGATATCCGACGGGCGCATGAGTGGCACCGCATTTGGGGCAGTGGTGCTGCATGTCACCCCGGAATCCGCCGTAGGCGGAACGCTGGCCCTGGTGGAAAGCGGGGACCAGATCACGCTGGACGTGCCGGGCCGCAGCCTGCATCTGAATGTGGGGGAGGCGGAACTGAATCGGCGCCGGGCCGCGTGGCACCCGCCGGCAGCGCACATGGACCGCGGGTATGTCAGCCTGTATACCTCACACGTGCAGCAGGCCAACCTAGGGGCAGACTTCGACTTTCTCAGAGGTGGGTCCGGGGCTCCCAAACCCAAAGACTCGCATTAGGCCCGCTCGTGCTTCCTGGCCCTGCGAGTCAAGGCTCCACCCCATTGCAGAAAAAAGGACGGCTAGAGGGCAACGGATCGCCGCAGGCGGTACGCCATGAAAAGCAGAACCAGCCCTCCCAGTACTGCCCAGGCTCCCAGAAACTGGAGCAGGAAGACACTGGCTCCCAGGGGACGAGCCATGATCAGGACGCCGAAGCCCATCTTGAAGGCCCCCGCAATCAGGATGCTCCAGACGATACGGCGGACTCCCCGCTGGTCTGATTGCCGGATGCGCGCAAAATGGGTGAGGCCGCTGATGATGGCCGCAATGCCGACGACATAGCTCAACACCGCCGCGGTCAAATAAAAGCCCGCCATGGGATTGGAGATCGCCACCAACCCCCCGATGGCGCTCAAGAGACCCCCCAACCATTGCCACCGGGACCGGTGCAGCCTCCGGTGGAAGAGGGCGTTGAACAGAGTGCTGGTCCCGTAGAAAAACAGGTACAGCCCTACGGCCACCCAGAAGAAGGCTGCCGTGCCCTCCGGCCTAAACAGCAGGGAAAGGCCAAGCACCAGCGCGGCCAAGCCCTGCAGGCCGACCACCCACCACAGCGAAAAGGCCCCGCGCAGAAGACGGCCGGACATGGGCTTATGCGCCAGCCAGACGGATGATCAGATCCCGCGTCATGAGGACAGCCGCCGCTTCATCTCCGTCGTCCGGGACGCTTTCAATGCCCCAGACCCCGTTGTAGCCTGCTGCCGTGAGGTGGTCAAAGCAGAGGTCCAGATTTTCATTGGGCTCATTCCCATCCGCATCAAAATTGAAGGTCTTGATGTGCAGGGCCTGGGCCAGAGGCGCGGTCCTTTGCCACGCTTCGGCGCGTCTTTCCGCAATCCAGTTGTGCGAGTCAAAGAGCAGCCCCAGACCCGGAACGGCTTCCAGCAATTTGAGGGTGTTGTCCGGGTTCTTGGTGGGTCCCCAATGGTTTTCCGTCAGCACGGCAATGCCCATCGGCTGGGCTCTGGCGACCAGATCGGTGAATCCTTCCACGATGATTTCAAAGGCGGCCTCGGGCATGTCCTCGGGCCCCCCTGCATCAATGCGCACCTGGGGGGCGCCGCAATGGGCCGCCGCCTCCAGCCAGTGGTAGGCATTGTCGCGCAGTTTCTGCCGCTCCGCGGCCGAATCGTCGTAGATGTGGGCGCCGTCAATGGCCAGGCATCCTACTGCGACCCCGGCATCGCGCGCGGCTTGCTGCACCGTGCGGGTCCAGGCCGGGTTGTCTTCGGCCTGGGGCAGATGCCGGTTCCAGGGCTCCACCACCTCCAAGCCATGGGTCTGGCAGAAGTCAATGCACCCGAAGATGTCCATGTCACCTTTTTCGCAGGTGCGGCGAAAACTGTAGGTCATGACGCTGCATTGCATGGATTGTCAAGGACTCCTGATTGTGGGGAAATGGGGATTCGTGGCTAATTCTAACCCAGATGCCGTGCCCGGATTATCCTTGCAGCGGTGTCAGGACAGGATTGCCTGCTGTTTCCCAGAGGTCGAACACCAGGCCCAAACCGCCGTCCTTGCCGACAGTTCCACTACAGTCTTGGGCCTTCCCTTGCCATCTCGAGCCCTGGTGCAGGGTCCAATGGCTGCGCATGGGTGTCCTGCCGGGACCCGGCCAGTGCGTCTAATGAATGCCCTGTATGGAGCAACTTCTGGAGTTGGCAATATACTTGCAGCCGTGATCAAAGCGGCAATGTGGGCCCAACTTCTCTCAGGCGTCTGTGTCGATGCTGTACATCAGGCATCATGCTCTCGACCAGGGTCCAGAATTGGGGCGAGTGATTCCGAATCGTAATGTGTGCGAGTTCGTGCACCACAATGTATTCGACGAGGGAAGGTTCCAGCACCGTGACGCGCCAGTTGAAACGAAGTGTGCCATCGTGCGCACAACTGCCCCACCGTCGGCGTTGGTCCCGGACGAGGATCTTGGGCTTGCAACCATGGCCCATCCGCGGCCACCAGCGGTCAACGTTGGCGGGCAATATCTCGGCGGCACGCGCGCGATACCAACCAACGCATGGCCGTACACCAAGAGCAGGCGCAGAGCCTGCTCTTGGTCTCCCCTTGACTCTAGAATGCAATGACCCTGTGGGCTCGGGGCGACAGCCCGCGGCTTTCTTGCCTTGGCGTACACTTCTGGTGCAAGTGGAAACGAAACCGTGCCCAAGAGCGCGCCACAGCCACTGCTCAAGCATGGGGGAATGCCCGCCAACTGGCATTTACCGCAATAGGCCGCCGGCGCGCAATGGGGCATCATTATCGACAGGAAGAGACAGGGAGACACCCACACGTCCTGCAACGACCTGAGTTTCGCTCGCCTCTTGTTTGCCAGACATACTGCCCAGGAGTTCTCATGCACAGATTGCAATCCGTCATCATCGGCCTGACGGGCATCGGTGCCGCCCGCCCGAAGGAGCTGTCGGCCCTGCCTGTATACGGCGGCAAGGCACGTTCTCACGCGGCAGCCTACCAGCAACATCCCCAGACCGACTTGGTCGGCGTATGTGATATTCGCCAGGAAGCCCTGGATCAGTTCCGTGCCCTCTGGCAGGATGTCTGGCCCGACATGCACTACTACACCGACTATCGGGAGCTGCTGGACCGGGAACAGCCGGACATCGTGAGTGTGGTCACCCCCGATCACCTGCATGCCGATATCACGGTCTACGCTGTGCAGGGAAGCGCACAGGCTGTTTTATGTGAAAAACCCATTGCCACCACCCTGGCCGATGCCGATCGCATGATCGCCGCGGCGGAAGCCCATGGCGTATTGCTTTCCGTCGAGCACACGCGCCGCTGGAGCCACAGCTTTCACATGGTCCGGGAAATGATCAGGAGCGGCTCTGTAGGCGCGCTGCGCAACATCATTTCCAATCTGTATGGTGCGCGTGCCATGCTGTTCCGGAACGGTACCCACATGATCGATATGATCTGTTTCTTCGCCGAATCCGATCCTGCCTGGCTTTGCGCCGTCATGGAACCCGGCTTTGAGCACTTCACGGAGTACCAGGGCGACGGCGGTCATGATCCGGACACTGATCCTGCCGCCAACGCCTACATCCATTTCGCCAATGGCGTACAGGCTTACTACAATAGCGTCAAATCGGCTTTTACCGGCTCCCAGTTCGAGCTGGTCTGTGACGATGCCCGCATCGAGATTTCCGATCGGCAGGCAACCCTGATCCGCAGCACAGGCCACACGGAATGGTCCTACATGTCCCTTGTGCCGCCCCAGGACTTCACATTGACTCATCAGGCCGGGGCCGTGGCGGAACTGGTGCATGTACTGGAGCACGGGGGGCAACTTGTCTCCAGCGGCCGTGAAGCCCGCAAGACGCTGGATATCATGTTGGCCATTCTGAAATCGCATACCCAAGGCAATGTCCGCGTGAATCTGCCTATGCCCTAAGGTGTCGTCCCGCCCCGTTTGGTGCGTGGCCCGTCTTAGGGGATCATATGGAGACAAAAAGACAGGCGGACTTGCAGGTCCCGAGCACAAATCCTGGCACGGACCGGGAGTTGCGATGGCCCTGCATCACGATACCACGCTGAAACCGCACCACTTTGTCGAGGAGCAATCCCATGCCCCCAGTCGCCTTGCTAGGAGCGGGTGAACCGCATTTTGAGGCCCATTTGCGTACGTTGCAAGCCCTGCCGGAAATCGAAAGCATCGCCATCTGGGGGACCGACAAGGCCTTGGCTACCGGGTCCTGGGCTCGTGAAGACAAGGTGACAGCTGCCTACACGGATTTGGACCAAATGCTGGCTCAGGAAGACATCTTCCTGGCTGTGGCCAGTGTCCGTACCGACATGAAATCCGCCATCTTTACCCGCCTGCTGGAAGCAGGTGTCCACCTCATGGCGGAGAAACCCCTGGCCCTCACAGTGGCGGAGACCGCCGATATTGTGGCTACCGCAGCGAAGCACAAGGTGCAGTTGGGCATCTGCTACCAGAATCGCTACCATCCTCTGGTACGGCAGGCCCGCGACTTCTATCGCCAGGGACTGCTGGGAGACCTCATGACCGTGGAGATCCGACAGTTGACCACTCAGGTGCAATATCGTCTTTCCACTCCGTGGATGTTCCAACAGCGATACGCGGGCGGGGGGATGCTGGCATGGTTGGGATGCCATTACATTGACCTGATGCATTACGTTGCCGACGACGACATTGTTGCGGTGTCTGCGGAAGTCGCCACCCGGAGTGGTGAAGAGATCGATGTCGAGGATGTGGCTGTCCTGTCGTTGCGGTTCCGGTCTGGAGCCGTGGGCACCGTACACGTGGGCTACACCTTGGCGCTCAAGGGCGCGCGGTATGGCGATACCCCAACCTACGACAACTACATCGGCTTCAACGGACGGCAAGGCCGCATGTACTGGTCCACAAACTTCATCCCCGTCACTCTGCAGGTCGAATCCACGCACGAATCCTGGGCCAGTGCCCCGCGCCGGACCTTCAACTACACCCTGGGCGAATCCCCGGCTTATGGGGGCGTGGGGGGAGAAGAGTTTCTGCGCGATTTCCTGAAAGCCGCGCAGGGGCAAGGTCCGCCGCCTACATCCGGCGCAGATGCCCTGCGCGTCGCGCGCATCGTGGAGGCGGCCTATGAATCGAGCCGTACCGGACGCAGAATTGAGGTTTGAACATCTCGGCTATCGCTATTGGTCCATACGACATCCTTGGGCCCCGCCTGAAATTGCCGTGGAGAATTAGGAGAGCGCACACTTCATGACGAATTCGACCTTGATTCACGTGGGCGTACGCGCAACGGACCTGGAGCAAAGTATCCGCTTCTGGCGCGACGCGCTGGGTTTGACCGTAGTGTCGGCCACGGACGGTGCATATCTGTTGACCGACGGCTATCACAACTATACCGTTTTCCAGCATGCAGGGCCCGCGCGGCCGGACCATGTGAGCGGCATGCTGGACTACTTGCACATTGGGGTCATCGTACCGGACTTGCAACAGGCCCTCCAGCGATTTGTGAACCTGGGATTCAACGAAATTCTGGATGACGTGGGCGATGGTCGTCCCTACGATCCGCAAAATCCCCCCCAAGGCTCCTTCAAGGTGCATGACCCCGATGGCATTGTGGTCGATGTCACCGCCAGTCAACAGCAGTGGCCTGGCGTTGCTCTGCCCTAAGCTGCACGTTGTACACCGATCGCCCGCAGAGGCAAGTCAGGACAGCATCAACCTGCCGGTTGCCCGGGGGACGCTCAATCACTAACACAACTCGACAAGGAACAGGTCCAGCATGAAACTAGCAACATATGTCGTTGGAGACGCCGTACGCGCGGGAGCTGTCGTTGGCGATACCGTAATTGATCTCGCGGGGGCCCTGCAGCGGAGCGGCAGGGGAGAGCCGGATTTGGCCGCATCCGTGCAATCGTTGCTCGCGGCGGGTCCCGACGGCCTCGCGGTGGTCCAGGAGGCGGTGACGTGGGCCCAGGCGCAGGGATCGGGCGACCTGCGGCGGCCTCTGAACGATATTGCCCTGATGGCGCCTTTGCCCTGCCCCGGGAAACTGATGTGCCTGGCGGGAAACTTCGCGGATCACATTCTGGAAGGCGGCGGGACCTTTGCCGGCAAGGAAAAAATGACACCGCACTTTTTCATGAAGCCGTGCAGCGCGGTGATCGGCACCGGCGGCACCATTCGGATTCCCGCTTCCACGAAGTTTGCCGATTGGGAATTGGAATTGGCGGTTGTCATCGGCCGCACCGGACGCGATTTCTCGGTGGCCGAGGCTCAGGACGCCATCGTCGGATACACTATTTTCAATGACATTTCCGCCCGGGAGTTGACCTTTCGGGATGAGTTGCCAATGCAGGACGGCGACTCCTACTTCGACTGGCTGGTGGGCAAATGGCTGGACACCTTTGGTCCCATGGGGCCCTGGGTGACGACCGCAGACGAGATTTCGGATCCCACCCGGCTGCGCATGCAGTTGTATCTGAACGACGAACTGCAACAGGACGCCAGTTCGGGGCAGATGATCTTCTCGCCGGCCGAGGCCTTGGCCTTCATCACCCAGTTCGTGACGGTAGAACCCGGCGACATCATCAGCATGGGTACTCCGGCTGGTGTCGGCCACTCCAAGAAGTTGAAACTGCAACCTGGCGATCGCATTCGAGGCGAAATCGCGGAATTGGGTACTCTGGAAAATTCCGTAGCCGCGCTTTGAGCATGCAAGGGCCCCACACCAGGCCCTTTTTCCCCAGTGAAGCAACCTCTGCGTCATCCGAATGGATGGCTGGACACTATTGTGGGCGTACTGTGGGGCATGTTTGCACACGCGGCACACCTGTGCTGCTGTGGTGAAAGTCTCCGTGAGCGCATCAACCACACCACAGCTGGGGCAGCAGAGGATGCGGTGAGCGCCAGCATTCATGCTGATGCTGCCAAGCGGGGCAGCATCAAGACCAGTTGAGGGGAATATGCTCTGTCATTCGCCTAGAGGGTATCGAATGCGTGCTGGAGTTGCCTGCTGGTGATTTCAGGTTCAGCTCGCAGGTTTGCTTGATTTCTCTTGCCCTGCAATCACGGGCGACATTGGCCCCCTGCCGATGAAAAATACCGGTACGAGGCCCTCTCTCGGCAATTGGCTTCAGCTGGCTCTGGCATCCTGGACCTTTGTGTGCTCTTCTCGCCGGAGGCCAAGCGTTGGCGACACTTCACGGTTGCCACAGGCGTATGCATTGCGCGATCCGTGTGCCCCTGGCGGGAAACACCCCGGGTTCATTCCCAAGTGAAGAAAACGCTGAGCCAGTCGCCTGCGTTGCCGTGCTCAATCATGGCATAGATTTCGGCCGCGTCCGTGTAGGGCGCCACGTGACTGATCAGGGGCTGTACCTGCAGGTCGCCGCGGGCAATCATGCCCAGCACCGTGGTGCGGTTGCGGGCCCGGGTCCAGGGCCAGTACGGGTGCGGCTCCAGCTGGCCGGTCTGATACGAGCCGCGCACTGTCAACTCCCGGCGCAGCAGTTCGTGTGCCCCGATTTCCACCTCGTGCTGCGCGGCCCCCACCATTACCAGGCGCCCGCGGTCCGCCGCCGCCGCCAGCATGGTGCGATAGATCTGGATGTTGGAGGAGGCCTGGATCTGCACTTCGGCTCCTGTGCCGGGAACGACATGGGGCAGCCACCCGGTCCATGTCCGCGGTAGCCGGGTGAGGTCATGGATTGCAGCCACCGCGTCCTCACGCGCGGCGTTGACGACATGGGAGGCCCCCAGCGTCTGGGCCAGGGCCAGCCGCGCGTCTGCCACGTCCACGCCGATCACAGGATAGGCCCCGGCACAACGCGCCAACTGCAGGGCGAGCAGTCCCACCGTGCCCAGACCATGCACCGCCACCGATTCCCCAATCTGGATTTCCGCGCGGCGCACTCCATGGAGCGCCACGTCCCCCAGCACCGCAAATGCCGCTTCGGTGTCCGTCAAGGCTTCGGGTACCCTTTCCACCAGATTCTGGTTGGGAATGATGTCTCCGCCTGTCCCGTCTGCCTCCGGCGTGACGGTCCAATGCGAGCCGTGGTTGCCAAAGCACAGCACCCGTTCGCCCATCTCCCAATCGGTGACCGCCTCCCCGCGTGCGCACACTCGGCCTACCGTGGTGTAGCCCAGCGTACGGGAGGCCCCGGGTCCGGTCGCCCCCGGAATCTGCCGCCGCTGGCGCACGGCATTCATTTCGCTCCCGGCACTGATCTGGCTGCAGGTCACCCGAATCACGAGCTGGTGGGCTGTCGGCGGCGCCACGCCAAACGACTCTATGTGCACCGCGCCCTGCTCGTCCAGCACCAGCCGCTTGCCCTCCATGATCATGGCAGTTCCATCCTCCTGTTCCGGGTGTCAGGATCCTTTGGGATGCCACCGCGCGGCGCTTTTCCACCTGCGGCGGTATGTTCAATCGAGCGTCATGCGCGGGTCCAGGGCATCGCGCAGTCCATCCCCGATGAAATTCACGGACAGCACGGTAATGCTGATCAGCAACCCGGGCGGGATCCAGAGCCAGAGATACTTTTCAATGATCTCGATCGACTGTGCCTGGTTGAGCATGTTGCCCCAGCTGGGCACCGGGATCTGGACGCCCAGTCCCAGGAAACTCAAGGCCGCCTCCGTCAAAATGGCTCCTGCCATGCCAAAGCTGGCGGCTACCGTGATGGGGGCGATGATGGAGGGCAGCACGTGCCGTACCAGGATCTGGCCGCGCGGCACGCCCACGGCCTGAGCCGCCAGCACGAAATCCATTTCGCGCACGGACAGGATCTGTCCGCGGGTCAGCCGGGCAATCCCGGTCCAGCCAATGAAGCCGATGGCCAGCATGGAATTGAACAGACCCGGTCCGACAATTGCCACCACACTGATCAGGATGACGATGACCGGAAAGGCCATTACGGTATCCGTGATGCGCATGAGCAGAGCATCCACGGAGCCACCCAGGTAGCCGGACAGGCACCCCACGGTCAAGCCGATGGCGGTATAGATGAAGACGGCGACCAACCCGACCGAGATGGATACCCGGCCCCCGTAGACGAGACGGCTCCAGACATCGCGTCCGGTCAGGTCCGTGCCCATAAGGTGCTTGCGGCTGGGTCGCTCACCGACTTCCCGCAGGTCGATCTTGTGGGGATGAATCGGGGCCACGATGGGGGCCAGGGGGAATATGACCGCTGTCATGCACAGGATGAAGACAAGGCTGCCGACAGCCAACCGATGACCCAGGAAGCGCCTTAGGGCCCGGCGGCCCGGAGATTCGACGCGCGCGGCGGCCAGGCCTGCCTGGCCTGCATTGATGCCGGGGGCGGTCTGGGGGGTCGTGTTTTCGGCACTACTCATAACGGATGCGGGGGTCCACCACAGCATACGCGATGTCGGTCACCAGGTTGCTCATGACGATCAGGAACGCCGAGATCAATACCAGGCCCATGATCAGGGGATAATCCCGCGTGGAGACTCCGTCCATGTACAACAGCCCCATGCCGGGCCAGTTGAAAATGGTCTCAATAATGATGGCGCCGCCAAACAGATCCGGCAGTCGCAACCCCAGAATGGTCAGCACGGGCAGGAAGGCATTGCGCAGGGCATGGCGCACGATTACCGAATACGGCTGCAACCCTTTGGCCTGCGCCGTCATCATGTAGTCAAGACGGATCACTTCCAGCATGCTGGAACGCGTATAACGCACGATGGCGGCGGTGCTCTCGATGCCCAGCACCATGCTGGGCAACAGAATGTACCTGATTTGATCCTGGATGGTGCCCCAGAACCCGAATTCCTGGCCCGGGGTGGAATACCCGCCCGTGGGGAACCAGTTCAGCCTCACGGCCAACAGGTAGATGACGGCCAGGGCCGCAAAGAATCCTGGCACGGAAATGCCAATGAACACGCCGGTGGTCAAGGTATAGTCCAGACGGGAATATTGCCGGAGGGCAGACAGCGTCCCCAGCGGGATCCCGAGTACCAGCGAAATGATCATCGCCGACACCATGAGCTGCACGGTGGCCGGCAGGCGGCGCGAGATTTCTTCCGCCACGGGTACGCGGCTTCGGATCCGCACGCCCAGATTGCCCTGAAACAGGCCGGCCATCCACTGCAGGTACCGCACCGGCGGCGGTTGGTCCAACCCGTAGGAGGCCCGGAGGGCGGCTATGTCGAGTTCACCGGTCAGCCCTTCCTGCTGGGAGAGAATCATGGACGAAACGGCATCGCCGGGCGCCAGTTCGGTAAAGGTAAAAGTGACGATTGTGATCCCCAGCAGCACGGGGAGCGCATGCACGAGGCGCCGAATGATGTAGCGATTCACGAATCGTCAGGCCCATGGGAAGACCGCATCGGGCCCTGGACGCCCGGTGCTGTGGCTACAGACCACTTTGCGGTTTGCAAGGGCAGGGCAACGCGCACAGCCCCGTTGCCCTGCCCGACTACTCCAATACCCCTTCAGGACCTTATTCCGCCAGATACCAGGTATGCGGACTGCGGTTCGGCCATACAATATTGGTCCACTGCCGGAACTGATAGTTGCAGACGTTCTTGTTGATGGCGTGGCGCCGATCCTGCTGGAACATGGTCAGATGCAGGAGTTCGTCATTCGTGATCTCGCTGATCTCGTGCCACATGGCCTGGCGTGTTTCCCGGTTCGGTTCGACCAGGGACTGTGCCACCATTTCATCCACTTCGGCGTTGCAATACTGCGATCCGTTGTAGCCGGCCGGCGGCAAATTGCTGCAGGAATAGCGCGGGTACTCAAAGGGCAAAGCCACGCCGCAACAGCCATAGCCCAGATCAAAGTCCGGTTCTTCGTAGAAACGCGCGACAAACGTGGGTCCGTCCATATGGGCCACATTCACGTTGATGCCCACTTCGGCCCAGAACTGCTGCATGGCCGCCACCACGCGCTGGTCGAGCTCGGACTGGTAATAGGTAATGAATTCGAGTTCAGTGTCGGGGTCCCACCCGGCTTCGGCCAGCAAGGCCCGGGCCTTGTCGGGATCATAGGAATATTGGGGCACATCCGGACTGATCCAGGTCGCGGACGGATCCACGGCCGTGTAGTCATAGGCCAGTGCCTGGCCCGGACCATAGATGCTTTCCGAAATCCCCTGGCGATCCACGGCATACACCAGCGCTTGCAGCAGGCGCTTGTCGGTCAGACGTGTGTGATTGGGCCAAATGGACATGGCCCCGGGCAAGGGACCGCCCACGACGGTCAGGTTTTCGTCCCGCTCGACGCGCTCGCGGTCAGGCCCGTTTACCATATTGCCGACATGAATTTCATCCGCTTCCAGACCCGGCAGCCAGGTCGCCACCTGGTTCAGGCCAATGCGGAAGATAAGTTGGTCCAGGTAAGGCCGCCCCAAGAAGTAGTCTTCGTTAGCTTCCAGAATGTAGTACTGATCCGGCACAAATTCGCCCATCTTGAACGGACCGGAGCCGATGATGCCCTCACGCGCCAGGACGGAGGCCTGCCGTTCCCCATAGGGAATGTCTTCCCATACGTGTTTGGGGAACAGGTTCAACCCGCCCATGCCATAGAAGAAGTCGGCGCGCGGAGTAGACAACGTAATCTCCACGGTAAAGTCGTCAATCACCTTCACACCCGTGATTTCATCCGTTTCGCCCGCGGCGAACTCATCCACCCCGGCAATCGCGAACAGCGGCAGGGTGGTGCGGGTCGGGATGTTGCTATCAGGGTGCCAGAACATCTCGATGGTGAATTTGACGTCGTCCGCCATCAGCAGTTCGCCGTCGTGCCACTTGACGTCATCCCGCAGATAGTAGGTAAAGACCAGCCCATCGTCCGAGCTCTCCCAGCGGGTCGCCACGTCGGGTGTAATGGTCTGGGCATCCATTTCCAGGTCCACCAGCTGGCTGAAGACAAAGCCTTCGTTGGTTGAGGAACGCGACAGCCAGTTCTGGCCCCGCATGGCCGAGTCCGCAAAAGCCAACGTCACGCTCCCGCCTTGGGTGGGCGCGGTTTCCGTGCACACGTTGATCCACGGGTTTTCCAGGTCCGCCTCGGTGTACCACAGGTCACCTTCCATGTCTGTTTCCTCGGTACTGATGTCCACTTCGGGTTGGACATCCACCTGTACCATTTCCTCGACTTCCGCAGGGGGCGCCGGGGCGGCGCAGCCTGCCACGCCCGCCAAGATCAGTATCAATGCCAACGACAGGCCTGCATTCCAGGTCCTTCTCTTCATGCCACACTCCTTCGTGTTGTGGGGATCGAAAACATCGGTCATACCGCAGGCCCAATCCAGAGTCCCGGCATCGAGCCATTGGGGCGGAAAAGAGACTGGCTGCACGTCCATGCCATAGAAAGACCACAGCCGTTTCCTGGCTGTCAAACCAAACTGTCTGCAAAAAGCAGAGCATCCCCGCGACCTTGCCGGAGGTGCATATCCAGAATTGGATTTGCCGTATGTCTGTACCTTGATACTAACACGCCTTGGAGCAAGCGTCTATTTCGGGCCAGTTGCCTGAGAGCCTGTACGCGGCCATCGCGGCCCTGTGGCACCTGCCCGTAGCGGGCCCCTGGCCTTCCGGCAGGTGCACAAGCGGGCCGGGCAGGCGAGCCCGCGGTGCCTGTTGCCGCTGTCCCGCCAGCACTGGCACATCGAGCGCCGTCTCCACTATGTTCGAGACGAAACCTTGGGGGAGGATCGCTGTCAGGTCCGGACCGGGGCGGTCCCGCTGGTCCTGGCCGCGCTCCGCAACACCGCCGGGTCATTTCATTATGTGAAAAACCGGCCTCGGGAGACCTTCCATCTGCTCTTCAGGGCCACCGCAAAGTCAGAAAGTCCCACAAGAACAGCGCAGGTTTTCCTGTATGGCCGCCCATTTTCCTCTTGCCAAGACATCATTGATCCCAATACACGAGCACTTGCAGCGTGAAACAATCTGTGCTGAAGTTGAATCCTGACTTTGCCATTGCTCTGGCAGCCCCACCAGAAATAAGGAAATGACCTGGCGTAACACCGTGGTGAACCTGCGGCGCATGGCCCAGGTCGGCAACATTGCGGCGGCCCTGCGTCTACTCGGACGGCCTCCCTCAAATAACGAAATGGCCCTGGATTGTACCCCTTTTTTTCAAACTTATGTTCTGATAACACACGGTCAGAGTGCGATGCTGTTCGCTATGGTCACGCCAGCTTTTCCCATTGTGTCGTTCCTAAAGGAGCACGGCAACCGAAGAATCATCGTCCTGAGCCTGAGCGAGGATGTAGGGGCTGCCCCTTGCTTGGAGCGCCAGCTTGAATCCCAGTGCCAAAGCTCTTGATTTTGTGTAGCTGCTCGGGTACTTGACCACCGACTTCGCTGTCCTGCAGAGCGCAGCGACAACAGTCCGCACACAGGGCTGGCACCGCCGGGACGCCCTGATGAGGCCCCCCGGACCACTCGCGGTCCCCTTGGCCCCGGCCGTTCTGGGCCCGCGCCGATCCCGGGACGCCCTGACTCGGTGTCCCGCCTCATTGCGGTACCTGAGCAGTGACGATTTTGTATCGTTCCGCAGATGCACCCGGAAATGCGGCGGCGCATGTGCTTCCCCTGCGCGATGTTCTTGAGCGGGTCGTGGACCGATTCAACGAGAGCGCGCTGGTGCAGCAGCCGAGAGAACGGGATTGTCTCCCCTCCCTTTCCAAACCTATGTTCTTGTAACACACCGTCAGAGTGCGCCGGAGATTATGCGGTGCCAAGCCCGGCACGCTGTTCCCATTACCGTGCCGGGCGGAACTTCCCCTCCCAGAGGTGGTGGAAACCCCCTGCCACCGGCACGTACTGACCGGTCCGGATTTCGGCGATGCCGTAGTGCGGCAGCGGAACCTCGGCCCAGCATATCCCATCCGCCATCAGGCCGTGGCCGTCAAAGCGGAAGTCCAAATTGTCAAAGCCATACGGCTTGCGCCATGCGGGAAGGTCGCCTCTGTCCACCGGGTCCAGGTGCAGAAAGAACGTGGCCTCCACATCCTGCCGGGTACAGGGCTCCTTTACGTAGCCCAGGCGGTTTGCGATGAGATGCACGTCGAAGTCGGAGCGGATGACCGGCGCACTGTCCCCCACCATCCTGGCCAGGTAATCCCACAGTGTGTCCACCCGTACGGGCGGGACGGCGTTGTGGGGCAGCACGTGGACGTTCATGCACAGCCCCGTCTGTGTCCGCCGCCAGGGCCTGCCGGCCGCGCCGGCCGCTGGTCCAGCCCAGGACCACACGGCCAGTGTGTCCAGTGTACAGTCCCGGGCGAACGCCTGCGCCAACCGCCCGTCGACACGGTGGGCAACGCCCGCGGACTGGAAGTCCAGGTGCGGTGCCATCCTCGTCCAGAACCAGGCGGCGGGATCCGGCGTCCCCTCTGCGGCGCCAGGCTCCGCGGACCAGAGTTGGAACGCCTGGGTCCGGCCCCCGGCGCTGCGGGTCTCGAGCGCGCCCTCATAGAGGATGTGATCGAAGTCCGATGTAATGGGGATAGGCCGGGTATTGGCATAGTGGGTGATACCAAATCGCTGATGCAGGGTGTGCGCAAAGTCGTCCAGGTCTCCACCGTACGACCGTAGTTCGTTGTATGTGCGCAAAAATTCGTAGTCATTCACAAGGCCATCCAGATTCACCACCGGAAAGTCTGCAAAGTATCCCGTGGCCCCGGCATCCCAGACGCCCAGCCGGCTGCCCCGGGGCAGCACATGGTTCATCACCTGCATGCTGGCATAGTGGGACAGGTTGAGCCCGGCAGCCGACGGACTGGCGTGATGCTGATTGATGAACCTGAAGGGAGCGGCGAAACCGGCCTGCGCAAACAGCCAAACCGTGCCGGCCACGACGATGCCCAGACTCACAATGTGCGCGGCGCGGGTCGACCGTGGCCTGACGAAACGGCGAATGAGGCAGAGAACGACGTAGCCCCGCACCGGCATGACCAGCGCCATCATGAGGTAGGCGGGAGTGTAGTACCACATACCAGCGACCCAGTCGGGATGCATGGTGAGCACGGTCTGCGCGAACTTGGCCAGATGCCCAGCCGCCAGACCGAACATGCCCACCAGGAAGGCCAGCAGCAGCCCGTCCTCGCGCCTCTGGGAGCGGCGGGCCAACCACCATGCCAGCAGCAGGTAGGCGCAGATTTCCAGCGCCACCAGCAGTTCATGGTCGAAGACGGGAATCTGTAACGTGTCCCGGAAGTTCTGGACTAGGTCGTACCCGCCGCCTTCGTCCTCCCATGCCCATTGTGACCGCATCCGCTTGGTCGCTCCGCTCACCGGCACGATGCCGCCGAACACCAGTTGGTTGTAGGCGAAGTACACCAGGATGCCGACCACCGCGCCGACCAGCGGAGCGATGGCGTTCCGCACGGTAGGGAACGGACCGGACTCTCCCCAGGATGCCGCGGGCGAACGCTCCCGCCTCGCCCACGCCATGAGGCCCAGCGCGGCCGTGGCGGCCAGCGATATGGCAATGTACTCTAGGCGCACCCAGGGCAGGGCGAAGGCCACGGCCGCCAGCGGCCATGGCCCCCTCTGCGGGGCCCGCGCATACAGTATCAGGACCAGGAAGAACAGCCCCAGCATGCACAGCGCGGCGGCGGCTTCCACGCCCACCAGCAAGGCGTGATGCTGATAGAGCAACGGCAGTGTGGCGAACAGCAGCAGCCAGGGCAGGCGGGCCCACCGCGCAGCCGCGGCAATCAGGGCCACGCCGCCGGCGACGAGCATGATCTCCAACGCCTTGATGCCGAAGAGCGCCGTTTCCTTGTCGAACACCCAGTAGAAGGGGGTGATGAGCAGCAGCCAGAGGGGGTGATAGCCGTTGGTGCGGGTGATGCCGCCGTCAAAGGTGGAGAATCGGCCTTCGGCCAGGTGGTAGGCAATCTGGAGGTAGTAGAAGGCGTCGTCGTTGTTGACGTCGCGGATGAGGTTGATCAGGTCGAAGCGGGCCAGCAGGTACCCGGCGAACGCCGCACCGTAGGCCAGAATGCCGGTGACGAACAGGGCAAACAGCGCATGGCGCAGCCGGGAGGACGGGATTGCCCCCCCCCCCCCCACTTCGAACCTGTGTTCTGACAATACACGGTCAGAGTGCGTCGGATGTTATGCGCTATGGTCATGCCAGCTTTTCCCATTGTGTCGTTCCTAAAGGAGCACAGCAACCGAAGAATGGTCGTCCTGAGCCTGAGCAAGGATGTAGGGGCTGCCCCTTACCTGGAGCGCCAGCTTGCATCGAGGTGCCAAAGTTCTTGATTTTGTGTAGTTGCTCGGGTACTTGACCGCCGGCTGTCTGCGGTTTCAGACTGGACTGCATACTGCCGCGGACTCCGCTGTCCTGCGGAGCACAGCGACAACAGCCCGCACACAGGGCTGGAACCGCCGGGAAGCCCTGATGAGGCCCCCCCGGACCCCTCGCGGCCCCCTTGGACCCGGCCGTCTGGGCCCGCGTTGATTCCGTGACGCCCTGACCCAGGCACAGATGCGGGGGCCGGTCCAGGCGGGACTCCGGCCGGGGCGCCCCCACGGACGCCACAGGCTTCGCCCGCAGGGTGGTGTCATGAGCATGCGCCCAGACCCCCGCCCGCCGCGCTTGGGAGACTGCGCGTGGGGCCGGGGTTGCCGCGAGTCGGGGGGCGCACGGGGCTGGAGCCCGGGCGCGATCGCGACCCCGCGATCGCGCCGGGACCGCCCCGATCGGGTCGCGCGTGTCGGATGGCGCCATGGCGGGGGGCCTCGTGCGGAGAGGGGACACAACGCCCGCAGGGCAACACAGGACTGTCGAGGTCAAACCCGCTGTCTGACATTTTGAGATAGTTTCTAAGTTGACGATAGGCAGAACCGTCTGCGAGATGTGGTTGGGGCTGTGATTCAGGCTTCTACCGTGCTCGGCCCTTGACACGCAGGGAGGAGCGGGCCTGCCTTGGCGATTCACTCGTCCAGCTATGGAAAGCGCGGGAGAACGAATTGGGGCTTTCGAATCCGAGCAGGAATGAGACCTCACCGATATGCAGCCGAGAACTCTTCAGATAGTATAGTGCCAAGTCCTTTCGGGTCTCGTTCAATACTGAGCGGAAGCTGGCCTCCTCCTCCCTCAGTCTCCGCTGCAATGTGCGTATGGGGACACCAAGGGCGTTCGACATGTCCTGCACCGAGGTCCGGCCGGCTGGAAGAAGCTCAAGAAGCGCTCCGCGGACACGGTCTGCAGTCGTGGCTGTCTCATCCAACTCGGCTAGTCGCCTTCCCAGACTGGCCTCGAAGATCTCCCACATAGGCTCATTGGCCGTGAGAAACGGACGAGAGGCGTCCTCCGCGGAGAAGGTGACGGACTGCCTGGTGCCTTCCTGGATCTCGATCCCGAGGTACTCCCTGTATGCGTCGATGTCTTTCGGTGGTTCGGAAGCCAGGGCTCGGACCGGTCGGACCTGCACGCGAGTAGCGAGGCGCACCAGTGCCACCCAGAAGACGATCTCGCCAATGGCCAGCAGAGCAGGGGGTTGGATGTCGGAAGGCCACAGACATTCAAGCGTCGTTTCGTTCTCAGATTGGGTGACCAGCAGGCGCATGGGTCCAATGAGCCTTTTGTGCGCGGCAATGCGGACGGCCGCCTGGTTCAGGTCCCGGCTGCAGATAGCGGCGAAGATGGGAGGATCGAATGTCTCCACTGAGATGGCTTGACCGATGAGGAGCGGCAGGTTGGGTTCTCCGACTTCATCTTCGACGGCCTTGACCAGTGCGAAGTATTCCTCAGGCGGCAACCACGTCCGTCCCCTGGAAAGCAAATCGCCCGGCAACTCTGCCCTACGCAAGACGTTGGCAGGTTCGATGCCGAGATCGGTCATCAGCACAGACCAGCCCGGATTGACGGCGAACAAACTGCCTCGATTCAATGGTGCCCTCGACGGTTTGGTGAAGACCGCCGCTATCGAAGCATCCTGGCAATGAGCCGGTCAAACATGCGGTCACTGAGCAGACGGCGTAGAAGGAGCAAGGGCCTGGCGTATTGACCTGCGGCGTAGCGGGTCTTGGGCCGGTTGACCTTGATGGCTCTGGCGATTGTATCGGCGATGACTGACGGAGGCGACCCGAGTGAGTTGTTGCCTTCGATCCTGTCGCGCATTTCCAGCATCTTGTTGGTGAAACCGGAATAAGCGGTGCTGCCCGAACGCTCCAGCGCCGGTCCGAACGCGACATCACCGAACTCCGTACGGATGGCTCCAGGCTCGATAACGATGACATCGATACCAAAGTCCTTTAGCTCAAATCTCAGACAGTCCGACCATCCTTCAAGCGCAAACTTCGTGGCGTGATACCAGGACCCTAGCGGGGTATAGATCTTGCCCCCCATCGAAGAGATATTCACAATCTTCCCTGCGCGTCGCTCTCGCATATGAGGGAGGACAAGCTGGGTCAGCCGTGCCGCTCCGAACAGATTCACTTCGAACTGGTATCGTGCCTCGTCAAGCGGAATGTCCTCCATCGCCCCGTACAGTCCAAATCCTGCGTTGTTGATGAGAATGTCCGTGCCTCTCTGTTCCGCGTTGATGCGTTCCACGCCAGCCACGATGTCGTCTTCCTGGGTGACGTCCATCTTGAGTACGATCGCGCCCGATTCTGCGAGATCTCGCATCTGCTCGACGCGGCGTGCTGCGGCATAGACCGAATAGCCCTCCGCAAGCAGTTTCTTGGCGGTCGCTTTGCCTATGCCCGCCGAGGCACCCGTGATCAGTACGGTCTTCGCCGGCATACCTTTGGCCTTGCGTTGGTTTGAAGTGGTCACTATAAGGCCTCCCCGGTTGGTGGTACTCAAATGATAGAACACACCATGCGCCAGTTTCCTGTCAGAATGCGCCAAAAATAGCGCAATAGGCGCCAACAGGGAGACAAGGGGCTGCCTTCGGTGGCAGTGTGCGGTTGCGCTACGGGTTCCGCCTACAGTCCAGTCCGGCCGCAAAATGTGGGTCTAAGTTGACGGTAGGCAGCACCATCTTTGAGATGCGTCTGGAGTTGTGAACCCACCTTGACCGTTTGATTGCCTGTATGACAGGGTAGAAGGCTGAGGTTTGACACCGTCTGACTGTAGCAGTTCTACTGCCTGCAGGTCTTCCTCTTCTTTCTCACCACGGAATTGTCGCGGGTAGGGTCTCCTCAGTCCCACCTCAGTTGCGACAATCGAATGGAGAATTCATTCCACTGTCGGCGATGACTATCTGGGACATCGCGGACGACGTGTTGCGGGCCGTCTACATGCGGGGCAAGTACCGCGACGTCATCCTGCCCATGACGGTCATCCGCCGCCTGGATGCCGTTCTGGAGTTGACCAGGAACGCCGCGCTGCGCCAGGCGTTCTACAACACCTTGCCCTTCCGTCTCCGGGACCTGGTCAGGGACATCCTGCGCGGCGGAATCCCGGGCTCCAGTCCGGGATGATCGGAAAGGTGCCGGCACGGCTTGCCCAAGGCCTGCCATCCTTGCGGCAGGGGCTATGTCACTCTGCCCGCCTGTGCAGGTCCCTACCCGCGGTGCCAGGGGAGCTTGACGGTGTCGTGGGAAGCCCCCCAGGGCCTCTGCATTCCGGCTCTTCTTGGTAGCCTCCACGCGAGACGGAACACCAAGACCGGGTGGCCCTGCGCAGCGCCCGCGGGGACCCGCCCGCCCGCCATGGCCCCAGGGGAGCGAATGTCTATGCTAGTATCCTTACTATGAGCCAGGCAGGGAACAGGGCTCCGATTCTGTGAATACGCTCACGGTGGCAGCCCTGCAAATGGGCATGCACATGCCCCTTACGCGCAAGGAATTCCGCTCCGACTTCGAGCGTTTCCTCAGGGTTGCGGTTGCCAAGCAGAGCAGCCTGGTGGTGGGTAGCGAACTGGGCGCGGCCATGGTGGGCCTGCCCTTTGTAGACCGGAAGCATCGGGAATCGATGCTCAACATACGCAAGGGGAAGGGTGCCCGGGCTGGCCTGCTGACTCGCATCCGCGGCTCTGCCGAACGCCTGAATCCCAAATGGTCGGACGCCGACACGCCACGGCTTCTGCAAAGAGCCTTGCGGCAGCATCGGGAGGAGATTCGGGACTTCTATGATGAGGTCTTTGGGCAGTTCGCGGCCCAGTACAAGGTCGTGTTGGTGGCCCCCAGTGCCTATCTCGCGGACCCCGTGGATGACGAGATCCGCCAACTGGCCGGGGTGTATGACACGTCAGGGGAACGGGTCGGATATCAATCCAAGGTCCTGTTGACCCGGTCCGAAAGCAACCTGGCCCGTCCTGGGGCCTTGTGGAAACCCATAGAGACCAGCGCGGGTGTGCTGGGCATTGCCCTGGGCTATGACAGTCTGCTCCCGGAAGTGGGCCGCCTGCACGCCACCCAAGGGTCTTCACTCCTCATTCATCAGCTGGCCCCTTCCAGTGCCACAGCATGGCACAAGGCCCATCGGGCCGCCGTCATGCGCTGCGTGGAAAATCAGATCTTCCTGTGCATCAGCAGCACCGTGGGCCCCGACAGACTGAGTGCAGACCCGGACTTGGCCTACACCGGGCGGTCCATGCTGCTGGCGCCACTGGAGCTTTCCCCGGAAGGCAATGGCACCCTGGTCCGCATGGAGAACACAGACCGCGAAGGGCTGGTGGTCTCCGATCTGGATTATCGGGCTCTGCAGGAAACATGGCGGCAGTCGGTGCCGGCCTTCCGGCAGGAATTCTCCCGGGTATGGCGGGTCTACAACGATTCACAGGCGCAGGTCAGCGACATGGAGCGCATGCTGCCCTCGGAATCGCTGGCGGAAGACATGGCAGACGCAGATGTCACCATCGTGGAAGCCCGGACCGCGCCCGTGGTGACCGCACCCCCGGTCCAGGACGCAGCGACCAAGGATGAAGCGGAGGCCGTGGCTGCCCAATACGTAGAGGTGGAGAACGGGGTGCTCAGTGAGGCCCCCACGCTGGACGACCTGCACGTGATAGGTTCGCAGGAGTTTCCTTGGTTCCCCGACAGTGCCGGGAAGGGGGCAAGCCAGCGCAAGGGATATCAATCCAAGGGCAATCTGGACGAGACCCAGGAACTGGATTCCGTCCAACGGCCCGCGAAGTAAGGAGCAGGGGCCACAGCCTGTGCGGGCTGGAGCATGAGCACATTCTGGGAGCCTGCAGGAGCGGTGGGGTCCGGCCATTCCCGTCACTTTGCCACTCTGCGCCGCCTGTACTTGTACCTGGTGGCCTTGATCTGCCTCATCGTCCTGCAGGGACACTTCCGCGACCTGGCGGGCGATCTGGCCGTCTATTGGGGCGTTCTGGATGGCCAATACCAGATGCCCACTTTTGAACCCCTGAATCGGCGATTGCTGGAAAAAGGCAGTTTCCTGCTGACTGCGGCCCTGTTCCTGGTCATCCACTACGGTCTCATTCTGGGCTGGGTGCGGCGCGATCCGCAGGAACTGGACAGCCCCCTGCGCAAGCTTTTCCTGTTCACCGCCACCTTGGTTGCCTTGGGGCACTGCATTCCGCTGGTGGCCAGCCTCATCCATCCGGTCATGAGCCAGCTAATGGGGCTGGATCCAGAATTTTCCGGCTTCTACTGGGCCCATTACGTGGCTCTGGCCCTGCCGCTGGGCCTTTCCGGCACCATTCTCATCCACGGCAGCAGTCTGCTGTATGCAGAACGCAACAGCGGGATGGCCAGTGTGGGCAGCCAGGCTCTGGAAGCCGTCTTCTTTGCCTTGGTGAACGTGGTGGGCCTGCTTGTGCTGGCGTCAATCGTGCACACGGTGCTCCTTCGTGCATGGCTGTCCCTTGCTCTGAACGTCTCCACCCCTTTCCATGTGCCTTCGATCAGCCTGGCGGTGCCGTCCGCCGTGGCCGCGGTCTTGACACTGCCGTTGGCATTGCACCAGGTGGCAGGTTGGCGCTGTCGTCTGGGGCAGGGCCGACCCCATCGCTGGGGCGATGTCCTGCACACCCTGGCACTGTACGGGGGCCTCTTGACTGGCCTTGTCATCTCCCTCTCCGGGCTGTTGCTGGCCTGCCAGGCCCTGCTCGCTCTGCTGGACAAGTCCCGTGCCGAGATGTTTGACCTGTGGCCCCAACTGGTCAATTCCCTGGGGGCCATCCTGCCCCTGGGAGTGGTGTACTGGGCTTGGTTCCGACGCAGCCTGTCCAGAGCTCCGGAAACTGCCCGTCTGGGCAGATGGCGCACTGTGCCGCGCCAACTGTACCTGTACAGCGGCATCAGCGTGGCCCTGTTCTGGGTCACGGTCGGAAGTCACACACTGATCCTTGCTCTCTTGGGCCATGGCCCGGAATTCGCTTCCCGTCCTGTGTCTTCCCAAGCAGCGCTGACTTCCGTGCAAGGCGCAGGCTGGGAGTGGGCGAATCTGGCCCAGCCGCTGATCAGTGGTGCCGCGCTTTTTCTGCTGTGGCGGCAGATCAGGCAGTTGGGCCTGGAACCGGTGGCCCTGGCCTTCCGGACCTTGCATCTGTTGCCTCGGCGCCTGTATCTGTATGGGGTCACGATCGTCTCGACCCTCACGCTGCTCTTCTTCAGCGGTCAGGTGTTGCAGGAACTGCTGGGGCGCCTTCTGGGTTGGCAGACCCTGGCCATTCTGCCTGCAGGGGATTTCACTCATGCTGCAGCCATGATGGCCGTCATGGCCGTCATTCTGGCATTGCATGTGCGCCTGCTGCGCCAACCTTGGGGGCCATCCCTGGCAGGGGCTAGTCAGGAGGAGGCCGCGATGGTATGCTTGCGGCAGGAACTGGCTGCAGCGTACGGGCAGCAGCGTCAGGCGACAGATCGCATTCATGCGTTGGAACAGAGACTAGCGGAATTGTCCCGGGTTGCATCCACGGAGAACCAGGAACCATGAACGACTCTTCTCAGGCGGGCATGTTGCAGTGGGATCGCTTCACCGGCATCTGGCTGGCCTTGGTGGGGCTGCTCGTAGCGGCCGCCCTGGTTACGGCCTGGATCGGCGGCGCGTCGGACATGAATGACATGATGCCGGCGTACTCCAGCGGTGATACGGTGGAGGATTTCGTCTATAACGCCTACCTGGCACACCTGCGGGGGGATCTGGTCCGTTTGGAATCCATGTATGCCGCAGACACCTGGGCCGAGATGTCGCATGCAGACAAGCATTGGGGAAGTGCGGGCCTCTTTGCCAGTCCCGACCTGTTGGGCATGCGCATCCGGGACATGCAGGAAGGCCCTGACGGACTGCAGGCCATGGTTGTGCACTACCACACCCGTTGGGGGGCCCCGCTGGCCATCCAGCGCGTGGAGGTTTCCACTCATGCCATTGTTCTGACATCTGCCGCTGACGGCTGGAAGCTGCAGCGGATGCTGCCGCGCCATTGGTATTGAGGCTCTGCGCTCCTGCCTCTACTCTGACGGTGCAGGAGGCTTGGGCAGCCTCTGCAGCAGAGCCCGGGCCGCGCTGTGCGGATCCAGCTGTTGCCGATGGACCTGGGCCAGCACTTGCGCCCGCTGGTCTGGTGTGATGAAGTGGGACAGCGCCTGCGTCCAGCCCTGCTGCACGAGCTGATCCACCCTGTGCGCCCACCGGGACTCAGCCTGAAGCCGGCTCTGGCCGGAGCCGTTGACATGTGCGAAATGGGCCCGCATCCGTTCCCACAGGACGGGCACTCCAGTGCCGGACAAGGCTTCCGTTGTCAACACGGGTACTGACCAGGCCCCTGCCGCGGGCGCCGGTCCCAGTTGCAGCATCTGCTTCACCTGCTGGGCGGCCCTATGGCTGCCGGGTCGGTCTTCCTTGTTGACGACTGCAATGTCACAGATTTCCAGCAGACCGGCCTTCAAGGCCTGAATGGAGTCCCCCATTCCTGGGGCATTGACCAGCACGACAGTGTGTGCCAAGGTCCGGACTTCATGTTCGTTCTGGCCCGCGCCTACGGTTTCGATGAAGACAGGGTCGAACCCCAAGGCATCCAGTACCATGACCGCGTCCCATGTCACTGCGCTCAGCGTGCCCTGCGCTCCGCGTGTTGCCAGACTGCGGACAAAGACATGGGGGGCCCCGGCCAGGCTGGTCATGCGGACGCGATCTCCCAGCAAGGCTCCGCTTGTGATGGGGCTGGTCGGGTCCACGGCCAGAATCGCAATCTTGCGGGTTGTGCCCAGATGTGTGGCCAGAGCCGTCAGCAGCGTGGACTTTCCGCTGCCTGGCGGCCCCGTAATGCCAATGATCTGTCCCTGCCCGGTGCGTGGAAAGAGCTCGGCCAGCAAGACCTCGGCGGCGGCATCCTGCCTTTCCACCTGCGAAATGGCGCGTGCCAGAGCCAGGGGGCTGCCTGCCAGAAGGTCAGCGGCGGAGATGGACATCAGAGCCTGGGACCGCACAGTGGGACCGGAGAAAGTGGGCTGCGGCCTGGATGGTGGTGCCTGGCCCGAAAATCTCGGCTACCCCCAGCTCCTTGAGCGGTTGCCGGTCCTTGGTCGGGATGATGCCGCCCACGACCACCAGCAGATTCTCCTGCCCTTGGGCAGCCAGCAGCTCCAGAATCCGGGGTATCAGGGTCATGTGGGCACCGCTCAAGATGGAAATGGCCAAGGCATCCACATCTTCCTGCAGTGCGGCATGGGCAATCATCTGCGGCGTCTGGCGAATGCCTGTATAGATCACCTCAAAGCCTTCATCCCGCAATCCCCGCGCGATGACTTTCGCGCCGCGGTCGTGGCCGTCCAGCCCCGGCTTTGCGATCAGCACCCGAATGGGCCGGTTCATGGTGCGTCGAGCTTGACGGGCAGGGCCCGCGCACAATCCAGAATCAGCTGCAGGGCGGCTTCCGCACTGCACAGCTTGTTGCCGGTGCGGTCCTCTGTCCACACGTGGTGGGCTGCCCGGCTGTACCCATCGGGGCCCTGCACATGCAGATACACCGTGCCCACCGGTTTCTCCACGGACCCTCCCCCCGGGCCTGCCACGCCCGTGATGGAGACGGCAATGTCCACTGCATGGAGGTCCCTGGCTCCGGCCGCCATGGCCTGGGCCACCTCTGCGCTCACGGCGCCCCTGGCTTGCAGCAGACGGGCCGGCACGCCCAGCACGCGCCGCTTGGCCTCATCGCTGTAGGTCACGGCACTGCCCCAGAAACAGGCGGAACTGCCGGACACCTCGGTCAGCAGGTGCCCCACCAATCCGCCGGTGCAGCTTTCCGCGGCAGCGCAGGTCAAGCGCTGGGCAGCCAGGGTCCGCACCACCGCTTGGGCCAGCTGGACCAGGTCCAGGTTCCGATCTGGGGAAGGAGGATTCATGCTGCCGGAGATGGGAAAGTCAGGTCGGGGTGCCGCCGGAGTTGGTAATAGCAAAGCAGTACACTGCCGTACCTCCGCTCGTCAAGGGCCATTATATGCCGCAGCGGCAAGTCCCGGCGTTCCTTGGGGTCAATCTGCACTACGACCATGCTCCCGGCGGTCAGCAGCCCGGGCCGCTCATCCACGGCCCTGAGTGCCTGGATCCACAGGTCCTTGAATTGGGGGGGAGCGATGAAGACGAAATCGAAGGGGCCGATGCCCGGCCGGGTCAGGTAGCGGAAGCTGTCCGCCTTCACAAGTTCCATCTGCGGATACAGCCCGCAGTGCTGTCCGTTGCGCTGCATGGTGGCAATGGCCCGCGCATTGGAATCCACGAAAGTAGCCTTGACCGCGCCCCGGCTCAGGGCTTCCAACCCCACAGCCCCGGTACCCCCAAAGAGATCCAGGACTGTGCGCCCCGGCAGCCAGGCATGCAGTCTGCCAAACAGGGCCTCCTTGGCCCTGCCCGTGATGGGGCGCGTGGAATCCCCCGGTACGGGAAACAGGCGTCGCCCTTTGGCCAGACCCGCTATGACGCGCATGCCTGCTCCTGTGGATTCCGTCTGGGCCGGCCCGGACGGGTTGGCTCTGCGCGGGCCAGGTTCTGTCCGGGGACATGGGATTGCGGTCTCCACGTGGAATGCCACCACCCGTCCAGGCGGGCTGCTTCTTTACAGGCCATGAGAGACAGTCTATAATCCCTAACTGGTCGAGTGAACAAGCAGCAGTTCTTATCGCGCTGCTGCTGCAAGGAGTCTTGGAATGCCTAGTTTGGGGCCTTTTGAATTAGTTGTTATCCTGGTCATCGCCGTCATGATTTTCGGTGTGGGCCGCCTGCCGGAAATTGGCGGTGCCGTGGGCAAGACTATCAGGGAATTCCGTAACAACATGGGCAGCAAGGAAAAGGTGGAAGAAGAGACCCTGGCAGCGGAAGACGGGGAAGTCGAGGAAGCAGCGGAAGAGAAGCTGGCCTAGGTCCTTGCACTGCCCGATATTTTCCCGGCGGAAGCGCGTGTGCCGTGACCCTGATTGACTTCATGCTGGTGGCCATTATTATCTTGGCCGTCTCTCTGATCACCATAGTGCTGATTCAGGCCCAGGATGCCGGTCTGGGCAGTATGTTCGGCGGCGATAGCAGTATGTACCGTACGCGCCGCGGCTTGGAGAAGGTGGTCTTCAATGTCACGATTGGCTTGGCTGCGACCTTCATGCTGCTGAGTCTGCTGACAGTCTTTTTGCAAAACCGGCTTTAGTTGCGCCCGACCCCGTGTGCCGCGTGCACACCGCACCCAATGTAACCGCCTGCTCGCGAGGCCCTTCCGGCTGTGGTCCGCATGACTGCTGAAGCGACGCGTCCTGCCGCGCCGTCCCGTCCGTTTCCGCTGGCAGACTGCAATCGCTGGATTGCCGGGCTGATGTTGGCGGGTCTGGCCCTTCTGATCTGGGTCTACGGCCAAAGAGAGTCAGAGGTCTCATTTCAGAATTTGCCGGCCTATGGCGGTGTGTTCCGGGAAGGCGTGGAAGGGACTCCACTGTACGTCAATCCCGTCATCTGCAGCTACAACGAAATAGACCGCACGCTCTGCCGCCTGCTGTACCGTGGCCTGATGCGCTTCAACCAGCATGGCGAGCCGGTGCTGGACCTGGCCCGGTCCTACGAGATTTCCCCGGACGGCCTGACGTACACCTTCACCTTGCGGCCCGACCTGCGCTGGCATGACGGGACGCAACTCACTGCGCGGGATGCCCAGTTCACCTTTGCGGTCCTGCAGGATCCGGATTTCCCTGGGGAGGCGGCCCTGTCTACCGCAGCCCGCCTGGCCCGTGTGGAGGCAGTGGGAGCGGACACTCTGGTCTTTGTCCTGGAACAGCCTTTCGCCCCCTTTCTGGATCTCACCACTATCGGACTGCTGCCCCGTCACATCTACAGTCGCATTCCGGTAGCCGACCTTTTCGCCCGTACGCCGGCCCTGGACATTGTGGGCAATGGGCCTTTCAGGGTCACGCACCGGGACAGCGACTCCATCCGCCTCAGCCCCTTCCTCACGCGTGAATCCCGCCGGCCCTTCATCTCGGCTTTGGAATTGCATTTCTATCCGCACGCCGCGGACCTGTACTCCGATTTTGTCCGGGGCGAGATTGAGGGGCTCAGCACCGGCATTGCCCAGAACCTTGCGGTGTTGCCCAACCGGGAGGAGTTGCAGCTGTTCTTCAGCGAAGAGTCCAATCTGGTCATTGTGCTCTTCAACCACCGGTCCGCAACGTTGCCCACGTTGGCCGAAGTCCAGGTGCGGGAAGCCTTGGTGCAGGGCGTGAACAGGGCCCAGGTGTTGGCGGACAGTCCGCAAGGCTGGGGTGTAGTGGCCCATTCACCAGTGCCCGTGAACAACTGGGCGCACAAACCGGACATGGCCCGGATTCCCTTTGACCCGCTGCGGGCCGTGCGCCTGCTGAACGACTCCGGTTGGCGGGACCGGGATGGCAACGGCGTGCGCGAGCGGGATGGTGATCCCTTCCAGCTGGTGCTGCACACCAGCGATGACGAACTGCTCAGGGCCTACGGAGATTCCATAGTGTCCTACTGGCGGGACATGGGGATTGACGCGGAAGCGGTGTCGCTGCCTTTTGGCCTGCTGGTGGAGGAACACCTGGAGCCTGGGGATTTTCATGCCGCCTTGATCCGCATCTCGGACCTGGAAGGGGATCCGGATCCCTTCCGCTTCTGGCACAGCTCCCAGGCATTGAACTACGGGGGCTGGACCAATCCCTTCGCCGACCAGCTGATGGTGCAAGCCCGCATTACGCTGGACCAGGAGGCCCGCCGTCACCTCTACCACCAGTTTCAGGACATATTTGCCGCCGACATCCCCGCCATGCCTCTCAGCTATCCGGTCTATGCCTATGGCGTGCATCAACGGGTCAAGAACGTGCAGATGGGCTTGTTGAATGATTCTTCGGAGCGGTTTGCCTCCTTTGCGGATTGGGCCATTCTCTCGGCCCGTGTCGTGGCTCCGGTCGGCGCAGACGCCTTTCCCCAGTGAAGGTCGCTGCGGAATCCCGCACGTGGCGAGTCTGCCAGCGGCCAGGAAGTTGTTTAGAATGAATAGGACAGACAACTGTTGTCCAATCAAGGGAATGAATTGCAAGGTGTGTTTGCCATGAACGCAAAGAGTCTTTCGCACTGGTTTTGTCCGCGGCGCGCCTGGCTGGCCGGAACGCTGCTGCTCTTGTTGGTGGCTGTGGCAGGCTGTGACAGTGACAAGTTCTTGATGCCGCCGGCCGATGAGGAAGTCATGGTCATGGCGGCCATGGGGCTGAACTGCCAGGACGGCACAGCCTCCTTCCAGGTCAACGAAGCCAGTGTGCGCATGCGTACCGGGCCCGGTCTCGACTATCCCGCCTACGGCCTGGTCCATTTGGGGGAATCCTATGCGGTCACCGATGTGTCCGAGGATTTTGCCTGGGTCGCCTTTGAACTGGAAGATGGCAGGACCGCGTGGGTCTACGCTGAATTGACTCTGCTGGCCTGCATGTAGGCCGCACGCGCCATGCGGCTTCCCACCGTGCCGGCATGTTGAAGGCGGCAGGGCCTGTCCTGCATATGCCCTGCAAGAAAGGGGATTTCTATATCTAACTAACAATCCGGCCTGCCTGGGCGGCAAGGCTCCTGTGCTGTCATGGCAGGGTGCGTACAGCGCAATGTGGGGCCACGACCATTGGACCCCGGCCCGTCGGACAGGGGCCGCTGCACGGCGCGAGGCGTTCCCCTCAGGGACCTCATAGACCCCGTGAACAGAATATACGGGAGTTTGTTGCTTATTGCTTAGGTATATAGGTCCCCAAGAAAGACGAGGAGCAAGCCGGGACCTGCAGGTCCCGGCTTGGTTGCAGTCGGGCCGAGAACCTGGCCCAGGCGGTTGGCGGAGCTGGTCGATCACTCCAGGTCGGCCACACTGAAGACCACACGGAACGGTCGGCAGTAGATGACAACGGACTGGATGGGGGCCAGGTCCACATCGGCGGGAATCTCGTAGTTCTGGTTGCCGACGTTCCCCTTCAGCAGTCCCAGATCAATGTATTCGCCGACATCGGCGAACGTCTCCTTCGCCGTGCCGGTGGTCAGAATCACATGCAGTTCCGGTCCGTTGGTGGAGCTGAAGTCTTCCAGTCGCACTACGTGCTGGCCATTGGGCAGTCTATAGAGGGTGGCCGTGCCGCTGGCCCCGTGAATGGGATCGATTTGCCCGAATTCCCCGCGGCTCAGCGCCGTGGTCTCGGTTTCCATTCCGGTCATGGGCTCCTCCATGACTTCGGAGGCCGGCTCCATGAGGGCCAGCGTGGTTTCCCTGACCATCTCCGGGTCCACCGTTGCATCGTCGGCCATGGTCATCAGGGCGGTCTTCATGTCGTCCGGCATGGCTTGATATGTCTCCTGCTGGGCCTCGGTCATGTCCTCGAAGGGAAAGGCCTCGTCTACGGTCGTGGTCTGGAAGAAGGCCCAGGGCCTGAAGATGGCGGCACCTGCCGCCACGATGACGATAGCCAGGACCAGGATGATGATGTTGCGTTTCATAAGGCCATGCTCTGCTGGTGGGGACTGCGGTCGCCTTGCGCAGCGACCTGCCATGTCCGCCATTATAGTGGACAGATGTCTCAGGCGCTTTCAGCCGTCTTTGCCTGGGCAGGGAGATCGCGGCCCGTACCGATGCCCTTGCCCGTCGTGGCCGCAGAGCGGAGGCCGTCTGTGTCTTGACAGAGACGGATCAGACCATTAGGATTGGGACTCCATTGCGTGCCGCAGTGGCGGAATTTGGCAGACGCGCTACATTCAGGATGTAGTGAGCTTACGCTCATGGGGGTTCAAGTCCCTCCTGCGGCATCCCAGAACCCCTTGCTGTGCCCGGCACTGGCAGTCTCGTCGGCAGTGGTAGGATTCGCTGGTGGCTGGCCAGTGGCCTGCACCAGCTCCGGCACAGCGCTCTTCATCCCGCTTGCAGGCGATGGCATGACAGATACCGTTTCCGCGCCTCCGTCGCGTCGCACCCAAATTCGGAATCAGATCTTCGTTGCCATACTGGTGGCCTTGCTGCTGTATTTTGTCGTTTCCTATGTGCACCTGGTGCTGGAGCACACTGCGTTGCGGGAGGAGATTGCCCACGCCGAGGCTGCCCTGCAGGTAGTGAAGGAACTTGGCTTGCGTTTGGAACGACAGTTGCAGTATGTGCGCACCGACGCCTACAGAGAGACAGTGGCCCGTGAGCAACTGGGCATGGCTCGTGAAGGGGACCAGGTAGTGGCCATCATTTCCGACGGGTCCCTGCTCAATGAACCGGGTTTTCTGCCTGCGGTGGACGGGGTTGTGGACATCCGATCCCGGCCCATATGGCAACAGTGGCTGACACTCTTCAACCTTGAGACCGACCTCGCGCTGGACACGAACCTCCCGTAGCTGGCATGGCGGGCCTGGCCCTTCGGGAACCGAGTGGGAAGGCGCAGGGCAGCCACAAGGTCCCGCAACAGGGGGACAGAGGGGTGCGCGGACCCGTGCCGGGACCGGTTCCTCAGCATCAAAAACGCACATCGGGACACAATCACCCCTGTCTTCTGGCAGCCCCTGGTCACCGCCATGACTGACTCGCAGCAGACGGCATTGGCGGTCGGACCTGCACCGCATCGCGCTCTGGGCCTGCAACGGTGGCGTGCACACCCTCGCCGGCATGGCAGAGTTCGGAGAGAGGACCCCGCAGCCTGGTTCCGGATCTGGCTGCACGGCATTCCTTCGTACGACCGAAGAGATGACATTGCCAGCGGGCAGCTGGCCGTGCAGGAGTTGCTGGCGACCCTCCAGAGACGCTGGTGGGTGCCTTCCAGGCGCGAAAATCCTGGCCTTGGGTTTCCGAGAGGACGGTCAGCTTCGCAAGGGCCATGTCACGCTCAACAGGACGGTCCTGCGGCAGGTTGTGCACAGGCTGCCGCGCCGGACTGCCCATCCACAAGGGGGCATGGCAAACCAGCGCCTCCAAGCCGGCCGGAATTGGGCCGGCCGGGAGGAAATCCTGGGCTTTGGACGACTTTGCCCTGGTGGGAAGGCGGATCTTCCCTTCACAAGTCGGAGTCTTGTTGTATAATGCCCCTTACCTTTTACGGCGCGGGGTGGAGCAGCGGTAGCTCGTCGGGCTCATAACCCGAAGGTCGTAGGTTCGATTCCTACCCCCGCTACCTCGTACTGCTGCCGACTGAAATGTCGGCAGCGTTGTTGTTGCGGCGATGTAGCTCAGGAGGCCAGAGCGAGGGCTTCATAATCCCTAGGTCGGTGGTTCAAGTCCACCCATCGCCACAGTAGAGATGGGGGAGCCACGCCCCCTGCAATCCCGGAATGCCCTGAATGGTGGTTCTGGCCCGGCCCTGCCGCTGCAACCTGAAGGCGGCTGGGTCAGAGTCCAGCCCCGAAGGGGACCGTCTGCAGAGTGCAAGACGGGGATTCAGATCTCTGTCAACCAGTTGCGGCTGTGGTGCCTTGGGGGCGCGGTGCACGCTCCGACGAATTGGGCCCCGCCCCTGCGTGTAGGTCACGGCGAGAACGTTGCCGCGCGCACCTGCTGCCTGGACCATCTTGGGATTGTCTGGCCCCCAGTCCCTGCTTGGGATGGATGTCCCGAGGCTCCCGTGTGAAGGCACAACGCCAGAAAGCCCGGAGTGTGAAGGCAGACTGACTTACACGTCGGCAAGTCGCCTGTCACCTCGCCATCCAAAGGAATGTCCCGGTCTGACGCCAAGACCCTGCACCAGTCCCGGAACTGCATGGTTCCTCCCCCGTGGCGCTCTGCCTGACGCAGGCCAGCGTTCGGTGCACAGGGACGGGCCGATGGCGCCGGAAGCCTGTCTTTTGGGGAGTGTCGAGGCGGACTACTGCATCCCGCAGTGATCCCGCAGATAGTCCCAGTTCAGGTCATATCCCAGTCCAGGCAGCTGGGGCACAGTGACAAAGCCTTCGGCATCCAGCGGGTCGCAAATGGCATTCAGGTAGGGCGGGGGCGTTTCATAGTCCAGCCCCGGGGCCAACAGGCCCCGTTCATAGTATTCACACGTGTCTTCGCTGCTGGCTCCCAGCATCGTCAGATTCGCATGGCCACTCATATGCACCTCGCAGCGCACCCCGAACGCCTCGCAGACGGAAATCATCTTCTTCACGCCGGTCACTCCCCCGCGCAGCACGTCGATGCGGCTCATGTCCGAGGCCCCGCGCTTGATCCAGTCCGCCCGCGTGTAGATGGAACCGGCGGCAATCTCGGGTGACAGAATGGGGATGGACAATGCCTGCGTCAGCTTCTCGTATGCGGATACCTGGTATTCATTCATGGGGTGCTCAAACCAGTGGAAGTTCAGTTCCTCCAGAGCACGGCCCACCTTCACCGCCTCCTCGTACGTGCGATACGTGCCCCAAGGGTCAAAGCTGAGCACCATGTCAGGTCCCACGGCCTCTCGCACCTGACGACAGGCCTCGATATCCCACTCGGTGTGGGAAGGTCGCCCCGGGGTCGGCCGACCTGTGGCCGGGTCCCAGAAGTAGTAGGGATGAATCTTGTAGTGGGTATAGCCCGCGGCCTGACACTCCTGGGCGTGCAGGGCGTACACCTCCGGCGGTCCCAGATTGGGATAGGTGCTGCCATAGGCCTTGACTCTGCTGCGGGCTCCGCCCAGCAGTTTGTGCACCGGCACTCCGAAGTGTCGGGCCTGCAGATCCCAAAGGGCGCAGTCCACCACACTCAGGATGTGTTCCGGGATGTTGGCCACCCACAGCCAGTGCCAGATGGCTTCCCGATCAAAGGGGTCCACGCCCAGAAGCAGGTCGCGGATGCGTCCCTGCAGCATGTCGACATCGTCTTGAGACAGTCCATGCCGGTCGCCATGTCCCTTGCCTCCCAGAAAGTACCCGGCCACGCCATGGTCCGCCGTGATGCGCGTGATGGTCTGGGTGACCATGGCGTCCGCCTGCAGCTGGGCATTCTGGAAGGCGGGCTCCCGCACCCTGAAGGAAAAGACAGTAAGATCATTGATTTTCATGCGATCCTCGCCAGGGTGGGGACTGGGGCCGCTATGCGGGCGCCGGGTTCAAGCACTACAAATATACAGACAGACTGCCACCTGCCCAAGTGTCATGAGCAGCAGGGAGGCGTGGTCCACTGGGGATAGGGCAGGTTCTCCGGCGGCCTGCCCTCAAATCCGATTTGGTGACCATGCCCGTTTGTATGAAGCTGAAGGGACTTATATACATAAGTGCACATGCAGTGCCATGGAGATCCTGACGCCCCGTGAACCGGAGCAGGAGTTTGTGTACTCTTGTATACAAGTCCCAAACTGAAGATGCACTTCCAATCTGTCTGCCCCAAGAGGAAATCATGACTGACGGCTACAACGAAAGTGACTTGCAGCATTACCTTGAGCATGGCTATGTCGTTATCGAAAACGCCATGGAGCATGTGGGGCTGCAGAACGCCATTGCCTCCTATGAAAGGATTCAAGCCTTGACCGCACCCGCCTGGAAGGAGATGGTGGCCACAGGCAATATCAAGGGGGGTTACGGGCATGGTCCCCACGCCCATACCATGAACAATATCCATCAATATGACAACCTGTGGCTGGACCTGGCCATGAATCCTTGCATCGTGCCCTTGTTAAAGCGCATTGTAGGCATTGATGTGCAAGTGATGGAGATGGTCTGTCACTGTCATCATGCCGGCACTGCCGCCCATACTGCCTGGCACCGGGACTGGCCGGCCTGGACCCATCCCGAACATACCCTGAAGGCCAAGGCCTTTTACTTCCTGGACGACCAGACAGAGGACATGGGCTGTTTCGCGTTGGTGCCGGGCACACACAAGCTGCCCGATGGCCCACCGCGTGAGAAGTACCGGGATGAGTTGCTGGAAGGCATGCCCCACCTAAAGAAAATTGTGGCCCCCGCGGGCAGCGTAGTGGTCTGGAACGTGCTTTGCTGGCATTCTGGACTGGCCAACACCAGCCCCCGCGACCGCCGCATCGTCATTTACGGGTACCAGCCCTTCTGGGTCAAGAAGTGGGGCCATGAACCGCCCCCCGCCCACATCATCGAGTGGGCGGACACCCCGCACAAGCGGCAATTCATGGGCATTCACGCCGTGGAAGGTCGGGCCTCCTGGGACCGCAAGGACGTGCCCTACCTGCCGGAGCATCTGGAATTGGTCAAACAGAAGCGATTTTAGTCCTTGTCCCAGAGTCCATTGCCACTTGGAACAACCTCAATGCACAACTACCAACCCGCCGCAGACCGCTATGCCACCATGACCTACCGGCGGTGCGGGACCAGTGGCCTGCTGCTGCCCGCCATCTCGCTGGGACTTTGGAACAACTTTGGTCACGGCCACAGCCATGACAACGCCCGGGCCCTGATGCGCACGGCCTTCGATTTGGGCATCGCGCACTTTGACCTGGCCAACAACTACGGCCCGCCGCCTGGGTCCGCCGAGGAGACTTTGGGCCGCATTCTGGCCACAGACCTGAGGCCGTATCGGGATGAACTGATCATCTCCACCAAGGCCGGCTATGGCATGTGGGAAGGTCCCTATGGAGACCACGGTTCCCGCAAGTATCTGTTGGCCAGCCTGGATCAGAGCCTGCAGCGGCTGGGCCTGGACTATGTAGACATCTTCTACAGCCACCGCATGGATCTGGAAACCCCCCTGGAGGAGACCATGGGTGCATTGGATACCGCGGTGCGCAGTGGCCGGGCCCTGTACGTTGGCATCTCCAATTACGATGCAGCGCGAACCCGCCGTGCCGCGCAGATCCTGTCAGCCCTGGGTACGCCCTGCCTGATTCACCAGCCGCCCTACAACATGCTGCGGCGGGACGTGGAAGATGGGGTCCTGGCTGTACTGAAGGCAGAGGGCGTGGGCTGCATAGCCTTTTCTCCGCTCTGCCAAGGCATCCT
Organism: Caldilineaceae bacterium; assembly: GCA_965214895.1. Classification (GTDB taxonomy): domain Bacteria; phylum Chloroflexota; class Anaerolineae; order Caldilineales; family Caldilineaceae; genus Bin34. The sequence goes on from OZ243985.1 coordinate 1,368,749, forward strand.
CACGGACAAGTACCTGCAGGGCATTCCGGAGCGGTCGCGGGCCGCGGACCCTCATGGCACCTTGACCCGCAATCGCATCACGCCGGAACTGGTGCGCAAAGTGCAGAGACTGCATGGCATTGCCCAAACCCGCGGTCAAACCCTGGCCCAGATGGCTCTGGCCTGGGTCCTCCGGCATTCTGTCGTTTGCTCGGCCCTGATAGGGGCCAGCCGACCGGCCCAGTTGGCCGAAAACGTGCAGGCCTTGGACAATCTTGACTTTTCCAAGGCTGAGCTGCAGCAAATCGACACCGCATTGGGAGACGACTGAGATTCCTCCTTGCACAGGGGGCCCAGCGGTTCGGTTTTCGTCAGAGCGAATTTGCGCGAGTCTTTCCCGCGCGGATAGGGATACACTGGGAGCGGCGCCGGGAGTCCCTGGACATTGCTTGCTGGAATTCCATGTCTGCCTTGCACACGAATTTGCCGCAAAGGTCAACTCGGCTGGATTGCAGTACTGTCACCGCCCTGACCTTGTCCCGGGTGTATGTGGAACCTGCCAGTGGTCCGGTGCACTGTGTGCAGCTCGTCTCCAGCCCTCCAGGCACGAAAGACCTGTTATATGGGGTGGGTCCTGAGGGTACGTCCGACGCTACATCCGTCCTGCCTGCCAGACCCTCATGCACTGTCATCCTTTGCCCAATCCGTACTTTGCACCCTGTTTCTCGCTTTCCTGTTACGGGTCATGTTCCAGTCCAGGGTCGGAATTCCAAGAGTGCCGACCGGCCCACAATATCCACGATGTGGACGCAGGCCTCCCTGCCGTTGGCATCGGTAAGACGCAGATCTTCCCCCAAGGCAAAGGCAACTGGTTGTTGCTTGCCTTGATTGACAGCCATGTTGGAAGCGTACAGGTAAGTTCTGTCAAGCGTATCCCGGATGGGGTTGAGTCGTCCCGACAAGCCCGGCACATATCCGGTGGACTCGGGAAAAATGACTGAGCCGCCTTCAGGCAAGGCCATCAGATCGATGGCGAGCGGTCTTTGGGTCGGTATCCACTCCTGTTCCCGCCCCGCGCTGCACTCTGGAGCCGCTGCGAACACCACCAGCGGTAAATGCACGGAGTGCAAGTCCACCCTTGCCTCTCCGTTGGCATCGGTAGTCGCGCGTTTCCAGGTCTTGTTTGGGAACAGTACGAGCACATCCGCGCCGGCCAATGGCTTACCGGTGCATCGTACAGAAACAACGGCATTTGCCGGCGTTGAGTCCAATGAAGCCGCCGGAATCGTGAGACACAGCTCCGACTCGTCCAACAGTCGAAAAGTGGGCAGGAACCCAGAAAGTTCGCGGGTTGCGCGTCGAATGATCGGAACACCGTCTCCCCGCCGCTCCATAAAGAAGCGTCTCCCACTCGCGCCTTCGATGTCCCCAACGTGCATCCGGCCCAAGACCGAGGTCAGCACTTCGTTGCGCGTAGACTGACGATCCCCCATGCTCTCTACGGTAAGGTTGTTGGGCAAACCACCGGGCGAGCAAAGTTCCAGTCGGTCCTCGAACATGGCGAGTCTGATTCTGCTCCCTCGGATGGAATAGTCGCGGTGGATAACGGCGTTGACCAGCGCTTCGAACAGAGCCTTCTGGCTGTACTGGGGCAGGTCCTGTCGCGCTGGATCCTTGCGTGCTGCCACACGCATATTGCGAACCGCGAAAGCCAGCGCCTGCGTAATCTGCTTGTCGAGAGGACCGCCAATGGTTTGCGCGTCAAGCTGCCCTGATGCTCGATCCGTACCCCTGTAGCGAGTGGCGACAATGCAGGCATGGGGAAGCCACTGCTCGGGGGAGTTGCTGCACAGCAGGACTCCCGCGACAGTGGCCCGCGTCGTGCCGTTCCGGTCTGTCGCCAGAAGCCCCATCTTCTCCAATGCCAGTTCGGGAGCAGCCGCGCCTTCAACGCTCAGTAGCGGCTTCCATAGCGCTTCATCCAAAGTCCCCCACCCGGTTTGTTCCAAGGTTTGTTTGTCGAACCAAAGAAAATTGGCCTGCCCCCTCCTTTGAGCCAGTCGCAGCCGTTCCTCACCCGTCATTCTGCGCTTGGTGCTGCCGACCCGGATGAAACTGCCGCCTGGACTGTCGTGCTGAGCGTGCCCCTCCGGCACCGCGACCACCAAGAACGGCCTGCCCTCCCCCATTTCCCGGCGAAAGATGCCGACTCGAATGGCAGGACGTATGGAGTCCGAGCACACTTCCGCCAGCAGATGCTCCAGCTCATTCATCTGCTCGCGGGACATGCCTGGCACATCACCGTCATCGGTGACACCGCACAGCAGCACACCACCATGCGCGTTGGCCAGGGCCGCAATTTCGTCTGCCAAGTCGTCCCGCCGCGGGCTTGTCGGTCGATTGCCGGCAAAGGCGATCTCCTTGAATTCCCATTGGCTGTCCTCCCCCAATCGCAACTGGCGCCTGATTTCGTCATTGCTGCATGTCATGGGACGATCATCCTGTATGGAAGGGGAATTACATACCTAAGTACACGCGGCATGTATGGTACGCTGCCGCTGTACCGGAGTGCAGCATGGCACTCCACGGCCCATGGGACGGGGGCCGCGGCACGGCGAAGGGCGTTGCCGTGGGGCACCCTGATGACCCGTGCACAGGATATATCCGAGTCTGTGTACTTAGGTATATAAGTCCCTATGGAAGGTATGCAATGAAGTGGATTTCTCAGGCCCCTTGGGTCGATGATGTCCATTGCCATGTGCACAGTTTCGCCATGCCAGCAGGAATGAGGATGCAACTCCGGCTCACATCGTCCGACCGGGCCGCGCCGACATCTGGCAACCCGTTCTGTCGGTGACTTCCACTGTGCCACTCTTGTGGATGGACAATGTGCTTGCACACTGTCCCAAGGCCGTCGGGAACCTTGTCTGTGACAGACCGAGTCGACACCCGCCGGCTTGGTGTTTGGTTCCTGTGGGACAGGGCGGCGGCCTGCGACCAGATGCCAGGCACTGTCATCAGGAGTTTCCGCGGCCGGCAGGGGCATCGGCTTGCGTCCAGCTGCCGTCGATCAGACGCCACATGCTGCCTGTGGGATTGGGATCCTGCAGCTCGACGGGCAGCCGGTGCTGACGCACTTCGTCATAGCAGTGCAGGGCTGCGAAACGGGTAAGGGAGGCGGGAATGCCGACTGCTGTGAAGCCGGGATGTCCCGTGGCCGGGAAAGGGCCGCCATGCATCATGGCGGGCACAACGGCCACGCCGGTGGGCATCTTGTCGTTCAGGAGACGGCCCACGGTGGCCCGCAGTGCCGGGGCCACCATGTCGTAGGCGTCGTCGTCTGCGGCACCCGTATGGCTGTAGAGACACCCCGTGAGGTTTCCTTCCAGGCAACGGGCTATCTCCGCCATCTGGGCGACATCCTGGGCCTGCACCAGGAGGCTCACGGTGCCAAAGGCTTCCGTCTGCAGGGCTGCGGATTCAGCCAGGAACTGATCCCCCGTCACGGTCAGCAGTGTATTGGCAAAGGCATAGCCCGGCCCCTGGGCGATGGTCCCGCCTACCCGCAATTCGGCCCCGTGGGCCTGCAGAGTCTGGACCGCATCCGCCAGATCTCCCGGTCCACTGGGACCCAGCAGTGTCTGCGGGGCCCCGGCGGCGAAAAGTCGACAGGCTTCCGCCAGGAATTTCTGGCCGGCGGCGTCGTCCACCAGCACGGCCAGGCCGGGGTTGGTGCAGAACTGTCCCGCCCCCATGGCACAGGAAGCGAAGAACTCCGTGGCCAGGTCTGCTCCTCGTTCCTGCAGGGCCCCGGGCAACAGGAAGACCGGGTTGACGCTGGACATCTCCAGATAGATCGGTTTCCCGGCGGCATCGGCCGCAGCCTTGAGGGTCAGACCTGCACTCTTGCTGCCCGTAAAGCCAGTGGCGGCAATGTCGGGATGCGATACCAGCAGCGATCCTACATCCCGCGGCGTGCGATACACCAGCTGCACCATGGCGGCCGGCAGACCAAGTTCCGCCAAGGTCTCGGCCGCCAGCCGGGCCAACAGGAGGGTGGTGCCGGGATGTCCGGTGTTGGCCTTGGCAATGACAGGGTGTCCCGCCGCGATGGCGGCGGCGAAGTCGCCCCCGGCCACTGAGTTGAAGGCAAAGGGGAAGTTGTTGGGCCCAAACACCACCACGGCTCCCTCCAGGGGACTGAGGATGGACCGGATGTTGCTGGCGGTGTCTATGGTGGCCCGTCGCCAGGAGCCGTCTCGGGTGGCCGCGGCGGCCTGTCGCAACTGATCCGAGGTGCGCGGCAATTCGATGGAGTTCAGGCGCGGCTCCTGGGGCAGCCCTGTCTCCTGGTGGGCCTTGTCCACCAACGCTGCGGCATGGGCCTCAATGCGGTCCGCATAGTGTTCCAGAAAGTCGGCTCTCTGTCCGGCGGAGATGTCCCGCATGGCGCTGGCGGTGCGCTTGCCGGCGGCGATTGCCTCCAGCGCTTCCTCTCGACTGGACACGGGGTATGCCGCAGGCAACGCCTCCTTTCGTGCAGGGTCTTCAGTGTGCAGTTCACCGGCCGGGTCTTGGCTGGCGCGCCATTGGCCGGCAATCAGGACAGGTTCCAAAGCCATGGTCAGAATCCTCGTGTGAGACATGGACAGGCGGGCGGGCAGCCTGGACAGCCGCCACTACCGTGTTAGTGTAGGGACTTATATACCCAAGTACACAGGCAAACACAGGGTGCAATGCAAGAAAGCGACATGCAATTGCGCCTGCATGCCGCTTTCCACAGACACGGAATCTGCTCCTTCCATGCCTGTCGTTCCCCATTATGCCTGAAATCGAGACCGTGCACCGCACGGTCCGTCTGCGTCTGTTGCCAGAAACGCCAGCCAAGGCCCGACAGTTGGCCGGCACGGCCGGAGCCTGCCGCTGGGTCTGGAACCACTTTCTGGCCCGGCAACGGTTTCGCTGGCAATGCTGGCGGGACTACCGGATCGGCCCCCAACCCACAGTGTCGGCCTATGATCTGTTTGGCGCATTCACGGCCCTGCGCCGGAATCCAGAACACGCCTGGCTGCAAGAGTACGGCTGCGCCGTCGTGCGTCATGCGCTCAAGCATCTGGCCGACGCGTACCGGGCATTCTTGGCGGGGCAACGCGCCCATCCCCGGTTCAAGGCCCGTCACCGCGCCGTCGACGGGTTTACCATCCCTGACCGCATAGCCTTGTCTGCCACCCATCTGCGGGGGTCCAAGAGCGGCTGGCTGCGGGTCAAGGGATCCAATCCGTACGCTGACTGCCCGCCGTTGCAGGCCCGGATCCGCAAGGAAGGCGCGGCCACGCGGCCCAAGTGGTATGCCTACGTAGGCTACGCGGTGCCTGCCGGACAGGTCAAGCAGGGTGCCGCGGACGGCGCCGTGGGTCTGGACCGCAACGTGGGCCAGTGCACCGTCTGACGGGCACGGCCCAGCTGGAGGCCAAGGTCAAGTGCAAGCAGCACCATTGGGCCCGCAAGCGCAAGGGTTCCTGACGCCGGCGACGCATCGCGGGACAGCTCCAGAAGTTGCATGGAAAGCGGGCGAGAGTGCGGGCCAACGATACCCATCACATCAGTCGCCGGTTGGCCGACCAGGCCCATATCGTGGCGGTGGAGGACTTGTCCACGCAGGCCATGACGCGGTCGGCCCGGGGCACCGCGGACAATCCCGGCACCCATGTCAAGGCCAAGGCCGGGCTCAACCGCGGCATCCTCGCCAGTGGCTGGGAGCAGTTGGAGCGCAAGCTGATGTACAAGTGCGGCCAAGTGATCCAAGTGCCGGCCGCCTACACCAGCCAGACCTGCAGCCGGTGCGGCCACATAGCCGGGGTGCACAGAACCACCCAATCCCGCTTTGGTTGCGTGGTTTGTCAGTTCCAGATCAACGCGGACTGGAATGCGGCGATCGACATCTTGGGGAGAGCGGATCTCCCTGTGGCCCGCGGGACAGGGGCATCTGCACGGCGAGGGGCGTTCTCGACGGAGACCCCGACGACCCGTGAACAGGATATGCTTGAGTCTGTGTACTTCGGCATATAAGTCCCTAAATCTCGCGGCTGTCTATGGCGGAAAGGCAGCCCGTGCAAGTCAGATGCGCTTGAGCATGCGAAACAGGGTCCGCACCAGGCCCAGCACCTCGATGCCCAGTGACACCATGTCGCCTGTACCCATGGCCGGGGCTTCTTCCTCCTCCTGGATCTCCTCCTGCCTCAATTGGCTGGCATACCAAGCCAGAATTGCCCCCAGGCCTGCTCCCAAGGCAATGCCCAGGGCCAGCCGTTTCCAGTTGCCTGCACCGGAATCAGGGATGTGTGGTGGAGTTTCCATATCGCAATGATGGGAGGATCAGGTCAGGAAGCCAGCGAACGGCCGGTGGCCTTGAGCTGCTCGGTCTTGCCTTCGGTCCAGATTACCGGTTGGACCACCTTCTCGCTGGCTCGGTCTACGACTGCGGCCGCCTGGGTGGAATACTCGCCACCCTTTTCCAAACCGGCCGCCAGCACACCGTTGAAGCGACCAATCAGCTTCTGGATGTAGTAGATGCAGATCACCAGCAACCCACACGTCAGCAACAGGTTGACGGCAATGACAATCAGGGCGAATACGCTGGCGGTGGCCAGTAATGCCTGCACAGGAACCTCACTTGAAAAGGACACGGGCCATTGTAGCAAAGGGGACCTATATACATAAGTACACATGGAGTGCCATGGTCACAGTACCGGGGTGCAACAGGGCGCTCCACGGTCCATGGGACGACCCGTGCACAGGAGATGCGGGAGTTTGTGTACTCACGGATACAAGTCCCTGGCAAAGGGTACAGGTCCTATGAGGCCTGTACCTGATGGCTCATGGCCGGTTCCGGCACCCGGCCGCTCTCCGTCACCGTAAAGGCGAGTTTGTAGTTGCCCTCCGCCGCGGGATCGTGGTCTATCCGAATGTGGTCACCCGCATTGAAGGTGCCCAGCAGCAAGCCCTTGCTCAATTCATTCTCAATGGCTCTCTGCAGCACTCTGCGCAAGGGCCGAGCCCCGTAGGTGGGATCATAGCCGATGTGGGCCAGATGCTCCGTGGCGGCCTCGGTCAGCTCTGCGGTCAGGCCGATCTCCTGCAGGCGCGCATACAGGTCGCCCATCAGGATGCCCACAATCTGCTGGATGTCTTTCCTGGACAGGCTGTGGAAAATGATGGTTTCGTCGATGCGGTTCAGGAACTCCGGCTGGAACAGCCGCTTGAGCTGGGCGCTGTATTCGCCTTCGACCCGGTCTTCATGCAGGACCGGCGTGGCGAACCCCACCTTGCCGCGGCTGACCACATCCGCCCCGACGTTGCTGGTCATGATCACGATGGTGTTGCGGAAATCCACCTTGCGGCCCTGACCGTCGGTCAGATGGCCATCATCCATGATCTGCAGCAGGCTGTTCCAGACATCCGGATGGGCCTTCTCGATTTCGTCGAACAGAATGGCCCGGTACGGTCGGCGACGCACCTGCTCCGTCAGCTGGCCGCCCTGGTCGTATCCCACATAGCCGGGAGGCGCGCCGAACAGGCGACTGATGGCGTGAGCCTCCCGGTACTCGCTCATGTCGACGCGAATCAGGGCCTCTTCGTCGTCAAAGAGCTGAATGGCGACTTCGCGGGCCAATTCGGACTTGCCCACCCCCGTGGGGCCAAGGAAGAGGAAGACGCCAATGGGCCGCCGCGGGTCCTTGAGCCCACTGTGCGCGCGGCGCAGGGCATCGCTGACGGCCGTCACCGCCTCGTTCTGCCCCACAATCCGTTTCTGGATTTCCTGCTCCAGATGCAGCAGCTTTTCGGACTCGGATTCCAGCAGGGCCTGCACGGGAATGCCGGTCCAGGCCTGCACTACTTGGGCGATGTCGTCTTTTTCGACGATTTCGTCCAGTTCCGCCTCCTGGCGCCAGGCTTCGTGTTCCGTCTCGTATTCGGTCTCCAGCCGCGCCCGGTCCATCTTGTGCTGGGCCGCCTCTTCATAGTTGCGCTGGCTCCACGCGGTCTCTTCCAGGCGCAGCAGTCGATCGATTTCCTGTTTCTTGGCCTTCAGTTCCTGGGGCAGCAAATGCAGGGCCACCCGCAGCTTGGCCGCGGCCTCGTCAATCAGGTCAATGGCCTTGTCCGGCAGCTGCCGGTCCTGGATGTATCGCTGACTCAGGGTCACGGCCGCGTCCAGGGATTCGTCCGTGTACGTCACGCCGTGATGGTCCGCGTACCGGTCCCGTACGCCTTGCAGAATGGCCACGGCTTCATCGTGGTCCGGTTCATCCACGAAAATCGCGGCAAAGCGGCGTTCCAGCGCACTGTCTTTCTCAATGCTCTCCCGGTATTCGTTGAGGGTGGTGGCGCCGATGAATTGCAGTTCGCCGCGGGACAGGGGCGGCTTCAGCATGTTGCTGGCATCGAGGGCCCCGGGCATGTTGCCGGCGCCCACCACGGTATGCAGTTCGTCAATGAAGAGGATGATCTCGCCTTGGCTGGCAATCACCTCGTCCAAGGACCCCTTCAGGCGTTCTTCGAACTCCCCACGGAACCGGGTGCCTGCAATCATGGCCCCCAGATCCAGGGAAAACACCTTCTTGCCCAACAGTGGCTCCGGCACATTGCTGTCCACGATCCGTTGCGCCAGTCCTTCCACCACGGCGGTCTTGCCTACCCCGGCCTCTCCGATCAGGACCGGATTGTTCTTGGTGCGGCGGCTCAGGATCTGCAGGACCCGCAGGATTTCCGTTTCGCGCCCGATGACCGGATCGATCTTGCCGTCTGCCGCCGCCTGGGTCAGGTCCTGGGCATATTGCCTCAAGGTCTTGTATTGATTCTGAGCAGACTCGCCATCGGCCCCTTCCGCCTGCGCTGCCTGCGTCAAGGCTTCGTCCAGGTCAATCAGACTGACTCCGGCCTTGTGCAGGATGGTGGCCGCCTTTGAGGGGCCGGTCCGGACTATGGCCTCCAGGAAATGACCGGTAGTGACTTGGTTCTTTCCTGCCAGCTCCTGAGACTTGTTGATGACGGTCTGCAGTTGCGGCGTGAGGTTCAGCTGAATCTGAGGGCCTTGGCCGAAGGGTCCGCCCAGATTGGGCTTGCCATGCTCCAGGTCTATTTCCAGATCGGTCCGGATCTGGTTCAGGTCCGCGCCCATGTTTTCCAACAGGCGCAGGGCCGAGGTGTCTCGTTGGGAGATGAGCGCCAGCAGCAGATGCTCCACATCCACCTGCGTGTGCTTGTAACGGGCCAGCAATTCGATCGCACCCCGCGCGGCGGCCTGTGCGTTCTGGCTGAAATTCTTTGCAATCATTGACCAACAATCCTTCTGCGTGTAAATCCCGTCGCCCCTGGGGAGACAGACGCACCGGCATTATAGGAAGGCCCAACCCGGTTGGAGCAGCCTGGCGGCAAACTCTAATGAAATTCTATTGAGGCCGCCCAGGGGAAAGGCCCCCGCTGCCCCGATCAGGCGCTATCGGGTGGTAACGAAGCGGTACAGCGTCTGCAAAGTGTTTTCCAGGACCCCAACGCGCAGCATTTCGTAGCCGTGGCTGTTGCCCCGCACACACCCAAAGACCAGAGCCCGGTCCGCGTGGCCGGTGCTGAACACCATGCTGGCATCACTGGCCGCACCGGCATACACCACACTCTGCACCTCCACGCCGACTTCCCGGCCGGCGGCCAGGATCTCCTTGAGCAGCGCATGGTCATAATGGGCCAGGGCATCCTTGGACCAGGTGACGGGCCGATCGTCCATGACCAACGGCGTATCCGGCGGCATGGGGGCGCCGTCAATGGCAATGAATGCCTCCGGCTGCAGGGTCCGGGCCACATTCTTGGCGCCGTGCCCTCCGCCTTCCTCGTGATGGGTGAAGGCAAATACGGTCGGGTGGCGGGGCTGCTCCTGGGCCGCCTGCAGCTGCGCCAGGACCTCCAGTTGCAGGGCGCAGCCCAGGCGGTCGTCAAAAGTCCACGCGGCGGCCAGTTCCCGGCCTGGGCTGCCGAAAATGACAGGGCCGCGATGGGACGCGTGGGGCACGGCCAGAGAACCCGGCCGAATGCCGATGTGCGTGAGTTCCTCCCGGCACAGACCGGTTTCAATCCAGACATCCTCCCAGGTCACGGACTTTTCGGCGGCCTGGGGGGTGTGGGTGGAACCCATGCTGAGCAAGCCCAGCACCTGTCCGTGGTCGCCCATGATTTCCACCGGGGTTTCCCCCAGTTTCCAGGGATACAGGCCGCCGGAGCGCGTGACCTTGAGTCTGCCGTCCTCCGGCACTTCCGTGACCACCATCCCAATCTCATCCATGTGGGCCGCGTAGCACCAGACCGGCAATTCTGGTTCTTGACCTGCCACTTCCACCAGCACGTTGCCGCCTGCGTCCCGGGTGCAGGGGTAGCCCAGTGCCATGACCTGGGCGCAGATGATCTCCGCCAGATCCCGTTCGCGGCTGGAGGGGGACGGTGTGTACAGCAATGTCTTGAAGCGTTCAAGAATGGCGTTGGGAAGGTTGGGTCCTACTTGGTGGTCCGGCATGGCTGGCTCCTGCATGTCCTTTGGGGTGCTGGGCTGGATTCTAATGCAACCCCCGTGCCATGGCTTCAGCGATCCGGCCACCGGGGCCAGCGGGCCTTCCCACAAAGCAAGTCGGCGCAAGGGACAGGCCCTCTTCCTGCCCCCAGTTACCTGTATCCGAGCACGCGGGCCGTCACTGCACCCGTGTCACGCGCACGGCGCAGCGGCGGCCCACGGGCACGAGGGCACGCGCGGTGTCGATGACACAGGCGAGGGCCCACGCCGCGGCGCTGGCCGTCCACTCCGGCAACGTGACGGCCAGGCCGAGACGCGCGGGCTCCAGGCCTTGGAAGAAAAATGTATCGGCCGACACCTGGAGCCGGTGTCGGTCAGGTACGGTGACCACGGGGCCGAACGCGAATGATCCCGTGGTCGGGAGACGGGCGGCCAGCGCCGTGATATGGTTTCCGATCAGCGTGTGGTCCAATGCGATGTATGCTTCGGTGCGCGCCTGCGGGGTCAAGTTGAACCAATTGTGCCCAGAGAGGTGACGCGTGCTGGCGCGTGTGAGGGGCTCCCGGTTATACATCGTCACCTGCAGCCCCGACAACGTGATATCCCCAAAGCGACGCAGCGCGTCCTCGAAGCACTGGCTCAACACCGGCAGCGCCACCACGGGATCGATGGTGTAGAGGCGGTGTTCCGGCAGCGAGGTATACCCGGTGGCTGTTGCCGGCCACGCCTCACTGCCGGGCACGATGACATTCCCACTCATGCCGACCTGCACGAATCCGATCCGGGAGGCATCGCTCCCAGTGGTCAGCTCGGCCTCTTCCATCTCCCAGAGCAACGGGTAGGGGGGCCGGGGGAACGTCGTGGTGGACCAATGCATCAGCTCGGCCCGCGAGCGGAAGACGCTATAGAGGTCTTCCTCATCGACCATAATGCACGCTCGGTTCGGGTCCGGTGCCAGCTGGCCGAAAGCCTCCAGGAAAAGCGTCGTGGTCATGACCACGGCCCCGACGCAGTACGCGCGGCCCCGATCTCAATCGGGATAGCATGCGAGGTTCCTTTTCTTGCAGACCTTGCCGCTGCCATGCCTGCGATGCCCCTCCGCACTGGGGGCCGTCGTGTAGACCATGCCGTTCCCATTCGGTTCCTCTGCATAGGAGACGTCCGCGAAGGCCAAGTCTACCATCAAGGCCGCGCCGGGCATGGCAGCCAGTATCCATTGACTGGTACGTATATACTTTGTATAACTGTGCAAACAAGGACACCATGGCTGTGCAGGGCTTGCGTCGGCACTGTGCCAAGGTCAAGCCACTTTTACATCCCCGCAGCCCTGTACCGAGACCCCGATGACCCCGGCCGTGGAATGGGTGTCTGGTTCCACGGTGCCTCGCAGCGAGTTGTGCCATGAGGTTCCTTCTGTTGTCTCGTCTTCCCCTTGCATTTCGTCACCTTCGCTGGCTGATGGCTGTGTGGGGTGTGGCTCTGGGCGTTGCCGCTTGCAGCAGTGGCACTCGCTGGCTGATGGCTGTGTGGGGTGTGGCTCTGGGCGTTGCCGCTTGCAGCAGTGGCACTGCGGTATCCGTGGAGGCGGAGCCGGCCCACCGTTTGCAAGTGGTCACTACCGTGGCGCCCCTGACGGACATCGTGGCCCAGGTAGGCGGGGATCTCATCAGCCTGGAAGGGCTGGTCCCGCCCGGGGTGAATTCCCACACCTTCGAGCCCACCCCGTCCGACGCCATCAAGCTGGCACGGGCGCAGGTGCTTTTTCTCAATGGCCTGCAGCTGGAAGCGCTGGTGCTGGACCTCGTGGAAAGCAGCCAGGGGCCCGAGATGGAACTGGTGTTGCTGGGCGACCTGGTGCTGGATCAAGCCGAATGGATTTTCGATTTCTCCTTTCCCGAGAGTGGCGGCGCTCCCAATCCGCATCTTTGGATGGACCCCACGCTGGTGATCGCCTACGTGGAGATCATCGAACGGACCCTGGCTGCCGCGGATGCGGATCATGCCCGCGCATATGCCATCCGGGCGGCGGCATACAGGGAATTGTTGCAACGGCTGGATGAGGCCATAGCCACGGCCGTGGCCACCATTCCCCCAGAGCGGCGACGGCTGCTGACCTATCATGACTCCTGGGCCTACTTTGCGCGCCGTTACGGACTCACCGTGATGGGGGCCATACAGCCGGCGGACATGTCGGAACCGTCCGCCCGGGAGCTGGCGGACTTCATTCGTCAGGTCCGGGAAACCGGGGTCCAGGTGGTCTTCGGGGCCCAGGAATTTCCCTCGTCGGCCCTCCAGGCCATCGCCCGGGAGACCGGCGCGGAGCTGAACATCAACCTGACGGATGATGTGCTGCCGGGAGAACCGGGCTCTGCCGAGCACACCTATGTGGGCATGATGAAGCGCAACGTGGGCCTCATGGTGGAGGCGCTGGGCGGGGACGCGACCGCCTTGCAGGATGTGCCGGCCCGCCCTCAAGGCTCTTGACGGTGCCTTTCGGCCATGGATCCCAAAATCGAACTGCGGAATGTGTGCTTTCGGTACGGCACGAAGACCGTGCTGCATGACATCAACGTCCACATTCACCCCGGCCAGTTCATGGCCCTGCTGGGCCCCTCCGGCTCCGGCAAGACCACGCTGCTCAAAATACTGCTGGGGGTGTTGGCCCCTACCCAGGGCCGGATTGCAGTGGAAGGCGGCAGCCTGCCCCTGCATTGTGGCTATGTTCCGCAAATGGACCAGGTGGACTGGAGCTTTCCGGCCACGGTGGAGCAGGTGGTGTGGATGGGACTCCGCCAGCATACCCGCATTTGGCCTTGGCCCACCCGCCAGGATCGTCGGCGCATTGCCGAGGCGCTGGACCGGCTGGAAATACCGGACCTCAGGCAGCAGCCCATCGGTGCGCTGTCCGGTGGTCAGCAGCAGCGGGTCTTTATCGCCCGGGCTCTGGTGGCCGATCCGGAGCTGCTGGTCCTGGACGAACCTACCAGTGACATGGACGTGTACAGTACGGAGCAGACGCTGCATCTGCTGGCCGATCTCAACCGGGCGGGCCAGACCATCATTATCAGCACCCATGACGTGAACGCCGCCTCCTCCCATTTGCCATGGGTGGTCTGTGTGAATCAGACCGTGGTGGCCCAGGGGCCGCCTGCCGAGGTGTACCAGAAGGACATCCTGGACCGGACCTACCGTTCGGACCTGGTCGTGAACCGTCAGGACGGGCATATCTACGTGTACGAATCACCCCATGCGCACACCCTGGCGGATGTGATTCCGCAGCCCGTGGCGGGCCATGCGCCGGATGCCCACTAAAGGTCCCATCCTCTGCCATGCTGCTGGAACCCTTTGAGTTTCTCTTCTTCCGCCGCGGCCTGTTCATGGCCCTGCTGGTGGGGTCCATGTGCGGGGCGATCGGGGTCTACATCGTCTTGCAGGGCATGAGCTATATCGGCCATGGGCTGGCCCACGCGGTCTTTGGCGGGGCGGTGGTGGCTTTCCTGGCCCAATGGAATTTCTATCTGGGAGCCGGCCTGTGGGGCGTGGTGGCCGCCCTGCTCATCAGTGGTCTGGCGCGTCGGCCCGAGATCAAGGCGGACGCTGCCATTGGGATTGTCACGACCGCCAGCTTCGCCTTTGGGGTCGCCCTGATCAGCCGCATGCGGAACTACACACCGTCCATTGAGGCCATGCTCTTTGGCAATATCCTGGGCGTGGAAGCCGTGGACCTGTGGATGGTCGGCCTGGTCTTTCTGGGGGTGGCCATTGCCATCCTGTTTTTCTACAAGGCCCTGCTTTTCTACACCTTCGACTATGAGGTGGCGCAGGTCTACGGAGTGCCGGTCCGGGGACTGAACGTGCTCTTTGCCTTTCTGCTGGCCGGCATCATCATCACCTCCATGCAGGTGCTGGGGGTCACGTTAATCTCCGCGGTGCTCGTCATTCCGGCCACCATCGCCCGCCTGCTGACCGCCCATTTCGGGCGCATGATGCTGCTCTCGATTCTGATAGGCGCGCTCTCCGGCGCCGCCGGCATCTATGTAAGCTTCCATGTGGACATCGCGTCCGGCGCCGCCATCATCCTGCTGCAGGCCGCCCTCTTCGTCTGCGTCCTGGCCTATGCGGCGTGGCAAACCCGCCGCCCTTGACATCATCTGGCCCCTGGGCGTGAAAGCCCCATCCGGACACGCAGCGGTCCAAGCCTGCCAGGTCCGTGTGGATCTGCACTTCGTCGAACCGGTGGGTCCGATCCAGCATGTCCCGCACGGTCGCGGCGGCGGTGGAGCTGCATTCCAGGATGATCCCTCCCCCTGCCATCAAACTCCCGTCCAACTGCGCGACCAGACGCTGCACATGGCCCAGACCCTCCCGACAGCTCACCAAGGCGGCGCGCGGTTCGTAATCCCGGATCTCCGGAGCCAGCCGGGCATGCTCAGCGGCGGTCACATACGGCAAGTTGGCCAGCACCAGGCAGACGGGGGCAGGCAAAGGCGCGAGCAAGTCTCCGTGACCGAAGCTGACGCGGTCCCCCAGCCCGAGCCGGGCGGCATTGCGCCGGGCGACCTGCAGGGCTTCTGCGCTGGCCTCCAGGGCGTACACCTGCCGGCCGGGATGCCGATGGGCCACCGCGAGGGCGATGCAGCCACTGCCTGTGCCTGCGTCCGCGACCGCGGCCTCCGGGTGGCCTGGCAGCCAATCCTGGGCCAGTTCCACGACCCGCTCGGTCTCGGGCCGGGGAATGAGGACACGTTCGTCCACCAGGAACTCCAGCCCCATGAATTCCTTGCGGCCCACAATATAGGCCAGCGGCCGCCGAGCCTGCCGCTGAGCCAGGCAGGACCGCCACAAGGCTGCCTCACGGTCTGACAGAAGGCGCTCTGGATGCGCGTACAGCCAACTGCGCTCTTGCCCCAGGGCGTGGGCCAAGAGCAAGGCGCCATCCAGTTCCGGCGTCTCTACGCCGTGCTGCCTGAGGCGCCGCGCCCCCGCTTGCTGGCAGTGTCGCACCGTGGGCCGCACCGACGCCGCCAAGGGGCTCACGCGCCCAGTTCGGCCAGTTGGGCAGCCTGCGCGGCCGTCGTGAGGCCTTGGATGAAGTCATCGATCTTGCCGTCGATGACTTCCGCCAAACGATACTGGGTCAGATTGATGCGATGGTCCGTGACCCTGCCCTGCGGAAAGTTGTAGGTGCGGATCTTCTCGCTGCGATCGCCGGACCCTACTTGGCTGCGCCGAGAGGCCCCCTGTGCATCCCGCTGGCGCTGAGTCTCCAGGTCGAAGAGCCGGGTGCGCAAAATGCGCATGGCCTTGAGGCGGTTCTGCAATTGGCTCTTTTCATCCTGGCAACTGACCACCATCCCCGAAGGCAGATGCGTGATCCGCACCGCCGAGTCCGTGGTGTTGACGCTCTGTCCTCCCGGACCGCTGCTGCGCATGATGTCAATGCGGATGTCCTGCGGCTCCACCGAGATTTCGACATCGTCGGCTTCGGGCAGGATGGCGACCGTGGCGGTGCTGGTGTGAATGCGCCCCTGGCTTTCCGTCTCGGGCACCCGTTGCACCCGGTGCACCCCGGATTCGTATTTCAGCCGGGAATAGACCTGCTTGCCCTTGACCGCGAAGATCACTTCCTTGATGCCCCCCAGTCCATTGGCGCTGAGGCTCAGCGCTTCCTGATGGAAGCGATTGTCTTCCGCCCAGCGCGAGTACATGCGATACAGGTCGGCACAAAAGAGGGCGGCCTCGTCGCCCCCGGCCCCGGCCCGGATTTCCACGATCACATCCTTGTCGTCCTGCGGGTCCTTGGGCAGCAACAGGACTTTCAGATCCTCTTCCAGCCGGGCGGCCGTGACCTGCAGCTCCCGGTTTTCTGCCTGGGCCAGTTCCGTCAGTTCCGGATCCTCCCCGGCGGCCACGATGTCCTGGTTCTCGGCCATTTGCGCCATGACCCTGGTGTATGCCCGGTAATTGGTGACGATGGGTTCCAGGCCGCTTTGCTCCTGGGCCAGCCTGGACAGCTGCGCGTAGTCGGCGGCTATGCCCGGATCGGCCATCTGCTCTGAAAGTTCGTGGTACCGTGCTTCCACGCGCTGCAAGCGGTCTCGCAACATCATGATTGGCTGCCTGTCGCAACAACTGCCGCGGGCGGGGCTCCGCCGTGCGGCGTGAAGGGGCAGTGTAGCATGGCAAGCGGCCTCAGGTTGGCACAGTGCAGCGACACCAGGGACACGGATCAGTCGAGGGCTTGCCGCACTGTGTAGGGATTCTGCCGTTGCGACAGCGGCAGGGCCACCCGCTGGCCACTCAGATGGGATTCATGGATGGCCATGCCCATCTCCAGGGCCCAGCGGGCGTCCTGGCCGGTACAGGCTCGGGTGATGGGCTTGCCTGCGGTGACGGCCGCCACCAGCTCCTCCACCATGATCCGATTGCTCTGCAGCATCTGGGCCTGACCTGACCGCGGCTGGCCCGCTGCCTCCTCTTCCCAGTCAGGCAGATGAATGCGTTCCCAAGTGCAGTGCGTGCCAGGTACGGCCATGCCGTGGGTGCAGTGGTACAGCACTCCACCGGGTGAATTGCGGATGCTCAGGGCTCCCTTGGTGCCGTACACCTCGAAACCGAACCAGTCCGAATGACTGTGGCCCTCCGCTTCCACCGCGTACGAAGTGAACGTGGCGGGGATTCCGCCGGGGAACATGAACAGACCCGTCAATCTGTCTCCCGCGGTCAATCCTATCCCTTCATGGCCTGCAAAGGCATCGGCGGCCGTTACCGGCTTTCCCTGCCGCGTCACCTGGCCGATCGCCCACAAGGGGTCGGCTCCCACCAGCCACCGCATGCTGTCCAGGATGTGCGGGCCCAGCACCGCCAGATCCTGACCGCCGGCCCGATGGTCTCCCTTGCCCCGGCCGCGCAGTTCCCGGATTTCGCCAATGGCGCCGTTGCGCACCATGTCCCGGGCATGGAGTTCATAGCCGCTGGCCTTGCGATGGGCCACCACCAGGTGGGTGCCGGCCTCTGCACAGAGATGCAACACCCTGTCCGCTTCGGCCAGGGTGGCCACCAGGGGCTTCTCGCACAGAATGCCCTTGACGCCATGGCGGGTGCAGGCCTCTATCTGTTCCGCGTGGAGGCCCACTTCGCGCTGCGCGATGCACACCAGATCCGGTTTTTCCGCAGCCAACAACTGTTTGTAGTCTGCATAGGGCGTGCCGCCCACCCGCCGGGCTGTTGCCTCGGCCCCGGCCCAATTCGGATCCGCCACACCGGCCAGGGCTGCCTGAGGATGCAGCTGCAGAGACAGATCGTGGCCGTGGCCGTAGTCTCCCAGACCCGTATGGCCAAAGACAGCGGCGCGCAGAGGCTTGTTCATGTCATTCCGTGAGGTTATGGAGAAAACCGAGAGGCCCAGTGCCCAGCGGCAGCGCGGCCGTTGGCTGGATTCTAGCCGAATCCGGTCAGGACCACAGAAACGCCGGCAAGAGGCCCGGCAATCGCAAATCGCTTCCCGACTTTGCGATTGTCCTGATGCGTGAATTTGTCGGCGGAGTGGAGAAAAGGTAGACCCGTGCTTGGACCAGACTGATTATTGCCAAACCTGTGATGTTTTGGCGGGAATTGCCAATCTTCCCATGATCCTCAAAAGGATTGGTGGCCTATTTCTGGGATTATGGAGACATTTTGGGTATGAAGACAGCAAAGTTTGGTTTCAAGCGATGCAGAGGTTCAAAACCAGAGCGAAGCGGGGGGATTCATGTCCAATCCCGTACTTTGCTCCCTTGATTGGTGGAAATGCCATTTCCATTGATGCCCTGATGAAGCAAGGACTGAATCTGTTACAGTGTCATCGGCCATACCTGTATGGAAAACAAGGGTCAGGAGGTCATATGGATGTATCGCCATGAATCACAGTGATTTTCCGGACAGGGAGACGATGGAGAAAGTCAGGCTTGTCTGGCACGAACTGATTCAAGAGGGACAGGAAGTCACGGCTAGGGCTTTGGCCGAAAAATGCAACCAACACTAAGGTGCGTCATCCTGAGGGGGAGAGAAAGCAGTGGAGCAAGAAAGATGCCCGAGAGCTTCTTCCCGGTATATTGGACGGACCCTTGCGCAGATACATTGTGGAGCGAGCTTGAAACAAATGAGAGCCTGCCGTGGCGAATCAAGCGTATGGGTATCATGTCCATAATCCTGTTGATGGCACAGGGCATAGAATTGGCCCTCAAGAGTTTAAAGCATGCTTTTGATGGCCTTCCCCCCAGACGCGGTTCTTGTGGGCATTCGCTGGAAGTTTTATGGGAAGACTTGAAATCGGTGCAAGGTGGTGAGCTGCGGAATTCCATAAGGTCGTACTACAAGGATTTCTGCCAAGAAAACCCGAATAGGTCTGAAGCATCTTTTTCTGTTGTGATGAAGGCATACAATGATGCCTCCATCGCGAGCCGCTATTTCCTGGATGGCACCTATAACTCAGACCTCTCCAAGATGGCAAAAGAAGGCAGCATGTTGTTGCTGTTGTATGCTTTCAGGGCCGTTCAGCATACCTATCTGGAACTGGTTATAAAAGGTGATGGGGATGACTGACATTGCGGAGTTTGGACTACGGGGAGTAGGGTTTGGAGGCGGGAAGCGGCAGCAAGCATCTAAAATGCCGGACCGACTATATCATTTGGAGCTTTGATTCGGACCAGACTGGACATTTTGCTTAAGCTTGCCCCACTGATGGTCTTGACACTGTAGATATGGCATCCCCGAGGTCGTCTCCTCATCCATGTAGATGAGCTCGATACTCCCGATAGCGGATGAATCGGATGATACATATATCTGCAGCTGGCTTGTGCCTTGGGAGGACGGCACCGCAGGATTCTGATGGCTACTGTCATGCAGTAGATCTAGGACGATCGGCTTCCGTGCGCAAAGAGTGCGGAAGAGGCCGCAGCAAGTGAACAGCAAAGCACACCTGGAAGTAGAATGACATGGACCTGCAAGAGGCAATTGAACAAGCCAAGACTGTACTCTTGGAGACGTTTGGTCCTGAAGGTTACCAAGATTGTCGCCTGGAAGGCTGGGAAGACAACAGTGGTTGCTGGATCGTGCTTCTGAGCGTGGAGTACATTCCACCCCTTGGTACTGCTGCCCATACCCTGTCTCGCCTGACGGGAGGCAGACGCATTTACCGCAAGGTCAAAGTCAGGAAATTGGCGGGCGTTGTCCAAGGCATTCATCCTGTTCCCAGCCCTTATGCAGATCCCCCACCAACTAATCCTTGATACCGGTCCGCTTGTCTTGCTGGTCGTGTCTGCCTTCTACGAAAGAACACAGTTGGCCCTGCGCGACAGGCTAGCAAGAAACTACACGGCAGAACAGTTGGAACGATTGGAAACCACTCTGGAACGAGCCCAAAGGGTTTTGCTCTCTCCATTTTGTCTGGCGGAAAGCACCAATCTGATCCGGAGATCGGATCAGCGCCAGGTACTGGCACGGATAGCAGCAGGGTTCGAACCCTGCTGGGAGGACACAGCCGAAATCCTGAAGCATCCACGGTTTTCCCAGCTGGGAGTTGCGGATGTCAGCCTGTTGCTGCTTGCGCAAAAACCTGGCACTTACACGTTGACGGCAGATCGCGACTTGTATCAAGCCTTGAGCGACTTGCAATGCACCGTGCTCTATTTCTGTGTGGAACCTGGCAGACAGTACATCGTGGCGTATCCTCAATAGCGGCATGAGGATCAAAGTGTCATGCCGGGACGGCTTCACGTTGACGCACACGCCCCAAATTGGAAGCCGCTTTGCGGATGCCTTGACATAGGCCGGTTGCGTGTCAAAGGTTCCAATCTCTCGTGCGGGAGATCATACAGGTACGTATCAAGCAGGAAGCCACCAGGGTCCACATGAAGGGCCCAGAATAGCTTGAACCGGCCCCTTCAGGATAGCCACTGGGGCCAATTGACACAACACTGGGCTTGTCAATGCGGGAGAGGTTTGCAGGAACCGTGCATCACCCCACCCTTGCGTGTGCCACAGTGTGAGGGAGACTGCCACAAGGCACGTATAGGTTCGCATGGCCCCGGTGCTTCCGGTGCTGTGTATGCCTTGCTTTCTCCCGGGTGCATTCCAGGCACATGTCCAGACGGACAGACAGACCGGCAGCCACTACAATGAAAGAGGCGAGCAATGCGCGCCGTGGTGAAAGCGGAATGTCCAGCTCGAGGAAGCCAACCTGATGGAATTCACAACTTTGGGCCCCTCTCATGCACGGGCCAGCGTCATTGGCCTGGGCACCGGCGGTCCCAGTCGGATCGGTCTCAGTTACGGACATACGGAAGAGAAGTCCATGGCCGTGGTGCAGGAGGCCTTCCGACTGGGCGTCAACGTGATCGACACAGCCCAAGGATATGGCAGCGAAGGCGTAGTGGGCCAGGCCTTGGCCCACCAGAATGCCGGCCTGCAGCGCTCCGACCTGATCCTGTGCTCCAAGGCTTCCTGCCAGAAGGACATGCAGCCGCGGCCGCTGGCTGAATTCAAGTCCTCGATCCAGGGCTCCCTGGAAACCATAGGGCTGGAATACCTGGACGTGTACTACATCCACGCCCTCTACGCGGAGCATGTGGACCATGCCTTGCATGTCATATTGCCCGGCCTGCAGGATCTGAAGCGGGAAGGGATTGTACGGAGCGTCGGCATCTCGGAGCACTTCAACTCGGACACCCGCCATGAGGCCCTGCTCCGGGTGATGCGGGAGGGTCCGGAGCTGGTGGATGTCCTGATGATCGGCTTCAACATTCTCAACTCCAGCGCGCGCCGCGAACTGTTGCCCCTGTGCCTGCAGCACAATGTAGGGACCACCTGCATGTTTGCGGTGCGCCAGGCCTTCAGTCAACCGGCCGTGCTGTCCCGGATCGTGGGGGAACTGGTGGCATCGGGACAGGTGGACGGTCGCAAGGTGGACGTGTCCGATCCCCTGGGCTTTCTCATGGCGGAAGGCTATGCCGCCTCGGCTACCGAGGCGGCGTACCGCTATTGTCGCCAGGAGCCTGGCATTGATGTGGTGCTGTCCGGCACTGGCAATCTGGCGCACCTGCGCCAGAATGTGGAGTGCATCCTGCAACCGCCACTTCCGGACGCGGCGAAGGAGCGGCTGGATGACATGTTTGGTCAGGTGGACACCGTCTCCGGCCAGGACAGGCCGTACAGGAAGACATAGCGACGGTATCGCTTGGAAGGAGAAGTTTTCGCATGCCCCAGAATGCAGATTTGCCCCAGCCCACGCAGGATATGGCTCAGGCCTCCCAGGATATGCAGCAGTGGGGATTCACGCTGTTGGAGGATGCCATTCCCGCGTCCGACGTGAAGGTCCTCGAGCAGGCCCTGCAGGATCTGGCGCGCCAGGAACAGGAAGCCGGTCTGGCGTTTGAAGATGGGGGGCCCCAACAGCAGTGGGGTGACTTCAAGGCTGCGGAAGGCCTGAATCCGCGGGACAAGTTCCGTGCCGCGGCCGGCGGCGTGAACCAGCGCATCTGGATGATCGTCAACAAGGGCTGTCCTTTCGTGGAACTCCTCTACAACGAACGGGTTCTGGCCATGGTGACACTGCTGTTGGGCGAGAACTTTCTGCTGTCCAGCCACGGAGCCAACATCGCCAAGCAAGGCGGAGTCAAGATGCCCTTGCATACGGACCAGTGGTGGATGCCCGCTCCCGTTGTCCAGGCCCCCAACCCGCTGCCTGTCGGCAGCATCACGCGCCAGGACGCACCGCTCCTGCCGGACGCGGTGCCACCTGTGGTTGCGCCCTGTGCCTGCGTCAACGTGCTCTGGTACTTGCGGGACTTCAACGAGCACACGGGCAGCACCCGGGTGCTGCCCGGCAGCCATCTGTCAGGCAGACAGCCTCGGGAGACCGATGACGTGCCGGAGAAAGTCATCTCCGTGGCGGGCCGGGCGGGCACGGTGCTGGTGATCGACGGACGCATCTGGCATGGCACGGGGGCCAATGTCACGCCCCGGGATCGCCTCACCGTCATCACCACCTTTTGCGGCCCTCAGTTCCGGCCCCAGGAGAACTATTTTGTGGGGGTGCGACCCGAAGTGCTGGCCCGGGCCGATGATCATCTCAAAAGCCTGCTGGGCTACCGGATCTGGCATTCCTATGGCCGCACGGAAGACCCCACTGCGCACTTTGTGACACCGCTGTAGATCAAGGCAGCAGGTCTTCTCCCAAGTACATCCAAGGCAGAATCACACAGACCAGATTGCAGAGGAACAGCCCCAACAGCAGCAACTTGCCCCAGATCTGGGGCGGAGTGACCGCACCGGACACGTACGCCTGAAAAAGTGTCCCGCCCAGTACGCTGTTGACCAGTATCACGGTGAGGGTGGACAGACGGGATATGGTGGTCCGCCAGGAGAGTTCCAGAAAGGCCAGTCCCATGGCCACCAGACCGGCCCCACCCAGGCGCCAAACCCATAGGCTGGCGATCTCGGAGCCCGCCCACAGGGCCTGCAGGAGTTGCGGGGCGGCCAGCAGCAGTCCGCCCCAGGCGAGACCCACCACGAAGCCATCAATACGCAGGGCCATGCGCAGCCCGCGGTACGGATCGTTCAGCGAATAGGCCATGACCAGAGCCTGGAGCCGGTCTAACGCTTGGTGGACATGGTCAGCAGACGCAAGCTGTTGAAGACTACCAGCAGGGTACTGCCTTCGTGGCCCACCACCGCCAGCGGCATGGGCAACGTGACGGGCACGTGGGCAAACCAGCCAACGTATATCCACGTCACCAGGAATACCATGGTGGCGATCGAGATCAGGAGATTCTGGGACAGGATGCGGTTGGCCCGGTGGGCCAGGCGCATCAGGAATTCAATGTCGAACTCCCGCCGGCGCAGCCCCTGCACCATTTCCGCCACGGGGTAGTAGCCGCCCAGCCGGTGGGCCCCAGCCAGGGTGAGGAGCAAGGGGACGTGGGGGCCATTCGGCCCGGCCAGAGGATGAGGAGCGCCTTGCAGCATGATCCAGCTGGCCAGCAGGCAGACCAAGGCCAGTAGCGCCAGCGCCAACTGCGGATGGGCCCGACCGCAACGCAGCAGGCGTGCCGTCGGCGCCCAGGTGGTCCGTTCGGGCCCAGGTGGTGCCGGTTTGGCCTCCCAAGGCGCCCTGTTGGGCCCGGCGGCTTCTCTTGCGCGTGTCATGACTCCAGCATATTAACAACAAATTTCCACTGCAGGACGCCGAGAGGCATGCCGCAACTCCGGGTCCGCTCCTCAGGTTGGGCGTCCTGCCATGGGGCCATGACCGACCACAATGCATCTCCTCTGATCGAGGAATCCAGGGGCTTGAAAGACCCGCGGATCGATCGGGCGCGCCAACATGGGCTGCAGAACATCATAATCTGCTCTTCGGTGCTGTTGTGTGCGACAGGGACAACGGGGAGAGCCGCTGGCCTCGACCCGGCACAGGAGGTGTGGTGGACGCGGATACCGGATCGGCCGCTATGCAATGGGGCGACACGACCCACAGTCGGACATTGCGACGGACATCTGGTTCGTTGGGCTGTCGTTGTCCTAGGCAACGACAATGTCAAGTCCCTGCGCTTTCAGGGCGGTTTGTACATAGACAAAACCCGTCATATTCACGCGTTGCTGCAACGCAGCAACGCGCTGTTGTGCACACGTCCCCGGCGTTTCGGCAAGAGTTTGCTGCTGTCCACCATTGAGGAGTTGTACCGCGGCGACCCCTCGCCGTTCGCTGGCATGCCGCATGCTCCGCAGCCGTTGTGGCTGCACGATTCCGGTTTGTGGGATTGGGATGCCGCAACGCGTCCGGTTTTTCGTTTGGACATGCGCCTCCTGAATGTGCGGAAAGACGACACCGTCCCCGAGGCCTTCAATCGCTTGATCAGGCATATCACCCAAGAGTGGGGTGTGGACAGTCAATTTACCTGGTACAGGGATGATCCGGCCTTGACGTGGGAAGGGCGTGCTGCAGGCCGTCGTCCATCAATGCCAACAACCGGTTTATGCCGCTTTGGCTCAAGACCGCACCGCCGGCATGGACTGGTCCCAGTTTGCACTGAATCAAAAACTGGAGCAGGTGCAGCCAGTCTTGCTGGTGGACGAATATGACGCGCCGATATTGCATCACCGGCATCGGACTGGTGCAGGCGAAATACGGGAACATTTGGCGGATTTCTATGGTGCATGCAAGATTTTCTCCGGTTCCATTCCCAAACTGGTCATGGTGGGCATCCCTCGCTTTGTCCGGGAAGGCTTGTGGTCCAAACTGAATCGCGTCAGCGATGCCACCCAGGAAGAAGATCATCACGAGCTGGCGGGTTTCACCGAGAACGATCTGGATGTCCTGCTGACTTGCGCCCCGGGCCTGCCCTCCTCTGCGGGCACGGCACCCAGGTTGCCTCTGTGGCGACTCAAATCGGCTTGGCAGGAGTGGTGCAACGGATACCTTTTTGTCCCCGCCGGAACACAGCGCATTTACAACCCCTTTGCGATCATGAACAGTCTGCACACGCGATGCATGCGGTCCTACTGGGCGCAATCGGGACGCTTGACCGTAATCGAGAAGATATTGCAGGAGCCCTGGCCGCGCTGGGACGTGCAGGACATGGCGCAATGGTATGCGCCCCGCCGAGCCAGGCTTGCAGAGCCTGAAATCGATCTGCAAGTCCTGGACCAGCTGCAACCGGATGCCAATCCCAACGTGGTTCTGGCCCAATTGCCCATGCAGCAGATCAGTGCACTGCTGCACCAGGCCGGATATCTGGCCTTGCGGGAAGATGGTCGTTGGACCGTGCCCAACCGGGAAGTCGCACAGGACATGGGATCATTGCTGCTGGCCCCTTGTTTTGCCGACAGCCCCCGTTTTGCCTTGGATGACATCAAGGACATGTGCCGCGCCGCCAAGCATCTGCATATCCCCGACCTGGTGTGCTCTTTCAATTCCCTGTTGCACCAGTTTCCGCACCCGCGATTTTCGGGAGCAGGTGAGAAGTCCTGCAACATCCTGTTTGACATGTCGCCGATGCTGATGCAACCCAGCATGAACCTGGATTTGGAACGATCGGGTTTGCAGGGCGATGCGGATACCGTTTGGAGCTGGGACGATGTCGTGCTGGTTGTGGAATTCAAGCATGAAGACACGGCACAGGCCGGCTTGCGCCAGCTGTTAGAGAGAAACTATGCCCGTTTCTTGGCGGACAAGTCTCTCCTGGTGTTGGCCTTGGCTCTGAACATCCAGAATCGTCAAGTGCAGGATTGGATCTGCGATGCCGTTGCGCCAGACGGCACCCCCCAGGGCCGCGCGTTGACAGAGACCAGTTGCGTGGCCCCCACCTTAGAATCTGCGCCAGCATTGTGCACGTGCGTACATGCCGCATGCCCCCGACCCATAAGCACGGAACGGCGCTGCCGGGGCCTGGCCTCGCACCGGCCATCGTTGTCGATTTGACAGTGCGCGCGCACCGTCTTGGCATGCTTCCATGCCCTACAGCCAGGCCCCTGGCCCCAATGGGAACATGTCCAACTCCCAGTGCCCGCGCGCCGTCATGGGACCGGCAGTTCCGCCGGAGCCGTTGCATCTGTTGCAGGTCGCTGCCAATGGCCGCTGCGCGCGCTGCCTGGTTGTCCTTAACAATGCCCGATTCCATTTCGGTGAAAGGTCCAATGCGAGGGTTGGATGTTGGGTGTATGCCGAACAATCTTTGGCCCATGCAGCAACTCAGTGAGGATCATGATTGAGCGGGATGGGGCCGCCACAGTGGTCTGTTCCCTCACTCCTTGGTTTCGGGGTCACGGCAGGGACAGGCTCCCGCTGTGGAAAATGAGCCTCTCGCTGCGTGGAGTCTGGCCGGTCAAGCCCTCCAAGTGTCATGGTGCCGGGGTGCCGTGAGACAGATCCAGCCATGACACGCACCATTCCGGCCCGGCTCGGTCGCACAGTGCAGAGTCTGCCGCGCTGCATGCCTCCCACATGGCAATGGCCATGATGTTTCCCACATGATGGCATGGGGCCTGGGTGCCGAGGTCCTCTCGCCGTGGGTCCTTCCAGACAGGATCTTCCCGTGTCTCCATGGGCTCCGCCAAGGGGCACTGTCATAAAGTCGGTGATGGTGCCACTCTGGTGGCACGATGCGTGAGTGCCTCCCCATGGAGCCGATCGTTCTCCCACAACTGTGCCATGGCCTTGTCCATGCAGGTGGAAATCTTGAATCCGGCCCCTCCACTGAGGTAACATACACAGTCGGAATGGATATGGCACTCACGTTCGGCTAGCTCGAATCCGCATGGCCGCGGCTACCACCGATCTCGCGCAACTCAAGACCGAGCAGCTGCAGGGATACCTGCACGACTCGATTGGCGTGCCGGGCGATCTGCAGAACAACGTGCTGGTCACGACTCTGGACCGGATCTACAACTGGAGTCGCCGGTCCAGCATGTGGCCGCTCCTCTTTGGCCTGGCCTGCTGTGCCATCGAGATGATTGCCACGGCAGCCAGCCGGTACGATCTGTCCCGGTTTGGCATGGAGGTCATGCGGCCCAGCCCGCGCCAGAGCGACCTGATGATTGTGTCCGGGACCGTCACCAAGAAGATGGTGCCCGCCATTGTCCGGATCTACAACCAGATGGCGGAGCCTCGCTATGTGCTCAGCATGGGGGCCTGTGCCACCGGTGGCGGCCCTTTCAAGGAAGGCTACAACGTAGTCAGCGGCATTGACAAGTACATTCCTGTGGATGTCTATGTGCCTGGGTGTCCGCCCACCCCGGAAGCGTTGATATTCGGCCTGATGAAGCTGCATGAAAAAGTGGATTCGCAAAGTGTCCTGACCGCGGACTGGTATCAGCGTGACGTGTCCCACTACGTGCCTGTGCCGCAGTTGGGGCCGGACATCTTCGACCCCCGCCAGGCGGAATTGGTGCGCAGCGTTACCATGGCCGGCAGCAGTGGCGAGGCCAGCGTAGAAACCAGTGCCGAGGCGGACGGCATTCCGGCCGGACTGCGCAACCTGCAGCCTGGTGCGATTGCCAATATCGAGGAAGCCAAGCGGCGGGCCGCAGCCAGACTCGCGGGCTGACCCGCCCCACGCACATGCACTGTTCCTGATCTTCCATGGCCGTTCCCCTGATCAAATCCTCCACCGCGCATACGTTGCCGGTGGCGGGCTCCGTTCCGGGCACCTTGCAAGTGGAGGCCGAGCGGCTGCTGGAAACCCTGACCCACTTGCGGGATCAGGACGGATTCGACTTCCTTTCCAGTGTCACCTGCACCGACTATCTGTCCTACCAAGGCAAGACCCGAGACAAGGACGCTCCGCGTTTCGATGTGGTGTATCACCTCTATTCGACGGTCCGCGGCGGGGGGCCCTTGACGTTGCATGTGCCCGTCCCGGACAGTGGCGAGGTGCCTTCGGCCACCGGCATATATCCCGGGGCCAACCTGCAGGAGCGGGAAGTCTGGGACCTGTATGGCATTCGATTCGCCGGTCATCCCAATCTGCGGCGCATTCTGCTTTGGGAAGGCTTTGCGGGCCATCCCATGCGCAAGGATTGGCAAGAGGCGTACTACGAAGAAGACCAGAAGCCATTCAAGAGCCGGCACCCACGTGCGGATTTCACCCGCGGCGAGGACAAGGTGCCTTGGGGCAAGAACACGCGTTATCCCGAGAGCTGGGATCCGGCGGACTGGCACGAGCCGGTTTCCTATGTGCCTGTGAGTCAGGTGCCCGGGGCCGTGAACGGCGCGGGTTCGGCTCACCACATGGCGACGGAGAGCGTGGTGGTCAACCTGGGGCCTCATCATCCCAGCACCCATGGCGTCTTTCGCATGATAGTCCGCATCGAAGGCGAGACCATTACGGCCTTGGAGCCCGACATGGGGTACCTGCATCGCAATCACGAGAAGATTGGCGAACGCAACACCTGGCTGATGAACATGCCGTTTACGGACCGGCTGGACTACCTCAATTCGATGAGCAACAACTGGGCCTATGCCCTGGCCGTCGAGAAACTGCTAGGGTTGGAGGTGCCGGAACGGGCCGAGTATCTGCGCGTGATCATGGCGGAACTGACCCGGATCGTGAATCATCTCTGGTCCGTGGGCTTCATTCTCAACGACCTGGGGGCCTTGCAGACTCCGGCCCTGTACGCCATTGAAGAGCGGGAGATGATCCTCGACCTCTTTGAAGCCGTCAGCGGCGCCCGCATGATGTGCAACTACATGCGTTTCGGCGGCGTGCATCGGGACGTGCCCACCGGGTGGCTGGCCCAGGCCCAGCATGTAGTGGATCAACGGCTGCCTCAGGTGCTGAACCAGCTGGACCGGATGCTGACCGACAACGAGATTCTCCGGGCCCGCGGCCGCGGGGTGGGACACCTCAGTGCCCAGGACCTGCTGGCCCTGGGCGTGAGCGGGCCCATGATTCGGGCTGCCGGAGTGCCGTATGACATTCGACGGGCTGAGCCGTACGGCATCTACGACCGATTCGACTTTGACATTCCCACGCTGCCGCACAGCGACGTCTTCGACCGCTACTACATCCGGATCCTGGAGGCCCGGGAAAGCGTCAAGATTCTGAAGCAGGCCCTGCGTGACTTGCCCGAGGGCGACACTCTGGGCGGCAAGGGCGGATACGTGTTTCGGCCACCGGAGGGCGAAGTCTACAGTCGCATTGAAGCTCCCAAGGGGGAATTGGGGTTCTACCTGGTCAGCGACGGGAAGCCGAATCCGTATCGCTACCACATACGCGCTCCCAGCTACATCAATCTGAATGCCCTAGCCCCCATGACCGTGGGCTACAAGGTGGCGGACGCCATCGTGATTCTGGGCGCGATTGACATCGTGCTTGGGGAAGTGGATCGTTAGTGGCGGCAGGCCTGGCAGTCAAGGAGCAGGAAGATGTTTGGTACCGGTCTACTCAAAGGTCTGGGCGTGACCTTCAAGCATTTGGTGGAGACCTATGCGGACGACATGCAGAAGACCCCCAGTCGCTATCAGGGCAGCGCCAAGCAGAGCGACACCTTGCGGATCATGGAGCAGCCGGTGGAACAGGAGGGGCTGCTGACCATCCAGTATCCCGAGGAACGGCGCCAGCTGCCGGAGCGGTTCCGGTACATTCCCATGCTGATCTGGGATTCGGAGATTGACGAAGAGCGCTGCACGGCTTGCGGCATCTGTGCCAAGGTTTGTCCCCCGCAGTGCATTTGGATTACGCGGGCCACTGACGAGCAGGGCAAACCGGTCACACGCCCGCAGGATTTCTTCATTGACGCCACGATCTGCATGAGCTGCAACTACTGCGTGGAGTTCTGCCCCTTCGATGCCATCAAGATGGATCATGACTTTGAGCTGGCGGCGTATGAGCGACATCCGCACCTGGTCTACGACATATCCGAACTGACGGTGCCCCTGGAGTACTACGCGGCCCTGTGGCCTGACCAATATGCCCAGGAACAGGTGGCTCTGGCCGAGAAGCGGGCCGAAGAGCAGGCCAAGGCCGCGAAAAAGGCGGCCAGACGGGCAGGGAGCAAATCTGCAGCCCCGCCGAAGCCGGTGGCCTCCACGCGGGCAGAGGCATTGAAAGCCAAGGCCATGGAGAAGGCCCGCGCGCGGGCCGCGGCCCATAGCGAGTAGTCACCGTGCCTGCAGGACGGCAGCCTGCCCTGCACCACGGATCAGCCATGGGAGGAGGAGAGTCAGGATTGAGGTTGTGGGGGTCGCCAGGGCGAAGCCTGGGTCACTCTTCAGTCTGTGGGTTCAGGCCGATGCCACCCCAGGCCCCGGCTTTCCCCGCGCATCCAAGGGTGCAAAGGACAGTGGTCCGTCATTGCGCCGAAAGAGCAATTTCACATCATGAGCAATCTCCTGATTGGTATCATCTTTGCAGTGGCCCTGTTTGTGGTCGTGTACCTTTTTGCCTACGCGGAGCCCGAAGCGGACGAGGAAAAATCCGCAGCACGGCAGCGCATGCGGGAAGAGGGCGGAGTTCCGGTCTTGCAGGGGCCGACTCCATCGCTTCCCGGCCGCACCGCGTTGCCTTTGTGGGAGCGGACCGCAGCCAAGGTTGAGGCATCCAGCGAGACAGAGACATCTATCGGGTAGGGGCCGCGCCCCAGCGCACTCTGGCAGCTGCCAGTCCCGCCGGCCGCATACGGAAAGGGCTCGGAGATCCAGAACTGGAGCAGACATGAACATCAACGTCACATTCCTGGGACATGCCACCTTTCACATTGATGCGGGGGGTGATCGGATAGTCATTGATCCTTTCCTGGCCCCGGACAATCCGGTGTGTTCCCACAAGGTGGAAGACCTGAAAGCCGATTTCATTGCCATCACGCACGGCCATGGTGACCACACGGCCCATCTGAAGGAACTGGCGCAGGCCACGGGGGCCAAGGTCATTGCCAATTACGAAATCTGCACCTGGCTCGGTGATGCCTACAACACCCACGCCATGCATGTCGGGGGGGAATTCCTGTTCTCCTTTGGACATTTGAAACTGACCACCGCCGTCCATGGCAGCCAGCTGCCCGATGGCAGTGGGGGTGGCATCGCGGCCGGTCTGCTCTTCAATTTTCGGGACGGGAAACGACTGTACCATGCGGGCGACACCGGTCTGACCTACGACATGCGGATGATCGGGGAAGAGAAAAGCATTGATCTGGCCTTGCTGCCCATCGGGGACAACTTCACCATGGGGCCCCAGGATGCCGCGGTCGCAGCCCAGTTCGTGAATGCCGAGAAAGTGGTGCCAATCCACTACAACACGATGCCGGTCATCAAGCAGGATCCGCAGAAGTTCGCGGAGCTGCTGAAACCGGAAGGCATTGCCTGCGAAATCATGCAACCTGGCGAGGTCCTCTCGCTGTAGCCTCCCAAACAGCCCGGCAACGGGGTGTTTGTTTCCATAATTCCGTCATTGCCTCTGCGGGAGGCGATGTCTGCGCGACCGCGGAGAGGGAACGGGTCAGGTTGCCGCTCGCCGCAAGGCGGGGGGTCCGCTGGGAGCAGGCCGGTCCTTGGCGCACGGCCTGGCAGACAACACGGGGAGAAACCAGATGCACCATCCGACGGCCGAACTGCTGTTCCCTCACTCATTGATTCCTTCGTTGCGGGATTTGCGAGGGCCAGTGTGGGCTCGCCTCGTGGACCGCGTCATGGCCGTGGAGGAGGCCCATCCCGACAGTCTGGCCTTTATCTTGATGATGATTGACTTGGGCGGCTGCCTGCCCTGCAACAGCAAGAGCTACAAATTCCTGCAAGGCTGCCAAGTTTGCAGCGCCCGCACCATACGCTGTTTCAAGGGGACGGACGAGGACCTGGAAGCGCTCTTTGAGAAGTCACTGCACCGCATCAAAGAGCAGTTGCCAGCCTATTCCTACTATTTTGCCGCGGCCCATACCTATACCGCGCGAATGGAAGTGGCCGTGGATTAGGGAGCGGCTTGGCGTTGCTGGGCCTGGCTGCCTGCCCATTGGGGAGCAACATCCATCGCTCTTTTCTGGGTCCCGCGCATTTACCGCGCCGGGTCCGGGTGCAGAGCGGACAGGCGGCACATTCGTGAGGCTGGCATCGGGTCCGGGGGCAAGAGAGAATCCGGGACGACAACATGGCACCGTGCGCGACCGGTGCGCCAGCAATATCACAGACGGCATCTTTTCTACGCTGATTCAAATTGTGATTTTGAATCAGCGCATTTTTCATTGTATATTTAAGTAGTTATATACTGAAGTACACAGCCTGATGTGTTATGATGCACGAAAGCGACATGCAATTGAGTCTGCATGCCGCTTTCTCACAGACACGGAGCTCAGACCTCCATGCCTGCTCCCCCCAGTATACCCGAAACTGTCCATCGCACCGTGCGCCTGCGTCTGCTGCCGGAGACCCGCGCCAGGGCGCAGACACTCGTCGGCACAGCCGGTGCCTGTCGCTGGATCTGGAATCACTTTCTGGCCCGGCAGCAGTTTCGCTGGCAGTGCTGGCAGGACTACAAGATCGGACCGAAACCCACAGTATCGTTTTTCGATATGAACTACGAGTTCACTTCCCTACGCCAGGATACGCCATGGTTGCAAGCGTACAGTAGCAGGGAAATCAGATACACGCTCAAGCACTTGGCCGATGCGTATCGCAAGTTTTTTGCGGGTCAAGGCGGTCATCCGCGCTTCAAGGCTCGGCATCGCACCATAGATGGATTCACCATTCCCTCAGCCGTGGCCCTGTCCGACACCCATCTGCCTGTGCCCAAGATCGGCTGGCTGCGGGTCAAGGGCTCCAATCTCTATGCGGGACATCCGACCCTGCAGGCCCGCATCCGCAAGGAAGGCACGGCCACGCAGCCTAAGTGGTACGCCTACGTGGTCTATGTTGTCCCTGCGGATCAGGTGCGTCACGGGGCAGCGCAGGGCATGGTGGGTGTGGATCGCAACGTGGGGCAGTGTATGGACAGCGATGGCGTCATGCACCGCATGACCAATACATCTCGACTAGAGGCCAAGCTGAAACGCAAGCAAAGACATCTGGCGCGCCAGCGCAAGGGGTCGGGTCGGCGGCGGCGCATTGCAGGTCAGTTGACTAAGTTGCACCGCAAGCGCAAGCGCATCCGCGAGAATGACACCCACCAGATCAGTCGCCGTCTGGCCGACACGTCGTATACCGTGGTCTTGGAGAATTTGCCGGTGCAAGGCATGATACGTTCAGCTCGGGGAACAGCAGATGCACCTAGACGCAATGTGCGGGCCAAAGCGAGTCTGAACCGCGCTATCCGGGACACAGGCTGGAGCCAACTGGAACGGAAGTTGACCTACAAGTGTGGACAGGTCGCGAAGGTGCCGGCCGCCTACACCAGCCAGACCTGCCACGTGTGCGGTTGCGTGGACAAACACAATCGTCCCACCCAGGCCCGGTTTCATTGCATTCGTTGTCGTTTGACGTGGCACGCCGACCACAATGCGGCGCTCAACATCTTGGAGAGACATCGTCTCTCTGTGGCCCGCGGGACAGGGGCATCTGCACGGCGAGGGGCGTTCTCGAGGGAGACCCCAACGACCCGTGAACGGGATATACTCAAGTCTGTGTACTTCAGTATATAATTCCCTATATTTACTCATGATCATCGACCGTGATGTGGCTCCCAGAGTGCAGCGGGCCGCGCGCAAGTTCCCTGCAATCACTCTCACCGGGCCACGCCAAAGCGGCAAATCCACATTGTGCCAGGCCATGTTCCCCCAGCATGCCTATGCGAATCTGGAAGCGCTGGATGATCGGGCCTTTGCCCGTGAGGATCCGCGCGCCTTCCTGGCCCAATTTTCTGACGGTGCCATCATTGACGAAGTGCAGCGCGCCCCGGATCTGCTTTCCTATTTGCAAGTCGTCATCGATGCTGAGCCGGAACCCGGACGCTGGGTGCTGACGGGATCCCAGAATTTCGCCTTGCTGGATTCGATCAGCCAATCACTGGCGGGCCGCACGGCCATATTTCACCTGTTGCCGTTGGCGCGCAGCGAAGTCGTGCGCTTTGCACGGCACCCCCAGAGTCTGGAAGAGACGCTGCTGGCCGGCGGGTATCCGCGCATATTCGACCGTGGTCTGGACCCGTCGGAGTGGTTCCAAGCCTACGTAACCACCTACATTGAGCGCGACGTACGCACACTCAGTCGTGTCGGTGATCTCGCGACCTTTCACAATTTCGTGGAACTATGCGCCGGTCGTACAGCGCAGCTGCTCAACTATTCGGCATTGGCAGGTGACTGTGGCATCTCACAACCAAGTGCCAAGAAGTGGCTCAGCCTGCTGGAAGCGAGCTTCGTTGTTTTCCGCCTGCGGCCGTTTCATGTCAATCTGCGCAAGCGGCTGATCAAGATGCCCAAGCTACACTTCTACGACAGCGGGCTGGTGTGCTGGCTGCTGGGTATCCGTACGCCCGAGCAGTTGCATGCCCATCCGCTGCGCGGTGAGATCTTCGAGACCTGGGTGGTGTCGGAAATGGTCAAGCATCGCCTGAACCAGGGTGAAGTCCGCGGCTACACTTTCTACCGCGACCGAGAGGGAGCCGAGGTTGACCTCGTGATCGAGCATCCATCCCGCTTGGCACTGGTTGAAGCCAAGTCCGCCAAGACAGCAGCGACCAGCCTGTTCCACGGCGGCCGCCGAGTACAACGCCATCTGGTGGGATTGTCTCGCCCGTCCGACCTCTTTGTCGTCTACGGTGGCGACAGTGACCAGGCGCGTAGGGATGGTCAGCTGATTCCGTGGTCTCGGTTGCACGAATCGTTCCCGCATCTGTAGCCCTGTTGGCGTATGCGGTCAGGAGTTCCGCTGTTTCGTGCAAAGGGGAGGTTTTCTGGCTGCTGACGGCCTGTCGGCGCGACACTTGACCCCGGCCTAGGGCAATCTGGGTCTGAATAATATCGAGTACATCTTCCGCCGCATTGAACATCAGGCAAGGCCCATCCGTCCCTGACCACCGTCTGCTGGTTGGTCCATGCCGTCCCTGTCGGCTGGCTGCCGATCAGTAACTGTTCAGGGTTGATGAGGTGAAGGTCTCCGAGATCGTATTGCAGCTCCGTCGGCGTCAATTCCTGCAGGGGACGCCACGCATGCCCCACCGCCGGGGCCGGCGGTCGCTCCTCTGCACGCCGCGATGCAGATCGGTGGTTCATCCCGTGTCCTGCCTCATATCTGTCCCCTGCCGATTGTACGGGTTGGGGTATCCGTAGACAGGGACGTGAGCGACCCTGCTCTATGTATGCGATCGATCACTTGGCGGCGGCTTTTGGCTTGATGCAGGAGTGGGTGGTCAGTTGGGTCATCTGGGAGAGTCCCGAACCCAGTGTGTGGTGCGATCATCGCCAGTGCCGGGAGGCGGAAAACCGCCTCAATCTGATGGTCAGGCTGCTGGATGAGGGACAGGCGGACGCATACCTTGCCGAACCGCAGCAGGCAGTGGCGGAATTCTGGCGAGATCTGCGCGAGGTGCGCAATCTGGCACATCATCATGCGCATGGGGGCGGAAGACATATTCGGCCCCAAAATGGAGCAGCTGGAGCAACTGCCCACCAGCGTAAGGCCAAAATGGAAATATTCCCCTGGGACATACTCCCGTTTGGCTTCCAGAGGTGGCAGGATGACAAAGGGATGCGGAGCCGCAGGGTACTTGTGCATGCGCACGCGGCGTTGACCGGGATCGGGGTTTCAAGGCCGCAGGGACAGGCGCACCAGGTGCGCAGTCGCGGTGGTCTACGACGCAAACCGTCTCTGCGGGGCGCGGCGCGCGGGATGGCAGCTGCCTGCCGCCCCGTCATGCGGTGGGGGCGAGCTCGGTCAGGTCGATTGGATTGCTCCACGCCTTGCGGCCGTGCGCGTCGAACACTTCTACGCGCACCCAGTCGGCCTGCGGCAGCGACAGCACGGCGTGCTCAAAGGGGCGTGCCGGATCGAGTGGGCCGGCCGGGTAGTCGGCGCCGTGGCGGCTGCAGATCGCAGTCACCCGCAGTGCCTCCGAACAGCCCACCTCCAGCCGGAACCGCCGTGAGGGAACTTCGGGGCTTTCAAGCCGCGTGATCTGCAGCGAGCGGATCTCCGGTCCTGTCGTGCAGTACGAGGCACCCCTTTCGAGTGCGGCGACGATGGCCTGTGGTGTCCGCTCGGCTGTGCGCACCATCGTCCAGCCTTGGAACAGATCGTCGCCGTGCGTCGGCGTACCATGGCAGTCGTCATTGGCGAGCGCCGGCAACAGGTGGTCGGTGTGGTCCAACCAGTCGTCCCAGATCACTCCGGATTCGCCCCGGCCCATGCGCTGGCAGATCGTGTTGAACACCTCGATCCCAGCCAGTCCGGTCAGTGGCATGACGTCGCGCCGGACATTGATGCTGCTCCAGTACGGGTGCGCCAGCCACACCGAACCGCCTTGGTCGCGCACTGCGTCGATGACGTGCTGCGGCGGCATCCGCCCGGCGTTCAGATCGTCGGTCATGTTGTAGGCAAGCAGATGATACCTCTGGCCCCCGAACGGGTTATCGGGATGCAACTCCGCGCCCTGAATCAGTGTCAAGCCATCGGGGATCGGCACATGGTCCACGCGCGTCACGCGATGGTGATCCGACAGGCACAGAAAGTCGTACCCGTGCTCCCGGTATTGAACGACGCGGCGCGCGGGCTCCACCATGCCGTCCGACTCGGTGGTGTGGGCGTGCAGGTTGCCCTTCAGCCAGACACCGCCGGCATTCGGTCCGAAGGGATTGATCAGGCATGATGGGCTCATACTGTGCAACTCCTGAGTTGCAATCTCTTCTTCATCCAGACATTAATTGACAGGATCATGGTGTTGGGGCAACGGTCTGCGGCAGGGTCGGAGTTCTGCAGTCGATCCGTTGCAGAAGTTCAGGCCTTCACCATCGGGGAACAGCCCTCTGCAAAGACTGCCTGCCCGGCAGGTGGCGAAACAGTGTGCTGGATCCCGTGCCCCGATCCCGACTGGGGGATGTGGACCTGCCCTCATTGGCGTACTGCTGGTGCGCATACATTGGGGATCGCGGAGGGGGCAAGGGCCGACCAACGGAGAAACAGCAATACCAAACTCTCGACCGGGACGAAAGCCGGAACGTCCACATCGCTCTGCTCCTCGGATCAAAACGACACAGACACCCCAACAGACCATCTGCCTGTCCAGAGGCTCCCGTTGGAACCTTCTGGACGCCCGGATCCTATCATGGCGTATGGGCGCGCCTCACGGCCCTGATTAACGTGAGTTATGGATAAGATGCAGGCTCCGGGAACCTGTGCCCCCGTGCCAGCGGCGGTTTTCGGGGCGGGTGGCAGTAGGCCATCAACCCCGCCAGCAGATTCACCCAGAAATTGACTGGGCTGCAGTGGCGAGTAGGTTCCCCCTGTGCGATGTTTTTGCGCGGGTCGTGGACCGACTCGACCCACGCCCGCTTCCCCCGCAGCCCGTGGTCCGCGAGCGTGACCCGTTGGGGCTGCATGTGGACGCGCAGCCGGGTAGTCACCGCACAGGCATACAACTTGGCCCCAGGGCCTGCAAGATAGATCCTGTGTCGCCCACCCGTGTGCTCCAACAGCGCGCGGGTCAGCCCCCGGAACGGGTGTGCGGTCGTCCCCATGGCCAGAGGGGTGAGGGCGCAGGCCCGCAGTACCCCGCGTGGAGGGTCCAGTGGAGTTTGAAGACAAAGAACCTGCCTATGGAATTCTTGCCTCGCGCCGATGGTGGCAGACGGCCAAGGGTCGATGAAATTGCGCCCTGTGCACCGCCCATAGCCGCAGGGCAATTGCATCTAAATCGGCCAAACCACCCGGATATCGCCCCAATGAACGCACAGAAACTCCAATATGCCGTTACCACCTGTGGGAGATCCGCAGATAAGGGCCTTGGATCATTGCCCTACAGCCTTGTGGATTATAAAAAAGAACATCAGACTGTATATTTATGCAAAAATGCGCATCTTGAGGTAAGAACTGGACCGTAAATTTAGATGCAATTGCCCTGCCCATAGCCGCCGGTCAGATAGACGGGGAGCCCGCCGCCGGGCCCGGCGGCCGGCCGCGCGTGGCCGCCGCTGCCACGCTGGCTCGCACTGCGGGCAGAAATCATCGACATGACAGTACAGAGCGCGTAGACTCAGGGGGGGACACCTCCGGGATGTTGTACAGTACCCAAGGATACCCGCCTGGATGCCCGAGGTGTCCTTTCCTATCCATAACTCACGTAATGTAGTCTCGGAGCTACGGCGGCCACGTCCCCACAAGGCTGTCTTGGCATGGATTGCTGATGTGTCGGCAGACCAGTTCTATATATCTGCGGGGGGTATTGTTAGCACGTGTTGATGTGCTGTATCACGCCCTCTGTGCACCACAGCCGCGCTATGGATAGAGACAGCATTGCTGCGCTCTTGGAGTACCCTTTCGTGCTCCGCACCCACCGGTTCAACTGGCCCCGCCACACCGCCTGCCCCCCGCATTGCGGTGCACCTCACTGCCCTTGCCCACCTGGGGCCGGTCCGACGGCAGCCCCCGGTACCCCGTGTCATCGGCGCTCCGGCACTTTCGGGCTGCGGGACGCCGCGCGTACAACCGCAAGAAGGGCGACGCATCCCGCCGGCCCACCTCACAGTCCATCCCCTGGCGGCCCTCCGCCTCTTCCCCCACCGCCGTCCCGATCCACACCGAGTTGCGCTGGGCCCCCCGTCGGACTGGCACATCGGTCCACATCTCGTCACAGGCTATGACCTTCGCGGGCTGGGACGTGCGCTCGGCTACGCGCGCGTGATGCGCGCCGCCTGCTGCGCTTTTTTTGGATCCAGCCCTAGACGGCAGGCTTCTTTCCATCCAGCACGCGCGCGATCGCACTCCGATGCAGGCCCTCGCCGTACATCTTGATCGCCTGGCACTGGGTCGATGCGGCATGGCAACTGCGGTTGCCGCCGGGCGTGACCTTGTGGCGGCACTTCCTGCACCGATACGATTGCCTGCCGCGCGCGGTGCCGTACTGGGGCAGCCCGTGGGAGCCACAGTGGGGGCACGACCGGTCGTCTCGGTACGCGCTGGCTGACACAGTATCCTCCTCCCTGCATGTTGCCGTTGCGTGGCGCTCACATTGGCACATCAACACGTGCTAACAATACCGACCATGGCAGCCAGTACCATGTACCGTGCCCTGCATCCTCCGATGCGCCTGCACCAACATGCAAATCCAAGTTCCCGGCACATGCTGTTTTCACAGGTGTTGACCAGCGTAGGAAGTAACAGCGGGCGTGTCCATGGCGAACCAGGGAGCC
Organism: Caldilineaceae bacterium; assembly: GCA_965214895.1. GTDB lineage: Bacteria > Chloroflexota > Anaerolineae > Caldilineales > Caldilineaceae > Bin34. The sequence continues at coordinate 1,408,083 of OZ243985.1, forward strand.
GGTGCCTTCGCTGAGTTGTTCAGTGGGGCACTGAGCGGCGGCACTTCCGCCACGTTTCTTGGCGGAAGAATGAGAGATTCCCGATTTGCACAGAAGGCAAGGCCGAATCCGAGATCAGAGCTCTCGCTTCAAGACAAGGTGGTATCGTGCTGTGCCGAAAGTTTCGTCTTCATGGAGGGCGAAGCCAACCAGTTCCCAACCGTGTGCTCCCCTTTCATTCAGAAACTGGTCGAGACGGTTGTATTCTCCCTCGTTCTCCCTCACTCCGTTCACCCACAGTTCAGCGAGGATACCCTTCACTCGACCATCATTCTTTCTCTGCAAGGCAGAACCGAAAGAGACTGAACTGCACAGGGAGCTGTAGAGAGCCTGCAATGTGCGTATGCCACGCAGACAGGCGCAGCGACGACACTTGTCACGCCTTGGCAGGTTGCCCAAGGGACGGACATCGCGCCCAACATGCCCGGTGCCGAGCGGGGCGACTACGGCAGATAGCATCACCCAATTATAATTGTCCAACCCGCAGGAAGCCTTGATGATGAGCCAGAACGACAAGCTGCGGAACAGGATTCTGGGCGGTCGGTTCGGATGCCAATATCCGTTTTGACGACCTCCGGCTATTCTTGTTGCGCTTGGGATTCGTGGAGCGGGTTCGGAAAAGCCATCATATCTTCAGGCAGGAAGGCGTCCGCGAACGGATAAACTTGCAGCGCGACGGAAGCCATGCCAAGCCTTACCAGGTGCGACAAGTCCGGCGGGTAATCCTGAGACACCAACTTGCAGAAGGGGAAGGGTAATGCACAGATACGAGATTGTCATCTATTGGAGCAATGAAGGCAGTGCCTTTGTGGCCGAGGTGCCCGAGCTCCCAGGATGCACGGCCCATGGTGACACGCAAGAGGTGGCGCTAAAGCACATTGGCCAAGCCGTGGACTTGTGGCTCGAAACGGCGCGGGAGTTCGGCGACCCCATCCCAGAGCCGAAGGGTGAACGTCTGATGTTGGCATGATGCGGTCAGGATCAAAATGACCACCGTCACCAAAGCCGATGTCGAGCAGGCCGTCCTCGACCGGCTCGCTGGCGTGGACTGGCGCGTCGTCTACGGGTTGGACAGTGCACCCGGCGCGGAGCGGGGCGACTACGAGCAGGTGATGCTGGCGCGGCGGCTGAGGGATGCTCTGGTCAGGCTGAACCCCGGCCTGTCCTTCAAAGTACTGGAGGACGCCTTTCGCAGGCTGACTCTCCTGGAGGGTGCACCTTGGAGGTCCGCAACCGCGCCTTCCACCAGCATTCGGTGGAAGGTATGACCGTCGAGTACCGGTCCAACGACGGCGGAAGAGGCAGGTCGGGAATGCGCACCCCCCGGGCAGCGACCCTGGCAGAGCAGGGGACCGCAATCCCGCCGCGCACGGTGCATCAGTGTCTGGGTCTCATGAGAGCTCGCTGTCGGCCACACCCATGCCACACTGCAGCACCAGCAGGAGTCGGCCCGCGTGACCGCGGAACGGAAGGAGGCCGACATCGAGCTCTGGTTTCGGCCCTCTACAGACCGGAACGGAACTACATCGAGCATGTCCTCTACCGGATCCAGCATGAGGAGATGCCCATTCGTACCTGTGACACCGCCCGCTGGCTGATCCAGGACATTCACGTCGGCTTCCGCCGCATTGGGCAGAACTTCGTATCCTCATGTAATTCCGTGCCATGTGCTTGGGCGATGCTGCAGTTTGTAGATCCATAGTGAAAATCTCTGGCATCGTCGGGTGTTCCTGTGACTGACAAGGACCTGCAGATGGAATTCCGGCTGTATGGTGAATGGGGAGGCCGTTGCTGTCTGCCGGCGCAAGACTGGGCCGGGATGAGCAACCTTATCTTCAAGACATGGCAGGGGGCTGCAGGAGAGCCTTGGACCATCTGGAGGGACTGGACCAAGGTGGTTTCGTGGCCGATGCACGCACTTTCAACTTGGTGTTGCGTAACTTGTCCACTGTGGACCTCATTGATCCCGACGCAGCATTCTGCGTAGCCTCAGATTCATGCGCATAGCCATTGTCGGGGCTGGTCCCGGTGGGCTGGCCGCGGCCCACTATCTACAGTCCCACTTCCACACGAAGCCCGAGGTTCTCATCATGGATGGAGCAGTGGCGGCGGGCGGTCTTGCCTCGGGTTTCAGAGGCATGCCGGAGTGGGACTGGCCACTGGAACGGTTTTATCACCATCTCTTCACCAATGACGACCACATCCTGAACCTTACGAAGGAGGCGGGGATGGCAGATCTGCTGGAGATGCACGCGCCTGCCACCTCCTATCGTTTTGCGGGTGGGAATTACCGGCTGGACAGCAGCCGGAATCTGCTGGCATTTCCGCATCTGTCTCTGCCGGACAAGGTCCGCATGGGCCTGACCCTGGCCTATCTGCGCTGGCACCCAAGACCGCCCTGGAGCGATTTTGATGCCGTCACCGCCGATGCCTGGCTGCGTTCCCGGATGGGCGACCTGGCCTACGAAGCCCTGTGGCAGCCTCTGTTGGAGGCGAAATTCGGCCAGGCATACCAGAACGTGTCCCTGGCCTGGTTTGCAGCCCGCATAATCAAGCGCACCCCGCAACTGATCTATTTCAAGGGAGGCTTTCAGGCCTGGGCTGATGGTCTGTTGGCGGTGAATCGTGCCCTGGGCGCAGGGGTCCATATGGGAACCCGTGTCTCTGGACTTGCCCGTGAGGGGGAAGATTGGGAAATTCGTGCCGAGCGGGGAACCTGGACCACAGATGCAGTGCTTTATACCGGTTCCCCGCATGCGCTCTGTCACTTGTGCTCCGACCTGCCGGAATCCTTCGGCAACCAGGTGGGGGAGGAGCAATACATGGGGGCCGCCGTGCTGACTTTGGCCTTGGATCGGTCCCTGACCCACGGCACGTATTGGATCAGCATTCCCGCGGACGCGCATCTGCCTTTCCTGGTCTTGGTGGAGCACACGGCCATGGTGGACCGCAAGCATTATGGTGGCCAACATCTCTATTATCTGGGCGCCTATGTGGAGCAGGATCACCGATACCTGACGATGGACGCGCAAGCGCTAGCGGAGGAATTCCTGGCGGGCCTGCAGCGCATGGTGCCGGAGTTTGAACCACGGCAGGTGTTGGGGTGGTGGCTGCACCGTGCCGCCTACGCCCAGCCCATTCCCGTATGCGGCTTTGGGGCCAAGCGTCTGCCTCTGCAGACTCCCTTGCAGGGATTGTATCTGGCCACCATGAGCCAGGTCTGGCCTTGGGATCGGGGCACCAATTACGCTGTGGAGATCGGCCAGCGAGCGGCCCAAATGATGGGGGCCGAGTTGGGTTTGTAGGGAAGGTGCGCGATTCTGGAGAGGCCATCCGCTAGAATGTAGGCTGGCCCTATTCTTGACCCTCCGGGGGAGATTGTGCCTTAATGATGGGTCTTTGCCTCTGGCTTCTGTGAACAGGTGGTTCTTTTCATGTCCGTTGCCACTCCGTCCGCCATCACAACCGCGGACATAACGCGTGCCTTGCAGAAAGTCATAGAGCCTGAACTGCACCAGGACCTCGTGTCCCTGGATATGGTTCAGGACATCGAAGTGGACGGCACGGCTGTCTCATTTACCGTCGAGTTGACGACTCCGGCCTGTCCCATGGAGGCCCAGATCGAGTGTGACTGCATCGAGACCGTACAAAGGGAAGTGCCGGGGGTCACGGAGGTCGAGGTCAACTTCACCAGCAAGGTGGTGCGGGACCAGCGCATCTCCGACAAGCTGAATCTGGACATCAAGAGCGTGCTGGCGATCAGCAGCGGCAAGGGGGGCGTGGGCAAGACCACTTTCAGTGTCAATCTGGCCGTGAGTCTGGCCTTGGAAGGAGCCAAGGTGGGCATCATGGACACGGATGTCTATGGTCCGAATGTCCCCATCATGATGGGCCTTGCCGGACCGCTGTCGGTGCGCAACGGCAAGATGGTGCCGCATGAAGCCTATGGCGTGAAAGTCATGTCCATGGGCTTTCTGATGCCGGAAGGCGAAGCCGTCATCTGGCGCGGCCCCATGCTGCATGGCACCATTCGCCAGATGCTGACCGACGTGCATTGGGGACCCCTGGACTATCTGATTGTGGATCTGCCGCCAGGCACGGGAGATGCCCAGTTGACCCTGGCCCAGAGCATTCCCATTACGGGCGGCCTGATCGTGACCATGCCGCAGGCGGTTTCCATCAGCGATGCCAAGCGGGGTGTGGGAGCCTTTCAGAAGTTGGATGTGCCGATTCTGGGCATGATAGAAAACATGTCAGGCGACATCTTCGGTCAGGGGGGCGGGCAACAGGCAGCCAAGGAGCTAGGTGTGGACTTCATAGGGCGCGTGGATCTGGATCCCATCATTCGCAAGGGCAGCGATGCCGGGGAACCCTTTGTCAACACACATCCCGACAGCCCGGCGGCGCAGTCCATGCGTCAGATCGCCCGTGTGACTGCCGGGCTGCTCAGTCTGGCCGCGCGCGCGATACCCAACACTGCCATCTCTCTGGAGTAGAAGGGCCGCCCCAGGATCGAAATGCTGGGTGGTCTCTCCAGTCAGACACTCAGGCTCCCCCCAGGAACCTTGCGGCAAGGAGAAGCCGCAGACGCATTGTGACCTGCCCACAAAACCCAGGAAGGGACTCGCGGTGATGCGGCAGTGGCGCGGCGCGGGCTCGCCCACGCATCCGCACCCACGAGGGATTGGCAAGGATGTCGGATCTTTGGCCTGCCATCGGCTCTTGAGGTAAAAGCAGCCTGTGCTATATTGAGTTCGCCCTGCGAACGGACCACTGGGGCCGGCTGGGATTGCGGTCGCATTGCATTGAAGAAAGGCAATGTCTGTGTTGGTGTACAGACTTGGGATATGGGTTGGCTTGCTGCTGGCGTTGTGGGTGGCGGGCTGCACCCGGGATCGAGCGGAAGGGCTTGATCTGACCATTGACCTGGACCCGGCTGATGTAGCCGCCGTTGCCACTGAGAGAGCCGAAGCCACTCGCAGCAGCCAGCTGGTGGAAGATCCGCAGCCTCCCATCACCTACATTGTCCAGGAAGGCGACAACCTGGCGACCATTGCCGCTGACCATTATGTCTCCCTGGACACCCTCAGGCGTCTCAACCCGCAGCTGCAGAGTGACCGGTTGATCCCCGGTGACGAATTGCTGATTCCCATCGTGGAACCACCGCCTGCATCGGCCCAGGTCGAGGAGGCGGAGGACAGTGGAACATTCTTTTATGTGGTGCAGGCTGGAGACACGGTGTCGGGCCTGGCCGAGGAATATGGCACCACCATGGAAGAAATCAAGGCCGCCAACCCCTCGATTGTCCTGGACCGCATTGCGGTGGGCCAGCGCCTGGCCATACCCGAGGTGGCGGAACAGCCGCCGACCGAGGAACCGGAAGATCCGAACGCTCTGTATCACCTGGTGCAGGTCGGCGAGAACCTCGGCGGCATTGCCGCCCTGTATGGTGTTGATGCCCTGGAAATAGCCAAGATCAACGGCTTGGTCTCACCGGATCAGCTGGGTGTGGGACAGAGACTGCTGTTGCCCAAGAGTGCCGCCTTGCTGGCGTTGCCCACCGAGGAGCCCGCTGGCGGCGAAGGCCTGGTGCACACGGTCACTGCGGGCGAGACCTTGTCCAGCATTGCCTTGCGATATGAAGTTCTCCTCAGCACGCTGGTCGAAGTCAACAATCTGCAGAATGCCGACCAACTGGCCTTGGGCCAGGAGATCTACGTGCCCGGAGTGGTACCCCGTACGCCCGAGGGACACCGCATTCACACTGTGCGCGCAGGCGAGACTCTCCTGTCGATTGCCGAACTGTATCAGGTTCCACTTGCAGTCTTGGAGACTGCCAACAATCTGGTCGACAGCGACAAGCTGGCCGAGGGCCAGGAACTGGTCGTGCCGGAAGTGTCCGGGTAAGAGGATTCCCACCTCCGCAGCGGCCCCGGGCCTTCCGGAATGGCGGCTGCTGTCTACACGGGCATGGAACGGCCGGCGTGGGCGCGCACTGCCTGCGCGATGGACTCGTGTGCGTCTCCGCAAGCGAAGATCTGGACTCCCGCGTCAAAGCGGGCGCAGGCATTCTCGGCCGTGAATTGACCCTCGAAGAACGGCACCTTGTGAGCCTGCAGGGCATCCTTGATGCGGTTGCGCGCCTCCCACATTTCCGCCGGGTAGGGCGGGTCGTGATTGTCAATGTAGCCAAAGGAGAGTCCCATGTCGCCCGGGCCCCATTCGGCGAAGCCCAACCCGGGCACGGCTGCCGTTGCGGCCGCGTGGGCCAGGGCTTGCTGATTCTCGATCTTTACCCCCAGCAGCAGTTCTCCGTCCGGATTGAGGGGCCAGGTGTCGGCTTTCTCAATGTATGCCGGTCCCGACACGCCCCAGCGGACTCCGGCTCCGGCCTGTGCCCCTGCGCCGCGGGTGCCCGCGTTCAGTCCTGACCCCACGCCCTGCTTGTGATACCCATAACGGCAACTTTCAATGTAGGCGGCCACGGCCGCTGGATCTTCGGCATGGCAGAGCAGCAAGGAATGCACGCCGCGGGCCAGAATCTGCTGGAACTGCCAACTGTTGGCCCGGATGCCTTCCGGGCTGTGGCCCAGGACCGGCAGCTCCACCATTACGGTTGGGGTGAGATGGCCGGAGGGGGTGGGGCCCCCATCCAGCAGGCCCTGCATGAAGCCATCCAGACCCACCAGGTCGAAAATGCCGTGTTCCATGTTGATGCGAATCATGTCTGCCCAGGTGGCGGCCATGGCCCGGCCCCCTGCGTAATCGAGATTGCCTCGCTGCCCCGTGCAGAAGACAGGTTGGCCGGCTTTCAGCAGATCCACAGCCTTGTTGATACCCATGGGACAGACGCTCCTGAAGGTGTGAAACAGTGCCACTGGGGGGATGGATTGGGGAACTATATACCGAAGTACACAGCCCAATGCGTGCTACAACGCACGAAAGCGACATGCCCTCTTACCTGCATGCCGCTTTCTACAGACAAGGAACCTGCATTCCATGCCTGCATCCTCCAGTATACCCGAACCCGTCCATCGCACAGTGCGTCTGCGTCTGTTGCCGGAAACCCGGTCCAAGGCGCGGCAACTGGCCGGTACCGCCGGGGCCTGCCGCTGGGTCTGGAATCACTTCCTGGCCCGGCAACAGTTCCGCTGGCAGTGCTGGCCGGACTACCGGATTGGCCCCAAACCTGGCGTGTCGTTTTTCGGCCTGGGCAGGGAGTTCACGGCCCTGCGGCGGGCCACGCCGTGGCTGCAGGAGTACAGCCATAAGGAAGTCAAGTACACGCTCAAGTTGCTGGCCGATGCGTATCGGAAGTTCCTTGCGGGTCAGGGAAATCATCCCCGGTTCAAGGCTAAACGTCGCACCATGGATGGCTTTACCGTGGCGGACAATGTATACATTCGGCAAGGCCGGTTGCGCGTGTCCCGGATCGGCTGCCTGCAACTTAATGGCGCCAACCCCTACGCGAACTATCGGCCTCTGCAGGTCCGCATCCGCAAGGAAGGCACGGCCACACAGCCCCAATGGTATGTCTACGTGGTCTATGCCGTACCCGCCGATCAAGTGCGGCAGGGAGCCTCTGCGGGCGCGTTGGGTCTGGACCGCAACGTGGGCCAATGCACAGACAGCGAGGGTATTGTGCACCCGATGACCGACACGGCCAGACTGGATGCGAAACTCAAGCGCAAGCAGCGGCATTTGGCCCGCAAACGGAAGGGATCATGCCGCCGCCGGCGCATTGCGGGACAGCTGACCAAGTTGCACCGGAAACGTCGACGCATTAGGGAGAACGACACTCATCAGATCAGCCGCCGTCTGGCAGACACCGCGCATACCGTGGTCGCAGAAGATTTACAGGTCAAGAGCATGACCGCCTCGGCTAAAGATACAGTGGGCCATCCAGGCAAGCATGTCCGCTCCAAGTCCGGGCTGAACCGCAGCATCCTGGCCAGCAGCTGGAGCCAACTGGAGCGGAAACTGATCTACAAGTGCGGACAGGTGGTCCAGGTGTCGGCGGCTTACACCAGCCAGACCTGCAGTCAATGTGGCCACAGAGCCAAGGAGAATCGTACTGCCCAATCTCGTTTTTGTTGCATTCGTTGTCAATTTCAGATCAATGCGGATTGGAATGCCGCATTGAATATTTTGGAGCGTCACCGGCGCTCTGTGGCCCACGGGACAGGGGCAGCTGCACGGCGAGGGGCGTTCTCGATGGAGACCCCAACGACCCATGAACAGGATATACCCCAGTCTGTATACTTGGGTATATAACCATTGGTGCTAGTTGCAAAAGGCCACGAGGATCCCTCATGCTGTGAGTGGATCACTTACCGAGGAGAGCCCTCATGGCCCTCGTGGAGTCTGTCCCGGAGTTGTTTTGCCGGGTCGACGACGCCATGCCGGATGTCCCCCCCATCCCCAAGCCTCCCTGGCACCGCGCGCACTGGTGACCCTGGGGCTGCTCCACGCCCTCAAGGGCGTGGGCACCCGGGCCTTCTATCGGTGGCTGTGCGCCCACCACCGGGACATGTTTCCCGCCCTGCCCGCCCGTACGCGCCTCTTCCGTCGGCTGCGCACCCACGCCGCGTGGACCGACCGCTTCTTGGCCACACCCAGCCTGCTGGGTGTCGTCGACACCTGCGGGAGCGAGCTGCGCCACCCACGCCGGGAAGGGCGCAGTCCCACCCAAATCGGCAAGAAGGGCCTGTCCCACCATCGCTGGATCGTGGGCGGCACGCTCTGGCACGCTCTGCCTGGTGCTGGAGCGGTGCGGCCTGGTGGCGGGCTGGGACTGCGCCACCGCCCACGTCCACGACACCGCCTTCTATCCTCTCATCGCTCAGTTTGACGGCCGGATGGTGGTGCTGGGCGACACCGGCTTCCCCCGCGCCGCCGGCGATCCCCCGAACCTCAAGCTCTGTCGGCGGGGGGAGTGGAACGACCGCATGCTGATCGAAACCGTGCTGTCCATGCTCACCACCGTCTGCCATGTCAAGCAGATGCGGCATCGCGTCTGGGACTGCTTCCAGGCGCATTTGGGGTATCTGATGGCGGCATTCAACATGCTGGTGCAGTGGCATGGCCTGCAACCGGATGACCGCGGCAGGGTCCGGCTCTCCCGCGCCCCGTTCAGCCTCTGATTCTCGACTGGCACCAATGGTTATATAAGTCCCATGGACTGGATATTAGCCTAAACCAGGGTGATCCGCGAACCCGACCCGAGACCTGGGCGCTTCTGAATCACTGGCAGGTCACAGGCTACAATGAAAGCCGCTTACCCCACCAGCCAGGAGACCGCGATCATGGGACTCATCATAGGAGTGTCGGCAGATTTCCACGCCTTGGGGCCGGACGTCACGACTCCTGTCGAGCGTGTGCTGCAGCAGGCTCCCCGCCATATCCAATATCGTTACTTTGAGGCATCTGGTGAGGATGCCGATGGCAAGCGGCATGTCATCCCTGCAGACATACAGGGACTGGATGGCATTGTGCTGCTGGGCTATCGCTTTCCCGCTGGGGCCTTGGATGAGTCCACCCAGGTGGCCGCGATCGGCCGCTGGGGAGTCGGATATGACACACTGCATGTGCCTTCCCTGACTGCACACGGCTGTCTGCTGGCCATTACCCCAGACGGAGTGCGGAGGCCCGTGGCGGAGGCCATTCTCACTTTCATCCTGGCCTTGGGGAAGCAGCTGTTTGCCAAAGACAGGGTGGTGCGCACAGGCAGGTGGGAAGAACGCAACCAGCCGTGGTCCTTGGGTCTCACGGGCAAGATTGTGGGCTCTGTGGGACTGGGCAACATTGGCGCCGATCTCTTTCGTCTGCTGGCTCCTTTTCGGCTGGGCCGCATGTTGGCTCACGACCCCTACGGAGATCCGGCGGTGGCGTCCGCCCTGGGCGTGGAACTGGTGTCTCTGGACGAGGTCCTGGCAGAGTCGGACTTTGTTTCCCTGAGCTGTCTCCTGAGCGAGGAGACACGGCATCTGATCAATGCCCGGCGCTTGGCCCAGATGAAACCCACGGCCTACCTGATCAACACGGCCCGCGGGCCCGTGGTCGACCAGGAAGCCCTGATTGAGGCACTGCAGCACAACGTCATTGCCGGGGCGGGCCTGGATGTGCAGGTGCCGGAGCCTCTGCCTCCGGACAATCCCCTCACCGGCCTGGACAACGTCATCCTGACCCCCCACACCCTGGCCTGGACCGACGAACTGTACCGCCTCAATGGGGAAGGCGCGGCGCAGAATGTGCTCTCCGTGCTGATGGGCGAAATCCCGGCTGCCGTGGTCAACCGGGACGTGCTGGACAATGCGCTGTTTCAGGAACGGCTGGCCCGTTTCCAGGACCTGGCGTCGCCTTCCGCTTGACTTGGAGCCCAAGGCCTCTTGAGTCATGCTCAGCCTGGGGTGCAAAAATTACTTGGGGATCGGTGTGCATGGGGCGTCGGCAATCTGCCTGCGATCTCCGCGCAAGGGCTCCGATCCTGCAAATTCGTGCAGGATTGATCATTCAGATGGAACAAATGGGAAGGACACATGCTCATACATCGTTTAGCGGTCAATGGGCTCCTCTCCTTCGGTGTCCGGGGGATTGATTTGCCGCTCGAATCACTGAATGTCTTGATAGGTCCCAATAGTGCCGGCAAATCCAACTTGCTGGAGATTCTCGCCTTGCTGCAGCATGCCTCTCGTGATATTTTCTTGCCGGTGCGCAGTTCGGGAGGAGCTCAGGAATGGTTGTGGAAAGGCCCTGACTCGCGGGGGCAGGCAACTATCGCAACCGTAGTGGAATCGCCCAGTCAGACTCTCAATTTGCGCCATAGACTGCGCTTGGCCGAGTTTCGCAATCAGTTGATTGTCACCAACGAACAAATCCTGTACCAACAAGGAGATTCGGAGTCAAGCCCGCATTCCCTTGTGTACTGGATGACTGAAAAAGGATCGAGGCTCAAGGCAAAGGGCATGAAGTACCGAACGATTCCCTTTGACAGATTGCAGACTGATCAGTCGATCCTGTCCCAGTTCCGGGATCCGGGCGCCTATCGTTATTTGAGTGATCTCGCGCAGCAATATGAAGAGATCAGGCTGTATCGCAATTGGTCCATAGGGCCAACCGCTGCCATGCGGAGGCCAAGCGATACCAGCCTCCGCCCCGACTATCTAAGAGAGAACGGAGACAACGCGGCCCTGTTGTTCGCCAATTTTCCACGTGAGACACAGAACACAATCATTGGAGCCCTGCGCGAGATTTATGACAATATCAGCAACATCACGACTTCGATATTGGATGGACAGGTCACCCTCTGGGTAGAAGAGGACAATGGGCGGGAAGTGTCAGCGGCTCGGCTGTCCGATGGCACCCTGCGATATCTGAGTCTCTTGCTGATCTTGCTGCATCCCTCACCCCCTGGCTTGATTGCCATGGAGGAACCCGAACTGGGCCTGCATCCGGATGTGATATCGAAAGTTGTGGAGCTGCTCATAGATGCCTCGCAACGCACCCAGCTGCTCGTCACCACACATTCTCCCATCTTGCTGGATGCACTTTCTTCACACCCTTCAAGCGTCTTGATCTGTACCAGAGAAAGGGACGGGACTCATATTGAAAGGCTCAATGCCGACCATGTTGCCCCGTTGTTGGAGAACGCAGAACTGGGCGAGCTATGGAACATAGGTGAGCTGGGCGGCACACGATGGTGAGGATCAGACTCTTCATTGAAGGCGGCTCTCCCAGAAAGGGCCACTCATCCTCCAACAGGAGATTCCGTGAAGCGTGGCACAAGTTCTTTCGGGCAGCGAATTTGGTTCGTCTTCCCCAAGTGATCCCTGGAGGTGGACGAGGACAGACTTTCGACAGATTCCAGCAAGCCTGCCTTGCGCAACAGGAAGGGATTGTGCCTTTGCTGCTAGTGGATTCGGAAGGGCCGGTGGTCACTGGTGCATCTGCTTGGGACCATTTGCGATCACGGGATGGCTGGAAGAAACCCCAAGATGCGGGCAACGACAGTGCTTTCCTGATGGTGCAGGTTCAGGAAACCTGGTTTCTTGCTGATCCAGAATTGCTGAAAAGGCACTTTGGACAGTCACTGAGAACCCAAGCTCTCAGGCCTTGGCCTTCCCTGGAACATGTCCCCAAAAACGATGTCTTTGCAACCCTTGAACAGGCTACAAAGAATTGTCCCCGACCCTATGCCAAGGGAGATACCGCTGACCGACTGCTAGAAAGGCTGAATCCCACAATGGTCACGGCGAAATGCCCTCATGCCAGATACTTGTTGCAGTACCTTAAGGAGACGCTGTCAAGTTCGTAGGCAAATCCTGCATCAGTCCGCAAGATTGGTAGAGATACCGAGGCTTCAAGGTGGGAAATCCCAGCCTTGGGTTTTGCTTTTCGTCAAGCGAAGGCAAAGGCTGTTGGCGATATGTTGCGAAGGTGCGTCAGGAAGGAGGACAGCCAACATCGGGTATTTATCTCCTCAATGGATGAAGGGAGTTTGCAGAGTGAGGTAAGGCAGGAACAGCCCCTGTGCCATTCCTGATTGTCTCAAGAGAGAACTTGCTTCTTCTCGCTCAGTCCTGCGCAAGAACCTGTGTCAAATCCATTTGTTTCGGACAAAGTGATATGGAAAATCAAAGGGTCAAACCAACAGGAAGGCAACATCATGGATTCTGACTTTTTCCTACAGGAGGCCGAGGATATAGACCCCCTGTTCATAGCGGATATTAATCCGCAATGTCTCTTGCTGAATTTTGACGGACTGGTCAGCGTTCAACGCAGGAAACTGCGGTTGTGTCATGAAACAGATGGCGGAGTGCGCGTCTTTGAGCCAGAGGACATTGAGCAGATGCCTGAGGTGGTCTGGTACTTGCCTGACGACGTCAGCGTTGCGGAAGTGAAGCCATTCGTGGAAAAGCATGTCTCTCAGCTGCGAAAGCTCCTGTCTGGCTGGTCGGTTCACACCTTTATTCATGAGGATCTGCTTGAACCTCAATGGCAAACCGAAGTCAACCCGTCAGCGCAGATTGCATACAAGGAGGTTGCGGACTTGATCTCATCCGCATTCGGCAATTCCGACATTCCGTAGTGACAACCACGGTCTTGCAAGATCCGCGGTAGAGGGTTTCACAGGTGCATTTCTATGGTTTCGATCCTCGGAAGCGGAGCTGCCCTGTCCAAAATCACTCCAAAGCCACCGTATCATAGTCTGGCACGCCCCAGCAGCGCAGGGTGCCATCGGTGCGGATCCCACCAGTGTGTTGTATGCCTATTGCCACGGCACAGAACTGGCCGGAGAGTGTGTGTAGCTCCCAAAGGAAGTCCCTTACCTGCGGCATCGGGGGTTTCACGTGCAGGTTGGTGAGCCGGGATACATTCGCCAGGAAGTCGGCCGGCAGCGTCGTGATGCAAGGGACATGCAGTTTCAGTATGTGCAGCTGAGGGACTGGGGCCAGTAGTTCGGTGGCAGTGGCAAGCGGCGCGTTGCTTGTGGCACATCGGTCAGACTCGCCTGGTCAAGGTCGTGGTTATGGTCTGCCGGAACACCCTCCAGAGGCCGGTTGCGAAGAAGCTCCAAGGCTCGCTGGACGGTGGAGGGCAAACTGCCGATGGACGGCCTACGGCGACGTCGGGCATGAGCTGATGCTGGCTGTGGCGAGGAAGACAGGCAGCGGCCCAGTCCCGCGCGAAGTTGGGCGCGCCATTCCACTTGCGCAGTTGCAACCGCGCCCTTGTCATTCCACAACGAGGCGGTCCAGCGCAACCACCGAGTCCCCGTGCTCCGTTTCCGCCAATACATTTACGAAACGGATGTCTGCCGTCACCAATGTCGCGCCTATCCGATGTGCCCGGGCAAGATAGACACAGTCATACACTGGGTGATCCAGCACCAAGGACAGGCGGACTGCATCGGGACAGATGCATTCATCCCCTGTCCAGCGGACGGCCATCTCGGAAATAGCAGCAGCCAATACTCCAGCCCGGCTCCGCTCTATCTCTCCCATCCGGGTTTTTCGCCATAACGCATTGCCGACTTCCGACGCCATCAGCCGCGGGGCAAAAAGCCCATGGCTCCCATCAAGCAAGCAATCGGCGGTTTCGGAGTTCTCTTCCTCGACAAGCCACTTGACTGCGACGCTGGCATCCACCACCAATCGCATCATGTAGCCCCATGTCCGCTATCGCGGTCTTCCCGGATCAAGACATGGAAGGGGGCTTGAGGTTGATTCCCGGTTTGTTCTCGCAACCGCTTCGCCAAGGCCCGGAATGTCCTGACCCTCTCCGCCATGCCATCCTCGGTGGCTCGCTTTACAATGTGGTGGGCCTCGCTTTCCAGGGAACGATTGTGCTCAGCGGCGCGGCGTTTTAGCCGTCTAACGACTTCATCATCCAAACGTCGTACGTGCACAGTTCCCATATGATAGCGTGATGGCACATTTCGGCGATGACGGAGTTGGGGGACGGGGTTCAGGGCTGTCAAGGCACATGAGGCGGCCTGGCCTTGGGGCTACACAGTCACCTTGGCCTCGGCACCACCCCCATGCTTCTCCTGCGGGTAGAGCCACGCCCCGTTTGCGTACAGGCGGAATGGGTGCTGCGTGAGGATCCTGCAGAGTCCGTCCCTCGGCCCCCCTTCTGGGTAGTGGTGTGTTTTGCTGTTCATATGTGCCGCCATAGTGGGTCTGGGCCATACTTTCAGAGGTTGTGCACCGACCCGCTGAGGCCCTCCGGCCAAGAGTGCCCGGATCGGGGACGCCGCCCTATCCGTGTTCCTAGACGGTCCCCGGGCTCCAGCCCTTGCCCGCCCCGGCGCGGGCGGAAGCCTCGCTTGCCCTAGGCGCCTGCCGTACCCCAAGTCTGCCGTGGCCGGCGACGGGCGGGGATCCGGTGCCAGGGTGCGGCCCCGAAGGCCATATTGACCGAGTCACACCTCAGTGCCTCAGTCTGGGCACCAAGCGGAGGGACACCATGCACATACGTCGTTTAGCAGTCAATGGGCTCCTCTCCTTCGAGACCCACGGGATTGATTTGCCGCTCGCATCACTGAATGTCCTGATTGGCCTCCACAGTGCCGCAACCGGCTGGAGATGCAGGCCCTGCAACAGCAGGCAGGCTCCCAGAGACAGGTTCTTGCTGGTGCGGAAGTGCCGTTGGGCATGTGAATCCTGCCTATACTTCGCAAATCAACTCGCAGACGGGCCTGCAGCAAGGCCATTGACAAGGCGATCGGTTTTACCGTGCCACCGGGGAAGTGACGGACGCGGACCGCAATGCCGCCTGAGAATATCCGGCAACGGCTGTACAACGCCCAGATCAATGCATCCTTGGTCAGCCTTTCGCAGGCCAAGGTGAAGGTCAGGATATACCATGGCAAGAGGCTGGCTTGCAGCCGGAATTATGCAGGGTGACTGCGTCTTGATGGGCCAGGGACTCATGTTAGGTGTTCCATGTCCCTGCCATTGCACCTGCATTTGGCGGCAGTGCTGACTCTGGCCGAAGCTGCTTGAATATGTCGGTTGCCGGACACAGTGGATACTGAAGTTCATGTCCAGCATGGACAGCACTGGGATATCCAGCAGTGTATAGTACTGGCTCGGTCAGTCCAGAGGCTCTTATAGATTGGCGAAACCTGCAACCGCTGGTAGGGTCATTAAGTTGGCCATAAAGTAGAATTGTCTGGGATCCGCTGTATTCCCCACCGGTCAGTGGCACCGATGAAACTCCAAATGATTCCCAGAGCCTTCCCCGGCGACATTCGGCGCAGAGATGAAATGCAATCCCATCCGGCGCATCTGACCGCATTGGGGCGCAAGCTGGTGGGTGTGGATCGCTGGTAGATCTCCCAGAGGAGCCGGATCGATGGCAGCCGATTGGAAAGCCGCAATCATTGGCACCGGCGGCATCGCCCACGGCCATGTCAGGGCCTTGAAGGTCCATGCGGACCGGGTGGCGCTGGTGGCGGCCTCGGACATAGACATGCCACGGGCGCAGGCATTCTGTGACCGGCACGAGATCCCGCAGGCCTACGCCAGTGCCGAGGCTTTGCTGGAGCAGGTCCAACCGGACATCGTGCATGTCTGCACACCACCGGGAGTGCATGCGGACCTCTCCATTCTGGCCATGGAAGCCGGGGCCTGGGTGCTGTGCGAGAAGCCGCTGTGCGCGTCACTGGCGGAAATGGATCGCCTGGAGGCGGCGGAGGCGGCCACGGGCCGATTCACCAGCAGTGTCTTTCAGTGGCGTTTCGGGTCCGCGGGCCGACACCTCAAGGACCAGATTCGGGCTCAGGTCATGGGCAGGCTGTTGGTGGCCAACGTGCTCACCACCTGGTATCGCGGTGACCCTTACTTTGCAGTCCAATGGCGAGGCACCTGGGAAGCCGCCATCGGCGGCTGTACCGTCATCCACGGTATCCACATCATGGACTTCGTGCTCTGGCTGATGGGCGAATGGCAGGAAATCCGGGCCATGATGGGCAGCCTGGAATATGACATTGAGGTCGAAAACGTGTCCATGGCCAGTGTGCGCTTCGGGGACGGGGCCATGGCCAATTTCTCCAACAGCATCCTGTCCCCGCGGCAGGAGAGCTACCTGCGGCTGGATTTCACTCACTCCTCGGTCGAACTGCGGAGCCTGTATTCCTATCGCAACCAAGACTGGCGTTACAGTACCTACCCGGATTCACCCTACCTCGATCAGGTGCCGGTGTGGGGTCGGATCCCGCATGATGTACCCGCCTCGCATGTGACCCAGGTGGGCGCCTTCCTGGACAGTCTGGAACGCCAGGAGCGGCCGGAGGTGAGCGGCGCGGATGTACGGGGCACCATTGAATTCCTGACGGCCTTCTACAAGTCCGCCCAGCTGGGCCAGCCGGTCGCCCGCGGCAGCATTCAGCCCGATGACGACTACTACCATCTGCTCAACGGCCAGCTCAGGGCCCAGGATGGACAGGGCCTGCGACCATGGCGGAACTGACGGCCCGCGCCGGTGGGGATCGGTACATTGAGGTGTGGCACGGCACCCGGCGTCTGTGCCGCTACAACCTGCGTCCGTTCATGACGGATCTGCAAGGGCCACGCCCGTATTTTCACCCTGTCAGCACCCTGCAGGGCGGGGTGGTGACTCAGGAGAAGCATTTTGACCACGAGTGGCACAACGGCCTCAGCCTGGCCTGTCCCTGGGTGTCCGGCTACAACTTCTGGGGTGGCCCTACGTACGTGCGGGACCAGGGATACCGGCATCTGGCCAATCTGGGCCACCAGGTGCATCGGTGCCTCATGCCGTGTGCTGCTGCCGCGGGCAGTCTGGGGTGGCGGCAGGCAGTAAGTTGGCGGGTTCCGGACCAGCCTGAGGCCGAATTCCTGCGGGATGAACGCCATCTGGCCATCGGCGGCGTGGACGAGACAGCCGGCATTTGGCACATTGACTTTGACTTTGCCCTGACCAATCCAGGTCCCCGGAACGCAGTCTTCGGCTCTCCCACCACGGAGGGCCGTCCGAACGCCGGCTATGGAGGGGTCTTCTGGCGGGGCCCCCTGGATCTCCTGCATGGCACCATCCTGACGGGAGATGGCCAGTCGGGCGCTGACCTGATGGGAGTTTCGGCTCCCTGGCTGGCCTATGCCGGCGTCTCCCGCGCCACGGGAGCGGAGATGACGGTGGCCCTGCTGGACCATCCACAGAACGTGCGCTTTCCCCTCAAGTGGTTCGTGCGCACCACGCCCTTCCCGGTGGCCAGCTATGCCTTCTGTTTCGACGAATATCTGGCCCTGCCACCCCGGGCGGTCCTGCAGCGCAGGCAGCGCATCGTGGTGTGTGACGGCCTGCGGAGTCACACCGACCTGGATCGCCTGCACGCGGCCTGGACGGATGGGGCTGGACCCTCGACCTGATCCCTGGCTGTGGTCTGCTACCCGAACTCGATTTTGTGCAACACAGGGTGAACCCCCATGAAATACGCCTTCATGAGCTTTTCCTGCTCGGACCTGACGTTGGCAGAGATGCTGGCTGTAGCCGCAGAATGGGGTTATGCCGGAATCGAGCCCCGCCTGGATGCTCACCATGCCCATGGCGTGGAGACATCCTTGACCCGAGCCCAACGGCAGCAGGTGAAGGCGCGAGTGGCGGACAGCCCCGTGGCGCTGGCTTGCCTGGCCGTCTCTTCCCGCTTCGCAGATCCGAAGACGGCCCCAGGGCATCTGGACAACCTGAAGCGGGAGTTGGAGCTGGCGGCCGATCTGGGCGTACCCACGGTGCGGGTGTTCGGTGGGCAGTTTCCCCAGGAGGTTTCGCGAGACGAGGCGATAGACCATGTGTCTGCCGCTCTGGCCACCATGGCCGCGCAGGCGGCCGCCGGAGGAGTGGCCCTTTGTCTGGAAACCCATGATGCATGGTGCCATCCCGCGCATGTGGTGCAGATCATGGAGGCCGTGAACCGGGACAGTGTGCGGGTCAACTGGGATGTGCTACATCCGGTGCGGGCCGAAGGTGTGGACCTGCAGGCTTCCTTTGAGATGCTGCAGCCCTGGATCGCCCACGTGCACATGCACGACGCGGAAATCACCCCGGGGCGCCTCGCCTATGCGCCCATGGGTGCCGGCGACATTGACCACCGTGTTGTGCTCAAGGCTTTGCACGGCATGGGCTATGCCGGCTATCTGAGCGGGGAATGGATTGGCTTTTCGCCCTGGCAGGAGCATTTGCCCTTCGAAATCTCCCGGTTGCGGGACTACGAGGCGGAGCTGGGAATCTGAGTGGTATGGGAGCGTCGGAACTGCAGTGACTGTGCAGGTGCTGTCTTCAGGGCTGCAGGTGCGTGACATGCGCACCCGCATGCCTTTTCGCTATGGGATTGCGTCCATGACGCAGGTGCCGCATGTGGTGCTGTCCCTGCAGGTGGAAGTCGATGGGCAGGTGGCCACGGGCCGATCTGCGGAGAGTCTGGCCCCCAAATGGTTCACCAAGGTGGCCACATCCCCCTTCCGGCAAGACCTGCAGGACATGCTGCAGGTCATACAGGAAGCCATCGGGCATGTGACGGCAGCCGGGCCGCAGCCGGATCCCTTTGCGCTGTGGGCGGCCATGTATGAGGCCCAGAACGCCCGGGAAGTCAGCCCGCGCTGGCCCGCGCTGCTGCGTAACCTGGGCACCAGTCTGGTCGAGCGGGCCCTGCTGGACGCGGCCTGTCGGGCGCGGGGACAGACTCTGGCCCAGATCCTGCGGCAGGATGCCTTTGGGTATCGGGGCGCATACTTTCATCCCTCGTTGGCGGACCTGCCTCCCGGCAGAGCGCTGCCGGCCAGGCCCTTGGCGGAAATCAGGGTCCGGCACACCATAGGTCTGGGCGACCCGTTGCGGGAGAGCGACATCGCCCCCGCAGACAGGGTCCCGGATGGCCTGCCCCAATCCCTGGACGCCGTGATCCGCAGCTACGGGATTCATTACCTGAAAATCAAGATCGGCGGCCACGTGGCCGCCGACATGGCCCGCATCCGGGCCATCGCCAACGTGTTGCAGGAGCACCCCCGCCGCTTCCCCTTCACCCTGGACGGCAACGAGCAATACCAGTCCTTTGCCGACTTTCGGGAATTCTGGACGGCCCTGGCGCAGGACGGGGAGCTGGCCGGCTTCTTGCAGAGCCTGCTTTTCATTGAGCAGCCCTTGCACCGGGACGTGGCCATGCATCCGGAGGCAACCCAGGCACTCCGGTCGTGGACACACCATCCACCGGTCATTGTGGACGAATCCGACGGAGACATCCACGGTCTGGCCCGGGCCTTGGCCTGCGGCTATCAGGGCACCAGCCACAAGAATTGCAAGGGCATCTTCAAGAGCCTGGCCAACGTCTGCCGCCTGCAGCAGATGCAGATGGAGCATCCCGACCAAACTTGGGTCCTGTCTGGCGAGGACCTGACGAATGTGGGCCCCATTGCCCTGATGCAGGACCTGGCCATGCTGGCCAGTCTGGGCATCCCCCACGCCGAACGCAACGGTCATCACTACTTCACGGGGCTGAGCATGCACGAGCTGTCTGTGCAGGAGACTGTCGTGGCCCAGCACCCGGATCTGTATCGATGGCGGCACACTGGCGATACCCGCTGTCCTGCCGTCCACATTGAGGAGGGCCGGTTGCAGATCGGGAGTACAGTGCAGGCCCCCTTTGGCTATGGCCCGGAACTGGACCTGGCCGGCTTTCAGCCGCTGGCGGCCTGGGACGACCGGCTGTACGCCTAGACGTTGCTGCCATGCCAGGCCTGGAGCCCATCATTGTCTGCAGCGAGAACGGCGCGCAGGGAGCCGCGGCGGGGATGGATGCGCTGCGGGCCGGAGCCAGCGCAGTGGACGCCGCGGTCGCCGCCGCGTCCTGCGTAGAGCAGGATCTGGCGGACCATTCCGTGGGCATGGGCGGCATTCCCAACATTCTGGGCCAGGTGGAACTGGATGCCAGCATCATGGATGGCCAGACCCGCCGGGCGGGTGCCGTGGCCGGCTTGCGCGGCTATGCAGACGCGGCCCGGGTGGCCCGGCATGTCATGGAACACACTCCGCATGTGCTGGTGGTGGGCGAAGGGGCGGGCCGTCTGGCCCGGGAAATCGGATGCCCGCCCACGCAGCTGGAATATGCACCGAGCCAGGCCCTGTGGCGGGCGCGGTTCGTCCAGGCGGGCCTGACACCGCCGGATCTCGAGACTGCCGACTTGCTGTCGCATGTCAATCGCATGACTACCCAGCTGAGCCTGATTGGCCCCCGGGCGGGTGGGGAGGCTGCCGCCTCTCTGCCCGATCCAGAGACTGGCACCGTCAACTTTCTGGTGCGAGACCGGCAGGGCCGTCTGGCTTCCGTGGTCAGCACATCGGGCCTGGGCTGGAAGTATCCGGGCCGAGCCGGCGATTCCCCCATCATTGGTGCCGGCAACTATTGCGATTCCCGGTATGGCGCTGCAACCTGCACGGGCCAAGGGGAGCTCTGCATGCGGGTCCTCACGGCCTACGCCGTGGTCGATGGGCTCAGGCGCGGGCAAGACTTGCTGCAGGCCGCCCACTGGGCTCTGCAGGATTTGGCCTCCCTGCCCCGGCCCGCAAGGCAGTTTGTGGGATTTGTCACCCTGACCCCCGACGGACGACATCAGGGCTTCAGCGAGCGTGCAGACCATGCTTATGTGTACATGACAGGCGCCATGTCGGAGCCGGAGGCACGACCCCGTCTGCCCCGGCAAGACCTGCCCGAGAGCAGCCCGGCAAGGAAGTAAGAAGGATATGGCTGTAGCCCTTTCGATGCCCCAGTTTGGTCAGAGCGTGGTGGAGGGCACCGTGTCCGCCTGGCTCAAGGCGGAAGGGGACACCGTGGTCCGGGACGAACCCTTGGTGACCGTGTCCACCGAAAAGATTGATACGGACCTGCCGGCCCCGGAAGCCGGCACGGTGCTGCGCATCTGCGTGCCACCGGGCACTGCCGTGGATGTGGGTACTCCCTTGGCGTATATCGGAGAACCGGGCGAGGAGCTGCCATCAGGCCGGGACCCGGTCTCGACGGCCTCCGAGGCCGGGTCTGCCTTTGAAGCCGCCGACTCTCCCACGGTGCCAACGCCTCCTTCATCCACGCGCAGGACGGGATTTCTCTCGCCGGTGGTGGCCCGCATGCTGCACGAGCATGGATTGGATCCGGCCCGGATTGCCGGCACGGGCCGGGATGGACGCATCACCCGCAAGGATGTGCAGGCCGCCGTGGCCAGGCAGGCAGTGTCCCGGACAACCCCGACCCCTGTATCTGGAGTGCAGCCCCTGACCCCCATGCGGCAGGCCATCGCGGAGCACATGACCCGCAGTGTGCAGACGAGCCCGCATGCCACAACCTTCTTCGAGGTGGACATGGGAGCCGTGGTCCAGCATCGGGCTCCACAGCAGGCGGCCATGGCCCGGGACGGGGTGCGCCTCGGCTTGCTGCCTTACTTCATGCGGGCCGCGGTGCTGGCCCTGCAACAGGTGCCGCAGGTGCATTCGTCACTTGTGGAGGAGGGCCTGATGCTGCACGAGTCTGTGCATCTGGGCATTGCCGTGGCCGTGCCCCATGGACTGGTGGTGCCCGTGATCCGTCAGGCGGAGCGGCTGGATTTGCAAGGCTTGGCCCAGGCCCTGGCCGATCTGACGGTCAAGGCCCAGACACGCCAGCTGCAGGCAGCGGATCTGGAAGGCGGCACCTTCAGCATTACCAATCATGGCACTAACGGCAGTTTGGCCGGTGTCCCCATCATTCATCAGCCCCACGCCGCCATTCTGGGTGTGGGAGCGGTGGTCAAGCGCCCCGTGGTGCGCGGCGGAGGTTCCCTGCTGCCGCAGGCCGATGATGCGATCGCGATCAGGCCCATGTGTGTGCTTGGCCTCTCCTTTGACCATCGCATTCTGGACGGGGGCCTGGCCGACCGTTTTCTGGCCCATGTGCGTGATACGCTTGAGCAATGGCATTGAGTCTCGGTCCGTTTCACACAGAGTAGGAACATGCACACAGACATGGCCGTCATAGGCGGCGGTCCAGGCGGGTACGGCGCCGCCATTCGAGCTGCCCAGCTGGGACGCAAGGCTGTCGTGATTGAGAAGGAGCATCTGGGCGGCGTCTGCCTCAACTGGGGTTGCATACCCTCCAAGGCCCTGCTCCACGCAGCCGAAGTGCTGGAAACAGTCCGGGAGGCCAAATCCTACGGGATCACGTACGAGCATCTCGGCTGGGATTTCCGCCGGGTCATAGACCGCAGCCGCACCATCGTGGAGAAGCAGACAAAGGGCCTGCAGTTCCTGATGCGCAAGCACGGCATCGAGGTCCTCTCGGGCACGGCCCGCTTCACTGGCCCCCGGAATTTGCAGGTGCAGAAGGCAGATGGGGCGGTGTCCGCGGTGACAGCCACAGACATTGTGATCGCCACGGGCGGGCGCGCCCGCCCGCTCCCCGATCTGGCCTTTGACGGCACCCGCATTCTGTCGGCCCGAGACGCGTTGGCTCTGACTGAGCTGCCGAGCGCCGCGGTCATTGTGGGGGGCGGGGCCATTGGCGTGGAATTCGCCTGCATCTGGCATACCTTTGGGGTGCAGGTCACCTTGGTGGAGTTTGCCGAGCGACTGCTGCCCCTGGAGGATCCCGAGATCTCCATGGAACTGGCCAGGCAACTGCAGGGCCGGGGCATCAAGGTCTGCACCGGCAGCACCGTGACGGCATTTTCCCCTGGCCAGGCCCAGATCAGCGGCCACACCGGAGAGCCCCGATGGGTGCCGGCGGAGCGGTTGTTGGTGGCCGTGGGGATCGAGCCCAATACCGACTCCCTGAATCTGTCCGCGGCCGGCGTGGTCACGGATGCACAGGGCTTTGTGCACGTGAGCGAGAACATGGCCACCAATGTGCCGCATGTATATGCCGTGGGGGACATTACAGGCAGGGTGCCGTTGGCACACGTGGCCATTGCCCAGGCTGTGACCGCGGCCGAGACGATCTGCGGGGCTGGGGCCTTGCCCATCCGTACCGAGCAATATCTGTTCATGCCCCGCTGTACATACGGTTCTCCCCAGGTGGCCAGCATGGGCCACACGGAAGCCCAGCTGCAGGAAGCGGGCATTGCCTACCACAAGGGCTTCGCGCCGCTGTTTCCCAACGGCAAGGCGAAGGCCATGGGTATCCAGCGCGGCTTCATCAAGATTTTGGCGGGAGCGGACTACGGCGAGATTCTGGGGGCGCACCTGATTGGGCCCGGAGTGACCGAACTGCTGCCGACGGTGTCCCTGGCGCAGGTGATGGAACTGACCCCGACCGAGATCGCCCGCACCGTGCATGCGCATCCCACTCTCAGTGAGGCCGTGATGGATGCGGCGGCCGCTGTAGAGGGGCAGCCCCTGCACCTGTAAGGAGGATTGGGACGCAGCCTTGGTGCCGCTTTTCTTCCCGATGACAGTGACAGACCAGGCGGAACCGGTCCTGCCGGAGATCACGCCCGCCAAGAGGCTGGCCGCCATCGTGGCCCTGACCCTGACCGGAACGGGCCTGATGGCGGGTCTGCTCTGGGGATTCCCGTTTCTGGTGTGGGCCTACAATGTGCATCAGGCTGGCACATACATGGAGCGCGGGATGACATGGCCGGAGGAACGGCACAGTGATTCCTTGCCGCAGGCGCTTGACATCACTGCCCTGGAGACCGCCCTGACCTTTCTGGACAAGGCCCAGGCCGCACGTCCACAGCACTTTCACGCCTTTCGGCTGGAAGGGCAGATCTTCATGGCGCTGGGCGCGTGGCTGCAGGCGGAACCAGCCATCGCCGCCGCCATCGCCAAGGCTCCAGGGAACCCTCTGGTCCACTTCGACCATGTCATTGTGTATGAGCAGATGATGCAGGCGCTGGCCGCGGATGCGGGCCACCAGCTGTGGCCCCAAGTACGCGCCCAGCCAGGTTTGTTGGTGCACCCTGCCTATGGCGAGGTGTGCACAGATCCGCAGGAGCCAGCCCTCTGCCCGTATCTCTACACCCGCCTCTCGTTGCCGGTGGCGGGAGCGCTCTGGGAAGCTCCGTTTCTGGGATTCCAGGGGAGCCGGGACATGGAAGCCGTCCTGGCCCTGTCCCCGGATGCGGAGGCCTTGGCCTACCTGTTGGCCGTCTGGCCTCAGCCCGGGGAGGAGCTGACCGGATCGCTGTCTGCCCAGCTGCAGATCCGGGGCGAGGGAGACCAGGACTTCACCACCCTCAGCAGCCACGATCTTTCGGCTGCGGACCGCCAGGGGGTTTGGCTGCCGGGGATGGTTTCCCTGGCCCCCTGGACCGGTCAAACAGTGACATTTCGTTGGGAAACCCGTTCCCCAGACCATATCATTGGCTGGGGGCAGATGACTCTGGCCACAGCGGAAATCAGCGGCATGACGGCCCGCACCCCCCGGCTGCGCTGGAGGCAGGCCCTGTGGGCGGGCGGCTTTGACAGTCGCGACACCAGGGCCCTGGCCGCGGAAGCGGAGAACATCGGCCATGCGGAACAGCACGCAGCCTGGCGGCGCCGCTCCGAACTCCTGGAATCCCTGGGTCGATAGACAGAGGCATGACCGTGGCGCCGGCCGTGGACATTGAAGTGGAAGTCCGATTCGCGGAAACGGACATGATGCAGGTGGTGCATCACGCGGCGTACCTGCCTTGGCTGGAGATGGGACGCATTGCGTACATGAAGGCCCGCGGGACCCCGTATACTGAGATTGCGCGCACGCACAACTTCTCCGTGGTGGATGTGTCCTTGCAGATCCGCCGGCCCCTGGTCTTTGGGGATGTGGTGCAAGTGCGGACCACCCTGGACAGCCTCAGTTCCCGCAAACTGCGGTTTTCCTACGAATTGCGGATCCCGCCGCAAGCCTCGCTGGTGGCTACAGGCAGCACAGAACACATCTGTGTGGATCTCGAGGGCCGGGCCCGCCGCATTCCGCCGGCACTGGCGGCCCGGCTCCGGATCCATAATTTACATAATTGAATTTCTTGTCCCGTAGGCCAGCCCGAGTACAATGAACCAAGACGATTGTGCAGGGTGGAATGTGCCTGGGGCACTGGAGTTGAGAGAGCCGTGGACGAACTAGGGACAGCCCGCAATCCAGTCAGAATCGGCATAGTGGGCTCCGGGCCGGCTGGCTTCTACGCGGCCGATTTCCTGCTCAAGACCCAGCATCCGGTGGTCCATGTGGACATGTTCGACCGCCTGCTGACCCCCTTTGGGCTGGTGCGCGCCGGGGTGGCCCCCGATCACCAGAAAATCAAGTCCGTCACCAAGATCTATGACCGCGTGGCCCGCAAGCCGGAATTCCGGTTCTTCGGCAACGTGACCGTGGGCGAACACATCCAGGCACCCGAGCTGGCAGACTTCTACCATGCCCTGATCTATGCCACCGGCGCGCAGACGGATCGCAACCTGCCCATTCCCGGCATCGAATTGCGCAACAGCCATACGGCCACCGAATTTGTCGCCTGGTACAACGGCCACCCGGACTTCACGGACCGGCAGTTCGATCTCTCACAGGAGAACGTGGCGGTGATCGGCATGGGCAACGTGGCCGTGGATGTGGCCCGCATACTGGCGCACTCCCACGAACGCCTGGCCGAGACGGACATCGCGGACCATGCCCTGGCCGCGCTCAAGGAAAGCCAGGTCCGCAACATTTACATTCTGGGCCGCCGCGGCCCGGCGCAGGCCGCCTTCACGGTGCCCGAGGCCCGGGAACTGAGAAGGCTGGAAGAGTGCCAGACGGTGGTGCACCCGGCAGAGGCGCAGCTGGATCCCTTGAGTCAGGCGGCCGTGGCACAGTCTGACGACAAGACGTTGCCCACCAAGCTGAAGATCATCCAGTCCTTCACGGATCAGACATGCCAGAGCAAGCCCAAGCGGCTGACCATTCGGTTTCTGGTCTCGCCGATCGAGCTGATGGGGGATGCGGAGGGCCGCGTTGTCAAAATGAGGCTGTCCCGAAACGAGCTGTACGCGGATGACCAGGGCAGTCTGCGCTCCCGCAGCACGGATCACCAGGAGGAACTGGACATCGGCCTGGTCTTCCGCTCCATCGGCTACTATGGCGTGCCCCTGCCGTATGTGCCCTTCCGCGACGACTGGGGCATCATCCCCAATGAGGCAGGCCGCATTGTGGACATGGATACCGGCCGTCAGATTGAAGGCCACTACGTTGTCGGCTGGATCAAACGCGGCCCCACGGGCGTGATTGGCACCAACCGTCCCGATGCCAAGGAGACTGTGGCACTGTTGCTGGACGACATGATGGCGGCCAGGCACCTCCATCCCGTCCGCACGCAGCCTGAGCAGATCGTGTCCGAGCTGCGCACACGGCAGCCCGACTTGATCACGTACGAGGACTGGCTCCGCCTGGATGCCGAAGAGATCCGGCGCGGCGCGGCGCAGGGGCGTCCGCGCGTGAAGTTCACCTCGTCCGAGGAAATGTTGGCCGTGCTGAAGGCACGACGTAGCAGTCAGGACTTGGCTGCCTGCGGATAGGGCCGTTGTTTGCCCCTCGGGGTCTTGATCCCCTGGCCGACAGATTGGGGGCCCGGGGCCCGGCGGCGGCCGAAAGTCGGGGGAACAGCCCTTCCGCACGATGCCGTGCAGGGGGTGTTTGGGTGCGGTCAGAGTGACACTTATGCTGAATCTGCATGCACATGACCGTCTTGCCCTAGGGCGGACCAGCCCGCATTACCCGAAACTGTGGCAGACATTTATCCAGACTGCATACGCGTTGGGAGGATTGACCACTCTCGCCCTGATTTGCCTGCTCTGGGCTCAAGATAGCCAGCCGCGTATCTGGCTTGTCATTCCCTTGACGACTCTAGGCGCGGTTCCAAATCCGGGTCAAGGCTGGTGAAGGAGACACATCCGAACTCCGCGGCCAATTCGCGCATGCGCAATAGATGCTCGCGACTGACACGGATATTGGAACGTCCCCGTTTGCGCGGTGGGGAAGAATGGCCGAGTGAATGGTGGGACATCTATGTTTCCTGTCTCCTGGAGTGTGTACAAGTGGTTATTTAGAGGCCCTATCAAAAATGGTGGACAGGGCGGCGGGTCGGAGCCAGACTGGAGGCCGATGTCCAGATGTCCGAAGGAGAGACCGATGGCCCCGCCCCTTGTCAGCGATGCCCTGTGGGTCGGGCATGACCTGCGGGCGCCGGCTGCGCGACGGGCAGGAGGCCAGGGTGTGGTCACGCCTGCATGAGTGCCTGCTGACCCAACTGCACCAGGCCGCCCCACTGGACTGGTCCCGAGCCTGCATCGACAGCGCCTCCCTCCGTGCGGTGGGGGCGGGGAAAAACCGGCCCCCATCTGACAGACCGGAGCCAGCCGGGAAGCAAGCACCCTGGGCTCACGGAGGCCCAGGGCATTCCCCTGGCTGTGATTCTGACCGGCGCCCCGCGGCATGACGTGACCCCGCTGCGGCCCCTGGTGGACGCCGGGCCGCCCGTGCGTGGCCAGCGGGGGCGACCCCCGGCGGCGGCCCTGTATGCGGATCCGGGCCCGGATCGCGCGGCGGGGCGTGGCGCACAGCAGCGGGCTGGGGGTGGTCCGCTGGGGAGTGGAGCGCACCCTGGCCTGGCTGCGCCTGTTGCGGGTACGCCATGAACGCCGGGCCGACCTCCACGAGGCATTCCTGACCCTGGGCTGCGCCCTCGTCTGTGCCCGCCGCCTGCCGGATTCTTGTTAGGGCCTCTTAGGTCAGAGAAACACATAGGAACACAAAGACACCTGTCTCTTGGCAGTCCTTGGTTACCGCAATAGCCGACCTCCGTGACTCCCGCGGGAAGCACCACTTTTCGATTGGCTGTATTCTTGCATTTAGACTGCCAAGAGAGTCGTCCGATCCAACTGATCGGCATTGGGTTCCGCTCAGCAGAACCAATCTTCTGTCAGCCGCGGGGGAGCCGGCAATTGCGGCTGCAAGCGATCGGGCCCATGTCCGCGTCCCGCGGCCGCGCAGGCCCGGGCGCGCACTTCCCGGAACAGTTCCATGGGGCCCCAATCCCCGGGCGGGTTGCCGGTGAGCTCCGCCAATTCCTGTTGCAGGGGATCCACTCGGGCATCGGGCGGTTCCCAGGTGTAGGTGAACCGAGATGGCTGCAAGGGTCCCAGCCAAGGGCTGTCTCCAAAGCGGTGCAGCAACCGGCTGTGGGGCGGAATCAGGAGACGCAGGCTGAGCTGCAAGGGCGGGACGGCCCGCACCAGCCCATGGGCCTCAATCCAATCCAACAAGGCAATGTAATCTTCCACGGTGGTCCAAGGCGTAAAGGGGATCCAGGTAGGCTGCAGCGGCAATTCCAACTGCTGCAGTTCCCGTACCACTTGCTCCATGTCCGTCACCGTGTGCCCTTTGTCCAGGCAACACAGAATGTGGTCCTGCACGGACTCGAAGGCGGATACCACGAAGGCCGCTCCATGCTCTTTCAGCCTGGCCAGATGCTGCGGGAAACGCCGCAAGTGCTCCACCTTGGCAGTGAAGTCGAAGGACACATGCGGATAGGTCCGATGCAGCCACTCGGTCACGCGCAAGGAGTGGCCGGGCCCATTGAGAAAGTCAGGGTCGCCGAACGAGACATGTCCCGCTCCGGCCTCCACCTGTTGGGCGATGTCGGCCGTGACCGATTCAAGGCCCACGACAAAAAAGCGTCCTCCGTAGACAGGCACCACGGGACAGTGGCCGCAGGCATGCAGACAGCCCCGGCTGGTCACCACCTGCGCGGCAGGCACTGCATCCCCTGCCAGAGGCACGAAGTGCGCATACCGCTCCAGGGGGGGCAGCTCCGTGCGATCCGGTACGGGCAGATCCAGCCGGGCCAAGGTGGGGGCATAGGCTGGCTGCTGCCGGGCAGGGTGGGCGAGTTGTTGCGCCCAGGCCGTCAACTCCGCCTCCACTTCGCCGGCCAGCACCCGGTCCGCCAACCCCGTGTGCAGGAGGAACTCGGAATTCAGACCGGCATAGAGCCCGTAGAAACAGAAACTGGCTGCAGGCAGTTGAGCACGCAGGGACCTGGCCGCGGCCACGCTCAGGGT
The DNA here is from genome assembly GCA_965214895.1 of Caldilineaceae bacterium. Classification (GTDB taxonomy): domain Bacteria; phylum Chloroflexota; class Anaerolineae; order Caldilineales; family Caldilineaceae; genus Bin34. Next base: position 1,437,672 of record OZ243985.1, read on the forward strand.
CAGGGCTGTGTGCATGGGCACGGAGAACGCCACACCCCGAAAGTCCCCGGTCGGCAGTTCGGCCAGGGTCTGCACCGTCAGATCCAGGGTGGCCACGTCCAGGCCCGCTTGCTGGAGACAGGCGCGCGACTGGGCCAGATGCAGCGGCTGAAATCCGGATTCGTAGGTGGCAACCAGCAGGATCGCAGACATGGGCGCAAGCAGGCTCAAGGACAATGCCGTAGAATGGACGCACCGCGGATGGCAAGGAGACAGGCCCCCGGCCGGGACATGGAACTCATCCCCAAACACTTTCTAGGTGAGGTTATCACAGTTGATTTCGACCAGGCTCCCGCCACGGTCAAGAATCCCTGCTGCCCGCAACGCTTTACTTGGCGGGACACGGAACTGGAGATTGTGGAACTGATCGAGGAATGGCGGGACCCGTCCCGCAAGGGGCGCATGGCCCGCAATCAGCGGGAAGCCCATCTGCGGCGCAGCCGCCAGACAGGCTCCTGGGGCGTGGGACGCGTCTACTTCCGGGTCCGGGTCCGGGATGGTCGCCATTTTGACATCTACTACGACCGGGCTCCGGCGGGTGGGCATCCGCACGGCCGCTGGTTTCTCTTCCGGGAACTGGCGGCAGTGCCGTAGGTTTCCGTCATGAGGGCGCAGACCCTCAGCCGGGATCGAGGATGTTTTCATCGTGCATGGCGTCCGCCAGCTTGGACCAATCCTCGGCCTGGAGGTCCGGGAGTTCATCCAGGGAAGTCAAGCCGAAATACTGCAGAAAGACCTCCGTCACCGCATAGAGAATGGGATGGCCCACAGTGGGTCTGTGTCCCCGGGTCTCTATGAACTCCCGCGCCAGCAGCGAACGCAGGATATGGGCGCAGTCCACCCCGCGGATGGCCTCGATCTGACCCCGGGTAACGGGCTGCTGGTATGCAATGATGGCCAAGGTTTCCATGGCCGGGCGGCTGAGTCGGGTATGTGACGCCAAGGCCGTGAATCTCTCAATGGCGGACGAGGCTTCCGGCATCGTCACCAACGCAAACTTGGTCCCCAGCCGTTGCAGGCGCAGACCGCGACCGCCTGCGCGCAATGTCTGCTCAAGGACTTTCAGGGCATCCGCCACCTCGGCCGGGGCGCAGTCCAGGGCCCGGCCGAGTTCCCGGGCCGTGGCAGGCGCAGGGGTAATGAAGAGCAGGCTTTCCAGCAAGGCGGGCAGGGAGGCAGGGCGTTCAGCGTCCATAAAAGTGATAGCCAAAACGATGGCTCAGGCCCGGTCATGACGGGGGTGTCTGCCCACTCCCGCACCGGCAGGCAGCACAGGGTATGCGCATCACGCAGGTTCAGCCATGGGGGGATACAGTCGAACTAACTGCTTGTCCTTGCCCTTGACGCCGCCTTGGGCGTCGTTGTTCGATACACTGTGTCAGAACATTCCTTGCTGTCTTAATCCGGCCATGTGCCTGCGAAAGTCCAACCTCGTTGTACACGGCGAGATGGGCCCATTTCATCCGGGGCATGCCCAAGGTGCCGTTGCCTGACAGCGAGAAAGAGGAAGGAGTTCCGGCCTTGGACAATCCCAACCTCCACGCAGTATCGTACTCCGCAATCTGCCTCTCCCGAGGGCGAAACCACGGCCATGGCCATTCTCTTGAGGATATGGGAGGTGGTTGCCAAAGCTTGGCAAATAATCTCTCTGTTGGCTTCCATTTTCGGTCTAGTCTACACGATTCTAACTTTTCCCGATAAGGTGAGCGAGATAGGCACGGAGGTTGTCCACCGGTCACCGAAGTCCGCACCTGCTGTCCGCTTTCTGCTGCAGACCCTTCATCAGGAGCTTGAAGTGCCTGCCAGTCAGAGTGAGAACGGTGACGTATTGGCCACCCTGACGGGACGGCTCCATCTGCGAGAATGTCCCGGCATACATAGAAACATAATTGGAGTGCTTGGACCTACCACCACACTTGATGTTCATGGATTTGCGCGGATTGAGAGTATGTATTTGTGGCTAAGCGTGAATGTCGAAACAAGTCTACTGAAGGACAGTCAAGGCTGGGTATATGCAGGGTTCATGAATTTCACGCCAAATCGAGAGAGAATCTTTGATCTTCCTGAAATCGTGTATGAAGATGCATGTCCGGAGTCTGTTGCCTGACAGTGCTGCAGTGCATCTTGGCTGTCGCCAGGAGTGAGACACGATATCGGCGGAAATGCAGGGAGTCCCGCTCCCTTCTGTGAGGCGAGCTTGATTGTCTTCAGTCACCTCCTGTCTCCTTTAATCATCGCTCCCGTCGACCGGTCCGTTCTCGAGTGGCGGGTCCACGGATGCAGTGCCAGTGAGCCGCACAAAGCGGCATGCGGTGGAAGGGGCAGGCAAGATTTCATATATCCCCACTTCAGCCTCTTGCACGCAAAGTACGTGGCTGTAGCCGGCATCCTGCAGGGCTGCCGACAGCTCTGCGGTTTGTGCCATGTCCCGGGACAGCCGCAGCTGGAAGATCGCCACTTCGGCAGGCTGCGTTTCCACCAGTTCCACCAGATGCTCCGCATCGGCAAACCAAATGCGGGACAGTGAAGGATAGTCGAAGAGATAGAAGAGGAAGTGCCAGCTCAGCTCACGGTGCAGGATGACAGACTGTGCTGGGGTGGCTGCCTGCAGCCGCCCCAGGGCTGTGGGCAGACCGGCCAGACCCGCGTTGTCTTGCATCTCCGGCAAAGTGCCCTGCCATCCGTCGTCCCAGCCGGTGGCCACCGAAAGGCACAGGCACAGGAGCAGCAGCATGCACAGCCACTGTTGCCACCGGGATTGGGCTGCGGGCCACAACGTCTTCACCGACCATCCCGTGCTCAGTACCAGCAACGGCACCAGGGGCAGCAGATACCGCATCCAGGCATTAAAGGTGAGCAGCCAGTGCAAGAGTGCATATCCGACAGTCCAGACCAGGGACAGACCCACCCAGCGGTCTTCCGAGGTCAAGGGGGCATGGAGTTTGACCCGGCCGGCCGCCAACAGCAATGTCCCCCAAGCGGCCCAGCCCAGCCAGCCGCCCCATACGGAGCTGTACAGCGGCATCCAGGCTGCCAGGCGGAGCCCCAGGTCTGCTACAGGTACGAGCCGCAGCGGCGCGTAGTGGTCAAATCCGGCGTACCAGAAAGAGGGGGCCCATATCGTACGTATCCCGTCCCAAATCAGGATGGGCAGGGACACGCTAAGCAAGCCCCATGCCCACATCCTGAAGTCCTGTCTCCAGTGTGCAGACCGAAACAGCCACACTGTGCCCGCGGCCAACGGCAGATACAGCAGGCCGGCCTGTTTGCAGAAAATGGAGACAGCCAAGGCCACACCCGCCGCTGTATAGCGTTTCTGCCAGGCCAACAGGCAGGCCGCTGTACCCGCCAACACAAAGACAGGATCCGTCAGACCTGTGGGTCCATAGGCCAGGACCAGGGGATTGGCAACGGTCAGGGCAAAACACAGCCCTGCTGTGCGCCACCCCCATTGCCGCCAGGCAAAGCAGCCCATTCCCAGACACAGGAGAGCCGTTGCCAAAATGTTGACATAACGGACAGACGCGGTCTCGATCCCGAAAATGTAGAGCGAGAGAGATTGCAGCCAGAGATAGACGGGTGGCTTGTCGATCCAATGGGCCAGAAACAGGGGATCTCGATTTTCCAGCCAATGGCGGGCCCAGTAGGCATAGAGCGCTTCGTCTCCCGTCAAGGGCCAGCGGTCCGCCCGCATGAGGCCCAGGCAGAGGGGCAACAGCAGCCCCAGGACCGCCAGACCCCAAGGCATCCACCCCATGCCCCGGGCTGTCTTTGCAATGTGGAGCATCGGCATATCGCGCTGGACACCTGTTGCAGGGCTCCGGAAATGTCTGGTTGCAGCTGTTTTCTTGGAGTCAGAATGCACCACTTGTGTCACTGCAGATCCATTCTTCTTGTGCAGGATACCCGAGGCCAGGCAAGTTGAGGTGAGGCTTTCGACCTGCCTGCACGTTCAGAAAGGCCACTGCGGGGTGTGCCAACAGAGGTCACAGGGAATGCGGCAGTCTGCGGGGAAGCCAAGGGGCGACGAGCAAGACACACTCCGCATTGGGAGGTGGAGAACAGAGTTCTGGCGCGTTGTCTGGCACGGCGGATGCAGGCAGCCTAGGCTGGCGTTGTGCGTGAGTATCAGGAGACGCAATCCTCCTTGCCCTCCAAGACACTGCCGACTTGGAGACCAAAGTCAAGCCCGGCCCTTTGCCTATGCCGATCGATGCGCTGAATCTGCAAGCCAGTCAATCTCCTTTCCCGCCGACCCGCAGATTGCAGGATGTCTCGGCCTTCTGGGGGCCGAGACGGCAGCCCCGCGGCGAATGTGGCCGTCTCGGCATCGGGCAGTCGCTGTTTGAGCAACGTCTCCTGACTGTTACGATTCCCTGGAGTGTGGCCCAGCGCTGGCACCACTTTCAAGCAACCACCAAGGACAGAATGGACATGACGCAGTTGAGAGCAGGCGTGATTGGGCTGGGCCGGATCGGCAGCACCTTCGATGAAGAGATTGACAGAGGCGGAGTGTTCTTTCTGCCCTATTGTCACTCGCCCAGCTATGTCAAGTCCGACTTGACCCAACTGGTAGCGGGCGCGGACATCCACGCAGGACAGAGAGACGCCTATGCGGAACGCTGGAACCTGGACCCCCAACACGTATACGCGGACTATCGGGAGATGCTGGACCGCGCCCAACTGGACATCGTCAGCGTCTGCACATCGGCTCGCCCGCGCCCCCAGATTGTCCTGGACTGCGCCCGGGCCGGCGTGAAGGCCATCTGGGCCGAGAAACCGATGGCTCCCAGTCTGGCCGAAGCGGACGAAATGGTGCAGGTGTGTGCCGAAACCGGCACGGTGCTGGCCGTCAATTGCTCTCGTCGTTGGCATCCCCTCTTTGATCAGGCCCACCGGCTCATGACCCAGGGCGCGCTGGGGGACATTCTGCAGGTTACCGGCTATGGTCAGTGCGGGCTGTCCCACAACGGCAGCCATCTCATTGACACCCTCAGCTTTCTGGCCGGTGGCGCCGTCACCTGGGTGTTTGGCGAGGTGAATGTGGCACAGGATGGCTCCCCATACACGGATCCGGAAGGGAATGGCTACCTGGCCTATGACAACGGCGTGCGCGGCTTTCTGCGCGGGATGCCGTGCGGGGCAGCCTCCTGGGACTTCGAGGTGATCGGTACGGAGGGGCGCATTCGGTCATCCACACACGGCCAGGACTTTGAGTACTACAAGATGATTCCGGGCGGCATCCGAGGGGGCAAACTGCCGGCCCGAGTGCCCTACCCCTGGCCGGCCTACCTGCGCAGCATGGGAGAAATCATCGTGGCGGATCTGGTGCATTGCATCGAGACCGGCGACAGTCCCCGTTGCGCCGGCACCAATGGACGGGAGGCTCTGGAAGTGGCTCTGGCGTTGCGGGAGTCCCATCTCAAGGGCGGCCAGCGGACGGACCTGCCCTTGCAGGACCGTTCCTTGACCATGCTGTGCCGGGACTTGCAGCACGACCACGTGCCCGCCCGCATTCGCCGCCAACAGGCGGCCTGACGCACTGCCCGGCTTGCCGGCAGTGCGCCTGCCCCATGCCCCCATGCAACCGCTCTGCGGTGTTCAGTGTTGGCTGTGGCTGCGAATGAAGTCCCGAAAGAGGATGGTCTCGGACACGTTGTCGCATTCATTGCAATGCTCCCAGTCGCTCCACACATATTCCACTGCATGCCAGCCCGGGTAGTCGTGCGCGGCCATCAGGTCCAAGACCCGCCCATAGTCAATCGTGTTCTCGGCCCATGAGGCCTGCAGGCGGTCATGCCGCGCCCCGCGAAAATGGAAGTGGCTGGCATGGGGAACGAGAACCTCGATGTCGGCATCGGCCACGCCCTGGCGCGTGAAGTGGGTGTAGTCCAGAGTCAGGGTCAGACCGGCCACGCTTTCCACCAGGTGCAGGGCCGTCTGGGGAGACGGCACGATGGAGCCCACATGGGCCTCGACGCTGAAGGAAAGGCCCCGCGGCTGGGCCTGTGCCAGGCGCCAGGCCAATTCGTCTTCCGTGCGGGCCAGGGAAGATGCTCGGCTTTCTTCCGGGAAGTGCACCCCCGGTAGCGAGGTAATGTGCAGGCTGCCGCTGGCTTCTGTGTAATCCAGACAGCGCAGAAACCAGTCCCGGGCCTTTTGGCGGCGGGCTGCTTCCACATGATTCACGGCAAAGGGCACGAAGTCCGCGTCCATTTGCAGAAACACGTCTGCCACCACCAGGCCCAGGTCTCCCAGGCGATCTTGTAGGGCCGTCCCGGATTTTTCCGGGTTCCGGAACTCTTGGGACGGCTGCAGATGGGAGCGGTTTTCAAAAAGTCCGACATCGACTCCCTGGAATTCCATGGATTGAATCAGCTGCAGGGAAGCCGGGTGGGACAGCAGCGGGAAAGTGAAGTCGGCACAGGCCAGGCGGGTTTGCATGCGATTACTCCTTGTCCATGAAGCGGGTGGTGTCGGTTTCCCATTCTGCCGGGGCAATGAAGCCGCCATCCACCACCAGGGAGGTGCCGGTGATGCCCGCCGAATCTTCGCAGCTCAGGTACAGGACCGACTTGGCAATGTCCTCCGGCGTGATGATGATGCCCATGGGCACGCGCTTGAGCCGGTTGCGCAGAGTCTCCTCCGGATTGGGCGTGGTGCTCATGTGAAACTGCAGCATCGGCGTGTCCACGATGCCAGGGCACACGCTGTTGCAACGCAGGCCGTCCTTGGCGTAGTCCACGGCAATGTTGTTGCTCAGTCCCAACACGGCATACTTGGAGGCGATGTAGGCGGGCGTGTTCCCCTGCGCAATAAAGCTGCCCACCGACGCGATGTTGACCATGTAGCTGCGTCGTTGTTGACGCAGATGGGGAATGCCGTGCTTGATGGACAGAAAGATGGACTTGAGGTTGACTCCCATGAGCCGGTCCCAGTCTGCGACCGAGTACTCGTCCAGCGGAGCCACATGCACGATGCCGGCGCAATTGACGATATGGGTCAGACCGCCCTGTGCGGCCGCCGCTCGGTCTATGGATGCCTGCACCGCGTCCTCCTGCGTCACGTCACAGTCGTGATAGGTCGCCATGCCCCCTGCCGCGCGTATGTCTGCCGCCACGGCTTCCCCCATGGCGGTCTGGATGTCTATGAGGGCAACCCGGGCCCCTTCCCGGGCAAACAGTCGGGCCACCGCGGCTCCCATGCCCGAAGCCGCCCCCGTCACCCAAGCGGACTTTCCCGCCAGTCTTCCTTCGCTGGTCATGTTTCCTTCTCCCTGATCCAGACATTCCCGCCTGGTGCATCTGATGGACCTGGTTGCTGCTCAATGCGGAGGTGCCGTCTGCGTCAATGCAAGTCCCTGACTTCGGCCAGCGCCGCCCGCACTTCGGCCCGCAGCGGGTCGTCAGCGCCGGGATTGAAGGGTCCCCCCTCTCCGCCGCAGACATCGTCTCCCAGCTGGTTTAGGGCCTCGACCACGGCGCTGTAGTTGTAGGCCCGCCCGTTGCGAAACCGGATCTCCTCCAGGGCCGCCAGCCGGGATTCCCAGGCGTAGGCCGTGGCCCAGTCCTGCCGCCGCTGGGCGTTGTTGATGCTGTCGCAAGGCTTGGTGGCCACCACGGCAGTGCCCGAAGTATGCCCCTGGGTGCCCAGCCGGGCCGCATCGGTGCTGCGATCTCCGATGCCCCAGATCACAATGTTGCCCTCCGGGACCTGCCGCACCAGAGGCGGTACATCTTCCAGGCCCGTCCCTACCTTCACACCTATGAAATGCGGGGAATCCACCAGCAGGCGCAATACGGCGCCCATGTCTCGGGGGGCACGCAGGTAATAGAGAAAGCGGGCTCCCAAGGGCCCGAATTCCTCGCCGAGGGCCATGAGCCCCTCGTACAGCCCTTCGGGTGAGAAGGTGCCGGACAGCGGCATGATCAGAATCACGTCCGGTACCCGCGGCAAGGCCAAGTGCCTTTCCAGCACGGCCCGTGCATCGGCCAGCGGGTTGGGAATGACGGCAGTCATGAGCACGCCTGCGTCTCCCATGACTTGACCCGTGTCGTCGAATATTTGGACCTGGTCTTCGCGGCTCAGATGGTGCAGGAGGCTGGTCCCTGCCACAGAGATCACCCGGGGCCGGTGGCCCTCAAGATGATTCCGCCGCATGAGGTACTGGACATTCCGTTGATGTCCGTCCCGGTCGACGGTGCCATGGCGAAACGGCACGACCGGGATGGCAATGACGTTGTCCAGATCTTGCAGCAGTTGATGGGTGGATCGCATGGTTCTCCCGAATTCTCCCGATGGGCGGCCCAAGGTTGCAGTGGGCAAGGCGGATGCCAGCCCTATTATCCCAGAATTCCGGTCATGTCGGGCAAGTCCCTGCGGTCCATGCTCATGTGGATGCGCTTGGATCCCTGGGTGCCCTGCGGCCCATCGTGATCGGGCCGCATTCGCAATGTCGGTGCAGCAGGAAAACACCCGGCCCTGGATTCGGGAGTCTCTTGGCTAAGGGCGGACTTGCATGCGGGATTGCAGTGTCTTCCAAGCGGGAAGGCAGAGCTGCAGATCCGAGCCATGGGATTCGAAAGCGCGTTCGCAGTTCCTGTGAGGCCTGCAAGCGGAAATCGTCATGGCTTACAATGAGCATGCCAGACTGGCCCCTGAGCCGGAGAAAGAGATGCCGAGATGATGTCCGCATGTCAGAACTAGGGATTGGAGCTGCCACAGACGTGTTGGCGCCTCGGGAGAATCCCGAAAAAGCCGTCCCGCACGTGCATGAATTCATTACCGAAGACCCCTATCGGGTCCAGGAGGACGTACGTTTGTCGCAGGCCGAGAACCACTTCGAAACGTTGGCGCACATCCGGATCCAGATGGACCGATATTTGCAGGACAAGGAACTGGGCTACCGCCTGACCGCGGATCTGGAGTTCAATGCCATTCCCGCCGTGTATCTGGAGGGAACGGGATACCGGCAGAAGGTCGCCTTTGACATCGGCCTGTGGCCCTCGCCACCCATCCCGAAACGCATACTCCGTCAAAACCTCGGTTCCATCTCCTGGCCCGAATGGGGCGCGCCGCATCTGGTCTTGGAAGTGCTTTCGCATCAGACAGAGCGGGTGGACCGGCAGGAAAAGCGGCAGATCTGCCGCCGGATGGGCGTGCAGGAATTCTGGCTGTTTGATCCCAGGGAGGAAACACAGTCGCTGGAGGGCTGGCGACTGGATGCGGCAGGCCTGTACCAATCCATAGAGGCCAATCAGGCCGGAGAGTTGCACAGCAGTGTCTTGGGGACCCAGCTGCGCTGTCATGATTGCCAATTGGAATGGTGGGATTCCGATCTCCGCGACTGGTATTCGGTGGAGAGGCAGAGGTACACGGAAGGCCGGATCGAAGGTCGCACAGAAGGTTGGATCGAAGGCCGGATCGAATCGTTGATGGGCGTGGCTCGGTTCTATCTTGACGCAGAGCGCCTGGACACTTGTTTGGAAGCGCTAAAGGGCCGTTCGCAGGAGGACATGCCCCGTATGGAGACACTGATGCAGGCCATAACTTCTTCGCCTGCTCCTGCCGACGCTGTGGAAGCCGTCCTGCTGGGCACCCAGGATGCACCGTCCAAACCATTGGAAACATCCTAAGCACCACTTCACATAGGTCGATGTGAAGATGCGAGGTCTTGCCGGAGCCGGCGGCAAGCGGCGTGAATGGCCCAGGTCAGCTGGGAGTGGTGTCGTAGGTGCGGGTCGGCATCTCCGGGTGTTTGACCCGCCCGAAGAGGTGCTCGATGTCGTTTCGTTCTGGACTGCAGGAAGGCAGAAACCAGAGCGTGATGTCCGTCTTTTCCCGCTCCGGCTGGGCCTCGCGCAGGACCTGGGAGCGGTGGATCGAAGCGTGGTCCCCACACCACCCTCCAGTGTTTCCCATTCCTCCGGGACAACCCAGAGAGCAGAAAGGCTTTCAGGCCCTCGCGGGTCCCGGCATCGGCGTTTTTATGAACTTGTCCCCGGCTTGGGCTATCCGGGCTGGATCCGGCTGGTGACGCAGAGAGGCAGGCGTGCAGCGGTAGCGGGTCCCCCATCCGGCCCAAGTACTGGCGCACCGTGCGCCTCGGTCGGGAACAAGGCCAGTATGGTCGTGTGCGAGGAGCTGTCCGCTCCCATGCGGCCGGCCAAGTTCCGGCACAAGGACAACCTGACTTTGATATCTCGGCGCAGAGGTTCTGCGCGGGCATGGAGCAATCCAACCTGTATATCGTACCGGGACTCCCGGACGGGCCGGTTGCAGGGCCATCGTCAGTGGGGCCGATGTTACTGTGCGGACGGGGTTGTATGGGAGGCGGATGCCCATGCCGCCTGCAATGTCCGGGAGCCATGATGCGAAGATCACGTTGTGGATGCCCTGTTGGGAGGTGAAAGCCTGGCTCATGGAGAGAACAAGGAAGCGAGAGAACTCGCCCCCTTGCCCCAGCTCTCCCACAGACCGGCGAATGACACGGCCTGTCGGCAACAATCAGGCATTGAGGCTGCCTGCCGGGTCCCGACCCTCTGGCTCAATGAGTGGCAAAGGCGATGTAGTCCCCCAAGACCACTCGATGCAGTGGACTGGACTCTTCTTTGGGCCAGGGCCTAAGGTACACCATCTTGTAGCTGGAGCCTCCCTTGCAGGCGACCCGCCTCACGCGCCGTACGCCACGGCTTGCAGGCCAACCGGCGGCCCAGACCTCGCATAATCTCCCGCCATTTCCGCTCTTCCTCCGGTGTGACGAACGTGACTGCCTTTCCCGAACGACCCATGCGACCGGTGCGTCCGACTCGATGCGTAAAAAGCTGCTCTGAGTCCGGCAGGTCATAATTGATGACTTGGTCGATGCCCTCAACGTCCAAGCCACGGGCGGCCACATTGGTGGCCACCAAGATGGACGCGGCACCGGAACGGAAATTCAACATCACGCGCTCACGTGCGTTTTGACTGAGATTGCCCTGGAGCGCTCCCACCGGATAACCCAACCTGTCGAGTTGGCGGGCCAGTTTCTTGACTCCATGCTTGGTCCGGCCAAAGACGATGATCGGACCGTCCTGCCTCTGGTCCAACAGTGTTTGCAGCGCTTCCATCTTGTCACTCTTTTGGATGGTATATACCAGATGCTCCACCGTGGGCAGCACTTGGAGGTCGCCATCTATCTCCACCATTGCCGGGTCGCACAGATGCTTCTTCGCCATGTGCGTCACCCACTTGGGCATGGTCGCGGAGAAGAGTGCCATCTGTCGTTGGGAGGGCGTCCGGCTCAGGATCTCCTCAACATCGTGAGCGAAGCCCTTGTCCAGCATTTCATCAGCCTCATCCAGGACACAGAAGCGCACGGATCGCAGGTCCAGAGAGTCCCGGCGCAGATGGTCCAACGTGCGTCCCGGGGTCCCAACGACAATCTGGGTTCCGTTCTGCAACGCCGCGTGCTCCGGCCGCAACGACCGGCCGCCGTACAGCAATGTTACGTGCAATCGTCGGGACGAAGCCAGGGTGTTCATGACTCCCGCCACCTGTATGGCCAACTCCCGTGTGGGCACCAGCACAAGCGCTTGGACCCGCCGGACCGATGAGTGGCAACCCTCTACCATGGGCACAGCGAACGCCAGCGTCTTTCCCGAGCCCGTGCGTGCCTGCCCGATCAAGTCCCTCCCTGCCAAGAGATGGGGGATGGATTTCTCCTGAATAGGCGTGGGCTCTGATATGTCCATCCTGGAAATTGCCGCCCTGGTTGCATCCCGCAATGCCATGCCAGGAAACACGACAACACCGGCATGGGCACTGTCAGCAGGGGGTTCGTTGGCAGCCAATGATCTGCTTGCGGGACCGTTGACCGCAGGAGAAAGGCTCTTGCCCCGTTTTCTGAAGCAGGGGCGACAGTACACGGGCCTGCCCGGGCTTGGCCGGAAGGGGACGGTGGTCACAGTGTCGCAGTGGGCGCATACTGCGTCGTAGCGCTGTGCACGTTTGGATGAACGTGGGCGGGTCGGCATGGATTTGATATGCAAGCGGGGACAGACTCCTGGTCTTACAGAGGGGCTACAGAGGATGCAACGCTGAGGTGCCAATCCGTGCCGGGGAGAACCAATGGTCTACGGCGGAGCGGAACCTCAACGCGCAAATCAAACGCGCTTTTCACCATAACAGATCACCGACCTGCTTGTCATAGGTTGCCTCTTCCGATCCTGCATGGAACAGGCGATTTTGACGGGACATGAGCCCGAAAGGGAAGATGGGCAGTGTCCAAGGATGCTCTTGCCTCTCCAGGCCAAACGACTTCAGATCGTCCCAAAGGGGCATGCCTGCAAGGACGGGCATAGGGTGCGCGCGCCAGCAAGGGGTCGTGGCCCCGGCGCCGTGGGCTCGAGCCCATCGTCGCACCGGTCCCGCCTGTGCCACATCGGGTGCAGACGATCGAGGCATTCACGGAACACTGGAATGCCGAAGCGCGGCCGTTTGTGGAGGGGCCCTGGCTCAGTCCAGCCTGGACCAGGGGAACGCTTGACTATGCGTATTGCCGGGGCGGTGCACCAGCCTCCAACGGCATACGGCGGGCCCATTGCATTGACAGCCACTCCGTGGCGCGGAAGGCTGCCTGCGCGGTCTGGGCTCTGCCCGGCAAATGGCGACAGGGCTCCCGGCAGGCCGAAGCGGACAAGGTGGAGGCCCGAAAGCGACCTGGGCGCAGGCAGACGTTGGTTGGCTTGTCCTGTGGCGGTCGCCCATCGGGTCAATCCCATGATCCATGGGCCATGAGCTGCCCGCGGCCTTGGGACGTCCGGGCAACCCTCCTCTGTCCGCTGATCGGGATCGGGAGTCCTGTCATCCAAGGCGACGGGATCGTTGTGCCGAGGGAGTTGCGGAGTGCGCAGGCCACGCGTGTGCATGGCCAGTGTGGTCCGGTCGGGGAACATGTCCCCATCTGGAAGCAGGCCGGCAATGCTCCCAGAGACACATTCCCACAGCGGTGGACATGAAAGGAACGCGGGTTACTTCCAGGTTTCCCCCAGGACCCGCACCCAATTCCGACAAGCGATTTGTGCCAGTTCGTCATCCGTGAATCCGGCCTTTCGGAACTCGCCCATGAGGTTCGGCAGCTGGGCGGCGCTGGCCAGATCCGTGGGCATCACGGCCCCGTCAAAATCGGATCCCAGAGCTATATGCTCCAGGCCCATGCGCTCCGCCATGTAAATGGCGTGACGCACGATCTCGGTGCAGGAGGTAGAGACATCCGATCGCCCGTCCGCCCGCAGGAACCCGACATGGAAATTGATGCCCACCACTCCATGGCTGTCCCGGATGGCATCCAGTTGCCGATCCGTCAGATTGCGGGAAGCCGGGCACAGGGCATGGGCACAACTGTGCGTGGCGACCAGAGGGGCGTCGGTCAAGCCCGCCACATCCCAGAAGCCCTTTTCATTCAAGTGCGACAGGTCCACCAGAATGCCCAAGGCATTGCATGCCTTGACCAGGGCCCTGCCTGGTGGGCTGAGGCCAGGCCCCGTGTCAGGACTGCTGGGAAACGCGAAGGGCACTCCGCAGCCAAAGGCATTGGGACGGCTGTGGACCAGGCCCAACGAACGCAACCCCAGGTCATGGAAGAGGGACAGCAGATCCAGGTCGGCATCGATCGGGACCGCGTCCTCTATGTGGGGGATGGCGAAGCATGCCTCCTCCTCGAGCGCAGTCTGCAACTGGACCGTGTCGCAGACCATGCGAAAGTCCTGCCCCAGTTCCCGGTCCAGGGCGCGCAGCAACGCAAACAGGTGCAGGGCGTAATCCAGTGCATAGGTGTGTTCGATTTCCTCGCCCAGTCCTCTGCTGGCTGTGGCCAGACCGTTGGCCGCGGCGCGGGACGGGCTGGGCACGTACATGGCGAAGAATCCGCCGACCAGCCCCCCTGCCTGCATCCGGGGCAAATCCAGATGACCTGCGCCAGACCGTACATGAAACTGGCCGCCTTCCTGCCCGCGACTGCGATGCAGCCGCAGCAAGGTGTCGTTGTGGCCGTCAATGATCGGCGGGTAGGGAGCTGCAGTAGACATGGGTCCTCGATGCCTGTGTGGGGGCACTGTGCAGGGTCTCCATCCTGAGGCCCTGCTATGGCTGTGGGGCGGGGGTCCGGGGCACCAGTTCGCCGATGCCGCGCAGATCCAGATCCTCGGCCAAGTGACAGGCCACGCGATGACCTCCTGCCAATGTCTTCAGCTCGGGTGTCTCGGTCTGGCAGATATCCACCGCGTATTGACAACGCGGGTGGAAATAACAGCCGCTAGGCGGATTGGCTGGGTCCGGCACATCGCCCTCCAGCACGATCCGCTGGGACCGCTCCCGAGGATCCGGCCGGGGCACGGCCGACAGCAACGCCTCGGTGTAGGGATGCCGGGGATTGTGATAGAGATCGGCGGTGGAGCCCTGCTCCACCATCTTGCCCACATACATGACCGAGACGCGGTCGGCAATGTATTCCACCACGCTCAGGTCGTGGGCGATGAAGACGTAGGTCAGGTCGAATTCGGCCTGCAGGTCCTGCAGCAGGTTCAGGATCTGGGCCTGCACGGACACGTCCAGCGCGGACACGGCTTCGTCGGCGACGACCAGCTGCGGTTCCAGGATCAACGCCTTGGCGATGCCGATGCGCTGCCGCTGGCCGCCGCTGAAGGCATGAGGGTAGCGACGCATGTATTCGGGCCGCAAGCCCACGCTCTTGAGCATGGCGGCCACACGGTCTTCCAGTTCCGAGCCATAGGCGATCTGGTGCACGCGCAGGGGATCGCCCACCAGATCCAGCACGGTCATGCGGGGATTCAGGCTGGAGAAGGGATCCTGGAAGATCATGCGCAGTTCGCGCCGGTACGGCTTGAGGACGGAAAACTCCAGATGGCTGAGATTGACGGTCTCCCCCGCCTTGTTGCGGTATATCAGGTTCCCCGCCGTGGGGTCGTAGGCCCGCACCATGCACCGGCCCGCCGTGGTCTTGCCGCAGCCGGATTCCCCCACAATGGCCAGCGTTTCCCCCGGCAATATGTCAAAGGACACATCGTCCACGGCCCGCACATGTCCCACCGTGCGCTGCAAGAACCCCTTCCGAATGGGGAAGTGCATCTTCAGGTTCTGGACGGAATACAGGGCCTCCGTGGTGCCGTTGGCCGTGCCCGGTGCGGTATCCATGGCTAGTCTTCGTACAGGAGACAGCGGACCAGGCGTCCGTCCGGCAGCACGGTCAGCTGGGGGTGTTCCGTGTTGCACCGGCCGGCCATTGCCTTTTCGCACCGCGGATGGAACGGGCAGCCGGAAGGCCGATGATAGGGATCCGGAACGGATCCCCGGATGGGGTTGAGGCGGCCCTCGGTGCTGTGTCCCAGGCGGGGAATGGACTGCAGCAGGGCCTGGGTATACGGATGCTGCGGGTCATGGAAGATGGAATCCACATCCGCGTGTTCCACCACTTCGCCTAGGTACATCACCACCACTTCGCTGCACATCTCGGCCACCACGCCCAAGTCATGGGTGATGAGCATGATGGCCATGCCCAACTCATTCTGCAGCCGCTGCATCAGTTCCAGAATCTGGGCCTGTGTAGTGACATCCAAGGCCGTCGTCGGTTCATCCGCAATCAGCAGTTGGGGATCGCAGCTCAGAGCCATGGCAATCATGACCCGTTGGCGCATGCCTCCCGACAATTCGTAGGGGTAGGCATCGTATCGCTCTTCGGGATCCGGAATGCCCACCAGGCCCAACATCTCCACGGCCCGCGCCCGGGCTGCCTCCTTGTCCAGCTCCATGTGCAGACTGACGGCTTCCGAAATCTGGAACCCCACCGTGTACATCATGCTCATGGAGGTCATGGGCTCCTGGAAGATCATCGCGATGTCCTGGCCCCGGATCTGGCGCAGCTGTTCACTCTCGTAGGGCAGGGCCGCCACGTCCACCACGTCCGGGGTGTGGTGGGTGCCATGCAGCAGGATCTCGCCTTCCAGAATCTGGCCCGGCTTTTGCACCAGTTGCAGAATGGAAAAGGCCGTCACGCTCTTGCCGCAACCGCTCTCGCCCACCACCCCCAGCGTGGTGCCGCGAGGCACCGTGATGTCCACGCCGTCCACGGCGCGCACGGTCCCTTCGTCCAGCAGGAAATGGGTCTTGAGGCCCTTCACCTCCAGCAGAGGCTCCTGGTCTCCCATGCGCCGGGCGGGGTGGGAGGAATCAACGGCCATAGGGATCCATCGCGTCGCGCAGGCCGTCGCCTACGTAATTGAGACTCAGGACGGCCACGATGACCGGCACCGCAGCCATCAGCAGCCAAGGGGCATTGGCCAGGGTCTGCACTTTCTGGGCGTCCCGCAACAGCACGCCCCAGCTCACCACCGGCGGACGCAGGCCCAGGCCCAGGAAACTAAGCGAGGTTTCGGCAATGATCATGCCGGGAATGCTCAGGGTCACGCTGGCAATGATGTGGCTCGTGAAGGAAGGCAGCATGTAGCGGAAGATCAGGCCCATCTCCGAGACCCCGTCCAGGCGCGCCGAGGTGATGAAATCCTCTTCCCGCAGGGACAGGAACTTGCCGCGCACGACGCGGGCCAGTCCTGTCCAGCCGACGATGCTGAGGATGACCGTAATGGCGAAATACCGCTTGATGGCATCCCAGTCATCCGGCAGGGCCGCACTCAGGCCCATCCACAACGGAATGCTGGGAATGGAGCGGATGAATTCGATCGAACGTTGAATGATGTTGTCGGCCGGCCCGCCGAAATAGCCGGATATGCCGCCCAGCAGAATGCCCAGCACCAGGCTGACGGCGACCCCCAAGAGCCCAATGGTCATGGAAATCCGGGTGCCGTAGATCAGCCGACTGAACAGGTCCTGCCCCAGCCGGTCGGCCCCCAGCAGATAGAAGGGTTGGGTGGGATCCTTGGGCCCGACAAGATGCCGGTCCGCCGGAATGAACCCCAGAATCCTGTAGGGCTCGATGCCCTTGACAAAAAAGCCCAGCGGAATGACATCCTCGGCGTTGGGGGTAAAGACCCGGCGCAGGGCCTGGGGCTCAATCTCCACGATGTACCCAAGGACATGCGGCAGGAAGGAGCGCTGGCCGGTTTCATCCTCGTGTATGAAGCGCAGGCGCTGGGGCGGGGCAAAAGTGTAGTCCGCCGCGTAGTAGTTGCGCGGCACCGGGGCCAGGAATTCGGCGAAAATGGCGACCAGGTAGATCAGAATCGTGACGACCGTGGCCGCCATGGCCACCTGGTGCTTGCGGAAGCGCCACCACATCAGTTGCCATTGGTTGGCTACCTGGACGCGGATTTCCTCCCGGTCGATGTCGTCCCCGGGGGCCGTGGGCAGCGGGCCCATGGCCGGCTGGGTCTGAACGGTCATGCGGACCCCATCAGGTGACGCGAATGCGGGGATCGAGCCATGCCAGCAAGATGTCGGAAATCAGGGTGCCGACCACAGTCAGCACACTGATCAGCATGATGAAGGCGCCGGCCAGGAACATGTCCTGCTGCAGCAGGGAGCCCAGCAGCAGGGGCCCGGTAGTGGGCAGATTGAGCACCACCGAAACAATGATGGAGCCGGACACCAGTTCCGGGAGGGTCCAGCCAATGGTGCTGATAAAGGGGTTCAAGGCCACGCGGACAGGATACCGCCAGATCAAGGTGCTTTCCTTGACTCCCTTGGCCCGGGCGGTGGTGACGTACGGCTTGTGCAATTCGTCAAGCAGGTTGGCCCGCATGATGCGGATGCCGCCGGCGGTGCCGGCGGTGCCCAGAATCACGATGGGAATCCACAGATGGGCAAAGAAGTCCTTCCACTTGCCCCAGGTCCAGGGTGCGTCCTGGTATTCCGGCGAGAAGAGCCCCGCCGGACTCAGGCCGAAGAGAGTCAGGGCGTAATACAGCATCACCAGGGCCAGCAGGAAATTGGGCACCGCCAACCCGATGAAGCCGATGAATGTCGTGACATAGTCCCCCAGGGAATACTGGTGGGTGGCCGCATACTTGCCGATGAACAGCGCCACGATCCACACGAAGACCACCGTCAGGGCGGTAATCAGCATGGTGAACCCCAGGCGATCCCAAATCAGCTCGTTCACCGGCTTGTTCCAGGTGAACGAGCGTCCGAAATCCCCCTCGGTCAGGATGTTGGAAATCCAGAGGGAATACTGCACGTACCAAGGCCGTCCCAGCCCATATTGCCGCTCCAGCTGCGCCAGTCTTTCTTGGCTGATGTCCTCGCCCTGGGCGGCCAGTTCCGCCACATAGAAGGTGAGGTAGTCGCCTGGCGGCAGCTGAATGATGCCGAAGGAAAGCAGGGATATGACAAACAGGGTCGGAATCATGATCAAGATCCGACGGCTGATGTACTGCAGCATGATCGGCTAGGCCAACAAGGAAAGCCCGTGCACCCACTCAGATCCGGAAGGGACAGACTTGCGCAGGGGATGCCGAGCATCCCCTGCACAGATTGAACGGGCTATTCGTAATAGAACTGGAAGGTGTCGGCGGGCCCCGGGGTCGGGTACTGCCAAGAGGCAGGCATCCAGTCCATGATGTTGCGCATCTTCTGATTGGCCACCCCGTACGCCGGAGCCGGCGTGGAAATGCCAATGGTGTAGAACTGGTCTGCGGCGATGTCCAAGATCTGGTTCATCAGCCTGGTCTGCTCTGCCGGATCCGGAGTGGTGCCGACCTGATCATAGAGCGCGAGTTGCTGCTTCACGATGTCCGGCGGTTCAATGGCTATCTCGTCGTTCGGGTCCCGGTACCAGCGATACCAGCCGTACCCATACCGAGAGTGGCCGTGCATGGGCACGAAGTTGCGCGGATCCAGCAGGGTGCTGTATCCCACCCCTCCTGGGGCACCCCAGGTGTTGGCATCGTGCTCCATCACTTCCAGCCGTTGCTGGCCCAGGGAACGGTCCAGCACATTGGGCGTCATCTTGATGCCCACGTCGGCCCAATACTGGGAAACCAGGTTCATCATGTCAATGTGATCCGGAGCCACCGTGATGATGTCCACCGTGAAGGCAATGGGGTTGCCATCCGGACCCAGACGTATGCCATTGTTGTCTCGCTCGGTGTAGCCGGCCGCATCCAGATGCTGGTTGGCCAGGTCCGGGCTGAACTCCGTGTACTGCGTCGCCAGACGTTCGTTGTAATAGGGCGAAGACCGCATGGGGGCGGCTTGCCAGGGTTCACCCTGTCCCACCAGCACTACGTCGATCAGCTCCTGCCGGTTGATGGCATAGGAGAGTCCAATCCGAAAGTCCTTGTTGTTGAAGATTTCATGCTTGACCGGATCCGGATGGTTCAGGTTCAGGGAAATCTCCATGACGTTGGCTCCGGTGGCCAGACTGTTGGTCAACTTGATGCCGGCTGTCTCCTGGGCATCGAAGAACGCGGACTTGTTGCCCAGCGTGGCGATATGCCGCTCCTGATAGTCGATTTCGCCGGCCAGCGCCTGCAACACCAGGGTTTCGGGATCGCTGCCCACGTTGTAGATCACGGTGTCAATGTAGGGCAGCTGGTTGCCTTCGGTGTCGACCTTCCAGTAGTAGGGATTCCGTTCCGCCCGAATGGTGGTGGTGTTTTCCCCGTAAGGGGTGGTCAGATGCCAGGCCCACAGGACGGGCAGGTCTGCATCGCGGTAGTATCCGCAGCAACCGCCGTCATTGTGGTCCTGGAAGTAGTCTACCCAGGTCTCGAACCCGGCGGCTTCAGCATCCGCCACCGCGTCAGGGTTGAAGTCCATATGGAACTGTTCCATGTAGTGGGCCGGATAGCTGGTCATGGGGGGGCCAGCCGGCGCGGCCAGCCGCAAAGGCAGGAGACCGTTGGCTTCCGGATAGGTGACTATTACCGTGTAGTCGTCGGCCATGGTAACAGTGGCCGGCACTTCGCCGGACCGCAGCCAGGAGGGCACTGCAGTGGTAATCTCCTCGTGCAGAATCACGTTGTCATACCACCACACCACATCATTCGCCGTGAACGGTTCGCCATCGGACCACTTCATGCCTTCGCGCAGATGGAAGGTATAGGCGGTGCCGTCATCGGACACGTCCCAGCTCTTGGCCACATTGGGCCGCACGCCAGACCAGTCGCGTTCCCAACTCGTCATCTGGTCATAGCCGATCGTACGGTAAATCCAGGCATTGTCGCTGCCGCCGCGCAGCCCTGCACGCCAGATGCCGCCGTACTGGCCGATGGCCTCCACCGGCTCAACAACCAGCGGTTCGGCCGGCAGCCGATCTGCCAGAGGGGGCAATGTACCGTCAGCCACCATCTGTTGGAATGCCGGTGCCTGATGGGGGCTGACATCGGCCATGGCCGCGGCGTCCGCGTCGGCCGGCATGGCATCATCCGCATCGGTCGGAGCCGCGGGCGCACCGCAGGCCGCCAGCGCCAGCAAGGCGCCCAGGACCAGCATCCACAGGAACTGCCGACCTGCATTTCTTCTCAGCATGTGCATAAAACACTCCTCAAGGTTTTGGGGGTATATAAGAGGTGCCGAAACAAGTCCAGGGTATGCCCGGTCCTGGGCATAATCCGCCTTCTGCAGCGTAGGAGACAGATTGCATCACTTGAGTTTCGGGCGATAGGTGCAGTGTACCATAGGGAGGTTTCCGGGACTGTGATTCGCCTCTGGGCGAATGTGTGCATGTGTGCGCAGTCTTGAACATGGATGGCATAGGCGCAGGAAACGTACACTGTAAATCCCCGTGATCTGACGGCGCCCGGGGGCAGCCCGCGGTCCCGCCGTGCAGGCTTGCGGAAGGTCATAAACGGCATGCTGCAGAGGCTGTGCCACGGATACGTTGCGTCGAGTGGTGCGGCCATTCGACTCCCTGGCACTTTATCGACAGGGACGCGGAAGGTGCGGGGCGCGCGGCCCTGGAGCTCTGCCGCAGTCCAGCAAGGTGCAGACCGAGCACCGCCACGTCGCCCCGCGCTGATGAACAGCTCGGGAAGGTGGAGCGCAGACCCCATGGCCGAAGTCACGTGTGCCGGGTGCAATCCGGGCGGGAACGGGCTGCGCAGGCGCCGGGTGGGTCCGGTCCTCGCCCTAATGCCGTAGGTTCGGGATGGCCTGGGGCAGCTTGTGGACGGTGGCGCATGGCACACGCACGGCCCGGGCCTGGACCAGTGTACGCGCAGCGTCTCGCTCCCTGATGTGTCGTCCGCCCCCGAAGCCGAGGCTCCAGCTGGAACGCACGTCATTTTATGGGGGCAAGGCGAAAAGACCGAATCCTTGCATTGCCCCGCTTCTTGGATTAAGATGGCGCGGTATTGGAGAGAGGAGTATGTTGCGCCCGGGAGTTGCGGGCGGAGAGATCACAGAGGATGTCCATTTCCAAAGCTGAAAAACTGAAGATTACGAAGGATTTCCGTATCAACGACAGTGATACGGGCTCGCCGGAAGTGCAGATCGCACTGCTGAGTCGGCGTATCGATGACTTGCTGGAACATCTGCGGGCCCATCAGCATGATGAGGGGTCTCGGCGCGGGTTGCTCAAACTGGTAGGCCAGAGGCGGCGCCATTTGGCGTACCTGCGCAAGAAGGATGTGACTCGCTACACTGCCCTGATCCAAAGACTGGGCCTGCGCAAGTAGCCTCGCGGTGGGCGGCGCACTGCTTTGCCTGCGGCAAGCGAACCCTGAATGCCCCAAGGGCACCCGGCAGCGGCTGTCTGCCCGCCATCACCCTCAATACGACCTTATCTTGCATAGCGGGCATAGCGGCCTGCGGATTCCATTGGAGACAGAGATTTACCATGCAACTTTTTGACGGCTCGAGAGTGTTTACGACCGATTTCGGGGAGAAGACCCTGGCCCTGGAAACCGGGTTTCTGGCCCCGCAGGCGGGCGGGGCCGTGACGGCCCGCATTGACGACACCGTGATCTTTGCCGCGGCCACCATGAGCTATGACGTGCGGCCCGACACGGACTTCTTCCCCTTGACCGTGGACTTTGAAGAGCGCATGTACGCCGCCGGCCGCATACCCGGCAGCTTCTTCCGACGCGAGGGACGCCCCAGCGAGGCGGCCATTTTGCTGTGCCGCCTGACGGACCGGCCCTTGCGTCCGCTGTTCCCCAAGGGGTTTCGCAACCCGGTGCAGGTGGTGCTTTCGCCGCTCTCCAGCGATGCCGAGACCATGATGGCGCCGTTGGCGATTACCGCGGCCTCGGCGGCGCTGTCCATCAGCGACATTGACTTTCAGGGCCCGATTGCCGCCGTGACCATCGGACTGGTGCATGACGAAATGATTGTCAATCCCACCCACACCCAGCTGCAGGAAAGCCGCCTGCACCTGCAGGTGGCCGGTGCGGCAGACAACATCCTGATGGTGGAAGCGGGAGCCCAGCAGGTCACCGAGGACGTGATGGTGGAGGCCTTGCAGCTGGCGCACGAGTCCATGCAGCCTGCCATCGCCCTGATTGCGGAAATGCAGGCCGAACTGGGCAAGCCGAAATACAAGGACTATGCCCTCTTTGTGGTGCCCGCCGAGCTGAAGGCCCAGGTGGCCGAAGACACCCTGCAGGATGTGCAGAACCTGGTCGCCGACAATCCCGATCGGGAGAGCTATGACAACGGCATAAAGAGCATCAAGGAAAGGCTGGCCGAGAGCTACGCGGCCCAGGTGGACAGCGGCGAGGTGGCCCAGGGGGACCTGTCCTCGGCCTTTTCGGATGTGGTCAAGTCGGCCGTGCGCCGGAGAATCCTGGAAACCGGCATTCGCAGTGACGGGCGGGACACCAAGACCGTGCGGCCCCTGAACATTCAGGTGGGTTGCCTGCCACGGGTGCATGGCAGCGGTCTCTTCCAAAGGGGGGAGACCCAGGCCCTGACCATTGCCACGCTGGGTACGCCTTCGGACTCGCAACGCACCGACTCCTTTTACGAGGGGGATGGGGAGAAGAGCTACATGCACCATTACAACTTCCCCCCCTACTCGACCGGCGAAGCGTACATGATGCGGGGTCCGCGGCGGCGGGAGATTGGGCATGGGGCCTTGGCCGAGCGGGCTCTGGTCTCCATGCTGCCCGACGACTTTCCCTACACTCTGCGTCTTGTCAGCGAAATCATGAGCAGCAACGGCTCCACCAGCATGGCTGCGGTCTGTGCCAGCACGCTGGCCTTGATGGATGCCGGCGTCCCGATCGAGCAGCCGGTCGCCGGCATCGCCATGGGTCTTGTCCAGGACCCGGAGACCCGGGCGTACCAGGTCCTGACCGATATCCAGGGGCTGGAAGACCACTTGGGGGACATGGACTTCAAGGTGGCCGGCACTGCGGAAGGCATCACGGCTCTGCAGATGGACATGAAGATTGAAGGATTGGACTTTGCCATCCTGAAGGAAGCCTTGGGCCAGGCCAGGGCGGCCCGTCTGCATATCCTGAATGCCATGCTGGAGGTCATTCCGTCGCCGCGGATGCAGCTCAGCGAGCATGCCCCCCGCATCCGCAAGCTGCAGATCAACAAGGAGAAAATCGGCTCCTTGATCGGACCCGGCGGCAAGACCATTCGGGGTCTGCAGGATGAGTTTGATGTCCGGATTGAAGTGGGCGATGAGGGCGAAGTCCTCATTTCCGGAACGGGCGAGAAGGCGGACGTTGCCTACGACAAGGTGGGTGAACTGACTGCCGAAGTGGAACTGGGCAAGATTTACACGGGCACCGTGTCCCGCGTGGAGAATTTCGGCGCCTTCCTGGACATCGTGGGCCAGAACACTGGCCTGATTCACATCAGCCAACTGGATGAAGGCCGGGTGGGCCAAGTCGAGGACATCGCCAGCGTGGGCCACGAACTGACGGCCATGGTCACCCAGATTGATCCGGTCCGGGGCAAAATCCGCATGAGCCGCAAGGCCGTGCTGATGGACATGACCCTGGAAGAGGCCCAGGCGGATGACGGCGACGACCGGGGTGGCCGCGGCGGCGGCTTCCGAGGAGGTCGCGACCGTGGTGGAGACCGCGGTGGAGACCGGGGCGGGTATCGGGGCAATCGTGACCGTGACGGCGGCTACCGTGACCGGAGCGACCGGGGCGGGTATCGGGGCGGCGGCAGCCGTGACGGTGAAGGCTACCGGAGCGGCCGCGAGGGCGGCGGCTACCGCGGCAGCCGCGAAGGGAGTGGCTATCGCAGCGGCCGTGAAGGCGGGAGCTACCGCGAGGGGGGCGGCTACCGCAGCCACCGCGAGGGGGGCGGCCGCGATCGCGATCGAAACCGGCGCAGCGGCTTTCGCGGAGGCCGGGATCGGGATCGGGACCGCGAACGCTCGTCTCGCCGCTTCAGCGACAGAGATTGAGTGGCATGGCCCCTGTGCCTCCTGCCGACCCGTGGGCGGACGGAGCCAGGGGCTTGCCTTGGAACCACCCAGTCACGAAATCCCTTGGCAGTACCCCGTGCCTGTTTTTGGGGGGTGCCGGTCGATGCCCTGCAGGAGTCCGATCTGCACGGACACATCTGTCGTGCCATTGCCCAGGACCAGCGCGCCACTTATCTGCACATCAACGTACATGGCCTGAATCTGGCGTGGCAGCAGGCGTGGTTGCGGGCCTGTTTTCAGAAAGCCGATCTGGTCGTCTGTGACGGCAAAGGGGTCCAGTACGCCGCGGGCGTGTTGGGCACGCCCTTGCCCGCGCGCATGACCTATGCGGACTGGACCTGGTCCTTGGCTCAGTTGGCGGTGGACCACGGCTTTACCCTGTACTTCCTGGGAGGTCGGCCGCGAGTCGCCGAGAAAGCCGCCCAGGCATTGCAGGCCCGATGGCCCGATTTGCAAGTCGTAGGATGCCATCACGGCTACTTCGACAAGAGCCCGGGATCCATAGAGAATCGGACGGTCCTGGCCCAAGTCAATGCTGCGAATCCCGATATCCTGCTCACTGCCTTCGGCATGCCGTTGCAGGAGCGCTGGGTGACCGTCCACCGCGCGCAGCTGCAGGCTCGCGTTGCGCTCTGTGGGGGCGCGGTCTTCGACTACATTTCCGGCAATCTGGCCCGTGGCCCACATTGGATGACTCAGCACGGCTGGGAATGGCTGGCCCGACTGGCCATTGAACCACGCCGGCTGTGGCGTCGGTATCTGCTGGGCAACCCCCTGTTCGCGTGGCGGGTGCTGCGCCAAAGACTGGGTTGGCTGCCAATGCCCTAGCGTGGGGCCCCGAAGAGCCGAGCCGCAAGCCTTACTATCCTTTCCCCGTGATTAGGCGCTTCTCCGTCAACTATATGGCCGCTCTGTTCCTGTTGGACGGAGCCATGCTCCAGCTGTCCCTGTGGTTGGCCTTGGGGAAGCAGCACTCTGGGCTGTCCCTGAAACTGGGGGTTTGGATCCTCCTTTTCTGGTGCACTGCCTTTCTGATCCTGGACGTGTACAGCCCCAGTCGGGTCGTGCGCTGGACCCAGGAGTACCAACGGGTATTCCTGGGCCTGCTGGCGGGCAATCTCATGCTGGCCGGGACCCTGTTTCTGCTGAATTCCCAGCTGCCCCGGGAAGTCTTCCTGCGGCATGTGCTGTTCGCCACGGTCCTGATTTTCTTCTACCGCACTGTGCTGCGGGCCTGGCACCGCTTCCAAAGACTGCGTGGGGCACCGCAGGCGCGGCCCAATCAGGTACTGGTAGTCGGGGGCGGTGCACTGGGGACGAACTTCGCCCGCGAATTCCGGAACGCCAGTGGCCCGGACACGGTCATTGTGGGCTTTCTGGACGATGAAGTGCCGGTAGGCGACAGCCCAGTGGAAGACTGTCCCGTGCTGGGCACCCTGACGCAGGCCCGGGCCATTGCGGCGGAAAGGCGGATCGGTGAGGTGGTCATTGCCTTGCCGCGCGGCGCCTACCGCAGAGTCGCCCAGTTGGTTGCCGAACTCTCAGGTCTGCCCTTGCGATTGCACGTGGTGCCGGACTATTTCGATCTGGCCTTCTTTTCCTTCTCCGTGGACAATCTGGAAGGGATTCCGGTCATCGGCCTTCGGGACCCGGCCATTGACGGGTTTCAGCGCCTGGTGAAGCGGATCGTGGATCTGTTGCTGGGAACCTGCATGCTGATCCTGAGTTTTCCTTTGCTGCTGCTGGTGGCCGTGGGCATCTGGGTCCAGGATCGGGGGCCGATCTTCTATCTGACGGAGCGGGTGGGGGAGAATCAGAAAGTGTTTCGGATGCTCAAGTTCCGGTCCATGATGGTCGGCGCGAGCTCCATGCAGGACGAAGTGAACCAATACGATGCGGACGGAAACCTGATCCACAAGGCGGTCGACGACTTTCGGGTAACGCGCCTGGGCCGGTGGATGCGCAAGCACAGTGTGGATGAGCTGCCCAATCTGTGGAATGTGCTGAAAGGCGAAATGAGCTTGGTGGGGCCGCGTCCGGAACTGCCCTGGCTGGTCGCCAAGTATGAACCATGGCAGCTGAAGCGCTTTGCCGTGCCGCAAGGCATGACGGGCTGGTGGCAGGTGACAGGACGCAGTGACAAGCCCATGCACCTGCACACGGACGACGACATCCACTACATCCAGAATTACTCGCTGTGGCTGGATCTGCAGATCATGTGGCGGACGCTTTCCGTCGTGATCTTTGGCAAGGGCGCCTATTGAGATGCTCCCGGACCAGGCTCCTTGCAGGATCCGTGGAACACGCGGGACAGGCCTGCGCCACACCCGCGGCGCACGGGTTCATGCACGACCGCCCTGCCTAGCCTGTCAGCCGTGCCACGGCCCGCGCAGGCCCGGTGACAGCGCGTGACATGCATGTCTTCCGGCAGGGCGGGAAGCGGCTTGCCGACCATGTCAGGACCAGGGCGGGCACGTGCCGTTGCGGACACGTTATGGCTGCCGATCAATGGCAGATTGGCATTGGTGGATCCGGTCGCGGCATGCATGGGCCGCTGTGTGCAGCAAGCGGAGGCGCGATCTGCCGCCTGCCCTCTGCCCAGATGTGCGTGGCGTTCCCTCCAGCGTCGTATGGGATGTGCCGACGTCTCCGGCACTGCTCCCCCAGGCTGTCGCCTTGCCGAGCGCGCCCCCGATGGGTCCAAGAGGGGTGGTGTACTATTGGATCGCGTTCAGCGGTCCTACAGTCACGAAAACAGGAAAGATCTATGCGCGGTGTGGAAGGTTTCCGGATAGCCCTGAGGGCTCTGACCATCAACAAGATGCGCAGCTTCCTGACCATGCTGGGCATCATCATCGGCATCTCGACTGCGGTGATCCTGATTTCGGCCGGTCAGGGCGTGGAGCGGTACATCTACGATCTGTTCTCGGGCGTGGGGGTGAACGTGCTGTTCGTGGTGCCAGGCCAGTTGGACCAGAGGCAGGACCCCTTCGCCGAACCGGAATTCGGAGAGCTGACCCTCAGCGATGCCCGAGCCTTGGCCAATCCCTTGAATGTGCCTGATGTCGTGCTGGTGTCCCCCGAAGTGACCGCCCGCACCAAGATTGTGCGCGGCGACGAGTCGTTGAATGTGGATCTGCTGGGCATAGCCCCGGAACACGGCCCCTTGCGCGGATGGAGTGCGGCACAGGGCAGCTTCATCAGTCAGGAGGACATGGATGCGGCCTTGCGCGTGGTCATGCTGGGGCAGGAGCCGTTTCAAAAGCTGTACGAACCCAGCGAAAACCCCATCGGCACCACGGTGCGCATCGACAACGTGGTGTTTACTGTGATTGGCATTATGGAAGAGATCGGGGCCAGTCAGTACGGCAACCGGGACAACAGCGTGTTCATGCCCTTTACCACTGCCCAGGATCGCATACTGGGCTGGAAGACGGTGAATGGAGACTACCGGGTTTCCCAGATTCTGGCCTCCGTGGTGCATGAAGACCTGATGGCCCAAGCCCAGATCGACATTGAGGAACTGCTGCGCAAACGCCACCGCATAGGCTACTTCGAGGAAGACGATTTTGCCGTGATCAGCCAGACGGACTTTATCGGGGTCTTCGGGGGCATAACCCGGGTAGTGACCATCTTCCTGGGCTCCATTTCCTTTGTCAGTCTGCTGGTCGGCGGCATTGGCATCATGAACATCATGTTGGTCAGCGTGGCGGAACGCACCCAGGAGATCGGGTTGCGCAAAGCCATTGGGGCCCGGCGGCGGGACATTCTGCAGCAGTTCCTGATCGAGGCGATCTTCCTCTCTCTGATGGGGGGCCTTGTGGGGATTAGTCTGGGCGGCGGCGTCACCACCATGGCCAACAGCCAGTTGGGTGACTTTGACTTGGCCCTGCAGCCCGCGACTGTCATGTGGGTCTGTCTCTTCTGCATGGGAACCGGTATCGGCTTCGGATTCTGGCCGGCCGTGCGGGCCAGCCGCCTCAGTCCCATCGAGGCATTGCGATCGGAATAGGGCAAGGCCCCCCATTGCCTGCCGGATGCTGCCGGCTCTGTGGGGGCAGGGCCCTGCAGTCCGGGCGGTATGGATGCAGCACTCCGATCCCAGGCCTTCAGCCTGCATCCATGCCGGAAGGCCGCCCGGCGTCTCTGCACGGTTCTGGAACCATACAGCGGAACGGGACTGCGCCTGCGCGTCATGCAGCCGCACCCCAATGTCGATCATTCGACACACAGCGGCAAGGCCCCAAATCCGGAGCTTGAATCGGCACCCTGGCAAGCGGTCATGTCCCCAGGTCATGGACAGGCCTGCGCGCAGGCAGTTGTCCCCGGGAGTTGGCTGGAAGAGACCCCAGCGGCATTTCCCTTTGCTATACTGACTTGGCCTTGTGACTTGTGCCTCAACCCTTGATTGCCACTGTTTCCCATGTCTGTCAGCGAAGTGATCTCGGATCTGCAGGAAATGCAGCGTGCCGCCACCGCCGCCATGCAGGAAGTGCAGGATGAGAACGGACTGCAGGACTGGCATATCCGTTTCCTGGGCAGGAAGGGACGCTTGACGCAGGTCTTGCGGCGCGTTGGGACCCTGACTCGGGAGGAACGGCCAGAGGCAGGTCGGGCCGGGAACGAAATCAAGTCGGCGCTGGAGCAGCTGTACAGCCAGTGCCGAGAGCAGATGGCCCAGCAGGCCCTGGCGCAGGAACTCTCGGCCGAAGGCATTGATGTCACCCTGCCGGGGCGGCCCCAGTCCCTGGGCAAATTGCATCCCACGACGGTGGCGCTGAGGGACATTTTCCGCATTTTCGGGGATATGGGGTACTCCATCTATGAGGGGCGGGAGGTAGAAAGCGACGAATACAACTTCGAACTTCTCAACATGCCACCTGGCCATCCGGCCCGTGACATGTGGGACACCTTTTACACCACCACGCCGGGGATTATCCTGCGCACTCACACCAGCCCGGGTCAGATTCACGCCATGCGGCAATATGCGCCCCATCCCATTCGCATCATCCTGCCGGGCAAGGTGTACCGTCACGAGGATGTGACGGCGCGCTCCGAGGCTCAGTTCTATCAGGTGGAGGGCTTGGTGGTGGGGCGGCGCATCAGCATGAGTGATCTCAAGGGGTCTGTGCAGCTGTTCGCGGACCGCATGTATGGCACGGGCCGCAGTGTGCGCTTTCGCAAGAGCTACTTTCCTTTCACGGAACCGAGTGTGGAAGTGGATGTGGATTGCATCCTCTGCCAGCGGGAAGGCTGCCGCATCTGCAAGTACACCGGCTGGCTGGAGATTATGGGAGCAGGCATGGTGCATCCCAAGGTGCTGGAGAACGGCGGATATGACCCCCGACAGTGGTCTGGCTTTGCCTTCGGCCTGGGGCCTGAAAGAGCGGCCATGCTGAAGTATGGCATTCGGGACATCCGACTGTTCTACACCAATGACGTGCGCTTTCTGGCGCAAATGAACTAGCCGCTGGCCATCGGGCCTGGGAAGTTCCGGTCATCGACCCGGAGTGGGACAGCTGCCGCCTCGAGGCGTTGGTCCTGCGGCCGGCGGGGGCAAGAATGATCCATCCCCTGCCCAGCGTCTGCACTTGAATTGGACACTGCGCCCGGAGCGCAAAAGGAGAATGCCATGAATATGTATATCGGCGGGCAGTGGGTCCCCGGCAGTGACACCATGGAGGTCCTCAACCCCTTCGACGGATCGGTGGTGGACACGGTGCCCATGGCCACCACCGCGGACATTGATGTGGCCCTGACCAGCGCGCAACGCGGCGCGGCGGCGATGCGGGCTCTCTCTGGGTTCGAAAGGTACCAGATCCTGCACCGGGCCGCGGATCTGGTCGTGGAGCACAGCCAGGAGCTGGCCGAGACCATCACGTTGGAGGAGGGCAAGATCATCGGCGAGGCCACCATCGAGGCGGAACGGGCCGCCGAGATCATGTACCTGTCCGCGGAAGAGGCGAAGCGGTTGTACGGGGAGGTCATTCCGGTGGATGGCGGCCCTGGCGTAGCCGGCAAGTTCGGTTTCACGGTGCGGGTGCCTTGCGGCGTGGTAGCCTGCATCTCTCCCTTCAATTTTCCGCTGCATCTGGTGTGTCACAAGGTGGGCCCGGCCCTGGCGGCGGGCAACGCGGCGGTACTCAAGCCTGCCTCGGACACACCGCTGGTGGCGCTCAAGCTGGTCGAACTGCTGCTCGAGGCCGGCGTGCCGGCAGAGGCCGTGCAGTGCATCACCGGCCGCGGCTCGAGCGTGGGCGATGCCCTGGTTTCGGATCCGCGCATTCGCAAAATCTCCTTTACCGGCAGCCGTGACATCGGCGAACGCATCTGCCAGCAGGCCGGCCTCAAGAAAGTCACGATGGAACTGGGCTCCAATGCACCGGTTGTCATCCTGCCCGACGCGGACCTGAACAAGGTGGCGGAAAGACTGCCGACCACAGCCTTCAGCAATGCGGGGCAGGTCTGCATTTCGGCCCAACGGGTGCTGGTGGACCAGTCTGTCTATGGAGACGTGATTGATGCCCTCACACCCGCTGTGACCAGCATCAACACGGGCAACCCGCTGGATGCCGATACCCACATGGGACCCATGATTCGGCAAAGTGATGCGGACCGGGTGCAGGCCTGGGTGCAGGAGGCGCAGGCGGGAGGAGCCACACTGCTGGCTGGCGGGGAATTGGATGGCCAGACCTACCAGGCCACCTTGCTGGCAGATGTCCGCGCGGACATGAAGGTGTCCTGCGAGGAGGTCTTCGGCCCCACTCTGGGCCTGACCCGGGTGGACAGCGTGGAAGAGGCCATCGCCATCGCCAACGATACCCATTACGGACTGAGCGCCTCCATTTTCACGCAGGATCTGGATGCGGCGATGCAGTACATCCAGCAGGTGGAATCGGGCAACATCCATATCAACTGGGGGACCCAGTGGCGCGTGGACTTGATGCCGTACGGCGGTCTCAAGGACAGCGGCTTTGGCAAGGAAGGGCCCAAGTATGCGGTCGAGGAAATGACCGAGACCAAGATGGTGGTCATGCATCTGTAATCCTGGAGTCTGGGGGCTTTGGATTGACATAACAGCAAGGAGCGCACAATGCGGATTGAGAATGGCGGGCCGGCGATCAGCCATCCGGAACTGGTGCTCTTTCCCTTTGACGATCATTCCCTGCCCTACCAGAACGGGGTGGAGCTTGCGTTGCACGGACACACGGCCCCCTGCGGCAGCACCCACCGCGTTCTGGAACCCGGTCCGCCCGGCTCCCCGGATTCCCTGCGTGCCATCTACTATGGCTCGACCCATCGGGTGGGGGACGAGCTGTACATGTGGTACCTGGGGCAAGGCCATGCGGACCAGTGGTTCTCACGAGTGTGCCTGGCCACCAGCAAGGACGGATACCATTGGGAGAAGCCGGAACTGGGGCTGGTGCCCTACAACGGCAGCACCCGCAACAATCTGGTGGACCTGAATCAGGGATCCCATCATGTGCAGTCCTGCGTGGTCTTTCACGATCTGGAGGATCCGGATTCGCAGCGACGGTTCAAGATGGCCTATCAGACCCGGGAATACAATTCCCGCTTCGCGGTGGCCTACAGTCCCGACGGCCTCCACTGGACACCGTCGCCCCACAACCCCGTCGGGTACTGGCTGGAAATGGCCGGCGGCATGCGTTTCAACGACTGCTACTTCCTGACCGGACAGGGCGGCAACCATGCCCGGCGGTTGCGCAACCTGGTGACCTACACCTCCTACGACTTCGAAAACTGGAGCACCGCCTCTGTCCTGGGCCTGCAGCGCGCGCAGGGGGATCAGCGCTATGCTCCCTGGCAGAGCACGGCCGGCCGGCAGATCCACCTCGGAGCCGCCCTGTGGAATCGGCAGGCGGTGACCTTGGGTTTCTACGGCATGTGGGATGGTCACTACTCCAACGACCGGCGGCTGGTCGTCATGCATCTGGGTCTGGCCGTGACCAATGACGGCCTGCATTACAGGGAACCGGTGCCGGACTACCCCATCGTGTCCGCGGCGGAGGATGGCTGGGAGGTCCTGCCCAGCACGCGCACCAGCGACAATTTCCCTTCTCTGATCCAGGGCCAGGGCTTCGAGAATATCGGGGAGGAGTCCCTCTTCTGGTTTGCGCCCTGGCCCGAGCAAGCCAGTGACGGGGTGCGAGTGGCGGCCTGGCCCCGGGACCGTCTGGGGTCCTTCTCCCCGTATCTGGACCAGCGCATGCGGGGCCGGAACGAATCGCACATCATCTCGGCCCCCATCGAGCTGGAAGGCCAGGATGCCTACTTGGACCTGAATGTGGACGGTCTGGGGGAACACTCCTCCCTATCCTGTGCCGTGTTGGACGAATTTCAGAGACCCCTGCCAGGCTATGCCGCCGCGGACTGCGTGGCACCGGAGACCTCTGGTCTGCGCCAGCGGGTCCGATGGAAGGCCAGGGAAGCCATCTCTGCACCCGGCGGCCGCATTCGGCTGCAAGTGAGTTTCGGCGGAGTGCGCCCCGAGGACGTGCAGTTGTACGCCCTTTACCTCACTGCCTAGTGGATGGTGGGAGCTGCAAGAGCCCCGCAAACTGGAGGATAGGCCGGATCCGCGATCCTGTGGCCCCAACCGTGCACTCTGGCACCGAGACTCTTCTTGTGCGGGTCGGCATCACTGTACATGTGGCCTTCGACCCCACAGAGGCATGAATAGCGCTGACCGGAACGGTGCAGCAAGACCGGCATGGACAGCCTGTTGCGCCATCGGACCCGGTTGCCGAAGATGTCGCCTGTGCTGGAAGCCCAGGTGCAGGGTGCCTGCCGGAGCCCACGGGGCCTGCCATGTTCAGATCCCAAATGAGGGGGACCTGGCTTCCTGTCCGATATCGCCAGTGCACCCTGAAGGTGTCCTTGACGACATCGGAGCTAAGCCAGTGCCGTCTCGAACAGAGCCAATTGCCTTTGCGTGTGCGGCCATGCCTGCTCTGGCAGCAACTCGGCGAGCGCTGCAGCCGGAACTCTCCCCAACTCTTTGGGCTCCAGCTTGTGCAGACCTCCGCCGTATACTCGACCCTCGCTCAGCAGATCCTGTGGGTGAATTGCTTGCAGAGATTTCCAGATCCTGCGCTTCAACTGGGGAAATTCTTCCAGTGCCTCATGGAGAGGTTGCTTGGGGTACAGCATCAGATACACATTGGATACCGTTGCCTGCGAATGGTTCAGGATAAATCGGAAGGGTCGTCTGTGCTGGACATCGCTCCGACCGAGGTAGGTGCAAAGGAACGGAGTCGCTGGCCTGTGCTCCTGGATGTACCAAGGTGACCTGTGTCGACACAAGTAGCGATCGGCTACGCCATGCGCCTTTCCTTCCTCGAGGTAAGCACTCAGGGCTGGATACCGCATCGTGATCTCGTCTTCAGGCAGTCGGCAGTCCAAGAGGAACAAACAACGTTCCAATGCAGGGCGGCCAGTCCCATCCGCCATGATTTCATCCACAGGCACAAAACGCGGGCTGGGCAGTATGGGGCGGAACGCCTCGATGGGAAGGCCCCGCTCTTCAATCTCTGCAGCCGACAGGATAAAGTACTTGTTGCTTCCAGTTACCAGGCCCCGTTTGATCCTGAAGAAGTCGGACAGTACCGGAATACTCTTGGGCTGGTGGATTTCCTTTATCGGGTACTGCGTCCACTTTGGATCGCGGCGCAGCGTTTCTGCGGGCACTCGTCGCTCCCGCCTTGGCTGTTGCAGCGAACCGCCATATGTCATGCGAACGGCATGATCCTGGGGTGGCGTGTTCATGCGGAACCAGACCATGGACGATGACACCAATGCATCACTGAACTGTACCTCGTGCGGATCGAAGCGATGGATGTGCAGCAGTGTCACTCGGCTCAGCAAATAGCGCTTCACTGCCTCACCGTAATTGACATCCATGAATTCGCTGGGTATCAGCCACCCCGCCAGTCCATCTGTTGCCATCCATGCATGGCACAGGCCCAGAAAATAACAATACAAGCCAGCAAGTCCGTTGACATCCATGCCACATGTCTTCCATGCAAGGACTTTCAGACGCCGCTTTTCCTTGCGGGGGATGTGGTGATGCCGCACATAGGGCGGATTGCAGATCAGCAAATTGCACTTTGCTGTGTCCGTCGGCGGTTCGGCCCGCGTGAAATCCCCTAGGCGGACATGCAGTCTCGTCTCGCTCCACAGTTTTGCCGCCGCCAACCCATAATGCGGGTCGATTTCGTAGCCCACTGCCTCCGCCAAGCGACTTGCCGGAAATACATCCAGCAGCGCCGAGTAGAAGGAACCGGTTCCCATGGCCGGGTCCATGAAGCGTATGGTCGCATTCTCATCCATGCGCTCCTTGGCATATCGCAGTATCTCAATCGCAAGTGCAGGCGGTGTGGCAAATTGCCCCCTCCGGTTCCGTTCCGTTGGGTCCTGGGCGGAATCCAGTTCAGCCTGCACGACGCGGCGGCGATTTTCCATGTTCTTCATGTTCTTCATCATCTACAGCCCAAATTTCTTGAAATCCGCCATGCGATGCTCCCACACCCAATCGATGCCTTCCGCCGCCTCATAGCCTAAATATCCGCTGTCAAAATATCCGCACAGAAACAGAATGTATTGCACGTTCTGTCCGTAGGTCCAGCGCAGCTGGCTCATCTTTGCAGCTTCTTCCTTGCGCCTCTTATTTACATTCGTGAAGTCTCCTGCTGACTTGGCCTCAACCAATAATGGCATATCCTTTGGGCTGGCTGTATGGGACATGATAACTGCATCTACCGGGATGTTGACCGGTTTGTGGGCACCTTTCTGTTTGGCCGGCACGTTCAGCCTGAATGAAAACGTTCCAGGTGGCAGGTTGTGAAACTTTGTTCCCTCTCCCGTCGGGAGATGCGTATACCCTTGTTGTTCCAGCCACTTCGCTATGGCGGCAAGCTGCCGTTTCTCCTGTGCGTTCCGAATGATCGGGTTGGCGACAGCGCCACACAGACGGTCTGCCACAATCGTCGCTGCACGGTACAGCTCCCTCTCCGACGGCATATCCCCTCGCTCCAGCCAAACGAAGACATCTGGATCGGCCATCTTCTGAAGTACTGCGGCCATCTTCATCAAGGCATTGTCGCATTCTTGTCTCGACATCCGCGGGGGCATGCGACCATCCTTTTCCATTGCCCTGACCAAGTTGGGCGGCACATCGGCGAGACCGATGAGCCGATCTGCAGCCAATGGTGGACAGGCAGACATGCGCAATGTTGGCAATACACCAGGACTGGTTCTCAACAACGCCACACCAATAGCGGTCAGGTTTTCCGTGGCTTTTAGAGTCGCTTCGACATCTTGCGTCGTTTGTATCCGCGTCGTCCGGTAGGCATTGGAAGCAAACCGCATGAACCAGTCGTTGTACATGTCTACCGACTGCGCGATGTCCGCCTTCCATCTGTCTGGATTGTTTCTGTTGACTGCCATTGGGTATCTGCTTGTTTCCTGCACTGTTGTCAGCGAAGAGCGATTGAAACGATACGTTAGCCTTTGGCCGCCAGCGCACTCAACGGTTCTGGGATCCAAGCAGTCATCATTGTGTGAGAAGCGGCCGGCTCGTCACAATTCGCCAGGAGGAGCTGCGGCTCAATGATGCCAAGGCTCTCCTCTTGCCTTGGTATGGCCCAGTCTCAGCCAGACCAAAGCGCGATGCACATTGCCAGTGGATCGGTACGCGGGGCAAGTTGCCATCTAGTGCATAGTGGAATATCAAGGAGTCCCAGGATTTGGAGAGCAGGTTGGGACCTGTCCGAATCCAGTGGATTCACCCTTCGGCCTCGAGCCTCTGCATCTCCCTGTGCATATCGACGCAAGTGCATGTAACCCCCACTGGCTGCCAGTGTCTGCAGGCTTTGGTAGCGGTTTCGGTTTCCCAGGCTCCCATTGTATGCGCACAACCCGAGAGGTGTGATGGTTCTCTGCAACACTACAACATCCTCCGGACCATGTCCCAGGGCTGCCGGTGGACGAGAAAATCCAAGTTCAGGCCCGGCAGCGTACCCAGGCGAGTCTACCCCTGCCGCGGCCTGACTGTACTCTTGCCCGCCCTGAACGTACAGACAGGGCGAGTCACCAGCCAGATGCAGCCGCCGTGGGCACCGCCCACGCGCAGGCTTGGCTGGTGGGGCACCTCCGCTGACACTTTCACTTCATGCCCATTTTCAGGGCTTGGCTGAACACTGTGGAGGGCCTCTGCACTCAGTGGGTGCGCGGCCGTCTGCAGAGGGGCAACTTTGCCTCCATGGAGGCATGAGTGGAAGCCATCATCATCTATCCAATACCCAGTCCACCCCACCCACCCTTTCATGTGGTGCTGTGGAACCCTGATGCGATCATCGCTGTCCGCAAGTACGGCTACCATACGTTGCGAGCAATGCAACAGTCAGGCCGTCAGTGGCCAAAGCAAAACGGATTCTGCCCGCTGCCAGTTGGGGATCAGGCGGCCTGTAGCCAATCCAGGCTGAAGCGAGCCAGGACCAGTGATTCGTAGGGGTGGGTCTGTCCCTTCTCGTAGAAGCACAGGGCTGTGCCATCGGGTGCGATGGCCAGATCGGAATAGGCGGCGGGTCCGGCGTGGATGCTCTTCTGGATGGGCCACGCAATGCCTTCGTCCGGGCTGAGCCGGACTGTCATGTTCACCCGGCCCTCCGCACTTGCCGGGTTGGCGAACAACAGGGCATCTTGGGCTTGGGGCCAGGAAACGATGCTGGCTTGACAGACAGGTTCAATCAGACTTTCGTCCCAGCGGAATTCGCCGAAGGTGGCGCCCCCGTCCCGACTGATGGCCACCGCCCTGCGCTTGCCCCCTACATAGTTGCGGCAGTTGATCATGACGTCGCCCTGATGCAGCTCCACCACCTCGCATTCATTGGTGCCATCCCGCACGATGCCCCCGATTTCCCAGGTGGCGCCGTGGTCGTCGCTGTACAGGACATGGGAGTGATAGGGGTCCTGGTTGCGGTCCAGGTACTTGCCCACCATGTGATCGCAGGGCACCACCAGACGGCCCGAGCGCAGCTGAATGCCGTGTCCCGGTCCCGTGGCGTACCAGGTCCACTCCGGCTTCTTGACGATGGCCGTCATGTCTACAGGTTCACTCCAGGTGGCCCCTTGGTCCTGGCTGTGTGTCAGCCACACAGTGCGGGGCGCCTTGCCCTGGGTGATCAGGCCCTCGCCGCCTTCTGCGGTGTTTTTGCAGAACCAGAGCCAGACCGTGCCGGTCTCCCGGTCCACCACCGGACAGGGGTTGCCACAGGTCATGCCCGCCTCGGTCACGATGGCCCGCGGTGCAGACCAGCTTTGGCCGTTGTCCGTGCTGACAGTCAGCAACAGTTCGATTTCCCCCGCGTCGCCAGAGCCATGCAGACGGCCCTCCGCAAGTGCCAGTATCCGGCCCTCCGCAGTCACGGCCAAGGCCGGAATCCGGTAGGTGTGGTACCCGCCTTCGCCGCTGACAAACAAGGTCTCTTCCACAAACATGAACGGCTCCCGCTGGACTTGAGGACTGCCTCAGGGCACGTCCCGACGGTAGGATGACAAAGGAAGGGTCGGTAACCGGCCGGTTTCTGGTGGAAATATTCTGGAGAACTAGCCTTTCAGGCCGGTCAGAGAGATGCCTTCGATAAAGCTGCGTTGGGCGAAGAAAAAGGCCAGGAACACCGGCAGCGTGATGATGGTGCTGACGGCCATCAGATAGGGGTAGGCCAGTTTGGTGTTGCCGATCTCGTCCACCGCGGACCGCAGGCGGCCCACGCCCAGGGTCAGGACCCACTTGCTTTCGATGTTCATGTAGATCAGCGGCCCCAGGTAGTCGTTCCAGGCATTCATGAACGTGAACAGGGCCACGACCGCCAAGGCCGGGCGCGACAGCGGCAGGATGATGCGGAACATGATCGACAGCTCGTTGGCCCCGTCAATGCGGGCGGCATCCGACAGCTCCGAAGGCAGCGCCATGAAGAACTGGCGCAACAGGAAAATGAAAAACGCGTTGCCGAAAAACGCCGGCACCACGAGCGGCAGGAAGGTGTTGATCCACTTCAGGTTCTTGAAGATGACAAACAGGGGCACCAGGCGGACCCAGTCCGGAATCATGAGCGTGGCCAGCACGATGCCGAACAGGACATCCCGGCCCTTCCACTGCAGGCGGGCAAACGAGTAGGCCACCAGCGAGGAGGACAGCACCGTGCCGATCGTGACCGGCACCGCGTAGCGGACCACGGTGTTGTAGGTCCACAGGTTGAAGGTCTCGGAGGTCCAGGCGTTCCAGAAGTTCTCCACGAAAATGGGATGGGGAAACCAGATCGGGGGCACCGTGTACACCTGGTTGTCGTCCTTGACCGCCGAGGACATCATCCAGTAGAAGGGCATGACAAAGCTGACGGCCAGCCCGATCAGGATCACGTATCGCAGGATCAGATTCACGAGATCCAGGATGTTCTCGGACAGGGGCTGGGGGGACCGGTGGGTCTGTGTGTCGACAGCCATGGCTCAACGGGCGGCTCCGGCATAGTATACGTAGCGGCCGGAGAAGCGGAACAGAAGATAGGTAATGACCAGAATGAGCAGGAACAACACCCAGGCCAGAGCCGACGCCTTGCCCATGCGAAACCACTGAAAGGCATTGCGATACAGATAGATGGCGTAGAACTCGGCCGCCCGGTTGGGGCCGCCCTGGGTCATGAGCCAAGGCAGCGTGAAATACTGAAAGCCGGCGATCAGGCTGATCACCAAGTTGAAGAGGATGACGGGACTGACCATGGGCACGGTGATGTTCCAGAGGCGACGCCATGCATTTGCCCCATCCACCGTGGCGGCCTCGTACAGGGAACGCGGCACATCCTGCAGCGTCGCCAGAAAGATGACCATGGCGGCCCCTTGGCTCCACATGTGAATCAGCACCAAGGACCACTTGATCAACCGCGGACTGGATATAAAAGGCACGACCTGAAAACCCAAGTGTTTGAGGGTGCCGTTGACGGCGCCGTATTGCACGTTGAGCAGGAAAATCCAGACGAAGGCCGTGACCACGACGGGCACGATGGCCGGAAAGAAGAAGACCGCCCGAAAAAAGGATCGCAGCACGATCTTCGCATTCAACAGCAGGGCCATCAGGAAGGCCGACAGGACGCCCAACGGCGAACTGATCAGCACCCACCACAGCGTATTGCCGGCCACCAGCCGAAAGTCGGCATCGCTGGCAAAGGCCACGTAGTTGTCCAGTCCCAGCCACACGGGATCCCGCACCAGGTCGTAGCGGGTAAAGGAGTAGTAGAGAGACGAGCCGATGGGGAAGACCGTGAACGCCAGGAAACCCACGATCCAGGGCGACGCGAAGGCCAGCCCCAACCAGAAGCTACGTCGGTCGTGACCAGTCATGCAAAACGGCCAACGGGCAGGTCAAGCCGGCTGCAGCCGGCTTGACCTGTGCGGTGGGAGAAAATCTATCCGGGGTCTACGCGAACCCGGCGGCCTTGTACTCAGCGACGGCCGCTTCCTGCATCGCCGCGGCGGCCTCGGTGCCCGTCGCCTCGCCCCGGAAGACGCGTTCGCGGGCTTCCACGTACTTCTGGTTAACGAAGGTTTCGATCTCGCAGCGGATCAGCGGGCCCCAGTAGGTGGCTTCGTTCACCGAGTCAAAGTAGAACTGCAGGCCCGGAAACTTGTCGGTATCCGCATTGTCGAAATACGGTTTGTAGGCGGGGAGCCAGCCGATGTTTTCAAAGATCAGGTCGCACCAGCCGGCCGTCTGCAGCCATTCCGCGACCGGCCAGGCCTCGTCCTTGTACTGTCCATCCTTGAAAATCTGGACCATGTGGCCGCCGCCGTACTGGATTTTCTCGCCCCGGCGATTCTCCGGTACCGGACACCAGGTCGCCCGGTTGTGTTCGGCAATGTCCGGTTTCTCGTTGAAGGTCTCGCCGGGATGCCAATATCCTTCAATGATCAGGGCCTGGATACCGGCGTTGTAGGCTCCGCCCCAGGTCCCTTGGCCTTCCACAGCCCGCATGCCGACCAAGTTGTCTGGCCCAATGAGCTGGACGAATTCGCCCAGGGTCTCCAGGCCCTGCGCCATCAGTTCGTGGTCCAGGTTGAACGTCTTGGTGTCTTCGTCGAAATATTCGAACCCCCAGGACTCGGTCAGGGTCCAGCCGTCATTGCCAGGCCCTACCCCGCCTTCCGCGTCATAGGGATCGATGCCGATTTGCAGCAGGTTGCCGCTCTCGTCGAACTGGGTGAGTGCTTCGTGCCAGACCATCAGTTCGGCCCAGGTTTCAGGCGGCGATTCGGGATCCAGACCGGCTTCGCCGACCAAGGCTGTGTTGTAGTTCAGGCCCCGCCGCAGGAAACACTCGATTGCCGGCACACCATAGATGGTGCCCTGGTACTGAATCACTTCCCAATTGCCGGGAATGAAGTCTTCGGCGTTGATCATGGTGCTGGCGGCGATGTAGTCGTCCAGCGGCACCACCACGCCCCGGGCCATGAAGTCCAGGTAATTGCCCAGGGCCCCAATGTCCGGCGGTGTCCCCGCGGCGATGGCGGCCAGACGCGCTTCCCGGGCCACTGAGGTCCGGAATTCCAAGGTGTTGGGCCCCATCAACTCCTCCAGTTCCGGAGTTGCCAGCAGTTGATCGGCGATGCGCCCGGGCTGACCCCAGAAAATCCAGAAATTGACCGTCACCCCTTCCTCGACCACTGCGCCCGCCACCTCTCCGGCTGCCGGGGCTGTCGGCGCGCAGGCGGCCAGCGCGGCCAACCCGCCTGCTGTTCCGGCCACACGCAGAAAATCGCGTCGTGTCCAATGACTGTTCTTCATGATTTCGCCTCCTTTGACCCGTGCTGATGCAGGCCTGTCGGTCGGCACGGAAGTGCCGGAAACAGGAACCGAGGGTGGCCAACCGCCTTGCCGCTCAATCGCGCGAGGTACGCGCCCATACAAAAGTGGAATTGCTGTTGGGTGCCATTCTAGCAAACCCCTTGTCGGTTGGACGGAATTTCACCGCCATGCAGGGCAGTGGCCAGCGACTTGGGCAAACCCGACCACCCTGTACTCGATGACGGTGGCTTCCTGCATCTCCGCCGCTTCGGCCCCGGTCCTCTCGCCGCAGAAGACGCGCGCGGGCTTCCCGGTACTTCTTGTACGATGAAAGGTGCAATTCAGCAACAGATCCAAGGGGCCCCCACAGGCGGCTGCGGTCACTGAGTCGGCGAAGAACCGCAGGCCCTTGCACTGGCCTGTGTTGGCCCGCTCGCAATAGGGCCTGCAGACGGGAGCCACCCCATGTTCTCAAATATCAGATTGCACCCGCCGTCGGGCATTCCGGTGCAGAGGCGCGGCCTCTTGCAGGCAGCCCCTCAAAACCACGCGCGCAGGGCCTGCCGCCACACCACGGGCATGCGGCGTCCCAGTTGCACCTCTGGGGCGCCGAGAAAGGCCGCCAGGGTCTGGACCGTGGCGGCGAGATCCGCCGCTCCCTCGGTGTCGGTGCGTCCCGGTTCTTCCAGGTACAGGGCCTGGACCTGCAGCCGACTCTCCTGCCGATTCATGTGCATGTCAACGCGGCCCAGAAACGTCTCGTTCCGGAGAATGGGCAGGACGTAATAGCCGTACTTGCGCTTGGCCTTGGGCACGTATATCTCGATGGTGTAGTCGAAGTCAAACAGCAGGGCAGTGCGTTGCCGGTCGCAGATCAGGTTGTCGAAGGGAGACAGCAGCACGGTGCGGCCCTGGGGCACGTCCAGCGCGCCCGAGAGGGCCAGTTCCACATCGTCTCTGTGCAGGAACCAGTCCCCTTTCAGCAGGGCGCCATCGGCCGCCCGAATTTTCACCGGTACGTGCAGGCCTGCAGCCACCAGGTCCTGCAGCACAGTCTGCCAGTGCGGATAGGCCTTGCGAATGAAGTGGTTGTACATGTGGCGAGGCGTACCCACGCCCAAGGCGCGCAGCGACAATTGCAGGCCCCGCCAGCTCATCTCCCGGCCCCCTGTCCGAGTTTCATCCGCGTGGGGGGGCAGGAACTGTTCCGTCAGGGCCCAGTACTTGCGATTGCGGCTCCGCCCCGCCACCATGACCTCCCCTCTTTCGAAAAGGTGATCCAGAATGCGCGGAATGCTGCGGCCGCTGGACCAGCCGCGCGAGGTCCAGGGCACGTGCGGCACATCCTGGGAGAAGTCTCCGGTGGCGAGTGGCCCTTTCTCCGCCAGTTCCTGCCGGATGTGCTGCAGCAGTTCCCGGTTCTGCTGAATCCAGGCCCGCATGCGAGTGGCGTAAGAGCCGTGGCTGGCCGCATATGTGGCCTTGGCGTGACCAAAGAGGGGCCGGTCCGCCATCAGCACCAGGGAGACGCAGTGGGCCCAGTCTTCGAAGAGGTGCTTGTCCACAAAGGTCAGGTCGTGCAGATCCTGGGGCCGAAAGCGGCCCAGGCGGCTCCAGAGCACCAGGAGCTCCGTGCGCTCCACGGCCCGGATGGGATCTATCTGGATGCAGCGCAGGGCTTCGAAAACCCGCAGGATGTCGGCTTTGGTGGCTTCACCGGCCGCAACTGGAAAGTCCCGGTCCAGCAGCTGCTTGCGGACTGCCAGGCGCCGGGCTGTCCGCAGGGAGATTTCCAGATCGACAGGCATCGCGCGGAGAGTGGGGCCTTACGC
This sequence comes from Caldilineaceae bacterium, assembly GCA_965214895.1. Taxonomy (GTDB): domain Bacteria; phylum Chloroflexota; class Anaerolineae; order Caldilineales; family Caldilineaceae; genus Bin34. The sequence continues at coordinate 1,480,744 of OZ243985.1, forward strand.
CGCGTCCAGGGCCTGCAACACGATCTGCACTTCCTCCAAGGTGTTGTAGTGCAGGAAGCCCACGCGCAGCACGCCGCCGCTGGCTTCCACGCCCAAGGCCTGCGAAAGAGCCATGGCGTAGAAATTGCCATCCCAGACAAAGATGTTCTGTCGCGCCAGGGACGCTGCCAGATCGCCGGGTGTGATCCCTTCCTTGCGCAGGGCAAAGGTGGGCACGCGGGCCGACAGCGCGGTAGGGCCGTACAGGCGCAGGAAGGGCAGGGCGTCCAGACCTTCGAGGAATGCCGACATCAGGCTTTCTTCATGCTGTCGGATCATGTGCCAGGTGGAGGCCAGCTTCTCCGGACGCGTGGCGGACAGCATGGTGCCTGCGGCTTGTCCGCCCAGGGATGTCAGATACTCCACGCTGGCGATGAGGCCGGCCAGAGCCTCAAAATTGGGCGTGCCGGTCTCAAACTTGCCGGGGATCTCCGGCGCGGCGGCCCGAATCCGATACGCCGGCAGCCGCTTGAGGTGCCTCTCCTTGCCGTACAGGATGCCCAGATGCGGGCCGAAGTGCTTGTAGGCGCTGGTGACCAGGAAATCGCAGTCCAGGGCTTTCACGTCGATGCGGCCGTGCGGCGCGTAGTGCACTGCGTCCACATAGACCAGGGCGTCGACTTCATGGCCCCAGGCCGTGATCTGCGCCACGGGATTGATGGCCCCGCTGAAGTTGCTGGCCATGCCGACGGCGATCAGCCTGGTGCGCCGGGAAATCAGGGATTGCAACTGGCTCAGGTCCAGGGTGCAGTCCGCCAACACCGGCTCGGCCCAATGCACCACCACGTTGCGCTCGTGGGCCATCTGCAGCCAAGGCGATATGTTGGCCTCATGATCCAGCTTGGACAGGATGATTTCGTCGCCGGGGACCAGGGTCTGGCCCACGCTGCGGCTCAGCATGTAGGTCAGGGTGGTCATGTTGGCCCCGAACACAATCTCGGCAGGGGTGGCTCCCAGCAAATCCGCCGCCACGTTGCGGGCTTCCGCCAACACCCGGTCTGTGGCCAGGCTGGTTTCAAACCGCCCTCCGGCATTGGCCACAAAGCGACTCAGGTATTCCTGCAGGGCCATGATGACCGAAACGGGCGTCTGAGAGCCGCCGGGGCCATCGCAGAAGATCGCCGGCGCTCCGCTGTAGAGTTCCTGCAACGCGGGAAACTGGCTGCGCACCTCGCGCACGGGTAGAGTCACGGTGTTTGTCTCATGTCAGGGGCCGCGCAGGCCAGGCCAGGCGGCCGGTCTCCTGCGGCTTCATACCAGGTCATCGGCCAGCATCCACAGTTCCGGCGCCGCCTCGGCATCCCAGGGGCTGTCTCCAGGGAGGGCCGTCGTCCACTTCAGCCAGCGCGCCAGACTGGCGGGCGTCAGGGCAGGATACAGGCTTGTCAGTCTCTTGCGGGCCCCCAGGTCCAGAACCCTGACATCCAGGTGCGGCGGCACCCGGGCCTGGTCCCGAATGTATTGCACGGCCTTGGACAGGGGCCCGGTGTCGTCCACCAGCCGGTGAGCCAGGGCTTGCCGGCCCGTCCAGACCTTGCCTTCGGCCAATTCCTCCACGCGGCCGGCTTCCATGTTGCGCCCTTCGGCCACGATCCGCTTGAATTCCGTGTAAATGTGGTCCACCTGTGCCTGCATGATCTGCTTTTGGGCCGGGGTCCACCGGGAATGGGTGGAGTAGACCCCGGCATTCTCGCCTTGCGCCAGTTCCGCGGTCAAGATGCCCCAGCGTTGCAGCAGACGGGAGACGACGGGCTTGGCGGAAAAGACCCCGATGCTGCCTGTCAGAGTGGCTTCCTGCGCGATGACGTGTGCCCCGCCCATGGCCAGATAGTAGCCGCCACTGGCTGCCACGCCCCCCATGTACACCACCAGGGGCACCTTGACCGCCAGCTCCTGCAGGGCGTCCAGCACGACATGACTGGCCAGGGCGGAGCCCCCTGGCGAATCCACAAACAGCACCACGCCTGCCAGCTGGTGGCGCCGTTCCTGGGCCTTGTGAATGGCTGTCAGCAGATCCGCATGATTGCAGGCCCTGCCATCCATGCCCGGGACGGCAGGCCCGCCTGCAGAGCCAAAGGAGATCATGCCCTTGACCTCAATCAGGCCTATGGCCTTCCTGTATTTGCGCCGATAGGACCGCCGCAGCAGCCCCCGGATCTCCTCCACCGGCTTGACGCTCTTGGGCGGCTCCTTCAAGGCGCCAGCCAGGCGCTGGGGCAGTTCTGCCCATGTGCAGACGTCATCGACCAGACGCAGTTCCAACGCCTCGGCGGGCAGCAGGGGGCCCCGGGCCAGCGCGGCTTCCACAACGCCTTGGGGCAGGCTGCGCCCCTGTGCGACGGCCTCCGTGATCTGCTGCCGGTAGGAGTCCATGACCGCCGTCATGTGACTGCGTTCGAGGCCGTTCATGAATTCCGAAGTCAAGGGACTCGTGGCGGATTTCCAGCGGCCCGCCCGCACCACGTCAAACTCCACGCCCAGGCGATCCAGGAACCGGCTCAGGAAGTGACTGCTCCAAAGCAGGCCCTTCAGGTTCCAGGGGGCCAGGGGGGCCAGATACAGCCGGTCCGCGGCGGCTCCCACGAGATAGGTCGGCGCATTGCACTGGAAGAGGTAGCAGACAATCTGCAAGGGGGCGCCTGGGCCTCTGCACGGCACGCTGGCCTGCCGGCATTCGGCCAACAGGCTGGCCAGATTCTGGGCCCGCACCAGGGACAGGTCCGTGCGGTCCACGCGCAAGACAATCCCCTGGGGCCGCGGGTCGCTGGCGATGGCCAACAAGGTCCGGCGCAATTCCTCCAGGGATTGGGGCTCTGGACCGCTGGCGAACCGACGCCAGAGAAAGAGGCGCGGCGTGGTTCTTTCCAACACCTTTTCGCCGAGATCAATCCGAATGTAGTCCGGGATCTGGCCGCTGCGGATCCGGCTCCACACATTGGCCAGGAAAATGCTCAGCCGCGCTGGCCAGGCAAAGAAGAGACCCAGAAGTGCCAAGAGATGCCGCATCGGTGGAGTCAGGCCTCCGCGCCCATCTGCTGCATTTGGCTGAGCATGGCCCCGGTCTCCGTGACAGGCTGGTGGCAGACATGGTTGTGGCACACATAGGCGGTAGGCAGGTTGTGCCGGAGACCCTTGCCCTGCCAGATGGGCAGCTCGATGTCCCGCTCTGGCGGGATCTGAAGCACCAGCCGCCGGGGATGATAGGGTCGCCGCGCCGCACGCGCCAGCGCCTGGGTAGCCGGATCCTCCGGCTCTCCCACGATCACCACCTCTTGCGTGGGGGCATGCAGATCCGCGTAGGCGCCGAGCATGCGGCCAAAGGCCGTGGGCTGGGCGGCCATCAGGGCAGCCCCGAAGGAAAAAATGGGAGCCGCCCGCCGCCGGTAGCGATCTTCGCCCGTGATGTGGGCCAGACGCAGAAACAGACTGGCGGTCAGGCTGTTGCCGCTGGGCACAGCATTGTCCACGTACTCCTTGCGGCGCATGACCAAGGTTTCATGATCGAGACCGGTCTGAAAAAAAGCACCGGATTCAGGGTCCGCGAATTGAGCCTCAATGCTGACGGCCACCGTCTCGCCCCGTTCCAGCCATTTCGGATTCGCATCGGCGGCAAAAAGGTCCAACAGGCCCAGCCCGTAGGCCGCATGGTCCTCCAGTACCCCCCGATTCTTGGCCTGGCCGGCCCTGTAGCTGCGGAACAGGCTGCCGTCTGGGGCCCGCATCTCCGCCCAAATGAAGTCCGCGGCCTGCCGGGCGGCCTGCAGAGCCGCGGGATGCGGCAGCACCGCCCCGCATTGCGCCAAGGCGGAAATCAGCAGACCATTCCATTCGGTCAGGATCTTGTCGTCCCGGGCGGGCTTCGCTCTCTGTTCACGGTGTTGCCAGAGCCGCGGCAAGGCTGTCTCCAGCAGGCCTTGCAGCTGGCGGGGCGGCATCCGCAGCCGCCGACAGCACTCTTCCAGGGTCTGGGGCCGATGCAGAATGTTGCGACCCTCAAAGTTGCCGCCCGCCGACACCCCCAGCACCAGGCACACGGCCCGGGCGGCATCGGGGTCCAGGATGTCCTCGATTTCGGCTTGATCCCACAGGAAGAACAGTCCCTCTTCGCCTTCACTGTCCGCGTCCTGGGCACTGTAGAAGCCGCCGCCGGGCTGGGTCATCTCCCGCAGCAGGTAGGCGATGGTCTCCCGGACCACATGCAGGTAGTCCGCCTTGCCCGTCATCTGCCAGGCCCGCAGGTAGGTCCCCAGCAGCTGGGCGTTGTCGTAGAGCATCTTTTCGAAGTGGGGCACCAGCCAATAGGTGTCCACGCTGTATCGGTGAAAGCCCCCGCCCAACTGGTCATAGAGGCCGCCCCTGAGCATCCGGTTCAGTGTGAACTCGGCCATATGGCGGGCCTGCCGATGCGACCGGTCATGGGCCTGCGCCAGCAGGAAGTCCACCGTCATGGGCTGGGGGAACTTGGGGGCCTGGCCAAAACCGCCGTGATGTGCGTCAAAGTGCTGCTGCAGCTGATTCACGGCCCCGTGCAGCAACTCCTCCGGACTGGTCGGCTGAGACGCCGGTCTGTGGGCCCCGAGTTGCACCATCTGTGCCACCATGCGGGTGCCATGGGTCTGCAGATCGGAACGGCGCGTGGCAAAGGCCGCCGCCACCGCCTCCAGCACCTGGCGGAAGCTGGGCATGCCTGGGCGCGGGGTGGGCGGGAAGTACGTGCCGCCATGGAAGGGCGTCCCGTCGGGCATCAGGAAGACGCTCAGGGGCCAGCCCCCGTGGCGGGTCATGAGCTGCACGGCCTCCATGTAGATGGCGTCTAGGTCCGGTCTTTCCTCCCGGTCCACCTTGATGCTGACAAAGTGTGCATTCAGATAGGCCGCGGTCTCCGCGTCTTCGAAGCTCTCCCGCTCCATCACATGACACCAGTGGCAGGCGCTGTAGCCTATGCTGAGGAAAATGGGTCTGTCCTGGGCGCGCGCCCAGGACAGGGCCTGCGCATCCCAGGGTTGCCACGCCACCGGATTGTGGGCATGCTGCAAGAGATACGGGGAGGTCTCCTGGCACAGCCGGTTGGCCAATTGCGATGAGGTCATGGGGCGTTCCGGAAAATCGCGGGCAGAAAGCAGCCAGAACAGGGTCAGGGCCTGCCCAGAGCCTGATGCCCACTGCGGCCTGATTCTAACGCAGGTCACCCCTCTGGCGGGGAATGGCACCGGGCCGGCTTTGGCATTCCCGCTCCTTCTGTTCTATAATCCCTTCATGCATTGTTCGGGTTTCGGCGACGGCTTTTTGGGGCGGGGGCGCAACGCCTCCACGGCTGCGGCAGCTAGCCAGCTGTCCGGGTGTGGGTAACTGAAACCAGGAACCGACATTGTGGACAGCCTGCTGCCACAGTGTTGAAAAGACAGCTCTTGGCACTGTGGATGGTCTTCCGCAGTGCTTTTTTTATGTCGCACCGGTAGAGAGAACTGCCCATGACGCTGGATTTGGACACTGTGCGCAATGTGGCGGCCTTGGCCCGCATCGACTTGACCGAGGAAGAGGTGGAAACCTTCGCGCATCAGCTGGGAGACGTGTTGGCCTATGCCGCGAATCTGCAACGGGTGGACACAGACCAGGTGCCGCCCACTCCCTACGTCCTGCCTTTGTCCAATGTGATCAGGGCCGACGAGGCGGTTCCAGGTCTGAGCACCGATGAGGCTCTGGCCAATGCTCCGAACCGGCAGGGCGGCTTTTTCCGGGTCCGTGCCTTCTTTGATTCCTGATGGCCAACCCATGGCTGGACGCTCCGATCTCGCTTTCCTTTCCCTGTACGATGCCAGCCAAGGCCTGGCCGCCGGTGAATTTTCCGCGGTCGAGTTGACAAGGGCCCTGTTGACTCGCATCGAGACGGTGGACCCACAGGTCCAGGCCTATATCTCGGTCACTGCAGACCTGGCGCTGCAAAGAGCCGCCGCCGCGGATGCCGTCCGGTCTGGGCAGACAGATCACCCGCTGCTTGGCATTCCCATGGCGGTCAAGGATGTGATTTCCACCGCGGGAGTGGAGACCACGTGTGGCAGCCGCATTCTGCAGGGCTACATACCACCTTACACGGCCACGGTGGTACGCAAGCTGGACGCAGCCGGCACTGTCATGCTGGGCAAGACCAACACCGACGAATTCGCGATGGGCTCCAGCACAGAAAACAGCGCCTTTTTTACCACCCACAACCCCTGGTGCCTGGACAGGGTGCCGGGCGGCAGCAGTGGCGGGTCGGCCGCCGCGGTGGCCTCCAGTCTGGCCATGGCGGCCTTGGGGTCCGATACCGGGGGCAGTATTCGCCAGCCCGCGGCGTTCTGCGGGGTTGTGGGGCTCAAGCCGTCCTACGGCCGGGTCAGCCGCTATGGATTGGTGGCCTTTGGCAGCAGTCTGGACCAGATCGGGGTCTTTGCCCGGGATGTACGGGATGCTGCCCTCGTGCTGGAAGCCATCGCGGGCCCGGATACCCATGACAGCACGGCTCTGGATACGGAGGTGCCACCCTACAGCCAGCGGTTGGGCCAGGACCTGCGCGGGCTGCGTCTGGGCATTCCCGCAGAGTACTTCGGCGAGGGCATGCAGCCCGAGGTCAAAACCGCCGTGCAGGCGGCCATAGAGCAGATGGCGCGGCTGGGAGCCGAGCCGGTGCCCATTTCCATGCCCCACACCGAGCTGGGCCTGTCGGTCTACTACATGGTGGTCACCGCCGAATGTTCGGCCAATCTCAGCCGTTTCGACGGCATCCGCTTCGGGCACAGCGCACAGGCCGGGTCCATGTGGGACAACATCAGCGCCACGCGTGCGGAGGGATTCGGGGCCGAGGTCAAGAGGCGCATCATGCTGGGGACCTATGCCTTGAGCGTGGGCTATTACGATGCCTACTACTTGAAGGCCCAGCAGGTGCGGACGCTCATCAAGCAGGACTTTGCCAGGGCCTTTGCGAGTGTGGATCTGATCGCCTGTCCGACCACACCGACCACGGCCTTCGCCATTGGCGAAAAGGTGGATGATCCCCTGGCCATGTATTTGGCCGACGTATTCACCATCAGCGCCAATCTCTCCGGCAACTGTGGGGTGTCCTTGCCCTGCGGGTTCGATGACCAAGGGTTGCCCATTGGCCTGCAATTCATGGGGCCGCACATGGGAGAGGAACGGCTGCTGCAGGCTGCCTATGCCTACGAATGCAGTACAGACTGGCATCGGCGCCGACCCGACCTGGCCGCCGCCCCCGACTGCGCATAGGCTCGATTGCACAACGTAAACTCAGCACATGATGGGTGTCGCATGAATCGCAACGTCTTGGAACCGCACATGGCCTCATCCGCTCTGGCCGCCGCCCGGCCCCGCGTCAGCGCCCGCGTGGCGGCTTTGCCGGCTTCCCCCATCCGCCGCTTTTTTGAAATCGCGTCCACCATGGACGATGTGATCAGCCTGAGCATCGGCGAACCGGACTTCGTCACCCCGCCTCCCATCCTGGAAGCCGGCATTCAATCCCTGCGGGATGGTCAGACCTCCTATACCGACACTTCCGGCACCCTCGAGTTGCGGGAAGCGATCATCGCCAAACTGGCTCACCTGTATGGCGGCCCGGACTACGATCCGGTGCGGGAAGCCCTGATCACGATCGGAGTGAGCGAAGGCACGCAACTGGCCTTTGACGCCATTCTGAACCCGGGAGACGAGGTCATCATTCCCCAACCGTGTTTCGTCAGCTTCACCGCCGCGGTGCAGCTGGCCGGCGGCACGCCAGTGCCCCTGGCCACCCGGGTGGAGAACAATTTCCAGGTGCTGGCGGCCGACATTGAAGAAGCCATCACCCCGCGCACGAAGGCCCTGTTGCTGAGCTATCCCAACAACCCCACCGGCGCGGTCCTGTCGCGGCCCCGACTGGAGGCAATCGCCCACCTGGCGGAGCAGCACGACTTGATTGTCATCTCCGACGAGATCTACGATCAGCTGGTGTATGGCGACCATCAGCATGTGATGTTGGCGACTCTGCCGGGAATGCGGGACCGCACCATTCATCTGGGTGGTTTCAGCAAGGACTACGCCATGACCGGCTGGCGCATTGGCTATGCCCTGGGGCCGCAGGACATTGTGATGGCCATGCGCCGGGTGCACCAGTATCAGATCCTGTCGCCTCCCACCACAGCCCAGGCCGCCGCACTGTGCGCCATGACCGACCCGGCCGTGGAGGTGCATGTAGCCGAGATGCGGTCTTCCTATGACTTGCGGCGGCGCTATATCGTGGCGGCCCTGAACGAAATGGGGCTGTCCTGCTTTGACCCGATGGGGGCGTTTTACTGCTTCCCGGACATTCGCATCTCAGGCATGGACGACTATGCGTTTGCCGAAAGACTGTTGGCAGAGGAGCATGTGGCCGTGATTCCCGGCAGTGCCTTTGGGGCCGGAGGGGCCGGATATGTGCGCTGTTGCTATGCCGCCAAGCTGGAAGACATCCAAGAGGCCATGCGGCGCCTGAGAAATTTCATGACCCGGCACGGCTAACCCTGCGGCCTCCCGGAGAAGGGCCGCCTAGCATTCCTGGGCTCGCTGCATTTCCTCCGCGAGATCCAGCTTGACCAGTTCCAGACGGAAGACGGGGATGGCAATGTTGAGGTCCTGGATCGCCCGGTTCAGTTCCCCGATTTCCTGGCGCAAGCGGGTCTGCTGTTCTTGACTCTGCAGGGCGGATGCCCCCAGAGACTGTACCTGGGAACGCAACTTCTGTCGCCATTGCCCGATGCGGTGCAGCAGGGCCTTGCGGTCCTCTATCCAGGCTGGGGCCACTTCATTGTCCCGCATGATCTTGTTGCTCATGACCTGGTCGGCGGGTACGCCGGCAGGAGCATCGAGATTCATGCGCTGGCCCTTGCCCTTCAAGTCTTGCCACTCCTTTTGCTGCACGGCCTCGCCCAGCATCTTGTCAATGACGCCTTCCCAGTTGTGATTGAGACCGGCTACGCGAAAGGCCGGCTGCACCTCCTTGCCGGGCTTCTTGGGACGGTTGGCTTGGGGTTTGCGGGGGAAATCTGGCATCTTGGCTGTCTTGGCACAAAGAGAGGGTCTGTTGCATTGTCAAGCTGCAGTATAAGACAGCATCAGACCCACTTTGGGTCTGGCCTGGATGGTTGGACATCTTGGTGCAACGCGGCTCCACTGATTGCGTTGCATGGCTGCGTCTTGTCACAAGCGCTTCAGAGTGTCTTGTGCCGAGTGGATCCATGCCGCGGAAAGGCCTCCCATGCCATTGGGATGGTGTTGTTCCCTCGGCACAGAACGAAAGACCTTGCGGAAAGTGCAACTTGGGTTCGCATCCACCTGACAGTCTGCATGGCACACCTTCCCCCAAGAAACAGACGCCTTCAGGGCAGCGGACCTGCCTTGTCTGGACATGTCTCTCCAAGGTCGAGGGGCAATCAGGAAACCGCAAAGGCAGATATGGTGAACGTGAGTTATGGAATAAGATAAGGACACCTCGGGCGCACAAGGAGAGTTTCCTGGCCCCCAGGCTCGAGTGGTGGAGGCTGCAACGTCGTCTCCGGCGACCGAGTGCAAATTGCCCGCATCCCCAGGAATGCCCAGGCCATAAGGAACAGACTTCGTGAGCCAAACAGCCAGGAAACCGAATGTCGTCCTGTTCTTCGTGGACGATATGGGGTATGGAGACGTTTCCTGCCTGAATCCGGAAGGGAAGATTCCGACACCGCATTTCGACCGCCTGGCGCGGGAGGGGATGCGGTTCACCGATGCCCATTCGACGTCTGCGGTCTGCTCGCCTTCGCGCTACAGTCTTCTTACCGGCCGTTACAATTGGCGGAGCGTCTTGCAGTCGGGCATCGTCGGGCATTACGGGGATCCACTGATCGCCAAGGAGCGAACGACCGTGGCGTCGTTCCTGCAGCGGCAGGGGTACCATACCGGCGCAATTGGCAAGTGGCATCTCGGCATGGGATGGAACTTTGAGACGACGCCGGATTTCATGCCGGACGGAGACAAGTACGACGCGCGCGACTTTTCCGGGCATTTGGTGGCGTCGGAGGCGCAGAAAGCCTTGTGGCAGGAGGCCTTCGCGAAGCCGACCCGAGGGGGTCCGACAACGCGGGGATTCGACACCTACTACGGTGTCGACGTGCCGAACTGGCCCCCTTACTGCTACATCGAGAACGACCGCACAGTGGGGATTCCATCCGAGTTTCTGCCTGCCAGGCTGCTGGGCAACCATCAGGCAAGCACGCCGGGTCCGGCCATGCCCTACTGGCATTTCGAGCAGCTGTTGCCGACCTGGGCGGAGAAAGCCGACGCGTACATTGCCGCACGGTCAGAGAGGAAGGAGCCCTTCTTCCTCTATCTGCCAATGACCTCGCCGCATACCCCGCTGGCCGTCAACGCAGCATGGATCGGGAAGAGCGGCCTCGGCAACCGGTACGCCGACCTCGTGATGGAGACGGATGACATCTTTGGTCGTATCCTGACGTCACTCGAGGTCCACGGGGTTGCCGAAGAGACGCTGGTGCTCTTTGCGTCGGACAACGGCTGTGCCCACTATATCGGGACGGACATGATGGAAGCCCAGGGCCACTTTCCCAGCGCCCATTTCAGAGGCTACAAGTCGGACATCTGGGACGGGGGCCATCGTATCCCGTGCATCGCACGTTGGCCCGGAGTGATCGAACCCGGGACGACAAGCCCCCAGCTCGTCTGTCTGGTCGATCTGCTGGCCACCTGCGCGGACATTCTGGATGTCGAACTCATGGAATCAGAAGGCGAGGACTCCGTGAGCTGGCTGCCCCTGTTTGAAGGAAGAGACGCGCCTGTGCGGACCCACGTCGTGCATCATTCGATCCAGGGCAAGTTCGCCATCAGGGACCGGCGGTGGAAGCTGGCGCTTTGTCCGGGGTCCGGGGGCTGGGCGAAGGGCGATGCGGAGGCCGCGGCGGAAGGGTTGCCGCTGGTCCAGCTGTACGATATGGAGAATGATCCGGAGGAACAGCACAACCTCCAGGCCTCGCACCCGGATCAAGTCAGGGCCATGACTGCGCTCTTGGAGAAGACGGTGGCCAACGGCCGCAGCACACCAGGACCACGGCAGAGGAATGACACCGAGGTGGATATCTGGAAGTTGCATACGATGCCCGGCGTGGATGGCAACAGGCTGGACGACATGTGACGGCAAGGGCTGACCTGAGCAGGCGCGCGAGATGAAGACAGGTACGTCTTTGTCCTCAAAGGCTGGGTGACGCTCTCAGGTTAGCTAACGGAAGATTGGCTCGGGCCGATTCATGAACAGCAGACGTGGTTGCGGCAGGATCCCGGGTCATTGCCACCGGAAGAATGGGACCATCACGGCGGACCGTTCCCGGTTTTGCGCGATCCCCCGGCAGTGGCAGGTGTTTGGAATGAGCTCCGGTTGCATTCGAGGCTGGATGCGGAAGACTGCTGCGGATTTCGATTACTGTCTAGCCTTGAGTCGATTGCAGAAACTGGCTTTTCTGTCAAATTGGTCAAATATTGCACCGAGGTCGCAATCAAAGCTGGGCCCCGGAGAATGCCAAGCTCCTGCTGAGACCGGAACGATTCTCTTTGTCAAACGGGCATTTGGACGTAGAGATGTCCTTTATGGAGAAACGAATCTAGGCAGAAACGAAGCGCGGATCGACTTTCTCAGGGACACCGAGGCAATGTTAAAGAGGGTCCAGAGTTACAACCGGTTGATCCTGTTCTTTCCGTGGATGGAAGATGCAAGGCCTCCGCGTCTAGTCGAACCAGTTCCGTTTGCTTTCATCTGTTCGGGGCAGTGGACCTGCATCTCCAGGCTCGAGAGATGCTCAGAAAATGCTGAGTCCGCAAAACAAGGGATTTGCATGGACTTGAAGCACAGCACTGCTAATTCCTTGATGCATGTCGGGTACTCAGAGGAGTCTTGCGCAAGAAGTTGCGAATGTAAGAGGACTTCGCCTTTGAAGGAAACACCTTGCCCCGGGGATTTTCCAAGAATTGCTTGTCTTTGAAATCCTTTCCCAACGCAACATCCCTTGAAACAAGCAATCTGGCGCCCCCTACCTGAGCCAAAGCGACAATGTGCGGATCGTTCGACCTTAATTTGGGGTTCGTCATCATATCTTGAGTTTTCCGTTCAACTTCTCCATTGTCGACATTTTTGATCCAACCTCTTGCAATTCCGTTGCTTATCCAAGTCCTGTGGTGTTGATTGGCCTCCCATTCATTTCGCAATTGGCCTCCAATGTGAATCATTCCGAGGCCTTGTGCCAGAAATTCAACAAAGATTTGGGAGGCTGCATTGGCCGAGCTGACAACTTCAGGCAGGGAATTGGCATCCACGATGGCACAGAATTTTCGTTTCATCCTATGGCTCTGGATACCTCTTCCATAAAGAAACTTGCATACGCGGGAGGGGCTTCCACGTTGCCCAATCGGTCAAAGGAAACGTTGTGAATCTGAACGTCCAACCCTCGCGATTCAAAGAAGACCACAGAGACTTCGTCCGGTGTGATATCCACCTTGTCGTCCCGCACCTCCATTCGAATTCTGTCGACTAGATAGTTGCTGTGAGTCTCGATGATCAGGCTATGTTCATTGCCTCTCTTGCGAGACAAGGTCAACCAGTTGCACATGAGGGTACCTAACGCTGCCTGTGCACGGGGATGGAGATGAATTTCCGGTTGTTGCAAGAGATGTATCGAGGGCCGGGGTTCCAGCAATGCAACCAACAGAGGCAAAATTTGGCTGACTCCATAACCCACATCCGCGAGATTGCGCCATGGGCCCACGTGTCGTCTTTGTGTTGGATTGCCTCTCACCCGCAACTGAAACGGCCCTATTCCGTTGCCACGACGCAGAGGATAGACATCGATCTCGCTAAACAGTCCCAACTCACGCCCCAATGCCTCTAGGTATTGCTTCAATTGTGACCACTGTTCGGGGTAGTTGCTGCGCAGAGTCATGAGCTGGCTGGGCAGGTTGCTGCCGCCTGCATCAAAGAAAGCTCTCCCGATATCGTAAGTTCGCTGGGGTTGGGAACGCAGCGGGGCAATTGCCCGGGGCCTTTTTTTCAGGTCCAACTCCCTGAAGATATGTCCCCGAAAAATCTCGATGGTGTCTGCCAGAGTTGTACGCTGCATCGCACTGCATTCATCCAGTCCAACGCTCTTCTCAATTTCCTCTTTGTCAGGAAACGACATGACTTTTTCCATGAGACCCCACATGCTACCGTCACCTTCGACCGATTGTTTCCAACGCGGGAGTTCGCAACGGTATTCTTGGCAAGGCGGAATTAGCAGGACTGGCGCGTCATAAGGTTCAAATCGGATGCCGTAGCCATTCCGCAAGAACTGTCGGGAACGCACGGCCGGGTAATCGTTTTTCTTGGCGAAGGCAATTTTGACTTCAAGACTTCCTTGGTCGCCGGTGCCTATGGAATCAATAAACTTTCCCTTGAATTCGGTGGGACGCGGAACCCGGCCACCTCGATAGTGGACAATGTCGTTGTACCCGCCTAGATCGAAGGGTTCCTGGTTGAAATTCGGTACGGTCTCTCCGCCATAAGCCGCATCCCACAAACAGCGGATCATGGCCATAAGGGATGACTTGCCCGTGCTGTTATCTCCTACCAAGAGGGTCAGAGGCGCAAGCTTGGCAGTTTGTTCCTCTCTGAAACACCGGTAGTTTTGTACTGTGATTGACTCCATGTTGTTCAATCCCTGACTTGTCTGGTCAATACAGCTCTTTGCCATCTGATGACGCTGGCAAGGCCCCGAAACCGAGCAGCTTCCTGGCAACGTCTGTAGCAACTGTAACACCGGCTTGGTTTCGATCAGGAGAGCACAGGCCAAAGGATTCCGTGCAGGGTATCTGGGTACCTGTAAGAAACTGTCTCAAAAGTCGGAGTTTCCACCCACGCCGGTACCCGATGAGGGTGCCGGCCAGCGGCAGCAGGGCCAGCCAGGTGCCGGCCTTCTGCTCGTAGCGGAGCCGCAGCCCGCGGCACTGGGAGAGCCAGGCCAGGGTGCGTGCCCCCACCCAGCGGCGGGCCGGATAGCAGGTCGGGCGGGTGTCCTCCCAGGGCTCCTCCCCCGAGGCGCCGGATATGGGGCACGTAATGGTGGCGGGCCACGGTCTCGTGGCCAGTGGGATGATCGTAGCCCTGGTCCAGGCACAGAGGCTGGGGCCAGTCCAGGCTGGGTCCCGGCCGGGGCACCACCACGGAAGCCAGAGTCTCTTCCAGGAGGGGGTATCCTGGGCATGCGTCCCGGCCCCGAGGCGGCGCCGCGGTTCCCCGCCGGCCTCGACCCGGAGACGGTGCTGGGTGCCGGGCTGGCCGCGATCCGTCGGGTTGCGCCCGACGGCATCCCCCCACCGGGCCTGGCCCATGGCGGTGTCGGCGGCCTGCCACTCCCAGTTGACCCCGTCCAGCTCGGCGCAGTGCCCCTGGATGAGGGCCCAGATGCGGGGGCAGTGGGTTCCACGGGCAGCCAGAGCGCAGATGAAAGAGGAGGGCGTTGCGCATGAGACGGGCATCGGCCCGCGGTCGGCCCCGGGGCTGGGGAGGATCAAGAGCCTGGAGCACCGGCGCGATCTCCGCCCAGAGATCGTGCGGCACCTCCCAGATCGTGTCGAGCGTGTCGGATGACGCCATGATGGGGTACCTCGTGGGGGGGGGCGCCACGACCGCAGGGTGGCACGGAAACATCAGGGGCAAACCCGCTATCCCACATTTTGAGATAGTTTCTAACTCTAGTTTGGCTTCCGGCCAACTTCATTTCTGTACCCGGACTTTCCTCGCTGCAAGACCTCCAATGGCTTCGGCGCGACTTGGTAACGTGAGTTATGGATAAGACATGGTCTCCGGGAGACTGCGTGCCCGTCGTGTCAGAGACGGTGTTTGCGGCTGGTGGCAGTAGGCCATCAGCCCCGACAGCAGGTTCCCCAGGAAATTCGCCGGGCTGCGGTGGCGCGTAGGCTCCACCTGTGCGATGTTCTTGAGCTGGTCGTGGACCGACTCGACGAGGGCCCGCGGGCGGAGCCGCAGATGGTCAGCCCACAACACGAGTTTGGGCTTCCTGTGGGATCGCAGCCGCGTCCGCAGGCGGAGCCCCCGGGCATACCGCTCCTCCCCCAGCATCTGGGCGATATGCCCTTGGTCGCCCACCCGTTGGTCCCCAGCGCCCGGGTCAGCCCCGGCACAGGCCGTCGGTCGTCCCCGTGGCCGGGCGTGAGGGCGAAAGACAGCAGTTCCCCCGCGCGTTGCTGGTCAGGTGCAGTGTGAAGCCGAAGAACCAGCCCATGGAGTTTTTGCCCCGCGGGGCGAGGTCGCGGAAGATCCGGTGGCCGGCGATGCGCCGATGATGACAGACCGCCAAGGGGATCGAGGCGACGCAGTGGAAGCCGGTGCACGGGCCACAGCCGTGGGGCCAATAGACGTACAGCGGCCCCAGAACGCGCGGCATCAGGGCCACGAAGGAGGACACCGCGGGGATTGTGTTGCGAGGCCCCAGGATACCCTCCCCTGGGGCACCCGAGGTGTCCTTTCTTATCCATAACTCACGTTTGGTACGAAGCCTATCCAGTAAGATTGAGGCCTTGGTTCTTGTACAGCTTGTGCTTGAGGCATACGGAAGGGAGTTATTGGTTGTCGCAGTCGCGTCCCGACAGCAAGCAAATCTGACTGCGACTCCTTATTTTTATTGTACAAATATTGTGTTGTTCAGAAATGCAATTGGCAATTGCCGTTGTAGGCTTAGACTGTCCTATGCAGGTCTCATAGCGTAGATCGAGACCATTGTTGTACTAGCCGTTAATTGGCAATTCTGTACGTTTATAATCGAGAAAACCGGTAGATGATTCCTAATCTCCAAGAACGGGGGGTACCGATGACTTCGCCAACAACCGAGCCCAGCATCTTCGACCTCGAAGAACAAACGCTAGAGGAAAATGACAGCATTGAAGTCCCGCCTGCCGACATCATTGCCTACAACGAATTGAGATCGTGTGCTGATCTGTATCGGATGTATCGGGAGGATGTTCTTGAAATTCGCCCTCAGTTCCAGTGTGAACTTGTATGGCCCATCGCCGCACAGACACGCTTCGTTGATTCGCTGGTGAAACAGCTTCCCATTCCGAGTATGTGCTTTGCCTTGGATTACAAGACTCAGAAATGGCAAGTCATAGATGGGTTACAGAGGATGTGGACCATCATCCGGTTCCTTCGTGGCGACCGTTGGCATCTTTCTTCAATTCCAGATGTGGATCCGCATATTTCAGGCAAATATGTTCCATATTTTTCAGAAAACCAGTCCAATCTACGCCAATACTACCTGCGAGTAGAGAATTTCACCTTGCCCATCACGGTGATCCGATGTGATGTGTCCAAACCCAGCCATATGGAATACCTGTTCACTATTTTCCATCGTCTTAATACAGGAGCAGTTAGACTTAACAATCAAGAGATAAGGAATTGCATTTTTTCGGGTCCCTTTAACGATTTCCTGAAGGAGATTGATCGCGATGCCACTTGGCAAAGAATCAATCCCCACTCTTCATTTAGGGGAAAGTGCTATCGAGGGCAGGAAGTGATACTGCGCTTCTTTGCGTTTCATGACAAATTCCGTGAATACAATGGCCGTTTGGCAACCTTTCTGAACAACTACATGCTGGACCATCGCAGACCCAATGAAGAGTTCTTGAATCGCAAGAGAGAACTCTTCAGGAGCACAGTCGAAATTGTTTGGCAATCCATTCTTGATGGGGATACGCACGACCGCATGAGTATAACCGTGATGGAGGCGACTCTGGTTGGAGTGTCTCTGAATCTTGACACACTTGACAATCTTTCCGCTGATGCGATTCGCCGGATGTATAAAGAATTGCTTCGATCTGAGGAATTCACCGAGGATAGACTCAGGCAAGGGCTTTCAGCCAAGCCCAGAGTAATTGGACGCATGAAAACTGCAGCGCATATTTTCTCTGGTCAAGGCAATGGTAAACAAGACCTGTATTGAAAGGAATTTGCGGGAATTAACTTCCAGATACAATAGAAAGTCTCGCAACCCTCGCGACGCTCTGTACTATTCCAAACTGGCTCTGATTGAGCTATGCGGCTGGATTGAGCAGAGCATGGACAGCATCGTAAGGGATTGTGCTGAGAAGCATCTGACCGATTCAAAGAACTTGAAGCACGTAGAAAGTGAGATCATCAGAAGGACTTATAGCTTTACCTATGAGCCGCATTTCCGCGACATGCTCATCCGGGTCATCGGACTTGTAAGAGTTGAAGAGCTCGAAGGATTGTTAGATTCAGGTAAATTCCAAGCGATGAAGTCAAGCCTTGGAAGCTTGAAACAACGACGCGACCAACAAGTACACACTTTATATTGCCAACATCACTCAGACTGTAGATGCTCCTTCGGTAATTAATCGACACTTTCAAGATGTGTACAGAGGTTTGAAGGACATGGAAAGTTGCATACGCAGGCTGGACCTTTAATGCTCTGGTGGCATTACACAGGCTGGACGGCATACGTCTGGGCATCGATTTGATTCCAGAACCCCTTCCAGCCCTATATGACAGTCCCAGCTTTGAGAATTGACAATATCCAATTTGGTATTGTCTGGCTTTTTGCTGTTTCTGAGCTCCCAAGTCTGACCTGCAATGCAAAATTCCTGGGCGTTTGCCGACTTTGCGATTGCCCTGGACCCTGCCGCAACGCTGAGGTTGT
This sequence comes from Caldilineaceae bacterium, assembly GCA_965214895.1. Taxonomy (GTDB): domain Bacteria; phylum Chloroflexota; class Anaerolineae; order Caldilineales; family Caldilineaceae; genus Bin34. The sequence continues at coordinate 1,498,536 of OZ243985.1, forward strand.
AGTGTTCAATTGTCTATATTTGGGTATCCAACATGGAGAGCATCACTGGGTGCCAAATATTTCTTTCCGGACTGCATTGCCAGTGTGGGACCGGTCATTAGAGGGAGACGACTGACTGTCATGCCGTCAAAACGCAAGATGTGGGGCAGCCGCTTTGCTCACCAAGGCGATCCCCTCATGGACCGCTTTGGAGCCTCGATAGGGTTCGATCAGCGCATGTGGGAGGCCGATCTGAAAGGCAGCCATGCCTACGCCCAGGCCCTGTCCGAAGCGGGCATTCTCACTCCCGCAGAATGCACTGTCATCCAAGAGGGTCTGGATGCCATGGCGGCAGAGTGGCGCAGGGGCGAATTCCGGCTGGAACCCGCGGATGAGGACATTCACACGGCGCATGAACGACGCCTGCATGAGTTGGTCGGGGACGTGGCAGGCAAGTTGCACACTGGGCGCAGTCGCAATGACCAGGTCTCCACCGACTTGCGCATCTGGCTGCGAGAGCAGATGGATGAACTGCGGGAGCACCTGACCCGGGTGATACGTCTCATGGCGGCCATAGCCGAAACCGAGGTGCACGTGATCATGCCGGGTTTCACCCATCTGCAGATGGCCCAGCCCACCCGGTTCAGTCATTGGCTGCTCAGTCACGCCTGGACCCTGCTGCGGGACCTGACGCGTTTGCAACAGGCCCGCAGCCGTGTCAACACGCTGCCGCTGGGCAGCGGAGCCATGGCGGGCAATCCGTTTGCCGTGGACCGGCGCCGTCTGGCCCAGCTCCTGCGCTTCGACGAGATCACCTACAACAGCATGGACGCGGTCTCGGACCGGGACTTCGTCGCGGAGTTTCTGTTCTGCGCCGCGTTGTCCATGGTCCATCTGAGCCAGCTGGCCGAAGACGTGATCATCTATGCCTCGGAGCCGTATGGATTTTTCCGCCTGGGAGATGCCTACAGCACGGGCAGCAGCCTGATGCCCCAGAAGAAAAATCCCGACGCCTTTGAACTGATCCGGGGCAAGGCGGGCCGTACCACCGGGGCCCTGATGGGGCTGCTGATGACATTGAAGGGCCTGCCGCGCACCTACAATCGGGATCTGCAGGAAGACAAGGAACCCCTGTTCGCGGCCGTGGACACCTGGTCGCAGTCACTGCAGATCACGGCGGGAGCCCTGCTCGCGCTCACGTTGAACAAGGAGCGCATGACGGAGGCCATGCACGAGTTCATGCTGGCCACCGACCTGGCAGAGCACCTGGTGCGGCGCGGAGTTCCCTTCCGGGAGGCCCATGACATCGTGGGCGAAGCCGTAAGGCAGGCCGAAGCAGACGGCCTGCCCCTGTCCGGTCTCGCGGATGCGGCCTGGCGTGCATTGCACCCGGCCTTCGCCGAAGGGGTCTCGGCTATACTGGACTTTGCCGCCAGCGTGGAATCCCGGGATGCCATGGGCGGCACCAGCCGCCGGGCTGTCCTGGAGCAGGTGAACATCCTCAAGGCGCGCATGGGCAACCCCGCGGCCTTTTGTCCTGAATAGAGGGACTCGGAGGTGGGCGCACAGAGCCGCACCGGCCTGCACCGAGCATGTCAATCCCTGCATGTGGCGACTCTGATTGTATACTTGACAGGCAAGAGGGCAGATGAGAAGCGGGACAGCGGTCTTCGGCCCAACTTGGGCTGAAGACATTGATGCTGTGATTCTGGCTGCTCTGCCCGAGATAATTGGCGGCATCCTTTTTTCCGAAACCCATGGCTGAACCCCTGCTGCAGGTCAAGGACCTGCAAACCAAATTCTTTACCCAAGATGGCGTGGTGCATGCCGTCAACGGCATTTCCTACGACGTGCGCGAAGGCGAGACCGTCGCCATCGTCGGCGAATCAGGCTCCGGCAAGAGCGTGGGGGTGATGTCTCTCATCGGCCTCATCCCGCAACCGCCGGGCAAGATTGTCAGCGGCGAGGTGCTCTTTGACGGTCAGGATCTGCGCCAGCTGTCGGAAGACGACCTGCGGCATATACGCGGCAACCGGATTGCCATGATCTTCCAGGATCCCATGACATCCCTGAATCCGGTCCTGACCGTAGGCCGCCAGATCACGGAGGCCCTGGAACTCCATCTCAACATGAACCGGACCCAGAGCCGGGCGCGCGCCACGGAACTGCTGGACCTGGTGGGCATCCCGGCCGCAGGGGACCGCCTGGATGATTACCCGCATCAGTTTTCCGGCGGCATGCGCCAGCGTGTCATGATCGCCATGGGACTGAGCTGCAATCCGCAACTGCTGATTGCCGACGAACCGACGACCGCCCTGGATGTGACCATCCAGGCCCAAATCATTGATCTGGTGGAGCGTCTCAAGGACGAGACGGGGACCGCCATCATTTGGATCACCCATGATCTGGGCGTGGTCGCCGGCATGGCCAAGCGGGTCATTGTCATGTACGCCGGCTTCATAGTGGAAGTGGCCAACGTGGAGGAACTGTATGCAGACCCGCGCCATCCGTACACGGTCGGGTTGCTGCGCTCCATTCCGCGGCTGGACGAGGCGGAACGGCAGCGGCTGATCCCGATCGACGGCCTGCCGCCGGATCTGCTGGACGCGCCCACCCATTGTCCCTTTGCCCCGCGCTGCGAGTTTGTCATCGAGCAGTGCTGGTCCGAGAACCCGCCGCTGGAAGAGAAGAAGGACGGACACATGGCCGCCTGCTGGCGGGATCTCCAGGAGATCGGTCTTGAATTATTGGCCACGGAATCCCAGACTGCCTCATGATGAATGCCAATGGCTCCCGCGAAGTGTTGCTCAAGGTCCGAGACCTGGAGATGCACTTTCCCATTACCCAAGGGATACTGTTTCAACGCCAGGTCGGAGCCATTCGGGCTGTGGATGGCCTGAGTCTCGATCTCATGCAAGGCGAGACCCTGGGCCTGGTGGGTGAATCTGGCTGCGGCAAATCCACCACGGGCCGCGCCATTCTGCAGCTGCACCGTCCCACCGGCGGCAGTGTGCAGTTCGAAGGCGTGGAACTGACCGAGGCTTCCGGGCAGGACCTGCGGCGCATGCGGCGGCGCATGCAGATGATTTTCCAGGATCCCTATGCCTCGCTCAACCCGCGCATGACCGTGGGCAGCATCGTCGGAGAACCCCTGGATGTGCACAACCTGGGCAATTCCAAGGCGGAACGACAGGAGCGAGTCCAGGAACTGCTGCAGATTGTGGGCCTGAATCCCTACTTTGTGAACCGGTATCCGCATGAGTTCTCGGGCGGACAGCGCCAACGCATTGGCGTGGCCCGGGCCTTGGCGGTCAACCCTTCCTTCATTGTCTGCGACGAGCCCATTTCGGCCTTGGATGTCTCGATTCAGGCCCAGGTCATCAACCTGCTGGTCGATTTGCAGGCGGACATGGGACTGACCTATCTGTTTATCGCGCATGACCTGAGCGTGGTGCGCCATATCTCCACCCGCATCGCGGTGATGTACCTGGGCAAGATTGTGGAGCTGGCGGAACGATCCAAACTGTACGAGGACCCCCAGCATCCCTACACCAAGGCCCTGCTGTCGGCAGTGCCCATTCCGGACCCGGCCGTGGAGTCCAAGCGGCAACACATCATTCTGGAAGGGGACGTGCCCAATCCGGCTTCGCCGCCCAAGGGGTGCAACTTCTGTACCCGTTGTCCCGAGGCCATGGACATCTGTTTTGAGGAGGAACCCGAGTTCAAGGATCTGGGAGGCGGCCATTTTTCCGCCTGTTTCCTCAACGAGTAGCGACCCATGGGGTCGCCACCATGGAATGTACAGTCCGGTCCCGCGCGGGACTGGAGATGATTTGCAGTGATCAATTCGAAATAAGGAGTCGTACTTCCATGTGCAAGAATCTGTTCACACGGGGATGGCGGGTCTTGCTGTCACTCGCCATGGCCCTGATCGTGCTGACTGGCTGTGCCACTTCGGCCGTCAGGGTAGGGGACGAAGTGGTCACCATGCCGGAGCCGGGCGGGGTGTTCATTGACGTGTCCAGCACGGATGCCAGCATCCTGAACCCTATTCTGTGGTCTGACAGCGCCAGCTCCTCGGTAGGAGGCTTTTACCCGGCCCTCTTTGACGTGAATCCCTTCTCGGGGGCGGTGGAAGCCCGAGGTGCGGCCGAGCGCTGGGACGTCTCGGAAGACTCCCTGACCTATACCTTTTATATCCGGCCGGGACTGGTCTGGAGCGACGGGGATCCGCTGGATGCCCACGACTTCAAGTTCACGTACGATGCCATCGCCAGCGATCTGGTGGAAACGCCGCGCAAGGGCGCCGTGGAACGGATCTCCGCCATTGAGGTCATTGACGATCTGACGGTGCAGGTGACCTTCTTGGAACTGAAATGCGACGGGTTCCTGGACCTGGGCCTGGGTTGGCTGCCCAGCCATCTCTATGCGGCGGATTTCAGCGACATCATGACCTCGCCGCACAATACGGCCCCCCCGGCCTCCGCGGGCGCCTTCACGTTCAACGACTGGATCCGGGACGACCACATTACGGTCGTGCGCAACGAAACCTACTGGAAGGGCGCGCCCTACATGGATGGACAGATCACCCGGGTGATTCCCTCCCCCGGTACCCGTCTGGCCGCCCTGGAAGCGGGGGAAGTGGACCTGATTGGTCTGGAGCCGGCGCAGGTGGAGCGGGCCAAGGCCAACTCCAACCTGGAGGTGTTCGAAGCCCAGGACGACGGCTATTCCTACATTGGCCTGAACCTGGCCAATCCGGCCAATCCGCAGCCTGCCCGGGATGAAGAGGGCAATGTCGTGGCCCAGGACCCGCATCCCATTCTGAGCGATCGCGATGTGCGGCTGGCGATCGCCCACAGCCTGGACTATCAGTCCATCATCGACAACGTGTACTTGGGCCAGGGCTACCAGATCGCCAGCAACGTGTTGCCGGCCGTGGGCTGGGCGCATGACGAGAGCATTGCGCCGTACGCCTTTGACCAGGAGCTGGCCGCCTCCATCCTGGAAGGGGCCGGCTGGACCGATGCGGACGGCGACGGCGTCCGGGAATGCAATGGCTGCGCCACGGCGGAAGCGGGGACCACTCTGTCTCTGGGCCTGATGACCAACGCGGGCAATGCCACGCGGGAGGAGCTGGGTGTGTTGGTCCAGGATCAACTGAACGGTCTGGGTTTTGACATCTCCTTCGAGGCCATCGACTTTGGCCTGATGGTCGAGGAATTGCTGAACCAGACCTTTGAGATGGTCATCATCGGCTGGACCGGCATGGGCACGGACCCCAATGACGATGTCTTCTGGCACACGCGCTACGACACCCCGGGCAGCGGCTTCAACTTTGTCAGCTATGTCAATCCCAAGATCGACGAGTTGCTCGATGCAGGCATTTCCGTGCCTGGTTGCGCGGCGGAAGATCGCGCGCCGATCTACCAGGAAATACAGCAGATCATCCACGATGACATTCCCTACGTCTTTGTCACCGGCAGCGTCGGTTCCGTGGGATACTCGCAGCGCTGGGAAGGCATCAACCCCGGTACCTGGAGCTTCAGCCACAACGTGGAACGCTGGAGCCTCGCCGAATAGGGATTTCCGTTTGTGCTGGGGGAGGACAGGGAACGGCAGGCAGCCTGCGATTGCCCAGCAGCCTGCCGTTCCCTGTCAGACGGGCTCTCTCTTGGTAGGGGCCCGGTCCGCCCCTCTGCCTATATTTTCTTTCTAGCCGGAGCGTGGGCCCAGCATCAGGGCTTGTTCTTGCCCCATGTACCGGTATATCGCCAGACGGCTCCTGCAGGCCATACCGACGCTATTCGGCATCAGCATCCTGAGTTTCTTGCTGGTGCAGGCCGCACCGGGCGACTTTGTCACCTTGGCTACCTTTCATCCCAGGGTGACCGAGGAGACCCGGGAGAAATTTCGGGCGTTGCTGGGCCATGACCAACCGGTGACCGTTCAATATATTCAGTGGCTGACGGGGATAGCCATAAGGGCTGGAGATGTGCGGGAACAGCAGGCGCCCGTGTCCAATTCCTGCGGCTATCTTGATTTTTTGAATGTCACAGTTTGTGATCACGGCGGCGGATTGCTGCGCTGGGAACTAGGACGCAGCTTGACAACCCAGGAACCGGTTTGGACGCGTCTGCGCGAACGCATGATTCCCACCCTTGAATTGGGGGTGGTCTCGCTGATTGCCAGCTTTGCCTTCGGTATTCCCTTGGGTTTGATGGCCGCCTTGTTCCGCGGAGGCATGCAGGATCAGATTATCCGGTTCCTGACTGTGGCAGGCCAGGCCATACCCACGTTCTGGTTGGCCATCATCAGTATTTTCCTTTTCAGCGTGGTCTGGCAGGTCTTGCCGGTCGGCGGGCGCATGACGTTGTCCCTGGACATGAGCTTCGACTTCCTGGACAGGATAAGGCGCATCATTCTGCCCTCGGCCATCCTTTCTCTGGGTGGTGTGGCCTTTATCACCAAGCTGGTACGCACCCAAGTGCTTGAGGTGCTGTCCCAGGACTTCCTGCGGACGGCCCGGGCCAAGGGATTGCGGCTTCACACCATCCGGGGCCAACACGTGCTGCGCAATGCCTTGATTCCGATCGTTACGGTGTTGGGGCCGGCCCTCTTTGGAATCATTAATGGGGCGCTAGTGATCGAAATTATCTTTGCTTGGCCAGGCATGGGGCGCTTGACATACTTTTCTGCCATTCAGCGGGACTACCCCATGATTATGGGGGCTGTGATGTTCTTTTCCCTGCTTACCATTTTGGGCTACCTGCTGTCGGACATTCTGTATGCCATTGTGGACCCGCGTATTCGCCTGTAACCGGGCCCTGTTCTTCCATGAATGCTGCCCCTTCCTTGTCGGCCTCGCCACTTGACTCCCCGTTGCCGGAAGAAACGAGATGGAAGCCCAGGTCTTTTGTCAGTTTGACTGTGATGCGCCTGCGGCAAGACCGGCTGACCATGGCCGCCATAGTCTTTCTGGTCACAATGATCATTCTGGCTGTGGGGGCTGAAGTGTGGTCCAGTCTGTTGGTGGGCGTCGGTCCGAACGACACCAACCTGGACAGCACGCTGCAGCCCAGCTACTTCGGGCCCTGGTTGCAGTGGAAACTGGGGCTGGACTCCATGCGGGCTCCACAACTTCTAGAACAGTCCCAGGGCGTAACCCATTGGCTGGGGACGGACAGTCTGGGCCGCGATCAGTTGGTGCGCCTTCTGCACGGAGCCCGCATCAGCATGCTGATTGCCCTGTTCGGCACGATTATTGCTTTGCTGCTGGGGGTTGTGCTGGGTATGCTGGCTGGCTTTTTCGGGGGCATGATCGATGATATTTTCTCCTGGTTGATCAGCACCTTCAGCTCGGTGCCGACCCTGTTTGTCCTGATTCTGGTTACCGCCATCTGGCGTCCTAACGCCATTACCCTGACCCTGTTTCTGGGATTCTTTGGATGGGTAGGCATTGCCCGCTTCATGCGGGGACAGGTGCTGCAGGTCAAGGCACTGGATTACACCTTGGCGGCCCGTTCCATAGGGGCTTCGGTGCCCCGGGTGATGTGGCATCATGTTCTGCCCAACTCCATTCCGCTAATTCTAGTGCTGGCGACCGTGGACATTGGCGCCTTGATACTGACGGAATCGATCCTGAGTTTTTTGGGACTGGGCGTGCAGCCTCCCCATGCTACGTGGGGCAGCATGCTGGCCAAGTCCCAGGATCACCTGTTTCTGATCGATCCGGATACCGGACGCTACCTGGCTTGGCATCTCATCTTTCCGCCGGGCATCCTGATTTTCCTGACGGTGTTGTCCCTGTTTCTCTTGGGGGACGGCTTGCGGGACGCGGTGGATCCCCAGCTGCAAACCCGGTCCTAGCCAACAAGGCCCCTTCCACCGTGGATGCATTGGAATTGGAGGCTGAGATCCAGCAAGCCTGGCCGAGGCTGCTGCTCCGATGGCCTCGGGCCGTGCATCAACAGCGGCATCTACGCGTGAGCGAGGCCTTCCTGGAAGGGGATCAAGGCACCCTGTTCCTCGATGGTCGTCGGGCCGAAATCTGTTATGTCCTGTATCGGGCCGAGCCGCAGACCGGACTTCTGCTCCACACGAAGGCGGCCTATCCCACTGGGTGCTTCAGGCTGCCTACGGGCGGAGTCACGCCTGGCGAGGATGTGATCCACAGCTTGGAGCGCGAAGTGCGGGAAGAGACCAGCCTGGACCTGCGCCAGAGTAGCCGGACTCAGTTTCTGGGCCAGCTGGATTACACGTTCCAGGTGTCCCGGTGGGCTCATACCTTGCCCTTCACCACCTATGTCTTCACGGTGGAGGCTCCGCAGGACTTCACACCCGTGCCGTTGGATGCCACGGAGGAGATAGAGGCCTGGCTCTGGCAGCCTCCTGCCGCACTAGATGAAGTTGCGCAGCATCTTCAACATCTCCGGAGTGAAGCCCCGAGTTGGGCCGATTGGGGCCGTTTTCGGGCTCCGGTCCACGACTTTGTCTGTGAGCATTGGATCAGTCAGGGCTGCCCGATCTCTTGACAACATCGGATATGTGCGCTGGGCCGTCCTGTCCCTCGTCCCCCACAACGTGGACTCCTGCAAGCTCTGCGGCGGGACTTCCAGTATCCGCAACGTACCCTCGGGTGCTTGGGTCAACATGCCGCACAGGGCTGCGGATTTCAGGCTGCAGCTCGCCATTAGCCAGGGATTGCCGCTTTCCGCATTCCAAGACAATGTCTCATTGCCGTGGCCTGGATTCACTGGTGGGTATGTGGGCGCGGCCAAAGAGCCATACAGTCGTCTCCTGCCGCCGCGAGGTGGTGGGGCTGTACCTCAATCCCCCGGACCGGGCATGGATCCTGTGTGTGGATGAGAAATCCCAGATCCAGGCTTGGGACCGCACCCCGCTGCGCCTGCCCCTGCGCCCGGGACAGGCGCAGCACCGCACCCATGATGATGTGCGGCACGGCACCACCTCCTTGGGGTCTGGAGGTGTCTTTCCTTATTCATAATTCACGTTAAATTAGAGCATTCTTGACTTTTGACAGCCAACATGCCTACGCCCATAACACTTCCTTTCCCACCCCTTGTGATATTGGATTTGGACGGCCTGATAACATGGGATTGGTTGAACCCAAGGATTCGGGACCGCCTTGAGACAGGTTTAAGTCTGTGTATTACTCGTAGAGAAGGAACACCCAATCAGGGAGGTTACTTTTTTCACCTGAGAAAAGTAGGGGAAGGATTTGTATTCTCAACGTTTGACAGACAATGTGCATTGACGCTAGAGACTGGCGAGCAGTGTGTAGCTTTTATGAACCACGTATTCGGCAGACATTATGATGCGAATGTGTGGAAAATCTGCCAATTGGCAAATCTCAGGCCCGATGCGGAGAGTTGAAGTCTCACCATTTTTCCCTCACCCACCTCATAGCTTCCGCTGGCTTCCTGCCATGGCTTACTATCTCCCCACTCTCGTTGCGAACCGTCCATTGAAACTTCTCATTCAGTAACAGAGCGAGGTTTGCATCATGTGTCTGCATGGCATCCATGGCCTGTTGCTTGTTGGGCTTCCGTCGGTCACCGACGATTATCAGACGGCTTTCCTTTCGTTCAGTCAGAAAACAAACTGGCAATGTATCTGAAATAGAAAGATAGGTGCCACTTCCTCGGCATGCGGCTTCCACAGAGATTTTCTGACCCATATGTTTCAGGCCCAAGCGGGCGGCCTCCGCACTGAAGAGGTAGTGTGTTGCCAGAGTCTTGCCCTGCCTGACAGCATTGGGAAGAAGTTCCTCATAGTGCGGATCAAATATACGCATTAGTTTTCCATGGTTTCCTTCCTCTTTGTTATAGGAGTGAGCGTGGGCATTGACTGCAAATGTCAAATCAAAGCCTTGTCTCGCTGATTGAAGTCCAGCCGGAGGCTTGTGCAGCCAATGGCAGTCGCGCATCTGGGCAAGTTGGTACGCGTCCATCACGAAGAATCTATCAATATGGGGAAATTTTTTGTTGTGAGCCTCATGCAGCTTCCACTCCCAAAGCAATACCACCACAAAATCTGTGCCCTTTCTGATATCCTTGACAAGTGTGGCAAAATTGGCGGATTTTTCTTCGGCGATGGTCTGTATGGCCTTCATTTCAAACCTGATACCAATTCGTCCGTCATTAAAGCGGAATGCCAAGTCTGGAAACTGGTTTGCGATCACATAGGTCAACGCAACGCCCTGTTCTTTGACTGCGGTTGGCAACGATGTGGTTACGGCCTTGGCGAACTCATCCTCAAGCAGTAAGCCTATACGGGTCCTGATATCTGTCAGATTGCGCTGGTTGGTAGGGAATACATCATCGGGAAAGAGCACAGCCTCCAAAGGCAATGTCTCGTTGTTCATAACATGCACTGCTTGAGGTATCGGCTCTTCGTCTAAATACTGCAGGATTGTTTCAGGGTTTTCTGATGCTCCATCCAAGAAATCCACCAAGACCTTCACGGATATTCAGACCTCTGATGGCGAAAGGATGTCGTCGATTAGAGTGCGCCTTGCTTGAGACATAATTTGGTCCGCCCTTTTTAGAGCTCGATCACTTTCTTCGACCAAGGAGCGGGCGGCTGAGTCGGACTGATAGTACAAATCCAATAGGCGTTTCTGTTCTGCCAGATGAGGGACTGGAAGCCGCACGTTTAATACGGTCGTCTTGCTAAGCCTGGGACGACCAATACCAGTGACTAGGTGGATTAGCTGACCATAAACCAGGTCCGAGCGCAACAGTATGGTCAGAAGTCTCGGTAGTATTATCGGGGTGCCAGTTGCCGGGTCGGTTCTTGGAGTTAGGACGAGGCACTCAGACGACGCGAATCCATTGTCGATGTCATCGCGGATCAAACATACCTTTCTCAGTTCCGGTCGCATCTTGGCGAACAAAATATCGCCTGAGGCAAAATGCTTGACTGAGCTCTTTAGAGATGAGCCCTCTACCAAGACAGGCCTGTACACGCCTGTGTGGGCTTCAATATTTGCGAGACCCAAGTAGATAATGTTCTCCTCCGGAAGATCTTTGGAGGGGACTGCTCCTTCGTTGCGTAGCTCACACACCTCGTTCAGAGGCCGCAAAGGGTGACAGGATAATTGTAGAGCTTCATCCGCGCGACACCGCGCCGGATGATGATAGGCCGGGTCTATACGGAAGTCGTCTCTGGCAAATGATGCATCTTCTATCGGCGGTATCCGAGTCCAGAAACAGTGGTTACTAGACCAGGCAGGCTGTGGCACTGATTTGCCTGGACCCGCTTTCCATACGCCAAGTATCTCAGGCAGATCGGAGTCCAATATCATTCTGCCGGTAGTTGGACCGTGACGTAGCAGTGGGTCACCGTTTGGCTTTCGCCCGACTACTGCAGCGTGGGCAAATAACGTCAAATGGCTTTCTGCTGTGGTTCTGCTGTTCGCATGGTTCTTCTGTAGAAAGAGGATCGAGGACTTTACAGAGGCATAAGGCATGAAAGCGGTATCAGGCAGGCTGATTATGGCCAGGGGGGATGACCGGTCAAGGATCAGGCGACGGGTATCTGCATTGGATGGACCATTCAATACACTGTCGTCTATAACGATTGCCACTACTCCTCCAGGTTTGAGGAGATCCAAACAACGCTCTGTGAACAGCACGCCTCGGCGTCTTGATGCTCTGCCCTTGCCTAGCTTGAAGTCACGCAGCGTTTTCTTCTCAGAAAAATCGCTGCCAAAGGGAGGGTTGGTGATGATTGCGTCTATTGTTTCAAAGTAGGGCTTCAGACTGTCTCCCAGTGAGCCAGACGAATTGATGTGGGATATGGCAAAGTTACAGGTCGCGTCGTGCATGTCCAGGTTTACTCCGGCAACCCAACCCAATCGCTCGTCAATCTCGAATCCGAGTAGACTGGCATCAGCGATGTTGCTGTTCTGCTTGAGGTGCTTTTCGACATGGAGTAGAAACCCTCCGGTTCCACATGCTGGATCGCATATCTTTCCAGTCAACGACAAGTCGAGTACCTCAACCATGAACTCTACGATAGGACGAGGAGTGAAAAACTGCTGATTCTCCCCCTTATCAAAAGTATTGCGGATGATCTCCTCGTAGAGCAGTCCTTTTAGGTCTTCGGATACACTGTAAAGCTTGAAGCAGGATAATTCCTCGACAAGCTTCCGGAGAGTGGAGTTGCCTAATTGCAGATGAGAGAATCTCTCTGGAAAGAGGTGGGAACTCCGTTTGACTAGACTTAGAAATTGCTCACGGATGCGAGTTGCTACGGTTTTGTCCGTGTCGTTTGGCCGAATACGGAAGGCGGCGTTCTGGGAGATGAAGGCCGAGTTTCTTTCGTCGTAGACTTTGCAGTAGATGACTTTTGTCAGCTCGTCGAACCGCTCGATCAGACTGCTATTGCCTTCACAGTCACGAAGGATTCTGTTTAGCATTCTTACCAGTCTGCGAAGGTCTGCTGATGTTAGCTGTACTGATTGTCCTTGGGTTTCACCTGTTTGGGGAAGGTCTTGGAATAGGGGAAGGTCCTGGAGCGAAGGAACTGTGGGACGATGTTGTTTTAGAGCCACTATGTCACTCGACTTTTACACTAGCTAGACACTGACGAAAACAGCACTGATCGACTGAGGGTCTATGTTGACTCGATTGCAAGGAGTCTCTGTGCTTGGCTCCAGAAGAAATTGTGGAAACTCGTGCCTCAGGAATTCTGACTGATCCTGCCTGTCTTGGGATCGTATGATGATGCAAACTCCAGAATATCTGCCACACTGACAAACCATTGTGTGCCTCTTCGGATTGCCTTTAGTCGTTTTGAGCGAATATTGCGTCGAACAGTTTCTTGACTGACCTTCAGATAGGTTGCTGCTTGAGGAACGGAAAGCTCTTCTGATTTATTCACGGGCATATCCCACAACTGATATACATGGTGTAGTATACTACACCATGTATCGATTTAATCCGCTAATTTCTGCTTGTGGACTATGGCTTGCATGCGATGCCGAGAAGGTGCTGTTCTTCTGGTCTGAGTTCTTGGTTGGGGAACCGCCGCGGCCGCAAGGCCAGAACGGCAAACCCAAGCCTTGCCCCTGTTCGAGTGGGTACTGGACAACGACACGACTGGAAGCGAGAGCGGGAGTCTGGTACTCACCTGAGATGAGGTCGACGGCCTCATGGTCAAACAGACTGCTGGCTCCGACAGCGCGGTGATGGGGACGATCAGACTGGGCATTTGATGCAACGATAAAGCGGAGGCTCTTGGCTACAGGTCCGTGTCCGAACTCCAGCGCACCTGTCGATGGCTATCGCTGCGGTCAAAAGGTTCAGTGGTGCTAATGGGAAATAGCGATACTCAGTGAATGAACCCTGGTCCGCGAGGTTCGCGGCCTATGTTTAGAGGCGGGATATCCTAAGCTCGACTTTGTACAAAGTCAGGCCGTGTAGCACAGGGCCTCCAGCGTGACCCAGCTGAAGAGGCCCAGCAGGGCCATCGCCAGGTCCGACCCCTGCCGCGGGGTCTGCATCCCCAAGTGGGTGCGCACGGCCTGGGGGCCTGCGGCCCGCGCAGGCGCACGGGGGCGGGCCGGAGGGGTACCCTAGAACCACACCGGTGGCGACGGCCAGGGACTGGACGGTCCCGTCGTACCCGGACACGGACACCCCGCGGCGCAGGCCCAGCCGGTCACGGTCTGATGCCGCCGGCCGCGGGTGGAGGGTGCCCGCACGGTGAGGAAGGGCAGGGCCCAGACCCGGCGCGCCTAGGGCATCGCGGTCCGCCCCAGCAGGCTGATCCCGCGCCGGCCCTGGGCCTGGTGGACGCCGGGGCCCCGGGCAGAGCGCACTCCGTCCCGGTAGATCCCCTTGGCTCCGATCCTTGGACCCTTGCGCCCCGCGTGAGGGTCCCATCGGTCCCACAGAGTCGCGGGGGCGCACTTGCCCATTCAGCGACGCCCCTCTGCAGGAAGAGCAAGCGCGCGGTCAGAAAACGTCATCACCCTCGGTCCGCTTGCGGGTCTCGGTCTCTGCGGACGGCTGGGTCTGGTCAGGCGGTGCCACGGCGGAGGGAAGCAGAAGATGCCAGGCATGGGGATTCAGGATTACGGAAAAGACTTGCTCATCTTCGGGTTTTGCTTCCGGATGGTCCTGCCAGGCCGTGACCAACTGTCGCCAGGCCTCGGAGCCGATGCGCGGCTCCAGCCAGGCTTGCCAAACGCCCAACTGTCCGGCCTGGTGCCCTTCCCGCCGACTTTCAAGTGCAGGGATGTCCGTTATCCGGAGCCACGACGCGCTTTCCTGGTCCCATGCTTCCAGTCGGCCGTCTTGCCAGCGTATATCGGTGCCGAGCACCTGGCTGGTCCGACTCCCGTCTGGGTTGAGGGAGATCTCACGGTACTCTCGCCAAATCATGCTGGGCCTGGCTCTTTTGTCCTGAGCGAAACCCAACAGCGGTTCGTCCGCATCGGAATCCAGGATCCAGTATTCCTGGATTCCCATGCGGGCATAAAAGCCCATCTTGTCCACCAAGTCGTTGGTGCGTACCCGAGAGGTTGAATGCGACACCACTTCCACCACCAGCAAGGGCGGATGATCTGGGTCAAAGACATAGGAATTGCCCTCTCTGTCAGGCGGATGATCCGCATTCCACAAAGTCAAATCGGGCACCAAGGCTCCCGTATTGCGCTTGTTGGCGAAATACGCGCCCGGAATGCCCTTGATGGGGACTTCGCGGCAGATCAGTCTGGCAGCATCATGGGCCTCCACCAGCACATGCAGGGCCTGTTCCCATTCCCGTAAATCGTCCCCATGTTCAGGGCTGGGAGCCATCAATCTCACATCCTCCACTACATAGCACGGATCGGTTGTGGTGAAATCCGTATACTCGTGATCGGGTTGATAAGGATATCCTTCTTGGTAATGCCAGAGTTGGCATACTTTCCGGTGTTGCCGCGCCCATCTGGATTCCAGACTCTCGCGGGGCCGGATACCAAGCCTTGACCGTCTTGCGCTCCGCTGGGGGGAGGTGGCTATCATGTGCCCCGCTCCTTACACAGGATCATTGTGCCGATTTTTGATGCCATGGAGAAGACAAGGACACCTCGGGCAAGCAGGAAGAGTACCCTTGTTCATTCCAATACAGTCCCAGAGGTGCCTCATGAGTCTACTCGTGCTCTTCTGCTCTGTCGATGATTCTGACCCACCATGCGATTCGGACTGATCTCGACAGCAACTCCAATCCGGTCCCCAAGTCCGGTGTTGGCCCCGTCTGTCCACCAGCGAGATCATGACGAACCTGATCCATTTCCCTCAGAGCCGCTATCGGGACTTCAAGAGCCATTGCACGCTGCATGTCCAGCGGTATCTGTGCTCCGAGTTTCCCGCGCTGCCCTGTGATGCGCGCTGCGTGGCCCTGATGCCCCGGGTCCTGGTGCCGCGGTATGTCTGTCTGACTGGCTGCTAGGGTCCGTGCACCGGCCTCAACTTCATCGATTCGACCCCGCTGGCGGTCTGTCACAACCGGCGCATCGCCGGCCACCGGGTCTTCCGGGGCCTCGCGCAGCGGGGCAAGAACTCCATGGGTTGGTTTTTCGGCTTCAAACTCCACCTGGTCATCAACGAACGGGGAGAGCTGCAGGCTTTCGCGCTCACCCCCGGCCATGTGGACGATCGCAAGCCCGTGCCGGGGCTGGCCCGCGCGCTGTGGGGCAAACTGATGGGCGACAAGGGCTCTATCTCGCAGGCCCTGGGGGAGGAGCTGTATGCCCGGGGGCTCCGCCTGCGGACGCGGCTCCGGTCCAACATGAAGCCCAAGCTGGCCACACTCGCCGACCACTGGCTGCTGGGAAAGCGGGCGTGGGTCGAGTCGGTCAACGACCAGCTCAAGCACATCTCGCAGATAGAGCATACCCGCCACCGCAGCCCGGTCCATTTCCTGGTGAATCTGCTGTTGGGCCTGATTGCCTGCTGCCATCAGCCGCAAAAACCGTCTCTGACACGGAAACACAGTCTCCCGGAGACCGCCGCTTATCCATAACTCACGTTAATGACTCCCCTGCTTCACTTTCGTCAGAGCCACTATCGGGATTTCCAAAGCCGTGACACCCTCCAGATTCAGACCTGTCTGAGGTCTGCGTTTCCGAGTCTGCCCAGCTCTGTCCTCGTCATGGCTCTGATGCCTTGGGTGCTGGTATCGCTGTGTGTTTCCCTTGACCTGCTGCCCGGGATACTGCACTGGCCTCAGTTGCATCGACTCAATGCTGCTGGCCGTCTGTCATCACCAGCGCCTTGCCTGCCACCGGGTCTGCGCGGGAATCGTCCAGTGTGGCAAGAATGCCATGAGCTGATTCGGCGGCTTCCCGCTGCATCGGGTGTCCACGAGAGGGGCGCGTGACGGGCCTTTGCCCCTCACTTCTGACACAGGTCCGCCGCCCGACTCTCTACCTATTTGGCCTGCCGGAAAGCCCAAAGGTCTTCGGCTTTTCATTCATGCACCGACTTGGAGCTCGGCGACAAGGGCGTCCAAGTAGTCTCGCGCATCCTGAATCGTGCTTGTTGTGCCCAACGCATCCTTCAGAATGGGAACTCCACGCGGTACTGGATGCATAAAGATCTCGACCAGATTGGCGTATTGAATCTCCTTCAGCGCTTCCAGAATGGGCCGGAAATCCATCTCGCCCTTGCCGGGCAGTTGCATGAGTTCCTGTTCCTTGGGCAGTTTTTCCATGCAGCCCCTTCCATGTTGCCAGGCGTAGAAAAGGGCAAGCCTGTCTCCCAGAGAACGAATCAGCGATGAAACCATCTGGTTGTCATCGGGCAGGTGATAGGGTGCCAGTGCCAGTCCCAAATGAGAGGAGGGACTGCATTCTGCAAACCACAGAATGGAGTCCACCGAACTGATCAACGCCGAGGCATGGTTCTCGATGCCGATGGTCATGCCCAGGGCCGCGGCCTGTTCCATCTCAGGTTTCATTCGTTCCACGAAGTCTTGCACGGCCTTCTTCAATTCAATCCCTTGCAGGTCTTGCCCCTCTTTTTGACTCCCGGACACGACCAATGTGCCACCCAATGACTTTACATACTTGCATTCATCCTGGAGGCCAAAAGGTCCCAGATCGTAACGGGTTGTCAATGCCAATTCCACTTCATGGGCCTGCAGCATTTCCCAAAATGCTACCATACCCATTTCGTCAGCCTGTTCCCGCTGATTGGCATGACGGCGAGGCCACAGGTCAATGCGACCATCTCCCACTTCCCTTGCGCCCACAATCACGTCGGACAAGGGCAAACAACCGTACATGGACGAAGCCACGGCATAGGACAGAGAAAATGGCTGGACGTTCACTTCAGTCTCCCTTGCGTCATGACAGTTTTGTCGTCAATCCAACATGGACATGGCCAGACAGCCCTTCTCAGCCGGCTGGTTCATGGGCAATGTCACCGAGATTGTACAGAGTTGATCAGACACGGCGTGCGGGATCATGCTGGACCTGCTCTGGGCTGGAACCTGATGTCAAATCGAGGTGCAATCCCAGTGGATGCAGGGCCGTCTCACTTTGTTGCGCCTATGCTACACCGCGCGCCGAGACCGGTTTCCATTGCGGGGCGACCCGCGGCCAGACAGCCCTCTTTCTTTTCGTTGGACAGTGACAATCCATGCTGCCATACAGGCCAGCAATTCCTTCCGATTGAAAGCACAACGCACAGAGCCAAACAGTGGAGTTGAGTATTGACAGCCGAGACTCTCCTGCAATTTCATCCATTTGCATGTCCAATGAAGACGGAAACCTGGCAGGAGCCATCGTACAGCCTCACAGGGGACGCGTCAGGTGAAGGCGATGGCCACGGCGACGGGGGCTGTTTGGCCTGCCAAGTGCCAACGCGGACTATTCTTCCACGACGAAACATTTGATCCCAGAACAGGAAACTTTGACCAGAGGGGGCATTGGAGTGCTGACGTTCAAGTCGATCTCCATACTCTTGTCCACGTAGGGTGTATTCCGTATCGCATCTCTCACCTCTTCCAAAGGAAAGGGACTTATATACCTAAGTACACTGACTCGGAACATATCCTGTTCACGGGTCGCCGGGGTCCCGAACGGGAACGCCCCTCGCCGTGCAGACGCCCCCTGTCCCACGGGCCACAGGGCGATGCGCTCTCCCCCAAGATGTTGATCGCCGCGTTGTGATCCGCATTGATCTGAAATCCGCACTCCACACAGTGAAACCGCGCCTGCGCGGGCCGGTTCCGCGGGTCCACGCCGCCGCACCGGCTGCAGGTCTGGCTGGTGTAGGCGGCCGGCACCTTGACCGCTTGGCCGCACGGGTAGGCCAGTTTGCGTTCCAGTTGGCTCCAACCGCTGGCCAGGATGCTGCGGTTCAAGCCGGACTTGGCCTTGACGTGCGTGCCCGGATGGTCCCCTGTGCCCTGGGCCGACTGCGTCATGCCTTTTCCCTGTAGATGCTCCACGACCACGGTATGCGCCGCGTCAGCCAGTTTCCGGCGGATGCGGTGCGTGTCATGGTCCCCAATGCGCTTGCGTTTCCGGTGCAACCTGGTCAATTGACCCGCAATGCGCCGGCGGCGGCACGATCCCTTGCGCTTGCGCGCCAGGTGCCGCTGCTTGCATTTCAGTTTCACGTCCAACCGGGCCGTATCCGCCATCTTGTGCGCAGTGCCCTGACTGTCCGTGCACTGCCCCACGTTGCGGTCCAGACCCAGGATGCCCTCGGCTGCGCCCTGGCGCACTTGCGTGACCGGCACGACATAGACCACGATACATACCATTTGGGCTGCGTGGCCGTGCCTTCCCTGCAGATCCGGGCCTGCAGGGGAAGTGTGCGGGCGTAGGGATTGTGTCCCTGGACGCGCAGCCAGCCTATCTTGGGTACCCGCAGGTGGGTATCGGACAGGGACACGGATGGATGTAGGGATGGTGAATCCGTCCTGTGTGCGCTGCCGGGCCTTGAACCGGGGAGGCTGGCTCTGCCCCGCAAAGAATCTGCGATACGCGTCGGCCAAGTGCTTGAGCGTGTGACGCACGGCAGCAAAGCTGTATGCCTGCAGCTACGGCGTATACTGGCGCAACTGGGTGAACTTCTTGCCCAGACCGAAGAACGACACGACTGGCTTGGGGCCAATCCGGTAGTCCTGCCAGCACTGCCAGTGAAACCGCTGGCGGGTCAGGAAGTGGTTCCACACCCAGTGGCAGGCCCCGGCGGTGCCGGCGAGTTGCCGCGCCTTGGCCTGGGTCTCGGGCAACAGGCGCAAGCGCACGGTGCGCGGGACGGTTTCGGATATACTGGGGGATGCAGACAGGGAAATCATGGTTCCGTGTTTGTAGAAAGCGGCATGCAGGTGAGAGCGCATGTCGCTTTCGCACATGACAGCATGGATTCATCTGTGCACTTCGATATATAACGGGAGTTATAGGTAAGATGCAGGATCCGGTCCGCCACTGTCTCCGCTCCGAAACGGCTCTTGATTGCAAAGTGCCATCAGCCCCGCATTCCTATGCACCCCGCTGATATCCCGAACGACCCCGCCAATCGCCTGCCCTGCAAGGGGCCTGTGCGCGAGCCCTTTTGCCTTGCCGATCTGTTGCAGTCTCAGTGCCCGAATCACAGGAACGGTCCGCATCGTGGACTCGCGGGAGACACCATCTGTTCCCAGGCTCAAGTCGTCCGGTGAGGACAGGAGACGGTTGACAGAAAGTCCGCCGATGACGCACTGTCTTGGCAAGACTCGACAACAAGGCGGTGGACATGCCAAGAACGACCAAGACCGTCACCTTCTCCCTGTCGCCGGAGATGGCTGACCGGATGGACGAGGTGATGAAGCAGCAGGGATGGTCCAGGAGCGAATTCCTGCGTGAGGCGGTGCTCCGCTACATTGAGGAGTGCGAGTGGAGACAGATGCTTCGGTACGGAGAGGAGATGGCCCGAGAGAAGGACATCGGCCTTGAGGATGTGGCCGGCTTGGTGGAAGAGTACCGGGCCGAGGTCAGTTTGTCCCGTGCATGAGAGTCGTCTTGGACACCAACGTCATCGTCTCCGGTCTGAACTTCCCTGGAAACGAGCGTCTTGTTCTTGAACTGGCTTTCAGGGGACGGTTGGAGCTGTGCCTGTCCCCCTTCATCCTGGATGAATTTATCAGTACACTTGTACTTAAATTGGGATGGAACGAGGAACGCTCGGCTCAGGTTCTCGGAGTGCTGCGGGATGCTGTCCCTGTCATTGAACCCCAGCGGCTCTCGGAGATGATCGAGGGCGGCCACGCCGACAACCGCATCCTGGAGTGCGCGGTGGCTGTCTCCGCCGCCTACCTGGTGACCGGCGGCATCTGCAGTCAATGGGGGAGCATCGGGACGTGACAATCCTCAACGCTCCCTGCTTCCTGTCATGCTTGGGGAAAACTGACACCAGTTTGCGGCTGGCTGGATCCGTTCGCTTGACAAGGAACCTGGAAGGAAATCTGGAAGTCACGGCAAAATGCAACCAGTGCAGCGAAGCGCTTACGATAAACCGCGTAGAGAGAGCCTCTAGCGTTAGCCAAGAGGTGCTCGTGGGAACGGTGCGCCCCGAATCAGCCTCCTTGATGAAAATGGTGCGCCCGTGAGGTTTATGGAAGTCGTAGACAACCATGCGCCCGCAGGGCCCGTCCATGAGCAGGCCTTGCAAAACGGCACCAAGGCAGTGGAAATCCCTCTGAGGGCTGAAAGGGAATTCACAGAAGGAAGAAGGCACAAAGCCTTGGACGCGTCCCTGACAGTCAAGTCAAGATTACAGGAACTCGCGGCTGGACGGCTCGTTGTTGATGCCCACAACCTCCTTTGCCGCAGGCCCAAGTGCAGAGAGTGTGGCACCCCTCTACCGATGAGAACCGTAACGGTCAGCGCAAAAGACTGCTGGGGCGTGTTTGCACATTTCATCAGCGCAGAATCGACTCGCTGTGCCGCAGGGCCCAGTTGTGCTCTGCCTGCTTTGCATACCGGGTGGCGATCTGGCGGCATGGCGTTAACCGAATTCATGGGGTGCGCCGCTGGATGGCGCGCTTGGTACACGGCGCGGTCGCAGGGACCATGGTGCCGTGCATGCTTTTGCCGGGGGATGGTGCAGCGGATGCCTCGCCATCCGGGGCCAGCGCGCATCTTGCGTCTGCCAGGCCCTTTGTCGCCACAGCCTCATTGAGGTCTTGTACGGAGATGGTCCCGCCCCGGGGGCCTTGACGGTTCGAATTCCGTGGGCCTCATGCTGTGGTCCCGGGGGCAACACCAAGACCACCGGCTGGCCCATCCCCTCCACACGCGTGCCCCAACCGCCGCGGGCGCGGCCTCATGCCGGGTCTCCTCCCCCTTGTGCCGCGAGGGCCATTGACGCAAGGGATTTCCCGATCCCACGGCCTCGCCGCATCCGCCTGCAGTCCCCGGGAGAAGAAGCCGGCTCTCCGCTTTCCAGGCCAGCAGCTGCAGCACATATGGCTTTCCCGAACTCAGGTTAATAGTCGTCTTCCTCGTCGTCCATGAAGTCAAAGTCCATGCTGTCCAGCGGGTCGGCCGTGCCATCCAGCTGAAAGAACATCTCGCACAGCAAAATGATGGAGTCCGGTTCCGCCATCCAGGACCACTCCACAATCTCGTCCATTACAGTGTCCTGCACCCCGGCAATGGCCCGGATGCGATTCCGGATGAATTCCCGCGTGAGCAGATCGTCGGTGCTGAGCAGCAGCAGGAACAGGTCTCCGGTTTGGCTGTTGTAGGTGTTGAGGGCCCAGACCAGCCGCACGTCTCCATCCGGTGGCAGCCGCCGGATGGCATCCAGCACATTGCGATCTTCCCCTGGGGACACCCGCAGGTACAGGTAGCAGGAGGACAGATCGGTCATGGGCAGTACCTCCATCTCCAGGTCCAGCAGCAGGTCCAGGTTGGCCACCCCGTCGAAGCCAAAGATGGTGCGGGTTTCGCGCACCCCCTTGACACTGCGGATCTCGTCCAGCATCAGCGTGTTGAACTTGTGAAAATCCTGCACCAGGCACACTAGGCGAATGTCCCCCCGGCTGCGCAGGGAGTTGATCCAGAGCGGAGACACTCCGCTCCGGCGCCATTCCTTCAAGTTGTGCTGCAGGTCCTGCCGGGCTTCACTGTCCTTGTCGACTTCCGGGACGGTGTCTATGATGGCCAGACTGGGGCCGCTGGGATACTCGAATTGCATGTCAACCTCTGTGGGGTCGCCGCGGCCCGATTGGCTGGGAACCGAGCCACTATGGGGTTATGGGCTGGGACTGCGTGACCACCAGGAACTCGGTCGGTTCCGTGCCGAAACTGAGAACTGACACCAGCAGATAGCGGGGGATGGGGTCATACCAGGCCACTGCTTCCACTTTGGGATCCGCGGAACTGATCTTGAACTCCAGCGTGTGTTGGGCCGCATCATAGCCGTTGGTTTCCAGATCCAGATCCTGATCACTGAGTGAAACCAGAATTATAGAGACCAGGCTGGAGGCCTGCGGCACACGCAGCCGAAAGTTCTGGCGCGTGGACGGGGCAATGGTGCCGGCGTAGACGCCGCTGCTGGCCAGCAGCGGCGGCACAGCATCGGTGGCCAGGCCCAATTCGTACTGGCCAAAGCCATACAGGGTCTCTATGCCCAGGTAATGGGGTCCTGCCATGGAGGTCACGAAAGCCAGCCTGGGCCCCTGGACCTGTGCCCAGGTCTGGCGCTGCCGCCCAAAGACCAGCGTGGGTCGATTGGCGCCGCGCGGGGTCAAGGTCACCTCTATCGTCTGGCCGGCCCGTTCCATGTCGAAGGTGTGGAGATTGAGCAGTTCGTCTTCGCCCTGGTAGGCCACTACCGTGCCCCCGGGTTCGGCGGACAGCGTGCGCACGGGGTCCACCTGCAGCGCCAGGGTGAACTCGGCTTTCCCTTGGCCGGACCGGCGGTCCACGGCAATGAGATAGGAACCCGGGGCCAGCAGCAGGTTCTCTATGGCTTCGGCAGGCAGCGGCGTGGAACTGCGGTGGTGGAAATGGGCCGCCGCGGAAATGGACTGCACTTCCAGATCCAGATCCCCGGTGTAGTCCGAAGCCAGGGTGAAGGTGGCCAGGAACCCTTGGCTCACGGCCAGTTGGAAGAGCATCCGATCGCGCTGGGGGGACAGGACCCCCGCGACTTCGGAGTTCAGGTACAAGGGGGTGATCTCGGTCTGACCCGCAGGGAAAAAGGCCAGGGTGGGTGTCACCCCGCTCACCACCGCGGCCAGTTGCAGCCGATAGGTGCCTCCGGCGGACCAGAAGCTCAAGGTGTCAAGGCCCTGCAGGGGCTGGTCCAAAGTCAGGTCTGGTCCGGCCAGCGACAGTTGCAGGGGCTGCGGATAGGGATGGTCAATTTGCAGAAACCACTCCTGGGCCTCGGGTTGCGGCGGCACCTGGAGCAGGGCAAAGAAGCGCTCTGCGGCACGGGTGCGGGCCGGCAGGTATTGGCCCGGATGCACCTCTTTGGCTTGGTCTGCGCTGGTGGCCAGGCTGCCCGAGTGCCTGACCAGCGCGAAATCGAAGACGACGTCGTCGACAGCCTGGAACGTCAGAGTGTAGCGGTCAGGCAGCAGCGTGACATCCACCGGGGTGTATGCGGCATCGAAAAGCACGGTGCCGCTGCCCGCCGCCAGGACCACATGGATCACTGGGCGGGGAGGCAGTGTGCCCGGCATCAGCCGATACCGCCCCGCCGCGGTCACTTCAAAGGCATAGGTGACCGCGTCCCCCTGCAGCAATTCGACCGTGACTGCCGTGCCCAGGTCCATCTCTCTGCCCGATTCCCGTGCCCTGTCCACCTCCTGCGCCTGCAGAGGCGCGGCTCCGAGCAGCAGTCCCAGGCTGCACAGCCACAGTGCCGTCAACATCCGGGACCCCCACCGGTGGATGGGCGCCTGGGACCGGGCAGGGAACATGGTCCTGGCGGCACCCGCGCTGTCAATCAAGAGGACTGCTCCAGCATTGGAGGACCGCTTGCCCAGGCCCCATATCCGCGGCACAGGGATCAGAACCGGCGGCCCGATTCGTTCTGGGAGCAAAGCTGCACGGGTCTCCAGTTGTACCGGCATTTCTCGGCCATGATAATGCTCCGCACCTGTTCCACGGTTTCGTTCAACAGGTTGTCGCGGTTGACCACCACATACTGGAATTCGTCAATGCGCTTCATTTCCTGACGGGCCATGGCAATGCGCAGTTTCAACTGTCCCGGCGGGTCCGCCTTGCGTTCCCGCAGCCGGTTCACCAACTCCTCTTCGGTGGGCGCCGTCAGAAAGATGGTGGTGGCTTCCGGGACCAGCTTGCGGATCGTGGCTGCGCCCTGCACGTCGATGCGCAGCACCACGTCCTGGCCGCTGTCCAGCGCCTCCTGCACCTGCTGCTTGGGTATGCCCTTGTAGTCCCCGTAGACGATGGCATATTCCAGCAGTTCTTCCTGTTCGATCATGTCGGCGAACTGGCCCTTGTCCACGAAGTGGTAGTCTACGCCGTCCACTTCCCCGGCGCGCATGGGCCGCGTGGTGGCCGTCACCACAAAATAGATGTTCGGGATTTGCTGCTTCATGGCACAGAGTGTAGTGTCCTTGCCCACGCCGCTGGGGCCCGACAGCACCACCAGCAGCGGCTTCCGTTGTTCTACCTTTTCATAGATGTGGCTCGGATCCACTTCCTGCATCGTCACGTTTCCTTGTAGGGGTCAGCAGTCCCGTCAGGGGCTCTGTCATTGTAGATACGGGTCTGCAGGGAGACCAACAAATGACCGCGCTGGACCGGCCCACAGGCCCGGCTCAGGTCTGCTCAAACCGTTCGATGGGCATCACGAAAATGGTGGCCCCACCCAGGTTCTTCTCCACGGGATCGGGCAGATGCAATTCGCCCAGCTCCATGACAGGAGGCAGAGGTGTAATGTATTGGGTGCGGGTGCGGCAGGCAGCCCGAATCAGGGCCAGCACCTCGTCCAGATGCTCATCCTCAATGCCGCAAAAGATGGTGGCATTGCCCTCGTGGGTATAGCCGCCCCGGGAGTTGGTCAGGGTCGCCGCAAACCCTTTCTGGGTCAACAGGTCCAGCAGGGCGCTGCTGTCCTGGTAGCGGACCACCGCCATCACCATCTTCATGCGTTTCCTGCCTGGGCTTTCCGGAACTCGGTTTGTCGCATGTAGGCCATCAGATCACGGGCGGGGGGCAGCCGGCAGATGGCCTTGCGACTGATCTGCCGTTGCAGCGCCGCCGGGTCCAGGCGGGCATCCAGACATTCCCATTGGGCCGGATTTTCCTTGATCAGGGCCAGATACCCCGCGTGCACAGACCGGTGAAAGGCCAGGTCCTGGGCATCCATGCGATTCCAGTCACGGGCGGAGAGGCTGCGGCTGATGCGCGTGGCCTGAATGCGCTTCAGGCCCTCTTCGGGCGGCAGGTTCAGATAGAAGCGCAGGCCGGGCTCCAGGCCGGCCGTGGCATAGGCATTCAAGGCCCGCAAGGGGGTTAGATCCTGGCCGCGGCCGTATCCCTGATAGGCCAGGGTGCTGTCCGTGTACCGGTCACACAGCACCACTTTGCCGGCCTCCAGCGCGGGCCCGATGACTTCCTCGACCAGTTGCGCCCGGGCCGCGGCGAAGAGCAACGTTTCCGTCCGGGGGCCAATGTCCATGCCGGCGGTATTCAGCAGCAGCGTCCGGATGTGTTCCCCAATCCTGGTGCCCCCGGGTTCCCGGACCACCAGTACATCGTAGTACGCCGCGAGATCGTCGTGCAGCAGCTGAATCTGGGTCGTCTTGCCACTGCCTTCCGGTCCCTCGAACGTGAAGAAGGGCTGCACAGTCACGCGGCACCCGTAATCTTGACGCGGCGGTACGGCTCCCGGCCCTGGCTGTGACTGACCAGATTCGCCGCCTTGATCATCTGGTGCTGCTGGTTGCGCACTGGCGCCGGCTGCGGGGCCAATTCCACCGAGTCCAGCCCCGCATCCATTTTCTGGATGGCGATCTGGGTTTCCTGCATGGCGGATTCAAAGGGATCGATGTCGTCGATTTTGAAGAGGTCCACCAGCATCTGGTCCATCTGGGCCGAAGTGTTGTTGCGCAGCACGTAGACTGGAATGTTCTGTCGTTCCGCGTGGCTCAGGGTCTGGGCCTGCCGCCGATAGTAGTTCTTCAGGGTCACCACCACGTCCGCGTCGTGGATGCCGTTGACGAAGTCGATGGGCACATTGAGGGTCTTGGCCGCAGCCCGCAGCTTGGACTGGCCGATGCCAAAGGCATAGACCTTCATCGGCTTTGGGCCCGTATCCGCCTGATTCCGCCGGCTCCGGAATGCCGCGCGCCCGCGCCGCCGGTGAAAGGCCTCTTCATCAATGTCCAGGTCCTTGGTCTCCTTGATGCCGACGGCCCGGAACACCTGTTCCGAGGGCTGGGCATCCACGCCCTGCTCGACATGAATGTGGCCTGCCTCGTCCCGATAGCGCAGTTCCGTGGACAGCTGCCAGCCCCGCAGGAGCCGGTCCACCGCATTGGCAATGTCCAGGTGGATGACCACCTGTTGGCGGGCCTGGATTTCAATCAGCACGTCAAACGTCGGTGGCGCCCGGCGCTCCAACACGGACTTGCGCGTGCCGCGCCGGCGGGCCTCCTCATCCGACAGCGTGACCGATTCCAGGCCGCCCACCAGGTCCGCGAGGGTCGGGTTCATGATCAGGTTGTCCAGGGTGTTGCCGTGGGCCGTGCCCACCAGCTGCACCCCCCGCTCGGCTATCGTGCGGGCCGCCTGGGCCTCCGCTTCCCGCCCGATCTCGTCAATCACGATCGTTTCGGGCATGTGGTTCTCCACGGCCTCGATCATGATCTCGTGCTGCAGGTCCGGGGTGGGCACCTGCATGCGCCGAGCCCGGCCAATGGCCGGGTGGGGGATGTCGCCGTCGCCCGCAATCTCGTTGCTGGTGTCCACGATGACCACGCGCCGGTCCTCGGCCAGGATGCGCGCGGCCTCCCGCAGCAAGGTGGTCTTGCCCACGCCCGGGCGCCCCAGCAGCAGCACATTGCGGCCTTCGGTGATCAGGTCGCGGACAATTTCAATGGTGCCCGACACGGCTCGGCCCACGCGGCAGGTCAGCCCAACGACATCGCCGGTGCGATTGCGAATGGCCGAAATGCGGTGCAGCGTGCGCTCGATGCCCGCCCGGTTGTCCCGGCCGAATTCGCCCAGCTGGGCCACCGTGTGGGAGAGGTCCTCGGCCGTAATCTCCATCTGTGCCAGCTGGGCGTCCTCCTGCCGGAAACGCACTTCCGGGACGCGGCCCAGATCCATGACGATTTCCACCAGTTCCGGCGTGCCGGGATTCTGCAGCAGGCTGTCCCGGATGCGCTCCGGCAGGATGGCCAGCATTTGATCCAGGTTGTCCACTATCCGCTCGTGCTGGTTCAACCGGAACCTGTCCGCAGTGACCGGTGACTGGTCAGAATGCAAATCCGCCATTGTCCCTCGTCTTGGATGATCGATGCCGGGGCCGGGCCGTGCAGGAAGCCCATCCCCACCCCGCTTTGGTGCGATTATAGTCAAACCGTCTCGCCACACCCGGTTGGTGCCCAGCGCCGCGCTGCCGCATCCGGCTACAGCTGGGAACAGAAGCGGGACACTCCGTCCTGTGTCCCCATGACCAGCAAGGTGTCCCCGGGTTCCAGTGTCGTCGTGCCATCCACCACGGGCACCACCGTCTTGTCCTGGCGCAGAATCTGCAGGAGAGTCAGCCCGAACTCCTTCTGGAGCTGCAACTCTCCCAGCTGCTTGTTGGCGAACTTGGGACAGGTGTCGATGGCGATGGATTCCAGGACGTAGCCCTGTGAACTGGCTATGGTCAGGAACTCGAAGACCTTGACGGCATTGGGCTGTATCAGGTGCATGGCCATGGAATGGCCGGCGATGCTGGTGGGATTGACCACGGTGTTGGCTCCGGCAAAGCGCATCTTGTCTTCGGAATGCACGGTTTGCGTCCGGACCGTAATGTGGATGTCCTGGCTCAGGTTGCGGGCGGACAACACTCCGAAGAGGTTGTCGGCATCATTGGGCAGGCAGAAACTGATGCCGGCGGCCCTGTCGATGCCCGCCTCCCGCAGGGTCATCTCGCGCACGGCGTCCCCGTGCAGAAAATAGACGTGGTCCCCGGTGATCAGATCCCCGCTTTCCGGATTGCTGTCAATGACCAGGATATCCTGGTCCTGGGCCTGCAGCTGTTCCACCAGTTTGGCCCCCACGCGGCCGTAGCCACAGACAATGTAGTGATTTCGCATCTGGCGCAATTTCTTCTCCATTTTCCGTTTTTGCCAGGCTCCGGAGACTTGGCCGGCCACCACAGCCTGCGCAATGGACGTGAACACGAACGCGAACGCTCCGACCCCGATCAGGATCAGGGCCGACGTGAAGATGCGGCCCTGCTCACTCATTTCCTCCACCTCGCCGAAGCCCACGGTGGAGAGCGTGATGATGGTCATGTACGCCGCGTCCAGCAAGGACCAGCCTTCCAGCAGCATGTAGCCGACACTGCCGGTCAGAATGATCAAGAGCGGCAGCAGGCCCAGGCGCAAGTATTGCTGGAATGTCTGTGGTCCCATGGCGGACAACCTAGCGCGGTGCGGCGTCTATGTTCTGGCGAAGGATGGCATGGGGCCGGCGCGTGATGCGAAACCCGCGCTGGGCGTAAAAGCGCCGCGCCCTGCGGTCCGAAGCCAGTACATTCAGCTGCACACGCTGGATCCCCTGATCGGCCAGCCATCGCATGGCGGCTTCCAGCAACTGGGTGCCCAGACCCTGCCTTTGGAATTCGGGCCAGACCGCCAGACGCACAATGAACCCAAAGGGCGGCACGTGCGGCGGCAATTCGGTGGGCAAGGTGACCAGTACATAGCCCCGCACTGCGGCCCCCTCCGTCAGGACCTGCAAGGTGCCGTGCCGGGCCCATTTGCGCAGCTCCTTCTCCCCCATGTGCCAAGGGGCAGCAAAGGTCTCCACATCCCGTTCCGCCACCAGAGCCACTTCCGTGTCCGTGGCGGCCCGCACCGGCACTGCCCGGTCAGACCGGGGCACAACGCGTACGGCACGGTGCAAGTAGCGAATACGGTCCACCTCCTCGAAGCCGGCCAGTTCCGCACCCCTCCGCAACCAGCTCAGATTGGAGGTCAGCCACAGCTGGCCTTCCATGCCCTGGCGGCAGAGGAAGTGGCAGCCCTGGGTGAGCAGGGCGCGGACCATGGTTCCCGCCTGTGGCACATCAGCCACGGCCAGGCCGCGACTGAAGAACCGGTCGGGCAGCTCGGGCGGCAGGGCGCGGGGCCGCTCCTCGATCTGCAGCATGAGGGCCCCCAACACCTGTTCCTGCCGGTCCGTGGCCAGCAGGGCACGCAATTCCGAATCCGCACGGAGCCAGTCCTCCCACGCAAATTGCCGGTCAGCGTAGTAGGCATGGCGAAACAGATCCTGCAACAGTTCCAGGGACTGGCGGCCCGGCGGGCACACTGCCAGCGAACAGGTTGCGGCCGTCCCGGTTTGCCTAGACCAGACCCAGTTTTCGGGCATAATGCTGCTGATAGAAGGCTTGGAAGGCCCCTTCCCGGATGGGCCGCCACCATTCCTCGTGCTCTGCATACCAACGGGCCGTGGTCCGGATGCTTTCTTCCCCGCCAAAGGCCGGAGACCAGCCCAGCTGCAGGATCTTGCTGATGTCCAGTCCGTAGCGCCGATCATGCCCGGGCCGGTCCGACACTGTTTGGATCAGGCTGCGGGGCTTGCCCAATTCATCCAGGAGGATGTCGGCCATCTGCAGATTGGTGATTTCGGCCCCCGTCCCGATGTTGTAGATTTCCCCCATGCGCCCGCGGTCCAGGACCAGCTGAATGCCGGCGCAGTGATCGAGCACGTACTGGTAGTCCCGCTGCTGCAGACCGTCTCCATAGAGGGGCAAGGGCAGGTCCAGCAGGGCATTGGTGGCAAAAAGCGGCACGGCCTTCTCCGGGTACTGGTATGGCCCTACGCAATTGGCTCCCCGGGTCACTGTGACCGGCAAGTCGTAGGTCCGGTGGTAGGCAAGCGCCAGCAGGTCCCCGCCGGCCTTGCTGGCCGAGTAGGGGCTGCTGGGATGCAGGGCATCCATCTCACGGCTGTGATCCGCCACCGGCCCATACACCTCGTCCGTGCTGATCTGGTGAAAACGCACATTGCCGTGATCCACGGCGGCCTGCAGCAGATGGCAGGTGCCCAGCACATCCGTCTTGACGAACGCCTCGGGATGGGTGATGCTGCGGTCCACGTGGGTTTCCGCGGCGAAGTTCACCACCACATCCGGACGCACCTGCTCAAACGCCGCGTGCACCGCAGCCTGATCGCAGATGTCGCCCACGATCAGATCGAACCGGTCCGGACAATCCGCGACCACATCCTGCAGATTCTCCGCGCGGCCTGCATACGTCAACTTGTCCAGGACCACCACATGGGAGGCCGGCCGGGCAGCCAGCAGAAAGCGGACAAAGTTGCAGCCGATGAAGCCGGCCCCACCGGCTATGAGGTAATGGGTCTGGGACATCATCCATCTCCGTTCAGGCTCGCAACGAATCGGACAGCGGCGCCGGTTTGCACTGCACGGCCAGAGTGAAGGTGGTCAGGGTCTCCCAGGCCGGCAACAGGGAGGAATGCACACCCGCGGCCGCCGGTTCCTGCCACACGTCCCGCCAGCCAAAGAGCTCTTCGGCGCCGTCCACTATGACCAGAAAGTCGAGGTCGTCCTGCAATCTCCAGTTGAGCCGTTGCGCCACGGTCATCAAGTGTTGCCAGCGGCGCACCATTTCCGGCTCCACTTCGCCGGCATAGGCCGCCCGGACTTCCGCACCCGCCTGGCGGTCTCCGTGTGCCAACTGATAGGTCGGAGCAAAGGTTTCCACAAAGTAGGTTTCCGCCAACTGAAACGCCGGAATAAGCATATCGCCGCAAAAGGAGATGCGCGTATAGTATTTGCCTTTCTCCTGGCGCACCAGCAGCTCTGCCTGCTCCGGGTACAGGTCAAAGAAAGGACTGGGATCGAATTCCTGCCACTCCCGGAAAGCGGCGGGCAGACGATGGCAGTGATCGATGAGCCGGCGATAGACGGGCACCATGGCCTCGGCCTCCTGGCGGAGCTGGGACGGGGTCTTCTCGCCGGTCCTCATTTTGCCCAGACCCGCGGGATGGTACGAGGGCACCAAGGCCGCGCAGGGGCAGATCTTGGCGGAGCTGGCCTGTACCTGACGCGTATGGACGCTGCGCAGATGGGCGGCCAGGGCAGGGATGGAACGGATCAGCCGGGTACCGGCGGCGACGTGCATGGCGGTCACATGCCTACCGTGGCCCACGCCGGTCCTGGCTACAGGCGACCGTGCCCACCACATGGGCCTGCGCACGGTCCAGCCTCTGTTTGGCGCACCGGCCGGCACGGCGCCGGTCCTGGCCCGACCGAATGGCCAGCAGCGTGGCATCCGCCTGGGCGGCAAGCAGCTCTCCCGCCGTCGAGGATTGCAGAGCGGGCACATGCCAGATGACCAGGGTGGCCACCTCCTGCAGGGACGCCATGGCCCTGGTGACACGGAGTGCGCTCAAGACCTGGAGCGGATCAAGTCCGGTGCCACCGGCTGCCAGCAGCGACACGCCCATCGTGTCGGTATGCTGCGTGGGCACCGGCAGGTCGGGATCCCGCAGCCATTGCAGGAGACCGGGTTCCAGGGCGGCACCGGTGGCGGCATGCAGGACCGGTTGCTGGCTGTCGGCATCCGCCAGCAGCACGTCCACGCCGACCTGGGCAAAGGCGTGGCCCAATCCCAGCACGATCTGTCCGGCAGGCAGCTGGGGCGACAGACTGGCCACCACCAGGTGCCGCAAGTCTGACTTGGACATGGACAGCTCCAGATTGGCCCGCAGAGTCTGGAAAGCCGGGGTCAACCCAGGGGCAGCGACACCGGTGATGGCAGGTGCAGACACAGCAGAACCCCTCAGTCCAAGGTGAGCTGACCCAGGACCGGCAGTTCCAGGACGCGGCTTATGGCTTCGGGACGGACCATGCGTTCCTCTTCCTGCCACATGAGCAGCAGCAGCAAGGCCACGCCGGCGGCGATGCCCAGGACCAGTCCTGCCATGGTGTTGGTCAGGACGTTGGGGGCCAATTGCTGGATCTCGGGGCTGGCGCTGACCCTCGCGAAGTCCACTGACCCCGTGAATTCCTGCTCGGCAAAGTAGGCTGTCTGCTCGGCAAAGTAGGCCTCCGCAGCCGCGGTGACCAGAGCCCCCGCCATGTCGAACTGCGAGTGCAGGGCTTCAATCGTGATGATGAGGGTCACGTTGTCAAAGGTCGCTCTCAAGGCAGAGGTGACGTCAGCGGCAGGCAGGCCGAATTCGGCCTGCAGCCGTGCCACCACGGCAGGCTGCGGAAAGCGGGCCGTGGCGTTGAAGGCCAGTTCCTTGGTCAGGTCACGGATGCGCCAGTCCATGTCCGCCGGCACCATGCTGATCGTGTGCCGGGCACGGAACAGGGGGGACATGTGGGCGGATGCGATCCAGGCCCCGGCCGCTCCCAGCAGGGCGCAGGCCACGATCACCCACCCCCAACGCAACAGCAATGGCTTGTAATCAGGCATGGACATGCCTTGCTGTGGTCCTCCCGGCATGCATCGCAGCGCGAATCATCTTAGCATAGGGGCCGAGCGGCAGGCACGGCGCGGGTCGGCCCGTGACAATGATGGTGGGTGGCGTCTCAGGCCAGCTGCGCCTGCACGAAATCCTGTATGCGCCGGCGGAAGTTTTCCACACTGAAGCGTTGCGCCTGGCGGCGCAGCCGCTCCCGATGCCAGACCACGTGCTCGCTGCGGTGCACGGCCTCGATCAGGGCATCAGCGGACTGCACCGCAAAAAAGACTCCAGTCTGGCCTTCTTCCACGAAATCCAAGGCCCCGCCGGCCTGATAGGCAATGACGGGTTTGCCGGCGCTCATGGCCTCGACCGGGGTGATGCCGAAGTCCTCTTCGCCGGGAAAGATGAAGGCCTTGCACTCCCGGACCAGGGACACCACCTGTCTCCGGTCCAGATAGCCGGTGAAACGGATGTTGGACCGGGCCTGGCGTTGCAATTGCGGCGCGGCGCGCCCGGCGCCGGCAATGATCAAGGTCTTGTCGGGCATCTGGTTGAATGCGGCCACGGCCAGATCGATGCGCTTGTAGGGAACGAGCCGGGACACGATCAGAAAGTGCTCTCCGCTGGCCGCGGCACTGGCGGGCGGCAGAAATTCCTCCGTGTTGACCGGGGGCGGGATCACGACCGCATCCCGTCCGTAGCAGGCCCGGATGCGCTGCTGCACAGCGCTGCTGATGGCCACGAATTCGTCCACACCTTGGGCGGCAGCCACTTCCCAGGCGCGCAGGCGCGTCACCATGTGGCGGGACAGGAAACGGGCCGGAGCCAACATCGGCTCCCGCTGCGTGTAGCCCTCGAAATTCCAGAGAAAGCGGGTGGGCGTGAGGCAATAGCAAATGTGCCGCGCCCGCCGCCCTGGGCTGGTGGTGCGCACCCCCAGGCAAAAGGCGCTCTTGATGCTGAGCACCAGGTCCATGCCGCTCAGGTCCATGTGGGCAAACGCGGCGGGGTACAGGGGCAACAGGTAACGGTGCCAGGCATGGACGCCGGGCAGACGGTTCAGGGCACTGGTGTGGATGTCCCATTGACGCAGCTGGGCATCCAGCTGGTCGGGCTGGTACAGACTGGTGTAGACCGGCGGCTGCCCAAACAGGTCGTGCAGAATCTCCAGGACATTTTCGGCCCCGCCCCGTTGATTGAGCCAGTCATGGATCAAGGCGACTTGGGTGTGGGGTGGCAGCCAGGAGGCGGTCATGCGGAGTGCAAGGGTATCGGAAGCGTGATTCGAGGGCTGTCGGCAGCGGGGGCCAGAAACAGCAGCCTGTATACTGGCCTGTGCATGCCCACAATCCCTGATTGTAGGGCACTGGGTGCAGTTCCGCATGGCAGATCAGGATCCCACCTTGCCCGTCCCACCTCGACATGTCGTATTCGTTTTCTGGGATGGAGTGGGACTGGGCACG
This sequence comes from Caldilineaceae bacterium, assembly GCA_965214895.1. GTDB lineage: Bacteria > Chloroflexota > Anaerolineae > Caldilineales > Caldilineaceae > Bin34. Next base: position 1,532,640 of record OZ243985.1, read on the forward strand.
CGGGCGGACAACCCCTTTCTGGCCGCGGAGATGCCGTTCCTGGATGCATTGCTGGAGGGTCAGCGGCCGCTGGTGGCCAGTCCTGTGGTCAGGGCCGGCCAGGCCGGTGCCTATGGCGTGGACGCCTGTCTGGGCGTTGCAGGCAGACCCCAGAGCGCCACGGGCCAGGCGGCCCTCGTCAGCGGTCGGAATGTGCCCCGTTTGGTGGGAGAGCATTACGGCCCCAAGCCGAATGCCGCCATCCGAGTGTTGCTGGACCAGGAAAACCTGTTTGCCGCATTGGTCAAGGCGGGTCTGCGCGTGGCCTCTGCCAACGCGTATCCCCCTCCCTACTTCCAAGGCATCCGCAGTGGTCGCCGCTTGCTGAGCGCCATTCCCTACGCCTTGCAGCAGGCCGGTCTGCCGCTTGGCTCCGTGGACACCTACAAGCGAGGTCAGGCCATTTCAGGAGCCATGACCGGGCGCGACTGGCGGGAGCATCTGGGCATGGCGGATGTGCCGGTGTACACGCCCAGGGCCGCGGGTGCGGTGGTGGGCCGCCGGTCGCAGGAGGTGGACTTTCTTTTCTATGAGCACTGGGTCACCGACATCCTGGGCCACCGACACCAATTCGCGGCAGCCGTAGAGCATTTCACGAGTCTGGATCTCTTCTTGCGCGGGCTCACCGAGGGCGTGGACCTGACCCAGACGCTGATCCTGGTGGGAAGCGATCATGGCAACGTGGAGGATTGCAGCCATGGCCGCCATACGCGGCATCCCGCCTTGGGCATGGCCTGGGGCGCTGGTTTTGAATGGGCCATGGCAAGGGTGCAGGACCTGACTTCCTATCGTCCCTTGATCGAGGAACTGCTGCTGCCTCGGCAGGGCACCTTGTGATTGGACCTGCAGCGCCGACGCGGTGTGGGGAGATCTTGGGGGACAGGAGCAGGACCATGAACAGCCCATGACCTTGCAGGCACGTTTCGACTGGGTCGAGATTCCGGTCACGGACATGGAACGGGCCGCCGAGTTCTATGGCCGGCTTTTTGAAACCCGGCTGCAAGTCGCAGAAAAAGTGTCCGGCATCCGCTCCGCGTTCTTGCCGATGGCGGATGCAAGGCCCTCCGGCCCGGTGGCGGCGCTCATGGAAGGGGATGCCTTTGTGCCCGCGGGATATCAGGGCTGCCGGCTGTTCTTCCAGGCCGAGCCCACCATGGAGGCCTTTCTGGCGCGGGTGGAGGAAGCCGGGGGCGCCATAGAGATGCCGCCGCTGGAAATCGGGTCCGCGACGGGCAAGGCCTGGCTGGCCCTGTTTTTTGACACCGAGGGCAACCTGCTGGGAGCCCTCGCGTCGGAGTAGGGAAAAGCCGCGGTCCGCGTCACGGAAGAACAAGACGCCCAAGAGAATCATGGCTGTCAATCCCGAGGCCCGGAGGCGGCCGCGGCTGCGAGACCTCCAGTATGGGGGGCTGTGGTGGCTGGCCACCTGGCTCAGAATGCCTCGCCTCAGCGGTCATGTGGGCGAAATGCGCGTACACAACTGCTTGCTCAAGGGCTTGCCGGAAGAGTCACCGAGTATCAGTGACGTCATGTTGCCGACGCCCAGAGGGACGGCGCAGACAGACTGGGTGGCCGTAGTGGGCCAGCGGGTCTTTTCCATAGAGGTCAAGAATCGTGCGGGGCGCATTGCCGGCCAGGAGCGAGACCGCATGTGGAAATGGCAAGTCGGTGCAAGGAGAGGCACTTTATACAATCCGGTCTCTCAATCTCGCCGACATGCCCGGTATGTGGGACAAATCCTGGGTCGGACGGTGGATCCCATGGTGGTCTTCGCGGGATCGGCCAGAGTGGATGCGGACGTCCCATTCGTGTTTGACACGCCCAGGCGGCTCATGTCAGCGATATGGGAAGCGTGCTCAGGAGAACGGGACACCCATGATCTGGCTTCCTCGGCCCAGGCCCAGGTTCCCAAGCAATGCGGCAATGACGCATCCACCGGATTTGCCACCGCCTGTCTGTGGAAATTGGGCCCTTGGAAAGGGTCACCGCCGGCGGGGGGCCTGGGAGGTGACCACCGAGACCGTGTCGGCATAGGTGCGGCGCACCGACTGATGCACCAGCAGCCCCTGCAGCAGCAGGGCCACCAGGCCCAGCGGCATCACCACCAGCAGGCTGATGGCGCCGATCAGCTGCACATAGCCCTGGCCCTGGGCCAGCAGCGACAGGTGGTCGCCGCCCTGCGGGAAGAGACTCCAGTCGCGCGCCTGCAGGTGCTGCAGGTACCCGGTGTAGATGGTGTAGCCGAGGGCCCCGCCGTACAGCCAGGGCTGCACGTGCACCGGGCCGCCGCGGGCCAGCAGCAGCAGGGCGGCGAAGGCCGCCACGGCCGGCAGGCGGGCCGCCAGCAGGTAGCTGAGCAGCAAGGCGCCGTTCAGCAGGTGCCACAGGAAGTCAGGCATCGTCCACTCCAGCGCTTCCCAAGGGGTGCGGGACCGGCCGGTGGCCAGTCCCGCGACAGATCAGCGTCCCAGAATGACACTCAGAATCAGGGCCACGAGCAACAGGAACACGGGCAGGGCCACCAGCGTGGCCAGCCACTTGACCATGGAGGTTTCCAACTTGGTCATCGCGGTCTCCAACCTGGCATCCCCCTCGCGAATGGCGGCGAGCACATCCGTCATGTCGGTGTGCTCGGCAACAATCACGGCCTGCGCCTCGGCCATGCCGGCCTCGCGCAAGCCCTCAAACGCTTTCTGGTTCATCTTTCACCACTCCCTGGATGGGGAGGATCGGGGCATCTGTGCTGTCCCGATCCTCATCGAGTACAGCACAGACACCCCAACAGGAATCTGCCGATCGGCGGCTTTCCCGGAGGGAGAGCCACAGACTGACTTGATTATAGGGGATGTGCGGCCCCGTCGCAGGGGGGCTTCCCGCGCGGCGGACGGCGACCCGCACCCGCACCGGGTAGAGGCCGGGATCGACGCGCTCGCCCGTGCGCTGGTCCCAGACCAGGGCGGTCCCGGCCGGACCCGCCTTTGGGTGGCCGACACCGATACCGGGCCAGGGATGGTGCAGCCATCGACCGTGCGGTGTCGGGCCTTGAATCGGGGGTGTCCGCCCTGACCGACAAAGAATTTGCGATAGGCGTCGGCCAGGTACTTGAGCGCATGCCGCACCTCAGCGCAACTGTACTCCTGCAACCAACTGTATTCCGGCTGGCGGCGCAGGGCCGTGAACTCGCCAAACAGGTCGTAGGCCGACACCGCAGGTTTGGGGCCAATCCGGTAGTCCTGCCAGCATTGCCAGCGGAACTGTTGCCGGGCCAGGAAGCGGTTCCACACCCAGCGGCAGGCCCCGGCCGTGCCCGCGAGTTGCTGCGCCTTGGTCCGGGTCTCCGGCAACAGACGCAAGCGTACCGTGCGATGCACAGTCTCGATTGCGGGTACAATGGGAAGAGGCAGGCATGGAAGTGCAAGTTTCTTGTCTGTGAGAAAGCGGCATGCAGGTCAGAGCGCATGTCGCTTTCGTGCATGATAGCACGCATGGGACTGTGTACTTCAGTATATAGGTCCCAAATATTACCGCTGGCGCACGATCTGCAACCCGGTGACTCAGCCTGTCTGGTGGGGCTTCAACAATTGGCCTCATCGTTGCGCGGGACCAGTTGACGCTCTGGGCTGCCAGAAGAGACTGGCTGGGGCGTGCATTGGAGCGCAGACACAGCGGTCAACGATCTTGATCTGGGTCCCAACGGCCGGAGCCAACGTGAGACAGCCTGTGCTGGGCCCGAAGCCGCAATGAGTCCAATCTCGAGGCAATGCTCTGCTTGTGCTCCCGATATGCCGATGCCATGAACACCGAAACGGGTCTGTGGGCACTTTCTTGGTTTTGATGAAGGAACCCCCATGCAGCCATGTGAAACCAACCTTCCACTTCACGAAACATTCCCGTCACATCCGGCGTTTCCATCCCAGAGAACCCTAATCAGCAACAATGACTTGCTCAGTCACTTTCTTGCCTCCCATGGTCATTGCGTAGCCCCGAACATAAATTGACTACAATGGGCGGAGACTGTCCAAGGCGTCCTCCAGTGAGACAGGTCATTGCGTCGTGGCTCGCCACAAGCAAGGACGCTTGATCACCGCGTCAAATCTGTGACAGCTGCAGCAGGTCGGAACTGCTGTCACGTTCCGCCTGTAGAATGACTTGAAAGAGGCAAAACTGCCCATGACAGGAAAGATTCTAGACAGCGTCAAGACCCCGGCAGGACATCCGAGGGCGCACTTACGACCTGATGGAGGTTCTGGAGGATGCCGATCTCAAGGCGCGCTTGCCGTTTCCAGAATCCCAGGATGTTCTGTACCAGTTCCACTGTATGCTTGGGACCCAGGAAAGCTGGCTGCTGGAAGGGCGTATGAAGGGATGGGACTGCAGCCTGACGCCTGTTTCTGCGGGAGAGTTGCTTCCTGTCACCCAAGTACGGAAGGCAATGGAAGCGGCCGATGTGCATTTGTTGGAAACCCTCGAGGGCGTTGATTGGCTTTCCAGGTTTCAAGATGGAAATACACCGTTGGCGGGTTACTTCCGTCTGGTTGAACACGAAGCACACCACCACGGTCAAGGGACTTATATACCGAAGTACACAGACTGCGACATATCCTGTTCACGGGTCGTTGGGGAGCCTACTGGCCACGCCCCTCGCCGTGCAGTTGCCCCTGTCCCGCGGGCCACAGAGCGTCTGTGACGCTCCAGAATGTTGAGTGCCGCATTGTGATCGGCATGCAACGTCAACCGACAACGGACACACTGAAACCGGGCCTGCGTCGGTCGGTTCCGTGGGTCCACGCAGCCACATAGACTGCAGGTCTGGCTGGTGTAGGCTGCGGGCACTGTCACCACCTGTCCACACTTGTAGACCAGCTTGCGTTCCAATTGGCTCCAATTGCTGGACAGGATACTACGGTTCAGGCCAGCCTTGGCCTTGACTTGGGTGCCCGGACTGTCCACCGTGCCCTTGGCCGAGCGGGTCATGCCCTGCACCGGCAAATCCTCGATCACCACTGTATGGGCCGTGTCGGCCAGTCGCCGGCTGATCTGATGGGTGTCATGATCCCAGATGCGCTTGCGCTTGCGGTGCAACTTCTGCAACTGTCCCGCAATGCGTCGTCTGCGTCCGGATCCCCTGCGCTTGCGCACCAGGTGTCGCTGCTTGCGTTTCAGCCGGGTATCCAACCGCGTGGTATCCGTCATGCGGTACATGACGCCGTCGCTGGTCATGACCTGCCCCACGTTGCGGTCGAGGCCCACCGTGTCCCGGTCTGCTCCCTGGCGCACCTGATCCACAGGCACGGCATAAACCACGTAGACATACCATCGGGGACTGCCTGACGTTCCCTCCTTGCGGACACGGACCTGCAGGGGCTGACAGTCCGCATAGAGATGGGAGCCCTTGACCCGCAGCCACCCGATCCTGGGCACCCGCAGATGGGTGGCGGACAGAGACACTCGATCCGGAATGGTAAATCCATCGATGGTGCGGTGCCGGGCCTTGAACCGGGGAGGGCCACCCTGTCCCGACAGGAACTTGCGATAGGCGTCGGCCAGGTACTTGAGCGTGTGCCGCACCGCGGCGAAACTGTACTCCTGCAGCCAGTCGTACTCCGGTTGGCGGCGCAGGGCCGTGAACTCGACAAAGAGGTCGTAGGCCGACACCGCAGGTTTGGGGCCAATCCGGTAGTCCTGCCAGCACTGCCAGCGAAACTGTTGCCGGGCCAGGAAGTGGTTCCACACCCAGCGGCAGGCCCCGGCTGTGCCCGCGAGTTGCTGCGCCTTGATCCGGGTCTCCGGCAACAGACGCAGACGCACCGTGCGAGGGACGGTCTCGGTTTCAGGTACAATGGAAGAGGCAGGCACGGAATACAGGTTCCTTGTCTGTGAGAAAGCGGCATGTCGGTGAGATGGCATGTCGCTTTCGTGCATTATAGCACGCATGGGACTGTGTACTTCAGTATATAGGTCTCTTTATTTACGCCTGCAAGTTTCCCATTCCTCCAAGCTGGGCGGATTCCTGGGCACTGACCCAATAGGTTAGGGTTCTGTTTGCACCAATCACAAGGTTTTGACAATAAGGGCACATAGGACAAATCCCCGGAGTTGCGACAGGAACGCTGCAGAAACTGAGACGCAAGTCCTAATGAGATTGCAATCATTGCAAATTGATGCCCGTGGCGTTGTTTGACTTTCAAGAACACTGCGGAGGATGCTTCGATGATCCAAATCACCGTCCGAGTGCCGAATGAACTGGCAGAAGCGCTGGACGCGGCAGCGGCGGCACTCAGACGCAGCCGTGCCGATGTCGTCCGTCAGGTTCTGGAGGGATACTTGGAAGATTTCAACGACCTTTCCGTGGCATTGGACCGATTGCGGGACCCATCGGGTCCTGTTCTGGACTGGGGTGAAGTCAGGCTTGCACCACTCGGTTCCGATTGATTTTGGTTGCTGACCAATGTGCGGATGAAGTCTTTCGTTGGTGCCGCTCTCGGGGACAGGTGTGTATGGTGCTTGTCATCCAGCAGAGATGTCCCATGCTTGCATTATCCTCAGACTTCCACCAGACGCGAGAGCCTTTCTGCGGTACTGCCTGCATGGCCGGGCATCTCTCTTGACGTACTGTAGGAGCCACTGCTCTGCTTGGCGGCGTCAACCCGGAGATCTCGCACGGCCGTGAGCATAGCGGGAACGGGAAGCCCGGTACATGTCATGGATTTCGGTGCGCCCCAGGCCGGAATGTCGGGTGTGTGATCTTGACGCTGTGGGCCGGTGATGCAGTACCGTTGCATTGAGTCCGTTCCCAAACAATGGGAGTGCGGCTGGGACCACCAATGTGCAGTTCCCAGACTCCGTTCCATCAGATCTGCACTGGCATGAAACTTGACCGTTACCCAGGAATGGGGGGAAACTACAAGAATGTCTGGGCATTGGCTGCAAGCGGTCAGCCATGCCGCGGGTTCCAAGTATTGCATCGCGTCCGGCCTCCCCAAGCCCGGAATTTGCTCTGTTCCCTTGTTCCGAGAGGATGAACATGGAAAACTTGATGACGTGGTTTGAAATCCCGGTGACCGACATGCACAGGGCCGTGCGTTTCTATACTGAAGTGTTCGGCTGGAAATTGGACATCGTGGAGGCTGACCCGCTCCAATTCGCTTTCTTTGATTTTCCGGAACACCGCACAGGCGGTTCTCTGTCCTGCGGGGAGTTCTACCAGCCCGGTACGGACGGCGCCATTGTTTATCTGTACGCCGGCAAGGATCTGAGTGAGCCATTGAGCCGAGTGGAACCCGCTGGCGGCAAGGTGGTCATGCCCAAGCAGCCTGTAGGGGAACACGGCTACACGGCATGGTTTCTGGACACGGAAGGAAACCGCATCGGCCTGCATTCGGAATTCTAGGAGGCATCCATGTACAGCCGTTTTCGTCCCGCCTGGCTTCTGTGCGCGGTATTGTTGGGCTGGATGGTCGCAAACACCGGAGCAGGGGTTTCGGCCTTTGTAGTGGGCAGCGAGAGCTGCCCTGAGCCACTGCGTTTCCCCGCTGTCGTCATCGAGGAATTGATCGTGGACTGGTCTCCTGGGCCGCTGGCCCTGGATGATGCCTCGTTGTTTGACCTGCCCAAGACCGAGACGGGACGGATGACGGTCGTGTTCCATGATCTGGATGCCCGGTATGAATTTCCCCATTACCTGGTCATCGCCACGCCCTATTCGGAATTGGCCAGGGAGGAAGACATTCCGACAGTGCAGTCGGTGTTGGACCGCACACCGAGTGTCGATGGTCTCATGGCCCATGATCTCAATCTGGAGCCGGGGTACGAGTACGGCGTGGAGGTGTATGCACTCTCCTGGGGCAAGGGGGTCCGCCTCAGCGCGCCGCCCGAGGTGGAGTACGCCACCACCTTGCTCAGCCCCTTGTTTTTCGGCGCCTACCAGGCGAACATTGTGTTTGGCTGTGATCAGCCGGGTGATCCTGCCCAGGAGTGTGAAATCACCCCGCACACTCCCAATCTGGCAGTCCTGACCGATTTGCCCTTGCAGGGAGACCTGCCAAACAGCCATGTCTTGGCCATGACCGGTGAGCCGGCCGGCTCACCGGATGCCCGCACTGTCTACTTCCTGGACCCGTCCAGGTTCGGTCCTGGAGACTATGTGCGGTCAGACAGGTCCGAGCAGGAAACCCATGTGGAATTGACAGTCCGGACCGTGCCCAGTGCAGACCAGGGAGCCGGCCGAATTGCCTACCGACATCGGATCCGGTTGGAGACAGAGGCAAATTGGCTAGTCAGCGAGCACTACTATTGCAGGGGGGTCCTGCCTGGTCAAGGCGGGGATCCACCGCGCCCGGCTGACCTCTGTTTCGGTCCGCTCGCACCGGGCGGAGCAGGCGAAGTGCAGTCCAATCCAGAGCGTTTTCGCACTGCCTACGCCATTTCCTTGGGGGTGCCTGATGGCACCTACGACTTTGAACTGGTAACCCAGATGAGGGAGAAGGACGAGGACACAGGGGATGTCACATACAAGGCGGTCAGCGCCCCCGCCATTCTCCGGGCCCACTTGGGCCGGCCCAACATCTTCTCCTATACGTCGGAAGAATACATCGGGCTGTTGGACGACATCGAGGCCGAGTTCCGTTCGGACGATGATGACCTGGAGCTGAATTACTGGACCAAGGTGCTGTTCCCGGACTTTGCGCAGGCCGAATCCCTCCTCCATGCCTTGGAGGACCTGAGCATCAAGCTCAACTCCCAGCTGGAATAATCCCGGGGCTGGACCCTGTCCCCTGCCTAGGGAGCCACGGGATTGCGCAGGAGCAATTCCCCAATCTGGATGGAGATGACGTCGCCCTGGGCCAGGGTGAACTCGTCCGGCGGCACTATGCCGGTGCCCGTCATCAGCAAGGCGCCGTGGGGAAAACGCAGTTCACGGTACAGGTAGGCGGCCAGCTCGGGCAAGGTGCGCTTCATGTTGGCGGTCGAGGTGTCACCACCAAACACCGCGGTACCGCCTCTTTCGATGCGCATCCGGATCTGCAGCCCTGCCAGGTCCGCCACAGGGCAAAGTATGATGGCCGGCCCTACGGCACAGGAACCGTTGTAGGTCTTGGCCTGAGGCAGGTACAGCGGATTGAGGCCTTCGATGTCCCGGGAAGACATGTCATTCCCCACGGTGTAGCCCACGATCTCGCCCCGGGCATTGATGACCAGCGTCAATTCCGGTTCCGGCACGTTCCACTCCGAGTCGTCCCTGATGCGCACGGGCTGGTCATGGCCCTGGACGCGCCAGCCAGCCGCCTTGAAGAAGATCTCGGGCCGTGCCGCTTCATACACCGCGGCATACACGTCGGCGGCTTCGGATTCGGCCTCCCGGGCCTGGCGGCTGCGCATGTAGGTTACACCACTGCCCCAGACTTCCTGGTCCGGTTCCACGGGGGGCTGCAAGGAGCCTGCCGCCATCGGACCGCCTTGCTCGGCCTGCAGAAAGGCGAGCATGGCTTCCTGTCCCATGGTCAGCAGGAATTTCAGGTCAACTCCGGCAGGCAAGGCCTGTCCATTGGCTGACCAGAAAAGGCGGGAATCGTCAAAGTGGCGTTGCAGTATCATGGCAGCCTCTTGCATATGGGTTTTCAGGGTGGGTCCAGATCCAGACGTGGCCCAATGACCTTGGCCGGCAGCAACCGTATGTAAAGTTGAAGTCAAGTGCTAGACCCGCAAATGCTAACACGCCGGAATACAGTTTTCCACGGGAGCGCTGGAAGAATGTCTTGTGCAGAGGCCATCAGCGGAGCATGAGTTGCCTCTTCACGATCTGCATATGGCCCTCGCTGACGGCGAGCCGGTTTTCGTGGTTCTGGTGCCAGGGACGCTATCGTTCCGGCCCGGCAAAGGTGCGCTTCTCCCCACTGGCATTGCCACAGTGCAGAGATGGAACAGGGACGAGACCATTGCACAATCTGCCGTGCACAGCCGTTCGGCTTCGGCCCCCATGCCACCGAGTTGCCTGGCATGGCCTCTGTCTGTCCAGTGCCGTTGCAGCTCCGGGAATCGGGGGGTGATATGCAGTGGGCCAAGGCAATGGTTGGCCATCTTGGAAGGACGCCGTGGGCTGCGCTGAATGGCGGTCACGACCCCTTCCAGACACCATGGTTGCGGGGCCCTGTTGTCGAGGTAGTGCAACGTTTTGGGCCGCCGGGGGTCAGATTCTCGTGAGGGAGCTGGCGTGGCCCCCAGGAAAATCGTTGAGGGGACTTGGGATAGCATGACTGGTGCAGCGGTTGGCTTGGCTCGACTTTGTACGAAACAGATCGGGTGAGGTCCAAGGAAAGACAGGATGGCACAATGGATCCCGGTCAGGCAGGAGCGGGTCCTGTTCCAGGGAGTCATGGCCTTGGGGCGACGATGCCTTTCAGGCGGAAATCGGGATCTCCACAATGTCCACGGCTCTGTGACCCTGCTCGATTTTGCGTTTGCCCACACGAGCGTCAAGAAATTTGACCAATCGATCTTGCCCTGTGTTAGTATCGCTTCGCGGTCCATACCTGTAAACTGAAAATAGCCTTCAACGCAAACAGCGGCGCCAAACGCGCCACCGGTGTGTGGGTATGGACAATTTTGTGCGGCTGAGCCCAACCCAACGGTTTCGGCCTTGCCTTTCAACCAATGGAACAGGAGACATCGGAATGAATCGAAAGTTTTTGCTCGTCAGCGTCTTGCTGATTTCGCTGCTGGCCTTGGCCGCCTGTGGGGGAGGAGCTCCGGCCGCGGAGACGGAAGAGGCCGAAGCCCCCATGGCTGAGGAGACGAGCGGCGAGGAAATGGTGTCGGACTCACCGTTCGGCGAAGCTCCCATGCTGGCCGCACTGGTTGCCTCGGGCGACCTGCCGCCGGTGGAGGAACGGCTGCCCAAGGACTATGTGACCGTGCCGGTGGTCGACGAGATCGGACAGTATGGCGGCACTTGGCAGACCGCTGCCTGGGATGCCGGTCTGGGCAACATCAAGATGATTGCCTATGACCCGCCCATTCGCTGGAAGGCCGACTACTCGGGATACGATCCGGGTCTGTTCAAGGACTGGGTCTGGAACGAGGACGGCACCAAGGTCACCTACTACCTGCGGGAAGGCCTGAAGTGGTCGGACGGCGAAGCGTTCACGACCGATGACCTGCGGTATTGGTGGGAAGACCTGGCCAACAACGAGGATTATGGCGTGATCCGGGTGCCCTGGTATGGGTTCAGCGAAGACGAGACGCTCATGTCCGTGGAGTTCGTGGACGACTACACCATGACCTGGGAATGGAACGAAGCCAAGTGGATCGTGCCGACGGTGCTGGCGCAGGGTTTCTGGGAATTCGAGCCCCTGATGAAGCCGCGCCACTATCTCGAGCAGTTCCAGCCCGGCATCGGGGCGGAAGCCACCACCTGGGAAGACTTCGAACTGAAGAGCAAGTGGATTGAAACCCCGGATCACCCGAATGTCTTTGCCTGGAAGGCCGAGAGGTATGTGCCCGGCGAGCGCACGGTCCTGGTGCGCAATCCCTACTACTGGAAGGTCGATCCGGCGGGCAACCAACTCCCTTACATCGATCGCATGGACATCGAACTGGTCGAAGATGAGGAGATCCGTCTGCTCAACCTGACGCAGGGCAAGTATGACGCCTCCTTCCGCGAGGGGTCCAACACCCCCTTGCACTACCCCATTCTGGCCGAAAAGGCCGAAGAGGTGGGCTACACGATCTACACGGACTGGGTGAACGGCGCAGGCGGCTGGCCTTGCTGGCTCATCAACCAGGACTACATTGGCGACGGTGACGATCCCGAAAAGGATGCCGAGATCCGGGCCCTGCTCCGGGCAGTGGACTGGCGCAAGGGCATTTCCGTGGCGATCAACCGTGACCGCCTGATTGACGTGGTCTGGGATGGCATCGGCATTCCGCAGCAGTCCACCATCAGCCCGCAGGCCTGGCACTTTGCCAGCGATGAGGGTCAGGCGGTGTTTGAGGCCTGGGCTGCGGCCGACGCGGAGTACGATCCCGAACTGGCTGTCGCGCGCTTTGACAACGTGGGCTTTGTGGATGCGGACGGCGATGGCTGGCGGGACCTGCCCAGTGGCAAGCCCTTCAACCTGATCCTCGACTCCGGGGACTGGGGCGGCAAGTCGATTTCGGAGAATTCCAACATCGAGTTGGCGGAACAGCTGCGCGCCGTGGGCATTGACACCACCATCAACGACCTGTTTGGCCAGCCCGAATGGGGTCTGCGCCAGCGGGAAGCCAAATTCATGTTCCGCAACTGTCACGCGTCCGAGCTGGACATCTGGACCTATCCAGACTGGATTTTCCCGACCCGGGACAACCGGGCCTGGCCGATGCAAGGCAAGTGGAACCAGACGGGCGGAGCCGAAGGCGAAGAGCCCCCGGCGGGTGGTGTCGTGGATCGCCTGATGGCCATTTATGACGCGGGCCTGGCAGAGGGTGATGAAGAGACTCGCCACCGGCTGGTATGGGATGCCGTGCGCATCCACATTGAGGAAGGTCCCTTTACCCTGGGCGGGGCAGGCGACCAACCCATGACCGTGGTGGTCAAGAACAACTTCCACAATGTACCCAGTTTCGGGATTCTCGGGCCGTGGGCTCCGGGCAGTCCCGGCAATGTGCATCCGGAACAGTTCTACATGACCGAAGAGTAAAAGAGTAAGAGGCAAGAGAGGGCATGGGAGGGGAGCAGCCGCGGTTGCTCCCCTCTCTCTCCCATCCGTGCATGGCCTTTCGTGCGGCCCTGCCTGCACCCCCCCACCGTGCCACCGTGATCTCCACCGTCTGTCCCCCTCGCCCCTCCAGTGGTGCCGTGCCGTCTTGGCGTGAAACGGGAGTGGCCGTCCCGTGTTGACCTATATCGTGCGGCGGCTGGGCTACAGCGTGGTCATGCTGGCCCTGGTCTCCTTTGTGGGATTTGTCATCATTGAACTGCCGCCCGGCGACTTCCTGACCCAGCGGCTTTCGGAACTGGAAGCCCGCGGCGATCGCAGCGCCGAACAGCGCATCGAGGAGTACCGGGTGCGGTACGGTCTGGACGTGCCCCTGCTCCCCCGCTACATCACCTGGATCACCAACTTCGTCCGGGGCGACTTCGGCGAATCGTTCCAATTTGAAAGACCGGTCCGCCAACTGGTGCAACAGCGTCTCTCGCTGACGGTGGTGTTGGCCATCGCCACCATTCTGATTGTATGGACGATTGCCATTCCGATCGGCGTGTATTCCGCCACCCATCAGTATTCGCTGGGGGATCAGTTTTTCACCACGATCAGCTTCATCGGCCTGGGGGTGCCCGGATTCCTGCTGGCCCTGCTGATTCTCTATGTGGTCTGGCAGACGACCGAGACGGAAATCGGCGGCCTGTTTTCGCAGGAGTATCGGGATGCGCCCTGGAACTGGGCCAAGGTGGTGGACTTGCTCAAGCATCTGTGGATCCCCGCCCTGATCGGCAGTGTGACGGGCACGGCGGGCCTCATTCGCATCATGCGCGGCAACCTGCTGGACACCTTGGGCCAGCCCTTCGTGGAGTCCGCCCGGGCCCGCGGACTGACCGATCGGGCCGTGACCTGGAAGCACGGTGTGCGGATGGCCCTCACCCCGTTGATTGTGATCCTGGGTTCCGAGGCCCTGCCCGGCATCATTGTGGGCAATGCCCTCGTGGCCATAGTGCTCAACCTGCCTACCATTGGGCCCCTGTACGTGACGGCATTGCAAAAACAGGACATGTATCTGGCCGGCACGGCACTGGTGTTCTTCACGGTCATTCTGCTGGTGGGCAACCTGCTGGCCGACTTGGCTCTGGCCTGGCTGGATCCGCGCATTCGCCTTGAATAGCGTGCGTGTCCCGACCTGAAGTGTGACCTGGCGCAATGACTGAAACCCTGTCTCAAGGCCTGCAGGAAACCAGTGGCTCGCAGGCCATCGATCAGAGCTACTGGTCTTTGGTCTGGTGGCGCTTCAAGCGCAACAGGCTGGCCATGACAGGCGGCATTCTGGTGCTGGTCTATTACTTCGTGTGTACCTTGACGGCCGAGTTCTGGGCGCCCTATCCGGTCAATCTGACGTCCGACTACATCGATGCGCCGCCGCAGTGGCCGCGTTTCTTTGACGCGGAGGGCACCTTCCACCTGCGTCCTTTTGTCTACGGCATGACGGAAGAACTGGACATGGTGCTGCGCAAGCGCTTCTACATCCGCGATGAGACCGTCACGTTTGACCTGCACTTTTTCGTCAAGGGGGAACCCTACAAGCTGGCGGGCCTCATCCCCGGCAACATTCATCTCGTCGGTACGGACCCGGCGGTGGAAGACAGCTACTTCTACCTGTTTGGCACCGATCGCGTGGGACGAGACATCTTTTCCCGCATCATCTTTGGGGGACGTCTCTCTCTGCTGATTGGCTTGATCGGGCAGTTTCTGACGATCGGCTTCGGGGCCACGCTGGGCGTGATTTCCGGATACTATGGAAGGGTCGTGGACCTGGTGGTGCAGCGGGTGACCGAGTTCCTGTCGGCGTTCCCCGACATACCACTTTTCATGGCATTGGCCGCGGCCATTCCTCCCGAAGCATCTCCCATCCGAGTGTATTTCCTGCTCACTGTCATTCTGGCCTTCGTGCGCTGGGGCGGCCTGGCGCGGCAGGTGCGCGGCCTGGTCCTGTCCTTGCGGGAAAGGGAGTATGTGCTGGCGGCCCAGAGTTTCGGGGCCGGTGATCACCGCATCATGTTTCGACACCTGATCCCGGGGGCCACCAGTCACATCATTGTGATTTCCACCCTGGCCATCCCTGGCATGATCCTGGCCGAGACTGCCCTCAGCTGGCTGGGTCTGGGCTTGCGCCCGCCGCTGACCAGCTGGGGTGTGTTGCTGTACGAGGTGTCCTTCCTGCGCGCCATTCGCTTTTCGCCGTGGCTGCTAATTCCGGTCCCGTTCGTGATCCTCGTGATCTGGGGATTCAACATGCTGGGCGATGGGTTGCGCGACGCCCTGGATCCGTATGGGGGGCAGTGACATGGACGCGACGGCAGACCACGAAGTCCTGTTGGAGGTAAAGGATCTGCAGGTGCATTTCGATGTGCGGCGGGGCACGGTGCGGGCCCTGGAAGGTGTCAACTTCACGGTGCGGCGCGGCCGCACCATGGGCATTATCGGGGAAAGCGGCTCCGGCAAGTCGGTGACGGCCCGGGCCATCATGCACTTGCTGGCCCAGAATGGGCGCATCG
Organism: Caldilineaceae bacterium; assembly: GCA_965214895.1. Classification (GTDB taxonomy): domain Bacteria; phylum Chloroflexota; class Anaerolineae; order Caldilineales; family Caldilineaceae; genus Bin34. Next base: position 1,547,923 of record OZ243985.1, read on the forward strand.
TCAACGGCGAAATCCTCTACTATCGGCAAGGCGCCGCGGAGAACGGCACCAGCACCGAGGTGATCGACATCACCCGGCAGAAGGCCAATGGGGCCCTCATGCGCAGCCTGCGCGGCGGCGACATCGCCATGATTTTTCAGGAGCCGATGAGCTCCTTGACGCCGGTGTACACCGCCGGCCTGCATATCGGCGAAGCCGTGCAGCTGCATCTGAAGCCCCGACAGCCAGTGGGGGAGCAGATGGCCAAGGCCATCCGCAGGCAGAACCGGATCCCCCGGAGCGAGGCCCGGCAAATTGCGGTGAAGATGCTGGATCGGGTGGGCATCCCCCGCGCCAACGAACGGGTGGACAGCTACCCGCATGAACTGTCCGGCGGGCAGCGGCAGCGCGTGATGATTGCCATCGCCCTCTCCTGCGGCCCCAAGCTGCTGATTGCCGACGAGCCCACGACCGCCCTGGATGTGACCACGCAGGCCCAAATCAATGACCTGATGCTGGAACTCAAGGATGAGTTCGGGATGGCCATCATGTACATCACCCATGACTTGGGGGTCATCGCGGAGATGGCCGAGGACATTGCCGTGATGTATCTGGGACGGATTGTCGAGCAGGGCAAGACCGACACCATCTTCTACGATCCGCAGCATCCCTACACCAAGGCGCTGCTGAAGTCCATTCCCCGGATCGGAGGGCCCATGGGCCGCCGTCTGGAAGTCATTGAAGGCATGGTGCCGGACCCTTTCCACATTCCCACGGGGTGCCACTTTCATGACCGGTGCCCGGAGGTGATGCCTGGGCTCTGCGACATCCACGCGCCGGTATTGCTGGACACGGGCCCGGAACACAAGGCTGCCTGCCTGTTGCATGATGCCGAGAAGGTGGCGGAGTTGAATCGTGTCATCCAGCATGGATAACTCGCAAACCCTTCTGCAGGTCAAGAACCTCAAGAAGTACTTTCCCATTCGGAAAGGGCTGCTGCGGCGCGTGGCCGGCCATGTCAAGGCCGTGGACGATGTCAGTTTTTCCATCAGGCAGGGCGAGACCCTGGGGCTGGTGGGGGAGAGCGGTTGCGGCAAGACCACGGCGTCACGCACCGCGATCCGGCTCTATGATCCCACGGACGGCGAAGTCCTGTTTCGGGGACGCAGCCTGGATGGGTCGCAGGGGGTGCAGGTGCACAACCTGGCAGCCCTGAGCAAGCGGGAACTGGTGCCGCTGCGGCAGCAGATCGCGATGGTCTTTCAGGATCCCATCAACAGTCTCAACCCTCGGATGAGCGTCTCCGACATCATCCGGGAACCTCTGCAGGTGCATGGGTTGGACCAAGGCCGGGCCACCAGCGACCATGTGGTCAGCCTGCTGGAGTCGGTGGGCCTGCGGGCCGAGCACATAGAGCGGTATCCGCACGAATTCTCGGGCGGGCAGCGGCAGCGCATTGGCATCGCCCGCGCCCTGGCCTTGCGTCCGTCCCTGATTCTGCTGGATGAGCCGGTGTCGGCGTTGGACGTGTCCATTCAGGCCCAGACGCTGAATCTGCTGCAGGACCTGCAGGAGGAATTTGATCTGACCTACCTGTTTGTGGCGCATGACCTTTCGGTGGTCGAACACATTTCGGATCGGGTCGCGGTCATGTATGTGGGGCGGCTGGTGGAAGTCGCTTCGGCCGAGACCTTGTACCAGAACCCCAGGCATCCCTACACGGAGGCGTTGCTTTCGGCCTCGCCGAAGCCGGACCCCCGCAATCCCACGGTGCGCATACCGCTGGAGGGACAAGTGCCGGATCCGGCCAATCCGCCCTCGGGCTGCTACTTTCATCCTCGCTGCCGCTATGCCGAGGACATCTGCAAGCACGAAGCCCCCTCCTTGGTGGATGTGGAAGAGGGCCACGTGGCGGCCTGCCACTTTGCGGACAGGTTGACGCTGCAGGGCGTGCAATAGCGTCTCGGCACCTGCCGGGACACAACCGCCCAGCACCGATTCCAGCCGGGTGGCGCATGGGGGACCTCCACGCGGGACTGCGGGGCCCGAGAGCTATGGGACTGCGGGCGTTACTCCCAGTGCCGTGCAAGAAGTATGGTTGAATAGCAGGAGTCCATGTCGCTTGGGTCAACCACTGTGCCGCGTCCTCTCATTGCCATCCTGACGTTCCTCATCTGGCTCTTTGTCACGGCCCTGGGCATAGCGGAAGTGGTCATTGCGGTGGACATTGTCATGGCCGCCTACAGTGGCCTGCTGAGGCTCTTTGGCGTGATTGCCGAGGCATACGGACGGGAATACTGGGTCGGCTTTAACGTGCAGAACATCAGCGCCCTGCTGCTGGGCCTAGGAGTCGTCGTGCTGTCCATTGGCAGCGGCGAGGTCTTTCTCAAACACTATGGCACCCGCCGGGCCTGGCGTCTGGCCGGCTTCCTCGTGGGCGGCGAGATCCTGATCCTGGTGATAGGATATTTCGTGGCGCCGGACGCCGGGTATCTCATCGGGCTGTTTTTTCCCTAGGCCCGAAAGATCAGGGTCCTTTGGGCCTTGGACGCCATCATCCTGGCGCCGAGTCTTGCCTTCAAGGCGAAATTGTCACTGTCCCTTCCCTGGCTGCCCCCGGGCAGTTCCCACCACTCCAAGGAGCCAGTTCCATGCGGCACGTAGCCCAGCACACTCTCATTGACTTCGTGCGTGACATTTTCATGGCCGCCAGCGTGCGCCAGCCCATCGCGCAGCGCGTGGCGGAATCGCTGGTGGAGAGCAACCTGCAAGGCCACGACTCGCATGGCATTGTACGGGTTCCCCTGTACCTGCAGCAGATCAAGGAGGGCAATCTGCATCCGAATGCGGATCCGGAACTGGTGGAGGACTCTCCCGCCGTCACCATCATGAACGCCCGGCGGGGCTTCGGCCAGTGGTCTGCCCACGTGACCATGCGGAAAACCATTGAGAAGGCCAAGGCGCAGGGCCTGGCGGCGGGCGGCATCGTGAACAGTGGACATGTGGGGCGGCTGGGCGAATGGGTGACCATGGCCACGGTCGAGGATTGCATTGGACTTGCCTTCTGCAATCTGGGGGGCAGGACCGGCATTGTGGCTCCTTTTGGTGGCACCAAGCGGCTCCTGGGCACGAATCCCCTGGCCGCCGGCATTCCCCTGGCCGAGGAGCCTCCCATCATTGTGGATTTCGCCACCAGCGTGGTGGCGGAAGGCAAGATCAAGATCGCCTTCAACAAGGGCACCGCATTGCCTCCAGGCAGCATTCTGGACAAGGAGGGCAAGCCTTCGGTCACACCTGCCGATCTGTACGACGGGGGCGTGATGCTGCCCGCCGCCGGTCACAAAGGGTATGGACTGAGCATGCTGTGCGATCTGCTGGCGGGAGTCTTGACCGGCAGCGGCGCTCCGAAGTTGACGGATGGCCAGATGAGCAATGGTGTGCTCTTCCTGGTGCTGCGCGTCGAATCATTCCGTGCCCTGTCCCTCTTCTGGGGGGATGCCCAAGCCTACGTGGAGGCCATTCGTTCCAATCCCCCGGTGGAGGGGGTGGAGGCTGTCATGGTGCCGGGCGAACCGGAGCAGCGCACCGCGGCCACCCGGCAGGCCCAAGGCATTCCGGTGGATGATGTGACGTGGAGCAACCTGTCCAAGGCGGCCTACCAATTGAACGTGGCAGTGCCCGAAGGCTAGGTCCGCATCTGCGGAACGGTGCAACGCGTGTAGCGGTGGCTTGGGGCAACCGACCGTGGTTCCACGGCGTGTCCACCAGTTTGGCCCTGCATAGCCCAGATTGCGGTGTCGGCGGCTGATTTTCAGGTTGGCCCTGCCTTTGATACCCGGTCCACGCTGGTGCCACGTGCGGGCCATGTCCGCGGCGACGACGGTTCGGAGATGACCCTCAATGTCACATTGCAGATCGGAACTGTGCATGGTCATGTCCCAGCGACCAGGACCGGGACCAGGGTCCGCCACGGTGACAGGAGTACACAGGTCGCGCATAGCCTTAGGACAATCCGTGGTCGGCTGTACCACCACACTCAATGGCCCAGCAGTCCCTGGCACAACCCTGTCCCACGAAGATATTGCCGAATGCAGGACTGCCGTGTCGTCCCATCATGCGCGGGCAGGCGTACGCCTGCGCTTGGGCGAGAGAGCTCACCGCAAGCTTGGCCTCTTGGGGTGCGCCCAAGGGTCAATCGCCACCATCTCCTTGACCAGGCCGAAAACGCCAGTACACTGCCTGGATGTCGGGCCAGTCGGTCCAAGGGGTGTCCTCCAATTCCTGCTGAAAGGCCACCAACTGGTCTGTGTCACACAGAAGCCGGGCAATATCCAGCAATGCCTCCCGTTGGGTGGCAACCCGTCCCTCATTCCAGCCTTCGTCCCGGGCTGCCGCCACTTGCAACTCTACCTGGAAGGAAGCCAGAGCGGCGGTTTCAATGCCCCCCAGGGGCTGTGATAGGTCTTCTCCGGCAAAATGCAGGCGGTCATAGGACACATCCGCTGGGATCTTGCGGCACAACTCCAGGGCCCGGGCGGCGACCTCACCACATAACGTCTGGACCACGGTGAGTGCGTCCTGGGCCGGGAATGGCAAGGGATAGTCCGCCAGGTAGGGCCCCTCCTTGCGAAAGTCCGACAGGGCTTTCAACCAAGGCTGGGCCGGGAATGGGATCATGCGTTCCTGTGTCTGGATCTGGGCGACCAGATTCTCCAACCGATGGGTCTTGTCATAGTGCAATCCACAGGCACTGGCATAGGCCTTCAGACCATTCTCCAGGGCATGGTGTACGGAGGCCATTCCCACATAGTCTTCCTGGTTCCCCACCGCCTTGAGCGCCGCGTGCAGGCTGCGGCGGGCGACTCGCAGGCACTGTTGGGTATCTGGCCAGGGATTGTTTTGGGATATCGGTGGCATCGGTTCGCCCTCCGGGCTAAGACCATCGCGCTGCACACCCCCGGCCAGATGGTTGGGGGAGGTCCGGCCCCAAGCAAATTCCGCAAACGTACAATGGAACACTTGGATCTCGACCGGTTTTCCAAACAGCCGCACAATGTCCGGTTCCAGACGGGACGCGAGGTTCTGGGCCCACGGGTGTGAGAGGGCCTGTTCCGACAAGACCATCAGGTCAATGTCCGAGTGCTCCGCCCAATCGCCGCGCGCCCGCGAGCCAAACAGATACACGGGATGCGGATGGACCCGGACCTGTAACAGCTCAGCCACAGCCAACGCCCGAGTGTCGGGCAACCTCTCCAGCCCCGGGCCTGGATGTCCCCCCGGGGGAATCCCGACCACAGCCATGTCCCGCCCTCCTGTTCTGGGCCTTGGGCCTGCAGTTTTCATGGCCCTATTATAGTCTTAAGGGTTATGCAGTTGCTGGCGCCGTGTAGCACGGATTGGCCAAATATCGGTGCCCTGCCTCTCGGATGATGGCTACCGTGGCTTCATGCCTGCTGATGCCCGTGCGCAGGCGGCAGGCCTGCAGGTGCAGGAAGGACCGCAGGGCCAATCTGATGTGGGCAATTTGGGGCCTGGACAGAACGCACCTGGGCCTGCTCCACGCCCGTGCCCTGCGTGAGGCCGCGGTGACAGTCCTGGATGGCCCAAGCGTGTCGGTCAGGGTCAGCCAGGCCTGCGAAGCACGGCCCGCCACCACGGCAGCCTGGATCCGGTGGGCCATGATGCACCCTAGGTGGCGCCGCCTAAGCACCTAGCCTGGGATTTTATCTCGACTTTGCGCAAGGTGGAGGGTTCCCCAAGGACACGGCAGGCGGGTGCAGGATGGACCAAAGTCTGCCCCGCGGTCCACCAGGTCCCACCTGCCTGCTTCCAGTGTCGCGTTGCGGGAACCCTTGGCGCCGCTCTTTGATCCGCGTGCCTGGCGCCAGGTCCTGCTCCTGCTCCTGGGTGCCGTCCGCGCGCCGCGCCAACGGCCCGTGTCCGCGGCGCTGCATGTGCTGGGGGTGCAGGCCGAGCGCCGCTTTGCCGTGTGCCATCAGGGGCTCACCCGGGCGCGCTGGGCCTTGCGGGCCGTGAGCCGGGTCCTGCTGGGTCTGCTGATCCGGCCTCGGGCTCCGACCACCGGCCCCCTGATCCTGGGGCTCGACGAGACGAGCGCACGACGCCAGGGAAAGCAGACCACGGCCACGGGGGTCTATCGGGACGGGGTCCGGGCCTCCCACCGCCACTGCGTCAAGCCGACCGGGCTGCGCTGGCTCCGCCTGATGTGGCTGGCGGACATCCCGTGGGCCGGCCGGGTCTGGGCCGTGCCCTGTCTCACGGCTCCCGCCCCCCGCCATCACGCAGCCCGGGGATGCCGCCACACAACCATCACGGACTGGGCCCGGCCGATGCGCGGCTGCGGGCGCCGCTGGCGGCCGGACCGGGATCGGGTGGTGGTCGGCGACCGCCGCGCTGCGGCCCTCCGGGTGCGGGCCGCGTGCCAGCAGATGGCCCCCGCCCTCACCTTCATCACCCGCCGGCGCCGGGATGCGGCGCGGGCCGCCCCGCGCGGACGGCCGTGCTGACGCCTCCCGGCACACCCTGGCAGGCCTTGGCCCCACCCTGGCAGGACGGGCCGCCGCCGCTGTTGGAGTATGCCACGGGCACTGCGCTCTGGCACCATGCCGGCCAGCCGCCGGTCTGGCGGCGCGGGGCGCTGCTGCGGGACCCCGCCGGGCGTCAGGCTCCCCCGGCCCGGCTCAGTGCCGATCCCAATCTGGCGCCCGCCACGCTTCGGACCTGGTTTCTGCGCCGCTGGCAGGTGGAAGGCACGTTTCCGGAAGTGCGGGTGCCTCTGGGGGTCCAGACCAGCGCCCGTGGTCGGACCCGGCCCGCGCCCACCCCACCCCGGCCCTGCTGGGGCTCTTCAACTGGCTCGTGCTGGCCGCGCATCTCCGGCGGCAGGGACGGCCCCCTGCCCCGCCGCCGGTCGGCTTGGTATGCCAAGACCCGCCCCACATGCGCCGATGTCCGGGCTTGCGTCCGCAGTGCCCTCTGGACGGGCGCCGCCCCTTTTTCGATGTCGCCGTCCCCGACCGACATCCGGAAACTCCCGTGGCCGCCCCCCGCACAGGTCTGGGCCACGCTGTGCTCCACGGCCTGAAGACCCCCGACCGTCTCTCCACTTTGCACACAGTCGAGCTTAAAAGATTGATGTAAAAGGGGAAGAGCTCCCAGCATGAAGAGATTGCCATCACCCTGCGGAGAACTTCCCCATAACCCGTAGATCCTGGGTGGACCTGGCGCCGATGGTGTATGTCCTGGTGGACGACGGGTATCAAGAGCACGGCGAAACAGATCGTAGAGGGTCTTGTAGTAGACCGGTTCCGGACCATAATCCCGGCCAATCCGCGCAGCGCGTTCAGTACTTGTGGTTTGACGTCGTGGGTCAACATCTCGTTGTTCCATAGCTGGCCAAACCAGTTCTGTAGTTCGGCCAAGATTGCAGTGTCGGTAGCGGCTAAATTGATTTCCAAGTTTGCTTGGCCTCCGATACCCAGACCGCTCCGCGTGAAATTGGAACTGCCGACCAGACCAGTGGCCTGTCTGGGGCCTGCAGTGAGGTACATCTTGCCGTGCAAAAAATTGGACCGGCTGACTGAACGCACGGCTACGGTATCGCGGTTCACCCACTCGGCACACCTGCGGGCCAGATACTTCTGGTGCAAGGCATGGTTGGGCACCAAGCCGTCTTCGGTCGGTTCAAAGGACTTCGGTTCTTGGTTCCCCGGGTCCAAATCGTCAACCGAGGTCGTATCTCCAAAGAGGAAAGGCACATCCTGGATGCTGTCCAAGGCATCGGCCAGCAGTTCGTACCCGTAGATCGTAAAGCAGGCCGAAACCAACTGGAACGTCTCGGCCTTGGTCAGCTGGACATTGAGGTAATCCGCCACCGTTCGCTGCTGATTGTCAAGGATGTGTTCGTAGATCATGATTGGATATCTTCCATATCGACAAGATTTGAGCGCGGGGGTGTAGCGAGAGCGCTTGCACTGCACGGGTTGTAGGCTTGACTCAGGTGGTCCCATCAAGGACCTGCGACTGGATCGGGCACCCGCCGAGGCATCATCCATACTTCTCTGTCCACGCAGCTTCAGGTTGGCATACAAGGGTCTGTCAGATCAAGGCCCCCTGCCAGAGTTGTGCCGCGAAATCCTGTGCCGGCAGAATGTCAATCCCATCCGGCGTATGCAGTGGTCGGCGTTCCAGTGAGACGACAATCCGCCGTTGCACCTGCGGGTGTTCTGCACTCAGGGCGCGCAGTCCCTTCAGATGATTCCGGGTGATCGTGGCGCTCGCCTTGGCTTCAATGGCCATGTGCATGTCACCGATCACGAAGTCGACCTCAATGCCGCTGGGGAGCCGCCAGTAAGACAGCTGCGCATCGATGTCCCGGTACTCCACAAAAGCCTTGAGTTCATGGAACACCCAATTCTCAAAGGCCTTGCCGAAGATTTCCGAGGGTGGTTCCAGCACACCCCGCCGCGTCAGGCGATTCACTACGCCCACATCGGCAAAGTAGAACTTGGGGGCCCGCGTGATCCGGCGTTTGACTCTGCGGCGAAAGGCCGGCAGCCAGGATCCCAGCAAGGTGTCTTCCAGAATTTCAAAATGGCTTCTGACAGTGTGCCCCGTCACGCCGCACTCCCGGGCAATGTTGTGGAAATTGACCATTTCCCCATCGCTCAATGCTGCGGCCTGCAGGAATTTCGCGAAGACCGGCAGATTGCGCACCAAGCCCTCGGCGGCGATTTCCTGGGTCAAATAGTCGGCGATGTAGGCATCAAGCAGCTGCCGGAATGGCCCCGTGTCGTAGATACGAGGGAGATACCCTCGGTTGAGCATGCGCTCCAGATTAAAGGCGTCTCCCAGCTCGTTGGCTGTCAGGCCCCGCAGTTCAAAGCGCAAGGCCCGTCCCCCCAGCAGGTTGGCGCCGCCCCGCCGCACTTTGCGCGCACTGGATCCGCACAGGGCAAAGCAGACGCCGCGGTTTTCCATGAGCCAGTGCACCTCGTCAAGGAGGGGCGGAACTTTTTGGATCTCGTCAATGACCACCATGGACGGTATTTGAGGCAGTGCCTCCAGTTCTTGAGCCAGGATTTCGGGACGGGTGCTGTAGCGTACAAATTCCGTGCTCCTGAGCAGATCAACCCAGTGAGCATCGGGAAAACGCTGCCTGAGCAACGTGCTTTTTCCGGTTTGGCGTGGTCCCCACAGAAAGAACGAGTGGCTGCCAGGGGCGGGCAGCGCAAGGCCTCTCGTGTACATGCACTTCATATTATCATGAAATCAGGAAGTACTGCCGCGCAAATGAACGGATGGCTTCAAAATGGTCCGTAGCAGATGGGGAAGGAGGAGGCCGCCACTTTTGGCGAGTGGCTTGGACCTGGCTGCGAAGAGCAGCTGGATGGTGCGGTGCGATTCGCGCTGATGCCAGTCCTACCCTGGGGCAGCGGGACCCGAGGCAAACGGCAACGGCCCAAGGACTTCTTCAGGGAGGCATCGGCACGGGATTGACGGCCCCAGATCCCGTTAGGGCAGCCCCGGCCGACCGGCCAAACGCTCCTACGGGAGCAGCCCGCAGGACAGGCTCTTGCGCATCCTGTCAAAATCTTGGTGTTGACTTGACCCATGCGGTGCCGCGAGAGCGGTTTCTGGGGGCTTCCACAGTTCCAGACCCATGTGCCTTGTCCCAGAACGACGGGAATGCGTCGATATCAGGAGCAACCCACGCAGGGGAGAGAGCACCGATTCAAAGCATGTGCGCCTGTACAGAGGTGGCCACCAGCATCTTGATGTCGGTGATGGCCTGAGACATGGCTTGGCCGATGAGGTCCAGTCCGCCCACCAGCTCAATGCGTTCGGCGACTCTGTGCAGTTCTCTTGGGGACAGCAGTTCCTTGAAAATGTCGCAGGCGTCCGCCAGGCCAATGAGCATGGCATCGCGGGGATCCGGGATCTCGTCGCTGAACAGAACGCCCATGATGCGCTGCTTGACTTCGCGCTCGACCTTGCCGGCGAGCAGCGGGTAGCGTCTGGACCGAAACACCCACAGAAAATGATCCTCGTGGCGTTCCAGTATGCCGTGGGCCACCAGTCTGGAGAGAGCCTCCTCACGGATCGCCAGTGAGCGTTGTGCCGTGTGTTCTATCCAGAATCGGGTGTCGTGCTGCTCTCCGGCAGCGATGGTGGCCAGGGTTGGATCCAACAGGCTGTCTCCCACCGGGGTGGCGTCGACCAGAATCAGCCTCTTGAGATCGGTATCGATGCGGTTCTCCAAGGCCAGGTCCATAAGCACGCCACCGGCAATGGCGTAGTCCAGCGACCAGCTGGGCACATGTATGATTCTGCCGTCATCTCGGAGCAGGAGCAGGATGATTTCTTCGACAAATCGCAACATTGACGTATGTCCTCTGCTGATGATGCTCGGGTTTCAGCTCTGTGTCCGGTCAAGGCCCAGCCGTCGCCCCTCGGGCGAACTGGAACCAACTCATGCGGCAATGCCGGGAACCTCTTGTCCAAAGACACTCTGCCGCAGCCGCCGTGTTACACGCAACAGCCCGTCCCGGTTTTGCTGGATTATGGGCCAGTGTAGCACTCAACGGGTGTTGCGGGACTGCGCCAATGCCATTTGATGCGGTCCCCGGAGGTACAGGCTGCCCATGGAGCAGTGTGGGACATGGATTTTGCCTGGACATGCGTTGAGTCATGCCCGCCAGACCGGGAAAATGGCTGGAGGAGTTCCTGGCCCAATCCCCTTGACCCAGATGGGCTGCCATCGTGGATGGGGACATGTCCCCACCTGCCCACTGGCGTGCAGCGCGTTGACGTCAGGACTTGCCCGCGACAATGAAGGCGAAGTCGTCCTGGCGGGCTCTCAGGTCCCCCCACTTGTACCCAATGTCCTGCAGCAACTCCAGGTGTCGGGCCACCGACAACCGGCCCGGGTCCTTGGCATTGGCGCGTTGCGGCGGAACCACGAAGTCCGCGTTGACAAACTTCCCTCTTTCCGAAAGCAGCCGGAATCCCTCCCTGTACACCCTGTGCACCTGCTCTTCGGCGCCCAGATCGTGCAGGGACTGCAGCGAAACGAAGGCGTCCACGGGTTGCGGCAGGTCAGACTGCCATTCGTCTTGCCGCAAGTCGGCATGGATAAACCGGGCACGCGTGCCGAAGCGCCGCAGGCGCCGCTCAGCGTACGCCACGAAGGGATCCGAGAAGTCCAGCCCCGTGTAGGTCATCTGTGGCACCTGATTCAGCAGCTGCCAGGCCACCATGCCCGGGCCGGATGCCAACTCCACGACCTGCAACGTCTCCCCTGTCGGCGCCATCTCTCGCAGCTCTGCCGCCATGTGTCGCACCAATTGGTGACGATAGGGCCATCTGCGGTTCAAGTGACTCTCCCAGGCCGCAATTTCGCCTCTGTTCTGGAATTTGTGGAACCGGGTCTTGGGAATGGGCTTTGACATGTGTGTGGTATCCTCATGACACACTGATCTGGTGATATTCATAACACAGAAAGGAGGCGATTGCATGCTGAGTCAGTTCGATGTATGTGCACGGAATCTGCGAATTGTGCGGAACAGTTTCGCCTCTGCCTCCTGCGCAGGGCCAGCCCTTCCCTGAATGCCTGGCTCCGGCCGCAGCCTGTCTTGCCGCGGCGGACTCTCTTTCTTTGCAATCTGTAGAACAAGGGACCTTGGGTTCCCGTGTGTCCCTGTCTGGCAAGCGTGCACGAAGGCAGGGTGCGGGACACCTGTTTTGTTGGCTTGAAGAAGAGATGCCAGATATCCAAAAGAGAGAATATTTTTCACTTATGCAAGAACAGTTCTCGGGGAACGAGTTTGACATTGATGTCTATGCCGAATACGCAGAGGAATTCGATCCTGACTTTCGGGCCGACGCCAAGCTGGTGCGCCGGCCGCCCAAATCCAATTTTGTGCCCAAGGTGCCTCACCATCAGCGGCACTGGGCCAAGATCGCGGAGGAACAAAGACGGGGCATCACGGGAGATTTCGAGACCACCTACCAGCCTGGTCACACGGAGCGCAGGTGGCTGCTGGCCACGTTGCGGCCCTTTTTCGAAACCGATCACATTGACGATGTGCTCAGCAAGGTGAAAGGTGGCAAGGAGGCGGATGTCTATCGATGCAGCCTGACGGAAAGGGGGCAGCGGCAGATCGTGGCCGCCAAGCTGTATCGCCCGCGCAGCCATCGCACCATGCGCAACGACCTGATATACCGTGAAGGCCGCAATGTGCTGACCCCGCAGGGTCAGACTTCCCGGGCCTACGACCGGCGCGTGCTCCGGGCCATGCTCAAGCGCACGGAATATGGGAAGCAGGCGGAACAGACCTCTTGGCTGATGCACGAGTACCATGCCCTGGTCGAGTTGCATGCTGCCGGTGCCGATGTGCCGGAACCCATCGAAACCGCTCCCAATGCCATTCTGATGGAGTTCATTGGAGATGAGCACGAAGTGGCTCCCGTCTTGCACAGCGTGCATCTGGGGAAAGCCGAAGCCCAGGTCCTGTTCGAGCAGGTGCTGCGCAATCTGCAAATCATGCTGGAGGCCGGCCTCATCCACGGCGATCTGTCAGCCCACAACATTCTCTATTGGGGAGGCCGGGCCATCCTGATCGACTTCCCGCAAGTGGTGCCGGTGGCAGGCAACAAGCAGGCCTTCGCGTTGTTGACGCGGGATGTGGTCCGCATTTGCCAGTATTGGAGGAAGCAAGGGGTCAAGACAGACCCCGAACAGTTGGCTCAGGACCTGTGGGGGTCCTATTCCCAGGTGCGCCACGAGGATGTGCTGGCCGATCTGTCGGCAGCGCTGGCGACAGAGACCGACGACGAAGCGCAGGAGGAAGAAGACCCGGACTGACAATCTGGGCTACAATGGCGGAGTCCTTGTCCTGTTGCATTGGCTTTCCCTGGCGGTAACGCATGCCCCTGACTTTCGACCTGTCTCTGGAAGACCTTCATGCCTATCAGGGCCGCAATCCCCGGCCCGCCGACCTGGATGCCTACTGGGATGCAGGACTGGCCGAAATGCGCCGGCAGGAGGCTCGGCCCGAGCTGGTGGCTGCGGATTTCCAGACCTCCTTTGCCGACTGTTTTCACCTGTATTTCACGGGAGTGGGCGACGCGCGGATACACGCCAAGTTGCTGCAGCCCAAGCAGCCTGCTCCCGGCAGTCCTGCCGTGCTCTTCTTTCACGGCTACTCCGGCAACTCCGGAGGATGGGTGGAAAAACTGGGATATGTGGCTGCAGGCTTCACCGTGGCGGCCCTGGACTGCCGCGGCCAAGGCGGGTTGTCCGAGGACAAGGGCGGCACGCAAGGCTGGACTCTGCGGGGACACATTGTGCGGGGCCTGGCCGACCAGTCGCCCCGGAAGCTGCTCTACCGTTCCATTTTCCTGGACACGGCCCAGCTGGCGGGCATTGTCATGGATCTGGACCATGTGGATGCCGATCGGGTAGGCGCTGCGGGGGGCAGCCAGGGCGGAGCCCTGACGGTGGCTTGCGCGGCTCTGGAACCGCGGATCCGGCGTGCCGCCCCGACGTTTCCCTTCCTGGCAGATTATCAGCGGGTCTGGGAGATGGACCTGGCCGAAAATGCCTACGCGGAACTCCGTCAGTGGTTCCGCCAGTTCGATCCTCAGCACCAGCGGGAGCAGGAGATATTCACCCGCCTGGGCTATGTGGACACGCAGCATCTGGCCGCGCGCATTCAGGCGGAGGTGATGATGAGCACGGGTCTCATGGATCAGATCTGCCCGCCCTCGACCCAGTTTGCGATCTACAACAAGATCGTGGCCGCCAAGTCCCTGCAGCTCTATCCCGACTTCGGCCATGAGATGCTGCCGGGCAATGCGGAGCAGATCTACGGCTTCCTGATGGGCCTGTAGCGGTGCCCAGCGGGCTGAGAAGGGACTGTCCATGGGCAAGCACATCCTTGTCACCGGGGCCTTGGGCAATCTGGGCCAGAAACTGATACGCCATCTGTCTCCCATGCCCGCGGTCTCGCGGATCACGGGCCTCGATCGGGCAGATCCTCCTGGGTCATGGAGGACTGACTTGCATCAGGAACTGCAAGACCAGAATCCGGATGCACAGATTGCAGACCTGGATTTCGTGGCCGCCGACTTGCGCCAATGGCAGGACTCAAGTTGGCACAGGGCCATAGAGGTCTGTGATGCACTCGTGCATTTCGCGGCCCAGATGCCGGAGCCCAGAGCCACATGGAACGATGCCGCGGCGTCGTTGGACATGAATCTGCATGTAGGTCTGGCGGCGGTAGCCGCTCCCAGGTGCCGGCGCGTGGTTTTTGCCACCACCAACCATGTGATGGGCCGGTACAAGGACGAGCCCATGGCTGCCGCCGTGGGCCCGGGCCAGCTCCATCCGGATTCTCCGTATGGCGTGGGCACCGTGGTCAAGATGGAGGCGGTCTCCATGGATTCCACACCCTACGCGGCGGCCAAGTTTGCGGGAGAAAGGCTGTACCGGGCACTGGCACAGGCGGACCGAGGCCAGGGGGATACGGAATTCGTCAACGTGCGGATTGGCTGGTGCAATGCCGGCGACAATCATCCCGCTTCGCTGACGGCTACAGGCTCGCCGGATGTGGCGGGAGACCGCGTTGCCTCTTCGGAGCGCGCCGCGTGGCAGAGAGCCGATCGCTGGTTCAAGGAGATGTGGCTGTCCAATCGGGACTTCGTGCAGCTGTTTGCCAAGGCCTTGCTGGCCCCTTCAGACGCGTGGCCGGGCCCCGTCATCTGCGTGAACGGCATGTCCCGCAATCGGCACATGAAGTGGAGCTTGGCCGAGACGCGCTTGCTGCTGGGGTATGAACCCCAGGATGATGTGCAGGAGCATATTGCGCTGCCGGAGTAGCCAGCCGGACTACTACGCACCATATCGGCGGAGCAGGTCCGAGCCGACCTGGGTGGCCAACAGATAGCAGTGGTCTCCGCGACGGCCCGTGTGGGTGATCATGTATTGCCCTGGAGCGGGCCCCAGATAGTGGGTCAAAATGGCGTCGGTGGTGTCCCGCCAGGCCTGCGCCAAGGCCAGATCCGTACGTTGCATCTGGGTCCAGTCCGCCGGAATCTCGATCGCCAGACAGGGCGCATCGAGATTCATGCGCACCTGTTGCAGGTTGTGATGAACGGGAAGAATGTCCACTTCGGCATCCAGCTCCGAAGTGACAAAGGCCCTGCCCTGCGTCAGGGCCCTTTGCGGCGGCGCTGCCGGCAAGGACCAGACCACGCGCAGCCGCGAGGCGGACACCCTGTTCAATTCGTTGCGAAAAGGCAGGTAGTCCGGCAGCAACCGCGTCCCCACGGCTCCCAGCCGGTTGCAGTTGAGACTGGCGTTGCGGTATTGCAGCGGATCTGCCGTCCACTGCACATGGGAAATCCCTTGGTTCTGCAGTTCCTGGGCCTGAATGCGCTTGAGGTGAAAGCCGATGTTCAGCTGGCGATAGTCGGGGTGTACGCCCAAGGTCTGCGATTCGAAGACTCCGCCCGCCGCGGGCCAGCCCTGGGGCAGGGACGGTGTGGCGTCGTCGTGCCAGAAGCCCAGCAGAAAGCCCACTACCTGATCCTCGGCCCGCGCGACTAGGGACCAGGCTGCCAGGCAGTCTGGATGATGGAGAAAAGTCGGATACAGGTTCTCCGGCTGGGCCTGCCAGACCAGCGCCTGCAGCTGCCGGAGCGCGTGCGCGTCCTGGACTCTGGGCTGACCGTAGGCAATGCCTGCGACGGTTTCCACCGGTGGGGGATCAGGCCAGTGCTCGGCCGTGGTGATGTCAAGCAGCTGCACTGCCGCGTCGGGCCCAAGCCGCATCAAGGCCGCCTTCAGCGCCTGCACGTCGGGGCGCGGGAGGCGGTTGTGCGCAAGAGGCAGATAGCTGACCAGGCGGCAGGGAGTTCCGTCTTCCTTGCGGGCCGGGAAACAGTATCCCAGGGCGACCGGTACCGGTTCGGCGGCCAGGTGCCATTCCAGCATGCGACCCCCTATGCGGGCAAAGGCGGCCAGGACGAACTGCGGCGGCAGCAGGTGTCTCTGCTGTGCCTCGGCTATCCGGGCATGCAGCGCCGAAACCCGGGCCGGGCCGTGCAGGGCGGTTGGATCCCAGAGCGAGGCGGATATGGGCATGTCACTGGGCAGACGGTTCGGGGTCGGCACCGCTGGCTCAGCGGGAGTCGGTACCGCTGCCGGGGGGCAGGTTGCCAAAAAGGACTTTCCACGCCCGACGCACGCCGGAAATCCTGCCATGGATTTCGGCGGTGGGCTTGACCACATGCTCTCCGACGAATTCCGCCGTGGCCTTGGTGGTGCGGGCCGCATCCTGGGCGTCTTCCAGAATGGGTTGAATGCCCTTGCGGACAATGCCGATCAGTTTCAGGACCTGGCGGCTCAAGACGATGAGCAGGCCCAGCACCACGAAGGTTTCCAGGGCGATCAACACGAAAGTGATGTCGCGGGCAAGGTCCAGAAAGCGGTCCATGGGGCTGGAATGGGGTCAGTGTGACTGTTCTGGCTTGGACCGGGCGATGAGCAGGACAAACCAGGCCAGCAGCGTGGCTTCCACAATGTGCACTTGGCCAATCTGAAACCATTGCGAGTTCAGCAGCATGGCCAAGCCTTGGCCGAGGCCAAATCCAATTCCTGCAGCCAGGACATAGACAATCAGGTCCCGGTAGGTGCGTCCTTGCCAAAGATGAAAGAGACTGCCATAGCCCAAGGCCAAGGCAACACTCAGGACCAGAGGCGGGTTCAGCCACCATTCAGTCCAGTTCATGCCCCAATGATACCCCCGCCAAGGCACACGTCTTCATCATAGAAGACCGCAGCCTGTCCTGGGGCAATGCCCGCAGGCATGTCCAGCAACCGGACTGTAGGCGCATCGGCGTCCTCCCAGAGCAGTTCGCAAGGATGGGCTGCGCCCCGGTAGCGAATCTGGCATCCGAGGACGATGTCCGGGGGGGGCGGACGGCCCTGATTCCAGTTGGCCTGCGTCAAGGCAAAGTGAGAGCGACTGGCCTTGAGCTCGGCCTGGGACCCCACGATGACCGCGTTCTGTTCCGGATCCTTGTCCACTACATATAGCGGTTCACCAGTCAAGTTGGGCAGGTTCAAGCCACGGCGCTGTCCGATGGTAAACCGGTACAGCCCCGGGTGTTGCCCTACCTCCACGCCGGCCGTGGTCAGGATGGGGCCGGCAGTCTGGCAACGCCTGTCTCCCCAATCGTCCAGAAATCTCCGGTAGTTGTTGTCGGCCACAAAGCACAGGTCCATGGACTCGTCCTTGTCGGCCACAGGCAGGTTGCGATCCCGGGCCATGGCCCGCAAGTCCGGCTTCAGATACTCCCCTGCCGGGAAGAGCACGCGCTGCAGCCGGTCCTGGTCCAGGACGCTGAGTACATAGCTCTGGTCCTTTTGACGATCGCGCGCCCGCAGCAGCCGCACCTGACCGTCAGGTCCTGTCTTGGTGCGGGCATGGTGCCCCGTGGCCAGCCTGGGCACGCCCAGCTGGGCCGCGTATCGCAAGAGAAAGGTAAAGCGAATGCGCCGATTGCAGTTCAGGCAAGGGTTGGGGGTCAACCCGGCCAGGTAGTCTGCAACGAAGGGATCGACCACCTCCTGCTTGAATGTGTCCTCCACATTGATCAGGTAGAAAGGCATGTCCAGCCGATCCGCCACGTCTCGGGCCACATCCACGCTCTCGGCGGAGCAACACTTGTTGGCAGACCCGGCTCCCGGGACGTGTTCCGACCACAGGCGCATCATGATGCCGATGCAGCTATGGCCCGCCTCGACCAGAAGGGCCGCGGCCATGGAACTGTCCAGGCCCCCGCTCATGGCGACGGCGACGGCAAAAGAACCCTGCTTCATGGGGTGGGGCCTTGATGCTGGGGAACCGGTCAGTGGATGTCTGTCTGCCGGAATCCGGGCTAGACCATCACCATGGCGTGCCGCAGCTGCGCAGTGATGCTGGCCAGCTGCTCTGCGACAAAGGCGATGTCCAACGCCGTAGTGGAATGTCCCAGGCTGAAACGCAGGGCGCCATAGCTGTCCGGGGCCTTGATGCCCAAGGCAGACAGCACGTGGCTGGGCTGGTGCGCCCCGCTGGTGCAGGCACTGCCGCTGCTGGCCATGATGCCGGCCATGTCCAGGCCGATCAGCATGGATTCGGCTTCCAGACCCGAGACCACGAAGCTGGCATGATGGGGCAACCGGTGCTGTGGGTCGCCTGTCAGGTAGGCGCCTTCCACACCTGTCAACACGGCGGAAATCAGCTGGTCCCGCAGCTTGCGCTGCCGCGGCCACTCCGTCTCGGCTGCCTGCATGTTCATGTCCAAGGCCAGGGCCATGCCGTTGATGAGCGGCACATTCTCGGTCCCGGCCCGCCTTCCGCCTTCGTGGCCTCCGCCCGTCTGACGGGGCAGAAACGGGGTGCCGCGGCGCAAGTACAGAAAACCTACCCCTTTGGGCCCATGGAACTTGTGGGCGCTGGCGCTCAAGGCCGCCACTCCCAGGTCGTCTACGTGGACCGGGACTTTGCACAGGGCCTGCACGGCATCGGTATGCAGGGGAGTGTCCTGTGCCTGGCAGATGGCGCCCAGCTGGGCCAGCGGTTGCACGGTACCCACTTCGTTGTTGGCCAGCATGACAGAGACCAGAGCCGCCGGCTCTGCCAGTGCCTGAGACAGGTCTGCCGGGTGCACCCGGCCCACTGCATCGACAGGCAGCAGTTCTATGTCAAAGCCATGCACCTGTGCCAGGTCCTCCAGAGTCTCCAGCACGGCATGGTGCTCGATCGGCGTGCTGACGATACGGCGGACACCGGTCTGCTGGCGACGGGCCAGGGCAATGCCCCGCAGAGCCGAGTTGTCGCTCTCCGTGCCACCGCTGGTGAAGATGATGTCCTGCGGTCTGGCCCCGATGTGCCGAGCCACTTGCTGGCGGGCCTGCTGCAGGCCCGCATAGGCCTTGCGGCCTGCTGCATGCATGCTGGAGGGATTGCCGTAGGCTTGGCTGAAGTAGGGCTCCATGGCGGCAACCACTTCCGGCCACACGGGGGTCGTGGCGGAATGATCCAGGTAAAGAGGAGACTGCAACATCGGAAAGAGTGCCAGAACGGGCTGGTCCAGTCGGAAATTGTATCACCAGGGAAGACGGGATGCCGGTGATGCGGATTTCCCTGCAGAGACTCAATTGCCTCAAGCGATCCCCATCGCTTTGCCCGCCAGCATGGACAAAGCGAAAATTCAACCATTCATTGCGTTATAATCGGCGCGCAGCTCGGTTGGGAAGACCTGTGCCGGCGGAAAGGGTCGTCATGGTCAGGGCCAAGTCAGATTTGTGGGTGCCGCAGGGAGCAGGATGTTCAATATCGAAAGAGTTCACGCTCGTGAAATCCTGGACAGTCGGGGCAATCCCACGTTGGAAGTGGATGTTTCGCTGCAGGGTGGAGCCACAGGGCGGGCCGCGGTTCCCAGCGGAGCCAGCACTGGCATGCACGAGGCCTGGGAATTGCGCGATGGCGATGCCCGC
Source organism: Caldilineaceae bacterium (assembly GCA_965214895.1). Taxonomy (GTDB): domain Bacteria; phylum Chloroflexota; class Anaerolineae; order Caldilineales; family Caldilineaceae; genus Bin34. Next base: position 1,567,472 of record OZ243985.1, read on the forward strand.
CGCTTTCGGGGCAAGGGCGTGACCAAGGCGGTCACCAACGTGAATTCCATTCTCGGTCCGGCCTTGGTTGGTCGCAGTGCGCTGCGCCAGGTGGAACTGGACACCTTGCTGTGCAATATCGATGGCACCGCCAACAAACAGAATTATGGGGCCAATGCCATCCTGGGCATCAGTCTGGCCGTGGCCAAGGCCGCCGCGGAGGCGGCCCAGATGCCTTTGTATCAGCATTTGGGGGGCGTACATGCCCATGTGCTGCCCGTGCCCATGATGAATATCCTGAATGGCGGGGCACACGCTGCACACAGCACCGACTTCCAGGAATTCATGATCATGCCCGTGGGCGCAGAGACCTTCCGTCAGGGCCTGCAGTGGGGCACACATGTCTATCATGCCCTCAGGGATGTGCTGGCCAGCCTGGATTACAGTACCCACGTGGGTGACGAAGGCGGCTTCGCGCCGGCACTGGGCAACAACGAGAAGGCCCTGGAACTGATTCTGCAGGCCATCGAAAAGTCCGGGCTGAAGCCTGGTCAGGACATTTGGATTGCCTTGGATCCGGCTGCTTCCGAGTTGTACGACAGCGAGACGGGTCAGTACCGCCTGTCCATTGAGGGGATCACATTGGAAAGTGCCGAGTTGGTGTCCATGTGGATCGACTGGGTAGAGAGATTTCCCATCATCAGCATTGAAGATGGCCTGGCCGAGGACGACTTTGCAGGCTGGCAGATGTTGCAGGGGCAGGCGGGCAAGAAGGTGCAGATTGTGGGCGATGACCTGCTGGTCACCAACGTGCAACGGATTGGGACTGCGATCGAAAAGGGGCTGTGCAACTCGCTGCTGTGCAAGGTCAATCAGATCGGGACCCTTTCGGAAGCCATGGAAGCTGTGGAGATGAGCCACCGGGCGGGCTGGACCAGCGTAATCAGCCATCGTTCCGGCGAGACCGAAGATGCCACCATCGCCGACCTGGCCGTTGCCTTGAACACAGGTCAGATCAAGACGGGCGCGCCGGCCCGGAGCGACCGCGTCGCCAAGTACAATCAGTTGCTGCGGATTGAAGAAGCACTGGGAGAAGCCGCGTCCTATGCCGGGGCCGGCGCCTTCCGCCTTCCCCATCTCTAGTCGGCAGCGGCAGGGATTTCATTGGGACTTATATACATGAGTACCCAAACTCCTGCATATCCTGTGCACGGGTCGTCAGGGTCTCCGTGGAGAACGCCCCTCGCCGTGCCCCAGGCCCCGTACTGTGGTCGTTGTACTACATGTGTGCATGTGCACTTATGAATATAAATCCCATTTCATTCAGCGGATACACAGCAGTGAGCAATTCCAGGTTACCCATCATCCCCGAAAGCCGGTACGGGACGGAATACAGTGAGATTTGGCAGCAGGATGTCTTCTTTGTGATCAATAGTCAAGGGGAGAAGTTCTACCTCCATACAGCCAACATCACGATAGAGGGGGATGAATTCGCCTCTCTGACCTTTCGCCGTCAGATCAGGCGCGGGGCCCAGTCCAGGTTGCCCGACACCCATATCGTGGTGGAGGCTGGAGGAGTTCCCCGAACCCAGCTGACTCGGAAGACGGCGGCGGAAGTGGATGTGGATGACTACAGCATGGAACTGTAAGCCGCTTCTCCAATCCCCAGCCCCAAGGGGCTGATGTGTGACCTTTGCCGGCGGTGGACCAGATGCCGGCGGCACAGGGTGGGAACCCTGCCGAGCCAATCCGCGACGAGCATTTTCGCCGCAGGGGCCAAGCCCCCAACAGGTTTACTTCGATGTGCCCCGCGGGACCAGGCAACCGGCAGGATGGATCTACCCATCCGTGGCCTATGGGCCATGGGTGAGGTGAAGTGTCCGCGGAGCTTCTGCCAGCGTCTGGTGCTGACACCAAGACATCACGATCTTGAAAGGCAACCCGTATCTGGAGTCTTGGACCGATGCGGTGGCCTGGTTGCAGGAGGATGCCTCAGAACAGCGCTGTAGGCCGAAGCCTGTCCCGGGCATCCGGTCCTGGACAGGGAGCATCTGGTTTGTGAACGGGGAGAAGTCAGCCAACTCGGATCTTGACCGACCATGTGCCATTGCAGGAGGGACATGGAATTTTCAGGTTGCATTGACTTTGAAGTCAATGTGCATCCTACGGGTTTTCGCGGCGGCCTGGATGATTCGAGTTGCACTGGCTCCCGGCTCTGGCGGTTTTTCTCGCCTGCCCACATGACCCCGAGGCAAGCAGTCCCTAAAATATTTTGTTGCATAAAGATACATTTTGTTGCAATATAAGGAAATATAAACTATGGTTAGATTGGTCTGAATACAATCGGTATCCAGAGAAAGAGAAGAAAAGGTGTACTAGACTGATGCCAACTGTTTCACAACATTCGTTCGGAAGATATTGTTGGGTGGATTTGTCCACCACTAATCTGGAAGCCGCCCGCATGTTCTATGGTGACTTGATGGGATGGGAGTTCGACAATCTGTATGACAATGGAAATTTCATCTACTCCATGATTCTGCTTGACGGCCAGCATGTGGCTGGCATAGGGCAGTTGCAGCCACCGCAAATTGAGGCAGGCATGCTGCCGTGTTGGAACTCCTACGTCTGCGTGGAAGATGCGCGGGCCACAGCCCAGAAGTGCGAGTCGCTGGGAGCCCAGGTCTTGGAGGAACCCATGGAGGTTTTCGATTCCGGTGTGCTGGCAGCGCTGGCTGATCCCAATGGTGCCGTGTTCGCGTTGTGGCAGCCGAAGGTCCACAAGGGATTCCAGGTGATGATGGAGCCCAGCTCCTACCTCTGGGCGGAACTGTACGCGCACAAGCCGACTGAAGATGCTGCCTTCTATCAGGCAGCCTTTGGCTGGGACGTGGACGCGGATCCGAATCCAGACAATCCTGGCTATTACATGTTCAATCAGGAGGCGCGGGAAGGCAGCGACGAGTGGGAACGGCGTGTGGCTGGCATCCTGCAAATCCGGCCTGAGATGGGACCGGTCCCGCCACACTGGAACGTGTATTTCCAAGTCGCGGACGTGGATGCTGCTCTGCAAAAGGCACTGGACCTGGGCGGGGAACAGCTGCATCCCATGGTGGAGATTCCAATGGGGGGACGGCTGGTCGGCATCAAGGACCCTCAGGGAGCCGTGTTCACCGTCATGCAGATGGCCCATATGCAGGCCTAGTCTGGTCAGGTTGGAGAAAGGTGTTCCGTACGGAACACCTCTTTTTGGGGCCGAGGTGATACTGGATGACATGAATGTCCATGACCTCGGCAGCATGACCATGGTCCGAGAACCCCAGGGGGCCTCTTTCTCCTTGTGGCAGCCCCGAAATCTCAGGGGCATGGAGACAATGCACCAGCCGGGAGCAGCCTGCTGGTTTGAATTGGTCACCAATGACGTGGACGCCTCGGTCCAGTTCTATGGCTCCGCTTTTGGTTGGAAGGCCGCCGTGGATTCCCATGAACCTGCCTATACCAACCTGAGCCGGGCCGAGGCTGGCGCGGAGGAAGACTGGGTGGGCGGCATGATGAAAATCGAGCCGGACTGGGGCGGGGTGCTTCCGAATTGGGCCGTCTATTTCCAGGTAGACAAGGTGGATGCCGCGTTCGCCCAGGTCTTGGAGCTGGGCGGTGAAGCCCTCCATGATCCCATTGACATTCCCAATGAGCGGCTGATCACTGTGCGGGATCCTCAGGGTGGGGTGTTTGCTCTGCTGGAATCGACCACAGAGGCCTAGAAGGTCGGGATCAACCTGCGCGTTCCGTAACGATTGCCTGGTGCAAGACTGCCATGGTTCTCAAGAATCAGGTGCTGTCCCCTTGCCCCCACTGTCCAGGATTTCCGTCTCGGCGGCTGGACTGTCAAGCAGTACCCGTACGAGGCAAGCTCTGTGTCGCTGGCGGACCTCACGCCTCTTGATCACCAACCGAGACTCGAAGCCACTCACACGCAAAGCATTGGAGCGCCCAACATGGCTATATGCACTTCCCACGACTTTCACACCTTCAACTGGATAGATTTGCCCACTTCGGACCGCACCGCAGCCAAACAGTTCTATGGAGCGATGTTTGGCTGGGAATTTGAAGACATGTCATGCCTGATGGTCAGATCATGTATACCATGGCCAGGCTGGATGGCTACAACGTGGCAGGCATGAGCGAACTGATGCCGGAACAGATTGAGGCCGGGATGCCTGCCTTTTGGAACTCCTATGTTTGTGTCGAGGACGTGCGTGCCAGTCTGGCCAAGTGCCTGGAGCTGGGGGCTCAGATGATGATGGATGCCGTGGACATACCGGAGGCTGGCAGCATGGCCATGGTCAAGGAACCCCATGGGGCTCTCTTCTCACTGTGGCAGCCCAAGACGCATATCGGCATGCAGGTTCGACATCAGACAGGCGCGGCCTGCTGGTTTGAGCTGGACACCCATGACGTGGATGCTTCGGCGGCATTCTACGGTTCCGCCTTTGGCTGGACCACGGCCAAGGATCCCAATAACAGAGCGTACACCTTGTTCAACAAAGGCGGAGCCCTTGCCGAGGAGGGCAGTGTCAAGGGGATGATCAAGATCCTGCCGGAGTGGGGTGAGGTGCGACCGAACTGGCGCGTGTACTTCCAGGTGGAGAGCGTGGATGCGTCGTCGAGTCAAGCCCTGGAGCTGGGGGGTGCGGCCTGGCATGAAGCCATGGATTTCCCCTACGGCCGACTCATCACCTTGCAGGATCCCCAGAACGGGGTCTTTGCCCTTATGGAGATGAAGCAATGACTTCGGCCTGGCAGGGCAATCTTGCCAAGGCTGCAGGGCAACTGCGGTGAACCCATGCGGGAAAACATGAAGGGACACATTCCCTAGGGAATGTGTCCCTTGTTGATAGTGAACCCCGAGGGCAATTTCCGTCCATCCTGCAAAGGTGTGGCTTTTTTGCCATAATGCAAGAGGGTGCAGGGTTGTGCCTACAATGCGGTATTCGGCATGTTACGTCTTCTGCGATACATCCTTATGCAACCTAGATTTTCCTTTTTGGCATTGAGTTTGGTGGCTTTTGCGGCCCTTATGGTGGCAGTGGCATTGGGAGGATGCACAGTCACTTCGATCGCCCCTGTGGTGGAAGCCGCCGATGTGATGGGGCCGACGCCCGCTCCCACCCCGCAGGCAGAGACGGTGGTGACGCAAACAGAAGGAGAAGCCGAAGCCGAGCAGGAAACCGACAGCGACAATCGGGGAGAGGTCGAGGACTCAGGCGGTGACCATGGCAGGTGGGCCTCCGTGACCGCGAACCTGTTAAATGTGCGCAGCGGCCCCGGCACCACGTACCTGGTGTTGGGTAGACTGAGCCATTCCGATGAAGTGCAGGTTCTGGAACCCAGCGAAGACAGCGCCTGGTACCGGATCTGCTGTCTGTCGGACGGCGCTACCGAAGGGTGGGCGGCAGGTGCCTATCTGACCTTTGCCGCCGAGCCCCCGACCCCGCAATCCCTGCCCAGCAACATCCCTTTTGTCCCCGATTCCATGGACCTGAGCGATGCCCAGATCCCGGATGCCCACACGCTGTGGGACATGACGGTGCACATGGCCTTTGATCATTTGCCGGAACACCGATTTTCCTATCCGCCGCAGGCCAACATCAACCCGCTGACCGGGCTGCCCGTGTCCGCCCTGCGCCTGGGCCAACGGGCCGTGGCTGTCTGCATTCCCTCTGATCTGCAGGCCCGGCCGCAGTCCGGCCTGTCCCAAGCCGATGTGGTGTATGAATATCTGGTGGACGGGGAGCTGGTGACCCGGATGACCGGCATTTTTTTTGGGGAGGACGTACCCCTGATTGGACCGATTCGCTCAGCCCGACTCATCAACTTCTATCTCGGCCACATGTACAATGCCGGCACCATGTGTTCCGGGGCCAGCGATCACATTCGGCGGCTTTTGCGCGACATGGCGGACTTTCCCTACTTTGACATTGACCTGGACAACAGTCATGGGCTGTTGCCGTACTCGTTTTTGGTGGGCAATGGACTGACCCGTTTCCATACCAGTACAGCCGGCATTCGCAGCTGGCTGGAAGACACCGCCCGGGAACAGCCCATGGACTTGCAGGGCTTTGAGTTCGGGGAGCCGCTGGAAGGCGGGACTCCAGTTTCCCGTGTGCGCATTCCCTATTCGGCGGTGACTCATGCCACCGTGGACTTTCGATATTATCCCGACGCGGGACAATATCTGCGGTTTGTCGGCGATGAGCCGCATGTCGATCGGAATGGCCAGTATCAGATTGCACCCCAGAATGTCATTGTGCAGTATGTGCCCCATGCCTCCACTTTCCTGGTGGAGGATGCCTTGGGCAGCCGCAGCCTGGACCATGACATATTCGGGTCCGGGCCCGCCTACATTTTTCGCAATGGCCTGATGTACGAGGGCACCTGGCATACGGGGGCCTTGGGCCAGCTGGCGAAGTTCCGCACGGCGGACGGCAGGATCATTCCCCTGAATCCAGGCCGCTCCTGGATCGCCTTGGTGCCCGACAGCTACCAGTTGACTGTCGAGTAGCGACCTGGGTCAGTCGGCGCTGGCATCATCAAAGAGGAGCGACTGGTTGGAGTTGGCCTGACCAGGAGGCAGGACTCCAATGTGCTTGTAGGCCAGTTCGGTCGCCACGCGTCCGCTGGGCGTGCGCTTCAGGAATCCCAGCTGCAGCAGGTACGGCTCCACCACATCCATGACGGTGTCCGTGTCCTCACTGATGCTGGCGGCCAACGTTTCCAGGCCCACTGGGCCTCCCCCGAATTTATGGACGATGCAGTCGACAAGGCGGCGGTCCATGTCGTCCAGCCCCAGGAAATCAATGTCCAGCAGGCTCAGACCCTGGTGGGCGGCTTGCATGTCGATTTTGCCCGCGGCCCGGACCTGGGCGAAGTCGCGCAGGCGCCTGAGCATGCGCAGCGCTACCCGGGGCGTGCCGCGGGCGCGGCGCGCGATTTCCTGGGCAGCCACCAGGTCAATGTCGATGTTCAGCTCCTGACTGGCTCTTTGCACGATCTTCTGTAGGGCGCGCTGATCATAGAAGTTGAAGCGGTCCACAATGCCGAAACGCGCCCGCAGGGGTTCGGTGAGCAAGGCCAGGCGGGTCGTGGCCCCGATCACGGTAAATTGGGGCAGGGGCAGCCTGACAGTGCGCGCGGCCGGTCCGGCCCCTATCACCAGATCCAGTTGAAAGTCCTCCATCGCGGGATACAGAATTTCCTCTATGACGGGACGCAGGCGATGGATTTCATCGATGAAGAGCACGTCGGTGCGCTTCAGATTGGTCAATATGGCGGCCAGGTCTCCCTGTCGTTCGATGGCCGGCCCTGAGGTGATCTTGAGCTCGGCCCCCATTTCATACGCCAGAATGTGACTGAGGGTGGTTTTGCCCAGACCCGGCGGGCCATAGAGGAGCACGTGGTCCAGGGGCTCTTGGCGCAGACGGGCGGCTTCCACCAGAATCGACATCTTGGCCCGCAATGAATCTTGGCCGATCATCTCGTCCAGCCCGCGGGGACGCAAGGCGTGATTCTGAGTCCTTTCATGGACCTGTGGCTGACCTGACACCATCCGTTCCGGCCGGGCCTCCTGGCTCGTGGTGACATTGCTGCTCTTCTTGGCCATGGGAGGGATCCTGCTAACGGCTACTGCCAGCTGCGGATGAATTCGGCGGCGGGGCCGACCGCCAGATCCTCCCACGGCAATGGGGGAGTCAGGTCAGTGCGACCGAAGTGGCCGTATGTGGCTGTGGGTTGATAAATGGGGCGAAAGAGGGCCAACGCCTGGATGATGCCTCGGGGGGAGAGGTCGAAGCATTCCTCCACCCGTTGGCGTATAAGGGCCAGCTCCACATCGCGACGGCCTGTCCCGAAATTTTCCACATAGAGGCTGACAGGTTGGTCGTGCCCAATGGCATAGGCCAATTGCACTTCACAGCGGGTGGCCAGGCCGGCGGCGACAATGCACTTCGCCACCAGCCTGGCCATATAACAGGCGCTGCGGTCCACCTTGGTGGGGTCCTTGCCACTGAAGGCGCCGCCTCCGTGGCGGCCCATGCCCCCGTATGTGTCCACTATGATCTTGCGGCCGGTCAAACCCGCATCTGCCTCTGGCCCTCCGGCACTGAAGGCGCCGGAGGGATTGATGTGGTGTCGAAAACCGGTGGAGGGCACGTCTATCGTTTGCAGCACCGGAGCCACTACCTGTCCCAGAATCGTGTCTTCGATCTGCTGGTGGGAGACTCCGTCCATGTGCTGGGCACTGACCACCACGGTGTGAATGCGGACAGCACACCCTTGGTTGTATTCCACGGTGACTTGGGCCTTGCCATCCGGCAGCAGCCACGGGATCTTCCCCGACTTGCGTTGCTGGCTCAAGGTTCTGGTCAGCAGATGGGCGAGGTGAATGGGCAGCGGCATGAGGGACGCGGTTTCCTGGCAGGCAAACCCAAACATCATGCCCTGGTCTCCCGCCCCCAGATTCCTCTTGCGCCTAACACTCTCTCCGATCTGAGTGCTCTGCTCGGAAATGTGTTCATGCAGAATGTAGTTGCCAGGGCGAAAGCCGGCCTCGGCAGGGTATTGGATGTCTTCCAGCACCCCACTTACGACACTGTGGTAATCCACATCGGCCTGAGAGGTGATTTCTCCCAGCAGAAAAATGTCGTTGGACTTGACCGCTGTCTCGCAGGCCACCCGCGTCTCCGGCCCGGCCACCAAATGGGCATCCAGAATGGCATCGCTGATTTGATCACAGATCTTGTCGGGATGGCCTTCGGTTACCGATTCACTGGTGAAAAGGACATTGTCTGCCTGGAAGAAGGAGTTGCTCATTGCCTTGGCACCGTGTGTTGTTCCTTGCGACGAAAATCAGGTTCCGAGAGACCAGCTCTGCAGGTAGTCGGTCTGGACCGGGGTCAGGCTGTCGATCTGCACATCCATGGCCTCCAACTTGAGACGGGCAATCTGCTCATCGATTTCATGCGGGAGCTGGTAGACATCCGGTTTCATGTCCGGGCCATGACGCACCATGTGCAAGGCGGCCAGGGCCTGATTGGCGAAGCTCATGTCCATGACTGTAGAGGGATGTCCCTCGGCTGCCGCCAGATTGACCAGACGGCCCTCGCCGACCACGTAGAGGCAACGGCCATCCTCCAGCTGATACTCGTCCAGATTGTCCCGGATGCGCTCCACTCTGCGGCTCATGGCAGTCAGGGCCTTCAGGTTGATCTCGATATCGAAGTGTCCGCTGTTGGCCATCACGGCTCCGTCCCGCATGACGGCGAAATGTGGTTCGTCCAGAATGTGACAACAGCCGGTGGCACTGCAAAAGATTTCGCCCACCTGGGCGGCTTCCGACATGGGCATGACCTGATACCCGTCCATGACGGCTTCCAGGGCCCTCACAGGTTCCACTTCCGTCACAATCACCTTGGCTCCGTGGCCCCGGGCCCGCTGGGCCACCCCGCGACTGCACCAGCCATAGCCCGCCACCACAAAGGTGCGGCCGGCCAGCAGGAGGTTGGTGGCCCGAATAATGCCGTCCAAGGTGCTCTGGCCCGTGCCATAGCGATTGTCGAAGAGATGCTTGGTCTGGGCATCATTGACGGCCATCACAGGATACTTCAGCGCCCCTTCCTTGGCCATGGCCTTGAGGCGAATGACTCCGGTGGTGGTTTCCTCCGTACCGCCATATACGTCGTCCAGGAAGTAGTGGGCTTCCGTGTGCAGCAGGGCCAGGAGATCCATGCCGTCATCCATGGTCAGATGCGGCTTGATGTCCAAGGCGGCCCGCAGATGTCGATGATATGTCTCCGCGGATTCTCCGCGTATGGCGAAGACCGGCACTTCGTAGCGGGACAACAGGGCCGCCGCCACATCATCCTGCGTACTCAGCGGATTGCTGGCGCACAACACCAGGTCGGCGCCCCCGGCCTGCAACACGCGCACAAGGTGGGCCGTTTCGGTAGTGACATGCATGCAGGCCGCCAGTCGAACACCCTTTAAGGGCCGCTCCTGGGCAAAACGCTGTTCCAGGGCCTCCAGGACCGGCATTTCTCGTTGCGCCCAGGCCATGCGCCTGAGGCCCTTCTCCGCCAGATCGATGTTGGCAATGTCGTATTCGATGGTGGATGCCTCCCGGGTGTAACAGTTTGTTCTCTGCGATCCAAGTTGTAGACAGATAGTCTACGACACTATATGACTTGGATGTATAGCACAAGCGGGTACCGATCAAGTCGCCAGGTGGGCTGGAGAGCACAGATGACCACGTGGTGGGTTCATGGCGAGACTCTTTGGAGGCCGCCTTGAAAATGCAGAAGTTGGGCAGAGGACGTTTTCGTGCAGAACAGGTTTGCCGGATATCGGCCCTTGGCATTCAGGGGATTTCGGTTGAAGTTGCACCTTGTATCATATCCGAATGGCGAAACTACGTAATGCAGTTGACACTGCCGGCCCATTCCTCTGGTTCATTTTCCACTTTATAACTCCTGGAATGATTTGCCCTTTGCACGGAAAGGCCCTTGGGGCTGTTGCAAAGAAGACCCACAAACCTCTGCATCTGCACCGTCCCCAACACTCCTCCGTACACGCATGATCACTGTTGGGCCGGCGATTCACCGGAATGCTGCAGTTCACTGTCTGTGGGTCTCAATTTGGGTCAGGGAGATTCTGGTTTCCGCACTAAAATCCGCAATGAGAATCCTTAGGGTCTGCAATGTGAAGTTCCACAACACTTTACTTTAGCCTTCTGTGCTATTATGCGGGGGTCTCTCCGGACCATGAACCCCAATAGCAATTCAGGCAGTGGCTGTTGGCCTTGGGCCTGCCAGAGGTGACCGGTTTTTTGTTGATTCAGACAGGAGTACAAAACATGGATTTGTCACGAAGACATTTTCTGAAGACTGTGGGGTTGCTGGGCACCTCTGCGGTGTTGGCCGCCTGTGCAGTGCCCGGCGGGGCACCAGCCGTAGATGGTGACGGCGGTGAACCCATGGAGACTACCGTGGTGCGCTTTATGTCGCGGTCCGGTCCCAATCTGGAGGCCTACCAAGACACGATGTCCAACGAGTTCCGCGAGGAGTTTCCGGGCATTGAGGTGCAGGTGGAACCCGCCCCCGAAGGCTGGATTGATTTGCTGCTGACCCAGATGGTGGCGGGTACGGCTCCTGACCTCTTCCAGGCTTGGGGCAACATTTTCTTCAATTGGACAGAACGGGATCTGATTCTGGATGTGCAGCCCTTCGTGGATGCCTTCATGTCCGAGGAAGACATTGGCGATTTCAACGAATTCCAATGGCAGGGCCTTGAGATCCTGAATATCCGTGCAGGACTGCCAAAGTACATCAATCTGATGACTGTCACGGTCAACAAGGACTTGTTTGAGGAACTGGACGTGGCACTGCCGCCGGAGGATGGCAACTGGAACCACAATGATTACGCTGCCATCGCGGACGAGTTGACCAACGCGGCTCGGGCCAAGGGGAACGAGAATTTCTGGGGTGCCTGGTATCCAGCCTGGAACTGGGACCGCTTTTGGTATCGGATTGACATGTTCGGCGGAGCCGTCGTGGACCAGAAATACGGAACCGTCTGCACACTCGACTCGGAGGAATCCCAGGCAGGACTGCAGTGGTCGTGGGACCGCATGTGGAAGGACAACACTTTTGCCCAGCCTGGTCAGGTGGAGAATCAGTGGTTCCACAATGTCATGAATCCTGGCTTTGTGGCGATGGCAGAGAGCGGGACCTATCCGGGACCGACCGACACCAACCTGGGCGAGAACTTCAACTGGGACATGCGCCACGTGCCCATGGGCCCGACCGGCATTCGCAAAGTGCTGGGCACCTCCGATGCCTGGTCCATTACAAAGCAGTCGAAAGTCCCCGATGCCTCGTGGGACGTGCTGAACTATCTGGCCGGAGAATACTTCCAGAGCAAGATCGTGGTCGGCGTCGAAGGCATCATCCCCGTGCGCAAGTCCCTGATTGAGTCCTTTATACGGGATGTGCGCTTGCAGCGTCCAAGTCTCGAGAACGTGCGTCTCGAGACCATTGCCGAGATCCTGGATTGGGGCTATGCAGAAGACTCGTTCTGGTTCAAGGACTCCAACGCCGCAAGTGAACTGCTGGTGCCGGCCCTGGAGAAGGTGTACATTGTCGGAGATGTCGGCCCCGAGTACTTGATTGACATCGCCGCGCAGATTACGGAAGCCCAAGGCGCGTAGTGCCTTTTCATCCTTTGCCGTAAGCAAGTAGGGCCCCACTAAAAATGGGGCCCTACCTGAACAGGACGCTTTCCTGTCCTTTCCTGTCTTATGACTTCTGTGGCCCCCGTGCGGGGACCCCGCTTGTCTATCCAAGCCCGTGACAACCTGGCGGGATTTCTCTTCATAGCTCCCTGGCTGTTTCACTTTCTGGTGCTGATAGCAGCCGCGATGGGATTTTCCTTTGGCATCAGTCTGTTCAAGACGGATCTGCTGACAGGCTTTGAGTTCGTCGGCTTCCGCAACTGGCGGGACATGTTTGCAGACCCGCTTTTTTGGAAGGCGCTGCGGGTCACTTCCTACTACACCTTTGTGTTGGTGCCGGCCAATGTGTTCCTGGCCCTCTTCATCGCGGTGCTCATGAACCAGAAGGTGCGGGGCCTGGGCATCTGGCGCATGATCTACTACCTGCCCTCCGTGGTGCAGGGGGTCGCCGTTGCCGTGCTTTGGGGGTATGTGCTGAACCCCAGGTTCGGGCTGCTTAATCAAGGTCTGATCTTGCTCGGGTGGGACGATCCGCCCCGCTGGCTGTATTCGGAAGAGTGGGCCGTACCAGGTTTCATCCTGATGGGCCTGTGGGGAGCAGGCGGAGCCATGTTGCTGTATCTGGCTGGATTGCAAGGAGTGCCTACGCACCTGTACGAGGCCGCGGACCTGGATGGCGCGGGTCCGGTCCGCAAATTTATGGCTGTCACCATTCCCATGCTTACCCCCACCATCTACTTCAATGTGCTGATTAGCATCATTGCTTCGTTCCAGGTCTTCACCCAGGCCCTGATATTGACGGATGGTGGTCCCAACAACGCCACCCTGACCATGGTGCTGCTGCTGTATCGGGAAGGCTTCCAGCACTTTCAGTTTGGATATGCATCCGCCTTGGCCTGGTCCCTCTTCCTTGTGACTTTCATCTTCGCAATGCTGGTCGTCCGCACGTCCGGTGCCTGGGTCCATTACGAAGGAGACACCAACAATTAGCGTACAGGGAGCGGTGGCAGACCGGGAGATCGTAGTGCCCTCGCGGGGCGGGGCCTTGGTGCGTCACCACCTCGGGAAGTCATTGTTGTATGCCGTGCTGGCAGTGGGAGCCGCTGTCTTCATGGCTCCGCTGGTGTGGATGTTGTCCACTTCCTTCAAGCCAGAGCATCAAGTCTATACGGTACCCATTGAGTGGATTCCGGAACAGTTCGTGTTTCAGAACTACATCGATGGCTGGCAATACCTGGATTTCCCGCGTTTCTACCTCAATACCTTTTACCTCACCGGTGTCAACATATTTGGGCTGTTGCTGTCCAGTTCGCTGGTGGCATTCGGTTTTGCACGCATCAAGTTCTGGGGACGCAACTGGATCTTCCTTGTCCTGCTCTCCACCATGATGCTGCCCCAGCAGGTCACCTTGATCCCCATTTATGTCTTCTGGGCGCGTCTGGGCTTTGTCAACACCTATTGGCCGCTGATCATCCCGGAATATTTGACCAACGCCTTCAATGTGTTTCTGTTGCGCCAATTCTTCATGAGCATCAATCTCGAGCTGGACGATGCGGCCCGCATGGACGGGGCTGGCTGGTTCAAAATCTACTCACGCATCTTGATGCCTCTCTCCAAGCCCGCCTTGGGAGTGCTGGCGATCATGGCGTTTACCTGGAACTGGAACAACTTCCTCTACCCTCTGATTTACATAAACGAGCCCAGGAAATACACCATTGCCATCGGTCTGCGGCTCTTTGAATCCCAACAGGCACAGAACATGGCATTGACCATGGCCATGACCATGGTGGCCCTGATACCTGTTCTGGTGGTGTTCTATATTGCGCAGGCTCGTTTCATTCAGGGCATTGTGATTACCGGCGTCAAGGGGTAAAGGGGATAGCCCCCTCCCTGCAGCCGGCAGGCCGGCTGCAATCGAGACCGCACAGCATCGGCGGGCTGCCCTTGGCACGGGTTGCCGGACCTCGACTGGATGGAAGGCCGTCGGCCGCGCCTCTGCCACTGCGGGCCGCCTGCCCAAGTCTCTCCCATCCGATCACACTCATTGCCCGTTGGCGCCTGAATGCTGCCCTGTTGGATCCCCTGCTCCCATAGCAACCGGGGCAGCGCGGCCAGTCCCTGCCGCGCGGGAGCCGCGGCGTCCCTCCCTGTGCCAGACGCTCGCCGCACCCGATGCCCCGTGGGTCCCCTTGGCCTCCTCGCACGCTCCGATGGCATGACGGCGCGGTCAAGACGCAGGCCTGTGCCTTGGACACGGCCCGCTGGCACCCCGCGGGAGGCATCTGGATCTCCGTCTTGGATGCTCCTGCACAACCTCGACAGGCATCAGGCATCCCACCACGCACCCGTACCGGTCTGTACGGCGGAGCGTCGGCAGTGGGGGCGGCTGAGGGCAAACACATGGTCGAGGGTGTGCAAATCCTTCACAGGAATGTCAGTGAGCGGCATCAATGATGGGATGGATTGGAAGAATGCAGGTTCGACTCTGCTTCCGATGCACCCTCGGGGATTGCCAGGGCGGAGCTCCGAAGGCTTGCTGACTCCTTGAACCGCAATGCGCCGGACACATGTCGGATGGTTGTCAGTAGTGAATCTGTGTGCCCTGAGAGTGAGCTGCAACCTCTGGTGAAGAACCTGGAGTCGGCATTGCATGGTGGTGCCAAAGTGGCTTGCTGGATCCATGCACGTTGACAAGCCGTAGAGTTGCAGGCTGGACCCTGTGGGGCTCAAGCAGCGTCTCTGGCGCTGGCATCACGAGATCGCGCCTTGGCTGACTTCAGTGACTGTGTGAAGGGCGGGTAGCAGATGCCATTCTCGGTCACGATGCCCGTGAGGTATCGATGGGGCGTGATGTCAAAGGCCGGGTTGTACACGGGCACATCGGCAGGCGCCACGACCGTGTCGCCGATGTGGGTGACTTCCGTGGCCTCTCTCTCCTCAATGGGAACGTCGTCGCCGGTGGCCTTGGCCAAATCCACGGTGCTGGTGGGAGCCACGCAGTAGACCGGAATGCCGTGGGCCTGCGCCAGTACCGCTACATTGTAGGTGCCTATCTTGTTGGCCACATCGCCATTGGCAGCCACCCGATCCGCCCCAAATACCACAACGTCCACCTTGCCGCTGCGCATGAGGGAGCCAGCCACGTTGTCGGCTATGAGGTGCATGGGCACTTCGGCCCGCATCAATTCCCAGGCTGTGAGGCGGGCTCCCTGCAGGCGAGGCCGAGTCTCGTTGACCCAGACATGCACATTTTTACCCTGCTCCTGGCAGGCGTACACCACACCCAAGGCTGTACCGAAGTCCACGGTAGCCAGTGAACCTGTATTGCAGTGGTGCATGAGGTTGGCCCCGTCGGGAATGACAGAAGCGCCATGGTGCCCCATGCGCCGGTTAATCTCTACATCTTCCTGCAGGAGTTCCTGGGCCTTGCCCAAAGCCCAGGCCCGCAATGCCCCAGTTCCGAGAGCAGCCGGGGCCTGTTCCAATTCTCCCAGAATGCGGGTCGTGGCCCAGGCCAGATTCACTGCCGTGGGACGGGCGGCATCCAGGGCTCGCTTGGCCTGCCTCATATCGACCAGCAGTTCTTCTCGGCTCTCCGCCGTGCTCTGACGCGCTGCCAGAGCCATCCCCAAGGCGGCTGCGGCTCCTATGGCCGGTGCCCCGCGCACGTACATCTGACGAATGGACTGCACCACTTCAGCGACGGTACGCAATTCGGCAATGACAAATTGTTGAGGCAACTGCCTCTGGTCGATCATCTTGACGATGTCGTCCTGCCAATAGACGGTACTCATGGCAATTGCATCTAGGTTGATTCAACGGGTCAGATCCGGATCTGCCAAGGCCAGAATTTCATTCAACTCCACCAGGTCCTGCTCATCCAAAATGGCCCCGGGCTTCCGGCTGCAGGTTGTGCTGAACACACCGCGTCGATACAGAATTTCCTTGTATGCGGCCACGCCGTGCAGTCTTTCGAATGCGATGACCGGCAGTATCCGGTTGTACAGGGCGCGGGCGCCAGTCCAGTCCCCCGCTTCCAGCAGCTGCCATAACTGCACATGCTGAGCGGCGAGCTGGCTGGCGGGCATATTGCCGCAGGCGCCGCGGCGGAACTCATCCATGATGTAGACTCCACCCTGGCCGCCAAAGACGCCTTGGCAGTCGGTGCCGGTGGCCGCCAAGGCAGCGGAAATCTGCCTGGGCTCCGGGAATGTCTCCTCCTTGACATAGCGGACCCATTCCAGCTCTCGACACATGCGACCCACCAATTCCGCGGACATGGGCGTGCCTACCGGTCCCATATAGTTCTGGATCACGATGGGCTTGGAGACCTGGTCGTTCAGTCGGGCATAGTAGCTGTAGCAGCCTTCTGCATCGGGATGCAGGATGTAGGGTGGCATGGCCATGATGCCATCCGCACCCTGTTCCAGGGCCCAGACGGAGAAGTCTCCGGCCACTTTGGCGCTGAGCCCGGAAGTGGCAGCCACAAAGGGGACGCGGCCTGCGCAGGCCTCTGCCACGGTGCGGATCCAATCCTCTCTTTCTGCGTCCGACATGGTGCCGAATTCACTGGCGTTGGCGGGGCCGACCACGCCCTGTACACCTGCATCGATACAGTGATCCACTTGGCGGCGCAGGCTTTCTGCATCCAGGCTGGCATCCTCCCGGAAGGCCGTGACCAGGATGACAAAAATGCCTCGCCATGGCATGTCGGTATCGGTACTCACTGGGTCAGTCTTGGCTATCTATGGCTGCAGCAGACAAGGGCCGAATGGCAGATCTATCCTAACGTGAGTTATGGATAAAGCAGGGACACCTCAGGTGAGCAAGGAGAGTATCCTTGCTCATCCTAAATAAAGCCCAAGAGGTATGCTCTATGAGTCTACTCGCGCTTATCTACCCTGTCGATGATTTCTGTCCACAGCTCGAGCAGGAATGGCAACGACACCAACTCGACATCGACCCTCGGAGCTAGTGTCGGACCATCTGCACGATCATAACGATCCTCGTCCACTTTCAACCGAGCCGCTACTGGGATTTCAAGAACTCCTGCACACGGCATGTCCGGCAATATCTGCAGTCCGAGTTTCCCAGTTTGCCTCGCTAGTTTCACTTTGTGGCCCTGATGTGCCCCGGATGCGGGTCTCGCGGTACTGTTGCCTGATGCACTGCTATGGTCATTGTACCGGCCTCAGTTTTCTCGCCTCCGGCATCATCGGTATATCTCTTGGCATTGGGTCTTCCAAGGCATCGCCCCACAGGACAAGAACTCCATGGGTGGGTTCTTCGGCTTCCAGCTGCACTGGGTAGTCCACGAGAAGAGCAAGCTGCGGGCCTTTGGTTGACGCCCGGCCACGGAGACGCCCATCAACTCATACTCCGGCTAACTCAGAATCGTCTCTGAGCTATATTCATTCATCATCTTCCGACAATTCGTACTCGGATAAGGATCCACTTCTGAGTGAATCCCCTACAACTTCTCGGACGCGCTCAAGGATTAGTTTGGCTCGTTTGCGACAGAATTCTTCAAACTTCTCAATCGAAAAGTTATCCACCCAAGTTGGTTCGTGCGGGTCACCAGGAATCATGCAGTCGTCGAGTCTTCTCTTTAAGCCATTCAGGGTACCTTGAGCTCGGGCATCAGTTACCATTTTCTCCAAATACTCCTGCGGATATCCCTCGTTGAGAGACTGATTTGATTGCGCCAAGATTGGAACGCGGTTGCAAATGCTGTCGAGCATCTTGTTGTCAAGTTGGTGTCGTTTCCCTGCATTCTTCGGGAAAATGTGGTGGTCGTGAAGGGAAGACTCCGAATCGATATTGCCTCCAGAGATTAGATCTTGGCGAATTGTCGTCGCGAACACGTTTTGCAACGACTTGTATCTAACGTCCGACGGCCTGAGTCTCAGGATGAGATCCATATCCAGTTTGACTTCTTCGATTTCGGGATGGTTGCCTTCCTTGAGGTAAAGGTACAATGCCTCGAAGTTCTGAGCGAGCCGATAATTCGTCGTTTGTGCTGCGCCAGGTTGCATGATTTTGCTGAAATACCATCGGCGCATAAGGTCTGGATTCGGCCAAGGATCCTGAAACAGAATCCTGACAGCGGCCAGTGCAACTAAAATATTGTGGGTTGGCAGTGTTTTCTGTCGGGCTCCGAGTGCGCGCGCCCATTTATATGTTTCTGCTAGCGCTTGTGAGGATTTCGCCCAATCCTGGTTGATTTCTTCACTTGTCAACTCCATCAGATTCTTTCGTGTCGGCTCAGAGGACTTCTCGCTGCGCTTGGATGTCACCAAATACAACACTTGAAGGACACGTTCACCGTCAACCCCAAAGTACTCCAAGAGCGAATGTTCTTTCAATGCAGTGTTCCAAAGATCTCTCAAGTCCGGTTTCGGATAGAATCTCGCTACAGCAAGATCGAATGTCGTTAATCGTGTCCCGGTACTGTTGATCGTCTCAAACACGCGACAAACAGATTCGATCCCGCTACTACGTTCAAGAGTCACCACGGGGACCTTGTAGTTACGCATGGTCTCAAAAACACCCTTAATGCGAGCTATGGCTTTCCGGCCCTCTTTTCTGTTTTCCTCAAATTGTGGAAAGTCACCAGAATCTTCAATGTACTCACTGATATAGATATCAGCTTTTGCTTGGTCTAGAACAATGTCAGCGCGAAGCAGTTTATTGTTATCTTTCCGATCTGGAGCCGTCTTTCCACGCCGTTGATCGCGAATCCATGCTGTATTTCCTTGGTCGTACACTTCAAACATTCGTTCAAGGTCGAAATAATACAGTTTCGTCGGGTGAGCGTTCAGGAAAACACGGGCTATGGAAGTCGTTCGCTGTTGCCCGTCTAGGATGTAGGATTCTGTTTCGGTTGTAGGCGTAGAATCAACTAGGGTGCTGTCATCCTGTGGATGCTCATTGCGGATTTCTGCCTCAATGCTCCTGGATGCCAGTGGCAAATCGGGCTTCTTGTCTAGAAGCAGCAGGGAACCAATCGGGTATGCTCGGCTGATCGAGTCAATTAACAGTTTGACTTGGGATTCACGCCAAATGAACTGGCGTTGAAACTGAGGAATAGTCAGGCTTTTGTCTTTTGCTTTGGCGAGTAAATCGTGCAGGCTGTAGTTGTCGTCTGCATTCTGCTTTCCAAATATAAAAGATTCTATGTTCTGATAAACAGTGGATGGCTTTTCAATTCGTTGGACTTGGTGTCCACCGCTGAGGTTGGTGCAGACTGTGATGTAGAGCATGTCCGACGGCAAGTGCCACTTCCCTCGGGTCTGCCATTTCAGTTGCCAAGAATTTCCAAGAGACAGAGATTTTTATGCTCATATATACTTTTTTAAGCATAAGGTGCTCCTTCCGGCTATTATCCCCCTTCTGCCCCGATTCCCCTATTGCGCGACTTGTCGATTACTCTGGGGACAGGTCACGGGTTCAGTTGGGCCGATGGCCCGCTTCGGCATCGGACCACAGCAGGGTGACAGATCCCACCGGGCTTTCCTCGTCTGGCGTGGCCAGACGGCGGCCCTGTGTTGAGCGTCCTGACTGGGGAATGCTCAGCACGTCCAGGACCCAGGACTGGCGGACCGTGTTCAGGGCGGCCTTGGCGTCGTCCTGATCCCGGCCTATGGTCAAGGCCCCGGCCAAGGCCCCGGTGCCGGAGTTGATCTTGTGGCCAATCACCCCTTTCCCCGTCCGGGACGTCAGGGAGAATTCCGAAATGGGGGTGCGCTTGACAAACCCGCGACGGGTTGCCGACAGCACGGTGCTGTCGGCCTGCGCCAGGGACGCGGAGA
Source organism: Caldilineaceae bacterium (assembly GCA_965214895.1). GTDB lineage: Bacteria > Chloroflexota > Anaerolineae > Caldilineales > Caldilineaceae > Bin34. Next base: position 1,587,542 of record OZ243985.1, read on the forward strand.
CCATGAAGTCGTCGGTCCCCAACTGCATGCTGCGGACTCCTGCGGCATTGAAGCCCATGGCCCGCACATCGGCCTCGCGGAAGCGCAGGGCCCGGCCTTGGGCGGTAAAGAGCATCACTTCCTGTTCCCTGTGAGAAAGCAGGACCCAGCCCAGCCGGTCTCCCTTCTTGAGATTGATCACTCGGATTTCTTCGCCTGGGGCTTCGATCAGCATGTTGACATGGACTCGTTTGATCATGCCCTGCTGCGTGACCAGGCAGATATGGCCCGTCTCATCATGGCGGGAGTCCGGCGGCAGCGGAATCGCCGCCACCAGCGCGTCCCGGCGCGTGAAGGCGGTGTATTCCCCTACGTGCTTGGGCGAACCCGTATCCGGGAAACGAAAAATCTGCACTCTCTGGCACATGCCATCCTGACTAAAGAGATACAGAACGTCGCGCGTGTTGGCCGTGACCGCGGTCAGGCTGCCGTTGCGGCTGATCTCCTTGAATCGCCCCGCCCGCATGCCCCGGTAGGCATAGCGCTTGACGGTGCCCTTCTGGCCCACCGAGACCCAGACGGTCTGATCAGGAGCCAAATCCTCTGCTGTCAGGTTCTGCACCGGCTGATCCAGGATTTTGGTGCGCCTGTCGTCGCCCAGCTCCTGCTTGATCTGTGCCAGTTCCTCCTTGATGAGGGTCCGCAACAATTCATCCGAGGCGAGCAGATTCGTGAGGCGTCGAATCTCCTTCGTAAGATCTCGAAATTCCTTCCGCAACTGTCGAATCTCCATGCCCACGAGCTGGCGCAGGGGCATGGCCAGAATGGCCTGAGTCTGCGCCTGCGAGAAGGCAAACTGATTTTGCAGCCGGGTCCGGGCGGCATCCTGACTCCGGCTTTGCCGAATGGTCTGAATGACTTCATCCAATACATCCAGGGCCCCAAGCAGCCCTTCCACGATGTGGATGCGGGCCTGGGCCGCCTTCAGCTCAAATTCAGAGCGGCGGCGCACCACTTCCTGCCGGTGCTTGATGAACTCCGCCAGGAGTTCCCGCAAGGAGATGCGACGCGGCACACCGTCTACCAGGGCCACCAGCGACAGGCTGAAGTGCTGTTGCAGCGGCGTCAGCTTGAACAGCTTCTGGAGGACTTCCGGAATGTTGGCGGCCCTGTTCAGTTCAATGCAGATCCGCATGCCTGCCCGGTCGCTTTCATCCCGCACGTCCACGATGCCGTCCACCTGATTGCGGTTGACTGCATGGACGATGCGCTCGATCAGGTGCGACTTGTTGGTCTGATACGGGATTTCCGACACCACTATGCGGCGGCGCCCCATGCCGGCCTCTTCCGAATGCACCTTGGCCTGCACCGTGACACTGCCGCGCCCGGTGGCATACGCGGGCAGCAGCTTGTCTGTGAGTTTTTCGCTCTTGTCAGGCTGGTGATAGCGATACAGCAGGCCCCCCGTGGGGAAGTCCGGACCCTTGATGTACTCGAGCAGTTCGCGGGGTGCAATGTGATCCACGCGATCGTGGTTGTCCAGCATAAAGTGCAGGGCGTCACAGACCTCGCCCACGTTGTGGGGGGGAATCTGGGTGGCCATGCCCACCGCGATGCCGTTGGCCCCATTCACCAGCAGATTGGGCAGGACCGCAGGCAGGACCACGGGTTCCTGGAGTGTGGCGTCGAAGTTGGGTCGCCACACGACCGTGTCCTTGGCCAAATCCGGCACCATGAGCTCCGCGACCGGAGAAAGCCGCACCTCCGTGTACCGCATGGCGGCCGGATTGTCCCCGTCCATGCTGCCCAGATTGCCTTGGCCATCCACCAATGGGTAGCGGAGGCTGAAAGGCTGGGCCAGACGCACCATGGCGTCGTACACGGACTGATCACTGTGCGGGTGGTACTTGCCCAGGACTTCCCCTACCACGCGGGCGCTTTTCTTGTGTGGCACATGGCTGTGCAGCCGCAAGTCCTGGTGCATGGCGTAGAGAATGCGGCGATGCACAGGTTTCAGGCCATCCCGTACATCCGGCAAGGCGCGGCTGACCAGGACGCTCATGGCGTAATCCCGGTAGGCCACCTCCATCTCCTTGGTCAGCTGGGCTTCTTCCAGGTGTCCGGCCGGGCTGCGCTGTTCGCTCATGGTATCGGTTCGATCTGCTCCGTGCGGCGCAGAGCCACAATCTGGTCTCTCAGCACAGCCGCCTTTTCGAATTCCAGTTGGCCCGCGGCTTCCTTCATTTCAGCCTGCAGTTCCCTGATCATGGCCGCCACCTGGTCCGGGGTCAGCGATGTCGCACTGCCTGTTTCCTCTGCCGTGTGCTCCGTGGCCGCCTCCTGCGTCATGGACCGGACCCGATCCGACAGATCCCGGATTTCCTTGGAGATGGAAGTGGGTTCTATGCCATGTGCCGCATTGAACGCTTCCTGCAGTCCGCGTCGGCGCCGAGTCTCCTCCATGGCCCGGTGCATGGCCTCCGTGATCTTGTCCGCGTACAGAATGGCCTTGCCTTCCACATGGCGGGCCGCGCGGCCCATGTTCTGGATGAGGGCGCTCTCGCTGCGCAGGAATCCCTGCTTGTCCGCATCCAGTATGGCCACCAGCGTGACCTCTGGCAGGTCCAGGCCTTCCCGCAGCAGGTTGATGCCCACGACCACGTCATATACGCCCAGACGCAGGTCCCGCAGTATCTCCACCCTTTCCAAGGTGTCCACCTCGCTGTGCAGGTAGTGCACCCTGAACTCCAGCTCTTTCAGATATTCGGACAGGTCCTCTGACATGCGCTTGGTCAGGGTGGTCACCAAGGTGCGCTGCCCGCGCTGGATGCGGATGCGAATTTCGTGAATGAGATCCTCAATCTGTCCTGCCGTGGGTCGCACTTCCACCCGCGGGTCCAGCAAGCCGGTGGGCCGGATGATCTGCTCTACGGTCTGCGCGGAATGCTCCAGTTCGTAAGGGCCTGGCGTGGCGCTCACGAAGATGGCCTGATTGATGCGTTCCGTGATCTCGGCAAAGTGCAGAGGCCGGTTGTCCCGGGCCGAAGGCAGCCGAAAGCCGAAGTCCACCAAGGTCTGCTTGCGGGACAGGTCCCCCCGGTACATGGCCCGCAGCTGGGGCAGGGTCATGTGGCTCTCATCCACAATCAGGAGCCAGGAGGCCGGAAAATAATCCACCAGCGTCCAGGGCGGGGAGCCCGCTTCCCGCTGGTCCAGGTGCCGGCTGTAGTTTTCGATGCCGTTGCAGTACCCGATCTCGCGCAGCATCTCCAAGTCGTATTCGGTGCGCTGCCGGATGCGCTGCGCCTCCAGCAGCTTGTTGCCTTGCTGCAGTGCCTGCTCAAACTCTGTCAGTTCGGCGGCGATGGTGTCCAGGGAGGCCTGCAGTTTCTCGTCTGAGGTGACGAAATGCTTGGCCGGGTAGACGGTCAGTTCCTCGCGCTCCTCCAGAACTTCCCCGGTCAGCAGGTCGAATCGCACGATGCGCTCGATCTCGTCACCGAAAAAGCTGATGCGGTAGCCGGCCTCTTCATGGGCCGGATGCAGCTCCAGCACGTCTCCACGCACCCTGAACCGGCCGCGATCCAGCGAACTGTCATTCCGCAGGTAGTAGATGCTGACCAGATGCCGCAGGACGGTTTGCCGACGCCGCTGCTCCCCCACCTGCAGCGTCAGGACGGCAAACCCATAATCCTCCGGATTGCCCAGCCCATAGATGCAGGAGACCGAGGAGACGATGACCACATCGGTACGGGCAAAGAGGGCGCTGGTGGCCGCCAGCCGCAGCCGTTCAATGTCATCGTTGACCTGGGCATCCTTCTCAATGAAGGTGTCCGACTGCGGGATGTAGGCTTCGGGCTGGTAGTAGTCGTAATAGCTGACGAAGTACTCGACCGCGTTGTAGGGCAGGAACTCCTTCAGCTCGCTGTACAGTTGCGCCGCCAGCGTCTTGTTGTGGGCCAGCACCAGAGTGGGCTTCTGGACCCGTTCTATGACATTCGCTACCGTGAAGGTCTTGCCGGATCCAGTCACCCCCAGCAGCGTCTGGTACTTCAGGCCGGCTTGCAGGCCGGTGGCCAGAGCGTCTATGGCACCAGGCTGGTCCCCACGGGGCTGGAAGTCACTGACAACCTCGATTCGGCGGTTTTGGGCAGGCATCGCTACAAGAAGAAAACATATTCTCAATTACAGTGTAGCATGTCCACCACCCCACTCCTCAGAAAACAGAGGCAGAGGCTGAAGGCGCATACATCGCCCCTGGGGGCTGCACAGCGAGCACCATCATACACTGCAGCATTTTCAGTGGGGCCTTGTCTGGGAAATCAACACAAGGCAAGCGCATCAGGAGAATGCAAGAATGGGGGTCGCGTACAGGACCATGGCCACGACTTTGCTCCCATGCCAACTCCCAGAGGACTTCGCCCAGCGCTCCGTCCAGACTGGCGCCCAGCGCGCCGTATCCATGCCCGGATATATGTGCCAGGCCGGGGCGGATGTGCGGCCCGCGGATCCGCGACACGGCGCATTGCGCCGTCTGGGTGCATAAAGTCCCGTTCAATTCCGATGGTCAAGGGTACACTGGTAGGAGTCTCCGCGTCCCACCCAGCCGACCGCAATCATCGGAACTGCGCGTCGGGCGGTCGCAAACCTGATTTCTCCCAAGTTGGGGTCACTGTGCCAAGGCCAGTCACATCATGTTCAAGCTGAAGGAAACCTTGCAGAAGCGGCAAAGGGACTCAAGGTACCAGACCGTGGCTGGAATCGGGGCCGTGGTTCTTGTGCTGTTGCTGGTGGCCCTGGTATCCGAGTTGAGACTCGGTCCCGGAGAGAAGACCGGACTGGGAGCGCTCTTGACCAGCGCTTTTGGGCAGGGAGGGGGGTCTCCCTGGAGCCAGGATCCGGATATCACCGGCACCTCGTTGCCTAATTTCATACTGCCCTTGTTCTGGGGGGGCCTGCTGCTGACGGTGCTGTACGCCGTGGTTTCGCCCCAGTATCGCAAGTCCCTGATCAGTGCGGTGCTGGTTGTGATTCTGGTTACGTACGCGCTGCTCCGCCTGCAGGATATGCAGAACGAACGGGAACTGGAGTCCGAGTCCATGTCACAGCGGGGGGGGCTGATGGAGTTCGGTACAGGCAACGAGGCCCCGCCGGAACCACCGGCGTGGGCCCAGGATCCTCCTCGCTGGCCGGCCTATGCCGCCGGAGCGTTGGCGGCCGCGCTGGCAGCCTGGGGATCGCTTGTCCTGTGGCAGCGGTATGGACGCCGCGAAGAGGACGCCGCGGCTCAGATTGTCAGCCAGGCGGAAGAAGCCATCTCGGCCCTGGATGCGGGGGAAAATGTGGCAGGCACCATTCAGCGGTGCTATGCCACCATGCTGCAGACGTTCGAACGTCAGCAACGCGTGCGTCGTCCTCGGGGCATGACCCCGCGGGAATTCGAGGTGCAGCTGCAGGCATTGGGGATGCACAGTCTGCATGTCCATGATCTTTCCCAGCTCTTTGAAAGGACTCGCTTTGGGGAAAAACCTGCCACGGAGCGCGATCGGGCCCTGGCGCGGGACTGCCTGCAACGTGTGGTAATGGACCTCGGTGGAATCTTGGAGGCAACATCATGATCGGACGCTGGGTCCCGCTGGGGGTACTGGTCCTGGTGTCGCTGGGGGCTGGCTTCATGGTCAGGGGATTTGTCCAGGAGGTGCTGCTGCGGCCTGTGTTCTATGCCGCATGGGTGGGGGAACTCATCATTCGCAGTCTGCCCCACGGGGTCTTCTGGGGCATCCTGACACTGATCGCCGCTGTCTTGGCTATGCGCAGTCTCTCGATGACCCGTCCCCGCCGCCCCCCACGGTCTGCACTGCCCGCAAGCAGCCGCGGTCCAGTCGCGCAGTGGCAGCACTTGTTGCAACGGGGACAGGCGCCGGGATATGGTCAATGGACACTGGCCCGGAGCTTGCGCCGCCTGACTCATGCATTGCTGGATCGGGAGGCGACCTTGGAGGAAGAGCATGCGGGGCAGACCGAGGGACAGCTGAGGGTGGTCCTGCCTCAACGCTTTGAGGCATACTTCGCGGCCGAAGTGGAAGGCGGCCAGAACCCTTGGGCCCGGTATCGGCATTGGCTGCCGGACTTTGTAGTGCCCCCAACCAGACACATGCATCCGCCCGTGGACCCTCATGACATAGTCACCTATCTGGAAGAGGAGACCCATACAAGAGACACAGAGGAATGACCGACGAATTTACCATCTCGGCTGTCAGAGCCAAGTGCCAGGAAATACTGGCAGAAGTGTCGTGCGCCGTAGTCGGCAAGGGGGATCTTCTGCACAATGTGCTGGTGGCCCTCTTGGCGGATGGACATATCCTGCTCGAGGACTACCCTGGCCTGGCCAAGACCCTGACAGCCCACAGCTTCGCCCAAGTGCTGGGCCTGACTTTCCGGCGCATTCAATTCACCCCCGATCTCTTGCCCGGCGACATCCTGGGCGGTTACATCTTCAACCGCAACAGCGGTGATTTCGAACTGCACCAGGGGCCCATCTTCAGCCAGATCGTGCTGGCCGACGAAATCAACCGGGCCTCCCCCAAGACACAGTCGGCACTGCTCGAGGCCATGCAGGAACGGCAAGTGTCCCTGGAAGGGGAGACCATGAGGCTGCCGGAACCTTTCATTGTGATAGCCACGCAAAACCCCATCGAGTATGAAGGCACCTTCCCGCTGCCCGAAGCCCAGCTGGACCGGTTTCTGGTCAAGCTGGCGGTGGGATACCCCAGTGCCGAAGACGAGGCCCGCATTCTGTTCGAACGGCAGGAACGAAAGCGGGATGTGGTGTCATTGCGATGTCTTACCAACGCCGCCGAATTGCTGGCCATGCGGCGCGCCTTGGAAGAGATTCACGTCAACGCGGACTTGACCCGCTACATTGTGGACTTGGTCAATGCCACCCGGGCCGACAATCGGGTCGCTGTCGGGTCCAGCCCGCGCGGATCCCTGGCGCTGCTCAAGCTGGCCCGCGCGCAGGCGGCCTTGGATGAACGTGATTACGTCTTGCCGGATGACATCAAGGACTTTGTCCATGCCAGTCTCGGCCACCGCCTGATCCTGAATCCGGATCTGTGGCTGCGCCAAGGGGCCACCCGCCAGATTCTGAATGCCATCGTGAACGCAGTGCCCGTGCCCCTGCTGTCCAGTGCCTAGACAGGTCCCGCCATGCCGCGCGTTCTGGTTCTGACACTGGTTCTCAGCATCACCCTTGTCACCGGTCTGGCCACCGTGAGCGGGCCAGTGCTGTCTCTGACGGTACCCTTGCTGCTGTTTCTGGCCGCGGCCTTCTACTGGCGGCCCGCGGGGGTGGACGTGGAAGTGGACCGGACCTTGGCGTTGGATCGTGTCGGCCACAAAGAGGAAGTGCCGCTTGCACTGTCCCTCAAGGACCGCAGCGGGTTGATGGAAGATGTGCTGGTCCGCATGCCCATGCCGGAAGGTCTCCGGTTGACTCAGGGGAGCCAGGAGTTTCGGGTTCCCTTTGAAGCGGGCCCCGAGGTCCAGGTGCCGCTGGCGGTGCAGGGGCCGCGGGGATATTATGTGCTGCCGCCCATGGAACTGGAAGCCCAGGATCCATTCGGCCTGATTGCGCAACGCACCACACGGGAAGCGCCCCAACGACTCTTCGTGCTGCCGCGGGGTGTGGCCACAACTCCCCTGGACATTCGGGTGCGCCGCACCCGGGTCTATCCAGGCCTGATTCCGGCGCGCAAAGGCGGTCCCGGTGTGGAATTCTATGGCCTGCGCGAATATCAGTATGGAGACGATTGGAGGTGGCTGAACCACCGGGCCAGCGCCCGGCAGGAGGCGGCTCTCTTTGTCAATGAATTCGAACTGGAGCGGGCCATTGATTCGGGACTGTTGCTGGATGTGCGGGCCCACACCAATCTGCTGGGCGGGACTCAGAATCTGCTGGAATACAGCATTCAGGCGACCGCCACGCTGGCCGAGGCTTTGCTCTCCTATGGCAATCGCGTGGGCCTGTACATCTTTGGTGGCCCCATCAACTGGACTTTTCCGGGTTCCGGCAAGAAACAGTATGAGAAGATTCTGCGGTCTCTGGCGAGCGCGTCCATAGAGGAAAGCCAGCTTTTCCGGCGGCTTGACCACCTGCCCGTGCGCCTGTTTCCCAGTCGTTGCCTGCTGATTATGGTGAGTCCCTTGAGCTCCGAGGATCTGCCCAGCCTGCTGGCGCTCCGCGCCAAGGGCTATCAGCTGATAGTCATCATCCCGGATCCGATTGCCTTTGAAGTGCGGGTCCTGGAAGAGGATCCGCATTTGGAACTGGCCCAACGGTTGGCCACTCTGGAACGTCGGCACCTGCTGAACAAACTGGCCCGCGGTGGGGTACAGATCTGTGAATGGGATGTGGCACAGCCGTTGCCTGAAGTCATTCGGCGTGCATTTGGCCGTCCCACCCGCGGCCGGGCCCTAGCCATGCAGAGCGCCTAGACCCTGATGTCGAAAGCAACGCACGCGCCCCAACAGCTCCGCGTCCTGCGGTCCCAGGCGGTGCTGATGGTCACCTGGCAGGATGGCGAGACCAGTTCCTTTCCTCTGTCTTGGCTGCGGACCAACTGCCCCTGTGCCACCTGCCGCACGCTGCGCGAAGAGAAGCAGGAGACTTCTGATCTGCTGGAGCTCAGTTCCAAGCCGCCGCCCAGTGCGGAAGTGAGCGACATTGAAATGGTGGGGGGATACGCTTTCCGCTTTACCTGGCGGGACGGACATAATACAGGCATCTACTCCTTTTCCTGGCTGTACGAACGGAGACGGGCAGCCGCGCAGGAGACTGGATAGGCAGACTGGTTTCCTGACACACTGCGATATGGCATGATATTGTGCTCTCATGGGAAAGACATATCGCACCTCGCAATTGGCCCAGGAAGTCAACAGCCCCCCTGCCCCTATCCGGCGTCGGGACTTGCCGGACAGGTTTCCTGCTCGCCGCGCAGGGACCGGGCAGCGGTACTGCACGGACAAGGATATGATGCTGTTTCTGGAACAGTCTCCGCAGGACAGGATTGTGTCCATGAGGGCATTGTGCCCGGCCGCAAGCTGATGGCTCCGCAAGTCCAACTTCTCCCTTCCATTCTGACGGCAGATTTCGGCAACCTGCAGCGGGAGATCGAAGCGGCCGAAGCGGCGGGAGTGGATGGCATTCATCTGGATGTGATGGACGGCCGCTTCGTGCCTAACATCACTTTCGGAGTCCGTGTGGTAGCCAGTGTGCGGGCCTGCACGGACCTGTATCTGGATGTGCATCTCATGGTGGAGGATCCGCTGCGCTACCTGGCAGACTTCGCATCTGTGGGAGCTGACGGCCTGACGGTGCACGTCGAGGCCTGCCGGGACCCTTATCGGGCGCTGGATGCCATTCGCAACCTGGACTGCAAGACGGGAATCGCCTTGAATCCAGGCACGGCCTGCAACGCGGTCGAGGATCTGCTGTCCCTTGCGGATGTGGTGTTGATCATGAGCGTCCCGCCAGGGTTTGGCGGCGCCCCATACATTGCAGAATCGCCAGTCAAGTTGCGACGGATGCGCAAGATGCTGACCGCACAGGCACATCCCATTGCGCTGGAGGTGGACGGGGGCATCGGTCCTGCCAATCTGCGGGCTGTGGTGGAGGCCGGGGCGGACATGATTGTGGCCGGCAGCAGCATCTATAACGCGCGTGCCTCCGTGGCTGCCAATGTAGATGCCCTGCGCCGAGTTCTGTCATAAACGCCATGTTCTCGGTCCGCCAAGGTCTGTCCCTGGGTGTCTTTGCCGTCATCCTGGCGCTGTTGATTGCGCTGGGCCTGTACCTGTGGCTGCGACCACCTGCCACAGCGCCCGGGCCGGCCGCCATCGCGGCAGCATCTCCCACGCCGCGGGAAGTCAAGACCGGGACCAGGCCCACCCCCACATCGGACCCTGTGGCGGAGGTCGAAGTGCAGGTGCCGCCCACACCCGAGCCGGCAGCGACCGGAAGCCTGTGTCTGGCAGGAGTGTGCACCCTCAATCTGACGCTGCCTGGTTTGGGCATTCCCATCAACTTCATTGATGACAGTCCGGCCTATGACTGGACAGTGCCCTCTGCAGCCTGCCTGGCCGCGTGGGATGTCGTGGTGCGCCAGGAGAAGATGGTCTGGTCGGAGATTACGGTCACGCTGCAGGACGAACTGAACAACGCGGGCACTCCGGTGGAGTTCCAGTATCCGCCGCCTGCAGACCCGTTGCATGATCCGGCGCCGGACGCGGTCAAGGCCCAATGCGCTGTGGCTGCGGCCGACCGGTCCCAGGTGGCCTGCCAGGTCCAGGTCCAGTCGGCTTCGTCACTGCCCAACCCCAACATGGAGATCGCCATCATGGCCGCTGCCCTGGATGGACTGCGGCGTGTTCATCATGAGGTGTTCACAGGGGATCTGGAATCCTTTTATCACGACAACGAGCTGGCACTTTTTGCCCCGGTCCTGCAAGTCCAGGGCGAAGCATGGCAGTCCCAATGCCTCCAGGTGCTCGGCTCATCGGCAGCCGGCACAACCCCATGATGCCCACAGGCCCAAGACCAACACGGCGGAGCCTGCCCGGTCGGAGTCAGCCGGGTCCCGCCTGGCCGCCGACAATGAGGATGAAGGTAAAGATCAGGGGAGCGGTAAAGAGCAGCGAATCCAGGCGGTCCAGCATGCCACCGTGCCCGCGGAAGATGGTGCCGGTATCCTTGGCCCCTACATGCCGTTTCCACATGCTGATGGTAAGATCGCCCATTTGGCCGAACAGGGCGATGAGCACGCCCAGGCCCAGGCCCAGGCCCAGGCTGATAGGCAGGGGCACGAAATAGGTGGCCTCAATGGCCACCAGATTGTTGATCCAGTCCCGCTGCATGATGGGCAGCTCGGAGAAGTTCAGCAGCATGTGCGCCAGCCCGGGCTGGCGGGAGGCCCACACCAGCCACAGACCGCTGAGAGGGCCGATGATCAGGGCCCCGGCCAGACCTTCCCAGCTCTTCTTGGGGCTCAGTTCCGGCCACAGTTTGTGTGTGCCGAAGAGAGAGCCGACGATGTAGGCTCCTACGTCGGACATGAAGTTGCTGATCAACAGGAAGACCAGCCACCAGAAACCGGCTTCTGTCTGGCGGATGGGCACCAGCAGGGCTAGGGACGATCCAATGTACAAGGCCCCGCCCGCGGTGGACAGCCAGGTCAGGAAGGGAGTGCGGCGGGAAAAGAGGGCGGAGGCCAGCAGGGCCATCATGCCCCAGGTAATGATTACGGCCAGCGGGATCTGGGCCAGGGCTCCGCTGTAGCGGGCTATGAGAATGGCGATCCACAGCATGCCCAGCTTGCTGTTGGTGGGGTAGCCCCCCGATTCCATCAGGTTGAAATATTCGTGCCCGGCAATGATCGCCGACCAGATGACGGCCCCGGCCCAGATGGATTCCCCCATCCACATGAACAGGGCGTACGCGGGCACCACCAGCGCCACCGTAATGGTGCGTATGCCCAAAGAGGGGATGCTGATGCGCGCCGCCCCAGTCTGCGCGCTCATCAGTGCTTCCGAACTTGGCCGAATCGCCGCTCACGGCGACTGAATTCAAGCAGGGCCTCTTCCAGCTGAGACGGGCCAAAGGCGGGCCAGAAGGTGTCCGTCCAGAAGTATTCGGCGTACGCTGCCTGCCACAGCATGAAATTGCTGAGCCTCCGCTCACCCCCGGTGCGGATGACCATGTCCAGGTCTGGCAGATCCGGCTGGTACAGGTGTTGCCGAAACGTGTCTTCCGTGACCTCGAAGGGCGACATTTCAGACTGCATGAGTTGCCGGGCAGCCCGAATGAGTTCGTCGCGACCGCCGTAGTTGAAGGCCACGTTCAGCACGATGCGGTCATTGCCCGCCGTCTGCCGGACGGCCCTGCGGATCTCCTGCTGCAAGCGCGGCGCGATGTCCAGGCGGCCACTGTGCCGGATCTGGGCCCCCATGCGGTCCAATTCATCCAGCCGCCGCCGAATTTCGACTTCCAGCAGGACCAGGAGTCCCCTGACCTCCGCGGCGGGCCGATCCCAGTTTTCCGTGGAGAAGGCAAAGAGACTCAGGGTGCCAATGCCCACGGTGGCGCAGTACTCCACGAGGGGCTTGATGTTTTCCACACCGGCCCGATGGCCCGCATCGCGGGGCAGACCCTGGGCCTGGGCCCAGCGCCCATTGCCATCCATGATGATGCCGACGTGGGACGGGACCACAGTCAGGTCAGGACTTGGTGCCATGGCAGGCGCAGCGGAAAAGGAGAGACGGGATCTAGATGGTCATGATCTCCTCTTCCTTGGCTGCAGCCCGTTGGTCCACCGCGCTGACGAATTCCTTGGTGATTTCGTCCACCTGCTTCTGGCCGTCATACAGGTCATCTTCCGTGATTTCCCCCTCGCTTTGCCACTCTCGCAGATCCGCCACAGAGTCGCGCCGGATATTGCGAATGGCCACACGGCCCTCTTCGGCCCGGGCCCCGACCACCTTGGTCAAGTCGCGGCGCCGCTCTTCGGTCAACGGCGGGATTTGCAGGCGCAGCGCCTTGCCGTCATTCTGCGGGTTGATGCCCAGATCTGAAGTCGCAAGGGCCCTTTCAAGGGCCGTCAGGTCATCCGGGTTGTAGGGCCGAATGAGGATGGACTGGGCATCCGGAACGCTGAGCGAAGCCACCTGTACCATGGGGGTGTTGACGCCGTAAAAGGCCACGGGAATGCGCTCCACCAAGGCAGTGGAGGCTCGGCCCGTGCGGATGGTGTCGAGATTGGATTGGAAGGCAGCGATGGATTGGCTCATGCGGTTGCGCATGTCAACCATTAGGTCGTCAATCATGGCAGTTCTCCCTGTTGCGGATGGCAGTCGTTCCGTCAAAAAAGCGCTGCGGGACCGGCATGACTGCCTTTTCCTTATTGTAAATGCTACCGGCCCGGATGGAGGCTGCCTTCCTACCCATTCCGGGCCCGGTGTCGGCTGGGGGCGGCATCAGGAAATCATGGTGCCGATGGGTTGGCCCTGCACAGCCTTGACCAGATTGCCTTCCTGCCACAGGTTGACCACTACGATCGGCATGTTGGCCTCGCGGCACATGGTAAGAGCCGTGCCGTCTATCACGCCCACGCGCTTGCTGATGGCATCCGAGAAAGAGAGGTGGGTGAAGGGTGTGGCTTCGCGCACCTGCTTCGGATCCCGATCGTAGACCCCGTCCACCTTGGTGGCCTTGATCATCACACTGGCTCCAATTTCGCGGCTGCGCAGAGCCGCCGCCGTATCCGTGGTAAAGAAGGGATTGCCCATGCCGCCGCCAAAAATGACAACCCGGCCCTTTTCCAGATGCCGCAGCGCGCGCTTGTGGATGTAGGGTTCCGCCACGGCCCGCATTTCGATGCCTGTCATCACGCGGACCGGTATCTCCAGCGTTTCCAGGGCATCCTGCAGGGCCAGAGCGTTGACTACCGTGGCCAGCATCCCCATGTGGTGGGCCGTGACTTCCTTGGACATGCCCAGCTGGACTCCGGCCACTCCGCGAAAGAGATTGCCTGCTCCCACCACCAAGCCCACCTGCACCCCGAGGCTGTGCACCTCGCTGATCCTGGCCGCCATGATGCGGACCTCCCCCAGGTCTATGCCCAGGTTGCCTTCGCCACTACAGGCTTCGCCACCCACCTTGATCACGACGCGCTCATGCATCAGTTGGCTCCTGCCGGCGGCTCTGTCTAGAGGCTTCCGTGTACGGCGTCGGGGCTGCAGTGTCTACACGGAACGCGGATCCAGGGGGGACTGCTCAATCGCCTATGGAGAACCGGCTGAAACGGTTTACGACGATGTTTTCGCCCAGGGTGGCCATGTGGCGCTTGATCAGGTCTGCGATGGTGACATCCGGATCCTTGATGAAGGTCTGCTCGAGCAGGCAGGTCTCACTGTAGTACTTGTCCAGCTTGCCTGTGATGATCCTGTCGATGATGTGCTCCGGCTTGCCTTCATTGCGCATCTGATCGCGGTAGATGCCCTTCTCCCGCTCGATGGTCTCTGCAGGCACTTCCTCACGCCGTACGTACTGTGGATTCTCCGCCACGATGTGCATGGCCAGGTCCCGGGCCAGCTCCTGGAACTGGTCGGTGCGAGCCACAAAGTCGGTCTCACAGTTGACTTCCACTAGGCAGGCCTTCCTGGCCCCGGCATGGACGTAGGTGCCGATCATGCCTTCCTGCGCGGCGCGGCCCTCTTTCTTGGCGGCTCCGGCCAGACCCTTGGTACGCAGGGTGTCAGTGGCCTTTTCAAAATCGCCTTCATTCTCGGCCAACGCGTTCTTGCAATCCAGCATGCCGGCGCCTGTCGCGTCGCGCAGTGCCTTGACCATTGCGGCTGTAATCGATGCCATGTTCCGTCCTGCAAAATGATGTCTGGAATGGAGTGAGTGCCATCAGGGGCCAGCGACTTCGGGGGGCGTGTCCCCGGTCGCAGTGGCGTCCTCTTCCTGGTCGTCTTCCTCGGCCAGGCGTTTCAGCACACTGGGGCCGAGCAAGTCCTCTGCGGTGACCTCCACCGGATCCTCGATTTCGTACACCGGCTCCTCGTACTTGGTGTCCGCCGCCTCATCATGGCCGGTGGAGACCAGATTCTTGAGGTGCATCTCGGTGCCCTCCTGAATGGCCCGGGCGATGACGCCGGTGATGTAGCGGATGGGCCGGTGGGAGTCGTCATTGCTGGGTATGACGTAATCCACCGGGTCCGGATCGCAGTTGGTGTCCACGATGGCCATCAGGGGGCTGTCCGTGCGCTGGGATTCCTTGACGGCCAGCTCTTCGTCGTTGGTGTCCACGGCGAACACCATGTCGGGCGGGGCCGTCAGTTCCTTGATGCCGCCTAGACGGCGGTTCAGCTTGGCGATTTCCTTTTCGATGCCCAGCCGTTCCTTCTTGCTCAGGGTGTCGAATTCGCCGGCCGCGTATTGGGCCTCCCGATCGTTGAGATACTTGATGCGCTGGGAAATGGTCTTCCAGTTGGTGAGGGTGCCCCCCAGCCACCGGATATTGACATAAGGCATGCCACAGGCCAGGGCCGCTTCGTGGATGGGTTGCTGGGCCTGGCGTTTGGTGCCGACAAAGATGATTTTGCCGCCGCGGGCGGCCACCTCCTTGACGGCTTCCGTGGCTTCCCAGAGGGCCTCCGCCGTCTGTTCGAGGTCAATGACATGCTGTCCCCCGCGCTCCGTGAAGATGTAGCGAGCCATCTTGGGATTCCAGTGATGGGTGGAATGTCCGAAATGGGCTCCTGCCTGCAGCAGGTTCATGACTGTGTCTCGCAGCTTCGCGCGGTCTATCGGCTTGGTGGTGGCCATTCAATTCTCCTAACCTGGCGCGGGCCTGTCAAGGCCGTGTGCAAGGGTTCTGGCGCAGGGCAAAATCCCACATGCAAAGTCGCAGCCCGCCACACGCGGGGCGACTCGGAATCCTAGCATAGAGACAAGGGGTGACTCAACAACGAGACTGACAGAAAAGACGAAGCCACTACATGTCGAAGATTGCCGCCGTGCAAATCGGGTTCCACCCAGTCCGGCATCGGTTTGACCAGCAGCCGCATGCTGTTGTGGCCCCTGTCCGCTTTTTCTTGCCGACTATCTTGCTTCCCATACAATCCGGTCGATGGATGGCATTTGCAGCAGATCCTGGACAAGAAAATGCCGGTTCTCTTCTGCATCTGCCTGGCGTTCCTGGATGATAGCCTCATGGCCAAAGCCCATCAATGCGCAAAATTCCTGTCCTGTCCACGCTTGACTCATTGGCACGGCGCGCTTGAAGCCGTCCACGATAGCCGCTTTGTCATTTTGGTTGAATGAACATACTCGAATTTCTGTTGTGCAAGGCAGTTGAGAGCCGACGGTCGTACAAAATGCAGCAAGTGTGAAGATTTCATCACCGGACTTTGGGGCATCAAACTGGTCACCGTCTTTTAACTCCACCACGAAGCACTGATGCTTAACTCCATCTCGCACGGAATATCATACGGCTGCTGTGGAATTGACTTGCCGGCACGGTCCCAGCGGGGACATCGATGCCAGAGGGTGGAAGCGTAGGGCGAGTCATGTGGGCCATGACCTGCGTGGCCCGTCCGAGGACGGTCTGGCGCAGCAGACGCTCTCAGGGCTGCCCCCCAGGGAAGGTGCTGTCGAGACGCTCCCGCCCCGTTGCGGCCGCCTGCTGGCCCCAGGACGCAGGTTGTCGGCTCTTCCTTAACCAGGGCCCTTTGTACTGGACACCTGGTCGGTGACGCTGACCCGGGTGACAGGAGTGATAAGGACGGTGAAGACAGAGTGACCTCTGCCATTCCCTCTCTCCGCCAGCGCTGACAGGGGCCTGCATGGAGTGGCAGGCCAGTAGGTCATGGCGCATGGAAACTGGCTGGCCTTTGGGCTGGGTCGGCACCGATTCGGCCCTGCGGGCTCCGATCGCCTGGGGCGTATTGAGCCACTGATTTTCGCATGATATTGGGTGGTGGCCACATGGGCCCGCACCCAGCCTGTCTGTTGCCGTGGGCCGGGTGCCCGTCATCCACCCGCGCAGGCGCCACCGTCGCCCAAGCCAGATGGATCCTGGGGCCACCCTCCGCATGAGGGTGGTGGATGTCCTTCATATTGCCACCCTGCAGTTCCACAGCAGCCGTATCATGCAATCGAGTTTGGCATCGGGAAACTGTATCCGACTTGCCCCTTTGGTGGTCTGCTTGCTGGAGATGAATACGCCGTCCACGCCGTTGTCTAACAGCGTCATCGAATCATCGAATATCCGGACGTAACCACCGTCCCTGCGCTCCGGGCTGTCATTGACTGTTCTGACCCTATGTCGCATCCCAAGAATTGACGCCCTGCGAGTTGCGCTGCCGTCAAAACCGAGTAACTGCCTGCCGCGGGGTCCAGCACTACATCGTCAGGATCGGTAACGGCCTCAATCAAGGCTGCTTGCAGCTTGACCGGCTTGGGGTGCACCGTCCCGCGCTTCTCTACCCTCTCCGTCCATACATCGGGAATGTCATGCTTTTGCCATACTCCCTTGGCTCTTTTTGGAGGTTTCTGCATAACCAACAGGTATTCGCTATATCGCCGTGTCCGATAACCCATGCCCATACGATTTTTGTTCCATGTAATTAGGTCCACGATGGGCAATCCGCACGGCTCGAGCCAAGGACCAATCCCTGAACACAGGTGGAACTTGTCAATCCACAACAGCAAGTGCCCGGATGGGATGAGCGCGTCTGCGATGCCCATGATAAACTCGGCGATTGCTTGCTCGTTCATCTGGGGCAATTCGGAACGGCGCTTTCCTCGGTTCACCCCTTCGTTGCCATACCGCATCTGGTCAAGGATACCCCGATACTGGGGATCAAATATGCAGAGAGGAACAGACTTCGGTTTCAACGCCGCCAGCAATTCCAAGCCGTCGCATTGGTTCCTTTGATTGAGTGGCAGGGGCCACTCGGCCGCGCGCGCGGCTGTGTCATGCGGATGTCTGGCATTCCCAAATACAGTCATCGTACATCCTTGTAACATCTGAGACAGGCAGGGGCCGATCAGCGCGGTGTCGGGGGGTCGCTTGCCTGCGGCTTCAACCACGATTGGTCGGTTGCGATGCCGCCCGGCGAATTCATTGACATACCGGGGCCGATGCTTGGCCGATATATGGTGACATACCCCGTTATCCCCTTGGCCTGGACTTCGTTGCCGAACTTCAACACGGTCTCGGTGAGGTCATACCCTTGCGCCTGCACATGCTTGTTTGACGGAAGCAGTGTACACTCTGGTTTGTCGGGATGTTGAGTGCTCATGGACACAGGGGACAATTCTCCAGGAGCATGAATGCAGTGGGACTTGTATACATAATGCACGGGGAGTGCCATGGTCACAGTGCCGGGGCACAACAGGACACTCCATGGCCCATGGAACGGGGGGTGCGGCACGGCGAAGGGCGTTCGCAACGGAGACCCTGACGCCCCGTGCACAGGACATGCAGGAGTTGGGGCACTCATGTGCATTAAGTCCTGACTTGACTGAATGGCCGATAGCGGCTAGCATTGCACTGGGTATGGAGGGTGAATGACGCATCATTGAGGTGGTGGCGTCAAGCTCTCGCACTGTCGGGGTGTAGCGCAGCCAGGAAGCGCACTTCAATGGGGTTGAAGAGGTCGGAGGTTCAAATCCTCTCGCCCCGACTTGAGCCTGGCCTTCCATGCCTTTCCCTCTTTCAGACAGATTGCCGTGGCGCTGACCTGTGGGGCCGCCGCGCGTCCTGTAGCATTGAATCTCCGTCACGGGGCCCAAGAACGAAGGGAGTTGCCGCATGGGGCTGTGTGAGTTCTGTGGGGAACAGGCCGGATTCCTGCGGCGCAGCCACCGTGCCTGCGCGGAGCTGTTTGATCAAGGAGTGAATCAGATCGTCGCCATAGTGGCCGACGACAGCCTGTCCGCGGCAGCCGGAGCGCATCGTATCCAGGCGCTGGCCCAACACCACCGCGTGGAGGGCGAGAACCTGGAAGAGGTCCTGGAAGAGGCATGGGCAGACTGCATTAGAAAAGAGCTGCAGGAAGGCGATGTTTCCGAGGCCGAAGAGATGCGGCTGGACGCCTTGCTGGGAATCCTGGGTCTGTCGGACATCAAGGCGGAACGGCATCGGATTTGGAATCAGGTGCTCCAGCGCCGCCGCGGGAACGCCGCGGTAAAAATTGAAGAGCTGGTACACGAAGGCATGGAACTCGCGGCTGCCGCACATGCCGGTGCCTCCCATCCCGGACGTGCCCTGGCCGATGTGGAAGCAGACATCCGCGCGAATGCGGTTGTGGCTCGGATTGAGGCACAGGAACTCCAGTCCCTGATCACCCAGTGCATGGAAGGGGAAATGGAGCGGATGGCAGAAGATGGCCATCTGTCCCACGCTGAGGAACACGCGGTAACGGCCCTGTGCCGCCTGTTTGGCATCCAAGGGGGTGACCAGGAACAGAACGGCATCTGGAGTCAGTTGGCCAAGCTCGCAGCGCTGCGGGATCTGGCCGAAGGCTCCCTGCCGGATCGTTTCGCCCCTGTCCAGGTTCCCTTCCGGATGATGAAGTCCGAGACCTTGCTTTGGCTTTTTGATCATGTCGAGTACCGTGCCATGAGGACACGCCGGGAATTTCGGGGCGGCAGCACGGGCGTAAGTGTGCGGGTGGCCCGGGGCATATACCTGCGCCAGAGCGCATTCAAGGGACGCCCGCTGGAAGTGAATGAATTTGCCTATGTGGACACGGGCCTTTTGGGCATCACCACCAAACACATGTACTTCACTGGCCCGGCCCGCAGTTTCCGGATTCGCCACAGCAAGGTTGTGTCTCTGACTCCCTTCACGAACGGGATCAGCCTCACTCGGGATGCGGCCAACGCCAAACCCGAGATCTTCAAGGTGGAAGATGGCTGGTTTATCTACAACCTGCTGCGACACATTGAGATAGAGTAGCCCGAGTCCCGCGGGGCTCCAGTGGGCCGTCCGGGCTCCGTCGAGTTTGTCATCTTGGATCCAACGTTCACGCATCTGGGACGCGTTCTGATCGTGGTGGGCCTGGTCACGCTGGGCCTGGGTTTGGCTCTGCTCCTGCTGGGGCGGCTGCCCTTCGATCAGATCCCCGGCCACATTCGCCTGGAGCGGCCCGGATTCCGGCTCCACATCCCGCTGGGGGCCATGATTCTGCTCAGTGTGCTGTTGACGCTCGGAGTCAACCTGGCACTGCATTTCCTGCGCCGCTCGGGTTGATGCCAGAAGGTGGGCTCCGCCTCCTTGGCCCAGGTCCGGATCACCGCAAGGACAAACAAAAGACAAACACTGCGGCGGATATTTTCCCCGTTTCCTGTGCTACCATCCCCTGCGATCTGTCAGGTAGTGGCATGTTGAAACGGAGCGAACCCGATGGCTGAATCCAATCCCCCCCAAGCCGAGAAGTTGCAGTACCAGACCGAGGTCAGGCAGCTGCTGGACATTCTGGCCCACTCTCTCTACGCGGAACGAGAGGTCTTCTTGCGGGAGCTGCTCTCCAATGCATCCGATGCCCTGAATCGAGTGCAGTTCGAGATGTTGACCAACGACAACGTGACCAGCGCGGACAGCGAATTGGCGATCCACCTGATTCCGGATGCGGAAACCAGCACCTTGACCATCAAGGACACCGGCATTGGCATGAACCGGGAGGAAATGGTGGAGAACCTGGGCACCATCGCCCATTCCGGCGCCAAGGCCTTCCTGGACCACGCCCAAGGGGCCAAGGCGGACCTGGAAGAGATCATTGGTCGTTTTGGCGTGGGCTTCTACTCCGTGTTCATGGTGGCCGAAAAGGTGCAGGTCACCAGCCGCTCCATGCGTCCCGAGGACACTGCCTGGACCTGGATATCACGGGGGGACAGCGAGTACGAAATCCTGCCTGCCGACAAGCAGACGCGGGGCACCGAAATTCAAATCCAGCTGAAGGAAGGGGAAGACTACACGGACGGCTGGAGATTGCAGGATGTGGTCAAGACGCATTCGGACTACGTCTCCTTTCCCATATACCTGGTGGAACCTGCAGTTCCGGATGAGGAGGAGGATGAGAAGGCTGCCGTAGCGGATGAGGTGGAGGCCCAGGCCGATGAAGCCGCGGCCATGGCCGACGAGTTGGCCGCCCGGGCGGACGAAGCGGCAGCGGAGACGGACGAGGCCGCGGTGGCGGAGTCTGGGGAAGAGGAGCCGGAATTCACGGAACGCCAAATTAACCGACAGGTCGCGATCTGGAGACAAACCCCCAACGAGGTCAAGGCCGAGGAGTACGAGCAGTTCTTCAGTCAGATGATGGTGATGGGCGGCACGCCGCTGTTGCATGTGCATCTGGTCACAGACACTCCGGTTGACATCCGGTCCGTGCTCTTTGTGCCGGCGCAGCGGCGCTCGGATCTGTTTGACTCACGGCGCGATGAAGGATTGCGCCTCTACTCCCGCAAAATTCTGATTCAGCAAAACAACAAGGACATGCTGCCGGAATACATGCGGTTTGTGGAAGGCGTGGTCGACTCGGAGGATCTGCCCCTGAATGTGTCCCGTGAAACCATCCAGGAACACCCGATGACTGGCCAGATCAGCAAGACGCTGGCCGGTCGGGTGCTGCGCGAGCTGGGCCGGCTGGCCAAGCGGGACAAGGAAAAGTACGCCACCTTCTGGTCCCAGTATGGCATGTTCATCAAGGGCGGCTTGTCCATGGACTTGGAACGCCGGGACACACTGGTGGATTTGCTGCGGTTTGAATCCACCAAGAGCGAGGGAGCCCTGACCTCTCTGGATGCCTACGTGGAACGGATGCCCGCCAGTCAGAAGTCCATTTACTATGTCTGGGGGCAGGATCTGAATGCGGCCAAGCGCAGCCCTCATCTGGACTACTTCAAGGCCCATGACATTGAGGTGCTGTACTTTGCGGATCCGGTGGCTGACAATTACGTGCTCGTGGGCCTGATGGAGCACAAGGGCCAGAAACTGGTCAATGTGGACGGGGCTGACGTGGAAGTTCCAGCCCAGACTCCGGGGAACGGGGCCGAAAAGGAAGCCGAGCAAGAGCGTGAGGATCCCAATCTGCAGCTGCTGATCGAGCGCATGAAGAAGGTGATTGGAGACCAGGTGGAGGACATTCAGGTTTCCAAGCTGCTGGTCGAGCATTCCGGTCGACTGGTATACCAGGGTGAGGAGATGACTCGCACGTTTGAACGCATGAGCGCCTTGATGAACCAGGAAGTGCCCGAGCACAAGCGCGTGCTGGAGATCAACCCCGCCCACGACCTGATCCAGGGGATGGTGACGGAATTGGCTGAACGACCCATGGAGCCGCTGCTGGACCAGCTCATAGAGCAGATGCTGGACAATGCCCGCCTGCAGGAGGACATGCATCCTGATCCGGCGGCCATGACCGATCGCATTCAAGCCATCATGCAGGCCGCCGTCAGGCCTACACAGACCTGAGGGGTCCCATGTCTCCCATGAAGATTTTCGCAAGGATCCATGTGGGGGATGTGGTGCGGATGCGCAAGCCCCATGCCTGCGGCAACGACATCTGGGAGGTGTACAGGGTCGGGGTGGACATCGGCATGACCTGTCGGCAGTGCCAACGCCGGGTGTTGATGAGCCGGCGCAACTTCACCCACCGCATGCGCACAATGCTGGAACGAGGCCCCGAGGCAGAATGCGAGGCCAGCGCCAGCATGCGGAATGACAGGCCAGCTGCCGATGCATAGCCATCCCGTCGCGCCCCCGCCATGCTGATAGCCCACATGGGGCTGAGTCGGGCCTGCCTCATGTTTGTGGGCCTGGTGGGCCTCTGGTCCCTGTACGAGGGTCTGCGCGGTCAGGGGCCCTCGGGCAGTCTGCTCGGCGGGATGGTGATCTGCGAGGTTCTGCTGATTGCCCAAGTGCTGGTGGGCGTTTTCCTCTTGGCGAACGAGGGCTGGACCTTGCCCCGCCCCTTCCTGCATTTTCTGTACGGGGCAGTCGCCGTCATTTCCTTGCCGGCCATGTATGGCTATCTCAGCAAACTGGCGCACCCACGGGCTCTGAACTTCGGCTTCAGTGTGACTTGCGGCTTTGTTTTCCTGGCCCTGTTGCGGGCGATGCAGGTGGCTGATTGAGACGGTGTCCCAATCAGAATGTATCCGGCTTTGTTAGTTAGGCATATAAGTCCCAAAGGTTGCCTGCGGCTTCCTCTGCAATCTCGAGTTGACGCTCGACCCGCGGAACGCATCATTGCGTTGCATTCGTAGTCCGCGAAATCGGTGTTCCGCGTGAACTCGTAAATGAGGCTGATGGCCTGTTGCATGTCATAGAGCAACGACTTGGCTTCAAGCTGCATACAGCAGTTCCTTGGTCTGGTCCACGGATTGACGGCAGTAGGGCTTCTTGATAGCCGAATCGACTATGAGGTCCACGGGGCCTCCGAACAGTCTGTCCAGCGCGTTCAGTAGGCCAAAGTAAGCGTCGGCATGGCTTCCGGCGGGCCACTCTTTGAATTCAATGAGAAAATCTATATCGCTGTCTGCCGGGTGATACTCCCCGGTGGCGGCCGAACCGAACAGCTCCAGACGCAACACGCTGTAACGCCGGCAGAGTGACTCCCGTTCAGCGCCGTGTGCTGCCACTATCGGAATCATGGTGTATTTCCCGATTCTTGCTTTGAATCCCAGCACAGCCAGATTCACCGCTATCGCTGCATCCAGCTCCGTGGTCTTGGCCTGCGGCTCCTGCCATTGAGCGGTGAGGCGGGCTGTCTTCTCTCCGCACGGCTTGCCCTCTTCGGGCTGCGACCCAGTGCCGACGTAGCATCTGGGAGGAGGACATGGCTGTGCTTGCGGACTTCCTCCAGCGTGGCGCTCTTGCAGAATCCAAGAGCGGCGGCGTACTCACCCGCGTCGGTCCCATCCTGCCACGCGTGGCAGGCATCGTGGAGATGCAGGCAAGGTCGTTGTGGGTCAACTCGCGGTGGATACGATTCACCATGTGGCTCAGTCTGCCGACGGCTATGCACAGGAGTGCCTCGCCTTCCACGGAATTTTCCTCCTTGTCGATTTCCGAACAGGAACCAGAGGCAGGCGAGTATCTGGGGTGGGGCAGCATAACTGACCTGGCAGAACCACCACGCAGTCCACCCAGATCCACCTCCTGCGTATATTGCCTTCGCCCGAATGATGCGACGACATGGAGCCGTTGGCCAGTCTGAATTCTGCCGTGCCAGCGGGCGAGAGGCGGTGGGCCATGTGTTGCACTCCACGGCATGGCCAGTGCAGGGGTGCTTGGTGACAACCATGAATTCTCATGGATCAACAGGAATTTTCTGTTTCAATCCCTCTTTGACTCTCAGTTGTGCAGAATGGAGTGGTGATATATATTGGAGAACCTCTGAACAAGTTACGGGAAACGGCACAATATGTTATGGGCGTAGCGCGAATTTGCGGCGAGCTGAAGAATTCCTGGCGCTTGACGGGAGGACCGTGCATCCACATCGAGGCGGCAAGGGACCCGCACAATCCAAACCCGCCGCGGGAGCGGTCGGCACACGTCCGAGACCGCCGGTTTCGGGTCGTGGCGTCCGGTCTGTCGCCTTGGAGCGGCCCAAGGCAGCTTGCGCAGAGGTTCCTTGGCTTCATGGACAGGATTTGGTTTGAACAGTCGAATGATCAGGAATGAAGAGGTGACACATGCCGAATGCAGCTTTCAGCAGGCGCGATTTTCTTAAGACCAGTGGATTGTTGCTGACGGGTCTGACCCTGTCGGCCTGTGCGGCCGTACCCCCGTCCCCAACAGCTGAGGAGGAGACTCTCGCCTCTGGCGCCGTGACCTTTGCCTGGTGGGGTTCTCCGTTCGAGAAAGACACTGTGATTAACATGCTGGATGCCTTTACAGAAGCCACCGGCATTCCCACAGAGAAACATCATCTGCCTTTTGCGGACTATATGAATGGCATGCAGGCCATGGCGGCAGCCGGTACCTTGCCGGATGTCTTTTACTTGAGCACCCCATTTATGGTGGCATGGGCGCAGAAGGCCGTCATCAAGGACCTCACCGCATTGCATGACACCGATCCGGAAGCCGACATTGCGCAAATCGTGGAGGTCAATCGCTTCACGATTGGGGCCCGCGTATACGGCACGGGTGCCGCCACCGAACCGTACATGATGTTCTACAACCGCAAGATATTCGATGAAAGAAACATCGAGTATCCTCCGGCCACAGTGGAAGAAGCCTGGTCTTGGGCTGACTTTATTGAAATCGCCCAGCAGCTGACCGTAGACGAAAATGGCAACACCGCCGCCGATGCAGGCTTTGATGCCGACAATGTCCAGACTTTCGGAGTTGATCTGCCTCGTTGGGGAGGATCGTGGCGCGTGTATTCTCCCGGTCTGTGGCAGAACGGGTCCGAAGTCTATTCAGAAGACGAAAACACGTTCTTCCCGGATCAGGAAATTGCCATTGAGGTCCTGCAGAAAACAGCCGACACCTACGTGCAGCACAAAGTCGCAGCGTCCCCAGAGTTCTTTGGCCAAGTCGGCATGAGTTCCATCCAGTTAATGGAAAACGACAGGTTGGCCATGTTCTTGACCGGGAACTGGAGTCTGGAGGCGTTGTCCAACACGAGCATCGACTATGGCGAAGCGGTGGTGCCCATTATGGGCCCCGAATATGTGGTGTGGGCCCCTTCCGAAGCCATCGGGGTCAGTGAGAATACCCTGGCCCTGGATTCGGCTTGGCAATTGTACAAGTGGGTTGTGTTCGGAGAAGGCAGTCTGGCCTTGAGCCGCACGGGACTCTGGCAGCCTCAACGCGTGGATCTCTTGACCACGGATGAGGGTCGAGCGAAGTGGATGACGGAAGGCGTGCATACCCCTGAGCACATTACGGCGGCCTGCCTGCCATCGGTGCACAATGCCCGCCGCATGCCGCTCCGACTGGGGCACAGCGAGGTGGAAGGCCGCTTGTTGGGGCCCGCCATGGGACCTGTCTATACCGGCGAAGTGTCGGCGCAAGAGGCACTGGAAACTGTGTTGCCCGAGATCAACGAATTCCTGAGGGAAAACCCGAACTGGAAACCTTCATAGTCAATGACGTGGTATGGAAAGGGCCCCCTGGAGAGGGCTCCGCGAATCTTGTTTGCCCAGAATGCAGGTCCGATGCAGTGAAAACAGAACTCTCCACGCAACAAATTCACCAGTTCCAAACTGAAGGGTTCATTGTGCTTGAGGAGTTCCTGGAAGACGGGGAGCTGCAGGAATGGCGCAGTGTCATTTCCGATGCGGTAGGCCAGAGACTGTCCCTGGAACCAGAGCTGCAGCGGGCCTTCAGTGCGCAATACGGCAGCGCAGCGCTGCAAATGCAGAATCAGGCAGATCCCACCACGTTTTATGCCAATGTGTTCACGCAGTGTCTGCGGCTGTCCGAGTCACATGAGGAAACGGCTCGGCTGGTGCGGGACTCCCGTTTAGGCAAACTGGCCGCTACGCTGGCAGGCGTAAAGGCGGTGCGCATATGGCACGATCAAGCGCTCTTCAAGCCACCCTATGGCAATCAGACCACTTGGCACATGGACTGCCCTTACTGGGCCTTTCATACCCGGAAGTCTGTCAGCATGTGGCTTCCGCTGGATGACGCCACCTATGCCAATGGATGCCTTTGGTATTTGCCGGGCACCCACCAGTTGGCTACCTACGACCTGGTCCCCATTGGCGAAAACATGCGGGACATATTTGAAGCCTATCCCGATTGGATGCAGATCGAAGCGCAGTCGGCCCCTGTGCCTGCCGGTGGCCTTGTGGTGCATAATTCCATGATTGCGCACTCGGCGGGCCCAAACCAGACTCCTTACCCCCGGCGCGCGATGACCATTGCCTTTTTCCCCGATGGCCTCTCCTACAATGGGAACTTTGACACTCTGCCGAAGGAGTACTACACCAATCTGCAAGAGGGGGATCTCCTGGATGATGATCGTTATGTGCCCCTGACATGGAGGCAGGAGGATACCTAGCCAGTCATCCCGGACAAGTCCATGGCCACTGGTGGGTTGAGCCTGGCCAGCCCTGGAAAGCGGCGTCGGATCCGGCGCATCCTTACGGGGTACTTCTTTATATCCCCGGGCATAGTGGGCCTTTCCCTCTTCGTGGTGGGGCCTTTGTTGTACTCCTTCTGGTTAAGCCTGACGGAATGGGACATCATCTCTGACCCGGTCTTTGTGGGGCTCGGAAATTTCCGTAAGGCCTTTCTGGACGACAAGCTGTTTTGGGTATCCCTGTATGTAACGTTGCGTTACACCGTGATCGCAGTGCCTCTGACGCTGGTGGCGGCCTTGGCCGTGGCCTTGCTCATGAATGTCCGAATGGTGGGCATTTCCTGGTTCAGGGCGATTTACTATCTGCCGGCCATGACTCCTGCGGTTGCCACCGTGGTGCTGTGGCGCTGGATTTTCAATTCCGAATTCGGACTGCTCAATTTCCTGCTGGATGTGGTCGGCCTGCCCAAGGTGGAGTGGCTGATAGATGGCGACGTGGTCATGTATTCATTCTGGATCATGGCCCTTTGGAGCATCGGCCCCATGATGATCATTTTCCTGGCCGGCCTGCATGGAGTGCCCCAAACGCTATACGAAGCGGCAGCCATGGACGGGGCCGGAGCATGGAGGCGCCTGTGGGCCGTAACCATTCCGCAATTGTCTCCAGTGCTGCTTTTCAATTTGGTGATCGGCCTGATTAACACGTTCCAGGTTTTCACGGCAGGCTATCTCCTGACGGCCGGGGGCCCGCGCAATGCGACGCTGTTCTATGTCCTGTACACGTACCGCAATGCTTTTGAGTGGCTCAAGATGGGATATGCGGCTTCTCTGTCGTGGGTCCTGTTTGCCATCATCATGGCCATGACCCTGTTCATATTCCGCTCGCTGGGCCGTGCCGTGTACTACGAAGCGGGATAAGGCGCTCATGGTGACCCCAGAACCTTGCCCTGATGTCGACCTTGACTGAACCTGCCCCTGGCAAGGGCCAGCATACAGGCCGCGAAATCCGAGCTGCCTGGGGATCCTGGGCGCGCAGGGCCCTTGTCTGGGGCCTGCTCATAGGGGGAGGGTGCATGATGATCCTGCCTTTCCTCTGGATGATCAGTTCTTCCCTCAAGACGCAAAGCCAGGTGTGGGTCTTCCCGCCTGTCTGGATTCCGGAGCCCGTGCAGTGGGGCAATTACGGCGAGGCATTGCGCAGCCTGCCATTTCACATATACACGCTGAACACCATGAAGATCACGATTCCCGTGCTGCTGGGCACCTTGGTCACGGCCTCAATGTGCGGGTACGGCTTTGCGCGTCTCCGTTTTCCGGGGCGTGACACCTTCTTCATGATTTTCTTGAGTGTGCTGATGCTGCCGGCCATCGTGACCATGATCCCGGTGTTTGTCATGTTCACCCATCTGGGGTGGGTGAACACGTTGAAGCCCCTGATCATTCCGCCCATGCTCGGCGGAGGGCCCTTCAACGTCTTTCTGTTCCGGCAATTCTTCCGCACCATTCCGGAAGAGCTGTCCGATGCCGCGCGCATGGATGGCTGCGGCGAGCTGCGCATCTATGGGCGCATCGTGCTCCCGCTCTCCCGTCCCGTGATGGCCACGGTGGCGATATTCACGTTTCTGGCCAACTGGAATGATTTCATCGGGCCGCTGCTGTACCTCCAATCCGATTCAAGGAAGACGATTGCGCTGGGACTGGCCACGTTTCTGGGGCTGTACTCGACCCATTGGGAATTGCTGATGGCGGCAGCCACCACAGTGACGTTGCCTGCCTTGCTCCTGTTCCTGGTGGCCCAGAGATATTTTGTGGAAGGCGTGGTCTTGACCGGACTGCAGGGAGTATAGATTGGGAAACTGTATGCCCCAGTGCAGCAAGCTGGCTTGGACATGTTCTGTTCACGGGGCGACAGGGGGCCTGAGGGCAACGTCCCGCGCCGGGCAGCTGCCCGTCAGGCCGCGAGGGCCAGGTTGTCCGGTTGGTTTTCCAGTCGGGTTAGCCAATAGTTCATGTCGAACTCTGGGTTTCCCGTCAGGAAGCGCCAAAACCTGATTCGATTGACCAGCTCCAGTCTTCCGTCAGCATTCTCATACCACGGTTCAAGCTTGCCCAGTATCGTGAACAGGGATGCCGGCTGCCTTTCCCTGGCCTGAGCTGACAAGACGGGATTCTGATTCATTTGTCTGTCCAGATCCTCGGTGTTCCAGAGACGGCATTGCCTGACTCGGGGGTTGAGCCTGATCTTGAACATGTACCGAATGCGGTCAGTCTGATTGCGGCGTCCGCAGTGCCAGATGCCGTGATGCAAGGCGAGCACGGTTCCGGCCTCACAGACCATGGCGATCTGTCCCAAAAAATTTTGATAGCGCGAGATGTCCGCTTCATTAATGCGTCGGAACTGGCTGCCCGGCAACAACAGGGTCCCGCCCATTTCAATGGGAATGTCGTGCGGAAAGTACATGAGTTGGATGTCGAAGTGTTCGCGCGTGTCGATGATGCTGTCGCCGTGCAAGCCCTGTGCCTTGCCCTCATTGGGGTTGCGCACATGGACGGCATGATGGTCAAAAAGGGGATCGGGGCCGACCAGGCTGTGCACAATGCCCTGGATCTCAGGCAGCTGCATCAGTTCGCTGAGTGGGGAATCGTCTGGGTAGGCCTGCGACAAGGGTATGCCGGCCTTGGGTCTGGCTATCCTCTGGCTCTCAAAGGCAGTCAACACTTTCTGGTTAAGAGTCCGAGGCACCAACTTGTCAAAGCGCAGAAATCCCCGCGCCGCGAACGAAGCCATCTGATTCGTGGTCAGCAAGAGATTGCGGTTTGCTTGGGTGGTCATGACTGCTCCATGGGTACCAGCTTTTCAAAAACATACTCGAATTTAACGAAGGATGTGGTGTATTCCATATCCTTGTAGGGCGGAATCAGTTGCGGAAACTGTATGACACGCCAACCATCCTGCATGGCTTCCAGGCCGGTATTGTAGGGGGGGCAGTCGCTGTCGCCCGTAGTGGGATAGGTCTTTCCGGTGCCGTCGTAAATGGTCCAGCCGAGCACCTTGCTGTCTATCGCGGAGGTTGCGAGGAACAGGATCATGACTATCTGTCTTTGTTCAAGCATGGGCATGGTTTTCCATTGGTCGCAAGGGTGCATGAGAAACTGCCTGCCCCATCCAATGACACACGTGCCCTAGCTTGAGCCATGGTGCCATTATGGGATTTTCCTGCGGAGTCGTTCCCACGGGACTTCAAGGTTTTCCGTTTGCTTGGGCTCTGTTGTGGACTCAGTTCTGTACTCCCAAGCGACGCAACTGAGGGCTTCCAGTGTCCGGGGACAGGAGTCGAGAGGAAGCTGAATCCAGCCAGGGAAACAGCAGCGAAAGCCCCAGGGCAATCGCCAAGTCGCGCAATGGGGTAGAGGGGGATAATACAGGAAAGGACCCTGTACACACAAAGTCCCCATGGACAAGCGCAGGCGCAGCATGCGTTCCTGGGCTACCCGCAGACGACCCCGCGCCGGGGCCCCGCCTTGTACTGGTGCGGAGACACCACGGCTCCCACGGCCGCATCTGATCCATCTGGGGCAGAAAGACGTGACGCCGGGTCGTGTAGATGACAGGGTCGGCAGACCGCAAGACCAGGGGGGAGCCCTAACCCCCTGCCGAGCACAAGACTGCCAGGCACGCTTCCGCTGGCCCCACACTGTGCTGTCCCTCAAATGCCGGGCTTCTCAGCCTGCATGGATCAGAGTATCCCTCAGTACACAGACTCAGGCATATCCTGTTCACGGATCATGGGGGTGGCTGCACGGCAATGCCCCTCGCCGTGCAGCCGCTCCCGTCCCATGGGACGGAAAGCGTCCTGTTGTGCCCCGGTACTGTGACCATGGCACTCCATGCCTGCATGCACTTTTATGTATATCAGCCCCGAAAGCTCCACTGATTTCGTGCAGTCCTTTCGGTACGCAGAGGGTCAATGGTCTACGGCAGCCAATACTGGAGAGGTGCTTCAAGGATGACCATCGAGCGGATTTAGCCGTGCAGTTCTCCAAGTTTCAGGACTTCAAACATTCGCGTACGAGCCAGTATGGCATTCAGTGCAATCGTGATAATGCCCACTGCGACCAGGAGCACCCCCGACGCTATCAAGGGCTCATCCCAGGAAATGCGAACGAGAAACGGGGGAATTCTTTCCTCCGCCGTCAGTCCCCCTTGCAAAAAGGGAACGAAAAGATGGCTGATGCCAAAACCCAGCAATGTGCCACCCCCAATGCCAAGCATGGCAATGCACAATTGCTCAAGAACCAGGCTGGCTCCCGCTTGCTGGCGTGTCCAGCCCAGGGCCCGCAAGACGGTCAGCTGTATGCGTCTTCTCTGCAATGTCAGCACGGCATGTACCGCCAGGGCCAACACGCTCAGCAGAAATGTAATGCCCAGGCCCAGAACGAGAAATCCGAACAGGCCCAGCCGGGCCGGATCGGTTCTCCATTCCGTCAGGAGGTCTCGCGCATCGTCCAGCCGCATCACCTCTATGGATTGTGCTTCCAAGGCCTCCCTGATGGATTCCCCATGCACATCGGAGTCCACTCTCAGCCACACGTGATAGGGCAGAATGCCCCCAACTTCCTGGAAGATATAGTCAAGATTGCCGACGACAAAAAGATCTGTGGGCGGGAAGGCGGTCGGAAAGTAGTGCAGGGCACCCACGATCTGAAACGGCACCGCCGCTCCGCTGCCGGCCACCAACCCCCGCAATGCAAGATGATCGCCCAGGGCCAGACCGGACGTGGCGAGCAGGTGGGAAGGCACAAGCACGCCGTTGGCGGACAGGGCCAGTTCGTTCATGAGCGCCCCGAGAGGCTGGGGAGCGAAGTCGGGCCGAAAGTATCCTGTGCGCGGCCAGTCCGCCCGGTCAATGCCATACAGGGTGACATCATGACTGCGGGCCCCGATGCTGACATTCACGGGAAACCGCCCTACCCGGGCCGCGGCCTGCACGCCTTTGATGTCCCAGTGCGCATCAAAGGGAGGAATCGCCCATCCCGTGGGGGTTCCAGGTCCAGGCGCCGAGGTCTGAAACCGCTTGGCTCTCTCCACCACCGCGATGGTCGCACCAACCTCGTACAGGGCCCTGTCCTGCAGGTTGGTGTCCAGCGTGTGGATGATGGAAGTGACAAACGCCCCCAGACCCGAGGTCAAGAGCAGCAGAATCAGGAGTGATTCATGGTGCGACGTCTGGCGCGCCAGATTCCGTATCGCCATCAGGAATGCCGTACCCGGCAGGGCCCGGACAGGACGATCGAGCCAGTGGCATGCCCGGGGGAAAAGCAGCGCTGCGAGGCGGCCTCCTGTCCACAGCCAGAGGCAGGGGGCAAGAAACAGCAGGGGATTCGCGGAGAGCTCTGCCCCCTGGAACTGTTGCGGCAGCGCAAAGTGCCCTTGAGTCTGCAAGAGATACCAGCCATAGAGGCCGGCACCGGCCACCAGGATGTCCAACGGCAAGGTGCCCGGAATCCGGGGCCCAGATGCGCGTGACAGGTGCCTTTCGGCCGTAATGACGGTTGATTTTACATAATGCAAGGCAGGCAGCAGGGTGGCGGCGTTGACCAATACCACTGCCGCGCCGGCATAGAGCAGACTGTCCTGCGTGACAGTGGGGGCCAGGTCAAGTCCCGGCAGCTCCAGGGAACCGCCCAGCAGCCACTGGGATGCCGGCGCCATAAGCTCGGCGGCGAGGAGGCCTCCCGGAATGCCCGCGAGCAGACTGGCCAGCGAGAACAGGACACCCTGCACGGCATAAGTGCTCAACACCATCGGGCCAGAGCCGCCGCGACTGCGCAGGGTGGCGATTTCCATCTGCTGCCGCGCCACCAGACTCTGGGCGGAGATGACGACGAAGAGAAGCAGCAGGCCCAGCACCGGCAGGCCCAGGACAAGCAGAATGGGGGACTGCCTTGCCACCTGCTGTTGATACCGCAGCAAGGCGTTCTCGGGCGACAGGATCAGATTGGTGCCGGGCATTCTCTGCTGTACCTGGGTCCGGACCACAGTCATGCGACGCAGGAATGCGGACACTGTGTCGGCCCGGACCGAGCTGCCGTCAAGCGAGGAGTACCAGCCCAGTTCGAAGAAGGGGCGCGGGATGCGCTCACTGATGGTCTGCAGATAGAGCTGCTCGGTAGTGAGCAACGTGTCCTCGAATGCGGATGGTGCAATGTACCAGAAGGCTGTCCAAGGGTGCCGGGCTTCCCAGATGCCGGATACGCGTATGGGAACGGCAATGCCCCGTTCGCCTGTCTGTGGATCGGGGCTGGCGGCCCGGTAGAGCACAAACTCCTCGCCGGCTTGCATGCCCAGCAGATTGGCCAGAGACCTGTGCACCAACACTTCCATCGGATCCGCGGATGCAGCCGGACGGGAGGGCATGTGGCCCTCCACCAGATGGGCTTCCGTCTCCAGGTCGGAGATGAAGCCCATGTTCATGTGACGCAACGGCTCGTCACTGCGGCCATAGGTGCCGGTGCCCCGCGGAAACAGCTGAAAGAGATCGCTTTTGCCGTAGTGCATCTGAGCCTTGAGGGGCAGTTGCAGATCATCGGGGAGACCCGCTTTCAGGTATGGAGAGAGGGCCTGGTATCCGGATCGTCGAGCTTGGTCCCCTCCCCGCTGTACAGGGCTGGATACCGAGTCCAGGGACAGAAAGAGAAATCCAAACGCGGGTCTGCGGGCATGGGCCTCGGTCTGCAGTTCCAGACGCAGCAGACGCTGGTGCACGGCATCCACATAGGAGGGAATGGCCGTCACCAGGGCAGTGACCATGATCCACCCCAGCAACAACACCGCGTAGAGCAGCTTGTCGTGCAAGAGGCGGCGCAATGCCAGATGTGCCAAGCCCAATAGCCGATGCACAGTCTGCCGCAGCCTGCGTCACTGGAATGGGGAGAGGCAGGAACTCGGGACTAGGCCTTGATGGCCCCCGAAGTGAGACCGGCGATGAAATAGCGCATGGTCAGCGTGAACAGAATAATGAGCGGAATGGAAGCGATCACGTAGCCTGCAAACATGGGGCCCCAGCGCTCCAGGCCTCCATATTGACTGCCGAAGCTGACTATGCCCAGGGAAATGGTCCACAGTTTCTGGCTGGGAATGGTGACGAGCGGCCAGATGTAGTCGTTCCATGTCGCCAGCACATTCATGATGGCCACGGTAATCAGCATGGGTTTGGACAGGGGCAGGGCGATGTGCCAGAACATCTGGAACGTGGAGGCCCCGTCCAGCCGGGAGGCCTCGAACAGTTCCTCGGGCAACGAGGCGATGAAGCTGCGCAGGATGAAAATGGCAAACACCTGGCCGCCGGCGATGTAGGGCAGGATCAAGGCCCAGTAGGTATTGATCAATTTCAGTTCCTTGATCAGCAGGAAGGCCGGAATCAAGGTCAGGATCGAGGGAATCATGAGCAGGGCCAAGATGGCCATGAACAGCAGCTCGCGGCCCGGGAAGCGAAATCGCGCAAAGACGAAGGAGGAAATGCTGGCAATCCCCAGCACCCCCACCATGGACACCCCGGAAACAATCAGGCTGTTCAGCATGTAGGGACTGATGACCTTCCATGCGTCGCGGTAGTTGGCCCACTCCGGCACCTGGGGGAAGCCCCAAAAGGTGTGCATGAAGTCGACTGTAGGCCGGAAGGAGGAAATCAGGAGGAAGACAAAGGGAAAAAAGGTGACGATGGCCAGAAAGGCCAGCACGACGTGGATGGGCAGGTCATGCCGCGCAGTGCGCTGTCGGCCTGTCGCCAGGGCGGATTCAAGAGCCACTGAACTCTACACTCGAGCGCAAGTAACGATGATTCAGATAGGTCAAGATGAGCGTCAAGGCAAACAGGACCGTCCCGATCGCGCACGCATAGCCCATGCGATTGTAGGCCATGGCGGTCTTGTAGAGATGCAGCCCCGGAACCAGGGTTTTGGTCCCGGGTCCTCCGGCGGTCATCACCAGCACGATGGTGAAATTCTGAAAGGCGGCAATCACGGTCAATATGACCACCAGCTTGATCTGAGACAGGATCAAGGGCAGCTCGACAAAGAGCAAGCGCTGCCGCGTGGAGGCACCATCGATCACCGCCGAATCCAGCAGTTCGGCGGGGATGGCCTGAAAGCCGGCCAGATAAATGAGGGTCCCAATGCCGGCCACCCAGGGAAACCCCACGAAAATGATGGCGTACAAGGCCAGCTGGAAGTCCCCCAGCCAGAACCGCTGGAGGGTCTCCAGGCCCATGAGCTCCAAGGTCTGATTGAGCAGCCCGATGTTGGGACTGTAGATGAACTTCCAGATCATGAGCGTGACCAGGCCCGGCACCACCATGGGGACCACCAGCAGGACCCGGTAGAAATAGGCCATGCGGAGATTCCACAAATGGAAGATCAAGGCCGCGGCGCCCAGCGGGAACGTCAGGTTGATGGCAACCAAGGCCACGGTCAGGATCATCAGGTTGCGGAAGGATTCCCACCAGAGACCATCGTTCCACAGTTCCACAAAATTGCTTGCGCCGACCCATATCTTGACGTTGGCTCCATTCCACTGGAAGAAGCCGTGGTACAGAGCCGACGCGGCCGGATAATAGTTGAAAATGAAGAGCAACAGGAAGGTGGGTACCAGCCACAGATAGACAATGCGGTATTGCCGCACGCGCGACACAAGGGACGGCGCTGAAACCGACCTTGCCTCGAGCGGGGCCGTCAGTGTGTCTGCCACAGGAATTGCGTGTGCGGATGCGGATGAAGACAAGGCCCGGGAGCCCCTCCTGCCAGGGGGGCTCCCGGCCTGTGGAGATCAGGCTTCGGCCCAGTCGGGATGCTCGTTGAGGAGCTGCTGCGATGCCAGCTCCATTTCGCGCTGCATAATGTTGGACATTTCCTCGGCACTGAGCTCGCCCGCCATGAATTGCTGCAGGTTGCGCCACATGGCGTCCACGAATTCTCGGGTCAGCATGCTGTCAAAAGGCTCAATCCTCTCGGCCCCGAAGTTGACCAGCATGTCGGTGTACACCGACAGGGTGGGATCGGCCCCCGTGGTGTCCTTGACGCCAGGGGCAAATCCCCCATGATCATTGAGGGCTTCGATGAGGTTGGGCGGTGCCGTCAGGAACTGCAGCCAGTCAATGGTGTCGTCCAAGGTGCCCCGTTCCTGGGCCACCGTGGTCGTGATGTACTGAAAGACGCCGCCTACCCCGGCCATGGCCGGGAAACCCAGGCCGCCATACGGGGATGTCTCGGTCGTCACCGTGGGCATCTTGGGGAAGATGCCCCATTCAAAGTCGATCAGCGGATCATTGCGCACAGGCTTGTTCATCCAGCTGCCGAGCCAAGCCACGGCGGCGTCGCCCTCGGCCCACAGACGAAAGACATCCTCTGAGGGCAAGGCCCAGAATCCTTCCGGATAATAGACCGACCATTCCTGCATCAGCCGCAGCATCTCCAGCCATTCCGGGTCTGTGGCCGCATAGTTGCCGTCTCGGATGGCCCGGACCATGGCGGGAGGCTGCAGCCCTTCGCCTGGCTTCCAGGTGCGAGACACCGGAGTGCCACCTGATATCTGGGTCATCTTGTGGTCGTACAAGACATCCTGGAAGACACGGGTGGTCCAACTGCCGTACAGGGGAGTTCCGCCTTGGAGGTGATAGCTGACGGAGAACGGGGTGGTGCCGGCATCGGCCAGCGCCTGCTGGACATCCAGATAGTCAGCCCAGATCTCGGGCACGGAGACCCCCACCTCATCGAACTTGGTCTTGTTGTAAAAGAACCCGGTTCCCACAATGTCGCCCGTGATCAGGTAGATGTGGCCGTCAGGGGCCGTGCCGCTGGCGATCACAGGTCCCTGAAACGTGTCTTGCCAGCTGTCATACCCTTCCACATAGGGATTGGGCTGCGACAAATAAGGGTCAAGGTTGTTGAACCAATTCTTCTCGTAATCCCGGGCAATCCAGCCGCGCTGATACCACAGAATCTCGGGTGCCGTGCCCGCGGTCAGCTGGGTCACCATCCATTCGTCATATCCGGAGGAAACCGATTCCACGAATTCCAGATCCACATTCGGGTGGGTCTCCTTGTAGGCCTCTTCCAGATCCCAGAGTGCTTGGGGCGGATCCCACCTGTCGGTCTCAAGCCTCTCCCGCGGGGTCAAGCCCTGGGCGTAATGCGATACAGTGCGGACCTCCTCTGTGGGGCCACTGTCTTCGGCCCCCGGGGCACTGGGGACACAGGCGGCAACCGCCAAGGCCGCGGCCGATGCACCCGCTATCTCCAGAAAACGACGTCGTGACAATTCAAACCCAGGCATCTCTCGCTTCTCCCTGAAAATGTAAGGACGCGGTCAGGCAGGTCGACCGCCAGACACCAGTTGATTCTACCGGAACCCAATCTCTGGGAAGGTTCACCGCATGCGCTCTGTTGGCTTTGTGCCAAAGCGTGAAGGCTACCTGCATGGTAGCACAAGCGCCTCATGGTGCTTAAGGCGCAGACTAAGGCGTCGAGAGCGGAGATCGGCTCTTTTTCTTTCGACAACCAAGGCCTGTGTGGCATGACTTGCATGTCCGCAATGTACAAAAAATCGAAGGACGACAACGAACCAGCAACATTCGAATTGCGCTCATTGTCGAGGGAGTATCCTGCGGCGAGCACTGGACCTGCGGATTCGAATTTGACTACGCGCACGAAGAATCCTGCTATCTACTGTCGCCCGTTGCGTCAGTCCGAAACCGGGACTCTGGCCCGTATGTCGGTACCGGCTCAGGCCAGCGCCGTTCAGGTGGCCTTCCTGCCCCCCATGTCGGGCTTGGCCGCGACGGAAACCCGCTTGGTGCCTGGTGCTGTAAACGTGCTCGTGGGAGAAGGACGAACCGCCGAAGTACTGTGCAACCTCTGCTTTCGGGTGCATGAGGAACAGCCAGACGCTGGGCAGAAAATCGTGACACAGATTCAGAATCTCTTCGGGGCTGATCTGCAGCCACCTCTCTATATATATATTGCCGAGCGTGGCGAAATTGCGATGACATATCGTGAACGCGAAACAATGCTGGAGCTCGCATCTGCTGGACGCGGTCTGCAGCAAACCTTGCTCCTGCTGGCGTACATGTATGCGAATCCCGGTGCCGTAATGCTCTTGGATGAGCCTGATGCACACTTGGAAATTCTGCGCCAGCGCCAGATCTATCGTCTGCTGAGTGATGGGGCGCGGCAAAGTGGCAGTCAGCTCATTGCGGCCAGCCACTCGGAAGTGCTGCTCAATGAGGCGGCCGGTCGAGACTTGGTCTTCGCGTTCGGAGCGGTGGGGCCACCGCACCGCATAGATGGAAGTCACAGTCAAGTCTTGAAGGGGCTTGCATCCATTGGGTTTGAACAGTATTGCCAAGCGGAACAGGTGGGTTGGGTACTGGATCCACGGATCTGGCTGTACTGCAGGCCTGTGGGCCAGGAGATTGGGACATGCGCGGGCTGTCGACGTTCTCGCTCGCCCGTTTGTGCATTATGTGCACAACCAGACCACCGCCGTTGAACACCATGAACACCATTTCTATGGTTTGCGGGATGCCCTCCCCACGTTGCGGGGAGTGGCTCTCTTTGACCGTCTGGACCGGGAACCCAGAGGCAGCTTCCCTGTGGAGCGCCTTGTCTGGAAACGCCGAGAGATCGAAAACCACCTCTGTTCCCGAGCCACTCTGGAAGCCTACGCGCAGGCATCGGCGCGGGAGTCCTTGCCGGGTTCTCTGTTCAGCAGGGCGGAATCCGAAAGGCGTCTGGAGGTGATGGACAAGGCCATCCAGGAGCTTGAATCAGCCTTGAAGACTCTGCGCAAGGGTTCGCCCCGGAGGCTGGATTTCAAGGTCAGCGATGAATTTCTGACACCGCTCTTCAAAATCTACTTCAGAGAACCGGCATTGCCCAACCTGATGGCGAAAAAGGCTTTTCATGAATTGGCGGATCTGGTCCCCGAGAGCGAACTTGATTCTGAAATTCGCGACAAGCTGGATGCGATCGTGCAGATTGCGGAGAGTGCCACGCCACTGTGAAACCAGGGCAAAGTGGGCCGCAGGAACACGGTCTGCCGTTGCCGAGAAGGCATTCCGGTTGGCCAGGGCGAGGTTCTCCAGACGGAGCGGCCGCCCTTGGACAATGCAGGATGACTGTCCATCTTGCCGGGTTAAATCTGCTCTAGGTTCTTGGAGACATGGGCGTAAACGTTGCCGTTCCGTTCCATATGCTTGCGCGAAATGGCATCTGTTCAGGAGCGGCTGCCAGCGGCCTGCATCCCACTGACATCAAGCAATCATGGCCTCTGACCATCAGGGATTTCAAATCGCTGCTGGTGTCCACTCAAACACCCAAGAGCAGGGACTGGGCTTCCACCATGTGGGCAAAGCCGCCCCCCTGTGCCACCAGTTGATCAAAGGTCCCGACTTCCAGGATTTGCCCGGCCTCCATGTACAGCACCTGGTCCGCATGACGAATGGTGGACAGGCGGTGGGCTATGACCAGAGTCGTGCGTTCTTGCATCAGTGACTGGAAGGCCGCCTGAATCTGATGTTCCGTAACAGCGTCTACACTGGAGGTCGCTTCATCCAGGACGAGGATGGGCGCATCCTTCAGCAAGGCCCGGGCAATGGAGAGGCGCTGACGCTGACCGCCCGAAAGCCGCACTCCCCGCTCCCCAATCAAGGTGTCAAGTCCCTGCGGCATGTCCTGGATGAATTCTGTGGCGTGCGCCCGTTCCAGTGCCGTCAGCAACTCCTCTTCCTGTGCCGCGGGCTGTCCCACCAGCAGGTTCTGGCGAATTGTGCCGTGGAAGAGAAAGACCTCTTGCCGCACGATGGCAACACTGTCCCGCAGGGGTCCAAGCCCCCACTCCCGCACCTCTGTGCCGGCCACCAGGATCCGCCCATCCTCCACGTCATAGAGCCGCGGTATGAGGCGACAGACCGTGGACTTGCCGGCCCCGGTGGGTCCGACCAGCGCCACAACCTGCCCCGGTTCCATGTGGAAGGAAACATGGCAAAGCGCCGGGAT
This sequence comes from Caldilineaceae bacterium, assembly GCA_965214895.1. Classification (GTDB taxonomy): domain Bacteria; phylum Chloroflexota; class Anaerolineae; order Caldilineales; family Caldilineaceae; genus Bin34. The sequence continues at coordinate 1,627,181 of OZ243985.1, forward strand.
CTCCGTCTGGTAGGCGAAAGAGACATCCACGAATTCCACGGTCCACGGATGCCCCGCCGCCACCGTGGCGGGACAGGCCACAGACCGCGGACTGCAGATGTCGGGTTCCACTTGCAGCAATTCTCCCACGCGCTCGAGACTGATCACGGCCTTGGAGAGTTTGTCTCCTGTTTCCGCGATGTGCAGAAACGGGACATAGATGAAAGAGATGTAGGAGACAAAGAGAAACAGATTGGCCAACGACAGGTCTCCCGCGATGGCCCGTGTGCCGCCGGCCCAGGCGATCAGGATGAGCCCCAGGCCGCCGGCCAATTCGATGACGCTGCCGGGAATCATCGAGGCCCCCATGGCCGCCACCGAGGCATCCCGGAAACTGCGACTGCGCGCCGAGACTTGCTCGAACTGTGCAGTTTCCTGGTTGAACAGCTTGATCTCGGTGATGCCGCTCAGGTTGTCCTGGATCTGGGCGACAACTTCCGCCAGCCCGCTGCGCACCTCGCGCCAGAAGCGCCGGATTCTGCCTCCTTGCCGGTATATCAGAAGAGAGGCCAGCGGCAACGGCAACAACGCCAGCAGGGTGAGCATGGGATCGACCGAAAACAGGATGAGGGACATGACCACAGGACCCAGGACGGCCAAGGTGATCTCGGGAATGCCATGGGCGACGAAGTCCTCGATGGCCTCTACGTCGCTGATGTTGCGAGACAGCAGGGAGCCCGTGCGCTGCTTATCAAAGAACTTGTGGCTCAGGGTCTGCACATGCCGATAGGTGCGCGCCATGAGCTCGTGCAACACCTGATAGGCCACCACATGGGAGAGATAGCCGTAGGCATAGCGTCCCAGGCCTCTCAGCAGGTAGATGGCCACAAGCCCAAGGACTACAGGGGTGATGTGACTCTGGGTGGCTGTCCCGGCTTCGACCAAACCAATGACGCGGCGAATCAGCAGGGGGGCCACCACCGTCGCGATCGTAAACAGGCCCCCGGCCAGAATGCACAGAGCGATGTACACCATGCGCCTGCCTCGGAGCAGCCTGCGAAGCAGCCTGAATGCTTGGCGAAGGGCGTTGGGCCTTGTGTACATTGATGCTCCTGGACTTGACATGGGAGGGCCTTGGCTCTGGTTTCAGGCTCCCTGCACTGCTGAATCCGTGACACGGAACCGCCACTGCTGATTCTGACAGTACAGCTGTACCGATGGACGGACCAAAACGCGCGGCCCACCAGGCCGTCCCGGATCTTCCTCTTGCGCGGCCCCGTGCCCGTATTATTATGGGGCAGCGCTCCTTCTGGGCAACCTGGCAATGGAGCATCGCAGCTTCGATCGAGACCATGATCATTGCCGTTGCGATGACCGAATCTGACCACTGCACAGTCCAGGATCCCATTGTGGCGCAGCTTCCCTGCACTGGGCGATGGCCCACATTCTGAACTCGAAATGGACAGAGGCGGATTTCCGCAAGGCAGCACGGCTCGTTGCACGGGCAGACAATCAACGGGGAGGTGAAGACCACCGTCAAGACGGATGGAAGGGAATGCACTGCCTGGTCCTGCGCCTCCCGTCATGGCTGGCCACGAACGACAGGCAGTGGCATGTGTGCACAGCGCTGTGCAATTTGGGGGCGGGCTGGACCTGCCCAAAGCGTCTGTCAGCAACCCACAGGGGACAGCATGATTGGGATCTCTGGTTGGAGCCTGCCTCAATCCGAACCGTGCAACAACGCATTGGATTCGTGCGTGTGCCGCAGAGGCCGTGCCGGCAACAGTCCTCCCCCGGGTATGCACAAGAGTCAGGCCGAGGATGGGTGCAGCCATGCTCTCTGTCACCCCTTGTGGGGTGGAAAGCCCCATTCCTCTTTCCGTGTTGCAGTCCCGCGCGTTTCGCGCCATTCCCCAAATGGGCCCAAATCGGGTATGCTACCCTGTTGACAGAGCTCAGGCCGTTGTCAGTTCAGGAGCAAGTTAAAAGCGGAAACCTACTTGCCACCGCCCTTCCCCCCTCGGAAGGAAAGCCAACTGCAGAATCCGCCTCCCGGCGGGTGCTGGTGCTGAACGCCAGCTATGAGCCTCTAAGCCTGATTCCGGTACGGCGGGCCGTGGTCCTGCTCATGCAGAGCAAGGCGGAGCTGGTGGAATGCGCTCGGCAGCGGGCCATTCGCAGTGTGGACAAGCAGTGGCCGCTCCCTCTCATTATTCGCCTCAGCTATTTTGTCCTCGTGCCGTCTCGGAGTGCGCCTCCAACCCGCAACGCTGTCATGTTGCGAGATGGGCACCGGTGCGGCTACTGTGGTCAGGCTGCCAGCCGCAACCGCATGACGATCGATCATGTGGTGCCGCGCTCCCAAGGTGGGACGCATTCCTGGTCCAACCTGATCACTGCCTGCCAGCGGTGCAATCAGCGCAAAGGGCATCACAGGCCCGAACAGGTCAACATGAAGCTGCAGTGGCAACCTTCCCAACCCAGCCATGTGTCCCTGATTCTGCTGCGCAATCCAGTCGCCGCCGAGAGATACAGGTATTACATGTCCCGCATTGCGGAAGGGGGGTCTGCCAGGATGCGCCGTTTCGGGCCGGTCCCGGAAGTGGCGGGAGCGGTGTCAGGGCTGCCGGAATGACATCTCGGACCAGGGGCTTTCCCTTCGATCAGAAAGTGGTGTGGGAGCCCACGCCAGAGCAGAAGACGCAATGCCGTCTGGCTCGGTTCTGTACCAAATGGGGTTTTGCCACCTTGGAGGATCTGGAAGCGCGCGCCCACGGTGATCCGGCATGGTTCTGGGACGCAGTGCTGGCTGATCTGGAGATTGAGTTTGCCACTCCCTACATGCAGGTGCTGGACACCTCCCCCGGCATCCAGCGCCCCCGGTGGTGCGTGGGCGGACGCATGAACATTGTGCAGAATTGCCTGGACAAGTGGCAACGCGGGGACCATTTCGATCCGACGACCAAGACCGCGGTGGTCGCCGAGCGGGAAGATGGACGCACTCAGCGTCTGACCTATGCCCAGTTGCAGGCCCAGGTATGTCAAGGCGTCAACGCCTTGCGCCAAGTGGGACTGGGGACTGGGGATGTCATTGGCATCTGCATGCCCATGACCGCCGAGATTGTGGTGGCCTTGCTGGCTGTTCTCAAGTTGGGCGGAATCGCCCTGCCTCTCTTCAGCGGCTTTGGCGCCGCCGCCCTGTCGGCCCGACTCGACGCGGGACAAGCCAAGGGCTTGATCGTGTCCGCGGGGTTTCAGCGCAACGGCAAGCCAGTGGACCTGCGGTCTGTGGTAATGGAGATTGCCGCCAAGGTGCCTTCCCTGTCCCATGTGCTGCTGGATGCGGAACACGAGGAAGACCTGGCCTTGGGTTCCAGCGTGGCACTGCATCAGTGGCAGCGCCTGCGAGCCGCCCAGCCAGCGACAGCGGAATCCGCGGATACCGGGGCCGACGACCCGTGCATGATCATCTATACCAGTGGCACCACGGGCCAACCCAAAGGCATTGTGCATGCCCACTGCGGCTTTCCCCTGAAGGCGGCCCAAGACATGGCGCATGGCTTTGACGTAGGCTTTGCAGACACTGTGTTCTGGTATACGGACTTGGGCTGGATGATGGGGCCCTGGATGGTCCTGGGCACCTTGCTGCTGGGCGGACGCATGGTGCTGTATGACGGGGCCCCGGCGTTTCCCCAAGTGGATCGGCTGTGGCAACTTTGTGCCCGGCACGGGGTAACCCTGCTGGGCATTTCGCCCACCGTGGCCAGACTCGTGCAGGGACAAGGCCCGTCATGGCTGGACGGCCATGACCTCTCCGCCTTGCGGGCCATCGGCTCTGCCGGCAGCCCGTGGGACACCAACGCCTGGATGTGGGTGTTCCAGCACGTGTTGGAAGGGCGCAAACCCATCTTCAATTACACGGGGGGCACCGAGGTCAGCGGCGGCATTGTGGGCTGCACATACATGCGCGGCCTCAAGCCTTGTTCGTTCAACATGACCATGCCGGGCATGTATGGGGATGTAGTGGATGCGGCCGGCCGCAGCCTGGTGGATGCAACCGGCGAATTCGTGGTGCGCCAGCCCTGGATTGGCATGGCCCGAGGCTTCTGGCGCGACACGGAGAATCAGTATGCAGCCACCTACTGGGCCGATTGGCCTCATCTGTGGAAACAGGGAGACCTGGCCCTCCGGGACGCGGATGGCTACTGGTATGTCCTGGGCCGCTCCGATGACACCATGAAGATTGCAGACAAGCGGGTGGGCCCCGGTGAATATGAGGAAGTGCTGGTAAGTCAGCCCGCCGTGCTGGAAGCGGCCGCCATCGCGGTGCCGGATCCGGTCAAGGGACAAGTGGCTGTTTGCTTTTGTGTGCTGCAGACCGGGGAGACAGGCACTCCCGCGCTGCAAGAGTCCCTCCTGGACACTGTCGCCGAGCAGATGGGCAAACCACTCCGTCCCGCTGACCTGCTGTTTGTGCCGCAGCTGCCCAAGACCCGGAGCAGCAAACTGATGCGCAGGTTGATCCTGGACATCTTCCTGGATCGCCCCATAGGCGACACGTCCAATCTGGACAATGAGGACGCGCTCACGGATCTGGCCGCCGCCATAGGACAGCGGCGGTAGCGCGGCCGGGTGTCTGGTGGACATGGGAACGTGGCTGGATTTTCCTGCACCGCCTGCAGTGCTGCTTGCAGGGCCTAAGGCGGGCCAAGGGATTGCCACAGAAACGTGAAATCCCTGTGGACCTGCGCCAAGCGGCGGTGATGAACAGCCGGGCTGGAGGGATCCATGCCCGGGATGCAGGCAGGTACTGGCGCAATCAAGGACTCCAAGCCCTGCGGCCGCCGTCCGGTCGTGGACCCCGACCAGACGGGGAAAGCAGGCCAGACGGCCGCCGCCCTGCTCTGTGCAGCGGCCACCCAGCAGCCCATCTCGATCTAGCTCTGCCGAGTGCCGTTTTGCCTTCGGTCCGTGGGATGACGACCGATCGCGCTGTCACAGCGGGCCGGGTCCAGAGCCCATCGGCATTCTGCCCGCAGCGGCACAGCACAGTGCAAGATGCGCCCAGCAACCCTGCAGCAGGCGGGAGAGAGTTGCGTGGCGCTACCGGGCCAGATACCAGCTGGTCTTTCCGACCACATTGTGCAGCGGATGGCCTTGGAGAAAGCGTTTCAGGTTGTCGGTCAACACCCCAATGTGCCTTTCTCGGATGTAGGGGCTGGCTGCTGCCGCATGCGGCGTGATGATCACGTTCTGCATCTGCCACAACGGATGCTCCGAGGGCAAAGGCTCCGTTGCAAAGACATCCAGTCCTGCACCCGCGATGCCGCCGGTTTCCAGAGCCTCCACCAAGGCATCAAGGTTCACCAAGACCCCGCGGCCAATATTGATCAGATAGGCGCTGTTGGGCATCAGGGCCAGTTCCCGCCGGCCTATCAGCCCCACCGTGTCTGGCGTGTGGGGCACGCACAGCACCAGGAAATCCGACCTCTCCAGAACCTGGTCCAAGGCGTCGGGCTTCAGCAACACATCGACTCCCGCAGGCATCCCGATGTCGCGGGTCTCGAGGCCCCAGACTTCCATGCCCAGGGCCTTGCCCTTGCGAGCCACCGCGGCCCCAATGCCGCCCAAGCCCACCACCCCCAGAACGCTGGCAGCCAAGTGGCGCACCGGCGCCCCCTTCTGCCAGACATGGTCCATCTGGTGATGCCGGTAGACATGAAAGCCGCGGGCAAACATCAGCAGGTAGGTCAAGGCGTGATCCGAAATCACGTCGCTGTAGATCCCGGCCATGTTCGTCAACACGACCTCGCTGGCGGCCAAGGCCGGAAAGATGAAATGCTCCAGCCCGGCGACCGGAGCCTGCACCCATGCAAGTTTTGCGGCCCGGGCGAACATGGCGGGAGTCAGGTTCCCGTAGAACGCCGCTGCCTGCTCTATCTCCTGCAAAGCCTGTGCTTCGGTTTGGGCATTGACCAGCTGCACTCCTGTCACCTGACTCTGAATGCCCTGAAATTCCTCCGGAGAGAGATCGTTGAACAGCACCATCTTCATGTCACTTCCCCACAAGCCTCTGATTTCCACATGCGGCCTGCCGCGAGGAATTCTCTGACCTGGATCCGGCGTCCCGCCAGGTCATGGGAGGCGTTGGCCGCCAGGACGCTGGCCAGACTGTGCATCCCATCGTCAAAGGGAGACTTTATGCAGGCAGGTTCCTGTTGGCGGACCGCCGTGATGAATCCCCGGGCGAACCGGTACGTGCCGTCCTCGGGTGTGCCTTGCCAAATGGCAGTCCCAGAGGAGTCGGACCCTGCATGGACATCGACCTGGTCCGGGGCAATGGTCAGCTGGCTTTCGGTACAGAAAACCCGATGAGCGGACAGCAGATTCCGGACTTTGCGGATCCGAGACAGTACCAGGTTGCCGACCAGCCCGCCGGCAAAGCCGAACTGCACGCTGTAGGCGTGCGGGTTGTCTGCCTGGTCCACTATCTCTTCCGGCCGGCGCGGCACATAGGCCGCCTGTACCCAGTCCACGTCACCAAACCAGTACCGCCACAGGTCCAGAGGATGAATGCCGGCTTCCACGACGGTAGTGCCGGACCAGGCCTGGCTGGCGGCCCAGACCCGATCCGCCGGCCCTCCCAGAGCCTGGGTGTTGGTATGCTTCACATCGTGTCGCTCCAGGGACGCGTGAAAGGCATAGGTGGCAAAAACCGGCCGATGTGCCTGCACATAGGCATGGACGGCTTCGTGCTTGGGGTCGTAGCGCTGCTGAAAGCCACAACAGGCCAGGACCCCCGCCGCTGCAATGGCATCCTGCATGTGCTGTGCCTGTCTCAGGTCCAGGCTCATGGGCTTCTCCACCATCAGGTGAATGCCTGCGCCGGCGGCCTGCACCACCTCCCCCTGATGCAGGTTGGGGGGGATGGCCAGAAACAATGCCTGGCAGACGGCGGGATCGCAGACTTCTGCAAAGGACCGGGTACGAAGCATCGTCCCTGCATCCAGATCGGGAACGAAATGCTTGAGTTTTGCCTCTTCCAGATTGGCGGGGTGGACATCGCACAGTGCAGAGACCTGTACCTGGCCCTCGGCCTGCAGGCGCACCAGAGCCGCAAGGTGCTGCAGACCTCGCTGTCCCAGACCCACCACCCCCACCTTCAAGGGCGCAGCCATGTTCAGGCCCAGGCTCCCTTGGCCATCATGCCGCCGTCCACATTCACGTAGCTGCCAGTCATGAAGGAAGCCCTGTCCGTGGCCAGAAAGGTGACAACATTGGCGATTTCAGCAGGCTGGGCAATACGGCCAATGGGATGGCAACTCGCCCATTCCTCTCTCAATTCTTCCAGGGAAGAAACTCCTTCCCTGATTGACGCGGCGGCGGCTTCGGCCACCAGCGGCGTGTCCACCGTGCCCGGATTGACGGCCACCACCCGGATATTGTCCGCAGCATAGTCCAGGCACAGGTTGCGGGTGAGAGACAGCATGCCGCCCTTGCTGGCGGCATAGGCGGGAACCTGGTTGGCGGACATCAGGCCCTGGACACTGGCGGTGTTGATGATGACCCCACCCCCGGCGGCCTGCATATGGGGAATCACGTGCTTGCACATGAGAAAGGCGCTTTTCAGGTTCACATCCAGGATGCGATCCCACATTTCCTCAGACATCTCATGGGCACGCAGATAGGAATGGGTAGGCTGAATCCCCACGTTGTTGCAGAGCACATCCACCTGTCCCCAGGTGTCGATGACTCTCTGCACCAGGTCCGCACAGGCGTTGGCCTGGGACACATCTGCATGGTGGTACTGTACCGGCCCTGCATTGTCCTGCGCCAACTGCACAACTTCGGCCCCGGCGGGATCATCCACATCGGCCGTGGCCACCTTGGCCCCTTCGCCGCTGAAGGCCAGCGTGATGGCTCTGCCGATGCCTTTGGCGCCCCCCGTGACAATGACTACCTTGTCCTTGTTGTCGTCCGCTGCACGCATGAGTTCTCCCTTCCGCTTCGTGAAAGCCTGGCCATGATCATATACCGTTGAGCCTGCCGCTCAGTCGAAGGTGACGGTTTCGATGGAATCGCACTTGTCCCGATTCAGGGCCATGCCCAGTCCCGGGCGGGTGGGCACTTGGACTGTCCCCTGTGCCGGCTTGATGGGATGGGCCAGGAAGAACTGGTGAATTTCATTCCACTTGATGAGATATTCCAGTAGGGGACAGGTCACCACCGGCCAGGCCGCGATGAGATGGACCGAGGCCGGAGTGGAGTGTCCATGCGGGATTACCGGGAGATCATAGGCGGACGCCAGGGCACAGATCTTGGACATTTCGGAAATGCCTCCGGCCCAGTAGATGTCGGGCTGCAGCACGTCACAGGCCCGGGCATCCATCAGTTGCTTGAGACCCCAACGTGTGTATTCATGCTCCCCACCGGCAATGGGCACGGGGCTGGCCGCCCGGATCTGGGCGTACTGGTCAATCTTGTCCGGCAGGACGGGCTCCTCCAGCCAGCGCGGACTGTAGGGCTGGAGGCGCTGGGCCATGTCGATGGTGTAAGGCACATCCCAGCTCATCCAGCAGTCCAGCATGATGTCCATGTCCGGCCCCGCACTTTCGCGCAGAGTCCGCACCAAGGTTTCATTGCGGGCCTGCCCCGCCTTGCCGTCTGTGGGGCCGTCACGGAAAAACCATTTTGTGGCTCCATAGCCGGCCGCCTGGAACTCCCGCACCCGCTGCGCCACCAACTCCGGCTCCAGGGAATATCCGAGGGCACTGGCATAGGCGGGGATTTTCTCCCGCACCGGGCCGCCCAGGAGCACACAGACGGGAGCGCCGAAATGGTTGCCCTTGAGATCCCAGAGGGCACAGTCCACCACGCTGATCGCCATCATCTCGGAGCCCTTGCGGCCATGCACGGAGGCACGGTACATGCGGTCCCAGATGCGTTCGATGGCCAGCGGGTCTTGTCCCAGCAAGAGAGGCTGCAGGCCCGTACCGATGATGTGGGCCAGGTTGTCCGCGAAGGGGCCGCCAATGCCTGTGACTCCGGTATCGGCCTCAATCTCCAGAAAATGGGCCGTAATGCGATATCCCGATGTCCCGGCGCGGCCGAACATGGCCCGCGGTGCGGCCCGGTGCTCCGGGTAGATGTCGACAGGCTGGATCAACCGCTCCTCCCAGAAGGGATCTTTCACGTCCATGACGCCGGAAAGCCTGAGGATGCGGACATCGACAATCTTCATTGAGGATCCCTGTCAAGGTGGTGCGAGTCGTGTTGCTGCCATCCGGTATCCGCGCAGGTCGGGCTGGGAGGCGACCTCCCAATTATACGTGGGCATGGACTGGCCGGATTGCCGAGATTGGGAAGGCCCTCTGCCCCTCCGTCAGGGGCAGTTGCAACGGCGCGTCCAAACTCCAGGAGTTTCTCCCCGCAAACCCGATTCTGACCCGCCTTGCGGCACCTGAGGGCAATGTCCCATTTTCATCCATGCAGAGCCAGCATCCCGGCCCAGCCAGCCAGACCCCAATCGTGCATTCCGGGCTGGGCAACGGATGCCAGCGCTCCCGGGACAAGGCTCAACAACCAGCGCTCGCTATGCTCCATGCCCGATGCCGGCAGGGCACACGCCCGCCACTGACTGCCCGGTCCCCTGCCATCCCCCGTGGACGCGCTAGGCGGAGAAGCGCCTGCTCAACTGCATCCGTCATTCAGGTCCGATTCTTTCAGCAACAGGAGTTTCCAATCCCCGGGCGCCGCTTCCAGCTGATCCAGGGTTTCGTCGCTTGGCCAGGCCGGAGGCGGAGTCTGCGCCCAGCGTTGCAGCACCTGATCGGCGGCGCCCGGCTGCTCCGCATCCAGAATGCGATGCAGGATCCTCCCCCATGTTTTCAGTTCTCCCTGCAGTTCTCCCTGCAGTGCGGCCTGCCGGACAGGCAGTTCCTCCACCGGCACCCAGTCCTCCCAGGCCGCATGCCAGCATTCCAGGCCATCCGCGGCCCAGCGCAGAGTGGCCGCCAGCACTTGGCTGTCCATGCCCCCTTCGCCATCCATCTCGAGGGGCCGGTAGCGGGGCAGACGGTGCGGAGAGCTGTCTGCCGCATCCAGCGTGCAGCCCCGCAGGACCTGCGGCTGGCGGGTGTCCACCAGCCAGTATTCCCGGATCCCCATCGCCGCATAGACGGCCATCTTGTGCACCCAGTCGTTATCGCGCATCTCCTGGTCCGAATGGGAGACCACCTCCACGGCCAGCAGGGGTGCCCCGTCCCGATCGTACCGATAGGACACGATGTTGTGGTCCGGCTCGGGGGCCGGCCACACCGCCAGGTCGGGCCGCACGGCGGAGGTGTGCCGTTCCGAGCCAAAAAAGGCGCCCGGAATCCGGAGGATGTCCACGTCCACGCTGACGTGGACGGCCACTGCCGCCTGTGTGAGAATCCGCAGGGCATGGCGCAGGTGTCCGACCCATTCCCCGTGGTCGCGTGTGGGGGACATCATGGGCCGCACCTCGCAGACCACATAGTGGGGATCGGAAGTGTACCGCTCCGTGTATTGATAGCGGTCGGGGCGATAGGCATAGTCTGTCCGGTAGTGCGACAGGGCACGGATGCGCCGCATGGCCTCGGCCTGCGCCGCCGTCTTCGCCACTGGACGGGGGCGCAAGGCAGGGGGAGGCAACGCGACCGGAACATCCATCTGCGGGAGCGACATGGGCAAGTGCGGTCAGGCGGATAGAGGCAGGTACAGTGTACTACGCGGGGGAAGCGTAGAAGGGATACGTATTCCGGCAGGACAAGCTGCAAAATTGCACGGGAAGACAGGTGTGGGACAACACAGAGCAGAAGTCAAACCCCCAAGGCAATGCACTAAGGACGCTCGGGTTGCGGTCCGCCCAGGAATCTCATTGTGCTGAGACAGCAGCTCCGCTCTGCCCGGTCACAGAGTCTGCCGACCTCCTGGGCCGCGCGGTGTGGAACTGCGCGAAGACCATGCGGCCCGTAACGTGGCCGTCTGGCGAGGGATGGCACACATGCTCCTGTACGGGAATGCCCACACACCATGGAGCACAAGTGCCTCAAGGCGGGCCGGAATCTGGCCTGCAGGGAGGAAATCCTGGGCTTGGGACGATCTTGCGATTACCCTGCCCTTGGGTCACTGTCGCCAGTCAGGTCACCCGGAATACGGTATGATCCGTGGTTGTTCCCCCGTGACTGAAGGAGAGTTCCATGGGCAAGTCCCTGCTGCTGCTGCTGGGTGCCTTCGTGTTGGCCGCCTGCACCACCGCCCATGCTCCGCTGGCCGAAGGTGCCGAGGCCCAGGATGCAGCGTCGGCACTGGACCCTTCTGCGTTGCCAGACCTGGGTCCCGCTCCAGAATTGCAGAACGAAATATTTCTCAATACGGAAGGGCCGCTGCGTCTGTCGGAGTTGCGGGGTCAGGTGGTCCTGCTCGACATGTGGACCTTTGGCTGAATAAACTGCAAGCGCACGATTCCCTCGTTGAGGGAATGGAACACCCAGTATGCAGACCAGGGTCTGGTCATCATTGGCAACCACTACCCGGAATTCAACTATGAAAAGGACCTGGACAACCTGAAGGCTGCCATCCAGGATCTGGAAATCGAATACGCTGTGGCCCAAGACAATGAGGGACGCACCTGGCGGGCCTACAAAAACCGGTTCTGGCCGACCAAGTACCTTATTGACAAGCGGGGTCACATCCGCATGGTGCATGTCGGAGAAGGCCGCTACACGGAAATGGAAACGGCAATTCAACGGCTTCTGGCCGAAAATATCAGTTGATGGCGGACCGCACAGGTCACGCTGCACTGTCCAAGAGCAAAGGGAGTAGGGAACTGCCATGTCTGCGCGCCAAAAAGTTGTCTTCGTGGATGCACCCCCGGCCATGGCGCATTCCATGGAGATTGAGCAAAGCCATTGGGAAGACCTGGATGTGGAACTGGTGGTGGCCGATCCGCCCTGCAGGACGGAGGCAGACATTCTGGCGGTGGCCCACGATGCGGACGTGATCATTTTCACGGGCCAGTACACCCCCTTCACAGAGGAGGTCTTCGCGGGTCTGGAGAAATGCATCCACGTGCAGAGGTACGGCATTGGCATGGACAGTGTGGACCCGGACGCCGCGACCCGTCACAACATCATCGTGGGCAATGCCGCCGATTTCTGCGTGCTGGAAGTGGCGGACCATGCTGCGGCTCTCATCTATGGCATCTCCAGACAGATTGGCATTTGCGACCGGATGTTGCACAACGGGGACTGGGGCGAGGTGCATGCCCGCATGTTGCCCATCCGGCGCATGAGCAAGCAGATCCTGGGTCTGATCGGATTTGGACGCATAGGCCAGCAAGTGGCCTTGCGCATGCGCCCGGGCATGGGCAAGGTCGTGGCCTATGACCCCTTCGCCAACGAAGCCGCGGCCCAGACCCTGGATGTGGAACTGTGGGACCTGGAAAGCCTGCTGGAGGCTGCGGACTACGTCTCCATTCACACGCCCCTGATGCCCAGTACACGGCATCTGATCTCCCATGCGCAACTCATCAAAATGAAACGCACGGCGTACCTGATCAACACCAGCCGCGGCGGAGTGCTGAAGGAGAATGACCTGATTCGGGCCTTGCAGGAAGGTCGCATCGCCGGCGCGGCCTTGGATGTCTTTGATGCGGAACCGCTGGCCCAGGACCATCCCCTCAGAGCCATGGACAATGTGCTGCTGACCCCTCATATCGCGGGTCGCAGCCTGCATTCCATGCAGGAAGCCCGACACACAGTCGGCCATGCCGTCGCCAATGTGTTGCGGGGCCACTGGCCCCCCTATGTCTTCAACGCCGATGTGACACCACGCCGTGATCTGTCTCCGGCTCCGGATTGGGAGTCCCCGATCTAGCTGAAGGCCGGTTGTCAAGAGTGCGCTTTCCGCTCTTGTCACCGTCCGCCCCATATATGGGTTCGTCGCCCCTGCCGGGCGTGGTGCCGCTGTGTTCGGGCCAGGATCCTTTCGGTGGGATGTCTTGCCCTGCTGCCCCGAGGTGACTGCAAACTCCCTGGGCACCCCCACCCCATGGGTACTGGTGACAGCCAGAGCACTGCTCTTCGAGGCCGGTGCCATATGGCATTCGATACACCGATGTCCCGAAGAAAATGGTCAACATCCCCGTCGGCGAGTGACTTTGCGGACTATATTACGGGCAGACAAGGCAAAGGGCCGGAAGCCAAGGGAGGCCAACCGATGGGGCCTTCAATCCGCTGGACTCGTGCGGAATCGAATTTCCCAGAGATCAGCCCGGGCCCGGCTTCCGTTTCGGCGAGCTTGCGAAGTTCCTCTGGGAACAGGAAACAGTGCCCCCTGCGGAGAGGGCTTGTTCCAGGCAGCAGCGATGCAGCTCCTGACGGTACCTGCAGATTTTCTCCGTTCTTGTTTTCCTGACCAAGATTGGCCAGATTCTGCCTGTTCTTTTTCATTCTCGGAGATGTTGACATGTGCTTTCGCCAGCTGACCTGTGCTGTTCTCCTCAGCATTGTGCTTTCCGCATGCGGGTACATGCAGGCAATGCCGGATTGTGACATCGATCTGGAGTCGGGAACACTGGCGTGTCCCTCTGCGCCCGCTGCCGAAATCCCATCGGACCCAGAATACGCGTGGCCAGAGCCTTCGAGTGGATTTGTGGCGAATTTCAATCCCGATTCATCCTTTCCACTGGATCCCGCCTTGTTGACAGGGCAGCTGGACAATGGTCTCACCTATTACATAGTGCCCAACGACCATCCCCCTGACCGCGCCCTCCTTGCGCTGGTGGTGGACGCGGGGGCCATTGACGAGGATGATGATCAATTGGGGGTGGCCCATTTCCTGGAACACATGCTGTTCAACGGCACCGAGCATTTCACGCAGGAAGAGCTGCGTTCCTGTTTTGAAGCCAACGGAATGACCCTCGGGCAGCATCTGAATGCCGGCACCAGCCATGAGCAGACCCTCTACTGCCTGGATGTGGATGCCGCGAACGACGAGTGATGGAGACCGCATTCACGGTTCTGGGCGACTGGGCCGCAGGGGCCTTGTTGACACAGGAGGAGGTGGACAAGGAGAAGGGCGTGGTGGAAGAGGAGTGGCGCCTGCACACCGAGAACGCCTATGGGCGCATCCAGGAACAGAATCATGCAGACCTTGCTGGCGGGTTCGCGCTACGCCGACCGCAATGTGATTGGCGACATGGACCCGATCCGCGATCTCCAGTCCGAGACCCTCCGCCGCTTCTATGAGGATTGGTACCGTCCCGAACTGATGACCCTGCTGATCATTGGCAGTGTGGAACCCGCCTGGGTGGAAGACCAGATCCAGATGCAGTTCGCCTCCATGGAGACAGCTGCCGATGCCTGTCCTGCCATGCAGTTTCCCATCCCTCGCCCAGAAGAGACCCGCATCGAAATCTTCAGTGACCCGGAATTGCCGTTTGTGTCTCTGAACGTGTTGCAACTGATGGACAGGGAGCCCATGCAAGTCTTGCAGGACGCCCGCCAGGACTTGGTGCAGGGTTTGGCCGTGCAAATGTTCAATGAACGCCTGGCCCGCCTGAGTCGTTCCCCGGACTCTGCGTTCCAAGCGGCGGGACTGTCACAGAGGACGATGGGCATGGGCGGCGTATCCCTGGTCGGCCTCAACACACAATTGGACGAAGACAGAATCGAGACCGGGTTCAAGGAGGTGCTGACGGAACTGCAGCGCGCCCAGCGTCATGGCTTTACCGCCAGTGAGCTGCACAGGGCCAAATTGGACCTGCTGGAAAACCTGGAGAGGCCGGTTGCAGCGCTGCCTACACGCCGCAACCGGCAAATCCAAGGGGAGATCCTGGGTCATCTGCTCCGGGATTCCCCGTTGATCGGCATCGCCTTTGAATTCGACCTGGTCAAGGACTACCTGCCCGACATTGGCTTGGCCGAGGTGGATGCGGCCATGCAGGGAATCCTGGATTTCGACAGGAGCCTGCTGTTGCTTACGGGGCCAGAGAAGGAAACCCGCGTTTTGCCGGGGGTGGATGCCATTCAACGGGTTGTGGATCAGGTTGCCGCCCAGACATTGAGGCCCTACATGGACGATCTGGACACGGGGGCTCGTCTGCTGGATTCATTGCCCCGGACCGTGGCCTTCCTGGAGGAGACATGCGATGCGAGATTGGATCTCGCGGTCCTCCGCTATGGCAATGGCGTGACTGCCCTGCTCAAGCCCACGGACCTGGAGGAAGATCGGATCATTCTGGACCTTGCCAGCCAAGGGGGAGTTCCCGCGTAGACGACGCTGTCTTCTTCGCCGCCAGTCTGGTGTCCGAGGTGGCCTCCGAAAGCGGCGCGGGACCCCATGACTGCGGTGCCCTGGACAGTTTGCTGACTGGACAGACCGTGCACCTCGTGCCCTATTTGACTGCCCTGACGGAAGGGTGCCGAGGCAGTGCGGCCACCGATGATCTGGAAATCCTGTTTCAGCTGCTGCATCTCCAGATCACACAGCCCCGCTTTGACGAGGCTCCCTTTCTCAATGTCAAGGACAACCGGAGGGTGATGTTGCGGAATCAGGAACTGGATCCCTTCTACCAGCTGTTTCTGAAGGTCCAGAGCCTGCTGTATGGAGAGGCTCTGCGGGAACAACCCATGTCCCTCACAGACCTGGAAGCCATTGCCTTCGAAGACGCGCAAGCGGTCCATGCCGAACGCCTGAAAGCCTTTGACAATCCCCTGTTGGTCTTGGTGGGCGACTTCGAGTTGGAAGCAGCCAGGCGGCTGACCAGCGCCTACATTGGTTCCCTGCCTCTTGCCTTCCCCTTCCCCGTGGAAAGTTGGGAAGACCGGACAGTCGAGGTTGTGGACGGGCCTATGCGGGAGCAAGTTTGCGTTGGACAGGCATCTCAGGTGGTGGTCCTGCAGACCTTCATCAATGATCAGCTGCAAGCAATGAACAGAGAGGATGTCGAGGCCGTTGAAGCCCTGTCCCGCATCCTTGACCTCCGCTACACCCAGCAGTTGAGGGAAGACTTGGGCGGCACCTATTTCGCGAGCGCCAATATTGCGGTTCAACGCGTGCCGCGGCCCCGAGCTAGCCTTACGGTCTTCTTTGAACAGGTGGAATCCCTGACTGACGCCTCCCGCGGCATTTTGCAGGACATCCTGACCTACGGGGTGACAGCCGAGGAAGTGGAAACCGCCAAGGCACAAATGCTGCACAACCTGGAGGATGCCCAGTCCACCAACCGGCATTGGCGCCGCATCTTGTGGCAAGAATTTGTCCTGGGCGAAGGTCAGCTCGATCTCATCGACACGGACAAAGAGCGCATTGCAGGCATTCCCCGGGAACCGATCAATGTACTCGTTCCGTTGGTTCTGAACGTGGACCGGCTGATTGAAGTCATTCAGTTCCCGGAGTCCAGTAGCCCCTCAGATGAGGCCGAATGAGATGAGCAGCCTTGGAACCAATCCGCCCTATATTCAGCATGCTTTGCAAGGCTTTCATTGCGTTAGGGCCTGTGGACAAAATGCATGGGCAGACTGAAGTCCGCTCGTGGTTCTGGCAGGCGTGAGACCACCAGGTACGCCCCCCTATGCCATCCGAGACGCAGGGACAGCGTCTCGAGGCCCTCCTGCCCCCGAGGCTGGCGCGGCCGTCCCTGCACCCCAGACCATCGCGGCGCGTGGGCAGGCATCCTGGGAATCATCCGCACCGGCGCTCCTTGGCGGAACCTCCCTGTCCCGGCGGCCCCGGCGTCACGGGGCATCCACAGGGCGCAGTCGTTCATGGCGCGTCCTCGGGTGGCAAACATCCGACTGCACAAACATGCCGGAAGGGCCGCAACAGGGGTCGTAGACTCGGCCCTTGAAAGGTTGTGGCATCTCCACAAGGATCTTCACAATGCAACGCGGAGTGTGGAACTCTCCGCCTTTCTTGCCCTCGAAACTGACAAGTCCTTGAAGACCAGACGATCCGCCTGTCGGTTGCTGGCAAAGAACGCTGCAAGGCGTTTTCTTGACAGCTTGCCACTCTGCTCCAGCACCAGTGCAAACTCCTTGACGCAGGCGGCACGATACATGTCGTAGAGGACATCGTCCGCTTCGCTGTGTTTCTCAATTTCGTTCAGGGCAAGTTCCAGCGTCCGGATGCAGCGTCGGAAAAAAGTTGTGTCAATGTTCATGTTCCGCTTGCTCTGAATCCCAGTGCCTTCCGGTTCTCGGCCATGGCCGCGTCAAGCCGTGCGCCCTTGGCCTGCTGCGTTTGCACCTCCCCCACGAGACATGTCCTCGTTGCTTCCAACGGTGTCCTGTCGTCCGGCTGCGAAGCCGCAGCCGGACATGGCGGCATGGGCATTCCCATTGTCCCACGAAGTGCCAATGGGAAGCGGAAGCCTTGGAGCTTCACTCACCCTATCGGCCAACCCCACAGCAACACCTAGGCTGGAGGAAATGGGTGAGTAACAAGGATTCTGGTCTTTCAGAGGGCAAGAAAGACACAACGCAACCCTGCGTCACCATCCCGCTGCCCCGCTCACTGATTGTACGCGACCGACACTGCGTAGTTGCTTTCGATTGCATGGTGGCAGCTCTGCCGTAACCGGATGGGCCGTTGCCGCAGGTCCACATCCCAAGGCGCAGAATGCAATTTCTCAAGTGAACATGTAAGGGGGCCTGTGTGTGCGCCACCCTTCTCATCACTGACAGGGCCCAAGGACTTGCCGCATCAGCCACAAGCATTCTTGGTGTTAGTAATGGGAGGCGTTATGATCGTCAACAGTGCACCGCTTTGGAAACAATGATGCCCAACGGCTCTTCACTGGACAACCGGTCCGCCGCCTGCCGGCCGACATCCAGCGGCGGGCGCGCGTGAGACTGCAGCGAGTGGTGGCGGCTGCGGCACTTGCCGATCTTCGGGTGCCCCCCTCCCACCGGCTGGAAGCCCTGCGCGGTGACCGGAAGGGTCAGTTCAGTATCCGCATCAACGACCAGTGGCGCGTGTGCTTTTATTGGACAGACCAAGGCGCGATGGAGATCGAAGTCACCGACTGCCACTAAGGAGGAAAGCCATGACTGCCACCGAACCCATCCATCCCGGAGAACATCTGGCGGAGATTATGAAAGAGCTGGACATCACCCAGTACCGCTTGGCGAAAACGATAGGAGTGCCCCCGGTCCGCATCCATGACATCGTCCACTGCCGCAGATCCATTACGGCGGACACGGCCCTGCGCATCGGACAGGCCTTGGGCACGACTCCTGATTTCTGGCTGAACCTCCAGCGGATGTACGACTTGGACTTGGCCCGGGCCAAGACTGACACCAGCGCCATTGAACCCCTGGTCCCGGCATCCATCTGAAACCCGCCGGAGTCTCTCTGGATTGGACAAGGGGTTTCTTCTTCTTGGGGTATCGGTGTGTCAAGGCCAGCGACAGAGTGCGGGAGCGTTCCGCCCTGAAGGGGAACCCGGCTGCTCCGGTAGCGCGGAGCAACAGCCCGAAGGAGATATATGCCACAATAGCCCGGGACAGGGATTTGTATACAAGTACATATGTAGACAATGGTCACGGTGCCGGGGTGCAACAGGGCACTCCACGGCCCATGGGACGGGGGCTGCGGCACGGCGAGGGGCGTTCTCCACGGAGACCCTGACGACCCGTGAACAGGACATGCAGAGTTTGTGCACTCATGTATACAAGTCCCAACACTATCCCTTCAGAGCGCCGAACGTCAGGCCGCTGGTGATGTACTTTTCCAGGGCCATGCCCGCTGCCACCACGGGGATGACACTGACCAGGGAAATGGCGCTCATGTTCCACCACTCGGTATAGCCTGTCTGGCTGACCTGCATCTGCATGAAGAGGGGAATGGTAATGGCCTGCCGGAAGGTGAGGGTCAAGGCCACGATGTATTCGTTCCAGGCTCCGATCAGAGACAGGACAAAGACCGCGACCAGACCCGGCGCGGCCAGGGGCATGGCAATGCGGAAGATCACCACCAGGCGATTGGCTCCGTCAATGAGGGCGCTTTCCTCAATCTCTACGGGCAGCCCTTCAAAGAAGTCCCGCATCACCCACACGATGAAGGGAATGGCGCCCGCGGCATACACAATCACCAGGGCTGTCTTTGTGTCCAGCAGCTTCAATTCCCGAAACATGACCAGGAAGGCCAGGATGAACAGCGCCCCAGGGAACATGCGCTGCGCCATGAAGCCGAGCACGATGGAATTGTTCTTGCCATCGAAATTGAAGCGCGCCAGGGCATAGCCTGCGCACGAGCCGATGATCAGGGCCACGCTGGAAGAGACGAAGGCCACGATCATGGAGTTCATGTAAGGCTGCAGGAACCAGGTGAGCCTTTCCACAAAGAGGTACTGCCACGCATGCAGACCGGGCTGGAAGTCCCAGAAGGGAATGTAGGTGGCCTTGACGGACATGTCCACCGGATTCTTGAAGGACGTGATGACCACCCAGTACATGGGAAACAGCAGCACCAGGGACCAGAGGCCCAGAATGCTGTAGGCCACGATGGCGGTGAATCGTCTCTGCTTCGATATGCCCATGAGCGTATTGTTGCCGCGGAAAATCAGTCGTCTGTCTGCACCATGGCGCGACGGGTCAGGACCAGGAAGGCGCCGCCGAAGATCACCATCACCAACAGCAGGAAATAGGACTGGCTGCTGCCAAAGGCCAGATCGCCCCCCTTGACGCCAGCCCGATAGATGGCCAACGTCACCGACTCGGTGGCCTGTCCCGGGCCGCCTCCGGTCAGGACCATGATGATGTCCACCACCTTGAAGGCATCAATGATGCGAATCAGCAGGGCAGTGGCGGCAATCGGCATCACCAGCGGCAAGGTGATGCGGAAGAAGATCTGCCAGAAGGAGGCTCCATCGATGGAAGCCGCCTCGCGGAGGTCGTGCGGGACGCCCTGCAGGCCTGCCATGAGCATCAGAATCATGAAGGAACTCCACTGCCACACATCAATCACCATGATGGTGAACATGGCCCACTCGGGATCCGTGAGCCACGGCACCCCTTTGAAGCCCAAGTAGCGGATCAATGAGTTGATGGGCCCAATGTCTTCCTGGAAGAGCATCCGGCCCACGACGAAGGAGACCACCACGGGACTTACCATCAGAGGCATCAGGAACCAGGTGCGAAA
Organism: Caldilineaceae bacterium; assembly: GCA_965214895.1. Lineage (GTDB taxonomy): Bacteria > Chloroflexota > Anaerolineae > Caldilineales > Caldilineaceae > Bin34. Next base: position 1,647,329 of record OZ243985.1, read on the forward strand.
CAGCTTGAGGCCCCGCGTGACATTGTCCAGACAGAGGGCCAGGGTCATGCCAATCAGGAATTGCATGGGCACTACGCCCAGCATGAACACGATGGTGTTCCGGACAGTACGCCAAAAAGAGGTGTTGGTCAGCAGCTTCTGGAAGTTGTCCAGTCCTACAAAGGAAGTCTCGATGCCGACGCGAAAGAGGTGCAGATCCGTAAACGCGGCGTACAGGGTCCAGGCTACCGGAGCGATGAAAAGCACCGTGGTCATCAGCAAGGAGGGCAGCAGCAGCAACCACTTCCACACATTGTCCCGGGGCGAGAAGCTCAGCATCTCGCGCAGGGCGTTGCCGGATTGAATCTGGGTGGCCATGTGTTGATTGCGGAAAAAGGAGTCATCCACAGGCGGACACCCTGCACGGGTGCCCGCCTGCGCACACACTGTTGCAAGTGGGCCGGAAAGCCAGCAACGAGGGGCAACTTCGGGGGCCACCCCTCGTGTACATGCGGCACATGCGGCCGCCGCAGGGGCTACAGACCCAGGGTCAGGCGATACAGTTCCGCCTGCCGTTCCTTGCCCCCCATGCGGTCGCTGATCTCGTCAAAGGCCGCGGCCACCTCGTCGAGCGCGGTCTGGGGGTCTGCCTCGCCGGCCAGAGCCTTGGAGACACCCAGTTCCAGGGCATCCCGGTACTGGACCCAGCCGCCGAATGCCTGATCCGTGACCGCATTGGGATGGTCCAGAGTGGCCTTGGCCGCGTCCAGATAGTCCTTGGCCACTTCCTCGCCGAGCTGCAACGGCCCGTGGGCAAATTCGTCCACGGCTTCCAGCTGGCTGAAGCGATACGGACTGGCCCCGGTCAGGTTCGTGACGAACCACAGGCCGGACTCAGGCTTGGTCAACTCGATGGTCATGTCCCAGACATGCTCAATGACCGAGTCATCTGCCAGCGCGGAAACGGCAATCACCCAACCCCCAAAGGCATGGAAGGGCGCGGCGCTGGGCTCGGCAAAGGATTCCCAGCCACCGTTCTTGTGGTCGTAGACTTCGTAGGAGCCAGGCAATATGTTGTAGCCCTGCAGTCCCGCAATGACGGAGAACTCACCTGCCGCCGCGGTGGTCACCGCGTCCCAGTTGTAGGTCTGGGTGACGCGGCCCCCGTTCATGGCATTCAGGGAGTCGCCATACGTGAAGCCCGTGCCGCCCGGCGGGGACCAGGATTGGTTCTCTTCCACCCATTCCGTCAGGGCCCGGACGAAACCTGGATTGTTGAGACGGGCCTCGCCGGTGTCGATGTCGATGAAATAGGAGGGATCGCTGGGGTGCTTGGCGTAGGCTGTGGCCCGGGAATGGAAGCCCCACCACAGGGTGTCGCCGCGCTTGTTCATGCAGGCGATGCCGTAGTCATCCTCCTCACCGTTGCCGTTCCAGTCATTGCCGGTGAAATACTCGGCAATGGCCCGCCATTCGTCCCAGGTCTGGGCCCCGGTCTCGGGATTCAGCGGGAATCCTTTCGCGGCTTCAAACTGGGCGCTGGTATCGGCGTCGCCAAACAGGTCCTTCCGGAAGGAATAGTAGTGCACGTCACCGTCATAGGGCAGCGCGTATACCTGTCCACCCCACGACAGGGTGTTCACGATGCTGGGAATGACATCATCGAAGTTGATGGCATCCAACACGTAATCCGGAATGGGATAGAGGGCCTCCGCGTTGATGACATCGGCCCGGGCGTTGGAGGGGAACTGGAACACATCCGCCAAATACGTATCCGTGGCGACGGACTGCATGATCTTGTCCGTCAGTTCCTGCTGGCCAAAGGAACCCCGTTCCCATCCGTATCCCTGCTCTTCAATCCACGGAGCCAGGAACCTTTCCACACCGGCCCCCATGCCTTCCAGGCCCGCGTACCGGATGACCACGGGTTCCGTGTCCGCCATGCCTTCGCCGCTGGAAGTGACGGCAGGGGGCGCGCACGCCGCCAGCGCGGCCACGCCAATGGCTCCCCCCGTCAGACGCAGAAAGTCACGTCGAGTTACTTCACCGTACATGCATTTCTCCCTAAAATTGAAAATGGAGGCCCTCCCAATGCGTCGGCACGGGGCCCAAAAGACACTTCTGAATCAGCAGAAGTTCAGTAGCCAAGTATATGTCAGGCTGGCCCGTCACCAAACTTCAGGTCAACATTCTCAGTATCCGCAGGTGGGCCGCGCTTTCCATCGAGGCGATGCCACAGCCTCGATGGCCTTCCCTTGGCGCATTCCGCTTCCAAGGGCATGCGGCTTCTGCCTCGTCCAGCCCGCACTCCAGGGAGACTGGCCTGGGGCGACTGCGTTGAGTACAGGGAAAAGCCGCCTGTTGTCGCCACCGGCAGCGCAGGACACGGCAATCCCTCTGCCGCTGCCTCAAGGGCCTTCAGTCTGTCCCGCTCTTTGCGAATCGCCGTAGCGGTGGCTACAAGCCCAAGGTCAGGCGATACAACTCCGCTTGGCGGACCTTGCCCCCCATGCGATCGCTGATTTCATTGAATGCAGCCGCGACTTCGTCAAGCGCGGTCTGCGGATCTGCCTCGTTGGCCAATGCCTTGGAGACCCCCAACTCCAGGGCATCCCGGTACTGGACCCAGCCGCCAAAGGCCTGGTCCGTCACGGCATTGGGATGATCCAGTGTGCCCTTCGCCGCATCCAGGTAGTCCAAAGCCACTTCCTCTCCCAGCTGCAGTGTGCCGCTGGCGAATTCGTCCACTGCTTCCAGCTGGCTGTAGCGGTAGGGACTGCATCCGGTTGGATTGGTTACAAACCATAACCCCGATTCAGGCTTGGACAGCTCGATAGACATGTCCCAGACGCTTTCAATCACGGAATCGTCAGTCAGGGCTGAAACCGCGATCACCCAGCCGCCAAAGGCAAGGAAGGGGGCCGCACTGGGCTCTGCGAAGGATTCCCAGCCGCCCCCCTTGTGATCGTAAACCTCGTAGGAGCCGGGCAAAATGTTGTAACCCTGCTTGCCCTGAATCACCGAGAACTCGCTGGCCACAGCCGTGGTTACCCCGTCCCAGTTATAGGTCTGCGTAACACGTCCGCCATTCATGGCATTCAGAGAATCGCCATAGGTGAAACCGGTTCCGCCGGGAGGCGCCCATTTTTGATTCTCCTCGACCCACTCCGTCAGGGCCCGGACAAAGCCGGGATTGTTGACCCTGGCCTCACCTGTGTCAATGTCGATGAAGTAGGAGGGATCGTCAGGATGTTTGGCGTAGGCGGTGGCGCGGGAATGGAACCCCCACCAGAGCGTGTCGCCCCGCTTGTTCATGCAGGCGATGCCATAATCGTCCTCTTCGCCATTGCCGTTCCAGTCATTGCCGGTGAAATACTCCGCAATCGCCCGCCATTCATCCCAGGTGACGGCGCCGGTCTCGGGATTTAGCTGGTAGCCGGTTTGGGATTCAAAATCTGCGGCGATCGCCGCGTCGCCAAACAGGTCCTTGCGGAAGGAGTAGTAATGCACATCTCCGTCGAAGGGCAGCGAATAGACCTGACCGCCCCAGGAAAGCGTGTTGACGATACTGGGGATGATATCGTCAAAATTGACGGCATTCTGTACATAGTCCGGGACGGGATACAGGGCATTGGCTGCGATCACATCCGCACGGGCATTGGAGGGGAATTGGAACATGTCCGCCAGGTAGGTATTGGTGGCGACGGACTGCATGATCTTGTCTGTCAATTCCTGCTGGCCGAAGGAGCCCCTTTCCCAGCCGTAACCGTTGTCTTCCAGCCAAGGCTGAATGAAACGCTCGACGGTTGCGCCCATTCCTTCCAGACCGGCATACCTGATGATCACGGGTTCGGTGTCCGCCATGCCTTCGTTGCCTGAAGTGGCAGCCGGGGGCACACACGCTGCCAAGGCAGCCACTCCCATGGCGCCGCCCGATAGACGCAGAAAGTCGCGTCGGGTTACTTCGCCGTTCATTATGTTTCTCCCAAAGATGGCAGAGGTGGCCTTGCTGAAGCCGTGTCCAGGGACCAGCGCTTCCAAACCAGCAGAAATGCGGTGGGTCAGTATATATGTCAGGCTGGCAGCGAGCCAACCTGGTGCGCCATTTTTCGCAGGCTGGGAGGTAGCCGTCCGAATCCGTTCAAAATAGTGCTGCCTTGATTGCCCGCAATGGGCAAAGTCCGCTCGCAAGCCTCCCGATGGTCACGGCAACCTATGTATCCTGGTGGCGGCATGATTAAGAATGCCACATATCTCGCAACAATTATTGACCATGGTCATGACCATGGTATATTTCCAGATGCAAACATCTCATCAGGAGAGCTCGATGGAAACGTGCAACACTGCGCGGTCCGGCACGAGGACATTCAAGGCATCGGAGTTCAAGGCGAAATGCCTCCGGCTCATGGACGAACTCGCAGAAAGCGGTGGTGAGATTGTCATCACCAAGCACGGTCGCGCGATCGCGCGGCTCGTTCCATATCGGGAGAGGCCGGAGAGCCTGTTCGGGATCGACAGAGGCAGAATCGAGATCATGGATGACATCATTGAACCGATCGAGGTGGCGTGGGAGGTCGATGCCTTGGCGGACCAAGCGCCGCGACCATGATCCTGCTGGATACGCATGTAATGCTGTGGCTCAGAGTGGGCGACTCCAGATTGGGTCCCACCGCGCGGCATGCCATCGACCAGGCGTGGGACTCAGGCCAGGTCGGCGTGTCGGCAATTTCGTTCTGGGAAATCGAAATGCTCAAGGGCAAGCGCCGCATCAGATTCCCGGAGAATGTCGCCCTGTGGCGCCGAGAGCAATTGGAACAGGGAGTGATCGAAATTCCCATCAATGGACAGATTGGCATACAGGCGGCCTCCCTGTCTGATTTCCATGCCGATCCTGCTGACCGGATCATCGTGGCTACCGCGCTGGAAGGCTCCATCTTGTTGACCGCAGATACGCGCATCCTCGAATGGCCTGGTCCACTGGACCGTCTCAGGGCTACCGATTGAACAGATGCCTTGCCGGAATTCGGGTCAGCCGCCATGTGAGGATGCTGCCCAGTGGGGCCGGTTGCTTCCGCTCAACTGACAGACAACCGCGTCTGCATCCAGACTTGTCCTTTGGAAGGGGAAGGCATTTCCGGACTGCACCGGACTGCCAACCAACTTAGTCATTGTCCCGTTGGCCGTGGCCGAGGTCACCTTCCCGGCGCTGCGCGTCCACTTGGGTCTGGAGATCTGACACCAGTGGTTTTGATCCCGCTCTTCTCCGCACCATTCCGGCCCTTTGCGTCTTGTTCAGCTGGGTGGGTGTGACGACCGCCCATATGCCGCCGCAGCAACCCCGACAGGATCCGGCTTCATTGGTTACGGAGGCCCAACAGGCACGGTCGAGTACATAATGGAACCGGACGAGTCTAGGCTGATGATTGAGAGCCTGTGTGCCAAAGGTCATGCTAGACGGCGCAACATGAGATGCATCATGGTCAGCCGGGTCCAGGTTTCCGTGGTGGCGGGCGGTGCTGCGCAGGCCTGGCTCAGGCGGCGGCAGCGTCCCCGCTCGCCGCACGTGCCCCCCAGCGCCGCGGCCGCACGGCGACGCCTCGGGTGCCGGGACACAATCTCCACGATCCCGCCGCCGGTGTCCTGCCCCCGGTGGGATCCCTGTCGCCCGCGTCGGCCCACAAGTGTCGCAGGCGGGGACCGCGGTCGCCCACCGGGTGCGCTCCCTTGCGGTCCGGGCGGGTGGCTGGAGACCCGGGCCTCCACCCTCACCGGCCGGGAGGTGCCCGTGACGGGCTGGCGCCCCCGCCAGTAGTGGCCTGACCCCCCGGGCGTCCGTCGCGGGAGACCTCCCACGGTGGCCCCCTGGCCCGCGGGGTACACGCACCACCGGATCGTGACCCCACAGAGACACTGCCTCTGTGGGGTACCCTCCCCCGTTATGCTGCCCACAGGTCCCCAGGCGCCTCGGCGCCCGCGGCCGGCTCTCCGTCCCCATCACCTCCACCATCACCTTCTTCCACGTCGCCCAACAAAATCCTCGACATCCTTGCGCCCGTCCCGTTCCGGGGCGGACAGTACCCCATCACACAAACGGTTATGGGATGAACGCGCGTTCATCCCGTCACGGTCCGGGGCGAAAGCGGAACTGGCCGATACCTGTGTACGAAGGGCCTCACTTCGACGTCATGCAGCCCGGCCTCGCGATGGCAGAAAAGTGTTGCCACGCACATGAGTTTCCGCGAGAGCACATCTACGTAGACATAGCCTTTGACGAACGGGATACCCACCCGCAAGCGATCCAGAACATCAACCTTGGCCGAGTTTGAGCGCAACCTAATCCAGGAGCGCCTGAAAGCCTGCCTGCAGGCATCCGGTGGCTCCCCAAGGCGATGGGCCCGCTCTGCAGAGCCGAAGCGCGGAGGAAGCCATCCACCGCCCGGGGACGGACATCAACCACCCCAACTCACGGCTTCATCTTCCGCGGTCCGCCGGAGGCGCAGGTGCGGCTGGCGGCCATCCGGGGACTCTGGCGGGCGAGCGAATTTCTGGCCCTAGATGCGGGACGTGGCCTTCCGAGGGGATGAATGCCGGTTCTGCAAGGGCCATGCCACCCTCCACAGGGCAGTCGTGCGGCGGTCGGCGCACAGGTGCCTGTGCTGGCCTGCCTAGAGGCAATGCCTGGCTTTGGACGACTTTGCGATGGCCCTGAGCCGACACCCTGCCATTTTCGCAAAACGTACTGGCAGGAGGACCTTGCCAACAGGGCACGACCAGACCGTGAATTGCCTCCTTGGGGGCGGGGCATTGTCGGTATCCCAGCAGGCTCGGAATTCCGTTGCCCAAAGGTGTTGATTGTCACTGGCCCCGCCTCCAGGACCAGCGCGGTTGCAGCGCTATCATGATGCTGCGGGGCAGTGGCTGCCTGCACAGGTTGAGCGGAGGGAGCAGGGGAATGGCAACACCGGACCGGATAGACACTCTGGTTCCTTGGTATACAGAGGACCCGTTCTGCGCCATCGAGGGAGTCAAGACGTTGGAGACCAATGTCCATCATGAATGCCTGTTGCGATGCGAGATGGATCTGCGTCTGCATCTCAAGGCCCGGGACCTGCCTTATACACTTACCAGTGACCTGTTGATCCGGAATGTTCCGCTGAAGGCGGGGGTGTCGCCCGATATTGCGCTTTGGCCTGGACAGGACCTGCTGAAGGCGGATGAGGTATACGGTTCATTGGAACTTTCGGCGGAACTGCGCCCCGACATGATCCTGGAGATTGCGTCGGAGAGCACCTATAAAGCCGATCGAGATATCAAGTATGACATCTATTGCATGGCAGAAATTCCCGAATATTGGCTGTATGACCCCATTGGCTGCACAGGAGGACCGCCGTTTCTGGGCTGGCAACTGGTAGACGGGAAGTACGAGGAGATCGAAGACCAGTCCGGTACTGTAGCGGGAAATGAAGTCACCCTTTACTACAGTGCCATACTGGAAACCGCCTGGGGACTGGAAGGTGATTCCGCCTTGCGCCTGTTGGATCCGGAAGAGAATGACTGGTACCGAATGACGCCGGGCGCATGGCTGCAAGCCAGGGACCGCGCCGCCCAAGCGAGAGCCCAAGCCCAACGGGCGGAAGAGCAAGCCGCCCAAGCGAGAGCCCAAGCCCAACGGGCGGAAGAGCAAGCCACCCAAGCGAGAGCCCAAGTCCAGCAGGCAAAAGAGCAATCTGCACGGGACACCGCCGAAATTGCCAGATTGAAGGCATTGCTACAAGAGCGCAACGGCTAGGCACATGGCATTCCATAGAGGGGCGAAATCCTGCCGGCTCCGGCGTGGATATCCTGGCTCAGATGGTGGAGACGGGGTTATATCCCAATGGGACACAGGAGGACAATCCACCTCAGCCTTATAAAGTTCCATGACATGTGCTTGGAGCCTGTGTGACAAGGTCATGCCAGGCGGTGCAGCATGAGGTGCGTCATGGCCAGGCGGATCCAGGCTGCCATGGTGGCGGGCAGTTCCTCGTAGTCCTTGCTGAGGCGTCGGCAGTATCCCAGCCACCCGCACGGGCGTTTCCCTACCCCGCGGCGGGGCACCATCGCCCCGGTCCAGCCCACCGTGCGCCCGCACCCACGGCCGCCCTCGGAGACAGCCCGTCGGTCCAAACCGGGGGGATGAGCGGGGCGGAACGAGGATGTGACGGTGGCAAGCGGGGCTCCGGGCGCACACGGCACCGCGCGGTCGACACGGCTGGGTGGCCCATGCCGCCCACATACACGACCGTCAGGGTGCCCGGACCATCTTGGCCCAGACCCAGACCCGGAGGTCCGGCATGTCTGGGCCGACTCGGGCTACATGGGCCAGCCCTGGGCCGCGTACACGCGCAGTCTGGACGATTGCGCACGGGAAGTCAGCCTACGCCATCGGACGCCCAGGGAGTTTCGGTGGTGCTCCATCGTGGGGTGGGGGAGCGTACCTGCGGCGGATTCCACTATGGGCGGTGCCGGGCCCAAGATTGCGAGCGGCGCGTGGAGTCGGCCGTGACCCCTGTCCAAGTGGCTTCCATTGGCATCATGTTGCGACGTTGGCCCTGCCTGACCCTTTGTAGATACCCTCTCAGATGTACTGTTTTGGCATAAATGAAGAAAACGACACCAATAAAGACGAACCGGCACCGGTTCGTCTTGTTGAACGCACGTTATGTATGCAATTACAGCAATTGAAGGAGAGAGGTACACGTGCTGGCTTTCAATTCCAAGGCTTTCCGCGTCTGTGAGGCCGTGCAGGGATATCTGACAAATCCGTTCCGCACGGTGTCTGTCCCTGCGTTGCTCCTATGCACTACCATTGGATGGCATCCCCGGTCGAGGCAACATGGGCGGACAGCGTGCCAGGGCGGGACACATTGAGGACAGCAGAGTTGCAATGAAAGGGTTGACACGCCTGCCGGACGGCACCACGGATTTTCTGACACTGCGGCGGCAGGGCGAACTGTACGTGGACAAGACCCCGCTCATTGCCGACTGGCTGGACCGCCACGGCAAGTTCAACTTCCTGGCGCGCCCGCGGCGCTTCGGCAAGAGTCTGCTGGTGTCCACCCTGGAGGAGCTGTTCCGGGGTCATACGGCACTGTTCCGGGACACGGCCATCCATGCCCGGCGGCCGGCAAGTCCGTTTTGGACGTGGCCAGAGCCCACGCCTGTGCTTCGCTTCAACATGAACCTGGTTGAATTGGATGATGCCGAGTCCTTGAAACAGAGTCTTCGAGAGCAAATTCTGGATGGTTTCCGACGTGCCGGGCTGGCAGCTCCGGACGACATCCGAACCGTGCCCATTCTCTTCAGCCGACTACTGGAGATGCTGTGCGCCCGGGATGGACCCGTGGCGGTCCTGATAGACGAATACGACTACCCCATTCTGCATAGCCTGCACAAGTCCTTCCTGCCCGATGTGCAGCAGACGCTGCACCAGTTCCATGGTGTGCTCAAGGAACGCGACAGGCAACTGCGGTTCGTCTTCATCACGGGCATCACGCGCTTCGCGCGCACTACAGTGTTCTCGGGTCTCAACAACCTGCGGGACCTGTCCCACGAGCCGGCCCTGAACGCCCTCTGCGGATTCACGCAGGTCGAGGTGGACCAGTATCTGGCCCCCTACATGCACAAGGTGCGGAACGCAGACGGAGATCCCGAGGAAGACGTGCCGACAGCTCTGCGGGAACGGTACAATGGCTACCGTTTCGCCCCGGACATCCCCGACACAGAGCGAGTCTACAATCCGGTGTCCCTTATGCAGGCCCTGCTGACCCGGCGCCTGAAAGACCACTGGTCGGACACAGGTGTGCCAGGGTTCCTGCCTGGATTGTTGCTGGAGAGCCATTGCGACTTGCAGGCGGTGCGCCATGTGCCCTGCGCCAAGGTGATCCGAGGCCTGTATGCACCATTCGAGCTGGCGCGGCTGTGGACGGGCCGGATGGCCCGGGGGGCCGACACTGCGCCGGGACTGGCCATGCTGTTCTACCAGGCGGGCTATCTGACCCTGGCCCGTCACCCGGAAACAGGAGCCTGCGTCACGGACTTCCCCAACCGGGAAGTGGCCTCCAGCTTCGTGCGCAACTTTCTGGAAGCCCTGTGCCGGCCAGACGTGATGCCGAATGCACTGGGGGAAGGGGTGCGGCAAGCCGTGTGGAATTGCCAGCCGGACGACTTTCAGACGGCCGTCAACCGCCTGCTGGTGGAACTCACGTACCTGGAGCACGTGCCGCACCATAGATACTACCAGTCCATTCTGCACGTGGCCTTGCTGGAGATGGCGTATGCGGCAGATGTGGCGGTCGAAGTGGTGCAGCATCAGGGCCGGGCGGATCTGGTGGTGGACATGGGGCACCGCGCAGTGGTGATGGAGCTCAAGATGGCTGGATCGGGGCAGGGAGCCATGGCGCAGGCCTTGGACCGCGAGTACCAGCGGCTCTACACGGGCCGGGGCCGGGAAGTGCATCTGTGGGGTGTTGCCATTGAGAGCCAGGCCCGGCAAGTGCTGCGGATTGAGCGGCGCGTCTTTCCCCCTCAAGCCCCGTGAGCTCGGACTCTCCGGTTTCCTTATGCACACTGGTTCTTGCGTCAGACGCGCCCGCGTGTTGTCTTGTGGTGTCACGCAGGGCGGGCTTGGCCCTGCACCGCCGTCCTTGTTCCCTCTGCACAGTCCGCTCGGGCTTGATCCAGGCGAGGCAGGACGGGAGTCTCGATCGACACGACTGCATGCGAGCAGCATCAGTGCGCGATAAGGACAACAGCCGCAGACAAGTGGCGCCCTGCGGGGGGAACGCCTCCAAGTGGGCTGGCAAGCAAAGCGGAATCCCCAAGAGAGGAATCGAACAGGAACACTGGCGGCCTTGCGGGACAGGGACAGGATCACGGAACCGTGAAGGCAGGCCTGCGCTTGCGAAGCAGGATGGCCCAGGCAGGGCACGATGCCTCCCAACTTCATCCATCGGTTTCCCTTTGGCAGGGTTTCACGGGTGCAGAATGCTATTATCAGGGAGCAAACGCCGCCGCGGCTCACGCCCCACCCAGCCCTGCAAGGCCAGTCTTCCGGCACTGCCTGGCCGGCTGCCAATGGCAGGAGCGTGACAATGTGCCGAATTGCACGTCATGGGGCAGCCGAGCCTCTTGCACAGCAGTGGAATGCCGTCAATGCGGATTTGTGCCTCGCGGGCTTCTCTTCTCGACCTTCTGGGCAGCGCATTGTCGCCGCCCACAAGGTTGCAGGATGTCCATCGTGGGCAACGAAATCGGCAGGCGGACAAGGCTGCCCTTGTGGATGGCAGCCAGGTCCAACCGCGGCATGGCAATGTGTCGGGCCATGGCCCGCAGACCGCATCTCGGCATGGAAACACCCACGAGGAGGTGACGCTGCGAATCGAGTTGTTGCAGAACAATTTGACTGTTTTGGTTACGGATTGGTGAAAACTCAAGGACAATGAAATGACTGCAAAGAGATGGATTTTGATGTTGACCGTTATGGCTTTGACGGTGTGGGCGGCAGCCTGTGCACCCGAGGCCCCTACGGCGGCACCCGAGGTCGCAGAAGCGGCTCCCGCCGCGGCGGCCCCTGTGGAACAGGTGTTGATCGGCGGATTTGACGTGGGCCCGGGCGGTGACCCGCAGGGAGTCCTGTACAACAACGGGGCGGGCAACGTTTGGTTCTCCAAGTTGTTCACGCCGATCATCATGATGACCAAGGACTTCGGCGAGCACACGAATGAAGGAGCCTTGGCCTTGAGCTGGACCCCCAATGCCGCCGCCGATGTCTGGACGTTCCAGCTGCGTGAAGGCGTCAAGTGGCACGACGGCGAGGACTTCACCGCGTCCGACTTGAAATTCACGGCTGAATTGACCTCGGCTCCCGACGCTGCAGTGACGCGCTACTTCGCGTCGCGGCCGCAGCAGGTGGTGGGCTGGACCGAGTTCAACGAAGGGGAAGCCGATGAGATTGCGGGCATTGCCGTGATTGACGACTTGACGCTGGAGATTGCCTTGGTGGCCCCGAATCCGCGGTTCTTTGACGAGCTGCGCGGGTTCTATGCCTTGCCGGAACACGCCGTGGACTTTGCGCCCGCTGAATTGCAAAGTGCGGATTGGTGGTGGTCAAGTCCCGTTGGCACGGGGCCGTTCAAGTTTGGCGCCTTCGAAAAGGATCAATTCATGGAGTTGGTGCCCAACGAACACTATTGGGATGGCGCCCCGAAGCTGGACAAGCTCATCAATCGCTATTTCGTGGATGAAACGGCGGCGGTGCTGGCCTTGGAGAGCGGGGACATCCAGTTCACCTATGTCAGTGCCGATGTCGCGGCCCGTTTTGCGGACAATCCTGATTTCCAGGTCTTTGAAGGCCCCTCTTTCGTGACCAACCTCTTCAACTTCAACTATCACAACGAGGCGTGGCAGGACATCCGGGTCCGGCACGCCATGATGTACGGCATTGACCGCGCCTCGATCATCCGCGATGTGTTCAACGGCACGGCGCAGGCCACGCCCTGCAACGATCCCTATCCTGCCTTCTGGCCGGAAGATGCCAACTACTATGCATACAATCCGGAACTGGCACGGCAATTGCTGGCCGAAGCGGCCGCCGATGGCATTGACCTGAGCGATCTCAAGTTCGAGATTCCCACCTATTACACCTCCCAGCTGGCCAAGGACATTCTGACCGTCTTCCAGGCCAACCTGGCGGACATCGGCATTGACGCCACGCCGGCCTTTGTCGATGTGCCGACATGGCGCAACGTGGTGGAACAGAACATGGACTTTGACTTCACCTACCGGGGATACGGTGCAGGCCCGGCGTCCATTGGCACCAGCTGGTATCTGGAGGACAACATCTGGGGCCTTGACGATCCCAGCTATGCGGAACTGGTCTCCACCATGGAATCCGCCTTCAGTTTCGAGGACTATCGGGAGGCTCGCACCGCGTATTGCCAGTATCAGAACGAACAGCAGACCTTCGCCTACTTCTGGGTCTCCACACGTTATGGCATCGCCAGCGCCAACGTGGCCGACTTCCACTACTTCCCCGCTCCCGGCGGTGGACCCTATGTGGACCACGCCGAACTGTGGCACATTGCCGAATAGGCATGCCCCAGGGCCTTGGGTGACAGGATGGTTGCCTGAATTGCACTGCGTTGGATGATCAGGGCCACCCGGTTTCCTGTGTATCCCCTGTCTGAGACGTGGGGTACCGCAAAGGGGCCGGGTGGTCTCTGGATCCATGCAGCCCGCCGTCTTGCCGGGAAGCAAGCCCCTTTGCCTCCGAAGCAGCAGGCTGGATTTCATGCATGCCGGGACGGGGGGAGAGACTTCCCTGCTGTCCAGTGCCTGCCCGCGGCATTGTGACGTCCTTTGGGAGCGCAAATGCGCAGTGGAAATGTGAGGTGGCAGAACTGCCAGCTCCCTGTGGGGAACCTGGAACATTGCAAGCGCACAGTGCAGCGGGTTCCTGCCGCTCAGGACCCGTGGCCCGTGTTGCCCAGGAAGGCGGAGACGACCCTGGCCGTTCCTTTTCCAGGAGATCTGCGGCGGGCATCATGCCCCCCGCTTCCTCTCTTTGGCCGTGACTGAAACCTGCGGGCCATGCAATATCTGCTCCGCCGGGTGCTGATCAACATTCCGATCCTGTTCATGGTGACAGTGATCATCTTTGTGTTGATCAACCTGGCGCCTGGCAGTGTGGTCGATTTCTATGTGAACGAGGAGATAGGGATCACACGCGAGGATCTGGCCCATGTGGAAGAGCGTTTTGGCTTGAACGACCCGATTCCGGTACGGTACCTGAAATGGCTGGGAGCCACCTTCCGCGGTGATCTGGGCTTCCGTTTCAAGAACGGCGACAATGTGGCCGAAGTGCTCGTGGTGCGACTGGGGCGCACCATGCTGTTGATGGGCACGGCCCTGACCCTGGGGGCTGTCACGGGAATCACGCTGGGTGTGTTCATTGGGCTCCGACAGTATTCCTTCTGGGACTTCACGTTGACCGGCCTGTCATTTGTCGGCATATCCATGCCGGCCTTTGTCGCCGGCATCTTTGGCCTTTATCTGTTTTCGGTGCAGCTGCACTGGTTTCCTTCCGGCGGCATGCAAACCGTCGGGCAGGAATTCTCGGTGCTGGACCTGCTGTACCACCTAGCGCTGCCCGCGGGCACGCTAGCCGTCTTCAATTTGGCCACCTACATGCGTTTTACCCGTTTCAGCATGCTGGAAGTCAAGGCGGAAGACTATATTCGCACCGCCCAGGCCAAGGGCCTGCCGGACCGTACAGTCACTTGGCGCCATGTGTTTCGCAATGCCATGTTGCCGGTGGTCACCATCATCGGCCTGAGCATTCCGCAACTGGTCGCCGGGGCCCTCTTTATTGAAACGATTTACAGCTGGCCCGGCATGGGCTCCCTGTTTGTTGACGCCGTGTCCTCACGGGACTATCCCATGGTGATGGGCATCATGCTCGTTACCGCCATTGTGGTGCTGGCGGCCAATCTGGCCACCGACCTGGCCTATGCCGTCTTTGATCCCAGAATACGGTACGACTAAATGGCAGATTCCCACCCGGCCGCGGTGACCTTGCCGGAACAGATTCCCGCGCCCTCGCAAGTCAAGGCGGTGTCGCCCGCCGCACAGGCCTGGCGGCGGTTTCGGCGGCATCCGCTGGCCGTCGTGGGGCTCAGCCTCTTTGCCTTGATCCTGCTGCTGGCCCTGGTGGCGCCGCTCATCGAGCGATATCCCTATGAAGCCTTGAATCTGCGGGACAAGTTCCAGGCTCCCAGCATGACGCATTGGCTCGGTACCGATCGGGTGGGACGCGATATTTGGAGCCGGCTGCTGCATGGAGGACGGGTGTCCATCCTGGTGGGCTTCAGTTCCGCGGCCATGACGATCATCATTGGCACGCTGCTGGGCGTTGTCTCCGGATACTTCGGCGGCCTCGTGGACATGATCATCATGCGGTTCACGGATGTGGTCATGACGTTTCCGGGAGTGGTCATCATCCTGACCGTGGCGACCTTTCTGGGGCCCAGCATCCTGAACGTGATCGCCCTGATTGGCCTCTTTGGCTGGATGGGCACGGCCCGGCTGGTGCGGGGACAGGTGCTCTCCATCCGGGAACAGCAATTCGTGTTGGCGGCCCGGGCCGTGGGGGTGCGGAATCACCGGATCATTCTGGTGCATGTCCTGCCCGGCGTGGTGGCTCCATTGCTGGCCTCGGTCACATTTGCCATCAACGGCGGCATTCTGCTGGAAGCCGGATTGAGTTTTCTGGGCGTCGGCATTCCCCTGCCCACCCCCAGTTGGGGCAACATGCTGGAAACGGCCCGCAGCCTCGACGTGTTGCAGGACGGGCCCTGGATTTGGATGCCGCCTGCCGTTCTGATCCTCATCACCGTGTTGAACATCAACTTCATTGGGGATGGCCTGCGGGATGCCTTGGACCCCAAGCACATCGGCTAGCCCGAGCAGGCGAGCGGTTGGGACCCGTTCGTGACCATGACCCCCATGCCCACAACCCGCATCCCTTGCTTGGCGACGGATACGCGGTATGCCGCGGGCGGGGCGGGGGGATATTGGGGCCCTCCATGGTCAGGCCGTGGGTGGGACCGCAGATGCATGAGCGCGAAGCACAGTCCGAGAGTCATCCAGGCTGCCATGGCAGCCGGACGTTCCCTTGCCTGCCCCCATGTGTTGCACGGTGGGTCCCCTCCTATATCCCAGTTGCTTCCCGGAGCCAAGGCGCGGCAGCCCGCGGTGGCCTGCAGTCACGCCCAGGGCGGATAGACCGCAACGAAATTCCACTCCACGAAGCATTGCCATCCGATGGCGTCAAGAGGCGCGGCATAGAGGCGGGCCTGTTGCACCATTTGGCGCAGAGACAGCCACTGCAACAAGCCGGGCTGATCGGTGCCCCACAGGATTTTCTCGGGCCCCAGCACATCGAAGGCCTGGTGCATGAAAGTCACTGCCGAGGGAAACGGAAATGCCTCGTGGGGAAAATAGGCGGCCAAGGCGGCACAGTCGAACCACACGTTGGGCAACAGGCCCAGCTCAAGCTGCTGGAACCATCGGTCCCGCAGGGCACCGGGCACCAGACAGGCGGGTTGCGGCTGGCCTAGGTGACAAATCAGGATGCGCAGGTCGGGATGATCCCGGGCAATCCGCCCCACGGCTTCCGTTTGGTAGCTGGATGTGCCGGGCGCGCCCAGATCCAGGGTCAAGGTCAGACCGGATTGGGCCAGCAGGCGCCAGATCCAGCCCAGGGCCGGCGCGGCCAAGTCCGCGCCGGGATGCAGGCCGCACAATCCTGTGGGTTCGGACAACTCCAATTTGAGGGCCCGATAGATGCCCGAGGTCACCAGCCGGGACAGCACGTCGGCCTGATCTTCCCAGGGATCGAAGTACAACGCTCCCGTCAGACGGTCAGGATAGGCCTTCAGGGCGGCAGCCTGGTATCCGTTCGTCGTGCCATAGAACGGCCCTTGCAGCAGCATGGCGCGGTGGATTCCGTTCCAGTCCAGATTGGCGATCAGGGATTCGACGGGAAAACGGGTCTCCAGACTGAGGGGTGTGAGCAACTGTTCCGTGGATTTCCCATGCTGGATGCGTCCGTAACGCAGGCTGCGCGTGATTCCCTGGCGGGTCCGGCCATGCACCTCAGGAAACACGTGGGCATGGGCATCATGCATGGGGCTGCTCCTGGATCTGCTAGGACGCGTCACGACAGAAGGCCGGTCCCCACGGAGCGCGTTGAGTCGCCGGTCCCCAGTCTGGCTGGGACCGTGCAAAGCCGAACTCGCATGCCTGTACATCCCTGTTTTGTGCATGCCGAACGCGAGCCAGCCCGACGAGGGTGGGGGCCAATGGGAGGCGGCAGCCCGCGCCAGCCGGCTCCATCCGGAGGGCGTGGACGACGATGCAGGGCATCCGTCCACGCCCTTGGACACGGATCCGAGGATGCTGGCGGGGCAGTCCCCGAAGGCAGGCCGAGCGTCTCACCTTGCCCTGGTCCGCAACCCGGCAACTTCCCCCATCCCACAGAGGGAACCTTGGGCAAGTCCCTGCACCGCAAGGGTCAGGATTGTTCGTACAGGTCTTCCCGCCTGTGGCCCACCCGATGTGCATTCAACACCTTCATTTCCTCTGGCATGCGCGCATAGACCTCCGGGTGGACGGGTTGGTGTCCCCCTTCGCGGTACATGTTCCACCAGACGGGATAATAGGAAATGTTCAATCCCATGCGATGTTCGGACTGGCTGGTGTTGGCCCCATTGGCATGCCAAACCCCGGCATGCCACAACACCAGCGAGCCCTGCGGCCCCGTGATCTTCCTGAGTGCCGGATCGTCGGGGGAGAGGTTTCGCGGTGGACGGGCACGCCGGATGTGGCTGCCCGGCGCTATCAAGGTGGCGCCGTTGTGTTCGGTGAAGTCCGAAAGCATCCACATGCTGTTGACCAGCCATGGATCCTCCGGCAAACGCTCCGGCAAGTCTCCGGTCGAATCCACGTGCACGCCTCCCGCGGGGGCTCCGGGCTTGACCCACTTGGAGCAGATGGCGCCAATCCGCACGTGGGCCCCCAGCACCTGGCGCACTGTCGACAGCACCTCGGGATGCGCCGCGAAGGTCCAACAGGCTTCGTCGAGATTGGCCAACCCGAACAGCGTCTGATACAGGTCGTCGTTGGGATCCTGCAGCAGATCACGCAAGGCGGGGTCCTGGTGCAATTGATAGCAGTGTTGGGCCAGAGCCTCCGCCTGGGCGGCTGGCACGATCGATTCGAGCAGACAATACCCTTGGGTCCGCAAGGCTTGGGCAGGATTCTGGTTCATATGCTCTCCTGTGCCAGCGGATAGCCGTAGGGACGCTCCCGGAAGTTGGCGGGCATGGGCCATCCCTGTCCCCCCATGGTCCGAAAGCTGTCCTCCAGGCCACTGAGCCAGAAAAACATCTGGGCCGCGTCCCGGCTGTCGCGGAACTGGGGTCGAAACGTGGGCCCTCCCAGGTGGTAGGGGGCATTGGCCAGGTCGAAATCCGGCTCGATGTGCCAGTCTCGCACGGGCGGCACAGTGCGCCAGTAGTTGTATTTGAGCAGATGGCGCACGGATTGCACGCTGGACTTGCCGCGCCGATGCCAAATGGCATATACGGTCAGAAAGACGGAGCCTGCCGGGGCCGACGTCTTGACGGCCCCCTGAATGGCTCCGTAATGGCCCATGGACGGCGAGGTGGAAAAGAGAAAGTGAGAACCTGGCAGCACTTCGGTGGGGCCCATGGCGTCCGTGCACGCCTGCGGCAGATAGAAGACTTGCAGGTAGTGCAGGGCATGCGTGTAGCAAGAGCCGCCATCGCGGTGCCAGCCCTGTGCCGGCGCCGGCGTCTCCATGCGGTGGCTGCTCATCAGGTTGGGAAGGGCAAAGTGGGCGCCAAGCAGGGAGCGGACGGCGCCGGCCACGGTGGGATTCAGCAGCACCTGGCGCTGGAACCAGTCGATTTCGATCAAGGTGGTCGGCTCATGGCTGGCATTGCCCTGGAGATACTCCAGGGTGCGCTGATTGATCTCCTCGCTGATCACGCCGGGAAACATCAAGTAGCCCTGCTTGCAGAACTCCAGGACCTCTGTGTCGGTCAAGGTGGCTGGGCAATCTCGGGTAAGCATCTTCTTTCCTCCTGTCCTGCGGCAAACTCTATCGTTCCAGTATGAATTCACACCCCAGTCCGTACGTGCGCTGTTCGTCCAGCAGCAGGGCCAGATTGGGAAACTGCACCACGCGCCATCCATCCCGGATGGCCGCGAGGACCGTGGCATAAGGAAATTCGGCGGCCGAGTCCGGCTCGGGCTGCACGCAGCCCCCGGTCACCAACTGCATGCCCAGCACCGGGGACGTGAGCGCAGTGCTGGCGCACTGCAGATACAGCAGATCCTGCAGTCCCGCAACGGGCTCGGCCAAGAGATCCAGGACTTCCTGCAAATGGGCAGGAGTCAGGGTCCCGTGTGCGAGCAGCGCCAGGCAATCTTGCAAGCGCCGCTGGATTTCTGTGGTCTTCATGGCTACACCTCGGTTGGGGATAGGTTGTGTACGCTCTGCAGTGACAGCGTATGGGCGAAATGGCAGCGCACGTGATGACCCGGCGCATATTCCTGCAGTTCCGGCTCTTCCTCTTCACAGCGCGGTTCTCGATATCGGCAGCGGGTGTGGAAGATGCAGCCGGAAGGCGGCTGGGAGGGATCCGGCACTTCGCCTTCCATGATGATGCGTTGCGACAGATGGTGCGGGTCGGGGCGCGGCACCGCGGACAGCAACGCTTCCGTGTACGGATGCCGCGGCTGCATCATGATGGCTTCCGTAGGGGCCATCTCCACCACCTTGCCCACATACATGACGGCCACGCGATCACTGATGTGCCGGACTACGCTGAGGTCATGGGCCACGAACAGGTAGGTGAGCCCCATGGAATGTTGCAGGTCCTGCAGCAGGTTGATCACCTGAGCCTGCACCGACACATCCAGCGCGGACACCGGCTCGTCACAGACCACGAGGCGCGGATGCAGTATCAGGGCGCGTGCAATGCCCAGGCGCTGGCGTTGGCCGCCGGAGAAACTGTGGGGATAGCGGCGCAGGTGCTCCACCTTGAGACCCACGTTTTCCATCATGGCCGCCACGCGGTCCTCCTGTTCCCGGCCCTTGGCCAGGCCGTGGATCAGCAGCGGTTCACCGATGATTTCCAACGCGGTCATGCGCGGGTTCAAGGCGGAAAAGGGATCCTGGAAAATCATTTGCAGATGCCGACGCTGGCTCTTCAATTCCCGTCCCTGCAAGGCCGTGAGATTGCATGGACGCGTGCCGTCATGGAACCAGATGGCCCCCGAAGTGGGTTGAAACACCCGGACAATCATGCGGCCCAGGGTGGTTTTGCCACAGCCTGATTCCCCGACCAGCCCCAGGGTTTCCCCGGCCCGGATGGTCAGGTTGACGCCATCCACAGCCTTGACATGCCGCACCGTGCGCCGCAGCAGGCCTTCCTGAATGGGGAAATGCTTGCGGACAGCCTGCACATCCAACAGGACTTCGGGGTCGACGGCGCGGTCAGTCATCATCGGGGGACTCGGAGACGGAATCGTACAGAAAGCAGCGGACGCGATGCTGCGGCGCCCACTCGACCATGGCGGGCATGGCCTGATCACAGAGCCCGGGCATAAAGTCCCTGCAGCGGTCGGCATAGGCGCAGCCCGGGGGCACCTGAAACGGATCGGGCACGGAGCCCTCAATGGCCAACAGACGCTGAGACGAGGCATCGTCAATGCGGGGAATCGAACGCAGCAAGGCCCGGGTATAGGGGTGCGCGGGATGGTCGAACAGATCCTGCACCGAGGCCTGTTCCACCACGCGTCCCAGATACATGACGGCCACCTCGTCCGCGATTTCGGCAATGACCCCCAAGTCATGCGTGATGAACAAAATGGCCATGCCGAAGTCCTGCTGCTGTTGCGTGAGCAGAGCCAGAATCTGCGCCTGCACGGTGACATCCAGCGCGGTGGTGGGCTCGTCGGCAATCAACAGCAGGGGGGTGCAGGAAAGCGCCAGGGCGATCATGGCCCGCTGGCGCATGCCGCCGGACATCTGATGCGGATAGGCGTTGGCAATGGTGTCCGGACGGGCTATGCCCATCCGCTCGAGGAGGGAGATCGTGCGCGTGCGCGCGGCGGCCCGCGACTCGTGGGGCATGTGCAACAAAATGGTTTCCTCGATCTGGTTCCCAATGGTGTGCATGGGGCCGAACGAAGTCATCGGTTCCTGAAATATCATCGATATCTCGTTGCCGCGCACATGCCGGATTTCGGGCCCGGTGGCTTTCACGGAGACCAGATCGAGCGGGGCATCCGTGGACAGCGCTTTGGGGTCGCCCTTGCGTTGCCACAGCAGGATTTCGCCGTTCACAATCCGGCCGGGCGGGGAAGGCAGAATGCGCAATATGGCCTGGGCCGTGACCGACTTGCCGCAGCCCGACTCCCCAATCACCCCCAGAGTGCGTCCTGTGCGCACGTCCAGATGCACGTCTTCCACGGCGCGCACGATGCCTTCCTGCAAAAAGAAGTGCACCTGCAGACTGCGAATGGTCAACAGCGGGGACGGGGAGCCGTTCATGGTGGACACAGGCTACTGGGCATACGGGTCCGCCGCGTCGCGCAGTCCGTCACCCAGAAAATTGAACATCAGGACCGTCAGGATCACGAAGACACTGGGGTAGAGGAGCCACGGATAGTGGGCCACCGACACGATCTGCTGTGCATCCTGCAAGAGGACCCCCCAACTGACCGCGGGGGGCTGCAAGCCCAGGCCAATGAAACTCAAGGCGGTTTCCCCCAGGATCATGTTGGGCACGGCCAGGGTCACCGACACCACGATATAGGAGAGAAACAGGGGCAACAGGTGGCGGGTCACGATGCGCCATTGGCTGGCCCCGGCGATCAGGGCCGCCACCGCGAAATCCTCTTCCCGCAGCGCCAGCAGCTTGCTGCGGACCACGCGGGCCAGCCCAGCCCACCCCACAATGGACAGCACCAGGGTGATGGCGAAATAGGTCTGGACCGTGGTCCAATCGCGCGGCACCGCGGCGGCCAGAGCCATCCACAGGGGTATGTGGGGAATGGAAATGAGCAGGTCGATGCCGCGCTGAATGGCTTCATCCACCATGCCCCCTACATAGCCCGACACGCCGCCGATGAGCAACCCGAGAAAGAAACTCAGGATCACGCCCAGCAAGCCAATGGTCAACGAGATGCGGGAGCCATACACGACCCGCGAGAAAATGTCCTGTCCAAACCGGTCGGTGCCAAACAGCAAGACCGGCGGATTGTCCACTCCGGTGCCAAAGAGATGCCGCTCCATGGGTATCAGGTTCCACAGCTCGTAGGCGGAACCGCGGGGGAAAAGGAGGATGGGAAACCGTTCTTCCTGCACCTCCACAAATTCCCGGAGGAAAGTCTCGCGATTGAGCCCCCCCTCCCGGGCATAGACAAACGGCCGCACCCACCCTCCCTCCGGATCCCGTACCCGTATGCGGGTGGGGGAGGCGTGCAGCAGGGCCGGAAATTCTTCCATGGGGCCATAGGGGGCCACAAATTCGCACAGGCCGGCAATCACGTACAGCAGCAGCAGGATCGGAGTGGCGGTGATGGCCAGGCGGTGGCGGCGAAAGCGCCACCACATGAGGGTCAGCTGGGACGCGAAATAATACCGTTCCTCCGAACGTGTCTGCGCCGTGTCCGGCCCCGATGCGTGCGACACCGTCATGGCGCAATGCTCTCGAAGCGGATGCGGGGATCCAGCCAGGTCAGCAGAATGTCCGAGATCAGGGTGCCGATGACGGTCAGGCTGCTCAGGATCAGCACCACACTGCCGGCCAGGTACATGTCCTGGTTGAGGAGCGCCGTCAGCAGCAAGGGGCCCGTGGTGGGGATGTTCATCACCATGGAAACGAGCACCTCTCCGGAAATGATGCCGGGCAGCAGCCAGCCGATGGTGCTGACAATGGGATTGATGGCAGTGCGCACGGGGTATTTGAGCAGGAGCCGGACTTCGGTCAGGCCCTTGGAGCGGGCCGTCACGACATATTGACGCTGCAGTTCGTCCAGCAGCGTCCCGCGCATCACGCGAATAATGGACGCGGTGCCCGTCATGCCAATGATGATCACGGGGACCCACAGATGTTTCAGCAGATCCACCACCTTGCCCACACTCCAGGCGGCATCCACATAGTCCGGGGAAAACAGGCCGATCGCACTCATGTTGAACCGGTCAAACGCGAACCAGATGGCTATCAGCGCCAGCAGGAAGGGGGGCATGGACAACCCCAGAAAGCCGATCAGGGTCGACACGTAATCCAGCAGCGAATATTGGTAGGTGGCGGACAGGATGCCGATGGGGACCGCGACCGCAAAAATGAAGACCGTGGTGGCCAGCGACACGGCCACGGTGAGCGGCACCCGTTCGGCCAGGAGTTCGGAGACCGGAACCTGGAACTGGAAGGACACCCCAAAATCGCGATGCACCAGGATGCGCCGTATCCAGATCAGATATTGCACATGCATGGGCTTGTCCAGGCCAAAGAGACGTTTCAGCATCTCGATTTCCTCTTCCGCCACGACCGTGCCCGCCGATTCCAGCTGCATGATGTACAGAGTCAGATAATCGCCGGGCGGCAACTGGATGATGACAAAGGTGATGACCGAAACAATGAACAGCAGCGGCAGCAGAATCAGGATGCGCCGCACGATGTAGACAAGCAACGGGCTGCACCGAGGATGTCAGGGAGAATGGGAATCAAACAAATGCGCCTGCCCCGATCCGCCACAGGGGATCGGGGCAGGCGCAGAGGCGGGCAAGGCCGAGCCGACGGGCGGCCTATTCGTCGATGTAGAACATCTCCGCAGCCGTCGCGTTCTCAATGGCGATGCCGCCCTCGGGGACATTCTGGAGACGGTCACTGACGATCAGCGGACCCAAGACATCGTCCACAATCGGAATCCACCACACGTTGTCCGCGATGTTCTGCTTCATGGCCTCCCACAGCTCCTTGCCACGGGCATTGTCCGCCGTCGCGAACATCTCGTCCTGCATCTGGCGCAGTTCAATGTAAGTGGCGGGGGGTTCGGCTCCCTGTTCCCCACCGCTGTTGTACCACTGGTACCAGAGCGGCGCGTAGGTGAACTGCCAGGCCCGTCCGACATAGTCGCCGTACTCATGATAGGGCCAGCGCGGATAGTGGGCCCACCAGGTTATGGCCTGATGCTCATTGGCCCCGGCAATCTCCAGGAACAGTCCGGATTCCACGATCTTGACCGAAGAGCAGACGCCTACGTCCTGCCACATGCGGGACACCTGTTCCCCTACCGGCACTTCCTCCCCCGTGAAGGTGGCCATGACGAAGGGAATGCAGAACGGCTCGCCATTGGACATGAGACGTACGCCATCATCGTTCATCTGGTTCAGACCCGCCTCGTCCAAGAGGGCATTGGCCTGGTCCGGATCATGCTGGTGCAGCGGAATCACCCGGGGCGGGGAAGCCAAACCCAGGTATACGGCATCAATGATGTGGTCCCGGTCAATGGCCAGACTCAATGCCTGCCGCACCCGCAGGTCCTGCATGGTTTCGGTCCATACCGGATCGATTTCGCTGGTCAGGTTGATGAACACCTCGCCCAGCGACGCATGTTGCGCCTGCAGACGGGTCTGGTAGCCGTTGCCCTCGTTTTCCTTGTACAACGGGATGCTTTGCGGATTCACGGGCCGCCGGGCCAGATCCACTTCACCGGCAATGATCTTGATCGTGGCCGCTTCCACATCGGCCACAATGGATATGTCGACTTCGTCGATGTACGGGAGCTGGTTGCCGGCAGTGTCCACCTTCCAGTAATAGGGATTGCGGGTCATCTGCGCCCGGGTGGGTCCCATGCTGGTCAGGACATAGGGCGCCCAAGTGGGCAAGCCGGTTTCATGCTGACGATTCTGGTTCATCTTGGACCCCAGCAGGCGCCACCATTCGCCCGCCTCGAAACCTGCCTCCACAATCATGGGATTCAGGGTGTCCATGTCCGTGTAGTCGCCATGGAACTGCTTGAGATAATCGCTGTCCGTGATGAATGGCGATGTGCCGTAGGTCAGGAGACTGAGGAAACTGCCGTACGGTTCGGTGAAGCGGATGGCAAACGTGTAGTCATCAATCACTTCCAGAGCCATGGGTTCGCCATCCAGCGAGCGACCGGAACGCCAGTCGGCGCCAATGACCGGGGTATATTCCTCGTTGCGCCACAGGTCGTTGTACCAGAAGGCCACGTCCTCCGTCGTGAAAGCGGAGCCATCCGAGAACTTCATGCCTTCCCGCATGTGGAAAATGAAGGTGGCGCCATTGTCCTCCACATCCACTCCCGCCATGACATTGCCACTCAAGGCATCAGGGTCATGCGCCAGTCCGGCCGTCGCCAGCCAAAACTCGTTCCGCAGCCAACCCGCATCGTGGCCCACCGAGCCCTGGTCGTAGTCGATCAGGCGCAAGGTGCCGCCGTGCTTGCCCACATTCTGGGGGCCCCAATCTGCCGGAATCTGCGGCACGCCCACCAACGGGTTCAGGGGCAGGCGATCGTCCACGGGCGGCAGTTCGCCGGCTGCCACCATGGCATCCAGCATCGGCGACCCACGGAACTTGCTGTCTGCCGTCATGGTGTCGGCTTTCATCTCCGTTTCCGGCATGGTTTCCTCCGCCGCAGGAGCCGGGGAGGCACATGCGACGCACAGGACTGCCAACAGCAAGACAGTCACCCAAATCCCTTGCCTTCCAATACTTACATTCATTTTCACTTGTCCTGTTGAAATCTGAACTCGACACTATCCTATAACGATAACCGATCCGAAAAACAGCTTGGCACGCCGGACAGCCTGCTCTCAACGCCATGCGCACTGCCTGTACATGGGAGACGCTGTCGGGTCCGGGAATGGCGGAGAGTCAGATATGTGGGGCTGGCTTCATCCAGGCTTGGGCCTCTGGCCCAAGCCGCATGGCACAGACGCCGCCGGTGGTCCCTGCGCGCGATGGCCATGCAAGTATATGCGGGCCTGCGAGCGCGCCTGGCAGTGGGTTGGCTCCAGAGGTCTTGCCCAGCCCGCGGGAACAGCCAGTCAATCCCGAAGCGGGCATGGCAGATGCGCAACAGCTGCACAGGGTCCAGAGTGTCCCCATTATCGTTCATCGGCTTCTGCATCCTGCGCGTGCAACTCCGGGAACCCGAATCTGCAGATAATGGTACACAGGCCAATCATCAGCATGGAAGAGAGGCCGAGACTGGTGATGCCACCCATCTGATACAAGGCCGGTCCCAGCACGCCCGACACGCCGGACCCCCCAAACATCCCGGAAGAAAGGAACGACATCATGAAGCCGCGGCGCTCTGGCATGATTTCGCTGGCATAGGCCAGTGTCGACACGATGGTGAATTCCAGGCCACAGCGGAGCAGAACCAAGTTGGCCATGGTGGCCATGAAATGCACGTCAGTGACCGGCAGCAGACCAAAGGCGATCAGGACCACGATGCTGCCGGCCTGCAGTGATCGCACCTTGCCCAGACGATCCGTGAACAGACTCGCGGTCACGCTGCCGGCCAGGTCCGCGGCCCCCATCCCCATCACCACACCTCCCAGCTGGAGGGCAGTCAACCCATATGCCTCGGTGAGCCAGCCTCCGAAGACAAAGAGAAAGTCGAACATGGCCAGCGACAAGACAAATCCGAACCCGATCACGGCCCAGGCCCGAGGCGGGATGGATGCCATCCAGGCCCGCAGGCCGGACACCTCCCACCGCGCCCGCGAGATGGGCACCGCCGGCCTCTGGGCCGCACGGACAGGCGGGGCCGGCAATCCCTGAAACAGGAAGTACACCACGACCAGGCCTCCGGCCAACGCCCAGAACGGGGTCTTCCAGCTGTAGGTCTCCAGCAGCACGGCCGCCAGGGGGACCCCGGCAATGCCGGAAACTGCCCAGGCGTATTCCAGCATGCCCAACGCGCGACCGCGCTGCCGGTAGGGAAAGCGCGTGCTGATCCAGGCCACCAGGGTGGGCACGAACGCCAGCGTGGCGACCCCGGTGATGATCACACCCAGGCTGCGCAACCCGGCGGTGGGGCTGAGTGTCAGGAGCATGTACCCGGCGATCGCGGCCAGCAATTCCAGTCGCAGGAACTTGAGATGGCCGTGCCGGTCTGCCAGTGCGCCCCACACCGGCGCCAGACTGCCGCACAGGTTGCGCAAGCCGAGCAACCGGCTGAGCTGGGCCACCGTCAGGCCCATGCCGCTGGCCAGGAAAGGGAGGAAGGGAAACCAGAGTTGGGTGCCAATGTCCGTCATCAAACGTGACAGGAAGGGGACGGCGACCTGCCGCGCCACCGATCGTTCTCTGTCTTCGGAAAGATGGTCCGGCGCAGGGCGACGCAGACGATCGTGCCGGGAATGCCGGGCCTCATCCTGCCGGTCTTCCGGGATGCCGGCATCTGGACAGTTCATGGAAGAACGGACAGGGATGTCTGGCGTCTCAAGGCTGGAGGCCGCGCGGGACCTGGCACAGGACTTCGTGGCCGCCTGCCCTTTCCAGGGCGTGTGGACACCCATCTGGCGATCTGGTGGGCCGAAACCGGCACACAGAGCATCCCCGGCAACATGCTTCCAGTCTGTCCAGACGCCAGGATTGTTTCAAGGGTGCGATGACACGTTCCATGACCTTGTGTGGTCTGCCGCGATGAGCATCCCAAAAAAGCGGACTTCTGACTCGCAGGGCGGTTGCATGGGATGGGACAGACGTTGCACAGTGTGGGTGGACATGGAATCCGCAGTCCTGTGTGACCGGCGCAACGGCATGACACTGCATGATGCGATGGACGCCACCCGCCCGGCCCATTCTCCTGTATGGGAGGCTTTCTCTGCCAGAGCACCGCGGGGAGGCCGCCCATCAGCAGGGCTCTGGCGGCTCCACCCCGAGCGCAGAACCGGACGCGGCGATCTGATCCCATATGACACCGGCCACCGGAATGCCGTCTTGCATCCGCTCTCGGGCCATCACCCTTTCGCGTTCGCCCGGCAGCAAGACTTCCGCATGCCCCTGGGCAGTGGGGGAGGCCTTGATGCGGGTGAGCAGACTCTCCGCGGATTCCCGGATTGTGGCTGGATCGGCAAAGGTGTTCACGTCAATGACCACCACGGCCCAGTTCGCTTCATACGGTGGCCCCAACAGGATCCCGCCCAGGAATTCATTGAACAGGGACAAGCCATAGCCCTTGTGGTCCCCCATGGTCCGAATCACGCCGCCGGCATACAGATCGTGGGGATCCCTGGAAGGGATCCCCTCCTTGTTCAGGATCCAGCCTTCCGGCAACGACTGGCCACGCTCCCTGTACAGTCGCACCTTGCCCTCCGCCGTCATGCTGGTCGAAAAGTCTGCCACGATGGGCCCGAACATGCCTCCAGGCCAGCCCACGGCAATGGGGTTGGTGCTGAGGATGCGCGCGCGTCCTCCAAACGGAGCCACCGATGTGTGCTCCGGACTGCGATGGGCACCCCCTCCCAAGATCTGAATCGCCTGGCCCCGTTCCACGATTCGTTCCACAAACCATCCGATGCGACCCGTATGCGTGGTATTGACCAGGCCCCCAAAGGCGATGCCGGCACTTTCCGCCTTGGTGGCCACCAGGTCGCAGAGCTGCCGGAGAGCAAAGTGGCCAAACCCCTGGCGTGAATCCACCATGGCCCAGGACGGAGTCTCCCGCACGACGGTGGGCCTGCTCCCGGCCTTGAGATATCCCTCCTGGATCAGGGCCAGATAGTGTGGGATGCGCAGAATGCCATGTGACTCGACACCCTTGAGGTCGGCGTCCACCAGGGAATGGGCGACAGTGGCCGCAATCCCCTCCGGAGTTTCGGCGGCCACCAGAATGCTCTGCACATAGTCCTGCAGGGCCGTATGCGCAAATCGCATCATGAGGCTGCATCCTGGGCCGTCGGGGCCGCGGCCAGCAGGCGCTGCACCAGTCCCTGGTCCCGGCAGGGAGCGGTCAGATCAGACTGCTGCAGGGCGGCGGGCACTGCCCACAGCATCATGTTCTGATAGTAGTCGGCCCCGAAGGTCCGCTGCCCGGTATCACTGTCCCCCCGCGTGGTGTTGGGAAAATCCCATACATAGCCCCAGCGCACCATGTTGGCCAGGCAACGCTCCAGCAGCTCGAGTCCGAATTTCCGGTGGCCTTCATACATATAGGTCATGGCCAGCATGAACAGTTCCGGCGGAAAGTAGCTGTAGGGGCCATATCCGCCCACTGGGGCGACACTGCCGTCCAGGTTGGCATAGTTCACGGCTCCCGACTGGGAGAGCTCACAGTTTGTGCGGCGGATGGTGTCCAGGGTGGTTGCCACCCGTTCCGGCGGAAACACAGGGTCCACGCCATGCCAGCGCGCAATCCACTGTCCATCCAGCTGATACCCAAACACCAGATCCGAAGCGCTGTCGGTGTCCGGCTCCCGGAAATTCCAGTAGCAGGATTCGTTCCACAGGATATCTTCCAGCGCGGTCTGGCCCGCGGCCAGCCATGTGTCGCACTGGCCGACATATGCTTCGTCCCCCATCGCGACGGCCATCCGGCGCATGATGGCAACCTGCGCCATGCGGATGCCGCCCGCATGGGTCACATAGCCTTTCCAGCCTGGTTCCGGCGCCTCGAACCATTCGGTGTCCCCCAGCGCGTGACCGTCCGTGCCCGGGGTAGGCATGGCCATGATCTGGGACAGGCCATACTCGGGCCGCAGAGAGAGCGAGAAGTCGTTGCAGCGTTTCAGGGAATCCCAGAAAGCCTGCAGAAACTGATCGTCACCGGAAAGACGCCAGTACCGATCCGCCATGACGATGTAGCAGGCTCCATTCAGGACGGTCTGGTAGCCCTTGTCCGGAGCGGCCAGATCGTAGGGCTGGCGATGGGCGGGATCGGAGGCGGTCACGCCGCCAAAGATCCACGGCGGGCGGCCATCCGGCATCTGATAGGCACGATAGCCATGGAGCGTGGAAAGGGCGGTCTCGGGAAAGAAGTACAGGAGCGGGATGTTTCCGTAGAAGCTGCAGGGGAGACACTCCAGCTGCGGGCATCCCCGCGGACATTCATTCAGGGCAAACAGTCCCAGTTCCGGATCCACCCAGGAATCCAATGCGCCCCCCGCCTGGGACCAGACGCTGCATTCCGGAATCAGATGCAGGATGTTGATCAGGGAATCCGCCAGCCAGCCAGGCAGATGGGGCGCTGCATACACCGTTTCCTGCCAGGCGACAATCTTGTCCAGCACCATCTCGTACTGAGCACACAGTTGAGCCAGTACAGCCGCCAGACTCGGATATGCCTGCGCGTATTGGTGCTTGAACGCGCGTGTGTCCGTGTGCCGGGGGGATCCGCCCGCCCGCCAGGTGGGCGCATGCCAGGCCAGGATCACCGTGAATTCCTCCGTCTGATCTGCATCGAGCACAAAGGGCATGCGGACCGACAGTCCTGTTTCGTCGGCTTGGGGTGCCGGCAGTGATCTCCCCGCCTGCCCCCATTTGGACCCGTCATCATCCATGCCACCGCCCCAGTCACTGGGCCCCGTTGTGGAGGCCACGGCCACGGCATAGGCCATGGTCCGGGCTGGGTCCCGGCTTTGGCGCACCACCTGGCGGGCCACGAATGGAGTGGGCACGGCAATGGGCCGGCTCGTGATTTCGTCGCCTTGGGGCTGGGCGTGGCCACCAAATCCGGGAAACGAAAAGAGAAAGCCTCCGGTCCGGGTCTGCTGGCCCCGGTTGTGCAACCGGACCCGGAAGACAGCCCCCGGCATGAGGGATGTCCGGGTGTCCCCCGGCACAAAGGGACTGTAGGCTCTCACTCCGGCGCTGATATCGTCTCCCGTGTCGAATTCCAGATCCGCGATCGGGAAATGGCCCCAGTACTCCAGCCCGCGGCAGACCTGCGCCGGGGAGAGTGGCAGTGTGCGGTAGCGAGGCGTGTAGTCCGTGGGGGGAAACTGATGGGGGGAGGCGGCTGGGGTCGGTGTGTCGACCTTGATCTTGCAATCGGAAATCAGGATGCGCGTCTGTCCTTCCAGGTGATAGCCCATGCAGGGCATGTTCAACAACCGCCGAGGGTTGATCAGGTCGTTGAACAGGGTGCAGTATCCCAGCATGCCGTTGGGTTCCAGGTCCAGGCATCCGGTGTCCACACTCCCCAGGGGCATGCCACAGGTAGGGCGGGGTTCCCCGCGGTAAATGACACCGGTCACCGGTTTCCGATAGCCCTGGGCCTGAAACTGCTGCCATTCCGCCTGCAACAGGCCCGCGGGAAAAAGACGTGGATGTGGTGGCTGCTGCATGTTGTTTCCTGGTTGCACATTCCTGTTGTTGCGAAGAGGGACGGGCTTGAATCATCTCCGCCAAGGGGTTGCCTCCCTGCCTGCCCGCCGCCCCTATGGCATCCCCTGGATCTGTGGCGGCCCTGCAGGTCCCGGATTCACGCCCTTGGTCCCATCCATGGCAATGCTCAGTCGGAGGCCCGCAAGACAATGCGGCCATTGGCGCGGCCGGAGCGCAGCAGAGCCAGGGCCTCATTGGCTTCCGCCATGGGAAAGGTGCGGGTCACTATCGATTGCAAGGCTCCCTGGGAAAGCAGGTGGCCCACCTGCTTCAGGTCCTGTCGCGTGCCGGCCCGTGTGCCGAGGAGGGTCAGTTCCTTTTGCGCCATTTCCTTGCCTGGCACCTGCAGAGCGTCAGGGGTGTATCCCACCAACACCATCCGTCCCCCGGGCCGCAGGGCCGCAATGCCGGCCTGCATGGTTGCGCGGGTGCCCACGATATCCAGCACACAGTCCACTCCGACGCCAAGCTCCCACTCCGGCCACGATCCATCCCCCGGGATCCGGGAGCCGTCCAGCACCTTCTGGGCCCCCATTTCACGGGCCCACGCCATCTTGGCGCTCCCCAATTCGACCGCAATGGGATATGCCTGTCTGTGCCTGATCAACTGGACGGCAAATGATCCCACGCCACCGACCCCGATGACCAGAACCGATTCTCCCGCCCGCACCGCAGCTCGGTCCACGGCATGCAGGGCCGTGAGACCGGCATCGCAACAGGTGGCCGCATCCACAAAGGGAAGGTCGGGGTGGATGGGGATCACCTGGGACGCTGGGACCCGGACATATTCGGCCATGCCGCCATGGGCATCCAAAACCCCCATGACACTGCCCAGGTCCAGACACAACTGGGAACGGTGGGCCCGACACATGGCACAGACTCCACAAGTCTCGAAGTTGTACACCATCACCGGGGTGCCAGGGCGCAGGTCTCTGATCCCCGCACCTGTCTTCGCCACGACCCCCGCGATTTCGTGCCCGGGCACGAAGGGCAATGCAGGCTCGTATCCAAAACCCGCCAAGAGCTTGAGATCAGTGCCGTCGATGCCACAGGCTTCCACCTTCACCAGCGTCTCATGGGAAGTGGGACAGGGCAGCTCGACAGCCTGCCAGACCAAAGGCTGGCCGAACGCCTGAAGCACGGCAGCGTACATGCGCGGCAAGTTCCTGCTCTCGCGGAGTGCCCTAGTCCTGAAGCGCCTCAATGTGGGACAGCAGAAATTCCTTGCCGTCCCGCAGGATGGTCAGGGGGTCCGGAGTATGGCCCCAGGCGAAGCCTTCATACTCCAGGGAAACATAGCCGGTGTACCCGGACTGCAGCACGGTCTGCAACAGGCCACGGAAATCAATGTCGCCCTCACCCAGGGGCGGAAACTCGAAATCCTCGGTGAATCCCGTGGCATCCTTGGCATGGATATGCCGAATCCGAGGAGACAGGGCCCGGAAAGCCTCCTGGACATTGTCCCCGCGGACATGGTAGTGGGCTGGATCAAAGAGGACCTGCAGGGTTTCCATGCCCTCTTCCGCCAGCAGCCGTCGCATGAGCGCCAGATTGTGCACCAGGCACCCAGGCAGGCTGGCACACTCCAGCAGCAGGGTCACGCCCAGTTGCTCACCGGTGGCCAGTATGACCCGCAGGGCCTCCAGCAAGCGGTTCCAGTAGGTGGCCTCGCGCCCGTACATGTTCTTGGCCCCACCCCCGGTGATGACATAGCGGCATTCCAGATCCGCGGCCAGGCGCATGGCGTTCAGGACAAAATCAAGGTTGCGGGCCCGTGCTTCCGGATTGCCATCCACCAGGTTCGTGTGGGCATTGCAGGTGCCAAAGGCCAACCCGGTGTCACGGGCCCCTTGGACCACGCGGGCCCTTTCCACGCAGTCTGCCTCGACTCGCATGTGCGGTGCGGGGACAGGCAGGAAGGGGGGGTCCAGTTCCAGCGAAACGTCAATCGCCTGGAAGCCTTGATCCGCCAGAATCCGCATGCACTCGACGACATCCAGATGCGCAAACAAGGCCGAATTGCAGCTCAGTCCCTTCATGTCAGCCTGCATCCTTGACAAAGTGTTTGGACAGGTTCCTTCGGGGCCGTCACGGGGACGCGTCCCGGTGGGTGTGCAAGCCGATCATGGCGCGGGCCTCCGCCGGCGAGGCAATTTCCCGTCCCAGTTCCCGCGCCAGGCGCACTGCCTTGTCGATCAGTTCCGCATTGGTGCGGGCGTACACGCCGGGAGCCACATAGGGACAATCTTCCATGCCGATGCGAATATGGCCCCCCAGGCTGATGGCGTGTGTGATCAACTGCCAATAGTCAGGAGGCTGCATGCAGCTGACGTTCCAGTTCACGGACGCCGGCAGGTGATCCACCATGTATTGCAAGCCCTTGGCCGTGGGCGGAGTCCATCCTTGTCCGGCCCAACCAAAAAACAGGGTGGCCCATATCGGATCGGCCAGTAGATCCGGTTCCAGTTCGCGCACTCCGTCATCCGTCCAGAAATCCCCTTGCCGAATCTTGCGAATGGCCCAGAACGCCCCGGTGCCGAAGCACTCGATTTCCAGCTTGACGCCGTTCTCCTTGGCGAGCCGTGCATACTGGCGCAGCTCGGTCACGGGGTGCACGGCATAGATGGAAAACGGCGGATAGTCCGGGTCGGGCTGGAAATACTCGTCATGGGAGTTGAAGTTGATGGAACTCATGTCGGGTTGTAGTTCCTGCCACAGACGCACCTTTTCTTCCAAGCGCATGCTGGCCAGACCGAACTGCATGATGGGATCGGCATGGGCGCGGATGCGGGTCACAATGTCGTGCCAGCCTTCAAAGTTGGCGATCTGGAGTTTGACCCCGTCGGGCTGAATCACGGGATCCGAGGTGTACTGGCCGTGGATATGTGCGATGGCCGCGCCGGCATCAATGGCGCGATTGTATTCCTCCGCCACGCCTTGGGTGTCCTCGCAGGGCGTGTTGTGGGGATTGCGCGGATACGAGAAAGTCCCGTCCGTGGTGACAGTGATAATGAGTTTGTCCATGCTCGCATCTACCTTAGTATGCAAAATTATTCGACTCCACGGTGTGGCGGTCGCGGTACACTCGCTGTCCGTGCAACGGGTGCGCGTGGATGCGGGTCGAATCTGATCCTGCTGCCCCTCCACTCGGTCGGGCCGCCGGCGCGGCATTGCCTTGACCTGCAAGACGGCCCGGTGACTGACCCTTATTCTAAGCGGTGCCGCAGACCTGCAGCCTCAAGCCGCAATCACCGGGCTGCGGGGGCATTTTCTCATCACCGGCCTGATTTTCCCTCTTTGCTCGGCATGTCCCTCGGTGCCATGGTACGGGCCGGCCTGGCCACGCTTCCCCGCCCGAGGAAGATTGCGGAACGCACAACCCGGCGCGGCGAATCGGGGGCACTCTGCCTGCCAATGGTGCAGGCCCGAGACACCGCCCAGGGTCCAAGAACACGCCGGGAGCCTCAGGAGGATTTGATGGCGGCCTGGACCTGGTCCATGCGGCGAATGAGATAGTCCACATCGTTGCCGACCTGAATCCAGTGCACACCCCTCCTGGCGTAGTGAGCGGCCAGTTCCGGATCATCCCCCATCCCGGAGCCCACCCACTTGCCGGCGCGGTGCGCGGTATCGATTACATGTTGAATCGCCTCATCCACCTCAGGGTGCGTCACATCGTTGACATGCCCCAGATTGGCGGCCAAGTCCCAGGGCCCCAGGGCCATCGCATCCAGGGATGCAATGGCGGCGATGGCTTCAATCTGCTCCAGGGCGCTACGGGTTTCAATCTGAACGGCGGTGAAAACCGCAGCATTGGATTGGGCCACCAGTTCGGCATTGGCATGGCGTCCATAGCCTGATGGGACCCGGGGCCCGAAGCCGCGTTGGCCCAACGGAGGGTATCGGGCGGCGTCTACCACACTCTGTACGTCCCTGGCACCTCTGACCTGGGGCACGATGATGCCTTCGGCGCCCGTGTCCAACACCCGCTTGATGAAAGCGGGATCCGCAATGGGAACCCGGACCAGGGAGGCCACACGGTGAAGGCGGGCGGCGCGAATGTGTCCTGCCAGTGCATCCATCGTCATGGGACTGTGTTCCATGTCGATCCAGAAGAAATCCACGGAAGGACCTAGCGCATCGGTTACCGCCGGATCGTTCAGGGTGATGGAAGCCCCGATTTGTACCTGGCCTTGCTCCAGTCGTTCCCTGAGAGCCTGTACTCCTGCAAAAAACATACCGCGTTCCTGTTGGATGCAAATGCCAAGCAGACACTGCCCGATCCATAGTAAACGGCTTCGCCTGTAACCGCAATGCAGACAGGACCTGCGAACCCGGCAAGCATGTCCAGATTTCTACACGATCCTATGGGCAAAATTCGGAATCCCGGAACTTGCACGCTGTGCCGCATGATGGAGGCCGCGAGGAGAATTCAGGGCAGGGTCAGCATCCTGAATGGTATCGCCGTGATCGGCCTTGCAGGCTGAATGGTGCGGCCCAACGGGTGTGTGTACGGGCGCTCTTCATCCGGGAGCGGCACTTTGCACAGCCGCGCCGCGCCGTGGCGGTGCGGGATCACCGAATCGTGCCCGCTGGGTGGGGCAAAGGACGGATCAACAGTTCTCGTGCGTGACGGGAGTGCAGTTTCGGCGCGGCCCACTTCCCGGGTCAGCCATAGGCGGGGCCTGCAGTACCGGTGGATCGGGATACAGATTACTTGGCAGTGCCCGGAGTGTGCCGTGGCGCGTACCGGTACCGCGCTTTGCCATAATCCAAGAGGCGAAGGGGGGCCATCCCAGCCATATGCCCGTACCCTGCGAAGAGGGCATCCCCAGGCAGCAGCTGCGCATGGCACTCGCATCACTCACCGCAATGGGCCGACTTGGGCCGCTGGCATGAGCCTCGACAAAGCCGGCTTCGCATACCAGGCCCTTGATGGCCAGCGGCCAGGTTGTCCAAGGCAATCGCATCTAAAAATTTCGGATATGGAGGCAACGCCCGGGGGCTGCGCAGGGTCGACCGGGCCTGCGACGGCACAGCCGGGGGAGTCTCTCCATTGCGATCCACGCGGCCCTATGCTGCCTTCCCCTTCTCCGGGGTATCCGGTGCCGCGGCCGGGCCGGTGCGGCACCCCCGGGGCACATGCTGAAGGGTGCAGGCGGGCGTCACGCGCACCCCGCCCGCCTGGGGTCTGCCAGCGGAGGAGGCCCGTGGCGATGCGCGGGCCCGGATCGCAATCCCAGGACCCGCTATGGGGCCAGTACAGGGCCGAGATAGGCCAGATTGCGTCTGGCTTTGCGCCGTTTGACAGCCAT
Source organism: Caldilineaceae bacterium (assembly GCA_965214895.1). Lineage (GTDB taxonomy): Bacteria > Chloroflexota > Anaerolineae > Caldilineales > Caldilineaceae > Bin34. Next base: position 1,683,627 of record OZ243985.1, read on the forward strand.
CCCGAGCCGGACCGACGTGTCTCGGGCGCAGCTGATTGAGGGCCAAGCACCGCAGGAGAGCCAGATTCTGGGCGGCGTGTCCTGGCCGCACCCGGCTCTCGTCTTCGCGAAAGGCAATGTCCAGCACCCAGTGCAGCGCGTTCTCAATGCCCCAGTGGCTGCGCGCCGCATGCACAGCAGGGCGGAGACCTGCGGAGACCGGCTGGACAGGTAGTAGCGGGTCTCCACAGTGGTCCGGGATGCGCGTCCTGCGATCAGGAGTCGCCGCTCGCTCTCGATCATGACCACGCTGCGCGCAAGGTTTCAACCATGAGCGCAAACAGGACAAATTCTCCTCTAGCACAGCCAGCGGGTCACAGCGAGTGCAGACCCGGCTAAACCCTTTCCTGCGCCAGCACAGACATCTCCTGCATTCCGCTGTAGGTAGAGAGTTCGTACGTCCAGAATTGGACTCCATGCAAAGTGGGGGCACGACGGGCCAGAAGTCCATCTCCGCGGCCACCTTCCGGGCGACGAGACCTGGAAGGTGGACAGAAGGAACCCTCTGAATGTGGAGTTGTCATGCTCTCATTCTGGGCGTTTCCCTATTGTGATCAAAATTCAATTCCACATCAGGCATAAAGTGATATTTTTACAGGCAGGACAATTCAAAGGTGAACACCAACAGGGGCCAGCTGTTGAGATCCTCGCTCTTCCAGTATTGCCTGCACCTTGATTTCCGTGGCGTTCCGCAGCAGGGAGAACTCAACGGTATCACCTAGCTTATGTTGCAGTACCAACAGTGCCGAAAGTTCCGAAAAATTGGGAATGGACACCCCGTTTATGGCCTGCAGAATGTCACCCGATTGGATTCCTCCCTGATCCGCTGCGCTGTCAGGCTGTACATCCGAAATGTATGCTCCAACACGCAAACTGCCGAGATCCACGTTGATTGCATCCTGGACCGTCAGGTCATGTCCTGCGACACCTAAAAATGGATATGCATATTTGTGTTCTGTGATTAAGGCGGGCACCACTTGCAGAAACAGGGGATGGGAATGCTTTGGCTCAGACCCCTCGTTCCAAACCCGGTGTACACACTACCCATCGTGACTCCCACCACCTCCCCTCGGGTGTTCAGCAAGGGTCCACCTGAGTGACCTGGGACAAGCAAGGAGTCGCTTTGCACCAGATTGGGCATGAGATATCGGCCAGCGTGCTCTCCCCCCATACCGGACCCGATGCTGCTTACAATGCCCTGTGTCAGGGTGCCATTCAGGCCAGAGGGGAAGCCAAATGCATAGACGCGACTGCCAGGAACCGGTATGCTTTCCATGTCCAGAGGCAAAGGAGAAATGTCGCGGTCCAGATCAGGAATCAGTAAAACGGCCAAATCAGAATAGACATCCTGTCCCACCACCGCAGGGTGCCAGGAACCATCGCTTAATGCTATCTGAATTCGAGGTGGCACCGTCTATGACATGTTGATTCGTGACGATGTGTCCTTGTCGGTCGAAAAAGAATCCTGAACCCCGCCCCGCTGGCCTGATGTCATCAGGCAGAAAATCTTCCCGATTGCATTCATGCGATTCATGCGGCATGCAAGGCGCTGGCCTTGTTTCTGATGCCTCAATTCTGACCACGCCCGAAAGCAGCCTGTCGTAAAGGTGGCTTCTGGATTCGACGAAGTCTGAATGTGCAGAAGTGGGTGTGGCCAAGAACGAACCATGGGCAGGTTGCCGGACAACCACAGTGAAAATTCCACTTACAGCGAGAATGGCCGTGATGATGGACAAACCATGTTTAAGCCGCACTTGTCTTGCTGCGCATTGCATCGTATTTTGTACCCTTGCACCGAAAGTCAGATCGCGGCCAAGGAGATCTACCGGGACGGGGTGCGCTCCTCGCGGGGCCACTTTGTCAAGGCCATGGGCCTGCGCTGGATTAGTCTGATACAGCTGACCGAGATTCCCCGGGCGCGCCGGGCCTGGGCGTTGCCCTTCCTCACCGTGTGGGCCCTGTCCACCCACTGCCATGTGATGCAGGGCCGGTGGCACAAGACCCGGACTAACTGGGCAAGGCAGATGCTCTGCAGTCTACGCCGCTGGATGCCCGACCGGGAGTTGGGGGAGGCCAAACCGCGCCTAGGCTGCACGGCATCTGCGGGAGGCCTGCCAACGCCTCTCCCGTCCAGTCACCGTCATCACACCTAGATGCCTCGCGGCGCCAGCCTCCGTGCGCCTGTGCTGGGCTCTCCTTCCTGAACGACCTTCAGGGAAAGCAGCCGCCTCAGGCTTTGCACCGACCCCGACATGCCCGTGCCGCAGATGCGGCACGGGTTTCTGCGCCGCTGGGCAGAGGACGGTCACCGTCCCGGCCATGCGCCCCCTCGGGGGCAGCCCCAACGGCAGTGGTCGGCTTTGGCCCTGGACCCGCACCACGCCGGTCCTGATGCGCCTCTTCAGATGGGTCACGCTGGCCACCGCCGGCGCGTCTGCGGGATTTCTTGTGCTATACAGCCTGATTTTGTACAAAGTCAAGCCAAGAGACGCCTGCTGCATTTATCCCAACGTTATGTTCAGGTTCCGATCTTTCAATGCCCTGTGCGACCGTCTGGAGGGCATGTTGTCCACGGAAAAAGACAATGTGCATCCGCGGATGCATACAGTATCCCCACTACAATGGATGCGGCCATGCTGATCCATTCCCATTTTCTTTTCGTGCTCTCGTCTAGGTTCATTCACATCAATGCCGCCAAGGTCAAGAACGTGCTATAAAGATATACCGCAACCCCCTTGGCATAGGACGACGCCTCAGGTTGAAAAGGCTGGGCGAGCCATCGCCATAGCACTAGAAAGCCGAGGCTGAACGCGGTGTGTGTGATTCGGCGTCCCAGCGACATGGTGGATCACATGGAATAAACTATCGGATATAGCCTACACTGCAATCGGCGCGCGGACTGGCGTTGTGCCACCATCTTGTTTGGTCACCAACCCTGAAACGTATGTCATACTCTGCATCAAGATCCAGATGTTGGTAACCGTAGTAAGACCAAGGATCTGCGGAAACCCAGTTTTCGTATCCTTTTTCCCTAACAGTAGCGTGCACACTCACTGGAAGGGCACTGAGTGCACCTAAATCACCCAGGCGGGCAAACTAACGTAGACACTCGCCGCTCCTAAAAGCGAACTGAGGGTTACCGCGCCCCAACGTACCTCATCCAGATCAGACATCATGGTTTTTGTAATCCAGATAACCACTGGAATTCAACCGCGCATCGATACTCAATGCATCCTGCCCGTTCTGCCTCTGCCCCGACGATAGCCCTACAGCTGCGGTTCCGGATCGCACCCAAGTCGTCTGGATCCACGGGTCAGCCTGCCCCAGCAAACCACAGGGATATGGAGACATGACTGCATGACGATTGCGGTTGCAGCGGAAAAACCAGGGGATTCCTTTTCCCGCTTCGCAGGCGGAAAGATGTAGAATGTCCGGATAACTCTCTTATCCAGAGAAGTGGAGGGACCGGCCCTTCGAAGCTTCGGCAACCCAGCAGGCTCGCTCAAGCAGCCTTGGGTGCCAAGTCCGGCAGACGCGAGTCTGGGAGATGAGAGACAGGACAGCCATGTCAAGTCTTCTTGCATCCCCGGCCCCGGGGATGTTTTGATCCGCACCGCTTTTCCGGGAACTGGAGGGCTTGCCTTGCGCAACGGGCCATGTCTGCATACGCTTCGGTCGAACAGGTTCACACCCAATACTTCACTTTCGCCGAGGACGCGCCCTTCCAAATGTCCAGCGGGGCCACCCTGTCGCCCGTCACGCTGGCCTACCAGACCTATGGCGCACTGAACGCGGACGGCAGCAATGCCGTGCTGATCTGCCACGCCTTGAGCGGCAGCCAGCAGGCAGCCGGCACCTCGGCCGCGGATCCGGGGGAAATAGGCTGGTGGTACGACTGCATCGGGCCGGGCAAGGCGTTCGACACGGAGAAGTATTTTGTCGTCTGCAGCAACGTGATTGGCGGCTGCTTTGGCTCTTCCGGCCCGACCACGGCCAACCCGGAGACTGGCCAGCCCTACGGTCTGTCCTTTCCGGTGGTCACCATCTCGGACATGGTGGACGCGCAGGTCCGGCTGATCGATCATCTGGGCATTGCCCAGCTGCTGTGCGCCAGTGGCGGATCCATGGGCGGCATGCAAGTGCTGCAGTGGGCCTCGAAATATCCCGAGCGGCTGCGCGCGGCGATCCCCATCGCCACTACGGCCCGTCACAGTCCCCTGCAGATTGCCTTCGATGCCGTGGGGCGCGAGGCCATCCTGCGCGATCCGCATTGGCAGAATGGGGACTACTACGACAGCCCTCACCGCCCGGACGCGGGGCTGGCTGTGGCCCGCATGATCGGACACATCACCTACCTGTCCGACAGCTCGATGCACAGCAAGTTTGGGCGCAGGCTGCAGGACCGGGAACGATTCGGCTACGAATTCCTCAACACAGACTTCCAGGTGGAGAGCTACCTGCAGCACAACGGCAACAAGTTTCCGGCCCGCTTCGATGCCAACAGCTACCTGTATGTGACGAAGGCCATGGATTATTTTGACCTGAGCCACGAAACCGGGAGGTTGGCGGATGCCTTCCGGCACGCCGCGGAAGTGCGCTTCCTGGTGGTGAGCTTTACCAGCGACTGGCTGTATCCCAGCTACCAGAGCAAGGAACTGGTGAGGGCCCTGAGCACGTTGGGGATCAATGCCACCTACGTGGATGTGAAGAGCGTCTGGGGCCACGACGCCTTCCTTTTGGAAACCAGCACCATGACCGAATTGATTGCCAACTTCCTGGGCAGATTAAGCAGAGAACTGGCCATTGTACCTCCACTCGCCTACCAGGCCCTGGCAGCATAGCAGCCCCATGATCGTCATGTCTGCCTCCACCCACACCGACACGGACGTGAACACCGCCCAGATCCGCCCGGACCTGCGGGCTCTGGCAGCCTTGGTGCAACCGGACAGCATTGTCCTGGATCTGGGGTGCGGCGAAGGTGTATTGCTGGAGTACCTGTCTGCAGTCAAGAACGTCCGGGGGCGGGGCATTGAACTCCACGAAGAAGGTGTGAGGGCCTGCATTCGCCGGGGCCTCAGCGTGCGCCAGGGCAACCTGCATGAAGGTCTGGACGACTATCCGGATCAGAGCGTGGACTACGTGGTGCTGAGCCAGACTCTCCATTACCTCAACAACCCCAGCCGCGTCATTGCGGAAATGATGCGGGTCGGCAAGCGCAGCATCGTCAGCATTCCCAATTGGGGCCATTGGAAGTCCCGACTGGAACTGCTCGTCACGGGACGGGTCCCCGAGTCACCGGATCTGCCGGACAAATGGACCTCGGAAAGGCGCTGGCAGGCCATGACCATCGCCGGTTTCCGTCGCTTCTGCCGTGAGCGCGGCATCGGGATCGTGGAGGACGTTTATCTGGGGCCCAAGGGCACCCACTCATCCAAGGCGGCAGCCAATCTGCTGGCCATAACGGGCATCTTTGTGCTGCAGCCCTCTGCCGCCCACCGCCAGGAACGCGACGCATGATCGTCATGAAGTTCGGCGGCACATCCGTGGGAGACGTGGAAGCCTTGCGCCACGTCTGCCAGATCGTGCGCGATGCGCATGCCGCGGCGGCCAATCACGGCGTGGTGGTGGTCACCAGCGCCATGAAGGGCGTCACGAACTTCCTGTTGGAAGCGGCCCAGGCTGCGGCAAGAGGCGGCTTGGCACCCCCCGAGGCGGCCTATTCCCGGCTGCAGCGCCAGCATGACGCGGTCCTGGACGCCTTGATTTCCGACCCGGCGGCCCGGGAGCGGCTGCGAAACAACATCAGGCATGACATTCGACACCTGCGCCGCCTGCTGGAAAGCATTGCGGTCATCGGAGAGCTGACACCCAAGGGCAGAGACTGGATTGCCGGGACCGGTGAATCCATCATGGCGCCCGTCCTGCAGCAGGTGCTTTGCTCTGCGGGCATACCCGCGGTGCATGTGGATGCCCGGGAAATCATCATCACGGATGCGGTGTTTGGCGGTGCGGAGCCGCGATCCGACCTGACTGGAGCCCGTTGTCAGAAACTCATCCTGCCCCACCTGGAGGCGGGCAGGGCAGTGGTCACCGGAGGCTTTATCGGAGCCACGGAGGCAGGGATACCCACCACCTTGGGACGCGGCGGTTCCGATTACACCGCCGCCATCCTGGGAGCAGCCCTAGACGCCTCCGAAATCCGCATCTACACCGATGTGAGCGGGGTCAAGACGGCAGATCCGCGGGTGGTGCCCCAAGCCCGCAGCCTGCGGCGCATTGGCTATGGGGAGATGGCGGAACTCTCCTATTACGGGGCCAAGGTGCTGCACCCCAAGACTGTGCGGCCCGCCATGCACAAGGACATTGTCCTGCGCGTCCTCAACACCTTTGAGGCGGACCATCCGGGCACCATTGTGGTGCCCGACCACAGCTTGTCGGAAGGGGGCACCATACGCGCGGTCACGGCCATACGGGACATGACGCTGGTCCGCATTGAGGGCCGGGGCATGATTGGGGTCCCGGGCATGGCCGCCCGCGCCTTTGGCACCGTCTCGGAGGTCAAGGCCAATGTCCTCATGATTTCCCAAAGCAGCAGCGAGCAAAGCATCTGCTTTGTCATTCCCAAGTCATCCGCCGCAACCGTGATTCCCGCCTTGCGCCAGGAGTTCGGCGTGGAACTGGAACGGGGATATATCGATCGGATCAAGGGACAGTCCAATATCGTGATCATCGCCGCGGTGGGTCACGCCATTCACCATACCCTCGGCATCGCCGGCAAGGTCTTCACGGCCTTGGCCGCGGCCGGCATCAACATCATCTCGATTGCCCAGGGGGCCAGCGATGCCATGATCAGCATGGTGGTCTCGGCCGCCGAGGCGGATGCCGGGGTGCGGGCCCTGCACGATGCCTTTGACCTGCATCTGGAGGGCCAGCTGTAGGTCCCACTGGCGGCCGCGGCCGGCTGTATGGCCATGCAAGGACCCGCTCGGGATGCCGAAAGCCCGGCTGGGATGAGAGGGCCCTATGCTAAAATGGGCGTTTTCTTGGGGTGCTGTCGCGTCATGAATCGACTGCCAATAGTGGTCCTGGGGTTGGGCAGTGTAGGACGCTCCCTGGTTCGCCAGATCATCCAGAATCGGCCGCTGCACGCGTCTGCCTACGACTTGTGTCTGGACATCCAGGCGGTCAGTGATTCCAGCGGCCACATCGCCCCTGCCGGTGACGTCCTGTCGGACGCGGAACTGGCCGCCATCCTGATGGCCAAGGAGGCCGGCACGGCGCTGGCTGCACAGGACCGGGGCCACGCGGCCACCAGCGCCGAAGCGATTGTAGAGGCCCAGGGAGGCTGTTGCACCATATTCGCGGACTGCAGTGCCGCAGACGAGACCGCAGATGCCCTTGTACAGGCTGTGGCGGGGGACTCCTGCATTGTGCTGGCCAACAAGAAGCCCTTGACGCAGGGCCAGGCAATCTACGATCGCCTGACTCGCACTCCCGAAGGGGTCCGGCGCATGTCCTGCAGCCGCTGGGAAGCCACGGTGGGGGCTGGTCTGCCCATCATTGCCACCTTGCAGCGGCTCTGCAGCAGCGGCGACCAGGTGGAGTCCATTGCCGGCTCCTTCAGTGGTACCCTGGGTTATGTCATGACCGGCCTGCAAGCCGGCCAGCCATTCAGCGAGGTAGTCCGGGAGGCCCACGCCAGAGGCTATACGGAACCCGATCCGCGCGATGATCTGAGTGGCTTGGATGTGGCCCGCAAGGCTCTCATTCTGGCACGCGGATCTGGATATCGACTGGAGCTGGCGGATGTCGCGGTCACCGGCCTGTATCCGGACGACCTGGCAGCGCTCTCCGTGGCCGATTTCATGGACGCCCTGCCGCAGCTGGATGCGGAGATGGCCCGGACCTGTGCGCAGGCCCAGGCCCAAGACAGCTGCCTGCGCTACGTGGCTTCGGTATCCGAGGGGGCGCTTTCCGTGGGCCCCCGGATGGTCCCCCTCGACAGTCCGCTGGGCCAGTTGTCGGGCACCGACAATCTGGTGCAGTTCACCTCGCAATGGTACACCCCGCTGCCCCTGGTGATTCAAGGCCGGGGTGCCGGGGTAGAGGCCACCGCTGCCGGAGTGCTAAGTGATATAGTTGAGCTGGCCTTGGCCCACTGTGCCAAGTGCTGTTGAGGTCACACTCGATCCCCTGTGGGAAAGCCGTGGTGGCCTCGTTGGATTGGATGGATGAGCAAAGGCCCCGTTGTCTGGCTTGAGATTTGGCGTGCTGCAAACGACGAAACATGGCTGACAAGGTCAAGGCAGGAATTCTGGGGGCGAACGGCCCCGTGGGGCAGCGGTTCGCGGTCCTGTTGGAAGACCACCCCTGGTTTGAAGTGGCGGTGCTGTGCGCCTCGGAGCGCAGCACCGGCAAGACGTACGCGGATGCCTGCAACTGGATCCTGAGCGAACCGATGCCGATGGCCTTGCGGGACAAGGTGCTGGTGCCTGCAGAACCAGGTCCGGACTGCGAAATCGTCTTCAGCGGATTGCCTGCGGAGCCCGCCCGTGTCGCCGAACGCGAATTTGCCCGGTCCGGCTACGGGGTGTACAGCAATGCGAGTGCCTATCGGTATGCAGACGATGTGCCCCTCATGATTCCGGAAGTCAATCCGGAGCATCTGGGTCTCATTGATGTCCAGCAGCGCCAACGCCAGTGGTCCGGCTACATCATGACCAACGCCAACTGCACCACCACGCACTTGGTGTGCGCCCTGCATCCCCTGCATCAGGCCTTTCAGCTCGACCGCCTCTTTGTCTGCACCATGCAGGCTGTCAGTGGGGCCGGATACCCCGGTGTCAGCAGCCTGGACATCATGGACAACGTCATTCCCCATATCAGTGGGGAAGAACAGAAGGTGGAGGAAAGAGAGCCTCACAAGCTGCTGGGCCACTTTGACGGGCAGGGCATCGTGCCTCCGGATTTCCGCATCAGTGCCCACTGCAACCGTGTGCCCACCCATGACGGCCATCTGGAAGCCGTCAGTCTGGAGTTCAAGGAAACTCCCGCCCGGGAAGACATCTTGCAGGCTTGGAAGAATTACCACCCGCTGCCGCAGCGTCTGGGTCTGCCATCGGCACCCCAGCCTCCCATTGTCTATATGGAGGCTGCGGACCGTCCCCAGCCGCGGCTGGACCGCCTCGCGGGTTCCGTCCCGGGCATGGCCACGGTCGTGGGCCGGTTGCGTCCGGACCCGCTCTTTGACTTCAAGTTTCTGGCCCTGGGCCACAACACCATTCGTGGGGCTGCCGGCGGCAGCCTGCTGAATGCGGAACTGTTCCATGTATTGCGCGGGCATCCGGCCAACGGCCAGCTGTCCACCCAGACCCAGGACGCCTTGGCGGCACTGTAGCCAGAGCCTCCCTTTGCCTTCCGTAGCCCAAGGACAACTCTTGCCTGCTGCTCCAAGCCCCCCACCTGCATTCCATGAATTCGGCACAGTGACTCTGTCCGAGTTCCTTGATGACCGCATTGTCTACCGGGATCTGCAGCCCATCGATCCGCAGTACCAGGGATACAACCAGTGCGCCCGGATCTTCGGACTGGATCCGGCAGCCCTGCCGCGCAAGACCGATTCCTCCTACGCCAAGGTGGCGGTCTGGATTACGGAGCACATGCAGGAACGGCGTTCGGACACCGAGATCGAGGAGCTGCTCTTTGTCGGGGACACCTATGCCACGGATGGAGTGGCCTTCGAGGACATGATTGACTTCGCCCGCTGGCGCGGGGCCTGTTTCATCTGTGCCGAGAATCTGGGTGCGGAGCCCACCATGACCTGGGATGAGAAGCAACAGGTGGCCACGGCCAACCGCTGGCATCTCCTGGGGCCATGGCTCCAGGAGTTGAGCGCCCGCTTTGCCCTGGATGACCGTACGGCGGTCATCATTGACATCGACAAGACGGCCGTGGGCGCGCGTGGCCGCAACAGCAAGGTCATCAACGAATCGCGGCTGGAGAGCTTGCACCGGGCCCTGGAAGGCCAGCTGATCAGCACCGGCAAATTCAGCTTCGCGGAATTCCGGCTCGTGTACGATGCCATTTCCCGCCCGGAGTTCCTGCCCCTGACAGGAGACAACCAGGACTACATCGTGTACATCTGTCTGATGGTGACCACCGGCATCATGACGGTCAAGGAGGTCAGCGGCCTCTTGGCCCAAAGAATGTCCTTTGACCACCTGGTGCGCTGGATTACCACGCAGGCCGAAAACAAATTCTCGATGCAGATGCGCCAGCTGCACGAGCAGTATCAGATGTGCGCCCGCAACGGCGACTGTACGCCGTTCAAGCAGTTCCGCCGCCAGGAGTTTCTGAACACAGTGCAGCACATGGGCCATTTGCCGGCCGGCACCAGCCCCGAGCAGCGGTTGGCGGCAGAGCTGTGCATTACCCAGGAAGTGCGGGAACTCAGCCTGTTCATGCGGGACCGGGGCAGTCTGCTGATGAGCCTCAGCGACAAGCCTCAGGAAGCTTCAATGCCCCACCCGCGCTGGCACAAGGGCATGCAGCCTGTGCATCGGGTCCTCACCCACGCGGTGGGCACCAGTATTCAATCGGACTTGGATGCCATTGGCTCCTGAGCCACCGGGGCCCACTACGGACCAGTCTGGACAAATCCCTTAGGCTACTGGGAGCAGCACCCGGGCCGCACAGCCATGTCAGAAGACCCCAAGACTCCGGAACCGCAGAACCCGCCGCCGCAGGGCGGCGGAGACAAACCGCCCCGTTTGCCGGGCCAATGGTCCAGCCTCCTGAATCAGGGGTGGATCTGGATTTTGCTGGTCATTGTGGGCGTGGTGGCTGTGCGCTCCATGGTCACCAGCAATTCCCGCAACGAAACCATTGGCCTCAACGAGGTCGCAGCCTTGGTCAACGAGAACCGCATCGAGGGCATTGAGGTGGTGGGCGAAGTCATTTCCATCCATCTCAACAGCGGCAATCTGGTGCGCGCGCGCAAGGAGCTGGAGTCCAGCATCTATGTCAGTCTGACCAACATGGGGGTGGAGCTGGAACGGCTCAACGCCCTGCCCATTACCTTTCGCAATCCGCCGCGGGCCGCGGCCATCATCTCCGGGGTGCTCATCATTCTGCCCATGGTGGTGGTGATCGCGTTCTTTGTCTTTATCATGCGCCAGAGCGGCATGGGAGGCCAGAACCGGGCCCTGCAGTTTGGACGCAGCCGGGCCAAGAAGGTGGAGGCCGTGGAGCACTCGGACATCACCTTCGAGGATGTGGCCGGACTGGTCGAAGCCAAGCTGGAATTGCAGGAAGTTGTGGACTTTCTCAACGAACCAGACAAGTTCGAGGCCTTGGGCGCGCGCATCCCCAAGGGCGTGCTGTTGGTGGGATCCCCAGGCACGGGCAAGACCCTCTTGGCCAAGGCCGTGGCCGGCGAAGCCGGCGTGCCTTTCTTTTCCAGCTCTGGCTCCGAGTTTGTGGAGATGTTTGTCGGTGTGGGAGCCAGTCGCGTCCGGGACCTCTTTACACAGGCCAAGGCCCAGTCGCCCTGCATCATCTTCGTGGACGAGATTGATGCCGTAGGGCGCCATCGCGGGGCAGGCATTGGCGGCGGCAACGATGAGCGAGAGCAGACCCTCAACCAGATTCTGGTGGAGATGGACGGCTTCGAGTCCGGTACCAACGTCATTGTGATTGCGGCCACGAACCGCCCGGACATTCTGGATCCGGCTTTGCTGCGGCCCGGCCGCTTCGATCGCAAAGTCATCGTGGATCTGCCGGAACGGAGCGAGCGCAAGGCGATCCTGGAAGTGCATGCCAAAGGCAAGCCGCTGGATCCGGCAGCGGACCTGGATGCCATCGCCGGGCAGACCCCCGGCATGGTAGGTGCCGATCTGGAAAACCTGATGAACGAGGCCGCCATACTGGCGGCCCGCCATGACCAGAAATCCATTACCATGATCAATCTGGTGGAGGCCATCGAACGCGTCATGGCCGGCCCGGCCCGTGCCAGCCGAGTCATCACCGAGAAGGAACGTCGGTATGTGGCCTACCACGAAGCCGGCCATGCCATCGTCATGCATCTCCTGGACCGCGCGGACAACGTGGGCAAAATCAGCGTCGTCAGCCGCGGTCAGGCCCTGGGCTACGTGATGCCCCTGCCGGAGGAAGACCGGCACCTGATGAGTGTCTCCGACCTGGAGACACAGCTCTCGGCCTTGCTGGGCGGCCGTGCCGCGGAAGAGATCATCTTTCAGGACGTGACGACCGGGGCCGAAAACGACCTGGAACGGGTGACCCAGATCGCGATTGACATGGTCACGCGCTACGGGATGAATGAGAGTCTGGGTCCCATTCAGCTCAATCAAGGAGAGCACAGCCCCTTCATGGGCATGGAGATTGGAGAACAGCGGCACTACAGCGAGGAAGTCGCCCAGCAGATCGACAAGGAAGTGCGCAGCCTGGTGGACCGGGCATATCAGCGCACCGTCAGCCTGTTGCAGGCACACCGAGACCAGCTCAAGTTGCTGGCCGAAACCCTGCTAGAGGAGGAAACGCTCGAGCGGGACGAGTTCGAGACCCTGCTGGGCCTGGCGCCCACCTGATACGGCATAGAATATCGCCGCGGGCCAGTGGGATGAAGATGTAGCCATTGTGGGCGTGGCAGCAACCTTGCGCGACGAGGAAGTTGCAGCCTTTCAAGAGCGGCGCCAACTTGCCTTCCCCGTGCTGGTTGGATACCGATGGTACACTGAGCACCCAGGCCCGACTGGAGGTCGGGCCCACCAAGGTTCTGCTGTCACGGGAATCCCAGGTGTCGCAGTATTGGCAGGGGATCGGTCACCAAATGATGTCCGGTGAAGAACTGGGCAGCCTGCTTTTGGAACTTGGCATCCCTCCCGGTGCATTGCCCCCTGTGCCTCAGCCCGTGAATGATGCCTGACAGTCGCAGCGTGTTGTGGAACGATACCCTGCGCCTGGAAGGCCGCGTCATGTGGCACTGGGCACGGTTCCCCTTGGTGCTGGCGTTGCTGTGTGGGCTGGCAGATCTGGGCCTGTCCGCCAGCAACAGCTTGGCCGGGGTAGGGGACTTCTCGGATCTGGAGAAGAGCCTGTTCTGGGGAGAGATGCTATTGCCGATGATGGCTGGCTGGACAGGGGCACAGCTGGTGTTGCCCGATGCGGCTCGCGAGATTCTGCAGAACTCGGCCACCCCCTATTGGCGCATTGCCCTGCGGCGTCTGGGTCTGATCCTGGCTGTCCTGGGTGCCACCTGGACGGCCATTTTCTCCCTGGTGGCCGCACTCCTGCAGGTAGCGGAGGCTGGGCCACTGGTGTTGCGGATACTCCTGGGTGGTTGGAGCACACTCCTGTTTTTCGGCTCCTGTGGTTTTAGTGCAGCCATTCTTCTGCGTGACCCACTGTGGGGAGGGCTGTTGACCACTTTGCTCTGGTGTGGTGCCTTGGCCCTGTTGCGGTTCGGTCCCACCTTGGCCCTGATATATCCGTTCTTGACCTGGGTGGATGCCTTCCACCCGCTGTGGGGGCTGAATCGCCTGATACTGGTCATTGTAGCCAGCCTGTGTCTGGCAACCGCTTGCGTATGTCTGCGATCCCTGACCACTCCACCCGCAGCATCGGCGGACAACGGGTAACGCCGGTGTCCTGGCCTGCGCTGGTACGCCTGGAATTGCTGGTGCTTTGGCGCAGCCGCGGCATTGGGCTGTATGCTGTTGTAATGGCCGGAGTCATCGTGGCGCTTCAGGTGTTCGGAGCCCGGGAAGCGACGACTCACATACTGACTGTGACGGCCACGGCGTTCTTGGGGATGGGGTTGCCGGTGCTGGCTCTGGCTCTCGGACCCGCGCTGGTCTGGAGCTGGACCCGTCGGGGGGATGTGCTGTGGGCCTCGGGTGTCCATCTCGTACTGCTGGCGACCGCCCGCCTGACGGCTGCCTTGCTGGCCGTCTGTGGCATTCTCCTGGTCGCGGGAGCCACGGCGGGTCTGCTTCTGGGAGTGTACAGCGTCCAGCCTCCCCTGGCCACCGGCGTCTTTCTGGGAACCGTACTGATACGTCTCCTGTTGCCGGTGGCTTGCAGCCAGGTGGCATTGGTGCATGCGCTGGCGCATGTCTTGCCCCGCACGACCTGGGTGGCCGTGCCTTGCCTCGTCCTGACTTTCCTCACCCTGCTGGCCCCCTACCTGTTCGTGCAACATTTGCTCGCCCCCCTGAACTATAGCTGGGTCACCCTGTCCTTCGATCCTGTTCTGGGGATGGGGGCTGACAGTCGCCTGCAGGGTGATCTCGCATGGGTGTATCTGGGGGGCGGCATCGCACTCTGGCTGCTGTCCCTGCCGGTCGCCACGCATCGGGATGAACGGGTGGACAGCCCACCGGGACAGTGCCGAGTCCTGGCTACGGGGACGGCGGTTGGCCTGGGTCTGATCACTGCGGTGGTGGCAGGATACCTGCATCTCCAGCACAGCAGTGTCGTGCCTCCACCGGCCGCAACCCCGCCCGGGGAGTGGACAGTGCTGACGGCTACCCACAAGGTGCAGCTGACGGATACCGAGCTGGCGGCAGTGACCCGGCTGCAACTGCAGCCCTCGTCCGGGAAACCCGTCCCTCCGGGAATAGAGCTGGCTCTCAATCCCGGTCTTCAGGTGCAGGCCGCTACGCTGGCCGATCAGCCGGTGCAGGCTATGCGTCACGGCGAGGCGGTAGTGTTGCCATGGCCGTCCGAGATCCGGGACACCCCTGTGCCCATAGAGGTGGAAATCCGCTATGCAGGCCAGCCCCGGCTGTTGCGGGAAGACTATGGCCAGGTGAGTTTTCTGCCTTACATGCCTCCCAGTTTCCGGCGTCCAGCGGTCAGCTATATGGGCCGGGATGCCCTGTTCTGGGTGCGGGACCACGACTGGCTGGCGTGGCCCTACACAGCGCAGGCGCAACAGGCCTGGGAAGCCAGTACGCTGGCGATCACAGTGACCCGTGCCGATGCTGATGCCTTGGTCAGCACGGCGGACTAGGTATCCCCGGACGGTACACATCACTGGGCGGGTCCGTTGCCACCGCTGCTGATGTGGGCTGCCCCCCACCGTATCTCCGGTTCGCTGTACCTTGGCCATCTGCAGAATCAGTGGGAGATCGACGCGGCCCAGACGGTGCTTCAATGGGCCACAACCCTGGAGGCACGCGGACAGACGGCTCCGCCGGTTCTGCAGTTGGTGATCATGCCCTATGGACGGACAGTGCTGTTTGCACCACCATACGTGGGCGTGCCCGTCGAGCGAATCCAGCGGCGGACGCTGTGGCACGACGATCCGGAGGAACGGGCCGACGTCTTTGATGTACAGCTGGAGGCGGCCATCCGCTTGGCGGAGAATTGGCTGGCCGAGACGGTGCCCTGGGCCGAGCGCCCCCTGCACCGGCACGGTGAACTCCGAGGCATCATTGACGGTCGGCCGCCACGGGCCCCTAACCCGCAGGCCCCCCATGGCCGCTGGACAGAGAATGTGACACCGCCAGTCTGGTGCTACGCGTGGGCGGTGGTGCTGGCCCAGCGGATGATGCTGGCCGACCAGGTCGACGCCGTGCAGGAGCAGCAGGCCCGCTGGCTGTGGTTGCAGGCGCTGGAAGGGAGCATCCTATCATGGGACGTGGTCACCATGGACGGGGGTATCCAGCAGTTTGCGCCACCGGTGGGGCTGGAGGCATTTGAGGCCACAGGAGAGTTCTGCCGCCTGGCGGCAGCGGTCTCCGCGTTGCATGCCGTGGCGGAAACTCAGGGAGATGAATTTCTGTGGGCATGGCTGCAGGTCATGCACCGGGATCAGATTCCGATCGGCGCCCGCATTGACGGCTCTGCAATGTGGCGTATAGGCACTGCCTTGGCGGGAACTTCCCTGGAACCGCTACCCGCGCCCTGCCAAGCCTACGATCACGACGATCCGGAGATGCCTGGGCTATGTGCCCCAGGATGATCCGCTGTATCCTCATCTGCGTGGCCGGGAATTCCTGGACTACATGGCGGTTGTCAAGGGCCTGGGTTCCCGCCAGCGACGACAGGAGGAAGTGGATCGGGTCGTGGCGCAGATGAACCTGGAGGATTTCGCGCATCGACCCATCCGGACCTACTCCGGGGGCATGAAACGCCGCGTGGCCGTGGCGCAGGCATTGCTGGGGTCCCCCCAGATCCTGCTCGCGGACGAGCCCATGGCCGGCCTGGATCCCCAGGAGCGCCTGCGGTTCCGATCCTTCCTGCAGGCCTGGGGCCGGGAGCGCGTGGTAATCGTTTCCTCCCACATCCTGGAGGATATTGCCCACATGTGCGATCAAGTGGGCGTGCTGCATCGGGGACAGCTGGTGTATGCCGGGCCTACGCCAGATCTGGCAGACGCGGCACGGGGATGCGTCTGGGAACTGGCGGGGGAATTGCCCTATCATGCCCATTGTCTGGTGTTGCGACAGGGAAGAGAGGGGAGTTTCCACCGCCTCTTGGCTGCCGTCCCTCCCCATGCCAAGGCCTGTCCCGTTTCTCCCACCTTGGAGGACGGGTACTTCTGGCTCATACACGACCCACCAGGGTAAACACCAATGCTTTTGAGTAACAGTTCAGAGTTGCGGGGAAACCCGCAGTCTGCGGCATTCCAAGAGAGGATTGAGACCTCGGGCCCGCCAGATCCCGAAGAGGGACGCCAAGGTCATTGTGCTGCTGCCTGCTCCCGAACGGGGGCCTCCGCTGATGTTACGGCGGATCACCAGGTGGCGCAGGCTCCGTGCCGCGGCGTTGTGATCCGGGGGAGTCTCCGGGTGGGCAACGAAGACGCACAGTACCTTGATGTGCCGCTCCATCCGCCGGCACAGTGTCCCTTGGACAGCCAAGGGGTCTTCCCGGAAAGGCTGACACAGCTTGAGCCACCGCGGCTCCAGGACCCACTGCGCCCGCAGGGAACCGCTGCCGGCCGCCGCCCCACCCACGCCCTGGGCGTAGAGCCTGTGCCCCCGGACCGGCCCGCGTCTTCCGGGTACCACACCTGCAGCTTGTGAATGTCCCGCAGCAGATGGGCCCAGCATCGCTGTTTCAAGCCGGGGCCATGGTGGTATGCGGCGCAGAAGGTGCTCACCCACACCCCGGTGCATGACGCCCCCAGCGCCTCGTCCACCTTCTTCCCGCCCCGACCCCGGCGCAGGCAGTACCGCTCCGTGGGTGTGCTGCAGGTCCAAACGTAGCCGTTGACTCCATTCTCCCGCCCGCCAGTCTCATCGGTGTGCACCACGGGACTGCCGCGGAGGCGCGCATTGAAGTCTGCGGGGGCTGCCGGAAATGCAACCAGTCTGACTTTCCCGGAACGAGGTTTGTCTTCTTCGCGCGTGAACAGCAGTCGCCGCTGAGACACTGAGACAGGCACTGAAAGCCGATCCGGTGCCTGAGGATGTGACATCTTGGCTGTTGGAAGAACTGGAGCGGTCTCTCCCGGTGCCTCCGGGGGGACTCCAGCACGCTGCTGCAGACCTGCGTCGTCTGCATCTAGGCCGCATCGAAGACAAGCGATCGGCGGAAGTGGTGGTAGCACTGACTGCCGAAGAGTTGAATGCAGGATTGTTGTGTGCATGCCTCCCAACCAAGGCGATCCCCGGGTTGCCGTCCATGTCAACGCAGATTTCGTCCCGAGCAACGACAGGAAACACGTCATTCTCGGCGACGATTATCAGTCCCAATGGAATCACGCGGCACTACGGGCAGCCGCTCAGACAGTAGCTGATGTAACGCCACACCTGACAAAGATGCTGGGTGCCGAGCATTTCTGGCATCTCGCGAATGCCTTGAACGTGCTTGCCGACAATGCCAATAAGGACGTCTGTGCTCGCGTTTGGGCGGAGTTCTGGCACACCTAATTCCGATCTAGATTACTGCTGCCGACGTACTTTCAACCCATTGATACTGCTAGCGCCCTCCATGCGCCGTTGTAACGCGCGCGCGTTTAAACGCGCGCGTGCTTTTAAGAAACGCACACCGTGCGTTTCTATACATTTCTTTCATAGCGAACACCGCTTCCTCGAGTGCCCACTTGGCGGAGAATCCCCTCCGCCTCCATCTTCTTCAACAGTCTGTACGCCTGAGGGGCAGAGATGGCGCAGAGAACCACCACATCCTTCCGTGATATCGAACCATGAGCGTCGACGTATTGACGCACCAATACGTCATGTGGCATGGTTTCGACGCGTCCCCGGCGAGCATCCGTGCGGTCGCCCAGTTGCCGACGCACGGCTTCCGTGAGTTGAAATACCTGACGCCCAGCCGTGCCGCTCACCTCGACCATGCCACTTTCCTGCAACTTCCGCAGGCGGATTTCCGCATCACTTTTCCCCCGCTGAATCGTGGCGGCGGCATCGGATATCGGCAGGCGACGTTCGCGCTCCAAGGCATTCAGGAGCAACAATTCATCTTGGGAAAACGGCCGACCCTGCCGACTCTGTTCCACCACCAAGCGCACGAAGCCGAGATTGGCCGTGCCGCCGAGCAGTTCCAGCACGGTATCCACTCCCGTACTTCTTGCGTAGGACGGAGCGGGGCGGCCCGTACGAATCTGTTCCACGAAAATGGTATCGATGCCGCGCGCGGTGCGCTCTACGATGCCGGCGCGCTTGAAGGCATCCGCCAGTAGAGGATTCCGGGGACGCGGCGGGGTCACCAGCAAGTTGTCGAGACGGACGCCATTCGGGAATCCCCCGGGGTTCGAGATTTCCAGCCGGTCTGGGTGCCACTGCACATGTACAGTACCCAAGCGCGTGTAATCGCGATGCGTGAGTGCATTGGCGACACCCTCACGGAAAGCCCGCTCAGGGTAATCAGGCACCCCGACGCGGGTCATCCCGACCAAGATCTCCTTTTCCCGGTTACGTACCCGAAAGCGCGCCTCCAGTTCCTCCATGACGCGGAGCAACGGCCAGCGAAAAAAATCGTTAACTTCTACATCAGTGTCAGAGAGCACCTGAAACGCAGTTTCGTGTGCTGGAAGGATGGAGGTCAGCACATCCTCTCGACCGAAGAGGAGCAAGCCCAAGACTCTGACGGCCACATTGCCATTTGCCTGCTCCACGGCACCCAGCGCTTTGGCGAGTTCCAGATTGTCGAGATCGAGCAGCACGGCATCACCTCGGTGCCGGTTTTCCCGGATCGTGCGACGATAACGGTCGAACTCAAGCGGGTCCAGCGCATCAAAACCGATGGCATCCAAGCGAAGTGCGGAGTAATCGAGCAGGCCAAGATCAGCTTGCCGCGACTGCATCTCGTGGAAGTGCAAGGGAACACAGGCAGGCTTTCCGTCCCCGCCGATGACCCGGCGCAGGTAGCGTCCGTCCGCTGTGCCGACCGGTTGGCGCACAGCCGGAACCTCAATCATGAGGACCTCTTTCCCGTCAAGCGCAACAATTTCAGCGCGGGCAGAGAGAGATGGGCGAGTACGGTTTCCAATGAGCGCCTGGACGCGCATGGGATCGGTTCTGCCATTCTCGTGACGGGGACGAGCACCACTCACACGACCGTCGTCCTCTACGCCGATCAGCAACCACCCAAGGTCATCATTGCTCCGGTTGGCAAGGCAAACGACTGTTTCAACGAGTTCGCGGTCCGTGAACGAGGCCATTGCTTCGCCTTTGAATTCCACGGCGAGCGTTTCTCCGCTCTTGACGAGCATTCTGAGATGTTCGGGGGTCAAGAGTTACGACCTACGTACGATGGGGCGTCTTTCCGAAACACAATCCTCTCTTTCAGGACATCCACACTCAGACCACTCATGGGCATTGTCATTCGTTTTGCCACGGAGATTTTCCCGCCAGCGGTCGATGGCCACTTTTCCAAATCGCCAATGACGATCGACTTTCTGGGATGGGATTTTGCCTTCACGCACAAGTTTGCAGAGCGTTGACCTCGGGATTTTCACGTAGGTGAATAACTCTTCAATGATCAGAACATCGCTGGGCTTCTCATTCATCGGATACACATCTCAAGCCACAAAAAAGTCTGTGCCTGACACAACTCATGATATCTATATATTTTACAGTTGTTATCAATGGTTGATTGGCAACAGTTTCCTTAGCACTACAGCGGTAACCAGTGCCTGGCTCGGCGGCACCAGTGACAGCACCGGGCCACCCACTGGTGGTGCCGCCGCCACTCCACCTAGGCCAAGCCGTGCCGGAGCCCGTGTCCGACCCGGAGCAGGCACCGGATGGTGGCCAGGCTCAGGCGGGAGCCAGCCCTCGGGCCCGCTTGAATGCCTGCAGGCTGGGCGTGGGCTTTTTGGGGGCCGGCGCCACGGCCCCTGCCTGTGGGCGCGGGTGGGGCTGCGGCCCTGGCCCTCCTTGCCGGAGAACCTCGGCGTGGCGGTGCACATTCCCCGGATGGTGACATGATGGCACATAAGGACGGCAAAACCATGTACCACTACCTGTAAGGGGGATCCCCTGGGTGCAATACTGTTGCTTTAGAGGATTAAAAAATCCCGATCGATGTGTAGTGCTAGGGCGTGTGGATTAATTTGTGGAAACAGGGCAGGCCATGCGATCCAAGTCCCCGCCACGGAGCTCCCCCATGGCGCCACGTCGGATCCTGCCCGATGCCCTGTGGGCCCGGATGGAGGCCGTGCTGGCCGAAATCCGCCCGCACAGGGGCCGCCCCCCGATTTCAGGCGGCCGGAGGTTCGTGGCAGCCGTGCGGTACCGCGTGCGCGTCGGCAGTCCCTGGCGCGACCGGCCCGCGGATTTCGGGCAATGGGACACGGGATACCCGCGGTTTCGCCCGTGGGAGCACCAGGGCCTCTGGGCCGCAGGGTGGCGCCGGGTCCAGCCGGGATCCGGCGAGGCAAAGCGCTGGGCGGCCCTGGATGTGGCTGCCACCATCATGCGCGCGCATCGGCAGGCGGCGGGGGCCGCCCCAAAGGGGGCGGTCCGGAAGCCCCGGCCCTTGGGCGCTCCCGGGGGGGCTGCTCCACCCAGCTGCACGCCATCGGCCTGGAGGACCCGACCGGCATCGGGTTCGCCTTGACCGGCGGCGCGCGGCCGGCCGGGGAGGGGTGCGCAGTCCTGGGGCCGCAGGCCGTCCCCCGGTTTCCGCCGACCGCAGCGGTCAGGGATCGGGCCGATGACCGCGCTGCCCTCCGGGACACGCGGGCGGCCCAGGCGGTGGAGGCCGTGATGCCGGCCCAGCAAAACCGCAAGGAGCCCATCCCCCATGACCGGACGCAGTACGCGTGGCGGGAACAGAGCGCACGGTTCTTCCCCCGGCTCCAGCAGGTGCGGGGCATGGCCACGCGCTGTGCCCAGTGGCAGCGCACCTGTCTGGCCTTGGTGCCGGTGGCGGCTACCTGGATCATGCCGCGACCATTAATCAACACGCCCTAGCGAGACAGGGACCGCAGGGGCGGCGGAACTTATCCGTGTTGTGCTTAGACCATGGCCCGCTGCTGGGTTTTGCGGCGGGGGAACAAGGGGCCTAGGCAGGCCGCGACCTCCTCAGCATATCCTTGCCAAGAGGCCACGGTCTTGGCATAGAGCTTTGGCAGATTGGAACTACTCTCATATTCTTCGTCCAACTCGTCGAGGATGCGTTTGGCTACGGTTTCGAGTAACGTGCGAGCAATGGTAATCGCGCCCTCCGGATCGGTGGAACGTCGCGCAAGAGCTTTAGACCAAACTTGGTAAACCCCCTCAGTATCAAAGGATTCTAAGGCGTCAGATGCGATCTGGTCACCGGGCATGGCTCTTCTATCTTCAAGGTGTTCTATTAATGGTGTAAAAGCCATGCTGATAATCTGTCTTCGCTCCGCGTAGGTGCCCGCCGCGTTCTTAATGAAAGGCCAAAAGGCCGAGAGGTTCCTAATACGTGCGGACGACTCCGGCAACAGCTCTTTCAATCCTGGATCTTTCATAAATTCGCGTCGCAAGACCTCGTAGGCGTGATCGTCATTCGGCCCTCCTGTAGCCGAAGTAGTCAGTATCTTTTCCATCATTTCCGCCCGTTTAATGGGTGACACTGGTATTTCACTACGGTCGTTCATACTTCGTATACGCCAAAGAACCTTTTTGTACAAAGTCGAGTTTAGTAACGTGAGTTATGGACAAGAAGGGTCACCTCGGGCGAGCAAGGAGGGTATCTTTGTTCAGCTGATTAAGCTCCAGAGGTGTCTTGTCATGAGTCTACTGGCTTTCTTCTGTGATGTCGATGGTTTCTGCCAAGAATTCAAGCTGGAGTGGCAGCGAAAACAACTCTGTACTGCTCAGGTCAGGTGGCAGGTCCCATCTTTCCACCAGCAAAATGATGACGATCCTGATTCAATTTCATCAGAGCCACTAGCTGTGCGATCCGTATCACGTTCCGCCCTATCGCCGTACATGGATCACCATGTGCCCTATGAACGTAAGGGCACGTCGGACAACAGACCCGGCAGATAGAAGACCGACCACCCCTTGTTTAAGGCAGTTGGCAGAGGAATCAGAACTTGGAAACCAAGAGGCGACCCATCTGCCAAAGCCAAGAAGTCTTCCAGTACAATGAGGCACCTAGCACGAAGAAAGAAGACAGTCTTATAAAGTGAACGAGACATGATATTGCAGTTGCCCTCAGATCGATTAATGAGGAGCGCGTCATATGACAACAGCGAATGAGCATCTTCTCTCAGCCATTAGAGAGAAACGTCCCGTCGTATTGGTATTGGGACAAGACGCATGGTCCGACGCCGCTAAGCCAGATGTCATTCTTGCCAAAGCGCTCGACAAGCTTGAACTCGGCAAAGACAGCCCTGCGGACTGTGGTTGGCAGTCCCTATTGAGGGGAGATGCTGTACCACCGTCATTCTACGAATGGCTGGCTGAGCGTTTTCAGAGACGTGTCCACCCTGGTTGGTTGACAGTACTTGGTGAAGTACCTTGGAGTGCTGTTTTCACAACCTCAGTGGACCCAACCTTAAGGAAATTGTTTGCCGGTAAGGGACGTGAACCTGAGATGGTGCTGTCATCCAAGGATTCGCTTCGCTTTGGTCGTAGCAGAAAACGGCCTCCAATCTTCTACCTCTTTGGGGTAGCAGGTTCACTGGAGGCGGACTGCCAACCTCCTTCAAGTCGTCTCGAACTGCTCACGCGACAGTCCCAGCATACCCGCTCAATGCTGGGACGGCTGCTGGATACAGCCACTTCATTAGGCGTGATTGTCGTTGATGGCTTTGCCTCGAATAGTGACTGGCTCAGAATCGACGATATTCTAGGCGAAGCAGGAGGGGCCACCACCAACCAGATTCTGTGGTTTGGAGATCATCCCGGACCAGGAGTGCGAGATCAAGAGGTGTTCGACTCTTTGGTTGTAGCCGGAAAGATACTGGTTGAGCCAAGACGTTTCGGATCGGTAGTAGCAGAATTCAAGGCTCTTGGCCAACTCCCCGATCTTGAGCCACCTGAGTCCGAAGAAGCTGGGACAGTAAGTTTCAAAAAGGGAGGACGGCTGGAAACAACCCCTGAAGAACGCTTGTCAGTTGAGGCAGTTGCTTCGATCGTGGACGATTCATGGACTGCATTCTTGCCGCCACTGGGACTAGATGCAGAGTACATGAGTTTTAGACGATTTCATGGCGGCCTTGAGAGCACACGCCTTTTGGCAGAGGGTATTAGACGAAGGTATGCCATTGAGCGAGACTTCGAACAAAAGCTGTATCAGCAAGTCAATGCGGCACTGTTGCGCCGCACCCGTATTGATTCGCCCATAATCGTCCACGGTCAATCAGGAACCGGAAAGTCCATAGCATTGGTCCGTTTGGCGATCAAGGTTCGCCAAGCAAAGAAAGCTGCAGTCCTTCTTGCAAGCGATCGCTTGCCTCAAGCACGAGAAATCTCCAGGTTTTGTGAAGATGCTGAGAAAGCCGGTGCCGAAGCCACGTTGATCGTGTGCGATGCCAACGAAGCTATCGAGCCCTACCGCAACTTACTATTGAGTCTCCGTAGTCGAGGGCGGCGCGTCGTAGTCTTGGGTTCAAGATACCGGTTTACAGACAGGGTAGAAAGAAACTTGAGGTTTCATATTGAGGCACCAGCCAAGCTTTCAACTCAAGAACAGAATCAACTGATTTCGCTGTTGAAACGCTTCTTTCCAGCTCAAAGCGAACCTGTTGAATTGAAAGGTGATCACATCTTGGCATGTCTCTATCGTGCACTGCCTTCCAGTCGGCCAAGACTTAGCATAGGGCTTGGCAATGAAGCCATAGCATCCGAGCAAGAAATGAGGAAGAGGGGTTCTCAGATCCAGATCGAGCAGCCACTTACACAGCTTGCGGAACAACTAATCAAAGCAGGCTTGATTGATAATTATCGTCCCCTGTTTGACGATAGACAGATCGAAGTCTTGGAGAGTGAAGATGCTGCAGGTCGCATCGTGGATTTTGTGATGGTGACGGGACGTCTGTACTGTCCTGTTCCTGTCAACTTGCTTGTTCGAGCAGCTACTTCATCTTTTCACAGCATTGATCTCCCTCTTATAACGGAACTCATCAGTGATTTTGATTTGTTCCGTTGGGAGCCGGCCAACGAAGAGGGAAGTGAATTCTTGCTCCGGCCCCGACTGGCCTTGGAAGCCCAACTGATCTGTGAACGACGTCTGGGTGGACCGGCGAAGGAGGCCGAGCGTCTGAAAGAGCTAATTCAATCGGTAAACAGCTATGAATTCGACAGCAGTTACCCGGAGAGAGACTTTCTGTTGAAACTGTTACAACAGATAAAAGACACCGGTCCTCTGGGAACCCGTTACAAGAACTCCTATGTAGGGATTGCCTCCGCTTTAACCGATGTCCGCGAGTCTAAAAAATTGGTCGACCCACGTCTGGTGCTGCAAGAATCGGTTTTTAGAAGACTTGCAGTGCGCCACGAGACTGTTGAAGACGACCAGAAGCTTCATTTGCTTGAAGAGGCCAGAGATGCAGTTCAGGCCGCGATAGATGAGTTCGAAAGGGAAGGGACTTCAAGGAACAGTCGGATACGTTCCCGCCTATATGTTGAACGGGCAGCTGTTTACAGTTTTCTGGCTAATGATCGGGACCGGAACAGTTTAGAGGTTTCTGAAGTTTGGCCAGCTTACCTTGCAGCGCGAACTGCAATCCGCAAAGCGGTGAACATTTCGGATAACTATTATCCCCTTGACATTGGACTATGGGCACCTGCGGATCTTTTGGAGGGTAACCGATTGCCTGAAGAAGAAAAGATGGAATTGAAAGCCGATATCCTCGCAACCTTCGACCAAGTTGATCCAGAGAATCTTTCGCCAGACCAAGTCGAAAAATTCAATGTCCGAAAAGTCAAAGTAGGCCAGACTACACAGAACCAAAAGCTGACGGAAGAAGGATATGCAGAGCTGGAGAAAAGCGGTTCCACAGCCGGATACTACTTAAAAGCGAGAGAACTCGCTCCTGAACCATACAAGGACAAAGAACCACCTAACGATGGTTTGTTCAACGAAAAAGACTGTCTTGGCGCCAAGAAAGCCGCAGACTTTCTGTATGCACATTTTGACCAAATTTCTCAAGATGTACGTTGCTTGGCACTTCTGTTGGATTGTCGATGGATTGCGGAAATGCGCCGGTACCCTCTGCGAGGTGAGCGGCAACCCATACCCTGTAATCCAGATACAAGACAAGAAATCAGAAAGATCACATATTTGTTGAATAAAGCATCCGGCGATGCACCCCGTTGCGAAACAAGGTACCTTGAAGCTGTCTTGGCGTGGGTTATGGAAGATAGAGCAGCAGCCAGCGAAATTTTTCATACGCTTGATAGTGAAACCGAATATGTGAATTCCGGACGCCTAAGGAGACGTCACTGGATAACTGATGTCAATTTTTCTCCTCGACTATTTGCAGGGAGAGTAGGAAGACAACGTGATGGCAACTCTTGGGATGTCCACGTGCATGACATCAATCAGAGGGTTATACTCCGCGAAAGCGACTTCCCAGAGGAAGAAATCGCATATGGTCGAACTATCAGCCGATTTGCGATTGGGTTCAATTTCACCGGGCCGATTGCCACTCCTCTCAAGAAAAGCAAATGACTCTCGAGGGATTGCGTGACTCAGTTGTTAAATTGCGGGAGTCGCTTGCAGAGCTGGTGGGGCAGAACACGCTCCCGGAGTTGACTATTGCTTTTCCCACCCATGATAACAACGAAGCATCCTTTCTGCGGCTAGTCGCCTGGAGTTATGTTCTGCTGTTTGAGGTTGGACGAATATCCATTCCCTACCTTCTTCAACTTCCCAGCAATTTCTCAAACGACGAGGAGTTTGATGGGGCAGTAGCGAGGGAGTTCGTGCATTCATTGCGCACTTGGTGCTTTCACAATCTCGATGAGGAAAGTGTTCGCGATCGAAGAACCTTACGGCGTGTAGGACGCTGGTTTGAACGAGTAGACATTGAGAACACACCCGACGATGATGCAGAATGGCAGCAATGCAGCCAGCAACTCTGTAGGGAAATCGGCCAGATTGTGAAGCATTGCCAAGGGGCGGTGGAAGAGGTGTTTACATCACCCGATGATGGGCAAGACGCTATTGACAACTTGAAGTTTCGCATTCAGCGTGACTGGCCGACCCACCAATTCGACATGATTGTTGGTGATGCTGCAGTTCGGCTTGGGGTCCGTGTCAACTCTCAGGCATTCCGCGAAAGTCGTCTTTCCAAGTGGCGGGAATATTTGAGGAGTCTCCCTGAAAGTGATGATCCTGAAGCCCTTATGGTGCGCATGATCGAGCGTGACCTTTTGGACTTCACGGCAGACTTGCTTCCCATTGACGGAAACGATGTCATGAGGGTTCTTGAAATTGAGCCGGGACCTGAAGTGGCTGTTGCACTGAGGAGGGCCCGGGAGTTGTTGAGGTCGGGAATTCGTAATCCTGAACAGCTACTCAATCAACTGTGGAAAGAACGGGTAGGGGAAAAAGATTGAATTTCGAGTCTGCTGGGTAGCGGCAACTCTGCACCATAAGCACTCGAACTCACATCTGAGACAGAGCCACGGCACACAAGGCGGCGGCCTGCGCGTTGTTCTGCAGCAAGGCCAGGTTGGTTTGCAGGCTGCGGCCCCCAGTCTCCCGTATCACCCTTTCCATCACGAAGGGCGTGACCGCGGCGGAGCGCAGGCCCTCTGCCTGGGCGGCCCGCAGGGCGGCCTGAATGGCTCCCTCCACTTCCTCTTTTGGCAATTCCGCAGCCTCGGGCACCGGTACAGCCACCAGCATGCCGGAGGGGTCCGGCATTTCCCGGTGAATGCGCCACAGGGCCGCCACCTCCTCCGGGGTGTCGCAGGTGATGTCCACGGCCAGTCCGGTGCTGCGGTAGAAGAAACCCGGGAACTCGTCTGTGCCCAGACCCACTACGGGCACCCCCCAAGTCTCCAGAAATTCCAGGGTCGCGGCCAGGTCCAGGATGGACTTGGCGCCGGCACAAAAGGTCAGGACCGGCGTGCGGGCCAGTTCCGGCAGGTCCGCACTGATGTCCCTCTCGTCCCCGCGATGGACTCCCCCGATGCCGCCGGTGGCAAAGACCTCATAGCCAAAAAAGCGTGACATCCAGAGACTGGACGCAACGGTGGTGGCTCCGTCCCACTGCCTGGCCCGGGCCAGGCTCAGGTTGCGGCGGGAAATTTTGTGGACATTCTTCACGGTAGCCATGTATTCAATCTGGGCCCGGTCCAGTCCGTCTATGAGCTGGCCGCCCAGGATGCCCAGCGTATGGGGATGGGAGCCGGCCCTCTTCACGGTCTCTTCCAGGCCGAGCGCCGTGTCCAGGTTCTGGGGGTACGGCAAGCCGTGGGCAATCACCACGGACTCGAGCGTGACTGCATTGGGAACGGGCGTGGACTTGGAGGTCATGCGGCATGGGGTTGGGGAATGTATCCGTCCGGAGCCGTAAAGTGCGGCGGCGGGTATGCAGTGCGGTTCGTACGCTGGGCCACCGCCTCAAAATAGCGCCACGTGATGCGACTCACGTTGTACATGGTGCCGTTGCTGATGGCCCAGTCCAGCCATTCCGGCCGGTACAGAAAAAAGCTGAGGACATAGGGGCCCGCGGGCCCCCAGACAAGGGCCACATCGCCGTGCTGCTCGAAGGAAAAGCCGTGCTTGTGCAGGACCGTGCGCTCCGTCGGCTCGGGCAGGCCGCCCCAGATCATCTCCGGAAAGTCATTGTGGGTCAAGTAGAACAGGATCGACCGACATTCTGCAGGTGTAATCTCATCAGGAAAGGTCTCCAGGAAAACACCGTGACCTTGTGTGCACTCATATATGCCGGCCAGCACGCGCCCCATGTCTGCGGTGGTAGTCTGCAAGTGGGAGTCTGGGCGGGTGTCCCACTCTTGGGAATTGGCCGGGGTCACGGGCGGCACCACGGGAGACGTGTCATCATAGCCGGTCAGCATGAAGGTGTTTTCCAATCCCAGCTGCCGGCCGAAGGCGGTCACTGCCGCGGCCCCGCGGGTGACATCGCCGTCCCCCAGGGACAACAGCAGCAAATTGGCGGCGGAATTGTTGCTGTCGCCCAGCGCCAGATCAATCCACTGGCCCAGGTCCGTGTCGGCGGCAATGCCCTCCAGGTCCCGCATCACGGCCATGACTATCAGCAGCTTCAGGTTGGACATGCCGGAAAATGCCACGTGGCTGTCGAATTCCGCCACTTCCCCGGTCACCAGATCCTGCAGATAAAAGGAAGCGAAGCCCAGAAAGTCTGCCGTATAGGTATCCAGGGTCCGTGCCAGCAGCTCCAATTCCGGCTCCGGCCCAGGCACCTCCTGGACGACCAGGGCCCATTCCCGTTCGTCGGCGCCCATGAAGGCCTCGGCGATTCCCTCCAGACTTTTTTCCACATCCACCTGCAGCCCCGGAGCGCCGGGCTGCCACGTCCAGTCGGGATAGGGATAGTACATGAAACCCAGTGCGGTGGGATCCAGATCCTCATCCACCTGCTTCATGACCCAGCCCTGGTCCAGGGGCCGCAGATAGTAATTCTGGGGCTGGCGTTGAAACTCCTCATTGAATTGTTCCAGGCGGGCCCGGGCGCGCCCACGGTCAAACCAGAAGTAGAGCGGGACGGTGTGCTGTTCCACAGGCAAACCCAGCAGGGTGCGCAGGGATGTGCGCAGAAAGAAGTCTCCCTCCAGATAGGCGCCGGCCTCAGCCAGAATGCGGTCCACATCCACGCGCAGCCCCACCTCTTCGGCGGGCAAGGCCTCGCGCGCCTGATGGAAAGTGACCAGGACTGGTTGTTCAAAGCGGTCCCGCAGCGTCCGCGCGATCTCTTCGGGGGAACCGGCCCCGCGGAAATCAAGGTCTCCGATCATTACGCCGGGCAGGATGGGAGCGGCCTGCGCCTTGTACACGCTGTAAAAACGCAGCAACCCGAAGCAAAGGGCCAGGGCCGCGGCGATTTTAAGGAAGCCTTTCATCGGTGTCGTCTACCGCAGGGTCTTTTCACTCCCATTCTATGGTGGCCGGAGGCTTGCTGCTCACGTCATATACCACCCGGTTGATGCCCGGCACTTCATTCACGATGCGACGACTGACTTCTGCCACCAGGTCCCAGGGCAGGCGGGTCCATTCTGCCGTCATGAAGTCGGACGTGCTGACTGCCCGCAACCCAATCACATGTTGATAGGTGCGGCCATCCCCCATCACCCCCACCGTCTGCACCGGCAACAATACCGCAAAAGCCTGGTCGGTCGCGTCATACAGATCCATGTTCACCAATTCGGACATGAAGATGTGGTCGGCGGCCCGCAGCATTTCCAGCCGCTCCCAGGTCACCTCTCCCAGAATCCGCACCGCCAGCCCCGGCCCTGGGAAAGGATGGCGCCGCAGGATGTGGTCCGGCAGCCCCAGTTCCCGGCCGATCTTGCGCACCTCATCCTTGAACAGCATGCGCAGGGGTTCAATGACATGGAAGCGCAAGTCCGCGGGCAAGCCCCCTACATTGTGATGGGTCTTGATGGTATGGGCATGCTGCTCGCCGTCGCCGGAGGCAGACTCGATCACATCGGGATAGATGGTGCCCTGCACCAGAAAGCGGGCGGCGGCATCATCGTGTTCTGCTGCCCGCAAGGCCACCTCCTGTTCAAACACCCGGATAAAGCGGTGGCCAATCCGCTTGCGCTTGTCCTCGGGATCGGTCACTCCGGCCAGATCAGCCAGGAATTCCTCGCTGGCATCCACCGCCACCACGTTCAAGCCGGGATGCCATGCCTTGAGCGCCTGCATGACGGACCCACCCTCTTGGTGACGCAACAGGCCGTTGTTGACGAAGAAGCAGACCAACCGGTTCCCCACTGCCTCATGCACCAGCGCCGCGGCCACGCAGCTGTCCACACCCCCGCTTAAAGCGCAGATGACCTGGCTGTGTACCGGCACCGTGGCCCGAATGCGGGCGATGCTGTCCTGAATGATCTGGGCTGAGGTCCAATCGAGGCGGCAAGCACAGATTTCCACCACAAAATTCTGCAATATCCGCCGGCCGGCCACCGTGTGGTTCACTTCGGGATGAAACTGCAGGCCATACAGCCGCTCCTGCTCCAGGGCAAAGGCGGCATGGGGACAGCCCTGACTGACGGCGATGTCGCTGCCGTCCACCGGCAGGGCCGTGACGCGGTCGCCGTGGCTCATCCAGACCTGGCTGCTGGCCGGCACACCCTGCAGGAGCCGCGAGGTTGCGTGGTGGGTCAGGATGGCAGAGCCATATTCCCGGTTCTCTCCGCCTTCCACGCGGCCGCCCAGAGCCTGCACCAACAACTGCATGCCGTAGCATATGCCCAGCACCGGCACATGGTGGTCCAGCACTCCCTCCGGCAAGACCGGTGCCTCCCTCTCATAGACACTGGCGGGGCCGCCGGAGAGTATGACGCCCGCCACATCAGGTTGCGCCAGACGCGCCTGGGCGCTGTCCCAGGGCACCAGCTCTGCCAGCGCCTGCATCTCCCGGATGCGGCGGCAGATCAGCTGGCTGTATTGACTGCCAAAATCGACGACCACAATGGTGGAGCCGATTGTCGGCGGGGAAACATCAATGGTTGGCGAGGTAATGATTCAGTTCCCAGGTGGTTACGTGAGAACGATAGTCACGCCACTCCTGTGTTTTGGCCTCCACATAGGTCTCAAAGAGGTGCTGCCCCAAGGCGTCAGCGATGACGATGCTGTCGCGCAAGGCGGCTATGGCCTGCCCCATGCTGTCCGGCAATGTGTCGTAGTTCATGCGGCGATTGGACAGACTGAAGAGATCCTCTTCCAGCGGGGCCGGGGGCTCCAACTGTCGCTCTATGCCATCCAGCCCGGCGGCCAGCATCACCGCAAAGGCCAGGTACGGATTGGCGCTGGGATCGGGACAGCGCAGCTCGATGCGCGTACTGGCCTTGCGATCCTGCGTCAGGTGCGGCACCCGTATGAGGGCGCTGCGCGTGGTGCGGCCCCAACAGATGTTGACCGGAGCCTCAAAGCCCGATACCAGGCGCTTGTAGCTGTTGACCAGTGGCGCGACCACGACAGACATGCCTTTGGCATGATCCAGCTGTCCCGCGATGAACTGCAAGGCTGTCTGGCTCAATTTGTAGCTGTGGTCCGGATCATACATCAGATTGTCGCCGGTCTCCGGGTCCAGCAGACTCTGATGCACATGCATCCCGGAACCTGCCATGCCGGTAATGGGCTTGGGCATAAAGGAGCAGAAAAGGCCATTCTGGTGGGCGATGGTCTTGGCCACAATGCGCAACGTGGCGGTGCTGTCCGCCATGGTCAGACCCGGGCCATATTTCAGGTCCAGTTCGTTCTGGCCCGCCCCGATTTCATGGTGGAAGGAGCCCACGGTCACTCCCAAGGGCGCCAAGGTCTCCACCACTTCCCGGCGGATGTTCTGTTTCACGTCCAGACTGACATCAAAGTAGCCGGCCTGATCCAGAGTTTGCAGTGGCTGAATGCTGCCGTCCGCATGGGGCTGAAAAAAGTAGAACTCCAGTTCCGGCGCCACGTTGTACTCGAATCCCATGCGCCGCGCCCGGTCCATCTGGCGGCGCAGCACATTGCGCGGGTCTCCGGCAAAGGGTTCCCCATTGGGCAGGTAAATGTCGCAGATCACCCGAGCGGTACGTGGACCATCGTTCCTCTCCCAGGGCACCACGGCATAGGTGTCCGGATCCGGCACCAGATACATGTCGCTTTCCAGGGTCCGGGCGAAACCGTAGATGGAGCTGCCGTCGAACCAATGGCCGTGATCCGAGACTTCGGTCCAGAGTGCACTGGGGATGGTGACCTGCTTGACGTGGCCGGCAATGTCGCTGAACTGCAGGAGCACGAACTGGACTCCCTCAGCCTGCATCTGCTCGCTCAGAGCCCGCCGGGCCTCCACTTGGTCCTTTTGCATCATGCGTTGCGCGCCCTGCCCTTCCCGACCGGCTGTTGCCGAACCCATTATCCTCACGATGCACTCTAATACACAAAGCCCGATCCTTGTGGATCGGGCCCTGCGTCTGCTTGGCGGTTCAGGGCATCAAATGCCGTAGTACAGACTGAACTCTTCCGGATGGGGGCGCAGGCGAATGGCGTCCACCTCGTTCTCCCGCTTCCAATCCACGTAGGACTCGATCAGGTCAGGCGTGAAGACACCGCCCTCCAGCAGGAAGGCGTGGTCCTCCTCCAGGGATTCCAGCACGCCCTCCAGCGAGCCCTTGACCAACTCAATCTGGGCCATGGTCTCTTCCTCGTACAGGTCCATGTCGCCAGGTTCACCGGGGTCAATCTGGTTCTTGATGCCATCAATGCCCGCCATCACCATGGCAGCGAATGCCAAGTACGGGTTGGCTCCAGGGTCGGGGCAGCGGAATTCCACCCGCTTGGCCTTGGGCGAGGCGGAGTACACCGGAATGCGGCAGGCCGCCGAGCGGTTGCGGGCCGAGTACGCCACGACCACCGGCGCTTCATAGCCGGGCACCAGGCGCCGATAGGAGTTGGTCAGGGGCGAAGTGAAGGCCAGCAGCGCGTTGATGTGCTTGAGAATGCCGCCAATGTAGTGCAGGCCCGTCTGGCTCAGTCCCGCGTACTGGTCGCCGGCAAACAGGTTCTCGTTGTCCTTCCAGAGGCTGAGATGCACATGCATCCCGGACCCGTTGTCCTCGAACAAGGGCTTGGGCATGAAGGTGGCGGTCTTGCCGTGCCTCTTGGCCACGTTCTTGACAATGTACTTGTAGAGCTGCACGCTGTCGGCCATCTTGGTCAATGTCTGGTAGCGCAGGTCAATCTCGGCCTGGCCCGCCGTGCCCACCTCATGGTGATGCACCTCAACGTCCAATCCCGCCTCAATCATGGTGCGCACCATGGTGGAGCGCAGGTCCTGCTGGCTGTCTGCGGGCGGCACCGGGAAGTAGCCCCCCTTGTAGCCGACCTTGTGGCCGCCGCCCATTTCGCCTCCGGTCCACGGGGCCTCGCCGCTGTCCAGATAATAGGCCTGGAAGTTGCGGCCCGTTTCATAGGACACTTGGTCGAAGACAAAGAATTCGGCTTCAGGACCCACATATACGGTGTCTGCAATGCCTTCGCTCTGCAGGTAGGCCTCGGCCTTTTGGGCCACGTTGCGCGGGCCGCGGGAATACTTCTCCCGTGTAATCGGGTCATACACGTTGCCCACGAAGCCCAGGGTCGGGATCTCGCAGATGGGGTCCACGAAGGCCGTGGCGGGATCCCCAATCAGGATCATGTCACTGGTGTCGATGGTCTGGAAACCCCGTATGGAAGACCCGTCAAAACCGAGACCCTCCTCAAATGCCTCGTCCGGATCAAAAGACTCGGTGGGCAAGGAAAAGTGGTGCCATTGCCCGAACAGGTCCGTAAACCGGACATCCACGATCTTGATGCCATTCTCCTTGATGGCGGCAGACACATCCGAGGCAGATGAGCAATTCAGTGCCATGGGGAACTCCTTCTTGAACTATGACAAGCCATTGCGTGTTGTTGCATTCAGGGAGCGATCATAAAGGGGAAAGGCAAGTCATGGTTTAGGCACAGTTCACAATATGCATCGACACTGATTGGGCAGAGTTGCCAAATGGTCCGGAAGGGTCAGCCTGATGTCCGCGCAGATTAAGCCTCCAGTCTTGTCCGGAACCTAATTTGTGGCGGGAACAGGCAGGCGCAGGGATTGGGAGCACCCCTCGACACGGAAGACGCGCCACAACAAGGCCGTGCCGAAACGGGCCTTGCAGACATGCAAATGGCCTGGCAGGAGCCTGGGATGGGACATTCCGCCAACTACAACGGGGCGGATGGCCCTGATGGGGGTGGAGGATCAGGAAGTGGGAGTGGATTCGGTGGGCCGTGCGAATTCCGACTGGGTTTGGCGGGGAATTTCCGTTCTGGCCTCCATCTGGGGGATGGAGCTTGTGCCCGCCGCCTTTGCCGGAGCATCGTGCGGAGCACGGCAAAAGGTGCAGTATTTCCACTCGACGCGCCGATTCTGACCACAGTGGCTGCATCTGATCCATAGCTGATGCTGACATTCAGGACAGAAGGCCCACTCCTCCCGGACCGGGGTGTCACATTGCGGACAAATGCAACGCACCTTGCGTTCATTCAGCAAGGCGTCCTCTTCCAGGGCCCGGTCGTAGACATCGGCCAAAGTCTCCTTGGGGCGCACCAGCAAATAGATGACTGGCCCTGCAAAGGGCACCAAGGCCACCAGGCAAGCAGCCAGGATCAGGGCCCCCAGGTCAAAGGAGCGAGCACGCATGTCATTGACGGTCCAGATAATGGTGCCAGCCCAAAGCGCAAAAAGCATGGCTCCCAGCACCGTGACCGCCAGTTCCAGCCATCTGCCGATGGCATCGATTGCTTCAGGTGACATGTTCTCCGGCAAAAACCGTTGGTGGCATGGCTGGCAGTTGTCCCAGTATAGAGGAAAAAGGCCGATGTCGAATGGAACGGCAGGCCGTCACGAGACTGGAACCAATGCAGACTTGCGAATCACGGTTGTGGCTGCAGGATGGCCCCGATCCTGATCCGCGAGGCCGTATCCCGATGCCATTGCGCACATTCCGGGTCAGGCACGTTCCATTTTTTCGCCTTTGGCTGTGGAGGTCTGACCATCCCCATGCGGGTCCCTGTAAAGGCCGGGACATGCGCACGGTGACCCCGCGACGGGGATTCCCGTCGGCCCATATGCCCCTATACGGTGTCTGTGCGCTGTGGGCTTTTCCAGACTGACCCGTGTCACATCCCGCCAGCAGGCACTCTTCCACCCGGCTGGGTTTTGAACGACTGCGCCGCGGCCCACGGCCGCTCCCTAAGGTTGTAGCGGAGCACAGGCACCGATGTGTTTCGCACGGGCCCCAATGATCCACATCGGCTTTGCCATCCGAGCCTGCCTGCACCCAAGTCTACAGGCTGCAACATCCGGGTCGGCCGGCATGAGGTCAAGGTCTCCATTGTCCGGAAGGCAGTGCGGCCAGTACCTGGCAATTTCATTCTGCAAGGTACTGGGGAGGCAATTCGATCCTGTGTTGGCCTGACCCCTGACTGTCCGCATCAACCAGAATCAAGCGAAAGTCCATGGACACCTTCCCCGAGATGGCTGTGCCAGCCAGCATGGCGCAGCCATGCGATGCTGCATATAATGGTCAGGCGAGGCAAAGGAGGCTCATGCGCATTCCTGCGTCTTGCGTTGTACAAACTGACTCATTGCAGATGCATCTTTGTTTCCAGGGGGTTCCCTAGGCTTCCAGGGAGTTGCATGGAATGGATTCCAGAAAGTTGGGTGTCGCTGGTGCTGTTGTGTTGCTGGGCATGGCAGTGGTTGCCTGTACGGTAGCTCTTCCTGCAGTACCGGATGCGGCAGTCAGCGAAGCAATGCCAATGCCCAGCAGCGGTCCTTCTACCTTGGAACAGGTCATGGGGCGCGGCAACGTCATCTGCATCGGCAACTCCGCGGCGCCAGGCTTCGGATATGCAGGTGCGGACGGCTCGTTCTCGGGGTTTGACATTGATTTCTGCAAGACCCTGGCCGCCGCCATCTTCGGTGACGCGGAGGCCTATGCGATCCGCCTTGCCATAACGCCGGCGGAGCGTTTCTCCGTTTTGACTGCGGGGGAAGCCGATGTCCTCATTCGCAATACCACTGTCACCATGGCCCGCGACACCGATCTGGACAGTGACTTTGCCCCCATTGTTTTCTATGACGGGCAAGGCATCATGGTCCGCGCGGCGGACGGCATCACCTCGCTGGAAGATCTGGCGGGCGGCAGTGTCTGCGTGGCCACGGGCACGACCACCGAGTTGAACCTGGCCGATGTCATGGCCGTGCGCGGGATTGAATACGAGCCGATTGTCTTTGAAAGCGTTGATGAATCCGTCACCGCGTACGAGACGGGCCATTGTGATGCCTTCACGACCGACAAGTCCGGTCTGACAGGCCGCCGCGCGCTGTTGGCTGACCCCTCGGCACACATAATCCTGGGTGAGACGCTCTCCAAGGAGCCGCTGGGGCCCATAGTGCGCCACGGTGACAACCAGTGGGCCGACATTGTGCGTTGGGTCGTGTACGCGACCTTTCTGGCGGAAGAGCTGGGTGTGTCCTCCGCCAACGTGGACAGCATGATGGACAGCGATGATCCACGCATCCGCCGCCTGCTGGGTATGGATGGCGAATTCGGCGCCAAGATTGGCTTGGACAACGCCTGGGCCTACAACGTGATCCGCATGGTTGGCAATTACGCCGAGATCTATGATCGCAACCTGGGACCGGACACGGACTTCTACATCCCTAGGGGGCTGAACAGTTCCTGGGTTGACGGTGGCCTGCTGTACGCTCCGCCCATCCGCTAGCACATCCTGTAACGACCCAGGGGATGGCTTGCCTGGGCCATCCCCTGGGCAGCTGTCTCCTGATGCTGCCAGATGCAGGGTGCTGTGCTGACCTCAGGGTCTAGTCGGTCTGTGCCAACGGGAAATCCGCATGGGACAGGCATAAGTCAAGACCTTGTGGGGACTGGGGCCTTTGGGCTGATTGCGATAATTGGCTGGATCGCTTTGCCCGCTCCTTGGACTCTTTTCCAGCCCGTCAAGGAAGGCCTGCGTGTCGTGGAGGCAATTTCTGCAGCCCGGAATTCATGGCCATGGTTGACGTCCCCCATGCGTGGTCCCGCCACCGGCACAGACGCGGCACCTTGCCGGGTGCCCAGGGCGGCGCGGCCGGCCCGATTGGGCACAGATGCGTGTCGCGGCCCCACCGCCGGCCGGTCACAGGCCAGGCTCCATGCCGCACTCGTGGGACCTGTGCTGTTGCCGGCATCAGCTGCTGGTGCGGTGGCAAGGCAGGCGCACGAAGGTCATGGTGGTTTCCGGCCCGCAGGGGTGTGGCAACCACCCCGATCGGAGCGGATGCGTGATCTCCGCCGGGCTCCCTGTTGCTTGCACGCGGACCGGCCTGCATGCGCACGGTTTGTCATGGCCAAAGTAACAGCCAGTGCGCTGATTAGCGAAGCGGCCCAGACGACGCAGCTGCAGACATCCTCTCTCCCCCAAGGGACAGTTGTGGTCAGCCCGCACGGAGGTGTCTTCAATGGTGACATCTGGATGATGCTGGCATATAATGGCATGTCAGGCTGGCATAGGGATGCTCATACATCATTGTCCACTGCATGAGTCTCCTGTGTCTTGGGTTGTACTGGCTAATTTTTGTTTCAAGGGAGTCAAGATAAAATGAATTTCAGGAATTTGGGTGTCATGGGCATGGTGGTGTTGGTGGGGATCATGTTGGCGGCCTGTACCGTAGCGCCACCCGCCACCCCTGCAACATCGGAGGCGGTTGCCAGCGAGGCCATGCCGAGCAGTGGGCCTTCTACGTTGGCTCAGGTCACGGAACGCGGCAACATCATCTGCATCGGCAACTCCGCGGCGCCGGGCTTCGGATATGTCGGTGAGGACGGCTCGTTCTCCGGATTTGACATTGATTTCTGCCGAGCCTTGGCCGCCGCGATCTTCGGCGATGCGGAAGCCTATGAGATCCGCCCCGCCACCGCGGCGGAACGTTTCTCGGTTTTGACGGCCGGCGAAGGCGACGTCCTGATTCGCAACACCACGGACACCATGACCCGAGACACGGATCTGGGCGGTGACTTTGCCCCCACGACGTTCTATGACGGGCAAGGCATCATGGTGCGCGCGGCGGATGGCATCACCTCTCTGGAAGACTTGGCCGGCGGCAGCGTCTGCGTGGCCACGGGCACGACCACCGAGCTGAATCTGGCCGATGTCATGGCTGCCCGCGGCATTGAATACACCCCGGTCGTCTTCGAGGGCAATGACGAATCCGTCTCGGCGTACGAGACGGGCCGTTGCGATGCCTTTACCACCGACAAGTCCGGTCTGACCGGTCGCCGTGCCGTGTTGGCCGACCCCTCGGCCCATGTCATTCTGGATGAGACGCTCTCCAAGGAGCCGCTGGCGCCCATGGTCCGCCATGGCGACAACCAGTGGGAAGACATTGTGCGCTGGGTGGTATACGCGACCTTCCTGGCGGAAGAGCTGGGTGTGTCCTCCGCCAACGTGGACAGCATGATGGACAGCAACGACCCGAACATCCGGCGCATGCTGGGTGTGGACGGGGAATTCGGCGCCAAGATCGGCCTGAGCAACGACTGGGCCTACAACGTGATCAGCATGGTCGGCAATTACGCCGAGATCTATGATCGCAACCTGGGGCCGGACACGAACTTCTACATCCCCCGAGGGCTGAACAGGTCCTGGGTGGATGGCGGTTTGCTGTACGCTCCGCCCATCCGCTAGCACGTCGGGTAACGACCAAGGGTATGGCTCGGCCGAGCCATACCCTTTTTTTATACACCATATCCACAGTGTCCATGGCTTCCGCAGTACACGTCCCCGCCCGCCCGCCTTTCTGGCGGGATGAACGCGTGATAGCCTGGCTGTGGCAAGCCGTGGTGCTTCTGTCTGTACTGGGTCTGGCGGCCTTTCTGTTCAACAACATGGTCAAGGAGCTGCAGGCCCAGCGCAACGTCGTCTTCTCCTACCGCTGGATTGGCCAAGTCTCCGGCTTTGACATCAGCGAAAGCCTGATTCCCTACGACAGCAGCTCCACCTATGGCCGCGCCATCATGGTGGGCATTCTCAACACGTTGCAGGTCGCGGGAGCCGCGATTGTGTTTTCCACCATCATGGGGCTGTTCTGGGGCATTGTCAGCATTTCCAGCAACTATCTGGCCCGACGCATTGCGATCATTTACGTGGAAGTGTTCCGCAACGTGCCGTTGCTGGTCTTGCTCTATTTCTGGTACTCCGGCCTGTTCCTGCAATTGCCCCGCCTGGCCGACGCCATTGAACTGCCCGGTCCCACCTTCCTGAGCATTCGGGGCTTGTACATCCCTTGGGGCATCCCCACCGATTCCTGGAACAGCTATCTCCTGGCCCTGCTGCTGAGCGCAGTGGGCGGTGTGGGCTGCATGGCCTACCTGCGCCAACGGGAACTCCGCACGGGACAGGTCTATTTCAAGACCTTGTGGGGACTGGGCATTTTCCTGCTGGTCGCGATCGTCGGCTGGGTCGCCCTGCCGGCTCCTTTGACCCTGTCACAGCCTGTCAAGGACGGCCTGCGTATCGTGGGGGGCAATGCCTACAGCCCCGAATTCATTTCCGTGGTGACGGCCCTCAGCGTCTATGCCGCCGCCTACATAGCTGAAATCGTGCGCGGGGGCATTCTGGCCATACACCATGGCCAGCAGGAGGCCTCGTCCGCGCTGGGTCTGACGCGCCTGCAGGCGCTGCGCCTGGTGATCCTGCCGCAAGCCATGCGGGTCATCGTGCCGCCGCTGATCAGCGCATATCTGAACATCACCAAGAACACTTCGCTCGCGGTCGCGATTGGCTACCCGGATTTCTTCCACACCACCGCCAAGACGACTCTGAATCAAACCGGGCGTGAAGTGGAAGTCTTTCTCTTGGTGATGATGGTGTTTCTCTCTATCAGCCTGGTGACTTCGGCCGTATTGAATTGGTACAACAGCTACTTCCAGATCAAGGATCGCTGACCCCGCCGCCCTTCCCTATGGCTACCGCAACCCAAGAACTGTCGCCACCCGGATGGGAACGCAGTTGGCTGACCAAAATCCGCGCACTGTTTTTCCGGAACTGGTCGGACACCTTGATTACACTGGCCTCCGTGGCCTTCATCGTGCTGTTGCTGCAACCAATCCTGCACTGGATGCGGGTCGAAGCCCGATGGGAAGTGTTGGGGGCCAACCTGGCCATTCTGCTGCGTGGCCGCTACGAGGCGGATGCGGCTTGGCGGATCTGGGTGTGCCTGGGTCTGATCGCCTTGACAGTCGGCGTGGCGACGGGGACTTGGAGCGGGAAATTCACGATCGGTTTCGGGACGATTCTGGTCTTGCCTGTGGCCATGACGCTGATCCCGGTCTTCAACACCCCGATCCGTCTGGGTCTGGTGATCCTGTCTGCCGTGATCGGACTCGGTTTCGTGATCGGTGCCTATGGCCGCCAGGCCTATATGGGGAACATTGCCGTGGCGCTGCTGGGACTGCTCATTCCTTTGGGCTTGGTGCTGCTCTATGGATTTGGACAAGAAGGGCCGATGAAGATTACGCCGCCCAAGATATGGGGAGGTCTGCTGTTGTCCGTGGTGCTGGCCCTGACCGGCATTGTCTTCTCTTACCCCTTGGGAGTCATTCTGGCATTGGGCCGCCAATCCAAGCTGCCCATCGTGAAAATGCTGAGCGTCGTCTACATCGAATTCGTGCGCGGCGTACCCTTGATCGCGCTGCTCTTCATGGCCGTCGTCATGCTGGAACTGTTTGTGCCGGATCGCTTTCCCACCATTGAAGGCATTGTGCGGGTCGCGGTGGCCATCACCCTGTTCTCCGCGGCCTACATGGCGGAAAATGTGCGCGCGGGACTGGCGACGGTACCGGCCGGTCAGGTGGAGGCCACATGGGCGCTGGGTCTCAACAGTGTGCAGACCATGGTGTTTGTCGTGCTGCCGCAGGCGCTCAAGGCCATCATTCCCGTCACGGTCAACCAGTTCATTGCCCTGTTCAAGGACACCACCTTGGTCGCCTTGGTCGGCATGCTGGATCTGGTCGGCATGGGCCGGGCGGTACTGGGGAATCCCGCCTGGCTCGGCACGCACAAGGAGATCTACTTTTTCATCGGCGCCCTGTTCTGGATCCTGAACTACTTCATGTCCTACGGCAGCCGCAAGCTGGAACAGCGGTTGCACACCGGCATTGAAAGCCGCACCTAGGCGCGCCCCCGCGTCCTGTCTTACCTTCCCCTCCGGCATCTGCAAGAAGAAACACCATGCTCCCCTCTGCCCATTCCGACATCATCATTGAATGCACCGACGTCAGCAAGTGGTTCGGCGATTTTCAGGTGCTGAAGAACATCAACCTGAAAGTCCGGATGGGAGAGGTCATTGTGATCCTGGGCCCGTCCGGCTCGGGCAAGTCGACCTTGATCCGCTCCATCAACCGGTTGGAGGAACACCAAGCGGGACAGATTGTCGTGGACGGCATTGAATTGACCCATGACTTGAAGAACATCCACGAAGTCCGCAAGGAAATTGGCATGGTGTTCCAGCAGTTCAATCTGTTCCCGCACCTGACGGTCTTGCGGAACATTACACTGGCGCCCATGCAGGTGCGCAAACTCAAGAAGGAAGAGGCGGAAGCGACCGCCATGCAGCTCCTGGAGAGAGTGGGCATTCCCGAGCAGGCGGACAAATACCCGTTGCAGCTGTCTGGCGGCCAGCAGCAACGGGTGGCCATAGCCCGAGCCTTGGCCATGAGTCCCAAGATCATGCTCTTCGACGAGCCGACCTCGGCTCTGGATCCGGAGATGATCAAGGAGGTTCTGGATGTGATGCTGGATCTGGCCCGTTCCGAAATGACCCTGCTCGTGGTCACGCACGAAATGGGATTCGCGCGCGAAGTGGCCGACCGGCTGGTCTTCATGGATGCCGGCGAAATTGTGGAAGTGGGCACCTCGCAGGAGTTTTTTGACAATCCCACCGCAGAACGCACCAAACTGTTCCTGGAACAGATTCTGTAGGCAGGTCCCGCGGCGGCGGCCCAGTCTGTGCCTTTGGCATGATTGTGGTTGGCAAGAGGGGCTTGCCGCATCCGAAGCGCTGTGGCGGGCCCCGGGGCAAAGCGCCTAGGGCCGCCGCCAGACCTCCAATGGCCTCGGGGATGCTCATGCAACCCGGTGGAGCACCCTTTGCCTGCCCGATTTCACAATGGGAAACAAGGGGAATCTGCCCCGTTGGGGAGTAGGGTCTGATAGGCTCCGTATGCACTCCGCTCTGCACCGGGTGTTCCGGGATCTGGATCACACAGCCTTTGCGCGGGTGCTGTCAGCCTGGATCCAGGCTCAGGGAGGATCCGCAGGAGCCGTTGGCGGGGGACGGCAAGCAGTTGCGGGGCTGGGCTGACGCGGGGAAGACGTGTTTGCCCGCGGCGTGGTGCATCGTCTGCGCGCCGGGTGGGGGCTGGAGCCGGGCCCGCCGACTTCGGCGCGGTGCAGACGATGTCCGCGGCGCGGCTGAAGCTCAGGCTGGCCCGCCCGGCTGCGGCCGCAGCGCCCACAGGGCATCCGGCTCCATGGGATGTCCTGGTCGATCGGGTACGGGGCATCCGCAGCCTCGGCGAGACAGGGCTGCTCCTGCAATGGCTGGCGGGTTTGGTGCGGCGGAGGACAGTAAAGACGCTGTGGATCGTGGGGTGGCGCTTCCGACGCTGGACCCCGGCGCGGCGCCACGGGTGACGGGAACGCCTCGGGCGCATATCGATGCCCCCACCGACCTGGAGGATATCGGCACAGTCCGGGGTTGGGCCTGCAAGCCGGGATCGGGTCCGCATGGTGCAACTTCCCTCGCTCCGCATCCGCTACCTGGGGTCTGCCAGCGCGAACACCAGCGGGCACAATAGGGTCATGGGGACAACCTGCGCAAGGGGACAGATTGCGACAGGCTGTGCAGTTGTCTCCTTGAGGGTGCGCCGTGTAATTCTCCATCGGTTGTGAATTTGCGATAGCTTGAGCATTCAAAATTGCTTCAAGTGTGCAACGGGGGATGCAACGAGAAGATTCGGATGCGCCCGCATCAGCACCTACGAACAGAGCATGGCCTTGAGTAAAATGCCTTGACCTACACCCGACCGAGTGACTCCTTGATGGTTTGTTGTCTGGACTGCTTCCTGTCTGATTGGGTATCTTGGATTCAAAATCTGTAGATGTGCTGCATCGTTTCCACCCAGCGCAGGCTGAAAGGGGAGCTGAAGATCAGGGGGCGTATCCTGCACCGTTTCCTGGACGTGCCAGCACCCGGCGCGGCCGAGCAGGTGTTGCAGCGTTGGATGCAGACTCCTCTATCCACCCGGTCCAGCGACACCCACGCTGGCGCGGCTGGCCGCCGCGCCGGAAGCATGGCACAGCCTGTTACGCGGAGAGCTTGCCCCGCACGACGATGATGTCTGATGCTCCCGGACCTCCGCCGACCGCGCTCCCGACAAAAAAGACCTTTGAGGTCAATGCAGCACACCCTGCATCTGACAGGGATATCCCTTGGATTGCGGATCTGTGCGGGCCCTACCCATGGTGCTGCGGTCATATCCGTCTTGTTTGGACCGCCGCTTCTCTATGCCTGCCGCAGAGATTTTCTTGACGGAAAATGGACTTTCCACGCTTGTCAGTATCCCGTGCTTGACAGAAGCGCAAGTCATTTGGATGTCTTCAAGAAAGAGCTGCAGCCCAGGATTGCACCCTGTCTGGGGTCCAGGTCCAAGCAGGGCAAAAATCAACTGGGCCTTTGTACACTGTGATCAAGGTATGGACAGTCTTGAACAGTGACCCGTGTACACGGATTCTGCAAACCTTGATCAGGGAATTGCCGAATTCTCCGGCACAAACAGCTACGACGGATGGGTCCAGAGCATTGCCATGACACGGAAAGGGAATATGCCAGATTTGCACCGATTCAACCAGGGAAACAGGAAAGTACAGTCAGCAAGCCCGAATCAGTCCGAGGACACCTTCCCCAGATTTTGACTTGACTCTTCTGCCGGCTTTCCAACTGGAAAGTTCTGGGAGACCTTTCTGGAATGGAAACAGCTGCAACTGACCGAGGACCCAGAGACACAGAATTTGGGGCAGATTGGATCGATTTGTCGCGGGAGCCAAAACGACTTTAATTTGCTCCGCTTAGGAGGCCCCTGCGGGTGTATTGCTACACCGTGACCCTGATCCCCGCCGAACGTGCCGAGCTGGATGCCATCGC
Organism: Caldilineaceae bacterium; assembly: GCA_965214895.1. Taxonomy (GTDB): domain Bacteria; phylum Chloroflexota; class Anaerolineae; order Caldilineales; family Caldilineaceae; genus Bin34. The sequence goes on from OZ243985.1 coordinate 1,728,022, forward strand.
CTGCGCCAAGCCGACGGACAGTCTGCGCTTCCGCAACGCCCGCATGCTGCTGGACCAGGGAGACACGGCGGGTCCAACGGGCAGACGGCCGCGGCCCTGGGCGTCACGGTGCGGACGGTGGAGCGGCTGAAAAAGCGATTTGTGGAGGAGGGCCTGGAGGTCTGCCTGCAGCGCAAGCCGCCTCCTGTGCGGCCCCCAAGTTCGACGGCGCGTTCAAGGCCCGGCTGGTGGCCCTGGCCTGCGGAGATCCGCCGGCCGGCCGGGCGGGCGCGCTGGACCGTGCGTCAGCCCCAGCGTGTGGAGCACGAATACGTGCGCTGCGGCACGGCCGCCATCAGCCTGGAGGTGGAGCCGCTGACGGGACAGGGGCATGTGGAGGCCCATCCGCGCCGCACCCGGATCGACTGGGCCCACTGGATGCGGGGCACGCTGGCGCAACGTCACCGAGATCGAGCTGAGCGCCCTGGTCCTGCAGGGCCAGATCCCCAAGGACCCGCCGGCCGCCCGTCTCTGCACGCGGGCGAGAAAGGCCTAGGCGACGTGTTCGCTCCCGTCCCGAAGTTGCCGCCGATTATCGCCCGGAACAGATCGTCGGCCCTCGAGTCCAGACGGTTGGCTCGAATCATCTGGCCTTCGAGCCAAGGCGGGTCCATCGATTGGTTCACAAACAGATCGTGCAACGACCCTTTCCGGTGCCGGATGGTTTCGGCATCGATGCCATCCATCGCCATATAGTTGCACACCCCCAGGGTCAAGGCATCGGAGACGGCATGATGCCACCGGGCGTGCATCGTAATCCAGTCCGCCTCGGCGAGCATGTCGCTGTCGAGAAAGAGCAGGATGTTGTGGGAGGCCGCCCGCGCAACACCGGTGCGCGGGCGGGGCGCCCCGAATCCATGATGCTCCTGGCGCACCACCTTGATGTCCAAGGGGGTCGAACGGGCCGCTCCAGCGGCGGTTCTGACCCGTCGTCCACGACCACCACCTCAAACAGATCCCGCGGGTAGGTCTGCCCTTCCAGGGCCGCCAGCGTCATCTCCAGGATCGCGGCGGGCGTCTGGTAGTGCGGGATGATCACGCTCACCGGCAGGAGGGGCGTGAACGTGGCCCGCGGCACTACCGCCACCTGGCGCCAGTCATTGTGCCGGACGGATGTAGGGTGCGGATTTGCCCCCTCCCCCGCGCCAGCTCCATGCGGATGCATTCTCATCCCAGGACAGACAGTCTGCCGACACTCGTGGACCCGATTGAATTGATGTATTGTTTATGCTGTTTCCTGCTCTTTTGCAGGAAGCCTCATCCTGCAGCCCTATCGCCAGGCCTCGCCCGATGGCGGCCAGGCCGATGCAGGCATCCTGGGGCAGAGACCAGACCCGGGCATCCGGATGCCCGGTTGCGGGTCAAGGCGAATTGCTCCTCCCGCCGGTTGCGGATGCCGGCCCCCGTGTATCCACCGCGCGTGCAGGACCGCGCAGCGCGTGTGCGGTCCCGTCAGCCGCGGCCGATATAGGCCTGTGTCGTGGGCAGCACGATGGTTTCCAGCACATTGACATGCAAAGGCAGCATGACCATCGCCAACGCCGTCTCGGCCAGTTCCTCCACGGTCATCATGGGCTCCTGATCCGTTGGCTGCGCGCGGGCGGCCCGTCGTTCCGTCAGGATGTTGCCCGGATGCAGCATGCTGCCCACGATGTTGTGGTCCCGTCCCTCCAGCGCGATGGACTTGGTCAGGCCCACCAAACCATGCTTGGTGGCGTTGTAGGGGGCGGCGTTGGGCCGGCACATGTGCGCCGAGATGCTGCCGATGTTCACGATGCGGCCGCCGCCGGTCTGCAACATGTGCTGGAAGGCGGAACGCGCACACAGGAAGGGGCCGGTCAGGTTGACATCCACCACCTTCTGCCAGGTTGCCAGGCTCAGTGCATGGAGGGGCCCGTGGTCAAAGACCCCTGCGTTGTTGATCAGGACATCCGTGCGCCCATGCTGGGCGTCGACCGCGGCGAACAGAGCCAGGACCGCGGCCTCATCCGTCACATCCGTGACCTGGACCGTCACCTCCGCCCCCAGCGCACGGGCTTCCTGGGCCGTGTCTTCCAGATTGGCCGCGTTGCGCGCGGCCAGCACCAGGGTGCCGCCGGCCTGGGCAAAGCGGCGGGCAATGCCTTTGCCGATGCCGGCCCCCGTGATGACACAGACTTTGCCCTGCAGTTCGTTCATGTTCCCTCTGTCCCGTGTCGCCGTGGCCGAAAGGCGGGGCGGGCGGCGGGGCCCGCGCCGGTCCTCTGCATTGTAAGACTCCCTGGCCCAAACGGCAGCGCCGGGCGGTCAGTTGGTGTGCTTGGGCTGCATCAAGGGCAGGGGATGCCTCCAGAGCTGATCATGCTGCCCTGCAGAACCTAAAGAGTTTGAAGGACAGGGCCTGCCCAATATACACGCGCCTGGCGAATCGGGTATGCTGCGGTGCTCGCGCTGTCCTGACAGGAGTGCTCATGTGCCTGCGTGTAGACGCGCACAGCCAGCGACGGGATGCCGGCCGCGATCTGTGGCGCGCTGGACAACGGCGGTGCCCACAACAGAAATGCGGCGGTATCTGCATGAACTGGGAGAGTCTGTGCTCACTGCACCGCCCGCGAATGCGGCCCCTTCAATAGGGGCCATGACCGGTTTCGGAGACAACATGCCGTATGGGGAGGTCGCGCCTCCGTATAGACAGTCCTGTACGTGACCACCTTGACGACTATACGGTCGCTTCGACTGCATCCAGGTGCAAGCTCCTGACCATTCTCGACTCATCGGCCGCGCACATACAACCTCTGGCGCAATGGCTACATTTTGTCTTGCGCCTGGCGTTCAGGACCGTGCCTCTGAATGCGTCCAAGTGGCCCAACAGGTCAATGATCAATCCTCCGCAGCCATGATTCCCCCCTCTTGGTGTACGTGTGCAATACCCAGATCATGCGGGCTGGCACAAGGTTGTGAGACTCATAGTCGATGGATTCGATACCCGTCTGATGCGGAATCAGGACTATGAACTCAATTGGCGGCTGCGTCAGCGCGGTGAAACGGTCTGGTTCGACCCGAAGATTGCAGCTGAATGCCATCCCTGCGGCAGTATGACATCGCTGGTGCGCAAGTACTTCAACTATGGCTGGTGGAAGTCGGCGATGCTGATGCTGCATCCGCACTCGCTGCAGGTCCGGCATCTGGTCGCTCCCTTGCTGGTGCTCGGCCTGGCCGCCTCGCCGGGTCTGGCCATCTCGGGAGCGCTTTGGTGGGCGGCGGTCATTGGACACCGGGAGCCGTCTGCCATCCTGCTCCCGGTCGTGCTGATGGCAATGCGCCTGAGTTGGGGAAGCGGGTTTTTCCTCCCTCATCGGTTGTCCTGATGCCAGCAGACAACCCGTCTCCCTGCTATCCAGTGTGTTCTCTCCATGACAGGTGACGGGTGCAGCCACGGTGACTCGCAGTGTGGCGGAATGACCCCTGGGAACAGTGCCCTTGCCCAAGACAGCCGCAGACCGACGGACGCCTCATCAGCCAGCACAGTGGCTCCGCGGACGGGCTATTGGCGACGGCCTCCTCTGCGTGTGATGACAATGGACGGCTCAAGGTCTCGTGCGTACTCCACTATTCCTGACAGGCCGCTTCCGCTGGGTGTGTTGCGCCCGCCAACACCCGGCTCATTCAGACGGCTCGCCTAGTTTGCGTCACTCGCACAACCTAGCTGGGGCCAATGCGCCGGCGGCGTAGCCTGTGCCGCAACACATCGGCCAATATCAGCCCGGCGATTCCGCCTGCAGTGTCGATCGCCAAGTCAGCGGCACTGGGCGAACGCCCCGGGATGAACGCTTGGTGCACCTCGTCGGAGAGAGCATACAGCACAGTAAACACGATCACCAGGCTCCACAGCGCCAGGCGTGCAAACCTGTCAAAAGTGCACAATGCCCGGTAGGCCAGGATCGCCAGAACAGCGAAGTTGGCGAAGTGGGCCAGGTCAGCGAGGGACAGCACACTCGGATTGAGTTTTCTTAGAGTGTTGGCACTGAGACTTGACCACATGAAGATGACGCCCATCCAGACGATCAGTGGCACCCAATAGACCGCGAACTGCCGATTAAACCTCTTCAATGTTTTCAATGTTCCTCTTTGCTTGCAGGAGTTGCGCAGTTGAGAGTGATGACCGGCTTTCCAGTAGGGGATGCAGTCTGTAGAGCCACCGCGGCCTCACACAGGGTGGCGGAGAGAAAGTGGCAGTGCGTTCCGCCTAGACCCAGACGGACCAACCACATCGACTGTGCGCTCCGGGCCTGTCTGTGCCGGGAGTGCTGCCATTGGTGTTCGCGGGCATGAAGCCCAAGCTGCCATCGTCCGAGATGCGGTGCGCCATATCGGGAGAATCTATTCTGTATTGTGCCTGCAACTGCCGTAATTCCCAGCTTATCAGAATTCATTCCGGAATGTTAGCTTTGGCAGGAAACGCGGATCGGTGCAACTGCACCAAGCCCGGGGCGGGCCCTAGTCTTGTGTACCGCCGAGCAGACCCCAATCCGAGTCGGGGACTGCACTCCACGTGCAACTTGGTCGAGCGTTGACAGGCCTGGCTTGCTGCAATGCAATGACATTGGGGGTCATGCATCATGGCTGCCGCGCCTTGAAGGACGCTTGCCACAGTTCTGTTGGTGAAAAGCGGTGTCGGTTCATGACCTGCCATGGCGTGAAACAGGGCTCATCGGAGCAGAAAACCCACTCTGCACCTTGCCACGGTAGGTTCTTGATGCATCATCGGTGCAACCCATGATGCGATGGGCTGTTTCATGGCCCAAGTCTGTGGATCTTGGGTCTGTCCGAGGTCTGATCCAGGCACGATACACAAATACGCGTTGGCCCTGGAAAGTTTCTTGCCCATTGACAGGAAGCGGGGGACGGGCTTACAATCTCGTTGCGGGTTTCAGTCTGGCCTGCGGGTTGCAACGGAACCCAAGGCGCATTCGTCTAACGGTTTAGGATTCTGCCCTCTCAAGGCAGCGATACGGGTTCGAATCCCGTATGCGCCATTTTCTTTGGCTCTGGCGGCGGCTCCCGTCTGCCCTTGGCCCTGTTTTTTCCTCGACGATGTCAGCTGTATGGCTCAGCCTCTTGGTTGCCAAGCCTGGCCCATTCCGCCGGTAACCGACGATAATGTCACCGGGGATTTTTTTGGCCTTTGGGGATACGGGAAGCGTTACTTATAATCTCTGTGCAAGGCAAGGGCTACGTGCGACATTCTGGGGCCTGGCAAACGCCGTCCCGGGTCGGGCCTTGGCGAATCCAATAGCAACAGGAGCTGACTGATGGCAGGCAAGATAAGCCGGCGCGCGTTTTTGCAGGGGATCGGATGGGCCGGCGCGAGTCTGGCGCTGGCCGCCTGCGCCGTGCCCACGGCAAGTACAGAGGAACCAGGCGCAGCCCCGATCCACCTGACCTTGTGGGGCTGGTGGCAGCCGCGCATGGATGTGTATGACGGGGTGGCACAGGAATGGGCGGAGCAGCGGGACGGCTACACCATAGAAGTGCTGGCGATCTCCAGCCGCATGGAAAAGATCGCCTCTGCGCTGGAGGCCAACACCCACCCGGATCTGTTCAAGATGGGCGAGGAATTCTTCCCCATGCGCCGCGAAGGGCTGCTGTTGGAATTTCCGGAGGAGATCTTCACCAACTCCTGGTATGAGGAGACCTATCCCAGCGTGAATTGGGATGTGTACGGCCGCTACGTGATTCCCACGGGCGTGAGCAGTACCATTCTGGTCTACAACCGCACCATGTTTGAGGAGGTTGGGCTGGATCCGGATACGCCACCGGCCTCCTGGGCGGACTTCCTGGTGGCGGCGGAGGCCACGACCACGCGGGACGCAGGCGGCATCACCCGCTGCGGCGTGGTGCCGGCCGACGAGTGGAGAGGCTACAACCAGGTGCTGCAGCTGGGAGGCAATGTGGTGGATGCCTCGGGCGATCAGGTCAGGGCCACGTTCGACAGCGAGGAGGCCATTGCCGGTTTCAAGTACATTGCCGACTTGAACCTTGTCCATGACGTGTGGGACAAGGACTTTCCCTGGAACGGTGAGGCGGTGGGTACGGGGCTGGCCTGCATGACGGAAGAGCAGGCATGGATAGTGGGTGAATTGCGGGCCACGTTCCCGGATAGCTACCCGCATCTGGGCTTTGCCCCGCCGCCTACGCCCTCTGGGGCTCCCGACCCCCTGTATGGGTACAAGTCCACGGTGCTTTCCGTGGCGGCCTTTAAGGGGAAGGAGGAGCACTACGATGCCGTGTACGACTTCCTGAAATACCTCTACGTGGATGCCGGCACCGAGGCCTACTGGGCCTTGGCCCAGATGATCAGCATTGCGCCGGTGCGGTCGGATCTGCTGAACGATCCCAGACTGCAGGAGGATGCGGGCCTGGTCATGGCCGCGCAGGTGCTGGCCTTGGAGCACGACCCTGTGGAGCCGCCGCCGGAATTGGGCAGGGTCTATGGGGATGCCTTCTTCCGCATGCTGAATGAAGGCATGGCGGCCGAAGAGGCCATGGCCTTGGCCAACCAGGAAGCCCAGCTGTTGTTTGATCAGGGCCTGGGCGCGGAAATGGTCTGACTGAGAGTGCCTGAAGGGGGGAGTCGCCGGGCTCCCCTCCTTGGTGTTCTGCGGGCTTGGCCAGCCCGAATCTACCCTCAAGTTCCCTGCATATGTTGGAACGCCTAGGTCTGGGTGCACAGGCTCCTCTGTCCGGGCTCCAGAAGACGCAGCGCAACTTTGTGCTCATGGTCATGATCCCGACCATGGCCTTTTTTGGGCTCTACCGCATCTTCCCGGTCGGGTATGCCCTCTTCATCAGCCTGCATGATTGGCGCCTGCTCAGCGACACGCATGTCTTTGTCGGAGCCAGCAACTACCAGACCATCGTCCAGGACCCCGTCTTTCTGCGGTCCATTGGCAATGCCTTCTACTACACCATGGGGGCGACTCTGGGGGGCGTGGTGCTGTCCCTCATCCTGACCCTGATCATCAATCCGATCCGGCACGGCAGCCTGGCCTTTCGCCTCATCTATTTTCTGCCCCAGATGACCAGCGGCGTGGCGGTGCTGCTGGTGTGGAACTGGCTGCTGCAGCCCCGCTTCGGTCTGATCAATCAGGCCTTGGTGGCCATGGGCATGGAGAGAATCAACTTTCTGGGTTCCACGACGTTGGCCATGCCCACACTCATCATGATGGCCATCTGGGGCGGTCTGGGCTTCACCATGGTGATTCTGCTGGCCGGCCTGCGTGGCATTCCCCTGGAGTACTATGAGGCGGCCCGCATTGACGGCGGCACCCGGTGGCATCTGGCCCGCTGGATCACCATTCCGCTCATGAAGCCGGTGCTGACCTTCGTGGTGGTGACCGGGATCATTGGGGGTTTCAACGTGTTTGGGGTGATCTACATCCTGACCCGGGGCGGCCCCTTGAATTCCACCATGACCATCTCCTACTACATATTCGAGAACGCCTTTCAGCGGCGTTTTGTGGGCCTGGCTTCCGCCATGGCCTTTGCCATGTTCGCCATTGTGCTCTTGATGACGGTGGTGCAGCTCCGCGTCACGCGCGAGAACTGGGAATTCTGATGCAGAACGTGACCGCCGCGGATCTGGCGCCGCGGCGCGTGGCTCCCATGGGGCGCGGTGGCACGCTGTCGCTGGGCCTCAACTACATGGTGCTGACCCTGGGCGCCATCACCATGCTGGTGCCTTTTCTGTGGATGCTCTCCACGGCCTTCAAGCCGCAATCCGAGTGGATCACGTTTCCACCGATGTTGCTGCCTCAGGAGCCCACGCTGGGGAATTTCGTGACCGCCATCGAACGCCTGGATGTGTATCGTCTCTACGGGAACACGCTGTTCATTGCCATCACCAAGTCTGCGCTCAACATCTATGTAAGCAGCCTGGCCGGGTATGTCTTTGGCAAGTTCCATTTCCGGTACAAGGATTTCCTCTTCTATCTGATCCTAGCCACCTGGATCATTCCCTTTGAGGTCTACATGATTCCGCTGTACCTCATGGTGGTGCAGCAAGGCATGGCAGATTCCTGGTGGGCCCTGTTCATCCCGGAAATGTCCAGCGCCTACGCCATCTTCATGTTCCGCCAGTTCATGTTCACCATTCCCAATGCCCTCATCGATGCCGGGCGCATTGACGGGGCCAGCGAATGGTACATCTGGCATCGGCTCATCCTGCCGCTCTCCGTGCCCGTCCTGGCCACCCTGTCCGTCTTCTACTTCATGTGGAACTACAATGACTTCATGTGGCCCTTGATTGTGCTTGTGTCCCCCAAGAAATACGTGCTTTCCATTGGCCTGGCGGATTTTCTGGGCGAAAATGGATCCTTCCACGGGCTGATCATGGCGGGGGCCACGATGGCCTCCATTCCCATCATGGTGGTGTTCCTCTTTCTGCAACGACACATTACCCAGGGCATTGTCCTGACCGGGATGAGATAGCCCTTGCAGCCGATTCATTGGGGCCGGGCATATTGGGGAGTACACTGCCGTGCAAGTCCGTTTTCCTGCTGGTTCCCTGCCGGTCCTACACACCTGTGACGTCCTGGTCCTGGGGTGTGGCTTCGCAGGCATGGCCGCAGCTCTCACGCTGGCGGCCCAAGGTCAGGCAGTCGCTGTCGTTGAGCCCCGCACGTATCCCGGTCGCGAAATGGCGGCCTGGGGGCGGCCCTTCCTCAAGGCTGCCTGGGTACAGGCAGGTGCGTTGCCAGAGCCTCTGCATACGGCTTTCGAGGCTGCCCAGGATGCGCAAAGACAGGGTTACTGGACCCTTCACGAAGACACGTTCAAGAAGACTCTGGAGGACATGCTGCGGGCAGCCGGGGTCAAGCTCTGCTATGCGTCCGTACCCGTGAGCCTGGTCCGCGCGGTGGATGACGGGATCACCGGGGTGGTCATTGGCAACAAGTCCGGCCGTCAGGTGGTGCGCTGTACGCATGTCCTGGATGCCTCGGAGACCGCGCTCATGGCACGCCTGCTGGGAGAGGATTTTGCCGAGCCGCCCGCCACATCCACCTATAGCCGGTGGCTGGAATTCACGCACGTTGCCGCGCTGCCGGACCTGACCGTGTCCGTCCCGGTACCGGGCTTGGTTTCGCAGGAACTGCGGGCATATCCGGGATTGGGCGGAAATGGCCACTACTACGTGGAATATGGCGTGGAGCTGGCCCGCGTCGAAGACTCGGCAGTGGACCTGACCCGACGGGACCAAAGGGCCCGTCTGAAGGGTGTGGACATAGTCGAGTGCCTCAAGCAGCGGCATCCGGCTTTCGCCCGTGCCCTGTGGGCCTCTTCCAGCCACGAAATGAGGGGGCCGGTCACCACTGCCCTGGTGGGCCAAGCCCCGGCAAGAGCACTGCCTGCAGTGCAGCTGCAGACCCCTGCCGGGGAACGGCAGGTCCTGGCAGGAGCCTGCTTTGCCGTTCGGGCGCCGCGGGTTTTCATGGCCAATCCATCTGCCCGGGTGCCTGCGCACGTCAGTCTGGCCTGGTCCGAGCCGGTGGCCGCCTGTTTTCTGGGCGCTGCCGTGGCCGAGCTGGTGCAGCCGACCCGAGCCAGGTTCCCCTCCGTGCCGGTGGCCCTCTCGGCGGCCGAGGATGCCATTCAGGTCAAGGCGCAGAAGCAGCCGCAGCGCGGTGTGGAATACGAATGGGTCGACACTCCTGCCACCCCCATGGCCACACTGGCGCCTCGGGACATAGCGGTGGTGGGCGGGGGCACCGCGGGAGGGATTTCCGGCATTGCTGCGGGTCGCTTGGGCATGAACACGCTGCTGGTGGACATGAACCCGGGTCTCGGCGGGACCGGAACCTATGGCGGCATCCATGCCTATTGGTTTGGCTGGCGGGACGGGTATGCGGGCCAGGTCACCGACATGGTCAACGCATTGCATGCTCGCACACGACATCCCTTGCAGCAGGGAGCAGTCCCCCAGTGGAATATCGAATGCAAGATTCATGCCCTGCTGCAGGCCGTCAACGAGGCCAATGTGGATCTGCTGCTGAATGCCCTGTTCGTGGGTGCGTTGGTGGAGGACACCACGGTGCGGGGCGTGGTCATGGCCACCCGGTACGGTCCGGTGGCCGTGCTCAGCCAGGTGACGATAGATGCCACGGGGGATGGCGACATCGCTGCCTTTGCCGGCGCCCCCTACGTCCTGGGGGCCGAGCGGGATCATTCCATGATGTACGGCTACATGGCGCAGGTAATCCGGCCCGGCAAGCCGCGCAACGTGAAAACCCGCTCCGTGGATATCACCAACATTGAGGACTACACGCGCGGCATCATGGCGGAACGGCGCAGCGGACAGGCAGGGGACGTGGATCATGGAATCTACTTCGCGCCTCGTGAGAGTCGGCACATACAAGCGGACTTGACCCTGACCTTGAGTGATCAGCTGGTGCGGCGGGCCTTTGAAGATGTCGTGCTGCTTTCGTTCAGCAACAACGACATCAAGGGCCAGAGCACTTCGGACTGGGTGCTCATGGGCCTGCAGTCTCCACATCTGGACATTGAGATTCCCTACAGGGCTCTGTTGCCTGTGAATCTGGAAGGCGCCATCGTGTCGGGGAAAGCCTTTTCCGCCACGCATGACGCCTTGGCCGCCCCGCGCATGCAGCCGGACATGGAGAATTTGGGGGGCATTGCCGCCTTGGCTGCGGCCATGTCCATTGCCAAGGGCGTTGCGCTCCGGGAGCTGCCCATCCGGGAGCTGCAGGAAAGGCTGGTGGCCACGGGGACATTGCCGGCCCGCATTCTGGAGCGGGAGTTGCAGCCCTTGCGGTTCTCCGCGGCAGAGCTGGACATCAAAATGTCCCGGATCGATGCGGAGACGCCCCTGCATCGCTACTCCCACATGCCAAACAACGTGCGTTACGATGGCCGAGTGGATCTGGCGGACCTGATGTGCATGGGGCCAGAAATCGTGCCCTATCTGGAACAGCGGTACGCCCAGGCCACAGGCCGCATGTCCCTGCTGTTGGCCCAGGTGCTGGCCGTGCTGGGTTCTAGGGCGGGGGTGGACCAACTGGTGGAGGCCTGCCTGGCCGATTTGCAGGGGAACAGACTGCCCACGCAGGACGACACCATCATGTACAAGGGCATACCGCCGGACCAGAATGCGGCTTCGGACGTGGCCTTCCTGATCTACAGTCTGGGTCTGGCCCGGGATGCTCGGGCCCTGCCGGTGTGGCAGCGCGTGATCGACTTGCTGGCCCACGAGGCGCCCGCGGACATCATGGACAAGGACCGTTCCATGTACTACTACGTGACGGCAGTCTGCCATGGTATCGAGAGGCTGGGGGATGCTCGCAGCGTAGAGATGCTGCAGCGGCTGCACCGGCATGAGGCCTTCCGACACCGGCAATCTCTGGCATCGGATGCATTGGAAGAGGACTACGTGGATGAACGGCTGGCCTACCTGGAACTGCTGATTGCCCGCTGTCTGGCTCGCTGCGGCAATCCTGGGGGCTACCTGTCGCTGATGGACTATCTTCAGGATGTCCGGGGCATGCACGCGGAGCATGCTCACACAGAGCTGATTAACATCACGGGAGAGGACTTCGGCAAGAATCAGGCCCGGTGGGCGGACTGGCTGGAACAGCACGGTGCCGACCTGCCCTGTGCAGCCTTCACCGAGGTTTCGGACCCAGTCAAGACCTGGTCTGAGGAGATCCTGATCGATCCCATCCATGAAAAGGCCATGCGCCATGTGACAGGGGCAGCCTGAGCAGGCCCCCACCTGCATCGGGGCCATCACGCCTGAAGGGGATGGGTCGCCGTGCTATCATGTATCCGTTGTTTCACGTGGCCAGTCAGCACACGAAGTGCTGCAGGGAGTGGGCCCATGGCAACTCTGGTTCCTGCCGACAGCCTGACTTCTCTGATGACAGTGGATCCCTTTTGTGCCCAGGAGGGTATCCAGACCTTGCAATCGACAGGACACTATTGCCGCCTGTTTGGCCTGCTCAGCGACTTGAGTCTGCATGTGGATACATGCCATCTGCCCTATACCGTGGTCAGTGATCTGCTGCTCCGGAACATTCCCCTCAGGGAAGGGGTGTCACCGGACATCGCCCTGTTGCCTGGGCAGCTGGATCTGGTGGCAGAGGATTTTGGTTCCTTGGATCTGTCCGTGGACCTGTGCCCGGCTCTGATCTTGGAGGTGGTGTCGGAAAACACCCATGAGGCGGACTCCGACATCAAGCATGAGATCTATCGGCTGGCAGGAATAGAGGAGTACTGGCTGTATGATCCACGGGGCTTTGCCGGGGGGCCACCCCTGCGCGGCTGGCAGCTGCAGGATACCGAGTACATGCCCATATGGGGAGAGGCCGCTGTTGTGGCTGGGGAGGAGGCCACGCTGTATTCCAGTGCAGTGCTGCAGACCGACTGGGGGCTGACGGCCGACGCATCCTTGCGGCTACGGAAGCCAAAGCAGGATGACTGGTACCGGATGACTCCCGAGGCCATGCAGCAGGTTCAGGCACGCGCCGACCAGGCGGAGATTCGTGCCAGGCAGGAAAGGATCCATACTGAGCAAGCGAGAACCCGTACCAAGCAGGCGGAGGCCCGGGCCGAGCAGGAGAGCATCCGGGCCGAGCAGGAGAGCATCCGGGCCGAGCAGGAGAGAACCCGGGCTGAGCAGGCGGAGGCCCGGGCCGAACAGGCGGACGCAGAGATTGCCCGGCTGCGCGCCTTGCTGAACGAGTCTCCTGACTAAGGCCCCATTTCCCTGAGCTGGCCCTGCAACAGAGAGGACTTCATCACACCACGTTCCTGCTGGGCACGGGGTGTCTTGCAAGGCACCGTCGCGCTTGTGCAATGACTCGCGGCCACACAGCATCCCAATGAAACGGACCGGACTCAGGTTGTCTGGATTTCCACTGCTTGGTCCGCTTCTGATGTAGGCTCACGGCCAGTCCCGTGCCATGGCCCTCGCCAAGTCCCGGCAGATCTTGGCCCTGATGTGCGTGGCATGCTACGAAGCAATCTGCTGGGCTCTGCCTCATGGCGTCTGTCCAGATTGCCTCCAGACATCGCCACAATGCAGACTGTCACCCGCGGACAATGGGGCCTGCAGGACCAGACCCATTGGGCAGGGCCATCGCAAAGCCGTACCATGGGAAGACAGAGACAGCAGGGGGAAATCACAACGGGAGCGGGTCCTGCATATACAAGGAAGCACACCTGACCTCCACAGGTCCTGGGTCTCCCCCGTCAGCTATGGGTCACTGGACACGCTCTGCCTTGTGGCCTGTACTGGCATCAGGGGAATGCATCCCCTGCCCAACGCCGGCAGGTCGGCGGGAACTACGCCTGTCTTCCCAAAGCCACATCAAGTTGCGTGAGATTTTCCGGAAAATCTGCCACTTGGCATTTTGGGGGACGAAAGCAAAACCTTGTACAATGGCTGTTTCGCGCGGTGCAAGCCGCCATTGTCGGCGCATGGGAACAATTGAGATGTATGCAGTAGTGCGTACCGGTGGCAAACAATACCGAGTGACCGAGGGCCAGACTCTGTTGGTGGAATTGCTGCCAGGCCAGCCCGGGGACAGCATCGAACTGACCGATGTGCTGATGTTGGGCGAAGGTGATGACGTGAAGATAGGCCAGCCACTGGTCGCGGGTGCCAGGGTGAGTGCCCAAATTACCGGTCAGCACAAGAATCGCAAAGTGGAGGTGTTCCGCTACAAGGCCAAGAAGCGAGTGCGAGTGCGCCGCGGTCACCGACAACGGCAGACTCGTCTGCAGATCCAGAGCATTGAAGGGCCCTAGAGCAAGGCCGCAGTGGAGGAGGAGGCTGTATGGCACACAAGAAAGGGGGCGGCTCCAGTCGCAACAACCGAGACTCCAACGCCCAACGCCTGGGGATCAAGCGATACGGTGGCGAGATGGTGCGGGCCGGATCCATCCTGGTGCGGCAGCGCGGGACACGTATCCATCCAGGTGACAACGTGGGGCGAGGCAAGGACGACACCTTGTTTGCCACTCAGGATGGTGTGGTCACATACGGATGGGCTAGGAAGAACAGGAAGAAGGTCAGTGTCCAGCCCGTGGAAGGAAGTGAGCAATGAAGGAAGGGATCCATCCCGCGTATGTCCAAAATGTTCCGGTCCGATGCTCTTGTGGCAATTCTTGGGTGACTGGAAGCACCAAGGCCGAAATCCGGACCGATGTCTGTAGCAAGTGCCATCCCTTCTATACCGGCGAGCAGCGGATCATCGACACCGCGGGTCAGGTGGAACGCTTCATGAGGCGATTGGAACAAAAGCAGAACATGGAAATGCTGACGCGGCAGACACAGTCTGTGCGCCAGGCGGAAGAGTCCGCGGTGCGCAGAGCCCGTGCCCGTGGCGACAATGTGGAAGAGGCGTTGGCCGCAGCCCGTCAGAATCTGGAAACCGCGGCACCCGAAACACCGGCTGCCGAATAAGGCCAGATCAAAAAAACGCCTGTGTCACTGGCGGCGGATCGGCCGCTCTGCCCTTTCATGTTGTGCGGTGGGACGGACTCGGCACCGGTCTCGCGGGCGAGCGGCAACCATGGCGGTGCAACACGGGGCCCTGGAAGTGATCACGGGCTGCATGTTCAGCTGGACTATCTGAGAGGACTGCTCACTCCGGTGGAACGCAAGAGCGGCTGGCAACTGGCGGAGCAGGTGGGCAACGCTCCTCCGGTGGCAGAAGTGAAGAAGCTATACGAATTGAAGGGAATTGGGCATGGGATCCGGGACATAGCCAGGGAGCTGAACATCTCCCGGAACACGGTTAGGAGGTAGCAGAAACTCTGAGAAAAGCGTTTGGAGACAAACAGTGTGTCGTTACAAAGCTCAGTCAACCTGATCAGAGATGCCGCGAGATTGGGGACACGCAACTCGAGGACAGGACGTAACGGCGTTTGAATCACCCCCTGATTGCTCGGCTGCTGCCGGTCTCGGACCGGCGTCTGGCGCGGCAGACCCTCTGGATGGGCGCCATTACCGCGGCCCAGCTTCTGGGCGGACTGGCGCAGGTGTTCATCGCCGCCAGGATTCTCGGACCGGAAGGCTACGGCGTTCTGGCCGTTGTCATGGCCGTCGCCGCCCTCATCTACGGACTGCTGGCCATACCGGGCGGCGAGACCGTTACGGCTTTCGTGACGCGGGGCGTGGCGGAGGGACGGCCCGAGGAGGCGTCCCGGGTACTGCGGTTCACGCTGGCCGTATCCTTGGGGCTGTCGCTCATTGCCTATGCCCTCATCGCAGCCCTCACCTTCACGGCCGGCAGCCTGCTGGGCATTGACCACACCCACCGGGATGCGATGCTCCTGTACGGCGTCGTGGGCGTCTTTCTGGCGACGCGGACAGAGACCCTGGCGGCTCTGCGGCTGTCCGATCGCGTGCCGCTGGGCTTGGCAGTTACTATCGCCGGCGTCCTAACCAGGATCGGCCTGCTGGCGGCGGTGTGGCTGACGGGGGGCGGGCTGCTTGCCGTAGTCTTGGCCCATATTGCGGGCGCTGTGGTGAGCGGGGCCGGGATGTTGGTTGCCACGACGGTCTCCGCACCGCAGGCGGGAATGGCAGGTCTCCTGCGCTCGTTATCGCTCAGAGTCCCGTCGGACGTGGTGCGATTCCAGACCGGGGCATTCGGGAAATCCGCCATCTGGGTACTGGCCCATAGTATGGACTCCATCCTTCTGGCGCAATTCACCGGCGCAGCCAACGTCGGCCTGTACCGGGGAGCGCGGCAGATAGCAGACTCTACGAGATACCCATTCCTGCCGCTGAAGGGCGCGGTGCAGCCCGAGTACAGCAGGCAATGGTACGCGGGCCGGGGAACAGCATTGCGTCGGTCGTCCCTCCGGTTTACCTTGGCGACGTTCGCGCTGGCCGTCGCGGTATTCGGTCTGCTCGCCATCTTCCATCAGCCCATAACCCGGCTCATCCTCGGGGCGGAGTTCTCGGGTGCCGCCCCGCTGGTGCTGATTATGCTCGTCGGCTCATTCGTCTCTTCCAGCGTTTCCGCCCTCACCATTCTGCCGGCGGCTGCGGGGCGCGTTTGGCCGTCCGTGGCGGGGGCGGGGGGCGGCCTCGCGGCCTCCTTTGCCATCATCGTCTGGCTGGCTCCCCGGTATGGCGCAGAGGGTGTGGCTTGGGCCAACACGGCCTACTTCATCGTCTTTGTCGTGGTCTTGATGCCTTTCGCAATCTCAATACTGCGGCATACATACCGTCGCGGGAATGCAAGTCAGGAGGCGCTGGCGTGACGGCGGCGGCAGATAAGCTCCACCTCGGGATCGTGCTGCACAGCCTGGGGGGAGGCGGAGCGCAGCGGTTTGCCCTCAGATTGGCCGAGACGCTCATCCGGCGCGGCTGGCGGGTGGATATCCTGGTGGGGCGCTTCACAGTAGCGTACCCGGACAGTCTGCCGGAGGGGATGCGGCTGTATTACCCTAGACTCAGGAAATCGGACCGGGAGGTAATCCGCCGCTGCCGGGAGCGCGGCGTCGAAGTGAAGCCCCTGTCCATCAATCCCCTATCAGCAGTCCGGGACTGGCTGGTGCTCCGGCGCAAGCGGCGTGGAATAAACATCAACATCAAGGGCGCTGTGTTTGCTCATTTAGTCGCCCATTACATCCGACAAGAGCGTCCTACGCTGCTGCTGGCCGCTGTTTCGACGGCCAACTTCGCAGCCGTCAACGGGGTGGAATTGGCGGCCGGCTCCCTGCCTGTAGTTATTTCAGTGCACAGCACCGGCAGCTCGGGCTACGGTGGATCCGCCCCCCCCCTCGTGATTGTTTCAGTGAGGAACAGCATCTATATGAGTTACAGCGAATACGAACAGCGCTTGGCGAGGGCGCTCTACCCCAAGGCCGACTCGGTGGTCGCCGTCTCCCAGGGTGTGGGCCGGGAGGTGGCACAATTCCTGGACGTGAATGCCGAGCGCATTCACACCATCTACAATCCCATACCGTCCGATGCGATATGGCAGGCGGCGCAAGAAGAAACGGGCCACCCCTGGTTTGCCGACGGCCAGCCGCCGGTCATTCTAAGCGTGGGACGGGAGGCGCCTGCAAAGGACTACCCCACGCTGGTAGCGGCCTTTGGGCAGTTGCGACGCACGCTCCGGGCGCGGCTGGTCATCATGGGCCACCTTTCCGAGCCGTACCGGGCTGGCCTGGTTGCCCAGGCGCAGGACTATGGCGTGGCGGATGACCTGGGGTTCATTGACTTTGACGAAAACCCCTTTCGCTATATGCGCCGGGCCAGGCTGTTCGCCCTTTCCTCCCTTTGGGAGGGCTTGCCCAACGTGCTCCTCGAGGCCCTGGCCTGCGGTGCACCGGTGGTCAGCACCGATACTCCCCATGGGCCGCGCGAGATACTCGAGGATGGGAAATGGGGCAAACTGACGCCGGTGGGGGACGCCCCGGCCCTGGCCCGGGCGATGGTAGAGACGCTGCAAGGCGACCGGACCCCGGAAGCGGCCCTGCGTCGCCGCGCCGCCGAGTTTTCCGAGCAGCGGGCCGCCGATCGGTATCTGGAATTGTTTGAGAAGGTTGTGGGCCGACCTGGTTGACGACTGGTCGTCAGCGCAAGGCTCCATAACCCAATTTGGCACAATACACCTCACACCAATGGCTGCGCCGTGAGCAGTGAGGAGCGTCCCATCAACCGAGCAAGTTTCATTACCGAATTCATCAGCAAGTGCGCTGTCAACCGGCGCGTCGCTATGTTGGCCCTTTTGACGGCGGTGGTGATTCTTGCGCTGAATCTGTACGCCCCAGCAAATCCGACCGCGTTGCAGCGTCTAATGGCTTCCTTGCTCCTTGTCCTCTGCTCGCTGCCGACGCTGATGTGGGCGTCCGACCGGGACTGGGGCCATTCTCTGCTGCCTCTTCTCGGCGTTACGTATGCGCTGAACTTCGGTACGCCGGTGTTCCTGCTGACCAGCCTGCGCGGGAACTGGTTCGGCCAAGAGCCTTTTATAGAGAATTCGCTCATCAACACCGCGCTCTTTCTGGCGCTGGCGGGCTGGGCGCTGCTGCTGGTAGGATATTTTGGGCTCGTTCGCCAGCGGCTGGCGGCCAAACTCCCGCGCTTTAACGTTATCCCCGGAGACAACCGGAAACTCGTCATAGCGCTGGCGGTGGTCATAGGGCTTGCCGCCGCGCCGTTTTTATATCTCGACAATGCCGCCGTAGTGGCTTTCTACGCGGGCCAGACTCTGCTGCCGCCGGCGATAGCCTTTCCGGTCGAACTGTTGGGACAGTTCACTATCCTGTCCGTCCTGGTCCTGTTCTACCTGCATCTGCGCGGCGAGCTCGGCCTCGCGGGCAAGGCATTTATGTGGCTGTTGGTGGCTTACTACATACTGATGGGGGTGAGCACCGGACTGGTGAATCATGGGCTGTACGTCATATTTGCGCTGTTCATTGCCTGGGTCATAACCGTCCCTGTCCCGACGTGGCGGGGGGCACTCTACGGCGTACTGACGGCGGCGGGTTTAGTCTTCGTGCTGTTGCCCATGCGGTCGCAGCTTCGCATTCTGATCTGGACGCACGGGGTGGACGCGGACATTTCCACGCGCATATCAGTCAACGAGTTCAGCCCCTCTGCCACAAGGGATGGATTGGTGGTTCAGGAATCCGACTATAGCATCGTTCTTACGGATGGCGTCCTGGCATATTCTCACAAGAACCCTGCCGCGTGCAGTGGGGAACAGGCCGACGGCCCTGGCACCACGCTCATGTACTTATTGCACATATTCCCGGTCAATGCCGAAGACCTGCCCCCTCACAGGGTCGGGTACAGTTATGATAATTTCGACTTCAGCATCAGCGAAGACGGGAAGGTGGTCGACGGACGGTGCGTCCACCTGGTGCGCCTGCCGGCCTATGACATCGCCAACGTCAGAACCGGCTTATACGTGCGATCCACTCCGCAGCATCAACCCAGCGCCATTCTCGCCAAGCAGAGAGTCAGCCGCGCCACATTCGTGCCGGGTGCCTACAGCGGTGTGGACGCTGATGATGAGTTCCAGCTGGGCACCCTCGATACCACCACGTGGGAGGTAGATTCATCGACAGAGCCCGGGAATCGCCGGTTGCTCATTGGCGTGACGGATGAGTCGAGTATCGCCGATATGGCAAGCGTGTATCCAGGAGACACGATTCGGGTCGAGGTGGACGGGGACAACTGGGCCGAGTATCTGGTGGGCCACATATTGGTGGCAGACTCGCGGGTGACTTTCCGGCTCGCGGCGGTCCTGGACTCCGAGGGGGACCGCTCCTCGCTCACCCGGGGAGGCTCGCGGGCGACGCTTATCTACGCTCCGCGCTCCAGGGACATGGCCGCTGGGTATCCTCCAGTGACCCTGAGGACGGAGACGGCCGATTCGGTCGGCAGGAACCCCTTTGCGCCGAGTGTCGATACATCCCAGGTTGGAAAGGTGGGAATCTACGCGCAAGTCCTGTGGGACTTCGTCAGGTCAGGAAACGTCTTTTCCCTCGACCGCCTCCGCAGGTCAATGGACTCTTCGGCCAGGCGCTTGAGCGTGCTGTTGCGTATTGCCTGGATCGTCAAACAGGTACCTGAGAACGTGCCGTATCTGAAGGGCGAGTCCTACTACCCGATACTGTTCAAGCTCGTCCCCCGGTTCCTCTGGGAGGATAAGCCCAGGGAAATGGGAAACCTTGGGCAGCGTCTGGGGTTTCTGCCCGAGGGCAATGAAATCAACGCCATGAAGATACATCAGATCGGGGAAATGTATACGAATTTCGGTGTTCTGGGCGTTTTCTTGGGGATGCTCGCCCTCGGAATCCTGTTCAGGGTAGTGTACCAGTTGTTCTTCCACGCGGAGGCATCGGTTTTCACCATGGCTGCCGGTGCTCATATCCTGACGGTGCCGCTGGTGAACATGGAGGCGCTGGCATCGGGCTCGTGGGGGTTCGTCCTCTGGTACGTAGTTCTCCTGGCCTTGCTGGACATAGCCGTGAGAGTCGGTTTGGGGGGTATTCTCAGAATCCGTCATTCCCGCGCAAGCGGGAATCCAGCGGGTTAATAAACCTACGAATTTCCATTATCTCTGTGACCTGATAATACAGGCGAGATTCTTCGCTCTGCTCAGAATGACACAAAGTATGCCCGACCATGTAATGTTCATAATCAGCGGCCTGGAGCGGGGTGGAGCCGAGAACCAGCTTGTTGGCCTTGCCAGCCGGGGGTGACGGGTGACCGTGGCATTGGCAAAGTAGAGTTGGCGCGGCGGTTGGGACAGCCTATGCCGCAGGTGGATCGGGTCCTGAATGTGCAGTGCCACTCGCGGTGGAACCAGATGGACGCTGCCTTGGGAGCCGTTGCGGCGATTGCACATGAGGATTGCCCTTGCATCGCTTGGAATACCTGCACCGATACCGCCAAGTCCGGCTTGCGCAACAATGCAAGAGCGATGTAATGCTTGTCGGCCTCCGCTGACCATGTGCTGACTGCATGGATCAGTACGTTGGTGTCAACGGATTGCATGGGGACCGCGGGTTGCCTCGTCGTACAGCTCGTCGCGTGTCAGGTTGTCACCCGAGTGCACTCCCACTCCGCGCGCCGCGAAATCCGCCATCGCTTCATCCAACTCCCGGGGTTGAAGCTCGACCGCCATTTCCGCGCCCGGCCCGTTGATCGTGCAAGGAAGCCATCCTAATGCCAGAGGCTGGCGGCAATTTGTTGCAATACGACCCAGTGGTCTCCACTGCGCCTGCCGCGCCAGCGCAAGTCTGGAGTGCATCAACGATGGCAAGTTGGGACCCAATGCCGAGCAGGGGATGTCTCTTGTGTCCAGGCAACCCTATGACCGATAGGTCAAGGCTCTGTCAAGCGGCCCCCGATAGGTATATGTCCGGGTGCCGCATCGCAAGACGACGTGCAAGTGCGGCGGCTGTCCGGCAGTGTGCACATCCGCCTGGGACGGGCCTTCCTTGGGATTGGAAGGATCTTGCACTGCGGCATGCACCAATGCAATGCAGGAAAAACGAGTCTGCAACCGCTCCGCCAGGTCCAGTATGGCATCGGCGATCAGGGGATGATCGGCGTCGAATGCCGGAGACGGCAACAGATCCGCACACACAGGGGGACCCTGAATCGCAGAATGAAAGGTGAAGATATCGGAACCCCGCTGCAGGCGCAGCACGTAGCCCGGTGTAACCACCGGAGCGTATACGGTTCCGGGTTGCGGCAGTCCCAGGCTGGTATCGGGCCAAGTGCGAGGTTCGACAGACTGCAATGTCAATTCTGCCGGATGGGCAGCCAGAGCCTGGCACAGCATGGTGCAGGCCGTCAGCACGAGCCGACCGGTTTGCACCGGCGGATCTTCGGCCAGAGCCTTGTCCTCATCACTCTTCCGGTAGGGAGCCATGATCTCTCACGGTGTATGTGGCAGGGGCCGAACCTGCAGTATCGGCTGGGGATCAAGTGCCGAGATCCCGTGTGGACAGGGAGACCGTCCCGTATCCCAAGTATAATGATGTGTCCTCGCATCGGTGGTCCGCAGCCCGTCAATCTCCTTCTGCATGTCTGACATAGTGTGCCGGCTACCGGCCCGACTGCACTTTGGTCTTTTGGACATGAACGGATCGCTGGGCCGGGTGGACGGGGGCATTGGCTTGGCCATTCAGGAACCGGCTACCGTGTTGGTGGCCGACCATGCTGCTGCCGTTGCCGTCCAGGGAATTCGGGATCCGTCGCTCCGGGAACGGTTGGAAACCGGTTTGCGTACCGTCTGCGAATGTCTGGAGCTCCCGGGCGTGTCGCTGTCGGTCCGACAATCGCCCTCTGCGCACAGTGGATTTGGAAGTGCCACGCAGATCTTGGTGGGGGCCGCTCGGACGGTGTCCCTGTTGGCGCAAAATCCGCGGCCGGCATTGACATTGGCCCGCATGATGGGCCGCGGCGGCACGTCGGGCATTGGCACGGCCGCCATTGAAGGGGGTGGCTTTATCCTGGATGGCGGTCATGCCTTTCGCACCGGGCCCGGGTCCAAGCAGGCATACATGCCGTCGCGGGCTGCCCAGGACTCCTGCCCGCCTCCCGTGCTGGTGCAGGTTCCTTTCCCGCCCGAGTGGCAAATCCTGATCTGCGTTCCGCCGGGACTGGACATAGACGGCAAGCGGGAGCTGGAAATCTTTGCCCAAGAGTGCCCGGTGCCCGATTCCGAAGTGGACCGCATGTGCCGCATAGCATTGATGCAAATGCTGCCCGCCATAGCCGAGCGGGACCTGGCCCGCTTTTGCCACAGCATGGAGGCCTATCAGGCATTGGGGTTCAAGCAGGCGGAAGTCCGCACCCAGACCGCGATGGTACACTCCGCGATGGCGCACATGCGGGACATCGGCGGCCAAGGGGTGGGCATGAGCAGCTGGGGCCCGGCCATTTTTGCCTTTGGCACAGACTTGGAGGCTCTGAAGGCCAATATGCAGAAGTGGCTCCTGGATCAAGGCGGGGGCGACATATTCATCACGCAAGCCGACAATGTGGGCCACAGGATGTTGCTGTGACCACCCCGCCCCAGCGCGAACTCAAGATCTGCGGTACGACCAGTCCCCAGGACGCCCGGATGCTGAATGGGACCGAAGTGGACTACTGCGGGATCGTGGTGCATGCGGACTTTTCCCCCCGCTCGGTTTCCCTGTCCGAAGCGCAGGGGATTGCGGAGGCCACCTCCTGCAAGGTGGTCATCTTGCTTTGCAATCCCAGCCTGGCCCTGGGCAGGCAGGTGGTGACAGTGTTGCAGCCTTTTGCGCTGCAACTGCAGTGTGATGAGAGGCCGGCCTTGCTGGCCGCAATGCGTCGACAAGTGCCGGTTGAAATTTGGAAGACCATACATTTGCCTTGGCTGGATTCCCAGGCCGCGCCGCAGGCCTATCTGGATGCCGGAGCCGACAGGCTTTTGTTTGATGCCCAAGTTACGCGGGACGGCCAGGTCCGATATGGTGGCACTGGGGTGACCGCGGACTGGGACTTGGTCAAGGAGCAGATGGCGTCTCTGCCGGGAGTTCCCTGTTTTCTGGCCGGTGGCATTCGGCCGCACAATGTGCGAGTGGCGGTGGAGACGGCAGCGCCGTTCGGTGTGGATCTGTGCAGCGGGGTCGAGAGCCAGGTGGGTCAGCGAGATCCGAACTTGCTTGAGGGTCTTTTGGCCGAGTGGCGCACCCTGCGGTGCGTGTAGGAGGAATGCCTTGAAGACAGCCGTAGTTCATGGCTTGAACGACATCCGCATAGAGGAATGGCCTTGTCCTCACCCTGGGCCGGACGAAATCCTGGTCCAAGTGGGGGCGGCCGGTGTGTGCAGCACGGATGTCAAGCAACTGGCTGGCCTCAGCCCGCCACGCCACATTCCTGCTGTCTTGGGACATGAATTGGCTGGCACGATTGCGCAAGTGGGCAGCCGCGTGGCTGCCTGGGAAGTGGGACAGCGGGTGGCTGTGTATCCCATTGCGGCCTGTGGCCAGTGCCACTTCTGCCAGCTGGGAAAGCATAGCTTGTGCGAGAAGGAATTTGGGCTGGGCCGCGGTGTGGATGGAGCCTTTGCCGAGTATTGTCGCGTGCCCGCCGAAATCCTGGCCTTGGGTGGGGTGGTGGACATTGGCGCCATGCCTTTTGAAGCGGCAGTGCTGATAGAGCCTCTTTCCTGCACCATTGCGGCCAGTCGGCAATGCCGCACGCAACCCGGTGACACGGTGGTGGTTGTGGGCTGTGGCCCGATGGGCCAGCTCAACATATATGCCAGCCACAGGGCTGGAGCGCGGGTGATTGCAGTTGACTTCCAGGCAGATCGTTTGGCCGGAGCGGCCCATATGGGGGCGGACGCCTGTTTCAATCCTGAAGACGGAGATGTCCGGGAGGCCATCCTGGCTCTTACGGGGCAGAGGGGCGCGGATGTGGTAATCGTGGCCGTGGGCTTCGTCCCTGCCGTGGTGGATGCCCTGCCGTACGTACGGAAGGGGGGCGTGATCAACATCTTTGGCGGCACGCCCCAGGGGGACATGCTGGAAATCGATCCACGCTGGCTGCACTATGGCGAGATCTGCCTGACCGGCACTTTCGGTTCCTCTGTCCAGGACTTCTGGCAAGCGCACAGCTGGCTACAGGAGGACACAGACACGATCCGCCGCATTCTTTCTCACACTTGCGCTCTCCAAGACCTTGTGATTGCCGTGAACCGTGTCAAGGAGGGCAAGGGCACCAAGATGGTGGTGGTGATGTGAAGGGGGGAGCAAGACGGCCCGCGTGGATTCATGCCTGCCTGACATCCGAAAGCCCAATGGGGCGGCTTTGAGACTGTTGCCGCGGCTGCTTGTCCGAGGGTGGAGCAAACAAGGAACTGCCACTGGGCGTTTGTCGATTTCCCATCCAGTCAGAAACTTCCACCACAGGTTGTACACTGACCGCAAGGAAAGCGCTCCAGCCCACAGTGGTTGCGCAGTCGTTGCCCTCACGGTTCTGTAGATCAATGATTCTGAGGCGCGCGCCGGATTTTGGGTGATCGAACGAATGAGGTTTTCATGCTTATTCACAGGCTCAAGGTGTCAGGCCTGCTTTCTTTTGGACCGAGCGGGATCGACCTGCCGTTGCAACCGTTGAATGTTCTGATAGGCGCCAATGGCTCGGGCAAGTCCAATTTGCTGGATGTCCTGAGTCTTCTGAGGGCTGCCCCCAAACGATTGTCGCAGCCCGTTGAAGCCAAAGGCGGCATCCAGGAATGGCTTTGGAAGGCCCCCAGTGCAGAATCGGGAGCAGTGGTTGATGTGATTACGGATTCTCCCATCGGAGACATGTCTCTGCGACACAGGATAGGGATTGCGAATCGGCAGGGACACTTGGAAGTTGTGCAGGAGAGCATCGAGAACCAGGCATCAGTTGAGCATGAGCCCTTTCCTTTCCTCTGTCGCTGCCAGGGAAGAATGGCGGTGCTGCGAAACACCCGCAAGGGCTCAAGTACAGGATTGTGTTCTATTCCGAAAGAAGCCCTGCAGCCCCGAGAATCGATTCTTTCGCAAATTCGGGACCCTGGAACCCATCCCGTCTTGCGCTGGCTCTAAGATCGACGATATGTAGCAATGCCCATATATCGGCATTGGTCGTTTGCGGCTTCTCTGCGCCAGGCACAAAATTGGTTTTCAATTCTTTCAACAAGCAGACCGAAGATGATTTCCTGGAGGCGTTGCAGGAATTGTATGACGGCATCAGACGAGTTTTCTTCAAGGTCGACCAAGGGCATCTGCTATTTCGGGTTGAAGGCAGCGGGGGGCGTGTGATACCGGCCACCCACCTTTCTGATGGCACACTGCGTGACATTTGTCTTCTTCTCGTGTTGTTGCATCCATCCCCTCCTCCCCTCATTGCCATTGAGGAACCCGAGACGGGTCTTCATCCAGACGTGATACCAGCTCTCGCCAAGTTGCTGGTGGAGGCTTCCCATCGAACACAACTCATAGTCACCACCCATCTCCATATGTTGATTGATGCCTTGCATGACCTGCCCGCGAGTGTTGTGGTCTGTGCGAGGAAGGAGGGTCAGTCCAGATTTGAGCGGCTCGATTCTGAAAACCTGGAAGTTGGGCTTAGACGGTACAGTCTTGGCGAATTATGGAATATTGGCAAAATCGGAGGCAACCGGTGGCAAGAGTCGAACTTCACATTGAAGGCGGCCACCGCGGTGCCATGGTGGCCCATGAGTTCCGAAGGGGATGGAGCAACTTTTTTGCGGCCGCAGGTTTGTCAACCCGAAAGCCCAGGATTGTAATGGGAGGTGCGCGAAATCAGACGTATGAGAACTTCGTGCAAGCCGTCCAAAATCCTGATCCGGCCAGAATGCCGCGTTTGCTCATTGACAGTGAAGTGGCGGTCAGGACAGGCCAGTCCAAGTGGGCATTTCTGCGGAAATTTGACCAATGGCCTACACCTCAACACCTTACGGTGTCACTGATGCTTCTGTTTATCTGATGGTACAGGTAATGGAGACTTGGTTCTTGGCGGATCGGGAAACGCTGAAATTGCATTTCGGAAGATCCTTCAATGAGAGACACATAAACCAATGGTCGGAGTTGGAAGAGGCGCCCAAGGAGGACATCTTGCATGGAATCAAAATGGCCACTCGAAAATGTTCTCGACCCTATACAAAGGGTGCAACATCCTTTGCAATACTCGGTAAAATCGACCCCGCCCAAGTTGAGCAGTCTTGTCCTCATGCCAAGGCGTTTCTGGAATACTTGCGTGGCTTGTGAAAGAGGTCTCGCCTGTTATCCCCTTGATGGCCTTTGCATCAAAAGGTGCCGGAGGGCTTGTGTCTTGGTTGTCTTGCAAAGAATTCGTGTCAACGGTGTAGTGTATGGACGATGACTTTTCACTTCAAGTGGACATACATCCTCTTTGCCTGCCACTCCACAGGCATGGAATCGCCGGCATTCAGCGCACCAACGTGGAATTCTTCGAAAGAATCGACGAGGAAGCGATAGTGCTCCATCCGGATGTTGTAGATGAGGCGCCTGAGGTGATCTGGATTCTTCCCGACAATCCTAAATTCGAGCGGCATCAGGCCGAGGAGTTCATTGAATCGATTCGGTCCAATTTGCGCCGGATCATGATTGGATGGAAGTCAGGGACTGACGGATTGCAATGGAAGACTTCACTGGACCAAGACGCTGGCGCCGCCTACAGAGAGATACGCTCCTCTCTAGCCGAATGGTACGAGTATGATTTTGCTGTCATCCCATTGCGACGCATCCTGGAACGGGATGGACGAAAATGCAAAACCATACGATTCTGAATCCGCCAACTGATATTGCAACGAATGCAGTTGCCTTGCTTGTGGAATTGGTGGGGTCCGCATGGGGCAGGCGATGTGCGGACAAGGCAGGTCTTGACTGGTTCAAGAAGTTGGGGAAGCCACAGCGGCAACTTCCGAGTCGGGTGTGCACTGGACTCGCAGACTTGAATCTTGTCACCTGCAGGCGGGGGCTGTTGGCTGCAATTGCGGGGGCTGCTTCTTGTGTTGTGCTTGGGACCGGACCCATGGGAATGGATGCTTCGTGACAAGGAGCCTCTGGCGCGCCATCAGATAGCACCAAGCCTGCATTCGGGTGCTGAACCCAGTGCCTCTATAGGAAAATGGCAAGATCCTGAAATCCACCACGGCAAGTCGAAACAGCAATGACCCAGGAATTCGTTCACCTGCACGCCCACTCTGAGTATTCCCTGCTGGACGGCTTGAGCCGCATCGAGGGCCTGGTCCAGCGCGCCGCGGAACTGGGGCAACCGGCCTTGGCGCTGACGGACCATGGCGTCATGCACGGCACCATCGAGTTCTGTCGCACCTGCAAAGGCCACGGCATCAAGCCGATTGTGGGGGTGGAGGCCTACCAGACGGAATTCGGGCGATCCATGCATGATTCCAATGCCAACCTGGACCGCAAAAGCCACCATCTGCTGTTGTTGGCCCAAGACGACACCGGCTACCGCAATCTGCTGAAGCTGACTTCCGACAGTCACCTGGAAGGCTTCTACTATCGTCCCCGCGTGGATCATGACCATCTGGCCGCCTACGCCAAAGGCGTGATCTGCACCTCTGGCTGTCTCAGTGCCGAGTTGCCGTCCCTGCTGTTGAATGGCCAGGCGGAGCAGGCTGAGACCCGGCTGCAATGGTATCTGGATGTCTTTACACGCGAACGGTTCTTTATCGAGCTGCAGCAGCATGAGATTCCGGCTCTGGCCAAGGTCAACCGTGCGCTGCTGCGGCTGGCCCGGACCCATGACGTGAAACTGGTTGCCACCAACGATGTTCACTATGTGCGTCAGGAGGACAGCCGCTATCAGGATGTGCTGCTCTGTGTCCAGACCGGCAGCAAGTACACAGACAACAAGCGCATGAAAATGGATGGCGACAGCTTTTTTCTGCGTAGTCGCCAGCAGATGGAAGACGCATTTCGGGGCTATGCCGATCTGCCTTCAGAGGCTTTCACCAACTCTCTGCTGATCGCCGGGATGTGCGATGTGGACCCGGAGGACGACGAATTTCATTTGCCGCCTTTTGCGTTGCCGGCCGGGGCCCGGGATTATGACTCGCATCTGCGGGAAGAGACAGAGAGGGGCCTGCGCCGTGTCTACGCCGACCAGGCCGAGACCGCGGAAGTCCAGGCACGCAAGGAGAAAGAGCTGCAGATCATCAGTGACATGGGATTCTCCTCCTATTTCCTGATCGTGTCCGACTTGTGTGGCCATGCCCGCCAGGCGGGCATCTGGTGGAACGTGCGTGGTTCGGGCAACGGCTCCATCGTGGCCTATGCCTTGGGCATTACGATCCTGGACCCCATTGCCCATGGTTTGATCTTTGAGCGGTTCCTCAACCCGGGCCGGATCTCCATGCCGGACTTTGACATTGACTTCCCCGATGATCAACGGGAAGAGCTGATTCGCTACACCCAGGAAAAGTACGGCGAAGACCAGGTAGCCCAGATCGTGACGTTCGGACGGATGATGTCGCGGGCGGCCGTGAGAGACGTGGGGCGCGTGTTGGATGTGCCGTTGGCGGACGTGGACCGGGTGGCCAAGGCCATCCCTTCGGGGCCAGGGGCCCCAGACCTCAAGCAGCTGACCGACCAGGACAGTTCGGCGTTCAATCCGGAACTGGCGGCGCTGACCCGCGAGGAGGCCTTCCAGGAGATGATCTCCATTTCCAAGAGTCTGGAAGGGGTCGCGCGCAACGCCAGCATTCACCCCGCCGCCGTGATCGTGGCGGACAAGCCCTTGTGGTACTACACCCCCTTGAGCAGAGGGGTCAAGACCATAACCAAGTCGGTCACGCAATATGAATATCCGGTCCTGGAG
Source organism: Caldilineaceae bacterium (assembly GCA_965214895.1). Taxonomy (GTDB): domain Bacteria; phylum Chloroflexota; class Anaerolineae; order Caldilineales; family Caldilineaceae; genus Bin34. Next base: position 1,756,937 of record OZ243985.1, read on the forward strand.
TCGCTGGGTCTGCTCAAGATCGACTTTCTGGGCCTGCGCACCTTGACCATTCTGCGGGAAGCGTGTCGTTTCATTCGGGAACGCCACAATGTCGAGATTGCCGTGGAGAAAATCCCCCTGTCCGGTTCGGAAGCCGTCCGGTCCTTTGCATTGATTTGCAGCGGGGACACGATCGGCCTGTTTCAGATTGAATCCCCGGGCTTCACGGAAACCTTGAGTTCCATGCGGCCCTCGGCCTTTCCCCACATGGTGGCAGCCCTGAGCCTGTATCGACCGGGTCCGATGGATTACATCGACCTGTACGCCCGCTGCATGCACGGGGAAGAGAAGGTCGTGTACAAGCACGAACTCCTGGAACCCATCCTGTCCGAAACCTACGGCATCATCGTGTACCAGGAACAGATCATCGAGATCCTGCACAGCCTGGCGGGCTACACCGCGGCAGAGGCGGATCTGGTGCGGGCCGCCATCAGCAAGAAGGACAAGAAGAAGATTGAGGAATCCCGCAGGGTGTTCATGGCGGGCAGCCGAAACCAGGGGATTTCCCAGGCTGTCGCCGAAGACATTTGGAGCGACATCGAGCTCTTTGTAGGGTACGGCTTCAACAAGTGCCTGCCTGGAGACAGCTTGATTCTGGACCCCACCACAGGCCGGCGAGTCCGCATGGAGGATGCCTACCACGATCCTGCCTGCCTGCCTGCGGTGTTGGCCTACGATCCGGAGACCCATGCGTGGGCGCAGCAGCGCCCCACCGCGGTGATGTGGAATGGCATCCGGCCTGTTTTTCGCCTAATTACCGCTTCAGGCCGGGTGCTCCGAGCCACGGGCAATCATCCGGTCCTGACTCCGCACGGCTGGCGTCATGTGGAGGACCTGCAGGAGCAGGACGACCTGATCGTCCCTCGTTCTCTGCCGGTTGCCACCACTCGGACCTGGACCGCGTGCCGGCTGGAAGAGGTGGCAAGGGCCGTGACCCAGCCAGCGCTGGCCGGGGCCCATGCCGAGAGTGTCCGCTCATCCCCTGCGCGGAATCCTGTTCCTCATGATGGTGCCTTGCCGCTGGAGGTCTGGGAACTGTCCAATGGCTGTCTGGCCTATCTGCTGGTGGCCCTGCACCGGGCATCAGGCCTGGATGCGACGGGCCGGGTTGGCTGGCAAGTGGATACGGCCACGCTGGCGGCGGAGATTCAACATGCAGGCCTCAGGTTGGGACTGGTCACCGCCATGGCGGTGCAGGGCGAGGGTTCCCGCTGGCAGATTGCGCTGACGGATGCCGAAAGCGTGGCACGATTCCGCACCTGGGCCCATATGGAATGGGGTCCATTGCAAAGGGAACTGAACCCTGCTGTGCCTGATGGTCCTCCACTGGGGTCCGTTTCGGCATGGCACGGCCCAGGCTGCGCAGGGGCGGACTGGACTGGTGGGTGGCAGCCTGGCGCTCTGTTCCGCCATGGCCCGTGGCCAGGGGAAGGCCCGCGGCAACTCCCGATCACCATGCTGGACCAGGTCGCGCGGATTGACTATGTCGGGGAAGAGCCCACCTACGACCTGGAAGTGCCGGAGTTGCACAACTTTGTGACGGACGACTTTATTGTGCACAACAGCCATGCCACCAACTACGCCACGATCACGCTGCAGACAGCCTATCTGAAGGCCCGGTATCCGCTGGAGTACATGATGGCCATGCTGTTGGTGGAAAGGGATCGGTCGGACAGGGTCAGCCGGCTCGTGGCGGAATGCAGGCGCATGGGCATCCAGGTGTTGCCTCCCAACGTGAATGCCAGCCAGGCTGACTTTGACATTCACATCGGGGGTGACGGAACTGCGGTCAATCCCACCTGCAACTTTGACTTTCCCATTGCGCCCGGCAGTGCCATTCGCTTTGGCCTGGCGGCAATCAAGAACGTGTCGACCCGCGCTGTGCAGGAACAGATTGTGGACAAACGGCCCAAGGCCGGATTCTCCTCGTTGGAGGCCTTTTGTGACGAATGCTCGCTGCAGGAGGTAGGCCGCAAGACTCTGGAATCCCTCATCTACAGTGGAGCCCTGGACCACTGGGGCAATCGCCTGCAACTGTCGGATGCGCTGGACACCATGATGATGCGGTCGAAGACGGCCAATGGCAGTGGGCGGGAGTTTCAGAACAGTCTGTTTGGGGATGAAGAGATTTCGGTCCCCCTGAGACTGCCGAATCGCACCGTGTCGCGCGAGGACGCGATGCGGCTGGCGGAGCTGGAACGGGAGCTGTTGGGCCATGTGGTGGGCGAAGAATCCCTGTACGAGGTGATTGAAAAGATTGGCGCTGCGGTGCCCAACCTCGCCCGAATCGAAGATCTGACGCGAGACAGAGAGGATGACCGAGTCAACCTGCTGGCCACAGTGTCCCGTGTGCGTACCCACACCACCAAGAAAGGGGATCGCATGGCATTCATCCAGGTAGAGGACTTGACGGGTCAAATGACCGTGATCGCCTTTAGCGACGCCTATGCGCAAGCCCATCCCTTGCTGCAACCCCAGGCCCACCTGGTGTTCCGGGGCGAGGTGCGGTACAACGCCAGCCGGGGCGAGATCTCATTGACTTTGGATGATGTGAAGGACAGTGACCACTTTGCCAAGGGGGTGGGTTCCCAACGCAAGTCACATGCCCCGGCCACCCCAGAGCCAAGGCGTCAGAATGGCCATCAGGAAGGAGTCGCATCCGCTCCCACGGTCGGGCCGCAGGAGGCCCGGACGTCACCCCCGCCGGTTTCGGGCGATCTTGTACTCGGATTGGACGCTCCCGAGACACAGGATGACTGGCAGCCCGTGAACATTGTGCAGGAATTGCTCGGCCTGTTTGGGTCCATGTCAGGCAACGAGACCTGGACCCCCAAACTGCTGCTGGTAAGCGCTGACCAGACCCGGGGCTATGTCTTGCCAGTGCAGCACATCAAACTGGACGCACACGCGCAGACCCGGATCCGGCACCTGGGTTTTGATGTAATGTTGAAGCCCAAGACCTAGGAAGATTCTGTCCCAGGGCCTATGGATAGTCACCTTGCAGGTTGGCATCCTCCCCAGGTGCACATCGCTCAGCTTGGCCTCTTTCAGACAGTCATGCAACAAGAACGGCTCCGCGCCCGTCGGCACTGTACCGACACCGACGGGCGTTGGTTGAAATTGGCCTTCGAGCCGGGTCCGCCCGCTGCCTCCCTGTGGGCTCGGAAATGGCATGGCTGGTATCCCACAGGTCTCCGAGCCGGGTATGGGCCGCCACCACCGGTCTGTGTGGGGACCAGGCGTTTCGCCCTGTGTGCACCAACAGTTGTTGCATGGGCATGGATGATTGCCTGCGGCCCTGCACCTCCACATGGACCACCTCCAGAGTCTGGCCTCGTTCGGGATCCTGGATCCCGAACCCCAAGTCCACCCGGCGCATGTCCGTGGCTTCGATGCTCTGCAACTCCTGTTCCAGCACGGGTTCCACGTGGGCCGGACGAAACGGACTCTCTATCCCCAACGGCCCGGCCGCCCGGGACATCACGGTGTTGAGCCGATCGGATGCAGCCACAGGATGGGCAAAGCAGTCCTTGCCGATATGGTCTTGCGTCGGGGGAGCGCCACGGTCCATCCGCATCCTGGCCGCGGGCGAAGTCCGTCTTGGCAGGGTCCAGGTGCAGAGCCACAGAAACCTGGGCCCTGTTCAACCCGGCAGGCCCCGTGATCAACACGGGACTGTGCCGCTCCCACGCCATCCTTGTCCCCCGGACCACTGACACACCCTCTGTCCGCGTTCTGTGCAGCAGATGAATATTGCAGTGGAACCTCTTGCAGCTCTCCAGGCTCTGGGCAGAGCCGCAAGATATCTGTCGGGACTGTCGAGATTCAGGGATCTGGCGACAGGCTACGCGGCACCCAGAATAACGGAGCGGATACGTTCCAAATCCCCGTAGGCCCGGGTGACCTCAATGCCTTGCTTCTGGAAACTCTCGTCCAGTGTGGCGGGCAAGACATCCGGACTGGCCAGAATGGTGACTCGCTTGGCGTGCAGGGCTTCCTCGGGACTGAAGCCGAAGGTAGCGTTTGATTCCAGAAGATGGCTCATCAGCAGCGGCAGATACGCTCGGGTAGCGAAGTGTTCACGGGGTCCAAACAAAATGTAGTGGTCCATGGACTTGACATAATCTTGAGGCGCGCTGGGGCTGCCCTCACGAGTGGCCGGAGCCTGCCTCTGGATCGGTGTAGGGGGAGGCACGGGCGCGGCTGGCACCACGTCCGGCAGGGGGGTCTCCACCACGGGGGGTTGAGTCAGAGCCTCCAGATCGACCGCGGCCGGCCTCTCTGCTGCGGGTTCCACTTCCTCCACTGTCGACGGCGGCGGCGCAACTTCCAGGTTCACTTCGGCCGCATTCACTCCATCTAGGCTGATGGGTTTGGATTGGGCGACTATCTCGTCGGTGTCCGGGTCCGTGACTTGCACCACGAAAGTGCCCGCGGGCACGGAATTGAACCTGAATGCGCCGCTCTGCGGAATTTTACCCGACCCCAGCACTTCGCCATTGACCAACAGCTGCAAGGTCAGGTCGGCTCCGTTGGCAATCTGGCCAAAGATGCGGCTGTTCTTCTGGGCCACCACCGTTTCTTCAAATTCAACCAGAAAGGAGTGGTGAAACAGGGTGTTGCCGGTGCGTTCGCCCCGTTCACTCAGTTCGTCCGGATGATTGGCGGTCAGGCCGCTGACCAGCTCACTGTGGGCATCGACCATGCTGACATTGCAGGTTTGCCACGTAAACATGGCAAAGGAGAGAATGGAATTCCGCTGGTTCTTTTCCAGAGTGAAATCCTGGCTGCCCCCTTCCCAAGTGATGCGCACAGTGGCTGCGGCGTGTTGACTGTTCTCGGCAAAGTGGGCCTGCACGAAGATGTGGTGGCGGCCCTCGTTTTCTTCCGGGGTCAGATGCCGGACACCGCGCACTTTCCAATACCGTTCCAGGTCCTGCTGCGCCATGATGGGCTCAATGGACACCCCATACTGGCTCGCCAGATTCGCTTGGTCAGGCGTGACCGCCCGGGACTCCGTGACCACCTCTTGCTCTTCGTTGGCCAGCGCCTCCACTGGGTCGGCAGCAGACTTCTCTTCCGAGCCACGGTCCAACCCAAAGGCATTCGAAATGCGCCGTCGCAAACTCACAGGCGGCTCCTTCTCTTGACAACACAACAGAGGCGGAATTCGGGCTTTCCGCCGCCTGATCTTAACATAGCACAACAGCCGTGCGCACCGGTATCCAAGAGGTTGGCAACGCTCGATCCCGGCTCGTGGTCGGCCCCATCAGGGAGGGTCTGCCCGCTGCAGCGGGGGTGTGGCATGGTTACATGCCTGCACTCCGCGGTGACGGCTTGGCCGACAATCCCTCTCCGGGGGCATCCAGAGCAGAGTGGACCGCACAGTGGCTCCGGAGACTCCTGCCCGCAAATCCGTATATACTGAATCCATGATTCTGAACAAGGCCATCGACAGCTTTTTGCAAGACGCCTCGGTAGGCAGCGCCTATACGCGCCGCACGTACCATTCCGCGCTCAATCGGTTCCGCGCATATGTCCAGGAGCAGGGGATAGAGCCGGAAGAGGTCGAGGCGACCGTGCTGAATGTGGATTTGCTGCTCAATTTCGCCACTTGGCTCTTGAACGAGCAGTACGCCCACAAACGCACGATGCAGACCTATCTGTCCGGGCTCATGAGTTTCGTGCGTTTCCTGTTTGTGCGCGACCTGTGGCAGATATCGACCAAGGACATGTCCCGGCTGACAGAGGGCATCCAAAGGCTACGCAGAAACCAGAAGCCGCCCGCGCTGGTGCCTCATCCCCCCCCGCTGAGCGAAATTCAGAAGCTGGCAGAGGCGGCCCGTGCGGTCAAGGTGAATGCGGGAGATGATCGCGGAGAGCTGATCAAGTGGCGCAACATATCCATCATGGAGACGCTGCTGTCCACGGGTCTGCGCGTGGGCGAGCTGGTCAAGGTGTTGCGCAAGGACCTGGACAGTCTGGATCACTCCCTCTGGATGCGGGGCAAGCGGGGCGTGGAGCGCAAGGTCTTTTTCAGCGCAGAAGCTTGGGACACCACCCAGCGGTATCTCAGATTGCGGGAACCCCTGGATCTCGCCTGCACCAGGTCAGTCGGGAATCTGCATCTCTATTGTCGCCATGACACGGGAGCGGGGCCCCGCATGCGAGGACTGACCACGCAAACCGTGCAGGGCGTGATTCGCAAACTGGCCCATGAGGCCCGCCTGGAGGACAGGGGGATCACCCCCCATGCCCTGCGTCACTACTTCGGAACGCGGATCTATCAAGTGACGCGGGACCTGGCTGTCACGCAGACAGCCATGGGGCATACCAGTCCCGTCACCACCCGCATCTACGCCAAGTTGAACGACGGAGCCGTGAAGGAAGCTCACGAAAAGGCCTTTCCCACCGGAAACTGAGACGGCAGCTCCCACAGCAAGGCCGCCACCAACTGGGCCCGCTCCACGAGGCGGTTCAGTTCAATGTGTTCATGCTCGGCGTGGGCTCCAGCCCCAGGCACGCCGAGACCGTCCAGCGTCGCCACGCCCAGGGCTCCGGTGAGGTTGCCGTCGCTGCCGCCGCCCGTCCGGCCCCCTTGCAGATCCATGTCCAGGCGGGCGGCGATGGGACGGGCCGCTGCAAAGATGGCCCCCGTGGCCTGGGACTCCAAAGGAGGGCGTCCGCGGGAAGCATCCACCTGGACTCCAGCGCCGGCCAGACGGGGTTGCAGATTGCGGATCGTCTGTATCGCCGCATCCAGGCCTTGCTTGTCCCAGCCACGCAGGTCCACCTCGAATTCTGTGGAGTCGGCGACCACATTGGATCGGGTACCGCCCTTCACTACGCCCACATTGGCCGTGATGCCGGTGTCTGGATCCGTCAGCCCCTGCACAGTCAGGATGTGGTGCGCCGCTTCCTCGATGGCGCTGACGCCCTTCTCAATTTCAATGCCCGAGTGGGCGGCCACCCCCGCAGTGGTGACCTTGATGGCCTGGCTGCCTTTGCGCGCGGTCTTCAAGACACCGCCCGGCAGAGGCGGCTCCAGTACCAGGACGAAGGCGGATTCCAGCGCGGTCTCTTCAATCAGGTCCTGGGACGTGGCACTGCCGACTTCCTCATCCGCCGTGGCCAGCACCGTGATGGGTCTGGGCGGAAGAGTCTGCCCTGCCTGCAAGGCCCGAAAGATGTATTCCATGACCACAATGCTGGTCTTCATGTCAAAGATCCCAGGGCCGAATGCCTTTCCCTCTGCCATGCGAAAGGGGTGCGAGACGATGCGGCCCACTGGCCAGACCGTGTCGAAATGAGTCAATACCAGTGCAGGAGACAGCGATGGGTCTTGCCCTGGCCAAGTGGCCTTGAGATGATTTCCGGCACCTGTGATTTCCACTAGCTCGCAATGGGCGCCTGCCTGCGAGAACTTTTGCCGCAGATATGCTGCACAGGCATCCAGCCGATCGTGGTCCGTGCTGGGGGTTTCGAATTCCACCAGCTCCCGGATGGAAGCCAGCATGGGGGCGTAACAGTCATGCAGGTAGGAGTGGACGGCGGTCCGTGCTGACATGGGCTTTCCTCTGGGTGCAATCTTACTGAAGGCTGTGTGCCAACGAGGCATCGGACTTGCTGCCCGTGTGCACTTTGGGGGGGCTCGAACGACCCTATATACTGGGCTCTTGCCGCGTTCCCACTGCAATATACCCTCAGGAGGCTGCAATGCAATTTGGTGCAAGTGTCTGGACCTTTTCCTGGATGCCCCCCTACGACGATGCCTTGGTGCGAATCGCCCAACTGGGATACAAGGCCGCCGAGCTCATTGCCTGGAGGCGGGAGACCCTCAAGGAGTATTACACTCCGGCCACGATTCGCGCGCTGAAACAACTGCTGGATGACCAGGGCCTGGAACTCTCGGAATTCGTCTCCACCCCCCGCGGCCTGGCCAGCTCCGAGGTGTCGGAACGAGACGCCGCGGTGGACCACTTCAAGGAAATGGTGGATGTGGCCCTGGAATTGGGCACCCGCATGGTCAATTCGGTTTCGCCCAATGCCTTCAATCTCGCCATGCCCCGGATTCTGGACAAGCCCGTGGCCCAGGAGTGGGGGGCGGATCTGCCCAAGGGCCTGCACTGGGAAGAGAATTGGAAGGTCTATGCCGAAGTCACGGCCCGTTGCTGTGAAGTGTGCGAGGAAAACGGAGTGCGCTGGGCCCTGGAACCTCACCCCTACCGGTGGATTCGCAATGCTGCCTCCATGATGCGCCTGATCGATCATGTACAGTCCCCTGCCCTGGGCATGAATTTCGATCCCAGCCATCTTTTCCCGTCGGGCGAGATTTCCGAGCAAGTGGTGTACGAACTGGGAGACCGGGTGTTCCACGCGCACTTCTCGGACAACGACGGGCAGACCAATGCCCATTGGCGGCCCGGCAAGGGCAAGATCGACTGGACCGCCGTCATGGCGGCCTTGCAGGACACCGGTTTCACGGGCACGATTTCCGTGGAGCTCGAAGATGTGCCGGGCACCGCGAATGCCAACGGCGGCACCGCGACCGAGGCGTTTGATCGGGAAATGGATTTGTCCCTGCAATATCTGGTGGCCATCTGCAACGCGTTGGGAATTCCGGTTCGTTAGACCTTGCTGTCCCAAGCATGGGGGTCAAGCACAGCAAGGGTTGCCTGGAGAAACGTCGCTTTGGGGCAGGGGCATCAAACGGAATCCTTGTGCCTTGAAGTGCAAGACAGGCATCAAATCCGCAGTCCTGCCGTCTGTGCATAGCAGCATATACGGGCAGGTTCTGCAGACCGAGCGTTTTGGTTCCAGAACCGATGTTTCCAAAGGTGCAAACCCAAGGCTTTGCACAAGAGTCGGCAAGGACCTGAACGAGGGACAGCTGCTATCCAGAGCCAGAACAGGGACCTGGCCCCACCCTGTTGCGGAGTGCCGCCAGGTTACTTCTGCCTCTACCCCGTCGGCCGATGTGGTGGACGGGGCGCAGTCCGGCACAAGGTCCATGGTCCTCAGGCCAGAGGTCATGGGACAGGTGGAGGACTTGTCAGCCCCTGTACATACGGCAGGCTTGGACAGGGGCTCTGCCCACTGGTCCAAGCCTGCTCGGATATCGGATCACAGTGGCCTGCAGGGCATCCGCCCACGTGGGCTTGGCGGATTTCTGCACCCGGCGATCCGTATGTCTCAATCCACCTGTCCGAGCCGGGTGAGACAGGCATGTCGGTCACCGGAGCCTGTGCCCTGGACTCAGTAGGTCCCCGAGCCAGATTCGTGCGAGGTGCCGGTCAACAGGATTTCCAGGGTCTGTGGCACGTCGGGCCCGCCCAGTGCCTGCACCACCGCATTGACCGATGGCAAATTCTCCCCCGCGCGGTGGGAGAGTGCCGCGGCACAGCGATCCAGGGCCGCGGCGGACAGATAGGGTGCAGCCATCTCCAGCAAATCCTGCCGCCGACCCTCGGCGTGGCCCTCGGCTTTGATTTGATCCCAGGCCTCATTGAGCTCGGCCGTCAATGTCTGTGTGTCCATGACCAGGTCCTCCAAAGAACGGGCGGACTGCAGCCGCGGCGCGAAATGCCCAGTATCGGCCACGGACGCCACAATGCTGTGTGTGATCCACCGCGTGACCGTGTCGTCCAGGCCGTGGTTTCTCCAGCCCCGCGCGACAGACAGATTGTACAGCTGTTGCAACAGCCGCTGCATACGGCTGACATAGACCGGGATGTGTTCCTGTCCCCGCTTCAAGAGTTGGCTCACGTCGCGGTGCAGCAAGGTCAGACAGATGAATGCCCGGGTTTCAGTGGTGGAAGACAATCTCGACCACTCTGTATCCCTGTACACGCCAATGTCCAGCATGGGCATGTATCGACTGTCGTTCCACAGATCCATGGTGTGGGGCACTATGGGTCTGTGCTGGGACCAGATGCCCCGTCCGGTATGCACCAACAGTTGTTGCATGGGAATGGGCAAGCCGTTGTCCTGCAATATCTCGGCTTTCAGCAGATGTTCCCGCAGGCGGGCGGCATAGGTCAGGCAGCGAGCTGGCATCGAAGACTGTATCCGGTCCTGGATCTCCACGTGGACCACACCCACGGTCTGCCCGCTGTCGGGGTTCTCAAGCCAGAACACCAAATCCACCCGGCGGGTATCGGAGGTCCCGAAATTCTGCAACTCCTGCCCCAACACAGGCTTCACATGGATTGGCAGGTACGTATTCCCCAGACCCAACAGGGCCGCCGAACCGGGCATCAGGGTGTCGAGGAGGTCCGCGGCGGCCTGGGGGTGGGCAAAGAAATCCTTGCCTATATGATCCTGGGTGCGGGGGACGTCAGTACGCATCGGTATCTTGGCGCGAGCTCCGTGGTTCGATATGCAGTTCGGATGTGCGGGGTGTGGGCGAGTCCGCCTGGCGCACGGCAGACTCGCCTCTCTGCCAGTCTGTCCCCGGACAGAGACTGATCATGAGGCTGCTCTCTTGGACAAGGAGATACGGCAGGCCCCAGGCCTGGAGAGAGCGTGGGGTGCCGACACTGTGAGGATCCCGAGCTCAAGATCAATGGTCTCCCAGCTCCCGGAGGCTGGCATCACGGTCCATTCCAGGACCATCGCCGCCATCCGCTCTCCCAGAACAAACAGTCCAGACTGCATCACGGCCAGCCTTCCTCTGCATCGGTGTCTCGATGGTGCCTCCAAGCCCCTGCCACAGTACAAGTTCAGGAGCTTTCACCAGACCATTTGGGCAGTCAGCCAATATCATTGATCAGCGTCAAGGCCATCGCAAAGTCAGGAGGAGCCGCCGTGCAGTGTACCTTGTTCCTGCATTGCATCCGGATTTTGATCTGATGTACCGCCTTCTCCCACTCTTCCGGAGGCATCATTCCCCTAAATGCACCAATGCAGGGGAGATTGGTCCTGTGGGTCCTCGGGGCTGAAGCCGGGCAATGCGTGTATACAGATCTAGGTAATGCTTGCAGAGACATGCGCCCTTCCCGCATGTCCCTGTTTCCAGCCCTCTTCGCAGACAACCTTGCCTCTGGATGGCAGGGGCGGGCTGTAGCGGGTGCCTGTATGCCCGCTTCAAGCGGAGCGCACCGTTCTCCTGGGCAAGGCAGAGGCTGTCCCGGCAATTCCATCTTGTTGCCTGCGCCGGCATACACGATAGCGGTCCAGCCGAGGGAGGCTCGCGGCTTTGAAGCCAGTGTTGCAACCGGCACCAAGCCGAGCCGCACGCAGGTCCAAACACAAACCGCATTTAGAATGAACATGGTTATCCCCGTCCACAACAATGTCTTGAGAGATCCGAAGCTCTATGCCCCATCTTGACGAAGCCTTGGCAGCCCTGCGCCAGAGATCGACCGATCCGACCCGTCTGGGCCAAAGCTTTGAACGCCTGATCCAGGCTGCCCTGTCCCGGCATCCCGGCATCTATGGGGATCGCTTCTCCAAAGTCTGGATGTGGCATGACTGGCCCGGTCGCCGTTATGCCGACATTGGCATCGACTTGGTGGCGGAGGAGGCGGACGGCGGTTTGTGTGCCATTCAATGCAAGTTTTTTGCGGACGACCGGCCTGTACCCAAGCAGGCGATTGATTCCTTCATGTCTGCCTCCGAACCGGCTCGCTTTACTTCCCGCCTTATTGTCAATACTGGTGGCCCCATCCAGCGCAATGCCCTGATTGTCTTGCAGGAGTCCGCGAAGCCCTGCAAAGTCTTGGACAGGGGGCAGCTGGCGGCATGGGATGTGGACTGGCTGAGTTTTGTGGACAACCCGGCCGATCTGCAGTTTGCGGAGCAGGACCGGCATCGGCCCTACCCGTATCAGCGGCAGGCCATCGACAGTGTTATTGCAGGGTTCAGGAAGCAGGACCGCGGCAAACTGGTCTTGCCTTGCGGCACGGGCAAGACGGAGGTGGCCTTGTGGATCGCCGAAGAGATGGTCGGTGTGGATGGGCGAGTGCTGTACCTGGTGCCTTCCATTGCGCTCATGGCGCAGACCATGCGCACCTGGGCTGAACAGAAAGGGGTACCACACCGCTATGTCGGCATCTGCTCCGATACCCGGACAGGCACAACGGACGAGGATGTGTCGCTGCTGGAACTGGATTTCCCCGTGACCACCCGGCTCGACCGCATCACTCAGGCATTGTCACAGGAACGCCGTGGAGTCATGACGGTCGTGTTCTGCACCTACCAGTCTTTGGCTCTGGTGGAACAGGCGCAGGCCGAGGGTGCATTGGCATTTGATCTGGCCATCTGCGACGAAGCCCACCGCACCACCGGCGTGGAGAAACTGGATGACAGCCACAATTCCGTCGTGTCTCCCTTCTTGCTGGTCCATGATGCCGACCGTATCCGGGCTGCCAAGCGTCTGTATGCCACGGCTACGCCCCGACTGTACACCGAAGGGGCCAAGTCCAAGGCAGCTCGGCTGGAGCGGGACATTTTTTCCATGGACGACCCATCTGTCTATGGCCCCGAGTTCTTCCACATGCCCTTCGCGCAGGCGGTGGAGGAAGGATGGCTTTCGGACTACCGGGTGGTGCTGCTGGCAATGCGGTCCGAGGCCGTGGCGGATCAGATGGTGGAATTGCTGGCGCAGCCGCAGTCGTCTGGCCTCAATCTGGACGATGCGGTACGCCTGCTGGGTTGCTGGGATGCGCTGGCAGACCCGGAAGGCCGCCTGGCGTCTGACAATCGTACCGGCGACATGCACAACCCCATGCAGCGGGCCATCGCCTTCACGTCCCGGATCAAACAGTCCAAACTGGTGGCAAAGCATTGGAACAATGTAGTTGACACTGTCCGAAAACAATCCGAAACCGAAGGTGCCACCGACGACCTGCTGCAATGTCAAATCGAGCATGTAGACGGCACGACCAACTCTCTGGACCGTACCCGCAAACTGCAATGGCTCAGCGAGAGTGAGGAAGGGGTCTGCCGGGTACTCAGCAATGCCCGGTGTTTGACCGAAGGCGTGGATGTGCCGGCACTGGATGCCGTGCTGTTCCTCAGCACGCGCCGCTCCCAAGTGGATGTGGTGCAGGCAGTCGGGCGGGTCATGCGTCGCGCTCCCGGCAAGCAATTCGGCTACATCATCCTGCCCGTGGTGATCTCGCCTGGACAAGATCCGGAACAGGCTCTCAACAGCGACAGTCCATTTCAGGCTCTGTGGGATGTGGTGCGGGCCCTGCGCAGCCATGACGAACGCTTTGATGCCCAGGTCAACTCGCTGGACCTGAATCGCAGAAGGCCCGGACCTATCATCATCCTTGGCGACAGTGACGATCGCGACCATGGTGGCGATGAAGGTGGAATACGGCAACCGCAGTTGCCGATGGACTTGATTTGCAAGATCCCGCCCGGAGCCATTTACGCCCGCATTGTGGAAAAGTGCGGAGACCGCAAGTACTGGCCGCAATGGGCCGCGGATGTGGCCCAGATCGCCGATCGCATTCGCACGCGTGTGGCGGGGCTGATCCGCGATCCAGAGCGGATTACGCTGCAGAAGCGGTTTCAGTCGTTCCTGTCCGACTTGCGCCTCACCTTGAACCGGGAACTGCAGGAGGAAGATGTGGTGTCCATGGTGGCACAGCACCTGGTGACCGGCCCCGTGTTTCAGGCACTGTTCAGGGACTACGATTTCGTGGGTCTCAACCCGGTGGCCCGGGCCCTGGCGCGCCTGGTGGAGCTGTTGGAGGAGCAGGGTCTGGAGAACGAGACCCGGGATCTGGAACCCTTCTACGCCAGCGTGCGGCGGCGTGCCCAGGCCTTGGACAATCCCACAGCGCGGCAGACCGTACTGCTGGAACTCTACGAGCGGTTTTTTCAGACGGCATTTCCCAAAGAGGCCGCGCGCTTGGGCATCGTCTACACCCCGGTGGAAGTGGTGGACTTCATTTTGCGATCCGCGGACTATGCCCTGCAGACCCACTTCGGACGACGGCTGTCCGAAGAGACCGTGCATGTGCTGGACCCGTTCACGGGCACGGGCACCTTTCTGGTGCGCCTGCTGCAGCATCCGAACCTGATCCGGGATTCAGATCTGAAGCGCAAGTTCGCATCTGAACTGCACGCCAATGAAATTGTGCTTCTGGCCTACTACATTGCCGCCATCAACATTGAGGAGTCATATCATGGCCGTCTGGGTATGGATGCGGCTTATCAGCCTTTTGAGGGAATGGCATTTGCGGACACCTTCAATCTGAGCGAAGGCAAGGGCCAGTTCGCGGCTGCCTTGCCAGTGAATAGTAGGCGAGTAGAGCGACAGCAAGCCCGGGACATCACGGTCATTGTAGGAAATCCGCCTTATTCTGCAGGGCAACGAAGTGCCACCGATGACAACCCCAATGTGGTTTATCCCCAGATGATAGGCCGGATTCAAGAGACATACGTTGCCCGCAGTAGCACCACGCTCCAGAACTCTCTGTATGACAGTTACAAGCTGGCTATCCGCTGGGCCAGCGACCGCATTGGGGATGATGAGGGCGTGATCGCCTTTGTCACCAACGGCTCCTTCATTGACGGCAATGCCGACGCGGGGCTGCGCGCCTGTCTGGCCGACGAGTTCTCCCATCTCTACGTGTTCAACCTGCGAGGGAACCAGCGTACACAGGGCGAACGGTCAAAACAGGAAGGGGGAAAGATTTTTGGCTCTGGTTCCCGCACCCCCGTGGCCATCATGGTGCTGGTGCGAGACCCTGCCCACTCTGGGGCCTGTCGGATCCACTACAAGGACATTGGTGATTACCTGTCGCGGGCGGAGAAGCTACAGAAAATCAAAGACTTCGGTTCCATCGGCGGCATCCTGGATTGGCAGACGATCCAGCCAGATGTGCACCATGACTGGTTGGACCAGCGGGATCCGAGGTATCAGATGTTCTTCCCCTTGGCAGTGCCTCAACAGAAGGGACTACCAACTGCCCAGGCAGCCTTCTCGTTGTTTTCCAATGGGCTAAAGACCAACCGCGATACGTGGGTCTACGGTTTTGACAACCGGCAGCTTATGAAGCGCATGAAACGCATGACAGAATTCTACGAACATCGCCGTAGGCTGGTAGCTCGGGGACACCTATCAGTGTCCCAGGCCACTCGGAACAATGCACCTACCGATATTAAATGGACCAGAGGCCTGCGCAACATATTGCAGAGGAAGGAGAAATTGACTGTGCTGCCGCGTTGTTTTCGCATTGCCATGTATCGTCCCTTTTGCAAACAACATGTCTATTTCAACCCAAAGTACATCGAAGTGGTCTCCAAGATACTATTCATGTTCCCCACACTGGATGCGCCGAATCAGGTCGTTGCAGTAACAGGGAGGGGCTCAACCAAGGATTTCTCTTCGCTCATTACCGCCGTTATCCCGGACTTGGAGTTGGTATCCAAGAACCAGTGTTTTCCCCGCTGGCAATATGAATCACTCTCGTCCGATAGCCTTGATGCTTGGGTATGGGACGAATCTGCCGATACCGACACAGTTCCGGGTTATCGCCGCGTGGACAACATCACGGACTGGTGCCTGACGCAGTTCCGTGAGCACTATGCCTCCCTTGACATTGTCAAGGACGATATCTGGCACTACCTCTATGGTCTGCTGCATGCCCCCGACTACCGAGAGCGATACAAGGCGGACTTGAGCAAAGACCTGCCACGCATCCCCTTCGCTCCCGACTTCGCCGTGTTCCGAGATGCCGGAGCTTCTCTGGCTGCCCTGCACCTGGGATATGAGACCGGACCTCTCTATCCACTGGATGTAGAGGTGCAAGCTGTCCAACCCGACACGTATCAACTGGGCCAGCGTCCCATGCGGTGGGGTGGCACCCGCAAGGACCTGGACAAGTCAGTTCTGCAAGTCACGCCTCACGTCACGTTGCGCGACATTCCTGACGAGGCACACAAGTATGTGGTCAATGGCCGTACCCCATTGGAGTGGGCCATGGACCGCCTGCACATCCGTCAGGACAAGGAGAGTGGAATCATCAACGATCCCAATGCTTGGTTTGCTGCAGATCCAGCCAGTCTGGTTTCCCATCTGCAGCGGCTGGTTTATCTCAGCGTGGAGACTCACCGGATAGTGGAAGGGCTGTCACCGGCCTTGTAGTCCAGAAGACAAATCGACTCGGTATCTGCCTGTATGGTGCAATCCAATGATCGCTCCTGATTTCACTGACGATCCTTATTTAGCCAACATCATTGTCAAAGCCGGCAGCCTGTTCATGTCCATACAGTGGCTTCAGTCGCAGATGGCTTGGCTGCTGACTCTGAAGGAAGTGTCCGACCGGGACAATGTCTCTGTCGACGACTTGTGGTACTGCGCAGAACACTGGAGCAAGTGGCAGCCATGCAAAGAACGGCATGGTCAGAACTTTTCCATGATTGCTCAAGACTTCGAGAAGACTTTTCCGAATGTCATGGAGGACGAGGACAAGGTCAACTTGCACTGTCTAGTATGCATGCGGAACATGTTGGCACACAGCGTGCTCTCGTCATATCAACGGCGGCGGGAGAGTGATACTGACAATGTCCCATTCTTGGTGTATATACCTCAAAAGGTCTCCAAGGCCTGTCGGAAATGTCCTGCTTACCCCGGTGTGGAAGCCTCCCTGGTGGGTATGACGATTCCGCTGAGTACACAGCACTTGGAGGACTACTTTGCCCGCCTGGAAACACAGCAGGAGATTGTCAAGCGGGTGGCTGCTTCGCTTGACTTGGCCTATATCGATTTGTATTGACCGGAGTTTGTCTGCATCCTACGGGTCTAGAGTTGGATGATTTGCCCTCGCGTGTTGTCTGCCATGGAGTGCCGGGAAACGGATCCATTTTGAGAGGACATCAGCGCAGAGGTTGACTGCAGCGGCAATCTTGCAAGCCCCTGTAGGGTGTTGATTGCTGTCCGTGTACGTCCAAGCGAAGTTCGGACGGATGCAAAGCCCCAAGCCGATCTTCCCTCGTCCTTGTGTCTTGATGCATGGAGATTCGACAAACGCGTGCGTCTGCTTGAAGATGCAAGAGTTCGGATCTGTGGTCAGCATTGTCGTTTGCCCGCCACACTGTCTGCCAGGATCTTGAACCAGTCGCGATCTGATGAATCCTGACCGGGAGAAGTGCCCTTTACGTATGTCCACTGCAAGGCAAGGCCTCTTTCAGGATGCTCCCCAGACTGCTTTGCCGATGGACGACATTGGCAAGTTGGAACTGGTGCATGCCCGTTTTGAGCAGAGCGAGCCTTTCTCCTGGGAGCTGTTTGCCGGATACGACTCCTTGCGGGTCGTGACCTATTCCGTGAGCATCCCTGCCATTGTGCGCATGCTGAGTGAATTCTCCTTTACCCGGTTGGATTGTGTCTTTGGCAGCGAGCTGCTGCTGGGCTCCATGCAAACGGTCATTGTGTTTCAGACGCTGGCCACGGAACAGACCTGGACAGCCATCCGTGACTTGGAAGACGAACGCAAGGTACGGCTGCTGGCCGAGATGCAGGCGGGGCGGTTGCGGCTCCGTGTGGCGCAGCAGGAGATTGTCCACGCCAAGATTTATCTGCTGGAAGCATCCGACCGCCACCGCGTAGTCGTGGGATCGGCCAACCTGTCCGAGACCGCTCTGGGGGGCAAGCAGCCCGAAACCCTGATTGCCATGGACGATGACAGGGCATGGGATTTCTACAATCGCAAGTTTGACAATATCTGGAATCAGGCTGCGGCGGACATTGAGGTGCCGTCCCACCGCTTTGAAACTGCGCCTGTGGCATTGGCAGATGTGCCGATTCTGGGTGAACAGAGGAAGGAGACCGTGTTCATCGTGCCGGACCCGGCTGTGCGGGCATCCTCTCCCGCGGAACAGACATCCCGCATTCTTAAGATTGCGCAGGCCCAAGCCCCGAAACTGTCACCTCTGCTGCCGCCTGCCCGTAATGGAAAACAACGGCTGTCCCCTCGCAAGCGGACAGCTATCCGCCGGTTGCAGTTTGTCTCTTCGGCCGCCGAGGCCAACAATCCTTGGTTCAGCCTCAACCGTGTCTCTGGATCTGCACAGCTCACGGGGCGGCCATTGCCGTTGGATGTGTCCGACGATCAGGTACAGCAGGATATAGCCTTGCTGACCCAATTCTTTGCCAACTACGAGTCGGCCTTTGAAGGAGATACAGCCCGCTTGCAGGATGACTACTTCATTCTGCTGGCTTGGCTGTACTTCTCACCCTTCATGTGCGACCTGCGGGCCCAGGCCGTCGGGCTGGATGAGGATGTAGTGCGGTATCCCTCGTTTGCCGTAGTGCATGGCAAATCCAACTGCGGCAAGACCAGCCTGATTGAGACCTTGATGGTTTCCATGTTCGGGGCTGGCAATGCCTTCAGCGTGGACAAGAACGAGTTCACCAAGACCCGGCTGCGCGCCCTGCAGGCCAATTTCAAGCGCTTTCCCGTGGTTTTTGACGATGTGGGACGCAAATCCTTCAACGCCCACGGCAAGGACATGATCAAGGACGAGACGGTGCCCCCAGAGGCCGAGACCCCGGGCTTTGTGCTGTCCATGAACATGGACCACACCGCGTTTCCGGACGAGATCATGAAGCGGGCGCTGATGATCTATACGACCACGGCCCTGCCACCCCACGACGAGGAGCGACGCATGGCCTTGCACGGTGAAGTCCGCCGGATTCGCAACCGCCTGACCACTGCTCTGTACTGCCGATATCTGTCCGTGATGCACACCGAACTGGTAGGACAAGACTTGCCCCCGGACTGGCTGGCTCTGTCCTCGCAGGTGCTTTGCGACCTGTTTGCGGTGTCAGGGCAGAAACGGCCGCGGTGGTGCAGACTGGTGACCTGGACCGACTACGCCGCCCGTCGCTATGACCGGGTCCGCTCGCGCTTGCAGAATGTGCTGCGACCGGCGGCCTATGCGCGGCGTGAGGGCCACCGTGAGAGTGGCTGGACTCTGGAGCAGGACCGCGTCATAGTGTGGGAGCCGCTCGTTTTCGGTCGTACTGCGTTCAACTGGGAGGATGTGCCTTCCACGCTGATCCACTCGGACGCATCCGGCGGTGGCCGCACTGTATTGGTGCGCAGCAGTCTGGAAGAGTTTCTGGGTACACGGCTGCGAACGCCGCTCCGGCTGCCCTGGCAACGCTAGACGATAGGGCAGAAGGGGACGCAAGCGCATCGCGGTTTCACTGGGTCCGGTCAAGGAGTGTTGGGACTGCCCAGGCAAGACTCTACAGGTGGGTGCAGATCAGAAGCTGCAGCGATACTGCTTGCGGGATCGGGCTGCATATACCGTTGTGCAGCAGGCAGCCCGTGACATATGGAGGACGGGATGGATAGATGTTGCAATTGATGTGTCCATCCAGTGACCAGGCGGATACGCAAGCATCTGTGAGGGCGGACAAGGCACAGACTGTCCACCCGTCATATCCAAATCAGTCTTGACTTGCAAGGATCCGAATTGCTCTGCGGAAGCTGGGAAGGTACTCTTGCAACACATCCGGTGCGAGCTTCCCCAACACTTCAAATGATTTTGGTCCTTTCTTGTAGGGGGCTGGGCAGCGGCGGGTAGCACGCTCCAAGGTCTTCAGAATTTCCCTGCGATGCCTTTGCTCCAGACCCGGCCCCGGAAGAAGCGCGGATTTCTGAAGGTGCTGTCCGAAATGCTTCTCCAGAGTCCCGGGATCGGAATCCTTCACGGCATCGAATCTGGCCCTCTTTAGAGCCTCCCCCCTCCACGTAGATTCGCTTTGTCACCATCGATCTCCGCCCAGATGCCCCGTGGTCCAAAGTTGTCCCAACCGATACTCTTGCAGCCAGCGTTCCAGATCGGTCCTGTCCAGTCGTTGCATGGAAGTCCGGCCTTCGTGTTTTTCGCAGACCACGACCGCTTCGGGGCGTTCGGACAGGGCATCCACCAGAATGTCGGAGTGGGTCGTTACAATCAGCTGACAGCGCGTTGACGCATCTACCAGCAGGTCGGCCAGTTTCGGTATCAGGTCCGGATGCATGCCGATCTCCGGTTCCTCTATGCCCACTAATCGAGGGGGATCAGGATCCAGCAGGATAGCCAGCAAACAAAGGTAGCGCAGGCTCCCGTCGGAAAGACGGATGGCCGGAATGGCCAGTTCGCCCTCTGTAAAGAACACCTGGACTGTTCCCCCTGCAAGGTTGAGTTCAAAATCGGTGACACCTTCGTAGATGTCCCCGAGTTTTTCAAGGAGATTGGCCTTGGTTTTGGGATATTGTCTGATGCGACTTAGAAACATGCCCAGATTTGAAAAGTCTTCCTGTAGCGGAGCGGGCCGGACATCGGTCCTTTGCGGTTGACGAATGCAGGCGTTCCGGCCCAATTCCCATTCGCGGTACAGGTTTATGCCTGCATAGAAGCGACTCAGTGCAGTCAATTCCGGAAACTGGTCCGGGTCTTTGCGTTGCGACAGTATGGATTCGTCAGAGACAACAGCGTCCAGGACCCATTCTTCTCTTTCGCCGTGTTGCGGCAATCTGCTGATGACGGGCCTTCCCCCCCTCCCATAATATTGATAGAAGAGATGTGCTTCTGCCCAGTCTTGATCGGATGCAATGGTCTCGTCGATCAGCGTAAACCTTTGATCCGATTCGGCGAACTCGATCCTGTGCCTGAGTGCTGGCCAGTCAAGCGGTATTTGGACCACCGCCTCCACACTGGCGGGCGCATGGGGACGCCCTTGCCAGATCCAGTGGCGAACACCGCCGCCACTTCTGACAGGCGTGGCCAATTGCCTGGGCGCGGCCTGCAAAAGGCCGATGACCTCCAGCAGGTTGGATTTGCCGGAGCCGTTGGGGCCGATCAGAACGGTCAACGCCGGCAGATCCAGTTGCATGCCTTCCGGTCCGAAGGACAGGAGATTGGTGGCGCTGATACTGTGTAGCATGGGGCTCCGGGATGGTACGGGGCTCGGCTCCACGGCCGGGCGATCACTCTGGGTTCCATTCTAATGGAAGCGGACGCAGAGCCGGGTCCTGCTGCAGCGCGTAAAGTCG
This sequence comes from Caldilineaceae bacterium, assembly GCA_965214895.1. Taxonomy (GTDB): domain Bacteria; phylum Chloroflexota; class Anaerolineae; order Caldilineales; family Caldilineaceae; genus Bin34. Next base: position 1,777,984 of record OZ243985.1, read on the forward strand.
GCCAGCACAGTGTCCGAAAATGTTCCCCGGCTTCTTGGCGCGTGCTTCCCGGCATGCCGCCGGCGAGTCCAATCCCGGTGCTTCCTGTTCCCGCCCCCTGACTGGCCACCATCTGGAACAGCGCAACGTTGTGATACTGGCCTGCGAGCAAGTCTTGCTTGGGTCATTGCGCCTGTGGCAGCCCTGCCGTGGCGAGACAAGTCGGCCTGCACACGGCGCAGGGGGCAGCTCCCGGATCGTTAGGGCCAGTGGGGCTAGGGACATCCGTTCCGGGGGGTGCACCACGCGGGCCCGGAGCACGCCGCGGGAGCCATCCCGCGGCGTGCTTCTGGATGTGGACCCGCCCCCTCAGACCAGCAGGACGCGGGCCCGGCCGGGGGCGCCGGGGCTCCCGTCGCGGTCCAGAAACCACGGACCGCGGGCACCCCCGGAGGGTGCCGGGGCGTCGCCGGGCCAGGCCGCGGGAAAGGGGCTGGAGTCCCCCGACGTCTCCCCGGAGGTGGCTCTCTGGTACCACCCCACGGCAGCCTCCCCGCCGCGGCCATAGTCGCCGGTTGCCACCCCCGTGCCGTTGCGGCGCAGGAGGGAGGCCGTCCCGTTGTCTCCATCGTCCGGGTCGTCCTCATCCGTGTCGCCGCCGGCTCCGCCGTGGCCAATGGCGAGCGTCCAGGTGTCCCCGGACACGAGGGAGAAGGAGGCGAAGGTGCAGCCCCCGTGGCCCCCGTGCTCGCCGGAATACTGGTCCTCCACGTGGGCCCCGCCGCCGCCGCCGGCCCCGCCGCAGAGTTGGACATACAGCGTCCGGTGACCGGCGGGAATGTCGATCGTGTGGGATCCCGGGCCGTAATTGCGGACCAGGGGCGTCACGGCCGCGGGGGTGATGCTCACGGCGGGGGTGCGGGGTCCCGCCCCCGCCGCAGAGAGCGCCTGCAGCCGGTATTGGTAGGCGGTGCCGACCGTGATGGCCGTGTCGGTATGGGTAAGGGTGGCGGCGGCCAAGTCAGACCCCAGGACAGCGAAGGCTTCTGCTCCGGTCTGGCGCCAGAGGCGATAGCCGGTGACCGTGCCGCCCGTGCCGGGCGCACTCCAGGTCAGGGTCACGCTGTCCTGGGTGGCGGTGGCCGCCAGGGCCGTGGGCAGACCCGGGGCTGCCGGCACGTTCGCGGTGGCGCCCGTGACCGTCACGGCGGCTGCGGAGACCCAGTAGGGTCCGCTGGCGCTCCTGCCGAAGCGCAGCCCGCGCCACCAGCCGTCGGTACCACTCACGCGGCCCACTACGTCCAGCTTTACAGTGGCGTCGTGGGCGGCCCAGGTGTGGGTGATGGATGCCTCCGTGGCCGGCCAGGCATGTGCCTGCACCGGATAGGTGGCGGTGGCCTGCAGGGCCATTTGCGGCCGGGTCCGGCCCTCGGCCGCAGCCGAGGGGGCCCCTTCCCCGGCGGCGCTGACTGCCCGCACCCGGTAGTGGTAGAGCGTGTCGGCAGCCAGGCCGCTGTCGCTCCAGGCAAGGTCGATGGTCCCGGTGTTGGCCACGGCGTCCGTCCATACCAGCGTGGTGGCATCCACGGCCCGTTCGATGCGGTAGCCGGAGATGGCATGGGTGCCGGTCTCCATGGGCCCTGTCCAGGTCAGGGCCATCTGGCTGTCGGCGCCCGGGATCGCCGTCAGGGCTGTGGGCGCGTCCGGCACCCTGACGGCGTCCGTAGTGACACTGGCCGCCGTAGTGCGTGTACCGGCGCCCGCTGCCGACCGGGCCTGCAGCCGGTACCGGTAGGTGGTTGCGGACATCAGGAAGGAGTCCGTGTAGGACACTGCGGTGGCCAACAGACCGTCAAAGAGCACGATCCAGGCCTCCGTGCCGGTCTGGCGCCAGAGGCGGTAGCCAGTGACCGTGCCGCCTGTGGTGGGTGCACTCCAGGTCAGGGTCACACTGTCCTGGGTGGCCGTGGCCGCCAGGGCTGTGGGCAGGCCCGGGGCTGCCGGCACGTTCGGGGTGGCGCCGGTGATGGTCACCGCCGCGGCGGGCAGCCAGTAGGGGCCGCGGGCGGCCTGGCTGAAGCGCAGCCCGCGCCACCAGCCGCGGGCCCCCGCCACCTGACCCGCCACGTCCAGTTGCACGGTGGCATCATGCCGGTCCCAGGTATGGGTCACGGGGGCCTCGGTAGCCGGCCAGGCGCGGGCCTGCAGCGGATAGGTGGCGGTGCTCTGCAGGGCCATTTGCGGCCGGGTCTGTGTTGCCACAACGGTCGAGACCGTGCCCAGACCTGCGGCACTGTGCGCGGTGACCCGGTAGTGGTAGACGGTGGCTGGCGTCAGACCGCGGTCACTCCAGGTGACGCTGGTGTTGCCGGTGTTGGCCGCGGCGTCCGTCCAGACGCGGGGGTCCGCATCCGCGGCCCGTTCCACGTGGTAGCCGGTGACCGGACTGCCCGTGGTGGGTGCCGTCCAGGTCAGCGTCATCTGGCTGTCCACGGTCGGCGTGGCCACCAGGGCCGTGGGGGCATTGGGTTCCGCGGTGGAGATGGCATCCGTCCAGGGGCCGGGGCTCACGGTGGAGAGCGCCTGCACCCGGTATGCGTAGTCTGTCCCCGTCATCGCCGTGGTGTCGGTGTGGGTCAGCACGGTGGCGCCCAGATCCGCCCCCAGGGGGGCGAAGGCGGCGCTGCCAGTACGGCGCCAGAGCCGATAGCCGGTCACCGTACCGCCTGGGGCGGGGGCCCGCCAGGCCAGGTCCACGGCACCGTTGCCGGGCACGGCGGTCAGGTTTTGAGGCACACCTGGCACCTGGGACAGGGCCGCGGTGTCCCCCACCGCCAGCCCCGCGGCTGCGGGCAGCCAGAAGGGACCCTGGGTGCCCGGCCCGAAGAGCAGGATCTGCCACCAGCCCTCCGGGCCGGGCACCTGGGCCACCAGGTCGTAGGAGCGCCCCGGCAGATAGGCCGCGAAGGTGGCCGTCACCGCGGCTTCCGGCCGCGGCTCGGCGTGGGCCGTCAACGGATAGGAAAGCAAGTTCCCCAGCGGCAGCTGGGGCCGCGCGCGGCCCATGGCCTCCGCCGAGGCCATCCCCATGCCCGCGCTGTTCTGCGCACTCACCCGGTAGTGGTACACGGTGTCCGGGGCCAGGTCGTCATCCCCCCAGGTGAGGGCGGCGCTGCCGGTGTCGGCCACGACTGTGACCCACCCGCGGGGGGTCTCGTCCGGCGACCGCTCCAGCTGGTAGCCGGTCACGCCGCCCCCGGTGTCGGTGGGGGCCGCCCATGTCAGCTGCAGGCGGCGGTCCGAACCCGGGGCCACACTCAGGCCTGTGGGCATCCCCGGAATGGTGGGGGTGGCCGCCGTGGTCACGCGGCACGTGTCCGACCAGCGGCCGGTCACGTTGTGGTTGTGGGCGGCCACCCGGTAGCGGTAGGCCGTGGCCGCCGCCACCGGGTGGTCCTCCCAGCTCGGCGTGGTCTCCCCCGTATCCGCCACGAGCGTGCGCCACCCGCTGTTCCCGACCTTCCGCTCCAGGATGTGGCCGGTCACCGTCCCCGAGGCCGCCCCCCAGGTCAGGGGCACCGTGTCGTGCGTGGCGGTGGCGGACAGGGATGCGGGCGCCCCCGGCGCCGCCCGCTGCGTCGCCACCGTGACCCCCGGACTGGACTCCGACCAGCCGGCGCTGTTGCGCGCCCGCACCCGCCACGTGTAGGTGGTGTAGGGATCCAGGTTCTCCAGCGTATGGCGCGAGCCGCTGATGCCGTCCTCCGCCGTGCGCCACGACCCGTTACGGTACACTTCCACGCGGTACTCGGTGATGGACGCGCCGCCGTTGTAGGCCGGCGCCCGCCAGTCCAGTTCCACTTCCGTGGCCGCCACGTCGTCCGTCTCCAGCTCCTGCGGCGCCGTGGGCACCAGGGGGGCGGCCGTCCAGGCCACGTCCACCGTGTAGCGCAGGTAGCCCACCCCCAGCGTCTGCAGGTGGGCATCGGCGTCATACCACATCTCGCCGTTGGCCTGCACCGTCAGCCCGAAGTCCACCCGCCGCGTGTCCGTGCTGTCCGAGCCGTCCGCGTTGACGCGGACGGCCCCCCGGACCCGGACGCGCGTGTTGGCCGCCGGCCGGTAGTCCGCCGGCAGCTGCAGCTGGGCGGCCCGGCTGGCGCCATTGGCGTAGTGCTCCACGGGCGCGCGCGTGCTGCCGAAGCTCCCCGTCACCCGCGTCCCGCTGCGGCTGCGCGCCAGCGTCCAGCGGCTGCCCCAGTTCACCTGCTGGTTGAGATAGGGGCCCGTGGCCGACAGCCTCCCGGCCGGGGCGGGCGGCGCCACCAGGGCCTCGTCCGTCTGCCACCGCAGGTGCGTCACGCTGTAGCTCACGTAGCCCAGGTGGTCCACCTTGGCGTTGTCCACGTAGCGCATCTCGCCGTTCGTGCCCACGGTCAGGTCGAAGGGGGCGGGCTGTGCGTGCGCCACCGGCGTGCGGTCCGCGTTGACCCGGGTGCCGGTCACCGTGTGGGTCACTGGACGCGTGGGCCGGAAGCCCACCGGCAGCCCGAACTGCGGCTGCGGGTGCTGCCGCGCGTAGTACTGCACCGGCGAGCGCGGACTGCTGAAGTTGGCCGTCACGGTCGTGCCGCTCTTCCACACCGCCCAGCGTCCGTCCGGGTTGGTCACCAGGTTGCGGTAATCCCCGGACGCCGTGCCCGAGGTCGACCCCGTCCCCGTGGCCGCCTCCCCCGCAGGGCCTGTCTCCTCCGCCATCGGCGGTGTCACGTCCGGCACGGCCGCCGCCGCTACCGACAAGGTCACGTAGGCACTGTGCACCCAGCCCCGGAAGGTGGTGCTGTACTGGATCTGGTACCACACGGGCGCGGTCTCGGTCTGTCCCACCACTTCATACCACACGTCTGCGTCCGTCAGCAAGAGGTAGGCGGCAAAGGCCGTCGATGGCCCCGTGCGCAGATACAGTCCCGTTACCCCGGACGCCACTCGCAGGTATTGCGGACTGGTCAAGGCCTCCAGCTGCCGGTCGGCATCTGCACCGCGCAGTTCCATCGCACTGCGCGGCACCCAGCCCCGGGCCGGCCCGAGGGACAGCAACAGATGCTGGATGCGCACCCCTACGCTGGGCAGCTGCGTCTTGAGCGTGGCTTGTACTGGATACAGCACCCCCATAGACACGGCCGTCCCTGTCCCTGAGGTCCCAGGATTGTCCTGGAGCGACACACTGACGCCTGGCCGCGCCACGGCGTACAGCTCTGTGCCCCCGATTAGCGTCCCCAATCCCGTGACGATATTCACGGGTTCACTGCGCGCGCCCTCGACCTGGTCCCACAGCGTGGACACCGCATAGTAGTACAGTGTGCCCAGCGGCCCCGGCAGCGTACCCGGCGGCTCTAGTGTCGAATCCTGAAAGGACAGCGTCGCCGATTCCACCCCGTGCACCCGGACCAGACTTTGCGGACTCGTCCCCCGCCAGATTCGGTATCCTGTGAGGCCCGGCATCGTCCGGGCCACCCCGTTCGCCTCCGGCACGGTGGGCGCCATCCAGCGCAGGATTACGCTCAACCCCGAAACGGTCGCCTCCAGACCGGTGGGAACACCTGGCCACACCTGGACATAGGCACTGCCGGAATTTCCCGGTTCATGGCCCGCCACCCAACCCTCGGTGGTGTCATTGAAGCGGATCTGCCACCACTGATCGGTGCCGTCCTGCGCCTGGGCCAGAATGGCATAGTATTCATTGACCGGCAAACTGGCCACCAGAATGGTGTCATCAGTGGAAGGCCCTGCGCGCAAGCGCAGGTGCTCTACCCTAGTTTGCAGATAGGGGGCGGGGGGACGCGTGACAGACGTAGCCGGGGAAGTAAGGTCCGGAACTTGGCTTAGATCTCCGCAGGTCCGGACGGCGCTGGCCTGCACCCAGCCCGTGGTGACGTCGGTCACACCCTGCTTGGGAGCCCAGCCGGATTTCAGATCGATCTGCCACCAGTCGGTCTGCTCACCCACTATGCGATAGCGTGTCTCCTGGCTCAAGCTACCCAACTGTTGGCTCTCCACCTCGCTGGGTGTGCTGTAGACACTGGGTGTTGCGCTTGCTGTTTCGCCCGTCAGGATCGAGCCTGTCAAGGACAGGGCCGGCAACGTCTCCAGACTGTAGTCCTCGACATGCACCCAGACCACGTCACTGCTCTTGTTCACCAGGCCCCGCTCTGGCACCCAGCGGATGCCGGGATCGGTGACCGTGCTGCTCTCGTATTGGATGCGGTACCAGTTGTTTCCTTGCGCGTCCTGGTACGTGTCGAGGACGGCATAGCAGGCTATATACTTGCCGTCAATCTTTTTTGCGTCATCCATAGTCCCCGGACGGGGCTGACCGTTCTCGGGCGTGCCGTCGTGATACACGGGAATCCGGGCATAGGCGTCCCGCGGACTCAACAGCCGGCCCGTTGCTGTTATGGACGCCGGAACATGCGTATGGCCGTTTATCGCCTCCTGCGTGTCAAACGGCAGGAAGCAGGCGTAGTTCATGCAGCCAGAGATGCGGTGGGCCACCACGGCTTCCTTCGTGTGATCCGGATGATCAGCAGCATGGCAACTGGCTGGATTGTTGTCGGAGGTAACCTCTGAGGAAGTGCCGTAGGGCTTCAGGTGTACATGGAGGTGAGGGACCACAGTGCGGAGGTGAGGGTCCATAGTGCCGGTCGCACCGCTAAGGCCAATCTGCTGTCCCTGACAAATTCGATCCCCCATACTGATCTCCACAAACCCATCTGAGCGGGGTGCACAAGTGTCGGGATCCCAGTCCGCTTTCTTGAGTGCCCGGTCATAATGTATTTGTGTAAAATCCTCCTTGAAATTGTCGGTACCGGGGGCGACATTGGGATCCTGCAAGAAGTCATTGGGATGGGCCAGATGGGCATAGAGGTGTCGAAACCCCTTGTCGTTGCCCAGATCGGACTTGATCTCCACCCAGAGGCCATAGGTATCTGGATAATCTCCCTGCGGGTGATAGGTAGCGTAGAGGCCAACCACTTCGCCGTCGTACATGGCACTCACCGGAGTGCCTATCGAAGAGGCGAAATCGATCCCCTCATGTCCCGACGAGTGAGCGTATAAATTCCCGGATGTGGCATCGTTGAAGCAGTTGCTGATGTGTATCTTTTTTTCAAGTTCAGGCACGACTTCAGGCACGGGCCGATGCAGCCGCGGGTTGGGGTCGGCCTCGGTGAGCACACTGAGACCGTGGCGGGTACTCTGGAAAGTGTCGTGGGCACTCATGATGCAAATTCTCCTTTTTGGACCCATTGTGGGCCTGCTGGACGTAGTCGCTCCCGGTGAGCGGGAGTTGCTTTCAAATCTAGTCGGACCGAGGCGCCCTGACCATACCCGCCGCGTACCCTTGGCGTATCCTTGACATGCCCGGACTGCTGGACTAGGATGGGGTCCTTGCGTATCGTTGACGGTAGGCGGTGATCTCTCGGTATGTCCATGATTCTGTCCGCTGTCCTGGTGATGCCGCCATGGCTCCGTATCGTCAGGCGGCTGGGACTGGTCGGGGGGCTCTTGCTGTTGCTGGGCGTTCCGGGCCACGCTGCCTCGTTGGATTTCCCGCATATACGCTGCTATCACACCGGGGTGCCGCACGGTACGCTGCACTATCGACTCCAGCGCACGGGGGAGCAGGTGGAGGCCGTGTTCACGGCCCGCCGCTTGCCGGTGGCCAACGAGGCGCCGTACCGGTCGCGTGTGCTGTTCAGGGTACCCCCGGAATTTCGCCCGCCCGACACCATCGTCCGGGTGGCCGAAGGTCAACTGGTGGCACTCGATGGCTCGCCCGTTTCCGACCCGCCCCTGCGCCGCCGCTTCCGACTGCGGGTGGACCCCAACGGGGTTGTGTCTCACATGCTGGAGGACCCCATGGAGGGCAGGGGATTCCTGGCCTATACCCTGCACACCGTGTGGGGCACCACCCGGGCGGCAGGCGATCGCGCCATCCTAGAACTTCTGGATGAAGCCTGGCTTGGGGATCTGGATCTCACCGTCTTGAGCGAGGTTCTGGTCAGCAATGTGGGGTTCAGGCCGGACGGCAGAGTGAGCTCCCTGGATATGACCGACCACCTTTTTGCAGAGGACAGGGCCGGCATACTGCTCCCCGAGATTGGGCAACTGGAAGCCCTGGAACACCTGAGCCTGTTCTGGAACCATCTGACCGGGCCGATCCCGCCGGAGCTGGGGCAACTGGCCGCCCTGGAGCACCTGAGCCTAGTCGGGAGCGGACTGGAGGGGCCGATCCCGCCGGAGCTGGGGCAACTGGCCGCCCTGGAACACCTGGACCTGTCCTGGAACCATCGGCTGACCGGGCCGATCCCGCCGGAGCTGGGGCAACTGGCCGCCCTGGAACACCTGAGCCTAGTCGGGAGCGGACTGGAGGGGCCGATCCCGCCGGAGCTGGGGCAACTGGCTGCCCTGGAGCACCTGAACCTGGCCCATACCGCGCTGGAGGGGCCGATCCCGCCGGAGCTGGGGCAACTGGCTGCCCTGGAGCACCTGAACCTGTCTGGGAGCGGGCGGCTGTATGGGCCGATCCCGCCGGAGCTGGGGCAACTGGCCGCCCTGGAATACCTGAACCTGGCCCGTACCGGGCTGGGGAGGATTCCGCCGGAGCTGGGGCAACTGACCGCCCTGAAACACCTGAACCTGTCCCATAACGGGCTGACCGGGATTCCGCCGGAGCTGGGGCAACTGGCTGCCCTGAAACACCTGAACCTGTCTTGGAACCGTCGGCTGACCGGGATTCCGCCGGAGCTGGGGCAACTGGCTGCCCTGGAGCACCTGGATCTGGCCCATACCGCGCTGGAGGGGCCGATTCCGGCGGAACTGCTGGGGCAACTGACCGCCCTGAAACACTTGGACCTGTCCTGGAACCGTCGGCTGTATGGGCCGATCCCGCCGGAGCTGGGGCAACTGGCCGCCCTGAAACACCTGAACCTGTCCGGGAGCGGACTGTATGGGCCGATCCCGCCGGAGCTGGGGCAACTGGCCGCCCTGAAACACCTGAACCTGTCCGGGAGCGGACTGTATGGGCCGATCCCGCCGGAGCTGGGGCAACTGGCCGCCCTGAAACACCTGAACCTGACCCAAGCCGAGCTGACCGGGCCGATCCCGCCGGAGCTGGGGCAACTGGCCGCCCTGGAACACCTGAACCTGGCCTATAACGGGCTGATGGGCCGCATTCCGTCCGAGCTGGGGCAACTGGCCGCCCTGAAACACCTGAACCTGTCCGGGAGCGGACTGGAGGGGCCGATCCCGGCGGAACTGCTGGGGCAACTGGCCGCCCTGACATACCTGAGTCTGGCCAGGACTGGGCTGACCGGACCGATCCCGCCGGAGCTGGGGCAACTGACCGCCCTGAAACACCTGAACCTGTCCCATAACGGGCTGGTGGGCCACATTCCGTCCGAGCTGGGCCAACTGACGATGTTGTTCGTTCTCTCCCTAGAGTACAATGCGTTGTCGGGGCCAATCCCAGCGGAATTGCAGAGACTTGTAGACCTCAGTATCGTGAACCTCGGTAGGAACCATTTGACTGGTTGTTGGCCCGTCACTTGGCGGGACAGTCTTAGGATCCGTTACTCCAGCAACAGACTTGATCGGACCAGTGTTTATGCTGTCACCGAGCAGTCTCTGGCCTCGACCGGAGAAACATATGAGCTCCCGTTCTGTGACGAATGACCTTGGGGCAGTGCCTGCCCGCAGGCCGAGACTGACATACCCTGCACACAGGCCGATCGTGTGCACAAGGCAAAGGCGTGCCCCACGGCAACGTCCCTACGGAGGCATCATAGTATGAGCAGTGTGTCTTGCCCGGTAGAGGGGCAGGCACAGTTCAGCGTTCCCTAAATTGTGGGTGGATCCGGTCCCGGCCGACATTCAGGAGGGTTGCAACTTGCTGGCGTCCCGGCATCTGACGGTGCGGCAGGTGGCGCGGTGCGAGGAGGTCGGCCCGTTGCTGGCGACCTGGGTGCCACAGGTGCTGTTGCTGGAGTATGCGATGCCGGCGGGGAGCATGGCCTACGAGACGTTTGTGCATGCGGTGTTGCCGACCTGCGATCCCTACCGGGTGGGTGGGCCCTTGGCTGCCAACCCTTGGGGCCGAACGGAGATGCCCTTGTTGCTGGTAAGCGGCAGGGCGCCAGCGCGGGTGCCGGGCTACGTCAATCCCCACCTGGCGCGTGCAGCCCACTTTTTGCCCAAACCGCTGGATGCCGTCCGTTGCCTGCAACTGGTCGAGAATCTGTTGTGTCCGGGAACGCCGGAGTTGGTGCTGGACCTCACGCGCCACCAGGTACGGGTGCAGGATATGGTGTATCCACTGTCTCCGCAGGGTCTGGAGATTCTGGCCGTGTTGGCCCAGACACATCCGCGGCCGCTCACGGCGGCGGCACTGGTCCGGACACTATACCGGCACCGGGGAGTGGTGACCAGCGAGGCACGGGTGCGCATGGCGGTGCATCGGCTGCGCCGGCAGCTGGAGGCGGACCCGTCCCGGCCGCAGGTGGTGGGCAATCTGGGGCAGGGCTATTTCTTGGGTTGGTCCCCGCGCGTGGAAGGCCGCGGCGACCAGCCGCCAGGCTGACGGGAGGGGCCCGCGCCAACCGTCGAACGGTGCTGTCCCGTCGTGGTAGCCTCCTTGGTCGTGAGCTGCCGCTTTGGGCACCATTTGGTGGTCTTGTCCATCCCTCCCCAAGGAGAGGATCCGAGGATTGACGTTCAAGGCTATGGCAGTCGAGGATCCCCGTCGTGACTCCTGTCAGCGAGAAGGACAGTCGGAGAGGGTGCGTAGGTCAGGCGCATGGGACACAGTGCGTCCACCGGCTTGAGAATCTGAGGGAAGGCAGAGCGGAGCGGACATGGGATCACCTTGGTTTCTGGATACGCAGGTCGCTGGCGGGCCTATGGCCAATCCGGGTGGACTTCTGCGGGGATATCTCCTGGGACACGCGCAGGCTCGCGGTGTGCTGTGCCTTCTGCCCCTTGGCGGGTCGGGATTAGGATCCAGGAACGCCTCTGTGCATCGGTGAAGACCGGTGAGGCCATCATGGGGTAGTGTCATGCGCGACCGGCTGGTACAGGGCAAAGTCGGTGATCGGATCGTGCAGTTGCCGCAGGCCTTGCATCTGTGCCGGCTTGTCTCCAAAGTCGCCCCTGCGCTCTGGGTCATGCCTGCGCCGCTGCGGTCCACCCCGATCTAGTGATGTCCGAGTGACGACGCAACCGCGAGGGTGGTTCTGGATCTGGAGTGGCAATCCAAGTCCAGATCCCCCGGGATCGGTCAGATGGTCCGCAATCAGGCTGTTTGGGTTGAGGGGAGCCCTGACATCCATCTAGACATTCTGCAGGGGCCGCATGCAAGTGCTGAAGCGGCCCCTCTGGATTGACCAGCGCAGTCGACCAGTTGCTGCGTTATACCCGGGTATGCTTGTGGGTAGGGTATCCGGGTGGCCCATCCAGTCGGTACAAGGAGATCTTGGCGTGCCGCAGAATTCCTCTCACACTTGTCGGCCCTACATGGCTTGGCGACGGATATCGGCCCCGGAGGTCCAACCAGAACCGTCGGCCGGATCCCGGCCTGCACCCATCACGGGACCACGGACGTTGAGCGCAAAGGATGCTGCGTCCCCTGTCCCTGCATCGGGAACCGGACTGTCTCAAGCGGGTGGAAGGCCGGACCAAACAGGAAGTGATGGTGGCGGCTCTGGAGCAGTACCTGGCCGCCGCAGGCAAGAAGACCCAAGCAGCTCGGTTGTTGCCATGGGTGTGGCTGTGCTGTCCATGGTCATTGTCAACTCACGCCATGCCCGGGCGTTGACCCGAGGGGGAGACAAACCGGCATCGGCACTGCACGGGATCCTGGGCACTGACGCTCTGGCACCCGGCAGGGGCGCTGGTGCATCGGTGAGGCTGTGTGCTGGGCTTCAATCAGGTCCAGCGATACCCGCCCGGGCCTGCTGGCGTTCCAAGCCTGCGCCGAAGCCTCGGCTTCTGGCAAGCCCGTACCTGCGCCGTACGGTGCGGTCAAGACGGAGAGGATCGGGTCGGCTCAGTCGGGGTGGGGGTTGCGCGGGGTGCGCAGCTGCTGCAGGAAACGCTGCAGAGGTGGGGGGATGGGTGCGCCCAGCAGCTGGGCGTGCTCCAGAATGCTGAGGACCTCGTGGACCACATAGAAGAGGGTGACAGCGGGCGTAAGGCCAATTCTGCTGTTTCTGTCACTAATCCATGAGCCATGCTATGCGCTTCCTTCCGGTCTGGTTGCCGGTCCGTTATGAGGACGCCTTGTCTGCCGGCGCCATGGGCTATAGCATGCTTCAGCCTCTATCCATCTGACCATACCCGCGGCGTACCCACAGCGTACCCGCGGCGTATCCATGGTGATGCGAATGGGGCTACTTCCCCACCGGGCAACCGGTTAGGGACTTTCGGATCCGGCGGCGGTATTTCGTGCCGCCTGCCCAGTGGACCCTGGCCGTGACATACCCACGTCTATCCTGAAAAACCGACGACTTTCGGGGGTTTAGGCCTACCCATACGGAAAACCTGTAGACACAAGCCCCGAGGCACCGACAGGGTGTCCGATCGGGCCTGCAGCCGGTAGAATCCCAGTCCCTTCCCTGGTCGGCCACAGGAGGGGACCGGAGGATCGGGTAAGATGGAGCCGTAACTGTGACGATCAGGACCTTGCCGCATGAGGGTTTCCATGCCTTGCACCACTTTTGCCCGTAGCCTGTGCGCCCTGTGTCTGCTGGTCGGGCTGGGGCTGGCGGAAGCCGAGAACAGTCCCGTCACAACGCCCACACCCGCGCGAACGCTGGTGCCCACCTTCACTCCCACGGCGGTGGTCGGAGCCATCCCGCCAGCGGTCAAATCCGACCCGCGGCCCGCCATCGCCGTCAGTCACGCGGCCTAGGCCGCAGAGTCTCCCCGGTCCGCGGTCTCCGGGTTTGATCTTGATCCGTGGGTGCCTACCGTGTGGACGGCCACGGGTACCTATCCCCCAGGTGCGGCCCATGAGGGAAGCCACTACCAACTGCACACCAGCGGTCCCACCGTGATTCTCCATCTGACCGCTGTCCATGCGCCTGTGCAGCACCAGGCGCGTCAGCAGCCCACGGTCCTGTGGCAGGTGCCGGCGGATCTGCGTCCGGCCACCCCCGTCACCTGGGAGGTAGAGGGCTGGCCCGTGCGGGCGGACGGTACCCCGGATCCGAACTGGCCAAGACCTCACCGCTTCACGCTGCAGGTGGACCCGGACGGCGCGATGCGCTATGTGAACAACGCGCAGGTGGACCATGTAGGCTATCTGCGCTATACGACGACCCTGGTGTGGCCGGTGGCTGGGGCGGTCCCGGGCGTGTGTACACGCAGTGATGAGGTGCGCGCGGCCATCCTGGCGGCCCTGAGCACCACGGATGGTCGCCATCTACCCTGTGAGCGGGTGACGTGGGCGCAGCTGGCTACGATCCGGACCTTGGGGCAGGTGAACGAGGACCTGATGCGAGTAGCCCACGCCCGTGATCTGGCGCAGGTAGCCCACCCCCATGATCTGGTGGGCCTGACGGGATTGGAGGAGGCGGCCCTGCGGTTTGCTGGGACCCACTGGCGCCCATACCTGCTGCTCCAAGCCCCCCGCCTGCAGCGCCTGTGGCTGGAGGCCCCCTACCTGGAACAGATGGCGATGGGGCTTACCGGCACGCTATCGTTACCGGTCCTGACGCATCTGACCGTGCAGGCCTGGAGCCTGCGGACCCTAGAGCCCGGCTGGTTGCCCACCTTGACCGCCTTGACCAATCTGGCAGTGCGGGGCGACCTACGGGACTTGTCGTCCGGCTGGTTGCCCCGCTTGCCTTTGCTGACTCACCTGATCCTGCACATCAACAGGACGGGGACCAATACTGTAGATAGAGGCTGGATTAGGGAGAAATTCGATCTGCCGCCGGACTGGCTGCCGTCCCTGCCGTCCCTGACCCACCTGTCCCTGAGTAATATGGGACATATGTCACCGGACTGGCTGCCGTCCCTGACCTACCTGTTCCTGAATCATACCGGAGGCTTGCCGCCGGACTGGGCCCTGCGCCTGCCATCCCTGACTCACCTGGATGTTGGCTCCGTTCCACGGCAGGTCCCTCCACCCCCGAACCTCACCCATCTGACCCTGAACCGTCTCTGGGATCCCTTGCCGCCGGACTGGGCCCTGTACCTGCCTGCTCTGACCCACCTGGAACTGGATGGAACTGGCCCGGAGCGCCTGCCCGCGGACTGGCTGCCTTCCCTACCCGCCCTGACCCACCTGACCCTGGATGCCTCGGGAGCCGCAGCCCGCTTCGGACGTCCTGACGGTTATGGTTGGCATCGAGAGGATATCCTCGCGCCGGATACTTTAGGTCCGCTAACCACATTGCCCCCTGACTTTTTGACCGCGATCCCCGCCCTGACCCACTTGACCCTGTACGCCGCCGGCCTGACTGCCCTACCCGCAGACCTGCTGGTGCCTGTCCCGGGCTTGACCCACCTGACCCTATATGCCGACCTCCTGATCACATTGCCTTCTGAACTACTGGCCCCCGTACCCTGGCTGACCCACCTATTCCTGGACGTAGACGGGCTGACCACGTTGCCCTCCTTGCTGGCCTCTACCTCCCACCTGACCCACCTGACCCTGTACGCCGACAGCCTGACCGCGTTACCCCCTGACTTTCTGACCGCTCCTCCCCAATTAAGACATCTGGCCCTGTACACGGATAGGCTGGTGGCCTTGCCGCCCGACTTTCTGACCGTCACCCCCCGACTGACGGTACTGGTCCTGTGGAGTAGCTGTCTGTCCGCCCTGCCGCCGAACTTCCTGCGCACCTCGCTCCCCTACATTCATTCATCTGCACTGGGAAGGTAGCACGAATTGGCCCTTGCCGTCAGAACATATGTGTTCCTATTTGTGGGACCTGAATCGGCGTCGTGGGATCTATGCAGGTCCCTTTATCGTTACCACAGCACCCTTGGTGAATCTGCGGGATTACCCTAGTCTCACCCAAGGCCAGGTAGTGGGCCAGGTCACGCAATCTTCCTTTATCCGTATCTTTCCCGTTATTAATCGCTATACCGACGAGACCGGCCAAATGTGGCTGCATCTGTGGGTTCCTCTGACAGATGGCATCCAACCCCCGCGTGGTGACCTCAACTGGTTGCCCCCCTACCATCGTCTCTTCCAGACCACCGAGGAGATCTGGATCGCCGCTGACTATGTAGAACTCATCGAAGCCAACCGGGATGGGCACAATTGCCACTACTAACCATTGGGGCTAGTTGTAGAGGGTACACGGGGCGAGGGAGAGACGGACGTTCCCCTGGACATCCGGGAAGGGACCCTGTTGGCTCTGAGGGCACCCCACCCCAAGATTGAAAGCGGCCCCGCTGGAGGCCAGCCGACACCGGAAATACGACCCTGCCCGAGAGCGCATTTTTTTGAGACTACAGACCTACGTCAGCAGGGAGAACACGGTTTCGATCCGCGGGCGCGCGGGGCCACCCGCCGCGCCTACAGAGCTTGAAATGGGGGGAATGGCCCCCGGCGCAATGAAAGCCACGGTCGCCCAAGATCACCATCGGGCCCTCGCACGAGGCTACCCGCGGCGGGAAGGACATGTCGGGGATGTGGGCCGTATCACAACCCCCCTGAGGGTCCCCGACGACGAGACCGTACTGATTCAAGACCCGACATGGACACGGCCGTCCTGCCGGCCAATGTCTTGCCCCTAGTGCACATCTGTGCCAGCTGGACTTGACGACAGACCTTGATGCCTTGCCGGCCGAGGTGTCGACACACCTCTGGCATACTTGGAACGGTTCACACTACGCGCCGCAGGCCTCACCACATTGCCGGTAGACCTGTTTGCTCCACACTACACTGTCCTGGCTGGAGAGCCAGGGAGTCAAACCTCCTGTCCGACGACTACGGCATACGTTGACGATGTAATCACCTGTAGTCCCTAGGCCCCGTATGAGCTTCACCGCGGTGAATGCAGGAAATGCCGTGATCGGTCAGGGTCTGCAGGGGCGGGTCGTACGCCTTGTCCGGACCCGAACGCACGTTCAACCCCAACGTCACCCATGATGCCACCCGCAGATAGGGCGGTTCCGGCACTGTGGCCAGATCACCGCTCACCCGCATGATCGCATTCGGCACCCATCCGGTGGGGGCGACGGGCCGGAACCCCCGGCCCGTCGCGGCCTGACTCTGGGCCCCTAGCAGCAGCCAGTCCGGCTGCAACCGGCCGGCCAGGGGAAAGGAGGCGTCGGCCAGTATCCGGTTGCCGTTGGGGGTGGATGTGTCATACGGACCCTCCCGCGCCTCCTCGCTCTGCCCCGCAGTCTGCGCATCCAGGGTGGCAATGGCCTGACCTTCAACATTGACATACGCGATATCGGAAACTGGCCCCTGCACCTTTCCGGACAGAGCGGCCACTGCATAGGACCTACGGCCTGGGGGGGCGTTGATATCGGTCCAGTTCGTGTCAATTGACCCGGTGTCTGCCACCAACTCCGACTGGTACCAGCCCAACGCTCCCCGCCGGATCTGGTACCCTGTAACCGATGCTCCCTCCGTTGGGGCCTCCCAACTCAAGGTCACAGTGGACCCGTTTACCGACGCCTGCAGTCCCTGAGGGAGACCCACTGGCATGTCCTGGACGTGAACCCATATCACATTCCCTATGTCCGTGGAATCAGCCGGGTTTACAATGTTGCCCCTTTGCTGTATCCAGCCCACCTGGTAGTCCCACGGGCGAATCTGATGCCAGATGCTCCGGCCACCGTCTTCGTGTCCAGAAGAGCGTAGCAGCCAAGATATTTGCCATAGACCATAGTCTGACGGGAGGTATCATCAGGCTGTGTCAACGGAGAGCCGGTGTCCGTTGTGGTATACACCGGAATTTCCGCCCAGGCATCCCGTGGACTTAGTAGCTGCCGATCATACAGGGCGATGGCGGGTGGACCACCGCAAGGCTCCATAAAACAGTCGAAGTTCATGGAGCCCCTGATCCGGGTCGCGACCCCGGCATAATTTCCATCTCTCCTAGGTGCACCGGGATGGTTCTCCATCTTTACGATGTTGCCACTGTCATTGAAGGGCAGGAGTTGCACGTGGAGGTGGGCACCCGTAGACGCCGTGCCTGTATTGCCGGATAGGCCGATCAATTGCCCCTTTTGGACTGTATTATGCGGGGCGACCAAACTGACAAGGCACTGGGACAGATGGGCATAGCGGTGCAGGAAGCCGGATTGCAGGTCTGGATTCGTGTTGGATTTAATGTCAATATACTTGCCATAGCCCTGATAGCCAAGGTCAGGGTTTGCACCCGTCCAAGTTACCGTGCCTTCATACATTGCATACACTGGCGTGTCCGGAACGACTTTGAAATCAATCCCCTCGTGGCCGAAATCGGTGGCATAGAGGGTTAGACGCGCGGTAGCATCATTGAAGCAGCCCGAGAGTACAGTGCAGAGCTTGTTGCCTTCACTGTCCAGAACAAAGGGACAAGGGTGTGCCAGCCGCTGCGCCTCATCGGCGTTGGGCAGAGGGCTCAATCCGTGGTTCGTGCTGGTCAGGGTCATGGTCAAGAGTCTCCTTCCAGGTGCAGTCCTGGCGTGGTTTGGTCCGTTTCCCGCCAACTTGCGGGATGTGACCAGCATGGCAGGCTGTCACCGGTTTCGCCATACCCGCGGCGTATCCGTCGCGTAACCTGTCCGTACCCGACGGGGTGGTAGTAGCATAAGTTGCAGTCGTCGTTGCTCGCCGCTGCTCCAATGCTCTCCCAGGAGCCATCCTGTGTTGAACCCGTCTGTGTCCTTTCCCCGCCGCTGGCTCCAAGGGGCGTTGTGGAGTGTGTGGGGGCTGCTCACGCTGGCCCTGCCGATCCAGGCGGATCCCGGCCTCTCCGCTCCAGAGCGGATCCCGTGTTATCCACCTCAGGCTTACCCGGCTGCGGTCCAGGTCCAGCTGGACCGCAGCGGCGAGCGGGTCAGCGCCCATCTTGGGACTTCCCTGATCCGGACACCGGGCAGCGCGAGTCCAATCCAGCCGCTGTTGCGGTTGCCTCCCGCCTTCCGGCCCCCGCTGCACGTCCGCCGGGAGGTGTTGGCGCAGGCCCTGCAGGGGGACGGCACGCCCGATCCGGCCCATCCATTTCCGTATCGCATTCTGCTGGTCGTCACCCCGGAGGGCCAGGTGCACTACGTCGCAGATGCGGGTTTGAGCGAGATCCGCTATCTGGCCTTCACCGCCGAACTGGCCTGGGGCACTTCGCTGCCGGCCAACGACCGGGTGGTCCTGGAACTTCTGGAGGATCACTGGCTGGGGCGGGCCTCGTCGCGCTGTACACAGAGAACTGCCGTGCAACGAGCGACCCTGGATCCGGCGGGCCGGGTGCGGGAGCTGCAGCTGAATTGCGAGGGCCCGACGGATGTGCCGCCCGCATTGGGGGAGTTGACGCACCTGCAGACCCTGGAAGTGACCAACACCTCATTGACCACCTTGCCCCCTGAATTGGGGCACCTGACAAACCTGCACACCCTGAACCTGCGTGGCAACCGCCTGACGGCGGTGTCGCCCGTGCTGGGGGCACTGCCCCATTTGCGCCATCTGGACCTCTCACACAACCCTCTCCTTACGGAGATGCCACCTGTATTGAGCCAGCTGGTCAACCTGCGGGAATTGAACTTGAGTGCAAACGCTTTCATTTCCCTCCTGCCGTCTGCCCTAGGCCAACTGGTCAATCTGCGCCATCTGGACCTCTCATACAACCGCCTGACGGCTGTGCCGCCCGTGCTGGATGCGCTGACCCACCTGCACACCCTGCACCTGCGCGGCAACGACCTGACGGCGGTGCCGCCCGTGCTGGATGCGCTGACGAACCTGCACACCCTGCACCTGCGCGGCAACGACCTGACGGCGGTGTCGCCCGTGCTGGGTGCGCTGACCCGCCTGCACACCCTGCACCTGCGTGGCAACCGCCTGACGGAGGTGTCGCCTGTATTGAGCCAACTGGTCAACCTGCAGACCTTGGACTTGGACCGAAACTCTTTGACTTCCCTGCCGCCCGCCCTAGGCCAACTGACGAACCT
This sequence comes from Caldilineaceae bacterium, assembly GCA_965214895.1. GTDB lineage: Bacteria > Chloroflexota > Anaerolineae > Caldilineales > Caldilineaceae > Bin34. The sequence continues at coordinate 1,797,133 of OZ243985.1, forward strand.
GACGCATCTGGGTCTGAGCTCGAACCGCTTTACGATCCTGCCACCCGTGCTGGGCGAGCTGACGAACCTGCAGACCCTGAACGCGCACGCTAACCAGTTGACCGCCTTGCCGCCCGAACTGGGACAGCTCGCCCAACTGCGGCACCTGTGGCTGGGGTTCAATCCCCTGACCGGGTCCATTCCTCCCGAACTGGGCCAACTGGTGAATCTGGAATTCCTGGGACTGCAGACGGGGGGGAGTAAGCAGAACCCCGCACCCGAGCAGGTGTTAACCGGACAGATTCCCCCGGAACTAGGACAGCTGGGACAGCTCGAATTCCTGTGGCTGGGTGGCCACGACTTGTCGGGCTCCATTCCGCCCGAACTGGGACAGCTCACCCAACTGGGGTACCTGGGTCTGGGCGGGAATCAGCTGACCGGTGGGATTCCCCCTGAATTGGGGCAACTGACGAAGCTGACCCATCTGGATCTCAGCCGAAATCGACTGACGGGAGCAATCCCTCCCCAACTGGGCCAACTGGCGATGTTGTTCTTTCTCCGCCTGGATGGCAACGCGTTGACGGGGCCGATCCCAGCGGAGTTGCAAAGACTTGCGTACCCCGATCTCGTGCGCCTCGATGGGAACCACCTGACCGGTTGTTTGCCCGTCACTTGGCGGGGCAATCTTGGTTCCGTCGCCAAGCAGTCTCTGGCCTTGACTGGAGAAACATATGAGCTCCCGTTCTGTGACGAATGACCGTGGGGCAGTGCCTGCCCGCAGGCCGGGACTGACATATCCCCGTAGGCCGATCATGTGTACGAGGCAAGGGCGTGCTCCACGGCAACGTCCCTTGTGTGTATGTGTTAGGGGACAATAGCCACCGGTCTGGTCGGCTACAATATCCGCCCAGACGAGTGTACCCGCGTCCACGCGGACCCCGTTCACCCGTACCCAGTACAGACGATCCCCGCGGATCATGTTGCTCATCGAGGTCGGCCCGTTGCTGGCGACCTGGGTGCCACAGGTGCTGTTGCTGGAGTATGCGATGCCGGCGGGGAGCATGGCCTACGAGACGTTTGTGCATGCGGTGTTACCGACCTGCGACCCCTACCGGGTGGGTGGCCCCTTGGCTGCCAATCCTTGGGGCCGGACGGAATGCCCTTGTTGCTGGTGAGCGGTGGGGCACCAGCGCGGGTTCCGGGCTGCGCCAATCCCCACCTGGCGCGTGCAGCCCACTTTTTGCCCAAACCGCTGGATGCCGTCCGTTGCCTGCAACTGGTCGAGAAACTGTTGTGTCCGGGAACGCTGGAGTTGGTGCTGGACCTCACGCGCCATCAGGTACGGGTGCGGGGTATAGTGCATCCACTGTCTCTGCAGGGTCTGGAGATTCTGGTCATGCTGGCCCAGACACATCCGCGGCCGCTCACGGCGGCGGCGCTGGTCCGGGCGCTGTACCGGTGCCGGGGGGTGGTGACCAGCGAAGCGCAGGTGCGCATGGCAGTGTATCGGCTGCGCCGGCAGTTGGAGGCGGACCCGTCCCGGGCGCGGGTGGTGGGCAATCTGGGGCAAGGCTATTTCTTGGGTTGGTCCCCGCGCGTGGAAGGCCGCGGCGACCAGCCGCCAGACTGACGGGAAGGGCCCGCGCCAACCGTCGAACGTGCTGTCCCATCGTGGTAGCCTCCTTGGCCGTGACCTGAGTGCCATTCGGTGGTCTCATCCACCCCTCCCAAGGAGAGATCCGAGGATTGACGTTCAAGGCTATGGCAGTCGAGAATTCCCGCCGTGGCCCCTGTCAGCGAGAAGCCGGGGGAGAAGGACAGTCAGAGAGGGTGCGCAGGTCAGGCGCATAGGGCGCAGTGCGTCCATCGGCTTGAGAACCTGGGGCAGACAGGACGGACACAGGACCACCTTGGTTCCTGGATACGCGGGTAGCGGCAGCGGCCTTGCCTGTTGCCTGGTGTTCTCTATGGAGAACCGCTGGGCAACAGGCCCGCCAGCGACCTTGAAGCCGAAGACGGCCTATGACCAACCCGGGCGGACTTCTGGGGGATACCTCCTGAGACACGCACAGGCCCGCGGTGTGTTGTGCCTTCTGTCCCCTAGTCGGTCGAGATTGGGATCCGTACAGCATTCGGTCTGTGTATGCGTGCCCCTGGGTCTGCAGGCACCGCAAGGCGTGCCGCTTCAGGATTCGACTTTGCAACTGATGCCGAGCCTGCTTCCGGCGCCAAGGCTTCCGGTGCCCGCCGGAAATTTCCGCTGGTACCTGTGCTGCCTCTTCCCACTCCAGATGTTGCAATTCCTCGTGCAGGTGTGCCGCTTCCATTTCCAGATCCATGATCTCTGCGGGAGGGCCAGGAACGTTCTGCAACATATCCGCTTTCCGTCGGAGCATCTCTCATTCCGGAGCGGACAGGGTGCCCTGCGACCCTCACTGTCGGCTCAAGGCCTGTACCTTTGCTTCCTGGTTCCGGCAGTCCGCGGGGCGATATGCCCTTATGATCCAGGAACGCCTCTGTGCATCGGTGAAGACCGGTGAGGCCATCATGGGGTAGTGTCATGCGCGACCGGCCGGTACAGAGCAAAGTCGGTGATCGGATCGTGCAGTTCCTGCAGACCTTGCATCTGTGTTGGCTTGTCTCCAAAGTCGCCTCTGCGTTCCGGGCCATATCTGCGCCGCTGCGGTCCACCCCGATCCAGCGATGTCCGAGTGACGACGCCACCGCGAGGGTAATTCTGGATCTGGATGGGCACAGTATCCGGGTGGCCCATCCAGACTGTCGGCAGGGTCCCGGCTTGCGCCCATCGCGGGACGACCGACGGACGTTGAGCGCAAAGGACTCTGCGTCTCCCTGTCCCTGCATCGGGAACTGGACTGTCTCAAGTGGGTGGAAGGTCGGACCAAACAGGAAGTGATGGTGGCGGCTCTGGAGCAGTACTTGGCCGCCGCAGGCAAGAAGACCCAAGCAACTCGGTTGTTGCCGTGGGGTGTGGCTGTGATGTCCGTGGCCATTGTCAGCTCACGCCATGTCCGGGCATTGACAAGAAGGGAGACAAACCGGCATCGGCACTGCACGGGATCCTGGGCACTGACGCTCTGGCACCCGGCAGGGGCGCTGGTGCATCGGTGGGGCTGCGTGCTTGGCTTCAATCAGGTCCAGCCATACCCGAACTGGAACCCCCCGGGCCTGCTGGCGTCCCACAAGCCTGCGACGAGGCCTCGGCTTCTTGTAAGCCTGTACCTGCGCCGTACGGTGCGGTCAAGACGGAGAGGGCCGGGGTCGGTTCAGCCGGGGTCGCGAGGGGTGCGCAGCTGCTGCAGGAAACGCTGCAGGGGTGGGGGAATGGGTGCGCCCAGAAGCTGGGCGTGCTCCAGAATGCTGAGGACCTCGTGGACGACATAGAAGAGGGTGACAGCGGGAGTGATGTGCACTGGGGTCAGGCCGTGGACGGCGAGGCTCTGTTCCAGCAGGGCTCCGGCGAGGATGACAAGGAGACTGACGGACTTGCGCAGGAGACCGCGCCAGAGGATGCGCAGGCGGGGGTGGCCGTAGAGCAGGGCGGTCAGCAGACCGGCCAGGATATCGAGGACCATGAGGATGATCAGCAACCCCAGAGGGGTTCCCAGCCGGGACAGTCCTAGGGCAAGCCCACCACTCACGGTCCAGCGGCGCCAACGGGGTGACATGGCAGAGGTCCAGGTGGGGGACAGGAGCACTCCTGTCCCTCCCGCCGCGTGGGGCGAGTCAATTCTCCTCCGTCAGGGACCAGCTGCCGGAGACGCTGTACTGGAGGTAGCCGATGGCGCGCACCCCTTCGTCCACGTAGTAGACGTTGCCATCGGTGTGCACCTCCAGCTTGAGTGTACACGGAATGTTGCCCGGCTTGGGGCTGCCGTCTCGATTCACTGCCTGGGTGGTGCCGGTGGACAGGGTAACCTGCTCTGTCGGCCGGAGGGCCGCGATCCGGAAGACGGGGGCGCGGCCTTGGTCGGCCCGGGCGAAGTACTGCACGGGCGAGGAGGCGGAGGTGAAGGTGGCATGGACCGTGTCGCCATCCCGTGTCAGGGTATAGGCTCCGCTGCGGTGCTCCGCCTGATTCAGGGAGGTCCCGCGGTCCCCTGTGGGCCGGGTGTCGATCAGGGACGGGGTTTGCAGCGTCTGGGCATGGGCCACCAGCTCGTGCAGGATGCCGTCGGTCCCATCAATGCGGTAGGTATCAAACTCGTCGCTGCCGTTGTCCCCCAAACCAAAGAGGCAATAGCCCAAGATCACGTCGGCCTGAGCCCGGTTCTGGATCTCCAGATCCTTGAGCGCGGCCAGGTAGCGGTTTTCGCCGGCCGCGTTGTCGCCGCGCCAGTGCTCATAATGTTGCCAGCCCCAGTCACCCAGCGGGGACTCGGCGGCAATGCGGCCGTCGGCGCCATATTCGGAGACGATCACCTTGAGGTGGGGGTATGTCTGCTTGAACCAAGCATAGACATGGTGCTCAAAGCGGCGCACATTTTTCCTCTGGTTGAAGGCCGAGATGGTGCCGTCGGCCCTGACCCAGGCATGATCGTGATCCTGATCCGGCTTGAAGTACTGATGCAGCAGCAGCACATGGGGCGGAGCCGAAGTCTGGCGCCTGTTGTGGGTATTGGCATGCTGCAGGGATATGGCCAGTTGGTTCCACCACCACAGTGTGTTGCCATGCTGACAGCCCATGGTGGTGTCATACTCCTTCTTCGCCCCTACTTCGAGCTGGGCTGCGGCCGTGCTCTCCGCCGTGGCGACCAGGGAGGGATGCCAAGTGGGAAAACCATACAGGCCACAGCCATAGGTCGTTCCCGCCAGCGCCATCCGCTTCGTTTCGTAGGTGTCCAGTTTCTGCAGTTTCTCGTGCGGATGCGCCAGGACCTCGTTGACCACAATCCAGCAATGGACCTGGTTCTGCAAGGTGACGCCCAAGATGTTGCGGGCCGCCAGCACCAGCCGGTGGTGAAACTGCGCCGCCTGCACCGGGTTGCGCTCGATATGCGCGGCCACCAAGTGATCGGGCATGAAGAGGCGCCCGATCACCTTGGTGGCGTGCAGTTCGGAGTGAGCCTGGAAGGGCTGGACATGGTCCCGGATCGTAGCCTGGATGTGTCCCTCCAGCTCAGTTACCGTCATTTGGGACAGGGCCGCCAGGCGCGGCTCGCTGTCACTCAGGTCCAGGTCGTGGAGCACATCCAGCAGCAACAGGCAGACGGGTGGCTGCCACTGCCGCAGCTGGGGGACGAAAGCGGTCGGTACCTGCATCATATGGGGGCCATAGAGCGTATTCACCAAATACTCCTTTGCCGCCGGGGCGGCATGCCAGAAAATGGTGAGGGGAGTGTAGGGCTGCCCGCGGGGCCGCACCATACCCTGCGCGTGAACGGCGCGTAAGCGGGCCGCCCGGCCGCGTCCGTATGGCACAGTGGGCTGGCCGACTGTCGCCGTGTCCCGCCACGCGGGACAGCCCATCCGCCTGACCGGAGAGTGTCATGCACGTCCCCCGAAGCCTCGGTGTTCACTGTCTGCGGGTCGTCTTGGCCATCGGGCTGGGGGGTGGGACGCGGGTGTTATCCGGGCGCAGACGCCGGTTTCCGCCCCGGTGCACGCCGGGCCTGAGTCAGACTCGCCAGTGCGGACGCAGCGCCAGGCCAGGGATCGTCTGCACCTGCGGGGCCACAACGCCGCCGGCATCTGGATGCAGCTGGTCGCGCCACCAGAAGAGAGCCGCGCCCTCTGGATCCAGACGGCGTGGACCGTGATGCGCACCATCATCTCGCTGGTTTGCACGCCTCCTTACTCGGTACAGGTGCTGCATCAGCACGGCCGCCGTGAGGGGCTGGGGGATGGTGTTCGACCAAGACCTGCAACAGCTCCATGCCCCGCGGCGAAATCCAATGGCAAGTGTCCATCACCCGCACGCGTCCTTGGTCCGGTTTCAAGACCAGAGCCGAGGCCGGGAGTGTAGAAGAGAGCGGCGGGGATGGCCGTAGAGCAGGTCGGTCAGGATGTCGAGGACCATGAGGGTGACCAACAACCCTAGGGGGTTCCGAGCCGGAACAGTTCCAAGTCAAGCCTGCCGCTCACGGTCCAGCGGGGTGACATGGCGGAGGTCCGGACGGTGGGGCGAGTTAATCCTCCTCCGCCCGGGACCAGCGCCGGAGACGCTGTACTGAATATATCCGATGGCACGCCCCTCGTCCACGTAGTAGATGTTGCCGTCGGTGTGCACCTCTCCTGAACGGTGCAGGTCAGGGTGATTTTTTCTGTCGGTCGCAGGGCCGCAGCCGCAATGTGGAAGATAGGCGCGCGGCTCTGGTCTGCCCGGGCGATGAGGAAGACGCGAAGGTGGTCTTTGGCTGTTTCCACGGTCAGGATATAGGCCCCGTCATGGTACTCTGCCTAGCTCAGCGAACCCCCGTTCTCCGCTGTGCTGTCTACATCCAGTACTCCTGATGTGGGGTCGCCACATCGCGTGGCTGACCATGAGACGCAGAGGTGACGTATGGATGACGCAGTGGCTATGGCATCACCGGGTCGTCGGTACCATACTGGCAGTCGACTCCGGCCACAGGCCTCTGTATCGGAGCAGAGGTCTGCAGTCATTCGCGAAGACGATAGGCGTCCCGCCGCACGGTCCGCGGATCAAAACGGAGCCGCCACGCTCATCGTCATCCTGCATGACTGGGCTCTGTCTCCCAATCCATCGTCCTGTGACTTATTGAAGGGATACCCAATGAGCCGCTCTTTGTTCTGCCCACGGCGTCTCTTGTGGGTGGATGCCCAACCGGCAACCCTGGTCCATGTACAGCGCTTTCTGCAGGTGCAACACCAGATGGCACTGCGCTTGGTGGACAGCTTTGAGACAGCACTGGAAACCATACCCATTTGGAGGCCCCACCTGCTTTTGCTGGATTACATTGTGCCGACGAGCACCATGCCCTATGAAAACTTCGTTCATGCCCAACTGCCGTTGGTGGACCCCTACCGTCCGCAGGGTCCGCTGGCCGACAATCCTTGGCAACACACAACAATCCCCATTCTGTTGGTGGCAGGTGGGTCCATGGTCTCCATACCCGGTCTCGTGGTGCCGCATCTGACCCGGGTGCATCACTTCCTGCCCAAACCCTGTGATCCCTGTCATTTGGTCCAGCTGGTACGCAAACTGTTGCCGGATCCCGAGCATAGTGTGATCATCGATCCGAACCGGGGACAGATTCAGATCCATGGTATCTCCCAACTGGTTACCCCACGGCGCATGGATCTGCTGGCCACCCTGGCCTTGTATCATCCCCGGCCCCTCACCGCCAGTGAACTGGTGCGTCATATGGCCCAAGTCCGGGGAGTGCACACCAGCGAGACCTCCGTGCGTACGATGGTCTCGGTCCTGCGCAAGACACTGGTACTCGATCCGGACCAGGAGCCCCTGGTGGGTAATGACGGCCAGGGCTATTACCTGACCTATGTGCCTACCCTGATGGAGTGACGCTTGGAGGATGGCCTACGCCTGTTGGTCAAGAGAGGCATCCATCAGGCATGTTCCGTCCCAAGCCAAGCCTCTTCGCAGATCCTCCCCAGACACCCTTGCCTGTGGATGACATTGGCGGATTGCAACTGGTGCATGCTCGCTTCGAGCGCAGCGAGCCTTTCTCCTGGGAGCTGTTTGCCGGATACAATTCCCTGCGCATCGTGACCTGTTCCGCGAGCATTCCTGCCATTGTGTGTATGCTGAGTGACTTCTCCTTTCCCCAGTTGGATTGTGGCTTTGAGAGCGAGTGGCTGGGTTCCCTGCAGACAGTCATTGCGTTTCAGACACTGGCCACTGCACAGACTTGGGCAGCCATCCGAGGGCTGGAAGACGAGCGGAAAATGCAAATGCTGGCCGAGATGCAGGCGGGGCGGTCCTTGGTTCAGTCTGAACTGTGGCAAGACCAGCCTGATGGAAACTCTGACGGTTTCCATGTTCGGCAGTTCCTTCACTGTGGACAAGAGCGCGTTCACCAAGGCTCGACTGCGTGCCCTGCAGGCCAGTTTCCAGTGCTTTCCGATAGTTTTTGATGATGTGGGACGCACTCCCTTCAATGCCCACGGCAAAGACATGATCAGGGACGAGACGGTGCCCCCAGAGGCTGAGACCCCGGGCTTTGTGCTGTCCATGAACGCGGACCACACCGCCTTTCCGGACGAGATCATGAAGAGCGCACTCATGATTTACACGACCACGGCTCTGCCACCCCACGATGAGGTACGACGCATGATGCTGCAAGGCGAAGTCCGCCGGATTCGCCACCGCCTGACCACAGCCCTGCATTGCCGGTATCTGTCCGTGATGCAGACCCGATGGGCGGGACAGGACCTGCCCCCGGATTGGCTGACTCTGTCCTCGCAGGTGCTCTGCAACCTGTTTGCGGTGTCGGGTCAGGAACTCCCCGGATAGTGCAGACCGGGGTCTGGACCGATTATGCCGCCAGACGCGATGACCGGGTCCGCTCCCGCTTGCAGAATGTGTTGCGACCGGCGGCCTATGCCCGGCGTGAGGGCACTCCTGAGAGGGGTTGGACCTTGGAGCAGGACCGCGTCATAGTGTGGGAACCGCTTGTTTTCAAACGCACTGCGTTCAATTGGGACGACGTGCCTTCCACGCTGATCCACTCAGACGCATCGGGTGGTGGCCGTACTGTATTGGTACGCAGCAGTGTGGAAGAATTCCTGAACACACGGTTGCGTAGACCCTTCAGGTTGCCTTGGCATCGCTAGACATTGGGGTGGCGTTGGAATCTGTGTGCCCTACAGTGTCACCTGTCCCCGTCAGGGGGTGTGGCGGCTTGCATAACGGGTACAGGATGGAAGCCGCAGCGGTGCTGCTTACGAGATCGGGCTGTGTGAACACCCCTGTGAGACACAGGGCACGGCTTTTGAAACGGCTACCTGCTAGGCAGGGCCTCTATGGTTTTGCCTGACTTTTTCTCAGCCAGACGCAATTCATAGAATTTTTGCAGGTTCAGCCAGAACTCTGGGCTGTTGCCAAAAAAATGACCCAAACGCAGTGCTGTGTCACCTGTGATGCCACGCCGACCGTTAAGTATCTCGGTGATACGGGTGGCAGGCACTTTCATCTGGCGCGCCAGCGCGGCCGCGGACATATTGAGTTCTTTCAATTCTTCCCTGAGGTGTTCACCGGGATGGATGGCGATAAGAGTCACAGTATTTCCTCTCTGCAGGTTGTCGGTTCAATGATAATCGACAATTTCCACGTTCTGGGGGCTGATAGTCCCTTGGAGCCAATGAAAACAGATCCGCCATTGGTTGTTGATGCGAATACTGTACTGACCTTTGCGATTTTCCTTCAAGCATTCGAAACGGTTGCCAGGCAATGCGGCAAGATCCGAGAGTGAGACCGCTGCCTCAAGACGATCGATTTTCAGGCGGGCAGAACGCTCAATTCCCGAAAAAGCCTTTACGTGTTTTCCGGCAGCGAAATCGCGGGTCCGTTTATCGCGATAGCTGACAATCATGACAAATCTATCCGAAATTATTATATACGGCTGATGTGGAATTACAGGGGATGCGCAGTATTAGGTCTGGACATCAATGCCCAAGCTGCGGTGCAAGAGATACTTGCGCGTATGGCTGGTCCTCTGGGCGATGACATGGGTCGTCCCCCCGAGGACCGTCTTGCGTAGCAGGTACTCCCGATGGCGTCCGGTGTGCTGCACTGTGTGGAAGGCGCTTTCGATGCGCTCGCGCACGCCGTGCCACCAGCGATTCTGGGCGGCCGAATGTGCCGTGCGTGGATGGACCCGGGTGGGGTCTCATTCACTTTCACCAGTCCTCCTACCGCACCTGCAAGGCCTATGACACCAACTATGTCTTGGTGCCCCGCCGGTCGGCATGCCCGGACCTGGTCCGCTCCTCCCGGTTGGTGGAGTGGCCCCCGACCGTGATCCTGCCCCTGTGAGCCTACCTGCCGCAGGGCCAGGGCTGGGGGCTCGCCTTCGTGGAGGCCATGACCCTCCAGGTGTTCCCCCATCAACGGATGCCGCGCCCCTCGGTCTGTGCGGGGCGCGCGGCCCGGGGCCAGACCGCCATGGGCGGGTTTTAGGACTTCAAGTTGCCCCGGAGCGGCCATGATCGGTGCGCAAGCCTGGCGTGCCGGCTCACGCCGGGCCCCGGGGACGCCCGCCCTTGCCGGACATGACCCCGGTGCTGTGGGACCCACGCTGCGGCGACCAAGGATATCTTGCCCCAGCGCGGCCAGATCCGTGGCCGGCCCAAGGCTGGGAGTGGAGCCTGCCCCGACGCACAAACATGCCGCCGCGGCCGCTCCCCCGGGAGGACCCACGGTGGCGGCGGAAACGCTCGATCATCGAGACCCTCCACGATCCATGGAAGCACATGTCCCCGATCGAACATACCCGGCATCAGAGTGTAGCCAACTTGCTGGTCCACCGGGTCGGTGTCTGGATGGTCGCAGGCCATCCACCGCAGAAGCCAGCGATCCCGCTCTCAGACGCACCATTGCGGTGCCTGCCTCAGCATATTGGCAACTGAGTGCTATCTGCCTGTCCAGACGCAGGAGATCTTGTGCTTGCCCAGATATTCTTGGGCACTGCAATGAGGCATTCCTCTGCAAAGAGCCTTCCTGCGTCTGTGCCAAGCATGGAACGGGCGGTAGTCTTGTTGCAGGTCAGGCTGCAGCCTTTCGGAAGGCAAGTGGGCAAGATGACGTTGCAGGAGGCGATCCTCCCAACATCAATCTTCGGACACCGGCATGCCTATACCGTTTGAATTTGTCATAGGGGGCCCGCCCGTGTCGCAACAGGCTCGCAGAAGACTGCGGGTGAGACAGTGGACGCAGGATGTGCGGCGTGCCGCCAAGCACGTTTGGGGCGAGGATGATCCTGTTCCAGGGCCCGTCATGGTGACCATCACCTATTTCTTTGACAGCTCTCCGCTTGATGTTGACAATGTGCCCAAACCCATTCTGGATGCCCTGAAGGGACTGATCTATGTGGACGATTCCCAAGTGACGGATTTGCTGTGTCGCAAAAGAGAGTTGCAAGGTGAATTGCAGATCCTGAATCCTTCACGGGACTTGCTGGAGTGTCTGCATGAGTTCAGGCAGTGTCTGCACATCGCGGTGACCCACGTGTTGAGACAGGAGGTGTCACTTTGACAGAAGAACCCACCCATGCTGAATATCTCCTTGTGCGCAAGACCGCAGAAGAGTATCGCCGCCAGGGATACGCGGTTGCCTTGGAGTCCCAGCTCGATTTCTTTCCCGGATTTCGCGCGGATCTGGTCGTTCGGAAGAACGGCGAAAAAAAAGTCATTGAAGTCAAGTCTCGGTCCTCAGTGGCTGCCAATCCCAAAATAGGCGAATTGGCTCGCATCATTGATTCCAAGCCAGGGTGGAGTTTCGAATGGCTTTTGGTGGCGGAGCCGGAGAAACTTGAATCGCATGACGATGCGCGCGCATTCGATCGCGACAGCATCCTCCGGCGAATTGAGGAGGCGAAGAAGGCCCTTGCCTCCGGATTGCCAGAGGCCGCTTTCATACTTGCCTGGTCAGCTTGCGAGGCCGTAGTCAGGGCATTGATTGCCGCCGAAGGCATCGAGGAGCCTGGCATCACCGTTGCACGTCATGTCTTGGGTCAGGCGGTTTCGCTGGGAGCCATTGACAGGGATGAATACCGGAATCTGATTCAGTTGCAGAAGTACCGCAATGCCATTGTGCATGGGTTCAGTCATGAAGATTTCGATATGGAACTGGTATCGGACTTGATTGAAACTGCACGGCGGATGATGTTGATGGACCAGGGATAGTCCGGAACTTCTGCACTCATCGTTTCCAGTGGCAGTTGTGCCGCTGTGGTCTGGCCAAGGCCAGTTGCAAAATCCAGTTTCACAGATGACTTTTGTATCCGACTTGCCACTGATTTCGTTTGTGGCATCTGCCGTCCTGCAGATTGCCTGAGGTACTGCAAGCCAAGACTGGACCATTGTTTCCATGCTTTGATGTGGTCTCGGTATTCTTGAGTCGGCGCCAATGCCGATACCAGATCAGGATGCAGGCCCATTGCCACAGGGCCAGACAATGGCAAGCCTTCTTTGCAAAGCATACGCGGAGGCCGTGACACTAGGATATTCCTGTGCACGTGTGTTCTTCTGCCTGCCCTTGGACCGCCGCGGATTCATGCTGCTGCAACTTCGGAGACGGCGGTGGTCTGGCAGGCAAGCCGAGGGGAGATCAAAACACTTCCGATTGCATTCCGTCCACTGCTGCAGTATCTGCCCAGCCACGGCCTGTCTCGGCACTGGCAAGCTGAAGTGGGGTACACACTTCCCAACACGGCGACGGGTTCCACTGCACCGAAACCGAGGTCAATCAATGTGTTCACGGGCCAGATTCTGGCCCGATGACACCCGCATTCAACTGCGATTGCTGTATTCAGCACCATGGGCTGTGTCCCAAGATGTCCTCCATCGACTGCCAAGCTGTGCTTTCAGAGCTGACAGCGCTGCCGCCCATGGCGAAAGTCCAAGGCCCATTGTACTGGGACTTCGCGGCACGAGAGGCGTATATGTGGCATTCCCTGCCGGGTGTTTTTCCGGAAAACCGTTTTGCACTGCAAGAATGGTTGCACCTAAACATTTGAAGTTGGACCTGTCCAATGGGTACAATGACACCAAGCCATTATCTAACGTAAGAGCCCCCCGTCTTTGGGGGCTTCGCGGTCTTTCCTGAACTTGACAAGGAGTTGCAACATGAATCTGAGTAGAAGGGACTTCCTCCGAGTGTCCATGCTGGGGGCTTCGGGCGCTGCCTTGGCGGCCTGTACCACCGCGGCTCCCGCGGCCGGTGACGACACTGCCACCGGCGCCATGGAGGAAATGACGCAGCTGCGGTACCAGTCACGTGAACTGCAGGAAGCCGAAGGGGTGCAGGAACTGTGGTCCGAGTTCTATCCGGCCTTCCGGGAAGACAATCCCAACATCGAGGTGGAATTCCTGCCCCAGCCCGGCGGCGTCAACCTGCGTGAGGGCGTGCTGGCCCAGATGGTGGCTGGAGATGCTCCGGATCTGATCGAGTTCTGCTGCTGGAGCTCCACGTTCTTCCTGCAGAAGGGCGAAACCCTGAACCTGCAGGCATACATCGACCGCGATGCGGACGAAGTCAACCTGGACGACTACTACGCAAACCAGTTTGATCCGTGGGTGGACAAGCAGGGCGACATTCACCTGATGCCGCGCTTCACGGGCACGATGGCCCTCTATTACAACATCGATATGTTCGAAGCGGCGGGCGTGGACACCCCGACCCACGAGTGGGGCGGCTGGGACGTGAACGACTACGTGGCCATCGGCAGCAACTTCGTCTCCCGCGAACAGCCGATTACCTGGGCCACGTCCAACTACGGCCTGAACTCCAACTGGCTCAGCCAGTACTGGATTCGGGGTTGGGGCGCCAACATGGTGGACCCGGAAGACGACACCCGCTGCGGCCTGTGTGATGCCCCGGCCTTGGAAGCCCTGGAATGGATGCGCAGCATCATCTGGGACAACCAGGTGTTTGCGTATGGCTCCGACATCGGCATGGGCGTGAACCAGCTCTTCGAGAGCCAGCGCATTGCCATGATGGAAATGGGGCCTTGGAGTCTGGGGGCGACGATGAAGAACGCCACCTTCCGCTGGGACGTGGCTCCGTTGCCGGCCGGGCCGCATTCCATCACCACCCATCAGTCGGTGGATGGCACCATGATCTGGAACAAGACCGAGTCGCCGGACGAGTCCTGGGAACTGCTGAAATGGCTCACCAGTCCCTTCCACGGCAAACTCTCGGCCAAGTGGGCCACCAAGCAGCCTTCCCGCAAGAGCGTGTTGCCCGAATTCCATGCGGCGTTGATCGAGCGGGATGCCCGTTTCGAGGAAATCGACATTGATGTGTTCACCGTGACCATCGAGGAATCCCTGGGCGGTCCGGAAGAGATGTTCGCGGAAGACTTTGTCTGCAAGGACCAGATTCTGAAACCGGCCTTTGATCAGGTGATGTTGCTGGGGCAGGCGGATGTCGGCCTGATCTGTCAGCACGCCGACATCGCCACTCAGTTCAACCGGGGCGAGATTGCCTTGGAAGATCTGGGTGCAGCCATGGCTGCCCTCAGTTAAGCTGGCTCTGCGCAAAACCCGACACGGACCGGTCGTCCCAGGCCGGTCCGTGTTGCTTGTCCCTTGTGTTCCCATTGAGCTCTGGGCCTGACGGCCCAGAGTCTTGTGAGACTTGGCATGGCTACCAATACGGCTGATCTTCTGGAGGGCAGCGGACGACGGGTGATGTTGCCCAGTCGCCGCGAGGCGCTGGCCGGGTACGCCTTCATCTCCCCCTGGATCATCGGCTTTGTGGTTTTCACCGCCGGGCCGATGCTGGCGTCCCTGTACTTCTCTTTCTTCCGGACCGATTTTCTGCAGATCTGGGAGCCTGTGGGCATGAAGTGGTGGTCGGCCTTGCTGTCCGACTCCCTGGTCCACAAGGCCCTGCTCAACACGGCCTACTACGCATTCGTGATGGTGCCCCTGAGCACCACGCTGGCCTTGCTGATTGCCGTCCTGCTCAACCAGAACATTCAGGGGCAAGGGGTCTGGCGCACGATCTACTACCTGCCTTCCGTCGTGGCCGGGGCCGCGGTCGCCATTCTCTTCAAGTGGCTGTATCAGCCGGACATCGGCTTGCTGAATTCCATCCTGCTGAACATTGCCGATTTCTTCGGGGCCGAGAATTTTGCGCCGCCCCGCTGGATTTTCAGCGAGGAGTGGGCCATGCCCTCCGTGATCCTCATGGCCCTGTGGGGATCGGGTGGCGCCATGCTCATTTTCCTGGCCGGACTGCGGGGCATTCCCACCGCCCTGTACGAGGCGGTCAAGATTGACGGGGCCGGCACGTTGCGGACGTTCTTTGCCATCACCCTGCCGCTGCTCACCCCCACCATTCTTTTCAATGTGGTGCTGAACATCATTGCTTCCTGGCAGGTCTTTACCCAGGTCCTGATCATGACCCAGGGCGGCCCCAACAACGCCACCCTGACCGCCGTCCTGCATCTGTACAACACCGGCTTCAGCCAGTTCCGGTTCGGCTATGCCTCCGCCCAGGCCTGGGGATTGTTCCTGGCGATCCTGATCTTCGTCATGTTTGCGATCCGCAGCGCGAGCTCCTGGGTACAATACGACAGGTAGTCATCGGACCATGCAGGCGGAAGCGACTCAATCCCCCTCCACGGCCTTCACGCTGCAATGGCGGAAGTGGTGGCATCCCAGCCGCATTCTGCTCTACCTCGTGGTGTTGTGGGGAGCCGTGGTCTTCGCCATTCCATTCGTCTGGATGATCCGCACGGCCGTCATGCCGTCGTACCAGGTCAATCTGTACCCGCCCGAGTGGATTCCCGACTCGATCAGCTTTGTCAACTTCCGCGCGCCTTTTGACGGCCCCTTCCCCTTCACACGCTGGTTTGGGAACAGCGCGCTCGTCTCGATCCTCAGCAGCCTGGGGGTGGTGCTGTCCTGTTCCCTGGTGGGATTTGGCTTCGCCCGGCTGCATTTTCCGCTGCGCAATGTCCTCTTCATTGTGGTGCTGTCCACCATGATGCTGCCGGAGCATATTCGCCTCATTCCGACCTACCTGTTGTTTGTGCGCCTGAACTGGGTCAACACGGTGTTGCCCCTGATTGTGCCCAACTGGTTTGCGCCGCCCTTTCACGTCTTCCTGATGCGGCAGTTCTTCATGACGATCCCGCGGGAGATGGACGATGCGGCCAAGATTGACGGCTGTGGCTACCTGGGCATCTACTGGCGCATTCATGTGCCCCTCAGTCTGCCCGTGATGGGCGTGTCCGCCATTTACCAGTTCACGTTCAGCTGGAACGACTTTCTGCATCCGCTGGTCTACCTGCAGCAGGTGGACAAGTACACCGTGGCCCTGGGTCTCCGGCTGTTTGAAGGCTACATGCGCTCCAACATGCAGGACATGATGGCCGCGGCGCTCATGGCCGTCCTGCCGGTGATCGCCATCTTCTTCATTGCCCAGCGGCACTTCATTCAGGGCATCGTGATCACGGGCGTCAAGGGATAGCTGTGCCGCGCCGGCCGGGATTTCCGCGCAGCCGGGAAATCGTACAATAGGCTTGCACCTGCAATGTTCCAAGGGAGGCCCCCAATGGCACACGGACTGACTGATTCTGCCTGGTCCCGCTTCAAGGAGGAGGGCTATTTGCGTCTGGGCCGCACGCTGGATGAAGCCGAGCTGAGCCAATTGCAGTCCCGGATCGACGCGATCATGATGGGCACGGCCCCCGTCGCCTATGACCGCATGCTCATGCAGCTGGATTCGATCCCGGGGGTGTCGGACCAGCCGGGCCCCCAGACCCAGGGGCACAAGTTGCCGACGCTATCCTATCGGAAAATCCAGGACCTGGAATACGATCCCTGTTTCCTGTCCTTCATGCAGAGGCCCCTCTTTCGCCACATCTGCGAGCGGGCGTACGGGCTGGGCAAGCGGATCGCCTCCTACCGTGCCATGTTCATGAACAAGCCGGCCCATGAAGGCACGGTCCTGACGTGGCATCAGGACCGCTGGACCAGCTTGGACCGCGATCCGCTCATCACGATCTGGACCGCCCTGGATCCTGCCACGGAGGCCAACGGCTGTGTCTGGATTGTGCCGGGTCGCCATCGTGTCCTGATCAACCCCACGCACGGTTCCGGCTCCTTGACCGCGGAACAGGCGGCCAGGCTGGTGGCGGAAACCGAACCGATGCCCTTGGAAGTGGCAGCCGGCGAGTCGGTCCTGTTGCACAATCATCTGCCCCACAGTTCCGGGATCAACAGCACCGACATCGCGAGACGAGCCTTCAGCGCCTGCTACATGGATGCCGCCACGGTGTCCCAGGAAAACAAGGAATACGCGTTGATTTTCGGTCCGGGAGCCTTGTCCGTGGACGATGCCGAGATGCGCGCCCCGTAGTCCGTGGCCAGCCGGTCTGCCGACTGCCGCCAGGACCGGCATCCCAAAACCAAGGATTTCCTTATCTTCCTGTTGACATCTTGGGAGACAGGCAGTCATCGGCCCCCTATGCTTCAGGGCGTTGTGCAAACGCCATTCCGAGCTTGGAGTTGTAGGCAATGAACAGACTGTATGGGATGTGGGGCCTGTTGGCGGCAGCGTTGCTGGCCGCGTGTGCTGCGCCCTCGGCCGCCCCTGTGGTGGAAGAGGCGGCCGAAGTGGCCGAGACGGAAAAAATGATGGGCCCGGCCGGGTTGCCCATGGTGGATCCCATGTCCGTGACCGGTGACATAGTGATCGCAGGCAGTTCCACGGTGTATCCCTTGGTCGAACGGATGGCCGAGCGCTTCAAGGATGAAGGCTATGCAGACAGCATCTCCATCTCCAGCATTGGCAGCGGGGCGGGGTTCGAGCGTTTTTGTGTAGCCGGCGAGACGGATGTCTCCAATGCGTCCCGTCCCATCAAGGACAAGGAAGTCGAGAATTGCAACGCCATTGATCGCCAGCCTGTGGAACTGCGCGTGGGCACCGATGCCCTCGCCGTTGTGGTCAGCAAGGACAACGACTTCGTGACTGACCTGTCCATCGCGGATCTGGCCGCGGCGTTCTCCACTGCCGCAACCTGGGCGGACATCAATCCTGATTGGCCCGCCGAGGCCATTCAACGGTTCAGTCCGGGCACGGACAGCGGAACCTTTGACTACTTCGTGGAAGAGGTGTTCGACAAGGAGGTGAATCCCATCCTGGCGGCAGACAACCTGCAGCTGAGCGAGGATGACAATGTGTTGGTGCAGGGTGTACTGGGCAGCCCGTATGCCATCGGCTACTTCGGATATGCCTACTACCAGGAGAATGCGGATTCCCTGCACGTGCTGTCCATTGAAGGGGTGGAGGCCACGGCCGAGAACGTGGATGCCGCTACCTATCCCCTGGCGCGTCCGCTCTTCATGTACACCACCTCCACCATCGTGACGAACAAGCCACAGGTGGCCGACTTCCTGAACTTTGTCCTGACCTATGTCAACGAGGAAATCGTGGATGTGGGCTACTTCCCGGCCTCCGAAACCGACTACCAGAACGCGCTGGCGGGTTGGAATGCGGCCATGGGCCAATAGGAAGGCCGGAATATCTTGACGACAGGCCGATGGGCCGCAGGACCAGGACAGGGGCGGAGAAGCGACTTTCCGCCCCTGTCTGCGGTACCCTACCTTGATGCCAGCCGAGCAGAGACCCGTTGCCATGGCGCACCAGCAGATCGCCGACACCGTGCAGTTGGAAGGGGTGGCCTATCCGTCCCCCGCCGCACCCCTGACCAAGCGTCGCCGCTGGGGCGAAGAGATCATCCAAGGGGCACTGTGGTCTGCGGCACGGTTTCGATTCTCACCACCCTGGGCATCATTTTCATGTTGGGCCAGGAGGCCCTGCTGTTTTTCCGGCGCCAGGAAGTGGCCCTGGCTCAATTTCTGACTGGCTGGACCTGGCAGCCGCAGACCTTGCAATTCGGCATCTGGCCCTTGGTCAGCGCCACGTTGGGGGCCAGCCTGATCGCCATGGCCCTGGCCTTGCCGTTGGGCCTGCTGATCGCCATCTACCTGAGCGAGTACGCCTCTCCGCGCGGACGCGGCATCCTCAAGCCCATCCTGGAGATACTGGCTGGCATCCCCACCGTGGTATATGGCTATTTCGCCTTGACCTTTGTCACCCCCGTGCTGCGGCGGACCTTGGGCTTTGACCTTGTGGAAGTCTTCAATCTGGCTTCGGCCGGGCTGGTGATCGGCATCCTGGTGTTGCCCATGGTCACTTCCATGAGCGAAGACGCGCTGCGGGCCGTGCCCATGTCCCTCCGGGAGGCCGCGCTGGGCCTGGGGGCCACCCGTTTGGAGACCTCGGTGCGGATTGTCGCGCCGGCGGCGCTGTCCGGCATTGCCGCCGCCTGCATTGTGGCCATGTCCCGGGCGGTGGGCGAAACCATGATTGTGGCCATTGCGGCGGGCGCGGGGCCGCGTAATTTCGCAGACTGGGGGGAAGCCCTGGATGGGTTGCAGGTCTTGAACCCGTTTCAGGCCGCCGAGACCATGACCGGCCACATTGTGCGCATCAGCGGCGGAGACCTGAGCTACGAATCGCTGGACTACGACAGTTTGTTTGCCATCGGCCTGCTGCTGTTTCTGCTCACCCTGACCCTGAACATTGTCAGCCGCACCATCGTCAGGCGTTTCCGGGAGCAGTACGACTGATGGCTGCCACCGGATCGGCTCGCTCCTCATGGATGGTGGCCGGCGGGTTTCCCGGCGGCGACCAGCAGAGGAGGATGGACAGCCAGCGGCACCGCCTTGGGCGGATCTGGGCGGTCTTGCTCCAGCTCTCGACCGTTTCAGGCCTGGTGGTGCTCGGCACGTTGCTCTACAACATCGTCAACAGCTCATTTGGGTTCATCGTGGCGCGGGACACGATCAGTTCGGAACTGCTGTTCTTGGACACTGCTCCCCACGTGCAGGTGGGGAAATCCCGGCGGGATGCCGTGGCCGCGGTGCAGACCGACCCGGACCTGGTGGCCATCGTGCCTTCCATGCCAGGAGCCTCCATCCCCGAAGGCGTTCAGGTCCTGACGCTGCCGCTGCCAGGCTTTGAGGACACCTACAGTCTCCAAGCCATGATCTCGGCGGACAACCCCACGCTGGCCCAGCTGACCCCTGCGGACCTAGAGGCCGGGTTGCCTGCCGGAGGACAGTGGACCGACATCCGCCGCGCTCTGCCTGCCCGGCCCGCCCGGTTTCTGTTGGTTCCCGACGAGGACGGTGTCATGAACGCCTGGCTGGAAGGCCTGGGCCTGCCCGCCCTGTCCACGCTCGGCAAGGAGCAGCTGATTGAGGTCTTGCAAGGCAATGTGTCAGAGGGTTTGATGCGGCGGTTCGAAAGGGATGAACCCTTTGCCTCACGCACCGCGGAAGACATTCTGGAACTGATCCGGCTGCGGGTCGTGAGGCCAGAGATTGTCGCCTCTTTTTCCCTGCGGGATTCGGTGTGGCGGCGGGCCCATATTGAGATGTTCGCGGCCGAGAATCTGGCTTCCTTGGAATTCAAGAGCTGGCTATCCCGGGATTTCATCACGGATGCCCAGTCCTCCCGGCCGCTGTTTACCGGCATTCGCACTGCCCTGCTGGGCTCCCTGTGGGTGATTGCCATCACCATTCTGTTCTCGGTGCCGCTGGGCATTGGGGCCGCCATTTACCTGGAGGAATATTCCTCTCGCAGCTGGTTTGGTCGCATCATTGAAACCAACATCAACAATCTGGCCGGTGTGCCGTCCATCATTTACGGCATGCTGGGTCTGGTCATTTTTGTGAGGACGCTCAATCTCCTGACCAGCGGAGCCTTGTTCGGGCTGGTGGCGGAGCAGGAATCAAACGGACGCACCGTCCTCTCGGCCGGCCTGACCCTGGGTCTGCTGATTCTGCCGGTGATCATAATCAACGGGCAGGAAGCCATTCGGGCGGTCCCCCATTCCCTGCGGGAGGCTTCCTATGGCGTTGGGGCCACCAAGTGGATGACGGTGCGACATCATGTGCTCCCTGCCGCAGCCCCCGGCATCTTCACCGGCGCCATTCTGGCCGTGTCCCGCGCGATCGGGGAAACGGCTCCCCTGGTGGTCATTGGCGCCGCGACCTTCATCTCCACCGACCCGGGCAGCGTGTTTGCCAAGTTCACGGTCCTGCCCATTCAGATTTATCAGTGGACTGCCCGGCCGCAGCCGGAGTTTCGGCATATCGCCGCGGCCGCCATTCTGGTGCTCTTGACTTTGCTGCTGATGGTCAATGCCACTGCCGTGCTCCTGCGGCAACGGTACAGCCAGCAGCGTCTCTGACAGGGAGAAAACGCATGTCCGACCCGGTGCCGTCCCCCCCGTCTGAATTTGCACTGACCGCCCAGGCTCTCAACATCTACTACGGCAGCTTCCACGCCGTGGCGGATGTGGACATCGAGGTGCCAGCGCACAAGGTCACGGCCATGATCGGTCCTTCCGGATGTGGCAAGAGCACGATTCTGCGGGCTTTCAACCGCATGAACGACCTGGTGGACACCGCCCGCAGCACTGGTTCAATACGGTTCCGGGGCAAGAATATCTACGACGACGATGTGGACCCGGTCGAAGTCCGCCGTTCCATTGGCATGGTGTTCCAGAAGCCCAATCCCTTTCCCAAGAGCGTCTACGACAATGTGGCCTGGGGAGCCCGCATCCACAAGTACCAAGGAGACATGGACGAACTGGTGGAGAGCGCGCTCAGACGGGTGGCGTTGTGGGATGAAGTGAAGGACAAGCTCTCGCAGAGCGGCCTTTCCCTGTCCGGGGGGCAGCAGCAGCGGCTGTGCATCGCCCGGGCGGTGGCGGTGCAGCCGGAGGTGATCTTGATGGATGAACCGGCCTCGGCCCTGGACCCGATTGCCACCCTGCACATTGAGGAGCTGATGCGGGACTTGGCCGAGTTCTACACCATTGTGGTGGTTACCCACAATATGCAGCAGGCGGGTCGAGTCTCGGACCTGACGGCCTTCTTCTCGGTGCGTCCCGGGACGCGCACTGGAGAACTGGTGGAATTCGGAACCACGGATGACATTTTCAACCGGCCCAAGGACACCCGCACCAACGACTACATCACGGGCCGGTTTGGATAGGGCTTTATGGCATATGTCACACCGAGGATACTTCGACGGTCTGCTGACCGACTTGCGCAGCCGTATTTTTCTGATGTCAGGTCGGGTGCGCGACGAATTCTCTCTGGCCTATGATGCCCTGGTCACCGGCAGGCAGGAATACATCGAGGCTGTCTACGCCTTGGACCGGGAAGTCAATCAGCTGCATCGTGAAATAGGGGAGAGCTGTTTCTCGCTGATTTCCCGTCAGCAGCCGGTGGCCCGGGATTTGCGGCTGATCATCACGGCCTTCAATGTCAGTGTGGAACTGGAGCACATGGGCAACCAGGCCAAGGGGATTGCCCGGGCCTCCGAACGGATGAAGGACAGTGCCAAGCCCTTGCAAATGCCCCATAGTCTGGACATCATGAAGCAGATGGCTCAGGTCATGCACGATGACACCTTTGAGGCATGGGAGCAGCGGGATATCGCCAAGCTGCAATCCGTGCTGGACAGGGATGACGAAGTGGATGCCCTGGATGTCGAGGTGCAGGCCGAACTCTTTACGCGCATGGCCAGCACAAAGGAAGCCTCGGAGATCGAGGTTCTCTACGATCTGCTGCGGTCCAGCCGGGAGGTGGAGAGATTTGCCGATCTGGCTTGCGACATAGCCAGGGACGTGATGGTCTATTTGCAGGAAACCGAGTTCGAATCTCCGGCCACGTCGGGGCCAGGCAAGCCGGGCGGATGAGAGGTTGACCATGCAGCGCGTTCTGTTTCTGTGCACCGCCAACTCGGCCCGCAGTCAGATGGCGGAGGCCTTGACCAATGCCTTCCGGGCGGACAGCTGGCGGGCGTTTTCGGCCGGCGTGGCCCCTGGGGCCCAGGTCCATCCCATGGCTCTGGCCGCCTTGCAGGACCTGCACATTCCGGTCACGGATCTGGCGCCCAAGTCCCTGGATCTGTTTCGGCATGCGGCTCTGGACCTGATCGTGACGGTGTGTGACAACGCCGCGAAACAATGTCCGATTTGGGTGCGGTCGGGTACAGTGGTGCACGTGCCTTTTGCGGATCCCTCCAAGATGGATCCAGCAGCCCAACGCGCTGCCTTCCGTGCCACCCGAGACCTGATGCGGCGCGAGCTGGTGGCGCAGTTGGACGATCTGCGGGCCGCAGCCTGACCGGGATCGCTGCAGCCCGTCGGGGTTGGTTGCCGGACTTGGCCTGTCTCCCTTGGCAATGGGACTTATATCCCTAAGTACACAGACCCGGATGTATCCTGTTCATGGATCATGGGGGTGCTCTACGGCCACGTCCCTCGCCGTGCAGTCGTCCCGGTCTCGCAGACTACAGGGAGGTCGCCCTTCCCCAAGATGTTCCATGCCGCCTCCCCATCGGCCAGGCGCCGGATCGCATATTTGCCTTCCTTGTGTCCGCACTCTGGCCACCAACTGGTTTCCGGACTCCGGCGCAGGGCCGTGAACTTCTGGCCCAGGCGGAAGAACGACACCTGGGGCTGGGGCCTGCCCGGAGCTCGCGCCATCGTGGGCAGCACCCTGGGGGCAGTGCCAGGAAGTGATTCCAGACCCAGCGGCAGGCTCCGGCGGTGGCTGCCTGGGGCCCGGGTGTCCGGCAGCCGCCGCAAGCGCAGAGTGCGATGCGCCGTGTTCGATTGTGGTATAGTGGATTTGGCAGGCACGGAAGTTCTGATTCCTTGTCTGTGGAAGGCGGCATGCAATCTCACCTGCATGTCGCTTTCTTGTATTGTGCCCCATGTTGGCATGCGTACTTGACAATCAGCCATCGTCCTGTCACCTCGGGCCACCGACGGGCAATCCGTGCTGCTGCTCTGCATTGACATAGGCAACACCCATATTACGCTGGGTCTCTATGCGGGGGCCGAATTGCGGCATCACTGGCGCTTGGCCACGGATCTGCGGCGCACGGGGGATGACTACGGCTTCGCCCTGCGCGGCATGATGCAGCAGGTGGGCTGTGCACCGAATGCTGTCGAAGGGGCCATCCTGGCCTCGGTGGTGCCCGACCTGACGGACACTTGGCTGTCCATCGGAACCGAGATATTGGGCTACCGGCCCCAGCTGTTTACCGCAGCCACCTGCCGGGACATTCCGGTGGCCTATGAGCCGCCTTATGAAGTGGGGGCCGACCGCCTGGCAGACGTGTGGGCAGTCCGGGTCACCTATGCCTTGCCAGTCTGCATTGTGGATTTCGGCACTGCCACCACGTTCGATGCGGTCGATCGCACCGGGACCTACCTGGGAGGAGCCATCGCCCCGGGACTGCGCATTGCGGCCGATGCGCTGTTTCAGCACACCTCCTTGCTGCCCAAAGTGGATCTGGCGCCGGCCCCCCATGCCATAGGAGGGAACACCCGTCATGCCCTGCAGTCCGGCTTGTTCTGGGGATACACCAGTCTGGTGGAAGGGATGGTCTTGCGGTTCCGGGAAGAACTGGGGGCCGACATGCAGGTGATTGGCACAGGCGGTCTGGCCCGCGTCTTCCGGGAACACACCCAGCTCTTTGATCACTATGCCCCGTGGTTGACGCTGCAGGGCCTGCGCCTTGCCTACCTGGCTCACAGGGACAACGGAGGCGAGGCGTGATTTCCCCTGCGGCGGCCCTGGCCGGCAAGCGGTGCCTGCTGGGAGTGACAGGCAGCATTTCGTGCTACAAGGCCATCGAAGTCGCCAGTCACTTGGCTCAGCTGGGGGTGGAGGTCCGCACTGTGCTGACCGAGAGCGCAACCCGGTTCGTCCAGCCCTTGGCCTTCCAGGCCGTCACCGGAAGGCCGGCATACGGGCCGGATGCCTTGTGGAGCCAGGAGGCGCACATTGTGCATGCTCGGTTGGGCCGGGATGCAGACCTGTTGGCGATAGTGCCTGCCACCGCCCATACGCTGGCCAAGTTGGCGACCGGACAGGCGGACAACCTGTTGCTCATCGCATCTCTGGCCCATGTGGGCCCCTTGCTGGTGGCGCCTGCCATGGATGGCGGCATGTGGGACCACGCGGCAACCCAGGCCAATGTGGAGATCTTGAGAGAGCGTGGAGCCACATTCGTGGGGCCAGCCCAAGGACACTTGGCCTCCGGTCAATCCGGCATGGGGCGGCTGGCAGAGCCCGGGCAGGTGGTGGGGACCATCCGGGCCCTGCTGGGCCGGAGTGGATCATTGGCCCACCGGCATGTCGTGGTGACAGCCGGTGGCACGCGGGAGCCCATGGATGCTGTGCGCCACATTGCCAACCGTTCCAGTGGCAGGCAGGGGGCGGCGCTGGCCCAGGCCGCCCGCGACCAGGGTGCCCATGTCACGCTCATCACCACGGTCCCGATGGAGCCGGCGACAGCGACAGTGGTACAACACGTAGCCACGGCCCAGGAAATGCAGGAGGCGGTCACGGTGGCCTGTCAGGAGGCGGATGTTCTGGTCATGGCCGCGGCGGTGGCCGACTTCCGGCCACAGGAAGTGTCCGCCCACAAGATCAAGAAGTCCGCGGGGCCCCCGCGCATGCAGCTGATACCCAATCCGGACATCCTGCACACGATAGGACTGCAGAGGCGACGGGGAAAGGGGCCGCGGGTGATTGCAGGCTTCGCCGCCGAGACACAGGATTGGCAGGAAAACGGGCAGGCCAAACTGCGGAGCAAGAACCTGGACCTCATGGTGGTCAACGACGTGAGTCGTGCGGACATCGGCTTCGGCTCTGAATTCAACGCAGCCTGGCTGCTGGATCGGGATGGTCTGATCGAGGACGTGCCGCGCATGACAAAATTTGCCTTGGCCGAAGTGGTGATGGCGCGCGTCGCCGCCCTGTTGACATAGAGGGGCCGCATGTATGACACGTTGCAGCGTGGGCTGCAAGAGAGAGCCAGTGCAGACAATCCCATCCGCGTCGGGCTCATCGGGGCGGGAAAGTTTGGCGTGGGCCTGGCTGTGCAGCTGGCCGGCATGCAGGGCATCACTCTGGCCGCCGCTGCCGATCTGGACCTGGAGAAAGCCCGACATGCCTATACCGCCGTGGGCATGGCGCCCCGGGATGTGGCAGTGGCCGAGGAGGCGGCACAGGTTGCGGAGGCGGTGACCCGCCATCAGCCCTGTGTGGTCCAGGATGCGCAGGCCGTGATTGGCTGTGAGGAGATTGAGATTGTGGTCGAGGCCACTGGATCACCTGCGGCGGGAGCCGCCCACGCGGCCGCCGCCATTGCGCACGGCAAGCATGTGGTCATGGTCAATGTAGAGGCCGACGTGACCGTGGGGGCCATCCTGCGGCAGCAGGCGGACCAGGCCGGAGTCGTCTACACCTTGGTGGATGGCGATCAGCCTGGAGCCATCATGAACCTGGTGCACTGGGCGCGGCTCCTGGGCTTCACCATCGTGGCTGCCGGCCGTGGCACCATCATGCGCGCAGAGGACAGGGCGGGCACACCCGACACCGTGCAACCGCGGTATGGCTTTACCGATGAACAGATGGCGCGCCGCACCATCAACACCCAAATGTACAATTCTTTCCGGGACGGCACCAAGGCCCAGATCGAAATGACGGCGGTCGCGAACATGACTGGACTGGTGCCTGACATTCGGGGCATGCACGAACCCACAGTGGTCCTTGAAGATATGCCGACCCGCTTCTCACTGACCTCGGAAGGGGGGATTCTGCAGCGGGAAGGAGTCATTGAACTGGCGAACAGCGTGGCTGCGGATGGCCAGTCCCTTGAGCCCCACACATTGCAGATGGGGGTCTTTGCCGTTATCCAGACCCATCATCCATACACGCAAGAGGACCTGCTGGACTACATGGGCTACAGTGGGGGCAACGGCCGCAATTTTCTGCTCTACCGACCCTACCATCTGGTGGCGGTGACGGCCCCCCTGACCCTGCTGCGGGCCGTGCTGCTCCATGATCCGACCGGTCAGCCGCGCCGCCTGCCGTGTGCGGAAGTGGTCACGGTAGCCAAGACGGATCTGGGGGTGGGCACTGTCTTGGATGGCGGTGGCGGATACACTGTGGTGGGGCTCAGCGACACCACAGAACGGGCCACAGCCGATGGACTTGTGCCATTGGGTCTCTGCCATGGGGCCCGGCTGACCCAGGCCGTGTCGACAGGCACGGCCATTTCCTGGGACATGGTGGACCTGGACACGACAACGGATCTATATGCTCTGCGGCAAGCTCAGGATCAGATGACGCGCCAGGCCAGAGGCCCATCCGGCAGTCCCGACGGCTAGGACAGCCCTCCGGACCTTCTACCCATGGATACACAAGGCGCGCTGGACGTT
This sequence comes from Caldilineaceae bacterium, assembly GCA_965214895.1. Classification (GTDB taxonomy): domain Bacteria; phylum Chloroflexota; class Anaerolineae; order Caldilineales; family Caldilineaceae; genus Bin34. The sequence continues at coordinate 1,824,111 of OZ243985.1, forward strand.
GTCGGCGAAGAAGCCATGCCTGCCGGAACTGACACGATCGATACCAGGCTGGATAGGCTGGCCCTTGTCATTTCCTATGTATTCAATCCCTTGCTGTTGTTTTCCTGCTGTTTTTTCCTGTATTACATCGTCGATCGCTCGACCCTCAGCCTTCTCTACGGCTTGTTGCATTTGGGGTCTCTGTTCGTCCTGTTCGCGGGCTATTTTCTGGTCCTGCAGCTGGTCAACAAGCCCTTGGACTTTGAATTGCGAAAGCGGTCTGATCGGATCTGGCCGCTGGGCATCACGTTCACGGCTCTCATTGTGCTGGGAGTGGCCTTCTGGAGCGTCACTGAGTCGGGACCGCACATGTATACGAATGTGGCCAGTGCCGCCATGATTCTGGCTTTCTGGTTAATTACCAGCTACTGGAAGGTAAGTCTGCATTCCTTCTCCACTTCGTTTGCGTTGGCAGCGCTCTTTCAGATTGTGGGACTGGACTGGATGTATTGGCCGCTGATTCTGCTGGGTCCCGTGGTCATATGGGCCCGCATGCACCTCAAGCATCACAACCTGAGTCAGTCATTGGTGGGAGCTCTGTTGGGGGTTTCAGCCATTCTGTTCCTGCAATGGCTGCTTGCGGCGGACCCCCTGCGGCTCATTGCCTGAGGTTCAGGATGCGGGGCCTGTGCCTGGCTGGCAATCCCGCAATTTTCGGTGGCAATGGAGAGAGTGCCGGCCGGGATTGAACGGCGGCAAGATCCGATCGCCAAATCAAAATGCCTGTTGCCCTGGCCGTGGCATGCTGCTTGCTGGGTCCCGGCCGCCGCTGCTTTCCTGGCTGGCACAACCATGCCTTGCTTTGGGACTTATATGCATGCGTACACAAACTCCTGCATATCCTGGGCACGGATCGTCAGGGTCGCCGTTGCAAACGCCCCTGGCCTTGCCGCAGCCCCGTCCCATGGGCCATGGAGCGCCCTGTTGCGCCCCGGTACGGTTGCATGTGTACTTATGTATATAAATCCCCTTGCTTTCACTGACTGACGGGAGCGGCCAGCGGCAAGGAAATGCAGAAGGCAATGCCGGGTCCCGGCTGATTGTTCACGGCCCAAATCAGGCCGTCGTGGCCCCGCATCGTGAAACGGGCCAGAGAGAGGCCCAGACCAATCCCCTCCTGGATCGTATCCTGATCCAACTGGCGCAGCCGATCGAAGGCAAGGGGAATGAGCGGCCTGGGAATGCCCACGCCAGTGTCTCGCACACGGATGACCACCACCGGGTCGGTCCTGAGCAGATTGCGTTCCTCTTGGGACAAGACGCGGGGGAGTCCGCCGGTAAAGCCTGGATCCTGCAAAGGCAGGCGCTGTACCACTGCCGACAGGGTGATCTCCCCTTGATCCGGAGTGTGCTTGATGGCGTTTTGCACCAGGTTGGTCAACACCTGCGTGATCTTGGGGCGATCCAGCATCACCTGCACGGGGGCCACCTCTGCCAGGCGGAAGGCCAGGCCTTCGACGGATGCTTCCGCGCTGAGAATCTCGTACACGGATTGCAGAAATTCAGGCAATTCCGTCTCCACCTTCTGGAACGTCTCCAGACCGGTTTCCAACAGATACAGATCCATGAGACCCTGTTGCAGGGCGTTCAGTTCGGAGCAGGCCAGAAACAGGCGGTTCATGTACTTGCGGCGGTCCCGCGCCTCCTTGGCCATATGGGCGACCTCTGCGTTGGCCTTGAGCTTGGCCAGCGAATTGCGGAGTTCGTGAGACAGATTGCCAATGAACTCTCGCCGGATGTGGCGCATGACCGCCACCTCACTGACATCCAGCCAGGCGGTAATCCACAGGTGGGGACTCTGGGGAGTCTGGACCGGTACATGTACCACCAGCAAGGCATCCTGGCCATCTCCCGCCTCGTGTTGTTCCTGGACATAGACACCACTTTCCACCGCTGTGCGCCAGGAGTCATATATCGCTTCACGGGTGCGAAAGAGCGACTCGGCCCGCAGGCCTTGGGTGGGCCAGTCGTCTGCCACTCCCCAGAACTGGCGTGCCTTCGGACTCAGGAAATGGATGTCTCCATCCTCGCTGGCAATCAGCACCCCGTTGCCAATGCCTTCCAGGGCCGCCGCAAAGGCCTCATGTTCGGCCGTGTGTTGCCGGGCTGTCTCTTGCTGCGCCTGTCTCAGGTGCGCCAGGATACGGCCCAGCCGGGAGAGGGGATCTCGCCGATCGATTTCGCTGAGCACGGAATCTGTGGCGCCCGGAGCCACGGTCAGGGCTGCTGCAAGAACGTGTACCAGGCGTCGTTCCTGGTGGCAGGCCAGGCGCCATGCCCACATGATGGGCAACGCGATGGCACCCAGCACTGCGAGGGAACGCCACGGCTCAGGCAGCCCACCCAAGCGGACTGCCCCCATCCAGAGCAGCCAGACCGCGGCACCCAGCAGGCTGGCCCGCAGCAGAATGTGGCGACTGAGGGGTCCGGCCAAGAGGATTACCCGCGGAAGCTGTAGCCCACGCCGCGAATGCTGATGATCCGGGGCTCGCGCGGACCCAGAGTGCCGATCTTGCGCCGCAGGCCGGAGACCTGAATGCGGACGTTGTTCCGCAGCGAAATGGGTTCCACCTCCACGTCATCCCAGCAATGTCGCCAAATGTCCTCGTAGCTGAGGTTTTGTCCCTGATTGCGCATGAGCAGGGCCAGCAGGCGGAATTCCAGCGGTGTCAGATCCAGCTTGACCCCATCCAGACTGGCGGAGTGGCGATCCCGGTCCACCACCAGAGTGCCGCTGTGCAGCAAGGGGTCGTAGTCGGCGCCTTGGCGGGTCGGTCTTGCATCGGCGGCATGATGAGCCAGTTGATACTCCACGCGCACCAGCAGTTCCTGCACTCCGAAGTTTCCTTTGATCAGGTAGTCGTCGGCTCCCTGCTGGAAGCCCATGACTCTGTCCACCGAAGCTGTGAAGTTGCCCGTGATCACGATGACGGGCACTTGAGAGGTCTTCCGTACCCTGCGCAGGATGTCCAGGCCGTTGACGGCCTGGTGGCCGGCGCTGCGGTGCAGGCGCAAGTCCAGCAGGATCAGAGCGGGTTCCAGGGTCTGGGCCATCTCCAGACCGACCGCCCCTTCCGTGGTGGCCGTGATCTTGTGCCCGGCCTGCTCCAGGTAATAGGACCAGGTGTCCACCAGATCGCGTTCGTCTTCAATGATGAGAATATGGGCCATGTCAGGAGGAATCCGGGGTCGTGGCAAAGAGAGCCATGGCCATAGGCAAAGGACCGTAGTACCAAGCCAGAAGCAGGGCCAGTTTGAAGCCCAACCGTCCATCCTTCCATCCTTGCAGGGCAATGTACCGATAGTGGAAAAGCCTCAGAAAGCGGCGGGTCAGGGAAAGGATGGGCCGGGACATGTGCCAGTCCATCTGGCGGGCCTCCAAGGCTGCGTAGTGTCGCTGTTTGGCATGAAACTGCCCCCAGGTCTGGTAGTTGAAATGGATCATGGGGGTCTGCAACTCGTAGACCCGTCCCTGCAGCGTGGGATGCTCATGCACAGGGGGCGAGGCGATGTAGGAAGATCGATCCGGACGCAACAGCCGCAGCTGCCGGTCTGGACTGAAGCCGCCCCACTGCGGCACTCCTTCCACAATGTGATTGCGCCGCGGCATGGTCGCCCCCGCCCAGGCGCGAGGCCCGGCATCGTCTTTGCACAAAGCGGCAATTTCGGCCGCCAGGTCAGCGGGAATTCTCTCGTCGGCATCGACGAACAGCACCCACTCTGCGTGCACCAAGTCCAGGGCAGCCTGTCTCTGGCTGGCGAAATCCGAGAAGGGCCGCAGCACCACCCATGCTCCACATGCCCGGGCGATGGCCCGGGTCCCATCCGTGCTGCCGGAGTCCAGCACCAGGATGCGGGACAGGAACTTGCGCAGCGAGCCGATGCAGGCGGCGATGTGCCGAGCCTCGTTGCGGGTCAGGACAATCCCAATGACCGGCACGGTGTCAGGAGCCCGTTCCAAGGGGGTCATGGAGGTCAACCAACGGGAGTCCGCCTACAGCAGCCGGATGCGATGCGACGGCGGCTACAGAGTCCGATGCATGTACAGTTCGCCCTGCTCGAAGCCCCGTGCAGCGTAGTAGGGGCGAGTGCCCACAGCCGCAATGACGCTTTGGCGCGCAAATCCGGCCGCCTGACTGAGACGGGCTGCTTCACCCAGGAGCCTGGTCCCCAGCCCCATGTGCTGGGCCGCACCTTCATCACCCTCTTGCGCGTGCAGCCCCTGGGCCGGTCCGTACACGTGCACTTCGCGGATCATGGCATGTCCCATGATTTCATGCAGGAAGGCGTGACTGCCTGCCTCCGGGGTCTTTGCGTGGCTGAGACGCAGGAAGCCGGCGATCCGGCTGGGAGAGCCGGGGTCCGGGGCAGGCTGTTCCAGGGAAAGGAAGATTTCCTCGGTCAACGAAGTCTCATAGCGGTATTCCCTGAGCTCAAGTTCTTCCTCGGTGATGTGCTCCCGGCTGATTTCCCGACAGCGAATGCAACCACAGTGCGTCCCGCGCCGCTGCAGCTCCGCTTGCACCACTTCACGCAGATTGCTGGTGGTAACGCCTGCGGCAATGTGGTGGGCCGGAATGTCCCGAAAGAGGCGGTTGACCCGCACATAGGGCGGCAGGCCGGGCTTGATGTCCGCCAACAGCTGCACCAGTTCGGCCTCCGTGTAGGGTTGGTATTGGCCCTGTTCATACAAGGCAAACAACTCCGTGCCGCCGATCACGGAACAGGGATAGATCTTCAGTTCATCCGGGCGTATGGCCAGGTCCGCGAAGAACCGGTCAAAGTGCGCCCGATCCGTTTCGAGAGTGGCTCCATAGAGATTGGGCATCCAGTGCAGGTGCAGCTTGAAGCCGGCGGTGCGCAGCAGGTCCAGGGCCTCGCGCACCGCCTGTACATCATGGCCGCGGTTGTTCAGCGCCAGGATCCGGTCATCCAGGCACTGCACTCCTATCTGGACCTTGGTTACCCCCAATTGGCGCAGATGGACCACTTCCTCGGGGGTAACCCAGTCCGGTCGTGTTTCCACCACCAACCCCACGTTGCGGTGCTGGGCCGTCTGGTTGCGGAGCATGGCCTCCTGCAGGGAGGCGCTGGGGGGGGCTTCCGCGTAAGAGCGGTCATTCATGGCGTCGAAGCACCGTTGGATGTACCACTCGCGGTAATGCCGGCTGTAGGCGCTCCACGTGCCGCCCAATATGAGCAGTTCCACCTTGTCGGCCGCATGGCCGATGTGCTCGAAGCCTTCAATGCGGCCCCGGGTCTGCAGGAAGGGGTCAAATCCGTCACGCTCCGCTCTCTGGCAACCGGGTTCATCATGGATGTAGCTCTTGGGCATGCGGTAGTCGTCGGGGCAGAAAATGCAGGCCGAAGGACATCCTGCCGGAGCGGTAAGGACCGTAACCGGAGCCACACCGCTGGCGGTGCGCATCGGCTTCATGCGAATGCGACTCAGCAGCCCCGCATGGGAATCCAACAGGCCGGCCTCCACCAGATGGTGATAGCCTGCCACCAGATTGGACTTGGAGTAAAAGCCAGTGCCGTCCTTGGGATACTTGCCCAATATGGAGCGCAATGTCTGGCGGGGGTCCCAGTCGCGGTCCGAAAAGGCTAGAATCTCGGAGAATATATGCTGCAGCACCGAGGCGTGTCGGTGCGGGTCAAAGTCCCGCCTCTTCTTGTGCCAGGCCTGGGTGCGTGCCAACACCGGCTCCGGAATCTCCTCGGGTGAGAGAGTGCGTTTCATGGATCGGAGATGATGACGCGGACAATGGGTGCCAGGCTTGCGGAAAACCCGCCTATTATAGCAACGGGCCGAGGCGCCAGATTGTATGCATCCCGCTGTCCAGAATTACCTGTTGACGCTGAATCGGAACTATTACGCGCAGGTGGCCACCGCCTTTGACGCGACCCGGTCCCGGCCTTGGCCTGGCTTTGCCGTGGTCACCGACTACGTGCGATCCCGGTGCCCCGCCCCTTGGAGCGCCTTGGACGTGGGCTGCGGAAACGGACGCCTGTTGCCTTATCTCGGGGACAGACAGCTGCTGCAGAGGTATGTGGGCGTGGATGCGAATGACACGCTGCTGTCCAAGGCACGTCTGCAGGCGCGGGCGTTGGTGGCGCCCGCGCCTGCCTGCCGCTTCCTGCAGTTGGACATCGCCACCGCAGACTGGCCCGCCCGCCTGGATGAGGCCGAAGGCTTTGATGTCGTCTTTTGTCTGGCCACGCTGCACCATCTGCCCGGATTGACGCTGCGCCAGGCGGCCGTGCAACAGATGGCCAGTCTGCTGCAGCCTGGCGGTTACCTGATCCTGAGCAACTGGCAGCCACTCAACAGCAAGAGGGAACAGCGGAAGGTGCTTGAGACATCTGCCTTCCAGCTGGCCCCGGGGGTGTTGGAGGAAGGCGACTTTCTGATCAGCTGGAAGCGCGAGGTGGAGGCGGTCCGTTATGTACATGTGCTCTCCACCCAGGAAGTGTGTCACTTGGCCGCTGCCGCCGGTTTGACAACGGAGCATCAATTTCTGGAAGATGGCAGCGAGCGCAATCTCAACCTGTATTCCATTCTGTGCCGTACCCAAACACAGGAATCGCCGCAGTGACAACATCGCACACAGTCTTTCCCTCTGACTTGGCCACAGCCGCGTTCCAGGCCGAATTCGGCAAGGCTCCCGCTGCGCTGGCCCGGGCCCCGGGCCGGGTCAACGTAATCGGGGAGCATGTGGACTACAACGATGGCTTCGTGCTGCCGGCGGCCCTGAATCTGGAGGCGTGCCTGGCCTTCGCGCCGCGGGATGATGGTCGGGTCCGGGTGCATGCCGTCTCCTACCGCGACACGGAGGAGTTTGCCTTGGCCACCCTGCAAGGAAAAGGCAAGCACAGCTGGATTGACTATATTGCCGGTCCCGCCTGGGTCCTGCAGGGACGCGGCCATGCACTGCAAGGCTTTGATGCAGCGCTGGCCAGCAACGTGCCCATGGCCAGCGGTCTCAGCAGCTCTGCGGCTGTGGAAGTGGCGGCCATGCGCACTTTCCAGGCTCTGGCGGATCTGGACATGACGGGAGTCGAGATAGCCCAGGCCGCCCAGCAAGCCGAAAACGAGTACGTAGGCGTAAGCTGCGGGATTATGGACCAGTTCATAAGCACCCTGGGGCGATCCCGGCATGCACTGCTGATTGACTGCCGCAGTCTGGCGTACGAGCAGATTCCGGTTCCAGCTTCGATTTCCCTTGTGGTGGCGGACACCACGGCCAGTCGCTCCCTGGCGGGCAGCGCCTATAACGAACGCGTGGCGGAATGCGGTGCCGGTCTGGCGGGACTGCGCCAGAAATGGCCGGAAACAACTTCCTGGCGCGACGTGCAATGGGATCAGGTGACCGGCTCCCACTCGCCCTTGACGGGAAAGCCCAAGATGCGGGCCAGGCATGTAGTCAGTGAGATCGCGCGTACCCGGAAAGCAGCGGAACTCCTGAAGCGCGGGAACGTGGAAGGGGTGGGGCGCCTCATGCACGAGAGCCACATGAGCCTGCGAGATGACTACGAGGTAAGCAGCCCAGCCTTGGACTCCATGGTGGAAATCATGGCGAGCCATGTCCATTGTCTGGGGGCCCGATTGACGGGCGCGGGTTTTGGAGGCTGTGCCGTGGCTTTGGTGAAAGCGGGTTCCGAAGCGGGCCTCATGGATGCCATTCGGGAACAATTCCCACAGCGGACCTCACTCCAGCCCCGGGTATACGCCAGTCAGACCGCCGATGGCGCCCAAGTGACCTGCCTGTAGCAGACAGCGTGTGGACAGTCTGCAGGCGCCAGCCAGAGCATGACGTGCCGTGACACCAACGCGGCTTTTAGCAATCGGCTCCCGGCATTGCATCTTTGTCTGCCTGCTCGTGCAGCATGGCCCGCAGCCGTGCAATCTCGGCGGCATCCTGCAGGGCACGGGCTTCGGCTTGTTCAGCGCGGGTCCGTTCCTGCTGGAGACGGGTTTCGGTCTGCTGGAGACGGGTTTCGGTCTGCTGGAGCAAGGCCTTGGTCTGTCGCAGGGCTGCAGGGGTCGTCCGGTACCAGTCCTGCTGCTGTGGATCCCACAACCGCAGGCCCCCTGCACGCGTCAGCCCCCAGTCTGTCTGCAGTACTGCACTGGGATACCGTGTGACCTCCTCATCCGATTCCTCGGGCTCCCCGCCCAGGATGGGCATGTATTCCATGTCCTCCAACCGCCAGCCCCGCAGGGGCTCTTCCCCGGCATGGGCTCCGGGATCGTACAGCCAGTATTCCTCTATGCCCACCAGACGATAGATATCATGTTTGATGACGGCATCCGCTTCGTGAGTGTTTTCGGACACCACTTCCAGAATCAGGACCGGGCACAGGTCCGTGGACAGTTCCACCGAGCCGTACTCTTCCTCTCCCTCCAGATCCAAGGATGCCGGCCACAGGGCGACATCAGGGGCCACGCCTTCCTTGAGGGGAATGTTCCGGATCAGCAGGTCACTGGAGAGCGTGTAGGGCAATCCGCTCTCCTCCAGATGCAGGCGCAGATCGCTGACGACCCGCAGCAGGCGATTGAAATGCGTGGATGATTGCAAGGTCTGAACCCCCTCCTGGGCACAGAAGGGATCCACCGTCATCAAGGAAGCCAGACTGTCAGGAGGAGCGAGAATCTCCACGGGCCAACTCCGGGCGGCACAGGCCGTACCGCAAGCACAGGTATTGCAACAAACCCATGATAACACCGGAAGTTACATACCTAAGTACACGCGGCATGTGGCACACTGCCGCTGTACCGGAGTGCAGCATGGCACTCCACGGCCCATGGGACGGGGCCGCGGCACGGCGCAGGGCGTTGCCGTGGGGCACCCCTGATGCTCCGTGCACAGGATATATCCGAGTCTGTGTTTAAGGTATATAAGTCCCATAACACCTCGGTGGCGTCCCTCAGCAGCCACTGCCGCCGGCGGGGCCTTGGATCCTGCCCCGTCGGCTCTTGCTTGGCACCATCGACAACATTTTGGGCCACACCGGTCTTCAGTGCAATCCAGGCCCGTGGGATACTTTCTGGATCCGCGGGGCAGAGATCCACATCGGGGCTTGTCACACGGTCCGACGCAGGCCAGGACTTGCCTGTACTTCCTTCCTCTTGCCGGGATCTGGCTGGGGCTGTGACACCACCGGCCCACGACTTGGAGTGACCCACCCTCCGCACCGTGGAAGTCCTGGAGAGGCTGCACCTGCGTCACCAATTTGTTTCGACAACACTCCCCAACCTGAAGTCCCTGGCCCCGTCTGGAGTGCCCAGCCCTCAGCCACCACGCTTCGTAGGTCTCGTCTGACCCTTGCACACTGTCCAATCCACTGCACTACATCAGCGACAGATACAGGTCCGCGGTTTGGCGAGCGGTTTCAGCCCAAGTGAACTGACGGGCGTGTCGCAACCCCTTGGCCCGCAGGGCCTCCCGCAGGTCTGGCTGTTGCCAGAGCCGGAGCATGGCGTCACCCCATTCCGGTATGTCGTCCGGGTTTGCCACCAAGGCGTTGGGGCCGGTCAGTTCCGGCAGACAACTCCGGTTGCTGATGACCACGGGAGTCCCGCAGGCCATGGCCTCCAGGACCGGGAAGCCAAAACCCTCGTACAGGCTGGGCTGCAGCAAGGCTGTGGCATGACTGTAGTAGGCCGGCAGCAGCGCCTCGGGCACGAAGCCGGCAAATTCGACCTGGGCCTGCAGTCCCAACGCGGCAACCAGGTCCTGCACGGGCGAGAATTTCCAGCCTTGCCCGCCCGCTATGACCAGCTTCAGGCTGTGCCCCTGCGTGCGCAGGAAAGCCAATGCCTGCAGGACTGCCGCGTGGTTCTTGCGCGGTTCCAAGGTGCCTACCATCAGAAAATAGGGGCCGTGCCTTTGGTGAATGTCCTGGCGCTCCGGGGCATCTGGCGCCACGGGCCGAAAATGCTCTTCTATGCCTTCCGGGATCACGGTCACGCGGCCGGATTCCACGTTGTAAATGTCCTCCAGATCCCGCTTGGTCTGGGCACTGACTGCGATGATGGCAGCCGCCCTCCGCAGGAAAATGGGCATGCCAGTGGACAGGAAGGCCCGGTTCTTCCAGGTATGGGTCTGCGGCAGCCGCTTGAAGATGAGGTCATGGACCGTGAGGACGGTGCGGCGGTGCAGACGCGGCAGGAGATGTTCCGTGGCGTGATACACGTCCGTGGGCGGGAATGCCCGTTCGTAGCGCGCGGAATGCAACATCTGCCCGGCCAGAACGGACAGCCTCCACCGATACTGGCCCATGGGCAGGACATGGCCCGGCACATTCTGCAGCACAGCGGGCAATGTATGCCCACTGTGTGCATTGTGAAAGAGCCGCAGGTCCACTCTGTCCCGCTGGGTCTGCCACAAATGTACGGCCAGCTGACTGGCGTATCGGTTCAGACCGGCCTGCTGATGCACGACCGGTCCGGCATCCAGCAGTACCGAGACGTTCTTGGACCTGGTCATCTGCCTACGCTTGGGCAAGCCATGCCTGCAATGCTCCCGGCAGGTCCTCCACGACAGGATGTTTCCATCTGCCTGACGGCAGGGCCTTTCTGAGCCTTTCTCCATATCTCCTTGTGATCAACCGTGAATCAAGCAGCACAAGGGCCGTGGGCCGGTCCGGAGGCCCGTTCAGCAAGTCGGAGGCCCGCATCAGGTTGTAGACACAGATGGGCAGAGTCTGATCGTGAAACCGGTTCAGTTCTCTGGGGGCATACCGACTCTGATGATCCAGCAAGGGATCCTGGAATTGCGTAAAGGGCAGCCTTTCCATGAGGACGCACTGCACGTCTATGCCTTCCCAGTGCAACGACTGCAGGGCCCTGGCCGTGCAGCAGAAAATGGTGGGTTGGGGGTCGGCCAATGCCTCCAGGACCGTCTCTGTAGGTTCCAGCTCGTCCTCCAGGATATGGATGGGTTTCCCTTGCAGGCGGTGGCGGAGCACGGCCGCAACCGCCTGCCGCTGGCCATTGTGGCCCAGGATGAAGACGGCGTTGCCAGTGATCGAAGCGGCCAGTGCCGGCAACAAGGCTTCCAATGTGCGCTTGAAGTCGTTTGTCGTGGGGGCCGGCAAGTCCCGCGGATTGAGGACCAGCATGGCCCTGGCCTTGGCTGGGGCAGAGGCGAGTCGGGCTTGGGGCAGATGGGTGATGCCCAGTCGCTGCGTCAAGTAGCCGCCCTTTCGGGGAGTCCCGCTGCTTACATGCAGGAACAGAACCTGGTCGCACTGGCTCAAGGCCCGCTCCTGCCAGAAGGCTTCGCCACAGTAGCGGGTGATGTTGAACTGGCAGGCAGTGGCTTGTTGGCGCATTTCCACCCAATGGACGAACTCTTGCCGTTCCTCTGCGGTCAGCCCCGACGGGTGCAGAACCTGGTCGACGCCCTGTCCAAAGGCATCGAGGCCCTCAAGCCAGCCCTGCAGTTGACACACGTACCGGCCCTGCACAGGCGCCTCTTCGGCATCAAAGGACGGAATGGCATCAAGGAGGGCATGGCCGGCGGCCAACAGATCACGAAGACTGCGCGCCAGAGAATGCCAGGTGTCAACCAGCACATTGAACAGGGGAATGTCCCTCAGCTCATGGACAGGCTTGGCAACGGCATAGGCAAGCCTTGTGTCCGATTGCTCCATTTCGGACTGGCTGAATGCATCCACCTGCTGCGTGAAATCTTGCAGCGCCGCGTCTGCCCTCTCTCGTGACGCGCTCAGATCCGAGAGCTTCTCCGCCATGCCGGCAAGGGTTCCCAGCCACTGGGCCGCATCGTGGTGCGGGGACTGTGCCGCGATGGGCTGCAACTGGCCCAGGAAATAGGTTGCCTGCTGCAGGGAATGGGTCGTGGTCGTGAACTGAGGCAGGTTCTGGATCAGATGCCAGATGTCGTCCACGATGATGGCATCAAATTCCCCGGCAAAGCCGGGGTCCTTCTGCAAGGCTTGCAGGAGGGCCCCGTGGTCCATGACCGTTACCAGTGAATCGGGCCCGTGGGTTGCCGCCGGCAGCGTTTGCGGTGGGTCTGGGTCCGGCACTGTAAACTGACTCGGCTGGCAAGCCAGCTGCGGCCAAATCACGAGATGGTCCAGGTCGTGACGCAGGAAAAGGCGCTCCGGCACCGCCGTTGGTGTAGAACTGGCCCAATGCAGGATCTTGCCCAGCAGTCTCGTTTCCCCGGGGTCCAGAGTCCGTCCCGCTTTCCATACATTGAGCCGCTCCCAATCCAGACAACGGCCCGGGTCGGGTACAAAGGAGGCCCGGTCCCCTGCTGCCTGGGCCAGGGCCTGCACAACCGTATCCTGTCCCCGGTCGTTTTCGCAGTGCGGCAAGCAGAGGAGAGCCCTCCGGTCATGGGCCACGGCCCATTGATGTGCTGCAAGCGCCACCGCTTCCCTTCTCCCCTTGTCCGGGTTGACGAGCAGAACCTGCGAATTCCCCGCCGCCAGGACCTGGGCCATGCTTTCTGCCCCCTTGCAGGGAAAAGTGGGGTCTGCGTTCCTCTGCTCCACTTCCAGGGCCTGGTACAAGGAGGGCTGGGCCAGAGACAGGAGATTCTCCTGTGCATTTTCCAGGCGAGAGCCTGGAGCCGGGCTTGCGTCCGGATGCCCTGGATTCCCGGAATCAACAGGCAGCGGCCAGACCATGGGCTTGTTGCGGCCCAGCTCCGCCAGGTTCCGCTGGGCCGCAATGGCGCTCCAGACATCACGGAACCCCCAGTCCTCGCATGGGCTGTGGGCCAGAAGCTGTTGCAGGAATTCGTCAGGCAGGCTCTCGACCTGCCTCAACAGCAGTGCGAACACCCTGGCTGTGGCCAAGGCGTCGGCATAGGCCCTGTGGCTGCGCCCCGGGTCTATGCCGACGCGGATGCAGAGGGACCGCAGGTTCAGCTGGAACACCTGTGGCAGCGCCATGAAAGCCAGGTCATAGGTGTCCAACAGAGTCAACCGGCTCAGGTCGACGTTGTGTTGTTCCAGGAAGGATCTCTCGAACTCGACATTGTGGGCCACGAAGTAAGTGGCCGGTGCAGACAGGAAGGCCTGTACCCGCGGCCGCACCTCTTCCCAGGGGGCCTGCCCTGCCAGATCCGAATCCTGGATGCCCGTAAGATCGGTGATGGCCGGGTCGAGTGTGCGACCGGGATTCACCAGCAGCTGCAGCTCTGCGCAGGGTCCTGTGTGCTGCAGGGCCCGAGGTTCTGCGAAGCGCAAGGCTCCGACTTCGATTATGGTATCTTTTTGGGAATCCAAGCCAGTGGTTTCCAGGTCCAATACAACGTAGGCCATTAGCGTCGCTCCGAAGGCCAAGATGGAAGACAGCTGAGGCTGTGCCTTTTGCTCCCCAGGATGGAGAGTCATTTACTGTAGCATTTTCCAGGGCCAAACCAAGGTGGGTCTGTGTCGTTGACAATCAGTGGTCCTGAGATCCGGGAAGAAGACCGGTGCGGGGAACTCGCACCGCCCTGGCCCTTAATCAGGCCACAGCGGGTGCGGCGGCACCCCCGCCCACGATGAATCTCCTGCTCTGGTTGGAAAAGGCCCTCGCGTCCTTGGAGCAAAGGCCCCGGCAAGTCATAGGGTGGCGCATGGGCCTGCGCGGCAAACCCATGACACTGGTCCAGATCGGTGCCCAGATGGGCCTGACCCGCGAAAGGGTCAGACAGCTGGAGGGACAGGGGTTCAGGGCCTTGGAGACGGAAGCGGCCTGGTTTCAGGCACTGGAACGGGACCTCTTTCAACGGTTGGTCACCCGATCCCGGGCTCTGTCCTGGCTGGGAGCCGAGGAATTGGAGGAGCGGTTGCATGGAATGGGGCGCCATCCCGACAAGATGGCATACCTTTTGCAGAAACTGGGGCCGCAGCGGCTCTTCCTGGTCTCCGTCTCCCATGTCCATTACTTGAGCGACCTGCCGCCTGCAGAGTGGGGCCGATGGCTGAGGCGAAGCCGCCAGAATCTGCGCAGTAGGGCCTGGGCCAGTGGGTCGGAGTCCCGTTGCCATGCCGAGGTCATGGCCGCAAAGCCAGCGACATTGCCGGCAACCAAGGACTTGCTGTGGCAAGTCCTGCGGGACCAGTTTGGTCTGGGGGGCATGTCGGCCTCCTTGTCTTTGGTTCCCACCACGGCGGAGCAGGCTGTGCGCCAGATTCTGGCCGAAACCGCTGAACCCTTGCACTTCAGTGAATTCCACGCGCAAGTCAACACCCTGCTGGCCAGGAAAGTCAGTCCCAAATCCGTTCAGAATGCAGTCGCGCGCGCCGGGCTGCTCCTGGGACGGGGCATCTACGGTGGGCCCAGACACATTCAGGTCAGTGCAGAGGACAGGACGCGGGTGGTGGCGGCCGTGGAGGCCCGCATGGCCTGTCGCGCGCCGGATCGCCAATGGCATGCCAGCGAGCTGCTCGAGGGATTGCAGATGGATCTGGGATTTGTGCCCGGTCTGGACAAATACGTGCTGGACATTCTGCTGCGGGAATCCAGTCAACTGCAAAGGCTGGGTCGGCTGGTGTGGCAACGGGATGCCGCGGATGCCACCATGCAGGCCAGAATCAACATTCAACGGGCCGTAATAGATATACTGAGGGCAACCAACAGACCCATGACCACCGATGCCATTCATGATCGTCTGGTGCAAAGGCGGGGCGTGGGCCAACACTTCCAGGTGCATCCCGGCCATGGAGTCAAGCGCCTGGGCCCGAATCTGTGGGGGTTGCACGAGTGGGAAGAACCAACTCCGCTGTTTGAACTGGATGCCGCAGCCAGGCCGCATACATGAGACTCGCCTTTCCCATCCCCTGCCCCGCCATCATGGCCCTGTCACCCAACTCTTGTCCCCTGCCCTGATTGGCCATGCCCAGAGACACCGGCAAGGATAAGCCGACCCTATCCGTTTCGGTGGCGATGACGGTCCTGAACGAAGGGGCGACGCTGCCTGCCTTCATTTCCACATTGCTGGCGCAAACCTATCCTCCGGCGGAGGTCGTCATCTGCGATGGCGGCAGTTCCGACAACACGTGGGTCATCTTGGAAGAACTGCAGCACAGAAGCCAGGACCACAGTACGCCTGTGCGCGTGATTTCCCGGCCCGGGGCCAATATTAGCGAAGGCCGCAATGCGGCCATTCGAGAGACCCACCATGCATTCATAGCGGTGACGGACTCGGGCATTCGCCTGGAACCGGATTGGCTGGAGCAGATGGTCCGGGTCATGGAAGCGGGTTTGGCAGATCCCGACGTGAAAGGGGTTGCCGGATTCTTTCTGCCCGAGGCGGTGGGCGCTTTCGAGACTGCTCTGGCCGGCACCACCATGCCTTTCCGCCATGATGTGGACGCCGAGAAATTTCTGCCGGCCGGCCGGTCCATGCTCTTTCGGCGCGCTGTCTGGGAGGAGGTGGGAGGGTTTCCCGAATGGCTGGATTACTGCGAGGACCTGGTCTTTGACCAACAGGTCGAGCACTTGGCGCAGGGCCGCCGCAAAGCCATGCCGCTGGCGGAGTTCTCCGTTGTGCGCGTCAGGCCCAGAGCCAATTACCGCAGTTTCTACCGGCAGTATTTCTTGTATGCCCGGGGCGATGGCAAAGCGGACCTGTGGGGCAAACGACATCTGGTCCGGTATGCCGTGTATCTGGGGCTGGTGCCCTTGCTGGCAGGCATGATCTCAGGCTCTGGCCCGCAAGTCCGGGGCTGGGGCAGATTCCTGGCTGTGCTGGGGCTGTGCGCGTATTGTCGACGCCCGATTATGCGCGTGTGGAAGCTGGGGCGGTATCGTCTGGCTCCCTGGGAAATGCTGTCTGCCTTCCTGCAGATTCCGGTGATCCGGATGGTGGGCGATGCCGCCAAGATGCTGGGATATCTGAGTGGCTGGAAATGGCGGGTGCAACACTGGACCGAGCCCGACATCCATTGGCGCATGAAGATGCGAATTCGGGCAGAAGGCAAAAGAAGGGCAGAGGCAGGGGAGAACCCCTGAAGCCGGGCATGATTCCGCACGCTACCGGACAATGTAGGCCAGCATGGTAGTGGGAAAGCGATCCGTCACGAGCAGGAATCCCTCGTCTTCCCAGAGCGCGATCCCTTCCCAGTTGCGGGCCACGGTTGCGTTCCGCAGCTGCAACTCCAAGGGCGGTTCGTCGATCAATTCCACGCCGGCGCGGGTCAGCCGAAACTTCAGAATACGTTCCACAATGTCGGATTGAGCCTGGCTGGGGCCCTCGCCCCAGCGTGCGGCGATGGGATCCAGCTTGGGCATGAGGTGTGGGGAACCCGGCCAATGGAAGTTGACCATCCAGAATTCCCCGGCCGCGTTCACTGCGGTGGCATCGGTCAGACGGTATTCCACATGGGGCATCGCCACCACCGGCCGCGGCGCCAGATCCGGACTGTTCACCCACGCATGGGGGTCCCGGTTGATCCCGGCTCCGTTGGCCTCGTATATGGAGGCGATGCCGTCCGGCGCTCGAATCAAGGCTTCGTAGGATTGGTTCCGGAACTCGGTCTGGGGAGACAGGACAGCCACTTGCGTCATGTCCATGGCCAGTGCTGAAAGCTTCGACAGGACCGTGCCGGTCAACAGATACCCCTGCATGTGGTTGGGCAGGGTGGCCTCGGCAAGCAGGTAGACCCTATCGTCCACGAAGGCAATGGCTTCCAGTCCCTCAAATCCTGCCAAGCGACGCATTGCCGGGGAACCGTGCAAGGGGATGGGGAAAGGCTCCAGGGTCAGGTCGCTTTCTCCCGCTATGGCTCGGGCCAGATCCACCCTGTGCAGCCCGAAGAGGCTGTGTCCCCACTGGTGAGGATACTGGGGCAACAGGACCAGGATGTCACCGTACCATGCCATGCCGGATATTTCGGCGTCAGGTTGGAGGAGTGGACCCGCCAGGGGCAGAATCCGGGCCTTCCGTTCCGGGGGGCCGGGCTCTGGCACCCTGAACTCGTGCGGGAAGGCAAAGGGCATAGTGGTGCCGGTGGTAGTACAGGCCACCAGCCACGACAGGGCCACGACTGCAGCCACCAGCGACTTCAAGGCGTGCATGAAGAGCCTTGGTGGCTTGGGACAGCCTGGGAGTGCCGGGACCGATCCCGGGATACCCAGGGTTCGGCAAGGGCCACGAGTCGCTGCAAGGCATCTTGGCAGGGAGGCAAGGGGGCAAGGCGCATGGCCTGCATCCGGCGGTCCACCAACACCGCGTGCCGGGGTACAGGCGCGGCCCGTGCCCATTCGTGACTAGGAATTGGGTGCACGACAGTTGCTGTTCTGCCGGTTGCCTGCAGGACCTGGCAAGCCCATTCGTACCGGGACACAGTGCCGGCATTGGTGACATGAAAAATGCCGGCTGCTTCTCCGTGTACCAACTGCTTGATCCGCCGCGCCGCGTCGATCGTATAGGTGGGACAGCCGATTTCGTCGGAAACCACCTTCAGTTCTGGAAACCGGTCCGCGGCCCTGGCGATCTTGGCCGGAAAATGATCTCCGCCCGGTCCAAACAGCCAGCTCACGCGGACAAGCAGATGATGGTCCAAATGGGGTCCCAACAGGTCCTCGCCCGCGGTCTTGCTTCGCCCATAGGCATTGACGGGCCCTGTCGGATCATGTTCGGCATAGAAAGTGTCGGGCTTACCAGGGAAGACCTCATTGGTGCTGATGTGCACCAGGCGGGCACCCGTGGCCTCGCAACCCTGCAGCAAGTTGGCCACGCCCTGGATGTTCACTTTCTGCACCTGGGGCCAATGTCGAGGGTCTTCCGCCCCATCGACATCCGTCCAGGCCGCCGCATTGATGACCACATCCGGCTTGGCCCGGGCAATCTGGCTCGGGGTTTCCGGTTGCGTGACATCGCAGTCTTGGCGGGTCCAGGCCCACAGCTCGGAATCAGCAAAGGCTTGTTGCAGGGCGCATCCCAAAAGGCCGCCACTGCCGACAATCAGGACTTTCACGGCAGAGTGCCTGTCTGATGCAGGTAGGGAAACAAAGTCTCGGTCGCAACGTGTCCGCGGGCGCCTGTTGCGGCAACCGGGCCGAGACAGCGTGCCATCCCGCGTGCTTGGCAAAAGACCATTACAATTCTGGCACATTTGGGGATTTCGGGTTTGTCCAGATTCCCGATCTGCTTTGGAGCAGGGCAACATGTCGCAGGGCGCATACAGGACTTCGGAAATCCCGTTTGACTGGCATTGGGAGTGCGTGCAGGATTCCCGCCGCACTTTGGCCCTGCTGCGCACGCCGATCGCCCAGGCTGCCCGCCGTCTGGACTGCAGAGTGCGCTTGGTGGGGGGCTGGGTCCGCGACCTGCTCCTGATCGCCCACAATCGGGCCGCGGGTGCCGCCCGCTTTGAGGCCGATGTGGACTTGGTGGTGGAAGGGGATGCCAGGGCACTGGGAAGGCGGCTGCAAGCGGAATGGGGAGGCGCCTTGCGGGTGCACAACCCTTTTCTGACCGCAACATGGCATCCTGACATACGCCGGTTCGCCCGGCATCACGGGGCCGCGGTTGCTGTCAGCCCGGACATCGCCATCGACCTCATTACGGCCCGGTCCGAGACCTATCCCCGTCCAGGCCAGTTGCCCCGCGTGACCGCCGGCACTTTCGCCCAAGACACGGCCCGGCGCGACATCAGCATCAACACCTTCTCCCTGGCGCTGGAAGACTGGCCCAGGTTCCAGACGGCTCCAGCCCACTTGAAGGTGCACTTCCATCCGAAGGCCTTGACGGATTTGCGGAACGGCTGCGTGCGGCTGCTGCATGCAGCCAGCTTGCAGGACGATCCCACCCGTATCTTCCGGATGGCCCGGTATGAGCAGCGATTTGGGTTTCAACTGACGCCGGAAACGGCGGACTGGCTGGTACACGCCATGCAGCATGAAGTGCTGGGCACAGTTACCCCGGAGCGCATTCGCCTTGAACTGGAGCAGGTCTTTGACGAGGACAGGGTAGTCAAGGTGATACGGCGGCTGCATGCATGGGACGTCTTGCAGGCACTCGGGTTGAATCCGGATCCGGCACGGCTCTGGTCTGCCTTGGACAGAGCCGCGCGACCACCCCGGGCCGGCCCGGAGGCAATCTGGCTGCTGCTGTTGGGACTGAATCAAAACACGGTGCAGGCGCATGAGAGGCTGAAGCTGCCCGGAGCCACGGCGAAGGCTGTGGCGGCATTCCGGCATCTGGTGCACCGGCCTTGGAACGATTTGCGGCCCAGCCAGGTCTGGCAAAGACTCAAATCCACCTCCCCGACGGTCCGGCAGGCATTGCGGGCCTGTCTGCCGGCACACGCGGTCACACTGGCTCTCTATGAGCACCAGTGGCAGCATGTCACTCCGCACGTGAGCGGCAAAGACCTGGTGCGACTGGGCTATCGGCCGGGACCCCGGTTTGGCCCCCTGCTGGAACAGCTCCTCTGCAAGACCTTGGACGGCGAATTACACACTCGGGAGCAGGAACTGGCTTGGGTGCAGCGCATGCTGGGCCCACCGCCCGGCACTTGAAGCCTGCCTCCACAAGCCAGATCTGATGACAAGGGTCGGCAAGACAGGAATCAGAAAGAGCAGGATACCCATTTAGATGCGATTGCCTTGCAGCAAGGTGGAGCGAGAGTCTGTTACACTGCCAAAATGGCAAAAGTGGCACACGCGCAGGTTTCGTGCCTGTCTGCAAAAACGTCAAAGGAGTCTAACGTGACCCATAGCGAATTCACGCCGGACGATGAGGAGGAAAACGAACGGATTGAGTTCACATTGGATGGCATTCCCGTGGAGGCCCTGGTAGACGATGACGATTGGGCGGGCCGGGAGGACGACCCGGCTTGGCTGCAATACATCATGGAACGTCGCTCGCCTTGGGAGGACACGATGACAGATGTAGACCCGGAAGACCTGCGCCAGGAATTTGAGCAACTGCGGGCCGAAGGCGTGGACATCGATGCCAACTCTCTCAATACGGCCGCAGACTTGGCTGAGGATGACGACGAGGCGATTCCCTTCTGACAATGTTGGCAATGCCGATTAGGTGACCATTTCAGAACTTGTCTCGGGCACGAACAGATCCCTCATCCACCGCATGAACGCTTGACAAATCTCTGTATTGACATCCAAGGAAGAGGTGCCTATGGCCTGACCCATGGGGCGGGGCTCTTCCAATGTGGCCAACCAAGCATGGACTTTGGCCTTGACAACCTTCTGCTTGAATTTTCTGTCTTTTTCCGGAATCCCGTCAATATACGCTTGAGACTTGGGCCATACAGGATCAGAGGCGGGAATCATTCGGGCTATGAAGTCTTCAAGTTCCCCTTGGGTTCTGTTGTCGGGCATCAACCACAAGCCGACGCGCGGCTTGCCGGCGATAATCGTGCCTTGAGGATTGGGTCCTGGAGGCAGAGGCCCCAGCTTAATGGGCTGTCTCTGCAGAACCCTGATTCTGTCTGTAAAGCTTTGCCAACGCGCTTCCACATTGCTGTTGGCATCAAGCACAATGCCGAGGGCCTCGCTATTTGAAACTCTGATGTAGTTCGGAATGGTCGTCAAGAGTGCACTGTCACTGCCTGCATCTTTGATTGTCAGCCGTGGGAGTTCGGCTTTGCGGGCAATGTGTTCCATGACGTGCAGGTCATTCTTCCCTTCCACCAGCAGCAGGTGTCGCCGTTGCAATTCGGAAGTGGTGACCATTGCCTATCGCACCTCAATTCCATACTCCGCTGCAACAGTGAGGTCTTCTTCGGAATATTCCACGGCTCTCACGCCCTCGTCATCCTTGTCGATCCGCACAAGATGCCCGTCAATGCAGCGGGAATCCACGGCTGCGCGTGCAAACCCTTTGACGCAGTCCCAACTGTGTGTCGTAGCCAGAACTTGCACATTGTTCTGGTGTGCCGCCTGCAAGACCAAGCGCCAGAAATCGGTTTGCAGATCAAAGTGGAGACCGTTCTCTGCCTCGTCCAGCAACAGAAACCCGTTTTGGCTTTTGGCCAAAGCCATGGCAGTTCCTGTCAAGCGGACCGCTCCATCTCCCAGACTCTCCAAAGGTACAGGGTGTCCGCTTTCTCTGGACCTGACAAGAATCCGGGGTGTCCTTTTCATGCTGCCAGCCACTGCAATGCGATCCCACTCTTCACCGAAAATTAGCCCAAGAGCCTTGACGACCAACCCTTCATCGGGAGTCAAGGCGATCTCGTCCCAGAATTCTGCCAATTGCGCACTGTTCAATAAACCCGGTCCCAGCGAAGTGCATTTCAATGCTGGGATGGGATCGTCACCACTCCGGAAACGGCGTCGAGCATAAAGGGAATCGTTCGGATAATACATCGTTTTGCCTTGATAACTGATGCTAAGGATCCCTTTGCCATTCCCGTCGCGCCAGTCATGCGGCACATTGCCCGCAATATTCCATTCCGCCGCCGGTTCCATCATCTCGATTCTGAGCTGGGAGTCCGGGTCTGTGGCCCCTATCAGTATGTGCTGGTCCCGGTCTGCAGCACGGCCATAAAACAGCGAAGCCCAATCCAACACGCGGACGCGGGAACCTTCCCCAGAGTCTGCATAGAAATATTCGCCGCGGGAATCAATTATGTCCCCTAGGATTCTGCCGCGACTCGCGAAAGCCTGAACGGCTTCCAAAACAGTAGTCTTGCCTACACTGTTGCGTCCCACGATCAAAGTTACCCGTCCAAGATTCCGAATGGACAGCACTTCAATGCCCCGGAAGCCCTTGATAACAAGATTCGGGAGATGGAGTGGCTTGGCGAACATCTTCTGACCCTCTCGTTACGGACAGAACGCGCCCGCAGTATACTTCATAACCTTGCCTCTCTTGGATTGGCAACAGGATAAGAAGAGGACAATCGCAACTTGGTTGGAATTCCACTTTTTCAGAAATATAAGTAGGAGTTACGCAGTTGAGAGGGATGCAGTGGAACTGGCCGGTGGGGTCCCGTGTCGCACACCGGTGCGGGCAGGATAGGGTGTGTATCCCGTCACCGTACCGCAACCGGAGCTGTGCATGAACCCCGCCCGTTGTCACCCGGAAACCTACATCGCGACGCTGATGGCCTAGCCCCGCGCCTATACCTACCTGCACGGAGGCGGCGCGTTGCCAGCCGTCGGATCCCGCCCCGGTGCCGGCGCACGATGCCTTCACGCGCCTGCTTGCGCGCCAGCCTCCCGACACCGAGGCACTGTGGCAGGAGGCGCGCACCCTGGTGCAGCCCCAAAGAGGGCTGTTGATTGGGGATGACACCACGCTGGACAAGCCGTATGCCCGGAAGATCGAACCGGTGACCCGGCACTGGAGCGGCACACATCACCGGGTGGTGCAGGGCATCAATCTGGTCACACTGGCATGGACCGACGGCACGGCGCGGGTCCCGTGCGACTTTCGGCTCTACGACAAGCCCCGTGACGGCAAAACCAAGAACGACCTCTTCCGAGAGATGCTCACGGCGGCCCACACGCGCGGACTGCAGCCGGCATATGTGCTGTGCGACAGTGGGTACAGCAGTCTGGACAACCTGAAGCATCTGCGCGCGCTGGGTTTCGCTTGGCTGACCCGCTTCAAATCCCACCGCAAGGTCAATCCGGACGGCCAAGGCCACGTCGCCCTCCGAGACTTGGATATCCCCTGGGCGGGGCGGAGGGTGCATCTGCGCGGCCATGGCTCGGGAGCCCTCCGGGCGCGGGTATTTCGGACAGTTTCCCCAGACGGAGACGCGACCTGCTGGGCCACCAGCGATACAGACCTGTCTCCTGCCCGGCGCCAGAAACTGGCGCATCACGCCTGGGCCATCGAAGACTGCCACCGCGGTCTCAAGCAATGCTGCGGTGTGGAGAAGGCCCAGGTGCGCTCCACCCGGGCCCAGACCGCACACATCGGGTTTGCCATCCGGGCTTTCCTGCGTCTGGAGTGCTACCGGCTGCGCACCGGTCAGAGTTGGTATGAGACCCAGACCTCCATTGTGCGCGCGGCAGTGTGCCAATATCTGGCAAATCCGTTCTGTACCATGGCATCAACTGCGTAACTCCTAGGGCGTGTTTGCAAACTTATAGCCAAAGCCAAATGGAGCCGATGTGCCGCATGGCCCGGCAGTGCTCCGCCTGTTTTGCATGCCGGGTGGCGATCCGGCGGCATGGCTGCAGCCGGTGGAGGGCCCGCTCCCCCCGGTGGCGCGCCCGGTACACGGCGCGGTCGCAGGGGCCGCGGCGCCGTTCCTGCGGGGGCCGGGGGATGGCACAGCGAAGGCCCCGCCGGCGCAGATCCGCCCGGATCTGCCGGCGGCGGGACCCGTGGTCGCCCCAGACGCGCGCGGGCCGGATCCGGGGCCGGCTGGCCCCCGGTCGGTGCCCCGCCCCGCGGGTCATCCACGCTGCGCACACGGTGGCCGCCTGCGGCTGCCCCGGGGGCCACACCCAGACCCCCGGCTGGCCCGCTCCCTCCACCCGCAGGTGGCCTTTGGTGCCCCCACCGCCGCGGGCGCGGCCCCATGCCGGATCTCCGCCCCCTTTGGGGCGCCCGCCGCGTGGGGATGGGCCCGCACGACGGGGCCATCCCCATCATGGACGGCCCACTCCCGTGGCCCGGCGGTGGCGGCCTGCCGTGGCCACGCGGCCCGCCGGCGGGCCCAGAGACCCTGCCGCCGCCACCGGCAAGACCGGCTGGTCACCGTCCGCCACGGGCCGTAGCGCGCCGGCAGGTCGCGCCACGGCGCGCCGGTGCGCAGCGCCCACAGGCTGCCATGGATGACGGTGCGATGGTCTTGGCGGGGCCGGCCGGTCCGGGGCTTCGGCGCCGGCCACAGCGGCTGCAGTGGCTGCCACTGCAGAGCCGTCAAGTCGCCGCGTCCCCTGGGCCGCCCTCCTGTCTCTGCGCGGGCGCTCGGACCTCAGCATAACCGCGTGGCCAGAGTTTGCACACACGCCCTAGTGTCCTGTCCCGCAAATACGTGTAGCCAAGCGTGCCACCTTGTCCAGGATAGACTGGGCCGCGCCCACCCGGAGGGCGACGGCCTGGTTGGTCAGGCCGTCGGCGCTGGCCAGGATCATGCGGGCGCGCAGCACCAGGCCATGCGGCAGGGAGGTCGAGCGGGCGATGCCCTGCAGCTGCTCCCGCTGCGCGTCGTCAAGAGTCAAGGGGGCCAGGGGAAATCCAGAGGGCATGACCGTCTCCAGGTGCATGAGAAACACTGTCCTCCCCATTGTACATGTATTTAAGGGACACTACACTAGACTGCAGAGTGCCTTCAAGCGCTTTGTCCCTGAAGACTCTGAAAAAGGTACATACACGGATATTCCAACCTATGTAACAGACGGAACTAGATTCGATGAGTGGCTGGACGAGAATCTGCAAACCCATGGACGCAACGAACGTAGCGTCGTCTGCCTCAGACCATCGGAAAGAGCGCGAGAAAATCTGAAAGACTTGGTTGGGGCAGTTTTCAGATACCGGCCGGTACAATTTGGCCGTAATGTACGCAAGCTTGGGATAAGGTCCCGTGTAGGGAGCAAAAAGTTACCTCACATCGACCCACAGGCAGGGCCCGGCAACGACATATTGTTGCTCTAACATTGCAATTTTAGATGCGATTGCTCTGACTTGGTCATCCAAAAGCGAGGGAACTGAGGACTTTCGCTCTTCCGCTCGGTAATGTAGATAACCGCAGACCTGTCCCATGCATGACTTGGGAGCTGTGGAGCAAACGGGTGGGCAACAAAGGGTATATTTCCCAAGCTTTGGAGGCGGAGTTGTATAAACAGGGTCTTCGCTGGCTGACCCGGCTCCAAGCCCACAGGAAGCACAAACTCATCTCCCTCACCGCCAAAGGACGTTTCGGGCCACGGGTGATCGTGGAGTCGGTTCATGCCTGCTCACGCACATCTCGTCAGGGGAGCATACGCGTCACCCCAGCCCGGTGAATTTCGTGGTCACCCGACAGTTGTTGGGCGGTCAGGGCTGATGGTCTGCTGTCACTAGCCCCAAAAACTGTCTCTTGCCTTGGGACGCAGTCTCCCGGAGACCGCGTCTTGTCCACAACTCAGGTTGGGTTATGCCAGTGCCGCAAGCAGGCTGTAGACGAAAATACCCAGCCACAGCAGGGGTTGGTGCAGCAGATAGATGGGCAAGGACCGCAGGCCCATGAATTGCAGCCCACGGAAAATCGGGAAGTCTCGGCCACGCAAGGCACTGATTTCTGTTCTTCCCTCCACAAAGCCCTGGCGGCCCAGGAAGGTGCCAATCAGAAACAGGCCAAACCAGCGGATGAGCGGGAAATAGTCCACGGACTGGAGGTCTGCCGGCGCAAAACCCAACCAGGCAAAGTAGGTCCAATAGCCTGTGAAAACCTGAGACTCCAGCCAGGACCCCACTAGATACAGGCCGCATCCCAGTCCCAAGGCCACCCAAGGCCGTCTCAGAAAGGGAAAGGACAGGGCAATGGAAACGCCGAGCAGATGCAGAATGCCGAACTGGATGGAGGCCTCCCGCCCCAAGACCGCCCAGGTCACCGCGGTCAGGACCATGCCCCAGGCCAAAATCGTGCCGCCGCGCTGCACGAAAGTCCGCCACTGCTGCGGCCACGGCAGGCCTGCCAGTCTGGGGGATTGGGCGGCCAGGCAGGTAGAGACTCCGGCCACCAGAATGAACAGAGAGGCAGTGGCGTGCTGAAAGTTGGACCAGAAAGGCGTGAAGACCAGGCGGTTGTTGTAGAAAAAGTACAGGTCATACATGAAGTGATAGACCACCATCATGGAAATGGCTACACCGCGCAAGGCATCCAGCTCCCATCGGGCATGGACTGACCTGCGCTGGCGCACTGTAAGACGCAGGGCCGCCATGATGTGATGCGGATTCATGCCGCGCGGCCGGTGGCTGAACCGGGAAATCAGGGGCTGTCCCATGGTCTTGGCCAGTCGCGCCACCGGCTCAATCCTGATAGAGCCAATCCATGAGCGTGCTCTTGTTCAAGGCCATTTCCCGGGTTTCAGGATCGCTCTGCTGCAACTGCCGGAAGGCCTTGAAATGCTTGCGCAACAGGTCCAGCTTGTAGCGGGGAACGTACAGCCAGATCAGGGGCGAGTGCGCCGCCAGCCCGTACTCCTTGGCTATCTTGAAGCGATTGGGCATCAGGGCCCTCAGGAGATCCCAAATCCGCAGCAGCAGGTTGGGGCGATTCCACAGCGTGGCAAGATTGCGGGGCAGCGCGCTGATGTCCGAGTCGATGGTCCACAACATCCTGTAGGCCGCGGTCAGGGCGGCTGCGTCCTGGGCTGGTTGCAGTTCCTGCCACACCAAGTTCGGGATGGGGGTTTGCAGACAGCGCTGCGTCAGATGCAGCATCAGCCGTACCCCGGTCTGCCAGTTCCACTGCCGGGCCGACTGGCAGACCAGACTCCAGTCCATTTCGGCCTGATAGCAGCGAATGGTCGCATCCAAGTCACAAGCCGGACGCAGACCTGTGTAAAACATATGCTGGAAGGAGGCATGAATGCACAAATGCAGGAGGAGATCTTCGGGAGAAAGACCCAGCACTTCACAGCCGGCTATGGTCAGGGGCTGCGCCCGTTCCCACAAGCCCGCCGGGTCTGCCAGGGCATGGGAATCGCCAGGCCAAGTCACGTTCCAGTGCACCTCCACCACGGTATTCGATTCGTTGCGCAACCTGGGCAGATGATGCTGCTTCTGCGCCCAGAATTCCACGTCCAGAGGCTCCTTGCTCACATATCCGATCTCCGCCAGCACATCTGCCGCAGCCTGCAATTGGTCGCGGGGCACCAGAATGTCTATGTCATCCATCTCCCGCATGCCGATCTCGCCATACACGGCCGCGGCCAAGTGCATCCCCTTGAGCACGATCACAGGGACATTGCGGGCCTGCAAAGCCTCCGCGATCTTGCGAAATTCGGCGAAGAGAAACAGGTTGCGCATGGTGCGTTCCTGAAACCCGGTGGCCAGTTCTGCCCGCAAGGCCGGTGGCATGTGCGGAGGCCCGCCCTCGAATTTGTGCATCCGGCTGTGCAGCAGGGCCGAGATGCGCTGGATACGGGCATTGTCCCGCAGTGCCTGCCACTCTGCTTCGCTCAAGGCATCACAGGCGGCAACGGTACCCGTGGGCACGGGCCGCGTCAGACAGGCCAGCAGCAGTCTGCGGATGGTGTGGGCAGCTGGGGTCATGCCAAAAGAGTGTGTGGTGGCCACCATGGCAGTATAGCAACGGAATGGG
This sequence comes from Caldilineaceae bacterium, assembly GCA_965214895.1. Lineage (GTDB taxonomy): Bacteria > Chloroflexota > Anaerolineae > Caldilineales > Caldilineaceae > Bin34. The sequence goes on from OZ243985.1 coordinate 1,851,363, forward strand.
CTCTCTTTTCAAAGCTGCACATCAGAGACTCCGGTGGCTATGAGACCTCAGTTTGCGGCATGGAGCGAGCAGTACTTCGTTCATTCCCGTTGCAAGGTTCTCGACCTGCGCGGCACTCGCAAAAGCCAATCGCGTATCCTGTGGCTGTCTGTGGTAGGGGGACAAGACCGGGAAAGGGGATGTTGTGCAATAGCTCATGTACCAAGGGATCTCGGGCTGGCATCGGCCCTCAGGGGACATCGGCCAATGTGATACGTTCATCCCGTTCACTTCGAATCCGTATTTGGCTTTTCAACTTGTCGGGAAGTTCAAAACATAGTCCCTCTGAGCAGGCCCGCATATCAAAGGCACCCTCCAAGGCTTGATCTCGCAGTGCGACGATTTTGTGCAAATCCCCTCGGCCTTGAGAAAGGATTTTCTGCTGAATGCCCTGCTTGAAACCATCTATTTCTTGGAGCGCTTGGGCCTGCTGTGCCTGCGGTATCGTCTCCGCCAGCTTTGACAGGGTACCTATGCCTGCGGGTCCATCGGAGGTCGTGAGCTTTTGGCGGATGGCAGGGTCCAATTTAAGGAGTGACAGGTAGCGGCGTATTGTAGATACTGACACGCTGGTTTCACGGGCTACCCGGGCGTAATCGCCATATTGTGTGTACAGTGCTTGGTAGGCACGCGCCTTGTCAAGGGGCGACGCGTCGGCCCGCTGCACATTTTCGATGAGGGACACGACAGTGGCCGTGCTATCGTCCAGATCATCCCGTACGATAGCGGCAATCGTCGGCAAGCCCAACTGGCGACAAGCAAGAAATCGTCTTTGCCCCGCGACAAGTTCGTATTGTCCACTGGGTAAGGTGCGCACTGTGACGGGATTGAGCAAGCCATGTTGGAGAATGCTTTGGGCCAAATCTTCAAGGCTTGTGTCCTCGTTGCCAGCATCCATGTCCTTGCGTATGTTGGCACCTGATATCTTTATCAGGTGAAGAGGGATGGCTCGTGTTTCCATTGGTGTCCTCTAGGTCGGCTCGGGGGATACAGCATGGTCAATGGAGCAAGGCCAGTTGCATGCTGGCCTTAGACATGTGGTTAGGCAATCTCATCATGCCAAGGCTAACAGAACACTAAGGCAGCGATCAATTGCATACTAAAGTTGCGGTACAGTTTCGCCCTTTCCCAGTGGTATTGGAAGCTGCCGTAGTGCTGCAGCATGGCTTGATACTGTACTACAGTGTTCCCCGTTCATCTCAGCCACGGAATTTTCAGCTGGTTTCCACATCAGACGCGACCGGGCCCGTAGGGCCTCCTACCTGGACAAAGGACCTCAAGTCCGAGAGAGGCAACTGGGCCAGCAGCTGCGAGAATTCCCCGGTGACATAGAGAGTCCCCACATACCCTAGGGCTGCCGCGGCCCCTGTCAGCCAGACACTGATTCCCACGGACAGCAGAGCCATTGACAATATTGACATCACCACCAGTCCGGCCACGGGCTTCCACACCAGGGGCAACCAGCCTACATGCCCCAAGTGACGGCGAATCCCCAGCTGGAACGGCACAAACAGGAACAGCTCGCTGCCAATGGTGACCAACGCCGCCCCCACGTAGCCCGCAACCGGAATCAGCAAGGCATTGCCCAGCACGTTGAATGCCACCACCGCGGCAAAGGCGCGGGTCAAGTATCGCTGCTGGTCCAGGGCTATGAGCACGTATTGGGTGACCGCGTTGATGAAGTTGAACACGATGGTCCAGATCACCACCTGCAAGGCCAGGTCCGAGCCCCCGGTGTAGCTCCAGGTCCAGCGAAAGAAGGTCACCTGCTCCTCGACGCCAATGAATTCGGCGCCGCCTACCAGCAGCACCAGCGGCTTGGCCCACAACGTGGCGGCAAAGGCAATGGGAATGCTCAGCAGGGTGAGCAGCCGAATGCTGAGGCGATAGGATCCCATCAACCCGTCCCCGGTCTGCCGGGCATAGCGGCTGAACAGGGGAAAGATGGCGAAGTTGAAGACACTGGGAATGATGGTGATCCCGAACCTGTACTTGAGGGCCACGCTGTAGAGGCCGCTGGCCAATTCCCCCGAGAGCAGGCGCAGCAGCCAGATGTCAATGTTCAGCAGAATGCTGGCCAACAGCGAGTTGACCATGAAGGGAAAGCTGTGGGCCAGCATCCACCGCTGCAGGGGCGCATCCCATTCCCACTGCCAGCGGAAGAGAGCCTTGCGCAGGGCCAGATAGAACCAGATCACCTGGACCATGACGGTGACCACCGCCACCCAGGCCAAGGCCGGCAACCCCCATCCCAGCAGCAGCACCAAGGCCCCCAGACCGGCCCGCAACAGGGCGGAGATGGTGGTCAGGCTGGCCGGATATTCCATCTTTTCATAGGCGTGAAACGCGGCGCTGAAGGCATCGGAATACCCGGCAAACAGCATGGCAATGGCGAAGATGCCAATGGTCTGCACCTCGGTCCAGGTGATGCGGCCGCCCCACCAGAAGGTCAGGGTCACGCCAAACATGAGCAGGGTGGTGGCCGCCCAGATGGCCGTCCGCAAGACGCAGACATTGGTGAGGTAGCGGTGGGACAAGTCCCGGTCCCGCGCCACTTCCCGTGTCAGCAGCGTATCCAGCCCAAAGCGGGAAATGAGTTCGAAGATGCCGTACAGGGCCACTACGAAGGCGAACTGCCCTGTGCCCACCGGTCCCAGCAATCGCACATAAAACATGGCGAACGCAAAATCGATGAACCGGGTGATCAGGGTCAGGTTCAGCGGAACCACGAAATTCTTGGCCACGACCATGGAATCGGCCAGCGTGTGATCGGTGCGCCGGTACTTTCCCCAGCCCCACCACAGCAGCAGCATCAGGCCGCAGATGATCGAGAGGAAACTGAAGAAAAGGCCCACCCGGAAGCTCAGGGGGCGGTACGCAAAACGCACTTCCCCCGTGAAGCCCGCCGGCAGCTCTACCGCGCGGAAGGCGCCATTGGCCTTGAGGACCGGGACTTCAGTGCCCTCGACGGGGTGGTCCGGGCCGTGCAGGGTGGCCTGCCAGCCGGGAAAGTAGGCGTCCGCAAGCACCAGCCAGGCGGTCTCGGCAGACTGGGTCTGCACCCGCACCTCGTTGGCGCTGTAGTGGGCAATGTGCGTGTCCGCCCGATTGACAGACCTGCCTGCCAGGCCCTTTTCGCCCCGTTGTGCATTCTCGAGCCAGACTGAAGTGGCGAAGTCCAGGGCTGCCAGATCCATCTCTGCGTCAGGGCCCGTCACCGCGTGGGGGACCACAAAGGCCCGCGGCATCACTTCCAGGTTTTCGTAGATGTGAACCGATTCGTCCACATAGACCTCGACCCATCCCGCCGCGCGCACAGTGTAGCGGGTTACCAGGTATTTGACGTTCCACATGTCCAGCAGAGCGGACTGCAGGTACCGGGGAGAGCCATGCAGGGCATGCAAATGGCCGGATCGGTTGAAATAGGAGTCACTGTCCCTTCCGCGATAGAAAGTCTGGCCCAAGGCCTGGAACGACTCCTGAAAGGGGGCAGGGATGAGAAATGTCTTGCCGCGCAGGTCATGCCAGTGGTAGTAGAAGCCCAGATTGGCATCCAAGAGGCGCTGTCCCTGGCGAGTCAGGGTGGTGAGCCTCCATGTATGGGGTGGCTCCGCGTCCGACTGCAAAAACTGAATGGACGGCGGCACATTCCGATGAGGGGCCAGGGACGAGTCCGTGGCGGGCAGATATCGGCCATGGGACACAAAGAGGTCCAGCGTTACCATCAGCAGCAAGGGACCGCACCACTTTAGGGGGAGACTGGCGGCGACAGAGCCTGGGGGCCGGCGTGCCAGGCCCAAAAGCAAGATGCCGGTCCCCAGCGAAGCCCCACCGAGATGCAACACCGGTCCAATTTCGTACCCCAGAAACATGCGTGAGGTGCGGAACATGGAAGAGGCGTAGGGACTGAGCCGCAACAGTTGACGCACAGGGGCATCCAGCCATTCGGAGCCCAGCCAGATCCCCAGGACGAGCAGGAACGCGCCTGCGCCCAGGATGCTGGCCGACCAACCCAGCACATGTATGCCCCGCTGCCAAGTGGAACTGGAAAAGAGCAGACGAACTGGCTTCCGGTCTGTCTCTGCCTGCGGCTTGTGGGAACTCAGGGCCTGCAGGCCCAATCCCGCCAGCACAGCGACACAGAAGGAAAAGATGTAACTCCAGTTGTGGGCTGTCCGGATCACGGACCAGCCGGGTATGGCATACAACAGCCGGTACAGGGGCGAGCCGAGGGCAAACAGCAAGGCGACACCGCCCAGGGTCAGCATGATCCAGACCATCTGGCGCTGACGCGGCTGCAGTCTTCCGGGCACCAGACTCGTCCACACGGATATCAGCAGCAAGCCCCAGGCGGCTATGCCGGCATAGCTGGCTCCCACGTAGTACGACCGAATGCCCCAATCAATGGCTTGGGTATTGAGTCCAAAGACATTGTGCGGGGCCCACTCCCACCGGCCGTTCCAGATGTCAAGCCAGCGGTGGTGACTGGGATTGCCGAAGGCGTTGGGTACCCAGAAAGTCAAAACCTGGCGCTTGGGCCAGGCCAGGTCCGAGACTTCCTGAAAGGAGAGACGGGCCCCCTGGTAGCTCAGCAGGTAGTTTTCCAGGAAAGGGACTATCTGTACAGCCGCGATGGCCAGACCCAGCAGCAGCATCAGGGCCAGCCACACGGCCTGTTTCACGGTGCGCTGCAAGGCCATGACATCCAGGAGGCTCGGCTTGGCACCATCTTCGGATTCGCTGGCCAGCAGATGGTCCCGGCGCAGTCCCAGATACAGGATGACAAGCCGGACCGCGGTAAAGACAGTGACAAAGAGGAACCCGTAGGCAAGAAATTCTGGGTTGCCGGCCAAGGTGCTCATGGTGATCGCCAGCACTCCCGTCAGCAGATAGGGAATGGGCCGGAAGCTGACGGCCCCTTTTGCCTGCTGCTTGCGCAGGATGATTTCGATCATGGCCAGCAGCAACGGCAGCCAGGCACTGGTGGCGACAATCGTGGGGAAGATGGCATGAGTGTAGTTGAAGCCACCCAGAGCGTATACCAGCCCGGCCAAACACGCAGGCCAGGTGGTCAATCGCAGGGCCCGGCCAAAACCGAACATGGTCCCACCGGCCAGAGCCAGATGCAGCGTCACGTACAAGGCGGCCATGAAATCCGCATTGCCCCAGAGCAGGAGAAGCGCGGGGGGGTAGAGCAGTCCGGCCTGACCTCCCGCCAGGAAAGGCGTCCCGGTCAGCAAGTGCGGATTCCAAAAAGGCATCTGGCCATCGCGCAGATAGAAACGCAGCAAATGCCGCCACGCGTTGTTCTGCAGCACCACATCGCTCAGGGAGGCATTGTAGGGAGCCAGGTCTGGCGCCATGCTGCTCCAGGGCTCTGCCATATACAATGTGTCGAACGGCAAGATCGACAGGCCTGTCCAGGGAGACAGCAGCACCGGCAGCAGCCACAGCGCCGGCAGCAGCAGCAGCATGGCGCCGGCGGCCAGATCAGCCCTGTGCTGGCGAAACAGAGTCATGGTGCGAAACAGTCGGGGACAACAGGGACAGCCAGAAGAGGGAAACGCCGGATCCGCGGGCTCCGTGTGGTCCAAGCTGCTCGGACCGCAGGGCAATCGCAAAGTCGAGATGCCATTTCAGAACGGATTATTTCACATTGCAATTGTTCATTTATTGGGGTTAGCAATGCCTCTGGGAGAATGGAACAGAGGAAAAACAGGTGGAAATTCAGATGCAATGCAGGAAAATATACGTTGCTTGGTGACACTTTCCGACTTTGCGATTGCCCTGCTCTGAACCCGGTGCCCGGCCTTGAGCCGCGTGGACAATGACACCCGGGATCTCCGCCTCTGCCTGCAGAGCAAGATCCTGCAGATCCCATGGATGGAATCCTAGGGCCTGTTGACAAATCGAAGCGTAGCCTGCCGGTTTGTGAGATCTAGTGCGATTTCAGCATGACTGTCCCTACCGCGCGAGGATTGCGGCCGTTTGCACCAGTCGCCTGCAGCAAACGACTCCATACAATTGGCACAACACACGGCAATGATTTTCCGTACATCCTGAGCCTGTTCTTCCTCGCAAGACAGCTGAAGGTCTTTGTGCAGGATTACCACCTCAGCACCTTACAAGTGCGCACAGGGGAAACACCTGCTTGGCACCGAAACGCCACAATCGATCCCTGTGCGTTAGGGCAACTCTGATAAATTCGTTTCCCGTCTCCCACATGGGTCCCGAAAGTCCGGGACTCTCTGGGGGAAGTTACACCGGTGCAGGTCCCGCCCAGTCCCGATATATGCGATAGGGCGGCACGCCGGGCCGCCAGAGGCAATTTTGCCTTGGGTCCCCACCGGGATCACGGGAGTGCCGTCGCGTGATCGCGCATCGCGGTCCGGTACCCGAGTGCCACGGCCACGAAGAAAGCCGCAGCACCCCAACTCATGGCATGCAATGTAGCCGGGATGCCCAGCGTATCCGAAAACCAGCCCACGGCTGGCGACAGGCACAAGAATCCCAAGCGCGTCAGCAAACTCACTAGGGAAATCACGGTGGCTTTCTGATCCGCGGCGGCTTGGTCTAGGAAATATCGGTTCAATATGGGGGTGCGAATCCCCCGAATCACCTGCAATCCTGTGATCCACAGGAAACTGAACGGCGACAAAATCCGACTCATCAACCAGAGGGTCAGGGTCAAGACCAAGGGCATTGCCATCAGGAGGTTGCGATCCCCGCAGTAGCGCTGGATATGTCTGGCATGGTAGGCCGCGGCCGCGGCTACGAGGTGAAACACGGTGGCGGCGAGACCAAAGTGCACTAGGGAAAGGCCTGTCACTTGCATATAGGGCTGATACAGCCAAAAGATACACAGCTCAATGACTGCCAGACCTGCGGTATAGAGCGTGAACCACCGCATCCCCGGCGCAGTGCGCATAAAAGTGAAACCGTCCCGCAAAATCTGCCACCACGGGCGGGACTTTTGTGCTGACGTGACCCGAGGCTCCTGGAAAGCGTAGGCTACCGCAGCCCCACCGAGGGTCGGCGGGATCGTCAACACCAGTGTCAGACGCGTGGAAAAGCCCGCCACAAATCCTCCCAGCAGACTGGCGACCACTTGCGACACGAGCCGCAACGCACGCGTTTTGCCCATCATTTCCGTAAAGCGTTCCGCGGCCCCCTCCATATTCAGACTGTCGTGGACAAACGCGGAATCAGTGCCGGACACGAGTGCCGTGCCTACGCCGGCAATCAGTTCCGCAATCAGAAACGCTTCGAAACCTTGGCCGATGGCATATATCGCCAACGACAATACATAGACTAGGGCGGCTCCCAGCAGGGTCAGCCGTGTCCCCAGGTAATCGGCCAGCGCGCCGGTGGGGACTTCCAGCAGGACCATGGCGAAACTGTGAAGGGCTTTGATCAGGAAAATTTGCGTCAAGGAAACGTCGTTTTCCATCCAGAATATGACGATGATGGGTTGCCAGAGCGTAAACCAAATCAGGCATACGTAGAGATAGAATTTCCGGATATTGGCCATTGGATTCTCTCGGGAAGCTTCTTGACAATACCTAGCCAATCAAGTTTCAGCAAGGGGCAGAAGACTGCGTTTTGCCAAAGAACAGAAAGAGACACAAAGAACACGGCGGCTTTTGATGAACCACCGTGTTCTCTATCCAGCCAAATTTGCCAAAATGAATCTTGGCGTTGGCAAAGATCCTATATCAGTTGTACCTTGTGCGGAATCCGCCTGGATATTTCTGTCCAATCGTCGGCAACTTGCGGTGCGCACTGAGACACTATTCTCGCAATCTCGTTTCCTTGCTCGCTAGTCCCGCGTTTTCTAAGCCAATATCGCAAACTTTCAAATACGAGATCGTTTCTAATTCCTCTGTAGCTCAATTCTTTAGCAATTTGTGCTGCACCGAGAACTTCATCTTTCGTTCCGAAATCTGCAAGCATTCGTAACCCATGACTTGCCAATGAAATTGTTTCCTCATTGAGCCAAACTTCCAAATGTATATCTCTCCTCAGGCGCAAGCGACACAAATCCTCTTGTTTTGACAATTGCATCATATTGCCTTGCCAAGTCAAGGCAGTCTTCAGAACTCAGACTGTCAAGATTGCACCTCAACTGATCAAACTGCATTATTGCCTCTCCATAGAGCCTGTACGAAATGAAATCGAACTTCAATGATACTGCTGAACTGTGAAATGAGGAACATTCCCAGACTCCCAGAAAATGGGTTTGAACTGTTTCAGGGGCTATTGACAATTTATCGCAACATGACAAACTTGGCCACCACATGTATCAGGGCCAATCAGGTGGTTACAGTGCGTGACCATGTACCGAAACTCCTTGAGGCGGTAGAAAAAACGTTCGATTGGATTTCGCCATGGATACTTCTCTTTGTCATGCGGAAGAGACTCCTTGCAGTTCTTTTTGACCGGCATTATGGCTTCCCCATCTGGTCGCTCGTTGCCGGTCAGCACGAACTCGATGCCAGTGCGGTCGTCGGTGCAGACAACGTGCAGTTTGGTGGAGAAACCGCCCCGGGAGTGGCTGAGGACTTGGGCCTGCAATCCCCTTTTTTGCGGCCCCGGCAGCATGCCGATGCGCGCGCATGAGGGTGGGTCCAGCCGCAGGGTGAGGTCGGTGGCCTCCGGCTGCCGCCGTTGCCCAATGCCCTTGTGCTCCCAGTACCGAAACCGGAGGGTAGACAGTGCTTTCCTTTGTCGAACACCGCGGGCAGATCACGCCACGGACTGCCCACTCGCGCGTGATGCAGCACGGCTTTCCTGCGGGCCCACAGGTCCTTGGGCAGGCACAGACGTACCGCCATGCGCATACTCCGTTGCTAACGTGGGTTATGGATAAGCAAGGACACCTCGGGTGCCCCAAGAGGATATCTTTGGCATCGTGCAACATTCCGGAGGTGTCCCCCTAAGCTCGACTTTGTACAAAGTCCTCCCAGTTAGACTGGTGCCTTGCTCTCGGTACTGGCTGTCCTCCAGGCCTCTGGGAAGCATTTATTTGGATGTCGCAGTCTGACCCCAACCGCAGGCAAATCGGGACACAATGCCCTCCGTAGAGAAAGAAAGTTCTGGACCATACCGATACTTTGTACAAAGTCGAGCTAAGTCTACGCGCACTCTTCTGCTCTGTCGATGATTGCCGCCCACAGTGGGAGCCAGCGACGGGCCACCTGCCTGTTCACTCGCACAATCATGACGATCTGGGATCCACTTCCCTCCGAGCCACTCTCGGGACTGCAAGAGCCATGGTACGCTGTATCTCCTCAGATTGGGGGTCATACCGCTCGGCGACCATGGGTGGCTCCGTCTGCGGGCTCTCGTCGCGTCGGTCCACGATCCGCGCAAACACCTCGCGCCGGGGGGGCGCGTACGCGCCCCCCGGCGCCCGATCAATGTCCGGGTGCACCTGCGGTCAGGGCTGAGGGTCTGTGACCACCTGCCGCAAACACCGTCTCGGGTACGGAGATACAGTCGCCCGGCAACCGCGTCTTGTCCGTAACTCGCGTTACTTAGAGCCTGTGTGGCAAGGTCAGGTCAGGGCCCACCGGATCCAGGTTTCCGTAGGGGCGGGCCGTGGGCCGTGCCTCGTAGTCCTGACTGCGCCGCCGACAGCACCCCAGCCAACCGCACGTGCGCTCCACCACCCCACGCCGTGGCAACATGGCGACGTCCCGGATGCCGGAAGGCCGGGACACCATCGCCCCGGTCCCGCCGCCGGGGTCCTGCCCCTAGGCGGGACTGGCCGCACCGCAGTACCCCGCGGCGGCCCACAGGTGTGGCCGCCGCAGACCGCCGCCGCCCCCTCGTGGCGACTAGGATATGCCGTGTGCGTCCGTTCCCATGTTGGGCGGCATCACATAGCCCCGCCCCCCCTTGTTCCGTCGTTTGGGCCGACGGGCTGTCCCCGAGGGTGTCGGCCCGGCACCGCACCCGCGGCCGCCACGCGTCGTGCATGCGTTCCCGCGTGCCGTCCCACCGTCACCGGCGGAAGTCATACCCGACCGTGCCCTAGGGTGGAAAGTCATGGGGCAGGGCGCGCTCGGGGCAGCCGTGGAGCAGCACGTACCGGAGGCCGTTCCCGCTCGCCCGCGGATCCGCCGTGCGGAATCCAGGGCGTCCACAGTTTCCACGGGGTATCCGTGCGAGCGCGGGGATCGGGGTGGGACATGATACACTCCCATCCGGAAAGGGCCTGTAGACTCATGGTATACCCACTCCGCCCCTTCTCCCACAGACTCTTAGCCATAGACTTATTCCAATCTTGCAGCCTGTTGATCATAGCGTTGGGCATCGGATTTGTACTCTGCCGCAGTCTTTCGCAGGAGTTGTGCCGTAAAGGGCCATGTAGCCGCGATACTCTCGGCATCGGCGTGAAATTTTTCGGCGAGCACGCGCTCCTGGTCACCGCCCTCAAAGAATTTTCTCCGTGTTAGGCCTCGCAGGTTCCGCTTTCCTGTTGCAAAGCCTGTGCCCACATGTTGCGAACCCAACTTGTCCAACAGATCCCGAACGGGTTCGCACGGCCAGATTCCATCCGCCCCCGCGGGAGCGTTGGACAAAATCTTGCCGATTTCCTCTTCGCCAATTTCTGCGCGTCCTCGTTCCCGGCACAAACGGCGTGCTTCGTTGATCCAAGTCTCCAGAGATGCAGGGTTGACCGTGCCATCTTCATTTAGGCCAGGAAATCCTCGTATCTTCCAAAGAATGTCAAAGGCGATCCTGGCTCTGTCGCGGGACACTTGCTCCTCGCCTGCTGATTCGATCTGTGCGTCGGCGCGCCCAAATGCAAAGGAAACAAGGTCAGCAAAGACAGCGGCGTTTCTGCACACTTCACGGTGGATGCTCAGATTGGGTCGGTCTTGTCGGTCTTGGACAAGTATCGGAACAAAAGGCAATTCCAATCGAGCGACAGCATCGTTGGGGATATGGTCTGAACGGCCAAGCTGTGCGAAGAGGCATGCAAGTTCATCACCAAATTGCGGATATAGAGCTGTCGGTCCATGCCGAGCCAGATCAAAAGGCAACTGTTCAAGTACGGCTGCCACCAGATCGTCGGCAATGTCTATGCCTGAATATGCCAACAACCTCACAATGTCCAAGGTGCGGTGAACTTCCATAAGCCGCTGCACGCCAAAAGCCCGATCATGGGCATTGGCACGATCCAGTTGGAACACCGGGAACAGGGTCCAATAGGCATCTTGTACGTCTTGGGACTCGCGTCCGAGCCGCTGCCATGTTTCCGAGTCGGCCTCTGCAGACAGGAAGAGGGCTGCCACCTGGTGCACTGCGGCACCCTCGGATTTCAGCCGGTGGAGAATCTGTTCTGTAGACCTCCAGCCCAACTGGCGGTACAGCTCGGCCCATATCGCGTGAGCAAATTCTCTGGGCTTGTGGTCGGGTGATCCGATATAAGGCAATGCCAGGGACACTGCTTGCTCTGTGTCCAAGGTGCGCGCCACTGCAGTGCCAACATACCCAGGATAGGCGGTTGTTTGCATCAGAGCGGCTATGGCATGGTGGTCGCCGTGTCCATAAACAGCTCTGATGGCATCCTGTTGGGCCTCTTCAACGTATTTTTTTCTGTCCGATATTTCCGAAATCGAGTGGTCCGGTTCGGCCAGCACGTCGATCAGCAACCAAGACTCACTGTCGAACAGCCATGAGTTCGCTGACACCGGATCGGAGGGGGTGAGTCTGGCGTAGACATCGGCGAGTTTCGTTACCTCCTCCGCGGACACCGCCTGGGCTGCGTCCGAGTTGCGGCGGCAGAGACTCAGCCGGTGCCGAATTGCGGCCCAAAGATCCAATGTGTTGGGATGTTGCTTCAGGGACTCCGCTTTCTCTGCCAGTGTATCCAAAACCTGAAGACGCCCTGCGGAAGTCAGGATGAAAAGCAGGTGCACCAAATCTGCCCATCTCTCGACCTTGTGCTGGACATGGTCGAGCAGGAAGTCTTCAATCTTTACGCAGTATGCCGAGGATTCTGCAGCGGTGGGTTGGAGCACGGTGTCATGACCCCACGGCCGCCAGTCGGGTGGAGTGCGTTCCCATACAGGCGTGGTGGAAGGTGGGTAGACCTCAAAAGCCAACCTCCAACCCACCTGCGGATATCGGGACAGCAACGCCTGCAGCGTTTGCAGGCGTTGTGTATCGGGGGTCTCCGAGAACCGAATCCACGGCAGGAACAGACTTTTTAGACTCTCCATCGGTCGATTGAGAGCCTGATCCCCCGGGTCAATCTCGGCCAGCCGCGCCAATATCGTTGCCACTCGGGCAAAGTGTGTCTTGGACCAGGCCAGACATTCCAGGGCCCGCAACAGTCCCGCCTGTGGTGCTCTGAAGAATGGCGGAGGCTCTTCTTGAGTAAAAAGGTCGTTGAAGGTATCGGCAGAGTCGGACAGCTCCTGCTCCAGCTCATCCAGAAAGGCATCTGGAGCAGCTTCCGCCAAGGTCGCCAGACATGGATCCAGAGTGGCCCAAATCTGCCATCCTCCCTCTGCCAGCACCCTGTGCACGACTTTGGACGGCACACGCGGCACGGAATCCACGCGCTGCGCACGGTCAGGGCGTACTCCCATCAAGGCCAAGGCACAGACGATCCCCTGGCGCAGGGTATCACTGTGCGGCAATGTCTTGTCTGTGACAGGTACCAGAAATCGTTCTCCCTTCGGCAGCTTGAACGCAGGCGACATCTGCTGCAAGACCGCAACGGCCAAATCCGTAAACCGTGCCGTCAAGGAAGAAGTCAACCTTGGTGCCAGGAGATGCCAGGCCTCTGCATGGGAGGCAAGTCGCCAGCAATGCGCCACTTTCACAATGGGCGAGTCAGGAATGGCGGCCAAGGCGGTGATGTCCCGTTCGATTTCTTCATAGGACTTTCCCATGAGGTCTGCAATGAATTGCCTGTCGCCATCGCTGTTCTCTTCCCACTGTCCCACCAAAATGAGCCCTGTCAGGGAGGCGGCAGGATTTTCCGCCCACTCCGGACCGGGGTGTCCTGCCTCTTCGACCAGAGAACGATAGAGAATGGACAACCGCCGCGCGGTCTTCCGCATCAAGCTCCGGGATTTGTGCTCTGAAAATCCCATGGACATGAGTACTTTGACTGTTTCGTCTCGGCCGAGGCGCGGGAGCGTCTGTCCATTGCCTTTTGGGTCTTGCGAACGGTCCAAAGGAATCAAAACGTGATGGCCATTCACCCGAGCCCTTTGTGATGATGCCGGACCAGTGAAATCTCGGATCAACACCAGCGGACAGGAATGACATTCCAGACTCCGCCAGGCTGCGGCGGTTTGCACCAGAAGCGCTTTGGCCAGGAAAGCCGACCCCCAGCTTGCAGGGGCAGAGTGCGCACTGGCCGCCAGAAAGGCAATGGCTTCGTCCGAGGTCTCTCCCTGCACATACCAGGCATCGGCTTGTCCTTGGACCCACTCTCCCAGAGTGCCGGCTTGCTTGCGGCGACCGGCCAGTACCAGATCGGGCGAGATACAGGGCTGTGTTGCCGCAGACCAGGTCTCCCACCATTCGTCCAAAGGGACGACTCCCGTGTCGGGGAGTTTGCCCATCAACCGGGCGAACCAACTTGCCACTGCGAGACCCTGCTCAAGCCAAACCTGCAAGTCGTCGGCATCCAGCACCCGCACATCGGACCAATGGCGCTCCCTGCGGCGGTCCTCTGCCCAGTCCAATTTTCCTGACCATCTTCTGGGAGTCACGAAGACAAACGTAGTCTGGGCAGGATCAAAGGCGTGTGTCTCTTTTTTCCGCTTGATGTAGTCGCAGTCCGCCTTCTGTTTGGCCTTGTTGTTGCAACCGAGCTCCCAGACTGATCTGCCATTGGGAACCCACTGGTTTCCTTCGGCCACATCAAGCACTCCATCCCAGCCGCCTCTCCAGACAGAACTGCCGCTGGGCATGGCAATGCTGTGGAGTTGTGGAACGGTGGCCCGGATCAGGCGTCGTATCAGCTCGGGGAATTGATGAGAGGCATCCGGCGTGTCTGCCCAATTGTCGAACTCGGACGGATCAAATGAAATCATAAATTTTCTGTCAAATGGTCCAACAAAAAGGACTGGGGCAACTTCTCCGTGGCATTCCTGTCCCGAAGTCTCATCCTTCCCAATCTTGCATCTTCAGGAGGCAATGTGGAGAGAAACCACTACGTGCTCAGGGCAATCGCCTCTTAATTTACTGTCAAGTTGTTTCCTCAAGAAGAGAGTTTTCGCGATGATATGCAGAATTCCGGCTCAGGGTTACGGCTCAGAGGGTATCTACAAAAGGTCAGGCCAGGGCCAAACGGCGCAGTATGAGGCCCATGGAAGCGATTGGGACATGGGGCACGGCCGACTCCACGCGCCACTCGCAATCCTGGGCCCGGCGCCGCCCATGGTTGCACCCGCCGCAGGTGCGCTCCACCACCCCGCGGCGGGGCACCCCCGGAAAGCCCTAGTCAGGCGGCGGTGTGGGCACGACTTCCCGTGCGCAGTCACCCCGACGGCGCGTTTACTCGGCCAGAGGCTAGCCGGTGTCGCCCGCATCCGCCCAGACGAGCCAGACGGTAGGGCATTGGGCCTGGATCGGGGCCCAGACGGTCCGGGCCCCCTGACTGTCGTGTCCGTGGGCGGCAGGGGCCACGAGGGCCCGGAGCCACCCTGCCGTGTCGACCGCGCGGTGCCGTGTGCGCCCGGAGACCCGCTGGCCGCCGTCACACCCCCCGGTTTGGACGGACTGGCGGTCCCTGATGGCCGCCGTGGGTGCGGGTGCACGGTGGCCCGTCCCGCGCACCTGGCGGCGCAGCATGTCCCTCACGCGTTCCCACGTGCCGTCTTGAGTCCATGGGCGGAAGTACGGGTACGCCGTGGATTGGGGAGCACATCGTGGGGCATGGACGACTTCCCGCAGGTCCACGCTGTGGGGGCGACCGCCGGGGTGGGCGGCGGGCAGGAGCGGGGCCCGCAGCGTCCACGGGGCATCGGTGAGGTCGGAGCGGCAGGGCGAGCGGGACATGACAGGAGCCGGGGAAGCGAGGGGCCGACAACCGCCTCAGGATGCCCCGATCCGGGTCCAGACGCCAAATCCGGGACTTTGTAGATACCCTCGGAGCGTGCGGGCCCGCCAGTGCCTGGCCCGGCGCCTCCCGGACCGGGAGACCCTACAGATGGAACTGATCGCCTAGGGGGCTGCCCGCCACGCCCGGCGGACGCCCGTCACCTGGCAGTTCACGACCGCCGCCGCGCGCATCCGACTGCCCCATCTCTATCCGACAGTGTAACCTTTTTGATGTACCAGTCTCAACTCCTTGTAAATGCCCGGATTTTGCTGATTTGTCAACAGATTCTAGGAAGCCAACGCGGCCGTGTTGACACACAATGTGGTGGGCGAAACTTCGGCCAGAGATCGCAGCTTGGTGGCTTCGGCCGGAAATTCGCTTTGGGTCGTGATGGGATTGGGCACTACATACACTTGAATGCCCGCGCGCAGGGCGGCGATGGTGCCGGGCAGCGAATCCTCGAAGACCACGGCTTCGGATGCCTCAACACCCAGTTTGTGCAGTGCCAACAGATAGATATCCGGATCGGGTTTCAATCGTTGTACATCTTCCCGGGTGCAGATGACATCGAAGTGGCCTCTGTAGTGGCGGTGGTCCAGGTGGCTTGCCACCCAGGGGAAATCCGAATTGGAGGCGATGGCTGTCTTCAGCCCAGTGGCCCGCAAGTCCGGCACCAATGACCTTACCCCTGCACAGAAGTCCTTTTGGGCCACGTTGGCCCGCACCGCCGCACCATGCCGTTGGCGCAGCTCCTCCCGGTCCACGGCACAGGAGGTGCGTGCGACCAGCAGATCCAGCAGACTGGCATCGATCCAGGTCCCTACATACTGGATCCAGTCCTGCAAGGTGAGATGGGCGCCCAGGGAATGGAAGATCCGTACCCACTCTTCGTATTCGGCAGTCTCCGTGTCCAATAGCAGTCCATCGAAGTCAAAGATGACAGCACGCAGCATGGTTAGGTCTCCTGACCGAAATGCAAGTCTTCCAGGGCCGTGTCATATACCCGTTGCGTCAGGGCGGAAATCCGGTCCCAGCGAAAGTGCCGGGCCACTTTCTCCTTGGCGGCCGCCACGCGTTGTCTGGACTGTTCCGGATGCGCCATCAAATGGTCCACAGCCCACGCGATGCTGTGCGGGTCGTCGGGGGTCACTGTCAAGCCGGTTTCCCCGTGATCGATGACTTCCGCCAAGCCCCCTGTGTTCGAGGCGACCACGGGACAGCCTGCGGCCATGGCTTCCAGCGCCACAATGCCAAAGGGCTCGTATAGGCTTGGCATCACAGCCGCGTCCGCGGCCTGCAGCAGGCAATTGCGCTGCGCATCTGCGATATAGCCTAGCAGCGATATGTGGGCGGCCAGGCCCCGGGACACAACGTCCGCTTGCAGGTTCAGGCTGTCCTGTCCCGCCACCACGAGATGCACTTGCGGGTGATGGGCCAGTATCAAGGGCATGGCATCCAACAGCACATGCAGGCCCTTGCAGTGGGTGGGGCGTCCAATGAACAACAGCAGAAACTCGCCATGGCCCTTGAAGCGCTGAGTGGCCCACAAGACCTCGGAATCCTCGGCTTCAAAAACGCTCTGTCCACATACGCCGTTGGGAATGATGTCGAACTGGTGCTGGGGACGCTGAAAGCATTCCACAAGGCTGTCCCGCATGTAATGGCTGCACACGATGACCCTGTCCGAGGCCCGGCACAGGGCAGCTTCCCAGTCGTGTATCCGGCGGCTCAGGTCCGCGACGAGATGCCCGTAATGCCGTCCCATTTCCGTGGCATGGAACGTCGTCACGAGTGGAACGTGCCAGGCTTGACTCAGTTCCAAGGTGCTGGGGGCGGTCAGCCAGTCATGGGCATGGATCAGGTCGATGGGATGTGCCTGGGCCAGGGCATGGGCCTTGACCAACAGCCGCTGATTGAGATCCAGGGTGTGACCGACCAGATCCCCAGTGCCATCGTACACATTGCCGATGGCCTGGCCGGGCCAGGAAAATCGATGCACAAACGCCCGGGGCCCAACCTGTTCAAAGTCGGGAGCCTCGGGCACGGCAGGGGTCAACAAGTGGATTTCGTACTCGGAATCCGTCAAGTCCAGACCCATGGCCTGGACCAGCGCAGTGGCATGTCGGCCCATGCCTCCCACGATGTTGGGTTCATATTCCCATGAACTCAGAAGAACGCGCCGAAGGGGGGCGGACGCGGCTGGGCGGGACATCAGAAATGCCGGGGGCTGCGCAGTCCAGGCCGCTCAGCAGCCTGCGCCGTTCTGGACCGGCAGGGCGGTGCCGGTGGGCGGCGCAGAACGGCCGACCACGCGCACGAAGCTATGGATGTAGTTGGGGGCCACCCGGTCCCAGGTGTAGCGGGTTTGGATTAGCTTCCGACCCGCCTGCCCCATGGACCGTCGGGCTTCATCATCCAACGCGGTCATTTGCTGCACGGCCCGCACAATGGCCGGGCTGTCATGGGGGGGCAGGAGCAGGCCGGTTGCCGGTGTGATCAGGAGCCGGTTGGCCCCCACGTCCGTTGTGATGACCGGTCGTCCATGATTCATGGCTTCCATGATCGCGGTGGGCATGCCTTCCTGCAGGGAAGGATAGATGAAAGTGCCTGCCGCCTGGTATTCCTGGTGCAGTGCGGCACCGAACTTCTGGCCGGCCAGTTCCACGTTGGGGAGCCCGTGGCGGCGTATCTCCGGCATCATGGGGCCGGCCCCGACCAGCCGCAGCCTGATCCCCCAGTCCTGGAGCTGGCGGAACGCCTGCAGCAATTGCGCCATCCCTTTGCGAAACTCGATTTTGCCTACAAACAGAAAGAGCCGGGGATCGCCCAGGCCGACTTGCGGGGGTCCGGCCGCCCCCTCCACGGCATTGGGCAGATGCAGTATCCGCGGAGCCGGAATGCCGAGGCGGTCCTCCACCAGCGCGTCCATCCTGCCGCCCATGGACACGACATAGTCCGCCCTGCGGGCAAGGCGCGTCCGGGCCCGGATACGCGGCCAGTGGAACAGCAGGTCCTTCAAGGCCGGCAACGGCGTGGCCCGCAGGTAGTCCCCAAAGTATTGAGGTTGGAATTGCAGCAGTCCGTGGTCGTTGACTACCACGGGACAGGACTTGCGTTTGACATAATGGGCAAGCGACAAGCCGTCACTGTAGCCTAGGTCGTATTGCCGGGAGCCGATCCAGCGATCCACGTGGCCCGCGAAGTCCATGACGGTGCGGCCAAACGGCACCGTGTGTTCCTGGACTTGCGGAAACTGGGCAAAGTGCACGGTCTCGTAGGGGTGGAGCACGTCGAGCTCGTGGCCCGCGGCCGCCAAATGCCGGATCAGGTGCAACGAGTGCAATCCTGAGCCACCCACGACATCGGGAAAGAGGTGGGGGGTTGCAAAAAGAATCTTCATTGTTCAGTTGCCATAGCGATCTATGTTGGCCTGGTGCTCAGCGAATGTGCGCGCGAAGGCGTGCCCGCCTCCCGGTCCCGCGGTATGGAAGAAACAATATACAGTGACAGCGGGCTGCAAGGCGGCATTCAGCGAATCCAGGCCTGGATTGGATATGGGGCCAGGCGGCAGCCCCGGATTGAGAAAGGTGTTGTAGGGGGATTCCACCAAGGTGTAGTCCTCTATCTGGATGGGCGGCCACCAATCCGTTGCCGCGTTGCCCAGCGGATACTGCACCGTTGGATCGGATTCCAGGTAGGGACCTCTTACTTCGTCGTTGCACAACCCTTCCAACCGATTGTAATACACACTGGACACCAAGGCCCTTTCCTCGGCCAGGACGACCTCTCTCTCAATAATGCTGGCCAGTGTGACCAGACCCCGCACGGGCAGTTTCGCGCCGCTCTGGATCAAGTCCTGTTGGCCAAATTTCGTGTCGAAGTTGTCCAGGAACTTGGCTATGACGGGCTCCACCTGCTCCGTGTTGATGGGAAATCGGTAGGTGTCCGGAAAGAGAAATCCTTCCAGTGAGGCGCCCGGGGGCAGGTCGTACAAAAAGGTGTAGTCGTCAAAGATGGTCAGTTCCCGCGGATCGGTGACAGCCTGCAGAAAGGTGTCCGCGTCCACCACGTAATTCTCCGCCAGCCGGGCCGCGACCTGCTCCACGCGCAGGCCCTCCGGTATGGTCACCGCCACTTCGTCATGGCTGGCGGTCTGCAAGGCAAGGGCCAGTTCCGGCATGGTCATGTTGCCGGACAACAGAAAATTGCCCGCGGAAAGATAATGCTCCAGACCTTCCACGCGCAGGTAGAGGTTGAACAACTCCGCGTCGCTTACATAGCCTTCCGATTCCAGCCGGTAGGCAATGTAGCGAGCCGGTTCCCCGGGATAAATGGTGAAGGGTTGGGTTCCCGGATCACCCGTGGGGCGCGCCCAGAGTTCCGCCTGCTGCATTTCCAGCAAGAGGGCCAAAACCCAATGCTCGATGCTGTCGGGGGTAAGAACGGCGGCGGCCTGATGAATGTCCCACAGTCCGCTGGCCTCTGTCTGGGCCTCCCATCGGGTGGTTGCCCTGTATTCCAAGGCGAAGTTCAGGCTCCACGTTACCACCACGGCCGTCACCGCAATCCCGACCAGCCGTGCCATCCAACCCAGCATCGGGCCCGGCCCCATGCCCTTTCCTTCAGGGCGGCCAAAGGCGCTGCGCAGTCGCTGCCGATAGCCGGTCAAGCGGCGACGGCGTGTCTTCGCAGCCCAGAACGAGGACTTGGACAAGGGATACTTCCATGGGGCTGTACACTGCAGGCAGGGCCATGACAAGGCCATGGCCAACCCTTGCGCCAGCGGGTTTGCAGCAAAAACGCAACGTCTTTGTGTATCCATGATAATCCATTGCCATGAAGAACAGGCTGCGCCTATGGGAACGTTGCGGAACGCGGCATGGCACGGTGTCCAATCTGCGCGGATATGCCCATGCCGAAGCGCCGATCGTGTGCCAGCCCCGCGTGAGTCGTCGCGACCCGAGCGGCGATCTGGACCGGCGGCATGCTGTAGGGAACGTACGGTGCAACCCAAGACGGGTGGTTCGCAATGAGCCGCGACCTGGGTGCGGGCGTGAATTGTCGCAAGACAAGGACGCCAGGCCCTTGATCTCAGACAGTCTGAATAGGCGCAGGAAGGCGAGTGCAGAGGACCATCAGGGATCAATCGAACCCCAGGGCAGCGGTCTAGGGGAGAGCTGGGCTCGCATGTAGTCCTCGAGAAGCAGGGCCGCGGCCCAGGCATCTTCCTGGTCGCGCGGTACACCTTTCTCGGCCATCAGGGCCCGCGCGGCGGCAGATGTGAACTGTTCGTCCCAGAAGATCACTCTGCAGGCCTGATCTGGCGTCTGCTGTTTCTGAAATTGCACAAATCGGCGGGCCCATTCCTGTATGTACACGGCCTGCGGGTGGTCCACCCGATTGTCCCAGACGGGCAGTCCACAGATGACGATGTCCACGGATTCCAACCGCAGCCACTTGCCGAGATGAATGAAGTCCGCCCTGCGGCTGGTACGGGTCAGGACAGCGCGAGGTGTGGCTGCCGCCCACAACGGGTCATTAAAGGCAATGCCGATCCTGAGCCGGCTTACATCCAGACCCATGAGTTTGGGCCTTAGCCCCGTTACATTCCGATCTCCGTTGTCAGGTGGGGACATGCGTGCGCACCCTGATCCGTTGGGACAGGCGGGGCAGCACCTCTTGGGCAGGGGGGAACAGTTCCACCTTGGGGGTGCCCGCGGGAAACCAGATGGCCAACTGCGCCAGCGCTTCATCCGGGGACAGTCCCGCCACGGCGCGCCGCACTTGATTCTCCGCTATGTCCGGGACGTAGTCCACGGCCGCGGTCACGGAAAAGGTCAGTTCGGCCTCTGTCCACACGGGATCTGGTTGCAGGGACAGGTCCAAAGTGGCTGG
The DNA here is from genome assembly GCA_965214895.1 of Caldilineaceae bacterium. GTDB lineage: Bacteria > Chloroflexota > Anaerolineae > Caldilineales > Caldilineaceae > Bin34. The sequence continues at coordinate 1,872,373 of OZ243985.1, forward strand.
CAGCAGCAGACTTCCGGAAGGGGTGTGGCGCGCCACTTGATCCATGACATACTCCACCATGTCGCTGGTGTCCACCGCGATGCCACTGAGGCTGACCATCATGGTCATGGTGAGTTCCGCGGTCTCCTCGCCAAAGAAGAAGTCAGTGGCAGTCCATTGCAGCCCTACATCAAGGCTGGCCGGAGGCAACCACTCGCTGTCTGTCAGTGCACTGGTCAGGACCTGCAGGGCCGAAGATTCGGCCACGGCCAGCAGCTCGGCCTGCAGCCGGTCGCTATCCGCCTGTGAGACGACAGGCAGCAGATCCGAGGCGCCGCCCGTGGTGGGCTGGGGGTTGGTAATCCACAGCTGGAACGCGAAGGCGCCCGCGATGTGAGTGATGCTGTTGGGCGGCACGTTGCCTGTCTCCCCAGGTTCCACAGCTTCAATGGGGATCGGCTGCTGGTACTGGGAACTGGCCGGGACCGTGACTTCCTCGGTGGTGACAAAGCGCGTGGCCTGGCCCGTGCCGGTCTGCACGACGGTGCCCTCCGGGACCGAGACCGGGTCCCGGGTCTGATTGACTGCCAGCAGGATGCCAGTGGCCTTCTCGGTGGGCAACTGTTTCCAGGCGGAAGTGGGGCCCGTGCGACTGAGTTCCTGGACGGCGGAGATGAACCGGGCCGGGACCAGGCCAATGTCGTTGTCCGGCTGGTCCACAGCCAGGCTGGCCGTCATGGGCACGGTGACATGCAGGTGCTCGACGGCGGGATGCACCGTTATGGTCGCGGCCGGCATGACGAACAGGAAGAAGCCGAGAATGACAGCCGCACTGGCCGCTACCAGGACCCCGGAGGTCACCAGGGAGAGCCATGACCTGTACCGCGGCCTGAGTGAGGCCGTCGGTGGAGACACCGGTCCATGCGGTCTGCCCGGCCACTGCGGACCTGAAAACCGGACGGAGGCAGGCTTGGCACCCTCCAGATGCTGGGCTGCCTGGTCCACGGAGGCGAAGACGGGAATGCGCAGGGAACGGGCCTGGCCGGTCAGTCTGGCATTGGTGCTGACCACGGCCAGAGGCACTCCGGCGAGTTGACAGCGGTGGAGAATGGCCTGCAGCCAGCTTCCCATGGATGCGCCGGGCGGCCAGTGCACGACGGTCAAGATCACTGGTTGACCAGCCGAGAAGATGTGGTCTCCCAGCAGGTCAGCCAAGCGACTATGGCCTTGAATGGTGAGCGTCGAGAACACAGATGGCGGCGCAGGGGCCCCTGCACCGCAGGGGTTCATGTCTGCCTGGGTCAAGGGGCCGTGGACAGTTGATTCGAGATGGTGCTGGCCACTTTCTGCAAGGCGGCGGACAGACCTGCAACGTTCTTGCCTCCGGCTTGGGCGATGTTCTGTCTGCCGCCGCCGCCGCCGCCGATAAAGGGGGCGGCTTGCTTGACCAGATGGCCGGCATGCAGCCCGCGGTCGGCGAGGCCCTTGGCCACGGAGATCACCAACATGGGTTTTCCTTCAATATCGGCGGCCAGAGCCGTCACGCCCTGTCCCAGACGGTCCTGGATCAGGTCGCTCATTTCCCGCATCATCTCCAAGCCTTGGGCCTGCACGGTCTGCAGCACGCACGGCACACCCGCGAACTCCAGGGCATCGTCCACCAGACTGTCAACGCGGTCCTGGACCTGGGCCCGCTGGCCCCTCTGGACCTCCTTGCGCAGCCGGGTGTTCTGCTCCAGCAGGGACTGGACGGACTGTTCCACCATGTCCGGTTGCGTCTTGAGGATGGAGGCCATATTGCCCAGCCGCTCAAAGGCCGCGGCCACGTACCGATTGGCCGCAGTCCCTGTAACCGCTTCTATGCGGCGTTGACCCGCGGCACTGCTGCCTTCACTGACGATGAAGAGGGTCCCCAGTTCGGAGGTGGAATCCACGTGCAGGCCGCCGCAGAGCTCCAGGCTCACGGCCCGCGCGTGGCCAATGCGCACCACCCTGACCCGCTCTTCGTATTTCTCCCCAAAGAGAGCCATGGCTCCTCCCGCAACGGCCTCTGCATAGGGTTGCCAGACGGTCGTGACCGGGCTGTCGGCCAAAATGGCGGCCTGCAGGTCCGCCTGCACCCGGGCGACCTCCGTGCTCGTCAGGCCCCGTTCGAAGGTGAAGTCGAAACGCAGCCGGTCGGGAGCCACCATGGACCCCGCCTGATGCACTGTCAAGCCCAGGCGCCGGCGCAGGCAGGCATGGAGCAGATGCGTGGCCGTGTGGTTGCGTTGGATGGACTGCCTGCGTTCTGCGTCGATTGCGCAGTCCACCGCGCTGCCGACTGTCAGGTACCCCGCTCTCATCGTGCCGGCATGCACAACGAGACCGGACACGGGACGGAAGACATGGGTGACGGCCAGACGGCCCACTGTGCCTTCGGTGGCCACAATCTGACCCGTGTCGCCCACCTGACCCCCGGCTTCCACATAGAAGGGGGTGGTGGCCACCACCACCTCGGCCTCCTCGCCGGGTCCCACCTGGTCCACCGCAACGCCGTCCCGGACCAGAGCCAGGACGGAAGTCCGAGTGCTGAGAACTCCGTCAAAAATGGTTTGCGCCACCCCGCCGGCATCCAGTTGGCCGGCTTCCTGCAGACCCCGCAGCACCTCTCCGTACATGGGGGAGCGAGTGACGGGAGTTTCCATGGCCCTTTTGCTCCGTTCCTTGGCTTGTGCTGCCAAGGCCTGAAATCCGTCCACGTCGACGGTCATGCCTTCTTCCCGGGCCAGGTCCCGAGTCAAGTCCAGGGGGAAGCCAAAGGTGTCCCAGAGCAGGAAGGACTGGGCTCCCGTGACCGTGGCGGACCTCTTCTGTCGATTCGCCCGCACCATGTTTTCCAGATGGCCCATTCCCAAGTGCAAGGTCTGCAGGAATCGGGTCTCCTCCGCCGTGACGGTCGCGCAGATCAGGTCCTGCCGGTGCTGGAGTTCCTGGAAGTGGTTGCCCATGCCGTTGATCACGCCTTCCACCACCGGGGCCAGAAAGGGTTCCAGAAAGCCCACAGTGCGTCCGAAACGCGCCGCGCGCCGCAGGATGAGACGCGTGATGTAATTGCGTCCCTCATTGCCCGGCAGGACACCGTCCGCAATCAGGAACGTGGTGGCGCGCGCGTGATCGGCAATGACCCTGTACGCCACCAGGTGCTCCTGCCGCTGGGCATCTGTGTGTTCCGCCAGCTGCTGTACCAGGTCCATCAGGTACAGGAAACCGTCCGTGTCGTAGTTGTTGGTGCACCCTTGCAGGATGCTGGCCACCCTTTCCAGGCCGGCCCCCGTGTCTACGCCCGGGTGGGGCAGAGGGTCCAGTCTTTGGGCCGTGACCTGGTCGTATTGCATGAAGACCAGATTCCAGAATTCCAGATATTCGTCATCCCGGTTGACGCCATCCGCATGCTGGTCCTGCAGGTCGCCCCAGAAGTAGTGGATTTCCGAGCAAGGCCCGCAGGGGCCGGTCTCGCCCATGGACCACCAGTTGTCCTTGCGGCCGAACTTCAAGATGCGGCCCGGATCTGCGCCCATGGCGCGCCACAGCCGAGCCGCTTCCTCATCCTCCTCGTAGACGCTGAACCACAACCGGTCCAAAGGCAGTGCCCATTCCTCCACCAGCAGCTGCCACGCGAACTCTATGGCCTGCTCCTTGAAGTAATCTCCAAAAGAGAAGTTGCCCAGCATTTCGAAGAAGGTGTGGTGTCGGGGGCTCACGCCGACTTCATCGAGATCGTTGTGCCTGCCGCTGACCCGCAGACATTTCTGGGAGGTGACGGCTCGGCGGTAGGGACGCTTTTCCAGCCCCAGCAGGGCATTCTTGAACTGCACCATGCCGGCGTTCGTGAACAGCAAGGTGTCGTCATTGTCCGGCACCAGGTTGGCGCTGGGCACAAAGCGGTGCCCTCGCCGTTCAAAGAACTCGATGTACCGGCTGCGGACTTCGTTAATGCGAACAGGGGGTTGTGTCATCGGCAGTCTCGACGCAGGCATGGGTCACGACACGATTCAGGATTCAGCAGCAAGGCTTGCACAGCCACACAACAGAGGGCATTATACTTTGCCCGCACAGCAGGTTGAGAGGTTGAGGCCCACAGAGTGCGCAAGGTGCTGCGACCATCCGCTGGTCACGAATCAGACTGGAACCCGTTTTGTCTGCGGCGCGTGTCGACAGAGCCCCGGTCCCGGCATCCCATGGCATGACTATCCAACTGCTTTCCTCCGAGGTAGTGGCGCAGATCGCAGCCGGGGAGGTGATCGAACGTCCCGCCAATGTAGTCAAGGAACTGGTGGAAAACAGCCTGGACGCTGGTGCCCGCAGGATCCAGGTTGGCCTGCAGGAGGGGGGGCTGGGCCAGATCCGGGTTGAAGATGACGGCGCGGGCATACCGGCCGAGAATTTGGCACTGGCCTTTCGGCGGCATGCCACCAGCAAAATTCAGAATGTGGGGCAGTTGTCCCAGATCGCCACACTGGGCTTTCGGGGTGAGGCTCTCTACAGCATTGCGGCAGTCAGCCACGTCACCGTCACCTCTCGCACTGCCGAGTCCGCGTCGGCTCACCGGCTGCACATGGAATGCGGAACCGAAATCAGCCGCACCGCGCTGGGCCGCGCCCCGGGCACCACGGTCCAGGTGGAACGCCTTTTTGTCAACACGCCGGTGCGCAAGCGCTTCCTCAAGTCACCGGCCGCCGAAGCCGGCCGCGTGGCCAGGCTGGTGCGGAGGCTGGCCTTGGCGCGGCCGGACGTGAGCTTTGGCTATCTGCACAATCGGAAGTCCCTGTTGCAAACGAATGGCCAAGGGGATGTGCGGGAATTCCTCTACGACTTGCACGGCCGAGAGTTGGTGGAGGACCTTGTGCCGGTTGACGCCCAGTTTGAGGGCTGCCGCTTGTCTGGCTATGTGGGATCCCCGGCTCATCACTTTGCCAATCGCACCCAGATCGAGCTCTTTGTCAACGGACGCTGGATCCAGGACCGCACTCTCATGCAAGCCGTGGTCCAGGGCTATCATGGTCGCCTGCCGACGGGACGCTTCCCCTTTGCCCTGGTCTTCCTTGCCCTGGATCCATTCCAGGTGGACGTCAACGTCCATCCGCAGAAGACCGAGGTGCGTTTTGTGGCTGAACGGCGCATCTTTGGCATGGTGCAAAGGGCGGTGGAAAGGGCCCTGTTGGCTGAACAAGGGATTCCCGATGCCGGCGTGCAAGGCGAGGCGTACACCGGACCCTCACCGGTCCGGCTTCCTGCACCGTTGCTTGCGGGGCAAAATGAACTGCCCTTGGCTACGCCCCTAATAGATTTCAATGTGGGTCCTCATGATCGCCTGCCTACAGGCGAGACAGGCCAGCCTGTCGCCGGCAACGGTGAATTGCCGGCCCTGCACATCATCGGACAAGTGGGCTCCATGTACATTGTGGCGGAAAGTCAGACGGGCATGGTGCTGGTGGATCAACACGCGGCGCACGAGAGAGTTCTGTATGAAAAGTGGCTGCACAGGGCCCGGGCTGGGTCAGAGAATATCGTGGCCCAACAGCTGCTTACGGCCTTGCCCCTGCATGTGGGACAGGAACTTGCAGGACTGGTCGCCCAGCACTTGGAGCTGCTGCGTCAACTGGGCTTCGAGATTGAAGAATTCGGCAGCGAATCCTTTGTAGTGAGGGCAATCCCCGCATTTCTCACCCACCGTCGGCCCGCAGCGCTGCTCCAGGACCTGCTGCATGCCTTGGACGCACACCGCAATCTGGGAGTCGGGGAACTGGAAAGCCAGCTGGTCAAGGTCATTTGCAAACGGGCGGCCATCAAGGCGGGCCAGGTGCTGAGTTTCGGTGAAATGGAGACACTCCTGGTGCAGCTCGGGGAATGTGATGCCCCCCTTACTTGCCCTCATGGCAGACCCACTCTGGTCCAATTCACATCGCACTCCTTGGAAAAGGCCTTCGGTCGCATCTAGATGCTGTGACCCGCCCTTGGGAATGCTTGGAGCATTCCGGAATCTGCCTCCAGGGCTGTTGCATGAAAAATTGGAGGATGCATCCACCGTCGGGACGGGGTCCATGCCGTGCCGCAGGGGATTTGGGGGGACAATGAAGGGTGCGGCGCTTGCCGCCGCAGTGTCTGCCCTGTTTCGGGAGGTCCCGTGCCATGTCTGTCGACTCTGGCCTGACTTGTCTGGCTCCCGACTTGGATCTGCCCCCATCAATGCAGACCACGCCCCCCTATTGCTGGAAGGTCTGCATACCATTCCCGACCCGCGCATCGCGCGCCGTCGCCTGTATCCCCCTTTGCCCATCGTCTTGGTCATGGCCTTGGGGGCCGTCACGCGGATGGCTGCCGGGCCATGGCCCGGCGGTGCGAAATCGCCTGCCGCCCCTGCGCCGGTTGCTGGACCTGCCATATGGCATTCCCTCCCACTCCCCCTACCGGCACTCACAGGGGCAGGTATGCCCGAATCACCTGAGTTCGGGAAGGCTACACCGGCTGAGGCAGGGACCGCAGTGGCACGTCCGAGAGCCGGATCGCCGGCTTTTGCGGTGGATGGCAGTAGGCAATCAAGCCACAGACCCGGTGGACCAGGAAGTTGGCCACACTCCGATGCCGGGTATGTGCAATCTGGGCAATGTGCTGCAGTGGATCGTGGATGGTCTCGATCATCGACCGTTTCCGCAGCCACAGTGGGGCCTCCCGCGGCAGGGACTGCGGCGGCATGTTTGTGCGTCGGGGCGTGATCCACGCCAGGCCTTGCGCCCGCAACCGGTCTTGCAGCGCCTGGGAAATATAGCCCTGGTCGCCGAAGAGCTTGCCCCACAGAGTCTGGGCCATCTCCGGCCAGGGATTGCCAGGAGACAGGCAGGGTTGTGTTCATATGTGCTCCTTTGCCTCGGGCAGATCCATTCTGGCCATTGTCCCCAACGACCTTGGCTGCCTCATGGCGCGACTTGGCGATGGCCTTGGATAGGCTCTCGAACCCAGAGTGCAGAACCTGGCCCTTATGCTAGAATCCTCAGTTGCACTTCGGGGACCTGACTGACAGAGTCGACATTGCCACGGCAGTGGGCTGTGCCCGTCAAGAGGTTCCAAGACCATGGTTCAGGTCGGAAGACCGGCCCCAGTTTTCAGGAGACAACCTGTGAAGGTACGGACCGCGCCTGTAGCCAACCGCGAACTGCGCGTCACAATCGAGTTGGATGAAATGGTGGTGGAATCTGCCCTGCAGGAAGCGGCGTCAATTGCGGCGCAGACCATCACGATCCCGGGTTTTCGCAAGGCCAAGGTGCCCTATCGGGTCATTGAAAGATACGTGGGACGGCCCGCCTTGCTGTCTCAGATTCACGAGAAGTTGGCCAATGAGACCATTCAGGCGTACCTGCGGGAGAGCAGTCTGGGCGAAGTGGAAAACGTGGCGGTCGAGACCATACAGGATGATCCCGTCACCTATGCCTTCCGGCTGGCCTTGGAGCCCTATACGGCACTGGGAGACTACTCAGAACTGCGAATTGAGCCGCGGGCCTTGGAATTGACAGAGGCGGAACGAGAGCAGGAAAAGGCAAGGTGGCAGGAAAGGCATGCCGAAGCCGAAGCGGTGGACGAGGCCGCGGATTGGCAGGATTGGGTCACGCTGCATGTGAAAAGCGTGGTCCTGGATGAAGAAGGGCAGCCCACGGACGAAGTGATCCTGGAAGAGGAGGATTGGCGGGTGGTCTTGGAGCAGGAGGGGACGCTGCAGCCTCCCGGCCTGGAACAGGAAATCATTGGTCTGGCCAAGGGACAGGAAAAGACATTTGACCTGGCCTACCCCGAGGACAGCGCCAGCGTGTACGCCGGCAAGAGCGTGCGCTTCGATCTCAGGGTCACGTCGGTGGAACGCCATGTGAACTCGGAATGGAATGCGGAGCTGCTGGCCGAAATCATGAACGATGAAAGCGGTGATCGACCGCTGGCGGAGTACGAGAAGGTCTTCTGGAACCGCCTCAACCATGACAAGGCGCGCCGCGTCTTTCATGAGGAATTGGACGAGGCCTTTGCCGCGTTGGAGGAAATATCCATCCTGGAATATCCCCAGTTCTCCGTGGATGCCCAGGTGGACTTCCTGATCAGCCAGCGCATGCAGGGGCTGGAGCGGATGGGCGTTCGCAATCTGGAAACCTATCTGCGATATGCCCAGCAGACCCCCGAGGAATTTCGGGCATCCCTGGAGCCAGAAGCGACGGCCACCCTCAAGCAGAACCTGCTGATCTGGGATTTCATCCAGAAGAACAACATCGAAATCCCGGCGGACCAACAGGAGCGGCTGGAACAACAGTCTGCCGAGCAGGCCGTTGAGATGATGAATTCGGACGTGGGCCAGCGTGAAGGAGTGACCCGGGACGGCATCGCCAGCTCCCTGCTCCAACACAGCATGTCGGAAACTCTGCGGCACCTCGGGCGCAATGCCCTGCTGGAACTGTGCACCGAAGGAGTGCACTCCCTGGTCCGATATGCCGAAAACCTGCCTGCCATGGAATTGCCGGACCTGGCCTCCGAAGAGGAGGCGGATCTCCCGGTGCCCATGGCAGAATTCGGCGCTGCACAGGATACCGTGTAGCGGGCAGCACGTCTTTTTCCTGCAACCTGGCTTCGCTTACATACTTCAAACATTCTGCCTGCCCTAACGGGCATACAATGCAGTGGCAAGGGAACTGCTCCGGGCAGGCCCTGATCGGACTCACTCTTAGGAGCCTTGACATGGAAGACATGACCGGCATACATCATCCCCAGAGCATTGTGCCCATGGTGATCGAGTCGTCCGGCCGCGGGGAACGGGCCTACGACATCTACAGCTTGTTGCTGAAAGAGCGGATCATTTTCCTGGGCCATCCGATCACCGATCAGGTGGCCAACCTGATCGTGGCCCAGCTGCTGTTCCTGGACAGGGAGGACTCCAGCCAGGAAATCCGGATGTTCATCAACAGTCCGGGGGGCAGCGTCTATGCGGGTCTGGCCATCTACGACACCATGCAGATGATTACGGCCGATGTCAGCACTTTTGCCGTGGGCGTGACCGCCAGCATGGGCACCGTGTTGCTGGCGGCGGGTGAAAAGGGCAAGCGCTTTGCCTTGCCGCATGCCTGTGTGCACTTGCATCCGGCCAGCAGCGGCATGCAGGGGTACACCGAAGATGTGCGCCGGGCTTTCCGCGAGCAGGAACGTCTGCAGACTCAGCTCTTCTATCTGGTCGGTCAGCACACTGGACTGGACTGGCGGCAGGTCGAACAGGATTTCGAGCGGGACCGCTACATGGATGCCTTGGAGGCCAAGGACTACGGGTTGGTCGACGATGTGCTGGGCAATACGGAGCACGTGGTCTCTGTCCGCGACGGTGTCGTGCATGTGCCTTCCTTGAACGGCAGCATCTCCAAGGATGAGGACAAAGTGGGTCTCTAGTGTTCGATTCCCACATGGATGGCATCTGCAATTTCTGCGGCGCTTCACGCAATGCCGTCTCGTCCATGTTTCCCGGGTTGAAACATGGCACTCAGATCTGTGACCAATGCATTCTGGAGATGGCGGCCTCCATCGGCCTGAACGATCTGGAAGGCAGTGCAGAGGATAGCGGCAGTGCCGCACCCGCGCCCAAGGAGCACACTGTCGGGAAGGGGCCGGCGGACAGTGGCTTCCGACTGGGGCCGGTGCCCAAACCTGTGGAGATAGCGGAGTACTTGAGCCAATATGTGATTGGACAGGAACAGGCCAAGAAGGTCCTGGCAGTCGCGGTGTACAACCACTACAAGCGGGTTACCCATGTCCTAGGCACCGGCCCAGATGCCACGAAACGCCGCGACGAGGATGACGAAGCCGAGCTGGCCAAGAACAATGTGCTGTTGATCGGGCCCAGCGGCTGTGGCAAGACCCTCCTGGCACGCACTCTGGCGCAGCTCCTGGACGTGCCCTTTACGATCGCCGACGCCACATGCCTGACCGAAGCAGGCTATGTGGGTGAGGACGTGGAGAGCTTGCTGGTCGGGTTGCTTCAGGCCGCGGATTGGCAGCCTGACAAGGCGGCGTACGGCATTGTCTATGTCGACGAAATAGACAAGATTGCCCGCAAATCCCAAGAGTCGGCCAGCATCACGCGGGACGTGAGCGGGGAGGGCGTACAGCAGGCCTTGCTGAAGATCATTGAAGGGTCCATCACCAATGTGCCGCCGCAGACTGGGCGCAAGCATCCCCAACAGGAATTCATTCAGCTGGATACCAGCAATGTGCTGTTTATCTTTAGCGGCACTTTTGAGGGGTTGGCGGACATCATAGACAAACGACGGGGGGGCCAGAATCGGATGGGCTTCAAGCCGCCGACGGACGACAGCCCCAGGCAGAAGACCCCGCAAACGGCAAGGCCCCTTGCCCGGTCTGCAGATCCGGATGAACGCAAGCTGGAGGCCAAACTGCAGGCCGCCGAGACTGCACAGCGGCTGCAGAACGAGAGTCTGGCGCAAGTCCTGCCCGAAGACCTCCGAAAGTACGGCTTTATCCCCGAATTCATTGGGCGGCTGCCGGTCATCACCAGCTTGAATGGACTGGATCGGGCCGCCCTGACGACCATTCTGACGGAGCCGCGCAACAGTGTCATTCGCCAGTTCAAGCTGCTGTTGCGGATGGAAGGGGTCTCCCTGGAATTCAAGGAAGACGCCATTGCGGCCATCGCGGAAGAGGCCTTTGGCAGGGGCACTGGCGCCCGCGGTCTGCAGAGCATCGTGGAAAAGGCCCTGTTGGACGTGATGTTTGAAATCCCCAGCCGAGAGAACGCCACCAAGGTGGTGGTCAGCCGCAACGTCATCACCAAGGGTTGGAAACCCCGGGTCATGTCAACCCGCACCGAAGGTCCCACGCGGCCCACCCGTCAGGCTGCCTAGCTGGTTTCGCCCTCTGTCATGCTTGGGCATCCTGGACGATGTCCATGTTCGGGGATTCCGTGGGGAAGGACACGGTGCAAAGGGCACTGCAGCCCGACTTTCGCTGAAGGAGGCATAGAACCAGTGCAGTGCAGACCTGTCCATGCACTTCCCGCGCAACCTGCCGCGGCGCTCCATGGGTGAGAAGGACACGGGACTGGAACGGACAATGCATCCCACGACGACCAGGGTATGGTGGCATCCGGTGGCATGAGGGCCGCAGTGATGCTCCTGCAGTGCGTCGGCTTTGGCGCCTGGTGTGGCAAGGCGGACGGCCTCTTGTGGACCTGTGGCCATGGCCGGGCATGACATGTGCCTGCCTGCTTTCGGCAATGCATGCATTGCCGAAAGTGGGACGATTGTGATACCCGCACCCGGGAATCCCCTTGGGTGATCTTGAATCCTGGACTGTACGCGGTGCCGGCACCGCCGTGAGATTGTCCTGTCGCAGCGTTGACCCGCGGAGCGTCGGGGCACTGCCTGGCAAGGAAACTGGCTCCGATGGAACATCGGAAGGTCAAGTCTGCCTCAAGAATTCCGAGCCGCATGCTGTCAATGGGGAGCCTGTCGCTGGTGTTGGTGGCCTGTGTCATCCCGCCTCCCGTGGCCAGCATGGATGTTCCCGCACAGTCGCTCCAAGTACACGACTGGGCAGCGCGCCTGGCCGACCGCGATCCTCTGTTTGCCGCGGTGGAATCAGGTCAGAACCAACAGGTACAGGTCGTATTGGCAGAGGGCGGGGAGGTCCATGCCCGTGACTTCGGGGGCAACACGCTGCTGCACGAAGCCGCGCGGGCAGATGTACGCGATGACCGCGGCCATGTCTCCATGCATTGCAGTGCCACGAGCAAGATTTGGGGCCTGCTCTGTTGCGTCTCGGAGTGATGCAGCAAGACCGGTGGAATGCCATTGCCCGAAACGGGCAATCTCGATGACCAGGGAAAATTGCATGGTGGTCCGGGCCATGCTGGCGTGCTCTGGACAGAGAGTCGCCCTTCGGGTCGCGCCTGCGTACGTGGGCTTGGCGTGCGGGCCACAGGTCCCTGGAACAGACCCCTGGGTACCGCGGGTCGCGGATTGCATGCCCCGCCACCGTGCCTGTCTTGAGTCACCGACGGTCCATCACAGCCGATGGGCGCAGACAAGCAGGGATTTCATGTTTCGGCCGCAACCTCTATGGCAGGAATGCCTGGGCCATTTTCTGGTCTATGACGGACATGGGATAGATCTGGATTTCCGGGATTGGGACCCAACGGGATTCAGCCCAGAGTCCCTCTGGCGGAAGCTCGGGCCGGGTACAGGCTCGATAGGTTTGTTGCGTGCGCTTGAAGTGACTGTATCCCTGTATGAGTTGGGGGCCATCATGAATCTCCCCGACTGTGAGATGCAATGCCTGCTGGACCAGTAGACGGACCTCTGCTGAGCACAGTGCCTTTGGTCCCGGCAATGGCAGGGCCGGGAAGCTCCACAGGCCACCCAGCATGTCTGATTCTCGATTGCGGACCAACAGCACGCAATGGACCTCCTCCCAATGCGTTTCCAGGAAGAAGCCTGCAAGGTGCCTTTCGGGCAGATCTGCCTTTCGGCTCTTCTTGGCAGCGACAGGCTCGGCATCCTGGGCAAAGGTCAGACAAGCAGGGGCCAAGGGGCATGCCGGGCACCGTGGTGTACGCGGCACGCAAACTCGGGATCCAAGGACCATCAGCGCTTCGGCCAACATGCCGGGCGGCATTGCGGCCCTGGATTGCAGCAAGTCCCTGATTGTGCGATCAATTTCATCGACATCCTGCTTGCGGCCTTGGGTCAGCGGTTTGTGGAGGAGCCGACTGAATAGCCGGGCCACGTTGGCATCAATGGCCGGTTCCGGCTGATCGAAGCAAAGGCTGAGGATGGCGCCTGCGGTGTAGCGGCCTATTCCAGGGAGGGCCAGCAGCGTCTCCTTGGTGGACGGGACTTGCCCGCGGTGCCGTTCCATGATCAGGCGTGCCGCCTTGTGGAGATTCAGGGCCCTGCGATAATAGCCGAGGCCCTCCCAGACTTTCAGAATCTCCTGTTCCGTGGCTGCGGCCACATCCTGTACCCGAGGGAAGGCTTGCATCCAGCGCTCAAAGTAAGGGACGATGGTGGCCAATCGAGTCTGCTGTGCCATGACCTCGGCAATCCACACTGGATAGGGCTCCCGTTGCCCGGGCACACCTTTGCGCCATGGATACAAGACATACCCCTCCTTGTGCCAAGCCCGCAGCTGCGGGAGGCGGCTCTTCAATGCTGCGCGTGCAGAACCGGCCGGAATATCTGGCTTCAAGCGGGAAAAATCCAAGGGTGCGGCCAAGAGACCGTCACCTTAGCCTGCAGGACTGGGCAGCTGGCAGGTGGTAAAGAGGAAGGAGGTGGCCAACAGCAACACGAACACCCCCCAACCCCAGGCAGGCAGGCCCCAATAGGTGCGTGGGGGCTTCTTGGGCGGAGGTGGCAAAGGGAGTACGGTCTGGCACCGCCAACAGAGCGTTTTGTCGTCGGGGTTGTGTTGACCGCAACTGGGACAGTCCACCAGCAGATCCGGAAGGGCTTTGGTATTGGTTGAATAGTGAACGGGCAGAATCGTAACACAATCTGTCCTGCCCCCTCAAAGACGGCAATTGCCAATGCAAGTCGCAACCTGTTCAGGCAGGAAAATCCCAGCAGCAGGGATTCCGAGCCTGCACTGCGCCTGAGTCCACCCCATCATGGTCCCGCGTAGACCGAGGGTCCCAGTCTGTCCATGATGCCATCCGAAGCGGCGGAGGTGCGGGGTGTGGTCCGTCACACTCTCTCACGGGTACTGAACAGCCACGCGGCAATTTCGCCTGACATGGCCATTCGTCTCGAGAAGGCCGGCTGATCCAACGCGGAGTTCTGGCTGTATCGACTGACTTCCTACAACCTGGCGCAGGCGCGCAAGGACGAAGACCAGATAAAGGTTGAGCGCTACCAGCCACAACCTGCTGCGCAGGGAACCGAAGGAGATGTGTGTCCGGCGGATACTTGGGCGGAAGTCTTCGCTTGATGGTAGGCAATCCCCCTGGCAGCAGGTTCCTCCGGAAGTTCACCGGATTTCAGTGGCAGGCGCGCTGCCCTGCGAGATGAAACCTTTGTTGCCCAAGAGCTTGCTGCTCCAATCCTGCGTCAGTTGGGGCATGGGCGCGGTGCGCAGTCACCTGCAAGGGTGCCGGCACCGACAGGATACACACCTGCCGGGACTGGCCAAGGGACTGTGTCCGCGGCGGCTGTCAACGCCTAGTCGATGTACAGGCCCGCGATCGGTCATCCGATTCGGCAGGCAACCCCGAGCCTATTGCCCTACGCGGTCTTCAAGGCCCGGAGCTATGGTGCGGTGCGTCGCCCGTTGCCAATCCCGGGAAGGCACCTTGTGGGACAGAGGGCGATGGAACAAGGCTTGGCCCAGCAAGGCCACTGCGATGAAGATGTAGACAAAGCTGCCGGACACCCAAATGATGGCTCCGCTGATCATTTGATCCTGCAGCGGTGTTGGGAACCCTCGGGTGGAATTGGCCGTGTAGACGTCATAAAGGACAAAGGACCGAAAGGCCAGACTGACCCCGAGCAGCATGTTGGCGACTTCGCCCCCCACGATGAGGTACAGGAAGCGCAGCCATACCGGGAGCGGCGTGTGCCAGCGCGGAGCCATGGCCATGGCGTGCCCCCAGAAAAAGAAGTAAGTACCGAAATAGATCCAAAGCCCGGCATGGGCGCGCCAAGGGGCCGCGTGGAGCCAGCGCAACACCACTGGGTCGTGCCAGAGGGCGAATATGCACAGAGTGAAGGTCCAGACCGCTCCTGGTCCGGTCAAGAACCTGAGACCCGTGATCGCCTTGATGGTCCCGGCAGTTCGCATCTGGTCAGGTGGGGACCAGAATCCCGTAAGCGGGACTGCGATACAAGAGACAGCCCGACCATACCAGAGCAGGGGCGGCGCCAGTATTGCGACCAGCACCTGCTGAATGGCCCTGGCAAACAGGTAGTCCTCTCTCAGGGTGGTCAAGGGGGAGGCAGTGGCGACAGCCAGCAAGATGGCTCCCACGGCAAAGGCGCCAGCCTCGCGTGCTCCCAGCCTTTGGTCTGACGATCGGAGTTTCCTGAAACCGGCAATGTACGCGATCACACAGGCCGTGAGAAAAACAATGGCTCCAGGGTACAGGGTCCAGTTCATGGCAAAGGTCGGAAATGGCTGCTCCTGGAACCAGAAAGGCTGGACAAGGGCACGGAGGGGCCCCTTGGCTCCCCTACTCGCTTGTTGGTCCAGTCATTGTAGCCGCCCCGCGAGAGGCTCTGGCGACGGGCAACTCGTCAGAAATCGCTTCCGTTGACAGCCAGTCCGGGACGCAAGGAAGTTGGATACTGGCGCCAACTCCGTCATTGGATCGGCACAGGGTCCCTGCTTTGCCGCAATGACCCTGTAATGCTCGGCATTCCAATGGTGTGAACAGGTCCATGCGCATCAGTACGGGAAGACGGATGGCCTGAACCTGCAGCAAATCCATGAAGCTGGCGAACCTTTTGAGGCTCTCATCGATCACTCTTCGTGGATTGACCACGGTGGTGCGTCATGGGTGGTGGCAGCACCTTTGACTACACCCACAGCGACCTGCTCATTGACGAGAACTTCGCCAATTTCCGGGAATCCGGAGGGGCCATCGGCCTGCATTCAGGGGGATACACCAAGGTGAAACGCATCCGGTTCCGCTTTTTCAATGGTCGGTTTCCCTGTGGCCAGATCGACATTCTCATTGCCCTGACGGACATTGGACCTGGTGATGGTGCGATCACGGTCGTGTCCGGCAGCCGCAAGTCGCATTTCCCCCACTCCCAGTTTGAGAAACATCGTGTGCAGAAAGTGAAAGGGGCCGTCGAACTCCAAATGGCGGCGGGGAATGCGTTGCTGTTTGTGGATGCCGTCTGCCATGGCTCCGCCAAGCGGATCATGCCGGGCAAACGGCGGATCGTGATCTACCGGCAGGGACCTTTGGGGGATACCTGCCGCCACGGCTATGCTCCGTCGCCGGAATTGCTGGAACGCCGGTCGCTGCAGCGCCGCTCGATTGCAATGCCCCGCAAGCCGATACCGCGGGAACCCAATCTGCTGGCTTGCCCGAGGAAATGCGGTGGCCGCTCACAGACTCCGGTTACACTCAGCGGGACATGTCCCGCCAACTGATGCCAAGAGTTGCCACTCCGGCTGTCTCCACATGGGCAGCCAGGGTTCTCTCCCCATCATGCCCTGTCCCCGGATCGCAATGCTTACAGTGAAAGATTGGCCGCTCAGCTGGTGCTGCCACCCGCGTTCCTGCGTTGTTTGGCTATCGACCCATGACGCCCCCAGCGCCATTGCGCCGGCCCTCTCTTATCCTTCCAGGGCCAATCTCTCCTGTTGCTGTTGGATTACACGGGCAAGAACAAACAACAGCACGGCGATGAATACGACGAGAATGGCCAGGTCCAAGGCAATGTCGGCGAATCGGGCAGCGTTTTGGCTGACTTCAAGCAATGGATGCATGACATAATAAGTTGGAAAAATGCGACTTGTCCATTCGGGCACCTGCGGAAAAATCTCCAAAAGACCTGGCGCGTAGAGAACGAGCCCCAAGACCTTGATGATGCCCATGAATATCTCCATGTCCCTTGACACAGACCCCAGGATTACACCCAGTACGGATGACATGAGTCCCCCGAGGGCAAGCACCAGGAAGAGCAGACCCAGTTGTCCAGTGAAAGCGCCGTTCAGCCCCAGGATGATCACAGCCATTATTCCGCTCAAGACGAGACCCAGCAAGGTCTTCGCCAGATATACATCCAACAGGGAGGTGGGAGTCGTGGCAAGGGCGACCAGGGTTCCCTTCTGTTTCTCTTCCACCAACGATGAAGCGGGTATGAAAAGTCCACTCAGGACGATCGACATGATCAGGATTAAGGGCAAGAGGCGTTGGGACCAGGAGACCGTGTTGGCTTGGCCCAATTGCGTGACATTGACACTGACCGGCAGCTGATCAAAGGCCCTTCCACTCCCTTCCACCATGGTCCGGGCAATGACCGATTCCAGGAGCAAGATACTGCGTGTCCCCGCTTCGCCCCACCGATAGACCGTCAGATGGGCTGCCGCAGCCCCACTCTCCAGGGCGTCGGCAAAACCCTTGGACAGGCTCAATCCAATTTCGACCGTACCCCGCCCTACGGCACCCTCCAGCGCCACTTCTGAATCATAGACGCTGCTCTTGAGACTTGGGTGGTCGATCATTGTCTGCACCAGAGTTGCATTGCCTCCCGCGTCGAAAACACCCAGCCGTGGTGTGCGCGCAAACAGGTCGCCAAACACAAGGGCGACCAGCAGACTCAGTACGACGGGCATCACGAGCACATAAATGCTCATGAAATTGGTGGCGCCCAGACGGATTTCCTTGCCCATCAGAATCCAGATGCGTTGCATATCCATCAGAATCTTTTCCTTAGCACTGCACTGCCACTCACCAGGGTGCCCAGACCAATCACTGTCAAAAGGGTCAGATGGCGGCCCACGTCGGCCCAATCCGCGTTGAAATTCAAAATGCGATGCAAGGCATCGGCGAAGTAATAGGAAGGCACCACTTCCAGCCAGCCCGAAGCCAATCCCGGCAACATGATGGAAACGGCCGGCATCAGGAACAGGATCATGATCATGGCGCCCCAGGCCATGACCGACATATTGTTCCGGGAAATGGCGGCGATGCAGAAGACGACACCGACAATCAGCAGACTGCCCAAGAGCAAGGTCGTCAACAGCAGCAGGGGCGAGGTGCCGATTTTGCCCGTTATGACCGTCAGGAGCAGCGCCTGGCCCAATGTCAGCACGAGCCCCACCACTGCCTTGCCCAGAAAGAACTCATGCAGTCTTAGCGGGCCGGTGACAAGAGCACGTGCAGTGCCCCTCTCGATCTCTTGGATAATCAGAGTGGCCAGGCCCAGCACCTCGGTCATTACAATGGCGAGCAGGATCAGAGGCACAAATCGATCGCGCATGGCGAGAGGCTTGCCCAGAAGGTCATGGCCCAATACGACTTGTGTATCCACTATGTGCGACAGCCCCGCCAGCAGTTCGGGATTGGTGGCATTGGCCAGGAAGATCAGTAGATCGTGGAACACCTGCTTGGCTTCGGCCGGCACCCCGGGCGCGTAGAAGGCATTGAGCGTGACCTGCTCGCCGCGCGCGATGGTCTGGGCTGCCTCGGCCGGCACGGAAAGCCCTACCAGGAAATCATCTGTGTCCTCCAGCGCCGCCAGCATCGCGGCTTCCGAAGCGAAGGAAACCAGATCCTCCTCTTCGGCAATGACTTGACCAAACCACGGCATGGCTCCAGGGTCTTCCATATAGAAGGCCACACCGACAGATTCATCGGCTTGGTTTGGCAACAGGAAGTAAATGACCAAGTAGAGAACAAGCGCCATGCCCGTAACGATGGCGAAGAACCGATTGCGGAAAAAGAGCTTGATGTCCTTCACCACCAGCGCGCCAATCATCTTTGCAGCCCTCTGCCCGTGATATGGATGAATATGTCTTCCAGCGTCGCCTCCTCACTGTGCACAGTCAGGACATGCTCATTCTGGAACAGGTCATACACGGCCTGGGCCGTTTGGGACTCGTCAAGGGCCACTTCCCGCAGTGCGGTTGCCCCACTGTCCAGTTTGACTTCTGCTTTGAGCGCGCGCATGCCAAAGCGCTGTTTCAGTTGTGCGGGGGTGTCCAGGGCGACAATCCTGCCCTCGTGGATGAAGGCCACCCGATCGGACAATTTGTCCGCTTCCACCATGTCATGGGTGGTCAGAAATACCGCTGTGCCCTCCTGGGTGGCTCCCGCAATCAATGCATGGTTTGGGTCGATACCGGGTCGAGTCCATCCGTAGGCTCATCCAGGAACAGCAATTTGGGGCTGCTGACCAGAGCGCGGGCCACCATCAGGCGCTGTTTCATGCCCTTGGAATAATGGGCGACATGCTCGTTCTCACGTCCACTGAGGCCAACCTTCTCCAAAAGTGCCAGGGCATCAAAGTCTGCCACCTTGTAGAGTTTGGCAAACAGATTGAGGTTTTCCACGGCATTCAACTGATCGTACAAATTGGTGGATTCAAAGGAGACGCCCATATGCTGCTGTACCTGTTTGCGATCGGCAACGATATCCAATCCCAGAAGCTCTGCTCTGCCTGTGTGGGGTGTGAGCTGTCCCGTCAACAATCGTACAGTGGTTGATTTGCCTGCGCCATTAGGGCCCAGAAATCCGAACACTTCGCCTTCCGCTACATCAAACGATATGTTGTCTACGGCCAGGTTGTCACCATAGCTGTAGCTCAGTTCTCTGACTGAAATAGCCGGCCTAGTCATTCCTCATCTCCCAATGGACGTGTAAGGTTCGCGTACTGGATTCACCAAGCCAGCTCTTCTCGTGGGCAATATCATGCAATGGATTCTTCAAATTCGGTACACGACCCCCACCTGCCACCACGGCCGCTTGGCCGGGAACATTGCCTAGCTCCAACCCAGCGGGCCTATGCTGCATACAAGCACGGTCCACCGCCCTCCCACCCTCGGTGTCCTGCTTGGGCGTGGGACAGGAGTGCACTGCCGTACCGGCCAACCCGGTGCAACTGGGCACAGACGCAGGCGTGCTGGGGATGGACCGGCATGTGGGACAGGCCACCGACAGCCAAGGCGCCGTCTGTCGCATGACCGATCCGCAACGTGGAAGGCCACGGCAGGTGTGCACCGCAATGTTCTGTCCCGCCACGGGGGCCGATGGGAACATGGCTTGCGACACCAGTGCAGTCCATGGAACCAGAGGGATCCATGGCCCATCCACCTGCCCCAGTCTCGATGCCGAGGTGGGTCCTGTGGATTCCCGATCAAGGCCGATGGGCACGCGGCGTTGCACAGCTTGGGGCATTATATGCACGCTCGGCGGCTCGCAGGACAGGGCCTCTGCACGGCGAAGCGCGTTGGTGGCGGCCACTCCGCCGATCCGTGAACAGGATATGCGCGAGAATGCGTCCTCAGGCATATAAGTCCCAAGGAAAGACAGGAATCACACAAAACTCAGACGAAATACAGGAGGTTCTGGACGGTATAATGTGCCTTGTTCCGCCAGGATTTTCACTCGCATCTCCATGTCGCATCAGTTGGTTCTGTCCATCGCCTTCCAGGAGACCATCATCCAAGAGTCGCTGGCGGGGGCTCCGGAGGAGATTTGCGGGATCGTACGCGGTCGGGATGGCAAGGCGCTGGAACTGTATGCAGCCAGGAATGAGGCCGAGAATCGCCGGATCAACTACCTGGTGGATCCGCAGGTCCTGATGAAACAGTTTCAATTTGAGGAGCAGGGGGACGAGATGCTCGCCATCTATCATTCCCACCCTGCTTCAGAGGCCTATCCCTCAGCGACGGATGCATGGACAGCGCAGTACCCGGATGCAGTCTTTCTGATCTGCTCGCTGGCGACGCAACCCCCGGAAATTCGGGGGTTTCTCCTGCAAGACATGTATCTGGACTGCAATCTGTCCCGCCTCCGCCGGGAGGTGGACTTCCATGAAACCAGACCGGGCCTCTTCGCCTATTATCAGGAGACCGGTCGGGACTTGCCGCCGGCCCTGGCGGCCGCGCAGGCCGATGTCTCAGAGCCCTTCTATGTTGTGTTTCAGCGCGAAGACGACTCTCAGCAGGACATGGAAGTCCGATACGTGCGGGTTTCCGAATCAAGGATAGTGGCTGTTTGAATTCCATCAGGGGGGCGCGGCATGGCGTGCGCCGACCCGCAGGACCAGGGCGCGCCTTGCAATCTGCCCGGCGCACCATCAGGATCCGTTTGCTCATCAGACAACAGGAGAACCGATATGTCTACCGTGTACATCCCCACCCCCCTGCGCCGCTTGACAGCGGGCGCTTCCAGGCTGGAAGTGGCCGGGAATTCCGTGGGCGAGGTGATCCAGGCTTTGGAGGCCGATTACCCGGGCATTGCCGAGAAGGTCTTGGACCAGGATGGTCAAGTCAAGCGCTTCATCAATGTGTTCATGAACGATGACGAAATCAGGTCGCTGGATGGGCTGGATACGCAAGTGCAAGACAGTGATCGCATTTCGATTGTGCCGGCCATGGCGGGCGGCAGGTAGTGGATGAAAGGAAACGCAGGCAAGGGAGACAGGTGGGGCATGGCCTACTTAAATCGTGACCAGTTAGTGGACAAAGCCAAGAGCGAAATCGAGGAAATGACCGCCCGACAGCTGCAGAGCCAGCTGGAGGCGGGCGATGACGTTACGGTCATTGACATTCGGGAAAGAGATGAATTTGTCCAGGGACATGTACCCGGGGCCACCTTTATCCCGCGGGGTTTCCTGGAGCTGCAAGTGGAGGAGCGGCAGCCGGATCGGGAGAAGCCTGTGGTGCTCTATTGCGCGGGTGGCGTGCGTTCGGCCCTGGCAGCCCGCAATCTGAAGGACATGGGATACCAGAATCCGATTTCGCTGATCGGCGGATTCAACGGTTGGAAGAACGCGGGTCTGCCCTTCAAGGTGCCGACGGTGCTCTCCGACGCCCAACAGATTCGCTACAGCCGCCACACCATGCTGCCGGATGTGGGGGAAGAGGGCCAGCTGAAGCTGCTGGACAGCAGTGCGCTCCTGATCGGAGCCGGAGGGCTGGGCAGCCCCGCCGCCATGTATTTGGCCGCCGCCGGTGTGGGCAGACTGGGCATCGTGGACTACGACACCGTGGACATCTCCAATCTGCAGCGCCAGCTGCTGCACGGCGAAAAGGATGTAGGACGGCCCAAAATCGATTCGGCCGCAGACCGGCTGCAGGACATCAATCCGGATGTGGAGGTGGAGGGCTACAACGTGCCCCTGCGCAGTTTCAATGCCATGGATATCATTTCCGGGTATGACATGGTGCTGAATGGGTCGGACAACTTCCCCACGCGCTACCTGGTAAATGATGCCTGTCACCTGCTGGGCAAACCCCTGGTGGATGGGAGCATCTTCATGTTTGAAGGACAGGTCACGGTCTTTGACGGGACTGGACCGTGCTACCGCTGCCTGTATCCGGACCCCCCACCTCCGGGCGAGGTGCCCAGCTGTGCGGAAGCCGGTGTCATGGGGGTGCTGCCGGGTATTGTCGGTTCCATTCAGGCCGTGGAGGCAATCAAGCTGATGGTGGGGTTCGGCGAATCCTTGATTGGCAGAATGCTGATGGTGGATACCGCGGACATGACCGTGCGCACTCTCAAGATCGGCAAGAATCCCGCATGCCCGCTGTGTGGTGACCATCCGACCGTCACGGAACTCATCGATTACGAACAATTTTGCGGGCTGCCCAGCTTGGCTGCGGATCCGGCGGCAGTTCCCGTTCCGGCCTAGGGCCGTGGACACGCCTTCGTGCGGTATATCGGTTGCAGTCGAAACCTGTATCTCTGCTTGAGCTGATCGGCAACACCCCCCTGCTGGACCTGAGCCCTTGGGCGCACCAGTCAGGGGTGTCTCCCCGCGTGCGGCTGCTGGCGAAGGCCGAATGGTTCAATCCGGGACAGTCGGTCAAGGCCCGCGCGGCCAAGCAGATCGTGTTGGATGCCAGGGCATCGGGCGAGCTGCACCGGGACAGGATTCTGATTGACAGCAGTTCCGGCAACACGGCCATCTCGTATGCCCAGCTGGGAGCCCTCATGGGTTTCCGGGTCCAGGTCGTGATGCCGGCCAACGTCAGCCCAGAGCGCAAGGCGCTGGTCTCTGCCTTTGGGGCCGAACTGACTGAATCGGACCCCTTGGAGGGCTCTGACGGGGCGATCGCGATGGTGCGGGCACTGGTGCAGGCCCAGCCTGCACGGTACTATTACGCGGATCAATACAGCAATCCCTCCAACTGGCGTGCCCATCTTCTGCATACAGGGCCGGAGATCTGGGCACAGACACGGGGCCAGATCACCCACTTTGTGTGCGGTCTGGGCACCACCGGCACCTTTGTAGGAGTAAGCAGGTTCCTGCGCAGCCAGAACGACGCCGTGAAACTCATTGCCGTGCAGCCGGCAGACGAGCTGTCCGTCATTGAAGGCTTGAAACATCTGCCCTCCGCCATCGTGCCTGCCATTTACGACTCATCGTTGGCCGATGCCGAGATGGCCGTGGAGCCAGAAACCAGCTGGGAGATCACACGCCGCCTGAGCCGCGAACAAGGCCTCTTCATTGGTCTGAGCGCCGGCGCGGCGGTAGCCGCTGCCTTGCAGGTGGCCCGAGAACAGGCAACCGGCACCGTGGTGACCCTGCTGCCGGACGATGGCAGCAAGTATGTCAGTCTGGGTGTCTTTGACTGACAGAGATGCGCAGGGGCATGGCGGCCCTCCACCGTGGCGCACCACACGGGAATCCCTGGGATTCCCGTGACCTTCCCGCATCTGTGGTCAGGTTGGCATTGATCCGCTGAGTTGGTCAAGCGCTGGACCAGATGGATGCTGGGATGGATATGGCTTCCGCCTGCGGCATTGGAGGCAGGAACGCCTTGGCCCATCGTGAATTCCGAAATCAGTGTGCACGGCCCAGTTCTCCGCTCCCTGCAACGTATGGAAGCTACCCGAGCAACCTTGGCACAGCTTCACGGCTCGCAGGTTCTGTTTCCCCTTGTCTGCCGGACAGGCCAGGGACGGTCCGGCCGTCTGGTCGAATGCCCACTCCTGCGGGAGTGGGGGTCCCTGCCGCTTCACTCGGACCTGCCTACCTGTGTGTCATGACCCCAATGATGTGCAGCTGGACCAGTCACAAGCATGGGAGAGCCTGATGCTGGCACCGCGCTTTTCCATCACGAACGCGATTGCCGCGGCCCTCACCGAGATTGAACGCGCGCGCGGATTTCTTGAGGCCGCCAGCCTCGCGGATGAATGGGTAGCCTCGATGCGGTCCCGGGCGTTTCTCCTTGAAGCACATCATACGACCCATATCGAGGGTACACGCCTCGCTCTCGAGGAAGCCGCGGACCTCTGGGAGGGACAGACTGTTCCCGGTGCCGACCCGGACGATGTGCGCGAACTCCTGAATTACCGCAAGGCGTTTGCCTACGTAAGTTCTTGGCTCGAGGAGGGAGGACCCATTACGGAAAGGCTTGTGCTCGAGATTCACCGACGACTGGTCGAGGGTGTTCGAGGAGGGGCTGCCGCGCCAGGAGAGTATCGTCGGGTCCAAAACCATGTCATCAACTCGGCGACCGGAGAGACGATATATACTCCGCCCCCGCCTGATGCAGTGATGCCTCTCATGCGTGAATTCATCCTTTGGCTAAATCGTCCCAGCGACATACATCCTGTCATTGTCAGTGGAATTGCCCAGTTTCAACTGGTCCACATCCATCCATTCCTGGATGGCAATGGCCGTACCTCTCGGCTATTGTCCACCCTGTGTCTTTATAGGGCTGGCTATGACTTCAAGCGCCTTTTCACCATCAGCGAGTACTATGACCGGGACCGCATGGCCTTCTACCGGGCCTTGCAAGACGTGCGACGGTCGAACATGAACATGACTGGATGGATTGAGTTCTTCACTCGAGGGCTTGCCACTCAGCTGGCCGAGGTGAAGAAGCGCGGGGAACTGGCGATTCGGCACGATGTACTGGCGCGATATCACCACCTCTCTGAGCGGCAGGCTCTTGCACTCGGCCATGTGATGGAACACGGCAAGTTGACGATTGGCGCGTTCGAGGAGGTTTGTCCAGGGACTGCCCGACGGACGCTCCAGCGTGATCTGAAGATTCTGGTGAACAAGGGTGTACTCCTGCGATGCGGAAGCACCAATCGGGTGGAATACTTTCCAGGGCAAGGGGTTGCGTGAACTTGCGCCAAACTTGCGCCACAACTTGCGCCACATCCAGGGTTGAGGAAAAGCGGATGGCCTGCATCAACAAGATGACATCTTGAAGCATCGTTACGATGGAGCACATCTGCGCCCCGAACGCCATGATGCTGTAGAGCATCTGTATTCTGGCGGCCATGCCCTGATTCAGGGCTGGGCAAGAATGGGCTGGCCCAGGTCCCATGCCATATTGGTCTCCATGCTGAAGGAAACGATCCTGCGCCGCGCCGCAAGAATGCTCACGACGGTAGACTATGCGAAGGCAGTTTCTCACTTTAGGGACGGACATTTCCGCGCTCTGGCATGACCTGCACAAGCCTTTGTTGGACCATTCGCCATTTTCGCTTTTCTGAAACGGACGAAAGCCGCCTCAAAGCCTCTTTTGCTCATCGGAATTACTGGGGAATAGTCGCACTCGGTCCATGAACGTCACGGAGCCAGTGCCAGACTTGGCCAGCGACTGCAGTGTCCCCTGAACTGCAAGTGGATGGCTGCATGGGCGTACACTGTACGGATTCGCATTCAATGGAGAGAACATGGCCCTGACCAAAGTAAGGCTGAAGCGCTTTACCGCGTTTTCGGAACTGGAGCTTGCATTGTCTCCCTGGCATCAACGTCCTCGTGGGCGCGAATGGAACAGGCAAGACGCACGTAATGAAGATCTGCTATGCGGCCTGCGACGTTGCCAAGACGGGAGACAGTTTTGCCGAAAAGCTGGTGCGTGTATTTCTCCCGGCGGGCCGCGATCCAAGGCGGCTGGTCAAACGTCCACCGGGCCGATTTCGAGGAGAAGTGGAGGTATATCGCGGCGAGCATCGTGTGGATGCCTCGTTTTCCTCTCAAAGTGCAAGGGACATTGCAGTAGGCAGTGCCGACAGCTGGACGGAATTGTCCATGGAAAGCGTCTACATCCCTGTACAGGAAATGCTGGCCAATGCGCCAGGTTTCCGGTCACTCTACGCGTCCCCCGAAGTTCGTTTTGAGGAAGTCTATCGTGACATTTTGCTGTGATCCTCTCGCCCGACGCTGCGGGAGCCATTGGAAGAGCCGTACCAGAGCATGCTGGCCAGTCTTGGGGAGACGATTGACGGAAGTGTTGTAATCCAGAACGAAGAATTTTTTCTGCACAATGAGCAGGCAAATCTTGAGTTCAGCCTTCGGGCGGAAGGAATGCGCAAGTTGGCGTTGTTGTGGGCTATTGATACGAAACGGTACCTTGCTGAAGGGCTCGGTGTTGTTCTGGGATGAGCCGGAGACAAACCTAAACCCGAAGCTGTTCGGACAGGTAATTGATGTCCTGCTGAAGCTGCAGCGCGTGGATGTGCAGATATTTCTGGCCACCCACGACTACGTCATTCTGGCAGAGATCGATCTCCGCAAGCCAAAAGGCGATGCCGTGGCTTTTCATTCGTTCTACCGCAATGTACAAACGAACGACATTGCCTGCAACACGGCAAGCGATTATTTAGGCATTCGTCCCAATGCCATCGCCGATGCTTTCAACGACCTCTATGACAGGGAAATTGAACGCAGACTGGGAGGAGACACCGGAAAATAATGGTGCTCACGGAACAAAAAATGCAAATTGTCATCCATGACAGATCCGTCATTGCCGCACGCAAGTTTGACGACATCAGCCATGGACTGAAGTCACTGCATGAAGGGAGTGGACTTCCTTGTTGAACTGTCGGACCACGGTCTTTTTATCGAACTCAAGGATCCGCAAGTTCCTCAGGCTACAGCCACCCAAGCCGATTGGTGGAAACAATTCCACAGTGGCCGGATTGACGAGGAGCTCAAGTACAAGTACCGGGACACCTTCTTGTACGAATGGGCGCTTGGCCGGGCGCACAAACCCGTTGATTATCTGATATTGATTGCCTTGGACACTTTGACTCCCCCGTTATTGCAAAGTCGGCTGAGAGAATTGCAGAGGAAGCTGCCTTTGAAGGGGCCGAATGACCAGCCATGGTCACGTCCATTGGTAAGGAGCTGCGGAGTATTCAACATCGCCTTGGGGAACAGGCATTTTCCCCAATATCCTGTCACCCGTCTGCCCTGACAGGGAGTCCAAGAGTAACGGGAAAAATGACAAGGTGGACTGCCGAAAGGACAGGTCTCCATGTGAGGCAACCTGGTTTGGGGCTTGAGCGTGATTACCTGAGTTCGGGAAGGTGGCCAGGGCTGAGGCCAAAGCCGCTACAGTCCGAGAGATGGCACGCAGGATTTTGCCATGGGTGACCGCAGGCAATCCAGGGACCCCACGTCAGGGGCACGCCGTGGCTCGTACAGGGGGGATGCAGTCCTGGTCTCCGCAGAGCGGGCTTCACAGGGTCCGAGTCGAGTTTGGCCTGCGGGCGGTGATCCCGCCAAGACCTTGTGATGGGGAATCCGTTGGTTGTGACATACCGGGATGGTTGTGGCTTCCCCGAAGACGAGACCGCGGCTTGGATCCTGTGGCAGGCAGACTCCGAGGAGGATGTTCACCGTCGGTGTCCACTCCCCAGACCCGTGGCAATGGCCGACCGGACCATTCCGACCAGTGGGGCCTCAGGACCTATGCCGTGCCGCATGCCCCCTGTCTCACGGGGGGAAATACGTGCCGGACATCATCGCCCGGACCGCGCCTCTGGAGTGGAATCATGAGGATGTCTCTCCTTGGGCATGCGTCTACCCGAAAGCATCCCCGCTCTTTCTGGGGGGAGGCGCCCCCTATCCTGAACTCCGGTTGATTGTATCGGCCCGTGTCGTCACACGCCCCCCGATCAAGGGCCCTATGCAGCGGAGCCCTTTAGGCTGGAATTGATACGCCAAATGGGGTAAACGCTGGCCAAAACCGATGCCCCGGCGGCCACTGCCGCCGCCTTGGCGATTTCCCAGGGCTGCAGGTTCCAGTCAAGAGCCCAGCCGAAGGATCTCACGTTGATGACATGGACCAGTATGAGGGAGAGCACAAGCCCCACCGGGATGGCCAGCAGTGTGGCGCTCAATCCCAGCAGTCCGGACTCCATCAGCAGGAGCTTGCCCATCTGGCGTCGCGTCACGCCTATGGCCCGCATGGTCCTGAACACCGGGGCCTGATCCAGCATCATGCCCATGAGGGAAGCCAGCACACTCATGAAGGACACGCCCATGGCCAGGAACTGGAGTGTGCCCGTGACGGCAAAGGTGCGGTCAAAGAGGCGGAGGGCATTGCCGCGCAGCTCCCGATTGGAAATCAGGGAGGCTGAAACCGCCTCTCGGCTGAAGTAGCGTCTCAGGTCGGCTGCAACCTGATGGAAGTCAGCGTCCTCTTGCAGGGACAGGGCTGCCCCCGTGTTGCCCGCCGTGTGCCAATGGCGCAAGTACACCTCCTCCGCCATGAGTACGGTGGCCATGGCATCGTAGGACTTGAAGACTCCCACCACCGGAAACCGGGTCTCTGCCAAGTCCGTGATCAGGGTCAGACTGTCCCCGGCCTGAATCCCATGTTTCAGGGACATGGGTTCGTTGATGACCAGACCATCCTGCCGGACCGCCTCGTCCCAGAGGTTGAGGGCCGTGGGCATCTGCTGCGTATAGACACGGGATGCCTTTGCATCGTCATCGCTCAGCACGACCAGATCCAGGACTCCCAGGGCCAGGGATCGAGCCTGGGTCTCAAAGAGTGTGGACACACGGGCAACTTCCGGCCAGGAACGCAACTCGTGCAGCTGGGCCGGAGCAAGGAACAGCCTGCTTTCACGGACCGCTGGAGTCAGGTAGATGTCAGCCAGGATTACCTGTTCCAGCCAGCTTTCCACCGACGTGCGGAAGCTGCCCACCATGGAGCCAATGCCAATCACGACGCTGAGGGACATCATCAAGGCCGCCACAGCCACAGAGGTCTGGCCCAGCCGCCGCAGCGGTTGGCGCAATGACATGCGCGCAAATGGCAGGTCCTGGGACTGGATCAGCCACAGGCCTGCCCGGATGAAGGTCCGCAGCAGTACCGGAACGAAGAAGGAGACGCCGACCATCCCGGCGAAAATGCCGGCGAAGGCACAAGGCAGAGGAAAGACGGGAAGCATCAAAACAGCTCCGCACATCAAGGCCAGCAGCCCTATCCAGAAGTTCCAGGCTGCGGGCAAGGTGGCTTCGGAGACAGCTCCACGGTTCTGCAGCTCGGGCGCGACCTCCACTCGGGTAGCCATGTGGGCAGGTACCCCCGCTCCCAACAGGGCGCAGCCCACCCCAATCAGACTGGCCTTCCAGACCACGGTTCCCGGCAAGGCAATGTCCTGCAAGGTTTGCACTGCATAGATTTCCGCATAGGCCCGATTCACCAATTCCACCAGTCCGGATGCCAGCAGGCGGCCCCCCAGAATGCCCACCAGGGAGCCCACCATTCCCAACAGCAGGGCCTCAAGCATGATCAGGGCGAAGATCTGCGGCCGGGTCATGCCCAATGCCCGCAGGATCCCGAGGGTGCGCCGTGATGTCATGACATTGAAACTCAGTGTGTTGTAGATGAGGAAAGTGCCCACCACCACGGCCAGCAGGCTCAAGGCCCCCAGATTCAGGCGAAAGGCGCCCGTCAACTGGCGCAGGGCGTTGTAGGCTGCACTGGCGGGCTCGATCTGCACCGAAAAAGGCAGCTCCTTCTCCAGCATTGTCACTGTGGCGGCTGCCTGCTCCTCGTCCAGAAACAGGTCGATGCGATCCAGCCACTCGTATCTGTGCAAGAAGTCCTGGGCATCCCGGATGTCTGTAACCAACAGGTTGGAGGGCACGTTCCCGGATTCCGAGTCTCCCCCGTCTGCCACGGCCAGGATTCTGAATTCCTGCGCCCGGCCGGCGAAGACCAGCTCCAGGCTGTCACCGGCAGCCAGGTTGTGGCTTTGGGCGGTGCGCTCACCCACGAAGAGCGTAAATGGGGAACTCATGAACTCCATGGTCTCGGCAGTCCCGAAAACCCCTGTGCCCTCAGCACCCAAGAAGGACCGATAGGGAGCTTCCGCGACAGGGTCTATGCCCAGCAGTGTCATGGTCACCCCATCCAACTCCGGCACCGTCACCAGCTCGGTGATGATGGGCGCACTGGCCCGGACCTGCAGTCGGGTGCGCAGGTCCGCATACACTTGCCAAGGGACGCGATTGGGACGGGCCGTGATGGCATGAGTGGCTGCCCCTCGAATGGACTGGGTGCTGAAGGTGAAGGAATCCAGGGCAGAGACGCCAGCAATGTCGATCGCGGCCACCATGGCCACACCCAAGGCCACCCCGGCGGCAGTCAGGAAGGTCATGAAGGGATGTCGCCACAGCTGGTGGCCAAGCAGGGAGGCAAAGGCCCGTGCCGGAAACTGCCTGCTCATGCTGCAGGCACCAGTTTGCCGTTTTCCAGGCGCGTTACCGTCTGGGCTACAGAAGTCCATTCCGCAGCGTGAGAGGCCACCAGCAGGGTGGCCTCTTGCGCCCGGCCAAGCCAGACCAACAGTTCCATGATCCGCTGGCTGGTCTGGGCATCCAGATTGCCCGTCGGTTCGTCGGCCAGGATCAGGCTGGGCGAATTGGCCAAGGCCCTGACAATGGCTACCCGCTGTTGCTCCCCTCCACTCAGGTTCTGAGGCAAGGCCGCCATTTTGGCACGCAGGCCCACTTCGCCAAGCAGTGCCTGCATGCGTTCCTGGCTGGCCGCCGTGCTTCCGGCCAAATGCAATGGCAACAGCACGTTTTCCCACACCGTCAGGGTGGGAATCAGGTTGAAGAACTGGTAGACCACTCCAATGTGCCGCAGACGAAAGCGGGTCCTGTCGGAATCGCTCAGATTCTGCCAGACAAGGGAGTCTCCATCAGCCCACTGAAACTGAATCTGTCCTGCATCTGGCTGGTCCAGTCCGGCTATCAGGTTGATCAGGGTGCTCTTGCCGCTGCCGGAGGCACCCGTGAGTACCGTCACTTCCCCAGGCGCTATGGTCCAGTCCAGTCCCGTCAGCACGTCGGCACGACTCTCGCCGGATTGGAATGACTTGGAAACACCTTGCAGCAGAATTCCGAAGCAGGAGGTCATGTCACTGGCCCTGTCCACTGCCCGGATGACATCCAAGGCCAGGTGTTACGATTCGGAGAGGAGCCACGATGCTTACGGGCCACACAGTCCACAACCGGGAGATGCAGTGAAGGCGGACATTGATCAACTGATGAAGAATCGGCAATTGGATGCCCTCATCGTAATGGGGGACAGTTCCGGCAACCCAATCATGCAGTACCTGGCAGGCAAGGTACACTTGGAAAGGGCCCTGTTCCTGAAGGCCCGGGGGGGTGGCATGACCCTCATTCACGGCTCCATGGAGCGAGACAACGCCGCCCGCACTGGCTACCGCCTTGTGGATCGGGATCAACGATACAACCCCTACAGCCTGATGCAGAAGCATGAAGGCGACGAGCTGGCGGCCCAATGCGACTATCTTCTGCAGGTCATCGCGGATTTCAATCTGCAGGGCCGCATCGGTTTCTACGGCCAAGCGGACATGGGGGCCGCCCACATGCTCCTGAACACCTTGGCAGACTGCTTGGAGGACGCAGAAGTGGCTGGGGAATTCGGTGAATCCCTCTTCACTGTGGCTCGCGAGACCAAAGACGCGGCCGAACTGGCCGAACTGGCCGACCTGGGACGCCGCACTTGCCTGGTGGTGGATGAGGTCAAAGGCTTCCTGCAAACCCATGCTGTATGTGACGAGGCCCTGGTGCAGGGGGATGGCTCGCCCCTGACCATCGGGGATGTCCGGCGATTTCTGCAGTCCCGACTGCAGAGGCAAGGCCTGATTGAAGATCATGCCACCATATTTGCGCAAGGCAAGGAATCCGCAGTGCCCCATAACGCCGGGTCCAATGACTGGATCCTGCATTTGGGCCAGCCGATCATTTTCGACATCTTCCCCAGGGGCGAGAGCGGATATTTCCATGACATGACCCGGACCTGGTGCCTGGCATACGTTCCGGACGCAGTCGCGGAGGCCTGGGATCACACCAAGGCCCTCTTTGACAAGGTAATGGCGAGTTTCCGGCCTGGAATGCCGTGCCGTGACCTGCAGGAAATTGCCTGCGACCATTATGAGAGCCTGAATCACCGGACCTTGCGCTCCCATCCGGGCACGCATGAGGGCTATGTTCACAGCCTGGGTCACGGCATTGGCTTGGACGTGCACGAAGGCCCCAACCTAAGCCTGAGGGCTGGCAACGACACCGTACTGCAGCCCGGCCACGTGATCACCGTGGAACCTGGCCTGTACTACCCTGACCCGGGATATGGCGTGCGCATCGAAGATGCCGTGGCTCTGGATGCCGCAGGCCAGCTGCAGTATCTGTCCCAGTATCCATATGACTTGGTCGTCCCCATGCCCAAGGCGTAAGGCAGGGATTGTCAGGGACGGTCTGTCAGTGCCGGAGCTGATGCAGTTTTATGGCCAGCTGCAGGCCGAAGCGTACATCCGCGTCATTCAGGTCCAGATGCGTGATCTCGGCAATGCGGTTCAGGCGATAGGTGAGCGTATTGCGATGGATCTGCAGGCTGGCGGCAGCCAGGCTGATGTTGCCGTGGCAGGTGAAGAAGGCATTCAACGTGTCGAGCAGTTCGGCCTTGCGGTTTTCATCGTATTCCAGCAACATCCCTAGCGTGGACTGACAATAGGTCTCGGTTTCCGGAAAGGATCTGAGTGCAGTCAGGAACTGGTACAGCCCCAGGTCCTCAAAGAGGGTGACCGGGGAAGTGCCCCATATCTTGTTGACCCGCAGGCTTTCCCATGCCTGTTGCTGGCTGCGCAGCCAGCCGCTGGGCGAGGTGGTGGCGCCGCCCACACCGATGTGCAGCCGGCCCTGTGGATTTGCGGTCAGCACCGCCTCTACAACTGCCAGGGCCTGGCGCTTGGATTCCAGCCCCATGTCCTCCTTCTCCCCTGCCAGCGGGCAGTAGATCAGAAGCCGGTTTTCCCGCAGGCTGGACAACAGATTGGGCCAGGTTTCATTCAAGGGCGTGAGCACCGTCTCAGGCCAATCGGGAATGCCCTTCCCTTCCAGCATCCAGGCGGCGTGCGGCTTTGCGAGGTCGTAGCCGACCGACCGGCCCCTGCGAATCCAGGCCTGTTCGTCGGCGATGCTGGACGCCAGCAGCTCATCCAGAAAAGAGGCTCGCATCCGATCCTCGGCGGCTCCCACCGCGTTGCGGGTGACCCAGTCTATGGCGGCGGCGGCGGCCCCTTGCGTCACTGCAATTTCCTCAATGGGAGACAGTTGAGCCTGTTCCGAACCCTGTCGCAGGAGCAGGCAATAGCCCTGAATTTCCTCCGATACGATTACCGGTTCCACCGCGCATTCATGATATTCCCGCAGCAGGGAACGGGAGCCCGCCGCCAGGCTCAGGACCCCATTGGAACGGCCCATCGCATTGAAGTTGCGGCCCACTGCCCAGCTCCGCAGCTGCATTACGTTGGGCAGGGAGCTCTGCAGCTGGCCGAGGCTGCCGGGGCCGGCCCCGACGCCGGCGGCAGTCACTATGTGACCGCTGGCATTCAATACGATGAAAGGCTGTTCCGTGACATGCTGGATCTGTCTGGCTATGGCTTCCAGGCCGCCCCCGTCCAACGTGATCTGGTTGAGTTCCCGCTGCAGGTTGGTGGCTCTCTGCAGGATGTAGGCCGACCGGTCCACGATCAGCCGGATGATGTCCCGTTCGACCTGATGCAGGCTGATCTGGTCCGGGATCGCGAAGAGTGGCAAGCCATCGGTGTTGGCCACCTCAATGGCATCGAGTCCAAATTCTCCCTGCACCCCGGCGCCGGCAATATTGGCTTCCATCAGGCGGTGCAGCACTTGGCCCAAGTTCCCTGCGGGATCCAGCACCTGCAGATCGCCCATGCTGATCAAGGCCAGTTCGTCGCCTTCCAGAGAAGGAAAGGCGGGGGGGCTGGGCCGACTGCAACAGGCCCAGCTTACTTTCTGGTCCAGGTTGGCATTCCGGGTGACCAGCTCGGTGCCCATGGGCATGGCCAATCTGAACACGTCATTGAGGGAGGCGGAATTCCAGTTCATGGAGATCTTGCGGTCCAGGTCAGCCGGCCTCTTGCGCAGTCCTCAAGACTCAGCCGGCCTCTGTCAGGAACTTGGGATGCAATTCCTGACCTAGAGCCATTATTATACAGGATGCACAAGAAAAAGGCTCTCTCCTGCCCAGATTGATGGCAGAAATTCCCCAATGGATGTGCAACAAGACGGAATGCAGGGAATTCTACGTGCAACTCAGCCAATTTCGGGAATGGAAAGCAGGCACTTGGTTTGTCCCGTGGAGGCTCTCTTCCATTCTGCTCCAGAGGATTCTTGAGGTCAAGAAAAAGCCCTCGACACTGTCGAGGGCTCCCCTATGTGAGGAATCCAGGTCGGAGCGGCGCCAGCCTGGCATCACTTGAGCTTGGAAAGACCATAGGAAGCTCCCAGCACCCAGATTATGCCTTCAACCAGAATGGCGGTCTGCAACCAGCCAGGGTTCTGGCCCATGCCCGTAGGAGCCAGAATGAAGAGCACCACCAAGATGCCGACGAGCTGGCCAATCACGCTCCACAGCAACAGGGTGCCCAGCGAATGGGCCTTGGACGTGGCCCCCACCAAGATGGGCCACAGGATGGAGGAGAGGCCCCCCAGGCCTACCAAGGCGCCAATGGCCCCCAAACCCATGGGCAGTGCACTCTCGCCGGTCTTGCCGGTGGCCAATGCGTATCCCAGGATGGGACCCAGGCCCACGACAAGCAAGCTGACCAAGGCCAAAATGATGTTGGATGTGCGGACCAACAGCAAGCCAATGATGACCGCCACCACACCGCATGCGATCGCGTAAAGCAAGACCTTGTTGGCATCTGCTTGGCTCTCCGACGGGGCAGCAGCATCTCCTTCGGCCACAGTTAGCATGGAAATCACAAAAACCCTCCTGCGGGAACCCAATACGTCTGAATCAATGACCCGTTCGACTTGCTGAAATTGTATCAGAATCCCGCTTGACTGGGATCTTGGCTGGCTGTCAGTGTGACAACTGCAACCGCGCAAAAGCATGATTCACTCATCTTGACTTTGTACAAAATCAGGCCGTGTCGCACAAGGCATCCAGCAGATGCTCGGAGGCGGAGGATTTCTGGGCTGTCGATCGGGGACGGCCACCTGCTGGGGCCATCTCCACTGCTTCCGTTCCCGGACCGAAACTGGGGTGTCAGGACTGGGATAGCGCGTGCTCGATGCGTAGTGGGCAAGTGTTTCCGCGCCGCGGACCTCTTCCGGGATGATCTCGCCTGCCTCTTCAAGTACAGACAAGAGATGGGTGAGGTTGTGGATGTACGGAAACTCGATGCCGCGCTCGCCCATCACGGCCTTGATGACCTTCTCAGCCACCTGCTGTGCATCGAAACACAGGTCTTCAAGGTAGAACGCCTGGAATACAGGGCTTGGCCCGTGTCAGATTGCTGCGGGCGCGGCTAAGCCATTTCCCGCGGATCATCTGGCGCAAAATGCTCAGGCGACTTCATACACTATCCGGCCTTCCCACAGAGCCGGTGTGATGACCAACGCGTGACTGTCCTTGTACCGTTCCACATCATCGAGGGTGACCACAATGGCATCCACCGCGGTACCGACGCCGTGCAACCTGCAGTATATCTGGCCCGTGAGTTTGCGCAGGGCCGAACTGTTCTTGACGATGAGCAGATCCACATCGCTGTGGCGGTTCATCTCGCCTCGCGCGGCAGACCCGAAGAGGATGATTTTCTCTGGCTTGGCTACCTTGACGATGCGACCGATGATATCGTCCCAAACGCTCTGGTCAAGCATCGCTCTCACCAGCTGGCCTGTCGGTTTCTTCATGATCAGCCCATTCTGCCGCACAGCTCTCCTTCCTTTGCACACCTCCAGCTGCTGAATCAGAGCGTCTATTTCCAGCCAGCCATGTTGTACCTTGTCTACATCTCTGCACCCTTGTGGCGAACGACTGTGTGTTGTCCTGTCTTGCTCGGTCTTGTGGGTCTGGAGATTGTCTTGCTTAGTAAAAATCAGGTATTAATAGGATAAAATCCGTTTGTATACTTACTATTGATAAGTAAGATCTGCCATTTCCAGATACCATCTATTGAGTAAGCTAAGCCCAATGATTTCCGATTCAAGACCCCGCCGGTCCATTGTGGGCATCGAGCTGGTCCGGCTCCTGGCCCATGAAGGCGACCGAATTTTCACCACGGAACGCGCTCGGGAGTTGGCTCCGCTGGTGGGGTTGAAAGATGAATACGTGGTTGAGTCCTTGTACTGTCTGAGGCGAAACGGGTGGATAGTTTCGTTGCACAGGGGACTCTACGCTCTGTCGGCCACGGTACCAAGCGTGACGCCCGCGCACGAGTATGAGATAGGAATGGCTTTGGTCGAACCCGCGGCCATCTCTTGTTGGTCAGCCTCCAGCCATCATGGGCTGACGGAACAGACTCCCAGAGTGGTCTTCGTCTCCACCACGAAGGAGACCGCCATTCCCCGATGTCGAGGCAAGAATGCGGGAGGGTCTGTTGGAATCTATACAGTCTGGGACATAGCCTACCGATTCATCCAACTGAAGCCGGAGCGCTTCTTTGGCACTGAGAGGGTGTGGGTGGGGAGCACCAGAGTGTTGATCACAGATCTCGAGCGCACACTGCTGGACGGTCTTGCGTTGCCCAATTACTTCGGTGACTTTTTTGAGGTTCTACATGCTTTTCAAGTAGGGCTGAAGCGGCTGGACATCGATCGCATCATCCAGTACGCGTTTAGGCTGGGCCCGACCATCGTCAAGCGTCTTGGCTGGGTCCTCGAAAGCCAAGGTGTTGTTTCCCCCGGGATCGACAGTCTGGCCGCGGTGCCCCTCAAGGGGTACCGGACACTTGATCCCACGGGGCCCCGAAAGGGACCCTGCAACAGCCGCTGGATGCTTCAGGAAAACCTCCCGGGAGTTGTTTCTGCATGAAACCCTTATATACCCGACTTCAGGAAGCGCGACGACGACTGGGCCTCCCATGGGAGGTACTGGAAAAGGACTATCTTCTGTCTTGGGTACTGGCAGGTATGAGTCAAGTGCCGGTTCTTCAAGAGACTCTGGTTTTCAAGGGCGGCACAGCTCTCAAGAAGTGCTATTTCCGTGGCTATCGGTTCTCGGAAGACCTGGACTTTTCTGGTCTGGACAGTGTTCCCAGAGGCAAGGCGATGGAACATCAGATTCGAGCGGTATGCACCGCGGCCGTGTGTCTGCTGAAGTCGTATGTTCCCGTTGAAATCACGTGCGAACGGTATGCGGAACGGAATCCCCATCCAAGAGGGCAGGAGGCTTTCACCCTAAGAGCCCGATTTCCTTGGCACAATGGTACGCATACGCGGGTCATGTTCGAAGTTGCGGTGGACGAGACAGTCCTTTGGCCGACAGAAACACATAGAGTGAACCATGAATAACGGCGAACCTCTTGAGGTGTATCTCCAGGTTTATTCCCTGGAAGAAGTGGTGGCAGAAAAACTGCGGGCAATTCTCCAGCATTCAATTGGATTGAAGGAACGCGGCTGGAGTCGCACGAGAGCCCGGGACTACTTTGATCTCTGGCGGATACTGAGCACTTTCCAGAGTCGCATGGACCTGACCGGATTCGAATTCCTGTTGCGACAGAAGTGTGCTGCGCGGGGTGTGGCCTTCTCGGGGCCGGAAGACTTTTTTGAAGATTCCATGCTCGCCAATGTGAATGCCACGTGGATATGGTCCCTTGGCCCCTTGGTGCCGGAGCTGCCTCCTTTCGATTCCATAATCGACGAGCTGCGCCCTCATGTTACCGACCTCGTGACTTCCCGGTAGGCCCTGTGCGCCCTGTGCATCGAGCCGAGGACCTTGGAAATCAAGGTTGTGGCTCTGCATCGGAATTGCAGGGGCCTTCCTTGACAGGTTGCCTTGTTCCTTGAGCGGGCTGAATCCTGTGGGCCGGTTTTTGATGAGCTGCCTGGTGACCCTGCAGGCATGTTTTGTCCACCAGGGGACTGTATGTCCGCTATGGGCTTCTGTCAGGACCCGTCACGATGAGACGGGTGGGGATGACCGTCGGTTCACTGTGAAACACCCCTCCTGCCCAGAACTGGGTGAACTTGACGGGCAGGGCCTGGTCCAGATAGAGGTTGGGGCCATTCATCAAGTGGTAGTGCACATGCGGTCCGGGCGAGTGACCACTGTTGCCGGCGTAACCCAGCAGCGTGCCGCGTCGAATGTGATCCCCCACCTTGACTTGCACACTGCCCTGTTGCAGGTGCGCCAGGTAGCTGAATTCCCCCTTGCGATGAGTCAGGGCCACTGCGTTGCCCAGAATGCGCCGGACATCGCCTTGCAGCATGGCGGTGTCCGGGACTTGGCCGGGGGGCATGTCCGGCATGTCATGGACGACGTGCGAGACCCGGGCTGTGGCCGGGGCATAGACCGGGGCGCCCCAACTGAAGTGCATTTCCAACTGGGAGCCGTCGCCTTGGTAGAAGGAGCCGTCACCGTCAATGCGGACAAAGTCTAGGGCATAGGCCTGGCTGACGGGTTCCTGCTTGTGCAGGTCCGTCCAGTCGGAGCCCTGAATGGCCCACCAGGTTCCGGCCAGCGGAAAATGCAGCTCCGTGGACTGTTGCGGGAAGGTCACGGGAGTGACCAGAGTCTCATTCCAGACTGCGCCGTCCGCGTCGCGGAGCACGGCGACCGACTGGACCTTGTCCGCGCGGACCCAGGCAGTCTCATTAAAGGACACATGGGGCAGGGCCAGGCCGGTCCCTTCCTCGATGATCAGATCGGACTGGCCTGTATGCTGCCGGATCATCGCCGCGGTCCACCGCTGTTCCGCCAGCACCTGGTGGTCATGGAGCAAAGTGAAAACCAGGCCCTGTAGCATGGCCTGACCGCGCGTTACGGTAATCCCCAGATGGAACACCAGTTCTTGGCGAGGACCGCCGAAATGGGGAAAAGGCAACCTCTCGTAGCAGGCCGCGAAAATGTGGGCGGGACTGCTTTCCAGCAGGACCCGTGTGGCTGTCGAAGCCATGAGCGGGGTCCTGTCCCACCTATTTGCCGTTTTCCTCGTTGGCCAGCAAGGCAAAGTAGGCCACCTCGGCAGAAAGGTCTGCGGGTGACGCGTCGGCTTGCAAGGCCTGTGCCAGCAGCTGGTTTCCCAGCCGCCAGACACTGGTCATTTCAGGTACGTGCGGCATGTGCTGTGTGAAGCGCAGAAGTTCGCGGAAACTCCGAATGGCGCTGGAACCTGCGTGCAGGCGATGTTGCGTAACGGGCAGACGATGGGCAATGTCGATCATTTCGTCGTCCAAGGCGAGCAATTCGCGGGCAATGCGGGCACTCACGAGCCGTTGCGCCTGGGATTGGCCTGGAATCAACAGGATGGCTTCCGTGGTCAGCCAAGGGCGGCCCGGCCCGACGGGGCCAGCCGGGATTTCATGGATGGAGAGGGAATGGCCCAAGGCATCTTCCGCCGCGGCCAATGTCCAGGGCCCGTCCAGGAACAGGGGCATTTCCCCGGCCAGAAAGGATTTCCGCAGCGCATGGTAATCGGAGTCGACCGCAATGCCAGGCGAGGCGTGGGCCTGTTGCAGCCACGTCAGGAACGCGGCGCCCCCTGCCGACTGATCCAGCACCACTTTGTGTTTGGCATCGAAAAGCACGCCCCCAAAAGCCTGGAACCCCCACGAGAGATGAAACAGGCTGAGATACATGCCGGCCACTGGCGCAGTCCGGTCTTGCGCCAGAGCCAGCAGTTCGTCGGTGTTTGCGGGCACATCGGCCAGGGCAATGAGATCTGTATTGACATACAACATCACGGTTTCCGCCCACAGCGGCAAACCCAGCAGGCTCTGTCCGTGAACAAGGCCAAAGAGCGCCGGGGCAACCAGGTTCTCCAGATCTTCCTCCCGCATCAAGGTGTCCAGAGGAGTCACCAGGCCTTCGGCATGGAGTTCCGGCAGGCGACTGGCCGGTGCCAGCAGCAGTTCGGGGCCTTGGCCGGACAGGATCGCCTTGAGAAGGTCGGCAGTGACCCGGTGCGGTGCCACATAGGTGTGAGACAGACTCAAATCCGGGTAGGAGGCTCCCATTTGACTGATGGCCTCTTCCAGGAACTCCAGGTCGGCAGCGGACAGGGAATGCCAGATTTCCACTTCCCCGGCCATGGCCGGGATTGCGGGGGTGGGGATAGGGGGGGGCAGCGCGTCAGGCAGGACCGTGGGGCGCACTGTGGGGGTGGCCCTGGGTGCCACCGCGGCCAAGGAAGGCGGTTCCTCGGTCTCTGGGGGCAGTACGCAGGCCGCCAGCAGGACCGCCATGCCCCAGACCAGGAGGGCCAATCCCGTGTTTCGCCAACGG
The DNA here is from genome assembly GCA_965214895.1 of Caldilineaceae bacterium. Classification (GTDB taxonomy): domain Bacteria; phylum Chloroflexota; class Anaerolineae; order Caldilineales; family Caldilineaceae; genus Bin34. The sequence continues at coordinate 1,912,597 of OZ243985.1, forward strand.
TGCGGGGGGACAGCCAGCAGAAGGCGTGATGCCTGCCCTGGCACGGGAAGGACTGGCTTCATGCCGCCGCGTTCAGGTGCAGCAGGGCGCGTATTCCCAACACATATCCGTACCAGCCACAGCCGCTGATCTGGCCCACGCAGGCGGGTACAATGACGGAGGTGTGGCGAAAGGTGTCACGCGCATGAATGTTGCTGAGATGGACTTCCACAGTCGGAATCTGAATGGCCTTGATGGCGTCATGCAAGGCGTAGGAGTAGTGCGTGTACGCCCCCGGGTTGATCACCACTCCGTGTGCCCAGTGCCGCGCGTCATGCAACTGATCCACCAGGAACCCCTCCACATTGGATTGATAGAAGCGCAAGTCCAGCGCCGGGAACTCCTGGCAAATGGCTGTCTCGATTTCCGGCCATGTCGCGGCACCGTAAAAATCGGTTTCCCGTTGGCCCAGCAAATTGAGGTTCGGCCCGTTGATGACGAGAAGGCTGGACATCAGACCATCACTGCAGACTGTAATACCAGGCATCCAGGACGCAGGCATCGCCGGGATGATCAATGACTTGCACGGCTTCGAAGTCGTCCACAACGACAAAGCGCAGGTTGGTCCCGCTTCGCTTCTTGTCTGTGGCCATGGCGGCATACAGTTCTTCCGGATCGAACTGGACTTCCGCCGCGAGCGGTACATGGGCAATGCGAGTGGGCAGACCCGTCTGGCGGATCAAGGTCTCGATACGGTCGGCGGTGGCCTGGCTGCAGCGGCCCAAGGCCACCGACATGTGCGTGGCGGCCGCCATGCCGATCCCCACGGCTTCGCCATGGCGAAGCCGGAAATGGCTGACTTGCTCGATGGCATGGGCGAAAGTGTGTCCGAGATTGAGCACGGACCTCCGTCCTCTCTCGTATGGATCTTCTTCCACGATGTCGATCTTGACCTGGATGGCCCGGGTCAAGACCTGGCTGCGTTGGGCCAGTCCTTGTTCTTCCAGGAGCGCAAACAGCTCGCGGTCTGCCACAATGGCATGCTTGATGACCTCGGCCATGCCGGAAATGACTTCCGCCTGGGGCAGGCTGTCCAGCAACTCCGGATCGATGACCACGCCCGCTGGCTGCTTGAAGGCGCCCACCAGATTCTTGCCCTGGGGCAGATCCACACCGGACTTGGCCCCCACCGAGGAATCCACCATGGACAGCAGCGTGGAAGGCACCGGAAAGTACGGCACCCCCCTGAGGTAGGTGGCGGCCACAAATCCGGCCACGTCTGTCACCACGCCGCCGCCGAGAGCCACCAGGGTGCTGCGCCGGTCCAGTTGGGCCTCGATGCAGTCTCCATACAGCCTCTCCACGGTACGGAGGACCTTGGAGGTTTCCCCCTGCGGAAACGTGAAGAGATGGGGCGCATAGCCAGCCTTCTCCAGAGCGGTCTGCAAGGTTGCACCATAGAGCTCAGCCAGATGGGGGTGCGTGATGACTCCCACATCCGTTTGGGTCAGTTCCGCAGCCGCCAGGGCATGGCCCACCTGCTGCAGCAGCCCTTCACCCACCCAGATGGGGTAGGTGTTCTCCGGACTGCGTATTTCCAGTTTGTGGGCTTCGGCGCCCGGCAGAGACAAATCGCTATCCATGCACTTCGGGTGATGAGCAAACCAGTCGCTTGACCTGGGACACCACTTCATCGTGTGTCAGATGGGTCGTGTCCACCTGATGTGGAATGGCATTGTAATGGGGCGCGCGCTCTTCCAGTAAAACCTGGATCCTCTCCTGGCGCGAACCGCTGTCGGTTTTCAGCATCGGCCGGTTGCTGTCGGCGCCAATGCGATTCAATATTTCCTCCGGTGTGGCAGTCAGACAGATCAGGAAGCCGCTGGCCTGCAAGGCGTGGCGACTGGCCGGATTGACCACGGCGCCGCCTCCCGTGGCGACGACCAAGCCTGTGCGCTGTGCCACGGCCAGACACACTTGATGTTCCAGCTGCCGGAAGGCCGCTTCACCCTGGCGGGCAAAAACCTCGACAATGGAGGTGCCGGCCTGGTCCTCAATGAGGTCGTCCATGTCCAGGAATTCCCTGCCCAGGGCCTTGGCCAGCCGACGGCCCACGGCGGTTTTGCCCGTGCCCATGAAGCCGGTCAACACGATATTGGATGGGACTGCCGCGGCCATCGGTCTCTATTCGGGAAACAGCGTGAAGTGGCCCGGGTCCAGCCGCCCCGCCTGGTGCATCAGCACTGCGTTCAGCAATTCGATGGCCAGGCGGGATTCCAAAGTGACTCCGGCGCGCACCCCGACACAGGGATCGTGCCGGCCTCGCTTGAGCGCAAACTGAATTTCCTGGAAACCCTTGGTGATGGATTCCTGGGGCAGGGAAATGGAGGACGTGGGCTTGAACCCTACCGTGAAGACCAAGGGATTCCCGGTCGTGATGCCGCCCAAAAGGCCTCCGTGATGGTTGGACTGATAGCCGTCCTGGCGAATGGGATCATTGTTTTCGCTGCCCTTGCGGTGCACCACATCCTGGCCTGCCCCCATTTCACAGGACTGCACAGCGTGCAGGCCACCGAGGGCCCCCATCAGCTTCAATTTGAGACTCTGGTAGAGCGGCTCGCCGGCCAGGGGAGGCGGATCGAAGGCCACCACCTGGATGGCTGCCCCCAGCGAATCGCCGGCGATGCGGGTCCGCTTGATCAGGGCTCCGGCATCCTGGGCAAACTCTGCGTCATGGGTATGCAGTTCACTGTCCACCAGGCGCCGCTCCAGGGACGTCAAGCCTGCGGCAGTGCCGGATGCGGGGTTGGCCTGGACATGCTCCACCAGCGTGGTCTGGGCTTTCAGATGCCCTATCTGGCTGATGGAAGAGATGATGCGCGTGCCGAAATGCTCTGCCAGGTACAGACGGGCGATGCTGCCTCCCACCACATCCGAGATGGTGGAGCGGTAGCTGGAGCGACCGCCTCCCCGGTAATCCGTGTATCCTCGTGACTTGTAGTGCTTGACCAGATCCGTGTGTCCCGGCCGCACTTCGCCCTGCAGACCCTTGAACTGGGCGTAGTGTTCCGAGCGTCGATTGCGCGAGAAGACCACCGCCGTGATGGGTTCGCCCGTCGTATAGCCGGTGTCGTAGGTCTCTATCTCGTCCGCTGCCGGCGAGGCGAACAAGGAGGGGCCTCCGTACAGCTCCTCGTCCCGGAAAAGACCGCTGAGCAGGTAGAGCTGATCCGCTTCCCGGCGCGGTGTGCCATGTCTGCTGCTGCCTGGCCTCCGCCGGTCCAGGAAGGCCTGAATCTGGGCCCGCTCTACAAGCAGCCCTGGTGGGCAGCCAAAAACCAGTGAGGCAATGGCTGGGCCATGTGACTCGCCAGCGCCGGCCACGGCAAAAAGAGGTCCGCCCAGGATTTCCATGGAGCGCTTCCTGACAGTTGTCTCGGCAAGGGGACGCTAGCACGACCCCGATGCGGCTTGCTTGGCATGCGCCACAAAGGATCGGACCGCATCGTGGTTCTTGACTCCTTTGCGGGCCTCGACGCCGCCCGACACATCCACCCCCCATGGCTGCACTTGCTGCACGGCGGCAGCCACATTGTGGGGGGTCAGCCCGCCCGCCAAGAGAGTTCCCGGGTGTGCCTTGCAGACCTGGGCGGCCACTGTCCAGTCCCCGGTCTGGCCGGTGCCGCCCCAGACGCCTGGCACGTGGGCATCCACCAACAAGGCGGGACCCGGGGCAACGGACTTGTTGACATGGCACTCTGATTCCACTTGGGCCCTCTCTGCATTGCTGGGCCTAATGGCCACGAAGTAGGGGGCGTCCAGGGATTCCAGCTCACGGGCCCGGTAGTCCCCGTGGAGCTGCAGCAGGTCCACGCCTGTTTCCGCTATGGCCTGATTGAGGGTGGTTACGGATGCTTCGACAAAGAGCCCCACCAGGGCCGGACCGGCATTCCGCTTCCAGCCTGCCTGATGGAGCTGCTGCACGAGCCGGGCCGCCTGCGGAAGCGAGATATGCCGGGGAGACTTGGGATAGAAGACCAGGCCCAAATAGTCGGCTCCAGCCTCACAGGCGCAGAGAGCATCCGGCAGATTGGTGATGCCACAGATTTTGACTTTCATGGGCCAGACATCCTGGCCGACAGCCCTGGGTCATGCCTGCATCCGCGCAGGGGCAAGACACACGGGCACGGTCGGCGGAATGGGACCTGCATTGACTGCATAAGGGTTGTTCCGGCCTGTTCCGCATGCCGGCAACGAGGGATGCGCTTCTGGACTTTCGGCGGGAAGCCGGCTGGGACGATTCGGTTATCCATCAGATTCCCCATAGGCAGAACCGGTCCGGAACCCTGGGACCTCGCAGCAGGTTCCAGAGGCCTAGGGCCCGCCGGGAGCGTCCCGGCGGGTTCAGGCATTCGCCTGCAGCAGACGATGCCTCTGGCTAGTATAAAGGTTGTAGTAATGCCCTCTCATGGCCATCAGTTCCTCGTGTGTGCCCCGTTCCACCGCCTGTCCGTCCAGAATCGCCAGGATGATGTCCGCATTGCGGATGGTGTTGAGTCTATGCGCGATCACAAACGCGGTCCGGTCTTTCATCAGTTCCAGCAGGGCCGCTTGCAGATGAATCTCGGTCCGGGTATCCACACTGCTGGTGGCTTCATCCAGGATCAGGACTCGCGGTCCGGCCAGCACGGCCCGGGCAATGGCGATCAGCTGGCGTTGTCCCTCCGAAAAGTTGTGACCCCGCTCGGACACGCGTGAGCCATAGCCCGAAGGCAGTCTGCGAATGAACCAGTCGGCATTGGCAATGCGCGCGGCGGCCAGGACCTCTTCATTGGTGGCGTCGGGCTTGCCAAAGCGGATGTTCTCCATCACGGTGCCGGTGAACAGGTAGTTGTCCTGCAGCACAATGCCCAGCTGGCGTCGCCAGCTGTCCTGCTGAATGTCTCGCAAGTCCAGCCCGTCAATGCGAATGGAACCCGCAGTCACGTCGAGAAAGCGACTCAGGAGGCTGACGAGCGTGGTCTTGCCTGCCCCGGTCGGGCCGACGAGAGCCACCGTTTGTCCGGGCTCCACCCGCAATTGCACTTTGCGCAATACGGGAGTGCCCGGTTCATAGGAGAAGTCCACCTGATCGAATTCAACCCGGCCCTGGACCTTCTCCAAGGCCACCGCGCCTGCGCGGTCCGTGACCGAAGGAGTCGTGTCCAGCACCTCGAAGATGCGTTCGGCCCCGGCAATGGAGGACTGCAGCTGGTTGTACAGCATGGCCAGGGCACGCAAGGGCCGGAAGAAGTTTCGGATGTAGATGATGAAGGTGGCAATAATGCCTACCTGCACGTAGCCGTTCAGGGCCAGCCATCCGCCATACAAGGCCAGAGCCCCCAGACAGATGACACTCATGGTGGAAAACATGGGGCCCAGAATGGCCATGATGACCTCGGCGTGAGTGGCCACGTGCCGGTATCTCTGACTGGCTGCGGCAAACTCTTGCCGCGTATCCGCTTCCTTGTCAAAAGCCTTGATTTCGCGGAAATTCGTGATGCTTTCCTCGATGGTGGCATTCATGAGACCCAGTTGCCGCTGCACCTGCCGGAACGCCTTGCGACTGCGCACGGTGATCTGGCCGGTCAGGAACAGCATGGAGGGCAGCAGCAGCATCGCCCCCAGCCCGAGGCGCCAGTTCAGGATCAGCATGAACACGAGACTGCCCAGCAGCAGGAGCACATTGGAGACGAACTCGATGAGCCCATTGGACAGGGTCTGGTTAATCGTTTCGGTGTCGTTGCCCACCCGGCTCATCAAGTCTCCGGTGCGGCGTTGATTGTGATCGGCGAGTGACAGACGCTGAATGTGCACGAAAATCAAGGAACGCAGGTGGCTGACAAAGCGCTGCGCGATCTCCACCATCAACAGGCTCTGGCCCACGGCAGTGCCAAATGCGGCCCCGTAGACTCCCAGCAGGAGCCATGCGGTCTGGGCCAATCCGGCCTGGTTGTTCCGGGCGATGAACAGGTCAATGGCCTGGCCCAGCAGGATCGGCCCGATCAGGCCCAGAGCGGTACTCACAAGCACCAGGCCTGCCACCATCCAGATGCGGGTGCGGAAGGGATGCAACTGTTGGATTAGCCGGCGCACCGTTTGGCGCGGATTGCGTGCGGCTTCCCCGGTCGGTCTGCCACCACCCCCCATGCCTACTCGCATACCCCCCGGGCCTTGCGTGGAACGTGCCGTACGCGCACTGGAAACAGTCATCCTGGAATTGCCGTTTGCGTGGCTGTCATGAGCCTGGACCGGGCTGGATCAGCCCAATTGGGTTTCATAGAGTTCTCGGTAAATGGGACTGGATGCGAGCAACTCGGAGTGGGTGCCGGCGGCTTCAATTCTGCCGGCATCCAGAATGAGAATGCAATCCGCGTGAATGATGCTGGAAACGCGATGGGCCACAATGATGGTGGTGCGTCCGCGCGCGACTTCCTGAAAGGCCGCCTGGATCTCGGCTTCGGTTTCCAGATCCACGGAGGAGGTGGCATCATCCAGCAGCAGAATCTGAGGGTCCACGGCGAGGGCCCGGGCAATGGATATCCGCTGTTTCTGCCCACCCGACAGGTTGGCTCCCCCTTCCTCCACCATGTAGTCGTACCCGTCAGTTTCGGCCTGAATGAATTCATGGGCCTGCGCCATGCGTGCCATCCGCTGTGCCCTTTCTTCAGACAGCGCAGGCTGCCCAAAGGCGATGTTTTCGAAAATGGTGCGGTTGAAAAGGGCGGGGTGCTGTGCCACAAGACCGATGGCCCGACGCAGCGAACTCAGGTCCCACTCCCGCACATCCACGCCATCGATCAATATCGAGCCCGCACTGACATCGTAAAAGCGCGGAATCAGGTACAGGAGAGAGGACTTCCCCGACCCTGTGGCACCGATCAGACCGATCGTCTGGCCAGGCTCAATGACGAAGTTCAGGTCCGTCAGTACGCGCTCCCCCTGCTTCCGCAAGCCCGGCGCCAAGGCTCCGTTCGGCGCACTGATTTCCGATGGTTCCTCGCGGCCATTCATCAAGTAGGGCATGTTGGTCCGCCGGGCGTAGGCGAAATCCACATGCCGGAACTCAATGCGTCCCTGCATCTTTCGGGCAGGGGCCGCAGTCGGCGGTTGCACGGCCGGCTCCGAATCCAGAATCTCCCATATGCGCTGGGCGGACGCGGTGGCCCGGGAAAACATGGCCAACATTCCGCTCAGCAACAGCAGGGGAGTAAGGCCGATCATCAGGTAGCTGTTGAAGGCCACCAGCTGTCCCAGTGTAATGCGGTCCGTAATGACCGAACTTCCTCCAAACCAGGCCATGGCCACCAGGCCCAGGTTGGTGAACAGGGCGATCAGAGGCAGGGACACCGCGATCAGACGGCCCACCTTGATGTTCTGGTCCACCAAGTCCTCGTTGGCGGCGCTGAAGCGCCGAATCTGGGCCTCTTCCTGCACAAAGGCCCTGACCTCCGACATGCCGGCGAGATTCTCCTGCACCACGACATTCAGGGCCGCCAGTCTCTGCTGCACAATCATGAACAGCGGAGTGGCTCTGACGAACACCAGCCTCAGGACGATGCCGGTCAGTATCAGCATGACCCAGGCAATCAGGGACAGGCGCACATCCGACAGGGCAATCAGGACCATGCTGCCCACCACCATCAGGGCCGCGCGCAGGAGCAGAGAAAGCCCGATGCTGGAAAACATGCGCACCACATCCACATCCGAGGTCAGTCGTGTAATGAGCTGGCCTGTCTGCAACTGGTCCACGTCAGGATGGGACAACGTCATCACCTTGCGAAACAGGGCGTTGCGAATGTCGTAGGCCAGGGCTTGGGAGAGACGGGCCCGGAAGATCCCTTGGCCGAAAGTGGCAATGGCGCCCACGACGGCTGCCGCAAACATGACTGCCGAGCCCTGCCAGATGGCCTTCATGTCGGATTGCATGATGCCTTGATCAATGACCACCTGCATCAGGCGCGGCACCACCAGCTCCATGGCCACGGGCAGGATCACAGTCAGGAGAGTGCCGACTATGAGCAGTTTGTACGGTCCGAGAAATCGGGCAGTCTTTAGCAATGTGCTCATGTGGACGTAAGAGGCAAGTCAGGGCATGACTTGGAGGGCCGTGGGAGCCAGCGCGGTTGTCACACTGTAGCAGCAGGGACGGTGCTGCATTTCATAATAACGGTTTTTAGAAACATATTAAAAAGAAACAAGGAGGCCCCGGCGCATCCTTGCACATGACTGCTCTGGCACAGAAGCGCAACGGCAAGGCAGATCAAAGGCCACCGAATTGCCTGCGCGGTGCCAGAATGGCCTTCGCTCCGCAATGCATTGTGCCTGAACACAAACCGCAGATGGCATATCATGCGTCGCCCCTGTTCGCGGCTGGCCGTGTGCATGCTCTGCGTGCATCTTCTGGCATCTACTTTGCCCGGCAGCAAGGCACGCGGGGCCAGAGGCTTTCTTGTCCATACATCGTGTCGTCTGTTCATCGCTGCCATTCTCTGTACGTGTGGGTCACTGGCAGGTCGGCGGCGGGGCAATGGGAGTTCCTGTCGCCAACCCGCAGGGGGCTTTTTGTGCAATCCCCGTGCAATAACGGGGATTGGCTCTGGTAGGATCCCGCTGGAGCAGCCTCACGCATGTGCAAATCCGTCTGATGTGCAGGCTTGGCTTCTGTTTGCCTGCCTGAGCCTAATGCTTGATATACAACCGGCTGTGCTGTCGTATTCCTGCCTGATTCAGGCGACCGTCTTTTCGGTTGTGAAGACGTATTGCGCTTTGAAATCAGTGAGAGCCAGAGAGCCATGATAGAGAAGGCGGCCACTGACACCGTCGAGAGCCTCGTCAAATCTCTGCTGGGTCGAGCGATTCAAGGAGGAATTCAAGTTTGATCCAATTCTGGCTGTTTCCAGAATTGATCATGACGGTGACGAATACGTGCATATCTACATCGTATTTGATGGAGACCAGAGTCGGTTGGATCCTGAATGGACCAGTGGCCTGAGTGGGCACATCCGGCCGCAGCGGCTGGAACTTGGCATTGAGAATGTCCCCAGTAGATCGTTCATCGAAAAGTCGGAGTGGCAGGGAAGTCCGCGGGAGCAAGAGTTGTTAAGCCGCAGGACCTGATCACAGTCGCGAGGGCCTTGGCGACAGGATCAGTGGGGCAAAGGCGAGGCCGACCGCGACAGACCGCATTGTGTCGTGCCATAAGCGCCTCCTCATTATGCTGTTTTTCCACCCTTGCTGCTTGCTGTGCCAACATGTTGGCAGGTGCAACATCGGCCAACCGAAGCCAGCCGGCTTGGCGACAGGTCTACCGTTCCCTTGAACACGGGCATGCCAAGAATCAATGCAATCGACCTGCAAGGAGGGACTTCCCGCAGCCCATACGGTACTTTGGGGAACAACTTGTGGACATGCAGCGAGAGCGCCACTCTGCCGATTGTGATCCGGAGGCAAGATGCAACCGCTGCGAAGTTCTGCAACTCATCGACGAGACTGAGAGACGCATGCAGCTCTTTGAGAAGGCCAAAGTCAAAGACAAGCGTGCCTGCGCGGTCTATGTACTTTTGAAACTCCGATCGGATTGCCCTGAGACTGCAACCCCAAACCGATTCCGTGCCTTGTTACAAGGCACGGGAAAGCTCTTCTGGTCAGATAGGCGGGATGATCCGACAAGGCGGTAGTTGCCTCCCAGAGATCTGTGTGTCCTTCTGACACCTCTGCTCACGGCCTTTCATGTCGATTGTATTGCACCCGGAGGGTCGAATCGGCTGCATCGCAAAGATCGGCCGACATGGAAAGTGGATCGCGGCCTGTGCACGGCCTTCTGGTTCACAACGGCTACGGCTACCATGGCCCCCTACATCGTGCCAAGCTCGGCGGGGACATCAAGTTCCCTGCGATCTTCGTGGCAGGACGTGGCTCAACGATTCTGTCAAGCGGCAGGGCGGGTGCAAGCTGTCGAATCTCCATCGAAGGTTCCAAGCGAGTTATGGACGAGAGGGGCCGGAGCATGTACAGCCGGTTGTCTCGGACACTGATACATGCTTGTCTATCAACTGCAATACAGACAGTTGTGCCCAATTGCTGTGCTCTCCGGTATGACAGGGACGTGTGGAAGAGTTGCCTGGAAGGACGAATGGGGGCATTTCCCAGCTGCTGTTGGAAGGCAGGGAGCCGAGCTGGTCTCCCGAACCAGTTCCAGCCAGCGGATCCTTGCCATGCATTCGACGGATTTCCATCGACTGTGCATGTGCATTCCATGGGCAAAAGTCAGGGGGCCAGTTCGCCATTGCACGTCCTGCAGGCGATGAAAGCGTATCTGGCGGACAACAAGCTTGGGAAGAAGGAAGTACTCCCTGTTTCCATCAAGGAACGGGTTCGCACAATGTGTCAAGAAGCAGGACGGGCAGATACCATTGTGCGACTCGTTTGCAGGAAACTTGAGGCTTGGTATCTCGGCGACCCTGATGCGATGGTCAGTGCATTCGGAGACGAGAATCTGCGTACCATCGGGAACAAAGCGCGATTTCGCAACCTGGATACCGTCAACAATCCTGCCGACGCCTTGCAAAGACTGGTACCCGACTTTCAGAAGATCGGTGGAGCCCGCAAGATGGGAAATCACCTGACTTGTGGCTGCAACCGCTCGCATAGTTTTCGGATCTTTCTGCATGCAGTCAGACAGCATATTGCAGAGTCTTCCCATTGACATAACTGGCCAGATGGTCCAGTGCTTGCCAAGTCTGGACTGTGGGATTTCTTGCTGCACCCTGCAACGGGTGCGGAGGCTGTACACCGCCTGATTTCAATGGGCCTGCCATGTCTCATGCTCCAATTTGTTACGGCTTATGTGGAATTAAGCGATTGACACCAAGGGGAAGACCTTCCAGAATGAAGGCATTGACTCCCCATTCCGCGGTCTTCCCCATGCCCTGTATATCCTTGATGGATCGGGCGACCATGGTGTATGTCCGGGTAGACGACGGGTATCAAGGCCATGGCCTGCGCCTGTGGCAAGGCAAACGGGGTGCCAACCTCCCCTGCAGTGACAGCGAGGTGATCACGTTGCTGTTGTGGATGGCTTTCCAGGATCCTGGAAAGCCAGTGTATGTCTTGCCTGTCTGGCCTGCAGCGATATGGGGAGTTTGCTGGGGAGCACAGGAGCAGCCGGATTCCGGGGCGACCGGGCTTTCTTCCGCGTTCAGCCAATTGGGGGCATGGATGACATAAAAACGTGAACCACCGTCTGTAGGAAACCCGAGGCGGTACACCTGCAATGCGTTCTCATGCCGGTGCACCGGCCGTCACGAATTCCCGCACCTTCCGTTCCCGGCGGGACTGGGGCAACTGGCTGAAGGACTCGCCCACCAGAATGGCGTCGCAACCGATCTCTGCCATGGCCTGCACATCTTGGGCCGTCTTGATGCCGCTTTCCCCTACCAGAACCCGATCCTGCGGCACGAATTTCCGCAGGCGACGCGTGGTGGCGATGTCGGTGTGAAACGTCCGCAGGTTGCGGTTGTTGACCCCGATCACCGCGTGATCCAATACTAGAGCCCGGTCCAGCTCGGCCTTGTCGTGCACCTCGACCAAAATCTGCATGCCCAGACCCTGAGCCAGTTCCGCAATGTCTCGGTACTCCTTGTCCCTCAGGACGGACATGATCAACAGAAAGGCATCGGCCCCTGCAGCGCGGCTTTCCCACACCTGATATGGGTCAAAGATGAAGTCCTTGCGCAGCACGGGAACCGGGCATCCTTCCTCCTCCAGCCGTTGTCCGATCAGCTCCATGTAGGACAAGCGCCCTTGGAAATAGTGTGCATCTGTCAAACAGGAAATGGCGGTCGCCCCGCCCCTTACATAGGCCAGGGCCATTTCTGCCGGATCCCAGTCACGGGCAATCTGGCCCCGTGAAGGGCTGGCCTTCTTCACCTCTGCGATGACGCTGGTTCCGGGCTCTCGTGTCAAGGCGGCCCCGAAGTCTTGGGGGGCCCGAGCCAGCGGGGCCAGTCTCTGCAATTCGATCAAAGGACGCACGGACTTGGCCTGTTGCGTCTCCTGGCGTTTGGTGGCCATGATGGCTTCCAGCACCTGGCCCTGAAACTGGGAGATGTCCATGGGAGAGAGAGTCATCCGACCAGCTCCTGCGACTTGGCCACGAAGTGGTGCAGAGTCTCCAGGGCCCGACCCTCATCAATGCTCTTTTCGGCGACCGGGATCTGGTCGGCAATGTTTCCGTCTTCTGCTGCCAGTGCCGCGGCGGCATTGAGCACCACCACATTCCGCATGGGGCCCGTGACTGCGCCCGCCAGAATGCCTCGGGTGATGTCTGCATTCTCCTGAGGCCCACCGCCGCGAATGTCGGCCAGCCCGGCGCGGGCGAAGCCCAGGCTTTCCGCATCAATGTTCCGCATCTGTACCTGACCCTGCGCCAAGTGCGCCACTTGATTGGGTCCGGCGAGGGAAAACTCATCCATGCCTTCCGCTCCGTGCACGATATAGGCGCCCTTTTTGCCGACCTGGGCCAGCATTTCGGCCAGCGGCTGCAGCAACGCGTCTTCATAGACTCCCATCAGAATGTGAGTCGTCGGCGCCGGGTTGGACAGCGGTCCGATGACATTGAAGAAGGAACGGATTCCCAATTCCTGGCGCGCCTTGCCTACATATCGCATGGCCGGATGGCAGTGGGGAGCAAACAGGAACACAAATCCCACCTCCCGCAGACAGTCCGCCGCCCCTGCCATGTCGTAGTCCAGTCGCGCGCCCAAGGCCAGCAGCAGGTCCGCGCTGCCGCTCTTGCTGCTGGCTGACCGGTTGCCGTGTTTGGCCACCTTCTGGCCCGCACCCGCCACCACGAGGGCCGCGGTGGTGCTGATGTTGATGCTGTGGGAGCCGTCGCCTCCCGTGCCGACTACGTCGAACAGGGAATTACCATTCAGGTCCCAATCAAAGGGCGCCGCATGGGAGGTCAGAGAATGGTAAAACCCGGTGATCTCGTCCACGGTCAGGCCTTTCATGTTCAGGGCTACCAGAATCGCGCCGATCTGGGCATCTGTGGCTCCCCCGGACACCATCTGATCCAGAACGGCCTGGGCCTCGGCTCTCTCCAGATCCTGTCTGGCCATCACATGCTTGATGGCGGCTGTGATATTCATGGGGCAATCTCCTTGGTCTCGTGTTGTGCGTACAAGTCCTGGCGCAGGGCCAGATATGCCTCTCCCCATTCCTGTCTTTCCGACTGGCCCATCGGCAGGTCCAGGGCCACCGCCACATGATCCAGGCACAAGCCAAAGGCAAACTGCAGCAACTGGCCCTCTTCCGCTGCCGCCAGCGGATCCGGGGCCGTGGACGGCAACAGCATGAGCTCCAGCAGACTGGCTACCGGCAGCAACACCTCGTACATGTGGATGCGTGGGCCCAAGTCCGGGACTTCGGCATGTTCGGCATACAGGCCCAGCCACTCGGCTTTCTCGCCGGGGGTCAGATCCGGCAGCAAGTGCAAGAAGATGTGGCAGATCTCCCGGGCCGGATCTCCCAGTCCGCCCATTTCCCAATCCAGCAGCTGGATTCTGCCATCCACCGCAAGACAGTGGTCCAATTGCAGGTCGCCATGGATCAGGGCGGGAGGTGTCAAGGCGTTTTTGTCCAGTTCCGGCGACACCATGGCCTCTGCGCGGGACAGCACCTCCAGAACCATGTTTGACAGAGGGTTGGCACCACTCCGGTCCACCCCTTCCTCCACCAGTCTCTGGCTGCCTTGAATCAGGCTCCACTGGTACTGCGGGTTGACCGGATGGGGGCTCAGCCGCGTCTGCGCTCCCGGATGTCGGGTGTGGGCCGCGGCCAAGGCAATGGCCAACCCGGATGCGTCCTCGGTCCGGGCCGCGTCCAGAGGCGTGCCTGGACACCATGCATACAGCAGGATCTGACGCGACAGCCCTTCGGGGTATCGGTCAAAGGCGATGGTATGCGGCGCAATGCCCATCCGGGCGGCGGAATCCTGATTCGTGAACTGCCGGCGGCCGCGGGCCTGTCCTGCATCCAGAAACATTTTCAGCACGAGGTCCCGCTGGGTCGTCTGTATTCGCCACAGGGCATTGTGGTCCCCGGACAATTCCTCCACCGCCGTGATTTCGGCCTCAGTCAGGGCCAGTGCGGGAGATCCGGCCAGATAGGCCAGCACGGCAGGAGTGAGCCCCCGATCATTTGACATAACTTCTAGACAGCCATGTCCAGGAAGTTGCGCAGCAGATCGTGGCCCTGCTCGGTCAGGAAACTCTCAGGATGAAACTGCACCCCGTGAATGGGATGCTCTCGGTGCCGCAGGCCCATGATCTCGCCCTCCTTCGTGCGGGCCGTGACTTCCAGTTCCGCCGGCACAGGCTCATGCACAATCAGGCTGTGATAGCGGGTGGCGGTGAAGGGATTCCGGATACCGGCAAAGAGGCCCTGACCATCGTGATGGACCGGACTGGTCTTGCCGTGCATGATCCGCGGCGCGCCCTTGACCTCGCCGCCAAAGACGTGTCCGATGCACTGGTTGCCCAGACAGACTCCCAGAATGGGCACCTTCTGGCCCATGCCCCTGACAATTTCATTGCTGACTCCACTGTCGTTCTGGGGCGTGCCGGGTCCTGGGGAGAGCACTATGTGGTCGGGCCCGTGGGCCTTGACTTGCTCCAGGGAGACCTTGTCGTTTCGATACACTTGGATGTCGGCCCCCAGCTCCCCGAGGAACTGCACCAGGTTGTAGGTAAAGCTGTCGTAGTTGTCGATCACGATCACCATGTCGCTCACGCCTCCTTGGGCTGTCGCTTGACATATTTCTCGGCGCTGCGGCGAATGCGGTTCCAGTTGCCCGTCAGGCCCATGGCCTTCTTCATGGCGAAGAGGGTCTCCCGGGCTTCCGCCCGGGCCTTGCGGGTGCCCTGTTCCAGCAAGTAGTCCACATAGCCTGACTGGGCCGCGTAGTGGGCGTGCCGTTCCCGGATGGGATCCAGAAAGTCATTCAAGGCCTGGACCAACTTCTGCTTGACCTCCACATCGCCTACCCTGCCTGCACGATACCGCGCCTTCAGGTCTTCCACTTCCGGCTGGTTGGGATTGAAATGGTCGTGGTAGCGGAAGACCGGATTGCCCTCCACGGTGCCCGGAATGTCGGCAGAGATGCGGTTGGGGTCCGTGTACATGCGCATCACCTGTTTCTCCACCTGCCGCGGCGAGTCATTCAGGGAAATGGCGTTGCCCAGGCTCTTGCTCATCTTGGCGTTGCCGTCCGTGCCGACCAGGGTGCCCCCTATGACATAGGATTCCGGAATGGGAAAGACTTCCCCGTAGGCCGCATTGAAGCGGCGCGCGATCTGGCGGGTGATCTCCACATGACTTTCGTTGTCCTGGCCCACGGGGACCAGGTTGCCCCGAGGCATCAGAATGTCGGCGGCCTGCAGCACCGGATACCCCAGCAGGCTGTAGGGCACCTGGTCCAGGTGCGCGTCGCTGGCCATGGTCTTGATCGTGGGCAGCTGCTGCAGCCGTTCGACCGTGACCATGCTGCTGAGCAGCAGTTCCATCTCGCTGACTTCGGGGATGGCGGACTGCAGGTAGTAGGTGGCGGCCTGCGGGTCCATGCCCACGGCGAGACTGTCCAGCACGATGCTGCGGGCATTGGCGGCTATCTCCGCGATGCTCTTGGGATCGGGCCGGGTAGTCAGCATGTGCAGGTCGGCCACCAGGAAATAGCACTCGTATTTGTGCTGGAGTTGCAGGCGGTGGCGCAGGCTGCCTACATAGTGGCCCAGGTGCAATGTGCCGGTGGGCCGGTCGCCGGTCATGATTCTCTTTTTCGGTGACATGCATGTCCTCCCTTACGCTTGCAGGCCTTCTTCGGCCATTTTCACCGCTACTGTCAAGGCCCGCATCTTGTTCATGGCCTCCCGGTATTCGTAGTCCGGTTCGCTGTCCGCCACCAATCCGCCGCCCGCCTGCAGAATGCAGGTCTTGCCTTGCATGGTGATGGTCCGAATGGTGATGCAGGTGTCCATGGAACCTCCGTAGTCCAGATAGCCAATCACACCGGCGTAGGGCCCGCGCCGTTCCCCTTCCAGTTCCTCAATGATTTCCATGGCCCGGATCTTGGGGGCCCCACTGACCGTGCCCGCCGGCATCGTGGCCCGCAGCAAGTCGATGGCATCGTGGTCGGGTTGCAAGTGACCCCGCACATCGCTCACGATGTGCATGATGTGGCTGTATCTCTCGATTTCCATGACGTTCTGCACACTGACCGATCCATATTCACAGACTCGCCCCAGATCATTGCGCCCCAGATCGACCAGCATGACGTGCTCGGCTCTTTCCTTGGGATCCTGGAGCAGCTCCTCGGCCAGCCGGTCGTCTTCCTCCGGGGTGGCGCCGCGCCAGCGAGAGCCGGCAATCGGGTGCAGAGACGCCTCGCGTTCCTCCAGACGCACGTGCATTTCCGGGCTGGAACCGACCACGCGCAGGGGCGGACCCTGGATGCCGGGCACCATGGAAAAGTCGAAATAGAACATGTAGGAAGAGGGATTGATCATGCGCAGGGCCCGGTAAATGGTGAATGGGTCTGCGTCCGTGTCCCGCATCTGCCTCATGCTCAGGACGCCTTGAAAGATGTCGCCGGCCGTGATGTAGTCCTTGGTGGCCAGCACCATCTGCCGGTACTCCGCCCGAGTGTGGGAGCAGGCCCATGGTGTGTCGTCAGCCAACTCGGGCAGCGCCGGCTCTTCACAGGGGGCATGGATCCGTGCGCTGATATCCGCGATGCGGGCACAGACCCGGGTGTACTCTGCCTCCAGATCCTCGGCAGTCAGATCCAGATTGACGATGACCAGCAAGGAGTGCTTGACGTGATCAAAGACCACCATCTCGCTGCTGAAAAGCAAGGCCATGTCCGGTGTGCCGATGGCGTTGCCGGCGGTAGTCGGCAGGGCCTCAATGAAACGCACCATGTCGTATCCGAACATGCCTACGGCCCCGCCACAAAATCGGGGCAACGCGGGAACCACGACCGGCGTAATCTGGTCCAGGAGATTGCGCAAGTAGACGAATGGTTCCGCCTTGAACTGACGCGTGGCGCCGGTGGCCGTGGCCTCCGTGATGTCGTCGCCATAGGCCACCAGGGTGCGCTCCGTGCCCAGACCCAGGAACGTGTACTGGCCAAACCGGGTGCCGGCCTCGGCGGACTCCAGCAGAAAGCTGGGAGCCGCCAACTGTGTGCCGTCCATGGACCGCGTCTCCGCGTGGCGGCACAAACGGAAGAAGATGGACACCGGGGTGACCATGTCCGCTGGTATTGCGGTGTAGACGGGTATTTGAGTGCCCCTTGCTCTGGCTGCCTTGACCTCGGGCAGGGAAGGGAAAAAGTGGTTCACGCTACCTCCAAAAAAATCCCCAAGTGCCAATTCCAAACACTTGGGGACGATAGCTGTTGACCACCGCGGTGCCACCCCGCTTAACCTGGCCGGAGGGCCAAAGTTCTCTCTGCAAGAACGAGCCCCATGGGGCTCAGTCTCGGCGCACTGATAACGGTTGCGTTTCCGGCTCGCCTACTGGGGAATCCCGTTCAGCTCACGACTCATTGGTCCATTCATCACTTTCCGGCATGCCCCCTCGCACCTGTCGGGGCTCTCTGAATGCCGTCCCAGTGACTACTAGTCCAAGTCACGGTCCGTATTTCCGATGTCTTTCCAAGATAGACGATTGTGCAGTCAGAGTCAACCAGCAATCTGCGCACATGCCGGAATCTGACGCTCGGGAGCTGCGCAGAAGGCCAAGGCGTGCCTTGACTCCCGACATTCCTAGACACAACGGCTGGGACACTGCCACGGCTCCCTGTATCTGGACAGGGTCACACATCCGTCAACACGACACATGGAGATTCCTCTTTTGTGCCTGGAGGTGACAGGGATCGCACCCACTGCCACAGGATGGTGCAACGGCTCTCCACATCCCATTCCTGATTCCGCGCCCAAGGCTCCCTCCGCGGCGGGCCGCCGCTCGTGCAACGCATGATGATGCGCTTTAGGTGCCAAGGCCAGCATCACTGCATCTTGACACCAGCGCCAGCCCTACATCCCAGGTCCCTGCGGGCCACGTCCAGATCGACACTCATTGAACAGGGTCTCTGGAATCGGGGCCTTGCGATCAGGCGGTGCCCGGTTCAATCCATCGTCTGATTTTTTATTCCCGAGTGCTGATACACATTTCGGCCCATTGTGCCTGTTCCTGGGCCGATCGCGTCTCTGCTTCGGCCAAGTCCCGATCTCCCTCGAACAGGTGCACCTTTGCTTGGGCCAAGTGTAACCGGGCTTGGGTCAAGTGGAACAGTGCCGTGTATCCCAAGTAGTCCAGCAGCATCGTCCGGGTCTCGGGATCGAACAACTCCAGCCGCCCGCCGTCTGTCCGGAATTCCAGCCCCAGCAGGTCACTGTAGCCCCGCCACTCGCGATCCCCGTGCGCCTGCACCTGGATCGGCTGGTATGCCCCCGCGACCCACCGCTCACCGATCAGCGGCGGCTGCAGGATGTGGCTGTCGGGCGTGGGATCGAACCTCCAGTATTCGGTCACCCCGAGACGGGCATAGATATCCCGCTTATGCCCTGCATCTTCCTGCCAGGTACTGTCCGCGGTTACCTCCAGCACAAAGTCCGGGGCCTTGCCTTCCGTCCAGAGCAGATAGTACGGACGTGGTCGATCCTCGACGCCGAAGATGACAAACACGTCCGGCGCCACCGAGGCATGGACATTGCCCTCCTCGTAATAGACCAGCATGCTGCCGATCACGGCCACGTCCGGTCGGTCGGAATAGCGGCCCTTCAGTTTGACGACCGTGCCGGTCAGCGCGTTATACTGCGCCGTGCCTTCGGCCAAGGGTTTGCCATCAGTGTCGGGATAGACGATTTCCGTCGCCGGGGTCGGTGTAACGACAGGTGCCGAGTCAGGGGACACAGCGGCCATGGATCTTCCCCGCGGCGGGCAGCCCAAGGTCATGGCGACCGCTCCGGGAGAAAGCCGGTTGCCGGGGCCACGTCTTCCCCATCGGGCGCGAAGGGGGGCTCTCCGTCCTGCCCGCGCGGTACTACGCCCGTCCCACGGCACAAGACTGCGAAGCACTGGGTCGGGCCATCAGATCTCATTCGGTTCCATGCCCCGCAGTCGTCTGTTTTCCTCTTCCAGAGCCCTGGCACGCATTTCGACCAATCGCATCTGTTCCTTGACAGATTGCGTCTCTGCCTTGGCCAATTGCAATTGGGCTCCCTGCTCCAGGTAGTCCAGCAGCCGCGTGCGGGTCTCGGGATCGAACAACTCCAGCTGCCCACCCTCTGTCCGGAACTCCAGGCCCAGCACATCACTGGTCCCCCGCCACTCGCGACCCTCGTGTGCCTGCACCCGGATCGGCCGGTATGCTCCCGCCACCCACCGCTCGCCGATCAGCGGCGGCTGCATCAGATGGCTGTCCGGGGTGGGGTCAAAGCGCCAGTATTCGGCCACCCCGATCCGAGCATAGAGATCCCGCTTGCGCCCCGCATCTTCCCGCCAGGTGCTCTCCGAGGCCACCTCCAGCACGAAGTCCGGGGCCTTGCCTTCCGCCCAGAGCAGATAGGAGGGCCGTGGCCGGTCCTCCACACCGAAGACCACAAACACGTCCGGCGCCACCGAGGCATGGACATTGCCCTCCTCGTAATAGAGCAGCATGCTGCCGATCACGGCCACGTCCGGCCAGTCGTGATAGCGGTTTGTCAGCTTGTTGACCGTCTCGGTCAGCGCGACGTATTGTGCAGTGCCTTCGGCCAAGGGTTTGCCATCGGTGTCGGGATAGACGACTTCCGCCACCGGAGCGGGAGTGAGGACGGCAGGGGAGACCTGGGGCTCAAGGACCCCTGTGTTTCTCCGAGGCGGGCGGCTAAGAGTCATGAAGACCGCTCCGTGACAGAAAGGAGACTTGTTGCTGGGCGCACCTGCAAAGTCTGGTGTGATGCAACGTCCGCATCCCATGGCGGACCTCTTGCAATATAGCATATCTGTCCCAGCGGATCCTGGATTCAAGACGTGCAGGCAGGGCAATCGCAAAGTCGTGAATTGGGGTAGAGCCACTTATATTTTCCTGTGTACAGTCTTGATTTTGACCTGATTTGCCTCCGTCCCATCCTCTGAGAAGCATCATTCATCAAAACAGACGAACAATCATGTCAAGAATCGGGTTGTCTTGGAATCGCAAAGTCGTGAGTAGGAGCCAAACCGCCTGTATTTCCCTGTATGCGATCTGGGTTTCAACCTGATTTGTCTCTTTGGGAAACCCTGGTTGCAGACCTACGGCCACAAGGAGGTCAAGTACACTCTCAAGCTGGCCGATGCCTACCAAGTGGATCTAGCCAATCATCGGGAAACTGTGCAGGCACCCCGGTCGCCCTCTTCCGCCCCTGACCCTGACCGACGCGGAAACCGAGACCCTGGCACAGTGGCAGCGGCGTCCCCAGACCGCCCCGGCCCTGTCCCCGCGGGCCCGCATCATGCTGCGCTGTGTCCCCGGCCCGACGCACACGGCCGTGGCCGCCGCGTGGCAGGGGTCCCCCGCCACGGTGGGCCAGTGGCGGTCCCGGTGCCGGGCCCACCGTCGGGACGGGCGGCCCGATGCGCCCCGGTTGGGAGTGCCGCGCACAGTCACCGATGCGGATGTGGAGCGCGTGGTGGCCCTGACCCTGGAGACCCGCTCCCCAGAGGCCACGCATGGGAGCACGCGCGCCATGACCTTGCCGCCCCCTCGGACCGCGACCTTCCAGTTGTCGACCGCTCCGTGCTTCATCGCAACAGTGCGGGACATCGTGGGCCTGTACCGCCATCCCCCGACCGCGCGCGGGTCCTGTGGGGGGATGAGAAGTCCCCGATCCAGGCCTTGGACCGCACCCAGGATGATGTACGGCACGGCATCCCCTCCTTGTGCGCGGCCCTTGACATCCAGACCGACCGCGCCCTCGGCCCATGCGATCGACGGCATCGCGCGGTGGCGTGCCGCAAGTTCCTGGACACCCTGGCGGCCGCGGTGCCCCCCGACCTGGACGTGCCCCGGAGTGCGGACCATGACAGCACCCACAAGACCACCCGGGTGCGGCAGTGGCTGGCCCCACGGCCGCGCTTCCACATGCATTTCACGCCCACCAGCGCCTCCTGGCTCCACCCGGTGGAGCGCGGGTGCACCTTGCTGACGGAACGGCAGCGGCGGCGGGGCGTGCCTCGCCGCACCCGGGCCCTGGAGGCCGCCATGGCCCATGATCTGGTGACCCACCAGGACCCCAAGCCTTTCGTCTGGACCCCAGACGGCCGATCCGATCCGGGGCCAGGTGGCGCGCTTTGGTCAACGAACTTTAGAGACAGGACACTAGGTTCTGGGGACGGTTGCACCGTGCTGTGGCGATAGTAAGCCAGAGACCCCGGAAACATATCTTGCTGCGGTTCAGTGCCCTGAGTTCTTGGGGGTGCAGACGGTTCTTGTGAATTAAGACAGGGCGGCAGAGGGACGCGAAGCCCTCGAGAACCAAGGTGTCGATGAAATCCGCCCCTTTTTGCAGTTGCGTGTGCACGTCGGAAGCATCAACACCGCCCCCTTTAAGTTCAATGGGCACCGACACGAGGGTGTCTGTATCGCCATCGCAGAAAAAGAGCACATAGCAACAACGATTTCCCTTGATCTTGTGGGCGTCAAAGGCGCGATCGGCATTCATCAGGACCCGTTGGGCCGGAATCCCTTCTATGGAGGCTTTGCAACCGCTGCTGCTGGAGGAACCGCTGAGATTGTCCAGGCCTACCCGTGACCGGATGGCGTCAAGCACCCTATCCTCCAGCACTGTGGGAGCCTCCCTCCGTCTCTTCCAGGCGGTTCTGCAGCTGGGCGGACCGGTTATACAGCGCGGCCGCCACATCCTCGTAATCCTGAGGTTCTATGCCCTCAGTGCGGTCAAAGGGGATTTCCTCTACGGTGGAAGCGGTCGCGTCGGTATCCTTGCGGAAGAGCCAGATCCCAACCTCCTCGGGTCGTAGCACAGGAGAGTCCTGGGTGGCGTTAGGCCAGGTTTCTTCGGCCAGCTCTCCCTCTCGCATCAGGTTGCCGATTTCCTTGAGCAACCAATCACTGTGAGTCGTGATCACAACCTGCAGGCCGGCCCTTACCATGTGACCCCGCTGCTGGGCCATCTGCGTTTGGGCAGCCGGATGCAGATGGGCCTCTGGCTCTTCCATAAGAAGCAGATCGCCCTTGGCCATGACTCCCCGCAGAAACAGTACCACCGGCGCTAGTTCCGATACCATGGACAAACGCGGCAGCCCTGATTCCGCCAGCCAGGTCGGCGCCGTCTCCGCGAGCCATTCCACCAGGGATTCCGCGAAGGCCGCCCGTACCTCGCGATTGGGGAAGGTCAGGGCCGGAGGCACGACGGCGTCCAGCGTCAGGTAGCCGACCTGCCACAGGAGAGCGACGACCGGGGGTTTGCCGGCATCGAACGCAACTTGCATCCAGGGCCGTGCGGCCTGTCCTTCCAAGGCGGGCAGGGAGTGCACCCGGCGGCCCTGCAGCCCGCGCAGCAGCTGCAGGTTCCAGTGGACCATCGCATCGGGCTGGGCCAGTTCCGCCAGGCAGCCGGCCAGCGTGTAGGGATTGCACACGGCCTCGGCCCCCTCGGCGAAGCGATAGCCGTGGTACTCTTGTTCCAAGGCAGTGTATAGATCGTCCGAGGTGCAGCCCAGGTTCCGGGCGCCTTGGGCCACCAGGGCGGCCACAGGTGGTGTGCGGAGTTCGGCGGACGTGAAGCCCAGCAGGCTATTCACAGTGGACCGGTGCGACAGGTCATGCAGATGGTTGGCGCCGGAGAACAGGCCGGCGTGGGCCAGCCGTGTGATGCCCGTGACCAGCGTGTAGGCGATGTAGGGGGTGCTGGACTTCAAGGCCCCGTAGAAGGCGCGCAGGACGTCCAGGATATCCCTCAGCACATCGAGGCGGTCCAGGTTTTCCGTGAGGGCGGTGTCGTACTCGTCCACCAGCACCACCTTGCGGCCGGCGGTCGAGGCCATGTGCCGCAAGAGCCGGCGCAAGGCGCGATCTGCCGTCCCAGGGGCAGGGTCATGTCTTGCGCCCAGGCTTGATCGTCCACCTCTTCCCGCACGGCCATCCGCACGTCCGTCGGCGTATGCAGGTCGCGTATATCGAGATTCAAGCGCAGCACGGGATAGGCGTGACTCTTCCAGTCCCAACGGCCTTCCTGTCCGATCCACGTGTCCGCGAACAGGTCGCGGCGGCCCTGGAACAATGCCTCCACCGTGGAGAGCAGCAGGGTCTTGCCGAAGCGTCGGGGCCGCGCGAGGAACATGTGAGGGCTCTGCCCTTGCGCGTGCAGGAACAGGTCCGCGATGTGGCGCGTTTTGTCTATGTACAGGGCGCGGGCGTGGGTCTGGATGTCAACGAAGTCGTCGTTGCCGAACGGCAGTTGGGGAATCATGCGACGGCCTCCGCCAGCAGTGCCTGTGTCCACAGTCGTGTACAGGAACGGTTGTGCCCGGCTGAGAGGCGCGGAACCTGTCGAATCCTGTTCGTATCGGCCCTGCGCCGAAGCGCTTCCAGGCTCGGGCTTGCTCTCGTCCTGTGCGCGGCATGCACACCTTCGGGGCACGGCTTTGAGCACCGTGCCAATATACCCTCGCCCTGTCGGCACCATATTGGGAGCCAGGCACACAGGACTGGTGCACTAAACGAGATTTCAGCCGCCAGAAGACCGCCAAGATCCAAGTTGGCGGGCCTGCAGGGACCTCCGAGAACGGTGCCGGGGCCACAGCAGGAAGGCTGCAGTGGTCATGATCATCCCGAACCCCTTGGAAACAGCAGGAGCGGCCGGGAAATCGCCTGGATATATCGCCCGTACACTGCAATTCCGCCTTTTATGCACTCACGAAACAGAAAGACCCTGGACTGTACAGTCCAGGGTCTTGTCTGCCCATTGTCGGCTTGCAGTCTAGCCGCAAAGGTTGGAATAGCTGGCTGACGCTCCCGCTGCCCATGGATTGTCCGTGGAAGAAGTGGAAACCACCAGATCGCCCGAATTAAAGCCGGCGCTGCAGAGGCACCCGGGGGCTGTCGCCGAGGCCCGTGCCAGGTCATTCTGCAGACCCTGGGCCATGGAGTGAGTCAGCAAGTTCGGGATCAAGCCCAGGTTGTACATCTTCAGCAACTCGGCCTTGGCCCCTTCGCCGCACGCCGGGCAATAGGAATTGGCGGCGGCCATGCGGCTGTCGCAGGCTTGCAGATTGGGATCGTTGAAGGCCAGGACTGTGCCGCGACCAATGTGATATCCTCGGTTGCGCAGGCAGGAAATGGTGTTCCAGTCGCTGTTGATGATGAAAATGTTGCTCATGTACGAGAAGTGGCTGGAACTGCCCACCATGTTGATGCAGCCTGCGCTGGTGCCGCAAATCTGGGTGTAGGGCTGCGCCTCCAGATGCTGGGTGAAGTTCACGACAATGAAGTCGCCACTGCGTACGGGCGAATACCCGCCTATGGTGGGCCAAATCGTCCGGTCCACCCAAGGCTTTGAGACCTGGATCAGGCCGGACGGGTAGGGCACCGCCGCATAGGGTCGGGTCCTGTACGGATCTGGAGTGTAGGGACGAGGTCTCTGGACTGGGGGAGTGTAAGGCGGCCGGTATCCCAGATACTCCCTGCCGAAGTACGAGGTGTCCTCCACGTTGCGCAAAGAAGTGGAGTACCTTTCAATTTCCACGCCCTGGTCCTCAAGCCGATCCTCCAGGGCACTGTAGTTTACGCGCCCCTGGCGTTTGAGCGCATCATAGACATCGCGCAGTTCATCGTTGATGCATTCGGTCAACTCGTCGTCATCTACATCAAACAGGCACCGGCGCGTGTCATCGAAGAAGTCCGCCATGCGACCGTCATCCTCGTCAAATTCGTCATCGTTCGACCGTTGGCCATCGCACTCATTGGCGTTGTAGCAAATGTTGATGCTGATGGAACAGGTCGAGTCTCCGCTCTTGCAGAATCCCGTGGCCTCGAAGTTTTCGCTGGGATCCACCTGCGGCCAGATCACTGTGGCCCCTTTGTCCTCCCAGCAGTCGTTGAAGTCCTCGTTCTTGTCGTCGTAGTCACCGTTGATATCGTCAGCACAGTGCTCATTGAAATAGGCTGCCCACCTCTCTTCGTCAATGTCCTCTTCTTCCTCTGCTATGTCATCCCTGAGGTCGGAATCGGCCTTGACCTCCACATAGCAGCCATCGTCAATGTCGTCATCGTTCGTGCACCCCCGGGTTGTCCACTTGGACGAACGGGAAGTGGCTTCCACGATGTCGAACTGGCTGATGTCCGTGCCGGTAAACGTGTCTGCCTGGACTGCCGCTGCCGATCCGAGCAAAGCCAGAATGCAGACCGCCAGAATGCTTACATAACGGCCTGCGGAGTGGGTGTGTCTGTTCATTGGTTTGTTCCCCCCTTGTGGGCATGTAAGGCCGACAGCTAATTCTGGGCCCAGTTGACGGATACATTCGCGTCGATTCCCGATTCGTAGTACTCGACCTGTACCAGATGCGTGCCCCGGGGTGGAGCGTAGTCCTTGAAGTACAGCGTGGTGGCCTGTTCTTTCCAACCGTCAATCACGAGTACACCGCCCACCCATACGCGCACACCGTCATCGGTCAGGGCCGTGAACCGATAGTTCTGGCCCGAGAAATGGTGATTGCCTTGCCAGATGATGCTGAAGTTGTCGAAGCCTACGCCGGGGCCAGGACTGGAAGTGCCCCAATTGAAGTTGATGCTGGCATCGGATCGGGTCAGCGCCGGGGCTGCAGACTGCAGGTAGTTGTAGTAATGCCCTGTCCAGGGCCCCACCTGGGTTGCCCCAGGGGCCGGGGCGAGATAGGGCGCAGCCGCGGGCACCACCGCCGGCGCACCTCCGTAGGCGGGAGTGGTCGGACCCACGAAACCGGACAGACTGGCATGTGCAGGCAGGCAGAGCACGTATCCGTCATGTATGGGAGAGCGGGGACTGAGATTGTTCATGCGGGCCAGTTCGTCGATCGATACGTGATACGCTCCGGCAAGCCAGGCCAGCGATTCATTGGGGTTGACCGTGTGCAGCTGCGGGCAATATCCCGGAGGAGACCCCAGCAACGCTGCCGTGGGCACTCGGTACACGGCTCCCCAGGCCGGTCGCTGGTAGATGGCGACATGGGGGTTCAGGGAATGCAACAGGGCTACGGAAATGCCGTGCCGATAGGCGATGGACTGATGCGTGTCGCCCGGCTGCGCTTGATAGGTGGAGTGAAAGGTCTGGGCCTGGGCCGCACTGCCTCCAACCAAACCCAGAAGCAACAGGCCTGCCAATACCAGCGGCAGGCGGGTGCGGCGTGACAGCAAATTCATACAGTACCTCCCAACTACAGGGCGGCTGCCTGCGTTCCTGCACGTCGCCCATTTCGGGTGTCCCCGATCAGGCGGAGTGTCTTAAACGGCTTTGAATCTAGGGCGGGATCGAAGCAGGAGGCGGTGTTGGCCTGCTGGCGGCGACGGTCTGTGAGGGAGGGCCAGAGCAGGGCTTTTCTAGTTCAGACGTTCACTCGACCTGAGGGCACTTGCAGGCAGGACATGCCTACCTCGCGTGAATCATCGGGATCAGTATACAAGACAAAGAGACAATGGTTTGTAGTCCACCGCGGGAGGAGGGAGTGCATGTCAAGGTCACAAGGGCAATCCGCCCTTGACATTGACAGGGTGGCATTAGGCAAAGAAAAGGGGTCGCACTCTGTGCGACCCCCTCCAACCTTGTCGTTTGATGGCTCCAGGCTCCACTTCAGCCCATGGAAACGCCTCTCACCAGGTTGTGCCCAGCGTTGTGCCAGTTATCGGCACACATCCGAAGGACGGCGGGCGCTGGTGCTGAACCAAGGATCCGTGGAAGACCGCTCGGAGATGATCATGTCCTTTTCCTCAAATCCCGCAGCACACAGGCATTCCGGCGCTCTCACGCGGGCGGCTTCCAGGTTGGTGCGCATAGTGTGGGCGGCAGAGTCCGAAAGAATGCCTGCCAGCAGCCCGAAGGTGTACATCTCGTACAGGACGTACTGGACCCCGATGTTTTCGGAGGGGCAGAGATTCACGGCCTCGGCCACACGTTCGTCACAGTTGATCAGGTCCGGGTTGTTGAAGGCAATATTGTGTTCATCGTCCACGTCGTATCCCAGGTCGTCCATGCAGTTGACAATTTTCCGGTCCGTAATCTGGACATAGAAGTTGGTCAGATATTGCTGGAAGAAGGAGGAACTTCCCACCAGCTCGAAACAGCCAATGCTGGTGTTGCATACCGGAACGGTCCCCGTCAGGTCCAGGTAGGAGGTGAAGTCGAAGGTCAAGTACTCGTCCTGGCTGGGCCGGAAACTGTAACCGCCCTCATCCACCTCATCCTCGTCGTCAAAGATGTTGGTGGGACTCGCGTTGCGCCAACGACGCTGATAGGTCTCCACTGGCGTTTCGTCATCATCGTCCCTATCGGAACCGCCGTCGGGGCCGACATCGTCCAGGTCGTCTTCGTAATCCCTGTTTTCGTCGGTGGCGATTCCCAGATCGTCTTCTTCATCCTCCAGTTCATCAATCAGATCATCGTAATCGTCATTGCGTCCGAGGTCATCGAGCCAATCTTGAAATTCATCGTCTATGCATTCCCAGACATCGTCCTCATCGTCATCGTAAAGGCAGTCACCAGCATCGTTCCAGAATTCTGCTATGTCCGAGCTTGCCGCGTTACGGTCTGTGGCTGATTCGTCTGCCGGGTCGCAATCCTTGGGGTTGTAGCAAATTGCCAGTTCAATGGCGCACTCGTCGTCGTTGCCATCGCAGTGGGGGGTGATATCGAACATGAAGTCAGGTTTGATGATCGGCCACTCCACGTCAAAGCCAGCATCGTCCCAGCAGTTTTCGAAAGCCGCATTCTGCCTGCCGTCATTGCTGCTTTTGATGTTGTCCTCGCTCTTGCATTCATCCTCGAACACTCTGGCCCATGCCTCTTCAATGTCTTCGTTGCCTGCCTTGTCTACAGAGCCTCTTACCCTTGCCGTGCAGTTCAAATCGGTATCATCGCAATCGTCGTCATCCCAGATCGTAAAGTACGCCTGCGAGGAACTGGCTTTAATGATTTTTAACCTGTCCCCGCTTCCTGTGGCAAATGTATCTTCATCTGCCAGTACGAGGCCAGACATCATCAATAGGGACATGACAGTCAAGGCGGATATGAGCAAGACCTTTGCAGGCACATTAATTCGTTTATGCATTGATGAGTCCTCCAAGAACCTTTCTTCGGTCTGGTTGTCTTTGGGGTCACAGCACTGGAAGATGCTGCTTGCCTTCGGATTTGCGAATTTCCCTGTCCCTTGCAACCAAGGTTGCCGGTGCAGCCTTCTGGCCCTGAACATCATTCCAGGTGTGAGACGGGAAGCAGTCATGTCAGCCAGATTGCTTGTTCAGATGGCAGAGGAGTCAACGTCCCCTGCCATTTTCGTTGAGCCTTATTTCTGCGCCCAGTTCACGACTGCCACCGCATCCAGGCGGGCATCGTAGTACTCCACCCGCACATTGTGGTTGCCGTACCGCGGCGCATAGTCCTTGTAATACATGGTCCGGGACTGGTCCTTCCAGCCGTTGATGATCAGGGCGTCGTCCACCCAGACGCGGATGCCGTCATCGGCCAAGACCACGAAGCGGTATTCGCCTCCGGTAAAGAAGAAGCGGCCGGTCCACTGCACACTGAAGCCGTCAGCCGGCACGCCGCCGGCCGGGCTGCCGGCGCCCCAGTCGAAGACAATCTGGGCATCCTGACGCGTGACCGCCGGGCCCCCTTGCACATCGGGATTGTTGTAGTAGCGGCCGGTCCACGGTCCATGGGAACTGTAGTTGAAAGGAGTTGTGGCTGGGGCCGGGGCCGGAGGCGCGGGTTGCGGGGCCGGAGCCGGAGCTGGGGTCCTTGGTTGCGGGGCCGGAGGTGCAGGTTGCGGGGCTGGCGGCGCAGGCTGCGGGGCCGGAGCCGGTCTCGGGGCAGAAATGGCTGGCAACAAGTGTTGCAGACTGGCACAGTCCGCCGGAATCCACAGTGTGATGTTTACATATATCACGCTGGGGTTGGCGATGTTGTTGACGGCTGCCAACGTACGGGCGGTACAGTTGTATTGCCGGGCTATGAGGCTCAGATACTCGCCCCGGGCCACGGTGTGATAGACCCCTTCCCCTTGGCCCGGTTTGGGCAGAGCCGTAGGCAGCTCGGGTTCCGTGGTGTCTTCGGGTTCCATGCTGCTGTCCCCGTCCTCGTCCTCCTCTGCCATGGCTGTCGGCGCTTCGGGGACTGCAGGGGCAGGGGGAATGCACAGCGAGTGACCGGTTGCCAGTTCGTCAGTGACCGTCATGTTGTTGACCAGCGCCAGAATGCCGGCGTTGATGCCATGGGCCGCCGCAATGGTGAGCCAGGTGTCGCCTTGGGCGACCGTGTAGGGAGTGGAGCACTGTGCCACCACGGAACCCGCTTCCACCTCTTCTTCCGGCGCTGGCACCTGGATGGCAGTCCCCACGAATATGGGCTCGGTGACTCCAGGATTGAGTGCCTGCAGTTCCTCGAGGGTGATGCCGTGGGCCTCGGCCACCGAGCTCAGCGTGTCGCCTATCCGGATGTAGTAGGTGGTCGTCTCTGCGGCCCAGGAGACAGAACTCACGAGACCCAGCAGGAGGCCCGTGACAACGATCAGCTTGAGCACAAAGGCCTTGCCCAACTTCATTCTTGTCCCGTTCATTGAATCACTCCCATCGATGTTCGTCCTTGTGGACTTTGAGTTCAGCAGCATCAAATCTCCCTTGACAGCGCTGGAGCGGAAACCGGTCTGTGGAGACGGCTCGGCAGCGAGGCAAGATCCGGGCCCTGATTCGGGAAATTGCAAAACTGGGTAGAATCCCCCTTACCATGCAAGACGTATGTAAATGTTTTGTGTTGCAGATTTGATTCGCGGGTATCCTTTCTTGCCCTGCATGCCCAACAGGGCAGCGGCCTGTCCGGCACGACTCATGTGAGCCCATGACCATTGTAGTAGCTGATCGGCTCGAAAAAAGGTATGGCGACGACCTTGTCTTCAGCAAGGTCGGTTTCAGGGTGGAATGGGGCGACCGAATAGGCCTGATCGGCCCCAATGGCAGCGGCAAATCCACCTTGTTGCGGATCGTGGCGGGCCGGGATGAACTGTTTGACGGGACCTTGGTCCGTAGCCAGGGACTGGACTCGGGGTACCTGCTCCAGGAGCTGCCCGGCACAGAGCGAAGATCGGTCCTGGATTTCCTGAACTCGGCCCATGGGGCAGTGCATCGCCTGGAAGCACGGCTGGAGGATTTGGCCGTGCAGCTGGCCGCGGCGCATGCGCCGGCCAGACATGCGGCATTGCTGGAGGAGTACGGCGACCTGCAGGCGGAAATGGAACGGCGCGGGGGGTATGACACGGAGCGCCGCACCCTGGAGGCATTGCAAGGGCTGCGCATCCCCAGGGAGGTCTGGGATGCGCCGGTGTCCAGCCTCAGCGGTGGGCAGAGGACCCGGTTGCATTTGGGGAAACTCATTTTGGCACGCCCCCAGTTGCTGCTGCTGGATGAACCCACCAACTATCTGGATGCGCTGTCCTTGCCCTGGCTCACCAGTGTCCTGGCCAAGTGGCCGGGCAGCCTCATCCTGGTGTCTCATGACCCGGACTTCATGGACCAGGTGGCAAACAGAATCTGGGAGATGAATCACCACCGCCTGGAACGGTACACCGGCAATCACAGCAGCTACGTGGTCCAGAAGGAGGCAAGGGACGAACGCCAGGCCAAGGAGTTCAAGGCCCAGGAAGAGTACATTGCCAAGACCGAGGACTTCATTCGACGCTTCAAGGCCGGCTCCCTCAGCAAACAGGCCCGCGGTCGTGAAACCCGCCTGAAACGGTATCTGGCCACGCAAGCCATCGAGAAGCCCAGGAAGACGAAGCGGCTGTCGTTCCATTTCCCCGCAGCCGGTCGCAG
Source organism: Caldilineaceae bacterium (assembly GCA_965214895.1). Taxonomy (GTDB): domain Bacteria; phylum Chloroflexota; class Anaerolineae; order Caldilineales; family Caldilineaceae; genus Bin34. The sequence goes on from OZ243985.1 coordinate 1,943,717, forward strand.
CGGAGAGATAGTGGCCCGTTTCAAGAACTTGACCGCCGGCTATGACAGGCAGTCCCCCGTGGTCATGGTCAGGGAACTGGAGATTCGGCGCCTTGACCGAATCGCTCTGGCAGGTCCCAACGGCAGCGGCAAATCCACCTTGCTGCGCACTGTGGTGGGCCAGCTGCCGCCTTTGACCGGCATGTTGCAGCTCGGGGCCAATGTGCGGATTGGCTACTTCGCCCAGCATCAGGTCGATGATGACTTCGCAGCCATGGATCCGGCCAAGTCCCCTTTCGACTTCGTGTTGGACGCCAAGGCCCTGCAGGACCAGGAAGTGCGCAGCCACCTGGGCATGTTTCAGCTGTCCGGGGAAGACGTGTTTCGGCCCCTGGGCACGTTGTCGGGCGGCCAGAAGAGTCGCCTGGCCTTTGCCATGCTGGCCTTGGAGGAAACCAATTTCCTGATCCTGGATGAACCCTTGAGTCACTTTGACAGCTCCTCGGTGCTGGAGGGGGCCCTGCAGAGGTATGACGGCACCATCCTCTTCGTGTCCCACGATCCGGCCGTTGTGAACTCCCTGGCGACAGAGGTATGGGAGATTGCGTCCCCCGGCGCAGGACAGCCGGCTGCCGTGGACATCAGACGGGATCCAGGCCGCCTGGATGACGACGGTGGGAGTGCAACGGCAACCGGCTTCCATCCCCATCACTTCAAGGCCCGTTCCGGTCGCAGAGTGGGGGCTCGGCTGCGGAAAGGCGGCCCGCCCCAGGGCCAGGAGCAGGCCAGGAAGCGTGAAGACGGGCTGGTCGCGGAAATCGACGACATCGAAGGCAGGATGGCCCGGGTGGTCGAGAGGCTGACGGCAGCCAGTGCGGCAGGAGATGTGGACGCCATCCGCAAGCTGAACAAGGCCCACAAGTACCTGCAGACCCAGGCAGATCAACGATGGGCCGAACTGGCCAGTCTGCAGGACTAGCGGCCGTGGACGCAAAACCCCTGGTGGTGGGCATCACGGGCAACATCGGGGTAGGCAAGTCCACAGTCATGGGGCTGCTGGCCGCGAAAGGGGCCTTCATCATCGATATGGACCAGACTACGCGCCGGGCCCTGCATTCTTCAGGGCCTGGATACCCGCATGTGGTGGCAGAGTTTGGTCAGGATATTCTGGGGGAATCAGGCGAAATGGATCGGTCCAGGCTGGGCCGCATGGTCTTTGGCGATCCAGTCCGGCTCGCCGCCTTGGAAGAGATTCTGCATCCCATAGTGTTCGAGATGGCCAAGGCGGAACTGGCACAGGTGAGGGCTCCGCTCGTGGCCATTGAGGCCATCAAGCTGCTGGAGGCCGGTACCACCCGTCAACTGTGTGATCAGGTCTGGGTGGTCACGGCGACGGCGGAGATCCAGATGCAGAGACTGATCACGCAACGCAGCATGAGCGAGGCGGATGTCCGCCTGCGCATGGCACAGCAGACCAGCCAGGCCTGGAAAGTTGCGCAGGCGGACAGGGTCATCGTCAATTCCGGCACGGAACAGGATCTGGCTGTCCAGATTGACCGGATCTGGTCGGAGGTCATGGGCCCTGCTGCATAGGCAGGGTACCCGCCCGATTCCCGGATTCGGACTGCTCTCCCCGTGGGACTTTGCGGGGGCTGGTGTACACTTGGGGTTTGGATGTGGGAGAAGGAAAACACGCTGGAAGCGAACCATTTTACGCAGTCTCCTAGGCCGACCAGCCGGGAGGACCTGGGCTGTCCTCTGCATTGGCATGCTGGCAATTTTGGTCGTCACCTCCCATGATGCCTTGCCCCATCTGCCCATGTGGCTGCTCTTCAGCGGCCTCGTGATTGTACTTTCGACTCTTTGTACCTGGTTGCTGTTCGGGCCCGGGGCCAAAGAGTAGACCGCCTTCAAACCACTGACACGCATGGCCAAAAGAGACTACTACGAAGTGCTGGGGTTGCAGCGCAACGCCTCAGCGGCTGAGATCAAGCGCGCGTTTCGCAAGCTGGCTCAGCAATATCATCCGGATCGCAACAAGGACCACAACGCCGAGGAACGCTTCAAGGAAGTGGCAGAAGCGTACCAGATTCTGAATGACGACCAGAAACGGCAGCTGTACGACCGGTATGGGCATGACGCTGAACGCATGAGCGGAGGCTCTCCCTTTGTCGACATGGGGGACATTGGCAGCCTCTTTGAGCAGTTCTTTGGCATGGGCGGCACCACGGGCAGCCGCACCCGCCGCCCGCGCAAGGGCAACGACCTCAAGGCGGAGGTCCCGCTGACTTTTGGCGAAGCCGCCTTTGGCACTTCCAAGGACCTGGATGTGCCCACCCATGAACTGTGCAGTCGTTGCGACGCGACCGGGGCAGAGCCCGGACATCCGCCGGAGGCCTGTTCCTATTGCCACGGTCGGGGTTCGGTGCAGCAGAGGCAGGAGGTGCCCCTTTTCGGCACTGTGGCCACGGAACGCACCTGTCCCGCCTGCGGGGGCGTTGGGCAGGAAATCCGGGTGCGCTGCACCCGGTGCTATGGTGAGAAACGGACGGAGACGGTCAAGACCGTGTCCTTTGAAGTTCCGGCCGGCGTGGACCGGGACAGCCGGCTGCGGCTGTCCGGACGCGGTGAGCCAGGCTTCAACGGGGGGCCGCCAGGAGACCTCTACATTGAATTTCGGGTCGAGGATCATCCCCTCTTTACCCGGGACGGGTTTGACCTGCACCTGGAGGTGATGCTGACCGTGTCGCAGGCCGCGTTGGGCACGCACATGGAGATACCCATGCTGGAGGGACACGAGGAGGAACTCGAGATTCCCCCCGGTACACAGCCGTACATGGAATTCCGCAAACGCAACAAGGGCATTCCCAGGTTGCAGTCTGTAGGGCGCGGAGACATGATCATCACGGTGAATGTGGCCATTCCCCGGCGCCTCAGTAACGAACAGAAGGACCTGTTTCGGCGGTTGGATGATTCGCTGGGCGTGGAGAACCACGAGCCCAAGGGATTTTTTGCCCGCATATTTGGCGAATAGGAACTTTTGCGACCCCGTGGCCGGAATCTGTCTGACGCGGGTGAGCTCCTCCTGCTTTCGGCGCAACCCGCAACAACCCAGGGCGTGGGAAGAGCCCGCGGGACAGGGGGAAACCGAGAATTCTTCCCGATGCACGTACTCTGGCTCGGACGGTGAGGGGTAATGGCCCACCTGTGGCCGCCGGAATGACTCATGGCTCGGCTTGTGCAATTCAAGGTGCCGGTGGATGCCGAAGGCGCCGAAGCGGTGTGCGCATTCTTCAATGCTGTCCATGCGGACATGGGCAGCGAGAGCGGCGATGGCACCGGACAGGCCGTAATTGAGGCGACGCGCTTTCCGGACGCATCCGACCAGCAGCCTGAACTGGTGGATTTGGCCCACGCGGGAACCATTTTCGTCAGTACGGTGGTCCCCGCGGGGCCGCAGGCCGAAGAGATGCAGCAACGTATCGCGCAGGGCCTGTGGTGGCTTTCCCGGCTCCATCCCGTGGGGGAACCCGTCATTGCCACGTTGGAGGACCAAGACTGGCAGGAGGCATGGAAGGAGCACTATGCGCCCTTTCGGGTAGGACGCAGGATCGTGGTGCAGCCAGTCTGGGAAGAGCGGGCCCAAGGGGCTGCGGGAGATGTCTTGCTGCGGTTGAATCCCGGCATGGCGTTTGGCACTGGCCTGCACCCTTCGACACAGCTCTGCTTGACCCTGCTGGAAGACCATCTCCAGGTGGGAGACCGGCTCTTGGATGTGGGCACCGGCAGCGGCATCCTGGCCATTGCCAGTCTCAAGTTGGGCGCGGCAGAGGTTGTGGCCACGGACACGGATGCCTTGGCTCTGCAGGTGGCTGCCGAGAACGCGGCGCACAACGGGTTGCAGACGCAGTTGGGAAAGACCCTGAAACTGCACTGCACACCCGATCCTCCGGCCGGCAAGTTCGATGCCATCGTGGTCAACATCCTGCCGGACGTGATCTGCCGTTTTCTGCAGGAGAAGGCCCTGCTGGCTCGGGCTAGGGCTGGGACAGTCCTCATTCTGTCCGGGATCATTGCCGACAGGGCGGGGGAGGTCGACGAGGCATTGAGGGCACAGGGATGCACCCTGCTGGAGAGGCGCTCTCAGGAAGACTGGGTCGCCTTGGCGGGCCAGGCTCCGTAGAGGATAGGGAACGTGCGCTGTGGACCAGACGCGGTCTCCGGAAGACAGCCTTGTAGCGGGAGCGACGGTTTGGGGGCTGGACAACTCACGGTGCAGAGAGCTATCTCCAGAATGTCGTGCCGATGATGCAGACGGGCCCCTGCATGCAGGGGTCTTTCAGGTCGGCCCCCGGTGGCGATGGCCAACGGGGAGCCTGAGTCAGGGGGGCACTCCGGAAGGGGACGGGGAAAAAGGAACGGCCCCTGACGTGAATGTGATTGCCCTGAAGAAGGCCCCAGGGCTGTTGCATTCCAATTCCTGCTTTGCGCGGTGCGGGCGGGGGGACCATGACGGGCACCGCGGGAGTCGGCCGCGGCACCTGCTGGGATTCCGGGGAGCGCCGGTGGCGCCAGACGATCCTGGGGTGGGTCACGCAGGTCATGGCTCAGAGGGCCCGCCAGACCCTCAAGTCTCTCTGGCGCCGCGGCTGGGGCCTCGATGTCCAGACCTATACCGTGCATCCTGTGTCATTCCACATTAGCCGTAATCTATAATGGGGGGACAGGACGGGCCCCTGGGAGCCGGGCCCAGGAAAGAGATGCGGAGATGATGTGCGCATGCCAGGACCAAGGGTCCGATCCGCCACGAACGCGCTGGCGCCTCCGGCGAACCCCGAAAAGACCTCCCCGCGCGTGCATGAATTCATTACCGAAGACCCCTATCTGGTCAAGGAGGACGTACGCCTGTCGCAGGCCGAAAACCACTTGGGCACGTTGGCGCGCGTATGGACACAGATGGAACAGTACCTGCAGGAGAAAGGGCTGGGCTATCGCCTGACCGCGGATCTGGGGTTCAATGCCATTCCTGCATCCTGTCTGGCAGGGACCGGGTACCGGCAGAAAGTGGCTTTTGACATTGGGCTGTGGGCCTCGCCCCCGGCGCCCCAACGCATCCGCAGTCAAAACCTGGGTTCCATCTCCTGGCCCGAGTGGGGTGCGCCGCGTCTGGTGCTGGAAGTGCTGTCGGCACAGACAGAGCATGTGGACCGGCGCGAAAAACGGCAAATCTGCCGCCGCATGGGCGTACGGGAGTTTTGGCTGTTCGATCCCCGGCAGGCGACGCGGGCCCTGGAGGGGTGGCGGCTGGACGCGGCAGGCCGCTACCACGCCATCGAGGCCAATGAGGATGGAGAATTGGACAGCGAAGTCCTGGAGACCCGGCTGCGGGGTCGCGATTACCGGTTGGAGTGGTGGGACTGGGATTTCCATGACTGGTATTCGACGGAGAGGCAGGAGCGTGCCGAGGGCCGCGCGGAAGGCCATGCAGAGGGACGCGCCGAGGGCCGCGCGGAAGGCCATGCAGAGGGACGCGCGGAAGGACGCGCCGAGGGAAGTACGGCCACTCTGGTGGAATCTCTCAGGGGCGTGGCGCGGTTCCATCTGGACGCGGACCGCCTGGACCGTTGCCTGGCCGCGCTGCGGGAACGTCCACGGGCGGACTGGCCCAGTGTCGACACCCTCATGCAGGCCATCACCTCAGCGCGTGCTCCGGCCGACGCCGCCGAGGCCGTGCTGCGGGGCGCCCCTGCCGCACCCCCCGACGCACCCCCTGCCGTCTGACCCTGGCCGGCACTGCCGGGGCGCAAGGCAACCTGGGATGCCGTTCCCGGTCGGGGGCGAGGCACGGCGGTCCGTCTCGGCTGTTCCGCCCGTGTCCGCCAAGGCTGTTGCATTAAAATGAGATTCAGCCGTTGGGGACAGGACAAGGCCTGATTCGGTGGGTCTACAGGAGCCTCTGCAGGTGGTGTCAGACAGGCCCACCGCCTGTGAATTGTAATGAGACAGCCTTGGAAGAAGGCCCTTTTCCGCCCCGTGGGACGACTTGGCCAGTGCTATAATGCGCGCCCGCGGCGGATCTGCCGCTGCTGGACGCAACCGAGTCCAAATCCGAATTCACAGTCAACTCTCAGGAAGCAGGAGCCGCCAGCATGTCGTCCACCGCCAACGGCCAGGGACCCGCGCCCGCAGTCCACGAAGTACTCATTTTGGGCAGCGGCCCCGCCGGATTTACGGCGGGACTCTATGCCGCCCGGGCCAACCTGAATCCCATTCTGTTTACGGGACAGGAATATGGCGGCCAGGTGGCGCTGACCTTTGAAATCGAGAACTACCCCGGCTTTCCGGAAGGATTGGGGGGAATGGAGCTGGTGGAGCGGATGAAGGCGCAGGCCGAGAGGTTCGGGTTGCGGGTGGAGTATGACTTTGTCACGGCCATCGACGTGAATGCGCATCCGTACACAGTGCGCACGGAAATGGGCCACGAGTACAAGACCCGGTCCATTATCGCCTCCACCGGAGCCAGTCCCCGCTACCTGGAAGTGCCGGGCGAAAAGGAACTGACCGGCAAGGGAGTCAGCTACTGCGCCACGTGCGATGGCTTCTTCTTCCGGGACAAGGATGTATTGGTGGTGGGGGGCGGAGACAGCGCCCTGGAAGAGGGCCTCTTTCTGACCAAGTTTGCCACTCGGGTGCGGGTGGTGCATCGGCGGGACGAGTTCAGGGCCAGCCAGATCCTCCAGCATCGGGCGCGGCAGCACGACAAAATCGAATTCCTGCTGAACAAGGTGGTCACCAGCATCAACCCGGACGGCGACAATGCCGTGTCCAATGTGGACCTGCAGGACACCCAGACCGGGGAATCGGAGAATGTGGAGACGGACGGCGTCTTCATTTTCGTGGGACACATTCCCAACAACCACCTGTATCTCCGGGACTTCCATCTGGACAGCGAAGGATACCTGGTGACGGACAAGAATATGCGGACCAACATTCCGGGCGTGTTTGCGGCAGGCGAAATCCAGGACAAGGTCTTCAAGCAGGTAGCCACGAGCGTGGGTCAAGGGTGTGCCGCGGCCATGCAGGCCGAGAAATTCCTGGCTGAGCTGGACACTCATGGCTGGCCGGGCCGATTCGTGGAGCCGCGGGAATTCGCGGCCGATGTCAAGGCTTTCGCCTCTGCCTGAGACATTGACTTGACGAAGGGGCCGGCCCGCGCTGCGGTGACCACCCCCAAGGAAGCGGGCCCCGGCCCCAATGCGCCCGCCGTCATCCGACAATGCAGAGGAGGCTTTTTCGCGGGCCACGGGGCCGGTGCGCGGCTCTGTGCTTCTGGCGCTGGGTTCCTTGGGCAGCCGCTTGCTGGGACTGGCGCGGGAGCTGACCATCACGCGTCTGTTTGGCCAGACAGGCCTGGTCAGTGCCTTCACGGTAGCCAGCCAGATCCCGATCATGGTCTACGACCTGATCGTGGGGGGCTACATCAGCTCCGCCTTCATCCCTGTGCTTTCATCCTGGCAGCGCCGGGGCCAAGGCCAGGATTTCCATGCCCTGGTCAATTCCCTGCTGCTGGTCTTTGGCCTGGTGTTGCTGCTGGTCTCAAGCCTGCTGCTGGTCGTGGCTCCGGCCCTGACCCGGTTTATGGCGCGCGGTCTGGAGCAATTCGATCCGGAACTGCTGGACATCACCGTGCAGATGGTGCGGTACATGACACCGGTCTTGTGGCTGACCGGCATGTCCGGCCTGCTGAACGCGATCCTTTATTCCTTGCGGCGCTTTGCCGGGCCCGCCTTGGCCAACGCCCTCTTCAACGTGGGCATCGTGGCGGTTTCGCCTTTTCTGGTGCGGGAATACGGGGTTGTCTCCCTTGTCATCGGACTGTGGTTTGGAGTGGGTCTGCAAACCTTGCTGCTGGCGTATGACCTGGGCCGAGGGGGCTTTCGCGGAGGCCTCCGCATTTGGCATCCGGGTCTGCGGGAGATTCTGGTGCGCTACGCTCCCATCGTGCTGGGCCAGTTCTTTGCCTATGGCCAAACGGTGATGGACCGACGACTGGCCAGCGGGACGGGAATCTCCAGCATTGCCTGGATGCGCACCGGCACCACCTTGCAGCAGCTGCCCCTGGGCTTGATTTCGGTCTCTGTGGGGTTGGCCACTCTGCCGGTCTTGAGTCGATCCTTCAACCGCGGGTGGATGGACCAATACCGGGCCCACCTGGTCAAGGGTCTCTCCTACATGGTCCTGATCATGACCCCGGTACTGCTCATCCTGGGGGTGCTGTCAGAACCCCTCATCCGCCTCCTGTTTCTGCGCGGCCAGTTCACACCTGCGGATGTGGCTGCCGTGCTGCCGGCCACCCGCATCTATCTGGTGGGCGCCTTCTTTGCGGCCATGGACTATCTATTGAACAATGCCTTTTATGCCCGCAAGAACACCATGCTGCCGTCCTTGGTGGGCATTGGCAGCGTAGTCCTGTACTTCATTGCTGCCTTGATGCTGGTGACACCCTTCAACTATCTGGGACTGGTCTGGGCCGACACCATCAAACACATGGGGCACATGCTGGTCATGATGATTCTGGTCAGTCAGTACGTCTTTGGCAGCTGGCGCCGGTTGCTGGACATGCTGGGCCCCACGCTGGTCCGCACGGCCAGCGCAGCTGTAGTGGCGGCGGGAGCCACCATGGGGTTGTCCCGGCTGTTGGGAGAACTGTTTCCGCCTTCGTTCTGGGCTGATGTCGGCCTGGTGATTTTCTGCAGCCTCGTGGGCCTTGGCGTGTATGGCATGATCCTGTACGTGGGGGGTCATCTTGAGTTCAGAGAAGCCCTGCAGCTGCTGCCCGGCCTGTTTGCGAAGCGGGGAGCCGCAACCACCGGCGACTTGCCTCCGGGACGACAGGAGAGGGGCTGATCCCTGGGTGCGACTGATCTGGATGTGATGCGGTGATCGGGTTCGTCTGGATTCAAGTACAATGGAGAGCCTGACGGGTCGGTTGCGCCGACCTCCCACACACCGGATGCACATCAATGTCCATACGCCGCAGACGCAGAAACAAGGGCAAGCAGCGGTCGGGGACCGCGGTGGCAGCAGTCCCGCCCCCACCGGTCCGCCAGGGCCCTGTGGAAATCCCTGAAGATTCGCCAGGTTCGTTGTCTCATTCCAATACGCAGTCCTACACCGCCACCCAGGGCCCCGGCTACGCCTATGTAAAGCGTGACATGATCTGGATGCTGGCTGTTTCCGCCATCCTGTTTGGCGTCATGATTGTCCTCGCGCCCTTCCTGTAGAAAGAGTTCCCCCAGTCTGCTTTCGATCCCTTGCCATGAAAGTCAGATGGCTGTTGCTGCTGTTGCTGCTGGCCGTCTTTCTGTTCGTGGCAAGGCCAAGTTCGGCTTGGTCGGAAATGAAACGGTCCTGGGCCCGGCGTGAGTGGATCGTGACGGTGCTCCTGATCCTGGTTGGGGGATATCTCCTGTATGGCCTGTTTGCGATGGTCAACGAAAACACGTTTGATCTCTTCGGGGGTGCAGGAACCTAGGGGCTGACTGGCAGGTGTGGCCAAACCGGGGGCCGCGTATCCGGTCCCATGGTTGTTGCGTGGGCCCTTGCTTCCCTGCCGGATCCCAGAGTCACGGGTTACCTGACCTCCATTTGCAACCTTGGAGCATGGCCCCATGTCCAAAATAGCCTTCATTGGAGCCGGCAGTACGGTCTTCGCCAAGACTCTGCTAGGCGACATCCTTTCCTATCCGGAGTTGGGAGACTCCGTCATCAGCCTGTTTGACATTGATCCGGCCCGCCTGCGCACTACCGAGAAGATGGCCCACAGGCTGGCTGAGGTGTTGGGAGCGCATCCCACTATAGAAGCCACGATGGACCGGGCGGAGGCCCTGCAGGGCACGGATTATGCCATCAACATGGTGCAGATTGGCGGGTACCGTCCCAGTACGGTCATTGACTTCGAGATCCCGCGCAAGTACGGCCTGGAGCAGACCATTGGAGACACGTTGGGCATTGGCGGCATTATGCGCGGTCTGCGCACCATCCCGTTTCTGCTGGATCTGTGCCAGGAGATGGAGGAACTCTGCCCTGAGGTGACGTTTCTCAATTATTCCAACCCCATGGCCATGAACTGCTGGGCTGTGGCCCGGGCGTCCGGCATCAGTGCCGTGGGGCTGTGTCACAGCGTGCAGGGCACGGCGCAGCAGCTGGCGCGCGACATCAAGGTGCCCATGGACGAGATTAGCTATCTCTGTGCCGGCATCAATCACATGGCGTTCTACCTGTCCTTTGACCGCCGCCAAGGGAGCCAGAAAACGGACCTGTACCCACTGATCCGGCAAGTGGCGGCGGAAGGGCGCGTTCCGGCACACAATCGGGTGCGCTACGAAATGCTGGCCCGCACGGGATATTTTGTGACGGAATCCAGTGAACACTTCGCGGAATATGTGCCATGGTTCATCAAGAAGGGACGCGGTGACTTGTTGGCAGACCTCAATATTCCCATTGACGAGTATCTCCGGCGTTGTGAAGTCCAGATTACCGGCTGGCGGTTCATGCAGCAGAAAATTGAGGATCCGGATGCGGACCTGGGCGCCGCATACATGGATGCCATGCGCGCGGCGGGTGTGCCCGAGGAGCATTTGCCCAGCGCTGTGGAACATTTGGAAAACATCTACAAGGTGGAACGCAGCCATGAATACGGGTCTCAGATCATCCACAGCATGGAGACAGACCAACCCTGCGTCATCTATGGCAATGTGGAGAACGAGGGTCTGATCACCAATCTGCCCGTCGGCTGCTGCGTGGAAGTTCCTTGTCTGGTAGACGCCAACGGAGTGCAGCCGATGCACATTGGGGCCTTGCCTCCGCACTTGGCGGCCCTGATGCAGACCAATGTCAATGTACAGTCATTGACTGTCGAGGCCACCCTGACGCTGAACAGGGATCACATCTACCATGCAGCCATGCTGGACCCGCACACGGCATCCGAACTGGACCTGAATCAGATCTGGAATCTGGTGGACGATCTGCTGGAAGCGCACGCAGACTACTTGCCGGCTTATGCGCCTGTGGCCGTGTAGCCTGTGACGGTCTGGATGGCCACGGTCAAACGCCCCCTCCAGGAGTCGAACCTGGGACACAAGGTTTAGGAAACCCATGCTCTATCCTCTGAGCTAAGGGGGCACGGGACGATCCTACATTTCGCGTTTCAGGCCGTCAAGGTTTGCCTGGACTCTGCGCCGCGGTGGGGACCACGCCGCCTCCCAACCCGGAATGTCCCGCGGACGACTCCCAGGAAATCAGCCAGGCTGCGCGCGGTCGCTGATGCAGGGCCCACTGTGGGCACGTTCCTGGATTGTCCCAATGTGCAGTGGGGACAGACAGCATGACAGGACAGGTGCAAAGTCCCGCAGTGTCACAGGACAACATGCATTTTCCTGCAGTGGGTCCAGGTTGCGGTCCGACTGGCCTCTGTCCCCATCTCCCGGAGGCGCCATCGTCCCCCGTAAATGCACAGGGGCAACGCGCAATGATGCAACCTGACCCTGAATCCTGGCTGTGCATTGACCCGGGACCGCGCAACTGCTTGTGGGATCCCCATTGCCGAGAGTGTTACAATTAGACTCGAGAGGGTTTCTGGCGGTTGAGGTTGATGCGGGCCAGCGCAACCGCGACCCAAGAAACCAAGGCAGTGGTTTGAAGCAAGGTTTTCGGCATTTGAATTGCAGTTCCTGGAATGCGGAATCGTCTTGTGCTGTTCTTTTTCCACCAGCGCCTGCAAGTTTTGGCGGTCTGATACCATCCTCAGACCCGGGCACTAGGTCCCCCGTGCGGAACGGCCCTTTTTCTTTTACACAAAAGTCGCATTTGTTATTGTTGGATCCGAGAAGCCCCAGGGGCTCTCACTAAATAGGGATATCTCGCACATGAGCTCACGTGAGCATGATTTCGGAACTGAAGAAGACAGGTATGGATATCCGTCCGGGACGGAATATGACGTCTCGTACGATGACTCCCATAGGGTAGGAGACGCAGCCAGTGCCATGGGCACTCGAGGGGGCGGTCACGATCTCGAGTGGCGCTCCGTGGTCCGGGGTGCCGTGGCGGCCGTCCATGACGGCTACATCCAGGTCCATGTGGACGGGGCCCGGCATGAAGGCCGGGTTTTTGCGAGAGAGTTGGACAAGCTCGACCCCGAGTTGCAACAGCACCTCCGGCAACCCGGTTTCAGCCATGATTTCTATGTCCAGCGCACGCCCCGGGACGGCTACCGGGACGAAGGCGCCGACCCGTTCTACGAATTGACGATTTCCGGCCTGTGGCGGGAAGCGGACTGGGAGAAGGCCATGGCCGCCCTGAATTCCGGGGAGAAGCTGGAGGTGGTGCCGTTGAATTACAACAAAGGCGGTCTGATCGTGCGTTTCGGCAATGCCCTGGAAGGCTTTGTGCCCAATTCACATGTGTGGAATGCGCCCCGGGACGCGCACCAGCGAGAGCAGGTCTTGCGCAACCTTGTGGAGGCAGGCCGCGCATTGGCGGTCAAGGTCATTGAAGTCAGCCAGGAGAATGGCAAGCTGGTGCTGTCCAACCGCGAGGCGGAACGGGAACAGAGCCGGGCCAATCGGCGGAACGTCCTGCAGACCTTGCGCGTCGGCGCAGTCCTGCCCGGGGTGGTCCGCAATATCCGGGACTTTGGCGCCTTCGTGGACATCGGGGGCGTGGAGGGGCTGCTGCACATCAGCGAGATCAACTGGGACTTGGTGAAGCATCCGAGCGATTTCCTGGCCGAGGGCCAGGAAATTGAAGTCAAGGTGCTGCAGATCGATCACGCCAAGGGACACGTCAAGTTGAGCCGCAAGGCCCTGCTCGAGACCCCGTGGAATTCGGTGGGGGAGCGCTACCGGGTCGGGGACATCGTCTGGGTGGACATCACCCGCAAAAAGGACTTCGGCGCGTTTGCCTACTTGGAGGCCGGCGTGGAAGGCCTGATTCACGTCTCGGAAATTGCCCCGCCCACGGAACCCCATCCCCTGAGCACCATTCAGGAAGGGGACCGGGTCGAGGTCAAGATCATCCGCATGGATGTGCCGAACCAGCGCATCGGCCTCAGCCGGGCCCAGGTGCTTTGACCCAATCCGTCGGAAAGCCGTTCAGCTGGCGCCAGGACGGACTTGAGGAACCAGGACAGACAGTGCCGGTCCCATATGGGGGCCGGCGCTTTTTTGCCGGTTGCCGTCAGGTGCAGGTGTGTCTGCGGATTCCCCTTGGCGGATGTGCGTCACTCTGGCAGCGGACATGACAAAAGAGACAGTCAAGTACACCACGGGTGGCGGAGTGGTCTGCAGGAACAATCAGGTGCTGCTTCTGGCCCGGCCCCAGAAGGGCGAGATTCGGTTGCCCAAGGGCCACATTGACCCGGGTGAGGGGCCTGCCGAGACCGCCTTGCGCGAAACTGCAGAGGAGACTGGCTACACGGATCTGGAGATTGTGGCGGATCTGGGCCCGACTCGGGTGGAGTTTGAGCTGGAAGGCAGGTCGTACCAACGGACCGAGTTTTACTACCTCATGGCGTTGAAGTCAGATCGGCAGACAACGCGGCCCATACGGGACAGCACGCAGTTCGATCCCTTCTGGTGTCCGGTGGACGAGGGTTTGCAGCTGCTCACCTTCGTGGAGGAGAGGGCCGTCTTGGCAAAGGCCTGGGCGGCGCGGCGCGCACTGGCTTCATAGGTTGCCAGCACCCAACCCAACCGCCGGCATTCCCTGCAGGCCGTTCCGTTGCTCTATTGTTTGGAGGGACTTCGCCCCACTACGTGCGGTGGCGATACGTGACGCGGCCCTTGGTCAGATCGTAGGGACTCATTTCCACGCTCACCTTGTCTCCCAGCAGGACCTTGATGTAATTGCGCCTCATGTGTCCCGACAGGTACGCCAGTACCTTGTGACCGTTTTCCAATTCCACGCGGAACGTGGCATTGGGGTAGGTCTCGGTGACCTTGCCGTCCATCGTGATTTTTTCAGTGCTCATGCCTGTGGCAATGTCCTTGGGGATGCGGGCAAAAACCGGCCGCGCAGGGCCTGATTCCCATTCTAGCCTCTACTCCGAAAGTCGCTGCCACGTCGCACAAATCGATGGGCCTTGCGAATGGCCTTTTGCTTTTTGATTCGATTCACCTCGCTTTTGGAAGTGAACCAGCGCTTCTGACGCACCAAGGGCAGCACCCGGGCTTCCGACACGGACTTGCGGAAGCGACGCAGCAACGATTCCTGTGATTCGCCAGGCCTTAAGTCAACACTGATAGGCGGTACTCCTTGGACTGCTGAATATGGTTCATGTCTCTCACCGACTTGCCATTATACTCTGATTTCTCATGCCCGCAGCAAAAAGTGTCCCGCCTGTCGATTTCAGCGGGTTTCGGTCGCACCTGCAGGCCCTGGCCGCAGAGGCAGGCCTGCAGCTGTCGGCACAGCAGGTGCAACAGATGAATGTCTACGCCCGTGCCTTGGCCGAGACCAATCGCAAGTTCAATCTCACGGCCATAGACCAGCCTGCCGACATCGCCGCACTGCACATTTTGGACTCTGTGCTGGTGCTCGGTGCGCTGGCGGCGGAAGTGGAGGACCTGCAAGCTGGGGATCCAGCCCTGTCCTTGGCGGATCTAGGCACCGGAGGCGGCCTGCCGGGCATTCCCATCAAGGTGGTGTGGCCCGAGGTCTCCCTGACTCTGGTGGACGGGTCCCTGAAGAAAGTGCGCTTTCTGACCGAGGTCCTGGAAATCATGGGCCTGCCCAATGCCCGGGCGGTACAGGGCCGGGCGGAAGATCTGGCCCATCAGTCCGCGCATCGGGGCCAATACGATCTGGTGGCCGTCAGAGGTCTGGCCCGTTTCCCCACTCTCCTGGAATATGCGGTGCCATGGTTGCGGCCCGGAGGCCTGCTGCTGGCCTACAAGGGGCCCAACTTCCCCGCAGAACTGCACGATTCCCGGAAGGCACTGCGCCTCCTGAAGGCGGAGGTGGAGCGGGTCATTCCCGTGCATATTCCAGGCCGGACCGTGGTGCGTCTTGTGGCCGCTGTACGCAAGACCGGGGCCACGCCCAAGCAATACCCGAGGCCTCGGGGGCTGCCCCGCAAGGAGCCTCTCTAGTCAGTCAATGTCTGCGATCTGCTCCGTATAGACACCGTTGCGAATGCCGAAGATGTTGTCTGGATCAACACTGCCCTTCAGGGACCGCAGCATGTTCCGGCTGGATTCGGTGATGACCTTGCCCATGAACTGCTGACGCAGTTTGCCTACTCCGTGGTGGTGGGAAATGGAGCCACCGGCGGCCAGAATGGCCTTGCGAATCTCGTCCTCTATGGTCACGAAGACGGGCAGGGGGTTTTCCAGGCCGCGATTGCTGTAGCCGTGCGTGAAATAGACACAGACACCGGAGTGATACACCTGTGTCACGCGGGCCGAGATGAACGGGGAACCAAACAGGTTGAACTCCTTCTGCAGTTCCCAGGCCCGTTTCGAGACCGCATTGACCACGTCGTGCAACCTGTCCCAGGCACAGGAGGTCTCGTAGGTTTCCCCCGAGATGTAGTAGGGCGCCAGAAAGTCGCGGATGTAGGCAATCGCGTAGGTCAGCATGTAGCCTCGCTGCCCGTTGCTGGCTCCACCTGCTATGCCTCGGAACTTGCGGGCCACACGGCCGAGATGCTTGTGTTGGACACTGACTTCCTGGTGCGAACCCTCCATCACGATCGTGGCGGCGGAGACCTGCCGCAAATCGTACTTGATCACTGATTCCAGAAAGAACCGCTGCACTTTCTGCTCCAATGCCTTCAGACCCTGGGGCAAGGGCTTCAAGGCCTGACTGAATCGAAACTGCAGATTGTCCACCAGTCGCACACTGGCTGGCACCATGCCGGAGCGCCGGAGGGCAAAGAGGAAATCCACTCCGTGGGCAAAGTCGGGGAACACATAGGAACTGTATCGGGTTTCCTCCGGCGCGGGATGAATGTTCAGGATCGCTTCCGTGATTATCCCCAGATTGCCTTCGCTGCCGAATGTCAGGCTCCGTGGTTGAATGCCCGCAGAGCGCCGCGGTCCCGTGTCCAAATGGGACACTTCGCCCTTGGGCGTGATGAGCGTGATCTTTTCTACAATTTCCTCAATGTTCCCGTACCGGTTCTTCTTCATGCCACTGGCGTTGGTGGAAATCCAGCCTCCCAAGGTGGACAGCTCCATGCTGTCCGGCTCGTGGCCTGCCACATAGCCTTGGGACTGCAACGCCTCTTCCAGACCCGAACCCGTAATGCCCGCCTGGACGCGGGCAGTCAGGTTTTTAGAGTCAATGGAAATCACCTTGTTCATGCGGCGCATGTCCACCGACACGATCTTGCGGTCTTCGTGGGCCGGCAGCATCAAGGCGTTGCTGACATTGGTGCCTCCGCCGTAGGGCACCAGGCAGACATTCCACTGGGTCGCCAATGCAATGATGCCCTGAACATCCTCGGGGGATTCAGGCCAGACCACCAGGTCGGCGATACGCTCCAGATCCTCGTACAGGACCAGGTACAATTCGTGAGAGGAAGTCTGGCCATGGCTGTGCACCAGGCGGACGCGGGGTTCCTCCGAGTACTGGTGCTCTTCCAGCAGGTTGGCCAATCCCCGCTCGAATCCCGGATTGGCCACGGGGTCCGGTATGTACGGAGCGGCATTCATGGGCTTGCGGTTGGTCCAGTCCATGGTTTGCCCCAGAATCTCTTCCACGAAGGGCTTGAAGAGAGGCATCTCATAGCCGGACAGCTGATATCGAGTCCCGGTCAGCTCCACATTGCCCCGTTCGTTCAGCCGGAATTCCGTGTCGTCGTAACCCCACAGGTGACCCTTCAGAGCCTGGTCCAGGGAACCCTCGGAACGATTTAATGCTTTGTCTGCCATGGACGTCGGCCCGCTGAATGGGGGCGATCAAGGAGACATTATTCTAACATTGGACTTTGTATCCCGTTGCCGCAAACGGATTTGAAACCGAGCCATCGCGTGGCAATGGGCCTCCCGCTCTTTCCGAAACAGGAAGACGTTTTTCGCACAACGCCCAGCGGAGAACCTCCCTGTACTGGCTCTCGGGGAGCCCGGAACCTGCAGGGTATGGCCAAGGTACAAGGCAACGCAAGGTCAGGGAATCAGGATGCGCAGGCCTTGGGGTTCAAAATGACGCCGGATGGCCATCATTGTGCCTGCTGTGCCCTAAACCGATCCCCTGTGTGTGCGCTGCGGAAAGGAAGAATTCAGGCCGCGCTGTCTGCTTGCAGGGATGTGGCCACGACGTATGCTTTCCGGTCTGCCGCGGTCCATTGGGCCAGCGCGGCGAGGGACACGGGGACAGGCTCGTGCTCCCACCGTTGCGCACGCGCGTCGTATTGCCCCAGTTCCCAAGTACGGCGGTCCTGGATGGTGTGTGTACGCGCGCCAAACTGCAAGCCATACACCGTGACCGGCTGCACACGCGTCCGGAACAGGGCCGCGTAGTCTCGAACGAAGACCTGCTTCAGGGCCTGCAGGGCATTGTCCGCCACCTTCAACTCCAGGATCGATATGCGATCACCCATCTCCACGGCCCAGTCAAGGCGGCCCGTCAGGGTAGGCGCCTCGGTCATGACGGGCACGTCCATGGCCTGCAGGAGCACATACAGCAAGGATTGATGGAACACTTCGTAGTTGGCCACTTTGCGCACGGCCGCGGGCAGGCTGTGCAGGACATAGGGCAGAGATCCCAAATAGCGGGAGAGGACATTTTGCAGTGCGACGACGTCCCCTTGCCGCAGGGCTTGCCCCAACCGTTCCTGAAAGAGCCGGCGCGCGGCAAAATCGTCTTGCAACCATTCGTCGCTCTGATCCTGAAACTAAGACTGGAGTGAATCGGTGAAGGCCAATTCCACCTCTCGGTTGGGGAAGTCCAGGATTTCCTCGTGATCCTGCGGGGCCAAAGGGTCCTTGGGTTTGCGGGTCAGGTAGCCGCTTTGGTACAGCAACCCCGTCAGTGAAGGTCTGCGCACATCGAAACTGGCTCTTTCCAACGTCCTCGGATCGTCTTCGGACATCGGAGCCCCGTCGGGCGCGGGATGGGCATGCAGCACGTGTCTCAGAACGCAGGGTGTGCCCGCCTCGGCCCAGAAGTGGAGCAGGTTGTCCAAGGACCAGACTGTCCCGCTCTCAGCCTCGCCAAGATTGAACAGGCAGCCGGCCACCGCATAGGGGTTGTAAACGGGTTCGCAGCCCGGCGCAAACCGGTACCCGTTGTAGTGATGGGCCAAGGCCGCGTACAGTGCCTCGCTGCTGCACCCGAGATTGGCCGCACAGTGGCACACGAGTGCGGCCAAGTCGGGATTGTCGCGCAACTCGGCTTGCGTGAAACCCAACAGGGTGTTTGCCACCGGATTGTAAGGACAGATCCGTCAAATGGTTGGCCCCGGAGAACAGACCCGTGCGGGCGAAGCGCGTGATACCCGTCATGAAGGTGTAGCGTATGCAGTCGCTCTGGGTCGTCAGGGCGTCGCAGCAGGCGCGCATGACATCCAGAATGTCGTCCAGCACCTCGAAACGGCCCAGATTCTCCGTGATGGCCATGTCGTACTCGTCCACCAGCACCACGATTTGATTGTCAGATTGCTCCGCCAGCGACCGGATCAGATCTTCCAGCTGCAGGTCGGGCGGGGCAGCGGCGAGCTGGGGGAGACGGTGGGCTTTGGCTTGCACGCCTATCCGGACGCCCAAGGCGTATTCCAGACGCCCGACATCGTGAATGTTGCGCAACGAAAGATCCAGCCGCAGCACGGGATGCCGGTTGCGCACCCAGTCCCAGTGGCCTTCCTGCCCAATCCATGTGCCGGCGAACAGATCCTGACGGCCCTGAAACAGGGCCTCCAGAGTGGATACCAGCAGCGTCTTGCCAAATCGGCGAGGCCGGGCCAGAAAAAGATGAGCCTTCTTCATGCCCCGGGACGGGAACAAGTCGTCAAAGTGCCGTGTCTTGTCCACGTACAGGTAGTCTGGATCGGACCGGATATCCGGAAATCCTGAGAGCTGAGAGCCCCAAAGGCAACATCTTGACCATATGGGAAAGTCGCCACTCGCTTTGTTGCCTAGACTACTGGGGGCCACGAAGCAGGTTGTCTTCAACCTGCGGAATGACGCCGGGTCGTGCAGGACAGGTGCACAGGTTCAAGGTCTCCCTTGTCCCATGCAACCGGGAACCAATTCCACCTTGGACACTCTCTTCAACGACTTGGTATCGGACAACTGCCCGGATCCGATTCTTCTGTCCGCAGCCTCCAGTCTGAACCTGGTATCGCATAGGACCATCTGGTCGCCTTGCATGAGCATTGAGTCGGCCCGGTTTGCTGGTTCAGGCAGTGCGCGACAGCAGCACAATGGCAGTACAGAGCTTACGCGGTCCCGGAACCAGATCTGTTGCTTGTGGCAATGAGATGTGGAGGATCAGGGATTCACCTGTCTGTTTTTGCCCTAAACTTTATACATCAGGCTCCAACAAACCCATACTGTCTTTGACATTTGGATCCCTGCCCTGTTTGGACCGGCCAATGCCAAGTCAACCGGACCGGATCACAATGGGGTTTCAACTTTGTGGAACTCTGGATGCTGCGTACTGGCCGCTGGGGATGGCAGAATGGGAACCAGGAACTTGGCAGACAAAGCAGACCCAACGGGAAACAAACGACTGACAGTGCCTTGGGGTAGAACTATCCTGACAGTGCCGTTTCCGTGTTGGTCCAAGTTCTCTCCCCAAGATCGGCCTGATCGATCGGCTTTTCATGTCAGTATCTTGTCCGCACAGGTAAACTGAGCCACATTGGTCTGTTGCGGATACAACGGGGTTGTCGCGGTACCGGGAAATGCCATGGCCTATTTGGACTGGATCACCATAAAAGGGTTCAAGAGCATCAGAAGTACTGAACAACTGGAATTGGGCCCCATCAACGTGCTCATTGGAGAAAACGGCGTTGGCAAATCCAATTTCCTGGGGGCTTTTCGGTTTTTGAATGCCATTGGTGCCGGTGAGCTTCAGAACTACGTTGCGCGCGCGGGCGGTGCGGACAATGTGTTTCATTTCGGGTCGCGGGAAACACAGCGTTTGACATTGCACATCTCGTTTGGCGGGGGAGTGAACCAGTACAGGCTGGAACTGTCGCCCAGTGACTATGACAGCATGTACCCTGCAAGGGAAACCGTCTTTTTTGGAGATAAAGATCAATACGACGAGCCTTATGACCGGAGGATGCCCCACCGCGGGGCCGAAGCCGGTATAAGTGATCCTGACCTCAGAGATGGTATTGGCCATCATGTTCGCAAACACCTTCAAAGTTGGAAAGTGTTTCAGTTTCACGACACGAGCGCTACCTCCGCGTTGAAAAAAACCGCCAATGTAAACGACAATCGCCGCCTGCGGGCAGATGGCTCCAATCTTCCGGCTTTTCTTTACTTCCTGCGTGAAAAGAGCAGGGATTCGTACAATCTCATTCAGGGAGCCGTGCGACTGGTCGCACCTTTCTTTGACCATTTTTCTCTTGAACCCCTCTACTTGAATCCCGAGAAAATTCTCTTGGAATGGAAGCATCAGGGAACTGACGCCTATTTCAGCGCGTCCGCGCTCTCCGATGGCTCTCTTCGCTTTATGGCCTTGGCCACGTTGTTGCTGCAACCATCTGACTTTCGGCCATCCACAATCCTTTTGGACGAGCCAGAGCTGGGCTTGCATCCCTATGCCATTGCAATTCTGTCTTCCCTGATCAAGAGGGCTTCCATGGACACCCAGATCCTCATGGCAACGCAGTCATCCCTGCTGCTGGATCATTTTGAGCCCGAAGACATTCTTGTAGCCGAGCGCCGAAACGGTGGTACCGAGTTTGCACGATTGGCAAGCAGTGACCTCGATGCTTGGCTTGAGGACTACAGCCTCGGTCAGCTTTGGGAGAAAAATTACCTGGGAGGGCGTCCCCACCGTGAAGAGGCATACACTTTGCCATGACGCGTTTGCTGATCCATGTAGAAGGGGAGACAGAAGAAAGTTTTGTCAAAGAGGTTCTTGGACCCTATCTCATGGATCATGAATTCACTTCGGTCAGTGCACGTCTGGTGGGAAATTCCCGCAACAGAAGCAAACGGGGCGGAGTGAAGATCTGGCGTGGAGTGCGCAAAGAGATCATCAACCATCTGCGACAGGACAGAGGTTGCGTTGTCTCCACCATGGTGGATTACTACGGCCTCCCCCGCTCTGGACCAAAGGAATGGCCCGGTCGATCCCATGCTTCCTGTCTCCCTTACCCCCAGAGTCCCGAGTTCGTCGAATCCGAAATTCTGCGTGATGTCTACAAGCATTTGGGACAAAAAGACAATCCGCAGCGCTTTGTGCCCTTTGTCACCATGCACGAGTTTGAGGCGTTGCTTTTCAGTGACTGCAGTATCTTTGCACGCAGTGTGGGAGCATCGGTTGTGCCGGGTCGCCGCCGCCCTGCCTATCCGACGTTCAGATTCCGGAGTCTGTCCCGGAATTCATCCAGAAATGCCTTCAGCGATGCATCCTCCCGGCTCGCTCGGTAAAAGTCCATGCAAGCCACCAGTTCTTCCGCGAATTCGGTCCCGTCGATTGTGGTGAAGCGCTTATCCTTCTGCAGGGCGCTGGCCAGAAGATTCTTGTAGTGGCTGCGCACGCATTTTTTGCGGCCCATCCTGGGTCTGGTCCCCGCGACGGCGGCAAAGCCCTCGGGATCCGCCATGTACCAACGCTCTACATGTGGATCAGGGCACGCGCAGACCAGCTGATGTGCAAGGCTGGCACCCGCGGCTTGCCGGATGCTGTCCCGGGTCCGGGCCGATGATTGGCAGTTGCCATCAATGGCCACGATCAGTACATCTGGGACGAAAGTCCCGGCCGTTCCCTGCTCCAAAATGTTGCGGTACAGCTTGAATTCGTGGAAAACCCTGGGTCTGCCGCCCAAGGCGGAACGGACCGTGGGCCGTATTGCAATTCCTTCTTCGCTGGCAATCCGGCGCACAACGGGCAGGATGAAATTTCGGTGTCCGCTGTCTTCAACGAAAAGAGCCACCTTCACGGCTTCATTCATCCAGCAGCCCTCGCAGCAACAGGCCCTCGAACAGAATGTCCTCCCCTCCGCTCCCCAGAGCTTCGATTAAATCGGAGTTCGTGAAAAGCGGTCCCGTCGTGTCCAGGGGGCGTACTGTCGTGGAGTGTCCATCGCCCTGCACATGCAACAGGGCCATATCGGCAGGCTGTGACTTGCTGTGCTTCAGGATACAGCTGCAGAACAGCGGAGAGTGGGTCGTTACAATCACTTGGCACCTCCGGGACAGGGCCAAAAAGAGACGGGCCACCCAATCCAGTTGCCGCGGATCGACCCCGTTTTCTGGTTCCTCAAAAGCAATCAATGCGCCGTGTCGGGGATTGGCAGCCAGCGCGGAGAGCGCCAGGGCACGCATTGTGCCCTCCGACAGGAGACGAGACGAGTAATCCACACCGCCCTGACGGATTGACAGGTACAGCATACCCCGCTGCTCATCAAGCGCAAGGTGCAGATCCTCTATGTTGGGCACGAGGGCTCTCAGAGTGCGCGTGACGGCCTCGAAGTGCGCAGGTTCGTTGTGTTTGAGACCATACAGAAAGGGGGCGATGTTTTCCCCCTGCACGCCGATGTCCCGCACATCGGCGGGAGCCCGTTCGGACCGCATGGCGAATCTGGGTTCCAGGAAATGGACGCGCCAACTCCACAGTTCGTTGCGCACATAGTCAAACCAGGGATAGGCCGCTCCGCCAAAGCTGCTGTCGGACAGGATGGAGTGATTCAATCCCAAGGGCTCCTGCCTGGGGCGTCCTGGCTGTCCCGTCTTGCGTATGCATAGTTTGTCCTTGGCGACTTCAACCATAGGCTTGTGCTTGGGAACACCGCGGGCATTCAATCGGACCAGGCACTCATCAGCCAGTCCAATGCGCCCGGTCTTGAATTCGATTTCCGGTGCAATGCGATACCGGCAACGTCCTGCCGGCATATCCAAGTCGGCTTCCAGACAGAATCGTCCTTTCTCTTGCTGCAAGAGGGCCGGTAATCCTGCGGTCGGCCAAGAGACGGCTTCAAAGGCGAAGCCTCGCACTGGCCAGGGATTGTCAAGTGCCTCCGCGAACGTACGGGAAGTCCCCAGCCAAGAAAGGGCCAGGATCGCTTCCAGCAGGTTGCTTTTGCCGGCAGCGTTGGGACCGAACAAGACAGCCAGTTTGGGAAATTCGACCGCAACGTCCCGGAGCGACTTGAAGTTCTGGACGGTCAGTTTCGTGAGCATCGGAGTCGTCCCCTGTGCAAGGCCATACGCGCAAATCGGCTGACAGTGCGCGGGCTTGATACACCCTTGTGCCAGCATACGCCCAAAGCGGTCAACCCCTCTGGGGGCACTGGCATCCATGAAGGTCCAAATCAGGAAGTACCAATCTGGATGCGAATTGTATGCGGTTTTTCGGCAACCTGCCACCCTCTGCCTTGGCATCGGGAAATCCCGTCATGTCTCGCGTTTCCCTGGGCACGATCCACTAGGGTACGTATCAGGATGGGTCAGCGGCTGTCGGGATTCACCGCAGACCATGCAGGCTGCAGTAGGTCTCCGTCTTGCTGCTTCGCCACGCAATGCCGACTTGGCGCGACTGTGTAATATAATTATATCTTCATTGGATCGTAGATAACGTGAGTTAGGGATAAGGAAGGACACCTCGGGCCCCACGGAGGGTATCCTTGGGCATCTCCATCCAACCCCCGAGGTGTCCCCCATGAGTCTACGCGCTCTCTTCTGCCATGTCGATGATGTCTGCCCAGCATGCGAGCCGACATGGCAACGGCGGCAACTGGATGCCGGGCAGCGGCGGCGATGGCGGGCCTCCCGCTTGTCCACCCGCGAGCTCATGACGATCCTGATTCACTTTCATCAGAGCCGCGATCGGGACTGCAAGAGCCACTACACCTTCCCTGTCCCGCGGTATCTGCGGTCCGAGTTTCCCGCGCGGCCCTGTGATGCTCGCTTTGTGGCCCTGATGCCGCGCGTTCTGGTGCCACTGTACGTCTATTTGACCCGTTGTTATGGCCCGGGCACCGGCATCAACTTCGTCGACTCGACGCCCCTGGCGGTCTGTCACCACCGGCGTATCGCCGGTCATCGGGTGTTTGCAGGCCTCGCGCAGCGGGGCAAGAATTCCATGGGCTGGTTCTTGGGCTGCAAACTCCACCGGGTCATCCACGAGCGGGGCGAGCTGCGGGCCTTCGCCCTCACGCCCGGCCACGGGGACGACCGAAAGCCCGTTCCGGGGTGGACCCGGGCCCTGTGGGGCAAACTGGTGGGCGACAAAGGCTACATCTCGCAGGCTCTGGGAGAGGCGCGGTATGCCCGGGGGCTCCGCCTGCGGACGCGCCTGCGGTCCCACATGAAGCCCAGGCGGGTCCCGCGCGGACCACGGGCGGCTCCGACCGCGGGCCCTCGGGGAGGCGGTCCACGACCCGCTCAAAAACATCTCCCCAGTGGAGCATACGCGCCATCGGAGTCCCGCCAACTTCCTGGTGCATCTGCGGTCGGGGTGGATGGCCTACGGCCACCCGCCGCAAACACCGTCTCTGATACGGGAACGCAGTCTCCCGGCGACCGTTTCTTATCCATAACTCACGTTAGATAGATGGGCCCTGGGGCGTTGTACAGTACGGGACGAACGCCGCCCCGGTTGTCGGCAGACCACTTCGGGAGCCTGCCTGCCGTGCAAAGTCTGCCCGCCTTCCCTTCTCGGAGTTCCCGCACCTTCAGAATGCCTTGGCCCTGGGCCGAAGGTTCCCTTCAGAGGGAAGGTCAGAGCATGAGACAGAGTGGAGATTTCCTTCGCAGGCGGCGGGCGGTCCAGAGTAGAATGGGCGGAACATGCGCAAGAGAGAATCGGTGTTGCACAATCAGACTGCCAAAGTGTGGCTGCCTGCGTGGCTTGGGCTGCTTCTGGGGTTGACCGCGGCTGCCTGTGGGGCTGTCCCTCCGGCCGCAACGACTCCTGAGGCTGCGGCACCTGCTGTCCTGCCGGTGGTCGCCGCCCAATCCTTTGGCTACACGCCGGAGGGTTTTCTCTTTGCCGGCGCGGCGAATGCGCCCGTGACGGTGTACGAGGTGTTCAATGCCAACTGCCCGGGCTGTGCCCAGCATCACACGCAGACCTTGTCCCGTCTGATAGCGCAGTATGGCGATACGGGCCAGGTACGGTTTGTACTGGTGGATCTGCCCCTGAGCCAGGATTGGGGAGAAGGAGCTCACTTCACGGCCTTTTGCCTGGGACAGCAAAAGGGCGCAGAGGCGCAATGGAAGTTCTGGCAGGACTTTTACGGCCATCTGGAAAGGTGGTATCGGCAAGGTCCGGTCTTTACCACCGAGCTCGCCCGCAATGCAGGGGCGGACCTTGCCACCCTGGAGGATTGCCTGAATGCCGAAGCCCGTGCACGGGTCTTTGCCATGCAAGCCTATGCAGAGGCAAACCTGCTGCCGGCGCGCTGGTCCACTCCCTTTTTCCGGCTTGAAGACGCACGGGGGCACCGACTCGACACCCTCACCGGATCCCCGCCGCTGGCGGGATGGCAGAAGGAGTTGGACAGGTACCTGGGCTAGATCTGTCCCATTCCGCCTCAGGCGGAATGACGAGTGCGCAATGCAATCCAGTCGGATCTGTCGGCCACCTGTTCCGGGTGCTGCTGACTGCGCGCCAGGAAACCGACTCCGTGGTGCGGCATTTCGTCCTGGTCTGTCGGCTGGTAACGCACGTCCAGGCTCCACCGCACTGACTTGGAGTTGTTTACCTCCGACTTGTGAATGCAACGGTCGTTGAAGAGGACCAGGTCTCCTGCTTCCACAATCAGCGGCACCGGATCACGCCCCGGTGGCAGATGCTCCCTGTCGATTTCCAGAAAGCCGGTCCCGGAATAGGATTCGGCATGCCAGGATTTTAGCCGCTGCCGGTGGGTGCGTGGCATGATGAAAAGACAGCCGTTCTCCAAATTGGCCTCCACAAAGGGGATCCAGACGCTGATTACCGGATTGGCGTTCGAATTGGGCCAGTACGACTTGTCCTGATGCCAGGGCACGGCGCCGGCAGCGACGCGAGGCACTTTCGGGCGCGTGTTGTAGACCGGGTTGGAGAAAATCTCGGGTCCAATCAGGGATTCCACCGCATCCAGGATCTTCGCGTTGGCCATGATTTCATAGTATCCGGGATCCCGGTCCCGCCAGCCCCGGCCAAACTTCAGGAAGTCCTGGTCGGTCAGGTCGGCGAACAGCTCGGCCAGTCTGCGGTCAAAGGGCCTTGTTTCCAGCTTGTCGGTGATCTTGCCGTGGGCCAGCAAGTCATTCGCAATGACATCCACCTTGCGTTCCATGGCTTCCCGGGCGGGCCGCAAGTCATCCTCTTGCAAATGCTGCCGCAGCACCAGGTAGCCTTCTTCGTCATAGAAACGGATCTGTGAGGCCGTCAGGCAGCCGCCGTGGTCTTTTCGATCGGTGTCCAGCACAATCCACTCCTGCTTATGTTGTTTTCCGACACTCTGCCATGATTATGGGGCCAGCCGGGACCGCATGGAAGCCAGCAGATCCGGAGGCGGCGCTCCATCCAGCGACTCCGGTTTGCCGCTCAATCCGCTGCTGTAGACAGCCAGCAGCAGACGAAAGTCCTGCAAGGCCGCCCGCAGATTCAGGGGATGCACCCGTGATTCGTCCTCGAGCCAGTCGAACATGGCTTCGCACATGTCCGCCTGACCCCGGATATCTTCTTCGGCGTAGACGTGCTGGCCCGCTGCTTCGTGTCCATCCACGCGGGTCCGCCACCCGGTCATGTTCCAGTGGATTGCGCCCGCCGTGCCTTCCACCCCTATCCGCTTGTGCGTGTTGATGCGTTCGTCGGTGGAGTCGTTGTAAGGGGCATTGAGGCCACATTGCAGCTCGGCGACAGTGTCGTCCGCGAAAGTGATCTCGGCTGCCAGCTGATCCGGGGCAAAGTGCTTTCGGGGTGTGTCCTGCAGTCCTTTGGCGCCAGCCATGAGCGATGTGGAGACCTGTACCGGAGGGGAGGGCTGGAAGGCCTGGATGGCTTGCAGTACATGGGTGCCCTGATAGGCCATGTTCATGCGGGCGCTGGCCTGTATGCCCTGAATCTGGCCGATGGACCCCGCCTGCATCAGCTTCTGCAGCATCTGCCGCCGGGGATGAAAGTGCAGCTGGTGGTTGATCGCCACCTTGGTGTTTGCCTGGTCGGCAAACGCACAAAGCTGCAGATAGTCCTCGCCTTGTATGGCCAATGGTTTCTCGACAATGAGACTCGGCACGCCGTGTCGTGCGGCGCTCTCCAACACCGCGAGACGCACGGTGGGCGGTGTGTTGACCAGGACCAGGTCCGGTTTTTTCTCCCTGAACATGCGGTCGTAGTCGGTGTAGCGTGCCGCAACCTGCCATTTGTCTCCAAAGACGTGCAGGTTCTCTTCGGTGCGGGTGGAAACCGCTGTCAATTCGCCACGCGGCATGTGCGGGAAGGCTTCGGCGTGCCCGTGGGCGCGCCCACCGCCAACGCCTACGATGGCACATCGATATGTCATGCCTCAACCTCCCAAGGCTGCAACAGGATCTTGCCGCAGTTGCCGGTCCGCTGCAGCTCCCAGGCCCGCTGTGCTTGTCGCAAAGGGAATCTATGGGTCACAAAGTCCTGGATGCGAGAGCGCTCCTGTCGGATTACCTGCATCAGCAGCGGTGCATCCTTCAGATTGTAGTTCCAGGAACCAATCAAGGCAATGCCGCGGCGAATGAGGTCGGGAGAAATGCGAATGGTGGTCGGCTGTGTACATTCTCCAACAAAAGCAATCTTGCCCAGGGTTGCCGCTGCATCGATACAAAGCCTGTGCGCGGCCGGATTGCCAGAGCAGTCCACGGCCTTGGACACACCCCGGCCCGAGGTCAGTTCCTGGATCTGGTCCCGTATATCGTCATCTGTGGGATCCAGCACACAGTCTGCCCCCAGCTTGGCTGCCAGGTCCTTGCGGTAGGGATGCGAGTCTACGGCCAGCACGCGCGCTCCCCTGTGCTGGGCATTGATGATGCCGCCCAGTCCGACAGGACCCAGCCCCGTGATCAACACAGTGTCGAAGCGGGTGACATCCAGACGCTGCAGGGCACCGAAAGAAGGACCCAGCCCGCACAAGGCCAACGACGCGTTTTCGGTGGATATGTCCTCTGGAATAGGGAAACACCCCCATTCCGGCTTGGCATGATACTGAGCGTACGTGCCTTGAAACCCTGCGTATGAAAGACGATCAAGGCAGTGAATGTATTCTCCGGACTGGCACAGTTCGCAGGCGCCGCAGGCCATCAGGGGCAAGGCCAGCACCCGGTCCCCCACTTTCCACCGCCCTTTCCGGCCCACCTCCACAATCTCGCCCGCGGCCTCATGGCCCAGATCAAAGGCGGTTCTTCCCACCTCGAAGTTCTTGTATTCCGTGCAGATCGGAGTGGTTTCCACTTTGATGACCACCCAATCCAGTCCCGCGATCGGCACCGGCTCCAGGCAGACCTGACTGGTCCGGGGCCCGGTAATGCGAATTACGTCCATGGCAGAGGCCTGAAGCCGGGAGGGTGCGCTGTCCATGTCGGGTTTCCGTCGAATTGCTTCTTGGGCAGTCCTTGAATCATGGACCCTTTTTCAAAAACAGCCAAGTACCGTTTCTGCTGAAGGCCAGCAAACCGAGCAGGTTGCGCCAAGGGGAAAGTGCCTTTGCTGCGGGATGTTGGCGCAGTGGGGTCATGGCTGTGCCGGGATGGGGATTCCGTCGGACTGTATGGTGCGCACCATGGCCGGCTCCCCGGTGCCGTGCCCGGAGAGCCCTCGGGCACTGGTCTGCACCATCGACGCCGCCCGCATCCCACTGCGATCCTTGCATGTCATGGCCCACAGCGGCGGGACCCACACCAATCGCTACCGCCGGTGTGGCCTTGCACAGGCGCAGATACTCGTCGCCAATGCCCGGTAGACAATAGACCAAAGCCCAGCTCATCAAGGCTGAGCAGCCATGACTTGAGTCCTGCCTGGGTGAGGATGGAATGCAGAGTGGACGCTGCGGCGTCGATGTCCGCAATCCCCGGGAAGAGTGTCAAGCATTCGCAATCTCTGCCAGGGCTTCCCTCAAGGCAGTGACCTCATGTAGCGACAAGAAGTCTGTGTGAGCCCCGCAGAGATCTCTCCCTGTCCCTGTATCAAATTGGCAGGCAGACACGCTGTCCGGTACGAGTCGCAACAGGCTAGGCTGGCACTTAATACTACAACCCCATTTGTTAATTTCAGCCTAAACAACACAGCAGCAATAACATTGTGCTTCGGCAAGACACATACTTGTTTTCTGCCCCGATGGGGACCATGCCGAATCTCAAGCAGCCTCGGGGACTGCAGGACTGCCAGACCCGTTCCGCCCAGCGCCTGGACTTCCATGTCAACGCTGTCATGACCCTCCCGACCAGCCTCACACGGGCCTGGCGGGTCCGTCAAGGTCCGGCCGAGCCTTGGCCACGGTACGGCGGTACACCCGCATGGTCGGCTTGGTAGAACGCATGATGGCCACTCTGGCGCCCGGTCTGCCCTTTGACAAATCGGCTTCAATCTCCCAAAACCTCTGTGCCTACGGGACAATGGCTGATCCCCCCCCTAAAAAACTGTCCACACCATTGCCTTAAGCAAACAAGCCGAATGTCCAAGGACGTGATCCGAGCGACCTCGTTGCGTTACAGGCGTCAATCCCCAGATTGCTGTTGTGGACGATGCTCTCGACTCCAAAATCGCTGTGGTTGACCAGGATGATAGTGGCATTGTATTGTTGAAGGGCGGAGGCGTCTGGTTTTATGCCGGTCATGCTCCGTTCGTCTCCTACGGTTATCTCGGGAATTCGCCTGTTACTGCAGGAAGTTTCGACCCCCTTGGTGTACAGCATCTGAGTTGCCCTCAACGCGGGTGAGTTGCGCGTATCTCCCATGTCTTTCTTAAAGCCGATGCCTGGCACCAGCAGTTTCGAATTTTTCATAGGCACTCCGGCATAGGCCAGGATGTCTCCCATTCTGGAGACGGCACAGTCCGTCATGCTGTCGTTGGTTCTGGCGGCCAACTCCATAAGGCTGATGTCAATGGATCGACTAGGAGGGGGCGGCACTGGACCTCCACCGGGTGGGATCGCCCACTGCGCGACGCACCGGCAGGCCCGGGGCCGGGCGTGGCTGGCCGCGTTGTCACCTGCACTTCACGCCCACCGATGTGTCTTGGCTCCACTTGGTGGAGTGCGGATGGGGCTGGAGCTCCCGGCGCGCTCCAGCCCCACGCGTACCGCAGCGCACCTGTTCGTGTGGACTGTCACAGCCCCATCCATCCTGCCCAGGCTGGAACGTTGGGTTGCGCGTATTTCCGGGACAGGACACTCGCTTCCGGTTTCTCATCGGGGCACAGCTGCCCCGCCAAGCAGTGGACGACTGTGCCTCGAGGACTCTGGGTGAAACCGCATCCCGTGCATTCAGGCCTCGCTCACTTTCTTCCGGCCTATCAGACTGCGACCTGAAGTCTACAGGTAGGTGCCCTCACCGCGCTGCAGGAGTCAAGGTCGAGTCAGAGGCGTTTGAGTTGCATTTCCGTACACTCGTTGGACAGCCAAACACTCCACCCGCATTTTGACCGATTCAAGCAATGAAACAGAACAATGGAGGGCACTCTTTTCGTGGCAAGGGGAATGGCTGCCTTCCTGGTGGCGCCAAGCGGCAGAGAGGATCCACCAACTCATCCATGTCGTGGGACGGCCACCCCAGAACCCTGTCTCGCTCCGGGTAGATGCAACGTTTCTGGAAACGCCAAACAACAGACCTTGGGATCCATGGCCTCTCCTGTCTGGTCTGCTGCATCCCCTGTGGGAAGCGGCAAGCACGAGGGCAGCTGTTCGCCCCCGGTATCACACCCAGAAGCCGCTCCCACTCCCATCGCCTGGCGGGTGGCCAGATATGTAAAAAGCAACATGATGGTTTTTGCCTGGGGGGAGGCAACCGTAGGTATAGGGGCAGGTCGGATGAGCCACTTGGACTCGGTCCGCATGGTTGCTGTCAAAGCCGGGGAAGGGCTAGGAATGCGGCGGCTTCGTACCGCCGCCGCACACTTGTGCCCGGCAAGCAGAGCATATTCGAGTCGCCTGCATCCTGGCACCGAAACCAGGGATGCTGCAGTCTCCTGTCTGAGCAATCGGAGTTTGACCTCAACATGCGGCCTGCCTTTAAGGACATGCGCAACAGCACAGGCGGTTGTACGTCTTATATGGTGGCAGGGTGCGCTCGTTCCCTTGCCGTTTTTTGCTTGTCTTGTTTTTCCGTGGGCGATGTCCTCTGGCAGAAACCGCTTGGTCCGAAAACATGGACAGGCCCCCTCTTCAAGACCGGACATCGCAGGAGTTGACACAGCATGGTCTCGAGAATCAATTGCAAGGGCGGGCTGGCCGCCTTCCTTCTGTTTTGCCTCTGTCTGACCCTGCTGCTGGTGCCGTTGCAGTCCACTATCCATGCCCAGGGACAGACCCAACATGTGGTGCAGACCGGGGACACTCTGTATTCCATAGCCATTCGGTACAACACTACCGTGAGCGCCATTCGATCTCTCAATGGTCTCGAGGTGTATGACTTCATTCATGTGGGACAGGTGCTGCAAATTCCCGGCTCAGAGGGAGGCGTGCCGGAAGCCGGACCGTCCGGCACAGGATGCGCGGCGGAACATACGGTCCAGCCCGGGGACTCGCTGCTGGCCATTTCGGTGCAGTACGATGTGGACGCCGGTGAAATTGCACGGGTCAACAGCCTGTCAGACGTGAATCATCTCTATATCGGACAGGTCCTGTGCATTCCCCGTGAAGGTGCCGTGCCGACGCCGACAGCCACACCGGCAACACCGCCTCCCGCCGCGTCGCCGCCCGTTGCCTCCCCGGACAGGACCTATGTGGTCAAGGGCGGGGACAATCTGTTCCGCATTGCCTTGAACCATGGGGTCGGCCTGGACGCGCTGCTGAGGGCCAATGGGCTTGCCGAAGACAGTTTCATCAGGCCGGGCCAGATTCTGATCATCCCTGGCACCGGCACCCAGCCTTCCGCGACAGGTGGCGGTGGCGTGGCTCCCACCCCTGTGCCGACTCCGGTGGCTCCCACCGGGCCAGTTCCAGACATTTCGGCCAACGCCTATACGGCCAAGTTCTTCAACAACACCAACCTGTCTGGGACGCCGGCCCTGACCCTTGTGGAAGCGGCCCCCCTGAGCAAGGACTGGGGCCAGGGAGCACCCGGCCCGGGGGTAGCCACGGATCAGTTCAGTGCCAGTTTTGAGGGACGTTTCCACTTTGACGCCGCCACCTACCGCTTCATCACTGTCGTCGATGACGGCATGAAACTGTATATCGACGGGAACCTGGTCAAGGATGTATGGCGCGATCAGCCAGCTTCGTCGTACATTGTGGACATTGCCATGACAGCGGGCGACCATGCAGTGCGGCTGGAATACTACGACAATCAGCTGGAGGCATCCGTGGCCTTGCGCTGGCTGAAACTGCTTGCTCCGGATCCAGGAGCCGCCCCGACTCCGACACCCACTCCGGCAGCGCAGCCCACCCCTGCCCCTGCGGTTCCGGCGGCAACCTTGAACTTTGCCTATGGCATCCAGGCTCATGCCCTGGGCCGCGGCAATGTCACGCCGGTGCTGAACCATGTCAACGACTTGGGCTTCACCTGGCTCAAGCAGCAAGTGCGGTGGGAAGACATGGAGACGTCACGGGGCAATCGGCAATGGGGCGAGCTGGATGAACTGCTTGCCGCGGCCGAACGCCACAACGCATATGTATTGTTTAGTGTGGTCACTGCACCGCAGTGGGCTCGCGAACGCAATGCGGACCTGAATGTCGCGGGTCCACCGGCCAACAATGCAGACTTCGCCGCTTACCTTGGCGATCTGGCCCATCGCTATTGTGGCGGACCACTGAAGGCCATTGAAGTCTGGAACGAGCAGAATCTGCATTATGAATGGGGCAATCTGCCCATCAACGCCCGGGCGTACGTGAACATGCTGCAAGTGGCTTCCGGCGCCATTCGCAACAGCTGCCCGTCCATGTTCATCATTTCCGGAGCTCTCACGCCAGCTGGGGACAACGGCACGGTGGCGGTGGATGACTTCACCTACATGGAGCAAATGCTGCAGGCAGGCATGGCCAATTACGTGGACGGCATTGGGGTGCACCCGAGCGGTTTCAATGTGCCACCCAGCGTACCGTGGCAACAGGCCTGTGCAGCCATTCGGCAGCATGGCAACTCCTTTAACGGGGCCTGTGACACCCCTCATCACTCCTGGAGTTTCCGCTCCACCATGGAGGGATACCGTAATCTGGCAGTGAAATATGGCGTGTCCGCCTTGCCCATAGTGCCGACCGAATTTGGCTGGGCCGCGGGGGGGAAATACGATCCCAACTATGGCTATGCGGATGACAACAGCTTCCAGGAACAAGCCGACTGGACAGTCGAGGCCTTTTCCATGATGCAGAACTGGGGCTGGACGGGCCCGGCCTTCCTGTGGAACCTGAACTTTCGTGTCGTAGCCAATGGAACTGAGAGAGCGCAGTGGGGCATTGTCAATCCTGACTGGTCCCCTCTGCCGGCGTATACAGCCCTCAAGCAGATTGCCAAATAGCGCTTGACCGGGCGGGCGGCGGCAAGAACGAAGGGGGAATTCACGGGCCGCCGCTCAACCGGCCCGTGAATTCCCTTGGCCGGAACTCGCATCAATCCCGGGTCGCGACTCTTGGAACGGTTCGGCCTGGGCGGGGATCTTTTCACGCTGCCTCACGGGCTCTGTTGATCACAGGCAGGTCGTGGGCATTTACCGCATGCGACTTATGCCGCTCCACATGTCGGGATTGGCACCCAGGTGGTTCCGGACCGGTTCGGTGGCATCCCGCAGTTCCGCCTGCACTTCTGCAGGAAGCGCAATGTCAAGAGCCGGGAGGTTCCAGTGCAGCTCCCTGGGGGAACGGGCCCCGATCAGGACGCTGGCCACGCCAGGCTGATGCAGAACCCAGGCCAGAGCCAGTTCCGCCATGCTGCAAGCCAGTCGGTCGGCGATTCCTTGAATATCGGCCACTGCGGCAAACACGGCGCTTTCACAGCCTGGCTCGCCGTGGTTGGACTGCGGCCTGTCCCCTGAGAACAGGCGCGTACGGGCCAGGCCGTCCGGCACCTCGTCCGCCGACTTGTAGCGGCCCGTGAGAATGCCCTGCATCAAAGGGCTGTAGCAGATGATCCCTGTCTGGCTTTGCTGGCACTGCGGCAATATGTCCCGTTCTATGACTCGCCACAACAGGCTGTAGGGCAGTTGATCCGCGGGGATGGTGGCCACTGTGAAGATGTCCGCCAGATCCCTGGCGCCGTAATTGCAAACGGAGAAATGCTTGATCCAGCCCAGGTTGCGCAATTCCTGCAAGGCATCCACCGATTCCTGGAACGGCACAGACCAGGCGGGCCAGTGAATCTGATACAGATCAATGCAATCCGTGTTGAGACTGTCCAGACTGCGTCTGCAAGCGTCCCGAATGTGGTCTGGCCGCGTCTGGGCACCGGCCAGTTTGGTCGCGATGATGGCCTCGTCCCGTCGGTGGCCCAAGGCCGCTCCCAGTATCCGCTCCGATTCCCCAGCCTCGTAGGCATGAGCGGTATCAAAGAGATTGATCCCTGCGTCCAAGGCGGCATGCACAGTGGCAAAGGCATCGTCCCGATTCTGTGCACCCCAGACCGACCCGCCCGCAAAGGGCCAGCAACCCAGCGCCAGCAAGGACACATGCAAGTCGGTCTTGCCTAGACGCGTGTATCTCATGCCTTTCGCTCCGCTTGAGGAATATGCAGGCCGGCGTCAGCCGACAGGAGACCCGGCAAGCAGGGGCGGTGGCGGGAGAGGGCCACTCCGCAAGTCGGCCGCATCTACGCGTCGGTCCCGAAGTGTTCGGCGTTCTTCCACCTGATCAAGGTGCGCCGTGCCTGAGACTCCAGGTTCCGCACCTTGTAACTGGTGAACTCTTGATTGGAGTTCAAGGCCAGCATGGCCTGATTCTGATTCAGCTCCAGGGCGATTTCGCCGTACTTCAGGGGACGGCGATTTCCAAATCCAAAACGCAGCTTCATGACGGACCGCTCGGGCTCGTCCAGTTGACTCACCCAGTCATCCACGTCGTCGATCAGATCCTCCCTCAGCATTTGCCTTTCCGGCGACAGCACGTTTTCGTCCGTCAGCAATTCGTGTCTGTCCACATCCTCGCCCTCCATGAACTGGTCCAGGCTGGTGGGGTACTGCCGTATGTAGGAGCGAAGCTGCTTCACATGCTCTTCCATGCGATGCAGCACCTCCCTTTCAATGGGGCCGGCTGCCTGCATGTCCTCGGCAAAGAGTGCCTCGTAGCTCCGCGTGCTCTCATCCTCGGCCAGCAGCCTGAGCGCGATTTCCCGGACAGTGGGCTCCCGGCCCAGACTCTCGGACAGTCTTTCCACCAGCACCCGATACTGCCGGATCTCGTTGCGCTTGTGGACTGGCAGCCGAATGGTCCGGTCCTGGTTGGCAATGGCCTGCTGCACCGCTTGCCTGATCCAATAGACGGCATACGTGGAGAGCTTGGTGGTCCGCTCCAGGTCAAATTTGTGGATGGCCTTCAGGAAGCCCAGATTGCCTTCCTGCTCCAGGTCCAGCATGGTCATGGAATTCAGCAGGGGCTGGAATTGCTGGCACACACGCCGCACCAGGCCCCGGTTGCGGGTCAGCAAAGTGGTCTCCGCCTCCGATTTTTTCTGCACCAGCAGCGCCAGTTCATCTGCGCTGGCAGCATCAGGGTCTGCCTCCAGCTGATTCTGGGCAGACATGCCTTCCTTGACCGCCGTCAAGAGTTGCAACGTTTCCGCGTCGTTGAGCAGGCGGTTCTCCTGTGATTCCTGCAGGGAGACTATTGCCTCAATGTCCTCCCGGATACCCTCTTGAATGGCCATGCCTTGTGAAGCAGGAGAGTCTTCCACAACTTTTGGGTCGGCCAGCCGGATGTCTCGCGTGTGCAGTTCATTCATCAGCCAGACGAAGAGCTGATCCTCAAGGTACAAGTCCAGGCCGAAGTGGGCGCACATGTCTTCCAGCTGCCCCAGACTTAGCACAACGTCTGTGCACTGATCCAATTCTTCCTTTACAAGATCAAAGCGTTTTGGAGTTGCTGCCATGTAACCCGTGTTGTGAAGAGTTGGTGGAGTCAAACAGGTCGGGGCTGTGTTCTTCAGCCTCTTCCTGCGCTGAAGTAGATACTCATTGGAGCCAGAATTCGTTTCAGTCTGCCTGTCTCTGTCAAATTGCGTAAGAGGGAATCCTCAGCCGCCCAGTTTCTGTTTGGGTACAGGAGGCACCTGCGGGTTTCCCTTGCCTAGGATAGCAGGAATGAGGTCTGCGAGAACCAGATCCAGGAAAGACAAGCCTTCTCCCCAAGGTCCAGAAACACCACAAACGCGGTACCCGGCAGAGACGACGGGACTGTGAAGGGGCATCGGAAGGCCGCCAGCCGAGTGGGCCTGACTTGACGGCAGGCAGTACCCTCTTGGAGTCGGTGGTGATCCTGGACCATGAGCGATTACCTGAAGACCCGCGGGCTCACTGAGTCGCGGGTCTTCATCCGGTCGTTCGTCAAGGAGATCAAGGTCAGGCCCGGCAGAGCGATGATCCACTACACAACCCCCACCTTGGAGAATAGTCCCATAGGGGGAGCGGACGCCAGGGCTGTCTCATTACATAAGATTCAACCATCGGGGGCCAGAGTCGGGATTGTCGGCGGCCCGTTCGCGCTTGGCTTTCAGGCTCTGGGCGGTGTCGTCCTGTTCCCGCAGGTTGCGGGCCAGGCGGCGCAGCAGGGCCAGGTTTTCGGCCCCGCGGGGTCCCGCGTACGGGCCGCGTCCTCCCCGCACGGCCTGTCCAGCACCCAGGGCAGTGAGTTCTCGATGCTCCCGTGGGCCCGTACCGCGGCCCGCAGGTCGGCGGCGCGGGCAGGGCGACTGGAGAGAAAATAGCGGGTCTGCGTACGGCGGGCTCCCTTTTCCTGGACCTGGCTCTCGATGCAGGCAATGCGGCGCAGATGCGGCCCGGCGTGCAGGGTGTGCCGCCGGTCCAAGTCGGCCGGGTCGGCCCCCAGCGTGCGGCAGCGGCGGGTTTCAATGCGGCCATGCCCTTGGCCCACGGTGACCTTGTCCTCGGCACAGTGCCCGTGCTTCCGGTCCTGCGGGAAAAGCCACGCCACGTTCTCCCACAGGCCGGATGGGTGCTTCTTGAGCGCCAGCACGGAGTCACCGCCCGGGTCCACAATGGCTTCGGCCACGGAGCGCGGGCAGCCCCACCCCAAGGGGTACCCGATCCATTGTCACCGTGCAGCCTTGGAGGTGCAGCCGTTCCCGCAGGGCGGGCAGCACCGAGATTTCGTGGGCCTTGTCCGGCACCGCCTGTGGGGCCAGGTACAGGCGCTGGCCCGTGGACCACACTCCCACCCGGTGCCGCGCCGGCAGCGCCCGGGCCGGGTCCCGGGTGCCGCGCACACTCTTGCCGTCGATGGCCACCCCGTCTCCCGCCGGGTCGGGATGCCATCCGGCGACCCACTGACGCCAGGCGGCTTCCACCAGCGCCGGGTCCAGCAGACGGAAGACCCGCCGGTAGGTGTGGTGGGAGGGTATGCCGTACGGCAGGTCCAGAAACTGGCGCAGTGGCCACAGGCGATTTGCGCAGCGCCGGGCGATGGACCGGCAGCCGTCGGCGCCGAGCATGACCGCCCACAGGGCCGTGACCCGGAGCATGGGCAGGGGATAGAGACGACAACGGTCCATCCGCGGGTCGGGAATGGTGTTCAGGCAGGCCAGCAACAGGGGGGCAGGGTCGGCGTCGATCGGGGGCAGGTCCAGATCGGGAGCCAGAAAGGCCAGGTCAGAGTCGACAGACATGCAAGAGCCTCCCAGGGCAGTGCAGCACGACGGCGCACTCCGCCGTACCCCTCATTGTCCCCTCGGATCCGCTGCGGCACGGCATGGGCCTCCCGGCTCGCGCGGTGTGCTCCCCCCTGCTCACATTGTTAATGAGACAGCCCTGCCCTGCTACTCAGGGCAATTGCATCTACATGGGTTCTTGCCCGAGGCCTATCAGGTGGCACAGACAATCCTGGTTCCACGCCGCCGCCAGCCGCTTGTGGGCCGTGCCCCCTTGCAGGGACTGGTCTTGCGGGAGCAGATTGTGTGCGATGCGTTTCAGGATGGCCATGTTGTGGGCGGCCTGCCCCGTGCGGATCCGGCTGTCATCCTCGTGAAAGGCGACATCCATGATCCAGTGATGGGCATTTTCGATACTCCAGTGCTGGCGCACTGCGTGCAGCAACGGTCTCGCTTTCGGGGGCAAGCTGGAGATATAGCACCGGCGGTCCGTGGTGACCCGGTCGCCGCAACGGCGTTCGGCTTCGACCCACACCAGACTGGTCAGATCGCACCAATCCTGGCCGGGATCGACATAGGCGAGGTAGGCGGGGTCCCCGATCGTCCAACAGCGGCGGCTTTCCACTCGGCCGTGATTTTTCTCGATGGTTTCCGCAAAATCGTGCGGGCAGTCGGCAAAGTCCTCGGCGCTTTCCTGGGCAAAGGTGTCCTCCAGACGGTCATGGAGACCTGGATGGTTCTGCTTCACGCGCAGGACATAATCCGCTTCCTGGGCTCGGATCCGCTGTGCGATCGACTTCTGGCACCCCCTCGCATCCAAGGTGACAATGCACCCTGGGAGACACAACATACGCAACAGGGGAGGAATGGCGGTGATTTCGTTGGACCGGTCGGCCACCGCCGTCTGCGCCAGCACCAGTCGATTGGCCTGCGCCCAGGCACTCACCCGGTGCAACGGCCCCCATCCCTGACGGCGGTCATGAGACCCACGCACACACTTGCCGTCGATCGGCACGACCTGGCCGGCCGTTAGCGTAAAAGCCCCCTGCACCCAGGTCAGAAAGCCGTCTTCAAATTGGGTCGCATCCAGCCGGGCGAACACCCGCCCCAACGTGTCGTGCGAGGGGATGCCGTGCGGCAGTTCCAGCAAGGTGCGCAACCAAACCGCGTGGAGCTGACCCAAGAGGGCAATGGCCACGAAATTGTCCGCGCCGCAGAGGACCGCCAGCACAGACAGCAGCAATATATCGGTCAATTTGTGCAATTTCGTCCGCTCCACACGCGGATCCTCCAGTTTCTCCAAGGTTTTGACCAAAGGCCAGCCGGCGATGACATCCATGAGGCAAGTTGCTCCCGCTCATTCCAGACCCGCTCATGATAGCCTCTCGTTAACCTGCCCCATTTAGATGCAATTGCCCTGCCCTGCTACTGCAGCAACTGGCTTACTGTTGTGAGTATCATAGGGGTGCATGGCATGCTTGGGAGGACACTGGGGATCATGGCCTCCAAAAAACACCTTGTCACCCTGACCGCCGCCGACCGCGCCCCCCGGCACGGGATCGGGCACCGGGGCCGGGAGGCCGCCTATCGCCGGCGGCGGGCCCAGATCCAGCTGCAGGTGGATCCAGGTCCGGCGGGGCCGGGCCACACGGATGCCGCCACCGCGGAGCGCCTGTCCGTGCATCGCCACACCGGGGCCCATGCCCGCCGCGCCTGTGCGCAGGAAGGACTGGAGGCGGCCCTGCAACCCCCGCCCCTGGACCCCCCGCGGCGGGCCCGCCAGCTGGACGGCGCGGCCGAGGCCCGGCTGAGCGCGCGGGCCTGTGGCCCGGCTCCGGAAGGCCATGCGGCGTGGACCATGCGGCTGCGGCAGGGCCGCCTGGTGGCACTGGAGAGCGTCGATGGCATTGGCTGGGAGACAGTGCGCACGACGCTCCCAAAAACGCGCTGCCGCCCTGGAAAGTGCGGCACGGGTGCTTGCAGAGGGAGCCGGACAGTGATTGCGTCTGTGCCATGGAACAGGTGCGGGACCCCGACCCGCGCCCCTTGGATCCCCACCATCCCGTGATCTGCGTGGACGCGGTCTCCCGGTCCTTGCAGGCCTGTGCCGGCCCGCCTGTGCCGGCCCGGCCCGGACAGGTGGCCCGGCGGGATTGCACCTACCGCCGGGCCGGCACCCGCCACCTGTTCCGGCTCACGGCGCCCTGCGCGGGCGGGCGCCCTGTCAAGGTGACCGCGCGGCGCACGAAGCGGGATTGCGCCGCAGTCCTGCCGGAGCGGGTGGAGGTGCACTGCCCCGCGGCCGCGCGCATCACGCGGGTCTGCGACCACCTCCACACCCACACGCCCGGGGCTCTCTACGAGCGTTTCCCGGCCCCCGTCGCGCACCGCCGCGCCCGCCGGCTGGAGTGGGTCTACACGCCCCAGCCCGCCAGTGGGCTCCACAGCGCCGAGATCGAGATCAGTGTCCTCACGCGCCAGGCCCGGGCCCGGCGCATCCCGGATGAGGCGGCGCGGGGCCGTCAGATTGCGGCTTGGGCGCAGCAGCGCCACGCCGGGG
This sequence comes from Caldilineaceae bacterium, assembly GCA_965214895.1. Lineage (GTDB taxonomy): Bacteria > Chloroflexota > Anaerolineae > Caldilineales > Caldilineaceae > Bin34. The sequence goes on from OZ243985.1 coordinate 1,984,355, forward strand.
GCGCCCCCGTGCACGGGCGTTTCACCTCCGACGACGCCCGCCTCCAGCTGCGTCATCTGTATCCACAAACCTAAGCCAGTTGCTGCACTACAACCTGCTATACGGCTGATGTGGAATTACACAGGACGCACCGTATAGGTCTGGACATCGATGCCCCAGCTGCGGCGCAGGAGATGCTTGAGGGTGTGGCTGGCCCTCTGGGCGATGACCTGCGTGACCCACCCCAGGACGGTCTTGCGCAACAGGCGCTCCAGATTGCGCCCGGTGTTCTGCACCTCATTGACAGTGCTTTCGATGCGCTCGCGCAGGCCGTGCAGCCAGCGGTTCAGGGTCGGGGCATGGGGTTGGCGCTGATTGATCCGGGTGGGGGTCCCGATGCGGTTGCTCTGGGTCTCCCACTGGGCCTGTTGCCACTCGGCCCCCAGGAAGCCCTTGTCTCCCAAAACCTCGCCGTGCCAGAGTGCCGACAGCACCGTGTCGGCCGCGGCCCGCTCGTCGGTGTGGGCGGGCACGAGCGCACAGACCACCGGGAGGCCCTCCCGGGTGGCCCGCAGCACCGGTTTATACCCAAAACACTTCAGATTCCGGCTGACACAGACCCCGTAGGAGGCCGACCCCGCGAAATTACTGTGCTTCTTGCTCCGCGGGTAGCCCACCACGGGGACGGGCTGGGTGTCCCGCCGAAATTGCGTGGCGAGGGTGGCCCCCAACTGCGCGGTCCCATGTCGCCGCAACGCCTCCACCCGCAAGCGCAGGCTCCGCGTCCGGCGATTGAATTGGCTCGGGTCGAGCAGCCGGGGAAAGAGGGCCAGATGGTGGGCCCGAATGAACCCCAGGCACTGGCTCTCGCCCGGAAAGGGCAGGCAATCCATCCACAACAGCAACGTGATGACTTCACTGTCGGTGCACACGGGCTGGGCCCCTCGTTGGCCCTGCCGCAGGTGCCTGCCGTGGTCTTGATACCAGTCATCCACCAGGACATCCACCACCGTCGCCACGTCGGCAAAGGTTATACGGGTCATGGGAAAGCGCTCCGAATGGGAATGACAATCTCTTCATTCTGGGCGATCTTCCCCTTTTACGTCAATCCTGTAATTCCACATAAGCCGTGCTATACTCCCCAAAACCATGGTTTCGGGGACACATCACCCTATTTGAGTCGCGAGGTAAATCACATGTCCACAATCTGCAGCATGCCTATACAAGCAAGCAAAGTGATACTGTCCTCTATACTCGGTGTGGCCTTGTTGGCAAGTATTGCCGGGACGAACGTCGCCTACGCGGCGGAACAGGCTCCAGGTGAGATATCCCGAGCAGGATGAGAACGCCGGCTTCTTCACGACGGCCCCCAGCTCTGAGGACGACGCAGGCTTGGAAGCAACAGAGGACACGGGGATGTCAGGGAGTGGAGAACTTGCGCAAGCTTTTGCCGGGTGTACCTTCAATACAGGGGCCGACAATCCCCACCGGTCAGACGGTGATGTGTCGGCACACGGTTGGTGGGACGAGACAAGCGAAGAGGACGGGACATGCCCGGAGTACGCCGACGTCGAGGTTTGGCTGCAGGCCTGGTGGTGTGACATCTTCTTTAACTGCTGGTGGGTAACGCAGGCAATCGAAGAGTCGAGCGTCCGGGAAGGTGGCGGCCGCGGTCGGCGAACAACGGCCCGGCAAAGCTGCACACAGGATGGTCGCGAAGTGTCATGGCGCAACGTGGTGGATGTGGACCTCATCGGCATTTGGGATCCACCCTTCAAGGCCTACAAGGAAATCGATCTCGAATGCTACCCCGATTGAGATCGGGAAACGCATGCACAGTATCTGGAAGACTCCGCTGCCCCTATCTCCGGCTGGTGGCGACGGAGCCGTGATCATGCACACCACCTTGTTTCTGGAAGCGTTCGGCCAGCTGGCACCGCACACGGCGGTCATTGATGCCGCGGAGGAAGACCTCTACAGCGTTTTCCGCGCCCGGGCAGAATTGATGTGTTGGTCCACCATGTCCACCACTCGCCGCCCGTTGCTCTGGGACATGAATGACGCCGAGGAGTTGACCACCGGGAGCGCCTCCTCCCGGATCGGCTGGGTGCAGGTCGGCATGCACCATGATGTCCCCGATCCCGTGGGAGCCCTGCCAGCCTTGAGCCAGTGCCTGGACGACGCCCTCCGCCGTTTTGGGGATGTCACGTTGTCGGGGTTGCAGATAACGATACATGGCCTGCAGCCGCCCCCCCGCGCCGGCGTGGGCGATCTCATCTCTGGGCTCAATTGGTTCAATCTGGCACCATCGGCGTGGTCCAAGGCGATATGCGCCTTGGACCACGCATTACTCGGGGACCATATCACGGCGCTGCCCACCCGCTTCCCAAACACGGGAGCGTTTGCGTTCGGCCCCGTGGTCACCGTACCGGACCGGCACCGGATCCAGGTCCAGGTGCCGGCTGAGGCACCGCTGGCCCCCGCAAGCCGCGGCATGGCAGTCACGCTGCCGGAGTGGACGGCGAGTGCCGCGGCGTGGGCTCTCGCCCACATCATCGACACCGCGCGCGCCCACGGGCCCGTGGGCCGCTACTGCGCCGTGCGCGTGACCCGGGTGCGGTAAGACAGAAACCATGGCCGCCGCCACCGCCCATCTTCGCGCACCACCCCTTGGAGCAGGATCCACGATGTGCTGCATGACAGCATGACATGTCGGGTCTCGCCTGCCGGGTCTGCCCGGCCACGCGGATCGTTAAGTATGGCTAGGGCGAGCGTCGCCTACGCGGAGGAACAGACTCCAAGTGAGATACGCGAGCGGGATGAGGACGCCGGTTTCTACACGACGATCCCCAGCTCTGAGGACGACGTAGGCTTGGAGACCCCGCCGCCCCTGTCTCCCATGTACACCACCCTGTTTCTGGAAGCGTTCGGCCAGCTGGCACCGCACACGGCGGTCATTGATGCCGCGGAGGAAGACCTCTACAGCGTTTTCCGCGCCCGGGCAGAATTGATGCGCTGGTCCACCATGTCCGCCACCACCCGCCGCTCGTTGCTCTGGAGCATGCACGAGGCCGAGTTGACCGCCGGGAGCGCCTCCTCCCGGATCGGCTGGGTGCAGGTCGGCATGCACCATGATCCCGTGGGAGCCCTGCCGGCCTTGAGCCAGTGCCTGGACGACGCCCTCCGCCGTTTTGGGGATGTCACGTTGTCGGGGCTGCAGGTGACGATACATGGCCTGCAGCCTCCCCCCCGTGCTGGCGTGGGTGATCGCATCTCCCCGCGCAATTGGTTCAACCTGGCACCACCGGCATGGGCCAAGGCACATATCGCCTTTGACCACGCATCGATCGGAGACCATATCACGGCGCTGCCCACCCGCTTCCCAAACACGGGATCGTTTGCGTTCGGCCCCGTGGTCACCGTACCGGACCGGCACCGGATCCAGGTGCCGACTGAGGCACCTTTCCTCCAAGGCCTGGAGCCCGCGCGTCGCGGCCTGGCCGTCACGCTGCCCGAATGGACGGCGAGCGCGGCGGCCCACGCCGCCGCGCTCGCCGTCAACACCACACGCACCCTCGCGGATGTGCCACGGCACTGCGCCGTGCGCGTGACCCGGGTGCGGCAAGACAGAAACCGCGGCCGCTGACGCCACCGCCCATCTTCTCTCATCCCCCAAGGCAGGGCGATTGCATTGTAATTCGAGGTCCGTTCCCGTGGGGATAGACTGCGGGTACCCTGCAGGGCAAACGCATCACGAAAGTTTAGAAATTGGGGGCGCGTATGGGAATCATGCCCCACATTGGGTTTCCAAAGCCATCGCAAAGGCGGCTAGGGCCCCCCACAGGGCTTGGATTTGTCCCTTTGGGACCCGGATTGTCGGCCGGCCGCTCCCGGATGGCCCCGCGGAGGCTCCATCCCGGACCCGAAAGCCCCCGAGCCCGTCTCTGGATCTGACCTGATCGCTGTGGAACTGCGCGGATCGTCTGGAATCCCGACTGCATCTCTGACAATTGTTGAATTTTCGTGATGCGTTTGCCCTGGGGTACCCTGCAGGGCTGTCTCATTACATAAGATTCAGCAATCGGGGGACACAGTCGGGATCATCGGCGGCCCGTTCGCGCTGGGCTGTCCGGCTCTGGACCGTGTCATCCTGCGCCCGCAGGTTGCGGGCCCGGCGGCGCCGCCGGGCCCGGTTCTCGGCACCCCGGCGATCCCGCGTGCGGGCCGCGTCCTCCCCGCACGGCACGTCCAGCACCCAGTGCAGCGCGTTCTCGCTGCTCCCGTGGGACCGTACCGCGGCCCGCAGGTCAGCGGCGCGGGCAGGGCCGCTGCAGAGAAAATAGCGGGTCTGCGTACGGGTGGCGCCGGGTTTCCGGACCTGGCTCTCGATACCGGCAATGCGGCGCAGAGGCGGCCCGGCGTGCAGGGGGTGCCGCAGGTCCAGGTCGGTGGGGTTGGCCCCCAGCGTCCGGCAGCGGCGGGTTTCGATGCGACCCTGCCCTGTGTCCCCGGTGACCGTTGCCTCGGCACCAGGCCCGTGTTGCGTGTCCTGCGGGAAGAGCCACACCACGGTCTCCCACAGGCCGGATGGGTTTTGCGTGAGGGCCCGCACGCAGTCGCCGCCCGGGTCCACAATGGTCGCCGCCACGGAGCGCTGGCCGCCCGACCCAGGGGGTGCCCCATCGAGCGTCACCGTGCCCCCCCCTCCCGAGGCCAGCTGGACAGCCGGGCGGGCCGCACCGAGATGGCGTGGGCCGGGTCCGGCACGGCCGGCGGGGCCCGGCCCAGACGGTCGGCCGGGGACCCGACCCCCACCCGAGGCAGGGGCGGCCGGTCATGGGTGCGGGCGCGGGAGCCCCGCACACGCTGGCCATCGATGGCCACCCCGTCTCCGGCCGGATCCGGACGCAGTCCGGCCACCCACGGGCGCACGGCGGCTTCCCCCAGGGCCGGATCCCGCAGCCCGAAGACCCGCCGGCAGGTGTGGTGGGAGGGCGTGCCGCAGGGCAGGTCCCGACACCGGCGCCGTGGCGACAGGCGCTTTTCGCACCGCCGGGCGATGGATCGACCGCCGTCGGCGCCGAGCGTGACGGCCCACAGGGCGGTGCGCCGCAGGATGGGCAAGGGGTACAGCCGGCGGCGGGCACTGCGCGGGTCAGGCATGGCCGTCAGACCCTCCCGCCACCGGGGTGCATGGTCGGCATCGACAGGGGGCAGATCCAGATCGGGAGCCCGAAAGGCACAGTCCGCATCGAGGGGCATGGCAAGGGGCCTCCAGGCACCAGGCAGGGGCGGGGCAGACACCACCGCGTCCGTCATGGTCCTCCTGTGTCCCCTGCGGCACGGCAGGGGCCTCCGGGCCCGCACCAGGCACAGCACTCAAATTTTAATGAGACAGCCCTGGAGCGGACGCCGCCAAGGTCGCCCTGAACGGGAGAGTCATGAGTACAGTACACGTTATGGGTCTACATGCACTGTATTACAAACTTTCCAGTTGGCAGTGGATCTCTGAGCCTAGGACCATAGCAGCAAAGTGCAGGCATGTACACAGGCACCCTTGACAAGTCTCGCGTGAGATGCCTTACGAGCGTGATCCCCAAACGTATCTGCGAGTCATCCATCCGATGCAGAACAGCAAAGATGCTGGACTGGAGTTCGAATCCCGTCCAGAGGGCCATTCGATACGGTCTTCGAACCGACGGGGACTTCGTTTACACAGCGCGACACCCACGATGGCGTCGGGCTGTTCTCTTGCTCTAACGAATCAAGGGCTTTGGCGAGTTGGCCTTGCGCAGCAGCGAAGACGGCACCCGCCCGAGTGTCTCGTAGCCGGCGATTCGTGCACGAATCCCCTCGTTCAGCCCAGTAGTGGCCGCCGACCGCCCAGCCCTTCCCGCTCAACACTTCGTCCTCGACGAGGTTGACGACGTGCGCAGCGGACGGTTCCACGCGGCGCATCCCGTCGATGAATCGAGCGAAGCCAACGCCCACGGTGCGAGCGGCGAAGCGCTGGGCGGGAAGGGCTTCACCTACTTCGACGGTGACCAACCGTTCCCGACCTCGGCGGACGGGATGAACGACGTCTACCGCGACTCGCTATGGACCGATGCGAACCGACTTGTCGGGCTCGACCTTCCGGCCGCCTTGCTGGGGCGTGCGCCCACTGGATGAACCAACGGGCCGAAGGGAGAAACCCGTGAAGAAAGTGTTTGTCCACTTGGGACTTGTGGCGATCGGCCTTGTCGCCGCTGTCCCCCACGCAACGGACCTGATCCCGCCGACCCGGCACTTCCCACCGCCGCCGGACTCCGACGGCTGGCTCAGGATGAGGGCATGACGCTGGACGAACTGCTGCGCGCCCGTCCCGTCGCTGCCCGGTGGAAGCGCGTCCTCCTGGAACGCTTGGACACCCTCGCCGTCATCTACCGCCTCGCATCCGCCGTCTCCAACATCGCCCATCCCATACGCCTCCGGTGGTACAGGGCCATGCCGATGGACGCCGCCATGCCGCCATTGCGCTTCCCGACCACACGATCGCGGCACAGCCCACCTTGTGGCCGCGCAGATCCAGGATCCAGGCGGCACCTACGTGCTGACTCTCAAGGACCATCAGCCCGGTCTGCGCGCAGACGTGGCCCACCGGTGCACCCCTGCCCATCGCACCGACTTCCAAGACTACGCCTACGACTGCATGCAGACGGTGGAGCAGGGATAGGGACGCCTGGAAACCCACCGCTGTGGGGGCACGGCCTGCGGAGCGGGGCCCTGGGTCTGGGATGTGGTCTTGTGGGAAGACGAAAGTCGGGTCCGGCAAGGACACGCGGCACAGAACCTGGCGCTCCTGCGCCGTCGGACTCTTCACCGGCTCCGCCGCGACTCGTCGGTCTCGCGCGGAATGGCTGTCCCGCGCCGCAAAGTCGGTCGTAATCTCGCCTATCTCGGCCCTGTGCTGGCTCAATAAGATGCGATTGCCTGCACTGGGGGCAGCATCTCTAGTGGAGGTGCAAGGGTGAAGGTATAATCCGCCGTTTACGCATCAGCAAATAGATCAGGCCTGTAATTTGCGGTGAACACCTTACGTGTTCTTGTCATAGCCGACGACTCTCTGGCTCGGGGCGGCTTGGCCCTGTTGCTGGCCAACCAACCCGAAATAGTCATTGTCGGCCAAGTATCCACCGAACCCCTTCAGCCAGACCTCCTGGCGACGTATCATCCGGATCTAATCCTCTGGGACTTGGGCTGGAACCCCAGCGCGGTTCTAAAGCTGGTGTCCGAAGTGGCGGACATCGCCGGCCCCATCGTGGCCCTGTTGCCTGATTCCACCTACGCAACAGAGGCTTGGGCCGCCGGCCCTAGGGGGTTGTTGTCCCGCGATAGCGACGCCTCGAACTTGAAAGCAGCCTTGATCGCTGTTGCCCAAGGCTTGGTGGCCATTGATGCGGAGTTGGGTGCTGTTCTGTTGCCTTCGGGAGATGCGCCCCCCACCATCTCGCTGGGAGAATTAACTCCACGAGAACGGGAGGTCTTGCAGCTTTTAGCCGAAGGGCTGCCCAACAAGGTCCTAGCGGCGCGATTAAACATTAGCGAGCATACGATCAAGTTTCACGTCAACTCAATCATGGGCAAGCTGGGTGCTCAGAGCCGTACTGAAGCCGTAACCCGAGCTACCCGAGCCGGTTTGATCTTCCTCTAAGCGTAGTCAATGTAAAGGTGCGGTATAGTGTCTGTCTGCATTCCCTGGGTTGCTCCGGGGGAACGGGACACGCCGCGTGGGGGTGCTGGACAATGCCTCGATTCATTGGGCCCGGGTGCTGCGCGAGGCCCAGCCGACACTGCAGGAGGCCGGCATTGAACTCTGGTTTCTGCCCCCCTACAGCCCGGAATTGAACGACATCGAGCACATCCTTCGGTCGGGCCAAGCACTAGGAGATGCCGATCCGTACCTACGGCACAGACCGCCACCTGATCTCGGCCATTCATGCCGGCGTCCTCCGGATCCGACAGGATCTTGTATCTTTACATCAACCTATGCGAAGTGCTGAGTGGACAGTTAGATACTACAGAGTCCTAATAATTGGGAGGTCCGACCGCTCCTGTGAGAGGCGGGGACTCCCCTTTCTCCCCGGGCCACGAGATCCTCCTCCTGTGCGCCGGCTTCACCGTGCACCCCACCCCCGCGGATCTCCAACGCCTGCAGGCGATCGGGGGCTCCGGGCACACCGCCCCGCCGGAGGACGGTCCGATGCAGCCCTACCCCCGCCCGCAGGAATTCCGGGCCTTGCTGACTCAACGGGTCCCGCAGTCCCAAATAGGCAGCCGGCACATGTGCTCCTGGATCCCTAGGCCCCGCACCAGACTCAGAGCGTCCCCCGTGGCGGGCAGCCCACCCGCGTGGGCTTTTCACGGTACGCCCCCCTCCCGCTCTTGGAGGAACGCCGTGGCGGGGCTGTGCGCCCAACTGACGCGGGGGCGGCCACGGGACGATTGCGCCTCCAGGGAGGCCCTCGCGCAGGCCATTCATCCGTATCTGGCGGCCCACCATACCCAGACCGCGCGCCCGTTCAGGCGGCACCGGGATCCCGAGGAGATCATGGCGCCCGCACGTGAGGGCATCATAAGTTGCAAACAATCCACTAGTACATTGAAAGGCTTAATGTGTCGGTCTGTGTGCTACCCTTGGGATGAGGATTTTCCCGAGCAGGAGGTGCCGCATGGCCATCCGTTATCGCGTGACTCTAACCGAAGCCGAGCGGGTCCACCTGGAGACCCTGGCCCCGGCGCGGCGCCAGACCGGCAGTCTGCGGTTCCGCAATGCCCGGGTGCTGCTGCTGTGCGACCGGGGGCCGGCCGGGCCCGGCTGGACCGTGGCCCGCACGGCCGAGGCTCTGGGCGTGTCCGGACGCACCGTCGAACGGGTCAAGAAGCGCTTCGTGGAGGAGGGGCTGGAGGCCACGCTGCGGCGCAAGCCGCGGGAGACGCCGCCGCGGCCCGTGCAGTTCGACGGGGCTTTCGAGGCGCGCCTGATCGCGCTGGCCTGCACGGACGCCCCGGCGGGGCGGGCGCGCTGGACGCTCCGTCTGCTGGCGGACCAGGCTGTGGTCCTGGGTCTGACGGATGCCATCTCGCCTACCAGCGTGCACCACATTCTGAAAAAAACGCGCTGCAGCCCCACCGCCAGCGCTGCTGGCGCATCCCGTCGGCGGAGAATGCCCATTTCGTAGCCCGCATGGAAGATGTGCTGGACGTGTATCACCGGTCCCCCGACCCGCGCCGGCCCGTGGTGTGCATGGACGAAACCAGCAAGCAGCTGGTGGGGGAGGTGACAGCGCCGCGGCCACCCCGGCCCGGTCAGCCGGCCCGGGTGGAGCATGAATATGTACGCAACGGGACGGCCGCCGTCTTCCTGGAGGTGGAGCCGCTCACGGGGCGGGTGCATGTGGCGGCCCGGGCGCAGCGCACGCGCCAAGACTGGGCCCACTGGATCCGAGACATGCTGGAGCAACGGTACCCGGACGCGGAACGGGTGACGCGGGTCATGGACAACCTGAACACGCACGACCCCGCCTCATTGTACGCCACCTTCCCGCCGGCCGAGGCCCAGGCCTTGGCCCGGCGCCTGGAGATCCACTACACCCCCAAACGCGGCAGCTGGCTCAACATCGCCGAAATCGAACTGAGCGTGCTGGCCCGCCAGTGCCTGGCCCGGCGCATCCCGGCACCGGAGCTCCTGGACACCGAGCTGGCTGCCTGGGGGACCGCCCGCAACGCCCGCCGCACCCCGGTCCGGTGGCAGTTCATGCCCGCCGACGCCCGCACCCGGCTGCGCCACCTCTACCCGACAGTGTAACCTTTTCGAGGTACTAGGTCGATCTCCCTGCGCCGTAAGCCAGTCCGAAATCTCTCCAGTCATTCTCCCCACCTCCTTCAGCAAGTTCAGAGCCTGTTGAAGGGCTAAAAACCTTTCGCCTCCGGCTGCTTGGATACACCAACTGGAAACTCCGATTCGGCACCGGAACGTGGCGGGCCCGGCTGCCAAAATACCGGAATATGGTATGGATCCCGCCAACCTGACCATTTTTCCAGGTTCTCTCCTGACCGAATGGGGGGGGCATTCATCTTATTGCGCTGCTAAGGTAGATACAAGCCAATGACAAGGCTCTATCTGCCGCCTCTTGCCCATGCGTGAGTGAACAACCAAATCCATCCTTCCATTCACTCCAGTGAAAGCCGGAATCTGGCAGCGCAAAGGGGAGAGATACTTGGGTTTGGCTCATTAGTTCATGGCTTGGCAATGGCAGGCAAAATCAAGGAGGCAAAATTATGCCTGAAGTTTTGACCAATCTGTCCGACGCTTTGGCCAAAACAGTAGAAACAGTGGGCCGGAGCGTAACGCGAATTGAAGGCCGGGATCGACTGCCGGCCAGCGGTATAGTCTGGTCCTCCGAGGGGGTAATAGTTACCGCCCATCACGTGCTGGAGCGGAACGACAACATTAGAGCCGACCTGCCCGACGGCCAAAGTGTACCGGCCACCTTGGTAGGAAGGGATCCTACTACTGACCTGGCGGCCCTGCGGGTTTCAGCAACCGGCCTGACCGCTCCTGCCTGGACCGAGGCGGACAATTTGCGGGTGGGGCACTTGATGCTGGCCTTGGGACGACCAGGCAGGAATATCCGCGCCACCATGGGCATTGTTAGCGCCTTGGGCGATAGCTGGCGCGTGCCCACTGGCGGTATCTTAGACCGCTACATGCAGAGCGACGTAACCATGTATCCGGGGTTTTCCGGAGGTCCAATGGTAGATGTATCCGGTCGGATCCTGGGCCTTAACTCTTCTGCCCTGCTGCGGGGAGGCGTCACTCTAACCATTCCCACTGCCACTGTGCGCCGGGTAGTGGATACGCTGCTGGCACACGGCCGCATTCGAAGGGGTTTCCTGGGGGTAGGCATCCAGCCAATAAAGCTGCCTGAGGCCTTGGCCGAGCAATTGGAACAGGAAACCGGTTTGCTCTTGGCCTCGGTGGAACCCAACAGCCCGGCGGAAAAGGCCCAACTCTTCCTGGGCGACACCATCATATCCCTGGCCGGTCAGCCCATGCGCCACCTGGATGACCTTTTTGTTCTGCTGAGCAGCGATCAGGTAGGTTCCACAACGACGGTGCGCATTCTGCGGAGTGGTCAGCTTCAAGAGCTGCCGGTCGCCATCGGGGAACGTTCTCATGGAGGCAATGGTGATCACCCTACTGCAACAACTGAACGCGGAAATCGGCAGCGTGATAGAAGACGCTAGCCGCAGTCTGATGCAGGTGCGCAGCGGCCCGCGAGCCGGGGGCGCTGGCTCCATTTGGCATCCCGACGGGTTAATCGTCACCAATGCCCATGTGATAAAGGACCGCCCTATCCATGTGGTTCTGCCTGATGGAACGGCGAAACCGGTTCGACTCTTGGCCCAGGATGCCGAAAGGGATGTGGCTGCCTTGGCGGTAGATGCTTCCGGGCTGCCTGCCCTTCGGCTGGGAGATTCACGAACCGTTCAGCCCGGCCAGTGGGTTATGGCTCTAGGCCACCCCTGGGGCGTGGCAGCAGCGGCCAGCGGAGGCGTGGTAATCGGCGCGGGCAGCGACTTGCCAGAAATGCCCAACAACGGCCAGGAGTGGATTGCAGTCAGCCTGCAACTGCGGCCGGGTCACTCCGGCGGTCCGCTGCTGGATGCACAAGGGCATTTGATCGGCATCAACACTATGATGATGGGCTTGGCCGTGGGGATAGCAGCACCGGTACACGGGGTGAAGGCTTTCTTGAAGGAAAATCTGGGTGCGGCAACGATGTAAAGGCCCGTTGAAGCGGTGGCAGCTGGGAGGTCGTATCGGCGGGGGATCAGCCGAAACTCCCGAATGTCCGGCCTACTCGCGCTCCAGAACCGGATGCGGCAAGGTCAGATCCTTGATGCCGGCCAAGGCGGGATTCCAGCCGGGGCTTACCGTGGTGGCCTGCGCGAGGAAATGGTCATCGGGCACGTCCCAGGTGTGGCGATGGCCGTGCCGAACCAGCATGAAGCCCGCGCCGTGGACCCGGTACATGCATCCGCGGGCCCGAGCAACGTCCGTCCACAGTGCCTTGTCGACATGTCGCGGCACCCTCCGCCAGCCGCCTACGCGGCCAAGCTCGTGATGGGAAATCAGCAAGGTGCCCCCGGCAAAGCCTGACATCTGATAGCGCTCGTTGCCGCTGTTGCGCCAGTGAATGGTCCGGTCCGACCGAGCCAGATAGACGAACTCGTGGAATTTGCCCACCAACTGTGCGCCGGAATACTCCCTGGCCAGTACGAGGTCCCACACGTGGTCGGCACCATATACGTCATCATCGTCCATTTTGGTCAGCAGTGTCCCGTCCGATGCATCCGTAGCGGCGTTGAGCGCGGCACCTAGCGGCTCTCTTGCGGGCACCTGCAACACCTTTACGGGGCACGACAGTGCGGAGAGCTGCTGTTCGACATCCACGAAGCCCTCGCTGTGCAGTGCCAGAACCAATTCCAGATTGGGATAGGTCTGTCTCTCCACGGCGTCCAGTGTCCACGGTAAAAACCGGGGACGCTTGGTCACCAGCAGGACCGACACCAAGGGCAGCTCCTGCAGTCCAAGCTGCCGCGCGCGCCCACGACGAATGGTGACGTAAAGCGGCGCGACGCAGCCTGATGCTGAGCAACTCGCGCGCGTCGGCATCCGTGCCTCTCGTGTCGGTGGTCATCAACCGGTACAGGTTGTCACCCAGCAATCGCTGTAGGCGTTCATTGCCGTCCGCCAGATGCACCACCACTCCGGCAGCGGCCAGGCGGGCCAGCTCACCAGCCCGTATGAGGTCGTCAGCGTGGAACGCCTGCACATCTTCCAAATGGTGGATTCGACGCAGTCGGCGGAGATTGCGACGGTGAATGACGCGGTGCGCCTCTGCGCCGGGCGGCAGCCACGCGAGCGGTCCCAGTGCCGCTGTCTCGTTGCCACTGTCGCGCTGCCATCGAATCGGGTTGTAGGCCCGCAGGTCGAAGGCAGGTGCCAATTCGCCGGGCGTACCTCTCGCCCGCCGCGGTTGGGCCCGTATCCAGCGGCTTCGCATGGAACTTCGGAGATGCCACCAGGCCACCCGCCGTTTGACAGTCGCCCACTGCCCGACTGCAATGGGCAACCATTTCAGAAAGAACCATGCCGATCGGGGGTCACGGATCTGCGGTGCCTTGTCGAGCAAGCGACCCCATGTGGTGGAACGGCCCGCCGGGTCCTTGGAAGTCGATCGGGTTTGCATCTATGTGCTCCGTACCAGACGGCGGCAGCGCCATGGACCCGCCACTTGCATGGACCCGCAGACCGGCCATTGCAGAAACCACCATGCCCGTGCAGAGCTATCTATGTTCCTCGCGTCGCCACGCAGCCATCGTGGAGTGTTCGTTCCATGACTGCGTTCGAACCGCTTGCCCGTTGACACCCCGACGGTCCACGAGTTGCGAGTCTGTTGTTGCGCGACATACACCAGAGTTGCTCCCATCACCGGTTGCGCCACGTCTTGGTCCGATGCCGAAAATGCCACAAAGCCATTCGTTGCTTGTTGGCCATCCTCTTCCAAGCCAGTCCGACCAGCCACTTCAGGAGCAACCATGCCTCTCGCGGGCCGCGGATGTCCCGTATCCTGTCGAGCATGATGTCCCACTTGGCAGGATAGCCCACGGACTTCTCTGGATCGACGTTGCTCCCTGGCTTGGCGAGCTTGAGCTTCAATCTCGCGGCGGGTATCGTCTGCGCGTCTCCGAACTCGGTGGGGCTGGCCTCCGCGCGGTGTGCCCGATGGAGTGCCCACGCCCGCGTGATCGACACTACATTTCCGTCGGGAAGGATCGAGGTCGCACTGACGGCATCTCCCAGCTTGGCGCGCAAACGATGCACCAAGCCTCTGGCGAACACGACACCAGCGGGAAGCGTGACGTGGAACGGCGACGCGGGAAACTCGTCGAGGGCAGAGCCTGCAGAGGCCAAGCACACCCGCGGATCCGGCCCGAAGACCTCCCAGAGATACTGCATGCGTTGGTCATTGTCACCCATGGCCTTTTCGATTCTGACTACCAAGTCGTGCGTGTGGTCTGCCAAGATGTCCACGACGGTCCGGGCAATCTCGTCGGGGGGGGGGGGGAGGAGCGGTATCCCGAGTCTAGGGTCACCACGTATTGTGGCACCATGAAGATGCGACCGGGGCTGTTGCCGCGGAATGCGGGATGGGCAATCAGATGGGCTGCCTTCCCGCGCATCATCCGCAGATTCATGTTCTTGGCGTCTCGGTCCTCATTCCATCGGCTTTGGTGCCAGGTGAAGGTGTCGCCGGCCGGCACGATGAGTCCACCGCGAGTATAGGCGCGGTAGGAGAACTCAGTATCCTCCATTCCGTATCGCGTGAACGATTCGTCATGCCCGCCCACCGCCCAATAGAAATTCGTGCCAATCCCGAAGTTTCCACCGATGATCGCCCGGAACAGATCGTCGGCCTTGGAAGCCAGATGGTTCGACCTGAGCATCTGGCTTTCAATCCAGGGCGGGTCCACCGGTCGGCCCGTAAACAATTCGGCCAATGACCCGGTCCGGTGCCGGATGGTTTTGGCGTCGATACCGTCTACCTCCAACATGGGCGCGCAACCCCACGGTCAAGGCATCAGAGACGGCGTGGTGCCATCGGGCATGTGCCGCCATCCAGTCCGCTTCGGCCAGCGTGTCGCTGTCGAGAAAGAGCAGGATATCGTGGGCAGCCGCCCGGACACCGGTGTTCCGCGCCCTGGCAAGTCCGAACCCGCAACGCTCCTGACGCACCACTTTGACGTCCAGCGGAGTGGAGAGGGGGCCGGACAGTGGTGGCTCCGACCCGTCGTCGACGATCACCACCTCGAACAGCTCCCGCGGGTAGGTCTGCCCTTCCAGCGCGGCCAGAGTTCTCTCCAGCGTCTTGGCGGGCGTCTGGTAGTACGGGATGATCACGCTGACCGGCATGACGGGAGTGAACGTGGCCAGCGGTTCCACTGCTATTTGGCGCCAGTTGTTGTACCGGACAGATGTGGGTTGGGGGCTCCCCGCTCCTGAAAACTTCATGCGGACTTTCTTGGATTCGAAGACTTGTTGTACGAAACCCGTTGGACATATTCGAGCCCCAGAGGCGGAATAGGCAACGTACGGTCCAGAAGTCTAGATTAGGGATTTCTTGTCCACGCCCTGAGGCGGTCCCAGAACACTGTCCGCTTTGGCACCTGCAGGAAGTTGGCATGGCCTTCTATGCGCTCTCCCACATTGAGGACCCGCCCGTGCCCTTCCAGCAGGTTACGGACACAGCGAAAGACGAAGGTGTCGCCAGTCAGAAACCGGGAGACGCTGGCAAGCCGTCTCGGCACCGTCGGCCACGGCAAGTATGGAACGATGTTGCATAGAGCAAAGAGGCGAAGGCGCGGCGACAGCACGGGAGCATTGTATCACCGGCTCACCGGACACTCTGCCTTGCATTTGCCCTCGAATATTACGACGCGTCCATCAAAGCCGCAGTCCAATTGGCCGCCGCTATTTCCCGGGGGTGTCGATGGCCCCATCGATGGTGTTCAACAGCGCAAGTGGCTCACCGGGGTCGCCACAGGCGAATTCGGGCTTGGGCACCCCGACTCCCCGGGAGTCGAAAACCGACACAGTGCGGCGCAAGATGGACCGCATGTGGCACGCCGTGGAGAGCGCCGACCTGGCGAGCAACGACATCATGTCCCGCATCCGGGAGTACAAGGAGTGCCAGGAGAAGCGGGAATCGCCGCTGAGGACGCTGCTGTCGGAGCAACGGGAGGTCCTGGACGACGTGGATACCCTCACGGCCTACGCCCAGGATATGCGGGCCTTCCTTCTGAAGAGCGGCCGCACCGAGTCCCGGGCCTTCATCAGGTCCTTCGTCCATGAGATTGACGTGGCCCCGCAGGGCTGTCATTCGCGACTCGATTCCCATGCCTGAAGACAGCCGGATACCCGGCAGGGACACGGCGGAAGCAGCCTTGGAGAGTCCGGCACTGTCTACAGTGCATTATGGTGGGCGGAGAGGGACTTGAACCCCCGACCTCACGGATGTGAACCGTGCGCTCTAACCAGCTGAGCTACCCGCCCTCGTTGGGTCAGGCAATGATACTATATGTCTCTTGTCTCTTGTCTCTTGTCTGTCTCCTACCTTGTAATGCCAGACCGCCCCATCCTGCCGCGGCGTCCTGCTCCTGTTGCAGGATCGGAATTCAAGATCGTGCTGGGGGCCTTGATCGTCGCTGCCGGTCTGGGTGCCCTGATCTCTTATCCACTGGCCCCGGAAGTGTCCTTGGAACTTGTTGCCAGTGGAGAGGAAATAGCCATCTGGGTTGCCGAAAAGCTGGAAGAGCTGATCTGGGAACTTTTCAATCTGGCTGCACCACCCTCGTAGGCACGGCCGGACTGGCAGGCCGGTACCGCTACTTGCTGAGGTCCCGCAGCGCGTCATAGACAGGCAATGGCGACCAGTCGTTGTTCACGATGCCCCACTGGGCCCGTTCAGTCTGGTCCGCGATAACCCGGAAGTTGAGATTCCAGAGGATGGGAGGGGCTACCCAGCCCCATTCCTTCATCATCTGATAGGCCTCCACGGTCCAGACGGCCTGCTCTGCATAACTGTTGTCATTCGCATACCCATAGGCGGGGTGGTAGGCTCCCCCGGCCGCCCAGCCGAATTCCGTGGGCCAGATGGGCAGATTGACGCGGAAAGTCTGCGAGATGGATCTGTATCCTTCCATGGTGGAGCGGAAACTCCAGGAATGATGGGGGTTGTCACAGGCGCCGTTGAATGAATTGCCGAATTGGACAATGGCGGCACAGGCATCTTCCCAGACCACGTGGGCCGGCACGTTGTATCCACTGGGATGTGCGCCAATGGCGTCCACATGCTGGGCCACGCCCGCAATCATCATGCGTTCCAGATACACAAAGTCGTCGACGGCTATGCCCGGTATGCTGCCCGCGGGAGTCAGGGCGCCGCTGATAATGTACATGGAAGGACAGGCGCTGCGAATCGCGGCAGAGGCCTGCGCCAACATGCTGACATAGTCTTCCGCGGAGAGAGGCAGATTGCCCCACTCGTAGTGCAGATTCTGCTCGTTCCACACTTCAATGGCGCGCAGGGACGTGCCACAATACCGGTGTGCCAGTTCCTGCAGGAAGCTGGCCAAAAACGCCGGATCTGCAGGCGGTCCATCTACATTTTCATCAAAGCCGGGCTCACGTGCCCATTCGGGACTCGTGACCACGCTGAAGAGAAGATGAATGTCGCTGTAGGTCGCCCTGTCCACGATGAGGTCCAATTCATTCCAGCGGTGAATGCCGTCTTCAGGTTCCGTGACATTCCACCGGACCTGCTGCTTGAGCCAGTTGAAACCCAAGTTGCGGGTGGCAACCATCACTTCCTCGATGTTGGTGCCGATCATGTGGGCCTGGAGCCCGTAGCCAAAGGCCAGGGGCGGCCTGGAGCCTGGCATGGGTTCCCGCCGCATCTCCCGAGGCACCGGTTCCACAGGATCCACTTGGGGCACCCGCTGGACTTCCGGGCCATAATTCAAGGCCCAGTGGGCCGCCCAAGCCTGGCTGCCGTCTACATCCACCAGCAGCCAGGCCCCATTGCGATTGCGTCCTGTCACAGCCACCGGAACGCCCGCCTCCAGCCGGGAAACCAGCGCATATCTGTACTCGGGACCTGCTACGGTCTGTATCGCCATTTTGGTGGTTGCCGCGGCTGTAGGGGGTGTGGGAGTTGCGGTAGGGTCGGGTACCGCAGTGGGCTGCGGCGGCACTGCTTCAGGTGCTTGGGGAGTCTCTTCTGCCGGCTGCCCGCTGGCACAGCCCGCCAGCAGCATCAGCCCCCAGAACAGGCATGTCAGAAAATTACGCAAGGCTCGCTCCTCGTGACTGCAATCCAAACCGCGGACCGGGACAATACACAGGGTACCGGAGAAGTCTATCGACCTTCCGAAGCGGCCAATTCCTTCAAGGCATCATACACGGGCAAGGGACTCCAATCCGGTCGCACTATGCCCCACTGTTCACGCTCGGTACCTGACGCGATGACTCGGAAATTCAGATTCCACAATATGGGGGCTGCAACCCACCCCCAATCCTTCATCATCACGTAGGCTTCCCGGGTCCACTGCGCCTGTTCATTGTAGTCATTGTCTCGGGCAAATTCGTAGTTACGATACTCGGTGGGCCCTGTATTGACAGCCCAGCCGAACTCCGTGGGCCAAATGGGCTTGTTGGGGTCATACCGCTCTATCGCGGCCCGATATTCTTCCATTGTGCTGCGGAAACTGAAGGACCGGTGCGGATTATTGGGACAGCCTGATCCGAAGGAATTGCCTGTGGTGGGAAGCACACTGCAATAGTTGGCCTTGGTATAACTCGGTGGCACATTGAAGCCACTGGGATGGGCACCCACAGCATCCACGTAATTGAGCATGCCGGCCTGCAACATGCGGCGCAGGTATTCCAGGTCGTCCACGGCTGTGGTGCCACCTCTGGATGTAGGAGTCTGATTGGTGCCGCTAGGGGTCAAGGCCCCGCTCACGACCAGCATGGTGGGACATTCCCTTTTGATGGCCGCGCTGGCCTCGCGCAACAGGGCGACGTATGCCGCCGCATCCAAGGGCAGGTTGCCCCATTCGTAATGCAGGTTCTGTTCGTTCCAGATTTCAATGGCCTTCAAGGATCGACCGCAGTATTCTCGGGCCAAGGCGGCTACAAAATCGGCATAGTCGGCATTGTTGGCGGGCGGACCTACTACTGTCCCATCAAAGCCTGCCTCTCGGGCCCAGTCCGGAGCGGCCAAAACGCTGAAGAGCATGTTGATGCCGAAGTCCTCCGCCGCATCGATGACTGTATCCATCTCGGGCCAAGTGATGGAATTCCGATCCCGGCTGGTGGGCTGCATGTCCGTCCAGCGAATCTGCTGCTTCATCCAGTTGAAGTTCATCGTTTGGGTGGCGAGCATGGCTTGGTTGACATTGGTGCCCAAGAGGTGGGCCTGAATGCCATAGCCCCACAGATGACCCGCGGCGCCGGAACTGGAAACAGCGGGGACCTGGGGCTGCGCAGTGACGGGAAGACTGGAAACGATGGGCAGATTCTGTACATGCGAACTTGCGCTGATGACAGTTACCCATCCCACGATCTGGTCACGGTTTTCCAACTGGAGCCAGGTGGATTCGCTGTTGCGCCCCACGATGTCATAGGTCTCGCCAATCACGAGGGTTTGGGATGTGCCTGCACTATTGCTGGGCTGAGACTTTGCGGCCAGGGCTTCACTCGGGATCAGATAAGGGCCGGAAGGCACGGACACAGGCGGATTCGATGGTGTTGCCGCTACATCTGTGCCCGTGTCTGGCTCAGAAGGGCTGTCCATGGTCAAGGACACCACGGTGACACTGCTTTCGGACCGGATGCCTGGCAGAATGCCATTGACGCTCAGATCGGCGGATACCTTGAATTGGCCGGTTTCGGTCAGCGGGAAACGTCTGTCTGTGTCAATGAACCCCGAGGAGAGATCACCCTTCAGTTCAGACCCGCGGAAAATATCGTATTCCACCTTGTAGTCTGAGGCAGCCGGGGGCAGGCCATCGCTGGGCACATGGAATTCGGTCAGGGCCGTCCAGAGCTGCGGATCCACATTTGAGGTGGAGGTCAAGTCCACGACCACCTGGCGGATGTTGTATTTCTGTAGCGTGTGCAACTGGCTGCGCAGGCTGGTGGCATCCGCGACATGGACCAACTGCGGTCCTAGGTTCCGGTCTGCATAGCCGAATCGGTACTGGAAGAGGTCCGGGTCATAGGTGGGAATGGGATCGAGATGGTCGCGATTCATGCGCATCAGCAGCGAACCGGCAGATGATTGCACTTCGACCTCACCCAGCATGAGGGCCACGGCATCATCGTAGCCCAGCACTCGGTATTCGCTGCCGCCCACGGCCACGGGGTGGACCGGCAACTGGATAGCCAGCTTCTGACGGGCAATGCGATGGGTGGCGAATTGCAGCAGGGACTCGAACGGATAATTGCCGGGCCGATAGGCAAAGGGATCAATGGGGGCCGGCACTACCAGCATGTCGGCCGCGTCGGACAGACCGGCCCAGTCATAGCTGCGAGTGTCCCATGCATAATCGGAGAGCTGCACCGGCGTCTCCAGTCCGATGACCAGCTGCTTGCCTTGGGCCCGCAATGTGTCTCCCAAGGATTGGGCAAATTCGGTAAACCAGGGCCCGGCGTCCGGCTGCATGTCGAGGCCGAAGTATTGGAGGTACACACCCGCAAATTGATGGACATTCACGGCTTCCGTGATCGTGGTCAGTTGGTTGTCCTTCTGGCCATCACTGGAGAGCATGTCAATCAGCAGGTCGGGGCGCAATGTACCGGCCGGGTCCGTGTTGGTCACGCCCAGGAACAGAGGTAGCCCGGCCGGGTCAATCGCCCCGACCTCGCCCTCCAGGGCGCCATCTCCCCGCAGGCGGCTGTAGCCTACACTCGCGAAATCGGCAGCCCCGTCGGATTCACGGGGAACGGGGAGCTGATCTCCCGTCAACAGCATGGTGACGGAGGCGAAGCCAGGGGCAATGTCCCGGACCAGCAGAAAGTTGGTGGGCACAGCAGGCAGTTCCGCCTCCAGCACCAAATCGGTCATGTTGGGCGTGCTCGGCAGAGTGATCCAATGACCTTCCTGCCAAGTCACGATTTTCATGCGGGCCAATTCACCGAGGTCTGCGGGCAAAGGGACCCGTATCGTCACTTTCTGGCCCGGTTTGAATTCTGTTCCATCCAGCACATGGAAGGCCCCGAGAGGTGCCAACCCGGACATCCCCAGGCTGTCTAGGCCCTCTTGGTATACACTGTCGCCCCCTCTCAAGGCTCCAAACGATGTGGATGCGATGGAGCGGAACCGGAAGCTGAGATCCGTCGCCACGTCCTCGGGCAGGAATATGACGGCGGCCCCACTCTCCTCCCGCACCATGCCACCGACATCAGCCTCAATCTGGCTGGAGCCGCCAAGGCCCAAGGCAGACAGGTCCAGACGGTCCAGCAGGCTGATGGGTGGCGCCAGCAGCGCCAGCAGGCCCAGGACAACGATGACGGCAGTGGTCAGATGGCGCAGGGGGCCATCCAGAAAGTTGCTAAGCACAGGCAGTTTCAGTGGTTGTGAGGAGCATAACGACACACCAACAGGGCCGCCGCAGCGTGCATTGTGGAGCCGGAAACATAAGGCAAGGAATTCCTGAGTCGCTCTAGTCTCAAGGATATATCAAACTCAGGCATTGACAAGGGGCAAGCGGAGATGCAATGCAACGATGACGATGTCTTCCAGTGCAGTCCAAGGCACTTCGGGTCATCACAGGTCAGGCTGCGTGAATTGCCTGTTCTCCTGACACCGTGGGACAACCTGAGCGGCCCCGATTCTAACGAACTTGACACACCGCAACCTGAAGTATAGACTGCAGGCGTGAAGATCAGGGTAGCATGAATCAGGCTTGGGTCTTGTGGCACGAATGTGTCATGTTGCCCTCGCAGCCTGCGCGGCAACGCCGCCGGGCCCTGTTCTCAGCCCCTTCGTGCAAGGAACGGGAATTCCCCTCCCGGTGGGAGGGGTGTTTGTGATTCCCTATTATCAAAAGCAAGGAGCAAGATGTACTCTGCGGAAAGCCGAATCATTAAAGCCAAGCAGTACTTCGACGAACGTGACGAGCGTATCCATATTGAGTCCTTTGCCTGTCGCTTTGTAGGCGAGCATTCCAATCACTTGATAAGGTATGTGGAGAAGGATTGGAATTGCGACTGCGAAGAGTTTGCTCTCACCCGTGTCTGTGCCCATGTCATGGCCATTGAAAAGATGCTGGGGGCGGGTGTCAATCTCGCCATGCCGCTCAAGGCTCCGGCTCAATAGCCACAACCCCCATCCGTCCCGTCCCGGACGGCTGCGGCTTTCTGCGGGCAGCAGGGTCAAGGATCCTAGGGCGAGTTGGGGTTGCCGTCTTGTCGGTTGCGTGGTTTCCGGGAAGCCCGGCCAGTACGGCGCGATGACCGGGCTCTGAGCTTGAAGTTGCACTCTCATCATGGCTTGCATTTCCATTGTCGGGACTGGCTATGTCGGCTTGGTGACCGGGGCCTGCATGGCCAAGCTGGGACACCGAGTGCGATGCATTGACATTGATGTCCAGAAGGTGGAGCGTCTGCGGCAGGGCGAAGTGCCTTTCTTTGAACCTGGCTTGCAGGAACTGGTGGGCCACAACCTGGAGTCCCAGCGCCTTTCCTTTCACTCCTGCTATGCAGAAGGCCTGGAGACCAGCGAATTCGTCTTCATCTGTGTGGACACGCCTACAGGGCCCACGGGCAAGCCACAGATGGATCGCATGGAAGCGGCGATCTCCGCAGTCATCCATCATGCGGCACAGCCTCTCACCATCATCAACAAGAGCACGGTGCCGGTGGGTACCGGGAGTTGGGCCAGGGACCGGGTGTCTCAAGACAGTCCTGCCGGGCTCCAGATTGACATAGTCAGCTGTCCCGAGTTTCTGAGCGAAGGGTCCGCCATCCAGGACTTCATGCACCCGGACCGCATTGTCCTGGGTTGTCTGCAGGCCGAGGCTGCACAGAAAGTGGCCCAACTATTTCGACCCCTGGACACCGAAATCCTGACCACGGACCTGGAGACTGCCGAAATGATCAAGTATGCCAGCAATGCGTACTTGGCCACACGCATTTCCTTTGTCAATCATGTTGCGCACATCTGCGAGCAGATTGGCGTGGACATCGACGATGTAACGCGCGGCATGTCCCTGGACCACCGCATCGGTCCCGACTTTCTCAAGGCCGGCATTGGTTTCGGTGGCAGCTGCTTTCCCAAGGACCTCAGGGCTCTTCGGCACTTGGCGGAACGGCTGGGGGCGGATGCCTCGCTCCTGGCAGCCACGCTGCAACTGAACCGGCAGGCGCACCAATGGGCAGTGGCGGAAATTCTGGACTGCTTGGGGCCCGACCTGCGCAAGACGCGCATCACCTTGTTGGGTCTGACCTTCAAACCCGGCACTGACGATTTGCGAGAAGCCCCGTCTCTGGAAATCCTGACAGCCCTGCAGAACCTCGGTGCAGAGGTGAAGGCGTATGATCCAGTGGCCTTGGCGGCCATCCAGAACTGGAATCCTGGCTTGCAGACGGAAGACGACCCGTATGCCGCGGCCGCAGGTGCCGATGCGCTCGTCATCTGCACCGAATGGGACGAATTTCGCGGCTTGGACATGAGGCGATTGGCAGAGTCCATGCGCCAGCGCATTCTGGTGGATGGCCGCAACATCTACGATGCCGTGACCATGCAGGCCCTGGGCTTCACTTACAGGGGCGTGGGCCGTGGCCAGTCCCGGGAGACGAAGTAGAGCATGAGACTGGCGGCGCGGGGGAGCCATGCCGTGTGGCGCTCCCTGCCGGATCCCCGCACGGTTCCGGGCAGTCGCCCGCATTCGTGGCCAATCCAGGTGCGCTGCTTCCGACCTCGCAGCCCTGCACGCCGCGGCGGCCGGCCGCCGCGGCGCTTGCACCTAGGCCAGAGGCGTGCTCCAGCCTGTAGTTGCATTCCCAGGCAATAAGCATGCGCACTGGCGTGGATCTCCTGCACCTGCCGCGCTTTCAGCGCGTGCTGGAACGCTTTGACCAGAGGTTCCTGGGGAAGGTCTTCACTGCACGGGAACAGGTGGAGTGCGCAGGTCATGTGCACTCTCTGGCCGGGCGCTTCGCCATGAAGGAGGCCACGGCCAAGGCCTTGGGCACCGGCCTGTGGCGGGAAGGCGTGGCCTGGCGGGACATTGAGGTGTTGCGCCATCCGGTCACAGGGGAACCCCAGCTGAATCTCAGGGCGGGCGCGGCAGACTGTGCTGCCCGTCGGAACCTGGTGGACTGGTCCATAAGCCTCTCCCATGACGGGGAGTACGTGCTGGCACTGGCCGTGGCAGTTTAGAATAGGCCGCAGACCAACTCGGGGCAATCTGCGCAGCAGTGGGGAGTTGTCAATGACGAAATTCATTTTCGTGACCGGTGGCGTGTGTTCCGGCATCGGCAAGGGAGTGGTGGCGGCGTCCATCGGGCTCCTGCTCAAGGTGCGCGGCCTGAAAGTGACCGCCGTCAAGCTGGACCCCTACCTCAACGTGGATCCGGGCACCATGTCCCCCTATCAGCACGGGGAAGTCTTTGTCACTGCGGACGGGGCCGAAACCGATCTGGATCTGGGTCACTACGAGCGGTTCATTGGCGAGGAGTTGAATGGCGCCTCCAATGTCACCAGCGGCACCATCTATGCTGGCCTGATTGACGAGGAACGGCTGGGGTCCAGGTACCTGGGGGGCACTATCCAGGTGGTGCCCCATGTCACGGACGCCATTCGCAGCAGCATTCTCAAGGCGGTGGAACTGACCCATCCCGACGTGATGCTGGTCGAGATCGGCGGGACTGTGGGAGACATCGAGGGGCTGCCTTTCTTGGAAGCCATTCGCCAGATGCGGAATGACATTGGGCCGTCCAATTCACTCTTCATGCACGTGACCCTGCTGCCGTATCTGCAGTCCTCCAAGGATCTCAAGACCAAGCCCACCCAGCACAGCGTCAGGGTGTTGCGCAGCAATGGGCAGCCGCCCGATGTCATCGTGCTGCGCAGCGACTATCCCATAGACACTCAGGTGCGGGACAAGGTGGCCCTGCACTGCGATGTGGCCCGGGGCGCTGTCACGCCTTTGGTTACGTCAGACACCCACTATGAAGTCCCGCTGTCTCTCGAGGAGTCGGGGCTCAGCAAGTGGATCGAGGATTATTTTCGTCTCAAGGTGCGTGCACCATACGAAGATGCCCTGACGGGGCTGCGGGAGTATGTCAGGAATTTCAAGGAAGCAGAGGAACCGGTGACGATCGGCGTGGTCGGGAAGTATGTGTCTTTGGAGGATGCGTACATTAGCGTCAAGGAAGCCTTGTTGCATGCTGCCGTGGGCCTCCAGCGCAAACTGGATCTGCGCTGGATCGACTCCGAACAACTGGAGCAGGACAACATGGACAGTCGCCTGGCCGGGCTGGACGGGATCGTGGTGCCTGGAGGATTTGGTCCGCGCGGCGTGGACGGCAAGATTGCGGCCGCACGGTATGCCCGCACCCACGAAGTGCCGTATTTGGGACTCTGCCTGGGCATGCAAGTCATGTGCATTGAACTGGGGCGCAAGGCCTTGAGGGACCAGCGAGTCAACAGCACTGAATTCGATGAGAACTGTCCCCATCCTGTAATTGCCTTGTTGCCCGGCCAGGCCGAAGTCAAGAACATGGGAGGCACCATGCGCCGCGGGGGCTACCCCTGCACCCTGGAACCGGGCTCGCAGGCACACGCTGCCTACGCCCACATGCAACGAGGCGACAAGGTCATGGAAAGGCACCGACACCGGTATGAGTTCAACAATGACTACAGGGACATTCTGCACAAGGAAGGTCTGCGCTATGTCGGCCTCTCGCCGGATCACAAGCTGGTGGAGATCGTGGAATTGGAGGGACACCCTTTCATGCTGGGCAGCCAGTTCCATCCCGAATTCCAAAGCCGACCCACGGAGCCCCATCCTCTGTTCTTCAGATTCATGGAGGCTGCCGTGACCCGGAATGAGGCACAGCACACGGAGGCCACGGCACACTTCATGGAGATGGCCCGGTAGGCGCTGGACCGCTGACAGGCAGACCCGCCGAAGAGAGCAAACACATGGCAGGACATTCAAAGTGGGCCAATATCAAGAGACGCAAGGGCGCAGTGGATGCGGCCCGCGGCAAGATCTTCACGCGCCTGACCCGAGAAGTTCAGGTGGCGGCCCGCCACAACCCGGACCCGGATGCCAATTTCACGTTGCGTTTGGCTGTGGAACGGGCGCGGGCGGAAAACATGCCCCGCGACACCATCGAGAGAGCGATCAGGCGGGGTTCCGGACAAGACAAGGATGCGGCGGCCTTTGAAGAGGTGACGTATGAAGGGTATGCTCCACACGGAGTGGCCCTGATCATCGAATGCCTGACGGACAACCGCAATCGCACCATCGCGGAAATCCGCAGGGTCTTCAACCGGGCCCACTGCAGTCTGGCGGAGCCCAACGCCGTGGCTTGGCAGTTCACCCGCAAGGGACTCATTCTGCTGGACATGACGGTACAGAGCCAGAAGGTCGCCGCATCCTTCGAGGATCTGTTCCTGCTGGCGCTGGATGCTGGTGCCGAAGACATACAGGAGGATGGCAACTCGCTGGAAATCTATACCTTGGACACCGATCTGTACCAGGTGTCAGTGGCCTTGAAGACTGCGGGCCTGACCTGTGCCTCCATGGAGTTGATCATGCATCCCGACAACGTAATCGAACTGTCCTCCCAGGAGGCTCTGGCCGTACTGCGGGTGGTGGAGACACTGGAGGAACTGGATGACGTGAAGCAGGTCTTTCACAATCTGCGCCTGCAAGACGAGGTCTTGGCCGAGCTGGCGGCCTGACCCGCTGATTGTCCCCGTGAGCATTGTCTTGGGCATCGATCCGGGCGTGGCCCGGGTCGGATACGGTCTCGTGCAACAGCAGGCCGACGACCGGATCACGTTCTTGGATTGTGGCATTCTGGAGACTGCCCCCGGCGACCATCTGGCCCATCGACTGCATATAATCTACCGGGATCTGTGCGACCTGCTTGCCGAGTTCGAGCCCGACGCATTGGCCATAGAGCAGATTTTCTTCGGCCGCAATGTTTCCACGGCTTTCGCGATAGGCCATGCCAGCGGTGTGATCCAGCTGGCCGCCGCCCAGCGCAGGTTGCGTGTCCGCACCTATCGCCCCACAGAAATCAAGCGGGCCCTGACAGGGTCGGGAAAGGCGGACAAGGCTCAAGTGCAGACGATGGTGGCCATGCAATTGCAGCTCTCCGCCATCCCCAAGCCGGATGATGCTGCCGATGCGTTGGCCATTGCCCTCTGCCATCTGCATCAGTTTCGGTATGCTGCCTTGATGGACAATCTGGAATCCAGGGGAACGGACCCGGACCGCCATGATTAGAAGACTGACCGGCTGTGTGATGGCTGTGGAAAGGCAGACCGTGGTGGTGGGCTTCAGTGCCGTGCGCGGACTGTGCCTGGAAGTGTGGGTGTCAGACCCGCAGAGTCCCGAGCTGGCTGTCGGCACAGAAGTGACCTTGATCACCTATCTCCATGTCCGGCCCGAGGAGCTCAGCCTCTTCGGGTTTCTCGGGGCGGCGGAGTATCAGACCTTCATGCAGCTGATTCGAGTCAGCGGTGTGGGTCCCCGGGTTGCCATCGGCATGCTGGGTGTCATGAGCCCGGCGGTACTCGTGCAGGCCATATTGCACAACGACCCCAAGGTCATTGCCCAGGCTCCGGGTGTAGGTCTCCGCACCGCCCGGAAGCTCATTCTGGAGCTGGCGGATCGCATTGCGGACCTGGACACCTTGGGCCAGGGGATTGCGCCGCCCGCGGACCAGGATGCCGACATGCTGGCTGCGCTCACGCAGATGGGATTCAGTGCCGCCGAGGCCAGCAAGGCATTGGGACAGGTCCCTGCAGACGTGCAAGACGAAGGCGAACGCCTGCGCCTGGCCTTGCAGAACCTGGGCTGAGACTCCGCCTGAATTTTGACACCCTGTGGCCAATCTCTTTACGATACCTTTTCTGAAGTTCGCCAGGAGGCAGGAAACTGGCCATGGTTGAAGTGACCGCGCTGCGCAAAGGCAATATCTACACGGAAGAAAACCAGCTGTGGCGGGTGGTGGATTTCCACCACAGCAAGATCGCCCGCGGCGGGGCCACCATTCGGCTGAAGGTGCGCAACGTGCGCACGGGGTCGTTGGTGGAGAAAACCTATAACAACGGTGTCCGCGTGGAGGATGTGCGGTTGGAAGGCCGGGAAATGGAGTATCTCTATCCTGACGGGAAAGACTACGTTTTCATGGATGTCCACACCTACGACCAAGTGGCGCTGACTGCCGAGACCCTGGGAGATGCGGTCCTGTTTCTGTCGGACAATCAGGTGATCGACGTGGAGTTTTACGAGTCCGAGGCCTTGGGCGTTACCATGCCCACCACGGTGGACCTGGAAGTGACGTGGGCCGAAGGGGCCATTGCCGGCGATACGGCGACCAACCCCACCAAGGCGGTAGAATTGTCTACAGGATTCAAGCTGCAGGTTCCCATGTTCATCAAGGAAGGGGATATCGTGCGGGTGGACACCCGGGACGGCCGATATGTAACGCGGGTATAATCCCAGATGGAACTTGCCGCTGTAGCTCAGTCGGTAGAGCGACGCTCTCGTAAAGCGTAGGTCATCGGTTCGAACCCGATCAGCGGCTTTCCCAAGGCAATCGCAAGGTCGTGCCTGGGGGTGGTGGGAGTCCTGCAGGCCAGGATTTTGCCGAAACCGCACCCGCGGGAGATGCGCCTTTGGTCCACGGTACCGCTAAAAACTGCCCTGCACCTTGCGTTCTCATGACAAAGATCTGTCCCATTGTCGTCAAAGGCCTTGGTCAGTGCCAAACTCGCAAGTCGGTCACGGCATGCAAAGTTTCCATAGCGGAGCGCTGCACCCGCTGGCGGAAATGGAGCCCCATGCAGGAACAAGCTTGTGGCAACTCAGGAACGGCGATTTGTCAATCTCAGGGCACCATTGGGATTTAGACCGTTATCAACGCCAATCGCAACTCGCCGTGGCCAATCGCACAAATCCGGAAATCGGTCCGCCCGACGGAGTCAGAGCCATGGCATCTTCTGGAGTGGCTTTGTCCTACCCGCTGCCGCTTGGGGCGCGAATATGAACCACAGCGGCCTCCCGGTCTGTAATTGAGCCAGGAAAACGGTGGGAGTATCGCGGAATGTGGCTGGCAAATTCCTGGTAAACCGTGTGATAGAAATTGCGCAGCACGAAATCAAGAAGCCGAAACGGCGTCAGGGGCGCAGTAGCCGGAATGCAACAGTTCTTGTATTGCCCCAAAGTCAGATGGCAACTTGGATGCACCAGATCCGAAGCCGCAGCTACATCATAGTCAAAGCGGATTGAAACCGGAACTATGTCCCGCTGTACCACCTCGGCAAAGACTCTGTCCTCAACATAGATATCGGGGTTGTTCTGAAATTCTTCCAGGCGAGGCGAGGGTAAAAAGGTCAGGGAGTGACGGAGAAGAGTGGCACGCCTGAATTCATACTGAATGCGAATCAAGGCACCATCAAGCAAGCATCTTGACATTGCAGTGTCTGGCTTGATCCAGTGCATCGTACACCTGTGTATAACGTTGCGAGAAGGCATTCCACTGTCCCCTGAGCCGCCTGGGTCTCCTATGCCGATTGCACTGCGACTTCCGCCAAGGCAATGCAGAATGGGGGGGATTCTGGTCATCGCACAGATTCACCTCTGTCAGTGTCCGTGTCCACACTGTCACTGGGCGCAATATCTGGCGGGGTTCAGACATTGGTTTGTGCAATGTCAAGGAGCTGACGCAAGCGCTTTAGTTCTTCTTTGCCCAGATCTTCAGGCCGCATGTGCCCACTTTCCAGATCGTCCAACAACTTCCTGACGTTGCTTTTGTTTTCCCGTATCTTTCTGCGTTTGCCGACTGACATGTCGCGATTTACAGTCTTCAGTCTCTGCTTTTGTTGAGCATCGGGATAGCGAAACACGAGACGAAACTCTGCTTCTTTGATGCGTCGGAACTCCTGGATCACATTGTCCATTCTTGGTCCCACACCCAAGACTCTGACCCATGCCTTGCTCCGTGTTATGGCCGTAAACAACTGGTTTCTCACACCTGCCAGATTGTCTTCCGAATCGTAGCAGTCCTGTGCATTGATGATGTACACCATGCCCGCTTCGTTGCCCTGCGCTCGATGGATACCGGAAAAAGCCACAGCCTCTGTATCTTGCTTGAAGAATATGTCCGGGCGGCGAAGTCTCTACCCCGGCAGTGTGCGGCGGAATGTCCATTGCAAACAGGCGGGACCGAATAGAGCCGAATCGCTGTCTTGTAGTCCGAGGATCAGGATTGATCACAATGATGTCATCCGCCTTCAGTGCATCGGATTCCAGATTTTGGGCAATGGCATCGGCAACCCACCGCGCTTGGGCTGCCATATTCGGAAACCGCTGGCACTGTATGAGGTCATCCATCTCCGAATGTTCCTGCAGGAATGAAGGACTAGTGGTGGGTGTACGCGCCAGTACCACATCGCTACCGTCTTCCAAATCCCCATCCACCACCTGATATCCGATCTCTTCCCATAATTGATTGTGTTAGAACATATGATCTAATAACACGCCTGTGCTCGGATCTTTCTGCCGATAGATTCCAAAGCCGAGGGCATGGGCCGTAGTCAGGACAGGTCCGGAATTCCGGTAGCATCTCTTCAAAACAATGTCCGGTGCTGCCTCGCCTGTCTGCTGCGTCACATCAAAGTGGACCCGCGGTGTGCCGTCGTTTCCTGTGCCAAAAATTTCCTCGGGCGGCGGCATGGGACGAGAGCCGAGATTCTGCAATTCGTCGTAATGCA
The DNA here is from genome assembly GCA_965214895.1 of Caldilineaceae bacterium. Taxonomy (GTDB): domain Bacteria; phylum Chloroflexota; class Anaerolineae; order Caldilineales; family Caldilineaceae; genus Bin34. The sequence continues at coordinate 2,014,969 of OZ243985.1, forward strand.
TATACCAACCTCTTTTCTCGCTTCAAGAATTCGTAACAGATACGCAGAAACGCAGGTGTCAAGTCCTGTGCCTCATCAATCAGGATCGCATCCAGTCGGGCTGTTTGCCTCTTTGGCTCGGGTGCCAATCCAGAAAATGCATTCAGGGCGGCTTCGCACGCGCCTTCAAATTCCCTGTCCCAGCCAAACGTCTGCTGAGCACTCCTGTAGTCACAATATTCAGTACCCACGTATCGACAAAAGGTATGGTAAATGCCATGTTGTTCGCCGCCCCCGGGCGCGCCCCAAGCATGCATAATTTGAATCTGTGACCAGTCCGGTTCTATGCCCGTAGCTGCCAACGTGAATCTTTCGATCAATTTTCGGAACTGTGCTTTCAAGGACCGCGTATGGAACGTAACCACACTGTTTTCCAGTCAGGGTGCTGGGCGTGCCAGTAGGCAGCCTTCCCGACGGGGATTGCGGGCGATACCAGCTGACGCTTTCCGTTGTTGCAGGGGTGGAGATGTCTCTTGTCAGGGCTGGCCAGACTGCGGGACTGTGCCGGCATCCCATTGGGCATGGAGCACAAGCTTCTCACGATCGGCCGGAATCTGGTGCCTGGGGAGGGATCGGGGTTGTGCCGCCCCTGCGATTGTTCTGGTGGCTCTTGCCATCGACATATGCCCAGGGTCTGTTAGGATGTAGGGGTTGACGGCTCCGCCACCTAACTTGGCATCAAATGACCTATGGCCATGTCCCGTACTGTTTTCTGCGCCAAACTGCGACGTGATCTGCCCGGCTTGGACAAACCGCCCTACAAGAATGAACTGGGTCAGCGCATCTACAATGAGATTTCACAGGATGCATGGCAGTTGTGGATGCGCCAGTCCGTGATTCTGATCAACCATTATGGACTGAGTTTGGGAGACTTGAAAGCCCACGAATTCCTGATGCAGCAGATGGAGGATTTCTTCTTCGGCCCGGATGCTGAAATGCCGGAAGGCTGGACTCCTGAGGGAGTCCCCGGGCCTGGTCTGCAACAAGCCAAGGGCCAACGCACCAAGTAATGGGCCGTGCCGGTGAGCGCGGGATTCAGACTGAAATCAAGTCGATTGCCGGTTGCATGCGGATGGCAAGGCAGCCATGCGCCTGTCGCAGAGCCGCCTCGGCCAATTGTGGACTTGCCGCCTCGGCAAAGATGAAGCCCAGGTAGCTGTTGCCCTCGGGCAAGGGCTTGAGCGTGTATCCCCTCTGGGCCGTGATCTCGATGCCCGTAATGCCGGCTATGCGGCCCGCGGCTTCCAGGCCATCCACTCCTTGGAACAGGCCGGCCTGCGGAATGGGAATCATCATGACGCCGCTGCCTGTCCCCTTGGGAGTCAGGTCCGGCATGGGCAAGCCACAGGCTTGACGGAGAATCAGGGACTCCAGAGACTCGGCCAGTCCGAATTGCAAGGTCCGGGAACAGAGGCCGCCGATGGATCGCCCCGCAACTTCAATGATCCAGGCTCCTTGGCTGTTGAGGCGCAGCTCCGCGTGGACGGGTCCGAAGCCCAGACCCAAGGCTTGTGCCGCCTGTTGCACCGCATCCCGGATACGCCTCTGATTCGCTGCCGATTCCCGGGAAGGAGTCACATAGATAGACTCCTCGAAAAACGGACCCTCCAAGGGATCGGGTTTGTCGAATATGGCGAGCACTTGCAGTTCTTGGTCGGCAACAATGGCTTCCACGGCAAATTCGGCTCCAGGGATATAGCGCTCCATCAGAAATGGAGCGCGCCGCTGCCGCGCGTCCCCTTGGATTACAGACAGCAGTCTGGTCACGGCAGGTTCCAGTTCCGCGGGGCCATTGACTCGGATCACGCCCTGGGAGCCATTCCGGTCCAGGGGCTTGAGGACCAACGGAAAGCCCAGAGTCTGGGCCACGGCCTGCACGTCCTCATCCGGCTCAACCCGGGTGAACGCGGGACAGGCCAAGCCGCCCGCCGCCAACTGCCTGCGCATCTCGTATTTGTCCTGTGTTGCCAACGCGGCCGCGGGAGAGTTGTGCGGCAGCCCCAGCACTTGGCAGGCGCGGGCCGCGATGCCACTGCCGGCATCATCCAGGGCCAGAATGGCGGACCAGGGCCTCTGGGCATGCGCAGTCACAATCTGTGCCACTGCCCTGTCGGGCGGAACGAAGGGAAAGCCCCAGCCGTGATGGCCGGAGGCGGCGAGTTTCTCCTCCATGTCCACGGCCATGTGGCACTCAATGCCCAGGGCCTGGCCTGCATCCCAGAAAGCGGCTGCCCTGTAGGTCTGCACGTTGGACAGAAACAGGGCCCTTGGGGCCTGTCCCGCCGGTCTTCCTGACATTCCGCTCTGACTTGGTCCGCTGCCGTACATTGCGGAGGAATGACGCTGCATTCTCAGATTTTCTCGGCCATGTCCTCCCTGATCTTGTGGGCAAACTTGCTTCGGAACTTGCTGACCTTGGGGGACACCACAGCCATGCAGTATCCCTGGTGCGGGTTCGTGAAAAAGTACTTCTGGTGATACTCCTCAGCCACGAAAAACTCCGACATGGGTTTCAGCTGCGTCACCAGGGGATTCGGCCAGATCCGGCGCGAAGTCAATTCCTGCATGAAGCGTTCCACCTCTCCCTTCTGCCCTTCGTCATGATAGAAGACCACGGACCGGTACTGGGTGCCCACGTCCGCGCCTTGCCGGTTCAACGTGGTGGGGTCATGGATGGTGAAGAAGACCGACAGGATTTCGCGCAACGGCGTGACCTGGGGATCAAAATCGAGCTGGACCACCTCGGCATGCCCCGTATGGCCGCGGCACACTTCCTCGTAGGAAGGGTTGGAGGTCTGGCCCCCGGTATATCCAGACTGCACGCGCGTCACACCTTCCATGCACAGATATACAGCCTCAAGGCACCAAAAACAACCTCCGCCCAAAGTGACAGTTTCCTTGACCATGGTGGTTCTCCTCACTGGTTGGCAACTCTTTCAATGCGCACCCGCACGGATTCCCCGCCGACCCGCAGATCCACCTGATCGGCCATGGGGCTTGCGGGTGCGGTCCTGCCTGTATCCCAGATGACCTGCACCGCCAAGGTTTCCTCCTGCAGATATGCGCCATGCGCGGCCAGCACGTGCCGCGTCTGCTCTGACTCGGTCAGGAAGGTCAGGACGATGCGATCCGAAATCTCCAGGCCCTGATCCTTGCGGGCCTGTTGTACCTGCCGTACCATTTCGCGCACCTGACCCTCCAGAAGCAGTTCCTCGGAAACCTCGGTGGCAATGGCTACCGAAGCGCCCCGATCTTCCATCACGCTATAGCCCGCCCGCGGAGTCTTGCGGATTTCCACATCCTCTAGTGTAACCCCGAATTCTTTCCCGCCGCTGGTGACGGTCACCTCTCCCTGGGCCTGGAGGGTTGCAGCCAACTGGCCTTGGTCCAGTTTGGCCAACTCGGCCCGAATCCTAGGGTAACCAGACCCAAATTTCTGGCCCAACTGTCTTGGCAAGGGAAAGACTTCCAGTTCCACTAGGTCTTGGCCCGCCGAAAGGGTCAGTTGGCGCACATTCAGCTCGTGGCAGATCAAGTCCTGGTACAGGGGCAGTGTCTCTCTCTCTGTGCTGCTGGACAATTGCACGATGACCTGGCGCAAGGGCTGCCGCACCTTCAGCGCGGCAGCCTGCCGGGCCGCGTGACCCAGGCTGGTGACTCTCTGTACCAGTTCCATGTGGGCATTGAGCTCCCGGTCCAGCCGTTCCGCGTTGGCTTGCGGCCACGGGCTGAGATGGACCGATGCGCGGTCATCGCCGGCGGGCCGGGACACCAGATTCTGATGGATGGCCTCGGAGACAAACGGGGCCGCCGGCGCGATCAGCTGCGCCACTGTCACCAGCACCTCGTGCAAGGTCTGCAGGGCCTCTGCCTCCCCATTCCAGAAGCGGCGGCGATTCAGCCGCACATACCAGTTGGAAAGCCGTTCCACGAACCGCACCACGGGGCGGGTACATCCAGTGGCATCGTAGTTCTCATAGGCCTCTGTCACTCTGTGCACCAGAACCTGCAGTTCCGAAAGAACCCAACGGTCCAACAAGTGGTCGGACGCGTGCCCGCCTTCGTGGGGCCGCCAGCCCGCCACGTTGGCATAAGTCACATGGAAGCTGTAGGAGCTCCACAGGCGGTTCAGAAACTTGCGCACTGATTCCTCGACCAGATTGTCGCTGAAGCGCCGGCTGTCCCCGGGCTGCGCCGCCGCATACATGGTCCAACGGGTGGCGTCGGCCCCATACTTCTGCATCACTGTCCAAGGGTTGATGACGTTGCCCAGGGACTTGCTCATTTTCCGGCCGTCCTCGGCCAGAATGTGACCCAGGCAGACGACATTCAGGAAGGCCGGCTTGTCGAACAGCAGGGTGCCCAAGGCATGCAAGGTGTAGAACCAGCCGCGGGTTTGGTCAATGGCCTCACAGATGAAGTCGGCCTGCTGGTGGGTCCGGTACTGTTCCTGTCCGGCAAAGGGATAGTGCCACTGGGCCACGGGCATGGCTCCGCTGTCAAACCAGCAGTCTGCCACCTCCGGGACGCGGCGCATCGTGCCGCCATCGGGGGCCTCCCATGTGATCTCGTCCACATAGGGCCGATGCAGATCCAGATTGGGCAGGAACCGTCCGCAGGCCTCTTCCAGTTCGGCTACGCTGCCGATGCAGACCCGATGCTCGCTGCCCGGGGCATCGCTTTCCCAGATGGGCAAGGGGGTGCCCCAGAAGCGATCCCGGCCCAGGGCCCAATCCACATTGTGGTTGAGCCACTGGCCGAAGCGCCCGTCGCGGATGTGGTCCGGCACCCAGTTGATGGACTGATTCAAGGCCACCAGCCGCTCCTTGCACTGGCTGGTGCGGATGTACCAGGTTTCCTTGGCGTAATACAGGAGTGGCGAGTCGCATCGCCAGCAGAAGGGATAGGTATGCAAACAGGTGGCTGCCTTGTACAGCAGGCCCCGGTGCGCCAGGTCCGCCTGAATCTCCGGATCCGCATTCTTGACAAACTGGCCGGCCCAAGGATGAACTTCCGCCCTGAAGGTGCCGTCGGGCAAGACGGTCTGGATGACGGGCAGTCCCACGCGTTGCCCCAGCTCCAGGTCATCGGCTCCAAAAGCCGGAGCCACATGCACGATTCCAGTGCCGTCCTCCGTGGAGACGAATTCCGCGGCCAGCACCATGGCATAGGGCTCGGTTACAGGCAGAAACTCATACAAGGGCAGGTACCGCCGCCCCACCAGCTCCGCTCCCGTGCAGCGAGACAGCACGGCAAATCCGGGTTCCAAGACGGTCTCTGCCAATTCCGCGGCCAGGTACAGGGTGTCCCCGGACACGTCCCGTACGGCCACATAGTCAATCTGTTCCCCCACCGCCAAGGCTGCATTCCCCGGCAGTGTCCAAGGGGTCGTGGTCCAGGCCAGGAAGTAGGTGTCAACCTCATCTGCCACCTTGAATTTGACATACACGCTTGGATCTTCGGTGTTCTCCTTGTAGCCCAGGGAAAGTTCGTGGCTGGACAGTGGGGTGCCGCAACGGGGACAAAAGGGCACGGACTTGAATCCTTGCGACAGCAGATCCTTGTCCCAGAGCTGCTTGAGGACCCACCACAGCGACTCCACGTATCCATTGTGGTAGGTGACGTAGGGGGCGTCGGTGTCCACCAGATACCCCATGCGTTCCGTCAGGGCTTCCCACTCACTGATGTATTCGGAGACGGAATCCCGGCACAACTGATTGAACTCCTTGATGCCATATGCCTCCACTTCCTTCTTGCCGCCCAGCCCCAGCCTCTTTTCTACCTCGATTTCCACAGGCAGGCCATGTGTGTCCCAGCCTCCCTTGCGCAGAACCCGGTACCCGCGCATGGTGCGATAACGCGGAAACATGTCCTTGAAGGCCCGGGCCAGGACATGATGGATGCCGGGTGGGCCGTTCGCGGTGGGAGGCCCTTCAAAGAAAGTGAAATCTTCCCGGCCCAGCCGTTCGCTCTGAGTGCGTTTCAAGAGCGCAATGTTGCGCCAGTACGCCAGGATCCGTTCCTCCTGGGCCGGGAAATCCACCTTGGCTTCCACGGGTGCAAAGACCGGTGTCTCTCTGTCTGTTGTCATGTGCACTGCCACCCTCCTGCTCACTCCAGAAGCAAAAAACCGCCCCCCGTTGCAGGGGACGGCCAGACCGCGTTACCACCCCAGTTTCCAGCCAGACTGGACACCTCAGGCCCTTCCCGTCGGCGTCCAGTCCGTGAGAAGGTGTGCCGGTAACGAGGCACCAACTCGGCGCGGCTTACTCTGGACATCCATTTCTGCCACGCGGCTCCGAAGTGATTTTCGGTGTCAAGTCAATGGGGTCTGGCTTTCACCTGCCCAGACTCTCTGTAGCCCTGCTTGGCCCTAACTCCTCTTCGTCACAGCCCATATTTAGAGAGTGTATGCAATTCCCCGGGGAGCGCCAAAAAGCCAGACAGGATCATCGGCCGAATTTGCTGTGGCGCCCTGAACCCCGAGTCGATGCCGGCCCGTGTTGGAATCTTGCAAGGACAGGGCCATGTATATAATTCGGCCATCCGTGCAATGTACAATTCCATACAGTTTGGGAGGCAACGTCCTCATGCAGTCGCGATCCATGGAAAAGAAGTAGTGGTGTCACAGCCTGGGGTTGGTGGTGTTGCTCATTGGCAGCATGATCTTTTGCCGCCTGTGCAGCAGCCCCTACCGGCACTGTGGCCAGCAACGGCGAGGCCAGCGCCATGCAGGACATGCGGGACATCCGCATCGTTGTCGTCAGCCATGGACAGATTACACACAATCCCCATCATGCCTGGGCGGTGGGGGGCCGCTTCACCATTCTCAAACGCGGTCGTTCCCTGGGGTACTTTGGCAAGACGGACATAACGCGCGAGGAACTGGACGCGCTTTCGCACGAGGCAGCGGTTCTGTCACCATGACCGGCAGGACTGGCTGTCTTTGTTGACCCCCTGCCTGTTGCTGGGACGGCTTCACGGCTTCAGCTGCTTTACATGGACCTGCAGGGCCGTCATTGATCTGGAAAGGCGGCTATAGGCCCTTCCACCACCCCGCCCCATGGCAACGTCTCGACATCGCAAGACAGCGAGGATGGATTGCCGGATCGCCGCTTCTGGCGGTTGTCTTGGTTGCCAGGCTGGTACCTGAAGATGGAGGTTGCCCTGTTTGCCTTGGCTTGCAGGCAGGTGTCCCGCACGGCCAACGGAATGAGAGACACTGGAAATCCGGCCTGCAAGCAGCGATAAGGGTGGATCAGTCGTCCGGTGTGCCCATGTCCATCAGCCAAGGGATGGATCCGGCGCATAGTTGTCGCAGGGGCCTGCCCAGGAGACAGCAGGTGAATGATGCCTCTTTCACACCGCAACTTGTTACAATCACAGCAACAATGTGAAACGGCCAAGAGATCATGATTCTGGCGCAGTTCACAGAATTTTCTTGTGGAGGCGGGGCACTTGCATGCAATTTGCAGCACTGAGGACCGTGGCCCACGAATTTCAGCATCTTCCTGTAGGGGATCAGACCAGTTCCGTCGTCTTCATTGCCATCTCCGCTCTGTTTCCACGGGTCCGGGTGCGGAATAGGCTTGCCGTGCGCCGAGATATCAGGAAAACCTTGGATTAAGATCAAGGGGGAAGCTGCGAAACCATGAAATACCAACGCGCCTTGGTCTCGGTGGCAGACAAGAGCGGAGTGGTGGAATTCTGCCGTCGACTTGCACCGCAAGTGGGCGAATTTGTTGCCAGCAGCGGCACGGCGGCAATCTTGGCCAAGGCAGGCCTGCCGGTGCTTGAGGTAAGCGAACTGGGCACCTTGCCGGAAATGCTGGGGGGGCGGGTCAAGACTCTGCAGCCTCAGATTCACGGTGGCATTCTCGCCCAACGGACTGACGAGCATTTGGCGCAGCTGGCAACACATGGCATAAGGCCGATTGACTTGGTGATCGTGAATCTCTATCCCTTTGCCGAAACCGTGGCCAAGCCGGACGTGACTTTCGAGGAAGCCATCGAGAACATCGACATCGGCGGAGTAGCCTTGATCCGGGCGGCCGCCAAGAACCATGCCTATGTCTCGGTCGTGGTTGATCCGGCCGATTATGAGATGTTTGCGCGAGCCAGTGCCGTGAATGGGGTGGACATGGCCTTGCGCCGCAAGTTGGCCTGCAAGGCGTTTGCCCTAACTGCACACTACGACCAGGCCATCCGCAACCATCTGCAGAGCCTGGATCACGATCCTGCCTGCCTCCCGACCACGGTCAGTTTGCATTTGGAACTCAAGGAAGCCAGCCGGTATGGGGAAAATCCACATCAGCAAGGCGGCATCTATGGTCAGGCAGGCGCGGACCTGCCTTTTGATCAACTGCATGGCAAGGCCATGAGTTTCAACAACTGGTTGGACTTGGACGGAGCATGGCAGGTCAATCAGGGTTTTGCCAAACCCACCGTGGCCATCATCAAGCACGGAAATCCTTGTGGCATGGCCTCAGGGACTACCCTTGCGGCAGCCTATGAGATGGCACTGGCTGCCGACCCCGTCAGCGCATTCGGCAGCGTAATCTCGTGCAATCAATCGGTGGATGCAGAAACGGCCTCGCTGCTGTCCAGGCTCTTCGTCGAGGTCTTGGTGGCTCCGGACTATGACTCTGCCGCCCTCCCGCTCCTCAGCAAAAAGCGGAATGTCCGCCTGTTGCAGCCGAAGCCGGTCGCAATCAGCCCTTGGCGGATGCGCAGCATCTGGGGGGGCTACTTGGTGCAGGAGCGGGATGTCGACAGTCCGGATCTGGATTCGGATACCTGGACCTGCGTCACCCAAATGCAGCCTTCCCCGGACCAAGTGCAGAGTCTGGCCTTCGCCTGGCGGGTGGCCAGACATGTGAAAAGCAACGCGATTGTTTTCGTCCAAGGGGAGGCCACCGTGGGCATCGGGGCAGGGCAGATGAGCCGCTTGGACGCGGTCCACATGGCAGCGGTCAAGGCGGGGGAAAGGTCCAGGAATGCGGCTATGGCTTCGGATGCCTTCTTCCCGTTTCCCGATGGCCTGGAAATGGCTGCGGAAGCTGGCATCCAGGCAGTTGTGCAACCCGGAGGCTCCCTGCGCGACAAATCCGTGATTGAGGCTGCCAACCGCCTGGGCCTCTGCATGATGTTTACGGGTCATCGTCACTTCTTGCATTGAGAATGTGCTTCCGCAACGGTTGGATTGGATTGAGGCCCTGCGATGCCTTTCCAGCCTCTTTCATGTTGCTGTGCAACGGCTCAGTCAAGCCCGGTCCATACTGGAAGCGGCTTTGCGTACGAGTTGGCCAGCAGGGGGAAATCCAGGATTCCCAATGTGCACGGCAGTCAATGGGGTACGGCATTGGGGATTACGGCAAGACACAAGACCTCGCAGACCTTGAAGCCAGGACTGACTTTGGAAACGCCAGGCAGTCACCCTCGAAAATGCATCGGCGGCGGAGCCACTGCCAGGGTGTGTTGGCAAACTTCAGCGGCGGGGTTGCACGCAGTTCAGAGAGCCCAAGCCGAGGCCAGGCTTCTGTGAGTTCGCTGTCCTGATGGGCCACTGGAAGCACGGCACCTGTATGGTCGGGCTTGTTCCATCGAGTCGAAAACAGGCGATGTCCGAGGCCAGGATGCAACCGAACAGTTCAGCATTGCAGCCGAAGATGCGGTTCGATGTATTGACGCTGTTTCCGGGCATATTCTCGGGGTTTCTGGCGGAGAGCATACTCCGTCGGGCTCAGGACCAGGGCCTGATTCAGGTGGACTTGCACAATTTTCGCAAGCATGCCGCGCTGCCACATCGCATCTGCGACGATACGCCATACGGTGGCGGTGGTGGCATGGTGCTCAAGCCCGAACCCGTCTTCGCTGCGGTGGAAGAATTGCTGGCCCCGACGCCGGGGGCCGGTTCTGCCCCGAGACCGGAGAAGATACCCGTCATTCTGTTGACCCCTCAGGGCCGCCTGCTCACACAGCAAATTGCGGTCGAGCTGAGCGAGTGGCCACGCATGATACTGATCTGCGGGCGGTATGAAGGGGTGGATGAGAGGATCCGCCAGGCGTTGGTGACCGACGAGATCAGCATTGGGGATTACGTGCTGAGCGGGGGCGAGGTGGCGGCCATGGCCGTGATTGAGGCTGTGTCCCGCCAAGTGCCGGGGGTATTGGGGTTTCCCTTGAGCCATTTGCAGGACAGCCATGCTCCGCACATGGACGGGCTCCTCGAGGGCCCCCACTATACCCGCCCGGCGGAATACAGAGGCATGGGCATTCCCGAGGTGCTGGTCAGTGGCCACCACGCCAAGGTGCAGCAGTGGCGCCGTGAACAGTCGTTGCTGCGCACCGCCCAGCGCCGTCCGGACCTGCTGCGCAAGGCCCGCCTCAGTGAGGCAGACCGCAAATTCCTGTATCTGCAAGGGTTTGCATTGCCTCCCTGACCTCTTGGGCTTGCCTTCCCACAGGCGGAAGAGAATATGCTCCGGGCCGCATATTCTTTATCAAAACCGCGGGGACCGTGTTAGTATGGCGTTCCTTGTTGCAAATGCCTCCTGCTCCGGAAACGCGGTCATGTACACAGCCCTGTTGGATTCACTGAAGCCTCCTGTCACCGAAAAGACGCCGCAGATCGAAACCGGAGATGTCGTGCGTGTGCATCAGCGCATTACCGAGGGCCGCTCCGAGCGCATCCAGATCTTTGAAGGCGTGGTGATCGCCAGCAGCGGCGGCACGTCCGCCGGTGCAACGTACACTGTGCGACGCGTTGCCGCGCACGGCGTTGCGGTGGAACGCACATACCCGCTGCACAGCACCAATGTGTCCAAAGTGGATGTAGTGCGCAAGTCCAAGGTCCGCAGGGCCCAGCTGTACTACCTGCGTCAAAGGCAGGGCAAGTCCTCGCGCCTCAAGGAAAGGGTCGTTTCCCACAAGTAACAGCCCCTGCAGCGTCTCTGTCTTGTGGCAGGGATTCCCCAGTGGTGCCCCCTTCCGGCAAGGTCCTGCCGGATTTCCGCTTTGAGCGAAAGTACTGGATGCAGCAGCGCTTGGTCGCGGGTGTGGATGAAGCGGGCCGAGGTTGTGTGGCAGGTCCCATTGTGGCCGCCGCAGTCGTGGCCGCTCCGGATTCCCGCCGAGCCGGGTTTTGGCAGCAAGTCAACGACAGCAAGCGGCTGGGTCCCCGTAGGCGCCAACAGCTGGTTGCCGCCATTACGGAGGGGGTCTTGGGCTACGCGGTCAGCTGGGTGTCCGCCAGCGCGGTGGACGAACTGGGCATAGACCGGGCCAATCAGTGGGTCATGGAAAAGGCCATTCTGGACCTGCCTGTGCGAGTCGACCGCATTCTGGCGGACTGGATAGCGGCGTGGCCGCTGCAGTTGTCTGACCTTGGACAAGAGCGAGTGGTCAAAGGGGATGCGAAGAGTCTTTCCATCGCCGCGGCATCCATCTTGGCCAAGGTGCATCGGGACGCCTACATGGTCGCCGCCGCCGACAGGTTCCCACAATACGGATTTGGGCAACACAAGGGGTACTTGACCCGGTATCACGCGCAGGTCTTGAGCGAACTTGGACCCTGTCCGGAACACAGGCGCAGTTTTCGACCACTGGCAGGGGGATTGGATCGCAGCGACCATGCCGCAGACTGAGAATCTGCCTTCTTATCTGGCCGGCTCCGTACTGGTGCTGGTGGGCCCTACGGGCGTGGGCAAGACCAACCTGGCACTGGCGCTGGCCCGGCACTTGCCGGTTGAGGTGGTCAACGCGGACAGCCGTCAGGTGTATCGTCACATGGACATTGGCACGGCGAAGCCGACCATGGTCCAGCGGGCTGCAGTGGCCCACCATCTGTTTGACATAAGAGAACCGGACAGTGTCCTGACCGTGGCGGAATACCAGGAGCTGGCTTCACGGGCCATCGAGGCCGTGCTGGCCAGGCGCCATATCCCGGTGCTGACGGGAGGGACCCCGCTGTATGTGCGATCCATTGTCCACAACTTGCGCTTCCCCAAGGTGGCTCCGGACCCGCAACTCCGGGTGCAGCTGGAAAGGGATTTGGAAAGGCTGGGCGTGGAATCTCTCTTCCAGCGGCTGGCAGACCTGGATCCCGACACCGCGGCCATGACAGATCCCCGCAATGGCCGCCGTATCGTGAGGGCCCTCGAAATCTTTCTCAAGACCGGGGCATCCAAACGACACTTGGAGGGGGAACGGCCTCCGGTCTGGCCGCTGCACATACTGGGGCTGACATGTCCCCGTCCGCAGCTGCATCAGCGTGTGGATGCGCGCTTGGATGCCATGATGGCGGAGGGTCTGTGCGAGGAGGCCCGGTGGCTGCTTGAGCAGGAATATGACCCGGCATTGCCCGCCTTGCAAGCCTTGGGGTATCGCTCCCTGATTCAGCATCTGCAGGGAAAACTCAGTTTGCGCCAGGCCGTGCAGCAGGCCAAGCACCACACGCACCGCTACATTCGGCATCAGTACACTGGGTTTCGGCGGCTGGAACAGGCCGTCTGGTGCGATGTCTCCAGGATTTCCACCAGCGAGCTGGCCTCTCACATTGCGGTCTCTTGGCCGACGGGCCAGGCTCTGCATGTACTGGAGACGCGGGCGGCGGGTGGAGTGGGTTCCGCGGAGGGGATGTGGCTTGCTGGCGCGTACAATGCATAGACTATACTCAAAGGGCCTCCGGGAACAGTGCGCAGTACAGGATGCAGCGAAGCGCTGCTGTACATTGGAGCCCTGTGGCCGGCGGGCCGCACAGAGCGTGAGAGGGTAGTGGGAATTGGCTGTCAAACAGGTCGTGGCAAGGCCCCAGGGGGGTGTGCCAGCAGATGCCCTCCCTGTCCGCCGGTCAAAGTCGGCAACTGCTACCGTAACGGCTGCGCAATCAGACAAGGTCGGGTTCCACACTTTTCTGGTTGCGGCGGACCGCGAGTCTGGAAGTCGCGCTCCCAGCTTCCTCTTTCTTAGCGAATCCCCATTGCCTGCCGACCTGCAGGACTGTCTCCGGATTGCCTGGCCATTCCCGGTGCCCGGCACAGCCCGCCCTGCAGACCCCTTTGAAGTGGAGCTGAATGGGGTCGTTCTGGATTCGCTGCTGGCCTTTTTGCAGACCATAAACGGTATCGTGTCCGCCCAGGAAAAGGGTCTGGTCATGCGGGCCTTTGTCATCGCTCATCTCTTTCATGAAGGGGTGGCCCGCAAGTCCGGTGAACCCTACATTCTGCATCCGCTGGCCGTGGCTTCCATCCTCCTGGATCTGGGCATGGACACGCCAGCCCTCTGTGCCGCCTTGCTGCATGACGTGGTCGAGGACTCCGAGTGTTCCCTGCAACTCTTGGAAGACAGCATGGGGGCCGCAATCATGCGCTTGGTGGATGGAGTCACCAAGCTGCAGCGCATTGACAATCTGGGCAAGATTGAGGGCACGCAGACCTCCAAACGCAAGGCTGAGTCCTTGCGCAAGATGTTCGTCGCCATGGTCGATGACACGCGCGTGGTCATCGTCAAGCTGGCGGACCGGGTTCACAACATGCGGACCCTGGATGGTCTGCCGCCCTTGAAGCGCAAGGCGGTGGCCCATGAAACGCTGCAGATCTTCGCTCCGCTGGCCAATCGTCTGGGGATTGGCCAGTTCAAGTGGGAACTGGAGGACCTGAGCTTGCGCCACTTGGACCGGGAGGTCTACGACGAGATTTCCAGGGCCATGGCCCAGAAACGACGGGTACGGGAGCAATGGGCCATCCGCACCCGGGACCTGATCAAGACGAAACTGGCGGAAGTGCCGATCAAGGCCGAAGTGACGGGACGGCCCAAGCACATCTACAGTGTCTACCGCAAGATGGAGCGGAAGGGCATTCCTTTCAGCGAGGTCTACGACATCCAAGGATTTCGGATCGTCACGGACTCCGTCTCGGACTGCTACGCCAGCCTGGGCGTAATACACGGCCTGTGGCGTCCCATTCCCGGGGAGTTCGACGACTACATCGCCAACCCCAAGGAAAACATGTACCAGTCGTTGCACACCGCCGTAATCGGGCCGGACGGCACTTCCATGGAAGTGCAAATTCGCACGCGGGAGATGGACGAGGTCGCAGAACTCGGCGTAGCCGCCCACTGGCACTACAAGGAGCAAGGCAGTTCCATTGTGCAAGACCCCTCGGACAAGGTGGCGCTGCTGAGGTCCTTGATGGACTGGCATCAGGACGATGTGGATGCCGAAGAGTTCATGCAGAGCCTGCAGTCCGATGTCTTTCAAGACCGGGTATACGTCTTTACGCCCCAAGGCGATGTCATCGATTTGCCCGGAGGGGCCACTCCCATCGACTTTGCCTACCATATCCACTCGGAACTGGGCGAGAGGTGCCGGGGGGCCAAGGTGAATGGCACCATGGTGCCTCTCAACCGCAAGCTGGAAAATGGGGATCAGGTCACCGTGATCGCGGCCAGATGGGGTGGCCCCAGTCGCGACTGGCTGAATCAGGATGCAGGCTACATCCGCACCCGACGCGCCCGCAGCAAGATCCTCTCCTATTTCCGCCGCCAGGGCAGGGAATCCGCCATCGCCAATGGCCGCCTGATTGTAGACAGGGAATTGAAGCGGCATTCAGTCAAGTACGGCTTTGAAGAGCTTGCCGCCATGTGCGGCTACAAGGATTTGGACGACTTCCTGGTTGCCGTGGGCTATTCAGACATCAGCGTGCACAGTCTGGCCCAGAAAATCCTGGAGCGAGAGAGGCGGGAACGGGCGGCAGAGAGGCGGATCAGCGTGCCTGGACCCTCCCCTGCAGAGCCGCAGGAAGTTTCCTCGGTGGAAATACAGGGTCAGTCTGGGCTGTTTACGCAGCTGGCAGGCTGTTGCAAGCCCCTGCCTGGGGACGAGGTGCTGGGGTATATCACGCGCGGCAAAGGAGTCACGGTCCACAAGCGGAACTGCCCCAATCTGAAGGCACGCCAGAGAGATCCGGAAGAGGCGTTGCGCATAATGGAAGTGCGGTGGGGACAGAACGCAAGCAAACCGGATCGTTTTGATGTCACGATCGAAGTGCAGGCCTATGACCGGGCTGGCCTGCTGCGGGACATCACGGCGGTGATGGCGGACGAAAAGCTGAATCTGCGCAGCGCGGACGCACAGGTCAACGAAACGGACAACGTGGCCACCGTGCATGTTGACCTGGAATTGGAGGATGCCCGTCAATTCTCCCGGGTCATGTCGCAATTGGACCGTCTGCCCAATGTGAGACAGGTGCGGCGCATCACGCATTGAAGAGCTGCCGTGCCCTCATGAGTCCGGAGCTTCCGCCTTGTACGGCCTGGCAGCCGTCGCGGCTTGGATTGGCTCCTTTTCCCTTCTTCCTGGTGACATCAGTGAGTCCGGCCGTGGGTAGCGGATACTCTCATGTCTGCCTTGATTGAGAAGGTCAACCATGTTTCCATAGCCTGGGATCGCTGGTTCCCGGTGATCTGCATTCTGCTGGCTTTCGCCCGCCTGTCCTTCGATCTGGATGCCAAGACCGTCTGGTGGGACGAGAGTCTGAGCCTGCAGCGTTCCGAGCAGGGCTGGCGGGATCTCTTGGCTGGCAAGCTGGTTCTCTGGGACAGCGAAAGAGAGCGTATTACGTGGGATCAGCATCCGGCGGCCTTCTATGTGGCACTGGGTCTGCTGCTGCGCGCCAGTGCGGACAGCCCCTTTGCATTGCGGTTCGTTTCCTTGTGTGCGGCCACTCTGCTTGTGCCCGTGGCCTGGGGATTTGCCCGTTTCCTGGCCCGCAAGCAACTTGTGCCGCAAGGCACGGAGTTCTGGGCCACCGCCTTGGTGGCGCTGAATCCGTTCATTCTCTGGTATGGACAGGAAGCTCGGCCTTACGCCTTGTGGATGCTGGTCTCTCTGCTGGCCATCTGGGCACTGTGGGAATGGGTGGATACATGGTCTTACGTGCAAGAACGCTTTGATCACAATGGCAAGTGGGCAGTCCTCTATTTTGTCGCTCTGCTATTGTCTCTCGGCACCCACTACTACTCGTTGATGCTGTTGCCCCTGCACGGCCTTTTGGGTGCCGTGTATCTCCTGCGCGTGGATCGCAAGTTCGCCATTGAGGTGATGACTTTCGTGCTGGCACTGACCGGCACCTTGGTCTTCGTGGTGTATCGCTTCATCATGTCCCAGCCTGGGGCCGGTTCCAACTTCGCCCCTGTGGGCCTCTGGACCGTGGGTCAGGAATTGGTGCACGCCTTCGGCGCTGGACTCAGTGCGCGCCGGGACCAGGTCGGCTGGCTGGATACCGTCTTTATCGCGCTGGGCACCTATGGCATCTACTATGCAGTGCGCTCCAAGGAGGTCCGCCAGGTTCAGGGCTGGTTCCTCGGGCTGTATCTTCTACTCCCGGTTGCGGCGCTCTTTGCCCTGTCCTTCGTGCAGCCCAATTACATGGCGGCTCGCCACCATGCGCAACTGATTGGCATCTTCCTGGTTCTGGTCGCCTCTGGACTGGCCGCCCTTTCCTCCTATCACCTGCGGGCGACATGGGTCTGTGGTCTGCTCCTGATGGGGGGCACGGTCTACAGTTCCTGGCGCTACTACGAGTCTCCCTACTACGGCAAGGCTCCGGACTACGACTTGGTGGGGCGGATTCTGGAGGATCAGATCCGGGAAGGGGATCTGGTGGTGTTCAAAGGGCCCAACAGCTGGCGCCTCTTCCGCTATTACTTTCCCATGGAGGAAATTGAAGCGGCCCAGGCTGCTGGCTTTCATGTGAACTGGGAGGCCATGCCCCCTATTCGCGCCGGGCGATGGCTGCTCAATACACAAGAGCATCTGGCAGACACGGCCACGGACTACGAAAGGGTCTGGATGCTCGAAGACAGGACCCTGCCGTATGAGGATCCAGACCATGAAGTGCTGTTGTGGCTGAGGGGCAACATGCACCAGCACAAGGACTGGGGATTTTTCCACCCCAATTCCAGCCTGGCCTTGTTCCTGTTTCTGCCGGAAGATCCCAATCCTGTCCCGGCAATCCCCCTCACCGCCGATGTGGAAGTCGGAGCAACCTTCGGCGGGACGTTCAGGCTGGAGGCCATTGACACAGGGCAGAGACTGTGGGATGCCAGTCAGCTCCCCCTGACCCTCTATTGGCGAGTCGAAGATCCGCCACGTGCCCGCTACCGGTACATTGCCTGGCTGCACGAGGTGCTGCCGGACGGCACCCCGATCAAGTTGCCTCACACCGAGCAGTTTGGGTCATTTCCCGACCGGGCTACCCCGGCGGGTCAATTCCAATTGGACTTCACCCATGTGGAAGCGCCGACCGACTGGCGGGAAAGCAGCCGGTACCTGCTGCACGTGATGATCTACGACATCCAGACCGGAGCCAAACTTCCCATATCGGAAACGGGAGGTCTGGCCCAGAAGGACGACGAACCTGCCTTGATCATTCCACTGCCCCTCACGGCCGCGGACCTGAGTTGAGCATCCTCTGACATGGTGCCGACTCGGGTTGCATAAGATGCGGTCTGGGCGATAAAGGCAATGGATTTGGAGTAGGTTGCACCTCTGTGCTTCGTGCAGAGCTCGCTTCACCCATCTGCTGGTTCAATTGCTTGGCAAACTACAATGTTGCCCTTCCATTGCTCCGAAGCATCTTGGTCAGACTTCCTACATTGGTGGATGGTGGACCGTATTGTAGGTCTTCCTCGAGCCGTTTGCGCAGCTGCTGGACCGCTCTTTGCTCGGCCAAGAGCACCCGCTTGTTATCCACAAGCTGCGGGCTAGGCTTTTTCTCGGAACCTTGGCTAAACAGGCCCCGTTCTCGACAAATGCGTTGGGCTTCATGGCGCGTCAACGGCTGGTCCATATCGCAGTCGTGGAGAATCAGCCACAGTTCAAAACATGGATTGGAGTAAGCCGCCTGTATTCCAACATCTTCGCATCTCCTTATGGTCGATTTGTAGTCTTGATGTTCATCTCTGTCAAACACCACCCAAACTTGATCGGTAAAATTGGCCTTGTTCTTGTTTAAGTCTCTCCGGTTGGCTTGGCAATGTCTGACTGCTCTTTCCGCGACTTGTTTGGGTCCGCTTCCCATTCCAACGGTCTTAAGATGCACTGGTTGAATTCTGTATAACACCCTCAAGGCTTCAAAGTAACAGTACTCAGTTACTTCTCCTTCGCAATAAATAACGATACGTGCAAGAGGATTTCTATTTTTTGTTTTTCGCTTAAGCAGGTTGGATCTTGACCTGCTGGATTTCCTCTTCATCACCGTTTCCATTTATTTTGTCGAACGCCCCGAGATCTGTAGTTCTTCTGGCGAAGGGAATGGCCCCGAACCGTCCTTCCAAATAGCCCTTCTTGCGGTTGTCATCTTTTCTAGTACTGAATTCCGCCAGGGAGAATAGCTGAGTAGCGCCTTCTGTATTCTTTTCCGCAAACCATATCTGGTCTCGTCGCAGAAGCTCGCTCTTGAGCAGTTCCGTATTGTGGGTTGTAGCGATGAGCTGTGCTCCTTCGGGATTCGTTTCAGCTGATCGAAACAAGTCAAGGACAAGTTCGCACACCAAAGTGTGAATGCTGACATCCAGTTCGTCCAGAATGAACAAAGACCCTGTATCCAGCGAGTGTAACAATGGAGGGAGCATGAACAGGAGTCTTCTTGTACCTGCACTCTCCTCATTGATATCAAATGCTGCCCGGAAACCATCTTCCCCTGCATGTTCAAGCACCAGGTGCTCCTCTTCTTCACTTGCCAAATCGGAATATGAGGACTGCTCTCGGTCTGAAAGTGATGCCATAAACGACCGCAATTTTTGCATCCGCTCAGGTTGTTCTTCTGGTACTCTTCGCACCTGACTCCGAATATTTACGATTCCTGTGTCAATTTGTCTAAGGAACCCCAAGACCCGGTTGTCAATGTTTTCCGGAGAGGCGAGAGCAGATGAGACTCGGGCTGCACTGGGAGACAACGAATTTGTACCTCCAATGGCAGCAAAGAATTGCACCACTGCACTGAGTTGAGGATGGTTGTTCTGGCCGGCAGCAGATAGGAAAAGACTGTTCGGGCGGGTAAACGCAGCAATCCGTTTGTTGTATCCCTTAAGAGAGCGCCCAAACTTGAAATCCGTTCCTTCGCGTTCAAAAAGGATCTGTCTTCTTTGCGCAGGAAAGCGATAAAGCCATTCGGCTTTTACATCCGCTTCGGTGAGCTCACAACCGTACTCATGCAGTACACCCTCTACTAGAAACTCTACGACGAATACCGAGGGTTCTTGTTGGTTGTCTGGGGCCAGACGAAAAGGATCCCGGGGAATTGGGACTTCGATATCCCCTCTGTTTTGTGAATACAGAACTTGGGATCTTAGAAACATGACGGCATTGACAAATTTGGATTTCCCTGCTGCGTTGGGACCAAATATGACAGCAGATGGCAATAGCTGTGGAAGATTGGCATGTTCAGATGCATGGGGCCATGGAATCAGTCCTGTTTCATCGTCTCTGAGCGACGAAGCCACTAGCGACAGTTCTTGTCTTTCGTTGAAGGAGCCGTAATTCGTTACGGAGAAACGCAGGAGCATGACGCCCTTCCAGTTTTGTACTGTGAATTGATCAAAGCTGCAATAATGTTGCTACAGAACACTATTCTATACTCTTTCAAACGATTGTATGTGAAAAAGATACAAATATAACTTTATAAAAGATATAAAAATGCATGGTAGAAGAGGCAGTTGGCACACCCCGACTTGGTTTGCCGCCGCCGGTGTGTAGAGTGGACGCCGTCTGTGACCCTGCCTCTGTGGCCTGCAGGCCACAGAGGCAGGGCCGGGATCTCGCCTGCGGGGAGCGCGGCCTGAGGCCAAACTTTGATGGTCCGGTTGTATGGCTTAGGAGTTACGCAGTTGCGGGCAATGTATAGAACGGGTTGGCCAGATAGCGACGCACGGCCTCGCGGACCATGGAGGCCTTGGCCTCATACCCGCGGATGCCGGTGCGCAGGCGGCAGGCCTCCCGCCGCAGGAAGGCCCGCAGGGCAAAGCTGATGTGCGCGATCTGGGCCCGGGCGGCCCGCACCTGGGCTTTTTCCACGCCCGTGCACGGCTTGAGGCCGCGGTGGTAGTCCTCGATGGCCCAGGTCTGGCGGGCCAGGGTGTGGCGGGCCGGGTCGGTCAGGGTCAGGTAGCGGGTGGCCCCGCAGGCCGCGTCGTCGTGTGGGGTGACGGTCCGCAACACCCGCGCCCAGAGGGCTCCCGAGCCATAGCCGCGCAGATGCACCTCGCGCCCCTCCGGGGGTATCTCCAGATCCCTGGATCTGCACAGGGCCTTGCCCGTCCGGGTGGACCTTGCGGTGGGACTGGAGGCGGGTCAGCCACGGGAAGCCCAGCGTCCGCAGAGGCTGCAGGTGGTCCAGGCTGCTGTACCCGCTGTCGCACAGCACGTATGCCGGCGGGAAACCGCGCGCGTGGGCGGCTGTCAGCATCTCCCGGAAATGTGCGTTCTGGGTCTTGCCGCCCATCGGCTTGTCATAGATCCGGAAGTCACATGGGATGCGCACGGTGCCATCGGTCCACAGCAGGGTCACCAAGTGGATGCCGGACACCACGCAGTGATGCTTGCCGCTCCAGTGCCGGGTCACCAGTTCCATATTGCGGGCATAAGGTTTGTCCAAGGTCGAATCATCCACGATCAGGACCCCGCGGCGCCGTGGGCCCTGCTCCTGGGCTTCCTGCCACAGCGCCTCCGTGTCGGGCGGCTGTCGATGGAGCAGGCGCGTGAGGGCATCGTGGGTGGGGGCGGTGCCGGCCTGTGGTTGCCGCCGGGCGGCCTCCGTGCAGGTATATCGATCCGGGGAGGCAATCCGGTGATGGATGGTGTCTTCCGGGTGGCAACGGGCGGAATTCATGACACAGGTTCTGACCATGGAGCGAGGCGGTACTCTCTATCCTACTCGACAGCCCGCAGCGCACCACTCTGTGAGACCCTGGGCATGGTTGTCTGATGCCCTCCGCATCCCCTGCAACTGCGTAACTCCTATGGCTTTCAACTGCATCTGCTTGTCGAGTGGGGTGCAATCCGGGCCTGCCGACTGATGCTAGGCTACGGGGACGACAGCCCCCACTTGGACTTGTATCTCTGAATCTCTGTATGCGGCCTTGGAGCGACAGCACAACGGCTATCGATTCGCAGAGAGGACGGCGGCCGTGTTCAATCCCTACACTCTGGCCGGGGGATTGCGCGCTCTGACGGCACCCGATGCGGCTGCGC
Organism: Caldilineaceae bacterium; assembly: GCA_965214895.1. Lineage (GTDB taxonomy): Bacteria > Chloroflexota > Anaerolineae > Caldilineales > Caldilineaceae > Bin34. The sequence goes on from OZ243985.1 coordinate 2,036,258, forward strand.
GTAGTTTGTCCAGCCTCTGGATCCGCACTGGCACGCCCAAGATGCAGGGCCATCGCAAAGTCGCGCATCGGAGTCCAAGAGGAACAATGTCGGCATGGGTGCCGTACCCACCACAGAGCACACATGAGCACCAAAGCGCAGGGCGTGTCCTGGCAGTCGCTGGACACCGCCAGCGGCATCGGCGGTGTCCATGCCGTGGCCGGCAGCGCGGAGTTCGGCCGCGACCATCAGGCCTGGTGTGCGACTTGGCTGGCGTTGCCGCTGGGCATTCCGTCTCCCGACCGGGTGCGGCGGCTGCGGGACCCGCAGCCGCGGGAGGCGCGGTGTGCCCGCGGGGTGGCGAGTCGGGCGGCTCTGGGGCCGGCGACCGGGGTGGCCGTGGACGGCCAGACCCTGCGCCGCGCGCCCGACCGGAGTGTCGACCTGCCGGCCCTGCCGAGGGTGAGCGCCTAGAGCGCCGCGCAGGGTGTGGCCCTGGGCCAGGAGGCAGTGGCCCCCCAAAGCAACGAACCCGCGGCCCTGCCCGCCCTGCGGCGGACGCGGGCGGGCGGCATCGTGACGCGGGACCGGGGACCCACGCCGTGGGTGGAGCACCCAGCAGGAGATGGCCCACACCCTGCGGGCTCAGCAGGCCGACTCCATGCTGGCGGTCAAGGGCCATCAGGCCACGCGGCAGGCGGCCATCCAGGACCCCTGCGCCCTGGCGCGCACCGAGGACGCGGCGGTGAGCCCCAGACCCCGCGCCCGGCACACGACCGTCCACGGCGGTCATGGCCGCATCGAAACCCGGCAGGGCCGGGTAATTGGTGCCCCGGAAACCCGTGGATCCCCACGGCCACGAGCCGGATCTGCAGAGCCTGATTGAAGTGGAAGCCCTCCGTCGCCCAGGCGCGCAGAGCACCGCCCAGACCCGGCACTGCGTCTCTCGCGGCCCCCCGGATGTCCCCGCGCTGCGGGCCGCCCTCCGGGCGCGAGAACTCCCTGCCCTGGGTCCTGGATGTGGCCTTCCGGGAGGACGCATGTCGGCTCCGCCAAGGCCCTGCCACCCGCTACAGGGCCGTGCTGCGGCACACGGCCCACACACTCTTGCGCCGTCATACCCGCACAACATGGGGGATGGAAAACCAGCGCCTCCAGGCGGGGCGCAATCTGGCCTGCAGGGAGGAAATCCTGGGCTTGTGACGACTTTGCGATTGCCCTGGACACCATGTGACGCGCGGACCCCATTGTGGCACTGGTGATACACTGGTACGGTGTTCAAAGGCCGGATGCTGGAGATACGCCTGCTGCGGACGGAACGAGAGCGGTCTCGGGGCCTGTTTCTGGGCTACCCCGCCGGACACGCGGCGGTCGGAAGCGGCGGAGAGACAGCAATGAAGCAGGACTTCGGTGGAACGGACTCCAAAGTCCAGTTTGAGCGGTCGGCGCGCGCCTTGGCACGGTGCCTCTCGAAGGTGGCGGCATGATTCCCCGACTGCCCGTCGGCGATGACGACTTTACCTACATCCAGTCGCACGTCGATTTCTTGTATGTGGACAAAACGCGCCGCATCGCGGGATTGTTCGCGCCGGGGCACAGCCGTCACCTGTTCTTGGCGCGCCCGCGGCGCTTTGGCAAGACACTTCTGCTTTCCACCGTCGAGGCCTTGTTCCAAGGCCGGCGGGATCTGTTCCAAGACACGTGGGTGGGACAGGCAGGCCATTGGAATTGGGAGAGGCGCACGCGCCCTGTGGTGCGCCTAAACCTGGGACTGCGCGGCGTACATACGCCCGCTGCGCTGCGCTGCGAACTGCGCCTTGCGGTGCGTACGGCGGCCCAGGTTCTGGACCTCGCGCCGGACTCCACGGCCCCCCCCCACTGGATGCTGCGACATCTGGTCGGTACTGCGGCCCGGCGCGCCCGCCAACGGGTCGTAGTGCTGGTGGACGAGTATGACACGGCAGCCACCGAGAACCTGGACCGGCCCCAAGCGCTGGAGGACATTCTGGATGTCCTGCGCGCCTTCTATGGAGCCTTGAAGGACAGCAGCCACCACATTGAGCATACGCTGGTCACCGGTATTACACGGCTGGCCCACACCGGCATGTTCTCCGGTGCCAACCATCTCACGGACCTGTCGCACCGGGCCGACGTGAACAGCCTGTTGGGGTTCACGCACGCGGAACTGCGAGAGCCGCGCGTGGCTGCTCTGGTGGCGCAGGGCGCCCGCCACCTAGACTGCACCTCCAAAGATCTGTATGCGGCCCTGGAACGGCAGTACAACGGCTATCGCTTTGCCGAGGGGGCGGCGGCCGTGTTCAATCCCTATACCTTGGCCGGGTGTTTGGAGGACCTGACAATCCCGGATACGGCCGCGCGCTGGACCTTGGATCGCTTGCCCCGCCGCTGGGTCGAAACGGGCACGCCCAAGGTGCTGTTGCGGGGGCTGCGCGGTCGCCATATACCATCCTTGCCGGTTCTGGAAGGACAGGATGCCCAACCCTTGACGCGGGTCGCGTTCGATGCCGACCGGCTACCTCTTGCCGCCCTCCTGTTTCAGGCCGGCTACCTGACACTGGATGCCTCCGTGCCTCCAGTCCTGACTTTTCCCAATCACGAAGTGCGGGAAGCCTTTGGGGAATCCTTGATGGAGTGGTTCGCGGAGACCGCGCCGGCGTGGCTGGAGAACCAGGCGTTCCCCCGCGTCTCCACGGCGACGCGGTTGCGGGACGCCCTGGCACGCCAAGACGCGGAGACCTTGTGCCATGTACTGGCTGGCTGTCTGGAGGCCGTGCCTGGCATGCTGTATCAATTCGGCGACCAACACGTCGCCGCCTATGAACCCTTCTACCAGGCCCTGCTGCATATCCTGTGCCAATCTCTGGACTTGCCTTTGACAGCGGAGCTGCCGACGGGGATGGGCCGCGTAGACCTGGCACTGGAACTGCCGGAGCGCATCTGCCTGCTGGAACTGAAGGTGGACCGGACGCCCGAGGCCGCGCTGCGGCAGGCGTTCGGCACCTTCTACGCTGCGGCTGGACAGGCCCGCTCTCTCCCGGTGACGGTCTGGGGCTTGCAGTTCGACCGGGCCGGCCACACCGTGCGGGCCTGCCGGGCCTGGGATCTGGGCCGGTACGACATGGCCGCGGCCCGCTGGGACCGCGAGCCTTTTGACACTCCTCTGGCCGAGTTGCGCCGGATGCCCGCAGAGAAACGTCAGGCGTATGTGCGCACGGCCCCCCTGCAGGCAGCAGCCTCGCCCGACTCCGGCACTGGAGAGGTCCGGTCCGGTGCATAGCAACGGGCCGGGCCATTGCCCAAACCGGCATGCGTCTTGTTCACAACTCCCGTTATCTCCGTGGCAGGACACACAATGTTTCCTGCCACTTTCCGAAACTGCCTCCCATGGGGTTGGGGGCTGGGTCAGAAATGTTCCTCTGCAGCCAAGGCTGTCGGCAGCAACGCTGCGCTCTCAGGGCGCGGCCTGGGCCTCTTGCGCCTCTTTCTCAAAGAAGGTGCGCAGTACAGAGTGCAAAATGCCGCCGTGGCGGTAGTACGCCACTTCCACGGGAGTGTCCACGCGACTGTCCACCCAGAATTCCGTGACGGCCCCGTTCTGCGCCGTGGCCCGCACCTGCAAAGATTGTCCTGGGGTCATTGCATCGTTGATGCCCAGAATGTCGAAGTTCTCGAATCCTGTCAGACCCAGAGAATCGCAATTCTCACCTGCCTTGAACTGCAATGGCAATACACCCATGCCCACCAGGTTGCTGCGATGGATACGCTCATAGCTCTCTGCAATCACGGCCCTCACCCCTAGCAGCTGGGTACCCTTGGCTGCCCAATCCCGGCTGGAACCGGTGCCGTATTCCTTGCCGGCCAACACTATCAGGGGCGTTCCCTGTGCCTGATATCGCACCGCGGCATCGTAGATGCTCAGTTCTTCCATCGAGGGCACATAGACGGTGTAGCCGCCTTCCTTGCCGTCCAGCATCTGGTTCTTGACCCGGACATTGGCAAAGGTGCCGCGCAGCATCACTTCGTGATTGCCCCGCCGGGTGCCGTATGTGTTCCACTCGGACCGCGCAATGCCCTGGGTCCTTAGGTACTCTGCAGCAGGGCTGGCGGGCGCGATGGAACCGGCGGGCGAGATGTGGTCCGTGGTGGTGGAATCAGGCATGATCGCCAGCACGTGTGCACCGCGAATGGACTGCAGCGGAGCGGGTTCCGGATCCATGTCCTGGAAAAAGGGCGGCTCATGCACGTAAGTGCTGTGAACATCCCAGGGATAGATTTCGCTGTCCGTGCTCTTGATTTGGTTCCAGGCCTCGTTGCCTGTAAAGACGTTGCTGTACTCGCTGCCAAAAATTGTGGCATCGAGGTTCTGGGCAATGGCGTCTTGGATCTCCTGCTGCGAAGGCCAGATGTCTTTCAGGTACACCTCATTGCCCTCGGCGTCCATGCCCAGAGAGTCCTGTGCCATGTCGAAGTTCACGGTGCCCGCCAAGGCAAATGCCACCACCAGTGGGGGGCTGGCCAGGAAATTGGCCTTTACGTCGGGATTGATCCGGCCTTCGAAGTTCCGGTTTCCACTCAGCACGCTGGAGACCACCAGGTCTCCTTCCTGGATGGCGTTCACAATGTGGGGGGCCAAGGGGCCACTGTTGCCAATGCAGGTGGTGCAGCCATATCCCACCGTGAAGAAATTCAATGCCTCCAGGTAGGGCAGCAGGCCACTGGCTTCCAGATACCGGGTCACCACCTTGCTTCCGGGGGCCAGACTGGTCTTGACCCACGGTTTGGTGCTCAGGCCCCTTTCCACCGCTTTCTGGGCCAGAAGTCCCGCCCCGATCATGACCGAGGGGTTGCTGGTGTTGGTGCACGAGGTGATGGCTGCCAGCACGATGTCGCCGTGCTGCAACGTATAGGCGGGCTCCGCTGCGCCTTCAGGCTGCACAGGCATTTCGTCCTCTGCGCGGCCTGGATCCACTGCCAGACCCTGGGGGCCCATGTCCCCGGTCAACATGGTGGACCAGGCAGATTGCAGCCGATTCAGCTCGATGCGGTCCTGCGGTCGCTTGGGGCCTGCCACGCTCGGCCTGATTGCACTCATGTCCACCTCCACTACCTGGGTGAAGGTGGGTTCCGGAGTCTCGGGCGCATGGAAGATGCCCGCCGCCTTGGTGTAGGTTTCCACCAGTTCCACCTGCTCTGCAGAGCGTCCTGTCAGTCGCATGTAGCGCAGGGTTTCGGCATCGGTGGGGAAGAATCCCATGGTGGCCCCGTATTCCGGGGCCATGTTGCCCAGCGTGGCCCGATCCGGCAGTGCCAGCAGCGAAAGACCGGGACCGCAAAATTCCACGAACTTGTCCACCACACCTGCGGCTCTCAGGGTTTCCGTGACAGTCAAGACCAGATCGGTGGCTGTGGTGCCTTCCGGCAGCTGGCCCTGCAAACGCACGCCCACCACTTCAGGCAGGTTCATGAAGATGGGCTGGCCCAGCATGACGGCCTCGGCTTCAATGCCACCCACGCCCCAGCCCAGCACACCCAGGCCATTGATCATGGTGGTGTGGCTGTCAGTGCCCACCACTGAGTCGGGATAGGCGGTGACTCCCTGTCCGTTCGGGGCGGTCAGCACCCCGCTGGCCAAGTATTCCAGATTGACCTGATGCACGATGCCGGTCGCCGGGGGCACCACCCGAAAGTGGTCAAAGGCGCTCTGGCTCCACTTCAGAAACTCGTAGCGTTCCTGGTTGCGCTCAAATTCCTTCTCCGCATTGAAATGCAATGCGAAACGGCTGCCGAACTGATCGACCTGCACACTGTGATCAATGACCAGGTCCACGGGCACGCGCGGATTCACCTTGGCGGGATCACCGCCCATGCGTTGCATGGCACTGCGCAGGGCCGCCAGGTCCACGGCGCTGGCCACCCCGGTAAAATCCTGCAGAATGACCCGTCCCGGCATGAAGGCCACTTCCACCTTGCCGGCCGTTTCCGGGCTCCAGTTGGCAATCAGGCTGACATGTTCCTCGGTGATGGTGAAGCCGTCGCATTGACGCAAGGCGGACTCGAGCAGGATCTTGAGTGACCAGGGCAGGGAGTCCACGTTGGCTATCCCCAGGCGATCCAATGCATGGATCTGGTACATGGCGAACTCGCCTTGGCTTGTTCGCAGGGTTTCGCGGGTCTCTTCAAATGGCGCGGTGGACACTGTTTCACCTCTTGCTGCTACGCATAGGTCCGTGCGTACATCGATGTCATTGTACTGTACGGGAAGCCCTCCAGACGGGCCTGCATGGCCCTGGATCCCGCACAGGGGCGGCCTGTACCCGCAGGTAGATGGCAGGATGCACCGCTTTGCCGCTTTCCTACAGCATGGGCATGCCGTCTATCCGCGTGGGACCCGTGGAGTTTTCCCGCACAGGCTCCTGATCCCGGCGGTCGCGCTCGGCCTGACCGCCTGTGAAGTATTGCCGCCACTCCGCAGGGGCATCGAGATCCTGTCCGCCATGGCGGGTCCTGCGCGTGCGCACGTTGATGAGGACAGGCGTGTTCACGCCCGCGCCCGCCAGAATGGCCTGCCCCTTGGACAGGGAAGGCAATTCCCCGATGAGGTCCCGGCCCATGCTTTCCACGGACTCCGCAATTTTGTTTTGGTCCACCGGATTGATGATCCGCATGGTGCATTGGGTCATGCACTGGCTGAGCACGTCGCTGTCCAGGCGCCCGGGACGCTGGCTGATCATGCCGATACTGACTCCGAATTTGCGGCCTTCGCTCAGTATCGTCTTCAAGATCGTGGCGCTGACCACCGGCTGCACCGCATTGGCGGGACTGAAGTTGTGCGCTTCTTCCAGCAGGCAGAAGATGGGATATCCGAGGTGGTTCGGATCGCCGGGCTGGGCCATGCCCTTGCTGGTGGCCTTGCGGGCATCGTAGGCCCGGCGCAGCAGCGTGGCCACAATCATCTGCTGTTCCCGCTCGTCAATGTCACTGAGCTGCAGGACTGTACACCGCCCCGGCCGAAACAATTCGGCCAGTCTCAGCTCCCGGTGGTCGTCGAACACCTGACTGTTGCCCAGCGTGGAGTTCAGTCGCCAGGTCAGTCCGTTGATCGTGCTTTTGTCCCTGCTCTGTTCCTCCTCGTCGTCGGCTGATCCGGTAGACGACGCCAGAGCCTTGACCAGATCTTCCAGTCCATACTGGCCATTGTTTTCCCGGCGGGCCCATTGGTTGACATGACGGTAGGCCCGATTCAGGACAAAGCGCATCTTTTCCGAGAGGCTGGGCAGGAAGTAGGCCAGGTCGCCTTCGCTGAGGCTGTCGATCCGCACATGGACGGCTTCGGGCCTGCGTATGTTCACTTCAGGCCGGTAGTCGCCTTCCAGGAAATCAGGCAGATTCATCATGTCCTGCAAGGTGTCATATTCTCCATGGGGATCGATGACCAGAATGGAGCCCCTGTTCTTGGGCATCATCATCTCTTCCAACAGCACGCCGGCCAGGTAGCTCTTGCCACTGCCCGTGCTGGCGATGATGGCCAGATGCGTGCTTGTGAACTGGGACACGTCCAGCGCAATGGGCACTGCCCCCCGCTCCCGGCTGATCAAGTCCCCGACGTAGGCGCCGCCCTCATCCGCGTGGTCCACACGGCTGAGCACTGCCCGCAGCTGTTCTGCGGTCGCGAGATAGATGGGCGTGCCGCTGGAAGGGGCAATGCGGGGATTGATGAAGTCCCGCAAGGTCGGGTCAAACCGGCCCAGAATCTGAATGCTCAGTTGGTACAGGTCGGTGCCCTGCACTTGGACACCCTCGGTGCCCAGCCCCCGAAAGCCCAGGAGACGGGCAATGTGGCCCGGGTCCACCTCGGGTTGGGCCATGTATTCGTTGGGCCAAAGACGCACTGCTTGGCGATCCTTGATGCGCCCGAAAATCACACGTTCCCCGGCAGTCCCGGGATCCTGGAAATACACGAACTCGCCGAATTTGGCCTGTTGCTGCGGGTCCGGGGCGATGGCCGTGAACTCGGACGTGTTATCTCCCGGGCCCTTGGCGGTGCCAATGGGTCTGCCGTGCACCATCAGCGGATGGCTCCTACAATCGATTGCCAGGCCACAATGTTGTAAATGACTTCCAGCGACTTCCGTTCCTCCGGAAAGGCCTGTTGCAGCCATTCCAGTTTCTGCAGGACCACTTGGCTGACCAGGGGCTGGCTCTGGCCCAGCAGGAAAGTCAGATAGTCAATCTGGAACGATGCCGGTGTCGGCCGGTGGAAACGTCGGACTTCGTCTTCATCCATGGCCCGGACCAGGGCGCCGATGCGGGGCGCGTGCGGCGGCACAGCCTGCTGAAAGGGCCTGTCTCCGCTGCGCCAGCCGATCGCCACCACCTCGATCAAGGTAAAGGCGGCCTGCAGGAAGCCGGGCATGGTGATATCCCTTTCGTCATCGTCCAGCTGGCTGCTCATGGGCGTGCCGAAGTCGGGGTCGACAATCAGGGTGTCCACGATGACCCCGACCACCTGCCCCAGGTCGATGCCGGACGGCTCCACCATGTCCACCGACACGAACCGGCCAAAGGCGAAATCGGAGGCCACCGGCATCTGATCGCGCGCGCCGTCTTCATTGATGCGGCACAGATAGACCACATGCGAATTCGTTTTCGCGACCTTGCCGATTACCGGCAGCATCGTTCTGGCTCCGTGCAACTCGGACCTCCGGCATGCAGGCCTGCCCGGGCAGGGCGATCCCTCAGCGACCGCCCAGGCCCGACAGGGTGATGCCCCTCTGAAACCAGGTTTGACCCAGCATGTACACCACCAGCACCGGCAGCAGGGCAATGACGGATCCGGCCATCAGCAGGTTCCACTGCGTGTTGTATTGTCCCTGAAAGGCGCTCAATCCCACTGGAATGGTCCGCATACGGTCGGAGGTGGTCACGATCAGAGGCCACAGGAAGGAGTTCCAGGAACCCAGGAAGACGAAAATGCCCAAGGCGGCCAGAGCCGGTCCGCTGAGGGGCATGATGATTTGCCACCAGATGCGGAAACTGGACGCGCCGTCCATGCGAGCGGCCTCGTCCATCTCCATGGGCAGGCTCCGGAAGAACTGACGCAGCAGAAACACACTGAAAGCCGAAAAGGCCGTGGGCAGGATCAGGGCATTGTAGGTGTTGTACCAGTCCAGGACCTTGGTCACGATGATGAAGTTGGGGATCATGGTGACCTGAAAGGGGATCATGAGCGTGGCCAGATACATCAGAAAGAGACTGTCGCGTCCCTTGAAGCGCAGCCGGGCAAAGGCAAAGGCCCCCAGGGACGATGCTCCGATCTGAATGAATGTGGAACTGACGCTGACCACCGTGCTGTTGAAGTAATACCAGTGAAAGGGCAGTGCCTGCAGCGTGGCCGGGTAGTTGGCCCAGGCAATGTCGGCAGGGATCCAGACCGGGGGATAGGTGAAGATCTCGGGTGGCAGCTTCAGGGAGGTGGAAAGCATCCACAGGAATGGAGTCAGCATGAGCAGGCTGCCCAGCAGCAGTCCCGCGTGCAAAAGCCAGCGGACCCTGCCGCCTCCCCGTCGGGCCCACGGGTGCAGGCCGGGTCGCGGCTCTGGCTCAGTCCTCGGTCTCATAGTGCACCCACCGGGTTTGCAGGCGAGTCTGCAAGAAGGTGATCACAAAAATGAACCCGAACAACACCCAGGCCACGGTACTGGCCATGCCAAAGCGGGAATACTCAAAGGCATTTACATAAATGTAGTACACCAGGGTGGTGGTCGCCAGGGCCGGTCCCCCCCGCGTCATGACAAAGGCCTCGTCAAAGAGTTGGAAGGCCCCGATCATCTGGATGACCAGCAGGAAGAAGGTGGTGGGACTGACCAGTGGGAAGGTGATGTGCCAGAAGCGGCGCCACGGGGACGCCCCATCCACTTCCGCGGCGTCATACAACTCCTGCGGAATGGACTGCAGGCCAGCCAGATAGATGACCATCGTGAATCCCACGTTTTTCCACAGGGTCAGCATCACCACTGCCGGCTTCGCCCAGCTGGGATCGTTGAGCCAGTCGGGAGGCTGCACCGGGATGCCCGTAATTTCGTTGATGCGCCAAATGCCGGCACTGACCAGGCCAAAGTCCTTGTTGAGCAGCCACTGAAACACCAGGGCCCCAGCCACGATAGTGGTCACGACCGGCATGAAATAGATGAGCCGGTAGAAGGCGATGCCCCGCGCCGCCTGGTTGAGGGCCGTGGCTATGACGAGGCCCAGCAGGAGCTGCAAAGGCACGATGGTGACCGTGAAAAACAGGGTGTTGCCCAGCACCTTCAGGAAGATGGGATCCCGCGTCAGCAGGTAGACATAGTTGTCAATGCCGACGAACTGGGCCGGCGACAGCAGAGACCAGTCGAAGAAACTGAGGCCCAAGGCTACAAAGACGGGAATCAGCACAAAGACCAGAAACCCCAGCAGGCTGGGCAGCAGAAAGAGGTAGGCCTCCCACCTCTGATCCGGATCAAAGCGATTCCACCAGCGGGGGGAAGGGACAGGGGGCAGCATGGGCAAATACAAAAAAGGCGGATGGATTGTCTTCCATCCGCCTTGGTCTAACGCAGGCCAGGGCTTATCGGGGGAAGCCCTCGTCTGCCAGGAACTGATCCACACCGGCGCAGATGGCTTCCACGGCTTCCTGCGGTGTCAGGTCGCCGGTCCAAATCTGGTCGATGAAGGGACTCACATGGTTGCCATTCAGGCTGCCGTACTCGGGGAAGTAGCCGAAACGTCCCACTCTGCCGTTCATGCCCTCGGTCAGGAAGGCCTGTCGGTTCTGCGGGGGGGCATCGGCTTGCAAGAAGGCGTCGGACATGGCCGTGGACTGCAGGGCCGGGAATATCTCGCCGGAACTGGTGTAGATGTGCTGACCCCCGTTCGTGCTTTGCAGCCATCGCAGGAAATGCCAAGCATCTTCCTTGTTGTCGCTGCCCGAGCTCATGGTCCAGGCCGCGCCACCGGCGCTGGCGGCTCTGCGACCGCCTTCCGGGATCGGCACCACCGCCACATCATAGTTCATCTCGGCCGCATTGAAGGCGCTGACCCGACTGGCATTCTGAATGATCATGGCTACCTGTCCGGCCTGGAAGACCGCCGCATCGCCTCCCGCCTGGCTGAGGTTGGAGCTGGACATGGCTTCGTTGCTGGCCATCATGTCGGCGAAGAACTGCAGCGCTTCGACAGCCCGGGGATCATTCATGGTGCATTGGGAGGGATTGCGAAAGTCATCCAGCAGGGCCGCATTGTTCTGCAGTACCCACAGCATGTACTTGCCGCCTTCCATGCCCAAGCCATAGCGCTCCACGCGACCACTGTCATCCACTATCTTGAGCTGGTCGGCGGCAGCGCGCAAGTCGTCCCAGGTCCAGGTGTCATCTGGGTAGGCCACGCCCACTGCGTCAAAGATGCCCTTGTTGTAATACAGGACTTCCAGGCCAATGTCCCGCGGCAGTCCATAGACATCGCCGTTGTACTTGGCGGATTCGAGTAGGCTGGGCCAGTAGTCGCCCAAGTCGTAGTCGTCCCGTTCAATGTAGGGCTGCAGGTTTTCCAGGACCCCCTCCGCCGCATATTGCGGTGTGGGCCACAGGAACAGGACATCAGGAATGATGGCTTCATCCCCGCCGGCCCACAGGGCCTGCATCTTGGTGAAGTAGTCACTCCACGGTTCGGCCAGAATCTCAATGTTCACATCGGGGTTTTCAGCCATGTACTGGTCTGCCACCGCCTGGTGGGTCGCGACTTCTGCAGGACTGCCCCACAAGGCCCAGGTCACTGTGGTTGTGGCCATGGCCTCTTGCCCTCCGGTCGGTGCAGCACAACCTGCCAACCCGATGGCGAGCATCAACAATAACGACAAGATCCAATAGCGCGCTTTCATGTTACGCATGCTCCTTGCTCCAAAGACGGTGTGGACACAAACATACCAATGCCGAAATCTGCACGGAACTCAAGATCCGCGGGCACCTAATTATAGCAATCCCTGCAGCACGCATTTGTCACAACCCCGCTTCTTCTGCAGGGACGGCTGTGCAGGCCAGGCCCACGGGTTCATTCCCGGCGGGTGATCTGCAGCAGACCATTGGCCGGAACCCCGTAGAGATGGGAAATCAACCCGTCTGGCCATGTGACCACAAGATCCACAGAGTCCATGGTGGGACCTAGTCCCAGGTGGAGACGGGGCGCCTCACCGGACAAATACCCGGCCGCCACATGCACCTGGCGGTGTATCGTCCCGGCGGCGCCAGCGGTTGTCACAGACGCGCCTACCGCCTGCGTGTTGGGGGAATCGGGCCAACTCAGATCCACTTCCAGAAAATGATGGTTGGCAGTGCACAGCTCATTGGCAAACAGCTGCGCGGGGCCCCGCATGTTGTTGGTCACGATGTCCAGGTCCCCGTCCAGGTCCAGGTCGGCCATGACCAGGCCTCTGCCGCTATGCAAGCTGGACAGACCCCACGCGGACACTTCCTGAAAAGTCGGGGTTGCAGCCTGATCTCCGCCCATATTGCGAAATGCCACATTGGCTTCCACCAGTTCTTGCTGGGGCAGGTGCGAGAAGAGCCTCTCTTCCATCATGCCGTTGACGATGTACAGGTCCAGCCAGCCGTCGTTGTCCAGGTCCCCGAACTTGCCTGACCAACTCCAACCGGTGGCGTCCACCGCGAATTCCAGCCCCTTATTGACCCACTGTCCCCCTGCCCCTGCCAGCTGCAACGTGTTTTCCATGAGCTGGATGGGGTCATGCTCTTCCATGGTGTCGGCCATCATGCCAGCCATGGCAGGGGCCCATGCCGCGAGGACTGCGGGATCTTGGGAGGGTGGCTTCATATCGGTGGCCATCAGGTCCAGGCGCCCGTCATTGTTAATGTCTCCCGCAGCCAGACTCATGGTGGAATGGGTGGTGTTTGTGAACAGGTGGGCCGACACCCACCCCGCGGGCGTCTGCACGAAGGCCATGTCAGGTACGGCGAAGTCGTTGCCGATCAGCAGCTCCGGGAGGCCGTTGCCGGTGGCATCCATGAACAGAGCCGCCAGCCCTTGGGCCTCCGCAGCCAATTGCACAGACTGGTAGGATCGAGGATGACGCAGGTAGAGATACGCGCCCCCTGTGTCACTCATCATGAAACTGCTGCCAAACACTTCCAGCAGCTCTGCATCGTACGTGGCCCCGCCCAGGTCCAAGTCTCCATCCCCGTCCGCGTCGGCCCAGTCCAGAGCATACAGAGGCTGGTCCACCCCTTCCAGGACCAGAGGCACAAATCTGTCCGCGCGCGGGGCCTGTGCAGTGTTGCGCCAGGCAGCCAGACCCGCCCCGCGGCGCGAGGTGACGATATCCAGCCAACCATCTGCATTCAGATCCACAACCTGCACTTCCCTGACCAGACCGTCGCCCAGCGGTTCCGCCTGGAATGCCAGATTCCCTTCATTCCAAAGCACAGTGGACGGCTGGGCAAATCCGCCCAGCACCAGATCCAAATCGCCATCCAGATCCAGGTCGCCGGCCGCCACACCGGAACCGTTGCTCTCAAAGCCGCGGACGGCGAATTGGGCCGCTGAAGTCGCATGCGGCAGATCCCAGGGCACAAAGGTCCCACTACACGACGATTGTCCCGGCAGGGCATATCCCGACAGCGCGAGGGCCACATCGGAATGTACAACCACATCGGCATACAATCCTGAGGTCTGGGGGTAGGTGCAACCCCCGCAAAAAACCGCTAAGATGATCAGCGAGAGCCAAGCGGCAATGGAACTCCGTCTGGCCGGGAGGGAACGGGAAGGGGTCATGGGAGTACACTGTGTGCCATGGAAAGTCATTCTGTGGGGCAATACTAAGGTTCAATGGTACCCCACCTGTGTATGGTACTTTTCCTAGATTGGGCCAGCCGGCCCATGTCTGACATGAGGAGCCGATGACGAAGTTAGTCATAGTTGAATCCCCCACCAAGGCCCGCACCATCAAGGGATTCCTGCCTGCCGGGTATGAAGTTGTGGACAGCCGGGGCCACATTCGTGACCTGCCGAATTCCGCGCAAGAGATTCCGGCCAAGTTCAAAAAGCAAAAATGGGCCTCGCTGGGTGTCAATGTGGAAAAGCGGTTCGAACCGCTGTATGTCATCCCGCATGACAAGAAGGACACTGTCAAGACCCTGAAGAGGGCCTTGCAACGCGCTGACGAACTCATCATCGCCACGGATGAAGACCGGGAAGGGGAGAGTATCGGCTGGCATGTCTTTGATGTGTTGCAGCCCAAGGTGCCAGTCAAGCGGATTGTGTTCCATGAGATTACCAAGGCCGCGATTCAGGCGGCCCTGGAACATCCAGGGACTCTGGACGACGACCTGATCAATGCGCAGAAGGCCCGTCGCATCCTGGACCGTCTGGTGGGCTACACACTGTCCCCCCTCCTTTGGAAGAAGGTGGCCCCCAAGCTGTCTGCTGGACGGGTGCAAAGCGCGGCGATGCGGATGCTGGTCGAGCGCGAAAGAGCCCGGCGCACCTTTGTGGCGGGTCACTACTGGGACATCGTGGCGCATCTGCAGGCAGACCGGCAGCGGCCGGCACAGGCCCGCATTCACTCCGTCAATGACGTGCGGATTGCTACCGGCAAGGACTTTGACAAGGACACCGGCACCGTGGCAGCAGGCATCGGAGCGCTCGTTCTGGACCAGGACAAGGCCGAAAACGTGTCTGCCCAGCTGTCGGAAATGGACTGGCATGTGCAGTCCGTCGCGGAGCGCACTGCGACCCGGCGACCCCCGCCCCCTTTCACGACCAGCGCCTTGCAGATTGAGGCCAATCGACGCTTTGGCTACAGCGCTGAACAGACCATGCGGATTGCCCAAAGTCTCTACGAGAACGGGCACATAACCTACATGCGGACCGACTCGGTCCACTTGAACTCGCAAGCCGTCGCGGCCGTGCGGGCCAAGGTTCAGGACATGTACGGGGAAGACGCCATCACGCTCCAGCCACGGTTCTACAAGACATCGGCGCGCAACGCGCAGGAAGCCCATGAGGCCATTCGGCCCGCCGGAGACCGGATGCAGTCTGCCCGCGAGAAGGCCCTGCCGGGCAGTCAGGCTTCGTTGTATGACCTGATCTGGAAGCGCACCATGGCCACGCAGATGCAGGATGCCAAGGTGAACAATGTCACCGTCAAGATTGACGTGACACGCCCTGCCGGTGACGACACCGGACCGGTCCGCCACGGCACGGCCCAGCCGGACGTGGTCAAGGCGGAATTCCGGGCTCGTGGCACCAAGATCCTGCAACAGGGATATCTGGCCCTGTATGGTCAGACCCGGTCTTCCGGCCCTACGCCGGAAGAGGCCGAACGCCAGCCGCAGGCCTTGGAGGCGCCGTTGCCCGCGATGGCCGATGGGGATCGGCTGGACCTGGACCATCTTGCACTGGAAGGCCATGAAACCCGGCCCCCGGCGCGCTTCACGGAAGCGAGCCTGGTCAAGGCCCTGGTGGACAACGGCATTGGCCGACCCAGCACCTACGCGTCCATCATCGAGACCATTCAGGCCCGGGACTATGCCTTCAAGCGCAAGCAGGAATTGATCCCTACCTTTACGGCCTTGGCCGTGGTCAACCTGCTGGAGCAGACCTTTTCCTATCTGGTGGATTACGCATTCACGGCCCGCATGGAGGATGACCTGGACCAGATTGCCTTGGGTGAGGAGGAATGGCTCAGCTACGTGGAGAATTTCTACTTGGGAGCGGACGGGTTGGAAGTGCAGGTCAGCGAGCAGGATGCCCGCCTCGAACCGTCTCTGTTCCGGTCCTTGACATTGCCCAATCTCGACTACAAGGTGCGCATCGGTCGCTTTGGCCCCTTCATGGAGAAAGAGATCACAGGGGATGGCAGTGGCGCCCAGCGGGTTTCCATACCGCCAGAATTGCCGCCCGCCGATTTGACCATGGAGAAGGCCGAGGAGTTGTTCCGTGCCAAGACGGAGGCCCCCAGGGAACTGGGCAAGGATGAAGAGGGGCGCAAGGCCATCCAACTGTGCAAGGGGCCCTATGGGCACTATGTGCAGTTGACGGATCCCCAGGCGGAGGGCGAGGGCGTCAAGCCCAAGCGGGTGTCATTGCCCAAAGGGATGGCGGTCGATGACGTGACGTTGGAGAAAGCCCGGTACCTGCTTTCGTTGCCCCGCGTGCTGGGAGGCCATCCCCAGGACCAGAAGGAGGTGCAGGTGCAAATGGGGCGGTACGGCCCCTATGTCAGCCATGACGGGACCAACGCCAATCTGGGCAACCAGGATTCCATCTTCACGATCACGCTGCCCCGCGCAGTCGAACTGCTGTCGCAGCCCCGGAGGTCCCGCCGTGCCGCGCCGAAGGTGCTGAGGGAAATCGGTGCCCATCCTCAGGAACAAGAGGCCATCCGCGTCTTGGACGGGTTGTACGGGCCGTACATCAAATATGGGGATCTCAACGTTTCCATCCCCAAGAAGACCGATCCGGCCTCCATCAGTGTGGCAGAGGCGGTGGCCCTGATCGAGCATCGCCGCCTGAATCCCCCCCGGAAACGCGCGCGGCGGCGGAGTCGCAAGTAAAGGCGATCGGGCCTGTCAGGTGGCGTATTCGGGGGGCGGCGGCGCCAGTCCCATGTCCTGCAACAGATAGTTCAACGCGTAGTTGGACAGGACGGTGGAGAAGGCCGGGCCAAACAGGAAGAGAGGAATGAAGGCCGGAATGCTGAACAACACCAGCACCGTGACCTTCAGCACGAACACCAGGATGCAGAAGAGCGGATAGCGCAGCACCAGAATCATGGCGTTCTTGTAGGCCAGCTGCAGCGAAAGTTCCTCCTGTTCCCAGAGCAGGGGAAAGAGGAACTGGGTCAGCAGCAGGAAGAAGACTGCGGTCCAAAGCAGGGGGATGGCCACCAGGTTGACCCAGAGCAGGGTGACATTGAGATAGAACCAAATGCAGACAAACAACACCACGCCCGCCGTGGCATTCAGGAGGTACACCAGGTAGGACTCCTTCTTGTGCTGCCGGGCACCAAAGAAGAAGAAATCGTTGTCGATTCGCTTGTAGGTGGACACCCGGTACGACACGTGGTGCAGGCCCATGTGCACGGCGGGGGCCAGCACCACGGTCAGGGTCCCGACCCACCACAGGATGCTCAGCCAGACGAAATTGAACAGGTCTTCATAGACTGACTTGATGGTCTTCCAGAACACGATGAAGGACCGGGAGATGGAGTCGTTGACTCCGCGTAGCACGGACATGGGAGTGTCAGCCGCCAGGGTGGGACTACTTCCTTGTTGCGGAGGCCAGCACGGGCCGACCCCAGGAGTGGTCTGGCACAGGCTGCCAAGGGAATCCATTATACCCCGTTGGCAGGCAGGTTAGGCTAGAATGCAGGCGGAGGCGGGCCCCCGGTGCAAGGAGGTTGCGCACTCCTGCATAGTGCCTGTGTTGGTCAGGGATTTCGCTCCTTGACATACCCGTTGCCGTCTTTCCGTCACCATTGCCCAGGTGAATTCCGAGGCTGCACCCTCCAGAGCCAGAGCATGGACAAGAACAAAGTATTGATTGGCGTGGCTTGGCCGTACGCCAACGGCCTGCAACACATCGGGCACATTGCCGGAGCGTATCTGCCCCCCGACATCTTCGCCCGCTTCTACCGGATGCGGGGGCATGAGGTGTTGATGGTGAGTGGTTCCGACACCCACGGCACTCCCGTCACCCTGGAGGCACAGGAACAAGGTGTGACGCCCGACGCGGTGATCGCCAAGTATCATCCGCTCTTCATTGAGGCGTACCTGGGGCTGGGTCTCACGTTCGATCTCTATACCCATACGGATACCGAAGTCCACTGGAAGGCCACGCAGGAGATGTTCCTGAAGCATATGGAAAACGGGCTGGTGTACAAGGACACCCTGCGTCAGTTGTATGACCCCGAGGCTGCCCGTTTTCTGCCGGACCGGTATGTGGTGGGGAACTGCCCCGAGTGCGGCGCGGCCGGGGCCCGCGGCGATCAGTGTGATGCGTGCGGCCGGCTCTATGACGCCTTGGAACTGCGAAATCCCCGGTCCACGATCTCGGGCTGCACGGAACTGGAAGTGCGTGCAACGGAGCACTTCTTCCTGGACCTGGGCAAGATGAACGCAGACCTGCTGGCCTGGATTCAGGTGGACAAGGGGTTCTGGAGACCCCAGGTGTACCGCTTCACTCTGGCGGAGCTGGAACGCCACGAGCTGCGCGGTCGGCCCATTACGCGTGACATTGACTGGGGCGTGACCATACCGGTGGAGGGTTACGAGGACAAGCGCATCTACGTCTGGTACGACGCGGTGATTGGCTATCTGAGCGCCGTGCAAGAGCATGCCTTGCTGAGCGGCCAGCCGGATGCCTGGGAAGACTGGTGGAAGACTGGCAGCCAGCAGGGCAGCCGCATCTACAACTTCATCGGCAAGGACAACATTCCCTTTCACACCATTATCTGGCCTGCCATGCTCATGGGACGGCGTGACTTTTGCCTCCCCTATGACGTGCCCGCCAACGAATACCTGAACATGAAAGGGCGCAAGTTCAGCAAGAGCCGTGGCGTGATCATCGCCATTAACGATGTGCTTGAGCGGTACCAGCCGGATGCCTGGCGGTATGCGTTGACCGCGGTGGCGCCGGAGACTTCGGACGTGGACTTCTCCTGGGATGACTTCGTCGAGCGTATCAACAACGAACTGGTGGCCAACTGGGGCAATCTGGTGCACCGGGTACTGGGCTTCACGTACCGGGCTTGCGACGGTCAGGTCCCGGTCCCAGCACCCCTCCGCGGCGATGACAGGGCACTGCTCGCCAAGGTGGAGAGAGGCTTTGTGGAAATCGGGGTGCTGTATGACGAAGTGAAGCTCCGGTCGGCGCTGGAGGCCTGCCGGCGCCTCAGCCAGCGAGTCAACCAATACCTGAATGCCCAGGCGCCGTGGCAAGTCATCAAGGAGAACCGGGAACGCGCGCATACCATCCTGTATGTGGCTCTGCAGGCGGTGGATTGGCTCAAGTTGATGTGGGCTCCCATCCTGCCTTTTGCCTCTCAGCGACTGCACGAGGATCTGGGATACGAGGGCCAGCTCTTTGGCCGGCAGTTTACAGAGGAAGTGACCGATGCCCGCGGCACGCATCTGGTCCTGAGGTATGACCACAGCGGTGCCGTTGGCAGTTGGGAAGCCGGCACTCTGCCTGCCAGGCAGGCACTGCGGCAGCCCCGCATTCTGTTTGCCAAGCTGGATGCGGAGGCGGTCCTGCAGCGGGAACAGCCCGAATCCGAAGGCGCCAACGGCGCCGGCCAGGAACCAAGTCCAGGGAAGCCTCAGTCTTGACCGCTGCGACGAAATTCCAGTCTCCCCAAACGGATGCCACTGTCATGGGGCGCCGTGGATTGACCGCTCTCCGCTGGCTGGGGTTGCTGTTGCTGTTGCTGGCGACAACCTTGGCCACCGCTGGCGCCACCTGGCAGATCTGGTATGCCGGCCGCATCTTCCCGGGCGTGGCAGTGGCCGATGTTCCCCTGTCAGGCCACACTCCGGGCACCGCCTTGGCCCTGTTGCAGGAGCGTGGCCTTCACGCAGCCCAGGATCCGGTCCTGGTGACCCATGGAGAATCGATCTGGGTCTTGCCCCACAGGTACACCCTGTCGGAATCCGCACTCGGGCAATGGGTCAACGAGGCCTATGCCCTGGGGCGCAGCGGCTATCCGGTCGGGGACCTGGCCATGCGCTGGCGGCTTCTGCACCAGGGCTACAACATAGTCCCCGACCTTGGACTGGAGGCCGCGGACATTGACGGTTTGGTCAGCGCAGTGGCCAGCGAGGCCGCCGTTTCCGTGGGCAGCACCCGGATCCCGGCTCAGGCCGGTGCTGCAGCGAATGTGGAGCCTCGGCAGCGACAAATCGGCCAGATCATTGTCCAGGAAACTTCGTTGCCGACTGTGCCTGTCCCGATATCCCAATCCGGGTCCGAGGCGGAGATCTTCCAACCAGCCCAGCCCTTTCAGGAGCCGTTGGTGGTGGCCCATGCGGAGCTGGCTCTGCAGTTTGCCCTGGATGCCCGCAGTCTTGCGGCGGCAACGGTGGACCAGTCCGCGCACCTCTATGATCCCGCGGCCATTCGCAGTCAGGTCCAGAGCTGGGCAGGACTTGTCAACCAAGAGTCCGTGAGTGCCCGAGTGCACTTCAATGCAGTCAGCAAGGAACTGGAGGTGGTGCAGCCCAGTGCGCGGGGCGTGGCCTTGGATGTGGAGGGCACAGTGGCAGGGATCCTGGCGGCCCTGCAGGCGGGTGGCTCTGCGGCCACGCTGCAGCTGGAATGGCTGTCTCCGGAATTCACGCAGGAAGACTTGCCCAGCCTGGGCATCCATTCCCTTGTGGGACGCAGCGAGACCTACTTCAAGGGCAGCAGCGCGGCCCGGGTGCATAACATTGAGCTGACCACACAGCAGTTCGCCAGTGTGCTCATAGCCCCGGGCGAGGTCTTCAGTTTCAACGAGACCATTGGCCCCATCACCGTGGCGGCAGGGTACGCGGATGCGGCCATCATCTGGGGCGACCGCACCGCGATTGGCGTGGGCGGCGGAGTCTGCCAGGTCAGCACGGCCATTTTTCGCTCGGCTCTCAATGCCGGATTGCCCATAGAAGAGCGTCACAATCACGGGTATGTGGTGAGCTGGTACGGGCAGCCGGGCATGGATGCCACCATTTATACCCCGCTGGTGGACTTGAAGTTCCGCAATGACACTGCTGCACATCTGCTGCTGCAGCCTGACTTGGACGTGGAGCAAGGGACACTGGCCGTCAATCTGTTTGGCACGCCCACGGGCCGCATCGTGGACATCACCGAGCCCGTCATATCCCGGGTGACCGAGCCGGAGCCTCCCGTCTTTGTGGAAGACCGGTCTTTGGCGCCCGGCGAAACCAGGCTGTTGGAGTCGGAAAAGCTGGGTCTGACCGTAGTGGTAGGCCGCAACATTACGGAAAGCGGCGTTACCCGTTCCGAGAGATTTGTCAGCGTGTATCGGCCCTGGCGAGCCGTCTATGCAGAAGGTCCCGTTCCGGCAGCGACAGGGGCAGAAGTGTTTGACTCGGAACCGGTTCCCTGAACGGAGACGGATTCCGGTCCCCTCGGCTTGCGGCGCAGGGGACAGAGTGTGAAGCAGCACCCAGCCGTAGCGGATTTCATGATTCCCCTCTGTTCTGTGTCCCAGACCTTGGCCCTGGAACAGGCAGCTATGCAGGCCGGTCTGTCTCAGGCCACGCTGATGCACAACGCCGGCGCTGCCCTGTGCCGCGCACTGCTTGACTTTGCCGACCAAACCGGTCGCCGCAGCGACCCGGCGCTGATACTGGTGGGGCCCGGCAACAATGGCGGAGACGGCTTGATATGTGCTGCGGAACTGTGGACCCAAGGCCGGACAGTCCGCATCTATGCCTGGAACGCGCCGCATCGGGCGGCCGCCTCTTGGCCCAGGGACTGCCACGATCAGGTGGAGTATGGAACCGCCAGAGAGGATCCGGCCTTTCACCGGTTGCGGCAATGGCTGGCCGAATCCACCTGGATTGTCGACTGTCTGCTGGGTACCGGCTCCAATCGTCCCATCGCGGGCAGTCTGGCCGCCCTGATGACGGTCGTCAAGGCAGAGCTGACGGAAACCCAGTTCGTGGTCGCGGCGGACTGTCCCAGTGGTGTCAACTGCGACACGGGAGCCGTGGACCCCTGTGCGGTGCCTGCCGATCTGACGGTCATGTTTGGCACCGCCAAACGGGGCCTGTATCAGGGTCCTGCGCAGGAGTTTGCCGGTCGGACCGTCGTCGCAGACATTGGATTCCCCCCCATGCCTTCCGATCAGGCAATGGGCTGGGGACTGGAAGCGGCGGATTTGCCGCCGCTGTTGCCGTACCGGAGCGATCAAGGTCACAAGGGGACCTTCGGCAAGGCGCTCTGCATTGTGGGCAGTCGCCGATATCCCGGCGCGGCGCACCTCAGTGCGTGGGCCGCCGCCAAGTCCGGGGTCGGGCTCGCATGTGCCGCCGTGCCCGCCTCGGTGCAGCAGGGCTTGGTACCCGGCATGGCAGACATTACCTTCCTGCCCTACCGGGACACCGCGGGGACCGCTTCGCCCCAGGCTCTGTGGGAAGTAGAGAGGGAGGCAATCCAGTATTCGGCCATTTTGTTGGGGTGCGGCCTGTCCCGCACGCCTCACACCACTGACTTTGTCAGAGAGTTCCTGGCGGGCTGGCGGCGCTCGACAGCCCGCCCCACGCCTCTGGTGCTGGACGCCGATGCCCTGAACTGCCTGGCCACCTTGGCGCAATGGCCCAGTCTCCTGCCCCCTGATTCCATATTGACACCGCATCTGGCGGAAATGGGACGGCTCTGCCACTTGAAGACCTCCGATGTCGGGGCTCAGGCGCCGGAACTGGCCCGCGCAATGGCCCAGCGCTGGAACTGCACCTTGCTCTTGAAGGGGCCCCAGACGTGGATCGGCACTCCCCAAGGCGACCTCTTTGCCATTCTGAATTCCAATTCGGCGCTGGCCACCGCCGGCACGGGAGATGTGCTGGCGGGGCTCACAGTGGGCCTGCTGGCCCAAGGCCAGAATCCGGTCCAGGCAGCCAAGGGCGCAGCCCTGATTCACTCGTTGGCCGGTCAGGCCTGTGCCCGGGACATAGGGCCGGCCGGCACTACGGCCTCGGATGTGTTGGCGCGCATACCGGCTGTCCTGCAGCACAGCGCTGCCTCCCCGGCACGCCATCGGATGGTGAGGCATCATAATTAGCCATGCAACGTCAGCGAGGAGGAAACCCGCGTGAATGTCGGTGATACCCAGGCCATTCGCTTGGTGGTGGACACCAGCAGCAATGTACCCCGCGAGATACAGGCCGAACACAACATGATCGAGGTCAACACCTTGGTGCTCTTCGGCAGCGACCAGTACGAACTCAACAAGGACATTGACATCGATCAGTTCCTGACCCTGCTGGATACCCGGCCTGAACATCCCACTACCAGCCAGCCTTCGCCCCGGCAGTTTCAGGATGCCTATGCCCAGGCCTTCGCCGAGGGCGCCGACCAGGTGCTGTGCCTGGTGGTCAGTGCCCAGCTGTCCGGCACCTACAACTCGGCTGTGTTGGCGGCCCGCGAGTTCCCGGAAGGGGCAGTGAAGGTCTGGGACACCAAAGGGGCCAGCATCTCCAGCGGACTGCAGGCGATCATGGCCGGCCAGCTGCTGCGTCGGCACATGAGCCGGGATCAGATTGTAGGCCGGTTGGAAGAGGTGCGGGACGGCACAGCGGCTTTCTTTACCACGAAGGACCTGGAGTATCTGGCGCGCAGCGGACGCGTGTCCAACATGCAAAAGAACATAGGAAGCATGTTGAGCCTGGTGCCCATACTGTCTGTGCGTGATGGCTTGGTGGTGCCTGTGGCCAGAGTGCGCGGCCGCGTCAAGGCCAAGAGGGAGCTGCTGAACCGTGTGGCCGGCCAGCTGGATGCCGGGCCCTGCGTAGTGGCAGTGACACACGCCGAGGCCGAAGCCGAAGCGCAGGAACTGCTGGCAGCGGCAAAGTCACGCCTGGATGTCAGGGACAGCTACCTGATTCGACTGGACCCCGCGCTGACGGCCCTGGGGGGGCCAGGCACCTTGGGGGTGACAGGTCAACATGCCATCCCCTGAGCTTCCGGTGCACATCGCAGTAGATGCTCTGGGCGGAGACTTCGGTCCGGCCACGGCTGTGGCCGGCGCCCGGCTGGCTGAGGCGCAGTACGGAATCAAGATCACCTTGATCGGGGATCCAGTCCGCATTCGGCCGTACCTGCCCCGACATGCCGGCGCAGGCTCCTCCATTGCCGTGGTTGAACCTGAACAGCCGGCCGGAGCGGAGGCAGGTTCGGATGCAGCGTGGAGCCGGCGTATCCTGGCTCATGGGCATCGACTGCTCAAGCAGGGGGACGTGGATGCGTTTGTTTCCGCCGGGGATACGGGGGAAGTCTTCCTGTCCGCGGTCCGACACGTGGGCCGTGCCGCAGGCGTGCAGCGTCCCTGCATTGCCGTTCCCCTGCCCACCGCGCGCCGATATGTGATGCTGTTGGATGCGGGCGCGAATCCAGACTGCCAGCCAGAATACCTGGCCGATTTTGCGTTGATGGGTGCACAGTATGCAGAGGCCCGCCTGGGACGGCCCCGACCTCGGGTCTATCTGCTCAGCAACGGCACCGAAGGCGAGAAGGGGACCGCCGTGACCCGGGCCGCCCACGCCTTGTTGCGTGCGCTGGACAACCTCAATTACCAGGGATACGCGGAGCCCTACCAATTGGCGGAGACTGACGAAATCGATGTCTTGGTCACGGATGGCTTCTGCGGCAATGTATTGATCAAGGCCATGGAAACCGCCAGCCGCATGTATGCGGACGCCCTGCGCACCGCCTTTGCCACCAATTGGCGCAGCAAGCTGGGGTATAGTCTGGCTCGCTCCGCGCTGCAGGACGTACGCACCAAGGCCGACCCCCGGCAGTATGGCGGAGCGATTCTGCTGGGGATCAACGGAATTGTGATTGTGGCCCACGGCAGCGATGATGCCGCCGCGTTCTGCAGCGCCGTGCGCCAGGCCCGGGACGCCGTGGAGCAGGATGTGCTGAGTCTGGTGGCCCGGTCCCTGGATCCTGGCACCTGATCTTCCTGGAAGATCACTGCCCGCCTGAAGCACAGGAGGAAGAGCACATGAGGGTTGTCAGCAACCTGGCCTACATCAAGAAGCGGGAAACCTTGGGACGGCGCCTGTTTCTGATCGCGGTACTGTCCTTGGGCAGCGGCCTGCTGGTCAGTTTCACGCCCAATATGGAAAGCTTTCAAGCGGCGGCCGCGAATAACGAGGTCGCGAAAGTCCTGACGGAAAACTACGCCATTTTCAGCTTTGCCTCGCTGATCATCGGCTTTCTGGCGGCCAGTGTCGGCAGTTTCTTCATCAATCGCTTTGCTCCCCGCCGGTGGCCCAACTCCAAGGTGATGGCCCGTCCGGACGAGGTTTTGGCTCGCCTGTTGAAGGGAATCAACGATCAGTACACGCTGTACAACTGGGTGATTCCCGGTGTTTCACATCTGTTGGTGGGGCCCTGCGGCATCCTGACGTTCGTTTTGCGCAGCGACAAGGGCCGTTTGCAAGTCACTGGCAAGCGGTGGCGGGAGCCGTTCACCGTGGGGCGGCTCTTTACGCTGTTCGCCCGCGAGGGAGTGGGCAACCCGCCCCAGGAAATCGCGGAAAATCTCAAGGTGATGACCGAAGTGCGGGATGAGATGGCCCAGGGTGCCGCCGCCGATTACAGTCAGATCCCCATTCAGGGGGCCGCGGCTTTTGTCCACGAGGAACTGGATTTGACCGTGCAGGACCCCACAGTCAGGGTGTTGCTGCCCCAGGCCATCCTGAGCTATGTGCACGAACAGACGCGTGCGGCTCGGGTAAAGAATTCCTTGATGCGTCGGTTTACGCAAGATCTGGAGGCGCAGCTACAGACGGCGGGCATTGGCACAGAGCCTGAGACAGACGCGGCAGAGGCGTCATAGAGCCATGGCCGCCCGCTGCCCGATTTCCCCGGTCCCCGGCCGGGAGGCCTCTCCTAGGCCTGCGTCGGTTTCCGCACTCGAGGGCCCCTTGCCATGGCCAGGTCATCTTCGTTGACAATCCGGAAAAAGCGCACTTCGCCCAGGCAGCGGGAGTTTGCCGCCCAGGTGGTCTGCCGTCTGGCGCTGGCCTATCCCGATGCCGATTGCGCCCTCCATTTTGCCAATCCGTTGCAGCTGTTGATTGCCACGATCCTGTCCGCACAATGTACGGACGAGCGAGTCAACATGGTGACTCCCGCCCTCTTTCAGCGATTTCCTGCGGCCGCGGATTTCGCCGGCGCCGAGCCGGAGGAGATTGAGGTGCTCATTCATTCCACAGGCTTTTTTCGCAACAAGGCCAAGCATATTCAAGGTGCCTGCGCACGAATCGTCAATGAATTCGGTGGCGAAGTGCCCCAGACCCTCCCTGAACTCATCACCTTGTCCGGTGTAGCCCGCAAGACGGCCAATGTGGTCCTGGGGGTGGCCTTTGGCAAGACGGAGGGTGTGGTGGTTGACACGCATGTCAAGCGGATTTCCGGCCTTCTGGGCCTCACGCGGCAAAAGGTGCCAGACAAGGTGGAGATAGACTTGGTGTCCCGTCTGCCGCGGGAAGAATGGATTGTGTTTCCCCATCGGGTCATCGCGCATGGACGTGCTGTCTGCATTGCACGCCGCCCCCGGTGCAGTGACTGCAACATGAATGACATCTGCCCTTCCGCATTCCCATAGTGGGCCATCACCATGGGCCCGTGTCCTTCCAAGCCGTAGCGCCCCAGATGGAGCGGGCCGGTCCATTGTCCCTGCTGCCCCTGTCCGCTGCCCCTTGGTCTTCATGGTCAGGCCGTGCTGCCGGCTCCTGCTGTTCTGCGCCTGCATGTGGGCCATTGCCTGTGTCGCCTGTGTTTCATCCGGTGCATCTTCACAGGCCCCTCTCCGGGTGTGGGCGGCCTCGTCCCTGACCGCCCCGTTCACGGAACTGGGCCAGATGTGGTCGGAGGCAGGTCATGACACCGACGTCGAACTCATCTTTGGCAGCTCCCAGTACCTGGTGCTGCAGCTGTCTCAAGGGGCACCCGGTGACGTGCTGGCCACCGCCGATTACCTGCAAGTGGAAAGGGGGATTGCAGCCGGCTTGACAGATGCCCATGCAGTGGTGCCTTTTGCCGGCAATTCCCTGATCCTGGCCGTCCATCCAGACGCGGTGCACAGGGTGCGGGGACTCTCCGATCTGACACAGCCGGACCTGCGGCTTGCATGGGCGCGGGACGGCGTGCCGCTTTCTGTTTATACTGAGCAGCTGCTGGCACGCTGGGCTGCCTTGCAGGGAGACGAAACCCTCGTGGCCCGAGTGCAGGCCAACATCCTGACCTATGACGCCAATGCCCACAGTGTGCGGAACCGGCTGCTCCAGGGGGAGGCAGATGCCGCCATACTCTACATGTCCGACGCCATCGCACAGCCCGGCGCAATGAAGACCGTGCCGATTGACCCGGCTCTCAACGTTCCGACGGCCTTGTATGCAATGCCGTTGCATCAGACCCGGCGGCCCCTTGCCGCCCAGACCTTCATCGAGTTTCTGACGGGACCGGTAGGTCAAGCCGTACTGCAGTCGCATGGATTTGTGCCCCATGGAACCGAGTAGTCACGGCCAGG
Organism: Caldilineaceae bacterium; assembly: GCA_965214895.1. Taxonomy (GTDB): domain Bacteria; phylum Chloroflexota; class Anaerolineae; order Caldilineales; family Caldilineaceae; genus Bin34. Next base: position 2,063,562 of record OZ243985.1, read on the forward strand.
ATGGGCTGCGGATGCAGAGGGGGCCCACCTGGATGTACTGGTATGGTCGGCACGGGATGTTCCTGGGGCTGTGGAGCATTCCCATTGTGCTCTTTCTGGCGTTGCCGGTGGCAACGCTCTTGGGTCAAAGTCTGGTCCTGGACTTCCGCCTGGCCGGCATCGCCGCCGAACAGGTGCGGCGGGCCCTCCTCCTTTCCCTGCAGACCTCCGCGGCAGCCACCCTCTTGACGGTGGGGCTGGGTACTCCTCTGGCCTTCCTGCTGGCCAAGGAGCTGCTGCCTGCCTGGATTGCGCGGGGGGTGACGGTCCTGGTGGAACTGCCGCTGATTCTGCCCCCGGTCGTGGCCGGCGTAGCACTGCTGCTGGTGTTTGGACGGTTGGGATGGCTGGGCCAGTGGCTGTATGCTGCAGATGTGCCAGTCGCCTTCACGCCTGCAGCGGTCATTTTGGCCCAGCTGTTCGTGGCCAGTCCCTTTTTCATTCGCTCCGCGGTGGTGGGGCTGGAGAATATAGACTCGGAGATCGAGAACGCGAGTGCCTTGGATGGGGCCTCCTTTGGCCAGATGTTGCGACACGTCACGCTGCCGCTGGCGCGCAATGCGCTGGTCACGGGAGGCATCATGACATGGGCCCGGGCATTGGGAGAATTCGGAGCCACCTTGATCTTCGCAGGCAACTTCCCCGGACGCACCCAGACGATGCCCATGGTGATCTATCTGGGATTCGACATCGACATGGCGATTTCCCTTTCCCTGGCCGGAATCTTGCTGTTGGTGGCGTTGGTGGTCCTGGCCCTGGCGCGCCTGGTGCAGCATCGCTGGCTCAGGATCATGTGAGCCGGTTCCAAGGCTGAACGGAAGATGGAAGAGCTACAGGGCCAACTGGAACAGCTGCGCGACTGGGAAGCATGGAGCGACCCTCCCTCTTGGGCTGCCTGGATGACGGCCATGGATCCGATAGCCTGGACCATGCTTGTCGTGACTGCGATGATCCTGGTCCTGGGTGTCTTCACGCAGATCCTGCGGCACAGGGGCGGAGAGTATGGAGGCGATGCGGAAAGCATGCCTGACACCTTGCTGGAACGTCTCCAGCAGAATCCCACGTATCTTGCGCCCACCTCCATTTTGCAGCAGATCGGAGCCGAACGGGTTCTGGAATTGCTGACGTACGGGGACAGCATTGCGGACTTGGCCTGGGTGCACAAGTGGACCCCGGTCCGCGAGGAGCTGCTGCGGCAAATGAGTGCCCAGCAGGCCTTTGCCCCGGTCAAGGCCTTGGTCTCGTACTTCCATTGCACTGACGCATCGGAGCCCGCCAGCATTCGCATTCGCCGCACGGCCCTGATTTACAAGCTGGGTCAACGTCGCTTTCTGCCTCCCGGGGAGGATCAGACTCCAGCCCAGTTGCTAGTCTTCACGGATGGGGCCGAGCCGACCGGGGAGCTGGGTTTCCCGGGGCGCATTCATTGGCTGCGTCCGGAGCATCGCCCCCGGTTGCAGGATGGTCCCATGGTGGAGTTGGATCCAATCAATTTCTATGGCCTGCACAGAGCCTCGCTCCAGATCCGGATATACCGTTCCCTGCTGACGGGGGCCGGCTTCCGGCTTTCGTTTACGCGGGTGGGTCAGGACTGGATCGTGACCCGAGAAGATCTGGAGTGGGCCCGATAGCCGACCATGCGCGCTTTCTTTGAACTGGGACTGGTCGATTACCTGCATTTCACGTATGTGGTGACCGCCTCCATCGTTGCCATCACGGCCTATTCACTGTGCGCCTATGCGCTGACCTTCAATTTTCGGTCCGCGGTGGCGCGGCAATTTTCCTTTCTGGCCGCCTGTGTCCTGCTGGTCTTTGCCATTGATGTAGCCGTAGTGCGCCTAGACGCTGAAGCCCTGGCCGAGCCTTGGCTGCGGGCGCAATGGGTCGGTCTGGCCTTGCTGCCAGCAGCCTACTTCAGCTTTGCCACGTCAGTTCTGCAGGCCACGCATCTCAAGATTCGATACCGGGCCGCGGTCGGTGTGGCCGTGTTGGTAGGCAGCGTCTGTCTGGCCTTCGGCGCACTGTTCACGGATGCTGTAGTCCGCCGTCCTGCCCGGACCGAGCTCTTTCCACACCTGCAGCCCGGACCTCTGTTCTGGGTATTCGCCCTGGTCTTTCTGCTGGTTCTGGCACACGCTATCCGTGACTTGCTCCTGGCTCGGGCGCGCAGCCTGACCCAGGCCAGTCGAAGGCGCAACACCTTGCTCTTGCTGGGCTTTATCGCACCGGCCATGGGGTCGTTCCCATATCTGGTGGTCATCGATGGCGGCATCGACGCAGCGGAAGTCACTGTGCTGCAGATATCCATCCTCATTAACCTGACCACTGCCGTGCTGCTGTCCCTGATGATGCTGGCCGTGGCCTATCACGGAGTGCGGCTCCCTGACCGCGTGGTCCGGTATCGGCTGGTGCGCTTCGTGACGCGGGGGCCCTTCATTGCGATAGTGGTGATCGTGCTGCTCCAGACCATTCCCACCGTGGAAGTGGTGCTGGGACTGCCCCGTGATCTGGTGGTCTTTTCGGTGGTGACGGGCACAATCGTGGCGGGGCAACTGTTGCTGAGTCTCTCCCGGCCCCTCATCGACTCGCTGATTTACCGTGGGGATGCGCAAGAGGTTACATGGCTCCGGGAACTGGAACGGCGGCTGCTGACTCCCAGTGACATCCGGCGCTTCATGGAAAATCACCTGATCTCGCTGTGTGAATTCATGCAGGCCCCACGGGGCTTTGTGGCAGCCATTTCCGGAGACAATCTGGTGGTCGAAGCCGTCACCGGCATGTCTGACCAGCCCGATGAAATCATGCCGCCCGAGCGGTGGCGCCAGCTGCTGAACGAGTCCCTGCAGCACAAGGAGCGGCAGCCTTTCCTGCCCCTGGCCACGGACAGTGCCGGCATGAGTGTGTGGCCCTTGTACGGGCAGGGGGAGCTCGGCGCCGAGCTGGTCCTGCTGGGAATCATAGGGGTGGAAACGGAGCTGTCCCCCGAGTCCTTCAGTGTGCAGGAGACGTACATACTGCAGTCCATGCAGTCCAAAATGGCAGAAGCGCTCATGGACCGGCGCATGCAGATAGATGTGCTCAAGGGCTTGCGCCACATCATTCCGGACATCCAGAAGATCCAGGACCTGCGGGGCCAGATGCCCTATCCTGGGGATTTGCATGAAAGGGCGGCCGGGACAGGCGAATCCAGCCTGCCGGATCCGGAATTCACGGCTTGGGTGCGGGATGCATTGCGGGACCTGTGGGGCGGCCCGCGCCTGACGCACAGCCCCCTGATCCGTCTCAAGGTCGTGGGCAGGTATCTCGAGAAGACCAATGGCAACTCCCACCTTGCCTTGCGCCTGCTGCTGGGAGATGCCATCAAGGGTCTGCGTCCCTCGTCCGACATGGAACTGGGCCAGCTGGATTCCCTGCTGTACCAGATCCTGGAAATGCGTTTCATTCAAGGGCGCAAGGTGCGGGAAATAGCCGGCAAGCTGGCCATGAGCGAAAGCGATCTCTATCGCAAACAGCGGATTGCCATTGAACAGGTGGTCACCATCATCCAGGAGATGGAAGAGGCCGCGCAGAACGGCACCGTGGCCAGCCCGCCGGAAACGTCGGCGCAGCGCAACGAAGAACCGGCTGAATCGTCCAATATGGAAGGGTGAATGATGCGGCTTGGTCTCCTGTCGCAGAGTCTCCCTTGGTGCGCGGTGGTTTATGCCACCCGGCGCATGCTGTATTCAGGACGCGGGACCGCACTTTGGCAACCCATACCAGGACCAAGTCCTCAGCTTCTGCTGTTACCCGAATCACTGCCGAGGAATTCTGTGGCCTGGCAATCACCACATTGGGCATTCTCTGTATTCTGAATCTTGTGGTGGCCGAGGAACTGGCCCTGGCGACTGTGCTCATGGGCTGGATCGCGCCTTATTTCGGGCTGGCCTGCCTGGCGGCCGGAGCCATCTCGCTGCTAGGCCATCGCAGCCCGCGCTGGCACCTGGAAGCAGCCCTCGGAGCGGTACTCTTGCTGGTGGCCCTGATGGTGGGTTCCTTCATCTGGCAGCAGTCCACCATAACCTGGCTGCCCATCCTGGACGGCAGTCTGGGCGGCCTGTTCGGTCAAGCGCTGGGCAACCTGCTGCTGGGGGCCTTGGGCCGCACGACGGCCGGGATTCTGGTACATCTCGTTGCCATTGGAGGCATTTGGCTCCTGGTGCGGTACTCGCCCTTGATGATGGCTCCCATTGCCGTCAATGGACTTCTGCTTTGGGTCTTGGGTCGGATATCCACCCAGAGAGAGCCCGCGCCTCCCAAGTCTGTGCCCCGACGAAAAACAAGACCCACACAGGCCAAAAGGCCGGATGCCGCTTCACTGGCCAGTCCAGAGTCTCCCCAGTCCACTCCGGTCCAGAAACCGACTCCGCGGGGATCCGTGGATTCAGCGGTGAGCCCGGCCGGGGAACTTCCCTCACCTCAGGCCTCTCCCCCACCCACCAAGCGGCGACGCACCCAAGGCACTGCCCGTCCGCCGGAGCCGCCTCCCCGGAGGGCGATCGAAACCGAGCAACCTGCTTCGGTGGCCCGGGCGCGCAGACGTTCCCTGCGCCGGTCCAGTCGCCGATACGATGAACTGCCCAGTCTGGAACTGTTGGCCAGCCGCGCCGGTCTTGGCGTGGAAGAGGGTGCTCAGGAAAAGGCCAAAGAGCTGGAGCAGGTGTATGCGGAATTCAACCTGCCGGTAGAGGTGGTCAGCGTCGAGGTGGGTCCTGCCGTGACCCGCTTTGGCGTCAAGCCCAAGAGCGTGGCCCGAGGGGGCCAATCACGCCCCGTGCGCGTGATGGAGGTGCTGGCGCGGCAGGATGATGTGGCCCTTGCCCTGCAGGCGGAATCTCTCCACTACCGGGCGCCGGTCCCGGGGCGTCCCTACATTGGGATTGAAGTGCCCAATTCCTATCGCCAGGTAGTGGATCTGAAGGATGTTTTGGCCAGCTGGGATTTCACCTCCAAGCGCGGTTCGCTCAAGATTGCCATGGGCCGCGACGCAACGGGCAAGGCGGTGGTGGCTGACCTGCTGACCGCTCCCCACATGTTGGTGGGAGGGGCTACCGGCACCGGCAAGTCCACTTTTGTCAACTCTCTCCTCACCTCATTGCTCATGCAGCATGGGCCGGACACCCTCAATCTGATCCTGGTGGATCCCAAACGGGTGGAAATGAGCCTGTTTGCCGGTCTGCCGCACATAGTGGGCCGTGTGGTGACGGATCCGGCCGTGGTGTCTCAGCTCCTGCTGTGGCTGATGTTGCAGATGGAGGCCCGATATGAAGCATTCGGCAAGGCCAAGGTGCGCAACATTCTGGGGTACAACCAGTTGGCGCGGATGCGCCAGGACAGGGAAATTCTGCCGTACATCGTGCTGATCATTGATGAGCTGGCCGAACTGCTCATGGGTGAATCGGAGATTGAGCAGCGGCTGTGCCGCCTGGCGCAGAAGTGCAGAGCCACGGGCATTCACATAGTGCTGGCCACCCAACGCCCCAGCGTGAACGTGATTACGGGCACCATCAAGGCCAACTTTCCGGCCCGGGTTGCCTTTGCCGTCTCCAGCCAGGCCGACAGTCGGGTCATACTGGATGAAGGCGGGGCCGAGACTCTGTTGGGACGCGGGGACATGTTTTACAAGCCTCAGGGCAGAGGGCGGCAGATCCGGGTCCAGGGCAGCTGGGTGGATGACCAGGATATCAGGGCCGTCGTGGGCCATTGGAAACAGATCCAGCGGAATCTGCCCGAGACCGACCGGGTTGAGACCTGGCGCGGCTTGTTGGACCCAGCTGCGTAGCAACTGGCCAAGAGGGTTTCTCTCCCAGGGTGTACAATGGCTGCGCTCAGGCGGACCGCAATCGGCCTAGTGCACATTGGGGCGGATAGCTCAGCTGGTTAGAGCGCTTCGTTTACACCGAAGGGGTCGGGGGTTCAAGTCCCTCTCTGCCCACCAAGCCACACAACATCAAGAACCTGCCCGCGCCGGCGCGGGCAGCCCATAGGCCATCACACACCGCATTCCAGCTTGCGCAAACGCGAGGAGCACGGCATTTCTCGCGCTCCTCATACTTGGTGGGGTGCTCGGCGCGGTACACATCCACCCATGGGGCGACACTCATCCATGCCTCCCTGAATCATGTCTGTAGCCGAGGGCCTTGTCACCGGAGACGACTTTCCAAGTCCCAACGGCGGCCCGTTGGGGATGTGGTTGCCTCTCTTTCCCATGTGCATGGCATGCATCCACCGGCTCGGGATTGAGCCAGCAAATTAGGACGACTCCTGAACATCGCTGCCGTTAGCTTGACTGTCGACGTCTCCGACCGGGATGTTGCGGATGCGGGCGATGGGCGGGCCGAGGCGGGTCTTGTCCAGGACAGAACGGGCGTAGTTTTCAGGGACAGGTCCTGCAGTGCCGGATTGTCCCGCTCGTGTTGTCCACCTAATTCTTGCGATGCGGCCAGTGTACCTCCGGCGACGCCCCGAAGAGGATGGGGACGCGGCATGCGTCCGGGTCCTGGGGGCAGCGCTGTTGACACACGCGGTCGCCAGCTGCCGGCAGGTTTCCTTGAAGGCATCGGAGATGTACTGGAGATGCGACCGAGGATCCCGTGCTTGTACTCGGTGGCGTCCATCATCCACAGTGCAGTCTCGCAGCCCGTCGCCGTGGGCGTCGGGTTGAATCTGCAGTTGGTGTCTCTTGCGTTGTCATCGTGCATTGCCTGCGAATGGGTCCTGCACCTCTACCCCGAACTGGTTGAAGTGACGGATATTGCGCGTAACCACCGTCAACCGATGCACGATGGCGATCGCTGCAATCATGGCGTCCTCGGCCACGGTGTCGGACCTTCTGTGCATGAGCCGGGCCCACTCACGAAAGGCGGGAGCGTCCATCGGCAACACACTGTACGAGGCCAGAACCTTGTCCATCCAAGTCTCCAGTTCGTCGGCCTTCGCCATGTCCTGCTCACGGGTGATCTCTATCCCTGCCTGTATCTCCCCCACTGTGACGGCAGATATGAAGAGCTGGTCCGTCGGCATGTCGGCGATCCAATGCAAGACAGCTGTGGACGTCGAAACTCCGAGACCACGTTGGTATCAAGAAGGTACATGGAACTACTTCATGGCCAAAGGCACTCTGCGCCGATGGTGCATCCGGGACGGTGCAAGGTCGTCAGTCCGTGCCTCTGGAGAGAGAAGCAGTTCCTTCAGGTTCGGTCTGGTCATCTTCTCCAGCCTTCGCCACTGTTCGATGGGAAGGAGCACCGCTGTCTCCACCCCACGCTTGGTGACGATCTGCGGCCCTTCGGCAAGGGTAGTATCGAGGAACTCGCTGAACTTCGCTTTCGCGTCCTGCACCGGCCACGTCCTGCTCATGCTTCACTCCTGCTGTGTCCTCAACGACTAGCTGACAGACTAGTTCACAGCGATTGAAATGTCAATCGGAATTGTGCAGTGGAAGGCGAAATCAGGGCAATGAGACAGTGGTGTCAATGGCATCGCGCAGTTTGCCTTGTGAATAGGACAGAAAGACAACATCGCCCGTGCACAAGGAACCTGTCCGATGCAACCCTGCCCCATACAGGGTTGCCCTGATGGTCATTTCGGGGGCCGCTCTTGGATGGATCGCAGATCATGGATGACACGGGAGCGACCCACACCGGTTGCGTCAGCAGGGCCTGCCTGCGCTCCAGTGTCAGAGAGTACGAGGCCCAAGCGTACGCAGATATCCCAATGGCCTATGCCTCCTGCAGTCTGGCAATGTGGGGCCTGTTGCACCATGGTAGATGGTAGGCAGGAAGGCATTCAATCAAGTCAGCAAGACGCACTGAGGCGCACCGTCGGGTTCTTGTCGTGTGTCGGTCCGCACAACAAGGACAACATCACGAGACGAACCGCGAGTCATCCCAAGACAATCCGGGTGAAATGGGAGCAACATACGTCACTGCGTTGGTTCGGAACTTGGCGGGACCAAATAGGACATGGGAGGTTTTTTCTTGCTGATACCGGCACGACCGACTGCCTTTTCGACGCGCCAGCGAGTCCGTGGGTCTGGGACATTCCCCGGCGTGGCGGACACCGGTTGACGGGATATGTAACCATTGGTGCTCGTGGCCGCTCAGAGGCTGCACGATGCGAGGGCGAGCCGGACCACCCCGTGGTCATCCGATGACAGGCCGTGCCCCTGCGCCAAGATGTGGAATGCCGCCCTCAGCTCCCCCCAATGGGCCGGGAAGCCGTCCCCAACGCGATGCCGCCTCTGCTGGATAGGGCAGACGGCGGTGCGCAGGGGAAGCCGGTGTCGCCCCCCCTCGGGCTGTCGCACCGCGCGATGAGGGGGTGCAACGTAGTGTCATGGACATGGGCGGTGTCACAGTCCCCGCCAGCCACCCGGCCGCACGGATCCCGTACCAGGCAGCGCTGGCCGCCCACGATCCCGCGCCGGTGGGACTGTCCCTTCTGGCCGATTTGTGCGGGACTGCGCCCTGCCCGGACTGGGTGGCGCCGCTCGATCCCGTAGGTGTCGACGACGCCCAGTAGGGGGCGCGTCCCGGAAGCGGTCCGTCCCCGCGGCGTGGGTGCGCCGCTGCCGGCAGAGGCGGGTGTGTTCCGGCAGGGCGTCGGCGATCCGGCACAACCACGCCGGGACAGACTCCACGAGGGCCATGAGCACCCTCCGCACTGTCAGTCGCAACTCACAACATGGGGGATCCTCGTGGTCTTTGGCAACTCCGTCTCCCACTGGCACCAACGGTTGTGTAACGTGAGTTAGGGATAAGAGGCGGTCTCCGGGAGACTGCGTGCCCGTGTCAGAGACGGTTTTTTCGGCGGGTGGCCGTAGGCCATCAGACCCGACCGCAGATTCACCAGGCAATGCGCCGGGCTGCGGTGGCGCGTATGCTCTACCTGGGAGATGTTTTTGCGTGGGTCGTGGCCCGACTCCCCGAGAGCCCGCGGTCTGAGCCGCCCGTGGTCCGCGCGCGTGACCCGCTGGGGCTTCCTGTGGGACCGCAGCCGTGTCCGCAGGCGGCGCCCCCGGGCAGACAGCGTCTCCTCCAGCGCCTGGGCGATATACCCTTGGTCGCCCACCCGTGTGCCCCACAGCGCGCGGGTCAGCCCCGGCACGGGTGTGCGGTCATCCCCAGGGCCGGGGGTGAGGGCGAAAGCCCACAGCTCCCCCCGCTCGTGGAGGGTCAGGTGCAGTGTGCAGCCGAAGCACCCGCCCATGGAGGGTGGAATAGCTCTTGCAGTCCCGATCGCGGCTCCGATGGCAGTGCATCAGGATGGTCATGATCGCGCGGGAGGACAGCTGGGGGGGGCGCCGCCGGGCCCGAAGACCGGCCGCGCGTGGCCGCCGCGGCCACACCGGCTCGCACTGCGGGCAGACATCATCGACATGACCGCAGTGCGCGCGTAGACTCAGGGGGGACACCTCCGGGAGGTGGTACGTTGCCCCAGGATACCCTCCTAGGGTGCCCGAGGTGTCCTTCCTTATCCCTAACTCACGTTGTGTACCCTTTAGGCCAGTACCAGGTAGCGATGCCGCGTGGACTGCATACCTGTGGCAATGCTGTGGATTTGGCAAAAACCGCGTAAGAAGATGAAAATAGGTCCGCTCCCGCCCGAGAGCGGATCCCGCAAAAGGACAGCAGTCTGTTGCATAGCAAGGACAAGCAACGTGACTTTATGAATTGTTTTTGGCGTGAATGGATTGTCCAATATAAGAATATGTTTGCAAAAAAGAAGAGACACTTCGTCCTTGCTTCGTTGCATAACGCGCTGTTTGCCCTGTTCGTCGGCGGCATCCTGACCTACGGTGCCGGGTTCGCCTGGTATCTGCTGGCGAACTTCGACCTCATTGATGTCATTAGCGCGAATACTGATGATTCTTTCTATTACTTCCAGATAGCCTACCACTTGGCCGATGGCCAGTTTTCCACCTTTGACGGCGGCATCACGCAGACCAACGGCTATCATCCTCTCTGGCTGCTGCTGATCACGCCGTTCTACTGGGTGTTCGACAAGGAAGCCGCGCTGTTTGGCATCAAGGCTTTCGAGATTATGCTCGTCGCCGGCGGCGTTGCGCTGGTCGTCATGGCCGTCCGGCTGGCGCGCTTGCCCTGGCTGCTGCTGTGCGCCGCGCTGCCGGCCCTCTACCAATACCATGCCCTGTTTCGCGGGTTGGAAGCGGCCGCGGCGCTGTTTGTGCTGGGGCTGTTTTTCCTGGCATTGATGCTGTATGCCCGGCACCCGGCACGGTGGCGGTGGCCTTTGGCCGCGGTCGCCTTTGCCCTGCCGTGGGTGCGATTGGAGTACATCGCCATATCGCTGGCCGCCACCGTGGCGCTGTGGGCTGTCGAGTGGTCTTGGCAGGAGCGGGCACCCGGCGCGTCCTGTAGGACGCATCTGCTTTACCCCCCCCCCCCCCCCCCCCCGTATATTTGTTCCAATCATTGGCGCCGTGGCCGGCATCCTGGTCTACTTCGCCTATAACAGGCTGGTCTTTGGCGGGGTCGTGCCAGTGAGCGGCGCCACCAAGCAGGCGTGGTCGCAGTACCGCTGGGATCGTGAAGGAGGATACAGCTTCGCCCAGAACCTCTTGGATGTCCTGCAAATTGACGCTTTCAATGACAGGATTCTGCTGATGTCCCTGGGATTCTGCATTTGCCTTCCGCTGGTCTGGTGGTTTGTTCGCCATTCCCGCCGCCGGGAGGACTGGCTGCTGCTGGTCTTTCTGGTGGCGCCCTGCAGTTTGGCGGTGGGGCACTTGGCCAAGTTCGGGCAGACCGTTTTCACCCTTCATCCACGCTGGGCAGGCCATTCCTGGTATTTCGTTCCGGCATACCTGATGACAGCCTTGATTGTTCCCATCGCCTGCTACGTAGCCATATACTTCATCCGGCGTTTCCTCGCGCCGCGGTCGCAGTCGGCGGCCAACATTTTGCGCGCGGGCATTGTCATTGCCGGCGCCGTTGTCCTGCTCGTAAGGACGGATTTCACGGGTCCGTTTGACTATGTTGACTGGAGGAGTGAAGCGGGGGGCAACAGCGAGTGGATGGCCGCGACTCACGAAGGAACGCTGGTTGTGAACCGCATACTGCCCGCCGATGCCGTGGTCGGGTCATGGGATGCTGGCGCTGTCGGGTACTTCTCGGACTTTCCGGTGGTGAACCTGGACGGACTTGTGAACTCCTACGATTTTCTGCGCCAATATACCCCCCTCCAAGTGTATGGGGGCGGAGTTTATGACTTGGACGATTACGCCCAAACTCTGCATCAAAAGTTCGGTACCACCCACTACGCCAATACCTGGCCGATCAGTTTCGACTTCGATAACACGCTGTATGAGGGGCCATCCTTCTACCGGCACGACAGGCAGCATATAGCAGCGTTCCAACTCTGGGCCGTTGAGCCGGTTGAAGATATTGGGGCCACTGCCGAGTTTTGGGAAAGGATGGCGTCGCATTTCGACTCCCAGGCGGATGGCGTCGGGCTGATTGTGGACGGGCAGATAGCGCAAGCGTTCGCCAGAAATTGTGCGCCGGACGAACTAATAGTATGGTCGTGGGCCGGGCCAAGGGATGAAACCGGAGTCAAAGCGTGGACGAAAACGCCAACGGGGATATGCGTGGCCGTCGGTGTGCTGCCCCGCGATGCGCTCCCGCCGGTGCGGATGGAGACGGTCACGGCCAGCGATTACCTGGCGGATTTAGTCGGCGACCGCCCACCGGCAATCCGCTCCGATTTCGACGTGTACCTTATTGAAAATCGCCTCGTCTATGTTAGGGAACCGTGCGGAGACGGAGATGCTAGCGCAAAGTTCTTCCTGCACCTGGACCCGGTTGACGCGAACGACCTGCCCGGCCATCGCAAGCAATACGGTTTCGACAACCTCGACTCTAACTTTGACCGCCATGGCTTGATAACCACCGGGATATGCTTGGCGGAAGTTCCGTTGCCGGGATATGGCATCGCCGAAATCAGGACCGGCCAGTACATTCCCGGCGAGAGCCGCATCTGGGAGGGGGAAATCACCCTTGTTGCACAGTAGACGCGGTGTACAGCGGGAGGCAGTCGGTCGGGACACAAGACTCGACATTGCTCTTGCCATAGCCTGCCTGCCTTGGCTGGTGCTGCTGGGTGGGATGGCCTCGGCATCCTGGTTTCTGACCGACGACGCCTTCATCAGCTTCCGCTACGTCCGCAACCTGCTGGAAGGCCATGGCCTGGTCTTCAATCCCGGCGAGCGTGTGGAAGGCTACTCCAACTTCCTGTGGGTGCTGGAATTGGCTGGCATGTGGCGCGTGCTGGGCGTGGTGCCGGCGGATGCGTCCCGGTGTCTGTCGGTTGTCTTCACTGCCGGAACCTTGGGCGCGATAGTGTGGTGGGTCTTTCGCCTGCCCTCGCTGCACCACCGGAGACGGGTTGCCTGGATGATGCTGGGACTGGTGTGCAGCAGCGCAACTTTTGCCATCTGGACTTCGGGCGGCGGACTGGAGACGCGGCAGTTCAGCTTCTTTGTTGTGCTGGCAGTCGTCTGCTTGAGCCTCCACCGTGACAGACCTGCTGGCCTGCTGGCTGCATCGCTGAGCCTGGTCGGAGCTGCCTACACCCGGCCGGAGGGCCTGTTGATTGCCGCTTGCTGTTTCAGTTGGCTCGCTGTCCAGCAGATGGCGGAAACGGGTCGGCTTGGCCTGGACCGGGACAGTCTGATGACTCTGGTCTGTCTGGTCGCCCCCTTTGTCGCGATGGTGGGGGCACACTACCTGTTCCGTTACGCTTACTACGGCGAATGGCTGCCCAATACGTACTATGCCAAGCACATCCGCCCGTGGTACGAGTCTGGCTTTCGCTACTTGTGGGCAGCCACGTTGGAAACAGGGCTGTACCTGCTGATTCCCCTGGCCTACATTGCACTTCGGGAGCGGTGGCGGAAATATCGGGACGGCACGTTTGCGCTGGTGCTGACACTGATTGGCACGCACATGATGTATGTGATGCAGATTGGCGGCGACCATTTCGCGTACCGTCCGTTGGACTTCTACTGGCCCTTGCTGGCCCTCCCGGCAGCCATGGCCATCATTCACCTTGGATCGCGGATTGGCACCGGCCGGTGGTGGCAGCAACTTCCCATCCGGCATTTGCAGATGTGGGCAGAGGGGGGGGGCACAATTGTTCTCTTCTTGCTGGTGTTGTTCTACAGCAGCACGATTCAGGGTGCCCTGTTGTGGGAGGGGGCTGCGATACATGAAAGGATCTTGAAGCTGCACATAGAGCTCGATGAAGAAAACGCCAGGTGGCTACTGGCCGCGCCCGGTATGCCGATGCTGACGGCTGTCTCCAATGACCTGCGCCGCTTGGCTGCCGCACAGTCCGTTGCCTCCCCCTTCGCGGAACACCGCGCGTTTGCCAACCGCCAATTGCGACGCTGGAAACCTTATGAGCATATGGAGCGGGGAGTGATTCCCGATGACGCGCTGATGGCCGGAGGTAGCCTCGGAGTCCGATTCTATTACCTTCCAGATCTGAAAGTCATCGATATCTGGGGCTTGACTGACGCGACGGTGGCGCGCCATCCGGTCACGAAACCCAACCATCAGCGTGTAATTGCCCACGACCGTCAACCGCCGCCCGGGTACTTGGAGGAGCGGGGCGTCAACTTCACGGTATACGCTGCGGCTTCCAGCGCATCCGCGGCGTTGAGCCACGCGGAGTTCGCCGTGCAGGTGGGTCCTGAACTGTGGATGCCTTTCGACTCCCCTGATCCGCGGTGGGTACGCGACCGCTTTGCCGGACGCAACCTGCAAGCCGACCTGCGCTATACGCGCTTTGTCGATATCCATCCCGACAAGCCTGATGGCAATGCAGTCTTCCATGTCAACGGCTTTCACATCGGCGAGCGGTTTCTCGGACATTTCGAGGACGGGTTCGCAGACTGGGTGCGGGAAGGTGATGCCATCAGCCACCACAGTCAGCATGAAATCTACAAGGGCCAGCAGGAGATTGGCGGCAACATTGGCCTGGGCTTTCTGACCAGTTATCATCCCACTGAAGGGGACCGGCCCACCGGCCGAGCCATCTCACCGGCATTCACTGCCACGGCGGGTCAATATCTGACCTTTCTGATCGCAGGTGGCAATGGCGACGGTGTTGGGGTACGCCTGTTGGCCGGTGATGAGGAGATCGCTGTCTGGCGCGGCCAGAACACCGAGCGGTTCTCCATGATCTTTCATGCACTGACCGACATCGCCGGACACCCACTGCGCCTGGAGATGTTCGATGACGAAACCGGTGGATGGGGCCACATCATGCTCGACCACGTGTTGCTGACGCGGCATGAACAAGGTCTCTGGGAGGGTTGGGAGCGGTGATGGAGAGGGCATCACCAGCAAGTCCGGCTGGAAACCATCTGCTTGCCATCCAGCCCGATTCAAGGCACATCTTGTCGAGTACAATTCCATTTGCGTAAGAGAAGACCATGAATGAAGATGTTCTGGATAGAAGCGAAGTCCCGTCCCCATGGGATCAAGGGGATGAGCGCCCTCTCGTCATAGACCAGAACCACAGCTTCCTGCGGACCGATCTTCTGTACGAGACCTTCTGGCAGCGCATGACAACCAACCCCGCAGGCGCTGTCACGGCTCTGTGGGGTGGGGGTGGCAGAGCGGGGTTCAAGCGACGCCTCGCCGCTGGAGCGGAGATCGACTGCAGGCTTTTGCCTGTCCATGCGGGAGTGCTGGCTCGTCTGCGGGCGGCACAGGCGAAGGGTCGCGACGTAGCCTTCGCCTCCGCTTCGGACCGGCGTTTGGTCGAGGCGATCGCCGGGCACTTCGGTGTGACGCAGACCTTCGCCTCGGATGGCGTGACGAATCTCAAGGGACTTGCCAAGGCTGAGGCGCTGTGTGCCGCCTATGGTTCCGGCGGCTTCGACTATGTGGGGGACTCCCGGGCCGATTTCGCGGTCTGGGATCATGCATCCCGGGTCCTGGTCGTGAATCCTTCGCCCGCGATGCTGGCGAAGGTGCAGGATCGCTATGGCGAGGTGGAGGCTGTCAGGGACGAAGATCACGCGGAGCGTGCCTGGCTGCGCGCGCTGCGGCCCCATCAGTGGGTCAAGAACCTCCTGCTCTTCCTCCCCGCGCTGGCGGCGCACAGCGACTGGGGGGCTGCCTGGGGCATGGCCCTGCTGGGATTCGTGGCGTTTTGTGCCGGTGCCTCCGGCCTCTACATTGTCAATGACCTGCTCGATCTCGATGCGGACCGGTGCCATGCCTCCAAGCGGTATCGCCCAATCGCGGCAGGTCGACTTCCAATCCGACATGCCATGGGTCTGTCGGCCGGGCTGTTGAGCCTCGCGTGGCTGTTGGCCTTGGCCACGGGTCCGCTTTTCTCGATCGTCCTGCTCGTCTATCTCGCTGCCACCTTGGCGTATTCGGGCTTTCTCAAGCGTATCGTCCTGCTGGATGTGTCTTTGCTCGGTGGCTTCTACGTGATGCGCGTCGTGGGGGGGGCGGCGGCGAGCGAGATCCCCTTGTCGGCATGGCTCGTGGCCTTCTGCTTCGCTTTCTTCCTTGCGTTGGCCACAGTGAAGCGTCAAACGGAGCTGACCCGCACCGGCGGCAACTCGACGGACAAGATAGGCGGTCGTGGCTACAGGCAGGCGCACGCCTGGTGGCTCATGGCACTGGGCTCGTTGGCGGGCGGGACCGCCACTGCGATTCTTGTGGCCTACGGCTTCTCCTCCAGTGCCGCGGCCCTCTACGAAAGGCCGGCGCTCTTCTCGCTGGTGGCCGCGCCAGTCGGGATTTGGCTCGCTCACACACTGTATGCGGGGTGGCATGGGCGAGTGGATGACGATCCGGTAGTGTATGCGCTCAAGGCGCGCTCGAGCTACCTCGCTGTCGCCGTGATCATCGTCATTGTTGCCGTGGCTTTCTGAAACGGGTCGGCGCGTCGAGCGCGCCTGTCAGAATGAGAGCCTCTTGAAAACCCGTTCCGGTATCGCGCGCACGACCAGCATGATCCATTGCCAGAACCATGGGACGTAGACGACGTTCCGTCGTTGTCGCGCGGCCCGCAGCAGGCTGGCGGCTGCCGCCTCGGGTGTGGCCACAAGGGGCATGCGCTCCTCTCCCCAGGTCATGGCGGTGTCGACGAAGCCGGGCTTTACCGTGACCACATGCACCCCTTTGCGTCCCATTCGATTCCGCAGTCCCGAGAGGTACGCATGAAAGCCAGCCTTTGCTGCGCCGTACACGTAATTCTTCAACCGTCCCCGGTCACCGGCGACCGAACCTACACCGATGACAGTCCCTGCCCCCCGCGCTTCCAGTAGGGGCGCAAGCCGGTGAAGCACCGAGACAGCGCCACTGAAATTGTCGGTGACGATGCCTTCCGCGAGACCGGGATCAGAGTCGATCTGCGCCTGACTGGGCATCGAACCCAAGAAGATTGCCACGTTGATCACGCCCTCTCGCATCCCGGTTGTCTCTGCGAGCGACTGATGCATGGCTGGGATCCGGGCATCGAATGCCACCACTTCCGCGGACACGCCATGGCGTGTCCTGAGGTCTCTGGCAGTGCGGGTCATGTCCTCCGTGTCACGCCCGGCGAGCAGCACGTCCGCGCCCTCCGCGGCCACCTGCAGGGCAAAGGCGCGTGCCATCGAGGAGGTCGCGCCAAGAACAAGCCAAGTCTCTCGCTCAGACATGCCATGGCTCCCGCAGCCGCAGTCGCCGCGCCAAATCGGAGGAGAAGCGCTGCGTCGGATCGAGCCTGTCGCACACTTCCCGAAAGGCATCCAGCTCCGGATACATTTGGCGGACTGCATAGGGCGAAAGCAGTGCATCCTTGGCGAGATAGGCCCTTCCCCCTGCATCAAGCGTCATGGCCTCAAGCCGTGTGAGCAGCTTCGCAGATGCCTGGCAGGTGCTGAAGTCCACTGCCAGCGTCCAGCCAGCCATCGGGAAAGAGAGCATGCCTGCTCGACCAGGGCCCAGGCGCTTCAACACTGCCAGTGGCGAGGCGAGTCCGCTCTCTGCGATCTCAGTCAGCATGGCACGCAGTGCATTCTCACCGTCCCCTGGGAGCACGCACTGGTACTGGTGAAACCCCGCCTTCCCATAAAGCAGATTCCAGTCGTGCACAGCGTCCAGAGGGAAGAGGAAAGCAGAAAGCGGACGTATCCGCGTTCGGCCTGACTTCGGGATGCGCAGGTAGTAGGCCGCGTTGAATGCCCGCACGACGGGCCCAGACATGAGGAAGGGGGGGGCGTCGAGCGGGATGGCATGGGGGCGACTGGCGCGCTCGGAACTTGGTGCCATCGTCGCCTCGGCCTCCTCGAGGATCCCCCGACCGAGCGCCTTGCCTTTTGCGGTCGCATCGATCCAGCCCACGCTGTAGTGGGCTCTGGACGCGGCAAAGGCCTCGATGAACGCCGAGAGATCCGCCATGCGCCGCTCCTGCACCGCGACCCGGTCAGACGGAACGCGACGGAGCTGGATCCGGGCCGCAAGGATGGCACCGGTGAGCCCAATGCCTCCCACGGTCGCGTGAAAACCCTCTTGGCCGGGGACAAGCGACACGGTCTCTTCGGCCCCGGTGCGCAGCGTGATCTGTGTCACATGCTCGCCAAACGAGCCAACCGCCTGATGGTTTTTCCCATGGATATCATTGGCAATGGCTCCTGCGACAGTGACGAAGCCTGTGCCGGGTGCCACGGGGGGAACCCAACCCTTCGGCCCAAAGTCTCGCAGGAGGCTGCCGATGGAGACACCCGGTTCCACCTCAATCTCACCGGTCTCCTCGTTGAAATCCAGTACCCGATCAAGGCGTGCTGTGATCACTGTCGCGCCACTGGAGTTCAGCGCATCATCGCCATAGGAACGACCGGCACCGTACATGCAGACGCTGGGGCCAGCGTTGTCCACGGTCTCGACGAGCTGTCTTGCCCGTTCGGGCCGGGCCGCGCAGGTTTCCACTCGGAGTGCCCGTCCCCATCCGGCGAGCGTGCATGTGCGCCAGGTAGTCATAATCGGGTCCAAGACTGGCCGGAGCAGAGCGAGGACACGGACTGCACACAGTGCAGAAGAGTCATTGTCCTACAATGATGGCCCGTGCATGGCAGATGTCATGTATGGTTCGTAGGGCATGCTGCACCGCTGATCCCCTCTGGTACATAGGAAGTCGTCAGCTCCAGCACATCCCCGATTTCGCTGTCAGATAATCTGTGGGTCGCCCGACGCGCAGGGCAGACAGCATCAGCATCGGAACGGGTGGGCAGGCACGAAAACTGGCCGTCACGTACGCTCTCTCTTCCTGTCTGCATGTTGGTCAGAGGGCTTCGTGGATAACCACAGTGGGGGTGCGAGTCCCTCTCGGGCCAGCCAGCCTCGCAAGACCAGGAACCGCCCGCTTCGGAGCGGGCGATCCGCAGGCCATCACGCACCGCCCGCCGGGTAACGGTCCGGAGGTCTGTCTTGCCCCATGGCCCGTGCCGCCGCGTTCCCCGGGGGACCCCCACGCGCGCCAAGGCCACAGCAGGATCCTGGGCGATCTGTGCTGTGCGCCCCGTGGCCCGCATGTTGCAGTCCGCAGGCTCGGGCGGGGGCAGGGCATGCAGGGCAACCGCCTCGGCCTGGGTCCCGGGGGCGGTCAGGTCCCTGGGCCGGGTGGGGGAGGGTCGCCGGTCAACAGGGTTTCCAGGGTCTGTGGCACGTTGGATCCACCCAAGGCCTGCACCACCGCAGTGACTGGTGGCAAGTCCTCCCAGTCGCGGCGGGAGAGCACCGCGGCACAGCGGTCCAGGGCCGCGGCGGACAGATGGGGTGCGGCCATCTCCAGCAAGTCCTGTCGTCGGCCTTCTGCGCGGCCTTCTGCGCGGCTTTCCGCCCTGACTTGATTCCATGCCTCGTTGAGCTCGGCCGTCAATGTCTGTGCATCCATGACTATGTCCTCCAGGGAACGGGCGGCCCGCAACCGCGGCGTGAAATGTCCGGCATCGGCCACGGAGGCCACAATCCCGTCCACAATCCATCGGGTGACTGTCTCGTCCAGGCCGTGGGCGGTCCAGTCGCGCCGGATGGACAGATTGTACAACGCCCGAAAAAGCTCCTCCATGCGCCGCACATACGCGGGCATGTGGTTGCCGGAAAAATCGCAGGGACTCATCCGGAACCATGCGCCGCACATACGCGGGCATGTGGGCCTGCCCGTCCTGGACCAGTCGGCTCACGTCCCGGTGCAACAAGGTCAGGCAGGTGAAAGCCGCGGTTTCCGTGGTGGGAGCTAGTTCCGACCACGCGGCATCCTGGTACGCGCCAATGTCCAGCATGGGAATGAATTGACTTTCGTCCCACCAGCCTCCGGTGCGGGTATGGGCTGCCACGGGTCGGTGCCGGGTCCAGGCGCCCCGCCCGGTATGCACCAGCAATTGCTGCATGGGCACGGGGAGGCCTTCGGCGCGCAGGACCTGGGCTTTCAACAGATGCTCCTTCAGGCGTGCGCCGTAGATCAGGCAGCGCATGGGCATGGCGGGCTGTATGCGGTCCTGCACCTCCACGTGAACCACCCCCACGGTCCGGCCCGTGTCCGGGTGTTCGAGCCAGAACACCAGGTCCACCCGGCGTATATCGGAAGTCCCGACACTCTGCAACTCCTGCCCCAGCACCGGCTTCACGTGGTGCGGCAGATACGTGCTCCCCAGACCCAACGCGGCGGCCGACCCGGATGCCAGGGTATGGAGGAGGTCCGCCGCGGCCAGCGGATGGGCAAAGAAGTCCTTGCCGATGTGATCCTGCGTCAGGGGAACGTCAGTGCTCATCGGCAACGTGCAGGGCATGTGGGGGACAGAGGGGCCATAGACAGGCTGTGCAGACTGGGAAAGGGCGAGACGGTTGCAATCCGCGCACTGCAAGTGCGCGTTGCGACATAGTATGTCAGGGCCGAGGCCATTGTGCCAATATACGGGGGCTGGTGTGTTTACCCCTCAGCCTACTCTCGGGTTATGCGTGGGTCTAACGGCTCCCCGGTCTGCTGCAACGGCTCCTCGCACTCGTGCCCTGTCTGGATTTCCTTGTAGGCTGCACTTGCGTCTTTATGTTTCGCCCTGTGTTTGTGCCCCTTGTCAAGGGGCTTGCGCAGGCCCCATCTCACCGGCGCGGAGCTCATGGAGCCCCCGTGATCGGCCCGGAGTCCCGTCAGGGGCGGCCGGGAGACTCGCCCAGCAACAGCTGGCGCCACGTCTCGGGGGCCGCGGCCAGCCGCGCCAGCGTCTCCGCCGTGGCCCACGGCGCCGGGGGAGCGACTGCCCACCGCTGCAACACCTGGTCCGC
Source organism: Caldilineaceae bacterium (assembly GCA_965214895.1). Taxonomy (GTDB): domain Bacteria; phylum Chloroflexota; class Anaerolineae; order Caldilineales; family Caldilineaceae; genus Bin34. The sequence continues at coordinate 2,083,955 of OZ243985.1, forward strand.
CGCGCCTGGCGCCGCGGCATCCAGGTGCCAGTGCAGCAGCTCTCCCAGTACTGCCAGTTTCCCTCTCAGCTCCCCTTCCTCCCGAGGAATGTCCTGCACGGCCACCCATCGGTGCCAGGCGTCATGCCAGCACTCCAGAACATCGTCGTCCCTTCAGGCCGGGGACACGCCCAATACCGGGCTGTGCAGGCCGCCATGGGGCCCGCCGGCGATCGTCCACGCGCCAGTATTCCCGGATGCCCGCCCATGCGGGCATAGACCGCTGGTGCTGAGGGGTGCTCCGGCAGGTCACAAGGTGGCGGTGTGTGGGCCGGGGCCCAACAACGCGGCAGGAATCCCAAAGATGTCCGTATCCTCGTGCACGTGCACCTCCGTGTCTCGCATCAGGATGGGCAAGCCCAGGCTCCACTGGTTGATCATCACGGCATGTTTGCTCCCGGGGGACATCATCTGCACCTCCAGCAGCACATAGCGAGGGTCCGAGGTTTCAGTTTCCGTGTATTGGTACCGGTCCGGACGGTAGGCATGGTCGCGCGGGGGCACCGCCGCTACAGGGACATCGGACGGCAAGGCGGTCATGAGCAGGCTACGGGTGTGCGCCGGGTCGGAGATCAGCACAGTGTACTACACCGGGGCGTAGGGACCGGTATCCTTGGATCAGGGCGAATTGCAGCAAATGGACTCTGAAGTTCTCTGCTACGACATCTCACATTGGATTGGGGCGGAATGGTGGCGGGTCCAGTGCCGCGGATTGCCCAGTGCGGATTCCCGCCTGCAATTTGGGGCTTGCCCCGGACCTGGTCGCGACCGGCTAGCTTCTGTAGCCGCAGATTCAGGTCCAGGTGCTGCCACAGGCTCCGGTTCTCCGCTCCCGCCATGCCCTGGACCTGGGCTGGTCGCAGGGCAGCAGACGCGGCTCCAATTCGGTTTGCATTGGATAGACGGGATAGGCCGAATGCAGGGCAGGGTTGGGCGGTAGTGGTCCATTGTGTCTGAGGGCCATGTATTTGGCTCAGTCGCGTTTCTTCCCTGCCCTCCCCTGCACACCACACAAGCAGTCTCCTGTATTCCGTTGCCACTATCTGCAAGGGGCACTGCCCACGGGCAGCGTGGAAGTCTTTCATTGCGACAGCCCGGAGCCCGGAGTTTTTGTGTTCCTATGTGCTTTTGAACCGGTTCCGGCTATGATCCTCCTGTGGCCTCCGTCTTTCCATTGCGCGATTTTGTGCTTGGCCTGGGGCCGCCTGCCAGCCAGGCCTTTCTGCCTCTTGCAAGTCCCGCGTTGTCAAGTAACAGACAGGTCTCCGCACAAAGACTGTGCGGCAGCAGGAGGTACATTGTGCTGAACTGTCTTGGTGGATGAGTAGACAACAACTCTGCAGGGCGACAGACTTGTTGTCTTGATAACCGTAAAATATGTTTCAGTCAGTATCGGGATGTTGCCTGTTGCCCGCAATCATGTCCACCAGCGTAAAGACACAAGCCCTTTTGCGGGATTTGCCTGCTGTGCAGACTCTGCTGCAGCGGCAGTCCATGCAGCAGCTGGCCTTGCAGACAGGACATGCACTGACCACAGCCGGCCTGCGCCACGCCTTGCAGGCATGGCGAGAACGGATACTGAACGGAGAGTGCTCTGAGGTGGTGGAGCAGGAGCTGCTGGCATCAGCCTCGGCCTGGGTGCAGGAACAGAGAGCCACTACGCTGCGACCCGTCATAAATGCCACCGGTGTCTTGATCCATACCAATCTGGGCCGGGCCCCACTTGGGTCTGCCGCCTTGCAGGCAGTGCAAGACACGGCAGCCGGGTACAGCACTCTGGAATATGACCTCGCTGCGGGCCAGCGGTCTGACCGGTATCGCCACTGCCGACGCCAATTGCAGGAACTGACAGGAGCCGAGGATGCCATAGTCGTCAATAACAACGCAGCGGCCTTGCTGCTGATCCTGGCGGCTCTGTGCCGGGACCGGGAAGTCGTCATTGGCCGGGGCCAACTGGTGGAGATTGGGGGCGGATTTCGAATTCCGGACATCCTGCGTGAGTCCGGGGCCCATTTGGTGGAAGTGGGCACCACCAACCGGACTTATGCCAGGGATTATCAAGCTGCCGTCACGGAGCGCACCGCAGCCATTCTGTGTGTCCATGCCAGCAATTTTCGCCAGAGCGGCTTTGTCCATCAACCTTCGTTGGCTGATTTGGCCGCATTGACCCGTGCAGTCAGTCGGTCCCGGGGCCAAGAACTGTTGCTGCTCCATGATCTGGGCAGCGGCAATCTCCAAGATCTGGGTGTGCCAGCTCTGGACAGGGAACAGCTTGTGGCGGACAGCGTGGCGCAGGGGGCTCATCTGACCGCCTTTAGCGGGGACAAGATGCTGGGCGGCCCGCAGGCCGGCATCTTGGTGGGCAGAAGGGACTTGGTGGGCCGACTGCTGCACCATCCCCTGTTGCGGGCTCTTCGCATGGACAAGATGGGTCTGGCCGCCCTGACCGCGACACTGGACCTCTATCTCACTGAACGGGCTCTGTCGGAAATTCCGCTGCTGGCCATGGGGATGCAGTCCCTGGAACAGCTGCAGGCCCGAGCCAGGGCCATTTGTGCTGGCTTGCGCTCTCATGGTCTGCATGCATCTACCGTGGCATTGACGGGGGCCGTGGGTGGAGGCAGTCTTCCGGACCTGGACGTGCCTTCTGCCGGGATTGCCCTGCACATGGACGATCCACAGGCCTTGGCAGCCCGTTTGCGCTCTGGTCTGCCCCCTGTCGTCGGTCGAATATTCCAAGGCCATGTTTGTCTGGACCTGCGGACCGTGTTGCCGGATCAGGATGAAGCCCTGCGATCGGCTGTGGCCGGCTGCCTGCCGCCATGATCCCCGCCGACCCTGCATCCCGTCGGCTGGTTTTTCTGAAACTGGGGGGATCCCTTTTGACGGACAAGACCCAGCCCGAAGTGCTGCGTGTGCAATTGGGGCAGAAACTTGCTCGGCAGATTTCCCGGCTGTATTTTCAACATTCTGAAGTGCAGTTGCTGCTCGGCATAGGCGCAGGGAGTTTCGGCCACTTTCCCGCCCTCGAACACGGCGTAGCCCAAGGCGTGTCTCAAGGAGGCAGCTACTATGGTGCGGCCCTGACGGCTGATGCCGTTGCACGTTTGGCTCGGCAGGTGGCCGCCTGGCTTCTGGACCTGCAAGTGCCGGCCTGGACAGTGTCCCCCAGTGCCTGCTGGCAATCCGTCCACCAACACATCACGCCGGGCCCGGATGTGTCCATCATCCAGTCTCTGCTGGGGCGGGGCATCCTCCCTGTCGTGCACGGTGATGTCATGCTCGATGCCAGCCAAGGGGTGTCGATCGCCAGTACGGAGGAAGTCTTTTGTCATTTGGCCCATCACCTGCGGCCTTGGCAGGTACTGCTGGCCGGAGAGGTCAAAGGGGTCTGGCACGAACCGGAGCTGGGAGACATTGAGACCAACATCGTGCGGGAAATTGACCGAGGCTCCCTGCACCAGTACGCGCGCAGCCTCAGCGGCAGCCGCGGTATCGACAGCACCGGTGGCATGGCTTCCAAAGTGGTACAGGCCCTGCGCATTGTGGAGGCCAGTCCGGAGACCGAAGTCCTCATCTTTGACGGCAGGCCTCCGCAGGCGCTGCAACGGGCCATTGACAGTCCGGCCGATACTCTGGGCACTCGCATAGTCAAGTCCCTCTGAACTGGCTGGGACCACAGGACCACGCATGGCGCAAGCCGCAGGAACCCCTGGGCAGGGGGCGGGAATTTATAATGCAGGCATGGATATCTCTGCGATGCCGATGTGGGGCCGCGAACCTGTTTGCATGCACAGTGGGGCTGGCTTGCCATGATTTTGCGTCTGGTCGGGTTCTTTCTGGTCCTGGGTGTCATCATCTTTGTGCATGAGTTGGGACATTACTTGGCTGCCCGACTGTCCAAGGTGAGAGTTGATGAATTCGGCATGGGGTATCCGCCCCGGCTGGTCAAGCTCTTTCGATTTCAAGGCACGGACTTCACACTCAACTGGATTCCGTTTGGGGGGTTTGCCCGTCTTAAGGGCATGGATGAAGAGGATCCAGGGCCAGATTCCTTCACGTCTGCACCCGGATGGCGCAAAGTGGCAATTCTTGTGGCCGGTTCCGTGATGAACCTGCTGCTGGCTTTCTTCTGCTTTTCCCTGACCTATCGCGTCGGGGTTCCGGTTGCCACGGGGCTGCCTGAGTTGAGTTGGGTGCCTGCCCAGTCCGTGGCTGCCAGCTACTCCTTGGCGCCTGGCGACATTCTCCTGGACGTAAACGGCATGGAGGCCCAGATCACTCCCTTTGCCTCCCAAGTCAGGTTGCAGGAACCTTCCCTCCCTGCGGCCCCCACTGGACAGATTGCCCTGATGCGGGGAGGGGAGCTTGTATACTTGCCTGTGGCGGACACGGAAACCGCTTCCACCCTCTTGGCCGGCACTGAGTATCAGGCAGTGCTCAGCATCCAGATCAGCCGCGTCGTTCCGGACAGTCCGGCAGCCGCGGCTGGGCTGCAATCGGGTGACCGGGTCTATTCCCTGGCGGATTCGCCGTTCTATCTCCAGATGGAAGACTTGGTGGACTTGACGGGCCGAAATCTGGGCCAGCAGGTGCCGTTGGTGGTGTTGCGGGACGGTACAGAGTTCATCACTACCCAGGTGGTCCCGCGCCCGGACCCCCCTGCCGGGGAAGGACCGCTGGGGGTCACGATTCGATCTGTCAGCGAAATCGGATACGTGCGCGCCCCGCACTTCCTGACCCTGGGCGTGGCGGATACGCTGGTGTACATCCAGGCCCTGGCGACCTTGCCGGCCCAAATCATCCGCGGCCAGGCGGACGCAGCGGATGCGACATTGATCGGGCCCGTGGGTATTGCCAGCCTGGTGGGAGATGCCGTGGAGGTCACTACCAGTACAGGCCTGTGGCTGCCCATCCTGCGCCTGTCAGGAGCTCTCAGTTCCGCTCTGGCGGTTATCAATCTACTGCCCGTCCCGGCCCTGGATGGAGGCCGTCTGCTCTTTGTGATGGTCGAATTGGTGCGCCGCAAGCGCGTGGAGCCGTCCCGGGAAAAGCTGGTGCATGTGGTGGGCATGGCCTTGCTGTTGCTCATGATGGTCTTCATTACCATTCAGGATGTGACCTCGCCGCAAGAGGGGATTGACTGGTATCAGCTACTGGGTCAGTAGGCCATGCCCGGATCTCCCGATTCCCCCCCCATTCCCAGAGAGGCGGACACAGGTCGTCTCGGTCCTGACCAGACTGCAGAAAGGGTCGGCAGACGCTACACATGCTCCTGGTGTGGAGGCCTGAATTACGCGGCCAGCACAAAGTGCCGGGTCTGCGGTCATGCCTTGCGATACACCTCGCCCCGCAGCCGTTGTCCCGCTTGTCGGACCTCCCAGACATCCGAGCTGCTGATGTGTCGGTCCTGCGGGCATGATCTGCGACCTTCCCCTCGGCGACTGCCTTGGCTCATTCCCACCTTGACCACTGTCGTCGTCATTTTCATTTTGTGGCACGCCTAAGGGATCAGTTTGGCTAGCCGCAACATGGATACCACCATTTACACGGTCGGCGAGCTGACGTATGAACTCGTGTCTGGCGCGGGCCCCATCCGGCCCGGCAATCTCCATTGCCTGGCAGACCTGAGTGAAGCCGAGTTGGCGGAACTGCGGGATTTCTGGCTGCTGGTTTCCCGCCGCCGGCGCATCCAGGTGGCCCGCGGCTGCCTGCATTTGCTGCGCAGCAGTCGCACCTTGCAGTTCAAGGCCTTTTTCTTGCATCTGTTGACAGACCCTGTCTCCGCAGTCCGCGCGTTGGCGGTCGAAGGTCTGGGCCTGGACATATATCCCGACGCCTTGCCTCATGTGGAACGGATCGCCTCACACGATGCATCCGGTTCGGTGCGTCTGATCGCGGTCCAGGCTTTGGGGCAATTCCTGCAAGTCGGGGAGACACGTTTCTGGACTGAAGGCGTGGTGATGCGAATCCGGGAAGTCCTGGCCCTGCTGATTGCCGATACTGACCAGTCGCTTGCATTGCAATGTGTTGCCTTGGAAAGCCTGGGCTACAGCCCTGGCCCCATCTACATGCTGTTGCTGTCTGAAGCCTATCTGTCCGACCTGGAGGAACTGCGGGTCAGTGCCTTGGTGGCCATGGGGCGCAGTCGTGAGTTGCATTGGGAAGACCTTCTGCTGGACGCCTTTGATGATCAGTCCGGGGCGGTGCGCAGAGCGGCAGTGCAGGCAGGCGGCCGGTTGGGATTGGAGAGCTTCCGAGACATCAGCCTGAGCATTGTGGAACTGGAAGCGGATAGCCAGCTGCGGCTTGCCGCCATCGAGGCTTTGGGGCGGCTGGGTGGCCCCACCGCGCATGAAGGCCTGCTGTTGGCTGCCGAGTCGGAAGATCCGGAACAGCAGGCGGCCGTGTTGCGGGCCCTGGAAAATCAACAGATCGATGATGAGACCTACGTTGCATAGCCGCCCGCCCGCCGTCGGTCTCTTGTCATGTCCATCTTGCCGGAAGTGCCTGTTGGGCACTTGTCTCCGTGGGCGAGGCACCTCTCACGCTGGGAAGATGGCGGTCGCGGCGCACTTTGGCTAGTCATGGAGCGGGTCCAGATACCGGAAGAAGAGAAAGGATCCCTGGAGACTGAGTCCTTTCCCACGCTGCAAGGCAGAATGCGCGGAGATCCATTGCGACTGGCCTGGGTCGTCACGCTGGCTTCTTTTGCCGCATTTTGCCTCCTGCTGCTGTTGGCAATTTCAGGGTCTGTATTCATCTATCGCAATTGTCAAGTGCGGGGCAAGCTGTTGCTGCAGCCAGCCCTGGGCACGGTATACGTAAACAACCATGGCAGCGCCGACACCATTGCCGTTACACAGGTCCTGCGCGATCTGGAGGAGGGCAGCAGCTTCGTGACGCCCCGGGAAGCCACCCAGGGAGTGCTGGGCCTTTTCTCTTCCCCCTCTGGGGGCATGCTCAATTCCCTTCAGATGTCTTCCAACACGCATTTGGAAGTTGCCCGCGTGCGCCGACCGTTTTTTAGAGGCAACAGCCGACCTCATGTCGTGCACCTGAAACTGTATTCTGGACAGGTGCGTGTAGTCACCCTCATGCCTGAAGGGTTGTCCATCGCCATGCAAATCGCCACGCCCCAAGGTCGCATTTCCCTGGCTGATGGGGTGTCCCGCATTCTGGTGGACGACGCGAAAACCGAAGTGGATGCCCTGGACGGCTCCATACTGATCGAGACTGATTCGGGTCAGGTGCTGCAGTTGGAGGAGGGACACAGAATCGTCTTTTCCCAAGGCGACCTGGAAGTGCACACGGACGATCTGGCCACGGATATTCTGACCAATGGGTCTTTCCAGGACCCTCTGGGCGATGCCTGGTTGCACACCATTGTGGCGAACGACGTGCCTCCGCCTTCGATGCAGCGGGAAATCAGGGATGGACGCTGGACAGTGCACTTTTGGCGGCAGGTGGGTGACAACGCCCACAACCAGTACGAATTGCGGCAGCAGGTGGGCCGCAGGGTGGGCCTCAACGAAAGTCTGTTCTTGCTCGTCAACTTGCGCATTGACCATCAGAGTCTGCCTGGGGCAGGAGACTTGAGTTCCGAGTTTCCCTTGCGGGTGGAAATTGGGTATACCGATATTTATGGGCAGGAGCGTTCCTGGGGCCATGGCTTCTTCTACCTGGACCCGTTGCCGCGTTACTGGATTGAAAACGGAGAGCAGATTCCGGCGGGAACCTGGTACGCCTATGAGTCGCCCAACCTGATGAGTCTGTTGTCATTGACCCGCCCTGACCGTATTGACTACGTGCGCATTCATGCCAGCGGTCACGATTATGACAGCTATGTGGGAGACATTTCCCTTATCACCCGATAGATTCTGGCGAGGCCTCCTGCCAGGTCCACCAAGGCCATCGCAAAGTCAGGATTCAAATGCAGAAGGGATCATTGCGCGTTACCACTGTTCATGCATTGTGCCGGAAAACCTGCGTTGCTTTGTGCCGTTTTCCAAATGGGACACTGCAATGTCTGACTTGCTGCGGGAAGCAATGTTTGCGTAACTGCGTACCGTGTCCCGGCCAGTACCAGAAAACTGTTGATGGTCGGTTCAGGAGGCTTGGGTCTAGGGAGCGGCCGTGACTGCAAAGGTGCCCAGGGCGATCTCATTGGGAAATTTGCCGTCGTCTGCCGTCTCGGTGGTGTTCCAGGTGGGGCGCATCCAGGTCCAAGGGTTGTAGAACCCGAAGACGATCTGTCCCCGCGCTTCTGTGCGCAGACTGACCGGCATGGTCATGGTGAAATGTTCAGTCCGGGTTTCGCCCACAGGCCATTGGGTAGTGGGCCAGAGGCCACCGCCCGGGAAGCCATCGTATTGCGCCAGCACATTCCCTTCCGCATCTCGAAAGTGAATGAAGATGGCATAGTCCTGCAGGGCCGTCCCCACCGCCTCCAGGCGCAGATAGACGGGATAGCTCTGCCCCGGAGCAATTTCGTCAGGCAGGCTGCTCCCCATCAGTCTGAATTCCGGCCGGTCAATGTCCTGACCCACTTCCGCCCGGCGCGGGGTAAGTTGCAGCGTGGCATGCTGGGAAGAAGGCGGCGGGGTATAGGCGGCATCCAGAATCCAGGTTGGTGTCGACAGGCACAGAACTGCCAGGCCAACCGGCAATGCCCAAGCCATCTTCCTGCCTGGGGGTGGCAGCAAGGTGATGCCCAGGCCCAGGGCCAGGCCTGCAGCCGTCAACGCGGGAAAGAAATAGCGGCCTTGCGCTGCGGGGGCGATCCACATGAAACGCAACCAGGACACTGTCAACATCCCCAGCCACAGAAAGGCCAGGCAGCCCTGCATGAATTTTCCGTTCTCCAACAGATACGTGTCGCCATGCAGCGCGCGGGCAGCCCGTACGATCCAATAGCCAAACGCCAGGGGCGGGATGGCCGAAAGCCAGGCCAGTCCCTGATAGACATAATCGGGATACGGAACGGTCAACCAGCCGAAGAGACCCCAGAAGCTTTGAAACAGGCCCGGCAGCTCGGCCACCAGTTGGCCCAGACTCAAGTCAGTGGGGCGCAAGGTGATGTTGGCTTCCCAGATGTTCCAGGCCAGCGGGTCCCCATAGAGCCAGAGGTTGCGTCCGAACCACCAGCCTGATCCCAGCAGCACCGGTGTCGCCATGCGCCAGCCCAGTTGCCACAGCATCCGCCCGGAATGGCAGCGCCAGGCGATCCAGGCGCTGGTCAGGACTGCCACCCCTACCAGCCCCAGGCCGCTCAGCTTGGCCAGCAAGGCCACCGCCAGCAGCAGCCCGATGCGCCATGCGGCTCCATTGAGGCCGGCAAGGTCCGAGGCCGTCTGACTGGCCCGCACCATTTGCGCCAGCTGCCAGATGAGAAGACAGGCTGCGGCGATAATCAGGTTGTCATTGGAAGCCGCGCTGGAGATGAAGACGAACTGTGGGATGAAGGCGCAGGTGGCAGTGCAGAGCAAGGCCACATTCTGGTCCAGAAACAGCTGCAGAAAACGGAGAATGGCCCAGAGAGACAGGCAGCCCAGTCCTATGGAGAGAAATCGCAGGATGTGGAGCGCCAGGAACTCGTGGCTCCAAGGCCAGCCGTCGTCTGCGTGAGGCAGGAAGTAGTTGCGGTTGTCCAATGCATCCGCCTGCCCCAACCGGGCAAAACGGTTGACTCTGTGCGCCGTCGTCTGCAGAGCGGATTGGTCCACCCATGCGGTCAGCAAGGCGCCGGCAATGTAGTAAAGGGGAGCCTGTACGCCCTGCTGTCGCCACAGGCCCGGTGTATTGGCCTCCGACTTGGGCAGGTCGTGCCATGTGACCACATGCTGCACAAAGGCGTAGTGCTGAAATTCGTCCGGCGTTTCGAAGGCTGGCACCTTGATGCTGAAGTAGGTGGCTGTCGCGGCAAAAACAGCCAGCAACCCCCAAAGTCCCCAATCCGTTGCGAACGGGGCGGGGCGGGCGGAACCAGCATCAGGGGGGTGCCGCGGCTCCATGCAACCGGCGTCAGGCAGGGGAACGGTCAGCCAGGAGTGTGGCTGCGTCCCGCGGGATTCCAGAGGAACAGAAAATAGAGCAGGGTGATTCCAAAGCGTAGCCACACATCCCTGATCCTGAAGGACGAATCGCCATTGGCCCGGGCGTATTCATGCGTGGGCACTTCCGCGATCCGGTACCCGCAGCGCAGGGACTTGATGATCATTTCCTGTTCGATCGTGTGGATGTTCTCGGACAGCATCAGGTCCAGGGCCACATCCCGGCGCAAGGCCCGAAACCCGTTCTGGCAGTCGGTCAGGCGCACATTCTGGGTGTAGTTGATGAGCAAGGTGACGGCCTGGCTGCCAAACAGGCGGATGGATTGCCCGATGGTGGCATGGAGTTCCTCACTGCCCCCAATCATGCGCGAACCGGACACGTGGTCGGCATCCCCTTCCACCAGGGGCCGCAGAAGACTGGGAATGTCACCCGGATCGTGGGACCCGTCTGCGTCCATGCAGACGATGTAGTTGTTGCGGGCCCGGGCAATGCCTTCCCGCAGGGCAGCCCCCTTGCCCAGGCCCTGATCCCGAATCACTTCAAGCCCAAGGGCCCGACCCAAGTCCGGTGTTCCGTCCGTGCTGTGGCCATCCACCAGCAGAATCTCATCGGCGTATTGCTTCAGATAGTGCAGGATGGGCACCAGATTGGCGGCTTCATTCCGGGCCGGCACGATAGCCGTGAATTTCAAGGGTCCAGCCCCGTTGGGCAGAACAGGCAGGGCGGGCAGCACTCTGCCGGGATAATACCACCTGGGGATCTGCACCATGAATTCGTTCCTTGCGAGGGGCTACGTTCCAGCTGCCGGCGTGCGGACACACATCAAGGTATGCACCGGCAACCCGTGGCGTAGGCACCACTGCTCTCGATGAGTGGGCTGATAGGGTTCCAACAGACGTTGCAGCCTGTCATCCGGCGGCAGAAACAGCGCAGTGTCAGCCACCAGAAATCTTGCGCTGTCCACCAGTTCTGCCACGTCGCTGCGCACATGCAGCAATCCTCCGGGTCGTATGCACTGCCCCAGCAGTGCAGCGAAGGCAGGCGTAAAGAGGCGTCGATGCACATGGCTGGGCTTCCACCATGGATCGGGGAAGAGCACATGCAGGGCCGCGGCCTGCCGATGGGCAAACAGATGCGGAAGGCCGAAACGGGCATCATCATCGCAGATCCACGTATTGGCCAGTTTGGCCTTGGCCACTCTCTGCACGAGCTTGATTGCGGCGCCGGTCTTGACCTCGAAGCCGACAAAGCCGTGTGTCGGCAGTTGCCTGGCCCGGGCCAGCAGAAAGTCTCCCCGGCCCACTCCGACCTCGATTTCAATGTCTGGCCTGCTGGCCAGACATGCCCGAAAGGCGGCCTGGTTGGCAGAGGCGGGATCATCTTGCATAAGGGAGCGCACAAAGGGCTGGTTGCGGCCCCAGTCCGGCACCTGATGCGGATCCGGTCTCTTGCAGGGATTTCCCCCCAGAAGCCCCTGATCCTCTTTCCGCGGCGCTTTCCACTGCTTCTGGGACCAGGTGAAATCCATGCGACCCTGTGAGAAAGGCGCGTGGGCGGTGGCTGCCCTTCCTTCGTGCATGTCAGCGTCAGCGGGATGATGGGACATGCGTGTCCAGAATCTCATGCACGGTGCCACGCACATGGTCCAATGAAGGAGGCAGCTCCCAAGGGGAGTTGGCCAGGCGGCACTCCACGCCTGCCAACTCCCTGGCGTGGTATCCGACCTTGAATTGGGTGAATTTCAGGCCATGAGCGGTACTGACCACCACGACCCGCTCGGCAGAGCCAATGTCTCCCCGCGCCGCCAGCTGCATGAGCGCTCCCAGGGCCACTCCGGTGTGGGGACAGACATAAAGGCCCACGCGGTCGCCCAAGGCCGCGGCATGGGCCAGTTGGTCTTCGGACACCGAGGCTACGATCCCCCGGCTCTCGCCCAAGGCCCGGACGGCCTTGGCATAGCTGACCGGATTCCCGATTTGGATGGCGGAGGCCAGAGTCTGTTCCGCCTCTATCGGCACCAGGCCCGCAAAGTCCTGTGTGAAACTGCGGAACAGGGGATTGGCCTTTTCCGCCTGGGCGGCCACAAGCCGCGGCATGCGGTCCACAATGCCCAGGTCCTGCAGCAGGCGCAATCCCTGGTACACGGCGCTGACATTGCCCAGATTGCCGGCCGGCACAATGAGCCAGTCAGGGGGCTCCCAGCCAAACTGCTGCAGGATTTCCAGGGCCACGGTCTTTTGTCCTTCCACGCGCAGGCTGTTCATGGAGTTGGCCAGGTAGATGGTTTCGTCGTGGGTGATGGCCTGCACAATCTCCATACAGCCGTCAAAGTCGGTGTCCAGGGCCAGCACATGGGCTCCATTGGCGATCGGTTGTATCAGCTGGGCCCGGCTGATCTTGCCTTTGGGCAAGAAGATGATCGCCGGAATGCCTGCGGCTGCGGCATAGGCCGCCAGCGCCGCGCTGGTGTCGCCGGTGCTGGCACAGGCCACAGCCTGCAGGGCCGATTGCCCCTGCGCCATGATTTGCTTGACCACGCTTATCAGCACAGTCATGCCCAGGTCCTTGAAGCTGCCGGTGTGGCTGTTGCCACACATCTTGATCCAGAGGTCCGGCACCCCGATCTGTGCCCCCAGGCGATCCGCCCGGAACAGGTTGGAATTGCCTTCGTACATGCTGACGATGTTTTCCGGCAACAGATGGGGCATGACCCATTCCTGATACCGCCAGACCCCGCTGCCATGGGGAAAGATGTGGGTGCCACTGCGGGCATCAAGTTCCTGCTGCCACTCCTGGCCGGAGTGACGGGCCAGCAATGGCGGTCTCGCGTGGTGGACCTCCAGCAGTCCGCCGCATCGGGGACAGCGATAGATCACGTCGAACACGGAGAATCGCTCCCCCGGTGTGCAGTGCTCGAAACAGCGAAAGTGGCTGTCCAAGGGCAGTGGAACGGACATGCTGGTGCAGAGATGAATGACTTATGCTGCGCTCATCGGGCAGCGGCCCGGTCGCTGCCGTACTTCGGACCGTCGTGCACTGGCCCCTGCCGTCATGTCCCGGTTCCTGCTTGCCCTTCCATGAAGCACGTCCCCCGACGATCCGGCAACAGCCGGAAGCGGGCCCGCAGCCATGCTGCCGATTTCAGAGCAGCGGGCGCAGCCCCAGATACACCTGGGAGCCGCTTAGAACTCGCAGAATCTTCTGTGCAGCCCACTTGGCACTGCTCACGGCTGTGGTCTGGCCCAGGATTTCGCTCAGTTCCCGCGGTGTCAAGGGTACATTCTGGTTGGTCAGAAAGACCCGGAAGCAGGCTGAAGTCAAAGGCAGGCTGTCGTCAATAAAGTCCGGCTGATGGGCACAGGTGGTGCGCAGGCATTCGATCAGCGCATCCGCCTTGCGGACCTCGCCGGTCTCCAGATCGACCCAGTCCACGTCCTCCGTTTTTTCGTAGGACTTGAACCGCTTGCGACAGTCCTCGCACAGCTGCTCGTAAAGGTACAGCCGCTGGTTGATTCCACTGCGCTCCCACCAGTCATAATCGATGTGGAACTTGGTATCTACGGTAGTGCCAAAGCGCCGGGTACGACTGCTCATCTGCATTCTGGCGGACATTGCGGGTTGTTCTTCTGCCTCGTCTTTCGGATTCAAGGATGTATCGAGTTGCTGTCTTGCCGCTGCTGCGGTTCCGGAATCAGGCCAGTCTCCAGGTTGCCTGATCCTCCATTTGGGTCAGCCGGGAATTCGACATCAGCGCGTGGAACACGGGACCGGGGGCGTGGCGTTGCACCAGATTGACGGCTCCATACACGGTGGCCGCGTTGACTGATCCGCTGCCCTTGACCAATTCCCGCACCAGCTCCTCGACCAGCAGGAACACCTTGGTGTCCTGATGGTCGGCCCGGATTTGGGCCCAGTGTGCATCGCTGCTCTGGGTGCTCACCAGCAGCTCCGGCATGAATTCGTGGGCAATTTCCGCCTTGCTCTTCTCCAGCTTGAACCGAATGGCGCCATCTTCCACATTGAGGATGTTCAGCCATTCCCGGTTGCCCCGTCGTTTGTTGTACGACAGGGCCAGTGCGCCGTCCGAGCGCCTTTCCAAGGTCAGTCGGGCTCCCACCGAGAGGCGTCGGGTGGCATAGAAATCTTCCAGGCCACAGATGTAGCGTCCTGCCGGCACATACCAGGCCGGGATCTTCTCTCCGCTGAGAGCATCGGTGATTTCCAGATATCTCTTGTATTGACCCGATGCCCCCAACAGATGGGCCATCTGCGCCGTAACGGGCATCGTGCCATAATGGAAATGGGGATAGAGCAGGTAAAAGGAGGCAAAGTCGGCGGTGTCACCCGTCTCCCATTCGCTCCATTCATCCCGCAACTGAATCTCCAGGGCCAGCATCGGCCCCTCCAAGGCGGAAAACCGGTAGTTTAGCTGAACGGGTTGCAACAGGGCCGGAATCTCCTGGGCCAGCGGCGGCAGCTTGTTGCGGGTGTGCCATCGCACTGCGCCTTCATACAGGACCTGTTCGAAACGGGCGTCTTGGATCAAGGCGACTTCCAGGCTTAGGCCCACGAGTGCAGGACTGGCATCGCCCACATCCAGGTTCAGTTCATCCAGTATGGCCTGGCCGGATACGGGTTGGCCTTGCATAAACATCAGGGCCTCGGCTATGTCGCGGCCGTGTTGGTCTATTTCCACCAGCAGGTCCTCGACGATCCAGCCTCCACGCCATTCCCTGATGCCCAGGGAATCCTGGGTGCGGGCGAAGGCCCGTCGGATCTGGGCATCGATCTCGTCGCCGTACTGCTCGAAGATTTCCTCGGCGGTCATCAATTCGGCGGAATTGAGGTCTTCCACCTCCAAGGCATTCAGCGGATGGGGACTGCGCAGCTGAGCCGCAAACTCCACGGTCTCCGTGGGGTCTTGCATTTCTACCTCGACCACCTCGAATCGACCATGTTCAGGGTTCTGCCCGGACCGGATGTTCTTGACAGTGCCAGTGCGATAGTCCAGCGCCGTGAAGACCAGGACCTGGTCGACAGTGTACTTTTGCTTGGGCTGGTACATCGTGCCCAGAGAGAGCAGCTTCTGGACGTGGCTGTCCTCCATCCGCTGGATTTCCTCAATCAGGCGGATGGCCAGCTTGTCAAAGGGGGCCGGGACGCCCAGGGAGCCTTGAGACAGAAGTCCGTAGACATACTCCAGATGCTGTTCCGCCAGCGTGAACTCATGGGTCCAGTACTGGGGATAAAGGGTCTTCCGCAACATGCAACGATTCTCCAACTCGGACAGCCTACGACCAACACCCAAGTCTAGCACCAAAGAGGCAGGTTCCCTGCTTTCAGGTGGCGATCTGGACCGCCCGTTCCCTCAAGTCGCCATGGACTCATTGCGGTGGCGGGGGACATGTCTGGCTTGGCCGGCGCGAGGGCCATCGGGGACTGCCCCCACCGGTGGGGTGGCGGAACACGTTCCGCCTCCTGGCTGGGATGATGTGCAGGAAAGGCCCGAGACTGTTTCCTGGGGTTTTTTGTTTGGGGGGAATCGGGTAAGCCCTTACACTGCAGAGAGCATGTGTGATACGGCTCACGGCTTCTTGCAGGAGACACCATTCCACCATGCAGACGTTAGCCATGATCCTGGCCGGAGGGGCTGGCACCCGGCTCATGACGCTTTCGGACAAACGCGCCAAGCCGGCCGTACCCTTCGCGGGCAAGTTCCGCATAATCGACTTCACGCTCAGCAACTGCATTCACAGCAGGATCGCCGCCGTTGGGGTCCTCACGCAGTACCAACCCCACAGTCTGCAGCAGCATATCGGCATCGGCAAGCCGTGGGACCTGGATCGTGTCCAGGGCGGAGTGCGCATTCTGCAGCCTTACACGACTCCTGGCTCGCAAGCCTGGTATGCTGGCACTGCCGATGCCATTCTGCAAAATCGCTTCTTCATTGACAATTATGACCCGGATCTGGTCCTTGTGTTGTCCGGGGATCACATCTACAAGATGGACTACGCGCCGATGCTGCGTCAGCATCAGGAGACCGGCGCGGATCTGACTGTCGCGGTCATGCCCGTGCCCTTGGAGGAGACTTCCCGTTTTGGCATCATGCAGATCGACGATGGGGGGCGGGTCCACTCCTTTCACGAAAAGCCCCAGGGCCAGGACAAGGGCAATCTGGCCTCCATGGGCATTTACGTGTTCAACCGTACCCGGCTGATGGAACGCTTGGAGGAAGGCGCACCGGAGACACCGCGTTCCGACTTCGGGCAGCATGTGATCCCCGCCATGATCGAAGCCCAGGACCGGGTCTCCGCCTTTGAATTCGAGGGCTACTGGGTGGATGTGGGTACCATTGACTCGTATTGGAACACGAGTCTGGAATTGCTGCAGCCGGAACCGCCGCTGGATCTCTACGGCGGGGAGTGGCCTATTCGGACCCGTTCCATGGAACAGCCGCCGGCCAAGCTGGGGGCGCAGGCCGAGGTCAGCAATTCCATGTTGTGCAATGGCTCCGTGGTCAAGGGACAGGTTTCCCACAGTGTGCTCAGCCCTGGGGTCTATGTCAGTGCCGGAGCGGTGGTGGAACACAGCGTGATCATGAATGACACCTGGATTGGTCCCGGAGCCTATGTCGAGAATTCCATTGTCGACAAGTCGGTGGTCATAGGGGCTGGGTCCCATGTGGGCACTGCGGAAGAATGCGCACCCAACCAGGAAACACCGGACAAGCTCAACACCGGCATTTCGGTAGTGGGCAAGGATTCTTTTGTCCCGCCTGGGATGCAGATTGGCGGCAACGTGCTGGTAGGCAGCAACGTGGATGCCGAGGATTTCCCCGACCGCGTGGGACCGCTGGTCAGCACTACGGTCCTGGCTGGTGCCGGTTAGGCAGGGGCAGGCAAGATGGACAAGGTGCTGGCGCTGATTCTGGCGGGAGGTTCCAGCGAAAAGCTGGGGGCCTTGACCGAATACCGGGCCGATGCCGGTCTTCACTTCGCCGGCAAGTTTCGTCTCATTGACTTTTCTCTCAGCAACCTTACCAACAGCCAGATTTACAACATCGGGGTGCTGACCCAATACATGCCCCGCAGTCTCACTGATCACATTGGGGTGGGCAAACCGTGGGACTTGGACCGGACCAGCAGCGGCATTCGCCTGCTGCAGCCCTACACAGGTGGACTCTACGGGGGGTGGCAGAAGGGCAGCGCGGATGCGGTGCGCCGCAATCTGGACTTTATTCGACGACAGCAGGCCCGCGACATTTTGATCCTGGCCGGCGATCACATCTACCTGATGGACTACCGGCCCATGCTGCAGCAGCATCGGGAGAGAGGCAGTGCAGTGACCATCGCGACGCGGTCGGTTTCGCCCCATGAAGCCTTCCGATATGGCATGGTGGTCGTGGACGAGGACCAGAAGCTCCTGGCCTTTGAAGAGAAGCCCCGTCGCAGCCCGCGCTCTCTGGCCAGCATGGGGATATACGTGTTCAAGGCCGATGTGCTGGATCGCATTCTGGGTGATCAGCCGGGCCTCAATGATTTCGGGCGAGACGTGATTCCCTATATGCTCGGCCAGAAAGAGGAAATCCAGACACACCAGTATCCTGGCTATTGGGCGGATGTGGGGACTGTGCAGGCCTTCTGGGAAGCCAACATGGCCCTGATCGCGGAGGAGCCAGCCCTGAACCTGCAGAACCGGCAATGGGTGGTCCGCACGCGCAGCCAGGAGCGGGCGCCAGTGAAGATAGGGGCGGAAGCCAAGGTCAGTCACAATCTGGTGTCAAACGGATGTGTCATCGAAGGCACGGTCTCGCAGAGTGTGCTTTCCCCCGGCGTGCATGTGGCGGCAGAGGCGACAGTGACCAACAGTGTACTCATGCGGAATGTGACCGTGGCGCAGGGAGCCACGATAGACCGGTGCGTGATCGACGTGCACTCCAGGGTCGAAGCGAATGTCTGCATGGGGTTTGGCCCCAGCAACGTGCCGAATCAGGAACTGCCGGAGATATTGAACACGGGGCTGACCTTGATCGGCCGCAATGTGACGATCCCGGCCAATGTCAAGGTCGGCCGCAACGTGCAGATCCATGCCTATGCCGGCCCCGCCGACTTTGACGGGCCGGAAGTGCCTCCCGGTGGCGTGGTAGGGGCCAATCCGCGGCTGGCCTGAAGGCGGGGTTTTTGGATCTTCTGCTTTATCCTTGTGTACTCATGATGTGTGTCGCACGTTGCCTGACAGCCTAGGGGAGAGATGTGAATGTGCCGTGCTGACCTTGGTTTCATCGGCCTGGCTGTCATGGGTCAAAACTTGGTGCTCAATATGGAACGCCACGGATACACCGTGGCGGTCTACAACCGTACCACTGCCCGTACGGATGAGTTTCTGGCACGCAACCCAGGCCTGAATCTGATTCACACCGCAACCCTGGCCGGACTGGTCAGCCAGCTGGTGCGGCCCCGCACCGTCATGATCATGGTGCAGGCGGGCCCCTCCGTGGACGCTGTCATCGGGGAGCTGCTCCCCTTGCTCGACGAAGGGGACCTCATAGTTGACGGGGGCAACAGCCACTTCAAGGACTCCGACCGCCGTGCAGCCCTGATCCAGGCGCAAGGCCTGGATTTCCTGGGTGTGGGGGTCAGTGGTGGTGAAGAGGGGGCTCTCCGGGGCCCTTCCATCATGCCGGGCGGCGCGCGGGATGCATACGCCACGGTCGAAGGCATCTTGACGGCAATCTCGGCCAAGGCTCCCAGTGACCAGGCACCGTGTCTGGCCTATATGGGTCCCCGGGGCGCCGGACACTACGTCAAGATGGTGCACAACGCCATTGAATATGGCGACATGCAGTTGATTGCCGAGGCCTATGACCTTCTTCATCGGGGACTGGGACTCACCAACACGGAATTGGCGGATACCTTTGCGGAATGGAATGAAGGGGAACTGGACAGTTTCCTGATCGAGATCACGGCCCAAATATTCGAGGCAGTGGACCCCTTGACGGACGGGGCGCTCATCGACGTGGTGCTGGACAAGGCGGCCCAGAAAGGCACCGGGAAGTGGGCCAGTCAGGATGCCCTGGATTTGGGGTCTCCCGTGCCGACCATCAATGCGGCCGTGGTCGGTCGGATCCTCTCCAGTCTGAAAAGCGAACGGGTCCATGCGGCCGACCGATTGCCGGGATGTGAAGTCAGCCCATGGCACGGAGACCGCGAGGAAGGCAAGGCCGCGGTCCGGGATGCCCTCTATGCCAGCAAGATTAGCGCCTATGCCCAAGGCATGGCCTTGCTGGGCACAGCCAGCGCGGAATATGGCTATGCCTTGCAACTGGGCGAAATTGCCGCGATCTGGCGCGGCGGCTGCATCATCCGGGCCCGCTTCCTTGAGGATGTCATGCGGGCTTACCAGCGGCACAGCAATCTGCCCAACCTGCTTCTGGACCCTTCGATCAGCGCCGCGGTGGGAGAGCGATTGCCGTCCTGGCGCCGCGTGGTGGCCCACGCGGTCCTGGCAGGCATTCCGGTGCCCGGCTTAAGCGCCAGCCTGGCCTACTACGACTCGTACCGCACAGCGCGTCTGCCTGCCAACCTGATACAGGGACAGCGGGATCTCTTTGGGGCCCATACCTATGAACGCATCGACCAGCCTGGGGACTTCCATTCCAGCTGGAGTTAACGGCTTCCCCGGCAACTTTTGGACATGGCCAAACGACTTGCTGCCTCCAGCCTTTGGAATCTGATCTCCTTGTTGGTCCTGCTGCTGGGAGGGGTCTGGATCTGGGTGAGCGCTCCGCGGGACGTCTCCTCTTCCCTGCAGAATTTGCAGGGCCCTCTGGTAGGCCACGCCGCCCCCCACTTTCGGGCTTCCTATCTTTTCTCGGGGGAAGAGCTGCATTGGAACGGCCAAGGCGGCACACCGACGGTGATCAATTTTTGGGCCTCCTGGTGCCCTCCCTGTCGACGCGAGATTCCGGCCTTGATGGATGCCTTCACCCGTTACGGCGGGGATATCGAGATTCTGGGGATTGTGCGCGCCAGTGACAGTGGACTGGCCGCCACCATGGCCCAGGCACTGGCGATCAACTATCAGGTTGCCGGGTCCCCTGCGGGAGACCAAGTGTTTGAGGATTACGAGATCCTCAGTTTTCCCACCACCTTTTTTGTGGACCGGCATGGCATCATCCAGCTGCGGCACATTGGGGAACTGAATCGGGCCATCCTGGCTGAAGGCATGTCCCGGATCCTCAAGTAAGCATCCTTGCCGTCTTGGGCAGGTCCTGCAGGCAGGCCAGCCCAAAGAGCAGAGTCCAGATCAGCATCAGATCCGGCAAGGCGTAACTGGCATCCACCAGCCCATGCGTCAGTCCGGCCACACCTGCCGCGGCCAAGCCCATGGCCACCAGACTGGGAGTCGGCTTGCTGATCTGTCGCAGCAGTGTCCGGAAGCCGGCTCCAAAGAAAGCCAGGCCTGTGCACAGGCCTGCCAGTCCCAGCCGAGACAATAGATCAATCAGGAAATTGTGGGGATGGTTCAGGTTGGGTTCATGCCAAACCGCAGGATCCAGATAGGCGCCCCGGTACCAGTACAGGAAGTTGTCAGGCCCGACCCCCAATATCCAGTGGTCCCGGAACATCTGCAGGCCGCTGCGCCACAAGTGAGTCCTCACGAAACTGGGAAAATGCTGTTGCCAATCCAGGAGGCCTGCAAAACGCGGTGTGTTCAGGAACGGGGCCAGCAAGAGCAGGCCGCCGATGGCCACTCCCCCCAGCAGCCACAGGACGCGTCGGGATTCGGGCAGGCGTTTGCGCAGGAGGCAAGTCCCCCCAAAGAGAAAGAGCAGCCCCGCTGGCAGCCCTAGCAAGAGTCCGCCCTTGGAGAACGTCAACAGCAGGGCTCCCGCCTGCACCGCGACCAGGACCGCCCACAGCAGGCGCCGGGGCCAGGTGCGAGTGAAGAGAAACAAGGTGATGCTTACCAGCAAGGTCCGTTCCAGGTACAGGGCCAGATTGTTGGGAGAACCGAAGAGGCCTCGGATTCTGCGCACGCCGTCAACGTCGGTGACGAAGACACCTTGGGCAAAGGCGTAGTAGCCAAAAAGCGAAATGGCCACGGCTCCGCCCACCCACATGGACAGCATGAGTGCCGCATCCGCTTCTGGCTGCTTGGACATGCGCAAGGTCGTGGCCACAGCTCCCAGAAAGACCAAGGCGGCCAGGAACACCGTCCGCCATTCCCGCACGGCCTGGGCCTGGTATTGGGCTTCCATGGCCGAAAAAAGCGCAATGCCAGCAAAGGCCAGCAGGGCCCACAAGGCGGAAGCCGGTGCAGAATCCCGCCTGGGCTCCGGCAGCCGGTCGGGACCTTGGCGCAGGTACTGCAACCCCGCCAGCAGCAAACCGCCCCACACTCCGATTTCCACCAGATTGAGGGCGAATCCCGGCAGAAGGGGAACGGGGAAGAGATGGAAGGGCAACCCAAGAAGCATGGCCCCCAGCCAGATGGCGGGGCGCTGCAAGCCGGCCAACCCGAGAACTGCCAGCCCCGGGAGGCTGAGCCACCAAACATGCTGGTATTGGCCCAGGCCCACGGCCAGCAATCCCAGTCCCGCCAGCAGCCCCAGCTCCATTGGCTTGGCCGGCAGGACGGCATGAGAGCGCTGCAGCAGGTGGCGGGCGAGACGCACAGGAAGACGGCATGCCTGGGCCAGTGGTCAACAGCCAGAAGGGCGAGCATTAGGCCCATCCCCCCGATGATCAAGAGCAGAAGGCCCGGCCAATGGGGAAGCCTGCGGGCGCTGGGCAGATCCACGCCCACGGCCAAGAGGGCTGGACCGGGATGCGGCACAGGTTCCTGCGCTGGTCCCGGGTGCATCTGCAGCTGGACTGCATGGGGCTGCGCAGCACTGTCTCGATGGACAGGAATCCACTCGGATTCGGGCCGCATGGAGGCATGTTCATAGGGGGAATACAAGGGAATGCGGCCTGCGCGCCCTCCCTTGCCCGTGGGGATTGCAGCCTGGACTTTGGTCAAGTTGGCTGGCTGGCCGTCTACGGTGACAAACAGGAAGCCGAAGCCGTCTCCGCGCCGCAATTGCAGCCAGAGCTGGCGTCCGATGTACGTGAACTGAATCTGCAGAGGTTGGCCGGGATCACAGAGAGACAAGTTGGCCGCATCGAGCCGCCGGTCGCCGCACGTGAGCTCCATTAGGTGCCTGTGGTCACCGAGAACGGCAACCTCACCCGAAGAGAAACCGGTCGGCTGTGCTGTCAGGGCAGGCGCATCATCGTCACCGGCGACGTGAAACACCCAGACTCCGCCAGCCGTTGCCAGAACCAGTGCCAGGAGGAAAGACGCAGCAAGCGAAGGAAAGAGACCTGCAATCCCGTTTCGGGGCGGGACAGTGGAAGAGAGCATCAAGAAAACCGCGGGAATTGCCGTCTCCCGCGGTCAAGACTTCATGAGGTGTAGCAGAACGGGTGGGGCTCTGCGCTTGGACCCAACGAACTGGAACGGAGCCCCTATTCCCTGCCAGGCAGTATGCCGTCTGGGATTGTAGCCGGCCAGAGTGTCTGCAAGCCCTCTGGCGGACACATTACACCATTGTGCGCACGACGGCCAGGACCTTGCCTTGGATGCTGACCTGCGATGCCGGCCTGATGATCGGCTGATATTCCGGGTTCGGACTGCTGGGCTGCAGACGCACCATGTCTCCTTCCTGGAAATAGCGCTTGAGCGTCATTTCGTCATCATCTTGCAGCCAGGCGCCGACCAGGTCGCCATTTCTGACCTCGTGGGCCGGTCCCATCAGGACCACATCGTTGTCCAGGATGTTGGCATTGATCATGGAATCTCCCTGTATGCGCAAGGCGTATGGAGTCTCTACGTCTCCCAGCAGTGAAGGCGAAACGTCTATCCATTCCCTGGCATCGTTCCAGGTGTTGAGCTCTCCCACATTCACGGGATTGCTGGCCACCACATTGCCCAGGATGGGCACTTTCTTGAGTGGCGGCACGCGCGGGGGATCGACCGCGAAACCCATGTCGGAGGCCCGCTGCCGATTGATCTTGATGGCCCTGCTGACTTCCTTCCAGCGCGAAATCAGCCTGTGTTCCACCAGCTTGTTCAGGTTGTAGTTCACAACCGAAGTGCTGGGAATGCCAGCGGCATCGCCAATCTCCCGTATGGATGGAGGGAACTCGTGCTTGTCAATGTATTCAAGAATGAACTTGAACATCGTCACCTGCTTGTCCGACAAGGGCCGCAGCTTGTACTTGCCCCTCTTTCCTGATCGCGGCATGATCTCTCCTCCTTTACTTGCAATCGTCCAGGTCATTGACCGGCATGTAGAACATGTATCCTAACACGAAAGGAAATTTCCACCAATCGCGGCAACAGACTTTTCATAATTCCCCGTTGCGCAACTCTGGCGTCTGGCCCAGTGGGCAGGGGAGAATGGCCTCTTTGCAGACAGCGCGGACCTGCAGATGTGGCGACAGGCTGGGCATGGGGCTCACAAAGGGGTCGCTGCTCATAGGCGCAGAGGCAGAATCCACATGGGCTCGGAACCGATGCAGCGTCGGGATTGCAGGTCCAAATGTCCCGTTGCGCCGCAAATGCCATAAATGGACAGGCAACCTGATGCCAGCCCCCCGCAAAGCACATGTCGGCTGTCTGGCGTAATGGCGAAGGCTCTGGGCACGGGCTCCGTCTCCTGCCACCCGCGGGCCGTCAGTGCGCCCGACTCCGGTGCAATGGCAAAGATGGCCAGGCTGTTGTGGCCCCGGTTGGAGACGTACAGAAATCTTCCGGCTGGATCTCCATGAATCTGCGCGCAAGTGTTGGCGGTGCCATACGGACCCGGCAAAGTGGACAAAGTGTTCCCTTCCTGTGCCAAGCCGGTGTCATCGAATACATGGTGAGTCACGGAGGACCCCTGTTCATTGCAAAAGTAGATGCTGCGTGTGGACTCGTGGAAAGCACAATGGCGCGGTCCTACCGGCCCCACCAAGGGGTCCTCCGCCGCCCTTCTGATGCCGGTGCGGGAAAGTTGGCCGGTGGCGGGGTCCAGTTGAAACTCATGCACGGCATTCTCTTGTCCCACGTGGGGCACCCAAACCATGGAGTTGCATGTGTTGATCCCTATGCAATGGGCTTTCGGGCCCGTGGCGACCCGCTGCACCGGTTCTGGAGTGAGACCGCCGTCTGGAGAGATGCCGTGCACTGTGACTTGTCCGGCTCCATAGTAGGCGGCCAGTAGCCATTGCCCTGTGGCATCCATCCTCAGGAAACAGGGGTCGGCATCCAGCTCGGCCTGCATGTGGGGCTGCAGCACGGGCCCGCTGCCGGCGCTGTCTCTGTCGCAGTGGTAGACAGCGATCTGCCGGGAGCCCCGCAGGCCGGCATAAAGGAACCTTTCATCGCGGGAGACCGCCAAGGGTCCGGGCCTGGTTTTGGCCGGGACTGTCTGCTGGCACGTCAGCTCTCGGGTATCCGAGTTCCAGACAAACGACTTGATGCAGTCTTCGCCGCTGGTCGCCACAAGAAACCGGTAGGCTGTCGTTGCATTCATGACATGGGGCTGCGCGGCTGGGCTTGATTGCGGGTTGCCATGGTGGAGGGGCCACTGGGTTCCCCAAGAGGATGCCTGTGCTGTACACCGGGTCTACGTCATGATGTCGTCGTCCGGAGCGCCCATGATGTTGTAGCCCCCATCCACATGGATCACCTCACCTGTGATGCCGCCGGACTTGTCGCTCAAAAGGAACTGGGCCATGTCTCCAATGTCCTGCTGTGTCACGTTGCCGCGGGGAGCGACTCGTCCAATGTACTCCTGACTCTTGCGAAACCCGCTGATGCCCGAGGCGGCCAGAGTACGGATGGGGCCGGCGGAAATGGCATTGACCCGGATTTGATCCTTCCCCAGATCCCACGCCAGGTACCGCACGGCGGCTTCCAGCGCGGCCTTGGCCACGCCCATCAAGTTGTAGTTGGGGGTTACCTTCTCCGCGCCAAAGTAGGTCATGGTGACGATACTGCCCCCGTCAGGCATCATCTCGCTGGCCTTGTGGGCCAAGGCAATCAGGCTGTAGCAGCTGATGTCCATGGCCACCTGAAAGCCGGACCGGGACGTGTGCCTGAAGCTTCCCATCAATGCCTCCTTGGGGGCAAAGGCGATGGAATGGACCAGAAAATCAATGCTGCCAAATATCTCTTGGGCCCGGTCGAAGGCTGCAGCAATTTCCTCATCCTGGGTTACATCGCAAGGCATGACCAGGGGACTGTGCACGCTTTCCGCCAAGGGACGCACTCTCTTTTCGAGCATCTCGCCCGCATAGGCGAAGCCCAGCTGCGCCCCTTCGGCATGAAGAGCCTGGGAGATGCCCCAGGCGATCGAGTTCTTGTTGGCCACACCAAAGATCAGTCCTTTTTTGCCGTTCAGGTTCATTGTGAGTTCACCCATGTTTGAGAATCGGGATTTGCGGATGCAAAGGACGGCAGCCTCTACGCGGCGGCCCTCGGCGTGCAGTGCCCGAGCCGCAACTGGCAGCTAACCCGTAAGTTTGAGGAACATGGTCTTGCCTATCTGCACAACTCTGTCGGTTCCTGCTTTCGGCTTGAGGGACAGGAAAGGATCTGTCACCGTTTTGCCGTCCAGCCTGACCCCGCCTTGCTGCACCAGCCGGCGGCCTCTGCCTTTGCTTTCGATCAGTCCGGCTGTGTGCAGCACATCCAGCAGACTGGTGTTCTCGGTCAGCGGGAATTCCGGTGTGTCGCTGGGCATGACACCGGAGAACATGTTCGCGGCATCTTGTTCTGCCTGCGCCACTTGGCTGTCGCCATGGTAGGCACTGACAATCTCGCGGGCCAGTTCTCGCTTTACTGTAGGCATGTCGTCTGCAAACCGGGCCTGCACCTGGGCCAACTGGCTGGATTCCCAGCGGGTCAGCAGATCACAGTACAGGGGAATGACAGTGTCCGGCAAATTCAGGACCTTGGTGAACATCTGGCCCGGACTGTCCTCCAGATCAATGGTGTTGCCCGTGGATTTGCTCATTCTCTGGACCCCGTCCAGGCCCGGCAGAATGGGATAGGTGAGCACAGTCTGGGAGCGCAGTCCTCTGGCTTGCATCAACTTGCGTCCCGCCATCAGATTGAACAGTTGGTCCGTGCCGCCAATCTGCACATCCGTTTTGAGCGCGTAGGCATCGAAGGCCTGCATCAGGGCGTAGAAAAACTCGTGCAGCCAGATGGGATCCCCTTTGTCAAGGCGCATCCGGAAATTCTGCCGGGCCAGGAACTGCTGCACGGTAAACAGGCTGGCCACTTCGATCACATCGGCGAAGGTCAGGTCCTGGAGCCAGCGGTGATTGTAGTCCACGACGGCGGTCTCCTGGTCCAGTACCCGAAAGGCCTGGGTGGCGAACGTTTCCGCCTTCTGCATGGACTCTTCCAGAGTCTGTTGCTCCCGGGCCGACTCCTTGTCACTCGGGTCACCAATGATGCCCGTGAAGGTCCCAATCAAGAAGATCACTTCGTGCCCCAGGTCCTGAAACTGCCGCAGCTTGCGGAGCGGCACGGTATGGCCCAGGTGCAGATCAGCCCGTGAGGGATCGAAACCGCAATAGACGCGGAGCGGTTGCCCTGTATCGCGGCTTTGAGCAAGCCGCCTGGTCAGTTCCCCTTGCATGGCTTCCTGCGTCTGCACATCGCCGCAGTCCACGCCACGCATCAATATTTCGACTTGCTCGGCAACGGGCCTAAACTGGTGGGTCATGGAGGCATGGGGCTTGTCTTGGGCGCACAACGGTCAAATTATAACCTGCACAGGGCTCGAAAATGCGAACTAAAGAGAAATCGTGCATGATGTTGGAAACCCAATCGGGCCCACCTGGCTCCCGATGCAGTGTCTGGCCCGTGCGGCTCGGAGGAGGGCCGGTTTTCTTGACCATCTCACAGGTATGCAGCAATGAGTGACATCAGTCGGAAATTCAGTCGGGTCAGCACAGTGGATTTGGTGGCCGACAATTTGTGGGAGCAATTTCCGGGACCTGACTTGGCGCACCCGATGAGCAAGGTGCGGGCCCTGTTGTTCGATATGGACGGCGTGCTCTACAAAGGAGATGAAATTCTGCCGGGGGTGTTGGAAGGCCTGGCCTATTTTGAACAGACCGGGCGCTCCATTTTGTATGTGACCAACAATGCCACCCGCACTCCTGCCATGTTTGTGGACAAGCTGGCCGCAATGGGGATTTCGGCCCGGGAAGAGCAGGTTCTGACCAGTGCCGAGGCCACGGGAGGCTGGATGGCCCGCAACGCGCCCAGGGGCAGCAAGGTGCAGCTGATTGGACAGGCAGGAGTCTGGACCGCGATGCTGGCCCACGGCTTCAAGCCCGCCAACCAGCCGCAAGATGCGGATTTCGTGGTGGTCGGCATGGACTTTCATCTGGACTACCGAAAATGTGCCGAGGCCACCTTGGCCATTAAGGCAGGAGCCCGTTTCATAGCCACGAATGAAGACGCCACCTTCCCGTCCGAGGAGGGAGAAATTCCCGGTGCGGGCTCCATTGTGGCGCTGCTCAAGACCGCGACCGGTGTACAGCCGGAGGTGATAGGCAAGCCTTATCCGGGCATGTTTGCCGAGGCCATGGCGCGACTGCAGCTGGACGCAGATGCCTGCTTGATGGTGGGGGATCGGTATGAGACCGATATCAAGGGGGCGCAGGAGCTTTCCATGTGGACCGCCGGAGTCTGCACAGGGGTGACCTCTCACGCTGAGTTCCTGGCGCAAGCGCGGCCCCCCAACTTCATCTTCTCCAACATGCAGGACCTGACCGCCGCGTTTCGGCAGTTTGACAGCGTGAAACAGAAGGCTGCCGCGTAGAATGGGAAACGGTCGAGAATCCCGGCGCTGTGCTACATCCATGGTTGACGGATTTCTGATATAGTCTTGGTTCAGGTTGCAAGCAAGGGTCCGCGAGCCACAGACGGCCTGCGGATACCGCGAAGACTACTTCCCAATACCACGGGGATTTTGGAGGTGCACACATGCGTAGAGTCATTAAAATCCTGATTTTCCTGGTCGTGGCCGCCCTTGTTGTCAAATGGGCCAAGGAACACCTGGCCCCCAGCAATGACATGCAGAATGCCATGAATGAGCCGGACACGGAACCCTATGACGAGGCGCCGCTAGGCGGGGAAGTCAGCGCCGATCTGCTGGAAATCCTGGTTTGTCCCGAGGACAAGGGCTCCCTGGAGCTGGTGGATGAAGGCAAGTTCCTCCTCAACCCGCGTAACGGCTACAAATATCCCATTCGGGGAGGGGTGCCGGTGATGCTGATCGAGGAAGGCCGCAAGTATCAGGACGAAAGCCTGATCGCTGCCGGCTAGGCGGCCCGGGTGCGGAAACGAGTGAGAAGCCATGCTGGCACCCCAAACCAACGCCTTTCGGGCAGTCACCGATTTGAGTGGCCTCTGGGACTTCCAGGCAGACCCGCAAGCGGAGGGGGAAGCCGCGGGCTGGATCCAGGGTCTGCCCAGTGCCTTGCCGATGGCGGTTCCGGGCAGCTGGAACGAATTGCGCAGCGAATACCGGGACTATCTGGACGACGCCTGGTATGCCCGGACCTTCCAGGTGTCATCCACATGGCACAGCCAGCGCATCGTCCTGCGCTTTGAATCGGTCAACTACGCCGCCACAGTCTGGCTGAACGGCGTTGTACTGGGGAGTCACGAAGGTGGTCATCTCCCTTTTGAATTTGACATAACCGGCAAGGTTCGGTCGGGTTCCAATCAGTTGACTGTCAAGGTCAACAGCACGCTGCGTCCGGACCGGGTGCCCATGGGCGGCGATGCCGACACGGCCTTTGGGGGCTTTATGCGCAGCCATCCCAAGGCCAATTTCGATTTCTTTCCATACGCCGGAATTCAGAGGCCAGTCAAGATCTTCGCCACTCCCCGCGCCTGCATCCAAGGGGTGCGCATTCAGACGGGCTTCGAATCCCGGTCCACGGACGGGCGGGTTTCAGGCTGGCTCCAAGTTGCCGCCATGATGGTAGGTGCCAAGGGCAAACGCCTGGTGTGCGCAGTCTTGGAAAATGGCCAAGAGGTGGCTCGGCAGGAATTTTCCGTAGAGCAGGCAATGGCGGAAGGACGCGTAGAGGTACCCAACGCCAAGCTGTGGGCCACCTCCTCCCCTTTCCTCTATCAGTGCGTGTTTTCCCTGCTGGACGCAACAGGCGCGGAAATCGACCAATATGCCCTGCATGCGGGCATTCGCACAGTGCAGGTGGAGGGATCCCGGATTTTGCTGAATGGCGAACCTGTCTTCCTTAAAGGCTTCGGCAAGCACGAAGACTTTCCCGTGCTGGGTCGCAGCTTCAGTTTGCCCCTCATCGTCAAGGACGGGGCCCTGCTGGAGTGGATAGGGGCAAACTCGTACCGGACCTCGCATTATCCCTATGCGGAAGAGGCCATGGATTACGCAGACCGCGCAGGCCTGCTGATCGTCGACGAGATTCCCGCGGTGGGACTCATGTTTGATGACAATGCCGAACTCCGGGAAACTCAGCTGCAGATTTGCAAACAGCAACTGTCCGAGCTCATAGCACGAGACTGCAACCACCCCAGCGTGATCATGTGGAGCGTCGCCAACGAGCCCATGCCTGCCGACTTCATGCAACGGTTCCAAGGCAAGGAAGTCAATTCAGAGGCAGATGCGCCTGGAACGCGTTTCTTTGCGGCACTGATTGATCATGGCAGACAGCTGGATGACAGTCGCCCCTTCACATTGGCCGGGGTCATGGGCGGTCCCGTCCCGTGGCTGGAACTTTGTGACGCGGTCATGGTGAACCGGTATTGGGGTTGGTATGTCTTGGGGGGCCAAAGAGAATTGGCCCGCCGTGCCTTGGAACAGGAACTGGAGGCGCTGCACACCCAATTGCAAAAGCCCATCATCATTTCCGAATTTGGTGCAGACGCCATTGCGGGGCATCACAGCCAGCCCTCGGAAATGTTCTCGGAGGAATATCAGGCAGAAATCCTGGAGGACTATCTGGAGACCGCGGCAAAACTTCCCTACGTCGCGGGTCTGCACGTCTGGAATTTTGCGGATTTCAAGACGGGGCAGGGAGTCATGCGTCCTGCGGCCATGAATCACAAGGGCGTCTTTACCCGGGACCGAAGACCCAAGATGGCAGCCCATTACCTGCGCTCCCAATGGCACGAAGCACCGGAAAAGCGGTAGTTCTGCTTGCGGCCACACAGTCGGAATCGAAAGCGGTTCTCAAGACTTGGCCGGTTGGCAGGTGGTCATTGCCAACCGGTGCCGAAGACAGTGCGGCAGGACCTGAAGTGCCCTCCCAAGGCGGCTGTGCCGCAAGGGAACAGCCGCCTGCATCCCCACGGGGCGTTCGTTCAACCTGGTCGATAATATTGGACTGCTGCCGGGCCAGACAGTGATTCCAGACCCATCTGCAGGCCCCCGCGGTGCCCGCGAGTTGCTGCGCCTTGGCCGGGGTCTCGGGCAACAGACGCAAGCGTACTGTGCGGTGGACGGTTTCGGGTACCATGGAGGATGCAGGCACGGCAGGCAATGTTCCTTGTCTGTGTACTTACTTTAGGTACATAAGTCCCAATGGAAATTGGTGCGGACGTTTCTGAACTCCCAATGTTCTTGTTCTCTGGCCCATGTCCAAGGAGTGCCTAACAATCTTTCCAGGGTCGATTGGGGGCTACGCGTGTCCCGAAGTCCTCTGCTGGGCACCCGGGTCATTGCAGATCAATGAATCTGCCTGCAGTGGTCAAACTGGGATATGGCGCCGGTTCTCAAAGACTGTGGCCGCCAGGGAGGATTTTCTGTGCCTGGCGCCTCATGATGACGCAACGCACCTTTCCGATGTACAGCCCCTTGCCGTTACGCAGTATAATGACCGAGGCCGTGGACCCCAGGGGCACAAGCGGCCACCAGGATCCAATTGAATAGCTGCAAGGAAGGGAGACTCATGCCTAGGGCCGTGACGCTTTTTACGGGCCAGTGGGCCGATTTGCCGCTGGAAACTCTTGCCCAAAAGACCAGTGAATGGGGGTTTGACGGGCTGGAATTGGCCTGCTGGGGCGATCACTTCGAAGTTGACAAGGCTTTGTCCGATGATTCCTATGTGCGAGCCAAGCGGGACTTGCTCGAGCAATACAATCTCGGCTGTTGGTCCATCTCCAACCACCTGGTGGGTCAGGCCGTGTGCGACCCCATCGATGCCCGCCATCAGGCCATTGTGTCTCCCGAAATCTGGGGCGATGGAGATCCTGAGGGTGTGCGGCAGCGGGCGGCCCAGGAGATGAAGAACACAGCCTCGGCGGCCAAGCTCTTCGGGGTGGATATCATAAACGGTTTCACGGGCAGTGCCGTGTGGAGCAAGCTGTATTTCTTCCCGCCGACCTCGCAGGCTGACATTGACGAGGGCTACACGGATTTCTCCCAAAGATGGACTCCCATCCTGGACCACTTTCATGCAGAAGGCATCCGGTTCGGCCTGGAAGTGCATCCTACGGAGATTGCCTATGACATCATTACCTTTGGCCGGGCCTTGGACGCGGTGAATTCCCATCCCGCCTTTGGCATCAACTTCGATCCCAGCCATCTCATTCATCAGTTTCTGGACCCGGTGGAACTGATCAACGCCTACCCGGACCGCATCTTTCATGCCCATGTGAAGGACAGCAAGGTGCAGCTGACTGGCCGCAACAGCATTCTGTCCAGCCACTTGGACTTCGGAGACCCGCATCGAGGCTGGGACTTTGTTTCCCCTGGGCACGGAGACGTGAAGTGGGATCCCATTATCCGGGCCCTGAACCGCATTGGCTATGACGGACCGCTTTCCATTGAATGGGAAGACAGTGGCATGGACCGCGAGTTCGGCGCCCAGGAAGCCATGCAGGCCGTGCGGAACTTCGACTTCCCTGCCTCTGACATCGTCTTTGACGAAGCATTTGCCGATTGAACCCTTTAACCCATTCTCTCAAGCGAGGCAACAGATTTCATGAGTGACGGTAGCGGTTTCACTGCCATGGCAGGGGCCAGGGCCACCGGGAAAGTCCCCGAGATCGGCTTTGGCATGCTGGGCTACGCCTTTATGGGCAAGGCGCATTCCAACGCCATGCTCAAGATTCCTCACATGATGTATCCCCCGCCGGCGATTCCGGTGCTGGAGGCCATCTGTGGCCGGGACCCTGAGGCCACCGCGGAAGCGGCCCGGCGTTTCGGGTACAACCACACGTACTCCTCGTGGGAGGCCATGCTGGAGAATGACCGGGTCCAGGTATTGGACAACGGCGGTCCCAACAACATCCATGCCGCCCCCGCCATGGCCGCGGCGGCGGCCGGCAAACACATCTTGTGTGAAAAGCCGCTGGCCCGTACCGCCGAGGAAGCCAAGACCATGCTGGATGCGGTCAACCAGGCCAACGTGAAGGCCATGGTCGCCTTCAATTACAGGTTCATCCCGGCAATCCGCCAGATTCGGCTGTTGATCGATCAGGGCCTGCTGGGCCAGATCTATCACTTCCGGGCTGTGTATCTGCAGGAATGGATCATGCCCCATTACAACCTGCCCATGATCTGGCGGCTGCAGAAGGAGCAGGCGGGTTCCGGCGCCTTGGGCGACTTGGGGGCCCACATCATTGACTTGGGCCGGTACCTGGTGGGGGATGTGAAGAGCGTTTCGGGCATGACGCGCACATTTATCGAGGACAGACCCTTTGAAGACGGATCGCCGGGCAAGGTGGATGTGGATGATGCCTTTGCCGCGCTCCTGGAATTCGAGAACGGAGCCTTGGGCACGGTGGAGGCCACTCGTTTTGCCGGCGGTCGCAAGAATGGCCAGCGCATTGAAATCAATGCCGAGAAAGGCAGTGTGGCCTTCAATCTGGAGCGCCTCAACGAACTGGAGGTTTTCTGGAATGATCCCGAAGACCCCAATGTAAGCGGTTTCACCAATGTGCTGGTCTCGGAACCGAGTCACCCCTGGTGGGAAAACTGGTGGCCGCAGGGGCACATCATCGGTTGGGAGCATACCTTCGTGCACGAGATTGCGCACTTGCTGGACTGTATCGTTGCCGATCAGGACATCGCGCCTGTCGGCGCGGATTTCGAGGACGGGTATCGCAACGCAGTCATTTGTGATGCCATTCTGCAATCGGCGGAGACAGGACGACAGGTGGACTGTCAGTACTGAGAGACGGAGCGGAAGATGGAACCATGGGAGCCGGCAGCATAACCGGCTCTTTTTTTGCAGGAGAATCCCTAGATGAGTGACGCGTATACCCCTCGGCCTGAGGACAAATTCACATTC
This sequence comes from Caldilineaceae bacterium, assembly GCA_965214895.1. Lineage (GTDB taxonomy): Bacteria > Chloroflexota > Anaerolineae > Caldilineales > Caldilineaceae > Bin34. The sequence goes on from OZ243985.1 coordinate 2,117,386, forward strand.
GGTCTCTGGACAGTCGGCAATGTCGGCCGGGATCCATTCGGGGAGCCAGTGCGGTCGGTCCTGTCCCCGGTAGCGCTGGTGCATCTTATGGCGGACGTCGGGGCCTGGGGCGTAAATTTTCATGACAACGATCTGGTGCCCATTGATGCCACTCCGGCGGAGCACGATCAGATTGTGCGTGACTTTGAGAAGGCGCTGCAGGACACGGGCCTGGTGGTGCCCATGGCCACGACCAATCTCTTCACCCATCCTGCCTTTCGGGATGGAGCCTTCACCAGCAACGATCCCGAAGTCAGGGCCTATGCCTTGCAGAAGACCATGCGGGCCATAGACTTGGGGGCGCATCTGGGGGCCTCCACGTACGTCTTCTGGGGGGGACGAGAAGGCACCGAGACCGATTCAGGCAAGTGTCCGGTCCAGGCGGGCGAGTGGTTTCGGGAGGCCATCAACTTCCTCTGTGAATATGTGATGGATCAGGGGTACAACATGCGGTTCGCGCTGGAACCCAAGCCCAATGAGCCGCGGGGCGACATTTATCTGCCGACCGTGGGTTCCATGCTGGGCTTCATCGCCACCTTGGAGCATCCCGACATGGTGGGCGTGAACCCGGAAGTGGCCCATGAGCACATGGCCGGTCTGAACTTCCTGCATGCAGTGGCCCAGGCCTGGAGTGCCGGCAAACTGTTCCATATTGACTTGAATGACCAGAATCTGGGACGGTATGACCAGGACTTCCGGTTTGGTTCCCACAACCTCAAGCAGGCCTTTTACTTGGTCAAGTTCCTGGAATCTGTGGGCTATGACCAGCCCCGGCACTTTGATGCCCACGCCTATCGCTCCAGCGACTACGAGGACGTCAAGGAATTTGCCAGAGGCTGCATGCGAACCTACCTGATCCTGAAAGAGAAGGCGGCCCAATTTGCCGCGGATCCGGAAATTGCCGGCCTGCTGGCTGAGATCACGACCGATGATGGCTCCATGGCTCCCTTTCAAGGCGCCTACAACCCGGACAAGGCGGCAGCCTTGAAGCGCCACAAGTTCGACCGGGACGCTCTGGGCGAACGAAGCCAGCCCTATGAGCGTCTGGATCAGATGGTCATCGATCTGCTGTTGGGAGCCCGGTAAGCCGCTTTTCCCTTGTATCTGCGCAGGCAGGATGCCGGCGGACAACAGGCCGCCCGTCCCCCGTATCCTGTCCGATTGTTTGGTTGTCGGTTGTCCAGGAGATTACGAGATCACATGTACAAGTCATTGAATACGCACATGCTGGGGCACAGAGTGCCGTTTCCCGAACATTGTCGCCTGGCCGCCGCCCACGGCTTTGATGGTGTGGACCTGGATGGGCATGCGCTGCGCGCGTTGGCTTCGGAATCGATTCAGGAGAGTCTGTCTGCCCACAGCTTGGTACCGGGAATTGTCAGCTTGCCCTTGGGGTATGGCGGCACCATGGCGGAACTGGATGCCACTCTGGAGGCCTTGGATGAACTGGCTCCCAAGGCCGTCACGCTGGGCTACAACCGCACCACGGCCGTGGTTATGCCTGGTCACGCCACGATGTCGTTCCGGGAGCACTTCGCATTCTTGGTGAAGAGGCTGTCCCCCATCGCTGTGCGGCTCGATTACCATGGCATTCGGCTCGGTCTGGAGTTCATTGGCCCCAAGACGCTCCGGGACACCCTGCCCCATGTCTTCATGCACACCTGGGATGGAGTGCTGGGGTTGTGTGCCGCTATAGGTACACCTAACCTGGGCCTGCTGGTTGATCTCTTTCATCTCTATACCAGCCACGCCGGCGTGGCTGAGATGGGACGGTTGCGCAACGAGGACATAGTGCTGGTGCACTTGAACGACGGCCGAGCCGGTCTGGGTCCCGATGAGCAGATGGATCTCGAGCGCGACCTGCCCGGGGCCAACGGCGTCACCGACATCCATGGCCTTCTGCACGCCTTGGACAGCATGGGATATGATGGCCCCTGTTCCGTGGAACCGTTTCTGCCCCGCTTGCGCGAAATGCCAGTGGAAGAGGCCGTGGCCGAGACTGCTGCCAGTCTCCAGAAAGTCTGGCCTGGTGCTGGCCTGGGCTAAACAGGCCAGGCAGGCGACTGCTCTGCAGTGCATCTTGGTTTGGGTTGTGGAGGGCGCGCAGGGACTTCGGCCTGGGACAGAGACAATGGCCCGCAGGCAGAGTGGTGGACAGCAGGTTGAGGATGTGCGGGCTTCCGCATGTCCGAGGCTGGAGCCTCCGGGCCCTTTTTGTGGCACTGGCACTGGACTTCCTGACCGGACTTTTCCAGCCCCCTGCATGTATTGAGCCTGCAGGGCAGGCAGGACGTGGCCCCACGTCCTGACAAAATGGCGCTGCCAAAGTCAGAACCTCAGTGGTGTTCCGTCTTGCGACCAGACTCGAGCCAACCGGCATGGGGCCTATGGACATGGTGTCTTGACACAGGAACCATCCTTCACTGCCGGCCATATGGTGTCCAATGCAACCTCATGGAGGAATGGCGCCAACATGGATTGCAGGAGTGCAGCGCGCTCGGGAGGGTATGTCTGGAACAGACCGTCTTGGAGCCTGGGCAGACACTGGTTCTGACCTCCTGCCAGCGTACTCGGCAGAGCCAGCGTGTTGCATGCGCAGCCGGGCATGAAAAAAGGTGGGTTGAGAAACCCACCTTGCTTCGTGTCAGCTGGCTTGGCAGCCAGGATTGGATGGAGGCTATTCCTGGTTTTCCAGGTACGTCACTACATCTCCGACAGACTGCAGGCCTTGCGCCTCCTCGTCACTGATATCGCTGCCGAATTCCTCTTCAAACGCCATAATCAATTCTACGAGGTCCAGGCTGTCCGCATTGAGGTCATCCCTGAAGTTGGCTTCCATAACGACGGCTTCGTCTTCCACGTCAAGATGCTCGATGATGATTGTCTTGACTCTGTCGAAAGTTTCACTCATTGATGATGTCTCCTAAGGCAAGCCCAGAGCCAGTGATACCCGTCCCGGGTGCATTGATCCAAAGCCAAGGCCCCAGGGCTTGAATGGAACCAAGCCTCGGCATTTGCAGCAGGAATCTTAAAGGGTGATAGAGTCAGAGTCAACTAAATCCGGCCTTGCGCGCGCTGCAGATCCAAAGTGTGAAAGGCTGCGGCCCGACTACCTTCCGCGCTTGTTTCCGGCTGGGGTTTTTGCATGAGCTCAGAGCATTACAGCCGACAGGAGGCCGAGCGCCATGGCCTGCGCAAGAACGACCACATCCGCATCAATCTGGAAGAGGAGGTGGAGGTGGCCGGAGTCTCCACCGGCTTTGAACAGGTAAGGCTGCGGCATCAAGCCTTGCCGGAACTGGACCTGAAGGCAGTGGACACTGCCACCATGTTTCTGGGACGCAAGCTGGATGTGCCGTTGCTCATCAGCTCCATGACTGGGGGCACAGCCCAGGCCCGGCAAGTGAACCACCGCTTGGCTGAAGCGGCCCAGGCCCGCCACATTGCCATGGGCGTAGGCAGTCAACGCATCATGGTGGAGGGGCAGCAACCTGTCAAGGAGTGGAAGGTTCTGCGGGATCTGGCTCCGGACATTCCGCTCCTGGCTAACCTGGGCATTGTGCAATTGAACCGGGGATATGGCTCCCGTGAGTGCCTGCAGGCGATAGATGCCATCGAGGCTGACGCGCTGTTTCTGCATTGCAATGCCCTGCAAGAGTGCATCCAGCCCGGTGGCAATACCGACTGGAGTGGCCTCCTGTGCAAACTGGAAGAAGTCTGTGCCGTGCTGCCCGTGCCTGTGATCGTCAAGGAAGTGGGATGGGGCATCGATGGAACTATGGCGCGCCAGCTGCGGGCGGCCGGCGTGGCCGGCATTGACGTTGCGGGAGCGGGAGGCACGTCCTGGAGTGAAGTGGAAAGGTATCGGGCCGAGGATGACAGGATCCGACAGGTGGCTTGGGCCTTTCATGAGTGGGGCATGTCGACGGCCTACTGTCTGCAGAGCGTCAGGAGGACAATGGCAGCACAGAAGGATGACGAGTGCCTGCTCATAGCCAGCGGCGGGATCCGCACCGGCATAGAGGTCGCCAAGTCCTTGATCCTGGGGGCGGACCTGGTCGGCATTGCGGGGCCATTCCTGAAACGGGCAGCCAGGTCAGTGGACGCCGTCATCGAGGAAATAGATACTCTACAGGCGGTCCTGCAAGTTGCCATGTTCTGCTTGGGTTCCGGCTCTGTGGCCTCACTGCAAGGCAACACAGAGCTGCTGATACTGGATTCAAGCCATGTCCCCAGAGAATCTGTCCGGGGACCATGAGAGACTGGCGGCGAGGCGGACAGAGACCGGTGTGTTGTCAGTCTGCCTCGAGTGAAACATAGGGTTCGGGTCCAGCCGGGCCACGGATGGGGCATGGGGTTCGTTGTCCCTGAGGCGCCTTACCTGCTAGACTTGGGCTGACCGCGTTCGATTCAAGTTGAAGCGCGCCAGTTTCCGCGTTCGCGGAAGTGCTGCGCTGGGGAAGGCTCTTCCCCAGCCAACACGGAGAAACTCCCGTTCGGACGGGGAAAGGTCGGGGTAGGCCTTCTTGAGGTTGCTGGCAAGGCAGAGCCCCTTGCACAAGAACCAGGCAAATCCTTGGATCCAGGCACCGCGCTGTAACAGGGACAGCCGGCATTGGGGCTTGCGCGTACAGCATCGAGATTGCCAGAGAGCATTTGTACATGCCTGTGACACCTTTGTTTTTTGACTTCGACCATGTGACAGCGCTGAGATCGCGCAGAACCTGTTAGGTTGCCCTTGGGATGGAAAACAGCGGCGTCACGGATCATTGCAGGCGTGCATCATGCAGCTGCTGCCTGTGTCCAAAGTCCAGTGGATGGGTCAGGTCGTCACCGGCTTGGACATCCCCGTTGCGACCCGTACAAACATCCGACCCACCGGTGCCAGACCCAAACGAAGTGTCGGCCAGCCAAGACGACGGCGCAGTGGGCCGAGACCGCCACCAGGTCTCGCCACTGTATCCCACGCGATGCTCTCGTACAGTGGGGATTCCCCATGACGGATGCGCATACTGCACTGTGAACGACCTTGTCCCCACCTGTGACATTCGCAGCCATAGAGGCAGGTGCGACTTCGGGCCCCCCGAGTGGGGCTTGGCCGATGACATCCCAAGCCGGCAGGGTGCCTCCTCGCTTGCACCGTCTGGGCGCGGACCGCTTCCTTTCCATGCGGCCTGTGCAGACAGGCCGTTCGGCCGGACCAAATGCATTGTGCAGCCTCCGCAATCCGGCTGCACACGCCTGCACTCCATTCTTCTGAGCTTCCCATCGTAGCCATGTCAGACACCGGCCTGCAATCATTCCTGCGCCATTGGCGTGGACCTGTTGAAGACACTCTCAAGCAGTACCTGGAGAGTCCTGACCCGGCTCTGCGATGCCATTACGGCATGATGGAATACCACATGGGTTGGGTGGATGCCGAAATGGAACAGCGAGTCCGGGCTGCGGGCAAGAGATTGCGCCCTACCTTGCTGCTGCTGGTGTGCGCGGCCATGGATCATGATCCTGCACAGGTGTTGGCGGCGGCTGGGAGCATGGAGATCCTGCACAACTATTCATTGTTGCACGACGACATCGAGGATTTGGATGAAGTGCGCCGCCACTTTCCCACGGTCTGGAAAGTGTGGGGCAATGGAAAGGCCATCAATGCCGGGGATGGCATGTACGCCTGCGCCTTCAGGGCGATGTTGGGTCTGCAGGATGCCGGCGTGCCCCCTGACCTGACGTTACAGTCCCTGTCATTGCTCTCGCGTGCCTGTGTGCAGCTCACGGAAGGCCAGTTCCTGGATCTGGATTACGAAGATCGCTGCCATCTGACCTTGGGGGAATACATCTTCATGGTCAAGAAAAAGACGGCAGCCCTCTTCTCCACCTGCCTGGAAGTGGGGGCGTTGCTGAGTCGCTGTGATGAACGCACTCGCCTGCTCTTCGGCCAACTGGGCGAACATTTTGGAGTCGCCTACCAGATGCTGGATGACGTGGCCAACATCTGGGGCGAGACGGATGAGACCGGCAAGACATCCTGCAAGGACATTGCGCAGCGAAAGAAGAGCCTGCCCATCGTGTTGGCCATGAGCGATGTCGAGTTTGGTGATGGCATGCGGAGCCTGTATGCCCTGGACATCAGCCAGGACATCGCCCAACCCGTGCTGGAGCTGCTGCACCAGCAGGGCATTCGAGAGCAATGCCTGGCCATTCTGGGGCAGCGCCGGACGCTGGTGCAGGGCCTGATCGATGCATTGCGCTTCGAGACCCGCGCCCATGCCAACGCAGACCTGTCGCTATTGCAAGCCTACTTGGACTCGCTCTTGACGATGCCCTCGGGGTCCTGATGTTGGCCAGCGCCATTCCATTATTGCGGGTGAAGCCACAAGAGATTGTTTCACGTCCCAAATATGCCACGCATGGGGGCAATGATGCCTTTGGGAGAGCCAGACAGAGGAAAACAGGGGACAATCTGGACGCAATGCAGGAGAATGGATGCTGTTTTGCCGCACTTTATGGATTTGCGATTGCCCTGATCATGGCGTCATCCCGCTGGGCACAATAATGCAATGACTCTGCCCAAGGGTCCCCATGAATCCAAAGAGCCCGTCCGAAGACGGGCTCTTTCCATGTCGGTGGTGAGGAACTTACCGGATCCCGGCCATCTCCTGCAGCGTATGCCAGTTGGACAGCCGATCCTCCTGCGAACGCAACAGGGTCTCTGAAGGATTTCCGTCCCGGTCAAACTGTTTGGCGAAGCGTCCTTCGGTGCGTGCAAAGGAGACGAAGTCAATCTTCTCACCCGTCTTCGGCACCACGTACCAGTCTTCCTTGGCCGCCGGGTTGCCTTGCAGGCTCAGCCGTTCCCGGATGGTGTCCCCTTTGCGGGGGTCATATATAAACACAGGGAAGGCCCGACTCTCCACGGCCAGTTTGGCCTGGTGGCGGGCCATGTCATCGGCTACACCATGTTCCGGCTGACAGGTGGTGAAGGTGTTCACCACGGCAGGGCCGTCAAACGAAGCCGCTTCCAAAATGGATTTGTAGAAGTGATTCGGAATGGAAGCCACGGTCTGGGACACATAGGTGTTGGGATGCATCATGGCAATGCGGCCGATTTCCTTGCGCAATTCTGTCTTCCCGGGCTTGGTCTTGCCAAAGGCATACATCTTGGAATCCTGTCCCGTGTAGGAACCGGTGCTGGTCTGGCCGCCCGTGTTGGAATAGACCTGTGTATCCAGGACCAGGACCTTGATGTTCATGCCGCTGGCCAGCATCCGACTCAATGACTGGAACCCGATGTCCAGCATCGCCCCATCGCCGCCCATGACCCACAGCTGCTTGTCTTCCCAGCCCTGCTGGTCCCAGCGCATGCGGATGCCCATGGCGAAGGCCGGTCCGTTTTCAAACAAAGAGTTGCTCCACGGCACGATGTACGGGTTGTAGGGATAGGTGCTGCCGTATACCGTGTTGCATCCTGTGCTGGCTGCGATTCCAATGTTCTCCGCGCCGTAGACGTAGCCCAGAGCGGCCAGCCACATGCGGATGACGGTGGCTTCGCCGCATCCTGCACAGGAACCGGCACCCCCAACGTACAGCATGCTCTGCTCGGCCAGCATCATGTCCACCGCCACGCGCTCGTTAATGAACTCGTCCGGGGTGGGCGGCAGGCTGCGGAAGAAGTCGATGCTTTTCTGGTAGATGGGGACAGTCTTGTCCTCTTTCTGGATCATCTTCAGCGCGTTGTAGCCCAGGTCCGCGCAGGCCTCTACACACTCCGCGCAGCCTTTGCACTTGGTGGGATCGATGAAAATGCCGAACTTTCCCGGCTCCTTCTTGCGCTTGGCCGGCACCTTGAAGAACTTGTTGGTCTCGGCAAACTGCAGGGCCATGAAATCCCGTTCCGGCTCGGATTCAATGGTGCCCAGCGCATTCTCCAGGACATCCACCTTGACCACCTTGCCGAGAATGGCCGTGTCCGGGCACTGGTTGACACAGCTCATGCAGCCCGTGCAGCTGGATTCAATGTATTCCGGAATCTCGGGTGCGATATAGCTGAAGTCGCGGGCCGCACCTGTGCCGCCGGGAATGGCGGACCTGGCAGTTCCCACATCGGCTGGCAAATGCTTTTCGCCTGTGCCATCGTTGTAGCCGGCCACGATGCGATCGAAGAAATCGTTCACATCCACGACCAGCGAATCAAAACCGTCACCGGTCCCGTTCTTGGTCCGGCTTATCTTGGCTACATCAATCAGATCCGTGGTTACGCCCATAGTGTGTCCTTGTGTGGTGCGCCGTAGCAGGAATATAACACTTCTGCCTAGGCAAAGAGCTCGATTTCGGCTCCAATGTTGAATTTCGGAGCGGCAACCTCCATGGCAATCACCTCCTGGGACAGTTCGATCACGGAGTCGTGACCCCGCTGCACTGCCCGCAGGTTGGCCTGCACCACGGCCTCGCCACGCTTGCCGAAGTACTTCCGCAAGGCATTTTCCGCCCGCTCCATCACCTCCGAGTACGTCATGCCCGCTTCTTCCGAGAACGGCGTGATCTTCAGAAATATGCCGAGCAGCACAATGCCTTGCATGCGCACGGACAGATCAGGAATAGGAGCCTCCTCACGGGCAATCAGGGCCCCGTCGGCCGCGAACACGCGCAGGCCTTTCTCCCGAATGACTTTCTGCGAGCTGGGCGGGATATCGGCCCAGATCTCCATCGGATCTGTCTTGGACGTCTGCACGAAGATGCTGCCGCCGTCCAGAATGCCGTTCAACGGATTGCTGGTGACAAACGCGTTGATATCGTTCATGGGCACAAAGTTCACATGTTCCAGCTCACAATGCGTGAGGATTACGTCATCGGCAACCGTCAGATAGTAGGTCGTGGGCAGGCCCTTTTTCTCGGAACCATACTTGGGGTAGGCCTGCACCTTCTTGCCGAACACGTCGCCGGCGATGGTGGCAATCACCTTGTTGGTGGTCACGGAACCGAACCCGCCGACCGAGTGGCCGCGCATGGAAAAGGCGCCTCTGGGGCGCAGATCCGGATCCTCTTCTGCGGGCAGCGTCAATTCGTGATCAATGCCCAAGGCAAAGAAATACCGGTTGCCTTCCAGCATGTTCCGCACCACGGCCGCAAAATCGGAGGGACGCACGTCCCGGCTGCCCAATCCCGCCACGCCGCTGAAAATCTGCGGCATGCTGGCGAGCTGGGGAAAGTCCGGATGGCCCATCATGGCATCGCTGAAAGCGGCCTTGATGTCATTGGTCAGGGGGTTGTTGGGCGCCAGGGCATCATCCATGCGCTCAATCACCGTGAAGGCCTGGAGGCCTCCCAGAGCCTGGACGAGCTGCGGGCCGGGGAAGGGGCGGTAGCATGTGACGTGGATCACGCCCAACTTGATGCCATAGGTGTCCCGCAGGTAGTCGATGGCGGCCCGTGCCGTCTCGATGTAACAGCCGATACCCACAATGGCATAATCGGCATCATCCATGCGGTACTGCTCAATGACCTCGTATTTGCGGCCCGTGGCCAGATAGAAGTCGGCAAACGCCTGCTCCACCGCGGCCGGAACCATGTCGTAGTAGTGCCGTTGGGCGACAATCCCCTTCATGTAGCTGTCCTGGTTCTGCACCACGCCGGTCATGAGAGGGTTGAAGGGGTCAAAGAGATTGGGGATCTTGCCGGCCGGCGGACCCACGAACTCCTTCATCAGCTCCGGCTCCAACATCAGCACATCCTCAACCGTGTGTGTGGTCAGAAAGCCATCCTGCACGTTCAGAAAGGGGGTGTGGGTTTCTTCTGCGATGCGCCGACTCATGAGGGCCAGATCGCCTGCATTCTGCGCGTTCTTGGCAAAAAGAATGCCCCATCCGCAGTCTGCCACGCACATCACGTCGTCGTGTCCGGCATGGACATTCAGGCCCTGCCGCGTGATCGCCCGGGAGCCAATGTGAAACACAATGGGCAGCCGCTTGCCACTGATGGTGTACAGCACTTCCTTCATCAGTACCAGGCCCTGGCCCGAGGTGAAGTTGCTGATCCGTCCGCCAGCGACGGCAAAACCTTCACAGGCCGTGGCTGCGCTGTGCTCGGATTCCGGCTCTAGGAACATCAAGGGATCCCCCCAGAGATTGGTGGCCCCGTTCGCCGAAGCCGCCCCGTACCCTCCACCCATGACGGTGGTGGGCGTGATCGGAAAGGCACAGGCCCCTTGGGTGATGTTGGTCTCCACCCAAGTGACGGTGCCGGAGCCGTCGGCTGTCGCCGGAATGCCGGGATATGGGAATTCGGCCGTTGCCCCATTCAGGACAACGTGTCCGTTGGGACTCAATCTCCCATTGCTCAAAGGTCTACTTGCCATGCCGCCACCTCGCAATGTCCATCAGGTCTGCAACCTACATATCCAGGAAGACCAAACCTGCCGGGCTGGTCGGCATGGCAGGCGGATCCCTCCTCTTTTTACCCAATTCGATCATAGCACAGCACTGATGGCCGACTTGGGTTGACGTCCTGGAAAGACAGCCTCACCAGATGGCGTCTGACCCGGCCTCAGGCCAGTCCAGGCTGGAGGCGACGCGAGAGTCCTTTTGGGGTTTTGCAACAGAGACTTTTTTTACTTGTGGTCTGGCTGCACTCCTCCGGTGCGGGGCCGCGGGGGCAGCGGTGGTCCGGCCGGCACGCCCCGGGTCTGCAAATACTGCAAGGCCTGCGCCAAGACCGCAGACACCGTGCGGCAGCTGGTTTCGATGCGCAAGTCCGCGTGCGCCCGGGCATGAGACAGACGCTCCTTCTCCACCTGTAGCCAGGCCGCGGTCCACGTGACATCGGGACGGCGGGCCCGCTGCGCTTCCAAGGTGGCCTCCAGGCAAATGAGAATCTGAGGAGGATGGAGACGCCGCCACATGTCCGGGACCTGGCTGTGTTCCTGTCCGGCTGCCCGGGCGTTGATGCCATGCGCACGCAGGCCTCGCACCAGTGTGCTTTTGCCTGCGGCACTGGTGCCCGTGACCTTGACCTGGGGCAAGTTCCTGTGCATGGGGGCCACCGGGGAAGGCTGCCTGGTCCTGTCCGCTAGATTGGCGTCAAGGGAAAATCCACTGTCATGTGCCGCGCCTCTGATGCCCCTTGGCGGGGCACTATCTTGAGCACCAACACCGTAAGATCGTCGCGCGCGCGCCCTTGATCCATCTCCAGGGCTGAATCCAGCAGCCTGCGGGCCAAATCCGCCGCCGCCCTCGCCCGACCATGTTCCAGGCCGTCTACCAGGGCGGGCAGATCCATGGGCTGGTCGGTATGCCTGCCGGCTTCCCACACTCCGTCAGAGGCCAAGACAATGGTGGTGCCCGGGGCTATCAGCATTTCGGAAATGTCGGGTCGGGTTTTGCGGTGAATTCCGATGGGCTGGCTTTCCGCGTCCAGGAGACGCATTCCCTGGGGGGTCTGGACCAACACCGGACACCGGCAGTTGCGGGTAACCAGCAATGTGTGCGAATCCAGGTCCAGGCTTACCATTTGCAATTCGGCGCTTACCTGGCCACGGCGATAAGTCCGCAGATAATCATGTGCGGCCCTGGCCACGGCTCCATCCCGCACCCCTTCCGCCAGCAGACTGATGGCCTTCCGTACCACCAGGTTGCTGATCATCTTGGCGCTCCGGCCGCTGCGTTGGCCGTCCACCATGACGGCGCTGAGTCCCCCATGGGGGCGTTCCACCACTTCCACGGTGTCGCCACTCTCGCGGGTGGCGTACTTTCGCAGTTTGGAGACAGCGATTTGGACCAGGGGCTGGCTGTCCACCCAGTTTCCTGCCGCTAAGGCAACGGGTCCGCCACCGCGTCTTCCCCGAGGCCCGAGGGCGGCATCGGGACCGGTCGCTGGCGGAAAATGTCGTTCACGTCCATGAAGGGGGCGGGATTGCAATAGCCACCCCAGCCATTGGTGCGTCGGTAGGGGATGATCTTGACGCCCAAATGCAGATGCGGACCGGTACTGTTCCCCGTGTTGCCCGACACGCCAATGCGGGCGCGCGAGGGCAGCATCTGCCCCACCGCCACTTCAATCTCATCCATGTGGCCGTACAGGGATTCTCCCCAGTCGTGTTCCATGAGCACAAACTTGCCCAAGCCCCCTGTGCCAAAGCTCACGCGCAGCACCTTGCCCTTGTCGCAGGTCAGCAGCGGCGTCCCCAACGGCAGGGCAAAGTCAAAGCCGTTGTGTCCTCTCAGGGGCACGCCTCCATAGCTGAACCGGCCATAGAAATCCGGATTGCTGCCCCAGGCCTGGGACAGGGCGTACTGTCCCTCAAAGGGATTGGCCACCTTGATGTGATCGGCCAGAAAGTCGTAGGCCAAGATGCGCATGCCACCGCGGGAACCTTCGGTCACCCAGCCTGCGGGTCGTGTGGTTTCGGGATATTCCAATTGGACCAGCCACCAATGAAGCCCGTCCACTTCCCGCGGGCCGTCCTGAATGGACATCACCCCGCGGCGCGGCGCTCGGATAATGATGTCTTCGTCTCCCTTGTTCACATTGCCCGGGGTGGCTCGAATCCGGACGGTCTGGGGAGACACATTCATGACCCGATCCCCGATGGCAAAATGGGCCCGCTCCCGCTCTGTCGGGGCCCGGCGCGGCACCGGCGCCACTTCCACGGGCAGGGGTTCGCCCGAGACCTGGTTGCGTCCTGCGGTGTCCGTCTGGGCAATCCAGCCCCACTGATTCTCGCGGGATGACGCGGTCACCGCGATCTGCCACCAGAGTGCATCCTCCAGCGCCTGCGGGCCCGCCAGCACCTCGCACAGCGTGTTGCGCGGGATGGTGTCCAGCAGATCGTAGGGGGTCTTGCCCTGCCGGCCGGGACTGCGCTGCAATTCGCAATTTTCGATTACATACAGACTGTCCCCTGGTTGGAAGGGCGGGTCTGGGGATGCCGCCAGTTGCGGCTGTGTGTCGGCCAGCACGTCGTAGCCGCTGCTGGACACCTCGGGCACCCAGCCCCGTTGAATGGGAATCAGACGGGGACTGGTGGAAACATCCCACCATTGCAGGTCATCCATCCGGCGCGGCCCTTTTTCTATGGTCAACTCCTGACCCGGGGCCAATTGCACCACCAATCCGTCCGCAGTCCGCAGGGCCAGTCCGGGCACCCGGCGCAACAGGGCGGAACGTTGCACATAGACTTTCGCGCCGATGCTGAATCGGGGCTGGGGAGAGGGCGGAGTGCCGGGGACCGCGATCACCTGCATGTTCCTGTCCGTTTCCCCCACTGCCTCCTGCACCCAGCCTTGCGTACTGCCGCCTTCGGGCAGGGCCAGGCGTGCTCGCCACCAGATGCTTTCTCCCACGTATTGCGGCCCTTCCAAAATCAGGCCCGGCGTGTTGCCGGGGATGAGACGGATGACATCGCTGGCATCCTTGCCCCACGTGCCGGGGGAATGGCGCAGCTCCGCATCCTGCAGAAGCAGAAAGTACGTGCCCGGCGCCAGGGCCTCGTCATAGTGGATGGGGGCCGGATCAAAGGGCTCGGTGAAGTCCGGCGCACCCGAAAGGCGCTTCAGATAGGGCTCGCCGTCTATGCCGGCCTGAGGCACCCAGCCAGACACCTGCTGCTGCATCTGATCCGTGGTATGCACCAACCACCAGATGAGGCTGTCTATCCGCATGGGGCCATCGGCGATGTAGCATTGATGGCGGGCTGGCAACAGCGCCACATTGGATTCTTCGGTGACGCCAATAAAGCCTGGAATGACCCTCAGGTTGATCGCGGACACCGTTTCCACCACCACGCCGGCGGTCAGGCTGGTGCGATCCTGCGGATCCCCTGGATCCGGCAGTGGCATGCGGGTTGGGTCCCACTGGTATTGTCGGGCCAAGGCCTTGCGCAGATCGCGTTGCACCTCATGCCTCTCGGCCAGTCCCCAGCGGTCGCCTGGACTTTGTGCCCAGCGGAAGAGAGACAGACAGTGTATTTGCTGCGCTCCCGGCTGTTGATTCCAACGTGCGATCTCTGCATAGGCCCTTTGCACCCAGCCGGAATCCAGGTCGGTCCAAGGTTGGTACTGGTCCGCCTCCACAATGAATACCGGGAGATGCCGCATGTTGAGGGGAATGCTTTGCATGAAGTCCTGGTAGGCCCGAAAACCGGCCCTCCGGCTTTGATAGTCCCCCTCCAGCCATGCATCCTGGGTCAGGGATTCCGGATTCGCATCGACCGTATGGGCCTGTAGCGCAATTCCGTCACAGCCGTGCGGCCCCAGCCTGATCAGTATGTCGTTGAGATATGTGGCCCAGTCTCCCTTTTCGTTGCCCGCGTAGCGGGTCTGGGTATTCCAGGGGGTTACCGCGCCGGCCAAGACGGTGGCGGAGGGCTGTGCGGCCAGAATGGCGTTGCGGCAATGCCTGTAGCAGGACGCGTACAAGTCCGGGGTAATGGGGATTCCCCGCGTAGGACCCACGGCCGTCTGGTGCCCGGCGTAAAGGGCGTCGAACCTTTCCGGCAAGGCCCGCAGGATGGCATGCACCTCCGCCGGGTTCTTGATGTCCCGCAGGATCGGCACATAGTTGCGGGCGTGGGCCTTGGGGCGAGCCGCCCAGTAATTCATTGCATTCCCGATGACCCAGTTGCGACACCCTGTGGACACCGCCGCAAAACGCGCACACCTTTCGGCAAAACGCGAGTACTGGGCCGGTTCCGGGATGGTTCCCGCCGGATTGAACCCGTGCTGGAGCTTGACTATGACGCCAAATCCCCGGTCCGCCCAAGAGCTGTAATCCACTCCCGAAGCGTCCACCGGATCCTGGCCGATGAACTCGTTGAAGACCACCCAGCCTGGCACCTGCGCGTCCAGGAACAGATGCTCCCCGCCGGCATCGTGCAGGCCGTACAGGAACGTTGGGTCAGCACTCATGGCATGGGGGGAGGCCGGTGGGAGTCAGTTCCTGGCTGCCTGCGTGCTTGGCGCGCAGTTGCCGTTTCAGGGCTTCATGGTAGGTGCGCGTAATGGGATATTGGCGGATGAACCAGATGGAACCCAGGACCAGGATGGCAGGTACGATCCCAATGAGGAGGCGCATGGCCAGATGCACGGATTCCGGTTGGGTCAGTTGAGTCGCGAACGTGCCTTCCTGAAAGCCGGCGAGGCCCAACACGAAGTTGACCAGCAGCGTAACCACGGCGGAGCCCAGTTTGCGGAAGAATGCCAGATACGCTGTGAAAAGCCCTTCACTGCGCGTACCGGTCCTCAATTCATCGTATTCCATGATATCCGGCAGCATGGTCCAGGGAATGGTGATGCCGGCACTGTACAGAAATCCCATCCAGACGAAAAAGCCCACCAGCAACGGCAGGTTTCCCCCCGGAAAGACCGCCAGAACCGGCATGAACACGCACCAGGCCACGCTGATGATGATGTAGGAACGCTTCTTGCCCCACCTGCGTACCAGGCTGTTGACCACGGGCAGGGAAAGCAAGGCAGCGCTCAGCAGCACTCCGATCATGGCATTGTCCCAAGGCGAGGCCACCGCCAGCACAATGTTCAGGTACCAGACGAAAGTGACGACCAGAATTTCCAGACCGGAAAAGGCCAGGAAATAGGCCGCCGACAGGGCGCGGAAGGGCTCATTGCTGAACGCCTGCTTGAAGAGCCGCACAGGGTTTCTCTCGGTAGGTTTCCGCAGTTCGGGGTTCTCGCGCACCATGCCTGCAATCAGGAGCGGGGCCACAATCAGGGAACCTCCAAAGAGCCAGCCCGTGATCATGTAGCCGCGCAGCACGCTGGGCGTCCCCCCCATCTGGCCAAACCAGTCTTCGGCCAGCAGCTTGAAGGTGACGCCGGCTACCAGGGCCCCCAGAATGAAGAAGGCATTGCGCCAGACTGTGTAGCTGATGCGGGTGTTGTAGTCGTTGGTCAGCTCTGCCAGCAATGCGGTGTGTGGCACGGAGAAGAGAGTGAACATCGTGTCCAACACAATGCTGACGATGAGGAAATACAGGATCAGCCCGATTCCTTCCAGGTTGCCGGGCCGCCACCACAGCGCGGCGAAACTGAGCCCCAGCGGCAGCGCAGCGGCCAGCATCAGGGGTCTGCGGCGACCCCAGGGGGAGTTGAAACGATCGGAGATCACTCCCACCATAGGGTCATTGATGGCATCCCAAACGCGGCCGACAAAGAGAATTTGCCCCACGCTGTGGATGTTGACGCCGACAATCGTAACGAGAAAGTAGTTGAGGAACAGGGAACGCGCCGTGGAGGTAACGGCGCCGCACCATTCTCCTGAACCGTAGATTGCCTTGAACAGGAGCGGTATGCGTTCCTCAGGTGACATGGACTTGAGTGGGGATGAACGGGGTGGAGAGAAGGCACCCGGGCAAGGCACCCGCCAAATTATAAGAGAGGAACCGGCTGCCGACTAAGAAGTCCGGGGTTCCTCGCTCCATTTCAAGTAGGCGGTCGTGACCGCGCGATTCTCCACGCCGGCGACGGTAATCTCAACCTGCTTGCAGACCACCACATCGCCCACCTCGGGAATCCGATCCAGGTGGGCCATGACCAGTCCCCCGACTGTTTCCACTGCATCCGTGTCAAACCGCAGGTCAAAGTGCTGTTCCAGTTCATCGAGGAGCAGGCTGCCCTGCACGGTCAGCTGGCCGGGCCCGCGCACCTCCCAGGGGGGAGCCTCACTGTCTGTCTCATCCTGAATCTCGCCGAAGATCTCTTCCAGCAGATCTTCCATGGTGATCAGGCCATCCGTGCTTTGAAATTCGTCCTGCACAATGGCAATGGAAGTCCGACCCGACCGAAACTGCCGCAGCATGTTGTTGAGCGGCAAGGTGGAAGGCACCAGCAACGGGGGCCGCAGGTGCGCGGTCCAATCCACCTGCGCGGCAGGCACGGCAGACAGGCGCGCCAAGGTTTTGTAAAAGAGAATGCCTTGCACGTCGTCCAGGTCTTCGGCGTAGACCACCAGGCGGGATTTGCGGTGGGCGCGCATGATCTTCCACACTTCCGGCAGCGTGGAGGTCAGGGCCATGCCCACGATCTGGGTGCGCGGGGTCATGACCTGCCCTACAGTCCGTTCCCCGAAATCGCCAATGTTTTCCAAATAGACAAACTCCTCCTTGGGAATCTGTCCTTTCGCGTGGCTTTCTTCGATCAGGATCAGAATCTCTTCCTTGGAATAGGTAGGTGGTCCTGCATCGCGCTGGATGGGGACGCCCAGCAGGCGCATGAAGGGAATGCCGGCGGTGTTGAGCAGACGGGCGAATGGCTTGATCAGGGCCTCGCAGACCCGCATGGTGCCGGCTACCGCCAGACTGACCCTGACCGGCACCTGCACGGCCATGGATTGGGGCACCATTTCGCCCACCACCACATGGACGAAAGTCAGGCTGGTCACGGCCGTGACAAGGGCCAGGGTTTCAAGGGTGCCGTGCGGCAAGGGCAGGGTCCCCTCCCAGACTTCCAGCAGCCAATGGGCCACCTTCTCCTCGGCGTACATCCCCAGGCCCAGGCTGGCCACCGTGATCCCGATTTGGGCCGTGGCAATGTAGTCGTTGCGCCGTTCCGTGTCGCGCAGGATGTTGAGGATATAGAGGGCTTGCCGATGCCCTTCCCGGTGACGACTTTCCAGGCGTGGGAGCGGAGCCAGAATGATGGAGAATTCCGCCGCGACGAACAGGGCGTTGGCGAGCACAAACAGGGTGATCAGGCCGACGGGCAGAACTGCCCCTAGAATTTCCGCTGCAGCCACTGCAACCTCTCCAGCATGCTGGGCTCAAAAGGCGCGCTGCAAGTGGTGCCCTTGGCGTCCACTTGCAATTCTGCCTGCATGGGTCCGGATGGGCCGTCATGGGCCGTCGCGGCCTGCAAACTCGCGCGCACACGTGCCACCGGCCAGTCCAGAAAGCGCGCCAATTGTCTCGCGGGCAGCGAAGCGTCAAGGACAATGCGGCTCTCCGACTGAATCCAAAAGCGCGGCGGCTCGGCATCAAATTCATCCTCAATGCTGCCCACTACCGCTTCCACCATCTCCTCCAGCGTGGCTATCCCCACCGTCTGGCCCTCTGATCCCGCGACCCGGACCATATGGGCCTTCTTGGCCTGCATGATGCGCAATGCATCCTGGACCGGCGTATTTTCATCCAAGGTTTCCATGGGATGCACCAGATCGAATTTTGCCGCCTCCCCGTTCGGGTCACAGAGCAGATCCAACAGGTGCACGGTGCCGTGCAGGTCATCCAGGTCCCGACCGAAAATCGGCATGCGGGAGTACGGCGATGCAACCAGCATCTTGGTCCACTGCGCCCTGTGGAAACCGGCGGGAGCGGCAAATGTGCGCTGCCGCGGGGTCATGATGTGCTTGATGAGAATCTCGTCGATGCGGAGGGTGCTGTCCAACCACTCCTGTTCCTCCTTGTGCATGTCTCCTTCCTTGAGGTTCTGGCTGGCCAGGCGGCGAATTTCATCCGGCGTGAGGACCAGTCCATGCTCATGGCTGACCTCCATGTCCAGCAGCCGCAGCGCGGCCCGGTTGGCCACATTAAAGACAAACAGCAAGGGGGAGAAGAGCGTGTAGTAGACCATGAGGGGGCGCACGGTGCCCATCGCCAGGGTTTCCGGGATCCGAATGCCCACATTCTTCGGAATCAGCTCGCCGAAGAAGACTTGTGCCAGCGTGAGCGTCAACAGTACCGCCGCTACCGAAACGGAAGTGGCCGCCGCGGGACTGGCGCCCCAGCGAATTACCCAAGGCTCCAGTCGGGTGGCCAGCCAGCCCTGCCCCACGAATCCCAGCACAATGCTGCAGATGGTGATGCTGATCTGGCACGTTGCGATATAGGCGCTGAGGCGGCTGGGGCTCTCGACAATGTGCAGGACCGCTTCCGCCAGGGCGTTGCCCTCCTCCTGCAGCTGCTGCATGCGGGAGCGCCGCGAACCGGCTATGGAAATCTCGGCCGCCACATAAAAGGCAGTCAGCAGCACGATGCCCACCACTATGAGGATGACCACGGTCAAACTCATATGACTTCGATCATTGTCCTGCTAGAACCGACTGCCCTGAGGCATCGTGCTGTGTACGTATTCAGAGTAGGAGGAATCTTACAGCAGCTGCGCTATGTAGCGTTTGGCTTCTTGGGGAGTGGCAATCTCACGACAGGCCTCTGCCTCCACGACTTTGCCAAGTATATGCCCCACTCGGGGTCCTGGCGACATATCGAACCAGTTTTGCAGATCTGTGCCCGATACCAGGGGCAGGGGTCTGTGGAAGCCGGTTCTCTCCAACATGGCCAGCGCTTCTTTCTGCCATTCCAGATAGCTGGCTGCCAAGGTGTTGGATGCGCCTGGGACTTGCAGGGCGTTGCACAAAAGCGCCACAGTGTCCATCAAGACAGACACTTCATGGGTGTAGCCGCTGTTGATGACAAATCGATGCAGCTCCCGTTGCCCCATGCGATGGAGTCGTCCTGTCCGCAAAGCCAACAGCAGTTGGCTCAGGCAGCGGAGCACGCCCATGCTGTGCCTGACTTCCATTCTGGAAAACACCAGGCGTTGGAGGTGCGCTTCCAGAGTCTGCCCGTAGGCCGGCAGGGCGTTCCGGAGCGCGTCGGCATGGAACTGGCCATAGGCTGACCAGATGCCTCCCCGGACCAGCAGAGGCAGTGCCAGCAACGACAGTCGGGCCCACCAGTTGCGTCTCGTGTAATCCGCGGCCAAGGGCCTGCGCGCCGCCTGTCCAAGATGCCACTGTGTATCAGGCGACAGTGCAGTCAGCGGAAGACCTCGGGCTCCCTCGCGGCAGGACATTGTGGCCCACCGCCCCATCCGGTCCACGAAGCACTGGGCTTCGCCTCGCAACGGAGGGCCAGCGGGGTCCGGGCTCAGGGGGCCTTGCTGGAAGAATGTCGCTTCGTACAGCCTGGTCTCATGCAACAGCCTGACTGCTTGGGACAGCGACGACCGGCCTTGCAGCAGGATCCGCCAACCTTCCTCTCGAATCCGCTCTCCGCTCACCTCGTCCAAGATGGCATGGGAGGTTCTCAGAAATGCCAGGGCGTCCGCGTGCAGCTGCAACCGGTGCGTGTGCGCCAACCTGACCAGTCGCAACATGCGCAGCGGGTCGGCTCTCAGGTTGGCAATGGAAACCGGACGCAAGGTGGCAGCCGCCAGATCGGCTTGCCCTCCTTGGGGGTCCCAGAGCGTTCCAATCGCGCCGGTCTCGCAGGTAGCCGCGATTTCCACAGCCATGGCGTTGACCGTGCAGTCCCGCAAGGACAAGTCCTGGACGATGCTGTCTCCCTGCATGGGGGCAATGTCCACTGTTTCGGTCTCACTCTGGCCTTGTCTCCGCAAAAAACGCCAGTGGCCTCGATCTGCATCCAGCACGAAAGCGTTCCAGCCCAGGCTGCGGGCCACGTTCTGGCCCGGCTGGGATCCACCCGGGCCGTGCACCAGGTCCAAATCGGAGCGTTGCGCTCTCCCCATCAGGACATCCCGGACATATCCGCCTACCATGTAGAAGTCACAGGTGCCTTGCTGCACCAAGGCGCGGACCAAAGCGGCCTGAGTTGCCGAAAGGGGCCAGATCTTCCTCTGTCTAGACATCGGGCAACCATCTTGTCCTTGACAAACCGGATGCGACTTCCAGCCGGCAACATGTCTTGTGCATTATCCTGTTCCCTGTGGGACCATGCCTGTCGCAAGGTCCTGGGGACAAGGCAGAACCATACAAAATTGTATGACTTTGCCTCGTCTCCTCATGGAAAGAGGCAAAGGCGAACGGAGCAACAAGAACACATTATGGCACATAGATACGCAATGGGTTTGATGATGGAAGCATGCCCTTCCGTTTGTCAGATCGGTCCCGTGGGCCAAATTGTATGGTCAGCCTGTTCCACTGTCTTGGATCCCGGCTTGTCGGATGACATCGCATGGATTCTATAGGGTCAGCAAGAGGAACCGCCGCTCCCATCAGGGAGACACATGGAAGTTAGGGCAGAGGTGCAGATTCAGGCCGCCCGGCACTCGGTCTGGCAGAAATTTCTGGACATTTCCGCTTGGCCGGATTGGCACCTGCAGATTTCCGCGGCTGAGTGGTTGGCAGGACCAGCCTGGTCCGATGGATCTGTCTTGTGGATTACAGTGTCTCCCTTTCTGGTACCGGTAGCCGTCACAGCCCAGATCAAGTTGGTTTCCCCGCAGAACCTGGTGGTGTGGGAGAGTCGTGCCGCCGGTCTGGTCGCCGTGCACGTCTTCGAATTCAGAGACTCGCTGGGGGGCTGCCTGGTGCAGGAGAAGGAAACATACCATGGCCCCAGCGCCAGTTTCATGTCCTTGCTGCGGGGCCGCCAGACCCGGGCCTTTCGTCGCTCTTTGCACAATTTCAAGGAATGGGTGGAGGGCAACCGCGCGCGGGAAGCCTAGGCATCGGCAGGCCGGACACGCGGAGATGACCATTGAGAGGCGAATCAAGATATGGATATGGCACCGTCCATGACAGACTGGCCGGAACAGACAGAGGAGTCCTTGCGCATCTGGAACCACATCGCGGCCTTTTGGGATTCCCATATGGGGGATGACGGCAACGACTTCCACAAACAGCTGGTCGAGCCCGCCGCGGATCATCTTGTGCAGCCCGGTCCGGGTCAACGCATATTGGAACTGGGCTGTGGCGCGGGCTTGTATGCCCGCCACTTGGCCCAGGCGGGAGCGTCCGTCGTGGCTACCGATGGCAGCGTCGCTTTTCTGGACATTGCGCGGCAACGCAATCAGGAGCATGGTGTGGAGTTCGCGGAGTTGAATGTGTCTTCGGGGGCTCACTGGTCTGCGCTCAAACGGATTCATCGGCAGTTCGACACCGTGGTGGCCAACATGGTGCTGATGGATGTCTCTTGCATTACCCTGTTGTTTCGCAACGTGTCCGATGTGCTGCGTCCCGGAGGCATCTGGGTCATGACTTTGATGCACCCCTGCTTCAATTCGGCAGACATCACATTGGTGGCGGAGCAGAAGGAGACCGTTCGCCGCAATGTGCTGCAGGTCAATGCATACATGGATGTCGAGCCGTACAAGGGGTATGGCATAGCGATGCAACCTGAGCCCCACATCTACTTTCATCGGCCTCTGCATGTCATTTTCAACACCCTGTTCGCGTGCGGCTTTGCCGTGGATGGACTGGAGGAAAGAGCGTTTCCACCCCCACCGGGCCCCCTGGAGCCGCTCAATTTCGGCGCCATGCCGCAAATCCCGCCGCTGATGGCCATACGCGCCCGCAAACCGGTTGCAGGGTGAGGAACGCGTTGGATAATAGGAGGTTGCCGATTTGCAAGACCCATGCCGGAAACGCAAAGGAGACCCCATGAATCTGCATCTTACAGGAAGGGTGGCGGCTGTAGCCGCGGCCAGCGCAGGGCTAGGATTCGCGTCTGCCTATACCTTGGCCGCAGAGGGGTGCAGCGTGGCGATCTGTGCTCGGGACCAAGACAGACTGGCACAGGCCGCGGCACGGATTCGCTCCGAGACGGGAGGTGCCGCACTGGCTGTTCCCATGGATATGGGAACGCGGGCTGGCCCTGCTGATTTCATCCGCGCCGCCGTTGACCACTTTGGCGGGCTGGACATAGCGGTCGCCAATGCCGGTGGTCCCCCCAGCGGTCGCTTTGACGCGATAGACAATGAGGATTGGGAACAGGCCTTTCAATTGAATTTGCAGGCCACGGTGCGTCTGTTCCGGGCGGCTCTGCCCCATCTCGTCCAAAGCGATCAGGGACGCCTGTTGGCCATTACCAGCATCAGTGCCCGGCAGCCGGTGGAAAACCTGCTCCTGAGCAACGCGATGCGAGCCGGGGTGCACGGAGCCATCAAGACCTTGAGCCGGGAAATCGCAGATACAGGAGTGACCGTGAATGCAGTCTGTCCCGGGGTCATCCAGACCGACAGGGTCAATGAACTGGCACATCAGGAGGCAGAACAAACCGGCATCACCTTTGAGGAGGCACATGCCCGACGGGCAGCCACCATACCCATGGGCCGGCTGGGAGATCCGATGGAATTCGGGGCCGCGGTCACTTTCCTGTGCAGCAGGCAGGCGGCCTTCATCACGGGCATCGGCCTGCCCGTGGACGGCGGGCTCTTGGCAGGAATTCCCTAGCGGCAGGATGGGAGCTGCACCCCCTGCCGCAGGGATCTTGGCCGCTGCGCACACGGGTTGGTCACAAGGTCGCGTACAGGGTCTGCAGCGCCCGCGTCAGAATGCGTGTGCTGGCATGAAATTCCGCCAACGAAATGTATTCGTTGGGGGTGTGGTCCAAAAGAGAGTCGCCGGGGCCGTAGGCCACAATGGGGCATTGCCAGGCAGGTCCCACCACGTTCATGTCACAGGTTCCGGTCTTGACGGAGAAGCGGGCCTTGTGGCCCGTTTCCTGGCGGATGGCACCCTGCAAACTGCGGCACAGGTGATTGCGCTTGGGCGTGAGCCAGGCCGGTTCCACGCCCTCGAAGGTGATCCGGCCCCTGATCTGTCCGCTGTCAAAGGGGAAGGCCCGCGGTCTGTCTGGACCCGTGGCAGGCACAGTCTCAGGCAGGTGCATGTCTGTCTGCAAGGCCAGCCATTGGAGGCTGGCCTGGACCAGATGGTCCAGATCGAAATGCAGGGGCAACCGGATGCCAATCAGGCAGTCAACCTGATTGGCGCTGCTGTTCCACAGGGTGGTGTTGAATTCCCGCAGGCTGGGCGAGGCTTGGTCGTACAGCCGCGCTTTGCCCCTGTTCACGAGGGCCAACGTGTCCTGCAGCCATTGCCAGTAGGCTGCGGCCAGTTCGGCTATCTCACGGCCCGGTCCCGCCGTGTGGGCCGTGGGCTGCCGTCCAGTCAGGCGAATGAGTACCCGGCCCCTGTACCCTCTGTTGATGGAAAAGGCCCCGCTGGGCTCTCCTATGATGCAGTACAGGGGGCGAGTCCCTGAAACACCGTCCAATCTGTCCCGAATGGCGCGTGCGCCCCTGGAGGTGGCAGCCTCCTCTTCAACCGCCCCCACTACCAGCAGACGCACGCCTGTTGGCAGCGCCGGGCGGGCGTTCGCCCCGCTGAGCACGAAATTGGCCAAAGGTCCCTTCGCATCCACCGTGCCCCGTCCATATAGGCAGGAGCCCTTGGCGGTGTCCTTGCGTGCCACCGGAATGCAGCCTGGCACAGTGTCGATGTGCCCCAGCAGCACTATGCATTTCTCGGCATCGGCGGGTCCGCATTCTCCTACGGCATTGCCGGCCTCGTCTACATAGGCCCGGTCGTACCCCAGAGTCTCCATTTCCCCGGCCAGCCAGGTGCTGGCCGGCAATTCCTGACCGCTGAGGGAAGGAATGGTGACCAGACCCTCCAGCAGGGTCTCTGCCTGACTTTCTGGAATCATGACTGGCGGCGCTCAGGTCGGGAAGTACTTGTCCAGCAGCGCCGGAACGGCCGCCACCTGAGTCCGGGTGATGAGGCTGGGGTCAGTCTGAATGGAATTCGCCAGTGTGTCAGCCTGCGGCGAAGGCGGCGCTTCCGCCAGCAATACCACTGCCCTCTCCACGGCAGCATTGATCTTGGCGGCATTTCGGGCCACGTTGGCAAGCACCACGTCCACGGAAACGGTCTCCTTCTCACCCACAGTGTCTTGGTCGGTGATGTGGGCCATCACCGAGAAGCTCATTTCCGCCTCCCGTGCCAGCTGGGCTTCCGGTGAAGTGGTCATGCCCAAGATGTCTGTACCCCAACTGACGAAGGTGTCCGTCTCGAAACGGGAGCTGAAGCGTGGCCCCTCAATGGTCAGAAAATTGCCCCCAGCGACTACCGGGGCCCCGGTTTCCCGCAGGGCCCTGATGCATATCTCGTTGAGAAAGGGACAGAAGGGCTGCTCGAAGGGAATGTGGACCACCACACCCTGAGTGCCGGCCTCGGCATCGTCAAAGAAGGAGAGGGAACGCAAGCGTGTGTTGTCATACAGCTGATCAGGCACCACTATCGTGCCCACCTCCAGATGCGGACGTACGCTCCCGCAGGCATTCGCGCTGATCAGATACTCCACCCCCAACAGCTTGAAGCCGTAGATGTTGGCCCGATGGTTCAGGCGGGTGGGAGAGATCGTGTGGCCCCGCCCGTGTCGGGCCAGAAATGCCACTTCCTGGCCATGAATCCTGCCCACCAGGTAGGCGTCGGAAGCACTGCCAAAGGGGGTCGTCAGCGCAACCTCCCGCAGATCGGTCAGGGCTTCCATCTGGTAGACGCCGCTGCCCCCAATCACTCCAATGCGTGCCTTGTGACTCATGTATGTCGTCTCCTACTGCGGTCTTAGGTCTGCCGGCACTGCCTGCCACTGCGGGTTGTCCTGGTCCCTGTCAGACAACAGAGGATTGTTTGTTGACCAGCGTATGGCCAGTCCCGGGTCATTCCAAATCACGCCGTGCTCATCCTGGCCATCGTAGTATTGGTCGACCATGTAGAGCAGGGTCGCGGGAGAAAGGCTGTGAAAGCCGTGGGCCACACCAGGCGGAATGTAGATGCCCAGACCGGAATCCGCGTCCACCTTGAGCAATGTGCTCTGCCCAAAGGTGGGTGAGGAGCTCCGCAGATCCGCCAGCCCGACTTCAATCGTGCCGGCCAGCAACTGCCAGTAATCCACCTGGCGGAAATGATAGTGCAGACCCCGCAGTACCCCTGCCCGGCTTTCGCTGCGGTTGCATTGCATGGCCTGCCAGCTGCGCTGCGGAAACCACTCCTTGCGGAATGTCTCGCAAAAGCGACCACGATTGTCTTCGAACCATCGCGGATGCACCAACTGCACACCTGCAATTTCGGGACAGGACCTTATCTCTGGCACAGCTTGCCGCTTCTCTGCGATGACGGAGGCCAATCGAAGTCTGGCTACACAAGTCCTGGGACCAACGTGGCACACGCCTATGTTGGCGCTCCGGCTCTGGGTTGCAGGTTGGCCGCGGGGTGAAGGGCCTGCAGAAAACGCCCTACCTTTGCAGACTGGAGATGATAGGCGGACCGATTCACGATGACCACAGGATGGCACTGCATAACCTGGTACAGCTCTTCCAACCCATTGGCTTTCAAGGTGCTGCCGGTTTCGACTACATCCAATATCAGGTCCGACAGGCCAGTCAGGGGGGCCAGTTCCACCGAGCCGTTCAACTTGATGATCTCCGCGCTGATGCCCTTGGAGACGAAGAACTCGGAGGCGATCCGGACGTACTTGGTGGCCACGCGCAGATGATTCGCTCCCTGCAGGGAGCGGCCCCGCCACTCCGGAAACCCGGCCAGGCTCATGCGCCATGTTCGCAATGGCAGCATAAAGGGTTCCAGCACATCCAGTTTCTCCTCTCGCAGATTGTCCAGACCCGCAACGCCCACATCCGCAACTCCGTGCGAGACGAAGGTGGGCACGTCGGCGGGTTTGGCCAGAATGTACTCGATGCTGCAGTCGGCGTTGGTAATGGTCAGGCGCCGGCCATTGAGCGAGGGCGGGATCTCCATCTTGCGTGCTTTCATGTAATCGAAAATCATCTCCGCCATGCGCCCTTTGGGCACTGCCAGACGGAGTGGTCGAGCGCCCGCTGTGGGGTCGGCACCGGCGTCACGTTTCGCCATGCAGACTGTCTCCTCGCATCCGATTCAGGTCTTGGACAGCAGGCAGTCTGCCACCTCTTGCGGGGCCCGCCGTTGACCAGTCCAACCCGGCGCCCGGGCATCCAGCACCTGCAGGTGCGGGCGGTCCTCCAGCCATCGGGCCGTGACTCTTGCATCCTGACCAGCACCGAGCTCCCGCAGCTGAGTCTCGGTGCGCGGCAGCGGATCGACGATCACGGTCAGACCACCTTGGCGCAACTCCTTTATCCAGGCAAGACATTGTGGGCTGCGCGTGTTGCCCATCAGCAAGTCGGGAGCCACTCTCTGCAAAGGATTGGACGACTGTACGGCTCCCGATGCACGGGTCAGCCGGTCCAGTTGCAATGCACCCCCGACCGCTGCCTGGGGAGGCCCAAAGTTGCCTACCAGATTGTCATAGCGTCCGCCGCCGCCTGCCACCATGGTGGCATCGGGCAGCAGGACTTCGAAAGTCATGCCCGTATAGTACGTCAGGTCCCGAATGTCGGCCAGGTCCAAGACCAGATGATCCCCTTCGCCATGTGCCTCCACGCCCGCGGAGATGTCGCCCAGGTTGGCCAGGGCCCGTTCCATGCGGGCGTTCAGACAACATGAGCCCGCCCGTTCGAGCACGGCGTCCGTGTCGGGGCCACTCAAGTGCAGGAACATCTCCAATGCATGCTCTTGGGCTCCGGTGAGGCGGCTCCTGTCGATCAGTGCCCTCACCGCGGGTTCGCTTTTGCGACGCAAGGCCTCTCTCAGTTCCGACTCCAACGCCAGGGACAGGTGCAGAGCATCTTGCAGTCCCTGGTAGTAGCCCGTGTGACCCAGCACCAGGGAAAATTCATGCAATTGGCAGGCATCCAAGGCCGCCGCGAGGCAGGCGAGGACTTCCGCGTCGGCCTCCGGGGTGCCCGCACCGATCAGCTCTATGCCCAGCTGCCGGAACTCCTGCTGATAGCCTATGCCCGAGGATTCTTCGTGGCGGAAGACGCTGCCGGCATAGCAAAGCCGGTGTGGCCCCTTCACTCCGGTCATGCGGGTTCCCACCACTCTGGCCACGGAGGTGGTCATGTCCGGCCGCAGCACGAGTGTCCGGCCCTCCAAGTCAAAGAATCGATAGAGACGGGCACTGGATTCTGCCTTGATAGGAAGTTCCAGCGTGTCCGCGTACTCGAACATGGGCAGAATCACATCGTTATAGCCCCAGGCACGGAAGGTTGCTTCCACGCTGGCCTCCAATTGACGCCGCGCGCGGGCCTCCTGCCCGAGATGATCCCGTACACCCAGGGGCAGGCTGGACCGGCGCGTTGCCTCCTGATGTGGAATGTCAAAGGCGGGCAACAGGCCGCCGGGGTAGGGAGTAGCCACGGAGAGCCCCGACTTGGCTAATGGGGTCTGGGTTTGGTTCGGTTGGCCTGCAACTGGTCGATTTGGGACTTGGGCGTGATGGACGCCATCTTTTCCTCGACCTGTTTCACTTCGGATTGTTCCTGCGGCGTGAGACCCCCGATCCGGCCGAGCACGGTGGGCGCAGACACGACTCGCTTGGCGTCGGCCGCGCCGCACTCGGGGCAGTCCGGCATCTGGCTGGATGTGGCATCCGCCATGGACCTCCACCAATGTGAAAACACAAGCTGACAGCGAAGACACTGGTATTCGTAAACAGGCATCGGCAATTCTGGACAAAGAATGGAACAAATGAAGCTTTGGCACCGTCAGGGGAACATGAGGCCATATTGCGCGGGAACATATGCGTAGCGCAGGCTCTCTTGTCCGCCGTGCATATCATGCAAGGATGATACCAAGCACAGCCCAATCCGGTCGGTGGTCCAGGATTCGTGCATAAGCCATATCTTACAATGCAGCCTTGGGTTGAACCATGATCAAGCCTGCAACCCTTTTCCGCCGCCAAGAGAATCTCTCTCTCTAGACAGCTCTTGGCAGTTTTCCCGTTGCGAAGACTGCAATGCAAGCGAACCCTGAGCCGTTTCCATGGCCCCACGACCTGATTCATGACAGGAGCCACACGTATCCCGTGCCCTGCAACATCAAGTGCAAAGAGGCTTGGTTGGGGCATTCCTGGCCCCACATGGTCTCCATGGACACCAGCCACTTCCATCGAACCTTCCACAGGACGAGACCCGGACGGGTGCGGGTTTGACTGGCCGGGCAGTCGCTCTGGACGGTTCTTCCAGCGACAAGTTCCCAAGTGCAGCGAATATCCGGTGCGCCGCCTTGTTGGCAGGGAACACCTGTGTCAAGACAATGCTCCGGATTACCGTTGGCGGCACTGAATCCGCGTCGGCCGTTTCTGTACCATGTCCTCCGAAATCCAACGCAGAGATCTCCTTCGTTCTTGCCGGTAGCCGGTAGCCGTTAGGCCGCCGCCGGCAACTTCACAGGATCATGCGGTCTCGTTCAAGGCGACACCGTGGACAGCGACTCCACCGACGGAATGGCCTTGTCCAGCCATACATCGGCGGCATTGTCAAAAAGAGAAACACGCTGCAGTGCCTCGGGCTCCACGGCCCAATGTGCAGATCATGCCAAGTGGCCAGCCTCTGCGCGTGCCTTGGGCGTCAATCGGTGCCTGTCTCGCCCAGTACCTGGCGCTTTGCCGGGAAGAGAATTCTCCATGACTCCGGCGAATCCACATCATGGAAATTGTCTCCATTCGGCAGTGCCGCAATAGCACGACCGGCAAAGTGTGCCAAGCCCGGTGCCGCATACCGATCAAGCCCGCGGTCATTGCAGCTCAGACTGGAAATGTCGACCAGGAGGCCGCCCTGGACGCCCGCGGCAATCGCAAAGTCGGGATTCAAAATCAGAAAGGGGCATTCCGACTGGTCCTTTGTCTTGGTCGCCGAGGCCCCCCTCGAAGAGCCAGACAGAGGCAAGTCTGGCCAAAATCCAGGAAATATACGGCACTTCCTGACTTTGTGATTGCTCTGCACGCTGCTCCGCTGCGAGAGTTGCAGGTCATGATCCCCGCCGCGGCGACAGTGCAGATGCAGGGGCTGCTGTGCCACATCCCAGGCACGCCCACGGCATCGCGGTGCCGCGTGGAGGTGACCCGGAGCCAGTACGGCCCCGAGCGCACTCTCAGCGCTCCGGCCCGCAAGCAAGGCTGGCTCCCGCTGCAGGCACTGACTTGGTCGCCGCAGCACCCTGACCGAAGGCGTCCTATGCATATATCAAGGGAATGCCTACCGTGGCCAGCAGCCACATGGCTATTTGCAGGGGCACACCCAACCGCAAGTAGTCTGCGTAGGAATAGCCGCCCGGTTCCATCACGATGGCGTTGGTCTGATATCCCGTAGGCGACATGAAACTGGCACTGGCCCCGAATGCAATGGCCATGATCAGGGGTAGGGGGTCAATGTGCAAGGACTGCGCGAGGCCCAGGGCAATGGGTACAAACAGGACTGCCACCGCCGCATTGGATATCAACTGGGTCAAAACGGAAGCAAGCAGGTAGAGGATGCCGACGGTAACCGTCAGACTGGTGAGCAGGGAACCTTGCAGGAGAAAGCGTACAATGGGATCAATGATGCCGACTGCCTGCATGCCCATCCCCAACGGAATTGTGCCCACCAACAACATCAAGGTCCGGCTGTTCAATGATCGAAACGCTTCCTGCAACGTCAAGCAACCTGTGGCAATCATGGCCAAGGCACCGGTCAGGGCCGCCAGTACAAAAGGCAGCCCGGAGAGGGCCCCGGCCAGAATGACCCCCGCCATGATTACCAAGGCCGTGTTGTTCTTGCGAAACTGGGCCGCCAGCCGCATCCGCTCTTCAATCAAGGTCAGGCGGTAGTGATCCTGCAGGGAGTTGAGGCCGTCCCGGGTCCCTTCCAGCAGCAATGCATCCCCACTCCGAATCTCCCGCTCGGGATCCGCATGGACTGTGTGCGCGTCTGGTGGCATGTAGCCCAATACCCGAACCGCATAGGGGTCCAGAGAATCCAGAAATTCCAGGGAATGGCCGATCAGGGTTGAGTCGGAAAGCACCACGGCTTGAATGACCAGGCGGTTCCCTGCTGCTTGTGTGAAGGCAGCCTGGCGACCACTGTGTCCGAAGTCAGGGGCCAGACTGTGCTGGCTCTGGAACCGCACAACGGCATCTGCTTCTCCGGACACCAACAGTTGATCCTGAGCCTTCACCTCCTCGTCCTCGGCCAGATGGGTAGGCAGAGAACCGTCTGCGCGCCTGTGGGACAGCAGTCTAAGGTCAGCCGGCGCATGGGAACTTCCCGACGGCATGAGCCGACGCACACTGGAAAGCCTCAGGTGCATGTCTGAGGTGGGATGCACATGATCAAAGACATCACTGGCTCTGCGGCCTACCAAAGTGGAAGCATTGGGCACCCGGAAACGGGCCAGATAAACCCGGTGCACCGCCGCGGCCCCTTTGGATTCCCCCAGTTTGTGGGGCAGCAGATGTTCACTCAGAATGATGATCAGGATGCCGCCGATCACAACGAAGATGATGCCCAGCGGCGCGAAGTCAAAGAGCCCGAAGGCAGGCTGGCCCGCCTCCACCTTCAACTCATTGACCAGAATGTTGGTGCTGGTGCCTATCAAGGTCAGGGTGCCCCCCAGGATGGCAAAGTAGCTGACCGGAATCAGGAGCTTGGATGGGGCCATTTCATAGCGCAGGGACAGCGAAATGATGACCGGCACCATCATGGCCACGACGGGCGTGTTGTTGATGAAGGCGCTGGCTATGGGCACGGCTATGCCCAACAGGACAAGCAACCGCCGGGACTGGCCCTGCGAAAACTCGGCCAGCTTGATGGTCAGGTTTTCCAAGGCTCCCGTGCGCACCAGACCCGCGCTCAATACGAACATGGCCCCCACAGTCACGGTAGCCAGACTGGAGAAGCCCGCAAGCGATTCAGCCGGTGAAAGGATTCCGGTAAAGGCCAGACTGACAATGATCAGCAGGGCCGTGACTTCCATCGGCAGCCACTCGGTAATGAAAAGGAGCGAAGCGCCTACCAGAATGAGCAGGTAGAGCATTTCCAAGGACATTGCGGTTCAATCCTGCACGGAATCTGCAACTGCCCACATGGTGCCCGACTTAGCTGCCATGTGCATTGCAAGGACCAAGGCCCCTCGCATCAGCGAAGCCCGGAGAGTGGCGCTGACGATGGCCAGGGGGGAGGATGTCTAGGAGCGGGTGAACGGGTTCGAACCGTCGACATTCAGCTTGGGAAGCTGACGTTCTACCACTGAACTACACCCGCTTGCAGGGCACAGGCCCGTCTCGTGATCCTATCCCAGACGTCCCCTGTGCTGCAAGCGGTTCGTGCGGGGAGCAGGCAAAGACAGGCGGAAAGGCGGTTACTCGTTCGGCGTGTACTCTCGATTTTCATCAAGCAGCCACAGGACCAGACGGTCAATCTCTTCTTCGGTCATGCGGTCCGCGAAGTCATCTGGCATGGCATCGTCGTACCCTTCGACCCGGGCATTGTCAGGTGTCAGAATGCTTGTCTTGATGTACGCTGCCGGGTCCGTCACGTTGTCTCGGTAGCTGTCAATGACATGTACATTGCCCATGTTCGGGCCCGACTCGCCCAGATTTCTGGGGTCTTCATCCAATTCCAGATTGTGACAGCCGGCGCAGCCCATGGCGCTGAAGAGGTAATCCGGTGCACGGTTGCCTTTGGGCAGCACGGAGGAGACCGTAAGCTGCACGGGCTCGAATTCCAGATCCGGGTCCACGCCAATGTTCTGCAAATCCGGTGGCTTGGGCACATCCAGGAAAGGCTGGAACGGGTCTTCGTCTGCCGTCTGCTGGAGGGCTGTCTCGCGCCAATTCATGACGTACGACACGACATCCTCGACCTGATCCTCCCTGAGCGGCCCCCCGAACTGGCTGCTCCAGGGCACCATGCGGTTGATCCACTGTGAGTTGGCCTTGCTCGGTCGGCCGGCAGCCACGGTCAAGTGCACATACGTGGAAAGAGGCAATGTGCCGGCCTGTCCTACATCGTCCAGACGGCGTGCAAAAAAGTAGTGACTGTTGAGCGCCGGCGCGATGCCCGGCAGACCCTGCCCCCTCTGACCGTGACAGGTGGCGCAATTGTCGGCGAAGATCTTTGCCCCGTTCTCTATGCTGCGGCCTTCCCAGTTGTTGGTCTGCAGCTCCATGCGCGTGTCCTCGGTCTGGGCCGTCAGACCCACGCACACCACGATCACCAAGGAGGCGAGCAGACCCCAGATCAGCTTGTTGCCGATGTCGCGAACGTAGAGAGAGCGCATGACCGCGTGGAATATCCGGTGGCGTGAAAAAGAGCCTAGGGCTCTTCCCTATTCTGCTGCTGCAGAAATTGTGGGATGCCGAATTTTTTGAGGCCGTACTGCTCCCAGTAATAGGAGTCTTCGTGCAGCCAAAAGTCCTGCGTGAAGAACTCCTCGTCACCCGCGGCGCTGATCCAGTTGATTTCCCAACTCACGCGCTTCAGGCTGTCCTGATCCTGGGCAATGGTGATTTGGCCCCAAGGCGCATTGAAGTCGTCCACCTTGTCGTCCCAGCTCTCGAGCGCATGCCGGAATTCGTGCAGAAGTTCCGCAAACTCTCCATTGACCTCATATTCCTCACGGGAGTCGTAGACTCCGTTGGGCAGGTGAGCATATCCAATCTCCCGCGAAATGCCGGTGCCCTCCTCGGGCATGAGTTCCTGCACAATTTCCAGTGGCGGTGCGCCTTGCACCGCATAGCTGGGGGTCCCCATCCAGCTCAGGATGATCATGAAGATGCCGGCCACCACGCCGGAAATCGTGGCCACTCGCCGGTCGGCGCCGCGGCGACTGGGATTCCGGTCCAAGTAGGGAATGGCCATGAGGAGCGCCAAGAGGACACCCGGAATGATCACGCCCGCCCACATCTTGTCCGCGATCTTCAACAGGCCCTGCAGCCAGTAGAAGTACCACGGCGCGACGGTATGGAAAGGAGTCTGCTGGGGATTGGCGATGTGTTCCAGAGGCGCCTGGAAGAGGAACACGACCACCGCCGTGATGATTGCCGTGACCACCAGCAGAAAGCTGCCTTCATCCACCAGCACTTCCGGCAGGTAGTAGACCCGACGGTTGGCGGGCACCCGGTTGGCGGTGTCCTCGCCAATCTCCTCTTCCTGGGCTGGCAGACTGATGCCGTACAGGACCACTTTGTAGTAGTGGACGAAGAAGAACAGGATCAAGAGCAGGGGCAGGAACAGCACATGCAGCAGATAGAACCTGAGCAGACCGTTGGCCCCGATGTCCGGTGCCCCGCGGGCCAGCAGGTTGATGATCTCGCCCACAAAGGTGGGGGGCACGGCTTCCGCCATGGACGTGCCAATGGTGACAGCCCAAAAGGCCAGCTGATCCCAAGGCAACAGATAACCGGAGAAGCTCAGGAACAGCGTCATCACCAGCAGCAGCACGCCCGTCAACCAGGTGAACTCTCGAGGCGGCTTGTAGCTGCCTGTCAGATAGGTGCGCACCATGTGCAGGGTGACGATGGCCACCATCAGTTCGGCCCCAATGCGGTGCAGGTCGCGCATGATCTGGCCGAAGGGCACATTGCTGAGCAGGCGGATCATGTCTACATAGGCCCGTTCCGGGGAAGGGGCATACCAGATCATGAGAATGATGCCGGTGATGGTTTCAAACAGGAACAGGTACGTGGAGAGCAGCCCCAGCCTGTAGGTATGCGTGAAGCGAGTGACGCTTTCATGGTAGTAGGAAGGCTTGATGTGCAGCAGGAACGCATCGGCGTGGGGCTTCAGCCTGGTGTTGGGCCGGCCCGGGGGATTGCCCCGCAGCATGCTGCGAAATTCCGCGGAGCTGATGCCGGCTGTCAGGTAGACAAATATGCCGTTGAGCCCCTTCAGGAGATCGCTATACCACCTTTTCGCGGGGGCTTGTTGTTGTACAGCCATGAGTGCAGTGTCCGAGTCGAGCACCCAAGGTCCATCCATATGCCCGGTGGGCGGGTGTCCCTGGGTTGATCCTGAATCCTAGGAGTGAGGTTTTCCTTGAATCTTGCTGCCGGTCTTGATCACGATATTCAACCCGTCCGAAACCAGGGCAGGAGGCCGGACCTGACCGTCTGCCTCTTCTGTGGATCCAACCACAGCCCCGTTGTCCTGCAGCTCCACCACAAACTGGTCCAATCCGCGCGGGGCAGGCCCCTCAATGTATTCGCCCTCGCGGGTGAACTTGGAGCCATGGCAAGGGCATTCGAAGCGTCGATTGGCCTCAACCCACTTGTACAGGCACCCCAGATGGGTGCAGACCATGTACAGGGCCCGCGGACCCTCCTCGGTGTTGACCAGCCAGAACTTGCCAATCGGATCACCCTGGGGCGCGGCCTCCGTGCTGGGCAGTCCGGCCACGGACCCCAAGGGAAAGTCACCCCCGAATTCACCTTCGCGGAACCGTGGATACATCAGCAGACCCGTTGCCACCAGGCTCTGGACGGACACAATGCCGATGGCGGCCCCCCAGGAATAAGTCAAAAATTCCCGCCGATTGAGGGTGCGAATGTCCGTGCGGGGAAACTTGGCTTCCTCTCCGGCGTCATGGGTCCCCGGGGCAGCCGTGGCTCTCTGGACTGCTGGGGCAGGCGTGGCACGCTCTGGGCCTCTGGCCGCCGGGGCAGCAGCCAGGACCTCCGCAGCCCCCGAGGCTTCGTCCACCGGGTCCGGGCGGGCAGGCTCGGCTCCCGCTGTGTCCGTTGTGTGCACCGCGGCCGCCGGGATCTGGGCTTCCGCGGCCGGCGAGGTCACAGCCTCTACCGCGTGGACCTGGTCATGGGAGGCCGTGGCCGATGGTGTGACAGGGGCCTCGGTCCCTTCAGGAACGTACGTCTCGCCCCGCTTTTCCGCGGCACGCCGCTTCGCGGCCGCGATCCGTTGCTCTCTGCGTTCTGCAGGTGTCAATTCCGCCATTATGCTGCTTCCCGGGACCAGATACCGTCCGCCGTGCCACGGCTGGACGCACAAACCCTGACGGGGGCTATGGAAATCTGGGTGAGATCAGGGCAACGGGGCAGTGAGAAAGTTGGTCTGAACATGCCCTCAAGAAACATCAAGGCGGTGGCACCAAAAGGGGGTTCATGTCTGGCCGCAGCTGCTGAAACCAACCTTTGCGAACGAGGGGCAGTATAGCACAGCAAGGGCCTTTCACTTCCAAACTTTCGGCCTGCAAATGGCCCAAATCGGCTGCCGGGAAGGCGCCCGGGGCTATCCTTGCATCTCCTGCAGCCGCTGCTCGATTTGTTGGGACTCCAGTGCCAGTTTCGCCGCTTTCTCCTTCTCCCGGGTCACTACGGCCGCCGGGGCCTTGGACACAAAAGCGACATTGGCCAGCAGCCCATGGGCGCGTTGCAACTGTCTCTGCAGCTCGTCGATTCGGGCTTGCATGCGCCGTTGCTCGGCTTCCATGTCCAGGACCCCGGCCCATGGGAAGTACACGGTGATCTCCTCCACAGTCAGAGTGATGCACTGGTCCGGCTTGGCCAACTCCGCGCCAAACTGGGATGCGGAGGCGTCCAGACGCGCCAAAGCCGCCAGCATGTCCTTGTTGGCCGTCAGAAGTTCTGGCCGGTGCCGGCAGGTCATCTGCACCTTCAGGCGCAGACCGGGGTCGAGCCTGTACTCGGATCGGAAGTTGCGGATGGCCCGCACAGTCTTTTGCAACAGGTCGAAATCGGCCAGGGCTTGACGGTCAGCCTTCCCTGGCGTGTCCCAGCGGGCGAACATGATGGTGGGAATGGCGGACTTCAGGCCGGGCAGTTCCTGCCAGATGGCTTCGGTCAGGCAAGGCAAGTACGGATGCAGATAGCGCATGCTCTGTCCCAGCACATGCGCCAGGACCTGGACCGTGGCCTGTGCCTTGTCAGGGTCTGCTCCGCGCAGGTTGACCTTGGCCGCCTCCACATACCAGTCACAGAGTTCGTGCCACAGGAAGTCGTACAGCGCCTTGCCCATTTCCCCTATCTGCCATGCCGCCAGAAGCCGCTCAGCAGCCCGGGCCACTTCGGCCAGGCGGGCCAGGATCCAGCGGTCGGCCAGCGTGAGCTGCGCTGTGGCCGGCACGGCATAGGCGGTCAGAAAGACGTTCGCCGGCTGGGTCAAGGGCAATTCCCGCCTTTCGGCATGGGACATCAGGAAACGAAAGGCATTCCACACCTTGTTGGCGAAATTGCGGTTGTTCTCAAAGCGGCTGGACTGGACCGTCAGATCATTGCCCGGCGATATGCCCGTCAGCAGAGCGAACCGCAGGGCGTCGGCTCCATATTCCGAAACCACGTCCAGCGGATCCACCGCATTGCCCTCGGACTTGGACATTTTCTTGCCGTCTTCTGCCCGCACCAAACCATGCAAATACACTGTCCGGAAGGGCGCTTGCCCCGTCAGTTTCAGGCCCAGCATGATCATGCGGGCCACCCAGAAGAAGAGGATGTCATATCCGGTCTCCAGCACGGAGGCGGGATAGTATTTTGCATAATCCTCCGTCTGATCCGGCCAGCCCAGAATGCTGAAGGGCCAGAGGCCGCTGCTGTACCAGGTGTCCAGCACATCCGGATCCTGTTCCAGCGGAGTCGGTGCACCATAGTGGCTTTGGGCCTGGACCTGGGCCTCCTCCGCGTCCATGGCACAAAACATGTGCCCGTCCGGGCCGTACCAGACCGGAATGCGGTGCCCCCACCACAGTTGGCGCGAGATGCACCAGTCCCGAATGTTGTCCAGCCAGTGGAAATACACCTTCACAAAGGAGCCGGGCACGATTTCGATCTGGCCGGTGGCCACGGCCTCCTTGGCCAGCCGGGCCATCTCCTCCATTCTCACGAACCACTGCGTGCTGATCATGGGCTCAATGATTTCGCCGCTGCGTTGCGAGCGGGGCACTCGCACTGTGTGCGGCTCTGTCTTGAGGGTCAGGCCCTGGGCCTCCATGGCCGCCCAGATCCGGGCCCGGCCTTCTTCCCGGGACAATCCGGCGAATTCCCCCGCGGTCTCGTTCAAGTTGGCATCCCGGTCGAAAAGGGAAATGCAAGGCAACCCGTGTCGCTGGCCGACTTCGTAGTCGGTATGGTCATGCCCGGGCGTGATCTTGAATGCTCCGGTCCCGAAGGAGAGGTCCACCGCGGCATCCGCGACCACAGGGATCGGGCGATCCTGCATGGGAACCAACACGTGCCGCCCCGCCAGGGGGCTGTATTGCGCATCCTCGGGATGAACGGCGAGGCCAGTGTCGCCCAGAATCGTTTCGGGGCGTGTGGTGGCCACCGGAATGTAGTCATCAGAGCCCTGCACCCTGTACTTGAAGGTGTACAGGGTGCCTTCCATTTCCTCGTATTCCACTTCCAGGTCCGACACTGCCGTCTGGAGCTTGGGCGACCAATTCACCAAGTAATCGCCGCGATAGATCAACCCTTCCTCATACAGCCGCACGAAGGACGTGCGCACCGCCCGCGACAGGTTGGGATCCAGCGTGAACCGTTCCCGCTCCCAGTCACAGGAAATGCCCAACCGCCGCTGCTGTCTGGAAATGCGGCCGTGATATTCCTCCTTCCAGGACCAGACCTCCTGTTCAAAGGCCTCTCGGCCCAGGGCCTGGCGGCTGCTTCCGGATTCCTCCAAGAACCGCTCCACAATGCTTTGGGTGGCGATCCCGGCATGATCGGTTCCCGGAATCCAGAGGGCAGGATAGCCTTGCTGCCGCTTGGCCCGCACGAGAAAATCCTCGATGGCATCCATGATGGCATGGCCCAGGTGTAACGCGCCCGTCACGTTGGGGGGCGGCATCGGAATGACAAAGGGGGGTTTTCCGGGATCCAGCTGGCCCAGCTCCGCTTGGGTCTCGGGCTTGAAGAATCCCTGCGCCTCCCACCAGGCACCGAGCCTCTCTTCGTGGGCCTTGGGATCATAGATGCGACTCAATGCAGACGACATGCCGACTTCTCCAAACAAAAGAGCCGTTGCCCTCAAGGACGAAACGGCTCCGTGGTACCACCTTGTTTCACCTGTCCCGGGGGACAGGCACTCGACAGCTGTAACGGGCTGACCCGAGACGGGCTGGGACACTGCCTGACCCGTCCTGGCTTCCCGGCGACTTCCACACCACCTCCAGTATGCAGGAGGTTCCAGCCCATGCCACCTGCTCTCTGCTCTCTGCGGGAGTGCGCCGTGTACTGCTCCGGTGCGATCCAGTTAGAGATGCATTTCTCTGTCGGCAGTATAACCAAGGGGTGCGCCTATCTGCAATAGGCGGCAGCACGGGGCAGGGCAATCGCATAGAAGTTGCGCAAGTGATGGCATTGTGAAGAATAAATTTGCGAAACAATGGCGAACTGCCGCGCGCACGGTGGACAGTTGGACCACAACATGCCGACTGCCACCGGTACGCAGCGATAGCACTCCAGGTGCAGAAGGGCCCGGATGGCGCCTCCGATGCACACGGTCTAGGTCCGGGTGACATGCCCCTGGGTCTTTTCCACGCCCGTTTGGTCGCCGCAGGTAAGCCCAAGAAGGTGGCTTGGACCCCCGCGGCCGACGCGCGTCGGGAATGCGCTCCCGCGTGCCGCCCCCCCCCGGCGGAAAGTCACGGGGCCGGGGCCGCTGTGGCACCGCACATACAGGAGGCTGTAGCCGAGCTCCTGTGGGATCCAGGGGCCCCGCAGCTGCCCCTGACGGTCCGTGCGAGCGCGGGATAGGCCGGGCGGGACAGGATACACTCCCGAGCGATAAAGGACGGACAGGACCCATGGTGTCCGACTCAACCCCTTGTCACACAGGCTCTGAGCTCGACTTTGCACAAAATAGACAGAAGGAGCCCAAGGAAAGACAGGCAGGCCCGGACCTGGGTCAAGGCCCATCAGCATGAAGGGTCGACTGGTCACCCTCGGAGACAGTCTGTGGCTCCGGCAGCGTGCCCTTGTCGAGTCCGTCCACGATCAGCTCAAGCACATCTCGCCGGGGGAGCGCACCCGCCACCGCCGTCCCGTGAATTTCTTGGTGAACCTGCTGCCAGGGTGGATGGCCTACTGTCATCAGCCCCAAAGGCCGTCTCTCCGGCCAAGACCCAGCCTCCCTGAGACCGCGGCTTATCCATACGTTGGTTAGGCAAATCAGGAACGCCAACCCAATCGACTTTTGAATGAAAGGGCCGTGCGCACTGCACAGGCGTGCAAATTTCCATGACATGTGCTTAGGTGGCTGGTAACTGCTGGCACATCAAGCATGCCTTCGCGGTGGCCAAGAGCGAGGTGAGACTGGACGAGTACGAGGTGCGCACGGCTCATGGCTGGGCGAGGCATGTCACGCTGGCCCCGTGGGGCCTGGCACTCCTGAGCATGGCGCAGGCCCACTCCGCCGCGCTGCTGCTGCCTCCCCCAAAGAATCCGTGCCAGCGCAGCTTGACGGCGTCCAAGCGGGCCCGCGGAGCCGATTTCCAGGCAATGCCCTGTCGCAAAATGGGTATGTGTGAGGGTCGGCCCTGATTGCGTTAATATGCACGGGAACCTTCTCTCATACACACAACAGGCTGCACCATGACCACAATCTCCCGCGTGGAAATCCGCTCCTTCCACTTTGATGTGCCCGACATGTCCTTGGGTGTCCATCCCGCCACAGGGGTGGGCAACATGGTGTATGCCCAGGGTTCCTGCCTTACGGCCACGCGCTATGCGGTGCGCATCTCCTGCGCCGACAGCTCCCTAGGGGAATACGTCACGCATTGGGTGGGGACACCCGCAACCTGGGGGCAAATGCAAATGCTGGCTCCCTTGCTGGTCGGCAGGAA
This sequence comes from Caldilineaceae bacterium, assembly GCA_965214895.1. Taxonomy (GTDB): domain Bacteria; phylum Chloroflexota; class Anaerolineae; order Caldilineales; family Caldilineaceae; genus Bin34. The sequence continues at coordinate 2,157,838 of OZ243985.1, forward strand.
TCCGATGCATCGTGAATCCATGTGGGAGGAACTGAAACGGGAATCCCGGGCGTATGACCACATGGGCGTCGGCCCGCTGGACCTGGCCCTCTGGGACTGGCATGGCAAACGGCTGGGGGCTTCGGTGTCCAGTCTGCTGGGCGGCTTTCGGACGAGCCTGCCAGTCTATGCCAGCACGTATCATGGCCAGGAGGAACCCGGCGGTCTGGAATCGATACAGGCCTTCTGCGAGTATGCCCAGGCATGCCAGCAGCGGGGTTTCCACGGCTTCAAGATCCACGGGTGGCACTCGGGGGATGCCCGCAAGGAGGCGGCCAACGCGCTGGCTGTGCGCGATGCCGTAGGACCCGACTGGCGTCTGATGCTGGACCCCGCCTGCCAGTTGCGGACCTACATGGACGCCCTCTTTGTGGGACGGGCCTGCGACGAGGCCGGGTACTTCTGGTATGAAGATCCGTACAGGGACAGCGGGGTGTCGGCTGTCTCGCACAAGCGATTGCGCCAGCAGTTGCGGACTCCCCTGTTGGTCAGCGAGCATGTGCGCGGCATAGAGCAGAAGGCCAACTTCCTGCTGCAGGGGGGCTGCGACATCATGCATCTGGACCCGGAATACGACATGGGCCTGACCGGAGCCCTGAAAGCAGCCCATTTCTGTCAGGCGCTGGGTTTTGACGTGCAGCTGCACGCGTGTGGTCCAGCCCACCGGGCCCTGATGTCGGCATTGCCCAACACCCACTTGTATGAAATGGCGCTGATCGGCCCTGGCATGGCCAATTGTGTGCCTCCCGTGTACGCGGATGGCTATTCCGATCAGCCCGAGGATCTGGACGCGAGCGGCTGCGTGCCGGTGCCGGACGGCCCGGGGCTGGGCGTCACATACAACTGGGACTGGATTGATGCCCACACCGACCAGGTCTTCAGCTACGCATAGGCGGCGGCTTGCGTGTGGGATGTTCCGTATGTACATACCGGGTAATCCCTGATTCACCGCGGATGATCAGGGAGTGGGAATGGGCCCGGTCGCCCGCGTACTGCACTCCCTGCAGCACCTCGCCGTTCGTGATGCCAGTCGCCGCAAAGAATATCTGGTCCGACTTGATCAAGGTCTCGGTGGTGTGGATTTGGGAGAGAACGTGGCCCGCGGCCACAATCCCTTCCATTTCCTCTGCGCTTTGCGGGGCCAGGCGGGACACCATGGCACCGCCCAAGGCCTTGATGCCGACGGCGGCGATCAAACCTTCAATCGCTCCGCCGATTCCCATCAGCACATCGATGGGACTGCCGGGGGTGCCGGCCAGCAGGGCGCCGGCCACGTCACCGTCAAAGCGGATCTGGGCCCGGGCCCCGGCCCTGCGGATCTCACTCAGCAGGTTCATGTGGCGCGGCCGGTCCAGTACAAAGACCACCAGATCGCGGATGTCCTTGCCCAGCGCACGCGCCACCAGGGCCAGCACCCAGCCCGGAGGCGCGTCCAGGCATTCTGGCACCAGGGCCTTGCCTACGCCCCGGTCCACCACTATCTTTTGCATGTACAAGGCAGGGTCCGGACTCCAAAGGGTGTGCTGCGGTGCCGCGCAGATCACGGAAATGGCGCCAGGGCGCCCCTGCGACAACAGATTGAGGCCATCCACCGCGTCGTAGACCACATCCATGGCCGGCCCGGTGCCGCTGCCAATCTGTATGTCCCGCGTGCTGGGGGACTCAAGTTTCTTGTGGGCCCGGCTCAAAACGTGCCCTTTGAAGGGCACCCTGTTCAATTCCTCCAGCAGAGTTTCCGTGGCCACGTTGTCAGCCTGTGTGCGCAAGCCCAGTCCCACATAGCGGCCCGCGGCCAGCGAGGCCATCTCGGTGGCCCGGACCAAGTCAAAGCCGAGGTTGACGTAGGTTTCGCCAATCACAGAATCGTCGGTCATGTTGGGGAGTACTCGCTTAGGGCCGTCAAGTGTGCGGCATCCGTCCAGGCCCGCATGCCGCCATCCAGGACCCGTACCTGCTTGAATCCATGCTCTCGCAGCACCAGGCCAATGTTGCGGGCCCGGCGGGTGGTATTGGAGACCAGTATGATTTCGTGCTCCCGGCCCAGCAGAGGACTGCGCGGGTCGAATGTGGAGTAGGGCATATGCCGTGCATTGGGAATGTGTCCCCGGTCCCATTCCAGCTGTTCGCGCACGTCGATCACCAGACTGTCTGAATCCGTGGCGCCCAAGCGGGCAAAGACCTCGTCCACCTGGATCAAATGGGCTTCCGTGGCGCCGGGATGGGCCAGCAGCAGGTCTTGAAAGGGAAGGGCAATCTTGGGCAGGTTTTGACATTCCCGGAAAATCCGATGGGGGCAGTCGTAAATGCATTCCTTGGGATTGAGGACGCGCTGGAACAGGTATTCGATGGCGGTGTCATCATCCAGGAAGTGATCCGGACCCACGAAGTCATACAAGCCGGAGGACCGGAACAGGCGATCCGCCAATTCGGTCACCTTGAAGAAGTAGACGTCTCCACCTTGCTCCCGTACAAAACGGACATAGTTCTCCAGCACTCTGACACCGCTGATGTCAACCCGCACCATGTTCTGCAGCTGCAGCAGCACAAAACGTCTGTCGCCCGCTTGGGGCAGCAAGGAACGCAACAGGTCTTCGACATGGTTGGCAGCTCCGAAATACAAGTCCCCTTCAATGCTGAGAATGCTCAGTTGGGGACACTGTGCCTCTCTCGGGTCCTGCACAGGGCGCATGTGACGGAAATTCTTGGTGGGCACGAGGGGGAGCACCCGGGGCCGGCTGGTCTTGTACACGTACACCATCAGGGATGTGGCAATGCCAATCGCCACCACCGAGGGCAACGGAACCAGGAAGGCGGACCCAAAGGTCACCAACATGATGAAGGTTTCCGACTTGCTGGTCCCCACGATTTTGCGCACCTGTTTGTAGTTGATCATGGAAATGGCCGTGGCGATCACAAATCCGGCCAGGACGGGACGGGCCAGAAACTGGGTCAGAGACCCCAAGCTCAGCACGGCAGCCAGCACGAAGATGCCGGAGAAGATGCTGGCCATGCGCGTGACCCCACCGGCCCGATAGATCAATGCACTGCGCGTGAACGAGCCGGAGGCGCAGTAGCCGCCCAGGAACCCGCAGATGACATTGGCCATGCCTTGGCCCACCATCTCTTGGTTGTTGTCCAGGTACTGACCAGACTCTGTGGCCAGGGCACGGGAAATGGTCAGGGCCTCGATCAAGCCAATCAGGACTATGGTGGCTGCCCCGGGCCACAGGGCTTGCAAGAGATGCCAGTCCGCCAGGGGTAACCGAGTCAGGGGCGGCATTGCAGCGGGTAGATGGCCAATGGTGGCAACCCCCTGTTGATCCAGTCGCAATCCCATGACCAGTAGCGAGACCAGGAAGACTGCCAGAAACTGGCTGGGCATTTTCTTGTTCAGGCGGGGCAGCAGGAACATGAGGGCGAACGTGGCGACCCCCATGCCCAAACTCAGGTAGTGCACCGGCTGCCTGCTGTGGGTCAGGTTCGACAAGGTGGCGGTCAGCGTGGAGCTGGAATCCACGTCGAGCCCCAGCAGGCTGCCGCATTGATTGGCGATGATCAATATGCCGGCCCCTGCGGCAAACCCCACCACCACGGCATCGGAGACGAAATTGACTATGAACCCCAGGCGCAGGATGCCCAGCAGCAGGCGCATGACGCCCGTCATCACCGTCAGCAGGCCCGCTACGATCAGGTATTCCGCGACATTCGACGAGGAGACGATGGGGCTGACGACGGCCAGGACCAGCAGGGAACCCGCATTGGTCGGCCCTGTGTGGAGGTGATGGGAGGAGCCCCACAAGGCGGCCGCGACGGAGGCCACGATGGCAGTGTAAAGGCCGACCTGCGGAGGAAGGCCGGCAATCAGCGCATAGGCGATGGACTGGGGGACCAGCATGACAGCGGTCGTGATGCCTGCCACCAGGTCACCGCGCAGACTGCCTGCATCATAGTGGGCCAGCAGGAAAAAGGGCTGCAACAAGGTCCGCAAGGACACTTGCAGAGGAGTGACGAAGGTTTTGCTGTATCCTGCTCCCGCGGCCACGCCGTCTCACTTTCGCGCTGGCTGACCGGCCGGGACGCACACGGTCATCCCGCGCCGGCGTGGTGTACAAGGGGACAGCCGCAGGCGGGACCTGCGGCTGGAAGTGGAGGAGCACTTAACCGTGAGCCGTTTCCTCCCTGAAAACTGGTTGTCCCTGGCGTGCGGCCCGGGGGTTCAGTAACCCTTAACGGGCGCCGCAAGCCTGCAGACAAGCCTGCATATGCCCCCTCGATTCGGCGGCAATGATGCAGGCTCTGGGCAGGTCATAGGACTTGGCCCCGATCACTTCCAGGTTCAAGGGGCCCTGGTAGCCATGTTCATGCAGGACGCGAATGTAACCCACCAGATCGATGTCGCCCCGTCCATTGGCCTGGGTTTCCGGTTTGCCCGGTCCCGTCTCGCGGCCCTGGCAATCCCGGATATGCACATGGCGGACGCGGGAGACCACGGCCGCCAACGCCTCGACCGGGTTCTCGTGGGCACGATGAATGTGACTGGGGTCCATGTCAATGCCGAAGGCCGGCGAGGAAATGGCCTCCATCATTCTCAGGGTCGTTGGCGTATTGTACACAGCATTGCCCACATGCGCTTTCACGCATAGGGTAACACCATAATGGGCCGCCCTGTCTGCCAATTGACCCAGGTTGTCCACGGATTCCTGAAATGACGCCTCGTCGTCCGCCTTGCCTCCCGGTCCGCAATTGATGATGGGCACACCCATCTCCACGGCCGCCTGGAAAGCGCTTTCCATCACCGCTGCGTCCTGCAGCGGCTGTTCCATCGCCAGCAACGCCAGACGGTGCTCTCGAGCCAGCCGCTTGACTTGGGCGGCGGGGCCCTGCCAGTGGTCCAGCGGGAAATGGTTGGCCATCATGGGAATGGCTCCCAGCTCAATGCCATCATATCCAGCCATGGCGGTGTACTTGAAGGCGGTCTCCACGTCGTAGCCGCCAAACAAAACGGTATTCAACCCCAATTTCATGCTTGCTCCCTGATGTATGACGGCAGTCCGTTCCGTTACACGGAGACGACCTGCCCCGTGTGCCATGATTCAATGGCGGCTTCAATGATGGTCTGCACGCGCAGGCCATCCTCTCCGGAGGCATCAATGTCCGCCGGGGCCACTCCTTCCTTGTTCTGTTCGATCCAGCGCGTGATGCGGGCCGGGAACGTCTCGGGGAACGCCATCATGCCGCCCAGGAAGGAATAGGTTTCCTTTTCCATGCTGGCCCGCGGATAGAACTCCAGATGCTGACAGGCTTCCCGCAGCACGAAGCGCGCCTCCGAACCCACCACCTCAAGCGTCTCGAGGCCGTAGCTGCCGCCTGCGTCATAGCTGCCCGTCAAATGGCCGATCACGCCATTGGCAAAGAGCAGGTTGACCTGCACGTTGGACCAGATCCGGCGGCCCTTGCCTTTCTTGAAGAAGGCCTGCACCTTGGTGATGTCCCCGGCAAAATAGCGCATGACATCCAAGGAATGGGGATGCAGGGCCCGCATGTGAAAATGCTCCGACGACTCGTTGGGATTGTTGATCCACATCGTCATGTTGATGATGTTGAGTTCCCCCAGGCGGCCCGCTGCCACCCATTCCTTGGCCCGCACGGCCGCCGGTGTGAAACGGTGGTTGAGGTTGATGCCGTATCGCAGGTTCTTCTCCTGGGCCAGCGCCACCATGGCCCGGGCCTTGGGCAATTCGTTGGAAATGGGCTTTTCGCCCAGCACGGGAATGCCCGCTTCCAGGAGCGCCATGGTGGGTGCGTAGTGGTCGCCGCCATTTTCCTTGCCCGCGGTACAGACGCTGGCCATGTCCACCTCGATGCCGCTGGCCAGCAAGGCCGGCACGGATGTGAAGTACGGCACACCCAGCATGGCACCGCCCGCCTGGGCGGTCTCTTCGATCAGATCACAGACGGCCACGATTTCCGTGACCGCATGGGCCTGATACACCTTTGCATGGGTCTTGCCAATGTTGCCCATACCTACAATCGCAACCTTCAACATCGCAGTCAGACCTCTTTGCATGGATGGGGTGAGCCGCCTTCTCAGGAAGCCGGATACACCTTGGGGAAGTATTCGCCAGTCAGGATTTCGTTGTCCGCGACCGTGACATAGGGTTTCATGATGTGTTCGCCCGAGGCCACAAAGCGGGTGTCCTGGGTCATGTAGTGCATGGCGATGGCCCGCCGGGGGCGTCCACTGGTATTGGCGTGGCTGCCGTGCCACGTCAAGGCATGGTGGTAGTGCACTTCACCTGCCTTGACCGGGCACCGCACCACCGCCACCGGATGACCCGCGAAATGGTCGGGCATGGCCTCATAGGCCTCCAGCCGGCGCAGGAAGTCAATGTTGTCTCCCCACAAGTGGGAGCCGGGCACCATGCTCATGCAGCCGTTGTCCACATCGGCGTCGTCCAGGGCCACCCAGGCCGTCACCTCCGTCATGGGGGCAATGATGGGCCACAGGGGCGCATCCTGGTGCCACATGTTGACCCCGCCTTTCTGGGGCGGCTTGTACTGAATCTGGTCATGCCACACCCGCAATTCTGTGGCGTTGGTCAATTGGGCCAGCCCCTGGGTAATGCGCGGATGCGACAGGAGCCTGTGAAACGGCTCGCTGCTGATCCAAATGTCCACAATCTGCCAAATGGGCTCTGTGTCCACACGGGCCAGGTTGCGGCAGCTCACGGGTTGCTTGATGCTGGCATCATCCCGCTGCTCGATAGTCCGCATGACTTCATCCTGCAGGACCTGCACTTCCGCCATGTCCAGCACCGGGCCGGCGTTCAGAAAGCCGTTGGCGTGGAATTCATCAATCTGTTGTGGGCTCAGCATGGTGTTTTCGCTCCTGCGGTGAAATCTGGATGATCCGACTCTGCCCCGCGGGTCAGCCCTTGTCGTCCTTGTGCAAGGTGCGGGCCTGCAGCTTCGCGCCCGCCGAGGCGCTGCCGATATACAGGGTGTCGTAGGCCTGCTGGGACGATGCGAAATACCCGACCCCTTCCTGGCCATGCCAGCCTTCCTGGTTCTGAATGGGATTGGGCAGCCCCGTCTCGTCTTGCCGTTTGCGGATCCAGGCTTGCAGCTGGGCCTCCATCCATGCACACAGTTCCGGATTCTCCGGCGCGATGTTGTGGTTCTCCTCCGGGTCCGCCACCAGGTCATACAACTCGATTTCCGGCTTGAAGTGGAAGTCCGGTTCCAAGGCGTGAATGTACTTGTGGGATGCGGTGCGCCAGCCATGCTTGCGCATCCAGGTGCATTCCGTAATGTAGATGCCGGTCTCGAAGGACTCCACCTCGCCTTCAATCAAGAGGCGCAGACTGCGCCCATCAAAGTCGATGTCCAGGCTGGCGCCTTCGATATAGTCCAGGATGGTGGGCACCAGGTCCTTGTGCTGATTGAACCCGGTCCGCCGCTGCCCGGCGGCAATACGCCCCGGGAGCCGCATGATCAAGGGGACACGCAGTACGTTGTCATACAGACCGTGGTGGTCAAACCAGCATTCGTGGTCGTACAGCGTCTCGCCATGATCCCCGTTGACAATCACCATCGTGTCTTCTTGCAGGCCCAGGGCCGCAATGGCCTCGAGGAGCGTGGCGATACAGGCATCCATGTAGGCAATCGCACCGTCGTACTGCGCGATGACGTAGTCCTTGTCGGAGATGCCAGGAGGCATCCATTGGGCGAAGAAATCCCGGAAAGGCTTGAAGGCCATCACCGGATCCATGGAGCGATTGCCCGGGTCCACCTCGTTGCCATGGTAGAAGGCCCTTTCATACGGTGCCGGCGGCAGGTACGGGGCATGAGGGTCCATGTGCCGCAGGAAGAGAAAGAATGGCTTGTCCTGCCGTGCCAGCCGTGCCAGTTCGGGAATGGCCACATGATTCAGGTTCTGGGCCTTGGGGCTGCGCCCTTCTTGCCAGCTGCCCCATGCGCTGTAGTCAAGATAGGTGTTGAACCCGCGGGCACTGGGGTTGCCGCTGAAACCGACACAGGTGGTGTCGTACCCGTTGGTCCGCAGTATTTCCGCCAGGGTCCTGATCTCAGGCCGCAGGCCGCCCCGATGGCGCAGGGCCACGACCTGGGTGCCGAACGTATCCAGGCCGGTCAGCATGGAGGCGTAGGCACTGGTGGTCGGAATGTGGGCGCTGATGGTGTTCTCGAAGAGGACGCCTTCCAAGGCAAATCGGTCCAGATGGGGCGAGGTCAGCTTGGGATACCCGTAGCAGCTCATGTGATCGGCCCGGAGGGAATCTATTCCCAGAAGGATGACATTCAGTTTCCTTGAGGACGCGGACATCAGGACTCCTCCGGGGCTACCCGAGAACAGATGGGGTGGGCAATAGCCAGCATCCCATTATAAATTGGACCCAGCCCCACCGAAATAACCTCCCCAGCGGTCCCGCGTTGGGCCCCTGCCGTCGCGGGTGGCCGAGACGGGCCTGCCACAGGGACGGTCAAGACCCGGCCGGCGGGTTACAGCCAGGACTGCAAGAAGGCCAAGGCCGAGCCGATGTTGTAGGCGTGCCCGGTCGGATGGATAGCCATCTGCACCCGGTCTCCGATGTCCAGCGAAGCATACACCTGCTGCACGGTGTTGAATTCCTGGCGGGCTGCGGCAATGGGGAAGATGTCATCGAATTCCCCCTGGATGAACAACTGGGGCCGCGGGGCCATCAGACTGGCTATGTCCCCCATTTCGAAGAGGCGCGCCGCGCCGGGCACGTAGTTGCATTCGCAGTGTCGGATGGTCATCAGGGAATCGGCAAAAGAGCAGAAGTAGCAGCCCGTGATGACTACGTCCAGGCTCTCTTCGATGGCTCCCAGCCAGAATGTGGTCGTGCCCCCGCCCGAGTTCCCGGTCACGGCCACCTTGGCGCCGCGGATTTCCGGCCGGGCCCGCAGCAGGTCCAGAGCCAGCATGCCGTCGCGGCATCTTTCCCCCACCAAGGTGCGGCCCAGCATCTGGTAGTGAAAGGCAAGATGGCGGCAGGAATTGGCATCTTGCGTGCCGTCTGCTGACCGTGTAGTCCGCTCGCCGAATCCTCTCTGTTCCACTGCACAGACCATGTGCCCGGCCGCGGCCAGTTGCTCGGCGTAGTTGCCGTCCCGGGCTTTCTCTGCCCTTTCTGTCTCGACATCCGGATAGTTGCCCAGAATGTACTGCACGGATGGATTGTGACCGTGAAACGCCAACACGGGGGGCAGAGGCTCCCGGCCCTGCGGCACCAGGAAGTAGATGGGTATGGAGACCCCTTCGCTGGAGGTCACTGTCCATTTCTCCTCCACGAAGGCGCCCCGGTCCCGGCTATGCAGGAGTTCCTGCTGGACCGTTGCCGGTCGGGGCCGGTCGGCGATGCCCAGCAGCTCCGCGACGCGTCTGCGCCCTGCCTGTTGCCAAGCCGGAAAGGCTGTCGGATTGCCTGTGGGCGCCTTCTCCCGCCTGCAATGCTGCCGATACAGGTCGGCCAGATGCCGGTCCAGCCCAAATGGTGTTCGTGTCTGCTGCATGGCAACTTTCTCCTGGTCTTGCCTGCGGAATTAGAGTTTCGGGGTCAGCTGCATGGCCGCTACCGGAGCCGCATCAAGCGCCAGACTCCCCTGCGCCCTTCATGGACCTCCGAGTCCACTTTTTCGCTGATCGTCTCGAATCTGGCATCGAACAGCTGGGAGAGGTCTCCTGGCAAGAAGTACCGACGCTGTCCGTCCGGGGGTGGGCCGGCCTCCACTCTCTGGAATCCAAACACCTGGTAGAGGCCGGCCGGGACCAGCACCTGACAGAGGTTGTTCACATACGTTGGGCGCTCCTTGGGTTCCAGCGTATGCAGACATCCCAGATCGAGGGCATAGGAAAACACGCCTGCAGCCAAGGGCGGATGGGTGACGCTGCCCACAAGGGCCGCGGCGCGATGCCCGTGCGCCCGGCAGGTCACCATTTTGGCGGCTCCCTTCTGCAAGGCCTGCTGGGACAGGTCCAGGCCAATGGCCGTAACCCCTTGCCGCGCCAGGAAGAGCAGGTTGGTCAAGGTGCCACAGCCCAGGTCCAGAACCCAGTCCCTGGCCCCGAAGGCACGCCCGTACTGATCCCAGAACTCCTTCACCTCAGGCGGCGTCACCCCTGTATCCCAGGGAGTGGATCCCGCGGTGTACCTCTCGTTCCAATACTGGGGGTCGCTGGTCATGTCACATCGTCCTTGGGGATTTCCGCTGCGGCGCCCCTTTGACACAGCCCCCTTCGCCGCTGGGCCGCACTTTGGGGCGCATCCTGTCCTCGAGGCCCTTCCAGGCATAGGGGTCTTGGCCTGCGATCATGACGATATCCCTGAAGTCGTTGATTCCCTGGTGCACTCCTTCCCGCGGGGGAAACCAGGGCAACAGCGACTCCGCACTCATGTAATGGTTGACCAGCACCCGGCGGTATCCTGCCGCCGCCCGGTTGGGGAAGGACCTGTGCAACAGATAGCCGTTGAAAAAGACAATGGAGCCGGCCGAGACTTCGACCGGAATCGCATCGTCATCCGAGTAGGGAAACTGGAAGGCTTCGCCCGTGCAGTCGAATCGTCGGTCGTTGTGTTCCCGCTGGGGCCAAATCAGCCGGTCCCGGTGCGAACCCGGAATGACCCACAGGCACCCGTTCTCCTGTGTGGCGTCGTCCAGGGCAATCCAGGCCGCGTTCAACGAGCAGTCCCGCGTGGGAATGAAGAATTCATCCTGATGCCAGGCTTGTCCCGGCTTCCCGCTGGCCTTGACAAACAGCATGGACTGCATGCATTTGACATTGGGCCCGATGAGCCGTTGCAGGGCGCCTGCAATGACGGGATGGCTCAGGTAGTGGGCCATGGTCTCGGAAATCTTGTGGGGAAAGTGGATGCACAGGTATTGTCGCAGCACCTCCGCCTCGGTGGCGTCCGCGGACGCTGGCTCCACGCCATCGACTGCGCCGCGGTCCCCGCGGCAGATGGCCGTGGTTTCCTCCCGCAACTCCGCAAGCTCCGGTGCTGTCATGGCGTCCGGCACGACCAGGAATCCTGCGCTGTGGTAGGCCCGGACCGCCGCTGGCCCTATGCAGGCACCTGTGGCAACAAGTGAGGGGACTGGGGCATCGGGCATGGGCTGCACCTTCTGTCTTGGGATGGCACGCGGTTCGTACCACTCAGTTTCGCACGAGCAGGGACGGCTGTCGAGGGGGATGGTCCCGGGGTTCTGCCCCGGTGTAGGCTTCCTGTACCAGCATGGAGTTGAGGGCCCGCACCAGCGGCCCTTTTTGGTCGTGCCCGGTTTCTCCGAACGTGCTCACCGCCACATGCACTTTCCGACCCGTGCGGCGCAGCAGTCCCACCAGAAACCTCCAGATCTTCATCTGACTGATCCGGTCTTCATCGGCATCGCCCCAAGCCCGAGCGGCATTCCAGGATGGCTCGAGCACATGCGGGTGGGTCAGGGGCTGGTGCATGCGGTGTCCCCAGCTCTGGTGGTTCACATCCAGCCAGAACTGATGCTCCACCCGATACCCCTGCAGGATGAAGTTGTAGGCAGATGCCAGCACGACCGCCTGCGGGGGGGACGTGTCATCGGGCAGGTGCAGACTGCCTATCAGGCCCGCCTGCACCAGTTCCACGTAGATCTTGCCTATCTCTCCCTGCAGCAGGAAGGGATTCGCCAGCGCGTCTTCCTGATGCCCAATCTCCTCCAACAGCAAACGGAACCGGTGCGCCGACCGCATGAGCTGATGGGCGATGCGGGTGGAGTCGGCGTCCTGGCCAAAACTGAAGCCAGGACTGGCCAGCAGCTCGTCGTGCAAGCGGGCCAGAAACACGTCCAGCGACTCATAGCGCTCTTCGTTGTGGTAGTCCCGTAGCCAACTGCGCAGGACATCGAAGCGCACGCCAAACCGGGCGCCAATGCGGTCCTGCAGATCGTCTGGGTAGGACAGGAAGGGCTGATACCTGTCAGTCCAGACTTGGGCCAGGCTGTGTGCGCGCCAGCCTTCCAGGTCCCGCATGCTCATTTGCAGGACGATCCGCTTGGCTACCGGATCCACCGGCAGACGCCAATGGGGATGGGCCAGACACGTCAGAGCCAACAAGGCCTGCACCGCGGGCTCGTCCCTGAGCATGCGGCTGGGCCGGTGCGTGAACATCGCCAGGCCCCGCCTGCGCAGCTTCTGTTCCAGGGTGAACCGCAAGGCATTTCCCACCACGGGAGCCAGTATCACCACCTGCTTGGGAGGCAGTCCACCTTCCTGTACCAGGGCTGCCACAGTGTCTGCCGTCCACGTCAGCGTGTTCGCAAAATGGTCGTGGTGGCTGATGTCAAAGTATTCCTGCATGGTCCCGCAGCATGCATCCAGCGGCGAGGACCGCACGACTTCGACACTGGCCCCGGCCCGCACCGGGCCAGACTCCCGGGCGTCTGCGCCGAATATGCCTCTGGCGATCCGTTGGGCCATGACCGCCCGGCCCGAATCGGGCGGATCCGTCAAGGTGAAGGCCCGTTCCGACACTTCGGCCAGATGCGGCAGGCCCTTGGGGTGCGCTCCCAGGAAATACCGGAATCCTCCATTGGGGTCTGCCAGGCAGAGACTGGAGTCGGTCCGCGGGATGATCTTGCCCAGAAACTGGTGGCAGGCATGGTCCAGTTCCTCGCACTCGAAGGCAATCAGGTGGCGGCACCGATCCAGCAACAGCGTCTCGGTCAGGGACTCGTCCTGCAACAGCAACAGAAAGAGCTCATAGAGCAAGTCGATGCTCACCAGATTCTGGCGCAGGCAGTTTCGGCGAAACTTGCGGCTGACCCGCAGGGCGGTCCGCAAGGCGTCCAGCCGGCCTTCCTGGAATCTGCCTGGAGAGACTGACCGCGCAAGGCGGAGGTATGCCTCCTCCAGGGAGTAGCCATACATTGCGGCCTTCGACAGGTTGTCCACCAACTGACTGAGCAATCTGTTGTTGCCGGGACTGTGGTGCCGCGTGGCGGCCTCAAATTGACCGTGAATGGCCCTTTCCTGCACCTCGGGCGCCAACAGATGCTGGGCTGCCTCCAGATTCAGAAATCGTGGCGTGGGCACCGGATCCGGGTACCCGGCCTTCTCGGCCAAGGCCGGCCACGCCAGTGCAACGGCCTCCATCATCAGCCCGGCGAAGGTAATGAGGCGAAAGGGGCTGTGCGCAATGGCCATCGTCCCTTCCAACCGCTGGCGCAGCCGGCGCAAGGCGTAGCGGGACGGCACCAGCAGCGTGACCGTCTGGCCATGGCCCTGCACTTCCTGCATGATCCATTGAAGGCGCATCAAGCCCAGATCAGTCTTGCCTGTGCCGAAGGCGCCCTCTATGTAGAGACGGCGGGGGGAGGCAACGGGAGGCGGGTTCATGGGCTTCCGGCCGGGACGGCAGGGCAGGTCCCGGGCTGCCGGCATAGGCCAGATTGTCCATTGCAGTGTGCACGGGAACCGGAGTGAACGCGGCAAGGCCAAGCCTGGACTCAACCTTGCGCTCTGGCCCTGCCCTCAAGTCATTCCGGCTCCAGGGGGTTCAGTGCACCTGAAAGAACTCGACCACTTCGCCGCACGGGCCCTTGAAGAACGAGAGTGTCACCGTCATGTCACCCAGTTCCACGGTCTTGGGCTCGACCGTGATTTCATAACCCGCCAGCCGCACTCTTTCCGTGCTGGCCTTGGTATCCGAGGTCGCCAGGGCAAAGTGAAAAATCGGGTCGTTGGGGGCCTCTGCGCCCGGAGCCGGCGTGCCGGCCGTGGGTTCGAAAAGCTCCATGAAACTGCCGTCTCCCATGTCCAGGAGCCACACCTTCCTCTCCGGCGAGCCGAATTTGGCCGCCACCTTCATGCCCAGCACATCCTGATACAGCTTCAGCGCCGCATTCCAGTCCCGGGTCTGCAGGGCAATGTGGTGACAGCCACAGCCCTTGATCACGTCATTGGAGGTTCCAGCAGGCATCCACATGCTCCTTGGAGTTGAATTGTTGCATTGACGGCGAAAACACGGGTCAGAGACCCACTATGAACTGACTGTGCAAAGTGGGGCACCAATGTTTTTCGATATACCCCACTACCAGATTCGTGCCTTCCGCGTGCGATACATAGGGGGGCCGGGCCGGGTTGTACATGCTGTCCGTGAGATCCCGGATCAGGCCGGTCTGTACCCTCCAGCGCACCATCTGCTTGATGCCGAAGGGCCGATGCAATATGCACATGTTCGCATGCACGCCCAGGATGAAAAGCCAAGTGAGGCCACGATGCTGCAGCCAGCTGTAGATCTCGATCCCACTGTCCGAAATCACATCCAAGGCCGTATCAATGTACAGCCCTTCCTGCTGGCGATGCCAAGCCTTGTACGGCTCTTTTTCACCAGTGTCTGCGCCGTGGTCGGAATCATCGACAGGCAGAGGCGGATCAGGCAGATTCAAGTCCGGCGGCGGCGCGACCCGCGGCACCGCCAAGATGCGCTTGCGGGCCGGTGAATCGGCGTAGAAATCCATGGTGTCAGAGGGCGCATGGATGATGGACATGCCCCGTTTGCGGGCCGCCCGCAAGGTGACGTCCATGCGCGGCACGAGCGCGGCAAGGCGCTCCCGGGCGCCACGGCACCAATGCCCATCCCAGACGTCGCAAACGAGCACCGCACACTGTGTCGGGTCCAGTGCGACCTCTTCGATGCAGGTCTTCCATGTAGCCCTGCCGGCTTGGTCTGGGCCCAGCTCGGACCGGCGCAAGGAAACATTCACAACCAGCCTCCGGCTACGCCATGGTGGCCAACATGTCCCGCGTGACCCGCTCCCTCACGGGTTCCCCGCGGATGTACCGTTCCAGTTCGTTGACTATCAATGCCCCTTGCCGCCGCCGGGCATTCTCCGACTTGCCCGCCATGTGGGGGGTGAGGGTGACATTGGGCAGACTGCGCAGCCGGCTGTCGGTCGGCAAGGGCTCCGTGTCAAAGACATCCAGAGCGGCCTGGTACCGATTCTCCTGCAGGGACTCATACAGGGAATCCGCATCCACCACATGGGAACGCGCCGTGTTGACGAACAGGGCTCCGTCCTGGATCTGGTCCAGCAGATCCCGCCCAATCATGTGATGGGTTTCCTTGGTGGGGGGAGCCTGCACGGTAATGATGGGGCACTGACTCATAAGCTCTTCGAGAGTGACCTGGCGCACTCCCAGTGCGCGGGCACGTTCCGCACTCACGTATGGGTCATAGACCCAAAGCTCCGTGTCCAGGGCCCGCAATACGCGAATGACATTGCGACCTGTGTGCCCGGCCCCAATGATGCCGACCCGGGACCCGGCCAGCTCATGACCCAGATTCCCGGTCTGGGGCCATGGTTCTCCCTCTTTCATGCGCTGACTGATGCGGTGCACATCCCTGCGGCACATCAGGATCAGCAGGAGCGTCATTTCGGCCACGGCCGGGGCAATGGCGGCCGCGGCATGCACGACCAGGATGTCACGCTCCCATACCGGTGCGGGAAGCAACCGCTTGATGGAGCCAGCAGAATGGGCAATCATTTTCAACTCCGGCGCGCCATCCATCACGGCCTGGGAAAAGGGCGGAGTGCCCCATCCGGAGATGGCCACTTCGCAATCCTGAATCAGTTCTGTCAGCTCCTCTTCCGCCAGGCGGGTGTCCTGCTCCTGAAACTTCAGGATTGCCAATGCAGCCAACCGCTCCTGACTTTCCTGGGAAAACAGGTTCTCAAAGAGGCTGGGATGGACGGCGACGGCGACAGTCAAGTGGGAACCGGGCATGGGGTTTCTCGCGGCGGATGGGATGGCGTACATTGTATCGCGTCTACAGCCGAATCGAATCCGGAGTGTCCAGGGGAAGTCAGGCCTGGCCAGTGGCAGGGCGCAAGATGGGGCAAGATCCGGTGCGATGGAGCAGGGCTCTGCACAGCGCTTCGGGAAGCGACAGACCGCACAGGTCCGTTTCGGCATGCGGCGCAGACGCGGAGCAAAGGCGGAATCCGCGGCACGAGATCCCTATGCTTGCCGTGACCGGGCCTCTGACCACGAAGCCAGCGATGCATCCTGCAACGGTGGACAGAAGTTGACATAACAAACATCGGGCGATGTTCGGAGTTCGGGTCAGGCGCTGCAACCCCGATCTGGCAACAGGAGAGTGCAGGTCGCAGGGGGACGATGCCTGGTGCAACCCTGATTCCGGGGATTGCGATGCGGGGAGTGATGGGCCTGAACCAGAACGGACATGTTCCAATCTGCCAGAGCCTCGGCAAGTCAACCGCTGGGCAGGGGCTCCAAGCCTTTTTCTCGCACCACCAAGTTCAGGCCGCTGCCCGCATGACTTCTTTCGTCGACTCGCCTCCTGTAGGTCCACACCTTCATGCCAGGTCCATGTTGGCGCAACAGGGCTTCAATGGAATCTGGGTAGCGGTGGGATAGGTTCCGAGAGTCAGTCATGTATATACTCCGAATATAACCTTGACCACCCCGCCTGCATTGGCAATAAAACTCGGCAGTCACCTGCGGGTTGTCTCCACACAGCCCGCACTGTAGTCATGCACCATGTGGTTGTGGTGCCGCCATAAACAAGCAAACAAGCCAGCGTTCACAGGTCTCTGCGGAATGTCAAGTCATGTTTTGCGGCGTGATGGAGACAGTCTTTGCAAATAAGGCGATCCACTCGGCAAGTGGACGTGAAAACAGGGCTCCTGTATTTCTGTCCCATCGTGAGTTTGCCTGGACACTGGCCTTTGTGTGGTGGCCATCAGGGCCCAGGATGTTCATGCCACCTCAATCGGTCTGCCAATGTCAGTCGAAACGCATGCCTGTGGCAACGGTTTGATTCCCTGCTTCCATGCGCGCACATTCACACGCTTTCAGGAACTTCCCGTTTCAGCAGCTGGCCGAACCCCGGTTCCACCATGATCGTGCCTTGCTTGCACACACAGACTCCCCGCACAAAGGTCTGTTCCACCGATCCCTGGAATTGGAAGCCGGCAAACGCGCTGTGCGGGTTGAGATAGTGCAGATCTGCGGCAGCCAGTCTCCAGGGCCGGTCGGGGTCCACAATGACGAGGTCGGCATCGCTTCCTGGTTGGATTGTGCCTTTCCGGGGATAAAGCCCAAAGATGCGCGCTGGATTGGCCGATACCATTCGGGTCAGCAAGGGCAGCGGCAGCCCTCGCTTGTGGACCCCCTCTGTCAGGAGCCCCGGCAACATCGTCTGAACCCCTGAAATTCCGCCCCACGCTTGCCAGATGTCCGTATAGCCGATGTCCTTGTCTTGCAGTGTACAGGGCGAGTGATCCGACCCGATCGTGTCCACCTGGCCGGCCAGGACACATTCCCACAGCGCTTCCACATGGGCGCGGCTGCGGATGGGCGGCGCGCACTTGGCCCTGGGTCCAATGCGCTCATAGTCATCCAGGTCGAGCATAAGGTACTGCGGGCAAGTCTCAACGGTGACCTTGACGCCTTCCTGCTTGGCCTGCGTCGCTGCCCTGATCCCCTCGGCAATGGACACGTGAACGATGTGGAGCCGGGCACCGGTCACGTCAGCCCAAAACATGGCGCGCTGGATCGCCTCCAATTCCTGGAATGGGGGCCGCGATTCCGGCCAGGCCAAGAGATTCCGACGGCCTGCAGCCTGGAGGCGTCGTGCCAGAAAGGCGGTCAGGTATTCGTTTTCCGAATGGATGGCGACCAGATTGCCCAATTGGCATGCCTGCTCCATGCCCGCATAGATCAAGTCGTCGTCCACGCGGGGAAAGTCTGGCACATAGGTCATAAAGGCCTTCAGGCCAATGACTCCTGCCTCGTGCAGCGACCTCAAATCTGCCAGATTGTTGTTGACCAACCCGCCCCAATGCCCATAGTCCACTACCGCTTCACTGTGCACAGCCGCACGTTTGCGGTTCAGCTCCGTCAAATTGATTGTGGGCGGTGTGGAATTGAGAGGCATGTCGAGAATGGTGGTCACGCCTCCCGCGGCAGCGGCTTTGGTGCCTGTGCGATAGCGCTCCCACTCCTCGAGACCGGGTTCATTGAAATGCACATGCCCGTCAACCAAGCCTGGCAACAGCAACTTGCCTCGAAGGTCGATGGTTTCCGTTGCCTCGAGGGGCGGTGCACCCTCCACGACGTGGGAGATGCGACCGTCCGCCACAGCCACACCACCATGAAAGACACCTCCTTCAGTGACTACGGCACCGTTGTGCAAGTAGAGATCGAGTTTCATGGGCGTATTGCTTCCAAGGGGGTTTCTGGCCTTGATATTCGGAGACAGCCTCTGCCTTGGCCCAAGTCTAGCCTGACACAGCCACCGCAGGAGCATGTCTGTCAAGGAAGGAGATGGTACGATCGGGGCGCCCTGCCCCCGTCGGTTTGGGGCGCGGTACTGCAACCACCATGTCACCTGCAGGAAGAGTCCCAATCCCGAGGAGCGAGAGGAAGGTTGTCACCATCCCCACCGCATACAGCGCCGGAGAGGTCACATTTGTGGTCATCGCAAATATTTCCGGGGGCAACAAGTTGAACTTTCCCATGACCAGTGACGAACGGGCGCATTCATCGTGGGAAAGCGTATACCGAAAGAGCACACCGTCACCCAGAGACTGGAGAGAACAATCGGCAACACCGCTTCTCTGAAGACGGCGATTGTGCCGGCTCCCAGGTCTCGGCCCGCTTCCGCGTACACTTCCTCAAACCGAAATTGACTTCCGGCACTCTAGGACCGGTGCCCCTCGGGTATGGCGGCAGATGTTTCTCCCCCTCGGGACGCCTCTGACACACGAGACCGCCCTGCAGGCGCCGCAAGGCCACGGGGTCCAAGGCTTTGTGGATGACCCTTTTCCGACTCATGACGGACGAGGCGTCTCGGCACAAAGTGGCGCAGAATGTGGATCTCGTGGCTCTCCCTAGGGAGGAATTGGAGCTGGAGTTTAGAATCGGCAGAGGTGGAAGCAGATTCGACCGCGTTCCCGGCCCAGCCAAGACAAATCCGAATCCTGTGGTCGGAGCAAGCCCCAGCAGACTCCAGTCAGCGTGGGATGCAGCCACCTTCCTAGAATCCCTTCCCTGATACACAAGGAGCCCGCAATGCCTTTTTACAATCCACTGGAACGCAAGTCCCTCCAGCCTTTCGGGAGTGATGGCCCTTCTCTCAAAACGTTCTGGGGCGACAACATCATGGTTTCCCTGGTCGAAATGACACCGGGCTCCGTGGTGCCGCCGCACAGTCATCCTCAAGAGCAAGCCGGATATGTGCTGGAAGGGGAACTGGAATTCACGATCGAAGGGGAAAAGACCAGGGTCGGTCCTGGTGGCGTCTTCTTTATTCCGGGAGACATGGAGCATGCCGTCGTTGTGACTGGCCCCGGCACTGCCAAGGTAGTGGACATTTTCAGTCCACTGCGCGACGACTACAAATATTAGACATAACGGCACTGTTGGAGGGAACCGTCCGAATGCAGATTACACGCATCACCCCTGTCATGGCCAAAGGGCTCAACCGCATCTACACCTTTGTCAAGGTGGAGACGGATCAGGCCGGGTTGATCGGCTGGGGGGAAGCCTCTCTAGAGGGCAAGCCGCGGGCCGTGGCAGGGTGCATCCATGACTTTGCATCCATGGTGCTGGGCGAGGATCCGCTGCGGATTGAATACCTGTGGCAAATCATGTACCGCAGCGCCTTCTGGCGGCAGGGAGTCATAGGCCTGACGGCCTTGTCCGGCATTGATCAGGCTCTGTGGGACATCAAGGGCAAGGTTTATGGCCGGCCCGTTTTTGAGCTGCTGAATGGGCCAGTCAGGGACAAGACCCGAATGTACACTCATTTTGGAGGCATGGATCCTGAGTCTGCGGCCCAGAGTGCCCTGGACAAAGTGAGTCAAGGCTGGACCGCCATCAAGACGGTCCCCGTGCCGGTGACGGAAATCGTGGCAGGCCCCGCCAAGGTAAAACAGGCGGCGGCCATGCTGCAGGCCGTGCGGGAGGCTGTGGGGGACGAAGTCGACATTCTCCTGGATTTGCATGGCCGCTTGACTCCGCAAATGGCAGTGCTGTACGGAACCGCATTTGCAGAATTCTCGCCTTACTTTCTTGAGGAGCCCTGCCAGTCCGAGAATCCCAAGGCCATGGCTGCAGTGCGGGAAAAGCTGGTTACTCCCATTGCCACAGGGGAACGGCTGTTCACTCGCTGGGGATTCCGCGAAATTCTGGAAACCAACGCCGCCAGCGTGTTGCAACCGGACTGCTGCCATGCCGGGGGCATCACGGAGCTCATGAAGATTTCCTCCATGGCCGATGTCTACTATGCAGGCCTGGCCCCTCACAATCCCTATGGACCAGTCTCTACGGCGGCCTGTATCCACGTGGATTTGGCCGCACCCAACTTTCTGGTGCAGGAGATGGTAGATCCCCTGACCGATCCGGTAGCCCAGGAATTGGTGACCGAGCCTCTGCCGGTCGTGGACGGCCACATATTCCCGCCTGTGGGGCCAGGACTGGGCGTGGAGGTGGATGAAGTGGCCTGTCGGCGACATGAACCGGATTTCTCGTCAGGAGAGGCCGTTGATTTCGCCCGGGGCACATACGGGGCATTTCATCCCGACGGTGGGGTTGCAGACTCCTGAACGCCCAGCCCCACTGGGCCCCAAAGCAGTATGGACTGTCCGGGATGGTGGGTCATGTTGTCCTGTGACGGTCAGGTCGCGCCTCTCCCCTGGTGTTGTGGCATACGGGCATGGAACGCAAGGATCGAAAGGAAGTGGCACCCGGGAACCGGAGGGCGAGTCCAGTGGCCAGAAAGAATTCCGTTGCCTGGAGCCCGTCAAAGGGCCTTGCCTGCACAACCGTCAACCGTTGTGCCTCTGCCATGAATTCCGCGGCTGAACACGGCAAACCCAGTCTGCTGGATGTGTCCCCTGCGGAACTGACAGCTGCCTTGGCCCAGCGCGGAGAGCCGAAATACCGGGTACAGCAGGTTCAGCGTTGGGTCTACCAGCGCTTTGCCTCCGATTTCTCCGAGATGACCAATCTGTCAGGGACCCTGCGGCAGTCGTTGGCAGCGGCCTACGACGTGTGGCCGGTCAGTCTAGGCGCCTACGCAGTCTCCAAGCACAGGGACACGCTCAAGGCCCTCTTCCATCTGCAAGACGGAGAATGTGTGGAGGCGGTCCTGATGCTGTACGACCGCCGTCAGACCTTGTGCATCAGCAGCCAGGTGGGATGTGCCATGGGCTGCACATTCTGCGCGACCGGGCTGGATGGCTTGACCCGCAATCTGACTGCTGGGGAAATAGTGGGTCAAGTGCTGGCCTTGGCCCGAATGCTGGACCGTCGCGAGGAACTGGGACTGTCTCTGGATGCTCGGCAATCCCATGTGAGCAACATTGTCTTCATGGGGATGGGCGAGCCGTTTCACAACTATGAAGCGGTGTGGGATGCCGTTCGCATTATGGCCGCTCCTGGTTTCTTCGGCCTCAGTCCGCGCAACATTACGATCAGCACAGTGGGGCTTGTCCCCCAGATCCGGGCGATGGCCCAGGAACCCTTGCCTGTGCGTATGGCCATCAGCCTGCATGCCCCCAATGATGAGCTCAGGGCGCGGATCGTGCCGCCCGCCAGACGTTGGCCCATTGCGGAGATCTTGGGGGCTGCCCGCCACTACATTCGGCGGACCGGACGGCGTGTAACTTTCGAGTACGTCATGTTGAATGGGCTGAATGATGACCCGCGTCTGGGTGCAGAACTGGGACACCGTCTACGTGGCCTCAACTGCCACGTCAATCTGATTCCCTTCAACCCCATTCCCGGTGATCGGTTTCAACCCAGTCCCGTGGCCCGAACGCAGGCTTTTGCCACGGCTGTGAACCGGTCGGGCATTGCCACCACCATTCGCGTCCGCCGCGGCATCGAAATGGATGCCGGTTGTGGCCAATTGCGCAAGAGAATGGCCCTGCAGTCTCAAGCCCGTTGATCCCGACAACCGTGAAGTGGCTATATAGCTGGAGTTGCCCGTGCAGGGGTGGATGCGCCAGACATAGGCGTACCGCATCCTGAAGGATGGCAGCAGCCTTGACCTCATGCTCTCTACCGTCGATGTGCCATCGACAGACCTGCAGGGCAGGCTGCACGTATCAGGCCCTGGCCGCGCAGATGCTGCCGGGAGGCAGTCCGCGGTCCCCGCTGCTGCATTTCACTCAGACCGGCGAAAAGCCACGAAGCAAAGCCTCTGTGAGTCGGTCGCGGCAGTGTGCTTTTCCGCTCTGGCCGCGGCGGGATGGGTCATAGACCCGAAAGTCACCCGAGTTCTGGGCCGCGTCTTGGCAGCGGCAGCGACATTCCTGATCCTGACGCCAAAGCTTGTGAAGGGCTGAAGGGCCGAGTCGGCAACAACGTGGGGAAGGTCGGTTCTATGGAGACGATCCGCCCTGCTCCACCCGTTCAAACTGCATGGCACCATGCTGACCGGAGCCAGCCTTGGTACGCAAAGGCCGCGACCGGTACCAAGGCGCTCGCCTTCACTTTGCCCTGTTTGATGGTGCCAAGAACACCTCCGCGGCGTTTTGTCCACAGAGGCAGGTCCAGATCGCAATACAAATATACAAGGAGGATGTTCCTGGGCTTGTGGCACAGCCCGCGCATCACGCGGATTCTTGACTTCGCTGATCAGAGACTACGGTGAAACAGATACATTTGTGTTTGTCTATGCTGATGGGTTGTGTGCAGAACCCGTCCCTGTCTGTGCCCCTGGGCGACCTTGCCCGGGCCTGGGCATCATTGCGCGTTCAGCGGGAGCGCCCCTGCCCATATCTCGCCTGCGCCGGGGATGTGCTGGCCGGGCCTAGGATATCGACTGGAAGCTGGCCTTGGTCGAGTACCGCCAGACCGGCAACGAGGCAGCCTGTCGGGCCCATCTACAACGCCAGGTCCAGGGAGACCCTTCGCTGCAGGAATCCTCGTTGCAGCACCAGCTCGCCCAATGGATCAGGGGGTCAGCACTCAGCACGCAAAAAGCGGCCGGCTACAGAGGCAGTTCTTGCGCTTTCCGCTACCTGCCGACGGACTTCAGACAAGAAGTGCAGAGGCGGCGCCTGACAAGCTGGCCGCCTTCCATTATTCTGACCTTCTGGATGTTGAGGTTCCAGCGGCGGCGAGTGGCCTTTTTCGACCAGGGACGGTTGTTTCCGTACATTGGCGTCTTGGGACAATAATCACACTTCGCCATCTCTAAACCTCGCCGCGCACTGCACCTGGTCAACCCGAAAGGAGCTAGGATATCAGCCACCTTCCCATCCTGCATTCTAGTGCCAGGGAGGCATAGCCAGCAAATCTCGGACTTGGCGGGTCAGGGGCAATCAGTTGAGACGACCACCGTTGCTGGCCTGGGCAGCTTCGCGACATGGGAACCGGAACTGCAAGGCATTTGTCCGTGACAGGCAGCTGGGGCAGATCGTCTGCATCGCATGGGATCTGCAGTGCTCCGCAGTCCCTTCGGATGTAGGGAGTGAAGGTAAGGACGACATGGCCGAGATGCTCGGGGCCAAGGCGCATGTGTCTGGCATCCAATGCAGGTTCCTCCATGTTCCGCCCGGACTTGCCGCCGCGTCGCATACGCGCCAGGCATCACGGCGGACCCGGGTCGGCCACAAATTGGATGCAATCTCCCTGTTCCCCACCTGACAAAAGAAAAGAGCTGGCCTGGAACATAGTAAAATGGCTGTTCCTGTCGTTGATGGTTCCGTTGTCTTCCTGCTCCCGGCTCCCCACGTAACTTCACAGAGCGTAGATTCCGCATGAATTCAGGCCAAGTAACGGGTGCGGCACTCCTGCGGATGTTGCAGACTGGGCGGCTTTGGCTCGGCAAACATCGGGAATCCCTGAACGACCAGAACGTATATCCGGTGCCCGATGGAGACACAGGCACCAACATGTGGCTGACCCTGACTTCGGCTTGGCAGGCTGCCTCGGCGGAACCTCCCGATTCCTCTGCCGGGGAAATCTGGCGTGCGGCAGCCCACGGGGCACTGGCCGGTTCGCGGGGCAATTCAGGCGTCATTTTGAGCCAGTTCATGCGCGGCATGTCAGAGAGCATGGGCGCATGTGCCTTTCTCAGCGGCACTGCATTCCGAAAAGCTCTGCAAGTGGGGAGTGAATGGGCCTATGCTGCCGTGAGCAACCCACAGGAAGGCACGATCTTGACTGTTGCCCGGGATGTTGCTTCGTCGGCCCAGGCACTCCCCCATGCAGATGATGTGGCCACTGTGTTGCAGCACGGACTGCCCGTCGCCCAGGCTTCCGTGGCAAGAACTCCGGAATTGCTGCCTGCCTTGAAGCAGGCAGGCGTGGTGGACGCAGGCGGCCTCGGTCTGACGTACTTTCTGGAAGGTTTGCTCAAGGGACTTCAAGGTGAAGTGGTGGAAACAGGCGAACTGGAGGAAGCCGCAGGCGCCGCCAAGGCCACAGTGCCGCTGTTTGCCGAAATCCCGGAGTTGGTCCATGGGTTTGATGTGCAATTTCTGGCACATCAGCCCCAGCTGTCCTTGGAGGAAATTCGCTCTACCGTCAACAGCATGGGGGAGTATGGATTGGTCGAGGGCACTCCTGCATTGGTGAAGGTCCACGTTCATGTTCCAGATCCGGGACCGGTTCTGAGTTGGGGATGTTCCGTCGGGTTCTTGACAGACGTGGTCGTGGAGAACATGGATGCCATGGCCGCAGCCAAAGGGGAACGCGGCCCGGAAGCCGATCAGGCCATACCGGAAGAGGGTCAGGTGCGGCTGCTGCAGCCTGCGGCCGCGGAGGAAAAGGCGGTGGTGGCCGTGTCCTCGAGTTCCGGGTTCAGCGAACTGTTCGCCTCTCTGGGGGTGAATTGCCTGATCGAGTGCCCTGACACCATCAATCCTAGTGTGCAACAGTTCGTGGAAGCCGGGGAGAAGGCCGGCGGGGCCCATGTAGTGTTGTTGCCCAACAGCATGAATGCCATTGCGGCGGCCCTCAAGGCCCAGGATGAATTTGCCCCCGAGCAGGTTGCGGTGATCCCTACCCCTTTCATCTTGAATGGGGTTACCGCCATGTATGCCTTTGAGCAGGCACTGGCCTGGCCTGACCTCGTGGCAGCCATGACGGCCCAGGCCCAGGCCCTTCTTTTTGGGTCCGTGACCCAAGCCACCCGCGACGTCACAGGATCCCGGGGCAAGGTGGCTGCTGGCGAATTCGTGGCGATGGGCCAGGCCAAGGATGTCATTGGGGGCGGCCCGCGGTTGACCGACGCCGTGCACCACCTGTTGAAAGGTTGTCTCCTGCCCTCCCTGGCGCAGGAAGATGTCGCCGACTTTTCCCTCCTGACCCTCTACAAAGGAGCGGATCTTGCGCCGGCGGAACAGGATGCTGTGGCGGCGGTGCTGTGCACACAGCTGCCGCACTTTGACGTGGAGTGGGTTGAATCCCGCCAGAAGCATCACTGGCTCTTGATTGCCGCAGAGTGAACCGGACACTGCCCCGTGCGGCTGATGCCCATGTTGCCGACCAGCATTATCACCGACAGCAACGCCTTCTTGGACCATCGGACGCAGAATTCCGGCTCCGTGTTTGTGGTACCC
This sequence comes from Caldilineaceae bacterium, assembly GCA_965214895.1. Lineage (GTDB taxonomy): Bacteria > Chloroflexota > Anaerolineae > Caldilineales > Caldilineaceae > Bin34. Next base: position 2,183,497 of record OZ243985.1, read on the forward strand.
AACCGGATCCGGTTTCTGGATGAAGTCCTGGAGGAAAATCGGATTACGGCAGACGAGTTGCTGGAACGCGTCACCAGAGCGCAGGGCCCTTTCTCTGAAAAACGGCCCCAGGTAGTGCCGCCCAGCCCTGTGGCCGTGCAGGCCGCCATCGGCGAGGCCGCGCAGGTAGGCGAGGAGGTGCTGGCCATTCACATGAGTGGACACTTCAGCCCCATGTACCGTGCCATGGAATCCGCTTCCCGTGCCCTGAACGGGATTTCGGTGCGGGTCGTGGATTCCCACACGGTGTCCCTGGGACTGGGTCATCTGGTCGCGCAGGCCGCCTCGGCCTCGGCGGCGGGGCAGACCATGGCACAGATCAGCCGCCGGGTCACTGAAGAGATTCCCAATTACTTTGTCTCCTTCTTTGCCGAAAGCATGCACTATCTGGAGGAAGGGGCCCAAATGGGTTCCTCCCAAAGTCTCTTGAGTGCCATGCTGGATCTGAAGGCCATGTTGCTGCTGGAAGACGGACAGCTGCTGCCTTTGGAGAAAGTGCGGACCCGACCTGAACTGGTGGAGAAGCTGTTCGATTTCATTGCCGAATTCACCTACATCCGCAGGGTCGGCATCATGCACCACGCCTATGGCCCTGTGGTGCAGATGTTGAAAGAAAGGCTGTTGACGTACAATCCGCAACTTCCGGTGGTGGAACTGCCCTATCCGCCGTCGTTGGCCGTGCATTTGGGCCCCAACATTATCGGGGTCGTCATCCAAGAAGGCACACCATGAGCGAAGGGGTGCAGGATGCTCCTGAATTTCTGACTTGGCGTGTTCGCCTGCAGGACCTGCTGGGCCTGGAAGAGGCCACGGGCTACGGGTTGGGGCGTTGGGCCCAGGATCTGCGCTCTCATGGCTTCGGCTTGGGGCGCATGGCGTACGCGGCAGGGGCAGATGGCCGGGAAGTCGAGACCGTGGCCGAATTGCTGGGCCTATATGGCTATTGCGACGCTCCGCAGCGCCGGTTGATCAGCGAATCGCTGCAACGCTGGTGCACGGGGGGGGAGATTCAGGCTCCCGACTTGGACCGTGTGCAGGAAGACGACGACCTGAATCAACTTATGCGACAAGCCGACGCAAAGCCCATAGTGCCCGCTGAGGCCACTCTGCTGGACCCCGTCACGGTCTTGCGAGGCATTGGCGCGGCCATGGCCCACCGCCTGGACAGACTGGGCATCACAACCCTGATGGACCTGATCTTCCATTTGCCGCGCCAGTATGAAATGTACGAAAACCTGACTCTGAACCAGCTGGAGGTTGGTCAGACGGTTTCCGTGATGGGACGCATTGGCGAGGGCAGTGTCTCTTCCTTCCAGTTTGGAAAGCAGGTGCGAAAGCGTGCGGTCAAGGCACGTCTGCGGGATGGCACAGGCGAGATTGACATCATCTGGTGGAACTCCTGGGTGATGTCCTCAGTCGTGGCTGGGGCCCTGTACCACATGTACGGCAAGGTGGAACGCTCCACGGGGCGACTGCTGCTCAACAATCCGCAATTCGTGGCGATTTCCCCCAACACGGTGCGGCGCAACCTGCGCCTGCTGGACGAGGGGCGCATGCCCAAGCACAGCATCATGGCCCTGTACCCACTGACCCAGGGCATTACACAGGCTTTCCTGCGCAAGATCAATGGTGCCTTGCTGGATGCGGATGTGCATCGCCAGCTGGCGGATGAACTGCCTCTGACGATTCGCAGTCGGTTCGACCTCCCGACGGTACGGGAGGCTGTCGCCCTGCTGCATCAGCCAGAGACCGAGGAAGAGTGGCGGGAAGCACGCCGCTACCTGGCATTCCAGAGTCTCTACAGGTTTCAGACGGATCTGGCCGCAGTGAAGGCGGGGCGCAATCAAGGTCAGGCCCCTGCACTGGCCATGCCCCCGGATTTCAGCTGCGCCTATGACGCGGCGCTGCCTTTTGCCTTGACTGTCGAGCAACGGACCACCCTGCAGGAAATCTTGCAGGACATTGCCCAAGTGCAGCCCGCATTTCGGCTGGTCCGCGGCGAAGCCGGGAGTGGCAAGACTGTGGTCCTGGCGGCCGCGCTGTTGGCCGCTGCTCGGCATGGAGTGCAATCGGCTCTGATGGCCCCGACGCAGTTGCTGGCCACACAGCATCTGGAATCGATGCGATCCATTGCACAACGGGTTGGATCAACGCGGGATGGGCCGCCCATCCGCGTGGAGATGCTGAGCGGTGCCCTCTCTCCCGCGGAACGGACGCCAATCCTGGATGGCCTGGCCACGGGTGACATTCAGATTGTCGTGGGCACCACGGCCCTGCTGCAACCCCAGGTCAGATTCAAGAGACTGGGTTTGGTCGTGATTGACGAAGAGCATAGATTCAGCGTGGATCAGCGCAGGGCGCTGGTGCAGCCCCGCCGGGCCGCGGAGGACGAGGAATGGATCACCCCGCATGTACTGTCCCTCTCGGCCACTCCGATCCCGCGTTCCCTGAATCAGGTGCTGACCGGCTACATGGACGTATCCGAGATTCGAAGCCGGCCGGGACACCGCCCGCCCGTGAGAACTGTGTGGCGCAATTCGGAAGACCGCACCCAGGTGTACGATCTGCTGCGCCGCCAAGTGGCACGTGGACAACAGGGCTTCGTGGTCTACCCACAAATCGAGGTGCTCGATGAACTGTCCGACATAGGCTCGTTGGACGCCGAGTACGAGTGGCTCGCCAGGGATGTGTTCCCGGATCTGCGTCTGGCCAAGGTGCATGGCGGCATGCCGAAGGCCGACATACATCGGATCATGGAGGGTTTCCGGGATCGCACACTGGATATTTTGGTGTCCACGACCGTGATTGAAGTGGGCATAGACGTGCCCAATGCCACCATGATGGTGATTGAAAATGCCGAACGCTTTGGGTTGGCCCAGCTGCACCAGTTGCGCAATCGTGTGGGTCGTGGCACCGAGCCTGGAACCTGCGTCCTGCTAAGCGAGTCCCGGTCGGAACAGACTGGACGACGGCTGAATATCCTGCTGGAGAGCGATTCTGGTTTTGAAATTGCCGAGCGAGATCTGGAGATGCGCGGTCCGGGCGACTTGCTCGGCAAACGCCAGAGCGGAGCTCCCGAAATCCCCTATGCCAATTTCATTGATGCCCAGGTGATGGACATGGTGCGCGAATGCTTCGGTTAGGGGAGTAAATCTATTCGTGAAGGTACATGGCAATAACTGCTTCCCTCGACTTTGGACAAAACAGGCTGGCACCATGGACCCAGATACCGACAAGTATCCCTGAGGTCCATCCATGCCCCTCCGGTCTCCCGTCCTTGGTACCCTTGCGGTAGCCGTATGGGCCACTCTTCCAGACCCGGACCTGGGCCCAGGCTCCACGATTGTGGGTGGATGCCCGGCGGGCCTCGGGCCGGCGCATCGTGTCCCCGTGCTGCATGTGCTAAGCACACGTCATGGAACTTTGTAAGGTTGAGGTGGATTGTCCTCTTGTGTCCAATTGGGATATACCTCCGTCTCCACCATCTAAGCTAGGCTATCTATGCCGGATCCGGCAGGATTTCGTCTCTTTATATAATTTCATGCCATATGATTAGGGGCTCCACCGGGCCCGTGGGTCCGCGTACGCGGTGGCGCAACCCGCGCGGTTGGCCCCGCCGGGTGGGGGCGCGGCAACAGCGGCTCGCCGACCCTGCCCTGTGCACGACAGGACCGTCCAGTCCCTGGCGGTCGCCACTGGCAGGGCCCTGGGTACCACTCCGGTCAGCTCTCCGTATGCCTACGCGGAGTGCTCCTGCACGACCTCCAGAGACCCCAAGCCCGCCTCTGCACCGACCTTGCCGTGCCGGTGCCGCAGCTGCGGCGCGGGTTTCTGCGCCGCGGGAAGAGGGAGAGGTCCCCTTCCCGGCCGTGCACACCCAGCGGCAGGGGGCGGGACCTGGCTCTCGCCCGCACCACGCCTGCCCTGATAGGCCTCTGCAGCGGATTCATGCGGGTTGCCCACCGGCAGCTCCTGACGGGATTCCCAACCCTGAATCGTCGGCCGAGACCCCACGCCGCTTTCCTTCTTGCCCCAAACGCCGTCATCCCCCCACAAACCAGCTACGTCGAACTGGCAAATCCTCTTCTGCCGTAGCCTGCTCAACGCCTCCACTACGGCACCGATGCTGGCTCGAATACCAGCTCCGGTACCACTACTTCCCAGGCATTACAGCACAGGCCGGACTGGTACTGCGGCTCGCAGCGGGCGCGGTCCCAGGTGGCGATAGCCCAGACGGTGGCAAACGTGCAACGCAGGTCGGCGGGGGCCTTGAAACTGCTAGCCAGTTGTCCTACTACTATCCCGTTGTGATCCAGCAGCTGCCAGCGCTTCGATCCAACCCGCACGTGGAGCGTATCGCCGGGTGAGAGCGCGGCGAGAGCGCGGTGCACGGCATGGCCAGGAGGCCGGTACCCCGCGAAGCTCAGGAAGACATCCCGCAGGCTGAGCCGCCGATAGCGGCGTGCGAGCTCGGGCGCGGGCGGCGGGAGACTGACCGTGGTCTGGCGCCGCCGCACTGCTGCAACGTCTTGGAAGGCATCCTGGAACGGATGCGATCCGGGAAGACGCAGGAGGGTGAGGGTTTGTCGTGCGCGGGTCATGGCCACATAGTACAGCCGGCGTGGGGCATCCACATCCTCGCCGCGATCCACTCTATTCCAGCCGCCGTCCAGCACGACCACGTGGTCGAACTCCAAGCCCTTGGCCCGATGGGCGGTCAGGAGGAGCAGTCCGCGCGGGCGACGACGGACTTCCCTCCCCCACTCCGCGAGCCATTCGCGAAAGGATTCTACAGACGTTTCCGCGCCACGGGTCTCCAAGTCGTATTCGGCTATGGCTTCCTGCAACAGTTCTGTCCAAGGACCCGCGGCTTGTCCTGCCGCCCAGTCGTTCAGGTCCGCACTTTTCACCAAGTTGCAGTCTCGCCCGCGCAGCCAGTTTACGAGCATCTGAGTCTCCCGCAAATGCCAGATGCTTGTGAAGTCTTCATTCGCCATCTGCACCGGAATGTCCTCGCGTTCACAGAGGCTACGGACCGGGTCCAGGTAGCTCCATTCGCGCGCTACCACTGCACAGGCGGACCAAGTCCAGTCAGGAGTCAAGCCGTACAACCGCTGTAACTCAGCGACGGTCACCTGCGCCTGCGAGATAGGGTTGTCGGCCGGTAGGATCTGGACTCGACCGCGGGCGACCGGGTCCCGTTTCGACCATGTGCCACCGGGCGGTTCCTGTGTCCGTTCCCGGTCGATGTCGATGGGATGGCCCGTCTTCATCCGTTGCTGGGCGGGCTCGATCACCGCATTGGCGGCCGCGACAATATGGGCCGTGGAGCGGTAATTGGCGGTCAGGTAGGCCGGCTTGACTCCGTAGTCCGCCTCAAAACGGCGAATGAACTCGACTGACGAGCCGTTGAAGGCATAGATGTTCTGATCGTCGTCGCCTACGGCGAAGAGGCTGAGCTTGTCGTCCTCTGCGGCCAGGGTCCTGCCGGCCAGAGCGGAAATCAAGGCGTACTGATCTGCGCCAATATCTTGGTACTCGTCCACCAATATCCAGCGGAAACCCGTGAGCAGTCGAGTCCGATACTCGTCCGCATCGTCGGGTGGCAATCCTGCCCCGCGCAGCAGAGCCGTCGCTTGCAAAAGTACATCTCGGAACTTCGCGTCGTCAAGTCGCTGCGCACGCCCCGTAAAACTGGAGCCTACCAGGCGCATGGCCAGCGCGTGACAGGTGAGCACGATTACCCCGCGGGCGTCGTCACCAATGAGCTCGACTAGGCGGCGGCGGATTTCAACTGCCGCGTGACGGTTATAGGCGAGGGCTAGGATGCCACGCGAGTTCGCGCGCTTTACCCGTATCAGATAGGCGATCCGGTGCACCAACACCCGAGTTTTGCCGGAGCCGGGTCCGGCGAGCACCAGCACGTTGGTCTGCTCCCGATTGTCCGCCACGATGCGACGCTGGATTGGGTTGTTCAGGCTTTCCACGATCTTGCGCCACGAGGCCGGTGTGGTCTGGCGCGCGATTTCGGAGTCTCGATTCGGCAGCCAGCGGCGGAGGAAGGCCTCTTCGGGCAGGGCGAAATAGTCCATCGCCAAGCGCAGCGCGTGAGCCATAGACTCAAGTCCTTGCTGTACATACTCCGCCATCACGTGAATCTGCCGTACCTGCTCGTCGTAATGGAGCTGGAGGGCCGCAAAATCCGTCTGGGCAAAACCGCGCCGAGTCGGCTGCAGGTGGATGGTCATAGCCGGACGGAATACCGCCAGACCCCGAGTCAACCGGATGACCTCCTGCTCGTGCAACCACATCAGGGCCCGGTCCAGCAGCTTGTCCGGGTGCCTGACTTTGCTCTTTAGGGCGGGGTCGGACCGGATGACGCGCAATAGCTTGCCCAAGGTCGTTTCGGCCAGCAAGTCCGTGCCCCGACTGCCTCGGGGCAGGCAGGAGAGCCAATGATCAAGCAGGTGGCGGGCCGCGGCGCAGCGCAGAGCGGCGGTCTTTTCCAACGCGTCCCAGGGACGCTGCAACGTCACTTGCACGGTCTCGCTGTCCCACTGCCGCACCTCCACGCTGCCCCCGCGGCCGCCTTCACCGCGCCCATCGGCGGCAATACTGTGCACGATCCGCCTCACGCGTTCTGGCAGGGCGGCGGTATGGCCTGCGTCCTTGAGCCGCTGGGTGGCGCGGCGCAGATGCAGCGTGGACGTTTCCCCCTTGTTCATCTCCGGGGCTGTCTCACGCAACAGGGCGATCAGGGCCTGTTCCAGCGTGGCCGCCTCCGCGAAGCGTTTCGCCGAGGAACGCTGCACGCCGGTGTGGACAAAGGCGGTCAACACCGTATCGTTGCTGGCGATGCCCAGTCGCTCCAGATCATAGAGGGCGCCTCGTACTCTCTCCGCGGTCAGACCGGATGCAGCCATCAGCTCGTCGGTGGAGATGCCCTCGTCGGCATCCGCCGCGATCAGGGTCTGGACGATGGTCAGGAGTTGGCGGCAGTAGGCGTCTCGGATGCGGGCTTTTGCGAGCTTGGTGCGCGCTTCGTCCACAGAACTGACGCGCAGGGAGGACGGAAACACCTGCACCCGGTTCTCCTCTCGGGTGAGGAGTTCCGACTCCTCCAGCCATGACACGGCCGTCCGTACCCGGCTGTCGTCAGTGGTGGAATCTTGTTCGAATACTTTATCTTCATCCTCGCCCAGGATTTCACCTGTGGTGGCTTCCACTTTGCCATTGAGGCGTTTCTTGCGGTCCAAGTTCCGCAGGGCTCGCAGGACACCGTGGATATCCCGCCGCGTCAGCCGGGCGTAGGCCGACAGGCTGAACTGTCGCTCCACATCGTCCTGTGTGTAGAACAGCACGCAGCGGGCAGCCTTCTGGTCCCGCCCCGCGCGGCCCGCCTCCTGTAGATAGTTCTCCAGTGAGCCCGGAATGTCGGCGTGGATGACCAGCCGTACATCCGGCTTGTCGATGCCCATGCCAAAGGCATTGGTGGCGACGATGGCCTGCAGGTCGCCCTGGATGAAGCTTTGCTGGACGTTCTTCTTGGTCTCAGGCTGTAGTCCGGCATGAAAGTGATCCGCTTTGATGCCCTTGACCTGCAGGAACGCGGCCAGATCTTCAGTCTGTCGCCGCGTCGCGCAATAGACGATGGCGCCGTCCGTTTCACTCGGTGCCAGATCGGCCGTCAGGACCTGATGGACATGGGCGAACTTTTCTCCGTTGCTCGTCTGTATCACTACGAATTCCAAGTTGGTGCGTTGGGCGCCGCCGTCGAAGACCCGCAGCTGGATGCGGAGTTCCTTCCGGAAATAGTCCACGATCTCAGCCTTCACGTCAGGCTTGGCGGTGGCGGTCAGGCACAACACCGGCGGCACCGGCCCCTTTCCCGTCTTCTCACGAATAAAACGCCCTACGTACCGGTAATCGGGCCGGAAGTCGTGCCCCCAGCGAGAGAGGCAGTGGGCTTCGTCCAGTACCCAGCCCCCGATTTCACGTTGTGCCAGGGCGCGGCGAAAGGAGTTGTTGCGTAGCATCTCTGGCGAGACGATGAGGATGCTCGCATCCCCCAGCCGTACCCGGTCCAAGGCATCGGCTCGTTCCGGCATGGAGAGGAGACCGTTAAGGGTAACGCCGGAACCAATGCCCTGCGCCTCCAGTCCTGCCACTTGGTCCGCCATCAGGGCCACCAAGGGCGAGACCACCACGGTGAGCTCCCCGGTTTTGGCGTAGCGGGACAGGGCCGGCAGCTGGTAGCACAGCGACTTGCCGGTGCCGGTGGGCAGGATGGCCAGCGCATGTTCCCGTGCCATTGCCGTCTCCACGATGCTCTGTTGCAGGGATCGTCCGGTCGCGTCCGTGGGCGCGGGCCGAAAGTCGGGAAATCCGAACCAACGCTTGAGCTCTCTGTGGGCGTCATGCCGTTTCTGGCACCAGGCACAGGCCGGATCGGCACAGGCCGTGTCGCGCCAGCGGCGCACCCAACGTCCGGCCATGGGAAATTGATGTCGGACCCAAGGCGGCATGACCGAATTGCCGTCCGCCACCGACAACCAGGCCAGAGCATAGGCCAAGGCCCAGCTGTCATCGTCGGTGGCCGCTATGGCGGCGCACGCCTGCGTACGGCAGGCGCGGTCCGCCAGTCGGGAGCGGAGGGCTTGGCGACCCGCGGCGGCAGACGGCCTGGGTGCGTTGCGCAGTACCGTGAACACGCGGTCGAAACCTCTCTCGGCGTGCAGGGTAGTCAGCCAATGCCAGGCCGTCAACAGGTCGGCTGGGGCTTTCTGGAGGGCTTTTTGTTGGTTTGCGAATACGGTCAGCGTAAGTCTGGCGTCGAGTTCCGGGTCATTGATGCGTCCCCGTTGCAGTTGCCCGTCTTGGTAGTGCTTGACGAGATGGTGATAGGGGTTGCGCGGGAAGGCCAGCGGATTGAGGCGGAGTGTATCCACCACGGGTAGCCGCAGGAGTCGCAAGTGGGGGGTCACGGCACGCAGGTGGGGCAGATCGAAAGCGATCAGATTGTGTCCCAGCAAGAAATCCGCGCCCTCGGCAAAGTCATCCAGTTGGGCCAAGGCTGCAGCCAATCTGCGGCCCTCTGCAGGAAAGGTCAGAGCTTGCCCCGTGTCGGCGCGCACGCCAGCGAAAGCGTGGATATGACGGTTCCGCACACCGACTTCAAGGTCCAACGACAGACAGCGGGAGAGGAGACTGCCGCCGTCGTCGTCACTCGTCCGGTGCCAGCGGCTTCGTGCCGTGGACTCAGGATCTGGGTTTAGACCCACGGAGAGGGCCTCGCCAACTCTGGCCTGCTAGACGTCTCCGGAGTGCAGGTAGATGGCGTTCGTTGTTGCGGAGACGGAGATGGGGCCAATGGGGGCATCACTGGACTGGATCTGAAGTTGCTGTTGCTGTCGGTGGTTAGCGAGGTCTCTGCGCGGATATACGTGCCGACATTGCTGGATCAAGGAGTACATGTCCTTCTTGGTACCGGAGAGTTGGCTGTTGGGCTCCGGCGTTGCGCCCGAGAGATTCTAGACAATCTTCCAGTATGTCGCTATCAGCAGGGTTTCAGTGCTGCACGCCGACCCCATACGCAATTGAGAGATTCCGGCAGTGGTGGGAGACGCGGCCGTGCTGATGTGCACCATTCCCATACCGCTAGACGGGATGACTAACGAGGAGGGCGCGGTTCTCGATTTCATCCAGTCAGATCCGCCACGCTTGACGATGGACCGAAATGGAGACTGTGAGGGGTCACTTTTTCCGCGTCCATTTCGGGTATCCCGCTGTCGTCGGGCATGGGAATGGAATACTGGACCACACGCTTTTTGCTCTACATGCCAGCTTGGAGATGACGGTAGTGCTTTATCTTGGCGCTGCAGCCCGCGTAGAGAGGACGCGCGGTGGGCCAATCAATATTCGAGACGTGCCGACACCACCGTAATATCGTGCGCCTGTCCTGCAGGGCAGCGTACACTGCGGGGATGGTCCAGTCCGTTGCCGCGCACGTAGATCGGGATGCGGAACCGGTCTTGAGCCTAATGGATGACATACGTCCCGTATCAGATAAATGTCAACACAAAAAACCTAATTGTACACGTCCGGATTGGCACAGTGGGGAATTCTGCGCCCTTCCAGGCCAGCTATGAGATTCTGGGCGGCCATTTCCGCCATCTTGCTGCGTGTAACGACGCTGGCGCTGGCAATGTGCGGTGCAATGACAATGTTGTCCAGTTCCAGCAGCGGACTGTCCTGGGGCAGCGGCTCCGGCTCTGTCACGTCGAGGCCGGCATAGAGGATCTGGCCCGTGGACAGGGCCGTGTACAGGGCTTCCGCGTCAATCAAGGGACCGCGCGCCGTGTTGATCACAATGGCCGTGGGCTTCATCTGGGCGAAGGCCTCGGCATTGAGCAGGTGATGCGTTTCGGGAGTCAGTGGCGTGTGAATCGACACGAAATCTGATTCTTGCAGCAATTGATCCAGGCCTACCTTCTCTACACCCATCTCGGCGATGGCCGGATCGTCGTCTGCGATGTAGTCGTCGTAAAAGAGGGTGCGCATGCCAAAACCGGATCCCCGGCGGGCCATGCCCCGGCCGATGCGGCCGAACCCCAGGATGCCCAGGGTGGCTCCGGCAATGTCCTGCCCCAGAAGCAGAGTGGGCCCCCATGTCTGCCACCTGCCGGCGCGGACGTACTGATCGCCCTCGACCACGCGCCGGGCTGTCGCCATGAGCAGGGCAAAGGCAAAGTCCGCTGTCGTGTCTGTCAGCACATCCGGCGTGTGTCCTACCGGAATGCCCCTCCGGGTGGCCTCGGCCACATCCACATTGTCGAATCCGACGGCATAGTTGCTGATCACCTTCAAGCCTGGACCGGCCCGGTCCATCACCGCCTTGTCAATGGGCGTGGTCAAGAGGGACAGAATGCCGTCTCGGTTGCCCGCCTGCCGGAGCACCAAGTCCCGTGGCGGCGGCAGGTCGCCGCGCCAGACTTCCGCATCGCAATAATCCTCGACCATTTGCTGGCCTGGTGCCGGGATCTGACGGGTCACGAAGACGGAAAAACGTGCCATGATGACGCTCTCCTTGGAGCTGGGTCCGCTTGGGTTCCTTGGTGCCTGAGGACTGCCTTGCCCGTCGGCCTACCTCTGGTCCAGGGGAGCAAAGGCGCGCTTGCCAGCACCCCGGTAAATCTGCTTGGGGCGGGCAATCTTCTGTGCCGGGTCATCCAGCTGCTCTGTCCAGTGGGCCAGCCAGCCCGCCGATCGGGCCAGCGCAAACAGCAGTGTGTAGTACTCGGCGGGAATGCCCAGGGCTTGATAGATAATGCCGCTGTAGAAGTCGACATTGGGATAGAGCCTGCGTTCCTGGAAGTACTCCATGCCCAAGGCCGTGTTTTCCAGTTCAATGGCGATGTCAATCAGCGGATTGTCGCCGGTGACCTCAAAGACCTTGTAGGCCAGCTCCTTGATGAGGGTGGCCCGAGGGTCCGTGTTGCGGTACACCCGGTGCCCGAAGCCCATCAGCAGCGCTTCCTTTTTTATGACCCTTTCCAGGAAGTCCGGAATTTCGGCAGTGTCCTTGATGGTGGACAACATGGCCAGCACCGCCTCGTTGGCCCCTCCATGCAGCGGTCCATACAGGGCCGCCGTGGCCCCGGCCATGGCACTGTAGGGATCGGCATGGGAGGAACCGATGGCCCGCATGGCGGCCGTGGAACAGTTTTGTTCGTGATCGGCATGCAGAATGAAAAGGACGTTCATCGCGTCCTGCACCACCGGATTGGGTTCCTCCTCGTGCAGTCCGAAGTTGTGCATCATGCGCAGGAAGTTGCCAATGTACCCCTTGGTGGTGTCGGCAGCCGGCACCTCGTGTCCATGGGTATGGGCGTAGCAGTAGGCTGCGATCGTGGGCAGCTGTCCCAGGATCCGATACATCTGCTCCTGGCGCACAGCGGGGTCCAGCACTCTCTTGGATTCGGGATACAGCGTGCCCAGAGCCCCCAGCGCGCTAATCAGCATTCCCATGGGGTGCGCCGACACGGGGAACGATGCAATCAGCCGGCGTATCGAGGAATCAATCTCCACCTGACCCAGAATCCGGTTGCGCCAGGATTCGTTTTCCACCTGGCTGGGCAGCTCGCCCAGAATTAGCAGGTAGGCAATTTCCAGGTAGTTGGTCTGGCCCACCAGCGCCTCGATGGGATAGCCCCTGTACCGCAGAATGCCCTGATGCCCATCCACGTACGTGATGTGGCTGATTGTGGTGGCCGTGTTCTGATAGCCAGGATCGTAGGAAACCACTCCCTGGTCCATTTGGTCTACCTTCACCCGCTGCAACGACTTGGCGGCAATGGCGCCATCCATGAGGGGCAACTCATACTGCTTGCCGTTGCGGTTGTCGATGAAGGTCAAGGACTGAGGCATGAAATTGTCAACTCCCAGCTAGGAAGGACCTGTATGCAGAGTCCGGAGACGACAGGTCATGAACTAATTGACGGTGAAGTCGTGCAGGAGCGGGGACAAATGGTGAGGCACCCTGCCCTCAATGCGCGTCCCGTCTTCCTGATAGGTCTCTGCATCGATCTGCCCGTACTGGTGCACCTTGGAAACGAGATCCCCGCGGGCATAGGGAATCACCACGGACACAGCGTCCATGCGGGCGTACAGAGCCTGAGACAGGACGCGCCGCAAGGCAGACACGCCTTCGCCGCTCTGGGCGCTGATGGGCACGACGGCCAGGTAATGCTCCATGCTGGTTTCCCGGATCCGGTTCGTCAGGTCGCTGCCGGGCGACAAAAGGTCGGTCTTGTTCAGCACCAGCACAGATGGGATATCCCCGGCTCCCAAGGTGTCAAGCACCTCCTCGACTACCGTCAGGTGTTCTTCCACGCTCCGGTGGGAGGCATCCACCACATGCAGAAGCAAGTGCGAGTCGTTGACTGTCTCCAGGGTGGCGCGAAAGGCCGCGACCACGGCCGTGGGCAATTTCTGAATGAAGCCCACAGTATCCGTAATGTAGGCCTGCAGGCCACTGTCCAGTTCCAGACTGCGTGTGATGGGATCCAGCGTCGCGAACAACTGATCGTCCGCCAAGGCGCTGGCGGCCGTCAAACGATTGAGGAGCGTACTCTTGCCCGCATTGGTATAGCCCACCAGACCCAGTCTGGGAGTCATGTCCTGGTTGCGGCGGGCCTTGTTGCGCTGTCGATGGTGGCGAATGGATTGCAGCTCTGCATTCAGCTTGTCGATGCGCCGTGCGATCTGGCGACGGTCCACTTCCAGCTGGGTTTCACCGGGGCCCCGCAGTCCCACTCCCCCGCCGTTGCCCCCGGCCCCGCCTCCCGCCTGGCGGGCCAGATGGGTCCAGGCGCGGGTCAGGCGGGGCAGGCGGTAGGCGTACTGGGCCAGTTCCACCTGCACGATTCCTTCCCGGGTGCGGGCATGCTTGGCAAAGATGTCCAGAACCAGGGCGGTCCGATCGATTACCTTGACTTCCTGGCCAAGCTCCTGTTCCAACACACGTTGCTGGCGAGGGGAAAGCTCAATGTCAAAAATGACCACCTGGGCCTGCAGTTCCGTTACCCGCTGCACCAGTTCCTGCACCTTGCCGGAACCGATGAAAGAGGCCGGGTTGGGAGTCTCCAGATTTTGCGTCAGGCTGTCCAGTACATCAATGCCCGCGGTGTCAGCCAGCAACGCCAGCTCCGCCAGCGATTCCTCCAAAGGCAGGAGGCCAGGGTCCAATTTCCATTCCGCCCCGACGATGACGGCCCGCTCCCGCTGAGGCACATTGCGAATCAGCCCTTGGCTGTCCCGCAGCTGTCTGGTTCCCGTCCCAGTCTGACTGAAATCGTCAATACGGGTAATGTTGGATGGGCTTGCTTGCACGGCCACGTCTACGATTCTGCTTGACAGCACCTCGAGCACTTCGCCGGCGGCGGGTTTCTCGGGCCATTCTGTGTTGGACTTCAGGCTCCATTATATCCAAGCCTGCTCTCCACCGTGGTTTTCGGTTTCGTGGCGGCGGTCAGTCCCAAGCCAGATTGGGCTTCACATTTCCAGCTATTTGGAGGGCTGTATACCCACCGATCCACCCGATGCGGGCTACAGGAAAGCATGGAGACTGCCGGGCCCAGACAGACACGGCCCCAATCCGGGCCATTTGCGCGCCCGTGTTCGCGGGTTGACCTTCCATGCCCAAGTTCCACATCTGCCTTCGCGGCACATGCCAGGGGCTTGGGCCAACAAGAAACGAATTTTTCCAGTCACACTGGACAGGATATCTTCAACCGTGGAGTCCTGCAGTCCGTGTTATCGCAATCCGTGCAACAAGATGCTTCTTGCTGCCATCCCTTGCCTCTTGGCAGAAGAGCGGACAGTCCAGTGGTGCGTTCCTGCCACTGCTCTCGCCACCGGGCAATCGCAGTGGCTCTCCGGGCTTGTGCCTGGAGAGCCTGCCGGGCCTTGGCTTCCGCCTGCAATGGCGTCGCCGCGTCTGCCTGACACCAGGCCAGGCATCGGGGGTTTCGCAGACGCAGTTCCGGACCAGTGCATACCCCCCACTGAGTCTCCCACACTTCGCTGGCGAAGAGCCTGATCCGTTCCCATACTGGGGGCGCAGGCCAACCGGCCTACCAGACGCGGGCCACAGGGAAGCATTGAAACTTCTGGGCCCGGGCAAACATGTCCCAAATCCGGGCCATTTGCTCCACTGTGTCTGTAGGTCGGCCTTCCATGGCAAAGCCCCGCATCTGGCCCCGCTGCACATACTTGGGTTCCCATGCCGTGGCGCGACAGTAGTCGTAATAATCGCGGAACGTGTTGTATTCGACATGAATCTTGAAGGGGGCCGGATGCCGGCTCATCGGCGACATGGGATCCAGGGTATGGCAGGGATTGAGCATCCGCAGCAGATCCGGGGGATAGGCATTGCCGACCCTTTGCGCCAGCTTGAGGGTTTCCCGGAAGGTCTGCAGTGTTTCTCCAGGCAGGTTAAGACTGAAGTACACGAAAAGGGGCACCCGATATGCCTGCAGATGGGTCAACATCTGCAGGAACCGTTCGTTGTTGTAGTGCTTGCCGTTCAGTTCGCGGACGGCTTCGTTGCCCGACAAGGGGGAAATGGCCACCTCCGTGTGATCAAGATCCACGGTTTCGCCGAACTGGCGTATGAATTCCTTGGAGGGCAGTTGGAAGAATTCGTTGTAGATCCCAATGCAAATCTGCCGGGCCTGCATCTCCGCGAACAGGGATCTCCACCACTTGGCTGGAAAGGTGGCAATGTCCAGAGACAGCGAGACCTGCTTGTATCCCTGTTGGCTCAGGTTCTCCATGTCGTTGGCCACCGCGTACGGATCGCGCATGACGTAGCCGTTGCGAGCGGCGAGATCGGCATGTGACTTCTTGCCTCCACCGCAGTAGATGCAGTTGAAAACACAACCCCGACCCACAGTGAGCCAATGCCCCCGATTGATGGTCTTGACGGGATCAATGATGCCGCCACCGGTATACTGCAGGGCTCCATAGCCAGGTGCATGCAAAAGCCAGTCTGTCGTCACGAAATCCAGACTGTCCAGTTGGGCTGCGTCAGCGGTATAGAAGCCTGGACTGTGGCGCACCTTTTTGTGGGCGCGCCAGGAGAGATTGGGAATTTCCTCAAGTTCCCGTGTTGCCGCCCCACAGACGAACTCCACCAGCTTCAGGAGTGGGACTTCCCCGTCACCTCGGATGACATAGTCGATTTCGGGATGGGTCTTGAGGATTTCCTCGCCGAAAAACGTGGCTGTGAGGCCCCCAATGACGATTTTGGCGGCCGGCAGCATGCGTCGCACATGGCGGGCCACGTCTATGGCTCCAAAGCAGTGCTCATACCAATGCAGGTCGATCATGACCAACTGGGGAGGATCGATGGCAGCCAGCCATGCATCCAGGTTGAAGCTGGTCTTCAGCATGATCTCCAAGGGCAAGTTGAGGCCCTGCACCTGCCACCCTTCGGCGCGCAGGAGATTGACCATGCCAACCACTCCCACGGGAATGAGGGGGTAAAAAGGACTGGCCCTGAACTTGCCAAATTCGGCTTCCGCTTCCTGCTTGGCCGGGTGAACATAGAGAATATCCATGGTCAGTCAAGTATATGTCACAAGGATTGCGGAGGCGACTTCGTTTCCCAAGGCGGGTGTAGCCTTTCCCGATCAGTAGATATTTGTGCGGAGGGGCGTGGGGCGCTGCAACAGTAGCCGCTCCGCCGGACCATGACCCTGACAACATGGATGGCAACGGCGTGTGCCTCGCATGCGCCCGGGCTGTGCCTCCGATATTCCTCCTTGCAGCTAGTCTGGAGCTCGGGGTGCCCGTCCGCGAGGCACTCGCGCAGGCGGTTATCCTCCTCTGAAGCCCCGCGCCGCGGGATCAGCAGGAACAGTGGCGGTGGGTCAATTCGCCAACCTCGTGACAGTACTGTATCAGTTCTCGTCCCATCCTTGATCAGGGCACCAATTGACAGACTCACAGCCCGTATGCATGGCTGGCAGGTCTACCACCACAAAGCGGCAGAACAGGGGGGCCTGGATGTGTGGAGCCGGGGTCGGTTTCATGAACGGTCGAGTCGCTGCTTGGACTCCGCCAAGGCGTGGATGAGGACCGTAGGCAGATCTGCCTGTGCTGCATCCGCCACCCACCGCAAGGCACCCTTCTGATCCCGCTGGAGTTGACGCACCAACAGCTGCTCTGCGATGCAACGGGCGCGTATACCGGGGGAAATGGCATGGCACCACACCGTACCTACAGTGGCATGCCCGGCCGCTTGCAGGATAGCGCGCGCGTGGCACACCTTATCCACGCGGCTGCGGTCCATCTGACTGGAAATCTCGCCCACCACCAGGACAGCCGGACCATCCTCGGACGTGAGGGCCATGATCAGGTCACCCCATTTCAATGCATTTGAGGTGGTCACCGATACGCCTAGCTGCTGCGCTACGGCCGCCCACTGATCCCCTGGCATGCGGTCATTCCACACCAGAGTGACGTCTATCTCCTGTGGCAGGGCATAGATACACTGTTTTATTTCTTGCATCACACTACGCTCGAGAGACAAGCCCATTTCCGTGATGTCGACGATGCGGTCCAATCGGCGGTCTATTCTGTGCGCCAAGCGCCGAGTTTCTGCTAGAGCGGCATCATGCCGATGTTTGCTTTTCTGCTCTGCCTGCTTGAAGCCGGCGTCCGCCTGCTGGCCCAGGGTTCTTCTTTCCTGCTCTGCCTGCTTGAAGCCGGCGTCCGCCCGCTGGCCCAGGGTTCTTCTTTCCTGCTCTGCCTGCTCGAAGCCGGCGTCCGCCCGCTGGCCCAGGGTTCTTCTTTCCTGCTCTGCCTGCTTGAAGCCGGCGTCCGCCCGCTGGCCCAGGGTTCTTCTTTCCTGCTCTGCCTGCTTGAAGCCGGCGTCCGCCCGCTGGCCCAGGGTTCTTCTTTCCTGCTCTGCCTGCTTGAAGCCGGCGTCCGCCTGCTGGCCCAGGGTTCTTCTTTCCTGCTCTGCCTGCTCAAAGCCGGTGTTCATATCCTGCTTCAACTCCTGCAATGCCGCGTTCACGGTGCGCAGGGCCGCTATCATCTGTGCTTCAAAGCCAGATTCCGGGAGATTTTCAGGAGTCATCTCGGGGGTACGTTCCGTTTCCTTCAACTGTTGGTGCAAGACCTTTGTCAATTCCGGTGAGGCCGCAAATTTATGTACAGCTACAGCCCAAGACGCTACCGGGGTGGTCAGCTGCACCAACCCCCGACCTCCACCAGTAGCCACTTGGTGGACCAAGCTGCGTCCCTGCCGCCACAGCTGTGAGCCCGTCTGGTTCCCTCTGTGGTGCAGCCGCTGCAATTGACGCAAGCCCTGCTGCACCACCTCGCTCAACACCATCCGCAACGGGCGCGGCTCTGTCAGAGGCAATGGCGGGACTTCGGAAACTGGGTTTCGCAAACGCATCAGGCTCTGATTATACCCACGGTGGGCGGGGATACCGTGCAGGCCGGTATCTGGGTATATCAGAGTCAATCGGAGAATCGGTCTCCGGATGAAGCCCTGCATACTGCGGCAGGCAGCTTCAATCCCTTCTTCATCAGGGCATCAATTAATCAGAGCCTCCCCTGAGTCGTGGAAATGGAAGTTCAGTTCATCCATTCCCGGTTCGGGTCGCGGGCCCAACGGGACAGAAGACCAGTCAGCCCGCTGGCCCGGCGATGCCGCTCCGGGTTATCCGAACCCGTCATTCGGTAGAACGCACCCAGCGCCTCGGGCCCCCTGCCCATCGCCTCGCCGCGCAGGGGCAGAGTGGTGCCGCGGCCGCCCATTATGCGGGCAAGCCAGTCCATCATGCGCCCCGACCGCGCGCCCCGGTGCACCACCTCGGTGTCTCTATCAGGCTTCGTGGTGATGCTGTCCATCATTTCCAGGGCCCATTCCTTGGGCATCTTGTACTGCTCCTCGAACTTGGTGTCGCTGAGCCGCTCGATGCCCTTCTGCAGGCGCTGGGCCCCCAGGTTGGCCATCAGGAAGGAGCCCAGCATGTCCTTGGCCTCGCGCTGGAACACCTCGTTCTCGGGGTCGAACTCGAACTTGCCGCCGTACATGCCCTGGCCCAGGTCGGTGAACATCTTGCGCAGCCGCTGGCGGCCGGCGTCGGTCCGGAACAGGTTGCTGCGGCCCTGCGCGTCGCGGGGCCACTTCCTGGTGTCCTCCAGCTCGTCCAGGAAGGTGGTCTTCAGCTTTTCCCGCGCCTCCGCAAACTGGTGCAGGTCCGAGTCCGGCTGCAGCAGCATGAAGGACAGGGCCGTGGGGTCGCGCGGCAGGTTCGGCATGCTGGTGGCGGTCTCCACCATCCGCTTCGTCAACTCCCGGGGCTCGTCCAGGCTTGTGAAGCCTAACGCTGCCTTCTGCGCCATGAACTTCTGGCCGGGCTGCGCCTCGTTGATGTGGGTCCACAGGTCCCGGGTGGTGCTCACGCCGGCGGATTCGTCCAGATAGGTCTGGTACAGTGTGCTGAGAATGTTCTGCGAGTGCAGGTAGTCGCCCTTCAGCTGCCGGATGTCCTGGGGCCGCTGCCGACCGGCGAAGAACTGGTCCAGCTCCCTGGCCGAGCGCGGCCAGAAGCTGCCCACGTCGTAGATGTACTGGATGGCCCGCTTGCCCATCACCTGGTCCGCCGCCTTGGTGGCCAGCTGGCCCGGCGTGAACCAGGTCCGGGCCGCCTCCCGCTTCTGGTTCCAGGCCGCATACAGCGAGCTGGCCGTGGAGGATTCCCGGAGTGAATCCCAGTACTCGCGCCCCTGCCGCTGGGCGCCCTGGCCCAGGGTGGCCCCCACCCAGGCCAGGATGCCGGTGGACGGGGACAGAAGCTCCCGCCGGGCCTGCGTGAGGCTGCCCTGCATGGCGCGCATGTCCACCGTGCCCTCGGTGCGCTCCAGGAATCTCTGGGAAAACGGCGCCCCCATCGAGTTCGACAGAATCATGGCCATGTTGTAGCGGGACAGCTGCACCTGCTCGTCCTCGGACAGCGTGAAGTAGTCGGCCAGGCCCAGGGTGGTCAGGGTCTGGCCGCCGGAGGACTGCGGATACCGGGTGCTGGCCGCCAGGCGCCGGCCCTCCATCTCGAAGGTCAGGGCATGCAGCGTGTCGCCGTCGTTGTCCCCCTGCAGCAGGTACTGCACCGACAGGCCGTTGAGATACATGCTGGTGTCGGAATACTGGCCCAGCTTGCGCACATCAGCCAGCTTCCAGCCCAGGCGGTCGATGGCGGCCTGGACATCCTCCGGGGACTGGATGTCCAGGTGCGCCCCCATCGGCAGCTTGGCCGTGCCCTGCAGCGCGTGACGGCCCGCAATGCGGGTGCCGTGGAACACGTTGGACACCTGCTTGTCGTGATGCAGCAGCCGCTCGGCCTGATGGCGCACCTGGCGGGCCGCCTGCATCACGCTGCCCGTGGACGCATCCTGGGCCAGCTTGTGGAACATGGCGCCCAGGGTGGTGCCCTCCCGGCCAAACCCCTCCGTGTGGGAGGAGCGGTGGATGGCCGACCAGGAAGGCAGCGCCACCTCGCTGTTCCCGTCCCCCACCACAATCACGTCCCCTTCCCGGCCCTTGAAGAACTGGTGGTACGCCTCGCGCAGATACAGGTCGGGCGCATTGGTGGGCAGGCGGCCCTCGTAATGGTGCTGCTGCGTCAACTCGCGGGCCGTGTCGTGAATCCGGGACAGTTCGGCGGACCCCAGGCGGAGGGTCTTCACGCCCTCGTCCCGCAATGTGTCCGGCGACTTCATGAACTCGAACATGCTCGCAAAGTCGCGGCGGGCCCCCCGGCTGCGCCGGGCCACCACCCCCGCCGTGGCGGTGGCCATGCGGTCCACCAGCGGCATGTCCCAGCGGCGGGCCAGCTCCTGCGCCTGGGGCACGGTCTGGCGAATGGTCTCCTCCACGGGGAAGGAGGACTCCCTGGAGGTGGGCGGAGCCGCAAAGCGGGCCCGCAGGTCCGCCTTGCCCAGCATGACCTCGACATTGAGCGCATCCATCTTCACCATGT
Source organism: Caldilineaceae bacterium (assembly GCA_965214895.1). Lineage (GTDB taxonomy): Bacteria > Chloroflexota > Anaerolineae > Caldilineales > Caldilineaceae > Bin34. The sequence continues at coordinate 2,204,097 of OZ243985.1, forward strand.
GCGGCTCGTCCGCCTCGGCGAAGCGCAGCAGGGTCTCCCCCTCCTGCCCGTACCACACCTTCCCCGCGCCCGGTCCCAGGTCGTCCGCCACCGGGTCGCTCCAGGGTCCCACCGCCTTCAGGCCCGGCTGCCACCAGACCTCCGCATACTCGCGGGGCACCACATCCTGCACGTGGGGGACGGTCAGCAGCGTGCCCGATGCCTGCAGCAGGTTGCGCCGCTTGCGGTCGTCCAGCCCCATCAGGTATTCCGACACCCGGTTCAGGGTGGACAGCGCGTCCCGGTGTCCCTGCAGGTCCACCCGGCGCACCCCCTGCAGGTCGGGGTCCGTGGTCTTGGGGTCCAACAGCTTGATGGCCTCCAGGTTGACCCCTTCCAGCCCCACTTGCTGGAGATGTGCATATCCAAACTTGCTGGAGGCAAAGTGGGATGCCACCGCCTTGTCTCCCTGCTTTACGCCCTCGCGGCCAAAGGCGAACAGGCCCACGTCCGCCAGGCGCTCCCCGCCCTGCAGGTTGCGCCAGTCCATACGATGGCGGGAGCCCGTGGCCTTGATGCGGGAGTCCTCGGAGGTGAACTTCATGCCCCCCAGACCCCCTCCCGCCAGCTCGAAGGTGCTCTGCAGGGTGGCCTTGTCCTGGATGTATGGATGCGCAAAGGACAGGCGCACGGGGTCGTGCCGGAACCCCCGCCAGGCATGGGTCGCCTGGGAGCCGTGCTCCTCCACATCCTTGCGCGCCGCCCACAGGGCCGCAGTCTCCGCCTCCTCCCAGCGCTCCCAAATCTTCACCTTCTCCGTCATGGGCATGTCCGGCTCGGCAAAGGCACGCTTCACGTCCTCCACGATGGCCTGGGCCTTTCGCCACGCCTGGGGGTCGCCCGCCCTTCTGGCATACGCCTTTCCCCCGGCCAGGCCCAGGTCTCCGCCCAGCCTGCCCGTCACGTCCCGGGTCCCGCGCTCCATCTTCTCCTGGGTGACGAATTCGGCGCCCGCGTACTGCGCCACGGCATCCAGCACGCCCTGCTGGGCGGTGCGCCCCAGCGGGGCAATCCAGGCGGAGTCGGCCATCCGGACCGCCATGGCCCCCGGAAACTGGTAGGACACGTCAAAGAATTCATCCCGCAGGGGCGAGTCGTCGCGCACCTGCTCCCAGTTGACGGGCCGCCCGGTATATGCCTTCACGCCCCGGGTGGACAGCCCCCGGCCCAGGACATGCATGCGGTCCGCATCCAGGGCGCGGCGAATGTTGCGCGCCTCCAAGTGCGCCTCCATGTCCATGGGCGCCAGCTCCGTGCGCTCCTGCTTCAGCCAGGTGGGACTCACCGCCGTCGCCATCCAGTCGGCAATGCCGGCCCCGCCCATGCCGGGCTCCGCCGCGCCGGGCAGAAACGGGGACGTGGCAACGGTCACGTTCTGCAGCATGCCCTCGTCCAGGCGGGCAGAGCGCCCCGGGGCAATCTTGCCATGAAACGGGGATGCCCCCGCCTCCGCCTCCGCCTGGGTCCGGGCCCGCCGGAACAGGGTGTTCTGCACGGCGTCCCAGAACCCGTAGCGGGTGGCGTGGATGTTCTCGTCACGCCGGATGCCCAGCCGGGTGCCCTCGAAGCGGGCCTCGATGCCCGCCCGCCCCAGCAACTGCAGCTGGTTGAACCGGCTGACCAGGATGCCCGTGGGCGGATTGCCCTCGTCGCCGCCGGTCAGGCGGGAGCCGCTGGTGACAATGTCCACCGGATGCCGGTACTGGCCGGTGCTCTGGGAAGTCTCGGAAAATGTTTTCAGAGCATCCTGGATTTGCCGCACGCTGTCGGTGCGCATGCCCCGCAGCGTGACCGTGGAGACGATGTCCAGCATGGACTGCTTGGTGCCCTGCCCCGTGGCGTCTTGGGGATGCACGACGCTGCGGGGATGCCTCCCCAGGCGGCGGGCGCCCCCCGTGGGCACCAGGTACTCGGTGTGGAAGCGCGACATGTCCTCCTGGCCCACCGCCCGGGCCGCCATGTAGTCCGCCATCGCCTCCCGGTGCCCGTAGAAGTCGCGCACGTCCGGCACCACGAACTGGTGGGAGCGCGTGCTCATGGCCCCGCCCAGTTCGGGGTAGACATTGAACACGTCGCTGAACTTGCGCACATCCCGGCGCAGGGTGTTCTCCAGTTCAAACCTGACGGCATATTGCTGCCGCTCCACGTCCCCGGTGCGGTCCGCGTCCCCGGCGGGTCTCCAGTCGAACGTGCCCTTTTTCAGGCGCCAGCCGGCCTCTCCCTGCCGTCTGGCCATGGCCCCCACCAGCATTTCCATGTCCCGGCCCAGGTATTGGCTGCCGTAGCTCTGGCCCGGCAGCACGGGCTGCAGGCCCTCGACGGGCTCGGACTCCGGGCGGGCGGCAAAGCGCTGGCTGTGCCAGTCCACGGTCCGGGCAAACTCCTCCTCCGTGCCGTACAGGGGCTCGCGCATCTGCCTGATGCGCTCCGGAAAGAAATCGCCGGAAGTGATGTTGGCGCCGGTGCGCCGCACCAGGCTGTACAGCTCCTGCAGCCGTCCCAGCTGGTTCCGGCGAAAATCCGGCTCTTCCACGGCCGCCTGCAGGACCTGCTGCTGGGCCGCGGCCGCCTTTTGCAGAATCTCCTGCGTCGTGGAAATCATGGGTCCCCAGGGCGCGGCCCTGTTTTGCTGCAGAGCGCGCTCCACCCCCAGCCCCACCTGGGCACGTACCCGCTGCATTTGCGCCTGGGCCTCTTTGGATTGCGCCGACGGAGTCCCTTGCTGTTCCTGCCTAATCAGCTCCCGATTGTTGTAGCCCAGGATGACGGCCGGCGGCAACTGGCCGTACTTGCCCGCGATGCCGGCCGGGTAGGCCAGCAGGGTCTGCATGCCGAAGCGCATGACCTTGCCGGCCAGTTTCTCGTAGTTCAGGTTGGCCGGCGGCTTCCCCAGGAACAGGTCGTCACCCATGCCCTCGAGCCACCCCTGCACATCCTCCTGGATTTCCTTCTGCGGTGTCCGCTCCCCGCGCCACCTGTCCAGCATCTGGGCGAACCGGTCGATGTCCCCCGGCGAAAAGTACAGGGCCGGCACGCCCTGGCCCAGCGGCTTGATGTCGAAGGTGGCCAGGGTAAACTCCCCGGCCCCCGACCTCTGTCCGGTCACCAGCAGGTCCACGTCCCCTTGCATGCCGGTGCCGGGAATGGCAAACTTCCGTTCCGCATGGGACTTCAGGCCGTGCCGCTGAAAAAGGGGCCGCAAGGTGCCTCCCCTGTCGTCGGCAGGCAGGTCCAGCAGGGCGTGGCGCGCCCCCTCGTCACCCATCTGGTATTCAATCGTCTGTGCGTACTGGCGGGCAATTTCGTCGCCTTCCGTCTTCGCCAGCAGTTCCTTCAGGTTCTTCCGTGAACCCGCCACGGTCAAGTGCATGGCCGTCCCTATGCGCGCTGCATAGTTGGAATGGTTTTCCATGATGTTCATGGCCTCGACGGCCACGTGCTCCTAGATGGCCGGCGCATGGATGTCCGCGGCCGCGGCCAGCGCCGGATTCAGGGTGTTGGGCCGTAGTTCCGCGACCTTCTTCCGGAACTCGTGTTCCAGCTGCTTGGGCGTCAGGCGGGGAAGCATGTCGTCACATCAGGGTGTCTGTACGTTGCAGTCTGAACTGGTGTGCTGCAGGCTTTCGCACCGGGTTTCAATCCCTTCTTTATCCGGGCATCAAGTAAACGCGGGCCACCTGCCGAAATTCAGGGCCCCGTCGATGGCGGACGGCCAGCGCGCAGCACACACGATACTGCGCGAGAGCGATAGTAGGCGGGTGACAGGCCTGCCTTATGCCCCGAAGACTTTCTGTACTCCCCAAAGCAGATCCTCCAGGTCCTCTTCAGACAAGAGGGGCCCTGACTCGATCACCACGGACCGCGCCATCAAGGCTTCCGAGCGCGGGCACATGCCCATGTGATATTGGATCGGCTCGGGAAAATAGGTCGGACAATCAAAGGGGCACCCGCGGGCAGCAGTCGTCTGGTTCAACACTTGGGGAGCGGCGTATACTGGCTGACCCCCATAGATCTTGCCCGCCGGCACCCCTTCCGCACACAACTCCTCAATGCGCCGTGCCGCCGCGGCACTGTCCTTTTCATAGGCAATGATCCAGAGAGCCTGACTGTCTCTGCCGGGTATGCGCGGTTCCAGCGTCGCTGCCGGAAGTGCCTCCAGGCCGGTCCGAAGGATATCGGCATTCACTTCCATGCGTTCCAGCAGAGCGGGCAACTTCTGCAGCTGGACACTCAGGATGGCCCCGGCGATTTCATTCATGCGCAGGTTTTCGCCCACGATGGGCTCTTGGCCGAAGTGATCACGCACACCGGCATGGGAGGTCCAGAACTGCCCGCCCTGATCCGAATAGATGGTGGCCCTGCGATACCATTCCGCGTCGCGTGTCACCACGGCCCCGCCTTCGCCGCTGGTGATGTTTTTCTCCAATTGGAATGAAAAGCATCCGACATCCCCCAGCGTGCCTACCGGCTTCCCCTGATGCACGCTGCCACAGGCCTGGGCTGCATCCTCGATGACATACAGCCCCTTGGCCTGGGCAAACTGGTTGATGGCCTCCATATCCGCACACTTGCCTCCCAGATGCACGGGCATGATGGCCTTGGTGAGAGGAGTGAGACAATGGTCCAGGTCCGACGGATCCAACAGCATGTTCTCATCCACTTCCGCAAAGACCGGCCGCGCCCGGGCAGTGACAATGGCCCCCACGGATGCGATGAAAGTGGCGGCAGGCACGATGACCTCGTCCCCGGGCCCAATGCCCAAGGCCATCAGTCCCATGCGCAGGGCCGAGGTCCCGTTGGCCGTGCCCACGGCATACTCCATGCCAAGATACTGTGCCAGGCTGGTTTCGAATGCATCGACCTTGGACAAGTGATTCGGGCCGTAATACCGAAACAGCGATTGGGCGTCCAACACCTCCATGACGGCCTGCTTTTCCTCTTCCCCTATCAGACCCGCTCCCTTGTACAGATTCAGTTCTTGCTTGACAGCCGGTTCCCCTCCATGGATGGCCAAGGCCGAGGTGTTGCGAGATGCAGTTGATGACATGTGCTTGGTCTCCCTACCGTGTTGTCTCCAGGAAACGGTCTGCTTGCTTCCGCACTCTGGAACCTATCATATGGGACTTATACACCTAACTAACAAAGCCAAGCATACCGTGTTCGCGGGTCATAGGGGTGCCCCATGGCAACGCCCCTCGCCGCGCAGCTGCCCCCGTCCCGTGGGCCACAGGGAGATCGGCTCTCCCCAGGATGTTGAGGGCGGCATTCCAGTTCGCATTCAACGCAAATCCACAGTGCAGGCAACAGAACCGGGCCTGCGTGATTCTGTTCGTCTGGTCCACGCCGCCGCACCGGCTGCACATCTGGCTGGTGTAGTGTGGCTTGACCTTGATCACCTGCCCGCACTTGTACATCAGCTGGCGCTCCAACTGACCCCAGCCGCTGGTGAGGATGCTGCGGTTGCGCCCGGCCTTGGCCTTGACGTTTTGCCCCGGCTGCGCCACTGTGCCCTGGGCGGACTGCGTCATGCCTTGGGTGCGGAGATCCTCAATGACCACCGTATGCGCCGTAGCGGCCAATCTGCGGCTGATGTGGTGGGTGTCGTGGGATCGGATGCGTTTGTGCTTGCGATGCAGCCTGGTCAACTGTCCGGCGATGCGCCTTCTGCGTCCAGACCCTTTTTGCTTGCGGGCCATACGGCGTTGGTACCGTTTCAGCCTGGCATCCAGTCGGGCCGTGTCTGTCCGGCGATGCACAGTGCCCTGACTGTCGGTGTGCTGCCCCACGTTGCGGTCCAGACCCAGGCTGCCCTCAGATGCACCCTGCCGCACCTGATCCGCAGGCATGGCGTAGACGTAGGCATACCACCTGGGCTGCGTGGCTGTGCCTTCCTTGCGGATGCGGGCCTGCAGGGATGGGTGACCATGATAGGGATTGTTTCCCTTGATCCGCAGCCAGCCGATCCTGGGCACCCGCAGAGGGGTGGCAGACACAGATACATGGCTGGGAATGGTGAATCCGTCGGCGGTGCCGGGCCTTGAAGCGGGGACGCCGGCCCTGACCCGCAAAGAACTTCCGATAGGCATCGGCCAGGTGCTTGAGCGTGTACTTGACCTCCTTGTGCCCATACTCTTGCAGCCAACTGTACTCTGTGCTCCGGCGCAGGGCCGTGAACTCCTTGCCCAAGCCAAAGAACGTGATCTGGGGTTTCGGCCCAATCCGGTAGTCCTGCCAGCATTGCCAGCGGTGTTGCTGTTGGGCCAGAAAGCGGTTCCAGACCCAGCGGCAGGCCCCGGCTGTGCCGGCCAACTGCCGGGCCTTGGCCTGCGTCTCCAGCAACAGACGCAAGCGTACCGTGCGATGGACTGTTTCGGTTCGGGATACAATGGGACCGGCAGGCATGGAAGGCAAGTTCCTTGTCTGTGAAAGCACACTGTTAGTTAATGTGAGTTAGGGATAAGGCAAGGACACCGCGGGCTCCCAAGGAGGGGATCCTGGGGCAGCGTACCACATCCCGGAGGTATCCCCCCGCGCAAGCATGATGCTCCCGATCCATGTTCATCAGAGCCGCGATCGGGACTGCCAGAGCTCTGACCCGTGGCATGTCCAACAGCATCGGCGGTCCGCGTTGCCCGCCCGGCCCTGCCCGTCCCGCTTTGGGGCCCTGATGCTGCGCGGTCTTACCCCGCGGTACCTCTCTCTGCCCCGCTGCCCCGCTGCGATGGGGCGGGGGCTGCGGCTGCCCACGGCACGTGACCCTCACCGCGTGGGGGGCGCGGCGCGGTAGGCCCGGGGGCTCCGCCGCCCGCGGGGAGGCGGTCCACGACCCGCTCCAGCACAGCGCGCCGGGAGAGCCTACGCGCCACCGCCGCCCGGTGACTTTCTTGGTGAATCCACTGTCGGGGTGGATGGCCTACGGCCACCCGCCCCGCAACCCGTCTCGGGCACGCAGTCTCCCGGAGACTGTTTCTTGTCCATAACTCACGTTGGTTAGAGATATTAAGTATCCTAAATATTGCCTCATTCCGGTCCGTGGTGAGTCCCGCTGCCACGCCGCAAGCCGCATATGGCAGGCTACGCGTGTCAGGCCCATGCAGTTTTGCGTGGATAGGGCTCCGTCCATGCGGCTTGGACAGGACTGGCTTGGGGAAAGCCCGGGACCCGCCATCCAGAGGGCTGGCAACGGGCCAGGTGAACCCGGCTTCAGCATGGACGGCAGGCTGTCTTGCGACAGGGAGCACAGTGAATGTGCAAGAGGGAGACATGCCGTGCAGGCTTGGCTGCCTCTGGCCCTCCAGGATTTCAAATGAGGTGCTCGGACAGCTGTACCGGACCCGGCCCGGGACGGTTGACCATGATCTCGCACACCGGATCGGTGGCCTCCAGTTTCTCGACCAGGCGGCGTGCGGTTTCCGCTTTGCAAATCACATGCAGGTTAGGTCCGGCATCAACGGTGAAGTAGGCCTCCAGGCCTTCCTCGTCCCGCCATGTCTGGACTGCTTCCATCAGATGGATCGCAGTGTCGCTCAGATACAGCAGGGGGGGCTGGGAAGTCAGCATCACCGCATGCATGAAGAGGGCATCCTTCTCCAGCAAGGGCCCCAACATTCCCAGATTGCGGTCACGGACTGCTTCCCGGGCGGAAGCCAAGGCTTGGCCCACGAAATGCAGACGCTCCTTCAGCAGAAAGCTGCTGGCTGCCAGCTCATGTCCCCGATGGCTGCTGACCTTCTTGTCCGCAGTGCTGACAATGGCCACCACATCCCTGAGATCCCAATGCTCGGGTCCATGCAACTGTCGGGGCAGACTGGAACGGTCATCGGTGCCGGCCTCCCATTCCACAAAGCCCCCAAGGAAACTGCGACAGGCAGACCCGCTGGCCCTCCGTGCCAAACGGGCCAGAACTTCCAGGTCCCATGCCGAGCCGTCTGTTGCGCCTGCCGCGGCCCCTGCCATCGTCAGGGCACAGAACCCACTGGCCGAAGAGGCAATGCCGGCAGAGGCCGGAAAATTGTTGACACTGACCACCTTGGCTGCCCGCGCATGACCCAAGATGGCGCGCAAACGATCCAGATGTGCCACCACTCGGGCCCGGACGGGTCCGGTAGCCGCTTGCCCATCCAGGAATATTTCGTCTGGCTGGCAGGAGGCCGAAAACCATGCGACGGACGTGGTCGAATGTGCCTGACTGAGAGTCATGCTCATGGAATTGGTATAGGGTAAATTCAGGGATCTGTCCTTGACTCCCCAATACTTGATGAAGGCGATATTGGCACATGCCCGGAAAGTTGCTATACCCACCTTGACGATCTGCACCCTCCACTCAGACAGAATGACATCTTGGACTTCGAGCCTGACGGCCCATTTTCTGGCTTGCCTCTCTTTTTTGTCTCATCCGACCCGCTTGCGATCTTACTTCAGGGTTTCTGGTCCCGCCGACATGCGCCCACCTGCAACTGCCTCCATCCCCCGCGGCCTCTGCCTGATCGTGGGTTGCCTATTGGTGATCGGCCTGGGTGCGGGCTGCAACACGGACACCGTCATCGTTGAAGGCCAGCCAGCGACTGATTCCATCTACGCCGCCTCCATGCCGGTGGGCCAGACACTGGTAGTGGAACATCAAGGTCTCCAGGGCATTGACATAGTCGTGGACGGGACATCCGAGCCGCAGTCGGCCCGCATTCTCCTGTTCCTCCATCCCGAGGGAGACCTCTGGGCGGAGAGCGCTCTCGCGACAGGTGCATTCAAAGGCAGACGATGGGTGTCCCTGGAGTGGCCGGGAGTCTCCATTCCTGCCCCCCGCGCCTATCGGCTGGAGATACATCCCGAACCCGGCCACGACCTGCACCTTGGACAGGGCTTTCCCGACACCTATGTGGATGGCAGCTTCTACTTCGAGGGCAAACCGGTAGCCGCCCAGTTGACCTTCCGCTTGCGATACAGCCGATGGGCCCTGGCTGGAGAACTTCTGCGTTGGCTATGGGCACAGCTGCAGATCACATTGGTGGCCTGTCTGGTGTTCCTGCTTCCGGGCTGGGGCCTGGTGGCCTGGCTGCGCCAGCCGGAGGCAAAGGATCTGCTGCATGGCTGGCCCGCCCGTCTCTGCCTGGCCGGAGGTCTCAGTGTGGCCCTGTACCCAATCCTGTTCTCTTGGTTGGACCTGCTGGGTCTGCACCTGGGCGCAGGCACCTACGCCGTGGCCGCGGGCATAGGTCTTTTGTCCTTGCTCTACCGTACCCTGCGGCTTTGGCGGGACCCGGGGCCCAGGGGACTGCCGACCCTGTCGGTCTTCCAGATTTCCCACCAGGCCGATGTCGGCTTCCTGATTGTCCTGGCCGGGCTGCTGCTGACCCGTTTCTGGCCTCTGCGAGGGGTGGAGGCACCATTCTGGGGAGATTCCGTGCAGCACGCCTATATTGTCCAGCTCATGCTGGAGCAGGGGGGGCTCTTCCAGGACTGGAGGCCCTATGCCGAGTTTCTGACTTTTACGCACCAATTCGGTTTTCACGCCAACACCGCAGCGTATGGTTTCGTGCGCGGGTTGGACGGTGTCAAGGCCACCCTCGAATCCGGCCAGATCCTGAATGTGCTGGGCGTGCTGGTCCTGTATCCGCTGACGGTTTTTGTGGCGGGTGGCAATCGGTGGGCAGGCGTGGCCGCCATGGTGGTGGGCGGGTTGCTTTCCTCCATGCCGGCCATGTACTTCAATTGGGGCCGGTATGCCCAGCTTAGCGGCTTGGTGGTACTGCCCGTGGCCATTCTCCTCCTTTGGCGCATGGTGGACACCCGGGGCTGGCAACCCCGGGCCGTGGTCATCAACAGCATTGCTCTGGCTGGCATGGCCCTCTGCTATTACCGCATGCCCCTTTTCTATGGGGCTTTTGCCTTTCTGTGCCTGCTCTTCTGGATGGTGCCGGTCTGGGGCTGGGACGCGCGCAGATGGAAGATGGGCCTGGCCCATCTGGGCAGTGTCTTGGCCCTGAGTCTGGTCTTGCTGTCTCCCCACATGGCACGCGTGTCCGGCAGCTTCATGGCGGGCAGGGCGGCTGCCAGTCTGCAGGGAGCCGCCGAGAACTGGGTGTGGAATGACTATCAAATTTGGCGGTCACTTCCGGATTACTACCCACGGTGGCTGCAGCAGTGGGCAGGCGGGGCACTGTTGTGGTCCTTCATTGTGGCCCACCATCGCAGTTTTCTGCTGGGCCTTTGGGGGCTTTCTCTGGGTTCGCTGGTGGCCCTCAGCCTCTTTCAGATTCCCTTGATGAGCGAACTGCAGAACTTCGCGGTGGTCATAGCCATGTACGTTCCTTTCAGTGTCTTGTCGGGCTGGACAGTAGGGTGGCTGATGGATTGGATGCCGCAAAAAATGGAGGGGGGCTGGATCCGTCGCCTGCCCCAGCTGGCCACAGCGGCCTGCCTGCTGGCAGTCGTTCTCGCTCTGCCCCGCACGCGATACATTGCAGATGAGCAATTCAACATGGTGACCGCACCGGATCTGCTGGCCATGGAATGGATGGACGCACATCTGGGAGCCGAGACCCGGGTGTTTGTGCCGGGCTTCCGGATCTATGGCGGCCGGACTGCCGTGGGCGCCGATGCCGGCTGGTGGATTCCCTTGTTGGGCGGCCGCTCCATTTCCATGCCTCCCCAGTATGCCTTGCTGGAGCAGCCTGTGGACCCGGAGCAAATCCCCAGGCTGATCAATCTGCTGGCCTCCCTGGAAGGGATCCCCCTTTCGACCTTGCCGGCCGCGGCCTTGCTCTGCGAGCAGGGCTATTCGCACGTCTACCTGGGTCAGAAGCAAGGGGCCGTGGGTTTTGAGGCAAGGCAGCTGTACTCCGAGGCACAGTTGCGCCAGAACCCGGCCCTCCGGCTGGTGTATGCCCAAGACCGAGTCCGCGTCTTTGGTCTGGACCCGCAGTTCTGTGCCTCAGGCACGGTGTTTTCCACTCCTGTGAAGGGTCCGCCCGTGCGTTAGCTCTCCCATGACATGCCTTTGCCCTGGCAGCAGGCACAGCGGGTCAGAAGGCCCACAAGGCCATGCCGCCAAGGGAACCCGTGGCTTGGGCTGTTCCAGGACTATCCTCCAAATCGGGTCGAGGATACTCCCTTGAAGCCGGTCTTGATCGAAAAGAGGTTGCCGCTCTGTGGCGCCTGGGCGAGCGCTGCCGCCGACATGCCCTGCGCCGCACAGGTAATGTAGAGAGTGTCCAGCTCCGCATCGCCAAAGGCACATGCCGTAATGGCGGGCACAGGCATGGCCAGGGTCTGCAGGATCTCCCCGGTTTCTGCGTGAATCCGGCAAACCTTGCCGCCTCCGTAAAAGGCCACCCAAAGCATGCCTTCCTCATCGATGGTCATGCCATCCGGCAGACCGAATGCCGGATCCACCTGCAGGATGGTTCTCTCGTTGGTGATCGAGGCCTCGTCTACAAGAAAATCCCACGCTCGGAGGGTAAAGGATGTGGAATCAATGTAGTACATGGTCTTGTGATCATGGCTCCAGATGATACCGTTGGAGATGCCAATGCCCCCCAGGACCTTGGTCACCTGCCAGTCGGTGTCGAGGCAATACAGGCTGCCCTGATCCGTGGGCTCTTCGTAGGCCATGGTGCCCGCCCACAGCCGACCGGCCGGATCGCATTTGCCGTCGTTGAAGCGGTTGCCAGGCTGATTGCATTCGGGATCGTTGAATATGCTGACCTGCCCTGTCTCCAGATTGAAGGACCCGAGGCCATGGGCGAGGGCCAGGACCACTTCCTGATCGTGCCAAGGCACTACGGTGCCAACGTGTTGTCCCACGTCCCATTCCCGGTTGGTTTCCGTCTGGGGGTCAAAGGCGTACAGCTTGCTCGACAGGATATCGATCCACCAGAGCACTGATTTCTGGTCATCCCAGATGGGTCCTTCTCCCACCAGGGCGTTGACAGGCACGCGCACGCGCAGTTCTGTGGTCATCACGGCTCCTCTGTTCAGGCAGGTCCTCTGTACGGGCAGTGGGGGCATGTTCCCGGCAAATCCGTTGGGGCTGTATCCCACAACCCGGAAGTGGAATGTATCATAGCCGTGAAGGCGTGTCGCAGTTTTCCGTCGTCGGCAGACCCGCCGTCGGTCGCGCCCTTCTTCTTCTCCAGGAGTAGCCATGCCCACACAGCCCCATGTTCTGATGATCTGCACGGACCATTGGCCAGCCCATCTGCTGGGGGCAGCCGGCCATCCCGCCGTGCAGACGCCCACTCTGGACGAACTGTGTCGCAACGGAGTGCGGTTCACAAACGCGTACAGTGAATGTCCGGTTTGCATTCCCGCCCGACGCACATTGATGACCGGCACGACCTGCCGCACACATGGTGATCGGGAATTCCAGGTGCGGGTGCCCATGCCGGACCTGCCTACGCTGGCCCAGACCTTTCGAGACCACGATTATCAGGCCGTGGCAGTGGGCAAGCTGCATGTCTTTCCGCAGCGAGACCGCATAGGCTTTGACGATGTCTGGCTGGTCGAAGAGGGCCGGCCGATTTTGGGGGCTGTCGACGACTACGACCTGTGGATGGGGGACCAAGGCTTGGCGGGCCAGTCCTTTGCCCACGGCATGAGCAACAACGAGTACGCTTGGCGTCCCTTTCCTCTGGAAGAGCGGTACCACGTCAGCAATTGGACCACGCAGACCATGTGTCGGCAGATCCGGCGACGAGACCCCACGCGGCCAGGCTTCTGGTACCTGTCCTATGTCCATCCCCATCCCCCTCTGGTGCCGTTGCAGGCCTACCTCGATCTGTACCGGGATGTGCCCATGGATGCCCCCCAGCACGGTGATTGGAGCCGGGACACTGCGCAACTGCCCTATTACCTGAAAGTGATCCGGTCCAAGTGGCAGCACGTGTCGGATGCCGAGATCCTGCGCATCCGCCGGGCCTTCTACGCTTCATGCACCCATGTGGACCATCAGTTGCGGTTGGTGCTGGGCACCTTGCGAGAGGAAGGGCTGCTCGACAACACCATCATTCTCTTCACTTCCGACCACGGAGACATGCTCGGCAATCATGGCCTGTGGGCCAAGCGGCTCTACTATGAACCGTCGGCCAACGTACCCATGATTCTGCTGGGTGTGCGGGGTGACGCGCGGACAGTGGCCCATTCCACTTCCTCCCGCATCGTCGGCTGGCAGGACGTGATGCCCACCCTGCTGGATCTGGCAGGCCTGGACATCCCGGAGACCGTGGAAGGGCTCTCCATGGTGGGGCCTGCAAACAGGTCATACCTCTATGGAGAATGCGGGGAAGGACCAAAGTCCAGCCGCATGATTCGCAAGGAGAACTGGAAACTCATCTACTATCCTTGTGGTCATCGGACCCAGCTGTTTGATCTGGAGACAGACCCGGCCGAGCTCCATGACCTTTCGGGCAGTCCGGCCCATGGTGCACTGCTCCGCGAACTGCAGGAGCTGCTTGTTGGCGAAATGTACGGGCAGGATCTGGACTGGGTCCGGGACGGAAAGCTGGTGGGCTGTGCGGAACCGGAATTTGCCTATGCCGAAAATCGGAGCCTGTCGGGCCAGCGCGGGATTCATTGGCCTCCGCCGCCCCTGGATGAATCCGGCACCCAGATCGGCATGCCATAAGGAACGCTGCCATGAAGATCACGGGCATTGAGACCTTCCTCATGAATGCCGCACGAGCGGGGGGAGGCTGGCAGTCGCGCAACTGGCTTTTTGTGAAGGTGCACACTGATGAGGGTCTGCATGGCATTGGCGAAGCCAGCGGCTGGCCGCGGGTGGTCCAGACTGCGATTCAGGATTTGACTCCCATTTTGATTGGTGCCGACCCCATGCAGATTGAAGCCGTTGTGCAACGCCTGCATGTAGCCATGATGGGGCACGGAATGACTGGAGTGGTGGGCAGCGGCGCCGTTTCGGGCATCGAAATGGCCTTGTGGGACCTGAAGGGCAAGGCCCTGGGTGTGCCAGTCTGGAATCTTCTGGGAGGCCGGCTGCGGGATCGCGTCCGGCTGTACACTCATGCGCATACGCCAGAGCAGTGTCAGAAGTACATTGCACGTGGATTTACCGCCTTCAAGACGGGCGGGGTGACCGGCACCCTGGCCAAGTTTCGGCGGTTGCGGGAGGCCCTGGACGACAGCATAGACCTCATGGCTGACGTGCATGGCCCACCTTGGTTGACGGTCCCTGACGCCATTCAGCTGGGCCAGGCTCTGGAGGAATTTGATCTGCTCTTCTATGAAGATCCTGTAGCCCCCGAGAACGTCAAGGCCATTGCAGAGGTCGCGCGTCATGTCCAATTGCCGATCGCTGCGGGAGAACGGCACTCCTTCCACTGGGGAGTCAGGGCCCTTGTCGAGAATCGGTGCATCGATGTGGTGCAGCCTGATACAGGCCGGGCGGGGGGATTGCTGGCCATGCGCAAGATAGCCCAATTGGCAGAGGCCCACTACGTGACTTTCGCACCGCACGATGGCTCGCTCGGCCCTGTCGCGGAAATCGCGGCGGCCCACCTGTGTGCCACCTTGCCCAACTTCCTGATCCTGGAGCATTTGGAGGACGATGTGCCGCAAAGGTACGAGGTGATGCAGCCCCAGCCCACTATCGAGGACGGTCATCTGCTGCTGACCGAGGCACCGGGCTTGGGCATCGACATAGTCCCGGACGCCATAGCCCGCTTCCCCTCCCAAGGCAACATCTCGCCGCCCAGGACCCATTTCTATGTTCAGGCGAAATTCCGTCGGAGCAGCTGGATGGAAGAGGAAGTGGAAACTCCAGGGTTCCACTGACCTGCAGCAGAGAAGGACGGTTGCCGGTTGTCTCTGCACCGCGGCAACTGGTGTCGGTGTTCTCATGCCCCTTCGATCGGTGTGCCCTGGGAACCCACAGAGTCATTGGTTGGCTCCCTCCGTGCCTGCAAGGAGCTCCTGGCACAAGGCAAGTGCAAAGTCGCTGCAGGCGCAAGATGGCACCCGTACAAAGAGAGTAAGGACGGCAAACGGTTGCAGCGTGGGAGGGGATGCAGTGAGACCGCTACAGCCGCGACACCTGCTTGGCGGGTGAGGATCGCTGTCAAAGGGACAGCGGAAATAGTTGGATCCATGTGCTCCTCTTTCTGTTTCTGTCTTCCCAATTTCGCGCCTTTGCATTGGTTCTGGAGGGATTCCCGGATTTGAGGGCATGCGAAGGATCTATAATGGGGGACAAGGCTGGCTCATCCGAGAAAGGGCCAGGGAAGATGTTCCGAGACGATGTGCCCATGGCAAGACTGAAGGCTGGAACCGCAGCGGACTCGTTGGGGACTCCGATGACCGAAGACCAGCCTCTCCCTCGGAGAGGTCACGAATTTTTCACCGAGGACCCGTACCTCGTCGAGGAGGACGTACGTCTTTTGCAGGCAGATGATCACAACAAAACGTTGGCGAGCGTGCGGATGCAGATGGAACGGTACATGCAGGGGAAGGGGCTGGATTTTCGCTTGACCTCGGACCTGGAGTTCAATGCCATTCCCGCAGCGTACCTGGAAGGGACGGGATACCGACGCAAAGTGGCCTTCGATGTCGGCCTGTGGGACTCGCCGCCCGCACCCAAGCCTATACCCGGTCAAAATCTCAGGTCCAGTTCCTGGACTGCATGGGGCCCGCCGCGTCTGGTGCTTGAAGTGCTTTCGGAACAGACCGAGCGTGTGGACCGGCGTGAAAAGCTGTCCATCTGCCGCCGGATGGGCGTACAGGAATTCTGGCTGTTCGACCCCCGCAAGGCGACGCGGGCCCTGGAGGGCTGGCGGCTGGACGCGGACGGCCTCTACCAACCGATAGCCGCCAATCGGGACGGAGAACTCGACAGCGAAGTCCTGGGGACCCGTCTGCGAGGTCAGGACTACAGATTGGAGTGGTGGGACCCGGATCTCGATGACTGGTACTCTGTCGAGAGACAGAGTCACGCGGAAGGACAGGCAGAGGGACGTGCGACAACCCTCATAGATTCCCTCATGGGCGTGGCTCGCTTCTATCTCGACCCAGAACGTCTGGATGTCTGCCTGGCGGCTCTGCAGAAACGTTCCCGGGAGGACTTGCCCAGTGTCCAAGCACTCATGCAGGCCATTGCCTCCGCGCGGGTCCCTGCTGACGCGGCCGAGGCCATCCTGCTGGGTACTCCTGACATGTCCCCCGAATCACCGGACATATCCTGACCCCGGCCGGGATATGGCGGGCCCGGTACATGGCCGGCAACGTCATCTTCCCGGAGGTGCATGGGCGTCGATGTTGTGGGATTGGCTTTCCACGGCCCTCTGGTCCAGGGCCAGCCGCTGGATGCGGTCCGGCAACAAAGCCGCCAGCTGCTGGGGCCCCCGCAGTCGCAGGGTCCGGCTTCATGGGGCGTGGGCAAGGATGCCTTGGAGCCGCTGGGCCCACGGCAAGAACCAAGGCCGATGTGGCTCTGTCCGAACCTGCAGCCTCCGGCGCGGCGTCATGCACTCTGCCGCGGCAGACACAAGCTGCCCTGCGTGAAGATGTCTCCCCGCTTGTGATGCATTCCGCGGGGCCTCGACTGGGCTGATCCGGGATTGCCCTGAGACAGGCATCTCTGCGCTGACTTTGAAAACCACGGTCATTGGCGCACAGGATGGACTGGTTGTATGATTCCAGCTCGGCGTGCCTGTCAAATCTCAGAAGCTCCCTACCACGTCTCCAGGAGGCACTCATGGGTTTCCCTGTCTATGATTTCCGAAATCCGGATCACATCACCAATATGCTGGTGACCCCCCAGATTCGTTCTCGTTTCCTGCGCATGGAACCTGGGTTCACGGCACAGGGACATACCCATGATTTGGGACAGGAAATCTTCTTGATCCTGGCTGGGCGGTGCGAATTCACCATTGATGGCGAAACGGAAGAGCTGGGGCCCGGCCAGATGTGCGTGGCCCTGATTGACCAGATGCACCAGGTCCGGGTCATTGGGGACGAACCCATGATCATGTACCTGTCCGTCACCCCGCATGTGCAGCCGACGCATACCTTCTGGGATGACCAGGGCAACAAATTGCCATCCCGGTTCAGCCCCAATTCCAATTATGATGTTGCAATCGACAACGACCTTTCCTTGGAGGACTTGCTGGAGCGGCAGGCGCAGAGGTCTGCCCGCATGGCTCAGGCCGCGGCCAAGGTGGCTGAGGTCAATGCCGCCGTGAACGCGGCAGGCAGCTTCGATGTAGAAAGCCGCGAGCGCATGTGGGAGGCTCTTCGGGATCTCCATCTCAAGTTGGCGGACATGGACGACAATTGGAATGAGCTGGCTCCACGGGCCAACCCGGAAGGCTGATCGGAGTTCTCTTTGGGACTTGTATACGTGAGCAAGCAGACTCCCGCATATCCTGTTCACGGGTCGTTAAGGGGCCCAGTGGCAACGCCTCTCGCCGTGCAGCAGCTCCTGTCCCGCGGGCCGGGGTCCCATATCAGTGGACCCACACGCTGTGAGCGCGTCGATACTACACGGGTGCTTGCCAAGTCAGGTATATAAGTCCCTTCTCTTTCCCTTGCCCAAGGAGGCAATCCATGCAGAAAGTACGGATCGGGGTGGTCGGTTGTGGCGCCATTGGGCAGGTGCACCATCTGCCCAACCTGAAGGAACTCTGGTCTCTCTACGATGTCGTGGCGGTCTGTGATGTGTCGGCGCAGGCGTCCCGGCATGCCGCGGAACGATTTGACGTGCCGCAGGCCTTTACGGATTACGGGCAGTTTCTGGATTCCGGATTGGATGCGGTGGTGCTGTGCCAAACCGACCCCAAGACCGAATTCGGCAAACGGGCCTTCGCCGCCGGCAAGCATCTTTTTGTTGAAAAGCCGGTGTGCTTCTCCCTGCCGGAGATTGACGCACTGATTGCAGCGCAAGCCTCTGCCGGCACTGTGGGTCAGGCGGGATACATGAAGGTATATGATCCGGCCTTTGAAGTGGCCGCGGCCGAAGCCCAGGGCATGGATGTACGGTTCGTCCAGATTCACCATCTGCATCCCAACAACGACCTGCATCTGGCCCAGTTCGACGTGCAGCGATTTGATGACATTCCGGATTCAGTGGTTGAGGAGACGGCCGCGGCGCGTAGCCGTTCCATTCAGGAAGCCGTGGGCGAGGTGCCGCCTCATGCAGCCCGCGCGTTTTTCCTCATGGCCGGCAGCATGATCCACGACCTGTACGGATTGCGGCACATCATGGGAGTGCCGGCGCAGGTCAATGCAGTGGACATCTGGCAGGCGGGCAGGGCCTTGACCATGCAGCTGGAATATCCCAACGGCGCCCGCTGCAACGGCACCTGGATCGATCTGCCCAATCTGTGGGATTTCAAGGAGACGCTGGAAATCTGCGGAGATGACAAGCGCATCACGCTCCGATATCCCACCGGGTTTTCCCGCGGCCAGCTGTCCGAAATCCGGATACAGGAGATTGATGATCAAGGAACCACCGTGTCTCGGGTGCCGGCCATTGATTGGGACAGCGCCTTCATCCGGGAAATGCAGGCCTTCCACCGGAGCATCACGACAGGAGCCCCCTGCCGCTCCCCCCTGCAGGATGTGCGCCATGATGTCAAGCTGATCATTGACGTCATTGCACGATACATGGCACAGCGGTGAGTGCAGTCTCTGGCGACAGAGGAGACCTTGGGATGCCAGACATGGACATCGCGCCTGCCATTCGCCTGCGAACCCGGGACATTCCCGGCAGCCTGTTGCCCAGCCCGCTGGAGATTGACGCGGAACTGGGCTTGGCCAAGCATCCCCACCTGCAGGGACAGGTGGTGCATGTCGCCCGCAGCGCAGCCAGGAAAGTCTATGAACCGCGCGCCACCCAGACGGCCTCCGGTGCATACCTGCTCATGTTTCCAGACGGGCCGCACTACGGGCGCGCGGCCGTCAAGTGCAATGACATGCTGGCTTATCGGTCCCCGGATCGGGGACAGACTTGGCAAGGCCCGGAAATCGCCTTTGACATTGACTACAACCAGCATGGCTTCATTCCCTTGCAGCCCCGGGGCTCGGATCGACTGTATGCCTTCGGCACGCAACCCATGTGGGATCTGTATTCCCGCGCAGACGGGTTGCACGAAAATGCGCCCATCGGCTACCGCCATTCCGTGGACGAAGGCCGTTCCTGGTCGGAAGTCCGACTGATCCGGCCCCACAACGATATCGCATTCCGCGGCATGTCCGTGATGCGGATGTGCGAGACAGACAGGGGCACCTGGCTGCTGGGCAGTCACGAAGGGGACTGGAGCTACAACCCCCTCATCACCCGGCAGTACCTGTTGCGGTCCGAGGATCAGGGCCAGTCCTGGGAACTGCTGCCGGATCGGCGGCACGGAGGCTGGCACGCCCCGCCCCATGGCCGCATGGATGAAGGCCGCCCCTTGGCCGCCGGCGATGGCGAAGTCTACTTGCTGGCGCGGACGCCGTCGGGCGCGCTGTGGGATTCCCGCAGCCTCGACGATGGCCGCACCTGGCGAGACTTCCGACCCACCAGCATGGTCCACCCGGATGCGCCACCGATGCTCTTTCCGCTCTCTGATGGACAGACCTGGGTCAGCCTGCATCACAATGTCCATTCCGAGTCGGTCTATCGCGGCCTGGCCGGGACCACGGAAGGCATGAAGGATCGAGGTCAGATCTGGGCTTCGCTGTCCGCAGACTTTGGCCGCACCTGGAGCGAGCCGGGCTTCCTCTGCGCCATGGCCCGCGCACCCGAGTACGACATTCACTTTCGCAACTATCAGTGTTCGTACCTGGATGGCTTCGCCGACGCGCCTGTATTGCATCTTTTCATGTCGCAGTGCTGGGACCGGGTGTTGCACCTGCAGATCAGAGAGGGAGACCTCCGTGACTTGCCCACTGCAAAGGAACTGGACCTATGACTTGCCCCACTCAGTTCGATTTTGGCCGTGATGGCTGCCTGTTGGTGCGGGATGCCCTGGATCCCCGGGACCTCGATCCGTTGATTCAGCACATTGACCACGAAATCGGCCGATTTGCAGCGGACTTGCAGCGGAAAGGCGAAATTGAGGACACCTTTGCCGACTTGCCTTTCGAGAAGAGGCTGGTGGCCCTCAGTCGAGAGGCGGAGAGCCGCCTGCGCAGCTGGAACAACATAGCTCTGTGCCAGGGTCTCTACGATGTGATCTGTCATCCGGCCATCACCAAGATTCTGGAACCGATTTTGGACCGGGACTTTGGCTTTAACGGGGACTACCACTTGCGGCCCAAGCTGCCCAACAGCAGCTACACGGCATTCCCGTGGCACCAGGACAGCCAGTATTACGGCAGGGAGAGTCAACACGCCAAAATCATCACGGTCTGGATTCCGCTGGTCGATGTGGATCAGCAGAATGGGTGTCTGCAGGTGTTGCCGGGCAGCTGGGAATGGGGTCTGTTGCACGGGGAGCGGGGAGCAGATCAGAATATGCGGACCGCGGAAAATGTGGAGCAACGAGGCACTCCGGTGTCCCTGCCGATGCGCAAGGGGGATCTTTTTCTCTTTTCCAACCTGACCTTCCACAAAAGCACTCTGAATCTCACCGATGCGGTGCGCTGGAGTGTGGACATCCGCTATTCCCGCGTCATTGAAAAACACCAGTTTGCCCCCGCGGTCTTGGCCAGCGAGACTTTCATGCGGCAGAAACTGGACAGGTTCAATCGGGCTCCCATAGCTCTCAAGGGTGAGACAAGGCGGTTGTCATATCCAGAGTGGCGAGCTGCCCTGGAGCGTTGGCGGCAGTAAGTCGCCCTGGACCGGCCGCGCCCGGCGACCCGCTTTCTTCCCCTGCCCCAAGATGCATGGTTGTCGGAACGCCGGAATGGCCCCTGCACTGTGGACGGTTCCGTCTTGTCCACTGTGTTTCTCCGATCGTGCTCTCCGGTAGCTGATCACCGGCAAATTTCTTCCCTACCAGGCAAGGCAACTTTCCATGCACCAACACCCTAGATCCGTGGCTCACAAGACGTTTGACATTTGGCGCAGTCCAGGCCGGTTCACCAAGAATCCGGATATCGTGGAATTGCCTTCCGGCACCTTCTTGCTGGTCTATGCAGACACCGATTCCCACTGGTCCCAGGTCAACCAGGTGCTGACTGTCCTGGCCAGCGAGGACGAAGGAAAAACGTGGCACAAGCGGGCCGAGGTCGCAGAGGCGGTCATGGCAAACGGGGACCACAGACTGGTCACACCGCGCTTGAGCCTGCTGCAGGACGGGCGTCTGTCGGTCATTTGCGACCGGAACGACCACAGTTTCTTTCACGAAGATCAGCCGTCGGGCAATGGTGTCTGGTGGAGCGAGGACGAAGGCCATTCCTGGAGCCCGGAACGTCGATACGGCATCATGGGCTTTGAGCCAGACCGCATGGTCGAACTGAATGACGGCGCCATTGCCGTGGGGTCGCACATCATGTTTGGCGAGACTCAGGAACTGGGGGAGATTCTGACTGTATCGGAGGATGGAGGCCAGACTTGGCAGCGGCGGAGCACAGTGGCCCATGACGGTCACTACCGATACTGTGAAGGGGCCGTGGTGCCACTGCATGGCGGACGGGAGCTGGCCTGCATTCTGCGGGAAAACCACCATGGGGGCACACCCAGTTTTGTGGCTTTCTCACAGGACCAGGGACAGACCTGGTCTGCCCCGCAAATGTGTCCATTCTCCTTGGACCGGCCGTATGGCAAGCAGCTCGCCGATGGTCGGGTCTTTGTCACAGGTCGTCACGTGAACGGCCCGCTGGGCACCTATGGCTGGTGCGGAGATCTGAAGTCGGAGCTGGGGTACCAGATCGGGGGGCCGCGCCGAAAGTACAAGGCCACCTTGACCCGCGCGGAACTGGTCATTGCCAACTTGCCGGGACACGAGTGCCGATACCGTCTTCTGCCGCCGGAAAACGCCCTGAGCGACGTCACCCTGGAAGCCACGGTCCGCGTGGAAGGGGCGGCCAACCATGCGAGCGCCTTCCTTTCCATTGCCCATTTGGGAGTGGTGCTGCATATCGCCACGAATGGCATCTGGACACGGCGCGGAGTGGATTTTCTGCACGCCGTGGACATGTCTCGATTTCGGCGTGTCACCCTCCACCACCGGCGCGGCTGGCTCCAGGTCAAGGTGGATGGGACAACAGTCATCAACCAATGCATCTTCCGGGAGTCGGCTCCCGTCGGCGACTCCCGGGGCAGTGGGCCCTTGAGCGGCTACTCCGCCTGGGGACAGCCTGCTGCCGGGGGACGCAGTCACTGGCAGTCCGTGTCCTACAAGGTGGCGAATCGCACCCTGCCGTCCCATGAGTGGTCCTGGCAGGCTGCCTCAGGCGACTGGCCCGACCAGTATCAGCGGGAGCGCATGATCCAGATTCACGGCAACCACCCGGACCAGGCGCCAGGGCCGGACCACGGGTACTCCTCCTGGATCCAGCGCCGCGACGGGCGCATTTTCCTGGTGGACTACACGAACTATGGAGATTCCCCCGGCAATGCACACCTGGTAGGGACTGAAATCGATTTGCAGGACCTGGCCTGACTGATCTCGCCGGGACGCATCCTGTCAGCTCAAGGGGAGACTTCCACTGCGGTACGGAGCAGCCTGCCTTCTTGTTGGGCCTGCCTTTGCACTTGCAGAAGCCGCAGGTGGTCTTCCAGATTCTGAATCGTGGAGGTGCGGGACAGCGTTGCCATCACGTCGTTGCGGAGAGCCACCAGGGTCTCTTCCGCGTCAGCTTCCTGGACCGCATCCGATTGGAGCAGCGCCAAACTGTGGCGTGCCTCCATGCATTCCACGGACCCTGACATGTCCAGAGCCCTGTAGATCCTGACGGCCTTGGCCGCTTTCCCCAGTGCCGCCGTGACCCGGCCCCTGTCCCAGAACAAATTGGCCAGAGCCATGCAACTGCGGGCCAGCACCAGGTCCAAGTCCGCCTTTTGCCGCTTGTACTCCTCTTCAATCCAGGCCAACCTCACCACGGCCTTTTCCGGGTCTTCCAGCCAGGCCGTCTGCAGTTGACAGTGCGCCAGCAAGGGCAGATGCTTCTTGGGGAGTTGGGTCTGGCCCCATGCAATGGCGGTCTGGAACAGCGTCAAGGCATCAGCATGGCGGCCCTGCTCCAGGCGGAGCTCCGCCAAGGCCCTGCAAACCTTCATGGCTTTCGCACGGGAGACATGATCCTTGTGTGCGCGTGCATAGCGCTGGGCCCGTGCCAGACTCTGGGCGTACTCCTGAGACCGGCCCAGGTCTTGCAGCAATCGCGTGGCCTTGATCAGACTGTGGAACGCGTCTTTCCAATTGCCTTTCTGGTCCAGCAGCTCGAAGGCAACCGCGTAGTGCAGATGGGCAGAGGGCAAGTCGCCTTTTTCCAGGTACAGCTCGGCCAGGCGCTGTCGAATTTGCACCCGTAGCCTCTCGCCGGTGGGCGGAGACTTCAATTCCTTGACACGGTTCCAGGCCCGCATGGCCTGTTCTGGGTCGCCAGCCCCCAGATGACACTGTCCAATCAGCCACCCTGCGGTCAGGGGATCGATGTTTTGCTTGGAATCCACCGGGGGCAGGAGCTTCAGAGTGGTCAATGCATCCTGAAACCGGCCCAAGTGACATTGCTGTTGGGCAATGTCGATTTTCAGTTCCTGGTCTGCCTTGCAACCCTTGGGAAAATCGGACTTGGCGCTCTTCTGCATCAGCTCGGACAGGGCCTCTTCGGGCATGGCATGGGCCTGATACAGCTCTGCCAACAGAGAATGGACCTGCAGGGTGGCTGCTTGGGCCGGTCCTATGTGCTGGGTCCTCAGAGCGAGGCATTGACGGAAATGCCGGACCGCCTGCTCCACTTGGGAGGTGCCGGCGCACGCCTCGCCCAGCAACAAGTGAATGGTCGACAGTTCCTTGGGGTACCGGTGCAAGTGTCCCTCCAAGTGGCCTAGCATGGCTGTCAATGCTTCGATGGCCTCGCTGTGGCTCTTTCGGCCCTTGCATCCGATCGCCAGTTGAATGCAGGCATTCAAGTAGAGTTCAGGGTTGCGCCGCGCTTCCGCGTTGGATTCCAGCCGGCTGACCGCTTTCTTTACATAACCGTGAGATTTTCGGGTGTTGCCCGCCAGGAACAGGGCCATGCCCAAAAGGTATTGGACTCTCGCTCTGTGCCCTTCGGTCTGGAGCCTCTGTAACGCCTTGCTGTCGGCATGTCTCTTGAGATGTTCAATGGCAGTGCCCCAGTCGTTCTGCGCTATCAAGGCCTCCGCCTGCCCCAGCCGGCATTCTGCTTGCAGATATTCGTGCCGGTGATCACCGCTTTTCAGCTCAGCCACACCACGCTCAAAATGGGTGACGGCAGTCCCGTAGCTTCCTTCCATCAAGGCCATGCAGCCGTGCAGAAATTCATGCCTGCCCCTGAGCAATGCCCGGTCCGGAGACGACTTCTGCATTGCCCTGATGCTGGCACTCAAGCAGCGGCGGGCCCGGGCAAAGTCCTGCTCGGCCATCCACGTCTCGGCCAGGTCCTGACAGGCATGAGCGGCCAATGGGAGATCTTCCGGCTCCTCCGGGAAGTCTGCGACCTCCTGCAGCACCTTCCGCGCGGCTTGGAGGTTGCCCAACTCCCGCCATGTTCTGCCTTGCAGCAGCTTGAGCTCACCCAACTGGGGAGTCCGCAAGGCGAATCCGCCCTCTGTCAGCAAGACCTGTATTTCATGCAGGGCATCGTCAAATTCCGCCGCCGCCAGCTGCAGATGAATGACTTCCAACCGCAGGCGCAACGCCCACTCAGAGAGCGGATTGCCCAGTTCCGCACAGGCCTTGCGCCCCACTTTGGTCGCGTGCCTGGCCTTGCCCTTCTTGCCTTGAATGCGAAACAGGCGGGCTCTGAAGAATGCCGCGATCGCCTGCTCCTGTCTGGCTTGCTTCAAGGGCTGGAAGATTTCCAGGGCCTCCTGGAACAGTCTGCCTGCCGCTTCATGATCTTCTTGCAGGACATAGAACCGGGCTGTCTCCAGACTGGCCCTGCCCACATCCAAATGCTTCGCCGAGAGCAATGCAGCCAACTGGGCCTTGCCGCCAAGCAGCAATCGCTCGGTCTCGTTCCACATTCTCAGCTTGCGGCACAGGATGCCCTGGAAGACGTCCAGTCTGGGCTGGAAGTCTCCCGGCGGCCGCTCCAGGTGCCCCGCGGCTTCCTGGGCCCGGTGGAGCAGCGTCAGCGCCCCGGCAAAGTCCCTCTGGGTGGCCTTTGCCACAGCCAGCAACTGCAGGGCCCGTGCAGGATATAGGGAATTGATCGGATGACTCGGAACCGTCCCATCCGAAAATCCTAGGGCCAGCCTCTCCGCCTGTGCGTACTGTTCAGACAGCAGCCTGGAGTGTGCCATGGTCCAATGACATTTCTGATCCCCTTCGCTGCCTTCCCCCAGATTGCTGATGTAGACATACTTGGCACTTTCTGCGCTGCGGTATGCCGCCGGCCAGTCCTGCAGGGCCATCTGCATTTCGGCCGCCATCCACAGGAAGTCGGCGAAGCTGATCGAATCCTCCCCGTGCAGCGCCGCGACTTCCTCCGCCAGTGCCAGCAGCATGGGCAGGGCCGCTTGGGACCGGCCCATGCCATGCAGATGCCAGGCCATGCGCACCTGGGCCTCCGGGTCCGGTCCGTGGCGATGCAGAAACTCCAGCAGCTGGGTCAGATCCGTGACCGCAGCGGCCACCTCCATGGCCTGGCCGTGGCAGAGCGGATGATGCTGGAGGCTGGCTTCGGACTGCAACCTGCCCTTCCACAGATCCACCTGACGGTGCCACTTCGTGTACTGTCTGCCGAATTTGGTGGAAGGCGCCTCCCAATTTGGCAAGGCGGCAGTGAAGACCGGCTGGTCCACGCATTCAAGGAGGGGACGTGACCGATTGAAATCCGCAATGTATTTCATGGGACTTATATACTTAAGTACACATCCAGATCCATGCTATAATGCACGAAAGCGACATGCAGGTAGCATTGCATGCCGCTTTCTTACAGACACAGAATCACCCTTCTATGTCTGCATCCTCCATTGTACTCCAGACCGTCCCTCGCACAGTGCGCTTGCGCCTGCTTCCGGAGACGCGCGCCAAGGCGCAGCAACTCACCGGCACAGCCGGCGCCTGCCGGTGGGTCTGGAATCATTTCCTGGCCCGGCAACGGTTTCACTGGCAGTGCTGGCAGGACTACCGGATCGGGCCGAAACCCACGGTGTCGGCCTATGGTCTGTTCCACGAGTTCACAGCCCTGCGGCGAGCCACGCCGTGGCTGCAGGAGTACAGTGGTGCTGCAGTGCGGTATACCCTCAAGCACTTGGCCGATGCGTACCAAAAGTGCTTTGCCGGTCAGGGCGGCTATCCCCGGTTCAAGGCCAAGCATCGGACTGCAGACGGGTTTACCGTGCCCGACTCGGTGGCCCTGTCGGCCACCCATCTGCGCGTGCCCAAGATCGGCTGGCTGCGGGTCAAGGGCGCCAACCCCTATGCCGGATACCCGACCTTGCAGGCCCGGATACGCAAGGAAGGCACAGCCGACAGACCCAAGTGGTACGCCTATGTGGTCTACGCTGTACCCTGCGATCAGGTCAAACAGGGCGCATCCCAAGGGGTCCTGGGCTTGGATCGCAATGTGGGGCAGTGTACTGACAGCAATGGTACGGCGCACTGCATGACTGACACAGACAGGCTGGAGGCCAAGCTGAAACGCAAGCAACGGCACTTGGCACGCAAGCGCAAGGGATCGTGTCGTCGCCGGCGCATTGCGGGTCAGTTGACCCAGTTGCACCGCAAACGCAAACGCATCCGGGCTAACGACACCCACCACATCAGCCGCAGACTGGCGGATACGGCACACACGGTGGTCATCGAGGATCTGCAGGTCAAGGGCATGACGCAGTCAGCCCAAGGCACAGTGGCACAACCGGGGGAAAACGTCAAGGCCAAGGCCGGGCTCAACCGCAGCATTCTCGCTACAGGATGGAGGCAATTGGCACACAAGTTGACCTACAAGTGCAGTCAGGTGGTCAAAGTCAAGCCGCATTACACCAGCCAGACCTGCAGTCAGTGCGGCTGCGTGGACAAGCAGAACCGGCCCACGCAGTCCCGGTTTCAGTGCATCTCATGTCAGTTTCAACTCAACGCCGACCACAACGCAGCGTTGAACATTTTGGGGAGAGCCGATCTCCCTGTGGCCCGCGGGACAGGGGCAGCTGCACGGCGAGGGGCGTGGTCGGTAGGCCTCCCAGCGACCCGTGAACAGGATATATCCAAGTCTGTGTACTTGGGTATGTAAGTCCCTATTTCATGGCATCACCATTCTCGGACCGCGACAGGACAAGCCCCCTGGATCTGGGCTACAGATTCATGGCCTGGCTGACCACATTCTGGACCTGCTGCAAATTGTCACCCTGCACCACGATGATGCCTTTGCGTTCGGCGAAGGCTTCGAATTCCCGGCCAGATGCCGTGCGGCAATGTCCCGAACTGTCTGTGACAAAAAAGCGGGCACACTCGAGTCTCTCCAATTGCGTGCTCCAGGCCTGCAGCTCTTCCAAGTGCTTGACATCAAAGGGATTGAGGCTGGTCTTGCAGGAAGCCAAGGCCAACCTGCCCTGGGCCAGGCCAATGAAATCCACTTCCCGCATGTTCCCGTCCAGGCGCAATGTCTGGCCGCAACGGCAGTCATCGAAGAGTGCCCGCAGCCTGCTGTACACGAACACTTCCAGCCAGATCCCATTGATGAATTTCCGCGCCGCTTCCGAAACAAAGTGAACCTCCAGACGGTCGGAGCCCGCCCGCAGCCTGCCCACGATGTGCAGTGCCTGCAGCTGCCGCAGAATTTGCAGCTGGGTCCGACCGAGGGTCGGAGGACCCACTGCGACCAAAGGCACCGATCCTTCCCGCACCGCGCCGGGATTTCTTTTCAAACGCAGCCAGGTGATGACTTCATGCCAGTCCTGGAGATGTCCGGCCAGAAACTCGGCGGCGGCAATGTACTGTTCTGCCACGAGGTCCGAGCTGGCACCCAGTCGGGAGCCGCGGCTATCCAGGAAATTCTGCAATCTTCCATCCATGCTCTCGGGAGGATGCGTCTGGTCGACATCCCAGACTGCTCTTTGCGGCAAGGACAACAGGGAGAGGCGGGCCCCCACCTCTCGGGCCCACTGCATGGCCGCCAGACGGACCGCGAAGGGGCCACTGTTCAGACAAAACTCCACTTCAGGGCCTGGCGCCTCCAGCTTGTTTTGTCTGAGCTTGCGATAGATGGCCGGAATGTGTCTTTGCCCGGTCTCCCATCGGCGCCAGATGGGAATGCCCACAAGGCTTTGCCGGAATTCTTCGGCACGGGGGCCCAAGGCATAGGGGCCCACCAGGGACACCACCTTGGGGTTCCGGTACCGGATCAGTTGCCATGCGGCGTCCATTTTCGCGTCGGAGGCAACGACCACGACCTGCCGGATCCGGCAGGCCGCCGCCCTGGACTGACTTGAGTGCCGCACCGGGACTGCCATGGGAGAAGGCCAAGGGGTCAGGAGAATGAGCTTGCTGTATATAGCCGACAAGGACAGCGGCACAGGGAAGGCCCGGCGGTGAGCCTAGGCTTCCAGTTGGACCGCCAGATCGTCCAGGTCCGAGACGTAGAGATCGAAATTCTGCCGCCGTGCATCGGCCTGTTGCCTGTGACTGGCTTCTTCATTCCGGCCAAATTCCCAAGGCCGATGGAGATATCCGGTCCGCAGGCCGACGTCCCGGGCCCCTTCCAGATCACTGGCGTGGGCGGCCACCATCAGGACTTCCTCCGGGGCCAGTCCCAGCAACCGGGTGGCTGTCTGATACACGGCCGGGTCCGGTTTGTATCTGCCTGCCAACTCACTGGACAACACGCAGTCCCAGGCCCAACCATTGAAACGGGCCAGGTCCACCAACAGGGAGACATTGCCATTGGACAAGGGGGCCAGAATGTATTGGGCCCGCAGCCGGGAGAGGCCTGCCTGCACGTCAGACCACGCATGGAGACGGTGCCAGGCCAGATTGAATTCCTGCACGTCTCCGGGCGACAAGCCGGCCATGCCAAACCGCGGCAGCAAGTCCTCCAGAATCTGACTGTGCAGCAGGTCAAGGGAACCCCAGGGCGTGCTTCCTTCATTCACCCTCTGCATGGCCGGTCCGTAGCCCGCGCGCCATGCCAGGGCCAGACGATGCCAGTCAACTTCCAGGCCGGTACGGTTGCCTAGGGCTTCGCCTTCCCGGACCAACGAGCCGTACCAGTCCACCAACGTGCCAAACACATCGAAAGTGATGGCCCTGATCCTTTGCAGCGAAAAAGCCTGTGGAGACATCATGGGTCTTGGTTTTCGGGAACCGGTGGGAGGCCACTCTCATCCTCTCGCCCTGGCACTGCACTGGTCCAGGTTCTCGACCGGGATGACAGGGCCCTGGCCCCAGTCCAGGCTACAGGTCCTGCCAGGTCTCCCCGAACCGGTCTCGATACCAGGCCTTCAGGGGCACATCCTCCTCCGTCGGCAAGTAATAGCCCATATGACTGGCACGGTGCCCCAGCAGCTGCTTGCCGATGGGAGAACACTTAGCCAACAGGCTGTCTGGCATGCTGTCGTAATCCATGGGACGCAGGACCCGATAGCAGTAGCCGAAGTACAGCACGACACGGTCCTGAGTCGAATAGTTCGGAGCGCTCGCATGCCACGTGGCTTGTCCAAAAATCACGGCATCCCCGGCTTCCACGGTGAGCTCCAACGCCCCCATGGGATTCGCCTGACCCGCCAGGAAGGAGGGCCCTCCGTCGGACCGGTTGGAGCCTGGCACCACCATCAAGGCACCCATGTTTTTCTGGGGCAGGTCTGACAGAAAGTATCCGACCTTGAGACTGCCCAGGGCCCTGCGACCATACATGCCAATGCCCGGTTTGCCGCCGTCCGGGTGCCAGCCTATGCTCCGTTTCTCGGGATCCGGTGGCACGATGATCAAGTGGGACGTGCTCAGCTGTATGTTGAAGTGCTCCAGAAAGCGGACCGCCTTGGGGAAGGTCGATGGCCACTCCAGCAGCTCCAGGAAAGAGTCGTCCCGGTCCACCACGGGGCGCACATTCAGCCCGAAATCGCCCCGGCGACGTTCCGAATGCCGAAAGTCCTCCTTGAGACGCTCGATGGCGGAATTCAGTTCCGCAATCTTGTGGGTGTGCAGGGCATGCTTGAGCACCAGAAATCCGTGCGCGTTGAAGAAGTCCACGTGCTCCTGTGTGACTTCCGCGGTGGCTTCAAACGCATATTCCATGAGAAGTGTCCTTGTTCGATGTGATATATGGAAGAGCCGGGAATGCCCCAGGCCGCTACACGCCTTGAATGACGGGATTGCGCAAGATGCCGATGCCCTCAACCTCCACTTCGACTTCGTCGCCCGGCTGGAGCAGGACCTGAGGGTCTCGGGCCATGCCCACGCCCCCTGGCGTACCCGTGGAAATGATGTCCCCGGGCTGCAGGGTGATGGCCGCCGTAATGTCTGCAATCAGATCGTTGACGTTAAACAGCAGCTGCCGGGTGTTGGAAGACTGCATTTCCTCTCCGTTCAGTCGCAGCCTGATATCCAGGGTGTGTGGATCCGGAATTTCATCCGCCGTGACCAGGACCGGCCCAATAGGGGCAAAGGTGTCAAAGGACTTGCCAATGGTCCATTGGCTGGTGCGTTTCTGGAAATCCCGGGCGCTGACATCGTTCAGAATGGTGTAGCCCCCCACGTAGTCCAGTGCATCCTCCCTGGACACGTTGCGGGCCGTGCGGCCCATGACCACCGCGAATTCCGCCTCGTAGTCCACCATGGTGGATATGGCAGGCAAGTGAATGGCATCGCCGGGTCCGATAATGGTGTTGCTGTACTTGGAAAAGACCACCGGATGCTCCGGAGTCTCGGAATTGGTCTCTTCGATATGGTCCTTGTAGTTGATGCCAATGCACAGAATCTTGTCGGGATGCGGGATGGGGGGGCCGATATGGGCGGTCTGGGAGTCCAGCACGTATGCCGCGCCGATGCCGTCTGCCACGCTCTGGACCCGCTGGCGCAGGGCTTCGCCCCCAGCCAGGAATTCCAGAATGTCCGCTGGGATGCCGCTGTCTGCCCGACTCACGTCCGCAATGGTGCCGTCGGTCCGGAGCACCCCCAGACGGCTCTGGCCGGACATGGAAAAGGTAACCAGTTTCATAGCTGCTTTGTCTCCGCTCTGCTGTTGGGACCCGAGAGTGGCAGGCGCCAGCTCTCTGTCCCTATTCTACGTCTTGCCGGCCCAAAAGAGGTCCTCCAGTCGGGCGCGTCACAAGCCGTGACCGAGACGGTGCAGGCGGCACTCGGATTGCCACAGGGCAAAGTGTGTTGCATACTGGATCATTCTCCCCAGGAATCCCACGAGGACAACCATGGCTGCCATGTTGGAAATTGGGCCGGGCATCAAGATCGCGGCCCAGGTCAGTGCCGAACCCTCTGCCGAGCAGTTGTCTTTCATTCGTCAGATGGGGATTGAGTACGTGGTGCTGTGGACCAGCGGGGACAAGGCGGGTCCGGAGTATTACGCCAGTCGGCGGCGGCTTTTTGAGGATCACGGCATCCGGATCTACGGCTTTGGCAACTGGGATGTCCACAATCAGGACGCCATTGTGCTGAACCTGGAAAATCGGGATGCCAAGATTGAGGAATACAAGCGGCATTTGCGTGCGCTGGGACAGGCCGGCATCCCATACACTACCTACGCGCACATGGCCAACGGCATCTGGAGCACCACCCGTGAGGTTACCCGGGGCGGCGCCGACGCACGGGGTTTCAATCTGGAGGAAGCCGATGTCGGCCACTGGCAAGGACGGGACTATCCCATGCCCCTGTCCCATGGCCGTCTCTACAGTCCGGAGGAACTATGGGACAACTATCAGCATTTTGTCTCGCAGGTGGTGCCGGTGGCGGAGGACGAGGGAGTGCTGATTGGCATACACCCGGATGATCCACCGGGAGTGGACCTGGCGGGGGTCCCCCGCTGCATTTTTGGCAGTCATGAGGGATACGCCCGGGCCATGACCATGGCCGACAGCCCCAACCTGGGTATCTGCTTCTGCATAGGCTGCTGGCTGGAAGGCGGAGAGCGGATGGGCAAGGGCGTGGAAGAATCCATCCGTGAGTTCGGCGAGCAGGGCAAGATCTTCAAGGTGCATTTTCGCAATGTGGACGCTCCGCTTCCTCATTTTGTGGAGACCTTTGTCGATGATGGCTACTTTGACATGTACCGGGCTCTGCGGGTGCTGCAGGAAGTGAATTTCCGGGGTGTGCTGATTCCCGATCACATTCCCAACATGGCAGGGGACCCCAGGGTGGGGACTGCTTTTTCCATCGGCTACATGAAGGCTCTGGTGGAGCGGGTCGAAGCGGAAATCCCTGTATCCTGAGTTGACAGCCCAGTGTTCCACGGTATCCGTACTCCATTCTCCCAGACTGACCCTGCCACCATGTTCGATGTGGTCCTGGATGCGGACCAACAGGTAACGTTCCCGGAAAGGCCCACCCCTGTTGCCCAAGCCGATTGGGTGTTGGTTCAGCTCCTGAGCGTACCCATGTGCAATGAGTACCAGACCTATGCCCAGAAGAAACCCATGGCCAATATAGGCCATGAGGCGGCCGGCATCGTGGCAGACAGTGCTGCCTCCGGTCGGTTCAAGGTAGGAGACAAGGTAGTGGTCATGCCGCAGTTGTCCTGCGGCACTTGCACGATCTGCCTGAGCGGCGAGTACATTCACTGCCGCACGGCCCGGGATTCCAAGGTCCTGTTGGGAGACAACGCGGCGGATGCGACCTTTGCCCCCTTCATGCTGAAGCCGGATGCCCTGCTGGTCAAGGTCCCGGACGACTATGACCTGGATCATGCCGCCATGGCCTGCTGCGGATTGGGGCCGTCCTTCGGTGCCGCCGAACGGATCGGCATTCGCCATGGCCAGACCATTCTGGTGTCCGGCCTGGGGCCCGTGGGCCTGGGGGCCGTAATCAACTGTGTTTATCGCGGAGCAAGGGTGATTGGCACCGATCCGCAGGTCTTCCGACGGGACCTGGCATTGAAGCTGGGGGCTGCCGCGGCACTGGATCCCGAATCGGAAGACGCGCAGCAAGCCATCCTGGACCTGACCCAAGGCTACGGAGTGCATGGGGCCATTGAGTGTTCCGGAGCCGTGCCCGCCCAATCCTTCTGCATCCAGGCTGCCGGTATCAAGGGGCACATTGCCTGTGTCGGTTCTTCCTATGGCAACGCCTCGGTGGGGTTGGGCCGGGAAGTCCTGTTCAAGGGCTTGACCATTCAGGGCTCCTGGCACTACAACCGCAGTGTCACCCAGAAACTGCTGCGCCAGATAGGGGAGGTCGGGCCACAACTGGACACAATGATTACCCATCGGTTTCCGCTCAGGGCCGTCAGGGAGGCTTGGGAGCAGCAGTGTACCGGCCTCTGCGGCAAGGTGATCTTGCAGCCTTGGGCGTAGGCCGGTCCAGGATACGAGAATACCCATGAGTCTGCTGTCCCTTGCCGACAAGAAAATCCTGATCACGGGGGCTTTGGGCGCAATCGGCCAGACGGTAGTGCAGGTGCTGGCAGCACACGGCGCCACCGTGTTTGCCAACGACATACTGCCGGACAAGGAGGCGCAGGCCGTGATGGCCCAGGCCGAGTTCCCCGAGGACAAGGTCTTCTATGTCCTGGCCGACACCCGGGACAAGACGGAAGTTAGGCGGCTGTTCGACCTCTGCCATGATCAGGCGGGCTGGCCCGATGTGGTGTGTTGCCATGCGGGTCTGGTGCATGCCGCTCCAATCGAACGTTTTGCCGAGCGAGACTTTGTCGATACCCTGGACCTGAACCTGCGTTCCCATTTTTTGGTGGCGCAGACCGCGGTGCAGGGCTGGCAGCGCGCGCAGGCCCCAGGCCATCTGATCTTCACGTCTTCATGGGTCCAGGATGTTCCCTGGCCCGAGATCACCGCCTATGCCACGAGCAAGTCCGCCCTGCGCACCATGATGCGGGGATTTGCCCGAGAACTGGCGACTTCCCACATTCGAGCCAATGCCATCGCTCCGGGAATAGTAGGTGTAGGAATGGCCAAGCGGCAGTGGGACACGGATCCTGTCTATCGCGCTCGGGCGAGCAAGGCGATCCCGCTGGGCGCATTGCAGACCGCCGAATCTGTGGCCCACGCCTTTCTTTTCCTGTGCTCCGAGCTGTCTTCCTACATGACGGGTTCCGTGCTCTTGGTAGATGGGGGTTGTAGTCTCTACCCGATGGACTAGACAGAGGTGCGCCTTACCTGATGCCCCTGTGCCAGACATGAAGGGCATCTTAACGGCTCTGGCAACTTTGCAGTTGGTGTTGTTGCATCCTTGGTCTGACACAGATGCTGGGAGCTACTTCTGGATGTCGGCTGTCCATATGCACTTTCTGCGGCATGAAGGCAGTAGAGGGCCCTACCAGGTGTATCAGGAAGTTGCAGCAGCGTCTTGAACTGAGCGGACCGGGGAAGCATCCGCTTCGGTCTGTGTACGCTCGTGGTCAAAGCCTTATACATAGTGCAAAAACGGGGCCACACCAACGGATGTTCTGCGAACACCATGATCTGATCTGACCTGGCCCATCGCATCCAGAATCTCATCGGGCAGATCATCAGGCTTCATATCGTACATCGTCAAGAGGCTGCCTAATTCCGCCTTGAAGACTCTGGCGCGAAGTTCGACCTTTCTACTCACCCTAGCACCTCCGGCTGTACATTCCCCTAAGACCTGGTCCAATGCTCTCTGTTGGAACCAGCGGTCCAAATAGTATGCCCACACTGGCCGAATCGGGTGGCGGGCCAAGCCATTTGCGCCATGTTCTGTCACATATGGGAAACGGCAACGTGGCCTATAGTGTCAACAGAATCTAGGAGTTGGAAGTCCGCGGGACTCTGATGGCGGCCTGTGTGGGATCAAGCAAGTCTACCGTGGTCTCAATCTCAATACCGTGAAAGAGAATGGTACTAGACCTAAACACGGATGGCTCACCACAGGTTGGTGCTAGCTTGAACCCTGTAGCTGTCACGCTAGGAGGATACGATCGATCACCCGTGGTAGGTACCTAGACATCTGTACTATCGCTTGGGACTGAAGGGCTAGATAGAAACGAAGCCAGGGTACAAGTATGGACGGACCCACGGCTATTGTTGTCACTCAACTCATATTGATGCCCAGACAGCATCTTCAAACATGTGTACATCAAGAAGCAATTTCAATTAATTGTTGTTCTGGCCTGGAGTTATCAAACAAGCAACTCATTACGGCGGACAGCTGTTTCTACAACTACTCCTGTGAGTATGAGATCCAGAGTCACCATTGCTGCACCGATATCTAAGCTTCTGGATTTTACGTACTCCACGGTCCCAGAAAGGTCCACAACCAGCACAATAGTGCCTATGATAGGTAGCAGAGCAACCGGAGGGCGCAGAGTGTGCGGAAACTCCCTGTGTGAACATCAGAGAAGTAGAACCAATAACCAAGAAAGCCAGAATGAGTACTCCTTTGCGGAACCAACCAAACCTATGAACTGTATCAATCATTTCAGTCCTCCTACCGCGGTACTACTTCATTTTGATGACTAACCTTCTAAAGGGAGCTGATTAAACTGACTTTCTCCTACATCGGGCAAATCATCAGGCTCTATGTCGTACATCGTCAAGAGGCTGCCCAATTCCGCCTGAAGACTCTGGCGCGAAGTTCGACCTTCCCACTTCTGAATTATGCGCAGTTCAGATGTAAGAGCAAATTTGGTCGGTGTGTCTTCAACACCTAGTCTTTCAAAAAGTTCACCTTCAGGATCAAGCAATATGGGAAAATTAAGACCGTGCAAACGAGAGAATTCTTGGACTCTCACGAAGTCATCCTCTCTTGTGATCCCAATAACTTCAGATTTCTGACTTAACTGTTTCCAAAGCGGTATGTCCAGTATACAGTAGGTGCATTCCGTGTGCAGGAACACCAAAATCAAGTTCTCCCGAGCGAGGCTTGTAAGTGTTGTGGATTCCCCTAAATGGGTTTGAAAAACACGATTTCCCAGATCTGCAATAGTCGTACCAATGACTAAAGGTTCTCTAAAGAAAACTGGACGGGAACTGTAAATTTTCCATTGAACAGCACCTAGTACGAGGGTAAGGACTAACACGAGTCCGTACAGAATCTGTTTCTCGTTTTTAACAATAAAGTGTTTCATAAAGTGTTTTTCTCCTGCTAAGTCTTATGCGTCAAACAGAAAGAAATACTATGTAGATTCGACGACGATTGTGTATGCTTTGGTAGATGACGGGTATCAAGCCCATGGTGTATGTCTTCTGTAGAGCAAAGTGGGGACCAAGCCTACTATCGGGCTCTCTTTCCTCTACGGCTCGACCTGAGCTAATGTCATCGTTGCGCCTGTGGGTGGAAGAACAGAGGCTGCACTGAACCGCGCGGCTGAAAGCTACCCTGGCTACACCCGGCTCCTGTGGGATACTCAGCCCCGTCCCGTCGCAAGATACCAGCGGAGCCAGCAACGCAGCGATCGGAATCTGCAATGTGTCTGTCGGCTACACACTGGTCCTGCTGTCTATCCGGGAGGGTTTCCCGGTGGCCTATGCGCTCGTGCCCGTCCAAACTAATGAGCGGCAACGCCGCCGGTCGGGGTTCTGGCCCTGCAAGTCTACGGGGACAAGAGATTCTCGGATGCCGACACTAGAGCCACAGGTCTAGCGGGAGACGCAGGACCACCGAATCTTGGCTCTCCCCTGAGTCCATCTGTGCCTGTACATCTCAAGACAGTGCACTGCTGATTCCAGCACGAGTGCATTGCAGACACCTTATCAATGAAGTGAAAGAACACGGAATGCCCCCTAGAACGTCTGTAGTGTAAGATGGTTCTCGGGTTGACTACCCCATGTCATTGCCAAGATGGCCGCCAATCATATCCTCAAATATCTCTTGCGCTGCTTTGTTGGCATCAATGTCCCAGATGTGTGTCGCTCATCCTGTGTGATCTCACATCAACCGTAATTTGTATTCAATTCTAATTTAACTGAATTCATCAAAACATTTAGAAAGGGTTTTCTCCTTTATAAACGTCGCAAGAAAACTGACTTCATGTTTCTTGAAATTTGGACTCGTCTGATTCATCCAAAAAAATATAGCCATCTTCCAGCGTAGGGACGGAAACCAATCGGGCGTTGGGATAAGGTTTTGTGTTAGCTAAAATACGATATCGGGTTCCATTCTTCACGGCAACGCTTCCCAGTATTTTGGCTCCAGCCAAGACAATTTCGGCCTTAGTTTCAACTTCCCAGACAAAACCTTTAGGCTTGGATGCAAGTTCTTCGGGAGAACCTTCAAAAGCTAACTGTCCGTTACGCAACACAAATATGCTTGAACACATTTGGGCTGCATCCTCAACCATATGTGTAGATAGAACGATAAGGCAACGGTTCATCAAGTTTAATAGCAAGTTCCGTAGTCTTGCCCTTTCCTGTGGATCCAGTCCCGCGGTAGGTTCATCAAGGATTAATATCTTCGGTTGACCCAATAATGCCTGTGCTATGCCGATACGTTGTTTCATCCCGCCTGACAATGCACCAATACGCCTCCGCGCTGCATTTAAAAGATTGACTTCACCTAGCACCCGCTGAATCTCACGTCGCACTGACCTAGCGCCAATTCCTTTCAACGTAGCTACATAGGCGAGGAACTCTTCACATTTCAGTTCCGTATACAACTGGAATTCCTGGGGCAAGTAGCCCAAGTGGCTCCGTATTTGCCTTTGGCTGTGACGATCGGAGACATTCCTGTCCAATACCATCAATGTGCCGGCAGTGGGTTGCTCCAATGTTGCACACATGCGGAGAAAAGTTGTCTTTCCCGCACCATTGGGACCCAGTAAACCATTGACAGTTCCTCTTTCCATCACTAGTGTGACTTGGCTCAGAGCATCAAACCCGTCTTGGTACTGCTTTCCCAAATTCTGAGCAACTATTTCCATGAAATTTCATTCTCTTAACATTATTGTGCTGCACACAGCCTCGTACAAAACTGGCTGTTCACCTATCAATTCTGCAGCCAAACTCCAAATTGCATCATCTACAGGTCTTGTACTCCCCAAAGGATAATGTTCTGCCATTAGCGAAATCCAATCTCGCAGGAATTGCTGACCGTATTGTTCAACCAATTGATTGATTGTAGTGACATTGCGCGCGATGGTGCAAGAATCGTGAAACGGATTTGACGAAAAACCAACCAAGGCAGAACTATATTCTGGCCATCCCGGGCTATCTGCAACCCTTCTCCAGTGGTCCCATTCGTCATCGTGCACCCAAGAGGGTTCTGCTGCTATGTAGTGGGTTAAAACAATAGCGAGGGCGCGACGAATCGGAGACACGGAACCACACATCCAAACTGTAGGATAGATACAATACTCGTTGTAACCTTCCCTTCCTTCGGGTGCCTGAGGGTTCCTCCCGTATTCATCCCACAGGATTCTACAGACCTGAAGTTCATTGGGCAGGGATATGTCACAGGCAAGGGAAGCTCCCAAAAGAAGTCCCTGTCCAGAAATAATTGGGGGTGCCCACTGTATATTTTCTCTGAGCCAATCCTCAGTGATAACTAAGGCAAAAGATAGTCTCTCGAAATCTGATGTAGGCAGATATTGGGCAGGTTTGGCGGGAACCATAACCCACGGCATCACAGGATGAGTTCGCTGCCCATAAGGAAAATATATAACCTTGCTCGTTGGCGATGTCATCTTTTGCCAACCTATCAATCGTCGGTATATATCCGCTACAAGCGAAGCACGTTCCAAATCTTCATTGGTTTGGTAAGGCCCCAAGTAGACTTGCAGATTTTCCCCTACTGCGTGTTGCCGGTATGCTCCAGCAATGAGAAGAATAGAGGGTGGCGAGCTTTTCCAGTAATAGTGAGCTAAGTGACCATCAATATGAGAGGGGACGTCTGGAAAGATGACAAGATCGTACATGTCCTCTGAAACAACAATTTCAAGGTGATTGGAATTAGTGGCAACGTGCGCTTGGCTGGAAACTGGCCATATTAACCAATCGCTATCTCGAAACCATTGCAGGAATTCCTGATTAATGAAGCTGACAGTCTCACGGGTATAACCATTAACGCTTGTATCGCCTACAATGGCCCTGTCATTTGTTCGTTCATAGTCTTCCCTTGGCAGTGTTGGCCATCCGGCGTAATCCAGGAATATCTTGAGAGGTTCCGTTGGATTGGACGCAATCACCTGTGAAGGCAGATCTATACGAACAATTTCACCAGAACGAGACCACGTGACTGTTTGGTTGTCAAGCGAGACCTCCAATATTGCCAGTCCAGGGTTGAGAAAAAATTCAATGACATTGGGGGTCTCTTCCGGTTTCGGTAACAGCGACAATCGAGAAGTTATTTGAAGCTCACTTCTGCTCAATACGGCAGAATGACTAGCCTCCTGTACGAGCCATATATTGCTTTGGGTTAGGGCAGAGGCTGGCACAATACGAGACTGCACCTGTTGGTGATATCCTGTCCACGAAACTAGGACCAGACCCAGACCAACTAACCAACCAGTACCAGCCCGCCATTGAGCTTGCCTAGAATAAGAGACACGTGACTCAAGCCGTGGATATGCCACAAGTCCGGTCTGCCAGCATAAGATACCCAAAGCTAAATAAAAGAAAAGTAGCCAAATTGCAATACGATATTCGCTCGCGAATCCAGTGATTGGATTAAGGGTTAAGGAAGCAAGGGTGAAATCTCGTACTTCCAAGAGGGTCAGGAAGGGAGCTACAATTTTCAAATACACTGCAATGGCCAATGTAAAGGCAAGAACCATTACTGTGAGCGAATGGCGAATTAAAATAGATAAAGCACAAAAAAATAATAACTGTGCTAACAATGCTATTGCTGCCAGAGACCACAAAGGCCAAAAGATATCAAGAATTTGCACTAGGGTCCATCTATGCAGAAAGATCCCCCCAATCATTGGGATTAGGATGATTACCAGACTGAGACCCAATGAAATGGTTCCATAAGCTAATACTTTAGCTGTTAGTGACTTGGGCCAAGGGATTGGTGTGCTCCAATACCAATCATGCGCAGTGGTTGTATTTCTTGTAAAAGTGGGAGCAACGAGTATTGCCTGCAGTGGCATAAGCACAAGAAGGAAATTGGAAAGCGCAAGAGGTGCAAATTCCGTCACCGGTTCATTGCCTGTAAACAATATGAGAAAGAGCAGACCAGTTGGAACAGTGGCATAAACCACTAGAGTCTTGCGGCGCATAACCACAAGTAGTTCTGTCCAGAGGAGACGGAGTGTGCAGGAGCTGTGTGCGAGGATAAAATCGCCAAGCGTCGAACCACTCAAAGAAGCATTTTGGCCTTTGTCACGCGAATGAAATATTGAATGAAATCTCGTTTTATGTTGTCTCAACCGCCAGCTGCCAACCCCGTACAACAGAATGCAGAGCCACAGCAGGATCACCTGATTTTGGAACAATTGAGGACTTAATAAATCAAAGAAGGCGTAAAAGGGGGTGAAAGAACTAGCCATTCCACTTTGGGCCAAGACCAAACTGCCAACCCAAATAACTGTCGCTAGTATTCCGCCCATATCTGCATTTCCAGAACTACCAAGTGCAAAACCCAAGGTAGAGAAGAAGACAAGACAGACAACACCACTGAACCAAATCCGCCAACCCAAATTCGTTGGTATTTCAGACAATTGAGAATCGGCTATTCGCAAGGAAAAGACAATCCAAGAAATCCCGAGAAATATTGTCCAAAGCAAAATGTAAACGGTCCAATACAATAGATTTTTTTCCAAAATAACTCGCCACAAAGGAAATCCAGTTGTAGTCCATAGGTCAAGGCTATGATCTTTATAAATTAGACGTGCCGTAATCCACGCTGAAACCAAAGGCGCCAGAAACACTCCATGCAATAAAGTAAATTGACCAAATTCCTCATAGTTTGCAGGAAAGGGCAAGACAAAAGGGAGTGCAAGTCCCGTGACTACTGAGAACCAAATTAAAAAGCGTAACGATACTCTAAAATGAATCCATGTTCTGAATAAAATGGGTTGTCTTGCTCTAATGTAATCCATAAAGTGTCTGTTTTTCTGTTGAGAATTCTGGGGATTGTGGACATTTGCTCATTATGAGAAGAGGATATTTAATTATTGCCTGCCAGCAGAACAATGTAATGCGTTGCTATGGTAGTCCATGTTCATCAGTATCTTGCAATCCGTTTCAACCTCCTCAGTATGTATATTTATATTAACGTTCGTTATGGATACGACGCGAACTAAGGGAGGCTGCATCCTAGCCACAACGCCGGTTTCTGGGCGGATGACCGTAGACCATCCATCTTGACTACAGATTCATTCGGAAGTTCGCAGGACTTTGATGAGATGGACTCTACCGTCTAGATGTGCTTGGATGGACGCGATGAGGACACGCTGGCGGAAGCTGCCCCTAGTCCTTGAGTGGCCTGCGTCGGTATTGCACGTGAGGGCTGAAGTCGGATCCGCGGGCGATCTCTCGCGTATCACGCGGTGTACCGGGCGAAGATAGAGGCCTAAGGATCAATTCTGTTGACCTAGAGGGCGAGAAAGACCCCGACCCGGGTTCAGTTGTGGCACTGACGGGACAGCGGACCGGAATTCTGAGCGTATCCTAATATTTGCTCGGAAGGCAGCCGCGGAATTTTCGAGATGTCAGGTACGGACGGATGGCTGCAGCAGGGCTATAATCGGGGCAAGCAGGATGGGTATGAAGGACCTCAGGTGGAACTTGGGTCCATGGTGTCATCCTGTCTTGCTTTGGGTCTCCCAAGTCCATGTCTATGTCTATTTGGTACAAAGTCGAGATACGGTGACTAAGGCGACCTCATGACAAACTGGGAGACATGCACCGTTGTAGAACGCCAGCCAGACAAACTGAGTGGGGTTTGGGTGTTCCGCGGAACCAGAGTACCCATATCCGCCCTCTTCGAAAATCTAAAAGGCAGCGCGTCAATAGAGCAGTTCTTGGAGTGGTGCCCCGGTGTTGATGAAGGGAAGGTGAAGGCTGTCCGCGAACATGAGATGAAGGCATTGGCGGATTCGCCGCTATCGTGAGGGTTCTGTTCGATCAAGGCACCCCTCCGGCAAGATCTTGTCGGACCTTGGGCGGATACGGCTTACGAGCGGGGATGGTCGGACCTAGCCAACGGTGTACTACTTGAGGTAGCGGAGCAAGATGGTTGCCACCTTCTAATGACCACAGACCAGAACATCCGGTATCAACAGAACCTCGCCGACAGGAAACTCTCAATCCTTGTATTGCTTTCAACTTCATGGCCTCGTATCCATTTGCGAGTTGATGATATTCGGGCTACAGTCGCCAGCATGAAACTTGGGGAGTTGAAGGAACTTGCAGTTTGATATGTCTGGAAACCAGGCGGTGAATTTCAGCTGAAGACCTCGGGACCAAGGTAACAGCCAAGACCAGTGAAAGATGCAATGGGCAATGTCATTACTGTGCTGGGGCCTGCGCCTGGACTGGTTTCAACTGTTGAGGGCCGCAAAGTCGGTTTCCATTCCAACGGTGCCTCTTGACTGGGGTGGCTATATCCCTCTGAGCCGGAGGACGACTTTGTATGGCTTGGCATGTCCGTTCACTAGAGGGCCTTTAGATCGACAGCGATGCCACTCCGTCCACTGGGTGGATCAACCCACTTTCCTGCCCAACCGATTTCTGTTATTTTTGAAGTGTTGAATTTGCCTCGGCTCTGTGTTGCAAATGTCGGTCCTCGCTTGGATGTTTGGGACAGCCTCCAGCCTCCCTTCTAACAGGAGTTTCGCTCAGTCATGATTAGCCCTGCTGCAGTCCAACATTTTCGCGACACGGGATACACGGTAGTGCGGGATCTGTTCACGCCCCAGGAAATCCAGGCCATGTTGGCAGAATTGCAGAGATTCCAGGCGGAAGGTCTGGGACGCAAT
This sequence comes from Caldilineaceae bacterium, assembly GCA_965214895.1. GTDB lineage: Bacteria > Chloroflexota > Anaerolineae > Caldilineales > Caldilineaceae > Bin34. The sequence continues at coordinate 2,247,207 of OZ243985.1, forward strand.
GTATCCACCGATCCAGAGGCCAAGGTCAACTACCAGATCATTCCTCTGCACAACAAGAGCACCCTGTTTCGGGCCATGCCCTTTGCCCCCAAGGTGGTGGCATGTGTCTCCGCACTCATAGGCGATCCTTTTGTCCGGCACTTAGATCAGATCTTTCTCAAGCCACCGGGCCTGGGAGTGGGCACGGATTGGCATCAGGACAATGCCTATTTCGGCCTGGAGGATCCCACCAAAGGCACTGCGATGTGGGTGGCCCTGCACGACGCCAACCTAGAGAACGGCACCTTGCATGTCATCCCCAACAGCCATCTCCAGGAATTTGACCATTCTCGGGATCCGGGTTCAGACCATCACATTCACATTGAGGAGGTGGATGGCACAGAGGTGCCGCTCGAGGTGAACGCCGGCAGTGCGGTGTTCTTCAACTACGGGACGGCCCACGCCACCAAGCAGAACCGATCGCAAAAGGAACGGGCCGGCGTGGCCTTTCACTTTTTCAACACGCATTACGCGCTGCACGGCGGTCAGGAAACCTTCCTGGTGACCATCACCGGACCGGAAGCGACCGGGGGCAAGACAGAATATGGGCAGGAGGTAAAAGGCACTTGGGAGCAGGAAGTGGCGCTTCTCACTGGCTGAAGACCTTTCCCCGCACCCGTCCCTTCCTTATACCCTCTTGTCGTGAATTCACTCTGGAGACATCCTACGAGGTACAGCATCATGACCAAAGCCATGACCCTGCCCACCTACAGCACCACCGCGGAGCAGGTGGAGAGTGTGGAAAAAGACGGCTTCGCCTATTTCCCGGGCTTTCTGGACCCGCAGGAAGTAGCCGGCCTAAAGGCAGCCATGGATGCCACCCCCACGGTTCCTGCGCATTTCGACCGAGATCCCAGTCAGACAGTGGTGGAACAGGGCTTTTATGAGAAGGTGATCAACAATGCCTTCAACCACAACGAGCTCTTCTTTGCCTTCCTGGACAAGCCAGGCATCATCGAAGTGGCGGAAGCTCTGCATGGAGAGGACTGTCATGTCATCGGCATGACCGCCTGGGTTACCGGGCCGGGCCGGCCGCCGCAGAACCTGCATGTGGACTACTTGGCCGTTGAGATGCCGGCGCACGTGATGGCGGATCCCCAGGTCAGGATGCCGGTTTTCATCACTACCGCCCACTTTTATCTCAATGATCTGTATCCGGAACTGGGACCCACGCAATTCATTCCGGGCAGTCATCGTTCCGGGACGCGTCCCCAGCCAGGGCAGATGGATTGGAATGGGAGGCAGATCGAAGACTGCATCGTGCAAGCCGGAGATGCGGTCATCTTTCGCAGCGAGGTATGGCACCGCGGAACCCCCAACACCAGCGATGAGACCCGGTATCTATTGCAGGTCCATTACGCCCAGCGCATGATCACCCAGAAGTTTCCTCCATACCTGAATCGCTTTCTCTTCAACCCGGAGTTGCTGGCCCAAGCCACTCCCCGGCAGCGGCGGCTGCTCGGAGATCACCGCAAGGGCAACTACGACTGATCGGAAACGCGGGGCCCAAACCGCCCGGCCGTGAATCAAGAGAGGCCCTCCAAGGAGGGCCTCTCGTTCTTGATCGGAGGGCAGACTGTGGACTTGCTGGCAGTCCCGCGCTCTTCTCCAAGTGCCTGGCAGATTGCGCTACTGCTTCTTCTTCAAGACCAGCATGCCGGTTTCGGTCTCGGCGACCATGTAGCCTTCGGGCACACTGTCCAAGGCATTGTCGCGCACGTCGCGTGCGAAGAAGTAGGTATGGCTTTTGTTGCCGGACTTGGATACACGCTCGTTGGCATGCAGGTAGTACGTGACTCCCTTGCCGTTGGTATGTGAATATGCCACTGGAAAACCTCCCTAAAGATCAAATCGGCTTCAATGTCTCTGTCAAAACTCCAAGGATGATACCCCATACGCTACCTGCCAACCGAAAAAGCGGCATTTTGGGAGCAAGGGCGTTCTGACCCAGGGGAAGTCGGCCTGCCGGAACCGGGGAGCAGTCACTGCCGGGAACCGACAGCGGGGCTGTTTGCCTGACCTTCCTCATGCAGAAAACAGGCGCTGTCCTGACCCGACTTTTCATGCGCGGGGAAAAACGGGGGCCGCGCTGTGCGGCACTGGTCCATGACGTGGGGACAACGGGCCTGGAAAACGCAGGCATGTTCGGAAAACTCGAATTCCGAGGAATCCAGGGCTGTGGTGCCATGTGCGGTGTCCCAGCGCTGGTGCGGATCGTGAGAGGGCACTGAATCGATCAGGAGTTGGGTATAGGGGTGGGAGGGGTTCTGGATGACATCGTCCATGTGGCCTCTCTCAATGACCCGGCCCCGGCACATGACCATGATGTCGCCTCCCAGATAATAGGCGGTGGCCAAGTTGTGGGTGATGAAGAGGCAGGAAATGCCTTGCTCCCGGAAGTCCAGCAGAATGTTGAGGAACAGAGCCCGCAACGCCGCGTCGATCATGGAAATGGGTTCATCGGCAATGATCAGGCGGGGACGCATCATGTAGACCCGGGCCAGCATGACCCTTTGGCGTTCACCGCCAGACAGCTGATGCGGGTACCGGCCCAGCACATCCGGCGGCCGCAGATCGACGGCCCGCAGCGAGTCCTCGATCAGTTTCTCCGTGTCCAGGCTGTTGGACGCCAACTTGAATTTGCGGACCAAGGTCTTGAAGACCCTGTCAATGCGATAAAACGGATTGTAGCTGGCGTAGGGATCCTGAAAGATGGGTTGGACCTGCCGGCGAAAGTCGAACCATTGAGGCTGGCTGAAGCGGGCCATGTCCTGACCCTGAAAGCGGATCTGGCCAGTGTCGTAGGACTTGAGGCCCAGGATGGCGCGCGCCAGAGTGGACTTGCCGGAGCCGCTCTCTCCCACCAAGGTGAGCAGGGAGGGTTCAGGTGGCACTTCCAGCGACACGTTGTCCACCGCCACCGTGTGCCTGCCCCCTTGGAACAGGCCTCCATCGCGGTAGATCACTTGCAGATTCTGGATGTCCAGCAGCGGCGCGGCCATGTCGGACCTCACTCCAACACCATTTCACTGTCCAGCAAGTGGCAGGACACGGCGCGGCCATCGTCCAGCTGCACGGTCCGGGGCTCGACTCGGCTGCAGACCGGGATGGCCTCGGGACACCTCGGATGAAACCTGCAGCCGGAAGGCCAGGCCAGGGGGGAGGGTGCCTGTCCCGGAATGGTCTCCAGGCGCACCCGTTCCCCGCCCAGGCTCGGAATCGAGTGGATCAGACGCCTGGTGTAGGGATGCTGGGGGCTGTCAAAGATCTGGTAGACCGTGCCGACTTCCATGACCTCGCCGGCGTACATGATGGCCAGTCGATCCACCAGTTCCGCATGGACCGCCAGATCGTGCGACACGAAGATGATGGTGGCCCCAAAGGCATCGCGCAAGTTGCGGATCATCTCCAGCACCGCTCGTTGCACGTTCACGTCCAAGGCCGTGGTCGGTTCGTCGGCCACGATCAGGGCCGGACGCAGCAGCATGGACATGGCAATGCATACTCGCTGTTTCATGCCCCCGGAGAGTTCATGCGGGTAGGCCTTGCTGACGGATTCCGGCAAGCCTACGAAGCCCAGCAGCTCACGCAGCTGGGTTTCCACCTGCTCGCGGGACATGGGTTCGTGCGTCAGGGCCACATCCGCCATCTGGTCCTGAATCCGCATGACCGGGTTCAGGGAATTCATGGAGCCCTGGGGGATGTAGGACAGGTGCTTCCACCGCATGGCCCGCATTTCGGCGTAGCTCAGCTGGGTCAAGTCCAGGCATTCTGCCGGCTGTTCCGGGTAGGGATGGAAATTGGCTTGGCCGGAACGAATGTGGCCGGGCGGCACGATCAGACGCAAAATGCCTTCGACCAAAGTGGACTTGCCGCATCCGGACTCCCCGGCCAGTCCGAAAATCTCCTGACGCTTGACCGAGACATCCACGCCATCCACCACCTTGTATGTGCCGCGCACACTTTCATAGTGGATGCGCATGTCTGTGATGTCCAGCAAATGATCGTCAGCCATTTCAGTCACCGGTTACGGCTCGCAGGCGAGGGTTGAAGGCATCTTCCAGGCCAATGTTGATTAGGTTCAGCGAAACGAAAAACGCGATCAAGGTGCCTACCGGGGCGAACACAATCCACCATTTGCCCAGTGCCATGGCGCCCCAGTTCACCGACCGCTGGATCATCAGCCCCAGGGTGTTGATGTTGCCGGGACCCAGGCCAATCAACTGCAAGCCGATTTCCGCCAGCATGGCGGAACTCATGCCCACCGCCAGCGACACTCCCAGGTAGGGCAGCAGATTGGGCAGGATTTCCAGGAAGATGATGGACATGTCCCCCATGTGGCTGGTGCGGGCCATGTCCACGAACGCCCGCTCCTTCAGGGACAGCACTTGCGAACGCAGTATGCGCGTGGTGAAAGGCCACGAGAACGCGGCCAGCAGCAAGGACATGATCGGTATGTTGATGCTGGGCATGTACAGCGCCAGGGTGATCAGCAGCGGCAGGCTGGGGATCACCAGCACCATGTCCGTGCCCGTGCGCAGCACGGTGTCTACCCAGCCGCCCTTGTACCCGGCAATGAACCCCAGCGCAATGCCGATCGTGGCCGAGGTGGTGCCGGAAATGGCCGCGATGAGCATGGAGGTGCGAATGCCCACGAACACCAGGGACAGCCAGTCACGGCCCAGCTTGTCCGTGCCGAAGGGATGGGCCAGGGAAGGGTCCAGGTAGGTCTCGAAGGTGCCGAAGGAGGTGGGTTTCACGCCCTGCTCCAGCAGCAGACCGCTGAGAAAGGGCTGGAAGATGGCCATCAGGATCAGAATCAGCAGCATGACTGCGCCGATCTGAAAGTATCGGCTGCGCCCCCAGGCTTCAATCAGGAAGAAATGGCTGGGCCACAGCGCCCGCAAGGACTTCAGCGCCATGGCTAGTTGCCTGTGAGGCGCACCCGCGGATCAATGAGGGGCAGACACAGATCAATCAGGAAGGTGGCCGCGAGGACCACCGTAATGTTCATCAGCAGAATGCCCCTGATGGTATTGAAATCCAGGCGCGAGACCGCCGTCAGGAAGAGGGTCCCCATGCCCGGATACTTGAAGATGATCTCCACAAGATAGAACCCGCTGATGGCAAAGCCCAGGGACAGGGCCAGGGCTGTCACCTGGGGCAGCATGGCGTTCCGCAGCACATATCGATACAGGATCTGCGCCCGCCGCAAGCCCTTGGCCTCGGCAAAGTGCAGGTAGTCGTCACCCAGTATGGTGATGACCAGCGAACGGGTGGATATCAAGGTGCCGGCAACGCCGACCAGGACCACGGCCATGGCCGGCATGATGGCGTATTTGGCTGCCGACAAGAGAAACTCCAGCGAAAACGTGCGCTCCACGCGGGGAGAATAGGCTCCGCTGGTGGGCAGGACCGCAATCCAGTAGCCCAACAGGAACAGGGCAAACAGGGCCGTGAAATACGGCGGAATCGGAGAAATCACCAGGGAAATGTTGGTCAGGGTCTTGGACACCGGACTGTTCCGGAAGACCCCGAGCACTCCTCCCAGGAAGAACCCGATGCCCCATGAAAGGAGCGTGGAAATTCCCAGCAGCCAGAGGGTCCAAGGCAGGTACCGCAGGATGTGGTCCTTGGCGGGCGTGGGAAAGCTAATGACCGAAGGTCCAAAGTCAAAGCGGAGCAAGACGTTGGAGAGGTATCTCCAATATTGCTCCGCCATCGTGCCATCGTATCCCAGCATCTTCTTGTAGGCTGCGACCATGGCCTCCGCGTCCTCCGCCGCAAAGGACATGGAGTAGTTCTGTTCCATGGTGGACAGATAGGCCGAGACAGGATCCCCGGGAATCAAGTTGAAGAAGATGAAGGCCAGAGTGAAGGCGCCCCAGAGGTTCAGCAGGAAGATCGCAAAACGCGACAGAACGTACTTGAGCAGAGAGGGCATTGGGCTCGCACCAGTCAAGTCAAGTGGTGCAACAGGAGGCTAGATCACGGCAAGAGTACAAGGCGATGCCCGATTGTATACTAGGCTGCACGTCTCACGGCCAACTGCACCATGCACCTGCAGGCCGAGTCGGCCTTCGGGACGCCACCACCATGGAGGGGAATCCAAGTATGGGCAACGCCAATTTCAAGACGGCCATTGTGGGCGCGGGAGGCATTTCGCGGGCCCATTTGCGCGCCCTGCGCGCCTTGGACCATGTGGAAGTCATCGGCGTGGCCGATGTGGTGCCGGGCAAGGCCCAGGAGTATGCAGAAGTCCATGGCATCGCCCACGCCTTTGACAGCATGGAAGATCTTGTGGCCTTGCCCGGGCTGGACTCGGTGCATGTCTGCACTTTCAACCAGGCACACCGCGCTCCCACCGTAACGGCTTTGGATGCCGGGTTGCATGTGATGGTGGAAAAGCCGATGGCGGCCCGTCTGGACGACGCGACGGCCATGGTGGAGGCCTCCCGGCGCAACGACCGGCTTCTCATGTGTGCCGTGAAGTCCCGCTTTTCGGATGACATCATGACGGCACGAGAGATATTCGAAAGCGGGGTCCTGGGCCGAATCTACTATGCCGAAACCGTGGCGCAGCGGCGCAGGGGCATTCCGGGCCGCACGTTCATTTCGGAAGCCACCGCTGGCTTCGGAGCCACTGCGGATATCGGGGTGTACGCCTTGGATACGGCATTGTGGCTGATGGGCCATCCCGTACCGATATCGGTGTCCGGCATGACGCTGACGGAAATTGGCTTCACGGGCCCCCCCAAGCGGGGCATCCACTGGAACTGGGACCCCAGTCAGCTGGATGTGGAGGAATTCGGCGCCGGCTGGATCCGGTTTGACAACGGCGCGGTCCTGATCTTGAAATCAGTGTGGGCCATGCACATGGAGTCGGTGGGTGAGACCTTTGTGTTGGGCACGGAGGGCGGATTGCAGCTCTCACCGCAACTGACCTTGTACAAGGACACCTGCGGCGTGCTGTCCGATGTCCGGTTGCAGGTGGAGGAGAGTCCTCAGCAGGTTCAGTTCTTCCGTGAAATCGAAGCCTTTTACCAGGCGATCGAAAAAGACTTGCCATCGCCGCTGGATCCCTGGGAGGCTCTCATGACGAATGTCATCATTCAAGGACTGCTTGATTCTGCGCGGCAGGGAGGCCAGGAAGTGCCCGTCAGCATGCCGCTGCCTCCAAGTTGAGCGACGTGTGACGAAATGCCTTGACTTGTCTCCGCAGGCCCGGGTCGCACTCGGTGCGAGACTTTTCCCGGTGCGGGGCTGGCTGCAGTCCCACATTCGGCAATTCCGATTCCTGTCTTGGGAGGACAGACCGCTTTTCCACCTGTGCGGACGGACACTCTGACCTGACGCAGGCTGTCCGGAGGGGCCGTAAGGAGTGCAGGAGCGGGCCCGGTGAAATTGGCCGGAAGAATCCGCGGACCTTTGCCATACTTGATTCAGGGTGTCTGAGATTCTGCCTTGCTTCCGCCCATGCTTGTCTACGATATCCAGGCCCTGTCCAAGACCTACGCCTCCCACGCCCGACCTGCCAACCAGGCCATCACCCTGCAAATCCCCCAGGGCGAGGTCTTTGGACTGCTGGGCGACAACGGGGCCGGCAAGACCACGTTGGTGCGCCAGATGGTCAACCTGGTCCGGCCTGACAGCGGCTGCCTTCTCTTTCAAGGCCATCCTGTGCAAGAGGATCCTTTGCGCATCCCTCGCCAGGTGGGTTATATGCCGCAAGGTGGTCAGTTGCTCAATCATCTGACCGTGGGCGAAATTCTCTTTCATACGGCCTTCCTGCGGGGACATCGGCGGTCGATGGCCCACGCCGAACGGGACCGCCTGTTGCAGCTGTTGCACCTGGAGACTCTGTGCCACCAGAGCAGTGGTCGCCTTTCGGGCGGCGAACGTCGTTTGTTGCAGCTGGCGATTGCGTTGGTCGGTTCTCTGCCGGTATTGATCCTGGACGAGCCAACCAACCAGTTGTCACCGCAACGCAAGCGGCAGGTATGGGATCTGTTGCGGAGCCTGCATCGCGAGCAGGGCACCACCATCATCTTGGTGACCCATGATGCCGTGGAAGCCGAAAAGATTGTGCAGCGGGTCGGGATCCTGCGCGCGGGCCAGTTGGTGGCTCTGGGCCAACCCGAGGAACTCAGGCAACGCATCGGCTCTCAATTGCGTCTGGAAATCCATGGGGCGCCGGACCTGTCTCTGCACCTGCCCGAGCTGCCTCTCCAAGAGCTGGCTCCAGGGCGTTGGTGTATCCGTCTTTCCCGGTCCTAGGTGGACAACGCGCTGGATCTGCTGTCCAGGTTTCCGATCGACGATTTCCGTTTGATGTCGCCCAACCTGGAAGACCTGTACCTGTACTACGCTGCCAAAGACCATGCCCCATGAAGCTCCGGCTGTCATGACGGACTCCGAGGTGCCCCCACAGCGTTCCGACGGACCCAGCCAGCCGGAACGCACGCCGCTCTGGGCCCAGCTGCTTGAGCTCTGCCACAAGGAACTCCTGAACTGGCGATGGGGGTGGCGTCCGCTGCTCCTTACCGGGATGATCGCACCAGTGATTTTTATCACTTTGCTGGGCAACGTGGCGGGTCCACAGGCCGATGCCGACCGGCTCGCGTACATTCTCTGCGGGAACCTGATCATCGCCCTCATGTTCACCAACATGCAGCGCATGACCCGACGCTTCACCTGGATGCGTGACATGGGCACCCTTGACTACTATGCCACCCTCCCTGTTCAGCGCTGGCTGATCGTGGTTGCCGTGCTGGCCGCCTTTTTCCTGCTGTCCTTGCCGTCCCTCGCGGTCACCTTGGTGTACGGCGCTGTCTTCCTGAAGGTTGACCTGCATTTGCATCCATTGTTCTTTGCCGTGCTGCCGCTGACAGCCTTGGCCTTGGCGGGACTTGGCGCCTATGTCGGTGTGGCCTCACGCACCGCGGAGGAGGCCCAGACCTGCAGCTCGGCACTCCTGTTTCTGTTCATGGTGCTGGGTCCAGTCCTGATGCCGCAAGGAAACCTGCCTGGGAGCCTGCGCCTGGCTGGCTGGTTCAATCCCGCGACCTATGGGGCCTCGGCCCTGCGGCAGACCTTGCTGGGGCCCATGACGTGGCAACTCGGGTTGGACCTGTTCCTCCTTGCGGGCGTTTCCGCCCTCTTTCTGTACTTGGTGCACAGAAAGATGGCATGGCGCGAGACGTAGGGGGACCGTTTCAGGTCAGGCCGAGCATTTGGCCCGCGGGATTGTCTGGCCAGGCGGGCCGCCGTCTGGAGCATGGACTGGGGCCGGAAGGGGCCACTGCGCCTGTCCATGGGCTTGGGTCTCCACGTGCACGCCTGGCTGGACATGCTCTTGGCTTGCCATTCCAGGATGTGTCCGCCCCAAGGTCTTGATCGAAACAACTCGGCCAGGAATGTGTTGCGGATGGGGCTTTTGTGCCCAGATTCTAGTATCATAAGTGCCGTTGGTTCAGCAGAATTGAATAAGACGCGGCTCTGGCGGCTCCTGTGTAGGGAGTGTTTGGTGTGCCTGGAGAGGCTGCCAGACGGCAAGGGGACTTGGACCTCAGCGGTCGCCCCGGCCCCTGCTTTGCTTGTTCAACGGTCTGGATCTGCGTTTCAGTCATGATCCTGATTTTGAGGGAGGTTCACATGAGATTGCGTTATACAGGCATGTGGTTGGTGCTCTTGTTGCTGATGCTGGGGGCTTGCACCACTGCGCCTCCGGCGGACGTGACTGGAACCGCAGGAGAGGAGCCAGCCGACGCCGGGGTGGCGGGTGAATACATTCCGGTCCCCCGGGAAGAGGCTGTGATCATTAACGAGACAGGCACCTTCAGTGTCTTCGGCAGCTACAATCCGTTTGTGCCCAGTGGTGACACGCGTGGCATGTGGCAGGCGGGCCAGGAGCACCTGTTCAATATCAACTGGGCCACCGGCGAGTTTGTCAATTGGTTGGGGGAGAGCTATTCCTACAACGACGACTACACGCAGATGACCATCATCACCCGTCCCGAAGCCCACTGGAACGACGGGGAACCGTTCACCTCCGCGGATGTGGCCTTCACCATTGAAATGGTGAAATCGGACGCGGCGCTGCGCTGGGGCGCCACCATGCAGGAATGGGTTGACTCCGTGGAAACGCCGGATGCCCAGACCGTGGTGCTCAATCTGACCAAGCCCAATCCGCGTTTCCACATGCAGTTCGCCAATGCCTGGGGCTTTGCTGTGCAGGCCAAGCATGTCTGGGAAGGCGAAAACCCCTTGGAATTCAAGAACTTCCCGCCAGTGCTGACCGGCCCCTACAAGCTGATGGAGGAATTCCCGGACCAGTTCATGATCATCTGGGAAAAGGATGAAGACTACTGGGCCCAGGACTTGGGCTACGAAGTGGGCCCCAAGTACTACGTGATCCGGAATGAACGGGTGCCGGAAGCCGAGATTGCGGACCTGAAGGTCAACAAGATTGATCACGCCCACGCCTTGAGCGATTCGGCTCTGCAGCAGGCAGCCATGGAAGCCAACGAAAACGTGATCCTGGCGGGCTGGCGCGATCCGTGCCCGCGGGCCATCTGGTTCAACACGGCCAAGTATCCTCTGTCCCTGCCGGAAGTCCGGCACGCCTTTAATGCGGTGTTGAACCGGCAGAAGGCCGCGGACCTGCTGTTTGGCATTCCCACGGTGCCGGCCCGCTTCCCCTGGGCGGACTGGGGCGTGCATGACAGCTACTCCTTCGAGGACATTCGCTCCGAATTCGAGCTGGGCTTCGATCCGGCCCGAGCCGAGCAAATCCTGGATGATCTGGGTTTTGAACGGGGCAGCGACGGCATTCGCGTGGATGGCGAAGGCAACCGCATGTCCTACACGATCATCACCCCCAGTTTTGCGGTGGTGGAACACGACATAGCCTTGGACCTCACCGAAGAGTTGGAAAAGGTGGGCATTGAGACGGTGGTGCAGCGTCTGGAAAGCGGCCCCTTCAACGAGGCGCGCGACCTGGGGACCTTCGACATTACGTCCCACTGGTTCTGTGGCAACTGGGCGGAAGGGCCAATGACGTTTGCCGACTGGAAGCACACGAATGCCAAGCCCATCGGGGAGCGGGCGACCGCAGGAAACTGGATCCGCCTGAATGTGCCGGAACTGACCGAGATCATGGCTCAGATTGAGTCCATGAGCCCCAACGACCCGGCGATTGAGGCCCTGTATCGTGAGGCGGTCCGCATTTACTTTGAGCAGCTGCCTGGCCTTGCGGTAGTGCAAACCACATACGTCATGCCCTTCAATGCCACGTACTGGGAAGGTTGGCCGACGTCCGACAATGTCTATGCCGTGCCCTTCACATGGTGGCCTGAGTTCAAGTTTGTGATGTTCAATCTCACGCCGGCGGAATAGCCTTGCGTGGGCTCTGCCTGCAGGGAAGGCGGAGCGGCGGTTCTGGGCAGGGACTGCCGCTCCGCCATTTTTGTGTTGCCGGGAAATAGGCAATGGCGATGGTCGATGGTGGCCACGAGGTTCTGCAGCAGTCGCGAGGGGGTGTTTGCATGCTGATCCGACGTTTGTCAGGTCCCCTGTGGGGTGTCTTGCTCGTCCTGCTGCTGGCCGTGGCCTGTGGCGGCGGAGGGGCAGGGGAAACCGAAAACGCCGTTCCCCTGGAGGAACCCAAGGATTTTGAGGTCCAGCTGAATCCACCAGTGCCCGTGCGCTTGAAAGCGGATGTTCCGGAGGCAGACCTGTATGTGCGCACCTGGCCCAGCCTGGACAAGTTCATGTCCATCAAGGCCGAGGCAGAGACCCATGGCCTCACTCTGACCAAGAACGGAAACTGGGTGAAGGTGCCAGTCCCCGGCGTGGGCCAAAAGGCTTACATTTGCCGTTGCTATCTTGAACTGACCGATGCCTCGGTGGACGCCCAAGGTCTGGACGCCCCCTGTGAAGAGCCCGTGGGATCCGTGTGTCTGGCGGAGATGGAGAAGAGTTTTGGCCAATCCCAGAGACAGGGAGGGTAGGAGTTGTGTCGGCTGCGCTGCCACGGGCATGGAGCCATCCGGCCATCCTCCGGGCAGTTCCCGCCTACAGAATTCCATACTGGCGAAAGGCGGCTTCCGCGCCCATGCCTTGCATGATGGCATCTCGGACCACGTTCTCTCCCTGCACCTTGACCCACGCCTCTTGCAGGATTTCCGCTTCCGCTGCCTGGGGAATGACGCATACTCCGTCCCGGTCGCCGAAAAGGATGTCGCCCGGTTGAATCACGGTTTGTCCCACGGATATGGACACCCGAAAGTCGACTACGCGCCCGCGCAGCCCTTGGTCCTGTGCATAGGCGCCGGTGGAAAAAGTGGGAAATGCGGCATCCAGAATGCCTTGGGTGTCGCGATGGTATCCGTTGAGAACTGCCCCTGCGGCCCCCAGATACCTGGCCCGTTGACTCATCAATTCGCCCCACAGCGCGTAGGCGGGCGACCCTCCGGTGCACACGTAGACCTCGTCAGGCTGCAGGCTGTCGAGGGCTCTCATCATCAATCCGAAGGGCTCTGACTGGGCATCCGGGCTGGATGCAGGGATGCGGTACACATCGTGCGACAGGACGGGCATGGCGCGGCCACACACGACCATGGACGTGTCCAGCGGTCTGATCTGAGGGGGCAGAAACTGGTGCCGCAATCCGAGCGTATCCATGATGTCACCCACGACGGCCGGAAAGAGATTGCGGCGCACCACGGCAAACAGCTCCTGATCCGTTGACCATTGCATCTTCATTGCTCCTCCTGTCCAAAACCCGATGTGGCCTGTTGTGCCAGCATTGAATATAGACCATGCGGCGCGTTGTCAGGGACTCTGCAACGTCGGGACCGGGCGCGGCGGCGGAGACCCGTGACGTGCATTCTGGGCACCGGGCAGAGGGCCCGGCATGGAAATTGCGACAGGCCCGTCCACATTCCGGAGGAACCTTCCCGATGAAAATCACGGATTTCAAGATTGCCGGTCTGCGGGGCGCCACGCCGGCAGGAGGCTGGAGCGCGGAAATTGAGAATGTGCAGTGCATTCATACACTTCTGTTGCTGCAGACGGATGCGGAAATCTGGGGACTGGGCAGTGTCTTCACGCACGATGCCCTAGTGCGGGGCGCCATGGACGTGTTGTGGCCTTTTCTGCAGGGCGAACATGCCTTGGAACCGGAGCGGGTTTCCGAGAAGCTGCACCAAAACACATTCTGGATGGGCCGCGGCGGCTCCATCACCCATACCATCAGTGGCCTGGACCTGGCCTTGTGGGACATCCTGGGCAAGGCGACCGGCCAGCCAGTGGGCCGCTTGCTGGGAGGACGGTACCGGGAATCCGTCATGCCTTACGCGTCCCTGCTTATGGATGAACCGGCCGCATTGAGCCACGCTCTGGCGGTGCTCCGGGAAGCCGGTTTCAAGGCTTTCAAGATGGGCTGGGGCCCCTTTGGCCGGGTATCCGACCACCTGGATGAAGAAATTGTGCAGGCGGCTCGCGCCACGGTGGGGCCCGACTCTCTGCTCATGGTGGATGCCGGGGCCAGCGACGCCTTCTGGAGCCAGGATCTGAAATGGGCGCTGCGCACTGCACAGATGTTGGCCCGATATGATGTGACCTGGTTTGAGGAGCCTCTGCTCCCCGATGCGTTGCATGACTATCAAGAGCTGAGGCGGAGCTCGCCCGTGCCGATTGCGGGGGGTGAAGTGTTGACACGCCGCCAGAGTTTTCAGCCCTGGCTCTCCGGGCATGCTTTCGACATTGTCCAGCCGGATGTCACCAAGGTGGGGGGCCTCTCGGAAATGCGCAAGATTGGCTGGCTGGCCCATGCTCATGGCATCCGGCTGATTCCGCATGGCTGGAACACGGCCATTGGGCTGGCGGCCGATCTGCAGTTGGCCTCGGCGTTGCCGGACACCCATCTGGTGGAGTACATCTCGGGGTCGGTCTATGTGGATGACCTGAAGGCAGACGGCTGGCAGTTGAACGAGGCCGGTGAATTGGCCATTCCGGCAGAACCGGGTCTGGGCGTTGCCTTGGATCCGCAAGTCTTGGCCATGGTCACGGGCCTGCCGGACTTTCTGCCGGCCTAGGCCGCAGACATTTTCTGCTTCCAGTCTCCCCTTGGTGAGATGTCCCATGTTCGACCTTGCAGGCAAAGTGGCCTTGATTTCAGGGGCAGCCGGCGGCATGGGCAGGGCCCAGGCCTTGTTGTTCGCGCAAGCGGGCGCCGCTGTCTGTCTGGCTGACCTCGACGCGGAACGCGGCCAGGCCGCCGCGGCCGCAGTGCAGGCCCAGGGAGGTCGTGCCCTGTTCTGCCACATGGATGTCACGCAACGGACCGACTGGGACCGCGTCGTGGCGTCGGCTGAACAGGAGTTTGGGTCTGTCGGCATCCTGAGCAACATTGCCGGCGCCAACATTCGCCAGCGCTTTGATGCCCAAACCGAAGAGCAGTGGCACTTCATTGTGCAGACAGCCTTGACCGGGGCGTTTCTGGGCATCAAGGCCGTGGTCCCGTCCATGCGGCGCGGAGGCTCTGGTTCCATTGTCAACATGGGGTCTTTGGCCACGCATCACGCCGGCCCGAATCCGGCCTACGCCGCCAGCAAGACCGGCATGCATGGCCTGACCCTCAGCACGGCCCAGGCCTATGCTGGAGACCGGATTCGGTGCAATATCGTGTCGCCCGGCCATGTGGACACTCCCTTCCTGCGGGAGAACAGGCCGCACAGTCCCAATGACGCCTCCACGAGCATTGACTGTCCGGCCAATTACGCAAGACGGTTGGCTGCAACCCCCTTGGGTCGCCTGGTGCAACCCCTGGATGTGGCGCAGGCCTTTCTGTTTCTGGCCTCGGATGCGGCCAGCATGATTACCGGGGCGCACCTGAAGGTCGACGGCGGCGCCGGATTCGGCATGTAGGCTGCCGGTCGACGCGCAACGGACAGTGTCCCCTGCTTTCCGCCACGACTGGACCAAGGACATGCCTGCTACACTGCCCCCCATACAGCTGCCAGTTTCCCGTTCGGCCTTGGACCCTGCCCATGATTGACTGCGACATTCACAACGAGGTGCCGACCCTGTCGGCCTTGTACCCGTACCTGCCCGAACACTGGGTGGACTACTGCGAGGAGTCCGCCTTTGTGGGCCCGGATGCCGATGACTATCCGGACCCCATGGCTACCTCGTATCATCCCGCATACCGGCCCCTCTTCAGGGCCGATGCGGCCCCTGCAACTCAGGACCGCGTAGATCTGGTCCGGGAGCATGTGCTGGACAAGTGGGGCATCACCGTGGGGATTCTCAACCCTTCCTACCGCATCCAGTCCATTCAGTCGCTGGACCTGGCTGTGTCCATGGCCACCGCGGTCAACACCTGGCAAGCGGAGGAGTGGCTGTCCCAGGACACCCGCTTCAAGGCCTCGCTGGTGGTGCCCAGCCAGAATCCGGCCGCTGCGGCCGCGGAGGTCCGGAGATGGCAAGGGCACTCGGGTTTTGTACAGGTGGTGCTGCCAGTCCGTTCCCGCATGCCCTATGGCAATCGCAATTTCGATCCGATGTTCTCTGCCATCGAGGAAGCGGGTCTGCGGGTGGCCATCAGTTTTGGCGGCGCCCCCGGCAATCCGCCTTCGGGCGTGGGCTGGCCCAACACCTATTTCGAGATCTATGCCGGCATGGCCCAGATCTTCCAGTCCCAGGTCATGAGCATGGTATACGAGGGGGTCTTTGATCGCTTCCCCGGCATCTTTGTGGCGCTGCTGGAAGGAGGCTTCACTTGGGTGCCCTCCTTGATGTGGCGCATGAACAAGGAATGGAAGGGGCTGCGTCACAACGTGCCATGGGTCAAGGATCTGCCTTCCGAATACATGCGGCGTCATTTCCGGTGGTCCATGCTGCCCTTGGACAGCAGTCCGGAACCTGCCCAGAATCAGGAGATTCTGGACCAGATGGGGGGTGAGGACCTACTCCTCTTTGCCACTGACTTCCCCCACTGGCACTTCGATTCAACGCAGGAGATATGGCCTTCCTTCATGGCGGCGGAAGCCAGGCACAAGCTGAGTCTGTCCAATCCGCAGACCTTCTATAATCTAGAGGTGACATAGAACTGCCACTGGGCATCTGCAGACAATGAGGTGAAATACTGATGGCTGTACCGACAATCGCACCGGCAGGGGCACTGGACACCCCTGCCAGAACGAAGACCGCGATCATTGACTGCGATGTCCACGCCTATCTCGGCGAGGGCGCCCTGGAGAGATTTCTGTCTCCCTTTTGGCGCCAGTTCTATGTTGACCATGGGCGGCTCAGCTATGACGGCAGCCACTACCCCCGGGCCAATCCGCAGGCGGCCCGCCACGATGCCTGGCCCCCCGATGGCTCTCTCCCGGGTTCCAATCTGGCCTTTACCCAGGAGCAGTTGATCGATGCCTACGATCTGGATTACGCCATCTTGACCCCGCTGACCGGGGCCGGTGAAATTCTGAACCTGGATTTCGGATTGGCCGCCTCGCAAGCCATCAACGACTGGCAGCTGGAAGAGTGGACCTCCCAGGACCGCCGCATCAAGGGATCACTCATAGTGCCTTACGAAAGCGGGGAGCTGACGGCGTCCGAGATTCATCGTTTGGGGGATCACCCCGATTTTGTGCAGGTGCTCCTGATTACCCGCACGCGGGAACCTCTGGGCCAGAGAAAGTATTGGCCCATGTACGAGGCCGCCGTGGAATACGATCTGCCCATCGCCGTCCATTTTGGCGGCACAGGCGGATACCCCCTGACCGGGGCCGGATGGCCCAGCTTTTATATCGAAGACCACGCGGGCATGGCCCAGAGTTTCCAGGCGCAAGTGACCAGTCTGGTCAGCCAAGGTGTTTTCGAGCTGTTTCCGGATCTCAAGTTCGTGTTGATAGAGGGCGGTTTTGGCTGGATGGTGCCGTTGATGTGGAGACTGGACACCACCTACCAGAAGCTGCACAGGGAACTCATCCGGGTGAAGGAGCTGCCTTCTCACTACATCCGCAGGCATTTCTGGATTTCCACGCAGCCGATGGAAGAGCCTTTG
The DNA here is from genome assembly GCA_965214895.1 of Caldilineaceae bacterium. GTDB lineage: Bacteria > Chloroflexota > Anaerolineae > Caldilineales > Caldilineaceae > Bin34. The sequence continues at coordinate 2,264,317 of OZ243985.1, forward strand.
GAAAATCATCAGTTCATGGAACTGATGGACCAGCTGGACATGGCGGACCGCTTGATGTTTGCCACCGACTATCCCCACTGGGACTTCGATGCTCCGGACCGGGCCTTGCCGGCCTCGGTCCCGGCCGAAATGCGCAAGATGATCATGTCGGAGAACGCGCGCCGCCTCTACCATCTGCCGGACTAGCCGCCCATGCCCAAGTATGCCGTGGCCACGGTGACCGAGATTCCGGTGGGCCATCGCAAAATTGTGGAGGTTGCCGGCCGCACCATCGGGGTCTTCAACGTCAAGGGGGAATATTTCGCCCTGCGCAACACCTGTCCCCACCAGGGCGGCCCCCTGTGCAAGGGCAGGGTCACGGGTTTCCTGTTTGGCGACCGGCCTGGGGAGCTGACCTACACGCGGCGTGGCGAGATCTTGCGCTGCCCGTGGCATGGCTGGGAGTTTGACATCCGCACCGGACAATCCTGGCATGCCCCGGACCGGATTCGGGTCCGTCACTACGACGTGACGGTCGCGTCGTACGAGATGGTGGAAGGCCCCTATATGGCCGAAACCTTTCCGGTCGAGGTCAAGGATCGCGTGATTTTTGTTGACATAAGTTTGGGGCCCGCAAATTCTGCCGATCCGGCCCAGTCGCAGGAGACAGGGGCTGGCATTTGAAAACTAGTGGGAAGAGCGCCTGAGTTGCTTCTTGGCCTTGGCGGTGGGCCCCATTTTGGGAAGATGCCCTGCTGCACTGCACAGCCCAGGATCAGCAGGGATACGGTCGTGGATGTAGTGGCCTTCCGCAGTTGCCATGAGACGCACATGGAGCAAGGTGGCACTGCGCCTGGAACTGGCCTGGCGCAGTCACCAGGGTCGGACGGGAGGCCACTCCCCCCTTTGTGCTCCACCGGATCGTGTGTGACACTCCAAGCTATGACCTGCTGGCTTGGCCGACGCGGGAACTAGACGCGTACTTGGTGCGCCACGCTGCCGACCGCAGGTGAGTCCGGACGGGCAGCATGCCTGGCAGATTCCAGGAGGATTCGATGCCCATGCCGGGCCACGGGCCTGCGGGCTGGGTCAGTCGCATACGGAAAGACCGAGCTGGTCGAGATCATGGTCAGGCACATTCTGTAAAGACGCAGGGATGCTCCCCGTTAGCGGATTGCCGGCCAGGTCCAGTCGCTGCAAGTGGGAGAGTTGGTCCAGTTCCGGGGGGATGCTCCCCGTCAGCTGGTTGTCGGCCAGAGACAGTCCCCTCAGCTGGGAGAGTTGGCCCAGTGCGGGGGGGATGCTCCCCGTCAGCTGGTTGTCGGCCAGAGACAGTCCCCCCAGCTGGGCGAGTTGGCCCAGTTCCGGGGGGATGCTCCCCGTCAACTGGTTGTTGGACAGAGACAGCGCCTGCAGCTGGGCGAGTTGGCCCAGTGCGGGGGGAATGCTCCCCGTCAACTGGTTGTTGGACAGAGACAGCGCCTGCAGCTGGGCGAGTTGGCCCAGTGCGGGGGGGATGCCCCCCGTCAACTGGTTGTTGGACAGAGACAGCCGCTGCAGGTGGGCGAGCCGGCTCAGTGCCGGAGGGAGGGCCCCCGTCAGCCGGTTGGCGGACAGGAGCAGCGCCTGCAGCTGGGTGAGTTGGCCCAGTTCCGGGGGGAGGGGCCCCGTCAGCCGGTTGTTGGCCAAGTACAGCAGTTGCAGGTGGGCGAGTTGGCCCAGTTCCGGGGGGAGGGGCCCCGTCAGCCGGTTGCCGTCCAGGACCAGCAGTTGCAGGTGGGCGAGTTGGCCCAGTTCCGGAGGGATGCTCCCCGTTAGCTGGTTGCCAGACAGGTACAGGCGCTGCAGGTGGGCGAGTTGGCCCAGTGCCGGGGGGAGGGAGCCCTGCAATGGAATGCCGACCAGGCTCAGGGCCACTACGCGCAGAGACGCATGGTCCGCGGCCACACCGATCCCCTTCCACTCCGTGAGGGGCCGGGCAGCATCCCAATTGAGGTCGCCGCCCGCCCCTCGCCGCCGCAAGGGACGCCGCCGCCCGCCCCAAGGCGCGCCCCCCACCCCCGCCGGCTTGGTCAGGGTGTCTCGGAGGGACAGCAGCACCTCACAGTCCCGCACCAGCTCCGGATGGGCCTCCGGCTGGGGCACCACAAGGCCGTTGGCGCAGGGGCCGGAGACCGGTGCCACGGCAGCAGCAGGTCCTCCCCCACGTCTCCTACGCGCACCGGATGCAGACCGAACATCCCCCACATCCACGGCTATCAACCGGCGCCTCCCATGCGCATCGGATACAGTCTTGTCCATCCTGATTGTTCTCCTTATTATTCTTTCTCTTGGCTGTAGGGGCCCAGTATAGCCGCTTCCGGGGCGGGGACCACTCAGGGCTGTCTCATTAAAATTTGAGGGGACACCCGACGCGGGCCTGGAGGCCCATGCCATGCCCCCAGGGCAGAGGGCAGTACCATAGACGGACAGGGCTGTGATTCTGCCTGATTGCGGGCGGTTTCGGGCTATGCCCCTCGATGCGGACTGGGTCTTTCTGGCCCCGGACCTGGATCTGCCCCCGCGCGACGCCGACCATGCGCCCCTGTGGGTGGGCAGGCCTGCACACCATTCCTGACCCGCGAAGGGCCCGTCGTCGTCTGTATCCCCTGCCCATGCTCCTGGTCGCGGCCCTATGGGCGGTCATGCTCGGTGCCGACGGCGGCTGGTCCATCACCCGGTGATGCGAAAACCGTCTGTCGCCACGGCGCCGGTTTCTAGACCAGCGCCTGTACTTGGCCCCACAGGCCGTGCCGGACCAGGCTCATGCCATCTCGGTGCGGTCCGCCCTGCGGAAACGGCTGCACCTCCCAGGCTGCACGGTGACAATTGACGGGGCCCTCTCTGGGTCGGGATACCCGCGCTCCGTAGCCGCAGCCATGGTGGACCCAGGCGGTGACTCCGTGCGGCCTCTCAAGAAGCACCAATCCGGCTTGGGGAAGCATGGGGTGTGGCTCTTCCCGCAAGACCGGAAGCACGGGCACTGTGCCGAGGAAAAGGTCACCGTGGGCCAAGGGCCGCATTGAAACCCGCCGCTGTCGTACGATGGGGGCCGACTCTGCCGACCTGGACCTACGGCACACCCTGCATGCCTGGCCCCCTCGGCACCGCATGGTATGCCGGGAGAGCAAGGTCCAGCCAAATGGCTGCACCCGTACCCAGACCCGCTATGTTCTTTCCCGCGGCCCTGCCCGTGCCGCCGACCTGCGGGCCGCGGTACGGTCCCATGGGAGCATCGAGCACGCGCTGCACTGGGTTTGGGACGTGCCGTGTGGGGAGGATGCCGCCCGCGCGCGGGACCCCGGGGGTCTGTCAGTCCCGTGGCTCGCAGTACGTAGAGGATGCCGCCCGCGCGCGGGACCCCGGGGCGCCGAGCACCGGGCCCGCCACCTGCGGGAGCAGGACCACACCGTCCAAAGCCTGAAAGCCAAGCGGGAACGGGCCGCCGACCATCCCGACTATATCCCCCGATGGTTGAATCTTGTGTAATGAGACAGCCTTGGGGGACTACTTTCCAGGGCAAACGCAAGATTATGTTTGTGGCAAGATGAGGGTCTATACATGGGAGGTTGCGGGAGAGGTCCTCATGACCTAGTCGTAGACCCTACCCCTCCTGGAATCGTTTGCCGATCTGGAAGATCCACAAAGCTGCCCTGCCCGCCGGCATGCGCTGGAAACCATTCTTTTCATGGCCCTGACCACGCTCCTTGGGAAGCCGGCAACCGGGGAGAAATCGCGGAATAGGGTCAGGCCCGCCCCGGCTGCTGGGTATGCGGAGTGGCTGGACTTGCCCCATGGCATCCCTGCGCCTAATACTTGCTGGCGGGTCTGCGGCCTGCTGGATCCGGATCAGTTTGCATCTGGCTTTCGGACCTAGGTGGAGAGCCTCCGGACCCATCTGGCAGGAGAAGTGGTGGCTATTGGTGGCAAGACGGTCCGCCGTTCCCATGATCGGGCGCAAGACCCGTCGCTCCTGCATCTCGTGAATGCCTGGGCCCAGGCCCCGCGGCGGGCATGGGGTCAGACCGTGGTGGACAACAAATCCCACGAGATTACGGCAATCCCGGGCCTGCTGTCCATGCTGGCGTTAGCTGGCTGTGGAATGACGATCGATGCCCTAGGGTGTCACCAGAGGATGGCCTAGGACATTCGGGCGCAAGAAGCCAATTCCGTTCTGAGTCTCAAGGCCAACCCACCTACGCTCTATGAGGCCGTGCAGGGCACCTTCACCGGCGATGAGGCCGCGGGACGGGCTGAAAAGCACCCTATGATATTGATAATACCGTCCACAGTGACCATGGGACAGATACGAGTCATCGGAGACTTGGACTACTTCCAGTACGCGTAGACCCCGCAAGGGTCTGGCCGGACCTACACAGTCTGCTCTCAATCGTGGCCGCACGCCTCCTGGAGGTTACCATCGCGACCCGGTATTTCATCTCTCGTCTGCCACCCTACACTCGGACCCTGTCACGGGCGGTCCGGCACCACTGGAGTATTGAAAACACGGTTCACGGGTGACCGGTGACCTTCGACGCAGACTGGAGCCGGGTGCGCAGGGCACGGGAATGCCGCAATCTGACCCTCCTGCGGCGTTGGGCTCTCCACTGGCTGCAGCAGGAGAAAACGAGCGGCAGGAGTCTGGTGTGCAAACGCAAACGGGCTGGCTGGAATCCTGACTGTATGCTTAAGGTTTTAGGACTCTGGACAATCTTGCGTTTGCCCTGCCCGCGGTGCAGACCGGCAGACCTAGTGGTAAGTCTCATACAGGAGAGTCCTGTGGGGCCGCCTGCAGTTTCGGGTACCCGCGCTGGTGCGCGGCGATGATTTCGTCCGGGTTCGCACGCCACGGGAAGGCACAGGCCTCCGTGGCGTGGCAGGCCGCCCGAAAACGCGGGATGGCCTCTTCCAGGGCCGTGCGGGCAGGGAAGATGCCCCGCTGCCGCAGGCGGCGGCGGAGTTTGGCCAAGCACCCTGCGACGGCATGGAGCCCGGAACTGGCCGTGGGGTGAAAGGGAAGGTTCAGCGCGGCGAAGAGGGCCATGGTGCCGTGCTGACGATAGTCGTGGGTCCGGGTTTCCGGGTAGCCCGGTCGCAGAGGCCAGGGCGTCGGGGTGCGCGTCAGGGCCTGCATCAGGGTCTTTGCGTCGACCGAGAGCACCCGCGCAGGGTCGGGCGGGGCCCCGTACCGCCCGATGATGTCCCGCACCTGGGCCGCCAAGTGCGGATCCCGGGACAGTGTGCACTGCCGGCACCGATGGGGCAGCAGGCCCTGCCGCCGTCAGATGCGGCGCACCGTATCCTGGGACAGCCCCGTCTCCCGGGCCCTCGCGCGCAGAGGCCCGTGGGCGGCCTCCCCGGGCGGTTTTGCATGGGGCCGGGTCCACAGGGCCGGCCCCGGGGCTTCCGGGGTGGGCGGCTGGCCCAGCGGTCGGGTCTTGTCGCGCAGCAGACCCGCAACCCCCTCCGGCCGGGTAACGTGCCGGCCCGCGCCACACGGTCGCCTTGTGCCGGCCCGTACGGCGCAGGATCGCCCCCGTGCCCCCACCCTCGACCGGGGCCCGCACCATGGCGGCGCGCCCGACGGGTTTCTGGGGTGGGGGGGATTTTCGACCATCACCGTCAGGCGTGCGTAGGCGGCCGGAGAGACGGTGCAGGAGACGCCGGTACGCAAGGAAGCTCCAGATGCTTGCGAGATCGATACCCGCACAGGATCGCCCGACCGTCGGCGTCCAGGCAAATGACAGGACTCCTCAGTATGCAAACTTACCACTAGCTGGCACACCACATAAGTTTATATTCTCCACCGCGGTGTAAGACATACCAGCCATGAAAAAGGACAGGCCGAGGCCAGTATCTCACCTGCGTGCTGCCCACCGCCAGTACCGGCCGCAGCAGGCCATTCCTCACCCTATATGTTCCTCTCCATGCACGAGATGGGCACAGTCTTTCTTCGGGTCCGGGGTGCTGGTCCCAAGCCGGGTGGATGTGTCACATAGGGGTTGGGGCAGGCCTTGGACGTGGCCCGCCTGGCCGCTCTCGCCAGCTGGTGCCTGCGCCAGAGCATTTACCAATTCGATACGCCCCCGGCTGCCGTCCTGATTGCCCGAGGCAGGTCGAAGGAGGCGGCACGCCGCAACCGCGCCCCTGCCCGACCCCCGCGCCGCTGTCCGCGCGCGGGGGCCGTCACCGCACCCGGGTCACGCGCACGGCGCCGTTGCGGAGCTCGGGCGTGAGGGCGCGGGCGGTATCGATGACGGCGGCGAGGACCCATGCCACCGCGCTGGCCGTCCACTCCGGCAGCGTGACCGTCACGCCGCGCCCCGCGGCGATGGAATACCACCACCCCACCTCGAGCGGCACCTGGACCGCGTGCGGCGCCGGCACGGTGGTCACCGGGCCGAACGCAAACGCGGCGGTGTTCCACCGCGGCAGGCGGGCGGCCAGGTCGGCCGCGGCATAGCTCCCGAGCAACTCGTGGTCAACGGCAATGAGCGCCTCCACGGGGGCCTGCCGGGCCGGGCGGAACCAATCGAGCCCACAGAGGAGATCAGCGCCGGGATGGCCCGTGGGGCCCGCGTCGGACGGGGGGCGGGGCTCCAGGCCCGTGGCCGTCACCTGCAGCCCGGACAGCGCGACCTCCCCAAAGCGACCGAGCGCATCGTCCAGGCACTGGGTCAACGCCGGCAACGCCCGGGCGGGCTCGACGGCGCGGCGCCGGCGAGCCGGGCGCACCTGGACGTGGATGCGCGGGAGCCAGTCGAGGCCTCCGGGCCGGACGACCCGGCTCTCGCCGAGGGCCAGGCCGACCTGCACCCATCCGAGCCGGGCGGCGTCGCGCCCGGCGGTCAGTGCGGCCTCCTCCATCTCCCAGAGCCGCGCGCGGCGGGGGCGGGGGAGCCGCAGGGTGGACCAGCCCATCAATTCCGCCCGCGCAATGAAAACGCTGTAGAGATCCGCCTCCGCGGCCTCCCGGACCGCCCGGTGCGGCGCCAGCTCTCCGAAAGCCTCCAGGAAAAGCGTCGGGGCCATGACAGCTGCTCTCCGTCCCCGTGCCGGCGACGGTCGCGGCGACACCTCCCGGATGCCGTGCGCTCTGCCCCGTGCCTCTCGACCCTTCGCTCCCTAGTCCCAGGGATGGCAACTGAGATCCGCTTTGGAGCGTTTCCAGTTGGGTGTATCAGAGAAGCCGGGAATACTGACTGTAACATCGCTCCGAAATCTAGTGGTTGCCTCCGAGACGCATTCGTGCCGGGCTGTGGCCCTCTTGCCGCTGGCGCCTCCAGATCTGACGGTCCTCGTTGGGGACGAGAGCCAGGACCACCAGCAAAATATCCCCACACACTTCTTCGCATAAAGCATAGTAGTAACATCGGCGCGCGTCGGGCATACCCCAGGGGAAAGATCTTTCCACCCACCGTGTGCCGACACCTCCCCAAGGCGGGAGGAGGTTGACAGGTGGGGATCGTCGCCCAGTACCTCGAAGAAGCATATTTCGACGATATCTGGCCCAGTAAGGGCGGACCCATCCGCGTCAGGGTCGTCGGTATATGCTTCTTCAGTGCTGGCTGCGGCATACGGTTCGGAGGAACTCAGGCTCTCATCCACCTCAGGTTCTTGCGCATCTGAGACATTGGACAAGGAAAGACCTAACACCAAGGCAACGCCCAGCATGGCTGCCAGTGCCAATTTGCTTGCGCGGATATGCTCTCTGGAGACTGGCAGCATCTGGTTTGTTTCCTCACTTGAACTGGACTCATTTGGCACGACTTTAATATTTCATTACGGGGCATGTCAAGGGTGACGCCATGTCAGACGTGCCTCATCACCGCCAAGCTGCCCTGTATCCGAACGCGTGGGTCACCCTCGGCCTGCTGTATGCCCTCCGGGGCGTAGGTGTCCGGCCTTTCCTATCGGTGGTTCTCGGCCCATGATCGGGATATGTTTCTCACGCTTCCGGAACGCACCCGACTCTTGCGCCGGCTGTGTACACCACAGGCATGGACGCATCACTTCTTGGCGGTGCCCTCCCTCCTCGGTGTGATCGACACCTCCGGGGTGGAGTTGATCTATCCGGTGCGGGCCGGACGCGCGCCCAGACAGATCGGCAAAAAGGGCAAATTCCATCGTCGCTGGATTGTAGGGGGCAAACTCTGCATGCTGGACCATCTCGGCCTGATTGTAGGCTAGGACTGTGCTACGACCCACGGGTATGACGCCCCCTGCCACCCCTGGATCGAGTAAGTCCAGGACCAGATGGTGGTGCTGAGGGATATGGGGTTCACTGTGCTGCGGACGCCCCCTCCCACCTCAAGCTCTGCCCGCGTGGGGAGTGGAACCAACGCATGCAGATCGAGACTGTCCATGCTCACGGGGGTCTGTCACCTCAAACACATGCGCCACCGCGTGGGGAACTGTGTCCGGGCGCACTTAGAGGCCCTATCAAAAGTGGTTGACAGGGAGGGCGGTGGGCCGGGGTTAGACTAGCGGCAGATGCCCTGCCGATGTTCGACCTGCCGAAGGAGAGACCGATGGCCCTGCCTCTTGTCAGCGACGTCCTGTGGGGGACGATCCCGCTCCTGCAGCCACCGTCGAAGTAGGCGCGCTATCCCGGCCGCCCGCGCATCAACGACCGCAAGACCCTGACCGGTATTCTCTTCATGCTCCAGAGCGGCATTCCCTGGGAGGATGCGGCCCCAGGAGATAGGCTGCGGGTCGGGCATGACCTGCTGGCGGCGGCGCGACAGGCAGGAAGCTGGGGTGTGGCCCCGTCTCCACGCGTGCCTGCGGACCCGCCTGCACCCGGCCGACCCGCGGGACGGGTCCCGGGCCCGTATCGACAGCGCCTCCCTCCGTGCGGTGGGAGTGGGAAAAAACCGGTCCCCATCCGACCGACTGGAGCCAGCCGGGAAGCCAGCACCCTGTGCTTACCGAGACCCAGGGGATTCTCCGGGCCGTGAGGCGGACCGGCACCCAGCGCCATGACGTGACGCAGCTGCTGCCCCTGGTGGACGCCGTGCCGCCGGTGCGTATCCCGCGGGGACGACCCCGGCGGCGGGGGGTCGCACACAGCAGCGGGCTGGGGGTGGTCCGGTGGGTGGTGGAACGCACCTTGGCTTGGCTGCGCCCGTGTCGGCAGCTGCGGGTGCGCCATGAGTGCCGGGCCGACATGCACGAGGCATTCCTGACCCTGGGCTGTGCCCTCCTCTGTGCCCGCTACCTGACTGACTTTTGTTAGGGCCTCTTAGCCTACACCATGGCGGCCTTCCATATCCTGGTGCCATGGCGCGGTCTAGTGCCGGGTCCGGACGGCAGGGTCCGGCTGTCCCTCGCACAATTCGTACTCTGACCAATTTTCCGTTAGCACCAATGGTTATATAGGCTTATATTCTCCACCGCGGTGCAATACGTATGCGCTGTAAAGGCAGCAATGCAGGGAGACAGTGAAGACTTCGTTGTGACAGCTGACCATGCCAATGGGACGTACAGTCATGAAAGACGTGACGGTCGCGTCGTGCAAGATGGTGGAAGGCCCCTACGTGGCCGAAACCTTTCCGGTCGAGATCAAGGACCACGTGGTTTCTGTTGACATAAGTCACAGATCGTCAAAATTCCAAGAACACGACAATCCGACGGAATCCGGATCCAGTGGCGCATGACCATGCAGCGTAAGTGGCCCTTGGCTGTCGCGCCTTGGGCACGACTGTAGGACGGTCCACGAGCTGCATCCACATATTGGCTCTTGGTCTGCAGGCGTATCAACCCGCTGTCTGGTGCTTCCACGCAAATCGCTGGAGGCGTCCTTTGCCAACAACACGGTGGAATAGGGACCGATGTGCGCGGGATCATCTTTGCCTGGTGCAGCAATCGATCCGAGTCACAAAACCCACTGGACTTTGTGGGCTACCACCAGATTGGTAGCGAGACCACTTACCTTTCTCATGCTCAGCGCCGAGCGCGGGAAGCGCTTTGAGGCAGGCATCCGCGCTGCAGTGCCAAGTCGTCAATATGCCGGCAAGGCATCGGCTGCAAGCCCGTTGCCTTGCCCGTGCAACAGAACAACAGTACCAAGGGAGATCCAATTTTGCCTGCACACAATCCGGTACAATGGGGACATGTTCCAGGCCCATATCCGCACCATCTCTCCATGACAACCTTGCTCCGCCTGCCTGGTGGCACCAGTGATTTTGCTGAATTGCGCGCACAGGGTGAACTGTACATTGACAAGACGGCCCATATCGCCGACATGCTGGACAACTACAGCAAATACTGTTTTCTGGCGCGCCCTCGGCGTTTTGGCAAAAGCCTGCTGGTGTCCACCTTGGAGCACCTGTTTCGAGGCCACGCGGATTTGTTCCGCGACACGTCCATCCAGGATCGAATTCCCCAAAGTGCCCATTGGATCTGGCCTGATTCTTGTCCTGTCGTCCGTCTGAACATGAATGACTGGTATGCCGATGATGCCTCATCCCTGCAAACGGAATTGCAGTTCCTCGTCAGGGGATTGTTTGAACGCTTTGGATTGACGTCCCCCCGTGGCAACGGGTCTGCAGCCTCTTTGTTCGGATGGTTTCTGAATGCCTTGTGCGCCCGCCGCGGCAAGTCAGTCGTGCTCATTGACGAATACGACTACCCGTTGCTGCACAATCTGGACAATCCTGCCTTGCCGGAGATGCAAAAAGCGTTGGCTGCCTTCTACGGTGTATTGAAAAACCAGGATGCCCATCTGCACTTTGTCTTCATCACCGGGATCACGCGTTTTGCGCGCATGAGCATCTTTTCAGGGCTGAACAATGTGGACGACCTGTCTCATGACGGCCATTTGCACGGCATGCTGGGCTTTACGGAGCAGGAAGTGCAACACCATCTGACTCCCTACATGACAGATATGGCGGATATCCGGGGCAATCCCCTGCAGGACGTGCCACAGCGTTTGCGAGAGTACTGCAACGGCTACTGTTTTGCCCCTGAAGTGCCGGATACGGAGCGCGTCTACAATCCCTACACCACCCTTTCCTGCCTGCGCCGCAAAAGACTCGTCAATTACTGGATGCAGTCCGGGGTGCCGTTTTTTCTGCCGTTCCTGTTGAAGACGCAACATTGCGATGTGCAGGATATCCGGCATGTGGACTGCGCAGCGGTCATGGACACGGTCATTCGCACGAACCAATTGGCTTTTTTGGAAACTGGCCGGGAATCGCCCGTACCCCAGATACAGCATTGACAACCGACGAGGTTGCCACCTTGTTGTTTCAAACCGGCTATCTAACTTTGGTGCATGATCCGGACACCGATGCCTGCATCACGGATTTTCCCAATCTTGAGATTACCGAGAGTTTGGTGAAAGACCTGTTCCGGCAAGAGTACCAAGTGGCCAAACTGGATTTCACTTTGACTACAGCGATTTGCCAATCCGTATTGGAGCGCAATGCGCAGGCCTTTCAGGCCGCCGGCAATCGCCTGATGAGAGCGATATCGAGTTTGGAGCACACCGCCCGCGCATCCTACTACCAAACGTTGTTGCATGTGGCCTTGCTGCCCATCCGACACAAGGCGCAGGTACAGGCCGAAGTGGTGCAACATCGAGGTCGCTCCGATCTGGTGGTGATCATGGATGACGATGCCGTGGTCATGGAAATGAAGATGGACAATGCGCGGGAGGATGCCTTGACTCAGGCCCTTGCCCAGGAATACCACTTGCCGTATGTGGACCGAGGCAAGACAGCACATGTGTGGGGGCTTACCATTGGGCGCAAGGAACGACAAATTGTCAACATAGACTTGGTTGTGTTCAAACCTGTCCCGCCAAATTCCGAAACTGATGGGCATACGTCAACTGCACGTAGTTGAGCAGGGGAGCATGGCACAGCATAATTGACGCGCCATGCGGGATTCCCGTGATCGGTGGCTCGGCATAGGGGAGGGGGCCTGTCTTGCTGCGCTTCAGTTTCCAAGCCCACGGTTGTGCGTGTTTCTCCATCAAGGGACGCATCGAGTGAGAAGATGAATCGCAGCAGGAGGCGCAGGAAGAAAAAGCGCAGGGAAGAGAACCGCCGGTCCCATCGGCCGTTATATTGTGGACGAGGCGAATCAGACGCTGGAGGCATACCGCAGCCAACCGAACCTGGTCGAGGAACACTTCAATCAGGAGGAGGACACTGCGCGCGGCGGATATGCGCATCACCAACTGAAGTATCTCTGCTGTGCCGACGCGGGACAAGCTGTCTCCCACGCGCGGGACTGTGGAAATCGGCTGGTGGGGGTTGGGGCTCAAACCAGCGCTGGGCGTGTCCGATGCATCAGAGTTCTTCCGCCGCTCGGGGTTCTTCCGCTTCTGCCGCGAGAGAGCCACCCGATAGATACGATCTGTCATGATGGATGCCGAACGCTATTCGGTCCTGCACCTTCCCGAAGCTTTTGACCCTGGACTGGCAACGGAGGCAGATCCGTTGCTGTTCAAGCTCATGGGTTGGACCGCAAACATCGTCCGCCTCCCTTGGAAGTCCAAGACCTACGAGGCTCTTGACCGGTGCTCTTTGTTATGCTGCAGATTTACTGCCCGCAAAGAGGAGCCACCGGGGGCAGCCGACCCCAAATCCGATCTCAAGGGGACATATATCAGCCGCACAATGCCCTTTTCGCCTTTGCGATGGCCTGGAGAAGTCCAGGGCAGGCCATAATTATGCACGTACTTTCCAATTTTAGAACTTTGGTGATGCCCATCTCTGCACCGTGTACCGGGCCACGGACCTCGTTGGTATGCTTGCAGTAGAATGACACACAGAAACTGCTCTCCACAGCATCCGGTTGTGCCCCGCCATCTGCCCATCGGCGTCGACGAATTCACCAACCTGCGCGCCGCGCCGGAAAATCTGTACGTTGACAAGACAGAATACATTGCGGGCCTGTTGCGGGAGATGGGCAATGCGCCTTTCCTGTTTCTGGCGCGCCCGCGGCGGTTCGGCAAAACCCTGCTGATATCTACGCTGGAAGCCCTGTTTCAAGGAGGGCAGGATGTGTTTGCGGACACTTGGATCGGGCAGGAGGGCCGTTGGGATTGGGAATGCCTCCGCAGCCCCGTGTTGAGACTGGACATGGACATCCGCGCGGTCCACGATCTGACGACATTGCACGCCGAACTGACGACCCGCGTGACCCGCTTGGCGCGCGGACACAACCTTGGGGTGGAGCCGCTGTCACCGGGCTCGATGCTGTCCTATCTCATCCAGGACATGGCTATGCACTACGGGCAGCCGGTGGTGGTGTTGGTGGACGAGTACGACACGATCCTGACCGAGAATCTGGATCGACCTGAAGTGCTGCCCGACATGCTGGATGTCATGCGTGCGTTCTATGGTGCATTGAAGACCAATGCCCGCCATATCCGTTTCGCGTTCGTCACGGGCATTACGCGCTTTGCGCGCGTTGGCCTGTTTTCCGGGGCCAATCAGTTCGAGGACATTTCGTTCCGGGCCGACTGCAATTCCCTGCTGGGCTTCACGGAGGACGAGCTTCACACCAACCCCGATCTCGCCGCGGATATTGCACAGAGCGCCACGTACCTAGGATGTACGACAGACGATTTGTATGCGGCTCTGAAAGACCACTACGACGGCTACCAGTTCAGTCGCCGCCGGGAGACAGTCTACAATCCGTTCTCGCTGGCACATTGCCTGGGGGAGTTGCGGCGAGAACCCAGTCCGGCCGACATTCCCCTGGCCCTGGACAAGTTGCCGCACACGTGGGCCGCCTCCGGCACGCCATCGCTCCTGTTTCGCTTGCTGGAGGTGAAACGCAACAGACTGACATCGGATCTGGAAGGAGATCCTCCTGATCCCCTGTGGGTACTGCAGAAAGTCAACTTCGACATGGTCAAGCCGGACATGAATGTCCTGCTCTGTCAGGCGGGCTATCTCACGCTCAAGCCGCATGAAGCGGCACCGGATCGCTTGCGCTTGGCATTCCCCAACCATGAGGTGCGCACCGCTTTCCGGGAATCGCTGCTGGAGTGGCAGGAGGATCTGGTCACCGCCACGATGACACACCAGTCCGCTCTCGTGGCGGCTCTGAACACGGCCTTGCACGACTCCGACACCGTGGGCATCCAGCGCTGTCTGACGGCCCTGTTGCAGGAGATTCCGTTTTACATGCACACGCTCGCGCCTCCCGTCCGCGCGGTACACGATTACGAACTCTACTATCAAACCTGTCTCTACTGTCTTTTTAAGGGCATGCATCTGGAGGTGTCCGCGGAAATGGCCTCGGCCCTGGGACGCCTGGACATCGTGGCGGATTTGGCGGACCAGATTGTCCTGTTTGAGCTCAAGACAGAAGGCTTGGCCCGTGAGGCCGTGCAGCAGGCTCTCAACCGGAACTATCCGGCCGTGGTGCAGGATCGTGGTCTGCCCGTGGTCCTGTACGGCCTGCGTTTCCACCGCAGCCGGCGTGCGGTGACGGACATCTACAGAAAGGATCTGGGACAGTTCAACGCTGCGCGCGGCGAGTGGGACGGGCTGCGGGACACGAGTTAGGGCTGTCCTGCACAACGACATAACGGGATGGGAATCAGGATGACCCTTTTGCCAACATCCCGGTTGCCACCGATCTGCAGACAGTGCATGAGAGGATCAGGGACAGAGTTGCACAGAAGGCGCTGACAGCCTAATGCTGCAGTGATACTGGTCTCGGCCTTGTACAGAATCAGGCAGTACGGCACAAAACTGCCTGCAGGCTCTCTGGTGACGGGCGCGGGATTCTAGGAATAACGTGAATTATGGATAAGCGAGGATTGCCATGCAAGACCCTGCATCCCACCATGTCCTGATCACAGGGATCACCGGCCGGGTGGGATCCCATCTGGCGCAAGAATTGCTGCATCGAGGGGTCCGGGTGCGCGGTCTGGTCATGCCCGCCGATCCGCTGCAGACCCAGATACCCCAGGCCGTTGAGATCGTGTCTGCCGATCTGGCTACCCTTGCGGCCCTCGAGGCGGCTGTGGCGGATGTAACGGCCATTGTGCATTTGGCAGCCGTCATTCTCTATCAGCCGCAGGACAATGCACAGATCTGGCAAGTCAACGTGGAGGGTACCCGCAACCTGTTGCGTGCCGTGCACCGCCGGCCCCAGGCTCCGCTGCGACTGCTGTTTGCTTCCAGCGATCAGGTGTACCCGGGACCCTTTCCCCGCTATACGCCCACGGACGAGGACCATCCTCTGGAACCCACCACGGCTTACGGCGTCAGCAAGCTGATTGGCGAGGAGCTGGTTCGCCACACAGCCCGTACCGTACCGGAACTCGAATTTACGATTGTCCGCTTCTGTCACAACCAGACCTGGCAGGAAGTCACGGACCCGCGGGGCTTTTTTGCGGCGCGCCAGTTCTTTGTACGCGGACGGTTGGCCTATCTGCAAGCAAGCGGGCTTGCGGATCCCGTGACCACCGAAAGCATTCGCAGGCTGAGCGCGGTGGATCTGACCGACGACCCGCTGCTGCTGGGGTTGACCGAAGCCGGGGAGGCGCTGACCCTGGACATCATGGACACTCGGGAGATCGCGGCAGGACTGGTGCCCGCCCTCTTCCATGCCAATGCCTGCAATACAGTCTTCAACTTCGCACCGCAGCATCCCGTATCCCTGGCGGATGTGATCCCCTATATGGGCCGGGCCCTCGACCGCCGCTGGGTGGAGGTGCGTCTGCCGGGTACCCCGCCCCGTTCTCATCTGAGCGGGGCAAAGGCCCAAAGGCTACTGGGCGTGCAGCAGCAAATCACGATCTTCGACATGATTGACGCCGCGGTACAGGGCGGAACCGGTTAACTGCTAGCCACAATCTTGGACATGTGAGTTAGGGATAAGACACGGTCTCCGGGAGACTGCGTGCCCGTGCCCGAGACGGTTGGCGGGGCGGGTGGCCGTAGGCCATCCACCCGGATCGCCGCTGCACCCGGCAATGCGCGGGGCGGCGGAGGCGCGGAGGCCCTCCCTGTGCGCGGTGTTGGAGCGGGGCGTGGACCGCCTCCCCGAGGGCCCGCGGTCTGCGCCGCCCGTGGTCCGCGCGCGGGACCCGCTGGGGCTGCCTGTGGGACCGCCGCGGCCATATCGGCGCGCATGCTGGGCAGCAATCATCGACCGCGCAGCAGAGCGCGCGTAGACTCCTGGGGGACACCGCCGGGAGGTGGTATGGTGCCCCAGGGTGCCCCAGGATACCCTCCTGGGGAGCCCGAGGGGTCCTGCCTTATCCATGAACGGCGGAAGAAAGGTGGCAGACTGGCCCAGAGGGTACGCTGCATCAGGACGCGGGTATTGGCCAGGCTTGAGAGAGGAGGCGCGCCGTGGTGCCGTGGTCTCCACACTGGGCCGCGTTGCAGCCAGTGAGCCGCTCGCGTTATCCAGGGGATGTCGGCATCAGTGCAAGAGAAACCTGCCCCAAGGACAATAGGGCTTCATGTCCTTCGTCTCTGGAAGGCTCTCAAGGGGACCTGGCGGCGGTTGTCAGGCACCGGCCACACGCGGCATGGAGGATGTTTCGCGCTCCATTTCCGCCTGCAGAAACCGATGCATCAAGTCGGCCCGCAGGCGGGCATGTGCCGGGTTGTGGAACAGGTTGCGCGTCTCGCCTGGGTCCTGCTCCAAATCAAACATTTCCCCTTCGGTCGTGCCCCGGTACAGAGTCAGTTTGTACCGCTCGGTCACCAGGGTCCGGAGATGCACAGTGGTGGGATTGTGACGATTCTCCACCAGGGCCCAATCGCGGGCGCCTGCCTCTTCGCCCTGCCATGTCGGCCATTGATTGACTCCCTGCATGATTGAGGGCATTTCGCTGTCTGCAGCGGCCAGAAAGGTCTGTGCATAGTCCACCAGACTCTGCAAGGCTTCGGTGGTCTGGCCTGCCGGCACAGTCCCTGGCTGGCGCACGATCATGGGTACGCGGATCAGGTCTTCGTAATGGAAGGGTCCCTTGGCAATCAGTCCATGGTGGCCCACAAAGTGGCCGTGATCGGAAGTGAACACCACCAGGGTGTCTTTGGCCAGGCCACAGTCATCCAAAGTGTCCAGCATGCGGCCAATGTTGGCGTCCATCAGGCTGACCATGCCATAGTACAGGGCCATGCTGTGCCTCAATGCCTCTTCGTCGTGCAGATGTGAATGGAATCCATGCACGTTGCGTCCGCCGGGTTCATCCCAGGCGGAGAAATCCGGTGTGGGTTGTTGGGCCAGGTGGTGGTGCCGGGGCATGTTTTCGAGTTCTCCCGGAAGCAGGCGACCGATTTCCATGTCCTGCGGGTCATACATGGAAGCCCAGGGTTCCGGCACCACATAGGGAGGATGGGGATCAAAGAAACTGGACCAGAGAAAAAAAGGGCGTCCGGTTACGGCGTTCTGCCGGATGTGGGCGCAGGTGCGCTCGCCGACCCAATGGGAATGATGAAGTTCCTCGGGCAGATCCCAGGCATCTCCGCTGCGCAGATAGTGGCTCGGATATTTGTCATGGGGGTCGGGAGGCCAGCGCTGAAAGTACTCCTGCCAGTTGGACAGTCCACGCTCCTCCATCCAGAGCGCGTAATGTTGCCCGGCGTGGGATTCGTGGCCATGCATGCGTGCGGTTTCCACGTGCTGAAATCCGTACCAGTTCCCCTTGAACGCGCGCCAGAAATCCAGATCGCGGAGCAGGGGCTGGCATTCGATGGAGAAGGATTCGGGCGTGGAGGCCAGAGGCTGGAAATGGGCCTTGCCGATCAGGGAAGTGGCGTAGCCCATCCGCGTGAATTCCTCACCCACTGTAGGGACATCTTCCGGCAGCTTGACGCCAATGGCCCAGCATCCATGCCGGGAGGGATATTGTCCGGTGATGAGAGAGGCACGGGTAGGGGAACAGGTGGGATTGGGACAATATGCCCGATTGAACTGCGTCCCTTCGGCGCACAGGCGGTCCAGCGCCGGCGTGCTGATTCGAGGGTTGAGGGCCCCCAGCGTGCTCCAATGCTGTTGATCGGACGTGATGAGCAGAATGTTCGGTGAAGGAGCCATGGTCCAGGAAGAGATGTGCGTGGCAAGGCACCCTGATCATAGGATGTGCCCGGCATACAGACAAAGGGAACGACATCCAACGTCGGATGGGCCATGGGCTTTCCTGGTGGCGGGATCAGACAACGCGGCATTCCCATTGTGGTCCAATCCAGGATCCGCGCAAACACCCGCGCCCGGGGGTTCCGCGTAAGGTTTCGCAGAGCAGGTCCAGGCCAGACTTGCTTGCCGTGCAATCCTGCCAATCTCACAGTGTCTGCAGATTCCAAATCGTTTGCACTTTCATTTCCGGCCGTCAAGGATCAGGGCGAAAATAGAGGCCACATTATCGCTCTGTCCTGGATTCCCGTTGGGGATGCTGGTCCAAGGCACGGACAGGTTGGCTTCTGGTGGCTCGCTGTGCACGAACACGATGGGTTTCCTGAAGACAACGTGACCTCTTTGAACCTTGGAGTTTCCAACTCCCATCCGCAATGGAGTGCGGTCCGCTGAGGATTGGTGGTGAAGTTGTGGGTAGTGGCCTCGGACACATGCCTGGCAACACAGACCTTCCCTTGACGCCAAGGGAAATGGCAAAGCCAGCTTTATGACTGCTGTGGTGTTCGGGCCCTTCTCTCCATTGGCAAGCCTTAAGGAGGCATCGTGCAGATTCTTTGCTATTACCCCGCCATGTCCGCCGAGGATTTGGAGAGTTTGCGCCGCGCCGCAGGCAGCCACCATGTGGAGGCGGTCAAAAACCCTGACGAAGCCGTCGTGCAGGCTCCCTGCAGCGAGGCGGTCCTGGGTTTCCTGCCAGAGCAGGTTTTTGCGGCCTGCACTTCCTTGCAATGGTTTCAGTCCGCTTCTGCAGGCATGGATCAGGTGCTGTATCCGGCACTGGTCCAATCGGATGTGCAGGTCACGAACATGGCGGGACTCTATGCCCGGGCCGGCGCGGAACAGGCATGGGCCCTGTGGCTGGCTTTGGCCAGGGGATTGCAGGTCGCCATGCGTGGCTTTGCCGACCGCAGGTGGCAGCCTGCGTCCGTGCACATTGTGAGCGAGAGCACGGTATTGGTGTTGGGCATGGGAGGATTTGGTCAGGAGTTTGTAAAACGCGCCCCAGGCTATGATTTGCACATTCTGGCTTTGGACCCGGTCCAGAAAAGTCACTCCGGAGTGACTGAAATTCGCTCGCCCAGCAGGGAAAATCTGCACCAGTGGCTGCCTCAGGTGGATGCCGTGATTTGTGCCTGCCCCCTGACGCCCGAGACCTACCACTTGATCGGTGCCGAGGAACTGGACTTGATGAAGCCGTCTGCCTACTTGATCAATGTGTCCCGCGGCGGCATTGTGGATGAAGACGCCTTGAGCAAGGCCCTGCATGCCGGTGACATCGCGGGCGCTGGTCTGGATGTGGTGGAGAAGGAACCGCTGTCTCCGACCAGTCCACTGTGGGAAACTCCGCGGCTTGTCATCACTCCTCACCGGGCGGGGTTCTCGCAGGACCGCCATCAGAATGTCGTGGATTTTTTCTGCGCCAACGTGCGCCGGTTTGTGACGGGCCAGCCTCTGCAGAATGTGGTTGACAAACAGCTGGGGTACTGACCGCGACGGTAGATGCCTGTGGCATCCTGCTGTCCTGTTTGTCGACGTGGGCCCTGGCGATTTTTCCATCAGGACGCGTGGATGAAATGCTGTGAGATGTATTTGCCGCTGCAGAAAGCAGCGACGCGGATTGCGGCATGTCGCAAAAAGACGCTTTCCATTGCAGCAAGGACGGTGTCTCACTTCTGTGCCAAGGTCATTCGCAATTCTCCTGTGCGTTCCCTGTTCCAGATGCAGCGTGACAGCGTCGAATTGTCTCCCTTTTCCCACTCGATGCATCGCAGCGCTATGAAGTGAGTTCGCCGGGTCTTCGATCGTAGTAGGCTTGCCGTTGCTTGTCGTCAAGATGACTGATCTCCACCAGAGGTTCGTGGTAGGGTTCATGTTCCCACCGTTGCTGGCGAAAGTCATACAGTCCCAGGTGCCATGCCTTGCAGTCCATGATGCGGTAGCTGTGCGAGTCCATGTTCAGACCCAACACCGTGACCGGACAACCAAGCCGTGCATAGCCGAACCCATAGTCCCGGGTCAGGGCTTGCGTCAGGGCTGTATGCCCATCCCGGTTGATTTTCAGTTCCAGCACAATTACGTGCAACCCCATGTCAAAGGCCATGTCCAGGCGGCCCGTGCCGCTTGCCTCTTCCGCGGTTACGCGAATGGTCTGGGGCAGACTTAGGCATAGGCCAAGCAACAATGCGTGGTAGTGCTTTTCATAGTCGGTTATTTCCTTGTCTTTTGACTTGCGCCGGGGTTTCCAGTAGTTCAAGTGCAGGTCGGGGATTATGGCGCGCAGATAGTTGTTGAAAGCACCCTGCACACCCTGCGGGTCATTTTGCAACAATGCATCCCGCAGAGCTTCGGCCAACTCCGAGTGTCCTTGACTCAAAACCGCAATCCGCTCCTGTTGCCATTCTGTCAATTCCTGGCGGAAGGCGCTTTCCACTTCACGGTTGGGGAAGTCCAAGTGATCACCGTCCGGCCCTGCCACACGCGTCAGATAGCCGGATTGATACATGAGCACGTCAAGATGGGGATGCGCCATGTCAAACACGGCTCTTTCCACTTCGGCAGGCTTGCGAATGAATGGATCGCGCAAGGCATAGCGAGGTTGCTGGAGAAAATCCAGCAGCAGGCCCGATGTGCCCGACTCAACCCAATAGTTCGGCAATTCTGGCCAGTCAGGCAGGTTGTTGGTTGTCATGTCCTCCAGACAGCAGGCCAGGGAATAGGGGTTGTAGACGGTTTCCGGACCGCGGGTAAAACGATACCCGTTGTAGTGGTCCTCCAGCGCAATGTACATCTCGTCCGGCGAGCAGCCCAACATCTGGGCCCCAGCCTGTATGGCGGCACATATGGACGTATTTTCTTGCAATTCCGTTTGGGTAAACCCGCACAGATCTGCCAGGTCCGGCCGCAGGGACACATCCCGCAGGTGGTTCATGCCGGACCACAGGCCCGCGCGCGCAAACCGTGTGATGCCGGTGACCAAGGTGGCGCGCAGAAGGCGGTTGCGACTTTTCAGCGTCCGAAAAAACTCGCGCAACAGTGTCATTCGGTCATCGTGGCCACCCTCGGCAATGGTTTGGTTGACAGGGGCATCATATTCATCTATCAAGACCACCACAGGACGGTTTTGGTGGAGATGCAGGGCGGTCAGCAAATGGATCAGCATGGTGCTGGGAGGCAGGGAATCGTCCAATTCCAACCCATGTTCATGGGCCGCTCTTTGCACCATGTCCTGCAACTGCACTTTCAATTCGGACAGGTCCATGGCCGTGCTTTCGCTCATGTCCAGATGCACCACGGCATAGGTTTGGCTCCAATCCCAATGCTGGTCTTGTCCGATCCAGGTGTCGGCAAACAACTCGCGTTTGCCTTGGAACAAGGCCTCGACCGTGGACAGCATCAAGGTCTTGCCGAACCGTCGCGGGCGTGTGAACAGCATATGGCGGTTCCCGCTCAGCATTTGCGCAATCTGGATCGTCTTGTCCACGTAGGCCAGATCGGGATCCGACTGCACAATCTCAAAGACATCCGTGTCGGTGGGAAGTTTGGGCATGGCGGTTTCCTGCGAAGGTCGTGGGCTTCTGCTGTGCCGGCGCCATGTGGTTTGTGACAGGTCCACCTCTGCAGAGTGCCGTTGACAAACCGCCAACAATACGGACCTTGACTGTCAAAGCCTGCCCTCAGGGTGTTGTGGTCAAAAACCGATTTCCTTCAGATAAGCGTAGGTCTGCGCGCTGCGCCTGGCCTCATCCAAGGGCGAGTCTGCACCGGGAATGGGGGTGCCAGGGCAGGCTGTCACCCAGCGGTCAAAGCCCGTTTCCTCCAAGGTGGCACGGATGGCAGGGAAGTCCATGTGTCCCTTTACATGGACATCGACCCAGTCCGGGTAGTACCAGCGTCCGTCCCGGATGTCTACACCGCTGTATTCCTGGAGGTGCACATAATTGAGCTGGTCCTTGTAATGGCGCAGGGCCTCGCATGGGTCCCAGCCCCATAGATGGGCGTGTGACACGTCTATGCACAGGCACGCCTTGCTCACCGCCTGCATGTAGGTTTCCATGTCCTCGGCGGAATTGACCACCTGGTTGGTATGAATGTGAAAGCTGAGTTCCAGCCCCAAGTCCGCCGCGAACTCAGCCCATTCGTCTGCGGCCTCAGCGGCCCGGCGCACTTCATCCCTGGTGGCAGGTCGGTCCTGGGGAGCCAGAGAACACATGTACATGAAGCAGTCGCAGCCCATTTCCGCCGCGAACTCCATCCGTCTCTTGTTGATTTCGAAGACCACAGGGTCTCTTGCGTCGGGCGTGCCGATGGCTGTCAATATGGCCAAAGGCATGCCGGTACGCTCGCACAGGGAACGCATGCGTTGGGGCGTTCCCATCCAATCCAGGGGGAACCGGGCTTCCCAGCCATCCCAGCCCGCGTGCTTCAACAGCTCCAAGGCGGGTTCAAGATCAGGATGCTGCCAGCGCAAAGTGGCAAAGCCAAGTTTAAAAGGCATGGTGTACGCTCCGTTGTGCAGGCAATGTCATTGTGGGATGCAAGACCTGGGAGGCCCTGACAGGGTTGATCGGGCGGGAATCCAGTCTGTGCTTCATTCTACTGGAACGGGAAAATGCTCAACGGCGCAGTTGCGGGACCCTTGGTCATGAGAATCAGCGCCTGCCTCAGTCGTGAGCCATACCGCTGACCGCGGATGGCCGGGCAGGGAGTTCCCATCATCAGACCCAATGGCGCCGGAATTCCTGATTCTCTATCTTCATTGTCTGCGGCGAACATGCGCCAGCGAACTTCAGGCGTACTAGACCCAATCAGGAATTGTTGGGTTGGACAGCAGGTGGGACGAGTCCGAGATGCCCGGGACACCGAATATCTCCGCGGCAAAGACCCACCGTGGTCCGCATGGCTCCAAGGGGATCCGTAACGGCGGCTTGTTGACTTCGGTCCGCCTTCAGGAAACCGGTTTCCTGGTCTCCACAACAGGGCGGAGATCCGGGCACCAGGCGGAAGTCCACTGCATGCCTGGAACGCCAACCTGCCCCGAGAAGACCCATGCGTGATGGGACGCTGGCTCCCGAAGCGGGAAATTCTTGCTGGATGAGTTGGAACGTTGGGACATCCTGAATCATGGTCCCCGCGATGACCGCATTCCTGCCGCGCGGCATCAAGTTTTTCAGGGAATTCGGGACGCAAGGCGCACGCCAAGCCCCTCCACGGATGACATGGCACTGTCGGTTCCGCAGCGCGCTGCAGGCTGTCACAGGCGGGACAAGCTCCAGCGAGATCCTGGCGCCATTCCCCTATCCGTTCCAGGTCAGTCCGGATCATGGACAATCATGTCAATCAGACCGAGCAGCGGCGCCATTGTCATGACCGCCGTCACATGCGCTGCGTGCATCGTACGGACTTCTTGTATGGATTCGAACTTGGCGCCGCCTTTCCTTGAAGACACTGCGTCATTCCACGCGTCCTGGAAAATGTGGGTCATGGCAATCAGGGCGATGTGGGTCGGGTCCGTCAGCTTCCCTGGTTCCAATTGTCTGTCCAGTTCCTCCAGGACAGGCAGGGACTTGTGGAGCAACATGGCCAGGCCCGCGAATTCCACGCTCAGAATGGAATCGTATGCGTACGCGTACTGCAGCGTCGGAATCACCGGCTCCACACTAGGCAAGTCGGCATCCTCTCTGGCCCATTTCTGCCAGCGGGCCTGATGCCGGGCCACCAGTTTGGGATGAAATCCTTTCACAGGCATGGATTCTTCGTCCGAATCATCGTTCTCGGCCCTGGCAGCTTCCATTTTCCGTCGGAAATCCTCCGGCAAATTGTGGTAGTTCTGGGGCCCTATCAAGACGAATGTATGCGTGAAGCCCACCACCGTGACCTGCGACTTGAGGAGCCCCAGCAAGACATCATGACGGCGTGCGAGTCTCGTCGACCTCGTCAGCTGGCTGACACTCTCCCGGGCCGTGTCCAGGCAGGGGACCACATGCTGCAGCACTTCCTGGGTCCGCGGGTTCCGGCCAATGTCTGCCATGTCCTGAAAGGTTTGGGCCACCAGCTCATCGGCCAGGGCTGTCATCAGCCGGAACCCGTTGGCGGCATTCTGCATGTCTTGTGTCTGCGACCCGAGCCCGTGGCCGACGGGCCTTCCTGGTATCTTCATGGGGAAGTCTCTTTACCTATGGTTCATGTGACTTGCACGGTTCTCCCGTGGCCTGCGAATCCCGATCTGCGACAAGGCGGCCCCAGCAACCCGTTGCCGCATGGAATCACTCGACAAGGAAAGGCTGCAGCGGCTGGCTGGGGTGGAATCAAGAAGTCCCGGCCCAAACTGTCTTTGACCCAATACTAACTGGTCTCTATACTTGCGCAATGCCGTTGCCGCTTTTCTGCGTGGTTTCCTGGTCGCTGGTCTGCCGTTTCTTGTCGGTGCACGGCACTGGGTTGCCAGGGTTTGGGCAGTCTTTGGGACCCGAACACGGTTCACACCTTGACAAATGTCGGAATCGGAATGAAATATACAAGCGAGAACATTTTGGTCCGCCCCCAGTCCCCGGCCGATGACCAGGATCCCAGTCTGATTGTCCGGGTCACGCCCGAGCTGGCAGGCTGGGATTACATCTCCTTCGAAGTCAGGAGACTGCAGACCGACGAGACCTGGCATTTTGCCACCGGGGAGCATGAGCTGGCCTTGGTCAACTTGAGCGGCATCTACGATGTTTCCTCCAATCGGGGCAGCTGGGAGGGCATTGGCGGCCGGCCGAATGTCTTTGCGGGAGCCTGCCATACCCTGTATCTGCCAGTGGAAACGACATTCCAGGTCACTTGTCGCGAAACTGGCGAATTCGCTGTGGCCTGGGTGCCCACCCACCAGGAATTCGATCCATTCCTGATCTTGCCTTCGCAGGTGGCCATGAATCTGCGGGGCGGGGAGAATGCCACGCGTCAGATCAATGATCCCCTGCCACCCGGCTCTCCCGTCGCCCGGCTGGTCCTGGTCGAGGTGTATACGCCCAGCGGGGGCTGGAGCAGTTATCCCGGTCACAAGCACGATGTGCACCGGGAAGATGAGCAGGGGACCATCATGGAGGCGGATCTGGAAGAGATCTACTACTACAAGATCACTTCCACCCAAAGCCGGCCCCAGGGCGCCTATGCACCGGAGGGATATGCCTATCAGCGGGTCTATACCGACGAAAATTCCCCCATGCACCAGCAGGGCAATCCCATCGACGCCTTGGTCCGTCCTGAAAACGACTGCGTTGTGATCGTGCCCGAGGGCTATCATCCCGTAGTCAGTCCGCCGGGGTACATTGCGTATTACCTGAACGTCCTGGCGGGCAGTGCCCAAAGCCTGGCCAATCAGGATGATCCCCGGTATGCCTGGGTCATGGACACATATCGGCATGCCAATCCAGACGTTCCGCTGTACGGCTAGACCCAGGCAAGCGCCCCCCAGCCGGTATTTCCTGTCCTCACTGCAACGAAGGCTCCAGACATGCCTATGGCCCCCACCTATGATTCCTTGCATATGGGCAGGTCTTCCATAGATCTGTACAGCAACAATGTGGGCAGTCCGTTTCCCGAGATTGAATCCTTCGCGGCCTATGTCGGCGGTTCGCCTACCAACATCAGTGTGGGGGGCCGTCGGCTGGGTCTGAACACGGCCCTCTTGACCGGCCTGGGGGATGATCCGGTAGGGGATTTCATTCTGGAGTTCCTCCAAAAGGAAGGGGTCTGCACTGACTTCGTGGTGCGCAAGCCCGGACTGCGCTCCAGTGCCGTGGTGCTGGGCGTGGAACCTCCCAGCAAGTTCCCATTGGTCTTCTATCGGGAGAACTGTGCCGACATCCATCTGTCCATAGACGATGTGCTGGCGGCTCCCATCGCCGAGAGCCGGATTTTCCAGTTCGCGGGCACGAAC
Organism: Caldilineaceae bacterium; assembly: GCA_965214895.1. Lineage (GTDB taxonomy): Bacteria > Chloroflexota > Anaerolineae > Caldilineales > Caldilineaceae > Bin34. The sequence goes on from OZ243985.1 coordinate 2,290,376, forward strand.
CTGTCCCGGGAACCCAGTCGCTCCGCTACCCAGTATGCTGCCGAACTGGCCCATCGTGCCCAGCGTCACGTGGTGTTTGACCTGGATTTCCGACCCGACCAGTGGCATGACCCCAGGGCCTTCGGCATTGTCGCGCGTTCTGCCTTGAGTCATGTGGACATAGTCATTGGCACGCATGACGAAATCAACGCCGCGGTGCTGACGGACCCCAGCCAAATGACCGTTGTGGACTCTCAAGTCTCCGACACCCAGGTGGCAGGGGACGTGCTGGCCGCCGTGGCCCACATACAGGACCTGGGTCCCCGGCACGTGATCGAAAAGGTGGGGGCATTGGGCGCCAGGGTGCACAGTCGCGGCGAGAAGCCGAAAGAGGTCCCGGGCTTCCCGGTGGAGGTCTTCAACATTCTGGGAGCCGGGGATGCATTTGGCGCAGGCTTTATCTACGGGTTGGTGCAGGGCTGGACTCTGCACAGGTCGGCACGTCTGGGCAATGCCTGCGGGGCAATTGTGGTGACGGCACACGGATGCGCCAATTTCATGCCGACCCTGGAAGAAGTCATGACGTTTGTGGACAGCCATGGTGGCTGGTAACGTACACCGGAACAGATGGAGAAAGAACATGGCCCGCGGCGACACAGTTCGACTTACCATGGCACAGGCACTGGTGCGCTTCCTCACGGCACAGCATTCGGAAAGGGACGGCCAGACCCGGAGCTTCTTTGCCGGTTGCTTTGGCATATTCGGCCATGGCAATGTGGCGGGCATGGGCCAGGCCTTGCAGCAGTACCCGGAGCTGCGTTATTTTCAGACGCGCAATGAACAGGCCATGGTGCATACAGCGGCTGCCTATGCGAAATACAGCCGCCGCCTGTGCACGCTGGCCTGCACATCCTCCATCGGGCCTGGAGCCACCAACATGGTTTCCGGCGCCGCGGTGGCCACGATCAACCGCTTGCCGGTGCTCTTGCTGCCCGGCGACATCTTCGCGCGGCGCAACGTGGCGCCGGTGCTGCAGCAACTGGAGTCGGAACACAGCCAGGATCTGTCGGTGAACGACACCTTCCGGCCAGTGAGTCGGTATTGGGACCGGATCAACCGCCCGGACCAATTGATCACGGCTCTGCCGGAGGCGATGCGGGTGCTGACCAGCCCGGCCGACACCGGAGCCGTGACGCTGTGCCTGCCCCAGGACGTACAGACCGAGGCCTTCGACTATCCAGTCGCACTGTTCGCGGAGCGGCATTGGCACGTTCCCCGCCCCAGGCCCGACCGAGCAGCGCTGGAACGGGCGGCGCGGGTTATCGGCCAGGCACAAAGGCCGCTGATCATTGCCGGCGGCGGGGTGATCTACAGCGATGCCAGCAAGGCCCTGCAAGATCTGGTGCACCATACCGGAATCCCGGTGGCGGAAACCATGGCCGGAAAAGGCAGCCTGCATTTCGCGCATCCCCTCAACTTGGGGGCCATGGGCGCAACAGGCACTTCCGCCGCCAACCTGTGGGCCAGGGAAGCGGATGTGGTGGTGGGGATTGGGACTCGATACAGCGACTTCACCACAGCCAGCAAGACCGCCTTTCAGCATGAGGGCGTTCAGTTCGTCAATGTCAACGTGGCGGAATTTGATGCCGGCAAGCACAGCGGTCTGGCCCTGACCGGGGATGCCCGGGCCACGCTGGAGGAGTTGCTGCCTCTGTTGCCGGCAGGATGCGTGGATGCGGAGGCCCAGGCCACAGCCCATCGGCTGCATGAGGCCTGGGAAGAGGAAGTGGACCGCATTTACGGCTTGTTGGAATCCCCGGCAGGGCTGCCCACGCAAGGGGGGCTGATAGGGGCCGTCAACGAAAGCGGTGATCCAGAGGCCGTCATGGTGGGCGCTGCCGGCAGTTTGCCAGGCGATACGCACAAGTTGTGGCGCGCCCGGCATCCGCGTCAGTACCACATGGAATATGGCTATTCCTGCATGGGGTATGAAATCGCCGGGGCCTTGGGCGTCAAAATGGCCGCGCCGGAAAGGGAAGTGTACGTCCTGGTGGGAGACGGCTCCTACCTGATGATGTCTTCGGAAATCGTGACTTCCATTCAGGAGGGCTACAAGCTCACCATCGTGCTCATGGACAACAGCGGCTTCAAGAGCATCGGGTCCTTGAGTCGCTCTCTGGGCCAACAGGGCTTTGGCACGCGGTACGTCTTTCCGCAGGGGAATGGGCTGCCTACCGATGAAGATCACGGCGAGGCCATAGCGCTGCCGGTGGACCTGGCCGCCAATGCCCGCAGCGTGGGAGCCCATGTCGTGGAATGCCACAGCGTCCAGGACGTGATCCAGGCCTTGGCCGATGTGCGAGAGCTGGAGCAGACCGTCGTGATCCATGTCCGCAACGACCGCTACCTGGGTGTGGACAATTATGAGACTTGGTGGGACGTGCCGGTGGCCGAAGTCAGCGAATCCGACACGGTCAACGCGGCTCGGGAAGAGTGGGCCCAGATGCGGACCCAGGAGCGGCACTTTCTGTAGGCGGCACACTGTCCGGGATTGCGCGCAACCTGGAGAGTGGCCAGAGCCATGGGGTTATAGGCAAGACACAAATGAAGGTGGTCTCTTGATGCAAGTGCGGAATTTCATTGACGGCGCCTTTGTCGCCAGTCGGAGCGGGGAGGCCATCCCTGTGGTGAACCCGGCCACGCAAGACGTGCTGGCTTCTGTGCCCTTGTCCTCGGGAGAGGACGTGCAGCAGGCTGCTGCAAAGGGTCTGGCAGCCTTTCCCGGATGGCGGGACATGCCCGTGGTGGACCGGGTACAGCCATTGTTTCGACTCAAGGTTCTGCTGGAAGAGAACTTTGAGGACATCAGTCGCACCATGACGCTGGAGTGTGGGAAGACCCTGGTGGAGTCAAGAGGCGAGCTGCGGCGCGGCATCGAGAATGTGGAGGTGGCCTGTGGCATGCCCTCCCTGATTCAAGGCTGGAACAATGAGAACATCGCCGCCGGCATTGATGAGCACATGATTCGCCAGCCGCTCGGTGTGGTGGCTGCCATCACCCCCTTCAATTTCCCAGGCATGATCCCGCTGTGGTTTCTGCCCTACGCCTTGGCCACGGGCAACTGTTTCATTCTCAAGCCCAGTGAAAAGGTGCCTCTTACCAGCCAGAAGCTGTTCGCCTGCCTGGCCGAGTCCGGCTTTCCCGCCGGGGTGGTGCAATTGGTCAATGGCGGCGCCGATGCCGTGAATGCCCTGTTGGAGCACCCGGATATTCGCGCGATCTCTTTCGTGGGTTCCACCCCGGTGGCCAAGTACGTGTATGGGCGGGCGGCGGCCCAAGGGAAGAGAGCCCAGTGCCAGGGGGGGGCCAAGAATCCGGTGGTCATCCTGCCTGACGCCGATCTGGAAGGGGCGGTCGCCGCATTGACAGAGAGCGCCTTCGGCTGTGCCGGTCAACGGTGTCTGGCCTTGTCCACTGCGATCACGGTAGGGGCGGCCCGAAACCCGACGACCGAGGCCCTTGTGGAAGCCGCCAGGGGGCGGGTGGTAGGAAGCGGCTTGGACCCCGATGTGGAGATGGGCCCGGTGATCACGGGGGAAAGCAAGAGCCGGATCGAGGGTCTGATTGCCGAAGCGGGACGGGGGACAGGACGAATCCTGGTAGATGGCAGATCCGGCCACGTGGACGGCCTGGAAAGCGGCAACTGGGTGTTCCCCACAGTGGTGGACGAGGTGACGCCGGACGATGCGCTGGCCCAGGAGGAAGTGTTTGGCCCGGTATTGAGCCTGATGCACGCCGGCACGGTGGAAGAGGCGATTGCCCTGGTCAATGGCCGGGCCTTTGGCAACATGGCGTGCCTGTTCACAGGCAGTGGGGCGGCGGCGCGCAAGTTCCGAAATCGGGTCGATGCCGGCAACATCGGCATCAACATCGGGGTGGCGGCCCCGATGGCCTTTTTCCCCTTCAGCGGCTGGAACGAGAGTTTCTTTGGCGACCTGCATGCCCAGTCCCGGCATGGCGTGGAATTCTATACGCAAACCAAGGTGGTGGTGGAGCGCTGGCCTTGAAGGCCTGTCCTGCCCAGACCAAGGAGGGAGCTGCATGGAAGCCGGCATCTACCAGGGGAATGGCGTGCTGCAGATCCGGAAACGGCCCGACCCGCAGCTCGCGCAAGCCGATCCGGACTGGGTCAAGATCAAGGTGGAAGCCTGTGGCGTCTGCGGCACGGACTTGCAGGTACTGAAAGTGCCGCCTGGGCATCCCGCGAATCCCGATACGGTGCTGGGCCATGAATTTGTGGGTCGCGTGGAGGAAGTGGGAGCCGCGACGGAGAACTTCCAAGCCGGCGACCGCGTGACCGTGGCGCCCAATCTCACCTGTCGGGAGCTGAATCTGCCCTTGTGCCCGCTTTGCCAGCGAGGGCACTCCAATCATTGTGACCACTGGACCACCATCGGCCTGCACCGCGATGGGGCCTTCGCCCCCTACGTGCTGGCGCCGGAGAAGGCCCTGTTCCCGGTGGCGGAGCACCTGGATGTCCAGAACGCCATTTGGATTGAGCCGCTTTCCTGTGTCCTGGGGGGCTTCCAGCGTCTGGATGCCCAGGCCGGACAACTGGGAGCAGTCATTGGCGCCGGCCCGATCGGCATTCTGCACGGCCTGATGCTGAAGTCGGCGGGCCTGCAGGTCCTGATCTCGGACTTGAGTGCGTTCCGTCTCGCCAAGGCGCGGGAGGCGGGTCTGGATCGGACGGTCAATGTCCGGCAGGAATCCTTCCAGGACGTCGTCATGGACATGTCCCAGGATCGCGGGGCGGACATCATCATCGATGCGGTGGGCGGTCAGCTGGGGACGGCCGTGGACAGCGCCGCCATGATGGGCCAGATCTGCTGTTTTGGCATCAACGCCATGCGCCCCAAAGTGCATGAATCCCGGATCACGGAAAGGGAATTGACCATTTTTGGCACTTTCGTGGGTCTCAACACCTTTCCCCGGGCCATAGAGCTGCTGGAGGGGGAAACTCTGCAGCCCGCATCGCTCAACCAGGAGTTTCTGTCCATCCAAGATCTGCCGCAAGGATTGGAGGCCTGCCGTCAAGGGGAGGCCGTGAAAGTGGCCGTGAGTTTCCATTGAATTGGGGGCGATGGCCCACAGCAACGATCGGAAAACAGGATTGGAACTCCGGATCTGCGTGTGCGGTGGTCCGGGCCCTCCAGATTGGTCCAGGGAAAAGACAGATGCAGGAATATGGATTGGGGATCATCGGCATGGGTTGGATGGGAGAAACCCATAGCCGGGCCTTTGGCCAGGTCGGCGACCGCTTCTGGAAAGCCGGCCTAAAAGCGCGCCTGGTCGTCTGTGCAGACGCCGATCTGCACCGGGCCGAGCAGGCCCAGCAGCGATTTGGCTTTGAGTCCTGGACCGGGGAGTGGCGCGCCGTCATGGAGAATCCGGCCGTGGATATCGTATCCATTGCCGCGCCCAATTTCATGCATCTGGAGCTGGCACAGGCGGCCGCGGCGGCCGGCAAGCATATCTTCTGCGAGAAACCTGTCGGCCGTTCAGTGGCGGAAACCCGCCACATCGCGCGCGCTGTGGAGCAGTCCGGCGTCAACTCCGCCGTGGGGTTCAACTACCGGTGGGTGCCCCTGGTGCAGTACGCCCAAGGGCTGGTGGCCGCCGGCGCCTTGGGAGACCTGACCCATTTTCGCAGCCGCTTCTTCTCCATGTACGGGCACAATCCCCTGAGCCAACTCAGCTGGCGGTTCAATCGGGAGCAGGCCGGATTCGGCACCTTGGGCGATCTGCTGTCGCATGTCATCGACATGGCGCTTTTCATGGCGGGTCCCATTGCCCAGACTGCCAGCATGGAACACACCCTGGTTGCAGAAAGGCCCCTGCCGCTTCCCGGACAGGGCACCCATTTCAGTCTGGGCCAACCGGGGGATCCGCATGGCCCCGTGACCAACGAGGACTATGTGGCCGCCTTGGTGGAGTTTGCATCAGGCGCGCGCGGAGTGCTGGAGGGCTGCCGCGTCATCTACGGTCCCAAGTGCGAGATGGCCTTTGATTGGCACGGCACGGAGGGAGCGGCGCGCTGGAACTTTGAGCGCATGAATGAACTGGAAGTGTATCGGCCCCAGGACAAGCAGAAGATCGGCACGGAACCGGATCTGCATGATGGCTTCACGCGCATTCTGGCTGGCCCTGAGCATCCCCATTTTGACTGGTTTCAGCCCGGCGCCGGCATCGGGTTGGGGTACGATGATCTGAAGACGCTGGAAGCCTTCCAGTTTTTGCAGAGTCTCTCCCAAGGGCGCCAGCACGCTCCGGGCGTGGCCCAGGCTGTGCAGGTGGCCGCAGTGCAGGATGCCATTTGTCGTTCCTGGGAATCCGGCGCCTGGGCCAAAGTGGAGGCCTGTACATCATGACCCCAACTTTGGACTTGCAGACATCACAGCCAGCGCCAGGGCTGGAGCACATTCGCATTGGCAATGCTCCCTGTTCCTGGGGCACGCTGGAATTCGGCGCTCTGTCCGGCAAGAGACAGACTTTCGCCGACATGCTGGATCAGCTGGCGGCGGCAGGCTATGTCGGCTCCGAACTGGGAGATTGGGGCTTCATGCCGACCGACCCGGCAGAGCTGGCCGAGAATTTTTCCCGCCGAAATCTGGAATTGACGGGGGCCTACGTGGGCACTTCCCTGGAGCAGCCGGACCGGCTGGCCGCCAACCGGGAGGTGAATCTGCGCACGGCCCGACTGCTGGCGGAGGCGGCCGCGCGGATTGGCCAGAAAACGGCGCCGCACCTGGTGTTGGCCGCGGACAATGGCACGGATCCGGTGCGAGTGAAGAACGCGGGCCGCATCACACCTGACATGGAACTCGATCCGGAAGGCTGGCGGCATCTGGCCCGGGCCTGCGACCATATTGCCCAGGCCGTACGCGCGGAGACCGGACTGCCGGTGGTGTTTCACCACCATGCCGCGGGCTATGTAGAGACGCCGGCTGAAGTCGCCCGCGTCATGGAATTGACATCCGATGCGGTGGGTCTGGTGTTCGACACTGGGCACTATGCACTGGGCGCGAACCGGGCCGACACCATTCTGGCAGCCATGACCACCTTCGCCGCCCGGATTTCCTATGTGCATTTCAAGGATTGGTCTGCGGAGGCCGCCAGAACAGTCAAGCTGTCAGGACTGGACTATTTCGAGGCTGTGCAGGAAGGCATTTTCTGTGAACTGGGACAAGGTGAAGTGGACTTTCCCGCTGTGCGCGATTGGCTGGTGGAGCATCAATACACAGGCTATCTGACAGTGGAGCAGGACATTATCCCGGGACTGGGCAGCCCCTTCGAGAGCGCTCAGCGCAGCCGGAGCTACTTGCGCGAGCTCGGCTTTCAATAGACTTGGCCATGGACACAGGAACGGAACAGGGGGTTTCCATGTTGTATCCCACGTATCTGCACGAGCGAAACTTCGGATGTCGCCTGACCGAATTTCAGTACCGGGGACTGCGCGCCTTGACCTTGGAGAACGAGCTGCTGCGAGTGACCTTTCTCGTGGACAAGGGCACTGACATCTTCGAATTTCTGCACAAGCCCACGGATACGGACTTCATGTGGCGTTCTCCTCTGGGCGTGCGGGATCAGACCAACTTCGTCCCGTCCAGCCCCCGGGCGGATGGCCCGTACCTGGACCATTACTTTGGTGGATGGCAGGAGTGCTTTCCCGTCGGAGGCTATCCGACCCAGTATGCCGAGGGAGAGTTTGGCCTGCACGGCGAAACGCCGCTCATGCCCTGGGGCCTGGAGATCCTGCTGGACACCCCGGAGTGCATCTCCGTGAAGTTCACAGTCCGGACCTACCGCTCACCCTTGCATATCGAGAAGACCGTGACATTGCACCGCTATCAGCCTGCGCTGCATTTCCACGAAGTGATCACCAATGAAGGGGAAGTGCCCTTTGAAATTCTGTGGGGGCATCATCCGGCCTTTGGCGCCCCCTTTCTGGATCCATCCTGCGTGATTGATCTGGCAGGAGCCCGAGTGCGGGTCGTGGAGGCCGAGCCCACCACCCGCCTGGCATCCGGGGAAGACTACACCTGGCCCATGGTCAAGGGCCGGAGCGGCGAGGACATCGATCTCAGTCGGATCCCGGGACCCGAGACCCAGTCGCATGACCTGGCTTTTCTCTTCGATTTGCAGGCAGGCTGGTATGGCCTGACCAACCAGGATCGGGAAATTGGATTTGGGATGTATTGGCCTGCGGAAATGTTCAAGTCGTTGTGGTTCTGGCAGGTGTACCGCGGCAGCATCGTGCATCCCTGGTACGGTCGCACCTACAACATTGCGCTGGAACCGTGGACTGCGCCTTATCATCACTTCAAGGAAGCCCAGGCGCACAATGCCACGCGCATCATGCAACCCGGCGAAATCCTGGATGTTCGGTTTGGCGCGGTGGCCTACTCGGGCCTGCAGCGGATCGGCGGCATTTCCACGGCCGGAGACGTCATGGCTGCCTGACCGTCACGGGGTGTCGGCTGGCCCCTATGCTTCCTTTTCGTCTTGGATACCGAGCTCGCACAAGGCAAAATCCAGTGGAGGTACCACTCGAGCCTGGAGGCATGATGGCTGCAGCACTCCGGCCCTGGCCGCCCACCCATGGCATCCACTGTTGCTGTGCAATCTCCTTGAGGCAGGTCAGGTCGGGCAGGGTTTCGTTCTTCTGTTCTGCACAGCCCGCTGGGTGAGTCACAGAGGTCGACCGCAGACCCAAGGCACACTCAGGACGGGGGTTGCAGGATGTCCTCCACCCAAGCAGTGCCCCGCAGGCTGAACCGCGCATGGGGGCATCAGGTGATTGGTGTAACGGCAGGCGGTGGGCCTGTAGGAGGCAGTGCCAGCATTGCGGTCGGCTGGGTCGTGAGCCGATTCAATCGCGGGCACCAAGGGTGGGCTGTGCCCCCAGTGGCTTGAGCCCGGGCGTCTTCAGGATCGAGAGGGTGGTGGACATGGTCTCCGGCACTGCCGTTCTGTGCTTGGACTGCATTCACGCTGCTGGTGCCCTTTCCTGTTCGCTTCAATGTGACCACGGATGAGGATCGCATGTATACGAGAGTCCCTTGCCTCGCTCGTCTTGCCCAATGTGTCCTGGATACGCGCCTTGTGCTTCCACGCCTCCACGCTGTCCTGTGAAGCCCAGACTTTCTTGCCGCTTCTGGCTGCCAATCGGTTAATGGCGTGGCGGTCCCGTTTGGTAGCGCGGTCGAAGCACCGGAGGGCTTTTTTGTGTTCGCCCCAGCACTCATGGATCAGACCTCGCAAATTACAGAGGGCCGCCTGGCATTCGGCATTTCCTGCACAGAGTTTGCGGGCTTGGCCATGGTCAACCCTTGCCTCTTCGGGATTGCCAACACCACACCGGGCTTTTCCGCGGGCAATGCAGGCCTTTGCATGGTTCGGGTCCAGATCCATGACTCGATCGAACTGCGCGATTGCCTTGTCATATGCCTTTTCCTGCAACAGGACATTCCCGCGGTCGAAACAAATATGCGCCACGGTTGTTCGGACCCGAAGAGCATCCTCTTGCGCTGCAGATTCCGTAAAAGAGTGTAAGGCCTTTTCCAAAGCATCCAAGGCCTTTTCCCATTGGCCTTGCTTTTCGTGAAGATGTCCCAGTTGCTCTGTCAAATGTGGCTCGGGAGGTTCCATTTGCTCCAGGATGTGCGCTGCCCAGTCTGCCTGTTTCGCCTGAATCAAAGTCTCTACAGCCTGACCACGCAAGATCTGGGCCCGCTCCACCACATTTCCGGCGGTTGCCCTCAGGCGCAGCCAAGCCTCGATATTCCCCGAGAAATACCAGGCGTTCTCGGAATGGCGTGCGAGTTCTTCCAGTGAACGGCTCGGATCCCAGTGCATGGCCTCATCTATGCTCTGCAGTGCGGCATTGTGCTGGCCTTTCCGAAACAGGCTGTTTCCGCGGGCGAATGCCGCGTTCGCCAAGGCTTGCTGCACACGAAGCATATCTTTGTCTGACCCGGCCCTCCGATAGGCCGCCAGCGCGTCTTCCAGATGTCCCTGCGTCTCGTGGACGCGTCCGGCCAAGTGCCACTCCGGTGGTTCTACCAAGTCGAGGATCTGCTTTGCCACATCCGCATTTCCTGCCTGCAGCAGAGTCTTCACGGCTTGGCAGCGCCATGCACGGGCCCTGTCTGCTGCCTTGCCGGTGGCCCCCGCCAGACGGAGCCAACTCTCCACATCGCCCAGAAGTTCCGGGGCTTGCCCGGGATCATCCGCGGCTGCATCCAGTGCAGCCTCCAGGGTCTGATGCAAGAGTGGTTGCCGGGAGCTCAGCGCCTGTTCCAGCCAGCCGCTCTCCGCGCCCAAGGCCTGCAGAGCCTGCAACAGGGCAAACGGGGATTCCGTCTGGCGGCGGGTCCAACGATGCAGTTGCCAGAAGGCTTCGGCATGGTGGCTTCCCGCCAGCGACTGGATGGTTTCCCGCGCAGTGCCGATGTCTTTCGGTGGATGCAGGCCCGCAGGTACATCCACCATGTACCGCACGGCGACGGTCAGCAGCAGAGTCTGGGCCGCGCGCCGACCAGTCTCATCTGTTGCCTCTTTGGGCAGACTGGCTTCGTTCAGCCCATCCAGCGCCGCGCAGACGCTCTGCCAAACTTGGGCGCCACAGCTCGGTTTCTGGCCCATGGCTGAATCAAAGTGGCCCCATGCAGCATCGTATTGGCCCTGTTGCAACAGTTCCTGTCCGCGGGCGAACGCCGCGCCTCCCAGAGCTTGCTGCACACGAGACACATCTTTGTCTGATCTGGCCCTTCGATAGGCCATCAGCGCGTCTTCTAGACGCCCCTGCGTCTCGTGGACGCGTCCAGCCAAGTGCCACGCCGGCGGTTCCACCTGATTGAGAATCCGCGCCGCCAAATTGGCATCTCCTGCCTGCAGCAGGGTCTCCACGGCTTGGCAGCGCCATGCACGGGCCCTGTCTGCTGCCTTGCCGGTGGCTCCCGCCAAACGGAGCCAACTCTCCACATCGCCCAGGAACGCCTGGACTTGCCCGGGATCATCCGCGGCTGCATCCAGCGCAGCCTCCAGGGTCTGACGCAAGAGTGGTTGCCGGGATCTCAGCGCCTGTTCCAGCCAGCCGCTCTCCGCGTCCAGGCCCTGCAGAGCCTGCAACAAGGCAAACGGGGATTCCGTCTGGCGGCGGGTCCAACGATGCAGCTGCCAGAAGGCTTCGGCATGGTGGCTTCCCGCCAGCGACTGGATGGTTTCCCGCGCGGCTCCGATATCTGCTGGCGGATGCAGACCCGCAGGCACATCCACCATGTATCGCACCGCGACGGTCAGCAGCAGAGTCTGGGCCGAGTGCCGATCTGCTTCGTTCAGCCCCTCCAGCGCCGCGCAGACGCTCTGCCAAACTTGGGCGCCACAGCTCGGTTTCTGGCCCATGGCCGAAGCAAAGTGGTCCCCTGCAGCATCGTATTGGCCCTGTCGCAACAGTTCCTGCCCGCGGGCAAACGTCGCATCTCCCAGAGCTTGATGCACACGGCGCACATCGTCGTCCAATCCAGCCTGCTGGTAGGCCGCCAGCGCGTCTTCCAGATGCCCCTGTGTCTCGTAGACACGTCCGGCCAATTGCCAATCCGGCAGTTCCACCAAGTCAAGGATCTGCTTTGCCACATCCGCATTTCCTGCCTGCAGCAAGGTCTTCACGGCTTGGCAACGCAATGAACGAGCCTTGTCTGCTACCTTGTCCGTCACTCCCTGCAGCTGGAGCCATGTTTTGACATTGCCCAGGAAATACCGGGCCTTCACGGGATTGCGTGCAAACTCGTCCAGTGAACAGCTCGGCTTCAATTGCACGGCTTTGTCGATATGCTGCAATGCAGGCTCGTACTCCTCCTTCTGCCAAAAGGCATCTGCTTGATGGAAACAGTCCTGTACCCAGGCTGACCGGACTCGGTCTATGTCTTCCTTGGCATCAAGTCGCTGGAACACCTCCAGTGCTTCAGCCCAATTCCCCTGTGCTTCATAGTGCTGTCCAAGTTGCCGTATGAGCCGCGGCTCGGGCGGTTCTATCTGCCGCAAGCCCTTCTCAGCCCATTCTGTTTTGCCACTCTGAATCAAGGCCTTTACAGCGCGACAGAGCAAATCTCTTGTCTCGGATCTTCTGTCACCTGGACAATGAGACCAGCGAAGCCATTCCTTGACGTCGCTCTGTATATAGCAGATGGCGGCATTGGACTGCGTGGCGAGCTGTCTTAATGTATCTCTCAGAGCGAAGCGTACCGGCTCCAGAGCTCTTTGAGGCCAGCGATGCTCTTGTTCCTGGTCCAGATTGGTCAGGGAGTTCAGCAAGTTCAGCAGGGCAAACGGTGCATCGTGCTCACGGGCCCAAGTAGCCAATGCTTCCCATGCTGCAGCTTCGGCCTGCCAGTCCCATGCCTGCAAAAAATCCTGTGCTGTGTCGTTCACCTCTCCCAGATCAACAGCGTGATGTGGTTTCACCATCAGTCCCGTGGCGATGTCCAAGAATGTCTTCTTTGTCTCTTTGACCGTTGCAACATCAAATGCTTGGGAATCATCGCGGATCAATTCGGCCGCTCTGCAGATATCGCTCCAAGCTTCCGCAGGCTGCTGGCTTCTGTTTCTGAGGGCCCTGTCCCCCAGATCTCTTACCCTCTCTAGGTTGGACCGGAGAGCCTTGTCCCTGACCAATTGGTTCCATTCTTCTGGTGCACACTCCTCTGCATTTTTGCCCAGGAGCTCCAAGCTTTTGACACGCTCTTCTTTATTGGGCGCATAGTCAGCAAATATCAGTGTTTCCGTCGAGCGACTCAAGGCGACTCGCAAATGATCGATGCACGTGCGCCGTTCAAGGTCTTCCAGTTCCGGGACAGATTCATGATCAGTATTGGTTCTCATGATCTTCAACAACATGCGCCCAGGATCGAGCACGCACACTGTCTGGTATTCCAGTCCCTTGGCTTCAGCCGGACTCAGGACTGCCATGGAGTGATGCGCTTCCTTTACCCAGTCAGGTCTATCGGCCTCCAACGACAAGACCTCCAAGTCGGCAGTCTCATCCATCTTCTGCAGAAATCGGGCAGCTATGGTCTTGTCGCCAGGAATTGCCACATATCCTAACCTTCCCGTTGTCTCCGTCTCAGTTTGCAGCTCGGGAGATTGACTGCCTGGCCGCAGTACCTTGTCCAGACACTGGTAAAGATCCGAGGCTCTGTCGATGACATCTACCACCCGTTTCGGGCTCCTTTGGTTGTATTCCAGCGAAACATCCGCGGGACGTTGCAAGTGTTTGGATAACAAGGTATTGATGCTCTCCCAAGCAAATCCGGAAGGGCGTACGGTCTGTCCCTCGTCGCCGGATATCAGTAACCAGGGAGCATGACCACGGCGGCGTGCAATGCCTCGGCAAAGTTGCACTGCCACGCTGAACTCCAGAAGCGTCAGGTCCTGCACTTCATCCAATACGATGCGGTCATAGTTGACAAGCGAATCCGGAATGTCGTCCTCTCGCAACCGATGACCAGCGCGAATCGAGGCTTGCAATTCAGGAAACACCTCCTTTAGCCGTTTGTCCCCTCGGATGGCGTCAAACAAGCTCAGACATTTATCCGCAGTCTCCCGGCCTATGTAATCTTTCCGCCTTTTTCTGTACTCGTCATTGTCCAGATACAGCCAGCCATCGGCGCATCGGCTGTCAGCTTGCGAGCATACCGTCGTGCCGCCCAGAAGCACGGCACGCAATTCGGCATACAGTGAGAAGAGACGACTGTGGGTCGCCCAACGTCCCTTTACGCTGTGAACACTCTCGACAATCTTGCAAAAGCGCTCAAAGCTTTCGTCCAGAGTGCAGTGATGGATGTCTTCTCCGCTACTATACGGCCCGCATCAAGGCTACGTTTCCCGGCGATCCCGGTCCCGGCCGGCAACAGATCTATCTGGAGGCCCTGCAGTCCCGGCCGCACATCACCATCAAGGAAGGTGTCTATGCGGACTGGCCTCGTCGGCAACGCCTTGACGAGAGCCAAGGTCTGGATTCCCCCCATCTGTTCCGGCCGCGCCTGAAGAAGGCCGAGGCCCAGACTGTGGGCCAAATTCTTCAGCGCGCCAAGGCGCGTCAATCCCCTGCCCGTCCTTTCGTACTGGCGAAGGTACGACAAACGGAAGAAAAGGGCTCAGACGTAAATCTGGCCACAGATATGCTGAAGGATGCCTTGGGTACCCGCAAGTGCCAGACGGCCCTTGTAGTCACCAACGATTCGGATCTGGCTTACCCTCTGGAGGTGGTCCAGGAGTTTGGAGTCAAGGTAATCCTGGTCAATCCTTTTCTCCAGTCCCATCAAGGGGCCGCCGGGTTGCGTCGCATCCGGGTTCACCATCGGTTGCAGTTGCAGGACCAACATCTCAGGGACAGCCAGTTGCCGGACCCGGTCATCATGGCCCGAGACAGAAAACTGGCCCGACCCGCTGCATGGACATAAAAAGCCCTCCACCTAGGTGGAGGGCCGGGGATCCGGCCCTGCGAAGAAGACCGGATAGATAAATACGCCCCGTAGGCGCATTGTAGGCCAAGCACAGGTTTCCGGTCAAACACGGACTGCAGGACCATCGCAAAAGCGCGAATCAGAACAGGGCCACATATGTTTTCCTGACGGTACCCGCAAGCGCGTGCGCGGACTCTGATGCCTGTGGGGTGTGTGTCCCCGCCGCAACTTGCAGTGTTTTGATTACTCACGAGTTCTGTGAGTGGCATTCCCATCGCCTCCGAGCTCATACCAGCCTTCGCGGAAGAACACGCGGCCCCGACATCTGCCGGGACAAGGGATTGCAAGGAGCGAATGGGCAACAGACACAACGAGACCGGCAAGGCCATCACCTCGGGACGCCCCCTCAGTCCCATACACCCCAGTACCCCGCGCCTCTGACCGCGGCGAAACAACCTGTGGAAATACATCACAAGTGCCTTCCATGCCCTGTAGAATACTGGCCGCCCTTGAGAACACCTGAAACGCAAAACGATCATTGGGTGGGCTGCACTTGATGTCCCCAGTGTTCATGGCCGTTGTGGTGCTTTAATTTCATACCTGCCGTGCAGAGGCAAATCTCGAGCTGGCAGCTCGTGGTCGCCCAGTGTCCGATCGCCCTGACCCAGAGGTGACGACGCAGTGGGGCCTGCACGCCGTCGACAAGTTGCCGCGCAATGCGCACCTGCTGCACTGGCCCGCGGCCCTGCCGGGCTACGGTTGTATATGGTCACGGTGCCCCTAAGCCCTTTCAGCTGCACGTTCTGTAGAACCTATATCTCCAGCCCTGCGGGCATTCACGATCTGAGTTTTGTCAAGCAGTACGTGCACAAATGCTCCGCGATCGGGTTCTGGCAACCGGAAGTCAAAGTCAACGAATCGCCGCAAATATCCATCCGCGTCAAACTCTGGACCATAGAGAACCCTTACCGAATGTGCCAGTTCAGACCGATTGACGACCAGAACAAACACAATGGGGTGGCGTCGCCTTGGACTTCGGTCCGCTACCAGCCGTTCTTGCGCTCCGCGGCACTGAGCAACCCTGCGATGTAGGCCAGGGCCCGGTGGTCGGCCCCCTCATCGCGATGCGATTGCCCGGCGGTCACGGTGGCCTGGTCCACGGGCACGGGGGGCGGGGCGACAGGAACCGACATCGGGCCTCCCGCAGGACAGGGCCAGATCGCCATTGCATCATCTACCACTGTAGGATTAGACCAGTACAAATACATTACAAGAGCATTCGCTATGCACAATGCCACATCTGACAACGTTTGGACTGTCGCCGAGGCCAAGGCCCGGCTGTCCGAGATACTGCGGCGGGCCAAAACCGAAGGACCGCAGCGGGTCGGGGTGAGAGAGTCCTTTGTTGTGGTGCCCGAGTGCCTGTGGCAGACGCTCGGGCCGCAGCGCAAGCCGATGGGCCAGTGGCTTGTGGATCACATGCCGCGCGGTGCGCACCTGGAGATTCCCGGAGGCAGAGAGTCCCGGCGGGGGATCCCATTCATGCACGAGGGTGCAGAGTGAAGGGGTTTCTGCTGGACACCAATGTAATCTCGGAGGTGACAAAAAACCGTTCGAATCCACAAGTTGTCGCATTTCTGACAGGACCACGCACGTTTGTGGCTGCCCGTGATCGCATGGCATGAGTTGGAGTTTGGATTGCGGCTGATGCCACCGGGATCGCGGCGCGACCGGCTGTAGGCAGCCCTGTGGGAGTTTGTGGCAGAGTACAGGGACCGTATTCTGCCTCTGGACAGAAGTAGAGCGGACCACCCAATTCCGAGCACAAGCGCGGCGTTCCGGCCGTGTGCTGGACTTGGGAGATGCGCTCATCGCCGGGACGGCAAAAGCCCATGACCTTGCCGTAGCCACGCGCAACATTATCGATTTTGAGGGTCTGGATGTCAAAGTCGCCGATCCTTGGCAAACCCTTCCTTGATCAACACTACCTAAGCCCACTTTGTACAAAGTCGAGCTGCGATCGTGGACGATGATTCGCAGTATCTTCATCGGGCATTGCCCTTGGCAATCTTGTTGCCCTCCATGATCTATGGATGTCGGCCTCCTGACATGTCGAATGTGGAATTGAATGATTGACACTCAGCTTTTGTACCCAAGAGAGCGGAGCGGGCCTGCAGGCCATCGTGCCGATCCGCCCAGAAGTGCGCTGCTGGCAGGAACAAAGCTGACAGGGGGTCCCCGGTCCCCCAGCCCGTATTAGTGGATTGTGCGCCGGGACATCCGCGGTGCCAGCGTCCGATTCGATTCTGGACAGAGGAGTGTCCGTTGCACATAGGCTGCGCGTTCCGCATCGGAGAAGTCCCGGCGCAGTTCAGCCAGCGAGAGGGGGTACGGTTCGTGGTCCCAGCGTGCAGTCCCGGGATCGAACCGGCCCAGGTCCCAAGACCGGCAGGCCCGCACCGTGAGGGCCGCCGAGTCAAACTGCAGGCCCCACACGGTGACGGGCAAGGCTTGCAGGCCGTAGGCCGCCGGGTAGTCTTTCTCGAAGGCCTGGCGCAGGCCCGCCACGGGGGGCTGGTCCACTTTCAGTTCCAACAGGCAGATGCGCTCCGGCAATTCCAGCGCCAGGTCCACGCGACCCTGCCCCGCGGGCGCCTCCGCCGTCAAAGGCAGCCCCAGGCCCAGGCACAGGACATGCAGCAAGGCCTGATAGAACGGCTCGTAGGGGCGGCTCTGCACACTGCCGAACCGGTGCAAGGCCCGGGGCACCGCCTCCATGCCGGTGGCCACTACGTTGCGCACGGCGGTCACGTCCTGCCGCTGCAGGGCATTCTGCAGCTGCGCCGCGATATGCGAGAGCGGCAACCCTGCTTCCGCCAGCCAGGTTGGTGCCGTCTCCGCGAGCCAGGTTTCCAGGGAGTCCGTCAAGGCCGCCTGCACCTCGCGGTTGGGGAAGGTCAGGGCCGGGGGCACGGCGGCATCCAGCGTCAGATAGCCGGCCTGCAGCAGGAGAGCCACGACCGGGGGCTTGCTTGCATCGAACGCGACCTGCATCCAAGGCCGCGCGGCCTGTCCGGCCAGAGTGGGCAGGGCTTGCACCCGGCGGCCCTGCAGTCCGCGCAGCAGCATCGTGGGCGTGCCGGTGGCGGCCCAGGATTGGGGCAGCCGCTGCAGATTCCAATGGACAGCTGCATCGGGTTGGGCCAGTTCCTCCAGGCAGCTGGCCAGCGTGTAGGGGTTGAACACGGCCTCGGCCCCCTCGGCGAAGCGATAGCCGTTGTACTCTTGTTCCAGGGCCGCATACAGATCTGCCGGGGCACAGCCCAGATGGTGGGCGCCCTGGGCTATCAGGGCGGCCACGGGCGGTGTGTGGAGTTCGGCGGACGTGAAGCCCAGCAGGCTGTTCGCAGTGGATCGGTACGAAAGATCCACCAAGTGGTTGGCGCCGGAGAACAGGCCGGCACGGGCCAGCCGCGTGATGCCCGTGACCAGCGTGCATTCCACCAGGCCTGAATCGCTGCTGGACTTCAAGGCTCCGTAGAAGGCGCGCAGGACATCCAGAATGTCCGGCAGCGCTTCGGGGCGGTCCAGGTTTTCCGTGAGGGCGGTGTCGTACTCGTCCACCAGCACCGCCACCTTGCGACCGGCGGCTTCCCGCAGGCCGTATATCAGCTCCTCCAGCCATGCGTCCGGAGGGGCGTCGTCAGTCACGGGCAACGGCGGCAGGTGATGGCGTCGGGCCTGGGCGCGTACACGCCGTGTCAATTCTGCTTGCACAGCCTGCGGGGTGTGTCGGTTGCGTACATCGAGGTTCAGGCGCAGCACAGGGCGGGTGCGGCCCTCCCAGTCCCAACGACCCGCCTGTCCGATCCATGTGTCTTGAAAGAGGTCATGGCGGCCTTGGAAGAGGGCCTCGGTCGTGGAGAGCAGCAAGGTCTTGCCGAAGCGCCGCGGCCGCGCGAGGAACAAGTGGGTGTCCAAGGCCAAGGGACTGAAAAGCTCTGCCAGCATGCGTGTCTTGTCCACGTAAATGTACTGGGGGCCCTGCACGAGGGTCGCGAAATCGGCCTTGTCGGACGGCAGTTGAGGAATCATGTGCGTCTCCGGGGGTTCCCGGCTCGTATTGTATTTGGAACCTGAACAGTTGCCACCCCGGCCGGTTCCATGCTCTTCTCCTTTCCCTATTGGCGTGGACCCCGGTCTGTCATGGCCTTGGCGCCTTGCACTGAGGAACACCCCGGTATCTTCCAGTGGCAACACGGTCGGCCCAAACGCATGGCACAGGGAGCCAGGCTGGAACTGCAGGAGGAAGCGAATCCTCGTATTCAGGCCCAGTGAGGCGTTTAGCTGGGCAGACGATCCCAGGCCGCCCCGATTGCCGCGCGGAAACGGTCCAGTATCCGATCCAATTCCGGCCCCGAACTGACCAAGGCAGGAGCCAGCGCCCCCCATGTGGGCATCACGCGCAGGATCAGTCCCTGCTCTATCGCCGCGGATTTGACCAAGGGGCCCAGTTCGGCCGCAATCTCCAGGGAGCCGGGTTCCTGCACGAAATCAAACCCCCACAGCAGCCCCTGGCCGCGGACATGGGCAATGGGCAGTTCGTGTTGCAGTTCTTGCAGCCGGGCTTGCAGATAGGCCCCTTGCCGCTGCACGTTGCCCAGCACATCTTCATCGGCGAACGTGTTGATCACTGCAATGCCCACAGCGGCCGCCAGAGCATGGGAAGCAAAGGTGTGACCGTGGTTAAAGTGACGATGGTCCGTTTCTTCCCCGAGGAATGCGGCGGCCAGTTCGGACTTGGTCACCATGGCGCTGAGCGGCAATACCCCTGCCGACAGCCCCTTGCCACAGCAGATGATATCTGGAGTTGCATGGAAGGTCTGGGCGGCGAACATCTGTCCCGTGCGTCCCATCCCCGTGATGATCTCGTCGAAAATCAGCAGTATGTTGAAGTCATCGCACAGTTGCCGCAGGCCCGACAGAAAACCGGGGGGCGGAACGGCAATGCCTTGCAGGTGAATGATGGGTTCCACCATCACGGCCCCCACGGTATCGGGATCCTCTCCCTCAATCGTGCCCCGAATCGCATGCAGGGCCAGTTCACTGCTCTCCGCCTCCGAACAGCCTGTGACTCTTTGGTAGAAGACAGGAGGCTGGACTTTCAGAAATCCCGCCATCTGCGGCTCGAACTGGGTCTTGCGGTTGCCGGTGCCGCTGGCGGCCATCGCGCCGGCCGTGGCCCCGTGATATCCCCCGTAGAAGGAGAGGGTCTTGTATTTGCCGGGATGGCCGGTGAGACGATGATACTGGCGCGCAAACTTGAGGGCGGCTTCATTGGCCTCGGACCCGCCGCTGAACGACTTGACAAAGTCGAGTCCTGGCGGCGTGATCTCACTCAGCCTTGCCACCAGCTGCAGGGCGGTCTCGGCTATGCCATGCATGGGCGGAGCCAGAGCCACCTTGTCCAGCTGGTCCGTGATCGCCTGCCGCAACCGGGGATGATTGTGTCCCAGTGAAACTGCATAGACGCCGCTCAGTCCATCCAGGAACTCCCTTCCTTGAGTGTCCCAGTAGGAAACACGGTCGGCCCGGGAAATGACCAGAGGCTGTTTCAGGAATTCCTGCGTCTGCGTGAAATCGATGAAGGTGCGCGCAATCAGGTTTCCCAGTTCTGCAGACGGGAAGGGTTCGCTATCTATGGTCTGGCTCATGGCTGAAAATCAAACCCCGAATTGGTGTGAATATGCGGAGACTCGCAGACATGCGCACCGAACGGCAGAGCCTAGGCGGGCAATCCTGTCGACCTGTGGCCTTGATCCGGCACATCCGGGGGCGCGCTGCTCCGGTGCGTGCGTGTCGAAGCTCCTTGGGAGGATGGGGCCCATCAGGTTGCAGCTGCAAAACTGGCTCTTGTCTTGTTGTCTGCACCAGGCCCGTGCGGCACCCGTGTCATGCATGTCGGACCCGCTTGCCGTCCTGCCAAAAGGGAACGGCCTGTCCCCAGTTGCGCGTACCGTCCTTGGTCCGTATCACTTCCTTGGAATATTGGGCCAGATAGCTGCGCCTTACCTGGGACGAAGCGTTGACTCCGCTGCGGTGAAACGTACGGCTGGAGAACACCACGACGCTGCCGGCCGGTACCAGAGCCGGCACTCCGGGATCGTCGCCGCTGTAGCCGACTTTGTCATTGGTGCCGGATTCGACTTCGTGGTCAAAGAGGTCTTCCGGGGTCATGTTGGCGCGGTCGTAGGGCAGCACGTAAATGGTGCCGTTTTCCACGGTCATGTCGTCCAGTGAGCACCAGCAGGACAGATAGGGTGTATGGTAGTGGCCTATGTATCCCGAATCCTGATGCCATGCAAACTGCGTGCCCTTTTCCGGTGCCTTGACCACATACTGTTCATTGAAGAGATACACCGTGTCGCCCAAAGTGGCCCGGGCCACTTCGGCCATGACATCGCCAAAGATAAAGCGCGCAATCTGGGTGCTTTCCTGGCCGCGGTTGCCAATGAAATACCGCTTCTTGTAATGGGTGATGCCCCGGGAAGTCTCGCCGCCGGTTTCCATTTCCCGGTCCACTTCACGGACGAGCCGTTCGCACTCTTCGCGCAGACCTTCCAGCTGGTCCGCGGGAATCACGTTCTCCAGAATGAAGTATCCCTGTGTGCGGTACTGTGCAATCTGTGCAGCCGTGACTTTCATGTTGACAGTTCCTTGGTCAGTATTGTGGGCAGAGTTTGATCTTGCAAGGGCAAGGCACAATGGGCAGCGGGCAGGCAGAACTCGGCCTTGCCAAAGATTGTAACTGTTCCGGCAGCTGTTGGGGACAGAAAGGACTGTCTTGCCTTTGGGGATTCGGGCGGATTCGGCTGAGTCCCTCAGGCGGCGAGTCGGGCTGCCGCAGCGAGGCAGGACCGCCCGGTGCACCTCCGACCGCGCATTGCGCGCTCTGGAAGTTGCCATGGTCAGCACGCAGGGATACAGGGACAGAAATCCCAAATCGCGTCCTGCGACAGGGCACTGGAGATTGCGCCGAGATTGACATCAAGACGGGCAGCTGCCGATCGGACGTCGATATCCGCTGGACCGGGACCCGGAACTCTCCTGCAATGCGGGAATGAGGCAGTGTGGCGACGCGTATGCCGGCTGTCCCGAATTCTGCATGGAGCCGTCACAGGGGGCCATATGGCTTGTGGATATGCATCTGCCACGCAGGCATCAGTCCGGACCTCGGTCGCGATGCAGCCAGACGCACATCCGTGCACACTCCAGGGTCCTGCAGCAGGAAACGATTTTCTGTCGGGGTGGCCCCGACGGCAATCTTTCCGATCCCGACGGCCTGCCTCGTGGTTTGGGGCGCGATCTTGGTCCAATGGCAGAGCTTGGGGGGCGGTTATGCCCCGCCGATGCATTGTCACTTCTTGGACATCGACGGCCGTTGTCTGGAGTGTCCAAGATCGCCACTCCCTCGATTTCCTTGCACCGGAATTTGGACGATGTTCCTGCGATGTAACATAATCAAAGACATTCAGGAGCATGGCATGGGCGGCGCAGGTGCAGTGAAAGCACCGGAGCGAGCCTGTGCTCCATGCTTCGTTCCTTGCTCTTCAGCCAGCAAAAACCGCGGAACGGATTGACTCGAGGATTTCCTTGACTTCAGGGGAATCACGGGATTGTCCATTCTGTCGCGTTCTCTCCCGAATTTTGGTTCTCGCGCGCTTGCGGGGGCAGACGGTTGCGGTCCGAGAAGCGATGTGCGGGGCTTTTGTTTTCTGGCTCCATTTGGGCAGAAGGGGCTGAAGTTTCGGATTTGTCGTTGGATTTTGTCATTGTTCAAGGAGACTTGTTTATGAAACGTTTCAAGGTATGGGCTTGTCTGTGTGTGGTCCTGGGTCTGATGCTGGCCGGCTGTGGAGGAGGAGAGACTCCCCCGGCGGAAATGGAAAGCGAAATGCCCGCCGAGGCTCCAGCCGCAGACAGCGAAGCGATGGCTGAGGAAGCCATGGTCGAATTCACCTCGCAGGTGGTGCAGTACAACACGATTGCCGACTACGAGAGCGCCACCGGCAACACGATCACCTCGTTCCAGCAATCTCCCATGCTGGATGCGATGGTGGCTGACGGCACGCTGCCTCCAGTGGAAGAACGCCTGCCGGACGAGCCGCTGGTGATGCAGCCGGCCGACCAGATCGGCGAGTATGGCGGCACCATGCGCAATGTCCATGAAGGCAACTTCGACTTCCTGGAGGATCTGCTGCGGGAGTTTCCGCATGTGTACGGTTCGAACATGCAAGGCGTCCTGCCCAACGTGTTCATGCATGCCGAAACCAGCGCCGACGGTCTGTCCACCACCTTCACGATCCGCCCGGGCATCAAGTGGTCCGATGGGGAACCATTCGGAGCCGACGACTTCGTGTTCTGGTACGAGGCCATCGCGGCCAACACGGAGCTGAACCCCAACGGTGTCAACAACATGAAGGTGGGCGGCGAGATGGGGACCGTGAGCAAGGTCGATGACAACACCATTGTCATGGAATTTTCGGCTCCATACGGGGTGCTGCATGAACGCCTCAACCGCTGGCGTCCCATGCCCTATGCACCTGCCCATTATCTGAGTCAGTTCCATCCGGCCTACACGGACCCGGACACGGTGAATGCCACGGCCGAAGAGAAAGGCTTTGCGACTTGGGTCGAGCTGTTCGAGAGCGAGAACGACTGGTATGGCAACCCGGACACCCCGACCATCTTTGCCTGGAAGGCTCTCACCCGCGGGGCCAGCGTTCCCGTGCAGGAGTTGGAGCGGAACCCCTACTACTGGAAGATCGACATCGCCGGCAACCAGTTGCCCTACGTCGATCGGATCAACCGCCCCAATCTGGGCGACCGGGAGGCCATTCTCCTGGATGTCATCGCGGGCGCAAACGACTACATGAACCCCTATACCCTGGGTTACCTCACCAACTACCCCGTGCTGAAGCAGAACGAAGCCACCGGCGGATACCGGGTGCTTCCGCAGTTTGGCTGGTCCGATGTGCTGGGGGTTGTGACCTTCAACATGTCCATTGACGACGAGGTCCTGCGCGATCTTTTCCGGAACAAGGATTTCCGCGTGGCGCTGTCCATTGGCTACGACCGCAACGAAATCAACGAAGTGGTCTTCAATGGACTGTACAAGCCGTCGCAGGTGGCCCCCCCGGACGCCTCCGTCTACAACGGCGCCGACCCGGCATTCAAGCAGCACATCGAGCACGACCCCGCTCGTGCCAACGAGATTCTGGACAGCCTGGGATTGACCTGGAATGACGATCAGACGCAGCGTCTGCTGCCGGATGGCCGTCCCTTCGAATTGGCGGCCCAGGTCCATACCGGCTGGGTGCAGCAGGTCCCGATTGCCGAACTCATTGCCCAGGGCTGGGAAGATCTGGGTCTCAAGACGACGGTAGTGCCTCTGGACGGCACACTGCATTCCGAGCGGCGCCTGGCGGGTGACTACGAACTCCAGGTGCGACCGGTGAACTGGGCGGGTCAGGCCCCCATCATCGGCGCCATGCGCGGTGAACCGATGCCCATCTCGCCCAACTGGCTGGTGAATCCGCCATGGGCGCAGTGGGTGCTGTCGGGCGGCGCCGAAGGCGAAGAGCCCCCGGACGACGTCAAGCGTCTCTACGAGATTTTTGAATCCTTCCTGGCCGAGCCCGATGCCCAGAAGCGCTTCGACCTGGAAGCGGAAATGTACAAGATCCACCAGGACAACCTGTGGGTCATCGGCTCCATCAAGCAGCCGGGTGACCTGGAAGCGGTGTGGTACGCCGTCTTCTCCGGTCGCATGTACAACATCCCCAACCCAGTGGCTCCCGAGTGGTACTACGCCGCTCCCGAGACTTGGGCCTACCGGGCCGAGTAGCCTTAGCCTTCGTCAGTTGTTGATTCGATAGCGGGGAGGCCATGCAGTCCATGGCCTCCCTGTCTTTGGGTGACGCTTGATGCTGATCTTCATCGCCCGCAGATTCCTCATCATGGTGCCGACGGTGATCACCATCAGCTTCGTGGGCTTCATCATCATTCAGGCGCCGCCCGGGGACTTTGTCAGTTCCTACGTCGCGGGGTTGGAAGCCCAAGGCGACATTATCGAACCGGAGTTGATCGACGCCCTGCGTGCACGGTACGGACTGGGCCTGCCCTTCTACGTGCAGTATTGGCGCTGGGTGACCAGTCTGGTGCAGGGAGATCTCGGCTATTCAATGGTGTACCGCGAACCGGTGCTGGACATCATCCTGCAGAGATTGCCCTCCACCTTCACCATTTCGCTGCTGTCGCTGATCCTGGTCTTCATGATCGGCATTCCCATCGGCACGTTGTCGGCCACCAAGCAGTATTCGGTGACCGACTATACCTTCACGGTGATCGGGTTTCTGGGGGTGGCCACCCCCAACTTCCTGCTCGCCTTGGTGGGGTTGTGGCTGCTGTTTTTGGTGACAGGCAATGCCGCAATCGGCCTGTACTCGCCCGAATTGCAGAATGCGCCCTTCAGTCTGGCGAAGTTTCTCGACCTGCTCAACCACATCTGGCTGCCCGCCTTGATCGTGGGGACCGCCGGCACGGCGGAACTGATCCGGACCATGCGCGCCAATCTGCTGGACGAATTGCCGAAGCAATACGTGACCGTGGCGCGGGCCCGCGGCGTCGGCCCGACCAAGCTGCTCTACAAGTATCCGTTGCGCATTGCCCTCAATCCCGTCATCAGCACCGTCGGCTGGCTGCTGCCCGTGCTGGTGGAAGGCGAGGTGCTGGTGTCCCTGGTGCTGGGATTGCCTACCTTGGCGCCCGTGCTGCTGAAATCGCTCCTCAATCAGGACATGTTCCTGGCCTCCAGCATCATCATGATCCTCGGCGTGCTGACCCTGATCGGGACCCTGCTCTCCGACATTCTGCTGGCCATCGTGGACCCCCGCATCCGGGGGGCCGTATGAGCGATCCCGGCGTTGCCTCGGCCGACCTCGCGGCCGACACGCTCCTGTCGGTGCGCAATCTGCAGACCCATTTCTTTTCGCGGGAAGGGACCGTGAAGGCGGTGGACGGGGTGAGCTTCGAGGTCAAGCCCGGCGAAATCCTGGGCATTGCCGGCGAGAGCGGCTGCGGCAAGAGCGTCACCAGCCAGTCGATTTTGCGCATCCTGCCCAAGAACGGCCGGATTGTGAGTGGGCAGATCCTGTTTCGCTACAACCACCAAATATTGGACCTGGCGGCGGCCGAGCCGGACAGCAAGCTGCTCCGGGACATTCGCGGCAAGGAAATCGCCATGATCTTCCAGGAGCCGATGACCGCGTTCAGCCCGGTGCACACTATCGGCAACCAGATTGTCGAGACCATTCGCATTCACCAGCAGGTGAGCCGGGAAGAGGCCCGCAGCCAAGCCATTGAAATGCTGCGGCGGGTTGGCCTGCCCAATCCAGCCCGCAACATCGATCAGTACACCTTCAATCTGAGCGGCGGCATGCGCCAGCGCGCCATGGTAGCGCTGTCCTTGTCGTGCCAGCCCAAACTGCTCATCGCCGACGAACCCACCACCGCCGTGGATGTCACCATCCAGGCGCAGATGCTGGAACTGCTGCGTGAGATCCAAGCCGATCTGGGCATGGCCATCATCATGATCACCCACGATCTGGGCGTCATTGCCGAGTTGACTGATCGGGTGATGATCATGTACTTGGGCAAGGAAGTGGAACAGGGCAAGGTGGAAGACATCTTTCATCGCCCCAAGCACCCCTATACCCGCGGCCTGTTGGCCTCCATTCCCAAAATGGAGCCCGGCCGCGTCGAGATCGAACCCATAGAGGGATCGGTGCCCAGTCCGTACGCGTTGCCTACGGGATGCAAGTTCCATCCTCGCTGCGCCGAATACATGGCCGGTGTGTGCGAGGTCGCGGATCCACCCCTGACGGAAATCGCAGGCGGACACGAGGTGAGCTGCTATCTGTACGGCCGGAGCGAGGAGCCCGCATGACCTCTGTCCACAGCCATGGGGAGATGAGCGAGCGCACCATCATCGCGGTGCGCAATCTGGTCAAGCACTTTCCCATCGAGTCCGGCTTTCTGCGCCGGGAAACGGGTCAGGTCAAGGCGGTGGATGACGTCAGTTTTGACTTGGAAGAGGGCGAGACGCTGGCCTTGGTAGGGGAAAGCGGCTGCGGCAAGACCACCACCAGCCACTGCGTGATCCAGGCACAGAAACCCACTGCGGGGCAAGTGCTGTTCCGGACCGATCCGGCCCAGCCGCCGGTGGATCTCACGCAGATCGAGAAGGCGGAACTGAAAGCGGCGCGCCGCCATATCCGCATGATCTACCAGGATCCCTACTCTTCGCTGAATCCGCGCATGAACCTGCTGCAGATCATTGGCGAACCACTGCTGATCAACGGCATGGTGCAGAGGCGGACCGAGCTGCAAGAGCGGGTGGCGGAGCTGTTGCGCATGGTACGTCTGGATCCCAGTGCCATGAACCGGTATCCGCATGCTTTCAGCGGGGGTCAGCGCCAGCGGATTGCCATCGCCCGGGCCTTGGCGCTTTCGCCCAGGATCGTGATCGCCGACGAGGCCGTATCGGCACTCGATGTCTCGGTGCAAGCCCAGATCCTGAACCTGATGAAGGAACTCCAGAATCAGCTGGGGCTGACCTATCTCTTCGTGGCGCACAATCTGGCCGTGGTGAAATACGAAGCGGATCGCGTGGCCGTGATGTATGCCGGGAAGATCGTGGAGATGGGGGAGACCGAGGAGTTGTACACCCAACCCCAACATCCCTACACCGAAGCGCTGATATCGGCCGCGCCCAATCCGGACCCGGATACCAAATACCGGCCGCGCATTGTCTTGTCCGGCGAAGTCGCCGACCCTGGCAACCTGCCCAGTGGCTGCTCCTTCCATCCGCGCTGTCAATATGCCCAGGACCGGTGCCGACAGGAGACTCCCGAGCTGATCAACCTCGCTCCGGCGGGAATGCCGACCCACCATTCCGCCTGTCACTTTGCCGCCGAACTGGAGTTCGCGGGCATTGCAAGTGGTTGACGCGGGGCAGAAGAGGGCGGGCCATGATTGACGCCAAGGCAACCGGGGGACAGCCATGGGAGCTGGCGCCGGCGGTGGAATCGGATCAGCAGCTGCAGGTCGCCTCGCAATGGCAGCTGATCCGCTGGCGTTTCGGACAGCACCGGCTGGCCGTAGTCTCCTTGATTGTCATCGGCATCTTCTACTTTGTCGCGGCCTTTGCCGAATTTGTGGCTCCCTATGATCCGTACGAATTCAAGGCCGAGCTGACACTGGCGCCGCCGCAGCGCATTCGGTTTGTGGATGCCGAAGGCCAATTCCATTGGCAGCCCTTTGTGTATCCGCTGGAAAAGAAACTGGATCCGGTCACCTTCGCCCCCGTCTACACTCCCGACGAGACCGTCCGGCATCCTTTGCGCCTGTTCGTGAAAGGCGATCCCTACAAACTGTGGGGCCTGTTTGAAACCGATATCCATATGTTTGGCATCACGGATCGGGAGGCCCACTTTTCGTTGCTGGGACAGGACACGGTAGGGCGCGACCTGTTCACGCGGATCGTGTTTGGAGCCCGCATTTCGCTCACCATCGGCTTGGTGGGCGTGGCCATGAGCTTTTTCCTGGGCATCCTCATCGGCGGGCTGTCCGGGTACCTCGGCGGCATCGTGGACATGGTGATCCAGCGCATCATCGAGTCGCTGCGCGCGTTGCCCACCTTGCCCTTGTGGATGGCCCTGAGCGTGGCGCTGCCGCATGACTGGCCCGTGGTGAAGACCTACTTTGCGATCGTCATCATCCTGTCTATTGTGGGCTGGACCGGCATCGCCCGCGTGGTGCGGGGCCGTTTCTTCGCATTGCGCGAGGAGGACTTCATCGGGGCGGCCGAATTGGACGGCGCGAGCAACCTCCGCATCATTTTCCGGTACCTGCTGCCTTCGTTCATGAGCTATATCATCGCGCGGTTGACCTTGGCAATACCGCAGATGATCCTGGGAGAGACGGCTCTCAGCTTCATTGGGCTGGGGTTGCAGGCTCCGGCCATCAGCTGGGGCGTGCTGCTCAAGGATGCGCAGGCGATTCGGGTGCTGGCCCTGTCCCCGTGGCTCTTGCTGCCGACGATCTTCGTCGTGGTCAGCATTCTGGCCTTCAATTTTGTGGGAGATGGCCTGCGCGACGCTGCCGATCCCTACACACATGTGTAACCCTGTGGCCTTGCGACGGAAAACGAAGGGCCCCCAGCTGTGAAAGGAGCCGAACCGATGGCACCATTTGTAGAGTCCAACGACATCAGAGACGACGGCAACGCATTGCGCCGCCGCGCCGATCGTGACGGCTATCTGTTTCTGCGGGATTTCGCAGACAAGGAAGCCATTCTCGAGGCCCGGCGTGACATGGCTGCCATCCTGGCAGGGGTAGGCTGGATTGATGCAGGCACAGATCCGCGCGAAGCGATCACAAGCCATCCAGCGGTCCTGGCGGGAACCCCCGATTTCACGCCGGTGTACGACACCATCCAGTGTCTTGAATCATTCCATTCCCTGGCCCATGATGCCGCCATCCTGGATCTCTTGGCGGAAATCCTGGGGCCGGATGTGCTGTTGCAGCCCAGCAACATCGCGCGGGTGATATTTCCCAGCGGGCTCGAGCACACCACGCCCGCGCATCAGGATTTCGTGCATATTCAGGGCACTCCGGACGTCTGGACTGCTTGGCTGCCATTGGGTGACTGCCCCGAAAGCCTGGGCGGGCTGAGTGTGCTGACGGGATCGCACCAGGCAGGCATATTGCCGGTTTCCCGCGCTCTTGGCGCTGGGGGACTGCGCGCACACTTCGAAAGAATTGGGGGCGAGTGGGTTTCCAGCCCCTTCAATGTGGGGGATGTGCTCTTCTTCCACAGTCACACCGTGCACAGGGGCTTGCCCAATCGATCAGGAAACCGCATCCGGCTTTCCGTGGACTATCGCTATCAACGGGCTTCGGACCCCGTCATGGACAAGGTGCTGACACCGCACCAGGGCCGGCTTTCCTGGGAAGAGGTCTACAAGGGGTGGAAGTCTGACAGATATCAGTACCACTGGCAACGATTTGCCCTTCAGCCTGTGCCCAAGGAGGCAGTGGAAATAGTGGAAGAGACCAGGCACACAAGCTAGCCAGAAGGGATTGCCCCTCTGTGCAGTGGTCCCCCTTCTGGCTGTCCCCTCTTCGGTTATGTCACGGGTCAGGCTGGCACTGCCATGTTCTCGTTTTCCTTGCCTTGTGTGCTGGGCTTAACCTTGTCTGTTGTCCTTGTCTCCATCTTTTTCGTTTTCCTGCAACGCCTCCCCGAGAGATTGCAAGAGTAGCTTGGCAAGGCGTTTTCTTGGCTCGACTTTGTACAAAATCAGGCGACATGGCGCAGGGGAATTTTTGGGCTGTCGGTTTCGGGACGGCCACCGGGCACAAAGCGGAAGTCCAATCCAGAGAGTATGCCGCACCCGGACCAGGGCATCGGCGCAGGTGGGAGTCGGCTTGGGATGCCAGACCACACGCCGCGGGCTAGGCTGGTCTCGTGGCAGCCGGTGCGTGGCCAGTGTCACCCAGATGCAGCGATCCAGCAGGGCCGGAGGGGTGCGGGCGATGGTCCCATCCAATCCCTGCCGTTGGGTCTGCACTCTCAGAGTTGTAGCATGGAAGTGGAAGTGGAACAGCTTGCCCTCCAGAGTTATGCCAGCCCTCCTCCGGCATGGCAGTCCTCGTGCAGAATTGGGGATGAGGATTGGCACAGCCGCGGGTCACACAGCACCGCTCCAGTGTATTTACGACAACCGAGCACATACTTTGGCGATTCTGGCCAGTATCCCGGTTCTGCCACATCCTGCAAGTGGAATCGAATCCGGTGCCGAGAGCCGGCGCAACAGCAGCCCCAGTGAGGTTAGGCTGTTAAGCGAGTGATAGATACTGTCGGTGGCTGTGGGTTGGGGCAAACCTGCAAGTATGGCGATGGGAGTGACTGCAATGCAGAAAATTACGGTAAGCGGATTTCGATGCTTCAAGGAAGTGCAGACTGCCAGACTTGCCCCTCTGACGTTGCTCGTTGGTGAGAACAGCACCGGCAAGACTTCCTTGATGGCCCTGATTCGGTCTATCTGGGACATCGCGATGGACCGTCGGGTTCCGGACTTCAGAGCGGCGCCTTACGATTTGGGCAGTTTCAAGGACATCATCCATACGGCGGAAGCAGAAGGCAACCCACCCAGTATGTTCGAAGGGGAGTGCGAGTTCAAAAGGACCAGATCTGAGCATCGACAGGGCAAAGGGACAACAGAGAATCTTCGATTCAAGGTGGGTTTCGGGAAGCAGGGGGCTGCGCCCGTACCCGCATACCTGCAACTCCAGCAAGGCGACATCCTGATCCGGGATTGTTTCCAAGCAGGAACTTTCTTGCACCCATCCTCGCGCCGGGTGGAAACTCGGAGAGGCATCTGGCACTGGCAGCCTGTCAGAGAGTATCCTCTGGACGAAATGGACGATCAGAGGATAGAGACTTTCTCTTTCTTGTCTCTATCCGGGCTCTTGCGCGAAGAAGTTCAGGAGAACCGTTACAAGCCGTCGTCGGGTTCCCCGGACATTGCGGAGGAAGACCGGCAGGCATTGTGGAATTTGGCACGCTATTTCAACTCTGGATTCAGACGGCGCGCGGCTCCTGGGATGTATGCCGGTGCCCCTGTACGTTCCAGTCCGCGTCGTACGTACGAGCCCGCACGGCCCGTATGGGATCCGGAAGGGAACTATGTGCCCATGTACCTAGCCGAGCTGCAGACCCAAAATGAGGAGGGCTGGAGCGGCCTGCAGTCGGCTCTGGAAGGATATGGACGTGAGGCGGGCCTCTTCGACGACATCACAATCCGCAGGTTGCACAAAGGCGAAGGAGAACCCTTCCAGCTGCAGGTCGGATGGCGGAATGGCAAGTCCCATGCCGCCTTGCGGAACTTGGCCGATGTAGGGTATGGCGTCAGCCAGGTACTGCCTGTGTTGACTGAATTGCTGCGGACCGGATCGAAATCGCTACTTCTGTTGCAGCAGCCGGAGATCCATCTTCATCCCAGGGCCCAGGCGGCCCTAGGCAGTCTGTTCTGTCGGCTGGCGGGCGCGAATCAGCAGTTCTTGGTAGAGACACACAGCGATCACTTGATGGACCGGGTCAGAATGGAGGTGCGGGATGGCAACACCCCCTTGAACCCGGAGGATGTCTCCATCCTGTACTTTGAGCGGAACGGAGCGGAGGTCCGGATACATTCCTTGGGCATTGACCCGGAAGGCAACATATTGGATGCCCCGCAGGGCTACCGCCGGTTCTTCATGGAAGAGGTCGAAAGGTCCTTGGGAATCTGACCTGTGTGTGCCATAGTGGACGCGAACTTTGTCAGCGATTTGCATGTTGCCGACAGCAGGGCCGTTGTCAAGTGGTTGTCGCGGAATCAGGTGCGAGTGGCAGTGGGAGGGCTGTTGCTGAATGAATTGCGAAAAACCAAGTTTCGAGACTGGCTGCGAGAAGCAGGATTGAACGCCTTGCTGTATCGGGTGGATTCCGCCAAGGTGGAAACTGTGGCAACCGACCTGCAAGGCCGGTGCCGGTCGAATGACCACCACGTTGTGGCTTTGGCGCAGGTCAGCGGTGCCCGGCTGCTCTGCAGTCGGGATCAGGCTCTCCAAGCGGATTTCAAGAACCTGATCTCTAGAGGCAAGGTGTTTCCGTGGCGGGAGGACAGAACTTTGGGTTCTGCACAACGGAGATTCATGGACGCCAACAAGGATATTTGCAGATGAGGGCCTTGGGGCGACAACAGGCTTGGCATAACCATATGGAAAGGCGCTGACCGCCGGGAGCCGTGATGGGCTGTACCTGGCTCAGGTCTGCCGCATCGAGCGCACCATCCGCTAGGAAAGGCAGCTCCCAAGCACGGAAGTGGCCTGTGCCGGGACCCGCCTGACCGCCTCCCAAGCCGGCCCCTGTTGCACTGTCCCGGCCGCACGGGCCCATTGAGCATCGCCTTCCCTACGTGTGGGACGAGACCCTGGGGGAGGATCGAGGTCCGGTACGCACCGGCGCGGCTCCCCGGGTGCGTACCGCGCTCCGCCACACCGGGGTGGACCTCATGCGCAGGACAGCTGTGGACCATGGCGCTTCCGTTCCCTGGAACCATCCCCAAGCCCGCCGTGTCATTCTTCGGCCTGGGCCGGGAGTTCACGGTCCTGCGCCAAGGTGCAGAGCACCGTTGGCTGCGGGAGTACGGCCACAAGGAGGTCAAGTACACGCTCAAATATCTGGCCGATGCGTATCGGAAGTTCTGGACCGGCCAGGGTCAGCAGCCCCGCTGCAAGGCCCGGCAGCGCACCACCGACGGCTTTACCATTCCCAGCCATGTCGCCGTGTCTGACACCCATCTGCGGATGCCTCGCATCGGCTGGCTGCGGGTCCAGGGATCCAATCTGTACACTGACTGCCAGCCCCTGCAGGCCCGCATCCGCAAGGAAGGCCCGGCCACGCAGCCCAAGTGGTACGTCTCCGTGGTCTACGCGGTGCCTGTCACCCAGGTCAGGCCGGGGGCTCCCACAGGGGCCTTGGGCTTGGATCGCAACGTGGGGCAGGCAACCGCCAGCGACGGCACCGTGCATCGCATGACCGACACGGCACGCTTGGATGCCAGGCTCAAGCGTCACCAACGCCGGCTGGCGCGTCAGCGCCAGGGCTCCTGCCGCAGCAGGCGCATCGCCGGACAGTTGACCAAACTGCACCAGCCAGCGCCAGCGCATCCGGGCCCACGACATACACCATATCAGCCGGAGGTTGGCCAACGCGGCGCATACCGTGGTCCTGGAGAACTTGTCCACGCAAGGCATGACCCGTTCCGCCCGGGGCACCGGGGAGCAGCCGGGGAAACACGTCACGGCCAAGGCCGGGCTCAACCGCAGCATTCTCGCCAGCGGCTGGGGGCCGCTGGCACAGAAGGTGACCTACAAGTGCAACCAAGTCATCCATGTCAAGTCGTCGCACTACACCAGCCAGACGTGCAGCCGGTGTGGCTGCGTGGACCAGCAGAACCGGCCTGCGCAGTCCCGGTTCTGTTGTATCGATTGTCAATTTCAGTTGCACGCCGATCACAATGCGGCGATCAACATTCTGGGGAGAGCCGCTCTCCCTGTGGCCCAGGGGACGGGGGCCGCTGCGCGGCGAGGGGCGTTCTCGTCAGGGACCCCGACGACCCGCGAACGCGAGAGTTGTGCGGTGGCGCAAGCCCATGACTACTAATTCCCAAGACATATATCGTCTGCCTAAGAGTACGGCCCTGAGTCCTTCAAGGGAATAGGGACAGGACAGTGTTCTTGGCTGGGCAAGTTGGGTGCCTTTCCGCACCCATAAGCGGCAGTCTGCATTCAGGACACACGCGCAGTGAAACAACACGTCTCGCCCCAGGTGTGATCTGGCAGACGACATCCCTCATCCGTCATGGCCAGTTCAGGAACCGGGATCCGACCTCGTCCCGTTGCTGCAGCCCTCCTCTGCACCGTCACTGCATGCGCACCCCGCTCCCGGTGGATGCACGATGCCAAAGGCCGAAGATCGAGGGCGCAGTACCGACCGTGATCGGTGAGATACTCACAAAAATCTTCAGGGCCTCGGCGCATGAAAGGTCACTTCACATCAATGTCAGCGTCCCTCTCGGTCATTTCGGCGCAACAGGCCTCCATCAGGTAGCCCAGAACGGACTGCATGGCCCGAAAATCCACCCGGTAGCACAGGGAGCGCCCCCGGCGACAACAGGTCACGACACCTCCCTGCTTGAGTTCCTTGAGATGAAAGGAACAGGTCGAGGCGGGGACATGCAGGCATTGCGCGATGACGCTGGCAGCCAGACCGCCGTGTCCGGCCCGCACCAGCAACCGGAAGATGTCCAGTCGGGTTTCCTGGGCCAGTGCCGACAGCATCGCCAGCGTCGTGTTCCTGTTCATGGAGTGGCGTCACTGTGCGGCTTTTCCGCGCGTACAAAGGCCGACAGGAACTTCCCGGCAGCTGCCTGGGTGATCTCGGCGGCCTGCTCCCCTAGGCTGGAGAGCAGCGTCTGGGCATCTGCCAGATCGTAGATTCGGATGGGCTCGATCTCGATCTGGCTGAATCCGGTGGACGCCAGATAGCCGCGGTACTGCTCTTCTTCCAAGGCACCTGCCACGCAGCCGATCCACAATTCCACGCTCGCGCGCACACGGGGGTCCACTGGGCCTCGCACCACGATGTCAGACACTGCAAAACGCCCTCCAGGCTTAAGCACACGGAACGCCTCGGCCAGCACACGCGGCTTGTCGACCGAAAGGTTGATCACACAGTTGGAAATGATCACATCGACGCTACCGGCCGGCAGCGGGATGTCTTCGATCTCGCCTTTCAGGAACTCACCGTTCGTCACGTCGGTCATGGCCTGGTTGTTCCGTGCCAGCGCCAGCATTTCGTCGGTCATGTCGAGCCCGTAGGCTTTCCCGGTCGGACCTACACGCCGTGCCGACAGCAGCACGTCGATTCCCCCGCCCGACCCAAGATCCAGCACGATTTCCCCCTCTGACAGTGCAGCCAAGGCCGCAGGATTCCCGCAGCCTCGCGATGCCAGCACGGCCTCTTCCGGCAAACATGCCGTTTCGACATCCGAGTAAAGGTGTGCAGTCACCGGATCGATGGCGGTTGCCGGGGAACCACACCCACACTCACACCCACAAGAAACGGCGGACTCGTGCGTGGGGCCACAGTCAGCCTGCGCGGCGGCGGCAGCCTGCCGCGCCACCTGTCCATACTGGTCACGAACGATGGCTCGCAGGTGTTCGGCGGCATCCTTGTCACCGGTCTCCATCACACCTGAGGTGGCACTGTCGGGCATTGCATTCTCCACTCATGCATGGCCAGGGCTCTGGCCTGCAAGCAAGATAATTCCATAATTCCAATTATATGGAATTAAAAGAACGAAGTCAAGATCATCCTTCCCGATCAGTGATGCTGTGATCAGACACATGGCCGACAAGTGGGAGGATGACAGCCGCATGCACCAAGTCCATGCTCGGCACAACCCAGCCCTTGTATGCCGGGCAGAAATCCACATCCGTACATCCGTCCTTCTCGTTCCGCAACCTGCTTCGCTCCGTTCCGGGGATCAGGGTTCACTGCCAGAGACTGTGGACTGCAAGCCAAGTTGTTTCCCTGGATTGGTGCAGGCAGGAAGACCCTTCACCAGTCACGTCTTCTTGTCCGGAAATCCAGCGGCTTCAGGCTTCCTTCAATATGGAGCGGCCCCTCAGGCTCTCGGATGAAATTCAGGTGCAAGGCGTACAGTTCCGCATTTCTGTCTGCCAGTTCCCGACCATAGTTTCTGCAATCTCGTTGGGTTTCGGCGGCGATCAGGCTGCCGTTGTATTTCAGTTCCAAGATGTAGATCTTGCCGGGCAGGAACACGGTCAAATCGCTGCGGCCCAGCACGTTGTGTCGTTCCGCCTCGCTCTCTGGCGCAATCAATGCGCACAAGGCCAAGGTGATCAAGGTGTAACTGTGTTCCCCACCCATAGGTCGTAAGGCATCTTGTACATATAGGGGGTCAGATGGTGAACAAAGCAGTCAATGTCACTGTTCATTAGTGCTTGGTAGAGGTCTGCCTGCAACCGAGAGGGGAAGGTCAGGCTGTATGCTGCCAGCAGGCTGCGGGCATATGTCTGTTCCACTTCCCGATTGGGATACGCCAGGCGCAGGGTCCCAGGCTTGCCGCGCAAAGTGTAATAGCCGGTCTGGAGCATCAGCATGTCTACAATGGGTTTTTCCAGGTTGTAAATGGGGGGCGGGGGGAACTCGCCCAAACTGTGGGTTCCAGGGGCCCATGCACCGGGACGGCGGACCAGGTCTGTCAGGAATTGGGGTGTGCCGGAATCAGCCCAGTGTTGTGGCCAGCCCTGAGTGTTATTGGGTCTCAGCGCAGGATAGGCCAGCAGATCACTCAGGCAGGCAGTCAAGGTGTAGGGATTGCACACCCAGGGTGTTTCCGCCGTCACACCGAAGCGGTATCCGTTGTATTGGCTGTACATCCGTGCCAACACATCTCCCCCTGCCGGCCAATCCCTTTGCAAATGGTCCAAATGGGGCGCGCAGTGCAGCGCCGCCTCTTCCTGCGTAAACCCGCACAGGGCCGCATAAGGCGGGGCCCAGGTGATGTCCTCCAGATTGTTGAGTGCCGAAAACAGGTTGGTGTGTCCGAACCGCGCAATGCCTGTGAGCATGACGTAGTGCAACGAGGCCTCTTCGTCTTTAAGGACACGGTAAAAGGAGCGCAATGCATTCAGGAGATTTCCTGTTTCGTTTTGTTTGCGGCCAAGCATGTCAGTGATGGCTGCGTCGTATTCGTCTACCAGGACCACGGGCCGTTTCCCGTAATGAGAGTACAGTTCGTGTATAAGCAGACTCAACAGCACAGGTGCCTGATCGCTCTCTTCGAATGGGATGCGGATTCGACCTCTGTGGTCGGCAGGACAGGGATATCCCATGTCCACTCCGCGCTGATTCCAGAGAGTGAAGACCTCCGACAACAGGGCAAGAAGGGACCGCCGCAACTGGGGTGCAGTTTCGCCGCGTACTTTCGCCATATTGAGCAAAATGGCAGGGCGAAAAACGGGATGGGGACGTTTCCGCAATGTGTCCAGACCTGCGAACAGTTCCTGAATGGTCCAGTGTTGGTGTTCCCAATCCCCATTCTGCATTCCCTTTGCATTGGGCAAGTGTCTGGGCAGGTGTCCTTGGAACCATGCCTCCAGCGTCGACAGCAGTACCGTTTTTCCGAACCGGCGAGGCCGGGTCAACAGGTGAAACCTGTTCATGCCCGCGTCAGCAGTCCCGGCTGATTCTGGGTCAAGCAGAGAATCAAGATAGAGTGTCTTGTCTACGTAAACCCCCTTTTTGATTCGGATCTCCGCGAACGTGGAACGGGATGGATGCAGCGAGGGGAGGCGGCGGATGACTTCAAGTTGTGGGTTGGGCACCATAAACGTGTTTTTGACCATTGCCTGTTCATGCCGCCCTGCAAAGAACCTCATCTTGGATTAGGGGTTATAAGGTCTTGTCGCGACTTCGATGTGGCGAAGTTGATTCACTGCTCTGCGGGGGCCGAATTGGACGGTTCGCTGCACCAGTGGTCGCATAACTCATGGGGCGGCGGGAAGCCGAGAGCCATAGCCCTCCAGGGTCTGGCCTGGAAGCGTTCACTCTGGCTCTGACCTCCGCGGCGCAGGTCATGGATCTGGAAGTCGCAAGGGAGCCGGGTTGGGTTCTCGGCTCTCGTCGGCATGACTGGATTGATGCCGGGCATCCCCTGCGTGTTGGGGCCCTCTGGCCTGCTGCACCTGTCTCTGGTTCTCGGCTTGGTCTCTCGGACCGGCGGCTTTTCCAAGGTCGAGACAGCCATGACCCGCAGCTCGCTCTGCAGTTGTACCTGTAGCCCTCATTCCCTGCCGCAACCTCTGGGGCACAAGCACAGTTGTGTCCACAAGCGGACATCATGCGTCTGTGCCGCGTCATTCTGAGACTGACAGGGGCGGCCTTCGCCGCCCCCTGCACCTCATCCAATACACTATTTCCACTGTGTTAGCTACGCACACCTCACTTGAGAAGGGCCTGCACAGGCTTGCTGGGGCATCCTTGATCCATAAAAATACATAAACAGGGTGAGACGAGATGGACTCGCACGATTCGAAATCCAATTTGGATGCACTTGCCGATGGCAGATTGTCACGGCGTCGGTTCATACAGGCGGCTGCAACAGTAATGGGAGGTGGTGCCTTGGCGGTGCTGACCAGTTGCGCCGCGCCGCCTGCCACTGCTCCTGCAGTCGAACCGATTGCGCTGCGCTTCATCAAACTGGCAATGTCTGATCCCGTTGCGGACTACTTCGAGGGAACGGCCATTCCCGGTTTCGAGACCGCGCACGGCAATGCCACGGTCACGGTGGACATGAGTACCTGGGGTCAGCTGGGCGAGAAACTCCTGACCAGTTTCGCGGGCAACATTCCCGTCGATCTGGTGGAAACCGGGAGTGACTGGGTTGGCCCCTATGCCAAACGGGATCAGTTTTTGTCGGTGGAAGAGTATGTCGCCAATCAATACCGGGAAGACATCGGTGATTTCTATGGCGAAATGGTAGAGCTTTCCCGCTACAACGGACAGCTGATGGCCTTGCCCTACATTCTGGACATCCGCACCTTGTGTTATCGCAAGGATCAGTTTGAGGAAGTCGGCCTGGATCCGGCAGTGCCCCCTGATACGTGGAACGATCTGGTGGACTTTGGCGCCCAGCTGGTCCAAATGGACGATCAGGGCAATTTCACCCGCGCCGGGTACTTGCTCAATGCCGCCAGTCCAGGGGGCGCGTTCTTCGAGTACTGGTACCTGCTGGTGCAGAACGGTTCGGGCGTGGTCATTCCCTGGGGCAGTTGGGATCCGGAGGATGTGGCGTTCAATGGCCCGGAGGGCCTTGAAGCCTTGCAGTTCATGTACGACTTGATCCACACGCACAAGATAACGCCCATCACCGGCATGGCCAGCCAGAATCCCAGTCTTTCCCCCTTGGGTGCCGGTGTGGCTTCCATGCACAATGTGGGCGCATGGGAAATTGGCAACTGGAAGCAGAATCAACCTGACAACCTGCATTTGCTGGGGGTCGGCAGACCCCTGATGCAGGTCAAGCGCTTGCAGTATGCGGTACCCAACGTCTACGCCATAGGCACCAACACGCAGAATGCGGACGGTGCCTGGGATCTGATGACCTACATGATCTCCGTGGATGTGATGACGGGCATGCTGGCTCCGGACAATGCATCTCCCCCGCGCAAGTCCATTGCCACGGACGCGGAATACATGCAGGATCCTCTGCTGAAGGAATTTCAGGCGATTCCGGAAAAGGGATGGGGCACGACCACGCCGCAAGCCGTGGACTTCCCCACCTTGGAGCTGATAGGCCAGTATGTACAGGCAGCTCTCCGCGATGAAATGGGGTTGCAGGCCGCCTTGGATGCGGCCGCCGCGGAAGTG
The DNA here is from genome assembly GCA_965214895.1 of Caldilineaceae bacterium. Lineage (GTDB taxonomy): Bacteria > Chloroflexota > Anaerolineae > Caldilineales > Caldilineaceae > Bin34. The sequence goes on from OZ243985.1 coordinate 2,330,009, forward strand.
CAGCAGAAGATCGTCGAAGCGCTTGAAGCCTAGGAGTGCTCTCGGCTAGTTGGCTCCTCGCCCCGGCAGAACCAGGTGCAGACATGGCTTGTCTGCGGTGTAGCTGTCGGTTGGGTCCTTGTGCGCTGCACATTGCCGGATGAATGTGACTGCGTTCACTGGGGCGAGGTTGCTGTCCCGCCATGGCATGCGAGAGACCCTCAAGGGATATGCCTTTGCATCTCCCTGGTTGGCCAGCCTGCTACTGCTGACTGCCTATCCGGTGGGATCGGCGGTGTACTACAGCTTCACTGAATACAACGTGATTCAACCGGCGCGTGTGGTGGGCCTTGAAAACTATGTCGACATGGTGGCGGACCGCCTGTTTGTCAAGGCTCTCTACAACACGGCGTTCTATGCGGTCTTTTCCGTTCCGCTTTCCCTCACCTTGGCGCTCTGGCTGGCTCTGCTGCTGAACCAGCCCGTTACCCTGTCCTGGTTCTTCCGGTCCGTCTTCTTTCTGCCGTCCATTGTGCCTGTGGTCGCGGCTTCCGTGGTCTGGGCCTGGCTGCTGAATCCGGAATATGGCTTGATCAACGACTTGCTGGGTCGCATTGGGCTCTTCAGACCCCCTTGGCTCACCAGTCCCAACTGGTCGAAGCCGGCCTTCATTCTCATGAGTCTGTGGAGCATTGGGCCCACGACCATCATTTTCCTGGCGGGTTTGCAGGCCATCCCGGCCCATCTGTATGAAGCGGCCGAAATCGATGGTGCCGGCATGGGCCGGAAATTTAGTTCCATCACCATTCCCATGCTCTCCCCATCGATTTTCTTCAATTTGGTTGTGGGTGTCATTGGGGCATTTCAAATATTCACGCAGGTCTACATCATCTCCGAAGGCGGGCCTGTCTGGTCCACCTTGTTCTATGTGTATTACCTGTGGAATCAGGCCTTCAAGTACTTCAACATGGGGTATGCATCGGCTCTCGCCTTGGTGTTGTTTTTCATTGTGCTGGCCCTGACCGCGCTGGTCATGGTCACTTCGCGCTACTGGGTGTATTACGAGTACGAACGTGCAGGGGCCTGAACCTGTATCCAGTGGGATGAGTCTGCGCACCCACACCTTGGTCGTGCGGACTGTCGTGTTCGCCACCTTGCTGGTGGCTGCAGGGGTCTTTTTGCTGCCTCTCCTGTGGATGATCAGCACTTCCTTGAAGCCCAAGGAGCAGATCTTCGTCTATCCCTTGATTTGGTTGCCCAAGCCGATCATGTGGGCGAATTACCTGCGGGCCTGGAACAACCCATCCTTTCATTACCTGCTGTTTACCCGCAACAGTCTGTATTATGCTCTGATGTCGACCATGGGCATCCTGCTGTCCTGCTCGTTGGTGGCCTACTCGTTCGCGCGGCTGCGGTGGTGGGGACGGGATTTCTGGTTCATTGTGACGTTGGCGGTCATGATGATTCCGTACCCTGTCACGCTGATTCCCCGCTACCTGATCTTCAGCGCCATCGGCTGGGTCAACAGTTTCAAGCCCCTGATCGTGCCTGACTTCCTGGGCCAGGCCTTTTTCATCTTTCTCCTGCGGCAATTTTTCACCACCATTCCGGCTGATCTGTCGAATGCGGCCAAAATCGACGGGGCCTCTGAACTGCAGATATACGCCCGCATCGTTCTGCCTCTGTCCAAGTCCGCCTTGGTGACGGTGGCGCTGTTCACCTTTCTGTTTGTGTGGAATGATTTCCTGGGGCCATTGATCTATCTGACCGATGGCAAGAAATACACATTGTCGGTGGGATTGGCCGCCTTTCGCGGGCAATATCGCACGCAGTGGGATCTCATGATGGCTGCGGCCACGCTCGTCACCTTGCCCATTGTGGTGATTTTCTTCTTTGCGCAAAGGCAGTTCATCGAAGGCATTACCCTGACTGGCATGAAGGGGTAAGGATGGCAAACCTTGATCCGTCCCACAGCGGGTGCACGTCATCGGGTCAGGCCGGCGCTTCCCCTGTTGAGCAAACCGCATTGCCCGTGCGCGCGATGGCGGTTGCCGCACTTCAAGCACCGGCGGGAATGTTCGGGTTCCCTTCCCTTGCCATTCTCAATGCCGGAACTCATTGCCAGGGAGTGCCAGCATTCCCTCCAGGCTTGCATCTGCAAGCCAGTCTTTCACATCTCCATCCAGCAAGGATGGTCTCGCCCGATTTGAATGGGGAAACCCGCGCGCCTCAGTGCATGTCCAGACAACGCAAGGTGTCCGAAAAACCGGTTTGACAAATATCCGACATATGGATACAACAGTCGTTATTGCCTTGCGACATTGGAATAGGGATTTGGCCGGAACGGCTGCCGCCATCATTCGATCCTGTCCTTTGGGAGGCTTGTGACCTCGCAGGTTGTGACGGGAAATCAAAGGAGCACAATCATGTTCGAGCAAATTTCACGGCGGCGGTTTCTGCACACCGCGGGACTGGCGGCGGGAGGACTGGTTCTGGCAGCCTGTACCGCTACCGCGCCTGTTGCCCCCGCAGACGATGGGGATGCGGAAAGAGCGGCGGCGGAAGCCCAACAGATCGCATATTGGACTTTCTGGGCGGATCGCTGGGGTGAATTTCAAGGACAGATAGTCGACAATTTCAATGCCAGCCAATCTGCCATCCAAGTCGAAATGCTGATCGTTCCCTGGGGTGAATTGAACACAAAGCTCTTGACTGCCATACCGGCAGGGGAAGCTCCCGATTTCACCATCATTGGCCGGGGCACGACCATTGAATTCGCGGTGCGGGGCGGTGTACTGGCACTGGATGAACAGATCGCGGCGTCGGAGCGTGTCCATTTGGACGACTGGTTTGATGTGGCCCTGACAGAGGTAGTCTGGGATGATGCCACCTATGCCCTGCCTTTTGAATCCGGCACGTACGCCGCCTGGCTCAACACGGAGGCTGCCCGGGAAGCGGGGTTGGAGCCTGCCAGCCCCCCTGTGACCTGGTCGGAGGTGGATGTTTGGGCCGAAGCCTTGACGATTGGCGATGCGGCCGGCGGCTATGAACGCATCGGATTTTTCCCTTGGGTATCTCGGGTCGACATTCTGGGCTGGCTGGCAGGCGGACGTTGGTACGACGAGGCAAATCGAAAGATCACGGCTGTCACGGACGAAAACGTGGCGGCTTTCGAGTGGATTCAGCAATACGCCCAGAAGTATGACGGGGAAGTGATAGAACGCTTCCGCCAAGGTCTGGGCGGAGGCGACACGGCGGATGATCCCTTCCTGCAGAATCGTTTTGGCGTGACTTTCAAAGGCAGCTGGTCCATGTCGGCCAAACAGGAATATGCGCCCGATCTGGACTATGCGGTCTGGCCCTTGCCTTACCGGGATGGGGCCAGCAACTCCACGATCAATCAGGGATCGGCGTGCGTGTTGCCTCTGGGCAGCCCGAATCCGGATGCCGCCTTTGAATTCTGTACCTTCATGGCGATTGACGGCATTGCCCAATGGGTGCCTTATGCCGCCGACATGGTGTCTCGCAGGGATCAGACAGACATATTCCCGGACGCCCTGCCGGACGATGAAGTCAACAGGGCCCGGTGGAAAACCTACAATGACGCTCTGGGCTATGGCCGGTATGAACCCAAAATGCCTGTCCGCAGTTTCTGGAACCAAAGTCTGAACAATGCACGGGACAGCGTGGTCAGGGGATTGCAGACACCGCTGGAGGCGTTGACGGAGGCCCAGGAACTTACGCAAAAGGAACTGGATGACGCTCTTGGCGTGTAGACCTTCTCGGCAATCTCGATTCTGGACCGTGACCCACAACGTGGCCCAGGATTTCCGCTCCAAGGCGCGTTCCCTCTTTCCGGCCCTTCAAGGTCGAAGGGCCGGGGAAGTAGATCCGGTGTTGCCGGAAGCATTGCAGGCAATGTGAAGTCCCGGCATCGTATGCAACAGTAAATTGGCAAAGCCAAGAGGGCCGGGGAGGCTCGGACTGACGCGACAGGAAAGAGCGGCCTTTCTGTTTGTATTGCCGCTGATGATGCTGTTGACCGTTTTTTGGATCGTGCCCTCCCTGTCTTCCCTGTTCTTCAGTCTGACAAACTACAGTGTCGTCAGCGCAACGCGCTGGGTGGGGGGCGACAATTACCTGCGGCTGATGGATGACTGGCTCTTCTGGCGCTCATTGCTCAATTCTGCCTACTTCACCGTGGGCAACATACCCTTGTTGGTGGTCTGCGGCCTGACCTTGGCCATCACCTTGAACAGTGCTCGCCTGCGTCTGCGCTACTTTTATCGCGTGGTGTTCTATCTGCCCCTGGTGACCTCTTCCATCGCCCTGTCCATGGTCTGGCTGTGGCTCTTCGATCCGCATCTGGGCTTGCTCAACTTGCTTCTGAACGTCTTGGGTTTTCCCTCGCAGCCTTGGTTGCAGAGCACCACACAAGCCATGCCCTCCATCATCGCCATGAGCGTGTGGGGGGGAGTGGGCGGTACCATGCTGATTTATCTGGCCGGCTTGCAGGGCATTTCGGAGCGGCTCTATGAAGCCGCCCAGGTGGATGGAGCCACGGCGTGGCAATCTTTCTGGCGTGTCACTCTGCCCTTGCTCAAACCGGTCACGCTCTATGTGCTGGTGACCAGCATCATTGGTTCATTCCAGATATTCGGCCCCATTTACACCATGACTGCCGGTGGCCCTGCATTTGCCACCACCACCATCGTGCATCAGATCTACATCAATGGATTTCGGTACTTCAACATGGGCTACGCCGCGGCCCAGTCCTGGATTCTGTTTCTGTTGCTGTTGGGGTTGTCCATTGCCAATCTGCGTCTCATGACGCGGGGCTTTGATGTCTAGCGGCAACGACCCGCTTCCCGGCCCGAGCGTGAGAGTGAGAACGCAGACAACTTTTTTCGTTATCCCGCGCAGTGTGCAGCCCTGGCTCAACACCTCGGTGTTGTGGCAGGGGTTGCTGTACCTGATCCTGTCCCTGGTCGCAGTGTCGATGTTGATCCCGTTCCTGTGGATGTTCCTCACTGCACTCAAGCCCCAGACGGACATGTTTCAAGTTCCGCCCGTGATCTTCACCTTGCGCTACACCGCTGAGAATTTTGTCCGGGCCTGGACACGGGGGCATTTCGATCGCTTCCTGTGGAACAGCATGGTGGTCTCCGGGGCGATTACCATCCTGAACCTGCTGGTGACGTCGCTGGCGGGCTATGCCTTTGCCCGCTTGCAATGGCGCCTGCGGGAAGTGTTCTTCATCCTGGTCCTGTCCGTCATGATGCTGCCCGGCCTGATTGCCCTGATTCCGACCTTCCTGATTGTGCGGGCCATCCCCCTGGCCGGTGGCAACAACTGGCTTGGGCAGCACGGAACCGGGTGGCTGGACAGTTATCCCGGGCTCATTTTGCCTCTGGCGGGAAGCGGCTTCTTTGTTTTCCTCCTACGCCAGTTCTTCCTCACCTTGCCCAAGGAACTGGAAGATGCGGCCCGCATTGACGGCAGCCGCGAATTCGGGGTCTTTTGGCGCATCATGCTGCCTCTGTGCAAGCCCGTTCTGGCCGTGGTGGCCCTGTTCAGCTTTCAGATGTCCTGGAATGACTTTCTCTGGCCGCTAGTCATCATCCAGAGCGATCGTATGCGTACCGTGCAATTGGGCCTGGCTCTGTTTCGGACCCAAACGCGCATCAATTGGGGAGTGCTCATGGCGGGAACGGCCATTGCCACCATCCCCTCGGTCATTCTGTTTCTCTCGTTCCAGCAGTACTTCGTGCGCGGCCTGGCGCTGACGGGCATCAAAGGATAGCCCGCGCTCTGCGGTGACGCCGCATCCCATTTCCGGAAATTGCCCAAGCCAAGACCGGCCGTGAGAGGCGCACCGCGCGGCCGTGTCGCGCCGCCAGTCAGCAGGATCTTTCTTTGTGCCGACAAAAGATCGCAAGCCCGTGTGCGCTCCAGCACCCGGGCCATGCCCACACGACAGGCCCCTTTCGTATACAGGAGCACCTAATGCTGCGTGACAGCGTTCGGGTACGGGCGACAGGCGGCGGTCGCTGTACAGCGACCGGGGTCATGGTCGCACTGACAGGCCCGCGGGCTACGTGAACAGCCCGCCTTGGGCAACCCGGGAGCGCGACACCGGGGAAGGTAAAAAGGAACGCTACGTGTGGGGGCAGGATGTGCTGCCCATGCAGTATGGAGACTGCACGGTATGCATGAAGCAGCTGTATCAGGCTTGGGTAGACGCCCTGGGAGTCAAAGCCTGCCCCATAAACCACATATAGCCATCTTCCATGGTAGCCGTTACGAAAACCGCATCGGCATGGGGTCTTTCCCCATGCATCAGGCGGTGCGGAATGCCGTGCCGACCTTGCGAGACGATCACGCAGTCGGACCGGAAAGGAAGTTCTCCGTCCAATTCCCAAACGCGACCCTCGGCCACAGCCACCAGTTCCGCCGGCGTACCGGTGAAGAGCAGTTGGCCCTGATGCAAAATGCCCACGGTATCGCACATGTGTGCCAGGTCTTCCACGATATGGGAGGAAATCAGGACGAGACACTGCTCGCCCAGTTGGCCTATGAAAGTCCTGAACCGCAACCGCTCCTGCGGGTCCAGCCCCGCCATGGGTTCATCCGCGATCAACACTTCCGGTTCCCCCAACAAGGCCTGCGCCACGGCCACCCGGCGCTGCATGCCGCCGGACAGAGTCTTGATGCGGCGGCGGGCCACGGCGGTCAGGCCCATCGTTTCAATGGCCGCGGCCACGGCGGCCCGGCGTTTTGCCTTTGACCCCAACTGCTTCGCCGCTGCCATGTATTCGAGAAACTCCGTGCCGCTCAAGTGGGGATACAAAGGGCTGTCCTGCGGCACGTATCCCAGTTTTTCCCGGATCTGCCAACGATCGCTTCGTTGGACAACGGAAAAGGGTCCCACATGCACTTGTCCGGCAGAGGGACGCAGCAAAGTGGCCAATATGCGCATCAGGGTGGTCTTTCCTGCGCCATTGGGACCCAGCAGGGGCCGAATACGCCGGGTTCAATCGCAAGCGTCAAGTCATGCAATGCCACAATGTCACCGCTGTATTCGTGGGTAACTTGCTCAAACGCAATGCTTTGAATGTCCATGGGCACCCGACTCGAAGCTCCTATGTCTTTATTGGCAACACTTTGCATTCCGTATTTGGAGGCGGAGGCGTCACCCCGTCCGCCAATTCCGATCCAATTTCCCATATGATCTCTTCCGAGATCTTGCCTCTGCCCTGTGTCGATTCAAGTGCAAGGGCTTCCAGCCACTCCCACAGAAACTCGGTGCCGTATGCATCTACTGCCCCATGCACGGCAGAAACTGCATAGGCCAAGGCACAGAAGTCCATATCTTCCTCGTTTCCCACAGGAGGAACGTAGGGAATGAGGATTGACTCCTTGAGAAATGTGCCGGGGTCCACAATCGATCCCGCAATGTCTCGCTGATACTCCCAGGCGGCCCTTTCCGCCCGTATCAATTCAGGATCCGCGGCGAACAAACTCGATGGGTCAATACAATGGCAAAGGCCTGTTGCCAGGCACGAGGCGTGGGATTGGGAATCCAGCGCAGGAAAGGCGCTTGCGGATTGGGGAATTCCCAGTATCCCTCCCTGATGCCTCTGGCCACCCCATGGAAAATCATGGGCTCTTGCTCCCAGGCAATCTTTTCCGACAGCCAGTCCGCCACTAGGCGAATTGCCCCCGCCAAATATTGTTGCTGTTGACTGGGAGCCTCCTTCAAGCCTTCCGGGAAGGGCCACCTCAATCTTTCTTCGGGCACCAAGACATACGTATCGGCAAACAGGATCTTGGTTCCGTAGGGGATCACTGCGAGGGTCATTTCATCGGGCGGATTCCCGCCCGAGAGGTTCAATTCTTCCGACCAAGCCAGATATTGCCGCGCGATTTCGGTTTCACCAGCGAGCTGAAACCTGCCCAGGTAAAGATCGCCGAAGTCGGAACCTTCCCTGCGATAAGGCCCGGAGGACATGAGGAAAGCCGGAATCCGATCTGTCCACACATGCAATTGGCGTGAGTTGGCGGTCGGATCGATCCCAACGGATCCCGCCGTGCTGAACAGCGGAAAGCGCACCGATGTGGGTGCCACCGACATTTCAATCTGGTTGATTTCCTGTGCAATGTGCGGGTAGGGGGACAGGGGCCAAACCAACCAGTCGCTGTCCCGTGTCCAATACAGGGTGCTGGGTCCCATGTATCCCACTGCACTGTGCCGGAACCGGGGAGGCAAGTAAGGCACAGACACCACATCCCCATAGTCCTCTCGCAACAGAACGGGCTTGCCGGAATAGGAAATTGCCACATCGACTTCTGTGGGCAGAGACAGGATTTCATGGGGCGCAAGCAGTGCCGCTGTCTCGCCCTCGCGGCGCACGGGAACCGATTGCCCGTTCAGCAAAGCGGAATGGACCGAGAAGCCGGTGTTGAGCGCGAGATCCACCGAAGACGGTGCCTGTTGGGGAGAAGCCGTACTTTGCAGCTTCAAACGGGATTCCACGGTCACTGCATCCCCGTCCAAGTGAATGCGGTGAAACGATGACAGTACCTCCCACGAATCAATTTGCTCCGTTTCAGTCTTCGGCACGAGGCTCCGCTGGGCGGCCGTCTGGAACAGAAACGAACCGGCAACGAGCAACCCCAGAGCCAAGGCAACCGATCCATACAGAACAAGGTCTACGCCGGGTTTCCAGCCCACTCTTTCATCTTGGCGGGGTACCACCAGGATTGAGACACCCCAAAGACTCAGAGCGGCAAGAACCATGAGCCCGGCAGCCTTGGCCTGGAATGGGCCATCGGCCCCTATGCCCTGCACCGTATCGAAAGACAAGGCAATCCAGCCGTAATTGAAAGGATGCAAGAAACTTTGGGTGTAAACGAGACTGCCCAACGACACGAAAACTGTAGGGACAAGGCACAGGGCCGCGACCCACACAGTGCGCCGCAACAAATGCGCCAAGGCATGCACCAATACAATCTGCGCCCATGTCACCGGGAAGAGAAGCCGTCCGAAGGCCACCGTCAGCTGCATGCCACCGTCAGCTGCATGCCACCGGCAACAACATCGCCGCTGCGCCAACCCCAAATGATTCCCATGGCCACAATGACGGGCAGCAAAAGAAGGCTGATGCTGGCGACTGCCGCTGCCAATCTGGCTGCCGCAACAACAGGCAGTCCCGCTGCCGTGAGCCAGAGACAGTCTCCTTTTTGGCTCCAAGTTCCGGTTACGGACGGTGCCAAGACCAACACGAGGATAGGCAACTGCACGATCAGGACCGCGGTGGTCAAAGGCGGGACCATGGCCGCCACATCGACGGGATTTCCTCCCAAGAGCACTGTGGCAAAGCCAAAGGCGATGACGGGGTGCAATGCCAGCAGACGGGAACGCCAAAGCGCCAGTCCTTCAAGCTTGACCAGATCGAACCAGATCACGTGCCATCCTCCCGGACGATGGGAGCTTGCAGCCGATACATGTCCCGCAGATGCCAACATCCCCAGCCCACCAGCAGCACAGCCAAGACGACCATCAACAATCTGTTGGCTGCCCATTGGGGATTTTGGGCATCCGCAAAAGTCAGGAAAGGATGGAACAACACAATCATGCGGGAGCGCAGGAGAAGCAACGAACCGCACCACAGCATGGTGGTGAGGGCGGCACCGACAATGGCATTGGCAAAAAGAATCGCTGTGGCAAAACCGCAGGCGCCAAAGAAAAGCAGCGCTACCAACCCTCCCAGGAGATAACGCAAGGCCACGGGCTCCGGATCGCTTACTTGAAGCACCAGAAAGACGACGAGAAGGCCAAGGTCCAAACAAGCGCCATGGCCAAGAAAACCAGTACGGCGCGATGCAGACAAAACTGCCAGAATGGTGTTTTGGAAACGGCAAGGAGTTCCCGGGCGACATCTCCAAGGGCTACATTGGTGCAAACCCATCCCGTTGCCAGCGGCAACAAAATCTCGCCATAGAAAAGGCTGGTCCTGAGGTCCGCCGTGACCGCAATTTCTTCCAATCCCAGAAAAATGTCATAGCCCATGTCCAACAAGCCACAGATTAGGCCCAGCGCAACAGGCAGGATCAGCCATCGACTTAATATCCGCAATTCCAGAAGCCAGGTTTGAGTCCAGACCAGGCGGACTTTCATCAGATCTTCTCTGTTGCCCCTTGGCACCAATGGCTATTTAGGGAAAATCAGGAAGGACTGAAGGCGGGATACCCAAAATGGTAAAGAGGCTCCCCAGTTCCTCGTCAGGCAGTTGCCGTTTACTAAGACCCTGCCAGCGTTGCATAACAAGAAAATCTTCCGAAAGCAGAACCTTGGCAGGTAAAATTTCAACCTTCATCTGTTCGTAGAGAAGCCCATCGGAATCTATGAGTAAAAGTCGGGATTCGATTCCGGGACCCGCCATTTATCGATACGGGCGTTCGTTCATTTGGGTAAATGATGCGTCTCTGAGGGTGGAACAGAGGCCAATGGGGCCAAAATTGGGACTGCACACAGGAAAATACCCGCGGCAAATTAAAATGCAATCGCCCTGAGCTGGTGCAGTGTGCAATGTATGTGGCAATGTCTGCAAGTAGGCTTCCAGTCTGTTTTGTCGATGTACAGCAGCTTGTCAGGGTGCGCGCGCAGAGCCGGGAATTTGTCGATATTGATGGGCAGGCAAGGGGGCATGGCCTGGCGGGACATGGACTTGGAATTCCCGTGTAGATTATCGCATCCAACATCGCCTCTGCTTCACTGGATTTTAGGTGCCATGCGCCTACGCACACTCAAAGCCAGGGTGCCGCCTGGGAATCTTCCGTGCACAGGGCCGACAAGACCTTGTTGATGCCCTGAGCGATGTTGTGACAGTCCGCCAGGGCAAACCACTGGTCGAGTCTGATCGATACCCCGCGATTGAACAGGTCCTCGGCCACCGGGCAGGTGCCCTTGGCGTATGCAATGCTGCCACTCCGTTCCCGATACGCTGCGCTGTCAAACGGGCGGTCGGTGGCCATGGTGCCAGTCTGCAGCATGATGGGAAACATGTCCGTGTAGATGTGCCAATCGGGTCGGGCGTGTCTGCCCCGTATGTCGCAGGCAATGCCTTCGGCATTGAGGGCTGCCACAATCTCCTGCCCCAGTTCGATGGTGGCCGGAAAGAAGCGCAGCAAATATCCAATTTCCCCCGCGGGATCATTGAGCTTCTGCGGCACGATTTCCCTGTATGTCTTCAACTGTTCCAGGATGCTCATCTTGACGGTGTGGAAACGCTGGACGATGTTGTCGAGCTTGCCTAGCTGGACCACATCCACCGCAGCCTCGAGCTCCGACATGCGATAGTTGGTGCCGGAGAACAGTTCGCCTTCATACCGCGGTGGCGCGAAGCGGTCGGTGCGCCAAAGGCCGCCGCACTCGGCGAGCTGGTTGGCCCGTTCCCAAAGCCGCTCATCGTCGGTGACAATCAGTCCCCCCTCTCCACCCCCGATGATCTTGTAGCAGGAAATGCTGTAACAACCCAGATCTCCGAATGTGCCTACATACTGGCCCTTGTACTGGCCGCCGGGCGACTGGGCACAGTCCTCCACCACCAACAGGTTGTGCTTGCGGGCAATGGCCATGACCGCATCCATGTCGCAGACGCTTCCCATCACATGCGTAGGCGCAAGGGCCACCGTGCGCGGTGTGATCAGGCTTTCGATCTTGGACGGGTCGATGGCCAGTGATGTGTCGACGTCGCAGAAAACGGGAACTCCCTTCGAATGGACCACGGCGGCGGCCGTGGCGTAGAACCCAATGGCCGGACAAATGACTTCCGTGCCGGGACCCACGCCGGCCGCCACGAAGGCACTGTGCAGGGCAGCCGTGCCGGAGCTGACACCCAGCGCATATTGCACCCCAAACGTGGCGCGCGCCAGCTGTTCAAAAGCCTCCCCCTTGGTAGCCGTCGGGAAGGATGTGACGTACTTGGCCAGATTGGGTCCTGGTCCCAGATCCTCGTTGGAAATGACAGCCCGTATTTCTTTCTGGACGACTCCCGAAAAGCCAAACCGCTCGGCGATGGACATGAATTCGTCCACCCCGATCTTGGGCTGGGACTGGCCTTCGATGTGCCTGACGGCTTTCGGGCCACCATGGATTGCCAGTTGCTGCGCGTTGATCGAATTTGACATATTTTTCTTCTCCGTGCGGTCTGAGGCCTGTGCGAATCGGCGAAGTTCCGCATCCGATGCGTGCGGCACCGTGCGTTGATGTTAGGTCAATGCTGCCGCAACCTTCATGTCCTGCGCACAGGACAACCGCAGTGCCTGCATCTTCGTGGTCGGATCAAAACCGGGCGGCATTCCGGGCGGTTAGAGCAAAGAGCCCTCAAGATCATTGCCTGGCTGCCGCGCGGCCGATCAAGATGCGATGGGGCGCAAATTCTGCCTTGATTGCCGTGATGGCAAGCCGGGAACGGTCTTGCTGCATCTGAGAGCCGGTGTGCAAAGGGGCCCAGTGCGTACATCATGGGTCTGCATGCCCTTGCCACCCGGAGTGTACCATGACTCGGCTCCCCTATCCCCGCGCTCTCCCGGAGGCCCAGTGGGAGCGGCGGGCCCCTTGATCCCGTCGGCCCGCTCCGGGGGCCGGCCCCGCACGGTCGATCCGCGGGAGCTGGTGAACGCCCTTCGCGCGGGGCTGCGCCACTGCCGGCGGTGGCGGTGGCGGTGGGAGGGCCCGGGGGAGCGTCTCCACGACGCGCGGCGACCGCGGGGCGGGGCCGGCCGCGCGGACACCCCCTGCGGCGTCTGGCATGACCTTTGCACACAGGCTCTTAGATGTTTTTCTGGCTCCCGGCAAGGGTCTCGCGGCCATCCCCGCGATATAATGGCCGCTGGCTTTGCAACATAGGGTCGGCATGGTCCTGGGACGGCAGCGGCGCAGTTGCCGATGGGGAATTTCGAGGTAGGAAAATGAACAGTGACGTATTGAGAGCCACTGCCTCTGCACTGGTGGCTCCCGGCAAGGGAATTCTGGCGGCGGACGAGAGTTCCGGCACCATCAAGAAACGATTTGACAGCATTGAGGTGGAATCCACGGAGGACAATCGCCGGGCGTACCGCGAGCTGCTCTTCACTTCACCATACATTGAGGAGAGCATTAGTGGCGTCATACTGTATGACGAAACCATTCGCCAGCTGGCCTCCGACGGTCGGCCCTTGAGTGAAGTGCTGAGCTCTCAGGGCGTGATTCCGGGCATCAAGGTGGACAAGGGTGCCCATCCCCTGCCTGGCTGTCCCGGTGAAAGTGTCACGGAGGGGCTGGATGGGCTGCGGGAAAGATTGGCGGAATACAGTCAGCTGGGGGCCCGCTTCGCCAAGTGGCGAGCCGTGATCGCCATAGACGACGTGCTGCCTTCGCGTCGCTGCATCGAGGCCAATGCCCACGCGCTGGCCCGCTATGCTGCCCTGTGCCAGGAAGCCGACATCGTGCCGATTGTAGAGCCGGAAGTGCTGATGGACGGCGCGCACACGATTGACCGGTGCGAGGAAGTGACCACCCAGGTCCTGCACTTGCACTATCACGCCCTGTATCAGCATGGCGTGGAGCTGGAAGGCACGCTGCTCAAGCCCAACATGGTCATTCCGGGCAAGGCCAGTGGCACCACGGCTACCCCCGAGGAAGTTGCCGCAGCCTCGATCCGAACCTACAACCGGTCCGTGCCGGCTGCGGTGCCCGGCATTGTGTTCCTGTCGGGGGGGCAGTCGCCGGACGAGGCCACGCTGAATCTGAATGCCATGAATGCCATGGGGGCTCATCCCTGGGAGCTGAGTTTCTCCTACGGACGGGCCCTGCAACAGCCCGTGTTGCAGGCCTGGATGGGCAGTGCGGCCAACCATGACAGCGCCCAGCAAGCGTTTCTGCACGTCTCGCGGGCCAACAGCCAGGCGCGGTACGGCACCTTCAAGATGGCGGCCTGACCTTATCTTTCCGTCTGCTGAAATTCATCAAGGGGTTCTCCGCGGAGAACCTCTTTTTTTGTATGTCGAGGCTAGAGGCTGCCCCCGGCAGTCGCAACCCGCAGGAGGCCGCACAGGGCGACCCGGAACTTGTGGGCGCCGGTGGCAGTCAGATATGCGACACTTTCTCCGGCGCTGTAGCTGGCGTTATGCGTCTGCCTGCAACGCGGCCGCCGCCTGGACGGTGATTTCGCCGGCATGGGTTGATTCATGCCAGAGCAGAAATTCAATAATCGATCTGGCGGCAGTCGGTTTGTTGCCAAAGAACATGTGCTCTTCCGTGAAGTCGGCCAGGTCTTGGGTGCTTAGGACAGCCTTCATCAATTTCTGGGATTCCTGCAGCGTCGTCAACATTTGCTCAAGCGTGGCCCCCTGGGCCGCCGCCTGTGCCGACTCCGCCGCAGTATGGCCGGTATCGTAAATGTCTTCCAGCTTCTTGGACCAATTGAGGCTTTCGTTCCCCAACACCTTCAACATGAATTTGCGGTAATTCAAAAGATGGCCCAGAGACCAGTTGACACAGTTGTGGTCAAAGGGCATGGGAGCCAGACTCTGCACTTGCGTCAGATGCTTGCACCCGGTTTCTATGAGCCGGACATTGTTGGCAAAACACATTGTGGCTATCTTGTTATGCTCTTCGGGCATAGTTTCACTCTCCATAATTCTTGGAAACTTGGACATGGGTAAAAAAAGAAGCAAAAAGGCTATTCCTGATGATTATTTCAAGGCAGGACATTTAAAGGAGGAAATCCATTCCTTGTTTATGACGCTCTTATGGGACTACCAATGGTGCTTGAGCGCACACAACCGAATCAACGCTCCGAACTATGACGAGAACATGGAGGAATTCCGTTATCGGATGGAAACTCATTGGATGAATGTACGGGGGAAACGTTATGAAGCACATGAGCGGCAGGCCCTATTGGATGTCCTTGAGCCACATTCCGAGATTCTACACGAGTTGTTTGGTCTTGATTCTGGGATGATGGTGAATGAGATAGATAAGATACGCAACAGGCACGCAACTGGTCTTTCTGAAGCAATGAACGAGATCTATTGCCTGTATGAAGACGTCATGGAAGCCACACCGTAGTGATTGCGGAGGACACCGGTATCACGGATATAGATGCTTTAATGGGAAAGACATTGGAGAACCCGGATTTTGCTGAGCGACGAGACAAAATTGAGAACCCATTCGGCCTTGATTTCTTTGCAACAGGCAAATTTTGTGGATGGCCTTTGCGGATATGGCCAACGATGAAACGTCCGTTTATCCTGATAAACGGACGAATATTAAGTTTTGACAGATATAGCCTTTTCGATAACCTCTACCGCGTTATGCAACGCGTGATACTTGATCTAAAACCAGCTTACTAAGGAAACTTGGAATGCTTGCCAAAATACAGCTTCCGAAAAATTACCGTTCACTTATTTTGAACGACTGTTGCCGGGTGCGCGTATTTATCGTCCCATCTATTACCAATGGAACAAGGGAGCAAAGTACGAGACCGATGGTATTCTGATCTACGAAGACCATTTGTTTGTCATTGAGGTCAAGGGAGGTGCCTTTACCTATACATCTCCTGCCAACGACCTCTCCGGATATATCAAATCCCTGAAGAATTTGGTAGAAAATCCAATTTCGCAGGGCAACCGCTTTGTCGAATATCTTGAAATCCAAAATGAGGTGTCATTGTGCGACGACAATGGGGAGGAAATAATTCGGCTTCGTCATTCCTGTTTTAGAAATGTGACTGTTTGCGCGATTACTCTCGATGAGTTTACAGAGATAGCGGCAAGAAATCCGCAAAGATTGAATATCGATCAGGCTCAACGTCCTGCTTGGGTGATTTCCATTGACGACCTCCGAGTCTATGCCGATTTGTTCGATAACCCTCTTGTGTTTCTTCACTGCATCGAAGAGCGAATGCGCGCCGCCCATTCGCCATTGATTGATCTTGATGACGAGTATGAACATCTCGGGCTATACATCGTCAAAAACAATTATTGTCAATATGCAAAACATCTCATAGAAAGCGAGCCAAATGCCAAGCTGTTTCTTGCTGGATTCAAAAAGCCAAGTGTATGGAACCGTTCCCGACATTATTCCCCCTTGGACTCCACTGTGCGACTTTGCGATTGCCCTGGAGATGTCCCTATGCAGCCCTACTCGAATCCTGGCTTTGCGGAGATAATAGAGTAGAGCCTGCCCTTGGAACCTGCGGCATTGCAAAGCCAGTGCAATGTCATTGCGGCTTCCAAGCCAAGAGCAGGGCAGCCCAGAGACACCGAGGGAATCTGCCATGCGAATCGATGCTGTTGACACCTTTCTGGTGGACAATCCACCTCCTCATGCCGGTGGCCCGCGATGGCTTTTTGTCAAGATCCGGACAGATCAGGGCCTTTCCGGTGTGGGCGAGGCTACCTATCACACGCGCATGGACCATACGGCGTTGCCGCTGATCGAATCCATCGCGGAACAGTTCCTGCTGGGCCAGGACCCCACGCAGATTGAACGCATTTGGAGCGCCATCTATGAGCAGCGCTTCGTGCGACGTGTTGGGCCTCTCACAGCTCCGGTCCTGAGTGCCATTGAGATCGCGCTTTGGGACATCACGGGCAAATTCTACGGGCAACCGATCTATAACCTTTTGGGGGGCAGGTTTCACGAGAGACTGCGCGCCTATTCCTATTTGACGGGCTGGCGCGCGGGGGACTCTGCGGAAAAGGCAGCCGAAATGGCCTTGGCATATGTGGATCAGGGCTTTACGGCCGTGAAATTCGATCCTGTGGATCCGCGTACCTGCGACCGCCTGGAGGGTCTCGGATATGCCGCCAACGTGGTACAGCAAGTCCGGGCGGCGGTCGGGGACCGCTGTGACATCCTCATTGGCACACACGGTCAGTTCACGCCGCACAGCGCGATTCGCTTTGCCAAGCGCGTGGAGGAATTCGACCCTCTGTGGTTTGAGGAACCGGTTCCGCCCGAGAACATTGCGGCCATGGCGACCGTGGCCCGCGCCACCTCGATCCCGGTGGCTACCGGCGAGAGGCTGCTCTCGAAATTCGAATTTGTGGATCTGCTGGCCCGGCAGGCGGCCGCCATTCTGCAAATGGATCTGACCATCTCGGGCGGCATCATGGAGGCCAAGAAAATCGCCGGCATGGCCGAGGCCCAATACGTGCAGATTGCCCCTCATCTGTACGGAGGACCCGTAGGCGCCGCGGCCGCGTTCCAGCTGGATGTCTGTTCTCCCAACTTCCTGATTCAGGAAGGGATCGGCACTTGGGACGGATTCCATGCCGATGTCCTGCAGGAACCATTGGCATGGGAGGATGGATATCATGTACCATCCTCGAAACCCGGATTGGGAATTGAATTGAACGAGGATGTTCTGGTCCGACACGCTACGAAGATCGAGACCAGGGCCAGCGGCAAAACCGGTTCAGGCATAGACTATTACACGCGGTTCTAGCCTGGCAGGCAAGACCTTGACACTGGTGACGAGAGGCAAGTGAGACAGTGACAGTGAAGCTGCTGGTTACGGGAGCCCGGTCCCGACTTGGACGGCACTTGGCCGAAAACTGGGGAAGTCGCAATGACCTGGAATTGGTCCTGACGGATTGGGACGGGCTGGCATCCGGCTCTAACGGGGAAATCCACAGCGTGAATTTCCTGGAACCGGAGCAATTGCGGGAATGGGTAGCTGGCACAGATCATGTCCTGCACCTGGACCCCTTGACCTATCCGGTGACGCAGCCCATCCCGCCAAACGACCAGCTGTATCGGAGTTTGTGTGGCCTGTACAACCTGTCTCTGGCCGCCCAGGCTGCGGGCGTGGACCGCTTCATATTGGGCAGTACGCTGTCCTTCTTTGATCGTCTTCCCGCCCATTGGCAGGTCAATGAGGTGTGGCGCCCTTGGCCTGCGCCCGCACTCTCCGAGTTGATCCCGTGGCTCAGCGAACTGTCCTTGCGGGAAACGGTCCGGGCGGGAAAGATGCGGGCCGTGTGCCTGCGTTTTGGCCGGCTGGCTGACTCGGCGGAAATGGAAAATGCCGCGTTTGATCCCCGCTGGGTGCATGTGGACGATGCCCTGCACGCAGTGGACCGCGCCATGAAGTTCGATGCAACGGCAATGCGGAACTCCACACGTCCTGATTGGTGCCTTTTTCATGTCGCGGCGCCGGGACCCCATGCCAAGATCAAAATTCGGCATGAAACGGGCGGGGAACAGAGAGCCATCAGTGCTGCGGGGCCCTTCGCGTACAGTCCACAGCATGCAATACGCCCTGCGCCACCCCTCCTGGCCCAGGAACCGGAGCAATTGCACTCGGACTGGTTCCGCAGCATCGCCCGGGGATCAGTGATTCCCAGTCGCAACATTCGGAAAGTGGTCATATTTGGGGCCGGCGGCCCCATGGGCGCGTCCACGGCTCTGGCCATGCGGCAGGGCTACGAACTGCGACTGTGCGATCTGCGCAGCATTGAAGACATCCGGACGGACCAGGCTGGACAGAGACAGGGTCGGCCGGTCACGCCGCATCTGTCGGCACCGCATGAGCACCGCATTGTGGACATGCGGAATGCCGACCAGGTGATTGCCGCCTGTGCCGACATGGATGCCATTGTCAATTGCTCCGTATTGCGGCCCCGCTTGCATGAGGCGTTTCACGTCAACGCCGCGGGTGCCTTTGACGTGGCCCGCGGCGCGGTGCAACATGGCATTCGCCGCATAGTGCAGACCGGCCCTTTTCAGCAGATGGATCCGGGCTACGGCAGCTATGTCTGGGACTACGATGTACCCGTCGACGCCCCGGCGCGGCCCTTGGCGTATCTGTATCACCACACCAAGTACCTGGGTCAGGAAGCCTTGCGGGTCTTTGCGGAGCACCACGACCTGGAAGTGGCCGTCATGCTTTTCTGGCGGCTGGTTGCGCCAGGCACCCGACAGCAGATCCCGCCTTTTGCCGTCTCCTGGGAAGATTCCGGGCGCGCCCTGCAGCGTGCCGTGGAGGCTCCGTCGTTGCCCAGCCCCTACGAGGAATTCAATGTCAGCGCCGACATGCCGCACCGTAGGTTCCGGCACGCCAAGTTGCGGGATGTGCTGGGCTTCGAGGTGCGGGACACGCTGGAGGAATTTTGGCAGGATTGATGGAGGACGGTATGACCGGTCTTGTCGGCAGCCCTGCCTTCAGGCCCGATCCTGCAATGCGGCCTCCACATGGGGCATCACGTAATCTTCCACCTCCCTGTCATTGGTGGGAGCTGCCACCCCGGGGAACAGGTGCCATTCTTCCGTTTGCGACACGGACCTGCCTGGCGCCACTGCAGTCAAGGGACCCAGAGATTCGATTTCCAGAATGCGGTGGTCCGTGAAAATCTCGACATTGCATCCGAAATCTGGATAGGGGGCCGCACTGTCATAGCCAAAAGTCTTGACAAACAGTACCGAGTCCAGCCAGTAGGCCGCCCAGCCCTGGCCAATCTGCAGCCCCAGTTTCTGAGGATGTCCTGCCAACGGGTCCTGCTGCAGCAAGACATATCGACTGCCTATGGTCCATCGCGGATCTGTCAGATCCGTATATGCCCAGAGGGCAAGGGAACTGACGGGCGCCAAATTCTCGGCATGGGCGCCGAATGGAGGCAGTGGGACAATGGCAATCCCCTGCAGGTTCATCACGGACAGGGCCCAGGGAGAAAGTTCCCGTGGAACTGCACCTTGGTTCGAGATGGTATGGATTACGGTGGCAGCCGGATGCTCCGGGGCGATCTCAATACGCATCTGTTTTTGCAGACCGGTGATTTCTTCCACGGGGGCAGTCACTTCAAAGGCATGCTCCGTCAACTGCCGGAATTCTGCCGGCACGTTGTCGGGATAATAGGTGTCGTCAGCGTTTTCCGGGGCTGCCCATAGCCTCTGTCCTCCATACAGCCGAAATTCTTCGCCCCCTGTTTGTCCGAGATCCTGGTCCAGATTGCGGAAGAGATTGTGGCTGTCCAACA
Source organism: Caldilineaceae bacterium (assembly GCA_965214895.1). GTDB lineage: Bacteria > Chloroflexota > Anaerolineae > Caldilineales > Caldilineaceae > Bin34. The sequence continues at coordinate 2,350,016 of OZ243985.1, forward strand.
AGCCCAGATACATGATTCGAGGTCCAATCGCCGATACCACCACCATCTCCAAGTGGCCGTTTCCTATCCGATGGGCTTGTTGCCAGCCCCCGTAAGACTGCTGCTCGCAAAATGTCATGGGCTTCTCCTTGGAGAGTGACGGGGAATATGGGGTTTCCGGTACAGGGTGGCGGCCCCAGCCTCTGTAGACACCGTGCCAGGACCGTTGGAGTGTCCCGTATACAAAGAGACCCCCACCAAGGTGAGGGCCCCTCTGCCGTGCGGACAACCGGCTTCTAGCTAACTAGAGGCGAGGTTGCCATGCACGAACGACTACCGTCATAACTGTCCATTGGCATCACCTCCCCGATGAATGTCAAAACACGTCCCCGGAGCACTCTGTGCTCCGCATCCATTATAGGGTAACGCCTCCTTCTGGCAAAGTGCATGGACTGGTTGCCGCCAAACGCCCACCGCCTGCAGGACGTGGACAGTCCAACCGCAGTCAAGGGCCAAAGCGCTTCGTGCAGTGTCCCGGATCCGAGGCTTTGGGTTAGTATGTCCGTAGGTCCAAGGTTGGTTGAGGGCGGACGACCGCACGCTGGGAAAGGAGTTCCGGATGACAAAGCCTGTGACGATGGGAGTGATTGGAGCCGGATTCCTGGCGGAGACCCGAGTGCGCTGCTATGCTCAGTTGCCCGGTCAGGAAGTGATCATTGGCGCAGTGGCCGCCAGCAATGTGGCCAATGCCCAGGCCTTTGCCCGCAGACACGATATTTCCCACGCGTATGGCGACTATCGGGAGCTGCTGCAGAATCCTGCCATTGACATTGTGGACCTTTGCATCCCCAACCACCTGCATCGTCCAGTGAGCGAAGCCGCCGCAGCACATGGCAAGCACATCATCTGCACCAAGCCGCTGACAGCGTACGTGGGCCAGGACCTGCCGGCCACGGCCACCGATGCGGAGATTTCAGGTCGGGATCCCGCCATCATGCGGGAGCAGGCCGTGGAAGATGGAGCCGCCATGGTGGAGGCCGCCGACCGCGGAGGGGTGCAACTGATGTACGGGGAAAACTGGATCTTTGCCCCCTCACTGCAAAAGGCAAAAGATCTCATTGGCCGGTCCCAGGGCGCAATCTTGGAGATGCGGGGGGGAGAATGCCATAACGGATCCCACTCGCCCTATTCCAAGATCTGGCGGTACACCGGCGGCGGGGCCTTGTTGCGCTTGGGGGCGCATCCCATCGGCGCCATGGTCTATCTGAAGCAGCAGGAGAGCCTGGCCCGTGGCGGTCCTGCGATCCGTCCGGTGTCCGTGACCGCCGAAGTCGGTGATCTTGCCGAGATTGCCAGCCAGCAGGGAGCGGACTGCCAGGACATTGCCCAGGGCTGGCAGGATGTGGAGACATGGGCCACAGCCATTGTTTCGTTTTCTGACGGCTCCAAGGGCGTGGCCTTCGCCTCGGACAACGTGCTCGGAGGCATGCAGAGCTGGCTGGAGCTCTTCCTGTCCAATAGCCGTATTCAGTGCAATATCAGCCCTCACGATCTGGTAAGTCTGTATGCTCCGACACAGGAGGTCTTCGCGGACACGTATCTGAACGAAAAGGCCAGCACCTCTGCCGGCTGGAATGCGGCCATACCGGATGAGGACTGGAGTTCGGGGCACGTGGCCATGTGCCACCACTTCGTCACCGCGGCCATGCGCAACGAGGCCACCAGCTGTGACGGCAGACTGGGACTGGAAGTGACGCAGATCATTTACGCCGCCTATCAAGCCGCCAAGGAAGGCCGGCGCATTGATCTGTAAAGGCCCGGTTCGTCAGCTGACTCCATGATGGGTGGCCCCGGCCGCCGTCCCGACAGGTGGGTCAGGACAACAGTTCCGTGGCCAGGGCATCCGACAGTTTCTGCAAGTCTGCGGCGCTGTTGTATTCCTTGACCGAAACCCGTAGTGTATCGAAGTCCGCGCCCGCGTTCAGAATCACGATGATTTTGTACTTCTCCCACAGGGTTTGACCCAGCCGGGCCGCGCTGCCGGCGGGCAGGCGGGTCGAGAACATCAGGGTCCACCAGTCCGCCTCTTCAGAACACAGTGGTTCGGTATCGAACTGGTCGGCCAACTGCAGCCGAAAGGGAGTGGCCAAGGCGTGCAGTTCCTTCCGCACTGTGGGCCAGTCGATGCTGTGGAGGTAGTCAATGGCCTTGGGCAAGGTCAGGAATGCACAGGGGTCCAGGGTGCCTTGCCAGCTGAAATAGTCATGCAAGGGGGCCCGGCTGCGGGCTGCGGGATCCCAGCCGTGGCTGACAATGAGCGGCTCGACCAGGTCATGGTGCCGGGGATCGACATAGATGAAGCCGCATCCCCGGGGTGTGGACAACCACTTGTGGCAATTGCCGGTATAGAAATCCACCTGGCAGTCTTGCAGGTGCAGGTCCACATGCCCGGGTGCATGCGCGCCGTCACAGACCGTGAGAATGCCTGCGGCGCGCGCCCGGGCACAGATTTTCGCGATCGGCAATGTCAGGGCCGTCGGTGCCGTAATGTGGCTGAAGAAAATGACTTTGGTCCGCGGCGTGACCCCTTGCCACAGGGCGTCCACCCACTCGTCCGGATCCCGGGCCGGCAGGGGTACTTCCTGCACCACATATTCTGCCCCTTTCTGGCGGCAGTGGTAGATCATGGCCTTCTGCGTGGCCCCATATTCCTGGTTGGTGGCCAGCACTTCGTCGCCTGAGGTCAAGGGGAGCGAGCGGGCGAAGGCGTTGATGCCCTGGGTAGCGTTGGACACGAACCCGAGCCGGTGCGGTTCCGCGCCTATGAACCGGGCCAGGGCGTGGAGGCTCTGGCCCAAGGCCTGGGGCGCGACCTGCCACATGAAGAAGACCGGATTCTCCTCCATTTGGTCGTGCCACCGTTGAAAGTCTGCCTGCACCACCTTGGGCACAGCCCCGAAACTGCCATGGTTCAGGTACGTGACATCGCGGGCGAGGGTGTAGTTGCTGCGCATGGAAAACAGAACATCTCCAGGAAGTGCAATAGTGCAATATGCGCCGGCCGCATGCAGGACCGGCAGAACGGTCCCGCCCCGAGATGACTGCAACCGGCGGGCCGGGAACAGCCGGTCTGCAGAAGTCGGGGACTCAGTCCGACAGGTTGTTGCAGCCTGGCCAGTCCTGCCACATGTTTTCCCGCGGAGGCTGCGCCTGCGCTTCCTCCACGTCGCTGCGCCGGAAGTCGTACAGCACGGCCAACCGGATATGGGTGGATTGATTGTGTCCGGCCGCGTGCGCCACGCGGTGGTGCCAGAAGACGATATCCCCGGCTTCGCCGGTGCATTCCACCGAGGGTTGCGTCTCGAAAAAGGCCCGGATTTCACCGTACGTTGCAGGACGTCCCCCTTCGTACCGGGTTTCATATTGGGGATAAAACCAGCGATGACTGGTAGGCCAGACGCGAAACCCGCCGCCCATAGGCCCTACGGGGCCGAGATAGGCCACCACCCCCAGATTGAAAGGGTGTTCGTCCACATGCAGGTGATGCCCGCGCGGCATCTTGTCCCGACTGGGCAAGGTGGTATAGATGCCTCTGACCCTTTTGGGCGGGTCGAGATCCGGCCCCAGCAATTGCGTGGCCATGCCCACAATGTTGGGGTCGTGGGGCACCAGACTAAACATATAGGGTTGGGTATCGATGGCCCGGAAATTCCAGCGGAATCCCTTGCGGAAGCTGTGTCCGTCATCGATCTCGTGTTCTGCGCGAAAGGGACCGTACCAGGTATCCGGATTGTCCCGCTGCATGGTCGGCGGGGCGTTTTCCCAGAATACATCCACTGCCTTGGCTACCAGCTGCGCGTCCAAGACATTGCGTTTGATGAGAAAACCGTTGTCTCGAAAGAACCGCAATTCATGTTCCGTCAGTCGCATGTCCATAGAAAACTGTCTCTCTGTGTCGGGAACCTGTGCGAGCGGGCACAGTCAGGGACTCGTGTCCGGCACAGGACAAAGGGTACAAGGGTATTGTAGAGCTCTCCGGCCCTGGGACCATCCGGTGCAGGCGCGGGGGTTCTCTAGTCAAAGAACGGTTTGACCCACGCTTCCGCGATCTCCAGGCCGAAGCCGGGCGCATCGTGCAGGGTGAGCCATCCGTCCCGGGGACTTGCCTGACCCGGAATGCCGGCTGCCGCGGTCGGATCGACCCCCGGGTCCGTGCCCATGAAACACTCCAGCAAGGGAACATTGCCGTGGGCAATGCTGAAATGCTGTCCAAAAGGCGTGTTGCCGCCGCCATGCAGAATCACCGCAATGCCCGCGGCCTCCGCGAGGGCGGCTATTTTGAGGCACGTGGTCAGACCGCCGCACCAGCAGATGTCAGGCTGCAGTATGTCCACCACCTGATGGCGGGCGGCCCACTGAAAGGGCGCCGCCGTGTACCAGTGTTCTCCCGTAGCCAAGGTTTGCCAGGGCAGTCTCTGCCGCAAGGCCAGGTGGGCATCCAGGTCCTCGGACAACAGACACTCTTCCATCCACTTGAGGCCGTAGGGCCGCAATCTGTGCGCCAGGCGGCAGGCATAGTCCACATCGAAGGCCATCCAGCAATCCAGCATCAATTCCCTGTCCGGACCAATCTGGTCTCGGGCGGCAGCCACCAGGGCCTCATTGCCCGCCAAGCCTTGCACTCCGTCCACCGGGCCAAAGGGGCAGGCCAACTTGAACCGGTCAAAGCCGCATTCCAGGTACCAGTCGACATCGTTGCCCGTCGCGTAACACTGAATGGCTGCGCTCGGGTCACCTCCCAGCAGGCGATACACGGGCTGTTGCAGGGCCTTGCCCTTGGCATCCCAGAGCGCCAGGTCCACGGCGCTGATGGCGTATGAAGCAAGACCCATGGTGCCATAGGGCTTGGTGAGCCGAAACATCATGTCGGATAGCCGGTCAATGGCGAATCCGTCCTGACCAACCAGATTGGGTGCCAGGTGATCGTCGATGATCGCGGCGGTGACCCGGCCGTGGCCGGTCAGGCCCAGGCCCCAGGTGCCGTCTTCCAAGGTGACCTTGCACCAGGTACTGCCCCAACGCGGGAGCCATAGGTTCCGGTGGGCCTTGACATGCGCGAACCGGGACATCGGGTTGGCGACTTCCGCCGTATGGTACCAGCCTCTTCGGGTGCCCGTCGGCAGGGGCTGCACCTCCGGAATTTCCAGACGCACCGCCTGCAGATTCGCAATCTTCATGGTTATATGTCCCTGTTCCGGTGGAACCTGCCATTCCATACTGCAGTGGCCAACCAAGAGCCGGCGACACCAAGGCAGTTTCTCAGTCGGCAAGTGTCACCGCACCGTAAATGTGGCGGATGTGGGATGGCACAGGCGGCATGGTAGCTGTCGGGACATCCATGCCCCGGGCGGGCTCCGCCGCAACCATGCGGTATCCCTGCCCTACGCCGACAGTCCCAACTGCGCACACACAGAAGTGGTGGCATGGTGCGATGGCAGTCAGTCAGTGCCTGTGACACGAGTGTTGCGCGGCAAGAGACGATTGTCGGTTGGGCCGCCGGTTCCGGGAGTGGCGCATTCCCAATTCTGCCGTTTAGGCAGGTGTAGGCGCCAGCAGCACCTTGGACACGTCTCCGGGAGCATCGACCAGCCGATCAAACCATTGTCCGCCCTCGGCCAGCGGAGCCTCCACAATCCAGGGCTCCAGGGAGATTTCCTCGTTGTCCAGCAATTGCAGAGCCTGCTGAAAGTTGGCCGGGGAATACGAAAAGGAGCCGCGGAGCGTGATTTCGCGGCGAATGACGTCAGCGGCGGGAATCTCGCTGACCTCTTCGTGGAGCCCGCTCAGAATGACTGTGCCTGTGGTCATGGCGGCGCCGACACACTGCGTCCGGGTAGTCCCGGTCCCCACGGCGTCCACACTCACTGCGACACCCCGCTGGTCCGTTTCGGCCAGTACATGCTCGGCCACGTCTTGCGCCCGCGGATCGACGGCAGCGCCGCCGTAGCGCTGTCCCATGGCCAGCCTGTGCTCGTCGAGATCGGCCACGAATACCCGCCGGGCTCCATTCCGGTGCAGCACCTGCAACGACAGCAAGCCGATGGGCCCCATGCCGATGACCAGACAATCCTGACCTTCTACATTGCCTGCCAGTTCTCCGATGCGTACCCCGCAGCCTACGGGCTCGGTTAACGCCCCCGTCCGAAGCGACATGCCCTCGGGCAGTTCATGCACGGTCTCCACCGGCACTTTCACGAATTCCGCATAGGCTCCCGGCACATGGGCGCCGATCAGCCGCCGCGTCGGGCACAGCTGATGCAGCCCCCGCGCTTGCAGTTCGGACTCGCCAGCACAATAGAGAGGATTGACGGTGACATGCGCACCTTCTTGTAGATCTGTCATCTCGCCCATGGCGACCACAGTCCCCGAAAACTCGTGGCCCATCACCAAGGGAGGAACGCGCAGGGCGTTATGGCCCAGATAGCCACTCAGTTCCGACCCGCAGATGCCGGCGAATGCCACCTGGATCAAGACTTCGCCAAGTTCGGGCTCGGGCAAGTCCTGAGACCTCATGTTCATGGTGCGGGGGGCTTCCCAGACCAATGCCTGCATCTCTGTTTCTCCTGTGGCAATTCGATTTCCGCGCTGCAATGCGCAAGCGAGACAGTGGGGCCGGACTGCACAGGGCAGATGAAGTCTGGCCTTGGGTGTCGCTGCTTAATTCTACAGGCCCGGCCCCAGATACACGATTGCCCTGTCGCTGGCAGAGGGTCCAAAGCCATTGCATCCAGTCAGAGAATATCCCGCTTGTCGGAGCAGGAGCAACACGGCAGTGCCCCAGGAAATCCAGGCGGGACGGAGGCAGACAGGACCGCGCGGACCGCGCGGGCCGCGCGGGTGTCGCTCAGGCCCCGAGCGTGGCCTTCATTCGCAAATTACGAGATGATGGTCCCGGAACCACCGCAGGGCCAGCGCGGCCGCTTACTCTTGGCTGGCCCGTGCTGCCAACTGCGCTTGCAGCCGCGCGATTTCCTGCTGCAAGCGGTCTTCTCGCTGCCGGGCCCGGGCCCGTTCCTGTTGGAGGCTCGCTTCCGCTTGGTCGGCCCGGTCTGTCTGCCCCGCACAGTCCAGCAGCAGAGCCTGGGTCTTGGGATCAAACAATTCCAGCTGTCCACTGTCTGCCCGAAACTCCAGGTCCAGCACGTCGCTGTAGCCCCGCCACTCTCGCGCCTCGTGGTGCCGGACCGGGATCTCCGCATAGATCCCCGCTTCCAGCCGCTCGCCGATCAGCGGTGGCTGCAGAAGGCGACTGTCAGGCGTAGGGTCGAACCGCCAGTATGCGGGCACTCCCAGTCGGGCATAGAGATCCCGTTTGCGGCCCGCGTCTTCCTGCCGCGTGCTGTCCGAAGCCACCTCCAGCACGAAATCCGGCACCTTGCCTTCCTGCCAGATCAACCAGGACGACCGCGGCCGGTCCTCCACGCCGAAGACCACGAACACGTCCGGGGCCCCGGACGCCTGGGGATTGCCTTTTCGTAGCAGACCAGCATGTTGCCGATCACGGTCACATCCGACCGGGTGCGATAGTGGCCCTTCAGCTTGTCGACCGTGCTGGTCAGCGCGACGTACTGTGCGGTGCCTCCGGCCAAGGGTTCACCGTCGGTGTCGGGGTAGACGACTTCGGCCACCGGGGCCGGGACAACGACCGGGGGTACAAGGGCCACCGCGCTGCCCTGTGGCAGACGGCCAAGGATCATGGCGACCGCTTCGGAGCAGAGCCGGTTGCGCAAGGGCCAGGCTGCCTGGGACTCCCTGCAAAGGTGGGGGAGACAACATCCGCATGCAGCTGCGGAACTCCGCCACTATAGCAATACCGGGCCCACGACTACAGGGCAGGGCAAAGCCAGAATTCGGTTCCAGAACACACCATTTGTCTCTACAACAGTGTGTTTATTTGGATGGACTATATTTCCAAGGGATCTGGACAGAGGTAAATCAGATCAAAACTTAGACTGTACACAGGAAAATATAAGCGGCTCTGTCTTCAATTTGCAACTTTGCAACTGCCTTGGGGAAAGACATTTTGTCCTGTAGGAAAGGGTGGATAATTGTAGAATGCTCACTAGGGCTCCTTGCCCTTCAAGATCAGAATGAAGTCCCGGCCAATGCCGATATCGGTATCAGACAGGGCAAGGCACAATCCATGAAGCACGACACATTTGCAGGCGATCCACCTGTTCGGCTCTTCATCCCGGGGCCCATAGACGTACCGGCAGACGCATTGGCTGCCCAGGCCGATCCCCTGATCGGGCACCGTTCCTTGGAAATGGATGCCATGTTTGCCGATGTGCAGGGCAAACTGCGCACAGTCTTTTGTACCGCCAGCCGGGTATATGTCTTTGCCAGTTCCGGCACCGGCATGCATGAGGCCTGCATTCGCAACGGAGTGCGGGAAAGGGGCAGGGTGCTGATGCTGATGAATGGAGCCTTTGCTGAACGCTGGCACGACGTGGCTGTCGGTTGCGGCCGCAAGGTCATAAAGGCGGAAGTGCCCTGGTTTGCGGCTCTGGATCCAGACTGGGTTGGAGAGCAAGTTGCCAACGCAAGGAAGGAAGGGGCTCTGGATGCGGTGTGTCTGGTGCACAACGAGACCAGCACCGGCGTTCTCAACCCGCTGGAAGAGATATCCCGCCGGCTTCGGCAGGTTGCTCCTGACACGCTGTTCTTCGTGGATGCCGTGTCGTCGCTGGCCGGTGCAGAGGTGCAGGTTGACGAATGGCAGCTGGATGTGTGTCTCACCTCCTCCCAGAAGGCCTTGGCGATACCACCGGGCCTGGCCTTTGCGTCGGTCAGCGATCGCACTTTGGAAAGGGCCAGCGAAGTGCAAGGCCGAGGATGGTATTTCGACTTCCTCAACATGGAGAAGTACCTGGTGCGCGGCTTGATCCCGGCCACTCCGGCCATCTCCTTGTTTCGGGCATTGCAAGTCCAGCTGAATCGCATCACGGCAGAGGGCATGACCCAGCGCTGGCAACGTCACATGGCCCTGCGAGACCATGCCCGGCGGCTGGCCACAGCCCATGGGTTCACGCCCATGGTCCACCATGCCTTTGCGTCTCCGACGGTCACTACGCTGCAAGGCGCCGAGGAGTTTGACATAAATGGCCTGATTGCCTTCCTGAAGCAGGCCAACCTGATCTTGAGCAACGGATATGGTCCGCAGAAAGGCAAGTCCCTGCGCGTCGGTCACATGGGCGAAATGCGACTGGCAGACCTGGACCGGCTGTTTGCCGCCATAGAGTCGTTTTCCCCTGAAGGGTGGGCCGCCCCGTGAACGCTGACCCCCGCGGGACCCTGTTTCTGGTGCCTGGTCCCATCGGCAATCTGGGTGACATCACCTACAGAGGGATAGAGGTCCTGGCCGCCGCCGACATTGTTGCCTGTGAAGACACAAGGCGCAGTGCGCGTCTGCTTGCACACTATGAAATTCACAAGCCGTTGGTGTCTTTCCACGAACACAATGAACTGAGGGTCTTGGATCGAATCAAGGGGGAGCTGACGGCGGGAAAGAAGGTGGCCTATCTGTCGGACGCCGGAACGCCCGGCATTGCCGACCCCGGCTTCCGGCTGGTGCGCATGGCTCATGGCGCGGGCTTGGCCGTTCACGTGCTGCCGGGACCTGTGGCTCTGATTCCCGCTCTGGTGCAGTCCGGGCTGCCTCTGCACAGCTTTACGTTCAAGGGTTTCGCTCCCCGGAAATCCGGAGGACGGCAACGCGATCTGGAAGCGGAGAAAGCCAATCCCCACACTCTTGTCTACTACGAGAGTCCCCATCGCGTGCAGAAGCTGCTGGCCGATGTATTGCTGATCATGGGAGATCGGCCGGCGGCCCTGGTGCGGGAGATTAGCAAGCGTCACGAAGAAACTCTGCGCGGTACCGTGGGTTCCCTGCTGGCCCAAACGCAGCACCGAATGCTGAAGGGCGAGTGTGTGGTACTGGTAGGTGGAGCCTCGGAATAAAGGCACTCCGTGATCAGTTTTGTGCTCAGTGGCGGCGGGGCCCGAGGGGCCCTGCAGGCAGGGGCTCTGCAGGGCTTGTTGGAAGCCGGCATTGCCCCGGACTTCTTTGTCGGAACTTCGGTGGGGGCGCTGAATTCCCTCTTCTTGGCCTCCCGAGGCATGTCGGTGGAAACGGCCCGGGCCCTGCATCAGGTCTGGCTCAAGGTGCGCCGACGCAATGTCTTTCCTGGGAGCGCCCTGACAGCCGCCTTGCGGTATGTGCAAGGTCAGGACAGCCTGTTCAGCGGAGCCGCCTTGCGCACCTTCATGGGCAAGCAGTTGCCTTCCCGGACCATGACCTTCGGGGACTTGCAGGCGCCCTGTTACTTCACGGCGGCCGACCTGAGGACCAAACGCCTCTATCTGTTTGGTGAGTATCCCACGTTTCCCTGCTTGGATGCAGCGGTTGCCAGCGCCTCGATACCGGTGATGCACCCCCCCGTGGCATACCAGCACCTGCAGCTGGTGGATGGGGGCATCATTGAAAATGTGCCTGCCGACATCGCCATGGAGAAGGGAGCCACATCCATCTACGTGCTCAATGTGGGCTATGGAGGACAGCGGCGGGCTCCCGCCAAGGGCATAATCGACATCTTCAGCCGTGTGATAGGGGTGATGATGGCCCAGTCGCTGTTTCCCGACTTGGAACAGGCAGAACAGGACCCTGCGATTGAACTGCACCACATCCACCTGAACGCCTTTCAGGACATATCCATACTGGACTTCAGCCGGTCTCGGCAAATGCTGGAAGCAGGCCTGCAGGCGGCCCGAGCCTATCTGCGCAGCCCGGCCCCCCTGCGGGTACAGCGAGTCAATGTTCCCGAATTCGTGATCACACGTCGTGTCCCGGGCGGACGCGAGTGGCATTCCCCCTTCATCGCTGCAGCCGATTGATGCCGATCCCCACCCGCCATAGTCGAACCCGAACCTCGGTGGTGCTGTTCGGTTGTGTGGTGGGGCTCCTCATCATGGGCGACTCTTTCCTGTACAGCGCCTTGCCTGTTTCGGCTGGCTCCCTGAACCTGACCCTGTGGCAGGTGAGTTTGCTGCTGAGCGCCAATCGGTGGGTGCGCCTGCTGTCCAATTCCCTGGTCGCGACCCTGCAATCGCAATGGCGCCTGAAACCGCTGTTTGTGGGAGCCACGATCCTGGCCCTGGCTTCCAGTCTTGTCTTTACGCAAGTCTGGCCCTTCCCTTTCCTGCTGCTGGCCCGTGTCGCTTGGGGCATTGCCTGGTCCGTGTTTCGGCAGTCCGCCTACGTGGCCGTATGGTCCCATGCAGCCCAGAGGCATGGCAGGCTGCTGGGGCTCTGGTGGGGACTGGTACGGTTGGGCAGCGGGCTTGGTGTGCTGCTGGGCGGATGGTTGCTGGACCGAACCCGATTTGTCACATCGATGCGCGTGATCTCAGCCTTGGCCGGCGTTGGGGTCGTCCTCGGTGTGGTGCTTGCCTGGCCCCGGCAGGATGCGGCCCCGGCAGGGCAATCCGCCCAGGGGAGAGCCGGTCTGGGAGAGGCCGTCCACTGTCTGGGGCAATCAGCGCCGCTGCAATGGTTGCTGGGTCTGGGAGCGGGGTCCACGCTGATTCTTGCCTTGCTGGTTGCCTTGACATCCCTGTACATACAGGTGCGTGGCGGGCCCGTTGTGGAAGCAATGGGTCTGGGTCTGGCGACGGGCTTGGTTCTGGCCATGCACTGGCTGTCCCAGCTCGTGATGGGCCCCGTGATTGGAGCGCTGTCAGACATTCTGGGCCGCACCCGCATGATCGTGGGTCTGTCGATGCTTCTGGCTGGGGCAGTCGGGTGGGCTGGCACAGCCCACGGAATGGCCGCCCTCCTGCTTGCGGGCACGTACATGCTGCTCTTCTCAGGGCTGCGCGTAGCGGTAGAGGCGGGTGCCAGTGACGGGGCCCGGCTCACCACAAGGCCCCGTGAAATCATGGGATTCTTCACTACGGCGGACGACCTGGCGGCCGCCTGCGGCCCTATCCTGGGGTTGGCCTGGTTTCAGGAAGGCAACCTGACCATGCTGTTTGGGGGAAGCGCAGCCCTGCTGTTTTTGCTTGCTGTCGGACTGGCCTGGAGCCAGGCCCGGGTTCACCGCACAAGCGCTGCTTCCTGATCCTGGTGTCGGCAGTCCAAGTCGGGAGGCAACCAGGCGGGGGCCTTTTGAGTCACTGCAGATCCTCCAGGGCAGGTCGATCGGACTGCCCATGGTCGGCAGCACTTGATGGCTCTCGCCATTGGAATTTCCGGGCCAATGGGTGGAAGACATCCTCCACCCGGCTGGCAATCAGTTCCCCCAGCACCGGCGTGAACTTGAAGCCGTGGCCGCTGCCTCCGCAAGCGACCACAAGACCGCCTATGTCGGGATGGCGGTCAATCAGAAAGTCGAAATCCCGTGTGTCGTGGTACAGGCAAATGCGTGAGTACACAATCGGACTCGTGGCCAGTTCGGGCGCGTATTGGCGCATTTGTCTCCGAAAGTGCGCAACCTCCTGTTCCTGCACGATGCGGTCAGTGCGCAGCGGATGGGCCTTGCGGCCCTGTGTATGCAATCCGACCTTGACCACTTTCTCCTCGGGGTGGAGCGGCAGGGCGTAGAGGCCAGATGTTTCGGTCTCCGGGAACACTACGCTGAACTGTGGCGGGGAGTACCGGTCCCAGTTTTCCACGTGGAGATGAAAAATGGGCTGTGCCGTTGCCTGGGCCAGTTGCGACATTTGTGGCACCAACAGGCCTGTCCAGGCTCCGGCTGCAATCAGGACATGGTCGGCTTCCAGTCGGGTGCCATCCGTGAGGTCCACTCCTTGGCACCGCCCTTGGGCAAGGACCAGCGCTGCCACAGACTTGCCTATGTGCCACTCGGCCTTGGCCTGGCGCAAGTCATCTCGCAAGTGTTCCAGGACCTTCCGGGCTTCCACATAGCCCCCCTGAGGGTTGAAGAATCCCTGGTGGACCCGTTCCGTATTGAACATGGGCAGTCGTTGCCTTATCGCTGTTGCATCCAGCATTTCCAACTCTATGCCAGCCAGGGCGGCCGTTTCTACACTCTGTCTTTCAAAGCTCCCCTGTGCCATGTCTGAAGACAGGCGGGTGATGCCCGTGTTGTGATATACCGTACCCCACTGCTCGTTCCACTGAAGCCACCGCTTCATGGACTGCCCGGCCATCTGGGTGTAGGCAAGGTCTCCCCCGTACTCCGATCTGACGACTTTGCTAATGTCTCGGGACGCAGCCAACGAGTGCGGGGTGGGACCCGTGGGATCCACAATGACAGGGCGGAATCCCCTGTATACCAGTTCTTGGGACGCGGCCAGACCAAACGCTCCGGCTCCGACTACAATGATCCGTTCCGCTGCCATCCCGCCTCCTGCACCGCGTGTGGAGTTTCTGTCCTGCGCCATTCGATCAAAAGGGCAAGTATTCTGCGAATGGTTCCTATACTACTACCGCAACGAAAAAGCCTATTGGAGGCATGCAAGGGTCCAAATGAGTGTTGTCGTGTTTGCAGACGATCCCACTGAAGGGCGCATTATCAGTGTGGCGCTGCGCGAGTTCGGGTTGGCCGTGGAATCAGAAAACTCCCTTTCCCGCAGAATGGCGGACTGGCAACGTGATCCGGCCGATATCGTGATTCTGGCCTGGAACCGCGATGAAATCCCCTGGGCGGATGTGCGGGTTGTGCGCAGCCAGACTCAGGCTCCCATCCTGGTCATGAACGAGCACCTGCCGGATACGCAGGAGTGCATGTTGCTGGAGGAAGGCGCAGACCTGGTCCTGGATCGTCCAGTGTCCCTGCGCCTCCTGGCCAACTACGTGAAGGTGCTGATGCGCATCTCGTCTTCGATTCCCAACACGGTCTTGAACAAGATAGAGATGGCTGACATTACCCTGGATACGGCGGACCGGACAGTGACCGTGTCCAAGACCAAACCCGTTCGGCTTACGCAACTGGAATTTCGCCTGCTCTATCTTCTGATGACCAACCCCAATACCGTGGTGACGACTGATTCCATTGCCGACCGTGTGTGGGGCTACAGTGATGGGGGAGACCGGGACCTGGTACGGGGGCTCGTTTCAAGGCTGAGACGCAAGATTGAGCCAGGGGAGTGCTCTCCCCATTTTATCGAGAACATTCCAGGTATGGGATACCGGTTCCACACCGAACCGTTCCTGGCCGAAGCCGAATCCCATTGAACCCATCTGCCACGTCCCAGGCCCTGTTGCCACAGGACTGGTACGCCATTGGTCCACTTTTGTGATTTCCAGGATCCATGCTTCAAGGGTGGATTCGCGTGGAAATGTGAGATGAATGGCGTTATGAACAATCTGGACTTGCTGATATGGCAACAACTGTTTCTGGAGCGCATCCAGAAAGCGGAGCAGGGACATCGTGTTCGGGAACTTCCTGTGCAAGATGCAAAGCCCGTATCTTGGCTGCGCACTTTTCTGGGCAACCTGTTGATAGGTTCCGGCCGCAGGATTAAGGGAATCGGCCCGGCAACCTGGGCAGGTGCCTAAGAGCCTATCCGAATCATCCGGCGGCTCGGAAGGCAATGAGGGCGCAGGCGCAATGCAGCCCGGCGCTGGAGTGGTCGGGGGACCAATCCCAGCGCTGGGCCGTGCAGCCACACTCCGCCACGGTCTGACGCCCCTCATCAGAGGCGTTGCCAGGATCCCAACACAGACCCTGAGGTAGTGCTAGGGTGGGCGCCGGGAAGTGGTCCCGCGGGGCCCGCACCCGCGTCATGGCAGAGCGGTGGGTCCCATCCCCGCCTTCTGGTCCCCGGTCCGTGGGATGGGGGCCGGTTCTTTGTCCCGCCCCGGGGCCTGGGTCCGGGTGCCGTCCCTACTCCACCCACTCCAGTCCAGACCCTGCAGTGTATCGTCCTGTGCCCGGCCCTGCTGTCCCCACCGCAGGTACACCCCGGCGGCGGCCCATACCGGCAAGTGCCCGTGGGCGGGGGCGCCGGAGCCAAGGCGTGGCGTCCAGGGTCGGCCACAGCCGGTGCGCAGCAGAGAAGATGCCGTGGACGCCAGTCCGGTCGGGCCCCCCCAGGGATGGGGGTATACCCGTGGGGCATCAGAGAGGCCAGGATCTCCCACAAGGCGTCGGCTACCCGCAATGCGCTGGTGGGGGCGGCGCGTTTGGGGCGCGGCAGCTGGAGTTCCTGGGCTTTCGTCATGTTTCACCACCGGCGCCAACTTGGGCTTCTGCCCGGGCATTGCGCAGACAGCTTGCCCCTGGTTTGGTTTTTAGGATAGGCTCTTGGAGTCTGTGTGCAAAGGTCATGCCAGGCGCCGCAACATGAGATGTATCATGGCCAGCTGGATCCAGGTTTCCGTGGTGGCGGGCAGTTCTTCGTAGTCCTTGCTCAGGCGCCGGCAACGCTCCAGCCAGCCAAGGGAGCGAAGAAAAGCGTCTGCTGGATGCCATGCTGCCTGCAGTGCCGAGGCAGTCGAAGATCTATGAAATATGGAAGGAGAGATATGACGGCCAACCATGAGCTGCTCAATCGGATCACCGCGCGCCCGGATGTCTTTGGCGGCAAGCCCATCATCCGTGACATGCGGGTGTCGGTGGAACTCGTACTGAGTCTATTGACACAGAGGGTTGAGGTGGATGATATTCGCGCCTGCACTGCTTACGCTCATGCGATCATTGCAGGAGACACTCTGGACTCCATTTCGGTTACAGAGTCGTGCGGTTTCTCATAGACCGGTGTGCAGGACGTCGTTTAGCGGAATGGCTCCACAGTGGTGGGCATGATGTGCTTGAGGCTTGGGTGCTGGGTCCCGATTCTGGGGATCGGGCCTTATTGGAACTCGCAGTCGGAAGACCGGATTCTGATTACGATCGATACTGACTTTGGGGATCTGATTTATATGCATGACGTTCCACATGCTGGCTTGGTCCGCCTGACAGACGTGTCGGCGGAGTAGCGTATCTCACTGATGGCGGAAGTAATCAATCGACATCGGCAAGCATTGGAAGACCACGCAATAGTAACGATACGTGGCAAGCGAGTTCGCGTATCATATCCACCGACGGGTTGAAGTATGACCTTAGTGATCCAGTGCAGTTCTTCTCACGCACCTGCTTCACCCGTACGCTGACGGAGCACTCGAGCATGGTGCTGCGGTGCCTTTCCAGTAGAACAGAGAATACAGCGCCAGTGCTGACGCTCATTACCCAGTTCGGCGGCAAGACCTCACACTCTCGCGTCGTTGTACCACCTCGCGGCACTAAGTTGCCTGGCATTTCTAAGCTTCTGCGCGAGGCAAGTATCGCCAAGGCTCCTGACGCTCGCGTCGGTGTCTTCGTCGGCAACGCTTGGGATCCCAGAGTAAGGACGGGAAACGCCTTGGATCGACCTTGCCCGACAGCTGGCAGGTGATCAAGGCATCGCCGCACTGGGCGACGCCGCGCGAACCGCACCATCTGGTACCGAAGCTCTGGCCAGAGTGCTCGCCGTCACCGATAGCCCAGTTCTGCTGCTGTTTGACGAGGTGTTGAACTTCGTCAACCGCCACCGCGACATGGCAGAATCCTTCCATACCTTATCTTCAGAACCTGACCGTCTCCGTCACTGGTGCAACCCGTGCCACTGTCGTCATCAGCCTGCCTCGCAGTCAGGTAGAAATGACTGAATGGGGCCAAGAATGGCAAGAGTGCATCACTAAGGTCATGCGGCGCGTAGCACGAGACCTCATTGCCAACGACGCATCTGAGATCAGTGAAGTAGTACGCCGCCGGCTAAGCGTTTCGACGTTGCCATAGACGCTGATATCGCTGGGGAGACGTCCCATGCCGGAGCGCTAGACACAGACACCCAAGGTGCTCTGCGCGGCATCCATCGCAGGGTCGGTGCCGACGGCTACCGCATCCACCATCAGGCGACGCTGAGGAAGGTCGTTAGCGACCGTCGTGTTTCCCTTGACGAGGAGAGGGAGATACGTCCGCAGTCCACAAGTTGAGCGAGGCTGAATTGGGGCGGAGCGCGGCCATCCTGGTCGTCTATTTCCCGGAGGACGGCGACGCGGTGCAGGACTCACCACGCCTTACCCTGATTGTTGTCGATCCCGTTGAAGTATGGGACGGTGGAGGTCAGATCCGGGACCGCATTGGCCGATGGACCAAGGAGCGTGGCAGGTCGCCGAGACTTTATCCAAGTTCGTTGGTCTGGTGTGTGAGGAAGCCAGGGCGGGAACTTGGGGAGAGCATCGCGCTATGGCTCGCTTGGCAGCGGGTGGCGCGCGAGGTGGCAGATGGCGTGCTTGGGGCTGAGTTCGACCGAGCGAACCGCGTCGAGGTGCAAGCCAGAATCAGAGATGCTGAGGAGGTGGCGAGGGACGAGGTGTGGGCCAGCTACCGCTTTGTTTCGCAATCTGTCAGCGGACTGAAGATCATTGATCTCGGTGCCAGCCACGCCAGTGGAAGCGATACACTCTGCGGGCACATCATCGGCGCGTTGAAATCTGGGCCCTTCTCAATGAGTCCATCGGAACAGGCTATATCGACCGGCACTGGCCACCTGCTGTTAGAGAAACGGAAGCTTGGCCGCTCACCAGTCTGCGCCAGCGCTTTCTCAATGGTGCATTGACTCGATTGCTGGATCCAGACACGACACTCAGGAGGCAAATAGTTGAGTTCGTAGAGCGAGGAGACTTCGGCTTGGCCTCTGGAGACAGGGATAACGGCCAGTACGAAAGGGTATGGTACAAGGAGCTGGTAGGGGCGGAGAAAGTAGCATTCGAGTCCAACGTGTTCCTGCTGACCAGATCCAAGCGAAGCAGCTACAGGCTCCGCCAGAAGGTCATATACATCCACGCGTGCGGGATGGCAGGGGGGCAGGAGAGAGTGCCATGCCGGCCAAAGTGGACCGGCAGCGAGGGGTGGAAGCCACATTCGGCACCGAAAATCAGGTCCCACGCCCCGGCACGGGCCTTTGTTTCCGGGCGGCTGGCACCCGCTGCCGGTCCCGGAGGCCAGTGGCGCATGGCTACCCCCGGCGCGTTCGCACGGAGTGCAGGATCCGGCGTATCGGGGCCGCGGTGCAGGCCCGAGGGTTGGCCATGGCCGGCGCGGTCCCGCCCCGCTGCCAGAGGAGACACATTGCCCCCCGGTCTCGTGCGGCGGGTTTCAATGAGGCATCCTGCCGCAGCACCTGGATTTGCTCCTGTAGGGTGGGAGCCGATGCCGCATGGAAGGCCAAAGGGCCAGCACACGTCAACCCTGACTGTACTATCAACCCAAACCGGACGTTTAGAAGACGTGGGCCTGGTCTGGTGGATGCATCGGGAGCAACGACTCTACACTCAGGTCCGACATGGAACAGCCGTTGGGGGCTATTATGTACCCCAAAAGCAGTAGGCCTTGGCACCGACTTCGGCACCGGCGGGCCTGGGTCTCAATCCCCTCGTGGACTGCCGCAGGCTCCTGATTTCCCTCAAGTCTGAACAGTTGCGCACAGGAGACTGCTCAAGAGGCCGCGGACCGACTCAGAGACTGATTGCACAGACCTGATACAAAGGCACTCCGTTTCGTACAACAGTGGAACGCCTTTTGCCCACCAATGCGACGTTCAAGCTCCATACTTCCATCATCAAACTCCGAATCGAATCAGGAGGTGGTGCGACATGACGTATTTCGAGACAATGTTGGGACATGAGATTTACCAAGAGCGCATTCGCAAGAGCGAAATGGCTTATCGGTTCCGGTCCGTCCGACCCGCCGCGTTGATCACCTGGTCTGGTTTCAGGAATTTCCTCGGAAGCCTGCTGATCGGATCGGGGCAACGTCTCAAGGTGCCACGGCGCATCACCTATGTAGGGACATAAGTGGTGAGTGAGACTTCCTGACAACTGAGCGCAAGTCAGCGCAATTCCCCACGGCGGCTCCGATTTTTCGGGGCCGCTGTCTTTTGGGTGGAGAATCGGGGTCGAAAGGTGCAATCAGGCCTCGAATCGGATGGACAATGCAGTTCAGACTTGCAAGTTGTTTTGATATAATTATATCTTACAAAAGATCGCATGCTTGCGAGTCGGTGGGATGACAGGCCCCAGCCAGCTCGCGGAATCTCTTGACCGTCTGGTATTGTGTGCTCAGAGGCGGCCACCAGCTGCCTGGCCAGCGATCCTCCGAATCCATACACAAGCGAGAATGACATGCAGATTGAAGCCGTGGTAGTGCCTGAAGTAGGCACAGTGGGGGTGGAGACCGTGCAATTGGAACCGCCGGGTCCCTGTGAAGTGCTTGTCCAGAATCATGCGGCTGGCGTATGTCACTCGGACTTGCATACCATGCGCGGCGAACTGCGCACGGCTCCACCCTTGGTGCTGGGCCATGAAGGTGCAGGTGTTGTACAGGAAGTCGGCGCGGAAGTCACGCGGGTCAAGGCAGGGGATCATGTGGTGTACAACTGGTTGCCTTCCTGCAATCACTGTGAGCCCTGCCTGTCAGGCAGGGCAAATCTGTGCCAGCGGTTTCCCGCGACCATGCTCAAGGGCCTGCTCCCCAACGGGAAGGCGCGGCTCCGATCCCAGTCCGGGGCCCTGTACAAGCATTATCTGGGGGTGGCCACCATGTCCGACTACATGGTGACACATGAAGCATGTCTGATTCCCTGCTCCCCGGACATCCCCAAGCCCGTGGCTGCCATCGTGGGGTGCGCCGTCATTACGGGCGCGGGCGCGGTATGGAATACCGCGCAGGCACAGCCAGGCCAGGCGTTGGCGGTGATCGGCTGTGGCGGCATTGGCCTCTGTGCCGTGGTCGGGGCATTGGCAGCCGGTTGCAGTCCCATTATTGGTGTGGACCTGGATCCCAAGAAACTGGTCATGGCCCAGGCACTGGGGGCTGACCTCACCTTGAACACATCCGAGCACGACTTGGTGGAAGGGCTGCAGGAAATGACTGGCGGAGGACCGGAGTACATCATCGATTCGGTCGGATCCGGTTCTACCATCGGAGCCGCCTTGGCCGCGGTCCGGCCTGGCGGCAAGGCGGTCATTGTGGGCATGCACAGCCTGCTGACGGAGGTGAACATCCTGCCTGTGCAACTGGTGGCCCAAAACAAGCAGCTGCTGGGCTCCTATGTCGGCAGCAGTCGCACCTATGTGGATATCCCGCGGGTCCTGCGTGCCTATCAGCGGGGCCGGCTGAATTTGGATGGTCTGATCACCAAGACGTATCCTCTGCGGGAGATTGACATGGCATTCGCCGACATGGAAGCGGGAAATGTGGCCCGCGGTGTCCTGACCATGGCATGACTGCTTTTCTCCCCTGGACTTTGCGAGGCTCTATGTTCGACACCCTCATTCAATCTGCAACCATAGTGGACGGTACGGGCGCGGACCCGTACCAGACGGATCTGGGTATGGTGGATGACCGCATTGCGGCCATGGGGAACGTGTCCCAAGCAACTGGGAGCCGGGTTGTGGATGGGCGCGGCAAGTGGCTGGTGCCGGGTTTCATTGATGTACATACCCATATGGATGGGTGGCTGCTCAAGAATCCGCTCATCGAAAGCAAACTGCGCCAGGGATTTACTACGGAAGTCATCATGTCGGATGGCATTTCGTATGCCCCTGTATCCAGAGCCAACGCTCATCAGTGGATTCTGTACCTGCGGGCCCTCAATGCGCTGGAACAATGTGATTACAGAGGCTGGGAATCGATTTCCGACTACATGGATCTGTTGGATGGTCGGAATGCCCAGAATGTGCTGACGCAGATTCCCTACGCCAATGTCCGGGTCCAGACCCAAGGCTGGACCGCTGCACCGTTGGACGACTATCAGCAACTGGAGCTGGAGCTGAGACTCGAAAAGGCCATGGCGGAGGGAGCCTGCGGCCTCTCCACAGGCTTGGACTATATATCGCAGTGCTTTGCCACTACGGAAGAGCTGCGGTCAGCCTGTGCGCCGATTGCGGCTGCGGGGGGACTCTATGCCACCCATGTGCGGTACAAGAAAGGGACGCTGGCGGGGGTAGAGGAAGCAGTTGAATTGGGTCGCCAGACGGGAGTCAAGGTGCATGTCTCCCATTTGAAGGGGAATTCCGTCGCGGAGCGAGATCAGATCCTGGCGTACATTTCGGATGTGGCCATGCAGGATGTGGACTTCACTTTTGATGTCTATCCATATCTGCCTGGCTCCTCCATGCTGAATTACCTGATTCCCTACCGTGTATATGAACATGGGCCTGTGCAGGCGTTGCACGCGCTGCGTTCGCGTCGGATTCGGGATTCCGTGTCCTTTCTCACAGAATCCCATATTGATCTGGCCCATACCCGAATCGCCTGGGTGCCGGGCAAGTCCAACTCCCATTGGCAGGGGCGTTCGTTGCAGGAATATGTGAATGCGGCCCCCTCTTCTCCGGGAGATGCCCTCTGTGATTTTCTCATTGAAGAGAATCTGGCTGTCCTGCTGGTTTTCCACAGAGGGGAGGATCACTTGGTGGAGGATTTCCTGCAGCATCCTGCCTTTGTCCTGGGCACGGACGGCATCTATCAAGAGGGGGGCCATGTCCACCCCCGCCAGTTTGGGAGTACGACCCGAATTCTGGATGCATTGGTTTCCCGGCGGGTGCTTACGCTGTCCGAGGCCGTGCATGCCATGTCAGGCAGGGCCGCGGCCCGATTCGGCATCAAGGACCGGGGGACATTGAAGGAAGGCAACTACGCAGACATGGTCCTCATTGATCCTGAGCAATTCAAGGAAAGGAACAGTTTCCAGGAACCTGCCATACTGGCCGAGGGTGTGGATCAACTCTGGGTCAATGGCACGGCAGTGATATCCGATGGGAAGCTGATGCAGCCTCTGCCCGGACCTGGTGGCTATCCGGGTCGTTCCCTCAAGTTCAACGCATAGAGACTGCCATGCGGATTGCAGCCATACGTCCTGTGGGAGTCTCCGTCAATCGGCGAGGAGACTGGATCTTTCTGCTCGTTGACACCGATGAAGGCCTGACTGGGCTGGGAGAAGCCAGCCATAGTGGCAACGATGCCCAGCTTTTCAGGTTGGTCTTCGATCTGGAGACTCGGCTGGTGGGCAGGGACCCGACCAACATCAATGCGTTGCGGGGCCTCATGCTTGGGCAACGGTTTGGCAGAGTGGGCGCAACAGCGTGGAGTGCCGTGGAACAGGCTTGCCAGGACATAAGGGGAAAATTCCTGGGCCAGCCTCTCTGTAACTTGCTGGGAGGTCCCATTCGAGATCGGGTGCGGCTTTATGCCAACATCAACCGACACGTTGAGGAGCGTACCCCTGCAGAATTTGCCCGTGCCGCGGTTGCGGCGGTCTCGGAAGGATTCACGGCAGTCAAGCTGGCCCCCTTTGACGAAGTGAGGGCTTCCGATCGCCGCCGCCGCGGCCGAGCAGCGGCTTGGCGCAAGGGATTGGAGAGGGTACAGGCCGTGAGGTCGGCGGTGGGCCCGGACGTGGAAATTGCCGTGGATTGCCACTCTCGTTTCGATGTGAAAGAGGCACTTGCCGTGGCCAGGGACTTGGAAGAACAGGACCTGCTCTGGTTCGAAGAACCTGTCGCCGTGGACCGTCTGAAC
This sequence comes from Caldilineaceae bacterium, assembly GCA_965214895.1. Taxonomy (GTDB): domain Bacteria; phylum Chloroflexota; class Anaerolineae; order Caldilineales; family Caldilineaceae; genus Bin34. Next base: position 2,372,620 of record OZ243985.1, read on the forward strand.
GGGTTGTCCCAACTGGCAGGTCGCATCAGCCAGCCCTTGGCTACGGCGGAGAGCCTTTTTGGTGTGGAATCCTTTGGCAGAGTGTTGCACGCTGGTGCTGCCGACGTCATAATGCCGGATGTCAAACACGCAGGGGGTGTTCAGGAAACCTGGCAGATAGGCAATCTGGCGGAAGCCCATAACATTGCCGTTGCCCCTCACAACCCTTCGGGTCCAGTGGCAACGGCAGCAAGCGTACATGTTTCCGCCTGTGTGCGCGCCTTTGCCATTCTGGAATTCGCTTGGGGTGAGGTGGCTTGGCGTCCTGCTCTGCTGGACCCTCCTGAAGAGGTAGAAGGAGGGCACATGCGCGTCTCACACAGACCGGGGCTGGGACACAGCCTCAATCCAGAACTGCTGCAGCGGTACGGAATTGGCGAACCCAGCACACTGGATTCTGCAAAGGCGAGTAGCCAGATTCCGACCGCAAGGTAGTGGATTGTTTGTAACTTATGATACCTATATTCGATATCGGCAGTTACGGTTGGTACTGCCCCGAATCTTCAGTGGATGCAGGGTTTCAGCTGTCGCAACCCTGCATTTTTGACTTTGTTGACACTGAATCGGGGATCAGAAAAACCACCGCACTCCGGCAGTTGTGCAGCCAGGTTCGTTGCCGTATTAGGGTTACGCAGTTGAAGGTGAATCAGGAACTGGGGCCAGTGATGTCCATGGCATCACACAGTTTTGCTCTGCAGGTCGGATGGAGAGGGCCTGCATCACAACCAAGAGCCTGTGAGATGAACTTGCCCTACCCCTTGCATCGCCTCCGTGATCGCGCAGCTCCATCTCCAGGCGCGCGCCTGCTTGCGGGGCGGTCCTAACCCGCCTCCAAGATCACCGTAGGTTGCAAAGAGCAAGAGGGTCACCCAGCACAGACGGGCCCAGCATCACCGGGTGATGTTCCATCGGATCGCGCGCCGGGATCGATGAGGAAAGAAAGTCCGAATTCCGTGTGCGTGTCAGGTCTATGGCGGGCCCTGCACCAGCCCGCAGTGGCCATATCGATGTTCGTGTTGCCGTGTCAAGGCGTTCCCGCGGGGTCCAATTCCATGCCCACTGGCTGCGCGACGGCCCGCACCTTCGGTAGGCCCGGTCATACGTCCTCGGTCGTAGCCGGGCGATCTTCTTCCTCCTCGACTGGTGACCAAGCCCACCGAGGACCGCGCTCCCCGTTGCGGGTGGGCCGACTGGGACCAAGCAGCACGCCCTCAATGCGGGCCGTCCGCTCGGCCAAGCCATGTACCACGGTGGCAATCGCGTCGGTCTTCCGCTCCAAGGCATCGAAGCGGGCATCTGTGTTCTGCTTCATCTCTGCGAAGCGGGCATCTGTGTTCTGCTTCATCTCTGCGAAGCGGGCATCTGTGTTCTGCTTCATCTCTGCGAAGCGGGCATCTGTGTTCTGCTTCATCTCTGTGAAGCGGGCATCTGTATCCTGCTTCATCTCCGCGAAACGACGGAAAGTCTCGGACCGCGTATTCCACATCAGGGCCAGCATGGCAACACCCAATCCGACGATGGCAATGAAATCTTGATCCATGTCTGGCTTCCTGTTGGGCAAGTCTTTGACAGACAAATTATTATGGCACAAGTCACCGCATATTGACAGTTGGGATCGAGATCTCACCCAGCTGGTTCCTGTTGGAGGAAGTTACGCAGATGATGGTGAATGAGGGAACTTGGTCAGCAGTGTTTCAATCGCATTGTGCAGTTTACGAACAGGGCAGAGAGTATGGCTTCGCTCACAATTACCCTGGCTGTCCCGTTGCCAGCTGGCAAATCCGTTCTGTGCAGTGACTTCAACTGCGTGGCCCCTGACAGTCTTGGATGGACATTTCCAACCTTGAAACAGGATTTTTAAGGCCTGGACCGCATAACATGCTTTGCCAAAAGACAGTCTCACAATCAACTTGTGGAACATTTTTGTATGATACTTTCCATGAGGCTTGCATGGAACCGTTGCGTTGTCGAAATCAAGCCTGCGGATCTCTGACAATACAGGCAGACTTGCCAATGCAAGTGTGGCTTGCCGACATCGGAGGCGAGTCAATGGACCGGAGGGAGCATTCACGATGGCACATTCTGCGCGACCAGGTCAATTTTTCTGACAATCAATGCGGTTGTCGGGACATTGTTCGGCTTATTGACTCGCCCTGGAAGGAGGAGTGGAGAAAAGGCGAGAATTCATGAATTTGGAATTGACACCCCTGCAATTCGTTCTGCCAGTGGCAAGACCGATCCGTTCCCAACCGTGTGAGGTTGGACAGGAGACCTAACAGCATGACAAATTCAGTTCCTGTGCAGACCCGCAGTCTGGAACAGCAAGTCCGGACGCGCGTGATTGACTGTGACGTCCATCACAACACCCCATCGCATGAGGTCTTGTACCCGTATCTGCCACGGCAGTTTCGGGAACAGATGTCAGATTTTGGCGGAATGGCGCCGGCTGTCGGTTATACCAACATGCCAGGCAGAGGCACGCGACATGACCTGTGGTACGTGACCGGGGAAGGTGACAACCCCAACACTCGCCCAGAGGCACTCATTGAACATCACCTGGATGCCTACGATCTGGACCTGGCTGTGTTGACCGGGGGGCCGTATGCCTATGCCGTGCATCCGTCCCTGGATTTCGGTGCTGCTGTCTGTCGGGCATTCAACGAATGGACTGCGGAACATTGGCTGGAACAGGACGATCGCCTGCGCGGCTCGATTCACATCGCCCCCAATGATCCCCTACAGGCCGTAGCCGAAATCCGGCGTCTTGGTTCCGATCCGCGCTTTGTACAGGCTTTGATGCCTGCGGGTGCCCATTTTCCCTTTGGTCATCGCATGTACCACCCTATCTACGAAGCCTGTGCGGAGAATGACCTTCCCATGTGTGTCCACTTTGGGGCCGAGGGGGCCGGGACCTCCTCGGCCCCCACTGCGGCGGGCTTTCCGACGTACTACCTGGAAATGCGCATGGCAAGGCCCCAGATCGCGATGGCCCACACGGCCAGTCTGATCTGCGAAGGCGTTTTCGAGAAGTTTCCCGACTTCAAGTTCCTGTTCATCGAGCATGATGTCTTTTGGGTGCCAGGTCTCATGTGGCACATGGACAGCGACTGGATGAGTCTGCGCGACTACACGCCATGGGTGCGCAGGCTGCCCAGTGAATATCTCAAGTCCAACATCCGCTTCGGTTCGCAGCCCATGCCAACGCTCCCGGGCGACGAGGATTTGGAGACTTTCCTGCGCTGGCTGGATGCCGGACAGGTGTTGGTCTTTGCCAGCGACTATCCGCACTGGGATTGGGATGAACCGTCCAGCTTTTTGCTGGGGGAAGAATGGGAGCTGCGGGATCGGATCATGTTTCGGAATGCTGCTGAGATGTACGGAATCGACATTGAAGACTGAACAGCGGCGCAGGCGAGTTGCCATTGGAGTTCCTGCCGATATTCCTGAAGGAACCCGCAAGATTGTGCACGTGGCAGGCCGCTCGGTCGGGGTCTTCAATCAAGGCGGGAAATATTTCGCTTTGCACAACGTCTGTCCGCACCGCGGTGCCCCGGTCTGCACAGGACGGTTGCGTCCCCGGATCGAAGACGGAGACGGCCTCGAGTTTCGGTACTCGCCGCAGGACGAAGTATTGAAGTGTCCTTGGCATCAGTGGGAATTCGATCTCAGGACCGGCCACGCTCTCCACGGCGATTTGGCTGTCACCACCTACTCCGTGGAAGTGAAAGAGAACCAGTTGATTCTCTGCTACTGACCCGATCGTGCTCCACTCGTCGCATGGCACCCATGCGGGCGGCGCTGGAGATTGGTCGCTTGGGTCTGCCCAGCCTTGCTGGATAGCAATGGCCAAGCCAGTTCCGTGAGGTCCTGGGGGGCTCAAGCACTGGGAGTGTGTCCAGGCTTTTCACCTGACAGTCGATGGGTGACATACTCTTTGTCTGGCACCGGTTTCTTGCGTGTCACGTTCTTCCCTGCCCATGGGGTTGCGTAGCCAAGGTTGACGCTGTCCGCTGGTGCAGAAACGCGTAAACAGGCACAATCGCGTACGGCCTCGGGACATCCATCATGGAGGGTGCTGGGGAAAGAGACAGACCGACTTGCGCCAGCCGTGGTGGGACGACCAGAGACCTGCCTGAACCACTGTTCATCCTCTGACTTGGTCTGGAGAGCGGGCGGAGGCAACTCGGAACAGCTGGGGTGGGGCAATGGCAATGCGATGGCACACGCCTGCGCCACTGAACACAGACAATGCGGACCATGGCCCAGGAGTGGCCTGACCCATCGGCAATCGGACCACTGACCATCGGTTTGTATTCAGGGATGGGCTTGAAAGGTATGTCCTCGGGGATCTTCCGTCTCCGGCGTTACATCGCTGGTTGCCATCAATCTGTCCAGAATTGCCTGTTCCAACTGTCTCTGGACAGCAGCGTGGTCTCCCCTGTCAATCAGGTTCACTGTTTCCCGTGGATCTGCCGTGAGGTCGTACAGTTCGGAAATGTCACCCATGCGATAGATCAGTTTGTGGGTCGCTGACCGCACCGTGACGGTGCGGCAGACCGACTCTGGTGTGCGCTGCTGGAGTTCAAGCTTGGGCCAATAGGGATTTTCCCACCCCCATCCTTCGTTGCGGCCTTCAAAGCAATGGGGTTCGTGGGGGTCATATCCTCCCTCGGTGAACGCCAACCGTGCTGGATCGCCGGCAGCCCCCGCCAACTGGGGAGTCAGGTCTGTGGCGAAATGGGTGTGGGCGGCTTCCACGTCCGCCAGTTCCAGCATGGTGGGCATAATGTCAAACAACTCGACCAGTTCAGTGACCGTGTGACCCGCCTGACCACCGGGTGTGCGCACTATCAGCGGCACCCGGGTGATGACATCCTCTGCGGCACTGGGCCATTTTTCCACGAGCCCATAATCACCGGCATAGTCGCCATGGTCCGAAAGAAAGAGGACTGTGGTGTCGTCCTGAAAGGGAGAGGCCGCCAATTCCTCCAGCAGCATGCCAAACAACCAGTCGCTAAAGGCAGTCATGCCCAAGTACACCGCGTTGACTTGGGCAAACAATGCCTCTGTGCAGGAATCCAGTCGCCGCAGCGAGCGCATGCCTTTGTGAAACGCCGGTTTGTCAGGCAAGCCCGGCGGTCGCAGCATATCCGCCACCTGATCGGCTCCGAAGCGACTGTGCCAAGGTTCAGGGGCCGAGTAGGGACAGTGGGGGTATATCAGAGGCAGGTACAGGACAAAGGGTCGGTTCGACTGCGTGGGTCGTTGCCTGAGGAACTCCACGGCGGCCTGGACGTTGGCATAATCCGAATGATCATCGAGTGGAGCCGTCCAGGGTTCATGCAAGAAGCTGTAGAACTCGGGATCACCCTGGGACCAGGGGGAGGGTCCGAATGGATATCCGCGCCCTCTGGAACCGGCTTCGTTCACGCTGGAGGCGAAGCTTTCGGGACTGAGGGCATCGTTCTTGCCAAACCAGTGTACGTCGTATCCCGCTTGTTTCAGGTATTGAAACAAATTGGGCTCATCGGGACGCAACAGGTGCCACAGGGTGCGGTGTCCACGCACGTGGGGGTACCAGCCCGTCAGCATGCTGCACCTTGAAGGAGAGCACACGGTGTGTTGTACATGACATTGATCAAAGAGCGTGCCTTCTGCCGCAAACGCGTCAACGTTGGGGGATACTCCCAACGGATGGCCGTAGCAGCTCAGGCTCTCGGCGCGCAGCTCGTCGGGCATGAATATGATGAAATTCACAGGCTTGTGTTTCTCCCAAATCTGTTATGGCCAAGGCGAAGACCTGCCTGTTGCACAGCTCTGTCTGCACAGGCTGCAAGAGACCAGTACATGGTCTTTCTTGACGTGCCCGGCATCCAACCGGGATGTCAGGCGAGCAGGCGCAAAGCCCCAATGCCGGTTCCGGAAGCCTGTCACTGCAGCCCAGGGCGTGGGCAGGTTCCTTGCTGGTGGACCCGACGGCTGGTCCGGGTTTCAGGCTGCAATGGCAGACACAGGGGCCAGCCACTCATGTTGCCAGTATAGATTTCCACCATCGCTACAACCTAATTGGGGACGGGGTCCCGGTAGGGCATGGCTGAATTCCTGGGTCTGGGGGGACAGCATTGCGAACGTGGCCACAACGCGGAGAACCTGACCTGCCGGTACCCGCTCTTTGTTCCTGCGGAGTTTCCCATCCCCTTCCGCTTCTGTTCGAGTGTTCTGCACGGGTGGTGGGGACAGCGAAACATGGCAGCGTTGACCGGTTGTGCATTTTGCCGAACCTGACTCTGTGGAATGGGGGGTCTGCCAGGAGTGGACAAACTGGCACTCCCTTTTCTCAAATCGCTTGCAAGAGCAAAGAGAGGGGCTCTCCCAAGCAACCGCTAGAACAACCTCAAGTCAGTGCCGCTGTGGCCTGTCGGTGGTACGAGAGGTCCCCATGAACGTCTGGAAGGCACAATGCAGAGACTGGCGCCTGGCGTTCCAGCGTCGTGGGTTCCGCGGGAAAGGTGCACTATCCCGTTATGAGAGACTGGCCCCCATCAATCCACATCTCGGTTCCCGTGATGTGGGCTGACTCTCGTGAAACCAGGAAGTGAATCAGATCTCCACATTGCTCGATGGTGCCGGGTATGTCCACGGTCAATGGAATGTTGCCTCCCTTCCATTCGGCGCGCCACATCAGGCCCTGATTGTGCAGGGTGGTATTGTCCCCGATTTCCGTGGTGATGGATCCCGGACAGATGACGTTGATGCGTATGCCGTCCCGTGCCAGTTCCGGAGCCAGCATTTTGGTCATGATCAGCTGTCCGCCCTTGGAACAGGCATAGACCGTGGCTCCCGTATTGCTGAACATGCGAGTCCCATTGACTGAAGACACCACCACAATGGCCCCGCCTTGCTTCGTGAGCCAAGGCTGGGCGTACTTGACCGTCATGAAGGTGCCCTTGAGATTGATGTTCATGGTGTAGTCCCAGTCTTCCGACGTGATCTCGGCAATGGAGGCCCACAACCCGTTGACCCCCGCATTGGCAATCACGATGTCAATGCGGCCGCAGGAATCCCCCAATTGGGCGATGGCCTCTTCCAGTTGGGGCAGATTGGCTACATCTGCCACCAGAGGCATCGCCGAACCCCCCGCTGCCTTGATTTGGGCAACGACTTCCATAAGCTGGGACTCGGTGCGTCCCAAGGCGCCGATACAGGCCCCTTCGGCAGCAAGCCGGAGAGCCGCCCCTTTTCCTATGCCGGACCCAGCGCCCGTGACCAATGCAACTTGACCGTCCAAAGACATTTGTGTGACCTCTGTGATTCTGGCTGTGGGAGGGGCAGGGAATCAGGGCGATTCCTGATTCTGCCGCCAGGCCTCGTATTCCCGCCAGCCCTGTTCCGACAACGGATAATACACGCTTAAATCACCCCCCTCCTGCAATTTCAGGCGGCTGAATTCCTCCCACTCTTCATGATGCAGTGTGTGATTCAACACATCCGGGATCATCTGCTGGGGCACCATCACTGCTCCGTCGTCATCCGCGATGATGGCATCTCCCGGGAGAATCGTCACCTGGCTGCAGGCCACCGGCACGTTGAAGGCAAAGGGGAACAGGCGGGATTGCGATGCATAGTGGGGAGTGAAGCCGCGCGTCCACACCGGTACATCCAGCTCCCTGATCTTCGGCCAGTCCCGGATGCACCCATCCACTATCAGGCCCGCGCCGCCGCGTCCCCCGAAATAGGTGGTCAACATTTCGCCCACGCAGCCGGTATAGGGATCACCAAAGGCTTGAATGCACAGGACATCCCCAGGCTGCACGGACTCGAAGACCGCCCACAACGCACTGCGCTTTTCGGTTTGTTCCTGGCCCAGCCCGGAAGCGATGTCTTCCCTTTGGGGCATGAAAGCCAAGGTGACGGCGGGCCCCACAACCTTGCGACCCGGTCGGCGCGCCGCGATGCCGGCCATGAAGGAATTCCGCAGGCCCATCCTGTGCAGCATGGCGCTGGCGGTGGCGCTGCTGACCTGCTGCAGTTCTGCCAGCAGGGCGGCATCTGGACGCCTGACCGGGCCACCATCAATGGGCAAGGTGAAGTTCTGAGGGGGTTTCAAGGCAAAGTCGCCGAGATCAGAGACAGCCTTGTTCATGGCAGCTCCTTTTCTGTCTCCTGCATGGGAGCTCGTTCCACCGTCAAGGCATAGTGGCCTTCAATATGGGGATACTTGCGTTCCAAGTCAGCAGCCAGCTTGACTCCCAGACCGGGCTCATCGGGAAAGTGCAGGAATCCCCGCCTCAGTGCCGGCGGATCTTCCAAAATGCCCCATTGCAGTGGTCCCTGAATCATGCAGACCTCCAGTATGTCACAGACCGGCAATGCGGCCACGACATGGCCGTTGGCCATGCCCATGAGACCGTTGTGCCAGCTGTGCGGGTAGAGCTTGAGGCCCCTTTCACGCGCCACTGCACCAATCCGCAACATCTCGGAGATGCCGCTGAGGCCGGCATCGGGTTGTACCGTGGCATAGGCCCCCGCATCCAGATAAGGTTGCAACTGGGCCAAGGTCGCGAAGGATTCACCACCGGTTATGGGCAGGTCCACAGCCTTGTTCAGGCGGGCATATGCCGTGGGGTCTTCCCAGGACATTGGTTCTTCAAACCAGGCAAAGCCCAACCGGTCCAATTCTTTCGCTATGGCCCATGACTGATCTTCATCGAGGCGACAATTGCCGTCCAACGCCAGGTCCATGCGCCCATCCACGATTTGATGCAGCTCCCGGACATGGTCCAGGAAACGGTTCACCGTGATGCCATCCCACGTCCATTCCGTGCCGATGCGGAATTTCATGACCGGGAAGCCTCGCTCCATGTAATCCTCGGCCTCGGCAAAGAGCTGCTCAGGGTTGCAACGCCAGTCGTAGCGGCAGCCACTGGAGGCATAGACCTTCACTCCTTCAGCTGAGTGTCCACTGATCAGTTCACAGACGCTTTTTCCGGCGACTCGAGCCCGTATGTCCCAGAGCGCGCAGTCAATGCCGGCCACGGCGGCGTCATGCCCTCGGTTCAGTCCGTGGGGGCTGGGCGCAATGCCCGGGTCTATGGGATCCTGGCCCACGAGCGTGGGAGCCAAGAAGTCGACCCATTGGCGGATTTGCAGAGGCCAGCCGTAGGAAGTGGCCTCTCCTATGCCTTGCATGCCCTCGTCCGTGTGGACGACCACTATCGTGCAGTCCGCCTTGACGGTGCGGTATTGGGCCGTAACCCACTGTTCCCGTTGGCCATGCATCCGGGACAGGCACAGGGTTTCAAGTCGCGTAATTTTCAAGGCATTCCTCCTGGCACCCTTTCTGCTTTGCAATTCTCCAACATTGCGGAGAGTCAAGTGTAGCCTGATGGACCTCACCGTGACTTTGTGCCAAGTGGAGGTGGGTACACAAGGCAGGATCCATGATGAAGCCAGTGCTGCCCAGGGGCCGTCACAACTCCGTCTCTGTCATTGTAGCCCTGTTGCCTCCCTTTGCTATCTCTGCGGTCCGAGGGAAATCCAGACTGGAGACCAGAAGTCTCCCGGGCCAGTGCACTGTATCCGCGGCTCTTTTCCTGAATATTTTTGTATACTTGATCTAATTATTCTGCGGGAGACACAGTCTCCCGCCCCGGATTCGTGATTTCCCGGTGAGGGGAATTCACATGTGTGGGCCCTCATTCATCTGCGACGCGCAGCCTCGAGAGAAGCCTGATCCGCGGTCAGATGCAAACCGGCTTGGGTATGCTCGGATCGGTCGAGGCCCTGTCGCGACAAGTATGGAGTTGGAGCGGCAGTTTTCTGCCCTTTTCTGCTCGTGACTCGACATGCCGCCAGTGTATGCATTGTTTTACGTCATGATTTTCTGCGGTTCAGCGCCAGTTCCCTGAACATTTTGCATACCGTGTCAGCATGAACAGGTATGCTATATTGGGGGAGTATGAGCTTGCAATCCGACATTGCATCATATTCGATATTGCAGGTGCTGTCAGGCAACCGAGATCCCTTGCATTCCGATCTGCCATGGAGCGGTCGTCATGACCCTTAGCCGTCTGCCTCAAGGCAGCGCGGTGGCCGGTGTGTTTCCCGCCTCGGTCGCTGCACCAGTCCCTGTGGCGGAAGTAGTCTATCCTGAAACCGATGGCAAACCCTTGGCCGAAGGCACCGAGCAGTACGTCGCGCTGACCGAAACGGTCAACAAGCTGAAAAGCCGCTACCACGACTGTCCAGATGTGACCGTGATCGGCAACATGCTGCTTTATTACGAAGAGGGCAATCCCAAGGCTTCGGTGGCGCCGGACGTGTTTGTGGTCTTCGGCGTGGAGGACCGGCCGCGCCCTTCCTATCTGCTCTGGGCGGAAGGCAAGGCGCCGGATTTTGTGCTGGAGGTGGCTTCGGAGAGCACCTGGAGGGAAGATGCGGGGCGCAAGCGGGAGGTGTATGCCCGGATCGGGGTGTCCGAATACTGGCGCTTCGACCCCACGCCCGACAGCCATATCATGAATCCACCGTTGATTGGCGAGCGGCTGGTGGCTGGGGCCTATCAGTCGATTGTGGTCCAGGGGCACGGAACTCACGAGTGGCGGGGCTATAGTGACGTGCTGGGTTTGGAATTCCGAGCAAACGACGGACAGCTGGAGTTGTTTGATCCCGAGACCCAAGTCTTGTTGTTAGGCTACGCGGAGCAGAGAGCACAAGCGCAGTTGGACAGAGAGCGGAGACAGATAGCCGAGGAGCGGGCGCAACGGGCCGAGGCACAGGTGCAATTGGACAGGGAATGGAGACAAGCGGCCGAGACGCGTATCAGATCTCTGGAAGGAGAAATCAGACAATTGCGGGGCACAACGCCGGCGGGCACTGCCTAAATTCGGTGTAGGTGTCCTGCGCCACGGCAAATCCAACCGAAGCGTCGAAAGCAGGACCTTCAGGTCCTGCTTCTGCCTCTCTCTCTGTCCAGAGCGGTGCCACTCCGGAATTTCCATTGCGGCGCAGAAAAATCCGATTTGAAAAGGGACTGTGACGCGCAGGCCCGAGAAGTTCCTTGTTTGACAAGGCTCCGGTAGGTGCAATGATTTGTCCCGCATCCGTTGGTGTAGCAATACCGGACTGCAATGTTCGCGACTTGGACAGTCAGTTCTACGCTGATGTCTCCTTCAGAGGCAGACTTGAAACAAAACCGATTCAGGGCCGTGCATTGCCTTGTGCAGATATGGGGTTGCGTGGCTCTGGCCGTGGTGGCCAGCACGGGATGGGGAAGCCTGAGAACAGGATTTGGCAATATATTCTCCCCCTGATCCTGGCACGTAGCCAGCCAATCTTCTTGGGCGGCCGTCGGACAATAGGCAATACAGGAACTGTATTCCTGCTTTTCTTCCTCTTGCGACTGATGGGCATACAGCTGGGATCCAAGTTCGGGATGGTGTTCCCAGTGCCCCTTGTGTCAGGGTCTCCCCGAGAGGTATGGGACGCCAAGTATGCCGAAGCGCCTTTCAGGGCCCCTTGTGCCGTTTCTGCCCCCTTGCGGAAATCGGTTCTTGGCATGTTGTCCATGGCCGCGAATCCTTGTTGCCGCAGAAATTCCGGCAAGTTGAAATCCAGGGCAGGAAGATGCTCTCGGAGGCTGAGGTCCGGGACATACTTGCCCAGATCCAAGTCAAGATCCAAATCCGGAAAGTACCTTGCATAATCAAATTCGGGGATGTAGGACCGAATTGCCAATGCCGCCAAGAAGTCGGACAGCCGGTCCGACAGGGCACTGAGAGATTGACCCCAATGTTGCCAACGGTTTTGTGGTGCACCCTGTCGGATTGTTCCCGGGCCATGGCAGACAGAATGATTTCTGTCATCGCCAACCCTTTCAGAAACTCGTTCAGAGCACCTTGCTTGTCTAGATACACCCACCAGTCTTCGCCCAATTCCTTCAAGTAAAACGCGAGAAACACGAAACTTACCACCGTCAGTGCCGGTGCAACGATAAGCAGGACAGGTAACACACTGGGAGCCACTACGGCAAGACCGGTGATCAAGCCCGTAATTATGAGGGCACTCCCACCTGTGACAACCATGGAAACCAGAATGCCTTCAAGCAGTTCGCTAGGGGTGATTTTGTCTGCCGCAAAGAGCAGGCCGCAATCCAGGACAGCAAGGAGGCCTGCAAGCGTGGCCCCAATCGCACCACCCAACATCATGGGGCGCAGGGTCAAGTGCAAGGTGGAAGAAGGTTGCGTCATGAAGCAGCACAGATTTGGCTTGGAGGATTTGTGGCTTGCTCATGGAGTTGGCCCCTAGCTTCTGGTTCCTGACGGTACTCCACCATAGGCCATTTTCTGCTGTAGTGGGCCCTTTCATGGCTCTGGGAATTATGTGGCTCCAATCTTTGCCTTGATGGAATTTCTGTAATGCTTCAGGACCTTGCGCTCGTATGGGGGCTGGAATAGTCTCCCACAGAGCTCGGGCTGCAAGGTAGGGTTTCGGTTCGCCGCCAGCCCTATAGTATTTCTTGCGCCAAGCTGGGTCTAGTTTGTCATAGGCCCAATGGTTGGCAGACCGTAATTTGAACTGGTTCAGGAAACGACCGGCTACCCAAAAGGGACCAGTACCGGCAAGAAAGTGGTTTTGTGCCAAAACAGTTCTTAGCAGGGCTTTCGCCCCCGAGATCTCTGCAAGAGTAGGTAAAGCCACTGGGTCGGCTGAATCCAGATGCGGAGACAAAGGGGCCAAGCCGAGCAGCAGGCTGCTGCGGCCAACACGTTCCAGCAACTCCCTTCGCCTCATTGATGGACCGTACGTGTGGGACATGCTGCATCTCCAGGCTCTTGGGGATGGGACACTCAATTCTCTGGTCCGTGGGATGTTCGACCTAATCAGGGAAAGGCGTGAGATGACTTCGGAAATCCGCCCGCCACGGGCTGGGCGTGCGCAGGATCAGGCCGGTCTCTCCCCCTTTTCGCGCAAGGCTCCCCATGTTGCGGTTGGCATGGGGCGGGATCATCCTCTGCGCATCTGCTTGCAGCTGGGATGGTCGTTCACTCAATGTCTTGCTTTGGCAACATCGGGAAGTGGAGCGTGATATCCACATTGGTGGCAAGCAACACGTCTCGCACGACTCTCCGGACCAGCTCCACCCTTTCCTCGCTGACATTGGGGGCCAGATGCCGCCAGCGATCCGCTTCATTGGCCAAGGCCAGAAGATTGTCCAGGTAACAGATCATCAGGGGATCGTCTTGCCCATTGAGTTCCAGAGCCAGACCGTAGTGACGGGTTTTCACCTTGACTTCCCGGATCTCCGCTTCGATGGTGCTTTGGACAGTCTCCACGGGCAATTTCAACTCTACGTTGGGAGGGATTACGGCCTGCAACAGATTGAAAGCAAAGTTGCCTGATGTCAAACTGCCGTCTGGGGCTACATGGAGCGCGAAACTCTCTACTCCTGCCGATCTGGCTCCGTATTCGAATTGGACCATGGTTGACCTACGCAGCAAGGTATACGAGTCGTCGGATGCGGTAGGGATGGATGACTCACCTTCCGGCACAGGAAACCTGGCAATGATTTCCACCCCTATTTTTTTCATCACGGGCAAGATCTTTTGTGCGACGGACAACATGGCCTCCCCTTGCTCACCCATGAAAACGGACAATCCGTTCAACAAGCTCCACAGTTGGTCGTGGTCATCATAATGAAAGTCCAGGATCGGCTGTCCGTTGACCAGCAAGGCCATGCCGGCAGAGTGATAGTCAAGATGGATGTGTTGTACATTGCCGTCGGTAAAACGGGCCACAGTCTCGGGCTCGAGGGAAACATCATCCACTCCTGGTATCCACGAAAGGGGGATTCCCATCACGTTGATCCCGCCGTCTTTCTTGAAACTGATCACGAGGTCTGGCATTTCCAAGGATGGAGAAACACCCGCAGGGTTGTGGATGAGCGCACCCCATGCAGGAGAGCTGGCGGACAAGACCAGCGCCACAGACAGCATGACCAGCCTTGCAAGCCAAGCATAAATTCGATCCAATGCCATGCATCCTCTCTGGAAACTGGGCGAAGGAACGGTCTCAAGACCCTGATTCGGTCTTGGTGGCAGTTGGATGCAGGAAGTTCATCTTGGGGTCCAGCTGCCAGCGGATGGTGTCTTGCACCTGCGTGTTCCGGCCCCACTTCTCCAGCAGGCTGTTGACACTGCCCAATTCCTCCATTCTTCGGGCAATCCGGTCGGGATCCCAATCTGTCAAGAGTGCCGCCTTAAGCTCGGAGGCTGTACCGGCAAAGCGAGGGTCCTGGGCCAGATTTTCCCGTTCTTCGGGATCGTGGGCCAGATTGAACAGTTGGTCGGGCTGACCGTGGAAGTAAATGTACTTCCATTCCTCTCGGCGTATCATGCGCTGGTAGCAGCCCTCGCCAGGCGCAAAGAGATGCGAATTGTATTCCGAGAAAGCCAAGTCTTCCCAGTGCGACCGGCCGGGATTCTGCAGCTGACCTGCAAAGGAGCGGCCCGAGGCCTGGGGCAAGGGAGGCGCGCCCAGCAATTCGAGCAGGGTCGCCGTGACATCTACGCCACTGGCCACCAGCGAGGATCGGGTGTTCCGAGGCAAGTGTCCCGGCCATGACATGATCAGAGGCACCTTTACCGACTCCTCGTAGAAGGTATGCTTCCACCAAAGGCCGTGCTCCCCCAGCATGTCGCCATGGTCGGACGTGTAGATGACCAACGTGTTCTCCAGTTGACCGGAATCCTCCAAAATCTGCAGCAGTTCGCCGATCCACTGATCCAGACGCGACACAAGAGCCCAGTAGGCGGCCCTGGCCCTGATCTGCTCCTCCGCGGGAACCGTCTCGATTTCTGTGTGGCTCCGCCACCAACGCAGGAAGGGATGCGTTTCCGTGTCGTGGGCCTTGGGTTTGACAGGCAAGGTCATGCGGCCCTGGAATTGCGCGAAGTCGGGCTGCCGGGCTACGTAAGGCGGATGCGGCAGCATGTAGCCCACCGTCAGATTGAACGGCTTCCGACAGGTCCCGTTCTGCCGCTGTTGACATGCCTGGCGCAGAAAGGTCACGGCTTCCCTCTGCACCTCTTCATCGTGCACCTGGTAGGCGCTCTGACCCGCCCCGGACTTCTGGAGGCTGATGCGATGAGGTCCCGCGGTGCCTTCCAGGGCTCCTCGGTCTATGGCGGGACCTCCCAGCTGGTTGGGACAGTGATCCCCTACCAAGCGTCGGCTATACCCGTGCAGCTGATCCGGCCCGATGGCATGCATGCGGCCAATCAGGACCGGAGCGTATCCTGCGGCCCCTAGCGAGTGGGCCAACGTGGGAATGCGCGAATCCAATTGCTGTTCATTGGTCCAGACTTCGTTCTCGAACGGTCGGCGGGCCGTGAGCATGGACATGCGGGAAGGCACACAGATCGGGGAGTCGCAATAGATGTTGTCGAACACAACGCCGCGCTGCGCCAGACGGCCGAGATGTGTGTTTTGCAGCAGGGGATCTCCGTAGCAGTCCAGCACTCTCTGGGCATGTTGGTCCGAATGAATGTAGAGGAAGTTGGGAAGCCGGGAGTTCATGGATATCAAGTCCTTGCGTGAGAGAGGCGACCGCGGTGTGTCGTCCGGTTCGTGGTACTTTGAGATGAGTCTTGTCGGCGGCGGAAGTCCGCTGTCGCGCGGGACCCGTGCCGCAGACCCAGACGAGCTCAGGAAATCCTCCATGAAAATCACCGGTATCGAAACCCATGTCGTGAACATGGGCCACCGAAACATCCCCTTCGTGATCGTGCATACTGACGAAGGGATTTCCGGAGTGGGGGAAGCCTATTCCTGCGGCCCTGATCTTGCCACAGTCCAGGTCATCCGGGATTTTGCCGGGTGGCTGGTGGGACGCGACCCGCGCGACATAGAGGGCCTGTGGCAGCTGATGTATGCCGGGACCCGATTTCCGGGCGGCATGGTCGTCAACGCCGCGATCAGCGGCATCGAGCACGCTCTGTGGGATATTGCCGGTAAAAGCGCAGGGCTGCCGGTCTACCGACTGCTGGGCGGGAAGGCGCGGGACCGTGTGCGAGTGTATCAGTCCGTGGCCGGGAATACCCCGACCGAGCTGGCGGAGCAGGCCCAAAAGCTGGTGGCCGCCTATGGCTACACCGTGTTGAAAATGAACCCGCTGCCCGCGGATTGGCAGATTATGGCCTGGAACCAGGTCCTGGATGCGGCGGCAAGCCGCGTGAATGCCGTGCGGGACGCGGTCGGCACCGGGGTCGAGATTGGCTTGGATCCCCACGCGCGCATTTTTGAAGTCGGCCGGGCCGCCCAGCTCTGCGCCGTGGTGGAGCCCTTCCGCCCCATGTTCGTGGAAGAGCCACTCAGGCCCGAAAATCTGGAGGCCTGGGCCGCTTTGAAACGGCAGTCAAGCGTGCCTTTGGCGACCGGTGAGATGCTCTACACGCGTCACCAGTTTCTGCCGTTGCTGTCCCGCCATGCCATCGATTTCATTCAGCCCGACATTTGCGTGACCGGCGGTATCTGGGAGATGAAAAAGATTGCCGCGTTGGCAGAAGCCCACTATGTGAGCGTGGCCCCGCACAACCCCTGCGGTCCGGTGGCCAATGCGGTCAATGCCCACTTTGCGCTCAGCACGCAAAATTTCGAGGTGTTGGAATACCATCCGGACCGCGCAGGCATCAGACGCGAGATTCTGCAGGAACCGGTGCCCTTGGTGGACGGGTTCCTGGATGTGCCGGACACTCCGGGTCTGGGCATAGAACTGAATTTGGATTTCGTGGCTAGGCAGGACTACACCCCTTGGCGCCGACAGCAACCCTGGCGTCCGGACGGATCGCTGGCCTACCAGTAGGTCGGGTTTCGGCCTCACTCTGTGCCCATGACTGGACCAACGAGGCGATGAGGCCGCGGGATGGTCACGGGGCAGGGGTATATTTCCGGTGCGTAACAGCGGTCTCCGTGATCAGTCCGGTGGTGAATTTGTGGCCCGACAAGACTGTGCACAGAGTCAGAATGTCCATGTCGTCGCGGCCCACTGCAGCCCAAAGACTGGCACCTGCAATGTAGCAAGGATCTGAAACATTTCTGCCGCACACAAAGATCTTCTTGCAAATTGGCAGGCAGGTTGGACCCGTCAATCCCTGGCTTTGAGGGGACTCTGAGGTTGCCGCCTGTGCAAGAAGTATGGAAAGCCACGAGGCGGCTGCAGCGGCTCGGCGAACTGGCAGAGATTCATAGGGGCATCGAATGCAACTTGTCGTTTCGCCGGAACGAAAGAGATTGGGGTGCCAAGAAAGAACGAGCGGGATTTGTCCTAGGACTGCACTGGCGCCAAGAGGCTTTGGAGCCTTTTCAGGTTCTCAAAACGGTCTTCCTGAATGCTTTGGACGACTTCAGGAGAGGGTCGACTCCCGCCGTTGCTTGGCATAAGCCGAAGCTGGTTGTCAATGCCATCTGGATAGCGGACGGCAATTGGAGCATTGTAGCGGCACCGGACTACCGGGGATTGGTGTGTTATCGGAATTTTCATGGGATTTGGCCCAGTCACAACGTGTCCCTGGAGGTTCTGGCGGCCTTTCTCAATGGCCCAGTGGCCAATGCCTTTGTCTCGGCTCAGGAAGGCAAACGAGACATCAAGATTCAGACCTTGCAAAGCATTCCGATACCGACCGTCCAACCCGATGACGAGCAAGCCATCACTTCCCTCGTGCGCCAATACAGCGGAATCCGAAAGCGGTGGTTAAGCGACAGAATTCTGGCTACACAAGCGCATGATGCGTGCAAAAAATTGCTTCAGTGGATTGATGCCGAGGTCCTGAAGACCTACGATTTGCCGCCACGTGTCGAACGGTCACTGCTGGATCACTTTTCAGGTCATGCTCGACCGGGCCCGATCGAATTTACGCGGTACTTCCCCGAGGCGTTCAAACCCGGCTTGCCTTGGCATCGATTCTTGTCGGGGGACATGGAGAAGGCGTCTGCAGCGGCTACCCTCATCAGACAGGCCATAATCGACGATCCTCTCATCTCGGAAGCCATGGAAAATCTGAACAACGATCTGCCAAGGTGACGGTCATTGAGGGCTATCTCTTGGCTACCAACATCGCCAGTGCGTCCTGGGACAAGCGGGCAAGACTGCACAAGGTTGTCAGACAGCGCCTTGAAGGACTGGAAAATGCCTTGATCTTCATTTCTGTTGTATCGCTGGCAGAAGTCGAGTATGGCCTTTTGGTTTCCCCGCCATTGATCATGCTCGACAGGCCGCTGTCAGGCATTCAATGTCCAGCTACACGGTTCTTCAAATTGACCGACACACCTCCCAGACCTATGCAGAAATTCGAGCCAATCTTTTCAAAACATACTCGCCTGGAAATAGACGCGGCAGGCTAACCACACGATATGTGGAAGATCCAGTTGAACATCCTACTGGCAAACAACTGGGAATTCAGGAAAATGACTTTTGGACAGCAAGCACTGCTGTCCAATACAATTTGACCTTTGTAAAGAACGATCTTATGTGCAGTTTAGCAGAAGGAGCAGGGCACTCTGAACGGACTGAGCTCTGGAGCCAATAGGTATCCCTTGACTCCCATCGGTGGGTTGGTCCAATCAGGAATCTGCCCGTTGGGAATAGCTTAGCGGCTCGCAAGTGCAATTGGTTGACAGTGTGGAGCGTCTTGTTGGGGTCAGACAAAAGAATGAAAATGAACGAATACAACAACTTTCTATACTTGGTTCGGAAGTATCGTATTTGTTACATAGGCGGTGCTTTTGTAGGCAAGACGGCTCTGGCTATCAAATTGGCTCAGGACTTGCGCAAGGAGGGCTACCGCCTTTGGGCGAACATTGATGTGAAGGGCACAGACGAGCTGGACAGGATTTTCGCCCTTGATCCGGCCGAGCGCAGCTGTGTCATTCTTGAATGTGCCGGTCTGGTCCTGTCCGACGAGAGATATGCCCAGGCATTCCTGGAGCATGTACTGTCAAGGCATATCATCGTTCTCATGCCCTCATCGGTGCCTCCTCATGATCTTTATGCGTATCTTGGAGTGCTATGTGGGCCGGATACGGCCAAGATGGTACACACAATGCCTGCCGAAACAGTGGCAACCACAGGGCTTGGTGTGTCATTGGCGCATACCGGGAGCTACCTATCGGGGTTCCAGGGGAAAATTTCAGTGGCAAAGTCCGGAAGAGGTATATGGCCTGTATAACCCTCGTGATCCAGGCAGTCACATGTATATGGAAGGCTATAGTGATTACGTGTGGCAAAAAACATTGGAGCAAGCCATGCACGACACGGAAAGCTCTAACACAACAGATGATCTTGATGATCTTGAGTTTCTGAATCGGCCCGGTCAGATTTTCATGATGTGTCTATGGCTGCACAGCCAACTCGTATACTTGTTGGCCCTGAAACAGGCCTCCGATCAGGAGAGAGACAGATTCAGACACGATGCCGGTTATCAGGGCAGCATCCAAGACAAGCAGGTGGAATTGCAGCGGGACAATCTGAGGCCCGTGGTCAAGAAATTCCTTCGGGCATTTGACAATGAACTGCAGTGTGATGATCTCCGCCGCTTGGTGAAATTCATGTTTATACGCAACAGTTTGGCACATTGTTTCTTTTCTCTCCACCATCTGGATGACCAGAGCGGATTTGTGTCCTATGCCTCCAACCGCAAGAGAGACAGGGATCGGATCTGGACCTTGTTTATGGATGAGACGGCAATGAAGCTCCACATTCAGGAATTTCTGAAACTCGGCGAGTGCTTTCACCGACTGTGTCGCAACATGAATATCGAATACGACAGGATACTCTGACTCCGGTTGCCCACAGCTCTTGCTGATTCGGCTTCACCCATACTGCCTGCCAGTTCTGCAGACTTTCAAGGGATACCCTTCTCCGGTCTCAGGATCTCTTCGCCAAGATCCGGCGAGGCAACGCTGAAGGTCCTGTTTTCGTCAACCGGGGTGGACCAATGCCGCGTCCACGAATCGGGCTTGATAGCCCATCAACTTGCTCCAGAGAGAGCATCCTCCGATGCACCGTCCGTGCACCTGTAGACCTCCTCATTGGGTTGCATTGCATGCGGTCGAGACTCTCATTTCGTGGAATCGATGTTGCGTAGGTGCAGAGAACCGGGAAGTAGCTCGGCAATCCTTACATCCGCGGCCGTTGCAGAGTCTTGTGGATCTTCAGATTGGCCTCGGACTGCCATCACTTTGCCCTATATCATGCGATATAATAGGCAGCACAATGAAAAACCCTTCAAAATCAAGAAGGGGAGATCCCATGTCTCCTGGATTGACCGCAGCCCTGCCCGCCGACTACCCTCGCCGGATCAGAAATGTCCGGGAAATCCTTGGCCTGACCCAGACCAAGTTCGCCGCGCGCGTGGGCGTTTCCTTTGTCTCTGTCAATCGCTGGGAGAACGGTCAATCACGTCCTGCCAACCTTGCCTGGCGACGCATTCTGGAGCTCGAGGCCACATTGCACGACCACGAGAGTGCAGACAGACAGACTCGTGTGTCTTCTGGATCGGGCATGGAAACACCGCCCGGTCTGGACTTCTCCGCCGACCCCAAGGCAGTGGTCGCAGTCATGCAAGCCCACTGTCTTGCCTTCGGCCATCTCTTCAACCCCGCGTTCGCGTCGGAAATCTCCCTGATCCATCCGCTGCCCCATCAGTGGACGGCTGTCTACGATTGCATGTTGCCTCAGTCCCCTTTACGCTTCCTGTTGGCTGACGATGCCGGGGCCGGCAAGACCATCATGACAGGTCTGTACATACGGGAAATGCTGTCGCGTCAACTTGTGCGGCGTGTGCTCATTGTGCCGCCTGCCGGCCTGGTAGGCAACTGGCACCGGGAACTGCACAACCTCTTTCGACTGCAGTTCAGCATTGTGAGCGGAGCCGACGCGCGCGCTGGCAATCCCTTCCAGGGTCCGGAGGGGGATCGGGTCATTGTCAGTGTTGACACCTTGGCCGGGGATCGGATGTTCAGTCGGCTGCAGGACATGGCAGTTGCTCCCTACGATCTGGTGGTCTTCGACGAGGCGCACAAGCTGTCGGCTCAGCAGGGGCCTGATCTCAGGATGCGCACGACGGGACGCTACCGACTGGCCGAGGCCCTGGCCGGCGCTCCATCCTCCCGCAAGAGCCGGACGCTGGGCTGGTCGGCACCGAATCTACTCCTGTTGACGGCTACACCCCACATGGGAAAGGATTTTCCCTACTACGCCCTGTGGCGTCTGCTGCTCCCCGACTTTCTTCCGACCCACGACTCTTTTGCGCAATTCCCGGTCGAGAGGCGCAAGCGGTACTTCATCCGCCGGACCAAGGAAGAGATGGTGGGATATGACGGTACTTTGCTCTTCCCGCAAAGGAACTGTGCCACGTTGAGTTACGACCTGACGCAGGGCGACGAGAGCGAGCAGGCCCTTTACGACGAGACAACCCGCTACATTCGGGAAAACTACAACCGGGCCTGCCTGTTGAACCGGACCGCTGCACGCTTTGCCATGAGTGTTTTCCAGCGGCGGCTCGCAAGTTCCACCTATGCTCTGATGCGTTCGCTCAAGCGACGCCGGGACAAACTGGCAAGTCTGATTGACGACATTCATCACGGCCGTCTTGCTGAAGAGCAGCTGGCAGCGCAACAGCACGAATTGGAGGGGCTTGTCGATCTGTTCGAGGCACGGACCGCCGAGGAAGACGCCGCGCCGGACGGCATCGGCGAGCAACACGAGGGTTTTGAAGACGATGCGCTGGCAGGCACCGTCGCGTCCACTCTCGAAGATCTCGAGCTGGAGTGCAGTCAGGTCGCCAGTCTGCGGAACAAGGCACGGAGACTGTGGCAAGAAGGAGAGGACTCCAAGTTCGAGAAGCTGCGCGCAGTGCTGGACAATCCCGACTATGCCAACGAGAAGCTGATTGTCTTTACCGAGCACAGGGATACGGCCCATTTCCTAGTGCGCAGGCTGGAAAGCCTTGGCTACGCCGGTCAGATTGCGTGGATTCACGGCAGCATGTCCTACCAGGAGCGTGAGGAACAGGTCGCGTTCTTTCGCCGTCCTCTGTCGGAAGACGGAGCCCTCTACCTGGTGGCTACCGACGCCGCCGGAGAAGGCATCAATCTGCAGTTTTGCTGGTTGATGGTGAACTATGACATTCCGTGGAATCCGGCACGCCTCGAACAACGCATGGGGCGCATTCACCGGTACGGTCAGACACACGATCCCGTGATCATAGTCAACCTGGTGGCGGGCAAGACGCGCGAGGGACGGGTGCTGAAGACATTGCTGGACAAGCTGGAGACCATTCGGGTTCAGCTCCGGTCCGACAAAGTCTTCAATGTTGTCGGGCGCATCTTCGAGAACCTGTCCATCAAGGACTATCTGGACCAGGCCACCACAGACGAGAAAACCGAGGAGGTCGTGGCTCACCTGGAAGAGAGTCTGACTGTCCAGAAAGTGCGTGCTTGGGAAGAAAAGTCACAAGCAGTTTTTGGAACCGCCGATGTCGGAAGGGAACCGGACCACCTTAACGACGAAGCCGAACAGGCAAGTCTGCGACGGTTGCTTCCAGGGTATGTGCGCCGGTTTCTGGAAACGGCCACACCCTTGCTCAATCTGCGAATCGAAGGTGATCTGGATACTACCTTCGCCTTTGCCCCTACCCAACCTCGCGGGCTGGACTTTCTGTTGCCCGCGCTGGAGACGTATCCCTTGCCCACCCGTACACGGGCGACCCTGCACAGACCGCAACATGTCAAGGATGCCGTTTGGATTCGCCCCGGAGAACCGGTATTCGACCGCATCTCCGCCGAAATCCTGAACCGCTTTGGTCAAGATGCACGCCTCGGAGCCGCATTCATCGATCCCCGCGCCGAGAGGCCATACCTGTACCATTTGGCTTTGGTATCCGTTGCACGCGAGGATCGCCAAGCCGCCAGGAATACAGCAGACGAAGTGGTTTCGAATGCCCGCGGCGACAAATCGGGCACTCCAGCATTGGAAACACGGCTTGTGGGTCTGCGCCAGGTACAAAGCGAAGACATTGATGAGTGGCCCGCAGAGAATCTTTTCCTGCTGAGGACAGTGCAGGACTTTGTGCCCAGCCGAGAACCCTTGGCGATCCAAGCGCGCAGGATCGTGCCCGCGGCAGAACGGTTTGCCCATGACAGCATAGCTGTCCCTTTGGCGTGGGAATGGCGTCAAAGATTGCAGGACGACTTGCCCGCGTGCCTGGAATCTGCCCGCCGCGGATTTGATTTTCAAGCCGCCGATCTGGCGGCCACCCGTGCCCGACTGGGCCCGGCTGCCCGTGCAGGCGATCCTGAAGCCAGCAAGGAATTGGACGCGGTCAAAGTCCAACAGCGCAACCTGACAGCCGACCGCACACAGTATCTTGAAGAGTTGACAGCTGAACTGGACCGCATTCAAGCCGGGCCTGTCCGGTTTCTGGCCCATGCCCTCGTGATGTCGGCCCGGAACCCGGAAGAGAAAATCCGGTACGACGCGGATGTGGAAGCCATCGCCATGGGAATGGCCATGGCCTACGAAGAACAGCACGGGGCCGACGTAAAAGATGTGTCCAGGCCCGAACTCGCGCGCGGGGCGGGCTTGTCCCACTGGCCCGGCTTCGATCTGCTGTCGCACCGCGCCCACGGTGAATGGCGGGCCATTGAAGTCAAGGGACGGGCAGATACAGGCGGAATTGAATTGTCCGAGAACGAGTGGATTCGAGCCTGCAACCTGCGCGACAGGTTTTGGCTCTACGTGGTTTTTGACTGTATTGCCCCTCATCCCCGTTTGGTGCGAGTGCGTGACCCATTTGCTCTGCTTCTGGCCCGGAGCCGAGAATTCAAGGCCTTCACGATTTCTGCCAAGACGGTCCTTGATGTAGCCGAAACCGAGGAGAAAGCGGATGTCTGATCTCAGGTCAGGAGCTGTAGATTTGGGTTTGCCACTGCTCCAAACACTGATGCCTTGGATTCCGTGTCCCGCTGTCTGACCACCCCGTTGCAAGCTCCGGTCTTGGCGGTGGTTGTCTCAGGTGCACCCATCCAGGAGGTGCCTCATGTTGAAACGAATTCATGTCAAGGGCTACAAGTCGCTGCATGACGTTGAAGTACACCTGCCGCGCCTCGTCATTCTGTTTGGTCCAAATATGGCCGGCAAGAGCAATTTTCTGGATGCACTGCACCTGGTCTCAAAACTGGGCACAAGCCGTACGCTCATGGAAGCCTTCAATCCGCCCTATCGCGGACTGCCGCTCGAGTCCTTTACCTTGGGGCCGGAGGGTGTCAGGGGCCTGCTTGAGCAGGAACGGCTGTCATTTTCCATTGAAGTGGATTTGTGTCTGTCGGACCGGGTGGTCGCGTTGGTCCATCGGCAGATGGGGAGTGCGGGGCATACAAGCAATGGGGCCGGGACCGACAAGGCAGAGAAAGAGGCCTGGGCAGTCCGCGAGCGCGATCTGCGTTATCGCCTTGAGATTGAAATGATACCCAGGTCAGGTCTTCTGCAGATCGCCGACGAATACCTGACTGCCCTGAATCCAGACGGAGTACCCGATCCCCGGCAGGACCCTTTCATTGAACGCAAGGGGTCGAGATTTGTTCTGCGAACAGAGCAACCACAAGGGGATCCCGTGTACTTTGACCGTCTGCCTGAGCGCAGCATCCTATCCATGCCCCATCCCCCACAGCACTGTCCCCACACAGTGGCGGCACGGTGCGAGCTGGAACGCTGGAGTCTCTTTCACCTTGAACCCTGGGAGTGCATGCGGTCTGCCAACCCGGTCCGGGAAACCCATCACATTGGATTTGCGGGTGAGCAATTGGCCGCCTATCTCAATACACTGAAGACGATCAAGCCCAGACAGTTTGCAGGTATCGAAAAGGCACTGCATGTGTTTATGCCCGATATTGACGGTATTGACGTCGCAGTGAACGATACTGGCCGGGTTGAACTCGGCCTGCGGGAGGTAGGTGCCACCATTCCCGCGCGCGTGATCTCAGAGGGCACATTGCGCATTCTTGGGCTGCTGGCCCTGTCAGGGGGAGAGGATCCGCCTGCTTTGGTGGGGATTGAGGAACCCGAAGCGGGCATTCAGCCACGCAGCCTTGAATTGATCGCAGAGTTTCTCAAGACCAGGGAATATCTGCGACGGACTCAGTACATTGTCACTACCCACTCGCCGGTCCTGCCCGGGTTGCTGGATGACGACTTCCTGTTTGTCGTGCGTCGCCTGCAAGGCCAAACCCACATAGATCCATTTACGGCCTGGGGACCGTTGAGCTATGAGGGAGAAAATCAGGAAATGTTTGCCGATGAACGGGACCGGTTGCCTTTCACGGAACGCATTCTGAGAGGGGACTTCGATGCGTGAAGCGGTTCTTCGGTACCAAGATGGTCTATTGGTGATTGTTGGGAAGAAGGATAGGGACAGCCAGATCAAGATTCCCGAAGTGTTATTGACTTCGGCAGGGCAAGAACTGTTTGGGAGCATTGACTGTCCGCCAAGCAGGGTGTACCTCAAGGCATTTGCCAGATTTCTGCAAGAGAAGCAGTGCAGGCTGTATGTTGTTGAGAACACTGATGGTATTTGTGAAGGCAAGTTCAGAATTTCTCTATCGTCCCTTGTTGAACCATAGCACCCGCATGAAGGGAAATTGTGCAAATGAATAGTGAAGACAGGCAGCTCATTGAGGCTGCCTTTCCCTTGAAGCAGGCTTCGATTGATTCGGTGCATGAGAAGTATGTGCGGCACGGGCACATTTCCACGATGCACATCTGGCCCGCCCGGCGTCCCTTGGCGGCCTCGCGTGCTGCCCTGATTACCACGTTGCTTCCAAGTCCCGATGATCAGGAGGAGAGGGATGCAATTCTGGGCCGAATGGGGGGACGAGTTGTTGAGACGATCAAGCAGAAGAAAGAGGATAGGCACACTGTAGAAGAGATCAAGGAGGAAACCGCAGGCGGCATCCTGCACTGGAAACGCGAAAGCGCTCCCGACATCCAATGGTTTTGGCAGGAGATCAGAAAGGCTTACGGCGGACGTGCGCCAAAAGTACTGGATCCTTTTGCGGGGGGCGGCGCCATTCCGCTTGAGGCCTTGCGTTTGGGGTGCAAAGTAACTGCACTGGACATCAATCCAGTGGCCTGGTTCATTCTCAAATGTGCCCTTGAATATCCGCAGAAGCTCGCGGGCCATTCTCATAGATTGCCAGCGTTCATACTGGAAGACCGTGACGTTGTGGCGAGTTTTCTGAAGGCAAAGGGTCTTAAAGGAAGTGGGCTACGGACACGGCTGAAACAGCTGAGCCATATCAATGGTGACGAAGTCCAACCTGACCTCGTTCCCCGTGATGATCCGATACTGAAAGCAGATCTTGCCTGGCATATCCGTGCCTGGGGGCACTGGATACTGGCCCAAGCCCGCAAGACTTTAGCCGCCTATTATCCAACTTATGCCGAATTTGTACCCCTCCAGCCCGGCGGAGACTATGAAGTGTTCCCTCCGCGTCTCTTGAAAGTGGATGCAAGCGGCATTCCTCAGTTCGATTCTCTGAATGCCAAATTTGATGACAAATATCTTGCAGACCCCAGGAATCCGCGCTGGATTGCCAAGCCCACGGTTGCCTACCTGTGGGCGCGCACGGTTGAGTGTAAACAGTGTCGGGCCACATTGCCCCTGCTCAAGACTTGCTGGTTGTGCAAAATTGGCGGAAAGCGTGTGCTTCTGACGGTGGAGCCGAACTCCGAGCGTACCGGCTTCTCTTTTGACGTGGAAAGCGCCGTGCCCCAAGGCAGTGGCAATTCAGTACAGCGGAAGCAACACGACAAACGCATTGGGGCCGGCACCATGTCTGGCACTGGTGTCACCTGTCTCTGTTGTGGTGCCATCATGACCATGGAGGATATCCGGCTGGAGGGATGCGCCGATCGATTGGGTGCCGTCATGACTGCCGTTGTTGTCAATGGGCCAAAAGGCAAGGAATACCGCATGCCTACCGAACATGAGCGATCGATAGCCAATGTTGCGGAGGTACAACTCCAATCGCTCTTTGCCGATATTCCGTTTGGTATGCCGGAGGATCCAATACCCAAAGGCGGTAGCGGCGCGGCTCGGGCTTTCTCGGTGGATGGCTATGGCATAGACACTTGGCGAAAGCTGTTCACCAACCGGCAATTGCTTTGCCTCGGGACTTTCACAGTCATCCTCCGCGGGCTTGCACAGGAACCGAGTAACCTGCCGGAGTGCCTCCGTGAGGCAGTTATTGCCAACCTTGCCCTCGTGAACGATCGGTTGGTCGATCGCTCCAGTGCAATTTGCACTTGGGATCAGGGATACGAAAAGATCAGGAATACCTTTGCCCGCTTCGCTCTCCCGATTGTTTGGGATTTCACCGAAGTCAATCCCCTGTCGGACACCTCGGGCAACTACCTCGGCGCTCTGGAATGGGTATCTCGTGTAGCAGGGCACACGCTTGAAGCCGCTCAATCGGCAGAAGTTCCCGCCGTGCAGCTTGGCAGTGCCACCGGAGTTGCGGGCCAGTACGATGCCATCGTGACCGATCCTCCGTACTACGATGCCATCCCCTACTCCGATCTGATGGACTTCTTTCATATTTGGCTGCGCCGGGCCACGTACGGACTGTCACCTGAAATCGACGCCGCTTTCCGTGAGCCACTTGGACCCAAATGGGACCGCGACAGCAATGACGGAGAGCTGATAGACGATGCCAGCCGCTTTGGCGGCGACAAGAAACGGTCCAAGAAGAATTACGAAGACGGCATGACCCGGGTGTTCCAGGCTTGCCAAGGGGCATTGCGGCCCGACGGGCGGCTGGTCGTTGTCTTCGCCAACAAGCAACCCGACGCTTGGGAGACGCTGGTGGCCGCCCTGATCAAGGCCGGCTTCGTGGTGGTCGGCTCGTGGCCCATTCAAACCGAGATGGGCACCCGAATGCGTGCCAAGGCGTCCGCGGCCTTGGCGTCGTCCGTCTGGCTGGTCTGCCGGAAACGGCCCGCGGGCCGTCCGGGCTGGGATAGCACGGTCCTGCAGGAAATGCAGGAGAACATCGTCCTGAAACTCCGGGAATTTTGGGACGCGGGCATCCGCGGGCCGGACTTTGTGTGGGCGGCCACCGGCCCGGCCTTGGAGGCCTTCAGCCGGTATCCCGCGGTCAAGAAAGCTAATGCGCCGAATCAGCTGATGTCGATTTCGGAGTTTCTGCGGGAAGTGCGGCGGATGGTGGTCGATTTTGTCGTGGGCCGCGTGTTGACCCGGGAGGGTCAGGAGACCGCCAGTGGCTTGGACGACGTGACCACCTATTACCTGCTGCATCGGCACGACTATGGCATGGCAAAAGCACCGGTGGGCGGCTGCATTCTCTATGCTCTGTCCTGCAACCTGTCCGATGCAGCCTTGGCCCGTCAATATGACCTTTTGGCCTACTCGTCCCATGCGGTGACCGACGCGGAGGACAGCGAGGACGATCTGGAAGCGAAGACAGGGCAGACCAGCGGCGCGCAAGTCAGACTCAAGGCCTGGAACCGCCGCACGGGCCGCAACCTCGGTGTGGAAACTCCGGGCGGTCGTCCCGTGCCCCTCGTTGACCAGGTGCACAAGCTGATGCATCTGTGGAAGGCCGGAGACCAGACCAAGGTCAATGCGTATCTCGATACGCGCGGTCTCTCACACAATCGGCTGTTCAATCAGCTGTTGCAGGCTCTCGTTGAATTGGCTGACTCTGGAGCTGAAGAGCGGTCCATCCTGGAATCTTTGAGCAACCACATTGCCGCCCGGGGCGAAGTTGGCCCGTCCCGGCAACCGGCACTGCTGTAGGAGGGTGTGAGCATGAGACGATCCTGGAAGCCGTGGCACGAGGTCGTGCAGCTGCGCGACGATGTCAAAACAGGGGATCTTGCCCTCGCCGTGTTTGCGGCCGATCTGTATGACGTTGTGATGCAAAAAGGCCAGCGACCGGTCTACGAACAGCCTGACGAATTCTTTGCGCTCACCTATCCGACCTTCAAGTTGCGCGAGCTGGTCAAGGAGGTGGTTCTGCGTTTGGCGGGTCAAAGCGACAGGGCATACCGGAAGCTGTCCGTTACCTATGGGGGCGGCAAGACCCACACCCTGATTGTGCTCCGACACTTGGTGCACGACCCGTTCGGACTGCCGGATTTGCCGTCTGTCCAGGAATTTGAGGCCCACATTGGTTTCAAGGCGCCGCGGGCCCGCGTAGCCGCCCTGTGCTTTGACAAGATCGACTTGGAAAAGGGTATCGAGACATTGTCCCCCCATGGGGAAACCCGCATGCTCCTGCATCCGTGGAGTGTTGTGGCCTGGCAGTTGGCAGGAGCCGACGGTCTCCGATCCATTCATGCCGAAGGCCAGGATCAGGAAAGAGACACACCGCCGGCGGAGCCTCTGATGGCGGCTCTGCTGTCAAGGCCGCAGCAAGACGGGCTTTCCACTTTGGTGCTGCTTGACGAAGTGTTGATGTATGTCCGCAGCAAGGTCGAGGCCGATGAACGTTGGCGCGGTCGTTTGGTCAATTTCTTCCAGCATCTGGGACAGGCGGTGACCAAAGTGGATCGTTGTGCCATGGTGGCCTCGTTGCTGGCTTCCGAACCCGGGAACTTTGACCGCTTGGGTCAGGAACTTCTGCGCGACATATCCGAAGTTTTCGGTCGTCAGACGGAAGAGGATGCCAGCCCGGTCAGCAAGGAGGATATTGCCGAGGTTCTGCGGCGACGCTTCTTCAACCCGGATTCCATTCGTGACGCCAGTGTCTTCCGGCCCCATGTCACCGCGGCGGTGCGCAATATCGCCGAGTTCGACGAACAAACTGCCAAGGCACGCGGAGCGGTGGAAGAACGTTACTTGGCCAGCTATCCCTTCCATCCTGACGTGACGGAGACTTTTTATGCTCGTTGGACCCAGCTCGACGGGTTTCAGAAGACGCGGGGTATCCTGCGTACCTTCGCCGTGGCCCTGCGGGATGCGGCCCAGTGGGACACTGGCCCGTTGGTGGGCCCGGGCGTGTTTCTCAACGAACCCGGCAAACATGACTTGGCCGAAGCCACCGGCGATCTGGTCTCCTTTGCCAATGTGGAACCGGGTGAGGGTCAACGTCAGGAGTGGCGGCCCATCCTGGAGGGCGAACTCGTCAAGGCGCGCCACATACAGGCTGAAGCTGTCGGTCTCCATGGCCGGGAGGTGGAACAGGCAGTGGTCGCCACTTTCCTGAACTCACAGCCCACCGGCCACAAGATATCCACCCGGGAACTCTTTGCCCTGCTGGGGGCGACGAGACCGGACAGCATAGAACTGGAAAAGGCATTGCGACGTTGGATCGAGCTGTCCTGGTTTTTGGATGAAGCCGAAGTCGAAAGTGAAGAGACAACCCGGGACGGTGTCCGCCAGCTGCCGGGAGCATGGCGTTTGGGCAACCGCCCCAACCTGCGCCAGATGCACCACGAAGCCTGTTACAATCGTGTTCCCGCGACCCTGATAGAAGAGCAGCTCTTGAAAGCCATAGAGAGTTTGCGAACCCCTTTTTTCACATCCGGAGCATCGGCTGCCGGTGCCCGAGTCCACTTCTTGCCCCACAGACCGCGTGACATCGCTGACGATGGCGAATTTCGCTACGCCATCTTGGGTCCGACCGCCGCTTCGGAGGCCAACCGGCCCAGTGCCGAGGCCAAGCGGTTCATTGCCGAAACCACCGGCCCGGATCGACCCCGTGTCCATCGCAACGCAGTGATCCTGGCTGTGCCTTCCCGAGACGGGCTGGACGCAGCCCGCGGCCGGGTCAAGGAGTATCTCGGCTGGCTGGAAGTCGGCGCGCAACTCAAGGATCAGGCTGTGGATGTGCTGCGAGCACAGATGCTGGCCCACATGACGGCCGAAACCAAGAAGCGGATCCCGAACGCCGTCAAACAGGCCTATGCCGTGGTGGTTACGGTCAACGCAAACAACGACATTCACGCCTTCAAGGTGAAGGAATCCGATGCCTCCTTGTTTGTGACCATCAAGGCCGACGCGCGAGCCCGCATACAGGAAACTGCCATCAGTGCGGAAGCCATGCTGCCGGGTGGCCCCTATGATCTGTGGCGTGAGGGCGAGACGTCCCGGCGGGTCAAGGATTTGGTCGATGCCTTTGCCCGGTTTCCCAAACTGCCCAAGATGTTGCGGCGGCAGGCGATTCGGGAGACTGTCGGGCAAGGTGTCGAGGCCGGCATCTGGGTGGCCCGGATGGTACGTCCGGACAGGTCCATCCGCACCTTCTGGCGCACTGCGGTGGATGAGTCGGTGCTTAAGGATGCTGGATTGGAAGTGTGGCTGCCGGAAGCCGCGGTCCTCAACGACATTGCCCCGGAACTGCTGGCGTGTCGGGCGCTGCCTGGTCTCTGGCCGCAGGATTCAATCGTCATGCAGGATGTGTTTGACTATTTTGCCGGCGACCGGACAGTAGCCATTCCCCAAGAAGGTTACGAGGAGGAAATGGCAGTGCCCCAGTGCGAGTCGGCTAACGTCAAGCGCTCGGTCGCGCGGGCTGTGGAGCAAGACAAGGTGTGGTTGTCCAGCGGTTCCGCTTCGCTCCTGGGCGAACCTGTACCGTTGGATCTTCTCGATCCCTCGGCGGTCTTACAACCGCCGCCGCCACCCATACCCACAGATGAACTGCTGGCCGAGTCGATCCCCGATGCCTGGCAGGATGACAAGACCAATGCCTTGGAGGTAGCCAGGGCCCTTTCGGCCAGGCAGGGGCGAAATCTGCCGTGGTCCACCGTGCGGGCTACTATTGACGAGGGCATCCGGGTGCGCTGGATTGAGGTCGGCGACGATGGGGCACAATGGCCCTGTGATGTCTCCCGTGCCTCGCACGTCATTCTGCGACTGCCCGACAGGTCTGAAAAAGTGTCTTCCCCTCCCCCTGTCGGGTTGCTGGCCGCCGAAGCGGTGCTGGAATCTGGCGGCATTCAGGATTTGGCGGAACAGATTGCGGAAATTGTCCGCGTGGCAGCTGGCAGTGACCTCAAAATCACGGTCCGCATGGAACTGGGTGGGGCCTCGGCGTCGATTCCGGCACCGCAGACGGTGGCAGAACTCAATGCGCTGCTTTCCAGAGTGTCCGTAGATTTACGGTTTGAGTGAACGCACTCGACTTGATTTTGACAGTGTATAAGCACCGGCTTTGATCCTGAAGTTCTCGAGTCTGTCAGTTTCATGAGGTCAGGCAAGTGCCAAAGTCAAGATCGCGACCTCCATTACCTCCACTTCCTGAGGGATTCGAATACAAGTTGGATCTCCGACAGGCCGTTACTCCGAGCGAGCTCAAGTCCATGCCCCGTCATCGGTGGTTCTTTTTTCCACACAGTTTTGCTCCAAGGCTTATTCATGAGATCTTGGACCACTGGAATTTGCCCCAAAGAGCGCGATTGTTGGACCCGTTTGTAGGGGCCGGTACCACCGTGGTGGTCGCGCGACAAAGGGCCATGCAGTCCTGTGGATGGGACATCCTGCCTTTGGCGGTTCTTGTCAGCAGAGCAAAAACCCGCGCATACAAAGTGGCAGAGGTGGAATGTGCCCTTTCAGATATTTTGGTTCGGGTAAGGCGGGAATCTCCGGACCTTCGCGACGCGAAAACCTCCAACGCCCGACTTGTACGGGCGTTTTCTCCGTCGGAGTTGAGTGAACTTCTGACTCTCCGAGATGCCATAGAAAGACAGCGGCCGCGTGTCCGGGAACTGCTGCTGCTGGCCCTGCTGGGTACGGCGCGAGAATTCTCCAGAGGAGTGTCCGACGGCGGCTGGATGCGTTGGGTAGACAAAAAGGATGGCGGAGCGCGTGTATTGTCCGTTTTTCAGGACCGAGTCCAACAGATCCAACAAGACCTTGCGGAAGAATCATGCGGGACCAATTCTCCGACCGCCGATGTTTTCCTGTGGGATGCCCGATCACCGAGACCGCATGGCATGGAAGTGGATGCCATTGTTACTTCCCCGCCGTATCCCAACCGGCATGATTACAGCCGCGTGTTCCACATTGATCTGCTCTTGATGCGTCAGACGGAAGCGCAAATCAAGGAATTGCGACACTCTGCCCTCCGATCCCATGTGGAGGCCAGGATACCAAACGAAATCCGGATTGAAACTCCCGAATTCCAGTTTCCTGCACCATTGCGCCACGCACTGCAATCCCTGCCTCGAGATGGGGATCAGCGCATACGTTCCATGCTTGAGGGTTACACACTGGATCTCTTCGCTACGCTCTACAATTGCTTCCGCAGCCTGAAGCAGGGAGGGAAAGCCGCTTTTGTTGTGGGCAACGTGCGACATGCAGGTACCATGATTCCGGTAGATGAAATCTTGACGGAACTGGCCCTCGGCATTGGTTTTTCCCATTCGGGTACCTGGGTTGTCAGGTTGAGGGGCAACAGTGCCCAACAAATGGGCAAGTTCGGGCGCGTACCTTCACGCGAAAGCGTGATATTGTTGGCTAAGGGTGATCGGCCATGAATCTATGGATGCGGTGGGTCGACTTCCGAAAACTGCGTGATCTCCTGTTCCTGGTAGCGGAACATGATGGCAGGTTGCGTCCCAAAGATCTGGACAGACAGGGAATCGCGCACGGTATCCTGGTGACCAAGAAGGGGCAGCCATCGGGAGCTTCCAACAGATACCACCATCGTCGCATGTTGGAAAGGTTGGGATTGGTTTTCAAGTGTGAAGGTCGGTATACCGTAAACCGTGATGTGCCGGAGAGCAATATCCTCTTGCAGAGTGACGCGGGAAATCAAGGTCTTGAGCCAAAGAAGAAAGCAGCCTTCGCGGAGCTGTTGCTGCGAAACAGCGATTGCTTTCACGTTTTCTTTCGGCACTTTCTGAAGGACAGTACTCCGCGGTCTCTCAGCCAGTTCCTCCAAGGGGCGCAACCCATCAGGCTCTCGCTACATCGGAGGCCCGAGAACCACGAAGCCTACATTGAGATTGAACCCTCCTGCAATGGTCACAGGGCCCGGTTTGTGGGAGAGAATGCTTTGCAAGCCATTCACTTTGGAATGCGCACGTGGTGTGTTGAACAGTTGTCTTTCATGGATGAGCTGTACCGGACAGGTGTCGGCTACACCCTGTTTGCCAAGCAGATAGCGGGTTCCATGACGGATGACGAATTGGCGGCAAGAATGCTGGACCAACTGGAGTTTGAAGGCGACTGGGCCACGGTGCGGGTGGGAGACTTTATCTTGGCAACCGCCATCCATCTTCAGATTGGGATCGACCGGCCGAGACGGGTCTTGGAGCATTGGCTGAATTGTCATAGAGGTGTCACGGCCGGCATTGCCACTCGCGAGCGGTTTATATTGGGCCCCGAGGCGTCCAGACTTCACGCAGCAGTGCTTCGGGGCTTTGCCCATCCCAATGCACGCGGATCCTACATATCCCACATCCAAGTCCACAAGGACATCCTGCGTACATGAAATCGGGAGAATGTACTTTGAAGAAGACAGAACTGCACCCATCATGGCACCTCGACTTCAATCCATTTCCACCGATGACTACGGGCGGGCCCCTATTGCAAGGGACAGCCATTCCAGACAGATGGAAAGAGGACCTGCACAGGGAAATTGATTTACTCGCCCAGAGCAGCGGCGCGAAGGCCTTGGCAGTCGTAGGAGCCTATGGCACCGGCAAAACATACCTTCTCCAGTGGTTTGAACATATTGTTCTTCCCGCGCAACAGATCCAGCCCTTTATGTTCGAGAATCCTGGGGTGACCTTCTATGATCTTGCCAATCGACTTCTGCGCAGAATCGGTCGCTACAACCTTGCCAAGATGTTGTGGGAGATTCTGTACCGGCCTGATACCCAATCGGGACAGAGGCTGCTGACGTTGGATTTTCCCAGTTGGTTGACGTTGATACGTTCCAGGCGAGAATACGACGCCGCAGTCAGAGAACTGACGCAAGAGATCGTGGACCTTGATCTGACTTCCGACACGGAGATCGCGCACCGGTTTTCCCGTGTGATAGCAGACACTAAAGACAGACCTTATTTTGAATACCGAGATTTTGTGCCTCGATCCGCCACCAGCATAGTGGTGGAAAAGGAAGAGGCCCACTTTTTTTGCACTCTCATCAGAGTCTTGGTTCGTTGCTTTGAGACCCATGGCATTGCGTTCCTCTTGGACGAGTTTGAAGATGTGTCTCTCGGCCGGAGGCTGAGCCGAAAGCAGGCATCCGATTATGTGTCCACTCTGCGTCGGCTTCTTGATACAGCCAGTACAGAAGACTTTTGGCTGATTCTCTCTTCCACGCCGGAAGGCATCGAGGGCACAAGGCAATTGGAACCCTCTCTCATGGAGCGTTTCTCGGGCACATACGAGATTCGGCCCCTGAGCATCGAAGAAGCGCATGAGGTGGTGGTACAACGTCTGGCGCACGGCCGCAATGGATGCAACAAAGGCATGTGGCCCTTCGAAGACGACGCCATCGCCTGTCTTGCACCAACCACATATTCTCGACCCAGGAGACTTATAAAGGTCTTTTGGCGCGGCCTGGCAATGGCTTCGGCAGAACACAGCCCGTCGCCGATTTCAAATGACCTTCTTCGTAAGGCTGAGCAATATCATTACCCTGCAGCATAGGCATGACAGATCAAAATCGGCCATTGCGAGTCGATGGAAGCGCCTTTCTGGAAACGAATGTCCTGATTGACCTGTATATTTATTGGGATTTGTGTCGCAGGGCCGGTTTGAGACTCGATGAAGTTGATTCCAGGAGTGAACTCCGGAACGCACTGCAACAGCGGATTCCGATGATCCGGTACACGGTGGCGGATGATTTTCGTGATGCCGAAAATGGACGGAAATGCTTTCGGAATGTATTGGAAGCGTCAGGGGATTACCTCTTCTATACATCTCATCTGTGCCTGTCGGAGATGCATCATGTCCTCATTGAATCCGTCGCATCGGAACTCTTGACTCAGCATAAAGTTCCCTACAGTGTGAGAAGGAGGCGACCCCAGATCCTGCACAGGAATGTCATTGAGGCAGAAGACTACAAAAACATCTCCGAACGGCTGGACGAATTCCGGGATGTATTCAACAAAGATTACAAGATACGGATTGAACCGGTTGAGGGTGTTGGTTCAGGGGGCATTGTGGAGTTTCAAATGATCATGTCGACGGCCGAGGCAATTTGGCGGCGGGTGCTGATTGAGGTCATGGACTGCTACATTCTCTCGGCTGCCATTCTGGCGAAGGTGGATTGTTTTCTTACACGAGATAAGGCCTTGCAAGATGCCTTGCGGGACATAAGCAAGGCGAGTGGCAGTGAACTCAGGGGATTGGTTGGGTTGGGACCAGAAGAAAAATTCCCTGTTGTTCACAAGCCTGCCAATCCCTTGCCTGAAAATCGGACTGCAGGCAGTGGACAGGCGTGACACGACACTACGGACGCAGGTCCCGGAGCAGAGCTCCGTCAATGATGTGCCAATGTGGCGGATGCTTTTTTTAAAGTGAATACTGCAAAATCAGAAACAGAGCCATTGACCATTGTCCCTCTTTGAGGGTCGAAGACCGGACTGCTCTGCAGTCCGGAAACGAGCCCATTCTGTCCCGCCCATGGGGTATGTTTCGCTCACATTTGCTCCGAGCTGCAGAGTCGCATTGCTCTCGGCTCGGGGATGTCCCACCATTTGTGACAGCCCCGGCCATCGCACCTGCTAGACAGGACACACGGATGCCCGCGCGGGCAGACACTTTTGGATGGTCCGATATGGAGAAGGTTCAGGCGCAGTCAGCGGCTGAAGTCCGATCTTTGGACAGCCCTTCCAGTCGGAAGGCCAGAGACTGGGCTGCCTCTTCTCCGGCCAGAGCCAACTCCCGCAGAGACAGGCCAAACGGCTCGCGTTCCCAACGGGCCGTCGCCATGCGGTACCGCCCCAGATCCTTGACCCAGCACGACTCCACGGTACGCGCCCGGGTGTCGATGTTGAGACCGATGACTGTGACCGCCTTGCGCGTCGCGGCGAACAAACCCGGATAGTCGCCCGTGCAGGCCTGACGCAAGGCCGCCTCGGCCGACCGGTTCAGTTTGATCTCAAATACGTAGACCCGGTTGTCCCCGTCCACGGCGGCGTCAATGCGCCCGCGGGCGGTGGGGGTCTCGGTCCAGGGAGGCATGCCGGCCATGCGCAACGTGTTGCAAAGCAGGGCTTGATAATGGGTTTCATGGTCCCAACGCTGGATCCAGCCGCGCGGGGTCTTGCCATCCCCTTCGCTGTTTTCCTCCGGCAGGGCGGCCGGCGGCTGCAGCGGATAGCCCAGACCGGCCAGACAGGCCGCGAAAGCGCCGGTCAACGCGTCCGGATCGGCTGTCAGCACGGCCTGCGCGACTGCGTCATGCAGCGTGTGGTCGAGCTGTGGCAGTCTGTTTTCCCGGCCCAGCACCACAATCTCCGTGAAGGTGGTCTGCACTTCCCGGTTGGGAAAATCCAGGCGCCAACCCCGTTCCCGACTGCCCTTGCGGGTCAAATAGCCCGTTTGATGCATCAATGCGGCGAAATCAGGCGGATCGATTTGGTAGGTGACTTGTTCGATCTGGGCAGTGTTGCGCGGCAACCGTGCCAGATCATAGGCCCCGGAGGTCAGGGCACGCACCAGAAAGCTAGGGGACCCTGAAGAGGCCCAGTAGTTGGGCAGACTGCGCAGGCCCCTGTCGCGGATCTCTGCGGCTGTTTCCGGTTCGATCATGTCCTGCAGGCAGTGCAGGACCGAGAAGGGGTTGTAGACTGGATCGGGGGCAGGCCCAAACCGGTATCCGTTGTAATATGCCGCCAATGCGGCCCGCACATCCTCTTCAGGCAGGCCCAAAACCTGGGCGGCACTTTTCACGTACGGGCCTATGGTGGCCCCTTCCAGTTCGTAGGTGGTGATGCCCGCCAGATCGTGGAAACCGGGGTGCAAGGACAAGTCTCTCAGGTGGTTGGCCCCCGAGAAGAGACCCGTGCGGGCAAACCGTGTGATGCCCGTCATAAACAGGAAGCGCATGATGCCGGCACAGTCTTTCAAGGCACCGTAGAAGGTCCGCATCAGGTCCAGCACATCCTCGATGATCGGACGCCCCAGATTGGCGGTGATGGGCGCATCGTATTCATCCACCAACACCACAACTTCGCGGCCCGTCCGGGCATGGACATCCTCCACCAGCGCGCGCAACCCGTGGGCAGGATGCAGACGCGTGTCGTCCGGCAGGGCAGGCACACCGTGTGCCTGACAGAGGCGCCGGATCCGGTGGTGCAGATCCTCTGCCAGCAACGCAACGCTGTGCACGCCCGTGACGTTCAGGTTCAGCCGAATGACGGGACTGCGGTTGTCCTCGCTCCAGTCCCAGGCTCCCTGTCGATGAATCCAGGTGGCGTCGGCACCGGATGCCATGCCCGCAAAGAGGGGCTCGGACCCGCGAAACAGTTCTGCCAAGGTGGACACCAGCAGGCTTTTGCCGAACCGTCGCGGCCGCGCAAAGAAGATGCTCAGGCCGCCTGCCGGTCCCACCAGTCGGGCAATCGTTTCTGTCTTGTCCACGTACAGCATGCCCCGCCGCCGCAGGGCCGCAAAGTCGCCGGTAGTGTCGACCCACAACTGACGCGGCAAATCGCTTTCCATGATCACCATGTCGGTACGACATCAACGCGGCGGTTGGACCGAAGGACGGTCACGGGGTGTTCGGTCCAAAACACCGGCCAGATCCACGCCAAAGGTCCAGGCCGCGGTGGAGGCCAGGGCGTTCAGCTTGTGCTCGTCAATGTCAATGCCCAACCCGGATCCTGGGGGACAAAGCAGATGCCCCGCTTCGTATGCCACACTTTCGGCGGTCACGTCGTCTTCGTACAGGATCGGCCCGGTACTGTCGCCGGGGTAGTCCAGCACACGGGCCGCCGCGGCCAGCT
The DNA here is from genome assembly GCA_965214895.1 of Caldilineaceae bacterium. GTDB lineage: Bacteria > Chloroflexota > Anaerolineae > Caldilineales > Caldilineaceae > Bin34. The sequence goes on from OZ243985.1 coordinate 2,411,645, forward strand.
GCGCCACGGCGGCGGTGCCCAGGTTCAGTTCCTGCGTGGTGCCGACCAGGACACTGGCCCGCGCGCTCTCGGCCACCGCGATGACCCGCTGGCACGCCCGCAGACCGCCCAGAACATAGGGCGAGACATTGAGGATGTCCACCGATTTGTGGGTCAGCAACTGCCAGGCATGGGGCAGATTCACGACATGTTCCGAAACTGGCCGGTGCGATCGGGCCCGGAACTCGGCCAGGCCCTCCAGATCGTAGCGGGGGGCCGGGCTTTCAATCAGAAGGCAGTCGCCCCATTTCCGCAGTTCTTCCAACTGGATGACCGCGCGCCGCCAGTCCAGGAGATTGGAGTAGTCCCAGGATTTGATGCTGACTCTCCCGTCGTACAGTTTGGTGAATTCCTTGAGAAAGGCCACGTCGGCGGCGTGATGGGCCCCCACATACAGCCGAATCAAGTCAAAGCCCCGCTCCAGCATGGCGGCTACACGCTGCAGATTCGGCTCTACCTCCTCCAGGGAACGCATGCGGAAAATGGGATAGCAGACTTTCATGCGCTCGCGCAGCCGGCCTCCCAGCAGGTCGCTGGCCGGAACCCCGTAGAACCGGCCGACCAGATCGTGCAGAGCCAGATCGATGCCTTGGCGCACCAGTCCCGAGCGGCTGTACATGTGCCCTTCGTCGGGGAAAAACTTCATCAAGGTGTCTTCGATGGCCGCGATGTTGCGGGCATCCTGACCCTGGCAGAGCTCGTTCAGCATCCGCTCCAGTTCGGGCAGATCCAGCTGGTACATGGGGACGTGGGACAGGTCGCTCATCTCGCCCCATCCGCAGTGGTCATCCTCGGTGACGATTTGGACGATGACATGCTGATTGGCGATCCCGGTGTGCCGGGCGGTTGTGATGGGATACAGCGAAATGCGATCTATCTTCATGGAAATCCTGTATGCATTGTCGAGGTTCTGCACAGCCCTTGGTTTGGTACGTCTGCAAAATCCAACTTGAACCATTCCGGCGGCGTCTGGCGGGCCTCAAAGCGCGATGGTGCGGCGTCCGGGGCTGCCTTGCGGAGGAATCTTCAAGTCCGGGGTGCCCAGGCCGAAATCCGTCAGCATGCGGGCTATCTGGCTTCTCTGTTCGGGGGCCACGGGGGCCAGGGGCGGTCGGACCCGGCGACTGGCGTACCCCATCTGGCACATTGCCTCTTTCACCACGCTCACGTTCAGAGCGCTCCGGTCTTGCGTCCGCATGCGCTCAAAGGGCCGGATCCGATTCCATGCTGCCATGGCGGCGGCTTTGTTGCCGGCCTGCAGCGCGTGGAACAGCTGTAGCGACGGGTCCAGCGTGACATTGACCAGGCCCGACGTGAATCCTTGTGCTCCGGCCGGCCAGAAAAAGGGGGCCCAGGTCTCGGCCACGCCGCAAATCAAGACCAGCCCGCTGCCCTCCAAAGCATGGGCGGTCTCGGCGAAGGCGACGGCATCCGGCACCGCATACTTGACGCCCACGAAATTCGGGCATGCCTCTGCCACCTGCAACAGTTCCCGCGTCCCTATCCCCGCGTGACGGAGGTAGCACACGACCGCCGTGTCCGGCACGGCATCTGCGATCTGCCGGTGGTAGGCAACCCATCCGGCCTGCCCCATGAAGGGATGCACCGGTTCGTGCACCATCACGGCCGGGGCTCCCGCTCGGACCGCGTGCCGGGCCATTGCGGACGCGGTTTCCAGGTCGTACCCTATGCCTGGCATAACGAGAGCCCTGCCCATCCCGATGTCCAATGCCTCGCGGCAGACCCGGTCGGTTTCCGCACGCCCGAGAGAGAAGAATTCACTGGTATTGCCGTTGGGGGTAAGAGCCGCAATCCCGCCTTCCATCTGCCGTTCCAGATTGGACCGAAAGCCCTTCCAGTCGATCTCCGCCCGATCGGAATCCTGGAAAGGCGTTACGGGAATGGAGATCACCGTACGCAATCGGCTGCGAATTTCAGAAAAATGCATGCACGCCTCCCTGTAGGCCCGCGGTCTTGTGGCACAGCCACGGACAGCCCAAGGCCAATTCTATATGGCAGTTGTCCAGTGTGAGTTGAGTTGCCCAATCCGTACAGGGCCATTGTCGCGCGGGGACAGTCCCAGGACCGAGATCGGAACCATGGCACTTGGCTTGGACGGTCTCCGAAAGGGCCCGGGGCGCAGGCCTTGGGTGTCCGTGGCCCTGCGCCGGGGTCTGGGGTGTTTTCTGTCCTGACGCGAATCCGCCGGGGCCAGCACACAGTCCCGGGCACCATGCCAATGGTGGCGGCCGACAGTGGGGATTCAGTCCGAACGGGCCTGCGCCTGCAGCCGGGCGCGCAGCCGCACAATCTCGGCTTCGGCCTGCGCGGCGCGGGTTTCAGCCCGGTCGGCGCGGGCCTCCCCCTCCGCCAGGGTCTCGGGCGTCATCCGGTACCAGTCCGTCGTCGCCGGATGACGCAGCCGCAACTCGACGGCATCCTCCAGTCCCCAGGCTGTCTCCAGCACCGCACTGGGGTACAGCGTGACCGCCGCGGCTCCCGCCCCCCCGGGCTGCCCGGCAATGGGCTCGTAGGCCAGACCCGTCAGGCGCCAACCCTGTAGCGGCGGCCCGTCGGCGTATCCCTCGGGGTCGTACATCCAGTATTCCGCAATGCCCGCCAGACGATAGATCTCCGGCTTGGTCTCCCAGTCGGCTTCCACTGTATTCTCCGACACCACCTCCAGCACCAGTACCGGACACCGTTCTGTCGTCAGTGCCACCGACTTGTAGTCCACCCCCGGCGCCAGGGCCGCCGCGGCCGGCCAGAGGGCGATGTCCGGGGACACGCCTTCCCGAAGCGGCACATCCCGGATCAGCAGGTCGCTGGTCAGGACGTAGGGCAGATGACGCTGATGCAGATGCAGCCGCAGGTCGCCGGCGATTTGCGCCAGCCGTTCGTAATGAAGCTTGGACTGCAAGGTTTGGACTCCCTCCTGCGCACAGAAAGGGTCCTCGGTCATCAATGCGGCCAGAGTGTCTTGCCGGACCCGCAATTCCATGTCCCCGTTCCTCCGCAGTGTCGCCAGGACCGCCGTGATGGCCTGACTCTGCGGCCATGATACCACCGCAGACCGTCCCGCGGTGCAGTGCGCGCCCCGGGCCACTGCCAAGTCCCTGCAGGGTTGCGGCGCCACTTGTGTTTTCCGGGATATGGTCTGCACTGTGACCCAATGGGCCGCTGATCTGCGCTCCTACAGGCCGCGGTGTCCCGCCCAAATGCATCGTGACGCAAAACGATGTGCGCGGCCTTTGGGGTGGTCCGGCGACAACCGCCTTTCGCGGCAGGCCCTTTTTGGTATAAAGTTGGCGTTGCAGCCGTGCCCGCGCAGGAACTCAAATCGCAATGGCTAATCTTGAATCGTTGTCGACACTAGCAATTCACGGCGGAAGCCCCGCCGTGTCCGATGCCCCTGCGGCCATGCTGCCCGGCATCATGGCGTACGATGCCGAGGAGGAGGCTGCCGTCCTTGAGGTGATACGCAGTCGGAATGTGTATCGATTTATGGATGACGAAGGTGGATCGCAATGCGCACAACTGGAAGACTTGTTCCGACAGAGCACAGGCCGCAAACACGCGCTGGCCGTAACCTCGGGCACCGCCGCGCTGCTGTGCGCGCTGCAGGGCCTGGGTGTAGGACCAGGGGATGAAGTGATCGTGCCGGCCTTTGGCTGGATCGCGTCGATCTCGGCCATTCTGGGCGTAGGGGCCGTGCCGGTCATTGTCGAGGTCGACGAGTCCCTGACCCTGGACCCGGAGGCGGCGCGGGCCAACCTGTCTCCCTTTACCAAAGCCATCATGCCGGTCCATATGCGGGGCGTGCCTGCGAATCTGGACCCACTGCTTGAGCTGGCCCAGACACACAGTCTGAGGCTATTGGAAGATACGGCGCAGGCCAACGGCGGCTCCTACCACGGCCGCCCGCTGGGGTCTTGGGGCGATGCAGGGGCCTTCAGCCTGCAGGCCAGCAAGATCATCACTTCGGGCGAAGGCGGCATGGTGGTCTCCGACCAGGACGAGGTCTATGCCCGGGCTGCCATGTTCCATGATCCTTTCTCCACCCGGCTGGTGAATCTGCCCGAGAGCGACGCCATGTGGGGCCTGAATTTTCGGATGCCCGAGGTGACGGCGGCACTGGCGCGGGTTCAGTTTGCCAAGCGCCAACGGATCATCGATGCCATGCGGATGCGCAAAGCGATGATCAAGAACGGAATCGCGGATCTTGCCGCTGCCAAGTCGGTCTCCTTCCGACATCTGCACGACGAGGCCGGCGACACGGCGGTGGCCTTGATCATGTTCATGCCGGACGAGGACGGTGCAAGCCGGGTGACGGAGGCCCTGCAGGCGGAGAACGTCAATTGCAACCGGCTGTATACCCGTGACAGCACGGATCAGCACGTCTATGCCTCGTGGCATTCCGTGCTCGGCAAGAAACAGTGGTCGGCACAGGGACCTTGGACATGGGCCTCCCGTGATGTGCCATACAGTCGGGACATGTGTCCGCGCACGCTGGATCTGTTGACCCGCTCCGTGCAGATCCATATTGCCCCCACCTTGTCCAATGTGGAAGTCGAGGAAACCCTGGAGGGCATCACGAAAGTGTTCTCGGCACTGCTGTAGTGTTTCTGTTAGTCCCGTGTCGGAGGCATGCCTGTGAAAATCACAGCTCTGGAAACCTATCCTGTCTGGAACGGCAGCCGGAATTGGCTCTTCGTGGTGATTGATACCGACGCAGGCGTGTGGGGCGTCGGGGAATCGGGCATCAGCGGCCGGGAAACCGCCGTGGTCGCCGCGGTCAAGCAACTGGGCGCGCGCTTGGTCGGACAGGATCCTTTTCGCATAGAACATCATTGGCAGACCATGTTTCGCGGTGGGTTCTTTCCGGCCCAACGCATCGTCTCTGCGGCCATCTCGGCCATTGACATTGCCCTGTGGGACATCAAGGGCAAGGCGCTGGGGGTGCCGGTCTACGAACTTCTGGGCGGCAAGGTCCGCGACAAGGTCGTTTGTTATCCCCACAACAGTGGTCACGGCATGGATGTGGACACCCTGGTCCGGTCCTGCCAGGAGACTACGGCCGAAGGCTGGAAATTCGTGCGCTGGGGATTGCCCCAAGACGGCTCCATCCTGGAGCCTCGGCCGGCGATCAGAGCCGCCCTTGCGCAGTTCGAGGCCGTCAGGGCGGCAGTGGGAGACGACATCGAAATCTGTTTCGATGTCCATACCCGTCTGGATCTGCCGGACACCCTATGGCTCTGTCAGGAAGCCGAACAGTATCGGCCTTTCTTTATTGAAGACCCGCTGCGGTGCGAAAATCCGGATTCCTTCAAGACCCTGCGGCCCCGCACGACCGTGCCCTTGGCCGCCGGGGAGCAGTTCAGCTCCAAGTGGGAGTTCCGCCAGCTGGTGGAAGAGGAATGGATCGACTACGCCCGCATTGATCTCTGCATCGTGGGCGGCTTTACCGAGGCGCGCAAAATTGCCGGTTGGTGCGAGACGCATTACATCAAGCTGGCCCTGCACAATCCGCTGGGCCCCGTGTCCTCGGCGGCTTGTTTGCAGTTGAATCTGGCCATCTCCAATTTTGGAGTGCAGGAACAGCCCACCCGGCCGGATGCCATGCTGACCGAGGTCGTGCCCAATCCTCCCCGGTGGGAGGACGGCTATCTTCTGCCTCCGGAGGGACCGGGCTTGGGCATCGACTTCAATCGGGATGCGGCCCGCGCGCTGGCAGGGCATGTCTGGGACATGCCGAATCTGCGTCGCCTGGATGGCTCCTTTACCAACTGGTAAAAGAATTGGCAGGTTGCGGCAACCATCCTGCCATCCATATTCCGCTGCACTGACCCGGGTGGAGACGGAAGGGATGCCGCCAGTTCATTCAGAGTGCCTCCGTGTGGATTGTGCCGTGCACTGGCTCAGGACTTGTCGGCCTCTGGGGGCCTGTCAACATGTCCCCATGCGGCGGCTGCGGAATCCCTACAAGAGAACAGCCGTTTTTCGACTTTGTCAGTCCAGACCCAGCATGACGACATGGACATGCGCCATGCCGCGCGTGTCCGATCTTCCCGGCGAAGGTGCGGTGGGCAAAGGCGATTGCCGCACCAAGCCGCTTGCACAGGCGCGGTCACAGCCGGGCCCCGGGCTCTCCCTGCGTGGTCGCGTTGGTGGCCACAAAACCGATGCGGGCGCCAGCCTGGGCGTCGGCCTGGATCATCCAGGCTGCTGCATGGTCCAGCGTCCCGCCGTCACCGCCCAAGTCCGCGATGCGCACTTGAGGGCTGAAGGACGGCGTCGATACGCCGCAGAATCGGGGGTGGGCGAGTACCCCAGACACACCCACTGGACGCCCATCACTGCATCCCTGACCCACCCTGGCGGAAAGTCGGTCGTGTCCCTTGTTTTGCGCTCCTCTTTATGCACCGTCGCAACGCGCCAGGCGGTTTGCCTGCCCCGCGAAGGCCACTGTCATTCTTCGACATGGGGCAGCGTGACCGACCAGGTGCCCAGCGCGTCCGCCGTGGAGCGCGTGGCGCCGTCGTAGAACGAGGCGACGCGCAGGCGGTAGCCGTCGGGCTCGGTCGGGCCGCCGAGGGCAACGGTGGTGGCGCCGGTGAGGTTGATGCATCCGCTGCTCAGCGTGCCGCCGGTGATCTCCCATGCGACCCCCTCCTCGGCAGCCTCAAGGTCCACCTTCCAGTTGCCGGTGGGGAGCTCCAGGGCGAGGGTCTGGTTGCAGGGCCAGAAATCGTCCCACTGGTGGGCACCGGCACCAGCGGACAGCGTCACGGTGCGGGCCGGGACCCCTTCACAGTAGTCCTGCGCCTCCGGCATGACGGTGAAGATTTGGGTGGCGGTCGCGTTGCTGGGGTCAGTGGCGGGGACCGTGATGTCGGAGCTGCCCGCCGCCACCGGCGTGACGGCTACACTGCTGCCCGACACCTCAACCGTGGCAACGCCGGTATCGTCCGATTCCGCCGTGTAGGTCAGCGTGTCGTTGTCAGGGTCGCTGAAGTTGCCCGACACGTCCACCGCTGCCGCCGGCCTGCCCACGGTCAGCGTCTGGCCGGCAATGGTCCCCACCGCTGTGGGCGCGCTGTTCGCCGTGGCCGAAGACGCGATCTCCTCTCAGCGGTGATGTCGTGAAGTCGCTGTCATTCGTGTTGCCGGGGGTAACACTCTAGGAGAAGCACGGGTATGGATAATAGAACGAGGGGGAAACGTTGACTTTGAATGTGAGCGTACTGCCCTCGTCGGCGCTCACTGGGCCGGACGTGAGGGTATGAGTATGATTACCGGCGGCGGCCAGGACGGGCGGCGAGCCGCTGGTCGAGGCAATGAACAGTAGCGCCAGCAGTGTCAGACCTACCGGTACAGCGCGCTTGGCCCACAACTGGGCCATCGCTTTCATGCACATACGATTCGTGGGACAGGAAATTCCGGATGAATGGTCTCTCATTTGCTGTACGCCCAGAATGAAACCGAATGCTTCACCGTGATGCGACAGATCCGTCAGTGCGAAATTCGTTTGCTCCCGCAAGTCGAGACCGTGCAGTGCAAATTGCGGGAAATCGCTGACCGGAATGTATCGAGGACGCAGATTCTCCGGCAAACGTATCAAAGTGCGTCCCAACCTGCCCGTATGCTGCCTGGAGGTCGCACCCGGTGCTCTTCTGTTCCACAAGGAGCATGCCCAGCCAGAACAGATTGGTGAAGCCCACCCGATCGTCCAGTTTCTTCACATGCTCTTCGTACCACACGACGGTGCGACGTTATTCCAAGACCACCGCCTGACATCCCCGTTCGCGCGCAACCTGTCCAGTGCCCTGTCGTATCGATGTCCGATCGAAAACCTGAATTTCGGGCAGGAACTGGGACAGTCTGTTGGTCCAGGGGCGTTCTGACATGCATCCCCTGCCGCCGCCATGACGGCAGGCCCGGGATCGGGCGCAGGCGTAAAATCCCGGGTCCTCTCGGTTGCGCTTCCCAGTTCAGCGTGTCCAGTGCCCTGCTGGCATCGCCAGGAAGCACAAGGCTTTGACTGTGCAGGGGACGGCTTTGTTGCGCTGCCGCGACCCGCTCCCCATGCCTCAAAATCTTCGGGTTGACGCTGGGCCGGCGATCAAGCTGCCGTCAGGGACGGTAGCCATCCCCGGGCAGTCCTGGCTCTGAGGCCTCGCACAATGGGATCCCTGGCGTTGTGGGTCCGCGAGGATGCATGGCGAGACTGCCTTGCCCTCCCGCCATGGATTTGACGATGCGTCTAGATCACTTCCAAGGCATTCAGGTCGGTCAGGCACGGGAACGACCTGTGGGGTTCGGCTTGATACCAGACGACCATGCTTGAAATGTCGTCCTGCAGGGGCAGGTAGCGCGGTTTGTCTTCTTGGCGAGACCGCCATCCCAAGGCCTGCATCGTGACCCGCAGATTCAACTCGAAACGGATGGGATCCATGATGTGCCATCGATACATGCCGAACCGGGTCTGACTTCTGTGGAAGCCGTCGGGTTTGAGGACCTGATGGAATCCCAGGTACGGGGTGGAGAAGGTCCCGTATGCCTCTGCCTGCTTGCCTTTGAACCCCCAGGCGCCCCCAAAGTAGTCTTCGGTGCCCGTGCCACAGATGGTGGGCCACGCGTTGTCGCCGTCCAGATAGAACTTCAACTCTCCTTCACCCCACCAGCCGCTGTTGTTGGATCCCCAGGCTACGTAGACACCGGCATAGTGGCCTTGCCCCGCGACATCGTCGATCAAGGTAACGATATCCATGTACGGCAGGGGATTGACCCGGCGCCACTGGGCGTGGAAATAGCCCGCGTCGGCGGGCACGTCGGTCAGGGTGTAGTCCACCTGATAAAAGAAGTGCGGTGCAGGATCTGGGCTGAGATTGACAATTTCCACCCTGGCATGCCGGCGGAACGGCATGGGCCAGTAGCTGTTGAAGGCGCCGGACGGATTTACCGAGATCGGCAGGGAATTCACGTTTTCCGGCTCGCCCCAGCCGTTGCAGAAAAAATCCCCCAACGGCACTTCGACGGACGGATGTGCTTCATTGTCCCAATGGATGCGCATGACCAGAGACCGATGGAACGCAGGTCGGCAGGTGATCCATATGTGCTGGATCTGCCCCGGACCGTCAATCTCCGCCACGGCCGTCGTCGAGTCGGCGGCCAGATCGATACAGGGGGACACCTTCCAGGTCTGCCCCAATTCCCGGGCTGCCACTGCGCCGGTGCCCTCCGTAGCCATGCCGCCCTGGCCTTTGCCGCCCCGGAAATTTTCGGCGGAAATCGATCGGCTTTGGGCGTGGGACAGTCTTGCGATGGTGCCCAGTCCCTGATTCAGACCGTTGTATCCCTGCATCATCATTCTCCTCATTCTGGGTCAGCGGCCGACGTGGCAGACACTGAGTTCGACACATGAAAATGTAGACTTGCCGGGTCGACCAACAGCCGGTGCCACCGCGCGGCGCATGCGAGCGCAGCACTCCCGACTCTGCCCATTCTATCCGAACCGCGCTGGGGCGCGCGGTCTGCGCGCCAGAACCGCGAAATATTGGAGTCGACTTTGCGCTCCGACGGGAAAAGCAGAAACGGCTCCCGACCGGGAACCGTTTCTGGATTTCAGACCCCTGTGCCGGGATCAGGCCTGTTTGCCGCCTGTATCCATGATCTCCAGGGCCAACTGGGAGTTGGCCCTCACGTATTTCACGCTGGAGTCCAGCGCATTGGCGAGATCGTCTTGCGCCGCTTGGGCATGGCGCGCCATCTTGCACAGGGCCAAAGACGCATTCTGCGCCACGCGGGGCGCCGAGTCGTGCAGACGCTTTCCCAGCTCTGCGGCGCTGGCGCCTTCGTTGTCCAGGATTCCCAACGAGAAAGCCGCGTTGCGGCGCACCCATTCCGATGTGTCCTGGAGCGCATCCACCAACTTCGGGATGGAGCCTTGGGCCGGAACCCCCACATCTCCCAGCCGGTCCGCTGCACTGGCCCGGATCCACCAGTTCTCGTCGTGCAGCGCGGTTTCCAGCCGCGAGACCGACGGCGCGCCTGCAGCCGTAATGCCGTGGGTGGACAACATTTCACAAGGATTGCGATACCGGCCACTGAGGTTGCCTTCCAATTTGTTGACCGCTTCTTCAGGCCAGTGCTGGAACAAAGCCTCGCAGCCCTCCTCGCCCGCTGCGGCCAAATTGTAGGCTGCATTCATGGCCTGGTGTTCATCGTCATGGGAGAGCAGTGGCTTGAGGCCGGCGACGGATACAGTATCTTTCCCGTTGCCGCCTGTCACGCCGCGGTGCCAGTCCCAGATGGAATGCCAAATGGGTGCAGCATTGTAGTTGAAAGCCCAGGACATGGGGGGCCACAGCCTTTCACTCTCGTTGTGCCAGGAGGGTGCAGTCGGTTCGCTGGACCGGCAGAACAGGAATTTGTTCATGTACCGATTCTGGGCGAGGGAATTGGTCAGACCCCGGTGCCACACGTCGTAATGCACAATCACCACATCGCCCGCAATACCTACCATGGGAATCTCGTCGTGCTGCAGGGCAGCTTCCCGGGAAACATAATATTGGGTGCCGGGTCGCACCCCGGTCGGTCCGTAGGCCAGCGTAGTGTCCTGGGGATAGTAGAATGCCATGGCCCACCGGCAGCGGTGCTGGCGCACAAAATGGTCGGCGGGAATGCTGTCCTTGTGATCGTGCTGGGCCTGTCGCTGCGGTGGAGTCAAATGGCAATGCCGGTGCGGGTACATAAAGTAGTCGTCGCCCAGAATGCTGGTCAGCGCACCGCGCATCATGGGGTGAGCAAACACCTCGTGCAGGAGGGGCACTTTGTCATAAATGTCGTCACCCGGGTTCTGGCCCTCGGCGAAGACCCCTTCCGTGTCGGCAAAGACCTGAGCATGGAAATCCGCTCCCATGGGAAGGTGCAGTTTCACGTAGCCTTGCCCGATGAAAGACAGCATCTGGGCGTCATCCAGCAAGAAGTCCTGCAAGGAACTCATGGCGAATTGTTCTCTCCTGTTTGCATGGGCATGTACCGCTGCTGCGCATTGTAAAACGAAATCCGATGATCTCCGTGCTTGTGCCGCCGCGGGACCCGGGTCCGGCAGGGAATGTGGGCCTGCCAAAAGCGCGCCGTGCCCGATTCCGAAGGGATATGGGACGCCAATCGTTTACAATGTCCCTGCCCAAAACTAGGCATGCAGGTTGTGCATGCACAGCAAGCAGGAACCGCCTCGTGGTTTCGATGTTCGTCGTGACCGTGGTGGCAACTGCCTGTTGCAATTTCCAATCTCTATGGGAGGAATTCCAAGTGAAACGTGGATTGTTGATTTTGTTTGCCCTACTGCTGGCCATACTGGGGGCTGTCGCTTGCGGCGGTGCGGCTCCAGCATCCGACGAGGCGGCTCCAGCGGTGGAAACCGACGGTGCCGCGGACGTCGACATGGAAGAGACCGCAGCGGACGAGATGGGCCTCATGCCCGTCGACGGGACTCCGTGGGAGGACTATCTGTACAGTTCCCCCGCCGTCTATACCGCCATGACCGGCAATACCCTCCCCCACTTCAACGAGGCGCCCATGTTGACCGCCATGGTCGACGCCGGGGAGCTGCCACCGCTGTCCGAAAGGCTGCCGACAAGCCCGTTCGTCATCAAGCCCCCTTACTACATTGGGGAATACGGCGGACAACTCAACCTGGTGGGCTTCCCCGAAGCGGGATCCCTGTTTACCGGGTTCACCGAGTCCATGCAGCAGGGCCTGTTTGTGGGCCTGCCCAAGGCGGGTCCGGACACCAACCAGTATTTTGCCAACGTGGTGGAAAGCTATGCCCTGGCGGAGGAGGCCACTTCCCTGACCCTCAACTTGCGCCAAGGCATGAAGTGGTCAGACGGTGACGCCTTTGATGCGGCGGACTTTTCCTTCTGGTTCAACCACATTCTGCAGGACGATCGGCTGTTTTTCGGCGACACCACCAACTACAAGGTCCAGGATGAATTCATTGCGCTCGAAGTAATCGATGACTACACCATCCGCTACAACTTCGGGGCGCCGTACAGGAAGGTGGTGGTGGCCTGGGCCGACGATCGTCCCTTTGCCCCCTCGCATTTCCTGGGGACGTACCATCCCGAATACGACGCCAACGCGGATGCCAACGCGCAGGAACTGGGTTTTGACGACTGGGTCGGTGCCTTCACGGACAAGAACATGCGCAAGAACTACTCCGCCCGGCCCGAGCGGCCCCAGGTCAATCCTTGGATTTTCCAGGAATGGGAAAGCGCCTTTGGCACCTGGGAACGGAATCCCTATTACTGGCGCGTGGATACCCAAGGCAACCAGTTGCCCTACATCGACTCCATTCTGGTCAGCGTAGTCCAGCAGGGCGGTGATCCCGAGGTACTCAAGTTGAAGTTCATGAACAAGGAATTCGACTATGGGCCATCCCAGATTCAAATTACGGATCTGCCCATTCTGCGGCGCAATGAGGAGAGTGGCGACTACCGGGTCATCATTACGGAAAACGCCGTGACTTCCAGTGCCTTGGGTGTGGCCTTCAACTACTCCACCGCCGATCCCTTCAAGAGCCGCCTCTTCAACGATGTCCGGTTCCGGCAGGCGCATTCGCTGGCCGTGGACCGGGACGATCTCTCCGAGACCATTTTCCTGGGCACCACCAAGCCCTTCACCTCTCCCGTCTCCTCGGTCTGGACAGGATACGAGGACTGGATGGGCACCTACTACGCGGAGCACGATGTCGAGCGGGCCAACGCGCTGCTAGACGAAATGGGACTGCCTTGGGATGAAAACAACGAGTGGCGGGTGAATCCCGACACGGGGGAAATCATCACCATCTTGGGCGAATACGCCACGGAGTGGCTGGGATATCACGACGAGATGATGGAACTTCTGGTGGACGACTGGAAGCAGATCGGCATTCGCTGGCAACCCAAGTTCGTGCCGGAAGACACGCTCATGTCCCGCTACGTGGCCAATGAACACGACGTGGGCATCTGGAACACGGACGGCGGCGGCGAGCTGACGGCCTACACCAACTACCCCATGCGCCTCATTCCCCCGTGGCATTGGCAGTCCTGCTGTGCCATGAGTTCCTATGTCTGGCGTCAGTGGTATGACTCGCAGGGCGAACAGGGCATTGAGCCCCCGGACGAGATCAAGCACATGTTTGACTTGGCCTTCGACTGGCTGAAGACGGAGCCCGGCACGGCCGAATATGAATCGACGATCAGCGAGCTGATCCGCATCAACGTCGAGAATCTGTACCTCTGGGGTACCGTCAGCGCGCCACCGAGCGTGGGCGCTGTCAGCAACAAGGTGCAGAACGTGGCCGGTGAAGAGGCTTTCGGCGGCGCAGCGCCGGGTGCCTATCCCAACGACGTGACCTTCATCGTGCAGTAATCCTGGCCGTAGCGACTTGAATTGAAGAGCCCTGGGTTCGGTGTCCGCACCGAACCCAGGGCTTGATTTTTTCCGGATTGGCCATGGTTTCCTACCTGCTGCGCCGTTTGCTGTACATGATCCTGCTGATCGTGCTCACCAGCGTGGTCTCTTTCGTGATCATCCAGTTGCCTGCCGGAGACTACATCACGACCCTGGCCGTGCGGTACGCCGCCACGGGGCAGGTCGTGGAACAGGCGACGCTGGATGGCCTGCGCATTCGATTCGGACTGGATCAACCCGTCTGGGTACAGTACTACAAGTGGTTCTTCAACGTACTGCAAGGGGACCTGGGCTGGTCCTTCCAGCAAGTCAAGCCCGTCTCCGAAATCATTGCCGAGCGCATTGGCATCACCGCCCTGATTTCGTTCCTGTCCCTGCTGTTCGCCTATACCGTGGGCATTCTGATTGGCGTGATTTCCGCCGTCTTCCAGTATTCCTACATTGACTACTTCTTTACGACCATCGGCTTCTTCGGCCTGGCCTCCCCCAACTTTCTGCTGGCCCTGATTCTGATGGTGATCATCTTCAACATGGGCGGTTCCGTAGGGGGACTGTTTTCCACGGAATACCTGGACCAGCCTTGGTCCTGGGGGAAGTTTGCAGACCTTCTGAAGCACATTCCGCTGCCCATGATCATTGTGGGCACCGCGGGCACGGCCGGCGTGGCGCGTGTGATGCGGGCCACCCTGCTTGACGAACTGGAAAAGCAATATGTGATCACGGCGCGCTCCAAAGGCGTGGCGGAAGCGCGTCTGCTGCTGAAATATCCCCTGCGGGTGGCTCTCAACCCCATCATCAGCACCATTGGCTGGGAGCTGCCGGCGATTGTGTCGGGCACCGTGATTACCGATCTGGTGCTGGGTCTGCCCACGGTGGGGCCGATGCTCTTCAGCGCGCTGGTGGCCGAGGACATGTTCATTGCCAGCAGCCTGCTGCTGTTTCTGACCTCTCTGACCGTGATCGGCACCTTCATATCCGACGTGCTGCTGTATTCCCTGGACCCGCGCATTCGCATGACCTAGGCAGTCGATGGCTACCACAGGTTCCGTCACAAGCAGCCCCATGGCCGGCCCGGCTCCGGACACGGCAGCGCTGGAAGCCCAGGAACGCTATTATCTGGCGTCGCAGTGGACCCTGATTCGGCAGCGATTCCGGCGGCACAGATTGGCCATGGTCGGCATCGTGATTCTGGGCTTTTTCTACTTCCTGGCCATCTTTGCCGAATTCATGGCCCCCTACGAAGTCAAGACCCGCTTCGAAGACATGGAATATCATCCGCCGACCCGGGTGCGGTTCCTGGATGACGGGTTGAAGAGGCCCTTTGTCTATGCCACTCAGCAGGAAAGGGATCCCTACACCCTGGAAAAGGTCTTTGCGCTGGATGAATCGGTGCGGTATCCGCTCAAGCTGTTGCACCGCGGCGACACCTACAAGTTCTGGGGCCTGTGGGAGACCAATGTGCATCTCATGGGGGTGGAGGCACCGGCACGGCTGCTTTTCATCGGCACGGACAACATTGGACGGGACCTGCTCACGCAGGTGATTTACGGATCGCGGGTCTCTCTGACCATCGGGTTGGTAGGCGTATCGGTTTCCTTCCTCATCGGCATGATTCTGGGAGGCATCTCCGGCTACTTTGGCGGCGTGATCGACACGATCATCCAACGGGTGATCGAGTTTCTGATCTCGATCCCCACCATTCCCCTCTGGATTGCCCTGAGCGCGGCCTTGCCACCGGACTGGGGGGTGATCAAGAGCTATTTCGCGATTGTGTGCATCCTGTCGCTGGTGGGTTGGGGGGGCCTGGCACGCGTGGTGCGGGGCAAGCTGCTGGAATTGCGGGAACTGGATTACGTGACTGCCGCCCGGGTCATGGGCGTGAGCGCGGCCAGCAACATTCGGAAGCACATGTTGCCGAATTTCCTGAGCTACCTGATCGTGGCCCTGACTTTGGCCGTGCCCGGCATGATCCTGGGGGAGACGGCCTTGAGTTTTCTGGGCCTGGGCATCCGCCCGCCTGCCGTGAGCTGGGGAGTCTTGCTGCAACGGTCCGGCAATCTCAATGCCATTCAGCTGTATCCGTGGGTCGTTTCCCCCGTGCTGTTTGTGGTGGTCACGGTGCTGGCCTTCAACTTCCTGGGAGACGGGCTGCGGGATGCCGCAGACCCCTACAAGCATTAGCATGGCCGTTCCCAATCTGCTGGAAGTGCAGAATCTGAAGACGCACTTCTTCACCTCGGAAGGCATCGTCAAGGCGGTGGATGGCGTCACGTTCAACGTGGCTCCCCGGGAGACCTTGGGCCTGATTGGCGAAAGCGGGTGTGGCAAAAGTGTCACTGCGCACTCCATCATGCGCATTGTGCCCAAGCCAGGGCGTATTCTGGGAGGCGCGATCCGGCTCAGCCTGGACGATGGGGTCATTGACCTGGCCGACAGTGACATGTCTGGTGCGGAATTGCGGCAAATCCGGGGCAAGGAAGTCTCGATGGTGTTTCAGGAGCCGATGACCAGCTTGTCCCCGGTGCACACGATTGGCAATCAGATCCGGGAAACTCTCTTCTTGCATCGCACCAAGGACAAGCGGGAAGCCACGGACATTGCCCTGGACATTTTGGCCCGCGTGGGAATCGCCAATCCCGAGCAGCGGATCACGGAATTTCCCCATCAGCTTTCGGGCGGCATGCGCCAGCGCGTGATGATCGCCATTGCCCTGGCCTGCCGACCCCGCCTGCTGATTGCCGACGAGCCGACCACCGCGTTGGATGTCACGGTCCAGGCGCAGATCCTGGAACTCGTCAAGGAACTGCAGGCACAGTTCCACATGGCTGTGCTTTACATAACCCACGATCTGGGCGTGATTGCCGAGGTTTGCTCCCGCGTGGCGGTCATGTACCTGGGACGCATTGTGGAATACGGCACGGTACGGGACATTTTCAACAACCCCCAGCATCCCTATACCGTGCGGCTGCTGCGCTCAATCCCCAAGCTGGGGCACACCCGCAGAGGAGAGCCTCTGGCGGCCATTCAGGGCTCGGTGCCCAGCCCGCTCAACCTTCCGGGATACTGTGGCTTCTTTGACCGCTGTGAAGAGGCCATGGAGGGCAGTTGCAACCGCCATGTCCCTGCCTTGTCCGAGGCGGCCCCAGGCCATTACGTGCGCTGTTTCCTGCACAGCGAAGCCGTGGATACCGGCGACCCGACACGGGCGGACGAGATCCTGGCCGGCGTGCCACAACCGGATTGACAGTGGCTGCCCACGTTTCCCCTCTGATTGAGGTGCGCAATCTCAAGAAATACTACCCGATCGAGGTGGGCATGTTCCGCCGGGTCCACGGGTATCTGAAAGCGGTGGACGATGTCAGCTTCGAGCTGTTCCCCGGGGAAACACTCGGCCTGGTCGGTGAATCCGGCAGCGGCAAAACCACTGTGGGGCGGTGCATGCTGCGGGCGGTAGACCCTACGGCCGGGGAAGTCTGGTTTCATCATGAAGGGCAAAGCTGGAATCTGGCGAGACTGACCCATCAGGAACTCAAGCCCCTCCGTCCGCATGCCCAGATGATTTTCCAGGACCCCTATTCTTCGCTGGATCCGCGGATGCCGGTGTTTGACATCATTGCGGAACCGCTGCGCACGCACAACCTGGCCCAGGGGAGCGCACTGGAGGATCAGGTCAAGGAGTTGGCAAGCCACGTGGGGCTGAACATCGAGCACCTGCGACGATATCCCCATGCCTTTTCTGGGGGGCAGAGACAGCGCATCGGCATCGCCCGCGCCCTTGCGACCCGCCCCCGGGTAATTGTGGCCGACGAGCCGGTATCCGCCCTGGACGTTTCCATTCAGGCGCAGATTCTCAACCTGCTGCCTCGCCTGCAACAGGAGTTTGGTCTTACGTTCCTGTTTATCGCCCATGATCTGAGCGTGGTCGAGTATGTCTCCGACCGGGTGGCGGTCATGTATGTGGGACGTCTCGTCGAGACGGCATCCACGAAAAGAATCTTCAGCGTCCCCAGTCACCCCTACACCGAAGCGTTGCTGTCTGCGGTGCCCAAGACATCACCAGACGAGGTCAAGGAACGGATCGTGCTGCACGGGGAAACGGCCAACCCAGCCGAGCTGCCGACCGGCTGCTACTTCCACCCCCGATGTCACTATGCGGAAGACATCTGCCGGAAAGAGCCCCCCCCTTGGGTGGAAGTGGAACCGGGTCACCACTCCGCCTGCCACTTTGCTGGTGAACTGACACTTTCAGGGGCTTACAAGGAGCACTGAAGGAACATCCCTGTTCTCCAAGGTCCGCGATGACATCCTAAACCTAGTTTCGTATTCGTAGCCACGGCTCGGTGTGTCTCAAGGGCATTCCGCATGTCCGAGATGCCCCAGTATTCCGCTGCCTGTACTGCAGCATCCCGGATTTCCACCTTTTCCAAAGCCAACCCATCCTGCACAAGTGCAACCCGCCATGACTCTGGCCCAAGGTGCATCTGACATCCGCGGCAATGCAGAACTGATGCCGCGACGTTCAGGTGCTTTCCGTCCAAGTAAAATCCCGGGACCCATTTTAGGGCTTGTTGCACTTCTAGGGATCGCAATGCAGTGTCCATGATCTTCTCTGCGGCATGGTCCATGCCATCCTCAAGCGATTCGGCCTCGAATGCCGCGTGCCGCAGCAACTGTGCCTAGGCGGACCGGTTCCTGAGTTGGCAACAGAGACATCCTGTGCTTCCGCCTGCCGGGCGCGCGATTTATCCTCAGGCATTGGAAAGAGGAACGCACCTTGCCTGCAGGATGTCAGTCCACTTCTCTGTGCAGCCAGAAGGCCCTGTCAAGGACCTTCTGGCATTTGGGACTCAACCCGTTCTCGTCTTTGAACTCAGTGGAGTGACTCGCACGGTATGCAGTCCTTGTCCCGATCATGACTGGAGTAGAAACTGCCGCCGTAATGCTGGTCAAATTCGGCACGGGTCCAGCCATTCTCTTCAAACCATGTGCACGTCTTGTGCGGGTTTGGGGGCCGGGGCGGAGGATTATAGGGATTGACCGTGCACTGATAGCCGGTTTGCGGGACTGGCGGAGGCACTGGAGTGTACGTCGGGGTGGGAGGTGCCGGAACCTGTGTTGCTGTCGGTGGTGGTGAAACGGGAGTGGGTGTGCGTGCCAGTGGTTGTGCGGGAGCGGGTGTTCGAGTTGGCGTGGGGGTTGGCAGAGGCAACGCAGGAGTCACAGTGGGAGGGGGTGCCCATGCGGATGCGAGAGCGTCAAGCACAGCGCAATGGGTGGGTATCCAGAGACGAGCACCCAAGCGGATTGTGCTGGGGTTGCTGATTTGGTTCACCGCCACCAAGACGTGGAGTGGACAGTCATGGCGAGACGCGATCTGACCTAGGGAATCCCTGCTGCCGATGGTGTACCAGAAACCCTCTCCGGCACCAGGGGCCGGCAAACTGGAAGGCGGTGTCGGTGCCACGGGTTGCACCGCCGTGGCCGTGGTGCCGCCGTCACAAGTGGACAACATGTCCTGCAAGGCCACCTTTTCGGGCACGGTGACGGTCAGGCTGTACTTGTGCTTGACGTCGATCCAACCTTGGGCGTAGGTGCACCAAGCCTCTCGGAGTGGCGGCTTCCACTCTTCCGGCCCGCGGCCTCCTTTCTGCCGATTATGGGAGGCCTTGGTGGCCTGCAAGGCCGCCGCCAAGGACAAGTCGTTGGCATAAGCCTGTTTCTGCTCTACTGACCAAGTTGCCCCTCCGGACAGGTGCGCATTGAAGAGGGGGACGTGATGATCTATGTCCAATTGGGAAGCCAATGTATGTTGTTCCCCGCCCCAAGGCCCTATCCATAGGCCCGAGTGCACAATGCAGGGATTGTTCGCTCTGAAAGCTACAGGCGCCAGCGATTCTGCAATGAGCACTTCCGCTCTCGCGTTCTGACAGTCCCTGTCTGCATCTGTCCAATGCCGCCAGTCGGCCCGGTCATAGGCAAAGCCCTGCAGATGAGGGGACACAACCAAGACTTCCAATATGTCCATGTGTACGCCTTCCCCTCCTGCTGTGGGCATGGGAACCGGCGTAACAGGGATGATTGGAGCCGGCGCTGGGGTAGCAGCCAGTTTCGGCGCAGGCGCAGGGTCCAGATCAACTGCAGGGGGCTCCTCTGGCTCCAAATCAAAGTGGGCTTGCACGTCAAGCAATCTGTGCAAGGCATTTTGGAACTCCTCGATCTGCTGTGAAAACGCCTCTATGCGGTCTTCGACTTCAGCCAGGTGTGCATTGCCGGCCAACAAGCTTGGTTCCTTCACCCACCCGGTGCGTCCATCCGCAACCTGCACTTGTATCCAAGTGTTGAGAAGCCGGGATCGCGTGGCAATCGGACAAAGGGGAGTGCCCCACTGCAGAAACGATGTTGCCGAGAACAAACTGGGTTTCGCATGCAGTTTTTCGCTTTCCAGGTCATTGAAAATCCAGATTTCGTCAGGGCATTCCGCGGCCAGGGACAGTTGAGACTGCCTCCTCTCCTCCAAGTTGTCGATAGTGTCTTGATGGTCTTCGATCTGCACTGAAATCACTGCTATGCGGTCTTCGACTCGCGCGCGGTATTCCTCCTCCAAGAACAGACTCTGTTCCTTTACCCACCCAGTTGGCCCATTTTCCGTCTGGACTTGCATCCAGATGTCGGATGACCGGGACTCCGTGGCGAGATGGCACACGTAAGTGCCCCATTGCAGCGGGGATATTTTCGCAGACACACGGGGTTCCTGGAACAGTCTCTCGCTGTCGAAGGCGTCATAGACCCAAACTTCTCCAGGGCACTCCGCGGCGTAGAACAGGGGAAACGTGCCGGCCTCACTGTTTCCTGGCGTGGGCGGGGGGCCAGGGATGCATATCTCGGTGCCCGCTGCCAAGTCGTCTGTGACCGTCATGCTGTTTACCAGGGCCAGAATGTCGGCTTCGACTCCTTTCTCCATGGCAATGGATGCCCAAGTGTCCCCGGCTACGACAATGTACGGCTGCGGACACTGTGCCACGGCAGATCCGTCTTCCTGCGTTTCGGGAGCGGGTACCTGAATGGCAGTTCCTGCGTATACTTTGTTGGCGTCTGTGATTTCCGGATTCAGTTCCAACAGCTCGGTCAGAGTGATGCCATGGGCTGTAGCCACCGAACTCAAGGTGTCCCCTGTCCGGATGTAATAGGTGGTTGTCTCTGCGGCCAGGGAGATGGAATCAAACAGGCCCAACAGCAGCCCCGCGACGATCAGCCACTGGCACGGGAATCCTGCGCTTGTTTTCCTTCCCCTGCCTTGCATGGATTGCTCCTGTTGATGTGATTGTGCACAGACGTTGAGACCGGGTCTCTTGATCACAACACACGAGTCACCCACAATGGACAGCGCGTGTGAAATTGCACTGTCGCTCTGGACGGTCGGTGCGTCTTTGCTTTCGGGACGCAGCTGTTGCGGGTCTGCCCAGCACAACGGCCGCCCATTCTATTCCTGGCAGGCTGCAGATGTGCTCGACACATGCGCCGCGGTTCTGGAAACCCTGCGCGGAGTGACTCAACGATCATGCCCAGACCGTCTGTCGGAGTTGATGTTGCGTTGGCAGGGGATGCCGTCTCTGCGTTGCGGATGTCGTCTACAAAGAGATGCCGCTGGGCCCGCGGGTGATCTGGAAGTCCACATTGCCGGTCTGCATCGATTTGACTTGAACCCTGCGGGACAGCACGTCCCCTATGGCATCAAACAACCGCTGCAGGTTTGCACGGAACTCCGCGTGGGGATCCAAGACCAAGTCGATGTCCAGGATTTCGGAACCTGGCGGCTGTGCGGATGTGGTGAACTGCAAGGTCGGGATCAGCGGGTGGCCCTGTACCGGGTGGTTGTCCACATGCACCAGCACCAGATCCACGCCGGTGGCCCCGAGACCGGAGAGGGTTTCCACCCAGTGCTGCGTAGGACAGTCCATAAGGTGCATGCCCGGCATGGTGGCCTTTTGGGCATATGCCAGCGTAGAGTCTGCCGGATTGTCAGTCACAAAGAGACTGCCCGCCTCTGTGCCGGCCGCGGCTACGGCATAGCCGCCGGCGTGGACCACTGCTTGACCGCCGGCGCGCAACAGGTCCGCCCCGTCATGTCCCAGAGTGCCCAGGCTGGCCAATCCCAGCCGCAGCCCTCCCAGTCCGATTGCGCGTGTCTTGGGAATCGCGGTCCGGCCCTGGGCAGTCTGGGCCTGGAACCAGACGTCGATCTTGTCCAATACCGACGCGATGCCGCCGTCCAGCTGCACGCTGGCCCAACCCAGATGCTCTGTGGGCACGGAAGTGTCCTGCAAGGCGTGGCGCATGAAATCGTTGTGGGTCTTTTCACAGCCGTGCTCCAGGAGCAGGCAATGCTGGACATGGGGATGCTGGATGTAGCCGGTCAGGGTCCGCGTATACAGTTCCTCGGAAGAACCGCTGGACACCCCGCACCCTTCGGTATGCACGAGTGTCGCAAAATGCAGGCCTCTCTCGGCGGCGTGGGGATGGGAGTTCCGCAGCCGGCGCACCGCCAGGTTGGCAATCTGACCGGAACACAGGCTGGTGGGCACGATGAGACACGTGGGATGGGGAATGGCCTGGCCCTGATACTCGATGCCCTGATAACGGAAGTCCGGCACATGGGGCGGAGCCTCAACGGACAGAGGGTGTCCGGCCAACGAAGGCGCGGGATGTTTCACGTCCGCTTGCCCGGTGTCCAGATCCCAGTTGCGCCACAACTGAATCTGGGAATGTCCCGCTTGTTCCCCGAGAGTCCGTTCTCCGGCCGCGACCCGCCGCGTCAGGTCGAAGAAATCCCGGCCCAGCACATCCATGCCGGTCCCGTCCAGATAGAGACCGGCATTGACGTCCATGTCCTTGTGCAGCAGGCGGTACCGGTCGGTGGTGGTCACGATCTTCAATGTGGGCACGAACGGGAAATTGGTGATGGACCCGTTGCCGGTCACGAAGAAAATCAGATTGCAGCCGGTCGCGACCTGTCCGGCAATGCTCTCCAGGTCATTGCCCGGGCTGTCCATGAAATAGTAGCCTGGCCCTGGGAACCGTTCGCCGTATTCCAGCACGCCGTCCAGACGCACATCGGGATGCCGTTTCATGGCAGCCCCAATGGATTTCAGGAAAATGTTGTACAGGCCCCGGAATTTGTTTCCGCCGGAGGGATTGCCTTCGGCCGAATGCCCGTGCCGCGCCGCACGGTCCTTGAAGCGCTCGCTGACTTCCAGGAACCGGCGGGCCGTGGGCCAGTTCTTGACATTTTGCAGCACGTAGGACTCGGCCCCGATCAGTTCATCGGTTTCGGCCAGATTGGCCGCGCCGCCATGGCGAATGACCTCGCGCGCCACCCATGCGGCCAGCGGGTTGCCGGAAATGCCGGAGAAGGCATCGGAACCCCCGCATTGCAGCGCAATCTTCAGGTCGGCGAGAGGTCTCTCCTGGCGTTCTGTCGCATCCACCTGTGGCAGCCAGGACCGCACCGTGGCGGCGGCAGCGGCCAAGGCTTGGTCAAAGGAAGTCTGGAGGGACAGAAAGGCATGGGGCACCTGCTCTGCCGGATAGCGGTGCTCCTGGAGAAAGTGATCCAGGTCGGTGTTGGTGATGGCTTCGGTGCCGTAGTCCACCGCCAACAGGGCCCCCGTATTGGGATGCACCAGGTAGCCCGCCAGGGTGCGCAGCACCGTTTCCCGGTTGTTGGGATGGGGCACCGCTCCTTCGGTATGGGCCACTGCCACGATGCCGTCCACGTTTGGCAGCGCAGCCACTTCTGGCCGTAGCATGTCTTCCAGGGCCCGGACAAATCCTCCCGTCAGGGAGGAGGTGCCCAGCAGCACAATGTAATTGCGGGTGCCGGTGCCGCGTCCCGCGGGACGGGGATAACCCCTGAATGTGCCCGGTTCTTCGTAAAGATCTGTGGGAGGGCCGGGCACAAACTCGGACTCCTGCAGCTCGAAAGGCGGAATCTCGCTTTCAAAATTGGGTTGTGCCGGCAATTCCATGTCAATGTCCCGGCCCTCCAGGGCATGCAGGATATCGCGGTTGCAAATGTATTGGCCGGGTTGAATGTCGGAGGTGGCAGTCCCAAAAGGCAGGTTCCAGGAAAGGACCGGCTCCCCTTGGGCGATAGGCATCCAGGCAAAGCGATGGCCTTCCAGCACCGTGGCGTTCAGTGTGACCGTGCCGGATGGGGTGGCAATGCGGGTGCCTCGCTCCAGACGGCGCGACACGATGGCGACGTTGTCGCCAGGCAAGGGCAGGCGCGCGATGTCGGCGAATCTGAGAGCGGTCATGGGACTGGAACCAGTGCGAAGTTTCAGGTCAGACGTTCAGTTCGACCAGCATCTTGCCTTGGTTGGCGCCGGTGAAAAGCCGGATGAAGGCTTCTGGCGCATTTTCGATGCCTTGCACAATGCTTTCCTGCCACTTGATGCGGCCTTCGTCCCTCCACTGCTTGAAATCCCGGTAGAAGTCCTCGACGTCTTCGGCGAAGTCGGACACGATGAACCCCTGCAGCTTGAGTCGCTTGCCCACGACCAAGGTCAGGTTGGAGGGCCCTGGCGCCGGTCCCCGGTTGTTGTACTGGGAAATCATGCCGCAGCAGGGAATGCGCCCAAACATGTTCATGTTGGCGAGGGCTGCCTCGAGATGGGCGCCTCCCACATTCTCGAAATACACATCGACCCCTTTCGGGCATTTGGCGGCCACGGCCGCGGTCAGGTCGGATTCCTGCTTGTGGTTGATCACATCGTCCACACCGGCTTCGTCCAGCAGCCACTGGGCCTTCGCGTCGGTTCCGACGCTGCCCACCACGCGGCATCCCTTGATCTTGGCAATCTGGCAAACCATGCCGCCCACGGCTCCGGAGGCGGCGGACACCAGAACGGTCTCGTGCGGCTTGGGCTCGCCAACGCGCAGGAGGCCGAAATAGGCCGTTTGGCCCGGCATGCCCGCCACGCCCAGAAAGGCTTGCATGGGCGCAATGGACTCATCTACCTGGGTCAAGCCAATGCCGCTGGAGATGTGAAACTCCCGCCAGCCGTTCATGTGCAGCACCAAGTCGCCCACGGCCCAGTTGGGATGGTTGGATTCGACAATCTTGCCCACGACTCCGCCGGTCATGACCTCGCCGGTGGCAAAGGGCGCGGCGTAGCTCTTGCCGGCCCGCATGCGACCCCGCATATAAGGGTCTACCGACATGAAGCGATTTTGAATCAGGACTTGATTGCCTTCGATGTCCGGCAATGCCGTTTCCCGTATTTCGAAATTGTCCGCAGTGGGCATGCCCTCGGGACGGGATTTCAGGATTACTTCACGACTGATGATGGCACTCATGGAAACCTCTTGCGATGGCCAATACCCGCCACAGGCTGGCTGTTGTAGCTGAGCCAAAGTCTAACACTGAGCAGTCTTCTTCCAGCTATGAGGACAAGCTGCCGCTCGGCGTGTGCACCAGGGCAGAACATGCTGCTTCACTGTGGCAGGCCCGCTGTCAAAGTCGCCTTCCAATCGGATCCCCGGATTGCTCAGGTATCTGCTGGGCGCCTGGACTGTCCCACTGCAGTGCCAATCGAGATGCGGCTTGTGCGGGCTAGACCGATCCCATCACAGTGCCTGTCCCTGACTGCCGCAATATCGTGGACTGATCTCAGGTACGGCACGGGACAGGGACTCATATGGGTGCAGGCAGCGAAACCCGCAGGTTGACCACGGGCTGGACAGTGGTTAATCTTGTCGCTGATGCCCTCCTGATCCTGGGGCCCGCCGAGACCTGTCGTGGGCGGCCACAAGCATCATGGTAGGCGACTGGCACGCGTGGTGATCGTACAGTCAGGTTGGAAAGTCCGCGGATTCGTTGCCCGCGCCGCGCAACAGGGCCTGCAGTCGCGCTATTTCCGTTTCTGCCTGATTGGCCCGGGCAGCCTCCCGATCGGCCCGGGCGGCTTCCTGGTCGGCCCGGACGGCTTCCTGGTCGGCCCGGACGGCTTCCTGGTCGGCCCGGACGGCTTCCCGGCGGCGCGCTGCTTCCGTCTCTTCGGCCGTTAGGTACCATGCTTGCACGGATGGATTCCACAAACGCAAGGCGCCGGTTGCCTTTTCCAGACCCCAGACGGTGCCCAGAACCTTGCTCTCACCGACCCATGCGCCGCGGGTCTCGTCGTATGGTACTGGGATCCGGTTGTAGCGGTCCGCCCGGAGGCACCACCCGATCAGATCGTCCGGCAGATACTGATGGTGGGGATCGTATTGCCAATACTCCGCAATGCCCAGGGAGGCATACCGCGTGTGCTTGGTGCCGCTGTCCTGATCATGTGTCGATGACGATGCCATTTCCATGACCAGGTCCGGCACCTTCCCCTGCACCCAGGGTGCGAAGCCCCCCTCCCGGGGCACTGTCACGTCAAAGGCGAACAGCACATCCGGGGCCACATAGGCCGTGAGACTGCCGGGATTGTAATACAGGGCGCAGTCCCCGCGCACGGTTCCTGTCCGGCCCAGACTTGCCAGGTGCTCCTTGAGGGCGAAGACCGCATCCGTGATGGCGTAGTACTGAAGGTCGGTTTCGGCCATGCGTTCACCATCATCGGACGGATACTGGATCCCGCCCTCCAGAGTCAGTGCCCCGGCGGGCTGGTCCGCCACATTGCGCTTGATGCCTGTCAGAGCCATGCTGTTCCTGCCTCCTGCGCGCCATTGTAGCAACTCCCCAGGTCCGGCTGCCGACGGTGCCTCCACAGGGCCCCCGGTTCCGGCTGCACATCGTGTACGCGTATCGGTGTCCCCAGCAAGCCAAGAAGCAGATTGGGTTTTGTGGACTGCGCAACCTGCTCCCAGGCATTGCCGTGGACAGACCACAGTTCAGGGCGTCGGCAGGGATGTCCCTGGGCAGGGTCTGCGGTACAGGGATTGTTCAATCTTGGAACGCAATCATGTCCCTATCTGCGCCGCTGCCCGAACCCAATGCCCACCGCGCACTCTGAAAGGTCCGGAACCGGTTGCTAGGTTGTGCCATTGGGGCTTTCGAACAGGGAAGGGAAGTGCCGATGCGGGTCTGCCGGAGAATGGAACAGAATCTTCTGTCTTGCCGTCAAGTCCACGTCGGTTGGCATGTCGACCCGGGCCGCCGTCCAAGCCATCTGCGAGACGCAATATTTGTACAGCAAGGCGCGCCGTTCATGCTTTCCGGTCCAGGCCGCGGTGCCGTGAGTCAGGGATTCGGTGAAGATCACGACCGATCCCGCCCCGGCTTCCGGCATCACCACCTGCGGCGACTTTTCCGGGGCTGCCGCCACCTGCTGGGGCAGTCGGTAACGGCTCTTGTGGCTGCCCGGGATACAGCAGAATCCGCCATGTTCCGGTCCGGCTGGAGCCAGGTTCCAGGTCACCACGAGGAATCCGTTGACCAGCTCGGTGTCCGGCGGATGATAGATCTCGCCCGGTTGGACCCCCGAATGCGGGGCGGAAGCGCCGTAGTCGGCATGCAGATGGCCGCGGGGCATGCCTTCGCGCATGTACATGCCGTATATCCGATCCAGGCGGAAACAGTCTCCCAGTCGAAACCGCAATATGGGCAGGATGCTGGGATGGTCCAACAGGTTGCAGAACGGGATGCCCCAATTGAGAAATCCGGAGCCCGCAGGGGCGCTGCCAAATCGCTCCACAACACCCGGGGTGGGCAGGTTTTGCGCGTCGATCAACGCATTGATTTGGGCGATCTCTGCCAGGGACAGTACATTCTCCAGCACCAAGTATCCTTGCAAGTCAAACAGATACTTCTGCATTTCCAAGTCGTACATGTTCTGCTCCCGTTGTGGTCCTGTGTCTGCCTTGCCGGGACGGCGCGGACAGGCAGACCTCTTCCTAGCCTTTGCCCATGCAGTGGCAACCCAATCCCAACTTGATGGTGTTTCCCGATTCTAACCCTTGCCGAGAGACTGGACAATGTTTGCACAGGGGCACAGCCAGCATGGAAATGAACAGGGCCAGACAGGATGTCTGGACCCTTGCCATGGTCGATGGGGCGACCTAGCTAGTGGACGGAGCTCTCTCGCCCAGCACGATCTTCAGATCCTCGCTAGTGCCTTGGCGCCACACGGAGACGGAAATTGTGTCGTCCGGTGCAAAGCCAAAAAGCAGACTGGCCGCCATGTCGGCGAAGCTGTCCACTGGTTCTCCGTTGATGCCGGTTACCACGGCCCCGGCGGTCAAGCCCCCGCTGGCTGCGGGACTGTCCGGGCTGACGGCGGCAATGAAAGCGCCACTGCGAATGCTGGGCAGCTGCAGTTCCTGGGTCTTTTCAAGGGTCAGCTGGTCGCCTGACACCCCGAGGTATGGGTAGACATAGTCCTGTTCCGTAGCCAGCACAGGGGCTATGGCACTCACAAAATCGGTGGGAATGCTGTGGTTCAAGGAGTCCCTCTGCATGGAAGTGGGCAGGGCATAGCCTTGGTGGCGCAAGGCCGCTGCAGAGCCGTTGCGACTGCTGCTGATGCCTTTGGTCAAGGTGCTGTCGGGACTGTCCGCGAACCCAAAGGCGTAGACCGTCTCGCCAATGTGCGGGACTGGCGATGGCGATTGGCAAAGTCTGCAGGCCGTGGTCGTTCCCCTGGATCGCAAGGACAGCCAAGTTCGCGTAGGGATCGGTCCCCACGGCTTCAGCCTTGAACCATCTGCCGTCTGCCAGGATGACGTGGATGCTGCGGGCCCCTTCCACGTTGTGGAAGCCGGTGACGATGTGGCCCTCGTCATTGAAAGCGAAACCGGTACTGCTGCCTTGGAAGTCAGGCTGCAGGATTCGGGGCCTGAGGGCCTCTGCATCCAGGTTGTGGGGGAAGAAGCCTTCAGCAGGTTCGGCCCGCTCCACTTCGATGCGCACCACGCTTTCGGTCAGAGACTGGTACAGGCCAGTGCTGGACTGGGTCTGGGCCGCGACCCCCAGCACCGGATTGTCCGTCTCGGAAATGTTTGTGAAGCGGGTTCCTGTGAACCGGCTCAGGGGAATGTCGCATTGGATACGACCATGGAATCGTACGGGGTGCGATTTTGCGGTTCCGTGAACAATTTCCCAAAAAGGATTAATTTTGTATAAAAAATGGAAGGAGGCGTTCCCGGTGAGCTCCATGGCAACCACCTTGACTGAGCCGCGTATGCGGTACGTCGTTGGTTTCTTGCTGGAGGGGGCAACCCCAGTTCCCGTGAATGCTGACTTGCTTCCTCTGGAGAATGCGCGGGACCCGACTTTCCGATTGCTTGGACGCGCGTTGCCGCTGTGGCACAATTCTTCTCAGGACAGACTGCGAGGCTGGTTCGGCCCCTTGCCCCAGTTGTAATCCTGATTCTGAGAGAGGACAAGATGAACCTACAGCCTGCTTTGTCGCGTCGCACTTTTCTGCAACTGACCGGTTTGAGCTTGGCGGGTGCCGCCTTGGCAGCGTGCGCTGTCCCTGTGACTCCCGATGCCACAGACGAAATGATGGAGCCCGTCCCGCTCCGGATTGCCCATTGGTGGGGCGAAGCGTTCGACTCTGCCATTGGGGCCTTCGCGGAGCAACATCCACACGTGGATGTTTCCAATGAACCCGCTCCATGGGATGGCTACCACTCCAAGATTCCCACTACGGTGGCAGCCGGCACCGCCCCGGACGTCATGTTCATGGATGCAGGTCAGTTTATGGTGTTGTTGCCACAAGGCGTGGCTGCCGATCTCACTGAATTCCTCAATGGCGATCCGGCCATCGATCCCAACCTGTGGGCGATTGACCCAGGACTGGACACCGGTGTCAACGGCGTGCCCTTCGGCTTGCCTCAATGGCACCCGGACAGCGCCAACCTGTGGGTGAACAAGGACTTGGCCAGCGAAGCGGGCCTGGAGACGCCGGAATGGGGTCATCCAGATGTCATGACCTGGAACTGGGACGACTTGTTGCAAGCTGCGATCGCGACCACCAAGCGCACGGAGGATGGTTCATTCGAACAATGGGGCATTGCCTTGGGCCGCATTCAGAACAGCGCGTACAGGGACATGGTCTGGACCAACGGCGGGGAGTTCTTTGACGACAAAACCCACCAGAATCCGACGGTGACCCGTTTCACGGACCCCGAGTTCATCGAAGCCTGGCAGTATCTGGTCGATTTCGAGCTCACGCACAACGTGGCCACACGCCCTGCGGACGAATCCGTCGTCGGCGCCGATGGCCCCTATCTCAGCGGCAAGGTGGCCTACACCTGGAACTGGAATATCTACGGTGTCATGAAACAGGCCAATTTCGACTGGGGCGTCATTGCGCCTCCTTTCCAGAAGCGCCGGGCGAATAAATACGGCGGCAACAGCTGGACCGTCAGCGCGGCGTCCGACCACAAGGACGAGGCCTACACTTATGTCAGTTGGGCCGCCACCAAGCTGGAAGGCCAAAAGCAATTCGTGCAAGTGGGTACCATTCCCGCCTATGATCCCCAAGGTGTCATTCCCGAAGCGGAGAGCGAGGCCCAGTCCAACGTGTGGCATTTGATCATTGCCCGCCAGGAAGCGGCGGTGGCCGATGGCGCGGCTCGACCCTATTCTCTGGGTTCCCACGGAGCGGAAATCGGCGACATTTTCACGGCGGAAATCGATCTGATTTACAACGGCGACCAGTCTGTGGAGGAAGCGTTGACCAAGGCCAAGGACCAAGTGGATGCCCTGTTGACCTAGGCGTTGCCCGCAGCGGCCATGTGATGTCCAAACCGGCCTCCCCTTCTTGGGCCTTGGTTTGCGAAGGGGGAGGCCGCCTGTATGGTCCATTTGTGTCATGAGCATGCGTCTGCGCGAGGAGTTGGAAGCCTACCTCTTTTTGTTGCCTTGGATTCTCGGCTTTCTGGTCTTTCTGGCCGGCCCCTTGGTAGCGTCCCTCTACTTCGCCCTGACCAACTACAACATTCTCTTGCCGCCCCAGCCGGTGGGATTCGCGAACTTCGGGGCCATGTTTGCCGAAGATCCGCTGTTTTGGAAGTCGCTGCGGGTGACGGCCGTCTACACGTTTGTCAGCGTGCCGCTGGTGGTGGTCTCCGGGTACCTGGTCGCGCTGTTGCTGAATCAGAATGTGCGTGGCCTGTCCGTGTGGCGCACTGTCTTCTATCTGCCCGCGGTCGTGTCGGGCGTGGCCGTGGCGGTTATGTGGCTCTGGGTCTTCAATCCGGATGCCGGCATTGTCAACAGTGTCCTGCGGTCTCTGGGGATGGAAGGACCGCGGTGGTTCACCGATCCGGACTGGGCTTTGGGCACCCTGATTGTCACGAGCCTCTGGGGGATCGGCGGCGGCATGGTGATCTATCTGGCCGGCATGCAGGGCGTCCCCACGCATTTGTATGAGGCGTGCGAATTGGACGGAGGAGGGGCGTGGCGGCGTTTCCGCCATGTCACGCTGCCCATGACCACCCCGGTGATCTTTTTCAATCTGCTGATCGGCATCATTGGGTCCTGGCAGGTCTTTACCAACGCGTTCGTGATCACCAATGGCGGCCCGGCCAACTCCACCCTGTTCTATGTCCTCTACCTGTATCGCCAAGGATGGCAGTACTACAAGATGGGCTATGCATCGGCCTTGGCGTGGGTGCTGTTTTTCATCATTCTGATCTTTACCCTGATCGTTTTCAAGTCTTCCGGTTGGGTGTACTACGAAGGGGAGCAGACGGAACCGTCGCCATGAACCGTCTTGGCGCAGACTCAAGACTCCACGCTCCTCCTTGGCACAGTGGGGTCATGGCCGGCCTGCATCTTGAAGCCAGCGCCACGCCAGTCGCATGACGCTGCCCTTTCCTTCCGCACCCGCTTGGCAACAGCGTCGCAGTGTGCACTTGATCCTCACCCACTCCCTGTACTACTTGCTGCTGGCAGGGCTGGGAGCCTTGCTCATGGTTCCTTTTCTGTGGATGGTGACGAGTTCCGTGAAGGCGGAACATGAGATCTTCAGCATTCCCACCACGTGGCTGCCGGAACGCATACGTTGGGAAAACTACCCGCACGCCATGGAGAGTTTTCCGTTCTTCCGGTCTTTGCTGAATACGTCCATCATCACGTTCTCGGTCATCCTGGGACGGCTGCTCAGCACCTCGCTGGCGGCATATGCGTTTGCCCGCATGCGCTTCCGACTGCGCACCCCCCTGTTCCTCCTGGTGCTGTCCACCATGATGATTCCATACCACGTGACCCTGATTCCCACCTACATCCTGTTCACCAAGCTGAAGTGGGTCAACACCTTTCTGCCGCTCATTGTGCCCAACTGGCTGGGTCTGGGCGCGTTCTACATTTTTTTGCTGCGCCAGTTTTTCATGAGCATCCCGTCGGAAATGAACGATGCGGCCCGCATTGACGGGTGCAGCCACTTTGGCATTTTCGTCCGCGTAATTCTGCCCCTGTCGCTCCCGGCCCTGGCCACCGTCACGATTTTCACGTTTCTGGAGCAGTGGAACGATTTCCTGGCCCCCATCATCTATCTCAATACCAACGACAAGCATACACTGGCCATTGCCATGCAGTTTTATCGCCAGTCGGCGTCCGGCGCGGGCTGGGGACCGGTGCGGACATGGGCGCACTTGATGGTGGTGTCACTCTTGACCATGGCTCCCTGTCTGGCCCTCTTTTTCTTTGCCCAGCGCTATTTCATCCAAGGCGTGGTCGTCAGTGGTGTCAAGGGATAGCGTCGGCCCACCACAAGGCGACTCTGCCGCCACAGTCCAGGAAACAGCCCATGCAGATTGAAGCCCCCGCGCAACGAGCGCAACTGCATCGCGACGGGTACTGCCTGTTTCCACAGGTGCTGGACGCGGCGTGGCTGCAGCGCCTGCGCGGCGCCACACAGAAGCTGGTGGCGCCGATGTCGGCGGTCGCCCGGGCGCGGCACCGGTCGACCGGCAGCATGTTCGGATTCTCCGGCGTGGAGGACGAAATCTGGGGCGAACTGGTACTCCATCCCGGCTTGTTCCACTGCATGCGGCAATTGGGATACACCCGGGTGACCTTCACCGACGGCTACGTGATCAGCAAGCCGCCGCGCAGTCCGCAGCTGTTCTGGCACTACGACTGGTTCACCTGGGTGGAACCGGAAGACTTTGAGCCGGCGCCCCAACAGGTGTTTGCCATGTACTACTTGACCGACACGTCCCGTTTCAACGGGTGCCTGCGGGTGATTCCAGGATCCCACTTTCAGCACAATCCGTTGCACGAGGTGATCGGCGCGCCGCATACCGAGGAGCTGCACCGCATGCAGGATGCGGCGCGGCCGGAGTTCCAGTCCCGGCCGGATGAAATCGACGTGCCGGTGCAGGCCGGCGATCTTGTTCTGGGCGATGCGCGGCTGCTGCATGCAGCCCATGCCAACCGGAGCGGGCAGGAGCGCACGGTCGTGACATTGTGGTACCAACCGGATTTTCCAGCGTTGCCGGAGCCCACCCAACGGCAGATGGTGGAGAAGTCCCAGACCTTGCCCGCGACGTGGAATCCGCGTCTCCGCCGGGCTGTGCAGCGGATCATGGCGCATTACGAGGGGTCGGTGCCGGCTCATCCGCGCATGTATCGTCCCCGGGATCGAGAACAGGCGAAAGCGCTGTGAACTGGCGGATGTTTCCATGCCTGCTGCTCCAGACTGTGGCCCTGCTGATGCTGGCGGGCTGTGCCTTGTCCTGGGAGGCGGAGGGGAGCGCGTTGTGGACAGTGCCCACACCGGCGCCGGATTTCGGCATCGTGCAGGGCACACCTTCCCGCACCTTTGCGGACGTCACCCAGAGTGCCGGCATCCAGGCCGTGCACCGGGGCGAATTTGCCATGGACGGGGTGGAAGGCTACCTGGGTGTGGGACAGGCCTGGGGCGACTATGACAACGACGGTTGGACCGACCTGTTCGTCACGGGCAATCTGGCGCCGAATGTGCTGTATCACAACCAGCGGGACGGCAGCTTTGCCGTGTCCCAGTGGTCAGATCAGGTGGCATTTCCGGACAGGGCCAGCGGTGGAGCGGCATGGGCGGATTACGACAACGATGGGTGGCTGGATCTCTACATCCTGAACAAGAATGCCAACATGCTCCTGCGCAACCGGGCCGGACAGGGATTTGAGGATGTCACCGCGGTGGCGGGCGTGGGTGATGCGGGCAAGGGGCAGTCCGCGGCCTGGGGCGATTTCGACCGTGATGGCTGGCTGGACCTGTATGTCGTGAACTGGACTTGTCTGCCCGACTGCCGCCCGGTGGATTTCGCCACCCATCAGGATCGTCTTTACCGCAACCAGGGGAATGGCACGTTTGCTGACATGTCCTTCACGATGCATCACCCCAAGTTGCTGGGGGCTGGTTTTGCCGGCAGTTTCCTGGATTACGACAACGATGGTGACCTTGACATCTATGTCGTCAACGATGAATATGCCAATCCCATCGGCAATGTGCTGTGGTGCAACGACGGGGCAGGCTGCGGCGGCTGGTGCTGGCAAGATGCTTCCACTCTCTCGAACGCAGGCATTGTCACCAGCGGCATGGGGCTGGCGGTCAACGACTTCGACAATGACGGCGACCTCGACATGTACTTCTCCAACATGGTCCGTCCCATGACGCTGTTGACCAATGGCGGGGATGGTTCCTTTGTGAACACCGAGGCCGCGGCGGGCGTGGGCGTGCACGAGAACGGCGTGGTCGGCTGGGGTGCCCTGTTTCTCGATTACGACAACGATGGCTGGCGCGATCTTTTTCTGGCGGCCACGACCGTGAAGCCGCGTGCGCTGGAACCCGGGGCCTTGATGGACATGCTGTTTGCCCGCCAGAATTATCTCTACCGCAACCAGGGCGACAGCACGTTCCACGACGTGACGCCCTCAGCATGGCGGGAACAACCCCGGCCTACCATGGGGGCCGCCTACGCGGACTATGACAACGACGGCTGGACCGATTTCATTGTGACCGAATGGAATGAGGGGTTCACGCTGTACCGCAACCAGGGTCTGGAAGGCCCGGAGCATCACTGGCTGACAGTCCGATTGATCGGTGGGCAGGGAGTGAATCGCAATGCCATTGGGACCCGGGTCACGGTGCGGACTGAGGGTGGCTTGACCCAAATGCAAGAAGTGCAGAGTGGTTCCAGCCTGGGGGCGGGCAACGATCTGGCCTTGCACTTCGGTCTGGGTCTCGATACGCGGGCCGAAATCACAATTTACTGGCCGGATGGAATTCAGGAAACCCATTCCGCTGTGACAGCCGATCAAATCTGGACGGTGGCCAAACAGGAAACAGCCACGACCAATGGCGAGTAACTCGAACTTGTCTGCAAACTGGCTTGGACTCTGATGCGGCGCGGCATTGCGCGTTGCAGCATGGTCACGGCTTCAAGCATCAAGACTGGCCTCCCGCGTCCCATTTTGTGCGCCTCTTGCTCCCTGGTGATGTAGGGGCATCCATGGCTTTCAGCGACCGGCACTCGACTGCCCAGCATTCTCCTGACACCTCTGTCTTCAAGGACCACACGGGCGCGCCCCTCGAACAGGAAGTCGTGTCTCTTGCTTTGGCATCAACAAGAGTATCTATTCAATTTCAATTAGGACAGGAATTGCGCAGTTGTCGGCAATGTACAGAATGGATCGGCCAGATATCGAAGCACTGCCGGAGGCCTGGGCCTTATCCCCGCTGAGGCCTCTGCGGTAACGGCATGTTCCGATCCTGGCTCTGCACGTGGCCCTTCCAGTTCGAATGGACCTGGCGATGGGCCCGGTGGGGTGCCGCGGTCGTACCGTCCGGATGCGGGCATCCCTGTTGTGGGGCCGTCGGTCTACTGTCGGGGACCGAGGTGGAGGCCGTGCCCCCCGGAGGATGCGGGCCGCGCCCGGGTTGGGTCACCTGTTTCCTCTTGGGGGCAGAAGGCGGATCCAAGACCGCATCGTCCCCGCCGGCGCGTGAAGGCATCGTGGGCCGGGGCGATACTTTTCTGCGGTGGCCGATGGACGGTCTTCGTGCAGGGGTATCGATCCGGGGGGCACTCATGGGATAGATGGTATCTGCCGGGTGACCACGGGAGGGATGCAGGAAACCGGTTCCTGACCATGGAGCTAGGCGGTGGCGGCACGCTCTGTCCTATCCGCATCGCGCTACTCGGTGAGACCATTTGTCATGGCTGTCTGATGCCTCCGCATCCCCTACAACTGCGTAACTCTTGGCTCCATACAAATCGGGACCGACTTTTTCCACTGAGAAGATATGGGCCAAGGGTACTGACAGGCAGCGTGGGCACGGGTTTCCCGCGGGTGGGCAATGGCTCTCACGAAGCTTCCTTCCACAGGCGCACCGTAAACCGGTAATCTTCCTCGATCAGTTCCGGTTCCGTGCCATTGTGGGCCCGCATGCCGGGAATCACCTTGTTGCGGATGCCCATGCCACGGGCATCCACGTAACCGTAGTCACGCATCACATTTACTAGGGTCTGGTTGCGGGCATAGCGCAAGCCCAGCTTCATGCCGTCGGTGGTTACGGTATTGGGCAATCGTCCCGGACTCTGAATCTCCAGCCGGTCGGAATAGATCGCAAGCATAATGTCTGTCCCTGCGATACTGTAGTCACGGTGGACCAGGGCATTGACCAGGATTTCGCGCAGGGCTTCTTCTGGGTACATCCACCGTTCCTGTCGCCGGGCACCTTCCAACCAAGCGTCTGGCATTGTGTTGCGCCGTATAAAATCCCAGCCTCGGTCCACGATGCTCGGTTCGATAACGGTCCTGGTGCGGCTGCCCAGGAGCACCAGGGGCCCCTTGATATCCTCATCGGCGCGCACCGCATAGTCTGGTTCGGGCCCAAGATAGCAAATGGCCCGCAGGCCGGATTGCGGCACGAAGCGGCCGGGATCCTGGCCGAACAGAAGCATGCCGTCAATCGTGGGCACCGTACGACCGGCGGCGGTCGTGGCCAGGTCCAGGTTGCGTACTCGGCTTTCCCACTGGATTACATCGTGGTCGTCCGGCACATCCCCGCCCAACACGCGAGCCAGATAATCCCGCAGTCGAAATCTATCCAAATCATCCAGACTGGTGCCGGGTACGGGTTTGAGACCATAACGCAGCTCCCCGCCCTGTTGATAGAGCCGCTGTTCCTCCTCGCGCGTGGCGTCGCGTGTAATCGTACCGACCCGCACAGGCGTCACCCACGCGCCGGCCCGCCTGACCTTGTAGGGTTTATCGGGAGCATTAGCGGTGAGGGATATTACGCCCACAGCGATATTCGACTGCCACTCCAGTGTCTCCCAGTAGGGAGTCACGGCAGGTTGCACATGGTCCCGCGCTACCTGCATCACCCATTCTTCCGCATCGTGTGGGGTACGCACCAGACCAGATACCGAATGGTCATCTTCGACCCCCAGCAGGATGTATCCCCCTTCTAGGTTGAGCAGCGCGGCCATCTCTTTGGCTAGGGTCTCTTGTCGAATGTCGTCCCGCTTGAACTCAACGCCCGAATTCTCACCCCGACGGACCAGTTCAATCAGTTCGATCCTGTTCATGTATCCTCTCAGAATCCATATTTCAGCCGCCGGGTCTCAAAGGCATCCGTGCCCCCTTCCAGAATCTCTTCCACGAGTTCCCGCACCGGACGTGCATCAATAGAGCCCACGTGTTCTGGCTTGATTTCGGCGCTGCCTTGATTGGCTTCTCCTGCCGGCGTCAGTCCCAGTATGAGTTCGGCATCTCCCAGCACTGGGATATTGGCATTATGTGTAGAAAAAATGAACTGGCGCTGCCGTTTGGCCTTCCGAATGCCGGGTACCACCCCATCAGTAATGAAGCGGTTATCCAGATCGTCCTCGGGTTGGTCAATGATCAGAGGTGCTTCTGAATCCAGCAACAGGAGCAACAGCACAGCCGTGGCCTTTTGTCCGGTCGAGAGGTGGTCCAGAGTTTGCCAGACGGGAGTTTCTCCCACGGGAGCTAGGTTGAGCTGGATTTCCGTCGTGGGCAACAATTCCAGTTCCTCCAGTTTCATCAAGGAATCAGGGGAAGCATTCGCCAATCGCTCTGCCTGCGACAGGGATAGGGTATAGGTTTCTTGGAGCTTGGCAGCCCCGTTTCGACAACATTGCACAAACATCGGCAGGGACAGGTCCGAGATTTGCCTGAGGCGGTCAATCGTCTCGGACAAGCGACCACCAATTTCGCTTCTAAGTGCTTCATAAAGTGGTTCCCGATCCCCCCCAGCGGTGACTTCGACCTTCACCCGGTCACGTAAACGCCTGTTTACAAACCTTGCCGCTTGGTCCAGCAGCCGGAACTGCGCGGCCTTGACCTCTTCCCATTCTGTCAGCAACGCAAACCGTCGTGCCGTATGTTCTTGCTCCAGCTGCTTCAGCAGGGTCCCCTGCTGCCGCAACGGGCGGAGGTGCTCAATTTTACTGCGCAGACGAATGAACTCTTCTCCATCCACCGCGGCCTTTTGCAGCTCCCGCAAAATCTGCCGATACTCATCTTCAACATCGTTCTTGCGAAGTTCCCACCGATCCCGAATGGCTATCATGTCTTGGTGGGCCCGTTTGAGGGCTTCCTCAAACCGTAGGGCCACCTGTTTGAGATCGCGGCTTAATTTTTCCAAGACGGGAACTGCCTCCGCCAACGTCGATTGGCCCGGCAGGCCTGCTAGAGCCTTGTCCGACAAAAAGGCCAGATCAAGAGGCAACTCTTGCCGCAGCAGGTCCAGAGATTCCTGGAAAATGCTTATCCGCTCCGGGACAGAGTCCAGGATCCGCTCTTCGCGAATCAGCAGGCTGCGCGCCTTCAGACGTTCTTCCAGTCCAGCCTCCTGGTAGCGAACCAGTGTTTCCTCCAGGGCAGGCAACGTGGCCAACTGGTAGTCAACCTGCTGAAGCTCGTTACGCACTTCCAAGATCGCGTGTCGCGTCTGTGCCAGATCGCGCTGTACGCTAGTCTTGCGTTGCACCAGCGAGTCGTCGGGTGTCCTGAAGCGGTTAAGGAGCGCAGTTAGCTTTTTCGGACTTCGGGTAAGCTCTGAGATTTCGTGTTGTCCGAGGATCTCGACTCGGGACAGAATGTCTCTGGGGTGCAACTGAGACAATTGCCCATTTTCGTCTCTTACTACGGGTGGGTTCGGCACTGTCCGTTCGACGAGATATTCGCGGGGAGCCGGATGCAGGGTGCGCACGCGGAGCGACAGTTTCGTCGCTGGACGCAAGACCTGATGTACGATCCCGGCATGCGTCCGGCCTGATTCGTCACCGATGGGTTCCTGGTCCAACGCATAGCGCACACTTTCAATCACGGTGGACTTACCAGCCCCGCGTCCCCCTACCAAGACGTTCAGATTGGGGTTGAAATGAATGGTGACACCGTCCAGAAACCCGGCTTCCCACGCTAGGCTGAGGATTTCGGCGTGGTCCTCTGGCTTCGGATCACTGTTCAGTCGTATCCTGGAGTCAGGGTCCAGAAAGGCTTGCCTCAAGCCTTCTATGGTTATCTCCGACATTTTGATCCAACAGGTGGCTGCTGGATGATCTAGGCCAGCGGGTTCGGCTACATCCCTAGCATTGACCACGGCAACCGCCAGATTCTCACCTGCAGGGCGGTGCCGACGATAATCTGGATTCTGGTTCTTTACGATGGGCAGTATCTCCTTAGGCAATTGTGTGATAGCACCAGGTATCTGAATGGACCGCAAGTCTTGTGCTCGCCAGGCATTGATGCGAGCCTGGCCGGGGAGAACCTTAAACAAGCCCTTGTTGGTTGTCACATGCGCGGCGATTCCTATTCCTCCTTGTGATCTGACTACTGAAAGAACCTCTTCAAAGGGCTTGTTGGCCAAATTCGCGGAGGCTGTAGTTTGACGGATACCAAATTCTCCTAGGAAGCGTCCGAGATTCTCATCATTGGTTTCGGGGCCATAGAGGCACAGAATGTGGATGCCCTCACTAGAAGAAAGTTCAAAGCCGGGAAATATGGTAATACCTTGTCCACAGGCTGTCTCTTGGAATACCGTAACTGCCTTGGCATCGTTATGATTGGTAATGGCGAGAACCGAAACATCATTCTCTTTGGCCTTATCCACTA
Organism: Caldilineaceae bacterium; assembly: GCA_965214895.1. Lineage (GTDB taxonomy): Bacteria > Chloroflexota > Anaerolineae > Caldilineales > Caldilineaceae > Bin34. Next base: position 2,451,219 of record OZ243985.1, read on the forward strand.
TAGCCTTTGCATACGACACTTCATTGCCAGCCGCTTGCTGTCCCCGGAATTGTTCCTTGTATCCATGCGGATTGACTTGCAGGGCACAACGGAAAAAACGAGCTCCTGACAAGAGGCTCTCGTTATTCGGGGAAGATTCGTCTGTATTCATGTGCCTGATTGCTATGTCCAAGGAAGTTTCGTCATTGTTGTTGGAGGTTCTGAGTAGCGACCACGCTTTTCCTGTCCCTTCACTTTTGTCGTGGTGTGCCGTCAGGGTTCAGGTAACGGTAGAGGGTAACACGGGAAATCCCGACAATTCGGGCGATCTCACTTATGGGAGCTTGGTCCTCCTGTATAAGCTGGGCAGCCCGTTCCAGCTTCCGGCCTTCCAGCACAGGTTTGCGTCCGCCCTTGCGGCCACGTGATCGAGCAACCTGCAGACCGGCCTGTACCCGCTCCCGGAGCAGATCACGCCCAAACTCGGCTAGGGACGCCATGCAGTGGAAGAACAGCTTGCCAATAGCGGAGATGGTGTCAATATTCTCTTGGAGGGAAACAAACTGAATACTGGCTTCCTGCAGGGCCGTAGTAATGGTAACGAATACAGGAGACTGTTTGTATTTGTTTTAGAGAGCAGAGAGGACCAGTGACTCGGCACCACGCATGGCTCTCAGGCACAATGGAGCAATACCCTACCACTCTGCACCGGAGATGTGCCCTGCGTTCTGCCCACTCAGTCTATCAAATGCTTGAGCAACGTCTGCCCGTCCTGCGTCTGGCCTAGGTCGGGACGAGCTAGCTAATGGTGGTGGCAAACGCAACTTCTGTGTCACGCAGATCGATGTCAAAGCCTGTTTCCAGTGCAGGCCGTGGACCCCACGCGGCTCCAGGACCGGCGGGTGGCTCTGGGGCAGCGTGGGGTACCAAGGCACAGCTCTGCCCGAGGCTTGACACGTCCTGCTCGCTGGTGGCGGCGTACGCGGGCGGCGGACCTCGCCGGATGAGACGTGGCGGTGCGGGCCAACTAGGGGCAGGACAGTCCGCCATGGCGCGACTGTCTGCAGGCTTTGGGCTGGCACCGCTGTGTGCGCTCTCCCAAGACCCTTTCTCCTGCCGGCCCCAGGGCAGGCACCAGTGGCAGCAAGCCGACTGCTTCGTGGCCGGACCGGATCATGCCTTCGGGACCGCGGACCAGGCTGCACTCTGGATCCTGATTACTGACCGACCGCCTGCTACCGCCGGACTTGCACGTAGGTCCACATCTCGTCAAAGGAGATGACCTGCGCGGGCTGGGGCGTGCGCGCGTAGCCGCGCGCACGTGTGATGACGGACGTCCCTCGAACCGCCTGCTGCGCTTTTTTTGATCCAGCCATAGACGGTGAGCTTCTTGACCTCCAGCACGCGCGCGATCGCACTCAGATTCAGGCCCTCGCCGTACATCTTGAGCGCTTGGCGCTGGGTCGATGCGGCATAGTAGCTGCGGTTGCCGCCGGGCGTGAACTTGTAATGGCACATCCTGCACAGATACGATTGCCGGCCGCGCGAGGGGCCGTACTGGGGCAGCCCGTGGGAGCCGCAGTGGGGGCAAGACAAGTCATCTCGGTACGCTCGGACGTCGTCGACACCTATGGGATCGAGCTGCTCCACCCGGTCCGGGAAGGGCGCAGTGCCGCCCAGATCGGCAAGAAGGGCCTGTCCCACCGCCGCTGGATCGTAGGGGGCAAGCTCTGCCTGGTGCTGGATCAGTTCGGGTTGGTGGCCGGCTGGGACTGTGACACGGCCAATGTCTACGATGCCACGTTCCATCCCCTCATCGCACAGTTTGACGGCCGGATGGTGGTGCCGGGCGACACCGGCTTTCACCGGGCCGACGGTGACCCGCCGAATCTCCAGCTCTGCCGGCGGGGAGAGTGGAACGACCGCATGCAGGTCGAGACCGTGCTGTCCATGCTCACCGGTGTCTGTCATGTCAAGCAGATGCGCCATCGCGTCTGGGACTACTTCCGGGCGCATTGGGGGTATCTGATGGCCCTGTTTAACATCCTGGCGCAGTGGCAGGGCCTGCAGACCGATGACCACGGAGTGGTCCGGCTCTCCATCGCCCAGTTCAGCCTCTGAGCTGCAACTAGCACCAATGGTTATCTAGGCTTCGGATGGGATCATCGGTGTTTCGGTGCAGGGCAGGACGGAATTCGACAGCGGCTTGACTCTGGCACAGAATTCGGTTCAGTCCCACACACCCGGGTTGCTTGCCTGAATGACTATCCCCACATTGGCCCAGAGGGGACTGCAGCCATACCTGCGGTGTAACGGCGAAGCCGTCTGACCCTCAGAGCTCTTGACTCACTCCGCGATCAGACTGTGTATAGGCCAACCGGTCTGTGTGAGCAGGCACACGGGCTGTCTTCGCGGGCTCAAGACCCCAGCGGACTCTACATCGGCTCCTAAAGACATCGTCATCAGTGGCCGGGTATACAGGCCCTTGGAGCCCTCTGGGACTCCAGGAAACACTGCTTTGGGTAGTGGATTCCGCTTGAAAGGACCTCCCCCAGCCCAGAGTCCGATACTATGCCAGCTGCATGCCGTCCCGATAGGTGCGTTGTACACATGCCATGGCTTGAATGTCCGCGCGCGGATCTCCTTGCACCACGATCACATCGGCACGCCGACCTGCTTCCAGCGTCCCCAGCTCCTGATCCAGGTTGCTGAGACGGGCCGCCGCCGAGGTGGCGCTGCGCAAGGCCGCGTAATTGTCGGCCACCACTCCCAACTGCACCATGAATTCCATTTCGGGCGCGATCACACCATGACCCACCACGGGACTGCCCGCATCGGTGCCAAACACGATCGTCACCCCGGCTTCGGCCGCATCCACCAGGCCCTGATAGCGCGACGTGTCACTGACAGCCCGCTGGCGTTCTGCGATTTTCCATTCCGGGATGTCAAATTTCCGGGCAATCTCCGGTTGGCTTTGCATCAGCACCGGCGCGAAGGTGGTGACAATGGGAATGTCCTTGGCCAGCAGCAGATTGATGGTTTCCGCCGTCATGCTGCCTCCATGCTCGACCACATCGATGCCGAACTGGGCCACGCGCTGGATCGCGTCGTTGTAGGTCGCGTGGGCCGTGATGGGCAGACCGTTGCGGTGTGCTTCGTCGATCACGGCTGCCAGTTCCGCATCCGTGAATTCCAGCGTGTCGTGGCAGGCCATGATCTTGATGAGATCCGCGCCGGCCCGCACTTGCTCCCGCACGGCACGTCGCATTTCATCGGGGCCGCTGGCTTCGCGGCAGCACCAGTAGGTGTGTCCCCCCGTCTGTACAATCGCCTCGCCGGTGATGAGCAGACGCGGTCCCGGGAAAATGTTCTGCTCCACGGCTTGCTTGGCATGGATGTTGGCCTGGTTCATGCCCAGATCGCGTACCGTCGTGACTCCGGCCCGCAGGCTGACCAGCATGTTGCCGGCCGACTTGTAGGCGCTGATTTCGGGCGAATCGTCCAGGGATTGCCGGGCCAGATCGTGAACCCCGTCCCAGGCCAGATGTGCGTGGCTGTTGAACAGTCCCGGCAGCAGCGTGCCTCCCGCGTCCACGAGATCCGAGACGCGGGAGCCCAGTTCCTCCACGGCGCCCACGGCCGCGATCCGGCCTTCCTTCATTTCCACGAAACCGTGGGGAATGGCTTCGTCGCCTCGGCAAGTCAACACCAAACCGCCCAGAATGACATGCTCCTGGGGAATGTCGATCATCGGCTTGATCAATTTCTGAAAGCGCCACGGGGCTTGTTCCGGCATGGGGATTCTCCTTTCCCGCCTACGCGGGGAGCAATGACAGATTCAAACACAATGGAGCGTGCGGTCGGCACTGCGACCGCACGCTCCATTGCACCTTGAGAGGACAGTGGCGCCGCGGGAAGGAAGACATACCATCTTGGCTCCAGGACGGGACTCCGCTATATGAATGATCGTCCGAGTCGTCGCAGCGGTCGCCCGCCACAGGCTCTCTCGCTTCCCGACCCGTGCCGCCTACTTCAGGCCCAGTTCCGTCAAGGCCTGGCCGGCGCCATCCAGACTGGACAGGTTCATGCCCGCGTAATTGGGCGAGAAGATCACGCCGCGGCCGCCCGCGCGGTACGTAGCCTTGACACAGCGATATACGTGGTCGGGCGTGCAGACTGCCTGATCGGCCTGGACCCGGGGTGCATCCACTCCGATGCCCATGTAGACCGGTACCCGCCCCTGGACCGCCTTGACCGTGTCCCGGCACTGTCCAAACACATAGGTGTCGGGATCCAGGCCCGTCTGGATCAACTTGTCCCAGGGCGCTTCGTCCAGATTGAGGAACTTGAACATGATGGGAGTCATTTCGGCGGGCGACACATCGCGGAAAATGGATCGGTGGAAGTCCGACATCTCCTTGTGATAGATCTGCCCCGACTGATGGGCATAGGTGATGGGCTTGACCCAGTCCGCATACAGGGTCTGCGCCTGCCAGGGCCACTGGGCCTTGCGGAAGGGATTGAAGTGATTGCGGTTCCATACGTTGAGCCCAAACTCCAGGCTGGGGTTGCACCACTTGACGATGCCATACAGCTCCTTGTCCAGCGCCTGGTTCCGTTCCAGCCAGAACCGTTCGTACAACAGGATCTCCGGATGGGCCAACAGCATCCGCAGAAATTCGATGAAGGCGCCGTCCACGAATGCTTCGCCCGCGCGGGCCGCCTGAAAATAGGCATAGGCATCGTCGTAGGCGCGCCGGATCGTCTCGACGTCCAGGCCTTTCCGCGTGGCCAGACGAATGCAGTAGGCGCAGAAACAGGCCGGGGCTTCCCCCGTGATCATCTTGTCCAAAGGGCTCTTGCGTTCGTTGCACCACATGATCCCGTCAATTGGGTAGTTGCGGGCATGATCCTCCATGATCGAGTGCCACCAGGTGCGATAGTCGGGGTGATTGAGGCAGGGTTCGGAGCCATGGCGACCGATGTGGTCCACTTCCAGGCACTGGGCCATGCCGGGAACCGACACCTCGGCCGCCGATCCATGTCCCGAATACTTGAATACCGGCTCCATCATCTCCGGCATCACTCTCATGCCCCGTCTTTGGGCTTCGGGCAAGACCAGTTCGAGAATGTCGTCCGTGCCAAACTCTTGGTCGTGGGCACGGACATCCCGGATAAAGGTGTTTTGGTAGTACTCGGGGTGCGAATGCAGGTAGGAGCCCCCGCGCAACGTCATGGGAGCCTGTACTCCATGGTCCGGAAAGCCCTCGATCTCCCAGGAGATGCGCCGTCCCACTTTCAGGCCCAGCCAGGAAACGGTGCCGATCATCAATACATTGACCCCGACCCGATCCTGCAGAGTGTCCAGTACGCCTTCCACCCCTTCATCCACAAAACTGATGGGGCTGATCTGGATGCCTACGAACTTCGAATCCACATTACTCATGAACTTGCGCCTCCATGACAACCTGCAAGGGATGGAACTTGTATGCATAAGCACACATGCAAAGCATGTAGTGCAAGGGTCACAGTACCAGAGCGCCACAGGGCGCTCCCCGGCCCAAGGGCCGGGGGCGGCACGGCGCGGGGCGTTCGCAACGGAGACCCTGACAATCCGTGCACAGGATATGCGGGAGCTTGTGCACTCATGTAATACAAGTCCCAAAGGGATGACTCGCTCCGGAAGGCATTTTCTCTTCGCCAGCGACATCGTCCTCCACGGAACGACATGTATCTTCGCACCGAGAGGAGCCTTGGGGACCGGCTGCGCCTGCGCAGACAACGCCAAGGTGGGGAGCAGCCTTGTTCATGGACACTTTCCTTTTTCGCTGGAAAAAGGAGTCTGCATCAGGAAAGGCACGTCACTGCTTGGACACCGAGGCCACTCTGTGCGAGAACCCAGGCGTCAGCTCGGGTTTTTTCCATTGTCACGTTGCCACATCACTGAATCCAGATCGGCAATGTGGGCAATGTACCCTCCAGGATTCATGGGAAGCCGGACCCGACGTGACACCACAATTCCATTGATTGGTGACTCACAGCGTTCCCGCACTTCGCTGGTGACCGGATCCACGACTTCGCCCAGGAACTGTCCCTGACTGACTGTGTCTCCCAACTGGATCCGGGGATCCGGGATGTAGTAGCCTCCCGTCAGCGAACGATACACCACATAATTGGAGACCATGACCTGTTGTGGAGACAGCAGCAGGTCGCCATCGATCATGTCCAGATGCCGCGCAATGTTCAGCAGGCAGTTGGCACCTTCGTCCACGCAGAAGTCCAGAGCGCAGGCTCCGCCCGCTTCGACCACCAGCGGCACGATGCCGTGAATGGCACAGTGTCCCGACAGCATGGACGGATTGATGGGATTCTCGCGCCACCAGATGACACGGGATCCAAACGCCTTGGCCATGCCTTCGATCTGGCCGTTGATTGCATCCATGCGCTCCCGGGTGAGGCCGGTTTCCTCGAATGAGATCTCGGAACCGGTGCCGTCGGCCACGCCTCCGGCCAGGGGCGGCTGGCCCTCGGGGGGGAAGGCATGAGGAAAGGCCACGGGCAGCTCCTCGCAGGAACCGGTGCCGTCGTGCATGTCCACGATGTAGTCGCAGTGCTTGATCGCCTGGTTCCAAATCACGTGGGCGATCTGTTCCGTGAGCCAGGCGTTGCGTTCCTTGCCTGGCCATACCTTGTTGATGTCCAGCACGTCTCCCGGATTGACCCGCATGCCGGAGCTTTCGACCGTGCCGCCAAACTCGACGGACATGGGGACGGCCAGTGGCAGACACACGAGTGTGCCGCGCAATTCCCGTGGGTCGATGCGGAGCATGGCCCGGCGAATGATTTCGGCTCCTACCGGTTCCCAGCCGTGCATGGTGGACTCGTAGCAAAGCACCGGTCCATCCATGGCGCCGTGGATGACCTGAAAGGGCACGGTTACCGGTGTGCCTGCGGCCAGGTGGCCGACATGCAATTTTCCAAATTTGCGTTCGCCTGGTTGTACTTCGACGTCGCCTACGACATAACTTTCGGGCATGGTTTGGTTCGCCTCTCTCAATAACAAAGGGGATGGGAAATGCGGTCTATGGGAACAGGGTACCGTTGGAATCGATGCAAGCCAAAACGTGTGCGCGATGCCATCCGGAATCCTGGAGCTTTTGGTCTGTCACGCCTTAGCGCCTTGACGCCAGGCAACATAGTCTGCAATGCCGGTGCGCAAATCCCGCAACTGCCAATGGGGCAGATCGGCGTGCAGCCGGGACAGATCGAGGGAGGCGCGCGCATCCATAGCCGTGAAACGGAAATCGGCCGCCTCCGGGTCTTCTGTGGGTTGCCAACAGAATCCGGGCACATGTTTCTGCAGGGCTTCCAGCGCATCCGCCAGCGGATAGGCAATGTCGGAAGACAGATTGTAGATCTCCCAGCGGGGCTGGGGATGCAAGGTCAGGTCGGCCAACGCGGCACAGGCATCTGCCACGTAGATGTAATCACGCGCGACATGCAACCCATGTACACGGAGCGGTTGGTCCGGGCGTTCCAGACTCCATGCGACCAGTTGCGCGATGGCGGACAGGCGCGTACGCGAGTGGCTGGCGCGTTCCCACGGTCCGTATGCCGTGCCTAGCCTGGCACTTACCGCAGACAGATGGCAGAGCGTGCGGTACTGCTGACACAGACGTTCACAGGCATCCTTGCATAGGCCATAAAGATTGTCAGGGGGCAACGCGTCCGCCTCCCGCGCACGGCCACGGGCCAGCGGGAACCCCCGATACAACACCGAAGAACTGACAAGCACAAACCGCTGGACCTGCCCCAGGCGCGCCGCTTCCAGGGCATTGAGGGTCCCGCCCAGATTGACATCGACCACGCGGGCCGGATCATGGTGTTCGATATCTGGTGTGGGCGTGACCGCCGCGGCATGGATGACGCGGGTGACTCCGCCGGCCTGGACCAGATCGATCAGCGCATCCCTGTGCATTACATCGCACAATACCCATTGGACCCGTGCAGCCGCGTCCACCGCGCCGGGTGCATCAGGCGGACGGCGGCTCGCGGCCAGGACACGCACGCCCCGGAGTGCCAATTGCTGCACCAGATTGAGGCCCACAAACCCGTTGGCCCCCGTGACCAGTACAGTCTCCGCCGATCGCTTCCGAGTCATGGCAGACGATAGGAGCCGCTCTAGGCCAGGCCTTGGTCGCGCAAGGTCTCTCGGTGCGCGATATAACTCTCGACGGAGGGCGAGGCGCGTGACGACGCGAAGTGGGCGCTGCGTACCAGCTCGACGTCGCGCGTGTCGTCCAGCAAGCGCGCCAAGGCCGCGATGGCATCGGGGTCGTCGTCAATGCGCAGATCCAGATAGGGGGCTTCCTCCCGGTCCACCACATACACGGCTGCCGATTGCTGTCCTCGCTTGTCTCCGCCTGCGGCATGACCGGCCTGCAAGGCGCCGACCAGGCGCTCCGGCAGTGCCAGCGCGCGGTGTGTCTCGAAGAAATCGACCATGGCCTGCACCGTCTCCGGGCCCACCAGCATGTTGCCCGCACCTACACAGTCGGTTCCTGGGCAATGGCCGCTCCACGCGACCGTTTCCCGCCCGGTGAACCCTGCAACGTTGCCATGGGGGTCCACCAGTCCCACTTGCCGCCACTCCTTGCCGGGATCGCGGTCCAACACGATCTGCAGGGCTTCGGGGCCTTCCATGTCCGCATGGTCCGTCATCAGATTCAGGACATCGTATCCAATGTAGGGTTGGGCATAGGCCTGGACCGCCAAGGCCGCCACTCCGCCGCGCACATAAGGCACCCGCGCCCCCACGGCCCAGTACTTGGTGGCCACGGCCACGCCCATCTTGCCGCTGTGATCCATTCCCGTGATCGAAAACGTCATCCTGTCTCTTCTCCCAGTCTGCTTGCCACCCGGGCCTTCACTCCCGCAAACGCGGATCCAACACATCCCGCAACCAGTCGCCCCACAGAATGAAGCCCAGCACCGTCACCGTGATGGCCAGCCCCGGAAACGTGGCCAACCACCAGGAGGTGGCCAGATGATCCCGGCCGTCAGCCAACATGATGCCCCAAGTGATGGTGGGGGGCTGCACGCCCAGTCCCAGGAAGCTCAACGAGGCTTCGGCAATGATCACGGTGGATATCTGCAAGGCGCCCAGGACGATGATGGAGGCCATGACGTTGGGCAGAATGTAGCCCAGCATGATCCGCCAGGACCGTTGCCCAATGGCCCGCGCCGCCTCCACGTAGTCCCGTTCCTTGACCGCCAGGACCTCGCCCCGCACTACCCGCGTGAAGATGACCCAGTTGGCCAGTCCCAGCACGAGGATCAGACGCAGCATGTTGTTGCCGCCCTTGACACCCAAAACGCCAATCACTGCCAGTGCCAGAATGATGAAGGGGATGGCCAGGAACGTGTCCAGGGCACGGGATACCAGCATGTCCCACCAGCCTCCCAGGAAGCCGCTGGTCACGCCTAGGAACACCCCTGTGAGCATGGCCAGGGCAACGCCGGCGAGTCCTACCAGCAACGAGACGCGGGTGCCCAGAATAATGCGGCTCAGCACGTCGCGACCCAGCTGGTCCGTGCCCAGCACATATTGGGCGCTGCCACCTTCCGCCCAGATCGGAGGCGCCAAGCGCTGCTGGAGATCGATCTTCTCCGGGTCGTGTGGCGTGATCTCCGACGCCAGCAGCACCACTGTCGTGACGAACAGCACAATCACCGCTCCCAACAGGCCGGTGGGACTGGTGCGCAAGCGCCACAGCCAGCGCCGTCCTTGCCTCCGGGACGTGCCCATCGACTCCAGAGTCGGCTGGGTGGCCCCGAAACGGAATGCAGTCATGAGCTGTATCGGATGCGCGGGTCCAGGGTCGTGTACAGGAAGTCCACCAGGAGATTGGTGATCATCACCACCAGGGCGAAGACACATACCCCAGCCATCACCACCGACAGGTCCCGCACCTTGACGGAATTCAGCAGCAGACGTCCCATGCCCGGCCAGGCGAACACCTCTTCCACAATCACCGAACCGCCCAGCAGCCAAGCCATTTGCAGCCCGAAGACCGTGATGAAGGGGATCAGCGCGTTCCGCAGGCCATGTCCCATGATCACGGCCCAGCGGTGCAGGCCCTTGGCCTTGGCGGTGGTCATGTACTCCTGTCGGATCACTTCCAGCATGCTGGAACGCAGAATCCGGGCCAGGGAGGTGGCTACGCTGGTGCCCAGGGTCAGGGCGGGCAAGACGATGGAGGCGGTTTCCAGACGTCCGGATACCGGCAGCCATTCCAGATACACCGCAAAGAACAGAATCATCATGATGCCGATCCAGAAGTTGGGCATGGCGCGGCCCAGAGTCGAGGTTGCCGTAACCGCGAGATCGAGCGGGGAATTCTGATAGATGGCCGAGAGGAGACCCGCAGGAATGGCGATCAGTAGTGCGACCAGCATCGACACCAACGCCAGTTCCAGGGTGGCAGGCAGCTTTTCCAGAACCAGCGGCAGCGCCGGCGAGCGGAAGCGAAAGGATTCCCCAAAGTCGCCGCGCAACATCATGCGCAGCTGCTTCCAGTACTGTTCGGGCAAGGGGCGGTCAAACCCGTAGGCGGCCCGTATTTCGGCGATTTCCTCGGGCGACGCTTCCGGATGGGCCAGGTGCATCACCGGATCCCCGCCCAGACGCATCAGCACAAACAGGATCACGGTCAGGAGAAACAGGGAAGGCACCATCTGGAGCAGACGGGAAGCGAGGTACGTGGTCATGGTGCAGGGGAGACAGGCATGGCAAGTCAGCCAATGCGATACCGCGCCACCTTGTCCATGTCCAGTTCCACCCCCAGGCCTGGCTTTTCCGGTACACGCAAGATCAATCCCTCGGGGACAAAGGGCTCCGTGAGAATGGTGTCCTGCAAGTGCGTAAACGGCGAGGGCCAGCGTGCACAGGGCAGGGCCGCGGCCAAGTGCGCGGCCGCCACGGCGATGAGGTCGTAGTAGATGGCAATGGACAAGTCAAGGCCTGCGGCCGCAAAGATGGAAGCGATCTTCCATACATTCAGAAGCCCGCCATGTTTCGTGATCTTCATCAAGGCCACGCTGGCTGCCTTCTGGCGTACGACTTCCCAGGCATCCGCCGGCGGATAGATGGCTTCGTCCGCCATGAGGGGGGCAAACAGATGGCGGGCCAGCTGGGCCATGTCGGTCCAGCGGGCCACGGGCTGCTCGATGATCCCCAGGGAGCCGCAGGCCTCCATGTGCGCCAGCGCGGGCAGTGCCTGGTCCAGCGTATACCCGGCGTTGCCATCCACCTGGATGACGGCCTGCCCCTGCACTGCATGGGCCACCGCGGCATACCGCCTCACATCGTCCTCGGGATTCAAGCCGATCTTCATTTTCAACACCGGAAAGGGAGTGTCCGCCAAGGTGGCGACGGCTTCCGCGGCCATGGCTGCCGGTGTGTCGTGATGAACAAATCCCATCAAGTCCACTCCATCCCGCACCTTGCCGCCCAGCAACTGGTACACGGGCACGCCCAGAGCCTTGCCCTTGAGATCCCACAGGGCGAACTCCACGCCGGCATGCGAAGACCAGTGAGCGGGCAAGGCCCGCTCCATGTTCTGCACCAGCCGCTCGATGTTCAGGGGACTTTCCCCCACGACCACCGGGGCCAGATGGGTCTGCACATTGGCCTGGATGCCTTCCGCCGTCTCCCCGTAGGAGCGGGGTGCCACTGCGGTCTGGCCAATGCCGATCGGCCCCTCGTCGGTGTGCAGACGCACCACCACGGTTGTGGCGCCAGTGGTGGTGGAATAGGAGGTGGTCAGGGCATCGGCCCGGGGCAGGGAAACCACTGCGGTGTCCAGCTTGGTGATCTTCATTGACGTCTCCTGCTTCCTCCGACTGGATTCAGGTGTCCCACCGGCCTGCGGCCCGCACCAGACGCAGACGGGGATCCAGCATGCTGCGCAGGCCGTCGCCCAACAGGTTGAATGCCAGGACGACGGACAAGATGGCCAGACTGGGATAGGTGGATATCCACCAGGCCTTGCGGAAAAAATCCCGTCCCTTGGCTGCAATCAGGCCCCATTCCGGTGTAGGAGGCTGTGCGCCCATGCCGAGGAAGCTCAGCGCCGAGCCATAAATGATGGCCTGGCCAATCTGCAGGGTCGAGAGCACAATCAGGGGAGCCACGATGTTGGGCAGAAAATGGCGAAAGATAATGCGCGCTGCGCCGCTGCCCACCACGTGGGCCGCCTCGACATAGGTCAACTCCCGGATGGTCAGGCACAGACTCCGCACCAACCGGGCATATTGGGGCACGATGGCAATCCCCACTGCGATCATGACGTTCTGAATGCTGGTGCCCAAGGCGGCAATGACCACCAGGGCCAACAGGATGCCGGGAAAGGCCAGCAGAGCGTCCATCACCCGCATGATGACTTCGTCTATCCAGCTGCCATAGAACCCCGCCACAAGGCCGAGCAAGGACCCTGTCACCAGACCAATCGAAACACTGATGAAACCCAGAGCCAACGATATGTGCGCGCCGGCCAGCACCCGGCTAAACACATCGCGGCCTACCTCGTCGGTGCCGAACCAATAGAGGGCCGACGGAGCCTGACGCGCCGGTGAATCGTCTGCCCGCGCTGGGGGCAGAGCCTGGGTCAGGGGATCGTAGGGGGCCAGCTGGTCGGCCACCAACGCCACCACCAACCACGCCAACAGCAACAGGAGCCCTATCACGCCGTTGGGATGAGAGGAGAATACCTGGAAATTGCGTTTGAACATGACCCAATTCTGCATGGCATCCTTGGCTGGTAGCTATATGGCCCGCTGCGCGCGACTGGGCCCGGTGGTTCGGATCGGAAGGCAAGGCATTGCGGTCAGCGAAATCGAATTCTCGGATCCAGCCATGCATAGGAAACATCCACCAGTAGATTGGCAACGAGAAAAAGGAGTGCCAGAAACAGGATGATGCCTTGCGCCAGGGGATAGTCTTTCCAGAGGATGGCCTGCACGACCAGGCGGCCCAGGCCCGGCCGGGAGAAGACGGTTTCCGTTACGACGGCCCCCGCCAGCATGCCTCCAAACTGCAGGCCCACTATGGTGACAACCGGAATCAGAGCATTCTTGAGCGCGTGCCGTTGCACGATCAAGCGGTGCACCAGACCCTTCGCCTGTGCCGTTCGAATGTAATCCTCTTGCAGGGTTTCCAGCAGCGATGATCGGGTCAGCCGGCTAATGGTGCCTGCCGACACGAAGCCCAGCGTCAGGCTGGGCAGGATCAGGCGATCCAATCCCTCCGAACCTGAGGGCGGAAACCACTTCAGCTGGAAGGCAAAGAGGAAGATCAGTACGAGTCCCAGCCAGAAGAGCGGCATGGACATGCCAATGTAGGCGAGGACGCTGAACAGGAAGTCGGACCAGCTGTTGGGATGCAGCGCAGCCAGAATGCCGGTGGTCAGACCCAACAGCAGGGCACAGAAGAGACCACCCAGACTCAGCTGGATGGTAAAGACAAAACGCTCCAGGATAATGTCCGTCACGGGGGCCCGCAAACGGATGGATTGGCCCAGGTCCCCCTGCAGGATTCCCAGCAGGAAGCGGCCGTATTGTACGGGCAAGGGATCGTTCAGCCCCATGGCTTCCTGCAGTTCCTCAATGCGTTCGGGAGTGACGCCCCCTCCTTCCGCGCCGGCCAGCATGAGCTGGGCGGGGTCCCCGGGCAACGCATGCAGAATCAGAAACACGATGAGAGAAATCAAAACCAGGACGGGGATGAGCTGCACCGCCCGTCCTCCCAGATAAGCAAGCATTCGTCATGTACCCGGCCCTGCTGTTCTGGGCTCCCTTTCCACCTGCTGCTCAGATGCATGCCGGGGCGCGATCAGAGGAGCGTGCGCCTTGTGGAAGGCAGTGCTTGGCACTGCCTTCCACAAGGTTGGGGTGCGGGCCAAGAGGCTAGTTGTTGCCTGTGTAGTCGATGTTGCCCAGCCAGATAAAGCCATCCAGGGGGGGATCCCAGGCAAAGTCCTCGCTGAGACCGATGGTGTCGCGCATCTGGTAGAGATAGATGTAGGGTAGGTCGGCCGCGATGAGTTCCTGGATCTCGACGTACTGCTGTCGCCGCGCTTCCGGATCCATGTTCACGGCGGCGGCCCGGATCAACGCATCCGCGGCATCCGCATTCGGCCCGTTCCAGCCGGTCCGTTCCCGACGGTCCGAGCGCTCGGACAATACGGTGATCCAAGGATCAAAGAAGGAATTGCCCAGCGCGGTCATGTAGATCTCCTCGTTCCGGGAGGGACGATAGACCTGCTCGTTGAAAGTGGTCACGTCCAACACCTGGAGATCCACATTCAGACCCACTGCCTCCATCATGGCTTCCAGGGCTTCGGAGACTTCCTTCTGGGCCAGCCAGCGGGTGCTGGAATGGAAGGTCAGCTCCTCGCCGTCATAGCCGGCTTCGGCCAGCAACTCGACCGCGCGGTCCGGATTGTATTCTCCCAGCTGGTCGATGAACTGAGCGTCCCAGCCCAGCGTGGGCGGCGTGACACGGGACAGCACGGGGACACCCATGCCGTCAATCAGGCCCAACAGGCCTGCACGGTCGATGGACAGACTGATGGCCTCCCGGATACGGGGATCGGCAGTGGGACCCGCCCATTCCAGCATGGTGGACGAAGGGCCTACCCGCAGGGCCAGCAACATGACACGTGTGGTCAGGAAGTCCACTACGTTCGTGCCTTCGTTGGCATTGACGCGCTCCCAATCCTGGGGAGGCACCGCCACGATCATGTCCACATCACCCGTCAGCATGTTCGCCACTCGAGTGGAGACTTCGGGAATGTTGCGCCAGATGACGACATCCACGTCGGGCTTGCCCTGCCAGTAATTCTCGTTGGCCCGCAGCGTAATGCTGTCGTCCTTGACCCAGCTGTCGAACATCAGGGGCCCCGTTCCAACCGGCATGTATTCCGCACCGCTCTCCGCCTGCGCCCGTCCATGTTCCGGAGCCTGGATACCGCAACCGGTACCCGCCATCTTGCTCAGGAAGGCAGGTTCAGGCGTGGCAGTCACGATTTCGATGTTGTAGTCGTCCAACACGTTCATCTGGTCAATGAACAGCCACTGGTTGTAGGTGATGAATTCGTCGCGCGACGCCTCGATGATGCGGCTGTAGGTCCAGACCACGGCGTCCGCGGTGAAGGGCTCACCATTGTGGAACGTTACACCCTCGCGCAACTTCAGGCGCCAAGTCGTGTCATTGATGTTTTCGTACGATTCAGCCAGCCAAGGCTCAAACTCCGCTGTCTCGCGATTGCGCCAGACCAGGCAGTCGAACATGTTGGTGTGAATCCAGGTCGCGGCAATGGCCCAATCCGTGGGGGGATCCAGCGACGTGACCAGCTCGTTCATGCCGATGGTCAGGGTCACTTCGCCCTCTTCCATCATTGCCTCTTCAGCCATCGGTTCCGCCATGGGCGCTTCGGCGGCCGGTGCTGGGGGAGCACAGGCAGCCAACGCCAGAATCAACGCCAGAAGCCCGGCAACGGCCAACAACTTGCGAACTTTACTCATTCAAATTTCTCCTTGGCTTGATCCACAAGCCATGTCAAGGATTGCAATCAAAACAACGTACAAAGGTTTCTCCGCGCTCATTCGATATAGGTGTTGTGCAGGAAGAAGTAGGGGGATTCCGAGGACAGCTGGAAGTTCTGTACCGAGGAATCCAAAGCGTAGAACTGCGGCTGACTCAAGGTGGGCAGCATGACGGCGTTTTCCATGATGATGCGCTGGGCGGTATGAGCCAGGGCACACCGTTCCTCGGGATCGGCCACTTGCAGAATCTGGACCACGGCCTCGTCAAGTTCGGCATTGACAAATCCGGTCCAGGCCCAGCCCCCTTCCACGTCATTCGCGGAATTCCACACCATTTCCAGGATCGCTGGATCCGGAGTGCGCTGGCGCTCGTACATCAAGTCGAAATCACGGGCGTTGCGCCGTTCGAGCTGGATGGGTCCAGCCACCTGTTCCAGCTTCAGATCGATGCCCAATTCGCGCCACTGGCCTTGGACCACTTCCCCGATTTCCGTGTGGTGCAGCACGGTCCAGCGCAGGCTGAGCGGAGTGCCATCCTCCACACCGGGCACGCCATGGGCCTCGCGGATGCCGTCACCGTCCTCGTCCGTGTAGCCCACGCTCTCCAGCAATTCCATGGCCTTGGCGGGATCATGGCCGTAGAGATCGGCGGCCCCAGGCCAGTAACAGGGATGCACCACGTTCACGGGCCCGTCGGACACGAGGTAGAGACCGCTGTAGGCCAAGTCGTTGATGGCCTTCTGGTCCGTGGCCCACTGCAGCGCCTGACGCACTTCCAGAATGTTCAGAGGGGCATTGCGGATGTTGATCACCATCTGCAGGCCTGTGCCCGCCTGATAGCCCGTGATCAGTTCAAACCCTTCGCGATCCTCGTAATCTTCCACATTGGCCGCAGGCAGTTCGCGGACGATGTGCACATCGCCGGTTTCCAGCATGGCTGCCCGTACGGCATCCTCGCCAATGAAGCGGATCGTGATGCTGTCCAGATAGGCGGGACCCTCATGATCCTGGACACTGTTCCAGCCCCCATAGTCCTCCCATTTGCTGAACACGATGCGGTCGTTGGGCACCCACTCGTCGAGCACGAAGGGGCCTGCACCTACGAGGAAACGATCGAACCCTTCCAAACCATGCTCCTCGGCCGCGGTCGGAGACCAGATCGGCATCCGGCGCAAGGCGTCAAGCAGGTTTACGGATGGAGTCGCAAAATGAATGGTGACCGTGAGATCGTCCACCACCTCGATTTCCGCGATATCCCCCAGATCGGCGGCCATCTGGGCCGAGGCCGTCTCGGGGGCCAGCACGCGTTCGATGTTGTACTTCACGGCTTCCGCGTTGAAAGGCGTCCCGTCCTGGAACGAGACATCAGGTCGCAGCTTGAAGGTCCAGGTCAGGCCCCCTTCCAGCGATTCCCAGCTCTCGGCCAGTGCACCTTGGTAGGTGGCGTCGGGGGCCAGAATGACCAGCGGATCGGCCGTGAAAGAGTCAAACAGCCAAGCCGATTGATAGGGGTCAATGTGTCCGTCCAGAGAGGCCGGCTCGCTGCTGGCCGGGAAGGCAATTTCCAAGTCCCCCCCCTTGGCGGCCATCATGTCACCTTCGGCTGCCGGAGCGGCGGGAGCCACCGGTGAGGCGCATCCTGCCACAAATAAAAACACGGCGACCATGGTCGCCAAGAAATGAAAGCGTCGCATGAAAGACGTTCCTCTGTATTGATCAAAACTGAATGCCATGACTTAAATCATACCTATAGTCGCATAAAGAGCCAATTGCGCAAAAACAAGAGAAGAAGCCGTTGGGAGTCGGCACAGACCTATTTCGGCAGGAAGAATATGGCACATGCCCAGGACATGTCACGATGCCGATGCTCCAAGGGCGCGGGGATCGATCAAGATGCAAGCGCAAGATGGTTCAAGATCCCGACGTGCCCCTTGCCACCACCAGTGCACCGGTCCCTCACCCCTGGCGCGTGACGAGGGCCGTCCTCACACGATGTGCGCAGAGGTTAGACTGAACCCACGTACAGGTGGGGATTGTCCCAGTGCTGCCAGAAGTTCCAGTGCCGCATATCTTGGTCCCGGTCGCAAGACAGCCGATTGCAAGCCTGACCCGTGCAGTTGCATGGGTAGAAGGAATACACCGGTGCACGGGACAGCAATCCTTGCCTTGGAATATCGCTTTTCCATTCGATCCGGAGATGCTCCCCGTCCATAGTGCAACCCACAGGGCACTCACGTGGCTACACCGACACAGGATCGGACCTTGCAAAGCAAGGCGCCAACCGCGACCTCAATGTCTCCGTGAATATTCTGTGCAAAGTCTTTCGTGTGCTACAACATGCATGGGATGCGTGGGAGACAGACACGCCTACCCCAAACTGCCAGGAGAGTGGAGAGCACCGGTCCCGTGTGCATGCATTCCGGGCGAGACTCGAACCCATAAGGCCGGCGTGCCAAAGCCCATCAGGCACCCTTTGCCGTAGTTGTACAACCTTAGAAATCCCCCGACAAGGAAGGCAGATTGATGTTGCAGGAAAGAATTGTCCCCCATCGCGCGCGGGTGCAAGGGAGCCTTCGTTCGCGCATGCTGGCAATGGCCTCCCAACTTGACGATGTCATCACTCTGGGCAGAGGCGACCCGGACTTTGACGCACCCGTGCATGTCGTGGAGGCCGCCCAAGCCGCGTTGGAGGCTGGAGACACCCACTACACGCCGCCGGCGGGTTTGCCCTCATTGCGCGAGGCCATTGCCCACAAGCTGCGGACAGAAAATGGGTTGGATTACACAGCAGAGGAAATCGTGGTCACGAATGGCTGTCAGGAAGCACTGTACCTCCTGGTCCAGGCCCTGATCGGACCAGGAGACACGCTGCTCCTGCAGGAACCTCGCTACAACGCCTACGACCACATGGTGCATCTGGCGGGTGGGCAGGTGGTCTCTGTGCCCACCTCGCAGGAGGAGGACTTCGCCTTGACGGCCGAAGCGGTCACGGCGCACCTCACGCCCCAGACCAAGGCCATGGCCGTGGTCACGCCCAACAATCCCACGGGTGGAGTCATTCCACCCTCACAGCTGGCCGCACTGGCAGCCTTGTCCGTGGAGCGCGATCTGGTCGTCATCTCCGACGAGATCTACGAGAAGCTCATGTACGATGGCCTGGAGCATGTCTCGCTGGCCACTTTCCCCGGAATGCGCGACCGCACGATCACCGTCAATGGATTCGCCAAGGCCTATGCCATGACCGGATTGCGTGTCGGCTATTTCGCCGCGCCCCGGGAGTTTGTGCAGGCCGTGGTCGAAATGAAGCACACCATGAGCATTTGCACGGCGACCCCCATGCAGCAAGCGGCTCTGGCGGCCCTGACCGGACCTCAATCCGCCGTGGAGGCAATGCGCCGGGAATACGATCGACGACGGCGTGCCTTGATGCAGGCTCTGGACGACATGGATCTGACATATGGCCATCCGGGCGGCGGCATGTACATTTACGTCAATGTGTCATCCACGGGCCTGGATTCCGAGGAGTTCTGCTTGCGCCTGCTGCAGGAAAAGGGTGTCATGATCTTCCCGGGCACCTTGTTCGGCGATCCCCGCACCGACCATGTACGGATCACCCTGCTGCAGCCCTTGGACGACATCGCCCGCGCGACAGCGCGCATGAAACAGTTCATTGCTCTTTGTTGATGCCCATCTGCCAGCGAGAACCCTCCCATGAAGATCACCAAGCTACAGGCCAGACTACTGAATATTCCGCGCACGGCCACCCTGACCACCTCCTACGGCTCCTGGGATCAGGCACCCACCATCCTGATTCAGCTGCATACCGACGAAGGGATTGCGGGTGTGGGTCAGGCTTCGGTCGATGCTCCCTTCTATGGCGAGACCGCCGTGGGCATGTTGGCCAACATCCGGCAACATCTTGCGCCCGTGGTCGAGGGGGCCGACCCCATGCAGATTACGGCGCTCAACCAGGCCATGCGGGCGGCCTTGCCCCATCACTACTTTTCGCATTCCGGCGTGGAGATGGCACTCTGGGATCTCAAGGGCAAGGCCTTGGGGGTGCCGATATACCAGTTGCTGGGTGGCAAGGTGCGGGACGGCATTGCCCTCATGGGTTTTGTGCACCATGGAACCCCGGCAGACATGGCCGTGCATGCCCGCGCCCAGCTGGACGAGCATGGCTACAAGGTGCTGAAGATGAAGATCGGCCTCGACCCGCGAGAGGATGTGGAACGCTACGCCGCGGTGGCGGAGGCAGTGCGCGGACGCGCGGTGATTCAGGTTGATGGCAACATCGGATATACCCTTGCACAAGCCATACCGGCACTGAAGGCCATGGAGGATCTCGGTGCTCTGGGAGCCATTGAACAGCCCGTCGAGCGTGTTGAGGACATGGCGGACATCGCCCGCCGCTTGCACACTCCGGTCATGGCGGACGAGGCGATTTACGGAGTCGCAGATGCCATGGACGTGATCCGGCGCGGTGCGGCCACATTGGCACTCATGAAGATCGGCAAGCATGGTGGTCTGCAACCGGTACAGCAAATCGGCCATCTGTTCGAGGCCGCTGGCTTTGGGCTGTCGATCGCCATTTACTACGACCTGATCGCCGTCGCGGCGTGTCATCTGGCGTCAGCCCTGCCTTGTGCCACATGGCCCTCGCCGGCCACCGACCTGGCGGACACTTTCGTCGCCTCCCCGCGCGATCCCGTTCAAGGCGTGCTGCCCACCCCGAATGGTCCGGGCCTGGGTGTGGAACTGGATTGGGACAAGGTGGAACGCTTTACAGAATCTGCCTGAAAGGCGATGCCAGCGTTCTCGCTTCTCGGCGGTGTCGAAGTCGAAGTGATGGCCCACCAGTTCCCGCGGTGGGCAGGGATGCAGGGCCACGCCATACTGCCGTGCACTGCCTGGAGAGGGCTTGTGTTTGGCAACGGTGGTAGACACCAGGGAGCACCGGTTGTCCCTTGCCCACAACCCACTCTGGGCGTCGACATCTGGTGTGATTCTGGTCGGGGAGCAGGCGGATGAGCGTGACATGGGCCGCGGCGGTCCGCTCCCAAGGAGTTCCCGGCCCGAGGTGTCCCTGTTTCCCGTTTGGGGTCCTGGTACGGCAAGACTCGCCGTCCCCGGGTCCAGCCCTTGGGTTGGCGGCCTGTGGGCTGCGGTGCCCGTTCCCGGTGAAAGCGACATGGGGCAGATGCTGAACCGGTATCGTCGCGGGCGGCGTATTGAAGACTGGCACTGTGTCCGCAGGCCTGGCTGCCAGGTGGACTGTCAACGCTGATTCGTTGCCTTGGGGACTGGCACGGGGGATGATCCTGGGAGCGTGCGGCAGGGCCCCGGTATCGGTTCAGATGCTGCGCGCGAGTGAAAACCGCCGCGTCAGCCTCATCCACGCAGGGCCATTGCAGGCTGCAGCCCCGCCCGCGTCTTGCCCGAGCGCTTGATCCTGCAAGGCAGACAGCAGGTTGCCGGAGGCAGCATGGCGGGAAACCCGCCTGCAACATGCTTGCCATCAGGATGAATGTGTCTGGCTTGCCCGCCGAGGCTGCCTTGGGGATGGTCAAACATACAACTCCCCTAAAGGAAAATTTTCTATAATCGATCTTGACTTTTCATGCATAGCAACATTATACTTTTGGATGTTGTAACTGCAGGTTGGCAGGCTTGATGGACAGGGTGATGGAAAAGGACACCACAGAAGTCTCACGGGCGCAGGAAGACTTCCTGAAAACCACCTATCTGATTCGGAGTGAGGGCAAGCCCGCCACCAACTCGGAAATTGCCAGTGCGATGGATATGTCTCCCGCCGCGGTGTCAGGAATGGCCAAGCGCCTGGGAGAGGCCGGATTGCTGGTGTACCACAAATACCGGGATATTGAATTGACGCCCAAGGGCATAGTGATTGCCTTGGAGATTCTGCGTCACCATCGATTGCTGGAGCTGTTCTTCACCGAAACCCTCAATGTGCCCTGGGAACTGGTGCATGCGCTTGCGGACAAAATGGAGCATGATTTGGACGAGGTCCTGGCAGACGCGATCGATACCCACCTACACAGTCCGAGCATCGATCCCCATGGGGATCCTATTCCGACCAAGGACGGAATCATGCCGGACATGACCACGGTGCGGCTGGTGGAACAGCCATTGCAGAGGTGGAGTGAGGTGGCCCGCGTCTTGACCCAGGACAAGGACAAGCTCTTCTATCTGGGCAGCATTGGCCTGCGTCCGCGCGCCAAGGTCGCGGTGCAGGAAAAAATGCCCTTCAATGGTCCTTTGCGCCTGTTGATCAACGACGTGGAGACCATTGTGGGCTATGAGATTGCCCGCATGATTCTGGTGTCCAGCGCTGAGGTCAGTGCCTGAAGACGACAATGTGGGTGGCAGGACGGTTGGAGAGAGTGGACCGGCGAGGTGCGGCTCCCAGCGTCGCAGGAGTGGTGGATGTGATCGGTGAAACCCGCGCGGACAAGCAGGAATCCCGGCCAAGGGGCCCACGTTAGCTGCTTGTGCCGCTGGTTTGGGGCATTCCCTTTGGGGTTCAGGCCCACATGGTGCCCGGGGAGCCTTGGCATCCGGCTCCGGCCTCCTACTTGTGCAGTCTCTTTTACGCCAATGTGAAGCCCATCAACTGGGCCTTGATTGAGGAAGAGTGCCAGACGGTGAGCGAGCCGGAGTTCGCGGGACTCTTGCTCTCGGTCTATCAGGCGCTCGATGCGGCTTCCACGATGGAGGGTATCGATCATGTGGCCGAGATTCAGGCCTCGCTCGACGCGCGAGAGACCAGACTCTACGTCACGTCGACACGGGCCATTTCCCAATTGACCCGCTACTACCTGCATGAAGCCGCCGCCCAGCTGGCACAACCCGGTGCCGCCATCGCCGACGTACAGCAAGCGCAGCGCATCTATCGCGCGTTTCAAGACTTCATCGCACAGATTGATCCGGCGGCGAACAGGCAATTGGGGCTGGCCTGGCTCGCGCTGGCCAGCAGCGTGGGTCATGGGGAATTTCCGGTGTCGGCGGGACGGCATCCGATCCAGCCAAATTCCATGCCGCCCGGCAAGTGAGCGAAGCCTATCTCATGGCCAATTTTGAGGCTGACAGTCTTGACGCGCCGGCTCCCCTGGCACCGATACCCGCCACCAAGACGGCCGACACTGTCCGTCTGGCCCCTTGGTTGCCGCCCGGCACGAACCTGAACGATCAGGATCCCTTGCCTCTGCTGGCACTCAATTTCGAGGAACGGGGCTTTGAGGAAACGGACCTGCCGCTTGTGGCCTACGGCGACATGCTTTTCGATTCCCCAGTCATCTTTGGAGAGCCGGCGCGCAGCCTGGACATTGCCTGCTCCACCTGCCACAACCGCAGTGATATCAACAAGGACCTCTTTATTCCTGGCGTGAGCCATCAACCTGGCGCGGCGGATGTTGACAGCAGTTTCTTTAATCCCATCTTCAACGCTCAACGCGCCGACTCGCTCGATATCCCCAGCCTGCGCGGCATTCGCTTTACGGCTCCCTATGGCCGCAACGGGCACTTTGGCAGCTTGCGGGATTTCACCCGCAACATCATTGTCAATGAGTTCGCCGGGGAAGAGCCAACCCCCTTCATGCTGGATGCGCTGGTGACCTACATGCTGGAGTTTGACTGGCAGCCCAACTCATTGCTCAACAATGATGCAGCCATTCAGGCCATCTATGGACGCGAAGTCAACATGGACTTGCGCCCTGTGGACACGCCCATGCTTCCTGGACCACGGCGTGGCTTCCTCTCCCGTGCAAGCCACGCCGTGACCACCCTTGCATACCCGCGCCCTTCGCTGCGTCAGAGCCTGCTGCATACCATACAGCGGGCATCTTGTTCTTCCTCGTTGTAGTGGCCTGGGCCTGGCGCGGCTCCGACTTTGCCTGGAGCAGGCTCGTCAGCGGGTTGCCGCGCATGGTCGAATTCTTGGGCCGTGTGGCACAGCCCGACATAACGGTAGCCTCGACAATGCTGCAAGCCACAGGGGAAACTGTGCGGATCACCCTGTTGGGTACGGTGTTGAGCATTGTGTCCTCTTTCTGCTTGGGACTGCTGGCCGCCACCAACTTGACCCCAGTCTGGATTCACCAACCGGTACGCTGGCTGTTGAGTGTCCTGCGGGCCATTCCCATGATTCTGTTGGCGTTGGTCTTCGTCAGTACAGTGGGATTGGGGCCGTTCCCGGGTGTGCTGGCAGTCGCCGTTCACTCGACAGGCATGTTGGGCAAATTCTTGCCGAGGCCTTTGAGATTGAGAATGCCCGCCGCGGCCCGATGGAGGCACTCGACAGCGCAGGGGCCACCTGGTGGCAACGTGTACGTTTTTCGGTGTTGCCGCAGGTCCTGCCTGATTTGGCCCGTGATACACTCTTCCGGTTCGAGTTGAACTTCCGCGACTCGCTGGTCTTGGGTCTCGTGGGTGCGGGTGGCATCGGCTTCTACATCCAGATCTATATCCGCTCCTTTCAATATGACAAAGTCGCCACTCTGACCCTCGTCGTCCTGCTCGTGGTGGTCTTGCTGGAGCAGGTGAACGGGGCGGTGCGCACCCGGTTACGATCATGAACGCACCTGCCGATGCTTTTCATGGGTGCCCACCATAGAACGCGCTTCGCCCCGGCATCCCACATGTCTGTGGTGCTGGACCCGCTCCAGAAGCAGAAGGGAGCCTGACACGCCATGCCGCCCTTTGCCTCAAGGCCACATCGCCGTTGCATGATGGGTCCACGCTGATGGCGCTGAGGTCAAGGCGCACAAACACTTTCATGGTCTGCCTGGAATCCAGCCCTGCCAAAGTGCCTTCTGGCCCTCGGGAGTCGATTTCGGCTTGCCGCGCGGAGCTTGCATAGCTGCAAGACGAATTGGTCATGCCTTTCACTCCATTCCATATGGGTCCGGCCCTGGTCGTCAAGTCGGCTGTCCCTCGTTACTTCAGTCTGCCGATTTTCTGGGTTACCCAAGTGGTCATTGACTTGGAGGTTCTGGTCGGCTATTACGTTATCGGCGACCTGTCCCATCACGCAGTACTGCACACCTTTGGCGGAGCCACGCTGGTTGCCTTGGCGATCCTGCTGCTGTTGCGCCCTGTATTGCAGCCACTGTTCCGGCTTTGGAACCATATGACAGGCGCCGAACAGAGCGCCATCTGGCATATGGGGACGCCTGTGCCTTGGTTGGCCTCCGTGTTGTCCGCGCTTGCCGGTGGCTGGAGTCATGTCCTGTTGGATGCCATGGTGCACCGCCATATCACTCCGTTTGCGCCGTGGAGCGACATCAACTGGTTTTTCGCGTCAGTCTGGACGATGGCCATGGTTCCGTTGTGTATGGTATCCGGCGCCATCGGTGGCGGTATGCTGTTGTGGCAGCATTTCCACCGCCGTGGCTGTGGGATAAGCAAGCAGTCCGAAGTCGCACCGGAGTGACGGTGTGAGCCTGCAGGGCCATGTACGTGTTGTGCGGAATTCCTCCATTCGGAAATCGAATATGCGTGGGTCTGTTGCCCGAGAACCGCAGGAGCCATGCGCCAGAGGTCCTGCCGCAGTCCCTTTCTGACGGGAAGCCAAATCGCGACCCTGCATCTGTTTACGTGTATGCACAGCACGGCGGTGGCCCTGGAACACCGCTGCACAGAGACTGTCTTGAAAGTCAGGCGATCCTGAGTCAAATCGTACGGTTGACCGAAGATGGTCAACCATATCCTCCACCACGGTGCTGCAGGTCAGGTTCTGGGCCGGACACGCACCAGGCGAAGCCTCCTGGGAGACAAACTGCACCAGCAAGAACCCGCACAATACTGAGAGATGACAGTGTTCTGTAGCACGGAAAACGTGGCTTTAGAGCCCCTGGCCGCATCTGAATGACCGTGCGGATTGGCTGTGCTGCCTGCCTCCTCGCGTTGCACTGGTTCTGTGGCTTGCAGGACGAGTTGCAAGGAGGCCGGGAAGTGGCGGGGCAAGTGTCGGGATCTGCAAGAGGGCATCGGGTTGGGCAGAGGCAGGTCTGGGCCTGGTTCTGAACCAGGGGTTCGAGCATTATGGTGCTGCCGCGTCTACATCCACTCCATAGTCCTTGCGGGCCCCTGTGCGGGTAATGTAGCCTCTCCGAAAGTCCTCCATCACGGCCTCCCGCGGTCGTTGGGCCACAGACCCAAAACCCCCGCCGCCTGGCATGCGCAACTCAATCTCGTCTCCCGTTTCCAAGGGAATTGGAGGAAAGCGGTCAATGGAGGTGCCATTGACCAGCACTGTGCCGACACGCCCCACGGCGCCGCCGGCCAGACCGGGAGGGGCACAGAGCATTTTGTCCGGGCGCACCCGGGCCGTCAAAGTGCTGCGAGCGATGCTCTGGAACGTCATGCGCTGTCCAATGCCCCCCCGAAATTCTCCGGGCCCCGAGGTGTCGGGCAGATATTCCTTGTGCTTGATCAAGACCGGCGAGCGCACTTCCATGATCTCGACGGGGGTTACGGAGCTGTTGTGGGGAAAGGCGATGGGGATCATGCCATCCATGGACCGCATGGCCCCGCGTCCGCCATGCGGCAGGATGTGCACGGAGAAGACCCCGAAGCCTTCCTCCTCGCCGCGCACCGAGAAAGGCCAGATGGACCCGCTGCCCGCCTGGGCATGTTCCCCCAGGATCGGCCATACCGCTCCAAACAGCACCTGGTTGATGTTGTTGGTGGTCTTGGCCCGCGCGCGCACGGGAAAGGGATACTCGCAATTGAGAATGCATCCTGCCGGCGCCGTCACATGAAAGGGGCGAAACAGGCCTTCATTGTTGGGTATCCGGCTCGCCAAGGCACACTTGAAAGGATACAGGGAACTCGAGTACGTGACGTTGTACACACAGTTGATGGACCCATTGCGGGTTTGGGCCGAGGTGCCGGTGTAGTCCACATAAATGTCGGAACCCCGGATCTCCACGGTGGCATGCAGGTGGACCAGTTCGATGTAGCCATCAATGTCCAGCCCAAATTCGTGGATGCCATCGGGCAGGGCCTCGATGCGCTGGCGCATCAATCGTTCCGAACTGTCATGAATGGTGTCTGACAGCAGGCGTATGTCTGCCAACCCGTAGTCGCGCAGGAATTCCCGGAGACGCCGGGCCCCCAGGCGATGGGTGCCGACAATGGCGCGCAGATCCCCCAGCACGAGATCAGGCACCCGGCAATTGCTGCCAATGACATCGAATGCCAAGGAGTTCGGTTCTCCCCCCTCATACAGTTTGCAAGGGGGCAGACGCAAGCCTTCGCTGAACACGTCATAACTGTCAATGTCGCCGGGATGACCCCCCGTATCCGCCAGGTGCGCGATGGTGCCCATGAAGGCCACGACCTGTCCTTGCCAGAAGATCGGGGTGATCACCACGTAATCGGGCAGATGGCCGGCCCCCAACCAGGCGTCATTGGTGACCAGCACGTCCCCTTCCACCAGAGTGTGTTGAGGAAATCTCTTGAGGATGTGGCGCGTCGTGCGGGGCAGAATGACACAGAAATCCGGAGGGCTGAAACTGGACTGGCAGATGGAATAGCCATCTTGATTTACCAGAATGCAGGCGAAGTCCCGGCTTTCGCCGACGATCGTGGAAAATGAGGTCCGTACTGTGGCATCGTCGATTTCGTCCATGACGCTGATCAGACGCTGCCACTGAATTTCTAGGGTAATGGGGTCAAGGTGGAGCAAAGTCATAGGCGTGTGCTCGTTGGTCAGCCACCAGGCAGGTGAAAGAGGCTGCTACCCAGCAATAAAGGGGATTATAATCATTAGTTGACAGCTGCACGGAGGCCGTTTACGCTCCCGCGACCATGACGATCGCGGGAGCTGAATGCCGTATTCGTCTGACGGTTGGCGTTCGTTGATTTCAGACAGTGTGTGGATTGATTTTATTGAAGGTGTCCTGGATAGATATAGGTCAATAGGCCACAGACCATGACTGCAAGGATGAATCTCCCCGTTGCGCCACCGAGGAATCCGGCTAGAGCATTGGCTCCGGCATTCGGACCACCTATCATGCCAGCAAGAGCTTGGTTTAGTCCCCCCAAGGAGCGGGCAAGAAAGCGGTTCATATCACTCCTTCCACCAGTCCGACCCTTCTAGTCCTACAGCGGTAACTAACTGTGGCAGTCTGTCGCCCTGCGCATACTGCCCTTCGGGTGGGATGCTCCGCTGTCCTCTTTGTCCCGTCCCCGCCGCTGTCCGTCACGCAGGCCACTGTGGCCGTATGGCAAGGATACGTTGAGTAGATCGCGGCCTGTCTCGGGCCTTTTTTGCGCGCCGCGGTACGAGCAGACCTCTAGGCGGTGGCACCGGCCCCCAAAAGCCCACGCCCAGCCTGCAGGCGTTCCAGCGGGCCCGAGGCTTGGCTCCCGCACGGGTCTGTGTCCTGGGTCGCATGGCACCGCCGCCATCAGTGGGTGACCCGATGCTATCACTAGCGCCGTCACGGGGGGATCGCGCACTAGTTACCGCTGTAGTGCTAGTCGGCAAGCAACCCACCTATCGGGCACTGATCGGAGCGCTGGAGTACTATGCAACTATCTCAAAATGTCAGACAGGGGGTTTGACCTCAATGTGCCTGTGCTGCCCTGCGGTCGTTGCGTCCCCACACGCGAGACCTCCGCCATGCCTCTCGCAACGCCATGCTGGTACGCTACGAGAAGAAGGCCCGCAACGGTCTGGCTCTGCTGCAGCTGGCCTGTACGCTTGTCTGGTACCGGTGCTGGTGGAAACTCCGACTTTTTGAGATAGTTTCTATGTCACGTCGGCATCAGGTACAGCAGCTCACTCAGGACTAAGACCATAAATCCAATCCACTGCGTGGCTGTGGCAACCAGCAAAAGCAGGAACCCATGCCAAACTTCACAGGATATCGCGGGACATGCATCAGGCTCAGGACCCAGGGATTGCCTGGGCAATCCTTCGGGTCGTTCGGGACGCTTGACATACGTGATGCCCCCCTCTTCATTCGCGCTCACGTAAATGGCTTCCTTGGACAGGAGATTTATCAGCTCACCATACGAGTATCCGCCAAAGGCCGCCATGCAGTCCGATTCGGACAGCACAAGCAACTGCTCATAGGCATCCGGGGGCATCAGCGGCTCGGCGATGGCAATCACTTCCTCGCAAGTCGTCACCACCCGTTCTTCATCCTCCTCTAAATGGGCCAACACCGACGTTCCCAACACCATCAGCCACACCAGGACTGCAGTCAAAAAAGCACGCAACATCGCAGTTCTCCTACCTTAAAGGCACAGGGGATGGTGAAACATCGCTGCCCCTTGCTTTCGTCTCGTCAACAGGCGTTAGTCGTTGTCGCCGTGGCACTCATCTCCGGGGTCGACGTGGCATTCATCTTCGGGAGCGAGATGCACCGCTACATAGCAGTTGCTGCTCACTGAATACTCCTGCCAGAGCGGCAGGCAAATCCACCAATCCTCGTGGCACTTGCGGTGCTCGTAGGATACCTGCATTTCAAAAGTCCGGTAGCCGTCGCCATCGTAGTTGACCTCCTCAGAGTCGAAGGTAACGCTGCGGTAGTAGTGATACCAGGGCTCGTCGTAGGGGGTGTAGTCCACGTACATTAGGTAGTTGAACCAGGCGTCGTAGTGGGAATAATGATGCTTCAGCTCCACGGTCAGTTTGATGTGACTGGTTTCCCGCCCGGCATCGTCCCAACGGTGTTTCATCCAGAAGGGAGCACCAATGTGCCGTCTCGTGGCACCTTGGTCTGGACCGATCAGGATGTGAATGTCGGTGCCCGGCAGGTGATAGGGATGGCCGCGGCGCAGGGATTCATCCCTTTGCAGAAACTCCTCCAGCGTGCCTTCAAAGGCCCCCGTCACACCAGTCACTTGTGTTCTGGGTGCATCCGGGTCTTCAATGTACTCTGCGTTGGCCAAGGCCCACTTCAGTTCCGAGTAGGTCATGCCACCCAGCAGCTCAGTACACTCGGACTCCGACAGGGCCTCCAAGCGTTGGAAGGCCCAACCAGGCATGGTCTGGCGGGCTAGGGCTTTGATGTCGGAACAGGTGTTGAGAACCTCATCGTCCGTCTGTGCCTGCACACTGGAGACAATCCCCAGCACACAGACACACACAGCCAACAGAAAAAACAGGTGGCCTCACCACCTGTTTTTTCTGTAAACGAAAATTGGATTGTTCATGTGTCGCTCCATAGAACTGTTATGGTAAGGGTACCTTAATGGTAGGTATAAGTACAGAAGAGTCCTGTCATGGGTCGGCCCTTACCCCAGTCTGGAAGCCTCCCATGCGTACCGGCGTATCCTACACTGTTTCTCCAGCCGACTACCAACGTCTGACGGCGATCGTGAAGAACCCCAACCTGCCCCAGAAACACGTCTGGCGCGCTGACATTGTGCGGGCGCTGGCAAACAGAGGGCCTTAACGGCCTCCCGCGCGACAAGCCGCGGCTGCCGGGCAAGCCGGAAGCCTAGGTGCAGGCTGTGTTGACCCACACCCACGAGCCGCCGCCTGGAGAGGCGACCTACTGGACCCTGCGCGCCATGGCCCGGGAGAGCGGTCTGTCCAAGGACACGGTGCGCCGCATCTGGTGCCAGCATGGGTTGACGCCACACTACATCCGGCAGTTCAAACTGTCCCGGGATCCGCACTTTGCGGCCAAGGTGCGGGATGTCATCGGGCTGTACGTGGCTCTGCCTACCGGATGTGGTGGGGTTGGTAGTTTCGCTGCACGAAGCTATCGGCAGAATTCAGGAACTGATAGAACAGTCCCAGAAGGAGATCGCACAAGCTGCGCAGATCTTGGAACGGCTAACGGAGTGTATATCCGAAATAGAATTCATGTACGATATTAACTACACGGACGCGTGACTTCCGAACCTGCCATTGAGGGCTCAGACATGAAGAAACATACCGTAAGAAGCTGGACCCCGAGGGCGACCTGGCCGGTGCCACACCGGAGTCACTGGCGCGTGCCCTGTTCCGCCGCGTAGATCCCGTTCCTCCGCGCCCCGGAGGGAAGCCCGTTGGGGGCGACGGGCCGCCGGTAGGGGAGCGTGCAGCCCCATGAACTGGACGACGACCGTGCGCACCTGGGCGACGGTGTCTGCGTTGCGCAGATTGTGTCGGCCTGCGAATTCGCTCACATACCTTTGCAGGTGCTTCGGGGGCAGCTTGTAGAACGTGCCCATATAAGCGCGCTTGAGCATGAACCAGAACGACTCGATGCTGTTCTTATGGGCCTGGTTCCGTACGTACTCGGAGACGCTGTGCTTTACATCCTCATGGTCGGCAACCCTTCGTAGGCCACCGCCTCGTCCGTGTAGACTATGGTGTCCGGAGCGGTGTGTTCAACCACAAAGCCCTGTAGCGTCGGCGTGTCGGTGGCTTCGACGTCCGCTCCTTGGCCCCGACCACGGCCGCCTTGCCGGCCGTGCCGCGCCCGGTGTCCACCAGTGCCTTTCGCTTGGCGTTGGACATATTCTTGCGCTTTTCGCCCATGTAGGTTTCGTCCACCTCGATCGGCCCGTCATAGGGTAATCCGGCATCCACGCCTCGCGAATACGGTGGAGCATGAACCAGGCGGCTTTCGGGCTGATATTGAGGTCCCGGTGCAGTTTCATGCTGGAGACCGACTTGAGGCTGGTCAGGCACAAGTAGATGGCGATGGCCCACTTGCGCAGGGGGATCTTGGAGCAGGCCAAGGACATGCAGATCCTCGATCACCACCGTATGCGCCTGGTTCGCCAAAGGTACGACGGATCTGGTGCGTGTCGTGGGATCGGATTCGCTTGTGGACCAAGTGTCTCTGTTTGCGCTTAATCCTGGCATCCAGCCGAGCGGCGTCCGTCAGGCGATGCACAGGGCCCTGGCTGTCGGTCGCCTGTCCCACATTGCGATCCAGGCCCAAAGCGCCTGCCCGTACGCCCGGCCGGACTTGAGCAGCCGGCACGGCATGGTGGACCACACAGGATGCTACCGGGGTCGCGTGCGGGTGCCTTCCTGCCTGATCCGGACCTGCACCGGTGTGCAGTTTCCCTTCAGGGATGGCCGTTTAACAACGGCTCCTGCATCTCTCTTCACCCGGAGGGTTGGTTCGTGGGCAAGCCCCTTCTGTCCTCGTGCTTGTGGCGCCTACACTGGTATGACCCGGCTGGCGGCAGTTCCCTCCTACGTGTTGACCGCAGCCCAACCTGTGGATGCACTGATCGGCGTGTTGCACAGGGACTTGTGAAATGGGCTGGAGCATGAACCGGAATCCCCTTGCCCCTTTTGTCTTGACAAAGACAGCCTGATACGGGACATCTTTCTGTCTGATGAATTATTTTCTCTTGTGTCCCTGCTACATATCAGTAGGCGAGTGGCCATAGCCGGTC
Organism: Caldilineaceae bacterium; assembly: GCA_965214895.1. Taxonomy (GTDB): domain Bacteria; phylum Chloroflexota; class Anaerolineae; order Caldilineales; family Caldilineaceae; genus Bin34. Next base: position 2,483,187 of record OZ243985.1, read on the forward strand.
TGCACAAAGAAGCTGAGCAGACCGGCAGCACTCGGGCAGCGCGATGTATGGGTCAGCATCAGCAAACGCGCCGATCTGCACCTTTCGTCTGCGAGCCGGGGGCATAGTTGCCCATGGCTACCCATGTTGTTTCCCTGGCCAGACGCCTGGTTTTGATAATTCTAGTGGTCGGAATCTGGTATGCCGTGCATCCGCCGCGGAGTATCATCGCGTGCTCTTGTCCCGGTCCAGGTTCGCCCTCTGAGGAATTGGCGAAGGCCGCCGTCGTCTTTCGAGGCGAGGTTGTCGCAGTACACAAATTCTCCGGCGATGATGGTGCCTGGAGCAGTAGGGAACCCGTGATCGTCAAGTTTAAGGTCAAGACCGTTTGGAAAGGAGCCGCCTACCAGACCCGGTACATCATAACTTCCAGAAGCGGTGCCAGTTGCGGATAGCCGTTCATGGAGAGGACGGAGTATGTCGTCTACTCCCGTGACGGATTCAATGTTGGCCTCTGCAGTCGGACCCGTCCATTGTCGGAGGCCTCAATGGATCTGGCCGACTTGGCTACAGGACAAGCCCCGCCGTGGGTGGAGGAGTATTGTCGTACGCGACGGCCATCTCAATCCTGATCTTGGATGGTGCATGGATTGGCTTGCACAAGCGACGCTCTGGCACTCAGTGACTTGGCGACTGCAATGACTTGCATCCAGCCTGCGTGGCTTTCATGGCACGGGGGCTGGCTGACATGGAGGCGGCGCAACTCTATCCAAAAGCTCTGCCTTGGAGGACCAACCTGCTGGACATAACGGACCTGTATCCACTGGACGAGGATTTCGACCCCGATGAGGACTTTGGCCTTGGTCTGCTCCCCAACCAGGACGCGGATGGCACGGTCCATGACCGGCGCCAGACGGGAGACGAACCACCGGACTTTAGGTGAGGCCTTCAGTCTATCAGGAGCCAGGTATGCAAATCACAAACGGTTGGTACATCCGGCTTGAGAACCACAATGCCAAGACTAACCGGCACCGGCACTACACGGTATCCTGGGAGCCCACGCTTTGGCACCCGGACAGGGTGCTGGGGCGGGTGTCCGGCTACAACTGCCCGTCACAATGGGCAGTGCACCATATGCCGGGCGTCGGGAGCGTCATTCTTGGGGAAGGATACTTCTGCTCCCAGACTGTACATTCGACACCTCCTCCCGTTCCCTTGGGTTTTGACTCTAGTCAGGCATTGGTCTGACCTGGAACTGGGATGGGGCGAAATTGGTACGAGTCGGTTGGGGTGGATCCTGGGAGGCCCAGCGCGGCCGTTGCATGGTTGACATTTTCATGCTCCTTTTCCCACTGGGGATGACGCTGGGCCATCCTTGTTTCAATCCTGTTCCCCGTAGCGCAAGTCCCTGGTGGATCCCAGGACGCAAGCTACAGACCCATGCGGACTGCGCCATGGTACGGCCGTCGTTTTGGGATCATCTCCCTTCTTCCTTGAGGCAGAGTGGATGATACTCTGTCTCCTGGTGCAGGGAGATGGATGATAGAGCGCACGATGGCGTGCGGAGCGGCTGCGTGAAGCCGGATGTACAGAAAAGCAGGCGACAGCCATTGCGTGTGCCGGGCTGTGCCGGCAGATCTGCACGACACGGCGCGTTGGACCGTACACTTGAGTCTGATATTTCACTTCGGCGGCAACGGATTCCGAGAGAGATCGAAGTGGACGACAGCCGGCGTGACATAGAAGCCGAACCGGCAGAAACTCTACCTGCAAAGGCTGCTCATGGCAAGGCATGAAGTGCTGCTTTCCTGTCAAGAAGACAAAACCGGGAAGATCAGCCTTGAACGAGTTTCAACGAATTGAAAACTGCTGTGTATCCTTGGGATGGCGACATTCTTGGTTGGTAGGGAAATGTCTGGAAATGTATGTTCCATGCCTGCCCGCTGGCCCCGGAATCCCGGTACTTGGCTTGGGAAGAAAAAGGCAGCATGAGCGATAATCGATCTCTTCGTTTTGGCTTTGATATCGGCGGTACGTTCACGGACTTCGTGCTGATCGATTCAGATTCAGGCGCCATTTCCACACACAAGACCTTGACTACCCCTCAGGATCCGGCCTTGGCCGTGTTGCAGGGGTGGCGGGAACTGGTGCCGGCAGAGCACGCTTCACGCGTGGAGTCCGCCATTCACGGCACTACCCTCTTCACCAATGCCTTGATTGAGCGCAAGGGGGCCCGCACCGCCTTTCTGACCACCAAGGGGTTTCGGGATGTACTGGAGATGGGAAAGGAGATGCGCTATGACATCTATGATCTTCTGCTGGTGCTGCCGGAACCTCTGGTCATGCGCAGTCTGCGCTTTGAGGTGGAAGAGCGCCTGAATGGACGGGGAGAGGTCATGACTCCCCTCAACACCGCTGAACTGGACACCATTGGCCACCTGCTGGAAGAGGAGCAGGTGGAAGCCCTGGCCATTTGTTTTCTGCATGCCTTCACCAACCCCGCACATGAGCAAATGGCGAGGGAGCGGCTGGCCCAATGCCTGCCACACCTTCCAATCTCGCTGTCCCATGAGGTGGCCCCGGAGATCCGGGAATACGAGCGCATGTCCACCACCGTCTGCAATGCCTACGTACAGCCGCTGGCGGAGACCTACCTGCGGCAACTCAAGGTCCGCCTGCAGGAGGTGGGATTCGGTCGGGAACTCTTCCTCATGCTTTCCTCGGGTGGCGTTTCCACCCTGGACACCGCGATCAAGTTTCCCATCCGGCTGGTCGAGTCCGGACCCGCGGCCGGCGCCTTGGCGACCGTGTTCTACGGCGCCCTCCTGCATCAGCCCGATCTGGTGTCCTTCGACATGGGAGGCACCACCGCCAAGATGTGCCTCATCAAGGACGGCCACCCGGCCATGTCTGACGACTTTGAGATTGCACGTGTGCACCGCTTCAAGCGTGGTTCCGGCCTGCCCATCCGTGTGCCCACCATCGAATTGATCGAGATTGGGGCCGGCGGCGGCTCCATTGCCCGCATGGATGAACTGGGCCTGCTCAAGGTCGGCCCCGATTCGGCGGGTGCCGATCCTGGACCGGCCTGCTATGGCCTGGGGGGCGACCAGCCCACCGTCACGGACGCGGATCTCCTGCTGGGCTACCTCAATCCCGATTTCTTCCTCGGTGGACGCATGACTCTGGATCATGCCGCGGCGGCGGCGGCGGTCTCACGCCTGGCCACCGAGATGAAACTCTCCACGGTGGACACGGCCCACGGCATCTTCCAAGTCGTCAATGAAAACATGATCTCGGCCACTCGCGTCCACGTCGCTGAACGGGGGGCAGATACCAGACGGCTGCAGCTGATGGCCATTGGCGGCGCCGGCCCGGTCCATGCCTACGAAATTGCCCGGGCTCTCAAGATGCAGGGCTTCATTTGTCCTGCCTCGGCCGGGGTCACCTCGGCCTTGGGGTTTCTCACAGCTCCTTCCGCCTTCGAGTTCGCGCGCACCTACATCGCCCGCCTTGAATCCAACAACCTGAGCGAACTCGACCGCATCTACGCCGAACTGGCGGAGGAAGGCCGCCAGGTATTGCGGACCGCAGGGGTCGATGATGCCGACATGGTCTTCACCCGCAAGGCCGATCTGCGACACGTGGGACAAGGCCATGAAATCGTGGTCTCCCTGCCTTGGGACCTCTTGTCCGCAGTGTCGCTGGAAGAGGATCTGCGTCCCCACTTTTTTGCCCGATATGAAGAGATCTATGGGCATGCCCACACGCACCTCGATCTGGAAATCACTACCTGCCGCTTGAATGCGGCGGGACCCAAGCCGCATATCACGCTGCCCGAAGCCGCACCGGGCCGCGATCCGGCAGAGGCCCTGAAGGGAAGCCGACCCGTCTATTTCACAGAAGCCCGGGACTATGTGGATACGCCAGTCTATGATCGTTATGCCTTGGGCCGTGACTGCACCATTCCCGGGCCGGCCATCGTGGAGGAACGGGAATCCACGGCAGTCATTGGACCCAGTGGCGTGGCCACCATTGACCGCTATGCCAATCTGGTCGTTTCCCTGTCGCAATGATCCATCCCTCTGGACTGTAATGTCCGTGAGAACCGCTGTGCAACCGGAAAGAGACCCAAGAGTTTATGGCCCGCTTCCGTCTTGGCTTTGACATCGGTGGCACGTTCACCGATTTTGTCCTGATTGAGGCCGACAGTGGCCTCATCTACAGCCACAAGCTGTCCACCACGGTGCACAACCCGGAAGTGGCCGTGCGCGCGGGTTGGCAGGCTCTCTTGGCGCAAGCCGGCATTGCCGGTGCCGAAGTCACCAATGCCATCCACGGCACCACCTTGATTACCAATTGCCTGGTGGAACGCACGGGGGCCGTAACTCTCCTGATCGCCACGCAAGGGTTCAGCGATGTCCTGGACATGCAACGCGAGATGCGGTACGACATCTATGATCTGCATGCGCCCCAGGTCGAACATCTTGTGCCCCGTCCCCTGCGCTTTGAGGTGCAGGAACGCCTCGACGCCTTTGGTGACGTGGTGGAAGAGCTGGACCTGGACAGCCTGGAGCAGGTGGTGCAGCGTCTGGAACGCGCCGGTGTCATCGACAGCGTGGAAGCGGCCGCCCTCTGCTTCCTGCATGCCTTCACCAATCCGGCACATGAATGCAAGGCGGGGGCATGGCTGGCCCAACGCCTGCCCCATCTCCAGATCTCGTTGTCCCATGAAGTGGCCCCGGAAATCCGGGAGTACGAGCGCATGTCCACCACGGTCTGCAACGCCTATGTCCAACCTCTGGCCGAGACCTACCTCCGACACATCCAGGAAGCACTGCAAGAAGTCGGGTTCAACCAGGAACTCTTCCTCATGCTCTCTTCGGGCGGCGTTTCCACGCTGGACACCGCGGTCAAGTTCCCCATCCGGCTGGTCGAGTCCGGACCTGCGGCCGGCGCCCTGGCGGCTGTCTTCTATGGCGCCTTGCTGCATCAGCCCGATCTCGTCTCCTTTGACATGGGAGGCACCACCGCCAAGATGTGCCTCATCAAGGATGGCCAGCCGGCCATGTCCGATGACTTCGAAATTGCCCGTGTGCATCGCTTCAAGCGCGGTTCCGGCCTGCCCGTGCGGGTGCCCACCATCGAATTGATTGAGATTGGGGCCGGTGGTGGCTCCATCGCCCGGGTGGACGAGCTGGGCCTGCTCAAGGTAGGCCCCGAATCAGCCGGCGCGGATCCGGGTCCCGCCTGCTATGGCTTGGGCGGCGACCAACCCACCGTAACCGATGCCGACCTCTTGCTGGGCTACCTCAACCCCGATTTCTTCCTCGGTGGACGCATGACCCTCGAGCCTGCCGCCGCGGAAGCGGCCATTGCACGGTTGGCGGCCACGATGCACCTGTCTCCGGTGGACACGGCGCACGGCATTTACCAGGTCGTCAACGAGAACATGATCTCGGCCACCCGGGTCCATGTGGCCGAGCGGGGTGCGGATCCCCGGCGGCTCCGGCTGATGGCCTTTGGCGGTGCCGGCCCTGTGCATGCCTACGAGATCGCCCGTGCCCTCAAGATGCGCGGCTTCATTTGTCCTGCCTCGGCCGGCGTGACCTCGGCCCTGGGGTTCCTGACCGCCCCTTCGGCTTTCGAGTTCGCACGCACACACATCGCCCGACTCGCTTCCGCCCACCTGGCCGAACTGGATCACATCTACGCCGAATTGGCGGAGGAGGGACGAACAGTTTTGCGGTCGGCAGGAGTCGACGATGCCGACATGGTCTTCACTCGCAAGGCCGATTTGCGTCATGTGGGACAAGGGCATGAAATTGTGATCTCCCTGCCTTGGGACCACTTGGCCGACATATCCCTGGAAGAGGAACTGCGCCCTCATTTCTTTGCCCAGTACGAAGCGATCTATGGCCATGCCCACACCCATCTGGATCTGGAGATTACCACCTGCCGCTTGAACGCCGCGGGCCCCAGGCCTCATGTCACACTGCCCGAGGTGGCACCTGGTCCAGACCCGACCGCAGCGTGCAAGCAGTACCGACGCGTCTACTTCACCGAAGTCCGGGCCCATGTAGACACCCCCATTTATGACCGGTACGCTCTCGGCCGCGATTGCACCATTCCAGGGCCAGCCATTGTGGAGGAACGGGAATCCACGGCGGTCATTGGACCTAGTGGCGTGGCCACCATTGACCGCTACGCCAATCTGGTTGTTTCCTTCCCCAACACCAAGGCCCAGGCAGGCCCATGAGGAAGAAATCTTGGATCATCAGCCGCCGCGAGTTTCTTGCCTTCGGTAGTCAAGGCAGTGCCGCGCTGGGCATTCTGACCATCGTCCACAACACCGCCCGACAGCTCCCCGCACTGCCGCGCATCGAGATTCCGGGCAGCGGCTGGCGCATGGCCAATGGTCAGGTGCAGGATTGTATCCGGTCGGGAACCGGTCCATTCTGGGTGGCAGGGCTGTTTCTGAATCGTTTCGCTCGCAACTTGCAATTTCGCAACTTGGACCCTCGGTTGGTGGCCTATTACCGACGAGCCGGATCAGCTTGGCGCACACTGCCTGGCGCCCAGAGCATCTGGGAAACCATACCGGCCCAAATCCGTGCGCAAGGCACCGAGGGTCTGATTCGATTCCATCGAGGCAAGGATTGGAGCCATATCCTGCCGCGCGGCCTCCCCGGCTGCGCGGCAGCGGAGAACGGCATCTTTGAAGACCGCATGATCAACCTGCGCCGCGGCAATCGTCCCATGACTCTTGATGAGTTGTCTCAGGCCAGACGCGTCATCCGTTCGGATGCTGTACGCGCCGCCTTGACATCAACCGCGCGCAGTGCTCTGATTGGCACTGTGGCCGGGGTCGCGATTGTCATGACCTATTCCTTGCTGGAGCACAGCCTTCTGCTGGAACAAGGAAAGAGCACCCGCTCGGAATTCTTGTCCGACGTCATGACAGATATTCTGCGGACAGGGGCCACTGCCTTTGTGGTGTCGGGGCTTATCGTGGGCATTGCCATGGTGTTTCCCAACATTGTTCCCATTCTGGTTGTCCTGGCGGTGCTTCTGGCCGTGGCCGGATTCGTGTTGCTGGGATACCAGTTTTACGACTTGGGCGCCGATTGGTGGGTGCACCTCCAGAAAAACGGCGTCTTGGACGACTACCTGAAGGCTATGGCTATCCTGGACACCAACCTGAGCTCTCTGGATGAACGGATCGGCATGACTCCCGCACTGTCTGCCGGGCGGGGTTTCATGACAGAGCTGTTTGGTCGCGTCACGGACAACCTGCCTCGTTACGATGCGGCGTCGCTTCTTCCCGACATGGCGATCGATCCTGGTCGGCACATTCCAGATCTGACCGTCGTCTCTTACCTGTCTGCCCTGGATCTGGATCTGTCCGCCTACCTCCCCGATCTGGAGATCCCATGGGAGGCGGCGATCCCGAATGTGAATGCCGCCGCGGCCGCGGCCCGGTCTTCCCTGGGCCATGCCACGGCCTTCCTGGAAAGCCAGGTGCCACCGCCGGTCCAATCCCACTGATCTTCATGGCTCCTTTCAAACATCTTGACCCAGACTCATGCAACTGAAACACGATCGCTATCTCGTCCATGCGGAGTTCACGGCTGCCTTGCAGGAGCTGGTGGCCACCTTTCCTGCTCTGGCCCATCTTGAAGCGATCGGCCAAAGCTTTCACGGCCGGGAGATCTGGGCGGTCACCTTGACCAACCAGGCCACTGGAACCCATGACCACAAGCCCGGGTTCTACATTGATGGCAACAACCACGGCGAGGAGGTGATTACCTCCGCCATCACGCTCTACACCATCGACCTCCTGCTCAGCGAGTACGGACAGGATCCCGACATCACGCGCCTGCTGGATACGCGTGCCGTGTATGTGCTGCCACGTGTGAACCCGGATGGGGTTGAACTCTGTCTGACCACCCCTTACCGCACCGTGGGCACCGGTCGCTACCATCCCGCGGACGAGTATCCCACCGGTCTGCATCTGGAGGATGTGGATGGCGATGGCGAAATTCGCCAGATGGCCATTCCCGACCCCCGCGGGGAATGGAAACGCTCCTCCCGTGAGCCGCGCCTGCTCATCCAGCGGCAGCCCTGGGAGGCGGACGGACAGTACTATCGCATGCTTCCGGAAGGCATGTTGCGGGACTGGGACGGGGTTACGCTGCCCATCATTCCCCCGCGCCACGGCAACCTGAATCGCCAGTTTCCCGTCAATTGGGAGCCGGAAGGGGGCGAGTACGGCTCCGGCGACTTTCCGCTCAACGAGCCCGAAGCCATGGCCATGGCTCGCTTCGTGTTGTCTCATCCCAACATCACGGGGGCCCAGGCGTATCACAGCCATGGCGGCCTGATCCTGCGTCCTTCCGGATTCCGACGGGACTCGGAGTTGCCGGCCGCTGATCTGGAAATTCTCAAGGCTTTGGGGGCCATCGGCACAGAGATCACAGGATATCCTGTGATCTCTACCTACGAAGACTTCACGCCCAATCTGCGCAGTCCGCGGCATGGTGTCTTTTCGGATTGGCTCTATGATCGCTTTGGCATTCCGGCGCTGTCCAGCGAAGTGTGGGACATTGAGACTGAAGTGGGCATGGCCAAGCCGCAATACTTTTCTACCCGTCCCCACAACGAGACGGAACAGATCCGCTTCCTGCAGTGGGCCGACATCCACAGTCCCCGTGCTCATCAGGACTGGCACGAATTTGCACACCCTCAGCTGGGAACCGTGTTGCTCGGTGGCTGGGATCCCTTCTATATCCATCGGAACCCACCGCCCCAGTTGATTGGGCAAGTGGCCCAGCCCAATGCGCTCTTTACCGTGCGGCATGCTCTCGCCTCACCGCTGTTGCGTCTGCGAGACGTCATGGCACAGCGTGTCGGTCCGGATCTGTACATCGTGAGGGTGCAGGTGGAAAACCAGGGATATTTGGCCACACATCTCACCCATCAGGTGCAGATTCTCAACCAGGGTGGCGATGTTACGGTGTCGCTCAAACTCGACGAAAGTTGCGACATGCTCATGGGTCAGCCAGTCGTCAAGATTGGCGATTTGGCCGGACGGGAGGAAAGGCGCATGCCCTACGATCCCTGGCGGCGGCCCTGGGGGGAATCGGCAGTCCAGGCCGAATGGCTTGTGCGCGGTCCCGGTGACGCCCGCGTAGGCGTGCATGTCCGTTCCCAACGAGCGGGCTCCTGCACCGTCCACGCTGCCCTGAATGAATTGTCCAACCCTCAAGGGTAGTCCCCATGTCTCTGCAGACCCCGCCCCCCGCGTCATCCGATATCGATCCTGTCAGCCTCGAGATTCAATGGCAACGGCTGATCTCGATCATGGACGAGATCGATTTCGCCACGGTCAAGACCTCCTTTTCCACCATCGTGGGTGAGAGCCGGGATTTTGCCTGCATCCTGGTGGATCAAAATGGGGATTCCTTGTGCCAGTCCCGCTTCTCCCCGCCCAACTTCTGTGTGGTTCTGCCCCGTACGGCCCGTCGTCTGCTGCAGGCCCATCCGCTGGAGACTCTCAGGGAAGGCGATGTGCTGTGTACCAATGATCCGTGGATTGGCACTGGACATCTGCCCGACTACGTGCTGCTGACGCCAGTGTTCCATCACGGCAAGCCGGTCGCCTTCATGGGGACCGTAGCACATCTTTCCGACGTGGGCGGCCATCGGGGGGACATTGAGGCCTACGACGTCTTCACGGAGGGCATCCGCATTCCGCCCTCCAAGCTGTTTGCCGAAGGGGAGCCCAACGAATTTCTCTTTGAGGTCATCGGCAACAACTGCCGGGTCCCCAATCTGGTCCTGGGCGACCTGCGGGCCATCGTGGGTACGCACCAAATCGGCATGCGGCGCATGCGCGAATTTCTGGACGACTACGGGATGGCGGATCTGGTGCACCTCTCCCAAGTCATTCACAGCCGATCCGAAGCCCGGATGCGCAGCCGCATCCGGGAGCTGCCGGATGGCACATACGAGTTCGGCCTGGACATCGATGGCTACATTGACATCGTGCACCTCCACGCCACTGTGCGCATTCAGGACGATGACATCTTTGTGGACTATGCCGGCACGTCCCCGCAAACCCGGGCCGGCTCGATCAACTGCGTCTACAACACCACTTTCGCCTCCACCATGTATCCCTTCAAGTGTTCCCTGGTGCCGCAGATACCGAACAACCAGGGATTGTTCCGTCCCATCCAGGTGATGGCACCCAAGGGCTGCATTCTGAATTGTGACAACACCTTCCCCGTACAGGCACGGGCCAAGGTTACGAACAACATCAACCAGGTCCTGTTCGGTGCGGTATGGCCCATTCTCGGGGAGCATGCCCAAGCCGGCAGCGGCTCCATCTGGCCGTTCTCGGTACATGGCGATCTGGAAGAATACGGTTCCTTTGCCGTGAGCTGCCTGCCCCATGGCGGCCGCGGGGCCATGCAGGGATTGGATGGCATGCCTCCCATCGCCTTTCCGCACAACAGCTCCGTGACCCCCGTCGAGATCATGGAAACCCAGGCTCCCATTCTCATTCTCCACAAGGAATATCGGGTGGATTCGGCAGGCGCGGGCCGCCAGCGCGGTGGAATTGGACAGCGTCTGACCTTCAGGAACATTGCCGAGGCCCCCATTCAGGGCCGGGTGCGGCCCGACAAGATGTTCTGTGCCCCTCCTGGCCTTGATGGCGGCGCGCCCGGCGTGGTGGGAGAGGTTCGATGGAACGGCCAGCCGATCACTCGTTTTCCGCCCCTGGATCTGCAACCCAGCGATGAAATCGAACTGCTTATGCCGGGAGGCGGAGGCTTCGGTCCCGTGGCGGAACGCGCACTGGAACGGATCCAGCAGGATCTGGAGGCAGGCTTCATTTCGGAGGAGAGTGCCTGCCGTGACTATGGTTGGGCCAGTGCTTGGCCAGACACATGAAACGCCAGGAGCCTGCAGTCTGTTTCCATCCGTCCTTGGCTCGACTTTGTACAAAATCAGGCGGCACGGCCCAAGGCATCCTGCTTTGGGGGAGCGGTCTCTGCCCAGGCCCTTGGACTCGGCATTGCCTGTACGGATTGCGCGCCCCTTGGGAAGGCCTGAGAGGCTCGTGACGGGATCAAAAGCCGGGAATCGTGACCCGAAGCCAGGGTTCGGTCACAACACAGTGTTTCCTGGAAGAAATCTGCATCAGGGCTGCCGTCAGCGGGTGCGGCGGTACTGTCCTTCAGCCCACGCCTGACGTGGCGAGTTTCCCCACTCCCCGGCAGGGGGCTGCGAGAAACCCGTTGCTGCGGGCTCTGATGCCCGATCCTGCTGCCCGTTGCCATGCCGATTCAGCCCTTGACGTCGGAAACCACGCGGCCCTGAATGAAATATGGCGCTGTCCGAAGTACAAGGTCAGCAGGACAGGCAGCATGGCAAGCGTCGGAGTGGCTATCAGCCAAGGCCAAGTTCGTCGATCATGCCACTGGCTGTCCTGGGTCACGGGGTGTCACCGGGAACGCCTGCTGCGCAAAACCGTCATCGGATTGGCGACCCATGTCATGGCCAAGACGGCCGGCCAGTCATACTCTCAAGCCTCTCTTGCACCGCTTCTTGGGCATCGAGGTCCAGATGCCTGCCGCTCATCCCTGTAGTTTTACATAAGCCATATGATGCGCGGGAGTGACTCTTGCCCGTCTTGAGATAGTCCCATTCGATTGCGGTACGGGACAAAGTCAGAATGGGGCCGGTCTCTCTCAAGTCTTCAATCCCGATTCCACCAATCCTTCCACGTAGAACTTGCCCAAGGCGAAGAAAAGAATGGCCAAGGGAATGGACGCGATCGTATAGCCCGCGAACAACGGGCCCCAGCCGGACCCCACGGTATCGGCCTGTAACAGGTAGAGCGCCACCGAGATCATCCGGCGCGTCTCGGAACTGATGGCCACGAAGGGCCACAGGAAGTCGTTCCAGGCGCCAATGAAGTCCAGCACGGCCAACGTGGCGATGACCGCCAACGACATGGGTATGGTGATACGCCAGATCAGGGACCAGTGACCGGCACCATCCATGCGGGCGGCCTCGAAGATCTCTTCCGGCAAACCGGCGAAGAAGGCGCGCAACAGAAAAATGCCGAAAATGGAGCCATTGACAATCCGGGGGACAATCAGTGCCCAGTAGGTATCAATCAGGCCGAAGTCGTTGTAGACCATGTAGGCGGGCACAAAGGAGAGCACCCACGGCACTAGAAGCAGCGCAATGACGGCATAGTAGAGCTGCTCCCGGAAGGGGAACCGCAGGCGGGCAAAGACATAGGCCGAGACGATGGAAAGGCCGGCCATGCCCAGAAACCCTACAATGGCGACGAAAAACGTGTTCCAGATGTAGGTGCCAATCATGTCCCAGGCTGCGTCATAGTTGCGAATGCGCAGCGGCAGACTGATCACCCAACGTTCGTGCAGATACTGCAGGGGGTTTTTGAAAGACACCACGAGCATCAGATAGATGGGAATTACCGACAACAGCAACAGCATCCCAATTCCAGCGTGCAGTCCTGCCTGGGGCCGGTGCCAGGAACGGGGCGTGGAGGATTTCCGAAGGACAGGATGCATGGGCGAAGCCCCGACCAGTATGCGGTTGGAGGTCTCTATTCCGTAGGCGGCCGTATGGTCCTGTTGATGACCAGAATGAGCGCCAGGCCCAGACAAAACAGCAGGAGACCGATCGCCGACGCGTAACCAAACTGCAGGGTGTTGAAGGCCCGTGTGTACATGGTCATGCCGGGCACACTGGTGACATACCCTGGCCCGCCCCGGGTCAGCACCAGGATGTTCTGGAAACTCTGGGTGGCGCCCAGCATGGCCAGAATGACGAGCAGGCGTACCTGGCCCGATACCAGGGGCAAATCAATTTGTATCACCCTGCGCCAACGGGTACAACCGTCCAGCAAACTGGAGTCAAACACCGAAGTCGAAATCTGGCTGAGGCCTCCCAGAAAGATCAGGGTGCCAATCGAGGCCACCCAGGGGAAATTGACCGCCATGATGGCATAAAGGGCCGTTGTCGGATTCCCCAGCCAATCGCGCGCCAGCGCGTCCAACCCGATGGCGCGCAGAAAAGTGTTCAAGGGTCCCAGCGCGGGATCGTAGATATGGCTCCAGAGCAGGATCGCCACGATCTGGGGCACCAGCATGGGCAACACCACCAGGAAGCGGTAAAACTCCTTGGGATTGGTCGAACGCACCGCGAAGATGAGTTCCGCCATCAAGAACGGCATGCCCACGTGCGCGAACATGACGTAGACCAGAAAACGGGCCACATTGGCAAACTCGCGGCCGGCTTCCGGATAGTGCAAGAGATAGTTGCGGAAGTTCTCCAGTCCGACAAAAACGGCATCCCGGGTGGGCATCCATTCATAGAATGCGCGCACCAGCCCCAGGAAGGGCGGGTAGTAGCTGAAAATCAGCAGCAGCACAATGATGGGGGCCAGCAAGGCATACGCTTGCCAGGCCCGCCGGATGTTGGCCCACGTGACGACTTCGCGGCTATCCACCGCACGGCGTACGGGGAAGGTCTTGCCCTCGGCTGCGTCCGGTGCAGAGGACTGGGCGGGGATGTCAGAGAAGGACATGTGCCCTCGTGCATGCCTCAGTGATCGTATGGCAAAAAGAGCATGGCCCCTACTCCTTCGGGACCACCAGGGGCACCACCACCAGCTGGCGTTTGCCTACCTCAACCACCCGACCAATATCAATGTCCAGCGCGAAGATGCGGGCTTCATCATGCGGATCATAGATGCTGGCTGCATTGGGGGTGTATCGAGTCTGCGCCGTACCGTGCGCATCGGTGATGACCCAATCGGGAGTCACCAACCCGCTGCCGCTGTCAATCCACAGCTGGATCCGATCCCCCGCCCGGGGCTGTCCCTTTTCGGTGACGCGCAAGGCAATGATCGTGCTGCTTTTCCCATCCGCCACCACCTGGGGTGGGTCCAGGTGTGACTCAATGACCACGTTTGAGAGCCGGGCGGTAGCCATGGCCCAGTCGGCACTGGCCACCACCAAGGCGGCTCCCAGAAGTCCCAGAAAAAGCAGGCGCCAATGGGCCATCTGCCTGAAAAATGCAGGGAAAGAGAAGGGACAACCCCGCAGGATCATCCCCGCTCCTTCTTACGACCCTTTCAGCTCTTTCAGCGAGGCTGCGTACCGATCCGATCCCTGGCTCGTTTCCTGATGCTGGCGCTCAAAGAAGGTGGCGTCGTCGATCTGGCCACTGGCCCAGGCGACAAAGACCTTGCGCAACTCGTTGAAATGGGTGTTGTCAAAGTACAGCCCTTCGCCCCACCAGGCAATCTGGTACTTCCATTGGGGCAACTTGAAGGTCGCAATTTCCCCAAACAGCGGCCCCAAGGGCGCATCGATGGCCGCAGGGATGCGCCCTTGGTTTTCATTGGTCAGGAATCCGTTGTTTTCGGGCTCCGTGATCCATTGCAACTAGGCCAGAGCCTCCTCCAAGGTGCCATGCTGCTCCACGGCATCGCGGATGATGGCGGTGTCTGGACCATTGATGGCCGTGACCAGTTCGCCTGGCACCTTGCCGTCGCCTGCCGTAAAGGCGGGAGGGTCGTTGCCTTCCGGGAGATTATCACTGGTGACGTAAGGCGGGGGGATCATGGCCCGTTCAAACTCGATCAGCGGATCATTCATTGGCCGGGCAAACTCCCAGCCTCCGGTGGTGCGAATGCCCACCGCGCCTTGGCGCCACAGGGCATCCAGGTCGGCGGTGGCCCATCCGTCCACCCAGGTTGCACTCAGCTTCTTGAGTTCCAGCCAGGCCACTTGGTAATCCTGGGTCAACGGTCCAATAATCCCGTTCTGGAAGGCCGGCAAGGCCTCCTCGGCCCCCACGAACAGATCCCCGTTCAGATCCATGTCGACGCACTCATCCTGCAACATGGACACCAGCAGTTGCAACGCCACCGGCCACACATTGCCGTCACGCGCCTCGGGTGGCCACGGTATCAACCCGCTGCCCGCCTCTTTCAGCGCTTGGCATACCGCCAGTTGCTCCGACCAAGTGGCAGGAGGTTCCATGCCGATCTTGTCCAGCCATTCCTGATTGTAGGCCAACCCCACCTCGACACCGGGGTAAGGGTGCATAACCGGCGCGCAATAGGTCTTGCCATCCCCAAAGACCAGCGAATCCATCAAGGTCGGATAAAAGATGTCGTCCCAGGATGCATATTGCGGGGCGAACTGGTTGGGCAAGGCCAGATACTCATCTATCGGGAGAGCCCATCCGTTCTGAATGGGAATTTCATGCATCCCCGACGCCAGTTCCGGGGCGTTCCCCGCTGCGATGAGCGGACTGAACCAAGTGGGCCAGAACGCATCCCCGGATACACCTTCCGGGGTACTCGGGGTCCTGACCCATTCAATCACAACGTGGGGATAGTGGTCCTTGAAACCTTCGGCCAAAATGCGCGGGGCATTGGTGACAAAGGGATTTTCGGCGGAGCGTTCCGTGTGTTCCGAGGGGGTGTAACAGTTCACCCGGAGGGTAACGGTATCCTGAGGGGCAGTTCCCTCCGGGCTCATTTCTCCGGCTTCAGGGGCCGCGGGAGGGGCACAGGACACCAATAGCGCAATCCCCCGGCCGTACTGGCCAGCGACAAGAATGTCCGTCTGCTTATCTGCTTCGTGTACATGGTGTCCCCTTAGGGTGTCAGTGGCAATCGCAACGAAGAATCAGCATCCTGGAAAGCCCGTCGCTTGCAAGCAGTGTTGTCCTATCACCCAAACTTAAAGCCCAAGAAACGACAAAATTGGGCAGATCGCGGTTCTCTGTGATGACCGCCCAGCGCCTAGGCCTGTTGCAGACCCCAGATCCATCCCGATCTGTGCACCAACGACCAAGAAGGTCACTCCTGCTCTTCACCTTAGTGACACAGACAACCTGCCACTGGTCCAGGAAGGATCATGTTTCGTCATGGGTGGCCTTGCGTATGTAGAGGCGGGTCTCCGCGGTGTCCGTCGGCTGTGCATACCCTTTCCAGGCATAGGGATCGACACCTGCCACCGGAAAAACGCGACGTACATCGGCGCGTGCCACAGGACCGCCCTCCTGGGTTTTCGTCCAGGGCAGCAGGGATTCGCAGCTCAGATAATGGTTGACCAGCACTCGCCGATAGCGGGACTCTGTGCGGTTCTTCAGGGATTGGTGCAGCAGATAGCCGTTGAAGAAGACCACACCACCGGCTGTGACCTCCACCGGAATCTGGGGAGACTCGTCGAAGCCGTAGGCCATGTCGTCATGGGTGTCGAACTCGTCCGGGTTGCCATGCTTTTGCGTGGGATAGAGATAGCCCTGCTGCTGTGACCGTGGCAATACCCACATGCACCCGTTGTCCACATCGGCATCGTCAATGGCGATCCAGGCCCCTACCAGTGACCGGTCCCGGGTGGGAATGTAGTTTTCGTCCTGATGCCAGGATTGCCCCTGATAGCCTGGCGGCTTGATAAAGAGCATGGACTGCATGCATTTGACGTTGCCCGACCAATGTGCCAGGTGTGCACCGGCAATCTGGCTCAACACCCCGCTGATTTTGGGGTGCCGCGTATATTTCTCCATGACCGGGCTCACGTAGTGCGGCTGATGAATGGCCAAGATGCGTGAAAGCACTTCTTCATCGCTGAGCCGGGACGGAACGGGTTGGATGGTCTGGTTGGGATAGTCCCCGCGTGCGACCTTGACGATGTCCTGCTTCAACTCCGCCAATTCGTTTGGGCTCACCAGATCCGGCACTGTCAGATACCCGTTTTCGACATAGAAGGCAACTTGCTGCCCATCCACAATCCGGGGTACTGCAATGCGCAGGCTTGCTTGCTGGTCTACAGGCATGGGGATGTCTCGTTGAGGTCCAATGTTCCGTGACCCCAAGAAACTGGGGCCTGTGGGGTATGCCCCCATTGTAACTTCACTGGCCCTCTGTATATAAGTCCCCAAAGAATCCAGCTGCAAGCAGCCCAGACCGAGCTCCGAGCTCGTCCCAACCAGCCCTGGGCTCAACGACCGCCGTAATACACGAGGCGGCCTGAAACACGAAAGAGGATCAGGGTAAAGACCACAATAATGAGAAAGAGAATCCAGGCTTGGGCGGAGGCATATCCCATCTTGAAGAACAGGAAGGCGGACTGGAAGAGATAGATCGACATCATCAAGGTGGAGTCCGCGGGACCGCCCTGACCATCGGTCATGACGTGCACCTGGGTAAAAAGCTGGAAGGCGGCAATCAAGCCCACAATGACGTTGAAGAGAATGACCGGACTGATCATCGGCAATGTGACATAGCGAATTTTCTGAACGGCCTTGGCCCCATCCAGGGAAGCCGCTTCCAGCAACTCTCGGGGCACATCTTGCAAGGCCGCCAGGTAAATCACCACTGCGTTGCCCACACCCCATATGCTCATCAGAATGAGGGCCGGCTTGGCCCACTGGGGGTCCCCCATCCAGGCGGGACCGTGAATGCCTGCCAGCGACAGAAAATAATTGATGATGCCGACACGCGGATTGAACATCCAAAGCCACACGATCGCGGCAGCCACGATGGGCGTAATGCTGGGCAGGAAGAAAATGGTGCGAAAGGCGGAAAGCCCCTTCACCCGCATATTGAGGAGCATGGCCAGCAGAATTCCGAAAAGGGCGCCCAGGGGGACCGCGCCGAGGGCGTAGTAGGAACTGTTCCAGAGTGAAGTCAGGAAGCGCGGGTCATCAAACAGGTTCAGATAATTCCGGATGCCAATCCACTTCGGGCTCTGCAGGACAGGATAGAAAGTGAAGCTGTAGTACAGGGAGGCCAGGAATGGAAAGACCCGAAACATCAGAAACCCCAGAATCCAAGGGGAGATGAATAGCAGTCCCGTCACAAGCCGCCGTCGATCCCGGGGACTGGAAAACCGGAAGGCCGACTGCGAAACCGTCATGATCCTTACCCTTTCAGGCCGGTGAGGGCTATGCCTTCAATGAAAGTGCGCTGTGCGAAAAAGAACAGCACCACGATCGGCAGAACACTCATGACCGTGGCCGCCATGATCCACGCGAAATTGGAAAATCCATATGAGGATTCCATGTTGGCAATGCCCAGGGAGATGGTGTATTTCTCTATGTCACTGAGATACACCAAAGGCCCGAAGTAATCATTCCAACTGCCAATGAATTGGAAGAGGGCCACCACGGCCAACGCCGGCATGGCCAACGGCAGGATTATGCGCAGAAAAATCAGGAATTCAGAAGCGCCGTCCACATGGGCGGCGTCGGACAGTTCCACCGGCAAGCCCATAAAGAACTGGCGCAGAAGAAAGATGAAGAAGGGACTCCCGAGAAAGATGGGCAGAATCAAGGGTGCATAGGTGTTCAGCCAGCCTAGATCGCGGAAGATCAGATAGAGCGGAATGAAAGTGACGAAGTCGGGCAAAATCAGCGTTGCCAGCACAATGGCAAATACATAGTCCCGTCCCGGCCACTGAATGCGGGCAAAGCCGTAGGCAATGAGTGCATTGGACAACACGGCGCCAATGACCGAAGGCACGGTGACCACCACGGTATTCCACAGGAAACCGCCCAGAGACCCTTCCTGGAAAGCGGTGAAATAGTTGTCCCACCGAATGGGATCCGGAATCCAGATGGGAGGATGCAGAGACAGTTCTTCGGCATTCTTGAGCGATGTGGAAATCATCCACGCCCAAGGGATCAGGAAGAACAGGGCAAACAGCCCGATGATCAGGTACTTGCTGCACTCCAAACCCCAACGCTCCCATCGCAGGGAACTCAGAGAGAGCGCACTCCTGCGGGCAGGCGGGGGGATATTTTTCGAAACGGTCAAAAGCCAGAAACCATGGAGTCAGGTTCTTTCCATTTGCCCCCGGTTTTGACTGGTGACAGCCATGGGGTTGGATCCAAGGACAACGGACCGCAGGCCTCAGTCCCGGCCAATGGCCGGAAACACCTGCGCCGTGACGCGATGTGTGTCACGGCGCAAGGTCGTGTCGGGTTGCAAACTGGACCCTATCCGGACTGTTCCAGCCAGAGATCCAGTTCCTTCTGGGCTTCTTCTTGGACGAAGTCAAGCGCTTCCTGCGCCCCTTTTTCGCCCAAATAGGCTTTCTGCCATTCAGCTCCCAGCAACTGGGCATACGATGAACTGGTGGGCAGCTTGGCGGGATACAGGTAATAGTCCGAGTTGTACAGATCGTCCATGAAGATTTCCACATATCCAGGACACTGGCTTATGATCTCATCCCGAAACTTGGGATGATCCTTCATGCCCTCTGAGACCGGGTTGTTAACGCACAACCATGTGTCAAACAGGGTAGTGTAGGTGTCGCGATCGCCTGTGGCGCCGGTCAAGACGCTGATGATAGACCAAGCAGCTTCCGGTTCTGGCGCGGTGACGGGCACGATCCAGCCGTCTCCATAGGTATACATGCCGCGCTCTGTATAGCCTGCCGGGCTGGGGAAGGGCCAGACGGTATAGCGGAAATCTTCGGAGGCATAGTCTCGGAGAGAATTCCAGCGCCAGGGCCCCGTAGTCTCCGTCGCCCGCACGCCAGCCAGGAAAGGAGCCAAGCCTCGTGACCTGCCTGATGCTCCTTGCAAGGAAGCCTGGTAGGACTGCATCGCGTCAATGCCAAACCGTTCCCAAACGGCCACATTCCATTCCAGGGCCTTGACATTGTTGGGATGGTTGGCCGTAATGGTGGTGCCATCCTTAATGAATTGACCATGGAAGCGACCCAGGATCATGGCATTCCAGTTGAAGTCGCCCCCCAGCACATCGATGTTGCCCTGGTCATCGTAGACGGTCAACTGTTCCCAGACATCGATCTGTTCTTCCAGGGTCTGGGGAGGACTGTCCACATCTACGCCCGCAGCTTCCGCCAGGTCCAGATTGACGAATGTGCCAATCGACTGATTCCACATGCTGGCATAGTAGAAACCGCCTTCGTATTCGCCCAGATCCCATATGGCCGGGTGCATCCAATCCCGCAAGGTCTGCACCTGCTCCGGATTGCCCAATTCATCCAAGGCCAACAGCGCGTTGTTGGCGGCCAGTTGATAGGCCTTGTCGGCTCCGAACACGACGGCCGTGGAGGGCCCTTCGTTGGCGGCAATGCCGGCCAGCAGCTTCTGCATCATGGCGCCGCTGCCTCCCGGCACCACCACATGATGGGCACGGACCATGGACTGGGATTCGTTGTATCCGTCCAGGATCTGTTCAATCTTGTCCGCCGCCCCTTCGGTCCATCCAGTCCATACATCTATGTCCACCGGTTCCGCCATGGCGGCGGTCTCTTCCATGGTCGCCGGAGCGGTAGCGGTCGGCGCGGCACAAGCTGCCAGAATCAATCCTGATGCACCCCAAGCGGCTCCTTTCAGAAAGGTGCGCCGTGAAATTTGTGCTCTGTTCATCGTAATACATCTCCTTGGAAGTCAAAGGGACAGTGCGTTGCAGTCATCGAGTTCGGACCCATACCAGGCAGTTTCCCATTCGCACTGTGTCACGATACATCTTATCACTCTGGTCCAGACCGGAAAATGTCTTGCTGGAAGGCCAACGAGAACGGGTCCCCAGGGCCGCCCCCGCGGCCCTGGCGAAGTGCGTCAGCTTGGCCGTCTTGGAGAGGATGTGCGCCTGCAACGGGCCGCAGCGGAGAGGGCACAGGTCATGGCCCTGCCCCCACATGGCCAGAAGAAGCCTCAGAGGAATTGGGCCGACCGCACATAGCCTCTATACGATATATCCTCTACACGGGGCGCAAAGAGCCATGCGTTGTGGTGGTGACATGGCCCTCTGCACCAGGCACGCAGAAGAGCGGAGATGAATTCGATGCCCTTGTATCACTGCGCGGGCACGAAGTGGATGGAATGGATTTCTTGTCGCATCCGGGCATTGGGCGCGTAGGCACCTGAATACAGGAGAGAAGGGCAGGGCGGACAGGGAATCCCCCAATGGGCTGGCATCGGGCATTCGGGGCAGAGGCAAGGTGTCCGCATGTGGAGCGGAGCGCCGCAGGCACCATTCCGTTGTGCATTGCTGGAAATCGAGATCCAGTGGGCACTGTTGATCGGTGAATTGGATCATTGGTGCAAAAACTAAAACTGTTTGTGCACAGCCAGAAAGGGGAGATTCAGAGCCAGAATGACCTTGGCCTGCAGGATGCGCCCGTCCGCCCGGAGCTCTTCTTGGCGACTGAGATCATGTGCGGAACTTTTGCTGAATCTTGCCGTGTAGAGGATGGGCCTTGGGGGAAAGAGGCAACCAGGCACCACAGAAAACCGGGTGGGGAACTTGCCCAGGCCACAGTGGATCTGGAATTTCACGGAAGCGATAGAATTGGGCATGCGGATATGGATTGAAGCCGCAGTCACAATGAACCTGCCAAAGCATTCATGGACCAGCAATCCCCAGACATCCAGATTGATTCCATTCACATTGGAACGCCCAAGACCTATTCCGGTCCCGGTGGCGTCTGGCGTTCCTCCATTTTTCGTGAGCGGGTTGCGGGACCTGTGCGACTGGAATTGGGAGGATTGGCCGGAGACGAAGTGGCGGACAAGGAACATCATGGGTGGCCAAACATGGCTGTTTGTTGTCACACGCTGGATGATTACGCCTTCTGGAACAGGCAGTTGGACCTGGCTCTGCAACCGGGAGGCGTGGGTGAGAACTGGACTCTGGCGCATGCCCGTGAAGACGACATTTGCCTGATGGACATCTACGATGTCGGTACCGCGCGGGTCCAGGTCTCCAAGCCGCGCACTCCCTGCCAGAAGCAGGGAAAACGCGTGGGCCGTAGCGACTGGGTTCGTTTGACCATCCAAGAACTGCGTACCGGCTTCTATCTTCAGGTCCTGGAGGCTGGCACTGTGCAGGCTGGAGACGCTTGGCGTCTCGCGGCCCGGCCCTATCCTGGTGTAACCCTGAAAGCGGTCAATCGCTGTGTATATCAGGCGTATGATCCCGCCTTGGCAGAGCAAATGGAGGGGATGATCGCGCTGGATGCCTTTTGGCAGGACAAATTGGCTCGGGCCCGAGATCATGCAGCCCGCCCTTGATCGAGTCTTTCTGGAGAGCAGACGATCTGTCAACGACTCTCAGCAACAGCCAGACTTTGGCGCCGCATGGGCCGCGGGCACTTCACTTTGGAGATGCTGAAGGAATCTGTCATGGCCCTTGGGCCCCGTTGCGGCCTGCCTGGCCATTGAACATGCATGTGCCCTTGTCCCGTCGAGTCCGTTTTCGCTCCACAAGATTCCATTGGAGAGCCTCCATCAGGTCCCGTTGCACCCAAATCGACAGGGCCAACAAGACCGCAGGACTGGCCACCGTGATCCCTGTCCCTCACGCCAGTTCCAACCTCGAGGTGCCAACACAGACAATTGGGCCATTTGCTTTGGTTTTCCCCGACGGAACCAGGGGGAAGCGTCGATTGCCGTAGGGGCTTGTTGGGAACCAGCCAAGGGCACGGACAACTGGGTCGAGGGCCACCTCCAGACATTGGTCGAGGCTGGCTACGACATGCCTGCCATACGGCGCGGCAACCTGGTGGCCCCATCTCAACACCATGGACGCGGAGCATGGGGGTACACAGGCGGAGGAGCACCGGCGGATGTTGAAAGGCCCACTATCCGTGTTGTCGCAATACGCACTCCACGAGATTTCCATGGATCTGGAGACCGATGCCTGTTGTCTTGACCAAAGGCAGGTTGGCGGTGACAGCGCTCCGGATCTTGCCTGGTTCGGTTTCACTGGTGCCCGGGTCCAGAAGGATGACGGCAACACACTGCAGACCATTGCCGCCCAGACGCGGCCTATACCTTGGTCCACAACGGGCAACGGACTGTTCGCTCTCGCATATGCCCACTTGGCCAGATGTGCAGGCATGGAACACCGGGCAACGGCTGAAATGCGGCGGCCTCCGATGGTCCGACGCCCCCAATATTGTGCTTCCTTGTGCCGCCGGGAGGGCCACTCGGAGCAAGATGCTCGGCTTTTTGCACCAATTTCCCTTTTTGTAGAATGCATCTGTGTCCTTGAAACCATTGAGATGTCCAAGGACTGCTGTCTGCCTGTGCCTATGCCCAGTGCAGACCCAACTACATCTTGAGGAGAAAATTCCATGACTTCCAGAGCTTTCACTCGCCGCAATTTCCTGCAGGTGACCGGACTGGGTATGGCCGCGTGCGCTTTGGCCGCGTGCGCGCCCGTGGTTCCCGAAGCTGGTGGGGATGCTGTAGCAATGGAGCCCGTCACAGTAACCTTCATGGTGCCCGGCAGCACCAACGAGGATGCCGACTTCGCTCCGGTGTTTGATGAGTTCAACGCGCGCTATCCTGATATTGACGGACAGTACACACCAGCCGGCACCGGGTACGGCGCGGCCTACAACGACAAGCTCCTGACCATGCTCTCAGGAGGCACGGCACCTGACGTTTTCAAGACGCTCTTCGGATACTTCGGCTCTCTGGCCGAGAAAGGTGTCTATGTACCGCTGGACGACTACGTGGCCTCGAATCCAGAGGAGACGGTTTTCGACGACTTCTTTGATGCCCATGTCAATGCATGCATCATCAAGGGGCATCTTCTGGCTCTGCCCAATGACGGCGCCCCGGAAGGCATCTGGTACAACGCGGATCTGTATGATGCGGCAGGACTGGAGTATCCCGATTGGGATACAACCTGGTCCGACATGTCGGCCGCGGCCCAGGAATTGATCCAGATGGATGGTGCCATCACCACTCATTATGGGATTGGCCATCCCAACTGGCTGGGGACGATTTGGAGCAATGGCGGCGAAATCCTGAGTGAAGACGGCACCCAGTGCCTGATGGACAGCGATGAATCCATGGAAGCCCTGGACTGGATGCAGAGTCTGGTGGTGCGAGACGGCAGTGCCCCGGGACCGGAGGCCCTGAGTGAACTGGGCATGATCGATCGTTTCACGTCCGGCACGATGGGATCCTTCTGGTGCGTGCGCGGCTGTCTGGGCCGTCTGCGCTCCATCGAGAACTTCCAGTTTGATGCCGCGCCCATCCCTCTCAGCCACAATGGCACGCGCCTGACCCGCCTGCTTATCGGCTGGACCTCGATCTGGACCGGTTCGAAGGTGCCGGACGAGGCCTACCATCTGGCCGCGTGGATCTGCAGTCCCGAAGGTCAGCGGCTGCGCATCAGCCGGGGATACGCCCATCCCTCTCGCAAGTCGCTGGTGGAACAGGATTGGTACAAGAACTACGAGTGTGACCGCTGCAACAGCCACGGCGTGAACAACGTGTTCCCGGAAATGCTGCTGCAGGGGGAAGGCCGTGCCTGGCCCGCGCATCCCAATGAAGCGGAGGTCGTCCAGGCCATCAATACGGCCCTGGACGCCTTGTGGGATGGATCCAAGAGCGCTGAGCAGATGGCGACGGACGTGACGGCCGAGATCAACGGCATTATCGGCTAGTCCTGCCTGCTCTGGCCATACAGACCGGCTGGGAGTGGCCTCGCCTTTCCAGGAAACACTCCCAGCCGAGCACCGCACGGGCTCACCATGTCCTCGAGTCCAGCACATCGTCGCGAAGAATGGGCCGGATGGCTCTTTGCCTCTCCATGGATTGTGGGTTTCCTGCTCTTCACGGTGGGGCCCATGCTTGCATCTGGCTACTTCGCCTTCACCGAGTATGACGTGCTCACCACTCCGCGCTGGGTGGGGTGGGCGAATTTCAACAAGGCCCTGACGGATGATCCCAAGGTGTGGCAATCCGTCAAGGTGACATCCATTTATGCCATCGTGAGCGTCCCGTTGCAGATCGGGTTCGGGCTCTTTCTGGCGCTCCTGCTCAATGCCCGCATCCGTGGCTTGCAGTTCTACCGCACGATCTACTACCTGCCTTCCGTCTTGTCCGGCGTTGCCGTCGCGCTGTTGTGGCGCTGGATCTATGCCCCCAACTTCGGGCTCATCAATTCCTTTCTGGCGTATTTCGACATAGTCGGGCCAGGCTGGCTGGGCAACAAGGATTGGGCCTTGACATCCCTGATTGGCATGTCGCTCTGGCACGTTGGCGGCGGCATTGTCATCTACCTGGCAGGATTGCAAGGGGTGCCGACCGAGCTCTACGAAGCGGGATATGTGGATGGCAGTGGACGCTGGGACTCCTTCTGGCACATCACCTTGCCCATGATCACCCCCGTCCTGTTCTACAACCTGGTGATTGGCATCATTACGGCCCTGCAGATTTTCACGCAGGCCCTGATCATGACCAATGGCGGCCCCCACGATGCCACTCTCTTCATGGTTCTGTACCTCTACCGAAACGCCTTTCAGTTCTTCAAGATGGGCTACGCGTCGGTGCTGGCCTGGATCCTGTTCACCTATATTCTGCTCTTGACCCTGCTGGTGTACCGCTCCTCCGGTTTCTGGGTCTTCTACGCCGGTGAGCTGAAGGCTCGTTGAATATCAGACCATGCGGACCGGCACCTCCCGCCTGCACGCGGAATCGATGCTCGTGCACCTGCTGCTGCTGGCAGGGGCCTTTTTCCTCATGATTCCCTTGGCCTGGATGATCTCCACCTCGCTCAAGAGTTTGGGAGCGGTCACCACCATTCCGCCCGAATGGATTCCACGGCGCATTCTCTGGAGCAACTATGCCGACATATTTCGCCTGGTGCCCTTTGGCCGCTATGTATGGAACACCAGTGTCATCACCCTGCTGGACGTCCTCGGCAAAATGCTCTCCTGCTCCCTGGTCGCCTTTTCCTTTGCCCGCCTGCGTTGGCGTGGTCGCGAAACGGTCTTTCTCATCATGCTGGCCACCATGATGCTCCCTCCCCAGGTGACCATGATTCCCCAGTTTGTCGTGTTCAAGCATCTGGAGTGGATCGACACGATTGTCCCACTGGTGCTGCCGAACTGGCTGGGCGGGCCCTTCCTGACCTTCCTGCTCCGGCAGTTCTTCATGTCCATTCCCCTGGACCTGGACGATGCCGCACGCATTGACGGCACATCCATTTTCGGCATCTACTGGCGCATCGTGCTGCCACTGTCCAAACCCGCGTTGGCGGCAGTGGCCATTTTCATGTTCAATGGTTCCTGGAACGATTTCTTTGGCCCCCTGATCTACCTGCATTCCCGCGACAAGTACACCATTTCCCTGGGACTGCGTTCATTTCAGGACCAGAACTACACGGAATGGCATCTGCTCATGGCCGCCTCCCTGGTGGCCATGTTGCCGGTGGTGCTCATCTTCTTCTTTGCCCAGAAGTATTTCATTCAGGGCATCGTGTTCACGGGAGTCAAGGGATGAGCCAGAGTCAAGCTCGCCTGAAAATTGACGTGGAGCGGCGACACGGGGTGATCAATCCGCGCATCTACGGCCAGTTCATGTGCCGCCGGCCCGGCTGCTCGGACGGTGGCCTGCATGATCCTGACGCGCCGGACGCCGATGGTTTTGGCATCCGCCAGGACGTCGAGGCCCTGATCCGGAATCTGGCTCCGCCCGTCATCCGCTGGCCTGGTGGCTGTACCGGCACGGACTATCATTGGCTGGATGGCGTGGGTCCCCAGGCCCAACGTCCCACCAAGATTGACCTGCATTTTGGCTGGCCCTCCGATTACGGCTTCGGCACAGACGAATTTGTGGCCTGGTGCCGCCGCATCGGGGCCGAGCCGCATATCAATGTGGCCATGGGCACGGGCACGCTGTCGGATGCAGCTGCCTGGCTGGAATACTGCAACGGCACCCATGCCACGCAATACGCCGATCTGCGACGTGCACATGGTCATGAGAAGCCCCACCGCGTTCCCTTCTGGCAATTGGGCAACGAAATGTACGGGGCATGGGAAATAGGCTATACCGATGCCAAGGCCTACGGAGTGGAGGCCCGGGAGTGGGCCAAGGTGCTGAAACGACTGGACCCCTCGATTTCTCTCCTTGCGGTAGGGGGCCATCCCCCCACCACACCGGAATGGGCTTGGGATGTGGTCCCCGCAGTCTTCCCCTATATCGATTACATCACCCTGCACGACTATTGGCACGCCCACGACACAGGCGATTCCTGGTCTCAGGTCATGGCTGGACCCCACCGCACGGAACGGGCCATTCAGGATGTGGCCACGGTGATCGACCTGCAGCGTCGCCGTAGTGGATCCAGGCGAGAGGTGAAAATCGCGATCACGGAATGGAACTGTGCACCGGCAGGAGGCATGATGGAACATCATCCGGAATACCTCCCCTTTGCCCCCACCTATGCCCTGCGGGACGCGTTGGCCGTTGCCTCCTTCCTGCATGTCATGCAGCGCCACTGTCAATCCGTGGCACTGGCTCACATGGCTCAGATCCTGAATGTTGTCGGGTTGATCATGGTCACCCCCGCGGGGATTTGGACCGAACCCATCTACTGGCCCTTGTGGCTGCTTCGACACCAGAGCGGCTCGATTGCATTGGACACATGGACCGAGTGCGACACGTTCGATGCTCCCATGGAACACTTGTACGGCTTGCCCTTGCTGGATGCATCGGTCACCCTGGACCCCGACGAAGGCTTGCTGTGTGTTTCCCTGGTGAATCGTTCTCAGGTCCAAGATGTGGATGTGCACCTGTCTCTGGAGGCCGGGCACATAGCCGCTCAGGGACAGCAAAGCCTGTTGCATCATGCGGATCCCATGGCCATGAATTCTGCTTCCCATCCTGAGAATGTCAGGCCCCAAACCCAAGAACTCACTCTGAATCCTGCCGACCTGCGCCTGGAATGTCCTGCCCACTCTCACCTGGTGGCGCGCTTGCGAATCGAGGCGTAGTGTAGATGTCGATCGTTGCGAGTCTCTTGAGAGCACCCCGGCAATGGCCCAATCAGGGCTGGTCAAAATTGAAGTCGGCACCCTCCGGGTCAATGACGCAGGAAAATGGCGCAATCGCAGCGACTATTGGCGGCGGTGCGGATGCAGGGCTGCTTCTTGACGGCGGATTGTCTCAATCCTTGGGCTGGCAGTCCATCTTCGGCACCACTGCCCTGGCTGTCATCGCCATTCCCTTTGCTCTGAGGACACTGCCTAAGGGGGAAAGGGACTTTATATACCTAACTGACAAGCCAGGCGTATCCTGTTCACGGGTCGTTGAGGTACCCAATGGTAACGCCTCTCGCCGTGCAGCAGCCCTCGTCCCATGGGCCGTAAAAGCATAACGGATGTGTTGAATGCATGGAGACTCTCAATGTGCCTGGCAGATTGTTGATCCCTGTCCGCTGCGGCACGGGACGAGAGAAGCCACCGTTGATTCTTGCCAGGTGTAGCGTGAGCGCCGTTTTCTGTCCACACAGGCCGCTGGGCATCCCGTTTGCGAGGAACGGGCCCCCGATTTCGGTCCATGCTGCCGCCTCTGGCTCCATAACAGATTTTCTTAAATCCCAAGGCTAGCGGTCTGCCAGTGCATCAATCTGGGCCGCCACTTCCGCCAGCTGGGCGGAGGTCAGTGTCCAATCAGTGGCGCGGATGTTCGCCTCCAGTTGCGCTGCGCTGGTCACGGCATTGATGACTGAGGTCACTCCTGGCTGGGCCAGCAGCCAGGCCAGAGCCAGATCTGCCACCCGATACCCATGCTCCCGGGACCAGAGATCCAAAGCGGCTATGGCTTCCAGGCGTGCAGGGGCCATGTAGGAACGTAGGCGGGGACTGGTGTTGCCATAGGCCCGCGTGCCCTTGGGGGCGGGTTCGCCAGCCCGATACTTGCCCGTAAGCACGCCTTGAGCCAGCGGGGAATAGGGCATCACACTCAGTCGGTACTGCCGACAGGCAGGGAGCACCTCGCGTTCAATCCGGCGATCAAACAGATTGTAGAGGGACTGGCTGGCCATCAGGGGCGTGTAGCCGCGCTGGGCGGAAATCTCGCTCATGGCGGCAATCTGCCACCCCGCGAAGTTGGAACAGGCCACATAGCGGACCTTGCCCATGCGCACCAGATCATCGAAAGCGCGCAGGGTCTCTTCCCACGGAGTATGAGGGTCTGGCTTGTGTGCGTAATACAGATCCACATAATCGGTGCCGAGCCGACGCAGCGTGCCGTCGATGCCATCCATGATGTGCCCCCGCGACAGGCCGGCTTCGTTGGGCCCCATTTGGTATCCTGCTGCGATCTTGTGGTTGGGTTCCCAACCCACCTTGCTGGCGATAATGAACTTGTGTCGCTGTCCTGCCAGAATCTGCCCTAGGAAGGATTCCGAATCGCCCCCTGTATAGCTGTCTGAGGTGTCAATGAAGTTGGCGCCCAGCTCCAAGGCCCTGAACACGATCTGGGCCGTTTCCGTCTGGTTGGTGAAGTGTGATGTGGCGCCTTGGCGCCCAAAGATGTTGCCGCCCAGTCCCAAGACGGGCACTCTGAAACCGCTGCTGCCCAGATGTCGGTACTCCATTCTGCATCCCCTTCTTCACTTGCCACAGATCATGTATCCGCAAGGTCCTAGCCACCGCGGGGCAGGTACTTGCCTTGGTCCAGTGTGCCATATCCAAGCCCCATCTGCATTGGTGGCCATGCAAGGCATGCACAGGATCGAAGGGAGGAGCAATTCCGCGGCAGGGTAAGGCATCCTCATCCACTCCAGAAGAAAAGCGTCATTGCCGCTCTACCCTGTCTGCCAGTGCCACCTGGTGGCCTTCTTCCCCTTTCTGAAAGCCCACGAGAGCAGGCGGGTGCATCGAGGTATAATCCACCCATTGGCCCCATCAGCCATTTCCACACTGTTGGGTAGAGGGTCCCATGTTTGCTTGACAGCGTTGTGGTCATGCCGCAACTTTTTTGACTGCCGACGTCCTGATGAACGGGGGCTTGTGGCCTATGCCATAGGCTGTGCAGAAATGGCAAGGGCAGTGCGTTGTGTTGCAAAGGGTCAGGTTGCTGCATCGACATGGGCACAGTTCTAGACAGACTGTTGGAGGACCCCGATGGCCGAGTGGTTTGACGCGCTGTCGGGTTTGCAGCAGACGCTGTTCGCCATTGCGCTGTTCTCCACCTTGGTGTTCGCGATCCAGGTGGTGTTCACCCTGTTCGGAATCGGTGAGGCGAACGAGACCGAATTGGGCAGTGGCGATCCGGATCAGGTCGGTGTCACGGAAGACGTCGGGGATCGCCAGGGCGGCATACCGTTCGGCGATCTCTTCACCATCCGCAACGGTGTCTCGTTCCTCATGGGATTTTCCTGGGGCGGGCTGATGGCCTACGACTGGGGTCTGAGGCATACCTTCTTCGTTATGGTGGTGGGCCTGGCACTGGGCTCCCTCTTCGTCGCCATCAACATGGGCCTCTTTGCCTTGATGTCCCTGCTCAAGCACGAGGGCAACGTGCGCATCAAGAACAGCATTGGCCGGCCGGGCACGGTCTCGTTGGCGGTGCCATCCGGCAGAACCGGCGTCGGCAAGGTGAGCGTCTCGGTACAGGGCCGGCTTCTGGAATTCCATGCTGTCACCGACGGCGATGCGATTCCGCGCCACGCGTCCATCACCGTGCTCGGCCTCGCCGGCAGTCAACTCATTGTCGGGCGTGCAGAAGGAGCCACGCTCCAGGCGCAATCCCGCAACCTCGAACAGTCATCCCCACAAGTCCCGCAAGATCCATAAAGGAAGACGTCCATGTCATTCAACCTCACGGTCATCGTCGTCTCCCTGTTGGCGATCCTTGTCATGGCTGCGGTCATTGCCGTGGTGCGACGCATTCGCACCTGTCCCTCAGACCGGATCCTTGTCAAGTACGGCCAAGTGGGAGGAGACCAATCAGCTAAGGCGATCCACGGCGGCACCACCTTTGTCTGGCCCATCATCCAAGGATACCGATATCTGGACCTCACCCCGATGACCGTGGACATCGACCTGCGCGGTGCGCTCTCCAAGCAGAACATCCGCGTCAACGTGCCGTCCCGTTTCACCTTCGGCATTGGCACCCTGCAGGAACTGATGAACAACGCCGCCGAGCGGCTGCTTTCCCTCGACGCACGGCAGGTGGAAGAGACCGCGAAGGACATCATCTACGGTCAGCTGCGCGCCACCATCGCCATGATGGACATTGAGGAGATCAACGGCGATCGGGAGAAATTCGAGTCCCGGGTGCTGGAGAACATTGAATCCGAGTTGATGAAGATCGGCCTGCACCTCATCAATGTCAACATTTCCGACATCACCGACGAATCCCGCTATATCGAGGCCTTGGGCCAGCGGGCGGCAGCGGAGGCCTTGAACAAGGCAAAGGTGCAGGTCGCGCAGCAGGAGCGGGAAGGTGCGGTGGGTTCCGCCCAAGCCGAGCAGGAACAGCGCATCCGTGTCGCCGACGCCAACGCCCAGGCGGTCACCGGAGAGAACCAGGCCAAGGCCGTGGAGGTGGCCTCCCAAGCCGATCTGCGTGAAGCCCAGGCCGAGGCGCAACGGCGCGGGGATGCAGCCGAGGCGGTAAAGGCGGCGGCGGCGGAGCAGGAAGGCTATGTCGCCGAACAGCAGGCCGAGATCGCGCGCGCCGAGCGGGACCGTGCGCGGGAGTACGCCAACATCGTCGTGCCCGCCGAGATCGAACGGGACCGGGTGCGCACCGAGGCCGAGGGCGAGAAGCAGAAGCATGTGCTCGCGGGCGAGGCCGAAGGCGAGGCGCTGCGGGCCAAGCTGGCGGGCGAGGCGTTGGGCCGCATGGAGATCCTCACCAAGATGGCGGACGGTTTCCGCGCGATCGTCGCCGCGGCCGATGACGATCCCGACAAGGCCGCGCGGCTGATGATCGTGGACCAGCTGGAGACCATCGCCCAAATCCAGGCCCAGGCCATCAGCAATATCGACTTCGAGAAGGTGGTGGTCTACGACAACGGCAATGGCAACGCGGTAGGCAGCTTCCTCGGCGGTCTTGCCCAAGCCCTGCCCCCCTTCCACGAAGTGGCCAAGATGGCCGGCATCGAGTTGCCGGAGTTCCTGGGCGAGATGTCCAAGGACAGAGCGCAGGTTGGCAACCAAGCGTTGAAGGACAACGATCCAACCGCGCCGCCCAACGTAACAGATCCGGACGCAGAAGGTCCCGCTGCCTAGCCTTGCTGCAGTTTCCGGTGTATATTCGGGGACACTGCAGGGAGTACAGTTTGACGTGGACGTCCACCGTAGGGGAACACCAACGCCCGGGGATGTCCTGCTGCCCTAGTGTAGCCACCGGCTTGGGTTTGCGGGTAGAGGGAGCGCAGTTGGATGCGGGCGTCATCGGGGGTGAAGCGCCAGTCCACGGGGGCGCCCAGGGCGTTGCGCTGCGCGGTCCAGGCCGCGGTCTGGCATTCCAGGGCCGCCCGGTCCGGGAAGCGCTGCCGCAGGGCCTGCCGCTTGAGCACCTGGATCTCGATTTCGGCGATGTTGAGCCAGCTGCCGTGCTTGGGGGTGTACACCCATTCCAGCCGCTGCGCGCTGCGCCGGGCCAGAGCCGGGGCGTAGCGGTCGCAGAGCACACCCGGCTTGTGCGTGTTGAGGTTGTCGCACACCAGGGTGATCCGCTCCGCGTCCGGAAAGTGCACCTCGGTCAGGTCGTGCAGCATCTGCGCGAAGTCCTGGCGAGTGCGGCGCGCGGTGACGGCCACATGCCGCCACCCCAGCAGCGGTGCCGTGAGCAGGAACAGATTGCAGGCGCCCTGTCGCCGGTACTCGTAGTCCTGGCGCGCGGGCGGCCCTGGCCGCGGGGGCTGCGGAGGGCGGGCATGGGCGTGCAGAGTCTGGGAGACCTCGTCTACGCACACCACCGGGCAGGCAGGGTCCAGCGGGCGTTGGTAGGTGTCCAGGACCTGCTCCATGGCGCAGACGAAATCGCCGTTGTCCGCGGCGGGCAGGCACCAGCTGCGGACCTTCCAAGGCTGCAGCGCGTTTTTTGGAGCGTGACGCGCACCGTCTCGGCGCTGATGCCGTCCACCACCTCCAGTTCCACCAGCCGGTCCGCCAGCAGCTGCAGGGTCCACTGCGAGTGTCCCGCCGGGGCCGGCGCACAGGCCAGCCGCACCAGCTGCGCCTCGCCCGCGCCATCCAGCGTGCGCGCCCGCCGCGGGTGGTCCAGGGGCGGCGGCGGCAGGGCCGCCGCCCGCCCCTCGTGGGCCAAGGCCCGCCGGGCATAGGCCACGGTGCGGGGACTCAGAGAGAGCATCTCGGCGGTGGCGGCATCGGTGCCGCCCGGCCCTTCCGCCCGATCCCGTGCAGGTGGGCGCGTTCGGCGGCGGTCAGAGTGACGACATGGCGTTTGGCAGACATGAGCACAAAAGGATGGCACGAATACCATACCCCCCTATTGTAACCCGCAAACCTAAGCCGGTGGCTACACTAGGCTGGGGGCGATCCGCAGAAGGTTTCGGCACTGTCGTAAATGGCTTGGCAGGCCTCCAGGGCAGCCAACCCAACCCGGCCGGAAACAGGGGAATGCAGGTCCCGCTGAATGGCGTCGACAAAGGCTGCGGCTTGACGCTGGAAATTGTAATGCTCCCCGTGTGCCGCTGCCACTTCCCTGACGTCCATCTGTTGCTCCAGCCGGGTGCTCGCGATTTCCGCTGATTGGCGGGCCTGAATGCGAATCACGCCTTCGGTGCCATAGATTTCACTCCGCCAGCCAGTCACGCCACACGGGTAGGTCGGACCGTTGACTGAAAAGACCGCCATGGCCTGATTGTCGAATTCCAGCAGGGTGGCGACCGCCTCCTCCACCTGCGAGGCAGCCGAAAACTGCCGGACCGCTGCATGCACCCGGTGCAGAGGCGCATCCACCAGCCACAGCAGTCGGTCCAGTGCGTGAATGCCCGTGTAGAGCAACACACCGCCCCCGGCATGGTCGGGCGCGTTTACCCAGGCTCCCAGATGCGCCCCGCGGGGCGAGGCGATTGTCTCTGTACAGTTGACCGGCAGCCCAATATGTCCTGCCTCGATCCAGGCCCGCGCCTGGATCGCCTCCGTCCGAAAACGGTGGACATAACCCATCATCAACATGACGCCTGCCTGCTCACAGGCCTCCACAATCCGACATCCCTCCTGCATCGTTGTGCCCATGGGCTTCTCCAGCAGGATATGCAGTCCATGGGCTGCAGCCAGACAGGCCGCTTCCGCATGCAGATGGTGGGGCAGGGCCACCACCACGGCATCCAGTGCCGGAGACCCCTCAATGACATTCCGCCAATCTTGGCAAGGCGTTGCTCCACAGCGCGCTGCCTCCCGGCGCGCCCGTTCCGGGTCCGCATCGGCCACTGAGGCAATCCGAGCCTGCTCCAGGGCCTGAAATCCCGTGATGTGACGCGCGCCGGCTTGGCCGGCGCCCAAAATGCCCACTTGCAGAGTCACATCGTCTACCTCATATGGCGCCAGCGGTGACTCCAGTCCCCGCTGAATGTCTGGGCCCCTGTGGGGGTGATGTGAATGTCCTCATTGATGCCCGTGCTCCAGGCAGGGCCATCCACCAGATTGCGCCGCGGGTGGTAGGAAAAGACCATGCCTGCTTCCAAGGGCCAGTTCTGGCTGGACCCCCAGCCGGCTGCGGCCGAAAACCAGGGATACTCAATCGTGTCCATGCCTTGGCCATGGAAGTCGAAATGCTGGGTCGGAGCACCCAGCTCCCATCCCTGTTCCTGCAAGGTGTGTTCGAAGATGCGGGCCAGGTCACTCAAGCGCACGCCCGGCCGGGCCGCGGCCCGGATGCGCTCAAACGCCAACAGCTCGCTGTCCATGAGTCTGAGCTCCTGGACAGTGGGCTCACGGAAGGCGCAGTTCACGGTCAGTTCACACCAGTGACCGCCGGGTCCCAGGATCTCCATGTGATAGCGCACAATGTCGTCACACCGCAGCGGAATGTCCTGCGGCGGGTCGTGTTCGCCGGGACGTTCGCCGATGAAGACCAGAATGTCGCGGGCTCCGCCGGCCCAGGCTACGCGACAGGCTTCGGCGGCCAGTGCGCGCTGGGTGGCACCGGGCCGGAGCACCTCGACGAAACGCTCCATGGCAGACTTGGCCAGGACCCACAGCTCGGCTTCCTGTTGCATCTCCAGATCGCTCTTGATGGCGCGCACGCGATTCAGCAGTTCGTCGGCCACGACAAATTCCGCGGCGGGCATCTCGGTGGTCAGGAGCTCCATGGTGCCGGCCCCCAGAATGAACTGATGCCCGGCCACCCCTATGCGAGCCTGGCCAAAGCCACGGGCACGGCACTCTGCCGCCATGCGGGGCGCGATGTAGACATCGCCGCGGACATCCGTGATCCAGCCGCGGGCAGCAATGCGCTCGGCCACGGCGGGAGAACTGAAGGTCAGAAAGGGGTCGCCTTGGCGCGGAATGAATATCAGTCCATCATGTCCCCAGATGTGAAAGTCGGTGAAGTACCGAAAATAGCCGCGGCCGGTCCACCAGTGTCCCTTGCCGGCCACCAGCAGACCGTCCAGGTCCGCCTGGGCCATGGCCGCCCGTACACGGGTCAGGCGTTGGTCCCTCTCCACGAGATCCGGTATTGTGGTCATGTTCACCTCACGGTTTCTGTCTGGTGCAATCAAGTCGTTCTGGAGGCCGGCCACAGGTCTCCGGCATGGTGGGCTTCAAACAGATCGGCAATGTCCACCCATGCGCGCTCCGTGCCTGCCTGCACGCAGGCTTCCAGCAATGCCAAGGTGCACAGGTGATCCCGCGCGGAGGTCTGCAGGGGCAGGCCCTGCTGCAAGCACGCCACGAACTCGTCGAGCAACCCCTTGGTGTCGTCCACAAACGGTCGTTGGGACAACAGCGCGACGGGCCGCAGCGTTTCGGCTTCCTGCGGTTCCTTGAAGCGGGGGCCAGTCAGGCCCAGATCCGGTTCGAACTGGCATTCCACCACATCGGCAAATTGGTTTCGCTGCAAGATCATGCCGCGCGGAAAATCGCTGCGCCAGGAAAATTCCATGCCATTCCAACCCGCTGTCCAGGTGCCCAGATAATTGACGCGCGCTCCATGCGCCAACTCCAGCAGGAGGGACACACAACTGTCGTGGCGATATACGCTGCCTAGAGGATTCCACGTGTCTGCACAGAGACGTACAATCTCCTGGTCATAGCAGTAACGAATCAGATCCAGGTGGTGTACGGACTGCTCCCACAGCATGGGTTGTTCCATTGTCAGGGGATAGGAATTCAGGTCGTCCCGTCGCCCGTCCCGGTGACGGATATAGTGGAAGCGACCGAAGCCCAGAGGGCCGAACCGCGCTGCCTGCACCGCACGGCGCAGGTATTGGCTGGCAGCCAGGTAGCGAAAATTCATGCCTACCATCAAGAGGCGATCTGCCTGTTCGGCCATGCGGGTCAGCGTGATGGCCTGCGCGAATTCCTCCACCAGCGGCTTTTCGCAGATGACATGCGTTTTGTGCTCCAGACACATTTGGACCTGTGCAAAGTGCATCTCGGGCGGGGTGGCCAGGACCACGACATCCCACTGTCCCGGTTCCAGGGCAAGTGAGGCATGACAGGACATGGGCCCACCCAGACGCATGGCCAGTTCCCGTGTGCGCTCCCTGTCCGGGTCTACCAAGGCCACCAGATCCACCGCCTTGTGTTCCGCAAGGGCCTGGGCCCATATCGAACCGCGGACGCCACATCCCACCAAGGCACAGGAGAGAGTCATGCCTGGCCTCCTGGGCGGGACAGACCAGAGCGCAACCAGCCGCCGCAGCCGGGATGGCCCACCACGGCGCCCTCCCGGTACACCACCTGACCTCCCACCACAGTGGCATGGACGGAGCCCTGCACAGGCACCCCTTGGTACAAACGGCTGGCCTCAGCCCCTTTCGTCAGCCAGGCAGCCCCTTCCAGCGTGGTGGGCGTGCGTGGATCGTACACACAAATGTCGGCATCCGATCCTGGGCGCAGCACTCCTTTGTGAGGATAGAGGCCAAAGCTGCGAGCGGCGTTGGAGGACATAAGTTCCACGATCCGCTCGAGCGGGAATGTACCCTCCAACCCCCATGTCAACAGCAGAGGCACAAGTGCCTCCACGCCTGGATGTCCGGGAGGCGCATCCAGGATGCGTCCCCAGGTCACCTCCTTCTCTTCAGCGGTAAAGGGCGCGTGGTCCGTGGCGACAAAGTCAAAGACCCCGGTACGCAGTCCCTGCCACAAGGCATCCTGATCCGCCTGCGTGCGAATCGGCGGGTTGATTTTGCCGTAGGGGCCGACCTGCTTCAGCACCGTATCGGTAAACAGCAGGTAGTGCGGACAGGTTTCGGCCGTGACAGGGGTTCCCTGCTGTCTGGCCGCCTGCACCAGCGCCACGCTGGCCTGCGCACTGACATGCACGATGTGAATGGGAGCCTGCAATGCCTGGGCCAGCTGCAAGACGCCCGCGATGGCCGTCGTTTCCACGACCGCGGGCCGGGACATCAAGTGACGTCTCCAATCGGCCACGGGACAGGCCTGGGCCTGCTTGGAATACCAGTCGATGAGGCTTTGATCCTCGCAGTGAATGGCACAGCGCAGGCCGGTTTCCCGCGTCAACGCGAGCGCGGCCCCAATGGTCGCCAGGTTGGATGCTATGAGGCCCTCGAATTCGTCCTCACGGCCGGGCGGGGCCTCGGTCATGAAGAGCTTGAAGGCAATGGCCCCGGCTTGGGCCATGCCCTGCACTTCCCCGGCCTCCAGCAGGCCCGGTGCACCATAGAGCGCGATGTTCACGTAGGCATCCCTTTCCACCAAGGCCCCACGCGTGGTCAGGGCACTGGTGGTTGCCACGCCCGGGTTGGAGATGGGCATCTCGAAGATGGTGGTGACACCTCCGGCCGCCGCGGCCCTTGATTCTGTGGCGAAATCGCCGCGTTGGGGAAACGAGGGCGCGCGGCAGTGAAAATGGGGATCGATGGCTCCCGGGAGGACCAACATGTCCGTCGCGTCCAGGACTTCCCGGGCCTGCGGCTTGGCAGCCGGATCGAGAAGGGCGGTGACATGGCCCCCTTCCACGACCAACGTGCCGTGCCGCGCCGCATATTCGGACTCGTACGAGGGGTTGACAATCAACCCGCCCGTGATGACCAGGTCGGCTGTCATGTTCCGACCTTGCGAGTCCTGGCCTGCATGTGGGCGACAGCCTGCCTCAGTGCGGCATCGGCCAACTCGTCCTCTGATTGTGCGATTGGGACACCGTACACGGCTTGGGCCTGCACCGGTGAGACCAGGCCCAAGGCCACGTCTTCCAGCACGGCCTCTCGTTTGCGTTCCGCGGGTGGACCGTACCCGCCGCCGCCGGGCACACGCAAAATCACTTCGTCCCCCCGCTTGAATTGATGGGGCACAAAACGGGACATGCGTTCGCCGTTCATGATGACATCCCCTGCACTGCCGCGTTGTCCGCCACGCAGACCCTCAGCCGGATATTTCATCAAGTCGGGACGGATGGTGAGGGTG
The DNA here is from genome assembly GCA_965214895.1 of Caldilineaceae bacterium. Classification (GTDB taxonomy): domain Bacteria; phylum Chloroflexota; class Anaerolineae; order Caldilineales; family Caldilineaceae; genus Bin34. The sequence goes on from OZ243985.1 coordinate 2,521,586, forward strand.
GTGCCTTGGTCCGACATGGCACGCAATCCGATTTCCTGGCCCGGTCCGCCCCGATATTGGCCCGGTCCGCCCGAATCCCGGATCAGACGCTTGTGCGTCATCAGCAGAGGACACTGGATCTCGATCAGCTCGGTGGGAGTCACGGTGCTGTTGTGCGGATAGGCTGTGGGCAGCAGGCCGTCGGCGTCATGGGTGGCCCCCAATCCCCCATGGGGCAACATGTGGACGGCATGCTGGCCAAAGCGTTCATCCTTGCCGACCACATGGAAAGGAAAGATGCCTCCTGCAGCGGCAATCACGGATTCGGGCATCAGCTCGGCCAGGGCTCCGAAGATCAAGGGCGGAATGTGCTTGATCACCTTGGCCCGGGCCGCCACGGGGGCCGGGAAGGTGCAGTTCACGATGGATCCTTCCGGCGCGGTCATGCGAATCGGCCGGATGAGCCCGTCATTGTTGAAAATGTACGGAGCCAGCATGGCCTTGATGGGATAGACCGCCGTGGCGTAGCTGATGTTGAAGGCGGCATTGATGGCGGAATGCCATTGCTGCGGGGAAGTGCCGGCGAAGTCCATGTGGATCTCGTCGTCCTGTACGGTGAGCTGCACCTTCAGGGTAAAGGGTTCCAGATAGCCGTCGGCGGTCACGGTGTACTCCGACTTGCCGTTGGGCAGAGCCTGGATCGAGGAGCGCAGGGCGCGCTCGCTGCGCTCAAGGATTTCGGAGGCCAACGCGTCCATGTCTGCCATCCGGTAGTCGTCCAGGAACTCGTAGATGCGCCGGATGCCAATGCGATGGGTCCCCACAATGGCATGCAAGTCCCCCAGCACCATGTCGGGCACGCGGCAGTTGGCGGCGATGAACTCCTCGATCATGGGCACAACCCGACCTGCCGCGTAGAACTTGTTGGGCATGACCCGGGTGCCTTCCATGAACATGTCCTGGGCCTCCAGATCCCCCAAGTGTCCGCCCACATCCGACACATGGGCCACCGTGCCCAGAAAGGCCACTAGCCTGCCTTTGTAAAATACCGGCGACACCAGGTTGTAGTCCGGCAGATGCGTACTGCCGATCCAGGGGTCGTTGGTGGCCAGGACATCCCCTTCCTGCAGAGTGGCCGCGGGAAATCGCTGCAGCATGGCCTTGGTGGTGCGCGGCAGCATCGTGCAAAACTGAGGTGGACTCCACTGGGCCTGGACCAAACCGGAGCCCTCGGCATCCATGAGTGCACAACCGAAATCGTGGCTCTCGCCCACGATGGTCGAGAACGAGGTGCGGATTACCGCGTTGTCGATCTCGTCCACGATGTTGACCAGTCTCTGCCACTGGATTTCCAGAGTGATGGGATCAAAGGTCATGGATTGCACCTCTCCCGATTTGAATCCGGCGGCACTGGGGACTGGTGATTTTGATTTCATGCCCAGTGAATGTTCCCTATGCCAGTGCAAGAGAAGGCCAAGCGGGCAAATCCCTAACCACAGGGATCCAGTTCGTCAAAACGTGTGACATTGTGGCGGAACTGTCTTGCATGCGGGAAGGCATGTTCCGTGATATTGCACAGTATGCGGGTCGGGCTCATGCCTTGCTTCCTCCAAGCAGTGACAGAAGAAAATGGCGTCGTAGACGCGATCGGCCGCGACAGACACAGCCTGACGCCCTTGGGTGAAGGTCAGGGTCAGGGTCACCGCGTGGGCCTTTTCCAGGGTCAGGTGTCCCAGAGCCCGGGCGGCCCGTTCCACAGGCCTCTCATCCGAAGGCACCGCTGATGGTACTGCCTAACAAAAAAGCACCTAACTCTGGCTTCTCAGCCAGCGTGGTTTACATTTGCTCCCAGATTCCCCTTGGCCGCACCAGTGGCAAAACCGCCGGTACATGCTGTTCCACTGCCCCCAAATGACCGCCGGAGTCCCGTTGCTATACCTCTGAGTGCAATCTAAGTCAGGCCCATATCCGAGATTGGTGTCCTCGGACAGAACGTAACAAGTCATGGGATTCTCTAGACTGTGAAGCATGAGAGTGACAGGAAAAACCTCTGGTCATATCGCGAGGCAAGCCTTGCCTCTTTACTGAGTGTCCCTTCTGATGGACAGAAGAGTGTGCCAGCAAAAAGTTCATGTATCCGAAATCGGTACTGAATTGTAATCTGACACACAGAAAGCCCGGTGAATTCACTATATTCTGAGAGCCGGTGTGCAAAGGGGCCCAGTGCGTACATCATGGGTCTGCATGCCCTTGCCACCCGGAGTGTACCATGACTCGGCTCCCCTATCCCCGCGCTCTCCCGGAGGCCCTACTGGTCTCTTGAGCGAGCCTCAAGAGGGTCTTTCAGATGGTTCGACAGGATGTACCCGTTACACCATTGATGTCGTTTTTGATGTCACAATTGTCTCGGTTTTGTTTGCTGTCCTGTGGACGAAGATGTTGAAGCCAGTTGTATTTTTGATTCCGATTGAGGTACGGAACTGAGAAAGCAAAGTTCGTGGGCCATAACATGGGTACGTTATGGCCCACAAAAATCAGGGCATGGAGGAAGGCAAGAGTCATGTGGCGATACCGAGGGCGGCTTCTGATGACACGGCTTGCAACACCTTCCTGGAGGGAGCGCATTGGGCGAGCTGCTCTGTTTGCGTATGCCCTCCACGCATCAATTTTTCTTTCTTTCAGCGTGAGCTTCGTGGATGCAGGTGGGAGAGCTTTCGGGCTGGTCATGACGGCGGCCTTTATTTGGCCCGCTCTGGTAGTGCTCTGGGGGTTTTGGAGAGCACACTCTGTCATTGGATGGTCCGTGTGTGGGCTTTGGGGGGGCATGATGCTGTTTGCCTCGTTCCACGCGCTCGTCTATCCCGGCGCGACGACACACAATCCTTCTCCCCTCACGCCTTTCTTTCCGTTCTATGCACTGGGTCTGAGCTTGTGGTTGGCCCCCTCTACCCTCCTCCTCGGGATCATGTTCTGGGCTTGGGATCGTCAATTGCCCCTGCCTCTTTTGGAAAAGGAGCAACCGGTGCCTAAGCCAGCTTTGAGGAGCACACGTCTGCGGACCTTCCTGCTCGGGGCAAACGGATCCTTGATGTCCCTCGGGGTGGGAATGCTGTTGTTGATTCTGTACCTGGAACATGCTGCGGGTCAGGGGCTAGGGGGACATATGATCACCTTTTGGCCTCTTTTGGGCACCCTGACCGCAGCCCAGAATCCTCAGTCAGACTTGATGGCTTTCCATGTCTTGTCTCTGACCATGTTGGCTGTCATGTTGTGGATCAGTGTGTGGCGCTACCGAAGCGATGTGGCAGAAGCCGGGGGCTGGTTGTTGCTGCCCGGCCAAATCATCACCATGGCCTGGACAACGGGATACCCGTTCCTGAAAGCGGGTACGCTGACCTTGATGTTTCTGTTCTTTCTGGTGCATTGGTACCATGGGACACCCGCGACCCTGAGGCACAACCGGCGTGCAAAGAAGTACTCTATGGTCCACAGCGATTTCCCCATGTACCCGGAACGATGCGTTGGTATCCGCCTCCTCGTGCCCACCGCAGTCCGGATGCCATATCGAAAGACATTGTGCAGGAACTGGTTGCTTGGTCAGACCAAGTTTCCGAAACCATGATGCAGTCCGGAAAGACCAGGAACTGGGACGAAGGCTCCCTTCCTGTGCCGGAGGCCTTGGCCTCACTCGTCCGGCCCGAACTCCGAAATGTCAGGGATTTCGGCCGATTTGTCAACGAAGAAATTTCTCGTTGTTTCGGTCTTGGGGATACAAGCGAACTCAGGCGCGCTGGCAGCACAACAAACGCATCGGTCACTATCCAACAGCCACTGCCTGACTATTCGGCATCCTTTGCATACGACTTCGCGTTGGAAGGGCAAGAAACTCGGCTTGGCGCTTCCATCCCCTCTCACATCCCGCTGCATACTGCAGGCACCTATACAAGGAGTTTCCTGCGTAGCCTCAACCATTTCTTGGACAGGCTGACAATGGACGACACGGAGTTCAAGCCGACCTTGACTCAACTTAAGACTTTCCTGCGCCAATCCGTAGAAGCCTACACCTTCAACCCCTTGCACCGCATTGCGCATTACCTTCCTGCCGACCGCGCTGGAGTGATGCATGCACATCGGGTCGTTACGGGTTCCCTCATAGCTCGTGCCTCGCGGGTGAGTCTTCAGCAGGGCATACCCTTGCCTGCACTCTCGGGGGTATTGACTGACTTTCTTGAGCAACTCATCGAATTCAGTGACTTGCCGCCTGCAAAATCAAGGACTCGGAATCGTTGGCTTGCCGACCGGCTTGAGCAGGAGATTCTGCACGGGACCATTGAAGTGGAAAAGTCGGTCGTTGACTACCCGCCATTTTCGTACCGACCCAAGGGATGGAAAACCAACTTGCCGCTCCTGAACACTTCCTCCATGGTTACAGAGCTGGCACCGGTGGTGTTGTACTTGCGCCATCTTGTCCACCCTGGAGACGTTCTGATTATGGAAGAACCCGAGGCACACTTGCATCCAGCAGCCCAAGCCGAATTGACCAAGCTGCTGGCCCGTGCAGTGCACTCGGGAATCCGGGTGATCATGACGACACACAGCGAGTGGATCCTGGAGCAAGTATCCAATCTGGTGGAACTTGCCCATCTTCCTGAAGACCAGAGAGAGTCTTTGGTGGGGATTCGTGACTTGTCCCTGCGCCCCGAGCAAGTGGGCGTCTGGCTGTTTGACTCCAAGTCCAGCGAGGAAGGCACTCGGGTGGAGAATATTCCCTTTGCGCGGGAAGAGGGCTTCGCGCAGACAGGCTTCGAGCAAGTTGCGGCATCGTTGTACCACGAGTGGACCGCGATTTCAGATCATGTTCCGCTTGACGGTTTGAAATGATCCGCTGGCAGGAGAACCTGGAACATCAGGTCCCGGCAGAATGTCTGGCAGTCACTTGCAACAAAGATGGTTGCATACTGGACATGGAAGGGGTACCGGCCCCTTTCGTGTTGATCGACTTGGACTGCATTCAGCTTCTCGACAAATTCCACGCGCTCGTGGATTCCGGGCGCTGCGACTACCTCTTTGTGGGTTGTGACAAAGAGATTGATCTGCTCTGGGTTGTGCCCATTGAAATGAAGATGGGAAATCCCAAAGTAACCGAAATAAAGTAACAGCTGCAACACGGCGCGACTTTCGCCGAAAGCCTCCTGTCGCGCGAATTGGAAAATCTGCGCCTCTTGCCGCTGGCAGTGCATGCGAAAAGGTTGCACAAGGCCGAGCGCAACAGACGACGACGAAGGAACTTCAAGGTGGAATATGGAAATCACAGACGAAGCATCCATTTCACGCCATGCGGTTCGTCTCTGGCCGATTCCTTGCAGGCCGCCATGCGCCAGGCACAAGGCCGCTGATCCCCAGGATAGTTGCTGTGACCACAGTGTGTCTCCACGGGAACGAGCTGGGTCTGGCCTGTCGGCTTCGTCGGAATTTGCCGGCAACTTTCCTTGCGATGTGAAAATGAAAATGCCTTGCAAAGGCACCCCGAAATCAAGCCGTTCCGCAGCCTGCATGGGCGGGTGGATGGCAAGCCATCCTGTGATACCATACCAAGGCAGCCGTGAGGCAGTCTTGAATATTTTGGACTCGCAGGGAATTGCTATGCAACGGGTGGCCATGGTTGGACACAACTCTGGTACCGGCACAGTGAATGGACCTTCGTTGGCGCGTGGGTGCTGTCCTTGCGAGTGTATGTGCTGTACAGGCCGCTAGGGCAAGGCGCAGGGTCGGCTTCGTCACGGAAACAAATCCCGTAGATGAATTGAATAGGAACGGCCCGGTGCCTGCAGCGGGCCTTTTTGGTGTGTTCCTTGGTGCATGGTGCAGTGCCATTGGATCTGGAGCGCAGGCCGTGGCAATGGGTCTGTGGGGTTGGATTGCAGTGATGGGTGGCTGGCGGTTGGCCCTTCGTCGCCCTTTCACAGGACAAGGAGATTGTTGAAGTGCAGGAGACAAGCTGGAAGGATGTACTCGGGACCCAGGTCCCCAAGGCATGGGCTGACGAGATCGATACGTTTGAAGGGCAGATGGTCCTGGCCCATCGAGGTGATCTGGATGAGAAGGTCTTTGCTGAGACTCGGTTGCGACGGGGCATTTACGGTCAGCGATACGACAACGGCAAGCGACATGACGGCATTGTGGACCGGGAATTGTCATATCCCTCCGGAGAGGCCACCAAGGGTCCCGAGACCCTGTGGGATGCTCCGGGCATGCAACGCATCAAGGTGCCCTGGGGCGGCCTGAAGCCGGATCAGCTGGAGGCAGTGGCCCAGTTGGCTGATGAATATGCGGACGGCATTCTGCACATCACCACCCGGCAGGATTTCCAATTGCACTTTGTGCATGTGGGCGACACGCCGGATCTGATGCGTCGGCTGGCAGCCGTAGGCATCACCACCCGCGAAGCCTGCGGCAACTCCGTCAGAAATGTTACGGCCTGTCCGCTGGCCGGGGTCTGTCGTACCGAGGTGTTTGATGTGACCCCCTATGCGGATGCCCTGACATACTTCCTGCTGGGCCATGACGACGTGCAGGACTTCGGCCGCAAATTCAAGATTGCTTTTTCCGGTTGCGAGCATGAAGGCTGCGGCCTGGTAACTTTGCATGACTTGGGTTTTGTGGCCCGGGTCACGGAAGTGGACGGTCGTCCCGTGCGCAGCTTCGACATGTATGTGGGCGGAGGGCTGGGTGCCATTCCCCATCAAGCCAAATTGTTGGCCGCGAATGTACCGGAAACCGAAATTCTGCCGCTTTCGCAGGCTGTCTGCCGTGTCTTCGCGCGCCTAGGCGAGAAGCGGAACCGCAACCGGGCCCGCATCAAGTTTCTGGTGGCAGAACTGGGCATTGAAGAGTTCACGCGGCTGGTCCATGCGGAACGCAAGGTCATGCCGCAGGACGAGCGATGGGACGATTTCCTGGATACCATCGAATCCTTTGTGGAACGGCCCCTGCATCAGCCTATCACCATCGAGGAGTTCCATGACGACGAGGATTACCAGACATGGCGGCAGTCGAATGTGTATCCGCAACGCCAAGCCGGATTCTCGGTGGTCCATGTCAATCTGCCGTTGGGGGACCTGACGGCACAGCAGGCCTTTGGGCTGGCGGACGTGGTGCGCAAATACGTGGGCGAGCATATGCGCACCACGGTGGAGCAGAATATAGTGCTCCGGTGGGTCGCAGACCAGGATTTGAAAGACATCTACGACGAACTGGTCCATCTGGGTATGGCGGCCCCGGGGGCGGGTACGATCCATGACATTACGGCATGCCCTGGCACGGATACGTGCAAACTGGGCATTGCCTCCTCCCGGGGCCTGGCCAGTGAATTGTCCACGCGACTGGCATTGCAGCGTGAGACCCTGCCGGAGTCGAGCCGCAACCTCAAGATCAAGATCAGCGGCTGCTTCAACTCCTGTGGCCAGCATCACGTGGCGGATATTGGCTTCTTCGGCAACAGCCGCCACCGCAATCGGCGTACGGTGCCCCACTTCCAGGTTGTGTTGGGCGGACAGTGGCAACACAACGCGGGCAGCTACGGTCTGCCTGTGGGTGCAGTGCCTTCCCGGTCTGTGCCCGAAGTGCTTGAGGTCCTGATCGGAAAGTTTGACGCCGAGCACGGCGAAGGCGAAAGTTTCCAGGACTGGGTGCAGCGCTACGGCAAGAAGGAGATTCGCAGCCTGCTCAAACCGTTCAGCGTTATTCCCCTCTATGAAAACGATGCGTCCTATTACAGCGACTGGGGCGATCCTCGGGAATTCACGATTGGCGACATTGGCGTCGGGGAATGCGCCGGCGAGGTTGTTTCCCTCTTTACGATGGAAGTGGCCCGGGCCGAAGCGGAAGCCCTGGAAGCGCTGGTGGCCCTGGACGAAGGTCACATCGACGTGGCCTACGCAAGGGCTGTCCAGGCCATGGTGCTGGGCGCGCGGTCCCTGTTGCGCGGTCAGGCGGTGGATATCGGCTATGACGAGGCGGAGATCGTGAACCAGTTTCGGGAACGGTTCTTTGACACCGAACTGTTCTTCGACAGATTCGCCAAGGGCAAATTCGGTCAGTATCTTTTCAAGCACCATCAACGGCGTTTGGAAAATCCTTCCCACGTCCAGGCCCACGAAACCATTGAAGAGGCCCATCTCTTCATTGAAGCCGCGTATGCCTGCGACGGGCGCATGGCGGCGGCACAGGCATCGCAAGGCATTCAGCTCTAGGCATGATCATGCAGGCACCGCAGCGGCTCAAGATCCGGTTTGACACTTCCCACGCCAGCCCCCGGAATCTGGAGAACGTGATTCCGGTTTTCCACAGTTGGATTCAGGCCGGGAAAACCCCGGCGGTCATGCTGGACGTCGCGGACTACAAGCATGTGCCGGCCGGGCCCGGTGTCATGCTGGTGGGGCACGCCGACGATCTGGGGCTGGACAATGGCCGCAAGGTCGGGGAAGAGAGCCAGGGTTTCTACTATGTGCGCAAGCATGGACGTTTGGCTGACACGCAACCCTTGGTCCAGCGGCTCCGGGAGATCTGGGACTTGGCCTTGACGACCGGGCTGCTGCTGGAAGCAGAGCCGGATCTGAATATTGCGATTGATCCCAGCCACATCGAGATTTTTTTGCTGGACCACTTGCTGTACCCACCTGCCGCTCCTGCTTTGGACGCGGTGCAAGATGAAGTGCGGGCTTTCATGGCCCAAGCGCTGGGCGAGATCGACTTTGCCTTGGAGAGAGCGGATACGGACCCCCGGGAACCGGTATCGTGGCGGGTGCAGGTTTCCGCGGATGCACTGAGTCTGGGTGCTCTGGCCGCCCGCATTGCCGCCTAGGACCCTCTCGGATCCGAATCCATGGTGTCTGCGCTCCCCATAACCGGCCTGGATGTGGAAAGTCCCCCGGTCCCCGCATGGGACCGGGACGGGTTCAGGCCCTACGTACAGGCCTTGGGGCGGGGCGAGACGCTGCGCCGCGATCTGACCCGAGCCGAGGCACAAGATGCCTTGGACCGCATCCTGGCCGGAACGGTATCCCCGGCCCAAGCCGGCGCTTTCTTCATAGCCCAGCGGGTCAAAGGCGAGTCCCGGGACGAAATCCGCGGCTTTGTGGATGCGGTCCGGGCGCGCTGGCTGACCCCGGTGGTGACAAGGCAGCCGGGAGTGCTGGATTTGGCCGTGCCGTACGACGGCAAGGAGCGCACGGCCCAGCTCGCCCCGGCCGTGGCCCTAGTGCTGGCGGCGTGTGGACAGCCGGTACTGCTGCATGGCGCGGCGGCCGTGCCCACGAAAGAAGGGGTGACGCCCGCCGATGTGCTGTCCGCGCTGGGGGTGGCTACGTATCTGTCCCCGGCGGCCGCGGCCCAGGTACTGGACCAGACCGGCATAGCGTATTGCGATGCCCAAGCGTTCATGCCGGCCTGGGTGGCGCTGATGCCCCTGCGGCGGGAATTCGGCCTGCGAACGGTCCTCAACACGGTGGAAAAACTGGTCAATCCAGCGGATGCCGATTTCCAGGTATCCGGTTTCTACCACACCAAATACATTGACGAAATGCGCGACATGCAGACCGGCAGACAGGACAGCTGGATCGTGCAGGGCGAGGAAGGCTCGATTGAGATGCGGGCCGGGCGCAAGACCCGTCTCTTTGGCCGAAACCGGCCATCTCCTTTGGTACTGGACCCGGAGGCCCTGGGTTTCCCGCAGCGTGCAGCTGTAGCGGCCGGGCGCGCGGTGACCCAGCATGCCGCCCTGAATCGGCAGGCCCTGGAAAACCGCGATACGGCCGCCCGGGCCCAGGTGGCGATGACATCCGGTGTTTTGTTGGCGCTTTTGGGCCGGGCCGCAACGCAGGCCGCGGGCATATCGGCAGCGGCGGCCTGCCTGGCCGCGGGCCGGGCCCATGCCCTATTGAACGATTTTCGTACAGCGACGCGGACTCATTGATTTCCGTGGGAGGCGCATTATGTCTTTTGCCAAAACTTCTTTCTTCGCTACCAATTCCGGCCGCCCGGATTTCATTACCACGCGTTACCTGGAGGTGCTCAACGCGGAGTTTGAGACCGCCTCCGTGGAACGCATGCTGCAATGGTGTCTGGACACGTTCCAGAGCGGGGTGTCGCTGGGCACGTCCTTCGGGCCCTCGGGTCTCATGATGATGGACATTGCCCTGAAGCTGGAACCGGACATTGACATTTATTTTCTGGACACGATGTTTCTCTTTCCAGAGACGCATGCCCAGATTGCCCGCGCGGAGCAACACTTTGGCCGGACCTTTCGGCAAGTCCAGCCGTTTCTCACCATTGAGGAACAGCAAGAGCAATACGGCCCCAACCTCTATTACAAGAATCCGACGGAATGCTGCAAGTTGCGCAAGGTGTACACCCAGATTCATGCCCTGAAGGACAGCAGTGCCTGGATCACCGCGATCCGGCGTGACCAGTCCCTGACACGGGCGGACACGCCTTTTGTATCCTGGAACGACCGGTTCAACGTGGTGAAGATGTCGCCCATGGCCAACGTCACGGGAGACGAGGTGTGGGATTACATCCGGTTCCACAATTTGCCCTACAACGAATTGCATGACCAAGGCTATCCTTCCATCGGCTGCTGGCCCTGCACACAGCCTGTAGCGGAAGGCCAGGACGAGCGGGCTGGCCGTTGGCAAGGGATGGACAAGACCGAATGCGGCCTGCAGGTCGATGCAACGGAAAACTCCACGGAAGACTCTACCGCTCTGGACATGAGGGAAGAGTGGAAGGTTTACTTGTCGTAGGCCATGGCAGTCTGCGTCCGCACAGTGCAGGCGGCATGCAGCGTGTGGCGGCTCGGCTTGGAGCGTACGCCCCCCACCTTGCCATCGAAACCGGTTTTCTCAACTACGGGACCCCCACGGTCGCCGACTGTGCCGCGGCGCTGATGCAACGCGGGGTGCGGCAGGTGGCCGTGCAACCGTATTTCCTGACCACCGGACAATACGTGCAGCAGACTCTGCCCCAACAGATCCAGGAGCTGCGCGATACATATCCCGAAATGCAGTACCGGTTGCAACCGGTCTTGGGGGAACATGCAGCGCTGCCCGGACTGCTGCAGGCCCGGCTTGAGTCTTGGTACCGGACCCTGGATGCCCGCGAGATGGCCGGTGTGGTACTGGTAGCACACGGCTCCCGCTTTGCGGCAGCCGTGTGCCAGGTCCAGGCCATCGCCACCCGGTTGCAGGATGTATGCCACCCCATGCCGGTAATGGCCAGTTATCTTGACATAAATCAACCGGATTTGGCCACGGGGTGTCGATGCCTCTTGCAGCAAGGCATGGTGCACCTGGCAGTATTGCCCTGCTTTCTCCACGCAGGTCGGCATGTCAGGGAAGACTTGCCGCGCATCTTGACTGCGGTGTCGGATGCGTTTCCGGACCGGACCCTTGCCCTGATGGGACCGGTGGAGGATACGCGGGGCCTCTCGGAGATCATTCTGAGCCATCTGGCTCCTTGCGCCGGCTCGCAGACAAGCCGGTAGCCTCTGCCGATTGCCGATGGCGGGCAAGGTCTTCCTGGTGGGGGCCGGACCGGGCAGTCCGGACCTCATCACCGTGCGCGGTCTGCGGCTGGTGCAGACCGCGGATGCCATAGTGCATGACCGCCTGGTGGACCACCGCCTCGTGGCGCTGGCCCGGGCCGATGCCGAAATCTTTGCCGTGGGCAAGGCCCGCGGCGGTGCCGGCTGGTCCCAGGCCGACATCAATGCACTGCTGATTGACCTGGCCAGGCAAGGCAAGACCGTGGTCCGTCTCAAGGGCGGGGATCCCTTCGTGTTTGGGCGTGGGGGGGAAGAGCAGGCGGCGCTCCGCGCCGCGCAATGTGCCGTAGCCGTGGTGCCGGGCGTCAGCTCGGCTACCGGTGTCCCTACGGCCTTGGGTGTGCCTTTGACGCACCGGGACCTGGCCGCGGATTTCGCGGTGCTTACGGGGCAGATGGCCCCGGAGCGCCTGCAGGATCGGACCAACTGGAAGGCTCTGGCCCAGCTGGACACATTGGTGATTCTGATGGGTTTCGGCGCTGTCGCCGACATCCGGCAGGGCCTGTTGGCCGCCGGCAAGTCTCCCGCCACTCCCGTACTGCTGGTCAGTGCGGGGACCTGGCCCGCACAGCATGTCAAGCGGACCACTCTGGAGACCCTGGTGCAGGCCGTGCAAGAGGCGGAATGGACCGGTCCCCGCCTGATGATCATGGGGCACGTGGTCCAGTACTGGTCCGACATGGCAGTCAGACCGCCGGTCCAACATACCGCAAGCCCGCGCACCCGGCACAAAGATACCGGGATTTATCCTGTTGCCTTGACCCACATGCAGTCCCGGACTGTGCTGGTGGTGGGAGGAGGCTCCGTAGGTACGCGCAAGTGCCTGAAACTGCTGGATGCGGGGGCCAAGGTGGTACTCTGCAGTCCCACCGTAACGGATGTCCTCAAAGCCCGGATCGAGGCCCGCGAGATGATTTGGCGGGCCCGCGGATTTCGCGGTACCGATCTGGAAGGGATGTTTCTGGTCTTCGCAGCGACCGATGACGCGGGCCTCAACCGTGAAATCGGGCGCCTGGCCGCGCAACACCGCATTCTGTGCAATGTGGCTACAGACCCGGAAGAAGGCGACTTTTGGGTGCCCGCGCTGGCCCGGATCGGGGCCTGCACGGTGGCCGTCAGCTCAGGGGACGGACAACCCCGGGTCGCCCAGCAGTTGCGCAACCAGATTGAAGCCTTGTGGCTGCTGGGCGATCAGGCTGAGGAGTAGCGATCCGCCCCGTTTGCCGCAGTGGGAGGCGTCTGCTCAAGGGCCGCGACAATGGCGTCCACGTCATAGACGCAGCCTCCCCATGTACCGCCGCTGACTGCCTGCAGGGCCGCCCACAGGCGGGTGTCGTCCGGCAGCTGTCCGTCGGCCGCCAAATCGGGATGCGGAGCCCGTTGACGGAGCAGTGCGCCGCCCGCTGCGATCGCCTGCTCCGCATCTGCGGCGGCGACGATCAGGTCGACAGTGCCGGTCAGGTGTATGGTATCTACCACAATACGGATCAGATCACCATCTCTGACCTTCGCCAGCGGTCCTCCCGCCAAGGCCTCCGGCCCGATGTGACCGATGCAGGCTCCCGTGCTGACTCCGCTGAAACGGGCATCGGTAATGAGCGCCACTTCCTTGCCCCACTCCAGGTAACGCAACGCCGAAGTCAGCTGATAGGTCTCCTCCATGCCGCTGCCCGCCGGCCCCCGGCCCATCAGTACAATCACGTCGCCGGGTCTGACGGCCGCCCCGTCCTGGCCCTTGATGGCCTGTATGGCGGCCGCTTCACTGTTGAAGACCCGGGCAGGACCGGTAAGAGTGTATATGCCGTCTGCATCCAGCACGGAGGGATCGATGGCCGTGCTCTTGATTACGGACCCTTCAGGCGCCAGGTTGCCGGTGGGAAAAGTGACGGTGCTGGTCAGCCCGCGGGTGGCGGCCGCCTTGGGAGCCATGATGACATCGGTGGCGCTGATCCCGTCGCGTGCCCGCAGGATCTCCTGCAACCGCTGGCGGCGGCCGCTGGTCTCCCACTGGGCCAGATTGTCCCCCAGCCGCAGCCCGGTAGCGGTCTGCACGTCCAGGTCAAGGAGATCCAGGCTGCGCAGGTGCAGCATCACCTCGGGCACTCCGCCGGCCAAAAAGGCTTGCACCGTGACATGCCCGACCGGTCCATTGGGCAGTACATCCACCAGTCGGGGCGTCTGGAAGTTGATCCGTTTCCAGTCCTCCACGGTGGGTCTGGGCAGCCCTGCCGCATGCGCCACAGCCGGGATATGCAAGAGCAGGTTCGTGCTGCCGCCGAAGGCGGCATGCACCACCATGGCATTTTCCAGGGACGCCGGCGTCAGAATCTGCCGGGCATGGATGTTCTGCTGTTGCAACGCTACCAGGCATTGGGCCGACTGCCGGGCCATTTCCCGCCAGATTGGTTGACCGGAAGGGGCCAGCGCAGCGTGTGTAATGGACAGACCCAAGGCTTCCGCCACGACCTGACTGGTGCCGGCGGTGCCCAGAAACTGGCAGCCACCGCCCGGGGAGCCGCAAGCCCGACAGCCCAGCTCAGCGGCTTCCTCCACTGACAGTTGACCGTGGGTATAGCGGACCCCAATGGTTTGCACCTTGCCTGCGTCTTCGCCGCGCGCAGGCGGCAAGGTCACGCCCCCGGGCACTACTACCACAGGCAAGTCGGACTGCGCGGCCAAAGCGACCATCATGGCCGGCAATCCCTTGTCACATGTGGCAACACCCAGCACCCCCTGGCGCGTGGGCAAGGAGCGGATCAGCCGCCGGAGGACCATAGCCGCATCGTTGCGGTACGCCAGACTGTCGAACATGCCCGTGGTGCCCTGGGTCCGGCCGTCGCACGGATCGCTGACGAAGGCCGCGAAGGGCGTGCAGGCGAGTTCGGAGAGTGCCCGCGCGGCTTCCTCCATCAGCAATCCCACTTCCCAGTGCCCGGTGTGGTAGCCCAAAGCCACCGGCGTGCCGTCCGGGGCGCGGATGCCGCCTTGGGTGGAAAGGATCAGGAACTCGGGCTGCCTGAGGCGGGACGGTCGCCAGCCCATGCCGGCATTCTGAGTCCAGCCAAAGAGATTGCCACTGGGTGCATGCCGCAGCAGGTGATCGTCCAGGGGCAGGGCCCCGGCGGGCCCGGTACCCGATGTGGTGATGTCGTAGATTGCTTCGCCGCCGCTGTCGACCGCGAAGAGGATTTCCGATGTAGTTATGAGGTTGGCCTGCCGTTGTCTGGGATGGTCTCTGGATCCGCTGCCTCGCAGGGAGGCACACGTGAATCGGCACAGGCTGCAGATTGCCTACAGCTCCTTGTCGGCGACCCGTTTCATGGCATCCAGATAGTCCCACTCGGTCCAGCCGGATGCCATGGGCTGATCGAAAATCAGCGAAAGCGGGCCGGCGAATCCGCTCTGCTTCAGGACCTGAATGCCGCCTGCCAAATCATCCGGAATGATGGCGCCGTCCTCCTCGTACTGGGCCTTGGCATGGCCCGAAGTGGCCCACGGGGCAATCTTGGCAAATTCGGTGTAGCGATCGGGGCCCTTGAAATTACCGAAATCGGCACAGATGGTGATCTGACCATCGCAGAGTTCCAGAATGGCCACAAGGTGATCGGCCTTCAGGGACAAGGGACGGAAATTTTCGGTAAAGACCTTGACCCCTTGGTCCGCACCGTAGGCATGCAGGGCTTTCAGCTGCCGCGCGCTCATTTGAATGCTGGGATGATCCGCCAGATTCCGGGTGCGGGACGGCACGGTAGCTTCGCCAGCGACTACCCGCGCGGCCTTCGCACCCAAGGTGCCGGCCGTGTCAATCCAGCCCCGAATCCAATCCAGCTGCACCGCCCGCTCTTGCGGGTCCACCGCCGTGATGTCCCCGTCGTCAATCAGGACCGAGTAGATTTCCACACCGGCCCCGGCGGCTTCCCGGGCCAATTCGGCCAGATAGCCTGGATCGCGGGAGGGAAAATGGAAATGACAGATTTCCAGCGTATGGATGCCGTGCTGCGCGGCCATGCCCGGCAGCTGCAGCAGCGAAAGGACAGCCGCGCCGTTAGGCGGGGTCAGCTTGTCGGCCGAAAAATCATCCAGCCATACGGAACCCAAGGCTCTGTGCAGACTCCAGGAAGATACGGAAACGCGTGCGGTCATGGGGATGTTGCTCCTTCAATCGGGAAAGTCAGGCAATATTTTGGGCGGACATCAGGCCGAGCACTGCGGCGCGGCCGGGCAGTCCATGGCGGGAGCCTACCGTTTGGCAGCACAAGGCACCGGTGGCGCTGGCAAAGCGCAAAAGGGATGGCCAGTCCATGCCTTCGGCCAAGGCTCCCAGATAGGCTCCGTGAAAGGCGTCTCCCGCTCCGTTGGTATCGCGCACCTCTACATCATAGGCGGGCAAGGAGCCTGTCTGTCCGTTCCGGGCCCAGACCAGACCCCTCTCTCCCAATGTCACCACCACGGTCCCGGCCAGCCGGGCCACCCCATGCAGCGCATCCTGCAACGTGGTGGCACCCGTGTAGCCATAGGCAAAGCGTTCTGCGGCGACCAAATGGTCCACCAGCGGAGCCAGGGCCCGGCTGTGGGCCGAATCGGCGTCTGCATCCAAGACCGTGGGGATGCCTCTGGCCCGGGCCTGTTTGAGCACGTTGAGGGAAACACTGCGCTGGTGTCCGTCCACGAGGACCGCCTGCGGTTGCAGGACATCCAGATCCAGGGCATCTGCCGAATACTGCGGCTGCACTCCTCTGTAGGCGGCCAGAGTGCGGTGGCCGTTCGGTTTGACCATGATACCCGAAACGCCGGTGGGGGCATCCGCTCGGAGCAGGCGATCCACGGTCACGCCCAATGCCCTGAGTTCGCGGACATGGGCATCGCCAAAGATGTCGTGGCCCAAATAGGCAGCGAGCACAGTGTCGTATCCCAAGGCTCCCGCGGCGGCCGCGGCATTGGCGGCCAGTCCCCCGCCGCAGCTCGTGAAGTCGCTGGCATTGGCTTTCTCGTCGGCATCCAGGTGATGTGCCACGGCAAAGGTCAAGTCATAGCAGGCATATCCAATCGCCAGCACCTTGGGCTTGGGTTGCGGCAATTCGTCAGACAAACCGTGCGCGCGCATCTCTGAATACCGCTTCCTGCCGGCCTCCGGTGCGTGTCCTGTCACCCCGGACCGGCGGTTTGCCAAATACACGTGCAAGGGCGTTCCGCGCAAATCGCCGTAGTCTTGAGGCTTTTGTCTCCCGTATGACAACTCACTGCAATTCGCCTTTTCCGCGGTGATCCGACTGTCGGCAAAGGGTACCTTCGGAACCTGAGGGGACCACCTGCCATGCGTTTTCGGGTCAGAGAAATCAGGAATGACATATTGTACTCGCTGGGGACGACATGGACTTGATGTAACCCGGCCGCATGAACTGGCAAGGCAATTGCGAAGGTGTCAAAAGCCCAGGATTTCTTCCCTACAGGCCAGATTGCGGCCGGCCTTGAGGCGCTGGTTTTCCTGCCCCACTGTGTGCGGGTATTCCGGCGCAGGCGCGTGTGGGCCGTGCGCCGTGGCGGAGCCGACATGCGTCCTCCCGGAACGCCACGTCCAGGACATGCGGCGGAGGGATCCATTTCGATCCGCCTGCGCAGATCGGGCCAGTGCCTCTGGGTGTTCACGTAGGCCAGAATCTCCCGGTCGCCGATCACCCGGCATTGCCGGGTCTCGAGGCGGCCATGGCCACCATTGACGGTGGTGTGACAGTCGGGCCGATCAACGGCCGGCGGCGTGGCCTCCGCGGCCCGGGCCCGCGCGCAAGTGTCCTGGACCGCGGCTTGTAGCGTGGACTGGTTACCCTTGACGGCCAGCATGTAGTCGGTGCCCTGCGCCCGCAGGGTCTGCACAATCTCTTTCTGGGTGCCCCACCCATGCCGTGGGTCCCCGGTCCATCGTCACGATGCAGCCTGCCCGCGTCAGCCGCTGCAGCAGGGCCGTGCTCTCGTTGCTCGCAGGGGCCACCGCCTCCTGGCCTAGGGTCACACCCTGCGCGGTGCTTCAGGCACGCACCATTTGCAGGGCCGACAGCTCGACCCCCGCGCGGGAGGTGCTCTTGGCCCGGTGGGTGGCATGTGTGCTCTTGGATGTGTACAGAACCATGCCTGACATTATCCCCCTTGGACTCCGATGCGCGACTTTGCAATTGCTCTTCATGAACTGCCCAAAGCGATTGCATTGTAATTTCCCTGTAGCAAAATCGCCATCCGCTTGACCCGATACCTCCAATCCCCAGCCGTCTTGAGGTAATTGCGGTGGCGCGTGGTTCAACAGTCCTCTGCTGCTGCCACCAAGAAGTGGTACGGGGCAGTTGCTCTTCAAACGGCTGTCCCATGCCCCTGATTTTGCATGCAAGGGGAAATTGGACACACGATGGGATCCAACCAAATGGTATAGATTGCAGATGCACGGGTTCTACATGGTACAGGTATCCCCAGTGTCCCCATACACAGCCCCGTCTCCGTCTGGCTACCATCCCATCGCTTGTGCCTTGGCTCCGTCCTGTTTGGGCCGGGCCAATGTGTTTTTAGGGAAGAAGTGCCATGAAGATTGTCTGATGCATGACGTGCATGATTACGGTGGGCACACGGTTGCCGGGTGTCCCGGGGTCTGTGGCCTATTCCGATACTTCTCCGAGCGAGGCGGAGAGTCCCTTGACCCATGATGAACTGGAGGATTTGCTGGCAAACTGCCCGGACATCAATGTCAATGCCGACTGGACAGGACCCATGCCCACAGCCTCCGCAGTGAGAGAGCTGCTGCAAACCCTCTAGGCTTTGGAACACTGCCGGAACCTACGCCATCCGACCATGCAGACTTCATTGCGAGTGGGGAAGGGGATGTATCTGCTTCGGCTTCATCCACACAGCATCGTTTCTGGACAAGGAATGTCCGGAAGTGGGTCTATGGGGGAAGGTGCGCCATGCAGGAGAAATGAACATGGACGCGACCGGGCCATATTTTGTCGGTCTGGAGGAGCATGAAGTCGGCATCACCGTGTGGGATCTGGAGGTCCCCTATGGGGATGTCATATCCCTCGATCTCCGGCATGACGATGATGACAATTTTGATCGTCCGCGTGGCCCGTCCAAGCATCGACTGGGTACCGTACTTTCTCTGTTTGTTGATGTTGGCCCCTATGAACTCCCTGTTGCCGAGGACAGGGAATTTGTTTGTGACATCCGGCCGAGCTGATTGCCGGACATGGCTTGGAGCCCAAGGTGGACTGACGGAGATCTTATATGGAGCCAGAGATCTTGGAGATCCTGGAGATCTTGTACACGGAGCTGAGAACGGAACTGATAGGAGGGCTCTGGATAGGATGTGTGGCGATTGCCATCCCCATTGTGGCTTACTGGAGAGGTCAGCGTTGGTGGATCTGGCAGTTGATCGTGCTGGGCAGCCTGGGTGTGGGCAGTCTGGTTGCTCCTGTTTTTCTCTCTTTTCTAGGGCGTGTGGATTAATGATCGCAGCAGGATCCAGGTGGCCGCCCCCTGCCCCAGGGCCCGAAAGGTGCGCTGCCACTGGGCACAGCGCGTGGCCCTGCCCCGCAACGGCTGGAGACGGGGGAAGAAACGCGCGATCTGTTCCCGCCACTCGTACTGCGCCCGGTCATGGGGGATAGGCTCCGTGCGGTGCTGCTGGGCCGGAATCACGGCCTCCACCGCCGGGGCCGCCCGCGGGTCCCGGAGGGCGGCGCGGTCCTACGCCCGATCCCTGACCGCGGCGGTCGGCGGCAACCGGGGGACGGCCTCCGGCCCCAGGGCCGCGCACCCCTCCCCGTCCGGCCGCTCCCCGCCGGTCCAGGCGAACCCGAGGCCGGTCGGGTCCTCCAGGCCGAGGGCGTGCCGCTGGGTGGAGCAACCGCCCCGGGCGCGCCCGAGGGCTGGGGCTGCCGGACCGCCCCCTGTTGGGCGGCCCCCGCCGCATGCGGATGCGCACGCCTGATGGTGGAATCCACGTACCGGGCCGCCCACAGCTCCGCCGCGCCGGATACGGGCGGGACCCGGCGCCCCCATGCGGCCCCGAGGCCTGGGCGTTCCCCCGTGCGAACCCGCGGGTACCCCGTGTCCCATTGCCCGCAGTCCGCGGGCAGGTCGCGCCCGGGACTGCCGGCCCGGGTGGGGTACAGCACGGCTTCCCCGAACATCCGGTCGCCCAAAATCGAAGGACGGCCCACCCGGGGACGGATTTCGGCCCGCACGGTCTCGATCCGCACCCACATGTCATCGGTCAGGATCAGTCGTGGCGCCATGGGGTGGGGCTCCGTGGTGGGGACTTGGATCGCATGGCCTGCCCTGTTTCCACAAATTAATCCACACGCCCTAGTGCTGCTGGCACTGCTGCGGGCACTGGCGCTGCCAGTGCTGCTGGTGCTGCTGGTGCTGAAACCCGATGCACTTCCCCGCCGCTGGAGACGCGAGCCTCTCCCCCTTCCGCGGCCGTTGGACGAGGAAGGGCAAAAGGACTAGTTTGAGGTGGGTTGCCCCCTCAGTGCAGCTTTGTGCAAAGTGGACTCCGGACCGCAAGGACAAGACAGCATGGGCCGGATCGACCTTAGATGCTACTGTGTCGATCCGGCCTCCCGTTCCCTTGGCATTCCCCCTGTTACAGTCCTTGGCTTCCGCTGTGATCCTCACCGCAACGCGAGCACAGACCATGTTGTGCCTCAGGCCCGGGGCGGCAGCGGACATCAGCAACCTGCAGCTGCTCTGCCAGAGCGGCCTCCCGTCCTTGGGAGTTCCCTTTCTGCCAGATGGCCTATTGTGGTATACGGCTTTTCGCTCCGCACTCCCAGCGGCCCCATCCGACTCGTCTTGCGGAAACAGGTGTTTCTGAAGCAGGGAGACGGCTTGGGGCGATTGCACTTTTGGGAATTTGACCGGTGCAATGGAGTTGTGAGGCAAGCAGCCGCCAGCATGCGCTGAGATGCCCGATTCGAAAGTTCATGGACGGCCGCCCGTCAAGCTTGGGCCATTGAGGACTGTTACCAGGCCTTGTGAATCGAAAGTCGGGCGCGGGGCGGGGGATCACGGAAAAACGTGACAGAGGATCGGCAAGCCTGGGCTTTTGGTGTTGCCACGCGGTTTTGATGTTGTGTGGTCCAGAACCTTCAAATCCTTTGGCTCAGAACGTATTGCGGCCGTCATCGCGGGGGTCAACTTCCGAATCCACCCTTACACCCCGCAAAATGTAGCGCAAACGCTCCACCTCAGCCGCCAATTCTGCATGCGACACATACCAAATGCTTGTAGTTGGATTTTGGAGACGTAGATGGCCGTACTTGTCTAGTACCTAGTTCGGTTCATTGTGTCGTACAGGATACAGGCTGTGCAGCTGGATGCGGGTATCCGCCGTGGTGAATTGCCAGTGCACCGGGGTCGGGTCTTGGTTGCGGACGCGGGCCCAGGCGGCCAGCTCAGCGCGCAGGGTCTCCAGATCCGGAGTGCGCCGCTGCAGGGTCAGGGCGCTCAGCTCGATTTCGGCGACATTGAGCCAGCTGCCGTGCCGGGGCGTGTGGCGGAGCTCCAGGCGCGCCGCCAGCCGTCTGGCCTCCGCGGGGGAACGCCTCGTACAGGGCACCGAGCGTGTGGTGGGTAGGCCCGGCCGATGGTCAGGTCATCTACGCTTTCCCCTGTGATACAGGTAACCTGATGGAAGGCGGCGGGTTCCCTTGGCAGGTGCCACCACTCTCTAGTGTAGCTGTGCAACCCTCGATCCTGCCTCGCTGGGCCACTATTGTCCCGTCGTTGACAAAAATCATTCAACAATACATGATTTGACAAACATATTGATACAGGATATATTTGCTGGCCATGAAGAACTTTTCGCAATGCAGTACACGTCCGCAGGAGGACCTGTGCTTTTGGATCAACAGTCTGGCCACGGTGTCCCTGAGATGTCTGACCAGGCGTCTCATCCCCTACGACATAACGCCACCGCAGTTCGGGATCCTGATGATGTGTTCGGAGGGCCACGCGGACACGGTCAGCGGGCTAGCCGGAATGATACCTATAGACCCCGCTGCGGTGAGCCGGAACGTCCACCGCCTTGTCCAGCGGGACCTGCTGGAGAGGACGCCATCGCCGCGCGACAGGCGTTCGGCCACGCTGAGCGTTACCGCGACAGGGAAGGTGCTTTTGGAAGAGCTTGCGGGGCAGGTGGAAGCGAACAACCAAATGCTCCTCCAGGGAATCGACGCAGGGGAAAGGGATCGGTTCGTGACCACCATCAAGACGATGCTGGCCAACACGGCCGCCTACGAGACTACACGCTTGGGAGGACCCGCTGTAACCGGCTGATCCATAGTTGAGCAAATATAAAGCCCGGCCTTCGGGGGGCCGAGCTTTACGAGGCTAGCACACGAATCAAGCCCCCTTCGGTATGGGAAACCCGGTCTGCGCTCGCCAGTTTTATGGTAGTCCCCGGCAACTGTTTCTGTCAAGCACTGGAAGAGAGGTTCCAAATGCCTAATGAATACATGATCGAGGTCAGGGATCTGGTGAAAGTCTATCCGAACGGCCGTCACGCCGTGGCAGGCATTGACTTTGACATCCCCAGGGAGAGCTTCTTTGGTTTCCTCGGCCCCAACGGCGCGGGCAAGACCACCACGATGAAGATACTCGCCACGCTGCTCAGAAAGACCTCAGGCACCGTCACGGTGGCAGGGTACAACGTCGACACCGACGCGAAGGCTGTCCGCCGGAGCATTGGGTTCGCGATGCAGGAAGTGGGTATCGATGACCTGGCTACGGGCCGGGACTTCCTCCAGCTTCAGGGCGTGCTCTACGGACTCTCCCGACGCGAGGCGCGGCGGAGAGCTGATGAACTACTTGAACTGGTAGGTCTGATGCACGTGGCGGGACAACGGGTCGGCACCTACTCCGGTGGCATGCGCCGGCGCCTGGATTTGATTGGCGCTCTCATGCACGATCCAGACATCCTCTTCCTTGACGAGCCGACGGTCGGCTTGGATCCCCAGAGCCGCATGGCAATGTGGGAGTACCTTGACGGCCTGAATGCGAAGGGCGTCACCATCCTGCTCACCACCCAGGTAATGGAGGAGGCCGACCGCCTCTGCCGCAACATCGCCATCATCGACCACGGACAGATCGTCGCCCGTGGCTCACCTGAGGCACTCAAGGCTGAGGTGGGCGGCGACGTCGTACAGATTGTCCTGAATGGCTCCGGCGACGGTCCCGATGATGGGCTGAACGAAAGGGCTGAGGGGCTCGTTGGTCAGCTGAGATACGTCGACGCCATCGGCTCTGTCGAAGGCGGCATCGCCGTCACCGTCCGGAACGGCAGCGCGGCTGTCCCAGACCTAGTCGGCCTGCTTCACGATAATCGGATCCCGGTCGCCAGTCTCTCAGTCGCCCGACCGACTCTCGACGACGTCTTCCTCAAGTACACCGGCCGCACGATTCGGGCGGAAGAAGCCACCAGTGATGAGGTCGGCGAGATGATGCACCCACTGATGGGCTTGAACAGGAGGAGGTAGTTCCCATGAACGTTGCCCGAGAGACCTATTTCATCTATCTGCGTAACCTCAAGGCCTTGCTGGGCCAGCCGGCCGTCGTCATTTCCACGCTCGTCCCGTCTGTGTTCATGTTCCTCTTCTTCGGGACGCCGCTCAGGGGCATGACCAATATTCCCGGCTTTCCCGCGGACGACTACGCGGCCTACATTACCGGCATGATCATCATGATGGCCGTGGTCATGAACGGCGCTGATGTCGCCTTCTCCTTGCTCACAGACATGCTGTCCGGCTACTTCGACAAACTGCTGCTGGCACCCGTAAACCGCTTTGCGATGCTCATGGGCACGCTGCTCCGATCAGGCACGCGGGCCCTGATGCAGGTGCTCGTCATCGTCGCGTTGGCCTTGGCCCTCGGGGTCAACTTCCAGGGCGGTTGGGTGGGTCTAGTGGCTATCTTCACCATTACCACGGTCTTCGGGATCGCTACTGCCTGCATCGGCCTGATAATCGCTCTGAAGTCCAAGAGCGTCCAGATGACTCAGAACACCCAGCTGATGTTCATGCCGTTGGCCTTTCTCACGACGGGATTCATGCCGAAGGAGTTCCTCACCGGATGGTTCAGGTGGGCAGTGGCCTTGAACCCGGTCGACTATGTGCTGGTGGCCGTGCGGACAATCATCATCCAGGGATGGGAGTGGGAGTCTATACTCCCGGGCCTCTGGGTCCTGGCCGCGACCACGGCGATCCTGCTCACCGCCGCCACATGGACCTATAAGCGGGCCACCGCATGAAATTTGTCCCACCGGGGACGGACCGACAGCAGGATGTCCTGCGTGGGTTGTCGGGGCCGACAACCCACTGATCAAGGACCGGACTGGTAGCAGTGAACGCCGGCCCAGTTGGGGTGCGCTGTTGTCAGCCAAATAGTGGCCTGCCTCGATTCCCGTTCTCCCAAAAGGAATCGTTTGGTGGACCGAATCCTCTGCCTGTTGTCTGGGACACAATCCCGTGGGACATAGCCTGTAAATCGTCTTGATCCATGTCCAGAAACCCTTGGGTTTCTGGACAGATCAGGGCCCTCCTAAGTGTGGGGCCCCTTGGCCGTCTGATCTGCGTGTCGAGCTCCCGGGCCACCTGTCCATTCAAGCACAGCCACCAGAGACAATCGTCCGCGTGGCTGCACACTGGGGAAATGAGGGTGCGGAGAAGGGTCCAGCAGGGATCTGTAGCGTGCCAGGTATGCTTCCTTCCTTTCGGCCCCTCAACGACCACGAGGGAACCCATGCAATCGATCTTTCGCTTGCATGGGCTTGAATCTGGCCGGCGTGCAGCGTGGGATGTTGGCAGCCCATGACCAAGCCTCCACCATGGACATCCGCTTTGTGCGCCAGTCCGGTCCCTGCACCTGGTCCTTCCCCCGATCCATACGTTGCGGGATACCACCAAAAGCCAGGGTTGAGGCCTCCAGCGCCAGTGGGCGCAAGTCTCGGGCGTGCCCGGGGGACAGAAGTACCCCCACTCAGGCGGTCGGGACCCCGCCGGCAGTGCCAGTCCCTGCGTAATCTGGGCCCGATTCCAGTTTGATCGCAAACGGGGATGTCGGGTCTCAGGCTCACGGAGGTGGACATCGGGACATCCGAGTAGCTGGAGTTATGGGGAAGGCGCGGTGGCTGCCGCTGTTTCCTCCTCATAGAGGAAACAGGCGGCCTGGTGATCTTTCTCGCCCACCGGGAAAGGCGGTGGCGTCAACTCCAGGCACCGGTCAAAACGCCGGGAACAGCGCGGGTAGAAACGGCATCCGCTGTCCACGCTGATCCGCATTTCCTCGTCGTCGACGGTCGCGGTGTCGTCTGTACCCCATTTGATGTCGGGATCCGGCACGGGAATGGAGTCCAGCAGCAGCTGCACGTAGGGATGCTTGGGATTCTCGATGACGCGGGTGGTTTCCCCGCTCTCGGCGATCGCGCCCTGGTACAGCAGATAAATGGCATCGCCGATCTGGTAGGCCGTGCTCAAATCGTGCGTAATGTACAGAAAGGAGATGCCTTCCTCGTCGCGCAGCCGCAGCATGATGTCCAGAATCATGGCGCGCAGGGACGCGTCCACCATGGAAACCGGTTCGTCGGCCACAATCAGCCGGGGGCGCAGCATGTAGGCCCGGGCCATCATGATGCGTTGCCGCTGACCGCCGCTCAGCTGGTGCGGGTACTTTTCCAGAATCTCCTCGCCGCGCAGTCCCACCACGTTCAGGGCAGCTTCAATCATCTCGCGGCCTTCGCGGGCATTGCGGGCCATCCTGAAGTTGCGAATGATCATGTCAAAGACATGCTTCACCCGGTAAAACGGGTTGTAGACCGCATAGGGGTCCTGAAATACGGCCTGCACTTCCCGCCGATACTGCATGCGTTCTTCGCGGGTCATTGCCCCGACATCCTTGCCGCGAAAAACGATGTTGCCGGAGGTGAGATCGGTGAAGCCCAGCACCAGATTGGCCAGGGTGGACTTGCCGCTGCCGGATTCCCCCGCGATGGTCGTGATCGTGGCCGGAGATTCCGCAATGGTCAGGTTGTAGTCTTGCAGGGCCACCGTGGCGGGCCCGCCGCTCAACAGGGAGCCACCGTAGATTTTGGTGGCGTTCCGTACTTCCAACAACGGAGGCATACAGGAAAATTCCTTTGACGATGTGAAACCGATGCCGGACTGCCCTACGGGTGGACGACCAACGTACCGTCATCTTCGTACAGATGACAGGCGGTCCGATGATCGTGTCTCAGCTCCCGCAGCGGGGGATCCGTTTCCCGACAGACATCCATGACATGGGGACAGCGCATCTGGAAGATGCAGCCTGCCGGCGGGGTCCGCAGGTCATGGGTCAATCCCTCCGTCAGCTTGAGGGGCTTGCGTTCCTTGATGGACGGAATCGATTCAATCAGCAGTTGCGAATAGGGATGCAGCGGCTCGGCATACATCGACTTGACGGGAGCGATCTCCACCATCCGGCCGGCATACATGACCGCCAGACGATCCACCAGCTGGGCCATAAGGCCCATGTCATGGCCAATCACAATCATGGAAACACCCAGGCGTTCCTTCACGTCCAGCAAGGTCTGCCCGACCACGCGCTGCACCACCACGTCCAGCGCGCTCGTGGGCTCGTCCGCGATGATCAGTTGGGGGTTCAGCGCAATCGCCATGGCGATGCAGGCGCGCTGTTTCATGCCGCCGCTCAGCTCATGGGGATACATGTTGTAGACCCGGCTGGGCAAGCCCACCAGGGCAAAGAGGGTTTCGATCCGCTCCTTCAGCTCCGCGGCACCGGACCGTGCCTCGTGGGTCCGGATGGCATCCTTGATCTGGGAGCTGATCAGCATGACCGGATTCAGGGAGTTCATGGCTCCCTGCGGAATCAGCGCCAGTTTGGTCCATCGGACATCCCGCAGCTCCGCTCCTTCCAGTTGGGTCAAGTCAATGCCGTCCAGCTCCACCGAACCGGCCACGATGCGGCCCGGACTCTGTACCATACGCAGAATGGCCATGGCCGTCGTGGTCTTGCCACAACCCGATTCACCCACCAGGCCGACAATTTCCCCTTTGCGCACTTCGAAGGAGACGTTGTCTACGGCCCGTACATCCCCGGTGGGAGTGTGGTAGTAGACCTTCAGGCCGTGTACCGCCAGCGTGGCCCCTTCGCCGTGTCCGTAGAGGCCACCTGCCACAGTGTCTGTGTGCACCATTGCCATCGTCATGAGGAAGACATCACTCCTCGCAGACGCGGATTGGCGATTTCATCCAGGCCGACTGTCATCAGGAACAGGGAAGTGAAGACCACGACCAAGGCCACGATGGGAATGCCCCACCACCACCACATGCCCCGAAACAGGGCCGAAACCGCCATGGCGTGGTAGATGGTCATGCCCATGGTGGGGATGCGGGTGGGGCCCAGGCCCAGAGCCTCAAGCCCGGTGGCCGCCAAAATGGCCCCGGACACGTTGCCCGTAAAACTGGCTGCCAGATACGGCAACATGTTGGGCAACATCTCCTTGAAAAGAATGGTGAAAGTGCTGGCCCCGGACAGGCGTGCCATCTGTACATAGCCGCGTTCCCGCAGAGTCAGCACTTGGGCCCGCAACAGCCGGGTGGGCCCAGGCCAGGCGAAGGCGGCCAACAGCAAGGCCAGGACGGGCACGCTCAACTGCCGGACGAAGGCCGAAATCACAATCAGCACGGCCAGGGCCGGTATGGTGATGATGGAATCGGACAGGGTGCGGATCACGGCATCCACCCAGCCGCCCGCAAAACCGGCCGTGAAACCCAGCACAATCCCGATCAACATGCCGGCGCCGGCTGCGATCAGCCCAATGTGCAGGGATCGGGGCGCCCCAACCAGCAACACCGCCAACATGTCTCTGCCATCGCTGTCGGTCCCCAGGGGGTGCGCGGAGCTGGGCGTGCCAAAGACGGGGTTCTCACTGGTGACCCACATGGGAGGCAGATTCAGGGGGGAGGAGGCAACCCTGGCCTGTGTGGTGTCCCACAAGCCCAAGGGCCCGGCAGCTGCCATCAGCAGCACCAGCAGAATGAGAGACAGACCGATGAGGAACTTGGCATTCAGCCAAGGGGAATCCCAGGTGTTCAGTCCCCGGCGTTCTGCAACGGGAGCAGCGGCTTCCTGAATGACCACGCTCATGAGGTGCCCTTCTGATAGGTAATGCGAGGATCGATCATGGGATAGAGAAGGTCCAGAATCAAGACGGCCGTGGCCGTGCCCACGATCAGCATGAACACGATGCCTTGAATGACCGTGTAGTCCGCGCTGATGATGGCTTGGTACAGAAAGTAGCCCAGCCCCGGATAGCCAAAGATATATTCCACCAGCAGGGAACCCCCTGCCAAGGCCCCGATGTTGAGCGCCAGGGCCGTGATCTGGGGCAGGAGCGAATTGCGGATGCCATAGAACCAGAACACGCGGCGGGAGCGCAGGCCCTTGGCATCGGCCAGGATCATGTAATCCTCGCCATCGGTGGTCACCATCATGCCGCGCATGCCCAAGGCCCAAAAGCCCATGGAGGTCACCACGATGGAGAATACGGGCAATATGCCGTGCCACACTACACTGGAAATGAATTCCCAATTGAAGCCCGGGTCGATATTGCGCCCGTAGTTGCCAAAAGCCGGGAAGATCTTCCATTTGAAGGCCAGGATCGAGATCAGAAGCAACCCGAACATGAAGAACGGGATGGCCGTGAAAGTAAGCGACACCGGCAGGACATTGCGAATCCAGCCTGGCACCCTGCGCCATGCCATCAGCGCCCCGATCATGTTGCCGAACAGGAACGACAGGATGGTGGCGACGAACAGCAGACCAACGGTCCACGGCAGCGAACGGTTCACGATATCCGTGACCCGGGCCGGGAAATTGGCCAGGGAATAACCCAGGTCCAATCTGGCCATGCTGCTCAGGTACCGCAGGTACTGGACATGCATGGGGCCGTCCAGGCCGAACCGGGCCCGCCATGCATTGATCATGTCGGCCGAGTTCTCGATGGTGCCCGCCTGCTGCAACAGCCGCTCCACCATGGCGGTGACGGGGTCGCCGGGAGCCAGGCGGGGAATAATGAAGATCAGCGTGGAGCCGATCCAGATGGTCAAGGCCCACATGCCTAGGCGGCGAAGAAAATAACCGAGGGTCAGTTCACCCATAAAGCGTCTCTGGGGCAGTGCAGCCGGCTTGAGGCAAAAAACAAAACCAGCCAGGGCCGACCCGCGGGTCGGCCCTGGCTGGCGTCACTACACCGTCTGGCGGCGCGAGGCAATCAGGCTAATTGCCGGTCGACTCGATCTCGTGAATGATGTAGTGCGTGTGCTGCCACCAGGTGGGCGGGTGCACGTACTGGTTGTCAAACGTGGGCCAGTTGGTCCAGTAAGTCTCCAGGAAGGGGATGATCTTCTTGGCTTCCGTGATCGGAATTACCGGCAGCTCCTCGAAGACCAACGCCGTGGCCTGCAGGAACAGGGGCTCAATGGCCGGGTCCCCCAGCGGCAACGAGCCAATCTGATCCACCAAGGCACCGTACTCTTCGGCCTTGTCGCCACTCCAGCGCCACGAGTTGCTGTTGGCGCGGGTGCCGATGGGTTCCAGCCAGCGGGTGTTGAAGGTATCCATGGTGGCCCAAGGCTCATTCACAGAGCCGCACGTCTGCCAGCCCATGCGGGATTCAAATTCCCCATTCCGGAAGTTGTCACCCCAGGTCTGACCCGCCTGGTTCACATGCACGGCGTTGATGCCGACACGCTGCAACTGCTCTGTCACCACCTGGGCAATGCGCTTCTTCTCAATGAACCCTTCGTGGGTGGCAATCTCCAGAGACAGTTCCTCGCCGTCCTTTTCCCAGTAGCCATCCCCGTCACGGGTGTACCCCTTGGATGTCAGGATTTCGGCAGTCTTCCCTGGGTCGTAGGTAAAGAGTTCCTCCACGTCCCAGGCGCCTTCCGCGATGGCCAGATCCACCAAGGCGTCCAACGGCGGGTATGCCGGGAAGTAATGGCGGTTCTTCAAGGTGGTGCCTTCATAGGCAATCTGGACGATCTCGTCCCGATCGACAGCGTAGTTGATGGCCCAGCGCATGTCGGGGTCATTCCATGGTTCAATGGCGTTGTTGAACTCGAAGGTGCGGGAGCAGGGATCGGGGACCCAAGCCAGCGGCATCTCGTTGAACCAGGTGATGACGTCGGGATTCTGGGCCTGCAAAGCCTGCAACTGGCCCAGAGTGATGTCCATCAGGCTGTCAATGCCGCCCTGGGCCATCACGTTGACCGCGGTCTCGTCGGAAGCGCTGCGGACCCAAATCAGCTTCTTGGGTTCCGGCAGTTCCTTCCAGCCGACCTTGGCTCCCCACCAGTCGTCGTTGCGGACGTAGCTGAATTCCGTGGGGCTGACGCTGTCCAGCAGATAAGGACCAGTGAAGACGGGCCAACCCTTTTCGGGATCGTAGTTCTTGAATGTCAGGGGGTCCTGACCTGCCCAGATATGCTCCGGCAGAATGGTGGGGCCACCCCAAATGCGGACCGACCAGTTGTCCAGCTGGAACCGGGGATTCGGGCGGGTCAGATTGAAGGTCACCGTGAAGTCGTCAACCTTTTCCACGCTCTCCACCCAGTCCTGCATGCCGGCGGCGTAGCTCAGCTCGGTGTGTTCCAGCAGCAAGCCCATGGTGAAAACAACGTCGTCCGCGTTGAACGCTTCGCCGTCGCTCCATTCCACACCCTTGCGGAGGTTCAGGGTCCAGGTAGTGAAGGTTTCGTCCGCTTCCATGGATTCACCCAGCCAGGGTTCTATTTCCCCTGTCTGGTAGTTCAGGATGAACAGGGGTTCCTGCACAGCCTGATGCATGCCTTGGTTGCGCAGGCCGCCTGGAACGTAGGGATTCATCAATTCCGGATCCGCGAACTGGCCGCCCCGGGCGTCCACTTCGAAAATGACGGTTTCGGCGCGCGAGGCATCGGAGTAGTCCTCCATCATGGCCATGTCGCCGGATTCGGCCATGTCTCCTTCCGCTGCGGGGGCAGCGCTTTCGGGCGCGGCGCAAGCCATCACTGCCAGCATCACCAGCAGCACAGCCAACAATACAGATATTCCTCTCTTCACTTCAATATCACTCCTAACTTAGGCGCAGGCCGAATCGAACAACTTAAAACACGTCCTGAACAAAGTGCACCGTCAGGATGAACTTTGTCAGTTGTGCTGGCACAACCTGCTGTCTTGGGAAAAGGCGCAAGCATTATAACAAGGCGACCTTGAAAAGAGGCGAAATCTACTTTCGCTCGGGGCGATTGCATTTTAATTGTCCTGCAACAGGACCTGCCCTGGCTGGGCACGACACCTCAGGGTGCTGGCGGCCTGGAGGCACTTGTGGGCCCTGCCCATGGAGGGAGTTGTTTCCGGTCTCGGGAGCCAGAGGCCATGCGGCACCATAGAGCCCTGTGATGCGGCGCTTGAGCGTGGCGGAGGCCACTGTCACCTTTCGGGAAAGTCCCATCCCGTACCCAAGGCAGGGAGTTTGTGACGCTTCCCCCTGGACGGCGGCCCGCCAGGCCTGGGCGTGGGGTGTAAGGTGGACAATGCAGTGGCGGTTAGGGACGGTGGCCCCGCCCGTGGTGCCGACACAACTCTGACTTGGCCTTGCAGATCCGCCTCCGCTAATGTCGGCTCCACCACAACATACGGACTGTAGACAGAGGCTCCCATCACCCGATACCGACGGGTTTTGAGGCGGCCAGAATCCTGGTCCACGGTCTCAGCGCAGTCATGGAGATCACCCTTGAAGTCCTGGAATCCGGCATGGCCCAAGGGTCTTCCCGGTGATCTTATGGAGGGGTTTTGGGCTTTCCTTTGGCCCCTTGGGTGCGCGTCAAGGCCGACGGTGGACGATATCCAGTCCTCCAAACCGGCGTCACACTGGACCGCAGTCCGTGCGTGCCCGCACCCGGCTCCCCGTGTCGTGGTCTGGCAGGCCATGCGGCAGTGCCCGCAAAGTGCGCATCCATGCTGCGTTCGCGTGGCCCAAATTCTCCATCGCTTCCTGTGGTCGGTCCCGCCGAGGGTCGCCGCACCCCGCAGAAGAGAATGTCCTGCCATGCAGGTCGTTGGGTGCGTGCGATACGGGGAGCTGCCACCTGTGCCCGACCAGGGACCAGGGTGGTAAGGGTACACTCCCTCAGGGATGGTCGCTTGCCTGATGAGTTTCCCCTAAGCGTCCGGCCGGGGTTGATGGCATGGTTGGGTCAGATGCATTCCGACCCTACTCCGACATGGCGGAACTGGCGACCGAGGTGCAGGCCACCTTCGTCCGGGCCCGCGACCGGGTGCGGCCACGCAATGACGATCATCAACTTGGGCCGGACGCTTAGGCAAACCGCAAATTACAATGCAATCGCCCTTACTTTCGCTGGTGTTGGTTGCGTATGGGCGCAGGCGCAGGTTCTGTTACAGACGCCCCAAGGCCCTGGAAAGCGACGCTGGACTTGGAACGGCAGCAGCTGGACGGACGGCTATTCTCCTGCGGGCACGGCTCCGGTCGCGCCGGTCAGATCCGCTCCGGTAAAAATCGCTCCTTCCAGCAAGGCGTTGGTGAAGTCCACCGAGGTCAGGACGGCATCAGTGAAGTCCGCGTTGCGCAGATCCGCGCCGGCCAGCGTGGCGTTCCGAAGATCTGCCCCCGTGAAATTGGCGTCTTGCAAGGCAGCGCCCGCCAGATCTGCCCGGCCCAGGAAAAGGCCTGAATAATCTCCCTCCTCACCTCCCTGACTGTGAATGGTCCAAACCACGAACCATCTTTTCGGCAGTACGGTCTGGGCATCCACAATGGCCCCTCGCAGGTTGCTGAGGCCCATCTCTGCACCATGCAGGTTGGCGCCGGACAGCACCGTGCCAGTCAATACGGCACCATCAAGGTCTGCTTCAGTCATGTCGGCCCCGGAAAAATCAGCCCCCTGCAAATCGGCATTGCGCAGATTGGCATATGTCAGGACAGAATCTCGGAACACGGCCCCTTGCAAATGGGCATCCTGCAGAAACACCCCGGAAAGCATGGAGCGGGCCACGTCGGCATGGGCATAGTCGCGGGCCACACCGGGATCATTGTGCATTTCCCAAACCAAGTGATCCCGGGGGGCAAAGCGGGTGTTTTCATCTATAACGGATTGGCGCAAATCGGCCATTTCCAGGTTGGCCTCAGAGAGGTCGGCCCCACTGAGATCCGTATCGCGCAGACGGGCATGTCTGAGATTGGCCTGACCAAAGTCATATCCTTGCAGGTTGGCTCTGGACAGACTGGCGCCTTCCAGATCAAGATCTGGCTCCGAATCATTCCAGAGATGCCAAATGCGTTCCCAATGGCCGCTCAACACGGTCTTTTCATCAATGATGGAATCTCGCAACAGGGCTCGAGACAGGTCTGCCGAGCCCATGAGGGCACCTCGCAAATCGGCATGTCTCAGGTCCGCTCCGTACAGTCTGGCCCCGTCGAGCCGACTGCCCGCCAGATTCGCATTCCGCAGGTCCGCGTGCGTAAGCAGCGCTGCCGAAAGATCAGCCCCGTTGAAATCGGCTCCGTTCAGGTCTGCGTGAGAAAGATTGGCGAAATACAGGTTGGCTCCACTGAAGTTCACTCCGCGGGCGACAATCCGGGGCATGTTGGCATGAGAAAGGTCAAAGTTCC
Source organism: Caldilineaceae bacterium (assembly GCA_965214895.1). Lineage (GTDB taxonomy): Bacteria > Chloroflexota > Anaerolineae > Caldilineales > Caldilineaceae > Bin34. Next base: position 2,554,885 of record OZ243985.1, read on the forward strand.
TGAATGACTGATCAAGGAGGATTTGCCCTTCGTAGTCGGCATCTTGGCAATTCTTGGGACAGACTTGAAAGAAAGGCCGCAGGTACAAATTGAACACAAAGAAGAAACTGACCAGCAGTGTGGGGACCGCAATAATGGCCGCAATGATCAACGGCTTGCCAAGTTTCGACGATGTTGAGGGTATGGAGAGCTGCATGGTCTGGGTGTTGCCTTGCCCTGTTCAGGGGAACCTGCGCCCAAAGGATAAACGAAAGATGCACGGATACAGGGTATTGGCAGACAATGAAGGTCGTCTTTGGTCTGGGACATGCGGAACTGTGCCGCATGGAGCCGATGGCTTTTCCCTGCCAGTGCGGCCGTCAACCCATCGCGTCAACAGACCCTGGGATACGTGGTCGGAAGCACTGTCGGGCCGCGGTGGGACAGGGCGGGAACCGAGACACTGAGGCCGTATGGCGAGAGCGCAGCGGGCTTGACGCGAGGGCCAAGGGCGGGTAGGGCCGGACAACCGCGCCATGTCTGTCTGCCCATGGGACCCGATCGTCTGTCCTCCCCGTCCTTGTGGCGTCCATCGGCCCTGGGGCAGGCGCATCCTCCGGGGCCCTGAGAGCAGTTGGGGCCTCAATGGATTTCCACTGGGAACGGCAGGGGCTATGCGGGTACCATACCCTGGGTGAGGCGCAAGGCGCAGTGCGGGATATCCGGCACTATGGGGTGTGGGCGGTGTTGAGGGCCAGGGCCGACGCGGCCGCGTTCATGGTCCACTCCGGCAGCGTGACGGCCACGCCCAAGGAGGCAGGCTGCCAGGGGTCGGGCGACTTGAAACGCCCTACGATCCGGTGGGATTCCGGTACCGTGACCACGGGCCCAACGCGGGCAGGACCACCGCCGGTGCGGTGGGGTATCGGCACTGGTGTCCCGCGCGGCGGTGATTCCGGCATCGTGCATGTTCCAGAGCCAAGTGTAGGGTGGGGGCGGGGATTGGGTATGAGTCCAACCCATCATTGCCGCCCGTGCATTGAAGACGGCATAGAGCCAGTCCTCTTCAGGCAGCGTACCCACAAATTGGCCAAAGGCTTCCAGAAAAACGTGCGTGGTCATGGCATTGATCCCGCCCTCTCTCGGGAGGGGGGCCACAAGGTGGCGTCAGGCACAGGTCGCGTTGTCAATCGGGCAGATCCGGGGTGCAGGACAGGGTGGCTTTCTTGATGGCCCCTGCAGGGGTGGCCAAACGGGTCGGGAATGTCCACGTCCACCACATTGCGCCATGCGGCACTTGCATTTGAGGCGCCATCGGCGCGAGCTGTCACCCGCCGGCCCGACACGAATCCTTCCCTAATGCGACCCTCCTATGGCCCTGCGTGATCCAGCCACAGGGCCCCTATGTAGGATCTACAGTCATAAACCTATGCGGCGGGGAGTATCACTAAGGATGCGCTCATCGCCTTCCTCGGAACCAATGACCTTCTCTCCGATGTGTCAAGCGATCTGAGGCTCAAGCCAAAGTCTGGGAATCCCCACTCTGCACCTGACAAGCCAGCATGGTTGTAGTTGACAACCATCCACAGTCAAGAGGCTCAACGCAGGTCCAGGGAACGGCTTCAGGGCAATCGCGTACTCTGGCAAACACTTGCGCAGTGTTCAGCCAGACCCTGCGCAGTCCTTGCCCCATGCATTCCGGTTTTATTCTGCTCTTGCTGCGGGCGCTGCATCAGTGCCGAGCAAGATGGATTCCACCGTGCTGGCAGGCGTGTCGGATTGCCGGACAGCCTGTATCAAGGCCCTGACACTCGGCAGCTCCTCCCGGGTACGACTTTGCAGTGCCCTGCGGCAATGGTCCAGACGTTCGGCATCAAGGTAATCCTGAGCCACGTCTATCAACACCTCTCTGAGTCCCTGGGCATGGCCTTCCGTCAGTCCTTGGGCATGGCCCTCGAAAAAGCCCTTTCCACGCACCGAATACCAATCGTTGAGTTCAGTATCCCACCACTCCAACTTATAATCCTGACCGCGCCAGCGAGTCCCCAAGACAGCGCTGCAGAAAACACCGGTGGAGTCGGCTTCAATGGGCAGATAGTCCCCCTCATCGTCAAGCCGCCAGCCTTCCAGCGCTCCCGTCTCTTTCTTGGGGTCAAACAACCAGAATTCTTCTACGCCCATGCTGCGACAGACTCTCCATTTGGCCTCTCTGTCCGCCTGTTCTGTCGAATCCGAGAGCACTTCCAGGACCAGATGAGGCTCCCTCCACTCGTCCCATGGGATAGAGCCCAGATTGTGGCCTGGCTTGAATGCCGGCACGGGTGGGGAGGGATACAGGCCGATGTCAAACGTCATGCTCCCCTGATGAAATCTGGTGTCTTCCAAGTGTTCCTCGGGAATGCCTGTCTCCAGGATCTCGGAGGTTACGCGATATCCCAGGCCCTTTTCCTCCACATACTCCCCCAGATGGAACCGGATGGTGCGCAAGGCTTCATCGTGGTGGTCTCCGTGTACCAACCGTACACCCTCCTTCAAAAAATAAGGGTCATCCGTAAAGCAATCCACTTCCGAAAGATGCAGCTCTTCTGCAGTCAATGGCGGAAACAACGGCTCCGTAGCGATCGCGATCCTTGACGCTGACATAAGCGCACCGTGCCTTGCTCTGTTTACTGCCTGTCCATCTTCTGAGGGATCGTGCCTCGCCCCCATTGTAGACGACTCCGCGCCGGTGGCGCTGGGGCGACAACCTTGGCTTCGGGGCATACGCATCACGAAAGTTCAGAAATTGGAGGCGCGTGCGGAATCATGACCCACATTGGGTTTTCCCAAGCCATCGCACAGGCGGCAAGCCCCCCATATGGCTTGGATTTGTCCCTTTGGGACCCAGGTTTTCGGCCGGCCCTGGATGGCCGCGCGGTGGCTCCCTCCCGGACTGGAAATCCCCCCGAGACCATCTCTGTGTCTGACCTGATCGCTGTGAAACTGAGCGGATCGGCTGGAATCCTGACTGCATCTCTGACAATTGTTGAATTTTCGTGATACGTTTGCCCTAACCTTGGCTTCTGCTTCCCGGCGTTGCCTGCGTCAACCGGCGAGGCCACAGCCCAATGGGACGGTTATCTGCTTCCTGCAGGGGCGGTTACAATGGAGGACATCTTGTCATCCGCAAGGTCCGTGACGCAGTCTGCTGGAAGAGGCACAGCCCTCCCCCAAGCCCTGCCGTGAAGACGGCTGTTTTTGACCTTGCCCAATGCACCCTCTACGCCTTACAACAGGACGCGTGGTCAATGAAAAGCCTGCTTTACACTGCCCCTTGGCACATGGAAGTCAGGGAGGCGCCCCTGCCTGAGCCTGTTGCCGACGAAGTTCTGGTCAGCGTCAAGGCAGTGGGCATCTGCGGATCTGACGTGCACGGGTACACCGGAAGCACAGGTCGGCGTACCCCGCCCATGATCATGGGCCATGAATTCAGCGGCACCGTGGCGGCTCTGGGCCGCCACGTCAAAGGGGTGGAGGAAGAGGACGAAGTGATCGTCTCGCCGCTGTTTCCCTATGACGGGATTGGACAGCGGCAAGTGTTGGGCGTCAACACGCAGGGTGCCTATGCCGATGTCGTGCGCGTGCACAAGTCCATGCTGTATCCCAAGCCGGAAGGCATGACCTGGCATCAGGCGGCCATGTGCGAACCCCTCTCCATTGCCATGCATGCCCTGTCCCGCACTCCCCTGGAGTTGATGGACACGGTGGTGGTGATCGGAGCAGGCACGATTGGCTTGCTGGCGATGCTGTGTGCCCGCTTGGGCGGGGCGGGCACCATTGTGGTGACGGACATGAGCGAACACAGACTGGAGGTGGCGCGCCGCGTAGGGGCGGATGTGACTGTCAACGTCAAGGAGGAGGATCCGGTAGCCAGGGTGATGGACATGACCCAGCAGATGGGAGCGGATGTAGCCATTGAGGCTGTGGGTCTTTCCAAGTCTGTGCAGCAGGCGCATGCCATGGTTAAGGTAGGGGGCCACGTGACATGGATAGGCAACAGCGACCTCATGATCAATGTCAATATGCAGGAAGTGGTGACGCGGGAGATCACCATCGCAGGCACCTACGGCTTCTCCGACGAGTTTGAGAGAGTCATTCAATCCATCGGCTCAGGTCTCATAGACGTTGCTCCCCTGATCGAGCAGGTTTCCCCGCTGGCGGAGGGACCGGCCATCATTCAGGGGCTGGCCAACGGCGAGCTGGACCTGATCAAGGTCATTCTGGAACCCTAGGCGCACCATGCGCATCGCCGCCTTTCCCAAGTGCTATCTGGATGACATCTGCGTCCATCGCACGATGGACGTCTTTGACTGGATTGGCATGTCAGAGGCTCTGGATGTGGAGGGTCTGGAGCTGTACGAGGGCTTCTTCACCGCTTGGGACAAGCCTTATCTGGACTCCATCGGGGAAGCCCTGTCGGCCCGGGGCCACGAGATGCCCATGCTCTGTGTCTCGTCGGACTTTACCCATCCCGCACGGGAAATGCGGCAGAAGGCGGTGGAACACCAGGTGCGCATGATGGAGGTGGCCCGCCATTTGGGAGGAGAAGGGGTGGCCTGCCGCATCCTTACCGGGCAGCGGTATCCGGATCTTTCTCTCGAAGAAGGTCTGGACCGGGTGGCGGAGGCCTTTCAGGCCGTCCTGCCCTTGGCGGCCGAACTGGGTGTGGTGCTGGTCCTGGAAAACCACTACAAGGATGGATACTGGCTCTATCCGGAGTTTGCCCAGAAGATGGAGGTGTTTCTCAGGGTCCTGGATCGGATTCCGGATTCGGAGTGGTTCGGGGTGCAGTACGATCCGTCCAATGCCTTTGTGGCAGGCGACGATCCGATTGCCTTGCTGGATGCAGTGTTGCCCCGGGTGGTCACCATGCACGCCAGTGACCGGTATCTGGCCGCAGGCACGAATCTGGAGGCCCTGAGGGCACAGGATGGCAGCATAGGCTACCTGGACGCACTCCGGCACGGCGTGACAGGGCAGGGCTTGAACGACTATGACGCCATCTTCAGCCGTTTGGCCGGCCGCGGCTTCGCGGGCTGGGTGAGCATTGAGGATGGCATGGACGGCATGGAGGAAATGAAACGGAGCGTGGATTTCCTGAAGACCATGCGGGCGAAACACTTTGGCTGATCCGCAACCACAGGCACAAGGAACAGAATGGAAGCGCTAGTCAAATACGGAACCGGGGACAAGGAAGTCGAGATTCGGGCCATGGACGAACCGACGGGAGCCGCGGACAAAGTGGTCATCGGTGTCAAGGCGGCGGGTGTCTGCGGCAGTGACGTGCATCTGTGGCGCAATCAGCAGAGCTGGGACATTGTCCTGCCCCTGATACTGGGCCACGAATTCAGCGGGGAGATCGTGGATGTAGGCCAGGACGTGCAGGGCTTCCGCGTGGGGGACCGGGTGGCCTGCGAAACCGCGGCTGCCGTCTGCGGCCGTTGCACCTATTGTCTGGGTGGCAGCTACAACATGTGTCCGAACCGCCTGGGCTACGGCGCCCTGACGCACGGAGCCTTCACCTCCTATGTGGAGGCCCGACCCGAAATCCTGCACCGCGTTCCGGACCGGGTCACCTATGCCCAGGCGGCCCTGACGGAGCCGGGGTGCGTGGCCTACAACGCCTTGGTGGAAAAGACGACCATGCGTCCCGGCGACCTGGTGGTCATCCAGGGTCCGGGCCCCATCGGCATCATGGCGCTGCAGGTGGCCCGCATCCGCGGGGCCGGCACTCTGGTGGTCCTGGGTACCGGCGCGGATGCCCATCGCCTGGAAGTGGCGGCGGAACTGGGAGCGGACCATATCCTGAACATCGAGGAGGACGATGCCGGAGCCTTGATTGGCTCGCTGGGCGATGGGGCGGGCGCGGACCTGATCGTTGACTGCACCGGAGTCAGCCGGGCCTTGCAGCAAGGCATGGAACTGGTCCGCCCCAATGGCCAGATCACCAAGATTGGATGGGGGCCGCAGCCGCTGGACTTCAACCTGGACCCTTTGGTCCAGAAGGCCATTCGCCTGCAGGGCACCTTCAGCCACACCTATGGCACCTGGGAACGGGTGCTGCGTTTGCTGGATACCGGCCAAATCAACTTGGGGCCGGTGGTAGGCGGGGTATATCCCTTGAGTGAATGGCACGAGGCCTTTGACCGCATGGAGTCAGGACACAGCGTAAAATCTGTTCTGACCTGGAACTAGATGTTGTTTTACATAATTTGAAATGGAAGCCATGCCTGAACCTATCCCTATAATTCAGGTGTCCTTGGACGTAACCACTATTCCCGAAGCTCTGGAGATGGCCCATGCTGCCCACGCGGCGGGCGTGGACTGGCTGGAAGCGGGCACACCGCTGATTCTGGCAGAGGGGTTGCACGGCGTGCGGGCGCTGCGGGAAACCTTCCCTGCCGTTCCTCTCGTCGCAGATCTGAAGACCATGGACGGCGCAGGCCTGGAAGGGGAGATGATGTTCCAGGCCGGGGCCGACATGGTGGTGGTGATGGGACAGGCCCACGATGCCAGCATCATCGCGCAGGTGGAGATGGCACGGCGGTACGAGAAACGTGTCATGTGCGATGTCATGCTGTGCCCGGACAAACCGGGCCGGGCCCGCCGGGCGGAAGAGCTAGGAGTGGATTACATCATCGTGCATACTGGCTTCGACGAACGGAATCTGGAGCCGGAGCGCACCCCGTTGGAGGATTTGGCCTCTGTGGTCGAGGCCGTGTCCATTCCTGTGCAGGCGGTGGGAGGGCTGAGCGTGGAACAGGCTTTGGACACCTTGGAGATGGGTGCGGAGATTGTGGTGTTTGGGGCGCCGCTGGTGATTGCCAGCGACGCCTTCAAGGCCAGTTCGGACAATTTTGGCGGTCTCATGCAGGAGATAGTGGCCCGGGTCAAGGGCTAGCATTCCCGGGAGGCGCGTCCCCCAGACTACAGGAGCACGTGATGCAGTTGTTAAAGCAGATTCAAGAGCTGAATTTTCCGGCACCTTTGCCCGAAAGGATGTTGCAGGTGCGGCAGACTTTCGATACCCGCAAAGTCGACGATTTGCCTGGCCGTGTCCACGAGGCCTGGACCGAAAGCGGCATCTACGGCCGCATGAAGCCAGGAGCCGTGGTGGGAGTCGGTGTGGGCAGCCGCGGCATTGCCAACATTCCGGTCTTGGCCAAGGCCAGTGTGGATTGGCTGCGTGCACATGGGTTCCAGCCCTTTGTCTTTCCGGCGATGGGGAGCCATGGAGGTGCCACGGCCGACGGTCAGAAGTTGATGATGGCCGAGCTGGGAGTGACGGCCCAAAGCGTGGGATGTGAAATCCAGGCGACCATGGAGGTCCAGCCCATCGGCGAGATCGAGGACGGGCCGGTGCTGTTTCAGGGCGTCGAGTCCATGGCCGCCGATCACTGTGTGCTGATCAGTCGCATCAAGCCCCATACCGACTTCCGGGGCACATTGGAAAGCGGCCCCTCCAAAATGTCCGTGATTGGTTTGGGCAAGCAGCACGGCGCGTCCGTCATGCATGCCGGCGGCGGCGAGAATTTCCAGAAATACCTGGCTCCTGCCGCGCGCATATACGAAACGGAAACGAACCTGCTGGGCGCGCTCTGCCCGATTGAAAATGCCTATGACGAAACGGCCCGGATTGAATTCCTGAACGACCGGGAAATCGGCACGTCCCGCGAAGCCGAACTGCTGGTGGACGCCAAGGAGCGGATGGCCAGTCTGCCTTTTGAGGCCATCGACATCCTGGTGGTCAAGGAGATGGGAAAGAACGTCAGCGGCACGGGCATGGACACCAATGTCGTGAGCAGACTGATGATCCCACGGCAGCCGGAAGCGTTCGGCGCCGTGGATGTGGGTCTGATTGCGGTCCTGGACCTGACCCCCGAAACCCACGGCAATGTGGCGGGGCTGGGACTGGCCAATGTGACCACGGCCCGGGTGGCCGAGAAGATTGACTGGGTGGCGACGTACACCAATGCCATCACCTCCGGCATCTTCGGCATGTTCCGAGTCCATCTGCCCATTACCATGCCGGCGGACGAACAATCCCTGCAGGTGGCGATCCGAGGCTGTGCCAAGCCGCCCGAAGAGGCGCGCATGGTCTTCATCCAGAACACCTTGCTGGTGGACGAGTTCTATGCCAGCCCCAGCCTGCGGGAGGAAATAGAGGCCCATCCACGGCTGTCCATTTCCGGCGAACTTCCGCTTTCCTTCTCGAATGTGGGAGTCATGGCCAGCCCCTGGCAGTTGAATTAGCTGTGACCGGTTGTTGGGAGCTTGGGGCGGTCCAGCCCTGCAGCGGGGACATTGCAACACGCCACAGGGCGACGGGTGGATGTGGGGCGGCATGTCTTGCCTAGGATGGGCCTGCGCAGTGTCGGCTCTTGTTTCCTGATGTGAATATGCCGGCAGAGAGAGGGAGTCGTGGTATGCAGCTCAAAGACAAGGTAGTGCTGATTACAGGTTCAACCACAGGCATCGGCGAAGCCTCGGCACGCGCCTGCGTTGCCGAAGGCGCCGCCGTCATGATCCACGGGCGCCGGGAAGGAGCTGCCCGAGATCTGGCCCAGGACCTGGGAGACAAGGCCAGTTTCATTGTGGGCGACGTGGCAGATCCGGAAGTCTGCAGCCGCATCGTAGAGACCACTGTCTTCCGCTTCGGGCGGATCGATGCCGTTGTCAACAATGCCGCCCGAACCGCCCGAGCCACCTTGGACGAGACTGATGCCGAGACCTTCGACCAGCACTATCACACCAATTTACGGGCCCCTCTGCTGATCATTCGACAGGCTGTTCCCCATTTTCGAAAATTGGGCGAAGGCACTGTGGTCAACATCGGTTCCGTCAACGCGTGGTCCGGTCAGGCGGATCTGTTGCCCTACTCCGCTTCCAAGGGCGGTCTGCAGACCATGACCCGCAATCTGGCGAATGGTCTGGCCGCGGAACACATTCGGGTCAACCAGTTGAACGTAGGCTGGTGTACTTCGCCCAATGAGATAGCGCTCAAGATTGCGGAAGGACTGCCCGAGGACTGGCACGAAAATGTGCCCAAGGAGTTTGCCCCCACCGGCAGGCTCTTGACTCCGGAGGATGTCGCTTCTCACGTGGTCTTCTGGTTGTCTCCCGCTTCCAAACCCGCCAATGGCTGTGTCTATGAACTGGAACAGTTCTGCATTCTGGGCCGCAGCGTTGAAAGGGAATGGAATTGATTCGAGGCTGGTACTGCATTGCAGCCTCATGTAGCGTGACAATCAACAATGTGAGTTATGTCCAAGATGCGGTTCACGGAGCTCCGATTGCCGAGTCCACTGTCAACCGTGACATCAGGCCTCACGGGGAAATTTGTCGGCCTCTGGGGAGGCATATGCTTCCCGGTGAGCTGTTCTTGAGCGGGTCATTGACTGATTGACGTGACGGGAGCCTGCTGGTGCCACGGCTCAACGCGCGGTGCAACGCAGGTTCCAATTCCAAGCAACCGCAAATGCAATCATTGCCTGTCAATCATGGTGCCCCCCGGCCCATGGGCCGGGGGGGGGGGCGGCACGGCGAGGGGCGTTCTCAAGAGAGACCCTGATGCCCCGTGCACAGGATATGCAGGAGTTTGTGTACTCATGCATATAAGTCTCTAATCAATGCATCCCAAGTTTTGCTATTGCATGTCAAGGGCGCAGAGTGACCTTCACGGATTCGCTGCCATTGGCGACCATGTCAAAACCCTTTTGAAATGCCGACAGCGGCATTTCGTGGGTCACGATGAGATCCATGGGCAACAGTCCCTGTTCCAGCATGCGGATGGCGACTGGATAGGCGTGCGGACTCAGATGGGCGCCGTGAATGTTGAGGGCCTTGCCGTCTCCGATGACCGTCCAGTCCACCGTGACCGGCTCTCGCATCACGCTGAATTCCACGAAGGTCCCCAACTTGCAAATCATTTCCAGTCCCTGCGGGACGGCTAGGGGCTGCCCGGTGGCTTCGATGTAGACATCGCAGCCATACCCCTCCGTGAGGTCCAGGACCTCGGCCACGGCATCCCCCTTTCCCACATTAAAGGCCAGATCGGCTCCGCAGGCCTTGGCCACTGCCAGCCGCTGGTCATTGAGATCCAGTGCTATCAGCCGGGCCGGATTTTTCATGCGGGCTGCCGCCACCATGCCCAGTCCCAGCGGGCCGGCCCCCGCGATGACCACGGTGTGGTCCAGTTCGATCTCGGCTCTTTGCACGGCATGAATGCCGCAGGCCAGAGGTTCCACAAAGGCCGCCCAGGCCGGGGGCAGGGTCTCGGGCACCTTGTAGTTCAACGCATTGCCCGGCAGCTTGACATATTGCGCCATGGCCCCCGGGGTGTTTTGGCGAAAGCCGTAAATGTCATGCTGCTGGCACATCCAGTATTGCCCGCGCTGACAATATCGGCACTGCTGGCAAGGAACGATCTGTTCCGACACAACTCGGTCCCCAAGTTGGAAGGGCTGCACTTTTTGGGCCTCGGCTCCCATATGCACCACCGTGCCCGCAAACTCGTGTCCGGGCACAATGGGAGCCTGGCAAAAGCCAGGCTTGTCCGCCGTGCCCCAAAACATTGGGGCTCCCAGATAGCATTTCAGATCGCTGGCACAGATGCCCACGGCATCCACCTGCAGCAGGATTTCGTCTTCCTGGACTGCCGGAACCGGCAGCGTCTCCAGTCGATAGTCCAGGGGGCCGTGACACACCACGGCTTCCATTTCGTGGGGCAGGGGGGAATGGGTCATGAGTGTGGTGGAGGCTCAGCCTCCAGCTATGCGGGAGCGGAATTCAGGCAGTCCCCTGGAGATGCCGGGCAGCCGAAACAGGGCTCCGGCTGTCTCTCCGTTGCACTCCTTGTCATGTCCTCCGGCGGTGGTGACATACATGTCCGTCAGGTCTGGACCTCCGAAAGTGACAGAGGAAACCTTGAGCGTAGGGAAGGGAATGGAATCGACCACCGCGCCTGCAGGGTCCAAATGGACGATCTGCGAGCCATCCCAGTGCGCAATCCACAGATGCCCATGGGCATCCACGGTCATTCCGTCAGGGCGTCCTGTTCCCGGCTCTTGGGACGCTGCATACCACACTTCGGGATGCAATCTGTCAAAGTCCCCTTTTGCGTCCGACCAAGGATACCTTGCCACTTTCCCCGGCCTGGTGTCCGTGTGAAAGAAAAATCTGCGGTCTGGCGTAAATCCCATGCCGTTGGATGTGCCGATGCCTCCCATCAGCTCGGTCAATGTCCCATCGGGGTCAAGGCGGTAGAGCACGCCGTCGGCCGCGCCCTGTCCGGGGGTGGACATGGTGCCGCAGAACACCTGGCCCTGGGGACCCGCGATGACATCGTTGAACCGGTTGGATTCCTGGCCGGGCACGCCCTCGACCAGGACGGTGGTCTTGCCGTCCTGGAACGACATGATGCGGCAGCCTTCCATGAAGAAGAGCAAATCTCCATTGGCCTGAATGGTGAAGCCGCCCACTTGCCGGTCCGCCTGATACACCAGATGGGACTGGCCGGTGGCAGGCCGATACCGATACAGTTCGCCGTCCGGAATGTCCAGCCAGTACAGGCATTCATGTTCCGCATGCCACAATGGACCTTCGCCCGTTGTGCAGGCAAAATCGGCAATTACTTCCATTGTCATCCCGAGAGCCACTGGAGAGCAGTCTGCTGTTGACCCTGCTTGGCAGGCAGCCCACCGGACCGCAGTGCACCTTTCCTGGGCCCCGGACAGGGGCATCGATTTTCCATGTCTAGTAGTCCAAGGCGATTTCCTGGCCTGCTTCCTGACTCTTGTAAATCCCGTTCAAGATGGCCAGCACCTGCAAGGAGTGCTCGGAGGGAACCGGAGACGGCGCGCCGTCCATGATGGCTTGCGCGAATTCCACACATTCCTGCGCGTGGGGTTCCAAGGCATCGCGGGTGATCTGCAACGTGCGATTGTACAGCTGCTTGCTCTCATAATTGGAGGAGAGGAATTGGGCCGAGGGATAGTGGCAACCGCCTCCGTCTCCATACAGCCAGATCTGCATGTCCTCGCCCTCAATGTCGTGGTGCAGCAGCCAGCTGGTTTCCAAGATCAGGGTGCCGCCGTGGTCAAACCGCACAAAGGCCACGGCGTAGTCTTCCACATCCCAGATCTTGGGCAGAGGATGCTCGGGCCGCCAAGCCGGGAACTGGCCTGGAATATGGGCCAGAGGGGCGCCTGCCACCCCGGAAACGGCCACAGGCTTGGGATTGCCCATCAGCCACAAGGTGAGATCCAGAACATGAACACCAATGTCAATGCAGGGTCCGCCACCACTGTGCCTCTTTTCCACAAAGGACGGTGAGGGGACAAAGCCATTGCGGCGCAGCATCCAACTGCGACCGTGATAGATATGGCCCAGCGTCCCGGTCAGGATCTCTTTCTTCATGGCCTTGGCAATGCCCGAGAAGCGGAAGTGCTGGGCTGTCATCAAGAGTTTGCCCGCCGCGTCCCGCGCGGCCATCATTTCCTGAATGTCCTCGGCGGTGGGGGCCAACGGTTTTTCGCAGATGACGTGCTTGCCGGCATTGAGGCCGCCAATCGCCAATTCCTTGTGGTACATGTTGGGCGTGCAAACATCCACAATGTCGATGTCCGGGTCCTGGAAAAGGTCCTGCACATCCGTGTAGAGCCGGTCCACGCCGTACATGCCGCCCCAGGATTGCAAGGCCGGCTCGACCACGTCGGCACCCGCTATCACTTCAGCGTGCTCGGATGCGGACCAACCGGGCATGTGGGTACGGGCGATGCCCCCTACGCCAACTACTCCGACTTTCAGGGTGGTACCCATGGCAATCCTTTGTGGGTTCAGGAAATGGCTAGCAGGGTGGCCGATCAGAAGACTGATCGGCTACAAGCAGCATTCTAGCCGAAATGCGCCAGTGAACTGCAAGATCGAGTGCGCATCCACCCGGAGCCCGGTTCCTGGACTGGCCATGACAGATGAGGGGGGCAACTGGCAGGTCACACCTGTGGCAAGACGCGTTGTTTCCCTGCGCGTGTGCTCCCCAGTGCCAGGACAAGACGGACGGGCTTTGTTTGGCTGTGCAGTGTCTCAAAACAAGGTGCCTGCATGAGCAGGCAGCACGGAAATCGTTGTGTTTTGCGGCTGTCGGCAGGTGGAACAGGTGGGGTCCGGCCCTAGGGGACGCGCCTTGTATGTTCAGGAAATTCTCGGATTTGCACTCCGCAGGCGTCGCAGTGTTTCTTCCAGGTCCTGTGCCCGGGTCTCGGCGGCAAGCCGCTTGGCGGCTTCCTCCTGTGCCCGGGTCTCGGCCCTCTGACGCTCTTCTCTCAGCCTCCCGTAGTTCAACAACAGGGTCTGGGTCTCCGGGTCATATAACTCCAGCTGTCCGCCACTGGCTCGAAACTCCAGTCCCAGCAGAACGCTGAAGCCCCGCCACTCCCCTGCAGTGTGCTCCTGGACCGGAATCAATCCATATGCCCCTGCCGCCAGCTGCTCGCCGATCAACGGCGGCCTCATAAGGCTGCTGTCGGGGGTAGGATCAAAACGCCAGTATTCGGCGACTCCTATCTGTGCGTAGATGTCCCGCTTGGGACCCGCATCTTCGCGCCATGTACTGTGCGAGGCCACTTCCAGCACGAAATCTGGCCCCTTGCCTTCCTCCCAGACCAGATAGGAGGAACGGGGGTGGTTCCCGACCCCGAAGACCACAAACACATCGGGCGCCACCGATGCCTTGTTGTTGCCTTCTTCGTAATAGACCAGCATGTTGCCTATCACGGCTACATCCGGTCGTTCGCGGTATCGGTCCACCAGCTTGGTGACCGTTTCTGTCAGCGCAATATACTGCTCAGTGCCTTCAGCCAAGGGTTCACCATCGGTTTCGGGATAGATGATTTCAGCGGCCGAGGCCAGATCCACGGGAGCGGAAGCCGGGGGCATGTTGGCCACAGGTCTGTTCCGAGGCAGGATGCGGATGGTCATGGCAGCAAATCTGGGATGGACCGATATGCAAGGGGTCAGGCTACTGGGAACGACTTCCAATCAAATACGGGTTCGATGCAACGGTTGATTCCAATGCAGGGCAACAGGAATATAGCATACCTGTACGTGTTGGCACAGCACCTGAAACATTCAGGCCGATTGGGTCCAGAATGCTGGAACCTTGGAGCAATGTTGTATGGCCAGGCTGTGTCAGGCTGTGGATCCAACCCATGACCTTGGGATTCGGGACATAGGGACGAGTGCCCACAGCACAGGATTGCCTTGCCTGGAGGGGTGTGGCTCCGGAGTATGGGGCTTGTCATTCCGCGCAGCCGGAGGCACATAAAAATCCAGAGGACGGAATTCTCCCTGTCCTGAATGAGACGGGCGGCCTTCGGAGGAGCTGAGCAGGCAGAGGGCAGGTCGGGATGCGCAACATGGATGCATCAGCGACACATGGAGGTCGGCCTTGAATCCTTCTTTCCCATTCGTGCCAGACACATGGGCCTGCTGTCTGCATCTTGGTTCTGATTTGAATGTCTTGCAGCGGGAGCCGGTTGAACTTCAGGGCGGTCCCGGGGTAGCCTCGGCTGCACTCACATTGAGCCGCTGGGATGCCCAGAAACGATCTCCCGAGTACAATAGACAAGTCTCTTCCCCGTATGCGGAAAGCTGGCAAGGATAGGGGTTCCTCGGAAAACCTCTGTGAAGCATGAAGTATCTAGCCTTTGACTTGGGTGCCGACAGCGGCAGAGCCATGCTGGGCGATTTGTCCTCCTCGGGTCTGCGACTGGCGGAAGTCCATCGATTCCCCAATGTGCCGGTATCGGTGCGCGGCACATTGCATTGGGATACACTGCGCCTTTGGCACGAAATCCAGCAAGGGCTGCGCAAGGCTGTGCAGGCGGAGCCGGAAATCCGGAGTCTGGGCCTGGACACATGGGGGTGTGACTTTGCCCTGCTGGACGCAAAGGACCGCATGATGCACACCCCTGTTCATTACCGGGACGAACGCACCATGGGTGTGATGGAAGCCGCCTTTGAGACCGTGTCCCAGGAGCGCATCTTCGAATTGGCTGGCACCCAGTTCATCATGGTCAACACGCTGTTCCAGCTCTTGGCAGTGCAGCGAGACCACCCTGCCAATTTGGACCAAGCCAAGACTTTTCTGACCATGCCGGACCTCTTCAATTTCTGGCTGACTGGTCAGAAGCGGAATGAATTCACCAACGCCTCGACAACGCAGTGTTTGAATCCCCGCACCATGAACTGGTCGCTTGACCTGCTGAACGCCTTTGGACTGCCCACCGGCATTTTCCAGGAGGTGGTGCATCCAGGATCTGTGATCGGCACATCCCAAGTGTCGGATTGCCCGGCCATCGAGGTGGTTGCGCCAGCCTGCCATGACACGGGATCGGCAGTGGCGGCCGTGCCCGCAGGCAATGCCGACTACATCTGGATCAGTTCGGGGACCTGGTCCATCATGGGGGTAGTGGTGCCTGAGGCCATACTCAGTGCGCAGGCTCTGCGGCACAACTTCACCAACGAGGGTGGAATTGACCGCACCTATCGCTTCTGCAAGAACATCATGGGCCTCTGGCTGCTGCAAGAGTGCCGCCGCACCTGGGAAGGCGAAGGCTCCCGGTATTCGTACGCGGAGTTGGGGGAGATGAGTCGCCAGGAGGACAGAGCGGTGGCCATAGTGGATCCCGATCATGACAGTTTCCTGGCACCAGGAGAAATGCCCCGGCGGATCCAGAAATACTGCTTGGCCACAGGCCAGCCCGTGCCCGACAGCAAGGCGGAAATTCTGCGTTGCATCAATGACAGTCTGGCCTTGAAGTACAGATGGGTGTTGACCCGCATGGAGGAAACCCTGGAACGTGTCCTGGACCCGATACACATCGTGGGCGGCGGATCCCGGAACGATGGTCTCAACCAGGCCACCGCGGATGCCACCAACCGCTTGGTCGTGGCAGGCCCCGCCGAGGCCACCGCCACTGGCAACGTTATGGTGCAAGCCGTGGCCAGTGGCGAGATTGATTCCTTCCAGGCGATTGGAGCCGTCGTGCGCGAATCCGTGTTGACGCGGGAATTCGAACCGGCTGCGAATCAAGCGGGTCGGGTGTACTGGGACGACAGTTTCCGGCTCTTGCAGTCCCTGGTGGCGGACCCGCCCACGTTGCCCTAGACTCCTGTATTCCCGTTGTGTCTTGATCTGCATCTCTGAAAGAAAGGAACCGGCCTTGAGTACAGACCACTCCTCTTGCCAGCAGCTGACCGATGATCTGAGCAATCGCGGTTTCGATGTGGCAGCCATCAAGGAAAGAATCAAGCGGCATCACATTGAAACTCCTAGCTGGGGCTATGCCAACAGCGGGTCCCGGTTCAAGGCCTTTCCCTGGCCTGGAGCGGCAACCACCACTCCGCAAAAGCTGGACGACGCGGCCATGGTCCACAAGATGACCGGGATTGCGTCGACGGTGGCTTTGCACATTCCTTGGGACAAGCCCGCGGACAACGATTACGATGCAGTCAAACAGTATGCTCAGGAGCGCGGCATTGGCATCGGCGCCATCAATCCCAATGTCTTTCAGGAAGACCCATACAGGTTGGGTTCGCTCGGCAACCCGGATCCGGGCACGCAGGAAATGGCTCTGGACCACATTCTGGAGTGTTGCGAGATCATGCGTCGGACCGACAGCGATCTGCTGAGCCTCTGGTTTGCGGATGGCACCAATTACGCCGGCCAGGATTCGCTGTTGGAGCGCAAGAGACGCTTTGAGCGGCATTTGCGGACCGTATACCGGCATCTGCCCGCCGACAGCCGCATGCTGATCGAGTACAAGTTCTTTGAACCGGCTTTCTACAGCACCGACATTCCCGATTGGGGCACGGCCTACGCATGGGCCATGAAACTGGGAGACCAGGCCCAGGTGCTCGTGGATCTGGGACATCATGCCCAAGGGGTCAACATCGAACAGATCGTGACCTTCCTGCTGGACGAAGGCAAGCTGGGCGGCTTCCATTTCAACAACCGGAAGTATGCCGACGATGACCTCATTGTGGGCTCTGTAAATCCCCTGGAGCTGTTTCTCATCTACAACGAGCTGGTCGCGGCCGAGGACAGCCAGGACGCACACATTCGCCAGGGAGCCCGCCATGTCGCCTACATGATCGATCAGGCCCACAATGTGGAGGGCAAGCTGGCTCCCATGATCCTGTCGGTGCTCAACTGCCAGGAAGCCTTTGCCAAGGCCTTGTTGGTGCCCCGCGCCGAACTGCAAGCCCTGCAGGCAGAGGGGGAGGTCCTGTTGGCCCATAAGATGCTGGCGGATGCCGGCCGCACGGATGTCAGACCCTTGCTGGCACAGGTGCGGCGGGAGCTGGATGTCCCCGAAGATCCCATCGCGGCGTATCGGGCGAGCGGTTATGAAGAACGGATTCGGGAAGAACGCGGGCTGACGGCCACATCCGGCGGCTATCAGTAATCCCGGGTCTCCCTATTGATCGGCAGGAGTTCCTCTCCCATGAACATGCTGCGCCATGGCCGCGAGGCCACGGAAACCCAATTGCGGGAGGCCATCGTGGAAGCCGGCCGCATCGGCTATGCCAAGGGGTTCCTGACCGCCAACAACGGCAACATTTCCGTGCGTCTCGCCAACGGGAACATTCTGATCACCCCGTCGGGCCTGTGCAAGGGGCGCATGGCCGTCGAAGACCTTTTTGTGCTTGCACCTGACGGCACCACGGTAGCGCCGGCCGCAGACCCGGAGCTGCGGAT
Source organism: Caldilineaceae bacterium (assembly GCA_965214895.1). Taxonomy (GTDB): domain Bacteria; phylum Chloroflexota; class Anaerolineae; order Caldilineales; family Caldilineaceae; genus Bin34. Next base: position 2,572,664 of record OZ243985.1, read on the forward strand.
TTCTTCGGAAACCCCCATGCACCTGGAGGCTCTGGCCGTCCGTCCTGACATCCAGGCCGTCCTGCATGCGCATCCGCCGTGCAGCATAGCCCTGAGCGTGGCGGAGAAACCGCTGCAGCCCTTGATGGTGCCGGAAGTGGCGGTGGCGCTGGGCCATGTCCCCACCAGCGAGTTCGGTTTGCCCTCGTCGGCTGACGATGCCCGCATCATCCGGGAACTGATCCAGGACCACGACGCCTTGATATTGCGCAATCACGGCAGCCTGACCGTAGGTCGGCATCTCGATGAAGCCCTGATCCACCTGGAACGCATGGAACATGCCGCCGAAGTGCAGGTCATGGCGGACCTGCTGGGCAAAGTGACCCTGTATCCCAGCCACATGTATGCCGGACTTCGGGCCTTGCGACACTGATCCGGCCGAAGACGGCTTTCTTGTGTCACCCTCAATGATCCTGCGGGAGTAGTTCATGCCTGTAAGTTTTTGGAGCGACGAGGACGCGGCGGCGCTGCCCGCCTTGGATGGCTTGGTGTATCGGAGCAATCTGCTGGGACAGGACCGCAGCGTGTGCAATGTCTTTGGCGGCAATACCAGCGTCAAGTTGACGGAGACCGACCACATGGGGCGGGAAGTCGAAGTGCTGTGGGTCAAGGGCTCGGGCAGTGACGTGTTGACCATCAAGGAGGCAGGATTTGCGGGCCTGCGTCTGAACGAGATCCTGCCCTTGATGGCACGCTCGGACATGAGTGATGAAGACATGGTGGAATATCTGTCTCATGCCACCCATGCCCTCAACCGCCCCCGCCAATCCATTGAGACCCTCTTGCACGGCTTCACGCCAGCCAAGCACGTGGATCACACCCATCCGGATGCCGTCATCAGCCTGGCTTGCCTGCCGGATGGTCAGGAGGTCTGTCGGCGCATTTGGGGGGATCGCATGGTCTGGGTCGATTACATTCGGCCCGGCTTCACCTTGAGCAAGTGGATTGGGGAAGGCCTGCGAGCCAATCCGCAAGTCGAATGCGTGGTGATGGGCAAACATGGCTTGGTGACGTGGGGGGAAACCTCTGCCGCCTGCTATGCCAGCACCATGCGGATCATCCAGGAAGCGGAGGACTTCGTCGGCGCGGCGCAAGACAGGCAAAAAGAGGGGCCGCGGGTTCCCCAGCCTGATTGTTCCCCCGAGTTCCTGTCCCGTTTGATGGTCGCAGTGCGGGGCATGGTCAGCGAGCGCCGCCCGGCAATCCTGAAACTGGATCAAAGCAGTGCGGTCCTGGATTTCCTGGCGCAAGAGGGCATTGCAGAATCCACACAGATTGGGGCCGCCTGCCCTGACCATTTGGTGCATACCAAGAGGCTGCCGCTCTTTATTGACTGGGACCCGCGGCAGGGGGCGGATCTGGATGTCCTGGTGGACTGCATTCGAAGCCGCATGGTGGAGTATGTGGCGACCTACGAGGCCTACTTCAAGAATCACAGCGCCGCCGGGGACGTGATGACCGATCCGTTTCCGCGCATCATCCTGATTCCGGGGCTGGGCATGATTACCGCCGGGGCCGATGCCAACGCCGCGGACATCAGCAACCAGCTGTACCACCGGGCGATTCCCGTCATTCAGGGTGCCCAGGCGGTGGACGAATTCGTCAGTCTCACGCCCGCAGAGGCGTACGGCATTGAATACTGGCCCCTGGAGCTGTACAAGCTTTCGCTCAAGCCCGCCCCCAGGGAAATGGCGGGTCGGGTGGTGTGCGTAACCGGTGGCGCCTCGGGCATTGGACTGGCCACATGTCGCCGTCTGGCCGCGGATGACGCCCATGTGGCCATCTTGGATCTCAATTACGCGGCGGCCCAGGATGCAGCCGCGGACCTGTGCACTGCCCATGGGCCCCGCCGGGCTCTGGCGGTAGCCTGCGACGTGACGGATCCTGCCGCTGTGGAAACCGCTTTTCACAAGGTGGCTGCCTTCTATGGCGGAGTGGATGTCGTGGTCAGCAATGCCGGCATCGCGATCGCCGCTGCCATTGCCGAAACGTCGGACCGCGACTGGGACCGCACCATGGACATCCTGGTCAAGGGCTATTTTCACGTCAGTCGGGCGGCCTTTCGCCTGTGGGAGGCACAGCGGATGGGAGGCAGCCTGATCTACGTTGTCAGCAAGAATGCCGTGTATGCCGGAAAGAATGCTGCGGCCTACAGTGCGGCGAAGGCGGCGGAATTGCATATGGCGCGGTGCCTGGCCGAGGAAGGCGGGGCCATGGGGGTTCGTGTCAACTGTGTGCTGCCGGATGCTGTCATGCAGGGCAGCGGCATCTGGGATGCCGGCTGGCGCAATGCACGGGCGTCTGGCTATGGCATCGCCCCCGAAGATCTGGACGAGTTCTACCGCACCCGCACTACCCTGAAAGTCAACGTGAGACCCGCGGATGTGGCCGAGGCCATTTCCTTCCTGGCGGGCCCCCGGGCCTCCCGGACCACCGGCGGCGCCGTCACCGTGGATGGCGGTGTGGCGGCAGCCTTCGTCCGGTAATGGCGATGGTGTCACAGAAAAGGAACCACAACGAAAGGAGCCTGCAATGACCCGAGTCGGTTTCCTGCTGAAAGTGAAACAGGACAGGATTGAGGAATACAAGAAACATCATGAGGCCGTCTGGCCCGAGATGAAAGCGGCACTCCGCAAGACCGGCTGGCACAACTATTCCCTCTTCATGCGCCCGGACGGGCTGCTGTTTGGCTACTTTGAAACCCCGGACAGTTTCGAGGCCGCCTTGGCCGGCATGAGCCAGGAGGCGATCAACGACAAGTGGCAGGACTTCATGGAGCCCTACTTTGAGGGGGCTGGCGGTCATGCGGACGAAATGATGGTGGAACTCGAGGAAGTGTTCCACTTGGACTGAACCCACCGACCGGCTTGTACCGGAGGAGCGCACATGACCCGGAACCCGCGAAAACCCGTGAAAGTCGGGATCTTCGGAATCGGATTGGCCGCCTATTGGCCGCAATTCGAAGGCTTGAAGGAGCGCCTGGAAGGGTATCAGAGATTCATCGAGCAGAAGCTGGCCGGTCCCGAAGTCGAGATTTGCTCTGCCGGTCTGGTGGACACGGCTCCGGGCGCTCAGGCCGCAGGGGATTACTTCGCACAGCAGAACGTGGACCTGATCCTGTGCTACGTCGGCACCTACGCCACCTCGTCGCAGGTGTTGCCTGCAGTCCAGAGGCGGCAATGTCCCGTGCTGGTCCTGAATCTGCAGCCCGTTCCCACCTTGGACTACCCGCATACGGACACGGGCAAGTGGCTGGCGGGCTGCAGTGCCTGCAGTGTGCCGGAAATCTCCAACGCCTTTGCCCGTGCGGACATCCCGTTCCATGTAGTCACAGGTCTGCTGCAACCAGTCGGATCCGAAGTCGACCGCTTTCACGAGGAGGCCTTTGCCGAGATCCAGGACTACATTCTGGCGGCGGGCATCCAGCAGCAGCTTTCCTATGGCCGCATCGGGTTTCTGGGGCACACCTATCCCGGCATGGTGGACATGTACTCCGACTTCGCATGTTCCACGGGCAATTGGGGCTGCACATCGAGGTGCTGGAAATGGACGATCTGCATGAACGGGTCGCCCAGGTGTCCGAAGCCCAGGTCGCTGCGAAAGTCGCCGAGATTCGGGAAACGTTCGACTTCATGAAACCGGGCACGGATCGGATTTCCATGAAAATTACGCAGGAGGGGCTGGACTGGTCGGCCAAGGTGGCCTGTGGACTGGACCGGTTGGTCGCGGACTTCGATCTGCAGGGGCTGACCTACTATTACCGGGGCCTGCACGGCAACGCCAATGAGGAACTGGGCTCCAGCCTGATCGTGGGCAACTCCTTGCTGACCGGGCGCGGGATACCGGCATCGGGCGAGGGGGATCTCAAGACCTGTGTGGCCATGTTTGTCATGGACCGCTTGCAGGCGGGAGGTTCCTATACCGAGTTCTACGCCATGGATTTCACGGACGACATCCTGTTGATGGGACATGACGGGCCCGGCCACATAGCCATCAGCGACGGCAAACCCATGCTGCGGGGCTTGGGGCTGTTCCATGGCAAGCGCGGATACGGTCTGTCAGTGGAATTTCAGGTTCGCAAAGGACCTGTCACCATTCTCTGTCTGACCCAGACCCGGGACGGCAATTTCAAAATGCTGGCTGCCGAAGGGGTTGCGGAGGCCGGACCCACGCTGGAAATTGGCAATACCAATTCACGCATTCGCTTCCCGCAGGGCGTGACGCGTTTCATGAACGCATGGCTCCAGGAAGGCCCTACCCATCATGTGGCCTTGGGCAAGGGGCACCAGATGAACCGTCTCCGGAAGCTGGCGCGGCTTCTGAAAATGGAACTGGCCGTAGTTTCGTAGTGCCAGAGACCTGTTTTCTTGCTCGGCCTTGTGGGCAATGCGGATCCGGGACAGGATGCAGACTGACAACAGGCCCTTGAAGCCTCTCCCATACACAGCCTGCGCGGCGGACGTGTCAGATGACTTGGCCAGAACAGGCACCTGGATCTTGTGTGGGGTTTCTCTCTGCAGCTGCTTGTCTCTCCCGGCCAGTGCTACCACATCCCCTACGCACTCCAAGGCCGACGCGTGCACATGATGGCACTTGGCACCATGCCTCAGGCTCTCCTGACCGGGATGGTGTCACCCCGCTCTGGGCCCCGCGCGGATTGGAAAGTCTTTCTCTCGCATGCGCTGCTGCACGGGAACGGGAAACGCCGTGTGGTGGTGCGGGACCATGCCTCGATCCACCGCACCCAGGTTCTGTAGGACCTCCAGCCCGAACGGGAGGTGGTCGACATCGAGCCTGTCTTCCACCGGATCCAGCACCAAGAGATGCCCACCTGCACCTGCGACACCGACCGCCGGCTGACCCAGGACCTTCATGCCGCTTGCGCCGTCTCCGGCAGGATCTCATGTCATCATATAATTCCATGCTAGGTATTGGATGCTATCCCTTCAGCGCGCCGGCTGTAGTGCCCGCAAGATAATAACGACGTACCAGGAGGCCGCAAACTGCGATGGGCAGGGTGCTGACCACACCCGCGGCGAACATGGGCGCGAACTGGAATGATCCGTACGTAAGGAAAAAGTCTATCGTCGTCGGCAGGGTCCGAGCCTTGGTGCTGGTCAGAAAGAAAGCAATGACAAATTCGTTCCAAGCCCCGATAAAGATAAAGATCCCCGTTGTGAAAAATCCAGGGAGCAAGAGTGGCGCGGTAATGCGTCCGAAAGCGCCCAACAGGGTGCACCCATCCACCCGGGCTGAATCCTCCAGCTCTTGCGGCACGTCAGATACAAAAGTGCGCAGCATCCAAACGGCGAACGGAACATTCCAGGGAAGGTAAAAGAATACAAGGCCCAGGTGGGAATCATTCAGGCCGAGCTGGTTGGCCACTACCAGAAAAGGGTAGACAAGGGCGATGAGCGGGGCCACCATGATGGCAATGAAAAGGTACGCCAGCCCGTCTTGGCCCCAGAAGCGAAAGCGGGCAAAGCTGTAGGCTGCCGGAATGGCCAGGAGCAGTGAAAGCAGTGTGGTCACTGATGCCACAATGGCACTGTTCTTCAGATAGAAGGCAATGTTTACATCGGCAAATATCTGGTGGTAGTTCTCAAGTGTAAAGGGACTGAAGAAACGGGGCGGATACGCCTGAATGTCGCTGGGTCGCTTGAATGACCACACAATCAGATATAGATACGGGGCCAGGAACAGGAGGAAGATGATCCAGACGATCAGGGAACCCACAATGGAGTCCATGCTATGTCGCCACTGCCTCCAGGCAACAAGGCCATTGGGGCGCTTGCTCATGGCAATGAACTTTCTATCGTCTCCCGGGAACGATAGATAAACCGGACAAACGCGAAAGTGATGGCCAAGGTTAAGGCGGACAAGATGACGCTTAGGGCTGCTGAGCGGCCAATGTTGCGGGCGAGGAACAGGGCCCGGTAAATGCTGATACCCAAAATCTCTGTAGCCGAACCGGGTCCTCCCGTGAACATGGTATAGACAATGTCGAATGACTTGAGCAGCCACAGAACCCGAATCATGGTCGTTACAACAATGATAGGCCTCAGATAAGGCATGGAGACATGCCAGAATCGATTCCAGCCCGAGGCGCCATCCATGGCGGCTGCCTCCAGAATCTCAGCCGATATGGCCCGTAGTCCAGCAAACAGGGAGATTATGAAGAAGGGAGTGAATTGCCAGATCTCAATCAGGATCACGGCGGGCATGGCCCATGCAGCGGTGTACCAATCAATCCTGATGCCAACAAGGCCCAGAAAATAACTCAACATGCCATTGGGATACATGTACATGCGCCACATCATGCCCACCATCACGGGCATCAAAAGCGTGGGTATCATGAAACCCGTCAGGACAATGCGCCGACCAAAGACATGTGCCCGGTTAAGCAGGACGGCTACAACCAACCCCAGACCGAGTTCGGCAGCCACGCTTACGCCGGCGTACAGCAGAGTCAGGCGCAGGGAATGGAATAGGGTTGAGGATTGCGATGTGAGCAGCCACAGGTAGTTCTGCAGGCCATCCCACTCAGCCGTGTCATAGCTCTTCCCAAACGACCAGCTGAGAAAGCTGAACTGGAGCATTTTCAGAGTTGGATAGAGCAGGACTCCGAAAGTGAAGACAAGCGCGGGAACAATGCAAAGGTAGGGCAACAAAGGCCTGCGCGATCTTGGTCGGGTCTCATGGGCTTTGGTGACATCCCGAGCTTCAGCGCCGGTACCGCCGATGTTCTTCAGGCTTGCCATACAGCCAATCCGACAGACTAAAGGGTAAAGGGCCAGTGCAGCCCTCACCAGCTGCACTGGCCCTTTAGATACGACACCGAAGAGGGGTCAGGTTCTGGCTTTGGGACTTATGTACATGAGTGCACAATCTCCTGCATATCCTGTTTACGGGGCGTCAGGATTTCCCGTTGAGACACCCTTCGCCGTGCCGCCGCCGCCGTCCCAAGGGCCGTGGAGTGCCATGTTGCGCCTGGCACTGTGACCAAGGCACTACCTGTTTGCATATGTACTTATGTATATAAGTCCCTGGGTTTTCAGCTATTTCTGGGCGAGGATTTCCTCCATCCCCCTTTGGATATTCTCGGCCGCCTCGGCGGCGGAGATTTCCTCTGCAATAGCGCGTGAGACATTGATAGACCAGACATTGAGATATTCCAGTACCCACTCCACCTGAGGGGTAGCAAAATACCGATTCGCATAGGCTGAGGCCGCCTGGTCCAAACCTAGTAGCGTGGCTTCGATATACGGCCATTGCGCCTGATTGGCAGGATCCTCCATAGCCGAACGCCGTACGGGAGCTCCGCCATTGTCCAGAAGCAGATCCTGATTGCCCCGTCCCAACATCCATTGCAAGAAGGCATAGGCAGCCGGCTTGTTCTCGCTGGAGGCGGTTATAGCCACTCCATGGGCAAAGGTCTGATTGAAGTTGCCGGCAGGTCCGGCTGGAAGAGGGGCAAACCCGGTCAGGTCAGACACAATGCTCTCGTTCGGGTTCAGCACTCCGGGAGAAAGCACGGAGGCTTCAATGGACATGGCCGCAAAGCCCTGCTTGTACTGATTGATGGCATCGAAAGGATCAAAAGAAGCGATTCCCGGTACGCCATGTTGGGCCATTTCGATTTCCCACTCAATTGCCGCCACAGCCGCCTCTTTCTTCTCCAATACTGCCGGCGTCACTTGGTCATCCAAATCCACAATTTGCCCGCCAAACGGGAAAATGATGATGGACCATATCCAGTTGCCGCCGCCCAGCGCCGGTCTCCCACGGAAGGAAATCCCATGCACGGTGCGTCCATCTTCCACAATCCCCTGGTCATTGATGAACTGGGCTGTCTGCAGCATTTCGTCATAGGTTGTCGGAACCGCCAAGCCAAGTTCCTCAAAAATATCCGTCCGATAGAACAGAAGGGCCACTTCACCGCTGATCGGCACGGCATACCGCATTCCGTCATGCACCGAAGTAAACATCATGGTGTAGCCGGGATGCAGGTCTTCCCAATCGAACCAGGATTCACTCTTTACCTCCATCTCGTCATTGAGCCAGGAGTCCAGAGGTTCCAGGTAGTCCAGGTTCCAGTATTCCGGTGCCTGGACTTCTGCCGTCATGACCAGGTCATAGGTGTTGGCCCCTGACGTGATGTCCAATACAAATTTGTCCCGGACCTTGGCCAGATCGGTTTCATCATAGACAATCGTGACCCCCGTCAATTCTTCCCACTCCGGCGTTATCGCTTTCATGGCATTCAGGGTCGGATGAGCAAACCCGAGCATATTGAGCGTCGTACCAGAGTATGCAGCACGAATGTCATCGATCCAGGCCAACTGCTCGTCCGAATACCTGTCAGCGTACTTGCCGGTATCCGTGAGTTCTTCAGGGGAGGCGGAGGGAACAGCCGGCACACAACTGGCCAGCACAACAACCAACATCAGACTCCAACAGGCGACAATCCACTTTCTGGCGATAAACATTGTCAATCTCCTCATTCTGCAAAGGCAGGCCAGGAAAGCCCGGAGTTCTTTCGGTTGGCACCATCGCAGAGCAACTGTTTCCGTCCGGCGAAGGCTGTCACATCAGCCTCTCAGGCGGCTTGTCAAAGTATTCGCACATGTACATGTGCTCCTTCGTCCTCAACTCCATTCGGTTTCTTCTATGTCAGCCAGCTTCAGGCCATTGTGATGGGTAGGGGGTGCCACCCAGCCGCATAATCCGGGTACCCCGGACCCGGTCACGAAACCGGAATTCCATAAACGCGTGCCGCTGTCTTGCCCATTGTCCAGGCCCGATCCTGAGGATCGGGAATAGCGACTTCGTGGTTCTTTACAACCCCGTCAAGGTGATGCCAGGGCCAGTCCGAACCCATGGATACTCTGTTGGCACCGATCTCCTGTACGAATTTGCCGATCCACCAACTGGGCATGAACGAAGTGTCCACAATGATGTTGGGTGTACGTGCGGCCGCCAGAAGACCATCGCCGGCGGCCCACTCACAGCCGCCGTGGGCCATGAAAACGGTTACGTTGGGGAAAGTGCGCGCTATTTCCTCTGTCTGCAAGGGTGTAGTTAGAGGATTGTCACCTAATGTATGCATGACCACCGGGAGACGGTATTCGTCGAGAACTGCAAAGAGCGGATCCAGAAGCACATGATCTGAATTGGCAAACTGATGCCACCAGCCATGAAGTTTCAGGCCTCGAATGCCCAGGTCCTCGACACAGCGCCGAAACTCGTCCACGACATTCAGCTGCCGCGGATTGCACCAGGCCAGACTGACGATACGGTCTGGATACCGATTCTGGATACTGGCCTGATAGTCATGGTCCAAATCGAGATAGCCGAAAGTAATCCCCATGTCAATGCCGGCTTGATCCATGTCACGCAGATAATCTTCGACAGCGTTGGTGGGACTTCCGGCAATGATCGCTCGGTGACGAATGTCCTGTGCGACCGGTCCCACATGAGCATGGCTATCTATAATCATTTGGCATCTCTCCAGGCAACTGCAGGCAAGCGAAATCTGGCCTGTCGCCAGTTCTCACTTGACGTTGTGCGGAAAAGGCGAATTGATTATGCCTTGCCTTCTGACAGCAGGTCAATGCAGTCAAGTCTGTCGGCGGATCCGGTGTGGGTAATAACTTTCGGTGCCTCGGTGGCAATGAGTTCTCACGATTAAGGTTCAGGATCTTGCTTTTACTGACCCCGGGGCATCCCATTCGGTGGTAACCGGAGCACCGTTTGAAATCAGCGAGGGAGAAATCTTTGGGTTTCTGAGATCGAGTGGAGCAGGCAAAAGCGCCACCCAGCGTGTATTGATTCGGTTGTTGTGGACTTATTAGAGGTTGAAACAATGGGCCGGGCCGGCGGTCTCCCGGAGGGGGACACGGGACCGAGGTGGGGGAGAAACCTCGGGTGGACCGCTCCGACGCCGCCACGGGCTACCGCAGACGGCGCACCCGGTACCAGTGGGCCCAGGTACACAGCACGTGACCGCGCTGGGTATTCTTGAGCAGCCTCCGGCACCGTGCCTGGTGCACGTAGGCCCTGTCGCCTCCACGGCAGGTTCGGCGCGGCGGCGCGACCTGGTTGGCGTGCCCGTGCACCGCCGTGGGGGCCGATGATGGCTGTGCCCGCTGATCCGGCGGTCGCGATGCCAATGTGCAGTTTCTTGCCGAAATGCCACTGCGGCCTCTTGCGGGTGGCGCGCATCGCCGGCGGTCGCGGCCGCCTGGCCCTGCATTGGCTCAGAGTATCCTTAAGGAGCAAAACGGGACTGGGCCCCGCTAGGATTCGAGGCTGCGGTCCTGGGCGGTCTGGAGATAACGCCATTCCCCGACGGTCTTTGGTGGGGTCTGCAGCAGGGCCTGGGCCACCTGTTCAGGCGTGGCCAGGATAGGCTCTGATCTACGGTAGGGCGGCAGAGCGGAGGGCTTCGCCGGAGTGGGAAGCGGAGCCGGAGCAGGCGGTACGGCGGGCGGTGGGGTTTTCATGGCAATTTGCTTCTTCGCGGACTGCACCGGTCCCGACGGGCGTGACCTGACTCCGGACACCGCGGTCTCGTCCACTGCGACCGGCCCGGCCTGGAGCTGCAGCCAGTCGGCCCACGTTTCGCGGATGCGGTGGGCCAGGTGCCAGGCGGTCTTTTGGGTTACGCCAAGGTCCCGGTGCAGTGTCAAGGAGGACACGCCCTTGATGCCGGTAGTCAAGCGATAGAGGGCGATGGCCCACTTCTGATAGCCGATCTTGGCGCTTTGCATCACGGTGCCCTGCTTCACGCTGAAGAACTGGTAGCAGGCCCGGCAGCGGTAGGGCATAGTAGGGTGCTTGCTGGCGCGAGTGCGATCCCCTTGGCAATGGGGACAGCGCATCCCCTGGGGCCAGCGGCAGCGCACAAACCAGGCCTCGGCGGTGGCATCGTCCGGGAACAGGTGCCACAGTTCAAGCAGAGTCATGCCCTGGCGACAGGATTTGCCGGGTGTCTGGGGGGTCATGCGCGGAGCCTTGCATAGGGTTGACTAGGCCTAGCATATCATGTTTTGTTACTTAAGCATATAATTCTCTTTTCATCGCCTGTTTGTTGACTCTGGGGAGATGGCCGGATATTACACACGCCCGTTGTTGCAGGAAATTTGTGGACTGGACCCGAAAGAGAGAGGGTTTCGAGGATTGGCAGCAACGAAGAGCCCCTCGCAATTGATGTCCTGATGAAGCAGGGGGTTGAAACTGGAGGAGAGCGGCTCCCACGCCCAGCGAGGTGGAGCTGCTCTGCCTGCCGCCTGAATCGCATTCCATTGCGCCAGCCCTGGGCCAAGAGACTGCGAGAAAGATCATGCCCCGCAGCACCGTGTCGGGCTCCCGCGGGGTTGCTGGTTGTAGAAAGTCGTTGCCAAGAAGTAGAGTCTGGATGAGCCCACTGTCATACACGGAGCAAGACTTATGGACAATGCCACTGCTTTCCACGATTCCGAACCCGACATTCAAGACGCGGAAGTTCTGCGTCGCCGCATGGATGAGGAAGGATACCTGTTCTTCCAGGGACGCATTCCCCAGGCTGACATTGCAGCTGTCTACAGCGACATTTGGCAGCTTTGCATCGAGCAAGACTGGGTAGACGAGAACGGGAAGATACAGGTGAATCCACCCATCGTTGAAGGGGAAGAGCGCTTCTGGGAAGTCTACGATCCCCTCCAGAAACTGGAGTCATTCCATGCCTTGGCCCATCACTACAAGATTCTGGAGCCACTGGCCCTCATAATGTCCGAGCCCGTTTTTGTGCATCCTCGCAACATTGGGCGCATCAGTTTTCCGCAGGCCACCTACTTTGCCACTCCACCCCATCAGGACTTTCCATTGATTCAGGGTGCTGCGGAGACCTATACCGGGTGGTTTCCATTGATGGATTGTCCTCAGAAACTCGGTGGTTTGGCGGTCTTGAGAGGCTCTCACAAACGAGGGCTTTACCAAGTGCACGATGCGCAGGGTGCCGGGGGAATGGGCATCAGTACCGAGAAACTGGACTACGAATGGGTGACCTGCAACTACACAGCAGGGGATCTGCTCCTGTTCCATTCCCACACCGTACACAAAGCCTTGCCCAACGCAACGCAAAGCCAGATCAGGATTTCCGTGGACTACCGATATTCCGCCATTTCCCAGCCCGTTGTTGCCGATGGCTTGGAACCGCACTTCGGACGGCTCGCCTGGGATGAAATCTACGCTGGCTGGCAGAATCCGGACCTGCAATATTACTGGCAACGCATGCCCATCACGGTCTCTGCACGCGACGAGGAATTGCGGGCGGCGTTGGCGGAGGACATGGCCTGACAGCCGCAAATCGGCGGGAGCCGGAACGCTGTGCCCTGCGGGAGGACGATGCACTTTGCCCTCCCGCGGGCTCTGCTCCTTCAACTTGGTACGCCTTGAAAGAGCAATGCCGCGTGAGGAGCATGGCATCGGCTCCGAACGGGAGATGATGCCTTAACCGGATCGGGACGGAGGCTGACTGTCTGTTTTGCCTCTTCAACCCTCTCGACCCGCGCGGGTCCGGGCCTGTCATTTCCATTGCCGCTCGGATGCTCGCCCTTCAATTCGGAGCGACACACCTGCAGGCCTGCCGTGGGGCGTGTCCCAAGGATGCGCGCGATGTGGCCCCCTGCGCCTCAGGGTTGCATCGAATCCCTGCCCGTTTGACCTCTTGAGACATGCGGTGCGAGCGGCCCGGCATCGTTCCGATGGGCCTGTGGCCAACGACCGCGGACGGATCTAATCTACTGTCCGCGGGGCGGGTGGGGCGGTCTATGGATAGCGCGATGAATGTCTGGCACGTCTTCGTCCAGAACCCAGAAAGATGACAAATCTGCGCTTTGAAGCAGGAAAATAAAGAGTGCACAAAACAATATATTCTTGTTCTGACACTGTGTTTATTTTTCAATTTTACAATTGTATTCAATACTAATTGCTGAAGGTCAAAATTGCATATATGCAATTGTACAATTATATATATGGAACAGAACGTCCACCACTTTTTTTATTCGGATGATCCGTTTTCTATCTGCACATGCGCGAGAGCATGGCCCGAACTTTGTGTGGGGCGGACATGCACGTAGCGGCTGGTGGTGGCCAGACTGGCATGTCCCAGGGTTGCCTGCACCACATGGGGCAGAGCCCCCCGATCCAGGGCATGCGTGGCATGGGCATGCCGCAGCCAGTGCGGCGAGATTGGCTGTGCAAGGCCTGCACGCCGTGCCGCGGCGCGCAGGATGACATGGGCGGATTGCGGCCGCAAAGGCCGTCCCGTAACCGTACCGAACACGTAGTCCTCCGGGCCGATGCGCCGCCCGGGTTCCCGGCGCAACGCCGCGAGCGACTGGGCCGCCTGTCCCGGCAGAGCCACGTGACGCGTGATGCCGCCCTTGCCCTGCAAGGCCAACGCGGGCATCGGGCCCTGCAGATCCGCGACATCGCGCCATTGCAGGGCACACAGTTCGGCAATGCGGGCCCCCGTGTAGTAGAGCGTCCACAGCAGGGCCCGGTTGCGTGTGGCCTGTCTCTGGCCACCGGCGGCATGCAGAAGATTCAGCGTGTCCCGTTCAGAGAGGATGCGCTCCGCCAGGCGATTGGGGGACGGCAGCGCGTTGATGACTCCCCCGACATTGAAAGGCAGATAGCCCGTCTTGTGGGCGAAAGACAGCAGGGACTTGACGGCCGCCAGCTTGCGGTTGACGGTGGCAGGGGCACACCGCCAGCGCAGGTCGGTCTGCCAGGCCTGCAGGTCGGCCACGGTGACGGCGCGGAGCTGCGGGTGTCCCGCGGCAACCAGAAACTGGTTCAGATCCCGATGATACGCGCGGCGCGTGTGACGGGAACGCTGGGCCTGCAGCCACAGGGCCATCATGTGCGCATCGTCGCGGGCGCCGGAGCGATCCGCAAGCATGCGGTCCCGATCGGACGTGGTCGACACGGCGGGTGTGGGCACATTTTTCATGAAGCGCGGTTTGGTGGCAGGGGACGATCAACATATGGTGATAAGTATGGTTATCGCTATAACTAGGATAGCAGGCCGCAAGCGTTGGTCCCAATGCTCCGGACCGGGAATCGAAGAGGCACCTGCCTATGGCATGTGTTGCGCGTCGATGCATGCCGGTGGCTTTTGCAGGCCGACACCTTGGGCCATGACATGATGCGGTGCGCGCGTGACACTTGTCAGCAAGCCTCCCATGGAACTTCCCTAAGTCTGCAGTTGGTGCCTTGGCCAGCTCACGGGCAAAATCCGGCCAAGGTGCATCATCGCGGGTTTCCGGCTGAAACCTCTGCCATGGACGAAGATGACCACGGGAACAGAATCTCGACAAGAACCCCCACCAAAAGCAAGACCTTGTCATCCTCTGCCGTTGGTCCTCGTCCATATTCAAGGGCTGTAATGGGCACAGCGATCGGAACGGCTGACGATTTCCAGGCGGCTACTGTCAGATCCAACACAACGAGGACAATGCCAGCAAAGCCAGGCTGTTGCACCGGCCGTGCCGCAAAGAGCAATGCTCAAGCGCTATGTTGAACCGAAAATTTGGCATGGCCCGCAACGTAAAGGCTCGGCTGTGGACGACGCAACCTGGAGATTAGGCCTTTCCCAATCAACTGCATTGCGCATTGCGACGCGTCTGCTCCGCGGTGAATAACACAGGGTCCTGTCTCGAGCCGCCTGTAGTCCCAAACCGGCCCATTGCGATCTCTGCCAGGAAGATCATGCAGCCTGGTCCCTACCCGTCGGAAAAGGGGTCGGAAACTGCATTCAGATTTGTCATTCAGGCTGACATGACCCAATGAATGGGCCCGCAGACGAGTCCCAGGCGATTGCCGAATGTGAAAGGCAGCATGTGCGTCATGCTGCCTACCAGTTCTCGACCTTCAAGTCCGGCGCGGGGAGAATTCCCGATCATTTCCTGTGACGACCACCAAGCCCGCGCCGCGGGCAGGAGCTGCGCTCAGAAGATCATTCGGACCAATTGGCATCCCCATCGCCTCAAGACAAAGGTGTATCTCGCCGTAGTGGTCTGCGATGTCGTCGGGTAGACCCAGGATTTCTATCCGTTCCCAGATGCCATCATCTGGTCGGTCAAGCGCGATGATGCCCGTTTCGTCAGACCATGCCGACCGGATTACCCGCCTTTGATGGCCAATCGACAGGTCCACGTCACCGGCCGTGCCGGTACCATCCGAGGCCAGCGCAAATTGTGCACAGTCGTTGAGCCGCATCTACAGATGGGGCTGGCACCCTCCTTGCATGAAGGTCAGCATTCCGCCGGCGCGAGTGGACATGCAACTGGAGTGGCTGCCCCAACACGTCGGTTCCAGAAGCCAACGCAGGAATCTAGAGGAGACTGACTCGAATGCCATGTTTGCGTTCTGGTGACCGTCCATTGCAATGTCCATTAGTCTCAATTGTACAATTGGTTCACGGTGTCTCATGTCTGCTCCTCTCTGCGTACGCACACGCTGACTGTGGCTGCACAGAAAGGCGGTGTCCACAAGACGACGTTGGCTGTGCACGTGGCTGCCCATTGGTCCCGGACCCGGCGCACGCTAGTGGTGGACACTGATCCACAGGGAGGTGCCACCCTGTGGCTGACGGCAGGTCAACCTCCCGCTTGCAGTTTGGCTGACGTGCTCTCGGGTCGTTGCACGGCCACGCAGGCGCTGCATCCCTTGGGGCCGAATCTGCTGCTCTTGGCGGCCAGCCGCGAGCTGGAGACGCTGACACCGGGACTGGGCCAGCTGGATCGGCTGACTCAGGTTCTGGCGGATGTACCGGCGCAGGCGGCAGTGATCGACACACCACCGAGCATGGGCACACTGATGCTGGCGGCGGTGAGTGCGGCCACCCAGATCCTGATCCCGGTGCAGCCGGCAGCCCTCTCCATGGCCGGGGCCCAGGAGATGCTGGAGACCGTGGCCCGGCTCTCGGCCCACGATGGTCATGTGACACGCCAGGCATGGCTGGTGCTAACTGGCTTGGACCGACGTACCCGCATGGCCAGGAAGATAACGGCACACTTGGAGCGGCGTTTTCCGGACTGCCTCTTGGAATCCCGCATCCCGCGTCAGCAACAGGTCGAGGAGGCAGTGGTGGCAGCGCGCACTCTGTACGACTTCGCGCCGCGGGCCCGGGTGACTGCAGCCTTGGCTCACTTGGCCGCCGAACTGGCGGCAGGAGAGGTGTAATGGATTTGCTCGATCGGCTGGAAGCCCTCCACAAGACCAGGACCCGTCCTGCGCGCGCGCCTGCCTCGGAATCACAGGCAACCCAGGCAACCCCTCATCGGCGGGTGGGACGCCGCCGGGACCCGCGCCCCAAAAAGCAAGTTACATTGGTGCTTTCGGTGGAGATCTACGATGTTCTGGAGGCTCTGCGTCGGGAGCGGCAGCGTGCCGAGCCCAGTCGCAAAGTGTACATGCGCGATCTGATTGAAGAGGCAGTGCGCGGACACTATGGTCTCGGTCCCACCCAGACTGGTTCATGACATGTAGCGAAGCACTGAACAAGTCTCCGAGAGCCTCGTTCATCTTGCAGACACTCAGTCGGCAAAAATCGGCCTCTTGCCTCGCGTTCTTGACCAGACCCAACAGAGAATTCCCGCCGCCTCCTGACCACCGCAGTTCCGCCGCACGCACATTAGATATGGAGAGCCTGGGTTGGGGCTAGACGGGTTTCACCAACCGGTGTGCCGCGCCGTGATGCGGCAGAGTTATTTTCTCTGCACAGTATCCTCGCGGGGTTACCTCCACGTCATAGGCATATCCCGATCGGTTAATCACAAACAGCAGTGCTTTTTCGTTGTGTTCCACGATGCGGGCTTCCACCAGCGGTCGGTATGCCAAGGGCACACCGGATATTTCCACATCGGGCGCCAAGTTGTCTGGCAGCCATTTCCGCAGCAGTTCTCTCACACTGTGGTGGAGGGACGAGGCATAGGTGCGTCCTAGGGGAAAGGTAGGCATCAACAGTTGCCCTTCGGGCCCCATTTGGATCAATGCAGGCTCCCCAGTGTCCCTGTATCGGGCAAAGGCAGTCCCCGGATGTTGGCTCACGCGAATTCTTTCGTGAAAGGCAAAGCCTCCGAACTGACCATCCATGTGGTCCATGCTCCACCCTGCAATGAAGTAGATCGGTTGCATCCACTCCTCGACCTGTAGGGGAATCTTTGCCACCGAAGCCAGAGCATGGGACTGGTCATGCAACGGCAGCTCCGCGATTACACGACCACCATGGCGCATGTAGCCATCCAGACTGTCCCACTCCTCTGGGTCCAAGGCGGAGATGTTGGGCACGCACACGACAGTCAGGTCGCAATCGGCAGTCATGGGCTCGGTGAGAAAGGTGACTTCAAAGCCCAGGTCCAGAAAGAGGCCATAGAGTCCGGTTGTGATTCCGTTCAGGTCGGCGTTTTGCAGTGTAGACACCCACAGGCTTTCCCGGCTCATCAGGATGCCGACGCGGGGCCTTGCGTTGTGCCCATGGCGAATGAGTTCCTGGTAGGGCTTCAGGCTGGCAATCACCTCTCGGGTGCGCAGTCTCTTTTCCGTGTCGTAGTTGTCGACATCCACCATGCCGTTGATCCAGGGCTCTGCCCCGGCCATGAGAGGATCCCATCGATAGATGAACAGCGAGTCAATGGCGTGACTGAAGACCTGGTTGATTTCGGCCTCCAATTGAATGCCTCGCCAGAGAAAGTCCTTTCGGAAGGGCCCTCCTTGGAATTCCGTGACCCAGGTCTCCTTGTCCTGGGCCAGTGCCTTGAGCAGAGACAGACTGGCTCCGGCTGAGGCGGCAGTCGTTTCCTCGGAACCCCGGTACAGGCTGGTCGAGGCGTACCCCAGTCGAGAGGTGACCCACCAATCCTGGCCCGTGCGGTGGGGGGTCCAGGGAAACGTGAAGTTGAAGCTCACCCTGGCGCCGGAGTCTGCGATGTTGTCCTTGATGATCCGGACGCCTTCCAACAGGAAGTCCGACAACATCTGGGACATGAATTCACGCCAAAAACGCCAGTATCCCGTGGGATCCTCATCCGGTTCATGCGGCGGTTCAATGGTCGGAAAGCCCTCGAAGGACTGTGCAAAACGCCGGTTGAAGGCATTGATGGTGGGAAACTCGGTGCGGCAGTGTTGGCGGAATTGCTCAACTGTGAATGGGTTGTAGCAGGGAAAGTCCCCCGGCCCCAGGTGGGGTTCATTGTGCACATCCCAATCCTTTACAGCAGGATGGTGGTCAAACCGGCGGGCGCAGGCAGCCAGCAGGTCGTTTCGTCTCCGGCGATACTCGGGATGACTGATACAACATCGTTGCCACCGGTAGTCATGCACATGCCGCGGATAGGCTGTACCGTGGCGGTCCAGGGACTTGCAGTCCGGAAATTCCGCAATGAAGTCGTTGTGGACGTAAAAGGTGGCAAAGCCAAACAGGACGCTGACACCTTCCTCCTGACACAGATCAAGCAGGGTGGCCACATCGTCCAGATCACTGTCCAATCCGATGCGAATGCGAATGCAATCGAAGCCCGTCTCTCGAATCTTCACCAGATCCCGGCGGTAATCCGCAGGTCCCTGGGGCAGCCATTCCGACCTCTGCGCCATGCCGCCAAAAGGGTATTCGTAATGAATTCCGATGAACATTGAATCCTGTGCCGACATGTGTCTCTCCTTTGCCGCCGGGCGACCCGCTCCTGGCGAGCCCCATGCATTGCTGCGCTGCCTCTGAGGGAGGGCAAGCCAGCCGCACTGGGCTTGACCGAGATGCTCGGTCGCTACCCCTTGATGCCCGTCAAGGCAATGCCTTGAATAAACGTGCGCTGAGTGAAAAAGAACAGAAAGACCACCGGCACCGTAAGTACTGTGGTAACAGCCATCATCCACCCCCAGTGCACCCCGGATGTGCTGGCGAAAACCTGAATGCCCAGTGACAGCGTGTATTTTTCAGGGTCATTCAAGTAAATCAAAGGGCCCAGAAAGTCGTTCCAGCTGTTCAGGAATTGAAAAAGGGCCACGGTGGCCAGTGCCGGCTTGGCCAAAGGCAGAATTATCCTCCACAGGATGCCCGCGGCCGTGCAGCCATCGATAGTGGCCGCATCGTCCAGTTCGCGCGGCAGGCCCAAAAAGAACTGGCGCAGCAGAAAAATGAAGAAGGGAACGCCAAAGGCATGGAGGATGATGAGGGGCCACAGCGTATTCACCATGTTCAGATTTCGGAAGATGATGAAGAGAGGCACCATGGTCACCTGGTAAGGCAGCATCATGGTAGACAGCATCAGAAAGAAACAGATGTTTCGTCCCGGCCACCGGAGCCGGGAAAAGCTGTAGGCTACCAGCGTGCTTGACAAGAGTGTCAGGACCACGGCAGCCACGGCCACGACCAGCGTGTTGCGCAGTTGATTCAGGAACGGGAAGTACCCCAAGGCCTCGGGATAGTTCTGCCAACGCACCGGATTGGGGATCCAGACCGGAGGCAGCTGAAATATCTGGTTCAATTCCTTGAAGGACGTGGACACCAGCCAAAAGAAAGGCAGGCAGAAAAACAGGCCACAAAAAATCAGGCCTGCATGGCCCAGAAACTTGCCCAGGGCGACATTGGTGGAATGGGAGCTTGGCAACAGAGAGGAGGTGGTCATAAGGCACTAAGGCACGCGGGACGGGTTCCTATTTCTGCTCCTCACCCTCGTAGTAGACAAAACGGGCCGAAGACTTGAAGACAACCAGCGTGGCTGCCATCACGACCAAAAACAGAATCCAGGCCATGGCGGAGGCATAGGGCATTTTGAAATGCTCGAATGCATTTTCGTAGAGATACAGGGCATAGAAGCGCGTGGCATCCAGGGGCCCGCCTCTCGTCATGATGAAGGCCTGGGTAAAGACCTGAAACCCATTGATCAGGCCAATGATGAAATTGAAGAAAATCACCGGCGAGAGCATGGGCAGTGTGACATGCCTGACGCGATGGATGGGGCCTGCCCCGTCAATCATGGCCGCCTCGTACAACTGCATAGGGATGTCTTGCAAGCCGGCCAGAAAAATGACCAGGGTGCCGCCGATGGTCCAGACCCCCATGATGATGAGCGAAGGCTTGGCCAATTCCGGCACGGCCAGCCAGCCGGGCCCATGAACCCCGAACAAGTCAAGCAGGGCATTGATCATCCCGTATTCGGGATTGAAGACCCACAGCCACAGCACCGATGTGGCCACTACTGGCACAATGGTCGGCAGATAGAAAACCGTGCGATAGACAGAAACCCCTTTCAAGTTGAGATTCAGAATGAGGGCCAGGACCAGTGCCAACAGGACATGGAAGGGGATGCCGATGGCAACCATGTAAATGGTGTTGTACAGCGATATCCAGAAGAGCGGATCCTCGAAAAGCAACTCCCTGAAATTGGCCAGACCCACCCAAGTCATGGGTTGCCCAAAGCGGGTATACACGTGCAGGCTGTAGTAGAAAGAAGCCACGACGGGGAAGACCGTAAATCCGCAGAAGCCCAGGATCCAGGGCAGGGCGAACGTAACTCCAACGCGCAGTTGCCTTCGTTCTTGTCGAGTCAGGATGGGAGCCATGCGGTGAATCGCAGAAACAGAGCCGTCACACGCCGGGCCCTGTCGGTCAGTTGGAGCAGGAGAATGTCCAGATGGCCAGAGCCGCTGACGCGCTCTGGCCATCTGGACACTTTGTTTCAGCCGCCGGCCACTACGCTCGCGGCTTGACAGGAGCTAGGCTGTCTGCATCCTAAAATCATTCAACTCGTCCTGAACCTTGGCCGTCATTTCGGCCAAGGCCGCAGCGGGTTCGATCTTGCCATGCACCACCTGGTCTGTGACGCGCCCCATTTCCTGTTGGTAAATGGACAGGACGGGCATGCGGGGCCAGGCCCTGCCGCTTTCTTCAGTCAGTTCCACAAACAACTCGTTGTAGGGCAGGGAGTCAAGGAATTCCGGATCCCGGGCCGCGGCATGCAATGGCGGAATGTCACCGACCAACTTGCCGAACTCAATCTGATTCTGGGCAGAGGCCATTTCCAGGGCCAGCTTCCAGCCGCCTTCCGGATTCTTGGCCCCCGTGGGCACATTGAACATGGCGCCAATTTCCACCAGGCTGGTGTGCCCGATGCCGGTCGCGGCCGGAGACTTCGCCACCGAGTAATTCAGTTCAGGAGCGTACCGGGGAATCCAGCTGCGCTTCCAGCTGCCATCAATCTGGGCCGACACCTTGCCGACGTACCAAGGATCGTCACTGGACATCGTGGCCCGGCCGAATCCAGAACGGAAGCGGTCAATCTTTTCGATGTCATATTTGTTGGCGTAGCTTTGGAACCATTCCAAAGCCTGCAACAGACCTTCATCCTGGTCCGCAGTGACCGTGTCAGTGTCCTCGTCGTAGAAGGTCGCTCCATGCGCCCAGCCCCAGTGCCACAGATTGCTGTTCTGCCAAGGCAGGAAGCCCAGGCGGGTGAGGTTCCCGTCATCATCCCAGGTTGTCATTTGTTCAGCCAGTGCATCCAGGCCTTCGATCTCTGTAGGGATGTCAGTGACACCGGCTTCGTCCAGCTGATCCTGATTCAGGTGCAGTCCCCATACGTTCAAGGTATGGCCAGTGCCCCATAGATGTCCTTCGGACCACAATGCGGCCCAGGCGGGCGGTGACCAGCCTTCGCCATCAAACCCGTCCGCTTCGGCGTAAGACTCCAAGGGTTGCAAGAGACCTCGAGGCCCCCAGCTGTATGCCTGCGACCATAGCGAAACCAAGTCGGGCGGATTGCCCCCTTCAATTGCGACCTGGGCCTTCTGAGCCACATTGCCCCAGCCTATGGACATGAAGATCGCGCTTTCTCCCGTCCGTTCGTTGAATCTCTCCACCTGATTCTGTGCCTGGGCCGCTTCTTCCAAGCCAAACATGGACCAATAAATGATGGGCAAATCCTCTTGGCTGGGACCTGCGGCAGTTGGTTCCGCAACTGGCAATTCGCACGCCGACAACAACGCGGCTCCCGCGCCCAAGACGGATATCTGCAGGAAGCGCCTACGGCTCAAATGACCAACACTCCGACTAGACATAATGTGCCCCCTTTGTTTGTAGATTGGGAATTGGACCATGCCAGCATAAAAGAAAAAGGACAAAAACACCATTCTTGATCCGCGAAGTCAAGTCCCCGACATTCCAAGTCCTGCTCTTCCGAATGAGGGTGTGCCCTTGGAAGGCTGCTGGAGGGACGTCAACAACCAGAAAACGTACTGGGGAGAGCATCGCCACATTGATGGAGCAGGGACGGAAATCCGCCCTTCAAATATGCCAACATCCACGATCGTCTCTACCAAGTGCGTGATGATGGCGTCCTCGTCATGAGCCATGCCAGAAACTGGGCAGGGTACGGGGTCATCGGCGTGGGTCTATCGGGTGACCCTCGGCCCCGGTCTGTTTCTTCCTGTACACCATCGTGTACGGGATCGAGTGTGTGCGCTGCTGGAGTGGGGCATCCGCCGAGTCCACACCAGTCAGTACATATCCAGAAGGGCGCACAGTGGATTCCCACTTGCGCATGGGCATGGTGCCTGTCTGTTTCGTGACAGTCCATGCAACAGGGTTGTTTGAGAGCCCACAGAAACGAAGCAAAGCCTCTGCGGCCATGCAAGACCCGAGATACCTGTAGGTACGCCTGAGCTCGGCAAGTTCTATAATGCCTATGATGCTGGCGAACATGAGGTTTGTCCCTTCGTTTCTCTGGGAGGAATGTGTGCTTGACATTGCGTGGATGAGGAAAAACCAAGATGTCTTGGCCACGGGGCTGGCTCGATTGGGAGCCGTGGACGCGCCTTGGCAAGAGGCCCTGGACTGGGACACCCAGCGCAGACAAAAACTGGTGGACGTGGAAGAGCTGCGTCGGCAACGCAACCAGAAATCCAGAGCCATAGGCGGACTCTTCAAAGATGGCAAGCAGGAAGAAGGCAATGCCCTGCGGGCCGAGGTTTCGGCGGTCAATGACCAGATAACCCGTTTGGAAGATTCCTTGCGGACCATTGAGGCACAGCTGCGGTCCGCCATGCTGCAGATTCCCAATCTGCCGGAACCAGACGTTCCCGTATCTGAAAGTGAAGACGATTATGTGGTGGTCAAGGAGGCGGGGACACCGCCCGCATTTTCCTTTCCCGCCAAACCCCATTGGGAAATCGGGGAGAAACTCGACATCCTGGATCTGGAACGCGGCGTGAAGATGTCAGGCAGCCGCCAATACATTCTCAAGAATGAGGGGGCCAGGCTGCAAAGAGCCCTGAGCACGTGGTGCCTGGATGTGTTGACCTCCGAATTCGGATATGAAGAGGTGTATCCGCCCTTTATGGTGCAGAAAGAGAGCATGATAGGCACGGGCAATCTGCCCAAGTTCGGCGAGGAACTGTATCAGGACCGGGAAGAGGGTTTTTGGCTGATCCCAACGGCGGAGGTTCCAATTACCAACATGTACAGGGAAGAGATCTTGCCCCCCGGCTCCCTCCCGATCTCGCATGTGGCCTGCACGCCCTGTTTTCGCAAGGAGAAGGTCCATGCCGGTCGCCATGCCCGCGGCATCCAACGGGTGCACCAGTTTCAGAAAGTCGAGATGGTCAAGTTCGTGGAGCCCGAGCAGGGCCCGGCGGCACTGGAAAACCTGATCGCGGCTGCCGAGACCATGCTGGAGAGGTTGGGGTTGGCCTACCGACAAATCCTGATTCCCACGGGTGATCTGTCCTTTGTAGCAGCGAAGAAGATTGATCTGGAGGTCTGGGGCGCTGGCAGCGAGGAGTGGCTGGAAGTCAGTTCCTGCTCCTGGTTCAGGGATTTCCAGGCCCGCCGGGCCAACATTCGATACCGACCCGAAGCCGGGGCAAGGCCCCAATTCGTGCACACACTCAATGGTTCCGGCTTGGCTCTGCCGCGCATCATCATAGGCATCCTCGAGTCCTTTCAGCAGGCGGACGGATCCGTCATGTTACCGAAAGTGGTCAGGCCCTATATGGGAGGCATGGACAAGATAGCAGTGCCTCATTAGGCCTGTTTGAGGCTACCTGCTCCGCTTTCTTGAAAGGAGGGCTCCTAGGGGGTATACTCTGAGCGACTGGACAAGGCGGGTCCGTTCAGTCACTTCCCGGCTTGTCTCAGGACATCAGGGAGGATGGCCGAGTGGACGAAGGCGGTTGTCTTGAAAACAATTGTGGTGTCAAAGCCACCGGGGGTTCGAATCCCTCTCCTCCCGCCACCGCGTCCTGTGTTGTTGCGCTTGGGGAGGTCGCATAGTCTGGCCTAGTGCGCCCGCCTGCTAAGTGGGTTGGGGTTCACCCCCCTCGAGGGTTCAAATCCCTCCCTCCCCGCCAGCCTCTGTGAGTACACTTGGCATGTTGATCAAGGCCCCGTAGCTCAGCGGATTAGAGCATCTGGTTGCGGTCTAGAAGGTCAAAGGTTCGAATCCTTTCGGGGTCGTTGTCAAAGTCAGGGGCCGGTTCCCGCGGGAACCGGCCTGCCTATTCCGCTTCGTCAGTCACCCGGGCCTCCAATTCACGCAGAATGGCTTCCAGCTGCGTCAAGGCTTGACCATAGGCAGCCCAATCACCGTCTCGCTGTGCCTGAATGGCCGCCCCATAGGTGCTGTTGGCCTGTTGTATCAGCGCCGCCGTGTCGCTGTCGGCCACGTCCACGGCCACCAAGGGGGCCGCAGGCTGGCTTGCCACGGGGATGTCTGCGGGAGCGGAGGCAACCAATTCGGCGGCTTCATAGTCGCCCAGCAGCGAGGCCAGCAATTCGTCTTCCAGAATGTCGCCGCCGAAGACCTCCACCAGTGCCAGCCCCAGATTGGGGGCCATGACCACCCGGTCGTTGGCCGCCACGATGACCCGCTTGAGTTCCGGTATGCGTCCAGAGGCCGCCTGCAGATACAGGGGCTCCACATAGAGAAGACTGTTGCCGAGTGGAATGACCAGCAGATTGCCCCGTATGACCTGACTGCCCTGCTGATTCCATAGGCTCAGCTGGGAACTGATGATCGGGTCCTGGTCAATGCGGGCTTCGATTTGTTTGGGTCCGTACACCAGAGAATCCTTCCCGAACGTGAACAGCAGCTTCTCGCCATATTCCGCGGGGTCGCTCTTGGCGGCCAGCCATGCGATCATGTTCTCGCGGGTGGCCGGCGTGAACGGCAGGATCTGGATGAAGTCCAGCTTCTCGCTCCCCGGCAGCTGCATCAGGACGTAGTATGGTTCCATCTCGCGGGGCTCGTCATCAAAGAATTCCTGCGGCCACTGCCAGACGTCTTCGCGATTGTAAAATTCGCTGGGCTTCGTCATATGGTAGATGGTCAGCACCCGGGCCTGAATCGTGAACAGATCCTGGGGATATCGGATATGGGACCGCAAGCCCTCCGGCATCTCGTCAATGTCATGGAACAGACTAGGAAACACTGCGGTGTACGCCGCGGCAATGGGGTCTTCCCGGTCCACGACATAGAACTTGACGCTGCCATCGTAGGCATTGACCACGGCTTTCACGGAATTCCGGATGTAGTTGACATTCAGCCCATTGCGGAGTGCGGCAATTTGGCTGTACGGGAAGAGCCGGCTGTAGGTGTACGCATCAACAAACCAGTAGAGACCGCCGTCTTCTCCGATCACAATGTAGGGGTCATCGTCATATTGCAGGAAGGGGGCCACTTCCTCGAGCCGTTCGTGGATGTTCCGTTTCCACAACAGCTTGCTGTCCGGGGTGATATCCCCGGTCAGGAGCAGATTGATGTCGGCAAACCGCACAGTAAATGCCAGCCGGGTCAGCAGATTGCCGATGCGAATGCCGCTGTCGCCTTCAAAACGGGTGAAAACGTTGCCTTCTTCGCTGGGGTAGTCAAATTCGGGGGTATTGGTGTTGACGACGACGTAGTTTCTGCTGACTTCACTGAAGTAGATCTGAGGCCGCTCGATGGGAATCGAGCCCTTGGGCGGCAGGTCCTGCAGCAAGAAGGTAGGCAGGCCGTCAAAGGTGATTTCCGCCACGGGGGAGGCTGCCGCCCCGTATCCGTGGGTGTAGACCAAACGCTGGTTGACCCATGTCTGGGCCTCTCCACTCAGTTGATCGGGGACCAGTTCGCGGGCGGAAATCATGACTTGCTTTTGTTTGCCATCCACGATATATCGATCAATGTCAATGTCCTGGAACTGATAGTACTGGCGCAGCGCCTGGATCTGGTTGTAGGTGGTGCGCATCGGCCGGTAGTCCCACAGCCGAATGTTGGCGATCGTCTCATTCTCGTCTGCCAAGTCATCCCCAGTGAGGGTCTCGCGCGCGTTGTAGGCCACTGAATCCAGATCATTCAGATCGAAGGCCAAGCGCGTGAAGTCGATGTTGTGTTGAATGAAAGGCTCTTCCCGTGTGAACTCGTTGGGGGTCACGACAAACCGTTGCACAATGTTGGGAAGGAAGTTTCCCAGCACCAGCGCCACCAG
Source organism: Caldilineaceae bacterium (assembly GCA_965214895.1). GTDB lineage: Bacteria > Chloroflexota > Anaerolineae > Caldilineales > Caldilineaceae > Bin34. Next base: position 2,599,211 of record OZ243985.1, read on the forward strand.
GATCCAGAGCCCGAGCACATAGGCAATGGCCTTCAAGGCCATGCTGAGAAAAATGTTGACGATGACCAGCACAGCGATGACCAAGGTCACGACTGCCATGATCCTGAATATCGGCAGCTGCGCGTATACATCCGTATAGCCGCCGCCCAGGACTGCACCCCGTGTGCTGTACACCAGTTCATAGCTCTGCAATTGATATTGCCATGCGATCAGTGCCAGAATGCCGGCCAACAGCAGACTGAGGTGGGACTTCACGCTGCGTTTTTCGAACCAGGACTTCCAATCCAGACCCGAGACCAAAACGGTGCCGATCAGCGCAAAGACCAGTGCGGTCAACAGAAAGCTGCGAATGGACTTCAGGATAGGCAAGGAAAAGACAAAAAAGCTGACATCCCGGTTGAATATTGGATCCAAGACCCCAAATTCCACCTGATTCAGAAACAGCAGCAGCTCGTTCCACTGAAAACGCAGGGCCAGTCCGGAGAAAATGGCCAGGACAACAGCACCGGCGTACAGGACCGGAGTCACCCGAAAGCCCAAGGTCGAAGTGGCCAGAGAATCCAGGGGGGAGGTGCCGCCCTGATTGTTAAGGCGCGTGGCCAAGGCGATGTTTCCGGCCAGAATCAGCCAGAAGACCACTGCTCCCACCAAGAAAGTGATTCCAGAGGCCAGGATGCGCGTGAAGTAGACTGATGTGAAGTCCAGGCTGTCAAACCACAGCCAATCTGTGTAGTAGGTAAGCAAGCGGGAGCCCAACAGGACCACCAGAAATGCCAGCCCAATCCAGTACAGACCCATGCGCCCAGCGCGCGGTGGGTCTTCGTCAATGGTGGCATCATTGCCGCTGCCGGTGGTGCCGTTCCCGGCATCACTGGGAATGAGGGTCCTGCCTTCGCGTTCCTGCATTTGGTTGATGAATTCTCGGAACGGATCTTGTCCGTTGTTTGACTTGGCCATTATTGGTTGGTCCCCATCTTTTCTGGTTGGCTTCATTCTATACCGCGTTCCCGTTCCGTCTCCCTTCGTGCCTGCTGTTGGTTGCCCTTGCCCAGAGGCGGGTAGGGAGGGCAGTCCCCGTGGCTGCCGCCAAGGGGCTTGAATCCATGCGCATCGCGTTCGCCTGCCCTTTTGGTCTGGGAATGAAGGCCACTGTCTGGGCCAGGATTCTGCCTTTGGCGGCTCAGTTGGCCGGTCGTGGGCACAGAGTCCGGGTTGTGGTGCCACCATGGGACACCCCTGCAGAGGCCGGCAGCCTGCTCCTCTACAGGAATGTGGAGGTGTACAGGGTGGATACAGACGGAGGGGTCCTGCCCACCACAATCCGCATGCAGTGGCGGCTCCAAGAGTTTCAGCCAGATATTGTCCATGTTGTCAAGCCTCGGGCCTATGCAGGCATCAGTCAGTTTCTGACATGGCTGCAGAGGTCATTGATTCGACGGCGCAGGCCTTTGCTGGTCCTGGATCTGGATGACTGGGAGCAGGCCTGGACCCCGGGTCTTGCCGCCAATCCGTTTTTGGCCCGATTTCTGGCTTGGCAGGAGGAATGGGGCCTGCGCCACTGCGATGGCCTGTCTGTGGCCAGCCAATGGCTGTGGCGCCGTGCCAGCCACATTGTTCCGGCCTTGCCCCGTCTCTATCTCCCCAATGGGATCGAGGGTGCCTTGCAGACGGGCCATGCCTTGCCCGCGGCGAGCGCTTCAATTCTATGGGTCACCCGGTTCGTGGAAGTGGACCCGGCGTGGATCAGTCGTTTCTGGGCTCGTCTCAGAGCGCTCATGCCCCAGTGCCACCTGACCATAGCCGGTTCTTCCGTAGAGCCAGGTCTTGATATTGCCTTTGAGGCTGCACTTTCCACCTCAGGCCAAGGGGAAGCAGGGGTGGAATTCCTGGGGCACGTCGCCTATGGGGAGCTGCAGGAACTGTATGCCCGTAGCGGCTGCGTGATAGCCCCTGCCCGGGAAGAAGCCGCCAGTCTGGCGAAATGCAGCGTAAAGTTGCTGGACAGCATTCGCCATGGCATTCGGTGCATAGCCAGCGCCGTGGGGGAACAGGCCAGGTTCCAGGGACTGCCTTCCGCGGTGTTTTTGGGCCCTGAGGCCACACCGGAGAAATTCGCGGAGACCGTGGCCCTGACGCTGCAAGCGCGAGCGACGGGGCCGTGGGTCACCGGTGCCCCTGTGGGCAGACCCGTGCCGGACTGGGCATCGCTCTCCCTGCACTTGGAGCGGTTCTATGGAGGCCTGCGTGATCAGAACCGTTAGTCCGCCCCGGCTTTCTCCTCTGTGGCGCGGGGAGATGCTCTGGGCCTGGCTTGTGCCCGGTATCTTGCCTCTGCCGCCTGGCGGGACTTGTACTTGAGGCGGTTTGTGGCAAGCCATCGTTGCGGGTCTTCGGGATCCTCGATCATTTTGGCAGAGACGATGAATCCCGTGTGCGCGATCATGCGGTCCTCAGGCCTGAGGCGGTCTGGAACCGGCTTGTATTGCCGCAACAACAGTTCCTCCACCCTGATGTCCACACAGGCTGATTCCTCCATTTGGGACAGCAACGTGCTGACTTGATTGGTGGTCGGCAAAAAGCAAACCAGTCTGCCCCCTGGTTTCAGCAGTTCCCGGACCTTGGGCAGACATCGCCACGGCTCGCGCATGTCCAGCATGGCAGAATCCACTTGCACGCGCAGAGCAACGCGCTCCAGGTAGCCATGGTGCAGATCAACCTGCGCCCGCAGTCCAAAGCGTTCCAGATTCTGGGCTGCCAGACTTTGCACCTCGCCGTTCCCATCCACAGTGATGACTTTGCCGGTGGGCCCCACGGTCCAGGCCAGAGCGGTAGTCAGCGAACCGCTGCCAGTACCCGCTTCCAGCACGGTGCTGCCATTTCTCAGTCCCAGCCTCTGCAGGATCAGCGCAGCGTCTTTCGCATAGATGATCTGCGTCGAGCGTTTGACTCTTTGCATCAAGTCAGGCAAGTCAGGCTCCAACAGCAAGAACGGCTTGCCGGTCAGGGAATGGCCCACCGTGCCAAAACGCTGCCCCACCAGACTGTCGTGTTCCACCACGCCAATGTGGCAGTGCAACCGGTGACCGGCCTGAACCTGCAACAGGTACCGCTTCTCTCCCTCTGTCAGAATCAGGACCAGAGAACCGGCGGCGGCCTGTGGGGAAATTTCGAGGGACATGGGCACTAGGCAGGAGCCGGAATGAAGTCCGCCACCGGCGGACACGCTGAATCCCGACCGGCACGGGCTTTTCCAATGAGACATTATCAGGCGATTTGGTATAGACTTAGCAAATCTGAATCGCCACTGGGAAGCGAAAGGTCCGGCATTGCCCGGGCGGAATTGCGGTCGCGTTTTGTGCCCGATTGTGAAGGCGAAGCAACCATCTTTCAACAGGAGTGAAGCATGAGGAAACGGTTTCTAGGATTGGCGTTGATTTGCATTTTGGGGCTGATGGTGGCTGGCTGTGCTCCCCGTCCTGGTGGTGGCCAGACCGCCGCGATGGCTGGGGACGATGAGTTGGTAGTGGATCTGCCATCGATCGTGATTGATGTCGCGAGCGACGGTTCGACCAGCATTGGCGGGTTCGACCTTGAGGACTTGACGGGGGGGCAAGACGTGACCTTCCCGGCCGCCTCGGTCCAGGACTTGACCGCTCTCAATGTGCAGCACATTGGCATAGACATGCACCCCACCGGCTTGACATTGCGCGTAAATGGATTGCCGTTCCTGGGTTCCATGCAGTACGACAGCGAGAGCCTGGGCAACATCTCCAGCATTATGGAGGACCTGGCCCAAGGCACTGCCTTGACTGCGTTGGGCGACCTGGCTCCCATCATTGGCGCATTGACCCCCGTGCTGGACAATTTGGGGATCGGCGTCATTGTCAAGTTCCCGGTCTCTGCGGGGGCGGCACCCATTCCCCTGCTTATGGATCCCATGGGCAGCGACACCATGGATGACGTAGCCGGTTTTCTGGCCAGCGTGGAGCAGCAGCCTCGCATCTCGGTACCCATCTTGCTGGCTGAAGACGGCAGCTGGTCGGTAGGCGAGCTCAATCAATCCCTGGTGGAGGGACTGCTGGACGCACAGGGAACTCTGGGACTGCCCCCGGAGACCGTGGCCCTGATGTCCTTGGGAGGGATCAAGGAGTTGCAGGTAAGCACTGCGGACAACGGCCTGGCGATTTCGATCAACGGACACGGGCTCCCGGTCTTTACATGGAGCAATGGGGAAATCGAGAGCCTGATGGCTCTCCAGGAATCCGCACCGACTTTGGCCGGTATCGGTGAAGTTCTGGGGCTGGTCAGCAACATATTGCCTCTGCTGCAGATTACGGACGTGACAATCACCTTGGTTTTCCCGGACATGATGTAGGAAAGCAGGCAGGCAGGCCCTTGGTGTCTGGCATTCTCGGCCCATTGCAGAAGTGGAGGAGAACGGCCTGCGGCAAGGGAGAAGGCCTGGTGCCTCCGATTGGTCAGAAAAACGGCTCAGCCAAGGCTGAGCCGTTTTCTTCCGGAGGGAACTTGCAAGATGGGAGAGAAATTGTTCCGTGGCCAGAATGGGAAGTGCCAGACCATACCGGACGGGACTCAGGACATCGGCAGTTGTGGGTTGCCAGCCCCACCCCATCAGTCGGTGGAAGTCTCCTTGGTCAAATGACGGGGATGGGAGACATCCAGGCCCTTGGCCAGCCCCAAGTGCATGACCAGCAACTGGCAAGCGATCATGGCAGGCAGCGGCCACAGGAAGTCAGGCAGTGCATCGGTGGGGGGGAGTTGCAGGACATGGGCCGCCTCCGGCCACCGCTCCGGACGACTGGAGACCGCGTACAGCGTGCTGCCTGCCTCCCTGGCTTGCTTTCGGATCGCCATGAAGTGACCATTGTCTCGAGATCCGGCATCAATGCAGAGCACGACTGCATGTTCATGCAACAGGGCAATGGGCCCATGCAGAAAGTCGGCGCTCGTGAAAGGCATGGCCCTGACATAGGAGACTTCCTGCAGCTTCAAGGCGGTTTCGGAAGCCACCACGTGATTGAATCCCCTGCCGATCACCAGCAAGTCTTGGAGAGCGGCCAGCTCTTCTCCCCATTGCTGGATTTCTGCCTCGCTGTCCAGTACGGCCTGTGCCACTGCAGGGACCCGATTCAGGGCTTCCCACGCTTGTACAGTGCCCTGCAGGCCTTGGCTGAGCAATGCCAGGGCCACCATCTGGTTTGTCAGCGACTTGGTGGCAGCCGTGGCCAATTCAGGTCCGGCTTGAATGTCCAGGACGTGGTCAGCAAACCGATTCATGGTTCCGGCCGCGGTGTTGGTGACAGCCAGGGTCAGGCAGCCTGCCCTCTGAGCCTGCTCCATGACCTTGCACAGATCTGCACTGGAACCTGACTGACTAATGCCCACGACGCTGGTATGGGCGTGTAGCGGCAAGGAGTGCAGGAAGGAAGGAAGACCCAGCGGCATGATGTGCACCGGCATTTGGTGCTGGCTTCCCAACAGATACATCCCGTAAAGGGCCGCATTGTGGCTGGTACCCCTGGCGACCATGGTCAGGTTGTGAACGCCGAGGGTTTCCAATGCATGGACATAGGCCTCCAGCGTATCTGTGCCTTGGTTCAGACAGTCGCTGATTCGCCGGGGCTGTTCACGGATCTCTTGACGCAAGATGTTCATGGGCAACCGAAAAAAAAGTCCAACAGATCATGGGGAAGGGAAGCGGTACAAAGGGGGCCGGCAGCCTCGCAAAAGCGGTCAAGTTGCCATTGCCTACGATCCTGGGCTGTGCCACACGTTGGCACGGCCCAAGTGCCCAAGTCTAGGGATCGGCACGGATTTTGCTGTGTTCCATCCAGCTGCCAGCCTGCGGGGTCTCTGTCCAACGCGCCCGGCGGCATTGCCAACCAGACAAGCAAATGACAGGGTCGAGCATGAATCTGTCCTGACTGTGCGATTGCCCTGCGTGTTGTACGCCTGTCGGAAAAACCTTACAATGATACGCTATCTTCTCGGATTCAATTTCCGTTCCCACCGCATTGCCAAGGGGGCGGAATGCATGCATAGCCAGGAGCTGTGACCCCCATGCCCTTAGATGCTACCCAAATCAGAAACGTTGCGCTGCTGGGACACAGCGGTTCGGGCAAATCCACTTTGACCGAGGCGCTGCTTTTTAACGGCGGAGCCATTGACCGCATGGGCAATGTCACGGAAGGCTCCACCGTTTCGGATTGGGATGAGGAGGAAATCGCCCGCGGCATTTCCTTGCGGTTGAGCGTGGCTCCCTACATGCAGCACGGCCTCAAGGTCAATGTGGTGGACACTCCGGGAGACCCCAGTTTTCAGGGAGAAGTCATTTGCGGCATCAGCGTGGTCGAGATGGCTGTCATTCTGGTGGATGCCGTGGCCGGTGCCGAAGTCGGGACTGAATTGGCATGGAATCGGGTGCAAAAGGCGGGCAAGCCCTGTGCGATCGTGGTCAACAAGCTGGACCGTGAGAACGCAGCGTGGGAACGCACTTGGGAGAGCATCCAGAACGTGTGTACTGGCACCACGCTGGTGCCGGTGACCATCCCTGTGGGGGAAGGTCCAGCCATCAAGGGCGTTGTCGACCTGGTAACCGAAAGGGCCTACATGGGGACGGACAACGTCGAGGCAGACATACCGGAAAGCATGCAAGGCATGGTGGAAGAGTTTCGGCTTTTGCTGGTCGAGGCTGCTGCCGAGAGCAATGACGACTTGACGGAAAAGTACCTGGAAGACGAGGAACTGACTGCAGAGGAAATTCAGCAGGGCTTGGAAGAGGGGACTGCGGCAGGAATGCTGACCCCGGTGTTCAGCACTTCTGCCTTGACCAATATCGGCATGCAGGCCTTTGGCGCCGCCCTGCATTGGATCGTGCCGTCAGCGGACACGGCAGGGATTCCCTGGGCCGATGACAGGGGGCCTGAGGAGGTTGGGGCCAACGGTCCGTTGGCCGCTCGGACCTTCAAGACCATCATCGATCGCTATGTGGGACGCATCAATTACCTGCGCTTGTACAGTGGCACGCTCGCCAAGGGGGACAGGGCACGGGTTTCCGCCACCGGCACGGAAGAGCGGATCGTAAATCTCCACTCCATTGCCGGCAAGACTTTGGAGAGCATAGAGGACGTGGGAGCCGGGGATATCTGTGCAGTGACCCGGTTGACTGATCTGACGACGGCGAATTCGCTGGGGGACCCGGAACAGACATTGTCTCTGGCCCCGATCGAATTTCCCAATCCCCTGTTCAGTATGGCTGTGGCTCCTGCCACCAAGGCGGACAGCGCCAAGCTGGGCCAGTCTCTGCACCAGGTGGCGGAAGAGGATCCCACCCTGACCGTGGCCCAGGTGTCGGAAACCAAGCAGACTCTCCTGCAGGGCATTGGGGACATTCAGGTGGATGTGGCGATCAAGAGGCTGGAAGCCAAATTTGGGGTGAAGGTGCACACCTCGATTCCCAAAGTGCCCTACATGGAGACAGTGCAGCGGGTGGGATCGGCCCAATATCGGCACAAGAAGCAGTCCGGTGGAGCGGGCCAGTTTGCCGAAGTGCACATGCGGGTTGAACCTATGGAACGGGGCACCGGCTTCGCCTTTGAGAGTGAAGTCTTTGGCGGCGCAATCAGCAGCACCTATCTTCCCTCCATTGAGAAGGGCGTACATCAGGTCATGGCCGAGGGTGTCGTGGCCGGGTTTCCCGCAGTGGACCTGCGGGTGGTGGTTTTTGACGGCAAAGAGCACCCCGTGGATTCAAAGGACATCGCCTTCCAGATTGCAGGCCGGGAGGTGTTCAAGATGGCCGCCAACCAGGCTGGCGCCACTTTGCTGGAGCCGATATACACCTTGACCGTATCTGTCCCGGAAGCCAACATGGGGGACATCATGGGCGACCTGAACAACCGGCGGGGCCGGGTTCTGGGCATGGACCAGGCAGACAGCCGGTCCATTGTGAAAGCCGAGGCGCCCTTCGCCGAAATCATGCGCTACGGTACCGATTTGCGTTCCATGACCCAAGGGCGCGGCACCTATGAAATTGAGTTCCTGCGATATGAAGAGGTGCCCCGTCATCTGATTGCCAAGATAGTCGAGGAGAATCGGGTGCAGGAGGACGCAGAATAGCAAACTGGCGACTTCCGAATCTGGGAAGGCTGGATGCGGGTAGAATGGACCAGCCGGTTTCGGTCCCCCGCAAGGCACTGCCGCCTTGCGGGGCCTGAGGTGTGCCATGCTTCGACTGGAGGATCTGCCTGTTTGGCTGGACTACTGCCTTGTGGCCACTTGGTCCCTGCTGATCCTGGGCTTCGCCCTCTTTGGCTGCAATTCGTTTTGGATGGTGTTGCGGACTTTCCGCCGGCGGTCCCGCCCACGGCCGGCGGTCCCGCCCACGGAAGGGCCAGAGCCTGTCCCTTGGCCTCCGGTCACAGTGCAGTTGCCGCTGTACAATGAAATTGCGGTGGCCGAACGCATCATTGATGCATGTGCAGTCCTGGACTATCCCGCAGACAGGCTGGAAATCCAGGTGCTTGACGATTCTCAGGATGAAACCCAATGCTTGGCCCGCGCGCGTGTCCAGTTCTGGCGGAGTCAGGGGGTGAACATCCGGTACCTCCACAGGGAACTGCGCAGTGAATACAAGGCTGGGGCCTTGCAGTGGGGCCTGGAACAGGCACAGGGCGAGTTCTTGGCCATTTTTGATGCAGACTTCCAGCCTGAACCCGAATTCCTGCGAAAGACCCTCGGGCATCTCTCCCGACCGGAGAACAGGTACATTGGCTTCTTGCAGACCCGCTGGCATGTGGTCAATACCCGGGAATCGCTTCTGGCCAGGTCCATAAGCCTGGCGATCAACGGGCATTTTGCTGTAGAGGTCATGGCGCGCAGTCTGGCCGATCTGTGGTTTGGTTTCAACGGGTCCGCTGGGGTCTGGCGACGGGCCTGCATCGAGGATCCCAAAGTGGGCGGTTGGTCCGGGGCGACTTTGTGCGAGGACCTGCATCTCTCCTATCTTGCCCAGCTGGCCGGTTGGCAGGGAGGCTATCTGGAGTCGGTGGCTGTCAAGTCCGATGCGCCTGTACGGCCGGCCGAGTTGCGTCTCCAGCAGTTTCGTTGGGCCAAAGGCAGTGCGCAGGTCTTGGCGAAGTTGTTTGTGCCTTTGCTGCGGTCCCCGAGAATTGGGTGGGGGCGGCGCCTGCAGGCCCTCCTGCATATCGGTTCGTACTTGCAGCAGACCCTTTTGCTCAGTCTCATCTTGCTGGCCTTGCCTATGGCATTGCTGCAGGTCGAACCACCTGGCTGGTCCCTGTTTGCCATGACGGTGGGGTTGGGTCCCATAGCCGTGGTCGGTGTCGGGCAGTGGCGGCTCCATCCCCGGAACTGGTGGCAGAGCATACCCACCTTGATGACGCTGTCCCTGATGGGCATGGGATTCTGCCTGGCCATCTCCATTGCCGTGTCCGAGGCATTGAGGGGCAAGAAGAGCCCGTTTCAACGCACCCCCAAGAGTTCTTGCCGCGTGCATGGCAAGGCTGTGTACATCCGGGACACGCGCCCCTTGGAAGACCGCTTTCTGCTTGGGGAGTGGATGCTGGCCTTGTATTGTCTGCTGACCGTGATCATCGCCTTGGGCCGACCCATAGCCGACGTGTGGCCCATTTCACTCATGGGGTTGTGTAGCATAGGGTTGCTGGCAGCATGGTCGTTCTGGGACCGGCAGGTGGGCAGAGGCTCACTCCGCACCCAGGAACCCGGCATGACCTTGACGGATACCAAGCACGTGCAACCCTAGACGGACGGATGCCATGGACAAAAGGTACGACGGTGTGACCTGGATGCAAAACAAGGGGGAAGTGATCACCTTGGTCAATCGGTCTTCCTGCAATTTCATCTTGGAAGTGCCCACAGGTCGATTGCGACTGGATGCGGGACGCAGCCTCAAGGCCAAAGCCAGTCTGGCTGCGGAGCCCAGAATACGAGCATTGATCGAGAAAGGCGATCTGGCTGTCAGTCGCTAGAAGGATCGCTTTGCTGCATGAAAACCTGCGTCCTGATAGACGGGCATTACGAGGCCTATCGAGCCTATTTCGCCATGGTCCACGCCGGTCTGACTGCGCGCCACACGGGGGAACCGACCGGGGCCATCTTTGGCTTTCTGCGTCAACTGTTCACCTTGGTGCGGGATTACCAGCCAGACTATCTGGTAGTCTCCTTTGATCCCGACCATACCTTCCGCCATGAGAGATACCCGGCGTACAAGGCTACCCGGGAGCGCATGCCGGAGGAGCTGCATGGCCAGATCGGACACATCCAGGCGCTCCTCAAGGAGATGGGAGTATGCTTGGTCACCCAGGATGGATACGAGGCCGATGACGTCATCGGCACCTTGTCCCGGCGGGCGGCCGCCGACGGCATGAAGGTCTTTATCCGCACAGGAGACCGCGACCTCTTTCAATTGGCCACGGATCAGATCACTATCGTCTATGGCTCGTCGAGCCGGCACACCTCGGGCGACAGAGAATATGATTGGGCGGAAGTGCAGTCCCGTTTTGGCGTGAATGCCGAACAGTTCATCCAGATGAAGGCGTTGCAAGGGGACAGTTCGGACAATATCCCAGGCGTCCCCAAGGTCGGGGAAAAGACGGCCGTGAAACTGCTGCAGCAATTTGGCAGCATAGAAGGCATCTTTGACCATCTGCACCAAGTGAAGGGCCCCAAGCTGAGGAACAGCCTGCGGGATTTCAAGGAGCAGGTGGAGCTTAATTTGGACCTGGTCCGCATAGTTTGCGATATTGACCTCCCGTTCGAGTGGACACAGGCCAAGCCTTTTGAGCCCGACCATGCGGCCGTGGCGAAGCGCTTGGGTGAGTTGGACCTGAATTCCACTCTGGCCGTCTTCCATGAACTGCTGGAGGAACAGGGGGATGAAATTCCGGCCTCCGTTTTGGCAGACGAGACAGGCGGGGCAAGTCTGTCCCAGCGCACAGAGCAGTACCTGACAGTGCAGACATCCGACGACCTGCAGGATCTGCTGCAGGAACTGCAGTCCTGTCCGTTGCTGGCCTTTGATTTCGAGTCAACGTCCGCAGATCCCCTGACTGCCAAGTTGGTGGGAATGGCTGTCTCCTGGCGATCCGGCACGGGCGCCTACATACCGGTCGGGCATCAGTTTGGCAGTCAGTTGCGGTGGGCTGAAGTGCAGGAAGCCCTGGCTCCCATCATGGCGAATCCACATGTGGCCAAAGTGGCGCACCACGCCAAGTTTGACCTTCTGCTCGCCCGGCGTCATGGACTTGTCATCGAAGGGGCTCTGCACGACACCATGATCATGGCTTGGGTCCTGGACCCTGGTCGCAGACATCTGGGGTTGAAGCCTTTGGCGCTCTCGGAACTGGGTGTCTCCATGCGACCGATACAGGACCTGATCGGCACCGGCCGCAAACAGATCACAATGCGCCAGGTCGCCATTGACAGTGCGGCCCCATACGCCAGTGACGATGCGGCCCAGACCTTCGCGCTGTTCGAGAAATTCCAGGCAGAGCTGCAGGATGCGGGGCTCTGGGACCTCTATGCCGAGCTGGAACTTCCCCTCATTCCCATTTTGGCCGATATGGAAACTCATGGCCTGACCGTGGACCAGGCCTATCTGGGAGAACTGAAGCAGGAGTTCGAGGAACGGCTGGCAGACTTGGCCAACCACATGTATGACCTCGTGGGGCAAGAGTTTTCCTTGCGCAGCACCTACCAGTTGAGCGATGCCCTGTTCGGGGAAGAAGGTTTGGCACTGCCCACCCGAGGCCTCAAGAAGCTGAAAAAGGGCGGTTACAGCACCGCCGCCGGCGTGCTGGAGCATCTGGCGGCCCAAGTCACGGATCTGGACCCGCGGCAGGAGGAAGCCTTGGCGACCATCCTGCAGTTTCGACAGCTGGACAAGCTGAAGAGCACCTACGTGGAAAGTCTGCTGGAATTGTGTGATCCGGAGACCGGCCAGGTGCATACCAGTTTTCATCAGACTGGCGCAGCCACGGGGCGCATGAGCAGTTCCAATCCCAACCTGCAGAACATCCCCATTCGCACTGAGGAGGGACGGCGCATCCGCCGGGCTTTCGTGGCGGCCCCAGGCAACGTCTTGGTGGCGGCGGACTACAACCAGATTGAACTGCGTGTGTTGGCCCACTTGGCCGATGAACCGGGCCTGATACGGGCCTTTGAGGACGATCAGGACATTCACGCCATTACCGCGTCGGAGCTCTTCGGCATTCCGTTGCAGGACGTGGACCCCGAGAAACGGGGTCTGGCCAAGACCATCAACTTTGCCACCATCTACGGAGTGACAAAGTTTGGCCTTAGTTCCCGCACGGAGATGAATTTGGATGAGGCGGAGGACTTTCTGAATCGGTATTTTCGGACCTATCCCAAGGTAGAGCAATTTGTCAAGTCCACCGTTGCCCAGGTGACTGAGCGTGGCCATGTGCAGACCATTACGGGCCGCACGCGGCTCTTTCACGAACTGCAGAGCAAGAAGCTGCCTGGTCCCCGAAGGGCAGGCTTGGAGCGCGCGGCGATCAATGCACCGGTCCAAGGCAGTGCGGCCGACATTCTTAAGATAGCCATGCGCGATCTGGATGTGGCCGTAAGAAATTCCCGGGTGACGGGCTGGATGGTGGTGCAAGTGCATGACGAACTGATTCTGGAGACCCCAGAACCTGCAATGTTGCCCTTGGCCACGTTGGCACGTCAGTGCATGGAAGAGGCGTTTCGTTTGAAGGTGCCCTTGAAAGTTGACGTGGAATACGGCGCAAACTGGCGGGAACTTGCCCCGGTTCCTTTTCCCACTTCCCCATAAGGACAAAATGCCCACTCTTGTTTCACTGGTACGGCATGAAGTGCTGTCCGCAGTGCAGGCTTGTCTGGCCCAACGGGGCTGGAATGTCGCAGCCGGCACCGGCGTGGAAGTCGTGCGCCCCAACCGACCAGACTTTGGGGACTTCAGCACCAACGCCGCTTTGACCCTCGCCGCCCAACTCCGCAGGCAGGGCCTCAATCTGCCGCCCCGTGCCGTGGCGGCGCAGATAGTCGATTGCTGGCCTTCAGGGAGCGTGCTGGTGGCGCGGGACATCGCCGGTCCGGGCTTCATCAACCTGACTGTAGACCCGGACTGGTTTCGGGGCCAGACGGCCCAGATCCTGATCGCTCCCGAACGGGTCGGGAAGCTGGCACTGGGGCAAGGCAGGTCCTGCCAGGTGGAATTCATCAGCGCCAATCCGACCGGCCCCCTGCATTTCGGAGGGGCCCGCAATGCGGTCCTGGGTGACACGATTGCGCGCACCCTGGAAGCAGCCGACTACAGGGTGCAGCGGGAATTCTATGTAAACGATGCCGGGTCGCAGTTTGATGTCTTTGTGGAAAGTCTGCGTGCCGCTTATCTGCAACAGCATGGACGCGACGCCAAGGTTCCCGAGGACGGTTACAGGGGTGCGTATATATATGATTATGCAAAATCATTGACCGAAAAGGTGGGGGACAGGTTTGCAGACACCGCTCTGCCGGAAGCCCTGCCCCTGTTGCGGCCTGTCGCCTTGGACATTGTGTTGGCGGACGTGCGCGATGAAGTCGCGCTCATCGGCATATGTTTTGACCGCTGGTTCAGTGAACAGGAGATGCATGATGCCGGGGCAGTGAAGGCCGGCATAGACCGCCTTGCGGAAGTGGAGGCCACCTATGAGAAGGACGGCGCGGTGTGGTTTGCGGCCAGCCGCTACGAAGGGATGGACCAGGACATTGTCCTGGTGCGCAGCAGCGGCGCCCCTACCTATTTTGCCGCGGACGTGGCATATCACCGTGACAAATTTGAGGAAAGAGGCTTTGACCGGGTCATCGACGTGTGGTCTGTGGACCATCAGGGTCATGTACCACGCATGAAGGCGGCCATGCAGGCTCTGGGGGTGGAATCCGAACGGCTCCATATTGTGGTATACGACCTGGTGAAACTGGCCCGCAAGGGCGTTGAGGTCGCCATGAGCAAGCGCAGTGGCCAATTCCTGACTCTGCGGGAGGTAGTGGCGGAAGTCAGCGCGGATGCCGTGCGCTTCATGTTGCTGACCCGGGCTCCGGAGAGTGCACTGGAGTTTGACCTGGTTGCAGCCAAGGCCCAGCATCAGGACAATCCCGTGTACTTTGTCCAATACAGTCATGCCCGTCTTTGTTCCATTCTGAAACGGGCTGCTGCAGCCGGACTGGCCGTACCTACCGAAGATGGCGACATGGAAGGCTTGGTGCGGGAACAGCTGCAACACGAGGCGGAAATGGACTTGATGAAGGTGCTGCTGAGCCTTGATGAAGAGCTCGAACTGGCGGTGCACCGCCTTTCTCCCCATAACTTGACCTATTACGCCGTGCGTATTGCTTCCACCATCAATGCGTTCTATCGGGACTGCCGCGTCTTGGACGAACGAAACCCCGACCTGACCCAGGGGCGTCTGCTCCTGTGCACAGCGTCCCGCATTGTGCTGGCCAGGGTGCTCTATCTCTTAGGGGTTGACGCGCCGGAAGCAATGTAGTGGGCTGGAGCAACATTCGCTATGCACAAGGTATTGGCTGCTGACAAAGTGTCTGCCGAGGGGTTGGAACCGCTGCGGGCCGACCCCGACTTTGCAGTGCATGACTGCCCCACGATTTCGCCTCAGCAACTGCTGCAGGCCATACCGGCGTATGATGCCCTGATAGTGCGCAGCCGCACGGAGGTGACTGCAGAGGTGCTTCAGGCCGGCAAGAGACTTCAGATTGTGGCCCGGGCCGGCACTGGAGTGGACAACATTGACCTGGACGCCGCCACGGCATGCGGAGTGCTGGTCGTCAATGCCCCCACCGGGAATTCCGTGGCGGCGGCGGAACACACCATTGCCATGTTGATGGCCATGACGCGCCATGTGCCCCAGGCCGATGCTGACGTCCGTCAAGGCAACTGGGAAAGAACCCGCTGGATTGGGCATGAAGTACGGGAGAAAGTCTTTGGCACGATTGGCCTGGGGCGGGTGGCCTTGGAGGTCGTCAAGGTCGTGCGGGAATTGGGCATGCGGGTCATCGCCACGGATCCATTCATCGCCGCGGAGTATGCAGATCAGCGAGGAGTGCAATTGGTGGACATGGACACCCTGCTGCGAGAATCGGATTTCATTTCGATTCACGTGCCTCTGACCAAGGCCAACACCCACTTGCTGGGAGCCGCCGAATTGGCCAAGGTAAAAGCCACGGCCCGCATTCTCAATGTGGCCAGAGGCGGGCTGGTGGATGAAAACGCGTTGGCCCAGGCCATTGGGGACGGCAGACTGGCCGGAGCCGCCCTCGACGTCTTCGAAGAGGAGCCACTGCCTGTGGGCAGCCCGTTGCGGGACAATCCCAACATTGTGCTGACCCCCCATCTGGGTGCCAGCACACACGAAGCGCAGGATCGCGTGGCCCGAGACGTGTGTCTCCAGATCCAGGATGTCTTGCGGGGGGGACAGGCCCGATATGCGGTCAATGCTCCCATTGTGCCGCCCCGGGACCTGGAGGTCCTGGTTCCCTACATCGATCTGGCGGCTCGCCTGGGGCGCTTCCTCACGCAGGTGGAAAGACAGGGGGCCAAGCAAATCGAGATTGCTGTCCACGGGCCGATTGCTGAAATGGACATGTCCTACATCCTGGCAGGGGCGGTCCAAGGGGCTCTGGCCGGAGTGTTGGAGGAAAGGGTGAATATTGTCAATGCCCAGCGTCTGGCAGCCCAGCGGGGCATGAATCTGATGGAGCGCAAACAGACTCAGCACAGGCACCGTTATGAGAACATGCTCACCATGACGGCTCTCACAGAAGAAAAGCGGTGGACCGTGCGGGGAGCCCTGCTGCATGGAGAACCCAACATTGTGGCCATCGATAATCTTTGGGTGGAGTTTGCAGCCCAAGGACACATTCTGCTGACTTCTCATATTGATCGACCCGGCATGATTGGCCAGGTGGGCACGTTGTTGGGTGAAGCCGATGTCAATATCAGCTTTATGCATGTGGGACGCAGGGCTCCCCGACAGCAGGCTATAATGGTCATCGGCACGGACGAAAGACTGTCTGTGGCCGTGTGCGAATCCCTCCGCAACCTCGCGGAATTCACCTGGGTAAGAACCGTCGAACTGTGAGCAAGGCTCCTCCAAGTCTGTCCGATGTCCCTGGTTCCTCGTCCTGGCCTGTTGCGTTGAGGGCGGGGCGGTGGCTGAGTCTCTTGGGCGTGGCCCTGTCCGTGCCCCTTCTGGCTTGTGGCACTTTCACAACCAATGGGCCGGCCGATTCAGTCAGCTCGGAGGTGGCGGAGCCCAGGGTCATTCCCACCAGTACCCCGATTACGATTCCCACCCCTGCGCAGGAAGTGGCGGATGCGCAGACCGGGCAGGGATTGGGCGGCACCGCGGCCAGCCAGAACAATCTGGGGTTGGCCGTGGCGATTTCGAATATTCCCCTGGTAATGGGGGAGAGGGCCCAGGTTGTGGCCGGTTCCGGCATCAATGTCCGAGAGTTCTCCTCCACCGCGGCCGACGCGATCGGGAAACTCGCGCAAGGGGATATCGTAGAGGTGTTGGAAGGCCCTTTTACCAACGAAGACCTCTTCTGGTGGCGCATCAGGACCTTGGATGAACTCTATGAAGGCATGGTCGCAGAGGGGCAAGATGGGTCCGCCTATCTGGCGCCGGCCGCCAATATCCGGGTTCCTGTGGACCGAGACCCCAGACAAGATGACATAGTGCGCGTAACTGAAGCCCTCAACATAAGGCGAGACCCCGGTGTGTCCAGTCCGCAGATCAGGACCTTGGAGGCAGGAACAGAGTTCCTGGTGATTGAGGGGCCCATTCACCAAGGCGGATACGACTGGTACAAGTTGCGGAACGAGGCCGGCACCTTGGTGGGCTGGAGTGTCTCTGTGATAGGGGGTCGGCGTACACTCATGCCCCTCGAGTGATATACTCGCCAGCGTCTTGTCCCTCTGCGCTTGCTGTCCATGAAGAGAATTGTCGTCACAGGTCTGGGTGCCATCACCCCCGTTGGCAACACGGTGGAGGAATATTGGGCCAGCTTGCTGGCAGGGACCCATGGTGCGCACCGGGTCGAGGCCTTTGACCCGGAGGACATGCCGTATCAGTTTGTCTGTGAAGTGAAGGGGTTCGAGCCGGCGAGATTCATGGCCCGCAAGGTCATCCGGCGGACAGCCCGGTCCACCCAGATTGCCATCGCGACCAGCCAGATTGCCTTGGAAGACAGCGGGCTGGTCATTTCCCCCGAAAACAGCGAACGCGTGGGGGTTGTCATTGGGACGGGCGCCGGCGGGATTGTGGAAGTGATTCAGGCCGGCATGAGTCTGAAGGAAGGGGGGTGGAAAAAAATCCAGCCCATGTTGGTTCCTGCCAGCATGAGCAATGCTGTCAGTTGCCTTGTTTCCATCGAGACGGGGGCCCAAGGACCGGCCATTACCAGCACTGCCGCCTGTGCTTCGGGGAGCTACGGTCTGCTGGAAGCCTTCCATGTTCTGCAAAGAGGGGAGGCAGACGCCATCATTGCCGGTGGCTGCGAAGCCGCGCTGGAGAAGTCCATCGTCACGTCCTTTGGACGTATCGGGACCTTGACCGAGGACCTTGCCCCGCGGCAGGCCAGCAAGCCCTTTTCGGTGGACCGGGATGGCTTCGCCCCAGGCGAAGGATGCGGTGTCCTGATTCTTGAGACTGCCGAACATGCCGACGCCCGAGGGGCCCATGTTTATGCCGAGCTGTTGGGTGGATACCTGACCAGCGATGCCTACCACATTACGGCTCCGGACCCGGCGGGCAAGGGGGCTGCGCGCGCCATGACCCAAACGTTGCAGCGCACGGGTCTCGGTCCCGATGAAGTCGACGTGATTTTTGCCCACGGCACCGGGACGGTATTGAACGACAAGACAGAGTGTCAGGCCATTCACCGCACTTTCGGTGCACGGGGAAGCGCAATACCGGTCACCAGCGTCAAGAGCATGATCGGCCACTCCTTGGGAGCTGCCGGGGCCCATAGTGCGGTGGCGGCCGTAAAGGCATTGGAGACTGGCATGATCCCGCCTACGATCGGCTATACGCCCGACCCCGAAATAGAACTGAATGTGGTGGGCAACTGTGCCCGGTCCGCCAACCTTGAGGTGGCCTTGGTCAATGCTTTTGGATTCGGCGGCCAGAACGCGGTGCTGGCCTTTCGCCGGGGATAGACTCCCAGATGGTTCAGAGATTGAGGATCTGCCACACCCCGACAATCGTAAAGGCGCCAGACAGCAAGTAATAGGCAAAACCGTCGCGAATCCGGGTTTGTTCCTCAGCCGCAGCCTTCATCTTCCGGTTCCCATATCGGTACATTATCCAGACTGCGGTCATGAGAATGGGATGCCGAAAAGCCACCAGCGGTGATGTGCCTTGCCACTGCTGCCCCACCGCCCAGTGCAGGACGCCCAACATCCACTGCATGTCCAGTGACACCAGGAAAACGCGGTTCCACAACAGAAAGTGCGAAGCCAGGGGACGCTTTCCCATCATGGAATAGGCCAGCATCCCGAATGTGGCAACTGCGAGAAGACCAAAGGGAATGGCCCATATGCGGTGGGCAATGGCCAGACTAGAGAGCCACATTGCATTCATGTTCCCATCCACCCCCTGATGCGGACCAAACCAGCCCCCAAGATGATCAGGGATGCAACCATCCAGATCAAGGCGTTTCGCAGCTTCTTTCGCTGGTCCAGAGCGTTTCCCACCTGTCGGTAGCCGACATGGAAAACCACGATTGCCACAATCATCTGAAAGGGATGCTCATAGCTGCGCAAGACATCGGTGCCGCTCCATCTCTGCTGCACTCCATACAGCACCAATCCCGCCAGCAGCTGCAGATCCATCAGGATCAGAAGCACCAGCCCCCCCAGCTTCTGCCACGTGCCGTACTCGCCTTTCTGCAGCAGTCCCATGATCAAGGCTATGGCATAGAGAACGGCCACGACCAACAAGGTGGGCCAAATATATTCGGCATGCAAAGTTCTGATTATGGTCATCTGTCCTTCCTGAGACAAGCAGGCACTTGACGGTCCTTGGCGGATCCGAAGCAATCGAGGAGCGGGACTCCGCTCCCCTGATTGTTACAATACCAAAGAGTTCGCACTTTCTGCCCTATCCTGCCGGACTGGCGGCCCGAAGCCAATGCCCCGACCCAACATCATTCTTGTCGTGGCGGATGATCACGCCCCTGCCGCCATAGGGGCCTACGGGGCGCGATACAACCGCACCCTCCATCTGGATTCGCTGGCTGCCGAAGGCCTGCGTTTGGCGAATTGCTTTTGTACCAATGCCATTTGTACGCCGGCCCGGGCTTCCATCATGACTGGCAAGTACAGCCATGCCACCGGGATCAAGACCCTCAACGACATCATCGATCATGACCGGGAAACCACCCTGGGCATGGCTTTCCAGGCGGCCGGATATCAGACTGCCATGGTTGGCAAATGGCATTTGGGGCATGGGGGAAAATCGGATCCAAGAGGCTTTGACTACTGGAATGTATTGCCGGGACAAGGGGCCTACTTCGATCCCGAGACGCTGGAAATGGGCCATGCCAAGACCAATGACGGATACGTGACCGACATCCTGACCGATTCTGCCTTGGCATGGCTGGGCGGCAGGGAAGAAGAGAGACCCTTCTTTCTCTGCCTGGCGCACAAGGCCCCTCACGATTCGTTTGAGCCGCATCCTCGACACCGGCACAGCTACACGGCAACCGTGCCTGAGCCACCTACCCTGCGGGACGACTATCAGGAAAGAGCGCAAGCGGCGGCCATGTCCAGCGCGAAGATCAAGACGATGCACTTGAAGAACCATTTGCCACAGACAGCGGGCACCCCTGATGCCGATACCGACAGAGTGGCCTGGAATTATCAGGAATTCATCCGCAACTACTACCGATGTGTACAAGCCATTGATGAAAACCTGGGCCGCATTCTCCACCACCTGGAGGAAGAAGGCCTGGTCGAGAACACCATGGTCGTCTATACCGCGGATCATGGTTTCTTTCTGGGCGACCACGGCTGGTACGACAAGCGGTTCATGTACGAGGAATCCATTCGCATTCCTTGCCTCATCCGATATCCTGCGGTCATCGCCCCGGGCACTGTCCGGGAGGAGATGGTCCTGAATGTGGATTTCGCCCCTACGCTCCTGGAAATGGCCGGAATTCCAGCGCCTGCAGCGATGCAAGGCCGGTCTTTCGCGCCTCTGGCGAGGGGACAGACGGTCCCGGACTGGCGACAGGCCATGTATTACCGGTATTGGATGCATTTGGCCCATTTCCACATTCCGGCCCACTATGGAGTCCGTACAGACCGCTACAAGCTGATCCATTACTACGGACGCTCCCTGGGTTGCACAGGAGCCATCGATCATGACACCAGCCCGGAATGGGAGCTCTTTGACCTGCACGATGATCCGCAGGAGTTGCATAACCGATTCGGGTTGGCCCCCTACGCGGAGGTCCAGGCGGGTCTGCTGCGCACCCTCACTAAGTTGCAGGCCGCCTTGGGAGACCAGCCTCAGCACTGAGTCCAAGTCGGTGCAGGCCTTTTCCGACCCATTCTCATTGATGCCCTGGTTATGCTGCAACAGCCCAATGTAATCCTGGTCATCACAGATGACCAGGGTTATGGAGACCTGGGATGCCATGGCAACCCTGTTGTTCAGACGCCGCATCTGGATCGGTTTCACGGCGAAAGCGTGCGCCTGACCAACTATCATGTGGGTCCGACTTGCGCTCCTACCCGGGCTGGCCTGCTGACTGGACGTTATGCGAACAGCACCGGTGTGTGGCACACCATTGGGGGCCGTTCGCTGCTGCGTGCCGATGAATATTCATTGGCTGACGCCTTTCGGGCCAACGGCTACGCCACGGGTCTGTTTGGCAAATGGCACTTGGGGGACAACTACCCCTATCGTCCGCAGGATCGCGGATTTGAGGAGGTGGTGGTCCATGGCGGGGGTGGAGTTGGCAATACCCCCGACCACTGGGGCAACTGCTATTTTGACGATGCATACTGGACGGGCGCGGAACATCGGCGTTTCCCAGGGTACTGTACCGATGTCTGGTTTCAGCAGGGCTGCGCCTTTGTGGAACGGCACCGGCAAGGGCCTTTTTTCTGCATGATCTCGACCAATGCGCCGCATGCGCCGCATCTCGTGGAGTCTCAGTACAGTGAACCCTACCAAGAATCCACTGCGGACCCGGAACGAGCCAACTTCTACGGCATGGTAACCAGCATCGACGCAAACTTTGGCGCTTTGCGAAAACGGCTGGAGGAGTGGAAACTCGCGGACAACACAATTCTCATTTTCACGACGGACAATGGCTCTGCCGGAGGCCTGCGGACGGATCAGGATCACTTCGTGACCAGCGGCTACAATGCCGGCATGAGAGGGCAGAAAGGCTCTCCCTATGACGGCGGGCACCGCGTTCCTTTCTTCCTGCACTGGCCTGCGGCCGGTATGGCCGCGGGCCGGGATGTGCCGGAACTGGCGGCCAATGTTGATCTGATGCCTACCCTGCTGGAGCTGTGTGGCCTGGAACTGCATCAGCCACTGGACTGGGATGGCCGCAGTCTCGGCCCGCTCCTTGCGAATGCGGCGGGAACATGGCCAGCTCGCACTCTGGTTACGGATTCGCAACGGCTCGTCTACCCAGTGAAGTGGCGACGAAGCGCGGTCATGACGCAGCGGTGGCGGTTGGTGAACGGTCTGGAACTTTATGACATGGAGGCTGACCCGGGGCAAACCCAAGACGTGGCCCTGGCCTTCCCGCGTGTGGTGTCCCGCCTGCAGGCAGACTACGAAGCCTGGTGGGAACGGGTGTCCCACCAGGCTCTGGCCGAAATTCCCATCCGCATCGGCGACCCCTGCGTTCCGGCCCAAGTCGTGAACAGCCATGATTGGCGCAATCCGGACTGTGCATGCGTCTGGAATCAAAATCAGGTGCGGGCCGGATTGCGTTTCAACGGCTACTGGGAATTGCAAGTTGCCGCTCCCGGTCGGTATAGTTTCGAACTGCGGCGGTGGCCCCGCGAAGCAGATCGAGCCCTCCGCAGCGGCATACCGGGGAAAGCCCTGGCCCTGTCGGAGATGACCTTCGATTCGGGATATGGCGGGGGGGTCGCCATTGATGTCCGGTGGGCTCGCATTCAGGTGGGCGCTCAATGCGCTGCAGCCGCTGTGGGCATGGAAGAGAAGGGGATCGTCTTTGAATTCGAACTGGAGCAAGGGCCTGTCCACCTGCAAACCTGCCTGGTGCCCAACTCGGGTGCCGAATTCGGGGCCTACTATGTTTATATTCGCAGGATTGGACCATAGTTGTTCTGGGGAGTGAATCAATGTTGCGGTGGGGAGTAATCGGGTGCGGACAGATAGCCTTCGACAAGGCCATGCCCGGCATTGACAAGGCATCCAACGCCAAATTGGTGGCTGTGTCGGATATCCGGCCGGAACGACTGGACATGGTGCGGGAGCGGTGGGGAGCCGGAGTCTCTGTCTATGCCAATTACCAGGAGCTGTTGCGGTCCGACGCCTTGGATGTGGTGTATCTGGGATTGCCCAATGAGGTTCATCTGCCCGTCTGCCTGGATGCCGCGGCCCAAGGCAAGCATGTGTTGAGCGAGAAGCCACTCTGCATCGACGCCCATGAAGCCCGCACCATGATGGCTGGCTGTGAGGAGCACGGAGTGCGCCTGATGTGTGCCTACATGTCGCGATTCGGGGATTCCTTTCGGGAGACCAAAAGACTCATCCAGAATGGGACGCTGGGACAGATCGCCATGGTGAATGCCAGCTTCTCGTTCTCGGCGTGGCGTGGCTATACCTTGGACAAGATTGGTTCCTGGCGTTGGACGGGACGCAGAGGGGGACCGCTGCTGGATGCAGGGATCTATCTCGCCTTTGCCATCCGGGAGTTGCTGGGGTCCCGGGTGGCCCGGGTATCCGCCCACATGTCCACTGTGGTGGCCAAGGACTTCCCGGCTCCGGATACCGCCATGGGCTGGTTTCAGTTGGAAAATGGCGTGCCCGGTGTGATCAGCACCTGCTACTCCCATAACGACAGTACGTTTGCCGTGATGGGCACAGAGGGCAAGGCCGTTGTCTACGACTGTTTCGCCCAGAATCCGGGCGGGCATCTGACTTGCCATGCAGGCGGGTACGAACTGGACTTCGAGTCCAATCTGCAACATCTGGATCACTTCAACAATTACTGGAAGGAAATCGAGCATTATTCGGACGCGATTCTGAACGGCGCCCCGCATTCGCCCACCGCGCAGGAGGCCTTGGAAGACATGATCTTCCTGGATGCTGTCGAAGAGTCGGCCACCTCGGGCTCTGTCGTGGAACTGGTCTACTAGACCTGCGAATTGCAAAAGGAACCTAAATACATGAAGATGGCATTGAATGGGCAGATGCTGGCCCGCGAACACTCACTGGCAGAGGCTTTGGCATTTGTGCGTTCCTATGGTTTGGACGCCATGGAAATATGGCCCCAGAACCTGGTCGGCGGCGAGACGCCCGAGGAAAGGGAACGATATGAATCCAAGGATGTGGATGGAGCCAAGGCCGCCTATGCGGCAGCAGGAATGCACTGTGCATGCGTCACGCTGGGATTCAATGCCATGCGGGTCTGCACTTCCTCAGGGGGAGTGGCCAACGCCACCGCCGCATTGGCCGGTGCCGTGGACACCGCGGCGACCTTGGGCGCGCCGGTTGTGAACTGTTATCTGGCCCATATGCCCCCTGCAGTCTTCATCGAGGCCATGAAGCCCGCGGCGGCATACGCGGGCACCCAAGATGTGGTTATCGTGCTGGAGAACGAGGCGCATGACGAATCCGGCCTGGTGCAGGATGTGAGGCACATTCTGGAAGCGGTGGATTCTCCCCACTTCAAGACCCAGTATGATCCATGCAATTACTATCACGCCTACGAAGAACCCTATCCTTATGCCTATGAGTTGCTGAAGGACTTCGTGGGCTATGTTCACCTCAAGGGGGGCATTCACTGGCATGCGGAATGGGAGTGCTTCAAGGGCGGACTGATGAGGGGCCGTCGAGATGCCTGGATTGGCTACGTGGCCTTGCCTGACGCAGCCTTCAATGTGGAACGCATTTTGGAACGCATCAAGGCGGACGGGTACGACGGATACGTCACCTTGGAGCCCCATGTGCCTTCGTCGGCCTTGCGGCACATTTTTGACATCGAGGTTCCCTACCTGAAATCCTACTTGGCGTAGAGTGCTGTGCGGCAGCACCTTTCACTTGTTACCTTGCAGGAGCATCTGGCATGAGTGTGACCCTTGGCATTCTTTCCGATTCGTACAGGCGGCAGCTGCGCCAGCCTCAAGACCGGCCGGTCATTGACGTCGTCCTGGACAAGGTCAGCCATGTGGCCAGGGAACTGTCGATCGAGCCCATGGGAATCGACTTTGGCGTAGGCGCCTTGGCTTCTACTGAAATCAGTTACCTGAAGGAATTGAAGTCTCGCCTGGCAGACCTTAATCTGGTACCCACAGTCATTGTCGGCACCCTGGGGCTGCACGCGGACGCGGACTTTGCTGCCGGTCCCATCGCCCACAGCATCCGCAATCTGGAAGTGGCCCACTATCTGGGTTCGCCGTTGGGCCTTTTCTACTTCAGCTACGGTGGCCGGGTCAAGCGAGACGGGCGCGTGCGGATCGCCATTGACCAAATTGGGGAATTGGCCGAGGCCGCCCAAGAGTACAACATGGTTGTCACTACGGAGAACTACGATTTCTTCAACAGTGATGATTTCCTGGAGATTTTCCAGAAACTGGGCGCGGACAATGTTGGCTTGCACAACGACACGGGCAACTGGTTCATTCTGGACGAGGATCCGCTCGTGGCAACCAGGAAACTGGCGGACTATACCTATCATGCCCACGTGCGGGACTATCGCATTGTGGAGGGAGTCTGCAGTTCGGTGCCGATCGGCATGGGGGACGTGGACTTTCCCCCGGTGCTGGCCGAACTCAAGCGCATTGCCGATCAGCGGGAGCGTTTCGTCATGGCCATGGAAATGGATCTGGATGTCGGAGATGCGGTCGTGGAGGACGAGGCCGTGATGGAATGCGCCCGTTACATGAAGAGGTGGTTTGACCAGAACCGTTGACCCGCTCCCGGGGGAAGGTCCAGGCGGGTCAGGCACCAGCCTGGGGCCCATGATGGTCCCCGGACAACGAAACACTGTGATTTTCCTGTCAGAAGGCTTGGGCAACAGCGAATTACGGCCTGTTTCATATTATGCTTGTTGGCGGAAAGGCCAGACCGACGGTCCGCTGCTGGCCTTCACTTTGACAACGTGATCATCGAGGAAGCGAGATGCCCAACACTCATATTGCAGTCCCTGCCAACGGCAGCAAGGTTACATTCGACGGGTCCAACCTGCATGTGCCTGACAACCCCATAGTGGCTTTCATTGAAGGCGATGGCACTGGACCCGACATTTGGCAGGCCAGCAAGTTGGCATTGGATGCGGCCGTGGAAAAGGCCTACGGCGGTGCAAAGGCCATTGCCTGGATGGAAATCTATGCCGGAGTGAAGGCCGTGGAGATGTATGGGGATGGTGTCTGGCTGCCGGAAGAGACCTTGGATGCCATAGATGAGTACCTGGTGGCCATAAAGGGGCCGTTGTCCACGCCGGTGGGCGGGGGCATCCGCAGCATCAATGTGGCCCTGCGCCAGAAGCTGGATCTATATGCCTGCGTAAGACCGGTGCGGTTCTTTGAGGGGGTGCCCAGTCCCGTGCGCCAGCCCGAACTCGTGGACATGGTCGTCTTCCGCGAAAATACCGAAGACATCTATGCCGGCATAGAGTGGGAAGCCGAAACACCGGAAGCCCGGCAGGTCGTGAACTTCATTCGCACCGAAATGGGGTCGGAGAAAATTCGCTTCCCTGACACATCCAGCATCGGGATCAAGCCGATCAGTGTGGAAGGCACCCACCGCCTGGTCAAGGCGGCCATTGACTATGCCTTGGCCAATGAGCGCCAGAGTGTGACTTTGGTGCACAAAGGCAACATCATGAAGTTCACGGAAGGAGGCTTCCGCAGCTGGGGCTATGAGGTGGCCAAGCAAGAGTTTGGGGGAGTCGAGGTTGACGGGGGGCCATGGCTGACACTGCCCGGCGGCCTGATCATCAAGGATGCGATCGCAGATGCCTTCTTGCAGCAGATCCTGACTCGTCCCGCGGAATATGATGTCATTGCCACCATGAATTTGAACGGAGACTATATCAGCGATGCCCTGGCTGCGCAGATCGGCGGCATCGGCATTGCTCCCGGCGCCAACATCAATTACGAATCTGGCAGGGCCATTTTTGAGGCCACCCATGGCACCGCACCCAAATATGCAGGGTTGGATCAGGTAAATCCCTCATCCCTGCTTTTGAGTGGTGAAATGATGCTGCGGCATCTGGGCTGGACCGAAGCGGCAGAGGCCTTGATTGCGGCCATGAGTCGCACCTTTGCCCAGCGGACCGTCACCTACGATCTGCACCGCCTCATGGACAACGCCACCAAAGTGTCTTGCAGCCAGTTTGCCAAGGAAATTGTGGCCCACATGTAGCGGGGACGCACTGGGGGCACCCGGTATCCTTGCCTAGCCAGGAGACTGACTTTTCAGGTGTTGTTTCGCTCTTCGATCGGGAAGAAAATCATCATGTCCATCACTGGCCTGATTTGGATCGGGTACTTGGTGTTGCACATGTACGGCAATCTGAAGGTCTTTGGGGGACCTGACGCATTCAACCATTATGCCGAAGGCCTGCGGTTGTTGGGCGCCCCCCTGCTGGGAGAGGGCCATGCACTGCTGGCCGCCCGCGTGGTCTTTGTCGTGTCCATCGCCCTGCACATTTGGGCTGCCATTGCCTTGAAGATGATGGCCTCCCGGGCACGGCCGCAGAACTACGACACCTACAGGATTGTGGAAGCCAATTACGCCATGGTGACCATGCGCTGGGGGGGAGCTGCAATCGCCGCATTCCTGCTGTATCACGTGGCGCATTTCACTTGGGGGAGCTCTCTCCTGCAGTCTGGCTTTGTCCGGGGGCAACCGTACCAGAATCTGGTGGCCGGTTTCCACAACCCCATTCATGTGGCCCTGTATTTGTTTGCATTGATTGTGGTTGGCCTCCATCTGTACCATGGTGCATGGAGTTTCTTTCAAACCATGGGCTGGCGCAGTGAGTCCGCCAACAAGGGCGTGAGAGTATTGGCTTCTACGTTGGCCTTGGGCATTCCCATTGGGTTTGCCGTGATACCACTCTCCGTGGTTGCGGGTTTCGTGGGGTAGAACAGTGGCTGAGCGCTCAACTGACAGATTGGTCCCGACCTGGGACGTGGGAGAGGAGCTGAACGGCAAGGTTCCGGCAGGGCCCATGGCCGAAAAGTGGGACAGCCACCGCTTCCACATGCAGCTTGTGGCGCCTGCCAACCGACGGCATCATCACGTGATTGTCGTGGGATCGGGGCTGGCCGGGGCATCGGCTGCCACGGCCCTGGCCGAGCAAGGGTACAGGGTTTCCTGCTTCTGT
The DNA here is from genome assembly GCA_965214895.1 of Caldilineaceae bacterium. Taxonomy (GTDB): domain Bacteria; phylum Chloroflexota; class Anaerolineae; order Caldilineales; family Caldilineaceae; genus Bin34. The sequence goes on from OZ243985.1 coordinate 2,626,868, forward strand.
TTTCAGGACAGTCCCCGCCGGGCCCACAGTGTGGCTGCCCAGGGGGGCATTAACGCCGCCAAGAACTATCGCAACGACGGAGACAGTATCCGGAGACTCTTCTATGACACGGTCAAAGGCGGGGATTTCCGGGCCCGCGAGGCCAATGTCTATCGCCTGGCTCAGATCAGCACCGACATCATCGATCAATGTGTGGCCCAAGGGGTTCCCTTTGCCCGGGAATATGGGGGTTATCTGGACAACCGATCCTTCGGCGGAGTCCAGGTAGCGCGCACGTTCTATGCGCGTGGACAGACGGGGCAACAGCTGCTGCTGGGCGCCTATCAGTCCCTGGCCCGCCAGATTGCGGCGGGCCAGGTGGCAATGCATACCCGGTCGGAGATGCTGGATCTCATCATGGTGGACGGGGTGGCCCGCGGCATCGTCGTGCGGAACCTGTTGACAGGAGCACTGAATCCTTATCTGGGAGATGCTGTAGTGCTGGCCACCGGCGGCTACAGCAATGTCTTTTACCTTTCCACCAACGCCAAGGGCACCAATGTGACGGCCGTGTGGCGAGCCTACCGGCGCGGAGCCTACCTGGCCAACCCCTGCTATACCCAGATACACCCGACTTGCATTCCTCCCGCCGGAGAACACCAGTCCAAACTCACATTGATGAGCGAATCCCTGCGGAATGACGGTCGGATCTGGGTTCCGCGGGCCAAGAGCGATACCCGGGCTCCCCAGGACATACCTGAATCAGAGCGCTACTACTACCTGGAAGAGCGATATCCGAGCTTCGGCAACCTGGTTCCCAGGGACGTGGCCTCTCGCAATGCCCAGACGGTCGTGGATGAAGGATATGGAGTTGGACCTCTCAGGAATGGGGTCTATCTGGATTTCTCGGAGGCTTTTGCGCGGCTCGGACGCAACGTGATCGAGGCCCGGTATGGCAACCTCTTCGACATGTACGAGAGCATAACGGGGGAAGACCCTTATGCCCGTCCCATGCGGATTTACCCGGCGGTGCACTACACGATGGGGGGGCTGTGGGTGGATTACAACCTGCAGAGCAATCTGCAAGGGCTCTTTGTGTTGGGAGAGGCGAATTTCTCGGATCACGGAGCCAATCGCCTGGGCGCCAGTGCCCTCATGCAGGGTCTGGCGGACGGATACTTCATAGCTCCCTATACCGTGGGCCACTATCTGGCCAGCACCGCGGTGACGGACGTTGCGCCGGACCATCCTGCCGTCCAGCAATGTGTCGAGGAAGTGGAACACCGCCTGCAGGCCCTGCTGTCCTTGCAAGGCACACGGACCGCCACCTCGTTTCACCGGGAACTGGGACACATCATGTGGACCCAATGCGGTATGGCCCGTGACCGGGCAGGCCTGATCGAAGCCCGTTCCCGGTTGCAGGATCTTAAGGCTTCCTTCTGGCAGGACTTGCATGTGCCGGGCGATGCGGACACCTTGAACCAGAATTTGGAACTGGCAGGACGCGTCGCGGACTTGATTGAACTGGGCGAGCTGATAGCCCTGGATGCCTTGCACCGGGAGGAATCCTGCGGAGGACACTTCCGGGTCGAAAGTCAGACATCGGAAGGCGAGGCTCAGCGGGACGATGCCCAATATGCCTACGCCGCGGGCTGGGCCTACACGGGAGACAACCGGGTGCCGCGCCTGCACAAGGAGTCCTTGGAATTCCAGGAAGTTCCCCTCAGCCAACGCAGCTACAAATAAGCCCGCACCGTAGTCGACAGGAAAGTTGCATGGATTTCAGGTTACGCATCTGGCGGCAATCGGCCGCAGACCGCAAGGGCGGTTTCAAAGAATACGAGGTGAAGGATGTAAGTCCTGATTCCTCATTTCTGGAAATGCTGGATTTGCTCAATGAACGCCTGATGGAGGCCCGCGCAGAGAATCCCATAGCCTTCGACCATGACTGCCGGGAAGGCATCTGCGGCATGTGCGGCATGCTCATAAACGGCATGGCCCACGGACCCGTGCCAGGTCATACCGTGTGCCAATTGCACATGCGCCATTTTGAAGACGGCGCACACATTGTGATTGAGCCTTGGCGGGCCAGCGCCTTTCCTGTAATCCAGGATCTGGTCGTCAACCGCGGGGCCTTTGACCGCATCATCGAATCAGGCGGATACATCTCCTTTTCCACTGGGACCGCGCCGGAGGCCAACTCCATTCCGATCCCCAAACAGATGACGGACCGCGCCATGGACGCGGCCACCTGCATTGGGTGTGGGGCCTGTGTGGCCGCCTGTCCCAATGGGTCGGCCATGCTCTTTACAGCGGCCAAGGTCGGGCATCTGGCCCACTTGCCGCAAGGCCAGCCGGAACGGCCGCAGCGGGTGGTCAACATGGTGACGCAGATGGATGCAGAAGGCTTTGGCGGCTGCACCAACATGGGCGCCTGCACTGTGGTCTGCCCCAAGGAGATCAGCCAGGACTTTATCTCGCAGATGAACCGGGACTACCGCAATGCGGTCCTGCGCCGCGTTGCCCCTGCTGCCCCGTAGCACACTGTGGGCCTGGCATATCGGGGCAGGGCCAAGAAGGGGCTACATTCCTTGAAATTTCCCTCTACGCGAAGGGGAAACTGCCTCGATAGCCCAGTGTATCCAGCGTGAACTGCGGATCGCTCACGAACATGATCCCGGGGAACATCGGGGTCTGCTGGAAGTGGAAGACCAGATTGGCCCGGATGTCTTCGTCCGGCGTCGCTTCCCGAAGTTTGGCCCCCTGGTGGGGAATGTGGCTGTAGAAGACCACGGCATCGCCTGCCTTGGGATGCAGGTCGACGTGCTCCTGGTTGTCGCACCAGACCTGAAAGACGTTCTGGCGGTCGTCGGTGTACCCAATGTGGGGCACGAGCTCATCCGGAATGGGTTGTTTCAAATAGCCCTTGAGGAAGGTCAGACGGGCCACGCCCGGATCATTGTCCGTAAAATAGAAGGTCTGGTTCATGCACAGACTTTTGGCAGGGTTCAGGGCCCTGGATTTGTCTTCCTGATAGTAGTAGTCGGAGAAGTCCATGTGCCACTCCTGTTTGTACGACGCCGGATTCACATGGGCGCGCACACTGCGCAGTTGGCACTGCCGGCCCATAATGGCCTTCAGATATGCGGTTGTACGCGGCAGTGTCAACAGCGGCGTGACCATATCCGTGACCTGACCCAGCAGCTTGTCAAAATAGACATTGCCTACGGAATTGGCACCGCAATACTCTTCCCTTTTGTACTTTGCATACAAGACTTTCTTCCATTGGGCCACGGTATCGGGGTCCAGCGCATTCTTGATGTGCAGGTAGCCGTTCTCCTGCAAGCTGTCCAGATTTTCCTGAAACTGAGGTGTCTGACTCATGTTGGCGTCTCCCTTGTATCTCTGCCAGCAATAGCTGGACCTGCCAGCTTTCTTGTCTCATTCTAGGGCAGCAGGCAAAACATCCCAAGGTTCCCTACCATCCTTCCAACCAGAGAACAATCGCACAAATCTAGATTTCTTCTCTGTACGCCAGATTCCGACCCATCTTGAGGCACTTGTAATCCATGTCTCATGTTGTACAGGTATGCCGACGTAGATCACAGGTGGACCGTGTACTGCAGGGGCGGTCAACATGGCCCTTGTGGAACCGATATGCGTCCTCTTGGAAGGCCATCATGTCCAAGACCCAGTGCGGGGAGTTTGCGATGCTCCCATACCTGCGGAGGTAGGCAGCAGTGATGATGTTCACCGAGGTAGACAACATCCTCCTGACTATCACACACAGTCAATGAAGAACATGGCTGCATTGAAATCCGGTACTGCCGGGCCATCGGTGAGCCGTAGATCTTAGCGCATGGGAACCCACCAAAATCGTGAGCCCGATCTGTGGATTCTGATCACAGGGGAATTCCTCAGGAGCAAAACAGTTGCTCCCATGCGCCCCAAAACCAATAATAGCAAATGTATCCTACAAACCAGGGAAAGATTTCCATCAAAAAGAGGAATACAAGCCAAAAACCACAGAATGCCGACAATAAGCCTTGGAAGAACGTCTTCAACTCAATATACCCGCATCTGTGCCATTAACGAGACAATTTCAGCCATGACATAGAACATAATCCCCATAACACAACCTATGAGGAAACAAATGGCAATGAACTGTTTGTTTTCCACTTTAACTCTCAGCAAACCATTGGGCCAGCACAGCTCTTGCCCACAGGAGGCACAGCTAGAGCTGGAGACAGCGGGGACAGAGTAGTTTCTGCTTCCCTGCAACCCGGAGCTGAACGCCATCAAGAACGTTCTTCCACCGGGCCAAACACCAAGAGATGCCGGGCCGCACCTGCCTCACCGTGTGCCGGCTGACGCAGGCCTCCACAACGCTCTCCACTAGATTCGGCAGGACTTGGTGTCTGCACATCTTTCCTGTCTAGGGCGTGTCCCTAAATTAGGTGAGCATAATCCACGCGGCGACCCGATGGACAGGGCAATCGCAAAGTCTAGATTTGATTTCAAGGCAACCAATTTGTCAATATAAAAGTTCGTTTGTTTTGACAGATGGAGTTTCCCAGAGAGACAAATTAGGTCGAAACACAGATCGTACATGGGGAAATATAAACAGCTTGGCTCCTACTCGCGACTTTGCGATTGCCCTGCCCGATGGACGAAGGCCAAATACGTACCCTGCGGTTTATTATATCGTGTGACCATACGCCGAAACTGCTTGAGGCGATGGAAGAAATGTTCGATTGGGTTCCGCCCCTGGTACTTCTCGGGGTCGTGGGGGATGGGCTCCTTGCGGTGCTTCTCGGCTGGAATCACGGCTTTCACGATGGCGGCCGCAGGAGAGAACTGGGCGGCCGCCTCCGACCCCAGGAGGGCAAAACCCTTCTCGTCTGGACGCTCGCCGTTCCATACCTGTCCAATCCGTACAACAGGGTATATTCCCAAGAAAAAAGCCTCCCGGCACTGCCGGGAGGCTTGCCTGACCCGAGTTCGGTTGCTGGCGACCCAACCGGTCCAGTCAGATGGTCACGGTCGAGGAATGCCCCGCCTAGCTTTCAAAATGGTAGGCGGCCATGCCGTGCTCCGGCATGTCCAATCCGGACTCTTGCTCTTCATCGGAAGCCCGCAGGCCAATTCCCGCCTTGATCAGTGCGAACATGATGCCACCTCCAATCAGGGCCCACAGCATGATCACAATGCCCCCCAAGGCCTGGATGCCAATTTGGGTAAAGTTGCCCGCAATCAGTCCGGATACATCCGCGTATGAGCCATCTGCAAAGATGCCCACGGCCAACACTCCAAAGAGACCCACAACGCCGTGCACGGAAACCGCACCCACCGGATCGTCAATCTTCAAGGTTCTTTCAATGAAGCCTTCGCTCCACAGCAGCACTATGCCACCCAAACCGCCAATGACCATGGCAGCCCACGGCGCCACGACTCCGCAAGGGGCCGTGATGGCCACCAAGCCTGCCAGTGAACCATTGACAGAGCGCGTCAGGCTCACCTTGCCGGTGCGGGCGAGACTCTGATAGGCCAGAACGGTGGACCCGGTGATCGCCGCCAGCATGGTGTTGACTGCAATGACACTCATGCGCAGATCTGTCCCGGACAGGGTACTGCCTGCATTGAACCCGAACCAGCCCACAAACAGGATGAGACCCCCCAGGACAATGTACGTGGCGTTGTGGGGAGGCATTTCATTGGGCGTCCCGTCCCTGTTGTACTTGCCGTTCCGTGGACCGACCATTCTGGCCCCGATCAGACCGACAAAACCGCCCACCATGTGGACAACGCCTGACCCCGCAAAATCATGGAAGCCCAGTCCAGCCAGCCAGCCGCCGCCCCAGACCCAGTGACCGCTCAGAGGGTACACAATGCCGCTCAACAGGAAGCTGTATGCCATGTAGGCGGTAATTCGGGTCCGTTCGGACATGGCCCCAGACACAATCGTGGCGGCCGTGGCTGCAAAGACCATCTGGAAGAACCAATCACGCGCATGTCCGACATCATAGTATTCTCCCAGCAACAGGAAGCCGTCACTGCCAATGAAGCCTGCGATGTCGGTTCCGTACATGATGCCGTAGCCGAAGAAGAAGTACGCCAACCCGCCAATGCAGAAGTCCAGGTAGTTCTTGGACCAGATATTGACAGTGTTCTTGGACCTGGCAAAGCCAGCCTCTACGAGACCAAAACCTGCCTGCATAAAGAACACCAGGACGCCGCAGACAATCATCCATACAAAGGTCAGCGCTATTCCATTGGGATCGTCGGAGCCTGCCATCAAGTCTGCCCCGGTTGGATCGGCAGCGAAGACAGAGCCCGTGGCCAGCATCCCCATAATGAGAACTAGCAGCAGCACCACTGGTCCCCGGCGTAGAATCCATGTTGCATTCATTTACTTTCAAGACCCCTCTATGGCTGTGTGAATGAACATGGAAAAAATTGTAAGGGGCTGCCCAAGGACATAGGATTGTTTATAATGCCTAAATGTGTTGACACAGTTCCGTCACTGTGCACAACAATAGGGCAAGGAACGGCAAATATAGAAGGGTTTCGGCATATATTATTGTGCAAATAGCGCAATAGATTTCCGAGACTCTCGGACAGTCTGTCACTTTCTGTTTGCTTTTCCTCCCCAGCCATAACATGGCATGGCGGATTCCGGTTCTGCTTATCCTATAATCGGGGCGAAATGATTTGCGGTTTGTGACTTGCTCCCAACGCTGTACCCCGAAAGTCGTATGTCAAATCAGAAGTTCTTTATGCCCAGGGACGCATCCTTCATTTGGCTGCTGTCGTTTGTGATGCTCTCTTTCTTTCAGAAACTCTTCTACCGGATTCAGGTGGAAGGGATTCAGAACATTCCGGTCAGTGGACCGGTGGTACTGGCTTCCAATCACACGTCAGGGCATGACATCATCATTCTGGGCTGCACCAGTCCGCGCCAAATTCACTTCATGGCCAAACAGGAGTTGTTTGAGAAGAATGCCTTGCTGGCAGCCTATTTCAGGAAGGCCGGGGTTTTTCCTGTGCGGCGAGGCCAGAATGACAGACAGGCCATTGCGGCAGCCCTGCAGTACCTCAAGCAGGGCAGGGTCCTCGGCATGTTTCCCGAAGGCAAGCGGTTTGCCAGCCTGGAAAGGGGCAAGACCGGAGTGGCCCGCCTGGCGTTAAAGACCAAGGCGTGTGTGGTCCCTGTGGCCATCATAGGGGCCCGGGAGATTAGCTTGAGCGGACGATTCACACAGTGGCACCGGACCCGGGTTACAGTCAAATACGGTCTGCCCCTGTCCACCGCGGAGGCAGCGGCAGACATCGCCACTGGAGCTCCTGACCCAGCCCGAAAGCTGACGGACGAAATCATGGCGGCCATTGCCCGCATGCTCCCGACAGAGATGAAAGGGGCGTACGGAGAGATAACCTGACAGTCGGCCCATCGAACGTTGGAGTGGGTTGCGCTGGACCCAAGCAGCCCCCAATTGCCGTTCAAGCTCCAAACATATAGGTTCTGTTAATCTCGTCCAGCACTTCCGGGGCCGGACGCAGCTTGCAGGCTGGCAAATGAGCTAGCGACTCATCTGTGAGGTCCAGCAGTTCAATCAGATTTTCCCTGTCTTCGTTGATGTAAAGCAGACCCGTAATAAACTTGCCATCTGTGTTGGCATCCTCCAGCAGCTTGGAAGCCGCGCTCTTGCTGGTAGGGTCGTGATCCGCCCCGACTTTCTTCAATACGATCCAGCTGCCGTCGTGCATCTGGACCTCGGCCTCATCCGCATAGTCCGAGACCTCGATCTCTTCGTGGTCTGGGATGAAGTCAATGCTGTTGATGACAACCTCGTTCTCCCTGCCCCAAGCATAGCTTTTGGTGGACCGTTCATCGTTGTTGAAAGTGACACAGGGGCTGATGATGTCCAGGACAGAAATGCCTCTGTGTCGCAGGGCAGCCCCCAGCAGGCCCTCCACTTGCTTGGGGTCGCCCGCAAAACTGCGGGCAACGAACGTGGCGTTGGCAGTCAGGGCCTCAATGCATATGTCCAAAGGCGGCAGCTTGTTGATGCCTTGATACTTGAGTACCTGATCTGTATCCGCGGTGGCGCTGAACTGTCCCTTGGTAAGTCCGTACACGCCGTTGTTTTCCACGATGTAAGTCATGGGTATGTTGCGGCGGGCAGCATGCTTGAAATGCCCGATGCCAATGGAGGCTGTGTCCCCGTCCCCACTGATTCCGATTACCTTCAGGTCGCGATTGGCGATGACTACGCCGGTGCTGAGCGCGGCCATGCGGCCATGCAGGCCATTGAAGCCATGGCTGCCTTGCAAAAAGTAGGCAGGCGTCTTGCTGCTGCAGCCAATGCCGCTCAACTTCACGATGCTGTGCTGTTGCAGTCCTTGCTCCCACACGACGTTGATGATGCGCTGACTGATGCTGTCGTGACCGCAACCCTTGCACAGGGTGGAAGGCCGACCCCTGTAAGCCGTCTTCGGAAGTCCGAGTTGATTGAGTGCCGGGCCCCGGCCCCGGCGACCTGTCCTGTCGGACGCTGACCTTGATACCGCCATCACAAAATCCTGTCTGTTGGCTGCTGGAAGGCAATGCTGGCTACTTCAGAGGTGATCCAACGGGCTGTCAAAGGCAAGCCGTTGCAACGGCTGGCAGAGATCAGCCTAGGCTGGCAACTGTCGGTCTCCAGGCTCAGAATGCTGTGCAACTGACCGTCCGCATTGTTTTCGATCACAATGCTGACTTCGTGATTCGCGATGAATTCCTTGACCTGTCCGTTGATGGGCAGGGCCCGAATTCTCAGGTAGTCAGTGACAAGGCCTTCCGCCTGCAACCTGTCGCGTGCCTCTTGCACCGCAGGATCGTTGCTGCCCATGGAAATCAGGCCCACACGGGCCCCGGGCACCGTGTCCATGACAGGGCCAGGAACTTCATCTCGGGCCGCATCGAACTTGCGACGGATACGACCCAGGTTTCTTTCCCAGACTTCGGGATCCTCCGAATATCGGGAGTGCTCGTCATGACCTGTGCCACGGGTGAAATAACCGGCCCATTTGGACGGGGTGCCGGGCACCGTCCGATACCCAATCCCATCTCCATCCACATCCTTGTAGCGGCCCCACGCGGCGGCCAGGGCCTCGACTTCGTCACTGTTCAAGATCTTGCCTCGGTCGAGTTCCTGAACAGGATATTCAAAGGGTTCACTGATCCAGAGATTCATGCCCAGGTCAAGATCGCTGAGCACAAAGACCGGGATCTGGAACCTCTCGGCAATGTCAAACGCCACGTGCCCGAATTCGAAGCACTCCTTGGGCGATCCGGGAAACAGCACCACGTGGTGCGTGTCGCCATGGCCCAGAGTGTATGCATTGAGGACGTCCCCCTGGCTGGTCCGGGTGGGCAGCCCGGTGCTGGGCCCCATCCTCTGGATGTCCCATACCACAACCGGAATTTCGGCGAAATAGGCCAGCCCAATGAACTCCGACATGAGGCTGATGCCAGGTCCGCTGGTGGCCGTCATGCCGCGGGCACCCGCCCAACCTGCCCCGATGGCCATGCCAATGGCTGCAATCTCGTCCTCGGCCTGCACCACCGCAAATGTGGGCCGGCCAGTATCCGGGTCCAACCTGTATTTGGGCAATACAGCGGCCAAGGATTCCGCCAGACTGGAAGACGGGGTGATGGGATACCAGGAAACCAGATTGACGCCCCCAAAGACTCCACCCAATGCCGCAGCGACATTGCCGTCAATCAGGATGCGGCCTTCGTTGTGCCCGGTCATGGCTTCGGCCCGGTAAGGGCAGGTGTGTGCGTAATGGGCCTGGCAGTAGTCGTAGGCGGCTCTGATGACCCCCAGATTCAACTGAATTGCCTTGTCCTTGCCCTTGAGCTGGCTGGACAGGGACTTCTCAATCTCCGCCAAGGGCAAGTCGATGAGCCAGGCTATGGCTCCCACATAAGCCATGTTGCCTACGTAAGAGCGCAGGGCGGTCGGCACATTGAAAGGCTTGACCAGTTCTTTGATGGGCAGGGCATGGTAGGCAATGCCTTCCTGGATGGCGGCGGGCGTAATGACGGCATCATGCACAATGATGCCGCCCGCCTTCATCTCGGCCATGTCATCGACGGCCGTGGCTGGATTCATGCAGACCAGAATTTCATTGCCTTCCCGCCGGGCGGTGTATCCATCTTTGGAGAGACGGATGGTATACCAGGTGGGCATGCCCTGGATATTGCTGGGAAAGAGGTTCTTGCCCGTGACCGGGATGCCAATGTTGAAAAGGGTCCGCAGCAGGATCAGATTGCTGGTCTGGCTTCCTGTGCCATTGGCCGTGGCCACCGTAAGGGCGAAATCATTGACAATCGGTTGGGACGCGACAGCGATCTGCCGCGCCTCGGTCCTCACTTGTGCCATCGGAGTTTGCACCTATGCAGTCAAATGTCAGGATGGTTTATGCCGCAATGCGGGACACGGCAGGAGCCGTGTCCTGGGGTGACACTGCCACATGATTTTGGCGTATTTCGAGCAAGTGCATGTGCTGGATGTGTTGCTCGAGACTCCGGGCCACATCCCCTGCCTGCAACGCATCCACGATGGCTTGGTGATAGACCCAGATCTCGCGCAAGTGGGCCAGATCTTCGTAATACTTGGGGGCGACCGTCTGGTATACGTCCCAGTAGGCCGTCAAGAGGGCCAGGACAAAGGGATTGCCCAGATGCCGAAACACGGTCAGATGAAACTCCCGGTGTTCCCCTCGGGGAATCTCCGTAGGCGTACCGTTCAGTTTGGCCCGGGCATCCTGGCACAGCCTTTCCAGCCGTTTCAGATCATCGTCCGTCATGGAGGCCACAGCCGCAACCCAGAAGGAAGACTCCAGACTCATGCGCAAGTCTGCAAATTGCAGAAAGCAGCTCTCATCCAGCGCCATGCCGGCCTCCAGACTGGCCCTTACGGCGGGCAGAAAGTCGTAGCCCAAGGCCTCAATGCCGCGGCGCGGTGCGGCATCGATCAAGCCCAGCGCCTTGGCTACGGCCATTTGCTCTCGCAGCTTGCCCACTCCCAGATGAGTCTCCTCACTGATTTGGGACAAAGGCGGCAGGCGTTTGCTGCCATGGCGTTCGTGGGCGACGAGGTAGTCTATAAACTCTGAGCAGCTCAAAACAAATATTGTCCAAAATAATCCGATCATTCAGTTTATTTGCAATCATTGTACCTTGAAGGCGGTGCCACCCGCAAAGATTCTCGCCTGCTGGGGCAGGCAGGTTTCCAAGACACGAAGAGGCAATGGACGACTCCGAAAGTGGGAATGGAAACCGGTGGGATTACAATTGACCTCGGTACCTTTCAGCACACCCCTTGGGTTTGGCATGCCCCATGCACCAACTCGGGCCGTGACGGCCCGAAAGACGGCTTCTCCCCTGTCAGTGGACACAGTACAGGAACTGGTCTTGCGCTGTGCTGCGCCAATGCCTGTGGAAACTGTGGCATTGGCGGCCTCAGCTGGCCGGGTGGCCGCCCGGGACATTCTGGCCAGTGAGCCCTTTCCGCCCTTTCCGGCTTCGACCATGGATGGCTATGCAGTCAGGGCTCAGGATGGAGAAGGGGTCTTTCCGATACAAGGGCATGTGTTGGCTGGACATCCCGTGGCCTACACCCAGTCGCCCGGTCATGTCAGCTATATTACGACGGGAGCTCCCTTGCCGGCAGGCGCAAACGCAGTGGTGCGGGTAGAAGACACGGAGCCCATGGGCGATCAGGTCCGAATTCGGGTTGGGGTGGAGGCGGGGGACAACGTAAGGCAGCAGGGCTCCGATCTGGCCGTCGGCCAGCGGCTGATACCGGCCGGCACCAGGATCGGGCCGGTGGCATTGGGCCTGTTGTCCACCGCTGGTGTCTCACGGCTGGAAGTCCATGGCAGGCCCCGGATTGCCGTGCTGTCCACAGGTGACGAAGTGTGTCATCCGGGCCAGGTTCCGGCGTTTGGGCAGATCAGGGACAGCAACAACCCGACTCTGACCCAGATGCTGACCCGCATGGGCGCTGTGGTGCGCGGGGGAACCCACATTGCCCAAGACACCGCGGAACACCTTCAGGAAGCCTTGGAATTCGCTTTGGACACCAGCGACCTGGTGATCTCGACGGGTGGAGTGTCCATGGGGAAATTGGACTTGCTCCCTGCCTTGCTCCAAGGCATGGGCGCCGAGCTGCATTCCGAAAGGGTAAACATGAAGCCAGGCAAGCCTTTTGTCTTTGCTACGGTCCACAAGGCGGCCAGGCCCAAACTGATCTTTGCCTTGCCTGGAAATCCTGTGAGTGCCATGGTCACCTTTTATGTGTTTGTAGCCTTGGCGGTGCGCCGTCTGCAGGGCATGGCCGAATGCCGTTGGCCGAATATCGGGGTCATGGTGGCGGAACCCTTGCCGCGCGATCGCATGCGACCTGAATTCCACCGGGTTTCCATCACCTGGGATCCTGGATTGCATGCCGGTGCAGGCGGTTACCGAGGCATTTCCACGGGGTCGCAGGCCAGCAGCAGGTTGCTCAGCATGCTGGATGCGGACGCCTTGATCGAAGTCCTTCCAGGGCAGGAGGACATTGTCCCAGGCACTGTCTTGCCCGCCCTCGATCTGCGCCAGTGGTAGCGCAGAGGTGGAAATCGGCAATGTCCTTGACCCACTTCGACTCCCAAGGCCAGGCCACCATGGTGGACGTGGGCGGCAAGAATGTCACCCTGCGAGAGGCAGTGGCCCAGGCAACGGTGGCAGTAAGCCAAGAAGTGATGTGTGCCATCCTGCAGCAGGATCTGCCCAAGGGTGATCTTTTTGCCACCGCCCGCATAGCGGGCATTCAAGGCGCCAAGAAGACATCGGAGCTTGTGCCGCTCTGTCATCCCCTGGCGCTGAGCACAATCAGTCTGGACTTTGCACCAGACCCCAGTCGTCTGGAGATTGGGATTTCCTGCACGGTCCGGTGCCAGGGACGCACAGGGGTCGAAATGGAAGCCTTGACAGGCGCTTCGGTGGCGGCTCTGACCATATATGACATGGTCAAGGGGCTGGACAAAGGCACAGTCATTCGGGAAGTCAGGCTCCTGGCCAAGAGCGGAGGCAAGTCGGGGGACTGGTCGGCCGCCGAAGGAGTCTCTGCCGCTTGAACATATCGATAGAGCTGTTTGCCTCCCTCAGGCAGAAGGCTGGCTGGGCCCAGCGGTGCCTGCAAGTTCCCGCCGAGACCACAGTCGGGGAACTGCTGGACCGGTTGGACCAGGAATTTCCAGAGTTGAGAGTGCGCAAGGTGCCTTTGTACGTTGCCGTGAATGAGGTGTTTGCCAAGGCCGACCACAGGTTGCAGGAAGAAGACAAGGTGGCCTTCTTCCCGCCGGTGTCGGGAGGTGCCGCATGACTCCGGAAGAACTGGCTGCCAGATTTCACTTTCGGCTTACCGAAGAGCCCCTGTCCACCGACCGCCTGGTGCGGGAAGTCTCGGTGCCATCCGCGGGGGCCGTGGCTACATTCGCCGGGGTGGTACGGGGCACGACGATCGTCGGCGACAGCAAGGTCCAGACCGATTACCTGATTTATGAAGCCTATGCCGCCATGGCCCACACACAGTGTCGGGAGATTGCACGGACCGTTTTTGACCGATGGCCGGACGTAATCCGCATGGCCATGGAGCATCGTACGGGCCGCTGTGAAGTCGGGGAGCCCACCGTTCTGGTGGCGGCTTCCAGCCCCCACCGAGGAGATGGCTGTTTTGAAGCGTGCAGGTTTGCCATAGAACGTCTGAAGGCAACCGTGCCCATCTGGAAACAGGAAAACGAGGGGGAACGTCAGCGCTGGCTGGAAGGCACACCGGATGCAGAGTGGAACCTGAACCCAGACTGACGACAGGCTGTGCGTTTGGGGCGCGCCTGCCCAGCGAACTGATATTGACTCCGCCATGGCCGAGAGGCTAGAATGGCCCTCTTGAGCCCGGTGTCTGCCCATGGCGGGTGCGGGGCCGCATATTAACAATGCAACAGATAGAAGGCTGCCGCTGCTGGCTTCATGTCAGTAGAGGAACTTCCCGACTCCCGCCGAAAGCAATTTCGGAAGGTTGCCTCACGAAACGGCAAGTGAGGGCGGCCTGACATGGCATGCCATGTCGGTGCCGACTACAACCGCAGCAGAGAGCAGACCCGCACGCAGGCTTCCTGCGTGTAAGGGGTGAAAGGGTGGGGTAAGAGCCCACCAGCGTAGCCAGAGATGGGTGCGGCTGGGCGAGCGTGCAACTGGGTGCAAGGTGAGCGGGTTCTGCCGCGGCAGAATCTCACCGCAGCTGACCGTTCAGGTTCCGGCCTGAATTCCAGTCGGCCAGGCGGGTACGTCCCGCCTGAGATAGATGGCAGCACAGGTCCTTCCGGGGACCCGTACAGAATCGGGGGTATATTCTATCTGTAACTTCATTGCGGTCCACCGCAATGGCTGTTCAAGCAGGCGCCGACGTGGCGGAATTGGCAGACGCGGTAGACTTAGGATCTATTGCCTTGACCAGGTGTGGAGGTTCGAGTCCTCTCGTCGGCACTGAAAGGTCGTGCCTCAACAACGATGGGGGCCCGTGGCCTAGGCTGGTAAGGCGCCTCCTTTGCACGGAGAAGATCGTCGGTTCAAATCCGACCGGGTCCATTTTCAGTCATTGTTGTGCGGGTGTAGTTCAGTGGTAGAACGTTTCCTTGCCAAGGAAAAGGTCGTGAGTTCGAATCTCATCACCCGCTTTGTCTGCCGAGATAGCTCAAACGGTAGAGTATTGCACTGAAAATGCAGTGGTTCCCAGTTCAAGTCTGGGTCTCGGCACCTGAGTAGGGGGATCGTCTAAGGGCAGGACAACGGTCTTTGGAACCGTCAATCGGGGTTCGAATCCCTGTCCCCCTGTGGTGAAGTTCGTTGCGTGGCGACCATAGCTCAACTGGCAGAGCGCCTGATTGTGGTTCAGGTGGTTGTGGGTTCAAGTCCCATTGGTCGCCCTCGGCCGGCCCCCGTGGACAAGGCACTCTGTGATCCAGAGTGCCTTTTGTGATTCAGGGACCGGTGCCGGCTTTTCAGGGAATGGTCGTGCGTGGCACAAAGGGGAAGTAGTAGGACGTAGTCAGGCCTGCATCCAGGGGATCCGGGTCGCTTCCGGCCTGGTCCTGTCTTTCCGGGGTGGGCAGGGCACCTGGAGCCGGGTTCCAGTCCGGTGACGATGCCAGCGCATCCCGTATCCAGGACGCCAGAGAATGCAGGTTGGCATATACACCGGGCAGTTCCGGCACGGCACAGCCTATGCCCCAGCTGATCACCCCGATCTGGACCCATGTGCCTAGATCGGGATGCCAGTAAAGCAACGGTCCGCCGCTGTCACCGGTGCAGGCATCCGCCGCCATGGTCGGGGAGTTGGCACAAAGCATGCGATCGGTGATGACATAGGCTTGCCCCGTATGCAGACGAAGGCTTTCCTGGCATTGACTGGCGTCGGTCAGTTGCAGTTTCGCCTTTCTCAAGATGTAGGGGTACGCTGCCAGATCTGCAGAGGCGGCCATGGAGCCCCAGCCCACCACGGTGACCTCGGCGCTGGCCGCAACCAGCGGATGCGGATCCAGGAAAGGAATGGAGACCTGCGCGTATTCCAGCCCTCTGGACAAGCGAATCAGGGCAACATCATGATCTCCTGTCTGAGCATCGAATTCGGGATGGGGCAGTATTTCCGTGACGCTCACGGTCTGCCCCGAGTTGCCTGACAGGTCCGCCTGACCGGCCAGCACCCACAACTCCTCCGGAGATGCCACGGCATTCTCATTGAAGACGCAATGGGCGGATGTCAGAACCCGGTCGCTGGCGGCCAAGGTGCCGCCGCACCGATGCCCTGCGTAGGCATCGGGCGCCTGGCTGGACACTATGGACACAACCCAGGGAAATGACTGGATGTCGGTTTCCAGGCCTCCCACAATGCTGGGTTGCACCGCTTGTCTTTCTTCGGATTCCGCATTGCCAGGCAGCCCTGCCGTTTCCACCAGACCCAAGGACGCATCCGCCAGGGTCTTGGGTCGATGCAATGCCGCCAGCAGGGCGACGCCGAGAAGAAGGAACAGCCTTGTCAGTCCAGTCATGTGGCAACCCCCCATTGCCACGGAAGCGGAGTGCCCTAAGTCTTAAGGATACTCTGATGAATGGGGTTCGGCCCTCGCAGGCCCATGTTTCTCGGCCCGACCCAGGGAAGGGGGCATGTGCGATGCAGGGAAAGGGCGAGTGCCAGGCTCCAGATACACTCCAGCTTGCCTCAAACTGCGCTGCCGGCCTCAAACTGGCCTCTGTCAGAGTATCCTTAAGGAAAGCTGAAGTAGGATACGCAAAACGTCCTTGGAAGGATCAACCCTTTGGGCTGCCAGGGGGTGCAGCACGGTAGACATGACAGACAAGCAAAAGACCGTACCCAAGGGGCTACTGAGGAACTTCTACATTGTGACGAGAGGGTTACAGGCCGGATGTGGAGGTGCCCCCAAGGGGATTCGAACCCCTGTAGCAAGCTTGAAAGGCTTGAGTCCTGGTCCTCTAGACGATGGGGGCAGACCTGTCCATGCCAGTGCTCCAGTATAGCAACAGTAGGGGTGGCTACAAAAGAATGGGACTTATATACCTAACCAGCACAGCCAGGCATATCCTGTTCGCAGGTCGTTGGGGTCTCCCTTGAGAACGCCCCTCGCCGCGCAGCTGCCCCCGTCCCCTGGGCCACAGGGAGATCGGCTCTCCCCAAGATGTTGATCGCCGCATTGTGGTCGGCGTTGAGTTGACAGTCACAATCCATGCAACGGAACCAGGCCTGCGTGGTTCGGTTCGCCTTGTCCACGCAGCCGCAGCGACTGCATGTCTGGCTGGTGTAGGCGGCAGGCACCTTGATCAGCCGGCCACACTTGTAGATCAGCTTGCGTTCCAACTGCCCCCAGCCGCTGCAAGGATGCTGCGGTTGAGCCCGGCCTTGGCCTGCACGTTGTGCCCTGGACTCTCCACCGTGCCCTGTGCAGATCGGGTCATGCCTTGCGTGGACAGATCCTCGACCACCACCGTATGGGCTGTGTCG
The DNA here is from genome assembly GCA_965214895.1 of Caldilineaceae bacterium. GTDB lineage: Bacteria > Chloroflexota > Anaerolineae > Caldilineales > Caldilineaceae > Bin34. The sequence goes on from OZ243985.1 coordinate 2,643,955, forward strand.
GCCACCTTGCGGCTGATGTGGTGGGTGTCGTGGTCTCGCACCCGCCGACACTTGCGATGCAGCCTGGTCAATTGTCCGGCGGCGATACGCCTTCTGCGTCCAGACCCTTTCTGCTGGCGTGCCAGGCAACGTTGGTACCGTTTCAGCCTGGCATCCAGTCGGGCCGTGTCGGTCATGCGGTGCACGGTGCCTGTGCTGTCCGTGGCCTGCCCCACGTTGCAGTCCTGGCCCACCACGCTGTCCTGCACACCTGGCTTGACTTGATCGGCAGGCACGGCGTAGACCACGTAAGCATACCACTTGGGCTGCGTGGCGGTGCCCTCCTTTCTGATCCGGGCCTGCACAGGCTTGTGATCCACATAGGGGTTGGCCCCCTTCACCCGCAGCCAGCCGATGCGTGGTACCCGCAGATGGCCCTGGGATAGGGACACAGCGTCGGCCATGGTGAAGCCGTCCACACTCCGGTGTCGGGCCTTGAATTGCGGATGTCCGCCCTGCCGGCGGAAGAACCGCCGGTAGGCAGCGGCCAAATGCTTGAGCGCATGGCGCACTGCGGCGTAACTGTATTCCTGCAGCCAACTGTATTCAGAACTCCGGCGCAGGGTTGTGAACTCCTTGCCCAGGCGGAAGAACGACACCTGGGGTGGGGAGCCAATCTTGTAGTCCTGCCAGCACTGCCAACGACATTGCTGACGGGCCAGGAAGTGATTCCACACCCAGCGGCAGGCCCCGGCAGCGCCCGCCAGCTGGCGGGCCTTGGTCACGGTCTCCGGCAGCAGGCGCAGCTGTACGGTTCACAGTTTCGGGCATACTGGGATCTGCAGGCATGGAAGGTGATGTTCCTTGTCTGTGGAAGGCAGCATGCAGGTGAGATGGCGTGCTGCTTTCTTGTATGATGGCACAGGTCATCGTGAGTCAGGTATACAATCCCTTTGTATACAGGGAACCCATTCCGGCTATTGTCTCACCGCACCCCCTTTCATCTCATCGTGCGACTTTGCGATTGCCCTGCTCCACAGTTCCTTTGCAGTATTGGGCCCGCCACCAAATTACATAAAACAAGGAACCTTTAAGCTTATGTTTGAAGTGGTGTTGTGTGCTGTGAACATGGCTGGAACTCAGGAATCACTCCCACCCAGCGATAAGCGTGCTGATGCGTGATCGCATCTCGTGGGAGACCATCAGCGCTGCGTTCATGGCGAAACAATGTCGTCCAGCTCGCAAGACACTCAGCTTTTCCAGATTCGCTGCTATGGCCGTGTCCAGCGTTGCGGCTTCGGTCTGCTGCTCACATCACTGCGCAGTGAGATGCTGCACTGTGCACTTCCGGTGGCGGTTGGGAGGGTACGCACGGCCTCACCAACTCTCCGGTCGGCTGCGACGAGATCGAATTGCGTTTGGAGGTTCAGCCAAAATTGGGGATCAACGCCAAACCAGTGACCAAAACGCAGCGCGGTATCGCCGGTCACGGAACGCTTGCCGGCAATGATCTGGCTGACCCGGTTTGGCGGCACATCGATCTGGCGCGCGAATGTCGTTGGAGCCACGCCCATCTCATCCAGTTCATCTCTCAAAACCTCTCCAGGATGCACGACACGCTTCAACATGCTTCGCTTTCTCTTCGCCTCTAATGGCAATCAACTATCTCAACGTCGATTGGTCCCGGACCGTCGGGCCAAGTAAAGCAAATCCGCCACTGTCGATTAATCCGAATGGAGCATTGTCCCGCTCTCTCACCTCGGAGAGCTTCCAGACGATTGCTCGGCAACGCTCTCAAGGTGTCCAGCGATGGTGCCGCATTCAGGATTGAGAGCCGTTTCGCTGCCTGCTTTTCAAATCCCTGGAATGCCGCGACAAACGCTCCATTGGCGAACAACTCGGTTCGCTTGTCCCGGTATCCGAGAATCATATCGGCACCAGGGTATCAGATATTGACGATGGACGTCAAGCGTCATGCAACCTTGAATGGCTATCAACCTGAGTTCAGGAAGGCTACAGGGGCTGAGGCAGAAGCCGAAGTTGTGAGTCCGAGAGCCGGCTCTCAGGCTGTGGGGGTTGCAAGCCATAGGCCATCAAGCCCCAGAACCAAGTTGTGACCAGACAGTGGGACCCACTCCGATGCCGGACAGGTTCCATTGGGCAATGTGCTTCCGTGGATCGTCTCGATCATTGTGCGTTGTTTTCGCAGTCACCTTTGGTCCTCCCGAGGCAGGGGCTGCGGCTTCTGCTCCGTATGTCACGTTTCGGGGGATACCACCATGATCCGTTCCAGTTCTTCGCGAACTTGCCGAACACATCGTCCGGGACAACTTTCTTCCTGAGTATGCCTCAGCCTCCATGAACCCATGCTTCCGACAGGACTGCTGCTTGCTCAAGGACAGTATGCGTCGCCTTCTCCTGCTTATCCGGCGGGTACCTGTGATTACGCAAAATACGTCTGGTCAGCCGGCGGATATTCGCCTTCGCGTTCTCGCGCAGTGTCCAGTCGATGGTGATGTTGTTGCGGATGGTCTGGGCCAACTTCTGGGCGATGGCGCGGAGGGTCTCGTCACCCAGTACCTTGACCGCGCTATCTTTGGTCCCCAAGGCATCGTAGAAGGCCAGCTCGTCCTCCGAAAGGCCAAGACTTTCGCCGCGTGCATCGGCTTCCCGCATCTCTTTCGCCAGCTCGATAAGTTCCTCGATGACCTGTGCCACCTCTATGGTCCGGTTCTGATAGCGGCGGAGGGATTGTTCCAGCATCTCGGCGAATGATCGCGCTTGGATGACATTTTTCCGACGACGGATGGTCAGTTCGCCCTTCAGCAGTTTCTGCAGCAATTCCACAGCAAGGTTTCGCTTGGACATGCCCTGTACCTCTGCCAGGAATTCATCTGACAGGATCGAGACATCTGGTTTCTCCAAGCCGGCAGCGGCAAAGATATCGATTACCCCCTCGGGAGCCACTGCGCGCGAGATGATCTGGCGCACAGCATGATCCAACTCCGCCTCAGTCTGCACTTCGGTCGGAGCACGTTTGGACAACACCGTTTGCACGGCCTGAAAAAATGCCACATCATGACGGATGCGGCGCGCGTCTTCATGGGGTACGGCCAAGGCGAAGGCTTGAGAAAGCTCACGCACCGCTTGCACACAGCGGTCCTTGCCGTTTTCCTGGGCCACAATGTGTTCCTGAGCAGCAGGCAAAATGGCCAGCCTTTCTGCTGGCGTGCCAGTGATCCACTTGGTCCGGTCAAACCCATGAAACAGGCCGCAGCACACTTCGTATTTCTCCAGCATTACCGACACCGCTTTCGCCTGATCCAGCGCGGTCTGTCCGGTCCCGCCGCTTTCGGTGTAGGTTGTGAGTGCTCGCTTGAGTTCGTGGGCAAGCCCAAGATAGTCGACGACGAGACCGCCGGGCTTGTCCTTGAACACGCGGTTGACCCGGGCAATAGCCTGCATCAGCCCATGGCTACGCATCGGCTTATCGAGGTACATGGTGTGCAGGCTTGGTGCATCAAAGCCCGTGAGCCACATATCGCGCACCAGTACAATGCCGAGCGTATCGTTGGCATCGCGAAATCGGCTTGCCAGTACCTCTCGGCGGCGCTTGTTGCGTATATGGGGTTGCCAATCGGGCGGATCGGACGCGGAGCCTGTCATCACGACCTTGACGTATCCTTTGTCGTCGTCCTCCTGATGCCAATCAGGACGCAGGTGCACCAGCTCCTGATAGAGATTGATGCAGATGCGCCGACTCATGCAAACGATCATAGCCTTGCCTTCCAAGGCTTCGACACGCTGGTCAAAGTGCTCGACGATGTCCTGAGCCACGAGCTTTAGACGCGGTTCGGTACCAACAATCGCTTCGAGCTGCGCCCATTTGGTCTTGAGCAGCTCTCTGCGACTGCTCTTCTCGCCCTCGGTCACTTCCTCGAAATCCGGATCGATCTTCGGTCGCTCGCTTTCGTGCAGCGACAGCTTTGCCAAGCGACTCTCGTAGTAGATGGGCACTGTCGCCTTGTCCTCGACCGCGCGTTGGATGTCATAAATGTTGATGTAGTTGCCAAAGACGGCGCGGGTGCTGGCATCTTGGCGTTCAATCGGTGTGCCGGTAAAACCGATGAAGGAGGCATTGGGCAACGCATCACGCATGTGGTGTGCATAGCCGTCAACAAAGTCGTATTGGCTACGGTGAGCCTCGTCGGCAATGACCACAATGTTGCGCCGCTGGGAGAGTGTGGGATGGATATCGCCCTTCTCCTCGGGAAAGAACTTCTGGATAGTGGTGAAGACCACACCGCCCGACTCCACCGAGAGCTGGCGACGCAGATCCGCGCGGCTTGCCGCCTGTGTCGGTGGCTGGCGCAATAGTTCTCGGCACCGGGCGAAAGTGCCGAAGAGCTGGTCGTCAAGATCATTGCGGTCGGTCAGCACAACCAAGGTCGGGTTGGCCATCACCGGCTCGCGGATGATGCGCCCGGCATAGAAGGCCATAGTCAAGCTCTTGCCCGAGCCCTGAGTGTGCCAGACTACACCAATGCGCCGGTCACCAGATTCGCCACCCGGCTTGCGATCCGAGTTGAAATGGCCGATGTCAGTGGCAGTTCGCAGTTCGGCCGCACGCAGGGTCTCAACCACCGCTGTCTCGACCGCATGAAACTGATGGTAGCCGGCCATCTTCTTGACCAGCACCCCGCTGCCGTCATCCTCAAATACGATGAAGTCACGCAGGAAGGCGAGGAAACGGTGTGGCGTACACACACCTTCGAGTATCACCTGCAACTGGGGCAGGTGTGGATCGGCCAAAGTCTCACCCGAGATCGTGCGCCAAGGCTTGAACCACTCCCGCCCAGCAGTTAGCGTGCCGATCCGCGCTTCCACTCCGTCCGATACTACGAGGACTGCGTTCATGGCGAACAGCGTCGGCAACTCGGCTTTATAGGTTTGAAGCTGTTGCCAAGCCGTCCAGATCGTCGCCTCCTCGTCCGCCGGGTTCTTGAGTTCGATCACGCCCAAGGGCAGACCGTTGACGAACAGTACGATGTCTGGACGGCGGTTGTTCCAGTTTTCGGTGACGGTAAATTGGTTGACTGCCAGCCAATCGTTGTTGGCGGGATTGTCAAAATCAACCACCTGCGCCTGTGCACCCCGGACCGCGCTGTTATCGCCTTGGAATTCTACCGTCACGCCGTTCACCAGCATGCAGTGGCAAGCGCGGTTGCGGCTTTCCAAAGAGGAGCCTTCTGGGTGATTCAGCTTGTGGAGGGCGTCTTCGCATGCAGTGGCAGGAAGATTAGGGTTGAGCTGTGCCAGAGCATTCCTCAGATGCTGCTCCAGCACGACCTGGCTGTAATCCATGCGCTCCGCACTCGGCGTATCAGGAGCGATGTCGGGACCATGGGCAATGCGCCAGCCTAGGCCTTCCAACCAAGTGAGGGCAGCCTGTTCGACGACGGATTCTGTTACGCCCATGTCGTTCATGGCCGAACTTCTATGCCAGTTGATGCTGGTCGCGCCTCTTGTATCTGATCCAGATTTCCTCGATCGGCTTGTGTTCCAACGTATTTTGGATCATCTTGATTGCCGCTTGGGAGTACCTTTTGTATACACTCTTCCCGATCTTGAACTCCTTGTAGTAGTCTGACTGATCGCGAAGGCCTGTATCGTAAACTACGGCGAGTGTCTTTGGGACCGTTAAGCCAACCTTTTCTGCAAGCTGCTTCACATTTAAATTGTAAAAGTCAAGCTCATCCACTCGTTTTATCCCTACTCGATATGCGCCTGGCGTTCCTTCGGGAACGGGTTGGATTGGTATTCCTTTCTTCTTTGAGAACTGCAAATCTAGGCTCGGGCCAACTCCGGTTGCGATGATTTCGACTGTCGCCACGCCTGGGAACACATCATCCCGAGCCTTTCCCATCAGGACATTCTGACCGAGTCGGCTAAGATCGCTGTCGCTGGGCTGACCTTGCTTGCCACGAATGGCATTGTCTAGAATTGCGAGTGGTCGCAATTTCGCCAGAGCTTCGATCCGACGCCGTTGGCCTGGGCGTAAAAGCTTCTTAATCTCGGCAATTTCAGAGTCAAACAAGACTGCAAGTTCCGTTGGTGGTGAAGTCGAGATCGGGAGTACGCGCGTCGGCAGGTGGCTGGCAAGCTGCTGTCCAAAGACACTCTTCAGCAAGTCTCGGAACAGCGTGACGCCCGACTGAACGTGGACATAGAACTGACCTTCGGAGATATCCAACAAGTAGTGTTGGGCGGCACCTCGAAGACCGTTGATTGCTTGTAGCGCCAAAGCCTGTGGTTCGGTTAGGTATTTGATCGTCCCATCGCTCAAAGAGCGTCGTACGCAGGCGTCGAATCCAATAGTTTCATTGACACGGTGGTCACGGATACGCCCACCTCGTTGTACAATGGCGGCCTTCATTAACATCTCAAGGCCATGATCGAGCAGGATCAATGTGTTGCTGACCCGTCCACGATCGTAGGGTCGGTTGAAGAGCTCAATTGACAGGACGAAAGAATCGCCGGCTTTCTTGAGCAGGAGCTTTGCTTCTCGCTTCAAAGGTATTCCAGCTACGGCTAAACTTTGGAACTACAGACATGGATTTCACCGGAAATGAGCTTGGGCAACAGCTCATCCCGCTGAGCGGCAAGGATGCGGGATTCTTCTTCCAGATGTTGGCGTCGGGTAAAAAACGCTTCAACGCAATCATTGAAGGCTTTCATTATCATATTGTCAGGTACTATCTGCCTATTCATGTAGGCTAGATTCCGATTCAGTCCGGGTACGGCTGAATCAGACGCAACAGACGGGAGGTCCTGGGTAGCTAAAGCAAAGAAGAGAAATTGTAGTTTTTGGTTTGCATTTCTTGGAACAACGTAGAAAGTTGTGTCGATAGGGAAGAAATCTCTTTGCACCCATGTAACGATGCCTGGGTTGCCCTTCCTGCCGACAACAATGCCCGGCCCGGCCACCAGTTTTTCATCGTGCCAACCGATCTGCCTGTTTGAGCCGTACACCGGAACATTGCCACACTGTCGGTCGTCTGCCTTCAGGGCTTTGCCGTAGGCCAGTTCGACTAACTCCCCCAACGCCTTCACATCCCAACCCTCTGGGATCTCCCCCAGCTCCGAGTCCATCATTTGGTTGGGGAAGAGGGCGGCAATGTCCGGTGGCAGGCCCGTATCGTGGCCTTCCATCTTGGCTCGCACGGGGTCGAAGTCCACGAGCCACGACTTGAACAGTGCCTGCGCCATCGCTGCCAGTGTCTCGTTCATCCGCCGGTTCAGCTCGATCTTGCTGTCCAGCTCGCTGAGGATACGAGCAATGGCTTGCTGTTCGGTGAGAGATGGGCATGGGACTCTCACAAGGCCGATATCCGTTTTCCTCAACCCGAATCGTGTTACCCCATTTGCGTATGAATGGAATTGTCGTTGAACTTCGTCTGTACTCAATGCGTAGAACAGATACGTCCCGTCAATTTCCGATATGGAAGGACGAAGAATTGCCAAGTGATAGCCACAGACAAGGTTGGGTATGTCTTCCCGCACCAGCGCAGGGACACCAATATCGTCATACTTTTCAGAATCTTTCGTAATGACAACATCTCCCGCAATCAGTGAGCATTTTGAAATTTCTCGATCAGTCGCAGTTGCCGCCATAAAATCCAAACCGCTGTGAATAAATCTGTTGTTGTACACATCGGTGTAGTTACAAAGCTGAACGGGGGTTTCATTGGGCTTTGTCTTTTTGTCCACACTGCTCAGTCTGAGGTCAACCACATCACCCAATGCAGTCTCTTTCCTGTCACTTCTCGCTTTTGCATTTCGTGTCATAGGCAAGGGGATCTTCTGTGATTCCACGATCTGCTTGAATTTGCTGCCAATCGCGCTGAGGTCAACAATATCAACCGAGTAGGGGAGGTCGGAATTTTCCAAGGCGTTTTCCAGCCCACCTATTGCCTTGCGGTCAATCTTGGCAGCGCCTTCAAGAGCCAGATCAAGGTCGGAGGAATCTTTTGTCGTCCAGTTGGCTCGACTCCCGAATACCCACACTTTGACATCTGCAGGCAGATGCTCGCGCAGGATATCCTGTACGACACACAGATGGTCGGATTGGATATCAACAGGGTTGGTCAAGGGATTCGCTCCTTTCTTCTTTCCTGGCTTCTCCTTTATAACCACGTAGTCCTGCGCAATTACCTGCCGGAAGCTCGGAGAGATGTTGTGCCAATCAAGCACGTCCACGCGCATGGGCAGGTCCGATTCCTGAAAGGCTTCCTGCAGGCGGCCGAGGGTTTTCTGGTCTAACGGCTCCCTGGCGATGACCACCAAGTCGAGGTCGGAGTAGTCCTTGGCTGTCCAAGTCACGCGGGAACCGAAGGCCTGCACTTCGCATCTCGGCACATGCTCTGCCAAAATGTCCTTGACGGTTGCAAGGTGGTGCGGATTGAGGTCAATCATTCCGAGATTCCAACGCTCTCAGCAGCCGCCGCGCGTCGTGCAGGAAATCCAGCGTGGCCCTGTAGACCAGAGCAGCCTTTTTCTGATTGTAGATATGGGAAGTCGCATTCCTGGCATTGTGATGAGCCATCCACAGATCAACATCGGGGATAAGGCGGTTTTCGGCGGCAAGGCGAAACAACTCACGCCTCGTCACGCCGTCCGCCACATCAGGGCCGACATGAGTTTTCAACCAGCGTTGCATCAACTTCCAAGAGAGCTCGTAGGTAACCTCAAAGTTCTGGATGACACCGGATCGAATGCCATTCCGCTCGATCTCGCTCAGCTGCCCCATGCGCTCGTCATTTTCACTGACTGCCAGCAGGTCGGTGAGTGCCTGGACAGAGTGTTTCAGATTATCCAACTCGAGTGGCATGGTCCTCCTTGTCGGTCACCGATGTGCTTGCTCCAAACCCCAGGCTCTCCAGATTGGCCTCGATGGCGGCATCCAGCCGCGCGGCCTCGACCTGCTGCTCCTGCCACTGTGCCGTGAGACGCTGCATCTTTTCCGCGAAGGGCTCGCCGTCGTCCGGCTGCGGTTCCGCGCCGACATAGCGACCGGGGGTGAGCACATGGCTGTGCCTGCGGACTTCTTCCAGTGTCGCGCTCCTGCAGAAGCCGGGTACGTCAGCATAGGTGCCGGCATCGGCCTCTCCGCTGGCCACTTCAGCAGACCGGCGCCAGGCGTGGTACGTGTCAGCGATGCGGGCAATGTCGTTGTCAGTCAGTTCCCGGTGAGTGCGATCCACCATGTGCCCAAGCTTGCGGGCGTCAATAAACAGTACCTCCCCACAGCGGTCACGTCCTCTTCCGCTCCCGCAATTGCGACGACCCCTGTCCAGGAACCAGAGGCAAGCAGGAATTTGGGTAGAGTAGAAGAGCTGGCCCGGCAGCGCAACCATGCAGTCCACCAGGTCCGCCTCGATCAGGCTCTTGCGTATCTCCCCCTCGCCCGACTGGTTAGATGACATGGAGCCGTTGGCCAACACAAAACCCGCCGTGCCGGTGGGTGAAAGGTGATGTGCCATGTGCTGCACCCACGCGAAGTTGGCATTGCTCTTGGGCGGGACGCCGTATTGCCAGCGTTTGTCCTCCTGCAACCGCTCGCCGCTCCAGTCAGAAATGTTGAAGGGCGGATTGGCCAAGATGTAATCGGCTTTCAGATCGGAGAACCGATTGTTGTGAAAGCTGTCTCCGTGCGCGATCTGGCCGTCAATGCCGCGGATGGCCAGGTTCATTTTTGCCAGTCGCCATGTTGTGTAATTGGACTCTTGGCCGTAGATGGAGATATCCGTTCTGGCCTTGCCACCGTTGCGGTTACCGGAAGCGTGGGCCTGGATGAACTCCATGGATTGCACGAACATGCCGGAGGAGCCGCAGCAGGGGTCGTATACGCGGCCCTTGAAGGGTTGCAGCATTTCCACAAGGAGCTTCACGATGCAGCGGGGAGTGTAGAACTCGCCACCTCTCTTGCCCTCGGCACTGGCGAACTGGGAGAGGAAATACTCGTACACCCGGCCCAGCACATCGTGGGAGCGGGCCTCAGCATCGCCAACCTGGATGTTGCTGATGAGGTCGATGAGCTGGCCCAAGCGGGTCTTGTTCAAGGCGGGGCGAGCATAGTCCTTGGGCAGCACGTCCTTGAGTACCGGGTTGTCCCGTTCGATGGCGGTCATGGCATTGTCCACCTTATGGCCAATGGTGGACTGACGAGCCTGCGATTGCAGCTGAGGCCACCGGGCCTCGGACGGCACCCAGAAGATGCTCTGGGCGCGGTACTCGTCCGGGTCCTCTGGATCAGCCCCCTCGCTCACCTCAGCTTCCAACTGAGCGTAAGCCTCTTCGAAGGCGTCGGAGATGTACTTGAGAAAGATGAGGCCCAAGACGACATGCTTGTACTCGGCAGCATCCATGCTGCCCCGTAGCGCATCGGCCATCTTCCACAGACCAGCCTCGTAGCCCACAACAGCACCACCATTGTCAGTTTGGATTTTCGACTGCCGATTTCGCGTCGTGGTCATTGTGCTTCCCGCCTGTGCTTGGTCTTGGCCCACCGCCTGTCCATCTCACATCTAGCATTCTCGCCGCTCGGTCCGTAGCTATGGTGGACTAAGCTCGACTTTGTACAAAACAGGCCGAGGCAGTCCAAGGAAAGACAGGATAGCACCATGGACTCCAGTGGGCAGCCAGATGCTGTCTACGCTTTTCCTCTTCCGCACGGGTCCAAGAGCCGTTTGCCCCGTGCTTTTCGGTCCGGACTTGGATCCAGGTGCAGTGGCTGCGGACAGGCACCCTCATACCCATACACAGTGGGGCATGGAAAACCAGTGCCGCAAGGCCGGCCACCATCGGGCCTGCAGGGAGGAAATCTTGGACTTTTGACGACTTTGCGATTGCCCTGGATGCGGCGTAACTGACGTCTGGATTATAATTCCATTTTCGTTGACCATCCGTGCAAAGGCGTAATCCATGCAGAAATTCGCAGTCCAATTCTATATGACGGCCATACACCCAAAACGCCTTGTGTTGTCTTTGGGCATGGTAATGGCCCTCTGGCTGATATGGCCGACTCTCGTTGTGGGCACCCAAGACCCTGTACAAAAGGAATTGCAGGACCACGTGGCAGACATGGCCACAGGCTGGAAGAGTTTATAAGCTATGCTGTCGTGGATGGCACAAGACTGCAAAGCCTGGACAGCGACGGAGCCTTGGCGGCGGGCCATTCCACCGCAGCCATCACCATGGCCCAAGAAATTGTGGCCTTCCAGAATGCCTTGGTTACGGCCTTGACCGATGCGAAGAACAACCCGGATTCCTTTGACCCGTCAACCTTGGACCTGAAGCCAGACCCGGACCGTTATCCCCACTTCGCCTCCATTTGGTCCAAAGCTACCCAGTATCACAACAGGCCCCCTCAGTCCGCCCCGTTGCCCGGAAACCAGAGCTCTGTTTGGGCTATCGGACCTGACGAACATCCGTGTGGAACAATGGAAAATCCCATACCTTCTGATTCCCTGCCTGTGGAGTTGGAGGCTTTCAGTGAATTTCATCCCACGACCCCCAGGAACTATTTACGGGAGGACGGCTATCAACTCACCGCGTTCTATGCGACCGTGCCCGTTCTCAATCCCAGTGCAAACCAATGGCTCTGGAATACCGACTTCACCGAGTATACGAAAGAGGTGGACCATTACGGGCCTGACAGCGAGTCCTCGGATGATGATTGCCTTGGGGCCAGGTTTCGGTACGAAGCGGTCATTCTCTGGCACCAGGACAAGATTTACTACCAGAGGGGCGAAGGGGAACCCAATCCCCAAGTCCTGGAATATGGCTGGCCCTATTGGTCATGGGGCGGATACGTATTGTGGTGGCACCTGAATTACTGATTCTGCCCACCCTGTTCCGGATCTGATGCGCGGCGGTGGCTGCACCGGCGGGGAAGAGGAATCGTGGCTATGACGGTCCCGCCGCGGGGATATGCCCGGTTCGGTTTTCGCCATGCACCGCCGGGTATTTCCCGGCGGGTCGGCAACGCCATGTGCCGGGCACTAGGGTGCCTGTGCCTCAGACGCCGCCTCCGAGGCGTACGGTCCACTCTGATGCTGTTGTGGATCACGTCCTGGCTGCTGGTGGCCTGTGGCCTGTCCCTGGGGGAAGCCGCCGGCCAAGGGGATCTGGAGGCGGTCCAGGACAGGGTGGCACGGGGCGGGGACATGCAGGCCCGCGTGGACCGACAGACGGGGCACACGCCGCTGCATCGGGCCGCCCACGAGGGGCATGGGGAGGTCGTGTTGTATCTGTTGGAAACGGGCGCGGACATCCATCGGACGGACCGCCGGGGTGACACGCCGTTGCACTTGGCAGCTGCCCAGGGCCATCTGGCGGTGGTGCGCCATCTCATGGCCCATGGTGCCCAGCCGGACCTGCCGGACCAGAGAGGCATGACGCCGTTGCACCTGGCCGCCACCAGCAGCCTGCCGGTCCTGGCCTATCTGGTGGAGCAAGGGCTCTCCCTGGAGGTGATGGATATGGACGGCAAGACTCCCTTGCACTGGGCGGCCGCGCGGGGGCATGTGGAGCATATGCAATATCTGTTGGCCCAGGGTGCACCGGTGGATGCCAATGTGGCCACTCAGCCCACTGTCCCGGCGTCCCACCTTTCAACCCATGAAGGCGGGACGCCCCTGCATCACGCGGTGCAACAGAGCCAACTCCAGGCTGTGCAGTATCTGCTAGCCCACGGCGCCGATGTGCATGCCCGTGACCTGATGGGGCAGACCCCGCTGCACCGGGCGGTGCTCACGCCGGAAGCGCAGGTGCCGGCCCTCATGGCCGCACTGCTGGCCCACGGCGCGCAGCTCGACAGTCGCGACCGGAATGGTCACACCCCCTTGCATCGGGTCGCCATGAATCGTCTTTCGCGCACCGAGGCGCGTATGGTGGCCTTGACCCATCTGGTCCAGGCCGGGGCCCGTCTCGATGCCCGGGGGCACCAGGGCAACACGCCATTGCATCTGGCCGCCTGGGGTCTCTACGGACCCAATCAGGAAGCCGTGGCATATCTGGTGGCGCAAGGGGCAGACCATACCCTGCGCAACGGGAAGGGGCAGACGCCCCTGGCCTATGCGCGCCAAGGATGCAGTTGTCGCCGGCAGCGCCAGCAACAGACCATAGCTTTCCTGCAATCCCTAGAGGCTGGCGGATACGCCCGGGGCAGTGTGGACCCTGCCCGGCGGCCCTGAGAGTGTGCCCCTGTCTCCCACGTGTCCAAACCGGCCCTGTTGTGAAGCTCTGACCACCCGGGGACCGGGACACCATCACCCTGGTCCCGCCGACAGTGTCCTGCACCCAGCCCATGCCGGGCCGCGGCAGCCGGCGTCGGCCCAGAGGCACTACAGGCGCGGACAGCGGTCATCGCCCCATGGTATTCACCCGGATAGGCCGTTGGCGTCCGTGACCTTTTTGGGCGGTATCGGAGCCGCGGGCCCCTTTTGCGATCGTGGGGACCGACGGGCGGTCCCCGAGGGCCCCGCGGCCGCAACTCATCGGGGATCCGCTTCCGCGTGCCGTCCCACCGCCACTGCTGGAAGCAGGACCCGACCGTATCCAGGGCGGCACATCGTGGAACAGAGCCCACCTGGTGGGGCTGGCGGGATCCAAGGGGCCCACAGCTGCCACGGGGCGTCCGTGCGAGCGCGGGAATAGGAGATGTGGGCCATGTGCTGCACTCCCAATCAGCAAGGGCGCACGCGACCCATTGTATAGGAACTCACCCCTTGCTCACACAGGCTCTGAGACGTGTACTTGTCATGCGGATCATGCCCTGTGCCCAAAGCACTTGCAGGATTGGAGCCAGATTCCCTTTTTGCTATCCGTTTCAGCTTGGGATCGGTACAGATGAGCCACAGTACCCGAACCCAATTCCCTGTGCTGCCCCACCTCACTCACGGCCCATGCCCACGGACGACGCGACCCACGAAGGAACCTCAGTGGTTCTTGATTTCATCTAGTCTGGCCCACCTTGCTTAATCAGAGCCGCTTTGCTGCACGACGCGGCCGCGTTCCACCACTGCCACCGAAAGCGTGGACGTGCTGACCAACTGTTTGCGGTCGTTTTCTATGTCGATGCGCCAGACTTGGGTCTTTCGGCCCAAATGGACCGGGCGCGCGGTACCTATAACCCGGCCGGCGGTGACCGGGCGCACGTGATTGGCATTGATTTGCATGCCCACGGCCACGTACCGCGTCAGGTCAACGCAAAAATTAGCGGCTAGGCTGCCCAGGGTTTCGGCCAGGGTCACCGCGGCCCCTCCGTGCAAAATGCCCATGCTCTGGCGGGTTCTGTGGTCCACCGGCATGCTGCCGGTGAGGTAGTCGTCACCCACCTCGTCAATGGTGATCCCAAGGGTGTCAATCATGTTCGGGCGAATGTCAAAGCCCAAGGCTTCGCGCGATGGTGTTACAGTCCAAATCTTCACTGTCGGTGTTGCTCTCAAGGCTGCTGAAAGATGTGTTCCATGATCCGGGCGCTCACTTCTCCTGGTTGATCCACATGGGCGCGGTGACCCGCACCGGGAATCAGTTCCATTCGGCTGTGGGGCAAGCGGTCCTGCATGGCGCGCGCCACTTGTCCATATTTCACGTCATGGCTGCCGACAATCAGCTGAACAGGCCGATGCAGTGCAGGCAGAGACTGCCAGAACGAGGGCTGTGTCCCGGTTCCCAGGATGGACAGCGAGCGTGCCAGATTGTCTGTACGGTCGTTATGGCCGGACAGGCCACAAGGGCGGCGGGCAGGCACAGGGGGACCATGGGCAAAAAGCGGCAGCTTGTCCCAGTAGTCCCGGAAGACGGCGGCCGGGACCGCTGTCATGAATGCAGCCAGATCCTGATCGCGGGCTCGTCGTCGCTGCCGCAATGCGGGACTGGCTATGCCCGGGGATGCCCCTATCAACGTCAACGATCGCACCCCTTCCGGGAATTGCAAGGTCAGGGCCAAAGCCAGCCGTCCCCCCATGGAATATCCAACGCCATGCACAGGCCCCATGGCGCGGTCTTTCAGGAACTGGGCCAGGTCTGCCACGACCTGCATGAAACCGCTTGGCACGGTGGCCGGCATGACCGTATGCCCGTGGCCTGGCAAGTCCAGGCTGATCACGGTGCAGGCTCGGGCCAATTGTGCAAGGAAGGCAGGATAGGCTGTCTTGTGGCCTGTAAAGCCATGCAAAAACAGGAGGGCTGGGCCCGTGCCGGTTTCCGTCCCATGGTAGGCGATGCCGCTCGCGGCTCGAAAGACAAAATCGACTCTCTGTTTCATGCCGGAAAGTCTTCCGCCAGCTCTCGGGCCTGTCTGCGCAGCACCTTGCCCGTGGGGGAACGCGGAATGGCCTCCACAAACCGAAACATCTGAGGGGCATGCACCGCGGAGAGCGACTGGCGGCAATGCACCATCAGGTCATCCTGCGTGAATTGGGCTCCGGGCTCTGGCACTACCAAGGCTACCAGCCGCCAACCCCATTCTCTGTCCGGTATGGCCAGCACCCAGCAATCCTGGACGCCCGGAAATTGTGCGACAAGAGCCCGGGCTTGTGCAGAAGAAACTTTTTCGCCGCCAATGTTGTACACGTCCTGACTGCGTTCCTGTACATGCAGGTGGCCTTGCCGGTCCAAGTATCCCCAGTCTCCGGTCTGTAACCAGCCATCCGGGTCTGTGCGGGCCTGCGAGACTTGCGGGCCTTTGATCCACACTTCACCGTTTTGCCCGGCCGGCAATTCCACAAGATCGGCCCCGCGCACGGAGGCTTGGGCGAAAAGCAGCGGAGGGCCTTCGCCCGCATCCTGTCCCGGCCTTTCCGGGACCACCGCCGTGATGTGGGAGCAGGTCTCGGTCATGCCAAAGCTGGGGATGATGGTGATGCCCTGCTGTTGGCTTCTCGCTCGCAAGGCAGGGGAGACCTTGGCTCCTCCGATCAGCGCAAAGCGAAAGGAAGAGGTTTCGCGCTGAATGCGCAGATTGGCATCCAGCAAGCGCACCAGCATGGTGGGCACCAAAGACACCATGGTGACCTTCCCGCTCAGGATGAGCCTTTTGACCTCCTCGGTGTTGAATCCGGCGGTCAAGTGCAATCCGAATCCAAACAGAAGAGCCCGGAACAGCAAGGACAGTCCGCCGACATGACTTAAAGGCATGCAATGCAGCCAGCAATCGTCCTGGGTGTAACCAAGGCGGTAGGCCGAAGCAGTGGCACTCCAGAAGAGGTTGGCAAACGTCAGCGGTATGGCCTTGTGTCTCCCGGTAGTCCCCGAGGAAAAGACGTACCCCTGCAAGGTATGCAGGTCCCCTCGCAGCGAAAGGTCCGAGCTGTCTTTCGCACGCCCAGGCAGGAGGGACGGTTCCAGTTCGGAGACGACCGTTTTCCCACAGCCGGGCCCCAGGTTCCGGCAAATCTGCACTGGCTCCCGATCACTGACTACCACCAGTTTCAGGTTCAGCAGTGCACATTGGTCCTGAAGCTGCTGGTCCGGCAACCTCTCGCTCAAGACCACGGCCGGCCAGTCATGACGGGCTGCAGCCAACACCAGCAGACAAGTCAGCAATGGATCCGACACCAGAATGCCCATCGGAGCAGACGCGGCGGAGGCTCTGCCGTGTGCAAGCTGTTGGCAGAGGTTGTCGGTCAGCTGGTGTACAAGGCGAAACGTGTAGGATCTCGCCTTGTAGCGCATGAAAAGACGATCTGGATGGCTTCTGGCCCGCAGTGCCAACCAGTCCGGTGCGTTGTTCAATGCCAATGGCCCTAGGGACGCCAGGGATACTGACGGAAGTCGGGTGGGCGTTTTTCCAGAAAGGCGTTCTTGCCTTCGGCGCCTTCCTCGGTCATGTAGTAGAGCATGGTGGCATCTCCTGCCAGAGCCTGCAGTCCGACCTGACCATCGCAGTCCGCATTGAAGCCGGCCTTGAGAAATCGGATGGCCAACGGACTCTTGGCCAGGATCTCCTGGGCCCATCTGACCCCTTCCTGTTCCAGTTCCGCCACGGGGACGACTGTGTTGACAAGACCCATGGCCAGGGCTTCCGCAGAGTCATACTGGCGGCACAGGTACCAGATTTCACGCGCCTTTTTCTGGCCCACGATGCGAGCCAGGTAGCTGGCCCCGAATCCTCCGTCGAAGCTGCCGACCACCGGGCCGGTCTGGCCGAAGACGGCATTGTCCGCGGCAATGGTCAAATCACAGATGACATGCAGGACATGGCCACCGCCGATGGCATAGCCTGCGACCAATGCGATGACGGGCTTGGGCATGGTCCTGATGATGCGCTGCAACTCCAGGACATTGAGGCGGGCTCTGCCGCCGGCATCCCGATATCCGGCATGTCCGCGCACTTTCTGGTCCCCGCCGGCGCAGAAGGCATAAATCCCATCCTTGGGGGAAGGGCCATTCCCCGTCAGCAATACAACGCCGATGTTCGGGTCATCCCAGGCATCACGAAAGGCTTCGATCATCTGGTCTATGGTCTCTGGCCGAAAGGCGTTGCGGACCTCCGGTCGATTGAAGGCAATCCGGGCCATGCCGTCCGCCTTCTGGTACGTAATGTCAGCATAGCTGGCAGCATCCTGCCAAGGCACGTCTTGTTCCGCCACTGCTTATTCTCCTAGGTGCTCGGCAACTCGTTGGACAAGGTCTTGGGCATGCTGCAAATCATGTCTCCAATCCGTCTGCACCTCCAGCATACCGGAATGCGGCGCTGTCAACAGAATTTGCAGCGCATGGCGAAAGTCATGCAGGTTCCTGGCCTGTTGGTAGGCAATGTCAAAGCCTTGGGCGATGCCGGCGAAATCCATGCCGTGGGGATTGACAAAGAGCTCTTCAAAGGGTTGCCCCAGCCGGGCTACAGGCAGACGGCCAAAGATGCCACCGCCATTGTTGTTCAGCACGACGATGACAACGTTGTCCAATCCCATGTGCCGGATGGTCGTGAGCCCGCCAATATCGTGCAGCAGAGAGATGTCACCGATCAGCAGCACGATTTTGGAAGGATGGCCATGGGCCATTCCCACCGCTGTGGAGACCAGCCCGTCAATGCCACTGGCTCCTCGGTTGGCCCATGTCTCCACGTGTTCCTGGCGCACGGTCCCCATCAGGTCGACGAGGCGAATGGGCAGGCTGTTGCCTGCAAAGAGAACACAGTCGGCGGGCAGTTCCTGGAGCAAGGCGCCTACATAGTTGCCGTCCCAATGTTGCTCTTGGTCCAGTTTTTCCGTTATGCCTGCAGTGGCTTTGACCGAGATTTGTTGCCAGTGGGCAAGCCAGGGGTTGGACATCCCTACGGTACGCCCCAAGGGGTTGAGCCGACGACAGAAGTCGGTGGGATGGGCATGCACATATTGGGTAACCTCGGCGCTCTCATCCTGAATGCGGCCTGCAGAGTTGACATAAATGTGGATGCCGCCGGGAGCCAGCGCCTTGGTGAGGAAATCAGTCAATCTTGAGGAAACCGGAAGATGGCCAAAGCGGATAATCAGGTCCAGCCGGAGGTCCGAGATTTGTCCAGTGTGCAACATGGCGTCGTAGGCGGAAACAACCCCGGTGAACGCATCCCCGCAGCATCCCCTGCAGCCGGAAAGCGGATCGGCCAGAAGCGGCATGTGGAATGACTTGGCCAGGGCTCTGACGGCCAGCGAGAAGTCCGGGCCCAACCGGTTGGGCCCGACCACCACTGCAGGGGTCTTGGCCTCCGCCACAATCCTGCGCAGGTCTCCCACGTTCCCGTCCGTATCGGTGCGCCGCACCGGCGTTGAAAGTCTGGGAGCAGGAAGGCCAAGTCGTGGGGACGCTTTCTCTGCGTGGGGTTCAAAGGGCTTCTCCTGTTGCACATTGATATGCAAGGGGCCGGCATCTGCACCCCTAATGGCCGCCAATGCAGTGGCAATCCGCTGCCTGAGGCTTCGCTCGACCAAGGCCAGACTGGCTGCCTCCCAAACAGGAATTTCAATGCTCTGCCTTACATAGGAACCAAAGATCTGTACCTGGTCGATCGTCTGATTGGCACCGGTGCCCCGCAGGTATCTGGGCCGGTCGGCACTCAGCAACACTAGGGGGACCTGGCTCAAGGAGGCCTCTATGGCGGCAGGCAGAAGCTCGGCCACCGCGGTTCCCGACGTGGTGACAATGGCTGTGGGTTGCCTGGATTGGAGAGCCTTGCCCAGGGCAAAGAAGCCACCGCTTCGTTCATCATGGTGCACCGATGTGGAGACGGATTCCAGTTTCCACGCGCACAGGGCCAAGGCCGTGGAGCGGGACCCTGGACAGATGCAGAAATGCGTGACGCCGCCGCGGGCCAGCTCGGTTACCAGCAGCCAGGCGGCCGCGTAGCTGGCAGGGTTGCCATCCATGCCGCAGCCTACGTGGCGCACGCAGAGGTTAGGGCCTCTTGCATCGGCTGGAATTTCCAGGCTGTTTCCAGCCATTCGGCGTGAGGCTGGCTGCCATCCACGATCCCCGCTCCGGCAAAAAGCCAAGCCTTGGGGCCCGAGACCGCCGCGGACCGAATCGCCACCGTGAAGGTTCCATTGGACTGGCTGTCCACAACGCCAAACGGTGCACCATACCAGCCGCGCGGCTGGCATTCCAGGGAATCTATCCAATGCAGCGCTTGCTTCCTGGGTTCGCCCCCCAAGGCAGGTGTGGGGTGCAGCATGGAAGCCCAGACCATGGCGCTTTTGTCGGTTACACCATCACAAGACAGGGGGGTGTACAGGTGATGTACGTTGCTCAAGGCCAGGATTTGCGGCTTTACGGGAACTGTCACGGAGAGGCCTTCGGCTTGCACCAAGTCCACAATGGACCTGACGACAAATTGATGCTCCCTTTGATTCTTCACAGAGCGCAGCAAAGCCAGCCTCTCCTGCAGGTCTCGGTCCGCGTCCGTGTGGCGCGGTGCCGTACCGGCCAATGCCGCCAATTCCAGGTGGCCGTTTTCAACTCTGCAAAGCAGCTCTGGTGAGGCTCCGAGAAATGCAGTTTCCTTGCCCGGTCGGAACAGGAAGGTAAAGCAATCGGCATGGCGGGCCAGCAAAGTCTGCAATGCCGCAGTCATGCTGAAGCCCTGCGGGCACCTGACTTCCCGAATCCGGGCGAGGACAACCTTGTGCACCTGCCCTGCTCCAATCAATGCCAAAGCCTTGTCTACGGACTCAACCCAATCCGATCGAGTCACGGGCTCCGAGACCACGACGTCTGGGGCTCCCTTGGCAGATATCCCAGCCGCCGCATGGGTTTCCACAGGCCCCAGGGGGCAGGACTCGATGAAAAGGTCCAGTGCCTGTGTACAGGCCGCCTGGACCTGCGCTGCGTCCTCGCCGGATTCCGCCCAGACATTGATGCGCAGAAAATAGGCATCCCCCTCCTTCTCCAATTGGAAATGGGGCAATATGAAACAGGCGGGCAAGAAGTCCTGCCAGACGCGATCGGACAGATATTGAGGAGTAAAGGCAAACCCGCCCACGAGCTGCGGGCCGCGCCCCGGTCCCACAACCAGCGCATCGGCAAACAGTCGCAGGCAACCCCTTTCGATATCCGTGAATCTGGCGACGGACCGGCTTTCCAGCAAGTGGGCCATTCCCAAGCCCAGCATCTGCCTTGAGCCACCGGGTTCACCGAAGAAAACTTGTTCCTCGAAGCTTGAGAATGAACTCAATTGGCTGGGAAACCAAGGAGGACAGGGCCGACCCACGGAAACCAGACGTTTCATTCTGCCCGTAACTGCCTCAGGCGCCGTATGCTGGCTTCTTGAGGACATGGAGGAACACTGGGCCATCCTTATGCAGATGGAGTCCTGTCTGGCTGGTATTGAACGCTGTGCAACAGCATGGGGACCAAGCTGGCTTCAATGCGGTCCCGATCAGGTTCCCCCGCGCGAATCCAAGTCATGATCAAGTGATGTATGGCACCTATCCAGGCCGTGGCAATGACCTCGGTGTCCACCGCAGGAATTTGCCGCAAGGCAATGGCTTCATCCAAAAACCGCTGAATGTGCCGGGCAAATCGGGTCCGAATTTGGTTCTGCTTGTCCTGATACGGCGCTCCCAGAGCCACGGCAGGGGAAAGCAGCACCTTGGTTTGACGCCAGTGTCGGGCAAAGGCTTCCAGGCAGGCAGTCAAGGCAGCCTCAACCCGCAGCATTCCCTGGTCCTGTTCCTCCATCACAGCCAGGATCTTGCGTTCCACCGAGTCCGCAAATCGGTCCATGAGCGCAAGGAAAATCCTCTCCCGACTTGGGAAATGAAACAGCAGGGCCCCGCGCGGCGTGCCCGCGGTCTGGGCAATTTCCTCAATGCCTACATCGTCATAGCCTTTCCCTACGAAGGCCTCCAATGCCGCATCCAGGATGCGTTTTCGGCCGGACATTGTCTCGGACATGTCTGCCACGCGCTGCACTCCCCCTACAATTTGCTGGATCCATCGGAGCCTTGGCAGTATAGCAAACGGTCCCTGCCCCCATTCTCGTTTTCCCTGTTGGCCTGGCGCCGAGGTGGGAAACTGGGCCCACGGGGAAGGGATGCCAAAACTGGCCCAGGGCTCTTGCGTCCAGTCTTAATAGATTCACTGCTGATATCCCAAAGCCATGTCGATTTTGAAGAAATTCTCTCTTGCGGGCAAGGTGGCGTTGGTAACAGGTGGCGCCAGCGGCATAGGGGAGAGTTTTGCCTTCGCGCTGGCCGAAGCGGGAGCCCGTGTCGCTGTGGCCGACTTGAACCAGAACCGGGCCAGACACGTTGCCTCTCAAGTCCAGAATCTGGGTGTTGAATCGATGGCGCTGGGCGTGGATGTCACGCAGACAGGGCAAATTGAATCGATGGTGGCGGCGGTGTTGCAGCGATGGGGACGGCTGAATGTGGCCGTCAACAATGCGGGCGTGGCATTGCGTTCCCGCGCCGAGGCAATGTCCGAGGCAAACTGGGACCGGACCCTTGCTGTGGATCTCAAGGGTGTCTTCTTCTGTTGCCAGGCAGAAGCCCGACATATGCTGCGGCAAGGATCAGGCAGCATAATCAACACGGCCTCCATGTCCGGTCAGATAGTGAATCGCCCTCAGCGTCACGTTCCCTACAATGCGGCCAAGGCAGGCGTGGTGCAGCTCACTCGAACGTGCGCCGCGGAATGGGCAGACAGAGGCGTCCGGGTCAACTCGATCAGTCCCGGGCACACTCTGAGTCCAATGACCGCACGCAATCTCTCGGATGCAGCAGCCCGGATGTGGATTTCCAATACGCCGATGCAACGGTTGGGTCTGCCGGCCGACTTGCAGGGTGGCCTGGTCTTTCTTGCCTCGGATGCGTCCAGTTATGTTACGGGACATGATCTGGTCATTGATGGTGGATACACTCTCTGGTAAGGACCGGTCCGCGCAGTCTCCGGCCTCTTCCCTGCTCTCTCGGCCCCTGCCTTGACCCGTCACCGGCTGGCTCTTACAGCCATAGCCTTCATTATCTGCATCGAAACGGTGGATTCGAGCATCGTGGCCATTGCGCTGCCCTCGATTGCCAAGGACTTCCATACGGACTATGCCCTGACGCAATGGGTCGTGCTTGTCTCCGTCCTTGTGCAGGCTTCCCTCAGCCTGGCAGTGGGTTGGCTGGGCAGTGTCTACGGGAACAAGCGCATTCTGATCATGGGCCTGGTACTGGTGGCCACCGGCAACGTCCTGTGTGCCTTGGCACCTACCCTGGGATGGCTGATTGGGTTCCGGTTCGTACAGGGTATCGGCATGACCATGCTTGGGACCCTAATCCTGGCCATCACGACCGAGACTTTCGCACCCGGCGACCGCGCCCAGGGCTTCGGGTTTGTCGGCGCCATGGTCTCCGTGGGCATCGTGGTCGGACCGCTGGCGGGCGGATTCATCCTGGAGCATTTGCATTGGCGCATGATCTTTGTCTTTGACCTGCTGCTGGTAGGCGTCACGTTTCCCCTGACCGTCCGCTATATGCAGGATCATGCAGGTACCGGACGGGGCAAATTCGATTTCGGTGGGACCACCCTTTTCTTTGCCAGCCTGCTCACTTTTCTGCTTGCGGCCTCCTACGACTTTGGATCTTCAACCGCATGGACGGCGCCGGCTCTGTACATTGCCTCTGGATTGTCCCTGCTGCTCTTCATTTGGCGCGAATCCCACACCCCACACGCTGTGCTGGACTTGAGCCTTTTCAAGGATTCCAGATTGTCGGTGTATCTGACCATCCGCTATGTTTCCTTTCTGGTCTTTGGCGGCATCATGCTGATATTGCCCTTCTACCTCGAAGACCTGCTTGATCTCAATCCTGGGACTGTAGGAACGTTGTTTGCCATTCAACCCTTGTGCTTTGGGACCGCGTCCTGGTGCTCCGGCAAATTGACCCCATGGGTCGGTCCGCGTTCGCTGGTTCTTTGTGCCTTGGTGCTTCTGGCATCGGGATACTACTGGATGAGCTTCTTGCCCTCGGAACTGATTCTGTGGCAGTTTGTCGCCCAGATGACCATACTGGGGTTGGGGTCGGGCCTGCTCAACGCACCGTCCAATCACCTGATCTTCGGCAGCGCTCGCCCCCACAACGTGAGCATGATTTCGAGCTTGACCGCCTTGGCGCGCATTCATGCGCGCAGTACGGGAATCGCAATCTTGGGTGGCCTGTGGGTGGCTCTCACTCTGGCCCGCGCCCCCGGGACCATGGCGGCCCCAGTCGCCATGCAAGGGGCCCAAATAAGCAGCTTGGGGACCGTGTGTCTTGTCGGTGCCTTGATTGTGCTGACGCTGCTGGTGTGCGGTCTCGGCGAAACCTGGATGTACCTGCGACGCAGTCAGCCTGACACTCCCCGGCCCGAATTCGGGTAGCCACCGCGCGGTGCCCCGCGGTCAGTTACGCAGGCAGCAGGCCCGCGTTCATCATGTAGATTACCGCAGCCAAGGCAACACCCGCGACGATGGACCCGACCAGGAACCAGACCATGTAGGTGACGCCCTGTTTGCGCATGCCCTGCAAGTCCTCTTGCAGCTGCACGTTGCGTACGGTCAGGTCGTTCAGGTCCTGTGACAGGCTGTCTATCTGAGTCTGCATGGTGGCTTGGGTCTGCATCGCCTCCGCAATCGTCCCCAGTCTCTGGTTGATCTCGGGAATGGCAGCGAGTTGGGCCTGCGTGGCTGCCACTGCGTCTACCAGTGTCAGCATGGAGGTCGTGACTTCATATATGGCCGGCAATGTGTCGATTTCCGGCTGGGCCACGCTTTCGGCGGCCACGGGCGTACTGGGTTCGTTGAAATCCATCATGGACAGGACCGCCCGCACCTGGTCGAAGTTCTTGCCCGAGCTCATCTGCTCGCGGGCATTCTTCAACATGGCGATGTCACGCTCGTCAAAAGACCGCGCGGTCCCTCTCTCAGGGCTGGCCGCCGCCGACAAATACAGGGAAAACTCGTTGGCGTATCGCCTAATGGTGTCGGGGCTGCAGTTGAGTCCGTCTGCCACCTGTTTGACTGTTCTGCGCACGTCAGTGGCGACGCCAATGGCACTGTCCATGAAATTGACTCCTTTGCAGTCAGCCCCGTCTGCGGCTTCTCATGATTCATCCATTGTAAGAGTGCAGGGGCTTTTGCTCAAACCTGTCGAGCATCGAATCCAGCCCCGTGCCATGATCGCCTTGCCGCTGCCATGCCGGTGGACAAGGGTGGCGAGGGGCTGTCTCAGTCTACCCTCTGGGATAATATCAGCCATGATGGTATGCCCCTTGATCGACCCTTGGCCATGGAGTCTACGCCACAGATCATAAGGATTGGAACCCGGCCCTCCTTGATGGCGCGCCGGCAGACCACTCAGATTCAGGGAGTGCTGGCTCGACTGCACCCCGAGTTCTGCTTCCGGCAGGTGGAAATATCGACACGAGGCGATCGAGACCGGCAGAGGGCTCTCGTGGAATTCCAGCGGCCCGGTATCTTCACCTCGGGCCTGGAACGGGCCCTGAAGGAGGCCGAAGTGGATATGGCGGTTCATTCCTTCAAGGACCTGCCCACAGAATTGCCCCCAGATCTGGTGATTGGCGCGGTTACGGCCCGTGAGGATCCCGCAGATGTGCTGGTGACAAAGGCAGGACTTGGATTCGAGCAATTGGCGGCAGGAGCCCGCATTGGCACCTGTAGCCCGCGTCGGCAGCGGCTGCTGGCTTCCCTGGGAAGGCAGTTCCAGTGCGTTCAGGTCAGAGGCAATATCGACACCCGAATCCGCCACATGGATGAAAACGACACCTGCGATGCCTTGATGGTTGCTGTGTGTGGCTTGGAACGCCTGGGGCTGACAGAGAGAGCTGCCTACCGCTTTGAAGTCTCAAAGTACCTTACAGCACCGGCTCAAGGCGCCCTGGCGCTGCAGTGCCGGGCAGCAGATCCAGTCATGCGGGAGTTGCTGGCTCCTCTTAACCATGCACCTACCCAACACTGTACGAACGTGGAAAGAAGTCTCCTGGTCCACCTGGGCGGGGGATGCGCCCTGGCCGTTGCCGCATGGAGCCAACTGATCAGGAGAAAGACCGAATTGCAGGCTGCCATTCTGTCTCCAGACGGACAAGGGCGCATTTACGGCAGAGCGATGGACCTGGACCCCGAAAAGGCGGCAGCCAAGGTGGCAGCCGACATGATTGAACAAGGATGCCTTGCGTGGCTGTGAAGGGGATCCACCCCTTGCGGGGCAAAAGGGTGGTGGTCACCCGGGCTCGCAGTCTTGGCCATTCCTTTCAAGATCGCTTGCACCAAGTGGGGGCCATTCCTGTGTCCATTCCGGCACTTGAAATTGCACCTGCCTTGGGCCTCTCACAGGATTCCCTGTTGGCGGACCTGGCCTGGTGCAACTGGCTGATGCTGCCCAGCCCCAGTGTAATTTCCCTGTGGGTCAATGAACCCACACTCCGCACGGCAATGGGGAAGGAAACGCAGATAGCGACCATGGGTAAGCCCTCGGCCAAGGCGTATGAGGAAGGAACCGGACTTGGACCCAGCTTTGTGTATGACTGGTCCAAGCCTGCATCCCTGGCAGCGCAACTGGGTCTTGGTCAGACCGACAGACTGTTGGTCATGGGATCCAATCGAGGGCCGGGCCCTGCGCTGGCAGAGCTGCTGGCCCAGCAGGCCAACAGCAGATTTCAGTCCGTCATTCAGGTGTCCTGCAGCCGTGCGCTTGCGCGTGACTTGCAGGTCCTGGCGCAAGGCTTTGACGCCATCACTTTCACCAGTGTCTCAGGGATACGCTGCTTCATGCAGGCCTTGCGGCAAGAGTGGCCCCGTGACCCTTGTGCTGATGGAGCATGTTGGGTCTGCATAGGTCGTTCCACTGCAGCTGCCCTTGAGGAATACGGCATTTCCGCACAGGTTGTGTGCCAGAATCCCTCGGAGGCGGCCATGATTGCAGGCATGCGCGATTGGTTCGCGAAGCAGTGCGCTTTCCATGGGGATGGAGCCAATGTATAGATTTTCCGCGTCCACCCGGCCTCGCCGTCTGCGGCAGACCCCCACGCTGCGCTCTTTGGTCAGGGAGCACCAGCTGCACCCAGGCGTGCTGACCTGTCCCATTTTCGTGGAACCCGGCCAGCATACACGCACCCCCATCCAAGCCATGCCGGGACAATGCCGGTTGACGGTGGACCTGCTGGCCAAGGAGGTCAGACAGCTTTTGGCACTGGGAATCGACAGTGTGTTGCTCTTTGGCGTGCCGGAACGCAAGGACGTTCAAGGATCTGCCAGCCACGCCCGAGATGGCATCGTCCAGCAAGCCGTGAGGGCCATCAAGGATGCCGTGCCCGAGATGCTGGTCATCACCGATGTGTGCCTTTGCAGTTATACCGTCAGTGGTCACTGCGGAGTCACAGACGCCCAAGGCCATATCCTGAACGATCCTACATTGAAAATTCTGCAGCAAGTTGCCCTGAGCCACGCAGCGGCCGGGGCCGATGTGGTTGCCCCCAGCGGCATGATGGACAACATGGTGCACGCGATTAGAACAGCCCTGGATTCAGGAGGGCAGGAAGGGGTGTCGATACTCTCGTATGCCGTGAAATATGCTTCGGCTTTCTATGGGCCCTTTCGGGAGGCGGCTGACGGAGCCCCGCGGTTCGGTGACCGCAGCACATATCAAATGGATCCGGCCAATCGCCGCGAAGCCTTGCGTGAAGTGCAACTGGACCTGGCGCAAGGAGCCGACATGGTCATGGTGAAGCCGGCTCTGTCTTATTTGGATGTGACCCGGGAGATACGGGCACGGATCCCGGAAGCTCCCCTTTTTAACTACAATGTCAGTGGGGAATACGCCATGTTGAAGGCGGCGGCAGCACAAGGATGGCTGCAGGAGGAAAATGCGGTCATGGAAGTGCTGACTTCCATGCTGCGGGCAGGGGCCGACCAGATCGTCACCTACCATGCCAAAGACATAGCGGCGAGACTGCAAGTCTTTTGCAGCCCCTCAGGAAAGGGCTGATTCGCCTCCTTGACGGTCAGATGGGACTCGTTCTGGTCAGCAGTGAAGGTAGCGAAGACAAGTATAATTTCCTGCGCCAGCCCATTGCTCAATGCAATGCATTGTTGACACTGCAAGGACATGGAAACGGAGCCACTTCATGATCTCACGGCGATTCGGATCCTGGATCCGAGACCTCCGATTCGAAGTCAAGCCTCTTGACGAACGCGCCCGCCTTCTGCCCAGTGGCGGCGAGGCACAGCAGTTTTACTTGATCAAGGACATTTTCACCGTCTGTGACAGGGACTGGTCCGGCAGCGACCGGTTCGGAGGCACCGAGGACTGGGCACGCGAAGGCTATCTCCAGGAATGGCGGCAGACCTTCGAACATGATGAGACAGGGGTCTATCCCCATATCTACACCCGGGTGGAAACCCCGCAGGGACTGCCTATCCGCAACAAGTCGGTAATCGCCTGGAGCGACTATCACGACCGGATTTTCGACGATGACTTTGAGGAGTATATCGACCTGGCCATGGAATCGACTGGGGGCTGGGGACGCTTGGAGTTGAACAGTACTTCCCTCTATGACCCCAGACTGGAGCAAGGGCGGTGGTGCGTAAAACCCCGGGGCTTTGCCGAAAGCGTGGGGGGCATTGGCTTGCCCCTGACGGCAGGCATTTCCTGCTTCGTGGTCTGGGTGGAATTGCCGATCTCGGAATTCAACGCCAACGGCGGGACTCGGCGCGATGCTGACACTCTGACCGCGGAACTGGGTACAGAGTTCAACCGGAGGCTAGGCAAGCTGGCCAGGGTCAACCAGTTGATTTTCTTTAATCCCGAAGCCACCATTCAGCACAAGATCATCCAGGACGGCTTCGTGCCCAACAGCGGGGAATTCGAAATGGAATTCAATCAGTCGCGCTTTGTGGGACAACAGGCCCAGCATCTTGTGACCGGAGAAAGCCGGGTCTATTTCGTGAAGCGCAACCAGTGGCACAACGTGCAGTGGATCCCTTCCGAGTCCACTTGACCTTTGTGCATGTCCGGATTCATCCACCCATAGCTCTCCGACTGCACCCGGGCCGCGTTGCCTCCCCGTTTTTTCCTTGGCCTGCATTGCCCGGCGACCAGTCCTAGATTGCAGGCGCGCGGGGCAGGGGCCTGTCCAAACTCATGGTTCACGACCAGATCAAGGGGACCTTTTCATGCCGAAGGAACTTGTAGCCACAGCCAAGGGAGTTGCCGAGTTCAGGGAGTACGTGGCACCTCGACTGGCCCCTGACGAAATCTGTGTGAAGACCACATTCGCCGCGGCCAAACACGGTACCGAGATGGCCTTTTTCAAGGGATACGGCATTGCCCGCGGCCGGTATGATGACGAATACAAACTGTTTCGGCAGGAAAGCAATGACTTCCAATTTCCGTGGCCACTCGGCAATACTGCGGTCGGCACCGTGGTAGAGGTGGGCGCGAATGTGACCCGTTTTGCGGTCGGCGACACGGCGTTTGCCTACAGCCCCTTCCGGGAAGTTCATGCCTGGTCGGAACGCAGGGCCAGACTGCTGCCCGATTCCGTGTCGTGGCAGGCGGCTTGCTGCCTGGACCCCGCGGACTTCGCGGTAGGAGCCATTCGGGATGGCAACGTGCGACTGGGAGACAGGGTCGTTGTCTTCGGCATGGGAGCCATCGGGCTCTGCGCCTTGCAGACGGCGCGCGCGGCAGGCGCCCACTTTACGATTGCCGTGGAACCCGTCACCAGTCGCCGAGAGCTGGCCTTGGAATTGGGTGCTGATGTGGTTTTGGATCCCATGTCCGTGGACGTGGGCATGGAGGTGCGCCACCTTACAGACAAACGAGGCGCCGATGTATGCATTGAATACAGCGGACACTATAGTGCCCTCAATCAGGCCATTCGGGCCGCGGCGTACGGCGGTACCGTAGTGGCGGGCGCTTTTCCCGGCGTATATCCCGCGGGACTGGATTTCGGGGCGGAAGCACACTACAACCGGATCAAGATTGTATTCAGTCGCTCCTGCAGTGAGCCCAATCCCGACTATCCCAACTGGGACGAGTCAAGACTGGTGGATGTGGCGTGGCGGCTACTGACTCGGGGTCACATCAACGCCGAAGCGATCGTGCAGCCTGTAGTCAGATTCGAGGATCTGGCGCAGGAATACCCCAGAATAGCGACCGACATGGACCATTATCTTAAACTGGGCGCGAAATTCGGCTAGAGTCCTGGAAAACACGAAAGCCGCTCGAGCGGCTTTCGTGTTTTGCCGGGTTGAGGGTTGCGATGCAAATCAATGATTTCTACCCAGCACTGGAATTGTAGCAGGGCGCAAGCGAACTTTCAAGTCCAGAGACTGCAGTACGGGACAGACCAAACCGCGGAATGGCCAAAAGGGATGAGTGGATTTTCCTTGGGCAATCTCAGCGGACGAGTGAGTTGCACGAGATTGATTGACCAGAATGCCTGACCGGGAATATGATGGCTTCAGTGGAGCGCACAGAGTGCCCTAGGCTCCTGCAACTGCGATGCAACGGCTCAGAGTTTCGCTGGAGGAGGATCCACATCTGGCAGAGCCTGTATCATGCGGCGGGCCGATTCCCAGTGACTGGAGCCAAGCCAGGGATGACCGCGCTCGGGGCTTGCTTGCCTGGGCAATGTGCGGCCTTGCCTTGGGAGACACAGCGGACAAGACCAATCCACTTTACATTAGACATTGGAGAAATGTAATGAACAGCATTCATTGGCAGCGAGTCTTGGGCACTTTGGAAGGCTCTGACATTGACGCCACCCCTGTCAGCCTGTGGAAACATTATCACTTGCGGGATCGTGCTCCAAGACAACTGGCCTGCATTACAGTGGACTTTGCCCGCCGGTTCGACTTGGATCTCATCAAGTTGACTCCCAGCGGCCTCTATGGGGTCCAAGATTGGGGTGTGGGCATGCAGTTTGGCCGCAGTGATGTACAAGCGCCTACCGTAATCAGCTCTCCCATACAGTCCGCTGCGGACTGGTCCGAGCTGGCTCCATTGTCCCCCTCCGCGGGGGCTTTGTGCCGGGAACTGGAAATGTGCAGCCATGTAGGCAGGCTGCTCCAGAACGAAGTCCCTTATCTGATGACTCTCTTCAGCCCATTGACGCTGGCGCAGAAGCTGGCGGGAGACCAGGTCTATGATCACTTGCGCCGGGAGCCCGTTGTGTTGCATGGCGCCTTGCGGGTGATCCGAGACACAGTGGTCGCCTATGCGGAGGCCTGTCTTGATGCGGGGATTCCGGGGTTCTTTCTGGCCACACAACAGGCCAGCCATCGCATTCTCTCCGTGGCCGAATACGAAGAGTTCGGACTGGCCTACGATCAAGATGTGGCGGCGGCAATCAAGACAGCTCCCATCCGCATGCTGCATGTCTGTGGCAACGAGATCATGTTTGCAGAGGCCAGCCAAATGGATGTCAATTGCCTCAGTTGGGCGGCCGGTGGATCCAACCCCACCCTGGCGGAGGCCCGCCAGTTGACGCACAAGGTGTTGGCTGCCGGGCTTTCACTTGACACTCTGGCCCAGGCCAGTGGCGAGGAGTGTCGCACCATGGTGCGGGAAGCCCGCACCATGGCCCATGGAACCGGCCTGATTCTGGCCCCCGACTGTGTCGTAAAACTGGGATCCCCCGATGCCAACCTGGATGCAGTGGTGGAGGCAGCCCGTGCTACTGGCTGAATTCCACATGGTCAATTTGCTGACTGCGGATCCAATCCCAATTCAGGGTCACTCCCAAGCCATGTCCCTGAGGCACCGGCACACATCCTGTTGCATCAATGGAAGTCAGAGTATCGGAGTAGCCGTCAGTGTAGACCGGAGAGGCGCCTGAACTAGGGGCCTTGGGATGCACCAGTCCCATTTCATAGTAATTCGTATTGCGAATCGCGGCCATGCAATGACGGGCCGCTGGCCCTGGACCATGGAACTCGATGTCAAGGCCCAGGGCCTCGCAGGCATGGGCCAGTTTCATGACCCCGGTAATGCCGTCGTACCCAATGTCGCCTCGAATGTAGTCCGTGGCATCTGCCAAGGCGAAATCAATGTGGGGTTGCAAAGTCCGGACATGTTCGGTCATGAGCAAGGGAGTAGTGATCAGCTGGCGCAGTTTGCGGTGCATGAACTGTGAAATGCCGCCATCCCGGCCCGGATCTTCGTACCAGAAGTAATGATTGCGGTCGCAGGCTCTGCCGACCTTGAGCACATCGGCAAAAGTGTGGAATTCGCAGGCCGGATCCAGCATGAGGTCCATGCTGTCGCCCACGGCTTCCGCCACTTTCTCCACATTGGCCACTTCCTGTGCAATGGGAGCCTGCCCCCAGCCATGGATCTTGAAGGCCGGATATCCCATCTCCCTGCACTGCAGGGCAAAGTCGGCATAGGCCTCAGGCGAGTTTAGGCCATCCTGCTGTTCGTCCCCGTGATAGGTGCTGGCATAGCAAGGCACCTTCGTCTTGTACCCTCCCAACAAGCGGTACAACGGAACTTCATGGAACTTGCCGGCCAGATCCCACAGTGCACAGTCCAGCGGTGCGAGGCCTATCCTGGCCACTTGGCGCAGGGCCCGGGTCATGTCCGAATAAAACCGTTCCCTTTCCAAGGCATGGCGACCCAGCAAGTATGAGGCCAGTCTGGGAAGCTGGGAATAATCTGCATCTTGACCTCCCGCAAATTCCCCTGCTAGACCGCCTTCTGTCTGAATCGTCAAGACATAGCCACTGGTTTCCAGGGTCGCCCCCGGTTCATAGACCAGATTGAAGCCGTTGTAGTCTGTACCCAGATTCCGCTTGACGAATTGGTACTGGGAAAGCGATATCGACGAGATTGTCAGATCAGACATGGGAACTCCTTTGCAAGACAAAACACGGACAGTCCAAGCATCTGACTTGGGATGATCATCTCATACTATCGTCTCGGGCTGGCCGTTTAGTATTCAAGCATACCCTGCCAATCTTCCACCTTGTTGCTGCAACCGCCTTATACAGTTTCGCCATATAGTCACACGCTATGACAAACTGAACCAGACTTTCTGGGCACTGGTACGGCGGAAAGGTCTTGCGTGGGTCAGTCCGAAAGTGGCGAGCATGAGAAAGGGCTACGTCGCGGTCAGAAAATTGGTGGACGGCAGAACGGAGGCGGAATGAGAAAGCCCGTGTGGCCCTTGAAAACGGGCACGACCGCCGTGATTGGTATGGAATACGACATCGAATGCAAGTACGTAGGTCTGCATTGGGACGGATATGCGGATCATGCCGGCCGGATGCTGACGGAACACTGCGACACGCGGCAGAAGACGGAGGAGCTGTCGTACGGAGACATTGTGGATCTTCGTTCCACTCTGAAACTCTGCGTGTTTCGCGTCCGGGACCACGGAGACCTGGGGACGGTGTATGCCACGAAGACGGTACCATTGGTGCGGGATGCCTTCAGAGTGTTTCCGGAAAACGACATCGCGCCTTACGTTAAAAAGGGTTTTCGGATGCTTTGTTCCCGCGGAGGCGCAGACTCTGATGTAGCATGACCTCATGTTTTGTGTTGCATCCCATCCTGTTCCGAGCCATGCCATGTCCCAATCCGCTGCCAAGCCTGAATTTCAGGCCGAACCCTTGACACCTTCCCAAGCCAAAGCCAAAAAACTGATTGAAGAATTGACCGAGAGCATTGTGGAGAAAGAAACCACCGAGGAAGCGAATATGGCCCAGGAGTTCTTGCAGGGAATTTGGCATGGCAATGCCATTCCGGGTGCCCCTCGCCAGACAAAGAGGAAGGAAAGCCCAGATCCAAGCGCCGACAAAGGGGAACCGAATTCTCCATAGCGGTGCCTGAATGCCGGATATCCCACAAGGAACAACGAGAAAGCAAGCATGAGCAACAGAATGTCACAGATTGTCCCAATAGTTCCCACCAATGACATCAAAGTGTCTGGAAACTTCTACCAGAATCTGGGTTTTGAAATCATTCACGAACATGGAGACTACACAATTCTGCAGCGTGACGACATTGGACTGCACCTCACTTGGAGCGAAGGTTGGTACATCGACCCCAAGACCAACAATACCCAGTTTCGGATCAATATCAGCGACATTGATTCTTTCTATGCCCACTGTCGGAAGCTGGGCGTGGTACATCCCAACGGGCCGCTGGAAACCAAGCCTTGGGGCTCAAGGGAGTTTGCTGTCTTGGACCCGGACCATGCCTGCATTGCCTTCTATGAGGAGATTTGAAGACTGCGGCTTCCTGGAGAAAGACCAAGGAAGTTTCGGGTTGACAAGCGTGCCAATGCCCAGAGGGTCATACTGTATACCGTCTGGATTTTGACCGGCTTTGCCGCTGTCCTCTTCTTTTGTCGGCACCATGCAATCAAGATAAACGAACGATGGTGTTGACAAGTTTCACAAAAAGGGCCAGCACTTCCATGTGGTGCAGTATCGAGTAGACTCGCATTGGGCCGCTCGTCTGATGGTGCAGACGATGCAGTATGCCAAGACGACGGAGAGCAGGAGCAGGGAAGCAGGTATTCACGGCCAGTATCCACTGGGAGGGCGCATGGTACGTAGCGCAGGCATTGGATGCAGATGTGGCCAGTCAGGGAAGAGCGGAAGATGAAGCTTTGAACAATCTGCGGGAGGCATTGGAGCTTCACTTCAAGCCGCCCGGGTCCACGGCTTTGCCCCAGCTGCACCATGTCGAGGCAACGCTTCGCCACATTGAGGCAGAAGGCGCCGCCAGGTAGTCGCTGCCTTATCGAGAGGTTGCCCGCAAGCTCAGGTCAGCGGAATTCGTGGAGTTTGGCCCGAGAGGCAGCCATGCCAAGTTTGCCCAAGAGACTGGCGAAGGCATCCGTACGGCAATTGTGCCGCGTCACAGAGAGGTGGCGGTCAGCGCTCTGCGCAGCATGCTTCGGCAGGCCGGGTTGACTCCCAATGCGTTGCATGGCCTGTGATATTGTCGGGCCCTGGCAGCGATGCGCAGGCTTTCGGTCTTGGTGAAGGTCATTCGCACGAACCTCTGTGTACACGGGGCAGGCCAGATGACACAGCTTGAAAGGTAAATCAGAGCCAGCTCGCTCAACGTGTGCTGGCAAGACAACACCGCAAAGCCCTGTGTGTCTTGGGGCTGTTTCACAATCTTCACAGTTCATCGGGTCGTGTCCTGCCTACATGCTTTGGGCCTCCAGATGGCCGTTGGGTTGTTGATCTCGGTTCCCTGCCGCTCTGGTCATGCCATCTTGGCAGATGGCACAATTTCAAATGGCGGGTCTCGTCTGGCGCCGTGTTCTTTCCCTGCAGACCCATAAGTGACGCACCGGAGCCGTCAAGGCAGGATTTGTCTATTCTGTTCACAATATGCATCTTCCGGCAAGAGTTGCCGTCGTGTACTTGGGCTGTCTGGTGCCTGTCGTATGCAGATTGTTCCGGTTCATTCCGGATGACTTGGGTTTTCAATCCGGGACGATGGAAGCGGCAGGCCAAATGGTACTGGGACGCGCCCTAGAAGAATTCTTCCAGAAAGCCAGGCTCCGACCACCACCAACCGCCGGGTTCCAAAGTCAAGAGGATGCGTACAGCAAGCAGAATCAGCGAACTCCAGACCAGCCCGTTCAGGAGATGTCTGCGGACCCAGACCCCCACCTCCGTCTGATCCCGTCCTTGTGTCACGCTTCGTCGGAGCAATACGCTGCCGAGCAGCAAACCCATCACAATGGCTTCGCCGAGCAGCTGGAAAGGGATGGTTTCATGCCAAGGCAGCAGGGAGTCCAGGAACAGGTGGAAGAGCTCGATCCAGACGATGTGCATGCAGTAGACGAAGAGGCTGTCTTGTCCGAGCGGGATGGTCAGCCAGCCCAAGAGCCGAAAGAAGAAGCCCCACAAATGGCTGATCATGAGCCAAAGCACCCGCAAGTACAGGAATACCAGCCCCAGATGCTGGGGCGGCATCAGCATTTCGCGAATCACGAAATTGCCGAATCGCTCCTCCCACCACTCTTGTTCACCAAACAAGAGGAAAGCGACCAACAGCAGTCCCCCGGCCAAAATCACCACAGCATCGACCGTCCTGTGCCACGGCTGCCGTTTCCACCAGGCGGCTCCTTCCTCATGCTTGAAACCCAGGATTACGGGAACGAAAAAAACGGGAACGTTGGCCGCCAGATTTCGAAACGCCGCAAATTCCAGCTGCGCAGCCCAAGGGGCTGCCAGGGCCGTTGCATAGATGCCGACGATGGCAGCCACCAATGTTTTGGTCCGTCCTGCATGCAGTGCCCAGAGAGCCAGTGGCGCCATGCCAACATACAGGACATAGGCCACCAATATGTCCATGCCCCAGACGGCTTCCTTCAGGTACATGATGCTCACCAGGAACCCGAAGGCCTCTCCCTGACTGAGCCATGCCCAATCCGGTTGCCAAAGCACAAGACTCAGCAGGCAAGAGAAAAGAAGCAGATATTGATAGATGAGCCAAGTGCGACCGAGGCGGGTCCGCACCTGCTGTCCCAAGGGCCGACCTGCTGCCACAAAGCCTATGGTGTAGCCGGAGACAAAGAAAAAAACCTCGGCCGCGTTAACGAGAAAACGGGAGCCGCCTGTAATTGCCATGAGCGGAGAGGCCAGACCCAGGTGGGTCAGAGTCATGACAAACAGCGCATAGCCCCTCAGGAAGTCCAGACGCAGATCCCGTTTGCCGGCCATGAAGCTCGTGCAGGCTTCGTCTTTCATTGATACAAGGCTTGGCACAGCGAGAACAACACTCCTGCTTCCTGGAAGGCCAGCGTGAGCTGTTCAGTCTGCGTGCTTGATGGCGAGGCGAGGCGGCTTGGTCTTGGGCACGGAGTGGATGAGGCCACATGCTTCCAGGTCTTGTTTGACCACTGCCGCATACCCGCCAACAGAGCCATCAAAACTGTTGCCTATTCTCTGTGCAGTGACCGCTGCCATTTTCATGAAGAACATGGATTCCTCTGCCAGCACCGCGCGAATTTCCGTGCGCATGGGGGCGTATTTCGCCGCGAAATCCTCACTCCGTTCTTGCCGGCAGGATGGAGCGTCCAGATCTTTTCGTCCGTCATGGGCCAATTTGGACTCCTGACTCCTTTTTCAATCGTGACGACCGGTTGACCAGGCGGCAGGGGCCGCGGCGCGATCCGGTGCCGTGCCGATGCTCACAGGGCCGTGAGAGAAATCTCTCCGGGCTCGAAGTGGGCATCCAGCAGCTCGGCCAAGTGTATGGCTTTCGTGTCGGCAAAGTGATGGATTTGTTCCCGGCAACTGAATCCGCTGGCGACCAGGGCCCCTCCTTCCGGGATTTCTCTGATGGCCGGGAAAAGACGGTCTTCACCGATGGCTTGGCTTACCTCATAGTGCTTGGCCACATATCCGAATTCCCCTGCCATGCCGCAGCATCCACTTGGTATCTCGTTTGTCGAAAAGCCAAACTTGTCTAGAACGGAAATGGTCGCTGCATTGCCCACCAGCGACTTTTGGTGGCAATGGCCATGCAGCCAGACCGGGAATTCTCCGGCCGCCAGACGCTCCGAAATGCTCCAGTCAAACTGATCGAGAAACTCTTCCAGCGTGAGCGTATGGGCGGCGATGGCGCGTGCCAGCGCTTTGTCTGCCATGAGATCCGGAAATTCGTCCCGCAGGGTCAAGGCGCAGCTGGGTTCAAGACCGACTATGACATGGCCTGCGGCGATGTGTGCTCTCAGGGCCTGACCCAGCCGCTGGGCCTGTGCTTGGGCTTTTCTCACCTGGCCGCCCGAGATGTAGGGCCGACCACAGCAAGGCAAGTCGGTGGCAGTCTGCACCGCGAAACCCAACTTGGAAAGGAGACGGGATGCGGCTGTGGCGACCTCCGGGGCGTAGAACTGGGCCCACGTATCCACAAACAGCAGAACTTGACGGCCGGTGGCATTCCTCTGCGTGTCCATGGGAGCCGACACGGGCCGGTACAAAGAAATCCGAGGCAATGTACGGGCCTCATGCATACCGAGGCTGCTCATAAACCTTCTGGCCAGACCCGTAGACATGAACCAGTTGGTCATGGCCAGGGCCCAAGGTGCCGCCCGGGCCCCGAGGCGCAACAGACCGGGCATGTCGCCCATAAGCCGATTGAAGAGCGGCAAGCCCTTGCGATCGTGAAACCCTTGCAGATACTCTGCCTTGATCCGAGCCATATCGACGGCGGAAGGGCATTCGCTCTTGCAAGCCTTGCACCCCAGACAGAGGTCCAGGACCTCGTACATGTTCTCCGACCAGAGTTCCTTTTCCGAGATCCGCCCGGCCAGCGCATTGCGCAACGCATTGGCGCGACCTCGTGTAGAGTCCTTTTCCTCCCGGGTAGCCATGTAACTGGGACACATGGTGCCGGTATCGATCTTGCGACAGACCCCGGCCCCGTTGCACATTTCGATGGCGCCTGCCCATCCATGGTCAGCACTCCAGTCAAAGACCGTGGGGACCTCCGTGGCGCTGTAGTCCGCGCCAAATCTCAGATTGACGTTTGGTTCCTGCGCATCCACCACCTTGCCGGGATTCAGACGCAGGTCCGGGTCAAAGATTTCCTTTGTTGCGCGTAAAGCACTATACAACTCAGGCGTAAACAGGGTTTCGTTATAGTGGCTGCGGGCCAGCCCATCCCCATGCTCGCCGCTCATGGCGCCGTTGTATTTGCGCGCCAGCTCCAGACTGTGCGTGCCCGCCATTTTCAGGTTGTCGACACCCCGCGCGGTATGCAGGTTCAAGAGGGGTCGTACATGCAAGCAACCTGCCGAGGCATGAGCGTACACGGCTGTAGAAGGCACATCTTCCAAGGAACTGCAGAAACTCAAGATTTCTGACAGATAGTCCGCCAGATGCTCTGTGGGAACGCTGACATCCTCAATGCCAGGAAAAGGCTTGTGCTGGCCGCGTTGTCCCATCAGCAAGCTGAGGCTCGCCTTGCGCAATTCCCACACCTGATCCTGTTGCACAGGATCCAGGATCTCGGTGATGGGACATTTCCATTTGCGACACTTCATGTGATCGGCAAGGTGGGCCAACTTGCGCTGTACCTCGTGCTCCGTCTCTCCGTAGAACTCGGTCAGGAGGACCGCTGCAGGATCGCCTTGGACAAAAAACAGCCGCCGGTCCCAGCCCGGCTGGGCGCGCGCCAGATCCATGAGCTGCTTGTCCAGGAGCTCAGAGGCACTGGGGGCCACTGCCAACACATCGACGACTGCGGCGCAGGCGTCAATAACGCTGTCAAAGTGCAGGATGGCCAATCCCGTATGTCTGGGGAGGGCAACCAGTCCCATCTTGATCCGAGTCACCACCCCCAGCGTTCCTTCGCTTCCCACCATCAGATGGCTGAGATTCAGATGGTCAGCGCTTCGATTGCGCACCACCTCAGGTATCAGGGGAGAGTTCAAATAGAGTTGGCTGGGAGCGATTGCCGGTTGCAAAGGGGGAACGAGCCTGTCCAGGGCATAGCCACTGGTACGTCGCCAGTGCCGCGGCCAATCATGCAGGATCCCATCCTGATGGGCTTGCACCAGCGCAGTGAGTTTCCGGTAAATCCTGCCTTCCAGCGAATCACGGTCTACCAACGCGGGAATGTCCTTGGGCCTGACATCCCGAAAATGAGCCTTCGAGCCGTCCGAGAGAAACACCTCCGTAGCCAACACGTTGTCCACCATCATGCCGTACAGGATGCTATGGCTGCCGGCAGAATTGTTGCCCACGCAACCACCGATGGTGGCTCGATTGGCACTGGCTGGATCGGGCCCGATCATCAAGCCGTGCCGTTTGAGTTTCTGGTTGGCACTGGACAGATTTTTGCCTGGCTGGACATCCATTGTGCCCGCCTCCACATTGAGGTCCAGGATCTCGTTCATGTATCTGCTGAAATCCATGACAAGGGCTGCGCCCACGGCCTGGCCCGCCAGCGAACTGCCGCCGCCGCGGGGCAGGACGGGCACATGAAATTCTGCAGCATGCTCCAAGACGCACTGCACATCGTCCTCGCTGCGGGGCAGAACCACTCCCAGCGGCATAATTTGAAATACGCTGGCATCCGTGCTGTACAGCATCTTCGTGTATTGATCGAACCGCACATCGCCGTCAACGCGGCGCTGCAATGACACAGCCAGTTGCTCCAGCCTTTCAACTTCGTGGGCATCTGCGCCTTGGGGCTCAGATGTTTTTTGCGGAAACGTAGTCATCGGGTTACCCTTGGCAAGCGGTCTGCGCCAAGTTATACGCAGTCAAAGGAAAATTGCTCATGTCTGAATCCATCAAGGTCTACAGCACTGCCTGGTGCCCTGACTGCACTGCCGCCAAGGCCGTGCTAAAGTCCATGAAGGTGGACTTCGAAGATATCAACATCGAAGAAACTCCCGATGCCGCAGACATTGTCCTTGCACTCAACAACGGCAATCGCACGGTTCCGACCATACTGTTTCCGGACGGCAGCTTCCTGAGCGAGCCCAAGATCACGGAACTCAGACAGAAGTTGTCGTCGCTGTCCTGACTACAGACGGGCCCAAGCCTGTCTAAAGTCCCGCAGGAGGTCTGGAGTGTCTTCAATGCCGCAGGCAATCCGGACCAAGCCTTCCCTGATGCCCAAGGCCTCTCTTTCCTCACGATTCTGGTCGTAGTGGCTGAGCAGCCACGGTTGATGCACCATGGTTTCGGTGGCGCCCAGACTGCCTCCAATCAGGGCGAACTCCAAGCTGTCATTCAGGCGGGCTGCCTGTTCGTGATCGGCAACCTCGATGCTGACCACGCCCCCAAAACCGCTCATCTGCCTCTTGGCCACTTCATGATCGGGATGGCTGTCCAGACCTGGGTACCAGACTCGTTCCACGCCTTCCTGATCTGACAGCATCTGGGCCAGCGCGAGTGCATTGGCATTGTGCTGGGCCATCCGCAACCCGAAAGTCTTGAGCCCGCGCAGCAGCCAAGCGCAACTGTGGGGATCGGCGATGGCCCCCAGTTGAGTCTGAATGGGGCGCAGGCCTGCAATGTTCCACGCCTCGCTGATGATCGCGCCGGCCATCACATCGTTGTGGCCCGACAAATACTTCGTCACGCTGTGAACGACATAGTCAATGCCATGGGTCAGAGGCCGGGCGTTGAACGGCGTGGCGAATGTGCTGTCCACAATGGTGGCAATGTCCCGGACCTTGCCCAGAGCCGCCAGCTCCTTGTAGGAAACGCAGAAGTTGAAGGGGTTGGAAGGGCTTTCCACCAGAATGGCCTTGGTGTTGTCCTGCAGCGAC
This sequence comes from Caldilineaceae bacterium, assembly GCA_965214895.1. Classification (GTDB taxonomy): domain Bacteria; phylum Chloroflexota; class Anaerolineae; order Caldilineales; family Caldilineaceae; genus Bin34. The sequence goes on from OZ243985.1 coordinate 2,684,722, forward strand.
GCTGCAATTTCCTGTACGGTGCAGGGATGCACACAGGTGACCTCGACCCCGTACCGGGCCATCAGATCGTGCGCAAACACCTTGGTAAGGCGATAGATGCTGTCACCGAGAATGACGTGGTCTCCGGCGGACAGCAGGTACAGCAGCAGTCCAGTCAAGGCGGCCATTCCGCTGGAAGTCAGGATCGCATCCAAACTGTGCTCACCCTCTGGAACGCCGGCTTCCATGGCAGCCAGCTTGGTTTCGGCAGCGGTGCGTGTAGGGTTGCCGTGCCGTCCATAGTCAAAGCGGCTGGCAGTGCCAGAAAATTTCCGCTCCTTGACAAAGTCAACCATTTCCCGAGTGTTGATGAAGGGATAGGTCACCGCGGTCACGATGGGCTCGTTGACACTCTGGGAAGGGCGATGCTTGGGCTCCCCGCCATGTACGCTGGCGGTGTTGGGTCCGGGCGAGTCGTTGCTGTCCAAACCTGGCAACCTGTGTTCACATGTGAGCAAAAGACAGACTAATTCTACAGGCACAGTGTCAATGACCCAGGGCCCCAGGCAGTCCAGGGTCCCCGGACCGGGAGAAGCCAAATCAAGACAGTCTGGCCTGTGGGCTCGGAGCTGGACGTGCAGAGTGCGGTGACTTTGCTAGAATCGGTTGTTGCTGCACAGCAATTTTTCAGTTCGAGGCTAGTCCCAGGAGCAATGGACTCATGGCTCATCCTGCAATCGGCCTAATCGATGATGGCGGCCGGGAAGGCTACCGGAATGACCTCTATGAATTCCATGGATTGGCCGAGACCGTGCCTACATTGGCGGATGTCGGTCCACAGGAACTGGACTTTTTTGCCAGTCAGGGGTACTTGGCTGTAAGGAAGGCGTTCTCCGAGGCGGAAGTGGACGCTGCCCTGCATGGTCTCATGTCATTGCTGACTGGAGACAATCCAGACTTCCATGGCGTCATGTACGAAAAGGCTTCGACACAGACAAATATAAGCAGCCTGTCGGTTGAGCAAAAGCAGGACTACGTACGCAAGTTCATGCACTTTGTGGAATACCAGCAGGATCTCAAAGGGCTGTCTCAACATCCTGCACTGATGAGGGTGGTGGCCCAAATCATCGGTGGCCCCCCGGCATTGTTTCAGGATATGGCCCTGCTCAAGCCTCCCCGCATTGGCCGGGAGAAGCCTTGGCATCAGGACCATGCCTACTTCAACTATGAACTGCAAGCGAAGGTGGTCGGGGTCTGGATTGCCTTGGATGAAGCCACTACCGCAAACGGCTGCATGGTCGTCATGCCCGGGTCTCATCTACGGGGGCCGGTGGTGCACTTCCGTCGCCGGGACTGGCAAATCTGTGACAGGGATGCCAACCAGGGGGCCGCGGTGGCAGTCCCCCTCAAGCCTGGGGGAGCTCTCTTCTTTTCCAGTTTGATGCAGCACGGTACCCCGACCAATCGGTCGTCTCTGCGGCGTCGCGCTCTGCAGTTTCATTATTGTCCTGCAGGCACCGCCAAAGTCTCTCAGGAGGAGCGCATGGCGATCTTTGGTGAAGAAGGCAAAGACGTAACCTGTTAAGCGCTTGGGTCCGGCTCCCGGCCTGTGCCGCCCGGTGTCCACAAGGTCTCCGGGGTGTCGTGCAGGAGGTTGGCCAGCCTGGCCCACATGAAGAGCGCATCCGAGAGCCGGTTGACATAAATCAGGGGCAGGTGACGTCCGCCAGCAATGCGGTGGAGCCGGACCATATGGCGTTCGGCACGGCGACAGACGGTGCGCGCCAGGTGTAGCCACGCAGCGGCAGCGGTGCCGCCTGGCAATATGAAGTTTTCCAGGTTGCCCACCTGTGCCGACACCGTGTCTATGGCGCTTTCCAGCGCCTGCACGTTTTGTGCGTTCAACAACCGAAGTTGGGGGGCTTCCTTTTCTGCGTCTTCAAAACACACTTCCGCTCCCAGGTCGAACAGCTCGTTTTGGATCCTGGCCAAAGGGTTGGCGATTTCTGCAGCCAGACTCTGGCTGCAGATGACACCCAACCAGGCATTAAGCTCGTCCAGATCGCCCATCACGGCGATACGCGCATCAGCCTTGGAGACTTTCTGGCCGCCACCCAACCGTGTCTGGCCCCCATCCCCTTGACGTGTGAAGATCCGGGTCAGTCTGGGCATGACAACGGAAACTCCTCCATAACGCTGTGGAATCGGCTAAAATCTCTCTGGACCGGGGACACGTGGGGGGACGCCCTGTGCCATGGGAGTCCCGTTGCCATCCCCAAAGCACTGTCATTCTGTGTCATTTGCACTGGACCATCTGAAATTCGACAAAGTTGGATCATAGACCCAATGAGTTCACGTAGAAGCAAAATCCTGGTATATGGACTGATTCTGCTGGCTGCGGCCGCCTTTCTCATCAATCTCTCCGTCAGGTTCCGGGACGCGCAGGAAGAACTCCCCTTGAGCGCGTTGGCGGATCGGATCGCCAATGGATCGGTCGCGCAGGTGCTGATAAGAGGCAATCAGGTGCGGGTGTCCAGCGGCTTGCCCGGGGCAATCCAAATGTCCCGCAAGGAACCCGGCATTTCCCTTTCCGAATCCCTCAATCTGCTGGGCGTATCTCCCATGGCCCTGCAAAGAGTGGAGTTCGTCCCGGACTCGCCCAGCTCGACTGGCACCTGGCTCGGTGTGCTCTTCAACATTCTTCCCATTCTCTTCATTGGGGGTCTGTTCCTGTTCATCTTCCGCCAGAGCCAAGGCACGGCCAACCAGGCACTCATGTTTGGCAAGAGCAAGGCTCGCATGTACACGGGTGAGAAGGTGGACATCAATTTCCAGTCCGTGGCGGGCAACGATGAGGCCAAACAGGAATTGCAGGAGGTGGTGGAGTTCCTGAAGGCACCCCAGAAGTTCTTGGAGTTGGGGGCGCGCATTCCCAAAGGGGTGCTCATGGTCGGACCGCCGGGTACCGGCAAGACCTTGATGGCCAAGGCAGCGGCAGGCGAAGCCAACGTGCCCTTTTTCATCATCTCCGGTTCGGAGTTTGTGGAAATGTTTGTCGGCGTAGGCGCCAGCCGGGTCCGGGACCTCTTTGATCAGGCCAAAAAGCAGAGTCCATGCATCATCTTTGTGGACGAGATCGATGCCGTAGGGCGGTATCGGGGCACGGGTCTGGGAGGCTCCCACGATGAAAGAGAACAGACCTTGAACCAAATACTGGTCGAAATGGACGGTTTTGACACCGATACCAACGTCATTGTGTTCGCGGCCACCAACCGTCCCGACATTCTGGATCCAGCGCTGCTGCGTCCTGGTCGGTTCGATCGGCGCATAGTCATGGATGGCCCGGACATCAAGGGCCGCAAGGCCATCCTGGATGTGCATATTCGGGGCAAACCGGTCAGTCCCGACATCGATCTGGCCGCGATTGCCCGGCAGACTCCAGGGCTGGTGGGAGCGGATCTGGAAAACTTGGTTAACGAAGCCGCGATTCTGGCCGCTCGGGCAGATCGGAATTCCATCACCATGGAGGATCTGCAGGAAGCCATGGAGCGAGTGGCCTTGGGCGGCCCGCAACGGCACAGCCGGCGGATTACCGATGAAGAGAGAAGAATTCTGGCGTACCATGAAGCAGGCCACGCGATTGTGGCTCGTCTCTGTGAGAATTCCGATCCGGTGCATCTGGTCACGATCGTGGCCCGCGGCATGGCGGGCGGGTACACGTTGGTCGTGCCGGAAAATGATCGCTTCTTGGTGCCCAAGACTTGGTTTGTGGACAGATTGGACATGCTGCTGGGCGGCAGGGTTGCGGAGGAGATCGAATTCGGCACGATTACCAATGGAGCCTCAGGCGACATCAGTCAGCTGACAGAAATGGTGCGCGCCATGGTCACAAAGTACGCCATGGCAGACGACATGGGACAAATGCAGTTCGGGCAGCAACAGGAACTGGTGTTCCTTGGCAAAGACATGTCCGAGCAGCGGAATTACAGTGCCGCTACAGGGGAGACCATAGATTCCCGCATCCGTCATCTGGTCAACGATTCGCATGCCAGGGTCACCAAGCTGCTGCTGTCCCATAAAGAAATCTTGGATGCAGTCGCCAAGGCGCTTTTGCAACATGAGACCTTGAACCAGGACGAGTTCGAGGTCATCTTCCAGGGAGGCACATTGGAGGCAGAAGCCGCGACATAGCCTGTGCTCGGACATCGGATTGTGCAAGGCCATGCCGACACAGGGCTGGCTTCGCAGTTGTTCCGAGGACAGGGGCTTTCCACGGGGCCCTGAGGGTTCGCCTTTCGCCTTCTCCACATGACATCTGCACTGCTTTGCACACCGCTCCATGCATCTCATCGGGAACTGGGAGCGCGCATGGTCCCTTTTGCCGGTTGGGAACTGCCGGTGCAATATCCCACTGGCCCCATTCGGGAACACCATGCCGTCCGGAGAGCGGTGGGGCTGTTTGACATCAGCCACATGGGACGGCTCCGCCTTGAGGGGGCCGAGTCCGGAGACTTCCTGCAGCAGGTAATGACCCGCAATCTTGCAAATGTTCGGCCCGGCTCCGCTGCATATGGATTGATTACCTATGCAGACGGCACAGTGGCAGATGACGTCATTGCCGTGCATCGCGGGTCTCATTGGCTGCTGATTACCAATGGCGTGAACAGGTCCAAGATTCTGACCTGGCTGCGGACGCATGCCTCCATGCGGGATGTAACGGTTTCAGACGAGACACGGGAGACTGCCATGTTGGCTGTACAGGGCCCGCAGGCCTGTGCCCTTCTGTCCCAGCGGTTGAATGCGGATCTGCAGGCGGTGGGTCGTTTTCGTGTTTGGGAGGGCCTGTACGGAGGCCACCCTGTGCTTTTGACCCGGACAGGATATACCGGGGAAGATGGTTTCGAGATGGTCTGCCCGGCCGAGGCCAGCGTCCTGCTCTTTCATGGCCTGTTGGAAACCGGTGTTGCATTCGACTTGCATCCCTGTGGACTGGCTGCCCGCGACAGCCTGCGCCTCGAACAGGGCTATCCTTTGTATGGGCACGAGATCAGCAGCACGATTTCGCCGCTGGAGGCGGGGCTGGGCTGGGCCGTCTCATTCCGCAAGTCGGATTTCATTGGCCGCGACGCGTTGTTGAAGCAGAAGCTCGAGGGCCTGTCTCGCAGGCTTGTGGGCTTTCAAATGGTGGAAAACGGTGTGCCCAGGGCCGAATATGGAGTGTTCCGCCAGGATGTTTGGCTAGGGCAGGTCACCTCGGGCAACAAGAGCCCAACCCTGAATCAATTCATTGGCCTGGCACTCTGTACCACCGAACATGGTCCCCTGCGAGAGATAGAGATAGATATCAGGGGACGGCGCAGGCGTGCGGAAGTCGTACCCGTGCCCTTTGTGTCGCGCCCTCACTGAAGCCAGGGACTGTGTCTTCATGACCGCAGCATACAATCCATCAGAACTTCGATATACCGCGACCCATGAGTGGGTGCATATGGACGGCAATCTGGCCACGATTGGCTTGACGGATTTTGCCCAGGAGCAGTTGAGTGATGTGGTCTGGGTGGAATTGCCTGAAACCAACGATGAGTTTGAAGCGGGACAGATCCTGGCCACAGTGGAATCGGTCAAGGCGGCAGGTGACATCTACGCGCCCGTTTCCGGCACAGTGACTGAGGTCAATGCCCTTTTGACAGAGAGGCCGGAACTGATCAACAGCGCGCCGTACGCCAGCTGGTTTTGCCGGGTCCGAGTTTCCGTCCCTCCCGATCTGTCGAATCTTCTCTCTCTGGCGGAATATACCCAATCCACCCAGTTCGGGTAGCCACGGCCTAGAGGGGGCGGTGCCGTCCCCTGACCGGCACCGCTACGGTCCCAGTTGCCAGTGCCTTCTGAGCCTTCCCATTACGACTTGCTGGAAGTCCGGCGGGACGCCACGCCCACCGACATAGAGAAGGCATTTGCCCGCCAGCAAGCCAAGCTGAAGTCCCTGCCGACCGCTTCTGCCGCTTGGCGGAGACGGCGGCAAGAAGTGGAGGAGGCCTTTCGCGTTCTCTCCGACACATCCGCCAAGGAAGTCTACGACCGCCAGCGATTCCATGCCGGTGGCAGGCTACCCGGGGCATCCGGAGAAGTCGAGCCGGACATGGAGGCCGTCACCTATATTGGGGCTTCCTCCGCAGAAGGCCTCATTGATCCGGCGGCCCGCTACAAACTGGTGTTACGCACGGCACACCGTACCGGGGAAGGCATAGAAATTGAATTGGCCCCTTCGGCTTGGAGCCACACGGCCATGGCGGAGGAATTGCGGCGGCATGTCCCCTCTGCCTTTCTCAGGTTCAATGCCAGTCGCAACTCATGGACCGTTGCGGGCGCCTATGAAGCTGCCCTGCGGGAACTGTTCCTCAACTTGGACAGTGTCTTGAACGAGAATGCATCCCGGGATTTGCAAGTCTTCTCCATTCCCAAGTTCGACGCGCTCCCGGCGTCACTGGATCCAGGTCCGGGACCTGTGGAGGCGGAATATCCACACAAGCCTGAACTCCGGCGTCCTCGTTGGACCGCAACCATTAACGGCACGACCCTGGGACTCGTCGGAGTGGTCCTGCTGATTGGCTGGAATCTCTACGTGGCGGGCTCGCAGCGACAGCAGGAACAGGAACCGGTCAGCCAGGTCGCAGTCATGCGGCCCACACGCACACCGAGTCCGACACCAACTCCTGTGCCGACACCGGTACCCACGCCGGTGTCCTTTCTGACCACAACAAAGTTCGCGCGGGTGCATCTGCGAGCGGGTCCGGCCCAAAGCGCGACTTCCTTGGGATTTCTGCTGGCCGATGAAGAGTTCACCGCCGTGGGTCGCACTGCCAATGGCGAGTGGATTCGAATAGTGAAGGAGGATGTGACAGGTTGGTCTGCAGCCTGGACGCTCAATGTGGAGGAAAGACTTGACGAACTGCCCATCTTCGTGCCTTGACCTGCCACCAGGGGCTCTGGTCTGTGCCGTCTGTCCTATCCATTCACTGTACGGGATGCAAGCTGCGGTTGGCCAATATGTTGCTCCACGACACTGCACAGGGAACCTCCAGGTAGTCGCCCGGTCTTGCGTTTTCTCCAAGTCTCTGTAGCGCGGCCCATACGGCTGGGGCCACGTTGCGCAAGTTCATGCCTGCGTCCCAGGCACGGTCGCAGTATTGGTCACAATGCCGACATGCATGTTCATGGTCTTCCAGTGTCCGTTTCGCGTCTCCTCGCTGCGCGTACATCTGTGTGGATGGAAACCATCGTCGCACTTTGGTCAGCAGAACGCCGCGCTTCTTGCATTGCCAGGCCAGTGTGTGCAGAAAGACAGCCGGGCTCCCATCTCCGGGGGGTGCTTGAGCAAGGATTGCCCAAGGGGAGGCAGAGAAAATCCGGGGCGGATCTGGCCCATGCCAGACCCCCCTGATTGCGCCTCCAATTGAACCCGACATCCCGGCGGCAACCTGAATGGCTACACGGAATTCAGGGTGCTGACGATGATGGCAAGACAAAGCACCTCCATGCCGATTCCGCTCCACCATAGAATGCGCGCCAGGTGGCTGGTCCGGCCCTCGACATGGGAGCTGATCCGGACTCCGGCCAGGCAATTGCAACTCCACACCAGAAACCCAAACAGCGGCAGGAGCCAGAGGCTGTAGGTGGTCCCCTGATCTGCGACTAGGAACACTGTGAACAAGGCAGAGCCCCTGACAACCTGTACCAGAATGGTGCCCAGTATCAGGATCGGCAATCCCAGAAAACCGGCGGCAACCAGTTTTCTCTGCGGTTGGGGGAATGACCACTGCGGGAGGTGTGTTCTCAAGGGCATGGCAGTGAAAATTGCATTCCCGCACTGGACCAGCTCTGGATCACTGCGGTCTCGGGCCAGCGTCCTGATGCATCACATAGACATGCGCAATGGGTGTTCGGGTTTCATTGCCGGCGCCGTCAAAGACACGAATCTGAATGCTGTTCCGCTCCAGGTACACGCCTTCGGATGTCAATATCGCCGCAAAACCGTCCGCGAATTCTCGGATCTGCCCCCGGGACAGGGCCACCTTTTCCGAATCAAAGTCAGGGTACCAATCATGGGTCACTTCGCGTATCTCCGCGAATGCGCCCAAGACTTCCCCTGTCCGGTCATCGACAAGGGGCACGTTCTCGATGACGGGCCCGGCCGCGAACTTGCTGGGAGGCAGGTCCTGCATGACAATGCGCCATCTTTCATTGAAGGGAGGTACCCGGCTGGTGCGGATCAACTCGTTATTGAGCCAGAATTCCACTCGGGACACCGTACCCGTATCCGTGGTCTCCACATGCATGTTGACCTGTTCGTCGTCTTCCAAAATGAAGATCTGGTTGGGTTCCGGGAAGACCAGCTCGGCGACCGGTGGCGAATTGTCCACAAAAATGTTGCTGCTCAAGGTCTCCAGAAAACCATTGTGGTGTTGCACGACCAGGCGCATCACATAGCGACCGTCTGTCAGCATGGCAGTGGACAAAGTGGCCAGCGTCTCCTCATGAGTCGGTCCTGTCCCGGCAGCCAGTTCCAGGGGCACTGACCCTGGTTCCCCGGATTGCAGTTCCAGTCGCCAGCTCCGAATACCGGATTCGCGGACGTAGCCCTTCACATCAACATTGAATCGCAGGTGCTCGCCCGTGGTGGGAGAAAGCAAGCCGACAGTGCGCTGTGCATTTTCGGCCCCGCTCTGCAAGTACCCTGTTGGTGGCTGGGGGAATCCTGTCTCCGCGATCCAGTCTTGCGCCTCAATGGGCAAAATCTGGAAGTACTGGATCTCTCGGTTCTCCGCGGCCGTGGTGGCATTGGCCAATTGACCCGTTGTCCGGTCGAGCACAAAGGGCTGCCACACGTTGTCTTCCAGCTCTGGCTGCGTTCCTTCGACAAACCATTCATCCAGGGTTGCCTGGCAGTTGCTGGAGGGCCGCAGACCGCTGGGGGAGCAGACCCGTGCCCGCACGACGGTGGCGGGACGGTCGTACCACACTACAGGCTTGTCCTTGTGATACTCCGCCATGATCGCGTTCCAGATGGGGGCGGCCCCAGTCAGGCCCGACAGGGAATTCATGGGCGTGTTCTCCGTGTTGCCGACCCAGACGCCGACCGCCAGCTGTGGCGTGTAACCCAAAGTCCAGACATCCTTGATGTTGTTCGTGGTACCCGTCTTGGCGGCCACTGACCTGTTCGCCAGAGTCAGGGCCGTATCAAAGCCGAAGGCCGCGGCTCGTGCCCGATCATCGGAAAGGATATCCGTGATGATGTAATGCACCCTGTCCGACAGCACCCTGTCCGTCTGGGGCGCCTGTTCCGCCAGCAGCACCTGGCCCTCGTTGTCCGTGACCTCCAGAATGGAAATCGGATCCAGCCGGCGGAAGCCGGCCTGCTGGAACCGGGGAGCCACCGGCCGCCCCGCCATGACCCCTTGGTTGCCCAGTACGCTGTAGGCATAGGTATGATCCAAAAGGGAGATCTCCCCGCCCCCCAGCACAAGGCTGAGGCCATAAAACTGAGTGCCCCGGTCAAGCCCCCGGATGCCAAGTCGCTGGGCCACGCGAATGGCATCTCCCACCCCTACCGCTTCCATGACCTTGATGCTGGGGATGTTATAGGAACGCGCCAAGGAAGTGCGGAACGACACCGGTCCATGATATGCCCTGTCGTAATTCTCAGGGACGTATATGGTGCCGTTCTCCAAGGAAAACGGCGTCCGTACATCCAGCAACATGTCTGCCGCCGTCATGCCTTGCTCGAGGCCGGCAATATACACATAGGGCTTGAAGCTGGAGCCTGGCTGGCGTTCCGCCAAGGCCACATTTACCTGACCGTCTATGGTGCGGTCTTCAAAGTCCAGGGAGCCAGACATGACCAGAATCTCGCCTGTCGAGGGTTCAATGGCCACGACCGAGGCATTGGTGGCCTCGCGTCCGCGGGCCTGCAGCTGGCGCACGTGCGTCCGGGCTGCGCTTTCCGCCTTTCGATGCAGCTCCAGGTCCAATGTGGTGCGGACCGAAAGGCCATGTTTCCAAATGAAATAGGGATCATCCACCGTGTTGAATTGCTGCTGCAGCTGATCCAGGACGTAAAGGCCAAAGTGGGGCGCCAGTCGAATGTCAAAGCGACCTGAAACATCGGAAGCGAATTCCAGTGGCTCGGCAAAGGCGGCGTCAGCCTCTGCCGGCGTGATGAACCCCACTTCGGCCATGGCGTCCAGTGCGATGCGCTGCCTCTCCTTGGCCCTTTCCGGCAGGTAGAAAGGGTTCATGGCCTGATACTGCGGAATGGGGGCGAGCATGGCAGCCTCGGCCAAGGACAGCTCCGAGCTGCCCTTGCCGAAATACACGCGGCTGGCAGCTTCAATGCCATAAGAAAGATTCCCGTAGAAATTGAAGTTCAGGTACCACTCCAGAATCTGCGTCTTTTCATACTTGCGCGTCAGTTCCAAGGCCATGATCATTTCCTTGACCTTGCGCGCGTAACTGCGCTGGGCGCGCTCTGCAAAGGGTATGGCAATGTTCTTGATGAGCTGCTGCGTAATGGAGGAGCCGCCCTGCACAGCATCGCCACTCAAATTGGAAAGAAAGGCTCGGCTAATGCCTCGAATGCTGAATCCAGGGTTGTCCCAAAAACTGCGGTCCTCCAAGGCAATCGCAGATTTCCACACCCAAGGCGACATCTCATCCAGGGAAACATAAGTGCGATCGCCGGTAAAGGGCCGCGGGTCCAGGCTGAGCAGCAGCAGGTGCTCGCCAGTGCGGTCATAGATGCTGACTGTCTGGAATTCTTCCTCCCAGACCTTCAACGATTCAATGTCCGGCAATTGACGGGCATACCCAGAGTACATCTGCCAACCAGCGCCCGCGCCCAAGCTGCCGGCCACCAGCAAAAGGCCTCCCGCCATGCACGTGAGCACCAGCAGAATCTGCGCGGCCAGACTGAAGTAACGGGGCTTTGCCCCCCGCCGCCGATGCCGTTGGCGGCGTTTCCGCAAGACTGTGGCTGTCCGTGACTGCATGGGCAAAGAAAGATGGCGGAAGCAGGGCCGCGCGTCCCGAGAGACGCCGGACTGCGCGTGCGGGCTACGTGCTGTCCAGGGGTTGCAGAATCAGGAAGTGGCTGATGCCCAAGGCTCCAAGCGGAGTGTCTTCACACAGAGCCCGCGCGGTCTTCAAGACAGGGCCTGCACTGGGCATTCTCTGCATCATGGCATCGAATCCCGGCCATATCTGTGTCCAAAACACTATTTTCAGAGGCAGTGTACGGCACAGGGCCCAGATCGACTGGGCATCGTAGGTGCGCACGTGGGGCGCAAGCTGATCCCGCCACAGGCGCGGCAGATAATTCACCAGCGGAATATTGCCCCAGTAATACTGACCGTCCAGGAAAAAGCCATGGGTTTCAAAGGGAAACCAGCGGTTGGGCACGAAAAGCACAATGTGGCCCCCCGGCTTGACCACGCGCGCAATTTCAGCCATGGCGCGGCGGTCATCTGTCACATGTTCCAGGACCTCATGGGAAAAGACCATGTCCATGCTGTTGTCAGGCAAGGGGAGACATTCACATGCGCCACGCATCACCTTCCGCGTGGGGTTGCGCAATCGGGCCAATGCCAGGTATTGGGGTTCGATGTCAACCCCCAGCACGTTGTCGTAGAAAGGAGCCAGTCTTTGCAAGTACACGCCCGTACCACATCCGTTGATCAACGCCTGGCCTCTGGCGTGTGCCGCCGAAAGGCCCAACCGTTCCACCACCATGTCCAATCTGCGCTGCTGGCCTGGCCCCCATTCCAGACTGGGGATGCCTCTCTTGGAGGCAAGACTCTGTGCCATCTGTCAGTATTCTTCGCGTGGAGCCTTGGTGCCGACATGAATGGAAACTGTGCCCAGGCTGTGGGAGGTGAAGACTGCGTCGGCCAGTCCCAGGTCCTGCATGGTCTGCAGCAAGGCAAAGGGTGAAGGATAGTCCACGGTGCTGCGGGGCAGATAGCCATAGGCGAATTCGGAACCGGTCAGCATGCGCCCCACCAAGGGCACAATGCGGAACAGGAAGAACCCATAGAGTCTGGGCAGTCGTGAATGTCGGGGAGCCACTATGTCCAGAAAGACGACCTTCCCTCCAGGCTTCAAGATGCGCACCTGCTCCTGCAAGGCCTGGGTCTGGCTGGGCAGGTTGCGCATCACAAACCCACTGACCACGGCATCGAAGCAGTTGTCGGGAAACGGCAGGGTCAGGGCATTGGCTTGGGTAAACCTGACGGCCCGGCTGGCTGGCTTGCGGCGGCCCTGATCCATCATGGGCAAGGAAATGTCAGTTCCCACCACGTGCGCCACTTCAGGACAGGTTGCCAGTCTGACAGCCAGTTCCGCCGTGCCCGTGCCCAAGTCCAGAACCCGGCTGCCTCCCTTCAGGTCACAACAGCGTACCACTTCTCGACGCCACACACTGTCCAGACCGGCCGTCATCAACAGATTCATGCGGTCATAGCCTGGCGCAATGTCCGAAAACATCGAGCCGATCGTGGCTGGCATCCGCTGCTGCAGAGATTCCGCCTTCACACTTGGCATTGCATGGGAATCAAGGTGGCTGGGGCAGTTTCCGGGTGTGCCATGCGGGCTGTCATGGGCCTGTCTGTCAGGCACTGCTGGCCAACACCTGATGCAAGACTTTGGCCACGCCATCGGATCGATTGTCCAAGGTGATGAAATCGGCCGCCTCCTTGACCTCGTCCACGCCATTTGCCATTGCGACGCCCATGCCGGTGCTGGCCAACATGCCGGCGTCATTGGTGTCGTCACCTACAGCCAACGCCTGTTGCAAGGACAGCCCTCTTGCCTCGAGCCACCAGCGCAGGGCGGCGGACTTGTCGGTTCCCCGAGCCGCGATTTGCACCAGGTCATACCGGTCAGAGCGCAGCCAGGTAGTGCCCGCAGGTCTCATGCACGCAATGGCCCTCAGCTGACGTTCCTCCATTAGACTGGGCCTGAGAATGATCTTGTAGGCTGGCTTGACCAGACGCCTCAGGTCACAGACGATGGCCTGCCGATGAGGCGCCTCCCCGGACGCATAGTAGATATCATCGGCTTCATACCCTATCCACAGCCCGGGAAACGCAGACAGCACTTGTTGCATGAATTTCTGGCCGGTGTCCGCGGGAATCGGGTTGCGGTAGATTACACGTTGCCGGTATTCGAGCCAGGCACCGTTGTAGCAGATCCGGGGATGGCAGTGCAGGAATTCTGGAATCTCGCGCGCATGGCGAGGTGGTCGGCCCGTTGCGATTATGATTTCCCGGCCCGAATCAAGCCAGGCTTCCAGTGCCCTCCGCGTTTCGGGAGCAACTTCCTTCTCCTTTGTCAGGAGCGTGTCATCCAGATCCAGCGCGGCCACATGCAATCCCAACACTCTGGATTTCCAGGCGCCGGCAAAAACAGCTGGCAACGACTTCCCGCCTGCGGCAACGGCATCCATGCAGCGGCTCCTCCCCACTTGAGGTCAAAGAAGCAAGTAAGCGCAAGGGAGCGAATCCAGGGGTTCCAGGGCAAGGGACATGCAGTGTCAATATGCGCCCCGTAGCTCTGTCCTCAATCCCATGTCTTGCCAGGAAAGTGCAAGTTGGCCCTCATTCTAACGGTTGCCTGGCTCAATGTGGCGGTAATGAAAGCCGGATTTGTTGCCTGGGGCAGGTGGCGCGGCTAAGTGGGGTGCCCGGCCCCGGCCTACAGAAAGCGTGGAGGATCCCATCTCTGACGGTAGAATCTTGGCTGCCTCACGTCTGCTACCCTTAAAGCCAGCGCTATCCCTATCGGACACATGGGCAACAGGTCCCATTTTCCTTCCCTGTCAGATCCACATTGTCTCGGCTGCCGGAAACGGTCGGTCCGACAATTGCGGCGTGACCCCTGGGGTGGACCTGGAGGATATTGAACCATGCCTTTGAGCTTGGGGCTGATAGGCCTGCCCAATGCCGGGAAGAGCACAACCTTCAATGTGCTGGCACAGCAGCCGTTGGCCGTGACGGCCAGTTATCCCTTCAGTACGGTGGATCCCAATCGGTTGCTTGTCGATGTGCCCGACCCGAGACTCGAAGTGTTGGGCGATCTTGTCGGGCAGACCCGCAGGGTCAAGGTCAAGCTGGAATTGGTGGATATTGCGGGGTTGGTTTCCGGTGCGTCCCGGGGAGAAGGACTGGGCAACCAATTCCTGGATCAAGCCCGACACTGTGATGCGCTCATACATGTTGTAGGCTGTTTCGGCAAAGGCGTGGCCATGGGCGCCACGGGAATATCCCGGCTTCAAGCCAACCTCAATATTGTCAATCAGGAGCTGATGCTTTCAGACTTGGCCCGCCTGGAAGGCAAGGTGGCACGGCTGGCGCAAGAGGTCAAGCATGATTCGAGCTTGAAGCGACAGCTCAATGTCGCCCAAGCCCTGCAGGCAGACCTGGAATCAGGCCTGCCCGTCAAGCAGAGCGCAGAAGCGCAGGGAGAGGCGTTCGAGCTCCTGGACCGCGAACTGCGTTTCATCTCCCTGAAACCGGAGTTGATCTTGGTCAATCTGGACGAGGCCTACTTGGCAGATCCAGACGCGCAGCAAGAAATCGTGGATGCCTTGGAGACCGACGGACAACAAGTTGCCGCGCTGTGCGCCCTCCTGGAGGAGGAGATGCAGGATCTCACGGAGGATGAGCAGAAGGAATACCGAAAGGCCTACAATTTGCAGGGCACGGGGTTGCAAAGAATCGTCGCCCAATGCTTTGACCTGCTGGGCCTGATCCGCTTCTATACTCTGGGCGACAGGGAGGTCAGAGCATGGGCCGTACCCGTGAACTGCCGTGCCGTGGAAGGCGCAGGGCGCATACACACCGACTTTGCCCGAGGTTTCATTGCCGCGGAGGCAATCTCGTTTGATCGTCTTGTCGAGGCAGGCTCTGAAAAAAATGCGCGCGCGGCAGGCCAGCTCAGGATGGAAGGTCGCGACTACACCATTCAGGACGGCGACGTGATTCGCTTCCGATTCAACGTGTAGGACAATACCTCTGGTCATTGCCGTTTTGCTTGTTGCTTGCCGCAGCCGGATGCCCGTCATGCCTGTCCCGCCCAACATCATTGTCCTGATAGCCGATGACCACCGGTTTGGGGCCATAGGCGCCAATCTGGAGGCTCAGGTGCGGACTCCCACGCTGGATCGCTTGATGCGGGAAGGCACCAGCTTTGAAAGGGCCTACACCATGGGCGGCCTTACGGCTGCCGTCTGCGTTCCCAGCCGGGCCTGTCTGATGACCGGATGCCATACTTTCGAGGCTGTGGTCAGTAGACAGGTAGATGATTACGTCGGCCTGCAAACCCTGAATCCGGGACGGAAGCTGTTGCCAGAGGTGTTTCGCGATGCAGGCTACAACACCTTTAGCATCGGCAAGTGGCACAACGATCAAGCCGGCTTCCATAGGGCCTTCAGCGGCGGAGAAGCGATTTTCTTCGGAGGCATGGGGGATCATTTTAACCTGCCAATCCATGCCTATGATCCCAGCGGTGCCTACACCGCTCCGGCCGGCTCCACCGACGGCCGCCATGCCACTGACGTGTTCGTGGATGCGGCCCTCGAGTTTCTGCGCGTCCAGGACAAGGCCATCCCCTTTTTCCTCTATCTGGCGTTTACCGCCCCCCATGACCCCCGCACCGCACCGGGGACATACGCTGATTGGTACAGGCCCGAGCAGATTGACATGACCGGGTTTCCCAACCTGTATCCAGAGCATCCCTTTGACTGTGGAGATCTGGACGTACGCGATGAATGGCTGGCCCCTTGGCCCCGCCAACAGGCTGGGACCCAAAGGCATTGGGCGGATTATTACGCCATGATTTCGCATATGGACTCCAGAACTGGCGACATTGTGGATTGTCTGGCAGAGACGGGCCAGGCGGATCACACCATACTGTTGTACCTCTCGGACCATGGCCTGGGTCTGGGCCAGCACGGGCTGATGGGAAAACAAAACATGTATGAACACAGTGTGCGCATTCCCTGTCTCTGGAGAGGGCCGGGCATTCCCACAGGCAGGAAATCAAGCCGCCTGGTTCAGCACATGGACATTCTGCCCACTCTGTGCCGTCTGACCGGGATTCCGGGTCCACCCAGAATGCATGGCCAGCCGCTGTTCGAAGGGTCCATGGAAGGCCGGACGGCCATATTGTCGGTGTACAAGAATCTCCAGCGGTGCGTGGTGGAAAATGACCTGAAGCTCATCCAGTACTTCGGGGATCAAGGCGGCAGGGCCACACTGTCCTATGAACAACTGTTTGACTTGCAGGCAGATCCGTTTGAGACCCACAATTTGGCCTTTGCCCCTGCCTGTAGGGGCGAGCTGGCCAGACTCAGAAGGACCCTGCGTGCCTTGCAGGAAGAATGCCGAGATCCGTTGCTGCAGCAGTAGCCCTTCTGTGCAGAACAACCACTTGAGAAGGCATGGCCCATCATGATTCTGACCATCGGTTCACTGAATATCGACCACGTGTACCAAGTGCAAGAGATTGCCCGCCCTGGTGAGACCATTCATAGCCAGGGGTACAGTCAGTTCTGCGGCGGCAAGGGCCTGAACCAGTCTCTCGCGGCGGCCCGGGGGGGAGCCTCTGTGGCACACGCCGGCTGCGTGGGGGAAGAAGGGCAGTGGCTGGTGGAACTCCTGGCGGATGAAGGGGTGGATGTCTCCTTGATCGAGACCAAGGATGTCGCCACAGGACACGCCATCATTCAGGTCAATGGTCAAGGGGAAAACTCAATAGTCATTTTTGGGGGGGCCAATCAGAGTCTTGCGGCGCACCATCTGGAACGATGCTTTCGCCGTGTCCGGCAGCCTGCCTATCTTCTGTTGCAGAACGAAACCAACGTGGTGGGAGAAGCCATGCACATGGCCCACTCCCAAGGAATTCCGATTGCCTACAATCCTGCCCCCATGGATGCCGACCTTTGGTCCAAGTTTCCGTTGGAGCATGTCGCCATCCTGTTTGTCAACGAGATCGAAGGGGCCACACTGGCGGGTTCGCAGAGCTCCTCAGACATCCTGAACAGCATAGGAGCGCAACTTCCTCATACCGCTCTGGTCCTGACGCAGGGAGCGCAGGGAGCCACCTGCCGTCAGGGAGACGACATCTTCTTCGTGCCCGGTCACTCGGTGCATGTTGTGGATACCACGGCAGCCGGTGACACTTTCGTGGGGTATTGCGTGGCCCAACTGGCTCGGGGGCGAGATCTGCGCAGTGCCGTGTCCATCGCCAACCGAGCGGCAGCGATTTGTGTCACCCGTGAAGGAGCAGCCCCCTCTATCCCGCGGCTGCAGGAACTGGATGGATAGTTCACCCGCGGCGCGGGTCTGATTCGGCAAGGTAGCTTTCCATCGGCGGGCACACACAGGCGAAGTTCCGGTCTCCCCAGACATTGTCAACGCGACCGACAGGCGGCCAGAACTTGGCCGCCCTTAGCCAAGGAGCCGGCAAGGCCGCCTCGGCTCGGGTAAAGGGATGAGGCCAGTCTGCCTTCAGCACATCCTCATAGGTGAAGGGAGCAAGCCGCAAGAGGCTGTCTGCCGCCGCCACGGTGCCGCCGGCGGATAGCTGGATTTCCTGCCATATGCCCATCATGGCCTCGCAGAAGCGGTCCAGTTCCCGTTTGCTCTCACTCTCCGTGGGCTCAATCATCATGGTGAAAGGCACGGGCCAGGACACTGTGGGGGCGTGAAAGCCGTAGTCCATCAGGCGCTTGGCCACGTCCTCCACCGTCAGGCCCATGGGCTTGAGCCATGACAGGTCGATGATGCATTCATGGGCCACATGCCCATGGGTGCCGCGATAAAGCACTGGATAGTACGATTCCAGTCTTTTGGCCACATAGTTGGCACTCAGAATGGCCACCTGCGTGGCCTCCTTCAGACCTGCAGCTCCCATCATGGCAATGTAGCTATGCGAAATCGGTAAAATCGCCCCACTGCCGCAGCGGGTCGCAGCCACGGCAAAACAGGATTTAGTCCAGTCCGTGGCATTGGGATCTGCCGGCAAGAAGGGTGTTAACTCCTGGGTCACGCAGATGGGACCCATGCCGGGCCCACCTCCGCCATGCGGTATGCAAAAGGTCTTGTGCAGATTCAGGTGGCATACATCCCCCCCAATCTTCGCCGGGGAGGAAAGTCCGACCATGGCATTCATGTTGGCGCCATCCACGTAGACCCGTCCGCCTGCCTGGTGCACCAGGTCATTCATCTCCAAGATCCGCTCTTCAAACACCCCATGGGTGGACGGATATGTGATCATGAACGCGGCCAGGCGGGGTCCATAGGAGGAGATTTTGGCCCGCAGATCCGTCAGGTCCACATTCCCTTGGCTGTCACATTCCACCACCACCACTTGCAGTCCCGCCATATTGGCGCTTGCAGGGTTGGTTCCATGGGCGGAACTGGGGATCAGACAGACGTCACGTTCCGTTTCCCCCCGTGCCGCGAAAAAGGAGCGAATGGTCAGCAGCCCGGCGTACTCCCCCTGTGATCCTGCATTTGGTTGCAGTGACACTCCGGGCAGTCCGGTGATGGCAGCCAACCATTGTGAGAGCTCGGACGTCACGCACATATATCCCTGAAGATTATGCGCCGGTTCATAAGGATGAACGTTGGAGAACCCGCTCCACGTAATGGGTTCGAGCTCTGCCGTTGCATTCAGCTTCATGGTGCAAGAGCCCAATGGAATCATGGCATCGGCCAGGGACAGGTCCTTTTTCTGCAAAGCCACGATATAACGTAACATCTCGGTTTCGGAACGGTACAAGGCAAAGACAGGATGGGTCAGTGGCGGTGTAGTCCGTAACAATGCCTTGGGCCCCACGGTCGGCGGTCCTCCTGTCCTTGGACTTGATGTGGCATTGGCCAGCAAGGACAGGAGGTCATTCAGGTCCTCCTGTCCGGTGGTCTCGTTGAGACTGATGCCCAGACTGCCATCCGCGTAATGCCGTAGGGAGATGCCTTGGGCCTGCGCCTCCTGCCACAGGACTTCCAGGTCGCCCCGCGGCGAATGGAGAACCTTGACTGTATCGAATACAGGGCCGCCCCGCACTGCGCATCCGTGCAGGGCCAGCTCTGCCTGCAGCTGCCGGGCCTGGGTCGCGATGCGGTGGGCGATGCGGTGCAAGCCTGAGGGGCCGTGATATACGGCATACATGGAAGCCACAATGGCGGGCAGGACTTGCGCCGTGCAGATATTGCTGGTTGCCCTTTCCCGACGGATGTGTTGTTCCCGGGTTTGCAACGCCAGTCTGAGAGCGGGACGCCCGGAGCTGTCCTTGGCGACTCCCACAATTCGTCCGGGCAGGAGTCTCTTCAAGCCATCTCTGGCCGCCATGAATGCCGCATGGGGCCCGCCCAGCCCCATGCCCATTCCAAGCCTCTGCGTGGTTCCCACGGCAATGTCTGCCTGGTGCACTCCGGGCGGGGCATACACGATGCAAGCCAATGGATCGGTCGCCACCACCACATTGGCACCACTCGCATGCAAGCCTTCGCATAGGGGAGCCAGATCAAAAACCAGGCCGTCTGTGTCCGGACACTGCACCAAGGCCCCAAAGACAGTATCATTGACATGAAATTCGGACAAGGGGCAAACCACCGCCTCAATTCCCAGAAATCGGGCTCGGGTGGTAACGACGGCCAGGGTCTGCGGGTGGCACCTGTGGGAAATCAGAAATCGTCTTGCCTGAGACGTGCGGGGTCGGGCGCGAAAGCAGAGCTGCATCGCCTCGGCGGCCGCCGAGGCCTCATCGAGAAGCGAGGCAGTGGCCACCGGCAGCCCTGTCAGCTCTGCGACCATAGTCTGGAAGTTCAGCAGAGCCTCCAACCGTCCCTGAGAGATTTCGGCCTGATAGGGTGTATATGGCGTGTACCAGCAGGGATTTTCGAGAATGTTGCGCCGGATTACCGGAGGCGTCAGGCACGCGTGGAACCCTTGCCCAATAAAGCAACGAGTCTGCCGATTGGCCCCGGCCATTCTTTTCATCCTTGCCAGAGTCCCACTTTCACTGCACGGTTCTGGCAAGTCCAGGGAGCTGTGCATTTGAATGGCCTGGGGTACAGCCGCCTTGGCCAGACTTTCCACAGATGCGTGGCCCAGGAGCTGCAGCATTTCTGCCTGTTCCTCTGCAGAAGGGCCAATGTGTCTTGATTTGAAGAGCGTCTCAGGCCTCGAATTCATGGGTGCAATTGAACCTTGGACAGTAGTGAAGTTGCAGTGCTGTTGCCGCATGAACCGGAACTGCATTCAGGCCGTGCCTTGTGCAGTCAAGGAGCCACAGCCGTGAATCCCTTACAGACAGACAAATGGACATTCTGGTTTGCCCTGCCGCTGGCCTTGACCATCTTGGGATGCCATGCAACAGGATCAGTATCTCAGGCACGTGCAGCCTCTTACGTCGACTTTCTCGCGCATGAACCAGATGATGGGTTTGCAAGGGTCCACGGTCCAATGGACTTCCATTTCCCGGTGGACCACGGAGCACATGATGCGTATCGCTCTGAATGGTGGTACTTTACCGGCCTTGTGCAAAGTGCTGGCGGCCAACAATATGGTTATCAGCTGACCTTTTTTCGGTTCTCCCTGATCAATGATGCAGACGACAGGAACTCCCATTCTATGGCATACAGGCGGTCTGGCCTGTTGATGGGGCACTTCGCGTTGACCGATGTGGCCGCCAATGCCCATACTTCCTTTGAAAGGTTCAGCAGGGATGGCGCCGGTCTGGGCGGAGTGAATGCGGACCGGGGGATCCGTATCTGGCTGGAGGACTGGACAGCTCAAATCGGTGCAGATGGGATATGGAAGTTGTCTGCCAGAGCCGGGAAGGGCCCAGAGGCCATTGCCATTGACTTCGGCTTGCAGACCGCCACCCCTCCCTTGCTGCATGGGGAGAGGGGTTACAGCCGCAAAGGTCCTGCAGAAGGCCAAGCCAATTATTATTACAGCCTCGTCCATTTGGACACCAGCGGCACATTGTACGTCGGAGGACGTTCGGTGACAGTGGCAGGCACCAGCTGGATGGACCATGAATGGGGTACGTCGGCATTGCCTGCCGACAGCCCAGGATGGGATTGGTTTGGACTTCAACTGGAAGATGGCACCGTACTGATGGCAGCCCAGGTCAGGACATCAAGCGGAAAGCCCGAACCTTCATTTGTCAACTCCCTGCTCACGCGTGAAGGCCAACTGCACAAATTGGATCAGTCTCAGGTCCAAATTGAAACAGAGACTCACTGGCAGAGCCCTCGCACAGGGGTTGTCTACCCTGCTGCATGGACACTTGCGGTCCCTGACTTCGCGTTGGAGTGCCAAGTCTGGCCCCTCGTCGCCGACCAGGAATTTGTGGGTGCGGCAGTCTACTGGGAAGGGGCAGTCGCAACGGATTGCCGCGCTGCAGGAAGACCTGTGGCGGGACAGGGCTATGCCGAGTTGACCGGATATGGCACTGCAGCTCAGCCTTAGCGGTCGGCCGGGGGTTCCGCCTCACGGCTCTCATGCTCTGCTGTGCCAAGATCTTCTTCATCGTCGTTTTCATATAGGAGGTGCACCCAACGTTCCCAGACTGCTTCTTCCCAAGTCAGTCCCAAGCTCTCCATATTTTCTCTGCTGGCCTCCATATGGGCTGCACTAAAGGTGCGAATGCGGACTGTGTGTGCGCTCTTGGCCAGCTGGGTACAGAAAGAGGTCAAGACCAGCTTCTCAAAGTCCGTTCCCCAGAGTTCCGGCTCCAGGGCATAAATGAAGCGTGCCTGGTTTTGGTGGGTGACCCCCTGCACGAAGCCAACCGGCCTTTCGGCCATCCGGATCTCGTACACCTTGGCTCTGGAAGGAATGGAGTTGTGGACTGCAGCAACGATCTCCGCCACATTGTGCTCTGCATACTCGGTCCCTATCCACTTGGCCTTGGCTTCCTGGTATCCGCGGTCGGCTTGGAGGGCCAAGGCCAATTCCAGGACCCCCCTCTCCAAGGGGTTTGCCAGGGGCAGGTCCGTGACCAATTGCTGGGTTTGATAGTCAAGCAGGAAGAAGTCCTGCTGGGATACTATGGTGCGCACAGGCCCTTTGTCCTTCTCCATGCCCAAGATAAGGTAGTCCGTCTCTTCATTGTCATAGGCACTGTCCAGGACCCCATCCATCAGGACTTGAAAGGCCTCTTCCGCGGCTCCGTCCCAATGTAGGGCGAGGCCCCAATCAAAAACGCTGGTTGTATCGTCGTCGTGTTGCAGGCCTACATACCCACACAGACCTTGATCAGTCTCGATGACGTAGGTGTCCATATCCTGGACAAAGATGCGCCGACCCGCCACGTGCTTGAAAAGCAACCGCTTCCACCAAGTGTCCGCGATCGAGGCAATGGCCACCCGGTCGCTTGAGATGCCGGCCATCCACATGTCAATGACTTTAGGGTAGTCGGCTGTCCCGGCTGGTCGGAAACGATACGTGTCTGACATGTGACTCTCCTCAGACAAGACCTTCAGATCCACCGGCGACGCCTGAAGTACAGGAGCATGGTCAACGCTACCAACAGGCAAAAGACGATGACTGTGGGATAGGCCCAAATCCAGTGCAACTCCGGCATATTGCGAAAATTCATGCCGTAGACGCTGGTTACAAAGGTCAACGGAATGAAGATGGTGGCAAT
Source organism: Caldilineaceae bacterium (assembly GCA_965214895.1). Taxonomy (GTDB): domain Bacteria; phylum Chloroflexota; class Anaerolineae; order Caldilineales; family Caldilineaceae; genus Bin34. Next base: position 2,707,415 of record OZ243985.1, read on the forward strand.
CATGGTAAGCATCTTCATCACTTCGTTGAGGCGATGATTGGCCAGTGTCAAGTGGGTAGTCATGGTGCTGGTTGCAAGATCCCGCAAGGAGTCGGCCTTGGAAACCAGGTACTGAGCCTGATCTTGAACGTCCTGAAAGAAGATGCGTGAGCTTGCAGGAATGACGGCATAGCTGGAGTGACCCAGCTCAGCCAGAACCTGAGCCTGCGGAAGCAATATGCGGTGCATGCGCAAAGCAGTGCTCTTGGCAGTAAGAATTTCGTCCATCAGCTGATGTTGGCTGGCAGGGGAAAGATTGCGGCTGAAAATGACATCCCCCAGACCTTCCAGGCGCGCTTCAAACTCCTCCATGTGCAAGCGACTGGCGGCAGCCTTGCTGTCCACGAGCCTGTACAGGAGACCGGCGGGCCCCAGGTTTTCCGTGGCCGCAACATGCTGTGCCCTGCTTAGCTCGGCCGCCTCTTGCCCGAAAGTCGCTTCCGGCACATACCGGACGGTAATCAAGTACTGTCGTCCCAGAATGGCCACGTACTCCACAGCCTCCGGGTCCAGGACGTTGCCAGAGACTTCCAAGGCGTGGAAGACAACCACGATGTAATCCCCGAAATTGTCAATCTTGGCCGTGCCCTCTTTCTGACGCACATCATCCAGGGCCAGACTGTGAATAGGGAAGTCGCCTTCAAATACGGACTGCAATTCCCCTTCCGATGGGCAGGCCAGATGGATCCAGGCATAGCTGCCTCCATCCAAGAGATAGTTGGCCAGTTTGGAAAGGGGCAGATCCTGGACCACGTTGCCGTTCGGCCTGCACAAGACAACTTGCAACATTGAAGATTTCCTCAACGGCCAATCTCACTCCGCATCGTTCACCCCATTTTAGGGCATGAGGACCTTTCCTGCCGTTTGCCGAAGTGGGAAAGTGCAACTTCGGGTCCTGACGCTTCCGGATTCTCCAGGCAGACCGTGAAAGGTCCGTGAGACAGTCGATTTCGGATAGACAGTTTCGCTGCAATTGACACGAATGGAAGGTGTGTCTATAATCGCTGACAGAGTGTAACTGTTTTGGTTAGGGCCCCCCACTGGCGCTTTGCATGGCGATACTGCAAGTACCCTTCCTTACGCGCAATGATCGGTTTCACCAGCCTCGGTGCGTGATCGTTGATTCCGAAGAGACGCTGCAGCAGCTGGAGCGTGTTCTGCGGGCGCACTCTCAGATTGCGCTGGACACGGAAAGCAACAACTGCCACTGTTATGCACCGCGCCTCTGTTTGGTGCAGTTTGCCGTGCAGAACGGCCATCCAAGGCAGGCAGGCAGTTTGGGGCTGGTTTTCCTGCTGGATCCACAAAAAGTGGATCTGGGTCGGCTACGGCCCTTTTTCGCTGATCGTGACAAACTGTTCTTGCTGCATTCTGCTGCCAATGACTTGGGGCAGCTCTGGCTGGAATACCGCATTTCCATTGCCAACCTCTTTGACACGCAGGTTGCGGCCCGCCTAACCGGCAGGAGGCGCACGGCCTTGGCCACTCTTCTGGAGCAGGAGTTTGGTGTTTCCCAGAGCAAGAGCATGCAGACTTCCGACTGGGGCAAGAGGCCATTGAGCTCCGCGCAAGTTACATATGCCTGCCAGGACGTGGTCCATTTGATACCTCTGTACCGCTCCCTTCTGAATGCATTGCGCGAAGCAGGAAGACTGCACGAAGGGTTGGCGGTAATGGAGGAAATCGCCCGGAGAGACTATACGCGATTTGGCAATTCGACCAAGACTTTCTGGGATCATCCCGCCACAAAGCGCGTGCCCTTGCATTTGATGAACGTATACCAGAGCTTGTGGAACTGGCGGGAGCACAAGGCCAAGGCGACCGATCTCCCGCGATACAAAGTGGTCGGAGACAGGGCATTGCTCTTGTTGAGCAGGGAACAGCCACGATCACTGGCTCAGCTGCGGAAGTGCGGTGGGCTGTCCAGTCGTCAGCTCAGAAAGCACGGGGCGGAACTGCTGGCAGCGCTCGAGAAAGGACAGCGTGAAAGCCGGCCTGCCCCTCACCAAGCGGCGCCCCAGTTGCAAACGGAAAACAGCCGCAGTGAGCAGCAGCGCAATCTGATGCAACAGCTTCGAAAGTGGCGTCATGAGATCTCCCTGAGCCGCGGGGTGGATTCCGACTTTGTGCTCAGCAAGCACATACTGCAGGTCATCGTGGAAGCGGAACCTGTTTCGCTGGATGATCTGGCCCGCAGCAACCTGCTGGTGGATTGGAAGCTCAAGCATTACGGCAAAGACGTGGTGCAGATCGTCAAAAACGCGGTCCTGTCCAGCCACTGACAGTGTGCCTCGTTCCTGCCTCGAAGTCGCAGATGCCTTCGGGGCAGTCGAGTCCCCGCATTGTTCTCACCAGGCCTGTGTTGTTGGCTATACTTTGCGTCTGCCCAAAATGGCAACATCGACCTTTTGGATGAGACTGCCCGAATGTTGACCATCAGACACTTTGTTCCCACCGATTCCGAATACAAGACCTGTATCCAGATCGCAAGTCAATGCTGGCCCGATGATCCTGCCGGCACCGTCGAGGAAATGAAATTTGGTGATGCGGAATGGCGCAAGGACAAGCTGTTTCAGCGTTTTGTGCTTGAAACCGGAGATCAGATAGTGGGGATTGGCAGTTACCTGGAACCCTACTGGCTGGATGTCAGTGACAAGTACCAATTTTACTTTGACGTGTTGCCGGAACATGAAAACAGCAGCCTGCGTGGCGAGCATGTGTTCACAGGCATAGAAAATTATGTTTTCGGCGAGTTGGCAGGGCGCAAGGTACAGGGATTGAAGACCAGTGCACGGGAGGACAAAGACCAGCGCATTCGCTGGTTGCAAGAAAGTGGCTTTACATATCTGATGCGATATCCCATTTCGAAACTGCAGGTGGTGGACTTCGACTTTGAGCCTCATGAGGGCCATATAAAGGGGGTCGAGAATGCGGGTTACAAAATACTGAGCCTTGACTTCCTGCAAGCCCATGATCCTGACTGGCACCAGAAACTGTACGATGCCTGGGTCGAAATTGATCTGGATGTGCCCAGTCCAGAGCCGCCAAGACCTGTTCCGGTCGAGGAATTCGACAAGATGCTCCGACATCCGGCTGTCGCACCGGACGGCTGGGCGATAGCCGTGGTGGCAGATGGAAATGCGCCCGCGGATCTGGGGCCATACGTGGGTGTTTCCGCCAACAATGCTCCCAAATCCGATCCCAAGATGTGGTCGATATGGTTGACCGGGGTGCGGCGGGCCCATCGACGCAAGGGATTGGCTACGGCTCTGAAGCTGAGGTCCATTGAGTGGGCCAGAGAACGAGGCATTAGGGAGTTTGAGACCGGAAACGAAGAGAACAACCCCATGTATAAGATCAACATGATGCTAGGCTTCAAGCCAGAACCAGCCTGGCAGGACTGGGAAAAAATTCTTGAGAAAGACTGACTGTCTTGGGGAGTTGCTCATCATGGCCATGGTCAAGTTTGAACCCGACCGGTACTACAGTACGCTGGGAGAACACCCGCCGGCCATTTCCATCAGGCCCGGGACCCGGGTCGAGACCACTACGGTAGATGCCAGGGGAGTGGACCGGGCAGAGCAGGCAAGGGCCCAAGGACCGAATCCCATGACTGGCCCTTTTTTTGTGGAAGGGGCCCAGCCGGGTGACACCTTGCAGGTCACGATCATCAGGATCGTCCCGAATCGCCCCCGAGGTTGGTCCCGCAGTGTCATTGCGTCCAATGTCATGGAACCTGAATACCTGCGGGAAGTGTTTGCCCGTGATGCCGCAAGCACACTGATCGATTGGCTGGTGAACGTGGATGCCGGCACCGCCAGAGTCAAGGAAATGGACGGCGGCCATGACTTCCCGGCCATGCAGTTACGGCCCATGATCGGGTGTTTGGGGGTGGCTCCTGCCAACGGTGACGCCATTTCCACGGCCACTTCAGGCCCTCACGGGGGCAACATGGACTATGTTGGCATATGTGAAGGGACAACCTTGTATTTCCCGGTGGCTGTGCCAGGAGCCTTGTTCTTTCTGGGCGATGTCCATGCCCTGCAGGGAGACGGTGAGATTACCGGCACAGGCATCGAAATCTCCAGTGATGTGACCTTTGAAGTGGAGGTGATCAGGGGATGGCACCAGACATGGCCGCGCGGGGCAGACTCCGAACACCTTTTTGCCTGCGGCAATGTCCGTCCTCTGGACCAGGCCGTACAGCATGCCACCACTGAAATGTCCAGATGGCTCTGTGAAGATATGGGCGCAGACCTGCTGCGAGTCCACACCATGATGGGACAGTGCGTCAAATATGATTTGGGCAACATGTACAACCCCGCCTATACGATGGTGTGCAGGGTTGCCCGAGTCGATTTGGCCACTTGGGGCATCCCAGCCTGATGCTGACCAAGTGGCGGTAGCCTATACTGCCCTCTGCCCCTTAGCGGTCGTGTGTCAGACGCAAGCGGCAGTTTGCCTGGTCCAGCACTTCCGGGTTGACCAGATTGGCAGGCCTGCGACCCAAGAGGACCTGTGCCACGTTGTCAGCCCCGTTGTACGCCAGTTCCTGTAGCGATTCTGCGGACAGGAAAGCCGAGTGGGGTGTCATCATCACGTTGGGGTGGTCCTGCCAGGGCATTGGGCCGACCGGTGGCTCCTGCACCAACACATCCAGACCGGCCCCGGCGATGGCATGGTTCGCCAGTGCCTGCGCCAGCGCTTTTTCGTCTACCAGATCGCCCCGAGAGGTGTTGATCAGGACCGCGCTATTCTTCATGCACCGCAAGGCGGCCGCATCAATGAGCTGAAATGTCTCTTGAGTCAAGGGTGCATGCAAGGACACGTAGTCTGCTTGCTTGAGCAGTGCCGGCAACGAAGGCGCGAGCTCCACGCCAGGCAGCAGATGCTGCTGTCGCAATCGAGGCGTATAGGCCAGAATGCGCATTCCAAAAGCAGTGGCTTTGGTCACCAGGGCTCTGGCGGAGCTGCCGAATCCCACCAAACCCAAAGTCTGCCCCCTGAGCCTGTGCATGGGAGGATCGGTTGTCCGGTCCCACAAGCCGGCCTTGACTCTTGTGTTGAAAACCGAGATTTGGCGGGCATGGACCAGGATGAAGGCCATTACCTGATCGGAGAGTTCGTCCTGGCAGAACCGAGGCACGTTGGTAACCAGCATGCCCAGCTCCGTGGCCAGTTCCACCGGTATGTTGTCCAGACCAATGCCGTATCGGCCCACCACTCTGCAATGCGTGGCAGCATGGAGAGCTGCTTCCGGCACTGGATTCCAGCAGGTAAGGATGGCGTCGGCCGAGGATACCGCTTCCAGCAGGCTTTCCTCTGTGTATTCAGGAAGCCATTCAAGATAGGCGCCAACGGGTTTAAGGACAGACAATTCCACTTCCAGCGAGGGCCAGGCAAAATCCGTTACGAACACTTTGAAGGGAGAATTCATCGTAGATGGACAATAGTTTGGGGCATCGCGAAGAAAATGAATGACGTGCTTGTCGGTGTTTCACTCACTGCCAGATATACCATACGGCTGATGTGGAATTACAGGATTGACGTAACAGGGGAAGATCTCCCAGCATGAAGAACGTACCACCCTCATTCATTCGGAGATCTTCCCCTGACCAGTATATCCTTTGCCGACGTGGCGACGGTGGTGTATGTGCTGGTGGACGACGGGTATCAAGCCCATGGCGTGCACTTGCTGCAGGGCAAACGGGGGGCCAGGCCCGTGTGCACCGACCGTGAAGTCATCACGCTGCTGCTGTGGATGGATTTTCTGCCCTTTCCCGGAGAGAACCAGTTCCTGGGGTTCATCCGGGCCCACTGCCTGCCTCTCTGTCCCCGGCTCCTGGACCAAAGCCAGTTCCATCGCCGGACGCAGAGCCTGCGCCTGCTGGTGGAAGCGTTGCGGCGGCCCTGGGCGCCACCCTTGCCCCGCCGTTCCTCCTGGATACCAAGCCGGTTCCCGTGGGGGGCTACAGGCGGAGCAAGAAGCACAGCGATTGCGCGGGGTCGGCCTCCTACGGGGTGTGCGTCAGCCGGCATCTGCAATGTTTCGGGTCCACACTGGTGCTGCTGTCCCCCCGGGAGGGGCTCCCGGGGGCCCATGAGCTCGTGCCCGCCCACACTGATGAGCGGGCCGCGGCCGACACGGCGCTGGCGGCGCTCTGGCACGGCGAGGTCTTCGGGGACAAGGGCTTCCTGGGGGCCGACTGGCCACAGGCCCAGGGGGAGACCCAGGGCCACCGCATCTGGACGCCCACGCGAGTCAATCAACGCGGGCCGCACCCCACCACCTTGTACCGCAGGCTCCACGGCCTGCGCCAGCGCATTGAAAGCGCCTTCAACGAAGTGCAGCACACGGGCCGCAACCTGGAACGCCTGTTGCGCAAGACCGTCTTGGGAGTGACCACGCATGTCATGGCCAAGATGGCCCGCCACACCCCAGGCATCTTCTGCGGCGCGGCTTTGGCATCGATGTCCAGCCCCATGCCGTACCTCCTGTGGAATTCCACATCAGCCGTACCATAGAATAACTGCCCTCATGCCCCCAAGGCAATCTCTGCGCCCGGTGCAAAGAGAAATTTAGCCCCGGGGGCCGGAATGGTGGCATTGAGTGCCTAGGGATCCGGGGGTGCGCACGATGAACGGTCAACTCGGAGTGGCCGTATGTCACTGTGCCTCACTGCAGGACTGATTCGGGATTTCCCAAGACACCCTTGTACATCGCGACGCGGGACGCTGGCAGGCAACTGTGTAGTTGCGCAAGGCATGCCGGAAGTGGGCAAGTGGGAACCTGCGACAGACAGCAGGGGAAGTTGTGTCAGGAATGCCTCTTCCACTTGCCCATGGCGATGCTCCAAGGACCTCTGCCCCTCCTGAACTTTGTGTCGCCAGCACGAAGTCCTCCAACCCGTCACCCTGCCTGAGGCAAAGATTCGGGCCAAAGCCTTCCATGAGGCGTCAAACGATGCAATGTCCTTCCGCTTCCGCCCACAAAGCTGGCGAGAAGGGCCCTGTCCATCTGTCTGCACAAGGTCCTTCATGCCAGGCACCTGCCCTGGAGTTCCCTGTGCGGACGCGGGACCGGCAGATCTCATGCAGTTCATCCCAGTCCAGGATTGGTCCCCTTTCCGCACAGGAGAATCGTATACTTTGGGAGAGGACAGCATTGCAGATGCCTTCTGCGCCAGGGAGAGACCAACAGGGAGATCCGGAAAAGCCAATGATAGTGGTCAAGGTGGGCGGCGGGAAGGATCTCAACGTATCCGCAATCGCAGATGACTTGACGGAATTGACTTCCCGGCAGGAAGAAGCCCTGCTGGTCCATGGAGGCGCTGAATACACCAATGAAGTCGCCACCGCCTTGGGACATCCGCCGCAATTTGTAACCAGCGAAAGCGGTATTACCAGCCGCCGCACGGACCGCCGCACTTTGGAGGTGTTCTGCATGGTGTACTGCGGTCAGCTCAACAAGATGTGGGTCGAGATGCTGCAGGCACGCGGCGTCAATGCCGTGGGTCTAAGCGGTATGGATGGGCGGATCCTGCAGGGACGCCGCAAGGACAAGATCAGAGTGAGACGCCATGGTCGGCGCATGGTTGTTAGAGACGACTGGACCGGCGCGGTGGACACAGTGAATCCCCTGCTTGTGGACCTGCTTTTGGACAACGGGTTCTTTCCGGTCGTGACCCCTCCCGCCTTGTCCCACAACGGAGAGGCCATCAATGTGGATGGAGATGCCGCGGCTGCTCTGTTGGCCATCCACTACAGGGCCAGCACACTGCTCTATCTCAGCAATGTGCCTGGCCTCCTCGCCCACTTTCCGGATGAGAATTCATTGATTGCCCATATCCCTGCGGCCGAGGTCAACGACTATGTGGCAGTGGCCGAAGGCCGAATGAAAAGAAAGGTAATGGGGGCCGGTCAGGCATTGCAGAACGGTGTCAAGACCGTCATCTTCGCTGATGGCAGAGCCACATCTCCCGTCCGCAACGCTCTGGCAGGGGGGGCCGGCACGTATATTGGGGAAGCGGAGGCGCGTGGCTGATGGAAACTGCACATGCTGCACTGGCGGCTCTTGAAGATCAGATGTTGGGGGGCGTGGTGGCCAAGCGCAGCCAGATCGTCTTCCAGAGAGGCGAAGGCATGTTTCTCTTTGACACCGAAGGCAACAAGTACCTTGATTTCACGTCGGCACAAGGAGTCGCCTTCCTGGGCCATGCGCATCCCGTGATGCAGCAAGCCCTGGCCCGACAAGCCGCCCAACTGATGTCTCTGCCCGCGTTTCTGTATGGAGAGACTCGGGGTCTGTTCCTGCAGAGACTCGCCGAGATTCTGCCTCCGCACCTGCCTCACGTCTATTTGTGCAACAGCGGCGCCGAGGCGGTCGAAGTGGCCCTGAAATTCGCCCGTCTGGCTACGGGCAGGACTTCACTGGTTGCTGCCAGCAAGGGTTTTCACGGACGCACAGCCGGAGCCTTGTCTCTTACTTGGGCACCCAAGGCAAAAGAGCAGTTTGCCCCCCTCTTGCCTGCGGTGACCCACACGCTGTACAACAGGGCTGACAAGCTGGCAGACACCGTAACGGAGGATGCGGCGGGTCTCTTTCTGGAGGTTGTGCAGGGGGAAGGTGGGGTCAACGTAGGACAGACCGAATTCCTGCAACGTGCCCAGCAGGTGTGCCGGTCGCGGGAGGCCTTGCTCATAGTCGACGAGATCCAAACTGGTTTTGGACGCACAGGGCGCTGGTTTGGGTTTCAGCATGACAATCTGCGACCGGACATTGTCTGCATGGCCAAGGGGCTGGGGGCCGGTTTCCCCATGGGCGCGGTGGCATTTACGGCCGAAGTGCAAGAAAGACTGTTCGTAGGGGCTCATGGCAGCACCTTCGGGGGCAATCCGCTGGCTTGTGCCGCTGGGTTGGCCGCTTTGACGGCGTATCAGGAATTGGATACCGTGGGCAATGCCCTGTGCATGGGGGAGTACCTGCTGCATGGCTTGAGGCAGCAGGCGGGCCACCTCAGGATTGTGCGGGACATCAGGGGCCGGGGCTTGCTCTTGGGCATTGAGCTGCGTACCCGTGCAGGACCATTGTTGCAGACTCTCATGCTGGAGCATGGCATGCTGACGCTGAATGCGGGGCCCCGGGTCCTGCGTCTGCTGCCTCCCCTGATCTTGGAGCAACACCATGCCGATACGGCCATCGACGCTGTCTCTTCCGTCTTGGCCGCCGCCTCATGATGGACATGGTTCTCTCCCACGTGGACTTCAGGGACTTCCGGCAGGTCCGGCGGGCTCGCCAAAGGCACGACCGTCCCTTCGTGATAGCCCACCGCGGGGCGTCGGCCTCAGCCCCGGAAAACACTCTGGCCGCCTTTGAGTTGGCGGTCCGGCAGGAATCTCACATCATCGAGACAGACCTGTGGTTTACCCAGGACAACGAAATCGTTTTGCATCACGATCAGACATTGCAAAGGACGATGGGACGCCCGGAGGCAGTCGGACAGCTTTCCCAGCGTGAACTCCTGCAGTGTGCCGCCCTTGCGCCTTATCCAGCTGAGGACGGCTCCATCTGCATTCCGGCCTTGGAAGAACTCCTGGAGTTGGCTCGGACGGAAGGGGCCGGATTGCTTCTTGAACTCAAGGATCCCCTCTTCTCGCAACCCGGATACGGAGACATTTTGCTTGGCAAGTTGAGGGAGTATGATCTCCTGCACTCCTGCTTCCTGGTGTCCTTCTCCCCTGTTTGCCTGGAAGCAATGCGAGTCTTGGACCCGGGCATGCCCTTGGGCTTGATATCCATGGGCATCAGGCTGCCTGGCGGTCCATGGTCACTGCTGGGCCCCATGTACATCAACTTGCTGGTCAACCCCTGGTATGCCTGGATGGCCCACCGACAGGAGATGCTGGTCGCACCGTTGGACCCGCAACCTCACTTGCGCACCAACCTGTACAAGAAGATGGGTGTGGATGCCATCCTGGCCGACGATGTAGCCCAGATGGCCTCTCTGTTAAAAGACTGACTAAGCCTTCTTCCTGCCGCTCAGATGGGATGGAGGCCCGGGAAAGACAGTCCCGTGGTCTCGTCCCAGTCCAGCATAATGTTGACGGCCTGCAGAGCCATGCCGGCTGCCCCTTTCATCAAGTTGTCCAGGGCACATAGCGCCACCACCCTGCCGGTATCCTTGTCCCAGGCAAAACCCACGTCTGCAAAATTGCTGCCGGCCAATATCTTGGGTTCCGGCAGTCTGTACAGGCCCCGTGCCCCTTTTGCCAACCGCACGAAGGGTTCCGCACCATAGACCTGGCGATAGGCCTGCCAGATGTCCTTCTCCTGCAAGGCGGGGTCCAGAAACAAGTGGGAAGTGGCAAGGGCCCCGCGTACGTTGCCAATGGCCGTGGCGCTCATGTGGATGGCCAAGTCTGGGGCCCAAGGCTCCAGTGCCTGCAACACCTCTGCCGTATGGCGGTGGCCCACCGGGGCGAAGCTGCGCATGGCCTGGGCCCTCACTGGATGATGGGAACCTGCATTGGAGTTGTTGCCGGCTTCGCTGCTGCCAACTTTGACTTCGCAGACAACATCGGACTTGGCGAAGGGCAGGCTGGCCTTGAAGAGGGGCAGCATGGACAGTGTGACGGCAGTGGCATTGCATCCCACTCCGGTCAACAGCTTGGCCCCCTTGATTCGCTCCCGATTGATTTCGGGAAGGCCATACACAAACTGATTCAGGAGTGCAGGGGAAGCGTGTTCGTGACCATACCACTGCCTGTAGGTTGCCGCGCTGTCCAGTCGGAAGTCTGCGCTGCAATCCACAAGATACTCGGTCAAGGGCTGAAAGGCCCCGATCCGCTGCATGGCCGAGCCATGTGGCAAACACAAGAAAAGGATGTCCGCGGGTTCCAAGTCTTCCACACTGCGAAACTTCAAGCGGGTAAAGCCCCGCAAATTGGGGTGGATGAGGTGAACGTAAGAGCCTCTTTGTCTTTCACTGGTTACCTGCTGCAAATCAAAACCAGGGTGTTGCAGCAGGAGCCGCACCAGCTCTCCACCAACATAGCCGGAGCCTCCCACAATGGCGGCCGTCATTCTTTCTGCCATGTTGCACTACCTTGCCACCAGGCCCGCGGTCGGCATTGCCGCAAGCGTCCAGTCCCCTTGGACACCGCCACGGAAGGCACCGGCCGTCGACATCGCCCGCAATGGCAGCTGACCAAGCCGAGTCATTCAACCTTCCTGGGCGAAACGCAGGACGTATGCAGCGATGCGGCCCGGAATATCCACTCCCGTCGGATGGACGCTGTTGCGGAATTCCATGGTGTGGTTGACCTCGTTGACCAAGAGCCCCCTTTCTTGATCTTCCAGAACGTCAATGGCGACTATGCCCCCTCCCACCGCTTGGGCCGCGTTGATGCAGATTTCGTTGAGGTCAGGAGTCACGGGGCAGTTGCTTGAGGCGCCCCCGCGGGCCGTATTGGTAATCCAGTGCGCGGAATCCCGGTAGATGGCGCAGATGGTTTCGTCACCGACCACAAAGGCGCGAATATCCCGCATGGGTTTGGCGATGTACTCCTGAATGTAGTGGATCTGATGCTGGTAGGAACCCAGCACTTCCTTGTGTTCCAGGATGGCTTCCGCAGCCTCACGATCGTTGATCTTGCTGAGCAGCCGTCCCCAGGATCCCACTGCAGGCTTCAGCACCACGGGGTAGCCCATGTCTTCGATGGCCTGCAGGGCCGTTTCCGTGGTAAAGGCCACGGCCGTGCGGGGCGATGGCACCCCCCGCCGAGACAGAGCCAGCGTGGTCAGGATCTTGTCGCCGCAGGTCTCTACAACCTGACGGGAATTGACGGTCCTGACTCCGGCGGCTTCCAGTGCATACAGACTGTTCAGGGTTCGACTCTGGGAGACGCTGCGCATCAGGACGGCATCATAGGCGGTAAGGTCCTGCGGCCATGACGACACTTCCGGAGCGATCCGAAACGCCAGCCTGCGGTCGTCGATCAGCTCAAAGTGTGCCTGCAAAGCCTCAAACGCCGCCATCAACAGCTTTTCCTCGGTGCGAATGCGACTGACCAATATCCCCACCTGCATGGGCATCGTGCCTCTCCAATTCCCTGTCCGGATTCAGCTACTCTCCGTAGTCCTCCTCGTCCTCGTCCATCTGCTCCAGCTCCAATGGAGCCAAGCCGACAATCTCAAATTCGGCAGCGCAGTCATCGCACTCCACCACCTCGTTGATCATGACTTCCCTCAGTTCGATTTCACCTCCGCAGTTCAAACAACTGGCGGTGCCACTGGCCAGCGACATGTTGACATCCATGAACTCACTACCTCCGATACTTAGACGACTTGCCTGTCACGTGCGATGCAGTTGCTGCTTCACAAAGGGAACCAGTCCCCCTGCCTCCAAAATGCGGACCACATCCGGGCTGAAGGGCTGGAAGACAACAGGTGCACTCCGCCCTTCCAAGGCAATCGTGGAATCCGCCAGTGAAATCGTGGCGTGCCGTGCAGGTTGGGCCATGTCCACGAATTCCGGGCATTCAATGGCCAGCAGACCGTTGTTCAATGCATTGCGATAGTAGATGCGGCTGAAGCTGCGGGCCACGATGGCGCTCACGCCCGCATATACCAGACAGGTAACCGCCTGCTCGCGACTGGAGCCGCAGCCCCAGTTCGACCCGGCCACAATAATGTCCTGTGGCTGCACCCGCGCAGCGAAATCGGGCTGCAGGTCCTCCAGTGCATGGGCTGCAATGTCCGCGGGCTCCTTCAATGTATACGTGTACTTCCCCGGAAAGATGACATCGGTGTTGACGTTGTCTCCAAATGTCCAGATCCTGCCTGTAATGGGTTTGATCACCGGTCAGAGCTCCTTGGGATCTGTGATGTAGCCAGTCACGGCACTGGCAGCGACCACGGCGGGACTGCTCAGATAAATGTCTGCCTCCGGGGTTCCCATGCGGCCCTGGAAGTTGCGATTGGCACTGGAAATCGTCACTTCGCCCGGAGCCGGGATGCCCAGATGGTTTCCCATGCACGGCCCGCAGCCAGGCACACCCAGCATGGCCCCTGCGCTGACCAGAGTGTTGACATACCCCAGCCGGATGCTTTCCTGGAGCACTTGGCTCGAAGCGGGAATGACCAGCAGCCGGATGTGTCTGGAGATGTTCCTGCCAGCCAGGATCTCCGCCGCGGCCGCTATATCTTCCAATCGCCCATTGGTACAGGTACCTATAAACGCCTGATCAACCCGGACTCTCGACAGCTCGGAAACCGGGACCACATTGTCCACATGGTGAGGACAGGCCACATACGGCTCCAGCGCTTCGGCTTGGTAGTGGTGTTCGGCCTCCAAGGCACAGTCGGCATCAGGGTACAGGCAGCCGGCAACCAATTCCGCGCGTACCTGCTGGCTCTGGTCCAGCGTGGCCCCTGGACCATGGAGCCGTCGGGTCAGCCTGGCAGTGCAGTAGTCCAATGTAGTCTCATCAGGACAGATAAAGGAATTCTTGGCGCCAAATTCCGCCATCATGTTGGGCAGAACGCACCGAGAATCAATGCTCATGGCCTGCACTGTGTCGCCCGTGAATTCGACCGACCGATAGATGCCACCGTCAGAGCCCAGATCTCCAATCACCCGCAACGCGAGATCCTTGGCGGTCACGCCCGGCGGCAGGTGTCCCGTCACATGAATGCGAATGGTGTCGGGCACCTTGAGCCACAGATTTCCCTGGGCCCACAGCGCCGCCACTTCACTGCGTCCGATGCCAGCGCCAAAAGCGCCCAGCCATCCGAAGTGGGGGGTGTGGGAATCTGCCCCCAGGATCACCTGGCCGGGTCTCACCACGACTTCCTCCGAGAGCACCTGATGGCAGATGCCCCGTCCCGCGTCAAAAAACTGGCCAATCCCCTGTTCCTTGACAAAAGCCCTGATTTCCTTGTGATTCTGGGCATGTACCGGAGTGGGAGCCGGCACCGCATGATCCAAGGTGATGGCCAGCCTGTCCGGATGGCGGATCCGTTCCTGACCAAACTCGGCCCACACGCGGTGGATCGCCGCTGTATTGTCGTGGCTCAGGATCACATCCGGAGTCACGTCCAGGATTTCTCCGATCTGGACATGGTTCCGCCCTGCGGCCCGCGCCAGAGCCTTCTGCGCGAAGGTTTGTCCTGGCTGACTAGTGTTTGACATAAACTTCGTGCCCCGGTTAGGCCGCCAGGCTTTTCCGGCCCAGGTGGGCGGCATCTTTCAACAATTGATCCACATCCTCCAGACTGACCTTCATCTGGTAGCTCAGGTCCTTGATGCGATTCGTGACTGCCTTGATTTCATCCTCGGACAGCTGCAAGTTGAGTTGACTGGCCCGTTCCTTGATTCCGTTCCAGCCCGCCAGCCGATTAGTTATATCAATGTATCGCTGAAGTCCAAAGTCCTTGGGATCCAGGATTTCATAGGTCTTGGGGCTGTTAATCATGGCCTTGGCGTGAATGCCGGCCTTGTGGGTGAATGCAGTGGCCCCCGTGATGTAGTTGCTGAAAGGCACACTGACTTCCACAACGTCTGCCACATAACTGTCTATCGCCACCAGCAGCGGCAAGTCATACTTGTCATTGACCAATGCCGGATCCTCCGCATACAGGCGCGCAATCAGGCCCCCCAAGGGCGTAATGCCATTGCGTTCACCGATGCCCAGCACGGAAGTGTCCACATGGGTCGCGCCGGCCTCCAAGGCACAGTACGAGTTGGCTATGGCACAGCCGGTGTCGTTGTGACCATGAAATTCAATGTCACAGTTGACCATGGACCGCAGCACACTGACCAATTCGTGGACTTCACGGGGACGGGCCACGCCCACTGTATCCGCGATACCGACCCGGTCCACGCCCAGCGCATCCACCGCCCGGTAGACGGTGAGCAGATCCACCAGTTCGCTGCGAAAACTGTCTTCACTGCTGAATCGCACTTCCAGCCCAAAGGACTGGATATAGCGGATCACGTCCTGGGCGCTTTCCACAATGGCTTGGATGTCCTTGCCATGCGAAAATTCCCGCAGGATGCTGCTGGTGCCAAACAGAATGTCAATGCCATCCACGCCGGTTTCAATGGCCAGCCGGGCATCATCCATGTGACACCGCGTGTGAGTCAGGATCTTTGCCCTGAGCCCCAGGCCACAGATGAATTCAATGTCCTTTCGGCTCTGGGGATAGGCGGCCGGAGAGGTCAACTCCAGGTACTCAACCCCGAAATCGTCCAGCCGCTTGGCAATCTCCCCTTTTTGTTGCTGGGTGAAAAAGGCGTTGGCAAACTGTTCCCCCTCGCGCAGGGTGGATTCGATAATGGCAAACTGTTGGACGCTCACCGCAAGTTTCCTTCACTCCATGCCGGCAGAAAAGTCCCAGAAAAAACAAAACCGGCTGGGTCAGCCGGTAGCAAGGTCTGCGCAGAAGCAGATTCTCCTGACCCGATTGCAGTCTACATGGGATGCTTGCTCTTGTGGAAAAAAGGCGACCCAGCTGGCCTGACCATAATCATGCGAGCATGGTAACACATCTGCACTTGCCGGCGCCTACCCTGTCTGGAGTCAAAGTCAGGCAGGAGGAGCATGTCACGGGCCAACTGTGCGTGTGTTTTGGTCGATTGTCCGGATGCCTCTGAGCCCCTGTGGCCAGTGCAACGCCCTTGGTGGCCGATTTGCCAGGACGCAGCCGACTAAGCAGCGGTCGTGCGGTGGCCAGACGCCGGACTTCTCCCCCAAGGGCACATGATTGCTTCGACCGCACCCCGTGCAATCCTGTTATCCAGACTCTCAACCCGCGTCCATGTACAGCCGACAGGACCCAGAAAGTCATCTTGATTGTCACCATGTGCAAGCTGCCTGTCAGAAATACAGAGAGACGCGGGCGACGCCGCGTCTCTCTCTGTGTAAGCCAGCCCTCAAGGATTGGACACTCCATCCCGCCTGCTGACTAGGGCTGGAATATCAGTTCCGGCGGCCACTCTCCGTCCAGTGTGTCATCGGTAATCTGGAAGACGCCCAAGGCTTCACCGGTCGCACAGTCACCCGTGGCACCGCAAGACAGATTGCCGGTTATGCCATCGAATCCGTCCACCGAGTTCAAATAGTCGCGCACGTCCTGCAGGCCAATCAGGAGATTTCCCCTGTCGTCCGCCTTGGCCACCGCAGATATGGCATCCAAAAGCATAGTCGTGGCGTCATACGCGTGGGCATGGAAAGCCGAGGGCGGATTGCCGCCATGCATGTCAGCCCACTTTTGGAGGAGTTCGGCATAGGCCTCATTCTGCACCACAGGAGCGGTGAGATACATGCCAGCGGCTGCCGTACCGGTGTTGCCAGGGAAGTCTTGGGAAAACAGGCCGTCAGCCCCCATCAGGATCACGTCTTCCAGGCCCGCAATTTCGTCAGCCTGCACAGCCACGAAGTTGCCTTCAGGCTGGAATATGGGAAAGAACAGCAGTTCTGGCGCACCGGAGGCAATTTCCGTAAGCAGGGGACGCATGTCCGTGTCGCCCACATTGACTGCTCCCTGGTATGTGACAGTGCCGCCCAGGTTCTCGAATTCGATGCCCATGACTTCCTGCAGCTTGTCCGCATAGGGGCTTCCATCATGGATGGTGGCCACTGAACGGACCCCCAACTCGTTATAGGCGTATTCTGCCGCCAGTTTGCCTTGGAACAAGTCGTTGTGGGCAGTCCGGTAATAGCCCGGTTGCCACACACCTCCGGCGTCGTGATCGGAATCGGTCAAGGTAGGCGACGTGTTGGATGCGGAGATCATGCTCAATCCCGCTTCGGAGATTATGGGCAACGCCGCGGTCGCGGCACTGGAACAAGCGGTACCCAGGACGCCGACAATATTCGGGTCAGAGGCAACTTTCTGGGCCGCGGTCTGACCGCCTTCCGCACTGCACAGGGCATCTTCCTGGCGGAGCGAGATTTCATGTCCATGGATGGGGCCATAGTCCGCGACGGCGATTTCAATGGCACCAATCTGGTCGGTGCCCAAGAAGGAAACCGAGCCAGAATTGACAATCATGGAAGCAATGTTGATCAGTTCGCCTTCCTCCACCTCAACACAACGAATGTCGTCGGTGCATGCCAGCATGTCTGTAACGGACGGAGCCGAGGTGACGGCACAGGCTGCAGCCAGAAAGATCCCCAATAGCAACACGGTCAATCGCAAGACGAAAATCTTCATAATCATGCTCCTAATAGTCTTGATTGTGGACAATGCTACCAGACTGTGTCCCTGTTTGCTTATAAGCACAGGTCCATACAGTTCAGATGTGGGGAGTTCCACAGGCGAAAGTCCCAGCGTTCTAGGCCGAAGCGCCTGAATAGTGCCGAATTCCCCACAACCAGAACAGCCTGACGCCGATGCAAAAGCCCACCGGGATCAGCAGGGACCACTGCACTGTGGACAGCGGGATATGACCTGCCAGAGTAGCGGCAGGCACAGTCACGGCCCAGGCAACTGGAATCACGAAGGTCAGCAAGGCCCGAATGAATTCGGGATAGACGGTCACGGGCCACTTGGCAGTCTGAAAGAGGGAATCAAAGACCACGAAAATATTGTCGACGCGGACAAACCAGAAGCTGGTGATGGCCAGAATCAGCCAAAAAGCCATCACGATGATGAAACCCGAAAAAAGGGTGACTGCAAACAACAGCAGTGCAGCGGGCGGAACATTGAGTTCTTGGACCAAACCTGTCCATAACAGCAACGACAGACCCAGTCCCATATCGATCATGCTCCAAATGCGAAATCGCTGCACACACATAAATGCTTGGGCATCCATGGGTTTAAGCAAGATGAAGTCAAAATTGCCGGTCCGGACTCCGTCCAGAAACCCCTGTAGACTGGGCCGCAAGAAGATCTCAATGAATCCGCGAACCAGCTTGTGCACGCCCAGCAGCATTGTAAGGTCTGATTGGGTCCAGACACCGATGCTGGAGGTGTGCTGAAAGACCAGCAGAACTCCGGTGATGGAAAGGGCCAAACTAACCAGAGAGACCACCAGCTGGTTAAAGAAATTCACGCGATACTGCAAGTCGTTCAGGACCCCCATCTTGGCGTAGGCGTACAGAACTCTCAGAAAATGCATTTCAGAGGCCGACAGCTCCGAACCGCTTTACGCCGGCGCGCCAAACCAGCATCATGCAAGTTCCGATGGGGATGCCCCAGAGGACCAATACCGCGTATCCTGCCAGGATTTCTTGGAGTGCCAAACCTCCCATCATGATTTCCACCGGGAAGGCCACTAACCACCGGAACGGCAGCCACTGGCCGAAGAATTTGAACCAGTCGGGGAACAAGTCGATGGGGGCAAAGCGACCGGAAAAGAGCAACAGGAGCGTGGAGAATCCGATATTGAACGCCCTGGTGTCCACAATCCAGAAGGCGACTTGTGCCACCGTCCATTCCAGAACAAAGCGGACAGCGGCCGCCATGGCCAAAGCCAGCACGAAAGCCGGCAGGTGCCAGAGCGCGAAGTTGAACTCTGGTTGAAACACTTTCAGCATGATGACAAAGGCAGGAATCAGAAAAACGAGGCCAAGGAGTTTGTAGGAAAAGTTATCGCTGACATCCTTGTGAATGGGATGGACGGGATACAGGAGGCGGGCCGCCAAGTGGCCTTCCCTGATTTCAAAGGAGATGGAGTACATGATCCAGGTGAATGTAATATGGTTCACCACCATCACCCACATGAAATAGGCGGCAAATGTCCCCATGGTATAGTTGCCTGCGACACCGTCCTGGGCCTTGGCCACGGCCTGCCAGACCATCAAGAAAATCAATGGCTCTATAACGAGACTCAGCATCCAAATAGCCATTGACGTGCGATATTGCACGTGTATGAGAATGTCTTGGCGCAAAGCGGCCAAATAATAGCGAAGGAGGCGAGTCACGGCGTCAGGATTCGGAGGTGGTGAAAACCCGGTCTATGACCTGCTCGACCGGAGGGTCCTCAATGGAAATGTCGGATACATTGAATTGGGTCAGCACCTGGTCCGTCACATCCAGCGTCTGGTCTTTCGCCACTTCCACCTGGTAATGGAATCCGTCCTGTCTCACTCGACGGCTCAAGTGGCCGAGGTCGGCCTCCAAAGTATCCAGTTCGAACGTCAGAATCTTGGTAGGGGCAAATCGTTGGATCAGATCGTGCAGCAGGCCATCAAACAGGATGGCACCCTCATGGACCACGATCACCCGACGGCACAATGCCTCGATGTCGGCCATGTAGTGGCTGGTGAGCAGGATAGTGGAGCCCGTGCGCTGGTTGTAGTCTCCGATGAACTTGCGGATGCGGTGCTGCATCGTCACATCCAGCCCCAGTGTGGGTTCGTCCAGGAACATGACTTGGGGCCTGTGCAGGAGGGACCCTGCCAGCTCGCATTTCATTCTCTCTCCCAGAGAAAGATTGCGGATGGGCTTGCTTAGCAGTTCTTCCAGGTCCAGCAACGCCACCAATTCATCCAATGTCTGCCGAAACTCCTGCTCGGGCACTTCATAGATGGTGCGCATCAACAAATAGGAGTCCAGTGTGGGCACGTCCCAGGTCAACTGGTGGCGATTGCCCATCACCATGTTGATCTTGCGGAGATAGGCCCGCTCCCTCCGCCAAGGCGTGAATCCCATGACTTGCACGTCTCCGGCCGTAGGGTGCAGCAGGCCTGTCATCATCTTGAGTATGGTTGTCTTTCCTGCGCCATTGGGCCCTAGGAAACCCACCACCTCTCCTTCGGCGATGTCAAAGGACACGCTTCTTACCGCTGTCACAGTCTTGAATTCTCACCGGACCAGGCTGCGCAGGCCCGCCCGCAAGCCAGGTTTGCGTACGGGAACCCGGAATTCCTTGGTCAATTCTGACACCTGGACGATCATGTTCTCACCCTTGGGGATGGCAGAAGAGGGTCAGAGAACAGGTCTTGTCGAAGCAATCAGCCCCTTCTCACCAGCAATCGTCAAGGAATGCTCACGGGGTTCCCACCCTCTAGGGCAGCAAGTCTGCCAGAGCCAGCCTCACTTGCGGAAACTGGTGCTCGAATCCTGCCGCCTGCAGCTTTTGCGATGAGGCATTCTGTCCATAAAGCAGCAGATCCGCCATCTCCCCAAACATTGTGCGCACGACAAAAGAGGGAATGCCAATGAAGAGAGGACGATGCAAGACGGCGGCCAGAGCCTTGCTGAACTCTGCGTTGTTGTCCGAAGCGGGAGCCGTGATGTTAAATGCACCCGCCACCTCTTCACGTTCCAATGCAAAGAGCATGGCCAGAGCGGCATCGTGCAGGTGTATCCATGGAAATGGCTGCTTCCCGTCTCCGAGTGGCCCCCCCAGGCCCAGCCGGAAGGGAGGCAACATGCGCGGCAAGGCGCCTCCTTCCTTGGCCAACACAATCCCCAATCGGGCAATTACATGGCGTACCCCATGGTGAACCAGGTCTTGAGTCGAGGCCTCCCAGTCCACACAGACCGAGGCCAGAAAATCGTGGCCCGGCGGCAATTCTTCCGAAAGGGCCTCAGGACCGTACAGGCTGCCGTAATAGCCTACAGCCGAGGCCTGCACAAAGACTTGGGGGGGACTCTTGGCCTCCTTGACCGCCTTGGCCAATGTATGCCCAGTCTGTATGCGACTGGATCGGATGAGCTCCTTGCGTGGCTCTTTCCAGGGTTTCGCGCCAATGTTGGCCCCGGCCAGATTGACGATGGCATCCACCCCGGCAATGCATGAGGCGATTTCCCGTGAATCGGTTCCGGACCATTGGACATAATCAACGTCTTTGTCAGACCTTGGGGTTCTGGAGAGGATGATTACGTTGTGCCCGGCCTCGATGAGCAGACGGCTCAAGCAAGACCCTACAAGACCAGAGCCCCCGGCAATCACGATCCGCATGGCCCCCCCTTACCTTAGATGGGATTTCTCGGCCCACGTCACCAAGCCAGAATGACTCAGCGAGATCAGGTCTGGGTGGGCAGGCCTGATTCTAACACCGAGACCAAGGTTCCCGTTTTGCTGGGGACAAAGTTCACCCTCGTAGACCTCCAGCCCATCCATGTCGCCGCAATGTTTCAATCTCTGCCGAGACAGCAGATCCACGGAATTGTCTACCCCGTGCCGATATATGACCACCTCCACTTGCGTCTCCGCCAGCGGAATGGAGCCAAGCCGCACGGTGGCTTCAATCTGCACAGGATTCCCTACGGTCAGCTCGGAACTGGATACCCGTATGCCATCAAATGAGACACTGGGCCAATGCACTCGCATGAATTTCGTCCAGGCTGCCAGCTGCACCGCTCTTTCAAAGTTTCCGCTGTTTCTGCTTTGTCCTGCCTCTATGGCAGGGAAATACAGGTAATGACAATATTCATGCAGCATCCGGCGAAAACTGAAGAGTGGTGCGCAACTTCGGATCGATTCCTTCATGATCCGCAGCCACGCCCGGGGAATGCCCTCTTTGTCCCGGTCAAAGAAGAGCGGCAGGATATCGATTTCAAGGGTCTCGTAGAACGAGATGGCATCTGACTCATCCTGGACACTTTCATCCTTAAAGGTGATCTCGGAGCCAATCGCCCAGCCATTCCGGCCATTGAAGCCCTCTGCCCACCACCCGTCCAACACACTGAAATGCGGCACTCCACACATGGCCGCCTTCTCCCCGCTGGTGCCGCTGGCTTCATGGGGGCGACGCGGCGTGTTCAACCATATGTCCACGCCCGCGACCAGGTGGCGCGCCATGCGTATGTCATAGTTTTCCAGGAAAACAAACTTGCCCTGGAAGCCAGAATGGGGGTCGTGCGCGAGCCGGAAGATCTCCTGAATCAGATGCTTGCCGGCATCGTCTGCAGGATGGGCCTTGCCGGCAAACACAAACTGGATCGGGCGGGCAGGATCGTTGACCAGGTTGCGCAAGCGGTCGATGTCTCGCAGGATCAGGGTGGCCCGTTTGTAGGTGGCAAAACGACGGGCAAAACCAATGACCAGCGCTTCAGGATCCAGAACTGGCTTGCCTCTGACCAGATCAGTGGGATTTTCGCCAAATCGTTCTCCTTGGCGGATCAGATTCTGCGCGGCGAATGCGTTCAAGGCCTGCTTGCAGGCAAGATGGGCTTCCCATAGTTCGGGGTCCGGCACTCGCTCGAGGTCTTGCCAGGTCTGCAGCTCATCGATTTCCTCCATGTACCCTTGCCCCAGGTATTTCCGGTAGAGCCGCTGCAAGTGCTCCGGTATCCATGTCGCGGCATGAACTCCATTGGTGATGCCCTTGATGGGTATCTCTTCTCGAGGTGTATGGGGCCAGACGAATTGCCACATTTCCCGGCTCACATCTCCGTGCAGCTGGCTGACTCCATTGGCATGGCCGCTCAGACGCAGCGCCAACACCGTCATGCTGAACCGCGTTTGCCAATCCAGATCCTGACGGGCAAATTCCAGGAACTCGTCCCGGTCGATGCCAAGGTGTTCCCAAAACTGGGAGAAGTACTTTCCAATCAAGCCATAAGAGAAGGTGTCATTGCCCGCGGGCACGGGGGTGTGAGTCGTGAAGACCGTATTGGATCGCACCACCTCGACCGCCTCTGCAAAAGTAAGGCCGTGATGATGCACCAATTCCCGGACCCGTTCCAATCCCATGAATGCGCTGTGCCCTTCGTTCATGTGCCAAACGGCAGGTTCCAGGCCAAGCGCCCGCAGGACGCGCACGCCGCCCAACCCAAAGACGGTTTCCCAGGCTACCCGGGTCTCCTCGTCACCGTGATACAGGCGATGACTGAGCTGCCGGTCTGCGGGCGAATTCTGTTCCACGTCGGTATCCATGCAGTAGACTGTGCAGCGGCCGACCTGGATTTGCCAGGCCCTGATGTGCACCAGCCGGGCAGGCAGCTCCACGGCCACCATGACCTGCTCTCCGTTGGCCCCTAAAGCGGGGGTCACAGGCAACACCTCGAAGGGAAGATGGTCGTAATGGGCCTGCTGCCAACCTGAAGCATCCAACAGTTGATGGAAGTACCCTTGTGGGTACAAGAACCCGATCCCAACCAGGGGGAGGCCCAAGTCGCTGGCTTCCTTCAAGTGGTCTCCTGACAAGATGCCCAAGCCGCCGCTGTAGATGGGCAGAGATTCGTGAAGGCCATACTCAGCGCTGAAGTAGGCGATGACCTTCCGGCTCTTGTCGGGATGCCGGTCATGGATCCAGGTCGGGGCGTCATCCGACATGTATGCGTCAAATCGCCGCATGACAGCCGCGTACTTGCCCAGGTATTCCTCGCACAGAGCCACTTGGTCAAGACGTTCCTGGCTGGCCTCGGACAGCAGCAAAATGGGGTTGTGATTGGTGGCGGACCAGATCTCCGCATCAATCGCCTCGAAGAGGTCCGGAGCGCCAGGCAGCCAGCTCCAGACCAGGTTGTAGGCCAGCTCGTCGAGACGACCAATTGCCTTGGGCAACGACGGTTTTACGGATATGTGCTGAATTATGTGCATTGCAGAATCAACGCCTACGCGCTCATGTGGACAAGGGAAGTGGGAAACGGCTCCTGCAGTGCAGAAGGACAATTCTCACCCACCGTTCCCATCAGGGAGCGGGCAGCGCTTGCTTCGCTCCAGCCAGAGCATATGCTACTCGAAAGCGCTTCCAGGAGGCCCCCTGTCAGACAGCTGCATACCTTTCTCGGTCCCGGGATGCCTGCCGAGGCAGACAGTTCCCAGGCAGGACACGAGGCGTGGGGATGGAGCACGCAAGACCGACCCTGCTGCACCGCTGTGCAGTGCAGCCATGGATTCCGCTGTGTCAGAAACCGCTCTCCGCCGGCGGCAACCCAAAGAGAGATCGGGTATGCGGCCACAGCAGCCACACAATTCCCAGGAAAGGCTGGACCAATGGAAAGAAGGCGAAATCCACTCCGTACAGGCGCCAGACTGACCGTCCCACCACGTCCGGGTCCGTCATGCTCATGGTTCCCACCAGGAGGGTCCCCAACGACTCTACCGCCAGTACGGTCAAGGACAGGACCCAGGTCCAGGGCCGACGGTAGGCAAAGCCGAAAGCGGCCAGGAGATAGCAAAGGCCGGCAAAAGCGGATAGAAGCGGACCTGTCTCCAGAGAGATGCCGGCCTTGAAAAAGAGTTGATACACGGACCGTCCCGCCGCCGAGACCGCCAGCAGCGGATAGGAGACCGCCAGTATGTATCCTACGGTTGCAAGGATGGTGGCAGAGGGGGGGTCCCCGGTGGTCTGGCGAATGCTCAATTCAGACCATTACAGCTTGTGGCACAGATGCACACCGTCGGACATGGGCAGCAAGCAGGTGTCCACACGCGGATCCTCACAGGCCAGCTGATTGACCGCCCGGATGCCCGCGGTGTCTGCATCCTGCACCGAATGATCGGCCACGCTGCCCCCCCAAAGGGTGTTGTCGATCAGGATTACTCCGCCTGTGCGCACGAGTTGGAGACACAGCTCGTAATATTTTACATAATTGTCCTTGTCGGCATCGATGAAGGCCATGTCAAAGGATCCTGCCGCCCCTGAATCGATCATGTCCTCCAAGGTGCCCACTGCCGGACCCAGCCGCAGCTCGATTCTGTCTGCCACTGCGGCTTTCTGCCAATACCTGCGAGCCGTGTCAGTCCACTCTTCACTGATGTCGCAGGTAATTATCTTGCCGTCTGCGGGCAATGCCTTGGCCACGGCCAGAGCGCTGTACCCTGTGAAACAGCCGACCTCGACACAGCGTTTGGCTCCCAGCAGACGAATCAGGAATTGCATGAACAGGCCTTGGTAGGGCGGGATTTGCATGCCTCCTGCCGGCATCTGGGATGTCACGGCTCTGAGCTCCTGCATAACCTCATCCTCAGCCGGTGACACTGACAGCAGATAATCCCACAGGGCATCATTCATCTGAATCGATTTCATTTCCATTCCTTGGGGTTGGCGCGAATCTTGGACAGTCAGAAAGAAAGAACACTCTGCCGTCTTCAGTCTGCACCCAGCAGCTCTTCCTCAATCAAGGTCTGCAGATCAGCATATCTTGTACAGCATCGCAGGTCGGCAGCCTCCATTCTGATCCGTGCGGGAGCGTTGAACAGGACACCAGCATTGGCAGCCCTGATCATGGTCAGGTCATTGTAGGAATCACCGGCGGCGAAAGTGCGAAATCCCAGCCCGCGAAAAGCCTCAATGGCTTTGCGCTTGCCATCGGCCTGGCGAATGTGAAAGTCCGTGATCCTGCCTGACACCGAGTCAACCGCCAACGTGTTGCCAAAGATGGTGGGGAAATCCAGTTGAGCCTGGACTGGGGCCACCAGCTCCATGAAGATGTCCGAGAGGATGACCACAGGGGTCCGTCTTTTCAGCCAGTCCAGGAAATCCTGCGCGCCTTCCAGTGGCTTCACCGTCTCGGCAATCATGCATTGAAGTTTGGGCAGCGTGATTTCATGCTGATCCAGCACCTTGATGCGCATCTCCATCAACTTTGCATAATTGTCAATGTCCCGGGTCGTCAATTCCAGCTCCTGCAAGCCAGTGCAGTCTGCAATGGCCAGCCAGACTTCCTCCAAAAGCACACCTTCCAAATCCAATGCCACAAGCGTCGGTTTTGCCACCAGTCTGTTCCTGTTCGCTGCTTCCAAGGAGAGGGTACTCAGTTGTCCGGACTGCGGCCTGGCTGAAAGGCGTCAGAGGAGCCGAAGGACTCGGCAAGAGGAGGTCTGCCGACGCTTTGTTCCCCAAGGCCCTGGGACCCGGCAAGCAGGGCCCCGCAGGACCTCCGATTATAGACAGCACTTGTGTCCACAGTGAAAACCAGGCAACCTGAAATTCGATTGGGAGTCTGGCGAAGGGCTGGGTGCGCCTGCACTGGTTCACCGGTTTCGTTAGCGAAAAAGTGTCGGTCGTTATATATTGGGTTACTTCAAATGCCCATGCACAGACAGTTGCAGTCTCCTGGCCAATCAGTCGGGAAGATGGGCATTGCATTCAGTTACCTCAGGGGGCGATCATGTTGCGAAATGGTTTGAGCCGGCGAAGATTCTTGCAGTTGAGCGGCACGGCAGGGGCTCTGAGTCTCTTGAGTGCCTGTGTAGCCAGTGTACCTGCAGGCGGGCCAGGCACCGATGCAGGGATGGAAATGGCCGAAATTGACATCTGGTCCTATCCCCGCACAGAGAATGACCTGGAGCTCGTGTTCAAGCCTTTGATGGAGAGGTTCCATGCCAGCCATGATGCCATCAAGGCCAACATCGAAGTGCAACCTTGGGGTGGTCGGCGGGAGAGTCTGTATGCCGCCGCCGCTGCCGGAGAGGCCCCAGACATTTGGGATGCCACTACCGACACCATACCCGCCTACATCGAGAAGGGAGTCATCCTGGGCGTTTCGGATCTCTTGACCGAGGCCGACCTGGCCGATTACCAGGCCTCTGAATTGGCAGCCGCCAGTTTTGACGGCGTACTGTATATGCCGCTGTTCGAATCCGAGGTGAACGGTCCGGCCTACAGCGGGGGCCTGCTCCGAGAACTGGGCTTGGATCCCGCCACCACAGTGCTGGACACATGGGACAAGCTTTTCGCCTTGGCGGAATCAGCGGCCACCAAGGGCTACTACCTGGAGTCCCTGAGCACCTTCAGCTGGGGCGAATTCATTACGCAGGTGCATGAGGCGGGCGGCACGGTGTACTCCGAGGACCGCACCAAGTCCTTCTTCACGGAAGACGCCTGTCGCCAGACGCTGGAGCGTTGGGTGACGGAATACGAGAATGGTTGGGTACCCATTGAATTTGCCATCGGCAGCGTGGATGAACAGGGCGGCTTGCCGAATTATTGGCTTTCGCTGGAACAGGTCACTGCCCGGACGGAAGACGCGGCCTGCATCACGCATGTCGAAGCGCAACCGGACCTGGAGTACTTCTTGGGTCACCCGCGCACCCGCACCGGTTCGGAATTCCCCATTTCCGGCACTGTGTCAGGACAGGGCTGGGCGATCACCTCGCAGAGTGATGAAGTGGATGCGGCGGTGGCCTGGGTCCGCTTCATGATCCAGCCGGCCCAAGTGGGCGAATACTGCGAACTGGCAGGCTCCACGCCCATCGGCAACAGGTCCAAGACCGAGTTCTGGAACCCGGAGCCTTGCGTCCTGGAACATGTCAACCGGCATAGTCCGCATCTCTTTTCCGACCAGGATTCGAACACTCTGTGGCAGGAAAGCAAGGTGGTGTGCGGTCCACAGTTCCAGGCCGCCGTGCTGGGCCACAGTTCCGTGGACGAAGCCTTGGAAACCATGCAGACCGAAATCGACGCTCTGCTGGCGGCCAAGGCCTAGGGCCCTACGGTCACTGCACCCAGTCGAAGCATCCGACAGGCAAGGATGGACCTTGCCTGTCGGGATTCCCATATTTGACATAATCCAGATATGGTTCCCAGCCACATCAAGACCGCATCCGCGCCGGGCATGGGACGCAGGATCAGGGAATCCCTGCCTTGGTATCCCTTCATTCTGGTCAATCTCGTTGTTTTCCTGACATTCAATCTCATTCCCTGGCTCAGCATGTTCAGGAATGCCCTGTACAAGACCGACCTGTTGAGCTACTCGGAATTTGTGGGGCTGGGACACTTTGGAGACATGGTGGCCGATGAACGCCTGCATCAGGCTCTCAAGAACACCGTGCTCTTTGCTCTCCTGTATGTGCCGCCTATCGTGTTCGTGTCCCTGGTGGTGGCCATTCTGGTCAACCAGAGACTGCGCGGCATGCGCTTCTTTCGGTCCATTTACTTTCTGCCCAATGTAACCAACATTGCAGTGCTGGCCCTGGTCTTCCGTCGCTTCCTGTCGCCCCGGGAGGATGCCCCCATCAACTACCTGCTGGGCCTGGCCGGAATTCCGGCCCAGAAGTTTCTGCTCGACATCCACCAGGCCTTGGCCTCCATTGCCGCCGTGGGCGTCTGGCAGTCTTTCGGCTTCTTCATGGTGATTTGGGTGGCGGCTCTGCAAGCCATTCCACAGCCCCTCTACGATGCGGGCATGGTGGATGGCGCCTATGGTTGGCGATTGCACAGGCATGTGACCATTCCGCTCCTGCGCCCCACTGCGGCCTTCATCGTGGTCATCACGACCATCGGAGCCTTGCAGGAGTTTGGCGCAATTTACATTTTGACAGGCGGGGGGCCAGTCTATGCCACGACCACGGCGGTCTATCACATTTATTCACAGGCTTTCAACTTCACGCGGTTCGGCTACGCCAATGCCCTCTCCATTCTGCTCTTTGCCATCATCCTGGTAATCGCCTGGGCCCAAAGCCGGTATCTGAAATTCGACGAAGAAGTGTACTGACATCGCAATGAGCACTGTCCGCAGGGAACCAGGGCCAGGCCCTTTGGGCCAGATTCGGGCGTGGGTAGGCTATCAGCCCGGTCAGGAAGCCAAGACCATCCTGACATATTTGCTGATGGCCATCGTGGGGGTCTCCACAGTGGGCCCCTTCGTCATCATGCTGTCCGTGTCCCTGACGCAGGACATCCGGTTCCTGCTCTTTCCCGTGGATCTGATTCCGCAACCATTGACCCTGGAAAACTTTGGCCTGCTCTTCTCGCGCACCCTGGCGGCCCGATGGCTGTACAACAGCTTTGTGGTGGCCCTGATCTCGACCCTGGGAGGGGTCATCACCTCCGCCATGGCGGGCTACGCTTTTGCCCGGGGCAACTTTATCGGCAAGGAATTCCTCTTCTACATCTTCATCGGCATTCTGATCATGCCGGACACGGCCCTGATCATTCCCCAATACATCCTTTTGTCCGACCTGGGCCTGGTCAACTCGTATACTGCCTTGATTGGTCCTTGGTTTGCCTCGATATTCGGAACCTTTCTCATGCGACAGCAGTTTCTCGGCATCCCACGAGACTATGACGATGCCGCCCACATTGACGGTGCAAACCTGTTTCAGATCTTCTGGCGGGTGCTGCTGCCCCAACTGGTGCCCGCCTTGGTGACGCTGGCCATACTGCGGTTCATGGGCAATTGGAATTCCTTCCTGTATCCGCTGATTGTCACCACCAAGGCGGACATGAGGACCCTGCCCGTCGGATTGGGCACGGTGGCCCGATCCGGTGGTGACGCGGGCCTGGACATGGCTGGCGCCGTCTTGGGATTTCTTCCTACATTCATGGTCTTCCTTTTGGGTCAACGCTACATAATCCAAGGCGTGTCATTGAGCGGCCTTAAAGGGTAAGAGACAAACCGAGAATAACGTGTTTCCACGAGATGTACGACTGCAAGACCGTCAGTCGGCTCGATACAACGGCACGGTCAGTGGTCTGAGACAAAATGGCCTTCCATACGCAAGCCTGCGGAGTCGGCGCGCAAACTGCCACGGCATTCTGGATCTGTGACGGGCGATAGGATGAACGGAAGCATAATGTCAGAATCGTCGCGAGGAGACTCATGAAGGACACCGCTTTGGGGCCAGATCCCCTATATGCTGTCTCCAAAATAGGCGGCCTCCCCAAAGGCCCACTAGCAGGACCAACAAGATCGGCCCTACTCTCCATGCCACCAGCAATACCGCCAGCACAATGACGACCTGTGCCCAAGTGGGCAATTGCTTCCGACGAAACCTGAGTGTATTCATAAGCTTTTAGGTGTTGCTTGTAGGAGCTCAGGACGGCCAGGAAAACAAGCAGGGGAATTCATACCAAGGACACTACAGTCTGAATCCGCTGACATTGCCGGCATTTTCCCTCGAATCCTAGTCAACTGTGTACTTCCCAAGCTTGTTCATCACTCGATACTGCACTCATGTATCTCGTTTTTGTAGACATGCGTTGCAGTACCGATGTATATCCACATGGTGAATCGCGCACCCAAAATCCAACGGCCAGGATCAGAACTTTCCTCTGCCCATTTATGGTGTACAACAAGGCTGTAGATTATTCCTGGACTAGGCATCAGAAGTCGTCCTGCAGACCCCGTTTGGATCAATCGCGCGATCCAAGACCAGGGGTGCTGATTCGCAGCGCGGCCCACGGAATTCCCTAGGCTTCTGTAGGCACAGGGTGTTTGTGACTTGGCTGGCTGAGGTCTGTCTGGATGGGGACGGAGGGAGGCGGGTCGATGCAGGCCCGGGATCCGTCCCACCGGTCGGCTGGGTGCAATTGGATCAACAGGCATGGCATGGAGACACGGCCACACCCCGGCCGCATGGCCCATCGCGCCGCCGGTCATGCCCGCCTCGCCCAAGGAATGCCACCCTTGAGCACAAGAGGATAGAGAATGCTGGTCAGGGCCTGGCAGTCCTTGAGGCGCGGGTGTATCGCGCGCCTGCGGGACCACAAGGGTTGGAAAGGTATGCCACAGAGCATCGCTTGCCCGGGGCGGAGCCATCAGGTTCTCCTTCGGACCGACCTCTGATCGTGGACCGCCTCGGCCAAACCAACCCAGCAGGTGAGGGAATTTCTATCTTAAGATATGTATAATAACTATTATACAAAACTATATTCACAGCCGCAAAAAGAGCCCCAAGCAGGCCAGTTGTCATAATTGAACGGCTGACTTGGCGTCAAAAGCCGGGGTCGTTGGCAAACCTGCCTGCACTCCAGACGGCAACACATCAAGCCAGTGACGGGAAGCACCCGGTCCTGGGTCGCCCGCGATCCGGCAGATGGATATGGGGGCTTGGCACGGAGACGGGACGGGTATCCCCTGTGGACCCAGAGCACCCCCCGAGGGCCGACTCTGTCACAAACTCCTCCCGAGCAGAGAGTGCCAGAACGTGTGCCGTTGCTTGTCACTGCCGAGCCAGGGTGCGCGCGCAGTGACCACGTGCTTTGTCTCTCTGAGCCTGGGACTTGCTGTGGGCATACAGGCCAGGGAAACCCTGCGGTTCGCTGGCAGGCTGAATGGTAAGATAACCGGGCGGTTGACTTGACTCGCCAGCCCCTATGGAAGCCTTTCTTGGGATCGGCATCCTCCAATGAACTTGGCCAATGAACTTGGCCGGGAGCCCTTTCATGTTATGTCAAGCAGGCTGCATGAGCCATTGGAGATCCGGCATTGCAGAAAAGTTCCAAGGCAGGGTGCCTCAAGGGTCAATGGCAATTGCCTGCATGACCTGACGTTTGTTGGTTTCAAGGAGAAAGTGGAGATGAATGCGAACTGCAAATGGTTGTTGCCGCTAATCCTGCTGGTGGCATTGGCAGCAGGGGGTTGCGTGGCCGCGCCGCCTGCGGCTCCGGTTGCCGAGATGTCTGACGACGAAGCGGAAATGTCCGGTTTTGTCGTGGGTGTCAGCAACACTCTGGTCGGCAACGGTTGGCGGGAGCAGATGATCTGCGCCATCAAGGCCGAGGCGACCGCCAGTGGCAAAGTGGACAAGGTGGTAGTGGTCAATCGCAATGGCGGCCCCACCGAGCAGATTGCGGATCTGGAAGGCCTGATTTCGCAAGGCGTCGATGCCATCATCCTCAATCCCACGGACCGTGACGGCCTCAACGCCGTCATCGAGTCGGCGATTGCCCAAGGCATTGTGGTGGTCGCGGTCGATCAAGCCGTGACCGCAGAAGGCGCCTACGTCGTCACCAATGACCAGACAGCCTACGCGCAACTGGGAGCCGAATGGCTCTTTGAAACGCTGGGCGGATCGGGCAAGGTGGTGGAAATGCGCGGGATTGACGGTGTGCCGGCAGACAGCGATCGGCACGATGGGTTCGAAGCGGCATTGGCCAAATACCCGGACATTGAAGTCATAGCCGCTCCCTTTACGGGGTGGGACCCCTCTACGGGTGCCCAGCAGGCCTTGGACCTGATTACCACTCAGGAAATTGACGGGATTTGGACTTCCGGCATCGACTATTCGGTCGTGGAACAGTTCCAGGTTGCCAATGTGGACTACGTGCCGGTTGTCGGCGCCGACAACAACGGTTTTGTGGAACAGCTGCTCAACCTGGCCGATGACGGGTTTGTCGGTGCGGCAGTGACCAACCCACCCGCCATTGGAGCCGTGGGCATGGCCATCGCCATCGATGCCCTGACGGGCCAGAATCCAGACCGGGTGACTACGCTTACCCCTAACGTGTACGCAACGGGCGACACTGCGGCACTGGAAGCCATGTACGCGCCCGACGAACAAGTAGGCTGGAGCACCTATGTAAACATTGAGCCGTATACCAGCTACAACGGCAGCACAGACGTTTCGGCCTGCAAGGCGCCGGGCGAGTAGCTTCCTTCTGGCTACAGGCCAGCAGTGCACAATTCGACACCCGTCCTTGCCGCTGCCAATGTAGCAAAGGCCTACGGACCCGTAGTTGCGCTCAGAGACGTGGACTTTGCCGTGGCACATGGCGAAATCCATGCTCTGCTCGGTGCCAACGGCGCCGGCAAGAGCACCTTGGTCAAGGCCTTGGCCGGAGTTCACGAGGTGGACTCCGGCTCTCTTTATGTAAATGGAAGCCCCTTGATCTGCAAGGCGCCGCTGGATGCCTTGCAGGCCGGCATTGCCACCGTTTTTCAGGATCCGGCACTGCTGCCCGATCTGACGGTGGGGCAAAATCTGCGTCTCAGTCGCACTAACCCCAGCACCTTCCAAAAGTGGCTTGCCTGGTTTGATCTGTCCCATCTCCAGTTTTCGGATCTAGTCAAGGAGCTGCCGCTGGAGACCCTGCGGATTATTGACCTGGCCCGCGCCATTGCCGGGGACCCCCATGTTCTGCTCCTGGACGAAATCACGGCCGCCCTGACCGCGGAACAGGCGGAAAGGGTTTTTTCCTTTCTTGCCCATTGGAAGGCGCAGCACAGGTCGGCGGTCTTGATCACCCACCGCCTGGCGGAAGTCCTGCGCATCTGTGACCGTGCCACGGTTTTGCGTGACGGGCAGAATGTCTCCCTGTTGAACACGAGTCGCATCCAAGTGCCCCATGATGATGCGGAAGACCTGAATGAGCACACCCTGGTCGCTGCGATGCTGGGGACGGCCCAGCAGATCCATGAACCGGCATCACCGGAAGCGGCTGTCCCTGCGCGGCGGCCGGGCACGGTCCACTTTGAGGCTCGACAACTGGGGTTTGAGCAGAGCATACAGGACATTTCCTTGGCCATTCATGCTGGCGAAGTCCTGGGACTGGTGGCACTGGAAGGGCAGGGGCAGGAATTGCTTTTTGATCTGCTCGCTGGAGAACGCAGGCCTACGGAGGGCGATATCGTCATTGAGGGCCAGGTCCGCAGGTTCCGCTCTCCAGCCGATGCCGTCAAGCATGGAGTGGCCCTGGTGCCCGGCGATCGCCAACAGGCCCTGTTGCCCAGCCTGCCCGTGCATCAAAATCTGGCCGTGTCCCTCTTTAGCCGTCCTGCCCAATGGCTGACCCTGCCTCGGCAGGAAGAGACCGCGGTGGGCAAGGCGATTGACCGTCTCGCCATAGACACCCGGGCCGCTTCCCAGGTGCGCAGGTTGTCGGGTGGCAATCAACAGAAAGTGGCAATCGGAAGGTGGTTGGTGGCCGGTTTCAAGACGCTGCTCTGTTTCGACCCTACGCGGGGCATTGACATTCAAACCAAAGGCGAGATCTATATTCTGCTCCGTGAACTGGCGGCAGACGGAGCTGCCGTGCTTCTTTACACTAGCGAGCTGGCTGAGATTCCCTTGGTTTGTGACAGAGTGCTGGTCATGCACGGTGGTCGCATCGTGGATGAGCAAGAGGCCGCCACTGCGACTGAATCCACTCTCCTGACGGCCGCACACGGGTTGGAGGCACGGGCATGACTGTGGCAACTTCGCGACTGGGTCCGAGGACCTGGCCACGAGAGCTGGGTCGGAACGGATGGGTGCTGGGGGTATGGCTGCTCTTGGGCCTGCTCGTTGTCTGGTACGGGTCGCTGATCCCGGCGTTCGGGACGTTCCAAATCACCTCCATAAGCAAGAACAGCCTGCCTTTGGTCTATCTGGCCATAGGGCAGGCCATGATCGTGATAGCTGGCGGCATCGATCTTTCGCTGGGCTCCCTGTTGATTCTGACCAATGCGCTGGCGGCCAAGTACATGGACGAGCAAGGTCTGGCCGTGGTCCTGGGCACAGGCTTCGCGTTGATTTTGGGGATCAGCCTGCTCAACGCCGTGGTCGGTTGGGTCATTCATGCCTCCGGTGTGCCCGACATTGTGGTGACTTTGGCCACCAGCTACGTCTGGTCCGGGCTGGCTCTCTGGATTCTGCCTTCCCCTGGGGGTGGCACGGCGCCTGAATTCCGATGGCTCTTTACCGGCTCTCCTTCCGGCATCGGAGGCACCTACGTCATGCCTCTGCTGGTGATGCTGATCCCGGCTGCCGTGATCTTTCTCATCTCCAGGCACAGTCACCTGGGGCTGTCCCTGTATGCCATCGGCAGCAATCGGGAAGCGTCTCGACTCGCAGGCCTGGATGTGCAAAAGGCCAAAATCGCTTCCTATGCCATAGGAGGGAGCATGGCAGCCTTGGCAGGCCTGGCCACGATTGCCATCACGGGAACCGGAGATCCTCGATTCAGCGTTGGCGCCATTGCTACATTGAACAGCATTGCCGCGGTGGTGTTGGGTGGGGTGGCCCTGACCGGCGGTTCAGGATCCGTGCCTGGAGTGGTGCCTGCCGGTGTAATCCTGATCATGCTCAACCCCATCCTGAGCGCGATGGGCATCAATCCCAACAATGTCCAGATTATCCAGGGAGTGATGATCGCCGGAGTCATGATGATCGGGGCCTATGGCACCGAAGCAAGCCGAAACCTCCTGCAGCGTCTCCGTTTCAAGGTGGTGCATCGTCGTGGGTGAACAGGCATTGACGGCCCGAGGTTGGCTGCGCACCCAGGTCACGGAACGGCCGGCCCTGATCCTCGGCGGTGTGTTGCTGCTTCTGGTCCTGGTCACAGGGGCAATCGAACCCAATTATCTTTCCATCAGCGGGGCTCGGAGTTCCCTGCTCCAAGCGGCTCCCTTGGGCATCTTGGCCGGAGCGCAAACCATCCTCATGCTTTCCGGTGGCATTGACCTGTCGGTGACCATGATCGCTACGGGATCCGCCTACGTGGCAGCCAACCAGTCGCCTCAGGGGGCTGCCATGGCCATTCTGCTGGGCCTGCTGGTGGGGTTGGTTGTAGGCACAGTCAACGGTACCGGCGTAGCCGTCTTTCGAGTCAATCCGCTGATCATGACCTTGGCGATGTCCGGCATTCTGCTGGGTCTCTTTACGGCATGGGCGCAGACAATTCTCCAAGGCTCGACCCAAGTGCACCCCTTTGTCAAGATCCTGGGGGCTGGCTCCTTTCTGAACAACCAGGTTCCCTTCAGCGTTGTGGTATGGACGCTGGTGGCCGTTGGCATTTTCTGGCTTCTGAAACGAACGGGTTGGGGCCGGCTGCTGTTTGCCGTGGGTGACAATGAGGCAGCAGTCCGGTTTGCTGGCGTCAAGGTGTGGCAGGTTCGGATTGCAGCCTACATGGTGGCAGGGGTGCTGGGCTCCATCGCAGGCATTTTATTGGCTGGGCGCACCGGTGCAGTGGACCTGCAGCTGGCAAATGCCTTTCTCTTGCCCTCCGTAGCGGCCGCCGTGATCGGCGGCACATCCATCTTTGGGGGAGTGGGCGGCTACACCGGCACCATCATCGGCACGTTGATTCTCAGTGTATTGAATTCCTTGCTTACTTTCCTCAACGTGGGCCAGGATATCCAGCAGGTTGTCTATGGCTCCATCATCTTGATCCTGGCCTGGAGCTACGCAGGCATCACAGGCAAAAGTGCCTAATGAACTTGATACAGATTTTCCGCCGGTTCCCCGATCCGGAAGCCTGCATTGCACATCTGGAACAGATCCGCTGGGAGAGGAAGAACCACGCTGTCCCCATTGCCACCACGGACATGTCTCATGCAAAACGGACAGCGGTCACGTGGGCCGCTGGAACTGCCATGCCAGTTTCAATGTTCTCTTGGCTCGACTTTGTACAAAATCAGGCCGTGTAGCACAAGGCATCTAGGCGCAGCCGGGGGATGACCGTGACCGGCCGCGCGCGGAGCGCATTCCGTCCCGATAGATTCCCTGACCCGCGATCCGGGGCCCTGGCGACGGACGCTCGAGGGTCTCGTCGATGCCGAAGATCAGGGATTCTGGGGATGGTGCCAGATGGGCCCGCACCGCCCGGGCAGACCCGCGGGCGCAGTGCAGCACCTGGGGCAATGGCACTCTTAGTGCAGTCCCAAGGCATACCGTGCGGGGGAGACGGCGCGCCGGCCCGGCGTCCGCAGAGTGCCCACCCGCAGCCGCTGGGCCTAGGCCCAGGTCCAAGCCTGAAAGAGCGACGCACACGATTGCTGCAGGGTACCAAGGCGGAAGGCAGGATAGGCATGAGGAGCCTCAGGTGAGACTTGGGTCCATGGTGCCATTCTGTCTTTTCTTGGGCCTCCTTGGCCTGTTTTGTACAAAGTCGAGCTTGGAATGAAAGAGTCAGACTCATGCTGCGCCTGACTCTTTTGCTGGACCCACCGTGGTTTGATGACTGTGCCCCACTATCAGGCGATGACATCCCCCTGTCACGATGGCCTGGTATGAAGGCGGCACTTTGCATGGTCTGAGCATGGCGGTGGCAGACTGGCATCGGGCCTCGGAGCGCGACAAACTGGCTACCATGCGCGACAAACTGGCTACCATGGCGGATATGGTGGGTTGTGAAGGCCCACTATTCTACGAGCAGGCTGGATTGCACCGTGAACCAGAGCCAGACCGTCACGGCGGATATCGACGCGTCTACTTGTCTGTGGCGTCGATGACGGCTGCCAGGAATGCGAGCCAGAATGGCAACGCAAGCAACTCAACATCAGTCAGTCGGATCGTCATGCATTTCCTCCTTGCTGCACAGCACAAACAGAAATGGTCTCTGGCCTGCCACATACCACTGCCTGTTAAGGACTGCATCCTCCGATTGTTGAATATATAATGCGCAAGCCTTGGTGCAGACAACAGACTTTTGACAGCTCCTTGGCCCCGGTCCCGGAATGCAAACAAGAGTTTTGGCATGAATTTGGCAACGGTCCCCCCTACCGGTACACAGGGGGCGGACGGCATCCCAGAGGGTTCTACGGAGTGCGCGCGGGGTTATGGTTGATGTTGGCGGTGATGAGCGCGTCGCTTTGTGGACGCAGCATCTTTGGTCTGGGCGATGCCTTCGATGCAGACTGCACGGATTGCTCGGCGCAGGAGTGTTTGGATCCCCTTTCCGACCTGAAGAGGCAGCGCACCGCCGCCGCGGATGAACTGGGAGCAATGTGGCAGGCCCTCTACGAGGCACCTGTGCTGTCGCTGCGCTGCCTCACGCCTTTGCATTGTGATCAGGAGATTTCTGCTGGGTCTGCAGTCCGCTTTGGATCCCGCCGGAAAGCTGAACTGGGCGGCTGACCTCGATATCGCCGACTGGGAGGGAGTGGTCACGGGCGGAACGCCGGAGCGTGTGATTGAGATTGACCTTGAGAATCTTGCTTTGGGAGGTACAGTGCCTCCGGCCTTGGGGACCTGTCCCGCCTTGAAGGTTTGGGCCTCTGGAATAATCAGCTCACCAGCACGATTCCCGCCGAACTGGGCCGCCTGTCCAACCTTGTCTACTTGTACCTGCACCCCAATGCATTGACGGGTTGCATTCCTTCCGACTTGCACGATGTACTCAACAACGACTTGCACGATCTGGCTTTGCCAGACTGCTCTTGATGGCCAAGCCAGACAGTTGCGCCTGCAGCGATGCCGCGACCGGTGTCCCTCGCTCACAAGGGCAGGTATGCACCGCCCATCCTCCCATCCCTGCACAACTCCAGGGAAGGGGCATGCCGGAACTCTGCGTCCCAACGGCACTGTAGCGCTTGGGGCAAAGGTGGGACTGGCTTGGCCGCGGGCCAGATATGCCCGACCCCGGGCAGGGTCGGGTCTCGGTACACGACGTTGATCCCCAAGGTCACCCGGTGTTCCAGACCCGAGGGCGGCGATCGCCGATCCCCAAGTCCAGAATTCTGCGCACCTGAGGAAGCAGGCTGCTACGTCCACCGGCGTGGCTCAGGGCTGGGCAGAGGACGACGGTCCGTGGCAGGGTCACGGCGGGCGGTCCGGCAGGCACTGCGAGACCGCGTCCTGCCGCAGACTCACAGGACCAATCCCTAAGAGCCTGTGTGAGAAGGGGTTGAGTATATACAATGGGTCGTGTGCACCCTTTCCGATCCGGAGTGTAGTATGTCCCGGCTCCCCTATCCCCGCGATCTCACGGGCACGCCGCGTGAGATCGTCCACGGCATCCTGTACGTGCTGTGCAACGGCTGCACCGGGCGCGTCCTGCCCCGGGGTAGGATTTGGTACTACTTCCGTTGATGGCAGTGGAACGGCACCCGGGGCTTTGCGGTGTGGCCGCGGCGCTGGGGCGCGCGCACGTTCGGTTGGCTGGAGCACTGTCGGCGGCTCAGCCAGGTCTACGAAGAATTGCCCGCCACCACGGAAACCTGGATCCAGTGGGCTATGACACACCTCATGCTGCGGCACATGGC
Organism: Caldilineaceae bacterium; assembly: GCA_965214895.1. GTDB lineage: Bacteria > Chloroflexota > Anaerolineae > Caldilineales > Caldilineaceae > Bin34. The sequence goes on from OZ243985.1 coordinate 2,745,990, forward strand.
ATGAACTTCTCACACAGGCTCTAAGCCGGGACAGGATGCCGCGTGCCCTCTTCTGACATGGGTCAACAGGAAGTGGCCTGAACCGCTGACACAGACATAACTTTGTGATATTTCGGGATTGCCTGCCCTATAACAGCGGACCCGGTCTTGGGGCCGCGTCTTGTACAAAGAGTGAAGTGCATGAAAAACACGGTATACATGATCTTGCAGATGTATTAACGAGGGATTTCAACGGCTGAAACATACGCGATTCACGGAAAATTCGTTACAGTGCTAGGGCGTGTTTGCAAACCCAATCAGCGGGGTCAAACCGAGTCAAGCGAGCCAGAGTAGAGGCAGGAATGAGACGTAAGGGATGAGAGGGTCTGGCGGAAAAGCCGTGGCAGCTCCTACGCCGACTGTCTGGCCCGGCTGCAGATCGGGTCGATTCTGCTCTGATTGCAGTTTGCAAACACGCCCTAGGCAGTCCGCCTCATCTTGCCACGCGCTGAGCCGGCCGGTCACGGCAACGAGGTGGACCAAGGCTTTGTTTTGCTCCACTGCATGCCGGATGGAAAATCCTTTTGACCCTCTTGAGATTTGAAGATGTGTTCCTCGTGACCGGGGGCCCATTGTCATGACTGGTCACAAGAAAGTTTCTGTTCCCAACACGGACCTGACAATTTCCTACCTGTTCCAGGGGGACCCCAGTGCTCAACCCGCTCTCTTGTTCCTGCATGGAAACATGGGTGCCAAGAGTTGGTGGCAGCCGCTCTTTGACATTCTGCCCGACGAAATGTATCTCTTGGCCCCCGATTTGCGCGGCTGCGGTTCCACGCAAACGGCCAGCCCGGACTTCAGTCTGCCCGCCTTGGTAGGAGATCTGGACTGCTTCGTCAGAGGATTGGAGCTGTCTTCCCTCGCGTTGGTGGCTCACTCGACCAGCTGTCCTCTGGCCATAGAATTCGGCCTCCGATTCGGGCACCTGTTGCATTGCCTGGTCCTGGTGGGCTGTCCACCCTTGACAGGTATAGCCACGCCACCCGAAGCCTATAGACACCTGCAGCAGGCGATGCGGAGTCGCAGGCTCACGCAGGAGCTGATGGCGGCGCTCTTGCCCCACTTGGATCCAGGACAAAAGGCTCACAGGACCTTCATGGAGCGGCTGGCGGAGGAATTTCAAGGAATGTCGCCCAAGGCACTGGATGGCTTTACGCGCAATCTGGAGCGTTGGGACTGTGTGGATCGAATCAATGCGCTGCAGGCGCCCCTGCTACTGGTGAGGGGCGAAAACGATGTGATTGCCCCTCATGCCATGACTCTGCAGACTCTGCTTGCCATACGGGGAGCCAACAACCTGGAAGTGATCAGGGGAGCGGGCCATGCTCCCATGGTGGAAAATCCAAGCGCTTTCGCAGTCCGGCTAATCGACTTCATCTATCAGGATGTCGGGGACTTTGCCGACGTGCAGGAACCATCCCGCTAGAGCGCAGCGCAATTCTCAGTCGAAACCTCTGCCAGCCAATGCCTGTTGTTTATGTCGAGTAAAAGCTGCCAGCAGAGCCGAGACAGAGGCACTGGCAGCGGGTGTCGCACGTGACTGGGTGCTTGCCGGGAAGGACAGACCGGCGGCCTGTCCTTCCGGTCAGGCCGCCTCCTGGATGAGATCGGCAATTCCCTCCCATTCCCGCCAAATGTCTGTGTAGGCTTCTTTGTCCACGTTGGCGATGTGCTTGTGCCGCACGCGGCTGATCAAGGCATGGCGCACATGGGGCGAGATGTTGTGGCCGGCAGTGTGATGCATCTGGTGGTGAGCCAGGATGACATCGCCCGCAGCCCCTGTCACCATGACACGTTTGTGTGCAAGGTCGATCTGGGGTACTCCCTTGGCCATGACCTCGTGACCGACGCGACGAAAGTGCTCCTCAAATTCAATGTGGGAATGGGGCCAAACCGTAAAGTTGCCGCTTTCCGGCTCAAGCACATCCACCAGATAGACAACCGCAAAGATGGTGAAATTGCGTACATACACCCCTTTGGCCATGCCATTGGATCCCACTCCGATGCCGTCCAGGTGTCCGCAGTACGGTTCAGGCCCCTGGTCCGGTGGCAGCGGAAAACGAGGGGCGATCTGCACACTGGTGACGGGCTGCATGTTGCCCGGTCCGATTAGGTCCTCGACCAAGGATGCAATGTCCGTCTTGTTTATGATGTCGGTCATGAGGGGAGAATTGGTCAGCTCGTGGCAAAAGGAATCCTCCCGAAACCGGGAGAGATCACCGCCGGTCTTGCCAATGTTGCCGATCGAATGATTGATGGCCCGCAAGGCAGCATGCACCATGTACCTGGGCACGACACCAGGTACATGCAAGTAGCCATCGCTGACGAACTGTTTTTTCTGTTCCCGAGTCAACATGCTCGACCTCTCCCGAAACAATGAACAGGACTCAAAACAAATCGATGGTTGTCAATAACGTGAACCGCGGTCCTCTCATGGATCCACAGATCAACCATGGGCAAGAGCCTTGCGTGCCTGCCTTCCCATTTTTTCGTCCTGTCCGATGGAGTTGCTCCCCAGCTGCCCGGCGATTTGGGATACTGCCAAATCCTGATTGTGCATGGTCCTGTAGCTCCGTGCCCCAAAATGGAAGTGAAGATTCTCTTGCCTTGGCCACATCCACTCCCTTGCTGCTGACTTGCCGGGCTGCGCAGGGATAGCCCCACCCACGGCCTCCGGCAAGGACAGGTGTCAGTTGTGAGCCTCTGGGGAACCCCTTATGGCCAGGATTCCGGATGTCCTTTCCCCATTGAGGAGGCCGCCAGCGAAGGGTCAAGGCCTCAATCAGATGCTGCTTGATCAGAACACCTCTTGCCAGCTCCATGGCATTGCGGAGTGCCAGGGGAAGAAAGCGACAGGGCTTGAGAGGCTGCTCGGCAGACCCTGACTATACATCTTGCTCTTGTTCGTTGTGAAACAACCAATTGACCATGGCTGCAGCCAGCCACAAGGCAACCAGCAACAGCAGGAACAGGGTCGCCACGCGGTATCTCGCGGGTACGTATGCATCCAGAAATTTTTCCATCCCCATTTCTCCTTGGCTGGACCAGACCGCCACCATCTGGATCAGTCCCTGTTGCCTTTCCATGCAGTGCCTTTCCAGCTGCATCCCCGCTGCAGAAAATCATTTGTATCCTGTGCGTTGGCAGCAGGGCCCGGTATCAGTGACGCAGAAAATAAATGCGGCGGAGGCGACTCTGCAGATTTTGCCATGGCCGTGCTGCAGGTTCCCGCGCAACGTCAGGGTCCGCTTTCGAGGCATACCGGATCTGCACCGTGATTGCCTTGATCAGATGGATCTGCCGATGCATGGCCCTGGCGTCATGTTCCTTGACTCTGGGCTTGGCCTCCAGGAAGGCCGAGAATCTGCCGGCAAATTCAGATTCGGTTTCCCATTCCCACTTCCCGTGACCCAGCCGGCGGCCCCAGATCAGGAGGGAAGTCCAAGGATCCCGCGGCGCAGGTCGCCAGTACAGCAAGAAGCCCCCCACCAGGATGGCCACGAGAAAGGCACTCCAGCCGAGCGCCAGCCGCCAAGGGAAATCCGCTTCGGCAGGGACACTGAAAAGAAGGGCATCCATTTCGGAGCGGACAGCCATATCGGTTGATTCCAGGGCCGTGGGCACATAGCTTCGATCCAATGCCTGGCGGCCCGCGGTGGGTTCAAACGGCACCCAGCCCAGACCAGGAAACCACACCTCGGGCCATGAATGTGCCTGGGCCTCGGTAATAATCCACTCTTCCGTATATTCCGTGAAATAGCCTGGAGCATATCCTGCCGCAAACCGCACAGGCACGCCGCGGCTCCGCATCAGCACCACGAAGGCGGTCGTGTAATAGTCGCAATAGCCTCGGCCCAGGTCGAACAAAAAGTAATCTGCCACATCCTGCACCCCGGCTCCGGGCAGGGCAACGTGCAGATCATATGGGTATGCCCTGAGGTGCCCTTCCACAGCCAAGCCCAAGTCATAGGGCGTCTCTGCTGCCTGACCCAGCTCGCGAGCCAGCTCCAAGGTGCGATCCGTAACGGTGGCCGGCAGGGCCAGATAGGGTGCCAGACTTTCCGGCGGAATCTCGGCATAGGCATCCCAGGAAACTTCACGCAGAGCCACTTCGCTCAGTATGGGCATGGCCGAAAGCACAGAGTAGGAGCCCCGGTCCACATTGCGGAAAAACAGGGGCGTTCCCCATGGGTTGGTTTCCGGCCGGACATTCACGGAAAACTGAATGGGCTCGGCGATGGCGTAGGCAAGGGGAGACACAGTGGCCCACTGCACCGCCTGCCAGACTTCTCGCCGGTAAGGGTATGGCGGCAGTTCAAGACGTGTGTTGGCTTCGAGCATGTCGCCGAACGCGGGGTTGGGGTTGGACCAGCCCCGACCATCATATTGCTCGTAGACCGTGCCGCGCATGTAGAAGCCGCGCTCCTCGGCGAAGGGATAGTTGGCAGTGACTTGCATCACCACATGGGTGGACAGATCGGGCGAATCACCCAGCAAGAAGCTGTTGGGGAGTCCTCCTGCAGATCGCTTGTTCTGACCGCCCACCTGACTCTGAAGGTCCGGAAACATGCGTTCCCCGAAATCGCTGGTGGCCTCATCCATGGGTTGCAGAGTGTCCTGTACCCACTCGGTCAACTTGGTGACGTCAAGGCTGGGGACAACTCCCGCCGTCAGCCCCATGACCAGCAAGGCGCTGCCCACTCCCACGGCCCGGTCCCACGCGATCCCTTCCGGGTAGTCCACGTCCTGCTGCTGCCAAGTCTGGACCAGCTGCATCTGGTGGCTCCACGCGAACAGGGCAAAGAGGAGCGCCAGGTAGCCCAGCAAGTGAAATCTCGATCCCTGGCTAAAGTACAGCACATAGGCCAGCACTGACAGCGACGGCAGCAAGCAGAGAAGCACTGATCTTTCCTGCAGGAACATGAATGTGGACTGCAAAGCCAAGAGCACAAGCAGGGCGCTGCCGATGGCAATCAGGATCAGGTCGTCTTGCTGTGCGCCAGTGCCCCGCACGCCTTCCACCCAGAAGGACAGCCGCGCCGAAAAACCGGCCAGGGAAACAGCCCCTTCCTGGATTGCAAATTGCCAGAGTTGCCGGAAAAGCTGATCCAGACTCTCATGTTCCGATGGACGCCATTGGAGCCAGCGACCGGCAATGTTCGTGACTTGCTGCAGCCAAAGACCCGCACCCAGCAGGACGGCTCCCGCCAAGGCAACGGTGTTGCGTGTGCGAGCGCTCTGGCCACGCTGGACCGGACGCAAGAACAGCCACAGCCACAGCAGCCCTGTCACGGGAGCGATTTCCAAAGGCAAATGGGAGGCTTGGAAGTTCACCCACTCGGTCTGCCGCAAGGCCCCCACCAGAGCCAGCTGCAATGACATCATGAGCAAAAGGGAAGTCCACCCCTTTTGGGGCCGCAGCCTTGTGACAAGGGCTTTTAGCCAGCTCTGCATGCAGGCCTCCCCGCAAACCTGCGGAATGCCGACGGCACCACAATGCTCACCCTACCACTTCCTCCACCCGGACTTCCACCACCCCGCCAAATGGGGTTGACAGGAATTTCCTCTTTTGACGGCGATAGGTAATCAAGGGAGTGTAAGAGCCATCGGTTTCCAAAATGGTCAAGGGAAAGGAGGCAAGCAGGGCATGCATGCTGGATGGCATGTGGCCCTCTCTCTGGCTGGGATGGCGGACCAACAGGATCCCGCAATCCAGCCCCCTCTGTTGCTGAGAATTCAATTCGGCCAGCCACATCATGGTGCGTCTCTCCCGATGCTTCTGTGAGGCCACTCCAGACTCCGGGGTGGTGGCAGCAGCCGGGTGGGGGGTCACCACCAGCAAGGAGTCTTCCTGCTGGGACCGGGCCAAGAGGTGGCTGCGCGTCAGGAGCTTGTGCAACGGCAATTCACCCGCGTTCACCCCGGCCAGCAGGCGCAGACCGGCCCACATATGGCCTGCTCCTTGACCCGGTGCCTGCGAGGCCACGTTGGTTTCTGTCTCTGCACACAAGAGGCCACACTGTCGCTGGTCACTGGCATGCACTGTCTGTGCCACCAGACTGCCGGCGACCGAGATGGCAAATTCCAGTGTGCCTGTAGCCCCTTCGCCAATGTGGTCCAGCCCGTGGAGATTCAGGACCACCGTGATGCGGGTGCCCGGTTCACTCTCCAGCTCCGCGACCATGAGCTCTCCCTGGCGGGCCGTGGAAGGCCAGTGGATCAGACGATGGCTGTCCGAGTACGCATACGGCCGCAGGGTAGGGGCCTTGGCTTCTGCTCGCAAGCGTCTTCTTTGCTGCACGTTCCCCCGGCGGCTTCTCTGCGGATACGATGTCTCGGGCAAGACAATAACACGGGGATGAACCAGGATCTGGGTGGATTCGCTGAATTCACGCTCGGCCTGGAAGAGCCCGACCGGATCCCCCAGCACCAGTTCCGTAGGTCCTAACTGCAACCGGCCTCTTCGGTGACACACATGCTTCTCGGACCAGTCAGTGTGCGTGTGGCTGGCACAGGCGACTACACGTTCGGCAGACACCCGTTGATGATCAGGCAGCTTTTCGACAACTCGGCACCACAGGACCGGAATGACACTGGCATTCGCAAAAAGGCTTTCCACCTCCAGTTCGTCTCCTACCAGCAGGACCTGGCTGAGGGCCTTGCGTTGCATGGACAGCCGCGGCACCTGGAGCCGCAGCCAGCCATAGGCGAAGGCATAGATGCTGGCCCACGCACAGATCAGCCCGACCCAAATCGGGCTGGGGGCGACCAGCTGGACAATCAGCAGCAGGGGCAGCAGCAGCAAGGGCCAGACGACATTGGGTCCAATTCGGGTCTTGGCGTCCAGCCCCGAATTGGTGATGCGAGCCGGCAGTTCTGCCAGCGACTTGCGAACTGCCCGGAAGTTCCCGGCTCCGCCGGCAGCTATGTGGCAGCCCCTTGCTTACGCGACATGGCAAGGTCCAGGGGATGGTGGTGTGGAGCCAGGCGGCTCAATCCTCCTGGCCACCGGCGTCCTCATTCAGATCTTGCAGCAAGGCCTGCAGTTTCGCCTGGTCCAGGTTCGCTTCCGGATATTGGGAAATTTCCATCAAGGACATGTGCAAGGCCTGATGCAGCTGGGGATGGGAAGTCGAACCCGGTATGTGCTTTTCCAGGATGCTCTTGGCGCGCTCATCATTGAGCAACTGGCCAAGCATGGTCTGGACCGTGAATTTCATGACTCTGTCTCCTCTTGCTTCTTGCCGGGAATGGAATTTGGAGCCAACAGGCAGGGGCCCTAGGCCCCAATCAGGACATCCGAATTTTGCTTCTGCCACTGCAACTGCAGAGGCGTGGATTCGTGGGGCTTGAAGCGGGTCCGGACATCTGCGGCCCGAGTCCCCACCACCTCGATTTCGGCCAAGGCGGTGCACCCCAGGTCATACGCGCGGGCGTAGTGCAGAACTCCCATGGCCTCGGGGTCAAAGCCCATGATGTGCGTCATGAGGGCATCCACGGCAAAGACATCCACCCCGGCCGCCACCACATCAAGATCAATGGCATCGGTGCCTCCAGGCCCGTTGCCCTGCAGCCCGGTGATGCCGTCCACCACCGCAATGTCAGGGGCCAGATGGCGCGCCACCCGGATCAGATTGATGTTCAACAGTTTGGCTTCAACCGGTTGGCGCCGGTCTGCATGGGACGGAAATCCATGCATGAGCACACGGTCTTCCTGGCACAGGGTGCCCATGATCATGTTCTTCAGGGCCAAGGTCACCACACAGACATCATGTGTCTTGGCCCGGGCCAAGCTGATCTTACAGGGAGAATCCGTTACGGTGCGAGGCATTCGCACCGTTGCGGGCTGCTCTCCCGCGGTAAAGATGGTGGTCTCTTCCCATTGTGTCTCGGCATGCAAATCCTTGCATTCAATCTCAACGGCATATTCCGCCTGCAGGTCCAGATACCCAAACCCGGCAAACGCCTGCTGCGTGGAGCCGGCGCTTCCCTCTGCCACCAGGACGCGACGCGGAGGGCGGGCAGAGGACACAAGAAAGTCCATGACGCCGCGTACGGAATCAACATGGCTGGAAGCCAATTGAATTGAATCAGAAAGGAAATTGGGCTTTATGAGGACTTCCTCTGCCAGTTTGGGTTCCACTTCACCCCGAATGGCATCCAGGGCCTGATAGGTGGCCAGACGCCGATCTTGACTGCGGATTAGGGCAACATGTGCGCTACAGGGCATGAAGTTCTCCTTGATGTGCCTGGTGGCGGAGTGACTGAGATGCAGAAAGTGCCTGGGGATGTCTTTCCCTGGACCCGGAGGCAGTGCCCGGAAAAGGAACGTCCCGCTCGCAAGAGCCGCGTCGGGGCGGGCACGCGGAGACGGACCGGTTCCCTGGCCCGCGAAAGGAAACTCCGGGTCGCAAACCATGTTCACGTACAGGCTGATTGTATGTCAAACCACACGGCAGCAACTCCGCGGTTTGGCGGCAGGGCCAGCGTACCGCAAAATTGACGTCAGCCTTTGTACATTCCCCCCGATTAGGATCTCTCATTGAGGTTGGACCATGCTGAACGCCCCCGTACTGGACAAACTCGCCACCTTTGACACACCTACCATCTGCAACATCATCGAACTCTTCAATGTGCGTCCGCGCAACACAGGGTTTATGGATGCCCGCATCAAGGCCGCCTTCCCGGAGATGGGGCCCATCGTGGGCTTTGCGGCCACAGCCACGTTCCGGGCGGATGCCTCTCCCCAGGGAGAGGATGGCTACAGCAGCAACGAAGACCAGGTGGAGCTCTTCGCAACTCTGTCTGGCCCCCCCATCGTGGTGTTTCAGGATCTGGACGATCCGGCGGTGGCGGCGACCTTCGGCGAAGTCATGTGCACGACATACCAGACTTTCGGAGCCGTGGGCCTTGTCACAAGCGGGGCCGGGCGGGATCTGGACCAGGTCAGAGCCATCCATTTTCCGGTTTTCACCAGCGGCACCATCTGTGCGCATGGCTATTGCCACTTTCCGCAGATCAACGTGCCGGTACGGGTGGGGGGCATCAGTGTCATGCCGAATGACCTGCTGCATTGCGATGTCAATGGAGTCTCGACCATTCCGGTTTCCATTGCCAGCGAAATCGCCGACATTGGCGACGAGTTTGTGGCCGCCGAAGGCATCATTCTGGACGCTTTGCGAGGACCGGAACCTTCTTTGGCCAAATACCAAGAAGCCCGTCGCGACATGGGTGCTGTGGTAGAGAAACTGCGACAGCACGTGGCCAGGCATTAGCGGAACCGAACACCGGCTGCCCTCGCCACGCCGCACTTCAGGCACCCCCATATCACCCGGCACGTGCCGCTTACCGCTGCTGCCTCTCGGCCCTGACGGGGTTCACGGGGCACCGCTGTATGGGACCCAAAGGCGGCGCAGCGAGGGCAGCCGGCCCTCAGGAGAGCGGAGAGGGGGGGATTTGAACCCCCGAGGGTTTTGCCCTACGAGCTTTCCAGGCCCGCGCACTAAGCCAGACTATGCGACCTCTCCCCACGTACCCGCATTCTAATGATTCCCGTGATCTTTATCAAGATTGTGTCGGTTGCATGGCACCCGGCCGCGAGCCAGGTGACCGGTCTAGAATTTCGGCTGGGTTGTATCTTGGACTGGCGTGCTGCCCCGCAGAAAGTCGAAGTCACAGCCTGCCTGAGCCTGCATGACAGTGTCCAGAAACAGCCGCCCATATCCCCGGTCATAGGCGGGGGAAGGAGGCTTCCATGCCGCGCGGCGGCGTGTCAGTTCCGCCTCGGAGACCTGCAGCGTCAGGCTGCGCCCAGGCACATTCAGTTCAATCATGTCGCCTGACTGCACTAAGCCCAAAGGCCCCCCCACCGCACTCTCAGGGCAGGTATGCAACACAATGGTGCCAAAGGCCGTGCCACTCATACGCCCATCGGAGATGCGGACCATGTCCCTGACCCCGTGCGCCAAGAGCTTCCGGGGGATCGGCAGATTGCCCACTTCCGGCATGCCGGGCCCACCCACGGGCCCGACTCCTTTCAACACCAGGATGTCTTCGGGGGCCACTTGCAGGTCCGGGGCATGAATACGGGCCTCCAAGTCGGCGAAGTCTTCAAACACACAGGCCCGGCCCGCGTGATGGAGCAATTCGGGCGAAGCGGCGGCGTGCTTGATCACAGCGCCGTCGGGGGCCAGGTTGCCTGTCAAAACGGCCAATCCCCCTTCCGGGGCAAACGGTTGTGCCAAGGTGGCAATCACCTCGGGATCAACAGTGTTCCCCTGGGCGACATTCTGGGCCAGGGTGTGACCCGTTACCGTCAGCTCGTCTCCATGCAGCAAGGGCAGCAGTTCTTTCAGCACGGCCGGTATGCCCCCCGCTGCAAACAGTTCCTCCATCTGAAAGGCGCCGGCGGGCCGCATGTTGGCCAGCATCGGAGTGGACCGGCTGATTTCGTCAAAGTCGGACAAGGGCAGATCAATGCCCAGCCGGCCGGCCACAGCACACAGGTGCACCACCGCATTGGTGCTGCCCGCCAGGGAACAGAGCAAGCGGATGGCGTTTTCCAGGGCGTTCCGGGTTATGATGCGGGAAGGACGCAAGTCCTGCTGCGCGTTGTGCACAATCTGGCGGCCAGCGGCCACGGCCAACCGCAGGCGGCGGCTGTCGGGAGCCGGTATGGCCCCATTTCCAGGCAGGGAAATGCCCAGGGCTTCGCACATGCAGTTCATCGTGGAGGCCGTGCCCATCACCATGCAATGTCCATCACTGCGGACAATGCCCTCCTCCACCGCCGCGTAGTCGGCCGGACTCAGGGTCCCGGCCTGGAATTCAGTGGAAAGACGGCGGCAATCCGAACAAGCCCCCAGGGTCTGGCCTTTGAAATGACCGTTGAGCATAGGCCCCCCAGACAGCAGAATGGTGGGCAGATCGGCACTCACGGCTCCCATCAGGGCCGCGGGAATGGTCTTGTCGCAGTTGACCAGCAAAACCACGCCATCCAGGGGCTGAGCACGGATCATCTCCTCTGTGTCCATGGCGGCCAGGTTGCGCAGCAGCATGGATGTGGGATTCAGGAAGATCTCGCCCAGGGAGACCGTGGGAAATTCCAGGGGCAGCCCGCCCGCCTGAAGCACACCTCTCTTGACTGCCTCCACCAGCGCGGGAAAGTTGCCATGGCAACTGTTCAGTTCGCTGTATGTGTTGCAGACCCCAATGACCGGCCCGTCAACGTCACGGGCATCGAAGCCCATGGCCTTGGCGAAGGCCCGATGCATGAATCCGGCCACACCGGCTTCCTGAAAGAACACGTCACTGCGCATACGGGGGATACCTGCCTTGGATACGGTGAACACCGGACTGCGGAGCCTGGGCAATGGCCTGTCTTGCCGCATTGGAGCGGTGCAGCGCTGATCCCCTTCTCATTGTAGTGGCAGCAGAGCCCGCAACACGAACACGATGCACATAGAACGATTTGACACCAATCCGTTGATCTCGGCGTCGGCGCATCCCACGTTGGGCGGCAATGTCAATGGACCGTCCGTGATCTCGGTGCCCGACTGGCTGCCAGATCCCTTGGGCAGGTACTACATGTATTTTGCCCATCATCAGGGGCGGGCGATTCGACTGGCCTATGCAGAGCACGTGACAGGACCATGGACTCTCTACGAACCCGGCACCCTCCAGCTGACCGAGACACCTTGCCATGGGCATATCGCCTCACCTGACGTGCATGTGCTGGAACCGGAGCGTCTCGTCAAGATGTACTACCATGGGCCGGCCTTGAGCCCCGAGGTATACCGCAGCGACGCCCTGACGCAGCAATTCCCCTATCTGGGCGGCCAGCGCACCTTGGTGGCCCATTCTGCAGACGGCATCTCTTTCACCTCCGAACGCGGCATCCTCGGTCCCAGCTACTTCCGATACTTCGAGTGGCAAGGACAGGGCTACGCCTTGGCCATGCCAGGGCTTGTCTACCGCCAGACCGGCGTGAGACCCGATGCATTTGAGCGGGGGCCCCAGCTGTTTGGAGAGGAGTGTCGACACTTCGCAGTGCACGTGACGGATGCGGGCACACTGGAGTGTTTCTTTACACGGGCCGGAGACATGCCAGAACGGATTCTGTGGGCCCCGGTTGACCTGCAGCCGTCTGTGACTCAGTGGAGGGCGGGTGCCGTCGTCGAGGTGCTGAGACCGGCATGGGACTGCGAAGGGGCGGCCGAGCCCCTGGCAAAGTCCCAGCGAGGGGCCATCCATGTGCCTGCGCGGCAATTGCGAGATCCCTGCATACTCCAGGACCAGGATGACACCTTCCTCTTCTACGCCTTGGCCGGAGAGCAAGGCATTGGGGGCGCCACAATTACAATGGAGTAGAAGTGCAAGTCAAGACTCGCAGGTCCAGCATCAGGTGCAGGCCTGGGGCAATTCCGTGAAACACAGGGCAACGACATAAATGGCCATTCCCTCTCTCTTGGATGTGGACTTGTCGCAACGGCTGAGCAAGTCACAATACGAAAAGCGGCTCTCAAAATTGCAGGCCAGACTGCTGCGCCTGAGACTGCAGTTGGGCGGCCAGCTGGAAGGCCAGTTGGGGCCTCCCCTGTTGATTCTGTTTGAAGGCTGGGACGCGTCCGGCAAGGGAGGATGCATACGGCGACTGGTGGAACCGCTCGATCCACGTCATTACACCGTGCACCAGTACCAGGCCCCCTCCTCCCGGGACAAGAGACATCATTTTCTGTGGCGTTTCTGGCCGGCTATACCGGGACAGGGCGGCATGTGCGTCTTCGACCGCACCTGGTACGGCAGAGTCTTGGTGGAAAGGGTGGAACACTTCTGTCAGTCGACAGAATGGCAGCGGGCCTTTGAAGAGATCCGGCTTTTCGAGACCTTGCTGGCCATGGAGGGGGTGCTCCTGCTCAAGTTCTTCCTGCACATTTCACTGGAAGAGCAGCAAAGGCGCTTTGATCGCCGGGCCAACGATCCCTTGCGGGCCTGGAAGCTGACCGAAGAGGACTGGCGCAACCGGAGCAAACGCCAGGAATACGAAATTGCCACCGAAGACATGCTCCGCTTTACCCATTCCCATGAAGCCCCCTGGACCGTCATTGCCGCAGAAACCAAGCGCTTCGCCCGCATTCAGGTCTTGCAAGAGGTGGTGACCCGGATCGAGGAGCGCATCTCATAGAGGGTTGCAGCCCCTTGGTGCAGCGACTCGCCGCATCTGCAGCGGAACACGCCCCCTTGTCCTGCCTGGGACATTGCGGCCCGCGCAACCGAGGCCCCACCGACTGCGGTCAAGTTCTGCGTTTCGCCTTGGACTGCATAATGGGCTCCCCCATACGTCCGTCTGCCTGCGTGCCCGTGGGCAGGAACAGCCAGAGCACAATGTACAGAAAGGGACCTATGCCTGCTGTAGGCAACAGGAACACCACGAAGGCGACAAGACGAATCATGTTGGGATTGGCATCCAGATAGTCGGCGATGCCACCGCACACTCCCGCAAACACTTTGTCATGCGGATTCCGCAGGAGCTGCATCTTGGGTTGGCCCTTGTTCAGGTCGGTCTCCACTTTCCTTGTTCCTCTCGTTCCTGTTTGTGTGTTTTCCTTTGCATCCGACTGGCCTTGGCCAGTTTGACGATGTCGCACACCCTGGTCCGAACGGTGATTGTAATAGACTCCGTCAGGCCCCTGTGTGGCCGGACGCGCGTCCTGGGTCTTTGCCCTCCGCTTTCACACGGCGATGGCTGCCCAGAAGCCTTGGCCGGTTCAGACAACTGTAACGGATCAGTGTATCGCTTCCACGCCAGACAACAGGGTGATTTTCTGCCAGTGCCGCGCAGGCATCCTGCACAGTCGGAGAGACGCACGCAGCGCCTTGCTCCCAAGAGTCCCAAGAACCGCCCCTAGACATTCCCCATGGCCCTCTTCCAGTCCGTTCTGTTGGCATTCCTGGTCCTCCTGCTCGGCGCAGGCGGGTTTCTGGTCTACGTATATCGTTGGCTCTTGACGCGACCGGTCCCGGACATTCAGGGAAAGGTGACACTTTCCTGTCTGGAGGGCAAAGTCGTGGTCAAGCGAGACCGGCATGGAATTCCCCATATCCAGGCCGAGAACGAGGCCGATCTCTTCCGAGCGCAGGGATACGTGCATGCACAGGACCGCATGTGGCAAATGGAACAGACCCGACGCATTGTGCGGGGCACCCTGTCGGAGCTTTTCGGAGAAGCGGCGCTTCCCGCGGACAAATACATACGCACCCTGGGCATCTGGCGCAGTGCGGAACGGGAAACGGCTTCGCTGTGGGACGAGGAAGTGAAGACGCTGGACTGGTATTGCCAAGGGGTCAACGAGTACATTCGGCAGCGCAAAGGCAAGCTGGCCGCGGAATTCCGTCTGCTGCGGTTCGAGCCCGAAGCATGGACACCGGCAGACTGCATTGGATTGGCCAAGTTTGTAGGCTGGGCCATGAGCTTGAATTGGGAAAAGGAACTGCTTCGTTTCCTGCTGATCAAGAAACTGGGTCCGCACAAGGTGGCGGACCTCGAAGACCGATCCGGGCTATATGTCCAAGCCGTTGTAAACCCGCTTCCTCCCGAAATGGACCAACAGGTCCTGATGACCGCCGAGAGGCTTCTTGCGGAGCTGGAAAAGGTGCGGGCATTCATACCCCAAGTGACCGGCGGACAGGGCAGCAACTGCTGGGTGGTATCCAAGGAACACACCAAGTTTGGACACACGTTGCTTTGCAACGATCCCCACTTGCAAGTAGCCATCCCCTGTGCTCTGTATGAACAGCATCTGACCTGCCCTGACTTGAATGCGGTGGGGGCGATTTTCCCTGGAGTCCCGGGGGTGATCTTTGGTCACAATGACCACTTGGCATGGGGCATCACCAATGCCTGCACCGATGTTCAGGATCTGTACCTGGAAAAAACCCATCCCGATCGGCCCGGTCAATATGAGACCGAGGCCGGGTGGCAGCAGTTTCAGGTCCGCCAGGAGGAATGCAGGGTGAAAGGCCAGGCAGAACCCATCGTCCTGACGGTTCGGGAAACGCGGCACGGGCCTGTTATCAGCGACCTGATTTCGGACTTGGCAGGAGTGCAGATCGCGCTGCGCTGGACCGGCCATGAACCGGGACACACAATCCACTGCATCCGGGCCCTGCTCCAGGCCCGTTCCTGTCACGAAGGGGAAGCGGCCTTCCGGGAATGGAACACCCCCTCGTTGAACCTGTCCTTTGCAGACACGGCCAACAACATCAGCTACGCCTTGGTCGGACGCCATCCCATCCGCAGCAGTGGACTCGGTCTGGTGCCCAATGCCGGCTGGACCGGAGCCGGCGAGTGGATTTCCTACATTCCCTATGAGGAGCTGCCCTCCTGCCACAATCCGGAAGAGGGATACCTGGTGCATGCCAACAATCGGCCCACATCCAGCAAGGCAGACCACTGGTATGGCAGCGACTTTGACCCTGGCTTCAGGGCCCACCGCATACTGAGGCAACTCCAGGAGCTTCGCTTTCCATCCTCCGTGGAAATGTGCAGGCTGCAGCAAGACACCTTCAGTGGGTTTGCCAAGGAACTGGTCCCCGAACTGATTCGGTATGAATTCAGCGATCCGTGGGAGAAACACGCCCAACAGGTCTTGGCCAGTTGGGATTTCCGCCTGGATGTGAGCGGCGCGGAGGGTCTGGTCCTTCACTACATGGGCAACGCCCTGCTGCAAGAAGCGTTCAGCCTCCCGTTGGGAGATGACTTGAAGGAAAGGTATCTAGGACGCTCCTATAGCCCCTTGGCCATGGATTCGGGCTACCGGGTAGGGGCCCTGTCCTGCGTCTTGAATTTGCTCCAGACCTGTGATTCGTCAGACTGGTACGGCACGGATGATGCAGGCCGCGCACGCAACCGGGAAGCCTTTGTAAGAGCGGCTCTGGGCAAGGCGGTCGGCCAAATCCGCGCCGAGATGGGCGAAGCCACCCGCAAGTGGGCTTGGGGACGCATTCATCAGATCCGATTCGTCCACATCATGGGCAGCGTCTGGATCCTGAAGCCCCTGGTGAACAGGGGCCCCTTTCCCATCGGCGGAGATGGGACCACGCCCATGCTGGCAGCCTCGCCCCTGGGGGCCGCGCGCGGCCTGGTTTTCGTGGCGCCCGCCTACCGGGCTGTCATGGAAGTCGGCAACTGGGACAGCATGGAGTCCGTCATTGCCACGGGACAGTCGGGACATCCGGTCAGCCGCATGTATGACGATCAAATGGGCATGTGGCGCGAAGGGGCGTATCACGCCATGCCCTTCAGTCCGGAAGCCGTGGACGCGATGACCCGATTTGTACTTCACCTGGAACCAGAGGGGACATAGGCCTAAATGATTGTCAAGGGATTTGAACTCATGGGAGAACAGTCCTCTCCCGAACTGGACTGCAATGCCAAGTACTACATGCACTGTCAATCCGGGGCCAAAGTGATCTCGGTGGAGGCGGAAGATCGGAACAAGGTCTTTGGCATTGTCTTGCGCACCCCCGTGGCCGATTCCAAGGGCCTGCCGCACATCCTGGAGCACGCCGTGCTGTGCGGGTCCCGGAAATATCCAGTCAAGAAGCCGTTTCTGGAGTTGCTGCGCAGCTCGCTGTATACATTTCTCAATGCATTCACGGGTCTGGACTGTACCACCTATCCAGTGGCCAGTCTCAATCTCAAGAGCTTCTACAACCTGGCCGATGTGTATTGGGATGCGGTCTTCCATCCGTTGTTGACGCGGGAAACCTTTGATCAGGAAGGTTGGCGGTACGAACTGGCGGCCGACAATGAACTGACCTATGCCGGCGTGGTCTTCAACGAAATGAAAGGCGCCCAGTCCTCCCCCCTTGCCCAATTGATGCGCCAGTCCAGGGCCAGCCTCTTCGAAGATCACCCGTATGCCCATGATGCCGGAGGGTTGCCCCAGGAGATTCCCGACCTCGAGTTCAACGAGTTGCGGCGTTACCACGCCGCGCATTACCACCCTTCCAATGCCATCGTCTTTTTCTACGGCGACGACGAGCCCGCCTCCCGCCTAGAATTCGTGGCCCAGAAACTGGCCGGCGTGCAATACCAGGCTCCCAGCTTCACCCGCGTGAATCCGCTGCCGCTGCGTGCGCTCCAACGCCATCTTGAGATTCCCTTTGTGCCGATGGAGGGCGCCGAAGACAAGGGACACATCACCTGCAACTGGCTGTTGCCCGCCATAGATCAGGTTGACGAGCGGATGCGGCTGGGCCTGCTGTCCCATTGCCTGATAGGCAGTCCTTCGGCCCCTCTCTACAAGGCCCTCATCGACTCCAATCTGGGCAGTGACGTCATCGGTTCCGGGGGGTTCAGTGCAAACTTGTGCCAAGTCGTTTTCACGGTGGGCCTGGAAAGCGTCGCCCCCGCGCACTTCTCGGAAGTGCCGACTCTGATTGACGACACCTTGGCGGACATCTGTGGCCGAGGCTTTGATCAAGACTTGGTGGACGCCGTGCTCAACACCACCGAATTTTCGTTCCGCGAATACAGCAATCAATCCTTCCCGAAGGGGCTCTTCCTGCTTATGGGGGCCACGCCAGGCCTGCTGTACGGCAAGAGACTGGGAGGCGGCCGAGAGGGAGCCCTGGAGGCATTCATGCAGGCCAAGCAGCGTGTCTTGGCCGATTCCAAGTATCTGACCGATCCCATTCTTGCATACCTGCCCGTGACAGGACATCGGACCACGGTCACCATGGTGCCCGACGCGCAGGCGGAGGAAAGGGCAAGACAAAGGGAAGCCGCACGGCTCAGAGCCTATCTGGACACGTTGGCTCCCCAGGCCCGGGCCGAGATGACTGCGCGCAACCAGTGGCTGCAGGAATACCAGAGGCAGCCTGATTCCCCCGAGGCTCTGGCCACCATACCCATGCTGGCCCGATCGGACCTGCAGATTGACTCTCCGGAATATCCGTGTGAACTGCAGGAGTGCGCGGGCTTGCCCTGCTACACCCATGACATCAACACCAACGGCATTGTGTATGTAACGCTGTTGTTTGATCTGCATGCGCTGCCGGCAGAATACCTGCCCTACTTGGAGCTCTTTGCGGAGGCTCTGCGGCAAACAGGCACGGACAAGGAGGATTTCGTCACCTTCAGTCGACGCATCAGTCGCTTGACGGGGGGCATAGCCGTGTCGGATCTGGTTTTGCACAGGTATGACGATCCTGTCTCCGCCGCCTACCTGAAAGTGGGAGGCAAGTGCCTGGCATCGCAGATGTCCGACATGGCATGGCTGTTGGGGGAGGTCCTGACCCGTGCTCGTCTGGACAACAAGGCGCGCATGGAGCAGTTGGTGAGGCAAAGCCATGCATCCATGGAAGCTGCCCTCATTCCTGCCGGTCACAGTCTGGTGGGCACTCGGCTGGGTGCAGAGGCGTCAGAGGCCGACTGGCTCGAGGAGATCACCAGCGGTGTCACCCACTTGCTCTTCTTGCGGAACCTGGCACAGAATTTTGAACAGCAATGGCCTGTCATGCAGGAAATCCTGGAAGACATGCGCCACCGCCTGCTCCAGACCGGCAACATGCTGATCGACATCACTGGCCCCAGCGCGGAGCAGGCGGCCTTTACGCAGTTCATGCCGTCCCTGCTGGCCAGGATGCCGGACGGGAATCCCACAGCGCTGGACTGGGCCATGGCGCCTGCTCCCGCCAGTGAAGCCCTGATAGTGCCTGCCGCGGTACATTACGTGGGACGTAGCTATGACCTGGGCGCCACGGGGTTTGAGTTCCATGGTTCCATCAACGTGGCTACCCGACTCATCAACACCACCTGGCTCTGGGGGTCCGTCAGGGAACAGGGCGGTGCATACGGCTGTGCCAGCAACTTCAATCGTTTCAGCCGTCGGTTTTCGTTCGTTTCCTATCGGGACCCGGAAGTAGGGAATACACTGGACATTTATGACCGGACCACCGACTTCCTGCGGCAAGTCAATGTGGACCAGAGAGAGCTGGACAAACTGGTGATCGGGACTTTCGGAGACCTGGACCAAGACCTGCAACCCAGGGCCCAGGGGGAAGTGGCCCTGCAGCGGGTCCTGGCCGGCTCAACCCGGGACCTGCGTCTCAGGTTGCGGCAGGAGATTCTGGACACGTCCCGCCGTGACATGACGCGTCTGGCAGAGTGTCTGGCTGCTGCGGGTCAGGACGCTGTGCGCACTGTGGTACTGGGCTCTGCAACCGGCATACAGGAAGCGGTGGATACCCATGGCATCCATTTTGAGGCACGCCGCAGTTTATAAAGGCGGGCTCTGATGCGCGATCACGTTGACCCAGGGCTACATACACCACTTCTGTGGTCCGACGGCTCCCTGACGGACAGGCAGGCCGTGGACCAGGGATTGTCTGCCTGGCATCGTCGTCTTCAGGCGTACATCGACGACCTGGAGCCGCGGCTGAGTGTTCTGGCGACGCCGAGACTGGATTTCCCTACGTGGCCTGGCCCATCCCCAAGGATGCCTCTGCAATCCTTGGTGGTTGGTGTCAAGGACATTGTTCACGTTGACGGCTTTGCCACGCGGGCCGGCAGTCTTCTGCCCAGTCACCTGTGGACAGGTCCCGAAGCCAGTGTCGTGTCCCGATTGCGGCAGTTGGGAGGCCTGCCCATAGCCAAGACAACCACCACGGAGTTCGCTTACTTCGAACCGGGTCCCACGTGCAATCCGTGGCATGCGGCCTACACCCCCGGGGGCTCCAGCAGCGGGTCCGCCGCTGGCGTGGCGGCTGGATATTTTGATATAGGCATTGGCACCCAGACCGTGGGCTCGGTGATCAGGCCGGCGGCCTTTTGTGGGGTCTGTGGATTCAAGCCTTCCTGGGGACTGGTGCCTCGGGATGGCGTGATCATCTTCTCCCGGACGGTGGATCAGATGGGCTTCTTTGCCAGGGACTGGAGCACTCTGTGCACCTTTGCCAACCACATGATGACGCTCGCCCCTGTGTCGGATGTGGCATTGGAGCATCTGCGATTCGGCTTGGTTGCCGGCGATTATGCGGCGCAGGCCGCATCCGCCACAAGGGCCCGGATCAGGAATTTTGCGGCCCAGCTGGAAGGGTTCGGATGGCGGGTCTCGGAAGTTGAATTGCCGCTGGACAGCATCCACAACCTGAATGGACGCCATCAGGACTTGATCGCCCACGAGTTTTTCCTGGCCCACCGCGACTGGTTTGCCGATTTTGGATATCTCTACAGGCCTCGCACTGCGGCCCTGTTTGCCCAGGGCCAGGCAATTTCCCAGGCTCGCTATGTTGCGTGCCAGCAGAGCTGCTTGGCTTGGCGCAGGATCATGAACAATTTCATGTCAAACAATGGTCTTGATGTTCTGATCAGTCCATCTGCGGTGGGAACGGCTCCCCGAGGCCTGACTGCCACCGGCGATCCTGTCATGAACTTGCCTTGGACCCACGGAGGCTTGCCGGTCACCTCGGTGCCGCTGGGTCTGGTCCGGAATGAATGCGGGGACTGGTTGCCCATGGGAGCACAGCTGACCGCTGCGTTCAACCACGATGGCCTGCTGTTGCGAGCCTCCCAACTCATCTCGCAACGACTGCCCCTTGCGCCTGGGCAGAGGCTGAAGGCGTAAGGTCCAACCATATGTTCCGCTGGGAAGGGGAAGCCTCCGTTCCAGAAAGGGAAGCAGGAATGTGGCACGTTGATCTGCATTGCCATACCCATTTCAGTCATGATTCCATGACCCCAATCCATCTCTTGCTGGACAGGGCCAGGAAACTGGGGTTGGACCGGATTGCCATTACCGATCACAACTGCATACTGGGAGCCCAGATCGCGCATGATGCCGACCCCGACCTGGTCATTGTCGGCGAAGAGGTCCGGACTGAAGTCGGCGAGGTCATCGCCTACTTTGTCCAAGAAGAAGTGCCCCCAGGACTGCCTCTCTTGCAGACTCTGGAGCTGCTGGAGGCGCAAGAGGCTGTCATCAGCATTCCCCATCCGGTGGACCGGGTCCGGAACTCGGCACTGGGTCCGCACCACGCCCGGGACATAGCCGACCGGGTGGACGCGCTCGAAGTCCTGAACTCGCGCTGCCTCTGGGCCGCCGACAATCAGAGAGCGGCAGCCATGGCCCACGAATTCGCCAAGCCCTGCACCGCGGGCAGCGATGCGCACATAGTACGCGAATTGGGACAGTGCGGACTGTTGATGCCCCCCTTCGAGGCCACTCCCACCAGTTTCAAGGCGGCCTTGCGCCAAGCCCAGCCCTTCGGCCAAATCGGTCCCTATTGGACCCACTTCGCGTCCAAGTATGCGAAGTACCGCAAGCGGCTTTTGCCTTACGACGCCAATCCGCCTACCCTGGAGCGCCGTCTGGGTTAGAGGTTGCAGGCCTTGAGACGGTGCAGCAGCAGAATGGCCAACAGTTCCGCGATCAAGAGGGACAATCCGAAAACCAGCAGCATGGACTGCCATTCCGCCTGCAAGGCGGAGAGAGAAACCTGGTTCTGCAGGTTCTCCAGCAAGTCCGGTCGGCGGCCGCTCTGAATGGAAGCCAGCAACTGCACCACTTTGGTCCCCAGACGAAGGATCCAGCCGCCGTATTGGTAGACAAGCTCCTGGGGATGGTTCCAGACCCAGGTCAAGAGGCCATACAGCAAGGTGTACAGAAGGGCGGTCGGCAGCAAGAGGGCACTCAGCAGGCCCCAGTGTCCCGGTGTGCCCGGGAATTCCCTTCTCATCTGCTGGGGCAAGGCTTCCAGACTCTCGGCCAACCGGGTCCGCAGGCTGGCAGATGGCATTAGCAGCTGTTCGCGGTGTATTAGCCCGCTCACTGTGTGCCAGTTTCCCGGCAACGGAGCTTGGGAGGACTCCACCGGCAGGCGGGCATCAAGTTCGGGCAGGCCGTTCATGGAATTCCGGAACCGAAGGGAAAATGCACTGTCTCGCTCAAGGTCAAGGAATGGCGGTGTGCAGCAGGAAGCATGCCGTTCCGCGGTCAGGTGGTCAGCCTGGCCATGGCCTGCAGGTCCTCAAGCAGAGCCGTGACCGAGGGGGGCCTTTCGGCCGGGACCGCGTGCAGTCGGCTGTATGACTCCGCCAACTGTTGTCGCCCCCGACCCAGACGGGATTTCACGTTGGATTCGGAAGTCCGCGTAATGTCCGCAATCTCCTTGACGCTCAGTTCATTCCAGTAATAGAGCACTATGGTTTCTCGATACTTGTCGGCCATGAAGGAAACAAGCCGCAGAATCTCGTCTCGGCAGTCCCGGCCAAGTGCGACCTGAGCCGGGTCCGCCACGGCCCGGGCGGGCCGGGCGTCAATGTCAAAGTCCGCGAAATCACTGGCAGGACCGCACTTCTTGCGCTGCCGCAACTTGTCCAGGCAACAGTTGCGCGTGATGGCAAAGATCCAGGTGCCGTACTGGCCCTTTTGGTGGTCAAACCGGTGCAAGCGGGTCCAGGACTTCAAGAAGGCATCGTGCACCGCGTCCTCGGCATCCTCCTGGACCCCCAGCATCGGCCAGGCAAAGCGCACCAAGGCCACATAGTAATTCATGAACAACTGGCCGTAGGCTTCGCTGTCGCCTTCGCTGGACCGCTGCAGCAAGGCCTGGTTTTCAGCGCTTTGCTCGCTCATGACCGGTACAAGCGCAATTCAGCTAGGAAGAGGTCCATGTTCTCATATACGGGCCGCAGGGGGCAAAGGTTGCAAAACGGATGCCGGCTGATACTTGGGTGCCTCTCGATCAGTCGATTATACTGCAGGCTTGGGCGGCAGCGAGTACGCCTTGGAACCCTTGGGACAAGCATGAACACGACATACCCTCTAACGGCCATCGTGGGCCAGGAACGCATGAAGCGGGCCCTCATTCTCAATGCCATCAATCCGCAGATAGGCGGGGTGTTGATCAGGGGAGAACGGGGCACCGCCAAGTCCACGGCAGCCCGTGCTCTGGCGGCCCTGCTGCCGGCCATCGAAGTGGTCGCAGACTGCACCTTCAATTGCGACCCGCGGGACCCTGCGCAGTTCTGCGAACAGTGCCGTCAGTATGTGGGCGCCAATGCAGTGCCCACCATCACCAAGTCCACGCCTTTTGTGGACCTGCCCGTCAGTGCCACGGAAGACCGCGTAGTCGGAACCTTGGATATTGAAAAGGCCATTCAGGAAGGGCGCAAGCACTTTGAACCCGGTGTTCTGGCCGCGGCCAATCGGGGCGTGCTGTATGTGGACGAAGTCAATCTGCTGGACGACCATGTTGTGGACCTGTTGCTCGACTCGGCCGCCATGGGATTCAACACGGTGGAAAGGGAAGGCATCAGCGTCCAGCATCCGGCCAGATTCGTGTTGGTCGGCTCCATGAACCCCGAAGAAGGCGACCTGCGTCCGCAGTTGCTGGATCGGTTTGCCCATGCTGTGGACGTGACAGGCATCACGCAGGCAGGAGACCGCGTCAAGATTCTGCGGCGGCGGCTGGACTATGACGTGCATCCAGAGCGTTTCGTGGAGCAATGGATTGACCAGGAAAAGGATCTGGGAGGCCGGGTGGCCCGGGCCAGGCTCCATTATGCGGAAGTGGAATTCACGGAACGGGACCTGTACACCATAGCAGCCCTGACCACCAACTTCGGCGTGGACGGACACCGGGCAGACATTGTCATTCTCAAGACCGCCCGGGCACAGGCAGGCCTGGATGGCCGCTCCCAGGTCAATGCCGAGGATATCCTGATGGCGGCCGAGCTGGCCTTGCCGCATCGCTTGAAAAAGCAGCCCTTCCAGGAGGCCTTCCTCAATCCCCAGCAACTGGAAAAGACCATGAAACAGGCGGAGGAGGAAGCCCAGCAGATGGTCGATGAGGAGGAAGCGGCCACAGAAGAGGCGGAAGGCACGTCGGCATCAGACGAAAAAAAAGTGATGAGGGCGATGACTCCGAGCTGACTGACCAGCAGGATGCCGATGAGGGAGACTTCATCCAACCTGACTCGCAGCAGCCAGACAGCACATCGCCCGGTGACCCCAGCGGAGCCCAGAAGAGAACAGATGTAGGAGAACAGTTCGAAACACAGCCAGTCGACTCGCCATTGGACCGCATGACCCGGGAACGGGCCGGCAAGCGTTCCTACACCCGCACCGAGCGCAAGCGAGGCCGCTATATCAAGGCCAAGCCGGCAGGGCCCAAGCCCCATGACTTGGCCTTTGACGCCACGCTGCGCGCCGCAGCCCCTTTTCAGCCGCGGCGCAAGAAGGAGGAGTCGGACAGTAATCTGGCTCTGCGCCTGCGCACGGAGGATCTGCAAAAAAAGATCCGGGTGCGTCGCACCGGCAATCTGATTCTTTTCGTGGTGGACGCCAGTTGGTCGATGGCTGCCAGTGAGCGGATGGAAGCCACGAAGGGAGCCATATTCAGCCTGCTGGTGGACGCCTACCAGCGGCGGGATCAGGTGGGCCTGGTGGTGTTCCAGCGTGACCGGGCGCGGGTCGTGCTCACCCCCACCAATAGTGTGGAACTGGCCCAAAAGGCTCTGGTGGACCTGCCCGTGGGCGGCAAGACCCCTCTCAGCAATGGTCTTTCGGTGGCCTGGCAGGTCATCGA
This sequence comes from Caldilineaceae bacterium, assembly GCA_965214895.1. Taxonomy (GTDB): domain Bacteria; phylum Chloroflexota; class Anaerolineae; order Caldilineales; family Caldilineaceae; genus Bin34. The sequence continues at coordinate 2,770,623 of OZ243985.1, forward strand.
ACAGGTGAAGCGCCGCGAACCTGAAGTGCAGCCCATGATGATTCTGCTCACCGACGGAGCGGGCAACGTCAGCATGAGCGGTCGGCCGGCCCAGGAAGAGGCCCTGCACATAGCCGAACATTACGCCATGTCCAATGTCCGATCCGTGGTGGTGAACATGGAACACGCGGCCTTTGACCGGGGGCTGGCCCAAAAGCTGGCGGACACTATGCGGGCCCAGTGCTTCAACTTGCCGGAACTCAAGGCGGAAACCTTGGTGCGGACCGTGAAAGACATCATGGACTGAAGCGGCCCGGACTTGGCATTAGTCTTGCACATGACTCCATCCGGCCCGCCGGACCATACGGGCCAGTCTCGCTTGCTCCCCGCCGCCGGCAGGCTGCGTCAGTGGCCTTGGTGGTTGCTGCTGGCGTTGCTGGGTGCCTGCTTCTACCTTTATCTGCTTTTGACCGAACCGCTGATGCGGCAGACCTTCTGGTTCATTTCCGGCCAGAAGCCGACCTTGCTGCTGGCGGGCCAGATCCTGTTCAAGGGCATCACGGTGACCTTGGTCATTACGGTGGCCGCCTATGCCCTGGCTCTGTGCATTGGAGTCACCATGGGACTGATGCGCTGTTCGACCAACCCGATCCTGCACAACGTCTCCTCTTTGTACGTGGAAGTGATCCGGGGCATTCCCATGTTGGTGCTGCTGCTCTACATTGCCTTCGCGCTCACCCCCCTGCTGGTGCACGGGATGGCGGCTTTGGGCTGGAATGTGCGCATTCCCAACGAGGTGAGAGCCATTCTGGCCTTGGGGCTGGGCTATGGCGCATTCTCGGCCGAGATTTTTCGTTCCGGCATACAGTCCATTGGCCTTGGCCAGTCCGAAGCCGCAAGTTCTCTGGGCCTGAACTACCGGCAGCGCATGCGTTTCATCATCCTGCCGCAGGCCGTCCGCAACGTGTTGCCCGCCTTGGGCAACGACTTCATTGCCATGATCAAGGACTCGTCACTGGTGGCCGTGCTGGGGGTACAGGACATGACGCAACTGACACGGCTCTATTTTTCCAGCAATTTTCTCTACATGCAGTCGTTGACCACACTGGCCACCATGTATCTTTTAATCGTGCTGCTGTTGACCCGGGGGATTCGCTACATGGAACGCCGATTGCGTCAGGGACCACAGGGATAGTACGCGCTCCCCGTGCCATGCACTTTGTATATCGATTGCCTGCAGCAGCCAGTCAGGACAGGATGGCTCTGTTGCAGCGCTCCCTCTGACCTTCCGCACCGCCGCCTGGTACGCCGAAGAGAAACCCACTCTTGCCGATACCATAACCCTCCCCATACACCCTGCAGGGTTGCGTGTCCCTACATCCAGGTCTCCATCTCCATCGCCCGGGCATAAAGCTGAAACTCTTCTACAGGATGAGGAACGCCCTGTATTACGCCGTCTGAGTGTGCCAAGTCCAGCCACGCCCAGCGGCGCAGGCACAGCAGCATCGGGTGGGCCCAGTCGGTCACAGTCTTGTGGCGCCGACCCCGGGCCACGGCATACCGCGCAGAGGGGGCCCGCACGGTGAGAAAGGGGAGGGCCCAGACCCACTTGCGCCCAGGGGATCCCGGTCTGCCCCAGTAGGCTGATCCCGCGCAGCCCCATGGCCCGGGCGCAGTGGCCCCGGGAGGAACGCACCCTGTCCCGGGAGATGCCCCAGGCCGCGCTCCGAGGGCCCTGGCGACGCTTGATGGTTTCGTCGATGCCGAAGATCAGGGCCCCGGGCTGGTGCCAGGTGCCGGAGCAGTTGCTCCCGCAGCACCCGGCCTACCGCGCGCGAGGACCAGCGGGTCCGGTGGAGCACCGGGTGGTACACCGCAAAATTGTGCCTTCTTCATGCAGTCCCAGCGCATGGAGACCGTACGTTGCCCCGGGGCCAGCACGGTGCCTATCAGCAGCTGCTGGGCCTTGGCCCAGGTCCGGGCCTGAAAGCGCGGCGCATACGGTTGCCGCAGGGTTACCATGACGGGAGACAGGAGGGGCATGAGGGACCTCGGGGACTCTTGGGGCCATCCTGTCTTTCTGTGGGCCTCCCCCAGTCTGTTTTGTACAAAGTCGAGATTAGAGGCCCTATCAAAAATGGTGGACAGGGTGGTGGGCCAGGGCCTGGACTGGGAACCTAGGCTCTGTGCCCAGCATCTGCCTGACTTTTGTTAGGGCCTCTACATTGCGTGCCATAGGATAGTCTGGCTCCCAATCCGGATCATACATGCATTTTAGGAATATATGTTCCAATTCATTGCGGGTAAAAATGAAAAATTTTGGACTATGGGGTATCCTGTCACTTCCGATCGGGATCCGCCTTCTCTCCCGTCTCATGCCCCATACCCTGTACGCTACTTTCCGTCGGATCGGGCAGGATTTCATATCTTCATAAAATTTCATGCCATGTGCTTAGGCCAAACATTTAGCAAGGGTTCAGGAATTTCCAATGCGGTTTCGGGGACCCACATAGGAAAAAGGCAACGATACGAGTCCAAATGTAATTTTTCTACTTTCTAACACTGTCCAATCTACTACAGTCCATTCCAGTCCTTGACAATAGGAGGAATGGCTGATGTTAACACTGAGCAAACAAGCATTGAGACGTGTGGGATCTTGAGCATGTACTGTGTTGGTTCTGATGCTGGCGGTCACATCCATCTCCTATGGCGCAGAAGTATCACCAAGTTCAGAAGCCACTGAAACCGCTGAGGAAATGACTCCTGCCCAATTACTGGAAGCCATTATGGCCACTTGTCCAGGGTCCCCCCTGTTATATTGACAGGGATGAGTCTCCGGATGGCGTTCCCGATGTGGCCTTTGACTTGGTGCCCTCTGATGAAATAGGACAATGCACAAGTTACGCCCCCGAACCCCCGTATGGCAACAATCCCAACTACAGTTTCCGCCTGAAGCATCGTTGGCACGCAAGCCGAAGTGACGAATATCCCCATTCCATCCAAGAGACCCCGCACACGGGTACTGTTAAAACCTGGAATGGCATCAATATAGGCATTGGTGCCGGCCTGGGCCCTGTAAGCATTGGCATTGGACTGGGCAAGAGCGTAAGTTTCATCACTACGGAGCTTTCTGTGGAAAGGGACGGTTGGCATTTCACTGAGAGTGCGCTTCCGGGGCAAGGTGATTGGCGGCCCCGGTACAAGTCCACGTTCCAATGGGATGGCGATGTGTATCCCGTTGTCGGACATGTGCAGCGGTTTGAAAACGAAGTCACAGAATGTCACTTCCACTAAAGCCCAGCCACCGCAGTGGGCTGGTATGGGCCCGCCCGCAGGCACAACAGAAAGTGCTGTGTCTGCGGGCGCACACCGTAGATCCCGGCTGCGCCGCCCCCCAGGACAATGTCGGTGCCACGATCCGCGAGGGATAGTTCATGACAAGTCCAAGACGCCTGAGGTGCCGGAGGGCCGTGGTGTTCGGCTTGGCCCTCGTGTGGGTCGGCACTCTCGCAGTGGCATGTGCCAGCCACCGCAACACCGGGGGAGTGTCCGACGCGGCACTCAGGACCTCGATCCTGGCCACATGCCCTCTTGCCCCCTGCATCATGGACGGCGCCGTGCCCATGGACGCCGACCCGGCGCGCGCGGTGGAGGCAGAACCCGTGGCCCGGTGTTGGAGCACGGTGCCGGAACCCCCCCATGGCCGGAACTGGAATTCCAATTTCCGACTTGAGCATGTATGGCAGGTGGAGAGACAGGCCCCCCCTCCCTTTGCCATTGGGGACGAGCCGACCCGTGCCACCCTGTACGCAGTGCACAAGGTACCGATACTTGTATCCGACCACCCTTCAAGTTTCCACGGTGTGGGCCACCGCAAAAGGGTGAGCTTCAGTGCCACGGCACTGTCGGTCTCCCGAGAGGGCTCTCAGCGCGTGGGATGGGACCGGGCAGGGGCAGGCCTGTGGCGACCCCGGTACAAGTCCATCTTGGAATGGGATGGCGATGTGCATCCCATGGTCGGACATGTGCAGTGGTTTCTCAACGAAGTCACAGCGTGCCATTTCCACTAAAAAGCCCAGCCACCGCAGTGGCCCGGTGGTATTGGCCTGAGCACAACAGAACGGGTACCGCGAAACCGATTGGGACGGGTATCTTGCCCGTTGTTTTTCCAACGTACTTGGCGTTACATTGCTCGTCTGACCTACTGTGCCGCTGAAATTGCTTGACCTTTCTTCACTCACAGAAAAGCCGACATGGTCTTTATCCGCGGTGGGGCCGTTGCATCCTCCACACTGCCCCGGCCTCTTCCGCACGAGTATTGTGGAAGACGGCACTTGGATTGCGAGGGAGGGTTTTGCACCCGGTCTGTACCGAGCAAACCGCCATTACACGGCCACGACAGAATTTTTGAGACCTACCAGCCCGCGGTCGAGAGCCGACACATCTCCACCCGGTCCCGTGCCCGGGGCTGCAGGGCAGGATCGCGGCGGTACGGGTGCAGTCTGTGGCGCAGGCAGGAGCACCGGGAGACAGAGAGGAGCCCAACAGACTTGCAGTGTACCTCAATTCCATGCCAAGTGCTTGGTTGTCCTGTATGTCTTTTCGACCTGTCTTGATCAAGGCATGACCTCCACCTTCCAGGTGGACCACTGGTTGTCAAGGGCCGCTCTTCCGCACAGGAGCCCCTGGCAATCTCCTCCAGACTCCTTGTCTGACTCTGCAATCAAAGGATGCTACCGCCTGATCTCAGGCGGGTGTCAGCACTTCACCTAGCCGCTGCCTCATATGCTGTCCTTGTCGTACAATCGGGACACCGTTAACCAACACATGCGAGATTCCCGTTTCGAACTGATGGGGATCCTTGAAGGTCGTCTGATCCGAGACGGTATCCAAATTGCACACGGCAATACGCGCGTTCTCGCCGAATCGGTCCGTGATCAATTCAAAAACATCTCTCCAAGCCAGTATACGAGTCACCGCAGCCCGGCGAATTTCCCAGTGAACCTGCTGTCCAGACTGATTGCCTACCGCTACCAGCCGAAAAAACCACCTCTCCAGACGGGATCGGGATGCAGCCTTCCCAGAGACCGCATCTTATCCATAAACTCACGTCTAGTACAGGAAAACGGGGCTGTTGTCGCATATATGAGCTGCAGGCCAGTGGCGACACGCACCCCGGAGGCCCCCTATGACACCCCTCCGCTACACCATCCATCAGATGTCCGACGAACGCCGGGCCCCCGGGAGGCCCTGACCCGCCAGGGTATGGGGGCCGCTCCCCGCTTGCGCCACGCCCGGGCCCTGCGGGACCTGGGCCCGGGTCCGGGTCCCGCAGGGCGCAGGGCGGACCGGGGCGTACTGCAGCGGGAGGGGCCACATGGCAGGAGGGTCGCAATCGAGACAGGGTGCGGGGGATGGACGCTTCACCACCGAGGATGCCCGCAGCAGGCTGAAGTCGCTCTACCCATCAATCCAAAAATGTTGAACCATCAGGTTACAAGATGGAATTGAGACACCAAAGGCTACAGTGGATTTGTCAGCGCGGGTCGCAGTGTAGGCGTGACATTGGGCCAACAGGGCAACCCTGTCCTGACTTGCCTCTGCGGTCCATCGCTGTAGAAGGTCCAGCTTACAGTTCGTCCCGAAAGCCCAGAGCCGGTCCTTGGCGAAACCGGTTGATGATTTCGGCCATAATACAGACTGCGATCTCGGCCGGCGTCTGCGCCCCAATATTCAGGCCGATGGGGGCATGCACATGCTGGAACCGTGAGCGGGGAATGCCCTTTTGCGTCTGCAACAGTTCGAACACGGCCCTGATCCGGCGCTTGCTGCCAATCATACCCACGTAGGCCAAGTCGTCTTCCAAGACTTCCGTGAGACAATCCACGTCATATTGGTGGCCCCGGGTTACCAAGGCAATGTATGTCTGACTGTCCAGCCTGTTCTGTTGACGCAGTTCCCGCAAGGCGGGAATGAAATCGCCGGCAATCACGGCATCGGCTTCCGGAAAACGCTGCGGATTGGCGAACTGGGGTCTGTCGTCCAGCACCGTAACGGAAAAATCGCAGAGCGTCCCCAACCGGGCCAAGGGCACGGCAATGTGTCCGGCCCCCACGATCAGCAGATGACCGGGAAGCGCATGGACCTCCACAAACAGAGAGCTCCGCGCCTCTCCTGCCTCCAGGGTCAGAATTTGCGACTGCCGGGCCCTGATCACCGCCTGCACTTGCCTGACTGTCTCCGGTTGCAAATGCAGATCGCCTGCCCACTCCCTGTCTGCTGCAATCCAGACCAGGCTCTGCTGTCCCACTGTCCAGCGCGACTCCGCGGCCGCGGCGGTGCAGGTCACCAATGCCACCGCCGCGCCGGACTCGACGCTGGCAACCAGCGAGGCCAGAAGACAGGATTGCATGGCGTTGTGGCTCTCGGGCAGCCTGGCGCGCGCGGCAGTGGGCCGATACCCCGCGGAGCAGACTCCGGGTCGGGCCGTGCCCCGGGATCAGTCTGCCTGCCCCTGCTGCAGCCGTTCCACGAACACATCCATGATGCCCCCGCAGACTCCCAGGCTTTCCATGGAAATTTCTTCGGTAAGGTCTACCCTCACGGTGCGCGGTTGTCCGTCGTGTATGACTTCCAGCCCTGCCCGGATCACATCGGCCTCGCCGCATCCGCCCCCGACCGTACCTTCGTGCAACCCCATGGGATGAATCAGCATCTTGGCTCCTACTTCGCGGGGCACGGACCCCTTGACCGCCACAATGGTGGCGATGGCAATGGAGGTGTTGGCCGCCTGCAAGGCCTGGGCTTTTTGATACAAAGAGAGAGACATCGGCGAAATCCTACAGACTTGAAAAGAGTAATGCGCATGCGCACAGGACGAAGACACCGGCTATCCCCCGTCGGTCCCGTCTTCCAGGCAAAATCCAAAGCCGCGGATCGTGGTGATGAATTGATGCTCCCCGGCGGCCTCTGCGAGGCGCACCCGTACCCTGCTGACCAACCGATCAATGTTGTTGTCCGGTACCGGTTCAGCGTCGTCGGGCCAGACAGCAGCGGCAATTTCATCCTTGCTGAGTGCCTGTCCTCGGTGCAGGTACAGGCACTGCAACAGTTCAAACTGCCTTACGCTCAACGGGGGCTGCAACAGAACGCCATTGACCTTGACCTGACGCGTGGCCTCATGCACTACCAGTCGAGGGCCCGCCAAGGCCGGTGCCACCTCCAGGTTCGTCATGGTCGCTGCCGGGTCTTCGAATTTGAAGCGAGTCTGCGCGAAAGTCACCACCACGCCATCCGCTAGAATCCCTTTGGTGCCTTCCCCCAACCGCTTGTTATTGAGCATGACACCGTTCTTGCTGCCTGCATCCTCCACTATAAAGGCGTTTTCCCGGCGGGTAATGGAGGCGTGGACCCGGGAGGCGAAGCGATCATCAAGCACTATGTCACAGTCTGGTGCCCGGCCGACCACTGTCTTTTTCGGGTGCAGGGCGATGGAACGGCCCCGTTGCGGGCCATCCAGGCAGACGAGTTTACCCACCAGGGACATGGCTTTTCCGCATCATCGCACACCCACTCCGATCGACAATGTGAATCAGGCACCTATGTTACATCCTTGTCACCCCGGGAGCCCGGTGGCCTGCAGTCCATTGTGTATGGAATATGGGCGATAGTCAACCTCCAGGCCACAAATTGCCCAGGGACAGCACGCCGGGGGCGGCTCCAGTCCGCAGTTTACTCTCGGTCGGTGTCGGCCGGAGAGCCGGCCCCGATACGCTGTCCGGACAGCGTATCGGACGGTTTCACATCTACCGCCCCATTGGCAGTGGCGGCGCATCCACCGTCTACCAGGCTTTCGACACGGTGGAAAACAGGGCCATTGCCTTGAAGGTGATGCACGCGCATGCGGACGAAGTGGCACGGCGACGGTTTCAGATCGAGACCCAAATCGCCAGCCGGCTGCAGCATTCCCACATTGTGCAGACTTACCAGGTCGGCACGTTTACGGAACATGACGTGGGCTACATCGCCATGGAACTGGTCTTGGGAGATACGCTCGCGGACCTGCTGCGGGATGTAAACCAACTCAACTTCGCCGAGACCTGTGCCTTCCTGGCTCCTATTGCCGAAGCGCTGGCCTATGCCCACAGTGAAAAGCTGGTGCACCGGGATGTCAAGCCCAGCAACATCCTGATCAGACCCTCCACGGTGCTGGACCAGAACCACATCCTGATGGCCTCTCTGGACTATCCCTTGGTACCCCTGCTGACCGACTTCGGCATTGCCTGGGCCTTGGACATGCCGGAGATTACAGTCGCAGGACGCACCGTGGGCTCTCCCGTCTACATGGCACCCGAGCAATGCTCGGGTGCCTTTCCCGTGGACAGCCGGGCGGACATTTATGCCCTTGGAATCATTCTCTATAGATGCATTGTCGGCAAGGACCTGTTTACGGGCACCACTGCCGAGATCCTCTACAAGCACGTGCATCTGGAATTCGACATCGAAGGTCATGACCTGCAGCTGGTCACATTGCCCCAGTCCCTGCTCGACTTGCTCCAGGCCTGTCTGACAAAGTCCCCGGACAAGAGACTGCAGAGTGCCCAGGAGCTGGCACAGCGTCTCACCGAGATCGGCCACAGTGCCGAGATTGGTCCTTCCGGATGGACAGAGCGTGGGGATCCCGAGGCCGCCACACGCACCATGCCGGTATTGGACACCTCGCCGTGGTTGCCCCAGACATTGGGTTCCCGCACTTGGGAATTCCTCCGCGGCTGGCCGCGGGGATGGTCTCGGCCGACTTTCGGGAGAGCCCTGTCCACTCTACTGGTATTCCTGGTCCTGACCACTTCCAGCCTGTTGCTGGTCCGCGCGCAATCCACAGGCGGATTCAACTCCGCGCGCCCGCCCGACGCCACGCTACATGCCTCTGGTCCAACGGAAGAGCCCCAGGCCTCTGCTTCCGGGAGTGTTGAAGTCGAGATACCCAGACTGACGCCCGCACTGCCCCACATAGCAGCCGTACCGCTGCTGCCCCAGGAAACGCCCACCCTGGTCCCCTACGCCGTGGTAAACACGGAAGAGGGCGTCAATGTCCGGGCGGGACCGGGAGTGGGATTTCCTGTATTGGCTCTGATGCCCAACCTGGAGCTTCTGCCCATAACCGGGATCGACGCCTCCCGAGACTGGTGGGAAGTCGATCTCTCGGAGCATCTCAACCAGAACGGACTGCGCGGCTGGGTCAGCAACGACTTCGTGTTGGCACGCAATGCCGACAACGTGATGACTCTCGACCCGGCTCTGGCCCCGGCGGGAACCCCCATTCCCGGTTCCATAGCCGTGGCCCCCTCCCATTCCTCCCTGGTGGCCCCTTCTGTGCCGGACAGTTATTTGACCCTGTGTCGGGATTTTGGCTTGCATGCCGGCTTTGAAGAAGTGTTTCGGGAGTTCAATGCCTTGGTGGAGTTCGGATGTCAGGCTTCCATCCCTTCCTGGGGCACAATGATGATGCAGTCTTTTCAATGGGGCGACATTTTCTTCATGCTTCAACCCAGGCGGATGTATGTAGCCTTTCTGCTGGACGACAGTGCCGAACGTCGTCCGCGGCAGGCTGGAGCCGACACGGCCTTCTTTCGCTATCCCGAGTGGGACTTGTTCTACGTCAGTCCTGCAGAATTCAATCCTCCCGCCAGCGACCCCGGGATAGCCCTGGGACAGGAAGCGCCGGTGGCCGACCTGGATTTCTTCACCCCGATCCTGGACCTGGTTGATGAAAGAACAGCGAATGTCAACATAGGCTTGCGCAGTCGCTTGGGCACTCCCCTGGGGCCTCCCGAGCGGGTGGCTGCCGTTGTGCAAACGTTTGAAAGAGGCTTCATGATCCTGGCAAGCCCCGGGGAGGCGGATCCCTTCATTGTGCAGTTGGGCAAATTGCAGCGGGTGGATATCCAGTGAAAGCCGTTGTGCAAAGAGTCAGCGTTGCTGAAGTCAGGGTCGACGGGGAGGTCGTGGGGAAAATCGGCCCCGGGCTGCTGGTTTTGCTCGGCGTGGCGCAAGGGGACACCATGGAGGAGGTGGAGTACCTGTGTGCCAAGATAGTGCACCTGAGGATCTTCCCAGACCATGCAGGACGCATGAATCGCAGTCTGCTTGATGTGCAGGGGGAGGTTCTTCTAGTCAGCCAGTTCACCCTGTTGGGCAACACCCGCAAAGGCAGACGTCCGAACTTCACCGCGGCTGCCACCCCCGCAGTGGCTCGAGAGCTCTACACGGAGGCCGCACGTTGGCTCGGTGGACACGTAACAGTCGAAACGGGCGTCTTTGGCGCCACAATGGAATTGTCCCTGACCAACGACGGGCCTGTGACTATCATTATGGAAACACCTGATGCTTGAAAAAGGTCTATCCGCATTTGAGACAAGGTGGGCGGCTTGGGGCCATTGGCATCCCCGACTGGGCACGACCTTGCTTATCCTGTTGGCCCTGCTGGCCATGGGCTTGGGAGCCACCTCGGGCATTGAACATGTCCTTGGCCTGACCGATGGCTCTGTGGTGAGCGCGTTTGGGCTGGGTGCATCCCCCTTGCTCTTGGGGGTGATTGCCTTGGGCATCAGGGAATCCCGCCAAAACCTGCCCGTGCGTGTCCTGCTGCTTCTCTGTGGCTACACCGCACTGGCGCTGCTGATCCTGGTGTTCGTCTCAGCCACGGCCATAGCCGAAGGAGCAGCCCCTTACTTGGACAATGTGGAGCTCGGTGTCGGGGGAATGGCGATATTGGCCATGTCGTGGCTGCTGTTCTTGCCTGCAGTCCGCTCCTTTCTGGCCCGCTTTCTGCCCATTGACGCCCGAGACTTTGCCCATGCCTTCGCAGTCGCCATGGGCTTCGCGGCGGTGTCATTGTCTCTGCTCAGTCTTGCCTCGTTTGGCGAGCCTTTCCTCTATCAGCTCCCCGCGGGAGACAGTGTGGACCAGAGCGACTTGGCCCGCAATGTGTCTCTTCTGACCACCACGATCCTGAGTGTTCCCGCCGTCCTGCTGGCGGTGGGCTTCAGCCGGTCCCGCAACCTGCAAGAATCCTGGACCCGCCTGGGGTTCAAGGCATTGACCCGCAAACGGCTCCTTTTGCCCGTGCTGTTTTCCGTTCTTCTGGTTGGCGCGGGCATGGGCATAGGCAAGCTGATTGAGCAAACGTGGCAGTCGCTGGGGGTTCCCATTACCGACCCGGAACGGTTTGCCGAGATCGCAGGGCTGCCTTGGCATCCTTTGGGCATGCTGTTGTTGGGAGTGAGTGCCGGCGTCAGTGAAGAGATGTTTGTGCGGGGAGTCATGCAGCCCCGCCTGGGGCTTGTCTTCTCCAATGTCCTGTTCACCTCCGCTCATGCCTTTCAGTACGCCACAGACGGCCTGCTGGTCGTGCTCATTCTGGGTTTTGCCTTTGGCATCATTCGGGAGCGTTATGGGTTGTTGCCTGCCATTGCCACGCACGCCCTGTACAACTTCCTCTTGCTCGTGTTGAGCACCTTCACTGATATTGGTTGAAGTTCCTTGGGTCGCACTGTCCCGAATCGGGCCCTTCCGAAACCGGCGGCAGTGCAGTCGCAGGACCAATGTCTACACTGCGCACTGACCGTGGCTCTCCAAGCACCCGACCAGCCGAGAGTGCTGTGGCTGGGCTTGTTCAGGCCGACTGGCTTGGCGTTACGATGCAAGGCAACCACTAGGGCGTGTGGATTAATGGTCGCAGCCTGATCCAAGTGGCCGCCACCGGCACCCGGGCCAGAAAGGTCCGCTGCAACTTGGCGTAGCGCGTGGCCATGCCCCGCAACGGCTTGAGGCGGTGGAAGAACCGTTCGATCTGTGCCCGCCACGCGTACTGCACCGGGTCGTGGGGGCTGGGCTCCTTGCGGTTCTGCTTGGCCGGCATCACGGCCTCCACCGCCTGGGCCGCCAGGGTGTCCCGCATGGCCTCGCGGTCCTACGCTCGATCCATGACCGCCGCGGTGGGCGGAAACCGGGAGACGGCCGCGGGCCTGGGCGGCCTGACCGCCCCCTTGTGGGCGGCCCCGGCCGCAGGCGGATGGGCACGCCTGCTGGTGGCATCCACGTACCGGGCCGACCACATCTCCTCCGCGCCGGATCCCGGCTGGACCCGGCACCACCATGCGGCCCAGAGGCCCTGGCGCTCCCCACTGCGCAACCGCTGGTACCCCGTGTCCCATTGCCCGAAGTCCGCAGGCAAGTCGCGCCAGGGACGGTCCGCCCGGGTGGGGTACAGCACGGCTTCCCCAAACATGCGGTCACCCCCAATCGAGGGGCGGCCCACCCGGGGGCGGATTGCGGCCAGCACGGCCTCCATCTGGGCCCACAGGGCATCGGTCAGGATCCGACGCGGCGTCATGGGAGGGCTCCGTGCGGGGACTGGCATCCGTATGTCCTGCCCTGTTTCCACGACTTAATCAACACGCCCTAGCACGGCACTGTACCGGAGTGCAGGATGGGGCTCCACGGCGAGGGACGTTGCCAGCAGGCACCCCGACGCCCCGTGAACAGGATATATCTGAGTCTGTGCACTTGGGTATATAAGTCCCTCAAGCTGGACAGATGGCTGCACGGAATCAGGCGCAAGGGCCACAGTGCAGCGTTTGGCCAACAGCAGACAGAGCCGGTCCAAGGCTCCAGGTTGCACGGCTCTCTCCCCTTTCGTGCCAACAATGGCCTGCTTTTAGCCGCAGACTTTCCAGAATGGACCCCACTGGGCTGATTGTCATCGGGGCCTAGGCATCGGCAGGGAGTCCGATGAGGGCCAATGAGGGCTTTTCCCAACCCAGGCGTCTCAATCACTTTACAATCAGGGTCCACCGTTGCTTGCGGTTCCCACGGCTAATCCATGGAGAACTGGAGTCAAGCAGAAGCACCGAATCGGGTTGGGAGGGCGACCCCATGTTTGAGTCTCCGCAGCGCATCAGAGCTATTCTGGTCACCGAAGTTGGCGGGCTGGAAAACTATCTCATGGGGCCATTGGTCTATCGACAGGTGCGCGTGGAAGATGGAGACCAATTCATTCAACACTTGATGTCTTTGGGAGACTTCCTGGAGCACTGTGCAGTCTGGGAGGCCCTGATTGCCCAGCAACCCGAAGACTATTCGCGGGAGGACTCTGAGCTCGCCAGGAGAGGCAAAGCTCAGCTCCGCACATTTGCGGAAAGGGCAGAGAAACTGGCCCAAAGAGAAATCAAGGCACGCCTGGACAGCTTGCGCTGGAATCTGGAGAGCTGGGCTGACGAAGGCCACCTGAGCCCTACTCTGTTTGCCACTGAAATGGCTCAAAGGTCCCGCATTCAGCGTCTTGGCGAGACGTTCGGTTGGTCAGCGGCACATGATGCTCTGCAAGAGGTGGATTCCCGGATCAGAACAATGACTGAAGAGGGGGATTTCATTTGGAATATTCAATATGCGGATGCATTTCCTTCCGATGCCTACTGGTTTCTCTACAGAAGAATGACCTGATTCCTTTTGGGACCTACCAGTACACAGACTCAGGCATATCCTGTGCATGGGTCATGGGGATGCCCAACCGCAACGTCCCTCGCCGCGCCGCCGCCCCTGTCCCGCGGGCAACAGGAAAATCGCATCTCTCCTAGGATGTGCCATGCCGATTGGAACGCGGCATGGCACTGCAATCCGCAATCCCCACTACCGAATTGGGCCGATTGGCCTTGTTGATGCAGCTGCATCCGCTGCAAGTCTGGCTGTTGTATCTCGAATCCACCTTGACCCACCGGCTCCAGCTGTCCCCATCCGCTGGTCAGAATGCCGCGGTTCAGACCCGGCTTGGCCTTGACGTGCCCGATACGGCCACGGTACCCCGGGCCAACTGGGTTGTGCCTTGATGCCTTGGGTGTGGAGATCCTCGATCACCGATCACCACCGTATGTGCCCGGTCCACCCACGGTGTGACTGACCCGGTGTGTATCGTGGGATCGGATGTTCCGGCGCTTTCTCTGCAACTCGGTACCGCTGTCCGGCGATCCAGGTCCAGCGCGCCTACCGGTGCCCCCGGCCTGACCTGAAAGCCGACATGCCATCTCACCTGCATGTCGCCTTCTTGCATTGTGCCATATGTTCGTATGGGTACCTGGGCATATAAGTCCATTCCTTTTCAACAGGAGTTGCGCCGTGAAAAGTGGTGCATGGGCATGGCAGAAACGCGGTCAAGGTCCCTAGCCGTGGGAATTGCATCAATGTGCTGCGGGACAAACGAGAACAATGAGGGTTCAGGTGGATCCTCGACTTGGCCGATGGGGACTGTCATGCTCAACCCAGCGTCTGAAAACGTCCCAAGCCCAGTTGTCCAGAGGTTTCTTGGCAACAAGAACAAAGCGTGTCCCAGCATCGACCATCGAAAAAGTGACATATATGCATAAGTACACATGCAAACATGCAGTGCAGTGACCACAGTGTCGGGGCGCACCATGGCGCTTCACGGCCCATGGAGCAAGGGCTGCGGCAGGGCGAGGGGGCTTCGCCACGGAGGCCCTGCCGCCCCGTGAGACCCGTGAACAGGGTATGCAGGAGTTTGTGTACTCATGATGTATACAAGTCCCAGAAAAAAAGGCGGAAGCAGGCATGCCTGCTTCCGCCCTGCGGGTCTTCTGCCAGAACCGACAGAATCCAGCCCATCATGGCCTCAGAACCACTTGTCAAAGAGCTCCTGAAGCGTTCCGTCCTCTTCCATGGCCGTCAATGCCTGGTTGATGCTGGAGGTAAGATGGCTGCCCTTGGCCAGAATGAAGCCCAATTCCTCATTCTGAACCGCAGCGCCGGTCACCTTCAGTTGGTCTGCATTGACTCCCATGTATCCCATGCCGGCCACACTGTCGATCATCACGGCATCCACATCCCCGCTGAGCAAGGCCTGGACAGCCGTCCCAAACTGGTCATAGGCGACAATCCGATCTTCGCCCACCAGGTCCACCGAAGCATAGTAGTTCGTGGTGCCCAACTGGGTGCCAATGATCAGTTCGTCCATCGTTGCAAATTCATCGGGCTGTGCAAATCGATCTTCGTCCAACCGCACCAGGAGGACCTGCTCTGTGGATATGAATGGAATCGAGAAGTCCACATGCTGTCCACGCTCGGCTGTGATCGTGATGCCATCCGCCCCCACATCGAAGGCCGAGAACTCGCCCTCGCCTGACATCACGGCCACCATGGCATCCCAGCTGGTTTCAATGAAGGTGGGAACGCAGTTAAGCCGCTCACAGATGTCGGCAATGGCATCATAGTCATACCCTACGCCTTCTCCCGTCTCGGTATCAATGAAATTGAAGGGTTGGTAGGCGTTCTCCACTGCCACTCTCAATTCACAACCGCCCAGGTCCGGCATGGCACCGGACGTGTCCGGGGCCATTTCACTGCAAGGAATCAGTGCTGGCCCCGTGGGAGTGCACCCCGACAGCACCAGGGCCAGGGCACATACGCCCAACAAGACAGTCAACGATCTCATGGCTTGGGTCAACATGGCAGTCTCCTCCAAAATGCAAAAATGAATTAGTGGTTATGGGCTTGCCGGATGACAGGGCTGTGCCAGGGCAATCTGCCGCCATCCGTGCTGCCATACAGAAAGCGACATGCGCTCTGACCTGCATGCCGCTTTCCACAGGCAAGGAACTCGCATTTCCATGCCTACCACTTCCATTGTACCTGAAATCGAAACTGTCCATCGCACAGTCCGGTTGCGTCTGCTGCCGGAGACGCAGGTCAAGGCCCGCCAGTTGGCGGGCACTGCCGAAGCCTGCCGGTGGGTCCGGAATCACTGCCTGGCCCAGTAGTTTCGCTGGCGCTGCTGGCAAGACTACAAGATTGGCCCCCAAACCCTCAATATCCTTCTTGGGGCTGGGCCGGGAGTTCACAGCCCTGCGCCAGAGGCCGGAAATCAGTTGGCTGCAGGCGTACGGCCACAAGGAAGTCAAGTACACCCTCAAGTACTTGGCCGATGCGTATCAGACATTCTTTCAGGACCCACGTGCCCATCCCCGCTTCAAGGCCAGACATCGCACCACCGACGGATTCACCATTCCCCGCCACGGCGCCGTGGCTGACACCCATCTGCAGGTGCCCCGCATCGGCTGGCTGCGGGTCAAGGGGTCCAATCCCTACGCGGGTGGCCAGGCCCCTGCAGGCCCGCAGCCGCCAGGAAGGCACGGCCACGCAGCCCAAGTGGTACGTCTCCCTGGTCTACGCGGTGCCTGTCACCCAGGTCAAGCCGGGGCCCTACAGGAGCCTTGGGCCTGGACCGCAACGTGGGGCAGGCCACGGACAGCCAAGGCACTGTGCACGCAAGCACAAGGGATCGTGCCGGTGCCGGCGCATTGCCGGACAATTGACCAAGCGGCACCGCAAGTGCAAACGCATCCGGGCCCACGACACCCACCGCATCAGCCGCAGATTGGCCGACACGGCGCATACTGTGGTCATTGAGGATCTGCATATGCAGGCCATGACTCGATCCGCCAAGGGCACAGTGCACAGTCCGGGCCCCATGTAAAGGCCAAGGCCGGCCTGAATCGCAGCATCCTGGCGAGCAGTTGGAGTCAACGGGAACGCCAGCTGAGCTACAAGTGTGGCCAGGTGGTCCAGGTGCCGGCCACCCATACCCGCCAGACCTGCAGTCGCTGCGGCGGTGTGGACAAGGCAAACCGCACCACGCAGGCCCGGTTCTATTGCCTGGAGGCTTTCAACTCCACACCGACCACAATGCGGTGGGGAACATCTTGGGGAGAGCCGATCTCCCTGTGGCCCAGGGGATGGGGGCCGCTGCACGGCGAGGGGCGTTCCCGTTAGGGACCCCGATGCCCCGTGAACACGAGGGTGGTGTGGTCACTCAAGCCCATAACCACTAATTCCCATCAGTCTTCCAGTGTGCTGGTGTCGCCCAGGGGTTCGCCCAAGGCCTGTGCCTTCAGCAGGCGGCGCATGATCTTGCCGCTGCGTGTCTTGGGCAAGGAGGGAGTGAACTCTATGTCCTGCGGTACCGCTATGGGGCCTATTTCGCGGCGTACGTGGGACTTCAAAGCATCCGCCAATTCCGTCGAATCGGAGATTCCGTCATTGAGGATGCAATGGGCGCTGATCCGATTTCCTCGCAGTTCGTCTGGCAGCCCTATCACAGCGGCTTCGGCAACGCTGGGGTGGCTGACCAAGGCGCTTTCAATTTCGGCAGTGCCCAATCGATAGCCGCTGACCTTGATGACATCATCCATCCGACCAATGATCCAGATGTATCCGTCTTCATCCCGGCGGGCGCTGTCCCCCGGGAAGTACCAACCCTGGTCCTTGAATTCAGACCAATACTGCGCTACATAGCGCTCAGGATCCCCCCAGACAGTGCGCAACATGCCCGGCCAGGGATGCTTGATGACCAAGGAGCCCTCTTCGTTGGCAGGGCAGGACGCTCCTGCTTCGTCCACCACATCCGCGAGCACGCCAGCGAAGGGGAGCGTGGCACTGCCCGGCTTGAGTGGCACCACCGGTGTCGGCGTGATCATGAAGCCCCCAGTCTCAGTTTGCCACCAAGTGTCAATCACGGGACACTGATTCTTGCCGATAAGCCTATGGTACCAGCGCCAGGCTTCCGGATTGATGGGTTCGCCCACGGTGCCCAGCAGGCGCAGGGAATCCAGACGGTGGCGCAGGGGCCATTCCTCGCCGAATCGCATCAGGCCGCGGATGGCCGTAGGGGCCGTATAGAGAATGGTCACGCCGTAGCGATCCACGATCTCCCACCAGCGATCCGGTTGCGGGTACCCCGGCGCCCCTTCGTACATGACACTGGTGGCACCCAGAATCAAGGGACCATACACAATGTAGCTGTGCCCCGTGATCCAGCCCGGATCTGCGGCGCACCACCATACATCTTCGTCCTTCATGTCAAAGGCATACTGGAGCGTGGTGGCGATCTGTACCTGGTATCCCCCATGGGTATGCAAGACCCCCTTCGGCCTGCCGGTGGTGCCCGAGGTGTAGAGGATAAAGAGTGGATCCTCGGCGGACATGACCTCGGTTTCACAAAGGGGACTGATTGCCGGATCGGCCAACAAGTCATGTAGCCAGTGGTCCCGACCGGGCACCATCGAGACTTCCTGCCCTGTGCGCTGGACCACGATCATGCTCTCCACAATGGGGCTCCGGGCCACCGCTGCATCCGAAATGTCCTTGAGGTCCACGGTCTTGCCGCGCAACCAGGCCCCGTCACAGGTGATCAGCACCTTGCTTTGGCAATCCTCAATCCGGCTTGCCAGCGCCTGTTCACTGAATCCGCCATAGACCACGCTGTGCACAGCCCCAATCTTGGTTGTGGCCAGCATCGCAATGACCAATTCCATCACCCGTCCCATATAAATAGTTACCGTGTCGCCGCGCTTGACGCCTTGGGCCTTGAGGACATGGGCAAAACGATTCACTTCCCGTCCCAGCTGCAAATAGCTGTACGTCCGGGTCTCACCCTGTTCGGACTCCCATACAAAAGCCACCTTGTTCTTGCGCCAAGTGGACATGTGGCGGTCAAGGGCGTTCAATGCAATGTTTGTCTGTCCATCCTCAAACCATTTGAAGAATGGCGCCTCAGAATCGTTCAGGACCTGGGTAAAGGGCTGAAACCAATCCAGCAATTCCTCAGCCCGTGCTCCCCAGAAGTCCACCGGATTCTGCTCTGCAGCTTGCCTGACCTTCAAGTAATCAGGCAGACCCGAACTGGCAACCACGGCTTCAGTGGGCGCGTAAACCGTGCCTTGGCTGGAAGAAATGTCCAATTCCCCATTCATGCAACGAACCTCCGACTTACCAGGACTCAAAAGTGGACAAAGTGCGTGCAGTTGCTTTCTACAGCTTGCCACCACACCGGAGGTCTAGCCGTTTGCTGGCAGGCGGAAGCACCACTGAAGTCACTTCCTTGACCGTGTTGGCAGTGGCAGTGAAGAAATGCCAGTATACAACGACGCCCGCGTTTCCCGTTTTGGCTTGGGCCCCCCATACTGCCACAGCCGACATGTCTCATGCTGCATTGTCAGTCATGGTACGGACATTATTCCGAATGACCGGTGTTGCAGGCATGTCCGACCCTCATGCGACCAGCCATGCCACAGGAGGATAATTCCTGTTCGAGAGCCTGTTTTGTACAAAATCAGGCCGGATAGCACAAGACATGCAGCAGGCACTCCGGCGGGCGCGGGATTTGCGGGCTGTCGGTCGGAGACGGCACCCGAGCCCAAAGCGGGAAGCCAGTCCAAAGGGTCGCCGTACCAAGGCAAGAGCATCGGCGAAGATGGGGGCGGGCTTGGCCCCTCTGAAGATGCCCCGTGCGACGCGCGGGACACGCCCCCGGACAGCTACCTGAATAGAGTGCCTCTAGTCCTCAACTTGTATTCTCACCTTGCTCAGAGTATATTCGTCGTTTGGAAGGAATTCTGGAAGACGTGGGGCTCCCGTGCCATCTTGCCCGACATCAAAAACCCCGTTGTCCATCCCGACCGGAATGTAAAATACATCGTACAGGGTGATGCCTGATATCCTTTGTGAATGTGGCCACCGGGGTATATGTCCTGGTGACGGGTATCAAGAGCATGGCGTGCGCCTGCTGCAGGGCAAACGGGGGGACCAAGCCCGTTCCCATGGTGGGCTACAAACGGAGCAAGAAACAAAGCGATTTCGCGGGGTCGGCCTCCTACGGGGTGTGTCCGCCGGAATCTGAAGTATTTCGGCTACCAACGGGTGCTGCTGTCCACGCGGGAGGGCCTCCCAGGCGCCTATGAGCTCGTGCCCGCCCACACCGACGAGTGGGCCGCCGCCGACATGGTGCTGTCTGTCCTCTGGCACGGCGAGGTCTACGGGGACAAGGGCTTCCTAGTGTCATGTTTGACAAGAAGGGTGCATAAATGCAGGCAGGCCCTGCAGCATGCCGGGGCGCCCCACCCCGGACAAGGCGTGAAACCCATGCGCACCGGCCGTCCCAAGCCGCCCCTGATGTTGAACGAGCAGGAACACGCCACACTGGCGGGGTGGGCGCGGCGTCCCCAGAGCAGCCAGCGCCTGGCCCTGCGGTCCCGGATCGTGCTGCGCTGTGCCGCCGGGCAGACCAACCGGGCGGTGGCCCCGGCGCGGGGGGTATCCGCGCCCACGGTGGGGCAGTGGCGGTCCCGGTTCCTGGCCCACCGTCGGGACGGACTGGCCGACGCGCCGCGGTCCGGCGCCCCGCGCAAGATCAGCGATGCCCAGGGGGCGGCAGCGGTCACGCGCACGCTGGCAACGCAGCCGGCCGCGGCGACGCACGGGAGCACCCGCACGCTGGCCCGGGACGTGGGTCTGACCCCGAACGCCATCGGGCGCATCGGGCGGGCCTTTGGCCTGCAGCCCCACCGCACCGAGACCTTCCAGCTGTCCACGGAGCCGTTCTTGGCAGAGAAGGTGCGGGAGGTGGTGGGGCTCTGCCTCCACCCTCCGGACCGCGCCCTGGGGGTCTGCGTGGCCGAGAAATCCCCGCTTCAGGCCCGGGAACGTACCCCGCCGGTGCGCCCGATGCGCCCGGGCCACGCCGCGGGCCACACCCACGATGATGTGCGCCACGGCGCCACGGCGCTGTTGGCGGCCCTGGACGTGGCCACCGGCCAGGTGATGGGGGCGTGCCACCGCCGGCGCCGCCACCCGGAGTTGCTGTCCTTCCTGCGCCTGCTGGAAGAGCGCCTGCCGCCGGAGGAGGAGGTGCATCTGATTCTGGACCACGACGGCACCCACAGGACGGCCGCGGTGCGACGCGGGTTTGCCGCCCATCCCCGCTGCCACCTGCATGTCACGCCCACCAGCGCCTCGTGGCTCCCCCTGGGGGAGCGCTTCTTTGCGGAAATCAGCCACCGCCGGCTCCGCCGCGGCGTCTTCCGCCGCGTGCCGGACCTGGAGGCCGCCATCCAGGACTGTCTGGCGTGCCACAACCCGGCCCCCCAACCGTTCGTGTGGACCGCCAGTGCGGATTTGATCCTGGGCAAGGTCCAAAGACTTTGTGAATGTTCTTGTCAAACAGGACACTAGGGGCCGACTGGCCACAGGTCCAGCGGGAGGCCCAGGGCAACCGCATCTGGACCCCCATCCGGGTCAATCAACGTGTGGCACACTCGGAAGTCCTGAATCGCGCTGGCTACACGGCGTGCGCAAGCGCATTGAAAGCACCTTCAACGAAGTGCAGAACACCGGGCGCAATCGGGAACGGCTGCTGCGCAAGGCCGTCCTGGGATTGACTACGCATGTCATCGCCAAGATGGCCAGCCATACGCTCAAGCATCTCCTGCGCCGCGGCTTGGGCATCGATGTCCAGGCCTATACAGTGCGTCCTGTGTAATTCCACATAAGTCGTTTGATACAAATTCGAGGTTATACAGGTATGAGATCTGCAATTTGCTCGGGGTGGTCGGCCACTATGAGCCCGCAGGCCTTCAGAGTCTCAATCTTGGCTGCCGCGGAGGTGTCCGAGCCGCCGGACACAATGGCTCCGGCGTGCCCCATGCGCCGGCCTGGCGGTGCCGAAACCCCAGCGACCAATCCGATGACAGGCTTCGTTACGTGCTCTTGGACATACCGAGCGGCCTTCTGCTCATCCGTGCCGCCAATCTCCCCGATCATGACGATGTTCTCGGTCCCGGGATCGGCATCGAAGAGCTGCAGAATGTCGACAAAGTCCAGTCCCTTGACCGGATCACCCCCAATCCCTACCACGGTGCTCTGCCCAATGCCTTTGTGGGAGAGCGCAAAGGCCACTTCGTAGGTAAGAGTGCCCGACCGGCTCACTATGCCGGTGGTCCCCCTCTGAAACACATGGTTGGGCATAATCCCAAGCTTTGATTTGCCAGGGGAGATGAGACCTGGGCAGTTGGGCCCCAGCAACTGACAGCCCTGGATACGTACGTACTCCCTGACCTTGATCATGTCGTGCACCGGCACATGTTCCGTGATGCACACGATCAGGGGCACTTTCGCGGAGGCAGCCTCAATCATGGCGTCGGTGGCAAAGGGCGCAGGTACAAAAATAATTGTGGCATCAATCGAGCCAGTGGCCATGGCCTCGGCCACCGTGTCATGGACCTCCACCCCCAAGGACCGGGTCCCGCCTTTCCCAGGCGTGACACCAGCCACGATTTGGGCCCCATAGGCCTGCATGCGTTGGGCCTGGAAATTGCCTTGGCGGCCTGTCAGTCCCTGCACCAGAATACGGGTGCTCATGTCAATCAGAATGCTCATCTAGATGTTTCCCTTGGCCAAGTTCACGGCATCTTGCGCAGCTTCGGTGAAGGTGCGTGCGAAAGCAACCTTGTAGGGCGCCAGAATTTCCCGAGCCTGTTCTTCATTGGTGCCCACCAGACGAGTGACAAAAGGAACATCAACGTGATTCTGCTCGATGGCGGCGGCAATGCCGGTGGCCACCTCGTCACAACGGGTAATGCCCCCGGAGACATTGACCAGAAGCGATTTCACGGCCGGGTCGCTGGTCATGATCTCCAAGGCTTGAGTCACCTGCTCTATGGTGGCCCCCCCGCCGATGTCCAGAAAGTTGGCAGGACGGCCCCCAAAGTATTGGATGGCGTCCATGGTGGCCATGGCCAGGCCCGCACCATTGCCCATGCACGCGACATCACCCCCCAAATGCACAAAGTTGAGACCCGCCGCCTTGGCCCGTCGCTCCAGGGCATTGCCGGTCGCTTCCATCTCTGGCGTGACCAGATGGGACTGGCGAGGCAACGCATTGTCGTCGATGCTCATTTTCCCGTCCAAGGCCACAAATTCATTCCGGGCATTGAGGATCAACGGGTTTATCTCCGCCAAATCTGCATCATGGGTCGTCATGGCCTCATACAGGCCATGGCTGACCCGGACGAATGCCGGCCAGAGCATCCCGGGCAGATCCAGTTCCTTGGCCAGCTGCAGGCCCTGATAGGCACGCAAGCCCAGCAAGGGATGCAGGTGGACTCTCCGGATCTTCTCGGGCGTGACGGATGCCACCTCTTCAATGTCAATGCCGCCGGCGGCACTGGCCATCAGCATCAGTCTCTGGGCATCCCTGTTCACCAAGGCCGCGAGATAAATCTCCTGGACGATTTCTGATCCTGTCTCCACCAGGACCTGGTGGACTGTGTGTCCCTTGATGTCCATGCCCAGAATGTCCTGCGCCGCCTGTTCCGCTTCGTGAGGCGAAGACACAATGCGGATGCCACCGGCTTTCATGCGGCCCCCTACCAGAACCTGCGCCTTGACCGCGACGGCAGGGCCATACTGGACGGCCAATTCCCTGGCTTGCATCGGGGTCGCCGCCACTTCTCCGTCGGGGACAGTCAAGCCCGCCTGACGAAACAGCTGCTTTGTCTGGTATTCAAACAGATCCATGTACGGAAATCTCCTGCCTTTCGACCGTGCCGCCTGGTGGCCGTGGCATCAGGCCAGCCCCAATAGGCGACGTGCATCGACTACATCGGCCGCCTGCAGATTCAACAGCTCCAGAATCTGCACGGACCTTTCAACCAGTTGGGCGTTGCTACGGGCCAGCTGCCCCCGGGCATAGTACAGATTGTCTTCAAAACCCACTCGAATGTGGCCTCCCAGCAAAGGAGCCACCGTGGTCAGCGTAAGTTGGGCTGCCCCCACGCCCAAGACAGACCACTCTGCAGCGGACGGGAGTTGACGGTGCATGTACACCAGGTTGTCAATGGTGGCCGGCAGTCCCCATTTGATGCCCAGGCAGCACTGAAACCACGGGGGCGGATCTACCAAGCCGGTGTCCACAAGGTGCCGGGCCTGCTCGACCTGGCCCATGTCAAAGACTTCAAGCTCCGGTTTTACCCCTAGTTCCTGCGTGCGGCGGGCAGCTGCCACGCCCCAATCCGGCGGATTCACGAAGGGCCGATCCGCGAAATTGAGCGAACCGACATCCAGAGAGCAGATCTCAGGTTGCAATGTCAAGGGAGCCAGTCTGGAATCCACACTCTGATCTTCCAGATCGAAGCCGCTCGTGGTGAGGTTTATGAGAACAGGGCAAAGGCTGCGGATGCGCTCCACGGTCTCACGCACGAGGCTGACATCCGAACTGGGCCTGCCGGTCTCGGGATCTCGCACATGGACATGCACTATGGCAGCCCCGGCCTGGAATGCCTCGAAAGCGCTCTGGGCAATCTCGGAGGGAGCATAGGGCACAGCCGGATTCATCTCCTTGGTCGGCCTCGACCCGACCAAGGCGGCAGAAATTATGACTTTCTTCACTTCTGGACCCGTGCCACTGGGTTAACGGTACCGGGGTGCTGGGCGAAGCACGGCAGGCAAGGGCAAGAGACCGGCAACAATGACAATGAACGGGATTCCTGTGCCACGTCAGCTGGCCTGTCTGGCGATCTTTTTCCAGGAATCGCGAAGGGCCACGGTGCGTATCAGTGAAATCTGTCCAGGTGCGACCTGGCTGTCCTGGCAGAAATATCCCTGGCGTTCCAACTGGATGGTGTCGGCCCTGGCGTCGTGCACCACGGCGGGCTCTACCTTGACCCCACGAATGACCTGGCGGGAATCCGGATTGAAAACCCCAATGGCGGCATCGGCCTTCATGTGAGCCACATTGGGGGCCAGGAAAAGATGATTGATCAGCTGCACTTCGGCATCCACTGCCGTGCCGCAATCCACCCAGTGGATAGTGCCGCGCACCTTGCTGCCATCAGGTGTCGATCCTCCCCGCGTGGCCGGATCATAGGTGCAATGCACCTCCGTCACTGCCCCCGCCTCGTCATGCTTGACCCCTGTGCAGGTGACAATATAGGCATAACGCAGACGCACGCGCCGGCCGATGGCCAGGCGACGGAATCGACGGTGCGGATTGTCCTGGTAATCCTCCCTTTCAATGTACAGTTCACGACTGAACGTCACGCGGCGGGCCCCCGCGCTTTCGTCTTCCGGGTTGTTGATGGCCTCAAACTCCTCTTGCCGACCCGCTGGATAGTTGGTAACCACCAGTTTCACCGGGTCTATGACCCCCATGCGGCGCAGCGCCGTTCTGTTGAGTTCCTGACGCACACAATGGTCAAAGAGCCGTGTCTCCACCATGCTGTTGGTCCTGGCCACGCCCACTTGCCTGCAGAGCTCCCGAATGGCCGCCGCGGGCACGCCGCGACGGCGCAAGCCGGCCAGTGTGCTCATGCGGGGATCATCCCAGCCATCCAGCAGGCCTTGCTGGATGAAGGTGTTGATGACTCGCTTGCTGACAACGGTATGGGTCAGCTCCAGCCGGGCGAATTCGATCTGTACCGGGGCATATACGTCTAGCTCCTGCAGGAACCACTGATACAAGGGGTTGTGATCCGCGAATTCCAGCGTGCATATGGAATGGGTAATCCCCTCAATCGAGTCGCTTTGGCCATGGGCCCAGTCGTAGGTGGGATATATGCACCAGGCATCCTGGGTCTGGTGGTGCGTCGACCGCAGAATGCGGTAGAGGACCGGGTCCCGCATGTTCAGGTTCGGGGATGCCATGTCGATTTTGGCGCGCAAGACCTTGGCCCCGTCGGGAAAGTCTCCGGCGCGCATGCCCGCAAACAGCACCAGATTGTCCTTGACCGATCGGTCTCGATGGGGACTGTTCCGGCCCGCCTCGGTCAAGGTGCCTCTGTATTCCCTGATCTGGTCTGCCGTGAGATCGTCTACGTAGGCCTTGCCTTTCGCAATCAAGTCGGTGGCCCAAGTGTACAGCTGTTCAAAGTAGCCCGAAGCAAACTTGGGGGCGCCATCCCACTGTACGCCCAGCCAGCGCAGGTCACGCTGGGCAGCCTCCACAAACTCCGGGGCCTCGTTCTGGGGGTTGGTGTCATCAAAGCGCAGATTGAATTGACCGCCGAATTCGCGCGCAAGTCCCATGTTGAGCAGCACGGCCTTCGCGTGTCCAATGTGGAGGAAGCCGTTGGGCTCGGGCGGAAACCGCGTGACCACCCGCCCGGCAAACTTGCCTGTCTCTTGATCCGCCATGATCTGGGCCCGGATGAAATCCGGGCCGGCCACGGTATCCGTGTCGGCGGTCTCGGGGGGCTTGGTGACAGGGGGGGCTAAATCGGACATGACCAGCAGGCTGCAGGAAGCCAAGCCGGAATCTTATCAAAGTACCCTCTGGTTGACCTTCAGGAAAAGGCGGGAGAGTCAGTGATGTTTGGCGTAATGCCGGGCCAGAATGTCCCGGCCAAAGTCGTTGGCCGGATCCCGCCACACCGCATGAACATGGTTGGCGTCATTCTGATAGTTGTCAAATTCAATCAGGAAGTCGGGAGCCTGGATGCGATAGTAGCAGGCTTCACCCAAAATCCGCCCGCCTGCCCAGGCGAAATGGAGAGGCCGGTCCACCAGGTTCCCCAGCCTCTGACTTTCCGCGGTAGCCAAGGCATCCGGCAAGCATTCCAGGTACTTTCGAATCAGCCGCGCCAAATGGGCTGCTTGTACCGGGGCAAGATCGCGGGCAGCTATGCCGGCCGCCTGCCTGTCGAGGGACAGAGCCTGCAAGTCGTGGTCCGATGCACCGGTCTCCCGCTGCCAGGGATGCACTGCGAACAGAGGCGGCATGCCATATGCAACCTGGGAACGATTGCCCATCATGATGTCGCGGGGGGCATGGGGTGTCAGCAGAGCCTGGTGTTGCTGTTCTTCGTCCAGCAAATGCAAGAGTTCCCGTGCCCCATCCTCGAATTCCCGCAGGGGCCGCAACGACAGGCCGCCAGCCAATTCGCACTCGCGGGGATTGGCCCCGAGAAACAGGGGGAAGGGAGAAACGATCAGGCCCTGTGAAATGGTGTAGTGCAAGGATACGTGGTGGCCTTCAAAGCGCCACCCCCAAGGTTCCCGGTCGTCGGGCAGACCAAACACGGTCAGGACATAGTTGGAGAAGTCCCGCCCAGGCAGGGGCCGCGTAAAATCCTCTCGGGCATCGAGAATGGTCTCCAAGGCCATGATGATCGAGACGGTATTCAGACCGCGATGACTCAGAGCGGCTTGCAGCAGCCGGGTGACCGTTTGCTGCTGGGAACGATCCATGCTCCGCAAGGAAAGTCCCCGCCGTTCTCGCGGGGTGTAATCCCAGAAGGTGCGTTCCGCCTCCTCTGCAAAGTGCAGGAGCATTGCCTGGCGTTGACCTGCATCCAGTGTGGCCAGGAGATCCGAGACGAGATCCCCCATGTATGCCGCCAAGGTCCGCAGGTCAGACAATTCCGTTCACTGTGCTGCTGTTGTTTTCCTTGCGCAGCCCCACCACGCAGAAGAGCCTCCCGGTCCGAAGCCGAGACGCAAGGCAGGAGACTGGGGGACAGGGATTTGAACCCCGACTACATGATCCAGAGTCATGTGTTCTGCCGATTAAACTATCCCCCAATGGCCTCTCGCGTTGCGGAGGCTCTCAAAGTATATGCGATTTTCGAAAGGTGTTGCCAACATGCACTGCCTCCGCGACTGCAGAGAAGAGAGCATGGAGCTCCAACCACAAGCCCTCAAGGCGCTGCAGCGGGCGCTGTCGTGAGCGCGGCGTGCGCCCGGTGGAGCCTCTCCTGGCACTCATGCTGGCCCAAGGTCGCCATCATTTCAAACAAGGGGGGCGACACCTTGGACCCGGAGATGGCTCCCCTTACGGGTCCAAGCAGACTGCCCAGCTTCATGTTCAGTTCTTGCGCCGCACCTTGAAACAGTGCCCTCAAGACTTCCGGTTCAAATGGAGTGGCCTCTGCCAACAGCCCATGGCAGGTTTTCAGCACCTCCGCACTCTGCAGGGCGTCCAGCTTGCGCCCGATCAACATGTCTACAGGCTCGTACTCCATGTCGGCAGCGGACTTGAAAGCCCATGACAGCCAGTCGGAGACCTCCCTCAGAGTCTTGATGCGCGTCCGGACCTCGGACAACACATAGTCCAGACTCTCCATGGTCTCCACCTCGGTCTCCGGTTTGCCAAAGGCGCGGGCCAGAAAAGGGATGGACATGGCTCTGAACTCCTGGGGAGACAGTCGGCGCAGGTATTCTCCATTCATCCAATCCAATTTGTCATAGGGCATTTTGGCCGCCGACGGAGAGATCATTGCCAGTTCGAACCTGTCAATCAGCTCCTGACGGGTGAAGAGCTCCGCCGATGCATCCGGAGTCCAACCCAAAAGAGACAGGAAATTGAACATGGCGTCAGGCAGGATTCCGGCGGTCACGAAGTCCTTCACGTTGACCGGCAATTGCCGGTCTCCCTGGTGACGCTTGCTCATCTTGCCCTTGCCGTCCGGATTCAGAATGACCGGCAGATGCACCCACGCGGGCATGTCCCAACCAAAGGCCTCATACAGCAACACGTGGTAGGGTGCAGTGGCTAGCCACTCTTCGCC
The DNA here is from genome assembly GCA_965214895.1 of Caldilineaceae bacterium. Classification (GTDB taxonomy): domain Bacteria; phylum Chloroflexota; class Anaerolineae; order Caldilineales; family Caldilineaceae; genus Bin34. The sequence continues at coordinate 2,799,005 of OZ243985.1, forward strand.
GCGCAGCACGTGGGATATGTGCATGCAGTGATCGTCCACCACCACCGCCAGGTGGTAGACAGCCATGCCATCGCTCTTGATCAGGATGGGGTCCTGCAAGGTGGAAGTGGCGACAGTGATGTCACCGCGAATGACATCACGGAAAGTCACCTTGTCCCGCGCGGGCAGGCGCAGCCTGAACGTGAACGGCTCGCCCGTGGCCGCCCGTTCGGCTGATTCGGCATCAGTCAAGTGCCGACAGGCACCATCATACTGGGGTTGCTGCTTGGCCGCCCTCTGTTCTTCCCTTAGTCTCTGCAGGCGTTCCGGTCGACAAAAGCAGCGATAGGCCTTGCCTGCAGAGAGCAGACGCCGGGCATGGTCCCGATAAAGAGGCCCCCTTTCGCTTTGCGTGTATGGGCCAAAGGGTCCACCCACGTCCGGCCCCTCATCCCAATCAAGTCCCAGCCAGCGAAGACCATCCATGATGCTGGCCAGGCTGCCTGGATCAGATCGCCGGGTATCCGTGTCTTCGATCCGCAACACGAACTCCCCATGGGCATGCCGGGCCCAAAGCCAGGCAAAAAGGGCGGTCCGCAAGGATCCCAGGTGGACTTCACCAGTGGGGCTGGGGGCAAAACGGGTCCTGACCTTGTTGACCATCATATCCAATGTCCAATGCGAATGCGATGCCGTGACAGGCAGGCAAGGCAGCTACACCGTCTGTTCGCGTGCATGTTGGGCACTTATGCTGTTTATGACCTCGGCAAATTGTGATGCTGTGTGATCAATGTAGCGCACTCCGTTGGGCAGCATGCTGTTCCGGTCCAGGTATCCTCCCCGCCCCGTATGTTTCATGGCGCCCATATCCACTTGGGTAACACCCCCTTGCCGAAAATACTCTGACCAGGCGTTGCGGCTGAGACGCAGCCAGCGGCTGGGCGTAACGGCATGAAAGAAGCGATACGCCTTGTCCAGGGTGCCAAAAAACTCCCAGATATGATTGGCGGCCACCACTCCCGGGCCGTCGGTGAAGAAGCAGGCCAGCATCATGGCATATACGGGCAATCCATAGTTTTCCCGCAAAGGCTGCACAGCGCCAGCCGCAATCTGCCCAGCCCCGCTGTAGGAAACCAGAAAGAGCGGCTTGGGGTTTTCCAGATCGTATCCGTATTGCTGCAGGTGATAGGCCAGCACATCCGAAAAGCCCTTGTTGTAGATCTGGGCGTACCGCCTGTCGCCCGAGGTGGCGACCTGCACGATGTTGCGGAGATTGATCATGTATCCAAGCAGGGCATTCAGTTTTCGCTTCTTGAGTTTCTGCCGCATGGCCCAACGCCACAAGACGCTCAGGGACCGATCTTCAGTCAGAGGCAGATTGTTGATGGAGTAGGCAAAGACATCGTCAAGCACGACGGCCCGAGGGCACAGGTCGGCTATTCTTCTTAAAATGCCTCTTTCCCGCTGGCTATAGGTGTGCGAAGAGACCCGGCCTATGCCGGAGAGGAAGAGGACATATGCTTCACTCGGGCTGCGCTGCCTGCGGACATTGCCTTCGGGAGGCACTAGCCGGGAGTGGATAGTCAATTGCCCGCCGTTGCGCACGAAACGGCGCAACATGGCGATCGGGTATATGGCCAGCCAAAGCAGGGCCAAATGCAGCGCTGCCCACAGCCAAAAGGCCACATCCAACTCAAAGTCACTCAATATTCCGTTCATCCACATTCACCCCATAACCCGCCCCAAGGCCTTGGGAGTCAACCTGGGCTGCCTCCAAGCGTGGAAAGCGCCCCCAGCGGTCAAGCAATCCCCGGACAACCAGATAACAGCCCAGTCCAGTCCCCCACAGCATCCACAGTTGTCCGGATTCTATATCCACTCCCTGGCGGAGAGCCAGAAACAAAAGCACCAGAGACCACATATCAATTAAACGCTGCAAAGTCCGGCCGATATAGGGAATTAGCCCATAGATCATGTACACCCGCGGCAACACCGCCAAACCTACGGCCCCTCCGAATGCAAGGGCATCCACGCTGTGCCCAAACCCCGTGGTCAACACAACGTACATGGCCATGAAGCACACCGCATAGGTCAGCCCCAAACCGGAGAAGGACCGGATTTGGAACCAGAAGAGGGCCCTGCCCTTGACATTGGCAATGAATTGCTCGCCGCTCTTGACCAGAGTCTCCACCAGGACGGAGCAGCCTATGAACCAGATGGCGTATTGCGCATACATGCCCAATTGACTTGGGTCGTACCCGGCCGCGCGCCACAGGTGAAAAGGGCTGAACAACTCAAGCATGTACTACCATAGCCTCACTTTTGAATGACTCATGTGCCTCCCACCTTGCCAGACCGTCTCTTGCATGAAAACCTACCGGCCGACCTCTGACTGGATATTTTACTTTCTGTGTGGCGTCTTTGCCCTTCTCACCAGTCTGCCGCCTGTCCTTGGCGGTCGGTATGGGATGATGCTTGGAATGCAAGGGGTGGGGCTGTGGGCCTTCACCTCCATGGCAGCCAGATTTGGACCGGCGGGAAGGCATGTCCCGGTGTTTCTGTTGTGGACAGGAACCCAGGTGGGCTTTCTGGCGCTCTTGGGAACCTGGAACATGGGCGTACTGGAAAGGATGCTGCCGCAAGGCTTCGAATTGCGGCACATGTGGCTCGAGCTATACCATACCGGGGATCCTGCCAGTCCGCTGGCGGCCTCTGGTTGGATGCCACTGGCGGGGGGAGTGCTCCTGGCCACGGCAGGGTCGTTGGTGACCGGCGGGCTCACCGGTTCCTGGATCGTGGCACACAGCGCCAACTATGTCGCCTACTTCTTGACAGGCCTCACCACGGACATTGGGTGGTCCGATGCGAGCGGCTGGGTGCGCCTTGCCGGTGCCGCCATCCCGTTGGGTCAGGTTGTGCTTCTGGCTGGCTTGTGGGTGGCCCATCTGGGTCTGAGTCCATGGCTGTGGCAGCACCGCATGGACCCGGCCGTTGCATGGTCACTGCAAAGACCTATGCTGGGAGTGGGATTGACAGCGACCGCGGTGGGTGCCCTGGTTGCCCTGTTCTGAACAGGAACATTGCATTCGGCCCACAATTGGGAAAGATGAAACTTCGATCCATCCACCTTAGGGGCTTCAAGACTTTTGGAGCCAGTACCAATCTGGAACTGAGTCCCGGTTTGACTGCCATAGTGGGACCCAACGGAAGCGGCAAAAGCAATCTGGCGGATGCTGTCGCCTGGGTGCTGGGCGAGCAGGCGCTTTCGGCCTTGCGGATCAAGAGGTCCAAAGACCTGATCCACCAGCCCGTGGACGGCCTTGCGGCCCCCAACCTGGTTGAAGTGCAGATTTCCATTGAGGACAGTGAAGGCATCCTGCCCCTGGAAGGACACAATTTTGACATCAATCGGGTTGGATACCGAGACGGCGAGAGCGAATACCGGCTGAATGGTCATCGCACCCGTCTGACCCAGATCAGGGAACTGTTTGCCCCCTTTGGCCTGGCCAAGCGGTCCTTCAGCCTGATTCGACAGGGCCACTGTGACCAGTTGCTCACTGTGAGTCCTGCGCAGCGACGCCGCATTGTGGAAGAGGCTGCCGGGGCGTTGGGCCTTATTCACAAAAAACAAGCCGCTGAGCGCAGGCTGGCGCGCATCTCCGAGCATCTGGCTCCCGTCCATCAGGAACTGCGCGACCTGCAGTTGTCGCTTTCGCACATGGAAAGGCAGGCCCGTCAATTTGAACGACGCAAGCAACTCATGGCAGAGCTGCGCACTGCCATGGCCCAGTTCTACCTGCCCGCTTTCCAGGCCGTGACGGCGGAATTGGCCCGCGCCTCTCAGGATCTGGCTGCAGTGCGACGCAGGCAAGACGCTGCAGAGGCGTCCTTTCAGCAGCAACGCCTGTCCGCCTCCCAACTGCAGAGTCAAGCGCACATTCTGGACGGACAGCTGGCCACGACTCAGAAGAGCCTGTCCCAGGCGGAAGAGCAATACGTGGCCTTGTTGAGCAAGACGCAGGTGCTGGCTGAGCGGGAACGCAACCTGCGGCGGCTACGGCATCAGAATCAAGGCCGACAGAAGTCCGAAAGCGATGCCCTGGCCCTTTCCGAATCCAATCTGAATCGCCATCGCCGTGTGCGTGCAGCCCTGGAGGATCAGACTTGGCAGCTGGAACAGGATCTGTACCGGCTGGAGCAGGAAGCGGCCCGGCAGCAAAAGGCCCGAGACCAGCATCAGCAAGCCCAGGTTCGGATCGAAGCGGAACTCAAGGATTGCGCGGACACCCAAGGCGACTTGCAGAGCGAACAGTCCATGCTGCTGTGGCAGCAACAGCAGGAAGAAGCCGCTGCCCAGAGACAAGAGGGCGAACTGCAGCAGGCAAAGGCCGAGAGGCTGCAGACTGGAAACTCCCTGGCTCATGAACAGACAGAGATTAAACGCTGTACCCGACAACAGGCAATGCTGGACCAGCAGCTGGCCGCCCTGCAGAAAGCCGCCGCTGCAACCAGAAAGGTCTTGCAGAAGCAGCAACGGGCAGTGTCCGACCTGGGCACGCAACAGTCCCAGCGCCAGGCTAGGCGGGACTATCTGGCAGAGATTTCCAGGCAAGGCGCAGCCCCCTTTGCCCATGTTCCGGGCATGGAAAGATCAATGGGACAGTTGGCGGCGTTGCTCCACGTGGAGCCTGGGCATCAGACAAGTGTCGCGGCCTGCCTAGGCGACTGGCAATTCAGCTATGTCTTCCGCACTTGGGCCGAGGCCATGCAGGTCTGGCAAGGGGCCCAAGAGGCAAACATCGCCACCGAACTGCGACTGGCCGTGCTGGAGGCGGTTCCCGACAAAGCCCTGGTCGAATTGGCTGATACAGCGCTCCTGCCTGTGGTTCAGGCTGTTTCAGGAGCCTCGGAGATTCGCAGACTGGTTGGCTGTCTGTTGACCCACTCTGCCCTGGCCCAAGATGCCCAGGAAGCCGTTTCCCGCTTTTCCTCCGGACGGGGAGGGCGGCTTGGCTTTGTTGCCACATTGCAAGGAGACCGCATCACCGAACCAGGATTGGTGCGAGTCAGGAGCACTGGTAACCGCCAGGAAAGCCTGTTGCACGTGGCCCACGAGATGCGGGAACTGGATTCGGAGTTGCAGGACCTGGCGCGGCAACAGACGATGGCCCAGGCCAAGACCAGGGATGCCGCCGCGCAACTGACGAGTGCGGAACGTGATGTCAGGAATATGAAGATGGCAGTGCAGGACATCATGCTGGCAGTGCAGCGAAAGCGGCACGGCGCCCAGCTTGCCCAGGAACGCCATGAGGCCTTGGGCAAGGCCATTGAGGCTTTGGAGCTGGCCCACGGGACCCGAAGCAAGACGACCCGTAAACGGACAGAGAGACTGGCCGAGATCAGGGATGCGCTGGCTCAGATTGGCCCCAGGACAGTGGCACTGCAACAGGCTCTGGACGAGCATGGCAAGACCATGCAGCAATTGGGACAGGAAGAGCGGACGACGGCGTTTGCCGAACTGCAGGAGCGGAAGAGTGCCCAGAGTCGAGAATTGGAGGCGGTCAGGATTCTGGAGACGCAGGAGGCCCGAAGATGTGACGACTTGGCTGCGTCTGTGCAGCCACTGCAGACCGAGGCCACGGCTTTGGACGCGGATTGGACCAGACTGCAGGATGAACAGAAAGTGGCCGCGTGCAGCCTGGCGGCCGCGGAATTGCAGGTACATGCCTGCCGGGAAGAGCTGTCCCCCCTGGCATTGGCCAAGCAGCAGCTGGATCTGAAGAGAACAGCCCAGACCGAGGCCTTCGTCCAGGACCGGGAAAGCCACCATGCACTGGAGACACGCCGCCATCAACTGGAACTGCGGCAGGCGGAAATGACAGAACGCCAAAACTGGCTCCACCGCACCTTGCGGCAGGACGTGGAACTGTGCACCAACGGGCCAGTGACCGACACGGAAGCAGGGGGATTTCTGCAGTCACTGGAGACTCCCACCTCCGACCTGCCTCATCCCGTGGACGAACCGGAATTGGACAGGCTCCGCCGGGGAATCCATCGCTGTGGTCAGGTGAATCCCGCTCTCTACCTGAGGTTTCAAACGGCTCAGGACAGGCACCGGTTGCTTGAGGCCCAGACATCCGATCTGGACAAATCGGAAGCGGACCTGAGGAAGGTCATCTCCCAGCTGGAACAGGAATTGAGTGCCATCACGCAACGGGCCTTCACGGAAATCAACACCAGTTTCGGGGAATACTTCGCCCGCTTCTTTCCCGGTGGGAAAGGGTGGCTCGAATGGCAGCGGGAAGAGGGGGAACCGGAACCGGGCATGGAGCTGCACGTACACTTGCAAGGCCAGCGCCCCCAATCCATTGCCGCCCTGTCCGGCGGCGAAAGAGCCATGACCGCCATTGCCTTTCTCTATGCCCTGCTGAAGTTCAATCGACCTCCGTTCTGCGTACTGGATGAAATAGACGCGGCCCTTGACGAGTCCAATGTGGGACGCATCGGCTCTTCATTGCGGGAACTGGCCCAGCACACCCAGTTCGTTCTGATTACCCACAATCAATACATGCTGGAGTATGCAGACTCCATTTTTGGCGTAACCAAGAATGCCGAGGGCATCAGCCAGTTGCTGAGCATGGAGCTCCACAACTCCCGGTTCGCGTAGCCTTCCCGCGGGCCCCTCGGGAGGCGACAATACGGATTCGACTAGAGCAGGGGCGGGTTCTTCAGCCCTGTGCCACTGAGAATGACGACAATGTCATCGCCATCATCCAGAGCATCCATATGCTGGGTCAGGGCCGCGCACACCGCGGCGCTGGTGGGTTCCACAAAGAATCCCATGCCTGCCATCTCACGCTGGGCCAACAGAATGTCATCGTCGTTGACGCTGGTGGCAAATCCCCGCGACTGGTAGACCGCGGTCAGCAGGCTTTGGCCCCGCGCGGGGTCCACGATGGATATGCCATCGGCTACCGACGGGGCCGGGGGACTGGGCAGAGGCTTGACCGTCTGATAGTCTCCTTCAAAGGCCTTGTGCAAGGGATCGAAGCCTTGGGCCTGCACCACCAGCAACCTGGGCAGTTCCGCAATCAGTCCCGCATGAGCCAGCACCTCGAATCCGCGCCAGGCTCCCAGCATCAGGCCTCCGTTGCCCGCTGGGCCTGCCAGCCACGCAGGGGCCCTGCCTCCTAACTGCTCCCAGATTTCCCACGCAACCGACATCTGGCCCAACAGAAATGCGGGATGCAAGGCATGCGAGGCATAGCCTACTTCATGGCTCAGAGCGGCGGCGGCGGCGGCGGCGACCAGGGAACGGGACCCTTCCACCTCCACCAACTCGGCCCCGTAAATGGAGATCTGGCTCTTTTTCGGTTCCGGGGCGGCGGCCGGCACAAATATCCGCGCATGCAGTTCCGCCCTCGCAGCGTAACAGGCCAGACTGGCCCCTGCATTGCCACTGGAATCGTCCATCACGGTCTGGAACCCATAATGGCGAAACCAGTTGACCATGACACTCACGCCCCGGTCCTTGTAGCTGCCGGTAGGCATGTTGGAATCCAGCTTCCAAAGCACCTTGCGCGCGCCCCAGCGGCCATGCAGGAGCGGAGTCCAGCCTTCTCCCAGCGTGATGAACGAGCCCGCTTGATCGTAGGGCTGCAGCCACGGCAGGTAACGCCACTGGCCGGGCAGCGAAGGGTTAATGAGGGCGGGCTCAAAATCGCGAAACTCCGTGAATTCCAGCGGAGCCCCGGTCAGCGGACAGGTCAGCGGAAAGGGCTCGGCGGACGTCCGAAACTTGCTGGTAGGGCAGTGCACTATCAAGGTGAAACCGAACCTCGCGCCTCTGCAATGGGGATGGGGGAACCGGCCGACCCTATGCAACCAGCCCACCACACTGCGATAGACAGGCAGTGCAGGTGCACAGCAACCAGGTCAATGCCGACAGGCGCATTATACGTCACGCCTGATTGCGCGCCCTCGCCTGATTTCCGACTCGAGGGGGATTGCCGCGTGCTAGAATCCCGCGGTCAGCCGGCACTGCCTTGGTGCCTCTTCGAATTGTTGTCCCGCCCCGCCGACATGTCCTTGCGTTCCCGACTGCAAAAGCCGCGCCAGCACTGGTGGGGCAGAGTGCGGAGTGTCTTTCAGACCAGTGTCGTCACGGATTCGACCTGGGAAGAACTGGAGGACAATCTGATCATGGGCGATGTCGGCCTCAACACGGCCGAGGCCCTTATCGCAGACACCAAGGCCGGTTTGCAGAGGCTGGGCACGGTTACGCCCGACCGGGCCTATCAAGTCCTGCGGGAGCAAGTGGCCTTGCGCCTCGAATCCAGTCCCGATTTTCCCATGGATGAGACGCGGCTGCTCACTGTAGTGTTTGTCATCGGCGTCAACGGTGCAGGCAAAACGACCACCATTGGCAAATTGGCGCAACGCTATCGCAAGCTGGGACGCACGGTGGTGCTGGCCGCCGCCGACACATTTCGGGCCGCCGCCGTGGAGCAACTCCAGGTCTGGGGCGAGAGAGCGGGCGTGGACGTGATCTCCCATGGCCAGGGGGCCGATCCCGGCGCTGTCGTGTACGATGCCATCCGAGCCAGTCAGGAAAGTCGAGGGGCGGACCTGTTGCTGGTGGATACCGCGGGCCGCCTGCACACGAAATTCAACTTGATGCGAGAGCTGCAGAAGCTACGCACGGTTGCGAGCAAGCTGGTGCATCAGGCCCCCCACGAGGTGCTGCTGGTGCTGGACGCGGCCTCCGGGCAAAACGCCCTGATCCAGGCCGAAAAGTTCAAGGAGGCCGCTGGGGTGACAGGCATTGTGGTGACCAAGCTGGATGGTTCCAGCAAGGGCGGATCCATAATCAGCATCCGGGACACCCTGGGACTGCCCATCCGGTTCATCGGCACCGGTGAGGGAATTGACGACATTGCCCGCTTTGAAGCCGACGCGTTTGCGGCGGCCCTGTTTGACTGAAAGCCAAGGAGCGATCCCCACATGCCCTCGATACAGGAAGAAGCGCGCAGACTGCTGGAGCGCATAGAGATCACACGGAGGCGGCTTTGACCTGCCTGGCCAGCAGGACCGCGTGGACGAACTGGAAAAGGTGGTGACGGAGCCGGGCTTCTGGGAGGACCCGCAACGCGCCCGCGCCACATCCAAGGAGCTGGACCAACTGCAAAAGACCCTGGCCACATGGGATGACCTGCAGCACCAGGTGCGGGAAATCCTTGAACTAGGTGAGCTGCTGGCAGCGGAGCCGGACTCGCTCGCGCAGCTGGAACAGGATTTGGCCGCGGCCAGCCAGTCCCTGGACAAGGAGGAATTCTATTTGACTCTGGGCCAGCGGTACGACCGCGGCGACGGGATCATTTCCATTCATGCCGGGGCCGGTGGCACCGAGGCGCAGGACTGGGCCGAGATGCTCTTGCGGATGTACCTGCGCTGGAGTGAACGAAGGGGCTTCAAGACAGAGATCCTGGATCGCACCGAAGGCGAGGCCGCCGGCGTCAAGAGCGTCACGGTCGAGATCAGCGGGGACTATGTCTATGGCCATTTGCGCTCCGAGGCCGGCACCCATCGCCTTGTGCGGATCAGTCCTTTCGACTCCGGCAATCGCCGCCACACCAGTTTCGCCAAAGTGGAGGTGGTGCCCTCGCTGGACACGGACATTGACATCGACATCAAGAGTTCCGACCTGCAGATAGACACGTTTCGCAGCAGTGGGGCGGGCGGTCAGCACATGCAGAAAAATGACACGGCCTGCCGCATCACGCACAAGCCTTCGGGGATCGTGGTCTCCTGCCAGAACGAACGCAGTCTGACGCAGAACAAGGAACAGGCATTGAAAGTGCTGCGGGGCAAGTTGCACGCCATTGAAGAGGAGAAAATCGAGGCCGAAAGGGCCCGCCTCCGGGGAGACAATGTGCAGGCGGACTTTGGCACCCAGATTCGCAGTTACGTACTGCACCCCTATCAGTTGGTGAAGGACCTGCGGACCGGGGTGGAAACGGGAAGAACCGGGGATGTCCTGGATGGAGATCTGGATCCATTCATGGAAGAATGGCTGAAGCAGCAGATTGGTCTACAATGAAGGCGCAAGGGGACAACAACACCCCGCAATGAGGAGAGGTCGCATAGTCTGGTTGAGTGCGCACGTCTCGAAAACGTGTAGGGTTTCATCGCCCTCGAGGGTTCAAATCCCTCCCTCTCCGCCTGATTGATCCAGTTTTCACGGACACTTGCCGCTGCCCCGGGTCCAAGCCCACCACCACACGATCCCTGTCGGCAAACCGCATTGCCCCGCCCAGTCTCCTAGGTTTGCCGTGCCGGATTCCATTGACAAACGGGAAGAAGTCCTCAGCTTTCTGCGCTTTGCCACTGTAGGCGGTCTGGGCACCGTTACCGATTTTGGGGTGCTTAACCTCATGCTGTTCACGCTGGGACAGCCCATCCTGCTATCCAACACCGTGAGTGTCAGTGCAGCCATCGTGCAGAATTACTGCCTGCATCGTGGTTGGACGTTTGCCAATCAGGAGAAACACGAGGTCTCGTCCCAGCTGGCCAAATTCACGTTCACCAGTCTGATTGGACTGAGCTTGAGCAATTTGATGTTGCGGCCCCTAGTGTCTCTGTGGAGTCATGTCATCGTGGAGTTCATGGGCCCGATCGCGCCGGAGGAACCCTTGAGCATCAACATGGGCAAGTTGACCAGCATTGGCATCGTGCTCATCTGGAATTACACCGCCAGCAGGCTTTGGACTTTCCGTTCCTGACTCCGACATGCAAATCCTAGTGGACTATACGTCGGCCATCCGGCAGACTGCCGGCATTGGCCGCATTACCCAGGAGCTGGTGCGGCACTTTCCCTGGCACGCGGCCGGCCTGGAGCCGAGCCTGTTTGTCAGTGGCCGCAGAGGAGAGGCGATTGCCACCGTCCAGGGCATGAAACTGCACTACACACCGCTGCGGGAACGGGACATGACCCGTCTGTGGCACAGGGCCGGCAGCCCATTTCCCCGGGTGGAATGGTTTACCGGCAGCAAACCCCAGATTTTTCATGCCACAGACTTTGTGTTGCCGCCTTCGGATGCTCCGTGCCAGATCCTGACGGTACACGATCTGGCGTTTCGCAAGTTCCGCGCCACCGCGGAGGCTTCCTTGACCCATTACCTGGAAACGGTCGTGCCGCGCAGCGTTGCGCGCGCGGACTTCATCATTGCCGACAGCCACAACACGGCGCGGGACTTGCAGGACCTGTGGCAGGTGGCGGGCGAACGCATTGCCGTCGTGCCCGGGGGCGTTGACCGGGACATCTTCCACCGGGTCCAGGACCCGGATCTCCTGGGTCCAGTACGCTGCCGGTACGGCATCGGCGATGCCCCCTATATCCTGGGGCTTTCCACGCTGCAACCCCGCAAGAATTTTGTCCGTTTGGTGGAAGCCTTTCACCGGATAGCCCGTGACCGCCCGGACTTGGCACTGGTGATCGGAGGCAAGCGAGGATGGAAGTACCAGACGTTGTTCGCCAAGGTCCTGGAACTGGGGTTGGAAGATCGTGTCGTCTTCCCAGGCTATGTCCGAGACCAGGACTTGCCGGCCTTGTACAGCGGAGCCGCGCTGTTTGCCTATCCCTCGCTGTATGAAGGTTTTGGCATGCCCATCCTGGAAGCGATGGCCTGTGGCACCCCGGTGCTGACTGGGAACAACTCCAGTCTGGCCGAAGCGGGAGGACCAGGGGCTCTGTATGTGAACGCCCAGAGCGTAGAGGACATGGCCGCCGGCCTGGACCGCATCCTGTCCAATGCCAAGTTGCGAAAGGAAATGACCACCGCGGGCTTCCAGCATGCCGCCCGCATGGGGTGGGACCGCAGTGTCCGGCTGCTATGGCGGGCCTACCGGCAGGCGTGGCGACACTCCCAAGCCACTGCCACCTAATTGACGGCTTATGTGGAATCTAGTCACATATCACTTTGGCTGATAAAACAGGCATATACGTTTCTGTATCAAGGATCACAGGCCCAGTATGATCGGATTCTGCTGTCCATTCATACCCAAGAGTGCATATTGATGAAATCTGGGGTCGCAGACGATCACAGCCTTAGCTCCCACATTCGGAGCTGATCAATTCCCCGCTTCCAGCCTGAACCTGCCGCCGATTCTCCGTGTCAACCTCGCTTCCTACCCTTTTCTGACCAAAGTGATATGTAGCTAGATGTGGAATTAAAAGATTGACCTAAAAGGGGAAACTCTTCCAGAATGAAGAATGTGCAATCCTCATTCGGAGATCTTCCCCATGACCCGTATAGCCTTTGTAGACTTGGCGACCATTGTGTATACCACTGGTAGACGACGGGTATCAAGACCATGGCCTGCGCCTGTGGCAAGGCAAACGGGGTGCCAAACCCCTCTGCAGTGACAGCGAGGGGTTTGTGCGGGCCCACTATCTGTCCCTCTTTTCCCGGCTGCTGGGCCAGAGCCAGTTCCATCGCCGGGCCCGGAGCTTGCGCCTGCGGGTGGGAAAAGCTGCGGCGGCATTGGACCGCGCGGCTGGGGGCTACCTTGACCATCCGGTTCCTGCTGGATACCCCAGCCCGTCCCCGTCGTGGGCTGCCAGCGGAGCAAGAAGCACAGCGATTTCGCGGGGTCAGCCTCCTACGGGGTGTGTGTCAGCCGGAATCTGCAGTATTTCGGATACAAGCCGACGCTGTCCTTCCTCTGGCACTGCGAGGTGATCGGGGACCAGGGCTTCCTGGGGGCCGATTGGCCACAGGCACAGTGGGGGGCCAGGGCCACTGCATCTGGACCCCCACCCCATGCCCTAGCACTGAACCGCGGGCTGCACGGTCAGCGCGAGCGTATTGAAAGCACCTTTAGCGAAGTGCAGAACACGGGGCCACCACCGGGAGCGCCTGTTGCGCAAGACGGTCCTGGATTTGGTCACGCATGTCATCATCAAGATGGCCAGCCACACTCTCAAGCATCTCTTGCGCCTCGGCTTTGGCATCGATGTCCAAACGTATGCCGTGTGTCCTGTGTAATTCCACATCAGCCCTGATTGATAAATACTATAGGTGGCATGATTTTCCACAGAATCCAGAGCAGCAGGATGACGACAAGTATTGTTATGGGCGAACGGAACAAGATGACACCTTGCCATTTTCAACGAAACCGAACATTCCAGCATAAGCAGCTACGTCATACAGCACTGTTGATCCCCATTTTCGGCCCTCATTCTGTTTGTTGTTGCTCTGTCCATTGTGGTCAAAGTCAACCGTATGATACAGCCTGAGATTGGGGAAAATTTCCGTACTGTGTCCATAGATCGCCACGAACCGATTGTCTCTTGTGGCCAACCACAAGTGGTGATGCAGAACTCCAGCGTGTCTATATACCGTCTTGGTACATGTGTACTTTATGAATAGGACATCCGAAACAAGAGCTCTTCGTTTGCATTGCCGTGGTCTCTTCCACAGCAATGCTTGCCGGTGGCAGGGGCTGCGCCATTGCCTCTGCCAAGGCAGCGGCTTCTGCCCTTGCTTCAGTTTCTGTGGGATAGGGTGCTTGAAAATTGGGGTTCAGTATCAGACCATACCATATTCTGCAGCAATGGCTTCCAATTCATCGCGTGTCAGAATTTCTTCTGTCTCGGATGGCAGATCTTGGCCTTCCTGTTTCTCCTGAGCGTGCACGATGGGAGCCATGGATGCCAGCAGAATCAGTGAGCCCACCACCAGAACAACGATACGTTTCATGATAATCTCCTTGCGAGGGACGGTTGTGATTGAAAGTGAGCACCGCCCCTCATCTGTCTGGAATATAGATGAATTGCCGGATCGTGTGTGTCATATTTACAATTGGGGTTTATGCCGTGGAAGGTGCCTTGCAGTATGGATTTGATAGACACGGGCACACAGACGCGCAGACGCTGGTAGTCCTGGCTTGTATCCTCTGCCCGTACGCAACGGGTAGGCCTCCAAACGTGCAGAAAGGCCCAGAGACAGCAAAACCTTGATGAGCAGTCTGGCTTGCGTAAAGCGTACCTGCGCCGACTTCATGCAGCCGTGTACCGCTGGAGGTCACGGCAACAGTCCTTGATGGTCCAAGCAGGAAGGGCAAATGCCTGCACGGGTACAGTGCAGTTCCAGTTCACCAGTGGCCTGATGTATGGTGTCTTCTTTTGGGGAAACGGGCATTCCAAAACATGTGAGCAAATCCGCGCAGTTTGGGTATGTGTGCAGGGTGGATCCTGGGCAACCGTGATTCCCGCCCCGCAAAACTGCAAGCACTCCCTCCTCCCCACTTGGAGCCTCCTGGGTTTCTGACTGTCCATTGGATTCCGGGAGCCGCCGCATGGCCGATCAAGACAGGCCCGGAGTACCGGGATATATCCTGCTGGCCTGGCTGGCGAGTGCCTTGAGCTGGAGCTGGGGCATGCACACCATCTGGATTCAGCACGACGTGGCCGGGTTGGCCGTGCTGGGACTGGACTACTTGACATTCGTCAAGATTTTGCCCGCGGAAGACTTCACAGGGTGGCACCGGGCGGCCTGGGTCTGGAGTCTGCCCCTGACAGCGGCGAGTGGGCTTGCGAGCCAGCTGGCATGGGCCGAAGGCTGGCTCTCCCGCGGGCCCACGGGGCTCAAGTGGGTTTCCCGCGTGCTCTTGGCACTGGTGGCCGGTTACACGGCAATGCAGATTTTGCCGCTGGACTGGTCCCCCGGCAACTTGCTGACTCCCACCAATCTCGTCCAGACCCTGAACTTCCTGCTGTGCACGGGTTTGATTGCCATGGCTCCACTGACCGGCCCTTGGCTGATCCAACAAGGACACTGGTGGTTGCCGGTGGCCGCGGCCGGCTGTGTCCCCGCAGTCGCGCTGGGACATTTTGTGTACTTGCCCTATTTTGCCAATCTGTATCGTCAGGAGCTGGTGTCCGGGCCAGGCCCCGTCTATGTTATGGTGGCTTCCATGTTGGTATTGACAGCTGCGGCGTACCTGCACCTGCGCATACGTTTGGATAGGAGTCAATGACGATGCTGTTTGGTGCCATGAACAACCCTACCCGGGCTGTGCTGGATGAGGTGGAGCGAATCTCTGCCCTGGGCTTCGATTATGTGGATCTGACTGTGGAAGAACCCGAGGCCGGTCCCCATCGTACAGACTGGAATCTGGTATTGCAGCGTATACAGGATCTGGGACTGGGTATCGTAGGACACACGGGACCCTATCTGCCTATCGAGAATCCCTCGGCCCGGGTGCGGGATGCTGCCTACGCCGAATTGCGCAGCAGCGTGGACGTGGCCGCTTTCCTGGGGGCCTCGGTCTGCACCATGCACTTCCGCATGTGGCCGCCATACCTGTCCTTTGCCGAGGGCGTGGCGATGTATGTGGCGGAACTGGGCCAGTTGGTGTCGTACGGCAAGTCCAAAGGTGTGCGGGTGGCCATGGAAAACAGTCCCCACAACCTGCATCAGTTGCGACCGTTCCGCGAGATTCTGCACCAGGTGCCGGCTCTGAAGCTGCTGTACGACATTGGACACGGCAATATCGGCACTCCGAAATCGCTGACCCGCGACTATCTTTTCGATCTGCGGGACAGGTTGGTGCACATCCATCTCAGCGACAACGACGGCACCGGGGATGACCATCTGCCCCTGGCTGCGCCCAAGCGGGGGGGCCTGCAGATTGCCCAGGAGTTTCAGCAGCTGCGCAATTTCAACTACGACGAGACCGTCACGTTGGAGATCTTTGGCCACGCCATGTGGCTGCAGGCAAGCCTGGCATTTGCCCGGCAATTGGTGGCGGGACAGGCAAGCTCCGCGCTCTGAGGCCGAGACGGGGCCTGTCTTGGTCTTGCCCGTCTATTGGCAGCGGGGCGCGACCAGCGACTGGTCTTCAATTTCCGAGGCGGAAGTGCCGACCTGACCTTTTTCCGGGTCGGGTACATCGGCCAGCAGCAACTGGACATCGCTGCGAATTCGCTCCCAATCCGGCAACCACACCTGCATGCCGTGGGCCCAGCCGTCTTCAAAGTGCTCACGCGGGCGCAGCGTGAGCACACTGATTCCGTCGAAGTCCATGGTGTACGCCAGACGGGCCAGAGCCACGGCGTCCAAAAGGCCGATGTCTGTGTCCACGGCATGGCGGACGGTGGTGTACAGGCTGGGTATCTGGGGGACCATGTTGCGCACAGTGAACTTCTGCTTCAAGGCGATCAAGACCTGCTGCTGTCGTTCCACGCGTGAGAGATCTCCGCCTTGCTCCCGACTGCGCACGTAGGCCAGAGCCTGTTCGCCATCCAGGTTGTGATGTCCAGGCTGCAAGTTGAGGTACAGGTTCTCTTCTGGCTTGATGTCATGGAGAGGGCAGGGCACATATACGTCGATGCCGCCCATGGTGTCCACGATCTGGGCAAAGCCGGAGAATTGAAGCCGCACAAAGTGGTCAATCGGAATCCCAAAGTAGCTCAGCACAATCTGCTTCATCAGTTCAGGACCGCCGCCTGGCCTTTCCTGTTCTCCCCAGTAGTCAAAGGTGTTGATCTTGTTGGGTTCCTGGCGGGGAGGGTTGTCAATGTACAGATCACGTGGCACCGAAATCATGTCCATCCGGTTGCGCCTCTGATCCAGAACCGCAATAATGACCACATCCGTGCGCCAGGTAGCCTCATGATCCCGTTTGTCGCTGCCCATGAGCAAAAACGTCTGCACTCCCCGCATCGGAGTGAAGACCTGGCCGGACTGAGGTTGACTCACGGGCAACAGCGGCGGAGCGGTGGGCGCTTCAGGCGTTGGCGCCACGCTGTCCTGCGGTATGGCAATAGTGGGCAGTTCAGAAAAGGCATCCTCGCTGCCAGGTTGTGTGCCAGTTCCTGGCCCCCCTCCCTGGAACTCTGCGGCATGCCGCGGCCCTGCCGGGGGCGGGCTCCGTACGGCTCCGGGTTGTAGGAAGGGGATTTCAATCGAGCCGCTGGGCCTGCCCACAATGTCAGGAAGTGGGGCGGAAACCACCGAGCGCGTCGGCGTCGGCACCAGCGCCTCTGGACCGACATCCGCGTTCTGTGGCACAGGGTCGGGAACGATGACCTCTGACTTGGCCTCGGACAGTCGCTGGCGCAACCCGGAAAACGCGTTGAAATCACCAACCCTTGCCTTCAACTCATAGACGGAAGGGACCACAAGAAAATCGGGGGGGGCTCTCTGGGTAAGAAGGAGTGCCCCGCCCAGGGTCACGGCGACGGACACCAAACGAATCAAAAGCATCTGCATGGCATGGAGTGATGTGGGGATGCATTGAGAACCATGTTTTCAGGCTCTTGTTGTCAATGAGAGGCGCAAGCCACCGTGTGTCTCCCGAATCAGCGAATTGCCTACTGCACAACGGCCCCGGTACCCGGTTGCCGGACATGGAGTCAGCACATGCATGCGCTGCCAAGAGTGCACATTGCACTGTCAATCCAGTCCCAAGACATCACGCCGTATCAGGTCGAGGCAGCGATTGCCTATCCACACGGCCGTGAATTCATCCGGACCGCCGAATCCCAGCCGCAAGCGGCTTTCCCCTGCGGACGTCTTGTACAGAATGGAGGTCATGCCTTTCTGCTGCTGGTACATGCCGTGGTCCGGTTGCGTGGTGCCCAGCACAACCAGGCAGGAAGCTGCCGGTGCCAGGTCGGCCAGGGCTTGCGAAAACCGATCCATCGCAGTTTCCAGATTCTCTTCCGTAGCCACGTCGGGGAGCCAGGAACCCCATTCAGCGGACAGGCCGGGCCGCAGCTCGTCCAACTCCAACAGGGGCACGGTGCCGGTGCCTGCGCGCAGCCGGGCCGCAATGTGTCCGCCCGGCTGCTGTTCAAACAAGACCAGGCGTGTTCCGTGGGCCTCGAGCAGTTCCGCCACATGCACAGCAATGTCCTTGTCCTTTTCATTGCTGTAGATATACCGGCCCACCAAGGATCGGACTTGGCCTTCCATGCCATCCAGAAGACTCTCGACTTCCGGCTCGCTCCTGCCCCGGGCCGTAATTCGGATGTCGGCCTGACCGGTGTGGGCCGCAAGACCGACCGTCGGGTTGGAGGAATGCAGCAGCTCGCTCAATTCATGGTCCAGCATGCTTTCCCCGATTCCGATGGTCCGCAAGGTTCTGGTGCGGATAATGCCCATGCCCCCTGTGCGGGTCCTGAGAAAGGGAAGCACCGACTCGGTCATCATGTGCTTCATTTCCCGAGGCACCCCGGGCAACGCGAAGAGCACGCACGCTCCCGTCTCCATCCTGATGCCTGGAGCCGTACCCACGGGATTGGGCACAATCTCGGCCCCTGCCGGCACCAGGGCCTGCCGCTGGTTGTTGGCTGTCATCTGGGTGCCCCAGTGGGAAAATCTCTTGCGCAACCCTTCCAAGGTTGGCTCATGGGTCACCAAGGGCACTCCCACGGCTCGGGCCAGAGCCTGACGGGTAATGTCGTCTGCCGTCGGACCCAGGCCGCCAGTCACGATCACCACGTTGCTGCGACCCAGGCAGGTTTGCAGCAGTGCGCAGAGTCGCCTTTCGTTGTCCCCCACGGTGCTCTTGTAATAGAGGTGGATACCGATCTCATTGAGATGCCGGGCCATCCAAGCCGCATTGGTGTCCACAATCTGGCCCAGCAGAAGTTCAGAACCCGTAGTCACTATTTCGCCGCTCAGCCAATCCTGTGCCGTCACTGCCATTCCAACTCCCACGTAGCTCAGTCCAATCCAACCTTCGGCGCTCGTCCTGTTTCGGGGTGGCACTCCCGTTGGACCCGCGGCCGTCCCGCTACCAAGCCGGCCCTTACCGCATGAGTGCCATCTGGCCGCGCAGAGAGCGAATCTTCTGGGCTTGTTCCATCATGTCATTTTCTTGCAGACCGGTGGCCAACTCGCTCATTCTATCCAAAAGTCCCTTGGTGATGAGCGCCTGCTCCTTTTCCATCAGGCCCCTTGCCTCACTGACGGACTTCGCTGTAATCAACTGAAAGAGAAAGCAGTCTTCAGGCCCCATGGTTTCGGCTTGCACCTGCAAGGCCACGTCTCGCAGATGCAGCAGCCTCTGCACCACTTCCCGCGCCTTGTTTTTTTCCGCTGTGCTGATCATGTTCATCAGCGTCGGCATGAAGGGGCCCTGCAGCAGCCGCGGCTGACCGCGCAGCAGCGCGGCCGGATCTTCCGCCTCCAAGGCACCCGAGATCAGCGACACACTGGCCTGGTAGATATTCTGCTGCACGCGCGCGCGTTGCTGGACCATGGCCTTCATGGCCGCGTCGATGCTGGAGCGCATCTCCTCCAGCGACTTGCGCCTGCTGTCGTCACGCTCTGTATCAATCAGCAGGGACAGTTCCAGCAGGAATTCATAGTCGAACCTGTGCGGCGCTGTATGTACCAGCGCCAACACCACTGCGCGACCTCGGGCCTGACCCCACTGGTCACTCAGCAATTGCACCAGTTCCTGGACTTCCAGACCGTCCTGCATCTTGCGGGCGATGTCTTCCACCGCCTGCTGCTGGGCCCGCATCTGCTGCCCCACCTCGGTTTGCGCCAGGAGAATTGCAGCAATGTCCGCAATTCCCTGGCCCCTTCAGCCTCAGCCGGAGTCTGCTGGGCCATTTGATTGACCTGCAGCACGAAATCGGGGTCCACCAAAGTGGCCTCCGCCTCCACCAGACTTTGCAGTACGTCCTCCTGACCCTGGGCTGCCACCAGCTTCTGCAGCAAGACCATCTGGGCCTGCTGGCGTTGGCGCATTGCCTTGGTGATGCCCTGGAATTCCCACAACGTGTCGTGCAGCCTTGCCACACTCAAGTATTGCTTGGGAGTGAGCATGTATCCCTTGCGTTCCGGTGGGGAGACCTTGGTCATGAAGGTGGCGGACAGCTGACCGATCAATGTCTGGGGCGTGGTCTGGGCGTTGCCGGATTCAGGAACCACCACCCCCAGAAAGTCCTTCTGGGGCCAATGCACCATTACGGGAAAGTTGAGATACAGAACATTGCCACAGCCAGTGCACTGCAATCTGTCCAGCTGCCCGGAGAGAAACATGGTGAGCAACTGGGGATTGGCTCCGTAGTCCTGAATGGGAAAGACCAGGGAACTGACTTGCGCCCTGCACTGTGGGCAGGTCACCTGGACCGCGCGCGGCGGATACTTCAGGCTTTCAACGAACTTCCTGATGTGCTGGGCTTGTTCCTCCGCCCGGACCTGATCCTGGGCCGGGCGTGTCGGACTGGCGGCGGGAGCCGCAGGGGCCGCAGGGGCATCCGGTGTTGCGGGCGGGACCGGGTCAGCGGGTCTGCCTCCCGGCAGGATCAGGTCCTGGGAGTCCCCCTGCTCCGTCTGCCCCGGAATCCACAGTTTGTCACTCATGGCTGTTGCACAGTCCTTTCGTTCAATAGGCGTATCAGCTCGGGCAGGCGCTGCACATGGTCAATGCAGGCAACCGCTCCTTCCTGCAGAAAGAATGCAAACTCTGATTCCGGAACCACCGCCACGCCTCCTAACCAGACTCTCGGGGCCGGAGGCCGGGATTGCCCATGGGCATAATTCAAGGCCAATTGCAGATCGTCGCGGGTGTCTCCACAGAAGAGCGCACCCACTGGGTCTCGCCTGGGCCTGGCCTCTGCATATCCCAACCGTTCCAGGCACCACCGCACCACCGCGGGATCCGGTTTGGTCAGAATGTCGGCGGTGCACATGGCCGAGACAGGGATATGGTCTGCCAAATCGCTGCTCCGCAACACCGTCTGCAATTCCAGGGCGGAGCGACCTGTCGCAATGCCCATGTCAGCGATGCCGACCGCCCTCAAGTCGGCCAACACGTCACCCGAGATCAAGGGCACTTCCTGGTGCCATGTCCCATTCTGGGCAGGCAAGGGGGGCGGCTCCGTGCCCCATACACGTGCATAGGTCTCATGTCCCCAGTACACCAGGTCAAAGCTTCTTTGAATTATGTCAAATTCCAGGCGAGAGACATCTCCCCTCAATCCATAGGCCCAGTGCACGCCTTGTCCGGCAGTGTCCTGGGCGGCCTGTCCCAGGTCCTGGTATCCATGCAGCAAGGCGGCAAACAGGACATACGTCAGATCCCAGTCGTTGTTCAGCCGCCCTGCGCGACGCATCAGCCGCAAGTCGCCTTCCTCGACTCGCTCCATCAGGTCATTCCGACCTGCCAAGGCTGCCATGTAGTCAAGGGTCTTGCGGATCGCGGCATCATAGCTCAACCGGGTATCCCACAGCACGCCATCCACATCAAAGAGAACGACAGTGATGGGCCATCTCGGGGCGGATGAAGGAGCAAGGGCAACGGCCATCGTCAGCTCAGCGAATCTCTCACGGGGCGCAGGTGTCCTCCAACCCCTCAGGGCTTGCCGATGACATCCGCGGCACAAAGCCTCTGGGCCACAATGCCGATCGCCCCGCCCCAACGAGGCCCTGCAGACAGACTTTCCCAAGGCCCTGCAAGCTGGCTATATTATACTGCCCGATGCCCCAGCCAGCCTTTAGGCAGCGGGGGCAATCCGACTGGATTGGCGGACCGGGCCTTTTTCGTCCGGGTCTTGCCAGACAATCCCAATCTGTGGAGTGGCAGCAACACGATGCTAGATCTGACGGGCCGCATTGTTCTGATCACAGGCGCCAGCAGCGGATTCGGAGAGGCCACCGCGGTGAAATTCGCGGCCATGGGGGCCTCCCTGGCCCTGATGGCACGTACCGAAAGCAAACTGCAAGACCTGGCTTTCCGATTGGCCGACCAAGCCTCCCGCGTGCTGGTATTGCCCACTGACCTGGGGAGTTCCGACCACATTGCGAGCTCCCACGCCCAGGTGGCCAAGGAGCTGGGTGAAGTCGAGATCCTGGTCAACAATGCCGGCATGAATGTTCCGGCCCGCAGCGTGGCCGAAACCACCTTGCCGGAGTGGGACCGCATCATGGCCGTCAATCTGAGGGCTGCCTTCCAGCTGGCCAGGCTGGTGCTGCCGGGCATGCAGCAGGCCGGACAGGGCTCCATCGTCAATGTGGCCTCACGGGCCGTCCATCACCCCAGCCTGCTTTCAGGGGTTGCCTACAGCAGCAGCAAGATCGGCATGGTGGCCATGAACCAGGTGCTGAACGAGGAAGGCAATCCCTATGGTGTGCGTGCCATTCTCATAAACCCGGGAGTCGGAGCCACGCCCCTTCTGGATCGCCGGCCGGCACCGCCACCGACGGAGGCACGAACCCGCATGCTGCAAGCCCAGGACATTGCCGATACGATCGTCTTTGCCGCCCAGCTGCCATACCGCGTCTGCATTGAACAGATGAATGTTTACCCCACAGATCCCCACGTGGGATAATGCATGGTGGTTTCGGCGCATTCAGACAGAGACCGCAGCGCACACAGGAACCGACACCGCACCACAGGCCATGCCTCTCTGTAGTCCCTCAGGATCGACCCCATGAGTACGGAAGACCGGCAATTTCACATTTGGACCATTGGGTGCCAGATGAACACGGCGGACAGTCAACATGTGGCCGACGCCCTCGCACAATTGGGTTACGCCCCTTCCCAGAAGCTGGAAGAAGCCGATGTGGCTGTGGTCAACACCTGCGTGGTGCGACAGAGCGCCGAGGACAAGGCAGCAGGCAAGCTGGGGGCTCTCAAACAATGGAAGAGCCAGAAACCTGAACGGACCTTGGCTCTCATGGGATGCATGGTCGGCGTAAAGCCCAGTCCGGCCCTGCGCAAGAAATTCCCCCATGTGGATGTCTTTATGCCACCCAGCGAGTCAACCCCGTTGGTCAATTATCTGCAGAGTTCTCGGCTCAACACCCAGACCCGCACGCTGCAGCAGGAACTGACCCGGGAAATCCACTTGCAGCAGGACTGGGCCACCACGAGGCCCGACGCCCAGACGCACGGAACAGGGGAAGTCACGGCATTTGTGCCTGTGGTCTACGGATGCAGCCATGCCTGCACCTTCTGCATCATTCCCTTCCGAAGGGGTGTGGAAAGAAGTCGGCCGATGGCCGAGATAGTGGATGAAATCCGGTTGCGGGTGCGACAGGGAGCCCGGGAAGTCACTTTGCTAGGCCAGATCGTGGACCGCTATGGGTATGACATGCTGGGGATTCTGGGACACAGCGACCATGTCCCGGTGCAACACGGACTTGCCGCTTCGGGAGCCCCCGACCTGGCAGACCTGCTCGCGGAACTGCACGAGATTCCCGGACTGTGGCGGATTCGCTTCCTGACCAGCCATCCTTCGTACTTTTCGGATCGTATTCTGCAGGCCGTTCGTGATCTGCCCAAGGTGTGCAAGCATCTGGAAGTTCCCGTACAAGCCGGCAATGACGAGGTGTTGGCTCGGATGCATCGCGGTTACACCAATGGGGAATACCGCGCGCTGGTGAATCGCATTCGCAACGCCATTCCCGATTGCGGAATCAACACCGACATCATTGTGGGATTCTGTGGCGAGACGGATCGCCAGTTCGAGGACACCTTTGCACTGCTGCAGGACCTGGAACTGGACAAGGCGCATCTGGCCCGTTACAGTCCCCGGCCGGGGACTGTCAGCGACCGCCGCATGGAGGATGATGTACCCGAAGCCGTCAAGAAGGAACGGCACCGCCGGCTGGAGACTCTCATGGAAGGCATCTGCCAGTCCCAGAATCAGCGGCTGCTGGGCACCACGCAGGAGCTGCTGATAGAGAAACTGCACCGCGGCAAATGGCTGGGGCGCACTCCTCAGAACAAACTGGTTTTTGTGGAATCCGATCAAGACCTCAAGGGTCAAATGATCACGGCCGACATTGCCTGGGCTGGCCCCTGGAGCATGCAGGGCCGATTGGGCACCATCCTGGAGATGCCCGCAGGCTGAGCGAAAACCGGGCACGGGTTTTCGGCATCCAAGCGGTCTCTACCCCAATGTCCATTGCCTTCATGGAGGGCCTGCCGCTTCTCAGCGCGCAAGTGCTGGTGGGACTGGTGGTTCTCATCCTGTCCGGGAACTGGATGGTCCGCAGCGCCAGCAAGCTGGCAGCGGCCCTGGGCATGTCCCCGATCATGATTGGGCTCACGATTGTGGCCTTTGGCACCAGTCTGCCGGAATTGATGGTCAGCCTCTTTGCCAACCTGGGCCCGGACAGCTCCGGAGATCTCTCCATCGGCAACGTGGTGGGCAGCAACATCACCAACATCAGCCTAATCATGGGTCTGGGTGCGATCATTACAGTGCTCCCGATTGAAAAACAGATGTTGCAGCGGGAATATCCCTACATGCTGCTGGTTTCCCTGCTGCTGGTCCTCTTCTCGCTGGGAGCCGATCGGCAGATCAGCCGCTGGGAGGGCTTGATTCTGGTCATTGGACTGGCCTTTTTCATGGGCTACAGCTACATGGCGGGCCGCAACACCCACGTCGAAGAAGTGGCAGAGACGGAAACCCAGTCGAAGAAGCGCATTTTGGTCGTCAACTTTGTCATTCTGCCCATTTCCATTGCGGGGCTGGCATTGGGAGCTGATTGGCTGGTAGATGGCGCCAGCGGGCTGGCGCGCATGATGGGCATCAGCGAGCTCTTCATTGGGTTGTCGATCATCGCGCTGGGCACCAGCCTGCCGGAGCTGGTCACGACTCTGGTCGCCGTCCGCCACGGAGAGGAAGAGATCGCGGTGGGAAACCTGGTCGGCAGCAACGTCTTCAATGTGCTGGCCATTATTGGCATTACGGCCTTGATCAAACCGCTCTCGGCCGCGGCGGAGACTCTGTTGACCCTGGATTACCCGGTCATGCTTTTCACCAGCGCCTTGCCTTTTGCCGTGGTCTGGTTTACAGGTTTCAAAAGCAACAAAGCGTTGGGTGTTTTCCTGTTGCTGTGCTACCTGGGCTATTACACCAAGATTTTCCTGGATGCCAGCCAGAGTTTGCTCTGAATCCGTCCGCCCGATCCCGGCTTGATGCGGTCGCTGCCGTGGGTTTGTTGGGCCACCCGTTTGATCTTTCGGACAGAGGGCTGGTCCAGGATCGTGTCATCCCTGATCCGCAACCCACCGGTGGACTGTGCCCCGAGTCTGTGCCTGCTGTCCCAGCGTCTCGGTATCGTGAGGCTGGCTAACAGCTTGCGGATGATGGCGTCATGTGCCGAGACCTCGCCCGGACTGTCACGCCTGCGGTTCCCGTTGGCCGTTTGTAGCGTCCCAATCACACTGAATCAGTGGAGCCAGACTGGACAGTGGCCTTCAACACATCTTTCACAAATGCAGGCAACTCTTGTTGTGCATGTTGTGCCAGGGCAACCAATGGTTCGTAGGCAGGAACTTCATCGGCCTTCCATACAATGTCCAGGCGGCGTGCCAGTTCCAGCGCGATGTGAGCGTACCCATCCGGTGAGGCCCAATAACATGTCTGACAGACTTCCAGCAGGTGGTCCATGGTCCAATTCCGGCAATGCTCACATGACCAAGACTTGGCACGATTGCAGGATCCGCACAACAGCATGAAGTCTTTGAGATCTGGTTCACCCGAAGGTTCACCTCCTGCCTCAAAGGGAATGCGGTGGTCTATCTGCAGATAGCGGGGAGCATAGACCATACTGCAGATACCGCACCGGGAGTCATAGCGGTCTGCCAAGGCGTCCTTGAATTTCTTCGGCCATGTCTGGCGGCCCCCTTGTCGCCCTCGCCTCATGGCCGAGGGATCACCAAACCGGTAGGCTCCTATTCTGCGCCCATCAGACCCCGTCACTTTGAATGTCTCCAGTGGGATTCCTTCTT
This sequence comes from Caldilineaceae bacterium, assembly GCA_965214895.1. Classification (GTDB taxonomy): domain Bacteria; phylum Chloroflexota; class Anaerolineae; order Caldilineales; family Caldilineaceae; genus Bin34. The sequence continues at coordinate 2,824,754 of OZ243985.1, forward strand.
CCCGTACATCACGGGCCGCACGCGGTGGATGATTGTATCCGTAGCATTCTTTTAGATCTTCGGTCGTAATGTACCCATGCACCAGAATATGGTCAATCACAGTTCTAGGGCGTGTGGATTAATGATCGCAGCAGGATCCAGGTGGCCGCCCCCTGCACCAGGGCCCGAAAGGTGCGCTGCCACTGGGCACAGCGCGTGGCCATGCCCCGCAACGGCTGGAGACGGGGGAAGAAACGCGCGCTCTGTTCCCGCCACGCGTACTGCGCCAGGTCATGGGGGATAGGCTCCGTGCGGTGCTGCTGGGCCGGAATCACGGCCTCCACCGCCGGGGCCGCCCGCGGGTCCCGGAGGGCGGCGCGGTCCTACGCCCGATCCCTGACCGCGGCGGTCGGCGGCAACCGGGGGACGGCCTCCGGCCCCAGGGCCGCGCACCCCTCCCCGGCCGGCCGCTCCCCGCCGGTCCAGGCGAACCCGAGGCCGGTCGGGTCATCCAGGCCGAGGGCGTGCCGCTGGGTGGAGCAACCGCCCCGGGCGCGCCCGAGGGCTGGGGCTGCCGGACCGCCCCCTGTTGGGCGGCCCCCGCCGCATGCGGATGCGCACGCCTGATGGTGGAATCCACGTACAGGGCCGCCCACAGCTCCGCCGCGCCGGATACGGGCGGGACCCGGCGCCCCCATGCGGCCCCGAGGCCTGGGCGTTCCCCCCTGCGAACCCGCGGGTACCCCGTGTCCCATTGCCCGCAGTCCGCGGGCAGGTCGCGCCCGGGACTGCCGGCCCGGGTGGGGTACAGCACGGCTTCCACGAACATCCGGTCGCCCAAAATCGAAGGACGGCCCACCCGGGGACGGATTTCGGCCCGCACGGTCTCGATCCGCACCCACATGTCATCGGTCAGGATCAGTCGTGGCGCCATGGGGTGGCTCCGTGGTGGGGACTTGGATCGCATGGCCTGCCCTGTTTCCACAAATTAATCAACACGCCCTAGCACGTCTGGCCGTGACCGAGTCGAGACGATCGAGGAATTCTGGAGGGAGTTCACTGCTCATGGACTAGACTCGGTGGCAACCGAGACAACAGCGCGGGTGAAAGATACAGAGATTCGTAGGTAACGTCGGCTCGTCCCAGCAGCGTCGCCTGTGTGGATCTGCCAGCATACACTTCCAGGTGCTTGAGATTGAGCGCAGTCGGCAAAGGATCACCGAAGGTCTTGGCTCCTGTCCGTCCGTCATACGAAACAACGAACATGATCTCTCGGGTATTCAGCCGGGCCAGTTCATGGCAAAAATCGTCGTGCGTGAACCGGGGCAAATAGCGGGAATCGCGGCTGCCACACACCCCTTGATACGGCGGGTCCATATAAACCAGATCGTCTGGCGTACAGGCAGCCAATACCTGCTTGTAGTCCCAAGCGGTCAGGCGAGTGCGATTCCGCAACAGTATCGAAGCCTGTGCAATGCGCCGACGCATTTCTGCCGGCCGCGCGCCGCGGCGGCGATTGTCAGGGGTATTGTTGAATTCACCGTGGGCATTGTAGCGAATGGCTGCCTTGACGCACCGCGCCAGCAAATAGAGAAAATCCTCCGGATCATGTTGGACGTTGAACCGCTGTCGAATTCGATCATAATAAGCCCGTTCCTGTCCCAGTTGTTCGTGCCACAGGCGCGCATAGCTGTTTGCCAGTGCATCGGGGCGATTCACTATCTCTTTCCATAGCTGCAGCAGGGGTTCGTGCGCGTCATTCAGCCAGAATTGATCCGCGCATCGGCGGACAGCTGCAGCAAGGGACAATGCCGCCGATCCTGCAAAAGGTTCTACCAACCGCTCTATATGAGGTGGCAGGTAGCGCAGAATCGTGGACGCCATCTTGCGCTTGCTGCCCTGGTACGGAATCGGGTGAGGTATGCGAGGTGTCCGCTCAGGCCGGACCGAAGGACAAAGAGCATTTGTCTCTCCGGCAAACGGGAACAGGGCAGTCTCTACCACAACACTGCCATTATAGTTGTCGCTCATGATTGCTGCATTCTGACACACTTTCTTCTCCTGCCGCAATCTCGCAAGGCGGCGAAAGACGCAGAGACTACAACACTGGCTTGCGAGTTTCTGATCGGGATGTCTCCACCGGTTCACTGATCTGGGGCCGGTACAGTTCCACTGTCCCGAATTGCAGGCTGGGTCCCTCGTGGCTTTTGCCTGGCATAAAATTCAATCCCAGCCCCACAACCTGACGGGTACCGTCATGGTATCTTCGTCCATAGGCATGTTGCTGGATCTGGCGTATCGCCGCCCTGACGGACTCGTGATACTTCAGTTCAATCACACAGACATAAGCCGGGAATTGCACCACCATATCGGACCGCCCACCCCACTCATGGACTTCTGACTGGAAATCCACTTGCATCAACTGGCACAGGGCGTGCAAAACCAAATGGCAATCTGTTTCCTTTCGCAGTTTTTCACCGGGCACGCCCGCCATGAAGGTGGTGAGCCGATGACAGAATGTGTCGTATCTTTCTTCACGCAAGGCAGTATGCAAACCACGCAGCACAGGATAGTCTGGCACCTCGGTATACAGCTTCAACAGGCTTTGGGCGTATGTGAGGCTTACTTCCTTGTTGGGATAGGCCAGGTACAGGGATCGGCCACTCCGACGCACTGTGTAGTACCCGGTTTGCCACATGAGGATACGGTAATCCAGATTTTCCAGAGTGTAGGCAACCTGTAACAAGCCATCCAGCGAAGGCAGTTGCCGAGACAGGGTAAACTGGCCCTCTTGCACCAGACGAACCAGAAATTCAGGGGTGCCGGATTCCGCCCAGAAGTTGGGCCAGCCCAGTTCCTGCCATTGTCGGGCAATCGCCTGATGTTGCACACCGTTGAGACAGGCGGCCAAGGAAAACGGATTGTAGACATTTTCTTCCCGTCCCGTCAGCCCAAAACGATAGCCGTTGTAATAGTCACGCAATTCGGACAGCAGATCGTCAGATGAGCAGCCGAGATGTTGCGCTCCCACTTCCAAGTAGGGTTGCAGGCAGTTCTGCACCTCTGATTCCGTAAACCCGCACAGATCAGCGTACAGCGGATTCAGGGTAATGTCCTGCAGGTTGTTGAGGGCGGAAAACAGATTGACATGGGCAAAGCGGCTGATACCGGCAATAAACACAAAGCGCAGAGCATTTTCGCTGGATTTAAGCACTCCGTAGAAATTCCGCAGGACCCGCAGGAAAGGCGCCGCGGGCATATCCGTACCGAGCAGGTGGGTAACCGGAGCATCATATTCATCGATCAGGACCACGGGCGATCTGCGGTAATGCTGTTCCAGGCAATCAATCAGATCCGTGAGTCGCAAAGCCGGGTCCGAGGCATCCTCAAACCGGATCCGATTCAAGGCGGGATCACAGGGCTCCAATCCGACATTGACCCCGCGCCGATACCACTGGGTGTACACCCTTTCCAGATGTAGCTGCAGCTTGCGCACCAGTTCCTGCGCCGTGTCGGCCGCAGCATACGCCATGTTCAAGCGAATGACAGGATGGATGGGCTGCAGGGGGGCAATGTCCTGCACCGCCGTACCGGCAAACAGCTGCGTCGGGGCCACCGGAGCGGGTCGGGCTGGCCTGTCCTGATCGTCCACGGGTCTGACTTGGGGCAGATCGCCCTGAAAATAGGCTTCCAGGGTGGCAATCAGCAGGGTTTTCCCAAAACGCCGCGGACGAGCCAGAAACACGTACTTGTTGTCCTCCGCCAACAGAGACGCGAAGTGGTGGGTCTTGTCCACATACAGGCCCTGCTTGCGGCGGATGGAAATGTACTCGGACTCGGATGTATGCAGGGAAGGCAGACGAGCCGACATCAAGACTCCTGATCAACCGCGGTGAAACCTAGCCTAATATCATAGAACGATCCCGAGCACCGTCAGGTCTGCGCAGGCACTGTGGCCGAATGCATAGCTTCTGTCTATACCATGATCCTCAACAGCTGACAATGGAAACCGTTATTCCAGAGGTGGGGGCAATCCTGACAGTACAGGAAGCATCGGGGGGAGAACGTCGGGAGGGATTGGCGCTATTCCAGCTCAGTACCGTGGGCCAGCCTAATGCAGGGACCGCTCTGACATAACAACTGTACAATGCTTTAGCCTGTGTGACTCCTAATTCATATGTCTGCAACAGAACCAATCCATGCAACCTTCCGCTAAATATTCGCCCATTGCCTCTCTGATCAAACAGCAAGTTCCAATTGGAAGTCACGTAACTTTCTGGTCAAACGACGGTCATGAAATCGCCGGCATCCTAGTAGAACGAGGGCCTGAACACGTTACGCTGGCACACAACGACAGCAAGACAACCATTGTTGTAGATACAATTACTCGGTGGGAAACCAAAGTCAGCGCGGAATCTGTGGTTGAAAAGGCTACACGTTCGGAAACCGCTTCTACGTCATCCACGAAGAATGTAGTGTTGGCACCATCCAACCCTCAGACATCTGAAACATTAAAGAAGCCACCAAAGGGTTCAACCAGTACGGATTTCACGGACATTACAGTTAAAAAAATGTTCGACCATGCTTGTGAACACGCCGATGGTGGCCACTATGCACAGGCCATTGCACAAATCCAAAAGGTTCTGTCGTGTGCACCAAATTTCCCACAAGCCCAAGAAAAACGCGAAACATGGCATGAATACGAACGGCGCGCGCGTCGGCTCGGTCGTGTACCCCGAGGCAAGGGTCCTTTTGCCCAAGCAAAACGTGCTCGACTGCTGGAGGAGAACTTCAACCGTGCAATGCAGCTATATGAATTAGCCATTACACAGAATGATCGTGCCGGAGAAGCGGTCAAGGAGTTGGTTGATCTTCATGAACAACTCGGCAACATTCAAAATGCAATTGACGTTTTGAAGACACATCAACATCGATTTCCAAAGCGGGAATGGCCAAAACGACGATTGGAAGACCTCTATATTGGTTCAAAAACTGGTGTTCAGTCAGGGAATGGCGTAACGAAATTTGCGCGATTCTTCCTCCAAAACCGTGACTATCAAGTCAGTCCCCCTGACAAGACACAGAAACAGAAATTTGACCATTCCGATATTCAGAAACTCGACAAACAGGCTTCAAATATCAGCAGACAACGACCAAGGGAACGAGCTCGCTATTATTTTGCTGCCGCCGCTCGTCTCAGGTCTGATCTCAACGAAGAAGGGTCAGTCCTGTTCTGTCGTTATCTTGGTCGTGGCTTGGCCTCAATGGGAGATGCAGCAGTATTTGAACACCAACCTTTGGAAAGTGCCCAAGATCTATATTTAGAGGCACTGATTGCATACGATGGCGCGCTTGCGGACCGTGCAGTCAGTCCCTTGGCAAGGAATGCGTTGGTCAGATTTCTGTATACAATGACTTTTGAGCGTTCCAAAGTACCCATTGGGCGACAGGTACCGCAAACAGACACAGCCATTAGGGAAATCTTCCAGTTCCAGGGAACTGAACAACGGTACAGCACGTTTGAATCCATTTCCCATCTGATTTCCAGAAGCAATTATGCAGCCGGAAATCTCTTGCGTTATTTGGATACCGATGCAAAGCTACAATCTGCCTATATCAAGTTCTTGCAATCCAAAGGCATCCATTTATCCCCTCGGAAAATGACACAGCATTCAAGCGGGTTTGCTGGTTTACAGCCTGAAATAAGATGCATGACAGACAAGAACTTGGAGGCCATTTCCAAAGAGCTGAGACCAATATGTCAATTTCATTTTGCAGATGTTTTTCTCAAAACCAGCCTGCAGAGTCTGGACAGCTGCAAGATCTATGCAAGAACCCATTCAAACAAAGCAAGTATCAGTCAATTGCAAAACATATTGAAGGCAGCCTTAGATCTTTGCAAGCAAGACAAATTCGAAGAGAGGGAGCGCCTTTGTAATCAAATTGAGAGCGATTGCCGTGATTTCCTGAAAGCAATTAAGGCCACTCCAACGAAGCTGGATATTGAAGCAATTTATCCTGTAGTGGAGACCATTGAGGACAAGACGCAACAGAATCGCAAGCATCTGTATCGGGATTCCGTTCCCGATCTATCTTTTGCGCTGCTGCAGAATAAACACACCCCCAACAAGAAGCATCGTCTCAAAGTCGATATTGGGATTGCCAACCGGATCAACCGCAGTCCAGCTGAAGCATTGGAGCTAATCGTTAGCCAAGATGACAACCGTTTTGAACTGATCAAATCAGAAAACAAGTTGGATGGTCGACTGGAGGCAGGAACCAAGAAAAATTTGACCATTGACTTAAGGATTTCAGAACGTGCAATACAGGACAAGGCGTTTTCACTTCCGGTTTATGCAAAATTTCGCACTCGTACCAGGGAGGCCATTCAGAGAACTGATACTCATAATTTGAGAGTTCGTCTCGATTCAAGCGACGAATTCATTTCAATCGATAATCCTTATGCCACATACGCTGAAGGTTCCATTGTGGATTCGGAAGAAATGTTCTTCGGACGCAGCGAATTGATACGCAATATTGCCAGGGTGTTGCAGGCCCCGAGCACGCAAGGCAAAAGCATCGTTATCTTTGGTCAGAAGCGTTCCGGGAAATCCTCTGTTCTGTTCCATTTGAAGAAGAAACTTGAATGTCAAAAGGAACTTCTAATTCTGGACATAGGGAATATTGCCTCAAACATTGACGAATCATCAGGTGTTCCTTTCCCGTACCAGTTTTTGTGGTCTATTCTGCAAAAGTTCGCTGACGCCCTTGAAGACAAGGAGTATCGAGAAGGCATCGCAGCCTTGAATCCAGATATTCCCAGTGCCTCTGATTTTTTTGCACACCCGACTCCGATAACGTACTTCAAAACTGTGTTTGACAAATACCAACGCCAAATTGCCAGAACTGCAGAATGGCGCAATGTGCGTATCGTGCTCTTGATCGATGAGTTTTCTTATATTCATCAGATGATTGTGGAGAGCCGCATTCCTGAGTCATTCATGAAAAATTGGAAAGCTTTGCTTCAGGAAAATTATTTCAGTGTCGTACTGGTTGGTCAGGACGATATGCCAAAGTTCAAAGAAAAATTTCCCAATGAATTTGGCACTACACAAGATGAGCGTGTCACTTACCTCCGCGAGGAAGATGCCCAAGGCCTGATTGAAGAACCTACAGGAGGCAACCGTTACATCGAGCAATCCACTGAACGTATACTGGAACTCACAGCCGGAAGTCCCTTCTACATCCAGATTTTCTGCAATCGGCTTGTAGAGTACATGAACCGAGAACGTGTCCCGTCCGTTTCATCGGCCGATGTCGAACGGGTCAAGCATGAACTTGTCAGAGGTGTCAATGCCCTAAGTCAGGACAAATTTGACAACCTGATCAACTCAGGTGACGCATCAAAAGACGGCATCAGTGATCAAGACATTCTCAATGTCCTAAAAGCCATCGCTTTAGCCAGCCAGAATGGTTCATGCACTCGCGAAGACATTGATTGTGAAACGGATTGCTCCGTTGAGAACATCTTGGACGACTTGGTCCAACGCGACGTGATAAAGAAGGAACAAGCGCAGTACAGCATTCGTGTTGGCCTTTTTAAGGAATGGCTTGTCGCCCATACATAATGAAGAAATCCCGATCGATGTCTCAGTGCTTTGACAATCCTTTTTCTGACCATGGAAGCATTGTGCACGGCGAGCGTTTTATTGGACGCCAGTCCGATCTTCAGGTGATAGAAAATCGTGTCATTCGGCCGTCCAATCCAGGAAATCTGGCAATCATTCGGTGATCATAAAATTGGCAAAAGCAGTCTGGTGCACCACGCGATCATGGAAAGGAAAGAGGAGTTGATTGCTGACAGATCCTTGCCCATTTGGATAAATCTCGGGACCTATAACCAACCTTCCAGTTTCTTCCGAGCCCTCGTAACAAACTGTTGTGATGAGTTGGAAGAGATCGCATGGATGACCGAACCCATAAAACGGGCCGCCGACAGGGCCGTGAGTGATGAACTGGGGTGGACCGAAGGTTACAGTCGTATCCAACGATTTTTCCAGCGTATACGCCAAGACAAAATACGGATTGTATTCATCCTGGATGAATTTGACCATGCACGCCATGTGTTTAAAGACAGTGCCTCCGGATTCCAGGGTTTGCGTGAACTATCCTATCGTCCCGAATGGCGTGTCACTTTTGTGACAACATCGCGCCGGACAATCCGTGAAATCGAACTGCAAACACAGGCCATCTCGACATTTGACGGCATCTTTCACAAACATTGCCAGGCAATGTTTGACGATTTGGAACTTCAAGAATACTTTGCACGATTTCCAACGCCCGGAATGGTGGATGCCAAGGACAAAGATCGGATCAAGTATTACTGCGGTGGGCATCCTTACTTGCTGGAAACGCTGGGATATGAACTCGTTGAGTCATTTCGCGAGCACGGAAGTATCAATGTGGATCGGGTCGGACAGCATATTCAAGGTTCTTTTCTCGATCAATACGACCGCATGAGAGATTTGCTCAATGAGGACGATACTCTACGCAAACTATTGCAGATCCTCTTCGGGCCACCAGTCGATGTGCAACAGACTGACGTAGATGAATTTATGCGCTATGGTCTGATCAAGGAAACCAACGAAGACAATTATGCAGCGTATTCAGAACACTTCCAGACATATTTGAAAATTCTCAGTCGTGAGATAGAGTTATGGCCAATTTGGAGTGAAGCTGAATTGGCCTTGCGTCAGTTGATTGCTGACAAAATGCTGGAACAGCACGGAGAATCATGGATCGCAGAGTTGGAGGAAACTCGTCCCAAGCTGCGAAAGATCTTCGACAGGTGTCGCGAGGTACGCGAGAGGGAGATAAAATCTTTTGCCGGTCGCGCCTCACACAATCTGCTTGACTTCACCAATCCTGCCGATTTGTTTAACATCATATTTGCTGAATGGAACAAGACGTTCAAGGCAGTATTGGGACAAGACAAAGGTTACTGGAACACTCGAAAAGAATTTCTGGCAAAGATCAGGAATCCCCTTGCCCACAATCGCAATACAGTGCTCCTTCCATACGAAAAGGACACTGCTGCTGGCTACTGTAAAGAAATTGTGACGATATACAGAGAAAACAGGCGACATCAAGACTCCTATCGACCGCGGTGAAACCGGCCCCATATCGTAGAACGGTCCCGGGCACTGCTAGGCCCTGTACACGCACTGTGGCCGAATGCATACACCATGATCCTCAACAGCTGACCAGAGGGGCCGTTATTCCAGGGATTGGGGTAATTCTGACATTACAGGCATCACCAAGGTGCAGACTATCGGGAAGTATTGGCGCTATTCCAGCATGGAAGGATCCCAAGGGCCTCGCGTCGGTGTCCAGTCCTTCAACCATTCGTATGAAGTCTTTACTCCTCTGGATCCAGACTTGACAATGCGATTGTCCAGCATCAGTATCGTGGGCCAGTATTGACCTACCCCTAACCAATTCATGATCAGTTGGTCCGCTTCATCGGTGATGTCCCGACATGCTCCGATATCATAGCCGCCAATGAAGTTCCTATTACGGTCAACCATAGGAGCTTTCTTTTGAGCCAAATCCAGCTGTTTTGCCAAATCGGCCAACTGCCTGGAAGCCGGGGTCAGCAAGTCCAAATTACAAGGAAACCACTTGAGCATGCTGTCAGTGGTATGAAAGGCATCACTGACAGCGGTCCACAACCAATGCCCAAAACGTCCTGCAAATATCAGAAAAGCCGCGTTCTGATGCAGTGCAGTGTCAAAATGCATCCACTTTACTTCGGTTTGTGGAATCCTTCTGCCTGGACTAGTCCCAGTCTTGAGCCAGCAGGGCGGTTCCACCAGAAAGACGGTCAGGAATCAGAGATTCCTGACCGTCTTTCTACCAACTTTGTATTTCCCATGTCTTCTGACATAGTGTCCAACTGTTCGGTTGGTGTCCCTCAGTTTCTGCAACATTCCACTGGCATCCCCATCACCGATCAGGGGCCAAACAGATTTCATTTCCTTGGTTGGTGTACTGCGAGAAAAACGCGTGGTAGAGAACAAAAACGGCCGATACGCTGGACGCCAACGCCGAAGATTGCTTGTGTATCCCGTTCCATTGTTGTTGGGCCCAGCCGTGCCCATTGTTATCGCTGGGCATACCTTGGCCTTAAAGAGATGCCCAGGAATCAAATCGAAAACAGTTACCCAACGCATTGGCAGTTGCTTTGACAAGGCTTGACGCAGACTGTCGAACTTCAAACCAGATACCAATGAGATTGGAGCAATCATGGCAAATCGACCTTGCTGGGACAGCAGGCTTGCCGCTCTCTCCATACAGGGTGCATAAATATCTGGTGCATTGTCCGTTTCAAAACCTTGAAACCGATACAAATGGGGAACCACTTTCCTCTTTGCAATGAACGGCGGATTTCCAATCACTACATGGAATCCCCCTCCCAGAATCGCCTCGGGAAACTCGGCCATCCAGTGAAACGGCTTGTGCGACCTGCGCCAATGATTCAGGTTCCAGCCGGTCTCCTGACTGTCTGCCTGGGAGAAGAGGCAATCCAATTCGTGACGCAAGGCATCAGTGTCGCGTTGCAGACTGCCTTTGAAATCTGCCACCTTGTCATCCAGTTTCGAATCCTGGGCTCTTTGAAATCGCCGATAACTCTCCCGCAGGACCACTGCCTTGTCCCCTATACCAAGCAGTTTCTGGGCCACAATCATGTCGCCCGCATACATTTGCTTTAGGTCCTCGGTGGACACACAGCCCACCAGGGTGTTTCCGCAGCGAATGTTCATATCCAGGTCTGGCAGGGGTTCCAGTCCGCCTCCTTCCTCCACGGTCGCTGCCAACGCAGGGTATAGGCCAACACGCCTTGGGGTTCCATGCCCTTCCGGCGTGTGGCATGGACCTGGTCGGGCAATGCTTCGGCCCGTCTGGCCGCGTCCGAATGATGCAGTTTGGCCATACGCCATATCTCGTATGCCTTGGAGGTAGAATCCACATCCTCCTCCTCCAAAGTGGACAGCGCCGCATTCTCGTTGAAGAAACTGCGCACCTGGGTTTCTTCTTCCCGATCTCCAAAAAACCGTTCGTCCGAACCGAACAGGGCTGCCGATTCCGCGAGCCGCCGCCGAATGCGCCCGCGCAAATCGATCACGGCTTCCACGCCGTCGGTGGGACAGACACTGTAAATGACGACCTCTGCCGCTTCCTGCCCAATGCGATCCACGCGTCCGGCACGCTGAATCAGCTTGATGATGGCCCATGGCAAATCGAAGTTGACGACGATGGAACAGTCTTGCAGATTGAGTCCTTCGGAAAGCACATCGGTGGCCACCACGACGCACAATTCCTGCTCCACCGGCGCTGTGGTGCCCGGTACCCCCGCCGTGTGGGGACTGAAAGAACGGGCTATGGTCACGGCATCCTGTCCATGGCCTCGTTCGGCATCTGTTCCGGATCCGGTGATCAGTCCCAGTCCCCCGCCTATGCGCAAGTTGATCAGCTCGCGGTACAGGTATTGCGCGGTATCGGCAAACTCCGTGAAAACCAGAACCTTGTCTTCCCGGTGTACCTCATCCAGCAACCGGAACAACGATTGCAGTTTGCTGTCCCGAGCTGCATGCCAGACGGGAACCCGGGCCAAAATGTTTTGCAGAATGCGGTTGTCTTCCCGCAACCGGGTTTGCAGCTCCGCTCCAAAGAGACGGGCGGACAGCAAGGTGACACTGGAGGGCGTTTGCGCCTTGAGCCGGGCCAGTGTGGTCTCGGCCAGTGCAGTCCAGTCCGGGGCGGGACCAGACGGATTCAGGGCAGAGGCAGTGGTCCAGCTCTCCTCATCGCTCTCGTCCTCAAAGCCTGCGCTGTCGTAGGTACCTGCCGGAATCACGTCTCCCGATATCAGGCCCTGCAACATCACCCAATTGTGCAGAAGATGCCGACGCAGAGACAATACGAAGGAATGGCCACCGGAGGACAGACGCTTGTACAGCATCGCCCGCGTAATGCCCTGCAGGTTGCCCCGACTGCCCGTGGCAAATCGGTCCAGCACTTCCCCTTCCGCTGCCGTCGGTTCGGCAGCGGTACGCAAGAAATTCTGCAATTGATATCGGGGCAATGACAGGGCCCCGATTTCGTCAAGCACTGCATCGCCTTCCAGTTCCGCCGCCGGATCGTCCGGGGCAGTCTTCCATTCCAGTTTCCGGGGCCTGCGCCGGGGCAGATAGAAGTGTCCCTGGTCTCTCCCCAGGGTCAGGAAAGTGCGACCTTCGGCATCCGTTTCCGCATAGTTCTCTTCAATGAAGCTGCGGGTACGCCGAATCAAAAAGTGCGACAGCAGACGTTGCCAGTCCTCCACCTCCTCGCTGCGGCGCATGGCGGTCAGCGAATTGAGATTGTCCAGCCCGTATCGTGTCTTGAAGTTGTACTCGCCTTGACGGCGCAGGGCCGCCTCGGGCCGTACCGGCAACGGCACATCGTCCGCGAGGAACAGACCCAGCTGATTCGCCACATCTTCCATTGAACGATTGAAGGGGGTAGCCGTCAACAGCAGCACTTTGGGTTCGTTCTGTGTAATGTAGTCCCGAATGGAGCGATAATCCCGCCGACTGCGGGTGCGCAGATGATGGGATTCATCAATGATCACCAAGCGAAAACGGCGCAGTGCAGACAGCTCGTTGTGGACCTGGGTACGGCTGAGCACGCGCCCCAGCAGTCGATACTCGTCCAGGTACTCCTGCCACATGGCCACCAGGTTCCTAGGGGCAATGATCAAGGTCTCGTAGCCATGCCGTTCCTGCAGAGTCAGAGCCACTCCCGTAGCCATCATGGTCTTGCCCAGACCGACCACATCGGCAATCATGGCGCCGCCCTGCACCATGATCCGGCGGGCCGTGATGCGCACCGCGGCAGTCTGGAATTCCAGGAGCCGGGAGCGAATGGCGGCGGGCACGTCGAACTCGATCAGCCCCTGGCGGGCATCACGTGAGAGGTGGTAGGCCAGTTTGAGATGAATCAGGTAGGGCGGCAACGGGTGCTCCGCCACCCAGCTTTCATCCAGCAGCCGCATCAGCACGTCGTTGGCGTCAACACTGAGCCGATCGTTCCAGCGGTCATCAAACCAGGCCTGCAACTTGCGCGTGGCATCGCCGTCCAGGACATCGATGTTGAGTTCTCCCTGCCGCTGCAGCCCGGCGTAGGTCAGGTTCGAGGACCCCAGGAATCCCTTCCGATCCGTGGCGGTCCGATCCTGCAAGTGGCAGAGATACAGCTTGGCATGCAGCGCGAAGGCCAAATGCATCCTGGCATGCACCCGACCTTCCTGCAGATGCGCGCGCAAGCTGCGGAGTGTGGTCTCGTCCCTGGTGGAGGGTACCCGGAATGCCAGCTGCTCCCGCAACGCGGTTTCGGTGTCTTGTTGCAAACGCGCTGCCCGCGCATTGGTATTGCGCGGGAATTGCCCTTGACGCAAAGCGTGGCGCAGATCGGAATGTTCTCCGGTCCCCATGCCGATCAGCAGACGCACAGGGGATGCCGCGCCCACCTTGAAGGGCAATTGGGCAATGGCATCGGCAATCTCCTTCCAGCCCCGCAAGTTGAAGTACCCTACGCAGGCATCCAGCCTTGTGGACCCGGCCAGAGTCTGGCGCAATGCCGCGCCCAGATGCGCATCAAGATTGTCGTATATGGCAGGCATGGAAAAGCGACAAATCCTGGCCGGTCAACACACCGCACGGCATAGTGGCAAAGAGAGCCCGCAAAGAAGACACCCGGTACTGCAACATACCAGTCTAAGGGTCCGTGCTGCCTCTGCCCAAATGCCGGCGACGGGACAATGGCAAAGGCAGGATTCAAGTTCGGAAAGGGGCATTTCGCGTGCAATGAGTCGTTGCATTCGGCAGAATTTGTCTCTGGGGACACAGCACAGCGGTGAACTCCGTGTTGCCCAACAGCCAATCAGCACAACCGAGTCGTCGGTCGCAAGCAACAGGACCCTGCGCTACAATCAGGATCCTCGCTCTCCAGCAAAGGAGCAGAGATTTGGCAACAGGCCACAGAGACCTTGATCCAGGCCAGAAAAACGCTGTGCCTGATGCAACCGTTGCTACGCTGTCCGCGTCCTTGCCGACCTCTGGTTCTTCGGACTTTTCGGTCATTCGTGCACGCGGCCAAGTCTACGTGGACAAGACCGCCTATATAGAGCGCATGCTGGCCGAGCCTTTGGACTACGCATTCCTGGCGCGCCCGCGTCGGTTCGGCAAGTCGCTGCTGGTATCCACCCTGCAGCACATGTATGCCCGCGCGAATGATGATCTGTTTCAAGGATTGGCCATTCAACAATCCGGGTTTTTGGCCCGCGTACCGTCATGTCCTGTATTGGCCTTGGACATGTCCAGCGTGGCTGCGAACAACGTGGAGAACCTAAACGCCGACTTGCGTGCTGTCCTCCGGAACCAGTGTTTGGTGTTGGGCATTGCTCCTCCTCCGCCAGAAGACACACCGTGGAATGGGCTGAATCATGTGATTCAAACCCTGTCTCTGCAAAGCCAGCGGAAAGTGGTGGTACTGGTGGACGAATACGACGCGCCCATCACGGACATGCTCGAGGCCGGTCTCGTCGCCTCCCATGCAGACCAAACCCAAATCATGTTCATTCTGCGGCATTTTTACCGCGTCTTGAAGAGCCAGACGAGTTGCATTGAGTTTGTCTTCGTGACCGGCGTCAGTCGGGTGGAAGGCGCAGGCCTGTTCTCGTCCTTCAACAACTTGGTGGACATATCCCTGGACCCACATTACGGGGCACTGTGTGGATTTACGGAAGCGGAAACCCAGGCATATTTCGGAGCGCATATTGCCTGTGCTGCTGAAACGTGCGCATCAGGTTCGGAAGATCTGTGTGCGGACCTGCGCGACTACTACAACGGCTATCAATTCGCCGAGCGCAGCGCCGCCGTGTACAACCCCGTTGCCTATCTGGGCGTGTTGAAACAATTGATGCACCCCACAATGGCGCACAGAATTCGTGCCAGGGGCTTCCCGCGCTCATGGGTGAACACAGGCATGCCCCACTTTCTGTTCCAATACATGAAGGCACATCGCTACGACCAGCGTGACATAGAGAAGGACCCACAGCGCATTGAGGACAAGTTTGGCTTGTCGAACCCGGACTTGACATCCCTCATGTTTCAGGCGGGGTTCCTTACCTATGCGACAGACAGCATGGGCGAAACGATGCTGGAATTTCCCAATCGGGAGGTCAAGGAAGCCTTTGACGAAGGCTTGCTCTTGACCTACCTGAACCAAACGGCTCGCTCAACCAAAATGAATCGCCTGTGGAGCGAGATGGAAAATGCCTTGGGCGCCAGAGACTTCAAGCAGGTATGCGCCTGTTTCAACCGCCTGCTGGATGGCGTGACCTTCGACATGTTGCGCCATGAAGGAGATTATCAAAAGTTCCTCTTCCTGGTCTTCTCCCTTATGCCGTCGGTTGTGCGTGTGGAAGCCGAAGTGCATACGCGGCACGGGAAAACGGATGTCGTCGTGGAGACCTCGGAGACTTTCGTTGTGATCGAGTTAAAGCGCAACCGGTCCGCCCAGGCAGCCCTCAAGCAGATTGCCGTCAGGGACTATGGCGCGCAATACGCGGGACACGGCAAGGCGGTATACGGGATCGGGTTGAATTTCAACGAGCCCAAGGGGCGTCAGGGCCACGATGCATGGGACAGGACTGCCCAGAATTGGGAGATGGCACAGATCGAGATCTACGATCCCGCTGCATGATGCCTCGCAACCAGGCCAGACAGGGGGAGGGGTCTCGCAGTCCCCAAACCCGTTCGTCCGAACCAAACATGGCAGTCAACTGAGAAAGCCAAGGCCGGATGCCCGCGCGCAAGTCGCTCACGGCCTCCATTCCCGCAGTGGATACACACGGTAGCCTCGTTCTTGGTGGAGGACATCCGGAAATCCAGCTGCCCATGCAACGCGTGCTCCGTGTCTTGCCACAAGCGAGCTGCCTGTCCCGGGGCATTGCGCCACAATGTGCCTGCGGGAAAGTGCAACAGAGGTGAAGCAGTCCGAATTCCGGCTGTGCCACGGGACCATGTACGCTGTGCCGGGACATTCTCCAGGGCTGCGTTCGCTCTGGTTCTTCCTCCTTGGCAATCAGCGCAGGGCAAGTCCCCCTATGCTAATATCCCGCTGTTGACAGCCGGTTCTTGCGCTTGAAGCGCCTGCATGGATGCGCTTGTCCGACTCCTGCATTGTTGAGGTCACATGGTTACGATTTCCCGCTCCGAAGCATTGGACTACCACGAGGACAAGCGGCCGGGCAAACTCATGATTTCGGCCACCAAGCCCATGTCCACACAGCAGGATCTGGCCTTGGCCTATTCTCCCGGAGTGGCGGTTCCCGTAGAGGAGATTGCCAAGGATCCGGCCAACGCCTACCGGTACACGGCCAAGGGCAACCTGGTGGGTGTCATCACCAATGGCTCGGCGATTCTGGGACTGGGCAACCGGGGGGCTGTGGCTGCCAAGCCGGTGATGGAAGGCAAGGCCGTGCTGTTCAAGCGCTTTGCGGATGTCGATGTCTTCGACCTGGAACTGGATGCTCCCAACGCCGACGATTTCATCAATTTCTGCATCAGCGTGGCTCCCACCTTCGGGGGCCTCAATCTCGAAGACATCCGGGCTCCGGAATGCTTTTACATCGAGGAGGTTCTGCGCAAGGAGCTGGACATCCCCGTCTTTCACGACGACCAGCATGGCACCGCCATCATTTCCGGGGCCGGTCTGATCAATGCCCTGGAAGTGGTGGGCAAGAGCCTGGCGGAGGCCCGGATTGTCATCAATGGCGCCGGGGCTGCAGGTCTGGCCTGTGCCGAGTTCTACATGGCGCTGGGGGCCCAGAGGAGCAACATGCTGTTGTGCGATACCCGGGGCGTGATTTATGAAGGCCGCGGGGAAGGCATGAACATTTACAAGCAGCGCTACACCGCGCAGACGGAAAAACGCACCCTGGCCGAGGCCGTGGTGGACTCTGATGTCTTTATCGGACTTTCGGCCAAGGGGGCCCTGAGCCAGGACATGGTCCGCACCATGGCGGAGAATCCCATCATTTTCGCGATGGCCAACCCGGATCCGGAGATTGACTACGACGAGGCCAAGGCCGCGCGGACGGACACCGTCATCATGGGCACGGGACGCAGCGACTACCCCAACATGGTGAACAATGTATTGGGGTTCCCCTACATCTTCCGCGGGGCCCTGGACGTGCGGGCCCGGGCCATCAACATGGAGATGAAAGTGGCCGCGGCCCGGGCACTGGCGGAACTGACCAAGGAAGATGTGCCGGATTCGGTGCTGGCCGCCTATGGCTTGAGCCAGCTGAGTCTGGGTGAGGAGTATGTGATTCCCAAACCCTTGGACCTGCGGGCCCTGATGTGGGTGGCCCCGGCCGTGGCCAAGGCGGCCATGGACACGGGCGTGGCCCGGCGCACCCTGGACCTGCATGAATACATGGATTCGCTGGCCGAGCGCATGGGCAAGACGGAGCAGGTCATGCGTTTCATGCAGATCAAGGCCAGCCGCGACCCGAAGCGGCTGGCCCTGGCCGAAGGCCAGCATCCCTCCATTGTGCGGGCCGCCCATGCCATTGAGCAGCAGGACATTGCCAAGGTGGTCTTGCTGGGCCACCCCGACCAGGTATACGCCCAGTGCAGTTCTCTCAGCCTGGACTTTGCCCCTGAAGTCCTGAACCCGGCGGACAGTGGCGAGCTCCAGGAGTACATTCGCATCTTTCACGAGCAACGACAGCGCAAGGGAGTCACCCTGACCATGGCCCGGGAGCTCATGGTCCAGGAAAACTACTATGGCTCCATGATGGTGGAGACCGGATATGTGGACGCTTTCATTTCCGGTCTGACCTACAACTACCCGGACGTGGTACGGCCGGCCCTGCAGGTCGTGGGCACCTTGGAGGACCGGGCGGTGGTCAGCGGTGTCTATGTCATGATCGTCAACGAGAAACTCTATTTCTTCTCCGATGCCACGGTCAACATCAATCCGGATGCCGAACAGTTGGCCTCCATTGCCATCAACGCGGCGGATGTGGCGGCCCGTTTCGATGTGGATCCCCGGATCGCCATGATCAGCTACTCCAATTTTGGCAGTACGCGGGGAGCGGAACCCGGCAAAATGCAGCGCGCCGCCGAAATCGTCAAGGAGCTGCGTCCCGAGATTGCCGTGGATGGCGAGATGCAGGCAGACGTGGCCGTGGAACCGGACCTGATGTCACAGGTCTATCCCTTCAGCAATGTCTCGGATGCCAACGTCTTGATCTTCCCGTCCCTGGGGGCCGCGAACGCCTCGTACAAGCTGGTCAACCGTCTGGGCGGGGCGGACAAGATTGGGCCCATCCTGGTGGGGCTGGCCAAGCCCATTCACGCGCTGGAAACCGGGGCGGAAGTGCGCGACATCATCAACGTGGCCGTCATGGCAGTGGTCGAAGTCCAGGCCAAGGAATCCGGGAACAACCTGACGTCCAATCTATTCAACAATTGGCCGATGTTCTAGCACGTCCTGCAGTGCCGCCAGGAAACATGTGTTGGCAGCCGGCAAGCCGACGGAAACTCGCAGCCAGCCAGGCATGTGGAAGGAACCCAGCTCACGCACAAACACGTTGCGGGCCTCCAGTTCCTGGGCAATCCAGACACTGGACCCTTCGGGCTGAAAGGTCACGAAACTGGCCTCGCTGCGCAGGACCCGCCTGATTCCAGGCAAGGTGGCAAGCCCTTCGTACAGACAGGTGCGCTGGGACTGGACCAGCTCCACGGCCTGGACCACATGCGCGGTGTCCCGCAAGGCGGCCTCGCCGACAGCAGTCAGCAATCGGTTGTGCCGCATCGCGGGCTCGGCGCGGAGGAAGTCGGACGCAGTTTCGGCATGGGTGATGCCGTAGCCCAGGCGCAGTCCCGCCAGGCCAAAGGCCTTGGAGAAGCTGTGCAGGATCATGACGTTCTTCCGGTCCAGATGATGGTAGGCGCGTGCCCGATTCGGCTGTGCGCCGAAATGCCAATAGACTTCGTCGAAAATCAGAAACACATGATCCGGCAGCCTGGACACCAGGTAGTCAAGTTTGTGCTGGAGCAGTACGGTTCCGCTGGGATTGTGGGGACTGGTGACATACATCAGGCGCGTCCTGGGCGTGACCTGGTCCAACAGGGCATCCACATCCAGCGTAAAGTCGTTGTTGCATTCAGTCAGCACCGGTACACCGCCCCTGTTGCCGACGTCCATGGCGTACACGGGGAAAGTGGGAACCGGAATCACGGCTTCGTCCCCGGGTTGGACATAGGCCGCCGCCACCCGTTTGAGAATGTCGGATCCCCCGTGACCCAGCGTTATGTTTTGTTCCGTCAGTCCATGCCCCAAGTGTGCCGCGATCTTGGCCTCCAGGCCTCTGCCATGGGTAGGGTAGAAGTTCAATCGGGTGGCTTCCGCGGCCACTGCCGCCTTCACTATGGGCGAAAGGGAGAGGGGATTTTCGTTCAGGCTCAACAGAAGTGGCTGGGCGGGTCGTTCAAAGGGCATCGAGCATGCTCCTGCTGGCTTGGAAAAAGTCGATTGGCGCTGCGGCCTCAGTCCAGAGTCAGGATTCTCAGCAGCCCGTCGGCCGAGGCCACGACGGCCGACCGCCCGTCAGGGGCAAAGGCACCACAGGGCAAGACCTTGGAATCCACGGAACACTCGTCCACGTATGACCAGTCTTCAAGACTGAAGATGCGGATGCGGCCGCGAGTCAGCACCAATGCCTGCCTGCCCGCGGAGTCAATGCGAAATCCCGTGATGCGCTCATCACAAAGCTGTTGACTGCGTACCAGGACCCAGCTGCCACTATCCCACAGCTTCAGGGTCCCTTCATATCCCAAGGTCAGTATTGGGCCCGCGCCAGACAGATACTGGCAGGCACTGACCGCTATTTCATGGGCATCCATGGATCCGGTCCTGACGGCCTCCGGCAGGCTCCAGGACGTCAATTCGCCACCCAGCCCCCCTGCCAGCAAGGAGGAATCGTCTGGGGCAAAGGCGACCACGGCAAGATGCCTGGGCTGAGCCTTGAATCCGCAGAGCGGTTGCCCTGCAAAGTCCCACAAGGCCACGCGTCCGCCATAGGAGCCAATGGCAAGGCAGGTGCCATCGTGGGAGACGGTCATGGCAGAAACCACCTGCTTGCGATCCCGCAGCCGATGCAGCAGGTCAAAATCGGGAAACGACCAGATGCAAACATCGCAGTCGCTGCTGCCCGTCGCCAGTCGGTCCTCGGCTTGGTTGAGGGCCATCACGTTGACGCTCTTCTCGTGCCCCGCCCCCTCCTTGCGCACAACCCAATGCCGGGTGTCCCACAGTTTGAGAGAGCCACTCATGGCTCCTGAAATCAGGCGTGTTCCCCCTGCTGCAAAGCACAGCGAAATGACATAGTTGGAATCCCCGGGTATAGTGTGCACGACTTGCATGGAGTTCCTCTCAACCGCGGAAGCAGGCTAGACAGCCTCTTTTTCTGTTACGATTGAATATTGTAATCCGTAGCCTTGCGCCTCAAGGCAGATTGCAGCTCCCACCCAATTTCCCACACCGGTCACAGTTCTCATGCTTATCGCCAGTCTGGTTTTCCTGTGCGGGTGCGGATTGTTGCTTTGGCGTGCCCAGACAGAACGACGTGCCTATGCAGGCTGGCTTTCCTTGCTCATGCCGCTCTCGGTCCTGGTGTATCTTTGGACCCGGCTGCCGGCCTGGGACGCACTGCCTTATCGAGAAGTCTGGCCTTGGGTCGAAAGCATCGGGCTCAGCCTGTCCTTCCAGCTGGATGGTCTGTCCCTGCTCTTCACCTTGATCATTCTCCTGATCGGGGCCGTAGTGGCCCTGTATACCCACTACTACTTGCATGAAGATCCGCGCCAGGGCACATTCTATCTCTACCTCTTCTTGTTCATGGTCAGCATGCTGGGCATTGTCTGGGCAGACAACGTGCTGCTGCTCTTCGTGTTTTGGGAGGGCACCACATTCACGAGCTATTTCCTGATAGGGCACCGTCTTCACCAGGCAGGCAGCCAGAGAGCGGCCCGACAGGCCCTGGTTGTGACGGGGGCTGGTGGTCTCTGTCTGCTATGGGGCCTCTTGCTGCTGGCCTCCACGCAGAACACCTTTGCCCTCTCCCAGATGGTCCAGGCCCCCATTGACCTGGCCGATCCCGACATCACGCTGGCACTGGTCTTGATTCTGGTCGGGGCCTTCACGAAGTCAGGACAATTTCCTTTTCACTTCTGGTTGCCTGGGGCCATGGCCGCCCCCACTCCGGCCAGTGCCTATCTGCACTCGGCCACGATGGTCAAGGCCGGGATTTATCTGGTCGCCCGTTTGCATCCTCTGTTGGCGGAACACCCTTACTGGCTGCCTGTCCTACTCTCCTTTGGTGCGGTTACCGCCTTGGTATGCGCCCTCTTTGCCCTGACCAAGACGGACCTGAAGGCCATTTTGGCCTACGCCACGCTGACCCAGCTGGGACTCCTTTTCATCGGACTGGGACTTGACAACGAGTACGCCGCCCTCGCCGTGGTGCTGGGCATCCTGGCGCATGCCTTTTACAAGGGCCCTCTGTTCCTGGTCGCGGGCATGGTGGAACATGCCACCAGTACCCGGGATTACCGAAGCATTGCCAGCCTGGCCAGTCCGCTGAAAGTCACGTTTGCCATCTCCGTGCTGGCCTCGCTGTCCTTGATGGGATTGCCCGTATGGCCTGGATTTGTCGCCAAGGAGTATCTGCTGTCCGCCTTGCTGGCGACGGGTTCCCAACCCGGGACCAGCCTGGTCTGGCTGGCGGTCACAGCAGTGGTGGTGGCAGGTGTCTCCTTTGCTGCCATGGCCGTGGTTCTGACATACAGCCTTTTTCTGAGACGCAGACCCGACGATGCCACCGACCCCTCGGCGGTGCATCATCCTCCCTTCAGCATGGCTGCCGGCCCGCTGCTGCTGACGGCCCTGGGCTTCGTGTCTCCTCTGTTCCTGACCGGCTCCCTGGACAGACTGCTGGATTCCGCAGCCGGAGCCATCCAGGATCAGGGTGGGCACCTTGATGTGCATCTGTGGAGCGGCTGGGGCTTGCCGGTGCTCCTTTCCGGATTGGCCATCCTCCTTGGCATCGGTGTCTATCTCCGCCTTCCGAGGATCTTGCGGCTGGACGACGCGGTCCTCAGCCGAGTGCCGAGCGGCGCAGATCTGCTGGACAGAATGCAGGTGCTCATGCTGCACGGCGCGGAAAGGGCCACCGCTGTGTTGCAGGGGAGATCCCTGTCCACCCACATCGCAATGGTAATGTCCACTGCCACTGTGATCGTGCTGATTGCGTGGCAGCGTTCTGGCCTGGACGTGAGCATGCTGCGCATCGTGTCCCAAAGCCGGGTGCTTCCGCAGCTGGAAATGATCCTGGCTGGCATCGGCGCAGCGGCCGCGTTCACGGCGGTCCTGGCCCAGGTCCGATTGACCTCCATCATTTCCATCAGCGTGGTGGGTCTGATCGTGACCCTCTGGTTCGTCCTCTTTGCCGCTCCCGATCTCGCGCTGACACAGCTGCTGGTGGAAGTGCTCCTGTTTGTCCTGATTCTGACCATCCTCTTCAAGCTGCCGGAGACTCGATTTCCGACACTTTCTTCGATGGCGCATGTGCGCAATTTGTTGCTGGCCTTCGGCATGGGGGCCTTCGGCTTTGTAGTGGTGCTGTTCACGGCGGGAGAACCTGTCTTCAGACCGATTGGCGACGAGCTGCTGAAAGCCGCACCGGCCGGCTCCCATGGCGGGGCCAATGTGGTCAATGTCATCCTGGTGGACTTCCGGGGCTTCGACACCTTTGGCGAGATGACCGTGATAGCGATCGCCGGCATAGGCGTCTACAGCCTCGTACGGGCCCATCGTCTGCGGGTCCGGTCCAATGCCCTGGACACGGGCAAATAGTTCCCGGTGTCAGCCCGCTTTTCGTGCATCGCCATGACCGAACTGTACAGCCGCTATGTGCTGGCCGCACTGACAGCAGCCTTGGTCCTGCTGGCAGTCTTTTTCCTCCTGCGCGGTCATGATCTGCCGGGCGGCGGCTTCGTAGGGGGCCTGATGGCTGCCGCCGCCATAGAACTGACCGTCATCAGCCTGGGTGCCCGGCACATGCAAACCCGCATCGGGCGTCTCCTCATACCTATGGCGGGAGCCGGTCTGCTTTTGGCGGTAGGTTCCATCATGGTGGGCTTCGCCGCGGCCGGCACCGTGTTCCACGGGGTCTGGCTGCATATTGCATGGCTGGGACTGGATATCGGTACGCCCCTGACCTTTGATTTGGGGGTCTTTCTGGTTGTCATGTCGGTGACTGCCCTGTTTCTGCTGGATCTGACGCTGGCCCTTTCCCCGGAAGATGTACGGGCGTTGGACCTGGAGGAAACGGGTCAGGCCGTTTCCGGGAACAACAGACAAGGGGATGAACCTGCAGCATGAGCGTTTTTCTCACCGCCGGCATGGTGTTCATTTTCATCTTTTGCGGCACCATCCTGATCCTGCGCCAACATGCCATCAAGCTGGTGTTGGGTCTGGGGCTGCTCAGCCATGCCTTCAACCTGATCATATTCGGCACCACTCGCCTCACGGACGGGGCAGAGCCGATCATTGACAAGAGCCGCATGGCTGACCCGATGTATTGGCAAACGAACTCTTTCGCCGACCCACTGCCCCACGCTCTGATATTGACGGCCATCGTGATCGGCTTTGGCCTCACGGCCTACCTGATTGCCCTGCTGCAGCGTCTGCATGAAGTCGAGCCCGTACCGGGGACCATCGACCGCTATCATCCCTATCTGGGTGTCGAGCACTTCAACCCCGCAGCCCAATCCGCTCCCGAAGACTATCTGCAGCTGGACCAGGTGCGCCCCATGCACCCCGTCTCCAGGGACTGAGGCTCCCGCATGGCCGTGCACGCAGTTCCGAATCTGCTGTCCTTGTTCACCGTGCTGCCCCTGATGGGGGCGGGTCTCAGTCTGGTGATTGGCTTCAGGCAGCTGGGGCCCCGGCTGCATTCCCAGAATGTGGTGGCGCTGGTGGCGGGCATCCTCAATGCCTGTGTGGCGGGGTATGTGCTGTACTACTGCACTCAGGTCCATGCGCTGGTGCTGCATGTGGGAGGCCGGACCGGCCCTTTCGGCATCACGCTAGTGGCAGACACCTTTGCCGCCTTGATGCTCGCCGTGACCGCCGTCATATTTGTGGCCTCCATTCCCTACGCCATCGACCTTCTGGACGGCAGGGATCGCATGGGATATTTTCCCCTCTCTCTCTTCCTGCTGATGGGAGTGAATGGCACTTTCCTGGCTGCTGATGTGTTCAATCTGTTTGTCTTCTTCGAGATCATTGTGATCTCCAGCTTTGTGCTGCTCACCCTAGGCGGACAGGGAGACCAGATCAAGGGCGGCATGCGCTATGTCGTCCTGAACCTGCTGGCCAGCTTCGTGTTTCTCAGTGGTGTTGCCGTGGTGTATGGTGTGTTTGGAACCCTGAATTTCGCGCATCTGGCTTCCCTGGTGGCTGACGATGCCGTGCCGCCGTGGGTGTTGCCCGTCATGGGCGGGCTGCTCTTTGTCTCTTTTGGCAACAAGGCAGCCCTGTTCCCGTTGCACTTCTGGCTGCCGAGCAGCTACCATACAACGCACCCGGCCGTAAATGCCCTTTTTGGCGGGTTGCTGACCAAGGTGGGCATCTATGCCCTCATGCGCGTGTTTTCCTTGATTCTGCCGGAATTGATGTACGAATACCACACGTTTTTCCTGGCCATCGCCGGCATTACCATTGTAGTGGGGACGTTGGGAGCATTCTCGCATCGCACCGTTCGGCGCATATTGAACTTTAAAATCATCGGCCATGTGGGATTTGTGTTCCTGGGACTGGGCATGGTCGGAGCGGGCACGATTCCGATGGCGGTCTGCCTGGCAGCCACCATTGTGTATCTCCTGCATCACATGTTGGTCAAGACCGCCTTGCTCATGGCCGCCGGCATAGTGGAACAGGAAAGCAAATCCGGGCGCGTCTATCTGGACTCAAGCCGGTACAGAGGGCTGCTGGCCCACCGTCCCTGGTTGGGCGTCTGGTTTTTCCTGGCTGCCATTTCCCTCTTGGGCATTCCGCCGTTCAGCGGGTTTGTGGGCAAGGTCGGCATCGTTCGGCTGTTGGTCCAGGATCAGCAATGGCTACTGCTGGCCATCGTGACGGGCAGCGGCATTCTGACCCTGATGCTGGTCCTTCGCATCTGGCAGAGCTTCTTTTGGGGCAAGTCTCAACACCGTGCCCAAGCGGCCGCCGCCCCATCGGCATCGGCCACCGGTCTTCTGTCGCATTCGCCATTGGCCGGGCTGGTGCTTTGCAGCCTCTTGCTGGGCATCTTTGGGCAGCAGTTCTGGTCTCTTTCGGCGCAGGCCGCCCAGGAATTGCAGGACCGCACGGCGTACATCGAAACCGTGGGGCTGGCCTCGCAACCTGCCATGGGTGACCACTGACAACATGTCGATTCGCCTGCAGGACAGTCGCCAAGGCACATTGCCAGTGCGCACCCGCTTCATCCTTCGAGACAGATTGTCCCTGTTCTCCGGCAATGTGCTGCTGGCTCTGCTGTGGCCAGCATTCAGCGGCGCCTTTACCATCCGATCTGCCGTGGGAGGGTTTCTCTTTGCCGCCATCATCTTGACTGCCTTCAATCGCCATTACTTGCTGTGGCTGTGGGGCATTGCCGCGTTCCTCCTGCATCTGGCGGCCAGCATCATGCAGGCCTGCCTGCAAGTGGCGGGGCAGATACTGTTCCGGCGGACGTTTGAGCAGTCCATCGTGGAGTATGAACTGGTGGCGGATTCCGACCTTGAAACCCTGATTCTGGCCACTGCCATTACACTGACTCCCGGCACCATTGCCGTGGACACCCGGTACCGCCAGGATGGTCGCAGAGTGCTCTATGTCCACCTCTTGGACGGCCGCCATCCCGAGGGATTCAAGGCTGCCATGAAGCACGGTTTCGAACGACGCATATACGAATTGGCGCGGGAATGACGACAAGACAGTGTCCATAGACAATCCCTTGAACTGGGCCCTGCTGGGTTTTATGCTGATGCTGGGGACCGCCATGTGCCTCACGCTCCTGCGCCTGATGATAGGTCCCACAACTCCAGACCGGGCAGTGTCCTTTGACCAACTGTCGCTGCAGGCGGTGGGCATCATTTTGCTGGTGGCCATGCTCCTGGACAGCTCGGACCTGGTGGACATTGCCATCGTCATCGCGGTGCTGGGCTTCCTCGGCACTTTCCTGCTGGCCCAGTACATGGAACGCAATGAACGGTAGCCGGACCCATGGCAGATAACGGGACAGTCTTGTGGGAGCTGGCGCTGTTGGTGTCTGCAGGGCTGGGATCGCTCTTCCTGCTGCTGGCTGCCTGGGGGAATCTCCGCGTGCCCAATGTCATCGCCCGCATGCACTCCGCGGGCATGGGTTCCACCCTAGGCATATTCCTGCTGCTGGCCGCCACCGGAGTGTACTTTTTTGTGTTGGATTCCGAACCGGACACCCTGGTCCTGTTGGGAGTGCTAGGATTCTTCCTGCTGTTAACGGCCCCCGTGGCCACATCGGCCATGGCGCGGGCCTCCCTGCGCATGGCCGATTCCCGAGAAAGTGAGCATTTGATCTTGGATGAATTTCGATCCCGCATGCGTCCCACAGTAAAGGCAGCCGACAGGCACCCGGCACTGGAATACGTGGAACGCCTGCACTCCGATTCTGCAAAGTGGCGAGCGTACGACCCGAGCATCATTCCGCTGTGGGTGGCCGACATGGACTTCAAGTCTCCCCGGCCCATTCTGCAGAGCCTGCATGACCGCCTCGAACACGGGGTGTTCGGCTACGGGGGGCGGGAAGAGGAATTGGCCGAAGTCTTCTGCCAGCATCTGGCCCGCACGTACCAGTGGCAGGTGACGCCACAAGACCTGCTTTTCCTGCCTGGCCTGGTGAGCGGGCTGAATGTCGTGTCTGCCGCGATTGGTGAACCTGGCGCCAGCGCCATGACTCTGGAGCCTGTGTATCCGCCCTTTTTCAGCGCTCCCTTGAATCAGGGCAAGCAACTGCAATCCGTGGCACTGAGCCAAGCGAGGCGCGGGGGCCATCTGCACTACGAAATAGACCTGGACCGTTGCATCCACGCGGCAGACAAGTCCACGCAACTCTTTCTGCTGTGCAATCCCCACAACCCTGTAGGCCGCAGCTATGCAGAGGCGGAACTGCGGATGGTGGCGGAATTCTGCCTGGAACGGGACATAGTGCTCTGTTCAGACGAAATCCACTGTGAACTCCTGCTGGACGACACCCGACATATACCTGTGGCCTCGCTGGATCCGGACATTGCCCAAAACACGATTACCTTGATGGCCCCCAGCAAGACGTTTAACATCCCTGGTCTGGGTTGCAGTGTGGCTGTCATCCAGAATCCCCGGCTGCGGGCCGTGGTACAAGGGAAAAGCAGCGGCATCGTGCCGCATGTGAATGTCTTGGGATACATGGCCGCCATAGCCGCCTACGGTGACCCGGAATGCCGGGAGTGGGCTGGGGCCTTGTGCCGGTTTCTGACTGACAACCGGGACTACCTGCTGCAGGAATTGCAGCGTCGCTTCCCGGAAGCCCGGTCAACACGGCCCGAATCGACCTATCTGGCCTGGATCGACTTTGCCCCCTATGTAGAGGGGTCCGCGTATCAATTCTTTCGGGACAAGGCGGCCGTGGCGCTGAGTCAGGGAAGCAACTATTGCACGCAGGGAGGAGATTCCTTTGTGCGGCTGAACCTGGGCACCAGGCGCGAGAATCTGGCGCAAGCCTTGGACCGCATGCGAAATGCCATAGTCGATTGACCGGTCTGGGGCAGCCAGGGCCCTGGGGCCGGCACCGATTGCGTTACGTCTCTGGCTGGGCCGGTGCACCGGCCATGGCAAGAAATTCCGCTTCCGAGAGAATCCTGATTCCCAACTCCTGAGCCTTGGCCAGTTTGCCGCCAGCATCCGCTCCGGCCAAAAGGAAGTCGGTTCTGCCTGACACTGAGCCCACGGCGTGGCCGCCCAAGGCGGCGATGCGTTGCCTGGCCTCGTCGCGGGTCATCGTTTCCAGCCTGCCCGTAACCACAAATACCTTGTCGGCGAATTCCGCAGCGGGATCTGCAGATTGCCGAGGATCGTCTGCGGCGCGCATGGCCAGCCCGGCCAGATTCAAGGCTTGTAGCTGCTGCCGATGCTGCGGCTCCCTGAAGTGCGACACCACTGATTCCGCGATGGTTTCCCCCACACCGGCAATTTCGGCCAGATCCTGTACCGAGGCATGGGGCAGTTCCAGCAGACAGCGCATTCGTTCAGCAAGAAGACTGGCGACCTGTGCCCCCACAAAGGGAATGCCGAGGGCCACGAGCAGGCGATCAACGGGCTGGCTCTTGGCAGCTGCCATTCCTGCCTGCAGCTTCCTGACCCGCTTCTCGCCATAGCCCTTGAGCTGCCTTATCTTGTCCCAAGGCAGGAAGAAGACCTCCGCCAGGTCCTCGATCAGGCCCAGTTCCTGCACAAACAGGCGGGATTGCCGATTCCCGAAAGATCGGATGTCCAGTGCCCCGCGTGACACAAAGTGTTCCACTGCACGCACCAGCTGGCCCCTGCAGCTGCGGTTAGGACAGCGGAAGGCCACCTCCCCTTCTGCCTGCGTCAGGGGCATGTGACAGTGCGGACAGGCCGTCGGCGGTACCCAGGGCACTTCCTGGCCCAATCGCAGTGCCGGCAAGACCTTGACCACCTTGGGAATCACGTCGCCGGCCCGGGTTACAACTACCGAATCGCCTTCCCGCAAATCCAGATCCCGGATGTAGTCGAAGTTGTGCAGAGTGGCATGCTCCACCATGACACCGCTGACCTGCACCGGTTCCAAAATGGCACGGGGGGTTACGGCTCCCGTGCGCCCTACAAAGACTTCGATCTCCCGCAGCCGGGTGACGACCTCCTCCCCACCTTGCTTGAAGGCTGTGGCCCAGCGCGGCTCCTTGCCCGTGGAACCCAGCATGGCCTGCAGGGCGAGACTGTCCACCTTGATGGCGACCCCGTCCATGTCAAAGTCCAGCTCCTCTTTCGCAGTCAGCAACCGGACGATGTAGGCTTGCAACGCTGGGAACTCCGAGTCTGCAAATCTGCGGCTCAATTCGGAAACGGGAAAGCCCAGCGCGCGCAGATACGTCAGGGAACCAAAGTGGCTGTCTGCAGGGTCGTTCCCGTCATCGACTTGGACCAGCTGAAATGCGAAAAACCGCAAGGGTCTTCCGGCCGTGGTGGCCGGGTTCAACTGGCGCAGGCTGCCCGCCGCAAAGTTGCGTGGATTGGCATACGTCTGGCCCTCTGATGCTGCCTGTTCCGCATTGAACTTCTCAAAGTCCGAACGGCGCACATACAGTTCTCCCCTCACCTGCAGGCTGCCGGCCGGCACATCGACGTCGGACCCTGACACGGGAATTCGCAAGGGAATCTGGGGTACGGTACGCAGATTGCCAGTCACATCCTCACCGACTTCCCCGTTGCCACGGGTTGCTCCCTGGACCAGGATCCCATCTTCGTAGCGAAGCAGCACGGAGAGGCCGTCTATCTTGGGTTCCACCACGTAGGCGACCTGCGGCGGCTCCACCTCCCCAAGCCGGTTGCGGACTCGCTGTCGCCAGCCCTCCAGTTCCTCGGGGCCAAACGCATTCGAGAGACTGAGCAGGGGGCTTGCGTGCCTTACCTTCCCGAATTGGCTGGCAGGTTGCCCGCCCACCCTTTGCGTGGGGCTGTCGGATACAATCAGCTCGGGATGCCGGGTTTCCAGCCTTGCCAGCTCCCGCACCAAGGCGTCAAAGTCCGTGTCACTGATCTCGGGCTGGTCCAGCACATAATATCGGTGCTGGTGGAACCCAATCACTTCCCGCAACTTGGCCATTCTCCTGGCCACCGCAACCGCACTCATCGGCTCGCTGTTCCTCCTGCCTCCTCCAATTCAGAGGACTTGACCCAGCCGACCAGGCCATCCTCGGCCTGGACCCGCAGCCACGACAACCCATTGAGTTCCACAGGATAATCTCCCATGGTCCGGTCCGGCTCCACGATCTCAAAGACTGTGGACACTGCATACCGGTGGACCGCCAGATGTCCCGTGGAAGGGCCGGGATAGGACCAAAGCGTTACGTAGGGTTCCCTGGACCCGCCTGTCATCTGTATTCCAAGGGCAAACACGGCAGTCTGTATCGGGCCATTGTCCGGACCAGACTGCGGGGGCGGAACCGCTTCCCCATCTGTGCCTGTTGCCTGCTCGGCAGGCACATCGGTGCCGGAACCGACCGCGCTCGCGGACATTGTGGCTGTGGCGGCGGGCGTAGAGGTATGAACCGCTTCCGGAGTCGGTGTCCCTGCCGCGACGGGCGTGGACCCCGCCAAGGTATCGGGAGGCCAGAGGGCGTCGGCGAATTGGACCGCCTCGCCTAGAATGTCAGGATAGTACAGGCGAGCGGCGGCAATCCCCGTGCCCAGCACCAACACCACCACCCAACGCAGATACCGCCTCCTGGGTTTGTTGGCAGGGGCGGGGGATGCATCGGCTGCGGGAGGGGGGACGGGAAGCGCCGGGACTCGCTTGGCCCGCAGCTTGCGCAGGAAAGACTTGAACGACATCGGCACGGGGTTAGGTCGGTTGCAAGAAGTCCAACACCTCAGTCAGAGAACGAGCGTTCAGCACGTTGTCAGACGAGAGGCCGGCTCTGCGGGCAACAC
Source organism: Caldilineaceae bacterium (assembly GCA_965214895.1). Classification (GTDB taxonomy): domain Bacteria; phylum Chloroflexota; class Anaerolineae; order Caldilineales; family Caldilineaceae; genus Bin34. The sequence goes on from OZ243985.1 coordinate 2,855,639, forward strand.
CAAGACCATATCGCAGCACCTCCAAATCCGCCACACTGTGGGCATCGCAATTCAGGGCCAACAGACAACCCATGTCTGCGGCTTGGCGCGCATGCGCATCCTTGAGGTCCAACCGGGCCGGATTGCAATTGATCTCCACCGCGGTCCCGGTATCTGCGCAAGCCTGCAGGATGCGGGGTATGTCCAACGCCGATGGGTCCCTGCTGCCTACCAGGCGGCTTGAAGGGTGGCCCAGTATGTCTACGTGGCCATTGTGGATGGCCTTCAGACATCGCTCCGTAATGGTCTGGGCGTCCTGGCGCAAGGAGCTGTGGATGCTGGCCACCACCACATCAAGCTGTGCCAGCACTGCGTCGTCCAGGCCCAAGGAGCCGTCTGCCAAAATCTCGGCTTCAATGCCTTTCAGAAGACGGAAATCAATGCCTTGCTCCATGAATGTCTGGTTGAGGGCGTCAATCTCGGCAGCCTGCGCTTGCAGGGCGGCTGCATCCAGGCTGTCTCCAAAGCCGTGACCCACGCCATGGTCCGTCACGCCCCAATATTGGTATCCTCGCTCGATGGCGGACTGGGCCATTTCGGCCAAGGTGTTGCGTCCATCGCTAAAGGTGGAATGGGCATGCAACTCGCCCTTGAGACTGTCGGCCGTGATCAGCCCCGCAGAGTCCCGGGGCTTCTGCAGATCAGGAGTGGCCCAGCAAGTCCTCTGCTCAGGCGCAATGCAGGAAAGGCCCACTTGGGTGAATACCTCTTCCTCGGTGGTGGGAATGGCAAGCGGCAAGCCCGTGCCCTTGGTCATGTCGACCCAGCCGTGGGGCCCCATTGCAAGTCCGGCGCGCCGGCCGTGCTTTTCCAGGGCCTGCCGAAACTCTGCGTCTCCGGTGGTCTGCACAAGTTGCCACGCCCAGTCTGTCAGGCGACAAACAGTGATATGCACCTGCAGTCCCATATGCAGGTCCGCCTGGATGAGTTGCCCTTCTTCCATCCAGGCGGCACTGGCCAAAGTAGGGAGTTCCTGCAGGAACTGCAACAGGCCTGGACCATTCGAGGAAGCGACGAGAATCTCGGCTTGGTCAATGGTCTCCTGCCACCGCCGCAGTTCCCCGGTCGGAACAGCCTGGACCGCCAGGGCGGTTCCCCCCGCTTGCAGCATTGTGATCAGGCCTTCCACCGCGGGCAGGACCAGACCTATGGGTTCTCCTTCGGGCAACCTTTGCAGTTCGTGCTGGATGCTGGCGAGGAGAGCGGCTTCGGATTTGACAGTGAAGCCCTTGACCCCTTGGACTCTCTGGGCCTGGGCGGCCTGTTCCAGGTCCGAGAGCGAGGACACCCCCAATTCCCGCCAGAGTGCCAAGGCCTTCTTCGGCCCAATGTTCGGAAGCCGCAGAATCTCCAGCAGCCCCGGCGGGAAATCCTGGCGTAACGCGGTGAAGGCCTCCATTTCACCATGGGCGAACAGGGAAGTGATTTCCCTGGCGATGCCCTGGCCAATGCCCGCAATGGATTCCAGCTGACCGGCAGCCACCAAGTCGCCCAGACCAATGTCCAAGTCTTGGACGGCGGCCGCGGCCTTGTCCATGGCCACGACCCTAAACCGATTCGCACCGTTGAGCCGCATCATGTCGGCCACGTCGCGCAAGGCCCGTGCCACATCTCGATTGGAAAAGGAGGACGCAGTCATGGCTGGAGCCCCGCTGGACAACAGTGAGAGCCGACCCAGCTCGCCGGGTTGAAATCGTGCACTTCGCAGAACAGTCTAGGCAATGTATCGGGCGTAACAGCCCGAGGGATCCATGTCCGCTATCACTTGTGCTCTCCCAGTCTTCCGCTTGTAGGTATGCAAGGCCGTCTGCAACTCTGCATGAGGATCGAAACCATGGCGCCGGGACCATGCCATAAAGGAAATGATCTCAGGCTGGGCCGAAACGATTTCCCAATAGAACAACTCCAGTATAGGCCCTCCAGCGTCGAGATGGCCTCGCTCGAAAAAAGCCCTGAGCGTTCTCTCCCGATCATACGCCACATGCTGCAGCGTTGTCTGCCAACCCTCTCCTTCCGGCGCATCCGCCACGGATTCCATCAAGGCGTAGTGGGCCTCGGGACAGCCGTTCAGGGAAATGCCGATGCTGCCGGGATTGACCGCATGCCAATGAGCAGCCCGCAGTTCATCCGACTTGAAGGGCGGATTGGGAGAACGTGGCGACGGCGCTTCCTCTCCCCGCGGAATCCAGAATTCTCCCTGCAGATGCGTATGGGCAGTTATCAAGGTGTGTTGCGAAACCAGCCGCAGCAATCCCATGATCTTGGAGTCCAGCTGGTGCGGGTACAGGCCTGCCCGGGGATCCCCGGGCAGGCCATGCAGCACACGGAGGGGCTCGCATTGCGGATACATCAAGGTGAGATCGTCCGGCAGAGTGGCCAGATACCTGCCTACATGGTCAGGAATGCCCGCGTGCAGAGCATGCAAGGCCTGCCATCGGTCCTGGCACTGCACTTCACTGTGCATCCGCCGCGAGCCGAAGTCCAGGAAGTAGAACTCGTGGTTGCCGCGAATGACCAGCCAATCCTGATCCATGACATATTCAACCACCTCTACGCTGAAAGGAGCGGCGTTGATCAGATCCCCGGCCAGCACCACATGGTCCGGTGCCCAAGGCATGAAGTCGGCAACTGCAGCTTCCAGGGCGGGCAGATTGCCATGTAGGTCCGCGATGACCGCTAGGCGCATGCCGCCTCGTCAACTGCTGCTGCGATTGAGGCGGCCATGGCCATGGCCCGTTCGGCGGTGTCCCCCACGTACTCTCCGGGGTCGGCCATCAAACGGTGCACGTGAGCGGCATCCAAGTGGTCCAGAATCCGTTTGTCATTCGCCAGACGGTCAATCAAGTGGTTCTCTTGGCCCGATTGCACCTCGTCCCAGACTGCCATGCAGTGATGCCGGATGACCTCGTGCATTTCCTGCCTGTCCCCGCCCGCCTTGGTGGCTGCCAACATGACTCTCTCGACCACCGAGAAGCGACCAAAGCGAGCCAGCGTTTCCTCTCTGGACCTCTGCACCAAGGCAAGACTCTCAAACAGAGATGTGGCCCGTCCAATGATCTCGTCAGCCAGCAAGAACACTTCGGGCAAGAACAGGCGCCGATTGGCACTGTCATCCAGTGAACGTTCCAGGATGGCGTGCGCATGGTTCTGCCAGGCCACGCCGTGCTGGCTGGAAATCTGACGAGCCAGACTGCAGATGTTCTCGGCGGCCACCGGGTTGCGCTTGAACGGCATGGTGCTGGAGCCCACCTGCTGGCCGCCGAATCCCTCCCGCCATTCTCCCACCATTTGGCTCTGCAGGAACCGGCTGTCCAAAGCGAACTTGTGCAGACTGCTGGCCAGGCTGCTGAGACCGGCCACGATGTCAAGTTCCTGTTTGCGAGTCATCGTTTGCGTGGCTATGGGGAAGGCCTGCAAACCCAGCTGGGCCATCACCTTCGCCTCCAGCGTTGCCGGCGTCTCGTCGGTGCCTGCAAGCAGATCCCGAAAACTGGCGGCAGAACCCACGGCCCCTTTTACGCCCTTGCCTCTTATGGATCTGCGCAGGTGTTGCAACGTCAGAAAGTCATGCAGGAAATCCTGGGCATAGCAGGCCACGCGATATCCCACCGTGGTGGGTTCGGCGGGTTGAATGTGGGTAAAGGCCATGGTGGGGACTTGGGCCCATTCCACAATCCGTTGCCGGGACGCCTCCAGCAGCCTTCGCAGGCCGGCCAGCAGGAGATCCAAGGCCTCGGCCATGCGCAGGGCATCCACGTTGTCCAAGGCGTCATTGGACGTGGCTCCCAAATGAATGACCGCCCCCCCGATCGGACACTGTTCCGCATACACCATGATCTCCGCCATCAGATCATGCTTGACCGTCCTTTCGATTTCGGCTGCCCTAGGCAGATCAACCCGGTCCTGATTCGCCTTCAGCTCGTCCAGTTGGGCCTGCGACACCAATCCGCAGGAGTATTGCCCGGCAGCCAGGGCGACCCAGAACCGGCGGAGCAGACGCCGCTTGTGGACCTCGGACCAGACAGCCCGCATTTGCGGGCTGCCATAGCGCCACGTCAAGGGAGAAACGAATGTCTCGTGACTGAAAGACACAGGTCTGTGCCGCACTGTTCCGCTCTCGGACCGCACTGCCTAGACGCGGGTGACCAACTGGTCCCGTACGGGACCCACTCCTACATAGGTTATGTCAACTTCGGTCTGCTGCTCGACAAAATTGACGAATGCCCGAGCCGCTGCCGGCAAGTCGCTCCAGGTCCGACATTGCGCGGTACTTTCCAGCCAGCCCGCCAGTTCGACATATTCGGGCTCGACCTGGGCCATGCAGGGCGTGTCGGGCATGCTGTCCCTTTTGACACGGCCGTCGGGATATCTGTACCCCACGCATACCTTGACCACCTCGAATGCATCCAGCACATCCAGCTTGGTCATGGCGAATTCGGTCACTCCATTGAGGAAGGCGGCATAACGCAATGCCACCAAGTCCAGCCAGCCGCACCGTCGCGGACGGCCCGTGGTGGCTCCATATTCACCGCCCACATTCCGCAGTTGCGCACCCGTTGCATCGTCCAATTCGGTCGGGAAGGGGCCGGCCCCCACGCTGGTCGCATAGGACTTGGTGATCCCGATGACGTGGGTGATGGCCTGCAAGGGAATGCCGGCGCCGACGGCCGCATAGGGAGCCGAAGGGTGGCTGCTGGTGACAAATGGATACACGCCATAGTCCAAGTCACGCATGATCCCAAGTTGCCCTTCCAGGAGAATGGTCTGGTTTTCGGCCAACGCGGCTCTCATCAAGGGCACGGTGTCAACAATCCGATCGGCCAGGAATCCTCGGGCCTCTGCACAGACAGCAAACAGTTCCCCCAAATCGGGAGCCGCACCGCCCAGACTGGTCAATCTCTGACTGATGCGGGGCCCCAGGTTTTCCAGACGTTCCTCCAGCCAGACGCTGTTCAGAAGGTCTCCCATTCTCAGTCCACTGCGGGATGTCTTGTCTTCATAGGCAGGGCCAATTCCTCTTTGGGTCGTGCCGATTTTCTGGCCCGTGTCCCGCCTTGTCTCCTCCAGGCGATCCACTTCCAAGTGGTAGGGCATGAGCAGCTGCGCTCGATTGCTGATGTAGAGATGGCGGGTATCGATGCCGGCTGTCTCCAGCATTTCGATTTCAGCCTTGAGGGCCAAGGGGTTGACGACGCAGCCGGTGCCAATGACATTCACCGTCCGCGGATTGAAAATGCCGCTGGGGATCATGTGCAGGGCAAATTTCCCGAACTCGTTGACCACAGTGTGACCGGCGTTGTCGCCGCCTTGAAAGCGCACCACCATATCGGCGTCCGTCGCCAGGAAATCGACGATCCGGCCCTTGCCTTCATCACCATATTGCGCCCCTACCACCACCTTGACTGTCATATCCCATTGCCTCATAGTCGGCCCTTGGAAAACAGGGCCACGGATCAAACGTTGGATTCGCCGCCGTCGACGGCCAGCACTGCACCTGTCACGAATTTCGCTTCCGGGGAGCAGAGATAGAGGGACGCGAACGCCACGTCTTCCGGACTGCCGAGCCGTCCCATCGGAATGAGCGGGATCTGGGACTCGAAGAATTCGGGGGGCTGATTGGCGAACGCGTCAGTGTTGATCAGGCCAGGCCGAATGACATTGGATCTCACGCCATCCGAAGCCACTTCCACCGCCAATTGACGGCTCATGCCTTCCAGTCCGGCTTTGCTTGCCGCATAGGCCACGTCGTCATATTCTCCAGACACGACGCTGACGCTGCTTATGTGCAGCACGCAGCCCTGGGTGGCCTGCAGACTTGGCAGACACAACCGGGTCAGCCGAAACGCCGCCGCCAGATTGGTGTTTTGGACGTTATGCCAGTCCTCCATGTCCAGGTCACCGATCGACTTGCCCGCCGAAATGGCGGCATTGTTGACCAGAATGTCCAGCGACTTCATTTCGGACAGTGCCTCGTTGACAATGGCATCGGCATCCGTGACGATGTCCCCTGGAATGAGATGCAGGCGGGACTGGGTGCGCCGCACCGACTTGCGCAGCTCTTCCAGACGGTGCGGACGGCGTCCGCACACTGTGACTTGGGCTCCCATGGCCAGAAAGAGGCGAGCAATGGCTGCGCCAATGCCAGAGCCACCTCCCGTGACCAAGGCCGACATTCCCTTGAGACTGAAGGGCGCACGCCTAGGCACGTTGATCTTGGCTTGATCTGGACAGGCCAATGAACTGGTCTAGACAACCCTGGCACGGTGCGCAACCGCCCTCACTGCTGTCCAGTCCGCCGGGGGTGGAGGGCCCAGTCGGTAGCCCCTGAAGCAGGTCCATGGCTGGGCCATTGTAACACGCCGCAGGAGTCATTTCGGAACTTGCATACATGAGTGCACAAACTCCGGCATATCCTGTGCCTAGGTCGTCAGGGCCGCCGTTGCGACGCCCCTCGCCGTGCCGCAGCCCCGGCACTGTAGTCATTGGCTACACGCATGCATGTGTACTTATGTATATGATTTCCGTCATTTTCCTGGGTTCCATGACATCGCAGAGCAATCGCACAGTCGCGCCATGGGGAGACAACGGCTGGGTCAAGGCAATCGGCATAGGCAGAGCCCAAGCACTGCAGTATAATTCGGCTGTCTCCGGCCGAGTGTCAACCCCGGAAACCGGTCGGATTGCCTTGGAAAATGACGGTGCCTCCCCCGATTTGTCTGCCCGAAACGGTGCTCGATCGTACACAAGACCCCTCCGCTATCTCAAGGACCAGAAGCGTCATGTCGCCTTGGCCTATGTGGGCATGCTGGGCCAGACGGCCATCGCCCTGATTCTGCCTCAGTTCGTCAAATGGATCATCGATTCGGGCATAGGTGACAAGCCCCTGTACCAAGAGCTGCCCCGTTTCCTTGGCTTCATAGCAGAATCGGGCATAGGCGACCGAAAGATGGAAGTCGTCTCCTGGTCGGTGCTGCTGCTCGTATTGTTGAGCTTGTTCCGGGGCTACTTCACCTACCTTTCGGGGATCAGTTCCGAGCGGGTCTCGCAGGCCGTAGCCTTCACATTGCGCAATCAGCTGTTTTGGCGGCTGAGCCAGTTGTCTTTTCACTTTCACGATTCCTCCAAGTCCGGGGATCTCCTGGCCCGGGCCACGCAGGATGTGGAACGACTGCGCTTCCTGTGCGGTCGGGCCTCGCTGGGGCTGGTCAATGCCTTGGTGCTCATGATAGCCACAGGCTTCGTCCTGTATGTCATGAATCCGCGGCTGGCATTGTGGGCCATGGCGATTCTGCCGCTGCTGATCTACCAGGCTTGGTCCTTCGCCCGGGAATACCGTCCCCTGAGCCATCACATACAAGAAAAGCTGGGGGAATTGACCACGGTCCTGGAGCAGAGCCTGCGGGGCATCAAGGTAGTGCAGGCCTTTGCCCAGGAAAGGCTGCAGGTCGAGACATTCAACAGGGCCAACCAGGAGTGGTTTGATCTGTCTGCCCAGGCCGCCCGCCTGCGGTCCGTCAAGATCCCCCTCCTGGATCTGACTTCCTCGGCGGGCACTGTCATTGTCATTTATTTTGGCGGCTTGGATGTCATCAACCAGACGATTACACTAGGCGAATTGCTGGCCTTTGTCACCTATTTGACTCAGCTGATCATGCCGATCAGGCGCATGGGCATGATCATCCCCTTTGTCGCCATGGCAGGCGCCTCGAGCGACAGGGTGTTTGAAATCCTGGACCAGGAATCCGCGGTCCAGGAGCTGCCGCATGCCAAGGCAATAGCGCAAGTCAAGGGATGGTTGGCCTTCGACCACGTATCGTTCAACTACGCCAACACCAATCGAGTCATCACGGACGTATCCTTCGCACTGGAGCCGGGACAGGTGCTGGCGCTCCTCGGACCCACCGGATCCGGCAAGTCCACCTTGATCAACCTCATTCCCCGTTTCTACGATCCGACCGCGGGCGTGGTGCGCATTGATGGCACAGACATCAAGGCATTCTCGCTGCAGTCCTTGCGCCGCCAAGTGGCCAGCGTGCTGCAGGATCCGCTTCTGTTTGCCACGACCATCCGCGAAAACATCGCCTTTGGCCTGGAGGGAGCCACGGACGAGGAGGTCATTGAGGCGGCCAAAGCCGCCCAGGCTCATGATTTCATCATGGACATGCCGGATCAATATCAGACTGCGGTAGGGGAACAGGGCGTGACCCTGTCAGGCGGCCAAAGGCAACGGATTTCCATCGCCCGGGCCCTGATTACCAACCCCCGCATTCTTGTCCTGGACGATGCCACCTCCAGTGTGGACACAGAGACCGAACTATTGATTCAAGCGGCCTTGGACAGGCTGATGGAACATCGCACTTCCATCGTGATCGCACAACGATTCAGCACGGTGCGCCGAGCCGATCGCATTCTGCTCCTGGAAGGCGGTCAGGTATCTGCCTTTGGCACCCACGAAGATCTGTGGCAGGGCTCCAGGCTGTATCGACAGATCTATGAAGGTCAGCTGCAACCTTAGCACTCTCCTGGCACTCCCGCATCCCCCCAACCCACCATGACCATAGGCAACGCTTCCTATAGCTCCATCGTGCGGTCCGTGCGTCACAATACACCATCGGTGGGCGACGAGGGGGCGGATGTCAAGTTCTCTGGCTATGTGCTGTCTCGCCTTCTGGCCTATCTGAGGCCGCACGCCCGAAAAATGACGGCTTCCTTCTTGCTCATGCTGTTTGTGACAGGGCTCAATCTCCTGTACCCCATCCTGATCAAGCAAGCCATCGATGTACACATCCGACAGGGCGACACGCAGGCTCTCCTGACGACCTCGTTCCTGCTGACCGGAGTCTTTGTGGGCATTTTTGTTTTTCAGGCGGCACAGCGCTATTTCATTGCCTGGGTCGGCCAGAGAGTGCTGGCCAGTTTGCGGTCGGAGCTGGTGACCAAGCTGCAGATTCTGCCCCTTTCCTATCATACCGATCGCATTGCGGGTGTCATAGTCTCCCGCGTGATCGGCGACGTGGCCGTGATCAACGAATTGCTTTCGCAGGGTCTTATCCAGATAGTGAGTGACTTGATTCTCCTGATCGGCATTGTCACGGTAATGATGGTCTTGAATGTGCCTTTGGCCCTGCTGACCCTGACCGTCATTCCGGTCATGGTGCTGGCTTCCTACATTTTTTCGAAACGGGCCCGGATCATGTTCAGGCACACCCGCACCCAGGTGGCCATCATGGTGGGCAACTTGGCAGAAACGCTGATTGGCATGCGGGTGGTGCAAACCTTCGGTCAAGAAGAAAAGATGCTCAAGCTATTTTCAGAGGACAACGACAGATCCCGCCGGGCGAGTGTGGAATCCATGCAGCTGGCATTCACTTTTCTGCCCGTGGTGGAAATGCTGGCGGTGGTGGCTACCGCCCTGGTGCTCTGGTACTCCGCCCGAGCCGTCATTCTGGCCGGCAGTGCGGTCATCACGGTGGGTGTCATTTTTGCCTTCATGTCTTATGTCACCCGCTTCTTTCAACCCATCCAGGAATTGAGCCAGCTTTTTACCACCCTCCAAGCCGCCATGGCCGGGGGAGAGCGGATCGTGGAAATCCTGGATGCTCCGGAAGACATTGAAGACCCCGTTGACGGAAGGGAAATGCCCCCGATACATGGCAAGATCGAATTTCGGGATGTGCATTTCTTCTACAACGAGGACATGGCGGTCCTGCACGAAATACACCTCAGGATCAAGCCAGGGGAGACTGTGGCCCTGGTAGGGCCCACCGGTGCGGGCAAGACCTCAATTGCCAACCTGATCCCCCGTTTCTACGATGTGACGCGTGGGCAGGTGCTTATTGACGACATTGACATCAGGGACGTGACCAAGCACTCCCTGCGAGTGCAAATGGGCATGGTGACCCAGGATCCACACCTGTTCACGGGCACTGTAGCCGACAACATCCGGTTTGGCCGCCCTGAAGCGACCATGGAGGAAGTGATACAGATCAGCAAGGAAGCCAACGCGCACGATTTCATTGCGGTCCTCGCAAACGGGTACGAGACCGAGGTGGAAGAAGGCGGCCGCAATCTGTCCATGGGGCAGCGGCAATTGATCTGCATTGCCCGGGCCATGCTGGCCGACCCCCGCATTCTCATCATGGACGAGGCCACTTCCAGCGTGGACACGATGACCGAGGCACTCATTCAAGGGGCCCTGGATCGGCTGCTGTCACGGCGCACTTCGATTGTCATCGCCCATCGCCTGAGCACAATTCGGAATGCAGACAGAATTTATGTGTTGGAAGCGGGAGCCATCACCGAGCAGGGAACCCACAAGGAGCTGTTTGCCCGGGGCGGTCTGTACAAGTCGCTGTACGAGAAACAGTATCTGGGCCTGGAACCCGAACTTGTTGGTGGATGATGCGGGAGCATACCTCTCATCCCGGGCACGCCAGGGGTATGCGCGAGGGAACAGTCTAACTGGCCCCATAAAGCGCCAGGAGGCTTGAGCCTGCTGTGAAAACCACTATCCAGTAGCTGTCAGCCGGAATAGTGTTGTTGATCCGGACAGCTTGTGTCATGCCCTCTCCAGAAACGAATACACGCCCTTCTGCTCGTTCTGCTGCCATACAGGTGTGGGCAGACCGAATGGCGGAACGTGATCCCACGCGATCCCCTGTTTGCGGCCGCAGCCACGGGCCAGGTTGCACAGGTACAAGCCGTGCTGGCGGGCGGCGGAGATGTGCCGTCACGGGACTTAGGGGACGAGACCCCTCTGCACGAAGCGGTCGCAGCAAGCAATCCCGATGTGGTCACAAGGTTGCTTGCACACGATACCGCTCCGCTCCTGTGGCAGACCCTGCCGGCGGACCAGCCAATGGAGGAGACCCTCCCCGGAATGGGTTGGGATGACCACGCGGTCTCCTGGCCACTCTTCCGGGCTGCGCAGCAGGGAACCCAAGGCACATTTGCAGCAGAGAGACTGTGGCAAGCCGCTCATACGCAAGATCGCAGGCAAATGCTGCTGGACGAAAGCATTCCGATTGGCTCGGCGCAACGTTCCCTGTTGGACGGATGCCCCAGGAAGTCCATACTTGAGACCGGAACAGATGTGTCGCCTCGGAGCAGAGGGCGCTCTGGGGCCCAGCCGTGACGGATCCAGGCTGCAGGGGCGATTCACTGCTGCATGAAGCCCCTGCCCGTTGATGTATCGTGGCCGGGGGCCGCGCTGGATATGCTGGTCCCTCGCACCCGCGACCCTGCCCCTCAAGATACGACCGGATGTGAATCAGGACATCATCCGGCTCCTGTGCTGGCCCGGCACCCGCAGAAAGCCGCACTCCGGCCTATTGGAGACAACTCTGGGGCCCCTGGGCCTGGTTGCTAGCAACGGGTGCGGATCCCATGCCCGGCTCGGCTGTTACAGTCTCGTGCGATATGCTCTCTATGCCGGACGCCGACCCAAGAGCCATGCTGCGCTGTTCTTGATGGAAAAAGGAGCCGCTCCTGTGGAGGCAGCCCCATCAGATGCACTGGATTGGCGGCCTACCCTCTCGCCCCTGATGGAGGCCGTGATATGGGAATGGGACACTAAACTAGAATGGTGCAACCGTTACTGGAAGCAGCAGGTGCTGTGACCTCCGGATTACTCGCCCCAAGGTGAATCCGCGCTCACCCTGGTCATGCATATCGGGGAAGATGCCGGTTTGTCTTTGGCATGCCAATGGCTGGCCGCGGGCATGTCGACACAAAGGGTCGGACTGCCCTGCATCGGGCTGCAGCGAAGGGATGGGGCGCTTTTGTACGTCTGTTGCTGGATGCAAGGAGCACAGGCAGATGTCCGGGACAACCGTGGCTTTACCCCCGTGATGTGTAATAGCGCTACCCCCGAAATCGGGAACCTATGCTGGACGACCGGAGATGACGGGAGAGGCATGGGACTTGACTGTTTCGGGATGCGTGTCCCAACCGTCCACCGCCGCGGCCTGCCGCTCCGCGCTCAGCCCTTGATCCCGCTCATGGTAAAGCCCTCGGTGAAGTAGCGCTGCCCGTAGTAAGAAAGAGCCATCATCGGCAGCGACATCAGCACGGACATGGCCATCATCTGGCCCCAGGCCGTGTCTCCGCGGATCCCAATGAAGCCCTGCATCGCCAGGGTCAGCGTCTGCATGCTCTTGTGCTTGAGATAAAGGAGCGAAAAGAGCAGATCGTTCCAGGCCCAGGAGGTGATCAGCACGACCTGCAGAGCCAGGATAGGCATGGAAAGCGGCAGAATGATGCGCCAGAAGATACCCAGTTCGTGGCAGCCGTCAATGCGGGATGCATCGGACAGTTCATTGGGGATGGCGCGGAAGAACTGGCGCAGCACGAAAATCATACCCGAGTTGATGGCCAGCATGGAGGGGATGATCGCCGGTAGCCAGGTCCCGACCCAGCCCAGCCGGGCCATCATCACAAACCGGGGCACGAGCGTCACCTGGTCCGGGATCAACATCAGACTGATATTGAGCAGCATCAGCGCTTCGCTGCCCGGAAACTTCATGCGCGCAAAGGCGTAGGCGGCCAGGGTGCACGAAGCCATGGTGGGGACCCCGACAAACAAGGCCAGCAGCAGCGTGTTGCGCAGGTAGAGTGGCCATTCGCGCGCCTCCCAACCCTCAAAAAAATTGTCGAGGGTTACCGGGTTCGGAAGCCACTGGATGGGGACAGTGATCCGCATCTGTTCCACCGTCTTGAAGGCGGTGCTGAACATCCATGCCAGAGGCATCAGCGCGATGATCAGCATGGCGGCGATGAGTACATAGGCCACGATGTGTTGCATGCTCCGCCGGGCCCGCATACCGCGATGGAAGCCGCCGTCCTGCAAACTGCCGCCTCGCCTCGTACGAAGACTTGCCTGCGCCATGACGCTCAGTTGCCTCCCTCATAGTAGACCCAGCTCGCAGACGAGCGAAAGACCGTGATCACGATCACGACGCAGATGACGAACAGGATCCACGACAGCGCGGCCGCATGGCCCATCTTGAAATAGAGAAAGGCGTTCTCATAGATCAGCTGTGCGTAGAAGGTGGAGCCCCCGGCAGGGCCCCCGCCGGTCATCAGCATGGGCGCAGTAAAGTATTGAAACGCGCCGATCAGGCTGGTCAGCAGGTTGAAGAGGGTGTAGGGGGTCAGCATCGGCAGCGTGACACTGAACAGAGTCTGCAGGCTGCGTGCACCGTCAATCTTGGAGGCATCGTAAAGTTCCGGGGGCACATTCTGCAACCCGGCCAGGAAGATGAGCATACCGATACCGCCCTGGATCGTCATGAAAATGAAGACCCACTTGACCATCACCGGGTCATTGATCCAGCTCTGGCGCCATGGCAGGTCCAGCCCTTCCAGGATACTGTTGATCAGTCCCAGCGAGGGGCTCCAGATGAAGACTGCCACGGCCGCGGCACCGGCCGCGGGTACGGTGCCGGGGACGATCGACAGCGTACGAAAGAGCTGCAGGCCGCGCACCTTGACGTTGAGCAACAGCGCCTGTAAAAGGCCGACCACCAGCCCCCCGGGTACGGAGATGACAACGTACAGCAGTGTGTTCTTCAGAGCCATGCGCGTGTAGGGATTCGCGATCAGATTTCGGTAGTTGCGCAGGCCGATCCACTTGGCAGGCTGGAATACGTCGTAGATGGTAAAGCTGTGGTAGAACGAATCCAGGATCGGATAGGCCTGAAAGAGAATCACGCCCAGGATCCACGGCAGGATAAAGAGGAACGGCAACAGACGCCGGCGTTTGGCCTGTCGGCGGAGAGGCACCCTCCTCGCGGGTTCCACCCCGGGTTGCGCTGCACCTAGACCGGTGGACGTCATACCAATCCCAACGGTTTGCACCTGGGTAAAGGTACCCCTGCGCGAAAAGGGGCACAAAGAAAACGGGTCACGCCCTCCCGGAACGGCACAGGCGTGACCCAATGCCATGACTGTGACAGAGATCCTAGCTTTGCGTCTCCCAATATTCGTCCAGAGACTGCTGCAGCTCGACATTGATGTCGCCCAGAGCGTCAGCGGCCGACTTGGCACCCACGACGGTTTCTTCAAAGGCCCGTTGCCACAGGTTTTCGACCTGGGACTGGACCGGGGTGAGGAACTCGTTGGGGCTCCACAGTCTGTCCGCTTCCAGCGGAGCATTGAAGAACCACTGCAGACCAGGCACCGAGTCGAGATCGATCGCGTCCAGCAGCGGTTTGCTCCACATGGCCGCGGCGCGGATCTCAAACTCAAGCAGACCGACCTCCACACTGGTCATATGCACCATGAACTGGAAGGCCTCGTCGGCCACTTGAGTCCCTCTGGGCATAAAGAGCGTATGTCCCGTACCAAAGTCGACGGCCTTCAAACCCTCGTTCAGATTGGGGTGGAAGCCGTAACCAATCGAATCCAGTTCGACTCCGGTGACCTCAACCGCGCGCCGCAGATTGCCCGGCATCCAGTTGCCGTTCGTGATCATGGCCCGCTTGGCGTTGCCAAAGCCGCTGGACGGATAGCCGGTCCAGTATCCCCATTCCTGGGCAAAGGCTTGCATCTTGTCAACGCCGGCATCGATCCAGAACTGGGTGATGAGCTCAAGACCTTCCGTCCATTTCGCCGAATCGAAGGTAAAGGTCTGCTTGTCCGCGGTGATGTAGTTCTCGTCAAAGACGACCGGCCAGGCGATTACCGTGAACCCATACGCATCCTGGGGATCATAACCGGCCTGAATCAGGTTGCCGGCATCGTCATACTTGTTGAACCGCCTGGACCATTCCAGCATCTCTGTCCAGGACGTTGGACCGACCTCCGGATCACCACCGATCTCGTCAATGAGGGACTTGTGCCAGCAGATGGCCGGCATGGCACCGCCCTCGAGCACGGGGATGCCGTAGGTGACGCCGTCCCATTTCCCGTTGTCCCACTGTGTGCCCAGATAGATATCCGGGTCGAAATCGGTGGCACTGGCGATCAGATCGTCAAGCGGGAACATCACGCCGCGTGCCATCAACTCGGAGAAGCCCCCAATATAGCGATGGTACACATCCGGTGCCGTGCCGCCGGCCACCGCGGTCATCGTGTCTTCCGGGTTTACAGCGATGCGAATCATATCAATGGTGATATGAGGATACTTTTCGTTGAACATCTCGATCGATGGTGTCCAGATGTCACAATCCCCGCCGGTACACCATCCGGACTGGACCCTGACCGTCACCGACTCGGCGGCAGCGTCCTCGCCACTACCGTCGGGTGCCGAGGGCACAACCTGACAGGCGGCGAGCAGAGCCACACCGCCCGTCGCGCCTGCCAATGACAGGAACTCGCGGCGATTGAAACCTTGTTTCTGCATGATCTGTCCTCCCGGGTGATCATTGATTGGGTATGCGCAAACGGCACGGCACGTAGTGGAAGAATGGATTTTGCCACCCGTGCCACTGGCAAGCGTAGCACAAGGTGACAGCAAGCCGATAGGGGCCAAAAAGCCAGCGGCACCCGCGAAGAACATGCACCATATCCGCCCAATCCTGGCCCTGGTCCTCGGCCCCTGCAGCGCAACGCGTTGTCGCCGGCTCGGGGGCCAGCTCCCGCTGGCTTGCCGAGCGGATCTCGCCTATGGCGATTTCGAGAAGGAGTGTCAGGCAGTACTGTCGCAGGAAAGCCATTGCAGGTGGCCAGGAAAGCAGACAGCCATTAGGGATCGTTGGTATTGTACATTGCGACAAAGACACGCGGGCCATGTCCTTATCGCAGGGAATTGATTGCCGAGCTTGGGTGGCAGTGCGGGATAGCGTTAACGCCTGATGCCCCCGGCGACCGGCAGAGGACCAATCCGGCAGATGGAGCGGACCTGTTCCTGACGGTGATCATAGGGAGGCCCTGAACTGCAATGTGGGGGAGCCACCATCCGGTTGCCATGCAAGTCACAGCAGTGAGATGCTGCACAATTGCCCCCATCCAGCGACAGCACTAGGGCCGGACCGCAGTCCCGTCCGGCCATCTGGCCTGAGTCCAGCTGACCGGTGCGGTGGTACAGGGCCATTTTGCGGCTGCGGCTTCGTCAATGTCGATGCCCAGTCCCGGCTCCTCGTTGGAATACATGTATCCCTGGCGCACTTCTGGCAGGCCAGGAAAGACTTCGGCCACCGGATCGGGAAAGCGGCACCATTCCTGAATGCCGAAATTGGGAGCCCAGAGATCCAAATGCAAATTGGCGGCATGGCCCACCGGCGAGGTGTCTCCCGGCCCGTGCCAGGCCGTCTTGACATCATAGGCCAAAGCCTGTGATGTGACATGGCGGGCCGGCGTGATGCCCCCCATCTGGCTGATATGCATGCGCAGATAGTCGATGAGGCGGTTTTCAATCAGTGGCGTCCATTCCAACGGGTGATTGAACAGTTCACCCATGGCCAAAGGGGTCGCACACTGCCCGCGCAGATGCCCAAACCACGCAAGGTCTTCCGGGGCCAATGCATCTTCCAGGAAAAAGAGCTGCAGGCGCTCAACCTCCTTGGCAAAGGCAATGGCGTGAATCGGCTGCAGGCGTTCGTGAATGTCATGCAGCAATTCCACGCGGGAGCCCACCTGAGAGCGCACATAGGCCAGCATGTCCATGGTTTCACGGACATAACACCGCGGATCGTAGTAGGCACCGTCAGGCGCCCCTTCCGGATGGACCATGTTGTGCCCTTCACCGCCATACCGGCCCAGCTGCACGCGCACACACCGGTACCCCAGACTCTCCAGCTCAAGCACCGATGCCAGCACTTCCGCCGGAGTACGACCGCTGGCATGTCCGTACACCAACGCGCCCGTGCGGCTCCGGCCCCCCAGCAATTCATAGACGGGCATGCCTGCCAGCTTGCCTTTGATGTCCCACAGAGCCTGATCAATGCCGGAGATGGCGTTGTTCTGGACGGGCCCATTCCGCCAATAGCCGTTGTTCATGCACAGGTGCCAAGTGTCTTCGATGCAATGCACAGGGCGGTTCTGCACCAGTGGGGCCAGATGCTTTTCTGCCAGAGTGGCCACCGCTTCCCAACGTTGGGTAAAAGTGGCACAGCCCACCCCGTACAATCCCGGTTCCGTCGTCAGCACCTTCAGCACTACCAGCGGCTGGCCTGCCGGCTGCGTCGCAATGACGCGGACTGCGCGTATCCGTATGTCTTGTCTCATGCCGGGATGGTCCTGTTGGAACGGGTGAAAAATTGGCCGAGCGCGATTCCAGGGTGGGGCCGGCGCGGCGACAGGGCAACCCTTACCTTGCTCCACGCGCGTTGCACGACGGGTCACTCCGAGAGTTCAGGGTCTGGGCCTGCCCTCCCGCGGCATTCCCGCCTCTCCGTCTTCATGCTATTATTGCCCCGCCTGCCTGCAAGCCAAGTATAGTGCCGCACGGGGCAGCGCACGACCGGCCCAGCGGACCTCCAAGGAGTTGAACATGGCCTTCCAGTTGTCACGAAGATCGTTTTTGCGTTTGTCAGCCGCGGCCGCGGGTCTGGGAGCATTGGCTGCCTGCGCGACTCCGGCCGTCTCCCCTGCCGCCGAAGGCGAGGATGGAGCCTCCATGGAAATCGTGGAGATTTCCTGGTACGAATGGGGGGATGTCCTGGACAAGGACATCGCGGATCGCTCGATTGCCGATTTCCAGGCCGAGAATCCCAACATTACGGTCCGCCTGGAACAGGCCCCGGGTCAATACTACGACAAACTGCAGGCCGCCCTGGCTGGAGGCACCGCCGCCGACATCATCAACAACCAGACGTGGCTATGGCAGAGTTTCTCGGCCAAGGGGGTATACCATCCGTTGGACGAACTCCAGGCCCGGGACGAATATGACACACCTTTCCCCGCAGCGTGGGACAGTGTCTACGAAACCCAGACCAGATTCCGCGGCGAGCTGTACGGGATTCCCTGGAACATGAATGCAATGGTGATTTTCTATTCCAAGCGCCCCTTTGACAACATGGGGCTGGACTATCCCACCGATGACTGGACCTACGAGGACTTTGTCCAACTGACCCTGGACTTGACGGGCGAAGTCGATGGCCAGCAGCAATACGGCTACCAGACCAACACCTCCTACGAACGCCTGGCCTGCTGGATGCGCCTCAATGGAGACAAGGAATGGGATCAGGAGATTGAACCCCGGGAAGCCCGCTGGGACACGCAGGGCATCATGGAATTCATCAACTTTCAGCTGTATGCCTGCATCAACGAGTTTGGGGTCAGCCCCACACCGGCCATGATGGAAGGCGGCAACAACCAGATCGACTCGGGAAACATAGCCATGAAGATGGAAGGCCCCTGGTTCTTCCCCAAGATGGCCTGCCGCGAATGGTCCTGCACCGAGGAAGCCATGGCCAGCAACTATGTGCCTTTTGGTGTGGTCCAGTTGCCCAAGGCCTCCAACGGTACCCGGGCTCACATGGTGTTTGGCCATGTGCTGTTGATGAACTCGCGCACCGAACACCCGGATGAAACCTGGGAGTTCCTGAAGTTTGCCGGGAGCGAAGGCGCACAGAAGTATGTGGCCCAGTCAGGACGCCAGCCGGTCACACCGGAATTCAATGAACGGTTGTGGAAACCCTCCACCATCGAGAAATGGGGCTTGGAAGATCCCCAGCCCCTGATCGATGCCTTTGAATCCGGCATTCTGCATCTGGCGGGCGAGGTGGATGACCGTTTCATCACGGCCGAAGCCTTCGGCCCGGCGCGTGACCGGATGGTGGCCGGGGATGGGGATGCCTTTGCGGTGGTGCCGGAAATGAACGCGCAGATCCAGGACCTGTTGGATGAGTATTGGACCAGCAAGAGCTGACGGCACATAAAGACTGCATTCATGGCGGCCACACCGGCACGAGACGGGTGTGGCCGCCATGGTCATGAGAACGGAGAGATTTGCGCTTATGGAGTCGATGAAGATTGATCCTGCAGACATCGCGTTTTTCAAGGCGAATGGTTATGTTGTGCTGGATGCCATTGCCTCAGCGGAAGAGCTGGGAGAGCTGCGGCGGATCTACGACGATCTGTTTCAGCGGCGGGCCGGACGGGCAGAGGGCATGCAATTTGATCTGGCCGGCTCCGATGAAGAGGGCGTGGAGGCCACCTTGCCCCAGATCCTGGCCCCGAGCCGGTACGCCCCGGAACTGAACACCATGCAATTCAAGGCCCGCGCCCAATCCTATGCCGAGCAACTGTTGGGGGGTGAATGTGAAGGAGGCGAACATGCCATTCTCAAACCGCCTTTCACCGGTTCCGACACCCCTTGGCATCAGGACGAAGCGTATTGGAGTCCGGATCTGCACTACGCGTCCCTGAGCATTTGGATGCCGCTGCAGGATGTCACGGTGGAAGCCGGCTGCATGCAGTTCGTGCCTGGGAGCCACCTGCAGGGCGTCTTGCCGCATCACCCCATTCACAACGATCCGCGCGTGCATGGCCTGGAGGTGGACGACTTTCGTGAAGACACGATCGTGGCATGTCCCATTCCGGCTGGTGCGGTGACCGTACATCACTGCCGCACTTTGCACTACGCGGGTCCCAATCGAACGGCGGAACCGCGCCGCGCCTACATCCAGGTCTATGGACTGCCGACACGCCCGCGGAGCGAGACGCGGGATTTCTATTGGCAACGCATGCAGCAGACAGCCCGTCAGGCCCGCGCCGCGGAATTCGAGCAGCAAGGCAACCCGGCCTGAGGCGTTTCACACTGTCCTGTTCCCGCCATGCACTGCAGGGCCACCCTGCAGTGACAGTTCATGCAAGTCCGCTCGGCCGTTTACCATAGACGGGCGTGGGAAGGACGCCTGTTTGCTCTGCCCTTCATCCTGGGCTTTCTGGCATTTTGGCTCTACCCCCTGGCCTATTCCGTCTATCTTGTCTTTCAGGAATGGGACCTGTTGACGCCGCCCCGGTTCGTGGGGCTGGACAATGTCGCCAAGTTGCTGACCGACGAATCCATTGGCATCTCCCTCGCCAATACCGCGTACTACACCTTTATTGGAGTCCCGCTGCAGCTCCTGCTGGCCTTGGCCCTGGCGTTGCTCCTGAACATCAAGACCCGAGGGTTGGCCCTGTACCGTACCCTCCTCTATCTCCCGGCCATGACGCCCATCGTGGCCAGTGCCATCGTGTGGCTGCAGATTCTGCATCCCGAGTTTGGCATCCTGAACAGTTTTCTGAAGACGCTGGGCCTCAAACCCGTCAACTGGCTTTTTGATCCCCAGGCTGCCAAGCCCGCCTTTATCCTGATGACCCTGTGGAGTGTGGGGCCTCAGATGGTCATTTTCCTGGCGGGTCTGCAGGGAGTCCCCCAAAGCCTTTACGAGGCAGCCGAAATCGATGGAGCCGGGCGTGTCCAGCGCTTTTTCGCCATCACCATTCCCCTGATCTCGTCGATCACCTTCTTCAATCTGGTCGTGGGCATCATTGCCAGTTTCCAGGTGTTTACCACTGCCTTCATCATGACCCGGGGTGGACCGCAGAATGCCACCCTGTTCCTGGTGCTGTACCTGTACCGCAACGGCTTTCAGTATTTCAAGATGGGCTATGCCTCTGCCATTGCCTGGATGCTGTTTTTCATCATCGTGATCTTCACGGTCCTGCAGTTCAGGCTGGCCAGCCACTGGGTCTACGAGGAAGGGGCTTCTGCCTGACAGGGGCCGGGCCTCCTGTTCCAACCTCTCGAGTCTGACCGCGTCCATGCTGTCTTTCCATTCGCCGTCCCACGCGCTGGCATTCCGCAAATGGCTCGGCAAGTCCATCCTCCATCTGAGTCTGTTGGGGTTGGGCTTCATTTTCACCATCCCCCTGCTCTGGGTTGTGACCACCTCCTTCAAGGGTCAAGGGGGCATATTCACCTACCCCATCGAGTGGATACCCCGCTCCATCGTATGGTCCAACTACCCCCGACTGCTGGAAGTTCTCACGTTTTCCGGCTGGCCCGGCATCGTATTCTTTTTCCGCAACACTTTTGTCATCTCCATTTTGGCCACTGCCGGCACTCTGGTGTCCAGCACCTTGGTGGCCTACAGTTTCGCCCGGTTGCAGTGGCCAGAGCGGGATCTGCTGTTCTCGCTGAGTCTGGCCACCATGATGTTGCCCACCGTGGTGATCCTGATTCCCACTTTCCTGCTGTTTCGGGATCTGAAGTGGCTGAACACCTTCATGCCGATGATCGTGCCCTTCTGGTTTGCCGTGCAGGGCTTCTACATCTTTCTGCTGCGCCAGTTCTTCCTGGGATTGCCCGTGGAACTGGAAGAAGCGGCTCGCATCGATGGAGCAAACTCGCTGCGCATTCTGTGGCAGATTGTGGTGCCCTTGTCACGGCCCGCGATCATCACCGTTTCCATTTTTTCCTTTCTGCAGCACTACAACGAATTCCTGAGTCCGCTGCTGTACCTCAATGCTGTGGAACGGTTTCCCATGGCCCTGGGCATGCGCATGTTCCAAGGCACCTACACCAATGACTGGCCTCTGATGATGGCGGCTTCGGCCGTCTTTATCCTGCCTGCCATCATTCTCTTCATGATTGCCCAGAGA
Organism: Caldilineaceae bacterium; assembly: GCA_965214895.1. GTDB lineage: Bacteria > Chloroflexota > Anaerolineae > Caldilineales > Caldilineaceae > Bin34. The sequence goes on from OZ243985.1 coordinate 2,877,212, forward strand.
CACTTTATCCAAGGCATTCAGTTGACCGGCTTGGCGGGCCGGTAGAACGGCCTTGTACAGCCTGACCCAAGTCTTGATCGTGGCGGCAGAGGTGCCACGCGGCGGCAACAGCGATCCCATACCGGAAGCATTGCAGGATTGCCCCAAAGAGGCCATTGGAGGGCAGTCTCAGGACAAGGTGAACCTCCTTGTGCCATTGACCTGCCACAGAAGCGCACGCGCACCCTGTGGCTGTGGGATACCCGAGGCGCTGCAGTCAATTCTTGGGGACTTATATACATGAGTACATCAGCTCCTGCATATCCTGTTCACGGGTCCTCAGGGTCTCCGTTGAGAACCCCCCTTGCCGTGCCGCATCCCTCGTCCCATGAGCCGTGAAGCACCATGTTGCGCTCCGATAAGGAATTTGGCCTTGGCTGCTTCGTTGCCGGCAATCCTGACTTGTCAGGCGACGGGCACGATCAGGCGATCCAGGGCCAGGGCCAACATCACAAGAGCCAGATAGGACATGGAGTACTTGTAGACTGCCAAGGCATCCTGGCGGTCTATGTTTTGTCCTGGCTCGAGGTCTCGGCCTTTGCTGTAAAGATGCAACACCTTCCACACCAACACTCCATTGAGCAACAAGGCTGCGGCGAGATACGGCAGGGCTGCTTGCCTCATCGCATAGGGCAGCAAGGTAGCCAGAACGGTCAGCCCGGCATACACAAGCATCTGTTGCAGAGTGCCTCTTGTACCCAAGACCGAAGGGGCCATGGGGATGCCCACAGCGGCATATTGATCCTTCATGACAAAAGCCAGGGCCCAAAAATGCACTGGGGTCCAAAGGGTGATCTGGGCGAACAGCACCCACGCCATCGGTTCCAGGCGACCGGTTACAGCTGTCCAGCCGAGCAGAGGCAGAATGGCTCCGGCCACTCCGCCGATTACGATGTTTTGCCATGTGGTTCTCTTGAGCCACCAGGTGTACACCACAACGTAGAAAAGAAGCCCTGACAGGGCCAGAAAAGCAGTCTGCACATTGGCCATCAGGGTCAAGACAATGAATGAACCCACGCTGAGGACCAACGCAAAGATCAGGGCGTTGCGCACAGAAATCACACCCGTCACCAAAGGGCGGTGCGCGGTGCGTTTCATGTGGGCGTCAATGTCCCTGTCCAGAATCATGTTGAAGACGCCGGCCCCTCCGGTCGACATGTATCCCCCCAGCAGAACCCCTGCCAAGGGCATCCAATCCGGTACGGCTCTTGCAGCAATGAACATGGACCCGACTGCTGTGAACAAGAGCAGGGAAACCACCTTCGGCTTGGTCAAGACCAGATAGTCTTTCCAAGTGGCCTTCCGGGACAATACCGGCCTGCCATTCATGTCTGCCCGATCTCCACTTGGCTGGCTTGGGTTGCCGGAGTAATGGGTTGGCCTCTGGGAACCGCCCATGTCAGCCAAGTGACTACAGCCCACAAGGCAAAGGAAAGAATGGCCAACGCCAGATGCAACAGCTGAAGCAACACGGGGCCCAGAAGGGCAAGATTGGCGGTTCCGACCACAAGCTGCACGCAGTATGTCCCAAACAGCCCTCTCCGGTATTTACGACATTGGGGCTCTGGTTTAACCCAACCTGACACAACGTAAATGAACCACAGGTACCCTCCTACCGCGATGGCAAGAATGGGATGCAAGAGGCGCAGCCGCACAAGAGGGTGTGCCTCCTGACTGAAGTCCTCCACCAAGCCCTCCTGCAGAGTTGCAGGAGGGAACATGGTATTCCCCATCGCAGCAATGCCTCCGGAAAACATAAGGACCAACATGCCCCCCAAACCCAGGAGCATGATCAGACTCAGTCCTGCGTGCCTGTTCCCGGATGGAGGCCAGGGCTGCCCGGGGTAGGCACAAAGGGTTGCCAGCGCGAGGGCCCCCATCAGCAGGAGGGAATTCACCAGGTGGAAAGCCACCAGGAGCCCGCGGGCGACACTCACATTGTCTCCCGTCAAACCGGTGAGTACCGTACCAGCGCCAATCAGGGCCTCTATCAACAGGAAAACCATGGATGCCACGGCGAAGCGAAGCATTGAAGGCAAGGTCGTGCGATTTCGGATCGCGGCACTCAGCAACCAAAATCCCATGATTAGAGCTGCTCCAGACAGGGCTCTGTGAGAATACTCCATCCATGTCGCTGCGCCATGCTCCAAGGGAAGGAATTCCCCTTGACATCGCGGCCAGTCCCTCCCGCAGCCTGCGCCCGAGCCCGTGATCCGCACCATGGCTCCCTGCAGAATTACTGCAGCGTTGATTGCCAAAGTCGACCAGGCAATTCTCTGAATTCTAATAAGACACTCTGTTCCCTGGGTTTGGGCAGTGCTTGGGCACAGGGCATTTTTCTGTCAGCTGTGCAACAGCCACTGTAACCTCAGTCTGCATCGTGAGTTTGGGTGGAGCCTTCCCTCATAATCCACCTGTGGGCCCAGAGAGGTTCGGCCTTGGACCGGCATGACGACATCTCATTCTCAGGGGAATTGTCGCATCTGTGACCTGCATGGAAACTTGCATCCAGAACACCCCCATTACATAGCAAAGCCTGTTATCAAGATACAGGTACCACAAAAGCCGGTCCAGAATTCCATGTGCAAGCACGATCCACCAACTCCTTGGGGCCCAGCGGCAATGCCTCTGGAGGCATGCATGAGCAGGGCCATGACTCGGCAGACGGGGATGACGGTCTTGTCTGTCACGGCAGGTTTTTGCTGTGCATGGTCGGACAGAACTTGTCTTGGACCACAGGCCTCACAGTCAAGTCACTCCGTCGTTGCCGTTTGCCAGTGCCCGCCTAGAGCCTCGCATGGGCGGCCGGCAACTGGCGTCGGGTATGTGACATTGGAGTGGCATCGTTGCAGGTGGCGAGCCAACCTGCCTTGGGCCATACCTGGACGGCATCCCATTCACGGCGTGGCGATGACACAGGCAAGGACTGGAAAGCCTTGAGAAAGTGTTCGGTATGGGAGCTTCTCCTCGAGCCGCAACTGTTTCCTTGCCCAGACAGGAGAACCGGCCATGAATGCACGTGCAATTCTGTCCATCCCAGTATCCAGACAAACGACGGTTCTTCCCATTCTAATCCACTGCACCGGTATCTTGCAGTCCGCAGTCAAGGCGAAAGCCGAGTGCCAGCCGACTAACCGACCTGCATGTCAATCCCATGGTCTACGCAACTGGCGACGAAATCCCGCTTGGTGCACTGCTCAGTCACGTCCACGGGCCGCGTACAGGTGCCCCGCACCACTTCCATGGCACAGCCAAAGGCAGCGTTGGGCTCCGTGTTCAGCCATCCACCCTGTACCTTTCAGAGTGACGGGCGGTTTTGCAGCGCGCGACGCACCATTTCCCGATCGATCGTGTCAACAGCATCCGGTCCGCCTGCAACTGCAGGGTCCACTAGGTGCGTCTCTCCCACTCCGTCCAGTTTGCGCACGTTCTGCCTGGGTCAGGACTGCAATATGGCGTTTGGCAGCCATGATCATGGGGCTTGCTGCCAGAGTGCAATACGTCTCTCTTGCAACTTGCAGTGCCAAGACGGTTGCTACCGTATTCGTCAGATTCAAGGAACATTGCATGGATTGTTTCTTCATCTGATGACCTGTTGTCCTGCGTGCCTGCCTCCGGTCATGGCCGAAGTCGGCCAGGATCTTGAGCCACGAAGGCTACGTCTCGGATATTCTGAATATCTAGCAATGTCATCGCCAGCCGAGCAAGGCCCCACCCCAAACCGCCATGGGGCGGACCGCCAAACTTGAAGAAGTCCAGGCAGTCCTGTATCGAATCGGGGCACAAGCCCTTTTCCACTGCTTGTGCCCCCAAGATGTCATATCGGTGCTCACGCTGCGCACCTGTGGTTATCTCCAGTCCCTTCCACAGCAAGTCGTAGCGCTTCGTGAGAGTCGAATCGTGCTCGCACCTCATGTGATAGAACGGCCGGACAGTGACCGGATACTCAGACATGAACAGGAATTCGTGTCCCGACTCTTGCCTTACATGCTCTGCAACCCGCTGTTCACCGGTTCGTCCAAGTTCGTCAGGCGGAAGCGAAGCGCCAGCCGCCGCAGCCATGGCCCTTGCATCAGTCATCGCGATGCGCGGGAATGGGACTGTCGGGACTCGGACTTCAACGTTGTAGCTGTCTGCGATTTCTGTTCCGTGACGCTCCTTGACTCTCTCAAGAACATATTGAGGCCAGGCCTCCTCGAATGCCATGACATCTCCATATCTACACTCACGAATTCGGTATTATGCCTGGCCGTGGAAGATGGCTCAGCCCGGAACGCCGGTCGGTACATGGCACGAGTGAAGAGACAGCAACGTCATTCATTTGCCGACTGCGGTACCCCGTTGTCGTCGCAGACTCGCTTCCCTGGGTCATCCCTGTTTTCCACACTATGGCTTCATGCCGCTGACAGACGAGGCGGATGACCGTGCTGACGCATTCCCGACACCACTTGCAGGCATACCGGGCCTTTCTGGATCAGCTGGCCTTGGATGTCCTGATCGGTCGGTGCACATGATCTCGCACCGCTATGCCACCCTCAACAGGGTGCGTGCAGACTCGGAATGCGGCTCTGAACATTGACTCAAGCACTCATGGATGAGTCTGCCAGTCCGTGGCAGAGGTCTCAAGTCTGGGGTCACTCTCATTGCCGGTGGAAGACCGAATTGGGCCCTGTTCTGAATCCCAATTTGGGGTATTTGTCCTTCCCCATATCCACGTGGGCAAAGCATCAGGCCGTGGGTGGTTCAGATTCCAAGTCTGGATTTGACGGGGCCTTTGAGTATTCTTTGCCGCTAAAACCTCCCAACTACACCTGCAAGCGTCCAATATCCCATGGCTTCCCATTCATGCATGGAATCCAGCTCTTCAGTAGGCCATTTCCACTGGCGTGTCCATGGTACTTGGCTATCCCATGGCTCCGACCGCCCAAGCAGTTCATAAACCGACCTGCCATCCAGTCTGGCTTTCGTGTCCCAAAGGACCACAAGCGGACCTGAAAGGGCGTTGTCGTGAGCTGCACCATGGCAATAGACCACCACGGCCAAGCAGCCTCTGGCAAAGTCACAAGTGCGAGATGATTCTCAGTCGGTGTTCCTGTTGCTTTCCGGCCTGGGATCGGGGTTGCGTATCCAATCCTGTCCAACCTTGACTTGGGAGTCACAGTGCCGGCCGTTCCACTGTCGCCAACCCGGCCGGATGGACGGCCAGAGACCTGACTTCGCATAGTCCTGTGTCCCGATCCAACCCATATTGTCTTCTTGGCTGGCAGAATCTTCCCTTGTGCAAGACGACCGTCCGAATTCCCCGGGCATGGCAAGCAATCCATGCAGACCCGCCTAAATGGGCTGGTTATACGAAGGTCCGAAGCAATATCGATCCCAGTGCAGGGTCAGGTGCAGGGAGCGGCCCGGTGGCAATGAGACGGCCAGTGTCTTGCCCTTGATCCTGTGGGTTTCCCGGTGCTGGGCATTCAGCACATCAACCCGTTTCAGCCGATGTTCCCCAAAGGCCCCACCTTGCACCACGAGTTGCCGTTGTTGCAACAGGGAGGTGTTGCAAAGTCGCAGCGTAACCTGATTGGCATCCATGGTCTCGACCAATGCACCTACATCAGGAGGCAATCCGGGCCGGCCCGCGCCAGGGTCGAAGTATCGGAGCTTGGTGTGCAGCAAGCCACCATGGTAAATGACCTGCGGGCCACCACAGGTCGTCTGCAGCAGAGCTTCGGTGCGCACGGGGTTGACATTTTGCCAGTGGTGCACATCCCAGTCTTCCGGATCTCCGTCATCGGCCCGGATCGCATCCATGCGGCGCAGGGCTTCAAGCCACTGGTTTTCCAGGATGAGATCCGGATACCGCGGATTTTCCCCTTGGAGATACCGCAGCCAAGGACCGGCGTGCAAGTCGTCCCCCTTGCCGCTGCCCGCCTCCAACCCCTTCCACTGCTCCCGGTATTCCGGCAGCCTCTCTATGCGTTCCAGATCCTGACGGGAATGAGACAGGCACCAAATCTGCAGGAGATGCTTGGGATCGAATGGTCTGTACGAAACCCACCCTTCATCGGTATGTCGGTGCGGCACCAGCCACATTCCCTCTTCCTCTCGTCCCAGTGCCCATGTTGCGTCAATCTGCCGTCGGGGAATATCCAAATACGTCAGGTCTCCTGTCAGGAGCACGGCGTTCATCGCTGCAATCGTGAGTGGCTCAATGATGGTGGCAAGGCCGTGAGGCCAGGACCAGCCATAGTAGCCCCCCCACCACTTGCCGGCCATGCATTCTCCCACCCGACCGCTCGGGCCAATGTTGTCCGGACAGATGCCCTCGTGCTGCTCCAGGAGATCGGCCCATTTTTCGAGATAGTCAAGGGTCCAGGATTTGTACTTTGTCTCACCCGTCAAGGCGTATGCGTGCGTGATCAGGCTTGTAGCCGTTAGGTTCAAGGGAACGTCGCCTCGCATCATGCGTGCATTCATGGCGGCCAGAATCCGGCTGAACACCTGATCATTGTGCCAATCGGCCTTGGATACGGTCTCGCCGCGGACCCAGGCCTCACGTCTAAGAGGCACCTCAAGGTCCAGGTAGGGCACAGGATACTGATGCAGCACCCCACGGTGGGTCTGCCAGTCTGCGGCCGAGGTCTCAAATCGAGGGCCGCGGCTGCCGTTGATAGGGGATCGCATCTGTGTCAAATCCGCATCCCAGTTGCGTGCCCTGTCGTCCTCCCCCATGTACATGCGAGCGAAGCGCAACGCTCGGGCGCGGTCAGGCTCGCGCGCTGGATCTGCCAGTCCGAAGCCATAAAGGAACAGCGAGGCCTCTCCATGGTGCATCCAGTCGTAGTACCCGTCGAATTCTCTATGGATTTGACCGTATGCCGTGAACTGCCGGGTCACCGCTTCCCAGAGGACGCGACTTTGCTCGTGGATAGATGCAGAACCTCCCAGGACATAGAAGAGGGGCCAATTCCCATAGCTCTCATAGCCATCATCCGAACCGTCCATGCCGGGCCACTCATCCCGCCAGACGAAACTGCCATCGGCCCTGGTGTATCGCATCCGATACATCTGAGCCGCCTCATTCATGGCGGCCAACAGGTGCCGTTGACGCAATGCCCAAGTGGGTACGGGTACAGGTTGTGCAGTCTGGGCATCCATGTGCATGGGGCTACAGGCCTCCGCGGCAGTGACAAGTCCACAGTGAACAAAAAACGCTTGGGGGAGACGCCTGCAGGGTTCATGAGTCAGTGCCAAGGACCGGGCAAGAGACTACTGGATCTGGCTCGGCGCCGGGAGCCAACGATCCAGATATTGTGAATCCCGCCAGTCCTGGACCCGCATTTCCGCCCTGTCCGTCGCAGACATCGCCGCTTGGGGAATCATCCCTACAATTTCCGTTGCCTGCACGGCAGCACCCGCCTCACGGCAAAGCAGTCCAATTCTCTCAAAGACCTTCCGTGGACTTGTAATCCTGTAGTCCAGGATATTGCAGCTGACGTGGGCGTGGCCCCCTATGAGAAAGCCCCGCGCCTGCAGGGCTGGCAGGCCGCGGCCCGAAGACCGAATCGTCCTTGCAATCGATCGGGTCAGGTCCATGTCTGCATCACGGAGAATGAAGTTAATCGCGATCAAGATTTTTCTCACGCCCAGGACTACAGGACCGCAGCGCCGGGCAGTGGCCGGTCCAAAGTCGGGGTCCCGAGCAGACTCATGACCAATCTCCCGAAGCCAGCCTTCAAATTGACCGCGGCGAATGGAGGCCAGCGCCCGTCGCTCCGGACGCAGGGCGGCCGCCCCATACAAATAAACGCAAAGGTTCAGTTCCCGGGCCACGGTTTGCGCCAGCATTCTCACGTCTTCGATGCATTGGAATGCGGAGGTGCCCGGCATGGGTACGAAGGGAAAGACATCGGTCGCCCCCAGACGCGGGTGGACGCCTCTGTGGACGGACATGTCGATACATTGCGCAGCTACATCAATCAAATGAAGACAGGCATGACCGGTCTGTGCCGGAGAGCCAAGAAAGGTCAGCACGGTCCGGTTGTACGAGCGGTCGGAATGCACATCCAGCACTTGCACACCTGCCGCCTCGGCCGTCTGCCGCAACATCGGAAAGACACTGTCCTCCTGGGAACAGCTGAAGTTGGGCACACATTCATAGATGGGCACAGCCTCAGACTGGGGCAGTGACATGGTCCGAAGGGGATGTCCCGCTACACTGCGCGCAGCCTGTCCGCGGCATGTTCCGGTGTAATGTCCCGCTGGGGTTGAGCCAGCATCTCGAAGCCCACCATGAATTTCCGGACCGTGGCCGACCGTAGAAGTGGCGGATAGTAGTGGGCATGCAGTTGCCAATGCGCCGCATCACCGTCCCGTTGGGGTTCGGGATTGCCATGCCAACCCATGGAATACGGCATGCTAATGCCGAAGAGCCTGTCGTATCGAGGCAGCAGATCCTGCAGGATGACGGCCAGCGACATGCGCTGGCTGTCATTCAGCTGACCCAAGGAACTGGTCGCGAAGCGCGGCAAGAGCAGGGTTTCAAAGGGCCAGACCGCCCAAAACGGGACCAGGACCACCCAATCTTCATTCAGGCAAACAACCCGTTCCTGACCAGACAGTTCCAGGGCCAAGTAGTCCTGCAGAAGAACTGACCCATTCTGTTGACGATACCGATATTGCAGTTCGTCCTCGCGGGCCGGTATCGCGGGAACATGGGACGTGGCCCAGACCTGGCAATGGGGATGGGGATTGGAACAGCCCATCATGGCACCTTTGTTCTCGAATATTTCCACGTATTGAATGGTCGGGTCCAGGGACAGATTCGCTTGGACTTGTGCCCAGGCTGCAACCACATTGCGCATCTCGGCCTGGTTCAGTTCCGCCAGGGTCCGGTTGTGGGCGGGATCAAAGCAAATGACCTTGCATTGACCCTGCTCGGAACGATATGCGAAGAGACCTTGCACTTTATCCGTCCCGATTGAAGCCCCGGACTGCAAGGCAGGAAAGTCGTTGTCAAAGATCAGGACCGACTCATACGCGGGATTCACCTCTCCGCTGGCCCTGGTGTTGCCAGGACACAGATAGCAGTCCGGGTCGTAGGGGGGCAAAGGATCCAACTCGGACTCTTCTGCATTGCCTTGCCAGGGACGCTGCAATCGGTGCGGGGAAACCAGCACCCAGTCCCCGGTCAAGGGGTTGAACCGGCTGTGTGACCCAGAATGCAGAAAGTCCGGCAACATCGCGGTCAACTGGCGGCGGCGGCCCTCTGGGCCAAGGCGAATGCCCCTAGCACTCCCGCCCTGTCCCCCAAGGCCGGCGGAACGATGTAGGTCTCCAAATTGTGCAGGAGGCGGGGCACCTGCAGATATCCGTTCATCTGCCGCTGCACTTCGGATCGCACCATGTCATACAGAAACTCGTTGTGCATGACTCCGCCACTCAGTATCACCAACTGCGGCGAGACCGTATACAGCACGTTGATGATCCCGGCAGCGATATACTTGGCCTCCAGGGCCCAAGCGGCGTGGTCCGCAGGCAGGGTTTCCCCCTTGATCTTCCACCGCCCCTCCAGGGCAGGGCCAGCGGCCAGACCTTCCCAGCAGTCGCCATGGTACATGCACCATCCTGCGTAGGGGTCTTCCTCCCAGTCATGAGGCACAAAAACGTGACCCATTTCCGGATGCAGCAAGCCGTGCAGAGGGGCGCCATTGACCATGCCGCCACCGCCGATGCCGGTGCCTATGGTGAAGTACACGAAAGTGTCCAGGCCCTGTGCAGCCCCCCATACATTTTCTCCCAGCGCAGCCCCATTCACGTCTGTGTCCAAGCCTACCGGAAGACCCAGCCCATTCTTGAATGTGCCCATGAAATCCACGTTTTGCCACTCCGTCTTGGGAGTGTTGGTGACATATCCGAAGGTTGGGGATGCAGGGTCCAAGTCTACAGGACCGAAAGTGGCGATGCCCACGGCTTCCAAGGATGGCCCATAGGGTTCCAGCATGGCCAGGCACTTGCCCAGTGTAACAGCGGGCTCTTCCGTTTCGAATCTTTCCAGGGCCACGATGTCGTCCGGACCTGTTCCGACCGCACAGATTGTTTTGGTCCCGCCTGCCTCAATGCCACCGACCATATGGTTCCCCGCTTCCCTGGATGGACCCCCGGCACCGGCTGCCTGTCTTGCACTGGGGGGTTGGATCAGGCTAGTGTATCACTGGATCCCCACTCACATTTTCCCCGTTGCGATGGGCCCCTAGCATGACCGCCTTGGATCCAACCCCCATGGAGCAGCCCGACCTGAAATTCTGTCCCCAATGTGCCACCGCCTTGGCACAAACTGCCGAGGGCCACGTTTCCTTCCTGCACTGTCATCACTGCGGCTTCCGGTATTACCGAGAACCCAAGGTCAGTGTAGTGGCCCGCATTGAACACGAAGGCCGCCTTCTCTTCATTCAGAGGGGCATAGAACCCGGCTTGGGAAAGTGGTGCTTTCCCGGAGGCTTTCTGAACTTCGGCGAAACACCAGAGCAGGCGTTGCGGAGAGAGACCCGGGAAGAGACGGCCCTGGATATTCAAGTCAAAGAGATTCTGGCCGTTTTTCCCATGGAGGGCAGGGGCCTGCAGGTGCCTGGGATTGTTCTTGCCTACGCGGCCCTATGTCTGGGAGATCCCAGGGGGATTCAGGCTGCAGATGATGCGGTGGACATCCGTTGGTGCAGTCCTGCGGAATTCCCACTGCCTTTGGCCTTTCGGTCCACACAGAAGTTGATTGCCGATTGGATTGCAAACAGAGGCTGAACCCACTCTGCGATTCCCGTATGGGTCAAGGGTCTGGACAGTTTCAGGGGCCGGACGGGACCATCGGGCCGCAGTTGCTGAAGGCCTGGTATTCCGGACCCTGAATGTATCGACGCCGGGCCTGCAATCCGATTCCCCGGATTTGACAACAGGCTCTTGTGGAAGCAAGGCCCGTTTCGGAGGTCAAGGCCTTTTTTCCAAGACCCCCATGGGGATGCCGTCCGGTCCGGAGCCGACGGGGCTGAGACTGTGGGGTTCGTTTTTGGTTGGCTCTTGCCGTCCAAGGTAGAATTTTCGCTTGCGCGAGGCAGGATCGGAAAGTTAGGGAACACCATGGCCAAGACCAAAATACTCCTGAAGGAAGCAGTCGACGAACTGGGAGTGGCCGGTGACGTCTGCACCGTTGCCAGGGGCTACGCCCGCAACTTTCTGGTTCCCAACGGATTGGCTGTATGGGCGACCAAGAGTGCCCTCAAGCAGGCCGACGAGCTGCGCCGAATCGGTCTCCTGAAGCTGGCCAAGCAGAAGGAAGAGGCAGAGGCACAGGCTGAGGTGGTCCGTGGGCGCAGGCTGCTGTTCACTGCCAACGCGGGCGAAACCAACCGGCTCTACGGTTCCATAACCCAGGCGGACATTGCGGACAGGATCGCGCAAGAGACGGAAATCTCCTTGGACCGCCGCACTCTGTTGATGGACGGCCCCATTCGTAGTCTGGGCGTATCCCCTGTGCGGATTCGCTTGATGCAAGGGGTGGAGTCCTTTGTTGAAGTGGGCGTCGTGCGCGAGGGAGAGACTTGGGACAACGCGGAGGAATACCGTCTTCTGGCCATACAGGCGGCGGAAGCGGAAGCTGCCGCGGAGGCGGGAACAACAGGTCCTGCATTGCAGACGGACGATGAAGAAATTCAGGATGTCCTGGACGAGATTGCCTAAGAACTGCCGACTCTGCACCCCTTGACGGGATTGAGGTCTGTTCGGACCAAGACTGGTTTAGGGGCCCAACAGGGACCCCATTGCCCCTGAGCCATCGAATCAGGCACAGCAGGCCCCTGTGCGGGAAATCCGTTCGAGAACGCGCCCTAGGAAAGAGGCTTTTGGGGTAAAATGGAATGAGTGTCAAGCCCGTTACAAACAGTGAATCCCGATCCCCTTTGCCATGATGCTTGAGCCCGATGGCTGACGAGACTGCGCCGCCGTTGGACGCCACGGGTACGGTCCAGGCCCCTCTCAGCCCGCCGAACGGGAGTTACTTAGGGCAAGTCAGTCCTAAGGCCATAACCCAAGAAATAGAAGACAGCTACATCGATTACGCCATGAGCGTAATCGTGGCGCGGGCCTTGCCGGATGTGCGGGACGGCCTGAAGCCTGTGCAGCGGCGCATTCTGTATGCAATGTATGCGGACCTGGCCCTGCGACCCAATTCCGCATACAAAAAATCCGCACGCATTGTCGGCGAAGTGTTGGGCAAGTACCACCCGCATGGAGACGAAGCCGTCTACAACGCGATGGCCCGCATGGTGCAGATCTTCAGTCTGCGCTACCCATTGGTGGACGGTCAGGGCAACTTCGGCTCGGTCGACGGCGACAATCCCGCCGCCATGCGATACACGGAAGCCAAGTTGGCGCGGATTACGGACTTGATGCTGCAGGACATCGACAAGGATACGGTCGATTGGAAGCCGAACTTCGATGACTCACTGGAAGAGCCCGTCGTGCTTCCGTCACTTGTGCCCAATCTGCTGATCAATGGCACCAGCGGCATCGCCGTGGGCATGGCCACCAACATTGCTCCGCTCAATCTGGGCGAAGTAGTCGACGGCCTCCATCTGGTCCTGGCAAACTGGGAACGCAAGGCGCAGATCCGCTTGGACGAACTGATGGCACGGGTGCACGGCCCCGATTTCCCCTCCGGTGGTCAGGTCCTGGGCACCGAGGGCATCCGCAACGCGTTTGCTTCCGGCCGCGGGCGTGTAGTCGTTCGTTCCAAGGTGCAGGTCTCTGAGATACCCAATACGCTGCGGCACCAGCTGGTATTTGACTCGATCCCCTACATGGTCAACAAGTCGGAGCTGGTGTCCAGAATTGCGCGTCTGGCCCGCGAGGGAGACAGGCTTACCGGCATCGCCGACATGCGGGACGAAAGCGACCGGAACGGCACTCGGGTGGTCATTGAGCTGCGCAGCGGCGAATTGCCTCAACGCGTGCTGAATCAGCTGTACAAGCACAGTGATCTCCAGATCTCCTTCAGCGTCAATTTCAGGGCCTTGGTCAATGGGATTCCGGAACGGCTGGGATTGCTCCGAACCCTGAGCTTGCATCTGGAGCACTGCATCGAGATCGTGACTCGGCGCACGGAGTATCTGCTGCAACAGATCCTAAGCCGGTCCCACGTGCTGGAAGGCCTGCTGATGGCCATAGACCACATTGAAAGAGTGATACAGGTCATTCGCGGCAGTGCCAGTGCTCAGAGTGCTGGAGAGACGCTGAAGGCGGAACTGGGCCTCTCCGACCGCCAGGCCCAGGCCATTCTGGACATGGCTTTGCGACGCTTGGCCGGCCTGGAACGGCAGAGGTTGCAGGAGGAATACCAGGAGGTTCAGGAAAAAGCCGCCTACTACCAAGGGCTCCTCGCGGAACCAGCGGCCATTCGGGGTGTGATTGCCGATGAACTCGCCACGTTACGCGCAAAATTCGCTGATCCGCGGCGGACCGAAATCCTGGATGGTGTCCATCCCGAACTGTCCGATGAGGATCTGGTCACCCAACAGGACGACTTGATCGCCATTTGGGCCAACAACAACATGCGCCGGACTCCAATCAGCGACTTTACGGTGCAGGGACGCGGTGGGATGGGCGTCAAAGGCCGATCCGACCGCGAGGACGCCCGGATGGAGCGGGCCCTGTTTGCCAATTCCCTGGACAGTTTTCTTTGCATCAGCAATGCAGGGCGCGCGTACATTGGCAAGATGTACAACTTGCCCGCGGGTTCACGTACCGTCCGCGGCGGTCCCATACGCGGCCAGGTGCATATGGGACTGGCCAGCGAGAAAATGGATGTCCTGCTGCGCGTGCCTCGGGATGCCGTCCCGCAAAGTCTCATTTTGGTGACACGGCGGGGACGCATAAAGCGAATGCGGTGGAGCGCCTTCCGCAGCATCCAGAAAAACGGGAAGAAGGCCATCGACCTGTGGGAGGGGGATGAGGTGGTACAAGCTGTACTGACCGATGGTGCAAGCGACGTGCTGCTGGTGACACGCCGCGGCAAAGCGCTGCGGTTGGCCGAGACGCGGATCCGATTTCAAGGCGCCTCCGCCAGCGGTGTGCAGGGCATGAGGCTGCAGGGAGACGACGAAATGATGGGGGGCGTTGCGATCCGACACGATGAATGTCTGTTGCTCTTGCACACGAAGGGCAAGGGCAAGCGCGTGGACATGAACAAGATCCGGGTCAAAGGCAGAGGGGGGCAGGGTATCTGGATTGCCCCGCGTCGCAAACTGGCGGCCATGGGCCCGGTTGCGGCCGTCACAACCGTGTCCGAAGAGAACGAAGTCGCGGTGTTGTCGGCTCAGGGCATGGTCGTTCGCGTTCCTGCCGCGAGCCTGCCCGTAGTCTCCCCTTCCGCTGCAGGCGTGAAGGTCATGAGGCTGGAGAATGACGACGAGGTGGTAGGGGCAACCTCAATGCCTCCTTCCCCGTCTCCCGAAGAAGATCAGCCTGACGTGCCGAGGATGGATGCTGAACCGACTGTGGCAGCAGCGGCCGTTTAGTCTCGGCCCCGCCCATGAACAGGTCCGACCCTGATCTCAAGTCGTTGATCCCGGGGCCCAGACTCATAATCCTGCCTACGTCTCATCCCGAGCTGCTGGGGGAGTCGCTGGTGTCCCTGGCCAATGCCGAAGGGGGCAGGATTGTGGTGGGCTTGGACAATGTCAGCCGCATCCTGACCGGTCTGCTGACCTCGGCCGTCGAAGAGGACTTGCGGGCAGCACAGGCGCAGGCCACCCCCTTCATTCCGGTGACCTGGCAGGAGGAAGAGACTCTGCAAGGCCCGCTGGTCATCTTGCAGGTGGAATCCGGCCAGCACTTGCACTCTCTCATCGATGGGCGCATATTCCGCAGATCGGGGACCGTCAACCGGGTGCTGCTGGGACCGGAATTGCAGTCTCTACTCCGCACACGGCCCTCCACTGCCGCAGAGGAGCAACCGGTTTGGGGAGCGGCGGCGAAGGACTTGGACCCCGACCTGATTCAAGAGTTTCGGAAATTGCGCCAGGAGCGGAGTCCCAGGCAGGCGGCCTTGCCGACACAGGACTTTCTGCAGCAGATGGGGGCATTGGACCAGGATCAGTGTCCCACTGTCAGCGGCCTGCTCCTCTTTGGGCGGGATCCACAGGCCTTCCTGCCTTTCGCGCAAGTCGTCTTTGTCAGTTTCAAAAAACCTGCGGTGGACCCGGAGGCCCGCGGTGCCCACCGGTACGCCCGTCGGGAGGAGATAACTGGTCACCTGGCCCAAGTCATCACCGCAACGTACACCATATTGCGCCAGGAGATGGACCAGCAGTCCGTAGTGCAGGGGCTGGCCCGGATTGATCGCACGGAGTACCCGTTGAGTGTGGTGCGGGAGGGACTGGTCAATGCCGTGGCCCATCGGGACTACAGTTTGACCGGGCGCAGCATAGAAGTGCGGATGCATGAAGATTCGCTGGAAATCATCAGTCCAGGCGGTTTGCCGGCACATATCACGCTGGACAACATGCTGGATGAACATTACAGCCGCAATCCCAGAATTGTGCGTGGCCTCTACCATTGGGGGCTCATAGAAGAACTGGGACTGGGCATAGATCTGATGTACAGCGAGCTGATGAGACACGGCCATCCACCACCGGAATTCAGTGCCACCGGACACCGCGTTGCCGTGAAAATGTACAATGTGCGGGATGCCTCCGCAGTTCCGGAGGCATGGCAGGCCAGCATGAATGAAAGACAGCTGGCGGCCGTTCGATTTCTGCAGAATCATGGCAGCATTTCCAATCGGGACTTCCAGGAGCTGTGCCCTGCAGTGTCCTCGGAGACCCTGCGGCTGGACTTGGCGGCGCTGGTGGATCAGGGTCTGCTGCTTCGCATTGGCGAGAAGCGAGGTACCCGCTACATCCTGAAGGCAGTGGGCACCCTGCCAGCATAGCGGCTCCACAAGGCCTCTGGCAGGCGGGTTGGGCTGCCAGCCCCGGTGTTATAATCGCCGGGACATCAAATCGGTGCAATTCACGTCATGGTTCTCGTTGCTGCGGGTTGAGATTTGGCTGCCGAAGAGTCCTCCGACCTTCTTGAAATCGATCTGAAGGGCCGACAGGCAAACCCTTCACCTGGCCCCTTTGCCAGTTCGCCCCCGGACCGGCAGCCCCGGGCCCGGATGGAGGCCACGATGCCGACCATGGTCGGCTCGGCTTCGGTGGGGCCGGCGATTCCGGTTGCGCCTCCGCTGGAGGTTCCGACGGAACCTTCCCGGGGCATGACGCGCCGCATTGTGCGGGACGTCTTGGAAACCGCCATTTTCACGATTGCCATCTTTCTGCTGGTCCGCTCCACCGTCCAGCCCTATCGCATTGCCGGTTCGTCCATGGAACCCAACTTTTCCGAAAGCCAGTTCCTGCTTGTCAACAAGCTGGCTTACCTCCTGGCTGAACCTGCCCGTGGAGACGTAATCGTTTTTCACCATCCAGACGGCTCTGGCCTAGATGTCATCAAACGCGTAATCGGGGTGCCGGGAAACACCGTTGAAATACGCCAAGGTCAGCTGTTCATCAACAATCTGCCCACCAGCGAGCCATATCCTGTGCTGCCTGCCACCTATGACGTGTCTCCCGTCCTGGTGGGCACTGGCATGCTCTATGTCTTGGGTGACAATCGGGTGGATTCCGCCGACAGCCACACTTGGGGACTGTTGTCTCAAACGAATCTGGTAGGCAAGGCTTGGCTTTCTCTGTTGCCTCTCCACAGTGCCGGCCTGGTGGAACATCAACCCGTCGTCATTTCCGTGCCCGGCGCCTCTTGAGGTGGGAAAGAGCTGGGACTTATGTACTTAAGCATACATACGAACATATGACACAATGCAGGAAAGCGACATGCAGGCAAGATGGCATGCCGCCTGCCATAGACCAAGAACCAGAACCTTCGTGCCTGTCAAGTCCATGATGCCTCCATCACACACCGTGCGCGTGCGCCTGCTGCCGACAATCCGGGCCATCGAGGATCTGCATGTCCAAGGCACGACCCGGTCGGCCCAGGGCACTGTGGCCACACCAGGTAGACACGTCAAGGCCAAGTCGGGTCTGAACCGCGGTATTCTGGCCAGTGACTGGGGACAGTGGGAGCAGCGTCTGGCCTACAAGTGTGACCGGCTGGTCAAGGTGCCCGCGGCATACGCCAGCCAGACCTGCCATCGATGCGGCGGCCTTGCCCGGGCCAATCGGACCACGCAATCCCGATTCTGTTGCATTGATTGCGGATTGCAGCTCAATGCCGCATGGAACGCGGCGTTGCACATCCTGGGGAGAGGCGATCTCCCTGTGGCCCGGGGGACAGGGGCGACTGCGCGGCGAGGGGCGTGTCCGTGGGGCACCCCTGTGATCCGTGAACAGGATATATCCGAGTCTGTGTACTTGGGTATATAAGTCCCAAAGATCTTCACTGTTTGCGGATGGGACTCGAAATGAACTCCGTCAGTAGAGTGTCGGACTACCAAATCCTGGTGGGGCATCTTTGGCAGTGCCTGGAGTGCCGAGAGGCGTTCCTGAGTGACCCTCGGTCCATGATGGTGGGTCTGAAGCTGACCCAGGAACAGGCTGCCACCTTGCAGGAATTCGCCAAGTCCCCCTACACACTGCTCGATCGCTTGCAGGTTGGTACGGGACTGGCTGAAGTCGACTTTCAGATGGCTGTGGCACACCCTCGGGCGCGTCTGAGGCATCTGGGAATACGCAAGGCGAATCCCGAGATCTGAACAGAACCCTCATGGTGGAGCTGGTTCCGGGCCTGTGGCACTTTGAAGAGCTGCGCCCCTCCGTCAACGTTTACCTCTGGCGCGGCGCTTCCGGGTCGACCCTGATTGACACGGGTTGTCCTGGCGATGGGGCACGGCTGCTCAGAGCCATGGAGGTGGCCGGACTGAATTCCGGAGACATCAGGCGCATAGTCCTTACCCATGGGGATTATGACCATGCCGGAGGTCTGGGGGAGCTGTATCATGCGCTGCGTGTCCCTATATACTGCCATGTGGAGGAAAAGGATCTGCTCCGCAGACCGGACAGAAGGGTCTTCCAACACAATTGGATGCGCCATGTGGTGGACCCGCTGCTGCACAGACTTATGCAAACAGGGGACCATCCGCTGATCGGTGTGGAACCGACTTGCCTAGTGACTGAAGGCGACATCATAGGAGGGGAATTGGAGGTCATTCATACCCCTGGACATACTTCAGGGCATATTGCCTTGTGGCACAGAGAAAGCGGTGTGCTCTTCTCTGGAGACGCCTGTCTGGTGCGCTTGGGGCGCATTTGGGAACCAGCCGGAATCTTCACCCCCGACCTGCTTGGAGCCCGGCTGAGCATTCTCAAGCTGGCAACTCGAGTGGGGACGGAGCTAGTGACCTTGGCCAGTGGGCACAGCGTCCCGGTACGCTCGGGAGCAGGGATGCTCCTGCGCACGTACGCGCAGGAACTATACATCTGACCCGGCCATGAAGCCGTTGACATCCAGTCGGATGCACGGTTCCCTTTGCGTGGACAATGCCCGTGCCATCCCTCGATTTTCAGCCATTGCTGCCATTTCCCGGCTTTGCCGTGGGCCACTACACGGACCTGGCACATGGTACCGGATGTACCGTGCTGCTAAGCCCTCGGGGGGCTGTGGGAGGCGTGGATGTACGCGGCGGAGCGCCTGGCACCCGGGAAACAGCCCTGTTGGATCCGGCCTGCAAGGTTAGTGTGGTCCATGGAGTGGCACTGGCGGGCGGCAGCGCCTTTGGTCTGGCGGCAGCCGACGGCGCCATGCAATGGCTGGCGGATCAAGGCCACGGCTACGTGGCAGGACCGGCCCGAGTGCCCATCGTGCCGGGAGCCATCATCTTTGATCTGGGGATAGGCCCTCTGCAAGGCAATGACAAGCCGACTCCCTCGTCGGCCCACGGGTATCAGGCCTGCACCGCAGCCAGCTCGACGGACATGCTGGAGGGTTGTGTGGGGGCCGGGACCGGAGGCACTGTAGGCAAGTTCCTGGGCATGGCCCAATGTTCCAAGGGCGGCCTGGGAGCCACTGCCGTGGCACTTCAGAGCGGCCTTCGAGTAGGTGCCTTGATGGTGGTGAACGCCTTGGGCAACGTGATGTCAAACTCGGAGATACTGGCTGGGGCCCGGGCCCCCCGCACCAACCGGTTTGTGGACTATCCTGAGTTTCTGGTGGCCGGAGCAGCCCCTGCGCCCCCCACGCTGGCCAACACCACCATCGGCGCCGTCCTGACCAATGCTGCGCTCTCCAAGGCGGAGGCCACCAAGGTGGCCCAGATGGCCCACAGCGGCATCGCCAGGGCTATCGAACCCAGTCATACACAGCATGATGGTGACACCATATTTGCCTTGTGCCGAGGAGAGATCGAAGGAGATGTGGGGCAAGTCGGCGCCTTGGCCGCTTGCTGCGTAACCCAAGCCATTGTCAGAGCCGTGAGCAAGG
This sequence comes from Caldilineaceae bacterium, assembly GCA_965214895.1. GTDB lineage: Bacteria > Chloroflexota > Anaerolineae > Caldilineales > Caldilineaceae > Bin34. The sequence goes on from OZ243985.1 coordinate 2,896,766, forward strand.
CAACCCCACTTTTTGACATTCCGGCAACCTCTGGGGTACAACCCTCTTCCGTGTTGCGGTAGTGGGTCATCAGGTTGGGAACCAAAGGAGGGGAAGGAAATGGTTCGTTGCACGAATTCACGCCCCTTGACACAGGGTCAGGACCATGCGATGACTTAGCCTTCTGTTTTCAAACAGAGCCTTCAGCCGTGGAAGTCTTGACCTTTCACGGCTTTTTTTTGCTCTGACTTGAACAATGGGATTGCAAGACTTGAAAGCATCACTGTCCAACTTCCAAACCTACCTGTTTCATTATCTGTCCCCATACAAGGGACAGGTCCTGCTCATGGGCGCAGGGCTGCTGCTGTATACCGCCCTCAGTCTGTATGGACCACGGCTGCTCAGGGACTTCATTGATGGCGTGGCCGGGAATGCAGCGACCAGTTCACTGGTGGGCCTGGCGGTTCTCTACCTGATCGTGCGCCTGGGCCGACTGGCTGGCCAAGGACTGACTGCCTACCTCGGTGAAAACGTGGCCTGGGCCGCCACCAACCAAATCCGAGTGGACCTGCTGTGCCACGCCGTCACCTTGGACATGGAGTTTTTCAATTCCCATCCCCCAGGCACCATGCTGGAACGCACGGATGGAGATGCCAACCAGCTGGCCAAGTTCTTCTCCCAATTCTCCTTGCGGTTCATAAGCAGCATACTGCTGCTCGCGGGCATCGCCATCGTCATGGCCGTGGAGGACTGGCGGGTCTGCCTGGTCATTCTGGGGTTCGTCGCCGTCATGGCCGCCTTGATGATCAAGCTCCGCACATTCGGAGTGCCCTTCAATGAAAGATTGCGGGAGGCGGCCAGCAAGCTCTACGGGCTGGTCGAAGAGCGTCTGACCAACATGGAAGACATCAAGGCTCTCGGCGGTGTCACCTACTCTCTGCGCCAAATGGAGGAATACGTCAAGGCGCAGATTCGGCACGGGAGGCTAGCGTACAGCCTAGGAGGCCTGGTCTGGCCCTGCACACTGTTTACCACAGGCCTGGGAGCCGGTGTCATGTTGGCCTGGGGGGGCTATCTGTTCCTGAATGGGCAGATGACCATCGGCACCGTCTACCTGATGTATGCCTACATGAACCTGATGCTGTGGCCCATCGAGGACTTGTCGCATCAGCTGGAAGAGCTGCAGAAGGCTGGGGGAAGTCTGGTCCGCATTGAGGAATTGAAGCGGGAAAAGACCAGTCTCCAGTATGGGACCCGCACCGACGTGGGGACAACCCCCGTCAGTGTCCGTTTTCAGAGCGTGTTCTTCGGCTATGCGGATGACTCCGAAGTGGTCCTCAAGAATGTTGACTTTGCACTCGCTCCGGGCCATACGCTGGGGATCGCAGGGCGCACAGGCAGTGGCAAGACCACCATCGGACGGCTCCTGGCCCGCATGTATGACCCCGACCAAGGCCAAATCCTGTTGAATGGCCAGAACCTGCAGGAGTTCAACCAGGAGACGCTGCGGCGCAAGGTCGGGGTGGTGACCCAGAATGTACAGTTCTTCAGCGGCACGTTGCGGGATAACCTGCGCCTCTTCGATGACTACTACACTGACCAGCAGCTGGAGGATGCCTTGGGAGAACTCCACCTGCTTCCTTGGCTCGCGATGCAGCCACAGCGCCTGGATACCATTATGTCAAGTTCTTCGCTGGATCTCTCTACCGGGGAAGCACAACGTTTGGCGCTGGCGCGGATCTTCCTGCGCGATCCGGAAGTGGTGATCCTGGATGAGGCGGTCGCCAGTCTTGACCCAGCCACCGAGGAGGAAGTGGAAGAGGCGCTGCAGAAACTGCTGCACGGCAGAACCGGCATTGTGATCGCCCACAAGATGAAGTCCATCGAGAAGGTGGATGAAGTCCTGATTCTGGACCAAGGCGAAATGCTGGAGTACGGAGCCCGGGACGACCTGCTGGCCCTGCCGCAGTCACAGCTCAACCATCTCATCGCGCAGGGTGGAGAATAAGGAGGAAGCACATGACGCCTGCAGCAGATTCTGGCACACGGCCGGTCCTGGGCTTCCTGGGTGTGTTGATCAGATACAAACCGCTGCTCTACCTGGTCAATGCCCTGGGTTGGTCCACGGTCCATGCCTTGCCCCTGTTGCCGGGCTACCTGGTCAAGCTGTATTACGACGGCTTGGAGGGCAGCAGTGAGGCAGTAATCACCCCCACCGCCATTCTGGTGCTTTTGGGTACTCTGGGCCTGACCCGGGCCCTCGTGCAGTTGGGCTCGGCCTGGGCCTACGGTGACTACTGGCATCGCATTACCGGGCTGGTGCGCCTGAACATGATGCGACTGGTGGCCAACAAGCCTGGAGCGCAGGCCAACTTGGGGAACTCCAGTGAAACCATAAGCCGCATGCGGGATGACGTGGAGGAAGCCTGCATGCCCATTGAGGAGCTGGTAGACGGCTGGGGAGTGGTTGCCTTCGGCATCGGAGCTGTCCTGATCATGGGCACCATCGACTGGATAGCCACTATCCTGATTGTGGTGCCAGTGATACTTTCCTCGCTGACCATTGAACTGGTAGACAAGAGGGTCAGGGCTCTGCGCACTGAATCCCGAAAACGGGGCGCTGCAGTCACCGAGTTCATTGGCGAGGTCTACAACGCCCTGCTCCTCTTCAAACTGACCCCTCGACACGACGGGATGGGCCAGCACTTGGAGGATCTGAATGCCATCCGCCGCAAGGCCGCGGTGCGGGAAAAGCTTCTCTCCGTGCTGTTGGATGGCCTGTCAGGGGTGACAACGGCAGCCTGTACCACCGGCCTGCTGCTCTACATTTCGTATACCCGCAATGTCAGTGGCATCGGCTTGGGGGACTTTGTACTGATGGTCACCTACCTTGACCGAGTGGCTGACTATGCTGGCTGGATACTCTGGATGCTGGGCAGTTTCAAACGGGGACGAGTGTCGCTCCAGAGACTGCAGGATGCCTTGCCGGAGGGAGCCACATACCGAGACCTGGGATATGCGAAGCCCGTGGCCGCGGGAGAACGGGCCTTTAGGGTCCCCGAGGCGGAGTCCACGGCTTTGGAGCAGTTGCAGCTGGACCATGTGACACACCTCTTTGACGACGAGGAACATGGTGTCCAGGATGTGAACCTCACCTTGGACCAGGGTTCATTCACAGTTATTACCGGACGCATAGGTTCCGGCAAGTCCACCTTGCTGAAGACAGTCCTGGGCCTGCTGCCTCTGCAGAAAGGAACCATCAAGTGGAATGGGGCTACGGTACAAAAGCCGGATCTGTACATGACGCCACCCCGCGTCTCCTACACCCCGCAGGTACCCAAACTCTTCAGTGACACGCTGAGCAACAACATCACGCTGGGCAAGGAATATCCCGCTGGCGCGGTTGACGAGGCGTTGAACACGGCCGTGTTCGAACAAGACTTGCAGACCATGCCCGAGGGCCTCGAGACCATGGTGGGTCCCCGGGGGCTGCGCCTTTCCGGGGGACAGATTCAGCGGGTAGCGGCCGCGCGCATGCTGATCGCCGGTGAAAACCTGCTGATCATAGACGACCTTTCCAGCGCCCTGGATCTGGACACCGAAAGACTGCTCTGGGAACGGGTGCTCCAACGCGTCGGCCCGAAGTCCACCATGAACGGCAAAGTGGGTTACACGCCGACGTGCCTGGTGGTGTCCCATCGCCACCGTGTCCTGCGTCATGCAGACCAGGTGGTGATCCTGAAAGCAGGACGCGTTGCCGCCCTAGGCACCCTGGAGACACTGCTGGAGACCTCCGACGAGATGAGAGCGATCTGGATGATCAGCGCGAGGGAAGCCGTGGCCACCCAGTCCTAAGGGAGTGATGCACCATCGGCCACAGCAATGCTATTTGGCGGCCGTGGGCAGGTCCAGAGTTATGGCGGCGTCGCGACAATCACCCAGCCAAGAGCAGTCATCAGGGTCAAGGCCAGTCGGCTGACTGCGAGGAGCGGAACCCAGACGCAGAGAAAACAGAGTGCTCATGTTGTCGGCTGCATCGAAGGCCACGATGCGCAAGTCGCGGACAGAGGAATCCGGGACCAGCGGCAGCGGCAGCGGGTGATGGGCCCAATCGGCAAAGGGATGGGTTACCACCGCCACATTGTCAAAGGCGAAGGGATGGGTTCCGTACCAGGTCACGCGGAATTCCAGATCCTCGACACTGTCGAAGAGGTGGAAGTCCACCGGGAAGCTGACCAAATCCGCCTCTGTTTCAAAGTCGGTGAGATACACGTCCCGCAGGCCCAGAATTTTCACTCCGCGTTCCTTGGCCACGTCAAGGCGCGCCACGGGCAGGGCCGCATCCACTTCGCCGGCTTCCAGATGGGTTCCGGCACCGATGCCAACCCTGAACAGAGCCCGATAGGACTGTCCCCCGGGCAGCACTGAGGTATAGGGTCCATACCAAGAGCCCATCTGGTGACGTTGGGGGTCACCCAACCATAGAATTCCATCGCTGGCATTAGGATCCTGTACCAGCTCTCCGGAATTCTCTGCATAGTACAGAGCGCTCTGCTCCCACCGCCAGTCACGCCCAACGCTGACACTGTCCCCGAGGGCCGCCGCCGCCGAGAGTTGCGGGACGTCAGGCACATTGGATTCGAGGAGCGCAAAGTCCAGTTGCTGCGGGCCCACACGATCCACCTGCACCGACACAGTATGCAGGGAATGCTCGCCGCTCCTCAATTCGATTTCAAGGACGGTACCCGAATCCACGTCACTGGGGAAATACCACAACAGCTCCCTGTCAGGCATTGCCAGGATGACAGGCCAGGCAGGCATGGGCGGGTCTGGCAACACCTCGGGCGGCTCAGGCAGTGCTGCAGGTTGCTCGCTCTCTGCTGCAGACGGCACCTCTTCGGGCTCGCTGGGCACAGTGGCAGCAGTTTCTGCCGGGAGGTCGGGGGCTGCGTCAGAGGGAGGCTGTTCACTGGATGCCGGACTGGCCTCTGCCTCGGAGGCCGAACTGACTTCCACTGCAGGCGTCTGCAAAGCCCAGGGCGGTTCCGCATTGCCAGGCACCTTGTTGATGGATACCGTGAGATCCTCCTGCGCAGTGGCGGTGATGGCCCTGATGTGAAGACCCGTGCCCGTGGCAAACCCAGACTGGTCATTGACCTTCAGACAACCGATTGGAGTGCTGGTCTCGGCCAGGTCGTTCAAATGCACTTGTTGATAATAGTGGCCCAGAATCTGACAAAAATTCAGTCCCTGCTTGGCCAGTCGCTGTGCTCCCAGCTGGCTCAGTCCCCAACCATGACCATGTCGCTCCCGCCCGAGAGCATTCACATCCGGCACGCTGTCCAGATATTCCAGGTAGCCGTGCTTGCGTGTAGGGTGGCCGTTCTCGGCCGAATACATGGCATTGATGGGCAGGAGTTCCGCGTTGACCATGGGACTCAAGATCATGCCTGCCGTCTCGGCAGCGGCCTGGTCTGTACGTGCATGCCGATAGTCACACATCATCTGCGTATTGGCCCAGTCACTCACATCATAGGGATACCTGTCATCTTGATTGTGATAAATGTGGTTGATGGCATACGTCCGCGCCGCAATCGCCTGTGCCTTCAATGCCTCCATGTGCCATGAAGGCGGCACTTCCGCAGGCAGCACGCGGGCCACATATTCCTCTATCGGAATCACGTCTATGTGATCCACGGGCGTTTGGGGTCGGCAATGATTGAGATCCCGATGCCGAACCCTGATTGTGGTCGGATTGAAGGACACCTGTGGAGCGGACGCCGCATTCACAGGCGGCTCGTCAACGGCTTTGGCAGCGATCTCGTCGACCAGCGAGAATTCGCCTGTTTCCAAGTCGTAGGACATGGCCTTGCCCTGGGCATTGTGGAAAGCCAGCTGTCCTGCAGCGGTCCAAGCCGGCCCGTAACCTGCAAACGATGCCACCTGGCCTCCGGTCTGCAAGTCGTGGATTTGCACCTGACCCAAGGCGGCGGTCTCACTGCCGGTGGGAATGAGGTCGAAGGCCAGCAAGTTGGTGTCGGTCTGCACCTGCACCTGGCCCAGATGGGTCAACTCCTGATCCACAATGACCTGACCTGCCACCTCAAGGAATGCGTGGGAACTCCCTTCCACAGGAGCAAGCCGCTTGTCGGTGATCTGGGTCTGCCCGGAAACTTCCGCCTGTGGAAGACCCACTGCTGCGGCAGACAGGGGATTTCCGAATTCGGAAATGAAGAAAAACCAAAACCCGCACAGTATCGAAGGCCACAACAGGCCCAGACTTGCAGGGGCAATAACGGAACGCCAGAATGGCTGGCTGCGACGGGAGGGTACCATGGCGCCACCTGGGGGAAAAAGAGTATTGTAGGTAACAGTCTAACCCATACTCCAGGGTCTTCCAAAGGGACTTGTGTACCAAGTACACAGCCTCGGACATATCCTGTTCACGGGTCGCCGGGGTACCCCACGGCCACGCCCCTCGCCGTGCCGAGCCCCCTGTCCCGCGGACCACAGGGCAATCGCAGCTCCCCAGGATGTGCAACGCGGCATTGTGGTCCGCGTTGCGTTGCAATCCGCAATCGATGCAACAGAATCGGGATGGCGTGGTCCGATGGCCTTGTCAATTCCAAACAGAATGGGCCTAACTTGGCACCTCCTTCCTACACCAGCCATCCCAAGGCAAAGGCACCACTATGCAACAGCAGCAGCCCTGCGGTCAGGCCCAAGGTCCGATTCAAGGCCCTGCCCTCCCACTGCCACACCTGTCGCAGCAGGGGCACACCCGGAATCAGGATGGCGGAGGCAGCCAGTGCCGGACGCCCCGTCTCTCCCAACTGAAACAGAATCCAGGGAATCAAGGCGGCTCCCACCAGGCAAAGCAGGTACTCCCAGCGCCCGAAACCCGTTCCAAAACGCACCACCCAGGTTTTGCGGCCCGCGCGTGTATCCTGCTCTATGTCCCTGATGTTGTTGACAGTCAGGATGGCCGTGGACAGCAGGCCGGGGGCCATGCCGGCCAGAAAAGCGGGCGGTGACAGGATTCCCGTCTGAATATAGACCGTGCCTCCCACCGCCAGCACCCCGAAGAACGCGATGACCATGAAGTCGCTGAGACCGTACAGGGACAGAACCGAAGTGCCAATGGTATAGAGGATCCCCATGGCGATGCCCACGACTCCGATCACCAGAATGACACTGCCGCTGCGCCATGCCAGGATCAGGCCTGTAGCGACACAGATGCCAAAGACCAGGGCGATGCCGATCTGCATCTGCCGGACTGTAAGCAGCCCTGACTGCATGGCACGAAGCGGACCCACACGAGCCGCGGTGTCGGTTCCATTCAGATGATCCACCAGATCGTTCACGAAGTTCGTGCCGACTTGCAGAGCCATGGCGCTCAGGAAGGTAAGCCCCGCCAGCAGTCCATGAATCTGCACATCTCGGCTGGCAATGGCCAGTCCCAGCAGGATAGGGGCCATGCTGGCCAAGAGAGTCTTGGGACGCGCTGCCATGATCCAAATCAGGATGGAGTTGGGTTGAGCGGGGGCATCCACTGGCGTTGCTTCCTGTTGCATTCATTCCTTGGCAGGCCAGAATGGGATATGGCGGGCCGTCTTCCGCCTGGCCCATGACCTTTGCACGGGACCGCGCTGGCCTGTCGCAATCCGATCGTATAGAATGATGTCCTGTGTCCAGAGTGGGCGCTGCATTTGTCGTGTTGCGGTTAGAAACAGGAAACAGTCCCGATGGCGAAACAGAGCAAGGGTGCACGTTTGCTTGTCACCATGAAGAGCACCGAGAGCACGCACCGGTATCTGACCGAGAAGAACAGGCGCAACACCACCTCCCGGCTGGAACTGAAGAAATTCGATCCCATTCTGCGCCGCCATGTGGTGTATAGAGAGTCCCGGTAGCTGTACGTCCAGCAGGACCTTCTGACATTCCCTGCCCCATCCCTACAGGTGAATATACTCCAGTCATGGCTCCTGTAGAGCCAAGAGCCAAGGGGCCCCTGCGCTTCTTGGCAGCCCATTTGCTGGTGGCCGCCAAGGGTGCCTGCATGGGAGCCGCGGACCTGGTGCCTGGCGTGTCCGGCGGGACCATGGCCCTGATTCTAGGCGTTTACGGCCAGCTGCTGGGCGGCATCCGTGCCTTGACTCAACGCTCCTTCTGGCAAGACCTGCTGGCGCTCAGATTCCAGACGGCCTTCCAGACCGTCCACGGCCGCTTTCTGGTGGCCCTGGGGGTGGGCATCCTGTCAAGCATTGTCTTGCTGGCTGGACCCATTGCCTTTGCCCTCCAGGAGTACCCCATTTACATCTGGAGCTTCTTTTTCGGTTTGGTGTTGGCCTCCACCGTGCTGGTGGGCCAACGTGTCACCCACTGGAACTGGAGCTTGGCTCTGATCTGCTTGGGGACAGCCGGAGCTGCCTTCTGGCTGGTGGGCCTGACTCCGGCCCAGACTCCGGAAACATGGTGGTTCGTGCTGATGGCAGGGGCCCTGGCACTGTGCGCCATGATCCTGCCCGGGGTCTCAGGCTCCTATGTGCTGGTGCTGCTGGGCAAGTACCAATACATGCTGGAGGCACTGCATCAGCGGGACCTTGCCATCTTGCTGCTCTTCATGTGCGGTGGGGTCCTTGGCCTGCTCTCCTTTGCCAGAGGTCTGACATGGCTGCTGCGTCACCATGTTGACGCGACCATGGCTGCCCTCTCGGGACTGCTGCTGGGCAGCCTGCGCCGGATTTGGCCTTGGCAGGGCGATCCTGTGCCAGAGGGGACCGCTATCCTCTCATATTACCTTCCGCCACTCGAGCGGGGCCAGTTTCCGTGGGAACTGACCACAGCCCTGGCCATCTTTGTCTTGGGTCTGGGCCTTGTGCTGGCCTTGCACCGTCTGGCTCAAAGAATGCCGGCGCACTCTCTCAACACCTTGGACGCCACCAGTGTCGGGCTGGGCAGAAAAGAAGCCAGCCTAGTCAAGCCCAACCTGTCCGTACATTCCCATGAATTGCCTTGACTGAAAGGGGTTAGCCGGATTCCCCTGGTTCCATGTAGCCAGACAAGTCATACACAAGAACTCCGTGCTGGCCCTGGTCCACCACCAGCAGTTCCTGCGCTGTCGTGTCCACGGCAATGCCAAGGGGCCGAGGGCGCTCTCCATTTTCCTCATCCAGGTCAGGCAATGTGAGAATTGCGGTTGCCTCGCCAGACAGGGCAAAAAAGACCAACCTGCCTTGGGCCGGGTCTGTGGCTACCGTGCCCCGGCCGGGAATGACGGCGATGTAGGGCTTGTGCAACGCGTCCCGAGCCTGCCACATGGACCGCGGCACGGGGTATTCGGCCAGTCCTTCGAGATTCTGGGACACCTTTTGCACCTTGCCATTCCATGAATCGGTCACATACAAGTGCCCGCTCTGCCGGTCCCGGGTCACGCTCACGGGTTCACTGATGTGCCGCAGCGAGGTGTCCGCCCCGTCCCAGGTAGCCAACCACTCTCCTTGGAGCGAATAGGCAACCAGTCTGTGATTGCCCGTGTCCGCGACCACGGGATGACCCCAGGTGTCCATATCCAGTCCGCGGGGCCCCCACAGCTGAAAGGCGCCATCCCGGTCCTGGGAGGGATTTTGGCCGAAGCTGCCCCACTTGGCCTTGAAGTGACCCTCTGCGTCGAAGACCTGGATCCGGTGGTTCCATGTATCGGCGACGACGATGTCCCCGTTGAAGGCCTCTGCCGCTCCCCAAGGCTCGTTCAGCTGCCCATCGCCCAGCGCCAGGGGACCATCGCCGTCTGGGTCCATGCAAGAACTGTTGTCCGCGGCATGCAATGGACAGAAGCTGCCCATGGCCTGCACCAGCCGATTTGCCTGATCCAAGACGAGAATGCGATGGTAGCCCGCCTCCGTGATGATCCGATGGCCTTGGTCGGAGACCGTAATCGACCTGGGCTCCCGGAGGGGAAGGCCATCGTAGGGTCCCTCCAGGACCTCCTTCAGAGGCAACGTCAGGGCTTCGTTGGGCTCTGGAGCGGAACTCTTGGCCCGCAGCACAAGAGAATCGGCGTCATCCCAGATCAGATGGGCCAGATCCTGGCGTACATACAGGTCGAATTCCTCCCGGAAGGGCCAGAATCGCAAGTCGTAATCCCTGTGTTCCCGGTGAAAGAACAACCTGCTGTAACGACGACGTTCCTCCGGATCAGCCAGGAACGCCTGCAGATACGCCCACGACCAGTTCTTGTAGTCCTCTTCCGGCCACCACATGCGTCGATACGTGTGACTGACATAGTCGTGTTCAACATACGGCCTCATGGCGTCCCGCTTGCCTTTGGAAGCCACAATGACCGGGTATTCCACGGCTGTCAATGTCGGGTCCGGCAGGCTATAGATGCGGGCATTGGGGTAGTCCCGGAAATACCAGGCCAAGGGCCAGGAATTGTCATGGTCATAGGCCAGCCTCAAGTCCTTGCCCACTCCCAGGTCCTGTCCGAGAATCTCCAATTCCGCCAGAAACCGCTTCACGTCCGGGGACGCATGGGCATACATCAGGTACTCTGTCACATAGTCGAAGTTGATGTAAGTCAACTGATAGGAGGTGCGGACCGTCAGGATGCTCAGGGGCAATGCCAAGGACAGCATGGCGGACTGCACGAAGTAGGTCCTGGCGCGCCACAGGACCCGAACTCCAAGGAACAGGGCCAGGGAACCTCCGGCCAGCAACGTTATCCAGCGCAGAGTCTCCCGCAAGGCTTGCAGGCTCCGTCCCGTGAAGGGCACGAAACTCCAGAGCGCCAAGACACAGGCCAGGCCTGTCCCCAACAGCACAATGGAAACCCACCATCTGGATGTGATGTGCCGGGACTGGGCGATCAGCCGTGACAGTCCAAACGCACCCAAGAGGCACATGGGGGCCGTGATATGGCAGAGCAGCCAAGGCATGCGCTCGCCTGCCAGGCCATAGGAGAGCCAGCTGGTGACAGACCACCAGAGCAGCAGGAGGGGGACCTGCAGCAGAATGGGCAGCTGCGCGGACTTCTCCTGCGCGGACCTGGAGACAGTGCGCAACCATCTGCCGAGGGCCTGGAGGGACACGAATCCGCCCCACAGACTGAGCAGCAGAGGCAGATGCTCATAGAGACCCGTCAGCATGATGTAGTAGTACCAGGGCTGGCCGCCGCGCTGGACTTCCTGTTGCAACAGCCAGTACCCCAGACTGCCGACTACACCGGAGGTCAGGCCTCCCACATTGGTCAGAAAGGTGGAAAACAGCAGCAAGGCGATGATCCAGAAGGTGACCCACACCAGGGAAAACTGCCTGTAGCCCAAGGGGCCACGCCACTTCCGGGGCCTGAGGCGCTCAAACCACAGGTAGGCGCCCAGCAGGGCCACCAAGGCCATGCCCAGGGCCACTCCGCCGGCAAACCACTGCTCGTCAGGAGTGACAGGCACAGGTTGCGCGCCCAGCGCCATCAGAATGACCGGAGCCAGAAAAGGCAGCACCAGGCACATCATGACGACTGCCGCATCCCAGTACCGGCCCGCCACAAGGCTGTCTGTGCCCCTGTAGCGGCAGGCCAGCCAGGACCCCATGATGACAGCAAAGGACCCCAGCGTGAAACCGGTCATAAAGTGGTTTTCCTTGCTGGTCATGCCCAGTACCATGGCGAGACCCATGCCCAGCATCCAGCGACTCCGCCCGCTTTCTATGTAGCGGAAGAGGGTGTACACCCAGCAGACAGCGAAGAACAGGACATAGATATCATTGCGAATGTAGCGGCTGTAGAACAGCAGGGAAGGACTGACCAGCAAGAGGGCCGCGGCGGCCAGGGCGCCGATCTGGCCCAGATAGCGGCGATACCACCACATGCTGCCTACCAACAGCGTGCCCACCAGAGCCGGCACCAATCTGGCTGTGTAGTCGGAGACCTGGGTGGTCAACCAATAGACGAGTGCATTGAGGTGGAACAGCAACGGCCCGTGCATCATGGGGTCATGTACATACTCCCCGCGATCCGCAAGATAGAAGGAGTACAAGGCATGCAGGCTTTCGTCGTGGCTCATGCCTCTCTCGCCCAGCCCCACCAGCCGGGAGATCAGGGCGGTCCCCACCAGGCAGATCCAGATCAGGCGTTCGCGGTGCACGCGCAGGACCGTCGGCCACCGGACCGGATTCAGAGGTGAAATCTGTGCCTGCATCGCATGGAACCTTGTCGGCTGGGCATCCAGAACCAGGAACTGTCCGCGGGGGCTAGCCGATGGGCTTGAAGATCTGGACATTGCCGGATTCGAACACCGGTACCAGAGCATGAACGAGTTCCATTTGGCGCACGGCGCCAAATCCGTACTTGCCCCGCTCATGCGGCCCCACAAACACATAGCTGACATTCCAGGCCCGCAGCGCGGCAGTCACCTGATCAGGGGTGCCTGTCCTGTAGATGGTGGAAGCAGCCTCCTTGCGTCCCGCGGACATTGCCGCGTAGGACGATCCGCGCCAATGCCTTTCATGCCTGTCCCAGCCGTGCAGGGTGGGATAGCCGGACAGACTGCTGACACGGTTGTGACTCACGATATAACTGCTGCCCGGCGCTTCCAGAATGACGTCCCCTCTGCTCACGTTGGCCTCGATCCAGTCCAGAGCCTGGGCCAGGTCCGGGTCCAGGCGTCGAAGGTGTGCCCGAGTGTCAATGGTCAGCGCATGCGTGTGGTAATGAATCTGTCCCCCAACGGCAGCCACAGGGTAATAGAAGCAACTTGCCATCAACAGTACAACCCCCAGCGTGGGCAGGGCAAAACGGAGCTGATTCCGTTTTTGGGTCAGCGCCAGCACCACTGTGGTGCCCAACACGATCCCCAACAGCGGCCACGCCTGGTAGTAGAACTTGAACACGGTATTCATGCGCATGAGCGGGCCGAAACCGTCATTGACAAACAGGAACTCCACGACATAGATCAGACCCAGGGCCAGACTTGCACAGAACACCAGAAGCGCGTAGGGAGACAGACTCTGTTTCCTGTCCGTCCCATGAGCCCACCAGCCCCAGAGAAAGGTCAGCATCAGGCTGAACAGCAGGGCCAGACCCAGATGCGGCAGAAAGCTGCGGGTCCATCGCTGCAGCGCCACAGGACCCCACGCCTCAGGGGTGAGATCAAGAAAGGCCGCTGTGCTGCCAGGCATAGGGACAAGCCCCCACATCAAGACCAGTCCGGAAGCTCCCAGCACGCACGACGCGGTCCAGAGAAAATAGGGCCAGGAAAACAGACCCTTGGAGACCGCCAGGCCCGCCAGCAGGGGGCAGATCAAGAGCAAAGGCCCCCAGAATACAAGAAGCTGGTGCCCTTGGGCAGGATTCAACACATTGACCTGCACACCTTGGATGGGGGTTTGCAGCAGCAGATTGTGAGGAACCAGGATGATGGCGTTCAGGACCAGGAGTGCCACGCTGATGCCCACCGTGGAGACGACGAGAGGCCTTACAGCGCGGGAATCCCGGACCAGGGAAAACGCCAGACCGCTGGCCACCAGAATGGTGATCGAAACTGCATCCCACGTATTGGTCAGAATGCCGGCGGCCAGAAGCAGGAACCCCGTCAGACCTCTGCCGAAGTGGGCCGGGAAGAAATCGCCCCAAGACCTCTGCAACAGCTCTCCCGTCCAGTGCCCGCCCGCAGGGGGAGGTGGCCCATTCCGACGCTGCACCATGAACTGCAGCAGAAGCGTGACCGCCAGCAGCAGGATGGGGGAAGCCATGACATGCGGATGGTTGTCACCCAACAGATAGCTGAACACGGGAAATTCCGTAATGACCTCGAGGGGACTGCCGTCCAGGGTCTTGTCATGGAGCACGCGTGTGCTGCGCCACCACCACCATGATTCGCCGGTAATGAAAAAGTCGCGCGTGCGGGAGGCCCGGGCCGGAAAGCCGACAATGTCAAACCGCTCGGCCATGTCTTCGGACATAAGTCCGAAAGCATACAGAAACTCGAGGACTCCAGACAGGGTCCCCATCACGGCTACAGCCAGCGCGGAAAGCAGGCCGGCTGTCCAGGCATACCATTGGCGATACACCGGGAAATCGCGCATCCGGCCCAGCAGCGTGATCACATTGAAAGCCACGCCATACCCGCCCAGCCACAGAAATCCGTACCAGCTGGCGGTGGCCAGGTTGTAGGCCACCTGCGGTGCCACCTGGGCGCCCTTGGCCACGGTGGCCATCATCCAGTGGCCGAAATAATAATGGCTTATGGCAAAGCCGGAGAGCCAGGGATCCTGCGGTGGATACTGCCTTGCATTCCACAGGGAGGCCAGGAACATGTAGTCCATGGGCTGTTCGGTGTGATCGATGCCCGGGTCGTGCGCGATCACCCAGATCCAACCTGCAAACACACCGAAGAACACCATCTCCACCAGCAGGCAGTCGACAGCCCTGGGACGCAGTGCAGGAGCGGCGCCGCGCAGAAAGCGGGACCTGCGGTCCCGGACATACAGCACCACTCCCCCACTCAAGGTCAGAGACCAGGCCAGCCAGGGCACCCAGGGGGTGAAGGGGACTGCCAGCCAGGCAAAACCCAGCCAGGTGACCAAGCCCATGGACAAGACCCCCAGGAACTTCGCCGAGGCATAGCCCCGATCAGGCAGGTCCTGGAAGAGCACCGATCCCAGCAGCGTGAACGGCAGGCTCCACAGCTGGATGGTCAGGTACCAGCGCAGCGCTTCGCCCCATTCAATACTGAGCAACTTTCCCGGCTCCTTGCATCAGCCAGTCAGGAATGCGTGCGCCGTCCCCGGCAGAGCCAAAATCATGGCCTTCTCGTTGGCAAAGAGGACTTCCAGCTGACCGGCCACGGCCATTGCGCGGTATAGCTCGGCGCCCGCCTCATGCTCGATCTGTTCCAGCTGGCCCACATAGATCAATCCAATGCCATTGGCCTGCAATGCGTGCAGCAGCTCGTCCTGGTCAGGTGTGTTCCAGAGCCGGTGCAGCAGCGCTTCCCGTTCGGCCACGACTGCGCCTGGCCGCTGTTCCCGCTCATGCATGCCGAGCAGCCCGGGCAATCCGGTCAAGGAGGCAATGCGGGTGCCCCCTGACCGGTAATAGTCCACTTGGGCAGATTCCAGGATAGTCACACGCGCGGCCACATTGGAGTTGATCCAATCGATGGCCTCCCGATCGTAGCGGAGATCGACAGTTTGGCCCGAGGGAGCAACGAAACTGCCCACATCCATAAAGGCCAGACCGTCAAGCGTACCCCATTCCGGCTTTGCATCAGGGAAACGAGTCGCCAAACGCGCCGGCATGCCCACGAGGGGAAATCCCAAGGACAACACCAGCAGGGCGGCGAACGAGACGGCAGCCGCGTGGAAAGTGCTCCGGCTGTACCGGGTACGCAGTGCCTGCCAGATCGCGGGCAGCAAGATGGCACAGACCAGGGATGCCAGAATCCAGCCTTGAAAGAAGAACTTGAAGACGGTGTTCATGCGGTAGTGGTCGCCGTCAAAAAGGAAGTCCTTGATGACTACCACCTGACTGCCCGCCCAGACACCCAGCAGCAGCAAGCACCAAGAGAGGATTTCGCGATCTTGGTCGAACCGCCATTGCCGGCACAACACCACACAGGCAAGGCCAAAGGGCACGGCGATCATGCCCAAAGTGGCATGTCGGAAAGCCACCGCCAGTCCGATCAGCAGTGCTCCGACCCCGATCAACGTGAAGCGGCTGGGCCCAGGTCCAGCTTCGGGCTTCTCGTGCCCCCTGGAGGGGTTTGCCACTTCCATGATCAGCCAGCACACGATCAGGAAATAGAACAAGGCCCAGAATCGCAGCCAAACCAGGGGCTCGTCGCCCTGAGACACCCATCCCAGACCTCCGCCGGCCACCAGATCGAAATTGCTCCAGAAAGGCATGGACACTGCGGCGGCGATGCCGGCGCACACGGTCGATGCCGCCAAGGCTGCGAGAACAAAGAGCCCCCTGGAGGGAAACAGGCGATGGCTGACCAGCAGAATCGCTATGATCACCAGGGAGCCGGCCATGGGTAGATCCCATATGTTGGTGGCGGGAACGAGGCCGCACACCACACCGGCCAGCATCAGGAACACCAGGGCCTTGGTTCCAGACCTGGAGTATCCCGCAGCCGCGACCGTCAGGCAGAAGAGCAGGAGTGTCAGGGGCACCACCAGAAGATGGGCGTGCAAATCGCCAAACACAAATGTCCAGGCAGGAAACTCGGTGATGGTCCTGGGAATGACCCGGCTGACATCCCACCAGTAATTCGTGCCCGCCAGGTCCGTGTACCAAGTCTGCAACGAACCCTGCACGTCACTGAAATCCCACTCGAGAAAGCCCGGGCGGGCACGGGTTGCCTTCTCACTGCCAAAAGCCATCCGCAATTTTTCCGTGGCCAAGAGACCACTTTGGGGATTGCCGGCCACCAGGAGAAGAAAAGGAGCCCACAGGGCCTTCGCCATGCCGCGGGTCCAATCCCGGTAGGGTGCAGTGCCCTTGGTCGGTCCCGGGCCGGGGTTGCGCCGGGGGCGGAGATGATAGTACAGCACTCCCGCCCAAGAAAGCAGGAATGTCAAGCCCAGGATGGTGGGGATGGCCAGGTTGAAGGCCACTTCGGTCCAGATGCCAGTGAACTTTGTCAGCACCGCCAGCAAGAAGTGCCCAAAATAGTAGTAATTGAGCGACTCACCCGCAAAGTGCGCATCCAATGGGGGCAATCCAGGACTGCGCAGAATGCCGTTCCAAATGGCCATTTCCATGAATTTCTCGCCGCCAAACCAAGGTTGCCAAAGGTCTGGATTGGCAAGCCGAAGCAGAACGCCGCCCACAAAGGCCAGGGTAAATCCTGTTTCCAAGTACAGGAGGCGGGGAAACCCTTGTCGCAGGAAACTCCGGATTGCATGCCGCTGCAAGAAAGTGGCGGTCAGGCCTGCCACTCCAAGGATCGCAAAGGCCCACCAGACACCCGCAACGGTAAAGACAGGCCACTGGCCATGCGCCAGCCACCAAAGAGGGACTGCCAATGCCAACCATCCGCACAATCGGGACAGGGCGTATCCTCGGTCAGGCAATTCCGAAAACACCAGAAAGCACAAGGGCCAGGCCGCCAGGCCGATCAGGAACAATGCGGCCCACCACGTCAGTACGGCGAGTGTCGCATGGCGGCTGGCGATGTCGTTAAACCGGAAGTCGTCCCACAGGGGAAGCGCGCTGGCGACAAGGGGATACAGATTGATGTGCGCGATGTGCAGGCGGTCGGGCAACATTCCGGTCTGCAGCGCATTTCTCCCCTTGCCCCAGTCATCCACCCAGTCTCCGATCCGCTTGATGCCAGCCCCGAACCCGTCAATGACGGGATTAAGAAAGGATCCAGGGGGTACATGCCCGACTCGGGCCTCTTCCAGTCTGGGAGCCAGCAGTTTTTCCATTTCGGCAGCGGACACGTGCCGGCTCTTGCGCAGGATCGTCACCGGGGGATGGTCATACAGGGTCCAGCTCTCGTCAGCCCCGGTTTCGTCGAGCGCGAATCCCAGGAGTCGCAGCTGGCCGGAAACTTGATGAGCCACTTCGAACCCCAGGCGGCCATCGAGCATGGCATCGTAATAGGCAATGGTCATGGGATATCTTTCCGGGAGCCGCTGCACAGCCGCATAGATGCGGTTGGAGCTGTAGATCACATAGTCCGTGTCGACCAGCCTTTCCTTCAACACATCCAGTTTGCTCCGGGTGTCCTCTTCAAACGGCCCCCACTCGATCTTGTGGAAAGTCTTGTCGCTGCCCGGAAACGCAACAGTCGAGATCCGCCCGGCATGGACCGGCAGCGGGTCGTCCCACACCTCCCACAGAATGGTCGAACCGTCGGGGACATGCTCATAGATCCACTGGCTGGCCGTGAGCCAAGTGTGCTCCCTTGCCCAGATGCCGTGGATGTAGCTCGAAAGCCAGAGGGACGATCCTCCAACCACCCCGACCACCAAGACCATGCCCCAGACCCCACCGAGCCAGTCCCGCCAACCCTGGGCGCGCCGCACCAGAGGTTGGGCCCTGCATGAGGTTCTGCCCCACCAGCCACAGGCCCATCCCAACCAGGCGGCACCGAAGATCACCGCCATGGGCAACACCGGCAGCATGTACCGGTTGAATTTGGCCAAGAAGGCTCCGGTAATGCCAAAATAGAGGGCCATCCAGGCCAACAGCAGCATTTCCCCCGGCAGGACCGCGGGGAAGAGGTCCCGGTTCCTGAACCAGAGGCGGCCTGACAGCCGCAGGACAGTCCAGAGCGTCCCGACTACAGCGCTTACTCCCAGCGGGTACCAAAGTCCCCATTGCACCTGCTGGCGGACAAAGTATGCATAGGGCCAGGTCCCGCGGTATTGCCGAGTGAAAACCCAGTCATATACGCCGCGCACCATGTTGCCCTGGGGCACGATCACATCACTCCAGAACCACGCCGCATCAAGCAAGGCAAAGGGGCTTGCCACCATGAAAGCGGCAAATCCCATTCCGTAGACAGCCATCGCCTGGCCTGCCAGAGAAGCGAAAGCCGGAAATGGGGGACGCTCCACTTTCCGACATTGGATGCAGAGGGCCATCGCCGGCACGACCACAATGGGCAATGCGCTGAACTTGGAAGCCACAGCCAGTCCCATCCCCATGCCGACCAGCACTTTGGCATGCCATCCTTGCTCTGCTTGCAGCAGCCAGAGGCTGCCCAAAACAGTCAGCGTGACAAAAGTCGTCGCCGCGGGGTCAAAGGTGAAGAAGTGGCTGTCCTTGACAGGCAGCATCGCCACAGCATACAGGAAAGTGGCCAGCAGTCCAGTGCGCCACCCGTAGATTTTCCGTGCAATCAGGTAGACCAGCGCCACAGTCAACGTGTCCAGCAAGGCTATGGCCAAGCGCGCCATCAGGAGGCCACGCCCCGAGTCCGTTCTGCCTTGGGCCAGATTGGCTGTCCAGGTATCTGAAAGGCCCAAAGCCTCCAACACCGGCCCGGCCTTGCTGCCGAAGGACGCCAGGACCACACCTGCATAAAGAGGAAAGTGGCCGTACGTAAATCTCTGCTTGGCATGGTCCTGATCGTGCCAGAAGGGATTGAGGGGACTTTCCGCAGAGGCAAGGGTTCCTTCGATTTGACTGGGCCAAGTGATGCCCATGGCATAGAAGCCGTTTGACCTTTCGTCAGGATGACTGTTCATGCCCTGGTCATAGTCCAGATGCCAGATCCGAACCAGCAGACCCAACAGCACCACGACGACAGCTACGTGGTCGGATTTGACGAAGCGCGTGCGGTAGCGAGCAGAATTGGGCGGAGACATTGCCGAAAGGAAATGCAAGGATATGGGTGAACAATTAGTGCCTGATAGCAGGTTGTATGGGGCTATCCGAGAAGCGGCAGACCCTGTGGTATCTCACTGCAGGCCCTATCCCCTGGGCCCGTTCCGTGCTGAAGACAGGGCTGCAAAGGTACAGTGCCAACTTGCAAACCGTTCCCGGCAGTGGCTCGTCGGAAGAGCATGACAGTCAAAACAAAATCTGCTCTTGCCCCGATCCGGAAATCACTGGATGGCATTCTGACCAGCCCCAAAACGAGACCTTTGGCTCACTGTAAATATTCGGCGCGGGGTCAATAAGGATGCAAGGCACTTCCCACGTATTGGTGGGAAACCCAATGGAATGTAAACTGGTTGCCGCACCAATTTTTCGCAGCCCACTCTCATCCAACGCTTGATTCAAGTGCTGCCTCAATGCTTTGCAGCAAGTCAGATCGTCCGGTCTGCTCCTGAGCCTTGTGTGGATCATTGCTTGGCATCTCAACAGTACGGGTGCCGACACGATACACAATGCAGTTGCTTTTCACTATGCGTTATCCAGAAGCATGTTGGAGAACAGTGATGGAGACAATGTGGTCTGTTGGCTTTGCCGTCGTACGGCAGTTTCGGCAAACATGATCTCATGAATATGGACATCCGCTGTCTGGAACACGGATCCAACGGGCAAAGGAGAAATCAGTTTGCGGTGGTTGACCTCTTTGCGGGGCCAGGAGGCCTTGCAGAAGGTTTTGCAGAATTTCACACAAAGGGCAATCTCCGGCCCTTCCCAATTGTCCTATCCGTAGAGAACGACACCGTTGCGTTCAAGACGTTGCTCTTGCGCCACTTTCTCAGACAATTTCAACATGAAATCCCTGAAGAATACTACGGTTTCCTGAACGGAGAGTTGGAGGAGCCTGATTGGCCTGCCAGATTTCCTGATCAATGGCAAGAGGCTGCAAAGACAGTCCTCTGCCTGCAATTGGGGGCACGAGAGGCAGAAAGCACAATCAATTCAAGAGTCAAGGACATCAGAAAGAAATATGGTGGCAACACGGTGCTGATTGGTGGCCCTCCATGTCAAATCTACTCTTTGGTTGGACGAGCCCGTAATGCTGGCAATTCAGGTTACGATGTCGAGAATGACTCCAGGACCACACTGTACCAAGAATATCTACGCATCTTGGGCAATCTGGAGCCGGCAGCCTTTGTTTTGGAGAATGTCAAAGGGATATTGTCGTTCTCCTACAACGGAAACTCGGTACTACTCAAGATCATGGAAGCGACCCGCAATGCAGGCTATGTTTTAATTCCCCTAAGTCCATTGCAACCCGGCCTCAAGGGACTGGACTTCGCGCCAAAAGACTTTGTAGTCCGAACGGAAGTACACGGAGTCCCACAGGCAAGGCATCGAGTCATTCTGGTTGGTATTCGGAAAGACTTGGCTGACCGTCTCAAGTCCTCAATCTGCGAGGAAGGTCTTTTAAGGCCTATGCAGGAGGTGGCGACTGTACGTCATGTCTTGTCCGAAATGCCGTTTCTCCGCAGCGGTCTGAGCAGGACTCGTGACACTCAAGAGGAGTGGTTGAAAGTCATTCACTGTGCTTTTAAGAAAGTTGTCCGTACACCCAGTTTCCGTAACAACTCCAATTTTCAAGAGAAAGCCAAGACTGTATGCTGCAGGCTGAAAACAATCTCTTCCCTTTCGCGAAAGTCTTCACAAACGGCCGAGATTGGCGATTCTTGTCCAAGCGATTTGCGAGACTGGATTCGTGGTTCCCATACCCTTTCTCTAACCCTGAATGAAACACGAAGCCACATGGTGGCTGACTTGGAAAGGTATTTCTTTGCCGCTGTCTATGCTGAAGTCTACGGCAAATCGGCCAAAGCCAGGGATTTTCCTCCTGAACTGGCTCCTAATCATCAAAACTGGCAATCGGGGAAATTTGCAGACCGTTATCGAGTTCAGTTGTGGGACAGGCCATCCAAAACCGTCACGTGTCACATTGCCAAGGACGGACATTACTATATTCACCCCGATCCCGCCCAATGCAGGAGCCTGACTGTAAGAGAAGTAGCCCGGCTTCAGACTTTTCCTGATAATTACTTTTTCAGGGGGAACCGGACCCAGCAATATACCCAAGTGGGAAACGCTGTCCCCCCTTATTTGGCAAAGCAAATTGCTGAAGCCTTATATTCTGTTTTGGATGATACTCTCCGACAGCCTCAGGGCTATTTCATCATAGACAACAACACAGGAGACCATAGGCGCATCACACTATCCTCAAGAGCCCTCTTGACTCTGTTTGAATTCCTGCAGCAAGTTCCCGATTCCCGCAGTCGCCGCGGCCGTCGCTATCCGCTGGCGCAGATTCTGACATTGGCTGTCATGGCCATGCTGTGCGGTGCGCGCAGCCTGTACGCCATCAGCCAATGGGGGCATGATCACAGTCTGGAGATGGCACACGCGCTCGGTTTCGACCGGGAGCAGACGCCCTGTTATGGCACTCTGCACCGGGTGTTCAAGTCACTGGACCACGCATCCTTCAAGAGCATGCTGATGGCTTGGATTCAGACCCAAGGCTGGGATCAGAATGAGCCGTGGGCCATGAACGGTAAGCAGTTGCGCGGCTGGCGCGGCGCAGAGATGCTGGGGGGACACTTGGTGGCTCTGCTGGGGCATTACAGCGGAGCGATATTGGACCAGCAGGCCGTGAGCCCAAGCGGCAAACTGGCAACGTGGCAACAACTGCAGGAGAAGCTGCCTCTGGTGGGTCGGGTAGTGACAGACGTTCCGCAGTACACGCAACGGCAGGACAATCAAGCCTTGGAAGAAAAATCCTGCGGTCGGTAATCGAGGCCCTATGGCAAATCCCTGCAGCAAGACCGCCTGTAGGCAGATCAACAAGCGGGCCAGCTACGTGACCGTCCGTGTGATCTGGATGTCCTCGGATCTGGCCGCGCGCAACGGTGAGCCACAAGCAGGGGAAACACCAAAGCCGGGAAGGGACATGTGCCGTGGCGAGCTTGGCCGCCGCTTGGAACGCGCTGCCTACGGCAACTGTCGCACCGGCATTGATACATCGAAAATCATCTCCATACTGTAGCAAATATATCCGACACCGTGACAGTTCGCTGTCTTCGCAATGAATCAAGTGCGCACCCTGACACTGGCTCCCAGAGCAGCAACGCTCTTGGAAAGTGCAAGAGATATTGGTTATATGCTGTCGACAGCACTTGCAGATGTAATTGACAATTCTGTTACCGCTGGAGCCTCAAGGATCCAATTGTTTACGCGGGTGGAGAACAACAGGCCTCAGATGGGCATTCTGGACAACGGGACCGGCATGGCAGAAAGCGTCTTGCATGAAGCCATGCGATTGGGCAGCTGCAACCCCAAGGACCCACGTAAACCTTCGGACTTGGGACGCTTTGGTCTTGGACTTAAGACTGCTTCCTTGTCCCAGTGCAGACGGTTAACCGTCGCAACGCGGCAGAATGGCAAGACCAGCGTGGCTACTTGGGATTTGGACCTTGTTGCAGCAGAGAACAAGTGGATTGTCGAGATTCCAGACGATGTAGGCTCTGTTCCTTGGATTGAACAGTTAGGCTGTCATGGCACGCTTGTAGTGTGGGAAAAAATTGACAGGTTTTCAGACAATGAAGATAACGAATTCAATTCAACTCAATTTAACCATGCCCTTGACGAGGCACTGGAACATTTGGAGCTCGTTTTTCATCGCTTCCTTGCAGGTGAAAACAGTGTTCGAAAGGTAGCAATTTCTCTAAACAACAGACCTCTAGAAGGGATCGATCCCTTCCATAGAAGCCATCCTGCAACAATAACGGAGCCGCAGGAACGGATATTGGTTCGTGGATACGCGGTCTTGGTGCAGGCCTATACCTTGCCTCACCACAGTAAGGTCGAAAAAGAAGTGTGGGAACGCTATGAGGGCCGGGAAGGCTATCTCAAGAACCAAGGGTTTTACGTATACCGTGCCAAACGATTAATCATCCACGGCACCTGGTTTGGCCTGATGCGACAGCAAGAACTGACCAAACTTTCTCGCGTTCAAGTTGACATGCCCAACGAACTGGATGCGGAGTGGAAGATAGACATCAAGAAGGCATCGGCCCAACTTCCCCATACCGTTCGCGTTCGTCTCAAGCGAATTATAGAGAAAGTGGTAAGAGGTTCAAGGCGCACCTATACAGTACGCGGAACGAAATTATTGACAAACGACAACCTTCCTGTCTGGTACAGGAAACAGAACAAGAACGAGATCAGTTACCACCTGAATGCTGAACATCCGATTTTGGCCGGTTTTTCGTCTCAACTGCCTAGAGACTTGAGACTCAGCTTCTCTCACCTGTTGAAATTATGTGAATCAGCGTTACCCATACAAGCACTTTACGCCGACATGGGGAACCAACCGGACAGTTTTTCAGGTGCCTCCGTTCCTGAGGAAACTCTCATACATTGTGCTCGGAGCATGGTTCGTGACCTTGTCAAAGCTGGAATAGAGTCCGAGCAAATCATCGAAATGCTAAGCGTTATTGAACCTCTTCGATCAAACTGGGAGAAGGCAGAATTTTGCGTCAAGAGGGCAATTGTAGAAGAAGGGGAAAATGAGCGATCAGTTTGATGAACTCAAGACCGCGGCAGGAGCCTTGATTGCAAAGAAAACACAGCTGACACCTGAAGTCATTAGAAATGAAATTGAACGGCTTAGAAATGCGTTCTCGAATATATCCGACAGTCAGGCGGAGCAGCTCGCCAGAGAGTTTGAAACGCAACATGACGTCACAATGGATGTCGGCACATTTATTCATGATGAACAGCGATATGAACCTTGGCTCTTGGCACGTAAACATGAAATAGATTCATTTTTTTGGGATCGATATAAGAGACTACTTATTGAAAAGAAATATTTCTCTGCAAATGTCATTAATAGCCTTGATAACGATACAGACCGCATACTCGATTTCCTTGAGGACCCTTCCAAGAAAGGTGTTTGGGATAGACGAGGCTTAGTAGTCGGAGACGTTCAATCAGGAAAAACAGCCAATTACATTGGTTTGATTTGCAAGGCAGCTGATGCCGGCTTCAAATTCATAGTGGTGATTGCAGGACTTCACAACAAACTTCGACATCAGACACAAGTACGCATTGACGAAGGCTTCATCGGCAGAGACAGTTCTCGACTGTTGAACCGGAGTACTCCGAAGTTCATTGGAGTTAGCAATTATGACAAGAAGAGAAGACCTGTAGCACTGACAAGCTCCATTAAGGATTTCAACAGGCAGACAGCGACCAGTGTGGTGGGAATGTCACTGGACGCGTTTAATGAGCCAGTAGTTTGCGTAGTCAAGAAAAACGCTCATTCTCTAAACAATTTGACTGAATGGCTCAAGGAAACCAGTGCAAAAGAAGGCAAGGGCTTGGTAAACGAGCCGATGTTGCTAATTGATGACGAGGCAGACAATGCCTCAATCAATATCCGCTACCAACAGGATGAGGTTTCCACCATAAATAGGCAGATTCGAGAGTTGTTAAACCTCTTTGAACGCAGTTGTTTTATTGGTTACACCGCTACACCCTTTGCAAATATCTTCATTGAACCTGATACCGCAGACCAGATGCTCCAAGATGACTTGTTTCCTCGCCATTTTATAGTTTGTCTAGAGCCTCCATCTAATTACTTCAGCGCGAAGAGAGTCTTTTTCGAAGAGGCAACAAAGGTGGTGAATCACATTACAGACAGCGAGGATTGGCTTCCTAGAAAACATGGAATTGACTGGGAACTGCAGACACTGCCTCCTAGCTTGGTCCGGGCAATTCGTGCCTTTGTGGTTGCTTGTGCAATCCGACTGGAGCGAGGACACGACAAGTCTCACTGTTCAATGCTTGTAAATGCTTCACGATTCAACAATGTTCAGCGGCAGCTAAGGAACGAGATCGGTACTGTCCTTGAGTGCATAAAAAACAGTGTAAAGGTCCATGGGGATCTCGATGCAGAGGAGTCCGCCCAAGATCCAGAAATGGCAGCATTAAGACAGACTCTCGAAAAGGTATATGGAAAAGTTTCAACTGACTGGGCGGTTGTACAGAGGAATTTGGGCAAAGCAGTTGCATCCATCAAGGTGATAGAGGTGAATAGCAATTCCAGCGATTCCCTCAACTACTCTGAATACAGGAATGGTTTAAGCGTAATTGCCGTTGGTGGATATTCTCTTTCTCGGGGCCTGACTCTGGAAGGTTTGACAGTAAGTTACTTTCTTCGCAATTCAATGATGTACGACACCTTGATGCAGATGGGTCGTTGGTTTGGTTACAGAAATCAATACGATGATCTTTGCAGGGTCTGGATGCCCGAAGAAACTGAAGGCTGGTACCAACACATAACTGAATCGATAGAGGAATTGCGGGATGAACTCCGGGAGATGGCGGAGTTAGGTGCCACCCCGCGAGAATTTGGATTGAAAGTGCGTAGTCATCCGGATTCATTGATTGTTACTGCACGCACCAAAATGGGTACTGGAAAGGCAGTAAAGGTCAGAATTGGACTCTCCAACCGATTTTGTGAAACTGCTGTGTTGAAGCGAGATAAGTGCAGCCTGGCATCAAATCGAGAGGCTGTTCGAAAACTGGGCAAGCAGCTGGCAGAGATTGGCAGTCCAGTTTCAAAGGCAGTGGAAACAGGGTTTGGATGGCTCTTGACCGAAACTTCAGTAGAGCCTGTCTTGGAATTTATTCGAGCCTTCCAAAATCATCCCGGTTTCAACCTTACAGACCCGGGCCCTGTAGGACAGTACATAGAAAAAAGACGCAAGGAAGAATTGGAAACTTGGGATATTTTGTTTGCAAGCACCAAAAAGAAAGATGGGTTGGTAAACCGTTCACTCCTAGATAAACGAATCAACTGTCAAACACGCACTGAAGGAGATCGGAGCGACTCGCGAACTCTTCACGTTACTAACAGGCAGCGAGTGGCATCAAGAGGAGTGGAACAAGTTGGTCTCTCCAACAACGCTATAAAGACTGCACAGCAAAAATTCTGTGAGGCCAAAGGTATCTCGAAAGCAGATTGGCACAAGACAAACTTCCCGGACCGGATCTACAGGGCAGAACGCAAACGTCCATTGCTTATCGTTCACTTGCTAGGTGTCAAATCTCAAGGAGTGGGCAGTTTCAAAAACGATGAGCCCGTGATTGCTTGGAGCATAAGCTTCCCCATTACGAGACTCGAAGAGGAAACTGTGGAGTACGTAGTCAACAACCCTTGGTGGCAAGAACTCTACCAAGTGGAAACAGAGAGAGACGATCTGGACAGTGAATAAACTTGATGACCCTTGGTCCAAAATGGGAGTTCCTGAAGGGTTGTCCAGCCTGACTACTCGCCGAGTCGACGTCAACTGCAAGTGGGATTTCTTTTGGGCTCGCGACTCCGAACACAGGTACCTGTTGGCTCTGCGCTTTTGTACTCAGTCTATGATTGACAGAAACCGTCCTCGTTTACGAGGACTTGATGTCTTGTTCACGAGCGAAGACGATTGTGGCTATCGTATGCTGGTGTTCCGGCTTCTGGACAGTATGCAGAAAGACATTTTCCAAAGATTCTGCAGCGACGTTATTGTTGCCACGAAATCCGCCAAGTCGGAAAGAGATGCGCTGTATTTGGCTTTAATGCGCACTTGGCGCTGGCACTATCTCCTTCGTACCGGAAGAAGAGGACACTTGTCATCCGAACAGCAGAAGGGCCTGATCGGTGAGCTGCTTGTGCTGGAGGAGCGTTTGTTCCCGATATTTTCCGTACTGGATGCGGTCAAAGCTTGGCAGGGCCCATTGGACGCAACTAAAGACTTTGAAATTGGTCGATGTTGCATTGAAGCCAAAACACGACGCGGTACGGCAACCCCTCACATAGTCGTCAATTCGGAACATCAGCTGGACAGCGCGGGACTCGATCGGCTGTTTCTCTACGTAGTGGAGCTTGACAGTATTGCGCCTGGCTCGGCCGAGAGTTTCACTTTGACTGATGTTGTAAGTCGAGTCAGTGCAAGAGTCATGGAAGAGGACAATGCAGCGGTTGAGGCTTTTGAGATACGGCTGGCTGCGGCTGGCTATTGCCAGGAAGACGACTATTCCAATTTCCATTGGGTCCAAGGTAAAAGCCTGCTATACAAAGTTACAGACGATTTCCCTCGGATAGTTTCATGGGGTCTCAATACGGGTATTACAAAGGTCAGATATTCATTGTCTTTGGCCGAATGTGAAGATTTCTTGTGTGCTGACCATGAACTTGAACAGGCTCTGTCGGAGCGGAAGGATGAATGACAGTCTAATCTTGTTTCACTTCGATCTGCTTCAGGAAATCCACACGTCTGCAGATGCAGAGGGCGAGTTTCTGGAAGACTCTTTTTTTGACTACTTCTGCGACCAGTTAATTGAAGCGGGAGAAATCGACACGGCGGACAGAGTTCATTACCGTGCACCAAGAGGGATGAGAATCGATGGTTATGCAGGAGATCCTCAGGATTCAGACGGGACCCTCACTCTTGTTGTCGTCGATTTCATCCAGTCAGACGAATTGAACACTCTCACTGCTACTGAAATGAATGCAATTTTTAAGAGAGCGTCCAATTTTGTTAACCGTTCCCTCGAGCCTGATTTCAGCAGAAGCTTGGAAGAAACTTCTCCTGTATTCGGATTGGTCAATCTGATCGAGACGCGATGGAACCAAATCAAGAAGATTCGTTTGTTTCTCGTCAGCAATCGTGTCCTGAGTGAAAGAGTGGATGGCCGTATAGGAGAGGAACTTAGCGGTATACCCATTACTTACAATGTCTGGGACTTGGGCCGACTGCACCGGTTTATAAGTTCTGGTCAGAATCGGGAAGACATCGAAGTTGATCTTGTCAAAGAGTTTGGTGGTCCGCTTGCTGTGCTTCCCGCCGATCAACAGAAAGGATACAGGGCCTTCTTGGCTGTGATTCCCGGTCTGCAACTGGCCCAGATCTATGATCGTTGGGGAGCAAGGTTGTTGGAGCAGAATGTACGAGTTTTTCTGCAGGCACGCAACAAGGTGAACAGAGGAATTCGAACCACCTTGGAAAACACTCCGGACATGTTTTTTGCCTACAACAACGGCATTACCGCAACCGCGACGGAAATAGAGACAATCCAGTCCCTCCAAGGCTTGGCATTGACCAAATTAAAGAACTTCCAGATAGTCAACGGCGGCCAGACTACAGCTTCCATCCACTTGGGCAGTCGCAACAGGGACATTGATCTTTCCAATGTCTTTGTTCCGATGAAGCTGTCGGTTGTGGATCCCAAACAGGCTGAGGACATGGTCCCCAAGATTTCCGAATATGCAAATAGCCAGAACAGGGTCAATGCTGCCGACTTCTTCGCCAATCATCCGTTCCATGTACGCATGGAAGAATTCTCCCGCCGCCTGTTTGTGCCTTCTCCAGACGGTTCTTTCCGAGAGTCAAAGTGGTTCTATGAAAGAGCTCGGGGACAGTTTCAAGATGCAAGAGCCAATCGAACACCTGCCGAGCGGAGAAGATTTGACCTTGAGTTTCCTAGGCGTCAGATGTTCACCAAGACTGATATGGCCAAATTTATCAATGTGTGGGAAGGCCAACCTCATATTGTAAGTCGAGGTGCACAGAAAAACTTCGCCGAATTTGCACAGTCAGTTGGCAAAGAGTGGGACAGAAAGGCAGACGGTTTCAATGAGATGTACTACCGTCATCTGGTTTCCAAAGCCATCGTCTTTCGCAGGCTGGAGCAGCTGGTGATGAAACAAGATTGGTACGGCGGTGGCTATCGAGCCAATGTTGTGGCATACGCTATCTCGAAATTGGCCGTAGATATCAAGCAACTTGAACGAGGGGTTGACTTTGACAGGATTTGGCGGACCCAAAACACTTTCCCCGAATTGGAGACCGCCCTATTGGTTTCTGCAGAGGCTGTTCACGACATCATTACCGACATCCCTACCAATATTCGCAATCGCAACGTTACGGAGTGGGCCAAACAGCAAGCCTGTTGGCATCGGGTTCAAAAGCGAACTATATCTTGGCCATCAGCCTTTCTGCAGTCTCTAGTCTCAGGGGAAGAATTGATGGAACTGCGGAAATCCGGTATAAAGAATCAGAAGCAGCTCAATGGCATTGAAGCCCAGACTGCAGTCGTCACAGCAGGGGGAGATTTCTGGACCGAAGTTAAACAGTGGGGTGCAAGAGAAAAGCTCTTGAGTTTCAAAGAGGCGAACATCCTTGACTTGGCCGCCCGTGTTCCCCTTAAGATACCCACCGAGAAACAGTGCTTGGTGGCGATGTCAACCCTACAGAGTCTTCAGGCCGAAGGATGCCCCTTTGGTCTAGAAGGAACATAATCGGATTGCACTGCCTTTGGCATGAAGTCGGACACGGGGCAAAGCCAAATTTCGGTGTGGACACCGTAGACAAGAAGACCCGCTCCCGGATAATGTCCCGCATTCGGGGACAAGACACAAAGCCCGAAATTGCTTTGCGAAAGTCACTGCACGCCCGCGGCTTCAGATATCGCATGCATGCGCGCGACCTGCCCGGCAAACCTGATTTGGTATTCCCTCGCTTCCGCGCGATTGTCCTTGTCCACGGCTGCTTCTGGCATCGTCATTTGAACTGCCGCTTGGCGACAACACCGGCCTCAAATGTGGAATTCTGGCAGAGGAAATTTCAAAGGACAGTAGAACGAGATGCAAGAGTGCTCACAGAGCTGCTGGAGCACGGTTGGAGAGTGGCTACAGTCTGGCAATGTACCTTGGGAAAGCGGGATTTGCACCGTACCTCTGCCCAGTTGGAACAGTGGCTCAAATCGGATGAGCTGCAAAAGGAAATCCCTTCTCTTGGAGCCCATCGTTGAAATGTTTCGGCTCTCTTGACCGGGTTTTGCAACAGGGAAACAGAAGAGCATCGGGCAACAGCTGTAGCAACGCATCCAGTTCAAGACAGAGGGAATGCCGACCTCGCCCTGCAGGTGGATTCCGCCCTCACACGCGCACATCCGCATACGGCCAAGGCTGTAAAAGAAGGCCTACAGGTGCAGGCCCTCGCTCGGAGGGATTCTCGACCTAACGTACGCCGTCTATACCTACGACAAGACCGGCATCGGGTTCGTGCTGGCCGGTGGCGTGCGGCCGGACGGAGAAGGCTGCGATGTCCTGTGTCTGGCCGCCGCCCAGACCCGCTTCGCAGCCGCCGTCATGGACCGGGCCTATGACCCCCACCACGGCCATGTGGCAACCGTGGTGGAGCAAAACAGAGAAGCTGTGATTCCAGCCCAGAAGAACCGCAAGGAGGCCATCCCGCACGACAAGGAGCACAACTAAACATGATTTTTTATGTATACTAAAATATGTTCCGATATTGTCCTTCCTCGCCCTCGTTTCGTGACTGTGTGATTGCCCTACCTTGGCTCCGTAGACAGATGGCCCAAAGCCAAGCAGAGGACAAGCCGGACGACATTGCCTAACCAATCCCTGAGCGTAAAAGGGGAACGATAGATCCATGGACAACCTGCTCTTCTCTGGCCCCAACCTCAGAGACGCTCTTGCGGGTCACGAGCAAGCCTGTATGAAAGAAATTGATGAGCTTGACGAAAACCGAGTGCTGAACACTTCACCCGAAGCCCTGACCCACCACTTCGTGGAAAAATATACGGTAGCTGCACCGGAAATCAACGAGGCGGATATTCAGACGGATTACGACGACATTCAGATCAAGGCAAACTGCAACATGTACTTCAATGGACATGTCGGACACCATCCTCCCGATGTGCCGGGGACCCGATTTACCATTTTCATTCCATTCACAGGTGACGCAGATCTATTCCGCTACAAACCCTCCCGCTCCGACTTCAACCCTCCTTGCGCTATCGTTAAAGGCAAAGAACTAGGGCGTGTGGATTCATGATCGCAGCCTGATCCAGGTGGCCGCCCCCGGCCCCAGGGCCCGAAAGGTGCGCTGCCACGGGGCACAGCGCGTGGCCATGCCCCGCAACGGCTGGAGACGGGGGAAGAAACGCGCGCTCTGTTCCCGCCACGCGTACTGCGCCAGGTCATGGGGGATAGGCTCCGTGCGGTGCTGCTGGGCCGGAATCACGGCCGCCACCGCCTGGGCCGCCCGCGTGTCCCGGAGGGCGGCGCGGTCCTACGCCCGATCCCTGACCGCGGCGGTCGGCGGCAACCGGGTGACGGCCTCCGGCCCCAGGGCCGCGCACCCCTCCCCGGCCGGCCGCTCCCCGCCGGTCCAGGCGAACCCGAGGCCGGTCGGGTCATCCAGGCCGAGGGCGTGCCGCTGGGTGGAGCAACCGCCCCGGGCGCGCCCGAGGGCTGGGGCTTCCGGACCGCCCCCTGTTGGGCGGCCCCCGCCGCATGCGGATGCGCACGCCTGATGGTGGAATCCACGTACAGGGCCGCCCACCGCTCCGCCTCGCCGGATACGGGCTGGACCCGGCGCCACAATGCGGCCCAGAGGCCTTGGCGTTCCCCCGTGCGAACCCGCGGGTACACCGTGTCCCATTTCCCGCAGTCCGCGGGCAGGTCGCGCCCGGGACTGCCGGCCCGGGTGGGGTACAGCACGGCTTCCACGAACATCCGGTCGCCCAAAATCGAAGGACGGCCCACCCGGGGACGGATTTCGGCCCGCACGGTCTCGATCCGCACCCACATGTCATCGGTCAGGATCAGTCGTGGCGCCATGGGGTGGCTCCGTGGTGGGGACTTGGATCGCATGGCCTGCCCTGTTTCCACAAATTAATCCACACGCCCTAGTATTTGCCTACGACCGGACGATTCACAACCCGGAAGGGATTCTGGAGGCGTTCCAGCGCGACAAGAACACGTTGAAACAATACCTCCAATGGATTGCCAAGGATGCAAATCAATTCAATGTCTCCCTCCCAACCAAGATAGTCCAGCACCTCGAAGCGCGGCACCAGAAACTGCTTCAAGACAGAGAGGGGGCCGCGCATCTGGGCTTCCCCCTCAAACGCCGGCCCGATGCACCTACAACCTATGTTGCGCCGGATGTAAAGCGATGGATCCCGCCATCGCTGCCTTCCGTTTCCACAGAGCCGTACAAACCAGAACCCGTACTCGACATCGTCGAGTACGAACACATCCTGTCTGTCATTTCCAACATGGTCATGGTCATGGAGCGCAGCCCATGTGCATTCCGTAATATGGCAGAGGAAAACTTGCGGCAGCACTTTCTGGTGCAGCTCAATGGCCAGTACGAAGGCCAAGCAACCGGCGAAACGTTCAATTACAAGGGCAAGACCGATATCCTGATACGCGCGCAAGGCAAGAACATTTTCATCGCCGAGTGCAAGTTCTGGAAGGGTCCCGCCAGCTTGACACGCGCTCTTGACCAGTTGCTGGGATATGTCAGTTGGCGGGACACCAAAACGGCCCTTCTCCTGTTCAACCAGAGCAGAGACTTGACCGCCGTCCTGAAGCGCATCCCGGGGGTGATCAAAGCGCATCCCCATTGCAAACGTGAGTGCGCCTACGCTTCCGACACAGGATTCCGGTACATATTCGGTCACCGGGACGACGCCAACCGGGAACTCCGGCTCACAGTGCTGGTATTTGACGTGCCTGCCTGACGTGAGAGTGCCTGCGTCTCATTCCTGGCCCTGGAGAATGCAATCTCCTGCTGACATTTGTCCAATTCCCAAGACCATCATAATTTGAGGTGCACACCTTGACATCTCTGTCCTGTCCCATTTGGGATGCCATACCTTCCCTGCAGGAGATTGACACGGGAGGCAGGCTTTACAATTCCCCGCGCGCCGGCGGCCGCTTTCGGCTGATGCAGGAGGCCGTTCCTGCCCTCCAGCGATTGACGGCAGCGCAAAAGGCCTGTCTGAATTACTGGATCTTTGATGATAATCGCCGTCACCGGCTCTTGGATGCACAACCCGAGCCGGTGGGACCGCCACGCCTGGATCAGTCTTGGGTGGAAGCCCACTTGGCCCGGTATCCCTCGGCGGCGGATCGGCCTCTTGGCCTTTGTGCGAGAAGTGATCCGCCAATGGGATCAAAATGAAAAAGGGGATTTGGCATCCGACACAGACAAGGCACGGTTGCTGGCTGCCAGTGGTTGCCGCAACGAGAATGACCTGTACGCATTTTGGGAACATGCCCAAAACAACGGATGGCTGAACACGCATGATCTGAGAACCGGGGATAATCCTTGGGACTGCTGCACCCGTTCCCTGGATCTGTCAGCCTACATGTTTGTAGAGGCCCAGGAGCGAGATGTGGGTCAGGGCCGGCAGGGGTTTGTTGCCATGTGGTTTGACAAAAGCTTGGACGCGGCGTATGAGCAGGACTTCAGATCTGCCATGGAGGCAGCAGGCTATGAACCCTACCGGGTCGATCAGGATCAATTCCTGGGCAAGGTGGACGACCGGATCATCGCCGCGATCCGTCAATCGCGTTTCGTGGTGGCCGATTTTACCTGCGGTTCCGAAGGAGCACGCGGGGGTGTCTACTTCGAGGCCGGCTTTGCCTTGGGCTTGAACCTGCCGGTTATTTTCACCTGCCACCAGGATTGCTTTCAGGACGTGCATTTCGACACGGACCACATCAACCACCTGATCTGGACAGACCCCGGGGATCTGCGGTCCAAGCTGCAGGCACGCCTCGAAGCCACGCTGGGCCAAGGTCCAGCCGCGGGACGGGAGATCTGACATATGTGGTGTTGGCTCTCACAGCCGCTGCTTTGTTTCTGTAAAGTCTGTGGCGGATGCTTGGATGCGCGGGCCGAATGGTTGGAGCTGGGCGGAGTCGGCTTGATTGGGGCAACGGTTGACCGAAGCCGAAACTGATTTGACCCGGATTGCTGCAGATGCTTTTTTGTTCGCTGCTGTCTCGCGGAACGGATTTGGCGATCAGAGTGTATCGGCACCCGGTGTCTCGTGCGCGACAGACCGGTACAGGGCGAAGTCGTCGATCGGATCGTACAGTTCCAAAACACCTTGAACCTGCTCCGACTTGGTCACAAAATCTCCCATTCGTTCCATACCCAACCGAAAGCGCTGGAGAGTCACGGCAATCGCCTCGTCGCTGCGGTCCACGCCCACCCAGTGACGTCCGAGCTGCGATGCCGCAGCGAGAGTTGTTCCGGACCCGGAATAGCAATCCATGACGAGATCACCGGGATTGGAAGACGCCTCGATAATTCGGGACAGCAGAACCAGCGGTTTCTCTGTGGGATAGTCCGCAATGGGGATATTCTGGTTGTAGGGATCCCTTGCATCCATCCAGATATTTTGGAGAGGCACACCCGGGCTCTGATCAAGGTAGACCTTGCGCCGTGGATTCCCTGTAGAAGACCAATAAATTTCCCCGCGCGCATCCATTTCGTCCAGCTTGGAGGGGGTGTACTGCCAATGCTTGCCGGGCGGTGGCAGCCGTCCACGCCACGGCCCGCCCGTGGCACCGTTCCGTACACCGGGCGCATGCACCGGAACCTTCTTGTATCGCCGCCCATTTTGATCAACGTACGCGTACTCCCGGGCGGCCCGTGCCTCATCCCAAGGCAGGAAAGGCCGGTTCCATACGTAATGGTCCGTCTTGGTGTAAAAGAGGATATAGTCGGCTACATTGCCATAGGTTTTCCGCGTGTAGTTCTTGGGATTGCACTTTCGGCGTGTGATGCAATTGCGAAAGTTCTGTGCACCGAAGATCTCGTCAAGGATAACCCGCATATAGAATGCCATCCTTTCGTCGAGATGGAGATACAACGAGCCGTCGTCAGCCAGGATGTGATGCAGCCAGACCAGACGCTCCCGCAGCGATTCCACAAAGCCGGCACCGGCAAGATCGTCCGCGTATGCATGGCGCTGTTTGCGGGATTCAAATGTGGATGCCGTCGCGAACGGAGGATCAATGTAAACCAGACGCACCTTGCCCTTGACCCTGTCATCTCGAGCCAAGGCCGGCAGGACATCAAGATTGTCCGCATGGTACAGGCGGTTCGGTGCACCGTTCCGACTGGATTCAAACTGACCTGCCGGTGTCGCCAAGATTTCCTGTACCGTCTTTTTGCCCGGATAGGCAAGGAGCAATGGCTGTGGTTCCGCCTCCCGCTGACCCTGCTTGCCCGGAATTCCGACTGCCATATCACGCCACTAGCCATTCTGTCGTAATGCGCTCCGGCACCATCCGCAGCGTCGTCACCTTTACCCGATCCGGTACTCTCTCTTCCAGACCGGCATAATCATTCCACATTGTGCCCAACAACAACCCGGGACCGTCATTCACGAAGACTATCTTGAGATGCGGCAGGCCATGGGTATCAGCATAGCCCAGGATCTCTTGGGCGACTTCACGGTATTGGCCCGGTCGATCGTCTTCTTGTGCCCCACCTCGATCCGAATCATACCGGGCAAAACCGACAGCCACGGGCATATCGTCTTTGCGGATCACAAAATCAACCGGACGATCCAGTTTCGGATAGTCTGCAAAGACTTGGCTCAGAAGAACATCCTGTCCAGCCCGTTCAGGACCCTCAATCGTCAATCCGGAATAATGCGTTCGCAGGACTTCAAATAGCTTTTCCGTGAGATCGTAGCCCTTTTTGCCCCGTCCTTTGTATTCCCAAAGGAGGGCGCAAAGAGCCTCATCGGGCATAGGGCGTTCCGCAAAATGTTTTTGTACCTCAACAATATTTCTAAACATATATCCAAAGTCAGCACAAGTTTTTGTGGCGGCCCGCTTTCTCTTGAGCATCTCCACTGGAGTTTGGGGGCTGACATACTTCCTGAACACGCGACAAAGTTGCGTTCGCATCCAGGATTCTGAGATTGCGCTAATGCCCATGAAAAGGTCCTGTGACGAGTGGGATTCCCGGAGGAGCTGACCAGACCGCGCCAAAACAGGACCATAGAGTTGGCAAGCTTGGAGGAGAAAGTCCGGATAATAGTCGCCGTTGGCGAGCGTGATCCATACTTCTCCCTCAGGGCGATACTCTCGGAATGTTTTGAGGGACATGTATCTCATTGTCCCATATTCTCTCTTCCAATACCTGTGGTTGTATCACAGAGCCAAGGCCATCGCAAAGTTGCGCATCGGCGGCCAAGGAAGATAATGGCAGCCTGGGTTCCGTACACACCCAAGAGCACACATGAGCACAAAAGCGCAGGAAATTTCCTGGCAGTCGCTGGCCACCGAGATCGAGGACTTCCGCCACGCCCAGGGCAAGCGGCACCTGCTGTCGGACATTCTCAGCATCGTGGTCTGCGCCTACATCGGCGGTGTCAATTCCGTGACCGGCATCGCGGCATGCGGGCGCGACCCTACAGCTCGGGGTGCGACCTGGCTGACCCTGCCTCACGGCACCCCCGCCCACGACACGTGTGACCGGGGTGGCCGTGGACGGCAAGACCCTGCGCCGCTCTCACGACCGGAGGGTCGCCCTGCCGGCCTGGCGGAGGGTGAGTCCCTGGGCGGTGGCCCAGGGACTGACGCTGGGCTAGGAGGCCGTGGCCCTCGAGAGCAACGCACTCACGGCCCTGCCGCGCCGGCTGACGCTGGCGGGCGGCATCGTCACGCTGGATGCCATGGGGTACCCAGAAGGAGATTGCGCAGACGATCCGGGCGCAGGGCGCCGCCTCCATACTGGCCGTCAAAGGCAACCAAGCCACGCTGCAGGACCCCTTTGCGCTGGCCCGGGCCGAGGAGGCGGATCCCCATCCGCCCGCCTGCCACACGACGGGCACGGCCGCATCGCGATCCGACACTGCCGGGCCCTCGGCGACCCCGCAACTCTGGTCTGTGCGAACGCCCAGAGCCCTTGGCCCGCTCAGCGACGCCATCGGGCGTGCAGGGAGGAAATCCAGGATTTTGGACGACTTTGCGATTGCCCTGATCACAGAGCATAGACAGCCAGCGTGCAAGTTGTGTACCGATACCCTTGGCGGGCTGGAGGTGTTGACCGTCAAAATCCGCGTAGCTATAAGGGTGCACACCCTACAAGATGTCGATCATTGGCATCTGGACCGCCGAGAATTTGATTTCTCCTTCATGTGCCCAAGTCGCCACTGCGAAATGCTTGTGGCATCGGCAGGGGCGGCCAACTTCCACAATCCGATCCGGTATAAGGAGCACACTGTACGCACCGCAACCCGCGCCCCAGTCTTTCGATTTCATGGACCCGTATCGGACTGGGATGCCGTGATGTCGACTCGGCAGAAACCGATGTCCTACGATGCAAGCTACGGCTTATGTGGAATACAGGATTGAATAAAAGGGGAAGATCGCCCAGCATGAAGAGATGGTCATTCCTATGCGGAGCACTTCCCCATGACCCGTATAACCTTGGCCGACGTGGCTACCGTAAATACCTTTCTGGTGCGCCAGGCTTTCTCATGCCGGTTTGTGTCACGCATGCGGCGTGCCATTCCCAAGGCGGCCGCCCCACCGAGCCTTGGCGATCCATCCAAGGCCGCAACGCGCACCGGAGGCTGCAGATGGCCGCTGTGGCCTCTCTGCCTGCACATGCACACTTCCACGGCAGCGGCAGCCTCCCCCCCACGGCTATGGATTTTTCACTTGGTGACAGGGTTTCGCTGCCGCTCACGCCCGGTTGGCACGTGCCTCCGACTGCGCGCGCAGCCGTTGTATTTCCTGCTGCAGATGGGCTTCCCGCTGCTCGGCGCGGACCCGCTCCTGCTCAACCAGAGCCTCCGCCCGCTCGGCGCGGATGCGCTCCTGTTGGACAAGAGCCCGCTCCTGCCGCACCTGGCCTTCCATCTGATCGAGTGTCTCCGGCGTCATCCGGTACCAGTCTGCCCGCACCGGATCCAACAACCGCAGCTCGGTGTCCTGCTCCAGCCCCCACGCCGTCTCCAGGACCGCACTGGGATAGAGCCGCACCTCTGCTCCTGCCACTGTACCCCGGCGACCTGCGATCGGCACATAGACGCCGCCTGCCAACTGCCAGCCCTGGAACCGCGGTCCCCCGGCATGGCCCAGCGGGTCGTACAGCCAGTACTCCGCGATCCCTGCCAGTCGATAAATCTCGTGCTTGGTGTCCCGGTCGGCCTCGACCGTGCTCTCCGACGTGACCTCCAGCACCAGTGCGGGACACAGAACCGCCGACAGTTCCACCGACTTGTAGTCCACCCCTGGCTCCAGTGCCTGCCAGGCAGGCCAGATCGCGATGTCCGGTGCCAGCCCCGCCTGGAGGGGCACGTTGCGGATCAGCAGGTCGCTGGTGAGCACGCAGGGCAGCTTCCGCCGGTGCAGATGCAGCCGCAGGTCCTGTTCAAGTTGGGCCAGCCGTTCGTGATGGAGTGTCGATTCCAAGGTCTTGACGTCCTCGCGGGCACAGAAGGGGTCTTCCGTGAACCAAGTGGCCAAGGTCTCTTCCCGAACGAGCGTCTCCATGATCCCACTCTCCGCAGTTGGGCCGGCGTTCCCGGCAACGGCCCGGCCGCCTCTGCATGATACCACTGCGGGCCATCTGGTCCCGGAGACTGCACAGCGGCTCTCCGCTCTGCGATGGACCCGGCATCCAACACCCTGCCGGCTGCATGTCTGGTTTACCCTTTCCCTTGGACTTCCCCAGGCCTTGGCGGTGATCAATCCAAGGCAGCAATCAGGAGATGAGGACACAGATGGCCTGCCTGCTCCGTTCCGTGCCGCGGGGCACCAGCCAACCGCTACGTGAACAGTTTTTTTTCGACATTCCGCGTGAGTTCTGAAAAAACAGGTATCATCCAGGATCTGTTCCTGGAAGAGGCAGTCCTGCGCTGTGATTTGACCGAAGTTGCTCCCTCAAACCTGGCGATCAGGCCATGCAACGGCAGGCAGAGAGTTCGGGATCAAAGTTACCGGGGAATGAGCAAGAACCGCCTCTGAGATTGCCAAGAAACTGGCATCCCAAGGCAATCGCAAAGTCATCCCAAGTCCCGGATTCCGTCTCTGCAGGCCAGATTCCGGCCGGCCTTGAGACGCTTGTTCTCAAGGTCTACTCTTGTGCGGGCAGGCCGGCACAGGAACATGTGCGTCCCTGCCGCAAGGCTGCCCTGTGAAGGGTGGCGTGCCCTTGGCGCAGCCAGCATTCGTCCTCCCGGAAGGCCACGTCCAAGATCCAGTGCAGGGAGTTCTCGCGCCCGGAGCAACTGTCTTTCCAGTCAAGTCCCTGGCAGGACCTGCGCGTCCGGCGGGCAGCGGGAGATGAAATGGCGGGT
The DNA here is from genome assembly GCA_965214895.1 of Caldilineaceae bacterium. Lineage (GTDB taxonomy): Bacteria > Chloroflexota > Anaerolineae > Caldilineales > Caldilineaceae > Bin34. Next base: position 2,936,322 of record OZ243985.1, read on the forward strand.
TGAGGTGGTGATATCCGCCCCTTGACGGCGGCGGCGGGTGGCTTCCACTGCGATCAGGCTCTGTAAATCGGGCCTATTGTCCTGCGAATCCACATGCGCCCACATGTCCGGATCTCCGGGATTGTGCCCGTATCCTCGGTGCGCGCCCAGTCGAAGGTGTCTTGGACGTCAGCCCGGAGCTAGGAGTGGTGGCATTTGGACGGCCCGGGCAGAGGCGGCATTCTGCTTGCGTACGGTGCGGGCAATCTGCTTTGGGACATCCATAGTGACCATACAGCCCTGCCGGGTCAGCTGCCCCCGCAACTTGGGGATGTCCGCAACCGTGTGGGACTGTGTGTCCACCGCTTGCTGTCCCCGTGTCAGGCCTTGTGCCGTCACCAAGGCACGCCCCAGGTGCCAGGCTGGCATGTCATCGCTCCGGTTGTGCGAGCAGCGCAAGGTCTGGCTGTCCACGGCTACCACGCTGGTCGGCCACACCCTTCCCTCTGCGGATCTCCCGCCCCCTGCTGGGGATTCAGCGCCCGCAGCATCCGGCCACAGGAATCATGGGAGAGAATGCCGTGTGTACTGCGTGGTCTTCCCCAACTCGGCGATGCCGGTGTGCCACCGCCGTGGTCGGCGCAGAGCGCGAGGCCCGTGGAAGACCGCATGTGTTGTCGGATCTGCTTTGCCTCGCGTGGGGCGGTGATTTCGGGGGCCAGAGACTGCCAAGAGACTGGCGCATTGGTGTGCCTACATGCTTCTTTGCATGCAGAGAACCCGTTTGGGCCATGCCTCACTGTGACCCTTTGTGTCCCATGGCGCGACTTTGCGATTGCCCTGTTGCCCTGACTGGTCCCTTGACTTGACCGCCAGCGTTCCCCGTACAATACCAGCTGCGGAGCAGTGTTTGGCGGCAATGTCCGATGCTACAGAGTCTTCAGACTGAGGGATGTCCCCTTGGCCCACGAGCAAGATGATCGGGCTTCCCCATCTCCAAGATGAAGCATGGCACGAGGCAAGGTCGATTCCCTGTGGATACAGTAGACAAGAAGACCCGCTCCCGAATAATGTCCCGCATTCGGGGACAAGACACAAAGCCCGAAATTGCCTTGCGAAAGTCTCTGCATGCCCGCGGCTTTAGATATCGCACGCATGCTCACGACCTTCCTGGAAAACCTGACCTAGTATTTCCCCGGTTCCGTGCGATTGTCCTTGTGCACGGTTGCTTCTGGCATCGCCATTTAGATTGCCGCTTGGCGACAACGCCTGCATCGAACGTGGAATTCTGGCAGAGGAAATTTCAAAGGACTGTAGAAAGAGACCAAAGAGTGCTTGCAGAGCTGCTAGAGGACGGCTGGCGAGTTGCTACGGTCTGGGAATGTGCCTTAGGAAAGCGAGATTTGAACCTTACCTCTTCCCAGTTGGAACAGTGGCTTAAATCCGATGCGCTTCAAAAGGAAATTCCTTTCTCGGGAGTCCATTGTTGAAGTGCTTGCAGCACGGAACTTGAGATGACGCAGAATCCACTGGCAGGCAGAGGCAGTTCTATGGAAGGCACTTCCTTGTCTTCCTTGTTAGCAGACGACTGTCTCTCTTGACGATCCCCATCTGAGATCAAAGAAGCTGACAGGCGGACTGATCCTGTTTGCCAGCGCACTTGTGAGTGCGCTCCTGATGGATAGCTGGGACAGACACGCACTGGTGTTCGGCCTGCTGGGAGAATTTATGGTCCACGGCTTCCTGCTTCGGACTTTGTGCATTGTGCAGTCGAGCGATGGGTCTTCCATTTTGTCCCCTTTCCCCCGATGGACATTGGCGACGATCTCTGGCAGGGTTCCAAGCTCTATGCAGTTCTCACAGTATGGTTTCTACCTGTCCTGATCGGCGGTATGGGGCTCATTGATCTTGAAATCACTCTGAATCGTCCCATTTCCATCTCCGGTTCGGTTGCCTGGATTCCCAATATAGAGGACAACAGTGGGTGGCTCTGGTTATGGGCAGGATTTGTGCAGCTTTACACCTTGATCCTCTTGCTGGCGATGCCCGCAATGGTGATTGCATTGGCCCAACGAAGAGCCATGTCGGATGTATTCAGGGCGAAGGCCATGCTGCACTGGGTTTGGAGACATCGTGGAATCGTGATGAAGATGTTGCCCTTTACCACATTTGCATTCTTGATGGGAGGAGGAGGCACATTGCTGACCCACTGGTTTGCAGGAATTGCAGAATCATTCCTTCCTTTTCCACTGGGATACCATGCAGACGATGTACCCCCCGAATTGGCGCTCTGGCCGAATTTCCCATTCACCTGGATACATTCATGACAGATTGCGTTCAAGGCGTTTTCCCGCGCTGGCCCTGTCGTTGGAGAGAATCACTGAAGATTCTGCATTTCAGCGAGACTGGCATTGCGGTGCTTGCAAACTTCCTTCTGTTTTGGATTCTCTATTTGCCTCTTTATTTGGCGTTGGGGCGGCTGGCACGACGCACTGATATATCCGCACTGACCCCACAGTCTGAATATCTGCTTGCCTAGATCCAGACAGTCATCCTGTCTTCTCACGGGAACGTTGCCGCAGGCCCCTGAAACAGTAGGGACTTATATACACCAGCACACATGTAGAACAATAGTCACAGTGCCGGGGCGCAACATGGCGCTCCACGGCCCATGGGACGGGGGTGGCTGCACGGCGAGGGACGTTCTCAACGGAGATCCCAACGACCCGTGAACAGGATATGCAGAAGTTTGGCACTCATGGATATAAGTCCCAAACATCATCCTTTACCGGTTTGCAAGGAACTCCATCCCGGAGCTTCGTGACTGACGGCACATCCGATGCGGCTCATTGATGAAATGCAAGGGGACCGGGAAATGCAACGAAAGAAGATCCGTTGTGATCAGCCTGGCCTGCCGGATCTCAAGGAAATCCAGTGGTGAGCCGGTATGGAGAAGTTGAGCGCAAGCGCCGCTCCGGCCCGGATGGGAGAAGGCACGCAATCAGACAGACTCAAGCAATGCAGCCACGCAGAAGAAGAGCCCTCGGTTACTTCCTGGGATGGCCTGTCGCGAGCTGTCTCACACAGAAGAAGCCACAGCGGAGAATGGCTTTTGCCTGCCTAGTTTTGCGTGGGGGCGGGGGGCAGCATCCATGCGATTTCGCTGGAGTCAGATGGAGGAGGCCACAGCCAATACACGTCCACCATGCGATACCAGGAGACATATGCGTCATCTTCGTACCCCAGGTCAATGTGCAGACCCGAGATGCCACCTCCTGTATCCAGAACATTGCCGTATCCATACCCCGGTATGTACAAGCGTGTGCGCAAAGGCACCACGTCCAGATCGGCGGCAACGACCCCGCTACCCATGGGTTCTCCGGAGAAAGTGTACCCGTACCACGGGTCATCCTTGGCAGTCCCTGCATTCGCGGCGCTATAGCTGGTGGCCAACATGCGTGTCTTGCGCCAATAAGACAGGGACTGGCCGTCGAAAGTCGTGAAGGTGGACCTGACTATTTTCTGTCCAAACACCAATACAGTGTCCACAGCCGCTTGCAGCGTCCAGCTTTCGACCAGGTCCCGGTCCGGAGCCTGACCTGCTCTGTGGACAATGCGCGAACGCGTAGCTGTACGACCTGGTTTGCCCACCGTGCGGGTCTGGATCTGGTCCAAGGGCAAGTTCGGATCTCCCTGCCACACAATTCCGGCGGCCATGGTGGTCTCCTCCATCTCGAAGTCTCTCTCGATACGAGATATGGTGACGACCAGACCATCTTCTATCGGGACTTCGGGATCCGGAGACACTGCATCCAGGGGGCCGACCAGAATGCCTTGCCCACCCAGAAATTCCCCCACCGTCACGGCACGAGTTTCAAATGACCATGCCGAGGCTCCTGCCTGCACCTTGACCTGCTTTGCGGAGCTGTGCCGGTTGGCCGTTCTCCTGGCAAGTTCGGCCTCTGCAATTTCAATTCCCTGGGAAGCGCCGGCGAGGGTCGCAGCGGAGTCCGCAGGATGTCTTTTCACCTCTGCCACCCGTTCTCCTGGCCCAATGCAAAGCAATGGCATGACCAGGGCCATTGCCACCAGGAATCGCTGCTTGCGACACAAGGACATACGCCTTCAATCGGTTAGGATCGCCCCATGGTCAAAGTCCCGTGGGCCGATCTGCAGCCGGTCAGGGCCAACTGTATAACGACAAGCCCATGCAAATCCCTTGTCTTTAGGCAATCAAGGTTGTACCCACTCGCCGGGATCAGATGTATATTGTGCCAGCAGAGGAAATCCGCACCATGATCCAGATTGAGCTGACAGAACCGTATCGCCTCGGCTTGAGGGAGGTTCCTGATCCTGGGCACAGCGCGGGCAACGCCTTGGTGCGTGTCAGGCGCGTCGGCATCTGTGGCACCGATCTCCATGCTATCCGCGGCCGGCAGCCCTTCTTCACCTATCCCCGAGTGCTCGGACACGAATTGGCAGTGGAAATCCTGGAGATAGGCGAGAACGGCCCGGGGCTGGCGGCAGGAGATTGCTGTGTGGTCTTCCCCTATTTTGAATGTGGGACCTGCGTGGCCTGCAGGCGGGGAAAAGCCAACTGCTGCACCCATATGCAAGTGCTGGGTGTGCACCTTGACGGTGGCCTGGGGGAGTACCTCAGTCTGCCCGTGGACCGCCTGATGCCGGCTGCGGGTCTCACCCTGGAACGCATGGCCTTGGTCGAGAACCAATGCATTGGCGCCCATGCCGTGAGCCGGTCCGGACTGACCGCTGCCGATACTGTACTGGTAACGGGAGCTGGGCCCATTGGCATGGGAGTCATGCAGTTTGCACGCCAGGCCGGCGCCACGGTCCTGGTTGCGGACATTGCCGAGGACCGTCTGGACTTCTGTCAACAGCGGCTGGGCATGGAGCAGGTCCTGGTGGTGGATCGGGATTTTGAGGCCAGACTGGCCGAGGCCACCGCCGGCGACCTGCCCACAGTGGTCTTCGATGCCACGGGACACGCTGAATCCATGGCAAGGGGCTTTGGCACAGTCGCCCATGGTGGCACCTACGTATTGGTAAGTCTGGTGCAGTCCGAAATCAGGTTTTGGGATCCTGACTTCCATCGCAAGGAAATTTCGCTGCTGTCCAGCCGCAACGCGACCCGCGATGACTTCAGGCAGGTGATCGCCGCCATGCAGGGCGATTCCATCGTCGTGGACCCGATGGTGACTCACACTGTCCCGTTCGCGGAAGTTCTGAATCAATACGAGAAATGGTTGGATCCCGCTTCCGGAGTGGTGAAGGCCATGGCCTGTTTGTAGGAGCAAGGAGTGTCAGCATGCAGGAATTCGCCCTCACCATCAATTTGGTGGACGATCCCGAGAAAATCGAGGAATACAAGGCCTACCATCGGGAGGTATGGCCGGAAGTCATCGAGAATCTGGCCTCGGTGGGCATCCTGGGCATGAGAATCTGGCTGTTGGGCCGGCGCATGTTCATGTTGATGCAGGTGGAAGACAGCTTTCAGCCGGACCGTGATTTTGCCCGATTGGAAGCGTCGAGTCCCAGATACAACGAATGGCAGCGCAAAATGGATGAGTTTCAGGAAAGAGTCCCGGAGGCGCAGCCGTCGGAACATTGGGCGGCGATGGAGCTGGTATTCGACATGTCCGACCATGGTCCTTGATTTCGCTCCATCCCGTCCGGCACAATCAGCAGTGAAACCCACCCGTCGGCTTGCCGAGTTGCAGTGGCAATTCAGGTGACGGGCATTCCCAAGGAACAACATCATGTTGGCTGAAGCAAGGCAATTGAGCTCCAAGATAGTGGCCTATCGGCGGCAAATACACGAGAGCCCCGAGTTGGGTTTTCAGGAATTCAAGACAGCCCAGTTGGTGCAGGACGCCCTGCAGGAACTGGGCTTGCAGGATGTAAAAACCCAGGTGGGCCGCACCGGCGTCACCGTGGACATTGGACCCAAGGAGGGACCCTGCATCGGCCTTCGCGCGGACATGGACGCCCTGCCCATTCACGAAGAGGTGGAACATCCCTTCAAGTCCACCCATGCGGGAGTGATGCATGCCTGCGGCCATGACGCACATACCGCGATGCTGTTAGGTGCCGCGGAGCTGTTGCATAACCGGTACCAGGCTGCTGCCTCCACATGGAGCGGCAGTGTCAGACTGCTGTTCCAGCCTTCGGAGGAGTCATTTGACGCGCAAGGGATCAGCGGAGCCACGGCCATGATCGAGGATCAGGCCATGCAGCATGTGGACAGCATCATTGCGTTGCACGTGAACTCCACGCGTCCGGCTGGCCATGTGGAAATCTGCAGCGGCCATGCCCTGGCGGCCGTTGACAGCTTCGAGGCCTGGGTGGAAGGCGACGGCAGCCATGGGGCCATGCCGCATCAGGGCAGTGATCCGCTGTTCATGCTCAGTTCCATCTTGCCGCAACTCTATGGCATCCCTTCCCGGCGCATCAACCCGGTAGAGAAATGCGTGGTGAGCGTGGGCCAGATCAGCGGTGGCGCGGCTCCAAACGTAATCCCGTCTGAAGTGTATGTGCAAGGCACGATACGGAGCCTGGACGAGACCGTCAGGGCACAACTCTGGCAGGAAATCGAGCAATGCTTCGCGTTGGCCGAGGTCTTGGGCGGACGGTACCGGTTCCAGCTGACCAAAGGGTATCCGGCCATGCTGAATCATGCCCACGTCAATGCATGGTTGAAGGACACCACGGTCGATCTCGCGGGTTCCACCGCCTTGATCGAAAAGGAGGCTCCACTCAGCATGGGAGCCGAAGATTTTGCCTACATGACCCAAGCGGCGCCTGGAGCCATGTTCATGCTGGGGGCCGCGGTTCCCGGCGGCGGGGCCCACCACACGCCCACATTTGACATTGACGAGGAAGTCTTCCCGCTGGGCACTGCCATTCTGGCCGAAACCGCGCATCGTTTCGTGACGGGTCAGCTGACTCCACCCTGAGCCCGAGTGGACTGGCCGACCAGGTGCACCCATGCCCGCCATAGACCCAGGCTATGTCAGGGATCAGCTGTTTCGCCTGATCTCCATTGATTCCCGCAACCCGACCCTGACGCCGGGTGCACCCGGGGAAGCCGAGATTGGCCATTACGTTTTTGCCGAGCTGCAGAGGCTGGACGTGGACGTGCAGTTGCAGGAGACCGGGGCGCCTGGCCGGCGCAACGTGATAGCCCGCCTGGTCGGGAACGCACCCGGTGACCTGCCTTCCCTGATGTTGAACGGACACTTGGACACGGTCAATGTGGAAGGCATGGAAGCCCCCTTTACGCCCTGGGAGCAACATGGGCTGGTATACGGCCGCGGCAGTCAGGACATGAAAGGCAGCCTGGCGGTCATGCTGGGCATCGCCGCGTGCATGGCCCAATCCCACGAGCGGCCACCGCGCGATGTCACCTTGGCCTTCGTAGTGGATGAAGAGGGCGACAGCATAGGCACCGAGGCTCTGGCCCGGGAGTTTCTCTCGGCGGAGTCGATCGTCCTGGAACCCACCGATCTGCAGCCTGCGGTGGCCCACCGGGGCTTTGTCTGGTACCAGATTGTCTCTGAGGGCAGGGCCGCGCACGGCAGCAGGTTTGAAGAGGGCGTGGATGCCATTGCCAACCTGGGTCCTGTCCTGCAGGGATTGCAGCGCCTGGCCCAGGAATTGGTGGAAAGACCCGCCCAGTCGCTGGCGGGACCGCCATCCCTGCACGCCTCCACCATCACAGGGGGCACGGAACTCAGTGTCTATCCTGCCCAGTGCGAGTTGACTGTGGAACGGCGGACCGCCCCCGAAGAGAATGTCACTGAGGTGACCCGGGAAATCCAGGCGTTGGTCGATCGGGCCAACCGCGATGCAGGGACAGCGTCCATGTCACTGCGCACCTTGCAGATTCGGAATTCATTTCAGGCCCGGCCAGACAGCCCCCTGGCAACCCGGATTGCGGCAGCCCGTGCCGCCCAGCATCTGGACGGCACGGAGATTAGTGTGCCTTTCTGGACTGATGCCGCGATTCTGGCGGAGGCGGGCAGCGACTGTGTGGTGCTGGGACCACAGGGCTTTGGCCTTCACAGCGCAGAGGAATGGGTCTCCTTGGAGTCCCTGGACAACCTGGGCCGTCTTCTGCTGGACGTCATCTGGGACTCTGGTTAGGGTCTGTCCACGCAAGGCGTCTGGATGGACAGGCTGCATCTGCCGCCTGCTCCTCCACGATCGTCTGCAAACGCTCTGCATTGAGTTGCCCAGGGCTCCCTGCCTGCCTGCAGATCCGGCGGGTGGCGCATGCGCTCCACATTCTGTTTTCCTCTCCCGCGCCCCCCGTTCAAAGACAGACAGTCACATCCTCTTGGCGGCCCGCCGGAGTCACGCGGAAATCCAGAACTCCCTGCTTCACCGTGCCTTCAATGGTGGTGTGGTAAGGGGCATTGAGCCTGAAGGACACGTCCCACGCCCGCGGCCACGCCGGGCACAGGTAGATCCGTTTCCCATCACATTGCAGCAACATGGCTTGGAGAGTCGTGTTCAGCACGCCACCATGGCACTGATCGGGATACCAGTCGTAGTTCGGGCCCCAGAAGGCCGGGAAGCGCGAGTGATTCTGCATGGCCCGGTCCGGATTGGCAATGCCCTGGCAATCGTGGTTTTGGTTGCCCGCACGGCTGACGATGGCAGCGCGCACACTGTCCGCCAATCCCAGGTACGCGAGAAACAGATCGTTTTGTCGCCAGCCATAATGGCCCAAAAACTGACGATGCCGCAGGGCGGTCAGCGCCAGTTGCCGATTGTCCTTCTCAAACGACAGCAGACGGAAGGGAAACACGGCATAGAGTTCGGCATTCTCTATGTTGCACCGCCATGCATACGCATCCGCGGGAGCGAGCATGCGCACCCCATCTTCCTCCCGCGTGGGCAGATCCGGGATTTTCCGCATCAGATCCTCCCAGGTCTGGCGCAGTTGGGGTGTCGTGGTCTCCGCCGGCAATGCCAACAGGCGTTGTGTGACCGCATGGAGACCCGCAATTTCCGGCAATGGGTTGGTGCAGTCCCACCAGGTTTCCAGTGCCTGAGACGGGTGCATGACCAGCTTGCCTTCGTCATTGGTCGGATAGTGGTGATCAAAGAACTCCAGAGTCAGATTGGCAAACGGCAGGACGGTGTCCTGGAGAAACTCCCGGTCCTGCAGATGGTCAAAACAATCCAGCATCAGGAACACCAGTTCCAGTCCGCCCACCCACTCCCACTTGTGGTAGCGGCTTTCCTGCAGCGGGTCGTCTCGGTCGTCATACGGCGTCCAGCCGTAGGTTTCGGTAAACACATCGCCCCAGAAGTAGACGCATTCCGAGAAGAAGATGCCATCATGTCCGAAGTACCGTTGCGTGCGATGGCGCCACAAGGCCTGCAGGTCCTGGGCATACATCCGAAACAGGGGTTGCAGCATGTCATAATCCCCGGCGGCACACATGTTGTAATACGGCAACCGCGTGTTTTGCCACCAGTAGCCGGGACCCCAGCGCCGGTAATCCGCATCTTCCGCCTTGCCCGGATAGGGCACCGTGAACAGGGACCCGTTGAACTTGATCGGGTACCGTCCTCGGCCCGCACACGCCTGGACATACCGTTGCAAGGCATAGGACCGGCTGACCAGATCCGCTTCCCGGGCCGCGGTCTCCTCCTGTGCCGAGATCTCTATCCAGCTCCGTTCCCAGAACGCCTGCCACCATCGGACATGGGCGGCCCGATGGGACGCGAGGTCCGCCTTGCGCACTGTGGAGATCAAGTCCTCCATCGCAGATTGCCAGGCGGTGGGGGAGGAAGGATGCAGGGAGAGCACGGGAATCTGGAAACCCACCGCGTGTCCCTGCACAGAATGCAAGGCATGATCACTGGCCTTGGTGCCGTTCCAGGTCAGGATCGCCGCTCCAAAGACCCGGTCCAACAATGGATCGTCGCGCTTGAATCCCGCCAATCCCTGCAATTCCGCAGTCAGCGTGGGCCCCACCGACTTGACGTTGTGATGAAACCAGCCAATCCAGTCCCGCGGCTCATGGAGCACAGTGTCAGGCTCCACGATGGTGGCCTCCCGTTTCTGGTCGGCGCGGGCCCGGTCCAGCATGATGTCGCTGATCTGGAGTTCCTGCAGTTCATGGGGGGCGGTGCGCCACAATTCGATGTGCGCCGTGGCCACAACCGGGATGGTGGAGTCAATGCTGACATGGATGACGGGATGGTGGGCATCCACCCACAGCTGGATGTCCATCTGGGCATCCCTGTGATGATCCGGGCAGGGCCCGGTCCGCACACGCCAGGTTCCGGTCCCCACATCGAGCGTTTGGCGCACAATCGACACATGGGGAGCAGGGTCCAGGACAATGCGGACGCGCCCCAGCTTAAGCAGGCGTCCATTGTCACCCCAGGCATCGGTGCGCCCGATGTAGAAGCAAAGCTCGCCTTGGAGCGACACCCAGGCATTAAGCCCAATTTCCCCGTTGCCCAGGGGCACTGATCCCTGCGCATCATGACTGGGAGCGTCCCAGACGACGTTATAGGACTGCGGATGTGGCATGGCGGCGAACGCTCCGGTCAAGGCAAGAAGGGGCTGGGAGGGGCCGTGTCCCCGGCATGGTGGTCATGGTCAGGCAGCGGTTGACCCAGTGTCGGCAGCCTCATTCCGGCGGCAACGGAGTGGGCGGACGGGGCACCGACGTGCCATGGGGCGTCGGGACAATCACGTCCGGCGCGCTGGTCAGCCATTGGCCTCGGATGCGGTCCAGTTCCGCCATGAGAAATTCCCGCGATTCGACATCGGAAATGCATGGTGTGCGTTGCATGTAGGTATGCAACTTGCGGATCCTGCGGATGGCACGACGCTTCTGGCGCAGCTCCCAGCGCCGGAGGCGGTCCGGTGCGGCCGGAGCGTGCTCCAGCCATTCGGCCGGAATCCGTTCGGTGTCCAAAATGACTTCGGCGGCACGGTGCATGGCATTGATGCGCTCCCCCATGGCCCGCCCTGCCATCCGGGTCCCCTGGACCGCCGCCAGGGTGAACAGCGCCACAAAGACCAGGAAGCCGATCGCGACGAGTGCCATGCCGTGGCTCCGCTACACATCCACGCCGGTCAATTCCAGTTCGCCCGCAAAGTGACAGCTGGCAAAGTGACCCGGTCTGACCTCTGTCAAGGTGGGGGCTTCCGTGCGGCACCGGTCTTCCGCATACCGGCAGCGGGGATGAAAGTGACATCCGGCAGGCAAGTCGGCCGGATTGGCGGCTTCGCCGGGCAAAATCATGTGATCCTGGCCCTGGTCCGGGTCCGGAATGGACACCGCGGACAACAGGGCCTCGGTATAGGGATGCAGCGGATGCAGATAGAGCGCCTCCGTTTCCGCGGTTTCCACGATCTTGCCCACATACATGACCGCCACCCGGTCCGACACATGCTCCACCACACTCAGGTCATGCGCGATGAACAGCATCGTGAGGTTGAATTCCGCCTGCAGATCCTGCAACAGGTTCAGAATCTGGGCTTGCACTGACACATCCAGGGCGGAAACGGGTTCGTCGGCCACCACAATGCGCGGATTGGGCGCCAAGGCCCGAGCAATGCCAATGCGCTGGCGCTGACCTCCGGAAAAAGCATGGGGATACCGAATCAGGGATTCGACATTGAGCCCCACCAGATCGACCAGCTGCCGGACGCGATCCTCGATGTCCTGTGCCGAGCCCATCCGGTTGGCGCGCAGCGGTTGGGCAATGATGTCAAGCACCGTCTTGCGCGGATCCAGCGACGAATAGGGATCCTGGAAGATCATCTGCATGTGTCGGCGCTGGGCACGGAGTTCCTCCTTGCCCAACTGCAACAGGTCCGTCATCTTGTCTCCTTCCAGGTGCAGGAGAATGCGGCCCTCGGTGGGTTCTATGGCGCGGACAATGCAACGGCCCAGGGTAGTCTTGCCACAGCCGGATTCGCCCACCAGGCCCAGAGTCTCGCCTTTCCGCACCTCAAGCTCCACATTGTCGACCGCCTTGACATGACCGACCACGCGCCGCAACAGGCCCTTCTCGATGGGAAAGTATTTTTTGATGCCTTCCACCCGCAACATGGGCTGAGGATCACGCGGGTTCTGCATCGGGCGCATCCTGGTCTTCGTAGAGGAAACACCGCACCCGATGGCCGGATCGCGGTTCGTACAAGGGCGGGATCGCCGTGTCACACACTCCGGGGATGGCCTCGGGACAACGCTCCACGAAGGGGCACTGGACCGGCAGGTTGAGGGGAATGGGCACCGCACCCTCAATGGCATCCAGCCGTTGCTTGACCTTGCGCCCCACGCGGGGAATGGATTTCAGGAGCAAACGGGTATAGGGATGCAAGGGTTCCTTGAAAAGAGCATGCACATCCGTCTGCTCCACGACCATGCCCAGATACATGACCACCACCTCATCGGCGATATCCGAGATGACCGCCAGGTCGTGGGTGATATAGAGCATGGACATCCCCATCTCGGCCTGCATCTGCTGCATCAGATCCAGGATTTGGGCCTGCACCGTCACATCCAGGGCAGTGGTGGGTTCGTCGGCAATGAGCACGGCGGGGTTGCAGGACAACGCCATGGCGATCATGGCCCGCTGTCGCATCCCCCCGGACAGTTGGTGTGGATATTCGTCAAAGCGCTGCGGGGCATTGGAGATGCCGACTTTGCGCAGCATTTCAATCGTGATGTCCTTGGCCTCGTTACGGTCCGGGGTGCGGTGGAGCAGAATCATTTCGCTGATTTGGTCCCCGATGGTGTGCACCGGGGACAGGCTGGCCATGGGTTCCTGGAAAATCATGGAGATCTCGCGTCCACGGATGGCCCGGATGGCCGGTCCGTCCGGTTCCAGTGCCAGCAGATCGACTTCCTCGCCATTGGCCGGGGAGAACACAATGGTGCCGTTGACTGTCCTGCCCGGTGCAGGCACGATGCGCAGGATAGACTGCGTCGTGACGCTCTTGCCGCACCCGCTTTCACCAATGACGCCCACGGTGCTGTTGCGCGCAACGGCGAAGCTGACGCCGTTGAGCGCTTTCAGGATCCCTTCGCGCAAGAAGAAGTGGGTTTTAACGTCCTTGAGTTCCAGCGTGATGTCCTGCATGCGCCGCCGACCTTGCTCCTGATTCAACGTGGAACCCCGTGCCGGATGTGGACACTCCGGACCGTGTCGGCCAGTGGCCGAGTCGCACACGGCCGGCAGAGGCGATGGACCAAGCCCGCGGCCATGACGTGCCCGCGGCCGGATGCCACCGGTCCGTATAGGGGAACCACCCACCGCGGGCAAATCAGAGAGGAAGATGCGGGGGCGTCTGTCGAGCTCTTCCATGGAGGCAGGGAGAACTCCACACCGGGCACTCCATGGTGCCGGCCGGACCTGCTTCTGCGCTCTCCGCTACTTGTAGGGATCTGCCGCATCTCGGAGGCCATCTCCCAGGAAGTTGAATGCCATCAGTGTGATGATCAGCACGAGCCCCGGATACAGCAGCCAGGGATACAAGATCACCACTTGCACCTGCTGGGCTTCATTGAGCAACGTGCCCCAGCTCACCAAGGGGGGCCGGATCCCCAAACCCAGAAAGCTGAGCGCGGTCTCGGCCAGGACCATGCCGGGAATGGCCAGCGTCAAGTTCACAATCAAGTAACTCATGAATCCCGGCAGCATGTGGGTCCGGATGATTTTCATGTCTGTTTCGCCCGCAATGCGCGCGGCCAGCACATAGTCCTCTTCCCGCAGGCTGATGATCTTGCCCCGCACCACCCGGGCCAAGCCGCTCCAGGCCACCAGGGCAATGATGACAGTGACCAGAAAGTAGACTTGAAGTTGGGGCATCTCACGCGGAATCGCGGCCGAGAGCGCCATCCAGAGCGGAATGGTGGGGATTACAAGCAGATACTCCACCATGCGCTGAATGATGGTATCCGACAATCCTCCGAAATACCCGGAGATGCCCCCAAACAGGCAACCCAGCACAAAGCTGATGGCCACTCCCACAAGGCCAATCGTGAGCGAAATCCGGGCCCCGTAGAGAATGCGGGAGAATATGTCACGGCCCAGCTTGTCCGTGCCCAACAGGAAGGCATAGCCTGGTTCCGCCACCCCCAACAGATGCACGTTGGTGGTGATCAGCCCCCATATCTGCACCTCGTCTCCGCGGTTCAGCAAGCGCAGGGGAAACTTCTGTTCCTGGTCCACCGCGAACTCGAGCGCAAAAGTCTCCTGGTTGCGCTCCTGTGTGTACCCATACACAAAGGGCTGCAACGTGAAGCGACCATCCTCATGCCGGAACCGCACGCGCTGCGGCGGGGCAAAGAGATAGTCCGAGTTGCGTCGATGCAAGTCGTATGGGGCAATGAACTCGCAGAACAGGGCACTGACATACATCACAATGAGCACGCAGCCCCCCACAATGGCCAGCCGGTGGCGGATGAACTTGCGCCACATCAGCTGCCCTTGCGAGGCCATGAAAAAGCGCTCTTGGGCACTCGCCTGCGGCGTGGCGGGCTGTTGCGCCAAGGTTTGGGTTTGGGCCGTCATGCCGACGCTTCCAGCATCGGGTCAGCGGTCCAGCCGGATCCGGGGATCCACGACCATCAGCAGCAAGTCGGACGCGAATGTGCCCACAATGGTCAACAGCCCCAGAAACAGGACCAGCGTGCCGGCCAAGTACATGTCTTCGCTCAGCAGCGCCCGGTACAGCAGGGGTCCCACCGTGGGCAGGCTCAGCACAATGGCCACGATGGCTCCGCCGGAAACCAGGCCGGGCAACACCCAGCCCACTGTGCTCACCACCGGGTTGATGGCCACCCTCACCGGATACTTGAACAGCACCTTGCGCCGGGACAACCCCTTGGTGCGGGCCGTGATGACGTACTGCTTGCCGAGCTCGTCAAGCAACACGCCGCGCATTACGCGAATCAGGCCCGCGGTCTGACCCACCGCAATGACGACAATGGGGACCGGCAGGTGCTTGAGCATGTCCACGACCTTGGGCCAACCCCAAGGCTCATGGGCATACTCCTGGGAGAACAGGCCTCCCACACTCATGTCGAACTGGGTGTGAAAGAACACCATGACCAGCAGGGCCAGGAGAAAGGGCGGAGTGGCCAGTCCCACGAACCCTACGGCAGTGGCTCCGTAATCGCCCAGCGAATACTGGTGAGTCGCCGAATAGACGCCAATGACAATGGAAATGAAATACACGAAGACCAAGGACGTCAGGTTGACCACGAGGGTCAAGGCCATGCGATCGCCAATGATTTCGATCACGGGGCGGTTCCATTGCAATGAAGTGCCAAAGTGGCCGCGGAACATGCCGCTGAACCAGCGCAGGAACTGGACGTACATGGGTCGGTCCAGGCCGTACTGACGCTTCAGCGAATCGATTTCGGATTGATCCACCTTTTCCCCGCTGGCCTCCAGGCGGGTGATGTACATGGTCAGGTAATCACCCGGAGGCAACTGGATGATGACGAAGGTGGTAACGCTCAGCAACAGCAACAGCACAATCATGTACAGGAAGCGCTGCAGCACGTAATTGATCACAGCGTCAAGCACATCCCAGAGAAAGGAAACCGGTCCCGAAAGGCACCGGGCCGCCCAAGGGCATTCCCCAGCGGCCCGGTACCCGTTGCTCTGCTACTTCCAATAAAACTGTTCGGACAATTCCATCAGGGAGATGTGGTAGTACTCGCGTTCTTCCGCCACCGCAATGTTGCCCAGCCCCTGGTTGTAGACAAAGGGCTGTGGCGCACTGGCCACCGTGCCGATATTCCACACGTTTTCCTGGTGGCTTTCGAAGATCTCGATGCCCAGGCGCACCTGTTCCTCCTCTGTGGTCGCAGTCTGGAGGTCCCAGAACAGCTCCACCAGCCTGACCGCTTCGGGATCCTGCGGTTCAGTGCCGTCCGCGCCCTGGGCGTTGTACCAGATCCACCAGGATGGGGTCATCAGAAAACTGCTCACGAAGACGGCATCCGCCGGTGACAGGCCATTGGCCCACCAGATGGTGCCCACCGTTTCGTTGGCGCCGCGTTTCTGCCAATAAAACTGGCCGTTGACCTGTTCCACCTTGGTGTCCACACCGATTTCCACCCAGAACTCCCGGATGAGTTCACCGCCGGGTGTGGCAGGGGGCGTCACGTCGTAGTAGTCGATCGGCAGCACCAGACGCTCACCGTCGGGCCGCAGCCGAAACTCATTGTTGGCATCCCATGCCAGGCCCATGTCATCCAGCAACGCGTTGGCCTTTTCCAGGTCGAACTCGGCATAGGCATCCCGGAACTCGTCCTTGTACCAGGCGCTGCCCGCCACCGGGGCAAAGGCGCTGGGCACGCCGAAGTCCAGGAAGATCGACTTCTTGACTTCCTCTCGGTCGACGGCCAGGGACAGGGCCTGTCGGAAACGCTTGTCCCGGATGATTTCCCCCAGCACGGGATCGGCGGGATCGAAGTTGAAGGGGAAAATCAGGAGCTGATCCTGCCAGGCCGGAAGCGCCATCAAGTGGTAGTTCCCGGCTTCCTGGTTCTGCGAGAACATGGGATAGTCGGACAGCCGAATGAACTGGCCCTGGATATCGGTCTCACCCGAAATGATCTTGAGGTTTTCCACCTCAATGTCGGTCACCAGGCTGCGGGAAATGGAATCGATATACGGCAGCTGATTCCCGTCAGGGTCCACTTTGTAGAAATACGGATTGCGAGTCATGATGAACTCGCCCTGCTGGGGTTCACTGTCCCAGGCATAGGGTTGCAACACGGGCATATCTCTGTAATCCGGCGTGCGGCGTGAATAGGAGCCCCCTGTAACGTTGTTCTGAATGCCAGCAAACCAGCGGCCCCAGTCCTCAGCGGCCGTGTATTCCTCCTTTTCCATCTGGGACATCAGATCCGCGATATCGGCATACCCTGTGTGGTACTGCTTGAAGTAGTGGGCGGGACGCAAGTGTGAACTCCAGGCCCAGTTCACCATTTGGGGCAGGAAAAAACCGTTGGGTTCTGCGAACACAAACCGCACAGTCCGATCATCCACCACTTCGAAGACGGTAGGTTGGCCGCGGTACTTGAGCCACGAAGGCACATTGGGCGTGACTTCCTCGTTGAGCAGAATGTCCTCAATGTAAAAGCGGATGTCTTCCGCCGTTACATCATCGCCATCGGACCATTTGTATCCTTCCCGCAACGTGAACTCGAATGTCTTGCTGTCATCGCTCTTGCTCCAGGTCTCATAGACCCCCGGCATAATCTCGCCGCCCATCCATTTGTAGCGGGCGGTGCCTTTGGCAGGGCGCAGTTCCAGCAGATTGGTTTCGTTGAGATGACGGATGTAGTGATCGTAGTCAATGGTGTACTCCACCCAGTGCAGGTTGCCGCCGTACCTGCCTATGTCCTCCAGGGGGATTTGCACCACGGGATTGTCGGGCAAGCGCTCCTCCACTGGCGGCAATGTGCCTGCGGCCACCATTTCGGCCAGCATGGGAGATTCGCTGAACGTCGACAGGGTCACGCCATATTCGGCTTCATAGTCAGCCAAGTTGAAATCCCGGCCCGAATGGGGATCGTCGACGAAACGGCCCATGGCCATGGCGTCATCCATTGCCTCTTCTGGCGCAGCTTCCTCGCTCATGGGTTGCTCCACCGCCTCTTCCTCCGCATCGGGCTGACCGCCGCAAGCCGCCAGGCCCAGGGACAGCAACAATATAAGCATGATCAGCCACCGAGATGGTTGCCTCAACTGAAACGACATGATTTGCCTCGCTTGTTCATCGTATAAAAAAGACATATGGACAGGGCTGATTCTACCGTAGCCGGAACCGCGCAGTAAACGGTGATGCAGGAGATTGACGGGTGGTGTCCATTGCAGAACGCGGTTTTGCCGTCCAGAAAAGACGGAGGGTACAGCCGCCACAGCCATCACCGGAGATGCCGCGCACTGACATCCGGCCCATCCCTTCTGTACGGTGGCTACAACTGCATGACCCTCCATCCTGTTGCTCCCTTTCCACTGCGCGCAATCCCCTTTGGGATGTACAGTGCACCGGCCGTGGCATCCCATGGAAACCGCGGCCACCTGTGTGGCATCCATGAGTTATCAAGACACGGTCTCAAGGAGACCGCGTTCCAGCCGCAGCGCCGGCTTCTTGGGCTGATGACAACAGGCAATCCACCCCACCCACAGGTTTGCCCGGAAGTTTGCCGGACTGCAGTGCCGCGTGTGCTCCCCTGATGAGATGTGCGGGAGCGGGTCGTGGGATGGACTCGACGAGGACACGCCGAGGGAGCAACTCTTGGCCACGCGGAGCATGAGCCGGCGCTTTCTATGGGACCAGAGCCCAGTGAGCGGCCCTTGCCCTTGCCCATCCAAGCGCCATGTATTCATGCAACCAGCCACAGCGGCCAGTTCCGTCCGACAGCGTTTCCATCCTGCCGAATCCAGGCATCGCCGGGCCCATTCCTGCATGTGTTCCCTGCACATAGCGATACAGTGATTGCAACGCAACCACATTAACAATGGCGTGACAATGCAGACGGAGGTTCGATTATGGCCAGTATCACGGTGCGCAACCTGGAAGAAGGGCTGAAAAGACGACTGCGTATCCGAGCCGCCGAGAAGGGCAAGTCCATGGAACAGGAGGTGTTAGGGACATGCTAAAAGCGGCCTTGGACCAGGAACCCTCCACGGGCCAGGATCTGGCAAGTGCCATTCGCGCCCGGTTCGCACCCCTCGGCAGTGTGAATCTGGATCTGCCGCTTCGTGAACCCATGCACAAACCACCTCAATTCGACTGAGGTAGAGGTGATGCTCGTGCTGGACACCAACGTCGTCTCGGAGCTGATGCGCCCCCAGCCCCGTTGCCAGCGTCATCGACTGGGTGGCCCAGCAAGCGGCCCCCATCCTGTATCTGTCGACCATCAGTGAAGCGGCGGTGCGTTACGGTGCGGCACTTCTGCCCACAGGACAACACCGCGCGAAGCTGCTTGCTGCGATTGAGGACATGCTGTGGGAAGACTTTGCAGGGTGCCTCCTTCCCTTTGACAGCCATGCCGCTCATAGCCGCCGCGCACCGGGCCGCGGGTCATCCCATCCACCACGCCGACTGCCAGATCGCAGCGATCGCCCGCTCCCGAGGGGCATCGGTTGCAACGCGAGACGCAAATGACTTCGAAGGATGTGGGATCGAGGTGATCAACCCTTGGGCAAACGGATGAACGCGGTGTGGAGACTCCTTGGATTGCGGTCGCCAAGTTCACTTCCGTACTCCATCGCTGATCTTGCCGCGCCGGTGGTCGAGAGGCCCTTGGAACCAAGAAGAGACTTCGGGAAGCGGTTTTTGGCATCCCTCTGATTGCTGCCTGGCCCAATTTGCCACATGGAACTTGTCGTGGAGACCATCTGGGGGTTCCTGCGGCGGCGAGCATGAATTTGAAGGCCAAGGCCTGCTCCCGCGTGCGATGAAACAGGAGCGTCGCCATATCCAGATGATTGGGCAGCGTCAGGCGCGTCCACCGATCCAGGAGCCTGCCACGTCCCGCGGACGGCGATCTGTCAAGCGTGAGATTGGTGTCCTGCCGCGACGACAGCATTGGGGCCCGAACCCCTGCAGAGTCCAGCTCCCAGAGTTGCCAGTGCCTTGAAAGCCACTGTGCCATCTGCCCCATCAGAGACAGGCACGCGGCTCCCTGGGTCGGCTGTGGGATACCCACAGTCCCCGTCCATGTCTGTAGCTGGGGTTTTGATTGGGATGGAGTGGAGCATGTATCGGCAGGTTCTGCCAAGGCGGATTTCGATAGGACCAACAGTCATGCGCGACCTGTCTGCTTGTCTCCCTGGATCATGATCAGGGAAGAGGCAAGGCCCACCACTGCTGCAGCTATGAAGAACAGGAAAGTGGTCTGATAGGCCTGCAGGACAGGGAAGCCCCAGGTACTGAATTGCTGGTAGAGAACGCCGGCTGTGGTGGTGCCAATGGCCACGCCTGCAAACCGGGTCAGACTGTACATGCCGGCCGCTATGTTGGCCTGGCCTTCCTTGACATCCAGCAGCGCTGTGCGGTGCAGGGCGGCCAGCATGGTGCCGACCCCCAGACCGTGAATGGCCAGAATGCCCCCCAAGCCCCATAGAGGCACCGTAGCCGGCAATAGGGCAAGTACCAGCAGCACCAAGGCCTGGGAGGAAAATCCAATCAGGAGCGGCCGGCGAATTCCCCAGCGGTCCGCAATGAGCCCCCCAAACCGGACCATCACGGACATGGCCGCTGGATTGACCGTCAGCATCACGCCGAGCGTGGCGCCTTGCAAGTCATGCAGGTCCGCCAAATACAGAGGCATAAGCAAGCCGGTGCACCCCATCGTAATCATGCGGAACGCCGCTCCGAAGGATGCGAGCCGAAAAGACTTGATTCGATAGAGGTCAAGATCGATAAAGGGGGACGTGGCCGTTTTCTCCCGCCAGAAAAGAAGAGACAGGAAGACAATGCCCAGGAAGGCCAGACGCCAGTCCTGGAGAGGCGGCACCCCGGTTATGGGGCGACTGGACAGAAAGGCAAAAAAGGCAACTACCGAGCAGGCCAGAAACAGCACGCCCACCCAGTCGAAGCGACGCCACATTTCCGGCTTGATGTTGCTGTAGCCCGCGGGAATGGTGATGATGACCACAGCCAAGGCCAGAATGCCCACAATCAAGGAAAGCAGAAAGGTGGACCGCCAGCTCCAGAAGGACAGGATCAAACCGGCCATGAGCGGACCCAGAAACGCCACGGTCGGCCCCACCGAACTCCAGGTGCCCAAGGCCTTGCCCTTTTCGTGCCGGGGAAAGATGGCGGAAATGTACGCCATGCCCAGTGGCGTCATCCCGGCCACACCAAATCCCTGGATGCCCTGTCCGAGCAACAGAACGGAAAAGCGGGGAGAGAACATTGAGGTCAGCACACCCACCAGGAACAAGGCGCAGCCCGCCATGATCAGACGCCGGCGGCCCACGATCTCGCTCAACCGGCAGTAGACCGGGGTGAGCACCATGAACGGAATGGAAAAGGACATGGAAAGCCATGCCACAGACTCGGAAGTCAGACCAAAGGCCTCCCTGAACAGCGGTGAAGAGACTCGAAGCACCGAAGAGGCCATGGGCATCAGGGCGGCCGGGAACATTAGGGCAATGACAATCAGCCACGCCTTGCCTTCAGGGATGCCATGAAAATGCCCGTTGTTGCGCCACCGCGCCAGAAACGGGGGAAAGTTGAAGTGAATCACGCGGGCATACCCGTCTGATCGGGCATAGGGCACAGTCCCCTGCCTATACCAGGCCGGAGCCCGATCGCCTAGGCACAACCTTTAACGCCGTCCGCGGCGGGCGGACAGCCTTGTGTATCTGGGAATCAGTTCATGGAATGCGGGCTGCAGGCTGCGCGGTGGCATGCCCATCGCCAGCGCTTCCAGGTCATCCAGCACCATCGCGCCTATGTCCCACATTCCTTCGGGCACACTGCCCGCGCGATGGGCGGAAAGAATGGCCCCTTCCGCTTGCCGAATGGGATGATCCAAGGCCAAAGGTTCCTCAGGGAACACATCAATGGCCGCCCTGAAGCGTCCTTCCCGCACCAAGTCGGTCAAGGCATCGAAGTCCACGACATGCGCGCGGCTGACAAGCAGGAACACGGCATCCGGCCGTACCTGTTCCAGCAATTCGCGGGTTATCATGCCCGCGTTTTCGGTGCTGGGAATGGCCAGCACAAAAATAAACCTGTTGTCCGCCAACAGTTGCGGCAGGGACACAGGTTGGCAGCCAGACCCGGTTATCACTCTGTCGCTGACCCAGGGGTCATACACCTGCAGGCGAGGCCGGAAGGGGGCCAGCAACGGTCGCAGACTGTTGGCCAAGCCGCCGAACCCCACCAACCCCACAGGCTGGTCGAACAGCAAGAAGGAGTTCTGATTGCTGCGATGCAAGTACTGTTCAGTGCCCGCCCGGAAATCCCGATCGGCCTTTACAATCTCGCGGGCAGAGGCAATGGCCATGCCCAGGGCCATCTCGGCCACCTGAGGCCCAAAGGCCGGAGCCGCGGACAATACATGAATGTGATTCTGATAGCAATATTCATAATCCAGGTCCTGCGGAAACCCGCCCGAGACGGTCATGATCGCCTTCAACCTGGAAGCCTGATACAGGAGGTCGCCATATCTCCAGTCGGAGCACACCACCACGTCGGTGTCCGGAATTATCTGCGCAGCCTCTGTCTCCGAAATCGGTTCGTCCTTAAGCCAATGCGAGTCAAAGTCGGTCACCAAGGATGCGCGGTCCTGGTCAGAGAAGATTTCGCCCATGCGGCGAAAGGCAGGATCAACCAAGACCTTGAGCGAGGGACTCATTGATTCATCCTTTGCATGATGAGGGGCTGCACTGGAATCTTTATCCGCAATGTACTTTGGCCGCGATTGCCTGCTGGGGCCACGGCTGCAGCTCCGACGGGCAGTACGCGATAGGGATCCATGTGTGCAGCGAGACAGGCGGAGGGTTCACGGATTGGTGGGCGCCAAGGCCACGAAGAGACACAGAATATCCTCTACACGGTTCCCCAGCGGCATACACCGGCGAGGCCCAAGCTGCCCAGCCTTGCTTCAAGTCTATCAGAGACCTTGCCCTGGCGCGAGCGCGGATATCTACACCTTCTCAATTGATGCCCTGATGAAGAAGGGATTGAAACAAGACAGAGGACGGTTCCGAAAGGCCTGGCCCCACCCCACCTACAGATCGCCCGGTCCCGTGATGAAGCCCTGCGCGGGCACCCTCGCAGGACTGCCGGCGAGTGGAATTACAGGGGATGCGCGGTATACGTCTGGACATCGATGCCAAAGAAGCGGCGCAGGAGATGCTTGAGGGTGTGGCTGGTCATCTTGGCGATGACATGCGTGACCAACCCCATGACGGTTTTGCGCAACAGACGTTCTAGGTTGCGTCCGGTGTTCTGCACTGCGTTGAAGGTGCTTTCGATGCGCTCGCGCACGCCATGCAGCCAGCGGTTCACTGCCGGGGCATGGGGTTGGCGCTGATTGGCCCGGGTGGGCGTCCAGATGCGGTGGCCCCGGGTCTCCCATTGAAGCTGTTGCCAGTCGGCCCCCAGGAAGCCCTTGTCCCCGAAGACATCACAGTGCCGGCCGCGGCACGCTCATCGGTGTGGGCCGGTACAAGCTCGTAGGCTACCGGAAGTCCTTCCCGCGTAGACAGCAGCACCAGCTTGTATCCGAAATACTGCAGATTCCGGCTGACACACACACCCCGTAGGAGGCCGACCCCGCGCAAGCGCTGTGCTTCCTGCTCCGCTTGTAGCCCACCACGGGGACGGGCCTGGTGTCCAGCAGGAACTGCGTGGCGCGGATGGCACCCAGCCCCGCGGTCCAGTGTCGCCGCAGCGCTTCCACCCGCAGGTGCAATGAGCGAGCCCGGCGATTGCATGGGCTCTGGTCGAGGAGCCGGGGAAAGAGGGCCCGGGAGTGGGCCCGGATGAATCCCAGGCACGGGTGCTCGCCCGGAAAGGGCAGAAAAGCCATCAGCAGCAACGTGATGACTTCACTGTCGGTGCACACGGGCTTGGCCCCTGCCTTGCCCTGCAGCAAACGTACACCGTAGTCTTGATACCAGTCGTCTACCAGGACATACACAATTGTCGCCACATCCCCAAAGGATATACTGGTCATGGGGAAGAACTCCGAATGAGAACTGCAATCTCTTCATTCTGGAAGGTCTTCCCCTTGGCGTCAATCACTTAATTCCACATCAGCCGTACCGTATGTGGGGATGCGCCAGTCCAATGCCACAATCTGCTCCCACAGTTCCCGGCTGTTCAGCCCTTGGTCACAGACGCAGCGCACATGCCCCGGCACCGTGGGGCCAACAGCCGTAGCAGATTGCACCATCCAGGAGCCTGCTCTTCTGGGGCCGGCATGATGTGCCAGGTCAAGGAAATGGTGTGCTGGCGATAGACCACGCTGATTACCAGGACCAACCGGTTCATCCTGCTGGGAGGTGAGGTCCACTGCCAGCACTAGCGATTCCTGCGCGATCCTCCGCTCGGCGGTGGGCATCTACTATCCCCCCACGCCCGCAGAGAGGCGAAATGGTACTCCACCTCCAATTTCTGATCCGGTCCCCAGCTGGCAAGCCAGTCTACATCGTTATATAGCAGTTCTCCAGTGCACGCCGCATCGTATGGGGATTGGCCTTGTTGTGCGCCAAGGCCAGGGTCACCACATCCTGGCATCCGTTCAGGCCCAGCACCATGCCTTCCATCTATAGGGCCAGAGCGGCCCGCACCCGGTCGGACAGGTGAGACAGATGCCTCTTCAGAAGTTTGCGGATCGTATGCAATGCCCGGGGTGGATGTATGGTCACACTCGGGCTTGAGGGCGGCTCGGGGCCGATGCGATGTGCTCCTGGACCAACCCTAGACCCCAAAGACAGCACTGGTGCCCCGGCACGAGAGTGGCCAGCCTCAATCAAGGGGTGCCAGACCTCCATCTCGTTAGCCTTGGGTGCCCATCATGGATGAGTGCCTCCGCAGCCCCCGGGGACAACTGTGCCGTCCTAGAGCCCAAGGGCCAGATGTCCCTGGCTCCCATAACATGGCAGGCAGGCCAACTTCCGGCCCGTTCCCAGGAAGACCAGAGCCTTGTGTGTGGCCATTCTCTCCCGCTACACGCCACAGGGTTACCACCCGTCCCAGGCCCAGGAACATATCCCGCACCGAGAGCGATGCCGGTCGATCTCAGGCACCGTTGCGCCAGCCGTCCTCCTTGCGGTACACATAGTCGGGATCATCGGGGCCCAGCACCCGCATGCGCTCCTCCACGGCGAAATCGGCCATGACCACGCGCACGGCCTTGCGCGCCATGGCGATCAGGAAGTCGGTCAGCACCGACAGGTCGCCCGCGTCCGCCTTCTGCATGCCGTGCAGGTAGGCACCGCGATCCTGCCGGTGCACCAGGATGGGTGGCCAGCCGTTGCGGATCAGGTGCCAATTCAGGAGCACGCGTCCCGTGCGCCCGTTGCCATCCGCGAAGGGGTGGATCTGGATGAAGCGGTGGTGCAGCCAAGCTCCCGTCAGCAGCGGATGCTGGATCGGTTCGTAGACCCCATAGTGCTCCAGCAGCAGATCCAGCTGGCTGTCCACCTGCTCCGGCGGCGCGTACAGGTGGACGGTGCTGTCGGGTTGCGTGGGGTTGTTCGGAAAGTCCTTCCACACCCCGCGGCGCAGAGGGCGCTGTACCCGCTGATCCAGCATGTCGATCGCCGTGTGTGTTTCCTGATGGGCGGTGATCCGGGCGTGTAGTTCGCGCATGGCATGCTTGGTGATGGGGCGGTCCTCGCGGAGAAAACCGTATACCATTTCGGCGGCGGCCATGTGGTCCTGAAGCACGGTTACCAGATGTTCCGGTTCCACATCCACGCCTTGCCGACGTACGTGCTCCGCGCGAAAACCTTCCCGCAGTAGGGTCTGCGTGACACCGTGGGATGGATTGTACAAGCCTTCGATGACACCGGTCTCGATGGCCATGCTGCGTTCCAAGCGTAACAGGCCCGGCATGATCCGGGCCTGAGCCGCGGGGTCCGCACGCAGGGCCCGGAAGCGCTGGATCCAGTCATCTTCATAAGAGAACTCACGCTCCAGGTCAACGGTGGCCAGAGGCTGAATGCCGCGCCAGTTCGCGTAGCAGGATTCCCCTTTCTTGTCGCGGCGGCGGGGGGCGGGGGGTTGGGGCTCCATCTCATTCCTCCTTGCTGGGGGCCCGAAAATCCTGCTCGGGCGGCCACAGGGGCGACTGTACCATGTCCTGCCTTCTACGGCATCCTGTCCCCATACAGGGGGCCCGCGGGTCTTCCCGTCGTGTCGGTACCACGAGCCATCCAACCCACCAGCTGGAATCGGGGCCAATGCAACAGCCCGTCCCCGTAGGGACCCCAGAGACGGGTGATATCAGCCATGGCTGGCTTCAGGCGCTCCGGTACCTGCGGCCACAGCATCCGTATCCCGTGCCACCTGTCGACTCAGGTGTGTCCGCCGGTGCCATGCAGGGTAATCGGGTCAGCGATACCAGCCCTGCCGCCGTTGCACGGCATATGCGGTCCTGGAACTGACAAGCCAAATCCTCCACCTGCAACGTATCTGTGGCTATATACTCTGGATCCGGATCTTGACTGGAGGAGGTCTGCTGGTGCCGCCAGCGTGCCATGATGGCTTCCATGGTCTCTTTCCCCAAGGCGGCAAACATACGGCGTGCCCTTTCTTGTCCCGCTGCAGACAGGAAACCCTTCACATTCTCCCATGCAAACAGCGTGGGAAGATGCTCCATGATTGCTTCCCGGTCTCCCTGAGCTCCAGAATTGCGCCAATATGGCGATCGGAATGACCAGCAGGCCTCAATCCAGGGGCTCAGGCCCAGCTGGTGCCTGGGCCTGTTGGGGGCTTTCAGACTTTGTGCCCTGATGTCAAGGAACTCTTCCCGTCTTTCAAATTTGTCGAAAGCCATCTTGCGCAACAGGGTGATGTAGCCGCCACCTTGCCGAACACTCGGAATGTCCCATCCATAATGTCGTTCAGGGAGAGGTTGCTGAAGTGGCCCTGCTCAATGGCGAGCACGGCCACGCAGACCCGGCAGCTCCGCCACCCAATCCTGTGCCTTGCCCTCGTTATCGGTCAGAGCAGCCGTCAGAACCCTAATCGTGCATCACTCTGTTTTGGGTGATTGCGATTTTGATTGTCGCCCTGGGCATTGTTGGCCGCCGACTTGTCCGCGGGTGTGTCCAAACCTGTGATCAGGGGCAAGCTTTTCAAATGTCTCCAGAAACTCCCCGGGGAGCTACGCTGCAACGTCGCCTTGAACTCAATGAATCTGCTGTCATGACCTGCCGTACACTTCATGAGGGATACTTCCATCGACCTCGGATGGCGCAAGGCAGCATCATCGCACGATCAGGCGGTCCCTGCCCCGATGCCGAAAAAGCGGTTTGTCCCACACCCTGGTTTGGGGGGAAAGGGCTTGGGTGCCACACGGATGCCGATCTGCAGGTCGATATGTTGCGTCATTCATTCGGGAGGCAGAGATGAAAGGCCAAGTGAGTCGATCAGGCAACCGGCTTGTGCACAAGCATGCACAAGAG
This sequence comes from Caldilineaceae bacterium, assembly GCA_965214895.1. GTDB lineage: Bacteria > Chloroflexota > Anaerolineae > Caldilineales > Caldilineaceae > Bin34. The sequence continues at coordinate 2,963,487 of OZ243985.1, forward strand.
ACATTGGTCATTGAACCTTGGGGGCGGGATGGCCTTCGGGTGCGGGCGACAGTGCGAGACCAGGTGGATGATCAGGCCTGGGCCTTGACCGAAGACACCAGCGCCAATGGGCACCAACCCGCAGCGGCTGTGCGGATTGACATTGGAGACAGCGTGGGGACTATTGCCAATGGACGGATTTCGGCACGGGTGACCGACAACACATTGGGCCGGAAACATCCCAGTGTGCTGCAGGCCGGATTCCTGCAGTTCTTCAAGGGCGAGGAGCTGTTGCTTAGTGAATACGACTACGTTGTAGGCGCCCACAATCCCGGTACACGCGTCTACAAGCCCGTGCAACTGCCGGGTCTTGCCGAGCATGGGTTGTCTCACACCGAGGTGCACTTTGCGCCGCGTCCAGGCGAACGCTTCTACGGCATGGGGCTGAACGCCACAGGCAGCGTCGACTTGAAAGGCACCGTTATTGATCTGTATCAACGTCACGTGAAGCATACAGTCCCATTTCTGGTCTCCAGCGCCGGTTACGGGTTGCTGTGGAACAACCCTTCCCTGGGGCGTGTCGAGCTGGGACAAAACCGGACTCGCTGGGTCTCCGAAGGCTGCAAGCAGATCGACTACTACATCACTGCCGGTGATTCGTACGCAGAGATCATGGAACACTATGCCGATGTCACGGGGCACGCGCCGGAAATGCCCTACTGGGCCTCCGGATTCTGGCAATGCAAGCTGCGTTACAAATCCCAGGCAGAATTGCTGGAGGTTGCCCGGGAATACCATCGGCGCGACCTGCCTTTGTCGGTCATCGTGATCGATTTCCGGCACTGGAAGAAAATCGGCGATTGGAAACTGGATCCTGAATTCTGGCCCGATCCTGACGCAATGGTGCGCGAACTGGACGCCATGGGTGTGCGCATCATGATTTCCCCCTGGATACTGGTCGAGGAGGAAAGCGAGAACTTCGCCGCAATGCAGGCGCGGGGCTTATTCACGGATTCCATCGATGCCCGCGAGAACTGGCTGCCCTGGACAACGGACGGGAAACCCGTTCGGGCCCGGCAGTACGACCCCACCAATCCACAGGCGGCGGCCTTTCTGTGGCAGAAATGGAAGGCCAACTACTTCGACCAGGGGATTCGGACCTTCTGGCTCGATCCCTGCGACGATCTGCACCCGATCACGGACTATGACCGGGTGCTCTACCATGTGGGCCCCGCGCTGGAAGCCCATTGCCACTATCCCGTGGCACACCAGAAAAACATCCATGACGCCCTGCACGCCGCGGGCGAGCATGAAGTGGTGACGATCTGCCGGAGTTCCTGGGCCGGCTCCCAGCGCTACGGCGCTTCACCGGCCGCGCACGATATCAAGTCCTCCTTTGCACATCTCGATGCATACATGAAGGCCGGCCTCAATCTGGCCATGAGCGGCATCCCTTGGGGAGCCGCCGAAATCGGCGGTTTTGTCACTGTCGACCATCACAGCGACTGTTTTCATGAATTGATGGTGCGCTGGTATCAGTACGGTGTCTTCACGCCAGTCTTTCGCACCCATGGCCACCGCCCGCACAATGAAGCCTGGACCATCGGGGGAGACAGCTATGTCCACATTCGCGCGGCCATGTTGCTGCGGGAGCGACTCCGCCCTTACGTCATGCAACAGATGCATGTGGCCGCCGCGCGTGGCATCCCACCGATGCGTCCCCTCTTTTTCGACTATGAACAGGATGCACAGACACACGGCATCGAGGATCAATTTCTGTTTGGGCCGGATTTCCTGGTTGCCCCTGTCACCTCATACCGCACGCGCTACCGGCAGGTATACCTGCCGCGGGGGAGGCAGTGGCTTGATGCCTGGACAGGACAGGTCCATGACGGTGGGGAATCCATGGAAGTGCCTGCTCCCCTGAAACACATTCCGGTGTACGTCCGCGGTCCCCTTCCGAATGTGGACTTGGCCATTTTCCAAAATCTGTACCCATCGCCGACGTGAAAGGCAACTGTGCCCGTCACGCCTAGGGCGAACCACGGTGTTACGGATGCATCCGAAGGGCCACGGGTTCCGAGACACGCCCGGCCTTTGCGACTCCAGGCGCTTTGGCCCCCACCCGCTTACAGCGGGGGTGGGGGCCGTCAAGACCATGTCAATGGGCCCTGCCCAGACTGCTGGGTTATGCCCTGTTCCTCTTGAGCACAGTCCAAGAGCCGATGCTGGGCTGTGACGAAATGGAGGGCCACTCCCTCCAACGGCAAAGGCCGCAACGCCAAAGAGGAAAATGTGGGGAATCTCAAACAATGGGGTCTCTGAATTTCCAAGGCGGACCGAATTCTGTTTAGAATGGAAACTACAGGGCAATCGCAAAGTCGCGAGTAGGAGCCAAGCCGCTTATATTTCCCTGTGTACGATCTTGGTTTCGACCTGATTTGTCTTTCTTGGAAACACCATCTGTCAATACAAGCGAACTTTTGCATTGACAAACTGGTTGCCTTGGAATTGAATCTGGACTTTGCGATTGCCCTGTGGGAACTACTATATACCGAAGTACACAGCCACATGCGTGCTACAATGACAGAAAGCGACATGCCCTCTTACCTGCATGCCGCTTTCCACAGACACGGAATCGCCATTTCCATGCCTGCTTCTTCCATTGTACCCCACACCGAAACTGTCCATCGCACGGTGCGTCTGCGCCTGTTGCCGGAGACGCAGGCCAAGGCGCAGCAACTCGCGGGCACTGCCGGGGCCTGCCGCTGGGTCTGGAATCATTTCCTGGCGCGCCAGGAGCACCAATGGCGCTGCTGGCAGGACTACAAAATCGGCCCCAAGCCCACTGTAGCGTGCTTTGCCCTGTACAAGGACTTCACAGCCCTGCGCCGGGATACGCCTTGGCTCCAACAGTACCGTTGTGCCGAGGTGCGTCACACGCGCAAACACCTGGCCGACGCGTACCGGAGATTCTGGGCCGGACAGGGCGGCCATCCCCGCTGCAAGGCCAAGCATCAGACTGTGGACGGCTTTACCGTGGCGGACTGTGTGTCCATCCGGCAAGGCCGGCTGCGCGTGCCCAAAATCGGCCGGTTGCCACTCAAGGGCGCCAATCCCTACGCCCAATGCCCGTCTGTGCAGGCCCGCATCCGCAAGGAAGGCACAGTCACACAGCCCAAGTGGTACGTCTACGTGGTCTATGCGGTGCCGGTCACGCAAGTCAAGCCGGGGGCCGCAGAGGGTGCCCTGGGTCTGGATCGCAACGTGGGCCAGTGCACCGACAGCACCGGCACAGTCCATCGCCTGACCGACACCGCCCGGCTGGAGGCCAAGATCAAGCGTCACCAACGTGGCTGGGCGCGCAAGCAGAAAGGGTCATGTCGCAGACGCAGAATTGCCGGGCAATTGACCAGGTTGCAGCGCAAACGCAAGCGTAGCCGAGACCATGACACCCATCACATCAGTCTCCGTCTGGCCGACACGGCGCACACTGTGGTCATCGAGAACTTGCAGACCCAAGCCATGACCCAATCGGCCCGGGGCACGGTGGACAATCCGGGTCGGAACGTCAGGGCCAAGTCTGGCCTCAACCGCAGCATTCTGAATTCGAGCTGGGGCCAATTGGAACGCAAGTTGGCCTACAAGTGCAGGCAGGTGGTCAAGGTGCCGGCAGCCTACACCAGTCAGGCATGCAGTCGGTGCGGTTGCACAGACCAACAGAACCGGCCGACGCAGGCCCGGTTCCAATGTGTTGCCTGTCAATTTCAGATCAACGCCGATCACAATGCCGCGTTGAACATCTTGGGACGTCGTGTACGTCCTGTGGCCCGCGGGACAGGGGCCTCTGCACGGCGAGGGGCGTGGCTGTTGGGCCCCCCAACGACCCGTGAACAGGATATGCCCAAGTCTGTGTGCTTCGGTATATAAGTCCCTGTCGTACACTGTAGGCTCTCCGCATGCATACGGGCCGCAGACCGGGACAGGGGCGGTCCGACACAGGTGCAAAGCCCCATGCCCTTGTCTTGCATAGGCCGATACGCCGACCTTGCGTTTCCCCGCCTGGACCACAGCTCGCAGCGGCGGCATCTCACGCCAACCCTGGGCGGCTGCCCTGAAACAGTCTGGATTGGAGCCTGAACAGCGACATGATTGAAATCCGCAACCTCAACAAGGCATACGACGACATCACGGCCCTGAGTGAAGTCAGCTTCGACATCCAGAAAGGGGAAATTGTGGGCCTGTTGGGACCCAATGGGGCCGGTAAGACAACGCTCATCAAGATCATGACCGGATACCTGCATCCAGACAGCGGTTCGGCCCAGATCAACGGGCACAACGTCATGGAAGAAACCCTGAAGGTCCAGGAGGGCATCGGGTACCTGCCGGAGAACGCCCCCCTGTACCCTGAATTGACCGTTCAGGCGTATCTGTCCCTGATGGCGGAGCTGCACAAGATTGAACCCGCCGGTCAGGCCGCAGCGATTCTGGAAGCCGTCAGGGCCACAGGTCTGACCGACCGGCTGACACAGCGCATCAGTACGTTGAGCAAGGGATATCGGCAGAGAGTCGGCATCGCACAGGCCATCATGCACAGGCCCGCCTTGCTTATTTTCGATGAGCCGACCGTAGGGCTCGACCCGACTCAAATCGTGGAGATCCGCTCCCTTATCCGCACCTTGTCCCAGAATTCCACTATCATCTTTTCCACGCATATCCTGGCCGAGGTGGAGGCCCTCTGCGACCGAGTCCTCATTCTCTTGAACGGTGAGCTGCGGGCGGACTCTGTCATCGGCGAACTGCGCGGCACCAGCGGCGTGATTCTGGTCCTCAAGACGGACGTGCCGCAATTGAAACCCATCCTGGCCCAGGTTCCGGCAATCCGGACGGTCACTCGACAGACCGCCCAAGGTGGAGGGCACCGCTATCGCATTGAAGGGGACAGGCCTGAGGAATTGAGTGCGGTGGTGTACCAGACAGCCCGGGAACATGGCTGGCCAGTCCGGGAAATCTACAACGAGGTAACGACTTTGGAATCCAGGTTCAATGCCTTGGCCTTGGCGGCGTAGGGCATGTCTGGAGTCCTCCTTGGGATTTGATTAGTGCTGAGACTTTTCGGAGCATCTCGCCAATGAGACATTTTCGTTCCCTGGTCGGCAAGGAGCTGGAAGGGTACTTCGGTTCCCCCATGGCCCTCATTTTCCTGGGCATTTTCCTGGTCGTCACCCTGTACGCCTTTTTTTGGATAGAGGCCTTCTTCGCCAGCCGCCTGGCCGAAATCCGAGGCCTGTTCCGCTGGATGCCCATTCTGCTCATCTTCCTCATATCCGCCTTGACCATGCGTCAATGGAGTGAAGAGCAGCGATCCGGCACGTTGGAAACGCTGCTGACCCTGCCCGTGAGCATACCCACCCTGGTCGCGGCCAAGTTCGTGGCCGTGTTCTTGATGGTGACCCTGGCGATTGCCCTGACCCTGCCCCTGCCCATCACGGTGTCCACCCTGGGCAATCTGGACTGGGGGCCGGTGCTCGCCGGCTATCTGGCCACGCTGCTGCTCAGCGCCACCTATATCTCCATCGGGCTCTTTGCCTCGTCGCGCACGGACAACCAGATTGTGGCCCTGATGCTGACCGTGATCCTGGGCGGCCTGCTGTATTTCGCCGGGACCAGTGTGGCCACTGAATTCGTTTCCTCTGATCTGGCCGCGCTGCTGAAGGCCATCGGCACGGACAGCCGTTTTCAAAGCATCCAGCGCGGTGTGCTCGATCTGCGTGACCTGACCTACTACCTCTCTCTGACCGGCATCTTTCTCACGCTCAATGTGCTGTCGATCCAGGCCATTCGCTGGAGCCGCGGCCATGACCGCATACGGCAGCGAGAATACGTGTTTTCCGCCTTGATCATTCTGAATCTGGTGGCCGCCAACGCCTGGCTGTACCCGCTGCGCACCTTGCGGGTCGATGTGACACAGCAGCGGGAGTACTCCCTGTCCCCCACGACCAAGGAATTGCTGGCCAACCTGACGGAACCAGTCACCATTCAGGGCTATTTCAGTGAAAACACCCATCCCTTGCTCGCACCGGTGGTGCCCGGCATCGCCGACATGCTGGCGGAATACGATATCGCCGGCGGCGCGCTGGTGGAAACCAGGATCCTGGACCCCACCACGGATCCCGAGATCGAACTCGACGCCACCCAGACCTACGGCATTCAGCCCATTCCGTTTCAGGTCGCGGAACGGTACGAGACCGCCGTGCGGTCCTCGTACTTTCACCTGTTGGTCAGGCATGCCGACCAGCACGTGGTCCTGAGCGTGGATGAGCTCGTGGATGTGGTCAATGCCCGCGATGGTTCCACCCAGGTCCAGCTGGACACCCTGGAATACGACTTGACCCGGGCCATCAAGCAGGTCGTCTTCGGTTTTCAGAGCGTGGAATCCGTGTTGGACGCTCTCGACGAACCCGTCAAACTGTACTTCCTGGTCACGGAAGGGACCTTGCCGGCACAGGCGGTGACGGACATGCAGATCGTCATCGATGCGGGCACCGAGTTGATTGAGAGCTCCGACGGGCAGTTTCTGTTTGAAGTGGTCAACCCGGATGTGGGGGACAGTCCCTTCACCCGCGAGACACTGGTCAATGCCTATGGTTTGCAGCCCTACCCACCCTCCATCAACAACGCGCAGGACTATTACTTTCACTTGATTCTGGAATTTGAGGGCGAGTTGCATCTGATTTTCCCGCAAGGGGAAATCTCCCGCACATCGGTGCGGGAGGCGATTGACTCCACCATCCAGCGCAGCACCCCAGGCTTTCTGCGCACCATTGGGGTCTGGGTCCCCGAGATTGCCCCCACGCAGAACTTCCTGGGGCAGGTGCAGGAACCGTTGACATCCTGGAACAGGGCGCTGGATACCCTGAGCGCTGAGTTCCAGGTGGAATTCATGGATTTGGAATCCGGGCAGATCCCGGAACATATCGATGCCCTGGTGGTGATCGCCCCCCAGATGCTGACCGACCTGGGCCTGTTTGCCGTGGACCAGTTCCTGATGCGGGGGGGGTCCGTCATTGTGGCGGCAACGCACTTCATGATCGCGCCGGACATGCTGACGGGGGCGCTCTCGTTGCAACCCACCTATGACACGATGAACCCCATGCTGGCACACTACGGCGCAACCCTGGACCCCACCTTGGTCATGGACTTGCAGAATACGCCATTTCCCGTGAGTGTACCGCGGCAAGTGGGCAACTTGACCGTGGATGAATACCAGGCCGTGGACTACCCCTTTTTCATTCATGTGCTGGAAGATGCCATGGCCCAGGGCAACCCGGTCCTGACGAACCTGGCGGCCGTGACGCTTAACTTCGCCTCGCCCGTCCTGCTGGATGAAGAGAAGAATGCCGAACGCCAGACCGAAGTGTTGCTCACCACCAGCCCGGACGCATGGACGCTGGCCGAAATGAGCATTCAGGAAGATTTCGAGACCTATCCCGATTTCGGATTTGCCATTCCGCCGGTGGAGGAAAGAGACGTGTTTCCGTTGGCGGTATCCATTCAGGGCCAGTTTGACAGTTTCTTCACGGGGCGGCCAAGCCCTTTTCAGGATGAAGGAGAAGACGCACCGACCGAGGGAGCGGCGGCCCAACCCGACCTGAACGTAATAGAGAGATCTCCTGACGATACGCGCCTGGTCGTGTTGGGCAGTGCGGAATTCCTGGACGATTTCATTCTGAACCTGATGGGCGTGCTGGCCCCGGACCAGGTCCAGGCCAATGCCCTGTTGCTTCAGAATCTGGTCGACTGGACGCTGGAGGATGCAGAGCTGCTGGCCATTCGGGCCCGTGGCGACACGGTCCGCATATTGAAGCCACTGGACCCGCAGGAGCAGGTTGCGCTTGAAGTCCTGAACTATGTGCTTGCCCTGTTGGCCTTGGCCGTGGTGGCCGGGGTCTGGCGCTGGCGCTCGACCCATCAGAAGCCACTCACGGAAGTGATCCCGGATTGACCACGCTTGCGGCCATGCACCTGACCTCATCATTTCTCTTGAGGCAACACGAATGTCTACCCACACTGCCTTTTTCCCCACTCGCAATCAGAAGCGCAATCTGGGCATTCTGGGGGGTCTGCTGTTGTTGCAGATGGCCCTGGCGGTCGCATTCCTGGTCCCGTGGGGCCAGGGTCCCGTCGAGCCCGAACGCCTGTTGCCCATGATGCAGGACATGGAGGTGGCGGAACTCTACATTGAGGACACCGCAGGCAACTACATGAAACTTATGCGCCGGGGCGACGAGGACTGGGTCCTGCCCGAGATCGACGACTATCCCGTGACCGCCGTTGTGGCCGACCAACTGGTGGAGGACATGGTCGAACTGGACAATCTGCGGCCCGTGACCCAAACTACAGCCAGCCACGCGCGCTTGCGCGTGGCCGAGGACGACTTCGAGCGCAAGGTCACGGCCACGATGGTGGACGGCAGCGTGGCCGTCATCTACGTGGGCACCGCGCCCTTGCCGCGGTCCACGCACATTCGCGTGGCCGGCGATGATCGCGTTTTCGTGTCGGACGATCTGCGTCACCGCGAAGTGTCCCTGCAGCCCACATATTGGGTCAACACCGTCTACTACTCTGCAGACTACAGCGACATCAAGAAATTCACGCTCGTCAATCCACAGGGCCGCTTTGCATTTTTCCAGGACGACAACGAGGAATGGCAGATGCAGGGCCTGGGTCCGGAGGAGACATTCAATCCCAACAACCTGATTTCCCTGATTACCACCGTGTCGACCATCAGCCTGACTGCCCCCCTGGGCAATGTGGAAAAACCCGAATATGGCTTGCTGGATCCACAGGCCACCGTTCTGCTGGAAATCCAGGACGAGGACACGCAGGAGGAGGTCACCATCACGATCGGAGCCGACACGCAGAAGCCCAACCGGGTGGTGGTCAAGACCTCGGAGTCTCCCTGGTTCATCGAGGCCAATCGGTTTACCGTGGACCGTCTGATCAATCGGACGCGGGAGGAGTTCATCCTGCAACCGACACCGGCCCTGCCCGAAGTTCCCGCCGCCGAATCCGCTGCCGAGGAGCTGGGATCTGCTTCCAGCTAAGACTCGCCGCGGCGGCGCAGCACCCTTCCTGCGCCCCGTGCCACCGGGAACTTCCTGGTGCCAGGGCTGCAGTGTGTGACCATGGGGAGATGGATACCTGAATGTAGAGGACCACAACCGGTTGCTGCCCTATCTGGAGCAGCGTGGAGAGTTGACTCAGGGAGAACGCGCCCAGTGCATCAACCTCGCGGGCGGGGTCTCCAACCGCACCGTCAAGGTCGTCCGGGATGGCAGGCCCAACCTGATTGTCAAGCAGGCCCTGTCCAAACTGCGAGTGGCGGTGGAATGGTTCAGTGCGCCGGAACGCATCCACCGGGAGTTTGCGGCTCTGCACATCTTTGGCGCCCTGTTGCCAGGTCATGTGCCGCGGGCCCATCTTGAGGACACCTGCCACCACATTATCGTGATGGAGGAAGTCCCTGTGCCCCATGCCAACTGGAAGGACCAGATGTTGGCTGGCTGGGTGGAGACGGATCACTGGTCTTCATTTGGGGCCATGCTGGCCCACATCCACACTGCGACGCACAGGGACCTGTCCGCACTGCCGACCAGCCTGCGAGACAGGACTTTCTTCCAGACTCTGCGCCTTGAGCCCTACTACATTTACAGCGGACAGCAGGTGCCGGTTGCGGCTGCGTTTCTGGACAGTCTGATTGCCGAAACCCTGGATCACGCCGACGCCTTGGTCCATGGCGACTACAGCCCCAAAAACGTTCTCATTCGCGACCATGCCCTGCATTTGCTGGACTACGAGGTCTGTCACATAGGGGATCCCACCTTTGATGTGGGCTTCGGACTGACCCATGCCTTGAGCAAGGCCCACAAGATGCCTCACCTGCAACCGGAGCTTCTGGCAGGGGCCTCCCATTTCTGGGAGGCCTATGTGGCAGGTGGCACCCGGGCAGTCTGGGGTTCCGATCTGGAACCGAGGGCCGTGCGTCATACGTTGGCCTGCCTGCTGGCGCGGGCCGTAGGGAGGTCTCCCCTGGAATACCTGAGCCCAGACCAAAGGCGCTGGCAGGCCCAAGTCGCGGTTGACCTCATGCATGGGCACCACGACCGGATTCCCGAACTGATTGCAGGCTTCAGACAACGGCTGCTGGCCATGCAGGATCAAGATTGACGGAAACCTTGCCATGTCCCGGATTGCACAGCTCTGGCCCTTGGAGATTCTGGACAGCCGGGGCAATCCCACCGTGCGGTGCACGTGCGTGTTAGAGGGCGGCTCCGCAGGCACGTGTGCAGTGCCTTCTGGCGCATCTACCGGGAGACACGAAGCGGCAGAGTTGCGGGACGGTGATGTCTCCCGATATCGGGGACTGGGGTGCCAGCGCGCCGTGGCTCACATTGCGGGAGAAATACAGGACAGTCTGCAGGCAGTGGAATTCCTGGATCAGCACGAGCTGGACCGTCACTTGATCCACCTGGACGGGACCCCCAATCTGGGTCGGCTGGGTGCGAACTCCATCCTGGCGGTTTCCCTCGCCTTTGCCTGCGCCTCTGCAGCCGCCCAGCATGTGCCCCTGCATACATACTTCGCGGGCCTGTGCCCTGCCACACTGGACCGGCCCCGGCGTTTCCCTGTGCCCACCATCAACCTGTTCAGCGGGGGAGTGCATGCGGGTCGGCAAGTCGCCATTCAGGACGTGTTGCTGGTTCCCCGGCCTTCCCACGAATTCCCTGCGCAACTGGAGGCCATGAGCGAGGTGTACCGCGTAGCGGTGGATTTCATCGCGTCCGAATACGGCATGCGCAACCTGACCGCGGACGAGGGAGGACTGGCTCCCCCGTTCCCCTCCTCCCGAGCCATGCTGGATGGAGCCATGGAATGTGCCCACCGGGCGGGTCTGGAGGTGGGCGTGGACTTCGCTCTGGCCGTGGATGCCGCGGCCAGCCATTTCCATATGGATGGACGATATGCCATTGACGGGTCCACGCTGGATGCCACCCAGCTCGTGCGGATGTACGAGAGGTGGGCGGACGACTATCCGCTGTACAGTCTGGAGGACGGGCTGGCGGAAGACGACTGGACGGGCTGGCAGCGAATGCACGAAAGGTTGGGGGACAAGATCCTGATCCTGGGAGATGACTTGCTCTGTACCAACCGACAACGCATTGAGAAGGCCATAGCGCTGCGGGCGGCCAATGCATTGCTGCTGAAGGTCAACCAGATCGGCACGGTTTCCCGGGCTCTGGAGGCATTGCAGGTAGCCCGGGCTGCGGGCTGGCACATTGTGATTTCGGCCCGCAGCGGCGAGACGGAGGATGCCTGGCTGGCCGATCTGGCCGTGGGCTGGTCCGCGCAGAACATCAAGGTGGGATCGATTACGCAGTCCGAACGGCTGGCAAAGTACAACCGGCTGCTGGAAATCCACGCCGCCATGAAGGATACTGCGCCCGCTCTGGCTTGATGAACGCCCTTGGGATCCGAAATCGGCGCCTGAGGCCGCTCCGTCCAGCTTGGGCGACGTTGGAACGGCCCATATAATGGATTCGGCTCGTTCCCGATTCGCGGCTTTCTTCCTGTCAACACTGCCCAGAGAGTGATTCCCCATGCCTGCCATTGCCCCCCAGCCGCTTTCCGCCTTCTGCACCTCTATCCTGGAAAAGGCAGGCCTGCCCCATGATCAGGCCCGTGTCACTGCCGATCATCTGGTGGAAGCCAATCTGATGGGACACGATTCCCACGGTGTCATTCGCGTTCCAGGGTACACACAGTATTTGCAGGCGGGTCACTATTTGCCGGTCGGGGCCCACGAGACAGAGCGGGAGTCTTCCACCATCGCCGTGATCGATGCCAAGCAGAGCATGGGCATCGTGCTGGCCTACGAAGCCATGGACCTGGCTGTGGAAAAGGCCTGTCAGCACGATGTGGGCGCCGTCACGGTCCATTCAGCCACGCACATTGGCCGACTGGGGGCCTTCCCGCCGCGGGCCGCTGCCCGAGATTGCATAGGAATGATTATGTTAAATGGAGGAGGCCGCTTTGCGGCGCCCTTTGGCGGCACGGAACGCCGCCTGCCGCCCAATCCCATCGCCATCTGCGTGCCGGCAGGACCAAACAAAACCATGATGCTGGACATCACCACCAGCATGGTCGCAGGCGGCAAGGTGGAGGTGCAGGCGGCCCGCGACGAAGAGGTGCCCGAGGGTTGGTTGATCGATCTGGAGGGAAATCCGGTCCTGGACCCCAACGCGTTCCATTCGCCTGCGGTTGCCATGCTGCCCCTGGGCGGTCCCCTCGGTCACAAGGGGTACGGCTTGTCCATGATGATCGATGTCATTGCCGGCACACTGTCCCGCGCGGGCTGCAGCCGGGACGAACCCACGCGCGGCGGCAGCGGGTTCCTGTGCCTGGCCCTGCGCATCGAGGCCTTTGTGGATCTGGCCGAATACCACACGGAAGTGCAGCACTTGATTGACTGGGTGAAATCGGCGCGGACTGCACCCGGCGTCAAGGCCATTCTGCTGCCTGGCGAAATCGAAGAGCAGCGCAAACAGGACCGCACCGCCCACGGCATACCCATTGAGGACAAGACTTGGGGCCGTCTCATCGAGACCGCGGAGGAAATGGGCATTGCGGCACCCGTTTTATAGGGAAGCAGAAGATCCATTCCGCATAATGGACCGGCACCTTCCAGACAGCCACGCGCTCTGAAACACTGCAGCCCACGTTCTGGGGCCTGGGTGCCTCGGGTGCCCCCTTGGGACCTGCTGTCATACAGTGTCAACATGCCCTCGGGTGGTGGTGACTTTGGGTATAAGGTCGGCCCTTGCACCCGCGCGGGGCGGGGAGCAAGGGGATAATTCGTTGCCACTGCTTTGGCAATAACAAAGCGCGTGTCATGAAGTCCAATGAATCAGAGTTAGACTCCTTCATGAGAAACACTGCATCTGCATGACAACAATCAAGACTCTTGCCAGCTGCGGAAATTCTGTGTCACGCCTGTTGGTCATTGTCATGGGTGTAGCGGCCCTTGCGCTAGCTGCCTGTGGAGTTCCCGAGAGCTCTAGATTGGACCTTGGACCCGGTCTCGTCGTCGCCTTCGTGAAGAGCCAGTCGGCGGAGCGGCCAGGGAAGGTTGCCTACGTCACCCACGTTCCCTCCGGCTCCCAGGCTGTGGTTGCCAGCGACGGGTGGGTCATCAAGCGACACGACGGGCGCGGTGACGGCCCAAGTCGCCTAGAGGCGGTACTGGGGAACGCAGTCACGATGGAACGCATCATGAGAGGCATGCAGAGCGACGCGCAACCCCGATCCAACCGGCGGGCGATGATCGATTGGGTTCCCCTTATTCAGTTCGGCGGCATCAAATACGTGTTGAACTGGCATACGGATGATGGCACCCTGACCGGTGAAGACCTTACTGAGATCTACCGGGTCGCTTTCAAAGTCAACGGCCATGCCGGACTCGGCTACCGTGTCCAGGACGGCGATGCGACCTACCTCAGCCCGGGCACGCCTGTGTATGTGGTCAAGGACTATTCGCCCGCGTTTCGACTGGGGATAGTGCAGGACGGTACAGTCACCATCTACGAAGCGAGTACCAATCCAGACGCCAGGATCGGTGCAGACCTCTTGGACATCCGCGGCAAGGTTACGGCCATCGACATCCTCAGTGAAGAGGACGCAGACACTGTACTCGGCACAATTGATGAACCCCTTGCCATTGATCGGTTCGTCGAGGCGATCCTCGCATCGCCCGTTGACCGCAGGAGACGCGACCATGAGGGGGAGCGGTACTTTCTCGGCTTCAGGCTCGTCGACGGTACGTCGGTGGTGCGGTCGTTCTGGCTGGAGTCAGGTGAACTCCACCGGGATATCATGACGGATCCCACCGTGACGCAGTCCGTGCGGAGTGCTGTGGCCCCATAACCTTCGGATGCCGCAGGGCCGTGATCGTCACCTACGCCGGTGGCATTTATCCTTGACCACCGAACAGGCCGTTTACGGATCGTCAAGAAACTCCAGTATCCAATTCATAACGTGAATTATGAATAGGCTGGGGTCTGGGGGGACTCTCACCTTCGCCTCGGCTGCGAGGATGGAGGACAGGGGGCAGTCAGCTCCGATATCCGGCCCGCCGTGCGCCGGACAGCGGGGATGCACCCTCGACCAGGGGGACTGGCGCGAGTCGTAGACCCTGGCGAAGAAGGCGCGGCGCCGCGTGATCCATGGGGCGTCCCAAGACGGTGCCCGGTCGCCTAGGTTCCCATAGCGGAGGATCCCCCCACGGACGCAGTCCGTGGGGGGACAGGGGGCGGTCGTCTCCATGGCCAGAGGTGAGCGTCCCGGTCCGCCACGCGCCTGGAGGGCGGCTCCACCGAGGCAGTGTGACGCTCACGGAGGCACAGCGAGGCAGCGGAGCCCCATGTCTCACCCGCGCCCCCGGATCCGAGAGGCCCACCGCGGTTCCTGTTGCCAAGACCTTAAGGCCACAACGCGTGCGAAGCAGGCCTTGTCCGGCAATACAGCCTGCACCTCAGGCCGGACATCCTACAGGTCGTCATGCTTGAAGCCCAGTAGCGGCGCGGGGACATGCGTCATTAGGCCCCTATCATGATAAAAAGAATGTCAGTTTGCAGATTTATGGACAGACTTTAGAGCTCACGCGGCTGACAGTCACGGAGAAACCGACGCAGCTCCGCGCGGTCAGGCAAGTGGCGGGCTCCGCGTCCCCCCACCTTGTAGCCGGCCACAGCGTGGCCCCAACGCACCTGTTCCGGCAAGGACTGGCCCTGTAGGCCGCCAAATATAAATCCGGCTGCAAATGCATCGCCGGCCCCCAACGTGTCCACCACGGGCACCTGGAGATGCGGAACCGTGAAACACGGCTCGCCCTGCACGGAGACATGGGCCCCCAAGCCGCGTTCCCGCATCACGGCAATGCAATCGCCGGTGAGAGCCAATGTTTCCGTGGCGCGGCGCGTATCGGATTCTTCCGGCACGAGATGCACCAATTCCTCATCCACGGAACCCAGGACGCAAGTCGAGAGGCCAATCGCCTGCCACACACTCTGACGAAACGGTTCCGGCAAAACCCCATTGCACAGGCCGAAACGCAAGCTCAGGTCAAAGGAGGAGCGGCTCCCGCGTTGCTGTGCGATCTGCAGAGCCGCGAGGGTCACTTCGGTTCCCTGGCACTCGGTGAGGCAGATGCCTGAAGTGTGCAACCAATCCGTGGGACCCAACGTCAGGAACTGCAACTGGGATCTGTCCAGATCGGCATACGCCGGTCTCGTCAAGGGCCACAGGAAGGTCGTGCGTTGCCCCGTGTGGTCTGTCAAGGCAATGACCTGCGGTGTCGGTCTGTCACGAGACACCGACATGCCTTCTGTATGTATACCTTGCTGGTCCAGTTCGGTCTTGACCCACCGGCCGGCAAAATCGTCCCCCACAGTGCCCAGAAAATGAGTTTCAAGACCCAGCCTGGCCAAGGCATAGGCCGAATTGGCCACCGTGCCACCTCCGTTGCCCACCGGCTCTTGCTGACCTCTCGCATTCCCCATGACTTCCGGAATTTCCAGCGACAGGTCCATGCAGATGTCTCCCAACAGAAAGGCTCGGTCTCCTGCCTTTTCAGCCATGGGCCACATTCCTGGCGTGGGAGACGAAAGCTGCCACCCGTTCGAGGTCCTTGCGACGGGAACCAGCGAGATTGGTATGCGTGAAACTGTCGACGCCCCAGGGACGAACCTGCTTGATCGCCTCCACCACATTGTCAGGACTCAGGCCACCGGCCAGCACTGCAGGCACATGAACCCTTTTTACAAGCTCTGCGCTGGTGGTCCAATCGTGGATCTGGCCTGTAGCTCCAACTACCTGGTCCCGGCCCGGTGAATCCAGAAGCAGAATATCCACAGCCTTTTCAAATCTCTTGGCCAGGTGAATGGATGCTGGACCCGTAACGGGGATAGCCAGCATGACTCGAACATAATCCAAACTGGCCCTGAAAGCGGCGACTTCAGTGGGTTCCAGCCCGTCAATGTCTCCCGATAGATGTATCACGTCCGGCTCTACAGCTCGCACGGTCGCCTCAATGACAGACAGGTCATTGGAGACAGTCAAGGCAACCTTGAGGCATCCGCTGTCCGGCGGCACAGCCGCGAAGATTTCTCGACATCGAGCATAACTCAATTCCCCTGGGCTGAGACCCTGCTCTCCAGGTTTGGCGCCGATGAAGTCCACCCCACACCGCACACTGGCCCGTACATCTTCCGGATGTACGTATTCGTAGATTTGCACTTTCATGGACAAACAACTCCAGAAATGACGGAATCTCAATGCAGCTCCTGCATGGGCATTGAAGATGAGCTAGGATTTGCCACTCCATGGTCCAGAGGGAGCCACGCTGCTCCCGTGGCTTCCTGATCTGCCGGAACTGCCACCGCGGACCAGGAAGCGAAGACCTCGAATTTACCGGCGGCACACGGCATTTCCCAGCCATGCAGTACATTGTGCCGCAAACAGGGCACAATCATCAGCTGGATTGTTTCACGGCAGTGCCCCCAAGTCCCATGGGGAGTTGATGATGTCCAGGATGACGGCTCCCACGCAGCGGGACTCATCAAAACACAAGGAACCGTTTGCCTTTGAACATTCCGATCTCGCTTGCGGCGGCAGCAAACTGCGGTTGCCTTGGTCCATACGTTCTGGGCACCGAATCCACTCTGCAGTGGCAGGTTTGTCAGGGAAATTCGATCAATGCCGTGTTGTAGGGCACGTAGAGAGGATGCCTAGGAAATCCGTTCTTGGTAAGGCCCAAGGCCTTGCCCCTTGACAGCAACAGCATCACGGCCACATCCCTTTGGAGCAGATGCCCGCGGGTACCCCATGCCGCCACTGTCACGACGCTGGCCTCTATCAATCGCCGGAGGATGATGTCATTGTCGTCTCCCACCGGATCGTCGGCCCTGTACAAATCTTCGGGACAGGGCGAACGCCAAGCGAACAGATTGCCGACATGCAGGCCGCCATATCCCCAGCGCCGGGCAAACCCCATGCACCGCCGAATCGTCGGATCATCCCTTTCATGGTCCGCAGTGGAGGGATTGAGCATGATGAATGCCACCTTGGGATCCGTTCCATGCCATTCTCGGCACAGCGAGTAGCGGTATTTTCCACAAGGCGACAACTCCGCGGCACGTCTCACAGGCGGTGTGGATGCAAACAGAGAGACTAGACTCATGCCAACCCTTTCCTGGCCTGTCCCATGACAGCTTCCTCCGTATTTGACCTGTTGTGCCAAAAGCCCACTGTCAGTTCATCGCAATCCGGCATTCCTCGTCACAGGAATGTCGATGTCATTTCACTGGGTCCATTGTCACCCGGAGAAGAACCGCCGGCTCTTGGCGGAAAACATTCCGGTGGCTGGTCCAAGAGACGGGATTGGGATGCGTGTTGATAGACCAAGCCCTCGGGCTTGGCAATCAGGTCGGAATTCGCGAAGTCTTGGCACAGTTTCCTGTCTTGTGAAAAGAGCAGCCGGGCGCGGGCAATCTGGGCCAGTGCAATGACATGTTGATCATCCGACTTGCAGGAATTCGCATCAATGAGCACTTGGGTTCTTTTCCGGACAGCCTTGTCATCATATTTGTACACGCGGCCCACATTGTCTAGTTCATTGACCATCTCTTGCATTACTCGCGGTCTCAATATTTCCTCTGTAAGTCTGCCCCCCAAAACAAGTTTAAGTTCTGGGCCACCGAGCAGTCTTGCGAGTACGGGCCTTGCATCGGAATCCGGGCCTCTGCTCTTGCGTGGATTGCCAAACTTGTGCACTACATTGGCATCAATGATGATGCACATGCCTACACACCAAACTTGTTTCTCAATTCGGACATGAAGAATTCTCTGTAGGATTCGGGCGGGTCTACAATGTCACCCAAACTGTCAAGGGCAATCTCGTGGATTTTCACTTCGGCTCCCGTGTGTTCAAAATACAGCAAACTCACCGCTTCCGATGTCAGATGGGATTGTTCGTCTCTAATTGCCATTCGCACCCGATCAACGAGAAAGTCACTGTGTGTTTCCACCACCACATGACTTTGAGTCTGTGACACCACCTCTCCCAGGAAACTGCCCAGCTGGGCTTGCGCCCGTGGATGCAAATGCACTTCGGGCTGTTGAAGCAAATACAGTCTTGATTCATCACCACCTTCAAGCAGATCGACAATTATGGGCAGTGCCTGACTTACGCCATACCCAACATCGATGAGATTGGCATAGGTGTCACCTACTTTTACATGAATCTGGAATGGGTCCCCTTGCGAGTTTCCCAGTGTCTTGACCTCCAATGCATTGAAGAGTCCTGAAACTTTCCCGAATTCATTGATTTGGCCGTGAAGGCGATCTGCGTCCGAGTTCTTGGCACGTTGCATCCGAGCCAACCTTGTCGGAATGTGTGCCCCTTCCTCTTGGAAAATACTGATTACAGGATCATAGGTTCTTCGCGGTCTGGTACGGATAGGGGCAAAAGGATAGATGGCCTCCCGAAGCTGTGCCTGTACCTGCGATGCCATCCAAGTGAACAATGCTGCCTCTTCGCGAAATTGGTCCGCCTCTGCTTCGGAAATGGGCTCGCTTTCTGGTCCTTTCCGATATGTCTGTTCAAAGACAAAAGATGCCATCCAAGGGAGAAATCCTCCCAACAACATGCTCTTGGTAGCTTTTGTCGATATCCGACTGGACATGCCCTGCAAAGAAGGAAAGTCAACCTTGGTTTCGGTCTCACCTGGTTTTGATTCGATGGTCAATTGAAACTCAAGGACATTGAAGCCAAACCGCGCTAGTGCCGGTTGGCCTTCTCTGGCGATGAAGTGAGCATCGAACGTGGCTTCGGTTGTCTGCTTCGGCACTTCAGGCAAAGTCATGTCCATGGAAAGTGACAAGCGGAACGATTTTGCAGGGGCCTGACCGTGAGGACGATGCGCAATCTGTTCGTAAGCACCCAGACTAAAAGGCTCGGAATTGAAATCCGGTGACAGGTCTCCCTGCGCAATTTGGTTTGCAATGCGCAGAAGCGACATGAATGACGACTTGCCTGTACTGTTCTCGCCTACCAGAATAGTCAGAGGAGCTATGCGGACACAATGGGGTTGCCTGAAGCAACGGACATTTTCTATGCCAAACTTCATGAAAGCTCCGCGGCTGCATTCCAATCAACTAGCAGATTAACAGACTTGGAACCGGTGCTGGGAAAACATGGGCCTTGGCCGTGACCACGTGGTTGTAAACGGCCAGAGCTATACATTGCGCGTAATTCTTGCAATAGCCTCATGCCAACAGTATCTGCGGCAGCCAGACGCAGTTTGTAGTATGTCCGTCAGGATCCGAGGCGTCTATATATCGCAACCCAGCGTGCTTCGAGACGGATGTTCAGTGCAGCGCAACCCCAAGGTTTGGCAATGTGCCATAAAGATCGATCTGCAGTGGGTTCCAAGACATTGCCGTCGCATTCGTGTTTTCAACAGAACGGTGTTTTTGAGTTGGGTTTCATGTTGGCATCTTGACCTTGGCCATGCACCGTTCCATATCATTGTGCTCTCCCAACTTCCTTCGTGGCATGAGCTGATGTCCGATCCTGTCAGGCATGATCACGATGGCCATGAGTTTGCAGCGGAAGATGTCGCCCGCACTCACGCCGTTGGGGTCTGCGGCAACAGGGTGCAAGAGAGCTGCGGCATCAAGCGTTCAAGTTCCGAAGCAGCTGGCGAGCTCTCCCTTGCACCTGACTGACCAACTCCTCGGAATGCGGGGGCAGACCTGGCACTTCCAACAGGGCACACGCGGCGGCAGTGGCATTGCAGGCCGCTTCGATCAGGGAAGCACCCTCCATCAGGGAAGCCGCGAATCCCCCCGAGAAGGCATTCCCGGCCCCTGTCGGATCCACGACCTTGACGTCCAGAGGCGGAATTGGGATCGCCTGCGGCATGGTATGGCCCGCCACAAAAGAGCCCTGCTTGCCCGCCCGAATGGCGACCTGTTGGGGCCCCATCTTGTGCAATGCCATGGCGGCAGTCAAGGGGTTCTGGGTCTGGCACAGGATCAACGCGGCGTCCAGGTCCGGACACACTACATCCATGCGGGGTATCAGGGACTTCATCGCCTCCACATTCGACCGGGTGTGGGTATCGACCAGAGGCTCCAGGGACAGCAGGGCTCCCGTTTCCGCTCTCAGCTGCAAGGCCTGATGCACCATGGTTTCATTCGAGAATTCGGAGACGAGATGCACGCCCTGGGCCTGCCTGTAGGCGGCGGGCCACATCAGATCCTGTGCCAACAAGTCGTTCCAGATCCTGTCTTGTCGCACCACGGAGATGGGTTGGTCGCCTTTCTCCAGCATGATCTGATCCGGGTCATACTGGAAATCAAGCCGCGGAGTCTGCAAATGGGGGAACTGATGCCAGCCTTGCAGATCCGCACCGAGCCCCCGCAGTGTGTCAAGGTGGCCGGGTTCCAGATCTGTGCCGGAACGGGTCAGGAATCCCACCGAGTCCGTAAAAAGACGGGCCCCCAGAACGCTCTGCGGACCGCCGCCGCCCAAGAGATTGCGGACTTGGGCGCCGGACATCAAGCGGATGGAATCGACGACCAATTTGCCATAGACCACAAGCACTGCGCCCTCCCCTATGGACCTCTGCGCACTATGTCCACGTAGGACTTCACACGTTGGACATCAATGTTGGTGCCCCATCCGTTGGGCTGAAAACAGGTTCCCACAAAGGCTCCGTCCGCCGCCGCCAGCAGCGCACCGGCATTGGCATGGTTGGTATGGCCACCCAGCAGCACTGGCAGATTTGGCACGGCATCCCGGATTCCGGCCAGCATGGCCAGACACTGGACTTGATCGGGTTCGGCAATTTCCACCGCATGCGCCCCCGTCCTGAAAGCCGTTTCCGCCAGCTGCTCCAGAGGCATGTCCTCCAGGGAGCGGAAGTGCATGCTGTGAATTTCCGCGATCAGCGACACATCCTCCGCTCCCAGTTGCCTGGCATAATGCAACAGGCCGACCGGGTCGGCCTGCACGGGACCATACAGACTGCGGGAAGAGCCAATGAAGGCCGTGCAGCGCACAAAGGAGGCACCGCAGGCAAAGGCCACTCCCAACGAGGCCCGGGAGGCATTCCAAAGGATCTGCACCCCGATTTCGAATGCACTGGGCAACTCCCTGCGCACCGCGCTGACGATTGCCGCAAAAGCCGCCAGGCGTGCCGGGTCCACGTCTTCCCCTACCGGATACGCCCGGTCAATGGTCTGAATGAGCCCCCCGTCTGCACCGCCTGCATGGAGCGCACGGGCATCCTGCAAGGCCTTTTCCAGGGCAAGCTGCACATTGCCCGGCTGGTAGTGGGGCGTGCCGGGCATGGGCGGCAAGTGAATGAGACCAAGAATGGACTTGTGTGCGGTGCGGACTCTCAGGTTTTGCATGGAAAACTCCCTGGGGGTGGTATCTTGGGCCTGCATTCTGCCCCAAAGCGGATCCCGCTACAAGCACTGCGCATCTGTTTCCGATCCTTGCCTTCCCGGGCAGCTCGGGCCCGATCACGCGCCTGCGTCTCCAATCCGCCAAAATCTGAAGGAGCCACTGCCCCATGACTGCACGAACCGAACTCGTAGAGGCTGCACGGGGAGACAGGCGGCTGGATGTGGCCATTCTGAATGCACATCTGGTCAATGTCTTCACCTGTGAGGTGTATCCGGCCGATGTCGGCATCTATCAGGACCGCTTTGCCGTGGTGGGTCCGGCGGGTGCCTACTCACTGGATGCCGTTCGCACGGTTGATGCTGCCGGCATGTGGATGACCCCGGGATTTGTCGATACCCATCTCCACATTGAAAGCACCATGATCACGCCACCAGCCTATGCCGCCGGCGTGTTGCCGCGCGGCACCACCACTTCAATCATTGATCCTCATGAAATCGGCAACGTGCTGGGTCAGGAAGGAGTCCGATACATGATCGACAGTTCAGAAGGCCTGCCGCTCCATGTGCTGGTTTGTGTGCCGTCCTGCGTTCCGGCAGTCGAAGGCGCGGAAACGGCTGGTGCCACCTTCCGGGCTCCCGATGTGGCTGAGATGCTGACCTGGCCACGGGTCATCGGCGTTGCGGAAGTGATGGATTACCAGGGGGTGGTCCAAGGTGACGAGAGGATGCTGGACATTGTCCAGGCGGGTCTGGACGCCGATGCCTGTATCCAGGGCCATTCTCCCCTGCTGCGGGGCCGGGCGTGCAATGCCTATCTGGCCGCCGGCATTCAGGATGACCATGAGCTGCGGGCCGGGGACGAAGGCCTCGAGAAATTGCGTCTGGGCATGTTGCCCCTGCTCAAGGTCAGCAGCCATGGGAATCATGTGCCCAACATATTGCCTTCCTTGCTGGAGGCCCCGCATCTGGACATTGCCCTCTGCACAGACGATGTGGAACCCGCGGATCTGCTGCAGAACGGTCACATGGACCGCGTGGTGCGCGAAATGCTGCGACATGGCGTGGAGCCCGCACGGGCCATTCGATGGGCCACCTTGATCGGGGCCCGGCACTACGGGTTGCGAGATCGGGGAGCGGTGGCTCCCGGCTACATTGCCGATCTGCTGCTGCTTGACTCGTTAGAGCAAGTAACCGTCAAGGATGTCTTTGTCGGCGGTCGCCAGGTGGTGTCAGATGGCGCCCTGCTTGTGGACATCCCCTTGAATGTCGTGAATCCCCCTGTAGGCAACACGGTGCATCTGAATTCCTTTGTCGCCTCTGACCTGACTCCCACGCCTCCCATCACCACCGGTTCCGTGATTCTGAACGCCACGCATCTGCTGCCGTCCCGCCTGACGGAACTGCGGCAAGTCAAGGCTGATGTGCAAGCCGGAGAAATCCAGCTGGATTCCATAAGTCCGGATGCCTGTTTTGTCGCCGTCCTGCCCCGTCATGGCCAAAGCCATGATCCGGGTCTGTCTGTCCTGACGGGGCTGGGACTGCGGGAAGGCGCCATCGGCACGACTGTGGCCCACGACTCTCACAATCTGATGGTGGTGGGACGCAATGCCGCAGACATGGCCTTGGCTGTACAGCATCTGGCGGATCTCCAGGGAGGCATCTGCATCGTGGTCAACGGACACGTACAGGCCAGCGTGCCACTGCCCATCGCCGGCCTGATGTCCGATCGGCCCATATCGGAAGTTGCCGAGGCCATGGACAGACTTCACTGTTGGGCACAACGATTGGGCATCACCCACACCGCCCGCGGACTGGCGACTACGGGGCTGGCCCTGACTGTGATTCCCGACACCTCGGCCAGCGACCTGGTGGGAATGCTGGATGTTCATACCCAGGAAGCCATCCCGATGTTTCCTTAGCTCGACTTTGTACAAAAACGGGGGCGGCCCAAGGGGAGACAGGATGGCGCCACAAGTACCATCCAAGATCCTTCATGCCCGTCCTGTCGCCTGTCATTGCAGCCCTGTGGACGCTGGGGCCGGTACACCGTCTCCACCGCGCGGTATGCCTTGGGGCTGCACTAGGAGCGCAATTTTGCCGTGTACCATCAGGTGCTCTACCGCGCTCGTGGAAGGGGAATATCCGTGATGGGCAAGCCCTGCGTCCTCGGCCATGTGACCTGCAGGGAGCTTCGGGACAGTGATACAATGCCCGGCTGCCTTGCCCACACAGGAGGCGGTACCCATGAGACACATCCGCTATTTCCACGTGTTGTTGCTGGCCCTGCTGATCAGCGGTGCCCTCGCGGCCTGCAATTGGTTCACACTGGCACCGCCCACGGATACAGCACCGGCCGCGCCCACACCCGCACCAACCGGGCCGGTGACCCGGCTCGGCGAATTGCTCAGTTCGGCGCGCAGCGAGTTAGCCGAAGAAATGGCTACCTTGTCGCAGGTGCAGATGAATGTTGCCTCCGAGGCTGCCATAGCTGAGGCCATGGTACCGCCGGCTGCCATAGCCGGGGCCATGGTACCGCCTGAAGCGGGCGGATCCGCCAACCCCAACAATAAACCCCTGCCCCTCATGTACTTCGAGGACTACGGGGTCAACCCTTTCGTGGATGCCGATGAGGACGCGCTCTCCACCTTCGGACTGGACGGCGACACCGCTGCCTATGAAATGGCCCGTCTCTACCTGCGGGATGCGTGGCTCCCGCCGCCAGAGTCGGTACGGGTGGAGGAGTACGTCAATGCGTTCAGCGGAGGCTATCCTGCATCCTTGGGGGGGTTAAGCCTGCACCTGGACGCGGCCCCCGCTCCGTACGGCCCCGAGGGGTACGTGCTGCTGCGGGTAGGGGTGGCGGCCCCGGCCTTTCCGGACACGCGGGATCCGGTTTCCCTGATTTTTATTGTGGACATCTCAGGGTCAATGGACTATGACAACCGTCTGGGTCTGGCCAAGAAGGTGATGTTGGGGCTGCTGGACCAAACCCATCCGGCAGACCGGGTGGGCTTGGTCACCTACGGAAACCAGGCCCGCGTGGCGGCCCCATTGGAAGAGAGCGAAGATGCTCCGCAGCTGCGGCAGTTGATAGAGGGTCTGTACCCCACGGGTGCCACCAACGCGGAGGCAGGACTGGTGGTGGCCTATAAACTGGCTGACAGGGAGATGCACCGGGGCCGGGACGTGCACCTGGTGCTTTTCTCCGATGGAGTGGGCAATGTGGGAGCCACGGGGCCGGACCAAATCCTGGAGGTGGTGGACCAGGCAGCCCAGCGCCGCGCCACACTGACCACCGTGGGTGTAGGCATCGAAGGCAACTTCAATGACGTGATGATGGAACGGCTGGCGAACCGCGGCAATGGCACCTACCACTATCTGCAGGACCACGCGGCGGGCGCCGCCTTTCTTGATGGTCCCGCGCAGGCGGTCTTCCACGAGACGGTCCGCGATGCGCGCATTCAGGTGGAGTTCAATCCGGACACGGTACGCAAGTATCGGCTGCTGGGCTATGAGAACCGGGCTGCGGCGGACGACACCTTCCGGGACGATACGCAGGACTTTGGCGAGCTGGGTTTTCGGAAGGATGTGACCGCCCTGTATGAATTGCGGCCGCTGCACGACGCACCGGTGCCGACCGCCTGGATGGCCACGGCCCACCTGCGCTACCGGGACAGTGTCACCGGGGAAGTGGTGGAAACCGCCAGCACGTTGTCTTGGGGGGATGTGGGTCCGCCCAACTCCTACTTCCAGCGCGCGGCTGCGGTGGCGGAATTTGCCGAGTTGCTGGGCCGCTCCTTCTGGGCGCAGTGCGGCACAATGGCCGCGGTGCAGGCTGGACTCCCGGGGGAAGGACCGGCGTACGATCCGCAGACTCAGGAGCTGCACCAGTTGCTGGCCATTGCCACCGACCTGTTCACCCCTTTCTGCACCCCCTGACCCAGCCAGGTCGCAATAATGAGGTGCCTGTGGAGACCTCTGGCCCACGACAGCCTGCCAGATCTCCACCGGACACCACCACAGCCGAGAGGCCAGTCGCTCCCGACTTCCATAATCTCGATTGGCTCTGACAATCCCACTCCGGCGAAAATCCTGTTTTCTGCCGAGGAGGACGGGACCTGGCGGGTGTCATCGCTCTGGCAGTCCCGATCGCGGCACCAAGCGCATAGACTCAGGGAGGACACCGCCGGGCTGTGGTAGCGTGCCCCAGGATACCCTCTGTGGGGCCCGAGGTGTCCTTCCTTATCCATAACTCACGTCATCTAAGCAGTCGCGGTGGCACCTCCTGTTGCATTTGATGGCAGGATTGACGGGCATAAAGGGATGCCATCGACCTGCGGTGACTGGCAATACCGCCGCATTGGGGTACCGCCATGATGCCGCATTCCGTTTCCGGAAATTACTCGGGTCAAGACCGGCCGTGAGGGTTGCACCGCGCGGCTGTGTCGCGCCGCCAGTCAGCAAGGATACGCCGCCCAGGCAGTATGGAGACTGCACGGTATGCATGAAGCAGCTGTATCAGGCTTGGGTAGACGCCCTGGGAGTCAAAGCCTGCCCCATAAACCACATATAGCCATCTTCCATGGTAGCCGTTACGGAAACCGCATTAGCATGGGGCCTTTCCTCATGCATCAGACGGTGCGGAATGCCGTGCCGTCCTTGCGAGACGATCACGCAGTCGGACCGGAAAGGAAGTTCTCCGGCCAATTCCCACACGCGCCCCTCGGCCACAGCCACCAGTTCCGCGGGCGTACCGGTGAAGAGCAGTTGGCCCTGATGCAAAATGCCCACGGTATCGCACATGTGCGCCAGGTCTTCCACGATATGGGAGGAAATCAGGACGAGACACTGCTCGCCCAGTTGGCCTATGAAAGTTCTGAACCGCAACCGCTCCTGCGGGTCCAGCCCCGCCATGGGTTCATCCGCGATCAACACTTCAGGTTCCCCCAACAGGGCCTGCGCCACGGCCACCCGGCGCTGCATGCCGCCGGACAGAGTCTTGATGAGGCGGACTTTCATCAGATCTTCTCTGCGGTCCCGTGGCACCAATCGCTATTTAGGGAAAGTCAGGAAGGACTGAAGGCAGTATACCTAAAATGGTAAAGAGGCTCCCCAGTTCCTCGAGTATCGGAAAATGAAGTTGAAACTCCTGCAAAAAACCCTTTAGTGCCTCTTCATTCGTCCTTGCTGCAACACCGACAATATCTATATCGTTGCGCCAAACGTTGTTTCCCAATTGATGCCACAGTGGAGCCTCCATGGCACAGAATTCGCACTCGGGATGAAAGAAGACAAGCAGAAGGAGTCCACCAGACAGATCAAGGTCGGCGACGGTGGTCAATTCACCGCTAACGTGGCAGCGGGCGGGGTTCATGGGACAGGTTCCTGACCAGGGAGCGAGAAGGCACTCACGATCCTGCCTGACTCCCCGCAGCGCGCCACGCGGTGCCACCATGGTCAAGGCTGCCTGATGCCTGCGCATCCCCTGCATTGGCAAGGACGGGCCGTCTCAGGAAAGCCTCTTCCGTTACATCGGATGTTCGGAAAACCAGTGCGTCCCCACTCGGAAGACCGCATGCAAGGAGGCAATTTGCGCCACAGTCATTCCGGCTGCCGGCATTTTCTCTTCAGATCAATTCGGACACCTTGGCAATGTGGCTGGTGTAGATGTTGTTGCCGCCGTGCACGGCAGGATCGTAGATGCCCGTGAAACCGCCAAAGTGTTCCTCTCCCGCAAGCTCCGCCAGATAGGCCGCCAGCAGTTCGCCCGGAATCGCGTTGATCATGGGCGCAAACAGGGGATCCACCCCTGGGGCTACAGGCAGGCGATAGCGGCACAGGGGGGCCAAGGCACTGTCCTGGGGGGCAATCAAGGCGATCGCGCGGCCAATGCGCTGCATGGGATCCAGGATTTCCTGCATCCTGCCGGAGCCTGGTCCTTCCGCATCAATCACAAAGGTGGGAGACCAGGGATCATACCGGCTGAAATACTGGAGATGGGCCCACTCTTCGGTGTCTTGCCCCCAAGCGTCGCGGCCCACGGCTTCCAGGATCTTGGCGGCCGAAAAGAGCGCCGAAGCGTAACTGGGGCCGTCCCCCACAAAGGTGAAATGCGGGCAATCGGACAGGTAGGATGCCAGGTTTTGTGCGGGTTGGCGGCACAGGTCAATGGTCTCGGCCGCGGCGTCGGCCAAGAATCGCAACTGATCCTTGTAGCCTTGCGCTGCCTGCGCGCTCAGGTGGCCCCGCATCGTGCCCATGTGGATGGCCACTTGCCACAGGGCCAGCAAGGATATGCGATAGGACCGGACACCGGGCGCCGCCACAAATTCCGGGATGCGGCAGTCCAGGATGCGTTCGGCCATCTGTCCCAAGGGGGAATCCGGATTGCCGGTCAGAGCCACGGTCAGGGCCCCCACCTCCCGGCCTATGGCAACGGCCTCCTGCGTACGACTGACGGCGCCAGATACCGACACGGCGATGACCAGGGTCCGACCGGCGGACAGGGTGCCAGCCACCGGCAGACCATACCGGGCCGCCCGCATCGCCGTGGCGGCTTCGGTGGGCACCCCACCCAGTCTTTCCATGGCCCACTGCGTGGCTACCGCGGCCATGAAGGAGTCACCGCACCCGGTGTTGACGATCCTGATGATGGCGCTCCATTCCTCCTGACTCAGAACGGCCTGGACATGTTCATCCAAGGAATCGAACTGGCTGGTCAGCAGGTCAGGCAGGCTCTCTACCTGCGCAACCATGGGATTTGTGGTCATGAGAATTTCCTGTGTTGCAAAGTGCAAGGGATTTATCCACCGGCAGCCGCTTGGAAGTCTCGGACCTCCTGCGGCGTGGGCAGCAGGCCCCTGGGGCCCATGGCCGTGACAGACAGGGCGCCAGCGGCATTGGCAAATGACAGGGAGTGTTGCAAATCCTGTCCTTGCAGGCAGGCAGCCAGAAAGGCACCGTGAAAAGTGTCGCCGGCACCGGTGGAATCTGCAACCTGCACGGGAATGCCCGGACATTCCAGCGCCTGGCGGGCATCGGCCCCGATGGCGCCGTTGGCGCCAAGCGTAAAGAGGATTGTTTCCGGACCCTGATCCAGCAGGCTTCGGGCCAATTCCCGAGAAGGCTCCTGTCCCGTCCAGGAACGCACTCCAAACTGATTGAAACTGGCAATGTCCACTTCCCGCAGCAGTTCCGGCAGGCCTCTCTCTCTGTCTCCCCTTTCTTCAATGTCGGTCATGATCCTGGCCCCTTGGCTGCGCGCCAAGGTGGCCAGTCGGGAAAACTCGGGCGTGTGCGGGAGCATGAAGACGACCTTCGTACGCGCCAGGGCCGTTTCGAGCCGGTCCCACTCGTACGTGACCGGGGTGACGGAAGAGTAGATGATGACCTTTTCCCCCGTAGGGTCGATCAGGACCACCGTAAAGGGCGTCACGGCTCCGGGCAGCAGGCGACAGAGGTCGGTGTTCACGCCAAACTTCTGATAGTCGGCCAGGAATTGTGCGCCCCCGTCGTCTCCGACCTGGCAGACGGCATGCACATCCAGACCCAACCGGCTGGCGGCGCAGGCCATGTTGGCCACCGGTCCGCCGGAGAGCCATCCCACAAACTCCCCGCGCACCTTTTCGTCGTGCCCCGGCACGCAAGGCACCTTGAGCACCAGGTCCCGGTCAATGCCGCCAATGCCCAGCACGTCAATGTCGCGTGAGATCATGGGCCCCCACGCCTCTGGCCGCCGTCCATGACCGCGTCCAGGAAAATGGCCAGCAACGCGTCGGCATTCACGGCCGTGGCGGCGGCCACGTGGTCGGGCCAGGGCTCCTGCCACTCCGATTCCCTTTCGATCCAGCCTTGGGGTCTCTGGTCCAATACCGTCATGCCCCGGGTATAGGTGCCCTGCAGCTCCACCTTGACGGGCCAGCAGGACGTGATCAGGGCCTCAGGCACAATCACGCTCGCCACAGCCCCCGCATCTCCAATCAAGACATGTTCTCGACCCAGGGTGTCCAGGGAATACTGCAAGATGCAACCGGCCAGCCGCGGAGCGGGGTCGGCCTGCGCCGCAAGATGTCGTATCTGTTCCGGGCTGCAGGCCACCTGCGTGAACACATCCCAGGTGTACATCACGATGTCCAGACCACTGCCCAGCACCATGGCCGCGGCTTCGGGGTCCTGCCGAATGTTGAATTCACTGACCGCCGAGGCGTTGCCCGGACCGACCGCGCCGCCCATGAGAACGATCTGGGCAATGTGGGCCGTCAAGTCCGCGTGAGCCTGCAGGAACCGGGCGATATTGGTAAGCGGGCCCAGCGGAACCAGGGTGACCGGTTGCGGTGCGGAGGCCAGCGCAGAGGCCAGGAACGGCACGGCCTCCATGGCTGCCAGGGCTTGCGTTGGAGGGGGCAGACTTTCGCTCAGATTGGCCAGTCCGTCCTGGCCATGGACATGGGACGCCCCTACAGGCTTTTCCTGGAGCGGGGCGGCGCTGCCACGGGCCACGGGAACATCGTCCCGGCCCGCCGCCTCCAATACTTGCAACGTGTTTCGGCACACGGATTCCAGGTCCACATTGCCGTTGACGCAGGTAACGCCCAGCAACCGCAAGGCAGGGGAACGCGCCGCCAGCAGCAAGGCCAAGGCATCGTCGACTCCGGTGTCCACATCCAGAATGACAGGAATGGCCATGTCGCAATCCTCGGAGAATATGGTGCTCGGGGCTACACCCGATCAGTAGGCCTGCAAGGCACTGACCAGCAGCTCCAGAAAGGCTGCTTCATGGATGGACATGCCCACTTCCGCGTTGGGGTCCTTGCCGCGCTGTGGGCCCTTTTCCACCACTGCCGTGCCAAATCCCCGCAAATGACGATAGTCACAGACTGTCATGCCATACGTGTCCAGGCCGGCGGTTTCCACGGAAACGTGCATGGGTTCGAAATCAATCAGGTTCGGATCGATCAAGGCGGCCACGGCGCATGGATCATGCAGGGCCGCCTTGCGGATCCCGCCGGACTCGGTGACGGTACCCAAATAGAACGTCAGCAGCTCCGACACGGCCTTTCCCACCGGGTTGCCCAAACCGGCGATGCGTTCGATGACATCATCCGTGGCATTGGCCTGATGCGTCAGGTTCAGCCCGCACATCTTGATGGGAACGCCGCTCTCGAATACAATGCGGGCGGCCTCGGCATCAAACCAGATATTGAACTCGGCGGTGGGAGTCGCGTTGCCGTGAGTCAGGCTTCCGCCCATGATGCTGATGCCGGCCAGGCGATCGACAATGTCCGGCGCCTGGCGGATCGCCATGGCGACATTGGTCAGGGGCCCGACAGGAACCAGCCAGACATTGTCTGTGGCCCGCGCCGTCTCAATCAGGAAGTCCACCGCGTGCAGGTCCTCGACCTGCTGGGTGGGAGTCGGCAACGCCGGCCCATCCATGCCGGTCTCGCCGTGAATATGACCCGCGTGGTACGGGGGCCGCAGCAACGGCGCATGCATGCCCTGGTACACCGGAATGTCGGTCCGGCCCATCAAGGCCAGCACCTTCAGGGCGTTGACCGTCACTTTCTCCAGGGTCTGGTTGCCCGCCACGGTGGTGATGCCGAGCACGTCCAGGTGTTGGCCCGCCAGGAAAATGGCCAAGGCATCGTCATGGCCCGGATCGCAATCAATGATGACTTTGTACATGCAGGTTCCTCAAGGCAATTTGGGTAATCCCGTCGGCAATGGCCTCTATGTCATGTTCCTCCCGATTGGCAGCCCGGAACAGGGCATAGGAATCGGCGGGCACCGCCTGAAAGCCCCGAAGAGCCCCGGCCAGGGAGCCCCCAATGGCGGCTATGGTGTCTGTGTCGTTGCCCAGGTTGGTGCCGCCCACGATGGTTTCCCAGGGGTCCCCCTGGGCAAACACAAACAGCCCCACGGCCGCCGGCACGGATTCGCAGGCCATGACCGAGTTGCCAATCAAGGCCTCGGTGCGGTGCAGCATCGTCTCGAGGTCGTTCGCCTCCAGCGCCAGCTGCACCGCCAAGGCTGTGCGCTGTGCGATCGAGGGACCAGGCACCATGCGCCCATGGGGATGGGCGGCGGCCAGTTCCTCGCCCCTGCGGGCACCGGCCAGGGTCGCCTGCACCACCGTATAGGTGTCGGCCGATTCGGTCAACGCTTCCGCACAGCCGCTGGCAATGGCACAAGCCGCCGCAAGGCCGACATTCGTGCTGTGCGTGGGAAAGCATGTGCTGGCGGCGGCCCGACAGGCGCTTTCCATGTCGCCCGGATGAATGAGACCGGCCGGAGCCACCCGCATGGCGGCGCCGTTGGTGGCGCCCATGCTGGCCAGATGCCGGTCGGATTCCCCCACTCTCCCGACCTGGTAGGGATCCGCCCCGGCTTGCAAGGCCTCCACCACAGGCCGTGTGGAGGGTCCCATATTGGCAATGTGGGGCGACTCCGCGGCCCAACGCAGGAGGCAATTGCGCCAGACCTCCTCGTCCAGCCGCCCCCCGGCGGCAATGATGTCCTCTGCCATGTAGAACATCTGGCTGGTGTCGTCGGTGATTTGGCCTTTCACGTTGCCCGCAGCACCGGCAAAGGTGTCGGGCGGAGGATCCAATATGGCGCGCAACGGGCCGCCATGCGCGGCGTAGATGTCGGCAATCGTCCACTGCTCGGTAGCGGCTCCCAACGCGTCTCCCAGTCCCGCTGTCGCCAGGGAGCCCAAGATGCCATCGCGCAATTGCGACTCATTCATGCCTTTGCCTTGTCCTTTGCGGCCCGTGAGACCGCGCCAAGCGGTTTTCCGGTGCGGTGCAGTCTAGTACGTCGCCAGTCTTTCCTTGTACATGGCCAGCAATCGGGGCGAGTCCACTTCCAGGCACACATTGACCTTGTTGCTGCCGGACCATGCCACGCCCCAATCCGGAATCGTTTGCCCATCCACCTTGCCTGCCTCGACACAAATGTGCACAGGCACGGTCTTCACCGTGAAAAGGGACGGATCAATGGCATAGGCGATCGCGGACGAGTCGTGCACATAAATCCCATCTTCGCCGCGACTGCGGTGAAAATCCAAATAAAACGGCACGATCTGGGCAATGAAGTCGGTGGCCTTGTTGCCCATGACAGACAGTTCCCGCAGGTATTCCGGCGACATGATGGAAGCGCAGGTGACATCCAGTCCGACCATGCTCAAAGGCCACTCGGCATCAAACACGATGCGCGCGGCGGCCGAGTCGTTGTGAATGTTGGCCTCGGCCACCGGAGTCACGTTGCCAGGGCGCAACGCGGTCCCCCCCATGAGGACCACCTGCCGCACGGCCTGGACAATGCGGGGCTCCAGCGACACCGCCAAGGCCAAATTGGTCAAGGGCCCCACTGCGACCAGGGAGATCCGGCCCGGGCTGGCCATCACCGTGTCGATGATGAACTGGGCCGCATGGCCCGGGTGCGGCTGGCCGGCCGGTGTCGGCAGGTGCGTTTCTCCCAACCCGTCCGCGCCGTGCACACGCGCGCCCATGCCCGCGTAGGGATGCAGCAGAGGCCGGGCTGCCCCGGCCACGACCGGAATGTCGGGCCGGTCCACCAGTTCCACCAGCCGCAAGGCATTCTGGGTCGTGGTGCCGATCCCGCCGTTGCCGAAGACCGTGGTGACACCCACCAGTTCCAGCTCGGGGGAGGCCATGGCGAAGAGAAAGGCCATGGCATCATCCACGCCCGGATCGGTGTCGAATATGAACTTGCGCGGGTGGAGCATGGACAATCTCCTGCAGGTATGGTGTCCCCTAGCCCTTCAAGCCGGTCATGGCGACACCCTGCACATAATAACGCTGCAGAATCAGGAACATGACAATCACAGGCAGCGAGGCGGTCACGGAAGCGGCGAAGGTGCGCCCCCAGAAAGTCTGGGTCTGGGTGGTCTGGGTGGCGATGGCCACCTGAATCATCTGCAGCTTGGGCGAGCTGATCACGATCAGCGGCCAGTAGAAGAGATTCCAGATGAACTGGAATTCCAGGAGCGACATCGTAATCAGCCCCGGAATGGTCAGGGGCACGATGATGCGCCACATGATCTGGAACAGGTTGGCCCCATCCATGAGGGCCGCCTCATCCAGGTCGACCGGAATGTCCTGCATAAACTGCATCAGGGCAAAGATGACGAAGGGACTGGCGTACCAGGGCAGGATCAGGCCCGAGAAGGCGTTGGCCATGCCCAGCGCATCGACCACGATGTACAGCGGCACGATCGTGGCCTGGAAAGGCACCAGCATGGTGGCCACGACAAACACCAGCAGCCAGGTCTTGAAGGGGAACTTGAGGCGGGCAAAGAAGTAGGCGGCCAAGGTGTTGATGACCAGCGAGCTGCACACCACCGCGAAGGAGACGAAGAAGCTGTTCGCCAGGAAGCGCTGGAACTGCAGCCCGTACTTTTGACCGTCTGCCGAAATGCCGAAGATGTCGGCATAGCTCTTGAGCGTCCACTGAATGGGCAGCAGGGTCTTCCAGCTAAAGGGATAGAGGTGCGCGAAAATCTCCGATTCTTCCCGAATGCTGCCAAACAGCATCCAGAAAAACGGCACCGTGAAAACCAGGAACAGCACCCCATAGGAAAGTCCCAAGGCAACTCCCAGCAGCGTGCCGTGCCAGGTACGGCGACTGGACGGGGGGACCACCGGATCGACCTGCGCGCGGTGCAGGTTGCTGCTGAGATCCTCTAACAGAGCCATGGCCCTCAGCCGCCTAGGTAGCCACTTCGGACCTAAACAGCCGCATCTGGATGAGGCTGACGGTCAGCAGAATGAAGAGGGTCACGATGGACATGGCACTGGCTGTGCCCATGTCCTGAAACAGAAACCCATACTGGTAGATGTAATAGACCACCGCCTTGGTGGTCTCCAGGGGGCCTCCCCGGGTCATGGCATAGACAGGCACGAACACCTGAAACGAAAAAATGGTCTGGGTCACCACCACGAACATCATGACGCGGCGCAGAAGCGGCAAGGTGATGTACCAGAGCACCTCCCAGGGCCGCGCGCCATCCACCACGGCCGCCTCGCGGTATACATGGGGAATGCCCTTGAGCCCCGCCATCAGGATAATCATGGAAAAGCCCACATCCTTCCAGATCATCATGGCGGTCAAGGCCGGCAAGGCCCGCCGGGGATTGGACAGAAAGGCCTGTGGCGGCACATCCACGATGGACAGCAGGCTGTTGATCAGGCCCAGCTGCGAGTGATACATCATGGACCACAGCACGGACACCACGATCACCGAGGTCACGACCGGCGTGAAAATGGCGCTCCGGACCAGCGCGGTGGCCAGGTTCTGCTGCGTCAGATACAGGGCCAGCAACAAGGAAAAGAGCACCTGCAAGGGCACCTTGTAGAAGGTGAACTTCAGGGTCACCAGCAGCGAATTGCGAAAATAGGGGTCCGCGAAGATCGCCTGATACTGATCCAGACCGACAAAGTCGCCAAATCCCCCCAGCAGGGAGTACTGGTACACACTGGCGCGCAAGGCTGCCAGAATGGGCAGGTAGCGAAAGATGGTGAAGTTGATCAGGGCCGGCAACACAAACAGAAACGCTATCAGGTAATAGCGGTTCCGCCTGTTCCAAAGCCGGTGCCAGCCCCGCAAGGCTTGCGGCGGCGACGACGCAAGCATCAATCGAGCAGAAGAAGAAGACGGCTGTCCAGAGGATGAGGAATCATGCCTGGACAGCCATCAGATTGCCATGTCTAGACGCTAGAGCAAAAGCTATTCGTTCCAGCCGGCATACTTGGCCACCAGGCCTTCGATGCGGCGGGCAGCCGCGCTGAGCTGATCCTGCGGATCGGCCCCGAACGTGATGTTGCCGGCAGCCTCGGCAAAGAGCTGCTGGTATTCCGTATAGCCCGGAGTCTGAATGCGGGGGATGCCGAACGTGTTCATGGCATCCAGCCAGATGCGCTGGCTGCCGTCTTCGCTGTATTCGTCCAGCTCGTTGAAGAGACCAATGTTGGCCGGCAGCTGCCGTACATGCTTGTACCAGATGCGGGCGCCCGCGTCACTGGAGGCGTACTTCACAAAGGCCAGAGCCTCCTCGAAGTGTTCCGTGTTGGGAGATATGCCGTAGTGCCAGCTGCCGGTGTGGCAGACCTGGCTCTGGAAGTACGGGATGCTGGTCACGCCCCAGTTGAAGCCGCCCTCTCCGTGAATGCGGTTCAGGGCGCCAATGCGATTGTCCGGGGTGATCATGAAGGCGGACTGGCGGCTTTCAAAAATCTCCGGGATGGGCTCCACTGGCGTCACCTTGTTCTTCAGGTGCATGTCCTGGTAGAACTGCATCGCCTCCACGGCTTCCGGTGTGTCCAGATAGCCCCGGAAGCTGGTCCCGTCTTCGCCCATGCCGGCATAGGTCGGGCTGCCGACCGCGCCATTGGAACGACGGAAAATGCCGTGCTCGTAGTCACCGGTCCACGTGCCCTGACCCCATCGCACGCCCCAGACCTCCGGCACGCCATCGCCGTTCTCGTCCACGGTGGTGTCTTCCCAGGCCGCCATGGCTTCATCCATGGTCCACCCGTCGTCCACCGCGACGGGAGGGGAAATGCCCGCCGCATCGGTCATGTCACGGTTGTACATCATCAGGGAACAGGACTGCATGATGGGAGGGCCCAGGAACTCGTCGCGGAAGCTGCCTTCCTCAATGGACTGCGGGAACCACTGGCTCATTTCCTCTTCGCTGAAGTGGTCGGTCAGCGGCGTGATGACCCGGTTGAAACCGTAATGCTTCATGTCGGGTCCATCGGCCTGGAACAGGTCCCAGGGCAGACCTACCGCCACCGAAGACTCGATTTTCGGAAACAGCTCCCGGAAAGGCACGGTTTCGAACTCGATTTCCACATAGGAATATTCGCCATCATTCAACTGCTGGAACGAATCCAGAATCTCGCGCCAGGCGTTCAACTGGTCGTCATCCGTTATGGCCAGGAAGCGCAGCGTGACGGGCCCGGACGGACCCGGTTCATCCATCATGTCAGGTTCAGCCGGTGCCGCAGGCGCCACGACACAGGCCGCCAAGACCATTGCACTGACCACACCAATCAGCCACGTCATTGTCAAAACACGCATTGCCACTCTCCTAGAATTGAAGACCGAAGTCCGGTGATTAGGCAAGACCCTCTGTCCCAACCGCCACCCTGCTCTGTCTGCGCAGACAGAGAAACGATGGCCTAGGTGGGAGTCCTGCCATTGGGAAAGAACTGCCGTCATTATACGTCCTTATCGATTCGCGGGTGAACGTGAGAGGTCCGGCCACGCAGGGCAATTGCATCTAAATTTACGGTCAAGTTCTTGCCTCAAGATGCGAGTTTTTTGCGGAAATATTCAGTCTAATGGTCTGTTTTGCAATCCACAAGGCTGTAGGGCCATGATCCGAGGTCCTCATCTGCGGGTCTCCGACAGGTGTCCATTGGGTGGTGTCCGGGTGGTTTGGCTGATTTAGATGCAATCGCCCTGTCCGGCCACGAGACAGCGGCAGCCTTTCCGGGATTTCCTCTTGGCCATGGGCCGGATCCGAGACGGTCCATCTCCCAGACAAGGCCGGGATCATGTTACTGCCCGGGTGTGTTGTCGTACCCACTGCAAGCGGTCTGCCGCCTTCTGCACGACCTGCTCCCAATTCGCAGGGAGGCCGAACTGGGATACCGCGAAACTGGCGCTGACGACACCCATCTGGGCCGCGGCCAGAAATTCCGCCCCTTGCCATATGCCGGCCAACAGCCCTCCGCTCAGGGCATTGCCACCCCCCGTGTCATCCGCAGCCTGCACCGGGTAGGCCGCGATGTGCCATGAATCTCCCGTCCGGGTTCGGGCCAACGCCCCGTCTGGTCCTTGCCCTATGACCAGATTTTGGCCACCCCATGTCTGGATCTGGTCTGCCATGTCCATGGGGTCCCTGAAGCCGGTCCATTCCCTGCCTTCCTTCCGATTGAGAAAGACGGCATCCGCCAGTTCCAGCACGGGGGTCCACAGGGCCGGAGGTTCCACCAGGCAGGCTTCCTGCGGTTCATAAAGAATGTAGGCCGCCACGTCGCCTGCCTTCAACCGTTGCAAAGCAGGCAGGACCTGGGGCAAGCTGCCTCCCACTTGGATATGGCAGGCCTTGCAATCCCACCAAGGGACAGGGACCCGGGCAAAATCGCTGGAGTGCTCGAAGAACTCGGTGGCCGCGGTCCGAAATATCTCGGAACGGCGGCCGTCCCGCTCAAAGATCTGCCATGCCCGCGGCGTGGCGAGCCGGGGAAGCGTGATCAAGCCCTGGGGCTCCAGGCCCAGCGATTCCAAGGCGGGGAGCCAGTCCCCAGGCAGGTCCGGCCCAATGTAGGCCGAGATCCCCACGGACCCGCGATGCCACACTCTCATGCCGGCGACGGCATGAGACCCGGATCCGCCGAGTACACCCATATGGGTCTGCCCGTCCCAGCTCACAATGTCATCAATGATGACATTGGAAATCGAGATCAGGTCAGGCGGTGTGTCAGACATGTGGGCTGCGGGGCCGGGTCTCTGTGTGGATTATCGGGAAAACGGGTCGATCCATTCCGGATCCTGCGCGGCCATCCATGACACGGCCAAGGCCTTGGCCAAGTGCATGATATCCCGAATGCTGGCTCGGGGAGTCTCCTGAAAGTGGGTAAACGCGCCAGGACAACTCAGAAAGGCAATATTGGGGGTGGCCATGACCAGGGCGACATCGTCGCCGCGGTTCACATGACGGCCCGTCTCACGCACACGCACGTCCCATGCCTGCATGCCCTGCACCAGACTGCGCATTGCCGTCTGCAGCCGCGGTGGTGTGACAGCCCCTCGGGTGCGACTGGCATGCCCTTCCATGCTGGCTCCATGGCCAAAGTATACGGGGTCCCGGGGATCGACTCCCTCGGCAAACAGGAGGTCCTGAATGTCGCTGACAAAAACCAGGTTCGGCAGCAAATGCGGCGGAGTGCGATGCACCAGACGCCAGGAAGCCCGGGCAAAAGAGGGAGGGCCCACATCCACCACGCCTTCCTCTTCATCTGGCCACAGGACCATGACGTCTGGCTGGTAGGGGGCCGTCACCAGCACCGCCAGCAATTGCGCGGCACAACAGGCCGCGTTGTCAATGCAGCCATACACCATGTCGGTTTCCCGGTCCCATGTGGCCGCGGTGGCATAGCAGACGCGGGTGGCCAATGGCAGATCCGTGGCATCCGTCTTGAAGAAATGCACCGGCTCCAAGCCCTCTGGACCTGCGCTGCCGGTAATGAGCTCGCCCTCCGCGAGCACAGCCGCCTGACCATGCGCGGTGTCGAAACGCAGAGCCAACCCAGGGCGACTCCCATGGGTTTGGCGGGATTGGCAGAAGGGAGTCAGGGGGTAGCCGGCCTCTTGACGAGGCTTGGTCAGATAGCTGATATGGTCCAGGTGGGCCACCGACCAAGTGCGGATCGATGCACGCGCACCCAAGAACGCGGCGGCCACGCCAGTCTGCCGATGATTGCACTCGAAGTCCACGTTGTCATCCAGAATTCCCTCTGCGCGGGCTGCCTGCAGCTGACGGGCCAAAACCGGGGCGCGGGTATGTCCCACAGTCAAGGATGGAGCGTAGGTATCGGCGATTTGGCGAAACACGGCAAAGGCGCGTTCCGGGGTGATGATGTCCCGCAGACGCTGCGCGAATCCCGGAGCACGGATATCAAGCTGCGCAAGGAAGCGGGAGGAAGGAGTACTGGTCACGGATTCCCTGTGGCTGGATCACGGAGTACACCCAAGGCACGTTTTCGACCTGCGCAGGGATGCGAGTCGTATCATAATGCGTATCACACTTTCTGTGCCACACCCGTTTTCCAGGCATGTCGACTGTCATTCACACCCACGCCCTGTCCAAGTCCTTCGGCGACTTTGACGCCGTGAGAGGAGTCTCTCTGTCCGTGCAACCCAACGAGGTCTACGGATTCCTGGGACCGAATGGAGCGGGCAAGACCACCACAATCAAGATCCTGTTGGGCCTGCTGTCCGCCACCAGTGGCGAAGCCTCGCTGTTTGGCATGCCTGCCGCGGAAAGGGACTTCGCGACTCGACAGCGCATCGGTGTGGTGGGTGAGCAGCAGGTGTTCTACGACGACATGTCGGCCCGCGAGTATCTGAGGTTCTTCGGCAGTCTGTACAGGGTCAAAGACCTCGAAAAACGCATTGCCACCCTGTTGGAACGATTCAATCTGGCTGCTGCAGCCGATGCCCGCGCCCGGAGCTTCTCGCGCGGGATGCAGCAGAAACTCGGGTTCATTCGGGCCTTGCTGCATCAGCCGGAATTGTTGGTGTTGGATGAACCTGTGAGCGCGCTGGACCCGCGGGCGGTAGTCGAGATCCGAGAGGTGCTGCAGGAAGAGGTCGCCCGCGGCAGTACGGTGTTCATATCTTCCCACCTGCTGACCGAAGTGGAGCAGCTGGCAGACCGCGTGGGCATCATGCACAAGGGCAGGTTGGTGGCTGAAGACTCCGTGTCCAGCCTTAAGGCCCGGCTGCAACCCAATGCCCGGCTGCTGATAGAGTTGGCCGAATCTGCCCAGAGGATCGCGCCGCACCTGCACAGTGTGGCAGGCGTGCAGGCCGTGCAGTGCCAGGACAGGCAACTGGCCGTGTCTCTGCACCCTGGCGATACCGCGGCCACGCGGGCAAGCGTATCCAAGGCCATCGCACGGCAGGAAGGAGTCATTGTGCAGATGCAAATGGAAGAGGTGACCTTGGAGCAGGCATTTGTGTCAATCACAGAGCAGAATTTAGAGGATTGGGTGAGAGAAGGCAAGACATGATGGATCCTGCGGGCCCCAGGCTCAGTGCCTGTTGTGAGCCTACCCACCGGTACTGGGCCTTGCGCATGATCTGGGCCAGGGACACCCAGGCTTTGCTCTTGAACCCGGGCACACTGGTGGTTTTCTGGCTGGGAGCCTTGGCTTCCTATCTGTTTCTCATCAATTACATTGACACTGTGGCGGAGAGCGGCCTCAACATCCTGTCCAGTTCATTCAATTTGCCCGTGTACAGCTTCGTGTTGGCCATCTCCTTCTTCCTGACGGTGGCCGTCATCACGACGGTGGCGCGGGAAATGGAGCGTGGCACGCTGGAAATCCTCTTTTATGGCCCTATGGACAGCGTGGCGTACGTCGGCGGGAGAATGCTGGCCTGTGCCACCACCTATGGCGCAGCCGTGGCGCTGGGAGCCTGCGGCTACGGCGTGTTGGCCATCATCAGCCGTTTCGCCCTGCCTGCCTCCACATGGGCGGTCATCGGCATTTCGATTCCGGTGGCCCTGTATCTCATGGCCTTTGGCATTTGTCTGGCGGCCGCCACCGGCAAATTGCGCGCCGCCTTGGGCTGGTTCATGGCCATGGCCCTGTTGCTGTTGGCTGCCCAGTTCGGCCCCCTGCTCTTGACTCTGGCTCCGTCCGCCAGCCAGTACTACGATCCGGTACGGGTACTGAGGGAAGTGCTGGATGCAGTCAATCAGGTGTTGGGCTGGATCTCGCCCTTTGGGCTGCTGGCCAAGGGAACGGAAGCCATCCGCAGGGGAGACACGGCAAATGCACTGACAGCAGTGGTGGTGACGGCCTTGTATGCCACCCTCCTGACGGCAGGCAGCATGCGTTTTCTGTTGCCGCGAGGGATTCGCCTGTGAACAGGGGAGGGCTGCGCAGGGCCTGCTGGACCGGTTGTGCACTGCTGTTGTGCCTGCAAGGCATGACCACGGCCATCGTGGCCCAGGATCCAGTCAGGACCGAGGAACTGGTGTATCTCGTCAATGCCCATCTGGGAGGGTCGTATGAGAGCTCCTACTACACGGAAGAGCTGGACACCATTTATCTGGTGGCCAACGCACCTTCTGTCATTGCGTTGCGTCGCACCCTTGTGTACTACTGGCCGATTACGAACCAGCGGAAAGCCGACCTGGATGCCCTGAACGCACAAGTGGAAGGAACCCTGGTCATTCGGCAAGCCGGCAGGGACATTGCCCAGGCGGACCTGACGGAGTATGTAATTCAATATGCAGAAGGCAAGGGCGAAAGTCCAGGCCAACTGTTTGTGGGTGACCAGGCCCTTGTCCAGTGGGAGCGGTTCGACACCGCCCGCTCGGCATACCGGGAGGCGGTCCTGCAGTACTTCCAGGACACCATGCAGTACCGGCAGGATCTGGATGCGGCCATAGCGGCGAATGAGCTGGAGGGGGAGCCGCCCTCGCCGCCACGGGAGCCAGAGCCCTTCTACTATTCCAGTACCGAGGTGAATCTCGGTCATGCCATCGCCTTGCACGCCGGAACCTACCGCATCGCCTTGCACGGGCCCGAGGGCACGCCCGTGCCGGGCAGCCGGAAAAGGCTGGTGGTCTTTGATGCCACGGGCGCAGGTGTATCGTACTCGGTGATTCCCCATGACAGATACACGTTTCCGGAAACTTCCCAGGATGCGGGTGAGGGCATCTACCTGCGCGGAGACGCCAAAGCCTATCTGCAGCCCTTTGCGCAGGTCGAATACCGGGAACTCCATTTGTCCCGACTGCTGGACCCACAGTCCTGGGGTGGACGGCCGGATCGCT
Source organism: Caldilineaceae bacterium (assembly GCA_965214895.1). Classification (GTDB taxonomy): domain Bacteria; phylum Chloroflexota; class Anaerolineae; order Caldilineales; family Caldilineaceae; genus Bin34. The sequence goes on from OZ243985.1 coordinate 3,005,605, forward strand.
TTGCCTGGTTCCAGTTGGCCGAAATCGAGGATGCGCAGCTGGTGGTATACCAGCGGGGTCGGGAAATTGTGCGCATCGAACGCAGACCCTATGCCGTCCGCCAAATTACCGGCGCGGCCCTGGGGTACGAGATTCACGACCAGACCACCACCGATCTGGAGAGGTTGAGAGAGCGTCGCCCCGATTTTTACGGGTATGAATTGGACGCTGCAGCCTTGCCGCTGGGGACCAGGATCCAATTGGAAGACACTGCCGGCAACCCATTGCCGGGCAGCCAGCGCACGGTGCGGGTCTTGGGGTCGGGACAGCTGGGCTGGTCCATTGTCTTGCCTGCGTTGCCTTTTCTCGCCGCTGTGATTATTGCTGGGGTTCGTCGCCGGCGGTTCACTCGTCTGCCCAGGGAGATGGAATGACTCAAGCACCTGCCGCTGGAGATCGGCTCTGGGAAAGTCTGCCTCAGCGCAAGTGGGATCTGACCACCATCGGCGGTTTGGCCATGGACCTGATTCTGCCCATATCCTCGCTTCCTCTGGAAGCGGGCAAACACCAGCATTCGGCATGGACCCAGTGGGAGGCTGGCGGCACCGGCAACACGCTGATCATGGGCGTGCGACTGGGGTTGAAGACCTCTGCCATTGGCGCCTTGGGAGATGATGTGGCAGGCCAGCTCGTGGCGGACATCCTGGAAACCGAGGGCATCGACCTGCAGGGCACTCTGTTTGCTCCGAATCAAACCACGCCTCTGTCCGTCAATGTGGTGGCCCAGAATGGGGAACACGTTTTCGCCGGCGGCTGGACACTGTCCCAGCCGATTTCCTTCCAATCCTCCTGGCTCACTGCCATGGAAGAGGCCACCGTCTTGTTCACTACAGGGTATGCACTTACGCCAGATGCCCTGGAAGGCGCTGCAAACACCTTGACCTGCATGCGACATGCCCAAGCGCATGGAGGGCTGATCTGCCTGGATCTGGGACCGGAGGCGTATTGGTCGGACCTGGTTGCACCGGCCATCACAACCACGGATGTGTTGCTGGCCACGGAAGAGGAGATTTGTGCCTGGTCGCAACAAGCAGACTCCATGGCGGCGGCCCAGGCTCTATTGGAGGCAGGCCCTTCCTTGGTGGTCACCAAGACCGGACCCCGAGGGTGTCAGATAGTGTCGGCCCTGGAGCGATGGGAGTGCCCAGGCTTCAACGTGGAAGTGGTAGACACGATTGGGGCGGGGGACTCGTTTGCGGCAGGGTTCATCGCCGCCCTGCTACAGGGCCAATCCCTCCATGATGCGGGCATGATGGCCAATGCCGTGGGGGCGGCTGCAGTCACCCATATGGGAACTGGCAGCCTCTTGCCCTACAAGGACGAGGTGGAAGCACTGTTACATAGAGGGCCTTCTGGAATTCGATCTGGCTGAATCTGGCCCCAATGAGGTTGAATTGGATCCTGGCCCCTGGGAATCCGGCGAACCTGTGCCTCATCCCTTCATGATCCAGCCACCATCTACATTGAGGACCTGACCGGTGATGTTCCGGGCTGCATCCGAGCACAGAAAGAGAGCCGCCTGCGCGATGTCTTCCGGAGTCTGTGGACGATTCAAGGGAACCATCTTGGCCAGTTTTGCTTGGAGCCAGGTCTCGTAGTCAGGCCGTTCGCTCTCAGGCAGCCGTGCGACATTGGCGGCATAGACCCTCTTCTGCATGGGCGTGTCCACGATCCCCGGGGCAATCAGGTTGGCTCTGACCGAGAATGCCGCAAGATCCATGGCCATGACCTGGCCAAAGCTGATGAGGGCGGCCTTGGCCGCGCTGTAGGGAGGATCGTTTTGGGCCCCAAACTGTCCCGATACGGATGAAAGCAAGACAAAGCTGCCTTTCCGGCGTGACACCATGGGCTCTACCACGGCATGGACCACGTTGACCGCTCCTTGCACGTTCACGTTGTACACAGCGGGCCAGTCCGCCGGCTTCAGTTTCCAGAAAGGGTAACCAGACTTGCCTGAACCCATGCCGACGACATAGAGCACATGGGTGACCGGCTTCCGCTCTTCGGCGTCTGCGGCAGCCGCATGGACTGCAGTCCCATCCGTCACGTCCACGGTCTCAGCCTGCCCTCCCACTGCAGTGGCCACCTCATGCACCTGGGGATTCCGGTCCCACAGGGTCAACACCGCCCCCTGCTGGGCGAACATGACAGCCATGACTTGCCCCATGCCTTCCGCGGCGCCGGCTATGACCACATGCTCGTCGACAATGCCTTTCATGAAGTCTGCCCCCGAAAACATACAACGGGGCCGCTCTGTTGTGCCCGACGATGGATTTCCTTGAGTTTCGGGCTGCTTGCCGTCTCCCACATGGTCATGTTCACGCCCCGTTCGCACACCGGTTGATTGCCCTGCTTGAAATAGGACCAGACCGACGACAGGTTATGCGAATTGTCGGCAAAATAGACTTCCATGCCGTTGGATCTGCTGAATTGCAGAACACGGGGAGGCACTACGGGCTCGGAGCCCTGCATGGCATATCGACTGACGGCTTCCATGTCCAAGGTGATGCCCAGGCCAGGCTGTGCACTGACCTCGACATAGCCTTGGCAGATGGACATCGGGGACGCTATGAGATCATTTTCGTATATCTCGTGGCACGTGATTGCAGGCCATTGGGCATGAGACAGCACGGCTCCCAAATGAGTCGCCAGGGCTGTGGTCAAGCCCGTGCCTACCATCTGCAGGAAGAACGGCATGTTCAGCGAGGCGGCAGTAAGACCCCCGCGCATGACTTGGGACACGCCGCCCGCCATGACAAAACCGTCACAGACCTTCCCATCCAGAATGCGCCGGGCCAAGGCGTCCGCATAGTGGTGGGCCACGGGAATCGCAATGGCCTCCATCAGACTGCGGTTGCCGTCGCTGTCTTCCACGGGCAGGGGCCCTTCCACCAGGGACAGCTGGGGGAAATCGCGGGTCAGTTCCTGCATGACGGCAACCGCATTGGGGCCTGACAGCAGGAAATCATTCCAGTCGGCATCGATCTGAAACCCGTCCGGAGTGCAGGCGCTGATTTGCCGGAGAGTCTCGCGCACATCGAACCAGGGCCGGGTCTTGATTTTCATGCTGGTATAGCCCCGTGCCACAGCCCACTGTGCTTCCTGTGCATAGAGCTCCGGCGGCATGTCGTGGCCCCAGTGGGAAATGGGACAGTGCATGCGTACCGGAACCCCCAAGAGACGGTGCACCGGAACCCCCAGCTCTTTGCCCACGGCATCCAGGAGCGCCATTTGCAAGCCCGCGCCGCACCGGTCGTCCCACATCAGTTCAGCGGGATTCCGCCCGATGGCTTTCTCCGGTTGCCGCGGTCGTCCCCAAGTGTAGTTGACAATGGTTTCGCCCACCCCCTCCACGCCTGATTCCAGAGTCACACGAATGACCTCCACTTCAGACCACAGGTGAATATGGGCCCGCTCCATCTCCCGCCGGATTGCCTCCCGGGTAGGCACCCACAGGCGGTAAATTTCCAGGTCCTTGATCTTGGATGCAGTTGTCATCATCACCTGTCCCACTCCAATCCGGTCACTGATTCAAACCCGGGAATCCGTTGCCTTGAACGCTATACACTCAGGTCTCAATGTACGTCTGCTGTGGAATTATATGGCCGCAACGGTCGTGAAAGATGGGACATCCAAGCCCCAGAAGCGGCGCAAGACCCGTTGGAGCGTGTGCCGGCTCATCTTGGCCATGACATGGATGACCAGCCCCACGACCGTTTTGCGCCACAGGTGTTCCAGGTGGCGTCCGGTGTGCTGCACGGCGTGAAAGGTGCCTTCAATGCGCTCGCGCACACGATGGAGCCAGTGGTTCTGCGCGGGCGGGGTGTGCCGTGATGGATCCGGGTGAGAGTCCCGATCCGGTGGCTTTGGCGTTCGGCGTGGCCCCGTAGCCCGGTGGTCCCCAAGAATCCCTGGTCGCCGATCACATCGCAGCCCCACAGCCACGGCAGCTTGGATCCGGTAGGTCATGACACACCTCATGCTGCAGGGCCTGCATGACCTTCTCACACAGGCTCTGAGGGTCGCGCCCGCATGCCGCGATGCCGATCTTGGCAGAGACACTGTGCACAACCATACAGACACCCTGCCATCCGATAGCGATGTTGGATTTGTGGACGATATTTACCAATAGCTTGCAGCTTGGCACCCATTTTTTCGGCTCCTCTTCATCCCCGTCCATTGGGTATGGACAACCCCTTGTCAGAAAGGATATTGTGCATGACCATTTCCATTGCCCGGCGTCGCGAAATCGTGTTGCCCCTGTTGGCGGCCATCTTGGTGCCTGTTCTGATTACAACGGTTTGGTTTGCGGTTCAGGAAGATTCTCCTTCCATGGTGATGTTTATCGATATGCCCGTCTACGAGTCCATTGAGGACCTGTCGGCGGCATCTGATCTTGTAGTCCGCGGCACCATAGGACGTGTTGTGGGTCGGGAGATTGACTACGGCGCTTCGGATCCTGCAGAAAAGCAAGACGGGGGCATACCCATTGTATTTCATGAAGTCACGGTCACAGAGACTCTGCGCGGTGCGAGTCCCAGTGTCATAGTTGTCGGCGTACCCGACAAGAGCAGGATAGCAGTGGCAGGACATTTCCCTGGTCTTGAAAGAAACCAGCAGGTGCTGCTGTTTCTTAATGCCGAAACACCCCACAAGGCACCTGGCATCTCCATCCTAGACCATTGGTACTACCCGATCAGCCTGGACAATGGTATTTTTGACTTGGTCGGGAACCGCACATGGAAACCGCGCCAATCCTCTCTGTTCGCGCAGAACAGTTACAGTTTTGATGAAGCCAGGGAGAAAGCTACTCGCTGACAGGCTGGGTCTCCAAGCCTTCCGCACACACCAATTCTGGCCCACATACCGGGACCGGGCAGGCGGCAGCGGGACAGATCACGACTCTGCATTACAACAGTTATGGATAAGCAAGAGCACCTCGGGCGTGCAAGGAGCGTATCCTTGTGCATGCTGCATACTGTCCGCCAAGGTGTCTCCATGAGTCTCCTCCTGCTCTGCTGGCGACGATTTCTGGCCGCGGTGCGAGCCAGAGGGGCAAAGGAACTTGGCCTGTCGGCGTTTCCCGTGACAGTGCAGGGCCACCCATGGATGCTGGCGGCGCCAGAGTGACCAAGCCAGGACCTGGGCCGCGGCGGCGGGTACCTGGAGCACCAGGTGCCACCACCGCCGGCAGATCTCCTCCAGGCCCACGCCGCCGCCCGGCCGTGGGCCGTGGGCACCTCGTATGCGTCCAGTCCCACCTGGCCCTTGGCCACCGGGAAGGCCTGCTCGATGCGCCCGCGGCGGCCCGCCACCTGCACCAGGGTGGCGGTGGGACCGGTCTGGGGCGCATACACCCCATAGGCCTGCCAGGCCTCGGGGTCCTGCAGGGGCCGCCGGAACCGCAGATAGCGCCCCCAGTCCGGATCATCGGTCCAGGCCCGCGGCAGGTACCGCTCCCGGTCCTGCCGGGCCACCCCGGCCGAGTGCGTGCCCTGCTTCCGAAACCCGGTCTCGTCGATCCGCAGGATGCCCTGCGGATCGCCCAGGGGGTCGGACACGTAGCGCTGCAGGGCGGCGCAGGCCGCGTCGGCAGACCCGCAGGCCCGATGCCGCAGATACGACATGCCGTAGGGGGTGGCGTCGCCCTGGACTGCCGCCAGTTGCCTGCCGTGCTTGCGCTCCGCGGCACTGAGCAGACCCTCGATGCAGGCCAAGGCGCGGCTCCGCACTTCCGACCGCCGCAACAGGGGGCGGGAGGGCAGGGACCCACATCGGAACTCCCGCAGGACCGGGACAGACGACCCTTGTACCATCTACAACTGTAGTATTAGGGCCGTGCCCCCCGACTGCTCCAGGCTCTGTGTAGCCAGCTCGGGGGCGACAAAGGATACATCTCCCAAGCCCTGTGCACCGCGTTGTACGAGCGGGGCCTGCCACCGATCACCCGCCTGCGGTCCCACATGCATCACCGACTCCTGTCGCGGGTAGACAAGGTGCTGCTCCGCCGGCGTGTCCTCATCGAGTCCAGCAACGGCCCGCGCAAGAACATCTTGCAGGTGGAGTATACTCGTCACCGCAGTCCAGCCAACTTCCTGGTGCCTCTGAGAGCCTGTGTGCAAAGGGTCATGCCAGGCGCCGCAGCATGAGGTGAGTCATGGCCCGCCGGATCCAGGCTGCCGGGGTGGCAGGCAGTTTCTCACAGGCCTGGCTCAGCCGCCGACAGCGTCCCCGCCAACCGCACGTGCGTTCCACCACCCAGCGGCGGGGCCGCACGGCAAAGCCCCGGTGCCCGGCGGCCGGGACACTATCTCCACGGTCCCGCCCACGGTGTCCTGCACCCAGGCGGCCCATGCCGGCCCACGGTAGCCCGCGGCGGCAGGACCGGCTGGGCCCCCTCGCGGTCTGGGATGTCGGCGGGATGCACCGCCCCCGCCCGCAGCAGCCCCCTCGTGTCCCCCAGGATGTGCCGTTTGCGCCCGTTCCCCTTTTGGGTGGCATCGTAGCCCCGGACCCCCCTTTTGCGGTCGTTTGGACCGACGGGCTGTCCCCGATGGCGGCGCTGGGGGTGTCCGCCCGCCCGGCCCGGCGCCGCACCCGCAGGGCGTCGTGGATGCGCTCCAGTGTGCCATCCTGGCGCCCCCGCCGGCAGTAGCTCCAGACCGTGCCCCACGGCGGAAAGTCATGCGGCAGGGCCCGCCCGGTGCAGCCGTTGCGCCGCACCTGGAAAATGGCGTTCACGATCTCCCGCGGATCGACCGTGCGGGGCCGGCCGCCCGGCCGGGCGGCCGGGATCAAGGGGGCCAGCAGCTCCCACTGGGCCTCCGTGAGATCGCTGGGATAGGGGGTCCGAGGCATGATATGCTCTAGGCCGGAAAAGGGCATGCCGGCCCATGATATACGAACTCAATCCCTTTGCACACAGGCTCTGAGGTCGGGATTAATGGCCTGCTGCCATCAGCCCCAGAAGCCTGCGTTGCGATGGGGACGGGCTCTCTCGGAGACCGCTTATCCCTAACTCACGTTAACGTACACCAAGACCGGTGGTCCCTTCATGCCACTCCATCAGGGAATTCTTCGCGCCTTGGGCACAGGGCTGATCGTGGCGTTGGTCATGGGTGTCGTCCTGTGTGCTCTCTTCCGATGCGTTGTCTGCCATGGCCCCGGGTTTCAGAGGACAACGGAAATGGTACAGCCCCGATGGCAGATTGCTCTAATATTCTCGCGGGGAGGCTCCCCTGAGGTAGCCATGCAGTGTGAAAGGGGGCCGAAGGTCTATTTTGGCCCTCCGATCCCGCCGTTGCTCCACTACGTGGTAAAATTCGACTGGTCATGGCTGACCAGCTTGGCATTGACACTCGGGGGCAAGAAGCCCAATGCGCGCGATGCCTATGGAAAGACCCCGTTGCACTACGCCGTGTTTTACAACAGTCCCAGATCTGCAGAGGTCCTGCTGCGCTCCGGTGCCGATCCCGATGCCCCAAATGTGCTGGATGGTCACTTGACTCCATTGCATTTGGCCGCTATATATTCCAACTTGGGCATCGATGTGGTGGAGGTATTGCTGACGCATGGTGCCAACCCTGAAGTACGCAATGAAAGAGGCCGTACACCTCTGCACATGGCCGCTAGCTCCAACGCTGTGGCTGTGGCCAAGGCACTGCTGCAGTACGGTGCCAACCCCTATGCCTTGGATAGCAGTGACCGTACCCCCCTGGAAAATGCAAGGGCATGGGACAATATGGAGGTGGCGCAGTTGCTGGAGGAACATGTTTCGTGGTCCTATAGGTGCAAGCACCAACCCTGCTAAGCTCGATACTGACCAAGCTCAAAAAAGCCGACGCCGGCACCCTCCGGCTTTTTTACCTGGACTAATCCGGCTTCGCCCCTACCTTGGCCCCCAGGGTCATTTCACTATAGGCAACATGTGCAGGCGGAGCGGACTCCGCCTGCACATGTTGCGGCCACGGGTATTGTTAGCACGTGTTGATGTGATCAAGGTGAGCGACCTGAAGCGGCCCCATGCCGGGAGGAGAGTGCCATGTCCGCCCGAGTGTACCGAGATGACTTGTCTTGCCCCCACTGCGGCTCCCACGGACTGCCCCAGTACGGCACCGCGCGCGGCAGGCAGTCGGATCTGTGCAGAGGGTGCCACTCCAAGTTCACGCCCGGCGGCCACCGCAGCCACTATGCCGAATCCACCCAGTGCCAGGCGTTCAAGATGTACTGCGCAGGCCTGCATCGGAGTGCGATCGCGCGCGTGCGGGAGGTCAAGAAACTCACCGTCTAGGGCTGGATCAAAACAAAGCGCAGCAGGCGGCTCGCGTGTTGTCCGTCCTTCAGCGAGAGCGCGCAGTCGAGCGCACGCCCCAGCCCGCGCAGGTCATCGCCTTGGCTCTGTGCAAGTCCGGCGTGGAGACAAACGCCACGCGGTGTGGATCTGGACGGCAGTGGGGGAAGAGGAGGACGGTCGCCAGGGGATGGCCTGTGAGGTGGGCCGTCGGGATGCGCAGACCTTCGGGCGGCTGTACGCGCGGCTGCCGGACGCACGCAAGTACCGGCGCGACGGCTACAGTGTGTACCGGGGACTGCCGTCAGACCGGCACCCGGTGGGCAAGGGCAGCGAGGTGCACCGCCATGAGGGGGCATGCGGTGTGGCGGGGCCAGTTGCACCGGTGGGGGCGGAGCACGCAGGGGTACTCCCAGAGCGCCGCCATGCGGTCTATGTCCCTCGCGCTGCTGTGGGGCACAGAGGGCGGGATACCGCACATCAACACGTATTAACAACACCGGTATCGACACAAAACCCCAAACTCACGGTCGCTGTGAGTTTACCTGCCGGTTATTCAGCGGATTAGGTTCTTGGCAGAGTCTGTGGCACTCACCATCCCACTGTCATCCGCCCCAAAAAACCTGCGTGGCGGTGGGGACGCGATCGCAGGGAGGCCGCGTCTGTCCATAATCCACGTTACACCAGTACAAGATCACATGCCTCTTCCGGCATCCAGTGGGCGTCCTGCCCAATCCACTTCACATTGCAGCCAATGGGGTTCGTCAGGGGCTGCGACACTTCCTGACCGGAGGTGTGCTCGGCGAGGCACCGCTCCAAATCATTCACAATGGCCTTGGTTCCTTCACGGGGATTGTCGATCCCTCGTCCTGTGTAGATCAGCCGTCGATCCTTGTCGAAAACATAGAAGTGGGGAGTGCGCAAGGCTCCGTAGGCTCGGGCCACGTCTTGAGATTCATCCCGCAGATAAACCCAGGGGAAGTTGTGCTCCGACATGCGTTGAACCATGCCGTCAAAGTCATCGTCCGCCGCGACATGCACGCTGTTGGAATTGATGCCGACAAAACGGACTCCCTTGTCCCGAAACGCCTCGGCCGTGGCCCGGGTATTCTCGTCGGAACCTATAACAAAGGGACAGTGGTTGCAGGTGAAAAAAACCACCAAGGTATCAGCATCATTGAATCTGTCCAAAGTGTAATTCTGACCGTCTGTGGCTGGCAGATCAAAGGCCGGGGCCTCATCACCAATCTGTAACGTAAACGCCATGTCTTGGACCTCTGGAAATATGGTGGGCAAGCGTCCGATTATACCCGTGGCTCATCCCGGGAGTTGTGTCGGGCCTGCCCCCATGCAGGGCAATCGCATCTAAAAATTCGGATATAAGGCCCACGCCCAGGTCCCGCTATGGGGCCAGCACCAGGCGATGGGCCGTGGTCAAGGCATGCACGGCCTGCATCCAGGCCACAAAGCCCATCTGGAACGCCTTGGGGTCCAGCCGGGCCACGACCCGCCCGCACGGGTCGTGGGAAGGAATGCCGTGCGGCAGAGCCATCCGCCGGGCCAGCCATGCCTGGTGGTCCCGCCCGAACTCCTCCACTTCCACCCAGCTGTCGGCACCCCCCAGCACGGCACAGAAGGCCATGAAAAGGACCGCCTCCAGGCTGTGCCGACAGGTCCGCACGCGGCGGGGGTCGGGCAGGGCCGCAAAACAGGCGACCAGAGACGCGGAGACAGGAGCCAGCGTGACGGAGACCTTCAGGATGGACACAGGACCGGGTGCACCCGCCAGCATAGCGGCAATGCCCGAAATTCCGCTCCATGTAGATGCGATTGCCCTGTTCCCCCGTGGCCCTCTGGGAGCAGGTTGTGACAAGATCCCTATTCATATCGCAGAGCCTCGGCGGGATACACCCTCGAGGCCTGCCAGGCGGGCAGCAGAGAGAACAGTAGGGCCACCCCGTAAGTGGAGAGCAGAATGGTGAGAACCGAGAGCCATGGAATCGGCACGGTCTGGTCCAATCCGGCTTCGAAGAAGCGGGTGATGATCTCCTGACCGAGAAAGAGCCCCGTGGCCCCTCCCACGAGGATGCCGCTCAAGGAAATAAAGCTGGATTCCAAGAGGAAGATGGCGGCCACATTCCAGGACTTGTAGCCGATTGCTCTCAGCATGCCTATCTGTTGCCTGCGCTCCAATACGGCTCTGATGCTGATGACGGCCAAACCCGTCATGCCCACTACCAGTCCCAGGGTAAAAAAGGCCCGGAAGAGGTGCAACATGCTCTTGGATATGGTCTGGAGCACTACCAACTCCTCAGAGAACAGAGTCACATCCTGTGCACTGCTGAGCAGGGATTTTTCCAGAGCCACGGCCACCGTTTTGGGATCCGCACCCGGTGCGGCCTTGACATAGTGGCGGCTGGGAATGACGGGTGCGCCATTGAGTTCATCCAGAAGGCGACGGGGAACCTGGAGGGAACCGCCCGCCAGTGTCGAGGAGCTTTCCAGAATGCCTATGACCTGCACCGTTTTCTGCACGGTCTGGCCATCCCCATCCACCGTCAGAGCAACAGAGACATGCGGCAACGAGTTGTCGGGTCCCCGACCCGATTCTCCCGATGCCCGGGATCTGCGACCGGTATCGTCATCGGGCCACTCATGAGTGGCCAGGGGAAACTGCGTGGCTATGGCAACGTCCTGTCCACTTGCCAGAGCGTTCCATACATCTGCATCCGAGGCATACCCTGGCCCTTTGCGCGAGAACCCATATATCTCGGAGGCCAGTTTCACGTAGCCCGCGTCCACGCCCCGGACATGGAAGAAGGAAGAAGTTGCATCCAGTGATGGCTCCAGCTGCAGCACTTTCACCTCCAGTTCGGCAACAGAGGCCATCACATCCACTCCCGCGCTGGGAAAGTCATCCCGGCTGACAGCCTCTGCTTCCAGATCCACCAGGGGGTCGAAGACGCTCAGCAGGCCCGGCATAATGACCATGTCAAAGCCGGCCGTGTCCTCGTCCTGGGGAATGGCAAGCACCTCGATGGACTGTATGAACTGAGTCATGATCACAACCGTGGCAATGACCATGGAAAAAAGCAATATGGCCACGCCAGTCCGAAACTTGTGATCCAGGGGATAGGCCACGGCCAACTGCACAGCCGGAGCGATGGCACCCAGACCCGCACCCACCCTGACGAAGGCCTTGGCCAGCCAATGGGCCAGACCCATTACCGTCAATATCGCACCCACCAGGAGAATGGGAGCGGCCACGATGAACGACAGCATGAGCAGCTCCGGATCGTCCGGAAAGGCCATCTCCGTCGGCGTGCCGACCCAAGGCCAGATCCAGATGGCCAAGAGGCCCAGTCCGGTGCCGCCCGGGACCACATGACTCCGCCGATCATCCAAGGGCCAGAAATAGCCCCACAGCATATGTGCCAGGCCCGCCGCCCCGGCCAGCAGCAGGCTCTCGAAAAGTTGCACGGGGACAAGGTTCCGGCCCGGAAATTCCGCCCCAAACCGCAGACTGCCGCCAGCCAACAGAAGCAAGATCAGGAAAACCTGGCCCAAACGCCACCACAGAGATTCGTGGCGCGATCTCACATCTTCGGGCAGGTTGCGAATCGCGGACACGATGTTCATGCGGCTGACCCGCCATGAGGCGAAGACGACCACCGCCCCTGCCACCAACACTCCCAGGCAATACGCGATGACCAGAGAGGCGGGAGCCACGGACCACTGCAGATTGAAGAAATTGTCGAAAGTGTCGAGCTGCGACCTGAAGCCCGCAAAGAGCCCGCTCATGACCCCGATCATGCCGTATGCCACCAGCAGGCCCAGACCCAGACCCAGCAAGGCTGCGGCCAGGTCGTACAGCACTCCTTCGGTGACGAATGTCTGCACCACATGCCCCCGTTGCATGCCCACTGCCCGCACAACGCCCAATTCACGCCTGCGTTCCGCCGCCAGCAAGACGAAGATCAGAAAAATCAGGATGACTCCCGCCAATATGGAGAGAGAGCCCGGGAACCAGAACAGGGTCCCAAAAGCCACTCCGGCGATTTCCACCCCTTCCACTGCAAACCGTTTGCTGAGTTGCGGCAACACTTGAAATTGATCCAGATTTTGGAAGCTGGCCTGCAATGCCTGTTGGTCCTGCAGACTGAAAGGCAGCCCCAACAGCCAGCGGCGCACCTCGGGATTGCCCAGGGCCAGCTGGAACTGCTGGGTCTGCGGCTCCGTGGCCTGGACAGCTCCAACGTAGTCCGCCACACTTTGCAACTGGGCCGCGTTGTCCAGTCCTCCCAGCAGTTGGATGAAAAACAGTTCCACGGGTGACTGATTCTGAAATTCCCCTGTATCCCCTTCGATCGCGGCTGTGGATTGACGGACCAGGATTTCCGCGTTGGACGGCGATGTCAGGATCGCCTCAATGCGGGACAGAGCCCCCTGATCGTAGGCCAGCAGTTGCAGGTCCGCGTTGACTGCATCCGTATGCTGGATGCCGGTCAGCTCGTCGCCTGCATTGGAAATCAGGATGGCGTTGATCCGCTCCGACATGAACAGCAGTCTTTGCGCTTCGGCCACCTCGAAGATGACTACGGGGGCCAAGGGGGCAAACGGTCCCGCCTCCTTGACGATGGCCTTGACTTGGTACCGCACGGGTATGGGCCCAATGAATATTTCCAGCAGGTCCCCGACTTGGGCTTCAAGCTGCAGAGCCCCCAGTTCGCTCAAATACACCTGTCCCTGCCGCATTTGCAAACCGAAGGGTTGCAACCGGGCATCCAGGTCTTGCGCCATCGTGTTCAGATTGAGCTCCGCAAAGAGATTCTGGGAAGGCAGAAAGTCAGCTCCCAAGGCATTCAAGGAAGGCACTGTGACAGAGGCGCTCGGATCAATGCCCAGTTCCTGCAGGGCTTCCGGGTCCACTCCCAAACCTTCCAGACTGAGGCTGTCCACTTCGGCTTCCTCCAAGAAAGTCGTGTCAATCCCCAGACTGCGCAGGACTGCCAAATCCAGGTTGATGTCTTCCAGACTGAAGGATGTGCTTTCCGGTTGCAACAGCAGGGACAGCAAGGCGGCCAGTCCCAAGGCGGTCTCCAGACCCGAACCGGCTTCCCAGCCCGCGGCATCGGCGACAGCGCCGATGTTTTGCTGGAGTGTGCTTACGGTCTCCGAGAACGAAACAAAGACATTGCCGACTCCCGGCCGCAATTGCGACGGCAGAACGGAATTGCCGTCCAGGTCGTGCAGTCCAAATTCCGCAGTGTACGTGTCATTCACGGCAAAGATCATGCCCAGCGGAGATCCCTGTCCGGTGCTCATGTCCCGGATTACAGTGGGAAAGAAGATCACCCCTTCCGCCCCGTCAATCAGCGGATTGGCAGAGACGGCATCCTCCACATGGCGAAAGCGGTCCTGTGGTATGCCCGGCAACCCTTCGTCAAACAGCTGGATGAGGGTGTGCAAATCGCCCTCGGCAAGGCCCACCAGAAAATCTTCCAGTTCCGTATCCGTGCCTTCCGTGCCCGTGGGTGCGCTGTCATTGCCCAGGAAGTTCATCAGGGTCTGCAGCTGCGGGGGCGACGCCACCTGGTCGATTTGGCCGTACGCCTCCACAATGTGTCTCCGCAATGAGTGGTTGAGAGTGTCCCCCAGGCTCATGGACGCGATGAAAATGACGGTGCTCATGGTCAAGCCCACCATGATGAACAGTGACTGGAGAGGTCGCCGCGGAATGTTGCGAGCCCCAATGCGGGTCAGCATGGGTCTTCGCAGCGCAAGGATCGAGACCCCGGCCAAGAGCAGCAGCAGCCCCAACCCCAGTCCCAGAGCCACTGTGTTTTGCGGACTCATGGTTTCAGTCCAAGGCCACGGCTTCATCGACCTGTGGCCCGGCCTGAGGTCTTGAATCCGGAACGGTGTCGGCCTCGGCTTCCTGTTTGATCTGGCCATGCTGCATCCGAATCACGCGATCGCATCGAGCGCTGACCAGAGTGTCGTGGGTCACCACCACAAAGGTCTGATCCGATTGCCGGTTCAACTGGCGCATGAGTTCCAGAATTTCCACTGAAGTCTCTTCATCCAGATTCCCGGTGGGTTCATCCGCCCACACAATGGCAGGGCGATTGACCAGGGCGCGGGCAATGGCGACCCGCTGGCGTTGTCCGCCCGACAGCTGGGCGGGACGGTGGGCAGTCCGTCCCTCCAAGCCCACTTGGACCAGAACGTCCCGGGCCTGGGTCCGGGCCTGGTCGGCCGAGACCCCATTGATCAGGAGGGGCAACTCGACATTTTCCTGGGCCGAGATGACGGGAAGAAGGTTGAAGGTCTGGAAAATGAAGCCCATGTGGCGGGCCCGGTATGCAGTGCGTTTCCGGTCGTTGAGTCGTGTGAGCGCTTGTCCTTCGATGCAGACACTCCCACTGTCAAAATGATCCAGTCCCGAAAGACAGTTAAGCAGTGTGGTCTTGCCGCAACCGGAGGGCCCCATGACGGCCACCATCTCCCCGGGATTGATGCGGAGGGAAACCCCATGCAAGGCACGGACCTCCACTTCCCCCAGGTAATATCTCTTGTGTACGTCTTGGGCTTCAATGATGGGGGTGACGATGGCGTCCAACTGGGTTTCCTTTTGTCTGCCACGGACTGCGGTGGGGGACGGTCCCCGACCAGGACCAGCCCGACGGGACACGCAAACCAGAGAGAATGATACCCCCCATGCGTAGATACGCCGGGCGGGTTGGGCAAGTTGCAGGCAAGCGAGTAAGATTCCGCTGCCCCTTCCCCTCTTGCGGAGAACTCTTATGCCCAGCGCCATGCGAAACGAGGTCATCACCCTGGAGTTCCAGGCATCGGCCGATTATGTCAATCCAACCAAAGATGTGGAATTCGAGGCCACATTCTCGGATGCCCAAGACCAGACCATTGTCGTGCCGGGCTACTGGAACGGGGGCGACAGGTGGCAGGTCCGCTTCTCCTCCCGCGAATCCGGGAAATTTGCCTATGAGACAACCTGCAGCGAAGTCGCCGACCCGGGACTGCATGGGCAGCAGGGCGAGGTCACGGTGGAAGGGACAGATTCCTCCAATGCCCTTGCCTTGGAAGGACCGGTCTGCATCGCGGAAGATCAGAGGCACTTTGCCCATGCCTCCGGCAAGCCCTTTCCCTGGCTGGGAGACACCTGGTGGATGGGATTGACCAAGCGCCTGCCGGTGGAAGGTCTGCGATACCTGGTGACAGACAGGATCAAGAAGGGCTTCACCGTCATTCAGATCATTGCCGGCCTGTACCCGGACATGCCGTGGCATGATCCGCGCGGCGAAGGCGATGCGGGATACCCGTGGACCCAAGACTTCGACAGCATCAACCCAGCCTATTTCCAGCAGATGGACCTGCGGCTCGATGTGCTGATCCAGGCAGGCCTGTCGCCCTGCATTGTCGGATTCTGGGGATACTTCCTGGACGTGGCGGGCCCCGATGTCTTGAAGTTGCATTGGCGCAACCTGATCGCCCGGTACAGCGCTTCGCCCGTCACTTGGTGCCTGGCGGGCGAGGGCCTGATGCCCTACTACCTGGATGGCGACAAGATCGGAGACATGGAGGTCTGGACCCAGGAACGCAGCGCAGCCTGGTCGGACATGGCCCGCTGGATCAGGCAGCTGGACGGCTTCCAGCGCCCCTTGACCATTCACCCCACCCGCTTCGGGCGGCAGCAAGTGGATGATCCGGAGACGCTGGACTTTGAGATGCTGCAGACTGGCCATGGTGGTTTTCCGGCCCTGACCAGCACCATTGACATGCTGGAGGAATCCCTGCCGGCCCAGCCCAGGATGCCGGTCATCATCAGCGAGGTCAACTATGAAGGCATCCTTGAATCCAGCGGGCCGGAAATCCAACGGTTTCTGTACTGGTCCAGCATCTTGTCCGGAGCAGGGGGATTCACCTACGGGGCCAACGGCCTGTGGCAGGTGAACGGGGAAGAGGTGCCCTACGGCCCCTCTCCGCACGGCATGGCCTGGGGGGGACCATCCTGGCGCGAGGCCAGTCAGCTGGCGGGCTCTGGGCAGATTGGGTTGGCCAAGAAACTCCTGGACCAATATCCCTGGTGGACACTCACGCCCGCTCCTCGGCAGCTCACCCGGCATGCGACTCGGGAAGACCGCATTGGTCCCTACGCGGGAGCCATGGAGGATGGGACACTCATCGTCTTTATCCCAGCCGTCAGCATTCTCGGGGTCCGCCAGAACGGGTTGCAGCTGCAGGAACTGGTGCCCGGGGAGATCCATCAAACCCATTACTTCAACCCCAAGACGGGCGAGAGCCTGCCGGCCGCCCACTTGGCAGCAGACCGGGAAGGCCGCCTCCCGTTGCCCACTCCGCCCTTGATTCAGGACTGGGTTTTCGTGGCGACTCCACATTCTCCCCAGTGACTTCTCTGCACTGTGGCCGCTGAACTGATAGTGCTCAACGCACAGGTCTACACGGGTACGGAGCCATCCCAGGCCGCCAGCGAATTTGCGGTCGGGCAGGGGCGGTTTCTCAGAGTGGGGCCTCCAGACTGTACCCAGGAATTGGCGGCCTCCCATACCCGGATTCTGGATCTTGATGGTGCCTTGGTGCTGCCGGGCCTCTGCGATTCCCACATGCATTTTGTCAACTATGCCCTGTCCTTGCAGGAGCTACAGCTGCAGGCAATCCGGTCGCTGCAGGAATTGAAAGCCGCGGTGTCCGTGGCGGCCCGGGACATGGGGGCAGGAATCTGGATCCGCGGCAGAGGCTGGGACCAAAACCTGTGGCCCGAGCCACGATTTCCGACCGCGGCGGATCTGGACGCGGCCGTGGGTCCTGACACTCCGGTCCTGCTGTATGCCAAGAGTGGTCATGCCGCCGTGGCCAGTTCTGCCGCCCTCAGGGCGGCAGCCATTCCGACAGGCGACTGGTCGCCTGTCGGCGGGGAAATTGTCAGGAGCGCAGATGGCCACCCCACTGGCCTGCTTCTGGAAAGCCCAGCCATTCAGCTGGTGGCGGATCGATTCCCCGAAGCCACGGCAGCAGAAGTCCTGCAAGCGGCGCTCAGGGCGCAGGCGCAACTCCACGCATGGGGCATCACCGCCGTCCACGACTTTGACGGGCGCATGGGGCTGGAGACATTTCAGAACATGTTACGGTGCGATCAGCTGCGCTTGCGCGCCGTAAACCATATCGCCCTGGATCAATTGGACAATGCCCTTGCCTTTGGCATTCGAGGGCCCTTGGGCGGCCCGTGGTTCCGCATCGGCGGCCTCAAAATGTTCGCCGATGGGGCTCTGGGGCCCCGCACAGCCTTGATGGCAGAGCCCTATGAAGGGGAACCGGACAACTATGGCATGGCCGTGACGGACAAGGAAGAGATGCTGGAACACGCGCTCAGAGCCACACGCCACGGCATCGCCTCCTGCATCCATGCCATCGGCGATCGGGCCGTGCACGATGTCCTGGACGTACTATCCGAAGTCCGCCGCGCCGAACGTACAATGGGGGTGACCCCGCCGGAACGGCGACACCGCATCGAACACGTACAGGTCGTGCTGCCCGAGGACATCCCCCGCCTGACCGCGCTGCAGGTGCATGGCGCAGTGCAACCCATTCACGCCACCCAGGACCAGGATCTGGTGGATGTCTACTGGGGACACCGTGGACAGACGGCCTATGCGTTTCAAACCCTGTTGCGGCAGGGAGTGCGGCTGGCCTATGGCTCAGATGCCCCGGTGGAATCCCCGAATCCCTTCTGGGGCATGTTCGCCGGGGCCACGCGCCGGCGGCAGAGCGATGCACCAGAGGCGCCCGGGTGGTATCCGGACCAGACGTTGACCCGGTCGCAGCTGATTCAGGGCTATACCGCCGATGCCGCCTATCTGGAAGGTTGGGAAAGGGAGATCGGTGTCATCCGCACCGGATGGAGAGCCGATTTCTTTGTGCCAAACTGCAACCTGCTCACTTGCAGCGAATCCGACTTGGCCCGCGCGTCATCGCGGCTTACGGCCGTGGCAGGCGAGGTGGTCCACGCCACTTGACATTGCCAATCCGCCGCCGCCTCCGCCAAAGTTGGAATTGGACCCGCGCAGGCAGGCTGCTTCGTCTTCTGTCCGCCTGCTGCAGTCCCCGTGGCACCGCAGTCCCGGCCAGGCTGGAAAACAGCTGGGGCTGACCGCAACAGCCGACTTCCCTTCCTGCGAATCAGGCGTGTCACTTCCGGGCGCACCGGGCGGCGTTGCAAGAACGCCACGAGAACCAGGCTGACATCCCCGCGACCTTTCTGATCCTGGACTGCGCTCTTCGGTTCCCGCCACCTGCCCTCTTTGGGTCAGGGCTTCCAAGGATAAAGTGCAGACGGCCGAGCAGAGAGTCTGGGGCCCAATGGCAGCAACCCGCCAACGAGGAATTTTCCGAGAGGATGCAAGAACTTCTCCTGAAAGCACATTCACGGTTGAGCATCTCTGGGGCAAGGGCTGCTTCGTCGGGTGTTTCAGCATCGCCACAATACCCTCCGGCAGCTCCTCCCAAGCGGCCTCCAGACAGGCGTAGGGCGGGCATGGGCAGTGCACTACATGGCCTCAAGTCCCACCGGCCCCGGTTCAATCGTGAGGTTTCCTGTGGAGCACCGGCACTGTATCCCTTGCCTGCATGGGCCCAACCCAGCGCGATCGCGGATCATGGCCTAGGAATCTCCTGCAACTGCACAGACCCCGACCAATGAAACCAGACTGCGAAAAACCATGCCTTGCGATCAGACCGCGCCCGGTTCCATCCCCCGCAGTCGTCTGTTTTCTTCTTCCAGGGCTCTGGCACGCATTTCGACCGATTGCAACCGTTCCTTGACCGACTGCGTCTCTGCTTCGACCGATTGCAACCGTTCCTTGACCGACTGCGTCTCTGCTTCGGCCGATTGCGCCCGGGTTTCCTGTTCCAGATAGTCCAGCAGCCGAGTCCGGGTCTCGGAGTCAAACAGCTCCAGCCGCCCACCACCCACCTGGAATTCCAGACCCAGCACGTTACTGTAGCCCCACCACTCCTGAGCCCTGTGGTCTTGGATTCGGATCGGCACATACGCTCCGGCCGCCAGCCGCTCACCAATCAGCGGCGGATTCATGATATGACTGTCGGGCGTGGGGTCGAAACGCCAGTATTCGGCCACTCCGATCCGCGCATAGAGATCCCGCTTGCGTCCCGCATCTTCCCGCCAAGTGTTGTCTGAAGCCACCTCCAGCACGAAGTCCGGGACCTTGCCTTCCACCCAGAGCAGATAGGACGGGCGCGGCCGGTCCTCCACGCCAAAGACCACAAACACGTCCGGCGCTACCGAGGCCCGGGGGTTGCCCTCTTCGTAATAGACCAGCATGTTGCCGATCACGGCCACGTCCGGCCGGGCACGATAGCGGCTCGTCAGCTTATTGACCGTCTCGGTCAGCGCGACGTACTGTTCGGTGCCTTCAGCCAAGGGTTTGCCATCAGTTTCAGGATAGACGACTTCCGTCGCGAGGATCGGCGCGGCGACCGCGGCAGAAGGGGAGAACACTGTGCTGCCCTGGGTCGGATGACTAAAGGTCATGGCGGTCACTCCGCGGCAAAGCCAGTGGTAGGGAGATCAGGCTATCGGAAAGCGTCTTCCAAATCAGATTCAACACAACATCCAAAATCCCACTGCAGATCCCTTTTAATATAGCATATCTGTCCAATCCGGTTCGGTATCCCAACATGCTGGCCAGAGCCAATGCAAAGTCGCATGCCAATGCAGGAAGAGCCTGTGGTGTGCAGACAGGTCATGGCCGATTGGTCTACCCACGATGGGAGAGGAGGCACATTTCCGTGCGGCCCCGTTCGGCGGGTTTCCGCGTGGCACCATGCCGTAGAACTTGCAGCTGAGCATGTTGGGCGGAGTGAGAGAAATGTACAGCAGAGCCCGGAAAGGAGCTGGTACACGGCTCTTCCGAATCAGCATCACTAATCCCCGCGGGACCCTTCGTGGCGAAGACAGCAAAAGACTTGCCAAACTGCAACACTGTCCAACCCAACTTGCAACCTCCAGCGGAAAGAATTCCCAAGGGATTCTCGGCACTTCCGTTTCCAGTCCCATTTCCGGTTTCGGCATGAACTCTGGCTCCCCTTCACAGAGAACTACCGCCTGATCGTGGATGTCGGCGTGTGCAGCACAAGACCGGGCGCGCTTCCATGGGTCGCACCGACGGGGCAGTGTTCGGAGCCAGGTTCTGCGCTTCCGTGCGCAAGAGAGAACAGGGGGGCAGGGTTCGCAGCCAACTACAGACACCACCAAGCAGATCATGGGGAATCCGCTGTCGAATCGGTACAATCCGTGAGACAGGGTCGGACCCTTGGCTTGTGATGGCAAGACAGGGGGATGTCCTTGTCCTGTTTCCTTGGGAGCGCCAGGAAGGGAACATCCATGACCAATGCGGCAGTGTGCACCACAGACTTGGAGAGGCGGAGAGTTGTGGCGCCAGCATATGCCAAGAAGCCAAGGGGAGTCCGCATGGGCAACTGGAGGTCTGATTGCTGCTGGGCCAGACAGGCACCAGTGCAAGTCCCTTTGCCCAGTGGGCCAGGGGAACCGTCCACTGTTGCGGGCATTCCTGCCAGCCTGAGGCTGCGGGACAATCGGGAGCAGAAAGGATCCATGTCCATGTGTTTCTGTGACGCAACGTCCGCGGCACTCCGATTGCCGGACTGACAGATACTGTCCCGTCCGATGATCCGTCTGGAAATCCGCGGCGGTGCGGCCCACCGCGCACGGCAAGTGCTGTCCCAGCTGCCTTTCCTGGGATTGGGCTGGATCCAATCATGCACCGTAGTGACCCTGTACTTTCTGGAATCGGATCTGGCCGACAGTGAGGTGCAGAGGCTCTGCGACTACTTGTTGCAGGATCCCGTGACGGAAACGGCGTCTTGGAGGCGGGAACCGTTTGCGGTCTCCGCAGACACCGCCAATGCGGTGGAAGTCACACGGAAACGCGGGGTGACCGATGCGGAGGCACGGGTTCTGGAAGCGAGCCTGGCCCGTCTGCAGATGCCTGCTTCCAGAGTGATCCGGGCCACGCGCTACGAATTTCCTCCCTCTCTGACCTGCAGGGAACTCGACCGCATTGCCCAGAATCTGCTGTGCAACTTGACAACGGAACTGTATGCCCGCGGACAGCTGGCACCAGACTTCAGACAGGACGCGGACATATCCAGCCGATGCGAAGCCATCCCGCTGCGGGCACTGACTGCAGCAGAACTGGGCCGGCTTAGCCAGGATCGCTTCCTTTCCCTGAGCGGGGACGAGATGCAGTGCATCCAGCGGACCTTTCGGGATCTGGGCCGGGATCCTACGGATGTGGAGCTGGAAACCTTGGCCCAGACCTGGTCCGAACATTGTCAGCACAAGACCTTCAAGGCGCAGATCGACTTTCGGCATGAAGATGCCGCTGGGAAGGCCATCGGGACCCAGAGGATAGACAGTCTCTTCGACACGTTCATACGCGGGGTCAACCGGCAGGTGGACCGGGATTGGCTGGTGTCGGTGTTCGAGGACAACGCAGGCGTCATCCGCTTCACGGATCAACTGGATCTGGCCTTCAAGGTAGAGACGCACAACCACCCTTCCGCGCTGGACCCCTTCGGCGGTGCCCATACCGGGGTAGGAGGCGTGGTCCGCGACATTCTGGGGGTTTCGGCCCGGCCCATCGCCGCCACGAATGTCCTTTGCTTTGGTCCCGAGAATCTGCCTTTGGCCGCAGTGCCGGCCGGTGTGCTGCCCCCGCGGCGCATCAAGGAAGGCGTGGTGCGCGGCATAGGGGACTACGGCAACAAACTGGGCTTGCCCACTCTGAGCGGAGCCATCATTTACGACCCGGGCTTCGTCAACAATCCGCTGGTCTTCTGTGGCTGCATCGGGATGGTGCCCCATGACGCCCATCCTGCCTGTCCCCAGGTGGGCGATCTCGTGGTGGCCCTGGGGGGCCGAACGGGCCTGGATGGCCTGCACGGGGCCACTTTCTCGTCCGCGGATCTGGATCAGGAAACGCCAGCGGCTCTGGGCAGTGCCGTCCAGATCGGTGATCCCATTCTGGAGAAGGGCTTGATTGAATTGATTGACCGGGCCCGGGACGAGAAACTCTATTCGGCCATCACGGACTGTGGCGCGGGAGGATTCTCTTCGGCGGTGGGGGAAATGGGACAGAGTCTGGGCGTTGAAGTGCATCTGGACCGCATCCGTGTGAAATATCCCGATCTGTCACCTTGGGAGCTATGGCTTTCCGAGGCACAGGAACGCATGGTGGTCGCGGTGCCGCCGGTCCATCTGTCCCGATTCCAGACCCTGGCGGCGCACTGGGAGGTGGAGCTCAGTGTACTGGGCACATTTACGGGCGACCATATGCTCCACGTGCGACATGAGACCCAGACTGTGTGCCTGCTGCCGATGGAATTCGTGCATGAGGGATGGCCGCGCCCCGTGCTCCAAGCCGTGTATCGGGAGACCGCGGGGGGAACACCCGCTGCGGAGTCCCTGCCCGATGCCCAGGACGCGTTGCTGTCCCTGCTGTCTCATCCTTCAGTGGCCAGCAAGGAAGAGGTGATTCGGACCTTCGATCACGAGGTGCGCGGCGGAACCTTGGTAGGTCCGCTGACGGGACCCGCCCAGGATGGACCATCGGACGGAGTGGTGTTTGAACCCCTGGAAGCGGATGACTCGGGCCAGGCCATAGCCGTGGCACAGGGCATCAATCCGGTGCTGGGCCTGCGGGATCCCTATGCCATGGGCGTGTCCGCAGTGGACGAGGCCATGCGCAATCTGACTTGCGCCGGGGCCGATCCGGATCGCGTGGCGTTGCTGGACAATTTCTGTTGGGGCAATCCCACGCTGCCGGATCGGCTGGGAGCCTTGGTCCGGGCGGTGCAAGGCTGCCATGACGCCGCGGTGATGTTGCAGGCTCCCTATATCTCCGGCAAGGACAGTCTCTACAACGAGTACGAGGGCATGGCCATACCGGGCACCTTGCTGATTTCGGCCTTGGGGATTGTGCCCGATACCCGGCGATGCATCACCTCCCACGGCCAGCACGCCGGTTCCTGGGTGTATGTGCTGGGGAGCACCCGGGCCGAACTGGGAGGCAGCCTGCTATATCACGTACATGAACGGGCCGGAGGCACGCCGCCGACGGTCCAGCCCCATTTTCTGGCTCTCTATCGGACGCTGCATGCCTTGATGCGGGCCGGCTTAATTCTCAGCGCGCATGATGCCAGTGAGGGAGGACTGGCCGTGGCCTTGGCGGAGATGGCCTTGGCGGGACGTCTGGGGGCCAATCTGGATCTGACTTCTGTCCACGCCGACCCCTGGCAAGCGCTCTTCAGCGAGAGCAATGGCCGCATCGTGATCGAGGTGGCCCCTTCCGCCGCTGCCCACCTGGAGCAGAGCTGCCAGGACCTGCCTCTGGTGTGTCTGGGCAGGCTGGGGGGAGATCGCGTGCGGATGCGCCATGCCGGATCGGTCCAGGTGGATCTGGATCTGCCGGTGCTGGTGGATCGCTGGCAGAGCCGGGGAGGCACAGGATGATCCGACCGCGTGCTCTGGTCCTATGTTCCGCCGGGACCAACCGGGATCAAGAAACAGGCCGTGCCCTGGAAATGGCCGGGGCAGACGCAAGGGTGGTCCAGGCCCGCGAACTCCAGACTGGTGCCGTGTCCATGGCGGACTTTCAGGCTCTCGTGCTGCCCGGCGGATTCAGCTATGGCGATGCCTTGGGGGCCGGTGTGCTGCAAGCCCTGGACCTGACCACCTGGTTGCACGAGGCACTGGCGTCCTTTGTGTCCCAGGGGGGACAAGTACTGGGGATCTGCAACGGGTTCCAGACCCTCGTCAAGGCCGGACTGCTGGAGTGTTCCGGCCGGAAGGCAACCCCCATGCCCCGCAGGCTGACCTTGACGCACAACGCGCGCGGTCGCTTCGAATGCCGCTGGGTGTATCTTGCGGTCAATGTCCGCTGTGCCGCCGGATGGCTGCAGTCCGTGCCGGGACCCATATTTTGTCCGGTGGCGCATGGGGAAGGACGATTCCAGGTGTGTGCGGCCGAGGTGCTCCATCAGCTGCAGGAAAACCGCCAGATCGCCTTTTGGTACACTGACGCCCAGGGCAAGGCCATCCATGGGGCCTATCCGCACAACCCCAACGGGTCCCTGGGGGACATCGCCGGCCTCAGCAACCCGGACGGTTCCATCGTGGGCCTGATGCCACACCCGGAGGATCATGTGCGTGCCCGTCACGCTCCGGTGCCTGTACCGCCGGGCATGATGGGATTGCGCCTTTTCGAAGCATTCGTGGGGGCTCTTTGAGGTGTTGACGCGTACCTTGTTCGCAGAAGCCTGGCGGTGTCCTTTTGTGTCCCCCCCGCCATCCCCGCCGCCGCTGGTCCCGGCCTATTCCGGGAAAGTGCGGGAGCTCTACACTCTGGATCCGTGGCTGGTGATGGTCACTACCGACCGGATCTCCGCCTTTGACAGGGTGCTGGGCGGCATCCCTTTTCGCGGACAGATCCTCAATCAGTTGACCGCCTTCTGGGCCCAGGCACTGCAGGATGTGACACCGACGGCGGTCGTTGCGGTGCCCGACCCCAATGTCATGGTCGCCCGCCAGCTGCAGCCGATCCGGGTCGAGGTGGTGGTCCGCGGGTATATCACCGGGGTGACAGACACATCCCTGTGGACGCGCTATGCCCGCGGGGAGAGAGAAATCTACGGGTATCCGTTGCCGTCAGGACTCAACAAGGACGATCCGCTGCCCGAGCCCTTGATCACGCCCACCACCAAGTCGCTGGTCGGACATGACGAACAATTGACACGGGACGAAGTGGTCACGCAGGGTCTGCTGGAGGCGCAGGCATGGACCAAGGTGCAGACGCTGGCGCACCGGATCTTTGCGCGGGGCACCGAAATCGCCGCCGCCGCAGGTCTGATCCTCGTGGACACGAAGTATGAATTCGGGTTTGGCCCCCAGGGAGAGATTGTGCTCATGGACGAGTTCCACACTCCCGACAGCAGCCGGTACTGGAAACAGGACGATCCGACGCGGGGGAACTGGGACAAGGAATTTCTGCGGCAATGGCTTGTGACCCAGGGATACACGGGGCGAAATGCTGTCCCTGTCCTGTCTGAAGAGGCGGCTTTTCAGATGGTCTGTCGCTACGCTGAGGTGCTGGAACGACTGACCGGACGACCCTTTGCACCGGGCCCCTATCCCGCGGCCGCACGGGTGCACCGCTGCCTGCAGTCCCTGACTGCAGCGCAGTTTTCCCTTGTCTGACAGGAGAGTTTCCACCATGGCAAGCCATGCCTCCCTCATAGGTCTCATCATGGGCAGCGTGTCGGATTGGGACGGATGCATGCGGCACGGCGCCGAGATGCTGCAGGCGCTGGCCATTGCCCATGAAACGCGGATCGTGTCGGCGCACCGCACCCCGGATCTCATGATCGACTATGCCCGGACCGCGGCGGACCGGGGACTGCAGGTGATCATTGCCGGAGCCGGCGGCGCGGCTCATCTGCCAGGCATGACCGCCAGCCATACCGAGTTGCCGGTGATTGGAGTCCCGGTCCGGAGCGCAGCGCTGCAGGGGATGGATTCCCTGCTGTCCATTGTGCAAATGCCTCGCGGCGTACCGGTGGCGACCATGGCCATTGGCCAGGCCGGGGCCGTCAACGCCGCTCTGCTGGCGGCGCGCATTCTGGCCCTGTCTGACCTGGACCTGAGAACCCGTCTGCAGCAGTTCCATGCCCAGCAGGCCGCCACGGTGATGCACACCACACTGGACACACCGAACCTGCAGGATCCTGGAAGTCTGGGCTGACCATGGTGCATACAGATACAGATACGGTACCTCCGGGTTCCACGCTGGGAGTTCTGGGCAGTGGCCAGCTGGGCCGCATGTTCTGCCGCGCGGCCCAGGACCTGGGCTACCGTGTGGCGGTCTTCAGCGAAGCGGCCGCTTCGCCGGCCGGTCAGGTGGCGGATCAGGAATTTGTGGGGCGATACGATTCGCGGCGCGATGCCGCCGAATTTGCCCGTTTGGTCCAGGCCGCAACCTATGAATTCGAAAACATTCCCGCAGCTGCGGTGCAGGCCTGCCTGGATCGAGGGGTTCCGGTCAGGCCGGGGCTGACGGTGCTGCAAACAGCCCAGGACAGGATTCGAGAGAAGACCCATCTGCAGAGACACGGATTCCCGGTCAGCCCCTTCGTTCCCTTGATTGCCTCCGCACCGATCCCGCAGGCCGCGGCTGCGCTCTCCTATCCCTGTCTTCTGAAAACAGCCCGTTTCGGCTATGACGGCAAGGGACAGGCACAAGTGGCCGCAGTGGAGGATCTGGCTGCCGCCTGGGAGACTCTGGGACGGGTGAACGCCATTCTGGAATGCAGGGTGGCCTTCACCCACGAAGTGTCGGTGCTCATGGCCCGCTCCCCGCGCGGCGAGGAAGCCGTCTACCCTGTCGTCCTGAATCATCACCGCAACCACATATTGGACATCTCGGTGGCCCCGGCGCCCATTCCGGCCGCGACAGCGGCACGGGCCCAGGACCTGACCCGGGCCGTGGCCGATTCGCTGGCATTGCAGGGCCTCTTCTGCATCGAGTTCTTTGTGCTGCCGACAGGGGAGCTGCTGATCAACGAAATCGCGCCCCGGACCCACAACACGGGCCACTGGACGCTGGAAGGCTGTACCACCAGCCAGTTCGCACAGCAGACCCGGGCACTGTGCAACCTGCCGTTGGGGTCGACAGACATGACCGGGTACGCGGCCATGGCGAATCTCCTGGGAGACTTGTGGCCGGATGGTGGGGATTTGGACACCACGCTGATAGAATGGGACCCAGACACCGTTCTGCACCTGTATGGCAAGCACAGCGCGCGGCCCGAACGCAAAATGGGGCATCTGACCACCATTGCCGCCACGCCCCAGGCCGCTGTGGCGCGTCTGGACGCTGTCCGCCGCCAACTGTCGGGATGGCCTGTGTCGGACGCGTTCCTGCAGGCATTGTCCCCAACGGCGGCCCAGTATACGCCCTGATTGGCAAGGGGGCTGACATTCAAGACCACATGCCGCGGGATTCCCCTCGCGAAGCCTGCGGTGTCTTTGGCATTCTGGCACCGGACATGGATGTGGCCAAGACCACGTTCTATGCCCTATACGCCCTCCAGCATCGAGGCCAGGAATCGGCCGGCATTGCCTCCTCGGATGGCAAGCGGCTGTCGGTGCACAAAGGCATGGGGCTGGTGTCCCAGATCTTCAACGAGTCCACTCTGTCCACTCTGTCCGGCACCATGGCCATTGGCCACAACCGTTATTCCACCCAGGGCACCTCAGTGCTCGCCAATACCCAGCCCTTCACGCTGGAAACCTTTGCCGGTCCGTTGGCCATTGCCCACAACGGAAACCTGATCAATGCCGGAGCCCTGCGACAGGGGCTGCTGGCCGAGGGTGCCGGGTTCTCCACCGCCACGGACAGTGAAGTCGTCCTGATGTGCCTGGCTCGCCATGCCGCCCGGAGCTGGCAGGAAAACATACGTCTGTTGATGGAGCAGGCGGAGGGCGCGTATGCCTTGGTCATCCTGACAGGGGACGGCCTTTTCGGGGTCCGGGACCCCTGGGGCCTGCGGCCACTGGTCCTGGGACAGCGGGGCGATGCCTACATGCTGGCCTCGGAAAGTTGTGCATTTGCCCCGATAGGGGCTTCCCTGATTCGGGAAATTCAGCCGGGGGAAGTGGTGCACATCTACCCCGGGGGCTATACGGTGGCACAGGGAGTGCCTGCCGACACACCGTCATTCTGCACGTTTGAAGAGATTTATTTCGCCCGCCCGGACAGTGTCTTCAACGGTCATCTGGTCCATCAACGCAGACAGGCCTTGGGCCGGCAGCTGGCACAGGAAGCGCCGGCAGAGGCGGATTGGGTAATGAGCGTGCCGGATTCCGGCACTCCACACGCCATCGGATATGCCCGTGAGAGCCGGATCCCCTATACCGAGGGCCTGACCAAGTCCCGCTATATCGGCCGCACCTTCATCCAGCCCAGCGACGAGTTGCGCAAGACAGGGATTGCCATGAAATTCAATCCCCTCAATGACAATCTGAAGGGACAGCGCGTGGTGCTGGTGGACGATTCCATCGTGCGGGGCAACACGGCAGGGCCCCTGGTCAAGCTGTTGCGCGAGGGGGGTACCCGGGAAGTGCATTTGCGCGTGGCCTGTCCGCCCATACTGCACCCCTGCTTCATGGGCGTGGACATGGCCCGCCGCCAGGAACTCATCGCCGCCAATCATGACATCGAACAGATTCGGTCCCAGGTGGGGGCCGATTCGCTGGCCTATCTCTCCTTGGAAGGCATGCGGCGTGTGCTCTCCGGCGCTTCTGCGCACGGGTATTGCAACGCCTGTTTCACTGGCCGCTATCCTTTTGCCTCGCTGGACGGCTCCCCGCCGGAGCATGGCGAGATTCCGCTGGAACTCACTTCGGTCTTTGCCTAAGGCGTGGGCATGAAAGTGCTGGTGGTGGGTGCGGGAGCCCGGGCACATACCTTGGCCTGGGCCCTGTCTCGCCATGCTGACGTATCGGCCATTGTGATGGCCCCAGGCAATGGCGGCGTCCGCTTTGTGCCCCGGACCCGCCGTGTGCCCATTGCCGTGACAGCCGTCTCCGAACTGGTGTCCTGTGCCCGCCAGGAGGAGATAGATCTGGCAGTGGTAGGGCCGGAAATCGCCTTGGCGGCGGGCCTGTCCGATGCTTTGGCCGCCGCGCACATCCCGGTGTTCGGGGCTTCCCGGGCCGCGGCCCGCCTGGAAAGTTCCAAGGTGTTCGCCAAAGGGTTCATGCAACGCCATGGCATCCCGACTGCAGAGGCCCAGCCCTTTACCACGGTGCAGGCAGCGCTCGCCCATGCCGATGCCCGTCGCCATGAGATTGTGGTCAAGGCGGATGGACTGGCGTCAGGCAAGGGAGTCCTGCTGCCCCAGAGCCGGACCGAAACCCGCATCGCCTTGGAGGGCATGTTGGAACAAGGCCAATTTGGCGAGGCTGGGCGGACTGTGCTGATCGAAGACCGCATGACGGGGTGGGAAGCCTCGGTCTTCGCCTTGGCCGACGGCTTGACCTATCGCCTCTTTGCCCATGCCCAGGACTACAAACGCATCTTCGACGGGGACCAGGGCCCCAATACCGGGGGCATGGGCGCCGTGTCGCCCTCGCGCCTCACCTCGGCGGAGATGGCCCGGATTGACAGGGAGATCGTAGCCCCCACCTTTGAAGGGCTGCAACGGGAAGGCATTGTCTATGCCGGGGTCCTGTTCTTTGGCCTGATGATGACGGCCGAGGGGCCGCGGGTGGTGGAATACAACGCGCGCCTGGGCGATCCCGAAACTCAGGTGATATTGCCCCGCCTGGCAAGCGACATGGCGGAGGTGGCGCTGGCCTGTGCACAGGGTCGCTTGCAGCATCTGGAACTCGCCTGGCATGCCCAGGCCACTGTGGGAGTGGTCATGGCCTCGGCCGGCTATCCCGGAACGTACGAAACGGGGATGCGCATTTCCGGGCTGTCAGCGTCTTGCGCCGAAGACACTTGGGTCTTTCTGGCGGGAGCCGCCGAAACGGTAGCCGGCGACCTGGTCACAGATGGGGGTCGTGTGCTTTCGGTAGTCGGCATGGGTGTGGACCGGGCCCGCGCGCGGGCCGCAGCGTACAACCGAGTGCAGGAGCTGCACTTCGAGGGTGCCCAGTATCGCCACGACATTGGCGCCTGAGGACCTGGGGACATGAATGAGGCCCGCTACCGGAAGGCCGGCGTGGACATCCGGGCCGGCCAGGCAACCACCCATCTGCTCCATACCCGTTCTGGCTTGGACACGCTCCCTTTTGCGCAGGGCATCCGGCTGCATCCCTCCCGTGAACCCAGGGGGTTAATTGCCACCACGGATGGCATCGGCACAAAAACGTTATTGGCGGCGACACTGGGCCGTCTGGAAGGGCTGGGGGCGGATCTGGTCCATCATTGCATCAACGATCTGCTGGCCGCCGGTGGACAGCCTCTCATGTTCCTGGATTGCATCGGCATGCACCGCATCCACCCGGAGACGGTGGCCCTGCTGGTCGAAAGCATGCGTTTGGCCTGCCAGCAGGCCGGTTGTGAGCTGGTGGGCGGCGAGACCGCCGAGATGCCCGATGTGTATCGACCTGACACCTTTGAGATCGTGGGCACCATGATCGGGCTTGTGCCTCCGGCACGGTCCTTGCCCCGGCGCGCAGACATGCAGGCCGGCGATTGCCTGGTCGGCCTGCCCAGCAGCGGACCCCATACCAACGGCTACACGCTCATCCGAGCTCTCATGGCAGAACGGGATTATGCACAAGCGGTGACACCAGATGGGGAAAGCTGGGGAACGGCCCTGTTGCGCGCTCATCGCTCCTATGCCCCCGAAGTGACAACATTGTGGGAAGAGGGCATATCAATCCTGGGTATCGCCCACATCACAGGAGGCGGCTTCTTTGACAATGTCGAGCGCCTGTTGCCCCCCGGGCTGGGGGCCGTGATCAAAACCGATGCCTGGGAACCGCCGGCTCTGTTCCGGCAACTCATGCAGTGGGGCCAGATGGCACGCGAGGAGGCCTACCGCGTGTTCAACATGGGCATGGGACTGGTCCTGATCCTGTCGCCAGGGGAGGCCCAGGTGGCTTTGGACACCTGGGCTGAGTCCTGTCTGATTGGGCATCTTGAATCCGGTTCTGGCGTACGCCTGGAGTGAGGCCTTGTCCATGAGCAAGCGACTGACTGTACTCATCTCCGGCCACGGCTCCAATCTGCAGGCTCTTATTGATGCCTGCACTGCAGGTGAACTGGAAGCTGAGATTGGGCTTGTGGTATCCAGTACAGCAGAGGCCTACGGTCTGGAACGCGCACACCGGCATGGGATTCCGGGCGAAGTTCTGCCTTGGTCTTCCTATCGCGCTGCAGGCAAGCCGCGCCAGGCCTATGATCTCGATCTCGCCCGTCTGGTGGCGGCTTCGCATCCCAACCTGATTGTATTGGCCGGATGGATGCGCATCCTGACCCGCGACTTTCTGGATCATTTTCCGGGCAAGGTCATCAACCTGCATCCCGCCTTGCCCGGGACCTTTCCCGGCCGGCACGCCATTTCCCGGGCCTACCGGGCGTGGCAGGAGGGCGCCATTCAGGAAACCGGCGTTATGGTGCATGCCGTGCCAGACGAGAACGTGGACGCAGGACCGGCGATCTGCACTGCAGTCGTGCCCATACAGCACGGCGATTCCCTGTCCGATCTGGAACGACGCGTGCATGCCACGGAACATGCGCTGCTGGTGGCCGCGGTACAGAAGATGCTGGCAGAGCCGACCCCGGAGCGTCCCGTTGCGCAAGACGAAGGAGCACCGGACGTTTGACGCGCGCGGTCTGGCGGGCCGCAACGATATTCAATGCAGAACAGGTGACAGACCATGAAAGCAAAGAACCTCTGGATACGGATAGGCTAGACCGTCGTGGGCCTGGTCTTGGCCGCGGGCTGTACGGACATGTCTGCGGGTCCGACCGCGGATACATCGACGTTGCAGTGCACGGATGCAATCCGCTGCGTGGAAGTTCGCGCCGGCGAACCCATCGAAATCGCGGCCATGGTGGTGCTTTCGGGTTCCACCGCCTTTTTGGGTCAGGATCAGGTCGGAGCCATCGAAATCGCCCTGCACGATTTCGGCGACATTCTGGGGCACGACATTGTCTTGCAGAAAGAGGATGCCCTCTGCAGCGCGGAGGGCGGTCAGACCGCAGCCCAGCGGATCGCCGCCAATCCGGCCGTGGTGGGCATCTTGGGCACGGCCTGCTCCAGTGCCGCCACGGCCGCGTTGCCAATTGTCTCGGAAGCCGGACTGAGCATGATCGCGGCCTCCACGACCTCGCCCACCCTGACCGAGCCCGAACGGACGGCAGGCGGCGTTTGGCAACCGGGCTATTACCGCACTGCCCACAACGATCTGTTTCTGGGACGGATGACTGCCGAATTTGCCTACAGGGAGCTCGGCGCGCGGTCCCTGGCCACCATCCACGACGGCAGTCCCTATGCCAACAAGATGCAGGAAGTGGTGGTCACAGTATTTCAGGAACTGGGCGGGATCGTCACCCATCAAGGGGCCGTCAACGTCGGTGACACGGACATGCGGTCCTTGCTGACCGAAATCGCTTCGACCGCGCCCGACATACTGTTTTTCCCCATTTTCCAGCCTGAAGGCAATCTGGTGGCCGTGCAGGCCCGGGAAGTCCCGGGCCTGGAAAACACGACTCTGATGGGAGCGGCCGCCCTGTTTGCCAAGGATTTTCCCGTCAACACAGGCCAGGCAGCCATCGGGATGTACCTGCCCGGCCCATTGGTGCAGAACGCGGCGTACGATGCCTTGCTGGCACAGTGGGAGGAGCTGCACGGCGGTTCGCCACCGGCCGGGTATCATGCCCACATGTACGATGCCGCCACCTTGTTGCTGCATGCCATTGCCAGTGTCGCCCAGACGGACGCGCAGGACAATCTTCTGATCGGGTTGCAGGCCATCCGTACCCACCTGAATGGCGTCGCCGACTTTGACGGGATCACGGGGCGGCTGACTTGCAGTCCCACAGGCGACTGCGCTACAGGCGAGGCCCTGGCCATGTACCGGATAGACGCGGAACACGCGGACGGAATCTGGCCTCCTGTTGCGGTCTACCGTCCCTGAAAGTGTCCGCTTGGACCCCAACGCGGGAAACGGAGAAACCGGCCCGGCCGGATGCGTCGCTTCCGGTCTGGGAGGCTCGCCTGGCTTTCAAGGCATCGCCCTGTTTCCCACATTGGCACAGAACAGGTCGTTCTGCCGTAGATGGAGAGCGAGTTGCGCGCGGTGTCGCAGGCCCACCGGCCAACCCAAGCCCACACAATCTCAGTGCTGTCTGACCTGCGGGAAAGGCGGCATCTGGCAGCCTGCACGGTGACACAAGGGACAGGGCGTACCCCGTGGTTATCTAGGGCCTGTTGACAAAAAGACCCCAGACACTCTGGCCCCTTATGGTTCGATACTGCGCCGCGTCAAGGGTCGTCGGCTGACTTGGGCCTGCGCCGTGGCGCGTGGCAGGGCGCCACGCCGCGCCGGGTCCGGCGTGTCCCGATGACCCAGGCGGTGTTGCGTTGGGGGCATGGGGGCTATCATGCCGTCCGAGGCCTCGCGGTCGCAGGCTTGGTCGCCCCGCCGTGCGGTGGTTTCCTCCAGGGGCACGCGATCAAGCCGAGATCCCCGCTCCGGGCCCGCGGCCGCGGGCTCGGGTTGCAGGTGCCATGGCGTCCCTTTCCCGTTGCGGTCCGTGAGGGTCACGATTTGGGTGGTGAGTCCACCGCGCCTGCGCCCGAGGGCCGGGGCGATGCGAGATGCGTCGGGTGGGCGGCAGGAGGGCCTCGAGACGCGGCCCCTGCGTCTCGGGTCGTCTCGCCAGTTGGAAACCGCCATGACAATGGGCGCACTGCAGCCCGTCAATGCATTTTGTCAACACGCTCTAAAGTGCTATGATTGGAAATCTTCTGGCGACAGTTAAGCAGGGCAGGGCAATCGCAAAGTCGTGTATCGGAGCCCTAAGCGCTTGGCGCAGAATTTTATGAAGATGCCAGTTCCTGTCGGCTCCGCCGCAAAGCGGTATGCAGGGGGCCTGGATCAGCCAGTCATCCGTGTCGTAGGTACGGGTTGGCATCTCCTAGTGTTTGACCCGACTGAAAACGTGCTTGATGTTGTTCAGTTCCGGGCTGTAGGGAGCAGAAACCTGAGTTCAATGCCGACCTCCTGCCGCGCCGGCAGCACTTGGGCACAATGGATAAAGGCAGGTCCAACACCACCACGCGGCGGGTCCCGTGCCCTTGGGGCAGCAGGCACCGAAGAAAGGCTTGCCGGTCCGCGCAGGTCCCGGTGCGGAGTGCCGCCATCCAGGTCAGGGGTGCCTGCGGGGTAGGGCCAGTATTACAGTTGTATTTGTCCTGGAACAGGCAATTTCACGTTCTGCCATGGCTTGGTCAAGTTTCCTAACAAGGGAGAAACAGCGCGATTCACATCACTACAGGTGCTCTCCAGTATCGTAACAAGAGACTTTATTATTCAAAATATGGAAATACAACTGTAGTACTACGCGCCTCCGCAGCCCGGTCCATTGCCGGGTGAACCTGCTGGCCTGTTGCTACCCGCCGCAAAAACCGTCTCTGATACGGAAACACAGTCTCCCGGAGGACCGTTGACCGTCTCTCTTATCCATAAGTCACGTTACAAAGGGGAAAGGGTGGGACTTCTCATGATAATGCAGCTCTCTTTGTCGGTCAGAGTGGCCGAAAGTTTCACAAACAAGCGCGTTTCCACGGTGCCCTTTGCCCGATTGGCGCAGGCGGCCAAAGCCGCCGGCTACGATGCCCTGTGCATGAGAGCCTCGGTACTGTCCGTAGACAGCGCCGAGGCACAGAGACGGGACATCCTGCAGGCGCTGGCGGTACAGCAGCTGGCGGTTTCGATGGTGACAGGGGATTTTGCCGTACCCGAAAACAGTGCAGAGGGCCCCCATTGCCTGCGCAATATCGGGCCCTATCTGGATCTGTGTGCAGACCTCGGCTGTGACCTTGTCAGGGTCTGTCTCAAGACCGAAGAGGATATTCGGGCTGCCCAGCGCGCGGCCGATGAAGCCGGTGAACGTCAGATCCGGCTGGCCCATCAGTGCCATACACAAAGCCTCTTTGAAACCGTGTCCGGCTCCTTGGCAGTGCTGCAGCGCATTGATCGACCCAACTTCGGCCTCATCTATGAACCCGCCAACCTGGCGTTGTGCGGACAGAAATATGGCTGGGACACACTGCAGCGGCTGCAACCGTTTCTCTTCAACGTGTATCTGCAGAATCATGTGCCCGTTGACGGCGGCTCGCTGATCATGCACACCTGGACGCGCGGCGAAGTGCCTTCGGAGTTGCTGAAATTTACGGATCCCGCCGGGATTGACATGGGGGAAATCATGGGCTGGTTGCAGGCTCTGGACTACACCGGCTTCGTGACCTTGCACCATACCCAGCTGGATGTGGTCAGCCCCCTGGACGCGGCCGCGGAGAGTGCTGCGTACCTCAGAAAGTCCATGCATTGAGTGCCCCGCGGATGTGCAGCGCGTCCTGACTGTAGCCTGCTGGGAGCAGGAGGCCCAAAAGCATGGCCCGCCGCGTGCTGCCGGTGTGCAGAGAAAGTTGTAATGGCGGAGCATGCGGTGTCGCCTCCACCGCGCGGAAACAAGGTACTGGCAGGCAGTCGTTGCCGGTATTTTTGTCCAGAGCAGGGGCAGGGACCCAGGATTGTGGGAGCCCCTATGATTCCGCATCCATAGCCACCCGCCATACCGTGAAACTCCGGGAAGCGGGCTTGGGTGGTATAGGTTGGTGCATAAAATGGAGTCGCCTATCTCGGAAGCCAATCAGGACTGGACCATCCTCACACAGTCCTGCAGGATTGGCGGCAAACATACAGCTGTGTCGCAGGGCAAAAACCGGCAAGAAGGGATATCATAAGCCAGAACAGTTATGTTATGCAGAACGGCTTTCCCATACCATTGTCTTGGGGGCAAGAACGCATGATTGGAACGTTACCGGAACTGGACGGAGGTTGTGCATGAAGCAACACGGGCAATCTCCGATGTGTGCTATGCACCAAGAGAGTGCCGATTTCGTATTGGAGACCCACCAAGACAGTCGGACGACGACTTTGTGGGCGCGCCATCACAAGGTTCCGGAGCGGAGACCCGTCTGGCCCGTATCTGCGCGCTGTCATTTGCATTCACGGAGTTGGCCCGCGCCATCGCCACCGCTCCAAATGCCGCACCGATGACCCAAGCCGCCTGTGTCCTTTGTGGCGTCTTGGTTCCGGAAGACGCATCCAGATGCCCTGCCTGTGGCGGAGACTTGCATGTCGCAGAGCGGACTTTGCCCCCAGGCACCACCTTGCACGATGGCAAGTTCAATATCGGTCGTGTACTGGGCGAAGGGGGATTCGGCATCACCTACAAGGGGGTGCACACGGATCTGCGCCGTGTGGTGGCCATCAAGGAATTCTTTCCCACGGCACTGGGGACGGGGCGCACAGGCAACAGGGTAACTGTGTCGGCCAGTCGAAAGGCGGCTTTCGATCGCGAACAGGAAGGCGTCCTGGAGGAAGCCCGGACCATCGCCGGGTTGCATTGCACCAGCATCGTGGAGGTCTACGATGTCTTTCGGGAAAACGGCACCGTCTACATCGTCCTGGAGTATCTGGAAGGCCAGACCCTGGCCGAGAGGATTCAGCAGGCAGGACGGTTGGCGGAAGCCGACGTCGCGTCCATCGGCCACGCTCTGTGCGACGCTTTGGAGGTGATTCATGCCCACCGGCTCCTGCATCGCGACGTGAAGCCGGCCAACGTGCTCCTGACCCGGGAGGGTCGCACCGTGCTGATCGACTTTGGCTCTGCCCGCGCCTATCGCCCGGACCACACCGTGCAGCACACCCGCGTCCTGACCGAGGAGTATGCGGCCCCGGAACAGTACAGCGACCGCGCCCGTTTCGGGCCCTACACTGACATTTTCTGTCTGGGCGCGACTCTGTATCATGCGCTGGTCGGCGTCCCGCCGCCCGGTGCCTTGATCCGCCTGCAAAACATCAACCCGGAAGTCACCTTTCCGCACGGCCGGCACGGGGCCCTGTACCCGGCCGTGCAACGGGCCCTGGCCCTGCGGGCAGAGGACAGACCCGCGACCGTGGCGGACTTTCGCCGCTTGTTCACTGCCGACGCCCGCGACGCGCAAAGAGATGGTGTGCCCACAGCGCCCGATACACAGCCCCCGTCTCCCAGGGTAGAGCCTGTAGACCCGCCGATCCCTGCCGATCTGTCGGCCGATCCGTTGGCCTACCGGTACTGTTCCAAAGGCCAGAGCTTCTGGATCATTGGCTTGGCCATCTTTTATTATCTTGGTGGGATACTACTACTACCTTTGCTGTTGGGGTGGGATCTCGTCTCCGTGCTATTATCGGGTTCCGCGGTTTGGTTCTTCCTAGCGAGTGAGATCTTCTTCTCCCTAGAGGTGTACCTAGAGGTGTACAACGTTTGGTTTTGGCTGTGTGCAGCAGGATTGTTCTGGATTATGCCGACCGTCATCGCGCACAAGAAGGGTCGTCGAGGATGGCTGTGGTTTGTCTATGGCATTGTCCTAGGCCTCGCAGCCTTACTCCTTTCCATCCTCATTCCCCCATCTGGAAGCTCCTCCGGTACCGCACGCAGCAAGTCTGCATAGATCCGGGAGTTCGTCCCAGCGCTGAATAACGAACCCATCAATGCGGCGGAGCAGGCCGTCTTCACGGAATATGCAATTACCGCGCTGCCCATTCTTGATGATCGTGCAGTACCGGAAATTGTGCCGTTTGCCTACCTCTGCCACGCACCATCCCACCAGTACGTTACGCTTCCCATACCGCGCCAAGAGGGCCAAGGTGGACAGCGCCCGCGGCTTTCACTGACATACCACGACATCCTTTCGCCGGGCGGACGGCGAGATTTCAAAGGTCAGATCGCCGTCCGCAACGGCACCTTCAATCACGGTGCCCAACGGAGCGTGCAGCTTGAATTCCACGTCCCACCCCGCGGGCCAGGCCGGCAACAGATAGATTCGATCGCCATCCACCTGCAATAACATGGCCTGCAGCGCGGTGTTCAGCACACCACCGTGACACTGATCGGGAAACCAGTCAAAGTTGGGCCCCCAGAATCCGGGGAAGCGCGCGCGGTTCTGCATGGCCCTGGCCGGATCCTGGGCTCCTTGGCAATCGTGATTGCGGGTACCGGCCCGTTGCACCACCGCGCGCCGGGCACTTTCCGCCAGTCCCAAATAGGCGCAAAACAGGTCGTTCTGCCGCCAACCGTAGTGGCCGCGGAACTTCCGCGCCCGCAAGGCTTCCAGCGCCAGGTCCTTGTCCGGACTTTCGAACGCCAGCAGGCGAAAGGGAAACACGGCGTACAGCTCCGCGTTCTCCACGTTGCGCCGCAGGGCATAGGCATCGGCCGGAGCCAGCATCCGTGTGCCATGCTCCTCCCGCGTGGGCAATGGCGGGATCTTTCCCAGCAGCATCTGCCACGCATCCCGCAGGTCGGATGGCGTCAATTCCGCAGGCAGCTCCAGCAATCTTTGCAGCACGGCCCGCAAGCCGGCAATCTCGGGCATGGGATTGGTGCATTCCCACCAGGTCTCCAGCGACTGGGACGGATGCATGACCCACTGACCGGACTCGTTGACGTCGTAGTAGCCATCAAAGAAGATCAGAACCTGATGGATAAACGGCAGGGCCGTTTCCGTCAGGAAGGCATGGTCCTGCAGATGCGCATGGCAATCGAGCATTAGCCAGGCCAGTTCCAGTCCTCCCACCCATTCCCACTTGTGGTAACGGCTCTCTTGCAGGGGGTCTTCCCGCTCCGCGAACGGGGTCCAGCCATACGTCTCGGTGAAGACATCCCCCCAGAAATACACACACTCCGAGAAGAAAATGCCGTCGTGCCCAAAATAGCGTCGGGTACGGTAACGCCACAGCTCCCGAAAGTCCTGGGCATACATGCGAAAGAGCGGCTGCAGCATTTCGTAGTCACCTGCTGCACACATGTTGAAGTAGGGCAGCCGCGTGTTCTGCCACCAGTACCCTGGCCCCCAGCGCCGGTAGTCCGCATCGCCGGGCTGGCTCGGATAGGGCACTGTGAACAGCGAGCCATTGAACTTGATCGGATAGCGGCCGCGGCCGGCACAGGCCGGCACGTACCGCTGCAGGGCGTAGGCCTGACTGACCCGGCGCGCTTCGGCCGCGATGGCCGGCTCCCGCCCCGAAACCGCGATGCGGCTCCGCGCCCAGAATGCTTGCCACCAGGCACAGTGCGCTTGCCGCCGTGCAACCGGATCTTCCTGTCCGTAGGCCGCACAGGTGTGGCCAATCTGCTGCCGGAACTGCGCGGGCGCGGCGGGATGTATCGTCAGGACACAGATCCGGAACCCGATCTCCTGTCCCCGTGCGGTCTGCAGATGCTGATCGTTCCTGGCTTCACCGGCCGGCTTGGCCTGGATGGCGGCCCCGAAGGTGCGACCCCGCAGTGGGTCCGGCCGGGAAAACCCTTCCAGACCTTGCAGATGTGCCGTGAGAGCCGGCCCGTTCGACCGGAGATTGTGGTGATACCAGCCGATCAGATTCCTGTCGGGTGCAAAAACGCAGTCGGGCTCCACGAAGGTGGGCCCGTGTTTGTGATCCACCCGGTCCCGGTCCAGCATGATGTCACTGACCTCGAGACTGTCCAGTTCCGCGCGTTCCGTGCGCCACATCTCGATGCGGGCGATCGCGCTCAGGGAGTGCGAGGCGGCAATGTCCACGTTGACGAACGGGTGGTGCGCATCCACCCACAGTTTCACTTCCACCTGCCAGTCCTGACCGCTCTCCCGCCAGGATCCGTATTGCACCCGCCACGTGCCCGTGGTCAGGTCCAGGGTCTGGCGCAGGTGGGCGGGGTCGGGTACCGGATCCAGGGTGACGCGCACCCGCCCGATTTTCAGCAGGCGGCCGTTGTCGTCCCAGGCATCGGGGCGCGCCAGATAGAAGACCAGATCGCCCTGGAGTTCCACTCAGGCATTGATCCCGATCTCGCCATTGCCCAGCGGCACGGAGTCGTTGGCATCGTAGCCAGGACCGTACCAAACCACATTGTGCTCTGCCGGATAGGCCATGGGGTCTGTCCTCCTTGGCAGGACGGGAGAATACGCACGGCCCCCTGCCTGCGTCACGATGTCGGCAGGCAAGGCACTCTTGTATCCAGCTGCCACCGACTGCGCGTCAGGCCAAGAGGGTTGCCACCGCAAACCTGGGGCCGTTCGCGACAAATTATGGTCCGACATACGACCCATGTCAATCCGCTGCGCGCGCCCGTTCGGGTCGAGGTCCCGCCGGAACCCTTTTGGAAACCGGTGCTTGCCCAACGTGAATGATGGACAAGACGCGGTCTCCGGAAGCCTCTGTCGCAGTTTGCGAGTGGGCTTGGGGGACGGATGACCCCACATCATGAGTTCCGACCACAAGGTTCACCCGAAAATGTGCGGGACCCTGATGGCGTGTGGACTCCACAGACGAGATGTTGGGCAACAGGCCGTGGACTGATTCGACTCGAGCCGGCTGCCGAAGCCGCTGCGGGACGGGCCGGAAAAGGCCGATCGCAGACAGGGTGGGACATGCCCGGCATCGCAGTTCTGGCAGTCCCGACAGCGGCTCTGGGGATGTCCGCGCAGCCGGCCCCGGCCCCGCGGTCGCAGCGCGTCAAGGGCATGCAGACCCATGATGTACGCACTGGG
The DNA here is from genome assembly GCA_965214895.1 of Caldilineaceae bacterium. Taxonomy (GTDB): domain Bacteria; phylum Chloroflexota; class Anaerolineae; order Caldilineales; family Caldilineaceae; genus Bin34. Next base: position 3,046,391 of record OZ243985.1, read on the forward strand.
CCCCTTTGCACACAGGCGCTCAGGCGGGTACCGCTCGGAGGCGATGCCGTCCCAGGTGCCAAAAGGGAAGAGACCTAGACTGCCAGCGAACTGCGTGCCAGCATCTTGCCCTGTTCCGTCAGATGGATCCATGTCTTGTCCCGGATCTCCACCAGTCCCTGGGCCTGGGCCATGCGCAATATGCGGTTGGCAAACGGAATGGGCCAAGCCAGATGCATTTGCAGATGGTCCACTCGGTTCTCCTCCCCTTGCGGTCCCGCATCCAGATGCTGAAACAGATGAATGGACAGCATGCGAATCGCAAATTGCAGTTTCTGGCGCCGCTGGCGCACGGTGGCGGCCACCAGACCCTTGCGCGGGGCGGCCAGCAGGACCGCACCAAAAATGCCTGCCATGGCCACGGTCATGGCTCCTCCAATGGAGGCATCCACCAGAGTGGCGATCCAGAATCCGGCTACCGCGCTGAGGATGCTGATGCCCAGGGCCAACCAGAGCATGCGGGACAATGAATCCGTGAGCAGGGAAGCCGTTACAGAGGGCACGATCATGAAGCCAATGACCAAGATGGAACCCACCGCATCGAAAGCGCCTACCGCCGTGACCGAAGTCAGGGCCACGAGGCCGTAATGCAGCAAAGCGGGGGCAAAGCCCAAGGCCAAGGCCAAGTCCGGGTCGAACGTGGAGATCTTGAGTTCCTTGAAGAAGGCAATGATGAGAGTGGCGTTGAGGACCAGAATGCCTGTCATCTTCCAGAGGGTCAGGGGCCCCAACGTCCAGCCACCAATCCGGAAACGCTCGAAAACGGCATAGACCAGGTCTCCCTGGAAGACCGTGTGCTCATCCAGGTGGGCATCCCGGGCCAGAAGGGAAATCAGGAGGACCCCCAGGCTGAAAAGGGCCGGGAAGGTTATGCCAATGGCCGCGTCTTCCTTGATCAGTCGGGTTCCGCTGAGCAACTCAATCAGTACCACGGTCAGCATCCCTACGCCTGCCGCCCCCAGCACCAAGAGGGGATGATCGTATTGAGAGACGACCAGGAAGGCCATCACGATCCCCAAAAGGACGGTGTGACTGATGGCGTCAGTCAGCATGGACATGCGGCGGAGCACCAGGAAACAGCCAGGCAAGGCACAGGCCGCCCCTACCACCATGGCAATCAGCAGGATCTCGAATTCCAGGGTGGACATGCTATTTCGGTCCCGCGCCAGGCGCCTCGGGCTCAGTCACGGTTCCCTGATCCGTCAGTGACCAGGTACCATCCTCCTCGGTTTGCACCAACCCGGCAGACCGCAATCGTTCCAGGGCAGGGCGCACACTGCCCCTCCCGGGCCGAGCCAGCTGAATGACTTCCAGACTGTGGCCGTGCCTCGTCCTCCCATGTTGTACCCACAGCTTCTGCAAGGTGACCAGAACCCCTTCCTCCTGCACCAGAGACTGGCTGCGGCGCGCCTTGAGCCATCGCCAGATCAACCCTCTTGCGCGTCCGAACAGCAACGAAAACACAGTGGCTCCCGAGAGGCAGAGCACAATCACAGGGCCGGTGGGAATATGCGGTCCCAAGGTCGATACAGCCGCCCCGACTGCGCTGCTGATCGCTCCCAGACCGGCCGCTATCGGGACCATGTATCCCATCCGGTTGGTCCATTGCCGGGCGGCGGCGGCCGGAGCGATCAGCAGCGCGCTCATCAGGATTACGCCGACAGCCTGCAATCCCATGACGATGGTAATCACCATCAGACCGGTGACCAGCAATTCCAGCCCTCTCACGGGAAGCCCAGCGTTGAACGCGAAATCGGGGTCAAAGGTAATCAGCTTGAATTCCTTCCAAAGCGCAACCAAGGCCAGCAACACGGGCAAGCCGGTCCCTACCAGCACAAGCACGTCGGAGGCCACCAAGGCGGCGGCCTGACCAAATATGAACCTGGACAGTCCCGCCTTCTGGGCTGTGGGCATGTTCTGGGTGACAGACAGCAGAAAAACCCCCACTCCAAAGAACAGGGCCAAGGCGGTGCCCATGGCACCATCCCGCCGAATTCGGGTGTGGCTGTCCATCAGGAAAATAAACAGTGTGGCCGCCAGACCGGCCACGGCGGCACCCATCATGAGCACGCCCATGTCTCGGCTTTGCCACAGCAGGAAGGCAAGCGCCACGCCCGGCAGAGTGGCATGGCTGACCACGTCTCCCAGCAGGCTCTGGCGGCGCAGCAGGGCCAGACACCCCAGACTGCCACTGACCATCCCAATCCAGGCCGTGCCCAGCACCACATTTCTAATGGTGTAGTCGCTCCAAGCCAGTAGAAGCCAGTCCATGACAGTACGCGAGCAGGCATTGCCCAAGGCAGGACCCAGGACCCGATCTGGCCTACAGCACTCCGTTTCCGGTGATCGGGATGCCGTAGGCCTGGTTGAGATTGGTTTCAGTCAGGGTCAGGTCCATGGGCCCACTGGCTATCTTGCGCAGGTTCAGCAACGTGAGCCAATCAAAGTACTCGCGCACCGTTTGCAGATCATGGTGGACGACAACGACAGTCTTGCCCTCGGCCTGCAGATTCCGCAAGACATCCACAATGGCCTTTTCCGTAGTGGCATCCACGCCCTGAAATGGCTCGTCCATGAAGTAGATGTCGGCATTCTGAATCAGGGCCCGAGCCAGAAAGACCCGCTGCTGCTGCCCTCCGGAGAGTTCGCTGATCTGGCGATCGGCCAAGTCTGACATGCCCACCTTGACCAAGGACTCCATGGTCATCTGGCGGTGGTGCCTTCCGGGGCGCCGCACCCATCCCATTTGTCCATACGCTCCCATCAGGACCGCGTCGCCCACGCTGGTGGGGAAGTCCCAGTCCACGGAACTGCGCTGGGGCACATAGCCAATCCGCTTGCGTTGTTCCTGCACGCCACGGCCAAAGATGCGCACCGTGCCGGCTACAGGCTTCTTCAGTCCGAGCACAGCCTTGATCAGGGTGGACTTGCCTGCACCGTTGGGCCCCACGACGGCCATGAGCACCCCCGCGGGCACACTCAGATCAATGTCCCAGAGAACCGGCTGGTCATCGTATGCAACCGTCAGGTCGTTGACCTCCAGGGCTGCCTGCGCCCTTGCCTGTGCATTCATTGTTGCGCGGTCTGTGCCAATGCATTGAAGATGGTGATCGTGTTGTGCCGAAGCATGCCCAGGTACGTGTCCCCTCCGCTGCCTTGCGGACCCAGCGCATCACTATACAGCTCCCCACCCAGCTGCACGTCCCAGCCTTGGGCCGCGGCAGCCGCCTGCACTGCCCGCACGGCATCTTCGGACACCGAGGACTCAACGAACATGGCTGGAATTCGCTTTTCCACGATCAGGGATGCAATGGACTGCACATCAAAGGCGCTGACTTCGGTTTCCGTGCTGAGGCCCTGCAGACCAATATTTTCCAGATCCGTCAGTTGGGCATAATAGCCAAAGGCATCGTGGGCGGTGACCAGGTACTTCACTGGCAGATTCTCGGGTCTGAACATTGCGAGAATCATGCGCTCCGCCTGCATGATTTGATCCGTGATTGCCTCTGCATTGCGATGCAATTCCGGCTGTTCTCCCTGTATGGCACGATCCAACGACTCGGCCATGACCCTGGTGGCGGCCCCCCACAACCTGGGACTGTTCCAAATGTGCGGGTCGACCACCCCCTCGCCACTGTGAATGAACAGTTCCTGGAGTTCCGGCCTGGCCATGAGCACATCGCCTACAGGGACTACACAGTGGGACTGTGCCAGTTCCGCCATGGCCTTCAGCATCTGCGCTTCCAGATGCAAGCCGTTGTAGAAGATGACATCCGCCTCGTTCAAGATTTCGGCATCTCTCAAGGAGGGATTGAACAGATGGGGGTCCGTGCCCGGTCCCAGCATGGTGCTTACGGTAATGGACACGCCTGTGGGCACAGTCTGCAGGTTTGAGGCGGGCCCGGCGGCATCAGGGTCGAGGCCTCCCGGGTTCCAGGAGGAGTGACGAGTCAATTCGGCCACGGTCCAGAGGGTTGGATCAAGAGGTTTCAAGCCTGCGACCATGGAAACTACATCGCCAATCTGGCCGGTCGTGGCAACCACGTTCACTGTCTCTCCCGGGGCAAACTGGGCATTGCAGGGATCTGGGCCCCGATCGTCTGCGGAAGCTGGAGTCTGCGGTCCGCATCCGGACATCATGAGAACCAGACCCCACAGCACGGCTAGGTGCAGGGTCTGCCTGGCGCTGGAACGAAGCCAGGCCAAACGGTGTGCGGGCTTCCGCCGCGGGTGCATGGGTTGTTTCCAAGGATTAGTCCACATCTTCTTCCCAAATCTGATACCGGTGGCAGACGCGCAGACCGTGCTGTCCCTGATGTCTGGCCATGGCCGGCCAGACTCCCAGGGCACCGGTGACATCCGAATGCGGGGCCGCTGGGTCTGCGCTGGCCTGCAGGCACGCCGCTGCCAGGAAATCCCCCTGTCCCCGTGAAGCTGTCAGTCTGCGCACAAGATCAATACCACTGCGTTCATTACTTGCTTGCCATTATATCATAAGTTAATCTGAATTAACTTAATTAATGTCATTAACGAAATCCTGGAGGAGACCTCTTGTCGGGACCCCGCCACCCGCAGTGGCTCTGGCGACTGGCTCGGTCTTCGGCAATGGACCTAATGCAGGGAACAGTCTCGGCGCCCGGGGCCGTCTTGGCATAATGGGGCCTGGTCGGAAAGCCGCCCACCATCACTTCCGCTGTCACAACCATCTCCCGCAGGCCATCCTCACCATGACAAGACGAATACACATGGATTTCCGGCGGGGACATCGGCTCTTGCCTCTGCTCGGAGCCTTGCTGTGCCTGGTCACAGCCATCGGGCTGCTTCTGGGCATCGGCGCTGTCCCCTTCCCGTTGCAGGCGCAGTCCGCACCGGATGTGGCGTCCACAGAGTCCGAAGCGTCAGAGCCAGGGCTGTTCTGGAAACGTCAGGTCAAGACCCGTCTCATCGTGGAACTGAGCTCACCGTCACTGGCTGAAGCCTATTCCCTGCGCTCCAGCCTCGATCCCGATGTCACATATTTCGGGGCCGTTGCGCCTGACCTGCAGTCCTACACCCTGTTTCTGCGCGAAGAACATGCCGCCTTCAGCCGGAACGTGCCTACAGACCTGCCTGTCCAGGTTGCCAGCCATATGCCTGGGGCAGGGGAGGCTGCGGATGAGTTGGCTTTTGATCTCGTCAAGAACGCGGTCATTCTGGAATCCACGCAAGAACTGACCCCTGTGCAGCTGCAGACGCTGGAATCTCTGCCCCAGGTCAAATACGTGCACCCGGACCTGCCGGTACATGCCCAATTGTATGCGGGGCCGGCCCTGATCCAGGTCGGCACTCCATGGCAGAACTCTCCTGGCGGCCGGTCACAGGCAGGCCAAGGGATCTTGATTGCTTCCATTGACGGTGGCTTGCACAAGGACGCCCCCATGTTTTCTGGGGCCGGCTTCGAGTATCCGGCGTGGATGCCGCGCAACGGTCTCGGCATTGCACGGGCCAACAACGGCAAGATTGTCGTGTCTCGCACCTATTTCAGAGAGTGGGATCCTCCCTTGGCCAGCGATCACCTGCCTTGGCCAGGCAGTGGCACATCACATGGCGTTCACACGGGTGCCATTGCCGGCGGCAACATCATAGACGGGGCAGTGTGGGATGGACTGGCACTGGATCCCTTGAGCGGCATTGCGCCGGGAGCCTGGCTGGGCAACTACCGAGTCTTGTACCGCAGCAAACAGGGAAGTCAAACCTTCTTCACTGCCGAAGGGGTCCTGGCCTTGGAAGACGCGGTGGTGGATGGAGCGGACATCGTGGTGGGGGCATGGGGCATTGGACCCAGTACCGCCAGTGCGCCGAACGACTTTCTGGATTCCGCGCTGGTCAATACTGCCCGGGCCGGTGTCTACGTGGTCATGGCCGCTGGCAACTATGGACCTCTGCCTTTCTCGGTGGCCAACCCTTCGGACGAATACCTGTCCGTGGGAGCGGTGACCACGACTGGCTTCTTGCTGGACAGGTACATGGACGTTTCAGATGCCGCCGAGCCCGACAGCATGCTGTCACGACTGCGGTTTGCCCCTGCTCGATTTGGACCGGAATTTCCGCAGGGAACCAGAACTTCGTATCCCTTGGTTTCCGGCCATGCGCTGAACGCCGACAATGCTCAGGGTTGCCGGAGCTGGGAACCTGGGTCACTGGATGAAAGCATGTTGCTGGTGGCGCGGGGTCTCTGCACCTTTGCCGAGAAGGTCGCTCATGCCAGTCAGGCCGGAGCTGCTGCCGTCATGGTGTTCAATCATGCCTCCGGCGGCGACCAGCTTCTGGAAATGGTCAAGGGGCCCGCTGAATTCGAAACGCCCCTGCCCTCCCTGTTCGTCAGTCACAGTTCCGGGCTGTTGCTGGAAGCGCTTTTGGCCCGTTCCCCACACCACCTGCTGGTCCACGTTTCCACCATGCCGGAACAGGTGGGCAATCAACCATTCGTGATACCCGACTTTAGTGGGCGGGGGCCTACCGCCTCCGGAGGACTGAAGCCGGATGTGGTGGCACCAGGCGTTCACATCCTGTCTCAAGGATATGGACTGGGAAATCTGGACAGCGAGAGGCACACGGGTTATGGCCAGGAAACCGGCACCTCCATGGCGGCTCCCTTCGTGGCGGGGACTGTAGCCTTGATCAAGGAGCAGCACCCTCACTGGACCAATGACATGATTACCTCCGCGCTTATGTCCACGGCCCAGTACGAGGGCATCAACAACAGCGATGGCTCAGTGGCGCAGCCCACGGACATGGGGGCTGGTCTGGTACATGTTGAGAGAGCCCTCCATCCTGCAGCCTTTCTGGTGCCAGCCAAAATATCCTTCGGCCGGGTCCGCAGCCTGCAGGGAATTCAGCCTCAGGTGCTGGAAGTGATCAATGCGGGGGATGAACCTCTGGCCCTGCACCTCTCCGTTGACAAGCTGGTTGGCTCTGGAAGAGTACCCTTGGACGCCTTCCAGGTAGAGCCCCAGACCATCTCGCTGTTGCCTCGGGCCAGTGCCAAAGTCACAGTCACGTTGCAGCCGGAACTTGCAGAGTCCCCCACTGCATATGTGCAAGGGCATCTGGTTCTGCGCGGCGGAGCCCAGGAACTGCATGCGCCGCTTTTCGCCTGGTTGGACTTGCCCACTGCGACACCCGAGATTCTGCTTCTGGATGCAGACTTGAGCCCCTCATATCCAGATTATGGGCGTCAGTACACCGCTGTTCTGGATGAACTGGGGATTTCCTATGCACATTGGGATGCAGCCCAACAGGAGCTCAAGGTTCCCGCGTATGTGGGAGGCCATCGGGCTCCGAAAGCCATCCTGATTTTTACCGGAGACGGCAACAGCCCCGGGACCGGTGCAACCACGGTTCCCCTGCCCTTTGTGCCACATGACCTGAGCCGTCTGGCGCACTACGTTGCTGCAGGGGGCTCACTCTTGGTCATGGGGCGGAACGCCGCCGACTTTGTCACCTCGACTCCGTTGCAGACCTACTTGATGAGCACCTCCGAGTCTCGACTGTCCCCGGAGCTGACAGCCAACTCCTCGACGCTGATGGCCCAATCTAGCCCTGAAGCCCCAGACCTGTTGCAAGGATTGCAATTGGACCTGAGGACAGCGCCTCCATCCCTGGGAGTGGCGGAGCCATACCCGCAAACTGATTTGCTGCCTTCTGAAACCGCGGTCCACGATGTTCGGGCACACGCCACTTTCCAACCTTCCACTCTCCTTGGGGCCCTGGAATACATCCTCGAATTGGAAGCGCCTGCTGGCACGGCCATTTCGGATGCCTGGTTCTACGTGGTGCAAGACGAGCATCAGACCCGAGTGAAGGATCTTGTGCCCGGCACGCATCTCCTGCCGGTGTTCGGCACTTGGCGCTGGCATGGCCAATTGGCATTGGACGCACAACTGGAAGCGGCACGAACCCAGGGCCGCTTGCATGTAGCCCTGCAACTGCAGGGAACCCAGGCAGGCACTCTCTCGGGACAGGTGTCATCACAGCCATTTTTGTCTTTGGGCAGTGCTGCCGAAGGGCCCTTTTACAGCCTGACAACTGCGCCTGGCCCTGCAGGGCAGCTGCCTTTCCTCAACCTGCAGGCGGACGGATACACGGGGCCGTCCGTAATCGGCCTCGCCAGCGACTTGAGTCTGGATCCGGCCTATACGCCGGAGCATGGACGCACGGTCTTCACCACGTTCGGGTTGGAACAGATCAACGAGACGGATTCTCACACCTCTCGTGCAGACTTCCTGAGGCAGGTGTTGGCCTTCCTGACAGAACCAGCGGCCCCATCGGATTGACGGTGGGCCGGCATTCCCCGGAAGATGTCTCGGACAGCGGAATGAGCACGTCCAGACACTTGGATCTATTGACAATTCATTGCAGCATGTCTCAAGGGGCAACCCAATGCACCGAAGCCACCATGGTTTGTCTTGGCTCTGTTCTTGGCAACGTGCCTGGGCGTAACTCTGCCATCGGGTCGTTTTTGTTGCAATGAAGCGAGAACAGGCCATGCTGGGCCTCCTGTCCTCGGCAGTGGTTCCGGCCGGATTTCTAGAGTCCCAGCACCTTGCCTTCCGATGAGACATCCATTGCCATGGCCCGGGGCTGCTTGGGAAATCCGGGCAGGGTTTCAATTCGGCCGGCCAGCGCATAGAGGAACCCGGCTCCCACTGAAGCGCGCAGGTCCGATACGGGAAAGGTGTACCCAGAAGGACTGCCGCGCAGTTTCGGGTCATGGGACACGGACAGGTGAGTCTTTGCCATGCAGATAGGCAGCTGGTCCCATCCCTGTTCCCTGAACAGTCTGGCTTGCCGGCGGGCGTGGGGTGTCCATCTGACGTCATCCGCCCCGTACACCCTGCGAGCCAGGGAGAGTACCTTGTCCTCTATGGTCGCGTCCAGAGGGTAGGCATAGTCAATCTGCGCGGAAGCCGCGGCGGCATCGCGGGTGGACTGCGCCACGGCCTCGGCCAAGGCGACGCTGCCGTTGCCTCCATTGGCGAATCCCGAGCATTCCGCGGTGGTGTACGCGCCCGCGGCCCGGGCGATGTCGGCTGCAGCCCGCAACTCCTCGGGACTGTCACCATCAAAACGGTTGAGGGCGACCACCACCGGAATGCCGAAGCTGCGCACGATGCCTATGTGATGCACCAGGTTGGCGGCACCGGCCTCCACGGCTGCCAAGTTGGCCTGACTCAGATCGCGCCGCGCCGCGCCTCCGTGCCAGCGCATTGCGCGGATGGATGCCACCAGCACCGCGGCACTGACCGGCAAGCCGCCTTGACGGGTCTTGATGTGCATGAACTTTTCAAAGCCCAGGTCAGAGCCAAAACCGGCTTCGGTAATCACATGGTCGGCGTAGCCCAGACCCAGCCGGTCGGCAATGATGGAACTGCAGCCGTGGGCGATGTTGCCAAAGGGACCGGCGTGCACCAAGGCTGGCTGCCCCTCCAGGGTTTGTACCAGATTGGGCATGATGGCATGACGCATCACCGCCAGCAGCGGGCCGGCCAGGCCCAGATTGCCTACTGAAACCGGCTCTCCCTCCCTGCTGATTCCCACCACCATCCGGGACAGCCGGGACCGCAGGTCATCCAAGTCGGTGGTCAATGCCAGGATGGCCATGATTTCCGAGGCGGTCACGAAGTCGAAACGGGTCTCCCGCAACGGACCGTTGGCCCCCCTGCCCAACCCGGATATGATCTGGCGCAGGCCCCGGTCCGAGGCATCCGTAACGCGCGACCACCATATGCCTGCGGCCGCCATGTCACCGGCGCGGTCGAAATGGACGGCATTTTCCACCAAGGCCGCCAGCAAGTTGTGGGCGGAACCCACGGCGTGCGCGTCACCAGTGAAATGGATGTTGATTTCATCTTCAGGAATGATGCGGGCTTTCCCACCGCCGGTGCCACCGCCCTTGATGCCAAAGACGGGACCCAGCGCCGGCTCCCGCAGGTTCACCACAGGACGATATCCCAGTTTGCCGAGCCCTTGCGTCAAGCCAATGGCGACAGTGGTCTTGCCCTCTCCGGCAGGGGTCGGGGTGATGCCCGTGACCACCACCAGTTTGGCCGATCCAGCGGCCTTGATGGCATCAAGGCTGATCTTGGCCTTGTGATGTCCAAAAGGAACGAGGTGCTGCAGGCTGACGCCCAAGCGCTCTGCCACTTGGTTGATGTGATCCATGCTGCCTGAAAATGTCGATGTTAGATTGGACCTATGTGCCGACTTTGGCTAGAACGCCGATGGTATCGGCAACGGCCGGGCACCAGTGCCATGCGTATGCGCAAGCCATTCTGGGAATGGCATCCACCAGCTTCTGCGCCAGGTAGGCAACCCTGCCTTGTGGGATTGGGCTCGGATGGGATGTTGACGCCACAGGCAGTGGGAACGAGGGTTGGACCACAGAGTCCTCGGACATGTAGTCAGGGCCCTTGGTGTTACATTCCATAGGCCAGCCAAGGCCGCCAGCGGCGATGCAGCCTCGTCCCTAGGGGCACAGCGGCCCGGATCGTGCCGACTTTGGTTCCAGCTGCCGCGCCAAACTCCAGTCAGGGCTCCTCTCGATTGGGCCACCCAGGTTTCGTCCAGTTCCGCCACCATGGAGGCACTGGCGGCAGCGGCTCGGTTTGGCAGGAGCCCAGCCCGAGATGGAAAGCGCGGCACTGCAAACAGGCAATATCGGCCTCGGACGCGACAGGCCAATGCAGGGCAACATCCCTTTTTCGAATGTTTGGCATGGCCCCTGGACCTCAAGAGTTCAAGCAGGAAGAGGACCTGTCCTGCAGACAGGCCCTGACCTTCGCATCAGGTGCGGACCAGAATCCGGCCACAGCTGGGGCAGAACAGATATCCTCTGCCGTTGCCGTGCGGCGCCGTGGAGACACTCGTGGGCAAACTCATGAAACAGGCATCACAGAAGGAATTGGAGATCGTGGTGACCGCTATGCCGTTCTTGCGCTTAAGCAGGTCCTCATATACTTCCAGGGACTCCGCGTCCACGGTGTCCGCATGCGTTTTCCTTTCTGCATTGAGTGCCCGCAATTCCTCGGCAATGGTGGTCTGCCGCTCGCCAAAGGCATCCTTGGCCATTTGCCACTCGGCATCCCGCGCGGCCAGCGTCTCCTGCCGAGGCTGGAAGGCCTTGTGCTTGTCCTCGTACTCCAGGAGAGCGGCCAGAGCCCGCTCCTCCATGGAAGCCTTTTCCCGCTCCAGTTCCGTTATGATGGCTTGCAGGGCGGCAATTTCCTTGGGATCGGTCAGACCCACATTGTCCAGCAGATTCTGATTGGCCGCGATCTTCTCCTTGATGTTCTCGACCTGGGCTTCGGCGGCCTTCTGACTGTTGCGCAGGCCATCCTGTTCCTCCTGCATGACCATTACGCTGGCACGCAATTCCGCCAGATCCCGAGGTTCCTTGATGTCTTCCAGGGACTTTCGGATTTCTTTGATGATCCTTAGGCGGCGCAGGTCAATTTGCTGCAATTCATACAATTTTTCAATATTGTTTGACACACATGTGACCTCGTCTGAATGCTCGCGTGCATTATATCACCTGGACACAGACCCACTTTGTCACCGCAGCCAGTGAAGCAGATCTGCCCGGAGCCTGTTTCCCAGAGTGGCCCTGTCGCATCACCTATGGGCCAGCCGGGCTGGCCCGGCTGGCCCGCTGGAGGATCTGCATCCCGGACCTCCCCGAATGGTCATGCAAGGACGGCTGGGGGGAAGGCTTCCAGTAGAATGCCAATTCTGTACCAAGTTCGGCAAGAAAGCCATGTCCCACCTCAGACCCCGCCGTCAGACCCAGAGCTTTCTGGAGTTCATGCTGATCATCATTCTGATCACCATCGTGGCGCTTTCGATCCTGCTCATCATGGGCGCGGATCTGCGGCTTTTCGTCAACGACCTGCTGTCCAGCAGGTTTCCGCAGAATCTGGAAGGCGGCTAGGCTTCCCTGCGCTTCTGCCCTGCCCGCACGCAGCCAGGAGCCTTCCGCCTGCGCGGTCTTGTGCCCCGCCCGCCAAGGGCGGCCAGTCTAGCCACAGACTTCCTTGATCAACTCCCGGTACAGCCGCTGCCCCAGTTCCATCTGGGCCAGGGCAATGTATTCCCCCACGGTGTGGGCGTGGGCTATGTCGCCAGGTCCCCAGACGGCAGTTTCCATCATGGCGCCATATACGGACGCTTCCGTGCCATAGGGGACGGACACCGCCTGTTCGGTTCCGGCCAGCCTGCACAACAGTTGCATGAGATCGCCTTCTTTCGCACCATAGAAATAGCCGATGTCCATGCGCCGGGTCTCCAGTCCATGCACAGCGGCCCTGCGCTCAATGTACGCCATGGCATCATCAAATCCGGATTCGGGCATGTTCCTGACGGAAATGACGCAGCGCGCCTTTTCCGCAGTGACGTTGGACGCCGTGTCGAAATCCGTCACCGTCATGTTAAAGCCGTTGGTGGGAGGGGCGAACTCCTCGTTGCGAAAGCGCGTGTCTTGCAGAAAAATGCGCTTCAGCGCGGTCATTTCAGCCATGAAGGGAGCTATGCGCAATGTGGCTGAATCCCCTCGCTCCGTGCTGGAATGCGCTGCCGTGCCGTATGCGGTGACCGCCAGGAAGGCCCCTCCCTTGTGGGCATACACCGGCTCCATCAGAGTGGGCTCGGTCACGATGCCGAACTCGGGCCTGCCGTCTCTGAGCAAGTGGGACCGCGCCGCGATGTGCTCCGCTCCCTGGTGGCCGACTTCCTCATCCGCGGAAAAGACAAGGTACAACGGCTTTTGCAGGCGGGCCCATCCAAACTCTGCTGCGGCCGCCATCGCGGCGGCAATCGGCCCCTTCATGTCGCAGCTGCCTCGGCCCACGATCCGGTCTGACTGCAGATCCGCCTCAAAGGGATTCCAGCCCGGCAAGCCGGGAACGGTATCGGTGTGTGTCAGGAAGGCCAACCCGCCTGCCCCCTGTCCGGCGCGTGACACCAGATTGTGTTTTTCCACACCGTGACGATCTGTGTAGGTCAGGTCTTCCACTTCCATGCCCTGATTCTCGGCCCACTGGCGACAGTAGGCAATGATCTCGGCATTGTTGTCCTTGGACACGGAGGCAATATTGATGAGGTCGCAGGCAAGCTGGACCGCTGGGGTAGTCACAGGGCAATCTCCGTTGCGGGAAAGGTGGGCGTATGGCGGAAGCGCAATACAGACGCTGAATGGCGGGTCGGCAGGCCGCGCCAGACCTGGGACAGTGCCCGCAGAGCCTGTCCGCCGCCGTGCAAGGTCAAGCGGGACATCCCGAGTCTGGACCAGCCTGGGCAGGCGCGCGCAGTGACTCGCCATGGGCGCCAGCGGCCAATTCTGCCGCCAATTCGGATACCGCCGTCAGGCCGTCCGACTGCCCCGCCGCATTGACCAACGCGGAGCCCACAATCACGCCTTCGGCAATCCGGGCTATCACAGATGCCTGCGGGCCCGTGCTGATGCCAAACCCAATGCAGACGGGAGTGTCGGTGTAGGCGCGGAAGCAGCCCACCAAATCCTTGAGGTAGGCAGCGACCGAGGATCGGGCACCGGTGATACCCGACACGCTGACAAGATACACGAAACCCGTGCTGTGCCTGGCGGCAAGCCGCATCCGTTCCGGCGAGCTTGTGGGAGCGAAGAAACAGGGCAGCGCCAGCTGTGCCTCTCGGCACAAGCCTGCCAAATCCCCCGCTTCCTCCGGCGGCAAATCGGGCACCAGCAGGCCATCAAATCCACTCCTCTGAGCATCCTGCACAAAGGCTTCTAGTCCATAGTTGTAGATGGGATTGAAGTAGGTCATGGCACAGAACGGCTGCGTCACGCCGGCCGAGCGCAGCTCCGCCCCCATCTGCAAACAATCCCGGGTGGTTGTACCCCCTTCCAAGGCCCTCTGCGTAGCGCCCTGAATGGTAGGACCATCCGCCAACGGGTCGCTGAAGGGAAACCCGATTTCAAAAATGTCAGCCCCGGCCCGTGCCATTGCCTGCACCAGCTGCAAGGATTCAGCCCGCGTGGGAAAGCCCATGGGGTGGTAAGGCATGAAGGCCGCTGTAGCCGCGCCCTTTCTGCGCTGCAGGACCTCTTCGATGCGGCCCAGTCCGGTTGTCGCGTTCAATGCAGGGAATTCCTTGTATAGGGTCATGTCACGCCAGCTCCCGCATGGCTACATCCAGGTCCTTGTCTCCGCGTCCGCTCAGATTCAAAAGAACCACTTCATCTTGACTCAAAGTAGGCACAAACTGCAAGGCATAGCCTACGGCATGAGCACTCTCCAGGGCCGGCACAATCCCTTCCAATTCACACAAAGCCCTGAATCCTGCCAGCGCCTCATCGTCAGTGCAATATTGATATTCCACCCGCTGGCGATCCCGCAGCAGAGAATGCTCTGGCCCGACACTGGCATAGTCCAGCCCGGCCGAGATGCTGTGGGTCAAGGCAATCTGTCCATCTTCGTCTTGCAAGACATGGCTCTTGGTGCCGTGCAGGATCCCGATGCGCCCCTTGTTCGGGTCGGCAAAGCGGGCAGCGTGTTCTCCGCTGGAGATCCCCAGGCCACCGGCCTCCACCCCTATCATGCGGATGCTGGCATCCATGAGGAAGGGATGGAAAAGGCCGATGGCGTTGCTGCCGCCGCCCACGCACGCGATTAGCACATCGGGCAGACGCCCGGGCCCCACCGTGGGATCCAGCATTTGCGCCCGGGCCTCCTGGCCAATGACCGCCTGCAGGTTTCGCACCATGACAGGATAAGGGTGAGGGCCCAACGCGCTGCCCAGCAGGTAGTGGGTAGTGCGGACATTCGTGACCCAGTCCCGAATGGCCTCGTTGATGGCATCCTTGAGGGTCCGGCTGCCGCTGGACACTTCCCTGACCTCGGCACCCATCAGGCGCATGCGGAACACGTTGGGAGCCTGTCGGGCCATGTCCACCGATCCCATGTACACGATGCATTCCATGTCGAGCAAGGCGCAGGCGGTTGCCGTCGCCACGCCATGCTGTCCTGCCCCGGTTTCGGCCACTATCCGCGGCTTGCCCAGCATCTCCTTGGCCATCAGGGCCTGGCCCAGAGCGTTGTTGATTTTGTGAGCGCCAGTGTGGGCCAGATCTTCACGTTTGAGATAGATCTGGGCTCCCCCGAGCTGGGCACTCAAGCGCTGGGCATGGGAAATGGGGGTCGGCCGCCCTACGTAAGTGTGCAACAGCCGTCTGAACTTGGCCTGGAATTCCTCATTCCGCGCGGCTGCCCGATGCAGTTCTTCCAGTTCCTTGAGGGCCGGCATAAGCGCTTCCGGCACGAACTGCCCCCCATAGGGCCCGAAACGGCCCCGGGAATCCGGATAAATGTCACTGTATTGTGCCGAGGTGAAGGCAGAGGTCACGGCGGTGGACATGGATACTACTCCGCAAAGTGTTGGTGCAACTGGCGGCGCATCGTTGCCAGATGAGGGGGTTGGCCCGTCCAGATTTCAAAGGATCTGGCTCCTTGGAAAAGCAGCATTTCCAGACCGTCTATGCAGGTGGCGCCTTGGGCCCGGGCGTGAGCCAAAAACCGGGTCTCGCGCGGGTTGTATACCAGGTCGTAGGCAATCAGGGATGAATGCCACGGGAAATCCTCCGGCAGGGGAGACGATGTGGCATGGGGAAACATGCCGACTGAAGTCGCATTCACCACCAACGACACCTCGCCTGCCGCACTCAATACCTGTTCCGGCCGGGTCAATATGTGCCACTCCATTGGGGATGCACAAGGCGCAAGACTGGCCCGCAGCTGCTCCGACCTGGATACGGTCCGATTGTACATGGCCAGATGCGTGCAGCCTGCCTGCGCCAGTCCATACGCCACAGAGCGGGCTGCACCGCCTGCGCCCAACAGCAGAGCCCTGCTGCCCTGCAGGCTGCCGGCCAATTCCTGCAGAGGCGCCAGAAACCCGTACACATCCGTATTGTCTCCGGCGATTGAGGCGTCGGAGCCCACTGTCAGGGTATTGACGGCCCCCACTGACCTGGCAGTTCCCGACACTGCGGACAAGTGGGGCAGTACGCTTTGTTTGTGCGGAATGGTCACGTTGGCCCCCATGAAATCCAGCGCCGACAGCCCTTGCAGGGCCTTCTTCACATTGCCGGCCGCGGGCCTAACCGGCAAGGGCAAATAGACCCAGTCCAGATTCGCTTCCCGAAAGGCCGCGTTGTGCATGCGGGGGGAAAAACTGTGCTCAACGGGCCAGCCGATCAACCCCACTTTCCGGGTGGAGGCCGTAATGCAGTCAGTCACGGGATTCCACCTCCTGGATGCTGGCCCCCAGCCCCTGCAACACATCGGCAAAGCCGGGAAAGCTGTCGGCCGTCACCTGGCTTTCATGGACCATGGTGTCCTGGGCCGTCAAAAGACCGGCCACAGCCAGCATCATGGCCAACCGGTGATCCCCTTGGCTATGCACGGACGCTGCCTGAAGAGGCGTAGGCCCATGAATCACGAAGCCATCCGAGCGGCCTTCGATGTTGGCCCCGAGCAGACGCAGCTGGCGCACCGTGTCGTCAATGCGGTCCGACTCCTTGTATCGCAGTTCCTGGGCGTCCCGAATGGTGGAGGTCCCTTCGGCCTGGGTGCACACCAAGGCCAGCAGAGGCAGTTCATCAATCATGCGCACAATGTCATCGCCGCCAAAGTCGGCGGCCTGGAGAGGAACTTGCGTCACTTCCAACTCGGCCACGAGTTCCCCCGCTTCCATGCGCGGCTTCCGCTGTGTTATGGAAGCCCCCATGGCGGTCAAGGCATCCATCAGTCCGGTGCGGGTCTCATTGCATCCCACATTGGACAGCACCAGCTGGCTGTCTGGCACCAGGGCCCCGGCCACCAGCAGAAAGGCAGCGGAAGAGGGGTCTCCCGGCACCTGCATGTCCACGGGCTCCAGGCTGTCGGGGGCCTGCAGGCAAATTCGGGAGTACGCGCCGGGCAGTTCCAGGCCCTGGGCCCGCGTCATTCTTTCTCTCTGCAATTCCAGACCCATGGCCTGCAGCATTCTCTCCGTGTGATCTCGGGTAGGACCGGGTTCCGTGACTGCGGTTTCCCCCTTGGCGAAAAGCCCCGCCAGCAAGATGCAGCTCTTGACCTGGGCACTGGCGATGGGCAAGACATAGGAAATGCCTTGCAGGCCCCCAGAAGCAGGGACAAAGGCCAGCGGGGCGTACTTGTCTTGACTGCGTCCATGAATGTGGGCGCCCATGGCCTGCAAGGGGGCAAGCACGCGGCCCATGGGTCGGCCACACAACTGTCGGGTGCCAGTCAGGATGCTGTGAAATTCCTGGCCAGCCAGGAGGCCGGCCAGGAGGCGCATGGTAGTGCCGGAATTCTGGCAGTCCAGCACCCGATGCGGTTCCTGCAGGCCCTGCAGGCCGACGCCGTGAATCCTGATTTCCTGGGGAGCCTCAAATTCAATCCGGACTCCCAGCTCGGTCATGACCCTGATGGTGGCCTGACAATCCTTGCCTTCCAGGAATCCCCGCACATGCGAGGTGCCCTCCGCCAATGCCCCCAGCAGCACGCTCCGGTGGCTGATGGACTTGTCTCCGGGCACGCGGGTAGTGCCGCGCAGGGACTTGGTGCTGCCCAATGTCAAATGCTTCATATGGAGGGCCTGTTTCTCGCTTCGTAGGCCGCATACCAGTTCATGCGGGTGCGCCGGTTGGCTGTCAGCAGCCTTTCCAGTTCCTCTTCATTGGCCTCATCCAGCAGCTGGCGCAAGCAGGCAATCTCCTGGATGAACAGATCCAGGTGCCGGCCAATATTGGTCCGGTTGGTCATCAGAATGTCCAGGAACATGCCGGCCTCGCTCGCGGCGACCCTGGACGTGTCCCGAAAGCCGCCGGCCGCCAGTTCCCAGACGCCCGGATCCTGCTGGCCCACCTTCGCGACCGTACGGACCAGGGCACTGGAAATCAGGAAGGGCACATGACTGATGGCCGACACAATCCGGTCATGCTCGGCTGCCGCCAGGATCAGCGGATGAGCCCCCACGGCCACTACCAGCTGGGAAAAAAGGTCCACCGCCGTCTGACTGGTCCGCGGCAGAGGGGTAAGCACCCAAATGGCGTTGGCAAAAAGGCCCGCTTCCGCTGAATCAAAGCCGCTGGTCTCCTTCCCGGCCATCGGGTGGGTGGAAATGGGTTGCACATGTGCCGGCAAGTCCGCCAGAGCCGCTGCCACCACGCTGCTGGTACTGCCCACGTCAACCACCAAGGCACCTTCCTTGAGGCTGTCCCCGATCTCGCCAATCTGCCGCATCGCGACGCGGACGGGCGCTGCCAGCACCACGATGTCGGCCCCGGCAATCCCGGACAGGAGGCGCGTGGTCCCCTGATCGATGACCCCCTTGCGTATGCCTGTGGCCACAGTCTGCGAAGACCGGCTGATACCGCGCACTTCACGACAGGCGCCCAGCCGGGTCAAGTCAATGCAGAGACTGGCCCCAATCAGGCCCAGCCCCACTACCGCTACGCGGCAGTCGGCCAATGTGGCAGGCAACCCTGCACCGGGACGGGCAGCGGGGCTCGTGTCATTCACAAGACAACCAGGGATTCCCAGTGGGCCACAACCCCGCCACGCCCATGACGGGGTTGCGGGCATTGCCGCTCATCAACAGCGCGCTGGGAGAGTGGGCGGCAGACCCATCGCCTGCCGCCCGGTCCAAAATGGGAAATGCCGGGGGCCTCCTACAGTTCCCTGCCTATGGCATGTGCCACGGCCCGCATGTCGACCATCAGCCGCTTGAACCGCTTGAACGTAAGACTCTGGGCACCGTCACTCATGGCCGTGGCCGGGTCGGGATGGATCTCGATCATGATGCCGTCAGCTCCCGCGGCCACCGCAGACTTGGCTATAGGGGCCACCAAATCCCACTTGCCCGTGCCATGCGATGGATCCGCAATGACAGGCAAATGAGTCAGCTGCTGCAACGCCGGAATGGCATTTACGTCAAAGGTGTTGCGGGTATAGGTCTCGAAAGTGCGAATGCCACGTTCGCACAGCATCACGTTCATGTTGCCGGCGCTGAGAATGTACTCGGCACTCATCAGCAGCTCCTCCAGAGTGCCGCTCAGGCCCCGCTTGAGAAAGACCGGCTTGCTGGCCTTGCCCAAGGCTTTGAGCAGCGAATAGTTCTGGGTATTGCGGGCGCCTACCTGGAAAATGTCCGTGTACTCTTCCACTAGGGGGATGTCCTCGCTGTCCATGACCTCGGTGATGATGGCCAGGCCCGTCTCTTCGCGGGCCGCGGCCAGATACTTGAGTCCGACTTCCCCCATGCCTTGGAAGCTGTACGGGGAGGAACGCGGCTTGTAGGCGCCGCCCCGCAGGAACTGGGCGCCGGCTTCCTTGGCGGTTCGGGCACACTGCAGAATCTGGTCCAGACTCTCGACACTGCAAGGGCCGGCAAAGATCGCGATGCGGTCCCCTCCAATGTCATAGCCGTTGACCGAGATTATGCTGTCGGATTCGGTGAAGTCCCGGCTGGCGGCTTTGAAGGGTTTCATGATCCGCAACGTTCTCTCCACCCCGGGCAGCACTTCAAAGGAATCACTGTTCAACTTGTGTTCGTCGGCACCAATGATGCCGATGATCGTGCGGGCTTCGCCCGTGCTGATATGCACGCTGAAGCCCTGATTCTCAATCTGTTGGGCGACCCGTGAGGTCTCTTCGGCACTGGCACCCTGTTTCATGACAACAATCATCTGATGGAAACTCCTTGGCTCACTTGATCTTGACCTGCGCAAACAAAGACGGACAAAAGAAAGTCACTTCCCGGATGTATGGGTAGCCGGTCCTGCGGCCGCGGGATAACTGCCCAGGACCTTCACGTAGGTCGTGCACGCCGCCAGCCGGGACAGGCAGTCGTGCACGTTGTCTTCCCGCCAGTGCCCCTGAAAGTCCATATAGAAGTCATAGGTCCAGTGCCGGGTCCGACTGGGGAAGCTGCTGATGCAACTCAGGTTGATGCCCAGGTCTGAGAAAACCTGCAACGCCTTCAGGAGCGCGCCGGGGGTGTCAGACACGGAAAACAGCAGTGAGGTCTTGCTGCCGCCGGACACAGGCCCCGCCTCGTCCCCGCCCACCACTAGGAACCGGGTCTGGTTGCTCTGGTGATCCTCGATGCCGCGATCGGCAATCTCGAGGCCGTAGCACTCGGCCGCGTAGACGCTGGCGATGGCACCGTACCGGGGGTCTGGATGCTCGGCCAGAGTCTTGGCAGCCCCAGCCGTGTCATACCAGTCTTCCGGCTTGTAGTTGTGGTGCACGAGGTAGGACCGGCATTGCTCCAAGGCTTGGGGATGGCTCCGCACAATCTGCACGCGCTCCTTGCAACCTGGCATCACCAGCAGATTGTGGCGCACGGCATACAGCGTCTCGCCGGTGGTTCTGAGGTCGTGGTTGAGGAGCAGGGAAGTCACCCCGGTCACGGAGCCGCCCAGCGAATTCTCCAGCGGCACCATGCCGCAGTCGACGGCATTTTCCTCTACACGCCGGAAAAGATCCGCCAGGCTGCGACAGGGCAGGGTCTCCAAATTCTCCACCGTGTCGAAATGCTGACGCAAGGCCTCTTCCGAGTAGGCGCCCGGTTCTCCCTGAAAGGCTACAATCATGTTCATGCCCCCTGCTGTCCCATCTGTTCCTCCACCCACCGGTCCAGTTGGTCCAGATCCACATACGGCAATTCGGACTGGTCGGGACGCAGGCTCACGGCTTTGCCCAGATAGACATGATGGATTTCGTCCTGGGATTTGGTTGTGTTCCAGTGCAACAGGATGCGGACACAGAAAGGCAACGCATCCGGGACCGGTATTTCGTGCCCGCACAAGAGCGGCACTTCCATCCACCCCAGTTGACGGGCTGCCGTGGCCGGAAAAATGGCCGTGAGATCAGGCGTGGTGGTGAAGATGGCCGAAGCGACGTCTTCCGCCGCTATGCCGTTCAGCCGGATCATGAAAGCCAACAGCTGCCGTGTCACGGCCAGTATTTCCTGCCTGTCATCACAGCCCGCGGTGGTGGCGCCGCGCACCCCTCGACAAGTGATGATACCCATGACTTTACTACTCCCTGGACCTCCTCTCAGGCACAAAAAAAGGCGTTCCGACTGGACCGCCTTCACTGCACTCAGACTTACTTTGACCTATGGTCGCCAGTTCATCCTAGGGCTGTGAGGCTCTCCCTGCGTATGTAAAAAAGCAGTAATAGCAATAGCCCGACCCCACGCGGTCGGGGCAAGGCATGGAGAATCCGCAAGAAAGCGCCACACCACTCGGCTCTGCAGACCGAAGACCAGATTGGTTTCCCTTATGCATGACCCATACTTTACACCCTGACCCGCGACAACGCAAAACAAACTGGCCGCTGCACAGGATTAGGGCCGCGAGGCCTGCCCCATCACCTCTTTGGCCGTCTCCAGTTCCCCGACCAGTTCGTCGGCAGAGGCATGGATCATGCGGCGGTCGTACGCATCCAACGGGAGTCCCGGTACCACTGTCACTTCGCCGTGGGCAATGGTCACCGGAAAGCTGAAGAAGACATCGCGCGGCGTGCCGTATAGGCCCTGGCTCTTTATGCCCATGCTGGTGAGCTCGCCGTCGGGGGTCCCCAGATGCCAGTCCCGCAGATGGTCCACCACGGCCTGGGCGGCACTGGCCGCACTGCTTTGGCCGCGCTTGGCAATGATGGCTGCCCCCCTGTTCTGGACCGTGGGCACCAGCACGTTGCGGATCCACCCTTCGTCCCGGAACACCGGCCAACTGCGGTGCCCGTCAATCTCGGCATGGGCAATGCACGGGTATTGCGTGGAACTGTGGTTGCCCCAAATGGCCACCTTGCGGATCCGCTCCATGCCCACCTGGGCCTTGGCCGCCAGCTGCGCCACGGTGCGGTTGTGGTCCAAACGGGTCAGGGCCGTGAAACGGGAATCAGGAATGTCAGGGGCATTCTGGCAGGCCACCGCACAGTTCAGGTTTGCCGGATTGCCCACCACCGTGACCCGAACCTCGGGGGCCGCCCAATCGTTCAAGGCCTGTCCCTGGGTGACAAAGAGAGGAGCGTTGTCCTTGATCAAGTCGCTTCGTTCGGCCCCTTGGGCCCGGGGCTTGGATCCCACCAACACCGCCCACCGGGCATCGGCAAAGCCTTGTCTGGGGTCAGAGGCAAGCCGGACGGAGGCGAGCAAGGGAAAAGCGCAGTCTTCCAGTTCCAGCGCCACTCCTTCCAACGCCTGCATGGCCGCTGGAATTTCCACCAGGCTCAGTTCAATCTCCTGCTCCGGGCCAAAGACGTCACCTGCCGCCAGCCTGAAGATCAGAGCGTAACCCACATTTCCCGCCGCGCCGGTCACCGCAACCCGGATAGGCCTTGCCATTGATCATTCCCATACTGTATTGCCCAAGGAAGCCCAGCGCAGCCTGCAACCATGACAGGCACGGAAATTTGCGCATGCCTTGCTGACGCTGCTCAAGGTTATGCCATCTACGACGGAAAATGCCAAAAAACGGATGCCGTCTCCCGCCATGGGACGCGCACGAGGCCAGAACCAAAATCCGCACTGTGCAGAGTGCAGGCCAAGGCCGCCCTCGGCCTCCCATGCAAATCGAAAACGCGCAGGAAATGAGGCGAAAGGGTAAGATTCCGACCGAAGGCACATGACTGAAAAGGGGCTTGTATACATTAAGTACACATGCACACATGTAGTGCAACAACCACAGTGCCGGGGGGCAACCGGACGCGCCCCGGCCCATGGGCCGGGGGCTGCGGCACGGCGAGGGGCGTTCGCAGCGGAGACCCTGACGATCCGTGAACAGGATATGCAGGAGTTTGGGTACTCATGTATATGAGTCCCATTGAAAAAGTTGGCCGACGCTTGCTGGCGCACGTGGAGGAACCGGTAGTCGGATTCCTGGTGGCCGTGCGTCTGACCCCCAACCTGCTGACCGGGACCGGCTTGCTGCTGGCCATGGCCACGGGTCTGGTGATGGCGGCAGGCTATCTCCGATGGGGCGGCCTGCTCTTTCTGCTGGCCTCGGCGTTTGACAGCCTCGACGGGATGCTGGCTCGCGGCACGGGACGCGTCACAAAATTCGGCAGCTGCTGGGACAGCACCTGCGATCGCCTGTCGGAGGCCGTTGTGCTGCTCGGTCTCCTGATTTTCCTGCAGCGGTTTGGCCCCTTGAATCTGGACTTGGCCTGGAGCCTGCCCCTGGTCTACGCAACCATGGCCGGCTCCTTGGCTGTTTCGTATGTGAAAGCCCGAGCCGAGGGTCTGGGACTTGCCTGCAAGATCGGCTGGATGCAACGCAGCGAGCGCATATTGGTGCTGGGTCTCTCCATGACTCTCGGAGTGGTGGACTGGGTGCTAATCCCGATGGCGGCGCTCTTGTGCGTCACTGTCTGGCAGAGACTCGCGTTCGTGGCCAACCAGGATGCGAAGGCCGATGGCCCCATCCCTTGATTCAGCCCCGGAATTGGCCTAGACTGCTAACATACACTCCTTGGTATTACCGCACTGGTTTCGCTTTGTGACCCAAAGTGCAAGAACACATTGAAGAGGCTCTGCTGGACAGAGCCCTGGAAGGCAATGCAGAGGCTTGTGAAGAGCTGTTTGAGCGGTGCCTGCCTCACATCTACCGATACATACTCTCCCGGGTGCGCGATCAGCAGTTGGCCGAGGATCTGACGGGAGAAGTTTTCCTGAAGGTGCATCAGGCCATTGAAAAGGGGTCGGCCTGGAAATACACCTTTACCTCGTGGCTGTACAAGATCGCCAGCAACCAGATCATCGATCACCAGCGCCGGGACAGCAAGTTCACGTTCAAGTCCATTGATCAGCACGAGTATTTGCCTTCCGAACAGCCCGATCCCTTGACCTCGGCCCAAGGATGCCTGGAAGCCGAATCGCTGCGGGCCGCCATTGCGCGTTTGCCCAACACGCAGGCCGAAGTGATCAGCCTGCGCTTTTTGGAACAGTACAGTGTGCGCGAAGTGGCCACGTTGTTGAACAAGACCGAACTGTCGGTGAGAGCCTTGCAATTTCGGGGAATCAGGGTTCTCCGAGAGTCCATGGTCGAAGAAATCGGATAGAATGCGGTCATGACCCACATGGGCGATTGGAGCGATCGAGTGTCCCACAGCGAGGAATCCTTTTCACCGGAAGAATTGCGGCTGGCCGAGCTGTTTGATCAAGCGGACCGGCTGGCCGAGGATGCACAGGCGCTTGACAAGTTCTTGGACTCTCTGGACCCGGAGGACAGGGCTGAAGTGGTGTCTGCCCTGGCGTGCGCCAATGCCTTGCGCATGGCCGGCAGCGAAAGCCCCCCGGAGCTGACCGGAGCAGCCTGGGATCGCATTCTGGCGGCCTTGTACCCGGAACCTTCGGCGGACTCCGCACCATGGGATTTTCTGGACCATGTCCAGGAAGCAGTGGAAAGGGCGCGGCGGGATCACCCGGATTGAGCCGGTTCGCAGGTGCCTTGGCCTGCTCCTGACTGATCGCAGGACCTAGACGCCGCCTGAACGGCGGGGGGCGGCTGCCCGCATTTCGGGCTTTGGTCTTATAATGGCGGGTTGGCAGGTACAGCTTGAGGCTGCCGCGGTTTTGGCTATGGTTCAGGAAGCCTTTTCGCCCCTTGTTTGATTCACTCTCCTTAAAGCTGCAAAGCACCTTTGACCAGTTGGGCCGCAAGGGCCGGCTGACGGAAAAGGACATTGAAGAAGGCCTCCGCACCATTCGCATGGCCTTGCTGGAAGCCGATGTCAACTACAAGGTTGTCAAGGCATTCATTGCCGCGGTACGGGAAAAGGCCATCAGCGCCGAAGTGCAGCGCAGCCTGACCCCAGGCCAACAGATCGTCCGGATCGTCAATGACGAGCTGGTGCATTTGCTGGGGGCCGCAGCTCCCCTGGACTTCGGTGGGCAGGCCCCTCATGTCTTGGCCCTGGTGGGCTTGCAAGGTGCCGGCAAAACCACCATGGCTGCCAAACTGGCCGTTCACCTGCGTCGCAAGGGGTACTCGCCGTTGCTGGTTGCCGCGGATATCCAGAGACCGGCAGCCATCACGCAGCTGGTGACTCTGGGCAGTCAGATCGACGTGCCAGTGTACAGAGAGCCCGACAGCAAGTCCGTGCCCAAGATCATCAAGGCGGCCATTGCCTTTGCCACGGAGAAAGCCTACACCGTCGTCATACTGGATACGGCAGGCCGGTTGCAGATTGACGACGCCATGATGGGACAGCTGGCAGCCATCCAGCGGCTCGTCAAGCCGGTCGAGACTCTTCTCGTGGTCGATGCCATGACCGGGCAGGAAGCCGTCAATGTAGCCGCGGGATTTCACCGCAGCATTCCCCTGACCGGGGTCATCATGACAAAGACGGATGGCGATGCGAGAGGGGGAGCTGCCCTCAGCCTGCGCCATGGCACAGGCATACCGATCAAATTCCTGGGCACCAGTGAAGGCATGGATGGGCTGGAGACCTTTCAACCCGAAGGCATCGCACGGCGCATATTGGGAATGGGAGACATGCTGACCCTGATTGAAAAGGCGGAAGGCATGGTGGATGCCGAGGAAGCGGAACGGCTTTCGCGGAAAATGACCGGAGAGGGCCTCGACTTCGAGGATTTTTTGACGCAAATGCGCTCGATGAAGAAAATGGGCGGCTTGCTGGACATCTTCAAATTGGTTCCTGGCGCGCAACGGCTGGCACAGGAAATCGATGAGGAGGAGCTAAATTCCAAATTGGCCCAGAGCGAGGCAATCATCAACAGCATGACCCTGCAGGAACGACGCATGCCACGCCTGCTGAACGGCAGCCGCAAGAAGCGGATTGCCAGAGGCAGCGGCACCTCGGTGGAAGAGGTCAACAGGTTGCTCAAGGAGTTTCGGCAATCCCAGAAAATGATGAAGAAAATGGGCCTCACGGGCAAGACCCGACGGGGCATGGGCAGCAAACAGTTTCAAAACATTTTTGAAAGTCTTGGACAGTAATTACATCCGTTGAGGAGATGCAGGCAGATGGTGAAAATCAGATTGGTGCGAGTGGGGCGCAGGCACAAACCCTCCTACCGCATCATGGTGGCGGATTCAAAATCCGCAAACAACGGCCGGTTCATTGAGAATATCGGCCACTTCAATCCCCGCACAGAACCGGAATCCATCGTGGTAAAAGCCGACCGGGCGGTACATTGGCTCTCGCAGGGTGCCCAGCCCAGCGCCGCAGTGGCCCGCATTCTGAAGAGGGAAGACATCGTGGATGAGAACGGCGCCCTGCGGCAGACCGAGGCCAAGGCCGCAGAGCCAGAAACCGGTGCCGGACTGGACGATGCCGCCGCAGTTGCAGAGGAACCAACTCGGTAACCCCCATGGACGTGGAAGAAAACGTCGGCAAGTTGGTGGAATATATTGCTGCCACCCTGTCCCGCAAGCCTGATGCAGTGCGGGTCGAGACCTACTTGGATGACCGAGAGCTGGAAGTCAATCTGGTGGTGGACCAAGTGGACATGGGCCGGGTCATTGGCCGACAGGGGCGCGTGGCTCATGCCATTCGCGCCTTGGCCAAGGCGGCCCACACGGATCCACGGCTGCACGTCATCCTGAACATCGATTCCTGGCAGGAAATCCACGAGGAAGGTGGCGGCCCTGACCGCCCCGACGAAAACGGGGAAGACGGCACATGGGAGCCGGCAGCGGGATAGTGGGCCGCGCCCATGTGCCCAAGACCTGAGTCGGGCCTCGGGGCCGACCACGTCATCGTGGGGCAAGTCCTGGCTGCTCATGGTGTCAAGGGAGAGGTCAAGGTCAGGTCCTTTTCCGACTTTGCAGAACGCTTTGCCGCTGGCAATCAGTGCCTGGTGGCCAAGGCCCCGTTTACGCTCACGATCACGGCGTCTCGCCCTTTCCACAACGGGCTGCTGGTTCGGTTTGACGAAGTCCAAGATCGGACCACGGCGGAATCGCTGCGCGGCCTGGCACTGGAGATTCCCGAGAGTCACATGGGGGTTCTGGCCCCCCACTCATATTGGCAGCATGATATAATCGGTGCGTCCGTGGAGACTGAGACTGGTCAGAACCTGGGACGAGTTTCCCAGATCTTGAGTACCGGGGCCAACGACGTTTTTGAAGTTGTGCCGGTGCCGTCGCTGGGTTTGGGTGGGCCGTTCTTGTTGCCAGCCATCGCAGGGGTGATTCTCCAGGTCAACACTCACATGGGTCGGCTGGTGGTGCGGCTGCCGCCTGGTCTGGTTGACGACAAGGAATGAGGTGGAGGCTTGTAGCCAGACGTCAGACAGCTTCACAGCCTCCACCCTACGCTGCAAGGATCTCCTGCTTCGATGATTGGCGTACTATTGGCTGGTGGCAGTGGCCAGAGGCTTTGGCCACGATGCCGTCAGCGCACTCCCAAGCAATTCCATGATCTGCTGGGGCACGGCGAAACGCTGCTCCAAGCGACATTCAGGCGTGCCACATCCCTGATCGCGCCGCAGGACATCTGGGTCATCACCAGTGAAGAGTGTTTCGACTTGGTCCAGACCCAGCTCCCGCAGGTGCCGGCACACCAGATTCTCCGGGAACCGGTGGGTCGCGACACAGCCCCGGCCGTGGCGTATTTTCTGACTCACCTGCCTAGACAGGAGGACGGTCGCACTGTGGCCATCCTGCCTTCTGACCATTGGGTCGCAGACAGCCAGGTGCTCAGCCGCACCTTGGCGGCAGCCGCTCACGTGGCCCAGGAGCATCGCCTGGTGCTGTTGGGGGTTGTTCCTGATCAGCCCCACACCGGGTACGGATACATTCACAGAGGAACTGCCATCGACTTCCATGGGGCTGTTCCCGCCTTCAACGCAACCCAATTCCGGGAAAAGCCGAACCGGGAAACCGCCCAGAAGATGGTCGCAACGGGTGACTTCCTCTGGAATTGCGGCGTATTGGTGGCGCGGACCGACTTTTTGCGACAGGCCTTTGAACAACTGGCTCCCGAGATGCTGCGGGCCGCTGCGGATGAAGACCCCACGCATGCTGCCTGGATGCAGCTGGAAGGAATCAGCATCGACTACGCAATAGTCGAAAAACTGACGAATTTGGCTGTGTTGCCCTTGCAAACTGCTTGGACCGACCTGGGAACCTGGGATGCATTGGGACGTATTGTGGCCAGGGACACCGAGGCCAATGCCGTCATTGGGGACCACGTCATCGCCGTTGACAGTGAGCAGAACATGGTCTGTGCCAATGGACGCCTGATCGCCATGGTCGGAGTCAAGGACCTGGTGATCGTGGACACTCCCGATGCCCTGTTGGTAGGACACGTCAACCACATGCAATCCTTGAAGGAAGTCATTTCGGAGCTGAAGTCAACTGGGCACGGTAGAGTGACCTAATGGAAAAGACGATTTCCCGCGTGATTTGGTTTGTCAAAATCTATGTATGGTATCTGGCTGCCGGTGCCGCGGGACTGGGACTGGGCTTGGTCATCGGATGGCTAGTCTGGCCCGTCCAGTGGGAAGGGGCCCGGCCAGTGGACCTGCTGCCCGAATACAAAGTCCTGATCGCCAACAGCGTAGCCGAGGACCAGATCTTCTTTGGGCAGGCGACCTTGTCTCCCGGCGCAGACAAGATCCTGGGGTATCTGGGATCGGATCCGCTCCAAGCCGTCAACGAGGCCCTGACCACCTTGAGAGAAAGTGCAGATCTGAGCCTGGCCTATGAACCAGCCGCGAAGGAAATGGTGGTTGGCAACCTGCTGTTTCTGCAGACCATCTTGGCCGAACCGCCACAGTTGACCGACACCGACAGCCTGCCTTCGACAGTGGGGCCCGCATTGCAGGCGCCAGGGCTGACAGGAAGCAATCGGTTTGTCCGCTTCTTCTCCTGGATCAGCATCTTGATACTGGTGGGCGGCCTGGGATGGGTGTCCTACCGGATCATCAACCCCAAGGAGGAGGCAATGCCGGCGGCGGTCCGTTTCAACTCGGACCTGGAAGTCGAGGAGTTTGACGACGACGAAGAACCCCAAGATCGTTATGTATAATGCCCGGCCCCAGCCTCTTCCTGCCGATGGGCGATTCCCCATCGGCGTTGACAGCCAAGCCAGCTAGGCGACAAGATCCCGATACCAAACCGGCAGCGTGTCCAGCACGCCAAGCTGGACGGCGGTCCTGAACAGAAACCGTTCCGTCATGCCGGCCAGGTATTCCCCAATGGCTGTGGCGGGAGCCGAGTCTGCTCCCGCCCAGGTCGGCAGCCTCGAAATTCGGTCCATGGGGCCGTCCCGGTATGCTTCGAAGACCCTGACCAGGGTTTCGACCCCTTCTTCAATCCAGCGGCGGACATCGTCATGCTGGAAATAATGCGCGTGGAGGAATTCCCGCAACTCCCTGTTCATGGTGTGCATCTCTGCGGAGTTGTCGGCGAGATTGGCGCCATGGCCGCGCACGTCAGCCAGGGATTTCACCTGGGCCTCTGCCAGATTGCGGGAAGTCACTTCCAGGCAGTCCAGCACCTGACACGTGACCATGGCCGAAATCAATCCCTTGCGGTTCGCCGTGCGGCTCAGATCCAAGTCTTGCATCGCCGCGATGGCCGGCTGTTCCCGAAGCCTCGCAAAAAGCTTCAGGTCGGCCATGCCATGAAAGGAGGTTGCCAGGTCCTGGCCCAAGCGGCTGCGCAGAAAGTCGTCCACATCACTGCTGTAATACGCGATGCCATCCGCGAGGTTGGCCAGCTGGCCTTCCAGGGTGGCCCGTTCCTGTGGGTTGTAGTGCAAGGCCTGACTCGGCGTGAACTGCGGGTTGTGCTTGCGTATGCCTTCTCGCACCTCGTAAGTCAGGTTGAGGCCCTTTTGGCCAGGCCGCCGCTGTTCCAGATATGTGACCAGCCTGTAAGTGTAGTTCTGATGGTCAAAGCCCCCGACTTCCCTCATCAGCGCATTCAACGCATCCTCGCCCGGATGTCCAAATGGAGGATGCCCCAAGTCATGCACGAGGCAGATGGCTTCCACCAAGTCTTCGTTGCAACCCAGGGTCCGTGCCATGGACCGGCCAATCTGGGCAACTTCCAGGGAATGCGTCAGACGGCTTCGGTATAGATCACCCCGCGGTTGGGTCCGCACTTGCGTCTTGTCCGCCATGCGGCGGAAGGCATTGGTGTGGATAATGCGGTCCCGGTCCCGTTGAAACGCAGTGCGCAGGGGATCCTCGGCCGCGGCGAATTGGCGGCCCCGTGAATCCTGGCTGCACATGGCGTATGGAGCCAGGATCTGCTTCTCTTGACATTCCAGGGCCTGCCGGTCGTTCAAGAGGCCACCTGGGTCGGCGGGCCAATGCTTTCGCCGCCGTCCACATGCAGCAGCGCCCCCGTCATGTAGGGAGATGTGGCAATGAACTCCACGGCGCGGGTAATGTCTGCTGGCGTTCCCCAGCGCCCCAGCAATGTCCTGCTGGCCACGCGTTGGCGGGCCGCGTGGGACATGGCTGCGGGAGGCAGCACCGGTCCGGCCACTATGCCGTTGACGCGCATCCCAGGGGCCAGTTCCAGTGCCAGTTGGCGCGTCAGCGCTTCCAGCCCTGACTTGGCCACAGCATGGGCCGTGAAACCCGGCAGAGGCCTGCGGATGGTCAGGTCCAGCAAGTTGATCACAGTGGGGTCAGGGGCCGCCTGCAGCAATGGAAGACACTCCTGGCACAGGTACAGGCATCCGTCCGTGGCCGTCCTGGTGACATGCTGCCAAGTTTCATATCGGCTCCATGGCATGGCTTCCCGCACAAAGGGACTGGCGGAATTCACCAGCAAATCGAGCCTGGCCGTCACCTGGGACAAGGCCAGTGACACTTCCTGCACGTCAGCCAGACTGGAAACGTCGCACCGCACCGCCAGCGATTCACTGCCTAGCCCTTGGAGCGCACGCAACGTGTCTGTTGCAGCCTCCTGGGAGTGGTGAAAGCTGAAGGAGACATGGGCGCCAGCCCGGGCCAGGGTCAGGCAGATTTCGCGCCCGAGGCGCCGGGCACCGCCGCTGACAAAAACGTGGGCGCCGCGAAGTTCCATGCCGAGTCCCGAAATTCCAGTCACGCCAATCCAAAGCCGCATCCGGCGACGTCGGTCATTATGGCACAGGCCTCGGCGGGCGCATTGGACCAGACACGTCAGTGATTCCCTGCAATTTGGCTGCTGTACCAGCCCAACCCTTATAATGTGTCATGGCCGGGAGGCCTTGCACAGCGATCACCCGACGATCAAAAGAGCGAAAGAACAGCAGCAGCATGGCCGAGACTGATTCTCAGGAGCCCCAGACCCAAGAGGAAAGCGTTGTGACGGAGACTGTCCAGGCTGTACCCCAAGGCACCACAAAGCCCTCTGCCACCACCAAGGGCAAACAACCCCAAAAGACCGTCGTCCTGCTACGCAAAGGCGACATGCGTATGGGCACCGTCAAGAAGATCCTGGAAGAAAAGGGGGCCTTCGTAGACATTGGGGTAGGCAGAGACGGCTTCCTGCCCAAACGGCAGTTCCGCCGCCAGTTTCGCTTCCACGATGCCAAGCTGGAAGGCTTTCAGGCCTCTCGCTTCATCAAGGAAGGCGACGAACGGCGGTTCTGGATTCACAACCTCGATCGAGAGAAGAACGATATTGTCTTGACCCTGGTGCGGCCTGACTTCAAGCCCATCCAGAAGCTGCAAGTTGGAGAGAAGCGGCACGGGTACGTGCAGTCCGTGCTCGACTTTGGGGCCTTTGTGGATATCGGGTCCGACAAAGATGCGCTGTTGCCTGTTTCACGGCTGTCCCAGGAGCGAATTGCCGACATTCATCGTGAATTGAAGGAAGGCGACGAGATTGAGGTGTGGGTTTCGGAAGTCCGCATGCCCAAGGGCAAGAAGTGGCAAATCAATGTCAGCAAGCTGCCTCCGGACATCAAGACCATAGACGACTTGCAGCGCGGTTCCAAGATCACGGGCAAGGTCACCGGGTTCAAGAAGGAAGGAGCCCTGATTGACGTGCAGGTCGGTGAAGACGCCCTGCTGCCCGTGAGTGAAATCGCGTACGACTACATTGAGGATGCCTCTGAGGCGCTGAAAGTAGGCCAGGAACTGGAGTTGCTGGTACTGCGCGTCAATGCCCGCCGCAGACAGGTGGCCGTCAGTCTCAAGCGGCTCCAACCGCCCCCGGACAAGGAAGAATATGGGGATCTGGCTCCTGACGAAGGACCGCCTCTGAGCGCAATGGAGCTGGCTTTTCTGAAGGCCCAGCAGTCCCAGGACGGCACTGCGAAGAAGAGGCGCAAAAAGGCTCGCTCCCGGACCAATCCGGAACAGGAGGATATCTTCGCTCGGACCTTGAAGTCCGGCACTTGACCAATCTGGCTGCCGTTCAGGCAATGCGATAGTCACGCCGCACGGCGTCGGAGGCACCGCATCCGCCGCGGCGGAGCCTTCATGGCAATGCCGGTCGGGGACAGCGCTTGCGATGTTAAGTACGCTTGGACCTGACGCCAACGCCGCGATCAGGGTTCTTTATACATCTCGAGACCCACTGGCCCTCTCCGACGACGGAGTGGCGATCATTGTGTCGCACGCCGCTCCCGAGGCAGTGGCCACGCGGGGCACCCTGTGTGCTGTCATCTCGTTTCCGGCCCTGGCCGACTTCAAGGATGCCGGGGATTCAACCAGACTGCTAGCCAGCATCACCAATTACGTCAAGGAAAGCTATTATCAGTCTTCGGCCCGGGGGTTGAGCGCGCTTCAAGCAGTGATGGAGGGGCTGCACCTGTACGTACAGTTTCTGAACGACAGTTCTTTGCAGGACCATCCCATTGCTGGTGCCGTGACCATTGCCGAGGTCAAGGATTCCATGCTCTACGTGGCCTACAGCGGCCACACTCTGCATGTGGTTGCCAAGTACGGGGAAGCCGACACGTTCCCTTCGCAAAGGCTGGATGCAGATTTTCTGATTGGCAGTCCCGGGAAACCCCGGGTGCGCAGCTACCAGGCAGAGCTGAATTCCAAAGGCCTGTTCTTCCAGGGCACGGATGCCTGGTATCTCACCCGCGAAACGCCCCCAGCCCAAAACGTCCTGAAGCAGGAGCTGGCCCAAGCCGTGGCCGGAGCCATCGATGAGGAGGGCCACGTCAATGTCCTGCCCTTCAAAAGGCGAAATCCCGGCCAGCAGATGCCGGGCTTGCTCATGGGATTTCCGCCCATCGCCAAACCGCACTCCAGCACGGGCAGATATACGTTTGTGGCACCGGAGAACAGGAGGGAGGCCATGCCTGTCGGGGAAGATCCCGCAGGAGCAAGGGAGCCCACCATGGAAGTGGCACAGCAACCAGCATCGGCGGGAATTCCGGCAGACGCGGATGAAACGCTGGAACTGCAAAGCGCCTTGGACACGCTCGAACCCGCAGAAAGGACCAAAGTGCCGCAAATCGTGCGCACAGTGGCCGGGAAAACCGGCAACCGGTTGACCCGCTGGGTCAGCGAAGTCTTTCCTGACCCACAAGCCGACACCGATGCCCTGCCGGCACCGGCAGCCCAGCCTGTCATGCAGCCAGAACCTCAGGCCCCAGCCCTAGCCGCCCCCATTGTGGATCGGTCTCCTGCAGTGGACCATCTGTCCCAGGAAGCCACGGCAGTGGAATCGGATTCCCATTCGCTACGCCAAGTGCTGCGCAGTGTGCAGCACAGGTATGAGGCCAATCTCAAGGGAGAGAGCCAGAACGGCGGGGCCCCCAAACGGTCCTGGGCAGGCATGACGCTGCTATTGCTGCTGATTGTCGTGCCCTTGGCCACGTGGATTGCCTACGCGGTGCGGGACATTCCTGCGGCCAACAATGTCCATAGCGTGGCCGAAACGACGCATCAGCATTTGGATGCAGCCCGGGCCTTTCTGCTACGAGGGCAGTTGGAGCAGGCGCAGCAAGAACTGCAATTGGCGCGCAACCTGATTCAATCCCATCGGGACCTGGGTGGACTGACACCCCAGTCCAAAGTGCTGCAGCACGAGCTTGATGCCCTGTGGCTGGATGCATTCCAAATCGAGCCTCTGGTGGGCCTCACCGTGCCCTTGCTGACTTTCGACCGCGATGAGAATCCGGAAAAGGTGATCGTCAATATCCAGAATCTCTTTCTGCTGCTGGACAATCGGGGAAGTCACGTGGTCAAGCATCGCCTGGACTTGATTGACACCGGGGAGCACAATCACCGGCAAGTGATTTTGCGGGAAGGAGATCTGGTGGAGGGAGTGCGGGTAGGGCACATCGTGGACATGGCGTTCCAGCCCGCCAAGACGGCTCACAGCGACAAGCCCAGCCTGTACATGCTGGATGAACAACGCAACATTTTCCAGTACAATGACACGGATCATGTGTCGGTGGTGGATCTGGGCCAGAAATCCGCCTGGGAAAAGCCTCTGCTGATCGATTTCTATTCCAACCGCATGTACGTTGCCGATGCTGGACCAGGCCAGATCTGGCGGTACAACCTCAACAGCACCAATGTGCAGCAGGAGGCATGGCTTTCCGAACCCACCAACCTGAATCCGGCCATCCGCATGCATGTCGACACACAGATCTGGCTCCTGCTCGACAACAACTCCATCGTGGTGTATGGCAGCGACGGCGACCCCATAAATCCGGCCAATGTGCAGAAGCCCTTTGCCTTGCATGCAGCCATAGCCCTGGAGAGCCAGTTCGTGGACCTGGAGATTGGAGCCAATCAAAGCAATTATCTGCTGCTGCCGGATCCGGGGCAAAAGAGCATTCTGGTGCTGGACAAGCAGACGGGAGACTTTCTGTATCAGCTGGCGGCTCCGGCAGGGCTCGGGAGCGACTTCGATCGGCTGCGGGATGTCAACCTGCACCGGGACCAGCTTTACATCTTGACCGAGACGTCCCTGTACCAGCACAGTTTTGCCCCCTGACCCTCCGGGCAGGGCAAGTGCCGACCGCACCCATCTTCCTCTCCATCCTCTCCAGTCAATGGGACGCGCTTGCCAGAAGACCTGCACTGTGGGACCAGACTGGACACCTCCTGCTATGAACCAGCAAGACTTCGCAGACGATGTGCACAGCACAGAATTCCCGGCGGCCTCCGGCATGCAAGCACGGATGCAGGACAAAGGGATCATTGTGGCCATAGTGGCCAGCGCCATCTCCGCCCTGATTCTGCTGCTGTCATTCCAGCATCTCTACCAATGGGCCTTCGGCCTGTCGTACCAGGCCATTCCACCAGTGGCCCCCTTGCAGATTGCCGAGCCCGCAGTGTCGGTCACGGCAAGGGATGCAGCCGAGCCACCGGCCACTCCATTGCCCATCTACTACCCACCCTTGGAAGCGGAACCGCAATTCATTGAGTTTCAGACGGAGAAGCGACTGAATGTGCTCTTGCTGGGCTCGGATCGCCGTTCTGATGAACAGTACTTTTCGCTCACTGACTCATTGATGCTGCTCAGCTGGGAGCGGGAGACCAATACCGTCGATCTGCTGTCCCTGCCCCGGGACCTGTGGGTGCCGGTTCCAGGGCAGACACCCACCAAGCTCAATCTTGTGTACTCCATTGGGGAGCATGAATCGTGGGGCGGTGGAGCACAGCTACTCATCGACACGGTCGAAGCCCTGATCAACCAGCCTATCCATCACTACCTCTGGCTGAACTTCGATGGGTTCATTCAGATCGTGGATCAGGTCGGGGGTCTTCCCATCTATGTACCCTGGACCATTCTGGACGAAAAATACCCTACGGCAGACTATGGTTTTGAGGTTTTCGAACTGGAGGCCGGCTACCATGTCCTGGATGGGGCAACAGCGTTGAAATACGCGCGCACCCGCACCCAGGATGGCGACTTCAATCGCATCGGGCGGCAACAGGACGTGGTCCGCGCCTTCATCCAGCAGGTTACAGACCCGTCCAATTCCTCACGCCTCCTCCTGGCGGCACCGGACATTCTGCGCACGCTGAGCTACAGCCTGCAATCGGATCTGTCAATCGCGGAATTCCTGCAGCTGGCCCAGCAGGTGGTCGATGTGCCCCAGATTGGCACCACGCTGGTCGTGGACAGTCATATGGGAATCGAAAGTTATTCAGACGAAGGGATGTGGGTGCTGATGCCGGACCGGTCCCAGCTCCGCGCTGCTTTCCAGGAATTCTTTCAGGTTTCCGAAGTGAAGTTGCCTTAGCTCGACTTTGTACAAAACAGACAGGAGGGCACCATGGACCCAGATACCGAGTGGTACCACTCCGGCCAGCCCCCAGTACGCCTGCGCTGAGCACTTCTGCAGGATCTGCAGGGCTCACAGGACCCCCAGGCCCTGCTCTGCACCGACCCTGCCGTGCCGGGGCCCCGGTCCCGTGGGCCACAGAGTGTTCGTAACACCCCAAGATGGTCCATGCGGCATTGTGGTCCGCGTGGAATTGCAATCTGCACTCCACACAACCGAATCGGGATTGCGTGGTCTGGTGGGCCTGGGCCATGCCACCGCGGCTGCAAGCCTAGCTGGCATAGGCAGCGGGCACCTTGACCCACCGACCACACTGGTAGGCCAGACGCTGCTTCCGTTGTCCCCATCCACTGGCCAGAATGCTGCGGTGCAGACCTGACTTGGCCTTGACGTTCCGACCTGGGGCGGCTACAGTACCCGGGGGCGGACCGGGTTATGCCGTGAGGGTTGAGATTCCCGATCACCACGGCATGAGACTGGCCTGCGATTCTGCGGTGGCGCACAGTTCCTTGATGCTTGTAGGCCAGGTGTCTCTGCTGGTGCCGGATCTGGCAAGACCTTGCACCTTCATATTCACCCATGCGAAGCGCTTAGCGGTAGGCTCCGGTGTGCTGTGCCTTGGCCCGGGTTTCCAGCAGCAGGTGCCAGCACTGGGTGCGATTGTGTCATAATGGAATTGGCAGGCACGGAAGCTCTGGTTCCTTGCCTGTGGAAGGCGACATGCAATCTCACCTGCATGTCGCTTTTTCATATTGAACCGTATGTGCGCATGGGCACTTGGGCATATCAGTCTCTACATCAACACCGACAGCTATGCAACCAACCAACCTGCTCTTTATCCTCTCCGATCAGCATTGCGCCCGGGATGCCGGGTTCATGGGCCATGCACAGGTCCAGACGCCCCATTTGGATGCTCTGGCCGCGGCGGGCACAACGTTCACCACGGCCTACACGCCCTGTCCCATCTGTGTGCCCGCCCGGGCGGCCCTGGCCACCGGCAAGTACGTGCATCAGCTAGGCGCCTGGGACAACGCCTTTCCCTTTCATGGCGAAACAGAAAGCTGGCACAGTCGCCTGCGTGAGCAGGGTCTCCACGTCGCGTCGATCGGCAAGCTGCATTTTCGCAGCGCGCACGATGACAATGGTTTCACCGAAGAGGTGAATCCCCTTCATGTTGTGGACGGAAAGGGAGACCTGCTAGGTTGCATTCGCAAGGATGCACCAGCTCGGGACAAGCGTCCCGGCATCCTGAATGCCGGCCACGGCGAGTCCACGTATCTGGATTATGACCGGGACAATACGGAGCGGGCCTTGGACTGGCTCAGGGAGCATCAAGAGGACGAACAGCCCTGGGTGCTCTTCCTTTCCTATGTCTGTCCCCATCCGCCCTACATTGCGCCCATGGCCGACTATGACATGTACCCGCAGGGACTGTTGACAGAGCCTCCCCAATCCGCCGTGGAAACCTGGCCGGATCATCCTGTACTGGCGGAGTTCCGCCGCTTCTTTACTCTGGAGCAGGATCTGGGGGATCCAGTCATGCGGAACATGATGGCCGCCTATTTCGGAGCATGCACTTTCCTGGACAGGCAGATCGGTCGGGTCCTGCATGAATTGGACAATTTGGGACTGGCAGACCATACGCGGATCATGTACACCAGTGACCATGGTGAAAGTCACGGGGCCCGGGGACTGTATGGCAAGTTCACCCTGTACGACGACGCCTGTGCCGTGCCGTTCGTGATGAGTGGCCCAGGCATACCGGCAGGCCACAGGGAAGAGACGCCGATATCGCTGATTGACTGCCATCCTACGATTTTGGAAAGCGCCGGCATTGAACCCACTGCGGACGACAGCCGTCTTCCAGGAACGTCACTCTTCAGCATCTTGCAAGACCCGCCTACCGATCGCACGATTTTCAGCGAGTATCATGCGGTGGGTTCGCAGGATGCCCATTACATGATCCGGACTCGCCGGTACAAATACATGCATTATGTGGGAGCACCGCCGCAACTGTTTGACTTGGTGCAAGACAGATGGGAATACCACAATGTAGCGGCAGAATCTGCCTACCAGCAAGTTCTTCAGGCATGTGAGAAGCGGTTGCACAACATTCTCGATCCCATTGCGGTCAATGCGCAGGCTCACCAAGATCAGGAGAGACGTGTGCACCAAAACGGAGGGCGCAAGGCCGTGATAGAGCGTGGTGCCTTTGACAATTCGCCCGTTCCCGGCGAAACGCCCCAGTTTCGCAAAGTGGAAGGATAGTCAGAACTGATGCAAAGACCAGCCTTGGTGCTATCCACCTCGTGTATCTGCATGAGTTCCCGCAAGAATGGGCTGCCCTCAGTGGCACTCGAGTCTGCGGCAGCTCCGGGCCGCAGACTCGAGTGCCAACGGAGCCCGCGGGCGTAAGGTCGTTTCCTGGAACAGCAGATCGGTCATAGTGCTGTCCTCGCACCAAGCTCACCAGTTGGCTGGTTTGTTGATGGTCCCGATCTTGTCGGCCAGCGTGGCAGGAAACTGGCTCCGTCTCAGATGGCTCTTCCAGAGGCGCTTCACGTAGGTCGCAGCATTGGACAGATCCTTGGGGCTCGCGTTCTGGGCATCTGGATTGACCAAGACAACACGAAGGCCCAAATCGTCCCGCACCCCGCACGTACCGCATCACTCCGGCAAAGTCCGCGTCGTTGGATACTACGATTGCCTGCTCGTAGTGTCCGGTGAAGCCATCAACCAAGAGCGAGGTTCACATCCGATCCCTTCTCTTCCGAGTCCCGGATCAAGACATGGGTTGGCAATCCCGGTACTGGCGTAGCCAGCAGACGACGTTTCGTGCCGGACCGGAACTTGCCGTAGTGGACCTCGAAACCAGGCAACGTCGCCAAGGTTCTTAGGTACACCTGTTGTCGCTGTGGTTGACTGGGATCGCTAGGGCGTGCATCAAGGAGAGCGGTGAAATAGCAGATCTGGTGAATGGTGTCTTGGGGAAAGAGGGTCTCGGCCAACCTTCGCAGGTCCAACCACTTGAACGGGGTGTTCTGAAGAGCACGGTAGTAGAGATTGAATCCATCTATGTAGTGTTGGTAACCAATCGCTATCCCCTTACAAAGACAGAGACCGCCACAAGGGGCGGTACATAAGCGCTATCACGGATTGCAAAGGCTGTCCATAGCAGCGCGATTGCACTTTAATTTTCCTGCAACAGAATCTGTACCAGCCTGTCCCGACACTTCCGGCCCCAAACTGCCTTGCGACGCTTGTGGGCCATGCCCAGGGCGGCAGTTTTCTCTTGTTTCAGCATATTCAGGGCGATGCGATACAGGATGGCCTTGTAGTGGTGGGGAACCTGATCCCGGTGAAGGCCGCTGTCGTCTTCCCGGAATGCCACGTCCATGACCCGATTCTGCAGATTGGCAGTGCCAACACCATAGCGGCACGCATGCGGTGCGGGCGGGACTATCAAGCTTGGATTCGTCATCTGGCATGCCGTCCTATTGGCATCTGTCCTTGCCACCTGCCGTGCACCGGGCAGCACTCAAATTCATCCCCCAACACAACCATTGTCACGGTCAATATCCTGACAGCGCGTTAGGACACTGCCGTAGCCGAGGTTCCCATGACTGGTTCTCTGATACCGACTTCCAAGGCAGGCGGCTCCGGCTCCGCTGCATCTCCTTCCAGACTTTGCATGTGATCTGGCCATCGGTCCAGTTCCAGCTCCAGCCCGAAATCGAAGACCTCGTCTACGGTGTCCACCAGCTTGAAGGTCATCCGGCGCTGAATCGAGGCGGGAATCTCGTCCAGGTCCGCCTTGTTGTTGCGCGGCATGATGATGGTGGTCAGACCCAGCCGGTCCGCAGCCAGCACTTTCTCCTTGACACCCCCGACAGGCAGCACCTTGCCGCGCAAGGTGATTTCACCGGTCATGCCCACATGCTTTTTGACCGCTCTCCGGGTAAGCAGACTGGCCAGCGAGGCCGCGATCGTAATGCCGGCGCTGGGCCCGTCCTTGGGAATCGCCCCGGCGGGAATGTGCACGTGGATTGAATTTTCGGCAAACACCTTGCGTTCAATGCCCATTTCCAAGGCTCGACTGCGAATGTAACTGAAGGCGGCTTGGCCGCTCTCCCGCATCACATCGCCGAGCTGTCCGGTAATGGTGAAACCGGGATCCCCGGGCATGGCGATGGATTCAATGAAAAGCACGTCTCCACCACTCATGGTCCATGCCAGTCCCGTGGCCACACCAGGAATGTCCGTTCGCTGCGACAGCTGTTCGCTATGGTACTTGGGCTGCCCCAGGAACTTGGGCACCATGCCCTTGTTGATGCGGGTCGCCGGCTTGGAGGCCGAACTGGACGCGATCTGGGCGGCGCTCTGCCGACACAGTTTGGCAATCATGCGTTCCAGTTCACGGACGCCGGCCTCGCTGGTGTGGTCCCGGATGATGGACCGGATCGCCCCGGGAGTCAGGCTCACCTCGTCGGGAAGCAATCCGTTTTCCCGAATCTGGCGGGGCAGAAGGTAGCTCTTGGCAATATTCAGCTTTTCCTCTTCGGTGTAGCTGCTCAGTTGAATCACTTCCATGCGGTCTCGCATGGGACCGGGGATCGCCTCGATCATGTTGGCCGTGGTGATGAACATGACATTGCTCAGGTCAAATGGCACGTCCAAATAGTGATCAGTGAACTCCCGGTTCTGCTCTGGGTCCAGCACTTCCAGCAGCGCGCTGCTGGGATCACCCCGAAAGTCACTGCCCAACTTGTCCACCTCATCCAGCATGAAGACAGGATTGCGTGTGCCGCAGCGCCGCAGGCTTTGAATGATGCGGCCTGGCATGGCCCCCACGTAGGTGCGGCGGAAGCCCCGAATTTCCGCTTCGTCCCGGATGCCGCCCAAGGCCAGGCGCACGAACTTGCGGTTTACGGCCCGGGCAATGCTGATGCCCAGACTGGTCTTCCCGACCCCTGGAGGCCCGACAAAGCAAAGCACCACTCCCTCTCGTTCCCGGCGGACCTTGTCCCACAAGTTTTCCCCTTCATCCTGATCGAACTTGCGGATCTGGCGCAATTTGCGGACCGCCAGATATTCCAGAATCCGCTTCTTGATGTCCACCAGGCCGTAATGATCCTCATTGAGCACCTTGCGGGCGCGGCGCAGATCCAGATTGTCGGGCGAAACCACCGCCCACGGCAGTCCGACCAGGGTCTCAATATAAGACTTGATCACGGAATATTCGGCTGCCTGAACGGGGATGCGGCGCAGCCGGTCCAGCTCCCGGTTGGCTTCCTTGGTCGCAATGTCCGACATCTGGGCCTTGACAATGCTCTCTTCCAGCTCCTTGATGTCAACCTGATGTTCGTCGTCATTGCCCAATTCCCGGTTGATCGCCTTGATCTGCTCCCGCAAATAGAATTCCTTCTGGGTCTTTTCCATTTCCCCTTGGGCCTGGGACTTGATCTGGCGACCCAGTTCCAAGATCTCGACCTCTCGCTCCAGCATGCCCAGCAGATGCTGCAACTTCATGAGGACACTGTCTTCGGCCAGCAGCCGTTGTCCCTGCTCCAGGTCCATGGGTATGGTGCCCGCGATGACATAGATGAGCTGCAGCGTGGACTTGGTGTTGAGGGCGATGTCGGCTATCTCATTGGGGGTCTGTCGATCAAACTCCACGTAGTCCCGGAACTTGAGGCGGATCAGGCGCACCATGGCCTGTTCCTTTTCCAGGTCTTCGTCCACGGCCTCCGGAGCCCGTTCGATGTCCGCCTGCAAATATGGCTCTGTCTGCGTGTACTGCACTATGCGGCACCGTTCCAGGGCCTTCACCAGAACCCGCAAGACCCCATCCGGGGCACGC
This sequence comes from Caldilineaceae bacterium, assembly GCA_965214895.1. Classification (GTDB taxonomy): domain Bacteria; phylum Chloroflexota; class Anaerolineae; order Caldilineales; family Caldilineaceae; genus Bin34. The sequence goes on from OZ243985.1 coordinate 3,088,553, forward strand.
ATTACCTTGTGAATGGAGGCCACCGTGCCCACATCGTAGATCTGATCCGGCGCTGGCTCGTCTTCGTCTGTCTTGCCCGTCACCAGCACCACATGCCGCTGCGTGGGCATGTTTTCCTTGATGATCCGGAGGCTGCGCGGTTGGCCCATGGTCAGCGGAATCCACATGGCCGGATACACCACGATGTTCCGCAGCGAAATCACAGGCAGATTGAGGTCATATTGCTCCGCGCCGACCTCTTCCTCTTCCTCTATCGCCTTGAGTTCTTCCGATTCGTAAAGGACTTGCGGTTCTTCGGATTCTCTTTCTTCAAATTCGTCCATTTAGAAAAATTTTCCTTTGTTTTTTCCGCACATTTCCTCATCTTTTGACTTTGTCATTCTAACATAGGGACAGGGAGCGGGAAGCCACGATTGACGGCTTCAAACACGATTCAAACACTTGCCCCAGGAGCAGGGCGGGAGCCACACAATGGACTGTTCTTTCTTGGTGGCATGGGTCCCGCTTTTATAATCGGATACAACGGAAGGGGAGCAACCACACATGGGTCGCGTTGCCAATCAGGCAGTCCAGTCTTACATGGCCGAGCTGGCGGCGAAACAGTCCACGCCCGGAGGCGGGGCAGCGGCGGCCGTGGCGGCCAGTCAGGGCAGCGCCTTGCTGTGCATGGTGCTCAATTTTACGGTGGGGCGCAAGCGGTATCGAGCCCATGACGACACCTTGCGGCCGATTCTGGCCCGTTGCCAAGACCTGTGGCAAGAGGCGCTGCATCGGGCGGACCAGGATGCTGCGGCCTTTGATGCGGTCATGGCTTGTTATGCCCTTCCCAAGACGACGGACGCAGAAAGAACCGTCCGGGCGCAACAACTGGAAACGGCCCTGTATGCGGCCGCAGATGTTCCCTGTTCCTTGCTGCACAGCTGCCTGACAGCCCTGCAAGACGCACGCGTGGTGGGCGAATTGGGCAATCCCACCGTCCTGACCGATGTCATGGTGGCCGTCCAGCTGCTGCAAGCCGCGGCCTGCAGCTGTGACATCAATATCAGGATCAACTTGAAGTCCGTGGCGCAGACACAGCGGCGCGCGGAATTCCTGCAATCCGTGCGGGCACTCCTGCAGGAGGTGGAAGCGAAGTCGTTGGCTGCGCGGAAAGTGTGCCAGCTCCGTCTGGATTTGCCGGCATGAGCGCTGTGCAGCTCCGAGGACGCAAGCTGGCCGGATCCATCTATGACGAGATCAAGGCAGGCCTAGACCGGATGGGGGTTGACGGAGGTCGGTGCCCCTGCATCGCGGTAGTCCGCATAGGAGACAACAAGGATGCACAGGGATACGCACGCGCCCTGCAAAAGGCTGCCCGGCGCGCCGGATTCGGATTCAGGCCTGTGCATCTGCCTGCCACTGCCTCCGTCACCGTGGCCACGGCCCAGATCCATGCCTTGAATGCAGATGCAACGGTGGTGGGCATTCTGCTTCTCACCCCCTTGCCCGCACACCTGCAACCCGCGCGTTTGCACTGGCACATTGATCCTGACAAGGACATTGACGGCACCCATCCCGAGAATTTGGGTCGCCTCCTGTCAGATGCACCAGAAGCCCTGGTTCCGGCCACCCCTGCTGCCGGCATGGCTCTACTGGACCAGGCCGCACTGGCACTGCAAGGCAAGGAAGCCGTTATCATCGGCCGCAGCATCACAGTGGGAAAGCCCTTGGGGTTGCTGCTGTTGCAGCGACATTGCACTGTATCCATCGCGCACAGCCGAACGGCATGTCTCGCGGAAGTGGCATCCAAGGCAGACCTGCTGTGCGTGGCCGTGGGCCGCCCTCACTTGGTGACGGGCGAGTTTGTCAAGCCGGGCGCTACCATACTGGACTTCGGTACGACATATCGGGCAGACGGCATCATCGGCGACTGCGAGCCGGAGAGTGTGGCGGCCCAAGCCGCCGCATTCACACCGGTTCCCGGTGGAATCGGCCCCCTGACCAATGCCATGTTGATGCGCAATGCCCTGCAGGCCCTGCAGAGCCGACAGTACAATCTCGCAGCTTCTGCAACGGCATAACGAGATTCAGGCGTTGACAAACATCTGAAATCCTGCTCGGCGGCACAGGGCACTGTGGCGCGGTGGCAGTCATTGTGGCGCGGATCGGTGGCCTACTCCGTTGCGAGACAGTCCAAAGGGCGGTGTCTACAGTCGATTCGGCCGTATCGCCATCCATCATGACAAACCGGGACGCGCCTTTCTGGCCCGCAGACAAGTTGTCAACGGCCCAACCAGCGCAGGGTCAACATCCGTGACACACAGCACATCCTTTGCCCGGCAGCAATGTACAGCTGGTTTGAAGACAGGTCGTGGCACCGCGGCATAGGTCCCGATACCGTGTCACGGACCATGTGTTTACAAACCGGTCAGTCGCAGCGGGTCCCGCGCCTAGAGAAGACAGGGACAACCATCAGGCGGCTTTCACCACCCACTTCATATCCCCTACCAAGAACCTCGCTGCAGGACCGTGCAAGCAGATACCTGTTGCCAATCCTTCCATGCCAGTCCTCGAAGACCCACCCATCGACACGGCTGCATTCCTTGACATTCGAGGTCACCAGGATCAGGTTTCGGGCTATGGCCTGACCTGCAATCAACACGTCATAGGGTCCAAGCGGCTGTCCGGCCAGTTCAAGTCTGGCCCTTGTCTCTCCCGCTCTCCGGGCATCAGAAGGGTCCAAGGGCAGGATCTCAAAAACAATCCGGTCGATTCGCTCCAGATTTTTTCTCCCTGCCGACTTTTATAGGCCCAAAGTGGAGTGCATAGGCGACCACGGCGGAAATCCCTATTTCCAGAGGTTGGCGACGGCGGACACGCGCATCAAGTCACGCCGACGCACCCTTGGCCAAGGCGATCATGGCATTGGTGTCAAGCAGGTACCGGATCATTCAAATGCCGAGCGGTTCCCTGCGCTACCCGGGGCATCATCCACCCTGACCTGCGGCACTATCTGCAGGGCCAAACCCGCTCCGGCTTGGGGGATCCGGGATTGGTCCTTGGGCATCCACTGATTGCGGCTTCAGAGTCCAGTACGGCGAAGGTGCAGTGTGACAGGAATACGGAGTTTAGATGCGCCAGCCTCAGCGCATGACGTCACTCAGGCCGATAAATCCCAGCCAACTTCACTCCAAACGGGTCCACAGAGGGGAGACCCAGCTCCCCAACTGGTCTCAGTCCGATACCAAGGTGGATCTCAAGGAGCGGGAAAGTGTCCTTCCCTGAGGACCGGTGCCAATTTCCCATCACGGCTGCAGCGTGCAGCCCACATACCAAAAGGCCAGCGGGTACCCGCCCGCCGGCCTCGGTCACATGAGACTTTCGATCTATGACATTATGATGTGCCGTTCCGAGCCGCCCAGAGCCGGTCCAGAATCCTGTCGGGGGACATGGGCAGTTCCGTCATGCGAATGCCGATGGCATCGTGGATAGCATTGGCGATGGCAGCCGCCGGAGGCACAATCGGCACTTCGCCCACACCCCGCACGCCATACGGATGCCCGGGATTGGCCACCTCGAGCATGACCGTATCGATCATGGGCAGGTCCAAGGAAGTGGGCATGCGATAGTCCAACAGGCTGGCATTCACCAATTGCCCATCGTCGCTGTATACATACTCTTCGTTGAGGGCCCAGCCAATGCCCTGGACCACACCGCCCTGGATCTGGCCTTCGGCGTAGCTGGGATGAATGGCCTTGCCCACATCCTGGATCGCGGTATATCCCAGGATGTCCACTTTCCCGGTCTCCACGTCCACTTCCACATCGACGATGTGCGTGGCGAAAGCGGGACCCGGCTGGGAGGGCTGCACGGAAACACTGGCTACAATGGGATCGGCTCCCCTGGCCAGCAGACCTGCGGCTTCGACAAAGTCAGCAGACTTGCCGTTGTAGGAAAAGACACCGCTCTCCAGTGTGACACTGCCCTCCGCGACTTCCCAGACATCGTCCAGCTTGTCGCACATGATCTGGCCCAAGCGCTGTCCCAGCTCGTAGGCGGCATAGCCCGTGGCGAAAGTCACCCGGCTGCCGCCCGTGCCGTCGTTGTACCCTACGGAGTCAGTATCCACCACCTGCGGGTTCACCATTTCCGCGGTGACGCCCAGAGATTCTGCCAGCTGCATCGCAATGGAGGCCCGGGAACCACCAATGTCCGTGGACCCCTCCACCAGGTTCACGGTGCCGTCCGCATTGACATTGGCCGACATGCTGGAACGCCCACCGCCGTTGAACCAGAACCCGGAGGCTACCCCTCTGCCACGGTGCTTGCCTTCCAGGCTTGTGGCCATGTGAGGATGATCGATGGCTGTTTCCACCGTTTCCTTGTAGCCAATCTTGAGGTAGATGGGGCCGTCTGGTCGGCGGTCGCCTTCAGTTGCCGCATTCTTGAGTCGGAACTCCAACGGATCCATGTCCAACTTCTCGGCCAGTTCATCGATCACCGATTCCGAGGCAAAGGCCGCGTTGGTGCCTCCCGGGGCCCTGTAGGCACCGGTCTTGGGCCGATTGACGACCACGTCATAGGCATCAATCCGCACATTCTCATGCTTGTAGGGAGCCAGAATGACTCCGGCACCGGCTCCCACGGGCGAACCGGGCACTGCCCCGGCCTCGTAGATCAAGGTGGCGTGACTCGCTGTCAACTTGCCGTCCTGGGTCGCCCCCATCTTGACTGTTACGACCGAACCGGAGGTAGGCCCTGTGGCCTGCAACACCTCGGTGCGGGACATGATGATCTTGACAGGGCGATTGCCGCTCTTGCGGGAAAGGACCGCAGCCGGCAGATCGGTATAAGCCGTGAACTTGCCGCCGAAGCCGCCGCCGATTTCGGTGGGCGTCACCTTGACTTGGGACACGTCCAACTCCAACAGACTGGCCATCTGATCCCGGATCTGAAAGGCGCCTTGCGTGGCGGTCCACACTTCGACCCGGCCGTCCTTGCGCCAGATGCAGGTGGAAGCATGAGGCTCAATGTAGCCCTGATGCACCATGGCCGTCTTGAAGGTGCGCTCCACCACCACATCCGCCGCCGCAAAGCCCTTTTCCAGGTCACCATGTTCATGGACCATATGCATGGCCACATTGGAAGGTTCCGTGCCCATTTCGCCAAATTCGTCGGTGCGCAGATCGTCCCACAGGATGGGGGCGTCCTCCGCCATCGCGGCCTCGACATCCAAGACAGGTGGCAGAAACTCATACGTGACTTCGATGAGATCCAAGGCATCATGCGCAATGCTGGCTGCCGTGGCGGCCACTGCGGCCACCGGATGGCCGTGAAAGAGGACCTTGCCGCGGGCCATGATGTTGGCGCTGAGATAATCCTGCGCCACCGCATCCTCGCCCATTTCCACGATCTCGTGCGAGACGCTGGGCAGGTCATCCGAAGTCATGACGGCAGTCACGCCCGCCAAGGCTTCGGCCTTGCTGGTGTCAATATGCAGAATGCGCGCATGGGCATGAGGACTGCGCTTGATGGCTCCATACAGCATTCCGGGCAGCTGGATGTCGGCACCGTACTGGGCGGCCCCCGTGACCTTGTCGACTCCGTCATGCCGAATGGGACGCTGCCCGATAACTTTGTATTGCGGTTGTGAAGACATTGGTTTCTCCCTAGGGTTACATGTCTGGCGAATTTCCGGCAGCTGTTCTTTGCGCCCAGCCCCGGATATTGCCGATGCGGACTGGAACTCTTAGTGATAAGAAGCGGTGGCCTCGACCGCAGCCCGGATCCTGGAACGGTCGTTTTCGGTGGGCAAGGTGCAATCCGCACCCACCATAAAGCGGGGAGAGTCGACTGCGGCAATGCACGCATGGACTGCCGCCTCGATTTCCGCAGGGGAGCCGGTCACGATCACACCGCGGTCGTGCAATCCTCCCACCACAGGCCGGTCAAACCTGACCGCGCCTTCCGCCATGCTCCAATTGTTCTTGGCGGCTGCCCAGTTGACGGCGGTAGCAGGATAATCCAAGTAGTGTGCCAACCGAATGTCATCCTTGCAGATATGCAGCAAATTGAATTCGGCCTTTCCCTCAATGGCCTGCAGCACGTTCAGATCGTGTGGCTTGATGCTTTCCAGGAAACGCTCCTCGGTGAAACGGGTGCGTTCTCCTCCCTGAGCCGAATAGTAAATGCCGTCCGTGCCCGCCTCCAGCAGGGCCAGGCAGAATTCCGCCAGGCTGTCCGATATCGCGGCCAGGCCCTGGGACACGCTCTCCGGGTCAGCCTGCATATGTTCTGTCACCAAGCCACCAGTGGCGTGGTTCCCCTCGCCAAAGGGCCCAAACACGGTGGCCACTGTGAGGCAATCTCCGCCCACTTTGTCCACGATGGCCTTGACTTCGTCCAACATCCCTTGAAAGAAGGGCGCAGAGAGAGGCGCGGGACGTACATCCCGCCAATCTCTCGGTTCCTTGATCGTCACGTGAGTCTGGTAGGGATGCTCGTTGAAGATCTTGAGAAAATCCACCCCCGTATCGGCCATGTACTGCAAATGCGCCTGCACCGCCGCCTTTCCCCGGTTCACGGCCTTGGGAAAGTGCAGCCAAAAACTGGCGGGAGTGCGATCCACTGGCTCCCCGTTGAGAGCGGCCCGGACACGCTCAACTCTATTCATGGAGGCGGGATTCTCCTTGTGTGAGTCTGGCCTGAGCAGTCGCTTCCATTCTACCCTCTACCATGGGCCCAACCAAAGGAAACGCCGATGGCAGGCAGGACAATCGCACAGTCCAGATTCAAATTCAAGATGGACCGTTGCGCGGGATTGCGTCGACAATGTCGCGGGGAGAATGAGACAGAGGCAAAACAGGCGGAGAGCTGGATGCAGGGCAGGAGAGAACATACGCGGTTTTGTGGCACTTTCCCACTTTGCGACTGCCCGGCCATTGCAGAAGGGAGCCCATGACGGGTTATGGACTTTCGTCCCAGCGGCGGTCCGCCACACTGTAGCCGCCATCCACAGTGATGCATTGACCCGTGATGAAGTCTGCCGCAGGGGCTGCCAGGAAGACTGCCGTGGCCCCCAGGTCATCCGGATGGCCTAGGCGACGGGCCGGAGTTTTGTGGCGAATGTCCTCCCCGATTTGGGTCTCCAGCAAACTGCGATTGAGGTCGGTTACATGCCAACCGGGCAGGATGGCATTGACCTGGATGTTGTATTCGGCCCACTCCACCGCCAGGGCCCGAGTCAGGCCCACCATGCCGGTCTTGGCTGCGGCGTAGCCTGCAGCATTGGGAGGGCCAAACAGGGAATACATGGAGCCGATGTTGATGATTTTGCCGCCTGCGCGGGAGTGCGCAAGATGGCGCGCCACGGCTCTGGCGCAATGGAAGGCCCCGGTCAAGTGGGTTTCGATGAGATCAGTCCAGTTCTGAGTAGGGCTTTCCAAGACTGTGCCCCGTCGCGCTATGCCCGCGTTGTTGACCAAAATGTCTAGGTGGCCTTGCCGCGCCACGATGCCGGCCACGGCCTGATCCACAACCGCTTCGTCTCGCACATCCAGATTGATCACGCGATGCCCATCACCCAGCTCCGCAGCGATGGCGGAATTCTTTTCCGGGTTCCGGCCCGTGGCGACGACAGTGGCTCCGGCCCGCTTGAACGACATGGCTATCGACCTGCCGATACCTCCATTGGCTCCGGTCACCAATGCCACTTTTCCGGCAAGACTGAAGGGGTTATCCATGGGAATGTCCTTTGCAAGGATGCCTTGAATGTCTGATGGGAAGCCAGCCATTGTCTGCGAGGATACACAATGGCGCCCGGCTCATGCCATTCCTTTTATTTTGCCTCATTCTCACAGGATCGGTCCCCATTTGGGAGGCTGCATCCATTCAGGGCCCAGGAGGCAAGCGAGCAAAAGGACTGAAACAAGGTTGCTCCCGGAACGCATGGTGCAAGCCTGCTCCACGGTGGTCCAGCCTTGCGCGGAGGCGGTCCGCGAGGACTTCAGGTTGGAGAATTGATGCAACACGGCCCACAGGCAGGCCACGAATCCCCGGCCCTTTGGATGTTCCCAGATCGAGACTGGCAGGGCCCGGCCAGATTCAAAAATGCTGCCTGTCCGATCTGCCTCGCAATGCCACGGCATGTTTCTCCTTATGACTTTCCAGGCAAAGGCGCGCCACTCATCTGGCGCTCATCGTTCCCTTCCATACTCCTTACCTGTGCAGACGCGCAGGGCTGCCTTCTGGGTGCGGGATCCCGGGCATCCCGGCATCTCTAGACAACAGCGCCCGCCGCTTCGAGAAAGGCGATGGCCTTGGCACGCTGTTTCTCCCGTGCCCGCGCCAGCGGTGTGCCGCCCGCAGCATCCTTCTGGTTGATCTCGGCCCCGTAATCCAGCAACAGTTGCAACAGTGGGTTGCCCACCCCGCAATGTACTGCCACATGCAGGCAGTTTTCCCCCTTTGGGCTCTTGATTTGATTGGGATCCTGCCCCTTTTCCAGAAACCATCGAGTTCCCTGCATGCTGCGGCAGGAAACTGCGCAGCCCAGGGGGGTGTAGCCACCATGGTGGTCCGTGCCGTTGGTACCGTCCAGACTTTGGCCGTACTGCAACAGAAGATCCAGTGCTTTGAACTGTCCGTCACAGGCCGCGTGGTTGAGCATGTCGTCGTCGACCACTGTGCCGCCTGCCTTGAGAAGCGTTTCAAAGACCCACATGTTGTTTGTATACATGGCCTGTTCCACACATCCAGTCAGGTTCGCTTCATGATGCAGCAAGCTGCGGGCCACTTCTGCCAGCTCCTGTGCCTTGGACTCGTCATTCCTTCCTACACAGGAACGGGCGCAATAGAGCAATGGTGTCCATCCTTTGTCACTGGTCCAAATCCTGGTGCCTTCATGATGCGCATGTGCCAGGGACGGATCCATGGTCAGGCATTCATGGACGGTCTCTATCTCACCCAGCAGGGAAGCGTGGAAAATATCGAATGGTTGGGGCGCGTGTGCCAGCAGGGCGGGCAGAAACTCGGTGGCCTGGCCTGTGCCACAAAGAGCGATGGCGCTGATGGACCAGGGACTCCCCTGCATCAAGGGATCGGCGCCCGCCTCCAGCAGGATGTCAACCACACGGTGATGTCCCCCGTGCTTGGGCATGGTTTTCTTGAACTCCACCGTGCGATGCAGGGGACGGTAATGGTGCGACGAGCGGGACTTGATGTTCGGATCGGCACCGTGATCGAGCAAGAGGGTGAGGGCACCAGCCTGTCCGTAGAGACAGGCTTCCATGACGGGTTGCCAGGCAGTAGCCAGTGTTCCATCCGTGTGGAGCATGTCCTGGATGGTATTGAGGTCGCCCTCCCTAGCAGCCGCAGTGAGATGCTTGATGGGTTTCATGGGAACGAGATCCTACATGAGTTTATGGACAAGACGGAACACCTTGGGCAAGCAAGGAGAAGAATATCCCTGTTCATTCTGTCAAGCCCACGCGGTGTCTCCAGAAGCCGGTGGTGACGCGAATGCACGGGACAATGGCGGCATCTGGCAATGCTTCCGTTTTGACAATATCGCGGGTCCGATCTGCACCCGTTCCAAGGAACAAAGTGCGGTGTGGCCAGACCTTGGAACAAGCTATTCCTGTGCGGTCCGCCAATCACTGACCGCGGTCAATTGGGCCAATTCCGCATCGTCAAGGGACAGGTCCAGGGACTCCAGGTTGGACTGCAGTTGTTCCACGGAGTTAGCGCCCACAATAGGAGCCACCACAATCGGCCGAGACAGAAGCCAGCTGAGTGCCACGGCCCCCGGCCACGTGCCTCGGGCCGTGGCGATGTCGTGGACCGTGTCCAAAATCCTCCAGGTCCTTTCGGTGCCGTATTTGGCCAGATTGCCTTGGGCTCTGGGGGAGTCGGGCTGTTCCTCGCTGCCATAGCGGCCTGTAAGGAGACCACTGGCCATGGGGCTGTAAGGCACGGTGCCCACACCGTATGTGCCACAGACTGCGGCCAATTCCCGTTCGAATTCACTTCTGTGCAACAGGTTGTAGTGCGGCTGAAGGCTGACATACCTGTGCCAACCGCCCTTGTCACTGGCCCACAGAGCCTGCACCAGTCTCCAAGCGGGATAATTGCTGCACCCCACATATCTGACCTTCCCCATGCGGATGAGGGCGTCCAGGGCTTCCATGGTTTCCTCAATGGGGACTGCAGCGTCGAACCAATGTGTCTGGTAGAGATCGATGTAGTCGGTCCGCAGCCTGTGCAGTGAAGCGTCGACCGCTTCCAGAATGTGTTTGCGGGAGAGGCCTTCGTCATTGGGCCGTTCGGACATTTTGCCCCGCACCTTGGTGGCCAACACGACCTGATGACGGCACTTTCGGTCTTGGAGCCACGCCCCAATGATCTTTTCACTGGAACCCGGGCCCAGGGCAGGCACCCAGGAGCTGTAGATGTCGGCCGTATCCAGGAAATTGCCGCCTGCTTCCAGAAAGGCATCCATCACCGCAAACGAAGCAGCCTGGTCCAGCCTCCAACCCCACTGCATGGTGCCCAGACCCAACGCCGACACCTTGAGGCCCGTGGCCCCCAAATTCCTATAAATCACGCGCCAGCCCCTTCTTCATCTTGTCCGTCAGCATTCGGGATTCTCCTGTCCGGCGCGTAATCAGCGCCGCGTCCATGTATTCGAGCAGAGCCTGCACATACTTGCGACTGGTCCCCAGCAAGTCGCGTATGTCCGCCATGGTAGCGCGGCCCTCGGCATCCAGATGCTGCACCACCTGGCCCTGCATGGCGGTAAGGGCTGCCTTGTCAAAGATGACATCCCCACTGACAGCCACGTAGGCTCCGGACTCAAGCAAAGCCTCCAGCAGTGCCGTATCTCCTCCCAAATGCTCCAGAATGACGGATCGGGCAGGCGGACTGAAGGGGCTTTCCCTCATGTGTCGCGCCAGATTGGCCGCGGCCCTTTCCTGCGCATCCGAAAGGCGCACTGCATGTCCGGCCAGTGCCACGGTTCCACCTTCCACTCTCAGGCTGCGTTTCTCTTGCCACAGAGCCAGCAAGGCACTGCATTGCGTTCCGTCCAAGCCAACGCCATTTTGGCGTCTCACGTGCTGGGCCAGTCGGGAGCAGAGCTCTTCGCGGGGCTGGCCACGCCGCAGGGGAAATTGGCGATGGTACGCTGCCAGCTCGTTTTCCGCCAGGTCGCGCCAGCGACCTTCGTCCGTGGCCGTAACATAGCCCTGCTGACTGGACAGGGGCACTGTCAACAGAATTCCCTCATGGACACAGGTCCGCAGCGTTTCTTTCACTTCTGCCGGCACAACCGTCGGAAATTCAGCCAGCAATTGTGAGGCTGACAGGAACGGGTGTCCGGTCACGACTTGCGTCACCTTCCGGATCAGATCCTGGGATGCCATGGCGGCAAAATAGGATGCGGTGGCCTTTGAGAACCTTTTCCAAAAACGCGGTGAGGGCGCCGCCAGCACTTGCCCGCCACCCAGCGTAAGGCTGGGGGAGGGGAGACGCATGATGAATCTGTCCTCGCGGAGCAGGACCACGGGGCGTGCGGTGACCAGCTGGCAATATCCTTCCTCGCCGGGCAGGACCATGGAATCCTGCAGCAACCTGAGGCGAGCCACAACCTCGGTGGAACCTTGAAACAGCATCACCTCCATGTCATGCGCGACAGGCTTGGGAGCGTCCGGCAAGAGCCGAAAATGGGCATCCACGACCACCGCCTCCCGCAGACTCCCGGCACGCCCCAGCACCTGTCCCCGCTGAATCTCCTTGTGGGAGATGCCACTCACATTCACGGCCAGTCTGGTCCCGGCCTCGGCCTCCTTGACTGCCTGATGGTAGGCCTGCAGACTGCGCACTCGGCCCTCGATGCGGCCCGGCAAGATTTCCACCATGTCGCCTTCGGCCAATCGTCCGGCCTGGAGAGTGCCGGTCACCACCGTGCCAAAACCGCTCAAGGTGAAAACGCGGTCGATCGGCAATCGGGCCGGGGCATCCTTCAGGATCTGGCGCCTTCCAGCAGGCAAGGAAAAGAGATGCGTCTTGAGTTTCTCCAGCCCGGCGCCTTGCTCCGCACTGACTTGCCAGATGGGGGTCCGGGCAAACTTCGTGCCGTCCAGCAGCTCTTCAAGGTCCAGCTCCACCAGAGCCAGCCATTCCGGATCCGGGGCCGAATCGACCTTGGTCAGGACGGGGATGCAGATTTCAATGTCCAACAGGTCCAGGATGGCCAAGTGTTCGCGCGTCTGGGGCATGACCCCTTCATCCGCCGCAACCACCAGGATGGCCGCGTCAATGCCCGACACTCCGGCCAGCATGTTGCGTATGAAGTCCAGATGCCCGGGCACATCAATTAGACCGATGGGGCCCCTATCCAGGTCCGCTGGAGGCTGCAAAAAGGCGAAACCCAAATCAATGGTCAACCCCCGGCGTTTCTCTTCGGCCAGGCGGTCCGGATCGATGCCGGTCAGGGCCCGGACCAGAGTCGACTTTCCATGATCCACGTGACCGGCTGTACCCAGGACAAACATGGTGGGCTAGGAATCGCGGCTATGGACCACTGGCCGGAGTCTGACCGTTGCCGGCATAGAGTTCCTGCTGGCGGCGCATTTGGGTCCATTCATCTTCCATGGACCGCACTATCTGATCCCGTTCCCGCATGGCCTGGTGAATGTTGTCCACGGCTTCCTGGGCGGCCTTGAGCGCCATCGGCGGATATGTCTCCTGCAAGGCCCAAAGATGCTTGATCAGGTTATCGTGCAGCCGCAGGCTCTGCTGCAACGGCTGCACAGTCTCGCCCAAGAGAGCCTCCAGCCGGGCATGAGACTGCGCCAGGTGGTCCAGGCGCATGCGATCCTTGCGATCCCTTTCACCGAGTCCCGCCTGAAAGTCCGCCAGTGACTTTTCCTGTTTGGCCTGAAACACGCGGCTTTCTTCCCTGATTTGTTGCAAGCCCTGATCCAGTCTCTGATTCAGGGCGCGCACCTCGGTCAGGGCGCGTTGGGCACTGTCTTGAAAAGGCACCAGGGAGTTGATTTGGACCTTGACCTGTTCGAACTGCGGAGGCAGTGCCTGCAGATCAGCATCCAGCGCCCGTATCCTTTGGATCGCCTCCAGCCTCTCGCTGCGGGCCTCTTCACGCCATGTGTCCAGGTCTCGCTGCACCTTGTCATTGGCCGCGTGCAGAATTCCGAAGTCGGACCGCAGCTTGCGATCTTCCGCCTCCAGACGGGTCAATTCCTGGCCCAGGCCCTCCACTTTGCGGAACACTTCCACTTGATCCTCTTGCAACTGTCGCAACCGCTTCTGCTCGGAGTTCTTGTTCTCCATCAGGAATGGCACATGCTCCGTGCGTTCCTCCATGGCCGTCTTGGCGTTCTCGATCTGAGAAGACAGCCCCTGCAGACTTTCCTGTATCCTTTTCAAGTCTTCCTCTCTCAGGAGCAAAGACTGTTCCACCTTGGATATGCGGCCCAATTCCCGCTGCAGGCTGTTGAGCTCTCGGCGCCAACCTTCCCTTTCCCCGACGCGGGCCTGTTCCTGGTCCCGCTGTACGCGTTGCCGCTGCTCTTCTTCCCGTTCCAGCAGGGCCACCATTTCCTGCCGCGTCTTGTCCAGGGCCTCTTCCAGCTGCTGCATCCGCTGGTCTTGCAGCCCAGCTCGGGACAGTGACGCCTCCAGTTCCTGGATCAGTTTGTTCTGGTCGACCAGATCCGCGTTTTGCGCCTCCACCAGATGGCCCAGGCGTACAATTTCATTGCGATTGCGCCGATGCTCTTCGTCCAGCCAGTTGACAATCTGTTCCAGTTGCGCCAGTTCCATGCGGTCCGCCTCAAGTTCTCAGTGGCAGAAAGGGGGCAGTTGCAGGCCACGCAATGCATCGACAGTGTCTCCGCTTTGTGGCGGCAGGCCCTTCCCACAGGACGAGCCGTCCCCATCCACTGTCTATTGTGCCACTCCCGGCCTTGAGCCCCTGCACCTTGTCGGATTCTAGCGGAACAAGCAGTCAAGGACCCGGTGTGAGTTGAGGAACCAGGAAGACCATGCGGGCCGGCAGTCCTGCGGTGCATTCATAATCAGACTCTGGAGATGGTGACGGGTGGCGCGCATTGCCATAGACAACCGACTGGCGTATCACCGGCCCGCTGGCATAGCCCGTTACACGCGCAACCTGGTCCGGGCGTTGCAAGGGATGGCGTTGTCGGATTCCTTCATTGAATGGCGTCACTACCGGCAGGCGAAGGTGCGATTTGGCGCACCGAACTGGCGCAGCCGCATTCTGGCCAGTCCGGTACATCATGTGTGGGAGCAGCGCATGCTGCAATGCGAAATGCGACGGTTTCGCGCCGACGTGGCCCACTTTCCCGACTTCATCGGCCCATTGCTGTCTCGCCAAAAATCCGTAATCACAGTCCATGACCTGGCGTTTCACCATTGGCCGGAATTGGTGACCGAGGAGGCCCGAGTCTATTACGGCCAGTTGCCCCGTGCGGTGGAACACGCTGCCGCGGTCATCACCCCTTGTCAGTTCACTTGTGATGACCTGCTGGAGCAAGTGCCCCAAGCCAGGGGCAAGACACACGTCATTCCCAGCGGAGTGGACCCGGAGTTCCTGCAGCGCAGTCCGCGCGACCCGGACCGCGCCCCTGCCGACACAGCCCTGCCTCCCGCATACTTGCTGCACGTAGGGACACTGGAGCCTCGCAAGAACATCCCCACTCTGCTCCAGGCCCTGCGCATAGTCCAGCGCGACCGCAAGCATGCCCATCTGCATCTGGTGCTGGCCGGTGCCAAGGGCTGGCGAGATGAAGGAATCCATGCCCTGGTGCAGGATCTGGACTTGGAAACGACCTGCATATTTCCCGGGCATCTTTCCGAGGCCGCTCTGCGCCAGGCCTACCAACAGGCACTGTGTCTAGTGCATCCGGCGCTGTATGAAGGATTTGGCTTCACGCTGTTGGAGAGCATGGCCTGCGGCACTCCGGTAGTGGCCAGCAATGCCGCCTGTCTGCCCGAGATTGCAGGCGATGCCGCCTTGTATGCGGACCCGGCGGACGCGGAGGAGCTGGCGGCCCGGATTCTGGACCTGCTGCAGGATGAAGCATTGCGACAGTCTCAGATTGCCAAGGGCAAGGCCCGCATAGCGAAATTCCAATGGGCAGACAGCGCGGCCGCCACTCTGGCCACGTATCACTCGGTGTTGGCATGACGGCGGTTTCCGCAGAGTAAGGCTTGGCGACTTGCGAATTCTGTTCCTAGTCGGGCATCCGCCCTGGCCACTGACGCAGGGCCGGAGCCTGCGCAATTTCCAGATTCTTCAATATCTGGCCCGGAGACACGACCTGGATGTGCTGTGCGGGGGTAGCCAGGACGCCCCTGCCGACTGGCCCGCAGAAGTGGAAAGCCTCTGGCACAGCTTGCAGGCATTTCCCTGGCCTGTGCGCAACAAGTGGCACCGCATTGCCGGGCTGCACCGCAGTGGGCCCGATCTCTGGCAGGCACACTGCAGCCCAGACCTGATTGAAGCAGGGCGCGCCCTGCTCCGGAAGAAGAACACCTATGGCTGCATGCACGTGGCGGGGTTTGAGATGTTCGGCTGTGCCTTGGCCATCAGTCGAGGCCTGGAAGTCCCGATTCCCTTGATTCTGGATGAGCACAACATCGAGTTTCGCCTGCAGCAATCCCTGGGAGAGAGCCACACGGGATTTCGCCCCAGTTTGCCCTATGCCCTCTTCAACGCCTTGCAGACTCGAAAGTTGCAGAGAGAGGAGGAAAGAGCATGGCGGATGGCGGCCCATGTGCTGACCGTGAGCCCCGAAGACCGGCAAGACGTACTGCGATGCATCGAAAGTGACCGCGTGACCCTGCTTCCCAATGGAGTGGATGTCCAGAACTGGCAGACCCCTGCGGACCAGGAGCCCCAACCCTTTCAGCTGTCCTTCATTGGCAAGATGGACTACCGGCCCAATGTGCTGGCCATGCAGTGGTTTTGCTGCAAGGTTCTTCCGCGGTTGCAAGCGCTGCAGCCCCAGGTCCGCCTCTGCGTAGTAGGCCGCGATCCTGCCCCCGAGGTTTGGAAGCTCAACGCGCTGCCAGGCGTGACCGTCACAGGCTTTGTAGAGGACTTGCACCCGTACTATGCCCCCGGGACCATTGCCATTCTGCCCCTGTTTCACGGGGGTGGCACACGTCTGAAGGTGTTTGAGGCCATCATGGCAGGGGCCCCCCTGGTCGCCACCCGCTTGGGTGTCTCGGGCATCGGCCTGGAAGACCGCAAGCACTGCCTGCTGGCAGACAATGCCGAAGATTTCATTCGGGCGATCACCCGCCTGTGGGACGAACCGTCCGTCTGCGCGCGGTTGGTCCGGACAAGCAGGGCCTACATTGAAGAGCGCTTCGACTGGTCAACCCATTTGCCGGCGCTAGACAGAGTCTTTCCCTAGAGCCTGACAATGATTTATGGCAGGATGACCCCAGTGACGGGCCGGACACACGCGCGCATTGGGCATGATTGCGATGTGAAAATCCCATTTCCCCACAGGGCATGCCCTGCATTTGTCATCCCCCGACTCGGTCACTCGCCTCCGGCGGCATAGTCCCTGTCAATGGACTGCGGCCGGAGTGGTGGGATACGTTGTGGGATCCAGTTCCACTTCAATGAGAAACGGTCCGCATACCATCAGGGCCATGTCCAGCGCGGTCCGAAATTCCTCCGGTGTGGACACATGTATTCCCTCTATGCCATACGCCTCGGCCAGTCGAACGTGATCCGTCGCCACCTGATATTCCGTCCCTATGGGCTTCTTGCCGGCCCGGCCCTGGGCCGAGCGGATGAGATCCAGGGCCCTGTCCCGGAGGACAATGATCTTGGCGTTGCTGCCGATTTCCCCGAGGAGTCCCAGTTCCCCCGCGCACATGGCCAGGCCGCCGTCTCCCACGACGCTCAGAACCAGCCTTTGAGGATCCTCGGTGCCCGCGCCAATGGCGCTGGCCAAGCCATATCCCATGCAGGACAGCCCATTGGACAACAGGAAGTCATTGGGTGCGTACGTAGGCCATTCCCGACTAAAGAAAATCTTGTGGGATCCGACATCCACGGTCATCAGCGCCTCTGCAGGTGCCATCTGGCGCAGGACTGTCAGAACTTGCTGAGGGGACATGCTGTCCGCCCGCGCAGACGGATGACGGGCATTTGCCTGTTTCATTGCGCTCGGACCCAGATTGCCGGCATACCAGCGGGCGCGATTCCGGCCATGGTCTGACAACGACTCAAGCAGCTCGGCGAGGTTGCCCGTCAATTCCACTGTCGCGGGAATCCGAGGATCCCGGTTGGGCCACTCTGCAAGCCAGACCAGAGGATCCTGCCAGTCCCAGGGCTTCACCAGTTCCACTACATCGAAACCCACGGCCACGACTCCATCTGCGGCCTCCAGTACTACATAGGCCGGATCGGTCCGGGTCAGGCCAATGACACCCGCCGCCAGATCATGGTGATCCGAGATGGTTCCCTTTGCCTTGGGTGTGGTCAGGACAGGCGCATTCAGGGCCTCCGCCAGGGCCAAGGTGCTCTGTGCAGTCTTAACGCTCCTCATGCCCAGACCGGCCACTATCACTGGCCGCTGCATGTCCCCCATGGCGGCCTTGGCATGAGCCAACCCGTGGTCGCCTTGGAGTTGCACTGCGGGGACCGGAAACTCTTGGACGCCCCCTTCCCTCTGCCTGATTCCGGCATACGTTGTACCGGCGGCTTCATTGGACATCTGAATGTGCACTGGTCCTGGTCGGCCTTCCAGCATCAGCGACAAGACATCGGGGATCTGATGGGCCGTTTCCTGTTGGACGGTAAAGGAGGACTTGGCCATGGGGCCGGCCAGCGCGGCCAAATCCAGGACCTGATGGGTGTGCCATGGCCCTGCGGTTTCGGCGGTGCGGGCAGTCAGGAATGCCACGGCAGCCCGGTCCAGCCAAAGGTGGCCCAAGCCCGCCGCGGCGTGTGTCATGCCAGGCCCCAGCGTGGTCAGGCAGGCCTGAGGCTGGCCGGACAACCGGTAACAGGCGGCGGCAGCGTAGGCGGCACTGGATTCATTGCGGACCAGATGAAAGACCAGGCCCTTTCGGTCCAAGGCATCAACCAGATGTACGTTTTCGCCCCCCGGCAGGCCAAAAACCTTGCGGATTCCCAAGTCCCATAGGGACTCAGCCAGAAAATCGGCCAGAGTGTGCATAGTCGGTTCCCTGGGCGCGGCGGCCCCCCTGCAAGGAATTCCCAGCCGATGCAGCTTGCTCGGAATCGATTGGACCGCCTGCCTTTGAGCCGCTGGCCATGTGCGGCGCTCCCCATTGTGCAATGGGAATTCCTGGGGCAGCCCTTTCCCGATCCAAACTGCACTCAGCTCCAGAGCCGGTCATGAGCGAACTCTTCATCCCACTCCCGGGTAGACATGTCAAAGGTCCGCTTGCATTCCTGATCCAGGAATCCTGCCACGGCATCCTCATTGAGCCCCGTAAAACCCAATCCTGGCTCTTCGGGAATGCGAGCATGCCCGTTTCTGACGAGAGGCTTGGGTATGCCTTCCAGCAGATCCTCCCAGCCAGGCACATCCACGGCGTGATGCTCCAAGGCGAGAAATCCCTCCGAGGCCGCGGCACAATGGACGCTGGCCAGGAAGGCAATGGGGGAACCTGCGGCATGCAACGCCATGGGAATTCCGTGTTCATGGGCCAAGGCACCAATCTTCTTGGTCTCCAGAATTCCTCCCGACGTAGCCAGATCGGGGTGGATGACGCTGACCGCCCTCTTCCTGATGAGAGGTTCGAAGTTGCGCCGCAGGTAGATGTCTTCCCCAGTGCAGGTGGGCGTGGTCAGGGCCCGTGTGATCTGGGCCCACTGGTCTGTAAACTGCCAGGGGATCAGATCTTCCAGCCAGGCCAAGGCAAAGGGCGCCAAAGCCTGCCCCAGTGCAATGCAGGATTCCATGCCGAGATGCCCGCAATGATCTACTGCCAGTGGCACCTCATATCCGATCCTGGACCGGACTGTGTCTACGTATGCCGCCAAATATGCAATGCCCTTGGGCGTGAGTCTGATCCCGGTAAAGGGATGCATCACGTTGGTGGTGTCCAACATGCCCGGAGGGTGAGAAACACCATCCTGGATTCCGTTCTCACGCAGGAGATTGATACCCAGGTCCATTTTGAGGAACCGATAGCCCAGATCCAGCCGCTGCAACAGATTGCGGGCCATCTGCTGGGCATCAGGGCTGCTCATGGTGTCGGCGTACACCAGCACCGCGTCCCGGTGCCTGCCGCCTGCCAGCATGTAGGCCGGGATGCCATACGCCTTGCCGGCGAGATCACACAGGGCCATCTCTACGCCACTGACTCCACCCCCCAACCGGCCATGCCCGCCAAATTGTTCCAGCTCGCGAAGGATCCTCTCGATTTGGCAGGGATTCTGACCCAGGAGGCGGCTCTTCAGCATCAGCGCGTAGGTGGCGCTGGCCCCGTCGCGCACCTCTCCATATCCCGAGAGGCCCTGGTTGGTGTCTATGCGCAGGACCGAGGATCGGAAGGGCACCCCTTGCAGGTTGGCCACCCGCAAATCGGTGATGCGGAGTTGGGATGGAGCCGAAGCAGAAGAAACCGGCTCTGCAGCCATCCGCCTTGCCTCGCAGTCAGCCGACCGGAACCTGTCCCGGCGCAACTTCGGTCACGGCTTCCACCACGGCCGACGAGATCATGTCCAATTCCTCGTTGGTAGCGCACAGCGGAGGTGCGAGGACCAGGGAATTTCCCAGGAAGCGGGTCAAAAGGCCCCTTTCCAGACAGGCTGCCTGGGCGCTCGCCGCCCGGGCGGGAGCCGGCTCCTTGGTGGACTTGTCTTCGACCAGTTCCACGGCCATCATCATGCCCAGTCCCCGGACCTCGCCGACATGGTCGCTTTCCTCGAGGTGGCGCAGGGCCCCCATCAGGCGATAGCCCCCTTTACGGCTTCGGTCGGCATAATTCCCCGATTCCAGAATGTCCAGATTCGCCAAGGCGACAGCGCAGCACGTGGGATGCCCGGAATACGTGTATGTATGGGCCCAGCGGTCGGCAAGGGCATAGCGGTCCATGACCTCGCGGACCCGGTCATGGACTTGAATGCCCCCCAGCGGCACATAGCCGCTGGTGATGGCCTTGGCGAATGAGATGATGTCAGGCTGGACCCCCCAGTGGTGCAGGCCAAACCATTTTCCCGTCCGTCCCCAACCCGTGATGACTTCGTCGGAAATCATCAGGATGTCGTACTCGTCGCAGATTTCCCGAATGCGCGGGAAGTAGTCGTCGGGAGGGATCACGACTCCCCCCACCCCTGCGACTGGCTCGGCAATGAAGGCCCCGACAGTGTCGGCCCCCTCCTTTTGTATGAGTTCCTCCAATTCCCGGGCCGCTGCCGTGCCCACAGTCTCCCCCGGCCGCACCTCGCCCGCGAAGCGATAGGGATCGGGCATGTTGACATGCAGGAAGCCAGGCACGCGCGGCTCGAAGAGATGCCAATACATGGGGATGCCCGTGGCGCTCATGGTAGCCAGCGTCAGTCCGTGATAGCCACGCAGGCGCCCCACGATCTTGGTCTTGTCAGGCTTGCCCAGTCCCTTCCAGTAATACCGGACCATCTTGAAAGCGGCCTCGTTGGATTCCGCCCCTCCGCTCGTAAAAAAGGTGGAATTGAGGTCAGGATAGGCAAAGCCGGACAGACGGTCGGCCAACTCCACGGTGGTGTCCGACGCAGAGCCGGCAAAGTTGGAGACGAAGGCGCCCTTCACCATCTGGGCATGAGCCGCATCCGCCAATTCCTGACGGCCATGCCCCAAGTTTACATTCCATAGACCGGACATGCCGTCAATCACCCTGCGCCCGTCGGTGGTGTGCAGATAGATGCCATCGGCATGTTCGAAATAGAGCGTCCCTTCGTACGCATCACGGTGATGCATAGGGTGAAGCAAACGCTGGTCCTTCTGTGCAAGCGTCTCGGTTTTGGACATGGATTTCTCGCCTGAATTCGTGGCCTTGGAGGCAAGTTGCGCGCTCTCGCTGCAGCCCGCCTAACTATAGCACTAGCGGCCGGTGACAGGACTAAATGCCACCTGCAGGATGGTTGCATTTCCAAGGGCCTTGAGGCATTGGTGGACGATCCCCAATGGCGCGGAATTCTCCTGTGGGAGGACACTGCGGGCAATCTGTCGCACGATGGTCATGCGCAGCAGGTCTCGGTGGCGACGGATTCACCCATGTCCCGCTCCCTTCCTTCCATCACCGAACACAGGAGGTCCAGTCAGTCCTGCCAGAGGCCTGCGAAGCCAGAATGGGCAAGGTCCCCGATCACCTGCAGCAATGGGTTTCGGTGCAGTCATGGACACCGACATGGGTACATGCGAGACCCTGTCAAAAAGAGTGGACCAAGCCAGAGGCAAGCGGCTAGACTGGCCACAGTTCCCCACCGCCAACCGCAGGAGAGAGCAGTGGCTTCACCCCGCGTCAGCGATGCCCTGTGGTACACGATTCAGCCCCTGCTTTGCCCAGGCTGCCGTTGCCGGTAGTGGAAAGCCTTGGAAAATAGCCGCTGTAGGCGGGAACGTCTAGCCCTTGATCCCGGTGGTAATTACGCCTTCCATGAAATAGCGCTGCAAAAAGAGGAAAACGATCAGGCTGGGAATGCCTAAAATGGTCATGGCAGCCATTCCCGGAGCATAACTCTCGATCTGAGTGCGGTTCATTGTGACCGGGGCAAAGGCAGCCATGCCGATGGGCAGAGTCTTCATTTCCTCCGAAAAGGTGATGAGCAGCGGCCACAGGAAGGCATTCCAGTTGGTCGTGAAAAGCAGCACACTGGCGGCCACTACGGTTGACTTGGCCAGGGGCAAGGCGACAACCAGAAATATGCGCAGACGCGTGGCTCCATCCATGGCGGCGGCTTCCTCCAGTTCCCGCGGCAAGGAAAGGAAGAATTGCCGGAAAAGATAGACGCTGAACACTTCGGCCAAGGGGGGCAGGATAAGCGCACTGTAGCTGTCGGTGGCCCGGAGTTCCAGAAATGCAATGAAGCGGGGCACAATCGTCATTTCCGTGGGAATCATGAGCGATGTAAGCAAGGTCATGAAGAGAAAGTTCCTGCCCGGAAAATTCATGCGCGCGAGGGCATAGCCGGCGGCAGCGCCGAGGGCAATGCTGGCGAGCGTGATGGTGGTCGTCACCAACACGCTGTTCCAGAGCCATCGAAAAATCGGCTTTTGGAACACGACCATGTAATTGTCCAGGGTCCAATGCCTGGGGATCCATTGAATCTCTTGGGTCATGACCTCGCCAGGCAACTTGAAGGAAGTTGACACCATCCACACAAAGGGCAAGACCCACAGATAAGCCAGGCCCAGACCCAGCAGCCAAATCACGACTCGGCCCGGTGTAAGGCGATGGGTGCCGCCGACGACTCTCCGCAAGTGCGCAATCATGTCTAGGTCCGCTCGCGGATTACGCGCAGTTGAATCAGAGTCACAACCAGGATGGTCAGGAACAGCATTAACGAAAGCGCCGAGGAATACCCCAGCTCGGTATTCATGAAGCCTCGTTCATATATGTAGAAAATGATGGAGAAGGAAGCGCCCGCGGGTCCCCCTTGGGTCATGACAAAAATCTGGCTGAAAATGCGGAAAGTGCTGATGATTTCCAGGGTGATGACCAAGCTCAAGGCGGGCCTGATAAGCGGAATGATGATGTACCAGAAGCTCTGCAAGGCCGTCGCGCCGTCGATGGACGCCGAATCCTTGAGTTCGGCGGGAATTTCCTGCAAGGCGGCCAAGAGAATGACCATGTGAAAACCCAGATCCCACCAGATGGTAGTGATGCTTACCGCCCACAAGACCCAATCAGGATTCGTCAACCATGGGATAAAGGTGACTCCAAATCTCCCCAGATACTGATTGACAACTCCAAATCTGGTGTCCAGCATCCAGACCCAGACAAGACCGACCACGGTCACCGAGACGACGCGGGGGGCATAAAACGACAAGCGAGAAAGGGTAAAGCCACGCATGCGCTGATTGACAAACAAGGCGAAGAGCAGCGCCAGGAAAGTTGTGCAGGGGACGATGATCAAGGCCAGTTGAAATGTGTTCACCCAAACTTTAGGCACGAAGGAGTCATTCAGCGCACGCTCGTAATTGGCAAGGCCCACGAATTCCGGGTTGCCCACAATGCGCCACTCGGTAAAGGAAACATAGGTCCCAAACAGGATGGCCCCCACCGTAAAGACGAGAAAGGGCACGAAGAAAGGCAAGACGTACAAGTACGCCGACCACTCGATACGCTCGCCTTGCCATGTCATTCTGCGCAAGCGGGCACGCCAGGAAGTGGCGGTTGTCAGACTGACCGATGTCATAAGGACCAATGTTGTTCTTGTTCCCACGGTCCAATCATGCCGGCAGGACCGGCCCCGCCATTCAAGGCAGGGCCCCATTCACAAAGGGGCCTGGCCGCCCCCTGTTGGTGTCCACCTGTCCCATGGCGGCGGGGGATGACCACGCCTGCCTGGACTGCAAAACCCCAGGATGACAGGGGCGTGACCTTGATCCACCTGCAGGACTGCATGCAGTCCTGCAGGTGTCCAATGCGGATTTGTGCCACAAACCGCTAAGCCATCTCTGCGGCCAGCATTTCGTTCCAGGTCACGCAGAGCTCGTCCACCCCTTCGTTGATGGTCTTGTCCCCTTGCCAGACCGGATCTATGATGCGGTGCACCAGATTCGGACTGGTGTAATACTTGAAGTCTGGGGTGGCCTTGATGCGGGGAGGCACAAAAGTAGCGAAATCCATGCCCTCCACGAAGGGCCTTCGATACTCCCAGCGGTGGGCCTTGTAGTCCTCACGGTCCAAAATGGACTTGCGGCAGGCCGCGCCACGGCCCTGTGTAGTCCACAGAAATGACTCGTCAGACAGCCACTTCAGGGCCTGTGCCGACCGTGCATACCGGTTGGCGTCTTCCTGCACGTACATTTCCTGCGATCCGAGGCTGAGCCGTGTAGCCAACTCGCCCCCAATGTTGGGGGTGAACTCGACTGCGAAGTTGAGGCCCTGTTCGATGTATCCATTCAGCGTCCAAGGCCCGGTAATGAACATGGAGCCTTCGCCCGTGCCAAATGCTTTGTAACGGTCCGCAACGTCACGTGTGGCGATCTGATGTTTGTCAAACAAGTCCAGTACCCACTGGGCCGCTTCCTTGGCAGCGTCCACGTTGATGCATGCTGCCGTCAATTCGTCATTGACGATGCGGAAACCCATCTGATGGGCAACCAGTCCCCAGATGAAAGCCACGTGCAATCCGGAACCCGTCATCAGAAAACCTGAGCGCACTACTGTATCCCCGTCCAGAACGGTCATGGCCTTTGACCATTCAATCAATTCATCATTGTTTGTCGGTGGGCTGGACGGGTCCAGTCCTGCTTCCTCGGCATGATCAAGATTGATTTCCATCTGCCAGGTCATGGCATCCAGAGGCATATGATAGAGTTCGCTGCCGAATTGAGGATAACTGCTCCGATTTACAGCCAGTTCGGTAAAATCGTCCCAATCCAGGCCGGCATCGGCCAGATGGTCTCCGAGGGGAACCATGACCCCGTCCTCTACAAAGTCTGCCCGCTCACCGGCATCGGCCCATCCGAAGTCGGGGGCCTGCCCGGTGGCCGCTGATGCCAACACCTTGGTCTTGTATTCGTTGGACGATACATCCAGCTTTTCAATTTGAATGCCTTGGCCTGCGTGCGCGTCATTGAAATTCTCAATGTGTTGGCCCCAAACTTCGGCATCGGAAGCGCTTAACCAGCTCCAGTGATTGACTATGTAGGTTTCAGCCTCAGCCATGCCCTCTCCGCCAGCCGCTGGCGCCGCCACACAGGCCGATACCAAGGCGGCTCCGCCCACCGTCGCCGACAGGGCCAGAAACTGGCGTCTGCTTAGACTATTCTCCATTTTCAAATCTCCTTGATGTTGACGAAAGGCTGCAATCCACAAGGTTGCAGCCAAGACTGGTCCTGGGAGAGACCCAAGCTGGAAATGTGCAAACTGCTCCAGAAGACCGACTGCAGAAGCTCGGCACCGCCAATTCCTTGACATTTGAAATAGCCTGGCCCCATACATGGGCGAGAGGCGCATTCAGCCCAATGCTGATCCTCTGGCTTCTCCCACGCTTCTGAAGAGGAAGGACAAGCACTGCCGCCCGGGCCGAGACCACCTCAAAAGCCTTCGCATTCTATCATAGGCAAAATTGTCGCTTTTTGTCGCTTTTTTGCAACGGATGACACCGATCCCAAGTCCTTGGCCCTAGCCGGCTGTGCAGCCTAAAGGCGAAGTCTTTTTCCACGGGAAGGCTGAACAGAGAAGGCCAGAACTGGTATCACGGCTTGAAGCTGCATGTCGTCTTGGATGCGGTCACGGGATTGGTGCACAGTCTGATCACCACTCCAGCCAATGTATGCGACCTGATCCCGGTGCTGGACCTGCTGCACGGGGCCGAGTCTACGGTGTGGGGGATGCTGACTATCAGGGAGTGTACAAGCAGCCGGAACACCAGGCGCGGGAGGTGGAAGGCAGGTGGACCTGCACCCTGGCGTGCGGCGCACATTGGTCCGCACAGCAAGGAGGCACAGGCCCGGCAGACCAAGGTGAAGCACCCGGTTCGGACGGCAAAACGACACTGCGGCTATGACAAGTCCGGGATCGGGGACAGGCCAAGAACCGGCAGCAGGGCCAGCTGCTGCCGGTTTAATTCATGGGACCTATATACCTAAGTGCACAGACTCGGATATATCCTGTTCACGGGGCATCAGGGTGCCCCACGGCAACACCCTGCGCCGTGCAGCAGCCCCCGTCCCATGGGCCGTGGAGTGCCATGCGGCACTCCGGTACAGTGGAGGTGTACCGCACATGCCGCGTGTACTTAGGTATGTAATTCCCACATTTATCATCCCGAGGCCGACAGGGATGCCAGCTTGTTGGCAACCTGCATTTCGCACGTGATCAAAGTGCTCGCACTCTTGAGGAGGACCATGGGGCCCCAAGGGATCTTCAGGAAATACAGGACCATCTCCTTGCTGTTCTGCCAGTCTCTCTTCCCGCTGCCCCCTGGCAGTCAGGAAGTCAAGAGTGTTTCAATCCAAACGGAAGCGCGAGGTCAGCATGTACTGGATGGGTTCATTGTCTTCGCTGTATTCATGATAGGCCGCCACGATGGTGCCGTCGGATGTTTGGGCCACACTGGGGTAGCCAATATGCCAATAAACAGGATCCGAAGACGGCCCGGCCACGCAGTCCCGGATTACGAATTCATTAGCCACATCCCAAGCCACGCCATCGGGTGAGATGCAACCTCGCACCCCCATGGGCTGTCGGCGATATCCATAGACGGCAAGCACCCGGCCATCCTGCAATTGTAAAACGTCAGGAGGATAGCCCCAGATGTTGGTGCGGCGAGGGGGCTCCCATGTGATGCCTTCATCCACGGAACGAGTGAACCACATATTGTCAAACCGCGTGGGACACACCGTTGCCCGCATCAAGCAGACCAGAGAACCGTCTGCCAGCAATGCCACAGAGGGTTCCTGAAAACTGACAATGTTGGCCGGGTCATAGGCAATGGTGGACCAGTACTCCCAGTTTTCGCCGTCGTCGTCGGAGCGCAACATGAAACAACGTGTGCTTTCTCCAAAGGACAGGGCCCTGCCCGTGAAACCGGCTCTGTTCGTGGACCCCATCAGGGGCATGAGGAGGCCACCGTCAGCCAATTCTATGATGTGGCCTGCCCCCGAGCCTCCACACATGTAGGCGCTGCCTCCAGCGTCTGCGATGGGAAAAGTGTTGACAGGGATGGGGCCCGACCAGGTATCACCCAGATCTGAGGACTTGAAGACTGCATAGCCTGTCTGTCTCTTGAGCCGTTCAGACCCGCCCGAAGATATCCCGTACATTGCCTGTTCATCATGGCGCCGCAAGGCAGTGGGGGCCATAAAGCTGCACATCCGTGTATGCATAATGACTGTGCCATCGGACAGTTGCGCCAATGCACAGTCCCAATTTCCTTCATGCGCCGAAAAGGGATACACGACTTTCATGCTGTCTGCATTCCAAGACCTCCCATGGTCATGGGAACGGATGATGCAGGACTGACCACTATCGGCATGAAAGCGACCCCGCTCCTGATTGAAGCCCAACAGCAGCTGGCCATTGTGCAGATGAATTATGCTGCCTTGGTTACAAGCCTGAGCCATGTCTTTGTAGACCAGTGCTGTTTCCGCTTCAATTTTTGCCATTTTCCTTCTCCTGCCAGATTAGGCGTTCCTGCCACTTACGCTATGGCGAGTTCCAATGGAGCAAACCTGTCCAACGGAAGCGTACTATCGTTTGCCCATTCCGACAAAGGTGTTTTTTATGCAGGGCGCCTGCATTGCAGATGGCCTTGTGCCTGGGTTCTATCAGTTCAACCCGATGATTCTGGCCTTAAGGCGCTTTTGGACAAACCCCATTGGGGTGGGTTTCTCCTGTGCGAGGCCATTGACAGCTATCTGCCGCCCGATGACCATGTTGGGGGAGGAGCGTAGTTAGTGCGGATGCGGCTGTCATCCTCCCGGAAAGCCCCATTCAAGACTCAGTGCATGGAATGTGGCCCCCATGTGCCGGAGGACCCGCAGCCAGTGGAGGCCCTGGCCTGTGGGGAGCCACATCGAGATGCAGGGGCGGATTGCAAGAGGACCTAACAATAAAGAAGGCAAGTGACGGGCACCGAGGAAAGCCATCATCACGGAGGCTCAGTACCGGGCAGCCTCAAATTTCCAGTCGGGACAGACCTTCTGCATTTCAATGGCGTCATTGCGTTCCTTGAGACCGCACGCCTGGTATTGCTCATGCAAGGCGGCCAAGGCCTGACGATCAATCTCGATGCCCAATCCCGGTGCATCGGAGACCTCGACAGCGCCTTCTTCAAAGACAAAGCGGCCCTGGGTCAGTATCTCTTCCGTTTGCCACGGATAGTGGGTGTCACAGGCATAGGCAAGGTTGGGCATGGCAGCGCCCAAGTGGGTCATGGCGGCCAGGGATATGCCCACGTGGCTGTTGGAATGCATGGACAAGCCCCGCCCAAAGGCCCGACAGAAGGCCGCCAGTTCCAGGCTGGGGCGCAATCCGCCCCAGAAGTGATGATCACTCAGGATGACATCCTCCGACTGCGCCGCCACGCTGCCCGGCAGGTCGGCAAAGGAGGTGGTGCACATGTTGGTAGCCATGGGCATGGACAATTGCCTGCCAACTGCAGCCATGTCTTCCTGGCCGCGCACGGGATCTTCAAAGTATTCCAACACGCCTTCCAGCTGTCGGCCCACTTCCAATGCCGTCTCGACTGTCCAGATGGCATTGGGATCCAGGCGGAGGGGAGTGTCAGGCCCAAAGGCCTCCCGCAGGGCCAGAATGGCCGCGGCCTCCTCTGCCGGAGGATAGGCTCCGCCCTTCAACTTGATGGACTGGAAGCCAAAGGCTGCGCACATGGCTTGAGCCTGGGCTACCACCCCGTCGGGATCCAGGGCCGCCGCTTGGCGGGCGGCAGCCCAGCCCGTGGCCTGCGGATCCTTGCCCATGCCCCACGCACCACCTGCGCCTTCCAGCTTGTAAAAGAGATAGGCCGAATACTCCACGCGATCCCGCACCTTGCCGCCGAGCAGTTCATGGACAGGCCGGCCCACCAACTTGCCTTGCAGGTCCAGCAGGGCCACTTCCAAGGCACTGCGCACATGCACAAACTGACGGCTGTCCCACGGCTGGTCGCCCCGTCCTTCCTCGGTCTCCGACAGGCTTTGCTCCACATCCCGCAGGATCTGGTTGAGGGCAAAGGGATTCCGGCCTGTCACTACCTGACAGGCCCGTTGCAAGGCTGCCTCCGTCTTGTAATGGCCCGGCACTTCCCCGAATCCGGACACGTGGTCCGCGGTCACGACCTCCACAATCAGGCGGAGCGCGTAGGGGGCATGCAGACCCGCGGCGTTCAGCAACGGCGGATCCGCCACGGCAATCGGCGTGACATGCATTGCATCGATTTTCATGCTCGGTCTCCTCGACTGGCCCATTCAATTCTTGGATCCCGGCTGCGTTTGCAGCCATGCCTGGTAATCCGCCTCAATGGGCTCCTCCCATGTGCGGTCGATGTCACCGGCGGTGTAGATGCCCTCCCCAATCCGCAGCTTGCCAAACCGGTCGCGGGACTGTATGTCCTCTGCATAGTCCACTGCACCGGCAGCCAGATGCGCGGGCACAAAAATGGCGCCGGTGGCCGTGGCCAGCACGATGTCTCCAGGCAATACCGTGGCCCTGCCTATGCGGACAGGCACATTCACGCCGCCCAGGACCGTGTCCTTGATGGCGGACGGATCCACGCCCCGGCACAGTATGGTCAGGTCGGACATCTGTCCGATGCCTTGCAAATCCCGAATGCCGCCATCAATGACCGCCCCGGCAGCGCCGCGCGTGTGAATGGTCGTAGCCAGGTTGTCTCCGACAAAGGTGCCGTCAATGACCTTGCCGAACAAATCCACCACCAGCACATCGCCTGGCTGCAGGCTGTCAATGGGCCAGGAGTTCTGGCCACCGTCATGGCCCGCTTCCGCCCCCTCGGTGTCCACCAAGGCATGGAGATCAGGCCGGTCAGGCAGCATGCGCACCGTCACCGCCCGGCCCGCAAAAGGCCGCACAACGTTGGTATTGAGCCAGTTCCCTTCAAACTGGCCGTGGTAGTCGTGCTGGCGCAGGAATGCCCAGGCCTCCTCCGTGGTGATGCGGGCCATGCGTTCCAACACGGCCGCAGGGACCTCGGGCCTGCCATCGGCCAGACGGGGGCCGTGCCACAGGCAGGTCAATTGCTGAATGGAAGCCGGGTCGTTGAGAAAGCGCATGGGCCTTGCCTTGGACTGCTCGAAACAGGGATGCGTGTTCTGGCTACGAGCTGGCCGGGGCCAGCCGCAACGGGATCGCTTTTTCCCGGATTGGAAAATGCACCAGGAATCCGAAAAGCCCCAGGCCAATGCAAATCCAGAAGATCGGGTCATAGGAGTTGAGCTGATCGTATACCCGGCCTGCCAGCCAAGCCCCCAGAAAGGACCCGATCTGATGGCTGAAGAAGACAAAGCCGTACATGGTAGACAGGAACCGCGGCCCGAAGAACTGTGCCACCGTACCACTGGTAAGAGGCACCGTGGCCAGCCAAACCAGGCCCATCAAGCTGCAGAACAGCAGAGAGGACGCGGCCGTGACCGGCAACAGGAAATAGGCCAGCAGGAGCAGACCCCGACTCCCGTAAATGACACTCAGCAGGTACCGGCGCGGCAGGCGATCACCCAGCCAACCAAAGCTGAGCGAACCCACTAGGTTGAAGGTTCCAATCAGGGCCAGGGCCAGACCCCGAATGTGGCCGATGCCATGGTCGGACCAATAGACTGGGAAATGCACGCCTATGAAAGCGACATGGAAACCGCAGACAAAAAAGCCCGCCACCAGCAACAAGAAGCTAGGGTTCCGCAGGCCCTGGCTCACCCGCGGCCACACGGCCCCGCTTTCCTCCTCCAGCAGCGTGTGCCCCTCCGCATTCGGGCGTGCCGGAATGCCCAGAGCCAGCGCCACGATGCACAGCACCAGACCGGCTCCGACCATGAAGGCGGTCTTCCAGTCCCAGGTATCGATGAGCCATTGATTGAAGATCGGCATGACCAGAAATCCTGCCGAACTCATGGCGGTCATGATGCCAAAGACCTTGGTGCGATGCTCTGGCGCCACCAGACGGCCCAGGGCTCCCAGCAAGACCACAAACGTGGTGGCTCCCAGCCCCAACCCCACGATCACGCCCAGAGAGACGATCAGCCCTGTAGGCGTGGTCCAGACCGTGCTCAGGGCAAGACCGCTCGCGTAGACCAGACCACCGCCCATCAACACCAGTCGGGTGCCAAAGCGGTCGACCAGAAAGCCGATGAAGGGCAATCCGAAAATCAAGTTGCTGAGAGCCATGGCAAAGCCGAAGACTTCACGGCCGGCTCCCAGTTCGAGCGTGATGGGATCCAGAAACAACCCGAAACTCTGACGGGTGCCCGTACTCACCATCACCGCGACCGCCGCGGAAATGATGGCTATGACAACTGTGCGGGGCATGAGAATCGAGTTGAGTCGGCCATGGCAGCCCAGCATTACCAATTGCGCATGGATTCGAGGAACATCCGGGTGAGGTCAGCCCCCGAGGCCGGGCGGGGCGACAGTTTGGTCACACGGTGCTGGGGCAGGGTGCTTTCCGCCAAGGTCTCTGCATCCGCGGGACCATAGCCAACCGCCTCGAGGCCTGCGGGCATGCCCGTGGCCTGCATGATCTCCCTCAATTGCTGTGCCAGCACGTCACCGGCGTCTTTCGGGGGAATGCCCATCACATTGGCACCCATCAGCTCGGCTGCGGCCATGTGCTTGGCGAAATTCGCGTTGGCTGTGAAACGGAATACCGCTGGCGCCGTCAGCACCACAGACATGCCATGGGGGATGATGGCATGGTCCGCATTGTAGTCCGGCGCGCGATAGTCCCGCACCAGACTGGACACCGGATAGGACATGCCGTGGCAGAGATGGACTCCGGCATTGCCAAAGCCCATGCCGCCATAGACCGCAGCCAGCATCATGTTCTGTCGGGCCTCCAGGTTGTCCGGTTCGCGGATGGCGGTAACCAGATTGTCCGCCACCAATCCGATCGCCTCCCGGGACCAGATGTCGCTGACCGGCGTGGCCCCTTGATAGGTGGGCCTTTGCAGTGAACTCTCGGCCTTGTCGCGTGCGTCAAACGGGATCGTGGTAAAGGATTCCAAGGCGTGGCACAGCACATCCAATCCTGTGCAGGCTGTCACCATGGGGGGCAGGTCCATGGTGTTGAGCGGGTCCTGAACGCCCAGCGACGGGCGCAGGAAACGATGCGCAATGCCCGTCTTGGCGTTGATCTTCTTGTGGTCAAAGATGGCCACCCCGGTGATTTCGCTGGAGGTGCCGGCGGTGGTCGGAATGCCAATCATGGGCTTGAGCGGTCCCGGCACCGGTCTGCCCTTGCCAATGGGAGCGTTCACATAGTCAAAGAAATCCGCGGGATATGTGGATTGGAGATTGGCGACCTTGGCCGTGTCAATGGTGGAACCGCCGCCAAAGGCCACGAAGCCATCGAATTCGCCGCGGCGAGCAAACTCCGCGGCGGCCCTGAACGAGTCCAGGGAAGGCTCGGTGCGGATCTCGCGGAAGAGCTGCCATTCCAGGGAACCAGAGTCGAGAGCTGCCTGCAGCCGGGAGAACTGTGCGGTATCCACCAGGTTGGGATCACACAGCACCATAATCCGGCGGGCACCCAGAATTTCCAGGTCTTCCCTGACTTCGGACATGGCGCCCATGCCGAACTTCACGGCAGAGGTGTCCAGGGTAAAGATGGTTTCCTTGGTCATGGACGAAGACTCTCGAAAGGGCAGGCCACGCGTGGAACTACGCCAACTCAATGACGGAACAGTGCGGATTGGGCGCGGTTTCCGGCAGGCGCAGAGACAGAAAATCCTCCTCGCGCTCCAGCAAAACATCGGCGGAGGCCGTTCCCAGGATCCTGGCCATGTCTGCCTTGACTCCGGGCACCCGCAACGCTCCATCGGCAGGCCAGTCAAAGACCAGAATGTACACTGTCCGGTTTTTGGCCGTAGTGCGGTAGGCCGCCTGGTTCTGGATGGGACCAGGCCGTGTCCCATACACCGCTTCTCCGTGCAGCGTGAGCCATGCGCCCATGGCCTCGAGTTTCTCGACGCTTTCGGGCGGTATGGCGCCGGCAGCGGTCGGGCCCACATTCAGCAGGCAGTTTCCGCCCTTGCTCACGATGTCCACCAGTTTCCGAATCAGATCAGTCGCGCTCTTCCAATGGTGATCCTGGGACTTGAATCCCCACGTGTCATTCATGGTGGCGGGGGTCTCCCAGTCGCCTTCCCGCAGCGCACCCGCGGGAATGGTGTTGTCGTTGGTGGTGGCGTAGTCCCCTAGGGCGTTGCCCAGACGACCACAGACCAGCGTGGCAGGCTGCAGTCGGTGGCAGAGATCCAGCAGCTGCTGGCTTTGTTCCCGCGAAATGCCTTGGGTTATGCCTTTGGGAGTGTCAAACCAGATCAGGGCCACTGGACCGTACTGGGTCAGCAACTCCGTGACCTGCGGGATCACATAGGTTTCGATGTAGCTGTCAAAGTCCTTCTGGGCCGGATCAAAGTCCCAGTCATTGCCGTCTCCGTCAGGATGGTGCCAGTCCTGCGTCTGTGAATAGTAGAAACCCAGTCCCATGTCCTGCCGTTGACATTCGTCCGCCAGCTCCCGAATGACATCCCGCGCGAAGGGACTGCTCCGGGTCACACTGTAGTCGGTGTGCCGGGAATCGAAGAGACAAAAGCCGTCATGATGCTTGCTGGTAATCACGATGTACTTCTGGCCGGCAGCCTTGGCCAGGGAAACCCAGCTGCGGGCAT
Organism: Caldilineaceae bacterium; assembly: GCA_965214895.1. GTDB lineage: Bacteria > Chloroflexota > Anaerolineae > Caldilineales > Caldilineaceae > Bin34. The sequence goes on from OZ243985.1 coordinate 3,122,125, forward strand.
TGAATTCCACGGGATTGAACTGTCGGGCCAACGGCGCGTAGTCAGCGACCGGGATCCTGGCGAAGCGCATAATCCATTCGCCGATCCCTTCAATGTCCTGTCCTTTCCATCGGCCGGCCGGGATCGCGTACAGGCCCCAATGGATGAAGAGACCAAACTTGGCCGCGCGCCACCAGTCCAGGCGGGGGTCGGTGGCCGCGCCGGGGCGTTGGCTGCGATCAGGCTGAATGGCGGCATCTTGCATCTTGTCGGGTTCCTTGCTGCACTGGCGCAACGTGCATCGGGGTGCACGGGGAACGCGGGCCTTGGCCCATAGTGTACCCAGCCCCAGCGTCTTTTGTAGATCTTAGCCCAGAAGGGGCCCATGCCGCCCTGGGGCATTTCCCGGCAGACTCTGGCGGTCTGCTTGGAACCAAACCGGGAAAGGGACATAATGAACACGGCATTGGCCCCTCATCCCTGTTGACAGGTAGGTGTACCGCGAGGAGTGCAACCATGGAATACAGACGTTTTGGCAAGACGGGCATTGAAGTCTCTGCGGTAGGGTTTGGCTGCTGGGAGTCCAGTGGAGATTATGGCAGCTTCGATGCATCCCATGTCGTGGATGCGGTGCATCTGGCCCTGGAGAAGGGCGTCACCCTCTTTGACACGGCGGAGGGATATGGCTTTGGCCGGTCCGAGGCCCTGCTGGGCAAGGCCCTGCGCGGCAGGCGGGATCAGGCCCTGGTCGTCACCAAGGTGGGCATCTATCGCGACCATGGAGAGTGGTTCCGGGATGCCAGTCGCCCACGCATCATGTCCTCGATTGAAACCAGCCTGAAGGCGCTGGAGACCGATTACGTGGATGTGTACCTGGTCCATTGGCCAGATTCAAACCACCCCTTTGACGAGACCATGGCCGTCATGGAGGAAGTGCGGCAGCAAGGCAAGACCCGCTTCATTGGAGTGAGCAACTTCTCCCCGGAGCAGATCGCGCTGGCCCAGCAGGGTGGCTCCATTGACGTGGTCCAGTACGGGTATCACCTGTTTGACCGGCGTCTGGAACGGTTTGTCTTCCCCACGGTTCAGGAACATGACTTCGGGCTCATGACCTATGGGTCGCTGGCGCATGGATTGCTGACGGGAGCCTTCACCCGAGACACCCGGTTTCCGGCGGATGACTGGCGACACAGCGGCAAGGCATTCAGCCTGCCGCTCTGGAGTCCAGACGTGCTGCCCCGGAACCTTGATGTCGTCGCAGAGTTGACCGCCATCGCGGCTGAATTCGGCAAGTCCTCAGCCCAGTTGGCCCTGCGGTGGGTATTGTCCAATCCCCTGGTAGGAGTGGCGCTGGTCGGTTTCCGGCACCCCAATGAAGTGCGACTCAACTTGGACGGGCTGGACTGGACGTTGGACCAGGCGGCCCTGGAGCGCATCCAGACCGTCTTTGACCGTCATGGCGTGGACACGGCTCCCGACATTTGGGTGGAAACCAACCGGTAAGAGATCCTGGGGCCCTGGGCATGGCTGCCCTCCTGCCTAGGCCGGTCGGCCAGGCCCATTGACCCCGGATTGAGCCAGAACCTATAATTTGACTGCTCTGCCACCCAATAGATTGCATCTCTGCCTCTGCGCCTCTTGCGCCTCCTTATTCCTGCCGTCCCTTGTGGAGAACCCCCATGTCTGCAACTCCCCTGCTCCTGACCGACGACCAAATGCGCCACTTCATAGCGCACGGCTGTCTGCTCCTGCAAACGGATTTCGCGGAGGACTTTCACGCGGCCTTGAATGCCCGCATAGCGGCTGTGATGGAAGAGGAAGGCAACCCGGGCAACAACATCTTGCCCCGCGTGCCGGAGGTACAGGAGATTTTCAGGCACCCGGTCGTCACGGGGGCTGTGAGCAGCGTGTTGGGAGATGACTACATCATGCAGCCCCACCGGCACTGTCACTACACAGAGCCGGGCCGCAAGGTGCAGAGCTGGCACAAGGACAGCTATTGGGGCTACGCGCGCATTCGCAATCACCACCAGTGGTGGGCCATGATCTTCTATTACCCGCAAGCTGTCACCACCGACATGGGCCCCTCCGGTCTTATGCCCGGGACCCAGTATTATGACAAGCGGCCAGGGGACAACACCGAAAAACCTCTTTTCATGGAGGGCTCCGCAGGCACCTTTGCCCTGATTCACTATGACCTGTGGCATCGGGGCGGAGCCAATCACTCGCGACAGAACCGGGCCATGCTCAAATTCCAGTTCACACGGGTGTCAAGGCCAGTGGCTCCGGCATGGCAGAACGAACACACGGAGTGGCAGACCCTGCATGGGGACGGTCCGGCCCACACGCACAATGCACTGTGGGCCGAGCAATGGAATTGGATGGCCGGACGCCCCCGGACCCTGGGCACGGGGGAGAGAGAGGCCGTGGCGTCCCTGGCAGAGCTGGTGGCGAAGGTGCAGGGCGATTACGAACCGGACGGCATTGGCGCCGCCTATGACTTGACTGCTGCCGGCAGCAGGGGTCTGGCCCATTTGCATGAGACATTGAACGGTGCGAACCCCCACGCCACCCGCCGTGCCGCCTACGGTTTGAGCGCCGGTTCCGCGGAGGTGCTGCCTATGCTGGCGGATGCCTGCCGCCATGAATCGGACATTGTGCGTCGCTTCGCCGTCTTCGCGTTGGGTGAGCAGGGTCCCCTGGCGGCGGAACACAGCACTGCCGCAGTGAACCTGCTGGACGATGACTCGGCCTGGGTCCGGCGTACCGCAGTGGAGACCTTGGGGATGTTGGAAGATGCCGAAAGCGCTGTGCCAGCCTTGGAGAGAACCCTCACCGACGAAGATGATCAGGTCAAATTCAATGCAGCGCTGGCTCTGGCCCGATATGGCAGCCAGGCGGCTGCGGCCGTGCCGGGCCTTCATGCCTGCCTGCAGGACGAAAACCGATATGTGCGCGGCTTTGCCATTGAAGCCCTGCGCCAGATCGGCACGCCCGAGGCCCTCAACTTGGCTTGCGACCATCTGATGGATAGTCGATGGTGCTATTCCACCACCCCTTATTCCACTTTTTAGAGTTGTGCATTCCCTTGCAAGGCCACAGTCTGCAGGAAACCGCCATGACCTACGTGCCCACGCTTGAATCCGTTTCCGCGCACAAGGTGCCAGCCTGGTTTGACAACGCCAAACTGGGCATCTTCATTCACTGGGGCCTCTATTCCGTACCGGCCTGGGCCCCCAATTCCGGCGATCTGGGGGAAACCCAAGAGACCGGGAACTGGACTGACTGGTTTGCGCACAACCCGTACGCGGAATGGTATGCGAACACAATGCGCATCGCAGGCAGTCCCACCCAGCGGCATCATTTCGACACCTACGGGCATGGCTTTGCCTACACCGACTTCGCTCCCATGTTCAACGAGGCCGTGGAGGCCTGGGATCCCGAGGCATGGGCCGGCTTCTTCAAACAGGTGGGGGCTCGGTACGTTGTGTTGACCAGCAAGCACCACGACGGCTTTTTGCTGTGGCCCAGCACCCATCCCAATCCATTTCACGACGGCTATTTCTGCCGCCGGGACCTGATGGGAGAACTCGGCCAAGCCGTACGGGCTGCCGGCCTGACCATGGCCGCCTACTATTCGGGAGGCGTGGACTGGACCTTCAACCCGCAGGTTGTGCGCAGCATTCCGGATCTGCGCAGGGCCACTCCGCAGAGCCCGGAATATGTCACCTATGCCAACGCGCACTGGTACGAGCTGATGAACAAGTATGCAACGGCCATTTTGTGGAATGACATCGCATATCCCCAGCAGACCGACACCAACCGGCTGTTTGCCGACTATTACAACCTGCGGCCAGACGGCCTGGTCAACAACCGTTTCCAGCAGTCCTTTGATGCCCAGGGCTCTCGCTCCACGGTGCCTGTGCATTTCGATTTCACCACTCCAGAATATCAGCAGTATGACACCATTCAGACCCAGAAGTGGGAAAGCTGCCGGGGCATCGGGGCTTCCTTTGGCTACAACCAGCAGGAGGGCGGAGAGCAATACCTCTCGGCTCAGGCCCTCATTCACGGCTTCGTGGACATCGTGAGCAAGAATGGCAATCTCCTGATCAATGTAGGCCCCACAGCCCAGGGAGTGATCCCGGAAATGCAGCGAGACCGGCTCACGGCATTGGGCCACTGGCTGGATGTTCATGGGCCTGCCATCTTTGATACTCGGCCCTGGACCCGCGCCGAAGGTCAAACCGACTCGGGCGTGGACATTCGCTACACACAGGATGGCCGCAGTCTCTTTGCCATATTGCTGGGGGGAGAACAAACCCAGGAATTCCGCATTCCCGGACTGGCCACGACGCCTGGCACCGAAGTGAAGGTTCTGGGACAACCGGCAGCCGCCCAGGTCACGGGCCAGGATGGCGGTCTGGCCGTTCGTACGGAGGTCCCCCTGGACAACCCAATTGCCTCGGCCTTGCGCATTTCACCGCTGCCCTCTGGATAGTGGAATACAGGACGCCGCCCCATCTGGCCCTGGCTGCCATGCAGTCTGCAGCATGCGGACCGGCGGTACGCCTTTGCAGGCCCGAGTCTCCCAGTGTCGTGCACGGCCCAGAATCCACGGACCCGAGAAGACCGGCATCCGGGAGGCAGGCCCCCGGACTGGAAGGCCAGCGGATCGGAAATGTGCCATGGGTGATGTCAAAGGAATGCCATGTCTGCACCTAGCGCTTCACTGATCTTGACTGCCCGGCAGCAGTCCACGGCCCGGGCCTTGTTTGCCACACTGTTTCCACCTGACGAATCACAGCCCGGAGCAACGGAAATAGGGGTGCTGGACTATGTGGAACGGCAGCTGGCCGCCGATGACCAAGGTCTGCAAGGACAGTACCAATGGGGACTGGACTCCTTGGAAGAGGCCGCGCAAGGCATGTTTCAACGGTCTTTTGCCCACTGTCGCGGGGGGGAACGGCAGCAGTTGGTCCGCCTGCTGGACCAGGGCCAACTGGACACGGGCCCTGCCCACAGACAGCGGGAATTCATGGATCTGGTGATCGCCCATATGCAGGAGGGGTTGTTCGCGGATCCGGTGCACGGCGGCAACCGGGACAAGCAAGGCTGGAAGTTGCTGCGGCATCCTGGAGTCTGGCTGGAAAACAGTCCGGCGGAAATGATGTCCGAAGTCCCGGAGGATAAAGGGGGACGCTACCAGTCCATTGCAGACCTGGGCGACTTCATTCAGGACCGGCCCGACAGAGCCGCGGCCATCCCGCCGGAGTTTGATCCCGATCGGGGCCTGGAACCGCCCAGAGGCGATGCCGATGTCATTCTGATTGGCCTGGGAGCCATGAACAGTGTCATTGTCCCCCAGTTGACGCAGGCCGGACTGCAAGTGGTGGCCTTGGAGGCGGGACCGTACCGGTCCCGGCAAGACTACATGCCGGATGAGCTGCGCCAGACCCATTACGGGCACGCCCGTCTGGGACCAAAATTCAATCAGGAAACTCCCCGCTGGCGCCTCAACGAGGGTGAACCGACGCGGCCTTGCAGTTTCTCGCTGGGCCGCATGATGAATGGCGTGGGCGGCTCGGTGTTTCACTATGGCGGCTGGATGCGGCGCTTTCATGCCCACCACTTCAGGGCTCGCTCCCACGTGCGGGAACAGGGCTGGGAACATCTGCTGCCTGCCGAGAGCACGCTTGCGGACTGGCCTGTCACCTACGAGGATCTGGAACCCTTCTACACCGACCTGGAATGGGAAATCGGCATCTCCGGGGTCAGCGACCAGCCGCCGGTGGCACGCAGCCGGGAGCTGCCCATGCCCCCCTTGCCGCCCTATCACATGGGGGAACTCTTTCGCAGGGCAACCGAGGACATGGAGTTGCATCCATATCCTGTGCCGGTAGGAGTCAATAGCCGACCCTACCAGGGGCGTCCCGCATCGCAGAACTCCAGTTGGACCTGCGGATTCGGCACCTTTGATGACAGCATGTGGCACCCGGCCGCCGAGTGCGTGCCCCCAGCGCTGGCGACCGGAAATCTGGATCTCAAGACGCAATGTCGGGTCATCGAGATATTGACTGACGGTCAGGGCCATGCCCGCGGGGTCCGATATCTGGATGCCAACGGCATCCCGCAGGTGCAGCCAGGCCGGTGCGTGATCCTGGGGGCCTATGTGTGGGAAAGCCTGCGCCTCATGTTCCTTTCCGGCGATTCCCGTCACCCGGGTGGGTTGGGCAACAGTCAGGGACAGCTGGGGCGCAATATCATGACCAAGATGTTTGGCCAAGTGCTGGCCCAGTTTCCGGGCAAGTGTTTCAACCGCCACTGCGCCAACGCGTCCCAATCCATGATCGTGGAGGATTTCCTGTATCCTGACTTCCCCGCACACGAACATGGCTTTCTGGGAGGGGCAACCATTAGTGCCGAGCCCCAGTTCCTGCCCCTGGGCATCAGCCGCGAGTCCCTGCCGCCCCATGTGCCCCGCTGGGGAGCCCAATACAAGGAGCACCTTCAGACTTGGCAGCAGTGGGGCGTGTTGCGCCTGCAACCGGACACCCTGCCCTATACCCACAATTTCGTGGATCTGGATCCCCATCATCGAGACCGCAGCGGATTGGGCATGCCTGTGGTGCGCATCACCTACAACATGCGGGACAATGAGCATCGCATGTCGGCTTGGATGGAAGACAAGTGCGAGGAGATTCTGAAGGCCATGGGCGGTCAGACTCCCTGGCGGGGGCCTCGCTTCACCGGCGTGGGCAGTTGCCACGACTTGGGCGGCATCCGCATGGGACTGGACCCGCAGAGTTCGGTCGTAGACTCCAATCTGGAAGTCCATGATACCCGGGGACTGTTTGTCTTCGGAGGTGGCGTCTATCCCAGCTGTCCTGGCATCAACCCCACTCTGACCATGATGGCCTTGTGCCGCCTGGCATGCACGAAACTGATTGGGCGTCTGCAAAGAGAAGGGGTCTGAAGTCCCGCAGGACGGATCCTACATGTCTGCTCTGTCTTTTTTCGCATCCCCATGCCGCTACGGAGCAGTCTCCATGCTGGCCTCCGTGCGGGGCCTGCTGGCCATCGATCTGGGTGACTCGGTACCGGAACTGCAGACCCGAGCCCAAGACCGGTACCCCAACGCCTGCTTGCCTAGGTCCGGTAGTCCGGCGAGTTGGTGGGAAAGGCTGCAGGCGCACGTCGAGGATCCCACGCAGCCTTTGGATGTCCCTCTGGATTTGCAAGGAACGCAATTCCAACTTGATGTGTACGCTGCCCTGCAGTCCGTTGCGCCAGGTCACACGGTGACATATTCCGACTTGGCCGCAATGCTGCTCATGAAGGCGGATAGGGCGCGGGCTGTGGCAGGAGCCTGTGCCCGCAATCGCTTGGCCTTGGTCGTGCCCTGCCACAGAGCGGTGGGTCAAAACGGAACGCTGACCGGATACCGATGGGGACTGTCCCGCAAGGCTGCCATCCTGCAACATGAAGCCGCATTGACCGGTCTTCTGCCGCCCACGCTATTTGACGTGTAGCTTCCATTTCCTCCACCGCGGGCATCCGCTCCTTCTATGCAGACCCCTGCCATGGCCTGCGCAGCCACGGCACAAACTGGAATCTGTCTCGACTTGCCTGGGAGACCTGATGTCATACGCAGTAGAGCATCGTGAGATGTGTATGCCCTGCGCCTTTGGGACAGGCGCAACTGCATGAACGGAGGGGAAGACCAAGAACTTGGCTGCTTACACAGGGATATGCCAAAAGCGCACAGATTAGGGTGTCTGATTGAAATTTTCAGCAGGGAAGATCGTTAGAGAGAATTGCGAGAGATTCGCATAGGGAATTTGCCCCTGAGCCAATCCCCAATACGATCAAGCATTCGCAGGAGCCGGGCACATTCGATGCACTACCCCGAAGAGGATGGGGCCAAGTTCGGGTTCAGGATTGCACCAACTTTGCCTTGGAAAGGTTTCCGGACTGTTTCGGTGTTTGGTTCCAGTGCGGCGAGATCAGGGAATGCGATGCTGCCTGGTCCGAAGAATTCGACTGTGCCACCCGCATAATCATACGCTCTGCGATCAAAGGGACGCCTCCCCAAGAAAGAACAGATATTCTTTCCGGCAGCCCCATCCCCCAAGGAGGCAGCCCCCATGAGTCTATGGGCACTATTCTGTGATATCGATGATTTCGGACAAGCTTTCCCGCCTCATGGATCCCGGCTACAGCGACCCCATGAATATCCTATGGCTGCTAACATGGGAGGCAACAGGGACACATTGGGAGAGCAATGCATGACCAACGAGGAAGCCCAGGACGCCTTTGCCGCCATCGTCAGAGAGAAACTGGACGAGAAATTCCGGGATGAATTCGTGTTTGATCCCATCCTGGTGCAGACGGCCCTGGATCTGGATGGGGATCCCTGTCTGCATGCCTACATTGTATTTGCAGGGGGCCAGAGGAAGCTGGATCCGATCTGAACGGCGGCCCGGCCCCGGCAGCTGTGGCCGTATGCCCGGGAACTGACTGGGCTTTCCCAGTCTCCCCCTGCAGTCCTTTGTCAAGAAGTCGGAATGGCCGTGTCTACAGGAGGCAATACCGTGCGGCCCGATGACCTGCTTCTAATTGCCCGGCAGCTGGCGACCGGCATAGTGGGCCAACGCCAGGGACGCCCCGCGAAGCCGCACTGCGCCGGGCGGTAAGCACTGCGTATTATGCTCTGTTTCACACCTTGGCTTGTTGCGGGGCCGATTTGCTCGTAGGCAAGACCAAGGCCCACCGTAGTCCACCGGCTTGGCAACAAGCTTATCGGGCCCTGGATCACGGCTATGCCCGCCAACAATGTATTCGGAATAGTGGGGTGGCCCTGTTTCCCTCTGCCATTCAGGACTTCGCGGCGGCCTTTGTGCGCCTGCAGCAGTTCCGCCATCTGGCCGATTATGATCCTTTGACCTCCTTCTCCCGTTCCACGGCCCTGCAATGGATTGAGGAAATCCAGGATGTAATCTCAGGATTCCACACGGTTTCCCGGAAAGATCGCCGCGCCTTTGCCGTGTATGTGCTCCTGAAGCACAGAAATTGAACTGGAGCGGAAAATCCTGAGCCAAGGTGCCCAGTCAGTCCATCATCAGTGGGCGGCCTACCTGCTCGGTGGCTATGAGGATGGGGCCAAGTCCGAGTTCAGGATTGTGCTGACTTTGCCTTGGAGAGGTTCCTGGACTGTCTCGTCGTCCAGCTTCAGCGCGGTGCGATCAGGGAATGCAGCGCTACCTGGCCCGAAGAATTCGACTGTGCCAGCCGCATAGTCATGCGCCTTGCGATCGGTAGTGACCGTCCACCTCGATCCATCCGGCACAGTCACCTTCCAGTGATTGAGGCCGGCTCCTTCCGCCGTATAGCCATCCGGCAACCACTCGGGATGGTCCAGAATGTAGGTCAAGTCGTTGAGATGTAACTGTGGCGAGGGATCCTGTTGCTGCGGTGCGGCGGCAGCCAAGTCGTCAAGGTCGAAGCCGACAGGCGCCAGATTATCCACTACTTCGCGGACAGCAAGGGAACCAGCCTCGTCCTTGGCACTTTGGCGAATGATGTTTTCCAAGTTGGCCATCAGAATAGGTTGCAAGGTTCCCACGTTCTCGGTGAAATCCCGAATACGTGTCGCCATCGCTTTATAGGCATCGTATTCCGCGGTGTCCCTATAGAAAAGATGAACGACTCGTATTGACTCCCTGGCTTGACCATCACGGTCTTGCTGTCCACGCTCTGAAAGGAGCCTGCAACCGAATCGAACAGCCAATCCTTGACTCCGGAAAGTCCCGCCAGCACTCCCTGATCGGTCTGTATGGCCAATTGCTGTCGCAACCAAACCTGCGTATCGCGGAACTGGGAAAAGACCATGACTTTGCTGTAGTCGTCTTCCTGCAATCGGGCGCGTTGCGCCAGAAATTCCACGAACTTGCTGTCTCGCGCCGCATGGATTTTGCATCGGGACAGCAACGCGGACAGCATTTGCTCTTCCTGGGCTGCGAGACCCAAGGCAGGCGTTACGGCATCGGGGGCCAAATCCGAGTAGCTGTCTCCCTCATCGCTGTCGAGCACCTCTGACCATTTGCCTTTGGCCTGTGCATTGGCTTCTTGGTGCTGTCTCAAGGTCATCAGCGATTGCCGGAAGACGTAGCGCGACAAGCCCAGACGCAATCTGAAGTGGGTCATTGTGAAACCCAAGGCATGTCGGTTGACGTTGGGCTGCCCCTGATACCATGTCCGCACGAAGTCTTCGATATCGTCGTACAGGCTGCGCTCTTCATCGTTCATGGCAACGGGAATGGAACGCACGTCCCTTTCTGGCACCGACTGTCCCAACCAGCCTTCCCAGGCATATTGGCGAAGCAGGTTGCGCGTATGGCGGGAAACGGAGCGTTTGACAGCGGCAGAGCGACGCATCAAAGCAAGAGAGGCTCCGATACGGTCAGGTGTCATGTCCCGTTTCAACACGGGACTGCTGGCAGGCATGTTGATGTACTGCAGGTGCTCCCTGACTTCTGAGCGTGACATCCGCGTCAGTTCAGCAATCTGCGCGACAGAACCGGACAATCCGTCTTGCAGATAAGTTCGGCGTGCTCTGTCCCATTCGTGCAATGTCAAGGGGCGGCCCACATCGAAAAATATCCGAAATTCCTCCTCCGTCCATCGGCCCGCGGGATCAAGAACTTGCAACAGCGCCCACAATTCAGCGGAATCCATCTGCATGGGCGTAGCCGTCAACAGCAACAGCCCCCGTGTGTGCGCCGCAAGGTCCTCAAGCATGCAAAGATAGCTGTTCTGCCGACGGCGACTTGGGCTGGTCACCTTTCGATAGCGTGCAGGGTGCGCTTCGTCAAAGACAACCATGTCGTAGTCAGGAAAGTCATCGGCGAAGAATCGCTTCCGGCGTCGCCGCAGCCAGTCAGGGGAAAGGATTAGCCGAGACGTCTGCTGCCAGGGAAAGGACCCGGCCTCTTCCTGAATCCCATCGGCATTGCACAGTGCAAGCCTGCCGGCAACCCGGTCCAGCACCAGAACAGAGATGTTGAATTTGTGCCACAGTTCGTTCTGCCATTGCCAACGGGACACGGCAGGCGTAAGGATGGGGATACGCTCGGCCTGGCCCCGGTTTATGAGTGTCTTGAGCAATATGCCTGCCTGGATAGTCTTGCCCCAACCCACTTCGTCGGCAATGAGTACGCGGGCGGTTCATCGGCATCGCGGGCATGGCGTCGCCAAAACGAAAGCTGGTGAGGACAGAGTTGGGCCGCCACGGTTTCAATTTGGGTCGTGGGCCACGGCGTGCTTGATGGCCGCCCACAACCGGGTGCGACGCTCCGTCGACACTGCTTTCCGGGATTCCTCGCGAGAACCGCGGGATTTGCAGGCAGGATTTTCGGTGGGCGCAAACCGAATGAGCTTCTGACGAAACGCTTCAGGCATGGGAACCACGATACTGGTATCCGCGCGGTTCGTCCAGAGACGTTCAAACTCGTCAACCAACGGTTGCAGATGATCTGGATTGTCCCAGGATTTGAACAGGATCAGATTCTCGTCGCTGTACAGCCATCCCATCTGGCTTTCGTTGAGACTGCTGTTGAAGCCGATACAGTCTCCCTGTTCATCCGTAAAGAGGCCGATTTTCTGATGAAAGAAGATTTCCTCGTAGTGGGGAATGGCCACCTTGATGTCCAATCGCCCTTCCTGGACCAGCCACGTCAGAAGGTCAAGGTGATGTTGGTCCGTCAGGTCATCCAGCGCGACATGCATGATGGATTGACACGCCGGGCTTGCCAGCAATACATCTTCCGCCGCGCGGTGGCCTGCAAGAATCGCCTGCACCACCATCTTTGGCAATTCGTGGTGGCAAATGAGCCGCATGTGGCCGCTATTGTTTATAAGACCGGCGAGGCCCGCAGCGGCAATGGTCAAGGCCTTGGGGCCCAAGGTAAACGTGGTGCGGTCATAGCGGATGGATCGGTGCAACAGGGGAACAAACAAACCCTGCACCAGATCAGGGCAGGTGTTGCGGCTGTAGAAAAGTCGCAACACCTGCAATTCACGCAACATCGGCACCCTGTCCATTGTCCTTGATCAATCGATCCTGAAACAGGCTTTCCTGAACAACGGTCGATTCAGGAGTCTCTTCCCTGTACATTTCGGACCAGAGAGTATGGGCCGGAGCCAGATCGGGGTCGCCGACGGGCATGATCCGAATCAGTGCCTCCAAAGTGCCCTTGAAAGGGGCATCATGCTGAAATCCGTGAATTGCACACCAGTCGATAGCTGAATTCACATCCCCATGCCCGGCCAGTGCAACGGTGGTGTGCACCCGATCAATGTTGCTAACAGTAGGGGCAGTGGGCGAAACATGGCCTTCGGCCAGACGCTGCTGCCCTGTCAACAAATTGAGGCTGCTGCCCTTTTTGCGGCAAATCCTCTTGGTGAAAGTGCTGTCCAACTCCAGACCAATGCAGCGGGCCATCATGTTGGCTTCGGCAAAGGGAATGGTGGCGGAACCGATGCCGTCCCGGGACAGAACGTAAAATTCGGTCAACGGGTCACCGGGATGGTCGGCTCACAGGGCACTGATCTTGCGGCGGCGCGCGGCAAAGACCTCTCACCGCGCCACTTGCAAGGCATCGTTGGGGGTCACCGTAAAGGGATCTTGGGGGCGATCGGGATTGGCTAGTTCCCGGCGGACAGGCCAGTTGTCGGAGATTGTCTCCAAGGCCGGTCCGAAAGAAGCCAGGTAGATGTCCAACGGCTTGAGGTCGTATTGTTCCAGCTGTGGCAATCGCTCCCTGACGGCGGCAGCCGCCTTCTTCTCCGCCTCTTCCCAAGCGGAACTGCCTGCTGTCTGTCCCACTTTGGGACGACATGCCAGCAGGATGGTGGATCGGGCCGCGGCCCGATCCCGGATATTCAGGGACGACTCGGCCTCTGTCTTGATGGGCCAAGTGGCAATGATGCGAAATCCGGATTCGATGATGCCGACGGTCAGCGCGTCCCAGGCATCCGTGGACTTGTGGGTAAATATGATGGTGACTATGCCATCGTCCTTGACGACCCGCCGACACTCGGCAAAGATGCGGCGCATCCGCTCCAAATAGTCTTCATAAGCAAGTCTTTTGGCCGAACCTGTTCGCTTGTCTGTGCCTGCATCTGATCGGATGCGGACCGGACTGGCAATGGCCTCGTTGACCTTGTCCGTGAGGTAGGGAGAAAACCATTCTGGATATTGGGAGAGATAACTTCTCGTGTCATGGTGGATCTGTTCTAGATAAGGTTTGGCTGTGGAAAGAAATCCGTTGCCTTCATGGTTCTTTCTAATCAGGCGTGCAAACCAGATTGCGACTTCTTCCGGAGCCTCTTCAAGCCACGCTACCAAGTCGTCGGCATCAAGAGTGCGTACATGAGCCCATAGGCCTTCCGCACGGTAGGAACAGTTTTCACTATCAACCGCCGTATAAGCTTTGGTAGCTGAGCGGCGGTTTCGTATCTGTCCGACCAATGGTTGAAGTCAGATGAGTCGAAGGAGATCGTTTCATTCACTGTCTTTCTGGCATCCCAAATCCAAAGTCGTCTGCTCTGCCTTTTCTTAATACCAATATTCTGATAAAAATGAATCCAAAGCTTCAGGCTGTTCGATTGCCATAGGACATACGATCACGAATACCCAACAATGGGTGAATACACTTCATTGGAGGTTCCAGACGGGGCTCCCGGCTCCGTAAGAAGAACCTGCTGATATCGCTCGGAGCCACACGCGTACCCTCATCGAGACAATCCCCAACCTGTTCTACAACATCTCGCAAGGGTGCACACGCGTTACCGGAGTCCGGTACATTTCCTGGTGAACTGGGTAGCGAAATTGACGGTCTGCTGTCATCCGCCTCGGAAGCCGATGCTCCGGTCGAGACTCAGTCCAAGATCTTGTTCATAGCGTGAGTTGTGGAAGACATTCACTCTTGGCCACGCATGATACGCGGCATGAATTCGTCGAACATGAGGACCGCAAAACGCGGTGTCACCGTGACCGGGGCTCCAAATCATGCCTTCGTGGATCAACTGCCCTCGAGTGGGGGGCCAAAGAGGTTATCCGGTGTGCTGGATCTTGTGGAAAGTGTTTTCCATGATACACGCAGGCCGTGGACTACGATGCTCATGGATTGACCCGGGCGGGAGTCCACACAGGATTGCCCTGAGTCTCTCCCCGGAAAGAATGTACAGTCGTTGTCCCGCGCATCCTGTGCAGGCACAGGATGCCCTGCGCGGGGCCCAAGGCATGGACTGCCTTGTTCTCAACCGTATTGCGCGGCGGTGAACTGTCAGACGAGGCGAGGCTGGACAGGGACGAATACTACGTCTCCCATCCAGCAAGGCATTGTCCCTGCTTGTACCGTTCCGTTCAGGCCAAGGTCCCCAAATGTATACTGTGCGCATGAGTGCATACACCTCCTGCGGGCTGCTGGACCCGTCCCCAGCCTGGAGACCTACGTGATTCCCCAACTGCCGTTCGGCGACGACGACTTCGTCCACATCCAGTCGCATGCCGACTGGATGTATGTGGACAAGACGCGCCACATCGCGGGACTGTTCGCACCGGGCCGCAGCCGCCACCTGTTTCTGGCGCGGCCGCGCCGATTTGGCAAGACCCTGCTGCTGTCCACGGTGGAAGCCCTGTTTCAGGGCCGACAGGCCCTGTTTGCAGATACGTGGATCGGGCAGGAAGGACGCTGGGATTGGGAGGGTCGCACATGCCCCGTGTTACGCCTGAACTTGGGTGGCCTGCGCGGTATTCACGACCGGGAGGAGTTGCGCGCGGAGTTACGCGGACTGGTGGACGACCAGGCCCGGCCGCAAGACATTGCCCTGCCCCCCGGGTCGCCGGCACGGGCTTTGCGCCTGCTCTTGGCACATATGGCCTCCGCGGGCGGGCAAAAGGTTGTGGTGTTGGTGGACGAGTACGACACGGCTATTACGGAGAATCTGGACCGTCCCGATGTGCTGAAGGATATTCTGGACACCATGCGCGCCTTCTACGGAGCCTTGAAGGACAGCAGCGGCTACATTGAGCATGCGCTGGTCACGGGAATTCTGCGCTTGGCGCACACAGGTCTGTTCTCCGGCGCCAACCATCTCGCGGACCTGTCACACAGATCCGACGTGAACAGCCTGCTGGGATTCACGCACGCAGAACTCCGGGAGCCGCGTTTGGCCGCCTTGGTGGCGCAGGGTGCCAGTCATCTGGACTGTGCTCCGGAAGATCTGTATGCGGCTCTGGAGCGACAATACAACGGCTACCGCTTCGCAGCAGGGCGCGAAGCGGTCTACAATCCCTATACTTTGGCCGGATGTCTGCAGGAACTGGTTATTCCCAGCGAGGCTGTCCACTGGAACTTGGACCAATTGCCCAGTTACTGGATCCGCACGGGCACACCTGCCATGCTGCTGCGGGGTCTGCAAACCCATGCACCCTCGGATCTGCACGATCCGGACATGTCGGATCTCCGGATGCTGGAAGAGGTCAATTTCGATCCAGGCCAGCCCAACGTGGCAGCCTTGATGTACCAGACCGGCTACCTGACACGCGGGCCAGGACCCGACGCGCAGCTGATCTTCCCCAACCGCGAAGTGGAAACCGCCTTCCAGGGCTCCTTGGCACAATGGTGGATGGAACAACGCCAGGTTTGGCTGGACAGCCCGGCGTTCCAAGCCGCGACCCAACGCCGTGATGCCTTGATGGATGCCTTGGAACGGGGAGACGCGGAGGCCGTCAAGAATGTATTGGGCTCCATTTTGGCGACCCCGAGCCGGGACCTGCAGGGATGGCCTCCGGCTGTGCGCCAAATTGCCCACTACGAAGTGCACTGCCAAGGACTGCTGGCCGTATTGTTCAATACAATGGGTCTGTCTGCGACCCGCGAAGTTCCGGCCGGCACCGGCCGGGTCGACTTGGCGGTGGCGTGGGAAGGATGCGGTTTATTTCTGATGGAACTGAAAATGGGCGGCGGGGCCGAGGCGGGATTGCGCCAGGCATTTGCGCGGAACTATCCCGCCCTGTTTCAGGGGCGGGGCCGGCCCGTAACAGTGGTAGGTCTACAATTCGACTCCCAAATCGGCATGCTGGTCACATGCCGCCTGCACCGTCTGGGCTGGTTCGATCCGGCTACGGCACGCTGGGATCGCGAGCCCTTTGACACTCCTCTGGCCGAGTTGCACCGGATGTCCACTACGGAACGCCAAGCGTATGTACGCGCGGCCCCGCTACAGGCAGCAGAGCCACCTGCCGCTACACCGCCACGCAAGGGAGAGCAGTCCCCTAAATCTTGAAATCCTGCCTGGCGACAAGTCGGCCTGCACCGACGGACGGGACCGTGAGCGGCAGAGGGCCGGAATCCCCGCGTCTTTCGGTCCCGCGGGCAGGATGTGCCATTGGCAGAGTGGGACCAAGAAATGACAGGTTTGGAGTACAGGACAGAAAAGTCAGCCGATCCCGATCTCAACTGCACGCGACCTTGTGTCTGATGCTTACTTGAAGCGCGCCGCCAGCTGCGCTTCCACATGCCGCCAACTGAGGTCCCGTGCCGCCAGCAACACCAGAGCGTGATACACCAGATCCGCCATCTCCGAAACCAGCTTCGGGTCGTCCTCCACCAGTGAGGCAATCGCCACTTCCACGCCTTCTTCACCAACTTTCTGGGCGATGCGGGCCGTGCCGGCCTCGAACAATGCAGCCGTATAGGAATCCTCAGGTTTGTCTTGCCTTCGGGCCTGAATGATCGCCTCGAGCTGGGGGATTACCTGGACCATGCGATTGGGAGCAGCCCGTTCTGCTCAATGGGCTGGACAGTTTTCAGGGACCGGCCGGCGCATGACGCACAAATGCGCAAATGCCGTTTTCAGGAATCCGATTCTCGTGTGGCACCTTGATTCGCCTGCGCATCCAACAGAGCACGCAGTCGCGCAATCTCGGCAGCATCCTGCAGGGCACGAGCCTCTGCTTGTGCGGCACGGGTCTGGGCCTGCTGCACCTGGGCCTGGGCCTGCTCGACACGGGTGCGCTCCTGCTGCACCTGGGCCTGGGCCTGCTCGGCACGGGCGCGCTCCTGCTGCACCTGGGCCTGGGCCTGCTCGGTCTGCGCCTGGCTCTGGAGCAGGGCCGTCGGTGTCATCCGGTACCAGTCCCCCTGCTGCGGATTCCACAGCCGCAGGTCTCCTGCCGCCGTCAGCCCCCAGTCCGTCTGCAACACCGCACTGGGATACCGCGCCACTCCGGCTTCCGACCCGTTCAGCTCCTGGCTCCGGACCGGCTCATAGGCCCCGTCGGCCAGCTGCCAGCCACACAGCCGGCCGATCCCGGCATGCTCGTCTGGATCATACAGCCAGTATTCCCCGACCCCCGCCAACCGGTAGATCTCGGGCTTGATCTCGGCATCCGCTTCGTACGTGTTCACTGACACCACCTCCAGGATCAGGGCTGGGCACAGATCCGCCGACAGGGCCAGCGACCCGCACCGCGCGGCCACCGGATCCCACCGACCGGGCCAGAGGGCCACGTCCGGGGCCACGCCCCGCCGCAGCGGTATGTTTCGAACCAACAGGTCGGTAGTCAGGGTGTAGGGCAGATCCTGCGTCTTCAGGTGCAGCCGCAGGTCGTTCAGGATGCGCTGCAGGAAGTGGGCATGCTCCGCCGATTGCAAGGTTTTGACGCCCTCCTGGGCACAGAACGGATCCCACGTCATCTCAGACGTCAGACTGTCGGGAAGAGCCACAATCTCCATGGGCCAACTCCTGGCACCGCCACTGCCACAACAATCCCATGATACCACCGAGGCGACACTCCGGCAGGAGCAGTGTTTCTGCACGGGTCTTCGGCCTGCATTCCCGCAAGTCCGATTTGGCACCGGAAACGGGCCCCATCATGGCTTCGGCACACTGCGGAAAAAACAGGTGCGGGCACCAGTGTGACAGGTCGGCCCATGTGGCCGAGCCCGCAGCAGGAGAGTGTCGCCATCACAGTCCAGCAGAAGCGAATCCACATCCAGAAAATTCCCGCTCGTAGCCCCCTTGTGCCAGAGTGTGGACCGGGAGCGGCTCCAGAACACGGCCTGTCCCTGGGCCAAGGTCAGCTGCAGGGCCTCCCTGTTCATCCAGGCCACCATCAGCACGTCACGGGTGACTGCGTCCTGCACCACGACGGGCAGCAAGCCTTGCGCGTCAAACGACACCAATGCCACAAAGTCCGCGGCGCTGAACACTTCAGTCTCATGCACGGTGTTCGTCCCCATCCTGGAATACATCCAGGCGCACGGGAATCCCCTGGGCAGCCATGTGCTCCTTGACCTCCCGAATGCTCAGCTGGCGAAAATGAAACAGGGAGGCCGCCAAGGCGGCCGCGGCGCCGCCGCAGGTCACGGCTTCGGCAAAATGGGTGACGTGTCCCGCCCCGCCGCTGGCTATCACGGGAATGGACACGGCATCGCTGATCGTGCGGGTCAGGTCAATGTCATAGGCCTCTTGGGTGCCATCCCCATCCATGGAAGTCAGCAGGAGTTCGCCTGCCCCCAGTTCCTCGGCCTGCCGGGCCCACTCCACCGCATCCAGACCGGTGTTCTGGCGACCGCCCCGGACATAGACATCCCAGCCCCCGGCTGGGCGTGCATTGATCCGGCGCTTGGCGTCAATCGCGACCACAATGCATTGACTGCCGAATCGTTCGGCTCCCTGTTGCACCAGTTCGGGATTGCGGATGGCTGCGCTGTTGACGGACACCTTGTCGGCCCCCGCCAGCAAAATGGCTCTCAGGTCTTCCAACGTGCGCAGGCCGCCCCCCACAGTAAAGGGGATGAATATCGCATCTGCCACCCGGCGCACCATCTGGGTCACGATGTCCCGACTCTCGTGTGTGGCCGTTATGTCAAGAAAAACCAGCTCGTCAGCCCCTTCCTGGTCGTAGACCACGGCCTGTTCGACAGGGTCCCCGGCATCGATCAGATTGAGGAAGTTCACCCCCTTGACCACACGTCCGGCATGGACATCCAGGCAAGGAATGATGCGCTTGGCCAGCATGTGCGGTTACTCCTTGGCCGCGGTGTCGCGGGCCACCCGGGCCAGGGCCGCGCGCAGGTCCAGCGCCCCCGTGTACAGAGCCTGTCCTGTGATCACTCCGACAATGCCCTGGTCACGGTAGGCCAGCAGACGTGCAATGTCCGCAATGCCCGACACGCCCCCGCTGGCTATCACCTGCAGCCGCGTCTGGCGGGCCAGGGCCGCCGACTCTTCCACACTGACTCCCGTCATCATGGCATCTTGGCCAATGTCCGTGTGAATGGCCAGTTCCACGCCCAGATCCCGCATGCGACGGCCCACGTCATGGGCTGTCAACCGGCTTTGCTCCTGCCAGCCGTGAATGGCCACCATGCCGGCACGGGTATCCAGCCCGGCCACGACTCGGGAGGCCCCGAACTGGGTCACGGCCTGTGCCAGAAGGTCCGGGTCGCGTACGGCCACAGTCCCCAGAATGGCCCGGCTGACACCGATTTCCAGCAGGAATTCAATATCGGCCAAAGTGCGGATGCCGCCTCCCAGCTGGATGGGCAGGTCCACGGCCTCCCGAATGGCCTTGACCGCCTGCACATTGACGGGAACGCCCTCGGCCGGAGATTCATCGCCGAGAGCGCCGTCCAAATTGACCACATGCAGCCACTGCGCGCCGAGGGCTGCCCAATGCTGGGCCATCTCTGCCGGATCATGGCCAAAAACGGTCTCGGCCCCGGGGTCTCCCTGGCGCAACCGCACACATTTGCCGCGGCGCAGGTCTATGGCGGGATAGATGATCAAGAGGCCAAGTCCTTGGCGGCGGGGTCGGCACGTCCGCGGACGTACCACTGATTTTCCACCATCTGCATGAAGTTGCGCAGAATGCGCAGGCCCACGTGCTGGCTCTTTTCGGGATGGCACTGGATGCCCCAAATGCAATCCGAGCGCAGAATGCTGGCATACGGGCCGCCGTAGTCGGTACAGGCCAGAATGACGCCTTCATCCTTGGGCACACAGCGATAGGAATGGGCAAAGTAGGCGTAGGCCTTGTCGGGTATGTGCGCCAACAGGGGGTCCGCCCGTTGCATCTCCAACTGGTTCCAGCCAATCTGCGGGATGCGCAGGTGTCGTTTGTCATCCCGCGGATCCACCATGCCGTCCGGAAAACGCTCAACATGGCCGGCGACCAGACCCAGACCCTCATGCTGACCCATCTCGTCGCTCTCATCCAGCAGCATCTGCATGCCTACGCAGATGCCGAAAAGCGGCACGTTGGCGGCCACCGCCTCCCGTATGGGTGAGACCCAGCCGTGGCGACGCAGGGTCTGCATGCTGCTGCCAAAGGCACCCTGGCCCGGCAGCACAAAGGCGCTCCATTGGGTCAGGTCCTCCGCCCTGTCCAGGATGGCCACCTCATATCCCAAGTGACGCGCCACATGGGAAAAGGAGTTGCTGATGCTGCGCAGGTTGCCTACGCCATAGTCGATGATGGCAATGGACATACGGCCCCCTTTTCCGGCTCAAGCCACCAGGGCAAAGTTGCGCACTATGGCCGGAGGATAGCGCCGGGCCATGAATTCATATCGCAGATGACGCAGTTGCTGCAGCCACACCGTGCGTTGTTCCGCTGAAATGATGTCGCGGGCCAGCGCGTCATCAAGCGAATTTTCCCCGGTCACGATGATCTTGTACCTTGCACTGACCGCGAGCCCCACAAACGCCATTGCAGTCTGCAACGGGAGACGGGTCACGTCAAAACCCATGGTGACCGGCATAAACCAACCCGCAGGCTCCAGATGCGGTGTGAAATGCATGTCAACGACAGCGGCCTGCTCCTTGAGCCAGAAGCGGACACGCACTCCGGACAGATCCGCCGTGCGACTGACATATCGGGATTTTTCCATGACCATGCGCCTGGTGTCCACACACACATAATCCAGGGAATCCGGATCATTCTTCCACTGTTCCTGGACCAGCTCCACTTGCCCGATGCAGTTGAAGTGGTCCACCAGCCTGGTGAAAAGGTCCTCTGCGGGCGAGGACCTGACCGTACCGGCAAGAGGCTGCCGTCGCAACAGACCTCTGGCCCCTGTGGATTCAGAGCCCATGGCACCACTGCCTCCGGGTGCCGGCGGAATTTGGACCCGGAAGGGGGCCGGGGATGCCCCCACCCGCGGACACTGGGAATCCCAGTGGCGGAAGCCACTGCCCATGCGCCACCGACATCTCCGGCGGGCAGTCTGCAGGCTCTCTTGCTGGCCTAGGGGATATAATCCTGAAATATGCGTTCAACCGTCATCCCTCCCTTGGAAAGGCGGGCCAACTGGCTCTTGAATGCAGAAGCCCCTTTCCCATGGGCCTCGATTCTACTCTGCCCGCCAGGAAACCGTAAGGATGTGTGGCAAAGATGCAAGGATATCTGGTCAAAGCCTGGCTTCCCGTTTCCTGCGCCCTCGCAGTGGTGGTTCTTGACCAGTGGTCAAAGCAGGCTATCCGCAACAGATTGGAGCTGTACGAGGGATTCATGCCCTTCTCCTGGCTGGGCGAGGTCTTCTACCTGGAACATGTGCCCAACTACGGTGCCGCTTTCGGCATCCTGCCCAATGCCAGCCTGTTCTTCCTGGTGACTTCCCTGCTGGTCACAGTGGGGATTCTGGTCGGCGTTCATTTTGTGAGAGCGGACCAACGTTTTCTCCTCATCCTGCTGGGCTTGGCCTTGGGCGGAGCGATAGGCAACCTTGTGGACCGTGTCGCCCAGGGCTATGTCACGGACTTTCTGAAGTTCGGCATCCCCGGCCGAGCCTATTGGCCCAATTTCAATGTGGCCGATGCCTGCATCACGGTCAGTGTAATCCTCTTGACCATCCTGACTTGGCGCGAGGACACGCAGAAAAAAGACGCGGCCGCAACGAAAGACACACTGCCAGAGGAAGGACTGGCCTCCTCAGCTCCAGATTAGCCATCCAGGAAAGCCGCCATGTCTGCCACGACAGCCTGGACACAAACCGTGGAAGGAAATGCAGCTCCCCGGCTGGACCACTGGCTGGTCCAGCAGTTTCCCAATTCGAGCCGGTCGCAGCTGCAACGCATGATCGCCAACGGCCAAGTCACAGTGGACGGAACCAAACCGCGGGCCTCGGACCGCCTCAGGCCAGGCCAGCGGGTAGTGGTTGCGAGCCGGGCCCAGAAGCCCAAGACCGAGCTTGTGCCCTATCCCCTGGAGATTGACGTCGTATACGAAGACGAAGACTTGGCGATCGTCAACAAACCTGCGGATCTGGTCATCCATCCCGCTCCCGGCCATCCCATGCAGACTCTGGCCAATGCGGTGGTGCACCGATGGCCAGACCTGCCATCCACCCTGGAGGCAAACCGTCCCGGCATCGTGCATCGCCTGGACAAGGACACTTCGGGACTGGTGGCGATCGCCAAAACAGCGGCAGCTCATTTGGCCCTGCAACACCAGTTCAAGGAAAGACTCATTGCCAAGACCTATCTGGCCTTGGTGGATGGCTTCCTTGAACCGGCCAGTGGCAGGATTGCGGTGCCCCTGGGACGGCATCCCCGATTTCGACAACGGCAAGCCGCGTTTCCGCACATGTCTCACGGCGAATCCCCGCGACACGGTGTGCGGACTGCCGAAACCAGCTATCGAGTGCGCCAATATCTGCAAAGCCGAACTCCGGGCAAGTCCTGTCCCTTCACTTTGGTGGAGCTGAAACCGCATACAGGACGCACCCACCAGATACGGGTCCACCTGGCCTACCTTTCCCATCCCATTGTAGGGGATGACCTGTACGGGTTGCGCAAGCAACGCCTCCACCTCGGTCGGCATTTCCTGCACGCCTGGCGCTTGGGGCTTGTGCATCCGGCCCGGCAGGAGGCAATGCACTTCCAGACCCCTCTGCCTGCAGTCCTGCAAGACTGTTTGGCATCCCTTTCCGCCGAGGTCTGACCCAGATCCTGGATTCCGCCGCGGCGTGGCCCCGTCCGACAAGTTGGGGGGCCGAGGCTGGCAGTGCGAACATGCGCCTTGCCCCCTTGCAGACTTGCTTGCGCCTTTTCTTTTCCACCTACCTGTTTTGGCTGGTGGCTGCCACATTGATCCCGGCGCTGGATGCGCTACACCGCGATCCGGCTGGCACAGTGCCCACCCTCGTCAATTTGGAGCCCTATCACTACAGCCTCCGCGACTTCCAGTGGGATGCCCTCAGGCATGGACTCCGCCGCGATGTGCTTGCATCCAGGCCCGAGACGACCAGTGCGGCGGCTCGCCGCCTTATCCGCGCATATGGACAACAACAGCAGGCCATGCGGGAGGCCGCGGTCGCCCATTGGCTGGCATTTACGCTGCAGGACCCTCTGGGAATGGCGGAGGCGCAGGTCGCATACCGACGGGCCTGGACATTCCAGCGCGAAAATCAGTGGGCCCTTGAAAGGGCGATCCAGAGGGAAGTGGCCGGAGAACTGGTCCGCGCAGGCATTGCCAAACCGGGAATCCCTGTGCCGCCGGTCTGGTTTCGCCTGGCCCAACCCCCGCTGGTGCTCACCTTCAGTCCCCGTGAGGTGATTCAGCCCATCGCCTCCTATTTCCTGCGGGAAACGACTCCCCTGTCTGAGATCGAGGCATTCGAGGCCCATGCCCTGGAACATCAGAACCGGAGCGCTCTCGTGGAACCCACAGGCGGCGTGGCCACGTATCCCTCTACCGTGGCAATCCGCTTCCTGGCCTTGCAACCACTCTTTGATGTAGTGGCACACGAGTGGTTGCACAACTACCTGACTCTCCGGCCCCTGGGGGTCCGATACCTGAAGTCCACCTCCCACCGCACCTTGAATGAAACCGCGGCCACGATTGTGGGTGAGGAAATCGCCAGGCGTCTCATGCTGCGCCATTATCGGGACCTGTTTGTGCCGTCCCCGAACGACGCCGATCCCGAGGCGGCATCCCCGGAGCGGGACGCAGAAAGCGCCACGGAAACCTTTGACTTCCGAGCCGCGATGCATGAGACGCGATTGCAAGTGGACGAGTTGTTGGCTGCAGGTCTCGTGGAAGAGGCCGAAGCCTACATGGAAAGGCGGCGCCTCCACATCAATGCGGAAGGCTACAGTCTGCGCAAACTGAACCAGGCATTCTTTGCCTTTCACGGCACGTACGCCACCGGCCCCGAAAGTTCCAGCGACATTGGTCCCAAAATGGAAGAACTGCGTGCCTTGTCCGCCGACCTGGGGGATTTTGTGGGCACGGTGCAGATGTTCCGCCACGAAGAGGATCTGAACCAGGCCCTGGCGGAAGCCCGGAAGCGGGCCGGTATCAAGTCGGCCGGGTAATGCAGTCCATCTCAGGTGACAGTCCCCGGCCAATTCTCGATTTCAATGGCCCTGGGGGAGCCCGCCGGCTCAATGCCAAAGATCTGAGACAGAAAATATTCCTCGGCCTCAATCGCGGCCTGGATGTTCTCCGCCTGTCGGAAGCCATGCTGTTCCTCGGGAAAGGCCAAGTAGGCCACGGGAACTCCGTTCTGCCTCAATGCCGCAACCATGCGTTCCGCCTGATTGGAAGGCACTATCTTGTCCTCCAATCCCTGCAGGAACAGAACGGGACAGGATATCTGCTGGGCGGAACGCAAGGGGGACCGCTCGGCATACACCGCGGCCTCCTCGGGGTAAGGGCCAATCAGCGAGTCCAGGTATCTTGACTCGAACTTGTGCGTGTCTCGGGCCAGAGCGCCCAGATCTCCTATGCCGTACCGGCTCATTCCGGCCTGAAACTGATCCGTGAAGGCCAGGCAGGCCAAAGTCGTGAATCCGCCGGCACTGCCGCCCATGACAGCCTTGCGGTGCGGATCGGCCAGACCCTGGGACACCAGATGACGGGCGGCCTGGACACTGTCCTGCACATCGACCAGGCCCCAGTTGCCGGCCAGACGGCGGCGATAGGCCGTGCCGTACCCCGTACTGCCTCGATAATTCACGTCTACCACTGCGAATCCCCGACTGGTCCAGTATTGGATTTCCAGGTTCAGGGATGAGGAAGAGGCAGATGAGGGTCCACCGTGGCTCTTGACCAGCAGCGGCGGCAGTTCTCCCTCCGGTGCGCTGCAATCAGGGTTGCATGGAGGGTAATGAAAGGCATGGGCCCGCTCGCCGCCTTCGGTCTCGAATTCCATGGCTCTGGGCCGAGACACATACGTCTCGTCAATGCTGTCCAGGCGGGCCCGCCGAATGACCTTGTGCTCCAGACTGTCCAAATCCATGAGCACCAATTCCGGAAATCGGGTGGGACTGGCACCCAGAAAGGCCGCCTGGCGGCCTTCGGCCCGGATGTAGCTGAATTCGGTATAGGGCGTGTCCAGCTCCGTCAGTGCACCATCCTGCAGGTCCAGAATGCCCAGGTTCTGACCGTCTGCGCCGTGCCACTTGCAAAGAATGCGCTGGGCATCCACGAAGGCATAGCTGGACTGACCCAAGACCCACTGGGGCTCTCCAAATTCGGCTTCCTGGGGGCACAGGGCCTGGGGACCTTCATCGGAGAGGACATACAGGTTCCACCAACCGATTTCGTCGGAAATCACATGCAACACTCCATCCGGGGACCACTGCGGCTGATACAGAGAGACTCCTGGCTGGGCAATCAGGCAGCGGCTGTCCCGCGGCGAACCCTCGTCATCCAGATCGGCTATCCACAATTCCGTTTCGTCCCAGGGCATATGCGGATGATTCCAGCACAGCCATGCCACCTGCGATCCATCCGGACTGAGCGCAGGTGACGAATAAAAGTCGTGCCCCGAGGCCAGCACCACCTCGGTGCCCACCCATGACAAATCCAGCAGCACCAGACAGTTGGTAGGCTCTGCGTTAGGGACTGAATGGTCTTCCCGGACCGCAACCAACTGCCGGGTCTCCGGCCGCAACGCGAAGTCGGCATAACGACACAGGTTCTGCGGCAGCCAAGGCGACGTCTTGCCCCGGGCACAGAGATGCAGGCGCTGGTCGGCCATGTTTACAAAGAGAACGTCCCGGTCAACGACCCCAAAGGGGCCCCCGCCCATCTCGTGCACAAGGGTGCGGGCACTGAAGGGCCTGGGGATCAGGTTTTGGTTCTTGCCCCGCCCATCCCGGCGCATGATGGCACAGCGGCCCGCTTCCGCGGGGCGCATCTCTACCCAGTACACCTCCTCATTCACCAGTTTCACGTCCGAGAGACGCACCATCCGGTCCACCAGCGCATCCGGGGTGAACGGAGATTGCCAAGAACCGTAAGGAGAGACAGTAGCCATGGGGACCCTCCGCAAGGCAAATCGATCAAGACGAGGCAGCGTGTCCTGCTATCGGGCGGGAGCGCACGGGAATGCCACAGTCATGGGAGACGCCTACGGCTCCGTGGCGTGGAGCGTACGCACCTCGGACATGGCCGCCCTCAGCGCCTCCCGCGCGGACAGGCCTTCATGCCAGTCCAAGGCACGGGCCATCCAGTTGCCCACAATGGCCATCTCCGCACTGAGCAGGGGATGCTTGGGCAGCGGCACGGAGGCGGCAATGTCGGACATCGCCTGTCGCTGCCAATCATATTCCGCTCCGGCCATCAGTGGATCGTCATACACGTAGGCGTAGGCCGGCTTGGGGGCATAGTCCGCGATCCGTTTCTGATACGCCACGTTGTGCGGCCCCAGCCACCACAGCCCAAAGTCGGCCACTCCTTGCGGATTCAGTGCGAATCGCGAAATGGCCACAGCCTGTACCCAAAACGGGGTGCCGGCCTGCGGCAAACGGGGATCCAGGCGCAGATTCTGGCCCTCCGCCGCCACATCAGGCCCCAAATTGAACTTGGTCAGAGAACTGTGCAGGTCCATGCCCAGCACCATGCCGGTGCGTCCTTCCATCCAGGAGTCGAAGCCCCGCTCTTGTTCCGGCATGAGCTCCGCGCCCACCATGTCCTGGAGCCACTGCAGGGCCAGGACAGCCTCTTCGCTTTCCCAATCGATGGTGCCTTCCAGGGAGTAAGGGTCTGCCTTCGCGCCCCAGATCATGGCCATCAGGTCTCCCAACGGACTGAACAGGCGGTCAAACGGCAGGAGTGGGGAGGTATCCTGCAGAGCCTGGGCCGCAATCCAGGTTTCATCCCAGGAACCCGGTGACTCCGTTATGCCGGCCTCGGCCAGTGGCTCTTTCAGCCAGGCCAGCGATATCGAACTCACCGTGATCGGCAATCCCATCACCTGCCCCCGGTCACTGGCCAGATTTTGGATTGAGGCAGGCAGTGCCGCCGTGACCTGTGCAGCGCCTTCCACACTGCTGTCCGCCATGTACGGATCCCATGGCTGGAGGAGCTCCCCCTGCAGCCACGTCCCCGATTCCAAGGGAAAAGAAACTGCCAGAATGCCGTCAAAAGAGCTCTGACCCGCCGCGGCGTCATTGGTCGCCATCTCGGCCAGATTGCCAAATCCGCCCTCCACAAACTGCAAGGGCCAATGTGGATGGGCGTCTTCCCAAGGCTGTTCCAGGTTGGCCACTTCATACAGGAACTGATATTCGGACGCGATGAGGAACCGCAGCTCCCGCACTTCCGGTGTGGGCGTGGCCCTAAATCGGCTGAGAGGGTTCCGCCCGGAGCCGCAGGCTGCCAGGACCGTGAGTGCGACTCCCGAGGTTGCGACTTGCAGAAAGGCACGACGACTGGGCATGGATTCTGTGCAATCCCTCTGGGCAATGGCGCGGGTGGCTCTGCAGACCAGTGGCGCCGCGGAACGGGACAGTCCCCGGGCCGGACCACAAGAGACCTGGGAGCCCCCCCCATTATAGCCAACGGCCTCCACGTTCTGCAGCCTGCAGACTGTCTGGGGATTGCGGAAGGTCAAAGCGGGTGGGAAGGGTCTCTTGCGGGAAGAAGTAACTATAATGGAATGCAACACAGATACCGCCGCGCAACTCTCAGCGTGGGACATCGCCGCTCTCCCTTTATGCAACCCCTCCCCGTACCAGCCTCATGTCCTCTGTGGCGTGAGATGGAAGTCGCCGTGGCCGCGGCCCGGGCCGCCTGCCCCAAGGTCCTGCAGCACTTCCGCAAGGGGCGGCAGGTCGAATACAAGCGCCACCGCGAACCGGTCACGCAGGCCGACCGGGAGTGTCAGGCAGTCATCACCCAAGCGCTGCAACGGGCCTTTCCCCGGGATGGCGTCCTGTCGGAGGAAGCCGCAGACGACTTCCGCCGTCTGCACCAGAAACGGGTCTGGATCGTGGATCCGGTGGATGGCACCCAAGAATTCATTGAGGGAATTCTGGAATTTGTCATCATGATTGGCCTGAGCATAGACGGGGAGCCCAAACTGGGAGTCCTCCTGCAACCTGGGACGGGACGGCTCTACGTGGGTCTGCCTGACTACGGCTCCTTTCGCATCGAACATGGCCAGACCACGGCACTCAAGGTCAGCAAGCGCGTTCAGGTTCACGAAATGCCGGTCGTCCTGTCCCGCCGTCACTTGACTCCGTTCATGGAGGAGATCGTGGACAATGTAGGCTTTGCTCGCAATGTACGCATGGGCAGCGCTGGCCTTAAGGCAGCCTTGATCGCAGAGCAAGGCGCCGACTGCTACTTCTTTGCCTCCCTGGGCATGAAGGAGTGGGACATGTGCGCTCCGGCCGCGGTGCTGTTGGGGGCCGGTGCCCAGCTGACCGACTGCTGGGGGCATCCCCTGCAGTTCAATCAGGCGGATGTGCGGCTTACCCATGGCTTTGTGGCCTCCAACGGGCCGCAACATGGCCGCATCGTGGAGGCCATCCAAACCCACTGCGATGCCCTGGGCATCAGGCAGCCTCTGGGCTTTCTGCCCGTCCCGTCCCAGGATCCCCGCTTCCCGACAACCACCGAATCGATGCCCTGATGCCCCTCGCTTGGCCCAACATCCTGGGCTTGGTCAATCCCGGCTCCGACGGAGTCCAGACCCTCCATTCCCAACTGGGCATGTTGCCCGGCTGGGTAATTTTCAATCGCAGCATGGCCCGCGCCACACAGGTCTACAGCGGCGACGATTTCCGGCAGTTTGCCGATGCCGATGTGGGGGTCATCTGCTGTCTGGAATGGGACCACGACGAAGGCGGCACCGTGCCGTCGCCGGGGTTGGTCAAGCCCTTCCTGCAGCGTTGCCGGCACTATGTGGAGGCCAGCTCCGGTTGCCATGTCTGGGCTGTAGGCAACGAAATGAACACAGTCGCCAAGTGGCCGCTGACCGGCCAGCGGGCGGAGAGCATAGTGCCGAGAGCCAGCGCGCACCTGGTCATGGAACCTCGATATCGGCCGGATCGCTACCCGTTGCTGTTCGAAACTCCTGCCGCTGAAATTCAGGAAGGCCACTTTCCCATCTCGCCCTCCCACTACGTGGACTGTTACATTCAGGTGCGGGAATGCATCAAGACTCTGCCGGGGCATGAACGGGACCTGGTACTGGTGGGGGCAGTGGCGCCTTGGAACACCGACGCCAAGGATCCGGACAATCCCAGCGGAGACTGGATCCGATATTTCATGGCCATTGCCTCAGCCCTGCAAGGAGGCCAGTGCGAAGGCTTTGCCCTGCACACGGCCACCTTGGGGCCCGATCCGGAACTCCTGCGATCGGACCAGACCCTGTCCTTCCCGTTTGGTGGCTACCGGGCAGGGTTTCGCTGCTTTGAAGACTTCATTGCCGCCATGCCGCCCCAGCACCGAAGACTGCCGCTCTTTATTACCGAGACGTCTCAACTGCAGCCCTGGCTGGACGCCAACGACGGCTGGGTCTTCAAGGCCTGCGAATTGATTCAGGACCACAACAGGGCCCATGCCCATTCTCCGATCCGGTGTCTGTCCCTGTTTCAGTGGGCCACCGATTCGCCTTGGGCCATACGCGGCAAGAGCTACCTGCTGACGGACATCCGAGACACGTTGCACATGCTGGCAGATCAGGCTCGCAAGTCCACCTTGTGCGAGGTCGTCTGGGAACAAGTGGAGATTCCCGCACAGATGGCTGTCGGCCAGAGCATCCAGGCTTCCGTCACGTTTGCCAACACCACCGAGCAACGTCTGTTGTGCAGCGGGGACGGTCCCGTACGGCTGGCCATTGTCTTTCAGCCGGCCGGCACCGAGGCGGCTGCCCTGCGGGTCCCCGAGCTGCGTTACCCCTTGCCGGAGGATGTGGATATAGGAGCGGCCCTGACTTGCCCATTCGAATTGCATGCTCCACCAGTGCCAGGGGACTATCGGCTGTTGGCAGGCATCGCCAAGACACAGTTCGTCTGGTCTGCCACGGACTTGGAAGGGGCCTTCATCTGCAATGTTTCCATCCAGGAACCCGCACAGGAGGACCCGATTGCGGCAGGCTCCGTGGCCCACGCCGATCCCGAGGCCATGGTCCTGGAAGAGCGCATTCCCGAAACACCGATCCCGGCCGCGTCGGGTTCCCTGCCGTTGTCCGCGAAGACTGAAACGCCACAGGTGCCCGACGTTCCCGAATCCGCTCCCCAGCCGGTTCCGGCAGAGGACGCACGCCAAGACCGACAACCCGGGACGACACCTGATCCCGTCCCGGCGCCGCCGGCAGAGTTTGCCGTCGCGGACCTTACGGCATTTTTTCCCGCGAGCAGGAGCAAAGCGGCCGTGCGGCTTCTGACCTCCCTGCACCGCATCGTATTGATCGAGACTGGGCTGCCGGCCCATGCTCCGATGGATGCCTATCTTGACCACTTTCTGGAGTTGGGCCTTGAAGGCATGCCGATGCACTATGTGCTGGAGGATGCCGGCCCTGTCTATCAGGTTCTGCCTCTGACCACGGCTCCACTCTCATACTCCCGTAATCTCGCCCCGGCCATTGTGCTGGGGCTGGAAGGTCGGGCCCAGTCCCAGGCAGAGGCCCAGAAGAGGTTGCTCCGGGCTGCCCAGTGCTGCGCCACCATCCTGAAAGACTTGATTCCGCTTGGATTGTCCAATACCTGGGAAATCGGCATGGATTCGGTGGACGGAGAGCCTCCCTTTGGCGGCTTGCCACATGAGTGCCTGGAAGAGGTGGAGAGCGCCATACATGAACAGTGGCGACGGCTGGGCATGACACACATACCCTTGGCACTGACATCCGTGGACTTGCCTTTCGAAGCCACTCTCGCGGAAGAGAGCCCCAAGGACCGGGATGCAGAGACGGCGCCTTCGTGGGAGCGACAGGGCCTGCCCAGCGACAGGGAACCCGCCTCCGCCCGGTCAACGGCCCCGGCAGGCCTCCCAGACCCTGTGGACGCGCCATTGCCCGTGGTGGCTCCCTTCGACCCTGCAGTCATGCAGGTGCCCATGGACGTGAAGGCAGCGGTTGCGGGGGAACTGGAATATGCCTACCGAGAGAAGACTTCATTTGCCTTGTGGGCCGCAGGAGACACGGGAACCGCCCCCGTGGCACAGCTCCAGCGCATCCATGCATTGCAGTACGGAGACATCCTCTATCACTTCGTGATTGCGCCCGACGGGCAGGTCTTCGAGACGCGCCGTGGGCCGGAACCGGACGAATTCCTGCAGCCACCCGACAGCGAAGCCTTGCACATTGGCCTGCTCGGAGACTTCAAGCACCAGTTTCCGGCGGAAGCTCAAACCCAGGGATGCAGTCTGCTCCTGGCCAGCCTGACTTACGAGGGAGAACAGGCCATGGACTCCCATATGCAAGAAGCGCGGCCTGTGCGCATTGGAACGGAACAGTGGCTGCACAAGGAGGACTGGCGACAAAGGGTCCTCCAGCAAGCGTCTCGGCTGCGGGACCAATTGCGGCAGGAGGCAGGAGCCCTGCCTGAATCTGGGAATACCGGTGGGACATCCGCACATTCCGCATCCGCCTGGGTTGCGCCTGCCTTGGCGGAAACGCCTTCTTCGGTCCAGAAAGACTCCGGATCATCGGCCCCAGAAGGCAAGGCCCTGCGGCTCCCACTGTCCGAGAGAGTGCCTCACATTGTCAACAAGATCGGGTCCATGCCCAGCCACCCGCGGATGCAGTCGTCAAAACGAAGCCTAGAGGCGATACGAACCATCTGCCTGCATCATTCAGATGCCCCGAGCATCGTGGGTCCCGAGCAACTCGCACAATCATGGATATTGGATCAAAGCGCCAGTGACCTGCCTCTCCACGGGCTTCCCTATCACTTCTTTGTCCATCCCAATGGCCAGATAGATCAATTGGCAGCGTTGGATGAAGTCTGTCATGGAACCGCCGTGGACAACGAACACTTCATTTCCATTGGACTTGCAGGCAAGTTTATCGGCACCATACACCCCACACCGGACCAGCTGAAGCAAACCGGAACCTTGGTCAGCTGGCTCATGCAGGCGCATTTCCTCAACCGGGAAGATGTCAAAGGGCACAAGGACATTGACGCCCAGGAATCTGTGTGCCCAGGGGAGGAATGGGACCAAGGCCGGACCTGGAAAGATTCTCTCTTCTACTACATTGAATCATGACCGTACAACTTTCTGCCCTGCCTCAGCAGGAGAGGAACACGGGCCCGGAATACAGGGCCGCCGAACGGCAGGAGGACGTGCTGGGGGCCGCCTATCCTGTCCAGCAGGCGATTTTTTCCGGCCCCCTGCACCTGCTCCTGGTCCTCTTGGAGAAAAGGCAATTGGAAATCAGCGAAGTCAATCTGGTATCCATCACTTCCTCCTACTGGAAGGCCCTGACCCAAGTGGGCCATTTCCAGCCGCAGTCCCTGTGCGATTTTCTGGACGTGGCTACACGGCTGATGGCCTTGAAAGCCCGTTTCTTGCGTCCCGCGGCCGCACAGACCCCTGAGTTGGATCCTGAAGACGAGGACGATCAGTCCCTTATGGCCCAGTTGGAGCAACTGCGGAAATTCAAGTCCCCCGTTGCCGCCTTGCATCGGCGTGATCAGTCTGGATGGCGCACCTACAGAAGACAGGTTCCCCTGGCATTGCCTCGGGCCGAAGTCACAGGCCCCATGGAAAAGCCCTCCCGCCTGCTCACGGCCTTGCACAGAATAACCGGGCAACTGCCCCGCCTGCAGCCTGTGACACTCATTCCCAGGCCGCTGTTTCCCATTGAAGATCAGATCCGCAGGGTGCGCACTGCGCTCAGACTGTGGCGTTCCCGGGTACGAAGCGCTCCCTTGTCATTCTTTGCCCTGTTCCCGGTCCGCAGTCACAGGGCTGAGGTGATTGCGGCTTTCCTGGCAGTACTGGAGCTGGTGCGCCGGCACTCTGTGGTGGCTCGCCAGAAGCGAGCATTCGGCGACATAGAGCTGCTGCCGGTGGATGATTGACTCCAGGCAGGACCACGGACCGCCCGATCCTTGCCCCGCTGTTCAGGTAACATGGAATAACTATGGAATCACCATTCTGATGCACAGTCCTGGTCAAGCCCTGTGCAGCAGTCAAGCCCGAGGCTGCTGGTTCGCTCGGCACGCATGAATCGCCATGTCGGATGCCATTTGGGACGAGCTGGATTCTGAACCGGAAGCCATCCCCGCAGAGATGATGGACGAAGTGCCACCGTCGCTGCGAGAATGCGTTCCAGGGGACCTGATCTGGAACGATTCCGGCAGCGTGTATGTCTGTACCCGGTCCTATCCCCTGACATTCCCGGCTGCAGACGCGAAACTGGTCCACGATCCGGGAATGCCTCTCGCGCACCTGGCCCCGGCTTTCCCCGGACTGCCGGGCTTCGACAATCTGCTTTCCGGCGACTGTGCGTTCCTGGACAGCGAGACAACGGGCCTGGGATACAACTCCCTGCCCTTCATGATTGGCGTGGGGACCTTTGAGAGACAGGCGGGGGGAGAGACTTCCCAAGCGGCACGTGCCACTTTTCCGCGGGAGTCCCCTAGGATGTCAAGAGGCCGCAAGGCGGAGTCAGCTCCGACCCACTTTGTGGTCCGCCAGCTTTTTGCCCATCACCCTCGCCACGAGAGTGCGGTGTTGCAGCAACTACAGGAATTGCTGGTAGGAAGGCCGGTCTGTGTTTCCTTCAACGGCAATGGTTTTGACATTCCCTTGATCCGGTCTCGTTTTGAAACCAGCATGTACCACTTCCCGGAATTGCCGTTGGCCGACCCATTCCAGGAACAGTCTCTGCGGTCTCTGGATTTGCTGCCCTTGGCCCGGAAAGTCTGGCGAAGACGCATAGGCAGTTGCGCCCTCAGCAACTGCGAGACTCGTATTCTGGGTCTGAAGCGGCCCCATGCAGACGTGGACAGTGCCCAGATCCCGGGCATCTACATGCAATACTTGCACAGTGGAGAGGCCGCTGAGATCAACAGGGTGTTCTATCACAACCGACAGGACATTGTGTCCATGTCCTTTCTCTTGCGCGCTCTGA
The DNA here is from genome assembly GCA_965214895.1 of Caldilineaceae bacterium. Classification (GTDB taxonomy): domain Bacteria; phylum Chloroflexota; class Anaerolineae; order Caldilineales; family Caldilineaceae; genus Bin34. The sequence goes on from OZ243985.1 coordinate 3,156,498, forward strand.
TGCAGTGTGCCGCATCGGTCGCCTCCGCGGCCGTGGAGCGGCTCAGCGGCGAGGAAGCCTTGTCCTTGGGCGCCACCATGCTGCGGGAATCTCGCTGGGCGGACGCGGAGAGGCTCCTTTCCTTCGCCACCCGTGCCTTGGGCGGCAGCAAACACCATGTCGCCGCGTTCAGGACATTGGCCCTCCACTACAAGCGACAAGGACGGTGGCGGGAAGCCACAGCCACCTGGGAACGGTGGCTGAGCGCTACGGAGCAGGACAGCGTAGATCCTTATGTCGAGTTGGCCAAATACCACGAATGGCGGGCCAAGGATATTCGGCAGGCTGAGGTGTATACCCGCTGGGCCCTGCATGTGCACCGTTCGGTGCCCCATCCGCGCCGGGCACGGCAGATACAGGAGGAGCTGCAACATCGGCTGCGGCGCCTGCAACGCAAGCAGCATGGGGCGCATCAAGCATCGGCGTAGACATTTTTCTTGATTGAAAGCGCCGCGCGATGTACCATTGCCCCTGAGCAATCCTCGGTAGCTCAATTGGCAGAGCGTACGGCTGTTAACCGTGATGTTATTGGTTCGAGTCCAATCCGAGGAGCCATTTTGGCGACCGCCCTCTTAGGTGAATCGTCAGCTGACGCGAGACCCCGACGGGATCACCCATCGGGGTCTTGTCGCGTCTGGCACCGTTACAAAGGATGCCCTCCCCTGCTGGATCGATACAGAAGGCTTTCCGGTGCGCTGCGTGGGACCATTGCTGCGATGCGGGCTCTCAACCATGGACGGGATCCAGTGCAGTGAATGAAGACCCGGGAAGACAATTTCGAAAGCAGTGCATCGGGCAATGAGGCAAGAAGCAAGACGCAACAGAAAGGTCAAGCATCAGGGAGCCTCCCATTGACTGCTGCAGCACCCATCCGCGCAGGACAAGTCCTGACCGGACCACTGTTCAACGAGTCCATGCAAGTGGAAACCGTGCGTGCCAACGGCTCCGATGTCTGGGTGGCGGGGGCCGCGTTGGCCAGTGATCTGAGCAGTTCCGGCGGGTTACGTTCACCGCGGATGACATCTCACACTGGACCATCGCCGATTCCGCTCTCGCCTACGATGGTGATGGACGGCTGGGGTCATGAAAATACGAGATTGAGCAGAGACGCCAAGTCCGCGATGTTCACGCAAGGAACCTCGGCCACGACGTGACCAGTCTCGATTTGCAGTCAGGCGAACTGCGTCTGATCGAGGGAAAGGATCTTGCCGCTGCCGCCGGAAGCATCCTGCTTGCCCCGAACGAGCGATGTGTCGCCGAGGATCGTCCTGATTGCTTCTGGCTCTACGTGGTGACCCATTGTGCAAGCGTCCCCGAACTCCAAGAGGCAATCAAAACCCGACGCGCTTGCCGTGGCATGAGGCCACCAAGGTGAAACACTGCTGGTTGGACATCAAGGAGATGACTCAGCCCATGGAATCCAGGAAGCACAAAGCTCACGGGGACAGTGAGTTCAGGCCATGACAAAGCCGATGATCCAAACCGATCCGCCTGATGCCCGGTACCAATCCGTCTTCGACAATGTGTCGAGGATCATTGGCGCTGCCAGAGGAGCAGCGGCCCGTTCGGTCCATGCTGGACTGCCGCGTACGGGTTGATCGGCCAGCACATCATTAAGTTTGAGCAGGAAGGAAAGAAACGTGCTGACTACGGTGAAAAGGTGGTTGATCAGCTGGCCACTGACCTCTCTGCCCGCTACGGCCGCGGATTCTCAATTCAAAACGTGTGGCAGATGAAGGCTTTCTACCTCGCATGGCCTGTTTTACAGACACCATCGGCAGAATCAGAAGACGGCAGAATTCTGCAGACAGTGTCTGCAGAATCTGCACTGACCCGTATCGCCGCGCGCTTTCCTCTTCCGTAGTCTGCCAAGGTTTCCCTGCTCTGGTATTTGCAATCCAGACTGGCTTCTGCAAATGGTATGCTGTCAACGCCAACGTGAAAAAAAGGAATAGCGTCTGGATATTCTGATCACAGAACCGACCTTATGGCCCTTCTGAATGGCTGGAAGCCCGGGACCAATCCCATAGCCTGGCAGTACCGCGGAACGCAATGTGCTGGGCGGATTCCACCTGCTTGTTCCGGCGACACTGCTGGAACGTCAAAGGTAGACCGAGGACTGACAGGCCTATGTGGTGTACATACCCTGGACCTGCGATCTCGCCCCCTTCGTGCGGGTTGCCGGGACCCGATGGTGCATCAAGCAGACCTTCAAGACGGCGAAACAGGGGTAGGTCCAGACGAATGCTGAGATGCACAGTGTCGTCAGCTGGGCGCGGCACGTCACGCTGGATCCAGGTTGAGCGTGATGTAGGCTCGAACTCTGCCCATTTCGTAAAAAAGAGGCCCGATCAGGACAGCTTGGCGGCCTTTTCGGAGACGAGCTCTCCACGGAAAGCAAAAACGTCCATCAGGCATACTCCCGTCGCTCGAGTCGTTCACGCGGCCTGGGCACTCATAGTGCGAGTGCAAGACGAAATGAATTCAAGAACGAATTGGTCAAATCGATACCCCTCTCAACAAGATGAAGCTGCTTGCGTTCCGTTGATCGCGGCTTCGGCCAGCTCAAGCTGCTGCATGACCCATCCGAAATCTGGGACATCACCAAGAACCATGTCTTGCATGGCTCTGTAGTCCCGTTCAATCACCTTGCGCAGTTCCACCTGTGGAACCAACCTCACCGATCCGGGAACAGCTTCTTCGAACCGCTTCCAAGCCTGCCGGAAGGCAATGAGGTTGTGTTTCCGCACCGTGTCCAGCAGGGCGCTATTGGACAAGGCGGTCCTGCCACAGTCGGTCACCGTGATCGTCGCGGCATCGTAGTAGTGGCGCGAGATCCGGTCCTTGTCGGCCGGTAGACGCTGCGCATCCCGGTATCCACAGTGCACCCCATGAAGGATTAGCAGCTTTTCCCAATAGGTTCGCTCCAGCGCGATCACTTTGATGCCACTCACACCAAATGACCAGTCGGGAAGTTCATCGGCGATATAGGGAGTGATGGTGCAGCTCAAACTGGGATCGACTGCCGACCTCGCTCCCGCCTCGATCTTTACGCGCGGCACCACATAGGCAACATCGCTGCTCGGATACAAAGTGAAATACTCGATAAAAAGCGTCTGTTTGTCACCGTCACTCTCATCCGGACCGACCTGACAACCTTCTGCGATCTCGTCGATCCGCTTCGTTAAAGCGGTCTGCAAGTCTCCGCAGATGTAGCCGCTGCACGCCGCTCTGAATTCTTTGAACAGCTTGGTCCGTTTCTTGTTCGACAGATTGCCGGCTGCGGTTGGGTCGCGCTCCCCTTCAAAACCGAGTCCATCACGATGGACCACGAGATCAATGTCTTCGGAAAACCGCTCGATCAGTCCGAAGGCCTTGGACAAGGACGTGTCGCCCTTGAAGAGCAGATTCGGATGTCCGTCAGGCAACCAGTTGTAGAGCGCGTCAAGGACGACACAGACCCAAAAGTCTTTCTCTACATAGCGGGGCAACATGTCAAGACGGCTTGCCGCCGCCTCAAAGACATCTCGTCTGTCCTGCTCCGGAAGGGAGAGAAAGGATTCGGTATCTCCATTCACACAGCAACGGTCTGGTCACTCGCGATACTGCGCGCAAGCGGCACCGCCCAGCCGGGCAGATCGCGGCTGTTTTGCAATAGGTCGAGCTTCACATCATCAGGAAGATGGCGCCTCAAAGTGAAAATGACCTGCGCGTCTGCGGCCGCGTCGGGGCCGAGCCACCGCAACGCTTGAACCACTGGAGCAGCCAGTTTCCCCGCCCACTGCATGACGCTCGGCCCCGCGTGGCGGAACCGAACCGTTCGTCCATCGATCTTGAGTGTTCTCGAGTGGCCATCTGTCACGTAGCTGACCTTCGCGGGTACCGCGTTCGTGAGACCCAGCTGATTGGCGGCCACCAGACCATCCGGCATGATCCGGGTACTGTCCCGCCGTGCCAGCACGGTGACGACAGCATCCAGATCGACCGGCGCGGGCCGATTTAGTATGTTGCTGATTCTAGGCATGTCATACAGGCCCCGGCCTATCCGGCGCAAGCGCCCCGCCTTGACGAGCCGCGACAGTGCCTGGTCGACAGCATCACGGCTCCCGAGGTCCAAGAAGTCCTTCGGCGTGCACACCCGGCACCCGCTGGGGTACGCGGATACCCTCTTCATGATCTTGTCGGCCATGCCGGTCATTGGACCGTACCCCTTGACTGAAACTTTGCTCTTATTGTCGTCAGAAATCTACTATATATCTCTGACTTCATCAATGACGTTCTTCTGGTTCTGGCAGGCCAAGTTCGGCCGTGCGGTGGAATTGTGTGCATGTGACCGATAGATATGCATTGGACCCTTGGGGGCCAATAGGGATCCGGTTCCTCCCTCAACACTCCACAGGCAAGGAAGGAAACCGAGACAGAGGACCCGGAGAGCATCCAACGATGTACGGTCGTTTCACACAGAAGTTGATCTGGGTGTCAGGTTCACGACCTTGGCCCTTGCACATCAGCATACATCAGGCGAGAAGGGCTTTGACGGAGTTGAGAGAGCGTGGACAGACAGCGTCTACGGGCCCGGTCCAGCGGCGCGATGGAAATGTCACAATTCTTTGTTCAGGTAACATTGAGCATTGCAATGCATTAGGAAAAAGCCGTGGAGAGCCATCTGATGTGCGGTCGATTCACCCAATTACGGACTTGGCAACAGGTTCATGGCCTGTATGAATTGCCAGCCACGGAAGTGCCCACCTTGCTGCAACCCCGGTACAACGGCGCACCGACGCAGCACTTCGCGGTATGCTGCATGGACGCGGAAGCAGGCAAGGCGGTGGAACTACTGCGTTGGGGTCTGATTCCGTTTTGGGCCAAGGACGTCTCCATCGGTTCCCGTCTCATCAACGCCCGGGCCGAAACCGTACATGAGAAACCCTCCTTCAGACGTGCATTCAAGTCTCGGCGCTGCCTCATACCGGTAGATGGCTGGTTTGAATGGCAGAGCCAGGAGGGAGGCAAGCAGCCCTACTTCCTGACTGCGGCGGATGAAAGTCCTCTCTCCTTCGCCGGGTTGTGGGATTCTTGGACCCAGGCAGGACAATCACTGGAAACCTTCACGATCATCACGACCCAGGCTTGTCCCGACCTCAAGGAAGTGCATCATCGGCAACCCGCCATTGTTGCACCACAGGATTTCCATGTCTGGCTGGATCCTGAAACACCTGTGGATTTGCTGCTGCAGCTGGTACGCCTTCCCTATGAGGGACCCTTTGGCAGGCGCGCGGTCAGCCGCCGGGTAAACAACCCGCGCAACGACGATTCCGCCATTCTGCAGCCCTGGGATGGCTGAACTGGCTTTGGCGCAAGCAGAAACAAAGAGAAAGCCCCTCCCGTGACGGGAGGGGCTTGGCATTCCAAGGAGGCCCGAAGCCGCCGCAGAGCCTTCTCCGACACGCGGGATCAGACCAGGAAGTCGCGCAATCTGCGCTCTCCATCTTCTTCGCCAATTTTGCGCAAGGCTTCAATCTCGATCTGCCGGATGCGTTCACGCGTGATCTTGAAATGCTTGCCTAGTGAGTCAAGGGTCTGTGGGGCGGTATCCTGAAGTCCATAGCGGTAATACAGAACGTCTCGTTCCCGTTCTTCCAATTCCCATACCACGTTTTCCACTTCTTCCTTCATGATGTTGCGGCTGGCCAGTTCCGCAGGTTCAGGGGAATCCACGTCCTCGACCAAATCCAGGAAGTAGCTGTCATCTTCGTGCTGAATCGCAGAATAGAGACTGATCGGATTCGCATCCAGATTGCGCAGCTTCTTGATCTTGTCCACCGCGTCCTCCAGTCGCTGGCTGACTTCCTCATCCACCACCAGCTGGTAGGCATCTTCCTCAATCACATAGTCGGGCACCATGCCGGAGTACTCCTCCTCCAGAAAGCCCATGGCCAGGGACAGTTCCAGATGGGAAGGCTCCCTGCCTTTCTCAATGGAAAGCTGCTTGGTGAGGCGGTGCAGCTTCTTGATGGTGCCCACGACGTGGACGGGCAGGCGAATGGTGCGTGACTGGTCCGCCAGAGCCCGACTGATGGCCTGCCGGATCCACCAGGTGGCATAAGTGCTGAACTTGAAGCCGCGGGTATGGTCAAACTTCTCCACTGCCCGCATCAGACCCACATTCCCTTCTTGAATGAGATCCAGAAACCCAAGGCCGCTGTTCAAGTACCGCTTGGCCAGACTGACCACCAACCGCAAATTGCAGTTGGCCAGTTGTTCCTGGGCCAATTTGCCATCCACAATCAACTGTTCCAATGCGTCTCTCTCGTCTGGGTCCTCGGTCTCCTCCAGCCTGGCCGCGGCCTCCTCGCCATCCCGCATGGCCGTGGCCAGTTCCACCTCCTGCTCCTTGGTGAGCAGCGGATGCTGTCCCACTTCCTGCATGTAGATCTGCAAAGGTTCAATGGAACCTGTCGGCACCGTGCCGTAGTCTTCGGCCACCGATGGTTCCTCAATGACAACAGCCGCTACCGTGTCGAAGCCTTTCGACTCCCGGGGCATGGGGGAAAGTGGGTGCAATGACATGATTTGGGTTTCCCGTTGCTGTTAATGCCTCAATAGCCAATAAATCGGTGTTGCACTCTGTCTCTGGCTTCGTCCAGGGACCTGCGAGATGCATACAGTTGTTTGCGTTTGAGCTGGGTCCGTCTGGTACCTTCCACGCTGGATGTGTCTTCGCTGATGTTGAGGAGTTCCAGGTCACGGTGGACGGATCGAGTGCGCACGCCCAGCAGGTGCTCCAAGGCCGCGTGACTGACTTCCTGGCTGTTGTTGTTGCGAAAGGTGCGGGAAATGCGCTCCAAGAAGCCCAGATGTGGATGCAGGCCTGCGTCCAGGTGCTGGCGCAGGACATGCGGCCGCCAAGCCTCCGTCGTGGTTGCCAGCACCTGCAAGGCTTCATACACGGCGATGTTTTCGGAGTGGTTGAAGTCGTTCCGGTCCAAGGGCTCAAAGCGCATGTCTGCCAGGACTTCATTGAGTTGGGGCAGCACTGCCTTCGGATTCCAGCAGAGAGTGGCCAACAGCCAGTCCTCTTTGCGGGGGTCTCGGGTCTGGGACACGTCCCGGTCCGACCTGGCCTGATCTGAGCGGCGGCGTCCGGCGGCGCGGCGTTGCGGCATGGCGTCGTGCACCATGCGCTTCAATATCTCCGTGGAGATTTGCAGCTGGGCGGCGGCGCGGGCAATGTGCCCGTCACGCGTGACGGGTTGTGCAAATCCGACCAGGATATCGACCATGCGGAAGGCGGCCTTCTGTTTTTCTTCCGGCAGGTCAAAGTCGTATTCCGTGGCCAGATACTCCGCGTAAAAGTCCACCAGAGACATATCGTCCTGGACCAGGCGGGGCCATGCCTCCGCATCCGTCCGGATGAGTTCATCCGGATCCTGCCCCTGGGGCACCTTGACAATGGTCAGCTGGACTTCCTCCCTTGCACCGGAACGGCGGCGACTGTCCTGATTGACTGTCTGCAAGGCCTGTCGGGATCGATCCAGATTCCGAACGGTGGCTCTCTGGCCTGCCGCGTCGGCATCCAGGGCGAAGGTGATTTTGGAGGTCCAGCGCTGCAACAGTTGGATATGGCCTGGGGTAACCGCAGTGCCCATGCAAGCCACGGTGTTGGTGTGACCGTACTGGTGCGCCGCGATGACGTCAAAGTAGCCCTCCACGATTACAGCCTGCTGCTTGCGTTGAATTGATTCCTTGGCCTTCTCAATGCCGTACAGAACCTCGCTCTTGTGGAACAGAGGCGTGCTGGCGGTATTGATGTACTTGCCAAACTGGTCGGACTCGGGTGGCAGCTGCCGCGCCCCAAAACCAATGACCCGGCCTCCCACGTTGCGAATGGGCAGCATCAGCCGGCCCAGGAAACGATCCCGCAATGCACCATCCTCTTGCTGTAGGACCAGATTGACAGTGAGCAAGTCCTCTGCCCTGTATCCTTGGGTGTCCATGAAGTGCAACAGGTCGGTCCGACCCCAGAGGCTCAGCCCGATTTCGAATTCCTCCGCCATGGCGGGCGAGATCTTCCGTGTGCCCAAATAGGCACGCGCCTTTCTCGCGTCCCTGCCGTTTTCCTGTATCAGGTTTTGGCGAAAGTAGGCTGCGGCCTGTCCCAGGAGCCGGTACAGCGGTTCCTGGGCGTCCCGCTTCTTCGACCTTGCACCGGAAGCCAACTCGATCCCGCCTTCCGCAGCCAGACTGCGCAGGGCCTCCGGAAAGTCCATGTTCTCCATCTTCATTAGGAAGGCAATCACATCGCCGCCTTCGCTGCAGGCTCCAAAACACTTCCACAGCTGGCGATCGGGCCACACATAAAAGCTGGGAGTCCGTTCCTGGTGAAAGGGGCAATTCGCCTTGAAACTGCTGCCGACCTGCTGCAGTTCCACGTATCTGCCGATCACGTCCACGATGCTGACCGCATCCTTGACGTCTTGAATTGTGCTCATGAGACTGACCATTCCGGCGACAGGCAGACGAATCCAGCCGTCCTAGCCGACCTGCAAGCGCGCCTGATACAGCGGCTTGACCGATCGGAGCAGCTCCGCGAACGCAAGGGCGCGGAAAAGATTGCCCTTGATGCGAATGGAGCCGTCCGTGATGGACTGCCGCAGGGAGCGGGTTCCCATCATCACTTCATGCAACAGGCGCGAGGTCAGATTCAACTCAAGATCGGCGCGGCCTGTCGTTTCTGTCCAGAACACTTCTCCCATGCGGCCATCAAAAGTAACCTGAGTCGACAGGTCCTCAAAATGCACTCGAATCACCAGGTTGGACTGGTTGAATACAGTCAGGGCTTCGGTCTCCGGGGGCAAACCCTCGACTGTCTGACGCAGAGTAGCCATGAATTCCTCGGAATTGGGGATTTCCATCTGGGTGCGTGGCTGTGGGTTGCTAGAATGGAAGTTGCCGGTTGCTGTCGCGGTTTCTCGGCAATTGCTATCGACGGGACTGGAGTTTGGGATCAGCACTGCGGTCACTGCAGTGACGGAGGGCTCGCATCAACCGAGATTCTGACCCGGCGTGCACTCATCCTACCAAGGCAACAGACCGGATCTTGGTCATTTTTCAGACCGCAATCTGACGCTTGCCCTCAGCGCAGGCCAGATCCAGATCATAGCCAACACCACTGGAGCCCACTATGTATAGACGTTTTGCCAAGTCAGGATTGGGTTTGATTGCCGTCTGCCTGGCGCTGGCGGCCTGTACCATTCCCGATCCGATACCCCCATCTCCCGATCCGGCATCCTCAGCCGCAGAAGCAAGTCAGGCAATGCCTGCCATGTCCTTGCCCCTGGCGGGAATCGCCGAGCCTCGCACGGTGGAAAGCGTGCCTGTGGAGGGCAGGCTGCCCTTTTCCCAGCGAGGTTGGCAGACTGACTTTACCAAGCGCACCATAGACTACCAGGAAATACGTTCCGGGGGTCCGCCCAAGGACGGCATTCCGGCCTTGGACAGACCCACTTTTGAGAGCATCGCCGCCGCCGGAGACTGGCTGACTGACACCGATCCCGTGATCGTCTTCGAAGTGGCGGGCCAGGCCCGGGCCTACCCGCTGTCCATTCTGATCTGGCATGAAATTGTGAATGACGAATTGGCGGGCCATCCCATCACTGTGACTTTCTGTCCCCTGTGCAATGCCAGCATTGTGTTTGACCGCCGCGTCGGGGACATGATTCTGGACTTCGGCACGACGGGCAACTTGCGGAACAGTGATCTGGTCATGTATGACCGCCAGACGGAAAGCTGGTGGCAACAGTTCACAGGCCAGGCCATAGTCGGGGAGCTGGCGTCCACTCAACTGCATTTTCTCTCCAGTCAAGTCCTCTCCTTCACGGAATTCCGCAATCTGTTTCCCGAAGGAGACGTGCTGCAGAGACCCTTGGACCTGTATAGCCGCCAGTATGGCTCCAATCCCTATGTCTTGTATGACACCTACGGCAGCAGTCTCAGCCGGGGCAGAAACCTGGTGCTCTTCAGTGGCGTGAACGATGGACGCCTAGAACCCCTGGAACGGGTGGTGGGTGTGCTTTTTGCCGATTCCTCAAGTGTGGCCATCCCGTTCGCGACAGTCAGCGACCAAGGCGTAATTCACTACACTGCTGCCGGGACCGGCGAAGACATTGTGGTGTTTCATCAATTCGGCATGTCCTCGGCGCTGGCCGAATCCAGCATCGGCCATGCTCGGGACATTGGCAGTGTAGGCGCCTTTGCCAGCACTCTGGACGGACAGAAGCTGGACTTCACAGCGACCGCCAACGGAGTGTACGAAGACGCCCAGACCGGCAGCACATGGAACATTCGAGGTCAGGCCACAGCCGGTGCATTGGCCGGCCAGGCCCTGGAACCCCTAGTGGCCTTCGATCACTTTTGGTTTGCCTGGGCAGCCTTCCTGCCAGAGACTCATCTGTACGGCCAGACTGAGTAGGGGCAGGACAGTCAGTTGGCGACAACCCGTACATTGACCTGGCAGGAACCCACGTAGGTGCCATTGTTGTCCAGAACCCGCAACCGGATCGTATACGGTCCGGTGATATAGGCGGATGCATCGAACCGTTGCAGTTCGCCGCTCCGTATTTGATTGCGTCTGACCCCCAGCACTGTGAAATCTTCCTCGACCGGTGCCGTGCCGGGGGCTATCTCTATGCTGTATTCCGCAAAGTCATCATGGGAAGCCGTGCCTGTCACGATTTCCAGACCCGCAATTTCCTGACCCACGCCAGGATATTGGATGATGGCACTGTCGTTGTCGCATACAGGTATGGTCCGCAAGTCAATCTGTCCGGCGGCGTCCCCGGGCCCTGCCGACAGGGTCGGTGTCGGAACCACGTCCGTAGCCGCCGCGGCTTCCTCGGCGGCAACCCCCGGCGGACTCTCGGATGGGCCCAGACTTTTTTCTATTTCCACAGCCCGGCTCAGCACATTGCTCACCGCGTAGGTTGCAGCCATGACGAAGATGATTGCGGCCACCCGGGCAGTGATCCGGGCCAGCACCCGAGCGGCCTGTTCCCGTTCCAGGCTAAAGATGGCCTGGCGACGTTCCAGCCGAATGGCCCTGACCCTGAAGAGATAATAGAGCGCAGTCAGGCCACAGAGTCCATAGATCCAAGGTGCCAGGCTGGAAACGTACTCGATGATCAGATTCATGCCGGCCAGAGGAAACAGCAGAGAGACTGCTTGTCATTATGTGAAGTTGGCAGTAGACTTTCCGTGGGAGGTGCATTGCACCGCAGTGCCCAGACTACAGCCCGAGTCATGGCCCATTGTAGCCTCTGCTCGCTCTGGTGCATTGCGGCAGGCCATTCTCCTATATGATTCTGTGGAAGGCCCGTCATCACCTCCTTCAGACCAAAGATGTTCCACCTCAATCCCACTTTTGCCTCCCGTCGCAGCGATGTGCATGCCTGTCAGGGCATGGTGGCCACCAGTCAACCACTGGCCGTGCAGGCGGGCCTGGATATGCTGCGCCAAGGCGGAAATGCCGCTTCGGCGGCCATAGCCACAGCCGCGGTGCTGTCTGTGGTTGAACCAGTGTCCACCGGTGTTGGGGGGGATTGCTTTGCCCTGCATTTCGATGCCAGCAGTGCTGGCATCACAGCCCTCAATGGTTCCGGCCGGGCCCCGGCCGGGGCCTCCCTGCAGGAATTGCGAGATCTGGGGTACACCCGCATGCCCCAGTGCACAGGGCACTCGGTCAGCGTCCCAGGCACTGTGGCGGGATGGCATGATCTCCTGGAAAGACATGGCAACACCTCCTTGGCGGACGCGCTACAGGCCGCCATTCACTACGCCGAGGAAGGCTTTCCGGTCTCGGAGTGGATTGCCCGCGGCTGGGACAGTCAAGCCCCGAAACTGCGTCGAGACCCCGACTGGAACACACCGGATCTGGATCCTGGCTCCCCACAGCCTAGCGGACACGAGCTGCTGATCGAAGGCAGAGCTCCCCGGGCCGGGGAGATCATGACCATGCCGGAAATGGGAGCCACGCTGAGAGGCATCGCCGCTGACGGACCGGCGCACATCTATCAAGGGACATTTGCCGAAAGGCTGTCTGCCCACGTGCAGGCCTATGGCGGATGGATTACGCCGCAGGACATGTCTGCCCACAGAAGCACATGGGCAGACAGCCTGCAGCAGCATTATCGGGGCCGCACCCTCCATGAGTGTCCCCCCAATGGCCAGGGTCTGGCTGCGCTCATCGCGGTGGGCTTGGCCGCGGGCTTTGACCTGGCCCACATGTCCGAAGGCGACCGGGTCCATACCATGGTGGAATGCATGCGTCTGGCCTTCGCGGACGCGCAGCAGTATGTTTGCGATCCGCAGCAGACCGATCTCGACATCGAGTTCCTGCTGTCTGAGCCGTATCTGGAATGCCGGCGAGGCCTCATTTCCATGACCGAGGCCGCCCGTGACGTGCCCTATGGAGTGCCGTTGGCCACGTCGGATACGGTGTATCTTGCCGTCATCGATGGCGAGGGCAACGCGTGCAGTTTCATTAACAGCCTCTATATGGGCACGGGCTCGGGGCTGGTGGTTCCCGGAACGGGCATCAGTCTGCAGAACCGGGCTGCGCTCTTCGCACTTGCAGAGGATCATCCCAATGCCTTGGCCCCCCACAAACGGCCGTACCACACGATCATTCCGGCTCTGGTCACGCAGGATGACCATCTGCTGGCCAGCATGGGGGTGATGGGGGGATTCATGCAACCCCAAGGGCATTTCCAGATGATGGTCAACCTGTACGACCATGGCATGTCCCCGCAACGGGCCCTGGATGCGCCGCGCTGGCAGCTGGGCGGCCCCATCATGGGCGAGGCCAATGCATTGGGAACCCGCGGCGGCGGCCAGGTTTCCCTGGAGGAAGGCTTCCAGCCCGAAACCCTGGAGCTGCTGGTCCGCCGCGGACACCAGGTCAGGGTCAAGCAGGGATATGCCCGCGGCGGCTTTGGCGGAGGGCAAATCATTTGCCGACATCCGGCCACAGGCGTACTGACGGCCGGATCGGATTCCCGCAAGGATGGCTGCGCCGCCGGCTGGTAACCCATACAACCACCCAATGCCGCTGACTTAGGGCATTGTCATTGCATTACTACATTGCTGCCAGTGACTGTCTCCACCCAATCCAAATGCACACCGGGACCTGCTGAGATCGCGTCAGGGCTGACCACGGGGCAGGCCCTCATGCAGGCGCAGGGCCAGCCTGAAGCAGCCATCCAGGCCTTTTCCTACTACTACGGGCTCCTGTCCCAAGGGGACCGGGGGTGGATCGACTCCGATCAAGTGCAATCCGTAGAGATTCTGACCGACTACGAGGAGCTGGATGGCTTTGAGCTGATTGGCCACGGCGTAATCGGAAAGGTCGTCGTGCTCAAGCTCAACGGGGGGCTTGGCACCACCATGGGGCTCACAATGCCGCGTTGTCTGGTCCCTGTCAAGGAAGGCATGACGTTCCTGGACGTGGCGGTCAAGCAGGTGTTGTATCTGCGACAGCGGCTGAACCGGTATCTGCCGCTGTTGTTCATGAACAGCTTTCATACCCAGGCGGCGACAGCCCAAGCCCTGCATCGATTCCCGCAGCTGCACAACGGGCTGCCTCTGGAGTTTGAACAACACCGCATGCCCAAGATCGATGCCGAAACCCTGCAGCCTGTAACGGGCCGACCGGAACCGGCGCAGGAATGGTGTCCGCCCGGCCATGGCGATCTCTATGCCTCGCTGCGGACCACAGGCCTTCTGGACATGTTGATTGCCCAGGGACATGAATACGCCTTTGTGAGCAATACAGACAACCTGGGGGCCGTCCTGGATCTCCGGATACTGGGCTACATGGTGGAGTGCCAGGTGCCCATGCTCATGGAAGCGGCCTATCGCACCCCTTCCGACCGCAAAGGCGGGCATCTGTCCAAGGGCAGGAACGGTCAGCTGGTAATTCGGGAATTCGCCCAGTGTCCCCCTGCAGAACGAGGCCAATTTCAGGACATCCACACCTTTCCCTATTTCAACACCAACAACATCTGGCTGCATCTTCCTGCTCTGCGCGACTATTTGGCAGAGCAGGACGGTTTCATGCGCTTGGTCCCCATCTTCAATCGCAAGCCCCTTGACCCTCACAGGCCCTCGGGCAGGCAAGTCATACAAATGGAAAGTGCCCTGGGTTCGGCGATTTCCGTTTTCCCCGGGGCGACCGCCATCCGAGTGCCGAGGTCCCGCTTTCTGCCCGTCAAACGGTGTGAGGACCTGTTGGTTATGCAGTCGGATGTCTATCAGGTCAATCCGCAATCGCGATTCATCATGAATCCGAAACGGCTTACGGCTACCCCACCGCGACGACCACCCCAGGTCAGTCTGGACCCTCGCTTCTACGGCACCTACGCTCGCTTGCGGGCGCGCTTTCCCCAGGGAGTGCCATCCATGGTCAATTGTGAGTCCCTGACGGTAGAAGGGGATGTGACATTCGGCCGCGACATTCGGCTCGAAGGGCATGTCACCATCACCAATGATCGCCCTGTCGCCCAAATTCTGGCGGACGGCCAAGTCATACGGGGAGATTTCCACGTATAGGCGGAATGGGCGCCAGCAGCCCTTCCAGACATTGCAGGACACCCGGGGCAACCCGGCTCGGCAATGGCCACAGGAGGCGGCTCCAGGTCCCTATCAAAGGCCGCGGGGAAAAGACCTCGCTCCCACTCCCCGTGGGCAGACGCAATCCAGACTCCAGAAAGGATGAGGACGAGCCCCAGTCCAGGTGCGTACACCCCTGTGCCCTCGCCCAACGGACTGCCATCCGCTGCAAGCCGCCAAGGGCCGACGGCGGCAGTCTCTCGGTCTTGCCTGGAACCGTGAAAAACCAGGCTTCGTCATTCCAGGCCACCACCAGGGCGGCTCCGATCAGGACGGCTTCCGGATCTTCGGCCAGGAGGAAAGCGCTGTGGGGATGCTGCCCGCCCGCCTCATTCCCGTGCTGGGGATCGGTCCAGATTTCCCGGCCGAAGATCAACTCCGCAGCCTCGAAACTGTCTGCAGGGGCCGGATCGGCCAGCTCGGCCAGACGCGCAATGTCAGAGGCCGTGCCGTGGCGGACAGTCCCGCCTGCGAACGTGCAGGAAGGACTTGGTTCCAGGCGTCTTCCATGGGTGGCAGCTCGAGGCAGGACGGACAGTCCCGGCCATGAGAAACCCCCTCGATCCTTTTGAATCCAGGCAGACCGACTGAAGTGCCAGCCCGCATCTTCCAGACGGGACAGAACGGAAAGGCCAGTGGCCCGATCTCTGCGCAGATGCGGCGCGATCCGAATCAAGGCCACTCTTTCCTGATGCAGGATCTCCGCCAGCTGCTCCAGGAGAACAAGGGCTGCCTCGCCATTCCCCCAGTGCAGATCCGGACCGCCAGGCACATAGGCCACTCTCCAAGGCAAGTGGGGCCGGATGTCTCTTATCAAGACCTGCGCGGTTCCCGCGCAGTGTCCTGATTCAAGCACCATCCGCTTCCTCAGCGGGTGCCAGCCCAGCCGTGCCATCTGCTCGCCCCAAGCCCAGGACTGCATGAAGTGCGGCTGGGCGCAGGCCCCTACGGCACTGTCCCAGTGTGCGCCATTCGTGTCTGTCTGCCATCCCACAGAGGCCGATTGTCGTGCAGAGCCCTTGGGGCAGGAACCCGTTGCAGACCGCCGGAGGGACCAGGAGTCCTGCCGCTGGCGCAAACGCTTCTGCGCGATTGCGCCTATGGCAAATAGCCGATACGCGCCCAACTGCACGGGCAAATCCCAAGCCCCGACCAGATGAACGATCTGGCCGCCAAAGCCCTGCTTCATGCGGTAGACAGTCCAAAGGTCTTGCGGCGGCAGCCGGTCCAATGCCACCGGCAACGACGTCGGCCACTGCTGGGAATGACCATGAAGCCGCTCCTGCCGGGCCAGAGCTCCCAAGGGTTCGGGTATGCCCCACAGGTCATAAAACACGGCCCCTTGCTCCTTGGCCCACAGCATGGCCGCATGGTGCAAGGCGAAATTGGGCATTGCTTGCCGGTGCCTTGTGCTGCTGGCCCCCCAGGGATACCAAGCACCCAGGCCTACACGGGCAACCACAATGGCGGCTACCGTGTCTGCAGCGACATCAGCCAGGAACAGCTGCAGGCACGAGGCAGGCAAGGATGCAAAGGCGGTTTGATGGTAGGTGAGGCTATGGTTGCTGAATCCCTGTCGCCGGCCCGTCTCGTCCATCAGGGCCTGAAAGGTTTCCAGATCTGCGGCTGTGCCGGACCGGACCTGCACGCCGGAGCGATACGCCTTGCGAATGTTGTAGCGCCACTTGCTCTTCATGCGTGCCATCAGCTCGTCGCCGGAGACAGCCAGGTCCACCCGAATCGTGCTCCGAGGCTGAATGGACAGTTGGCTGGGCCGGAATCCCAACTCCTGCAGGATCGCCCTGTTGGCGGGCAGGTCCTCCAGGTCCGGTTCGATCATGAGGAAGTGCCAGCCTTGGGCCCGGGCCAGCTGCAGCAGTCGCTCCTTGACTTCCAGAGTCTGGCTTGGGTCACACCAGTCCACCAAGGGGCCGCGCGGGATGTAGCCCATGGTGAGCCCATACCGCCGGATGGACAGACACTGCGCCCCGGCAATCAAGGCTCCATCCGGTTTCTCCATCACTACGCGGTGGCTGGCCCAGCCGAATTGGCTCTTGAGCCTGGCCCAGCCCGTGGTCTGGAGAAAGTGAGGCGTGGCGTGGCGGCTGACAAACGAGTCCCAGAGTGCATCCCGTGCCGCATCGGCAGCAGGTATCTGGGCGGCTGCAGACTGGGACGCTGCTTGCATGGTGAGAGAATTCCGCATGGAATGAACGCAAGGCCTACGGCGGCAACGGTAGAATATAGCACTCTCCGGTCACTGAGGCCAAGGCATGATCGGCGGCCCGAGAGGACTGTGTCTCGGGCTGTCGGATTGCTGCGCCGCCACCCTTGCTTCTCACCGCCTCTGTCCCCACCGATGTCTCACCACAGCCCACCAGACTGGGAAGCCCCTGCCGGCCCTTCCTCCCATCATGAGCATTCTCGGCCGGGTTCCTTGACCCAGATCCAGATCCTGTTTCTGGTGACCCTGGGCCTCGCGGATGCCGTGTTCCTGTGGCTGGGCCACTATCTGGCCTATCTGGCTACCCGGTTGGGCCCCGAAGTGGTGCTGGGGGCCTTTTCCGAGTGGCTGGCACTGCCAGCCCTGCACCTGCTGCTCCTGCTGGGGGCATTTATGGCACAGCGAATGTATCAGCGACGCAGACTCGGGGGCCATCTGGACGAGGCAATCAAAACCCTGCTGGTGAACGGGGTGCTGGTCCTGGTGCTGCTGGCAATCCTGACTCTGGTGTTTCCCGACATCAACGTGTATCGCCGGCAGATTGTCTATGCCTGGGCCTTCACCTCCATCTTGATCACGCTGGGCCGGGTTCTGCATACCCGGATTCAGTGGGCCGCGCAGAGCCGTGGGTGGGGCGTGGACCAGGTGCTGATTGTAGGCAGCGGCGAAACAGCCCGGATTATCTTGCAAAGAGTCTTGGCAACCCCGAAGTTGGGCCATGTGGTCGTCGGCACTGTCTCCGACCAGATGGAAGACGATCATCCGCAGCAAGTGCCGTGGTTGGGGAGGATTGCCCACATTCCCTCCCTGATCCGCACACACGGAATTGACGAGGTCATTGTGGGCATGCCCGAGGCATCCACGGCGGAGCTGGTCCGCATCATCAATTACTGCGAACAGGAAAAGGTGGGCATCCGTCTTCTGCCTGACCTGTTTCAAATCATGGCGCAGGAGGTCTCGATTGGGGATCTGTCAGGCATGCCCTTGTTGACCGTGCGGGACTCGGCTTTGCAGGGCTGGAAGCTCGTGATCAAGCGCGCCATCGACGTGGTGTTCAGCCTGCTGGCCCTCATCCTGCTCAGCCCCCTGTTTCTCTTGAATGCCTTGCTCATAAAGCTGGAAAGCCCCGGACCCGTTTTTTATGTCCAGGTCCGCATGGGTCTTGATGCCATACCCTTTCACATGCTCAAGTTTCGATCCATGCAGGCCAACGCGGAGGCACGTGGCCCTGGCTGGACCACGCCCAACGATACCCGGCGCACCCGTCTGGGCCGGTTCCTGCGGTCCAAGAGCCTGGATGAACTGCCGAACTTCATCAATGTCTTGATGAACGACATGAGCATCGTGGGCCCGAGACCCGAACGCCCCGTCTTCGTGGAGGAATTCCGCAGAGTGGTGCCCAACTACATGGAACGGCACAAGGAGAAGGGCGGCATAACGGGCTGGGCCCAAATCAACGGGCTGCGGGGAGATTGTTCGATTGAGGAGCGCATCAAATACGACCTCTGGTACATTGAAAACTGGTCCATTGCCCTGGACCTCAAGATCATGGCCGTTACGGCCTGGAAAATCCTGTTTCGGACAGACCCGGATGCCTACTAGGCACCCGGCCGGGGCAACGGCAGGCCCAATGTATCCTTCTCAGGACCCGACGACCCGGTCGGCAAGGCCATGGACCCGATCCGCAGAGCCTGAGCGAAGTCACGGTCACCCGCCGTCAAGACGTGCAGGGGACGACCGACATCGGTTGTCTCATCTCCCGCCGCCGCGGGCCCCAGAACCTTGAAAATCCTCTCCCTGGGTCCTGGATGCAGCCTTGCACACGGATGCATGCCACCTCCACAAGGACTGTGCGGCCCACGGCATGGAATCCTTGATTCATTGACGGCAGGCGCGGCCCTTTGCTACCATGGAGCAGTGGAGCTGCAGGTTGTACATGGAGAAGCATGAGTTTGAAGTCGGAGCCTGCGACTCCCTTGCCCCAAGATTTTTCCGCCGATACCTTGTTGCAGTCCTTGGCCCCACGCCAAAGGCAGATCCTGCAGATCGTGACGGAGGAGTTCGTAGCCCATGTCAAACCTGTCGGCAGCAAGAAGATTGCCCGGGACTGGGACCTGGGAGTCAGTCCGGCCACAATTCGCAATGACCTGGCCCATTTGGAGCGTCTGGGCTTGCTCTCCAAGACCCATACCAGTTCCGGCCGCGTGCCTACGCTGTTGGGATACCGTTTGTATGTCTCCCGCCTGATCAGGGAACAGCAGCTGTCGGTGGCCAAGCGCCAACGCATCCGAGATCAGTTTGAGATCATGCGCAAGGACTCCCGAAACTGGTTGCAGGATGCCACGCAGACCCTGGCTTCGGTTTCGCGCAGCCTGGCCCTCGCCACCGAGTTGCAGTTTGTGACGCAGCGCCTGAAGCATATCGAGCTGATTGCAATCCAGGAAACACAGGTGCTGATGGTCATGGTCATGGAGGCCGGACATGTACAGCAACAGATGCTGGAGGTGCAGCAAGGATTGCACCAGGACGCCTTGCGGGAAATCAGCCACATGCTGAATGAGACGCTGGGCGGCTTTACCTTGGCGGAGATGGAAGGGAGATTGCCGGCGCTGCAGCCGTCTGCCCGCAAATTTGCGGAAGTCATTCTGCAGGCCATGCCCAAGACGCACAGCGATTCCGGTCTGCCCATTGTGGTCCAGCGCGGGCTGAGCCACATGCTGGAAGCCCCCGAGTTCGCCGAAAGCCGGCGGGCCCGCCGGTTCATCAACATCTTCGATTCGCAATCCCGACTGCACGAAATTCTCTTTGACACGGATGCTCCGGGCCAGGTCCATGTCTTCATCGCAGGCGATGGCAAGAAGGAGTGGTCCGACCTGGCGGATGTAAGCATGATCCTCTCCCGGTACGGCATCACCGAGCAGGCCACGGGAGTGGTCGGCATAGTCGGCCCGGTGCGCATGGCCTATGGCTACAACATTGGGGCCGTGCGTTTCATGGCCACTCTGATGAGCGCCTTTGTCCGAGACGTGTACCTGGATGACGATCCCCCATTGGCCTTGGCAACGGATGTCCGAGGCTGACTTGAAGCACTGCATTGACTGGATGACCACGCAATGAATGGAAGCAAGCAGAACCTCCGTGATCAGGAGGAAAAAGAGGCAATCAAAACCGAGGACGCAGCGGTCCGGGCAGGGGAGGCATCCGAACTGGCCGAGGCAGAATGCGCGGACCCCTATGCAGAGTTGTCGACAGAGGAATTGCGAGAGGCTCTGGCCAAGGCCGATGAACAGCGTCACTGCCTGGAAAAGAAAGTCGAGGATGCCCAGTCCAGGGCCGTGGCCGCAGAGACCGAAATCCTGCGGATGGCCGCGGACTTTCAGAATGCCCGCAAGAGGCTGGACCGACTGTCGCAAGAACAGGTGGCCCATGCCAAGGAAGGCATGGTCATCAAACTGCTCTCGGTGTTGGATGATCTGGATCTGGCAGAGGCCAATGCACCTGCCGACTTGAACTCCGGGCATGACACCTGGTTCAAGGGAGTGACCCAAATCCGCGAGAAAATACTGACTGTTTTCCAGGATGAGGATGTGGCTCCCATAGACACCGAGGGGGCCTTTGATCCCACCCAGCATGAAGCGGTCCAGATGGTCCCCAGCGAGGACCATGACAGCGGCCACATTGTAGAGACCCTGCGCAAGGGCTACCGGCGAAGCGAGAAAGTGATCCGGCCTGCCATGGTCCGCATCGCGGAATAGCTGCGGGAGACAGATCCTGGCTACCTTGCCACTTTCCTCTGCCAACCCGAATCTTGCAGCCGGGATTCGACCATTCGAGGCCAAGAAGGACCTGAGTCAGGTAGCTGCGCTGGTCAGTGAGGCATTTGCCTCTGAACTGGATGCCGAAAGCCGGTTGGCCCTGCGGGACTTGAAGAAATGGGGCAAGTTCCTTGAATTGTTGGGATTGGGAGCGGTCGGGCCTGGCAATGCCTTCAGTTTGCTGGACGGTTTCGTCTGGGTGGAACACGCGCGGGTCGTGGGCAACGTCTCGCTGCAACGCCTGGATGCCCATGGTCACTGCTGGCAGATCGCCAACATGGCGGTGGCCCGGCCCTATCAACGCAGGGGCATTGCCAAGCAGCTCCTGGGCCGGGCCCAGGATCATTTGCGGAATCTGGGGGTCCAATACGCGGTGCTGCAGGTGTGTGAGAACAATCAGGTTGCCCGCACGCTCTATGACCGGCATGGCTTTAAGCGCATGGGCGGCGTGGCCGAGTTGACAGGACATACGCCCTTGCAGGCCCAGGAGGTGCCGGCAAGGGGAGCAGCCCGCCCCATTCCAGGCAGAGAGTGGCGGCAGATATACGACCTGGCCCAAGGCCAGATGGAGCATCACTTGAAATGGTGGCGGCCTCTCAAGAAAGGGGACTTCGTGCACGACTGGCCCCAGCAGGTCGCCGAAGGCATCGCCCGTGTTCTCAACCTGGGACAGGTGCAGCGGTTCGGCATCAAAACCAAGGCCGGCCAGCTGGCGGCTGCCGCCATTGTGAAAAGCCACTACCTGCAGGGTCGGCATGACATAGCGCTGTGGACACGGCCCCAGTTGTATGGCATGTACGAGCCGGATCTGATTGGCACCACCTTGCATTCGCTGGCGCCTCGCCGCGGCCTGCTGGTGCAAGTGAAAGTCGATGCAGATCACAAGGAGGCCATTGATGGTCTTGCAGCGTGGGGATTGCACAAGGCATCGGTGCTGCACACCATGCGATGCCGCATCGCCTGAACAGGCGCCACTGGCGTGGCCACATAACCGGTGCCCTAGGCCCGCTTTCCCCTTTCAGTCACCGTTTGCCGTGGACCACCAATTGTAGAGAACCAGCCGAGATGAAGTTTTCCTTTCTGCACATGGCAGACCTGCACTTGGGCTATTACCAGTACAGTTCCAGGGAACGTTTCAACGATTTTGCCCATGCGGCGCGATGGGCCGCCCAAGAAGCGATCAACCATGCCGTGAACTTTGTCGTCGTCGCGGGGGACCTGTTTCACAAGCGGTCGAATCTGCAGCCGACGACCTTGCGGCAGGCCGAGTACTTTTTGGGGTTGTTACGGCAGGCCGCGATTCCCTGCGTCATGGTGGAAGGCAATCATGACCGGCCACTCTATCGGGATTCGGGGATCACCTGGTGCCAGTATCTGGCGCAGCACGAACTGGTGACGCTGCTCAACTACATGCCTGACGCGTCAGGCGATCTGGTCGCCGCGGACCGCGACACAACAGGCAGCTTCATCGAAGTCATGGAGCAGGTGTTCGTGTTTGGAGTCGGCTACAAGGGAGCCGGTCTGAGGACGACGCTGGATGCCTTTGCGGCACCCCTGCACAAGGTCAGTCAGCACGGGGCCTACTCCATTCTGGCCCTGCATGCAGGGCTTCAGGGACAATTGCCAGAGCATGTTCCGGACACTCTTGGTCTTGGCGATCTGGAGCCCTTTGCCTCCGCGGTCGACTATGTGGCCTTGGGTCACTTTCACAAGCCCTTCCACCTGAATGACTGGATATTCAACCCGGGCAGCCTGGAAGTGACGGCCTGGGATCAGTACGATCCCCACCGGCCCGGGGGCATGGAACTGGTGCAAGTGGACACCCAACAGGAGCCCCTGCATCAGGTAACACACCTGGCCTCCCCGGTCAGACCCCGCATCAGGGAACAGTTTGATGTGAGCCAGGCGGACAGTCCGCCTGAACTGGGAGCACAATTCGAATCCCATCTGCAGAATCGCTGGGACGAGATTCACAAGGCGGCCACGGGCGCGACCGCTCCTGTCCTCAGGGTGTTGCTGACCGGCACCTTGCGCTTCGCGGCCTTCCAGTTGGATTTTCAGGATCTGATGGAAAGGGCCGAGCGGATCTGCAACCCGTTGGTTTGCCAAATCGTACTGGTGGATCGCCCTGATTTTTCCATGGGGGATCCAGAGGCCGCCAATGAGTCGCTGCAGGAGGTCGAATACAGAATTCTGCGGGACATGATTGGGCGGCATCCTGACTACGGCACGGATCCGCAGAGGTGGCTGGCCATAGTGCAGCACACCTCCGACCTGGTCTTGGCCAAGGCGGAGCCCAGGCTGGTATATGAAACCCTCAATTCCATGGACGACCTCCGACCTGCGGACCACGAAGCGGATTCCTGATGCGTCTGCTGGAACTTGAACTGAAGAACATCAAGGCGTACCAGGAGGCAACCATTGCCTTTGGACCTGGTGTCAATGGACTGTTGGGCCAGAATGGGGCTGGCAAGACCACGATTCTGCAGGCCATTGGCTATGCCCTCTTCAATTGCCTCAGCCCTGCCATCAAGGACTTCACGCGTGAAGGGCATTCCCGAGGCTCAATCAGAGTGCGCATGCGCAGTGCCAAAGACCATCTGACCTACGACATTCACCGCACGGTCGGCGGCGGCTCTCGGAATTATGTCTACAATTGTGATGACGGCTTCAAGGTCCAAGAGGGCACAGACAATGTGCTGGCCTTTGTGCAGGATCACTTGGGGGTCCCAGGTGCACCAGACATGAAGACCCTGTTTCGAGACGCGGTGGGCATTGAGCAGGGCACCTTTCAAGCTCCCTTCCTGATGGGGCCTGCCCCCCGCAAAGATCACTTTGGGCCTCTGCTGGGCATTGAGAAGTACCGCCGCATAGACGCGGAGCTCAATGCAACCCGGGCCTATGCGCAGCAGCGGGTCGCCGATTGCCGAGCCACGCTGGGCCGCCTGGAAGGTCAACTGGAGCCACTGGACCGCCTGAGGGCCAGGCAATTGGAGTTGCAGACCGCGTTGCAGGCTCTGGAAGCGGAAACACAAACAATCCAAGAGGCGCGAGATGCCGGTCAGGCCCAGCTGCAGCAACTCGATGCATTGGAGCACAGGGTGCAGGAAGTCAAGACTCGGCATTCGGCCGCGTCTCTGGAGCATGCCAGACTGTTGGAGAGAGCCAACTCCTTGGACAGGGAACTGGCGAAAGCCAGGGAGGCCGCGCAACAGGCCGCACAGCATGCAAAGGCGCACTGGCGCTACAGAGAGGCAGAGAGACAGCTGGAGCCGGTGGAGGCAAACCTGCAGTCCCTGCAGGGATTGCAACGAAAACTGAGTCAACTGCAAGGGGAAATGGGCCTGTTGCAGGATCAAGTCCAAGACAAGCAGACACAGATCGCGCGCTTGCACCGACTCCAGAGCCGACTGGATGAACTTCAGCCCGCCAAGAATGAAGCGGAGGAGGTGAGGAGGAAGCTGGACCAATGTCCTTCGCAGACCAGCCATATCGACGCATTGACAAAAGAGCTGGATTCGCTCCGAAGCCAACTGGTTCACAACGAGACTGACAGAGATGCCATCAGGAGGGAAGTGGCAGAGCGGGACAGCGCCGAAATGCGTATGGCGGAGATCCAGTCACTCCAGGCAGATCATGTCCACGACCAACAGGCGCTGGAATTGCAGCGAAACAGTGTCCACATCCAACGGGACACACTGGATAGGCAGCTGAAGTCGCTCCAGCAGGCCCAGCATGACCACTCTCGTCAAGTCCGCTGCCCCGTCTGTGAACAGGGGCTAAGCCGTGACTTGATAGCTGCATTGACTGCTCGACTGGAGACCGAGATAGGGGATGGCTCCCAGGCCTTGGATGAGTTGTGCCAGAGGCGGATGGCCATCGTACAGGCTCAGGACCCTCTGCAGGCAGAAAGCAACGCATTGCATGCCGCCATGGCCGTGTGCAGAGACCAAAGGGACCTGGAAATCTGCCTTGCGAACCTGGCACGGCTACGGGAGGAAATCAGCGAAAGAACCCGCGAACGGGAAAGGCTGGAAGCGATTCAAGCCACTCGACAGCAGTGGCAGGAAAGGCGGGAGACATTGCGGCCTGCCGTGGAAGAGTGGGAGCAAGCCGACAGAGCCTTGACGGCAAAGTCCCGGGGGGATGAAGACCTTGCAGAGCTCCGGCGGGCCTTGAGGCACAAGGAGGCGGACGCGGCCCAGATCGCGGAAGTCACCGACCACGTGGAGGACCTGGCGGACCAGGTCCGACAATTGCGTCTTCAAAGAGACGAAAACCGCAGCGGATACCACAGTTACGTTGCGCATGAAGCGGCAGCCCAAGGCCTGACGGACCTGGAAAAGGAGTCATCCAGGCTGGCCCTGCAAATGGAACAGGCAGAGCAGGAACTGTCTGATCTGGAGAGGCGGCAGACAGATCTGGAGGCCCAATATGAGCCCCAAGCACATGGCATTCTGCAGGAATCAGTCGCGCGGTGGAACACCGAACTGGCAGGCAAGGAAGCCACGCTCCAGGTTCAGCGCCAGAATCTGGAGGAGGTCAAGAGAGACGTGGCCGCCCTGCATGTGCTGGCCCGAAAGCAAGAGCAGGAAAGCAAGAGACTGGCTCTCCTGCAGCATCGCGAGGACCGGGTGATCTGGGTCAAGGATCTGATGCGCCGTGCGTTGCCGAAGATCACGGCTGCCTTGATTCAGAGCATCAGCGAGCTGGCCAATGTGTTCTTTTGTGCGCTGATGGGGGACCATACCCGATCTCTGCAGTGGGACGCGGAATTCGGCATTGTCTTGAACGTCAAGGGGAAAGAAAGAAGTTTCCGGCAGCTCTCAGGGGGAGAGCAGATGGCGGCTTCCTTGTCTGTGATCATGGCCTTGCTCCGCCGGCTGTCCAATGTCCAGTTCGTGTTTCTGGATGAGCCCACCGGAAATTTGGATGTAGAACGAAGAAGCCAGCTGGCATCCAGTCTGAGGACCCTGGGTGGCCTCGAACAGATATTTGTCATCAGTCACGATGACACCTTCGAGGAGCATCTGGACCATGTTGTGCGTCTGGAGTCAGGGCCAGAGGGCAGTCGGGTGGTGGCAGAGATCTAGTCGGAACCGGCGTCCTCCCCTTGCAGGATTTCTTCCATGACGCGGAGGACAAGACCATCGTCCTCCTCGTGGGCAAGCAAACTGCGGGCTGCACGAATGTCTTGCTGCACCTGCGCCGACAATGCCTCAACAGACTCAAACCGGATTTCGGGGCGCAGCCTCTCAGCGAAGGAGACTGCCACGCGTTGCCCATACAAGTGATCTTCGGCCAGATCTGGGGGATAGTCCAGCAGATGCGTCTCCACGCGGTATTCCACGCCGTTGAAGGTGGGCCTAAATCCCAGATTGGTCACGCTGGCATGAATGCCAAAGGGATCCTGGAGCCAGAGCCAAGTGGCATACACCCCATTGCGAGGATAACAGACCGTGTCGTCAATGGTGAGATTGGCCGTCGGGAAGCCCAGCTTGCGCGCCAACCTGACTCCGGGCTTCACTCGGCCCACCACAAAGTGGTTCCGGCCCAAATGGTCCCTGGCCCTTCCCACTTCGCCTCTGTGGAGCAGCTGTCTGATGGTGTTGCTGCGCACTACGTACCCTTCCTGGCGCACATCGCCGATGAATCGGACCGCAAAATCCTGGGCCTGTCCCCAACGCTGGAGAATGGGGCCGGTTCCCTGGCGATTCTTGCCCAGAGCAAAGTCCTTGCCGATCACCAACACCTTCATGTTCAGATGGGTCTTGATCATGTCCACGAATGCGGCGGCAGAGAGATTGGCCAGAAATTCATTGAAGGTCTGCATGACACAGAGATCCGCCCCGGCCGCCAGCAGAAGGGAACTGCGGACTGGCGGGGAGTTGATCAGCTTCAGTTGTCCGCCCGGGTCAAAAAACATGGAAGGAAGGGGATTGAAGGACAGGGCCACGAGCTGGGTGCCGGGCGCTCCGGAGCAACGCAATTCCTCCCGAATCTGCACGGCTTCCTGCAGAATGGCCAGGTGCCCCATGTGCACTCCATCGAACTTGCCGATGATCACCACCGATGCCGCAGGCAGGACCACCCTGCGGAGATCTGTAACGATGCGCATGGCGTTGCAAAGTCGAGCTAGCTGGCCTCGGCCAGCCACTTTGCCGCCTTGACCCTGGCTTTTCGTTCCGGGGCCGTGCCCAGACAGACCAGTATGCCCAGAAAGTCTCCTTCGGGCGTCACAGCCAGGGCCTTCTGATCCGCAGTCAGCGGAAATTCAGATTCAGCCAACAAGACTGTTTGGCCCTGGCCAAGCCTCCGGGCCAATGCCGGGCCGCACGCCAGCCGCGGCCAAGGCAGACCACGACCTGGCTGCAAGCAGGCGGCGGATTCTGGCTGCCAACCATCCGCGGCAACGAGCTCGTCCGGAGTCCAGGCGTCTTCTACAGACAGGCCGCCCAAGGCAGTGCGCCTCAGACTGGACAGAAAGGCCCGGGTACCCACCTTGCGCGCAATGTCCTGGGCCAGACTGCGAATGTAGGTCCCAGCCCCACAGGTGATGCGAAGAGCCATGTCCCGAGGATCCTGAGACGGCAGCACCGCAATGTCGTAGACATGGACCTCTTGGGCTGCCAAGTCCACCCTCTCGCCGGCTCTGGCCAGGTCATAAGCCCGTTGGCCGGAAATCCTTTTGGCGGAATAGGCGGGCGGCACTTGCCATTGCCGTCCTATAAAGTCGGGCAAGACCGCCTCGATGCCATCGGCATCCCAACCCCCTGTCCCTGCGTCTGGCAAAAACCGGCCTGTGATGTCCCCGGTATCCGTCTCGGCTCCGAATCGAACTCCCGCCATGTATGTCTTGGGCAATGCCTGGTAATACTCTGCCAACCGTGTCGCCCTGCCTACGCAAATGACCAGAAGTCCGCTGGCGAAAGGATCCAGCGTGCCCGTGTGGCCCACACGGCGCAGGCCCAAGGTCCTGCGCACCAACTGCACCATGTCATGGCTGGTCGGCAACCGAGTTTCTGGCAGGCAGCTCTGGGGCATCCGCAACCCGGGCTTGTCCAGAAGAAGCATGCCCTCTGGGGCCTGGCTCACGTTTTCATCCCCAAGCCTTTGGGTGCCACCGGGATTGTCGGGTCACGGCGCCTAGGAGACAGATTCAGTCCTGCTCTCGGCCACAATCTGCTTCAGCTCCGCCACAACCCGCTGCACGGTTTCATGCAGTGGAGCTTCAATAAAACAGCCGGATGCAAGTTGGTGGCCGCCCCCACCATAGCTGTGAGCCAGTGTGCTGACATCTAGGTGCGGGCGGCACCGGAAACTGCATGTCACACCACGCCGACCGTCATTCTGGGTGCGTTCCGTAAAGATGGCAGAGATTTCGGCTTCCTTCACCTCTGTCAGTTTCTGGATCAGTCCTCCTGTCTTGACACGTTCGCCAGGATGGACCAATCGCTCCTCCTGCAGGGTCAACCAGACGACTTTGTCCTCCAGTTTCAGGGACGGCAACACCTTGGCCCACATCTGCAACTCCGAAAAGGACTGCGACCCCACGGTTTGCGACACGATGTCGTAGAGACTGAAGCTGTCCGGCCCCATGACTTCCAGCACGTCCTGCATGAATTTCTCGTCGGTGGCATAGACGCGGAAACATTGCGAATCGGTAATCATGCCCGTCATCAGACATTTCTTGGCCTTGGCGCCACATTCATATCCCAGTTCCTCACACAGATGCACCACCATGTTGCAGGCCGATATGTGCTCTGGGGCCACCCAGTTCAAATCCCGGTTCCCGAAGCGGGTGTTGGTGGGGTGATGATCCACAATCACCCAAGGGGCCTGCTGCACAACCTGCAGGTACCGGAACTCGCCCATGCGGTCCGCGGACGAGGAGTCAGTGATGACCACCAGGTCGAAGGAGCCTCTCACATCCCGGGGGCGTTTCACAGTGCCATGTCCCGGCAGAAAGGCATAGGTGCTGTCGCTCTTGCTGTCTATGCCAGTGCAGGTTTCCTTGCCTGCGTCCTCCAGAATCCACTTCAAGCCCAATATGCTGCCGTAGGCATCACCGTCCGGCTCCACGTGGCTGATCAACAGGATGCGGTGGGCCCCCTGGATGGCACTCAGTACAGATTCAGGGACCATCGGGCTCCAGCTCCAGAGAATCAAGCAGATCCTGCACCTGCGCGGCGGCCCGCTCAGCGTCGCTGTAGGTGAAATGACAATCCGGCACGCGTCCTATGACGTTGCGATAGGTCAGCTGTTGGCGGCAGTAGTTCCTGGCTCGGTGCAGGGCCTGCAGGACCTGGCCGCGGGAGTAGGCCGGATCCTGGTGATACACAAAAATCTTGGCATTGCGCCGGTCGGCGCCTACCTTGACTTTCCAGACCTGCACTGAATCCAGGACAGGATCCTGCAGATCCTGCTCAATGATGGCTTTCAGCTCTTCAAGGAGCAGCTGGGACACCCGCTCCTGCTGGATGGAGGCCATTTAGCGTTCGACTTCCTGCAGTTCCAGGACCTCAATCAGGTCGCCTTCTCTAAAGTCATTGATGTCTTGGAGACTAATGCCGCAATCCTGCCCCATGCGGACCTGGTCCACCTTGTCGCGGAACCGCCTGACTTCAATGATGCGCGCGGTGCGGCTTTGGGCGCCAGCCCGAACCAGGCGCGCATTGGCGTTGTTCTTGATGGTCCCATCTATGACCACACAGCCGGCAGCCATGCCGTTCTTGACCGGGAACAATCGCCGGACCTCGGCCTGGCCCACGACGACTTCGACGTATTCCGGATCCAGCATGCCCTTCAGGGCTCTTTCCATATCCTCCACCAGATCGTAAATGACCTGGTACAGCCGAATGGTGACCCCCTGCTTTTCCGCCCGCAGCTCGGCACTCTTGTCCACGGACACGTTAAAGCCCACAATGATGGCCTGACTGGCTTCGGCCAGCAACACGTCAGTTTCGGAAATGTCGCCCACCGCGCTGCGCAGCACCTTGATTTCCACCTCTTCCTGATCCACTCCATCCAAGGAAGTCAGAATCGGGTCCACGCTGCCTTGTACGTCGGCTCGCAGAATCACCCGCAGTTCCTTGGCCTCTTCACCCTGGATCATGGCAAACAGACTGTTGACATCGGTCTCTTCCAGGACACCCGGAGCACCCGGAGCGCTTGACGCCACGTTCTTGGGAGCCTGCTCCTTGCTCAGCTGCATGGCGGCCTTCTTGGAAGGCAGGACTTCAAAGAATTCCCCGGCCTCGGGTGGCGCCGACATGCCCAGAACCTGGACCGGCGTGCTGGGCCCCGCCTCCTGGAGACGGGTCCCTTCGTGGTCCCGCATCGCCTTTACGCGCCCCCATTTGTCGCCAATGACCACGAACTCCCCCTGCCTCAATGTCCCGTTCTGGACCAGCAGCGTGGCTGTAACTCCTTGCTGGCGGTCCACGTGAGCTTCCACCACGGTACCCACGGCCCGCCCATCCGGGTTGGCCTCGGGGGCCATATCGTCGGAAAGCAGGGTAATGGTATCCAGTAGCCCGTCAATGTTGTCCCCTTGCAGGGCACTGATGGGCACAACATGGGTGTCGCCTTCCCAATCCACCGGTATAAGGTCCTGATTGGCCAGCTGCGTCATCACATTGTTGATGTTGGCGTTGGGCCGGTCGACCTTGTTCAACGCCACCACGATGGGAACTTCCGCCGCCTGGGCATGCTCGATGGCTTCCCGGGTCTGCGGCATGATGCCGTCATCCGCGGCCACCACCAGAATGACCAGATCCGTGATTTCGGCCCCGCGGGCCCGCATTTGGGTGAAGGCCTGGTGTCCTGGGGTGTCAATAAAGGTGATCGTCTGGCAGTCCCCGTCAGTCTCATGGTGGACCTGGTAGGCTCCCATGGCCTGGGTGATGCCACCCGCCTCTGTATCCACCACGCTGGTCTTGCGGATAGCGTCCAGCAGAGTGGTCTTGCCGTGATCCACATGTCCCAGGACGGTGACCACCAGCGGTCGAGTCTGCAAGCTGGATTGCTTCTCCGCCTTGACCATTTCCCGGATCTTGGCCCGACGCGACCGAATCAGGGAAGGCGTGGATTCCTCGGCGGGCTCTGCCGCCGCCTCCATCTCTTCCTTTCCCCGATCGGACTTGGGCCTGATGGTGATGTCAAGTTCGTGACAGACAATTTCCGCCGTCTCAAAGTCGATGGCCTGGGTAATGGGCACCATCAGGCCAAAGCTCATCAGAATGCGCAACAGGTCAATGGGGCTCTTGCCCACCACCACGGCCAGTTCGCCCACAGTAATGGGGGCATCGATGTAAACAGTCTCCTGTTCTTCGGGTTTTGCTTCTTCTTCTGCCATACTCTTATCTTATCTCCATCCTCCAAGGAACTGCGCCCCGGCGACAACCACCTTGGGCGCCAAGGCTGACTGGGTACACTGGACAACCGCCTCCGCGCGCGAAAGCCCGAGGGGCGCTGTGCCTGCCGTCTTGTCAATCACGGGTTTCCTGATCGGCGAGGGAGGCTTCTCCCAGACATTCCAGGTAATTCTGCAAGCGTCCTATGTCCTCTGTCGTCAACTGGGCTTTGAGGGCCTGGGCCATGGGTGGGTTCCGGCGACCGGACTTGCCTGCCTGAGCCAGACCCAGGCCAACCGCCCAACAATCCTTGTTGGCGTGCAGGTAGGCGCCTCGCCCGGACAGTTTGGACGTGGGATCCACCAGAATCCCTTGCGCGCTTTTCACAATCCGAATCAGGGAGCGCTTGTCCTGCACTTGACGGCAAGCCACACAGGTTCGCTGCGGAGTCCGCCTGGGCCGGACCGACCGTGACTTGGCCATGACCTGTTTCACTCATCCAGCAGTTCGTCAAAGCGGGCGGCATTGGGAGAACCTTCGCGCCGTTGCGGCCTGGGGCCGGCACCGGCAGCACGCCGTCTGCTCTCATCATCATCTTCGTCCTCTTCCTGAGCCGGACTGTCCGAGGCCGCATCCATTTCATAACCGGCCAACAGTTCCGGCGGGATCTCCATATCCGCCAGACTCTGGACATCGGTCCGCGTCGCCTCTCGGCGGGCCCTCAGCATATCGGCCGTGATGACAGCGGGCAGTTCCTCTTCGGACGAAGTGTCCGATGCGTCATCCGGGGTCTCCTCTTCCGCAGCAACGGATTCATTCTGCTGCTGCAGATTCTCGGTGTATTCCTCGTAGGACATTTGCTCCAGAGCCTTCTGGGCAGCTTCCCTAAAGGCTTCGTCCACGGGCACAGACGGCACGAACTCCGCGGGACGCGCACTTTCCTGGGCAGCCGACTGCCACTTCTCCTCGGCATCGGAGGTGGGAGGCTGGCCCAAGGCATCCTGCAACACCCCGCTGAGTGCATCCGGCTTGTCGGTGCCGTCCGCCGCCGCCCCATCGCGACTGGCCAGGGTCCGGGCGGCCCGCTGCAGGGAATCGGCAGATTCAGACTGGCTGCGTGCCAAGCGGCGGCTGGCCACTGCCAGTTGATCATGCTTGATCATGTTCTGCTGAAGCTCGAACAGATCAATGCCTTCGCTTTGGGCTTCGGATTCGCTCTTGATGTCGATCCGCCAGCCTGTCAAACGAGCGGTCAGGCGGGCATTCTGGCCTGACCGCCCGATGGCCAGGCTCAGCTGGTCATCGGCCGCGACCACGGTAGCCGTGCGGTTGGCTCCGTCCTCATGCAGAACGACCCCTGTGGCCTTGGCCGGGCTGATGGCATTCAGGATATAGATGTGGGGTTCCTCGCTCCACTCCACCACGTCAATCCGTTCCCCGGCCAGCTCGCTGACAATGTTCTTGATGCGCACGCCGCGCATGCCCACGCAGCTGCCCACAGGATCCACATTGTCCACCGTAGCGATGACCGCCACCTTGCTGCGGGCTCCGGGCTCGCGCACGATGTTCTTGATTTCCACGATGCCTTCGCGCAATTCCGGAATCTCCTGTTCCAGCAGCCGGCGCAGCAGGTTGCGATGTGTGCGGCTCAGCTTGACGTAGGGGCCGCGATTGTCCTTTTCCACCTTCTCCACATACAGCTTGATGTAGTCGCCGCGCCGCAACCGGTCGTTGGGAATCTGCTCTTCACGCTTGAGGACAAATTCGGACCGGTCATTGACCGTGACGGTGACCGTGTTGGACATGGAGTCCACACTGCGCACCTGGGCGCTGATGATCTCGCCGACTCGGTCCTTGTACGTTTGGTAGATGATGTTGCGTTCGGCTTCGCGGATGTGCTGGATAATGACCTGCTTGGCGGTTTGCACGGCAATCCGACTGATATCCTCCGGTTGGATTTCAATCAGCACCAGATCCCCCTCTTCCGCCTCAGGGCTTACTTCATGGGCATCCTCGAAGGTGATCATGGTGCGGTCATCCAGCACTTCGTCCGTCACTTCCTTTTCGACGAAGAGGCTGGACTCGCCGGTCACGCGGTCTACCTTGGCGACCACATTGGACAGCAATCCGTTGCGATTGCGGTAGGTGGAAGCCAACGCTGCTTCGATGGCCTCAAAAATGACGTTGGTGTCCAAGGCCCGCTCGGCCGCAACTGCCTTGATGCCAACTACCAGTTCCTTGTTCATTGCCTGTTTGCCTCAACGGCTGTACCTTGCTTCTGCCCCTTAAATAAACAAAAAGTGGGATTCCCCACTCTGCGTCACAAACTCCGCACACCTCTAGCTTGCACCGGAGGGGGCTGCACACGGCCGAAACCTGCATGCTTCCCAGCGCAGGGATTATAACTCATTTGGAGTGTCCATGTTTGTATGAGGATGGATGGAAGCCCGGGCCGTCGCAAAGTCAGGATTCAAGTTCAAGGTGGATCATGGCGCGCTACAACGGCGCATTGATTGAGGTCGACGCTGCCTCCGGGAGCGTGGAGCCGAGGTCAATCAGGCTAAAATCCGGATTCAACACAGGACAATGGCCGCTGCTCCGTGATGCTTCTTGACCTTGGGATTGCCTTGCGCGTGATTCGCTCTACCGTCTGCATGTGCCGCAGATACCGGTATACTTCAGGACGGCGGTGACACGCGGGGATCATGATCAGCTCCGAAACAGGATGGAATCCACCGGATCGTGGCGGAATCCGATCTCCACCAGGCCACATGCCCGCGCGGCCAGATCTGCCGTTTTCCCCGCAGCCTTGACTCCTGCCTCTCGGCTTTGACCTGGATGCCTGCCATTTGGGGCTGAACAGGAGCAAGGCACCATGCCGGATTTGGCCAGCAACTCCTCCGGGGCAAACCGGAAAGCATCCAGAAACGGCCCGAATCCAGCGATGCAGGCACCATGTCCTTGGCACTGCCTCTGGACAGTACGGGTCGGGCTCAAGAGGTCATGCACCAAGACGGGGGTGCACCCCCGAGACATCCTTCGGCCATTCTGGTGATCCCGGCTCGCTGAATGCGCCATGGGTACAGAGATTTGCGCCTATTGCGCCACCTCATTCGCTGACCACAACACAGCCTGTCCTGCCTGCGGCATGGCGGCAACCCCGCCGGACCGGACACTTCCCGCAGGCACGCCTCTGTACACCGGCAAGTTCATCGTGGGGCGTGTGCTAGGTGCGGGGGGCTTCGGCATCTACCGAGGGCGGCACAAGGCCCTGCGGCGTCGGGTGGCCATCAAGGAGCTGTTTCCCGCGACCCTCGGGGCCATGCGCCGCGGCACCCGCGTGATGGTGCCGACCACGCAGCAGGAAGACTTCTCCCGGGAGCGGGACAGTGCCCTGCGCGAAGCGCAGATCATCGCCGGATTCCAGTCCCAGAACATCGTGGACGTCCATGACATGTTCCGCGAGAACAACACGGCCTACATCGTGATGGAGTATCTGGAAGGACAAACTCCGGAAGCTTGTATCCAAGAGCGGGGCGCATTTCCTTGGGGAGAGGTACGGGATCTGGCCCTGAACTTGTGCGAAGCCCTGGAGGAGGTGCACAGTCACCAGTTGTTGCACCGCGATATCAAGCCGGCCAACATCATGCTGACCGAGGACTTGCGCACCGTGCTGATCGATTTCGGATCGGCGCGGGCCTTCCAGACCGGTCGGACCATGAAGCACACGCGCATTTTGACTGAGGACTACGCAACGCCGGAACAGTACAGCCAAGAAGGACGTTTCGGGCCCTATACGGACATCTTCGGCCTGGGGGGCCACACTCTACCACGCGCTGACCGGGGATCTGCCCAGCAGCGCTCTGGCTCGTATGCAAGGGCATGCAGGCGATTTGACCTTCTCGTTGGGCCTGCCGCAGCCTTTGTGCACAGCCATCCGACAGGCCCTGGAACTGCGGGTGGAGGCGCGGCCGCAAACCATAGAGGAGATCCGTGCCACGTTTCTAGGCACCCCACTGGCTTCCCCAACCATCACGGCTCCAAAGCCGCGTCTCTTGCGGCCTACAACCAAGCCCTACGACGGGACCCGGACCTGGCCGTGGCGTATTACAACCGGGGGTACACCAAGGCGGCACTGGGCCAGTACAAAGAGGCCATCGCCGACTATGACCAAGTGCCGCACCTCGTGCGGCACAATGCAGCAGTTTATTGCCGCCGTGGATATGTCAAGTCGATGTTTCTTGAACAGAGCAGAGTATCCTCAAGGTCATGGTACCGGACCGTCATAGCGGTCCGAGACACTGAGGTCTTTGGCACAGGAAGCCAAGGTGCGGTACGGACTACGCAGTTGTCTGCGTATTGGTCCTTGGCGGAATAAACGGAGGCGATCAACCGCAAGTTGCCAGTAAAAATGGTAACGGTGCGTAGTTGCTGCTGGGGAGCTCGGCCACATGCATGAAACCCACGAAAGACATTGAGGCTCAAAGCAACCAATCCGTCGAGCAGAACCAGGCAAACCAAGAAAATCCCCCGCCATCCAGTACATCCGCCAACTGGCCCATATTCTGTCACAAGGCAGCTATGTCCTGTTGGGGCGTTCGGGATGGGAAAGTGCGGGGTGCACTTGGGAATCGAGCCATATCAGCCTTTCGCAAGTCCTCAAACTCGGCTTGAGCAAGCATCGCCTTTTCTCTTCTCCCGACTTTGCGATTGCCTTGGCGCCAGACACAGCCTGTCAGGTTCCGTCTGCGGGATGCTCTGTCCTGAGGGCCAAAGTGCAGGCCGCAGGTCGTGGCTCTCAGGCACCGCCAGTGGCGAAGCTCAGATGGTAGAGCAGGCCCAGACCCAGAATCAAGCAGTAGCCCGCAAAAGGCAACAGACCACGCCGGCGCACGAAATTCATCAGGAACCGGATCGCCAGAACCCCTGACAGGGCACTGGCCAGAAAGGACACGGCCAGCGGCCAGCCTTGCACAGTCAGCCCGGAGGCATCTGTGGCCAGAGCCTTGCGGAACTCCAGCAGACTGGCCCCCAGCATGACGGGAAGACCCATGAGAAAGCTGAAGCGGGCCACGCCTGGCCGCTCCAGAGACTGCGCGCGCCCCATCGCCATCGTGGCACCGCTGCGGCTTATGCCAGGGACCAGGGCCAAGGCCTGTCCCAGCCCCATCCATACCGCGTCCCGCCAGGTCAATTCCTCAATGTAGCGGTACTGTTCGCGCCGATGCGCGATCCACTCACTGCCCCCCAGAAGCAAGGCTGTGACACAAAGCCCGTACGCCGCTGTGGCTGGGCTGGACATGGCTGCGGCCAGGACCGGCCGCAGGTAATGGCCTGCGGCCACTGCCGGGATCGCTGCCAGGCATATGAAATACCCTTCGCGGGCCTGGTAGCTGGCCCAGCGCTTGTATGTCAACGTCTTCCACATGTCCCGGATCATGTCCCGAATGCTTCGCCTGAACACCCAGCAGACAGAGAGCAGGGTCCCCATGTGCACCACCACGGCTGCCAACAATGAAGGGGGCGACCATTGCAACAATGTGGGCAGGATTACCAGATGACCACTGGACGAAATGGGCAGGAATTCGGTCAGCCCTTGCAGAATACCCAAGACCAGAGCCTGATACAGCTCAGGCACATCCGAAAACATGCGGGGTCTCAGCTGTCCGGCTCAGTGGCCCGGTGTCGGGATTGCGCTTCCCACCCCAGGGCCCTTTGGGCATGCCGCGCAGTCTGGTCCGGAATTCGATACCGGGCGTGGAATTCTTGCCGAAACTCAGTCCAGCGCTGGCCCTGAATCGCCTGTCGGATGTCCTGCATAAGGTTTTGCATGAAGGTCACATTGTGAATCGTGCACAGGCGCAAGCCGGAAATCTCCTTGCACCGGGTGAGATGGTGCAGATAGGCCCGCGAAAAGTGCGTGCAGGTGTAGCAGGCACAATCGTGTTGCAAAGGGACTTCGGCTGTGGCATGAACTGCATTTCTCAGATTCAGGCGACCTTCCGGATGCAGTACAGAACCGTTGCGGGCGATGCGGGTCGGCATTACACAGTCGAAGATGTCCACACCGTGGTGCACGGCCTCCACAATGTCATCCGGGGCTCCCACCCCCATAAGATACCGGGGTCGGTTCTCAGGCAGGACGGGACATGTGCAGGCTAGGGTACGGTACATTTCCTGTTTCGTCTCGCCCACAGCCAGCCCGCCAATGGCCAGGCCAGGAAAATCGAGTTGGGCCAGGAATATGGCGCTGGCGACTCGCAGATCCTCATGAATCCCCCCCTGCACGATGCCAAACAGGGCCTGATCCTCCCTGGTGTGCACTGCACGGCATTCTTCGGCCCAGCGGTGGGTTCGTTCCAGCGATGCCTGCATGTAGTCACGGTCGTGCGGTGGCGCACACTCATCCAGGACCATGGCGATGTCTGGGCCCAGACTCTCCTGAATTTCCATGGCCAAGGCCGGTGTGTACTGGTGCCAGCTGCCATCCAGATGCGATTGAAACGCAACCCCGGCATCATCGAATCTGCGTCTGTGAGCCAGACTGAAGACCTGAAAGCCGCCCGAGTCGGTCAGAATGGGTCCTGACCACTGCATGAATTCGTGCAGTCCCCCCAAGGATTGAATCAGACGGTGACCAGGACGCAGATACAGATGATAGGCGTTGGCCAGAATCAGGTCGCAACCTGCCTCTTGCAAGTCTCGCGGCTCCAGCGTCTTGACCGTGGCCTGTGTGCCTACAGGAGCAAAGGCCGGGGTTTGAACAGGGCCATGCACCGTCTGAAAAGCCGCTTGGCGGGCTTGTCCCTGACGGGCTTGAATGGCAAAAGTGA
This sequence comes from Caldilineaceae bacterium, assembly GCA_965214895.1. Lineage (GTDB taxonomy): Bacteria > Chloroflexota > Anaerolineae > Caldilineales > Caldilineaceae > Bin34. The sequence continues at coordinate 3,194,428 of OZ243985.1, forward strand.
ATGGCGGGCGCATTAGGGAACGGCTACGGCCAGGGTGGCAGGAAGCGACCAGATTTCGCTTGCAGCCAACACGAAATTTATAATCAAGGGGCCTTCATATCCTTTGCGACTAGGGGTGACTCACGGAATGGGCGAGGAAATACAGCGTCAACGCCGCCGATTCAATCGGGCCTGGGAAGTGTTGAGCGAGCTCCCTTTTCCAGAGGTTTCCTGCGAACGCCTTCGGGACCTGCACAACGACATCAGTCAATATGATGTGGAGACTGTCAAGTTCATTCAGCAGTGGCGCACGTCCCCTCCGCACGAATTGGAGGAAGACAAGGATCTGAGTCAGTCGCTGTCCGCTTTCAAGTCCCGCACTCCCTTGGAAGTGGAAGGCCGCCGATCCCTGCTCACCTACAAGAACAAGGTGGATGCTCTGATTCGAGAGTACAACTTGCTGACCCGGCTCCTCTAGGCGTGATCCCCGGTGGGGATGGCCACGTTTTCCGGAGACGCTTGGAGCATTGCCGTGCAGGCCGCGGCCCGAAAGCAGGCCGGGACGTGGTCCATGACGAAGCCGGTAGCCTGCATAAAGGCATAGCAGACGATGGGGCCGGTGAACTTGAAGCCGGCCTTTTTCAGCCCCTTGGCCATGGCCTGGGCCTCAGGCGAGGTGACAGGACACTGTCCGCTGATGATAGGCCGGTAGTTGATGTACTGCAGTAGCCACCGCCGAAAACTGCCCTCCCTCTGACACAGTTCCAAATAGGCCTGGGCGTTGCTGATGGTGGCCCGGATCTTGGACCGATTTCTCACGATTCCCGGATCGGCCATCAAGGCCTCGACCTTTTGCGCATCGTATGCAGCCACGACAGCAGGATCAAGACCGTCAAATGCGGCCAGGAACCGGTCCCGTTTCTCCAGCACCACCCGCCAGGAAAGCCCTGCTTGAAAGGTGTCCAGCACCAGCTTGGCCCACAGGTCTGGATCGGATTCGACGGGAACACCCCATTCCTGATCATGGTACGCCATCATGGCGGCGCCTGCATAGGCCCAGGTGCACCGGCGCAACCCATCTTTCCCCATTTCCGTGTTGTCCATCAAGTTGGCTTTCCGCTTTCAACGAACGACCAGAACGATGCCTGCCAGAGTCAGACCCACTCCGGCGAGGGTGTACCCGCTCGGCAGTTCCGCAAAGAGCAAGGCGCCTGCCAGCAAGGCTATCATCACTTCCTGCATGGCCAGGAGGTTTACCACGGTGGCATTGAGGTAGCGCAAGGCGGCGTTGTACAGAGTGTGGCCAATGCCCATGGGAATGAGGCCGGCTCCCACCACACTCGCGATGGACTTCCAGGTGTATCCCTGAGGCGAGAAGGCAAGAGCTGCGAATGGCAGTGTGCAGATCGCCCCCAGCAGGTAGACCGTTCCGGCATAGGCAAAGAGGTCTGTCTGCGCCCGTTGGTGCCGACCGGCCACGCTGTAGATGGCGAAAGTCAGGGCGCTGCCCAAAGCCAATAGGTCCCCCCACAGCATGGATCCGGTCATGTTCGGTTCAAATCCCGTCAACAACACCAGGCCGGCCAATGCCATTGCCACGCCCATCCATTGGCTGCGCGTCAGGCCTTCCTGAAGCGTGAATCGGGACAGCAAGGCAATGAAAATGACCGAGGAATACACCAGGGTCAAGGCATGAGCCAGCGTCGTAAAGCGAATGGCCGCTACATAGGCAAGAAAGTGGAGGCTCAGGATCAGACCCAGGAGCCCGTAGAGGGCCGGACTCTGACGCAGGGGCAGCGGCTGGCGCCGCCAGGCCGCCATGGCCCATACGGCCAGACCCCCGATGGCAAGGCGGCCAAACGCTATTTCAGAGGAAGACAGGGTTTCGGTGGCCCACCGGGTAAAGATGGGACTGGAACCGAAAAGAAACGCGGCCAGACCGGCAAACAGGTATCCTCTGGCCTTCGGGGCCACCATCGAGCCCGGCTAGGCGATGCGTCTACTGAAAGACGGCGCTGATCCCGCCCAGCACCATGCTCAATATGATAATGGAACTGAACCCGATAACAACCCACTTGGTGGAACGGGAAAAACCTTGCTGACTTTGCTTGTACTTCTTGGCCATGGAAACGGTTCCCATTGAGTAAGACGGCATGCCCACGCTGCATCTTGCTGTCATTATCCCCCATATGGGCAGATTACTGTGAATGAGCCCAACGCAAGACAGGCTGCGGCGCTGAATCCGCTCCGCAGCTCCTATGCTAGACTGGACGGGACCCTTGTTTCCTGACTGTGCCAAGAGGTGCCTCCCTTGAACCGCCTGACTGACACCCTGGGCATCGTGATGTTCCTGACCGGACTGGGAATCTGCCTGTATCTGTTGCAGCAAGTGTCCCCCTTCCTGGACAGTGGGCAGGACAACATCGAAGCGATCACCCTAATGTTTCTGGGGCTGTTTCTGCTGGCGGGTGGCGGGTTCACAGTGGTTTCGCGCCAGCTGCAGAGCAAGTGGCCCGTCTTGATGGGCCGCACCCAGGAAAACACGGGGCTGCGACAGGGCGTCCTGGCCGGTGTCGCCGCCTGCGTGCTGGCCTTGCTGGCCATTTACGACCTGCTGGACTTCGCCATGGCTCTCACTGTGGTCTTCCTGACCCTCCTGGTTGAGACTTTCTTGCGCAACCGGCGGACTGTGTAACACCAGTTCCCGCCGGAATCGGGCGGGTAGCACGCTGCGCTGTTGGCCCACCCCCTTTTCCTTGCTCGGCACTGCCACTGTCGGCCAGTCCCTTATCTCTTGAGTACCATGACCTTGACTGGCCCGACCTGTCTGCAACCCGAGACAACACTGCAATGCATGGGACTGGGCTTGAACGCATACCAAGTGGTACGGGCCGAGGTGTTTCAGAATCGCTGGCACCCCCCTACAGATGTAGCCATTCCCCTCTTCATTGGGTGCGTAACGGGATCTCATGTGCCGCGGATTGCCTCCTGTCTGGCCCAGGCATATCCGATGGATCACGAAGTGCATTGGATTCAGTCGGGCAATTCGAGGCCTGGCCAGAGCCTGAGGCTGTCGGCCCTGACCTCCTGCAGCGTGCCGGACGGCTGTGAAACCCTGCTGATACCGCCTCTGGCCGAAGAGGCCAGTATCCACTCGCTGGCCAATGTGTTGGCACGGCTGCGCGCTCCGGGAGGATGCCCTTGGGACCATGAACAGACGCTGGCTTCGATGCGCATACAGATTCTCAGCGAGGTCCATGAGGTGATCGAGGCCATAGATCTGCAGGATGACGAAAATCTGCAAGAGGAACTCGGCGACCTGATACTGGATGCCCTCTTCCTGGTTCACATTGCCCAGACGGACGGCAAGTTTCAGTTGGCGGACGTCATGGCCGGGATCTGCCACAAGATGGTGCGCCGGCATCCGCATGTATACGGAGAGGCCAGTCTTCCCGACAGCGACACCGTACTGTCGCAATGGGATGAGATCAAGAAGGCCGAAAAGGCCGCCCAAGACCGGAATCCACATCCTTTTGACAACATCCCTGCCGGATTGCCGGCCTTGGAAGCGGCCCGGGAGCTGCAGTCCAAAGCCAGGAAATCCGGCATGGCCTTGCCGGATTGGGTGGACCTCGACGCAAACCTCCGGGCTGGCGGCAATTGGACAGAGGAAAGGCTGGGCCAAGTGCTGTGGCATTTGGTGAAGGCGGCGGCCGCCGACGGCGTCAATGCCGAAACAGCGTTGCGGAAGCAGAACACACGCATCCGGCAAAATCACAAGGCCCGGCCGGACCCGAAACAGTCGCCGCCATGGGCCACATCCTGACTCCAAGGCATGACTGCGTTGGGCAGAAGAGATCTCCCTTCTGGTAAGATTCCGCGCCAAGGGCGCCTGTAGCTCAGCGGATTAGAGCACTGGTCTTCGGAACCAGGTGTCGGGGGTTCGAATCCCTCCAGGCGTATTCCTTGTCCCTTTCAGACAAATCACGCCTTCCCGATGTCGGTTCCGTGGTATTTCAGGTTTGGGCAGATCTGCGGCGGGTTGGAAAGGCAGTCCTTGGCTCTTCCGTGCTCCAATGTCATCAGAAAGGCAGGATCTCATGGGCTCTGAATTGAAAATCACTGCCGTGGAGCCTATCCACGCGGATGCCGCCTGGGCCGCCTACACCTTCGTCAAGGTAGAAACAGATGGGGGTGTGACCGGCTATGCCGAAGTGACGGATTGGCGGATGCCGCAGGCGGTCGCCGGCGGCGTGCGGGATCTGGCCACGATCCTGACGGGACAGAATGCCCTGGACATTCAGGCCCGGTGTCAGGACATGTACCGCCTGACCTGCCAGGGACCTGGCGGCGTCATACAGAGGTCCATTGCCGGGGTGGAATGCACGCTGTGGGACATTAAAGGCAAAGCGCTGGGACAACCGGTGCATGCCCTGTTGGGCGGCAAGTTGCGGGACGAGATTCGGGTGTACTGGTCTCACTGCGGCACGTACCGAGCCCGGTTTCCCGAGCTGTACGGCCAGCCGCTGCGATCCTATGCTGACATTGCCGCCTTGGGCCAGGAAGTCAGAGAACGCGGGTACACGGCTCTGAAGACCAATGTGGTCATCCCCGGGGAGCCTGCGCGGACCTTGAGTGCGGCCGATGGACAGAATCCGGACTACGTTGTAGACAAGGCAGTGAACTTGATCGGCGCCTTCAAGGAGGGGGCAGGCACGGATTTCGACACTGCGTTGGACCTGAACTTTCACTTTCAGACGATCGATGTGATTCGAATCGCCAGAGCCCTGGAGCAGTTCAAAATGCTCTGGCTGGAGGTGGATTCCTTTGAACCCGAGGTAATCCGGCACATTGCCGCTTCCACCGCGTTGACGGTCTGTTCGGCCGAAAGCGTCAACACCTTGCGGGAATACCAGCGCTTTCTGGACTTGCGGGCCATGGACATTGCCATGTTCGACCTGCCTTGGACGGGGTTGGGACAGAGCCTGCAGATTGCCCAGCAGGCGGCCTTGCGGGAGATTCAGGTGGCGCCTCACAATTACTACAGTCACCTGTCCACATTCCAGAACGCCCATCTCTGCGCGGTGTTGCCGAATCTCAAGATCATGGAAACCGATGTGGACTCCTGTCCTTGGCGGGATGCCTATGTAACCGCCTTGCCGGAGATCCGGGACGGCTATCTGCAAGTGCCTTCCGGACCGGGCTGGGGCGTTGAGCTGGACGAAGCCGCCATAGCCCGACATCCGTGGAAAGGAAACATCCCTTTCGGGTAGGCAAGCCAGTTCCGGCAGTCCGGCCGGACTCCACCGGGTTGCGTTCGAGATCCACCATGCGGGAGCCCCATGCCCTTGCTCATTCTGCTCAATGGCCCCCCTTGTGCGGGCAAGACCCATCTGCGTGACTACATCGCCCAGACCTTCCGTGTGCCCGCCATGTCCAAGGACATCGTGAAGGAGAGCATGTACGAGACATTGGGCTGGTCCGATCGCGCTTGGTCCCGAAAGCTGGGTCAGGCCGCCGTGGCGCTGCTGTTTGAATACGCGGCAAGTCTGTTGTCTCAGGGTCAATCCTGTTTGCTTGAGAACAACTTTGTGGCCGATCGGGCGCAGCGGGATCTGGAGGCACTGAGAACCAAGGCAAGATTCAGGACAGCCCAGATCTTCATGTGGGCCCAGCCGGAAACACTGCACTTGCGCTTTCAGGCAAGGGCCCGCTTGGCCAGCCGGCATCCGGGCCATCTGGACCCGGTGTTGCAGCACGAATACAGCGCTGACGCCATTCCACAGTCTCAATTGCGCCCGCTCGAAACCGGAGGGCCTGTGCTCCGACTGGAAACCACCAACATGGATGCCGCCTTGGCCGCGGACCAACAGATCCGCGTGCAGGAGTGGCTGTTGGGACTGGGACTGCCTCTCAAGAATGACACTGGGCAGCGCTGAAAGAGGGATTGGCATTCCTGGCAAACCTCAAACACAACACTGTTCTTTTTCCAGCCAGGACAGCACAGTGGTGGGTCAAGGAGCTGACAGGACTGCCTGTCAGATTTGCGTAGGGTCATCTGCCACTGTCACTGGGCACTCTGCTTATAGCGGAATCAAGCCACTCCCGTGCAACGTCCACCATATGCGGGAGCTGCAGGCACTGCCCCACCTTGTTGATGTCCTTGGCGCCAATCAGCGTCACCCTGGATCAAGGAATCCTGGCCCACGCCCAGCTCCCGCCTCCCTGATGTCTTCAGGGCTCCTTGCCTGTGCCATGGCCAATCGAGTTCATTCCACTCTTTCCCGTCGAGACACTCTGAATCATGAAACCATTGTGCCTCCTGGCCGTTCACAGGCCAGATGGAAAGGGAGGCGTAGTTAACCTTGGCCGCCTGGCGCCGCAAGGTCTATATCGTCTGTCTGGCCCAATTTCTGACCAACGTGGGATTTACCATCGTATTGCCATTCCTGCCGTTGTTCGTTCAGAACTTGCCAGTGAGTACCACGGGCAGTCCCACCATTTGGATCGGATTCACCTTGGCCGCTCAGCCCCTCACGATGGCCGTCGCGTCGCCGCTCTGGGGACTGGCAGCCGACCGCTTCGGCCACAAACTGATGCTGCTACGCGCCACGCTGCTGGGCGGGCTCGTCATGTTTTCCATGTCCTTCGTGCAAACCGCTGAACAGCTGTTTGCGCTAAGGCTCATTCAGGGATTTACCACAGGCGTAGCATCTGCTGCCAGCGCCTATGTATCCGCCAATGTCCCGCGTCAACATGTGGGAGAAGCCCTGGGCTGGATCGCCACTGCGCGCTGGATCGGCATCGCGGGCGGGCCCTTGCTCGGGGGCACACTCAGCGACCTTGTGGGCATAAGAACCAGTTTCTGGTTCAATGGTGCTTTCATGCTGGGAGCAGGCCTCTTGATTCTGTGCTGGCTTCCGGAGCAATGGGATTCCCGCCTGACGCCAGATCGCCCTGCGCTCCTGCAGAGTTTCAGATCGCTGCTTCATCATGCCCGGGTACGGTACCTGTATCTCTTTGCCTTTCTCGTGCATATCCCCATGTCGTTCACATTGCCGGTGGCTGCACTGTACATGAGTGAATTGTCCGCCGTGTCCGGACGCCCGTTCTTGCCGCCGGCGACCGCAACCGGTCTCATGTTCGGTCTGTTTGCCGCCGCCGGCGCCGTTTCTTCTGTCAAAGCCGGTAAACTGTGTGACCGCTTTGGAGCCAGCGCAATTCTGATCCTGAGCGCTGGTGCTTCCTGCCTGGTGTTCCTGCCGCAGGCATTCGCAGGGCATGTCTGGCAGTTGCTGGTGCTGCAAGCCGTGGCCGGCATCACAATCGGCGGCGTCTTTCCGGCAATGGCTGCGCTCCTGAGCAATGTATCCGCAGGCGGCCACCCAGGCGCCATATTTGGAATGGAGAACAGTGTCCGTTCTGTGGCGCGTGTCATTGCGCCTGTGGTGGGATCGGCTCTGGCGCTTGCATTTGGGCTCAGATCTGCCTATCTGGCCGCATCCATGGCCTTTGCCGGTCTGACGCTGCTCGCCTGGTGGATTCTCGGCCTCAGGGAGAAACGACCGGTGCAAGTCTGACCGGGAGGCCTTGTTGCCCTTCGGCTGGTCCGCGCGGATGGCGGATGCGTGGCCCAACAGCCAGGGTCCTGCCCGCCGCATTGGCGAACGGCTCGCAACAGGGCGGGAAATCCGTTGGACCCCCTGCGTTGTCTGCCGCATCCCCAGCGGGATCTGGGCTCAGAACTCGGAAATTCCGGTCGCACCGCCTGTCCCGCTTCCCCAGGCAGGGGGACGGATCGCGCCTGCGACGCAAGATGCCAGAAGATGCAAGAGGGCACGCCGCGATTTCGGTCCGTCCCATATACGATACTATAGACACTGCACAATATGGCAGAATGCACCAGCGGGCAGCTGAAGCAGTGCCGCCGCATTGCCGCGGCGGCAACCAACCGGCCATGGTCTGAGCTGCAAACCCGTTGCTGTATGTCCTGTGTGGATACAAGACCACTGAATCTGCGCCATTTTGTCCATATCCAAGAGAGGTTTTGCAGAGAGATGGCTCCTCAGTTTCCCGGCCCGCGCCAAGTACGGGTGACCAGTCTCAGCTTCTATGACCAACCTTTGGCGCGCATTGCCAGCTTGGTGGAGGCAGAAGGCGCACAGGGCACCGATCTCATTGCGCTGCCCGAAACCTTCAATGGGCAAAGCAAGAACACGCCCGAAACCTTGGACGGCATGGCGGTTTCGACCATGGCCACTTTGGCCCGGCGCTTCCGGATGTACATTGTCTGTCCTATCGATCGGGTTCAGGACGGCTTTCGGCTGAATTCAGCGGTCTTGCTGGATCGCGACGGCCAGATTGCCCATGTATATGACAAGGCATACCCCTATTGGTCTGAATTCAAACTCGCGCCCCCGGTTGATGTCATCCATTCGACACCCTCTGTCGTCGCCACGGACTTTGGCCGCGTAGGCATGGCCATTTGTTTCGACGTCAATTTTCCCGAGGTGTGGCAGACGTTGGCAGACGAGGACGCGGAACTGGTGATTTGGCCCAGTGCCTATTCCGCAGGCCGGGCGCTGCAAGCGCATGCCATCAATCATCACTACTACATCCTGACGTCCACATACAATCGAGATTGCATTGTCTACGACATCACCGGCGAAGAAATTCTGTACGAGACGGCGGCGGACATCAATATCACCCGCACTGTGCTCGACCTGGATCGCGGCATCTATCACGAAAATTTCAATCTGGACAAGAAGGCACAGTTGCTGGCGGCCCATCCCGAGACAGTCGAAATGGAGCAGTGGCTGGACCGTGAGCAATGGTTTGTCCTGCGCAGCAAGCGACCGGAGGTTTCGGTCCGGGCCTTGGCCCACCAGTACGGACTGGAAGAATTGCGGGTCTACAAGAGACGCAGTCTGGCACAGCTGGACGCCCGCAGAATCGAAGGCCCGGTTGCCTGGCCGGCGCCGGCCGTGGCAGCCTGATGGACCGCGCTGGAGCGTGTCGGACAGCACACGATCTTTTGTTCCGTATTGCCGAAGGATGGAAGCAATTATGAAAGCAGCGTTGATTGGTTTGGAGCACCCTCATGCCCTGGCGCATCTAGCCACTTTGCAACAGCTGTCCGAAGTGGACTCCATAGTCTTGTGGGGAGAAACCGAGGCCGCCATACGGGAAGCCACCACCTGCCAGGGGTTCAAAGTGACAGCCGGATACTCCGATCTGGACGCTTTGCTGCGCGACCACGACCCGTTCTTCGCCATTGTTGCGGTCCGCAACCGCCAGGGACCGGAAGTGTTCGGCAAGGTGCTGGCAGCCGGTATCCATCTAATGGCGGAGAAACCGGTGGGCCGCCACGCCGGCGAAACGCAGGCTGTCATGGACACGGCCCAGCGATGTCGACGGCAGCTGTCCGTTTGCTACCAGGGACGGAGAAATCCCGTCTACATGAAGATGCGGGACATTGTGCAACAGGGCTTGTTGGGACCCCTCATTTCCATGGAAATCCGCGGCATCTATACCCAGGTCAGCAAACGGGATCCGCAGCACTGGCTTTTCAACCAAGAGATAGCCGGAGGCGGCATTGTCTCTTGGTTGGGGTGCCATGACATTGACCGCATTCGTTTCATCACAGGCGAAGAGATAACCACGGTAGCCGCGCAAGTAGCCACCCGGAGCGGGGAAGACATTGACGTTGAGGATACCGCCAGTCTCTCCATGACATTGGCATCCGGCGCCATCGCCTCCATGCATCTGGGATATGTTCTGGCCCAAAGCGGCGAGGGATATCACAACCCCGCAGGCAACGACGTGTATCTGGGTCTCAACGGACGATTGGGCCGACTCCACCTGCGCGGGTTTGGCAGCAGTCCTGCATCCAGATTGCAGGTGGAAAGCCTGCATCCAGATTGGGCTGCAGCTCCCCGGCAGACATTCGACATTGAGGTGGCGCAGTCCCCCGCATATGGGGGGATTGGGGGCGAACAGTTCATGCGGGAGTTCATCCATGCTGCCCAAGGCCATGGCAGTCCTCCCACAGTCGGCCAAGATGCTCTGCAAGTGGCACGGGTGACGGACGCGGCCTATGCCTCCAGCGCCACCGGGCAGCGTATCGCCGTTGAGCTGCCGCCTCCCTGATCCACCCTTCACCCATGCAGCAACCACTACAGCGTTGCGGATCCGCAGGCCGCCGCCATCGTTTCCGGCCTTCTGGACCGGTCGCAGTGCGCGCCCGCGAGGACCTGCAGCACCGGGAAAATCGGCTCACACGCGGGCCGGTCGGCGTCTTCGTGACTTGCCGACCGGCGATGCCCTGCCGCCTCGGTCAGAGGCGCACAGAGTGCACAGGGGCCTGGAATCTGGCAGGCACGCCCTGCCTCCTGCCGCAATCCGCGACGCCAAGCCGGTTGTTGTGGCAAGGGGCCAGTTGCGTCTCCATCCTTGGGATGGCTGACAGAGACCGTCCCCTGATATCGTGACCAGCGCCACCGGCCGACATGCCGTTTGGGAGCTTCGGGGAGTGGAGGAGGCCCAAACTATGCATAGCGGCCCGTCACGAAAGCCACTCCTGCACCGGCCCGCACGGCAGGTGTATTGCGGAGCAATACCAGAATGCCGTCCCGATTGCTCTGCACAGTGCAGAGTTCCTGGCCCCATACATCCCGGATGACACCGACACGCTGCCCTTTTCCGATCTCTTCCAGCAGGGTCGCCTCGCTTTCGAACAAGCCGGCACAGGGAGCGGATATGAGAAAGTCCAGGTTACCGTCGCCCCATAGATGCAGTGCGGTCTCTGGGCATTCTTCTGCTCCAGAGCGCATTTCCAGCCAGGACATTACATTGGTCACCCCTTGGGCATAGCATTCAATGGCTGCAGGACCTGCGCGCCCGCCTCCCGCAGTCTCTGTATACAAACTGGGAATTCCCGCTGCATGTGCTACGGAAATGGTGCGGCCGGGCGGCACTGGAGGGGGATGGCCCCAAATTACGGGCGCGCCAAAGGCCTTTGCGGCAGCCAGACTTTTCCGCCCGCCCGGCGACTCATCGTGCACATATCCCACCAATGTCGGCATGTCCATGTCCGGGCCGCCACTGTGCAGATCGATGTAAAAATCCGACTGCAGGATGAGTTGTCGACAGAGTACGTCGGCAATGCGTTGGGTCAGGGTGCCGTCGGGATTTCCAGGACATTCACGCGCCAGGTTCAGACCGTCCACCGGACTGGTGCGGGAGTTGGCCTTGAAGGCGGGCATATGGGTTACGGGCACCATCACCACGGTACCCTGCAGATGCCGAGGATCCAACCGCTGAAAGACTCGGAGGATGACCCTGATGCCTTCCCATTCATTGCCGTGAACCGCGGCGGTCACCACCAGGACCGGACTGCGCACACTGCCCGTGGCATGCAAGAGAGGTATCTGCCCGGCACCATCGCCTGGACGCTCTGCTGGGGCCAGCACAGTACGTCCTTTGGAGCAGAGTGCCAGGCCTGCCAGGTCGAAGCGGGAAGTCGGGTCCATCGCGTAGCCTCCTGTGGTGTCCTGACCGGGGAGTCAATGTGGCTGGCTCCGCTGCGTGTTGCCGGTAGGCAGTGAGCGTGCGTTACCGGGGCAGGGTGGCCTGCCCTGGCGGGCCCAGATCCGCGGCTGTGCTCAATGTGGGGCGTCACCCCAGACGACGCTGGCCGGACTGCAGAAACTCCCGGGTCTCCTCCTCTCTCCAAGCGGTGGAAAGGCATGCCTGTCGCTGGCTCCACAGCCCATGGCCGTCACAGGGCGCTCCTCGCGTTGGCCGGTTGCACGCCCGCGTTGGCGGTCCCGGCCGCTTGCGCCAGGATGGCAGCGGCACCGTCACTCCCGCACCGCAAATTCCGCTTGCCAGAGGGTCCGTTGCTCGGCGGGGAGCCATTGGCCGACGCGCATGCGCACAATATCATACGCCGGCAGCGGGATGATCACAAGGCACTGCCCGTCGGCGTGCATCCCGCCCTGCTCCCGGAAGTAAAAATCCCGATTGTCGAAGCCGTATCCCTGCCGCGCCCGGGGCAGGCTGTCCGGATCGGCCGGCACCAGATGCAGGATGAACGGCGCCTCGGTATCCGCCGGCGTACACGGCTCCCGGAAATAGATCAACCGGTTTTCAATGAGATAGACCGCAAATGCGGCGCGGACGACCGGAGCCTGGGCCGCGAGCGCCGAGATGAAAGCCGCCTCGATCCGGATCCCGACATACTGACACCCCATCAACCCGACACTGGCCACCACAACTCCCGCGCACACCGTCCGCCAGGCCGGCCCCGCGGGCGCCGTGTCCCGGCCGCCCGGCCCCAGCCCCAGTTCCAGCGCATAGCCCAGGCAGAGAAAATCGAACAGATACTTCTGCACTTCATTCTGTACAGGGGCAAAAAGAGGTACAGGCGATCCGGGCCCGGGTAGCTCTGCCTCTGGGCCGCGGCGGACCCAGTCTGGGCCAGGGCGATATCGGGATGCAGGTCCAACGGGCTCCGGGTCCAGCGTGGGACCTGTGCGGGTCCTGGCCTATACTGGAGGGCCGTGGCCTAGCGTCCGCGCTGCGGTACCGGGAGTGGAGGCATGCCTCTGCGGTACGATGGGATGCGGTGCGCTGGATACTCCCACCCCACAGGCGGGACCATGAATGAATAAGGTACGCTCCCTGCGGAGTGCCCTGGCTGTCCATTTTCAGAACATAATTTCCCATAATGGGGGGACAAGTTGCCCTCTTGGGTTATCTGGGCCTGTGTCTGAACGTCCTGTGCCTGGGCTATCTCCTCGCGGCCGACGCGCCGCAATACAGGGCGCTGATGCGGGAAGACAGTGTGGTGGAGAATCTCACTGCGGTCTGGCTGGGTCTGGCCGGTCTCGTCCTGTTGGGCACCGCCGGGCGGCAGCGGAGCCTGGGGCGGCGTCTATGTGCTGGGGGGCCTCGCCCTGGTGTTCGGTGCGGGCGAGGAAATCAGTTGGGGGCAACGGATCTTCGGCTTCGCGACGCCCGGTTTCCTGCAGGAGGTGAATTCCCAGGGCGAATTCACCGTGCACAACATCGGTGCCGCCGACACAGCGATAAACCACGTCCTGCGGTACGCCACCCTGCTGCTGTGCACGGCCACCGGCGCCGCTTTCCTGTGCCGCAAGGATACCCTCTGCGGGATCCCCTTGCCCTCCATGCCCCTGATGCTGGGCTTTCTGGTGATGTTGGCCTACTATCCGGGTACGGTGGCCTCCTATCCGAATCCCGACATCCCGTTTGTTTTGTTGGATCCGGACTTCCTTTTCACTCGCGGGAAACATCTGTTGCTGCTGGCCTGCTACACGCTGCTTGCCAGACAACCCGGGTGGTTCACGCTCCCCGCCACCACGGGGATGCTGGTGCTGGCTGTCTCGTATGTGCACGAGTACAACCCCTACCGGGGGAAGATCAATGAAGCGCAGGAGTATCTGTTCGATTTTCTCTGCCTGGGCTATGCGCTGGAACTGGGGCTGGGGCCGGGCGGCCGGGACACGGCGCCCGCGGGGCCGGCCTGGCGGACGGTGTGCACGGGAGTCGTGGTGGCCAGTGTCGGGTTGATGGGGTGTCAGTACGTCAGGATCCGGACCGAGGCGGCTTTCATCTCGACGCTCGCGGCCCAGGCGCCGGTCGTCCGCGCCGCATTTGCGGTCTATCTCCGCGACAACCGGTTGACCTACTTCAAGGAGCCGTGTGCGCCGGCGGATACCGAGGCGCCGTTCATCCTGCATCTGGTGCCGGCCGATCCAGACAGCCTGCCCCGGGCGCGGCAGGGATACGGCTTTGACAATCGGGATTTTTACTTCCGGGAGCAGGGCGGGATGCACGCCGAGCAACGGACCCTCTGGCAAGCAGAATTTGCGGTGCGGGAGTGACGGTGCCGCTGGATCCTCGGCATCTGCAGGGTACCGTGGTGATCGTGGTGATGGTGCCCGTAACCCATATGCCCGCCTTTGAGGCCAATCCCCACCCCAGTCCGGTGAGACGCCTGAACCTGGCGCGTGCCCGATATCCCCATGGCCCAGACCGGAACGGTGCGCGTACAGACTTCCGCGGCCTCTTGTCTCTCTGCGCGCCTTGCGGCGGGACCGGAACTCGCGGGTGCCGCCTGGGTCAGGTGGGTGCCAGCACTTTACCGGGCCGCTGTCCCGTATGTTGTCCCTGGCGTACCACCGGAATGCCATTCACCAGTACATGCGAGATGCCCACAGCAAATTGATGGGGCTCTTCAAAGGTCGCCCGATCCAGGACAGTATCCGGATCGAACACTGCAATATCGGCTTTGCCGCCTGCTTGCAAACGCCCGCGGTCGGTCAGACCTAATCGGTCCGCCACCTGACCACTCATCTTGAAAACGGCTTCCTCCAGGGAAAGTACCGGTTCTTGACGTACATAGCGACCGAGCACCCTGGCATGCGCGCCATACGATCGCGGATGAGGTTTGCCGGTATGGAGGCGCGTGCCGGGTGTCAATGCATAACCGTCCGATCCCATCATGCCCAAGGGATGCCGCAGGAACGCCTTCATGTCCTCCTCGGTGCGGTAGAAGAAAATCACCCCCAGGCGGGCATCGTCCAGGTCCATCAAGGCCAAGGCTGCGTCTACCGGTTCCATGTCCAAGGCATGGGCGACTTCCGCCATGGTCATCCCTTCGTAGGGCTTGGCCGCCTCGGTATGCGTGGTGCTGACCAACAGCCTGTCCCACAACCACGGCCACCCTCTGAACAGTCCTTCGTGCAGCATGTCATCACGGATTGTCCGCCGTGCCTGGGGATCCCGCAGACGCTCCCGCAACGCTGCAGGCCCTCCGGACTGGGCCCAAGTGGGTATGCATTGGCTGAAACCGCTGCTGCTGGCAGCATAGGGATATACATCGAAGGTAATGTCATGTCCGGCCGCCACGGCATCTTCACAGACACCCATGACTGTCTCTGCCTCTCCCCAATGGCGTGGGTCATTGACGGCCATGTGGGCTACCTGTACGGGGGCCCCCGTGGCCATCCCAATGTCTATGGCTTCCTGCACGCCCTTTACATGGTAGCCAGCCCAGCCGCGTATGTGGCTTGTGTATATCCTGCCGGGCCAACGCGCCATCGCCCGAGTCAGAGAGAGGATCTCGGCCGTATTGCCATACGCGCTGGGCGGCAGAGTCAGCCCGGTCGAGAAGCCCACCGCTCCCTGTTCCATGGCCCGTTCCACCTGATACTGCATGGCCCGGATCTCGTCAGCGGAAGCTGCCCGATCCGCAAAGCCCACCACCAAGCCCCTGACCGCGCTGTGTCCTACCAGGGGCGCAATATTGAGGCTCACCCCGATCTCCGCGACCGCCTCGCGATATCCATCCAGATCCTGCCAGGTCCACGGCACGGCATCCCCGAAAATGCTGCTCAGAGTCTGGCGCAGGGCTTCCGTGCGGGCCGGCGAAACGGGAAAGGGGCTGTACCCGCAATTGCCCGTCACCTCTGTGGTCACACCCTGCATGACCTTGCTCATGCCCAGCGGTTCTGCCAACAAGGTGAGGTCCGAATGAGTGTGAATGTCAATGAAGCCGGGTGCCACTACCTGTCCGTCGGCATGGATTACCTCAGCGGCGGTGGCGTCGGCCAACCGGCCCACTCTCGCAATTTTGCCATTCCGGATGCCCACATTGCCTTGGTAGGCTTTGGCACCGGTACCGTCCACCAACAGCCCGTTTCGGATCAGCGTATCGAATGTCATGTCTGGCCTTTCTCCCTTGCCCCACACGTTGTCGCTGCAGTCTCGACAATGCATGGCTTGTCCAGTGATCACAGCCACATGCATGGCCGGTATGGACAACTGTACGGTCTTGACAGTGCTTATGTCAATCAGACATTTCCGGCCAGCAGAGTCAGGGAAAGTATAGGAGATTATAGATCTGGCGAATAATGCAGGGATGGCCGGTGCATTGACATCGTGAGGGGTGCAGTGTCTCTCTGGTCACAACGGCCGCAGAGCGCCGTGCCGTTTCGGCCTGAGGGGCGCTCGCGCCCTCAGACTGGTACACGGCGGATGGTTGTTGTGGCCAGGCGCTATCCAGTCGCCACGGAAGGGCACCTCATGCGAAGTCGATGGATTGCACTGTGTATTTGTTTTGTCTGGGTATCCGATCCGGTCCTGGCATATTTTTGCGACGCCAACTATCCCACGGAACAGGACCGGGCAGATGGGCGGTGGAGATATTGGAATGGCGAGTCGACCGCAGCAGCCACACACCGGCCCCAGCCTAAGGCGCCGGAACAGGCTTTTATCAGGGACTGATATACCCAAGTCACAAACTCAGATATACCCTGTTCACGAGTGCGTGCGGTACCCCCTGGCAACGCTGCGCGCCGTGCAGCACAGGCCGGGGACCGCTACAGAGGGCCCCATGCGATCCGCACACCGCCAGGATAGCCCCAGCGGTGTGCCGCCCGCGGCAGTCCCGATGGTGACTTGGGTATATCAGTCCCTATTTATCACACTGTGGTACGGGGCGAGTTTCTGAGTCTGCTCGCGGCCCGCTACCACTGTACAGTCTCTGTATTGGCTGCCATAAAGCACATTCCCGATCCCAGCCGGATTGCCGTGAATGACCCGCTGTGATTCCGGCGAACTGTGTCGGGGTCAGCACCGGCGTCCTCACTATCTGTGGAAGCTACATTTTCATAAATACGCACATTTTACCTGACTTCGTCGGTATTGTGGTTTTCTCCATACAGATACACATTTGGCATCGCGCCCGATTCGGGTAGCCAGCTTTCCTTCACGGCCTTTCCTCTCAATCGTCGACGATTGGGCTGTGGGGAGGGCCCCCTGGCTCCCTTCTTCTTTGGCTCTCTATTCGTGGCAGCCTTCAGCTCCTGCTACCTGGAGGGCCGTGGCACGGCTGCCGGGAGGTTTGCAGGGGCAGGATCACGGTCGGTGTCCGCTCCACAACCCGGGAGTGGCTGACCTCCGCTCAGACCTTCGTGTACAAGTTGCGTTCGGGACGCATGGTCAAGGTCCGGATGTCAAGTGGCAGGGTTTCTTCCAGGACCAGTTTCACCAGCAGCTCGCCGATGAAGGGCGTAAATTTGAAACCGTGTCCCGAAAATCCGGCGCCAATGATCACGTTGGGCAGATCGGGGTGGTGATCCAGAATGAAATCTTCATCGGGCGTATTGGTATACAGGCACGTCTCGGTATGGACGTGTTCCCATGCATGGTGGGGAAACAGGGATTCGACCCAACGCGTCAGGTTGGCCCGCACCGCCGGATCGGGCTCCGGATCCACTGCATCCGGTTGCACGAAGTCGCCCCAGTTGTCGTCGGCCACGGTCAATCTGCCGCGCCACACCGGAAAGCCATAGTAGCCCTTGTCGTAATCGATATACACCGGCACACGCTCCGGATGCAGAACCGCGGCATCCGGACTCCGGAAGTGAAATTTCTGCTGGCGCGTGACTTTGAGATTCAAGGCCAGCGCCGGCAGCAGCGCGGCGGTCCAGGCACCGCCTGTACAAATCAGGCGCCGGCACAGAATCCGGCGATCCTCGGTGGCCACCTCCAGACGGTGGCCTTGAGGCTGCAGCCCTACCACCTTTTGCGACGCCCACACGGATGCGCCCGCCTTGCGGGCCTCGGCGATCAATATGGGCAGGGACCGGTCAGGTTCCAGAAATCCGGCTCGGGGGACCCAGCAGGCCACATGCCCCGGGGGCAACTGCAGCATAGGGAAGCGCCGGGACACCTGCGCAGGAGTCAGCATTTCATGGGCTTCCTGCATCTGACGCAGAGTCGTCAGGCCTTCCTGGAGCAGGCTATTCTCGGGATTGGCCAGGATCAGTTGTCCACACAGTCTCAGCAACGTTGTATGGGCCCTTTGTTCCAGGTCCTGCCATTGCCGCTGCGCGGCACGCGCCATTTCGACATACAGTGGGTTGGCATAGAAAGAGCGAAACGCCCGGGTAGCGCCATGTGTACTGCCCCGGTCATGTCCCAGGGAAAACTGTTCGATGCCCAAGGCCGGTATGCCACGCAAGGCCAGATGATACAGGGCTGCACAGCCCATGGCGCCCAGTCCCAGGACGACCGTGTCGGTTTCGTGGCGGATCATGTGTTCTTCTCCTTGAACAGCCCATTGTATTCCAGTAGTGCTCGCGCTCTGCATCACGGCGTGCATACCCCCGCGGCTCTCACGCTCCCGAATATCGGGCCGCGCGGTCGCGGCGGTCCGGTCTGGCTCTCGTGGCGGTCAACGGAAATCCCCGCGCACGCGGCCATCACGAAAATGCACACACCGGGTCAGTGCACAGGGCTATGTCGGCAGGACAAGGACATAGACCAGGCACTCACCCATCAGTACTCGGGGAAACGTGCGCAGGAACATCACGCGTCCGGTTTCTTCCGCCCGCACTTCGGCCAATACCGTACCGTCGGGATGGCGTACCTGACCGAGCATATCCCCGGTGGCGACAGGCTCCCAGAGATCTACGGCAGGCACGAAAAGTCCCGAATAGGGACTGGGATAATTCACCTGCAGGTGACCGGCCTCTTCGCCCAATGTCTGCAGGCTGAACTCGGGTTCGGCGGTGGGATAGGAACCGTCCGTAATACCCAGGAAAGCCAGAATGTTGCGAATACCCTGTACGGCAGCAGTCCGCTGCGCGGGGCGCAATCGGCCTTCGCCCCGATTCTCGACGTAAATGGCAGGCACGCCCTTGATCCGGGCCGCGGACAGCGTGCGGCCGGACAGCGCCTCGGTGCCCCAGACCAGATCAAAGCCGAACGCGATGGCGGCCGCGTGCAAACGAGCCCCCGCAGCGCCGCCTTGGACCTGATAGCCCGCCAGCTCCTTGCAGGCATACAGGTTGCCGCCGGCATGCATCTCAAGCAGGAAGTCAGCCTGGACCACCAGATGTTCCTGAAACACATGCGCGATGCGCTCGGTAGGCAACCCGTGGGCACTGCCCGGGAATATGCGAGCCAGATTCAAGTGATCCCAACCGCCTTCCCGGGTGCCCCGGGCAAAGGCAGGCCCGTTCACCATGGGAATGCCAAAGAATGTGCCCTCCATGTGCACCGGGTCCAAGGCGGAGAATACATCCTGAATGGCCACCGGCCCTTCATATTCGTCGCCGTGCACCAGTCCCGTCACCATGCAGACGGGACCGCGCCGCGCGCCGCGGGCGAGCAGGACGGGACAATAGAGCGGTTCCCCCGAAGGCAAAACATTCAACACCAGATGCAGGCGGGTCTTGGTGCCCAAGGCAAAATCGGCAACCCTGAATTCAGAATAGAGGACCTGTAAGGCATCCGTCAACATCAATCTCTCCTTGGCGGTGATTGGACTCAGGCTCGGGAAGACGCCGGGTCTGGGCGACCGGCACATGCAGGGGACAGGGCCACACAGCGGCACAGGTTCCCGCAGCCCCCTCCCATGCGGCCATGACACTATGGACTGGCGCCTGGGCCCGCCAGGGTGGGATCCAGTACATCCCGCAAGGCATCCGCCACACTGTTGAGGCCCAGGATGAGGGACGTGATGAAGAGCCCCGGGAAAAAACCGTACCACCACGCCCGGCGCAGATGACCGCGGCCACTCAACAACATGGCACCCCAGGACGCGTCGGGCGGTTGTGTGCCCAAACCCAGAAAACTGAGCGCGGCCTCAACCAGGATCGCAAAGGCAATGGCCAACGTGAATTGCACGATCAGCGGCGCCAGCGAGTTGGGCAGAATGGTTCTGAAAATGATCCGGCGGGCGGTGGCCCCACCCGCGCGGGCCGCCAGCACAAAGTCCATTTCCTTTTGTACCAGTATGCTGGACCGGGCCAGGCGGGCAAATCCGGGCAGACCGACAATGGCGACCGCAATCATGGCATTAATCGAGCCCGGCCCCAGCACGGCCACGATGGTCAGAGCCAGCAAAAGCGCCGGAAAGGCCAGCAGCGTGTCGATGCAGCGCATAATGATCGCATCAAGCCATCGGCCTGCATATCCGCTCACCAGGCCCAGAGGGACTCCCAGGGCAGCCGCCGTGAAGGCAGCGAAAGCCCCCGCCAGCAAGGATATGCGTCCGGCGTGCAAGGTACGCGTGTAGATGTCGCGCCCGAATTCGTCGGTACCAAAGAAATGGGTCGAGCTGGGAGGCAGGAACTGGTTGCCCTTGCTGATCACCAAAGGATCGTGGGGGGAGAGGAGGGGAGCCGCAACCGAAACCAAAAACATGGCCAAGACGACCAACAGACCGATCATGCCGCCGCGATGTTGCCGGAAACGACGCCACAAACGAACATGCAGGGATTCGGCGGGTGTGGCCAGAGGATCGAACGTGCCCGCCTGCGGGAATTCGGCGTCAGGGTCAATGCGACGGTCCGGCATGAGAACTGGCAATGATGGCGGTGGCCCGGCTGCTGCCCGGGTGTATTCACTGATATCGAATCCGCGGATCCAGGAATCCGTAGGCCAAATCCGTGATCAAGGTCACACACACGAACGTGACGACCACAAACAGCACGGCACCCTGCAGGACAGGATAGTCCCGGGTCCCGATTGCCTGCAGCATCAGTCTGCCCAGGCCAGGCCAGTCAAAGATCGACTCCGTAACCACCGCGCCGCCCAAAAACGCTCCCAGTTGCAGACCCAGTATGGTCACCACCGGAATCAGGGCATTCTTCAAGACATGACGCGCCAGAATGCCGGATTCCGACAAGCCCTTGGTGCGGGCCGTGCGCACATAGTCCATCTCCAGCACTTCCAGCATGGAGCTCTTGAGAAACCGTGTCAGTACTGTGGCGGAGTAAAAACCGAGTGTGAGGGAGGGCAGGATCATCAGGCGCAATGCCAACACCGGCTTCTGGCTGAATTCAACGCGGCCGGAAGGGGGCAGCCATTTGAGTTGCAGAGAAAACACCAGCACCAGCAGAATACCCAGCCAGAACGTAGGGATGGCCTGCCCCAGGGCCACTACCAGCGATGTCAGACGTTCAAACCAGCCGCCTCTCCGGACCGCCGACAATATGCCCAAGGGCAGCGACAGGCACAGGGCCACCAGCAATCCACCGGCCGTCAGTTGCAGGGTGGCCAGGAATTTCCGCCGGATCAGGTCAAAAACCGGATAGCCATTGAGAATGGACACGCCCAGGTCGCCACGCACCACCTGACCCAGCCAGATCAGGTACTGCACGTAAATGGGTTGGTCCAGACCCAGACGGGCACGGGCCGCCACGATCTGTTCCGGCAGGGCATCAGGTCCGGCGATCAACATGGCCGGATCGCCGGGAATGAAACGCACCAGACCGAAAACCAGAATGGAACTCAGAAAGAGGACGGGCAGAGTCTGGACCAGGCGGCGCAATACATAAGTGGCCATACGGTCTAACGACAGGCTATGTTACAGATGGCGGCTCTCTGCCTTTGTCTTGGAAAACACAGCACCCAAGACAGCGTTGTACAGCCCCGGTCTCTTCTTCACGGCTCAGGAAGAAAGAAACCGGGGCAGGTTGGTCAACCGGCGATGGTTGCCTCGCGCCGGACCCGCTGGCCGATGGGCCTCAGAGGCTGCGACGTGGCCGCGGGCAACAGCAGAGCGTTATTCGATCCACGCATTGCCTGCCATCAACTCGTCGTTGACGGTCCAATCCAGGCCATGCACATTGGACTGGCGGGCAAACAGCGTGTACTTCCAGGAAAGCGGAATGTCGACGCAGGCATCCAGCATAATCTCGTTGACTTTTCGGAAGGCCTCGCGCCGGGTTTCCCGGTCAAACGTGGCACCGGCAATCTGCAGGTTTTCCACGTAGCCTTCCGGAAAGTCGCCGCGGGGGAAAATGGGACTGGAACGAGGACGATACGGGCTATTGTCAAACAGCCCCATCGGGTCCAGGTGCTGTCTTCCCACAAAAGTGACATCCAGATCGAATACGGCACTGCCATCCGTCTCCGGTGTACCGAGGTGCCGCGGGCCATATGTGGCGCTGTCCAGCGGTTCGACATCGACTTCCACCCCTATCGTGGCCAGATCGGCCTGCAAGATGGTGCCGATGTCCGTGGTCTCGGGAAAGGCCTGGATCGTGATCGTATTCAGGACCAGCTTGACTCCATCCTTGTCCCTGACACCGTCGCCGTCGCTGTCCACCCAGCCCGCTTCGTCCAGCAAGGCCGCAGACTGTTCCAGATCGAAACTGTAGGCATCGGCCAGATCTTCAAAATAGGCCACGGAATAGTCGGGAAATGCCAGTACCGTGGCCCCGCCCACCCCGAACAAAGCCTGATCCACTATAGCGTCGCGGTCAATGGCCCAACAGACGGCTTGGCGGACCCGCTTGTCGCTGAGAGCCCCCTCCAGCTGGTCGGGATCGGGCGGATTCACCGTGATGGAATACAGCAGACCGCCTTGCCCGAACTCGACCTCAATGCCCGCGTCCAGCAGGCGCTGATAGTCCTTGGGCGGAACGGCGATGGCAGCATCTATGATGCCGGTTTCCAGCGCCGTTACCAAGGCTTCCAGATCATCGAACGGTTTGAAAGACACCTCGTCCAGATAGGGCCGACCCTCGTCCCAATAGTTTTCGTTGCGGGCGAAGGTCAGAATGTCGCCCGGGATCCATTCCTGCAACTCAAACGGTCCCGTGCCAATACAGGAATTGGCCAGGGAATCGAACGACTCGGGGGCCATGATGCGCATCACGTTCAGGATGTCGAACATGTTGGGCGTAGGCGCGGAAAACTCGATCGTGACACTATGCTCCCCATGAGCCACGGCGCCCGTGACCGTCTGCACCATGCCGTGCACATTGGAGCCTGTATCCGGAACCAAGGCCCGTTCAATGTTCTGCACCACATCGGCCGCCACGAAAGACCGCCCATTGTGCCAGACCACATCGTCACGCAGGGTCAGCGTGACCGCGGTGCCGTCGTCGTTCGTCTCCCATGCCGTGGCCAAGCGCGGCAGAATGTTCAGTCTCTTGTCGTAGACAATCAAGCTGTCATAGCACTGGTTCTGCATGGGATAGCTGACAAAACCAAGCGAAAACGCGTCAAAGTTAATAATGTCATCCGTAGTACCCACGACCAGGGAGCCACCTCTTTGGGGACCCTCTTCCATGGTCACGGCATCGGCTGCCGGAGCGGCACCGCTGGGCGGGGCCGGGGCGCAGGAGACACTGGCCACCGCCAGGACCAGCAGCAAGGCCACCCACAAGCCCAGTCGAGTTACATACCTGGCACTGCAAAACATATCCAACCTCATTTCTGTTCAAGTCAAAGTCAAAAAGCATCCGGTCAATACAACCCTCTCTCTCTGCGACCGGCCGCGCGGGCAGCCAGGCATACAGGGCAATAGGAAAAGGTGCACAGTGACAGACGAAGTTTCATTCTAACACCTCCCTGATTCAAACGCCCTGCCTTCCCAGGCAATCGCCAGGTCATGAATCGAAGCCGCAAGGGACATACCGGAACAGGTGCCATACACAGCAGAAAGCCCATATGAATCCCAAAACGCCGGGAGGCTCCTGGCGGTGCTTGCGGTCGACATGCTCGGCCTTGCGGTCTGTGCCTGCATAGGCTGTCAATTCCATGGGTCAGCATCGCGAAGTGCAGACGTGATCACCAAGCCGGGTTTGCAACCTGGCAGCTCTGCGACGAAATACCCGCACAAAATCAGGCAGGGAAAACAAGTGTCTCCAGGCCGATCATATTGCGGCTGGCCTGGAGGCAATCCTGCATTTTTGACGACTTTGCGATGATTTGGGGTTACTCGCAATCAAATACCCTGATTTCCTGTTTTTAAGTGTTAAAATTGGCATAAAATGACATAAAAAGAAACAATGTCAGGGAAAGTGGTATGCTGATCGAATTTTCCGTAGCAAACTTCAAGTCCATCAAGGAAGAGGCCTGCTTGAACATGACGGCCGGACCGGGAAGAGAGCACAGGGAAACACATCTGGTGATGCCTACACTGACGGCGAGAAGTCAACCTTCCCCCTTGGTCCGTACGGCGGTGATTTTCGGCGCCAATGCAGCGGGAAAGTCAAATTTGCTGGATGCCTTGAGGGTCATGAAGAACATCGTCCGCACATCCAGCCAGGGTCCTGCGGAACTTCCCGTAATCCCCTTCAAGTTTGATTTTGACAGCAAGAACCAAAGCACTGTGTTTGAAGTCAAGTGTATTGTCCAGGGAATCCGTTATCAATATGGTTTTAGTGCCACCAAGGACAGGGTACATGACGAATGGCTCTTTGCCTGGCCGCGGGGAAGAGTGCAAACCTGGTTTGAACGCGACGGTCCCCACTGGAAATTGGGAGACAAGCTGACCGGCGACAAGGAGCTCTGGAAACGCACTACCCGCCCGGATGCCTTGTTCCTTTCCACGGCCGTGTCACTGAACAGCGAACAGTTGCGGCCACTGTATGACTGGTTTCACCATACAGTGCAGTATCCCAGATCCCACGGCTGGACCGATGCGCTCTCGCTTGACTATTGTCAAGACGAGCGCAAGCAGGCAGTCATTGATTTCTTGCATTCTGCAGATCTGGGCATTGCAGACCTGCGCATTACAAAAAAAGAATTTTCGCCTGACATGCTTGACATGCTCCCTGCCGCCATATCCGTGGAAATGAAGGAAGAACTGACAAGAGGACTGGCGGGCAAGATGATCGTGGAGGATCTTTTTCTAAGACACGACACGGGCCTTGGCTACTCCACGGAACTGGAGATGGAAGAGGAGTCGGCAGGCACGCAAAAGATCTTCTCGCTGGCGGGTTCTTGGCTTGAGGGCTTAAACAATGGAAATGTGCTTGTGATCGACGAATTGGACAACAGCCTGCATCCCCAGCTGGTCGCGTTTTTGGTGGAGCGGTTCCACGATCCGGCAGTGAATACAAAAGGAGCCCAGCTCATATTTTCCACTCACGACGCTGCCCTCCTGAGTCAGGACAGATTCCGCAGAGATCAGATCTGGTTTTGTGAACGCCACGCACGCCAGGAGACCCACCTGTATTCCTTGACAGATTTCCGTCCTCGCAAGGATCTGGAAAATCTTGAGCGCTCCTATCTGGCAGGGCGATACGGAGCTCTGCCTTACACGCGACCGACAACCGTCCTGCATAGCCATTGAACTATGGCGAGACGCCCACCCCGTCCCCAGAGCAGAAGGCGGCAACCAGTCCGCGAAGCATACGCACGCGTCCTCATTCTCTGCGAAGGGAAGAAAACCGAGGTGACCTATTTCAATGATCTCGTGGCACATTACAGTCTGAGCACAGCCAGCATAATAAGAGTGTAAAATAGGGACACTCCGGTAGTCCGGGGTTGGCCTGGCACCTATCCGGGGCGGATAGCTCAGTTGGTTAGAGCACTTCGTTTACACCGAAGGGGCCGGGGGTTCAAGTCCCTCTCTGCCCACCAGGCCATACACAAGCCAGCACCTTCGCGTCCAGACTCAAGTTAGGGGGGCCGGACTGAGCGCTTCCCCTGCACTACTCCCGAATGTCCCCGTCATGCGGGGGAAGCTTTGATCTCCACTCTGCGCCCGCAGAATGTCTGCAGGGCTTCCTTCCCAAGTCGGCGGCGCGGCCGGGAAATTCAGAAATCCAGTCACGAACATGTACACTGTCGTATAGCCTGCATATACGTAGTGCCAGGCGCAACGATCAGCCATGAAGCCAAAGCGGACCTTACCATGGACGCCGAGTTGCCAAGCGGTATGCCTACGCAAACAGGCGCTCAGGGAGGCAGTGGAAAAGGGCCGCAGGCAAAGTCTGACATGAGTGCACCGCATCGTCTTTGGCGTTTATTTGCGTCCATCTCCCCGGCTGCACAATGCCCTGTTCGTCCTGTTTGTGGGCAGCATTCTGGCGTACAGACGCCGGCCAGCGGTCGCCACCCCAGACGGGATATGGTGCTGGTCCTGGCCTGCCTGCCTTGGCTGGCGCTGCTGGGCTGGATGACCGCCCTGTCCTGGTTTCTGACGGATGATGCCTTCATCAGCTTCCGTTACGTGCGCAACCTGCTGGAAGGCCACGGTCTCGTCTTCAACCCCGGAGAGCGCGTCGAGGGGTACTCCAACTTTCTGTGGGTCCTGGAACTGGCCGCCATCTGGCGGGTGGGGAGCGTGGGGCCCGAAGTTGCGTCCCGGTGGCTGTCGGTCGTCTGCACCGTGGGTACCCTCGGCGCCCTGCTGTGGTGGATGGCGCGCCAGCCTGCGGTGTCCCACCGCAGGCTGGTGACCTGGATGGCGCTGGGGCTGGTGTGCAGCAGCGCGACGTTCGCCGTGTGGACTTCGGGGGGCGGCCTGGAAACGCGGCAGTTCAGCCTGTGTATTGTGGTGGCCGTCGTGTGCCTGGGCCTCTACCGGGACACACCCGCGGGGCTGCTGGCCGCGTCACTCAGTCTGGGGGGTGCGGCCCTGACCCGGCCCGAGGGGCCGCTGCTGGCTCTTTGCTGTTTTGGCTGGTTCCTCGGCCAACGGATGGCAGTGGCCGGCCAGCTGGGGCTGCCCCGGGAGGGCCGGCGGGCCCTCCTGTGTCTGGTCGGACCGTGCGTCGCCCTGGTCGGGGCCCATCTCCTGTTCCGGTATGCGTACTATGGCGAGTGGCTGCCCAACACCTACCATGCCAAGCACGTCCGGGCATGGTACGAGTCCGGCTTCCGCTACCTGTGGGCGGCGGCCCTGGAGACGGGGCTGTACCTGTGGCTGCCCTTGGCCTACGTGGCCGCGCGGGCGCAGTGGCGCCAGCACCGGGATGGCACGTTCGCGCTGGTGCTGGGGCTGGTGGGTACGCACATGGCGTATGTGATGCACATTGGGGGCGACCATTTCGAGTACCGTCCGCTGGACTTCTACTGGCCCTTGCTGGCCTTCCCCGCTGCCACGGGCCTGGCGGACCTGGCCGCGCGGCTTGTGACCCGGGACCCGGGGCGGCCCCGCGCACCCTTCCGGCGTTGGGGGGTGGACACAGGCACCCGGGCCATGATGCTGATGCTCTTCGGGCCGGTCTGGTTCTACGCCAGTGCCATGCAGGGGCTCCTGTTGTATGAGGGGAGCCGGATCCATGAGTACATTCCGAGACTGCACATTGAGCTCGATCATGCAAATGCCCGGTGGTTACGGATTGCCCCCGGCATGCCCATGCTGACCGCGGTTTCCAACGATCTGCGCCGCTTGATGGCGGCGCATCAGGTCGCCGCCCCTTTCACGCTACACCGCGCGTTCGCCAACCAGCAGATCCGAAGATGGAAGCCATACTACGTGCACATGGAGAGGGGCGTGATGCCGGATGATGCCCTGATGGCCGCCGGTGCCCTCGGAGTAAAGTTCTACTACCTGCCGGACCTGGCGGCCCTTGATCTAAATGGCTTGACCGACGCGACGGTAGCGCGCCATCCGGTCACGACCCCCAACCACCAGCGGAGGATGGCCCATGACCGCAGTCCACCGGCCGGGTACCTGGAGGCCCGGGGCGTCAATTTCACGGCATACCCTGCGAAGGCCAGCGCCTCGGCCGCGTTGCGCCGCGCGGAGTACGCCCTGTCCGTGGGGCCCGACCTGTGGATGCCGTTCGATGCCCCGGAGCGACAGTGGGTCCTCGATCGCTTTGCCCGCCAGAACCTGGTGACCTATATATGCCCGGTAAACACTCCGGACCCGGCCGCGTGGGGCGTGGACGGGCGGGGGGGCCCGGCCTGTGCGCCAGAGGACCGGATCGTGTGGGCCGGGGCGGACGACTGGGGGTCCCGTCTGATCCGGGACCGCCGGCCCGTCATCCAGTCCGCCTGGGACGTGTATCACCTGGGCGACCGTCTGGTCTACGTCAGGGAGCCCTGCGGACCGGCAGATGTGGCTGCCCCCCCCCCCCATTTTTCCTGCATGTGGTCCCGGTCCACCCCCAGGACCTCCCTGCCCCGCGCCGGTCCCATGGCTTTGACAACCTCGACTTCCGCTTCCCTCAGTACGGCGTGATGTTCCCCGGGGGGTGCCTGGCGGAGGTCCCGCTTCCGGCCTACCGGATCCGGATCCTCCGCACCGGCCAGTATGTACGCCGGGAGGACAGTTTCCAGCGTGTCTGGGAGGGCGAATTCCGCCCTGCCCCATAGGCAGCGAGGAGGAGGGAAGCCGGCCAGCGGTCACCACACCGGACGGGGCATGGCGCTGGTCCTGGCCTGCGTGCCCTGGGAGGTGGTGCACGGCGGTCCTGCACCCAAAGCGCTGGTGCAAAAGGCCAGTCAATTGCGCAAGCAGGAAACCCGCCGGGGAGAACAATACGACAGAGTCTATTGCGTTTTTGATCGCGACGACCATGAAAGCTTTGAGGCCGCCAGTACCTTCCTGATTATTGCAAAGGGATGCAGGGACTGTTCAAGACCCTCAACAGCAGTCTGGAAAGGGCCCTGCGGAATGCCGTCAACGTGGCAAAAGACGCAAGCACAACAGGTGATCCCAACCCCTCCACGGAAGTCCACGAGCTGGTGAGATTTCTGCAGTCCCTTAAACCTGCTGCATGAAGAAAAATATACTCATCGAAAACAGGAATTTGCGGTATTCCTGTAAAGGGGGACAACCCAGTTCCTCTGTTTCAGAAGAATGGCGGGACCGGAGTTGTTTTGGCCAGGACCTGTGACAAATCCACGGCATCAGGGTATTGATACAGGGTTGCTGCACCTAACAATCATGGCTGTAGGTCTGCGACTGACCGGTGCCATGGCACCCACCTGGAAGCCGTGCAGAGCGCAAGCTGTTCCCTGACAGGGACAGATACGTTAATATCGGCATCAGGTATGGCTGATATGAAATCACATGATTGATAACAGAGCGCGACTTTGTGCAAGGTCGCGCCAGGAGGAAGGCCCATGCAGACCACACGACCCCCTTTTTGCAGCCGGGGCTATCTCATATCCACCGATCACTATCTGGCCACGATGGCGGGATTCAAAATCCTGGAACAGGGCGGCAACGCCGCAGACGCAGGCGTGGCTGCCGGTCTATGCCTCAATGTAGTGGTGCCGGAATCCGCCCACTTCGGCGGTGTGGCACCCATCATTTACGGGTCTGGCGACGGCGGGCCGGTCGAAACCATCAGCGGCCTGGGTCGCTGGCCCAAGGCAGCCAGCATCCGGCACTTCATGCAGCATCACGGCGGGGACATGCCCGAGGGCATTCCGCGGACAGTGACCCCAGCGGCGCCCGATGCATGGCTGAGCGCCCTGGCCCGATGGGGCACCATGACCTTTGAGGAGGTCGTACAGCCCGCCCTGGAACTGGCACAGAGCGGCAGGCCCATGGATGACCGATTTCACCGGGCCCTGCAGGCACCGTCCATTCGGGCCTATCCCACCACTGCCGCCACCTTTCTGCCTGCCGGAGTGCCACTGCCACCGGGCCAACTCTTCATGCAGCCCGACTTGGCCAACACGTTCCAGCGCATGATCGAGGCTGAGCACCGGAGTGGCGGCAACCGTCGGAAAGGAATTCAAGGGGCACGCGACCTGATATACAGGGGCGAGATTGCACGGGAAATCGCAGCCTTTCATGCCCAGGCAGGAAGCCTGCTGACCTATGAGGATCTGTGCAATTTCACAGTGCTGATGGAAGCACCCGAGACCATTCGCTACCAGGACTTCGACGTGTTCAGTTGCGGCCCCTGGTGCCAGGGACCCTCGCTCCTGATGGCTCTGAGAATATTGGAGAATCTGGAACTCAGATCCATGGGACACAATTCCGCCGATTACCTGCATGTGCTCCTGGAAACGCTCAAGTTGGTATTCGCGGATCGTGATGCCTATTTTGGGGACCCCGGTTTTGTCAGGGTCCCCATGCAGGGTCTGTTGCATCCGGAATATGCGCATGTGCGCCAGAGCCAGATTGATCGCCAAGCAGCTGCGCCCCGCATGCCTGCCTGCGGTAACCCCTGGCCCTTCGAGTCCCACCCGAGAGACCCTCGGGACCATGAGTCTCAGAGTTTCGAAGGCAATCCCAACGACGAGAGGAAAACTCCATGGGAAAGCGACACCAGTTATCTGTGCGTGGTGGATGGCGAAGGCAATGCCTTCTCCGCCACACCGTCCGACGGGATTGGAGGCGGCGCTGTCGTGCCGGGTCTGGGCTTTCCCATTTCGCACAGAGGGACCCAAAGCTGGTTGGATCCGGCTCATGCCTCTGCCCTCCAACCCGGCAAGCGGCCCCGACTGACCCCCAATCCCGCCTTGGTCATGCAGAACGGTCAACCTTACATGCCGTTTGGGTGCCCTGGTGGCGACGCGCAGGTACAGGGCATGCTCCAGGTTTTCCTGAACGTAATTGAGTTCGGCATGGACCCCCAAACCGCCATTGAGGCTCCACGTGTGATTTCTCACAGTTTCCCTAATTCGTTTTGGCCTCATGTCAGCCTTGATGGCGAGGTTACTGTGGAGACGCGTATCCCTGCAAGCGTAAGGTCCGATCTGCAAGGAAGGGGACACATATTGAAAGAGGATGGAGACTGGAGTGGGCAGGTAAGCCGTGTGTGCACCATCACCGTCGATCCCAAGTCGCGATTGCGCACAGGAGGTGCGGATCCTCGCACCACTGCATATGCAGCAGGATGGTGACCCTCTTCCACGGAAACAAGGCGCTCGCAATCTTGAAAGAGCGAGGGGAGAGAGCGCAGAACGATGGAGTTGCCTGCAAGTGCTACGCTTTTCGTCTGTTTGACACTCCAGAATCTGCAGGACCAATGTGGCCTGACCGAAATCAAGTAGTGCCTCTTCGGATCCTAAAGATTGAGGAGTAACGCACTAATGACCGCCGGACATTGCGCCGCCGCGATCCCCGGCTGAAGCCCCGAGCACGGGACCGGGTGGAAATTGTCGGTTCTTTGCCTAGGGCGTGTGGATTAATTTGTGGAAACAGGGCAGGCCATGCGATCCAGGTCCCCACCACGGAGCCACCCCATGGCGCCACGACTGATCCGGACCGATGCCCTGGGGGTGCGGATCGAGACCGTGCGGGCCGCCATCCGTCCCCGGGGGGGCCGTCCTTCGATGTGGGGCGCCCGGCTGTTCGGGGAAGCCGTGCTGTACCCCACCCGGGCCGGCCGTCCCGGGCGCGCCCGGCCCGCGGACTGCGGGACATGGGACACGGGGTACCCGCGGTGGCGCACGGGGGAACGCCCAGGCCTCGGGGCCGCAGGGGGGCGCCGGGTCCCGCCCGTATCCGGCGCGGCGGAGCTGTGGGCGGCCCGGTACGTGGATGCCCCCCGCAGGCGTGCGCATCCGCAGGCGGCGGGGGCCGCCCCCAAGGGGGCGGTCCGGCAGCCCCAGCCCTCGGGCGCGCCCGGGGCGGTGGCGCCACCCAGCGGCACGCCCTCGGCCTGGAGGACCCGACCGGCCTCGGGTTCGCCTGGACCGGCGGGGAGCGGCCGGCCGGGGAGGGGTGCGCGGCCCGGGGGCCGGAGGCCGTCCCCCGGTTGCCGCCGACCGCCGCGGTCAGGGAGCGGGCGTAGGACCGCGCCGCCCTCCGGGACCCGCGGGCGGCCCCGGCGGGGGCGGCCGTGATGCCGGCCCAGCAGCACCGCACGGAGCCCAGCCCCCATGACCGGGCGCAGTACGCGTGGCGGGCGCCGAGCGCGCGGTTCTTCCCCCGGCTCCAGCCGTTGCGGGGCAGGGCCACGCGCTGTGCCCAGTGGCAGCGCCCCTTGCTGGCCCTGGGGCCGGGGGCGGCCACCTGGATCAGGCTGCGACCATGAATCCACACGCCCTAGGGCTGGACCGTACCCCGCCGGGCTGCGCCTCTGGATGTCTGTCTGGCCACGGTGCGCCGTTGGATCCACTAGTGGCTAGTTAAAAACTGCAAAATCCCACATTTTGGAGGACAAGCCGCGCCTGTGAGCTGCTGCTGGGACTCCTCATTTCCCCTGGCAGCGCGAATCGCCTCATGCGCCGCACCGGCAAGGCCAAGCAGGTGGTGCTGGCAGGAACGGTTCATGCAGGCGAGCGGGGACGGCAGGCTGCGCGATGCCCCGCGGCCTCTGGACAACCTCCCACGCCGGAGGGCCGGGTGCAGATGATGCTGATCCGGACCTTGGATCCATCCCCCGCCGGCGCGTCCCAGTGGACTACCCGCTGCATGGCGCAGGAGTTTCGGGCCTTTCGGACTCACCTGGCCCTACCGGTCCCCCCAGCAGCCGGTGCACCTGATCCTGGACAACTATTCCACGTACAAGATCCAGAGTGTCCCCGAAGGGCTGGCAGCGCACCCGCGCTGGCACTTTCATTTCACGTCTTCTCTCGTTCCTGGAGGAACCCGTGGAGAGCCTTTGCGCGCAGCCTGACATGGGGTTGCTGTCGCCTCCCTGGAGACTTTGGCGCATGCCATGCATCAGTGTCTGGCGGCCCATAACATCCAGACCGCGCGCCCGTTCGTGTGGCATCGGGATCCCGAGACGACCATTGCGGCTCGCAAAAGAGGATACCCTTGGTTAGGGACTTATACTTATATACCTAAGTACACAGACTCGGATATATCCTGTTCACGGGTCATCAGGGTGCCCAACGGCAACGCCCTTCGCCGTCCCATGGGCCGTGGAGTACCATGTTGCACTCCGGTACAGCGGAGGTGTACCACACATGCCGCGTGTACTTAGGTATGTAAGTCCCCTTGGTTACAAACAATCCACTAGGGGAGGCCCAGGGTCTGAAGTCCCTGCGCCCTTGGTGGGCCGGTCACCCGCCCGCGAGCCGCGGCCTTGTCCCAGCAGGGGCTGGCGATGCGGCCGCGCACGGTGCGCAAGTATCTGCACCTTATGGGCCCGCTACCGGCGCCCTCATGCGTGTCGGCGGCACACACAGTACGTACTCGGCCGACAACCATGACCCGCTCAGGATGGTCCTGATAGCGAAGACAAGGGTTGGCATCGTTGTGGAAGCTCAGGCAAGAACACGGCACTATGCGGCACGGCGCGGAGTCTGGCGCCAGATCCTGCAGACCGTAGAGCACGCGCACTTGCTTTGCCTTCCATCTGCGAAACGTCATTCCGACTGTCGCTCCGTCGCTCCGTCGGCAAAGAACGGACCGGGCGTCTTGCCCCGCAACAGCTTCGCCAGATCATCCAGGAACTCCAGGTAGGTGCCCTGCCAGCCAAAGTGATCCCAGAACCAGCCGTCGTATGGCGATCCCACCGTCGCCTCTCCCTTCGGAACGTTGGCGTAGCGCTCGCGCATTGCCTCGATCTGCGTCGCCTCCAGCCGTCCGAGTTTGTAGTCCAGGTACAGCCCGAAGCAATCCACAAGTATCCTGACGTCGTTCACGTTGGCTTCCAGTAGCCTGGTGACATGCGCATGATCTTGTGCACCCTTGCCCTCCAACGCGCGCCAAGCTGCCAGCACACTTTCCATGTGGCCGATGGCCTCACGCTTCTCGGCCATCAGCTCGGCGGCATAGGCGCCGGTCAATGGCATCCGGTTGAAAATAAGTTGGTAGCGCGGGTCGTTTCGCAGCGCCGCGCGCTGCTCCTCAGGATAAGCATCCAACGGAAACTCCAGACCGAGGACGTTCTCGCCGACCCGGTCCATCCCTGGATGCAAGAGATCCGTCCACACGCGCCACGGTCCATTGAGCCGCGTATCAAGGTAGTTGTAGCGCGCAACGTAACTGTGGCACTGGGTCAAGGCACTGCGGCTGAACAGCACGCCGATGGTGGCGGAATAGGTGTCCCTGAGGTTCGGTAGAAACGCGACCGCGTCCGCTCCGTACTCCATCGTTAGCCATTCAGACAAGATGTCGTCCGGGTCGAGGTAGGGGTTCCAGCACAGCTTGCCGTAGGTGTACCAGTTGGAGAGATTGAGCGGATGGTCTACGTACTCGGGGTGCACGGCCATGTTGGCGTCACATCCCTCGTATCCTTTGTCCGCCGCCGTGCGAAAGTCCTCGTACCAGCGGTGCGCCATCGAGCACGGCAAGAAGTTCATCCCAGCTGAATCGCCCACCAGTGCGACCTGAAGCACATATGGCGAACGTTCTCCGGGCCGATTGCCGGAATGATTCCAGATCGGGTGCGGTGGATAAGGTGGGCGGTAGTCCCAGTAGCGGTGGCAGTGTCCGATCCACACGTTCCCGGGAAAGTCATCCCCCCAGTCGCCATACATTGCTGCCTCCGCTTTCGCATGGGCGGCTTGGTCCGTGCCGGCGAGCCACAGCACATCGCCGCCGAGGGTGGCCACGGCGTCGCTGACCACGCGTATACCCGCTAGAACACGCTCGCGCAGCGGCGTCGCGGCACAGTGGTCACAGTCGTCTTCGTGGGGACCAGGCGCCTCTTCGCCCGCGCCTCTCAGCCTAAAATCGCGCACCGTCGGCATGGCGACGGCCATACGTGCCACAAAGTCTTGCCACTGCTCACGGATATGATCCGAGTACGGACACAGTGTCACATAATGGCCATTTTCGTCGGGAGAGGCATAGTGGAGGGCCAGACGTACCGAGACGCCAAAGCGATCCATAAACTGCGCGAACTGCTCGACCGGCTCGGCGTGGGAGAGCCAGCGTTCGAACAGTGAGCCCCTAGCCGCGTATTGAGAGGACAGGATGAGGTTGTTAACGCGCATGGCCAGCAGCCGCCGCGCCAGATCCAGGTACTGCGGGATCTCCTCGGGGCGCAGCATCTTGTCATAGTCCAGAATGCTGTCGAACGGCAGACACCACACCATGTTCGATGGCGTCTCCCACATGTCTGCGCCGCGCAGCGCAAAGTGCGGGCCATCGGTCATTGCCGTGATGGCTCGGCCAAGACGGGCACGGTCGATGCACTCCTGCACCCCATACAACACGCCGCGTCCATCGCCGCCCGTGATGTGCAGCGTTGTGGCGTTCTCCACGTCGATGCGAAAGTGCTCCTGCTTCAAGTCGGTCCCGCTTGTGCTTAACACCGCTGTGCCATCCCCTGCCTCTGTCCCAATGGTTGGCTTCCTCGCACCCGATCTTTCGATCCAACGCGCCAGCTCGTCGGCTGCGGTCCGCACGCGACGGCCGGCGTCGCGCGGAAGTCGGATCGTATCAATCGCCTCAATCTGCATCTGTGTCATGGCTCGACTCCCGGCCGGTTTTCTCGATGTCAAGATTCGTTGACGGCATAGATCCGCGCGTCGCGCAGGTAGAAGCGCAGACACACGTCACGTCCCACCAAGCCCGTTGTGTCCTTCTCACCCCAGCGCAGAGGCAACGCCGTGCCATCCACATCAATGAACACACATTTTTCGCGCTCATAGCCCTCGATCACGTGACCATCCGGTTGCCGCACCTCCACCATCACGTAGGCCTGATCGGGCAGCAGCGTCCCGGTGCCGCTCTCGAGGTTGACCGTCAGGGAGCGCGCCGGCACCGCAAACAGACGCGAGGAAAACTCGGCGTTCGCCTGTGACCCGACCCAGATGATGCGGTCGATCGGCGTGCTGTAGCGCCGCATGGTGTTGTACTCGAGAAAGCAGAAGCGGTCATCGACGACAAAGGGAGTACAGGTGGTAAAGACACCCACGTGCATGTCGCGCGCCGGGCGCTGCCAGCGGAGTCCATCGTGGCTGACCCACCATTCGTAGGAGATATGAGGGCCATGTTCGCCCATCAGGAGTGGACTGCGGGCATAGTTGCGCATCAGACCGACGAACCGGTCCCGATAGGGAAACACGGTAAACATATAGAGCTCGAGCTCCGGCGGATCATCTGCGTCGGGTTCGATAAAGTTCTCCAGCCGCGACCAGTGGGCACCGTCGTCGCTGCTGCGGATCGCCAGCACGCGTCGTTGCCCTCGGGGATCGTTTGCCTTGATGCTGTCGGGGTACTCAAACCGAAATGGCCGCAGTACAGCCTGATAGCAGAGATATTGCTTGGTGCGGGGGTCATAGATCGCCGAAAAGGCGTCGTTTCCATCCCGGAACACCGGGCTATGCTCCCACTCTTGCCAGTGCAGACCATCGGGGGAAAAGGCAACACCCGCGTTGTGAACCGGATGAAAACCCGGCAACAGCTCCCCAGCCAGCGCAGGCCCCCAGCCAGTGTGGACCATCGCGTAGCGCCGATCGGGATCGGCGGCCCCGTCATTCCGCATGACCGAAAAGATGCCGCCATTGTCAATCAATACATTGGGCGATTTTGCGTCGGGCACGATGCCCAGATCCGGCCGCTCGAAGTGAATCCCATCGCGCGTCCGTGCATAGCAGACCTGCCACTTCATCTTGGTGGGATCCCAGCCACTGCGTGTCACGCTAAACGTTTTCGAGCTTTCAGAATGACTGCGCGCGCTCGCCCGTTCCGCGTCCGCGTCCTCGACGAGGAACCTCTCGGGGCTGCGCCGCAGACTGTACCAGACGTGGATGGCGCCATCGCGCTCCTGAAGGGTGGTGAAGGCCAGGTCTTGTGAGAATTCATTCAGATCCTCCTCCAATCCTTGGGGTGGGTCAGGATCCTTGAAGAGGGTGCAGCCGCCGGTGAGCAGCCGGCCGCGCGGTTCGTGCACGTCCTCGAGAGACATGAAAAGCAGGTTGCACGTCATTGCTTGTCCTCCTTGCAACGAGTTGTCCCTCTAGAGGAATGTTTTACGAGGGCAGGCAGCTTATGCCAGCTCAAGTGATTTGAAAGCTTCCACTTGCCCTCGGATGGCGCGCTCGGTGGGCAACCGCTCGATCGACGAAGCGCCAAAAAAGCCGACCACCCCGGGCATCTTGGGTAGCGCTATGCCGACGTTCTGCGGCTCATCCAACGGCCCGCCGTGACAGATCACCAATACGTCGTCGCGGACTGTGCGCGCGGCGTCCGCAATGTCGAGCACCCTCCCGATGGCCTCATCCAACGTCATCGCAACCGCCGCCCCGATGGTGCCTGAGGTGGTCAAGCCCACGTGGGCGACCAACTGGTCGGCGCCGGCCTGTGCCATCTCCCTGGCCTGCCCCTCGTCAAAGACGTAAGGTGAGGTGAACAGATTCAGCTCGTGCGCGATGCGGATCACCTCCACCTCTTTGTCATATCCCATACCCGTGGCCTCCAGATTGGCGCGAAAGCTCCCATCGATCAGCCCCACAGTGGGAAAGTTCTGCACGCCTGAAAAGCCGATCTCGTGCAGTTGCTTGAGAAACACGGGCATCAGGCGAAACGGGTCGGTGCCACACACCCCCGCCAACACCGGCGTGTCCTTCACCACCGGCAGCACCTCGGAGGCCATCTCGACGACGATCCCGTTGGCGTCGCCGTAGGGCATCAGCCCTGCCAGCGAGCCCCGGCCCGCCATGCGATAACGCCCGGAGTTGTAGATGATGATGATGTCCGCTCCGCCGGCCTCGGCGAGTTTGGCGGAGATACCGGTGCCCGCGCCGCATCCGACGATGGGCCTGCCGGTATCGATCTGGGCGCCAAGTCTGCTCAAGATCCCTTCCCGTGGAATAGACATGGCTCAGTCCCTCCTATCCTGTCTGCAACATATCCAGCAAGATCTGCGTTGCCTTGTCCACGAACTCGGGGTCGTTGATGTTGTTGTCTATCTCGATCACGGGGATGCCTGGCTTTAGATTGCTCTTGATCGCGTCGTAGCAGGCCTGGTCAGCCTCGGGGTCCCAGAATGCGCCCGCCTCGCCATCGGGACTCACGCTGTCGAGCATCGAGACACCCTTGAGCGGCAGCAGTATCGCCACCGACGCCGTCGCCGCGTTCGCAGCCGCGGCAATTGTCTCGCCCATGCGGGTGTTCTCCTCCACGTTCGTGCGCAGCAACGTGACGTTGGGGTTCCACTGATAGAGGTTGCGGTCCAGATACTTTTCCGGGATCGTCTCAATCCCCCCAAAGTTGGCCATGTCCACGCAGCCAGGGACAAGAACTGCCGGGATGCCGGCCCGCGCGGCAGCCAGGCAGCGCTCCGGCCCTGCACTGAACACGCCGCCGCACACCTCGTCAGCCAACTCGGTCGTCGTGGTGTCCAGCGAGGCGGCGATATAGCCGTCGGCGATCAGGCTCTCCATCGTCCTGCCGCCGGTGCCAGTGGCGTGAAAGACCAGCACCTCGTAGCCGTTCTGCTCCAAGATGCCGCGTGCGCGGTCCACACAGGGGGTCGTGTTGCCGAACATCGAGGCCGTGATGAGCGGTTTCTCCTCGCGGACCGGGGGTTTCTCAACCGATACCATGCCGGCGATCGCGCCTGCGGCGTTGGCATAGATGCCGCGACTGATGCGGTTGATGCCGGCGATGTCCACGATGGAGGGAACAAAGGTGATATCGCGCGTCCCGGCGTAGGCGCTGACGTCACCACCGCCTACCGTCGAGACCATCACCTTGGGCACACCCACCGGCAGCGTGCGCATTCCTGTCGAAGCGACAGACGTGCCACCTGTACCCCCCATGGCGATGACGCCGTCCAGCTTACCTTCGTCGTACAGGCGGCGCGCGACGATGGCCAACCCCTTGGCCATCACGCTCATCGCCGCGTCCTTGTGCTCGCCCGAACTCAGGTAGGCCAGGTCACCGCCTCCCGCTGCTGCGATGGCCTGCCGCGGGACATCAGGCTCTATCGCGGGCTCTCCCATGACACCAAAATCGACCACCAGCGTCTCGAGCCCCTGTTTTTCAATCAGATCCTTGACAAAGGCGTATTCCTCTCCCTTCGTGTCAAGTGCGCCAAGCATGACGACTGTCCTTGCCATGGTGTCCTCCTCATCTCGCGCAGCGCGCGTGTAGGGCCTTACTCCCAAACAAACACCGTGCCAGACAATTCATGCGGGTCGTCGCGCAGTGTGTCATAGATGCGCTTGGCGTCCGTCACCGGCACCACGTCTTGCAGCAGCGGAGTGATATCGACCAATCCCCGGCGAATGAGCCGGCACAGATTCGCCAGATCATCGCGGTCATAGCCCGTGTTCTGTCTGATGGTGATCTCGTGCGCTTGACCCAGATTGAAGGTATACTTGACGTCAAAGCGACCGGCGATGAGCAGCAGCCTGCCCCGGCTCTTGAGTGCGCGAATCAACTGGTTCTCCATCCCCTCATCCCCTCGACGCCCGCCACGTCGATGAGTGCATCGCAGGCGCCATCGGCGACGTGTTTCGCCCATCCGTCCCCTGTGACGTCGAACACCTCCTCAGCAGCGCCGATCAGTCGCGCCAGTTCCAGCCGGCGCGGGTCGATTTCGCAGACCGCGACGCGCACACCCATCACGTTGGCGATCTGAGCCGCCATCTGGCCGATAAAGCCCTGACCGACAACGAGAACGCGTTCGCCCATGCGCAGATCAGCGTGCCGACAGGACCGCATTGCCACACCGGACATGCCAAAGAGCGCGGCGTGCTTGGGGTCCACGTCCTCTGGCAGTTTGATGAGCAGCCCATCTTCACGCGCCACCACATATTCCATGTGGTCGGCGTTGATGTACAACAGGTCGCCGACGGCAAGCTCCGCAACGTCAGGGCCAGTTTCGATCACGCGTCCCACGTGTTGATAGCCCCACCCGGCTGGCAGCGCGTCGTCAGGGTGCGCATAGTTGCCGCCGACCAGGTCGTTGTGCTCGGTCCCGTTTGTGATGCCTGAATAAATCGTCTGGGTCTTGACCTGCTGGCCGGTGGGTCCCTCTGGCGCCGGCCAGTCGTTCACCAAGACTTTCTCGCGTGTCTTGTCGGGCCTAAGTCTTGTCACCAATGCACGCATGCAGCCGTCTCCGGGATTAAGGTCACGCCTACATTCTTTGGGCTACCCACTGGATCCCCCGGGACACGATCTCGCCAAAATTGGGGTTTGACCACGTCAGGTTGTCGTGCCCCGATTGGAAGCAAAAGACGCGCGCACGCTTGTGCAACCTCGTCCAGGCGATGGCGCTCATGCTCTTGGGATGGTCCGCTGTCAACAGGATGTCGCTGTCTGCACCCGGTTCGTCCATTATGTATGTCTCGTCCGCCATCTCCCAGGTGTTCAGGCCCGTGGTGATCGGATGTTCAGAATTGGCGATCTCGACGCGCAGGGTCTGCTCAGGATGATGGCCGAAGCTGCGATCCCGGATACCCACCATCTCGTTCCACACTGGCCACCGCGGGTAGGCGAGGATGGCGTGGTGCAGGACGACGATGCCTTGCTCCGTCTCGCCCAAGCGCTCCAATGCAGTCTTGGGTCTCCCCGCGTACCACGGCCCTCCGTCGTCAGTGGGGCCATCCATCAACATCGTGTAAAAGAGAACCACGTCATAGCCGTCCCGCGCCCTTGCGCGTGAGGAGGCAAAGTCATCCATGTGCTGGATATAAGCATCAACGCCTAGCAAGCCACGAAAGAACCGGTGAAGGTTCAGCACGTCATAGCCGTGACCCCCGGTGATCACTGCGCATTGGATTGGATCCTTTGTCGTCTTGCCTGTGACCACGTTATAGACCTCTTGGGTTCGCGTGAGCCCGCCGCAGCCATCCCATCGCATCCTCGCTGTCGATTGTGATGCGTGATGGTGGGGTGAGCTTGGACCTGGTTATCGACTCTCTCTTGATGCGGACCGCTGGCCAGCCACGATGTGCTCCGAAGCTCGCTTTGGGAAGGGAACGCGGGGGACGGCACATCCCTCCGTCTCCCGCGTTTTGGTCATTGGACAGCGTGCAGTTTGGGTCCGTACGCCAGTCAGATTGTCAGATTGGGCGCGTTGCAGCCACTCTACTGCACGCGCGCCAGAGCGGCATTGTAAGCATCCACTATGTCCTGGGCACCCATGCTTTCGATCGTGGACGTGAGTTCGCCCCACGTGTCATCATTGATGTCGATCTGACCCTCCACCATCTGCTGGAACGTTTCAAGCAGATAGGTGTCGATCGGAGCACCGAGACTGGCCGCTATCTCCGCCTCTTCTTCGTTCAAAAGGATGGAGGGCAGAGGATCTCCGTAGGAGCCGCTGGGATTGATGAAATGATCGTCAATCCATCTCCATCCGTCCGAAAATTCCGGTGCAGGCCAGTCTGCCATCAGGCCCCAGTGCGGTTCAGCCTCCGGCCACCAGACGCGGGCGAGGGAGCCGATATCATTAATGAATGCCGATTCGTTGGTCAGGGCAGGCGGGGACTCGGGGATCTCGCCGCTGCAATAGTGCCTTTCCTTGAGGCTTGAATGGCGCAGAATGGTGTCCGTATAACACTTGGTCCCATCCTCGCGATAGTCCCAATCCACGCCTTCCTTGCCTTGGTATATCAGGAAGCGGCCTTCCATGCTGAACAGGTAGTCCATGAGCCACACGGCCGCTTCGATCTCTTCGGGAGAGGACGAGGCTGAGATGACCAAGGGGTTGCCCAGCCATACATTCGAAGGAGCGGGCCAGAGTATCTTTTCGTCGTCGATCGTCAGCGACATGACGGGGTAGAACTTGCCTTGGTCAATGCCGGCATTCTGGACGCACGAATAAAAGTGCCAGCCCGTGTTCTCGAGTATGGCTCCCGCCTCACAGGTGCCGCGTGCCAGCGCCTCCCAGTCTGGGTCACTCATGGTCGCATACTCCGGATGCAGGATACCGTTTTCCCACATCCAATTCATGAACTCGACCATGGTGCGGAAGCGGGCCATCAGCGGGCCATACTCGTATTGGTTGGTGTAGGGGTTAAAGTAAACGGTCAAGTCGGTCCCAAACCACTTGGCCCAGTTGCTCCCATGGCCTGTGAATCCGCTGCGACTGGAGATGACGGGGTTGCCGCCCAGTTGCTCCTGCAGGCACGACATCGCCCCCTGAAGATCTTCCAAGGTCAGGATGGCATCCCAGTTACCGTTCCACCTGTCCTCGATGATCCCACACTGCTCGAGCAAGTCCGCCCGCAATTGCAGCCACGGCCTGAGCTGGCGTAACCGCCTGACCTGGGGCACACCGTAAACATTGCCGTCGGGCGAAGTCATCAATTTTTCCATATCGGGCTGATTTTCCATCTCAGCCACGAGATTGGGCATCTTGCCTGCCTCGATGAACTCGTTGAGCGGCACGAACAGCCCTTGCGGACCAAACTCGTGCGCGATATCCATCGGGGTCCCGGTCGCGTCGGCCGGCAGGCCGAGCTGCATGATGTCTGGCAGATCGCCCGAGGCCAGGGTCGTGGCGATCCTCTCGCCAAGGAACTCGCGCGGGATCTGGCGGAACGCAAGGTCGAAGCCGGTCTGTTCTGCCAGCAACTGCATCGAGTACGTCTCAGGCGTGATGTCTCCAAAAACACCTTCCGGCGCGATCATCAGCTCCAGCTCGACGGTTTCGGCGGCCCCAGGTTCCTGTGGAACGCAGCTCGCTAACAGAATGCTCAAAACAATGAGCAAGCCCACAGATAGCAACAAGCTAAATTTCTTCATTTCTCTCTCCTCTGTTGTGTATACAGGACAAACGCAAAGTCATGCCATGGGCAGATCCGGCTGCAGAGGGAACAATAGCCGGACCGGGCTCTGACTACACAAGGAAGCATACCATTGGACTATGGCGCGGGTTACCCCTTGATTGCGCCGACCAGAGTGCCCTTCACAAAGTACTTTTGGACAAAGGGATATACCAGCAGAATCGGCCCCAGCGTCACGATGACGGTTGCCATCTTTACCTGTCTGAAAAAGGCCTTCGCTTGCAATGTATCGGCATAATTTCCCTGCACCACATCCCCTGTAGCGCCCCTGACCAGCATCCGTCGCAACATGATGGTCAAGGGAAACTTCTCAGAATTGTTGAGATAGATCAGCGGGTTGAAAAAGTCGTTCCAGATTGCCACCGCAACAAACAGCGCGATGGTCGCCAAGATCGGCTTGGACAGAGGCATGATGATCTGCAACAGGATACGAAAGTCGCTGGCGCCGTCCACCCGGGCCGCTTCCTTTAGCTCCCGGGGTATCGTTGAGATATTGGCCCTCACCAGTATGACAAACCAGAAGTTAAAGGCAACCGGCAAGGTAATGACCCAAATAGTATTCAGCAGTCCATAACTCTGGTAGGTCAGGTAGGTGGGAATCAGGCCGGCAGAAAAAAAGAGCGTCAGCCCCAGGATCAGGCTGATCGGGCCACGCCAGCGAAAGCGTGGCTCGGAGAGCGGATAAGCCGCCAGCAGGCAGACAATGAGTGTGAACGTGGTGCCAAGGACCGTGTACATGACAGAGTTGCGGTACGCGCGCACGATCGCATTCGAGCGCGCGATCGCCTCGTATGGCTCCAGGTTGAAGCCGATTGGAAATAACGTCACGGATTGCTTCCACACCGCTTCGCCGTCGCTCACCGAGAGGGAAAAGACGTACAGCAGCGGGTATATCATCAAACAGCTGAACCCTATCAAGAACAGGTAGTTCAAGTAATCGAACAGCTGCATCTTTCTCAGGGTATGCACAGTCTATACCTCGCTACCACAACCCTTCGCGGTCCTCATTGGTTCTTTTGACGATAAAGTTGGCCACGACCACCACAACAAATGCCACGATGGCGTCGAACAACCCTATCGCCGCGCCATAGCTAAAGTCGAACTTTATCAGTCCGCGCCGATACACATAGGTCGCAATGACATCCGAAACATTGTATGTGGCCGGTTGCTGCAGCAAAAACGCTCTCTCGAATCCCACCGAAACGATCGTGGACACCGAGAGGATCAGCGTGACACTGATCACCGGCAGCAGTCCGGGCAGCGTGACGTACCGGATGCGTTGCCAGCGCGACGCGCCGTCCACGATCGCCGCTTCATACTGTGCCGGCGGAATGCC
Organism: Caldilineaceae bacterium; assembly: GCA_965214895.1. Classification (GTDB taxonomy): domain Bacteria; phylum Chloroflexota; class Anaerolineae; order Caldilineales; family Caldilineaceae; genus Bin34. The sequence goes on from OZ243985.1 coordinate 3,238,091, forward strand.
TGTCAGTGCCGCCAGGTAGATGATCGAACCCCAGCCGATGCCTTGCCACACGACAGAGCCAACGTAGAGCGGGCGAAACCACGTCGATGTGCCCAGGATGCGCACCGTATCGCCGGTCAGGGCCACCGCGATCTGGTTGACGATGCCATCGAAGCTGAAAAAGTCATATATCAGACCGACGATCACCACCACGGCGATAAAGTGTGGCAGATAGCTGATCGACTGGGTCACACGCTTGAATAGGCCGTGCTGCTGTTTGACCTCGTTGAGCAGCACCGCGAACACGATCGGCAGCGGATACGAGATCACCAGCGTCCAGAAACCCAGCACGACCGTATTCTTTACCACGCGGAAGAAAAAGGGGTCCTCAACGAACTTGCGAAAGTTCTCCAACCCCACCCATTCACTGCCCCCGATCCCGGCCACAATGTTGTAGTCCTTGAAGGCGATCTGCAGGCCATACATCGGATAAAACCGAAAAAGAAAAAAACCGACCAGCACGGGCAGCATCATCACATAGAGCTGCCCGTTATTGCGGATCTCCTTCATCAACCACATACGCCCGGCGTGCAGGCGTGTGTAGGGCTCGGATAGTTCCGGAACCAGCGCAGCACCGATTGTCACATCGTCGCTCATGGTGCCACCTTGAGATGCGGGGTGAGCATATAACTCTTGACATGCTCCTGCAGCGCTGTGCGGAGGGCCGGACCTCGTGCAGGGAATGTCATCAGAGTGGTTGCCACGCTTCCGCTCCTGTGAGCTTGACCTCTATGGGCCATGATGTTGCAGCGGTATCAGATATTAATTATGAGTGCAATTGGAAAGCAAGAGAGTTGCACAATCTGGATGGAGTTCCAATTTGGGCCATAGACGCGCGACAAAGCTGTTGTGGGATGTATGGTGAGGCCCAATGTCTAGACCACAAAACGTTTGCAATGATGTGGTCATTCATGAACTCACTCCCTTTTCAGGTTGATGAACGCACTATCCTAACAGACCGTTATGACCGTTCTTTACCCAAATTGAAATGCAATTGCCCGGTGTGTACGGCACTATACACGCAGCGATGGGCTGATCAGCTCTGTATCGAATTGGGGCACCAAGCGTTTCATGTGCGCCCCCGCATATCAACGCATGGCAAAGGGAGCAAAGAGACGCCAATATGGAAATTTAGAGCCGTTGGGCGGAGCGGTAGGCCCGCAACATGAGCGGCTCTAGATACGCGCCGCCGCCCTTGGCACATTGGCCGCTTTCGCTGTAAGGGCAGCGTGCCCTGATCTCGTTCGGTATGACGATGTGGTCGGGGACGTCGACGATGCCGCAGCCAGGCTCCTCCCCGCAGCGCACCCGTGTCCTTAACGTTTCCGGGCGGGTCATCGGCCCGCTGGTGGGTACACCGAGCCCGAATTTCATAACGCTGGTCTTCTTGCGGCTGTCAAATGTTTATGGCATTCGCTGCGTAGTGCATTTAGCCTTGATTTGTATCCCACTCGATCAGCACGCCGAGGAAATCTCTCGGGCGCTCAACGAGCATCGCATATATCTCTCCAACGTCGTCTGGCTGAACGCGGTGACTGATCAGCCCCTCGCCCAGCAGCGAGCCGTCCGCGAACAAACGCAAAACCAGATCAAGGTTGCGCTCACGGGTCCACGGATCGCGAAGCGTGTACGGATGCCCGGATACGCGAGCATGCGCGCCAATCAGCGAGATGCCTTTGTGGTGGACAGCCCTGTATGGATCGATTTCGACTGTGCCACGCGGGCTGCCCAGCAGCACCACACGCCCGCCGTCGCCTGCCAGGTCCAGGGCTTGCGGCAGTACACGGGGATTGCCGGTCGCTTCGATCACCACCTCCGCCATGTGTCCCCCGGTGATATCGTACACTGCCTGCGCGATGTCCGACTTGTCCGGATTGAGAGCGCGGATACCGCTGGCTTCTGCGATCCCCACGCGATGGGGGAAAAGATCGACCCCAATCACGGGCCGCGCGCCGGACAGGCGAGATAATTGCGCCGCAAACTGGCCAATCAGCCCCAGACCCAAGACCGCCACCGTTTCGCCCAGCGCGACTTTGCCCTGACGCACACCCACCACGCTGATGCCACCCAGCACAGCCAATGCGCCCTGCGCCATCGTAACGTCTGGCGGCAAACGCCACATTCTGGTTGTGCGTACATCACACACGGCCCAGTCGCCATGCGCTGCGTAGACGACCACCCGGTCGCCTGTCGCCCATTCTGCCACCTCGCGGCCAACCGCCTGCACGGTGCCTGCCAAGGCATAGCCCATATCGATGGGAAATGGTGGCGGGTTTGGCCGCGAGAAACCACTGTGTGCACCACTGTACATCGCGATCTCTGTGCCCGCGCTGATGAGCGAGCGGGCTGACTTGACGACAACCGCATGTGGGGCGGGTACCTCGGCGATTTCGAAAGTTTCCCATTCAATCTGGCGAATGGCCTTACAGACCAGGCGTCTGGCTTGCACGTTGTGTTTCCTCTTGGATTGCTGTGTCGTCATCCACCAAAGGCAACTTGATGGACTGCGCACTCGCTGCCGAACGGTAGATGGCGCGGATGATCTCAACTGCTTTGCGCCCCTCGGACCCTTCGACCGCGGGTGGTCGATCCTCGCGCAGTGCTGTGATCAGATCCACGATCTGGCGACGGTGATTCTCATAGCCGATGGCGGCTGGATCCTGCGAGCCACTCCCCGGACTTGTCTCTAGACTCAGCATCTTCGCTTCCTCATCCGGCACTGCGTCTGCTAGTTGCCAGGTGACGATCTGCCCCTCCTCCAACGCGATCGTCCCTCCGTCACCGTGCAGTTCGATCCGTGCCGGGTCGCCCGGCCAACAACTGGTCGCCCCTTGGATCACCCCCAGCGCACCGGTGTCGAACACCAGCACTGCCGATGCCGTGTCCTCAGTCTCCATCTTGTGGCTCAACGTGGCCGTGCGCGCGAACACGCTCTCCACCGGACCGGCCAACCATTGCAACAGATCAATGCTGTGGATCGACTGGTTCATCAACGCACCCCCGCCGTCCAATGCTCGTGTTCCGCGCCAGTTCACGCCGTAATATTCTTGTGGACGATACCATTTGACGTATGCATCGGCCATTGTCAGCCGTCCCAGCCGCCCGGCCTCCAGTGCGGCCTTGGCTTTGCGCACCCCTGCCATAAAGCGCAGCGGAAAGACACTCGCCAGCGTCACACCGGCCTGGCGGGCCGCGGATATGATTTGGTCCACACGCGGCAACGTGATGTCGAGTGGCTTCTCTACCAGCAAGTGCTTGCCGGCCGCCGCCGCAGCGACGGCAATCTCGGCATGGTTGCCGCTGGGGGCGCAAACAGAGACGACGTCTACGTCGGGGCGGACCACCGCCTCTTCGTAGTTGGGCGTCCAATCGGCACCGTGGGTCTGCGCCAGGCGTCGGCCTACTTCCGCACCGCGATTACAGACAACTGTCACGCGCGCCTCGGGAATATGGGCAATGGCTTCAGCGTGAATGTGGCCAATGTTTCCGGCGCCAATGATAGCGATATTCATAAGGTGTTGTTTCTCAACTCTTCAAATTGGCAATTCGCAAACGGTATTGAGCAAGCGGCGTCATGCTTCGACTGAAGGTTGGTTCGGTGCCTACAAGCTCAAGCCATACGAGCCAGTGTCAGCCGCTTGTTGCATGGTCAACGTTGTCCTCGTGGCTTGCAGGACGCTTTCGGTACACAGCGCATCCGCGGCCGGTTGCCCATGAACATCGCGGAGAAATGACCTTACATAGCCGCCCGGATTGCCCCCTGGCAAAGGCTCTGACCTCAGTTGTTTTTCACCGTTTTTGGCCAGAGTAATTTCATCCGCCGTAAGCGAGGTCTCAAGCACCCCTTGGCGGCCCCAAAGCGTCATGCGCCAATAGTGCGGCAGCGAATAACCAAAGCTGTCGGGCATGAAATACGACACATCCACAAGTACTCCACAGCCGTTGTCCATTGTCAGCATCAATTGAGCGGCATCCTTGAAGTGGGGCAGATGCGAAGCAAAGGCATTCCAGCAGCGGGCGGCATTGACCGTTGTGAACCGGAGTCCCGTGATCCAGGGAATGGCATCTATGGCGTGGACAGCAATATCGTTGATCGTTCCCCCATGTTGGCCCGGCTCGAAATACCACGATGGGCGGCTACCGAGCATCAAAGGGTGCTGACCGCCGAAGGCAATGGCGTGAATCTCTCCAATCACGCCCCCGCGCACCATTTTCCTGAGCCCCATGCATTGCGGGGCGTCGCGATGATCCAACATACAGCCGATTTTTAGTCCCTGCCGGGTGGACAATTGCTCAATCCGTTTCAACTCGTCCAGGCTGGTGCAGAGCGGTTTGTCACTGATCACATGTTTGCCCTGGGACAGCGCCTTGATGATGAGGCCGCCCCGTTTGGCATAGCAATCACCGATCGCAACAACATCACAGTCCGCCTCGGCCAGCATGGCATCAAAATCGTCGTGCGTGATTGCCGCCGAGCCTTGCGCCACAAGCTCTTCCCGCACCGTGGGGTCCGCCTCACAGGCGGCCACGAGCTCGGTATCCTCCATGGCAATGACCCGGCGGTAAAGGTCAAAGATGTGAAAATGTCTAAATCCGGCCACCGCTACTTTGATATTCATGACCAATCCCTTTTGTGTGCCTGCGTATCCCGATGTCCAGTTCACTGTGCCTGACAAAATGCCACTTCTCTCTGCGCAAGCGACCGGTCGCCTCCGCTGTGCCTGCCCCGTAGGGCAGAAAGTCCGTGTGGGACCGGATCCCCACGACCTCGTCGCCACGCCACGTCAAGCGATATGCCACACTATCGGTGGGTCCCTCCAGCGTAGTGACAGGCAGGTCGTACTGAATTTTGCACGTCTTGTTCTTGCACCGGCGCCACGATAGATGGGCCTACCCAGGCCGGGCGCGCTGATACCCGTTCACCGTCAGGCCGGCGTCCACCCAGGCATGCGAACGAACAGGTTTTGCGCAATCTTCGGTCGCATGGCGAGAAGGCCGACTTGGTGGGTCCGGCTTGTCTCCATACACAAGCGCGCATCCTTGGAGTCGAAATGGAAATTGACCAACGTACCCCAGGGCGTGCATGCGGCGATGTGGGTGCAATGCCACACCGCGCGTGCAGGCCCGCCACGGCAATGTCCATTGTGGGCGGGCGAGGTACGCCCTCAACTGACCGTCCCACGTTCCATCATCGCGGCTATACCGGTCGAGAGCGCGGACCATGCGGGAGCCCCTGGCTGACTCCCCAACCTGCATATGGCGCGCTTCTCGCGGTCGATCATGGCACTCCAGTATGGCTGCTAGCCATGAGACGATGAGAGGATATTGAGCATATTCCTCCCCACCAACTCCATGGATTGCTTGAGCATCAACACGCTTTGTTTTCCCATTGTGTTTTGCCATCTATCCATGTACGCATTGACGACCTGCTGTCACGATTTGCCCATGCATAGTACGGAATGAACGTCGTCATACCATCCGGTGCGTCGCATGCCCCGCCGTGTCCTTGTAGAGAAATAACCCCACCGAGAAGATCCTGCCTGAAATCTGCCTCAAATTCGTTCAGCAACGCTGACTGTCGATAGTGCCCTATGAGCGCGCGGCCGCCACCCGCCTCATTCCTGGACGGCAATGCAACGCCCACGTCCCACATATCCATAGCGGGATTGTCCGTACTCTCGACGCAATACACAAGCGGACCGCGACACAGTGCAACCTTGCCCTCATAGAACCTGGCACGCGGATCGGCAGTCACGGCAACAACGGGCATCGGCAGCTGCAGTGTGACCATATCCCCTTTGCGCCATTCTCTGTTGATGCGACAGTAGGTTCCCGATGCGATGGCGCCTTCGACAGGTTGTCCATTCACCTGCACAGCGGGGTTGCGGCACCATCCAGGTATTCTCACGTTCAGATCAAAAGTGGAAGGCCGTTCAGGATCAAGCGTGATGTTTATTGTACTGTCCCATGGATACCTCGCGTCCTGAGCAAGGCGGAGTTTCACCCCATCTGCCAGGTGCCAGTCCAGCGTACAACCATCATACAGGTGAACCCACACCCCATCCTGTGAAGTGCTGAACACGTATCCCGGCAATGATGCGATCATGCGCAGCGCGTTGGGCGAGCAACAACTCGTGGAGGTTGATGACCAGGGAGTGCGTTGCCAGTGGTTGCCGTTGGATGAGAGAGGACACATATAGTGGAACTTGCCGCCGTCAAGGGATACGTGCGCCAGGAAGCCGTTGTACAGCGTCCTCTCCATCAGATCGGCATACCTGGCATCGCCCGTCAGGGCCAGCATGCGCCAATTCCAACCCGCGTTTCCAATCGCTTCGCACGTTTCCAAGCCAGTGCGCAGCAACACCCGAAAGACCCCCGTATGCAGATCGAAGGCGTCTTGGCAGATGAGTTCGCAGTTCTCAGAGTCCACAGCCAATTGGCCAGTGAGATGCAGCTTCCCGGTTGTCATGTCACCCCAGATGGCCGTGAGCTTGTCCATGAATTCCGGGTCGCCGGTTTCCGCACAATAGTCGGCACCGGCGCACAGGAGGTATGTTTGACGTACAACGTGCCTGCTCACGTAGCCGCGGAAATCGGAGCCGACAATCGGGGGCTGTCGCAGCAGTGGGGTGAGGAAATGTCTGGCGCCGGCGAGATAGCGTTCTTGGCCCGTGGTGCGATAGAGTTCGACCAATGCCATTTCGATGACACTGTGCCCAGCAAAATTCTCGCCTCGAAACTGCTCGCATATTGCGTCAGCCACACGCTCCGCGCATTCCAGAAACTCGGTCGACCCAGTTGCACGATGGTGGGCAATGGCAGCCTGGATCAGATGTCCTGGAGTGCCTAGTCCGTACGATCGTTCGAAATCGTCACCATAGTAGACAGTCCAGAATTTATTGTCTTGATGTGCATTGGCAACGCCGGTCACAAACACATCGAGCAAGGCACGCGTGTCCGGATCGTCTCCGGACTGTATGACATAGGCACAGGCTTCCAGCCATTTTTGAAAATTCGCGCGCCAGGCATGCCCGTTTCGCGTGCGGTTCATTCCCGTGGGATTGGTCTTGAGCGTTGCCAGACCGGCCGGGATTCCCGCCTGGTCACCCGCCGCGTACGCCCTGAACGGCGCAGTCTGGTCGTCGATGTCCAGCCAGGCCAGGAACGACGGGATACCGTTGGTCCGGTTGGCATTCATGCGCGTTTTCCAGAACCCCTCGCGCATCGTAACGGCCTGCACCGGGACAGGTTTGAGAGGGGCAAAAGGACTGGCGACAGTGGACACTACGCCTGCCTCCTGCCAATGTGGAATGTGCCGGTTGTGTGACATGAAACCTCCTGCCTCGTGATCACTGCGCGCATCCCCATGCCATCATCCCATCGTCGGATGCCTGTGACCATAGGACGACGCTTCCGAGGCGAGAAAGACGACTGGACCCTTCATGTCTTTGCCATCTTGTCCCATGTGCCCCACTGGCACCGGCTAGTTACCCTGCTTGGTGAAACGCTCGCTATGCCCGCATCAGAAGCCACCTGGACTGATGCTGTTTACGCGGATGTTGTGCTCAGCCAAGGTGCAGGCCATCTCGCGTGTCGTGCCGATGCTCCCTCTTGCTGGCCGCATAGTCGCTCGTCACACCGCCCATGTCGGCGCCGCAATAGACCCGGCGGTCTTTGCCTGCAATGGAGCCAATATTGACGATCACGTCCTGCCATGCCGGCAGCATTGCCTTGGCGAGGACGTGCTTGGAGACAAGGAAAACACCCTTCATGTTGACATCACGGTGTACTGCCATTCCTTGATGGGACGCCGCTGCAGTGGCTTGTTTTCAGGCGTGCTTGGTGCATTGCCTGCGTTGTTGACCAAGATATCGATCTGGCCGAAATGGGCCAGCACCGTGTCCACCATCGCTGACACCTCCGCTTTTCAAAACGGACGTCACAATCATAGCCTACAGCCTTGCGGCCTGTATGTGCGCTGCTCTGTGCGGCTGACGCCCGCGCGCTATCCAGATCGCGGCTGGCAATGGTGCCGTCGGCACTGACTTTCGCCAGTGCCGTTGCCATGCCAAAACCCAGGTTTCGGACTCCGCCGGTACCAAGCGCCACCTTGCCTGCAAGGTCTATCAGTTCTTGCATCGTGGGTTGGATTATCCCCCTCCTCCCTGCTGTCTTTTCACATTCGGTCACTTGTAACAGGTGCGGGTCCAACGCTATCCCTGCCTGGTTTTAGATGGAGCGAAAGCGAGGGCAAGAGATTTTGGCCTCACCGTCGGGCATCCACACCGCGTACCCCTTGGCGGGTGTTGCCTGCCATCACCCGCGAAGCGGCCGGGCGCCGATCGCGGTCAGGTTTGGTTCTCCTTGCGCAGGCTGGGCGTCATTCCATCTGGCTTTCCGTCGCGCCGGCGGCAAGGAACGGACCCAGCGTCTCGCCCCGCAACAGCTTGTCCAGATCGTCCAGGAACTCCAGGTAGGTGCCTTGCCAGCCAAAGTGATCCCAGAACCAGCCGTCATACGGCGACCCCACCGTGGCCTCTCCTTTCGGCACGTCGGCGTACCGCGCGCGCAGCGCCTGAATCCGTGCTGCCTTCAGCCGCCCCCGCTTGTAGTCCAGATACAGCCCGAAACACTCCACAAAGATGCGCACATCGTTCACGTTGGCTTCCAGCAACCCGACGACGTGGGCAAAGGATTCGGAGTCAATCTTGCCTTCCAGTTGCTGCCACGCTGCCAGCACGTTTTCCATGTGGGCAATGGACTGCCGCTTCTCGGCCATCAGCTCGGCGGCATAGGCGTCGCTCAACGGCACGCGGTTGAAGATGAGTTGGTAGCGCGGATCGTTGCGTAGTGCCTCGCGCTCTTGCTCGGGATAGGCGTCGAGCGGCAACTCCAGTCCCAGGACGTCTTCGCCAATGCGAGCCATCCCCGGATGCAGATAATCGGTCCAGATTTGCCACGGTCCATTGAGGCGTGTGTCCAGGTAGCTGTAGCGCGCCACATAGCTGTGACACTGGGTCAAGCCGCAGCGGCTGAACAGCGCGCCGATGGTGGCGGGATAGGTTTCGCGCAGACCGGGCAGGAACGCGCGCGCCTCCGCTCCATACTCCATCGTCAGCCACTCGGCCAGGATGGCGTCCGGGTCGAGGCAGGGGTTCCAGCACAGCCGACCGTAGGCATGCCAGTTGGAAAGGTTGAGCGGATGGTCCACGTACTGGGGATGCAGCCCCAGATTGGCGTCAAACCCTTCACAATCTTTGTCTGCGGCCTTGCGAAAATCCTCCTGCCAGCGGTGGGCCATGGAGCACGGCAGAAAGTTCAGGCCGGCCGTATCGCCCACCAGCCCGAGTTCGAACACGTAAGGGGAACGCTCTCCGGGTCGATTGCCTATGTGGCGCCAGATTGGGTGCGGTGGATAGGGTGGACGAAAGTCCCAGTAAAGGTGACACGGCACGAGCCGTACATTCCCGGGCAGCTCGTCTCCCCAGTCCCCGAACAAGTCTGTTTCGGATTTGACGTACGCCGCCTGGTCCGTGACCGCAGGCCACAGCAAGTCTCCGTCGATGGTGGCCAGCGCTTCGCTGACCAAACGTATGCCGGCCAGAATGCGCTCGCGCACCGGCAGCGTGCTGCAGCGGGCGCAGTCGTCCTCGTGAGGACCAGGCGCGTTCTCGCCCGCGCCCCACACTATGGCACTGCGCACCGTGGGCATGGCGACGGCCAGACGCGCCGCGAAATCGTGCCACTGCTCCCGGACAGCATCCGAAAAGGGACAGACGGTCTCGTAGCCCCCGTTCTCGTCGGGCTCGGCATAGCGGAGAGCCAGACCCACCGTTACGCCGAAGCGATCCATAAACCGGGCAAACTGCTCGACCGACTCGGCGTGGGAAAGCCAGCGTTCGAACAGTGAGCCCCTAGCCGCGTATTGAGCGAACAGACCGAGGGTGTTGACACGCATGGCCAGCAGCCGCCGAGCGAGGTCCAGGTATTCGGGAAACTCCTCCGGGCGCAGCATCTTGTCATAGTCCAGGATACTTTTGAAGGGCAAACACCAAACCTTGTTCGAAGGCGTTTCCCACATCCGCAGCGCGCGCACCGTAAAATGCGGGCCATCGGTCATCGGTGTGATGGCCTGGTCACGCCGGGCACGGTCGATGCATTCCTGCACTCCATACAACACGCCCCGACCATCACCGCCGGTGATGCGCAACGTGGTGTCGTCGTCCACCTCGATACGAAAGTGCTCCGGCTTCAAGTCGGTCCCGGCGGTGTCCAACCAAGCCACGACTTTCCCTCGAACGGAATGAGCCCCGATGGTTGGCCTTGTACCGCCCAGCGTTTCGATCCAGCGTGCCAGCTCGGCGGCGGCGGTCCGCACGCGTGGACTGGCATCGCGGGGAATTCTGACCGCATCGATCCCTGGCATCTGCATGTCTGTGTTTACCTCCTGTGATTCTCGCTTCAACTCAAGTGGTCAACCGGTAGAGTTATATTCCGAGGTTTCGTACGCCCACTGTCCGCGGAGCATAGTACGCCAGGCACCAAAGTTATCCTCAACGAGCGCTACATCGGCGTCCTTGCCCGATTCCAGGCTGCCCTAGGCGGTCATCCATGCCAATAACGCGGGCTGGCATCAGGCTTGCCACACGAATGGCCTCTACCCGGGGACCACCGACGGTGTCCATCCGAACAGGCATCACCTGGTTCAACATCGTGGTGCTGCTCGCACGGTTGTGGACGGTGCATTCCCAACAATGTGGATCATAGGGCTCAGACCTGCTTCCATCGCCGGCAGCACGTCCTCCTCTCTGGCAGCGCTGTGGCCCGCGGCCGGTACGATGTCCAATGCGACCAAGCGTTGGGTGAGTTCCCGTGTGCCCGGTATGGCTGGCGCGTACGTCATGATCTTGATCACACCGTGGTATTGCACTGGCTGCTCGGGAGTCCCAGCATCCGGGTTGCGGAAATGCACGATGAATGCCTGTCCAGCTTGGACGTCGCTGTCAGCGGCGCCACATGAAATTTCCACCCGCGCTGACCTGTCATCCCTCACTTCCCAGGGTAGGCAAATCGGAAAAAGAGGCGCAGCGGCAAGGTGTCAGGAAGACAGTTCGGCACGATTTTTCAGTATATATATGCGCCTGTATTGGTCTTGGGCGACCGGTGGAAAACGCAAAGCCGTCAATGGTGTCCTGAGCTCACCCAACTGCATTATAGAAGCCTTGCACCAGACCGCGCGACGCCGCAAAACGGATTTGGAGACGCGGTTCCCGCAGCTGTGCCGAGCCCCATCAAGGTGCTGGAGCCATGGATGCGGAGTGCCGTGCTGTACGCGCTGGCCGAAGGCTAGCTAACAAACGTAATATAGGGCAGAGAGCTTGGTCTTGGGGGGATCCAGCCGGTACCCCTTGAAACGGATACGCAAAAGTACTTGCATTGTGTGCTGTCGATGGCGAGACCACGGGCCGGACTATGCGGAATCGGGTTCCAAAGTCGGAAATCGGCTGAAAAGATAGTGCAGCGGCCGATGGGTAAATTGGGCATTGTGATCCAATCGAGTGTCATCCGGGAACTGGTCTTGGCAACGAGCATCGAAAAGGAGTTTTGCGGGACGCTGCAGCCAGTGTATGTTGTGGATCATGGCAATCATATGTCGGATTTCATCCGAGGGATTGGGCATGCCCCGGTGCCAGAGACGGGCATCACGGATGAGGAGACTGCCTTTGGCCGTATTGGCTCGCACAGGGGGTGCCACAAGGCGCCTTCGAGCCTCGATCTCTGCACTGATTTGCCGTTGATCGGAGGTGATGAGATGAGTGCCAGGCCACAATTCCGTACTGCCGTTGTCGACGGTGACATCGGTCAAGGCAACATTGACTATCAGGGAGGCGGGAGGATGCGCTTCCGGCAGGGACGGCCACAGATGGGCGGCATCCGCATGCAATGGCTGCATTCGGCTCTGCGGGCAATTCGTGTTTCCGTTGTAGAAACGGTTGTACATGCCATCGCCCAAGAGACCATGGGTTACCTGAATGGCGAAGGGGTTGGCGACAATATCTCGGAAAACAAAAGGGGCAAAAGGAGGTGGGCCCTGTTGCAGGTGCCCTTCCAGCCTGCCCGCGCCTCCCCACTTGCGGATCGAGATCAGGCGCTGGGAGTCGGCAGTCATGCGAGGGCGCAGAACGTCCAGAGGGTCATGACTGACCGCGTTGCCCAGGATTACAAATCCCTCTTCCCGAACTGCCCGTATGGCCAGTTTCAGATTGGCGTGTCCCAATTGCTCTGCCAGGCGTTCGGACGCCGATATCAAGATTTCCAACTTTCAACCCTACCTTTGGCCCCTAGCTGCCGTTAATGCTTGCCGTCCAGGCTTCCCAGTCTGATGATGACATGATTCCTGTCAGGGTAACCAGCGTATCGCTGACCTGAGGCATGGCCTCCATGCCTTCTTCGGAAGGCACCTGGAGCCCGGGTCCATGGACTTCCAGTTCACCAAACCCACTAAAGACCCCATTGTCATTGAAGATCTGGATTACGTCACCCGGCGTTCCCGGCTGATCCATCGGTGTATCCAGGTACACCGCGTCTGCAGGCGCCTGGAACCAGCGGGCAGTGACCAGCCATGAGTCTGGAGACAAAGGTCGGGCATAGGCAACAAGATCCATGACGCCTTGCGGCCCCATGCCGATCTTGTACATCTGATCTCCAGTTATCTCCGCCTCCAGCCCACCCGGGCCTGCGTGGACCAAACCTGAATCGTCGCCAAAATGCAGCCGATAGCAGTCAGGGGTAGAGGAGACCACATACATCCGCCCCCCTGCCGGCACTTGCAGAATGCGCCACAGACCAACCCCCTGACCGGGTGTGCCACCTTCCAGTGTCAGTGTATCCACGGTGATCCAGCCAACTGGATCCTGAAGCCCTGGCATTGTGCGACTGTGAGAGAATTCCCTTGCCACTCCTCCAGGCTCCAGGAACCGGGGTCGATGGCTTCCGCAACCTTGTACTTGCCCAGGTCAAGAGCCGCGATGTCGGTCCAATGCCAGTCTCTCTCAGGCGCAATCCAAAGACGGTCTCCACCTATGTTCCAGTCGGTGATCGTTTGCGGTCTCCAGATCACCTCTTTGCCATGGTGTGTCAATGCATACAGGCGGCCCCTGCTGGGCAGCACAGAGAATGCACCATGCGGATGAGGAATCTCCAGGCAATCAAACCCAGTCATGGAACCGCTCCTTCTATTCTGGTCTCACACATCTCCACTGCAATTCCAGGCGCCCAGCTTCCCATGGCGGGGCTTGGTTCCGAAGCGCCGTTGCTGGTCCATCGCCGGACGGAAGGACAAGTCGCTGCGGGCTCCCTGTTGCAGGAAAGACCCTCCAGAACTTGCCAGGCACATTCTTAGGCCTCGTCTTTCATTGTATCCACAGGAAGCTTGACTCACCATTGGAATTCAAGGAGAGTCCACGTGGACATCAAATACGGCTTATGTGGAATTTAAGTGATTGACACCCAAGGGAAGACCTTCCCGAATGAAGGCACCAACTCCCCATGCCGAGGACTTCCCCATGACCCGTATATCCTTTGCCGACTTGGCGACCATGGTGTATGTCCTGGTAGACGACGGGTATCCAGACCATGGGATGCCCTGGCGGCAGGGCACGCGAGGCACCCAGCCCGTGTGCAGTGACAGCGAGGGGATCACGCTGCTGCTGTGGATGGATTGTCTGCCCTTTCCGGAGGAGAACCTGTGCCTGGGGTTCCTCCGGGCTCACTATCGGGCCCTCTTTCCCCGGCTCCTCGACCCGAGCCAGTTCCATCGCCGGGCGCGGAGCCTGCGCCTGCGGGTGGAAGAGTGGCGGCGACCCTGGACCGCGCAGTGGGGGCCACCCTGGCCCCCCGGTTCCTGCGGGATACCCAGCCCGTCCCCGTCGTGGGCTACCAGCGGAGCAAGAAACACCGCGCTTGCGCGGGGTCGGCCTCCTACGGGGTCTGTGTCCGCCGGAATCTGAAATATTTCGGCTACAAGCTGGTGCTGCGGTCCACCCGGGAGGGGCTCCCGGTGGCCTACGAGCTCGTGCCGACCCACACCGAGGAGCGTGCCGCCGCCGCCACGGTGCTGTCAGTCCTGTGGGGCTGCGAGGGGGTCGGGGACAAGGGCTTCCTGGGAGCCGACGGGCCACAGACCCAGGGCAACCGCATCTGGACCCCCACCCGAGTCAATCAACATCAACCCCATGCCCCGGCCCTGAACCGCTGGCTGCACAGCCAGCGCGAGCGTATCGAAAGCACCTTCCACGAGGTGCAGAACACCGGGCGCCACCTGGAGCGCCTGCGGCGCAAGACCGTCCTAGGATTGACGACCCATGTCATGGCCCAGAGGGCCAGTCATGCTCTCCAGCATCTCCTGCGCCGCGGCTGGGGCCTCGATGTCCAGACCTATACGGTGCGTCCTGTGTAATTCCACATAAGCCGTCAAATACAAGTTTCGTGTCTCTTGGTCCATGGGCGACATACTCATCTACCTTGCATTATGGATCTTTGGGACTTATATACCTAAGTACACAGACTCGGATATATCCTGTTCACGGGTCGTCGGGGGGCCTGATGGCCACGCCCCTCGCCGTGCAGATGCCCCCGTCCCATGGGCCACAGAGAGACGGTGTCTCTCCAGAATGTTGAGCGCCGCGTTGTGGTCGGCGTGGAATTGCGCCCGACAGCGGATGCAGTGAAACCGGGCCTGGGTGGGCCGATTGCGGCGATCCACGCAGGCGCATACGCTGCAGGTCTGGCTGGTGTAGGCGGCCGGCACCCGGACCACCTGGCCGCACTTGTAGATCAGTTTGCGTTCCAGTTGACTCCAGCCGGAATCTCGGATGGCGCGGTTCAGGCCGGCCTTGGCCTGGACGTTTGTGCCCGGACTGTCCACCGTGCCCCTGGCGGAGCGGGTCATGCCTTGCACCGGCAGATCCTCGATGACCACGGCATGCGCCTTGTCGGCCAGGCGGCGGCTGATGCGATGGGTATCGTTATCTCGGATGCGCCGGCACTTGCGGTGCAGCTTCTGGAGTTGCCCGGCGATGCGGCGGCGGCGACATGACCCCTTGCACTTGCGGGCCAGGTGACGTTGCTTGCGCTTGATCTTGGCCTCCAGCCGGGATGTATCCGTCATACGATGCATGACGCCGTCGCTGTCTGTCACTTGGCCCACGTTGCGGTCGAGGCCCACAGTGCCCCTGTCTGCCCCCTGGCAGGCCTGATCCGCGGGCACGGCGCAGACTACATAGGCATACCACCGGGGCTGCGTGGCCGTGCCCTCCTTGCGAATGCGGGCCTGCACGGGCTGGCAGTCAGCATAGCGATTGTGGCCCTTGACCCGCAGCCAGCCGATCCGGGGCACACGCAGGTGGGTAGCGGACAAGGCTACCTGATCCGCAATGGTGAAGCCGTCCACGGTGCGATGGCGGGCCTTGAATTGGGGATGGCCGCCTTGGCCCGACCAGAACTTCCGATACGCATCGGACAGCTGCTTGAGCGTGTAGCGCACTGCGGCGTAGCTGTACTCCTGCAGCCAGCTGTACTCTGGGCTCTGGCGCAGGGCCGTGAACTCCTTGCCCAAGCTGAAGAACGACACAGACGGCCTGGGTCCGATCCGATAATCCTGCCAGCACCGCCAGCGAAATTGCTGGCGGGCGAGAAAGCGGTTCCACACCCACCGGCAGGCACCGGCCGTGCCCGCGAGTTGCTGTGCCTTGGCCTGGGTCTCGGGCAACAGGCGCAGGCGCACTGTGAGATGGACCGTTTCGGGTACAATGGAGGTAGCAGGCATGGAAGTTTCGGTTCCGTGTCTGTGGAAAGCGGCATGCAGGTCAGATGGCATGTCGCTTTCGTGCATTATAGCACGCGTGGGGCTGTGTACTTGAGTATATAATTCCCTTCTTTTTCGCTCCCTACGCTTGGGCGGCCAAAATGCTCAACGGATGCGAAGTGTATGATCGGGAAGGGAAAACGCTGGGCGTCTTGAAAGTGGATCTGGATATTGCCGATCAGATTGTCCATATTATAGTTTGGTATATCGTTTCCATTCTGACCCTTGGATTGGCTACTCCTTTCTACTTCTTTGGCGTGGGGCGCACTGTCCTGGACAACACACAGATTGTAGACCCCTTTCGCTCTTAGCTTGACTTTGTACAAAATCAGACCGCATGGCCCAGGGCATCCCGCAGACTCTGCGGTGGCGGGCAGGGAGTGTGGGGGTTGTCGGTCGGAGACGGCCACCAGGCACAAAGTGGAAGACCGATGGGATCCACCCTTCAGGTCCCGCAAGAAAATCTATAGCAACTGCTACCCCAATTGGCCTGCACAATAACAAACAACCACCGCCACCACTGTCCCCGGCAGGTGGCGGTGGTGGGACATGATGAACACCACAGTTTTTCTGGAAGCCTTTGGCCAGCTGACGCCGGGCACTGCCGTCATTGATGCCGAGGCCGAGGATCTGTACAGCGTGTTTCACGCGCGGGCGGAACTGATGGGCTGGTCGTATCTTGCGCAACGCCCTTTGCTCTGGGACATGAACGAGGCCGAGGTAACCGCCGGGGAGGCCTCCTCTCGGATCGGCTGGGCGCAGGTGGGCATAGCGGGGGAAGCAGATCCCCTGGGGGCCCTGCCCGCCTTGGGACAGTGCTTGGACGATGCCCTCCGCCGTTTCGGGACCATGACGCTGACCGGGCTACAGGTGTCGATACACAACCTGAGGCTGCCTGTGCATGATCAAACGGCAAGGCACATCTTCCCGGAAAACTGGTTCAACCTGTTCCGGCCGGTCTGGTCCAAGGCGCATCTCGCCTTTGACCAGACCTGGGCCATGGAACCTGTGACCGTGCTTCCTGTGCACTTCCCGTTCCCGCCCCCGGATTATAGTGATCCATTTGCGTTCGGCCCCGTGGTCACCCTGCCCGTCCTGCACCGGATCCAGATACCGGCCGAAACCCCTTTCATTCACAATCTGGTGCCCACGAGTCGGGGCCTGGTCGCCACGCTGCCGGAGTGGAACGCGAGTGCGGCGGCGTGGGCACTCACCCTGGCCCTCCGCACCGCACGTGACCTCTTGCCGAGTGTCCGTCGCGATTGGGCCGTGCGTGTGACACGTGTACGGGGAGAACTCGGCCCTTGACACCCTGTTATGCTTCCGCTCCTGTCGGTGGCATTGCGGCGCACCCAAACGGAGGAATCGTGCAACAGCTCTGCTACCTGGGATGCCAAGTGTCTCGATTCCCGTCCGATATCACCGATGACGGCGGCGGCGCAGCCACGGATGCGCCAATCCTCGGGCCTGAGTCCGGATTGCAAGTAATCCAGTCCTCCAGCATCCAAGGCGCCAGCGCGCAGCCAATAACATGTTCACAGGGACTAATGGGCGCTTGGATTAAGGAACCAGTCAACGATATGCCGACATCCTGGCAGGTCTCACAATAGCCACTGCTCCATGGAGCCTCTTGGCAAAGGACAGAGCAATCGCATCGTAATTTACTGTCAAGTTGTTGCCTCAAGAAGAGAGTTTTCGGGATGATATACAGAATTCCGGCTCAGGTTTACGGCTCAAAAGGCTATCGGACCATGATCCGAGGCGTGCGTCTGCGGCCCCATAAATAAAGGGGTGACAATGTATTGGACCGTCTGAGAGTGCATTGCGACGGCCTCTGGGGGGTTGACCGATTTAGATGCGATTGCCCTGTGGCAAAGGATGACCTATCCGCAACTGTGCAGGTATCTGTCCGAGTGCCGGGACTCACCGCCATCGAAATGGATTCAAGTGGGTCCCGCGCGAGACCGGGTCCCCTGGGTCAAGGCCATAAGGCGCTGTTGCACCGTCAGGGTCAGGGCCGGCCGCGGGTCCCGGTCAAGATTCGTTGCCGGATCAGGCAAGTAGGCCATCAAGGGCCAAGAGGGAATTCAGGCGTCGATAGGGCTCTGCATGGACAGCGGCCTTGAGCAGCAACTGAATGGTGGAGGGGGAAGCCTGGCCCAGCTTGCGCAGCGAAAGCGCCGCGTTGTGGCCGACCCAATAGTCCTCATCGGCCAGAGCTGCCCCCAAGGCATCTGCAATGCCTGTCTGGGCGTTTCCCAGCACTCCCAGAGTCTCGGTGGCATTGCGGCGCACCCAGGCGGAGGAATCGTGCAAAAGCTCTGCTACCTGGGGTGCCAAGTGTCTCGATTCCCGTCCGATATCACCGATGACGTCGGCGGCGCAGCCACGGATGCGCCAATCCTCGGACCTGAGTCCGGATTGCAGGTGATCCAACCCTCCAGCACCCAAGGCGCCCAGCGCGTAGCCAATAACATGCTCACAGGGACTGGTGTGCGCGCGGGTCTGCGCCCTTTCTTCCGCGGCCTTGGCCTCTTCACCCCAGAGGGCTGACAAGTGGCGCCCTCCCTCCAGTGCGCTCGGCGAGATCGTGTAGGCCGCCCGGAGACGGTTCCGTTCCGCCCCGTGCAGCAGGTCTTCCATGACAATCCCGCTGTCCCCAAAATGCGTTCTCTGTCCCATGGTCTCCCCCCGATGCCAGTGCCACATGGCATCCCACAGAGGTTCCAGAGGATCTCCGGCCCGCTCCGCAGGCGCTGTCCAAGCCGCCGTGCGATTGTCCCAGGCGGGACCTGTGGGCTCTGTCGCCCGGCAGAACAGGAATTTCACCATGTAGCGATTGCGGCCCGAGGTGTTTTCCAGTGCGCGATGCCACAGATCATAATGAATCAGGATGACCGTGCCCGCCTCGCCCGTCACCTCTAGCTCGTCCTCCGCATGCAATGACGCGGATTCGCTGAAATACTGGCTGCCCGGTGTCACCCCCGTGGGCCCCATGTCGGAGGTAACTGGCTGCGGGTAATACATCAGCATCGCCCATCGTGAGCGATGGTGTCTGACGTTGACATCATCCTCATAGGAATCCTTGTGGTTGTGCTGGGCGGGTGTGCCGGACACATTCTGGTGACAATGACGGTGCGGGTGCAGGAAATAGTCGGGCCCCAAGATGCCCTGCAACGCTCCGTGGACGGCCGGATCGGCCAGGATCAGGCGGAGGGCAGGATTCAACTCCAGAATCTCGTTGCCGGGATTCCCGACCGTGGCGAAAATCTCTTCGCACTGTTCACGGATGTATGCGTGAACCTCGTCGGGCACTCCTGTTCTCAGGATCAGGTATCCCTCAGTCAGGAAACTGCGCATCTGGACATCGGTCAGGCGGGTGGGTGCAAGAAAGCTGTTCATGACATGCTCTTCCGTTGGCAGGCAGTGGAATTCTTCAGGCGAGGCATCCGTTCATGCATTCTCCAGGTACGGCAGCTGGTCCGGGAAATTGCCAGCGCCAAACATCATGTCCGAATACACGCCGTCCGGACAAGCCAGAGGATCCGGCATCCGGTACCGTTCGACCACATTCAGGTCCAGCTCAATGCCCAGTCCCGGGGCCTCTCCCAAGTCGAAATGGCCCTCTTGCACCTGGATCGGTGTCGTGAGCAGTTCGTCCACCAGCGGATGCCCGGTGCAATCCATTTCCACCGTGATCCCATGGCGCATCGCGCCGATGACATGGGCGTTGGCCACGATGGCAATGGCATCGCTCCAACTGTGAGAGGCGACCTTGATTTTGTGCCGCTGCGCCAGATGGGCAATCCGCAGGGCCTCGGCAATGCCGCCACAGCGGCTCACATCGTGCAGCCCGATGTCAACCGCTCCGGCCCGAATCAGCTCCCTGAACCCCTGATACCCGAACTCGTTCTCTCCCGCCGCCACAGGCACATCCACACGAGAACGCAATGCAGCAAAGTCATCAATGTTTGCGGGCGCAAAGGGCTCCTCGTACCAGAATACGTTCAACTCCTTGAAGAATGCACCCAGTCGCACCGCCAGTTCAAGGTGATAGCGCATGGCGGCATCGACGATCAGATCGTGGTCAGGACCTCTGGCGGTTCGTACCGCCTGTATGGCGGCCCGATCATATTCCTCCCCCCGGGCCAGCCTCATTTTGACGCGCCGAAAACCGCGGTCCATGAGGCCGGCCGCCTCCCGCGCCAGAGCGTCCGGTTCTTTCCAGAGAAGGGCGCTGGCATAGATGGCACAACGGGATGTCGTGCCCCCCAACAAGCTCCAAATCGGTTCCTGGCGAGATTGACCGCGGAGATCCCACAGCGCCACGTCCACCGTCCCCAGAGCGGACATGGCAACTCCCTTGCGCCCATACCAACGCGTCAGGCCATACATGCGCTCCCGGATCTCTTCCACGGCTTCTGCTTCCAGCCCTCTCAGCATGGGCGCCAATTGATCCCGGATCACGAGATGCGCCATGCCCGGATGCGTATAGGCGGGCCCAATCCCCGTCTGGCCATTTTCCAGATGGACGCACAAAAGCGTGGTCAGCCGTCCTGTGCAGATGCCGCCACCGTAACGGAACCGATGCTCCGGAGCATAGGGAAAGAGCAGATTGATGGTCTCAATGTCTTCAATACGGCTCATGGACGTTCCATACCGGGATGGACCCGTGTTTCCGCCTTGGACAGGTCGGAATGCAAGGACAGGGATTGGCTCATCGCCAACTGGAAGGGCCAAGAACCCTGCTTTTCGCCGATTCCTCCATTCACTATAATAGACGGGCAAGTTGCACGTTCCAGGGGAAGCCGGCGTCTTCCCATGTCCCGGCCCCCGTTTGCCTTAGGAGTTACAGAAATGAATTCATTCTCTCGACGCCGATTCCTGCAATGGAGCGGGATGGGCATAGCGAGCATGTCCCTTGCGGCCTGTGCCATTGCGCCTGTGCCAGCCAGTGATGGCGGAGCCGCACCGGAACCGGCGCAGATTCAAGCCAATATCGCCTTCACGCAGGCAGATTATGGCCTGCAATACCAGACCATCGAAAAATGGCGGGACCTCTTTGAAGAAACACACGAAGGGATAACCGTGACTTTGGCCTTTGTAGACTGGTCCGAGCATCACAGCAAGATGCTGGTGCTGGCTGCAGCCAACGAACTACCCGACTTCATTGAAGTGCAGGCCAGTCGCTCTCTGCTGTGGATTATCGAAGGGGTGTTCCTGGAAATTGATCAGTTTGCCTCCATGGACGATTCCTTTGACATGGATGATTTCTTTGCTGGCGTCATGCCCTACTATCAGTGGGACGGCAAGACCTATGCGTTGCCCTACGACCACGGCCCCATCATCCTGGGCTACAACAAGACGCTGTTCGAGGAAAGAGGCGTTGGCCTGCCCACAGATGACTGGACGTTCGACGACTTGCGGGCGGCCGCCGTGACGTTTTCGCAGGCGGATGATACGTGGGGATTCAGCGGAATGCCGCGCAGTTGGCTGTTGGAACCCAGTTACCTGAAGCCCTGGGGCGCGACCCTTTTCAACGAGGACGAAACGGAAGTGACGGTCGATTCGGAGGAAGCAATTGCGGCTTTGCAATGGTGGGTTGACCTGCGTTTTGAAGACCAGGCAATTCCCAACCCATCCCAGTCCGAAGTCTTGGCTACGGCAGGAGGCGATTTCGTTTCCGGCAAAGTGGCCATGACAACAGTCGCCCCCTGGACAGCGCCGACCTGGAATGCCCTGGCCAATTTCGAGTGGGATGTAGCCGCCTGGCCTGCAGGTCCAGTGGCAAAATCCACGGCCGGACTGGGCAGCGGATATGGCATCACCAAGAACACAGAGCATCCTGAAGCCGCCTGGCAGTGGCTCCGCTGGATGACCTCCAGCGAGGGACTGGCCTTTGTCTGGGCTGCCACGGGAGCCTCAACCCCACCCCGCAAATCGGTGTTTGATGTCTACTTCTCGGCCCCAGGCATTGCCCCCAATTCGGCTGCATTCCTGGACGCCATGGACACTTACATGGACATAGGCCGCCCGGTCAGCCCTTATGGCGCAGAGTTCACGGCCATTCGCGATCGGGAAATGGACTTGATCAACAACGGCTTGAAACCTGTTGCCGAAGCCCTGGCGGACATGAAGAAGGACGGGGATCCGATCCTGGCCCAAAACGCGGCACTCTACAGCAACTAGGACTGCCCGCAATGCAGGTCCAAGGTGAGGGGGCAGGTCCCGTGCCCCCTCATCGTGTGGGCAATCGTCCCGCCGGACCGGGTCCTTCCCGGTCCGGGATGTGCCTTTGTCCTCGCTTCCCGGCGGCTTCGGGTTCAGCCTGCGCAATGGAGCGGTACACTCGGAGTGGTTTCCCACCTTGACCCGGCGCGAACGAAAAGAAGCCATCGAATTCTATATTGGAATCTCGCCGTGGCTCATTGGCCTGGTGTTTTTCACAGGCGGCCCTATCCTGGCGTCGTTTGCCATCAGCTTCACGAAATGGCGCCTCCTCAGCCCTCCCGAATGGATTGGCCTACAGAATTACATCGGCATGTTCCAGGACGAAGGGACCCGCGTATCCCTGGGCAACACGCTCTTCTATACGGGTCTGAGCGTGCCCCTGGGACTGGCGACCAGTCTGTTTGTGGCCCTCCTGCTCAACCAACGGGTACGAGGCTCAAACTGGTTTCGCACCTTGTTTTACCTGCCCACCATCACATCCGGCGTGGCCATGGCTCTCCTGTGGCTGTGGTTGCTCAATCCGGAATTCGGTCTGGTGAATTTGGCCTTGGGTCTCCTGCACATCCCGGGGCCGGCGTGGCTGCAGGATCCGCATTGGGCCAAGCCCGCCTTGGTGCTGATGAGCCTCTGGACCATCGGCACCAGCATGGTGATTTTCCTGGCAGGACTGCAAGGCATGCCCCAGCACCTGTACGATGCAGCCAAGATGGACGGAGCCAACCAGCTGCGGGAATTCTGGCATGTGACCATTCCGATGTTGACCCCCACGATCTTCTTTGTGATGGTTACGTCCATCATTGGTTCCTTTCAAACCTTCACCAATGTCTATGTCATGACCCAAGGGGGGCCTGGGTGGTCCACACTCATGTATGGCCTCTACCTCTACAACAATGCCTTTGAATATCTGAAAATGGGATTCGCCTCGGCCATGGCATGGGGGCTGTTTCTGGTCATTCTGGCCCTGACCCTGCTGCAACTGATGGGGGCCCGTCGCTGGGTCTACTATGAAGGGGACATCCGGGGACGTATATGATCACCGGATTCGAGGGCATGGGGACGGTGGGCGGATGGTTGCGACGCGCCCTCATCTATGCCTTGCTGATCACGGGGACCATTCTTTTTACCGCTCCCTTCCTGTGGATGTTGAGCACATCATTCAAGGCGCCGGAGCTGGTCTTCACGCAACCTCCGCAACTGCTGCCCAACCCCTTTCAACCCCAGAATTATGTTGAGGGATGGCAGAGACTGCCCTTCACCCGCTTTACCTTGAACACGATCCTCATCACGGGACACAACGCGGTGATGGACACCATGGTTTCGGCCTTGGTGGGATTCAGCTTTGCCCGTCTGCGGGCACCGGGCAAGGACTACCTTTTTGTGCTGGTGCTGGCCACCATGATGGTGCCGTACGAGGTGACCCGGGTGCCTCTTTACATTCTGTTTTCACGGCTGGGCTGGGTCAACACCTTCCTGCCCTTGATGCTGCCCACCTGGTTTGGCTGGCCCTTTTTCATTTTCCTGATGCGCCAGTTCTTCACCACCATCCCCTATGAACTGGATGATGCGGCCCGCATGGATGGCTGTCACAGTTTCCGCATTTTCCTTCGAATTCTGCTGCCCCTGTCCAAGCCGGCCTTGGCCGCCGTGGCGATCTTCTCCTTCGTCGCCAACTGGAATGATTTTCAGGGGCCTCTCATTTATCTGAGCGACATCAATCAGTACACGCTGGCCCTTGGCCTGCGAATGATGCAGGGTGGACGCTTTATCTACATCCAGCAGGTGATGGCGGTGTCCATCGTTTCGGTATTGCCGCTGCTGATCATCTTCTTCTCGGCCCAGCGCTACTTCATCCGCGGGGTGACTCTCAGCGGTATCAAGGCCTAGAAAGAAAGCCGGTCAAGATTCGGGTCTTGGCGCCGTGACCTGCACCCAACGGCCCCGTACTCCTGACAGTGGAGAGCGGCCGGTCTAGGGCGTGTGGATTCATGGTCGCAGCCTGATCCAGGTGGCCGCCCCCGGCCCCAGGGCCAGCAAGGGGCGCTGCCACTGGGCACAGCGCGTGGCCCTGCCCCGCAACGGCTGGAGCCGGGGGAAGAACCGCGCGCTCGGCGCCCGCCACGCGTACTGCGCCCGGTCATGGGGGCTGGGCTCCGTGCGGTGCTGCTGGGCCGGCATCACGGCCGCCCCCGCCGGGGCCGCCCGCGGGTCCCGGAGGGCGGCGCGGTCCTACGCCCGCTCCCTGACCGCGGCGGTCGGCGGCAACCGGGGGACGGCCTCCGGCCCCCGGGCCGCGCACCCCTCCCCGGCCGGCCGCTCCCCGCCGGTCCAGGCGAACCCGAGGCCGGTCGGGTCCTCCAGGCCGAGGGCGTGCCGCTGGGTGGCGCCACCGCCCCGGGCGCGCCCGAGGGCTGGGGCTGCCGGACCGCCCCCTTGGGGGCGGCCCCCGCCGCCTGCGGATGCGCACGCCTGCGGGGGGCATCCACGTACCGGGCCGCCCACAGCTCCGCCGCGCCGGATACGGGCGGGACCCGGCGCCCCCCTGCGGCCCCGAGGCCTGGGCGTTCCCCCGTGCGCCACCGCGGGTACCCCGTGTCCCATGTCCCGCAGTCCGCGGGCCGGGCGCGCCCGGGACGGCCGGCCCGGGTGGGGTACAGCACGGCTTCCCCGAACAGCCGGGCGCCCCACATCGAAGGACGGCCCCCCCGGGGACGGATGGCGGCCCGCACGGTCTCGATCCGCACCCCCAGGGCATCGGTCCGGATCAGTCGTGGCGCCATGGGGTGGCTCCGTGGTGGGGACCTGGATCGCATGGCCTGCCCTGTTTCCACAAATTAATCCACACGCCCTAGGATGGACACCTTGTTGAGGCGGATTAAACAGAGCCTTCAGTGGCTCAGAGTGCTGAAATTGGCACGCCCTGCAGAATCCGAGCAAGTGAGGCAGGAAATTCCATTTATTTCAGGGACCTACACAGTGTGGGAAGGGCACAGTCCGCCCTCATCGGTTGCGCCTTGCGGCATCTGGCACACCACCAGTTGGGCACTGGCGACCACGGGGAGGAGACCCCATCTTCCATTGTGCACAATACTGTATATCAATATCAAAGTTCTTACAGTGAATCCCACTGTGTAGGGATGAAGAGGATGCGAGAGGGATGAGCAAGACCATGTTTGATGATCTGATTGAGGTGCTGTCGGGAATTAAGGAAAAGAGAAGGCTCCACGAATCCATCCTCATGGCAAATGAGACCCTTACCTGCAGAGCCCTTATCGATCCTCTGCTCACGGTGTTGGGTTGGGACACATCCAATCCTGCATTGGTAGTACCCGAGTACAAGATTAGAAATACGTTCGTGGACTATGCTCTGATTGGTCAGGACAATGAAAAGCCCTTGGCCGTAATAGAGGCGAAAAAACTGGGTGCACCTCTGGAAAGCAAGGAAATCGACCAGATGGTTGCTTACGCCAATACAGCTGGTGTTCGTTACGCCGGCCTAACCGATGGCGACCGCTGGCATCTCTATGAAGTTTTTAGGCCTGTTCCACTTTCCGACCGATGTGTTTTAGACATTTCGATAGCAGGAGATCCTGAACACCAATGCGTTTTGAAATTACTTCTGCTTTGGCACCCTAACCTAGCCTCTGGCGAACCAATCGAGGCCAACAGCCCTTCGTTGTCAAATTCAAATGAGGGGGTTTTGCATCCGAGGGTAGCGCCTTCTCCCTTGGACGACTCAAAAAACATCCCTAGGCAAGATGCCAACGAAGAGATTGGGGACCCCAGATCCGGGATGCCTCTTTTAGAATTTGCAGTGTCAAATGGTGACAAACCCCCAAAAACCTTACAGTTTCCCGATGGAGGAGAAACTCCTATAAGAAAGTGGGCAGATATCTTGCCGAGTGTTTCCGAATGGTTGTTAAAAAAGGATTTGCTGAGAGAGATACCTTTCCCGAAAATCAGGGGAAGAAAAAGATACATCCTAAACGAGATACCCATTCATCCTTCTGGCAAGGAATTCTTTGCCAGAAGGGCGGTAAGAATTAACGGACGAGTCTTATATGTCGAGTGTCAGAATTCCGCAACATGGACGATTGCACTGACAAAATTTCTGCTTCAGTGCCACAATGTGGATCCTATGAAAGTGTTGATTTATAGGCAATGATTGCATTTGAGATTTTCTGGAATTGGAGCACGGGTTGCGCCGTGCCTTGAGCAACTGCTGTGCGCGATTCCTGCTGTTCACATGGCACAACAACGAATACTGGACGAACGATTTCATATGCACGCTGCAGAATGACCTTGCAGTTGCCACGCATGAGCATTTTCACCTCGTCGGCGGGTGCGTGAAGAGAATCACAAGCCGATGATGGAAACACTGGCGGGGAACTACGCGCTCAAGTCCAACTCAACGGATCCCGCCAACGGGCGTTGATCATTCTGCCCCGGAAGATCAATGAGCCGGGTCTCTAGGAGGCCCTAACAAAATCCAGGCAGGTGGCGGGCACAGACGAGAGCGCAGCCCAGGGTCAGGAACGCCTCGTGGATGTCGGCCCGCCGTGCATGGCGCACCCGCAGCCGTCGAAACTGGCGCAGCCAGGCTAGGGTGCGCGCCACCCCCAGGCCGCTGCCGTGCGCCGCGCCCCGCCGCGCGATCCCTGCCGGGACCCGTCCCGCCACCACCGCCCGCAGGTCATCCCGGAACCGCCGCCCCTCGCCTGAGGCCGCATCTCCCAGGGCATGCCGCTCTGGAGCACGTACAGGATGCCGGTCAGGGCCTGGCGGTGGTCGAGGCGCGGCCCGGCAGGGAGTGGCCGCCGCGGCCATGCCAGCTCGCACCCTGGGCAGAAAGCATCGACATGACAGCACAAAACCCGTAGCCTCAGGAGGCACCCCGCCGGGATGTTGTACGAGGCCCCAGGAAACCCGCCGGGGGCCCGAGGTGTTCTTGCGTATCCCTCACTCACGTTATTACGGTATCCGACTTGATGCTGTCGTTACTGGATACCTGTCTTACTTCGCAGGAAGAAGCATTGTTCAGCCAAAACTTGCAGGACCGGAACCTGCAGTTGATCACGGAGATGCGGTTGCCGCCGGGCGGCCTCCGTACAGGTGTATCGATCCAGGGAGGCGATCAGGTGATGGATGTAGTCTTCCGGGTGACAACGGATGGAATTCATGGCACAGGTTCCCGATGACAGGACCACACAGGCCCCTCTGTCCTACCCGAATCGCACAACTCCGTGAGGCCCTTGCCCTTGCCGTCCCATGCCCATGAATTCCCTTCAACTGCGTAACTCCTAGATTCATTGGAAACAGCCTACGGGTCCGTGCCGCCCATTAAAGGTGAAATCGAGGAGGCAATTCGGAGTGCCAAGTCAGACAAGGCCGACCAGACTGTGCAGGAATTGGCGAACTCATGAAATTTCTGGACACCAATGTCATCCTGAGATATCTGACTCGAGATGACGAGGAAAAAGCAGAGACCTGCTATGCATTCCTGCAAAGAGGCCAGCGAGGAGAGCAAGATTTGTTCACATGCAAATCCATCATTGCGGAGGTGATTTATGTGCTCTCTTCTCCACGCCACTACCGGTTGAGCCACCGGGAAACAAGAGCGCGGTGTGTACCCATTTTGCATTTGCGCCATCTCCAGTTGCTGCAAAAGGGAGTCTGTTTGCAGACTCTGGACATCTTCAGTTCCCATCCCAACTTGGACTATAAGGAGATAGTGAGCTACGACAAGGACTTCGATCTGATGAAAGGGATAAGTCGTACAGAATCCTAGAGTCTCGTCTTTGAAAAGCAAAAGAGACGATATTCGGTTAGGTTTGTAGTCATGAGCGTTTGTGCATCCAAAGCTGCCGGACATTTCCCTGTCAATACCCAAACTGCGATCAATGTCGTATCCGCAACCTTAGCCGCTTGCTTGGCGGCACTGGTGGGGAGAACCGAAGTACCATTGTTGTGAGCAGGCCGGACACGGCATCGGTATCCTGCAGTGATCAGGCAACGCCTTTGCGCAAGGGCAGAAGGTGCTGCTGTTTCTCCAAGAGCGGCCCCCCAAAGGCCACCGGGTTCACCGTAGTGGACCATGGGTACATACCGTGAGCGTGGACAACGGAGTCTTTGACCGGCGCGCTCCTATGCATTTGTGCCGCGAAGGCAGGAACTGTTCGCAGAGGCACATTACACGGCTGATGTGGAATTACCCAGGATGCACGTACAGGTCTGCCAAAGAAGCGGCGCAGGAGATGCCTAAGGGTGTGGCAGGCCATTTGGACGATGGCATGGGTCGTCACCCCGAGCACCGTCTGGCACCGCAGGCGCTCCCGGTGTGCCGCACTGCGTGGAAGGGGTTTTCCATGCGCGCGCAGACTGTGGAGCCCGCGGGGCAGAGCGGCCGAGTGTGCCGTGCATAGATGAACCCAGGTGGGCGTCCCGATGTAGTGCTCCCACTGGGCCTGTGGCCCGTCGGCCCCAGGAAGCCCCTGGTCTCCGCAGACCGCGCCGTGCCAGAGCACCGACCGCACCGTGTCGGCCGTGGCGCGCCCGTCGGTGGGGGCAGGCACGCGCGCGGAGGCCACTGGGAGGCCCTCCCGCGTAGACAGCCGCACCGTTTGGAGCCGAAATACTGCAGATTCCGGCGGACGCACACCCCATAAGCAGCCGACCCCACAAAATCGCCGTGTTTCTGGCTCCGCCTGTAGCCCACCACGGGGACGGGCTGGGATCCAAGATGAACTGCGGGGCGAGGGTGGCTCCCAGGGCCGCCGTCCAGTACCGCCGCAGCTCTTCCGCCCGCAGGTGCAAGCTCCGCGCCCGGCGATGGAACGGACTCGGGTCGCGGAGCCGGGGGAAAAGAGCCAGATAGGGGCCCGCACGAACCCCAGGCACGGGCTCTCGCCCGGAGGAAAGGGCCGGAAATCCCTCCACAACCGCAACGGGATGACTTCCCTGTCGGTGCATACGGGCTTGGCCCCCACCTGGCCCTGCAGCAGACGTATGTCCTGGGCTTGATACCCGTCGTCGACCAGGATATATGCCACAGTCGCCCAGTCCACCAAGGATCTACGGGTCATGGGACGATCTTTGAATGAGGGAGGATTGTGCATTCTTTATGCTGGAAGATCTTCCATTTTTATGTCAATCCTGTAATTCCATATCAGCCGTTTGGTGATATTCTGTAGTCACTCTTTTGAAACAGAGTGACCACAATGAGAGGCAAACAATGGCTGTATACGGCATCAGAGAGTTCAAGGCCGGGGTCAGCAGAATAGTACGAGGATTGGGTGAAGGGGATGAAGTGACCATCACGCGCCATGGAAAACCATGCGCGAAGCTGATCCCGGTATCGCCTGCTGTCAAGGGAAAGCCCGCGCTCAGTACGCTGCGCGGAGCCTTCTCCGAACTGCCCGATGCCACCTACGAGGACTTTCTTGCCATAAAGACCCTATGGTCCACCGCAGGCACTGCCACCGGCAGGCTGGCAGAGGAGGAAGATGGATAGTCGGGAACGGTTCGTGGTGGATACCCATGCGCTGTGGTGGTACTTGAAGTCGCCTGCACGTCTCACCGCTGCTGCCACTGCCGTTTTCAGACTGGCAGAAATCGGCCATGCTGTACTCGTGGTCCCGGCTATTGTGGTGGCGGAATTCTACTTTCTGTCCGTAAAACTGGGACAGCCCTTTGCGGTTTCCCGGCTTCTGGAAGCCCTAGCCTCCATAGACGGGATAGCGCTTTCCGTGCTGGGGAGAGCACAGCTGGAAAGGCTTGATCAGTTCCCGGAAATTTCCGATATCCACGACCGCCTGATTGCCGCGGAATCAAAGACACTGGGTGCACCCGTGCTAACACGGGACGAATCTCTCACCGCTTCACGGCAAATCGAGACTGTTTGGTAGAAGATCCACCGAGTCATACCGAGACAGTATGGGGCACTCCACCCATTCTTCCTCCTTGGGCTCCACAACGCAGGGCCGCAGGTGCCTGTGACTGCCATTTTTCTTTGACGCATCGCACTGCACGATGGCTGGAATAATCCGAGTTTTTTTCTTGGTCCTGACCCCTGATTTGAGCAACAACAAGATTGCATAAGGCGGGATTTCCACCTGCCAACACGAGGAGATGCTCACCTGTCCCTGCGATATAACAGACCGCACTCCGATTCAGTCCATTCACGCCAGATTCGGCAAAACCTTGTAGCCTGGCACAGTTCCATGCGCAGTGTTCAGGGCTGTTTCCCATGCTGCTCCATGCACGCAATGCCCTGAAAGCAGACCGCAATTCACGGTACCGTCATTTGGAGATAGGATCTCCAGGCAGTGCACACTAGGCCATTGCCAAGGTGCAGTCCAGAGAGACAGTGTCCAAACCACACAGGAGGCATCCGTTGCGACCGAACATTCTTGTCTTCATGACGGATCAGCAGCAGGCCGACGTCATACGGCCGGATCATCCCTGCCTGACGCCCCATGCCGATGCGTTGGCCAAAGAAGGGCTGCGCTTTACGTCAACCTATTGCCCCACGGCGCACTGCTGCCCGTCCAGAGCCACGTTTATGTCGGGGCTTTTCCCCAGCCGACACGGGATTCACAACAACGTCAATACCCAGACCGCCATCAATCTGACTCTGAACGAAGGCGTGGAAACCTTTGCCGAGCACCTCAAGGCGGCGGGATATCGAACGCCCTTCACCGGCAAGTGGCATGTATCAGCCTACGAATCGGCCGCCGACCGGGGCTGGGAAGTGCTGGATCCCCCGCACAGTTCTCGTCCTCTTTGGTCGAGGGACATCGATCGCTGGTCACAGGAGCCTTTTGAAGAGGAGCTTCCCGTCCGTCCGCCTGGACATGTACAGCGACCCGGTTGGGGAGACTTTGAATTGTATCGCACGCTGGACAACCAGGGAGAACGCGCGTACGAAGGCCTGAACGACTTTCAGGTCACCCAAAGAGCGATCCGGTGGCTCCGGACCGAAGCCACTCGGGAGGATACCCCCTGGATGCTGTGGGTGGGCACCATCGGGCCGCATGATCCCTTCAACGTGCCTGCCCGATACAGAGATCTGTATGACGCCGACTCGATTCCCCTGCCCCCCAGCTACAGCGATACACTGCAGGACAAGCCAGCCATCTATCAGCGCCAGCGACGACAATTGTGGGACCAGCTGACCCTTGGGGAAGTCCGGGAATCCCTTGCCCATTACTGGGCCTACTGCACGATTCAGGATGCCATGCTGGGAGAAGTGCTCGCAGCCCTGGACGACACGGGCCAGGCGGATGACACCCTGGTCATTTTCCTGTCCGATCATGGGGACTACTGCGGCGCGCACGGGTTGTATCTCAAGGGCGTGCCCGCTTTCCGTGAGGCATACCACGTGCCCTGCATCGTGCGTTGGCCCAACGGGCTGGTCAATCCCGACCGGAGCGAAGACAGTCTGATTTCACTCGCGGATTTCGCCCCCACTTTTCTCGAGTTGGCAGGCATCCAGGCAGCGCAGCGACCATCAGGGACCAGTCTGGTGCCTTTTCTTGAAGACCGTTCACCATCGGCATGGCGCAATTTCCTGTGTACCCAGCTGAATGGTGTGGAGCTGTACTACACGCAGCGTGCCGTTTTCAACCACACCCACAAGTATGTCTTCAATGGGTTCGATTTTGACGAGTTCTATGATCTGGAACGGGATCCCCATGAGATGACCAATCGCATAGACGATCCAGCATATGAGAGCATACGCCGGGAACTGATACGGGCCCTGTGGACCTTCGCGGCAGAGGAAGAGGATCACATCTTCAATCCCTACGGCACCGTGGCCCTGATGCCCTACGGCCCTGCCCTGGCTTTGGGCACATGAGACGTATGCGGTGCATTCACCATACAATACAAGAGAAGAGCGGCAGGTCTGGTCCGGACCCTTGTGCCAGTGTGACACCGCGCATAGTTTGGTCCGCCCTAAGCCGGTCCAATGCAGGCCAAGAGGCAAATCCTGGATATCAATGCCCTGAGACGCGAGAGCTGGGGGCTTTGACTCCGCTCTGTTGTCTGCTTGATGCGCCGTATCAACACCAACCCGTTTGTCGAGATCAGGCAGTGCCGTTTGCATGAAGAGTTGCTGCAGCACTCTCAGGAGGAAATCAGGTGGACATGGTAGACAAAAAAGCTCCCCGTGTTTCTGTAGAAGACTTGTCCTTTGATGCCCATAACCTGGACATGTCCCGTGCCGCCTCTGTATTTGCAGAGCAGGGGGCATTGGTGGTTCGGGGCCTCATGCAACACCACATTCCCGCCGTCAGGCGTGACATCATGCAGGCAGTGGAAGAATCCATTGCCATGCTGGATCAGGCCACGCGGTCCGAAGTGGGCTGGAACACACCCAACGGTTCCCTGTTCATTCCCGCCCCTCCGGGATATGACCGGAAACAACAAATCATGGTGGTGGCAGTCAACTACCACACCAGCGCCGCATTCCTGCATTCTGCGCTGGATGCACAAATGCTGGACATCGTGGAAGCCATCTTGGGGCCCAATATCGAAACGTACAATGCAGGACAAGTGTTGGTCAAAGAGCCTGTTGGTGGTCACCCCAAGCATTTGCATCAGGATTCGGCCTATTTCGAACACAAGTATCTGGGACCGGTGGGTGTGCTGACCTATTGTGTCGACACCTCTGTGGCACGGGGAGCCTTGCATGTCGTGCCCGGGAGTCACAATCTAGGACAGTTGGACCATATCGACACTTTTTCCCATTTGGGTCTGGACGAACACGAATGGCCATGGGAAGCCGCTCTGCCCATTGAGGGACAGGCTGGAGACGCCATATTCTTCCATGTCAAAACGATCCATGGCTCCAAACCCAATTACACGGATGTGGCGCGGCCGGCTTTTATTCACCGCTACCGCCGTCCTGACGACTATGTCATCGCAACCGGCACCACGGTCCGGAACCGGCGCAGTGTGGAACATGACGAGACCACTCAGACTCAAGGGCTCATGGTGCGGGGCATTCGGGTGGACGCCAATCCCACGACATGAGGCAGCAGCTTTTGTGCCTACACTCCAACAAGGAGAACCAAGAGTTCCCTGCGCGGAAAAACCTGGGGGAAAGTCAGATGGGAGCCTCACCCAAGCAGGCAGAAGGTTGCCTGCTGCCCCAGCGTAGACCCACGGTTTCACCAAAGCAACCACCAATGTATTCAAGGCAGGGTCAGGACAGGAATGATCAATATGGTCCCTGACAACTTGCATCCTGACTGACCAACTCTCATCGAATATCGTCGTGGTTGGCAGGCCACGTCAGATTGCGTAAAGCCATTATCCAAAATGCGAATCTTTTGACCTTGCTGCAGGACCTCACGAGCCTGTGCCAGAGTACCGGAAGTTTCGCTGGCTTCGATGATGATCAATGTTGCGTGTCCTGTTTTCCAATCCGGAGTGGCAACATGGGCTGGCGTGACTACGCGTACCACGGCACCAAGTTGGGGGATCCGATTGTCCGTCTGAGTCTCAAGCACGTTCTGGCGACCAGTCTTGCCGCCACGGTTGTATCATTGGCTCCTCACGCGTGCTGTGTACCGCTTTGCCACGGCAGCTCAGTCACTCCGGAGCAACGTGATATTCCAGTATCCCTTTGGGGACAGAGGGCACTACGTTCTGGTGACGAAGCGTTTCATCCGGTCTGCATTTGCGTTGAGCGAGACAGATGCCCTTGAGGTGGAAAAGGACTTGAGGTCATGGGCAAATCAGGCAGATCTGCCCGGTGGCACCGGCCTGCAACTAGTAATCAACTACGGCAGGTATCAAGAGACTCCGTTCCTGCATGTTCATGCTGTAACGGACGATGTTGCGTGTCGGCCACCAAGCCGGGCCAGGCTTGAGAAAAGGGCATGGTTCGTGGGCATAACGGACGAAAGCGCGCGGCACGGACGCAGGATTGTGCACTATTGCCCTGGTAACGAAGACACTGTCACTGACCATCGCCCCTGATTTGGGTTGGCGGGCACCTACTATATGGGCTCCGCAATCGAATGCAACCCGTATCCCGTTCGCGTTCCACACTCGACAAGGGCATCCTCAGGGATTCGCACAGCACGCGGGAATGGTCGTTGAAGCCAACCTCGCCTTCGTCTCACCGATGGCGCTCCGTTTGCTTCTGCGCCCCCTATTCAAAACGATGAAATGACCTTGGGCCGAGTGTTGATCTCACGGCAGGCGCTGGGAGCACAATCCCTTCGACATCCCTCCACAGGACCCGGCCACACCATAGGGGAGTTCCCATCCTTGAGGCTGCCTCACGCGCTGGACAGGCTTCCTGGCACGAAGGGAGAAGCCGGCGGTTCAGGCCACGTAATGCTGAAAAGTCGGCATATGTTCCTGATTGACTGCAAACATGTCGTTTACCATGCTCCGGATTTCCTGCAGGGACAGCACGGCGGCAGACAAGGGATCGTGGGTGATGGCCTGGTAAATCAAGGTGGGGTCGCCTTCCAGAATGCCTGTCACCGCCATTTCCTCGATTTGCGCGCTCAGTCCGGTCAGCATGGCACACTGGGCGGGAATGGAGCCCACGCCGACGGGTTCCAGACCTGTGGCGCTGGCCCACACCGGCACCTCTACACAGGCCTGTGACGGCAAGTTGTCCACCAAGCCGGTGTTCGGCACATTGCCGTTGAATTTGAAGGGCTCTCCTCCCCGTACGGCATGCATGATGAACGCGGCATATTCATGGCCCCGTTCCAGATCTATGGGAGTGTCGGAGGCAAACCAGCCCTTGGCTTCCTCCTTCCACGAATCCGCCCGCTCTCGATACCGATTCAGGACATAGGCGTATTCGCCCGGGTTCCAGTTGGTGCCATGGGTGCAGTATTTCTCAATCAAGTCACCCCGCTTGCGGAACCACCAGTTGTACTCGCTGTTGTGGCCGCTGGACTCCGTGACGTAATATCCCAAGGCCAGATACATCTCGTTGCGCACCTGTTCTTGGTTGTAGATATCCTTGTTCTCCACAATGGCCTTGCGAATGAGGGGATAGGCATCCTCGCCACGGTACCTGAACTCCTTGTACCAGGCCATGTGGTTGATACCCGCGCAGGTATAGCTGACGTCCGCCGGATCTGCATCGATCCAGCCCGCCAGCATGGCGGCGGTACCCTGCACACTGTGGCACAGGCCCGTCAGCTCGATGGATGT
Source organism: Caldilineaceae bacterium (assembly GCA_965214895.1). Classification (GTDB taxonomy): domain Bacteria; phylum Chloroflexota; class Anaerolineae; order Caldilineales; family Caldilineaceae; genus Bin34. Next base: position 3,273,411 of record OZ243985.1, read on the forward strand.
CTCCATGCTCATGGCCCGGCACAGCATGGCCATCGGGTTCGTGTAGTTCAGCATGAGTGCCTGGGGACACAGGCGCTCCATGTCCCTGGCAATGGCGAGCATGACGGGGAGGGTGCGGGCCGCGCGAAAGATGCCGGATGGTCCGCGTGTGTCTCCAATGTTGGTGTCCACGCCATACGTCATGGGGATCTCGATATCGTGACGAAAGACTTCCGGACCCCCGACCAGGATCGTGACTACCACGAAATCGGCATTCCACAACGCCTCGGCCCGGTCCCGGGTGGCGTGTACCCGAGCCGGGTAGTTTCCGAGTTCCACAATGCGGCGCACAGCCCGGTCCGCAAAGTCCAGCCGCTCTGCGTCCACATCCATGAGCCACAGGTCGGCATTTTCCAGTGTTTCGAAAGTCAGGACATCCCGGACCAGCTTGCGGGTGAACCCCAGGCTGCCGGCACCGATGAACGCGATTTTGACTGCCATTTCCGAATTCCTCTTATGTAAATTGTGGCAGCCACTGGGCTTGGGCTTCCAGCATTTCATCCACCATGTAATGGAGTTGTGGCAAAGTGCCGACCGCCGCGCTCAGGGGATCCAGCAGCACGGCATGGTGCACAGCCTCCTTATTGCCGGTCAGGGCGGCCTCGACCACCAGTTCCTGCACATTGATGTTGGTGCGATTCAGACCGGCCAACTGGGCAGGATAGTCCGCCACCACACAGGGCTGGATGCCGCTGCTGTCCACCAGACAAGGAACCTCGACACAGCAACCGGGAGGCAGTGAAGACATCAGCTGCCGATTCGGCACGTTGCCGTTCACCTTGCAGGGCACGTTGGTCTCGATCGCCTCTATGATACCGACCCCGTATTCGTGGCTGCGCTCCGTCAACAGCTCACTGGCCACGACTTCGTCGAATTCGGAATTGTACTGGGCCAACCGGTCCATGCATTGGCGCAGATAGCCGCCGGTCCGCCCGAAGTCGTACCAACCCCGGCTCTCGTCCGTGAACTTGGAGGCCAGCTGATTCTCGATCATGGCCTTGGTCTTGCGGAAATAGGGCAGGTATTCGCTGGCGTGGCCGCTGGATTCGGTCACGAAGTACCCGAAGCGATTCATCATCTCGATGCGGACCGGTTCCGAACCGTAGATGCGGGCCGCCTGTACGGCTTGCTTGATCTGAGGATACAGATCTTGCCTGCCCCTGCGGAACTCCAGAAAGAATGCCTGGTGGTTGATGCCGGCGCACACGAAGTTGACTTCCGCGTACGGCACATCAATCCACTCCGCCAGCATTTCGCTGGTGCCCTGCACGCTGTGGCACAGACCCACATGCGGCCATCCGGCAGCCTTGTCGATGGCCCAGCAGTTCATGGCCATGGGGTTGACGTAGTTGAGAATGAGGGCGTTGGGGGCCACCTCGTCCAGGTCGGCACACAATTGCAACAAGACCGGAATGGTGCGCAGGGCCCGAAAGACTCCCCCAGGACCCAGCGTGTCGCCCACACACTGTTCAATGCCATATTGGCTGGGGATCTCAATGTCCAGCTGGAAGGCCTCCAGACCGCCCGCCTGGAAAGTGGTAATCACGTAGTCTGCTCCCGTCACCGCTGCGCGCTGGTCCAAGGTGGCCTTGACGCAGGCCGCGGACCCCATGCGCCTGACGATCGACGAAACCACCTGCTCCGACTGCCCCAGGCGGACAGGATCAATGTCCATGAGCCGTATTTCGCAGTTGGCCAAGGCAGGGGTCAACAGGATATCGCTGCACAGACGCCGCGTGAAGACCAAACTGCCGGATCCAATAAGCGCAATGGAGGTCATCCTTCAATCCTTTGGGTGGCTGAGCTGCAAACTGCAAAAGCGGGAAAATCGGCAGGGGTTCAGGCGTAGGCGGCTTCGCGCAGTCCCCGGATGTAGCCCAGAGCATAGAGACGCCCAATCTGGGAATAGCCCGGATGGTCGTTGTCGTCTCCGGCCATCGTGGGCACATGATCCGGACGCAACATGCCTGCGTAGCCAACCTCGCGGTAGGCCTTCATGCACGCCAGCATGTCGGTCTGGCCATTGTCGTGAAAGGTTTCCACGAATTTCTGGGGAGTGCCGCGTACATCACGGAAATGGACAAAGAACAGCCGATCCTGCGACGCAAATTGGCGGATGGCCCCCGGAATGTCATCGGTCATCAAGGCGAAGTTGCCTTGGCACAGGCAAATGCCGTTCATCGGACTGGGGTGCAGGTCCACCAACCGCTGAAAGTTTTCCACGCTGCACATGATGCGTCCCATGCCGGCCAGCGGAGAGAGTGGGGGATCATCCGGGTGCATGGCCAGTTTGACGCCGGCCTCCTCGGCCACCGGCATGACGCAATCCAGGAAGTACTGGAGATGGGTCCACAGCTCTTCGTCGGAAACCTCTCCCGCCTCTGTGGTGAGATTGCGGACATAGTCCAGATCAAACGCCGTGACTTGGGCCCCGCCACGTCCAGGGGTTGTCTCGCTGGTGCGGACCCAGTTGAAGTAGGGCATCCACTCGTAGCACCAGACCGGGATGCCAATCTCTCCCATGTTGCGGATGAGGTCCATGACTGTTTCAATCTCTTCGTCCCGCCCCGGCAGACCGCGTTTGATCCTGTCCATGGGCGGACGACTCTCAATGACCTCCAACGAGAGGTTCTCGGCCGCAAAGGCCTCTTTCACACGCGCCAGGGTCAGTATGCCCCAGGGCATTTCCTCCTTGCGCGTGGCACCGGTGTGCCGAAAGTCCAAGGCGCCCACCACCTTGTCCACGCCACATTGCTTGACCATGTCCCAGAGAAGGCTGCGGGGCACGGAGAGAAACTCAGCGATACCAATCATAGAAACTCCAAGGTGTTGGAACGGCGAGCGCAGGCCCGCCGCGCGCGGCAGTTCACGGCACCAACAGGGACAGAGCACCGGCGATTTCTAGGCCGCCAGTGCTCGGACCCCGTCGGCAATTATGGGCTTGAGATAGTGACCCGTGTAGCTGCGGACAGCCTGGGCCACCTGTTCAGGAGTGCCTTGGGCGATCAAGTGACCCCCGCCGTCCCCGCCTTCCGGCCCCATGTCCAGGATCCAGTCGCAGTTTTTGATCACGTCAAGGTTGTGCTCGATCACGATTACCGTGTTGCCTCGGTCCACCAGCGAGTGCAATACCTGGAGCAGCTTGTTGACATCGTCAAAATGCAGACCGGTTGTCGGTTCATCCAGGATGTACAGAGTGTTGCCCGTGTCCCGACGGCTCAACTCCTTGCTCAATTTTACCCGCTGGGCTTCGCCGCCGGACAATGTGGTGGCTGGTTGGCCCAGTCGAATGTAACCCAGTCCCACAGCCATCAAGGTGTCCAGTTTGGCCTTGATGCGCGGAATCTTGGCAAAGAGTTCGCAGGCTTCCTCAATGGTCAGGTTCAGGGCATCCGAGATGGACAGGCCGTGGAACTTGATTTCCAGGGTGTCCCGATTGTATCTCTCGCCTTTGCATTCCTCGCACTGCACATAGACGTTGGGCAGGAACTGCATCTCGATTTCCTCAATGCCGGCTCCCTTGCAGGCTTCGCACCGGCCGCCTGACACATTGAAGCTGAAGCGGCCGGCCTTGTAGCCTCGGGCCTTGGCTTCCTGAATGGAGGCGAAAATCTCCCGCAAGGCCGTGAACAGGCCCACGTAGGTGGCGGGATTGCTGCGGGGAGTACGCCCAATGGGACTCTGATCGATGTCGATGACCTTGTCCAGATGCTGATACCCCTCAATGGCGGCACATGCCCCGGGGACGGCCTTGGCCTGGTACTTGATCTGGGCCAGGAACTTGTAGAGCACTTCGTTGACCAAAGTGCTCTTGCCGCTGCCGCTGACGCCGGTGACCACCGTCAATGTGCCCAGGGGAAAGCGCACATCCACATTCTGCAGGTTGTTTTCCGCGGCGCCTTGGACATACAGATACCGGCCGTTGCCGGGCCGTCGCCGGCAAGGCATCGCAATCCGTTTTTCGCGGCGAATGTACTGTGCCGTCAGGCTTTCCCGGTGTTTCCGGAAGTCGGCCTGTGCAGCCGAGCAGACCACCTCCCCGCCTCTTTCGCCGGCTCCGGGTCCCAAATCCACAATCCAGTCCGCGGACAGAATCGTGTCTTCATCGTGTTCCACGACCACTACGGTGTTGCCCAGGTCCCGCATGCCCAGGAGCGTGTCCAGCAGCCGCTGATTGTCCCGCTGGTGCAACCCGATGCTGGGTTCATCCAGAATGTACAGCACGCCCATCAGCTGACTGCCAATCTGCGTAGCCAGGCGGATGCGTTGCGCCTCACCTCCCGACAGCGTGGCCGCGGCCCGGTCGAGAGACAGGTATTCCAAACCGACGTTGACCATGAAGGTCAAGCGGGCCTCGATCTCCTTCAGCACTTGGTGGCCGATGGCCAGTTCCCGCCGGGACAGGGCATGGTTCTGCAGCTGCAAGTGGCCGTTTGCCTCTGCCACCCTCTTGCTGTCTGCGGGGCGCAACGCCCGGACCCACTCCACGGCCTTGGCCACCGCGAGACGGCTGACCTCCATGATGTTCGTGTCCGCCACCGTGACGCCCAAGGCCTCGGGTCGCAGCCGCTGGCCCTTGCAAGCCGGACAGGGACGGAAACTCATGTACGCTGCAAGCTGCTCCCGGACGTATGCGCTCTGCGTGTCCCTGTACCTCTGACGCAAGTGATTCAAGATCCCCTTGAAGGTAGCGTCATAAGGGTAGGTGTTGCCGTCCTTGTTTTCCAGCAGAACAGTCACTTTCTGATTGGGCCTGTCGGGACCCAATACAATCAAGTCCTTCTGTCTCTGGCCCAGCCTGGCAAAAGGCACATCCAAGGGAATCGCCATCGTCTCGCAGAACGCCTTGAGCACCTGAAATCGCCAACTGAAGGAATCGGTGGTCTCCGCGTTTCGGCGCCGAAAAGGCAGAATGCAGCTCTCGTTGATCGTCCGGCTCTCATCCACCACCAGTTTCACGTCGAATTCATTTTGCATGCCTATGCCATTGCATTTGGGACAGGCGCCATGGGGACTGTTGAAGCTGAAAGTGCGCGGTTCGATGGGGTCCAGACTCAGCCCGCACTCCGCGCAAGCGAAGTTGCGGCTGTATGTCAGTTCCTGGGGAGCGTCCGGACGCGTGACATCGCAGACAGTCAGGATCCCATCGCCCAATGCCAGTGCGGTTTCCACCGAGTCCGTGAGGCGAGTCACGTCGGTGCCATCGGTGCCCTCCGGCGTACTGGGGGCGCGGATGACCAACCGGTCGATGACGGCTTCAATCGTGTGATTCTTGTATCTCTCGAGGTCGGGCACCTCCTCGATGTCCAGGATTTCGCCATTGACCCGCACTCGCATGTAGCCCTGCTGCATGAGACCGCGCAGCTCCACCTGATGCTGGCCCTTCCGGTTCTTGATCCGTGGGGCCAGCAGAATGAGCCGGCTGCCATCGGGCTTGGCCTGCAGCAGGTCCACTATCTGTTGGGGAGTTTGCTGGGAAATGGGGGCCCCACATTGTGGACAATGGGGCTGTCCAATGCGTGCGTAGAGCAGACGCAGGTAGTCAAAGACCTCAGTCACCGTGCCCACGGTCGAGCGCGGATTGCGGTTGGTGCTCTTCTGATCAATGGATATGGCTGGACTCAGACCTTCAATCTGGTCCACATCCGGCTTCTCCAGCAGGCCCAGGAACTGCCGTGCATAGGCGGACAGGGATTCCACGTACCGACGCTGGCCTTCAGCATACAGCGTGTCAAAGGCCAGGCTGCTCTTGCCACTGCCACTCAACCCCGTGACCACCACGAATTGATTGCGTGGAATGGTGACATCAATGTTTTTCAGATTGTGCTCTCGGGCACCTAATACCGATATCTCTGTTGAGGCCATTCACCTCCCTCCCGAACGCGTTGCTTGCTCGCTGTCCCCACCCGGGGCATGGGCCCTGCATGGGATGCAGACCGCTGCCAGCACCAGGGTTACGATCCCTCCACGGGACCTAACCCTCCCTCCGATGCGGTTTGAGCAGTCCATAATTGCCGCTTTCCCGCCGATAGACCACATTCAGGTCTCCCGTATCTTCATTCACGAAGACATGAAAATCGTGCTCCAGCATTTCCATGGCCTCCACGGCCTCGGCCACGGGCAAGGCGGTGACTTCAAACTCCTTCTCTCGCACTATGAAGCCCCTCTCATCCCACATTTCCAGGTCGGCTTCCTCTCCCGTCTCTGCCTGTACCGGCGCCAGGCCCTGGCCTTCCCATTTGCCGCGCCGGTTCCGACGGCTGCGCCCCTTGAACTTGGCAATTTGTCTTTCCATCTTGTGCACGGCAGCGTCAATCGCGCGCACGACATTGGCTCCCTTGACCTCGGTGCGGAGCGTACGGCCCCTGACCTGCATGGAAATCTGCACCCGACAGGCCCGTTCCGGATTGGCCGTATGGCGCCGCTGCACCTCACAATGCGTGCCTGCATTGGGCGCCAGCATGGTTTCCAGCTTTTCCAGCTTCAGGCGGGCATGATCAGCGATTCGAACGGTCTCGTTTCTTTCAAATCCATGAATGGCAATGTCCATGGTTCCTCCATCGGGTGGCTGTGGGCTAGAGTACTGCCAGTCAGACAGGGTACTGAACGTGCGGCCCTTTGACAAGGCGGGCTGGCCTTGGGCCAGAGCCGCAACCCGGCCCGGTCGGGACAATCCTGGCAGACACTTCTGTACATGCCCCTAGTATCTCATGAGCATGGGCCTTTCCTATCCAATTCCCCAACAATCTGTGCGAGTTTACCATGAAATTCTCCGCAGCAGATTTATCTCGTCTCTGGGCCACGCCCCTGATTCTGCCGCGGCCCAATCATTCATTCAAGGGGTCCGCGCGGAATTCACGGATGCCAGCCACCATTGCTGGGCCTTTGTCGCGGGACCACCAGGGTCAACGGGGCAGGTGGGCTGCAGCGACGATGGCGAACCGCGCGGAACCGCAGGCCGTCCCATGCTGCAAACGTTGCAGTACGCCGAGGTAGGTGAGGTGGTAGGCGTCGTGACCCGGTACTTTGGTGGCACCAAGCTGGGCAGAGGCGGCCTGGTGCGAGCCTACGCAGGGGGCATCAAGGCTGCGTTGGCGCAGCTGTCCCTGGCCCACAAAATGGAAATGGCGGACCTGCGCCTTGCCATCGGGTACGCCCATCTCGCTCGCTTGGAACACAACCTGCCCAGGTTTGAGGGAAAGATTTCCCGGCAGGAATTTGGAGCAGAGGTCCACTTGCAAGTCAGGTTGCCTGCATCCCGAACAGCAGAATTCAGCAGTTTTTTGCAGAACCTCACTGCGGGACAGGCAACCATTGTGCAGGGTTCCAGGCCATCGCTGGCGTGACAATCCCAATTGGGGGCTGGAACCTGTATCACCTGGCACTGGCCCCCGGATCCCGTATCCGCCGGGACCCGCAGGGGTATGGGTGAAGGCCCACATTGCCTGGACCGGGCCGATCATGTCGCATCACCGGGGCGAAGGCGGTTGGGCAATGCTGCCGACGGGGTTGAACGGATCTTGGTCTGGCCAGACTGCGGCCACAGTCTGGGGTTCCGCCTCCGAGGCCTTGCCCTCAGACCGCCGTGGAGGCGGCTCCCGGGCGTCCGGGTCAGGCTGATGATCCCGCGTCTGGCATCCTCCTGGTCCACTTGGGACAGGGCTTTCTGAATGTCTTGTGGAGTCACGCAGTTGCAGGGAATGCATGGGGCTAGACACAATGCTGTGGAAGTTTGCTGTGCAGAACCGATTTTCCAGATATCGGTGTGTGGCACTGCGCGCGATTGCAGTCGAATCTGCCTCTTCAACGCCATCCGAATGACGAAAATATGTAGTGCCATTGACGCCTCTGGCCCATGCTCGCAACTGCGTCACCCCCATGTCCTATAATGAGGCTTGGCGAGTCTACCTGCGACACACACAGTAAGGAACAAGATGGCAGACAGCATGCCCTTGGTACGCGACCGCGCCGGATTGAAACCGGTCCGTCACGATGAGGCCGTGCACGCCGCGGACTGGGACGATGCCGCCTTATATCCCATATATACGCCGACCATGCCCGAAAGCGATTTGCATTTCTGGAGTCTAGATCTGCTGAAACTCAATCTGCGAGAGCATTTGGCCAGGACGGGCGTGGAGAATTACCGTTTGCTGGGCAACGTCAATCTCTTCTATCGGGAGGGCCAGCGGCAGGTGTATTTGGCGCCTGACGTCATGCTCTCGCTGGACCCACCGCCCCATGTACCTGGCCATCCCTACCGGACCTGGGTGGATGGCATCCCCGAGTTGGTGGTGGAAGTGTTGTCCCCGGACAACTGGGCCAACGATGTAGGGTTCAAGAAGGGCGAGTACGCCGCCATGGGCGTGCAGGAATACTGGTTGTTTGATCCACACGCATTATGCGCGGATATTCCGCAGTTCTTGCAAGGCTATCGCTTGCAGCGCGGCACCTATGTGGACATTGCCTCTGTCGCCGCGCATGTGGAAAACCTCCCCACAAAATTGCATTTCAGCGACGTGCTGGCCGCGGCCTGGGGACTGGACGACCAGCAGCGTCTGCGCGTGCACAATGCTGAAGAAGGCATTTGGTATCCCTTGGAAGGCGTAGAGGCCGCTCGTCGCAAGCAAGCGGAAGCGCGAGCGGAAAGCGCCCAAGCGGAAACTCAGCAGGCGCGAGCACAGGCGGAACGCGCCCAAGCGGAGGCCCAGCAGGCACGGGCACAGGCAGAACGCGCCCAAGCCAAGATTGCCTGCCTGCAAAGATTGTTGCAGGGACGCACTGGGTCCAATTGAGCATGGGACACGCCTGTCCCAATCTGCCGCGCCTGTAACTGCATGATCCTTGGCGGTCGGTAGTCTTGCAAGCCAGAGTGTCGTCGGCCAAGCGCAGGGTTTCGCAAGCACTTTGCTGCCGGTTTCTCTACCCCGCCTACTGTCACGAGGACGACCGAGACGTCAACGCCGCGATGAATATATCGAACCGCGGCTTGGCGCGTGGATTTGTCCCAGTGCCTGACCTGTAGCCCACCGTCGGACAGGACTCGGCGCAATGGTATGGGCGATCAGGCCTGCAGGCAATGCCCTTGAAGCACGAATCAAGAGAACATCCGCCTCCATGTCTTTCCGTGAGGATTTCCTGGTGTCCACCCATCGTGACGGTGGAAGTCAATCCCAAGCGGTTTCCTTTCTGGCCCTGTCCATTTGCCGCTGGGATTCTCGCTCTGCAATCGCGGCCCGCTTGTCGTACAGGTTCTTGCCTTTGGCCAAGGCGATTTCCACCTTGGCTCTGCCGTCCTCGTTCAAGTACATACGGACGGGTACGACCGTCAGTCCCTTGGTGGCGACTTCCGCCTCCAGGTTCCGAATCTCCCGTTTGTGCAGCAGCAATTTGCGGGGCCGGAGTGCCTCATGATTTTGCCTGTTGCCAAATTCATAGGGTGCGATATGCACATCCTGCAACCACGCTTCGCCATTGCGGAAAGCCACAAACCCGTCTCGCAGATTCACCCTGCCCAGCCGGATGGACTTGATCTCGGTGCCCTGCAGTTGCAAGCCCGCATCGTGGTGGTCTCGGAGGTGATACTGAAATCGGGCGCGCCGGTTGGTGGCCACCGTTCTCTCGCCGTCAGATCTTCTGGGTTCCTGTTTTTTTCCCTTCTTCCCTTTGCGGGCCATGACACATGCTACTCCAGTTCCGACAATACGTATTCAAGAGCCAAGTCAAAAGGCATATCAACACCCAGCTCCACATCTGCGGCCACCACCACTGCGGGAATGTCGGGTTCCAAGCCCACGTCCTGGATGGTGCGGTCCAAGGGCGTGTACCACAGTGAAGTGGTTACCCGCAATTCGCTCTGGTCAGAGAGAGGGTGTCTTGTCTGGGCACTTCCCTTGCCGAATGTCACTTCCCCGACCAGAGGGCCCAACTCCCAATCCTGAATGGCTCCAGCCACCAGTTCACTGGCACTGGCGCTGTTGGCATCCACCACGACCGCGATAGGCATGTCAGAGGGCAACAGGGCTGTCTGATCGGAAACATGCTCCTGCTCGGTGCCATCCCGGGAGCGCTGGGTAACCACAAGCCGTTGGCCCCCAAAGATGCCTGCCACCTGGACTGCCTCCGTCAAGAGACCTCCCGAGTTTCCCCGCAGATCCAGGATGAGGCCCTCCATGCCGGCGGCCTGCATTTCTTCCAGGGCTTCCACCATCTGATCCCCGCTGCCATTGACGAAACTGTAGAACTTGAGATGGCCGACAGCATGCTCGGGACCCAGCATCTTGTAGTCAAGTACATTGGTTTCTATGATGGACCGGGTCAAGACGACATCAAACACCTCGCCGTCACGCTGCACCTGCAGCGCAACCTCTGTGTTGACTGGGCCCCTCACCTTGATGATTGTGGCTGTCATCCCCAGTGCGGAAACCGCTTCCCCATCCACTCTTTGGATCAGGTCCCCCTCCTGCAACCCGCCCGCCTGTGCCGGACTGTCGGAGAATACTTCCAGGATTCGGACAGCGGAGAGGGCCTCATCCCACTCCACTCTGGCTCCTATCCCGCCAAACTGGCCCTGGTTTGATTCTGTGGCCAACCTGGCGGAATCCGGTGAGAGCCAGTAGGTATAGGGATCATCCAGCGACTCGACAATCCCCTTGATGGCCGCCTTGTTCAATTCCTCTGGACTGGGAAGCGGTCGCACAAACTGCCTCTGCAGGATTGTTGTAGCCTCCCGCAGGAGAGCGTAGTCGATGGGAGGCTCCCTTTGTTCCTGTGCCCCCCAGACCGAGTGTGCCAGTCCGGCAAGTCGGGCTGGCCAAGATGCTTGCGGCGGAAGCGTTGCACCGCCATAGAAACCAACGGCCAGATTCAGGCATCCCCATGCCAGGGCCAATAACAGAAACGTCTGCCACCGGAGCGTGAAGGTGTGAGGGGCACTTGCGGCCACAACTCTGGGATTAGAGACCGGTGCGGTATTCGAATTCATTGACAGCGCAATCTCCATTTGTCCGGTTGCCCCTGTTGGGGCAACCCTCAACCGTACGCAAAATCATCCTTGGTACCGGCAGCTTCCCCATGCCAGACAAGAAGAGCGGGAGAGTCGGGTCCGACAATGGGTCCTGCATTCTGAACCCGATGACCCACCTGGGCCAACGGCATGGCTCGAGATGGATTGCGGACGCCGGCAGTTGGTTGTACAGGGAACAACAAGAGACATTCCTTGACTCATCGAAACCAATGCCGTGGTCAGGAAGTGGACACTGCAGGAATCCCAGACCTCACTTCCACAGATCAAATCTCAAGAACCTGCGGATATCTCCCCATCCTGGGTCCATCCAGCTAAAAAGCAAAGCGAAAGCAGTCTTCAGTCAAAAGTTTCTTTTGCAAGGAACCGTACTCAATCCTCATCTGGACATCTCTGAATTTTCAGAAAAAGAACGAGGATGCCCCTTTGAAAACAGTGGAATTATCCCAGATTGTTCATGGCCAGTCAGTAATAGTCACTATATGCCCTTGTCCGACAGGTCCCATTGAGCCCGCTCCATCTGAGTGCCGAGTGGTCCAGTGCCACAGCCGGGGCCAGCGGTGCAGGGGCTGACAGGCTGAGCGGAAAAGATACAATGGGGAAGGGGCAGTGAAGGCATGATCAGCCTCTTTGGGAAAGAAAGTTGGCTTTGCCGTAACGTGCTGTTGGGGGTCATCTGTGCAGAAGACCCAGATTATGTCATTTCAAGACGACAATCGTACTGTCGGTATCCAGCCTAGTGCCGCAGCACTCAGACCAAGGGGAACTCCATGACAAGTTCAATCTCATCGTTCAACTCCAAGAATGTTGTACCTGCCGCGCCGCTCGAGTCTGGAAATTCTGCCTCTGTAGTGGCTCCAGTGCCAATCCATGACAATCAGGGTGACCATCAGGATGTCATTGTCAATGTCGGGGGCCGCGTTAGACCCACACGCACACAGAAAACGCCGAATGACAATCACAGTGGCAACCAGACTGTCATTGTCAATGCCTCACAGCACATGGGCCCCGACTGGTTTGTCCGCTTGATGTATTTTGTTTTCGTAGGATGGTGGCTCAGTGGTCTATGCATTGTTCTTTCCTACGCGCTCATGGCAACCGTGATAGGCATTCCTGTAGGTGTAGCTGTCCTGAATCGTTTGCCGCATCTTACATCTTTGCGGCCTCGCTCCCAGACAATGCAAGTAACATCCACTGGAGGCACACTGGGGGTCAACTTCCAGCAAGGTGCACCACAACGAAACTGGCTCGTCCGTGCGGTCTACTTCATCTTGGTTGGCTGGTGGCTGGTGGCCGCGTATTTAATTCTGGCGTGGGTTGGCACTGTCTTGACTCTTGGTTGGGGAGCGCTTGTTTTCTATAACCCTGTCCCTGCCCTGTTGACCCTGCACCGCAACTGACAAAAGCAACTGTCCTGGAAGCCAGATCCCAAGTCAGGACATGACCATCACGGTTGCACGTCAAGACCGGGATTCTGCTGGATCGCACAGATAGTTCGCAGCCGCCAATCCGACCTGTGCCGAGCCCAGATGCAGGTTGGGGTCGGTCCCGTAACTCAGGAAAGCGAAGCCTTGGCTAGCCTGTAGCCGCGGCTCTTCGGGTGTACTGCCTCTATAGCCAATGGGGACGTTATGATGCATCTGGCTTGCCGACAGCACGGTGTCTGTCCTGGGAAATGTTCAAGCCCAAGGAAAGGCAGAGAACGCCACGGACGTCCGTGTGGGATAGCCAGATTCCTCTGTGCCCGACACCAAGTCTAATTTGCAATACGGTTGCGGCAAGAAGGTTGGAACGACAAGAGCCGATGTCCAGTCGTGGAATTGCCAGGACAGGAGACTGCGGGGTGAGTTCCAGCCACCGGGCCCGGGGTTCGGGATGCAGTGCCGGACGACCTGTACGGTGTGCGTAAACGACAAGCCCTCGGGATCGAGATCGGCCACGGCTGCCGACCACAGGTGCCGAACTGCATACTCCTGGCGGACCCGGCCGAGGCGCTGCTCTGGCGTTGCCGAGGCACCAGCATGTAAGTCTTGATTTTGTCACAGGCCGTCTTGATGTCCCAGTACACGGGATACGGGGTGGCCATTTCGACCGCTGAGGCCTGCCGGGAGTCCCTACAGCAGCGTGTCGCTGTTGGTGCGATCTATGGGCAGCAGGGCAGGCCACAGTCGAAAGGCGTGCATGCAATCACCTCCTTGCTGATCAGCAGCAGGCCATGGCACATGGCACCCTTGCAATCCAAGCAAAGCCAAAGGGAACAGGAATATGGAATATGGGGCCAAAGACCTTGCATCGTCCCTTGCCATCAATGCATACACTGCGTTTCCCGCCTCTCTGCGCAAGACCGGACACTACCGACCCAACAAGATGATACAGATCCCGTCGCCTGGCAGGGAGAGGCGAGGCTGGGACCTCCTCTCACTGTTGTCCCTGTGGTCGGACTACGGTACAGAAGATCATGTTTGCAACTTCAGGATGCGGGAAGGCAACAGACAAGGCAAACTCCAGGCCTTGCACAGGCAGTCAGAGCGGCCCCTCGCGTTTATGATTGCCAATATTCGCAGGTGTGAAACCCAAGGCAGGAATCAGTGTAGGCACCGGAGACAGGTCCGCAGGGGCCATGGGTGCGTTGAGGGATATCAACCTGGAAAGGATAAGCTTGTATACGAACAATCTGGGTCGATGCGAGATGCCACAGCAGGAACATACGCACTTTGCCTTTGGGACTTGTATACCTAAGTACACAGACTCGGATATATCCTGTTCACGGGGCATCAGGGTGCCCCACGGCAACGCCCTGCGCCGTGCCGCGGCCCCCGTCCCATGGGCCGTGGAGTGCCATGCTGCACTCCGGTACAGCGGCAGTGCGCCACACATGCCGCGTGTACTTAGGTATGTAATTCCCTTGCCTTTCCTCCTGCAAGAGGTGACTCCAGCAAGTACGATATTTGGAGTGGCGGTGCCTGTGCATATGCCGAAACGTCGATGCAATCGGCGACTACCTTGGTCTTGGATCATTGATCCCGGCTTCATGGCAGAAAAGACTGAATCCAAAAGGAAAGGAGTTCAGGATTGGAGCAACATTTCCCCAGCCCCAGCAACTGCATCCACTGTTGCACTGCTGATGCACATCGGTAGCAGCAGAGATTTCCTGCTTGCCCTTGTTCCTGATGGGCAAATGGGAAGCAAACTGGAAAGACCCTTCAATGCTGATTACCACGCATGTGACGTTTCAGTTGGAGCCGGGAAAGCAGTCAGCACAAGAGTTCTGACCATGATGTGGCTCCAGCCAGCTACTCATGCGGATTCACGGCTCTGTGCCGAATTTCCGTAGATCAGCCGGACAAATCAACATATGGACACGATCCCGTCAAGCCCTAGTTCACCAAGGCGGCAGCACTTGTTTCGCACTTCTTCCCAAGCTTCGTCCTCACCGGATTCGGACTCCTTCCAGACTGGCCGGATCCTTACCATCACGGGCGGTCATGTTGCCCACGATGGATTCTCGGCCTTTTTTGCGCCTCTGCTGCCCAAGATCCAGGAAAAGCTCGCGCTCAGTTACAGTCAAATCGGGTTGCTGTCCTTCGGTCTGCAGATTCCCTTCATATCCACCTTGCTGTTGGGGTATCTGGCAGATCACCTGAGCGTCCGCCACTTTGTCATATTCGCCCCAGCGGTCACGGCCACGGCCATGAGCCTGACAGGCTTGACCTCCGGATTCTGGCCGCTGATGGTCATAGTGGTTGTTGCCGGATTTAGTGTCGCCGCGTTTCACGCGCCCGCGCCTGCCATGATCAGTCAAATATCGGGGAAACGCGTGGGCTTGGGCATGAGCCTGTTCATGGCCAGCGGCGAGCTGGGGCGAACCCTGGGGCCTCTGCTGGTGGCAGGCAGCGTCACCCTCTTTGGCTTGGAAGGCATCTGGCGAGTCATGTTTCTGGGTTGGGTTGCTTCAGCCTTGCTCTTCTGGCGGCTGCATGAAGTTCCGGGTCGGCCTCGAGATCAGGGGGCTCCACAAACACTGCGGCTCTTTTGGAAGAATGGCAGACGCCTGTTGAGTCTGATGGGCGGCATGATAGTCTTCCGCACCTTTCTCCATGTCGCCCTTACCACGTATCTCCCGTTGTACATGCGAGATATCCTGGGTGCTGAATTCGTGGAGGGCGCCTTTGCCTTGACTCTGATGGAGGGTGCCGGCGTATTGGGTGCGGTGGCGGCAGGCAGCCTGTGCGACCATGTTTCACGCAAGGGCATCCTGCTGGCCCTTTTCATCCTTTCACCCTTGCTGGTGTTTCTGTTCACGCTGGTGCCAGTGCAACTGGTGTACTGGATGTTGCCTTTGGTCGGTTTCTTTACGTTGTCCACCACACCGGTCATTCTGACCATCTTGCAGACTCGCTTTCCGCGCAACAGGGCACTGGCCAGCGGAACGTTCATGAGCATGGGGGTGGTCAGCCGCAGTGTCACCACTTGGGGCCTAGGCCTGGTGGCGGACCAATTCAACCTGGCGGTAGTGTTCCAAGTCTGCATCGCGGCCTCCGTCCTGGGCATTCTGCCCCTGTTGCTGATGCCGCGTTCGGAACTGGAAAGGCGGCAATAGTGTTTGTCACCCTGCGCGAGTGCACTGCAACGACCTTCCCAAGGAGAGGGTGCGTCTGAAGATCGCGGCGGTCTTCAGAATTTCATCCCGTACATCCGGTTGCCAAGCAAGGGGGCCGTTTGCAGTTGCGGTTTGGCGCCTCGGCCGTTGTTCACCCTTGACATTGTCGCGGTCGGGCAGCCCGCGGCGCAGGCACAACAGTATGTGCCGGGCCCAGACGGTCAGAGGCTGGTGGCGCTGGCCCCGGGCCTTGGCGTGCCGCGCGGACGGGGCCCGCAGAGTGCCTATCCGCAACTGCTGGCCTTGGCCTGAAAGAGCGATGCGGCTGCCGCAGGGATACCATGACGGAAGACAGGAGGGGCATGGGGGACCCGCGGGGAGTTCTTTGGCCCATGTGCCATCCTGTCTTTCTTGGGGTCTTCCTATCTGTTTTGTACAAAGTCGAGGCAAGACGCGTCGGGTGGGACCGCTTGGAGTGCGGAGCGAAAAGCCGTGTACCACAATAACGACCTGGCAGGTCCCGGAGCCCTCTGCCAAATGATATCCAGCAGAGCAGCTGCAGGTTGCTGATGTTCGCTGTCGCCCCAGGCCTGAGGCACAACATGGTCTGCGTCGCGGTGCGGTGAGGATCACAGCGGGAGCAAAGGACTGCAGCAGGGTGGGAATGCCAGGGAAACGGGTGGGCCGGATTGACCAATTGTCACCAGAGGTCGATCCGGCCCATTTTGTCTTGTCCTTGCAGTCCGGCGTCCACTTTGCACAAAGTCGAACTGAGGGGAGGTAACCTGCCCCAAACTAGTCCTTGTTCCCTTCCTTGTCCAACGGCCGCGGAAGGGGGAGAGACTCGCGTTGCCAGCGGCGGGGAAATGCATCAGGTTTCAGCGCCAGCAGCACCGGCAGCGCCAGTGCCAGCAGCGCTAGAACAGGGAGAAAGACAGGAGCAACAAGACTTCCCACACCCAGGCTGCCCAGCGCGATCAACTGCCAGATCCACCAGCGATGACCTTTCCAGTAAGCCACAATGGGGATGGCAATCACAACACATCCTGTCCAGAACCCGCCTATCAGCTCCGTGTACAAGATCTCCGGCTCCATGTATAAGACCTCCGTCAGTCCACCTTTTGTTCCAAGCCATGTCCCGCCCAGGACCCATCAAGCAAATTCCTTGTCCTCGGCAACAGTGAGTGCGTAGGAACCAACATCGACAAACAGAGAAAGCACGGTTCCCAGTCGATGCTTGGACGGGCCACGCGGATGATTAAAATTGTCATCATCGTCATGCCGGAGATCGAGGGATGTGACGTCCCAAATATGGGACCTCTGGCTCCCACACGGTGCTACCAGCTTCACGCTCCTCCAGGCTGGCAAAATACATCTCGATCGCGCCCATGTTCATTGCTCCTTCATGGCGCACCCTCCCCCAATAGACCCACTTCCAGATATTCCTTGCACAGAAGCGATTATGAGTAGATGAAGCCGAAGCCAATGCACTTTCTGTCCCACTCGCAGTGCAGTCTCCATTGTCGGATGGTGCGGGTTCCTGCAAGTGTTCCAGGGCCTGGAGGGTGTGCAGCAGATCTCTCACTTCAGAGGCTGTGGGCATGGGTCCTGTCCAGTCGGCATTGAATTGATATCTGGATAGTCTGCCAGCAAATTCTCCAGTTCATCGTGGGTCAAGGGACTTTCCACCTTGCTCGGTGGAGTGCCGGCATGGGCCGCAGCCCCCCAGAGACCAAGCAACAGTGTGACCACCGCAATCATGCACGTCACGAATCGGACCATCTTCATGATGGTTCTCCTATAAAAACAAATTGGCCCGGCCAAAACAGGGCCAAGCGATGGGATGGCGGCCAGACGGAGCCAGAGCCACCGATGCATGCCGTCTTTGTCGGGCGGCACCTTGCGTAGCGGCAGGCGCAACAGAACGGGGATTGCACCCGTGATTCTGCCTGCGCGGCACTGCAGTGCGAGACATCATGAACACCTTCCCTCGGGCAGGGTGATCGAAAGTCCGTCCCGTTTCGGTTCCAGTGCAGCCGCGAAGGCAGCGGCCCCGACCTGGATCTCAGACGTGTGCAGTGGATATGGGCGTGGACGAGTATTCTTGCGGTCGTGCAGACTGGAGACGGGCTGTGTACGGGGACACTGGGGATACCTGTACCATGTAGGCTGTGGAACCGTGCATCTGCAATCTATGCCATTTGGATCCCATCGTGTGTCCAATTTCCCCTGAACGCAAAATCAGGGGCTGGGATCAGATGTTTGAAGGGCAACTCTCCGCCCAATGCCACTCCCTAGCGGCAGAGGGCAGAGGCGCTGGTGCGCCGCATCCTCTGGGCCGGTCTCGCGCTTTGTTCCGGGTTGCCGCGCCCGACCCACAGCCCGCAAATCCCGCGCCCGCCATTGGAGAGTCTGCGGGATGCTTTATGCTACACGGCCTGATTTTGTGCAAAGTCGAGCTTAACGTGAGTTATGGACAAGACACGATCTCAGGGAGGCGGGGTCTCAGCGGGAGTGACAGCTTTGGAGGCGGATGACCGTAGGCCCTCCACCCCGTCCGCAGGGGCATCAGACAATGCACAGGACTGCGGTGGCGGGTGGGCTCTCCCGGCACGAGGTGCTTGCGCGGATCGTGGCTTGCCCAGTGCCGGAGCAATTGGAGCCTCGCAGCGCGCTTGGCGGGGCAGACCGGGCAACGCGGGATGCAGATCGCGCGGGAAAGAGCGCGGTCATGGCGCTTGCAGTCCCGGTCACGACTCGGAGGGAAAGGGGTCAGGAGGGGCATGCTTGCGCGCAGCATCCGACCGGGAGTCCGCAGCCGGAGCCGAGGGCCAGTGTCCCGTGGCTTGCGTTGCCCTGCCGGCTCACATGCCTGGCAACAATCACCGCCAGCGCAGCAAGAGGCAGGAAATTCAGGACGGGACACCACCGAGGAGGTTAGGATCACCCAGGATACCCGCCTGGGGTGCCCGAGGGGTCCTTCCTTATCCCTAACTCACGTTATAGAAGTCCCCTGGTTTACAATTTTCGACAGGTGCCGGTACGCCATTTCTTCATTTCCAAGGACTACAGACCATGACACAGGAACTGATTCCGGAAAACCGAATCCTGACTCGGTTGCGCGCTGGTGGTTATGCCTTCGGCACCATGGTGGGCACTTTCGCACAGTCCTCCATGCCGGTGCTGTTGGCTAACGCCGGCTTTGAATTCTTGATCCTGGACAACGAACATGGCATGTTCGACAGTGAGACTACCGAGATGATTTGTCGCACGGCCATATCCCAGGGTCTTACGCCCATTGTGCGCATTGCCGACCACACCTATACGTGGGTGGCCAAGTCATTGGATGCAGGTGGACAGGGCCTGTTGCTGCCGCGCATCTACAATGTGGACCAGGTCAGGGACATCGCGCGCATGATGAAGTTCCCCCCTCTGGGCCAGAGAGGCAATGCGCTGAGCCGTGCCTATGTAGGGTATGGGGCGGGGCCTGTGGCCGATGTCATGGCCAGGGCGAACCGCCAAAGCATGATGGTCGTGCAAATCGAAACCAGGGAAGCCTTCGCGGTGCGCGAGGAGATAGCGGCCTTGCCGTATGTGGACTCACTGTTCATTGGCCCCAATGATCTCTCCATCTCCCTGGGCCAGCCAGGTCAATTGGAACACCCCACGGTGGTGGAGGCCATTCGGCGCACCCGGGACACCTGCATCCAGCACGGCAAGATTCCAGGCATTCAGATGAACACTCCAGATTCCGCCTGTCGCTGGGCGGAGGAAGGGTTCCGCCTGATCAGTGCCCAGTCTGATATTGGACTGCTTCAGAGCGCAGGCCAACAGGTGGTGCAGGCCTTGCACCAAGTGGCTGGTCGCGACCGCTAATCCAGTCCGCGGCTTGCCCTGTCCGATCTGACGGCTCGGATCCGTTCGATACCAAACACGGCAGGCCGAGGAGCGCTGCCTGCAGCCTCCGCTCTCGCGGTCAGTGGGACCGATCGCCTGTTTGCTGCAGACTCGACAGGCCGACAATGCGGGGATGGCGGCAGCGGAGCAGCGTCTCGCACCTTTGCTGAATCGCTGAACCCGCCTGGCCCCGCCGCTTGCCTTCAGGCGTCGGTGACACACCCCTCCGAGGCTGAGGAAACGGACCGCATGTATTTGAGGAGCACGCCTGCCTTGTATTTCAGACCAGGAGCCTGCCATAGGCTCCGCCGGGCAGCGAGGTCTGCAGCGGACACGGCCACCTGCAGCAGATTCTGTGCCGCATCAATGGTGATTGCGTCTCCGTTCTCGACCAGAGCCAGATTGCCGCCCAGATACGCCTCGGGGGCAATGTGGCCCACGACAAACCCGTGTGTGCCACCTGAAAAGCGTCCGTCCGTAATCAAGGCGACCTTGTCTCCCAGACCCGCCCCCATGATGGCTGCCGTGACGGACAGCATTTCACGCATGCCAGGACCGCCCTGGGGGCCTTCGAAGCGAATGACAACCACCTGGCCGGCCTGCACCTCGCCCCCTTCAATGCCGGCCAGACACTCCTCTTCCGAGTCATAGACCTGGGCCGGTCCGGCAAAGACATTGCCTTCCTTGCCGGTGATCTTGGCCACGGCGCCTTCCGCCGCCAGGTTGCCATACAGAATCTGCAGATGGCCCCGCGGATTGACCGGACGGGAAATGGGACTGATGATCGTCTGACCTGCGGCCAGGTCTTCCGCCTCGGCCAGATTTTCGGCCACGGTGTGGCCGGTGACCGTCAGGCAGTCGCCCTGCAACATGCCCTCGCGCAACAGCAATTTCTGCACTGCCGGCACGCCCCCCACTTCAAAGAGATCCTCCATGACATACTTGCCGCTGGGCTTCAGGTCAGCCAGCAGAGGTGTCCGGTTGGACACCTCCTGAAAATCGTCAATGGTCAAGGGGACTTCCGCCGCTCGGGCCATGGCCAGCAAGTGCAGCACGGCATTGGTGGAACCGCCCAGCGCGACCACCACCGTAATGGCGTTGTCAAAGGCAGCCCGGGTCAGGATGTCCCGGGGCTTCAGGTCCTGCTCCAACAAGCCTCGAATGACCCTGCCCACATCTTCGGTTTCCGTCTGCTTGCGCTCGTGCGTGGCCGGAAAGGAGGAGCTGCCGGGCAAGGTCATGCCCAAGGTCTCAATCGCGGCGGCCATGGTGTTGGCCGTATACATGCCCCCACAGGCCCCGGCCCCGGGGCAGGCGTTGCGCAGCACCTCGCGCAGCTCCTCCTCACTGATTTCCTCGGCGATCCATTGGCCATAGGCTTCAAAGGCCGACACGATGTCCAACTTGCGGTCGCCCAGCATCCCGGGCCGGATCGTGCCCCCATAGATCATGAGTGCCGGGCGGTTGAGGCGGGCCATGGCCATGAGACAGCCCGGCATGTTCTTGTCGCAACCGGGAATGGTGATGTTGGCATCGTAGTACTGTGCCCGCATCACGGTTTCAATGGAATCCGCGATGATGTCGCGGGACACCAGGGAGCACTTCATCCCCTCCGTGCCCATGGAAATGCCGTCGCTGACCCCAATGGTATGGAAGATCAGGCCTACCAGGTCGGCGGAGTTCACGCTCTGCTTCACCCTTTGGGCCAGAGCGTTCAGGTGCATGTTGCAGGGGTTGCCATCCCAGCCCAGGCTAGTGATTCCGACCTGGGGACGGGCCATGTCTTCGTCTGTCAAGCCTACGCCGTACAGCATGGCCTGCGAACCCACCTGCGACCGCACCTGGGTCAACTGGCGGCTGTAGCGATTGAGGGGCAAAGATGCCTGGGAGTTTCCGTTGCTGCTGTCTGTGCCCATTGTGCTTCCTTGTGTTGATGATTGGCTACACGACCAGCCAGTGTTCTCGCCAGCCGCAGAAAAAGTGACCCTGCCACCTACCCTGCTTCGCGGTGCAGGAAGTAGGCGAATGAATCTGTCAGGGCCAGCCAACTGGCTTCAATGATGTTGGGGCTGGCACCCACGGTATTCCAGCTGGCTTCTCCGTCCGTACTGGTTATCAGCACCCTGGTTTGAGCCGCTGTCGCCGCGTGACCGTCCAGGATGCGCACTTTGTAGTCAGTCAGTTTGATGCGTTTCAACTGGGGGAAGCTGGGCAACAAAGCCTTGCGCAGGGCCCGATCCAATGCATTCACCGGGCCATTCCCTTCCCCGACTTCGTGCTGGATCTGCTCGCCCACCTTGATCTTGACTCTGGCTTCGGCCAGGGAGCCGCGGGCTGCAGAATGGCCGACTGTGGTCGTGAAGTCGATCAGTTCGAAGGGGGCTCGGTACCCGACCTTGGCCCGCCGCATCAGCAGCGCCACGCTGGCGTCCGAGGCTTCGAAGGCAAATCCGCTGTTCTCCAGTTCCTTGATTTGCGACAGGACCCGCCTTTCCTCGTCCGGGCTCAGATCGTCAATGCCGTACTCTTCCAGCTTGATGGCAATGTTGTCCTTGCCGCTCAGTTCGCTGACCAGCACCCGGGCGTGATTGCCGATCTGGGCCGGGTCAATGTGCTGATACGTAGCCGGGTTCTTCTTGAATGCATTGACGTGGGTGCCACCCTTGTGTGCGAACGCGCTGCTGCCCACAAAAGGCTGGGTCGGAGCCGGCGGCAAGTTGGCCATCTCGCTGACTACATGGGCCAGCTCCGTGAGATGGGCCAGTTTCTCTGGGGTCAGGACCTGCAGGCCCATTTTGAGCTGCAGGTTGGCAATCACGCTGATCAGGTTCGCGTTGCCGCAGCGTTCGCCGTAGCCATTGATGGTGCCCTGCACATGGGTGACTCCATGCCGCACCGCCTCCAGAGTGTTGGCCACTCCCACGGCACTGTCGTTGTGCGCATGAATTCCCAAGGTAAAGGGGACATCAGTCCCCCCTGATCCGGGCGTGGCCAGGGGCGCGAAGCCAAAGTGCTTGCGGACGGCACACACGATTTCCCCCACTTCCCAGGGCATGCAGCCCCCATTCGTTTCACACAGCACGAGCAGACGACTGCCCTGGGCATAGGCCTGTTCCAGCGTGGCCAAGGCATAGTGGGGATCTTCCTTGTAGCCATCAAAGAAGTGCTCGGCATCGTACAGTACATCCCGGCCCTCTTCAGCCACGTACCGCACGGAATGGGCAATCATGCGCAGGTTTTCATGGGGATGGGTCCGCAAGACATCCCGCACATGCAGGAGGGACGTCTTGCCGAAGAGGGCTACCGCCGGCGTGTCGGCCTGCAACAGCAGTTGGATCTGGCGATCCTGCGCAGGCTCCTCTTCCACCCGGCAGGTGGAACCGAACGCGGTGAGGCGCGCATGTTGCAGCTCCAGCTCTTCCGCGGCCCGGGCAAAGAACTCCATGTCCTTGGGATTGGAACCGGGCCACCCTCCTTCAATGAAGTCGATGCCCATGGCATCCAGGCGGCGGGCGATGGCAATCTTGTCCCCGGCACTGAAGGAGACGCCTTCCCCCTGGGTGCCATCCCGCAACGTGGTGTCGTATAGCTGGATATCCAACCTGATTCTTCCTTTGGTCCCCTTTGCTACCCGGTACCGTGCAAACCGGCTGCCAGCCCTTTGACCGACAGATTCAGAGCATTATCAATGATCTCCCGTTCAGTTGCCTGAATGTCCCCTGTCCGCGTGCGTTTCATCAAGGCGATTTGAATGAAGTTCAGAGGATCAATATAGGGATTGCGCAACTGAATGGAACGATACAACCAGCTGTCAGGATCACCCAGGTCATCCCGGTCCAGCACCAGCAGCAACCCCTTGCACGTAGTGTCAAACTCGGTTTCAATGAATTGAAAGACGGCCCGGGTGTCCTCATCCGTAAGTCCGGCATACTGGCCTGCGGTAAAGAGGTCAGTCTTCCAAATGGCCGTCTGCACATTTTCGATCAGGACCCGGAAGAAGTCCCAGCCCTGAAACATGCTCTGCAACAAGGCCACCCGCTCCGCATGGGCCCCGTCTTCCATGAATTGCATGAGCGCCGTGCCCACACCATACCAGTTGGTCAGATTCACGCGGCACTGCGACCAGGCAAAGACCCAGGGGATGGCCCGCAGATCCTCTACGCGGGTGGTGTCGTGCCGGCGGGCCGGGCGCGAGCCGATGTTCAAACTGGAAATCGCCTCCAAGGGCGTGGTCTCCATAAAGAATCGCATGAGCCGGGGATCATCCACCAGCCTGCGATAGGCCGCGTTGGAAATCCGCCCCAGTTCCTCCATGGTGGCAGTCCAGTGGTCCTCGGGGACCCGGGTCGCGCGCGGGGCGCTCCGCAGCATGACGGCACTGATCAGGTTTTCCATATGGGTGCGGGCAATCGTGGACTGCGTGTACTGACCGCTGATTACCTCGCCCTGTTCCGTCAACTTGATACGGCCGCGCACGGTGTGGGGGGGCTGCGCCGTGATGGTCCGGCCCACGCCGCCACCGCCGCGACTCACGGACCCGCCCCGCCCGTGGAAGAGGGTGGCCTGAATCCCGAATTCATCGCAGGCGTCCAGGATCGAAATCTGGGCCTTGTACAGGGACCAGGTTGCACTCAGGTAGCCGCCATCCTTGTTCGAGTCACTGTAGCCAATCATGATGGCCTGATGATTCCCGCGCGCGCGCAAATGCTCCTGATAGCACGGCACCTGAAACAGGCGTCGCAGAATGCTGGGAGCCCGTTCCAGGTCGTCAATGGACTCAAACAGAGGCGCAATGTCAATCTTGCCCCACAGAGCGGCATCCTTGGCCAGCAGCAGCACCTCCAGGACCTGACTGGGCTGCTCGGTCATGCTGATAATGTAGGTGTCGATGGAGTGGGGGCCCAGGCGGCGGTGGGCCTGACGGATGGTGCGAAAGATGCGCACTGTTTCATTGGTCTCTTCCGAGAAATCCAACTCCGAAGTCAACGGCCGGCGGGTCATGAACTCGGGGGCCAGGCACGCGATTTTCTGTTCCTCGTCGAGGTCTTTCCACTGGATCTGGGATTCGCTGTACCTGCCAAAGATCTCGTGCAGGGCGGACGTGTGCCTTTCCGCATGCTGTCGAATGTCCAACGTGGCGAAGTGAAAGCCGCACACGCGCAATGTGGTGATGAGGCGGGAGAGACGGCCATCCGCCAGCACTTGTCCCTGGCACGAGCGCAGGCTGTGCTCCACAGCCTGGATGTCCTCGATCAGTTCCTCCACACTGTCATAGACCAGTGCACTTCTGTCTCTGTCTTCCCACAGGTTGGATGTGTGGTCCAGCGTGGCTTGCAGGCGAATGCGAATGACGGTCAGCATCTGCCGGTACGGTTCCCGCCGAATGAAGCGCAGGCGCTCCCGCTCTTCGCTGGAAAGCCGTGCCTTGCACTCCTGCAGGCGTTGCAGAAACTCGTCGGTGAACTGGGCGTGATTGACCGACATGCTCAAGTGAGCAAAGAGAATGTCCGTTTCGGCAATGTACAGTTCCAGCACTCTGCGCTTCTGCGCGGACAAGGTACGCTCTGTCACTGCGCTCGTCACAAAGGGATTGCCGTCCCGATCCCCTCCGATCCAGGACCCATACCGAAAGAAGACCGGCAGCGGCTTGGTGAAACCCGGATAGAACTTCCGGATCTGTTCTCCCAGTTCCCTGTACATCACCGGAATGAGCTCAAACACGGTCGTGGAGAGGTAATACAGGCCATGCATCACCTCGTCCTGTACCGTGGGCTTCAGCTCTCGATTTTCGTCGGACTGCCAGAGGGAATGGATGTTTTCACTCAACAGGTGCAACCGGTCCTCGGCTTCTCTGGGACCTAGGTCAATGACTTCCAGTTCCGACAGAATGTCTGCGATCACCTTGTGCTTGAAGAGGATGGTGCGCCGGTTGGCCTCGGTCGGGTGGGCCGTGAACACAGGCGTGATGGACAGAGAATCGACCAGGGCCTCAATTTCCGCCTGCGTCGTGCCTTGGTGATACATCCAGTGCAAGGCGTAGGAAATATGGCCTTGCAAGGGAAAATCCTGTTCGTGGGCCAGACTGGCCCGGCGGCGCAACACCCGCACCCGCTGCCGCTGCTCAGCAATGTTGACCAGCTGGAAATACAGCGCGAAGGTCTTGAGAATGGCCATCATCCGCGGCACATCATGAATGCGCTCGTGGATGATTTCGCTGATGCGCTCCCCCGCCCGCAAGTCCTGGGTGCGGCGGGCCTTGGACAGCAGCCGAATCTCCTCGACCAGGTCCAACAGCTCCAGCCCTTCCTGTTCCGTCAGGGTACGGGTCAGCTGTCCCACCAACATGCGAATGTTGGCACGCAGGGACTGCTGGCCGGACTCGTCAAATTCCCTTTGGGAAATCGGGGGTGATTCCGCGCCCAGACCGGACTTCAACTCCAGCGAACCGCCGGCAGCCGTGTCTCGATCCTGGACCTGGGCCTGCAGTCTTGCCTGCTGCCATCTGGGAAGCCGGTGCCTGCGTCTCCGGGAAGAGGCCAGCGGGACCGGGAGCGGGGAGGAAGCCATGGCGCGGGCTGCGTCGTCAATGTCCGCTATGGCGTCAATCGGCAGTCAGTGCCTGGGCCACCAGGTCTCCCATGGTCTGGGTCGTCACCACCTCGGAGCCCGTGGCCGCGATGTCCAGAGTCCGTATGCCCTCGGCCAGCACCGCATCCACAGCCGCTTCGATGGCATCGGCTTCCCGGCCCAGTCCCAGGCTCATGCGGCACAGCAAGGCGCAACTGAGAATGGCGGCCAGCGGATTGGCCTTGCTCTGCCCCATGATGTCCGGCGCACTGCCGTGAATGGGTTCATACAGACCCCGCTGTGCTCCCAGAGCATTGCGTCGGGTGCCCAGGCTGGCCGAAGGCAACATGCCCATGGAACCGCCCAGCACCGAGGCTTCGTCGGTCAGAATGTCCCCAAACAGATTCGAGCAGACGATCACATCGAAGTCGGCGGGCCGGTTGACCAGGTGCATGGCCATGGCATCCACCAGAATGTGCTCCACGTGCAGATCGGCAAACTCCGCCAATGTCCGGCTCGCCACTTGACGCCAGAGACGGCTCGAGGCCAGCACATTGGCCTTGTCCACACTGACCAGGCGTCCCTGGCGGTCCAGGGCCTTCTGGGCTGCCAGCCGCACCACCCTTTCGATTTCCGGAGCGGAGTAGGCCATCAAGTCAGAGGCATACGCGGCCTCTTCCCCCGGTTCTTCCTTGGCGCCGAAATAGATGCCGCCGGTCAGCTCCCGGATCACCAACAGGTCCACATCCTGCACCAATGCCGCTCTGAGGGGACTGGCGGACACCAGATGGGGTGACACCTTCACGGGTCTCAGATTGGCAAAGAGCTCTAGACGCTGGCGCAGGGCCAACAGGCCGCGTTCGGGGCGGTCCGGCGCTGTCGGGTCGTCCCACCGGAGTCCCCCTACCGCTCCCAGAAAGACGGCGTCCGCGGCTAGGCAGGCCTCCACGGTCTCTTCCGGCAGGCTGGTTCCCAGCTCATCCAGGGCCACGCCCCCCATTTTGTGGAAGGCGAAAGCGAATTCATGGCCAAACAGCCGGGCCACGACTCGCAGAATCTTGACTGCTTCGGCGGTTACCTCAGGGCCGATGCCATCCCCGGGCAGCAGTACCACGTTGCACTGCATCGGTCAGGCCCTATGGGACGAGATGCGATCCGTAATCTTGACTGCAGGCGGCTCCGCGGCCACCCAGGCACCGCAGGGACCTCCTTCGACATTCACGCCGAAATCCACGACTTCCCCATTCATAGTCAGCACAGGATGGTAATACCGGGCGACCTGTTCCGCCTCTCCCACAATGTAGTGCGCGATCAAGGATCGCCGAAAACGGTCGGTGGACCGATTCGGGAAACTGCCATGCACCAGTTGGCCGTTGAAAAACAACACGTCGCCAGCCTGCATGTGTACGCCCTGGGGCGCCATGCCCTCGGGCAAGGGGACGGTCACGTCCGTAAAGCTCTCGGCCGTGTCCGCCTTGACGGGGCACAACACGGGAATGTCGTGGGTGCCCGGCACGATCTGCAAGCAGCCGTTTTCCTCATCGCAGTCATCCAAGGCCAGCCAGGCCGCCACGCAGGTCCCGGGTTCCACTTGCAGATAATACTGGTCCTGGTGCAGGGCCTGCCCGCGCGCTCCTGGAGGCTTGTAGTAGATCATGGTTTGCACGGCATAGGGATCACGGCCGAGCAGACCGCGCAGCCAGGTAGCCAGACGCGGCTCAACCAGCCACTGGGCACTGATCCGATCCCACCGGTGCATCATGCCGATCCGCGGAAACCGGGCCAATGGATCGTCGGATCCAGGATCAAAGTTTTCCCACCCCCAGTCCTGGGACCGATGGGCATGCATGTGCATATAGTGCTCCCTGTAAAAGGAGACTTCGGAGTCCGTAAACAGGGCTGGTGCATGACACCAGCCCTGCCGGGCAAACGCGTCCCGGTGGGTCTGGGCTGGGATAACCACTGTGCTTTCCTCCCTGTGTCTTACGAGTGCATCTGTTCAAAGCGGGAAATGGCTTCTTCCTGCGCCAGCAGATAGCCCATGTCGTCCAGGCCCTGCAGCAGGCATCGTTTGCGGAACGGCTCAATGGCAAAGGAATGCTGCTGCCCATCCGGCAGCGTCACCGTCTGTGCCTCCAGGTCCACCAGCAGCCTGGTCTCCGGCTCCTCTTCGATCACGCTCCAGATGCTCTCGATGACGTCCCGATCCAAAGGAATGGGCAGCAACCCGTTCTTGAGGGCGTTGTTGTAGAAGATGTCAGCGAAGGTGTGAGCAATCACGACCGTGAAGCCATATTGCATCAAGGCCCAGACCGCGTGTTCCCGGCTCGACCCACTGCCAAAGTTGGTCCCGCCCACCAGAATGCTGGCGCCTTGGTAGCAGTCCTGATTCAGCACAAAATCAGGATTTGCGGTGCCGTCTTCCAAATAGCGCCACGCGGCAAAGCACCCTGCGCCCATGCCATCCTGCGTCACGGCCGTCAGGTAGCGGGCGGGAATGATTTGGTCGGTGTCCACGTTGTCCGACCGCAACGGCACCGCAGTGGCAAAGACTATCGTGATGGCTTCCATGATGATCACTTCCTCCTGGACTGCGTCTACCGCAGCATGGTGCGCACGTCCACGATCCGTCCCGATACGGCGGCGGCCGCCGCCATCAGGGGACTCATCAGCAGACTGCGCGAGCCCGGACCTTGACGGCCCTGAAAATTACGGTTGCTGGTACTGGCGACATACTTGCCGGCGCCGGCCTTGTCATCGTTCATGGCCAGGCACATGGAACAGCCGGCCCCGCGCCACTCAAATCCGGCTTCCGTGAAAATGCGATCCAGCCCTTCGGCTTCCGCGGCCGCCTTCACTGCCTTGGAACCCGGAACCACCAAGGCTTCCACGTGATCCGCCACTCTCTGGCCTTGCACCAACTGGGCCGCCGCTTGCAGATCCTCGAGCCGGCTGTTGGTGCAAGAGCCGATAAAGACAATGTCGACATGCTGGCCTTCCATCGGTTGGCCCGGAGTCAGTCCCATATAATCCAGGGCCTTTGCCAAATCCTGACGCCGCTGCGGGTCCTCCATGTCGTCCGGCTTGGGCACACAGCCGGTGACCGCCTCCCCCATGCCGGGGTTGGTGCCATAGGTGACCATGGGTTCCAGGTCGGAAACATCCAGCTCCATGGAGCGATCGAACTCCGCATCAGGATCGGTGGTCCATTCCTGCCAACCGGCCAAGGCCCTGTCCCAGCCAGTCCCGGTCGGAGCGTAGGGGCGTCCCTTGATGTACTCATAGGTGGTCTCGTCAGGCGCGATCAACCCGGCCCGGGCCCCGCCTTCAATGCTCATGTTGCAAATGGTCATGCGATTGGCCATGCTCAGGCCCTGGATGGTGCTGCCGCGGTATTCAAAGACGTGGCCGGCACCTCCGCTGGCTCCGTTCTGGGCAATGATGGCCAGGATAATGTCCTTGGCGGTCACACCCAGGCCCAATTCCCCTTCCACATTGATGGCGAAGGTCTTGGGCTTGCTCTGCATCAGGCACTGGGAGGCCAGCACATGGCCGACCTCGCTGGTGCCAATGCCAAAGGCCAATGCCCCGAATGCGCCGTGCGTGCTGGTATGGCTGTCTCCGCACACTATGGTCATGCCAGGCTGTGTGACCCCCATTTCCGGGGCGACGACATGCACGATGCCCTGGATGCTGCCCGTGATGTCCCACAAGGTGACTCCGTAGTCATGGCAGTTTTGCCGCAATGCGTTCACTTGGGTGGCGGCATCTTCCGGCCACAGCGGAATCTCCCGTGTCGGAATGGCATGGTCCATGGTGGCGAAAGTGCGCTCTGGGCATCGCACGCGCAATCCTCGGCTGCGAAGTGCGGCAAAGGCCTGGGGCGACGTGACTTCATGCACCAGGTGGGCGTCGATATAGAGAATGGTGGGGGCTCCAGGCTCGTCGGCCACGATGTGGTTGGCCCAGATCTTCTCAAACAGGGTCTTGCCCATCTTTCCTTCCCATGTGGTGCAGGTTGGTGGAGACGCTACCGAGTGTAGAAGCTGGAGAATTCCCGCTCCGTGCGACTTTCCGCCGGTATGTCGGACTGGAGTTCCGCTTCCTTGTCAAACATCCGCATGCCTTCGTTGCGGGCTTCGATGGCCTCGACCCCTTCCTGCGGAGTGACATGCCAGATGGCCTGCCGCTGCACAGGCCAGTCCATCAGAATCTGCGCGCCGCGCTGGGAACCGGTCCGTTCCACGTGGGTCCGGATCAGTTCCTTCAGGCGCATCTCGGGGGCCCCGTTGGGAAGGCGGCGGATGCGGATCAATTCAGGATTGTAGCGGCGCTCGAAATTGCCGCTCACATCGTAGACGAAGGCTTCGCCCCCGGTCATGCCAGCGCCGAAATTGCGTCCGGTCTCGCCCAAGATGACGACCGTGCCGCCAGTCATGTATTCGCAGCCGTGCTCACCCACGCCTTCCACTACCGCGGTGGCCCCGCTGTTGCGCACCCCAAAGCGTTCACCGGCCAGGCCGGAGACAAAGACCCGCCCGCCCGTGGCGCCATAGAGGGCCGTGTTGCCCATGATGACGTTCTGCTGGGGCACGAACTTGGACTGTTTGTGCGGGCGCAGGACAATCTCGCCCCCGTTCAGCCCCTTGCCCAGGTAGTCGTTGGCTTCGCCAATGAGCGTGAAGTGCAAGCCCTTGATGCCAAAGGCCCCGAAGCTCTGGCCTGCGCTGCCCACGAAAGTGATACTGACCTGTTCTTCCTCCAGGCCGTGCATGCCGAATTCGGAGGCCAGGCGGCAGGCCAGGCGCGCCCCGACTGTGCGGTCCGTGTTGTGGATCGGATGGGTAAGCGACACAACGGCCCCCGGGTCCGCGATCAGGCGGGCCGTGACCTGCTCCACCAACAGATCGCCCATGTGCGTACTGGCCTGCCAGGGCCGCGGGCCTACATAGTGGCGCGGCCCGTCGGTGTTGATGATCTGCAGAAGGGGCCCCAGCTCCATGAACCCCGCTTCCCGCCCCGCGAGCTTCTGTGCCAGCAGCTCTGGATGGCCGATGATCTCGTTCAGCGAGGTGAAGCCCATGGCCGCCAGATGCTCGCGCACCTCCTCGGCAATGAACAGCATGAAGCGCATCACGTGCTCCGGCGTGCCTGGGAACTTGGCCCGCAATTCCGGGTTCTGCGTGGCCACGCCCACCGGGCAAGTGTCCTTGTGGCACACGCGCGCCATGATGCAGCCTTCGGCAATCATGGCGCTGGTGCCAAAACTGTATTCATCCGCGCCCAGCAACGCGGCCATCATGACATCCTTGCCCGTGGACAAGCCCCCGTCAGTGCGCACTATGGTCTGCCCGCGCAGCCCGTTGTCCAACAGGGCCCGGTGGGTCTCGGCCAGCCCCAACTCCCAGGGCAACCCGGCATGCTTCATGCTGCTGAGCGGACTGGCTCCGGTACCACCGCTGGCTCCGGCGATGTGCACGATGTCGGCAAATCCCTTGACCACGCCGGCCGCAATGGTGCCGACGCCCATCTCGGAGACCAGCTTGACACTGACCTGCGCGTCCGGATTGGCCGTCTTCAGATCAAATATCAGCTGTGCCAGATCCTCGATGCTGTAGATGTCATGATGGGGCGGAGGGCTGATGAGGGCCACGCCGGGCGTGGCATATCGCAGCTCGGCAATCTTGGGGGTCACCTTGTGGCCCGGCAATTGGCCGCCCTCGCCAGGTTTGGACCCCTGTGCCATCTTGATCTGCAGTTCTTCGGCATGCATCAGGTAGTCTGGGGTGACCCCGAACCGGCCCGAGGCAATCTGCTTGATCTTGCTTACGGACAGATCTTCGTAGCGTTCGGGATCCTCTCCACCCTCTCCGCTGTTGCTTTTGCCGCCCAGCCTGTTCATGGCAATGGCCAGCGTCTTGTGCGCCTCCACACTCAGGGCACCGTGGGACATGGCGGCCGTGCTGAAACGCTTGACGATCTCGGAAGCAGACTCCACGGCAGCCAGGGGCACGGGCGGCCGCGGCGAAGCGAAATCCAGCAGATGCCGTGGGGACAGGACCTGCGTGTCCTGCAATGCGGTCAGCTCCTTGAAAGAGGCCCAAGCCCGCTCATCGTCCTCGTTGGTGACCGCGTCCTGGAGTAGATGCACCACTCTGGGGGACCACTCGTGCAATTCGCCGCCGCGGCGAGACTTGTAGAGGCCCCAAGAGGTCAGGCGGGCCTTGCGCTTCAAAGTGGGGTCCGGGTAGGCGCTTTCGTGCCAGGCCAGCACATCCTCGGCAATCGTGTCATAGCCCACGCCGCCCACCAGACTGGGGGTGCCGGCGAAGACTTCGTCGATCAAGGTCTCGCCGATGCCAATGGCCTCGAACACCTGCGCACCGCAATAGCTGTCCATGGTGCTGATGCCCATCTTGCTCATGATCTTGAGCAGCCCCTTCTCGACCCCCGACACGAAGTTGCTGACCGTGTCCTCCACGGAGGCATGGGCGAAATGCCGGTCGCGGGCCACCAGATCCGCAATGGTCTCGTACACGAGGTACGGGAAAATCGCATTCGCCCCGTACCCCAGCAACGCGGCAAAGTGATGCACTTCACGTGGTTCGCCGCTCCGGACCACAAGACTCACCTGCATCCGCAGACCCTGCCGAATCAAGTGATGGTGCACGGCTGACGTGGCCAGCAAGGACGGAATGGGCAGAGTGTCTTCCCCCACCCCTTCATCGGTCAGAATGAGCAGGTGAGTACCGTTCCGAACCCGGTCCTCGGCCTGACGACACAAGGCCCGCACTTCCTGCCGCAGCTGCCGCCCCGGTGTCAAGTGGCCCTGTCCCTCCGTCCGCGGCTGCCAAGTCATGGGCAGAGAGGTCAGCCAGAAGTCGGCAGAACCCAGGCCCAGGCTTTCCAGGGAGTAGGCATGCTCGGGCTGCAGGATGGGGGAGGCCAGCTCAATCAGGCGCGTCGCCCGCGCGCTTTCGGAGAGCAGGTTCGCCCGTTCGCCCAGCAACATGCGCAGACTCATGGCCGTGGTTTCCCGCAACGAGTCGATCGGCGGATTGGTGACCTCGGCAAACCGTTGCTTGAAGTAATGGAAAAGGGGACGCGGCAGTTTGCTGACGGCGGCCAGCGGAGTGTCATCCCCCATGGCGCCGACGGGCTCCGCCCCGTTGGACAGCAGGGGCCGCAGCACCACCACCATCTCTTCCGAGGTGAAGCCAAAGGCAATCTGCCGGCGCACCAAGGTGGCATCCTGCACGGACCGCGGCACAGGGCCGACCTGCCCATTCTCGGAACGCGCCGGGGAACGGGAGCGCAGGACACGGGAACGGCGCAGCCGACGACTCTTCAGCACAATGGCTTCCAAGGATATCAGGTTTTCGGTCAGCCATTGGCCGTAGGGACGGCGATTGGAGATCACCCGGGTGATCTCCTTGTCGTCCATCACGGTGCCCAGCTTGGTGTCGACGCAGAAGATCTCGCCAGGCCCGAGGCGCCCCTTGCGCACCACCAAGGCCTCGTCATAGGGAACCGCACCCATCTCGCTGCCGCTGATGACCAGGCCGTTTTCCAGCACTGCAAAGCGCGCAGGGCGCAGGCCGTTGCGGTCCATGATGGTGCCGACAATGCGTCCATCGGTATACGTGATACTGGCCGGCCCATCCCACGGCTCCAGCAGGGCACTGTGATATTCGTAGAAGGCGCGGCGTTCCGGCGTGACATCCCCCTCGGGCATGCGCTCCCAGGCTTCTGGCACCATCATCATCAGGGCGTGCCGAATGTCACGTCCTCCGTGGACCAGCAGCTCCAGCTGCTGATCAAACTTGCCGCTGTCACTGGTGGTGGCATCAAGAATTGGCAGCAGGTCGGCCATCCCTTGGGGCCAGACCGAAGCGCTCAATTGCGGTTCCCGCGCCCGCATCCAGTTCTCGTTGCCCTGGATCGTGTTGATTTCACCGTTGTGGCAAATCATGTGGAAGGGCTGGGCCCTTTCCCATGTGGGCAAGGTGTTGGTGCTGTAGCGCTGATGAAACAGGGCCAGACCCGTCTTGAAAAGGGGATCGTGCAAATCCGGATACAGTCGGCCCAGCTTGTCCGCCAGAGCCAGGCCCTTGTAGACGATGGTCTGGCTGCTCAGGCTGGCAATATACAGACGGCGCACCCCGCGTTCCTGAGCACGGCGCAACACCACGTGGCGTGCCCGGTACAGCAGTCGTTCAAATGCGTTTCCTGGCTGGCTGGCCTGCGAGGTGCGGCGCAACACCACCTGCTCCACCCAAGGCCGGGTGGCAATGGCGCGGGCACCCAGCACAGCCTCGATCACCGGCACATTGCGGAAACCGATAACTTCCAGACCCAGCCTGGACAGTTCCTCGGCGATCACCTCCCGTGCCCGCTGTCGATCTTGTGCATCGTGGCGGTGCAAGAAGAGCTGGCCCACCCCCAGGTCTGACACCGTGGGCACCGGCAGTCCCCTGTGTACCAGCTCCCGCTTGTAGAATTCATAGGGAATCTGCGCCAGAATGCCGGCTCCATCGCCAGATTTGAGGTCATCCGCAATGGCTCCGCGGTGGGCATGGTTGCACAGCGAGTCCAAGGCCATGCGCAGGACAGAATGGGTCCTCTGCCCTTCAATATGGGCCACGAAGCCAATGCCGCAGGAATCCCTCTCGGCGTCGGGAGCGTTCTTGTAGATGGCACTGTGGCGCCGTGGCATTGCGTTGATGTCCATCTGCAAACTACCTCTACTTGCTGCCAGACCTGGCTGCTCTGGGAACGAAACATGCCAAAAAAGCCGGCTCAGAGCCACCGCCCAGCCGGGTTGACTGGCATTATACCTTCAACGGGGGTCTCGCCGGCCCAAGGCAGGGCATGCAGGAAATCGGAGGGTGCACAGGAAGGTCACCCTTTCACGCCTCCAATGAGCAGGCCTTTGACAAAGTATTTCTGGATGAAGGGATATACCAAGAGGATGGGCACAGTGGTCACGATGATCATGGCGGCCTTCAAGGTCTGGCTGGGCGGCATGGTTTCGGCTTCGAACATGATGTTCATGTCACCGCGGTTGGACGCATCCCCGATGTAGAGAATGGAGCGCAGGATCACCTGAATGGGATACAGGTTCCGGTCCGAATTGAAGACGGCGGCGTAGAACCAGCCATTCCAGTGCCAGACAGCATAGAAGAGGCCGATGGTCGTCAGCGCCGGCATGGACAGCGGCAGATACACCTTGATCAACACCGTCAGGGGATTGGCCCCGTCAATCAGGGCGGCCTCCTCCAATTCCGCCGGGATGGTCATCAGGAAGTTCCGCATGATGAGGAGCCACCAGGGATTGACCAGGAACGGGATGATCAGCAGCCAAATCGAACTGGTCAAGCGCACCGTATCCACCACCAGGTAGAAAGGAATCAGGCCGCCGCTGAACACCATGGGAATGAAGACCAGAAGGGTCAGAAAAGTGCGCCCCGGCAGGTTGCGCCGGGCCAGGACATAGGCTCCCAGCCCTGTGACCGCCAGGCACATGGCCGTGCCCACAATGGTGCGAAACAGGGTGACCTGATACGCCCGGATCACGGTGGACTTGCTGCCTCCGAACAGGAACCTGTAGGCCTCCAGGGTTGGTGTCTCCGGGAACAGCACGAAGTTGCCGCGGCGAGCCCATTCCGCCGTGCTGATGAACGAAGTGCTCAGCACACTCAGGAAAGGCACCAGGAACAGCAGCCCGACCACGGTCAGGAAAATGTAGTTGCAGACGTAGAAAATCCGCTCGCCCCGTGACGCCTTGACAATCATGCCTCGCCCCTACCAAATGCCTGTGTGGCCCATGCGGTGCGCCAGCCGGTTGGCTCCCAGCAGCAAGAACAGGGCCAGTACGGACTTGAAAAGCCCCACGGCGGTGGCAAAGGAGTATCGCAGGTCCAACAGGCCAATGCGATACACATAGGTGTCAATGATGTCGGCCACCTGGTACACGGCAGGCGAATAGAGCAGCAGAATCTGCTCGAATCCGGCGTCCAGCAGGTCGCCGATCCGGAATATCAGCAGAATCACGATGACGTGGCTGATGCCCGGCAGCGTGATGTGGACCACTTGCTGCAGCTTGCTGGCTCCATCCATCATGGCGGCCTCGTAGGTCTCGGGGTTCAGGCCCGCCATGGCGGCCAGGTAGAGGATGCTGCCCCAGCCCACGGTTTGCCAGACGGTCGTGCCGACCAAAATGCTGCGGAACCAGCGGGGATTTCCCAGGAAGTGCTGGGTCTCCCCGTTGGCAGCCACGACCAGGTGGTTGACCAGCCCGCCTTCCACCCCGAAGACCACATACACCAATCCGGCCACGATGACCATGGAAAAGAAGTGGGGCAAGTAGGAAATGGTCTGGGTCACCCTTTTGAAAAGCGTGTTGCGCACCTCGTTGATGAGCAAGGCCAACAAGATGGGAGCCGGAAAGGCCCACAGCGTCTTGTACAGGGAGATCATCAAGGTGTTTTCCATCACGTCCCAGAAGAAAAAGGACTGGAAAAAGAGGAGGAAATGCTTGAAGCCCACAAAGGGGGCCCCCAAGATTTCCCCCATGGACATGTAAGGCTTCACGTCCTTGAAGGAAATGACCAGCCCCACCATGGGGATGTACTTGAATACAATGAGATAGACCGCAACCGGCAAGAAGAGCAGGTAATAGAAGCTGTGCTTCTTGAGAATGGACCAGATTTGCATGGCTGGCATCAGGCGCAGAGGCAGGTCAAGACGGCGGGGTCCATGGGCCTGAGCGAGGCCCAGGCCCAGCGGGGCAATCCATATTAGGAACACCAAGAGCCAGTCCGAAGACTGCTCCGTGTGCAGAGGAACCGGCAAGCCCGCCGAATGTCGCTTCAGCAGGCTTGCCGGTACACGGTCAAAGCGGAGTCTAGATGCCCTTGAAGGACCGGTACTGGTCGGTGTAGGCGTCTATCCAGTCCTGCAAGCCCGCACGGTACAGATCATCCACATGGTTGTCCCATTCCGAGAGATCCCGTACGCCGGTAATGAACTTGATGGCCTCCTCGGCATGCAAGCGGTCGAGATCCCCCATCGTGGGCACTGCTTCCGAGATGGCCGCTCCATCGTACGGCACATCAAAGTCCTGCGGCATCTTGCCGTTGTTGTAATCAAAGACATAGTCCTTGATGTGGTTGTAGTGCCGCCCCCAAGCCGGGTCCGCCGGAGCGGACCAAGTCTCAATGGCGAGGCCTGCGCCCTGATAGAACTCGCCGGCGTAAATGGGCACTCCTTCCATCTCGGTATTCAGGCGGTTCACCTGTTCCTTGGTGGAATCCACCCACTCCCAGTCTGTGCCCTGAATGCCGTAATGCGCTGTCACCGCATTGTCGCGGACGGGGTCATATTGCCAATTCAGGAACCGGATCACTTCCTCGGCCACCGGCGAGTTGCCCGGAATCATGTAGGCCTGGGTCATGTTTGCGTTGTTGGTGCCGCACAGACCCAAGGGGCCATGCATCTGCAACGGGAAGACAAACTCCATGCCCGGCACCACATCTTCCAGAATGATGCGCTGCGCCAAAATGGTAATGCGGGAGTACCAGCCGCAATGGATACCCATGTTGCCGGAACGCAGCACTTCCTCGAAGTCCATGTTGGCAAACACTTCCTTGTGGAACCAGCCCTTGTTCCACCACTCGTTCATCTTGCCCAGCCAGATCGGATAGCCGGGCTGCAGCTGATGCGGCATGATCTGGCCTGCCGCCTCGTCATACCAGCGGGATCTCCCGTACTGGGTCCAGCCTCCCAACAGACAGCCTTCCAGGCTGCCCAGATTGTTGGTCACCATCACGGCATCCGGATTGAATTCCTGGAACGCGACCATGGTGGCCTCGAGCTCATCGACCGTCATGCTCTGACTATCGAAGGGCAAGCCCAGTTCATCGATCCAGTCCTGGCGGAACCAGGTGAAGTTCCAGGTGTGGCCCATCAGGCCCAGGCGCGGGATGCCGTATATTTCGCCTGCAGCATCCTTCATGCCGGACCAATTGGCCTCCGGGAAGGCGGTCAGAATGTTCTGGCCGTGCTCTTCCAGCAAGGCCCCGACAGGCATGATGAGGTCCTTGTACTGTGTCCAGTTGCCCGTGAAGAGGTCCAGACGCTCGCTGCGGCTGCTCAGCAGCAGGTTGAGGCGTTCCCGGCCGGCATCGCCGGGCGGCGGCACGAAACCATGGGGCCGGATGCCGGTTTCCTGGGCAATGTATGACTGCACCTCCGCATACTTGGATTCATCACTCCCTTCCGGGCGCACCAAGGTAATGGAGGGCCAGATATAAACGTCCACATAGTCGTCGGCCATTTCCGCGGTCGCCCCCGGAGCAGTTTCTCCGGCCGGCACGGCGCAGGCCGCCATCACCAATCCGCCCGCGGCCAGTCCCGACAAGCGCATGAACTGCCGACGGTCCACTCGATATTTCAATGGTCCTGCCATTTTCTTCCTCCCTAATGGAATGTTGCGGAAAACCCTCCAACACCACCGTCCCTATGGCCGATCGGCCCGCAAGCGCGGTTTCTGGCCCTGGAGGCCAGAAACCGCCACAGTAATGTCCTCGGACTTTTGATCCTAACACAGCCCCAGCGGACATCCACAGGTGAACCTGTTATTACAGGGCAATCACAAAGCCGCGAATTGGGGCGGGGTCGCTTGTGTTTTCCTATGTGCCGTCACAAGATGCGCGCGGATCGCCGATGGTGCCGGGTACTGGTCGTGTCCCCGAGGGCGAGATCCCTGAAGTAGTGAAAGCCATGCCACCGTATCGCCCCCCGGGTATGAAAAGCAGGCAGAGCACAACTGGAGCCATGCGGCATATCGGGGCGCTTTGGCTTTGGTTAGAGTTTGCAAACACGCCCTGACCCTCAAACTCTTCTTGCGCCGTTTCTTTGGCCTCGATATCCAAACTTTTTCGGCTTTTCGACGAATTAGTTTCACATCAGCACATCCTCCAAAGAACTAACGTTTCGTTGCTCTCGTAACCACACTTCAACATCATGTATGGAGCTTTCTACCTGATGCGCATCTGCTAAAAGAATATGTATTTCATCTACCAGCATTTGTCCACTGACTGTAGTCATACCCAATAATCGTTTTTGTACAGTTGCGAATGGCATAAGGATTTGGTGATCTAACCTAGTACCTGAAGGAGACAAGACACCAATGACTCGGACACGTTTTCCTCGAACTGTGATTCCTGCACCAATTGGAAATGAATCTCCGTCAAATAACTGGCCTGCGATCTTATTTCCCAATACTGCGACCAAACGAATACCCTGCTCATCTTGGGGAACAAAAAAATCCCCATGTGCAAGTGACAGACCCTTTGCTTCAAGGTAAGGTGGTGTGACACCAAGCAGACTGACCTGTACCGTTTTTCCCTTCCAACGTACTTGAGCCGATGAATCCGCTATCGGCAGAGCAACCAACATAATCGGGTATCGCCCCTACTGTCAGCATCAAATAATCTTTCCATTTAAGTTCATATTGCTCATGGCGGTACGATTTCTCATTCAGAGGTGGTTGGCCCCTAACAATTAATGTTGTGAGACCTATCTGACCGAATTCTTGGACTATTTCGTCTTGTACTCCCCGCCCCATTGAAAGCATAACGACGGTAGAAGCCACACCAAGTGCGATTCCTGACACAGTCAGAACACTACGAACACGGTGTTGTACCATTATGTTGAAAGATGTTTGCAAATGATGGGTGAACGTCATGGTGTTAGAAAGTGCAAGGATCACTTACATACACTCTTAAAGTGCAGGCTTTCACCATACTGAAGCTGACTATAAGCTTCACTTTCACTTGGTTGAAACTGTTCCAGACATTCTAGCAGTTCAACAATATTTTTCTCACTACCAATCGTCCGCAAAATATCTTGTTGCACCAAGTTTCCGTTTTCATCGTACAATAAGTCTACTTCGGTATACCCGATAAAGGGAATGCGATCCAGTGCATTTTGAGTACTAGAATTGGAATTGATAAGAAAAAAGGGCAGAATCAGTACCAATACAATGAGAAGAACAAGGAAAATGTAACGCAGACGTGATTGAAAAGTAAAAATATACATGAAAAATTCCCGTATCAAGGGCGAATATATCAAATATCTGGTGTGGAATTACACGGATGAGCAGTATAAGTCTGGATATTAATGCCAAAAACCCTAACGAACATGAGTTGTGGATAAGATGCAGTATGCAGTCTCCGGGAGACCACGCCACGGCTGGAGCGTTGGTTTCTGGGACTGATGACAGTAGACTATGAGGCCCGACAACCAGTGCGCCAGAAAATTGGCCGGATTCCGGTGGCGTGTACGCTCCACTTGCGAATCACAAAGAACCAAGCCCATGGAATTCTTACCTCGTTGGGCCAAGCCGCGGAAGATCCGGTAACTCGCGATGCGTCAATGGTAACAGACCGCCAAGGACGTCAAGGCGATTGTAGCCAAGACCGATCGGTACAGGAGCCATAGCCGTGGGTCAGAGAGTACAGACATACCGCGGCATCAGGGCCACACAGCGGGCATAACGGACAGACCGGGAAAGGGCCTTGCCCGCAAATGGAAGACATGCCACCTGCATCAGATCTCACAGTCTCGATCGCGGCTCTGACAGAAGTACATCAGAAGAGTCATGATCTCGCTGGAGACCAGACCGGTGGTCCGTTGTCGCACCGATGCCCGGCGTCTAGTTACCGTTGCTGCCACTCTGGCTCGAAACGATTGACAGAAATCATCGACATCACAGAAGAAGGCGAGTAGACTCATGAGAGGTACCTTCGGGGTTTGCCAAGATGCTCAAGGATACTCTCCTTAGGAGGTTGTGGGCCCGCCGCCGCAAGAGTGACATATGGAAGGCCGCGTGGCCCTTGCGGATGCGGCTTTCATCCTCGCGGAAGACCCTGTCCAGGACCCAGTGCACGGAATTTTCAATGCCCCAGTGGCCCCGGAGGGTGGCCAGCCGCCCCTGCGCCTCAGGCGGACCGCGGGAGATGAAATGGCGGGTCTGGATGGTGCTCTGCGCGCCTTGGCGGCACACAGATTCCACCTCGATCAGGCTCTGCCGCGCGGGCCACTGGCCCTGCGGATCCACGTACGCCAGGATGGCCAGATCACCGATTGCCCGGCAGTGGCGGATTTCAATGCGGCCATGGCCCTTGTGCATGGTTTTGTGCTCGCCATAGGAAGACGGTACGGTCGCGGGGGCCTCCGCGCGCCAGCGCGAAGGTACCCTGTACGGTCTCCTGCAGGGTCGGCTGATTCTGCTTGACGGTCAGAATATAGTCCGCCTCCTAGTCGCGCATGGTCTGTGCGATATATTGCTGGCAGCCTAGGGCATCGATGGTGACCACACAACCCTGCACATGCCGTATCTGCAGCAAGGCCGGGAGGGCCGTGATTTCATTGGCCTTGTCGTTCACCGCCACGGCGACACCCGGCAGTTGCCCCTGCATGTCCGGCACCCAGCGTGCGCAGCAGGCTGCCCACTACTGCGTGGACCGCATCCCCAACACGCGTCGGAAAGTGTATTGGGAGGGGAGGCCGTGCAGCAGGTCCAGCCAGGTGTTGAACCAGGCCGGTGGGCCCGCCCCAACCGCGCGAGCGCGGCTATGGCGTGGGCGCCGCCCATCCCCGCGCACACCGCCAGACATAGGATGGCCGGCAGACTGTGCCGCCGCGCATGGCGACTGCGCGGATCCGTCCACCTCATCAAAACGGTGCACCAGCGGAACAGCGGCTTGCGTGTCCAGGCCTTTCTCCTGGAAGGCTGAGCCGGTCCCATTCTGTCGCGGACTTCCCCTCCTGCACCCGGTGCACCGGCAGATGACCTTGGGCGCGGTCGTGAGCACGGCGCAGCGTCTGGCTATCCATGGCCATGAGGGCCGGGTCCGAGGCCGGGTGCACCGCCGCTCCCCAGCGTTGCAGTACCGCCTGCACGACGCCGGAGCAAGGAGAAGACCCGGCGGCAGGGGTCGTGGGGAGCCCTCCGGGCCGGGATGCCACGGGGCAGGTCCAGAAACGTGCGCAGCCCAGCCTGCCGGTAGTGTGCATAACGCGCTACGCCCGTCCTCGGCCCCGCAGGCGCAGAGTGCACGGATCAAGATGTCCCGCAGACTGTGTTTGCGACCGTGGGCCCGCGGGGCACCCCATCCCGTGCACACAGCGGCCCCAGGGATTTGCGTAGGGGATGTGGGGTCGGTGAACGGCTCGGCCGCCCCCGGGCAGCGGTCTAGGCCGGGTCAGGTGGAACACACCTTGGCCTGGCTGCGCCCTTGCCTGTGCCCGCCGCCTGTCTGATTTTTTGTTGGGGCCTCTTAGAGTTTTTGTCTCCCTTGGTGCTGCGCTATCATACAAATATATGCTTTAGTTAAAGATTCTGATGAGTGGCTTGAGCCACTCAGTTGAGTGGTAGGACCTGAAAAAACAAGTGATCCTTCATTCAATATTACTGTATTAGTACAAAGTTTCGATACATCCTCCATTAAATGAGTAGACAGAATGAGTAGCCCCTTTTGACCTAAGGAGGTCAGGACACTATGAAGACGATATCGTTCTTCGGGATCCAGATCACCTGCTGGTTCATCCAGAAACAGCATTTGTGGCGACCCCAGCAAAACTTGGGCTAATCCTAAACGACGTCGCATACCTCCTGAATATGTTCTTATAGGGTGGTGCATAAATTCCGTCAATCCGGTTTGCACGGCTATCTCTTCAAGAGCTGCCTCTTGGTAGAATTCAGGTGGTAGTTTTCGTACTCTGGCCAGAAAGTGCAAAAATTGCCATCCTGTCAAGGATGGATACAGTGCAAATCGCTGAGGCATATACCCCATCCGTGACCTATAGTGCTGACGGGCCACCGAATCCTTAGCCAAGTCGACACCATTGACTCGTACACATCCTGTTGTGGGTGCAGCCAAAGTGGTCAAAATACGCAAGAGTGTGGTCTTGCCAGCTCCATTTGGCCCAATCAAACCATAAATTCCTGTGCAAAATTCTAGGTCTATTGGGGAAAGTGCCTGTTTAGAACTGGCACCCCGCCCAAAAACTTTGGATATACGGTCCAAGTGGATTGTCATGGTTGTTTTCAGCTGTTGTGAGCTGTGATAGCTTCTTCGTTACGTAGCAACAGACTGCCCCCAATGAGAAAAAGCACCGTCATCCCTAGCATGAACAAGCGGTTGACCCAGAAAAACGGTCCGGGTAATTTTATGGCAGACCAAGGATGCCATCGAATCATCCAATCTTTCCACCACACAGTGTTGCCCCCAGTCCCTACTGTCACCTCAGAGGCCCAGATGAATACCAACCATAACAATCCCCACAATACTGTTATGAGCACTCCGCCCAAGACTTTACTGCGTGTCGCGGCAGCCAAACCATAAGCCAATGCCATGGTCCAAGACAAGGTTACCAAGACACCGATCGTAACCAAAAGTATCTGGTCATAGTGTAAATCTTTGATTTCCTTCCATGTCAAGTCTTCGAAAAGTATAAATGCAAGTCGTATATCAGATATACCTCCCACCATACCCCATATCAAGGCCATGAGGATATACAGTGTAAACCAACGGACGAGACCAATACGCCAGAGAGCATTGTTACCTGCAATGAGAAAGACAAGACAGGGATCCCCCATTAATAGTTGGGTAGCCATCCACGCGCTGATCAAGCCTATCACCTGATCCCCATACCACCACAACACCTGATCTGGAACTACCACTGCACCGATCACGCCTATTGTTCCCACTCCTAAGGGCACCATCAGCATCAGGGAATTAGCTTTGAGGTAAAGAGGTATAGAAGAATCAAAACGTTTCATGGTAACAGGGAACTTTCGTTTTGAATTGTCGTACACCTTCAGAGAGGGATCGGTGAGGATGAGGATACTTTCTGTGCCTGACTTGCCCCACTAGTTTAAGAGGCCCTAACAAAAGGCAGGCAGATGGCGGGCACAGGGGGAGCGGGTCCCACAGGGCGTCACTGACAAGAGGCGGGGCCATCGATCTCTCCTGGGAGGCTGCTGCCAGCGGCCTGCCACCAGTCTCCAGCCTTGGCCACGCCACCATTTGCTTGCTGACCAGTGGCGGTTCCGGGCGCGGGCACTTGTCGAATCGGTCCATGACCAGTTGAAAAACATCTCGCAAGTGGAGCATA
Source organism: Caldilineaceae bacterium (assembly GCA_965214895.1). GTDB lineage: Bacteria > Chloroflexota > Anaerolineae > Caldilineales > Caldilineaceae > Bin34. The sequence continues at coordinate 3,317,720 of OZ243985.1, forward strand.
CACGCAATTGCAAGGGTGTCCTCGACGGGCCCCGAAACTCTGCAGGGCTTTGGGATAGGACCATTGCAAAGTCACCCAGCGTTACAGCCGATATTTTTCTTCGTACAGTTAGGCCTCATGGTCTCAAATAAACGAACGCAGGAAGTCATCTCGCCACGATCTGTCGCTTCAATGATCTGCGATCTGTTTGTTGAGAGCCTGCAGATAGGCCTTGGCGCTGGCCGTCACGATGTCGGTGTCCACCCCGCGTCCGCTGAAAAGGCGCCGGCGCTGGCGGCCCTGGGCGGTTTCAGGGGCATCTGTACCATTGGGCACCTCAATGCGGATGGTGACATCGCCATTGGCATCCATGCCCTGCGTCACGGCTTGCACCAGATACTCCGTCAGGATGTTTTCCACTTGCACAATGCGATTGATGCCCTTGTACACGGCATCGACCGGACCGGTCCCAAAACCCGCGTCCGTGAACTCTTTCCCGGTCTTCAGATTCTTGAGTATGACCACGGCCGTGGGAATTACGGTGGAGCCGCAATTGACCTGCAGTTCCTGCAGGGCCCATGTCTCTTCGGGCTGATACATGACATCGCCGGCAATGGCTTCCAGGTCAACATTGGAAACTTCCTTTTTCCGGTCCGCCAGCTGCATGAAGCGATCATAGACCTCCTGCAGGGCGTCTTTGTCCAGGTCGTATCCCATCTCGTGCAGCCTGTCCCCCACCGCATGGCGTCCACTGTGCTTGCCGAGCGGCAGGCCCTTGTCAACCAGATCCCGGCCCACTGTGGCGGCCCGCATGATTTCGTAGTTTTCCCGATTCTTCAAGACGCCATCCTGATGGATGCCTGCCTCGTGTTGAAAGGCATTGGCGCCGACTACCGCCTTGTTGGGCTGAATCACCATGCCCGTGTACCGGCTCACCATCTCACTGGTCTTGTGTATCTCCTCCGTCACAATGTTGGTGTTCAGGTGGAAATAGCTGCCCCGCGTATGCAGGGCCATGGCGAATTCCTCCAGGCTGGAATTGCCGGCCCGTTCGCCAATGCCATTGATGGCCACTTCCACCTGCCGGGCCCCGGCCCGGGCCCCCGCCAGGGAATTGGCCGTGGCGAGTCCCAGGTCGTTGTGGGTGTGGGTGCTGAAGACAACTTCCTTCCCGCCGGGAACTTCGTTGATCAGCTCGGCAATCAGGGATCCATATTCGGAAGACATGGTGTATCCCACCGTGTCCGGAATGTTGAGGGTGGTGGCTCCGGCCTGAATGGCCACTTCCAGCACCTGTTTCAGATATTCCACGTCACTGCGACCCGCATCTTCCGGGCTGAATTCCACATCGGCACACAGACTGCGCGCCAGCTCGACCATCGACCCCACGGATTCCAGCACCTGGTTGCGGGACATGAGCAGCTTGTGCTCCAAGTGAATGTCACTGGTGGCAATGAACGTGTGAATGCGCGGCCGAATGGCCGGTTCCACCGCCGCCGCCGCCCTGCGTATATCCGGCTCGAGGGCACGGGCCAGGCCGGCAATGATCGGGGGCGCCATCAGCCGGCCCTGCCGATCCCGGCGAACCTGCCGGCCCACGGTCCGGGCAATCTCCTGCACGGCCCGGAAGTCCCCCTCGCTGGCGATGGGGAAACCGGCCTCCATGATGTCCACGCCTAGGCGGGCCAGCTGCCGGGCCACCTCCAGCTTTTCCCGTTCGTGGAGCGTGGCTCCCGGGCTTTGTTCGCCATCTCGCAACGTCGTGTCGAACACTTGCACGGTGCGGCCGACAGCCACTGCGCGCGCATAGGCGGCCATGTCCGTGATGGCAAAGTCTTCGGCCCTGGCTTCAGATACGTCTACTTCGGTTTCTACGTGCGTCTCGTTGTCCATTTCCAATCTTCCTTGGGAAACAGGTCCGGGAATGAGGCGACCGCGGCTACGCTTCGCGTGCAATCTCCTTGGAGTCCAGGAATTCCATCATGCGCCGCAGGGTCAGACCCACATCTTCAATCTGGTGGGTCTGTTCCGACTGGCGGCGTTGGCGAAACCGGTTCAGGCCGCTGTGATACTCATCCATCCATTCCTCGGCAAACTGGCCCGATTGAATCTCGGCCAGGATGCGCCGCATGGTGTCCTTGGTCTCTGCGGTGACAATGCGTTCACCGCTCACATAATCTCCCCACTCGGCTGTGTCCGACACGCTGTAGCGCATGTAGGCCAGACCCCCCTCGTAAAAGAGATCCACAATCAGCTTCAGTTCGTGCAGGCACTCGAAATAGGCAATTTCCGGCTGATACCCGGCCTCGACCAGAACTTCAAAGCCCGCCTTCACCAATTCGCTGACACCGCCACAGAGGACCGTCTGCTCCCCGAAGAGATCCGTTTCGGCCTCCTCGGCGAAAGTGGTCTCCAGGAGGCCTGCACGCGTGCAGCCGAGGCCACGGCCATAGGCCATGGCATCCGCCAATGCATTGCCGGATGCATCCTGATGGACAGCCACCAGCCCCGGCACACCTGACCCTTCCACAAACACCTCACGCACCCGGTGCCCCGGGGCCTTGGGCGCCACCATGGACACGTCCACATCCTCGGGCGGCACGATTTGCCCGAAGCGAATACTGAAACCATGGGCGAACATCAGCGTGTTGCCCTTCTCCAGGCCGGGCCGAATCTCCTCGTTGAAGACCTTGCCTTGGGCCTGGTCCGGCAGCAGCACCATGATCACGTCGGCGGATCTGGCCGCCTCGGCCGTGCTCACCACTGCCAAGCCATCGGCTTCCGCCTTGGCCTTGCTGGAACTGCCCGCATACAGACCCACCACCACCTCCAGACCGGAGTCAGTCAGATTCAGGGCGTGGGCATGTCCCTGGCTGCCATATCCAATGACCGCAATCCGGCGTCCTTCCAGCCGACTGAGATCAGCCTGGTTCTCGTAGTAAATGGTGGCCATGACAAGCGCAGCTCCCTTTGTGAAAATTCAAACAAGCATAGACAGAGTGAGAATGGACGGGTCCCGGTGCGGCCCTAGGGCGAACTGCCGTTCATCGCGATGTCCTCTTCCAGGACATTGACACTGCCCTTGCGGGCAATCGCCACGGGGCCGGTGCGCACCATTTCCAGCAATTCAAATTCCTGCAGCAGCTCGATCAAGGCATTGATCTTGGTTTGGTTGCCGACGATTTGCAGGAGCATGCTGGTGCGGGACACGTCCACAACTTGCGCAGTGAAGATTTCCGCCAGCTGCAATACCTGGGTGCGTTGCTGGCCAGTCACGGCCACCCGCAGCAGTGCCAGTTCCCGGGCAATCAAGGGGGTGTGGGACAGGCTTTCAATGCGCGTCACATCCACTAGTTTGGCCATCTGCCTCTGCACTTGATCCGCCACCCGCTCGTCGCCGTCGACCACAAAGGTCATGCGGCTGATCCCCGGTTCTTCGCTGTGGCTGACCTGCAGGCTGTCAATATTGAAGTTGCGCCGGCGCAACAGGCCGCAGACCCGATGCAGCACTCCCGGCTTGTCGCGCATCCAGGCGGACAGTACGTACTTCATGACATCACTCTCTGCGTCCAGGGTGGGACAGGCAGCTCTGCTTGGCCGAGGCAGGCCCCGCCTAGAAGGCGGGAGCCACCCCGCCGTTGGCCTGCACGGCCTTGGTGGTGGGCCGCCGGAACATGTCGTCCACCGCGGCGCCCGGGGCGATCATGGGATACACGTTGACCTCCTCCTTGACCTGGAACTCGATCAGGAAAGGGCCCTCAGTGGCATTGGCTTCCCGTACGGCTGCATGGACTTGGCCCGGCTCCTCCACGCGGAGGGCTGGAATCTCGTAGGCCTCGGCCAGCTTCACGTAGTTGGGAGACAGGATCGGGGTCCCGACATACCGCTGGTCATAGAAGAACTGCTGCCATTGCCGCACCATACCGAGAAAACCGTTGTTGATAATGGCGATCTTGACGGGCAGCCCCTCCTGCTGGAGGGTGGCCAGCTCCTGCAGCGTCATCTGAAATCCGCCGTCGCCGACGATGGCCCAGACCAGATGGCGGGGCATGGCAATCTGGGCCCCAATGGCGGCCGGCACGCCATATCCCATGGTGCCCAGACCTCCGCTGGTCAGCAGCATGCCGGCCCGTTCGTGCAAGTAGTACTGGGATTCCCACATCTGGTGCTGCCCCACATCCGTGGTCACAATCACCTCTGCCGGGCTCTTGCTGTGGGACGTGACCTCCCAGATCTGGCGCATGACGAAGGGGGGAATCAGTTCATCCACCTCAAATGTCAGGATGTCGCCGCGGGCACTGTCTTCCTTGCGGCTGGCAATGGCGCTGATCCATTCAGGATGGGTGTTGGGCCAAATCAGCTCATTCAGAGCCGGCAGCGTCACCGCCAAGTCTCCCAGGACGGTGACGTCAGGCTGCACGTTCTTGCCCACTTCGGCCATGTCCAGTTCAAAATGAATGATGGAGGCCTGCTTGGCGAAGTGGTCCAGGCGGCCTGTAATGCGGTCGTCAAAGCGCATGCCCAAGGCAATCAGCACATCGCAGCTCTGGACCGCCTCGTTGGCAAACGCCTCGCCGTGCATGCCCCCCATGCCCAGACTGAGCGGGTGGGTCTCGGGCAGATTGCCGGTGCCCAGCAGAGTGGTCACGACCGGTATCTCGGCCTTCTCCACCATGCTCTGGAGGACATCCGACACGCCGGCCAGATGGATGCCGTGCCCGGCCATAATCAGCGGGCTCTCCGCGGCGTTGATCAGCTCGGCGGCCCTGTGCAGGTCGTTTTCGCCGGGGAGGGGATATGGCGTGTAGCCGGGCAGGGAAATCTCCATGTCGTACCGGAATTCCCCCACTTCGATCTGCACGTCCTTACAGACATCCACCAACACCACACCTGGCCGGCCTTCCCGCGCTATGTAGAAGGCTTCCTTCAAGGCCAGGGGCAGATCAGCCACATCCGTGATCAGATAGTTGTGCTTCACCACCGGCTGGGTGACACCGACAATGTCAGACTCCTGAAAGGCATCCGTCCCCAACAGGGTGGTGGGGACCTGCCCGGTGATGGCCACGACGGGCACACTGTCCATTTGGGCGGTGGCAAGCCCCGTCACCAGGTTGGTGGCCCCCGGCCCGCTGGTCGCTACGCAGACTCCGACCTCGCCCGTGGCGCGGGCATAGCCATCTGCCATGTGCGCAGCACACTGTTCGTGCCGCACCAGCACATGGTGCAGCAGCCGATGCTGCTCGTAATAGGCCAACGCGTCGTATGCCGGCAGAATGGCTCCGCCGGGATGTCCGAAGAGGGTGGTGACACCCTCCAGCACACAGGCGTTCCAGATCATTTCTGACCCGGTCAGTTGCCGGGGGGTACTCCTGTCCAGAATGTGCTGATCCCGCAATGCCGTGGATGCCTTCATGTTTCCTCCTTGCCTACCTGCGTGAAGTTCGCCAAACAAAAAATCCTCCCCGGCTGGGAAGGATTCTGGGTGTACTCTGTGAGTGTCCCCGTGTCCGTGGTCATCCTCCGCCAACGCGTCAAACTGTGGCCTGGCCTACTACGCCAGCCAACAAGGAAAGCAACAACACGGGGCGGGGCTTGCCCGCAAGATGTCCAGACACTGTGCGGTTTCAGATCTCTGTCAAGGGCGAACCGGATTCAACCTGCCCATAATACAGGAGGACGGGAGCCGTGTCAAAACCGGAGCCGACCCTTCACTGGATCGCACAACATGCATTTGCCTTCGCATTCAGAAAAAACCATAATTGGAACGTGTGGCGAAGGCCCATGGAAGCACGTTCTATGCGTTTTCCGGCCAGCCACCGTCATTCAATGCAAGCTGCATGCCTATGTCTGTCCGCCGCCCTGAATTGGAAAAACCGGCCCTGGCCCACTCGTCGACCCGCAACAGGCCGGTGGTCATTCCCCCCAGTGATCTGGTGCTGGTGGATGCCGATGTCTCCGGGCTTGCCGTGGAACAGCTCAGCCGCCAGCCCGAGGTCTACAACCGGGAACTCAGTTGGCTGGACTTCAACTGGCGAGTGTTGCAGGAAGCGCTGGACCAGCGCAATCCCCTGTTGGAACGAATGGGGTTCCTGGGCATCACGGCGTCCAACCTGGACGAGTTCTTCCGCAAGCGCGTAGGAGGGCTGAAACGTCAGCAGGCGGCGGGGGCCAGCAACTTGCGGCTGCAGGGCTGGTCACCGGATTATCAGCTGGATCTGATCAGTCAGGTAGTCACGCGCTTTGGGCAGGTACAGGAGCAATGCCTGCTGGAAGACATATTGCCCAAGCTGGCGGAACACGGCATCAAGCTGGTGGATTACCGGGACATCACGTTGGACGAGGCCGCGCAGTTGCGCCACACCTTCCTCAACGACGTTTTTCCGCTGCTGACACCCCTGGCCTTTGATTCTTCGCACCCGTTTCCCTTTGTCAGCAACCTGAGCCTGAATTTGGTGGTCGAGACCCTGGACCACAATACGGGGGAGTCGCATGTGGCCCGCATGAAGGTGCCGGCCAATCGACCGCGCTGGATCCGCGTGGGCCAGAGCCACCGCTTTGTGGCCCTGGAAACAGTGTTGATCCACAACCTGGAATCACTGTTTGCCGGCATGGAAATTCTGCATGTGCACCCTTTCCGCATTACGCGCAATGCCGCGCTGGTACAGAACGAGGAAGAAGCCGACGACCTGCTGGAAATGATCAACGAAGAGTTGCAGGAACGGCGTTTTGCCCCGGTGGTCCGGCTGGAAGTCGCCACCGACTTGCCGCCGCATTTGCTGAACATTCTGTTGCACGAGTTCGCGCTCAAGGAGCAGGACGTGTACCAGCAGGAAGGGCCCCTGGGATTGTCCGACCTGATGTCGCTGATACGGCTCATAGACTTGCCGGAGCTGAAGTTTCACACCTGGCAACCCCGTACACCCCCCCAGTTCAGTTTTCTGAACAACGACTCCCGGCCAGCGGACGTGTTCAAGGTGCTGAAGCAGGGCGACATCCTGCTGCATCATCCCTATCAGTCCTTTGCCAATTCCACCCAACTGTGGCTGTTGGCCGCGGCCCGGGATCCCCAGGTGCTGGCCATCAAGCACACCATGTACCGCACGACGGACGACTCGCCCATTGTGGACGCCTTGATCTCCGCCGCGCAGCAAGGCAAACAGGTCGCCGTGCTGGTCGAAGTCAAGGCCCGCTTTGACGAGAAACAGAACATCTATCACTCCAAGCGGCTGGAAGAAGCCGGGTGCCATGTGGCGTACGGCCTGGTAGGGCTCAAGACCCACACCAAGATCTCGCTGGTCGTCAGAGAGGAATCAAGCGGTCTGCAGGTCTATGTGCACATTGGGACCGGCAATTACAACCACTCCACAGCCAACCTGTATACCGATGTGGCCATCCTCACGACAGACCAAGCCATCGTGACCGATGTCATGAATCTCTTCAACTACCTGACCGGCTACAACCGGCGCATCATGTACAAGAAGCTGCTGGTGGCCCCCGTCAATATGCGTCGCCGGTTCCTTGACCTGATCGACAGGGAAATGGAGCTCGCCCAGACCCACGGCTCGGGACGCATTATCGCCAAGATGAACAGCCTGGACGACCCGGAAATTGTGCTGCGGCTCTATCAGGCCAGTCAGGCAGGCGTGCAGATCGACCTGATCGTGCGGGGGGTGTGTCGCATCCGCCCCGGCATTCCGGACAAGAGCGAAAACATCAGAGTGGTCAGCGTCATCGGGCGGTTCCTGGAACATCACCGGATTTTCCACTTCGCCAATGCGGGCAATCCCGAGTATTTCATCGGCAGCGCCGACTGGATGCAGCGCAATCTGGACAACCGCGTAGAAGCCGTGGTGCCCGTTGAAGCCCGCACCATGAAGGCCCAGCTGCAGCTGATCCTGGATACGTGCCTGCAGGATCAGCGGAACGCCTGGGACATGCAACCGGACGGCCGTTATGTACAGCGGCAGGGCTCGTCCCACCGGAAGCGTGCCAACGGCAGTGCGGAGCCGGCACCCGAAGGCACGCACGCGGTGCTGATGCACCATGTGGCCCAGCGCACCGCGAACACGGTCGGACGGCAGCGCATCACGCCGCTGGGGGATACGCGCTAGAAACCTCCGGCTGTCGGCAAGGGCCGCGGTCTTGCGCATGTGGATTCCACGTCCAGGTGCCTGCCCTGATCATGGGAGGCCTCAAACAGGTCCATGATCTCCAGGACGTGATAGGCCAGGTCGCCATTGGCACGGTGCTCGGCCCGTTCGTGACCCAGGGCGTGGGCCATGTCCGCCAGCCCAATGCTCCGCTGTACCTGATCGCTGTGTGTCAGGGGCACGTCTTGCCATGTGCGTTGGCCCCCCGGCAGCAGCCGGACCGGTCCGCCAAAAGTGTTCGGATCCGGGACGCTGAGAGAGCCTTGGGCCCCGTAGATTTCAATGCGGGGCAGCTGGGCACCCCAGACATCGAATGACTGGACCATGCTGCAGATGGCACCGTTCACAAACTGGATGGTGCCGGCATAGTGGGTAGGCACCTCCGGCCGGATGACGGTACCGGCCAGCGGTGCGCTGGTAACGGTCCGCTCCGGAAAAGTGGTGCGCGTAAAACCGCTGACCTTGGCGGCCGGGCCCAGCAGCGCGACCAGCGCGGTGACATAGTAGGGCCCCATGTCAAACATGGGGCCTCCCCCTTTCTCGTAGTAAAAAACGGGAGAAGGGTGCCAGGACTCGTGACCGTGGCTCAGCATAAAGGCCGTGGCCGCGACCGGTTCGCCAATCCGACCCTCGTCGATCAGCCGGCGACAGGTCTGGATGCCGCCCCCCAGGAACGTATCGGGCGCAACGCCCACCTGCACCCCCTGGGCACGGGCGGTCGCGACGATCTGCTGTCCCTCGCGGCGGCTCAGGGCCATGGGCTTTTCGCTGAAGACATGCTTGCCGGCGGCGATCGCCGCCAAGTCCACGGCGGCATGCGCTTTGGGAATGGTTAAATTCAACACGATATCGACATCATCCCGCGCCATGAGCTCCGGCACCGTTACGGCGGGGCATCCCGCCTCGGCGGCGGCGCGCCGGGCCGCTTCGCCGTTGATGTCGGCCACACAGCACAGTGCCAGGTGGTCATACTGGCCAATGCCCTTGATATAGGTGCGGCTGATAGTGCCGCAACCCACCATCCCTACCTGCCAGACCTTCATGATGGGCCTCCTCCTGTCTTCCTGGGTGGTTGCGCTAGAGCGGCATCTCACCCTGTCCGGTCTCCAACCAGGTCAGCGTCGCCGGGGACAATGTCACTTCCACGGCCGCCTGATTGCTCTTCCACTCCCTGACCGTGCGGCAACCGATCAGGGCGAAGATGTTGAGCGGATAATTCAGGACGTAGGCCGTGGCGACCTGCGGTATGGTCAATCCCAGTTTGTGGCCCAGGGCCTCGGCCCGGTCCAGCCGCTGGAAATTCTCCTCACTGCAGTAGGCACTGACGGTAATACGATGAAATTCGTCCGTAATGCTGTCCAGATTGTCACGCCGAAACAGGCCGGTCATGAAACCCTGTGCCAGACTGGACCAGGTAAACAAGGGCATCTGGTTGTCCTTGTAGTACGCCCGGGCCTGGGCCCCCTGCGGGCCGCTGATCGTCAGACTGTCCCGGTAGGGGTTGGCGGCCTGCGGAGCCAGTGAGAAGTTGGGGCTGCTGGCCACAAAGGGAGTCTTTCCGTGGGCCTTGGCGTAGGTGTTGGCCTCTTCAATGCGCTGCGGGGTCCAGTTGGAGCCGCCATAGGCCAGGATCTTGCCTTCGGCCTGGTGCTGGTGCAGACGGTCCACCAAGGGACCCACCGGCACGGTGGGATCATCCCGATGCAGCAGATACAGGTCGATGTAGTCGGTTTGCAAACGCGTCAGGGAATCGTGCAGATCGCTGCTGAGGTCGTAGGGCGTCACCCGATTCCTGTCCGCGTTGAAGTGGCATCCCTTGGTCAGCACAAAGATGTCGTCCCGATTGCCGCGGGAGGCCATCCAGGCGCCCAAGGCCCGTTCCGCCCCCCCACCGCCATAGTTGTGGCCAGAGTCGAAGGCAGTGCAACCTTCGGCATACAGGGCATCCACCAGGGCGTTGCACTCATCCTGATGCTCTGAATCGAGCATGATGGTGCCTTGCACAATGCGGCTGATCTGCTTGTCACTGCCTGGAATCTGTCCGTACTGCATGGTTGTGCCTCCCTGATAAGGTGACCCTATTCCATAGGGTAGCGCAGGCCCCACTGGGCCCTGATAGTATCCAGCGTCCTCATTATGTCAAGGGTTTCGCGCAAAGGCATGTCCGGGCTCTCCTTGAGCCCGGCCCGCAGACAGCGATTGACCTCCATGGCCTCGTGGGCAAAGCCGTTGGTGATCAGTTCCGCCTCCACCATGCGCGGTGCATGGCCATCTCGGGACACTTCGCACTTGTGGTTGAGCCAGAAGGGACGGGGAATGCGAATCTGCCCCTTGGTGCCGGTCAGGATGGCTTCCTGGGGGGTATTGTCCCCGATGGAAGAGTAGCAGATGGCCATTTGCCCGGCTGGATAGCCCAGCAGGATGCCACCGCGAATGTCAACCCCTCCCTGCAGGTGGGCCAGGGTCTCAATGCGGGTGGGCGCGGTCTCGAAGAGATACGAAGCGAGGGAGACGGGATAGACTCCCAGGTCCAGCAAGGCCCCGCCGCCCAAGGCAGGATCGGCAATGCGGCCGCGGAGGGGATGCGTGCTGCGTCCGCCAAAGTCTGCGATCAGCATGGTCAGTTCGCCGATCTCCCCTGCCTGCACCATCTGCTTCACTGTCCGGACAATGGGAATGTAGCGTGTCCACATGGCTTCCATCAGGAAAAGATCCCGCTGTCTGGCCAAGGCCACAAGCTCCGCGGCCTCCCGCAGATTGATAGTGAACGGCTTTTCGCACAACACGGCCTTGCCCGCCTCCAAGGCCAACACGGTGTGCTCCCGATGCAGACTGTGCGGCGTGGCGACATAGATGACATCCAGGTCCGGATCTGCCACCAGTTCTTCATAGGTGCCGTACTGGCGGGGAATGTGGAACCTTTCGGCCAAGGCCCGGCGGCGTGACTCCGTGCGGGAACCCACTGCCAGAATCTCGCCTCCCTCTATTTCCTGAAATCCGGTGCCGAAGCGCGTGGCAATGCTGCCCGCGCCCAGAAATCCCCAGCGAATGTTGGACATGATGGGTTCTCCTGCCTTACAGAGCGCCGCCGGCCCAGAGCAGCCCGCGGCGGACCAGCTCCCGGGCTTCCGGTACATCGAAGTCTTGGGCTACATGGCCCAACGAACAATAAAAGACCCGTCCTGCCCCGTATTGCCGCTTCCATACCACCGGCATCACGGTGCCGTTTACCCACGGCGCCACTTCCGTCTGGAACATGGTGGTCGCCAGCACCTGGTTGCCCGGGTCCACATGCAGATAGTACTGTTCCGAATGCATGTCGAAGTCCGCCAGACCGGCGGTGATCGGATCGAGATGATTCGTGATATTGACCCGGTAGTCGATGATATTGCCCGGGTGGGCCACCCACTGCCCCCCGGTCATCCACTGGTATTCCGTGTTGAGGCGGAAGGCATCACACATGCCCCCATGCCAGCCCCCGCAGTTGACCCCGCCGCGAATGGCCTGCAGCAACCCCTGTTCCTGTTCGCTGTTGAGTTGGCTCATGGTCCAGGTAGAGACCACCAGGTCCAGGGACTGCATGTATGCCGTGTCACAGTACCTGTCCAGGTCATGGACAATGTCCACCTGGAATCCCGCGGCTTCCAACAAAGGGGCAAATATCCGGGTTGTCTGTTCCGGTTCATGTCCTTCCCAGCCACCCCAGTTCATCAACGCCTTCTTGCTCATTGGGTCCACTCCTTCGATTTGGGTTTCCATTGCCATCTGCCTGCGTCAACGGACGAGCGCACCGCCCCCCGATTGCAACAGCTCGTCAATCTCCCGGTCGGTAGCCACCAGCATGTCGCCGTGCTGAGTCAGAATCATGGCCGCCAGCAATGCTCCGTAGCGCAGACCCTGAGGCAGATCATCGTTCAGATATCCATGCAGCACGCCGGCGGCCATGGCATCCCCCGCGCCCAGGCGATCCACCACTTCCACGGGCAGCGCCTCCTCAAAGTACTCGTTGCCGGCCTGCCGGGCCCAAATGCCGGCAGCCCCTGACGACATGACCGTGACCCCCCGCGGCACCAGGCGGGAGAGCTGGTGCAGCACTTCTCGGGAGTTGCCTGCAAAGCCGAACACGGTTTCCGCATCCTCTTTGCCACAAAACAGGACATCCACCTGGGGCATGAGAGGCTGCAGGACGGATCGGGCTTCTGCAGGAGACCACATCTTGGCCCTGAAGTTGACATCCAAACTGATCGTGACACCCCGGTCCTGGGCCACCTCGAAGGCTCTCCGGGTACAAGCCAGACCATGGACGGACAGAGCGGGCGTGATCCCGCTCACATGGAAGTGGCGAGTGTCCATCAGGCGGCTCCAGTCAATCTGGTCAGGGGTCAGGCGGGCGGCACAGGACTCGGCCCGGTCATAGATGACCTCCGAATTGCGGGGGGTGCCTGCAAACTCCAGAAAATACAGTCCTGCTCTGCCTCCCGGCACCCAATGCACACATCCAAGGTCCACATTGGCCAGCTTGAGACGATTGGCAATCAACCGCCCCAATGCATTGTCGGGCAGCGCGCCCCCCCAGGCGCAGTGGCGTCCCAAACGGGCCAAGGCCGTCACCGCGTTGCCTTCGGCGCCGCCAGGCTGCACATCGAGAGTGCGCGTGAGTTCAAGGCGTTCCCCGGCCGGCACACTGAGACGCACCATGATTTCGCCGAGTGTTGTTATGTCAAATTGTGGCAAGGGACCTACTTGCGGGTGGATGGCGGTCCAGACCTGTCGCCACAGTCCCCAGGCAGGTGCGGGACCACTGCCTCTGCCGGTGCTGCGGCTTCGATTGAACCGATACCGTGTATCTTAACGGTGCGTACCGCCGCGCGGAAAACCACACTCCCGATTCATGCGCAACATGAGGTTATGGACAGGTGGAACACATCGGGCTCCGGGTGTATCGCAACAAAAGCCCAAGACACTCCGTATGAGTCTATTCGCACTGTGCTGCCTTGGCGATGATTTCGGGTCCGCCGTGCAAGCCGGAACGACCGCGGCGGCCACTCGGCTCCGGGGCCACACAAAGCATCAGTTCTTGCCACGGCCCGTCCTGTGACGGCGCGGCAATGCGTCTTTGTCGAGTCAATCCACGTCCCGTGCAAACATATCTCGCCGCCCGTGGTCACCAGCCCCAAAGCCGACGCCCAAGCGAGAACGCGGTCTCCCCATTTGTCCCCGCGCGTCAAATACGGATTCCCAATGGCGGGAAGATCGACTTATTCGGTCTCAAAGCCACTGTCATGGAAATTCAGGGTACGGCTGTTTTCGGTGACTGTCCGCACGACCTGCTCCGGTACACCGTCCGGAATGTTGGCTTCTATTTCCAAAGTCAGCTTCACGTTCGCGCTCAGCAGACCTGCCAGATGCACAATCACCTCATCCGCGACCTGGCTTGCATCCCTGCCGACTCGCGTAGGGTCCAATCCGACCGATCCATGATAACGCTTGGCTGCAGGTCGTATTGGAGGCACGGGAGGTTTTTTCTCTGGCGTCTCATGCACTTCCCCTGATTCTGCTGGCTTTTGACCATAGGTGGATCCGGCTCCTTCAACGGCATTATCAGCGGGGACAGCCTCTGCATCCATCTGCTTTCGGGCTACATCGGAACGCACTATGAGACCCGGATCGCTGTCGGTGAGGGCCGCGCGCGGCCCGACATAAAGGCCACGGTATCTCCCCACACTGTCATCGTAGTCATCGGCGTAGACAAAGGAGTCCTGCTCCCATGTCATCAGGGAAAGACCGCTGCATATGGCTTCCAGCAAGACCGAAGGCTCCTTCAGCCTGGGCAAGTAAGTATAGCGAGCAAAGTCGTCCACCAGTTGCCGTACCGAAACGTGGTCGCCTCGCCACAAGGGTATGCGATCCAGCTCCATGCGGAGGCGTGTTCCAGAGAAGCGGGTTACCAGCAACTCGTCGTTGCGCATCCGCCGGCTGGCCCGATGAGCAAGCGGTCCTTGTCCAGCCAGCCTAATGGCCTGCCACTCCACCTTGGCTTGGGGAGTTGTTTGCATCGGCACCAGCAACCATCGGTAGGTCTCGCCAATACGCGCAATCACGGCACTCTCGGCGGCAGTCCGTTGGGACTCGGCCTGCCGCACCTGGTGCGGTGGAAGATCGAGAGGTTCCCGCTCGGCAAGAATTGAATGCCAAGCCAAGTACTGCCTCACTCCTTCCTCCAAGTCCTGAAGGCGTATGTCATCCGCTGCCAGAAAGGCCAGAGTGTTTCTGAACAGGCGCGGCGTGTTCCCGCGCGAATCCAGTATGGATTGGGCAGCCGTGATGGCGCGGCTGTCTGACCCTGCCACGCGCGTGTGCGGGTAAGTCGGGCCCAGCACCACGAGTCTCACGTCTTGGTCATCTTGCACCTCGTGGCCCGACAAAGGGAGAATGTGGACCCCGTTGAAATCGCCCCGGTGGTTCAGGTCTGTCTGGAGCCGCTGCCTGATCTCCTCGTCCACCTTGTCACGGTTTCGTCGGTACTCCTCGGCTCGGCTCTCGGCGAGATTGGCTACAGTCGGTTGGGTCGAGTACCAGTAGCGCGCGCCGTCTTGGTACAGATAAGTTGCAGTGCTTCCCAGTCTCCGCATCGCATCGCCGAACACTGCGGGAGACTCTCCCGGAATGACGCACCCCAGCTTGATCCTGCGGTCTTCGATTCCTTGGTTGGCCGCCGCTGGGATAGGGGCCGATCCCAAGTAGATGGAGCGGGCTACCCTGCGGCAAGCACTGTACTTGCCCAGATTGGGCACCTCGCCGTCAATCCTCAAGGGCAGAGAGTTTGCACCATCTATGTCGCGCTCGATGACGGGGACCCAGTTTTCCGGGAGATAATGCGTGAGTTCAGTCTGCACGCGAGGATCGTCCACAGGTACATGGGCCGGCAGAATCAAAGGGTTGCGATCCCCCTTCTCCCAGAGACTGTGGATTACCGTGGCCATCAGCCTCAAGACACCGCGTGTGCGCTGAAAGCTCCGTAATGTTGACCAATCGGTATAGAGCCGCTCAAAGACCTCTGGGTGAATGGGATATGCTGCCCTGATACGTTGCTCATAATCCGCCTCGACACACTCTGGAGGAAACTCCTGGCGACTTGTGCGGTAGAGATCGCAGAAGGCGCGGGCCACATTGTCACGGGTTGTGAAGTGGGCCGATTCGACGATGGGCTGGAACAGGCGGCGACGCACAATCTCGAAACTCTCCTCTGCACTGGCCGGACGCCACGACGACTCGACACGTCCAATGACGTTGCGGAGACGGCTCAGCGCGGCTCTGCCCCTTAGTCCACCCACCTCTGTATCATCAGCCTGGGCGTGGGGCGATTCGGTAGTGTCCGAAGCCGGCAGGCTGATGACCAAGAGGCAGTTCTTTGCCAGCTTCGCCGATTCCGACAACGCCTGGGCAAAGGTGAACTGGGTCTCGAAACTCCCGGCAGGCAGGTCACCTTCGTCGTGCAGTTGCCGAGCATAGGCTACCCATTCATCGATCAATATAAGTGCAGGAGCATACTCGTTCAGCAGTATGCGCAGCACGTCACCGGGATTGGTAGCGCGTTCGTCGTCTGCACGCACCCGTTCATAGGCCCTGCGAGCCTCTGTCTCGCCCCCCGCCGCCTGTCCGAGCTGCCAGGCAAGTTCTCCCCACAACGTCCGTACTTTCGTGCCATCTCGCTTGATGGCGGGATTGCCCGGCGAAATTCGATTGCCGACCAAAACCACCCGGTTCACCGAAGGGAGCGGCGCGACTCCGGTATCCTGCATAACTGTGTCCAAACCCACCAGTCGGCTGACCGCCGTTCCGGAGAAGAGATGATAGAGAGCCAGCATCGAGTGGGTCTTGCCACCGCCGAAGGTTGTCTGCAGCTGCACCACCGGGTCGCCATCCATATCGCCTGCAAGTCGTCGCACTGCACCATTCAACAGCTGTTTCAAACTGTCCGTCAGGTAGGTGCGACGGAAGAACTCCGCGGGATCAAGATATTCGGATGTCCCCTCTCCCAGATGAACCTGCCAAAGGTCTGCCGCAAACTCGGCCTGCCGGTATCGGCCGCTGGCCACATCCTGATGCGGACTGATCACTTCTCGCCACGGCGCAAGATGACGCAGTGCCTGACTTTCAACAGCTATGCTGGCGGTCCGGCGGCGCTGTGTTCTGGCCTGCTCGTCAAAGCGCACGCGCAGCAGTTCCATCTTCATGCCTTCGATTTTTCCAGCCTCTGGAGCAGAGACCGCCAAAAGGAGGCGATAAGTCGAATCGAGAGCCCGATAGGCATCATCGCTGGAGAATGCTTCTTGATGTGCCCAGCGATTGCGGATGTCTCGCAACTCGCTCACGAGGCTCCGTTCGGTGCGCCCAAGGGTGTTTCGATAGACCTCGTTCCAGGATTCCCACATGACCCTCAGGAGTGCCGCTGCATCCATGTTGGCAAAGTGTGTCTTCGCGTCTTGGACAGAATCTCCCAGGATTTGCTGCAACACCCGCGCAGAAAGCCCTCTATGGTGATTGATGAACTCCCGTGAGACGAACGGCGCGAGCCCGGACTTGAGCGTGTCCATCGCGCTGCCTACCCGGTCCCTATTGGTTATGGCCACTACGCTGCACCTCCGTGTGTGATGGCCTCGGCGAGGAAACTCTCGATCCTCTCGCGGTTGCCCGTCAGGCTGGAAAATTGCTTCTCACATACATCGCTGAAGCGCGCCAATACCTTGCGGTTGATTGACTCTTGATTCTCGAAGATAGCCAATGAACGGAAAGGCATATCCCATTTCTCAAATTGAAGAAGGGCGATTGTGGCATCCCGCGTCTTGGCATCGTTTGTCAAAGCGAGTACAAGAAGGGGCCTCTGTATGCCGTTGACATGACAATCAACAGTGTACTTGCCCTCAGGATCATGCTCCGAGTCATGCCAGTCGAAGCTCCTGCGATCTTCAGGTACCGATGCCATGAACAGTGCCCGAAAATCTTCACCGAAAGTGGATCGAACGCGCTCGCGAGACAGATACGCAACATCCGTGATCTTAAGCAGCGCCTGCACGAATGAGTAGAGCGCATCCCCATAACGCTCGTTTGTTACGACCAAAACAAGTTCTCCTTCTCGGTCTTCAACTTGAAAAATCGACAGGGCACTGGAGATGATTCTTTGGCGTGTTCCGCGACGCAAGTCCTTCTCATCTATGTCGTAGGTCAAATGCATGTACGTGTGCCCTTCGTCCGACAGGACCCAGTCAGCTCCTTCCCTTCTCAGGACAATGCAAAGATGATCGCCGTCATCGAACCGAAATGGAGTAAAGACACGGTACCGGTCCAGTCCCTCTGTTTCAAGCCGTACTTGCGCGGAGACCTTCGTCTGGAAGTCTCGTTCGATTGTGTCATTGAGCATCTTTATGCCTCCTAGAGGAGAATCGGTTGATTGTCTGGAGGAGGATTGAAATTCCCGTCATTCCACATACAGTTGAGCGCACCGGCAAAGTCGCTGTATCGATCAGTAGTTTCGGCGTAGGCATCCTCACGGGCTCCGCCTTCCTGATACCGCTCGGTGGCCCTGTGAATGTGGTAGTCGTAGAAAGTGTTGCCTTCAATGGAGTTCGTGTGTCTATGACTCTTTCCGTTATAGCGGAGAAGGCGGAAGACCAGGCTCGACTGCGCGACCCTGGTCGCCAAGATAACCGAGAAATCCAGATGGTTGATCATGCTCTGGTGGAGGATGAGGCGGAACTGATTGCCGTCGACGCCGGTGATATCCAAGTCGCGCTCACGATGTCCCTGTTTGGGACGAAGTCGAACTTGTGTATGCCAGTTCCGGGGAAGCGACTTGCGTTCCCCGATCAACATGGCAATCTCGTTTTCCGAGTACTTCAGTGCCAATTCAATTTCTGGAATCGCCGAAGGAGACGGCCTGCTGGGCACTCCGGCAGGCATGGTGCGGGATCGCTATAAGGCGATGGGAGGTGACATTAGTCAGGATCGTTCATAGACAATCGTCCCCTCACGCAGCGCGGCACGGAGCACAGTCCCTACCATATGGCCTCGACTCTCAATCTCGTCAGGCGTGACTACCACTATGTCCTTGCTGACCGGAAGATCGCCCAGCGACCGTCGTATCTCGACTGCAACCCGGTGCTTGTCTGGAACATCGTTCATCACAACCAACAGATCCACGTCACTCCACTCGTTGGCATGGCCCCGAGCCTGCGAGCCAAAGAGCACCACGCGAGATGGTTGGAACTGCCCAACAATGCGATCCACCATGGCAGAAACAATGGTTTCGGAAGTCATCACGTGGCCCCATCCTCGCGGATAAACAAAGTCTGCTGTGCTTGGGCTCGTTCCCTTGACAGTCGGACAATTTCAGGCCAACTCTGCACCAGCGCGTTGTAATTCTGGGCCTCTTGAGAACGGTTCTTCTGGTCGCAAATGCGGTAGAGGCGATAGGCCAGCTCCCGAGCGGTCTCGGCATCGGTGCCGAGCTTGACCATCATTTCGGCTGCAACAGGCTCACCTTGGTCAAGAACGCGGACCAGATGATGCACTGCTTCCCATATCGTGAATCGCCGTTTCCTTGCCGGATCCCAATCGTTGGATAGCTCACTGGGAGAGAGCAACCGTACCTTACCTACGCCCGACTCCAGCAAGCCTGCCTTTACCATCCCCGAAACGGTGGTGTTCTTGGCCTTGGAAAGGGTATCGGCGACCCCGAAATCACCCTCGGCAAAACCTGATTGCTCAAACCAAGCCAGAGCCCACCGGGTATCGGCATCAAAGTCTCCCTCCTGCTCCGCCAGCACCTCGTCCAAGGTTTGGTTGATAAGGGCCAAGGCATCCCGTACTGATACGGCTTCGCCACTCGCGTTCAGTACACGGGCATAGCGAGTGAATACTGCCATACCTGGCCCAATGGCGGCTTGGGCCAGATCCACTGGGGCGATGTTGCCTGTCTGCATCTGGCGCAGCGCGTCAGGCAACTCGGACCTTAGAGCGTTGATAAACTCTCGGCGCGTGGCAATAGGAGCGTTGCTAGGACGAATTCGACAGATGAGAATGACGGAAGAGACTAGTGAGTTCGTCCCCAAAGCGTTCGACCTACCAGAAAACTCTGTACGCATGGGCCAAGTGCCAACTATTTGAAACCCAGTTGCAACAAGTGCAGATAGCATGGTATCCCAACCAGTGGAGGCCTTGCCGCTCCGATTCTCTTCTTGCTGTTTGTAGGCATAAAAGATAGATGAAGGGAACTCTGGACTGGAACGATCACGCATCAGACGAAGGGTCCTACCCATTAGCTTTTCGAAACGCTCTCTCGGATTCTCAAACCGGGGTGCTGCTATCATTTCTTCTTCCATGGGCACCAAGATGCTAGCGAACAGGCCAGGGTATATATCGCGTAGCAAAGGCCTCAGCCACACATAGAAGAAGTCGGACAGTTCCGCGTAGCTGATGTTGTCATAGTAAGGCGGGTCCGTAACTATGATGGGCCCACAGTCAATGTATGGGGTAGTCGAGGCATCTGCTTGGTAAGCTTTTCCCTGATTAGTGTTGCTGGGTAATGCTTCAACAACTCTGGAAATCTTGTCTAGGATTAACGCGAAGGTTCCTGCCGCATTGGAGAATGGATTCCCTTCTGCAAAGTCCCACACCATAGGAATGGCTTGCCGCGCGAAAACGTTTCTCACGTTTTCGCGCGGCAAGAGATAGGTTGCAAAGCTACTATGGGAATCTGACAGTTTTCCAATGGCTAATGCCAGATACGTGCAGATGGCATCAGCATACTTGGGATCTCCGCATCGTTCAGTTATTTCCCTGCGAACGGTTGGGATAAGGTCACTGAATGTAGTCAGCATGGTTAGTTGTCGTTCTGTGAATAACTCATGCCACTTGGTAATACCGTACCCACGACCGCTTACAAGGTAAGCGGTCGTGGGCATTTTTTGCTGAGGAATAGAACAAATGTTTGGTGCAGGGGATGACGATATTTGTATATGTTCATCGCTAGGTGACTGAAACAACCGTTTGCGGACCCCTTTCGCGACTATTGCCATCATCTGCTTCCCCATGTTGCCCGCTCGAGACTGCTCACGGACGTAAGCCAGAGGCGAGGTAGTCTCGCAGGCTATGCAAGTCACGCCATTACGATTGACAGTGCCAGTTTTGGGCACTCCAAAGTCATGGTCCTGTACCACAAATGAGATGGTCGTTGCTTTATGATCCACGACCGGCCTCGTCCAGTGCCGATTTCTGGGTTTTTTGGATAATTGAAACTGGGTTATCAGCGGCATGACAATGCCGCAGGCTGGATTGGAGCAGGGGATGGTGCGCGCCCACAGCCAAGCAATCACCGTAGCCTCGCCTCCGTCGGGCAGCTGTACCTTTGGATACAGATGACCTATGCGGTTAAACGCTTCATCCCTTATCCAACGTCCGTAGTAACGAATGTCGTCGGCGAGCCCGGTGGCACCGTGCCAAGCGGTGCCGGTGGTCATATCGGCTGCATCTGGATTGACAGGTGGTTTTCCGGCAAACTTGGGCGGCAGCTCAATCAGTGCCTTGTTGATGAGCACGGCAACAGGATTGAGATCGGAGGCGATGGCACGCAGACCAAGCCGCTGCGCCTCCAGCGGAATGGATCCACCTCCGGCGAACGGATCATAGATGGGCAATGTCTTGTCGTTCAGGTAGCGCAGCACCTCAGTCGGGCTGTCTTTGTCGGGCGCGGTCTCTCTGCGTGAGCGAGCAACGGACCGGGCGATCTCAAAACGGGCTTCGTTCTGAATGTCTCTCGATTCAGGTTTGCTTTCATCGGTACTTTCCCACTTGACCATTCGGCGAATGATGTCATGGAGACGTCTGCGCTCGGCTGCCTGCTCCTCAGGCGATGGAAACTCATCAGGGCAGGAGGACGGATCGTCCACCATGCTGGCGAAGATGACAGCGCGGCATGCAGCCAGTGGCCTACGCGCCCACCACAAATGAAGGGTGGACGGATGGCCGTGCCGGATGGACTTCTCCCGCTTGGACTCCGCATTGATCTCGTCCAACGGCAGGTCCACCTCTATGAGCTTCTTGCGCACTGCATTCATGGTTGTCACTGTCCTATTCAACCAAGCGGTCCCTGTAACGGGATTCCTTTTCACGCTTGCCCTCGTTTCATGAGGGCGTTTCGGCACGAGCCAGCAGCTCCGGCAGATTGTAGTTGACGCTGGTCACCCCAAAGTCCGGCTCCCGCCTGAACGGGCGGCGGAGGTACCAAACTCGATCCTCTCCACCCTCTTGGAACTCCACGATCGCCATGATGTAGTCTTCCGGCTTGTTCAGGGACGTAAGAACCTCGTTCTTGGTGACAGTCACGGTCGCCGCACCCTGAACTCGCCCTTTCACCTCGATGAAACGGAGTTTCCCGAGGCCGGGCACGCGGCTCTCGATATCGTAGCCGAGCCTGTCGGATTCTCTGTCCACCGGCTCGAACCCGAGACTTCGTTCGACCTCCATCACTGCAGTTCTGGCGCGTGCCGCCGCGGCTTGCGTGTCTCGCATCGCTACACTTGTGCTGGCCGGACCGACAATCTTGCGAAGGAGCCCAACCGGTACCACCAGAACTCCGCCGAGGACCACCGGAGGCAGAGGTGACAACTGGCGCTCACGTTGAAGCTCGTCCATTCGCTTCTGTAATCTCGCTTGAAGATCATCGGCCCGGCGGCGGGCTTCGGTAGAGTTGAGGCGGGCGTTTGACTTCCCTGCCTGCTCTTGCATCCGGAGATCGGCAGCCCGATGATCCCAATACGCAATCTCTTTGGTCAGGCGGTCCTTGACCGCGGCTTCCGTCTTTGCAAGGAGTTCCAACTTTCGCGACCGGACCTCGTCAAGATGAGCAGGCACTAGACAAGACACGGCAAACTCGACAGCCTTGGTTTCCAAGTCGCCGCCAATCCAGCTGCATTCAGGCCGATCAACCACTTTCTGAACGCTCGGCTCTTCGTCCTGCAGTGGGCGATAGTCGAGATAAGGCGCATAGTCTTGGCCCACAGTCTCAAGTTTCGCATCCACTTCCACATGGAGTATCTTCCTGGAGACAGTTCGATGTTCTCCGGACCGTGTGCGGCTCCCATCCTGGATGCTGTGTTCCAAGTGCATAAGAATACGAGGTTGGTCGCCATTGTCGTTGTCGTCCACCAGGACCGCACTCTGTCGGAGCACGCCGCGGTGCCGCTCCAATGTCAGATCTATGGTGGCATCCAATAGAGGATGTCCCGGGCAAACAAACGCCGCCGGTGGCTGGCTGGGAGGAGCCACAAGAGACTTCTCAAAGGTTATGCGCTCGTAGCGCTGCAAGACCGGCTCGCCCAGACCGATCATACGGTCGCGATCGCGTACCTGAGCGGGAACATGGCTGACCTGATAACGCCGAGGCTCTCGCTCCGTCACTCTGCCTCCAAGCCGCCGGAAAGCTTCGATGAAGAAGGATTCAATGTAATGGGGCTGGAGCTTCCTGGCCTCAGCCCGTTCCATTTCTTCCCGAATCTTGAGCACTTGGCGGGTGTCCATCGCGTCTTGGGCCAAGGCGGACTCGGACAGGAGATCTTGGACCTGGGTCTCGTCAAACGCATTGCGAACCACCTGAGTCAACCGGGCCTGGACTTCAGGATGCTCCCCATACCTTATGGCCTCCAACAGCAGCTCGCGCAGCGGCTTGCCTTCAAACTGTACCTTGCCCAGCACATCAAACACCTGTCCGCCCAGGGCCTTCCTCGCCTCTTCCAGCTTCTCCAGTAGGGTGTGATAGACGTCGCCCTCTCGAGTTTCCTCCGCTATCAGGTTCCAAAGGTGGCACACCTCCGTTTGACCAATGCGGTGGATGCGTCCAAATCTCTGTTCGATGCGGTTCGGATTCCAAGGCAGATCGTAGTTGACCATCAGATGAGCGCGCTGGAGGTTGATGCCTTCCGCAGCTGCATCGTTGGCCAGCAAAATCTGCACTTGGGGATCATGCAGAAAGGATTCTTGAATGACCCTCCGGTTCTCTCGTCTGACACCTCCGTGGATCTTGACCACAGCTTCGGGACGGCCCAAGAGGGTTGTTATCCGTTGGTGGAGGTAGTCGAGGGTACCCAAATGTTCTGTAAAGATGACGAGCTTCTGGTGGGGAGAGGCCACAAACGGTTCTTCGGCTCCTTCCAATGCAGTAGTAAAAAGCCTGTTGAGCAGGTCAGCGAGTTCTTGCCACTTCCTGTCTTCGCCACTGGCACGTACCGTCTGCGCCAGTGTTTCCAATCGGCGCAGACTCTGAATCTCGGCCTCAAGCTCGTCAACTGTCCGTGCAGCCGTAGCGCGGCCCAATATCTTTTCTTCGGTGGCTGTGATTTCCTCATCTGGAGCATCTTCAAGATCCTCAATGTCCTCGCTGTCCAGCAGAGGGAATTTTTCTGCCAGCGGTGATGTGATTTGGGTGCCGCGCTGCAATAGCCGCAGTTCTTGGAGACGGGTTTCCAGCCGCTCCCTGCGTCGGTGAAGGGACTGGTAGATGGCCTCAGGCGACGACGCCAGTCGTCGTTGCAGAGTGGTCAGCGCGAAGCCGATGTTCCCCGCTCGCTTGTCGTTCTGGAGTGCTTCGGCCCGGTTGAACTCTTTGCGTACGTACTCGGTTACCTTGTGGTACAGACGCGCTTCACCCTCGGACAGCTTGTACGGCACGGCGTAGGCTCGCCGCTCCGGGAACAGCGGCGTGGCATCGAATTTGAAAAGTCTCTCCTTTACCATGCGGCGCATGAGGTCCGAGACATCGGCCGTATGCACGCCATCCCGGAAGCGACCCTCGAAGCGGTCACCATCCAACAGGGCCATGAACAGCTGGAAATCTTCTTCCTTGCCATTATGCGGCGTTGCGGTCAGCAGGAGAAAATGGCGAGTACAGGTC
This sequence comes from Caldilineaceae bacterium, assembly GCA_965214895.1. GTDB lineage: Bacteria > Chloroflexota > Anaerolineae > Caldilineales > Caldilineaceae > Bin34. The sequence goes on from OZ243985.1 coordinate 3,341,795, forward strand.
GAAAGCAACTGCCCCAGTCGATAGCGTTTGGTATATCTGACCTCACCGCCAAAGAAGGAGGCCGACATCTTGTGGGCCTCGTCGCAGATGACCAAGTCCCATCCGCCATCGCGTGCCCGAAGCAGTGCCTGGACATCCTCGTCACGGGCCAATTTGTCAAGACGCGCTATTGCCAGCGGCGTTTCGGAGAACCAGTTGCCTGTACGCGCAGCCTCCAGCTTGTCGTTGGTCATAATTTCAAACGGCAACTGGAATCGACGGTAGAGTTCGTCTTGCCATTGCTCGGCCAGACTGCCGGGACACACTACCAGACAGCGCTCCAGGTCACCCCGAGCAACAAGCTCCCTGATCAGCAATCCGGCCATGATCGTCTTGCCAGCACCTGGATCGTCGGCCAATAGGAATCGCAAGGGTTGACGAGGCAGCATCGAGTCGTACACCGCTGTAATCTGATGAGGCAGCGGATCTACGACGGACGTATGCACTGCGAGGACGGGATCGAAAAGATGAGCCAACCGGATACGCTGGGCCTCGGAGACAAGACGGAAAAGATGACCGTCCCCATCAAATGACCATGGCAATCCCCGTTCAAGCACTTCAAGGCTGGGCTCATCGTCGCGGTAGAGAAGGCAAGTGTCAACGCGGCCTGTAGACGGTGTCTTGTAGGTGAGCTCGATCGCGGAGTCGCCGAACCACTTGATGCTGACGACCTCTGCAGGCCCGTCCAACGACACTCCCCGGACAAGGGTGCCGGAAGTCAGGCTTTCGAGTGTGGCCATGCTGCTTTTCCTGTCAAAGCTGCCACTTATCATACTTCCGTTTGCTGTTGAAACGTGAGCCATGGACAAGACCAGAGCAATCGCAAAGTCAGCCAGGGTCACAGAGCTGCCTATATTTTCCTGTTGTATAGGGAGGAAATCCTGGGTTGTGGACGATTTTGCCCGGCCCTGTCCGGATCCATGGGGTAGAATGGCGTCGGCACTCAGGCGATACCCCGAGGAGTGACTGTATGTCCCACGGTAGCCCGCTCGTCGACGTGGCCCCGCCCGGCACCGCGGTCGAGACCCACTCCACGCAGCATCCGAACCAATACGATCCCTATCCCGGCAGCGACGGCGTCACGGAAGTGGAAACCCCTCAGCACGCCGCCGCCATCGCCTATGCCGCGGACGCAATCCGCGACCAAGCGCGTCATTTGGGACAGGACTGTCTGGTGACCACCAATTCCGGCCTGTACTACCGGCCGGTCACAGCGACCGAGCGCCAGCAGCGCCAGACGGTCCCGTATCTGGTGCCGGACGTGTTGGTGGCCTTGGGGATGACCTTGGACGGGGCCACCTCCTACAAGATCTGGGAGCGGGGCCAGCCGCCGGATCTGGTGATGGAGATGGCCTCGCCCCACACGGTGCGCCGGGATTTGGACTTCAAGCCGGATGCCTATGCCGCAATCGGGGGGCCGGAGTACTGGCAGTACGATCCGTTCGGTGAGTTTCTGCATCCGCGGATACAGGGGTGGCGCCTGCAGGGCGGGGTATATGTGTCCATCGCGGCCGGCGTCTATCGCCCGGATCTGGGGGGACGGCTGTGGCCGAGCCGGGCCCTGCATACCTGGTGGGGATTGCTGGATTCGGGAGAGTTGCGGCTGCTCGATTCCGTCAGCGACACGTGGCATCGGCCGTTGCGGGAAGGGCGGGCCCGGGCAGTAGCCCGCGCCGATCAAGAAGCGACTCGTGCCGATCAAGAAGCGGCTCGCGCCGCCCAGGCCGAGGCCGAAATCGCCCGGCTGCAAGCTTTGTTGCGACGTGCCGGCACCACCTCCGCCGACCCTCCGACCTGACCGGACGCTGCCTCTGGTACCGTAGTCTCGGAGGACAGCAGTGCCGGCCTTGCTGTGAAGCGGTACCAACGCCATCACCAAGTCCGCCAGGGTCACCGAGCTGCCTGTATGGATCTGTGTACAGACAGAATTTCGCCCTGCTTGCCCTCAGCATGTGCCATGCCATCAGGTTACGGTCATGGAGAGATGCAGACAGCATAATCCGATGCACCGAGATGCTCTCCTGGCTCACCTGCGCCGTCCCGCTTGTCCATAACTCACGTTGCGCAACCCGTCATGTATTGTCTGTCCGGTACGCCGGCCCTGCCGACCTTCCAGTTCGATGTCTTCCAGGGCCATCCGGTCTGGGCCGTGATCAGCACCCGCAAGGGCGGGGTCAGCCCGGCACCATGGGATTCTCTGAACTTCAGTGTCATGCGGGGGGACGATCCGCGGAATGTAGGTGCCAACCTGCGCCGCTTTGCCCAGGCTTGCGGATTTGACCGAGACGATATCGTGCTGGCCCGGCAGATACGCGGAGACCACATCCAGGCCGTGACGGATCGGTACCGAGGCCAACGCGTGCCTGGAGTGGACGGGTTGACGACCGCCGTCCCGGAGCTCCCGCTGATGACTCTGTACGCCGACTGTGTGCCTGTGGTGGCCTACGACACGGCCCGTCATGTGCTGGGAGTCTGTCATGCGGGCTGGCAAGGCACCACCCTGCAGATTGCCCGAAACCTCATACAATGTCTGTCGGAGACGTACGGTACCGATCCCGCCAACTGTCTGTGTGGCCTTGGCCCCAGCATTGGGCCCGACAGTTACGAGGTGGGTCCCGACGTCATCGCCCAAGTCCGCAGCGCGTTGCCCACGGCAAACCGGTTGTTGCGCCCCGCGGAGAGAAGAGGACATGCCTACCTGGACCTGTGGCAAGCCAATCTGGACCAACTGGTGGCAGCCGGTGTGCCGGTGACGCAGATAGAAGTCAGTGGAATGGATACGGCGCAAATGACCGATGTGTTCTTTTCCCACAGGGCCGAGAAGGGCCAATGCGGCCTGTTTGGACTGTTGTGCTGGCTACAGGCACCGTAGAGGACCGCAAGCATGGACATCGGCCCTGAGGGAACATCTGCCAGCGCACAGGTGAGTCCCGGTCTGGCGGAAAGAGCCGCCCAGGTACAGCAGCGGATTGCCGAGAGCTGCCACAAGGCAGGACGCCCTGCCGCAGAGGTAAAACTGGTCGCCGTGTCCAAGACTGTGCCCGATACACTGGTCCGGCAGGCGGTGGAGTGTGGCCTGCGCTGCCTCGGGGAAAACCGGCCCGAAGCCCTGGCGGCACGGCTGGCAAAGCCGCTGTTGCAGGACCTGGCAGTGGAATGGCACTTGATAGGCCCCTTGCAAAGCCGCAAAGTGAGGCTGGTGCCGGCAGGCATCGGCATGATTCAGAGCGTCGACCGGCTCAAGACGGCGCGGCTGCTGTCGCAACTCGGCCAACGGCTGCATCGCAGGTTCCCGATCCTGTTGCAAGTGAATCCGGCCCAAGAGGCCAGCAAACAGGGCCTGCCCCTCGCAGAGGTCGAGGCCATGGCCATCGCCATGTCCGCATTGCCCGGCATTGAAATCCAGGGCCTGATGGCCATGACTCCATACGGAGCGCCGGAAATCGCCTTGCGACAATACTTCGGGGACACGCGGGAAACCATGGAGGCGCTGCGCGCGCGTCTCCCTCAGATTCCTTGGCGGCACCTCTCCATGGGCATGTCCCAGGATTTCAAAATCGCGGTGGAGGAAGGTGCTACAATCGTTCGAGTGGGCACGGCCATTTTCGGGCCGCGTGATGTCGAGTGAAGATCCGCTCCATGCTGGAACAGTCAAAACTTCTCTTTGTCGGCGGTGGGGCCATGGGCTTTGCGATTGTACGGGGTCTTCTGGAAACCGGTACGGCCCAGCCTGCCCAGATGGCGGTAATTGAGCCCATTGCGGCTCGACGGCGGGAATTGGCCGAGGAGTTGGGCCTGGCCGGCTACGCCAAATTGCACGATGCGCCTGGAGATCAGGACGTGGCTGTCCTCTGCTTGAAGCCGCAGGTGTTTGACAGCATCGGGGCAGAGATTGGGGCGTTCCTGCACCCGCAGACTGTCTTGGTGTCCATCATGGCCGGCACCTCCCTAGCGCAGCTGTGCAAGGCAACGGGGCTGTCCAAGGTGGTCCGCGCGATGCCCAACACGCCTGCTCAAGTCATGGCCGGCATGACGGTATGGACTTCCACCGGCGTGAGTCTCCGGGAACGGCGGATCGTGAGCGCGCTCTTTGAGGCCATAGGGACGCAGCTGCATACAACCCACGAGGAGGATTTGGACAGGGCCACTGCCATCAACGGGTCCGGCCCAGGCTTTCTCTTTCTGGTGCTGGAGGCTTTCATGGACGCGGGAGTGCATGTCGGCTTTAGCCGTGAAGTGGCCGTCCAGCTGGCTATCGAGACTTTCCACGGCACCGCCAAGTTGCAGAAGGACCGCCCGGAAGTCCATCCTGCCGTGCAGCGCAACAATGTGACGTCCCCGGCAGGCACGACGGCCGCGGGCCTGCAAGTGCTGGAAGAGGCAGGGCTGAGAGCATCCATTGTCAAGGCTGTGGAGGCTGCCTATGCACGCAGCCGAGCCCTGGGTTCCTGAACCAAACCGCCCTTGGGGGATTTCATGTTTCCGCTCCTGTCCAGTCTCCTATCCCTCTACTCCCTCTTGATCCTGATCCGCATATTCTTGACGTGGATTCCGAATCTGGATCATTCCCTGGCCCCTGTGCAACTGTTGTTCCAGATTACGGATCCAGTCCTGGGCTTCGCACGTCGATACATCCCTCCGATGGGCATGGTGGATCTGTCCCCGACCATTGTCCTTATCGTTCTCCTGTTTCTCTCACGCACTCTCAGCAGTTACGGCCTGTAGGCGAAGGCGACGATCCCGCAACGAATGTTCAGACTGCTGCGCTGGGGCTTCTACGTCCTGATCTTGCTGGTGGGTCTGGGAGGACTGCAGTTTGGCTACGATTGGGTGGCAGAGACTGGGCTGTTGAACCTGCCTGAGAGCCCCATACCTTTCCTGCAGCCCACGCCGGGTCAGGGTCTGGTCACTTTTGGCGGCATTGACCAAATACGGCTGCAACCCGGTGATTCTCTGCCTGGCACGGACATTGCGCTCCAAAGCCTGAGTGCGGATGCGGCAGAATTCGCGTTTGCCCAAAGCGGCACCCGCTCCTTGAAGCCCGGAGACTCGGTGCATTATGAGGGTCCTTGGAGCCAGGTGGCGGAGACGGAGTACAGCTACAATGGCCGCGTCATTCGCGTTTCGGAAACGGAAGTGACGCTCGGCGCGTTCTACTCGCTGAAAATCCATGAAGTGAATCCCGTGCCCGGCAATGCCCAAGTGAATGACGGGACTGTCTACACCGTCTTGATTCGCACTGCCGATGGCGATGACATAGCAGGCACCTCCCTCTCCTACCTGGGACGCCATGAGAACGGCGGCGCCCACATCGCGGGTCTGGGAGTCGGCACCTACGACAATTTCTCGGTGGGAGACAGCCTGGACTGGTCGGGCCAGTTGCGCCCCGATCTGGGAGTACGATATAATCTGCGCGTGGTTTTTTACACTGATTCCTATATTCAGTTGGGAGGTACCGTCACGCTGGTCCGAAGTTCATAGTCCCAACCACTCACCCTCTTTTTCCTGATCGAGGATATCATCATGACTACCATCGACACCACCATTGATGCTCCCGTTGATCCCAGCCAACTCGCAGGAACTTCAACCCCCAATTCTGAGGCGCGCGACAGGGCTGTGGCCAATATGCCCGCCATCGCCGCTGACTACTACAACTTGACTGAAGACGACGGCTGGCCCGTCGCCGGCCTGTTGGTGATGCTGGACCGCCACCAGCAGCCAGTGCGCGCGGAAGTGCATCTGTATGACAACACGCAGGGCCGCCGCCAGGATGATGCCCTGCACAACGCGAATCGGCTCCTGATCACCAAGTACTGGAGCCATTCCGCAGAGGAAAGCCGCATCCCCCTGCGCGTCATGCGCACCAAACAGGCCCTGGACACGTTGACAGTGCAGCTGAATGTCAACGAAACGGTGGCCCTGAACCCGGCCGGGACGCCTTCCTGGCTGAATCGCAACAGCATCGCGCTGGCCATTGTCGGCCTCCTGCTGGCAACCGCAATCACCTACAGTCTGCTGGCCCTGCAGGGTCGTCTGGGCACTCCTGGCACTGGCAGCTCAGCCGGGGAAGCGCCTGCGACTGAGGCGGGCAACACAATGCCTGTGCGCAGCGTGACCGGATTCGAGACTGCTGACCCGGCGTACTTGGCCGCGATGGCCGGTGACTACAGCCTGCCTTTGCCCACTGCAGCGGCCCCGACGGTACCGGTGGAGGCGGCCCCGTCCGCAGAAGAAGCGCCTGCGGCGGACCTGGCAAGTCCGGATCCCGTTCCGCCGGCTGCGACCGCAGAGGACTATGTCAATCCCTTCCCCTTCGAATCCAACAACCTGGAACCCAGTGCCACGGCATACGAATTCAGCCTCAGGGACAGGGCGCTGGTCACCGCCACGGCGCTGGCGGTGCAACAGATCCCGGACCCCGAGGATGAACACTCCATTCACTGGTTGACCCAAGGCACGGAGGTGGAGTTGCTGGGCGGCCCAGTCTGGAAGGAAGGCGTAGGGGACACCATCGTATGGTGGTTCGCCAAGGCCGAGGGAGACAAGGAAGGCTGGATGGCCGCGAACGGCGGCAACGGCCAACGTTTCCTGGAACCCCTCCAGTAGGCCTGATTCCGCAAGAGAGACGGTGAAAGGGCTGCCCACGGGCAGCCCTTTCGCTGCTATGCCATCAGCCATTGAATGCGCGAACGCGCCAAGTGCAGGGACCAGATCTCGGTATCCGCAGCACGGTCTGCCAGTTCCGCCAGCAGGGAAGAAGACGCCTCCGCGGCCATCAGCTCGAGAACCAGTGGCCAGGCCCGATGACGACCGGCACCAGAATCCAAGGCGTTCACACGCAGTTCATAGTAACGGCCTCGAAAAGTCAGATCCTGGACCTGGACAGGCACTGCAATGGCATCCTGCCCATGGCGCTGGGACTGCGTCACGAGGGCATCGGGCCGGATCAGAATATAGGATTCCGCGCTCGTGAAGTCGAACTCGTGCCGTAGCCAGCTCGGCAGGTCGCCCACTGCCGGCCCCACACAGGGAAAAAGGTTGGTCATGCGCAAAAATCGGGCTGCATAGGCAGTGCCCGGTTCCTGATACAACTCCTGCGGGGCCCCTTGCCGGATGATGCGCCCATCGTGCAGAAGCGCAATGCGGTCGGCCACGGCATAGGCCTCTTCCTGGTCGTGAGTCACGTACAGGGCGGTCATGGACAAGCCCTGCAACAGCTCCTTGACTTCCCGCACCAGTTCTTCGCGCAGCTTGCGGTCCAAGGAGGCCAAGGGTTCATCCAGCAACAGCAGGCGTGGATTGGGGGCCAGGCTGCGCGCCAACGCCACGCGTTGACTCTCGCCTCCGCTCAATTCCTGAATGGCTCTTCCGGCATAGCCCGGCATGCGGACCAAGTCCAGAAGTTCCTGCACCCGGTCCGGGATCGCGGCACGGGGCCAGTCCTGCATCCGCAGCCCATAGGCGATGTTGTCCTCCACATTCATGTGGGGAAACAGCACATGATCCTGAAACATGAAGCCAATCTTGCGCTGATGGGGGGCCAGCCCTTGGATGTCCTGGCCTGCCAACCGCATGTGCCCTGCGTCCGCCCTTTCCAGGCCCGCCAGCAAGCGCAGCAACGTGGTCTTGCCGCAACCACTGGCCCCCAGGAGGCACACGATTTCGCCCGCGTCGACTTCCAGGTCGAAGTCGTTCAGGACCGGCGCGTCCGTGGCAAATGCCTTGGCAATGCCCAGCAGGCTCAAGAAGGCCATGCCTAGAAATCGCGGGTCACGCCAGGCACCCGATCCAGGATGAGCATGGATCCGGCGGACATGACCATGAGCAGCGTGCTCAAGGCCAGGGCTTGCCCCAGATTGGCCAATCCTGGCTGGCCCAAGGCCCGGAAAATCATCAAGGGAACCGTGGGCTGCTGTGGGCGCGCCACCAGCAACGTGGCCCCGAATTCTCCCAGACTGGCCAGGAAGGCGAACACCAGGGCGACTGTCAAAGCCGGCACCAGCAAGGGCAGCTCCACGCGCCTCCAAGTATGGATGGGGTTGGCTCCCAATACGGCGCTGGCCTCCCCGAGAGCAGGCGAGAGGCCTCTCAAGGTTGGAAGCACGATCCGCAGGACAAAGGGCAAGGCAATCAGGGAATGGGCCATGGGGACCAGCCAAGGCGAAGTGCGCAGTGGCCCCATGGCCAGAATGTATCCAAGACCCAAGGTAACGGTCGAAGTGCCCAAAGGCAGCAGAAAGAGGGGGTCCAGCCATCGGCCCAAGCTCCTGGGGGCGCGGTTGACGGTATAGGTCATGCAGAGTCCCAGGAGTACGCTGACTGCCGCTGTCACAAGGCCGTACTTGAGGGAATTGCCCATGGCAGCCAAGGGCGAGGCCAGAAAGGCATTGCCCACATCCTGGCTGAAGAGGCCGGCAAAGTGCTGCATCGTGATCAGGGATTCACCCAACGTGACGCTGCGCAGGACCAAGGCGATCAAAGGCAGCAGCAGCAACAGGACCACCCCCCAAGCCAGGCTGTGCAGGCACAGAATCGCAACTCTGGGCAGGCCGACGGAGTGAGCCGGCTCGGGTTCCATCCCCAGCACCCGCGGCCGGCTGCTTTGGCTTTGCAGACGGGTATGCAGGTACATGACCAGAAACGTGACTGCCATCTGTATCAGGGAAAGGGTGGTGGCAGCGCGCAGATTGAAGAAACTCACTGCCTGGCGGTAGATTTCCACTTCCAAGGTTGTAAACTCCAGCCCGCCCAGGATCAGCGCCACCCCGAAGCTGGAAAAGCAGAAAAGGAACACCAGCAAGGCTGCCGACAGCAGGCCCGGCAACAACAGCGGCAGGTCTATGGTGCGCAAACGTGCCCAGGGACCAGCCCCCAAGGTGCTGGCCGCAGCCATCAAACGGCTGTCCAGCAGATCCCAGAAGCCCGCGACGATACGCACCACCACCGACACGTTGTAGAAAAGGTGAGCCATGATGACCAAGGTGAAGGAATGCAGCAGGTTGAGGGGAGGCTGCTCCAGAGACAGCCAGTGCATCAACAGCCGATTGAGGAATCCGCTGGGACCGACCAAGGCCGTGAAGGACGCGCCCACCACTACAGCGGGCATGACAAAGGGCACGGTCAGCAAGCTCAACAGCCACCGCTTGCGCCCCCCCGGGGCCTGATGGACCCACCAAGCCAACGGAACCCCTACGGCAACAGTCACTGCGGTGGACAGCGCGGCCTGGCGGACTGTAAAGCCCACAATGCGCCCCCAAGCCTCAAAATCCGGATCCAGGCCAGCGCTGCCTGCTTCCTCCGGCACGAAGCTGACCCAAAGAATATGGAAGAGGGGCAGGAAATAAAAGACCGAGAGAAATGCCGCGGGTGCTGCGGCCCACAGCAAAGCCGCGCGGACTGATGGGCCTCGGGACATGGGGCGCTTCCAGACGCAATGTCAGCGGAGCATGATCTCGGTCCACTGTGCGATCCAACGCTCGCGGTTTTGTTCAATGTCTGCGGCTTCCACCTGCGCGGGATCGGGCGGGATTTCGGCAAACTGCACAAACAGGTCGGGCAGCGCGGCGGACGTCAAGGCGGGATAGACAAACATGTTAAGGGGAATGTCCACCTGGAAGGTGGAGCTGAGCATGAAGTCCACGAAGGCCTGCGCCAATGCAAGCTTCTCCGTGCCCTTGACGATACCCACAAATTCGATCTGACGGAAAGTGCCCCCCTTGGGATTCACATTGACGCTGGCCGGAGCTGTACGGCCATCCTCCGCAAACAACACATCGGCCGGCGGACTCGTGGAGTAGCTGACAACCAAGGGACGGTCTCCCGTCCCGCCGGAACCTACCGTGAAATGGGTGAAGTAGGCCTCGCTCCAGCCACTGGCGACCAGCACGTCGTTGGATCGCAGAGCCGCCCAAAAGCCGGGCCAGTCTTCACCAAAGTAATCAATGGTGGCCAGCAGGAAGGACAGTCCTGGCGAGGACGTGGCGGGATTCTGCACTGCCAGCAACCCTCGGTATGCCGGTTGGGTCAGTTCCTCCAGGCTCGTTGGCAGCGGCACTCCCTGCTCTTTGAACCAGGTCCGGTCCGCATTCAGGTTGATGAAGCCGAAGTCCACAGGCAACAACCGGTTGCTGGCATCCAGCTTCAGATCATCGGCAATGCCTTCCAACTGGGGCGACGCGTACTCCAGAAAGAGATCCCCGTCCAGTGCCCTGCTCAGAAAGGAGTTGTCCACTCCAAACATGACATCAGCGAGGGGGTCATCCTTGCTCAGCAGCATTTTGTTCAACGCCTCACCGGCATCGCCCAGAGCCAGATATTGCACCTCCGCATTGTGGGCCGTCTCAAATTCCGCCAGGACCTGCTCGGAAATGTTGAACGAGTCGTGACTGGCCAGGACCAGGATTTCCGGTTCCACGGGAGCCGGCACCATGATGGTGCCCCCACCAGGGGCACAGGCTGCCAGCAACACGGCAAACAGGGCGACACGCCAAAAGCCTGCCATGCGGATCAATTCAGTGTTCACGTCGGCATTCTCCCAAGATCACAAAAGCCTACCTGACTGGGTAGGCCGGGGAGCTTTGGGTTTCCCTACGCTGGCATTACCCAGATCAGGTCAAGGGTCAGCGGGTCCATTACCACTATCTCAGCCTGCGGCAGCAAGCTCCCCTGTCAAAATCAAGCCATCATAACACACACTGCCTTGGCAGTGCGGACCGGGGGTGGCGGCCGTCAGATCTGCCCTTCCGGCTTCTGGGCATCGCCATCCCGGCCTTGAGCACAAGCGGGACATTGGTCTGGACGAGAAAGCTCTTCCAGGCTGTCACCACACAAGGCAAAGGTGACTTGGACCCGTGCTCTGAAGAAGTGTCGCCCCACTGTGCCTTCCAGCGCCAGATGCCGGCAGTTGGTGTGCTCCAGCAGTCCTGGCACAGGGCAACTGCGGCACAGAGCACGTTGCCAAGGCTGCCCAGGATGTGGGCTGGCCTCGAGCAGGCGGCAGCTTTCGGTTTCCCAGCCGCGATGGAAATCGTAGTAGTAGTAGGCGCAATCAACTTCCGACATGTTCCCATTGTACGGGAGCGGTCGGTTGGCCAGGGTCGGGCCCGACCCTCAAGGCCATACTGGTCGAAACTTGTATCCGTAGACTACCTGCCCGTCGTCCCCTTCGGTGCGCAGTTTGCGGGTTACCATCTCCACCCGCATGCCCATGGTCACCTCCTCGACCTCCACATCGGTCAACTGCGCTGTCAACATGGGGCCTTCATCCAGCTTGATCAAGGCGATGGTGTACGGGGCGTTGTCTTCAAAGCCGGCCGGAGGATGGTACAAGGTGGTATGACTGTAGACTTCGCCGGCGCCGGACATCCGGTGATGAGGGCCGGCCTTTTCCTGGCAATGCGGACAAACATCCCGAGGCGGAAAAATGGGGTTGGCACAAGACGGGCAGATTTCCCCCGCGAGGCTGTACCGCTGCCGCTGAGTTCTCCAATTCCGTATAGATTGCATCAATGTCATTCCCAGAGGCCTGTCAAGGGGCGCATGTGCCGCTTACTCTAGAGGATGGATTCTGCCAATTTCTACCGAAATGGAATCCTGATAGGTTTTGAGAGGCATTCGCAGCCTCCCACAGGGCCCGTGGGGCTTGTGCCCATGCGAAGTTGGAGTCTGCGGCGCAGGACGGCAGGGCGCCCAAGCAGCGACAAGAGCCTCCAGCGGTAATGCTCAGCCAGCCAGAATATGGGAAATCACGGAAGCTCCGCTGCCGCCAATGTTTTGAATCAGGCCCACGCTGGCATTGGGCACCTGGTTTGACCCTCCCAGGCCTTGAAGCTGATTGACGGCCTCCACGGCTTGGTAGATGCCGGTCGCGCCGGTAGGATGTCCGCGGCTTTTCAGGCCGCCCTGGGTGGAGATGGGCACATCCCCGTCGAGGCCGATCCGGCCCGTCTCTGCCAGCCGCCAGCCAGTGCCCCGGGCGGCGTATCCCATGGCCTCGAGGCTCAATGCGCTCAGGATGGAAAATGCATCGTGCAGTTCACAGAAATCCAGGCGTTCCCGCTTCATCCCGGCCTGCTCCAAGGCTTGGCGGGCGCCCATGGCGACAGCGGCCAGATACATCGGATCCTTGCGATCATGTACCGCCAACGTGTCGGTACTGACGGAACTGCCTACAATGCGGACAGGATCGGGCCTGTGGCTGCCGCCGAAGCCTGGTGCCATCTGCACGGATGTCAGGACCAACGCCGCAGCCCCGTCACAGACAGGACTGCTGTCCAGAAGGGTCAGAGGGGAGGAAATCATGCGGGCGTTGGCATATTCGGCAGGCGAAATCTCCTGCTGCAACATCGCAAACGGATTGTGGGCCCCGCGTGCATGTGCATTCAGGCTGAAGCCAGCCATCCCGTGGTCCGGTACATCGTACTCGTACATGTAGCGTTGCATCAGCAGGGCGTTGAGCGCCGTGAAACTGACCCCCTGGACTGCCTCGAATTCCGCATCGGCGGCCATGCTGAGGGCTGCCGTCACCTCCGGCCCCATGGCATCCATCATCTTTTCCACACCCGCGACCAGGACCACATCATGGAGGCCGCTGGCTACCGCCATAAACCCCATGCGCAGAGCTGCCGCGCCCGAGGCGCACGCGGCTTCGGTCTTGACCGCCTCTATGCCTGTCAAGCCGCAGAAGTCCGCGATCGTGGCTGCCAAATTCTCTTGTTGGGACAATGGACCGCTTGACATGTTGCCCACATACAGGGCGTCGGCGCTCTCAATTTGGGCCTCGGCCATGGCCGAGGAGATCGCGTCGTACGCCAAGTGCCGAATGGAAAGTTCCCAGTGTTCCCCTACGGGGACCTGTCCTTTGCCTACGATGCACACGTCGCGCATGACACTCGTGCCTTGACCATTCCCGACTTTCCAGGAGAGGGTGTACCCTCAGCCCATGGAGACCTGCGAATTGCAGGCAATCCATTATAGTGAAGGGCATCCCTTTCGAATGTCGAGCCGCACCTAAAACCTGGACCAGGATGAATGTCTACAATGCCTGACGGGAAACCCCGCGTTGTGGCCATTGGCGGCGGCACGGGCCTGCCCGTCCTGCTGCGAGGTCTAAAACACTACACTCCCCATATCACGGCCATCGTCACCGTCGCGGATGATGGCGGCAGCTCAGGGCGGCTGCAAAAATCCATTGGCATCTTGCCGCCGGGGGACTTTCGCAACAACATTGCCGCGCTGAGCGAATCGGAAGAGATATTTCAGCTGTTGCTGCAATATCGCTTTGGACAGAAAGAAGGCCTGGAAGGCCACGCCTTGGGGAACTTGCTGATTACGGCCATGGCCGCCATCTTCGGCAATTTTGAATCTGGCATCGCCAATACCGGTCGGGTCTTGGCGGTGAAAGGCCAGGTATTGCCCAGCACGCTGGAATCGGTCACCCTGTGCGCGGAGGCCATGGGACATGACGCCGAGAATGTTCCTTTCTACACCTTGTTGCGGGGTGAGAGCACCATTGGCATGGCCCCTGAACGCATCCTGAGGGTGATGCTTGACCCTCCCAACGTGAAGGCGTTCCCACGGGCTGTACAGGCCATTCTCCAGGCAGACCTGATCGTGGCTGGTCCCGGCAGCTTCTATACCAGCACCCTGCCCAGCCTGCTGATCCAAGACATCCGACAGGCCATTGGCGCGGCCCATGTCCCCAAGTTCTTCATAGCCAACATCTTGAATCAAGCAGGGGAAACCAGTGGCTTCACGTTGCAAGACTACCTGCAGGAACTGCAACAGCACCAGTTGCAGGATCTCCGGCATGTGCTGGTCAACAACCGGATCCTGTCCACTGGCGGGTGGGGCCACTTGGAATGGATTCAGGCTGACGGAATGTCCCCGGATTCCCCCTTCCACCTGCATATGGCGGATCTCATTGACGACGAGGTGCCTTGGCGGCATGATCCCCAAAAACTGGCCAGCCTGATCTGGAAAATGTGGGGGCAGATGGCTGCGCGGCGCATGCCCCCTGACGCGGCCACGGCAGCCTGTGGGGCATGAAATCCCCGAATTCATGATTTTTCCGAGTCTTGGTTTCTTTACTCTATAATTCGAGCCGCCCACTCAGATCCGGTCTGTGCCTGGGCCGTGGGGATTATGGGCTTGTCGGAGGACAACATGCCAGTTGACGTTGCCATCAATGGATTCGGCCGCATCGGTCGCCAGGTCGCCAAGGCCATTCTGGACTACTATCCAGACGATCTGAACTTGGTGGCAGTAAACGATCTGGATGACGCCGCCACATTTGCCCATCTCTTCAAGTACGACACGAACTATGGCAAGTATGATGGCGAAGTCGCCGCAGTAGACGGTGATCTGGTGATCAGTGGTCACCCGATCAAACTCCTGAAGGAAAGGAATCCGGCCGATTTGCCTTGGGGGGATCTGAACGTTGACGTGGTGGTGGAAAGCACCGGCATCTTCACGGACAGGGAAAAGGCGGCCATGCACTTGCAGGCTGGCGCCAAGAAGGTGATTATCAGTGCACCTGCCAAAGGGGAGGACGTGACAGTCTGCCTCGGCGTGAACGAGGAGGCATACGACCCGGCTCGGCATCATGTGCTGAGCAATGCCAGCTGCACTACCAATTGCCTGGCTCCGGCAGCCAAAGTCGTCAATGACACCTTTGGCATCAAGATGGGTCTGATGACCACGGTCCATGCATACACCAGCGACCAGCGCATTCTGGATCTGGTGCATTCGGATTTGCGGCGCGCGCGGGCGGCCGCCATGAGCATCATTCCGACTTCCACCGGTGCGGCCAAGGCTGTGGCATTGGTCATTCCAGCCCTGCAAGGCAAGTTCGACGGCATGGCCATGCGGGTACCGACCTCCACGGTCAGCGTTGTGGACTTTGTGGCGGAGGTGGAGAAGCCCGGGACCACTGAGGAACTGCTGGCGGCTTTCACGGAAGCCGCGGAAGGCCCGATGAAAGGAGTCCTGGCCGTCACCCATGAGCCGTTGGTAAGCACGGACTTCAAGGGGGACACGCACAGCAGCACCGTGGATGCCGGTTTCACCTCTTTCTACGGCAATCTGGTCAAGGTGGTCACCTGGTATGACAACGAGTGGGCTTACAGCACCCGGGTGGCTGATTTGATCCACTACCTCGGTCAGACGGGACTGTGAGCTGCCCCTGACCTCAGCTGTTCTGCCCTCGCTTCGTCGCACATGAGACGAGGTTTGTTGTGCAGTGTCAATCTGTCCGGGATGTGGCGTGGGCCGGGCAACGGGCCCTGGTGCGCGTGGATTTCAATGTGCCGCAGGATGCTGCAGGCCAAATCACCGACGACACTCGCCTGAGGGCTACCCTGCCCACCCTGCAGTATCTGTTGGCGGAAGGAGCCTCGCTGGTGCTGATGAGCCATCTGGGTCGTCCCCAGCCGGATGATCAGGCCCGGTTTACCCTGCTGCCGGTGGCCGAACGGCTGGCGCGGCTGCTGCATCGTGAAATGTGCCTGATTACTGACCTTGACTCTTCCCCTGCCATGGCCAATCCCCAAGATCAAGCCGTGCTGATGCTGGAAAACACCCGGTTCCACGCAGGCGAGACCCGGAACGATCCGGACTTGGCGCAGCGTTTCAGCCAGTGGGGCGACGTGTATGTCAATGATGCCTTCGGCAGCATGCACAGGGCCCATGCCAGCACGGTGGGCGTAGCCCGATTTCTGCCCGCCGTGGCCGGCCTGCTGGTGGCGCGGGAAATCCAGTTTCTGAGTCCCCTGCTTTCGGCGCCAGAGAGGCCTCTGGTGGCCTTGATGGGCGGAGCCAAGATCAGCGACAAGATTGAGATCATCTTCAACTTGCTGGAGCGGGTGGATGTCTTTCTCCTGGGCGGCGGCATGGCCAACACGTTCCTGCTGGCACAGGGGCATGACATGGCGGCCAGTCTGGTCGAACGGGATGTCGTGCATCGGGCCCGGGACATTCTGGCGGCAGGCGGAGACAAGATCCACCTGCCTGCCGATTTGCAGGTGGGGGCCGTCCCCGCAGCAGGCACGGCACACCGGACGGTCAACGTGGATGCCGTGCCTACCGACTGGCTGGCCTTGGACATCGGCGAGGCCACCATCGCCCACTACGCCAACCGTCTGGCCGGCGCGGCCACGGTCTTCTGGAATGGTCCCATGGGAATGGCCGAAGTGCCCCCCTTTGACCAGGGAACGCGCCTGCTGGCCCAGTGCCTTTCGGAATTGGAAGGGACCACCACCATCGTGGGCGGTGGGGACAGTGCCGCGGCCGTGCACCGGGCCGGTCTGACTGACGCCTTCAGTCATGTGTCTACGGGGGGCGGCGCCACCCTGGAGTTTGTGGGCGGCAAGGAATTGCCGGGATTGCAGGCACTGAATTCGGTCTGAGCGCGGTCATGGGCCTTCTGGACACGATCAAAAGTCTTTTTCAGCCGGGTTCCCGTGCCAGCCAGCGGTATCTGACCGTATACCTGCTCAACTTCCGTTGCAACGAGCCCATTTCGGCCCAGATCGATCTCTACAACGATCTCAGCCCTGACGAAACGGGACGGCAGGGCGCCTCCTTCTACGTACGCAAGATCCTGTCCACGTCAGGTACCCAGCGTTGCTACGATACCAATGAAGTGCAGATCTGGTTGGACAGCCGGCGGCGGGTCGTTGAATACGAAGTGACCGGGGGCAAGTGGCTGGATGCCGAGGCCTTCCAAGAGGAGACGGCCAGGTTTCGGGAAAGAACCACCGGCTCCACTGTCTCAAGTTCCACGGGAGCAGATTGAAAGATGGCTAGAAGACCCTTGATGGTGGGCAACTGGAAGATGAATCTGGGACCCGCCGCGGCCAGGGTACTGGCGACAGAGATTCGACAGGCCGGGGCGGACAAGAGCAATGTGGGTCGCATCGTGTGCCCGGCTTTCCCGGCACTGCCGGCAGTCCTTGATGCCTTGGCCGGCTCGGACATTCAAGTGGGGGCCCAGAACTGCCATGCGGCCGACCAGGGAGCCTATACCGGAGAAGTCTCTTGCACCATCCTGAAGGAGCTCGTGTCGCACGTCATTGTGGGACACAGCGAACGGCGCACTCTGTGCGGCGAGACAGATCAGGAAGTGAATCAGAAGACCACGGCCGCGTTGCGCCTGGGCTTGATTCCCATCATTTGCGTGGGGGAGGATGAAGCGCAGAACGCCGCCGGCGAAACCCGGAAGGTGGTCACCCACCAGGTCACGGCCGCCCTCCGTCACGTTTCCCGGCAGGATGCCTTGAAGGTCATCCTGGCCTACGAACCCGTCTGGGCCATTGGCACTGGCAAGGCCGCCACAGACCAATATGCTGGGGAAGTCTGCGGAGACATGATTCGCCTGCTGCTGGCAGATCTCTACGATGCGGAAGTGGCCGAGGCGGTATCCATACTGTATGGGGGCAGCACAAACCCTGGCAACATACAGGGCTTCATGGGCCAGCCTGATGTGGACGGAGCCTTGATTGGCGGGGCATCCCTGTCCAGCCAAGACTACAGCGCCATGGTGTCGCTCGTCGCCTACATGTCCGAAGGCGGCCTACAATGAGAGTATGCCCAGTGCCCTCACACAGTCCCTAACCACGGAGCAGGTCCTCTTTTTCTTTGGCCTGCTGGCCCTTTTTCTGTTCCTGCTGATCTGGCTCAATCGCCGCCTCAATCAGCGCCTCTACCAATTCCTGCACTTGTGCACCGGTTCGGATCAAGTGGCCGTGCTAGGGTTGTATTTCCTGTTTCTGCCGGGCATTGTCTTGCATGAAGGCACCCATTGGATAGCGGCTTTTCTGTTGCGGATGCAACCCACCTCGCTGACCCTGTGGCCCGCCAAAAAGGGGTCGCGCATCGAAATGGGCAGCGTGTCCATGAAACGGGCCAGCATTTGGCGAGAGACGCTGGTCGGCTTGGCACCGCTCTTTGTCGGCACTGCCGCCATCACCCTGATCGTGGACCGAGTCTTTGGCTTGCAGGGGCTGATTGTCCTGGTCCTGGATCTGCGCCTGGGAGCAGCATGGTCGCTGTTTCAGGCCAGCATGGGGGCCCCCGACAGCATTCCCTGGCTGTACTTGGTGTTTGCCATCAGCAACGGCATGCTGCCCAGCGCCAGCGACAGACAGTCACTGTCCTTGGTGATCTATTACCTGGGAATTGGGGTGCTGCTCTACGTCCTTGTGGAGCAGTTGAGTGCCGAAGTCACGTACGACTGGTGGTCGGCACTGGAGGAGCGACTGGTGTTGCCTCTGACGGCACTCAACAGCCTGCTGCTGCTGGCTGCGGTGCTGGACGCCTTGCTGCTGGGTCTCTTGGGGTTCTACATATACCTGATCAAGGCCCGACGCTCCCGCACCAGACCAACGGGCCGAAGGTAAGGGCCTTCGGCCCGCTGCCCTGTTGGGTTCAGTTCAAGTGCGGAGAGATCTGGCTCAGCAACGCCTCTTTCGGCTTGAACCCCACGATACGGTCCACGGGCTGCCCATCCTTGAACAGGATCAGGGTAGGAATGCTTAGCACTCCATATTCCTGAGCCGTAGCCTGATTGCTGTCCACATCCAATTTGCCGATTGTCAACTGCCCATCCAGGTCCGAGGCCAGTTCTTCCAGCACGGGGGCAATCATCTTGCAGGGGCCGCACCAGGTGGCCCAGAAATCCACCAGCACAGGATTGGAAGCATCCAACACCTGTGTCTTGAATTCACCATCGCTCAACGTTACAGGACTACTCATTCTTCCATCCTCACGCAGTTACACAGAAACGGCATTATACACCGCGCCTGCGCCTTCGACGCCCTTCAGGACAATTGCATTTCCGGGGCAACCCACCTGAGTTTTCGGAATGTCGTGCACCACACCGCGACAGGTACAGACTGCAACCAATTTGGAGTCGTCCCAAGCAGAACCGCGCGGTTCTGTCCATCCCCCGCTGACATAGAGGACCTACGCCTCTGCCAGAGGATCCTGCATGTTAGGCGTAGCGGCAAACCGTTGCCCCAAGCTCCATGCATTTTTTCCAAGCAGGTTACCCTGAAGCCGATTCAAACCGCGGACAACACTCGCCAAGCGGATACGCAACCGGATTCCTGACAACCTTTCTCTACTGCACGGGCTGTTAACATGGCCGAAGCACCTGTATCTCTCTACAGAGCTCGTACAGCCCATCGATTGTTATTGAGACGCCGACACAAACTGCAGCAAGCGTAGCCAATCCAACCGATCATCCGATGTTGTAAAGTCGCGGGCAATTTCTTCTGCAATCCGATTTGTAATCTCGCACCGTTCTTGGTCAATCACCCCATTGACTTCATCTGCGGCCTCACCCAATACCGCCAGTACATGCATATACATGTCAGGATCTCCCGAAATTAATTCCCAGAATCTCTGGCCGCACAGTTTCAGGTAATCCCCTTGGTCTTCTTGGTGCGTGCGGCCATAGCAACAGCCATTAACGGCCTGAATAGGGCGTTGGTGCATAGACCGGTCTTGACGCAAACGGATTTGGGCCGTCTTGAAATTCTGGCGCATCTTGGCTTTCTGATCCGCGTTGCCCCAATTGGGCCCCGACTTGATAGCGACGAGGTACAGACAGCCATCACGTTCAAATTCCAGATCGATGCCCCCGGTTGCTGACTTGCGTCCACCAAACGCCTGTCCACATATCCATATGGCCACTTCCTCCAGAAAATGGCCAAACTTCGTCTCTTCACTGGAGGACAGATAGGCTTCCACCCAAGCAATAGCCAGATCTTGGGGATATCGGCAGCGCTTGAAACGAAAAAGATAGGGATTTTTGCGGCGGAGCAGATCGCGCGTTTTCAGTTCGTGCAATTTCTTGATCTGCTGCTTGCGGTACCTTTGCAAGGCAGTTTGCAGGAACCCAACCAAGTCGGCGTGGTCAATTGGCATTGGACATCTCCACGCGCTGGCGGGCTTGATGGCAGTATTCCGCGTCTACTTCAATTCCGATGGCGTTCCGCCCTAGGCGTTGTGCAGCGACCAGGGTTGTACCACTGCCCACAAACGGATCCAGTACTGTATCCCCTGGCTGTGTAAACAGTCGGATGAACCAAGCAGGCAACGTTTCGGGAAACGCCGCTGCATGCCCGCGGTTGCTGCACTCGGTAGCCAGATGGAGGACATTGGTAGGATAGGCGTGGGTACGCTCCTGCCAATGGCTGATATTCTTGGCAAACCCCGATCCAACTTTCGATTCATCCCGGATCTGGTCCGTGGCACTGAGGCGGGACAAGCGTTTGTCTTTCCAATCCCCCATCGGCACCATCACCGCTGTCTGATACATGGCAAAACGGCGCTGACGATTGAATTGCAAAAGCCGTTCCCAACTGTCTCGGAAACGGTTCGGCCATTTGCCGGGATAACAGTTTTTCTTGTGCCAAATATATTCCTCGGTCCACAGCCAGCCCTGTTGCCGCATAGCCAGAATCAGTTCCAAGACATAGGTATGCCGTTCGCCCTGTACCACACGTTCCTTGATGTTGAGAATAAATGTGCCCCCTGGCTTAAGGACCCGCTGCAGCTCTGCCGCAATGGGTACAAACCAATCTACATACGAGTTGGGATGAATACCACCGTACACCTTGCGCCGGGCATCGGCATAGGGTGGCGAGGTTACGATCAGGTCTATGCTTTCGGCAGGCAGCTGGGGAAGAATATCCAAACAGTCGCCACAAAAAATCTGCAGAGAAGGACTCTCCAGTTTCGGTTGTGAGACAGACATTTACAGCTTCCCTGAAACAAGTGGAGCACAAAGCTTATAACACCTTAATCCATTGTGGGCAATGATTGATTTTGTGTTGAACCCGCCATGTCGTGCACCACACCGCGGCAGACACAGACTGCAATCAAATTGACGTCCTCCAGCCTGTGACGCAACCCGTGTTGATCACACGAACCCTCAACTTCGCTGCGCAGAGATTGCAAAGGAACAGAGACATTTTTATGTATGCAGAATCCATTCCTGCCATGCTGTTCCCTTCGATCCTGTCTACCCCATTTCATGACTTTGTACTTGCTCTACAGAACCAACCGGAATTGGACCTTTGACAGGAAAACCCATTACACTACAGTTCCACAGAAACAGAAGCCTTTAGAGATTGGTTAGGTGCCTCCCTTGTCGGGGCGAATCGCCCAACTATCGTTCATGGAGCTGCGCACCGAAACAGCCTCAATTCAAGCATTGTCTCAGCCTCCAAAGTCTGCCGCTCGCATAACGGAGTGGTACTTCGAGACCGGTGGCTTGCGCAGGCGACTTCGTCTCCTTGCAGGCATAGCGGAAACACTGTCCGAACTTCACAGTCGAGGCTCGACTTGTGTCAATCTGTCGCCCCACACCATCTTCATCTCCAAGCATGCAGATGTCTGGGATGTCTTGCAGATCGACACGGACAGCATACGTCCGGCGTCTTCACTGGAAGACTCGCTCTATACACCAGGATATCGTGCCCCCGAATTGGTTCTTCAAACGGGGGTGTCGAGTTCACTCAGTGTTGCCTATGCGTTTGCTGTGATCGCCTTTGAAGTCTTGGTACTTGTGCATCCCTTGCTGGATGACTTTGTACGGCATAGAAATCCAGAGCTGACAGAGCCAGCTTTCGCTGATCTATTACCACAGGAAGATAACCGCAATCGGACGAGTGGAGGCATTGCGCACAACACTGTACTGTCCCCAAGGTTACAAGCTGACTTCGCTCAGATGTTTGGGCCAGGATTGTCCAATCCCGATGCGCGCCCGGGATTGGTGTGCTGGGCCGAGCATTTGCATCGGGATGCGAATCTAACCCTTGCCTGCCCCATATGCTCCGGCCATTTCTTTTATACCCACAAAGTCTGTCCATGGCCCGGATGCCATACACCGCGGTTCCACTTCATTTTCGTTGAGGTTCACTTGTGGGATCCTGAAGGGTTGTGCAGTATTGGAAATGGTCATGTGGAAAAGGCACCAGGACTTGTGCGAAACCCAGACGGAAAACCTTATGTCATTGAGGCCGCAGTCATCTCGGCCAACCAGTCCATAGTTTTGACCGACCGTATTGTGTACGGAACTTCCTATTCTTGGCCGATATTGCAAATCAAATTTGCATCTGACGGACTTGTCTTTGAACAGCTGGACAACAACCGAAAATTCTTGATTGTTTTGAACCGACGAATCAGTTACCTGCAGGAAAAAGGGCAACGGGAGGAATTGGCAATGCACAGACCAGGCATGGAAGGAACAGTCATCACAGGGGCAGAGGATCAACTGCATCGGCGGATCAACTTCAGGCTCCAGAGAGGAATTGTCAGGTGAAAGTATCGGATGTAATTCATGGCCGTGTGACCATTGTGGATCTGCGCCGTGTTGAAGGCAACAGGTTCCCGGCAGGATTGACTTTGAATTCGGAGGTGTTCCTGCACTGTGATGATTTCGGTGAATTCCAACTCCGGATTGACAAGGAGATTTGGGCAGTGGAGGGCACTGCGCCTCGGGACCGTGCTGCTCTGCGACGAATTGACATCCACAATCTTCCGCGTTGGTCTGGTTGGTGCAAACGGCTCAAGTCTCAGTGCCCCCGCAAAACCTCATTGTCGAAATTCACGAGTTTCCCACTGCCTTCGTCTGGGACGAGCCAGTGGACATTGGCCTCGATGATCGGACTGTGGATGACATTCGCAAACGGCTGAGACGGCACGTCTCGATCAACGAAGCAGTGAAGTTTCTTGACGAGCGCATTCTCCTTCCCCCTCTGCAGAATGCACTCGTCAGAGTGTTATTGTCTGGAACACCGGCACTTCGTTCCTCTGCCAAAACTGCTTTCAGGCTTTACGGAAAGCAGGGATACGCAGTGGATGTTGAGCGCAAGCCAGACAGCCACTTGCATGTTACGCGAGTGGTTATCGGACAACAGGCGCGCGAGGGCAATGAAGGGCGGCCAATCTACTTGGTAACCGGTCAGATCAAGTTCTGCGATCAGACTTTGGCACGCCAATTCAGAGGAATTGCCCTGACTGAACTGGACAGTTTAGTCACTCGTGCGGACAGCTATCTCAATCTTTGGAACGAATGCAATTCCAGAGAACTCAAAGCAATACGGGAAAAGGCACGACAGTTTGGATCAGTGCGTTATACCAGGCGAAAACAACGTCCCGATGGTACTTGGCGCTTCTATGTTGCAGAAAAGAAAATTGCCGATTTGTGGCGGCGACTGGATGACACAAAGGATGATCAGCTGCAGATCGGAGATGATAGCCCCGAGTGGATTGAAGGGGACTTTGCAGCACCACGAAACAAATCCGATCGTCTATGTACAGGCAGGCTGGAAGGAAGAGCTTCTTCTCCGCCAAGTCTCGATCTTGCCTTGGACCGTGACCGCAGCCATACTCGCAACCCTCCCCAGGAAGGATTCATTAGTGTCGATCTCAGCGGAGACATAAAACGCATTAAACGGTGCACCGATGCATGGGAGAAAGTCCGCTCCTGTGAAAATCCGATGCCTCAGCTTGGACTGTTGATTGAAGGGCAGTCGGTTCCAATACGTCACAGTCGTCGGTTGAAACCCTTTACGAAGTCGGTTCGTGACGTTTTTGAAAATCCCAATGAGCGGCAATGGCTGGCACTTGACGTTGCCTTGAACACTCCGGACATTGCACTGATACAGGGACCGCCGGGGACGGGCAAAACTCGTTTGATCGCTGCTTTGCAAGCCCGCCTTGCAGAGCAGGATGAACTCATTGATACCCATGGACTGCCGGGCAATACGCTCCTGACCAGCTTTCAGCACGACGCGGTGGAGAACGCTGCCGCTGCTACTCGCGTCATGGGAGTCCCCGCCGTCAAGGTGGGGTATCCTCGCGGTACGGAAGCCAGACAGGACGGAGTCGAGCGGTGGTGCAAGGAGACAGCAGAGAGAGTGCGTGCTGCCCGTGCTTCGGCAGTCGAAAACTCGGTTCACTCTGCGCTCCGCGAAGTTCGGAAAATCCACTTGCATGCCCTCAGGCATCGCAACGATCCGGCTGAAGTGTTGCACTGCGTTTTGGAAAAGGCCAGCTCTTGGTTACCGACAGCGCTGGCAACAGATGCAATGCAGCTTCGCGCCAAGCTGTCAGCCCTCCAAACAATCCAGCCCAATACCCATGATCGCAACTTTGCTCTCCAGGCTGTTCGTGAGCTCCGGACCGAAACGGCATCGTTCGTCGAGGATGGGCCGCGCAATGCGTACAAAGCTCTGCGACGTCTGACCCGGCTTGATGACTTTGCGATAACGGACGCGGAAAAGGCAAGTCTTGAAGAAGCCAAATCCTGCAGTCCTGGAGAGCCAGCCGACGATTTTCTGCTGGTGCGTCTCCAACAGACCCAAGCTGGCCTGATCCACCGTTTGCAGCCCCCGGATACCCACAGTGCCTCTCCGCGTGTTCATGCCGATGTAGAGAACTTGGTTGTGCACATGATCGATGCCTTGACGGAACGGGTGAAGGAAACCGCACCTGGCGTGGAGTTCGCGATATCCGAATGGCTCAGCAATTTGAAAAACAACCCGACAGGGATGCGAAATACTCTCCAACAATATTCAATGGTGCTCGCGGCGACCTGCCAGCATTCCGTGAGCGACTCGATGAGAAAGGCCAAGTCTGAAAACGATTTGGTGTTTCGTACCGTGATCGTGGATGAAGCGGCGCGAGCAAGTCCTCTGGATCTTCTAATTCCCATGGCCTTGGCGGAGCGGCGCATTGTCCTTGTGGGCGATCACCGGCAATTGCCCCACATTCTTGATCCGGACATTGAGGGCGAGATTGAGAAATCGGTGCAGGAAGAAACTCGTTCCGCCTTGCGTAACAGCCTGTTTGAAAAACTGTTTGTCGAGTTGCGCGAACGGGAGAAGCGAGATGGAATTGTACGTACGGTAACTCTGAACCGGCAATATCGGATGCATTCCGTCCTTGGCCAATTTGTCAGTCAACAGTTCTATGAGCCTCATGGAGAGAGATTTGAATCCATCCGCGAAGACAACGATTTTATGCACGAAGTATCTTTGCAATGTGGAGAATCATTGGCTGGCAAAGTGGCTGCATGGATCGATGTGCCGCTTGCGCGTGAAAAAGAGAGCGGGAGACCAAGCAAGCAACGCCCTGCAGAAGCACGTCGCATAGCACAAGAAACACACACTGTTTTATCGGAGTTTCCTGAACTCAGTATCGGTGTCGTTGCATTCTACGCAGCACAACGCGACCGGATTCAGGACTCAATGTGCCATGTGGGTCTGGCCGAAAAGGATGAGGGCGGATTTCACATTCGAGAGCAATGGCAACGCACAAGCGATGGCCGTGAACGGCTTCGAGTCGGCACGGTAGATGCGTTTCAGGGCAAAGAGTTTGACATTGTCTTTCTTTCCTTGACTCGCTCCAATGAAATCCATGTGACAAACGAGGTCACGCGCCGTCGCAAATATGGCTTCCTGCTGTTGGAGAATCGGCTTTGTGTGGCGATGAGCCGCCAACACAGGTTGCTGATAGTCGTTGGCGACTCCGCGATGGCATCGGGCCCCAAAGCGAAGGAATCTGTGCCGGGTTTGTATGCATTCAAGGAACTCTGCGAGGGGCCAAATGGCAACATCATTTGGTCCTGAGACACCAATCCTTTCCTACGGCCCCAAAGCCCATTGTACTGATTCCGGTCCACGCAACGAACAGGAATATGTGCTTTGGCCTGCTTGGGCTTTCCATGTAATTGCACCACAGTTTGAGAGCCTGCACTTCAACGAAGTGCAACAAGCTATCTTGGGCGTGTTGCGAGCCAGTCGCCTCACAGCAACCGAATTGGGCGAGCGTCTCGGCCTCCATCCTGAACTCGCCGCGTTTGTCGTGACCGAGATGCAAGATCTGGGATGGCTTGACATGGAATGGACAGTGACTTCGGACGGCCGCAAGTTACTGGAAGAAGAGTTGGAGATGCAGGCAAGCTTCGTATCCGGGTGGGTGTTCAAAGATCCGTGGCAAGAGAATCTGTGGCCTTTTGTGGCTCCATCTCTGGAATACGCTCGGGTCGAACTGGATGCAAAGGGCAATCAGGTTTTGAATCTCGGAACGACGGAACAACCTTGGCGGAAAAGACCGTGGAGACAGACCCCGTCTGACCCACAAGTACCGGGTCCTCCAAGCACCAACGATATCCTGCGGGCTGCACTCTTGCAGGAACGCCGCAAAGACGACCAGATATACAGCGAGGTCCAGAATCACGAGGACTGGGACGCGTCTGGCACTCTTGGTCTCGAATTGAAGCGGATTGCCAGCATCGATGCAGACCCGGAACCTGTTTTTCTGACGTCTTGTCTATATGTTCCACGGGACGGAAAAGACTCAGAACTTGATTGGCATGCCTGCGATTTCTTTGGGCGCGGCAGCGATCCAATTCTTCGGCGATTCGTGGCCCGCGAGGCCGCGAAGAATCAAAATCTTGCCCGAAGGTTGGATGGGCTGCTTGGTCACACCTTCCTGTACAACGATTTCAACGATTTCAAGCGTATTAACGAGGAACGGAAAAACCGGGCACGGACATTGGTGCAACAGGCATTGATAGGGAGGGGTGTAGATCAATTCAGTGTTGCAAAGCCATTGGCGGAGTTGTTTGAAGGATGGCTTGCACTGCATCGCCTTGAAAAAGAAGGAGCGACAGACCAGCGGCAAGGACGCAGCGTGTTGCTGGCCTGCCGAGGCACACTGGAACACCTTTTTGGAGATGTTGCCCAAGAATGGCCGCTCGCTGATGTAACTTCCAGTCGCCATGATCAGGAAATCAACGTTGCGGCACTAAGAGCCGCGATGGCAGAACTTGGTCTGAAAGAGTTGCCCGGCGCGCTGAGAAGGATTTCGACCGGACAACTTAAATCTACAATGAAGAATCCGCAAACATGGAGGCTGCGGCCAATGATGGCAGCCACTCTGTTGCGAGCGAGAGCTGAAGAGAATCATCCCCTGCGTACCGCGGCCAAGCAATCACCCGACATCCTGACTCGAATCGACCACGTGGCAAACCGTGGTGGAGGAGTCATCCACTATAACGAAGATGTTGGATTTGCTGCCGTGACTGAGACTGTTCGGGAGACACTGGAGATTGTTGGGCTCTTGTTGAATTTGCCGATAGGCGACATTGAAAGGATATTGCAAGATGACACGTAGGGGAAAGAAACGCAACCGAAATAACCGAAATCCACGGCGTTCTAATCCAAAAGCGGCAAGGCCTGCTACCGCTTCGCAGGGAGCGGAGACCGAGCATCCCCATAAAGAAGATAAGAGCTCTACGGCTGATGACAGAAAGCCGGCTGCCAATGATCCGATATCGGTAGGCACTGATCATGTTCACAACCAATCCGAATTGGAGCAAGACACCGCAAAGGGAAACCTTAGGCCTCCCATTGACAAAGAACCTGACACGCCAAGCAGAGAGACGATTTCGAAAGAACGTGAGCTCAATGATCGGGAAAGAAAAGTCGCCGACCGTGAAAAACGATTGAGCAGGAAGAACACAGAACTTGACAAATGGGAAGCCGAGATATCCAAGCGCGAATATGATGCCGAGCAAGGTTTTGCCATCAAGCAGAAAGAGATGTATAGCAAATTGGTCAAGGAACGAGAGGAATTGCGCTCGGAAATAGCCCATGAATGGAAGAAGACACATGATGCACAACTGCAGAAACGAGCAAAGGTGCTCGACAACCGCGAAGATCAGCTTGTCAAAGAACGACAAGATTTGGATGCCAAAAAGAGAGAGCTTGAATGGGCTGAACAGGATTTGAACGAGTTGCAGGAAGACCTTGAAGAGCGAGCGAAGCAGCTGGCAGCTGCATGTATTGAAAAACTTGAGCATCGGCTCCAGTCAGTCAATGTGCAACTTGAACAGGCCCGTAGTGACCGAGAGAAATATGACCTGACCCTGCAACAACGCGAGGAAGCAGATCGCAAATTCGGCCAGCGTCCTCCCGAGGAAATATTGAATGACATTACATCGTTGCGTGAGCAGAACGAAAAACTCAAGACCAAGATAGCCGAACTTCCCGATGCCGAGGCCGGTGAGCGCCTCGCGGTCTTGGAGAAGGAGCAAGAGACATGGCAGACCGAACGCACTGACTTGCTCCGAGAGAAGTCGAATCTCAAGAGACAGCTCGCGTATTTCAACAACGATGCCAACGAACGAGAAGTTCAGCGAGATTCGATAAAGTCGTTGAACAGTCAGCGAGAGTTGCTTTTCAAGGCAAGCAAGGAATTGCGGTTGGAGTATGACAGCCTGCTCAAAAGTACCGAAGCTCGCGTTCCTTTCCCCTCATGCGCATGCATGGACTCGAATCCAGACTTGCAGGCATCAACTCAAGTATCCCGCGAAAAGATCGATCTCAAAGACTTTGTCCGGTATTTGCGGAATCGTATTGCCGGATCCAAAGAACTGTACTATTCATTGCCGGACCTTCGCAGCTTTGTGGGAGGTCTGGCCATGGGGCAGCTCATTCTGCTGCAAGGCGTCAGCGGGACCGGCAAGACCAGCCTGCCTATGGAATTTGCCCACGCTGTCGGTACCGAACCCGAGGTAGTAGAAGTGCAGGCTGGATGGCGTGACCCCCAAGATCTCGTCGGTCACTACAACTCTTTCGAGAAAAAGTTTGACGAGAAGAAATTCCTTCAAGCGTTGTACAGGGCCGGTACCCCACGATGGCAGGATGCCATCTGTATCGTGTTGCTTGATGAGATGAACCTTTCCCATCCGGAACAATATTTTTCCGATCTTCTCTCCGCCATGGAGTTGGATCCTGAGAAACAACGCTTGGTGCTTATGTCGCATGCCGTGGACCCGGCTCCCCAGCAGTTCATTGACGGAAGCAAGCTGCATGTTCCACCGAATGTCTGGTTCGTCGGAACTGCCAATCACGATGAAACAACAATGGCTTTCGCACCCAAGACTTACGATAGATCCCACGTTCTGGAACTTCCACTCGTTCCCGAGAGATTCAAGGTCGAACGGACCCCACCCTGCAGATCTTTTTCATACAAGGCCCTGCAATGGGCATTTGACGATGCAGTCAAAAAACATCATAGTCTCGCAGATCAGGCGATCAAATTTCTTGAGGACGAGATGAGAGAAATGCTCGCAGACAATTTTGAAGTGGGATGGGGGCCTCGACTCACACAGCAGATGCGTCGGTATGTCCCGGTAGTCATCGCGGCCGGCGGGAGACTCGGCGAAGCCACAGATCGAGTACTGGCAATGCGCATTCTGCGGAAGCTGAAGGATCGCTACGACAACCAACCTGCACACCTTGAGGAATTGAAGCGGAAAATTGAGGGGTCTTGGCAGCATCTTGACAGTGGATCAAATCCTGAGCACTCGCTCACACTGTTGGATTCCGAACTCAAGCGAGTGGGCCATGATCCGGAGGATGCATGAGTTTCATAAATCGGGTCACAGGCCAAGCAGTTGACGAATTGCCAGCGGCGATTCTCTTTGGACAATGGAGTTTCGATCATCGCATCCGGGAAGAAGCAAAATCGTCTACTGGACGCCAAATCGCCGAAGGCGACATTCTGACTCCAGGGATAGGCATAAACGAGAAGCGGGTATTGCCGCAGACTGACGATACCATTCACAGCCAATTCTTTGCTGACGCCCTGCCCGACAAGCAAAACGTTGAAGCCCTCATGCATTTTGGTCAGATGCTATTGGGCCCGGAGAAGGCAAGAGAGGGATGGACGAAATGGGCGGAAATCAATCCGCTTGCACCGAAGCTGGACGAGATAGTAAAAGCTCATCCACTTGAAGACCATATCAAAGACGAACTTAACCACCTGGAGCGAGTGTGCAGGAGGCCCCATACACATATTCGGGTGGAACGCGAACGCATGCCCGTGTCGCGTGCCAAGCGCATTGCCCCGCAAGCTCTCGTGCAGCTTGCATCCCACACGGAAGACTGGGCATATCGCAAGCTCACCAGCGTCCAACCCCGTCGCATCTTGGCCGACATCCGCGAAGAACGCTGGGATCTTTATGAAAATCGAGTAGCTGTACGGCTTGTCGACAATCTCCGTGTCTGGCTGCGCCGTCAAATTGACGAAGTGCGCCGTGTCCAAACCGATATTTTTGAGCACATGGCAAAGTTTGATTTATACAGAACCCACCACGGTCGTGCATACCGGATTTGCCGATTGTGGGGAGAGTCATGGGATGCAAGCCGACGCCAAAAAGCAGCGAAAGATAGGTTGGAACAGCTCCAATTCCTCCTGCGCAAGATTCAGGGCCTGATGGACTCGCCACTATACCAGCGTATTCCCAGACGTACCCAAGTGTCCTCTACACTGCAAGCAACCAACCTGCTGAACAATGATGTCCATTATCGTGGAGTGTCACGTCTATGGAACCATTGGGCGCGTCTGGCGCATTCCCCCATCCCTTCGGTTCACGAACTTCACATCAGACATCAGAAGTTGCATCGCGGTTTCAATGCCTGGTGCATGTTGGTCATCGTGCGGGCCTGCACACAACTCCGTCTCAATCCTGTTGAAGACAATGCGAGGGGGCCAGAAATTCAACCAGACTGTGTCATCCAATGCAATGACGACATCCGCGTCAAGTGGGAATCAACAGGTGCCGTTGCCTTCTGGAAAGATGATCATATTCTGTTACGGTTTGTGCCCTTGATCCATTCACTGGAACAGGCACAATCAGCGAAGGCTGTAAAAGCGCGTGTCATTTCCCTTGTAGACGCAATGGCCGATACCACTCCTTGGACTGTATTTCTGCATCCGGCCCGAGCCGGCCCACCACCTTACGAAGCAATTGCAGGCATAGACAATCCACCTGATCTGCAACAGTCCAGTGCCGTCGATTTCATACGAGTATCGCCTTTTTCTCTCGAGAGCGTCGAGCGGATTGCCAGAGCCATCCGATGGGTGACCCTTGGTTCCAGAATGCTCGCTTATCCTCCCGCAGTGCCGTCTTATGATCAAGCCTTGATCAATATTCAGGAAATCAAAGACGGCACTGCAGTACAGCCCTTGAAACCCGAGGATTTGTCGGAGATTGAAAATCGCTTGAACCAAGCCAAAGTACAATGCGACCGACTACAACAACAAAGGAAGCAACAGACCCAAAGCAACAAAAAGAAAAGCAGCAATAGCCAGTTGCGGGAGGCTCGGGAGTGTGTTCGGAAGTTGAAGGAACTCAAAGCGGATCTCGATTGTGCACAGAATACCCTGATTGCTTTGGCCACATGTCCTGCATGTGGCAGGCGTGCAGAACAATTCAGTGGTAGAGACCAAAACTGTTTCCAAGCTGGGTGCCAGAGTTGCGAATCATACTGGGGACTCCGACTCCGACCCGCCTCTGAAAGTCGCATTCCTGTGTTCTTGCCCAAAACCAACCCTGACACATCATCATGGATAACCGATCAGGAGGCAGCAAAAGTTTGGGTTGACGATGTTTTTGGCTGTGATGTCCTTGCCATTCCGGAAAGTTGGGGCAGTCGCAGGGTCAGATCGTTTCACGCGCCCCGCACAGAGCAATTTGGAGATGCATTGAAGAAGCTGCTTGCCGATGGATAATGCCAAGAGACGACAGGAATGGGCCTCTGCAGCCACAATCCAGTGGCCTTGGGGCTTTCACTTACTGTGGAGCGGCAACATCTGGCACGGTGCAGGCCGCTTTGCCGTCTGCTTCCGTACGCAAGCGAGTGAAACGCCTTGAGGTTCTTCAACACTGCCGGTCCCTGCAACCCGGCCAAACACTACATGCTGCCGCCCTTGGCCAGGCTTGACGCGACGGCCTTGGAGCGCTTGGTGACACAAGAGGCATATTTCGTCCTGCATGCCCCACGCCAGACAGGCAAGTCCACAGCTATGGCCGCCTTAGCCCAACAGCTGACCCAGGCAGGCCAACACATTGGCGTCATGGTCTCGGTGCAGGTAGGCAGTGCCTTTCCCGCCGATGTGGGGGCAGCGGAGAATGCCATTCTGGTCTCATGGCAAAGGAGCATCCTCCTCCACCTGCCCGTGGAACTGCAACCTGCATGCTCCATACCCCTAGGTCCCGCCGGCACACGCATCGGCGCGTTTCTGACCGAATGGGCACTGGCCGCGCCGCGTCCCTTGGTAGTGCTGATTGATGAAATCGACGCCTTGCAAGACCACGTGCTCATCTCCGTCCTGCGTCAACTCCGGGAGGGCTTTCCAGAGCGTCCAGAGGCCTTTCCTGGCACGATTGCCTTGATTGGCCTGCGCGATGTGCGTGACTACAAAGTAAAGTCGGGAGGATCGTCGCATCTGGGTACGGCCAGTCCCTTCAATGTGGCAGCCCGCTCCTTCACCCTACGCGACTTCACCCCGCGGGAAGTCGAGTCGTTGCTGGATCAACACACGGCCGAGGCGGGGCAGGTGTTCGACCGGCAAGCCCAAAGCCGGATCTTCCATCTCTCCCGTGGCCAACCTTGGTTGGTCAATGCCTTGGCCAAGGTGTGCGTCGAGGAACTGGTGCCGGATGGTCGGACAGATATCACTGACACGCATGTAGACACGGCCCGGGAAATCCTCATCCGGCGACGCCAAACACATCTGGACCAGTTGACCGACAAGTTGCAGGAAGAGCGCATCCGTCGCGTGGTGGAACCCATCCTGGCCGGTGACACCTTGGATAGCGTACCGCCCGACGATCTGACCTACGCTCTGGATCTGGGGCTGGTGCGGCGCGAAGTCACCGGCAGACTGGCAATTGCCAATCCTATCTACGGCGAGGTGATACCCAGGGTGCTGGCCACCAGCGTGCAGGCTTCACTGCCTGCCATCCATCCGTCGTGGCTGGAGCCCGACGGTACCCTTGACCCCGAACGGTTGCTGGATGCCTTTCTGGCTTTCTGGAGGCAGCACGGGCAACCCCTGCTGCGCGGCGCACCGTACCACGAGATTGCCCCGCACCTGGTGCTGATGGCCTTTCTGCACCGGGTGGTCAACGACCACGGCCGCGTCGAAAGGGACTATGCAGTGGGCTCGGGGCGCATCGACCTTTGTCTGTATCACGGCAACACACGCATGGCCATGGAACTGAAGGTCTGGCGTGACGGCCGGGCCAGTCCGGTGCACCAGGGGCTGGTGCAACTGGACGCCTATCTGGGACGTCTGGGACTGGACAGGGGTTGGCTGGTGGTGTTTGACCAGCGTGTGGGGCAGCCCGATATCCCGGAGCGTACGCGCGTTGAGGAGCAGACCACACCGGCGGGAAGAAAAACCATGGTGATTTACGCCTGATATCGGCTCTGTGCCATTCGCACATCATTGGAGAATTCGTTGCTACCCATTTACCCATTTGACCGCGCCTGAAGGTCCTTGGTTGCGCGCGGGTCGTTGACCTCGGCCTGCAGCCCGACCGTCCGCAGCCAATGGCCGGATCGAGTCACGGTGGCCTGCATCTCCAAGACAGGTGTTCCCAGTGCAGGCATGTCCCAACCACAGCGCGGGCACAGACAGGCAGGGCCATCGCATCCTGATTTTCGGGTGTGCAGCAAATCGGGTCTTGAACATGGCCGATGTACGGTATTCCGTTTGCACCACCTGCGGAGGCTCCCCGGTGAGGGCCCATTGAGTCAGTCATCCTCCTCCCTCCCCACAGGAATTTCCGGGACCGCTGTCGTGCCTTGCATTTCTGGATCCCAAGGAACTGACAAGGACAGGTAAAACGGAAATCGGTTCATGCATACAGTCTTGGGCAGGAAGGGGAGAGACCGGCTACACACACGGTCCTCTGGCAGAGTTAGCAGAGGCGTTGCCCACCGGTCGGAGGTCTGCTCTGCGCCTGCCCGCATCCTGTCATCCGATGCAAGTCACGTTGATGGCCTAGACGAACGGATGGGTCTTGGATGTACGGCCCAATTCTGGCCCATAGCAACCGGAAAACATGACAGTTTTGCTCCAATGCGCGACTTGGCGATTGCCTTGGGAACTCTCAAGACCTCAACCCGTCGAGTGCTATAATCCCTGACACTGGACTGGCCCCGCGCCAACCCTTCGGACAGGCTCCCACATTCCGCATCCTGCTCTCGAGCTCCTTGGTCTTACGGTGCCATGAATCAGGTTGATCGCCTTGTCCAGCTGGGTCAGCACTATTGGCTGGAAGAAGCCATGACGGCTGCGGACCTGACTGAGGAATCGGTGCAGCAGGCTGTCAGTCTGGGTTTTTCGGGTGTGGCTGGTTGCCGCTTGCTGACGCCGGAAGCCTTGCAGGCAGGCGAACTCTACGACGAGACCATGCTCAGGCTGGTCGAAGAGCGGCGCGGCATTGATGCCAGCGGCATTTGCGAGAGGCTGATGCTGCGGGATTGCAGTGTGCTGGCTGATCTGTGGTTTGACCAATACACTGCATCCAGCCATGCCCGGGGTCTGGTGGCAGTGCCCGTACGGCCCCAGGGACTGGATGATCCAGCGCAGATCCGAGCCGAGGCCCGCCGCATCGCCAGGCACATGAATCGGCGCAATTTCGTGGTCAAGATTCCGTCCAGCCCGGCTGCACTCACGGCCATGCCCGACCTGATCACCGACAATGTCAGCGTGTACATGTCCAATCTGCGGGATCGAGAACGCATTTCCCAGGTGCTTGATTCCTATCGTGCCGGTTTGGAGCGCAGGGCATCCAACGGATTGCCTCTGGAAGGCATCCATTGTCTGGTCGGCGTCAATATTGCCGGGATCGACAATGTCGTGGATGCCTTGCTGGACGAGGCCATTGAGCTGGAACCGAACCTGGAGCAGAAACTCGAACTGGAGCAGAAAAAGGGGCGTGCGGCCATTGCCACCGCGCGCCTGGCAGCCGCCATCGTGGCCCAGCGGTCCAGAGGCGCCCAGTGGAATGCTCTGCAGCGTCAGGCGGCCCATCCCCTCCAACTGGTCTGGGAGAACTTGCAGGACACCCAGGTCTGCACCACCGCCTCCTATTTCCGGAGCCTCATCGGTCCGCACACCATCTGTTGCCTGCCTGCCGCGGCATTGCCGGAACTGGCCGCCGAGGCCGATCCCACAGTGTCACTCTACCAAGGCTATGCACAGGCTCAGCTGCTCTTCGCCGAACTGGCCCGTCTGGGACTTGATATCCAGCAGAAAATGGAAACCGAAGATACCCAGCACGCGGAAGATGAATTGGAACGTTTTCTGACTGTCCTGGAAATCATCTCCGAACGCCGCGCCTCCCCTTCGTTCAGTCCCTAGGGGTCCCGCGACTGTCCACGGTCCTTCTGGCCCAACTTTGCAGGCCGTCTCCGGTCCAGAAAGGCGGCGAAGTCCCTCGCGCGCAGCGCCGCCGGCCTGCGTTCAGGCTCCTGAGCCATCTGTCCCGAGCCATCATCATCACCCGTCCCTTCTCTCCGCAGCAACTGCAACAGTTCGGTGGCCACCGGTCCGAGAGTCTGCAGGTAGATCGAAATCAGGTCCGCGTCCGAGGGCAGGTTCAGCAGGAACGTGGCGCCACGCACACCGGCCACCCCGCAGTCCAGCATGGCCCGCGGCTGCAACTGGACAGCCTGAGCGCGCAACGTTTCAAGCACTCCCGGCAAGGGCCGCTCCAGGACACTGGCGGTAGCGAGAGGCATGATTTCCGCAGGGCTTGGGCCCAGGGTCGGCCAAGTGCCGCCCACGGTCAGGAGCCAATCCGTGTCACCGAAATCGCAGGCCTGACGCAGTCTTTCCTCGATTACATAGCGATGGCCGGTGCAGGGGCCATCTTCCCGGTACACGAATGCTAGATCCTGGGCTGACAACAGGCTTCGAACCAGCCAACTGTACTTCTCAACGTACTGCGGGTAATGGAGCAAAGCCACCCGGACTGGCAACATGCCTGACTCCGAAGGCCCGGTCGGGGATGCCACCGCTGAGACGTGCCGTGCCCGCGCTCTTGCAGGCTGGGCACGGCGCCTGCAAGCAGTCCGCTACCGCTTTGTGTATTGCGGCGCCTTGCGCGCCCGCTTGAGACCCGGCTTCTTCCGTTCCTTCTTGCGGGGATCTCGGGTGAGCAGTCCGGCCTCTTTCAACAGAGTCTGCAGAGCTCTCTGACTTTCCGAACCCAGCTCTTCGCGCTTCACCAACGTGCGGGCAATGCCATGACTGGCCGCCACGGCCTGCCCGGACTCGCCACCACCCTTGACTTGGATGCTGATGTTGGAAGTTTCCAGCTGGCCTGTCAAATGCAGTGGCGCCAACACGCGGGCCCGGCTGGATTCACGTCCGAAATAAACGTCAAAAGGCTTCTCGTTGACCAATATTTCGCCGGTGCCAGGATATAGCCTGACCCGGGCCGATGCAGTCTTGCGCCGGCCATTGGCTTCTACGTATGCATCCATGTCCACCTACACCTCTACCGTACGGGGCTTCTGCGCTTCATGCGGATGTTTGCCACCCGCATACACCTTCAACTTTCGCAATTGGGTCCGGCCCAGGCGAGTCTTGGGCACCATGCCCTTGACTGCACCGGCAATGACCCGCTCCGGGAATTTCCTGAGTTGTTCCTGCAGCACGATGCTGGTCAGGCCACTGGGATACCCCGAATGTCTATGATAGTACTTGTTCTGCAGCTTGTTGCCAGTGACCTGGACCTTCTCGCAGTTGACAATGATCACGAAATCGCCATTGTCCACGTGAGGCGAATAGGTGGCCTTGTGTTTGCCCTGCAACAAAGTCGCGATCTTCGAGGCCAGCCGTCCCAATGTCTGCCCCTGGGCATCAATCAGGAGCCATTCCCTTTGTGCGTGCGCTCTTTCTGCACTCAAACTGAATGTCTGCACTGTCTCAGTTACTCCTCCATTCCGCTAGCGGCCTTTCATACGTGACTTTGCCCAGGATCAAGCCCTGAGCGGGAGCAGGAGGCGGACTGACACTGGCGTCCCGGGCTGCCAGTACAGCCTGCACATCGGACAACCCCCATTCTCCCTTGCCCACCTGCACCAGCGTGGCTACCAGTCTCCGCACCATGCGATACAGGAAGGCATTGGCCGTTATGGTAAACACCATTCTGCCGACCGTTGCGTCCAGCAAGGCCTCCGGCGTCTCTCCATCGCCCCGCCAACGGGCCTGCAGCAGAGTACGGACCGTGTGACCTCCGTCAGGGGCAGGCCCAAATCCCGCGAAATCGCGGGTCCCCAGTAGTGCCATGGCCGCCTCGTTCATGGCCGCGACATCCAAGTATTGGGGAATGTACCAGCTGCGGCCCCCGGCCAGCGGCCAGCGGTCCCCTGGCCTTCCCCCAGTGTGCTGCAGAACCTGGTAGATGTAGGTGCGGGAGAGAGCATCATAACGCGGATGAAAGTCGGAAGGAGCGTTGTACAGCCGGGACACGGCAATGTCTGGTGGCAAATTGGCATTCCAGGCCCGGCGCAGAGCCGACACCTCATGCCGCCATGTCACATCGGCGGCCACTACCTGTCCAGTGGCATGGACCCCGCTGTCGGTCCGGCCGGCGCCCACCACGGCCGGCGTGTTTCCTGTGCAAGCCGCCAGACCCTGCTCCAAGGCTCCCTGGATCGTAGGCGCTGCGGATTGCCGCTGAAAGCCCTGATAACGGGTACCGTCATAGCCGACCACCCCGACCACGCGCACGAGCGAGATCCTCTCATGTGCTTACGCATGCGTTCACTCGGCCGGAATGTCCACCAGCTCGACCACGGCCATGCGCGCCGAATCAATCTTGCGCGACCCCAGCTTGATCATGCGGGTATAGCCGCCGTTCCGGGCTCCGTAGCGCGGAGCCAAATCCGAGAACAGCCGCTCCACAACCGGCCGGTTGTGCGACAACCGCGCCATCAACAGCCGGTAGGCGTGGACTCGGGCCCCCTGCTGCCCACGGGCTTCGCGGGCAATGCCCCTTTTGGCTTGCGTGATCATGCGTTCGGCGACGGGCCGCAGCACGCGGGCCTTCGCCTCCGTGGTGATGATGCGTTCATGTTCAAGCAAACTGCAGACCAGATTGCGCAGAACGGATTTGCTTTGACCCGGATTGCGGCCCAAGCGCGTGTGCTTGACTCTATGTCGCGTGCTCATGGCTCCTCGTTTCTAGCGGCTTCCAGCCCGGACCTTAGCCGGACACGGCGGTAGGCGCGTCTGACTGGACCGGGTCCAGTTCTTCACCCTCCAGTTCCTCGGTGGCCAGTGACATTCCTTCCATATCCACTTCCAGGTACTCTTCAAGGTTGGTGCCTGGAATGTGCAACAGGTCCTTCTTCTTCAGCTGC
Source organism: Caldilineaceae bacterium (assembly GCA_965214895.1). Lineage (GTDB taxonomy): Bacteria > Chloroflexota > Anaerolineae > Caldilineales > Caldilineaceae > Bin34. Next base: position 3,380,086 of record OZ243985.1, read on the forward strand.
GCCAGCAATTCATCCAGGGACTTCTGGCCAAAGTTGCGGATGGCCAGCATCTCGTCACGGCCTTTCTCCATCAGCACGAACAGTTCCCCCAGCGTGGCGATGCCTACGCGCTTCAGGCAGTTGTAGGTGCGGACATTCAAGTCCAGACCCTCGATGGAATCCTGCAATTTGGCATCTGGGGCGTCCTCTATCACTTCAGCCGGGACGACTTCCTCTTCGTCACTATCCAGCATCACGACCCGCAAATGGTTTACCAGGATACGGGATGCCTCCTGCACGGCATTCAACGGACTCACGGACCCATCGGTCCACACTTCCAGAGTGACCTGGTCCAGGTCCGTCTGCTGGCCCACTCGATGGTCTTCGACCCGGTAGGACGCTCGCACGATGGGGCTGAACACGGCATCGATGGGCAGGCTGCTGGCCAGCGCGTTGGTTCGCTCTTCCTGCGGCGAGTACCCGTACCCGCGCTCCACCACCAAGTCGATTTCCAGATCCGTGTCACTGTCGGCAGTCAACAGGTACAACTCCGGATTCAGGATTTCCACGTCGGCGTTTTCCCCGATGTCCCCGGCAGTGTACACTCCGGCCCCCTGTACATGCAGGGTCAAGGTGACAGGATGACTGGAGTGCGAGCGCAGGGCAATCTCCCGGACATTCAGGATCAACTGGGTGGTGTCTTCCCGGACATGGGGAATGGCGGCAAACTCATGGTAGATGTCCTGGATTCGGATCGCGGTCACGGCGGTGCCGCGCAGACTGGACAGCAACACGCGGCGCAGCGAAACGCCCAAAGTGGTGCCGTAGCCGCGCATCAACGGTTTCAGCTGAAACTGGCCGTATTTCTGGGTCTCGTGGATCGTGTGAAGCTTGGGCAGAATCTGACTTTGCAAGGGGATTCCTCCAGTGAGCGCCAGGGCAACCGGCGCAAGGTCAGCGCGCGCTGTAATATTCCACAATCAACTGCACATTCAGCTCGGTGCCCATTTCCTCCCTGGAAGGGACACGCAAGACCTGGCCTTGCATGTTTTCCGTGTCCAAGGCCAGCCAGGTCGGCGTGGCATTGGCTGGCTGCCACTCCGAAGTCGAGAAGAACCCGTTGCGCTTGCTTCGGGTGCGCACCGTGATCACGTCATCGGCATGGACGGTGTAGGACGGAATGTTCACCCGCCGTCCGTTCACTGCAAAGTGACCATGGGTCACCAGCTGCCGGGCCTGGGCCCGGCTCGAGGCAAAGCCCAGTCTGAAAACCACGTTGTCCAGGCGGGTCTCCAGCAGCCGCACCAGCTCCACGCCGGTAAGCCCTGGCGCGCGTGTGGCCGCCTGAAAATACCTGCGGAACTGTTTCTCATATACGCCGTAGATGCGGCGCGCCTTCTGCTTTTCCCGCAGTTGCAGGCTGTAATCAGACTGGCGCCGCCGCCGCCCCATAAGCCGAATGCCATGTTCGCCCGGAGGATATCCCTTGGTCTCGAACGCACACTTGGGCCCTAGGCAGCGAGACCCCTTCAGAAAGAGCTTCTCGCCTTCCCGGCGACAGAGTCGACAGACTGCATCCGTATAACGTGCCATGTACTTACCTCAAATGGGGGCCGTCTTGAAGCGGATTGAATAGGGGCAGGAAGCAGCGGACTTAGACGCGCCGCTTTTTGGGCGGGCGACAGCCATTATGCGGCAGGGGCGTCACATCCGTGATGGACTTCAGTTGCAACTTGGCGGCCACCAGGGACGAGAGGGCATTTTCGCGGCCCGGTCCCGGACCCTTGACAAAGACCTGCACCTCCCGCACACCGTAATCGTTGTAGGCCCGGGTGCCGGCTGCCAGGCCAGCCTGGCCTGCCGCATAGGGAGTGCTCTTGCGACTGCCGCTGAATCCACAGCAGCCGCTGCTGCTCCAGCACAAGACAGCCCCCATGGCATCCGTGACAGTCACTATGGTGTTGTTGAAGGTGGCCCGGATATGGACCTGCCCCGAGGGTACCTGACGTCGGTCGCGACGCGCGGTTCTACTTCGCCTGCGAGCCATCTGCGTTGCTCCTGTGAGTGGTTCTGCTAGTGACCGGCCGTGCGCCGCCGCCCCGCTACCGTCATCCGCCGTCCACGGCGGGTGCGGGCGTTGGTCCGGGTGCGCTGTCCGCGCGAAGGCAGGTTGCGGCGATGTCGTTGGCCCCGATAGGACCCGATTTCCGTCTGGCGTTTCAGATTCATCTGCACTTCACGCCGCAGGTCTCCCTCCACCATCAGATTGCTGTCTATGTAGTCCCGGATGCGCCCCACTTCACTTTCGTTCAAGTCTTTCACCCGCACGGCGGGATCCACCTGTGCCTCCGCACAGATCTTGCCGCTGATAGTGCGGCCAATGCCATAGATGTAGGTCAACGAGAACAAGACGGCCTTGTCTCGGGGAACATCAACACCGGAAATGCGCGCCATACAAACTCCCGCTATCCAATCTCCTGACTGCGACCCAAGGCCGGTTCAGCCCTGTCGCTGCTTGTGCTTGGGATTCGAGCAAATCACAAACACGATGCCTCGCCGCCGCACGACACTGCAGTTGTCACACATCTTCTTGACGGAAGGTCGAACCTTCATTGCACACCTCCAAAAAACCGCAGAATCGGCAGTCGCGCAAGATTGCCATTCTACATCTCCCCTACAAGGCTGTCAATATGCGGGGGCCGTCCGAAAGGATGGCCACGGTGTGCTCGAAGTGCGCCGTCAGGCTGCGGTCCTTGCTGACCACGGTCCAGTTGTCTGCCAAGGTATGGGTTTCCCAGGTGCCTACCTGCACCATGGGTTCCAGGGCAAAGACCAGCCCTTCCGGGATTCTCTGCTGGGCCTCGGGCCAATTCACGTCGTAGTTGAGGATCTGCGGCGGCTCATGCATTTCCTTGCCTACGCCGTGCCCTGTGTACTTGCGCACAACATGCAGATTGTGGCCTTCCACATGCCTTTGCACGGCACGGGACACATCTCGCAGACGATTGCCCGGACAGGCGGCCTCAATCCCTGCAAACAGGCTGTCCTTGGTCACTTGCATCAGGTGGGTGGCCTGCTCGCTGATTTCGCCCACAGCATAGGTCCAGGCGCTGTCGCCGATATAGCCTCTGTGCCTTACGCCCACATCAATGCTCACTATGTCGCCCAACTTGAGCCGGCACCGCTTGCGGGGAATGCCATGTACCAGCTCCTCATTGACGCTGACGCAGGTGTGAGCCGGAAATCCCATGTAACCCAGGAAGCAACTTTCGGCGCCAAGCCGCGCCATGGTCTCCGCCGCCAGCATGTCCAGCTCCCAGGTGCTGACTCCGGGGGCGATGGCCTCTTGCAGGCTGGCGTGCACCTGCGCCACGATGCGGCCCGCTTCACGCATTATGTCCATTTCCCGCCTGCTCTTGCGGGGCAACGGGGCCAAGCGCCGACGACGACGTCCCACGGCTACAGTCCTCCCAAACGAGGCGCCAGGACTTCCCGAATGCGCACTGCCGTCTCGTCCGGTGTGCCATCCGCCGGCAACGTGATCAGGGCATCCAAGGCGTGGAAATACCCAATCAAGGGGGCTGTCTCCTTGTAATAGGCCAGTATCCGGGTGGCCAGGGCCTCTTCGGTGTCGTCCTGCCGCTGGTACAGCTTCCCTTGACAGACATTGCAGACGCCATGCTGCCGCGGGGGGTTCAGGGTCTGGTGATACACCTCGCCACATTCCTTGCACTGACGGCGGCCCACGATCCGGTCGCGACAGATCGCGTCGGCCAGGTCCAGAAACACGGCGCAGATGCGGGCCCCCTCCCGGGTGGCCAGGCCCTGCAGGGCATCCCCCTGAACAAGATTGCGTGGGTATCCATCCAGCAAGGCGCCGCGGACACAGTCCGGCTCTGCCAGTCTTGCGTTGGCCATCCGAATGGTCACGTCATCCGGCACCAGTTCACCCCTGTTCATGAAGGACTGCGCCCAGATGCCCAGTTCGGTCTCTTCGCGCAGATGTTGGCGAAACAGGTCGCCGGTGGAGACCTGGGGGAGCTGACAGGCCGCCTGCAGGCGTTTCACCTGTGTGCCTTTGCCGGCCCCGGGCACGCCCAGAAACACGACAAATTGCCGGAGTGCATCCATGCGAGGGCAGGTTGGAAGGATACTGCGCCCGGGCCTGGCAGGCTATCGAATGAAGCCTTCGTAGTTGCGCATCATCAGCTGCGATTCGATCTGGCGCATGGTGTCCAGCACCACGCCCACCACGATCAGGAGGCCCGCGCTGCTGATCAGCAGCGTGCTGTAGCCACCACTGACAGCCCCGCCGCCGAAGACGAGCCCCACCAGAAACGGCAAGACCGCAATAAATCCCAGGAAGATGGCCCCAAAGAAGGTAATGCGAGACAGGACGCCCTGCAGGTAGTCCGCCGTGCGCGGCCCGGGCCGCAGCCCCATGATATAGCCGCCTTGGTTGCGCAGGGTGTTGGGCAAGTCCTGCTGGCGAAACATGACATCCGCGTAGAAATAGGTAAAAGCCACGACCAGCAGGAAATAGGCCAGCCAATAGACCCAGTTGGCCGGTGACATGACGGCAGCCAGCACGGCCGCGGCCTGCCCCACCCATCCTGCCGAGGCAGTGAAGAACGTAGCCAGCGTACTCGGAAAAATGAGCAGGCTCTGGGCGAAGATCAAGGGAATCATGCCTGTGGAATTGATTTTCATGGGAATGTACGTGGAACGGCCGCCCACCATCACCTGCTGGTTGCCCCGCACGGCCCGCACCCGCTTGCCGTACTGCACCGGGATCCGGCGCTGCCCTTCATTCACCCAGACAATCAAGGCAATGGTCAGAACCGTGATGATGGAAAAGATGAGCAGCAGATCCCACCGGCCCGTCACAATGATTTGGCGCACCTGCTGGGGCAAACTGGCGACAATGCCGGCAAAAATGATCAAGGACACACCATTCCCAATGCCTTGCTGGGTGAGCAGCTGCCCCAACCACACCGCAAACATGGTGCCCGACGCCATGCCAATGATGATGGTCAGCGAGGGCAACAGGCTGGAGCCCGTGAAGCCCCAATTGGTGAATACCGAGATGCCGCCGCCGAACGAGGAATTCAGCAAGGTGGCCTGCCCCACAGCATAAATGATGGCCAAGGGCACCGTCATGTAATAGGTGTACTTGCCGATCTGGGCGCGGCCGTGCTCTCCTTCCTTGCTCAACTCCTGCAGTTGAGGCACCATGGGCACCAGCAACTGCATGATGATGGAGGCAGTGATGTAGGGATACACGCCCAAGGCCATCACTCCCATCTGGGAGAGGGCGCCTCCGCTGAAAAAATTCAGCATGTTCAACAGGATGTTGGGATCCTGGGTGAACAAACGGCCCAAGGCGCTGGCATCCACGCCCGGCAGGGGAATGTGGGCACACAGCCTGTAGACCACCAGAATGCCGATCGTGATCAGCAGCTTGTTGCGGAGATCCGGCAGCATGAAGGCGCTGCGGACAGCTTGCAGCATGAGTCAGACCGTCAGCAAGGCTTCGATTTCCACAGCACCGCCGCATTCCTCGATGGCCATGCGGGCGGGCCTGCTGACGCGGTGGGCATGTACGGTCAGCCTCTTGGTCAATTTCCCGGGCCCCAGGATGACGATCGGCTCCCGCAGGTTGCGGGCCAGCCCACGGTCCACCAGGGCTTCCAGCGAGACCGCGGCCCCGTCTTCGAACTTTGCTTGCAGGGCTTCCAGCGAGACTGCCGCGTAATGGATTTTTTGCCGCCGCTTAAACCCGCGCAGCTTGGGCAGCCGCTTGACCAGCGGCAGCTGGCCACCTTCAAAGGTAGGATGCACCCCGCCGCCGGAACGCGCGTTGTACCCCTTGGTGCCCCGGCCGCAGGTCTTGCCCTTGCCGGATCCAGTGCCGCGCCCCACTCGCTTGCGGGAGCGGTGCCCGTGTCGGCCCTGGGGAATTTCATGCAGTTTCATGCCGTTACTCTCCGTGGATGCCCGATTGGGGTCTGGCCGATCCCTCCACCTTGATGAGGTGGGACACCTTGGCCATCATGCCGCGCGTAACGGCATTGTCTTCCCGTTCCACTGTCTTGTGCAGTTTGCGCAGGCCTAGAGCCTTCAGCGTATCTTTCTGCCGCTGAGGACTGCCAATCCCGCTTTTGACCAGTGTTATCTTGACGGTCTCCGCCATCATATCGTTCCCCGCATCCAGAAAGGCATCAGCTGCGCCTCGTCAACACCCCGGGCCTGGGCTTCAGCCCGATAATCCTGCAGCTGCTGCAGGGCCAGAAAGGTTGCCTGCGTCACATTCAGGCGATTGCTGGAGCCCAAGGATTTGGTCAAGATATCCGAAATGCCCGCGACCTCCAGGACTGGTCTGACACCGCCCCCAGCAATGACGCCCGTGCCCGGACTGGCCGGGCGGAGCAGCACACGGGCGGACCCGAAGCGAGTCTCAATCGCGTGCGGAATGGTCTTGCCGACAATCGGCACTTCCACCATGTTGCGGGTGGCCTTCTCTCTGGCTTTCCGGATGGCCTCGGGCACTTCGCGGGCCTTGCCAATGCCCACACCCACGCGGCCGGACATGTCCCCCACCACCAAGACCGCGCGGAAGGCGAATGACCGCCCGCCCTTCACCACCTTGGCGGTCCGGGTAATTTGCACCACCCTGTCTTCCAGGCCGTCGCCTTGGTCGTCGTTTCGATCGTTTTGTCGCGCCACTCCGCACTTCTCCTTACAGTCGGGCCGGGATGCCCTAGAACCTCAAGCCCTGGGCCCGGCTACCGTCGGCCAAGGCCTTTACGCGTCCGTGAAACTGAAAGCCGCCCCGGTCAAACACTGCCCGGGTCACTCCTTTCTGCCGTGCCCGTTCCGCCAGCACCTCACCCACCACGCGGGCCTGGGCCACGGGCCTCTGCGATCCCACCTTGGACTGCAGCTCTTTTTCGTTCGTGGCCGCAGAGACCAGCGTGTGGCCTGTCTGATCGTCAATCAGCTGGGCGTAAATGTGCCCAGAACTGCGGAACACGCTCAGCCGCGGACGACTCGACGTGCCCGCCACCTTGTTCCTGAGCCGCCGGTGCCTCTTGACGCGCGCATGAAAACGGTTCCGGACCTTTGCCATTGCCCTACTCCTAGACACTCGCCTTGCCGACCTTGCCCGCCTTGGACCGAACCCGTTCGCCCCGATAGCGAATTCCGGAGCCACCATAAGGTTCCGGAGGACGTTCGCCCCGGATCTCGGCGGCCAGCTGGCCGATGTCGCTCTTGCTGATGCCCTGCAGGGTGATCACCCGTCCACTCTGATCCACATCCAGCGAAACCGCCTGGGTGGACGGGTATTCCACAGGGTGGCTCTTGCCGACCTGCAGCACCAAGGTGGAACCTTTCATGGAAGCGCGGTAAAAGTCGCCGTGCACCTCCAGAACCCGCGTGTAGCCTTCGGTCACGCCTACCACCATGTTGCGGATCAGGGCCCGTGACAGGCCATGCAGGGCCCGCAGGTTCTGGGCATTGCCCTTGCGCTTGACTTCCAGGATGCCATCACGCTGCTCCACGGCGAGCCGCGGCGAGATGCGCTCCTCCAAGGTGCCCTTGGGCCCGGTCACCTTTACGAACTGGCCGGGCGCAACATCGATGATTACGCCGGGCGGCACAGGAATGGGTTGATTGCCGATACGAGACATGAGTGTTTCCGTTCGCTCTGTGGGCTACCACACTTCGCAGATCACTTCGCCGCCCAGCCGGGCGCGCCGGGCCTGCTGTCCGGTCATAATGCCGCCTGGCGTGGTCAAGATGCGAATTCCCAAGCCGCTGCGCACCCAACGCAGGTCACGCCAGCCGGCATACTCCCGGCGACCGCGCTTGCTGATGCGCTGCAGATGACTGATCACCGGTTGGCCGTGACGATCGTATTTCAGGTCAATGGCCAGTTCCACATGATTGCCAACCTCGTGCTCCCGGTATCCCGCGACAAACCCTTCTTCAAACAAGACCCGGGCCAATTCAAGCTTGATGCGGGAACTGGGCATGCTCACAAACTCGTGCTGCATGGCCTGTCCATTGCGAATCCGCGTCAGAAAGTCCGAAATGGGATCTATGTTCATGCCTGTTGCCTCCTCGAGCTCCCGTTCACCAGCTGGACTTGACCACACCCGGAATGCGGCCTTCCAGGGCCTCGCCCCGAAAACAGATACGGCACAAGCCAAAGCGGCGCATAAAGGCCCGTGGGCGACCGCACATATGACAGCGATTTCGGACTCGATGGGGGTGGTTGCGCTTGGTTTCCCGTGCAACCATGGACTTTTTGGCCAACTCTACTCCTCGGGTTTCTGAAAACTCAAATCGGGAATGCCGTCACGGGCTTCAGGTTGCCGTGCGCACAAAAGGCATGCTCAACAGCCGTAACAAATGCCGGCCTTCTTCATCGGTCCGGGCAGAGGTCACAATGGAGACCTCCAAGCCCCGGATGGCATCGATCTTCTCGTAGTCAATCTCAGGGAAAATCAGCTGCTCGGTCAGGCCCAGACTGTAGTTGCCGCGGCCATCAAAGGAATCCGGGGACACTCCCCTGAAGTCCCGCTGACGGGGCAGGGCCAAATGGATAAGCCGATCCAGAAAATCCCACTGCCGGCGGCCCCGCAGGGTGGCCTTCAGACCCACCGGCATGCCTTCCCGCAGCTTGAACGTGGCAATGGATTTCCGGGCCCGCGTTACCACCGGCTTCTGGCCGGTGATCAGCTCCAGGTCCCGACTGGCAGCCTCGACAGCCCGGGCGTTGGTCAAGGCTTCACCCAGTCCAATGTTCACGGCCACCTTCGTGATGGTGGGCACCTGCAGTCGGTTCCGGTACCCGAATTCCGTCATCATGGCCGGCACAATTTCCTCACGGTATTGCACCAGCATCCGGGGCCGGGGCGCTGCCTCAAAGGGAGCCGGCTCTGTACCGTTGGGGGACTTCTCGCTCATGTCGCTCTCGGACCTGTGTGGATGGTGGACCGCTAGGAGACCGGCCGTGGAACCGGGGCGCCGGTGCGCCGGTCGAATCGAATCTTGTCTTCATTTTCAAAGCGCAGACCCAGGCGGGTCGGCTTGTCATCCGTGCCCAGGACCGCCACATTGCTGATGTGAATGGGGGCCTCAATCTCGATAATGCCTCTCTGCGTCTGAGTCCTGCCGGTGGGCCGCTGGTGTTTCATGCGCAAATTCACGCCTTCCACAACGACATAGACCCGGTTGGGGTCCAAGTCGCCATTGCGCCTGCGGCGCCGGATGATGTCCCGCACCTTCCCGCGTTCACCCTTCGCGGCCCCGGCGATCACCACTACTTGATCCCCGACCAAAATCTTGCTGCTCATGTTGCTTGATCCACTCTCCGCGCTGTCCGCTAAAGCACTTCAGGGGCCAATGACACGATCCGCATGAAGCCGCGTTCCCGCAACTCACGGGCTACGGGGCCAAAAATGCGCGTGCCCCGCGGAAAACGGGTGTCATCCACTATCACGGCAGCATTGTCATTGAACCGAATGAAGCTGCCGTCCCGGCGCCGAATGGGCGATCTCGTGCGCACGATCACCGCCTGGACCACTTCGCCCTTCTTGACAGTGCCGGCCGGGATGGCGGACTTCACCGAAGCGGTGATGATGTCCCCCACCTTGCCATGGCGGCGCACACTGCCTCCCTTGACCCGGATGGCCAGCAGCTCTCTCGCCCCCGAATTGTCTGCCACGCGCAGACGGCTTTCCTGTTGAATCATGATCTGGCCTTCCCTGGAATGGTCCGTTGCTCCCGAAGCCGTGCGGCTACTCGACCCGGTCCAGACCCGGAGCCCGTTCCACAATGGATTCGAGATAGAAATGCTTGCGCTTGGAAACGGGGCTGCACTGCTTGATGCGGACCTGGTCCCCTATGCAGGCCTGATTGGTCTCGTCATGCACTTGGTACTTCTTGTGGGAACGCGTGATCTTGCCGTAGAGCGGGTGCCGCGTGGAGCGTTCCACGCGCACCGCCACGGTCTTGTCGTTCACGTCCTGCACCACAGTGCCGATCAGCACCTTGCGACTTGTTGCACTCATTCCTTATATTCCTGACTGGTCAACTCACGGTGCCGCTGCACCGTCTTGATACGGGCCATTTCCTTGCGGACTTCGCGCGACCGGGCGGTGTTCTGCTGCTTTCCGGTCGTCAACTGGTACCGCAGGTTAAACAGTTCCTGGTGGCAGGTACGCACCATCTCTTCCAGTTCCGCGTCGGTCTTGTCCAGCAAGGTGTTTGCCTTCAACACTGCCATTTCTGCTTCCGCTCCCTGCTACAGCACTTGGCGCACAATGAACTGGGTCTGCATCGGCAGCTTGTGCTGGGCCAGCCGGAACGCCTCCCGGGCCTGCTCTTCCGACACGCCAGTCATCTCGAAAAGAATGCGGCCCGGCTTGACCACCGCCACGTAGTACTCGACATTTCCCTTGCCGGAACCCATGCGGGTTTCCGCTCCCCGCTGCGTGACGGGTTTGTCCGGAAAGATCCGGATCCAGAGCTTGCCGCCTCTGCGCACGTACCGCACGATGGCGCGGCGGGCGGCCTCAATCTGCCGGCTGGTAACCCAGTGGGGCTCCACGGCCTGCAAGGCATAGGTGCCGAAATCAACCGAACTGCCCCGGCTGGCCAATCCGCGCATGCGTCCCCTGTGGGTCTTGTGATGCTTGAAACGTTTGGGCATCAACATTATTGCACCATCTCTCCCGCTGTCCCCCGGCTGTCCGCCTAGGAAACCTCCTGGTACCGGGTGTGATATTCCTGGCCCGGCAGCACCTCGCCTTGATAAATCCACACCTTGACGCCGATCACGCCATAGGTAGTATTGCTTTCATCCGTGCCATAGTCGATATTGGCCCGCAGGGTGTGGCGCGGCACTTGCCCTTCGCGAAAACTGTCCACGCGCCCCATGTCGCTGCCGCCCAGGCGACCGGCCACCGTGATCATGAAGCCCTTGGCTCCCTGGCGCATGGCCCGCTGACCGGCAGAACGCATGGCCCGCCGCCAGCTCACCCGACGGGCCAGCTGCTCGCTGACACTGTGGGCCACCAGCTTGGCGCTGAGTTCAGGCCGGTTCAGCTCCTTGACATCGATCCGGACACTGCGGCCAGTGACCCTGAGCAACGTTTCGCGCAACTCGTTCACCGTGGCTCCCTTGCGGCCAATGATCACCCCGGGCCGTGCGGTCTCCACGATCACCTCCACCTGATTGGACTGCCTTTCGATGTCAATCTGACTGATGTTGGCATCCGGAAGACGGGACAGGATCGTGTCGCGAATTGCGCGATCTTCATCGAGCATGGCCACATATTCCTTGCCCCGGGCAAACCAGCGACTGTGATGCTCTTTGACCAGGCCCAACCGAAATCCGGTTGGATGAACTTTGCGTCCCATGTAGATTCCGCTCCGCTGCTGTTCCTACTCGTCCAAGGACCAATCTCTTTCGTCCAGGATGATGGTGATATTGGAAGAACTCCGTATCCACGGCTTGAACCGACCCCGACCGCCAAAACGGCGCCATCGGCGATGGGGGGCCTCGTCTGCAAACGCCCGCTTTATGTACATGTCGTCCCGGTCCAGGTCGAAGTTTTCCTCGGCATTGGCCAGGGCGCTGGAAATGGTGGTCGCCAGCACCGCGGCCGCAGACTGCGGCATCAGGCGCAGCATATGCACGGCCTCCTGCGCGGGCATGCCCCGCACCTCGTTCAGCACCAAGCGCACCTTGCGGGCACTGATGCCGGTATAGCGACTCTTGGCCGAAACTTCCATGGTGTCTGAATCCGCGTGTTGACTTACCTGACTGACGTGCTCCGTTCCGATCGCATGTGCCCTCGGAAATAACGGGTGGGCGCAAACTCGCCCAGCTTGTGCCCCACCATGTTCTCCGTGATCAGGACTGGCACATGCCGCCGTCCGTCATGCACGGCGATGGTGTGTCCCACAAATTGCGGGAAGATGGTGCTGGCCCGCGCATACGTGCGGACCACCTGGCGTTCGCCGGTCTGGTTCATCACCTCGATGCGCTTCAGCAATTTGAGGTCAACGTAGGGACCTTTCTTGAGAGAACGAGACACGGGCTGTTTCCTGGCTCCTTTCCGCTCTACCGGCGCTTCGAGCGCCGACGCACGATGTTCTTGTCGGTGGACGGGTTGCGCCGGGTGCGATGGCCCAAGGCCGGCTTGCCCCAGGGAGTCTTGGGGGAGGGCATGCCGATCGGCGAGCGCCCCTCACCGCCACCATGGGGATGGGAAGCCGGATCCTGTGCCACGCCGCGCACGGTGGGACGCCGACCGCGCCAGCGATTGCGTCCCGCCTTTCCTTGAGACATGTTGGCATGTTCAAAATTGGAAACCTGGCCCACCGTGGCCATGCAGTCCATTTGTACAAAGCGCACCTCTCCACTGGGCATGCGGACATGCACCAGGCGGCCTTCCTTGGCCACCAGGCGGGCCGCCGTGCCTGCGCTGCGGGCCAGCTGCCCCCCCTTGCCAGGAATCAACTCTATGTTGTGCAGCTGGGTGCCCAGCGGAATGTCGCGCAAGGGCAGGGCGTTGCCAGGGGCAATGTCCACATTGGAACCGGACACCACTTCCTGACCCACCTGCAGCTCTTCGGGAGCCAGTATGTACCGCTTCTCGCCATCACTGTACTGCAGCAAGGCGATGCGGGCCGTGCGATTGGGGTCGTATTCCAAAGAGAGGACCCGGGCCGGTATCCCCTCCTTGTCCCTCTTGAAATCTATGTGGCGATACCGCCGTTTGTGGCCACCGCCGCGGTGTCGCACCGTGATGACGCCTCGGTTGTTGCGGCCGCCCTTGCGCGGCAACGGCGACACCAAGGACTTCTCCGGCTTGGTGCGGGTAATCTCTTCGAATGTGGAGCCGCTCATGTTTCGGCGGCCCGGAGATGTCGGTTGGTAGGTCCTCAAAGGCATGGCCAGTCAGCCTCGATCAGTTGCTTTCATACAGATTGATGGAATCGCCTTCCGCCACGGTGACAATCGCCTTCTTCCACTTGGCCTGCCGTATGAAAACCCGATGGCCCCGACGCCGGGTCTTGGCCGGCATGATCATGACCCGCACTCGGTCCACGGTCACACCGTAAATGGCATGCACAGCCTCCCGCACCTGGTGCTTGTTGGCTTTCGGATTGACCCGGAAAACGTACTGCCGCGCTCCTTCGGCCAACATGGTCTTCTCAGAGAGCACCGGGTGCAATATGACTTCGTGCATCATCATGCGGCGTCTCCTCCCAGCCAGTCCTCTATGCCTTGCAGGGCATCCAGGGTAATGATCACCACATCGCTCTGCAACAGGTCCCGGACATTCAGATAGGCGTAATGCAGTGTCGTCAGCCGGGGCAGATTCCGAGCGGCCCGCACGACTCCGGCCTTCGGGTCGGTACAGACCAACAGCGTGCGCTTGCCGTTCACCCCCAACGCCGTCAACACCTGCTGGAGCTGCCGGGTCTTGCCTTCCGGCAGCTCCAGCTTGTCCAGCAACAGGATCCCGCCTTCCCCTTCCCGGGCCTGGGAAGACAGCGCACTGCGTATCGCGGCCCGCCGCATGCGCCTGGGCATCTTCTGCCTGTAGGAGCGCGGAACAGGCCCAAAGACGGTACCGCCCCCCACCCAGTGCGGGGCCCGGATCGTGCCCTGACGGGCTCTGCCCGTGCCTTTCTGACGCCAGGGCTTGCGACCGCCTCCCCGCACCTCGCTGCGGGTCTTGGTCTTGTGATTGCCTTGCCGGGCATTGGCCTGCTGGCGCACCAGCGCCTGCTGCAGGAGAGTCACACGCACCACGGTCTCGAACAGCTCGGGCGCGAGTTCCCTCTCGCTTACCACTTCACCGTTCATGTTCATGACATCGGACTTCATGGCAGGTCGTCCACTATCCCTTCTTCACGGCAGAGCGCACTGCCACAAGACTGCCGGGCGCGCCCGGCACGGCTCCCTGCACAGCGAGCAGGTCTCGATCGGCATCCACATATGCCACCCTAAGGTTCAGCACCGTGGTCCTTTGGTTGCCCATGTGGCCTGGTCCGCGTGCACCCTTGAAGGTGCGGCCCGGAGTCGTGCCGGCACCCCTTGATCCGGGAGCGCGATGTCGATCACTCTGGCCGTGAGTCTTGGGCCCACCCGCGAATCCGTACCTCTTGACCGCTCCGGCAAAACCCTTGCCTCTGCTGACTCCGGTCACGTCGATGCACTCACCTTTCGCATAAATATCCACTTTCACCTCCGCCCCACACTCCAGGTCGGCCGGTTTCTGCAAGCGGAACTCCTTCAAGTGGCGCAGCAGGCGACCTCCGCTGCGGCGCAGATGGCCCTTTTGCCCTCCTGTCAGCTTGCGTTCCGCGGTCTCCTCAAAACCGAGTTGCACGGCCGCATAGCCGTCGGCCTCCAGGGTCTTGATGCCCGTCACCCAGCAGGGGCCAGCCTTAATCACGGTGACTGTCGTGGACCGGCCGCTTTCGTCATCGAAAAGCTGCGTCATGCCCACCTTGCGACCCAGAATGTGTTTCATGGTGCCTTCCCCCACTGCGTCCTTACAGCTTGATTTCGACATCCACGCCGGCAGGCAGATTGAGCTTGGTCAAGCTCTCACTGGTACGGGGCAGCGGGTCAATCACGTCAATCAGCCGCTTGTGCGTCCTGATCTCAAATTGCTCTCGACTGTCCTTGTCCTTGAAGGGAGACCGGATCACCGTGAATTTCTCGATGCGGGTGGGGAGAGGCACCGGGCCCATGACCTGCGCCCCCGAGCGCTCCGCGGCCTTGACGATTTCCTGCGCCGAGGCATCCAACAGGCGATGGTCAAATGCCTTGAGCTTAATGCGAATGGTTACGGCAGGGGACATGTGCAAGATACCTCCATGACAATGAGGGGGTCGCCCCCCTCACCTCATGCGTTATTCCAAAATCGCGGTAATGGATCCTGCTCCGACAGTGCGGCTGCCTTCCCGAATGGCGAAGCGGGATCCTTGTTCCAAGGCCACGGGCGCGATCAGCTCCACCTCCATCTCGACGTTGTCTCCGGGCATCACCATGTCCACGCCGGTCGGCAACGTAATGACCCCGGTCACGTCCAGGGTGCGGATGTAAAACTGGGGCCTGTAGCCCGGAAAGAAGGGCTTGTGGCGACCTCCTTCATCTGTCCGCAGCACATAGACCGTGGCCCTGTACTTGGTGTGCGGGGTAATCGAGCCGGGCCTGGACAAAACCTGCCCTCGCTCCACATCGGTGCGGTTGATGCCGCGAAGCAGGCACCCCACGTTGTCCCCGGCCCGGCCTTCGTCCAGCAGCTTGCGGAACATTTCCACTCCCGTCACGGTGGTGTTCACGGTTTCCTTGAGGCCCACGATTTCCACGTTCTCCATGGGCTTGACCATGCCCCTCTCCACGCGACCGGTCACGACGGTGCCGCGGCCCTTGATGGAGAACACATCCTCGATGGGCATGAGGAAAGGCTGGTCCACGTCGCGCTCGGGCTGCGGAATGTAGGAGTCTACAGCCTGCATCAGCTCCCAGATGCAGGCATATTCCGGCGCCTGCGGATCGGTGCTTTCGCTTTCCAGGGCCGCCAGCGCGGAACCGCGCACGATGGGCGTGTCGTCGCCCGGGAACTCGTACTGGTCCAGCTGCTCCCGCAGCTCCAGTTCCACCAGTTCCAGCAATTCCTCGTCGTCCATCATGTCCACCTTGTTCAGGAAGACCACCATGGCGGGCACTTCCACCTGGCGCGCCAGCAGAATGTGCTCACGCGTCTGGGGCATGGCGCCGTCCGGTGCGGAGACCACGAGGATGGCGCCGTCCATCTGGGCGGCACCCGTGATCATGTTCTTGATGTAGTCGGCATGACCAGGACAGTCCACGTGGGCATAGTGCCTGTTCTCGGTCTCATATTCGACGTGGGCGATGGCAATGGTAATTCCACGTTCGCGCTCTTCAGGGGCATTGTCAATCTGATCAAACGCCTCGAATTCCGCCATCCCCTGCAGAGACAGGACCTTCGTAATCGCCGCGGTCAGTGTCGTCTTGCCATGATCCACATGGCCGATGGTGCCCACATTCACATGCGGCTTCGTGCGCTCAAAAACTTGCTTGCTCATGACTCCTTCGTGAACTCCCTCATTCCTCTGTCGGCAGCTTGCCCCGTTACCAACTCGAATTCCCGTACCCCGACGCCCTCTCTCCGCGATTGCCGGAATCGGAATGCGTTCCCGCACAAAAGAGGCTCTTGACGGGCGCGGGCGCAAAGGCACAGAAGAGCAGTATACCCCAGCCTGTCAAGAGCCGGAAAAAGATGTCCGCTGCATTTTCCTGTCTCTGCGAGTCCCTTCAAGCCGCACCTGCCTCTTTCTTGCCCCGCACCGGGGCATAACGGTCGAACTGCATGGAAAAGTTGCCGCGGCCACTGGTGATGGAGCGCAGCGTGGTGGCATAGCCGAACATGTTCTTGAGAGGCACAGTGGCCTGAATCTGGTTCATGCCCGAGGAATGGGCCACCACATCCCTGATGTTGCCAAAGCGGGCACTCAGGTCTCCCATCACATCGCCAGTGCAGACCTCCGGCATGACCACCTCCAGATACATGGTGGGCTCCAACAGGATGGGACGCGCCTTGGCCATGCCTGCCTTGAAGCCCATGCTCCCCGCGATGTGAAAGGCCCGCTCGTTGGAGTCCACGGGATGAAAGGAGCCGTCCACCAAAGTGACCTTCACGTCCACCACCGGGTACCCTTCCAGAACTCCGCTTTGCATGGCCTCTGCCACACCGTGTTCCACGGGAGCCACGAATTGCTGCGGCACGGCCCCCCCTGCAATCCGGGACGCAAACTCAAACCCACCGCCTTCCTGGTTGGGCTCGATTTCCAGTTTCACATGACCAAACATGCCGCGGCCACCAGTCTGACGGACGAAGCGGCCCTCGGCGGACACGGCCCGAGTCACTGTCTCCCGATATGCAACCTGTGGCTCTCCCACATTGCACTGGACCTGAAACTCGCGTTTCATGCGGTCCACGATTATTTCCAGATGCAGCTCCCCCATGCCGTTGATCAGGGTCTGGCCCGTGTTGTCATCAAACTGGACCTGGAAGGTGGGGTCCTCCTCTGCCAGCTTTTGCAAGGCCAACGCCATCTTGTCCTGATCGCCCTTGGTCTTGGGTTCCACTGCAATCCGGACCACCGGGTCCGGAAACACGATGGTTTCCAGCAGCACGGGCCGATTCCCGCCGTAGAGCGTGTCACCGGTAAAGCTGTGCTTCAGGCCCACGATGGCCGTGATGTCGCCTGCCTCACATTCCTTGATGTCGTCACGCTTGTCGGCGTACATTTGCATCAGTCGGCCGATGCGCTCTCGCCGTTTCTGGCGGGCGTTATGCACTGTCTCCCCGATCTTGAGCGTGCCGCTATAGACCCGAATATAGGAGAGACGGCCCACGTAGGGGTCCGTGACGACCTTGAAGACCAAAGCCGCCAAGGGGTCTTGGGCCCGGGGTGACACCACCACTTCGGTTTCGTCCTTGGGGCGGCTTCCCATCACCGGAGGCACCTCCAGCGGGCTGGGCAAATATTGGATGATGGCATCCAGGAGCGGCTGCACCCCCTTGTTGCGCAAGGCTGTGCCGCACAGCACGGGCACCAGCCGATTCTCCAGAATGGCTTCCCGCAGCGCGCTGCGCAGAAGGTCTGTGGAAATCTCGGAGTCGTCCAGAAACAGGCTCATGACCTCGTCATTGGCTTCGGCGATCTTTTCCACCATGACCTCTCGCGCCGACTGGACCTCGGCCACCAGGGCTTCCGGAATGGGACATCGCTCTGGCTTGGCGCCCAGTTCATCCGAAAAAATCAGGGCTTCCATGGACATTAGATCCACCACCCCCTGGAAGCCCTCTTCGCGCCCTACAGGCCATTGGATGATCACGGGGCTGGCACTCAGCCGTTCCACCATCATGTCCACGGTCCGTTCCAGATTGGCCCCCATGCGGTCCATCTTGTTGACAAAGCAGATGCGCGGCACAGCGTAGCTGTCTGCCTGCCGCCACACGGTCTCCGTCTGCGGTTCCACGCCGGCTACGGCATCGAACACCACAACACCGCCATCCAGCACGCGCAGACTGCGCTGCACCTCGGCCGTGAAGTCAATGTGGCCCGGCGTGTCAATGATGTTGATCTGACACTCTTCGCCCGTGTCGGAATGCTTCCACAAGGTGGTGATGGCGGCCGCCGTGATGGTAATGCCGCGTTCCCGCTCCTGCTCCATCCAGTCCGTGACAGCCGTCCCTTCGTGCACTTCCCCCATGCGATGGGTCAGTCCGGAATAGAAAAGAATGCGTTCCGTGGTGGTGGTCTTGCCGGCATCGATATGGGCGATGATGCCGATATTGCGGATTTTCTCAATCGGATGATCTATGCTCATGCTCTGTTTCCGCTCCACGCAGTCACACCCGGGGACCGCATCCCCGCTGCCATCCTCCAAGCAGACAAGACACTCCGGCGAAGGAGGTTGATCAATTGTAAAAAAGCGGGAGGTGAAACCGCGCGTTACCGGAAGTGCGCAAACGCCCGGTTGGCATCAGCCATGCGGTGTGTGTCGTTGCGCCGCTTGATGGTGGCGCTGTCCCCGTTGGCCGTCTCGATCAGTTCGGCGGCCAGCCGACTGGCCATGTCCCGGCCACCTCTCTGGCGCGCAAAGGTGATCAGCCAGCGCATCCCCAGAGCCTGCTTGCGCGAAGCCCGGACTTCAATGGGCACCTGATAGGTCGCTCCCCCGACGCGCCGGGGCCGCACTTCCACTCGGGGAATGGACCGCTGCAAGGCCTCCTCGAACACTTCAATGCCGGGACGTCCCAAGCGCTCCTCGATGATGTCCAGTGCCTTGTAGACAATGCGCGTGGCAGTCGACTTCTTGCCATGCAGCATCAGGTTGTTGATGAACTTGGCCAGGTCCACCGACCCGTACCGGGAATCCGGCGCCACAGTTCTCACGGGAGGTTTGTTGCGTCTCGGCATGCTGTAGGTTTTCCTGCCTTATACCTGCTGGGAGTTCAAGACTTCTTGACGCCGTAGCGGCTGCGGCCCCGCTTCCGGTTCTCCACACCCGTGGCATCCAAGGCCCCGCGTACAATCTGATAGCGCACGCCCGGCAAATCCCGCACCCCACCACCACGAATCAAGACCACGCTGTGTTCCTGCAGGGTGTGTCCTTCCCCCGGAATGTAGGCCGTGACCTCCATGCCGTTGGTCAAACGCACCCTGGCCACCTTGCGCAACGCCGAGTTGGGCTTGCGGGGCGTGGTGGTTCTGACCTGAGTGCAGACGCCCCGCTTCTGCGGATTGCCTGTCCTGCTGGAGGTGGTACGGCCTGTCAACGTGTTCTGCGTCACCCGCAAGGCGGGGGCCGTCATTTTCTTGGGCTTGGGCTTCCGTCCCTTGCGCACGAGCTGATTGATAGTAGGCAAATTGCACTCCACTGCACCGGTTCCGACCGTTTCGACTCTGCCGGCCTCCAGGCCAAGGCACGAAACGCAAACAGCAAGTATCCCCTACAGCGGGCACAGCGTCAAATTACCGCCGCTGCAATGCAGACAGAGACGACTCCTCGTCTCCATCGTCCAAGGGGCTGACCTCCTCGTCATCCAGCATGTCGTCTCCGCCCTTGCTGACCTTCTGCAGCGAATTGACCTCGTCGACAGCCAGGGCGCCGCTGAAAAGGTCTTCGCTCTCGGTAAGTTCCTGCAAGAGGTCCAGGTTCAGGGATGCCATCTCCCCCTGGTTGCCCACCAGGTCCAGGCCGGAACTGCCGGCCCCCACCTTGGCCTCTTCTTCCAGGCGACTGTGAAATCCGGTCCCCACAGGTATCAGCTTGCCCAAAATGACGTTCTCCTTGAGACCGCGCAGCCGATCCTCCTGCCCGCGTATGGCGGCATCGGTCAGCACGCGGGTGGTTTCCTGGAAGCTGGCCGCCGCCAAGAAGCTCTCGGTGTTCAAGGCCGCCCGGGTCATGCCCAGGATCACCGGCATGCCCTGTGCGGGCTTCCGGTTGTTGTCCAAAGCCAGATTGTTCACGTCTTCGAAGCGGTAGCGATCCACGTACTCTCCCAAAAGAAAATCGGTGTCACCTGTCGCCTGCACCTGCACCCGGCGCAGCAGCTGGCGCAGGATGACCTCAATGTGCTTGTCATGAATCTGCACCCCCTGCTCCATGTACACTTTCTGCACTTCATCCAGGATGTACAGCTGGCACGCCTCACGCCCCTGAATGCGGAGGATGCCCTTCGGCTCCAAGGCACCCGGCGTCAACTGTTGTCCGGCATGTACATAGTCACCGTCGTTGACCATCGTCGCAATGTGCGCGGGAATCTCGGACTCCCACTCCACCACATCGTCCCTTTGAACGGTCAGGGAGACATGGCCGTCCGCGGCATGGGATGACGCATCCGTGGGCAGCAGCACGGAGCCTTCCATGCCAGCCCTTAGGCTGCGCTCCTCCACGTCTTCCGGAACGGCCAGCTCCGCGCCGTCCCTTTCGGCGATTACGGTGTCGCTCTGCACGGCATCGCCATGGGCGATTTTCAGCGTCCAGCCTTCGGCGGGGACCTGCAGCGTGCGGGTCAGCAGATCGGTGCGCCGGACGGCCAGACGGCGGATTTCGCCATCCCAATAGATGGAAACCTTGCCGTCGATTTCGCTGATCACAGCCTCGCCCTTGGGGATGCGGGCTTCAAAGAGCTCCTCCACCCGGGGCAGCCCCCGGGTGATGTCGTCGGACGAGGCCACGCCTCCCGTATGGAAGGTCCGCAGCGTCAATTGGGTGCCTGGCTCGCCAATGGACTGGGCCGCGACAATGCCGACCGCCTCTCCCATTTTCACCATCTCGTCCGAAGCCAGATTGGCCCCATAGCAACGCTGGCACAGTCCGAACCGGGATTCGCAGGTCAGGGGGCTGCGAATCTCGATCTCCTGCACACCCCTGTCCACCAGGGTCTGCGCCTCTCTCTCCCCGACCCATTGATTGCGTTCCAGGATGTTCTCACTGGTCTTCGGATCATCCACCTGTTGGGCTACGCAGCGGCTGGTCACCCGCTCCCAATACCGGTCTCTCTGGCTGGCTGGCACGTCCACCAGGATTCCGTTGGGGGTGCCGCAGTCCTCTTGCGTGATGATCACGTCCTGTGCCACATCCACCAGGCGGCGGGTCAAATATCCCGCATCGGCGGTCCGCAGCGCGGTGTCCGCGAGCCCCTTGCGCGATCCATGGGTGCTGATGAAGAACTCCATTGTGCTCAGCCCGTCCCGGAAACTGGAACGAATAGGCATGGGGATAATGCGCCCGTTGGGATCAAACATGAGACCGCGCATGCCGGCCAGCTGATTGATGGTGCTGTGTCCTCCCTTGGCGGCCCCCGAAATGGACATGGCACCGACACTGGTCAAGGGGTCCAAGCCTTCCTTGATACGGGACGAGACTTCATCCGTGGCACGGCTCCAGGCCTGCACGCGGTTGTCCTCCCACTCCGTGCTGGTCAGCAGACCACGGCGGTATTGCGCCTCCGCCTGCGCTTCCCCGTCCTGGGCCACCTTGATGATGTCCGCCTTCTCTACCGGCACCTCGAGGTCGCTCACGGCAATGGTGATGCCGGAACGGGTCGCGTAGTGGAAGCCGATGCTCTTTATCTGGTCAGCCACTTCAGCGGTCACCTCTTGGCCCATGCGTCGATAGCAAAGCTGCACCAGGTCATTGACGCCAGCCTTGTCAAGGCGTTCGTTGACGAACTGCAGAGGCTCCGGCAGCACCCGGTTGAAGATGATGCGGCCCGCGGTGGTGCGGGTGAACTCCACCGGGTCGTCAGAGCCTTCATTGAGATCGGTGTGGGCCAGAATGTCTTGCGTCTCGCGCAGGAAGACATCGCCGAAGCCCTTCACCGCTTCCTTGAACCCCTCGGCATCCGCTTCCAGATAGGCTTGCAGTTCCTCGGCCGTCTTGACACCATGCTCCTGCAACGCCTGCAGGCAACGGGGACTAAGGCCCAGCGTGTCAATCGGCGTTTCCTCCACAAAGGGGCGAATGCGCACCAGGATGGGCTCCCGCAACGCGATCACACCCATCTCCAAGGCGTATTCGGCTTGCGTCGGGTTCGGATACCGTCGCAGCACCGCATCGGGGCGATCCTCGTCTTCCATGGCCGTGAGGTAGAAAACCCCCATCACCATATCCTTCGTCGGCGACACAATCGGCTCGCCGCTGCTGGGCTTGAGCAGATTGCGCGTCGAAAGCATCAGCTCACGGGCTTCCTTGACCGCCTGATTGCTCAGCGGCACATGCACCGCCATCTGATCCCCGTCAAAGTCGGCATTAAAGGCAGTGCAGACCAGAGGATGCAGCTGAATGGCACTGCCTTCGATCAGCTTGACCTCAAAGGCCTGTATGCCCAGCCGGTGCAGGGTGGGAGCTCGGTTCAACAGCACGGGCCGTTCCTGGCAGATCCTCTCCAGCACGTCCCACACGCCTTCCTCGGCTTCATCCACCATGCGCTTCGCGTGACGCACATTGGTGGCCGCACCATGGTTGACCAGCCGTTCGATCACGAACGGCTTGAAGAGCTCCAGGGCCATGCGCTTGGGGATGCCGGCCTGATGCAACTTCAAGGCCGGGCCGATCACGATCACGGAACGGCCTGAATAATCCACCCGCTTGCCCAGCAGGTTGCGGCGGAACCGTCCCTGCTTGCCCTTCAGCATGTCGGTCAGGCTCTTGAGCGGGTGCTTCTGATTGCGGTTGGCCGTGGTGCGGTTGCGCTTGCGATTGTCAATCAGGCTGTCCACGGCCTCTTGCAGCATGCGCTTTTCGTTGCGCACGATCACATCAGGGGCGCCCAGGCTTTGCAGCCGCTTGAGCCGGTTGTTGCGGTTGATCACCCGCCGATACAGATCATTGAGATCGCTGGTGGCGAAACGGCCGCCATCCAGCTGCACCATGGGACGCAGTTCGGGCGGGATCACCGGCAGTTGGGTCAGAATCATCCATTCCGGTCGGTTGCCGCTCTTGCGCAGGTCTTCGACCTCCTTGAGCCGCTTGGCCGCCCGGGTCCGCTTCTGTTCACTTTTGGTGGTGTTGATGATCTCGCGCATCTCCCGGGCCAGTTCGTCCAGGTCCACCTGCTTCAACAGTGCCAGGATGGCCTCGGCCCCCATGCCGATTTCAAAGGTGGTGCCGTACTGCCGGGACAAGGTACGGTATTCCTGATCACTCTTCAGGGCCCGCGGCTCAATGGCCTTGAGTTGCGCCAGCCACGCCTCGGTACCGGATATCAGCTTGTCCCGTTCCACGCGGTCCCGGTTTTCAATCTCCTCGCGCCGGTCCGCCGCGGATTCCCGGACCTGGTTCAGCTCCCCTTCGATGTCCCGCGCAATCGCGTCCTTGCGGCTGTCCGATTCCTGCTTGAGGGCATCCAGGAAGGATTGCACATGCTCGTTGACTTCCTCTTCCTTGGCCACATCGATCTGGCGGCCCTTGGCCACAATGGCGGTCTTGACCCAAGACAGTTTCAGCGTCTCTTCGGCCTCCTCCCCGACCCGGTTCTGAATCCACTGGATCAGGGCCTGGGCCTGGCCAATGGCGTCTCCTGACCTCTTGGCAATCTCCTCGTCCAAATCGACAATCTGCGCGTTGCGCTGGTCCAGCAGGGACTGGATTTCCTCGGCCTCCTGTTGATCTGCCGCTTCCAGGGCGGCGGCGGTCAGGGCCTGGCGCTTGGCCAGGTTGAGCGCCAGTTCCTTCTCCTTGCGCACGATCAGGCGCTTGCGCGCATCTTCATTCACTTTCGTGATGATGTAGACCGCATAGTACAGCACCTTCTCCAGGTCCCGGGGGCTGATGTCCAAGAGCAACCCCAGGCGACACGGCATGCCCTTGACATACCAGATGTGGCTCACGGGGGAGGCCAGGGTGATATGGCCCATGCGCTCACGGCGCACCCGGTTGGACGCCACTTCCACCCCGCACTTGTCACAGACTATGCCCTTGTAGCGTTCCCGCTTGT
The DNA here is from genome assembly GCA_965214895.1 of Caldilineaceae bacterium. Lineage (GTDB taxonomy): Bacteria > Chloroflexota > Anaerolineae > Caldilineales > Caldilineaceae > Bin34. Next base: position 3,404,145 of record OZ243985.1, read on the forward strand.
ACTTGCCGCAGCTGCATTCCCAATCCTTTTCCGGACCGAAAATGCGTTCGCTGAACAGGCCGTCCCGTTCAGGTTTCAGCGTTCGGTAGTTGATGGTTTCAGGCTTGTAGACCTCGCCATAGCTCCACCCCAAAATCTGCTCGGGAGAAGCCAGGGAGATGCGGATTGCATTGAAATTGCCTAGTTCAATCAAGGGTGTGCTCCTTATGTCAAGGCGCCCGCGCCGGTGGCGGGCGGGGCGCGGAATGGGACTTCGGTCCTCGCTAGGAAGTAAACATCTTGGGAATCATCAGGCCAGCCCCCAGATTGGGCAGGCGATCCGTAGCCACTTCCTTGCCGAACTGCAGTTTCTCGTCCTTGTCGTTGGTGACTTCCACGGCCAGTCCCAGGCTCTGCAACTCCTTCACCAGCACCCGGAAGCTCTCCGGTATGCCGGGGCTTTGGATTTCCTCCCCTTTCACGATGGACTGGTAGGCATTCACCCGCCCGCTGGTGTCGTCCGACTTGATGGTCAGCATTTCCTGCAGGCTGTGGGCCGCCCCGTAGGCTTCCAGGGCCCACACTTCCATCTCGCCGAAACGCTGGCCGCCGTTCTGGGCCTTGCCGCCCAGAGGCTGCTGTGTCACCAGACTGTACGGCCCCGTGCTGCGGGCATGCACCTTGTCTTCGACCAGATGCAACAGTTTCAGCATGAAGGAGACTCCCACGGTGACCGGGGCTTCAAAGGCCTCCCCCGATTTTCCATCGAACAGTATCTGTTTGCCCGTGGTGGGCAGCGGATGCCCGATCTCCATGGCCTTCTGGGTCACATATTCCTGCAGAGCGGGGCCCGTCAAGTCCGTCTCCGGCAAGCCGAAGCACTTGAGCCATTCCTGACAGGCCACCTGTATGGCCAGCAGATCGTCATCCTCCGCGGTGCGATGGTGCGTGTAATCCTGGGGCAAGATGGCTTCTGGCTGATAACCCTCTTCCTTCAGCCATTCCCGCACGGCGGCGCGCCGGGCGTACGCGAAGTCCGTGTAGATGCGTTCCAGATCGTATTGCTCCTCGTCCAGCCAGTGGGACAAGTAGACGATGCGGGCTTCATCCAGGTCCTCCAGCAGGGCCTCATCGATTTCGTCGCTGCCCGCGAACAGGTCCCACGCCCGGGTCGCCACCTGATCCCACGCCCGGTCAGTCAACCAGGCCCGGGCCAGTTCCGCCTCAATTTGTTCCTGGTGGGCCCCGTCAAACACGGGCGTGGCCACCTTGAAGCCAATGCGCTGGGCTGCCCAGCCCAGATGGTTCTCCAGCACCTGGCCAATGTTCAAGCGCCCCTGCACGCCAATCGGATTCAGGATGATGTCAATGGGGGTGCCATCGGCCAGGAAAGGCATGTCCTCCACAGGAATGATCTTGGAAATCACGCCCTTGTTGCCATGGCGGCCGGACATCTTGTCACCCTCCATCAACTTGCGGCGCTGGGCCACGTTGATGTGCACAATCTTCTCGGTGCCCGCCGGGAGATCGTTGTGCTCCTTGCGGTCCAGGACCTTCACATCCACCACCTTGCCGCGCTGACCGTTCGGAAGACGCTTGGAGGTGTCTTTCACATCCCGCACCTTCTCGCCGAAGATGGCCCGCAACAGTTTCTCTTCCGGGCTGAGGATGGTTTCCCCCTTGGGAGAGATCTTGCCGACCAGAATGTCTCCGCCGGTCACCTCGGCCCCAATCCGAATCACCCCGTCTTCATCCAGCTGCTTGCGGGCTTCCGGCCCCACATTCGGGATGTCCGCAGTGATCTCCTCCACCCCCAGCTTGGTCTCGCGGGCGGTGACTTCATGACGTTCAATGTGGATGGAGGTGAAGAAGTCCTGCTCGATCAGCTTTTCACTGACCAGAATGGCGTCCTCGTAGTTGCCGCCTTCCCAGCTCATGTAGGCCACCAAGACGTTCTGGCCCAGGGCCAGCTCCCCGTTCTCGGTACTGGCGCTGTCGGCGATGACGTCACCCTGCGCCACGCGTTGACCCTTGTGGACGATAGGCCACTGGTCGATGCAGGTGCTCTGGTTGCTGCGGTTGTACTTGCGCAGGGCATAGCAAGTCTCCTGGCCCCGGCCCGAGCGTACACGGATCTCGTTGCTGGCAGCCCGCGTCACTGTGCCGGCATGGGCGCTGACCACTACCTGCCCGGAGTCGATGGCCGCCTGATACTCCACCCCGGTGCCCACCATGGGGGCTTCGGCCCGGATCAGCGGCACCGCCTGACGCTGCATGTTGGACCCCATCAGGGCCCGGTTGGCATCGTCATGCTCCAGAAACGGGATGAGCGAAGCGCTGACTCCCACTATTTGCTGTGGCGACACGTCAATGTACTGCACCTGGTCCGCTGGAATGTGAGGGAACTGGTCCGCCTTGCGAATGGACGGATACTCGTTGAGCAGTTCCGACCGTGCATTGAGTGGCGTGCTGGCCTGCGCAATGGTCACTTTTTCATCCTGGTCGGCGGACATGTACACGATCTCGTCCATCACGCAGGGACGGACCTTGACGGCGCGCCCGCGGCGAGAGACGGCAATCTTGCGGGCCAAATCCTCTGCCACGACCGTGCCGGCCGCACCCAGCAGTTCACCGCCGCCGGTAAACACGTCCTCATTCAACGTGCGTCCGACCAATTCCTTGATGCGGGCCGGCACCACGCTGCGGACCGGGCGATACGGGGTTTCGATGAAACCCATGGCATTGACCTTCGCATAGGAGCTCATGTAGCCGATCAGCCCGATGTTGGGGCCCTCCGGGGTCTCGATAGGACAAATGCGCCCATAGTGGCTGAAATGCACATCACGGACTTCCACACCCGCCCGTTCCCGCTTCAGCCCACCGGGGCCCAAGGCGCTCAGCCGGCGTTTGTGAGTCAGTTCGGAGAGCGGATTGGTCTGGTCCATAAACTGGCTCAGCTGGCTGCCCCCCATGAATTCCTTGACCGCGCCCAGCACCAGCTTGGCGTTCATGAGTTGGGTGGGCACCATCTGTTCCGGATCCTTGACGGACATGCGGTCCCGCACCCCCTTCTCCAACCGTGCCAGACCGATGCGCACCTGGTTCTGCAACAGTTCGCCCACCGTGTTGACCCGCCGGTTGCCCAGGTGGTCCGTGACGTCCGTGCTGGATTCGCCGTTGTTGATGCGAATGACTTCCTGCACGATGGCAACCAGATCCTCCCGGGTCAGGGTGCGCATCGTGGCATCCTCCTCCCGTTCCAATCGCTGGTTGAGCTTGTATCGACCCACCCGACTCAAGTCATACCGGCGCCGGTCAAAGAACAGTTCCTCGATAAAGCGGCGGGCCGCATCTGCCTTGACAGGGTCACTGGGGCGTTGCGTGCTAAAGAAACGCAACTGGGCCTCGCGGATGCCTTCCTTGCTGTTGGTCACCGGGGTCAGGGGATCCTTGTCCAACGTGGCTTCGATGAACCGGTGCTCGGGATGGGTGTCCACATCCTTGAAAAGCGCCCGAATCTCATCATCTTCGCCAAACCCCAGGGCCCGCAGCAAAATGGTCACGGACTGCTTGCGTTTGCGATCCACCTTGACAGTGATTTCGTTGCGCTTGGATGTCTCAAACTCCAGCCAGGCTCCGCGCCCTGGAATGACCTTCGCGGTGGCCAATCCGCGGCCCGAGGTGCGGTCGGCCACCAAGCTGAAGTAGACACCGGGAGAACGCAGCAGCTGGCTGACCACCACCCGCTCGGCCCCATTCATGATGAAGGTGCCGGCCTCGGTCATCATGGGGAAATCCCCCAGATAGACCTCCTGTTCCGTGATTTCCCCCGTGTTCGCGTTAAGCAGCTGCACGTCCACCTTGAGAGGGGCAGCGTAGGTCTTGTCCCGCGCTCGGCATTCCTCCACTGTGTGCTCAGGCTTGTCGAACCGGTAGTCCCCCAGTTCCAGCTCGTAGTGCTTGCCGTAACTCTGAATGGGCGGCATTTCCTCGAACAGTTCCTTGAGGCCCTCCTGCAGAAACCACTGAAAACTCTCCAGCTGCACCTCGATCAGGTTGGGCAACGGCATGGGTTCCGAGGTGCGGGCATAATTCTTGCGAACGCCTTGGTTCCTGCCGTTCAATGATGTGTGGGACATTGCTCCTCCAGGTCGTGCGGGAAAGGGAACGCGTCCGGCCTGGGACAGACCGAAACTCAACGGACTCTCGGTGCATTACCGAGGCGCGCAAAAATATTGACTTGAAAAAGGAAAGGGAAAGCCATGCAGGCGCACTAACGGACGCCTAAGCAGGAGACATGGGAAGGCAGCCGCACTCCCTCACTGCAGGAGTGCGGGTCGGGAAAACGTTCCTGTCCGGTTGCGACGTGTCTGTAGGCATAGTTGACAGGATGCTCTTGATACATTCAAGTCTCCCGATGATGGTGGAGTAAACCAGCACACAGCAAGATTCCCAGACATCAGGCAGCCTGATGCTGCCGAGAACGCGGCACTATACACGAAAGCGCCGAATTCGTCAAGCTCCAGTCCTCCCGGGATCCTGGTCAATCCTGGGGTCGCAGCGCGGGCGTGGGACCAGCCTCGGCCAAGTGGTTCAGACACTCCCGTCCGCCACCCCGCCAATACCATGTAGAATAGGCGGGCTGTGGACAGGCACGTACTGGGTACGGGGCTTTCTCAGAGGCATTTCCGATGCCGCCGACATTGATTATTTCGTCGCAATTGCAAGGCGGTCAGTCATGGGAACAGGTGCGGGCATACTGGCGCGGGGAGGCGGGTGTTCCTCCTCGGCCAAGTTTCCCCCAGCCGGCAAGTCGGCCCCTGCGCCGGCTGGGGGATGGACCCCAGGCCCTTGCTGCAGGAGCGCAGGCGCTGTGACCGACATTGCCCCCCAGCCGCCTTTCCACGTGCCCGTGTTGACAAATGAGACTCTGGCCAGTCTGAACGTGCGACCGGACGCCACGCTGATTGATTGCACGGTAGGAGATGCCGGCCACACGATCAGGTTCCTGAAGGCCGCCGGCCCCGGCAGCAGAGCGTTGGCCCTGGACAGGGACGAGGAAGCCTTGGACAGAGCCCGCGTGCGGCTGCAGGCGTCCGGACTGGAAGATCAGGTTGCGTTGGTGCACAGCGATTTCGCGGCCGTACAGGCAGTTGCAGACCGGCACGGATTGAGCCAGGTTGACAATGTGCTCATGGACCTGGGGTTCAGTGCCCTGCAGGTAGACGCCGCCGAGCGTGGTTTTTCGTTTCGCCGGGCGGGGCCCTTGGACATGCGCATGGACCGGACCCAGGGTCCCACGGCGGCAGACATTGTCAACAACTGCTCACAGCCGGAACTGGCCGACTTGCTCTTCCGATTCGGGGAGGAACCTCAGGCCAGACGCATAGCCAGCGCCATTGTGCGAAATCGCCCATTTGGCGACACCACCACCTTGGCGAAGACGATCGCCGGCACGCGCAGGCAGAGGCCTGCGTCTCGCCTGCATCCCGCCACGCGCACATTCCAGGCATTGCGGATTGCCGTGAACGCGGAACTGGAACAGTTGCAAAAGGCCCTGCCCCAGGCCCGGGCGCTGTTGGCGCCAGGCGGCCATATCTGTGTCATCTCCTTCCACAGCCTGGAAGATCGAGTGGTCAAGTCGTTTCTGCACCGGCACAGCGATCGACAGGCCCGGAACAAGTACGCGGCGACTTCGCACACCAAGTGCGTCTCGGATGCGCCGCTGGTGCTGCTGCACCGGCGGGTCGTCAAACCCGGCGCCAAGGAAGTGGAAGCCAATGCCCGCAGCCGTTCAGCCCGTCTGCGGGCTGCCTGCAAGAAGCCGATTGACCCATGACCGCTGAGCAGGTGCCAGTACACGAATTGCGTGATCGCCCCTGGCTGGGCCCATCCACGCGCGTTCGCAATCAGTGGCAGGGTTGGCAACAGTCATTGGCGTTTCCGGTGCGGCTGCCACTGGTGCTGTGGTGGGCTGGGCTGTTGGGCATCGTGGCCTTTGGCTCATTTCTGAATGTCTACATGTCTTCGCGCATTTCGGATGCCCGCATTCAGTTGGCTCGTCTCGACCAGGACCTGACTCTGCAGGAAGAGATCAATTCGGAGTTGCTGTTTCGGATCGGGCAGGCAGTGGACCTGAATCACATTTCCATTTGGGCCCAGAACCAAGGCTTCAAATACCAGACGGAGTTGCTGTGGCTGGATCTGGACGCCGCGCCCGTGCCCGCGCCCTCGGAGTTGGACCCGGCACTGCATCCACCGGCTCCCGGGGACGCATTGCTGACCCCTGCCAAGCGTTTTCAGGGGGCCATGGACGCCCTGGGGGACCTGGCACGGCAATTGCAGGCGCAGGCTGCCCGCCTGCGGCGGCAGATGTCCGGATTCACGCCTTTGCCGCCGGAGACGTCCAGGTCCAACCACCGTGCGGAGGCCGAGGAGGCAGGCTTCCTTGGCGAACTGTGGCAGTCTGTGCTTGAGGCCGTCAACGCCTCAGGCCCCTGACTCTGGCTCGCATGCGCTCGTATCCCGAATCCCCCGTTCCTTCCTTTCCTGCCGCCGGCCTGATCCCGCTGCGCCTGCGCCGCCTGGCCATTCTATTTGCCCTTCCCTTCCTTTTGGCGGCCCTGGTAACGGCCCGCCTGGTGCAGTTTCACGTGTTTCTGCACAATAGTCAGGACACTGCCCGCTTCGTAAATCGGTATGTGCCTGAAAGCGCTACCCGAGGCGTGATTGTCGATGCACGCGGCGACCTGCTGGCTGGCGATGTGTGGACCTACCGCTTTGTTGTGCCCCATCTGGAAGACCTGAGTCCCCTGTACCGGGATTCACTGAGTCTGCTGTTGGCCGGAGCGGGAGCCATGCCCCGGTCCGAACTGAACTCGATCATGGACAGGGCCCTGCGCTCCTATGACGAGAGATTGGCCACCGAACACGACCGGGCCATGGAGCTCGGAGTCGAGCCTGTTCCGGTCTACGCCTACGTGGTATTGGACCACGACCTGCATCTGGTGCAGGGCCAATACCTGGAGACCCTGCAAAGGCGAGGGGTGCAGGCCGCCAATCTGTGGGACCTGTACCGGACCGGAGACGACAACGCGTACCAGAGTCTGCAGGAGATTGTGCAGGAGGAGATCGTGGGGCCGGGCATAACGGGCCCTTCACTGGACCAGATAATGTCCGATCTGGGACTGCGAGTCGATCTGGAAGGCCGCGAGACGGATTTTGACTTCTTTCGCGGCTTTCGCCTGGAACCTCAGCCCACCCGCTATTACACCCAAGGCTCCCTGGGCAGCCATGTATTGGGCCTGGTCAATGCGGAGCGGAAGGGGGTGAACGGGCTGGAAAGCTATTACCAGCGGTTCCTGCGCGGCGAAGTGCAGATCTTGGACACGCCCGGCTCGCTGGGCACCTTGACACCCGAGGCCCGCCGATACATCCCTTCCCATATGGGCGGAGACCTGGTGCTGACCATCGACAAAACCATTCAGCACATCGTGGAACAGGAACTGAAATACGCCCTTGACCGGTACAACGTGCAGCAAGGCGGCACTGTCATTGTGCTGCAGCCTGAGACAGGCGCAGTGCTGGCCATGGCCAGCCAACCGGATTTCAATCCCGGGGCCTTGGATGAGATCGCGGCCGATTCCACGGCCTTTACCAATCTGGCCGTGACCGGCGTGTATGAGCCAGGATCCGTTTTCAAGGTGCTCACCATCGCCACCGCGCTTGATCTTGGTGTGGTGCAACCGCAGGAACAATTCTTTGACATTGGGGAATACACCGTCGGGGCCGAGGCCACAATCAAGAACAGTGAGGATCGGGTACTGGGCCGCGTATCGACTACGGAGGCCCTGGCCTATTCGCTCAACACCATCATCGCGGAAATCGCTCTGGAGCGGATAGGCTCCTTCGACTTTTACGACTACTTGTTCAACTTCGGGCTGGGGGAAGTCACCGGGATCGACCTGGCCCATGAATTCAACGGCAGTCTCAAAGACAAGCATCCAGGCACCGACAACTGGAACATCACGGATCTGGGCACGAACAGCTTTGGCCAGGGTCTGAACCTGACTCCCATTCAGATGGTCAACGCCCTCAACACGGTGGCCAATGGCGGCACCCTCATGAAGCCGTACGTGGTCCAGCATCGGGTCTTGGAGGACCAAGTGCTTACCTTTGCCCCCACCATGCTCAAGGAGCATGTCATCCGTGCCGAGACAGCGGACACCGTGGCCGAAATGATGACCTTCACGGTGGATCAGGCGGCCGTCGGTGCACAGGTGGCCGGGTACAAGGTGGCGGGCAAGTCAGGCACCGCGCAGGTGCCCGACCCGGATCGGATCGGGGTGTATTCCGAGGACGTGGTCATCGCCAGCTTTGCCGGTTTTGCCCCCTCGGACGACCCCAGGTTCACCATCTTGATCAAGCTCAACAATCCCCAGTCGGTGGACGGCTATCCCGTATGGGGCTCTCTCAATGCCGCACCCACCTTCGGGCGGATCGCAGAGCGCATCTTGGACTACATGAACATTCCGCCATCCTGCCACCCGGAGTGCTATGCATCGCCTGCTCAGCGGCCCCAGATCGAACCCAGCGGTCCCGGTGGATACGAACTGCCGGTCCCTGGCGAAACCCAGGTCTAACCGGCCTTCGGCCGCATGAGCCCAGCCCATGATCGAAACCCACATTACTCATCACACGCTTTGGCATGCGCTGACCGGCCAGCCGCCTCCATTGCAGTTGCTCCCGATTTCCATCCGGGGAGCCACCACGGACAGTCGAGAGGTGGTGCCCGGCACCCTCTTTGCCGCATTGCCCGGGGAATTCACCCATGGCAACCGCTTTGTGGCCCAAGCCCAGGCAATGGGCGCCAGCGCCATCATCTGCGACGCAGCAGGACTGGACAGGGTGGTGCCGTCACAGCTGCCTGTGGCCCACTGTCAGAAGGCCCGACTGCAGTGGCCGGATGGGCAAGGTCCGCTGACCGCAGACCAATGTGTCTGCTATGTGGTTCCCGACCCGATGGAAGCCATCCGCCGCGTGGGCGTCTTTCAGAGGCTGCATCGCACCCGCACCAGCATTCGGGTTGTCGGCATCACCGGCAGTGTGGGCAAGACCAGCACCAAGGAGCTGGCACACTCGGTCCTGAGCCAGCACTTTGACACCTACCGGAATCCAGGCAATTTCAATGGCGAACATGCCCTGCCCTTGGTGTTGATGGGACTCAAGTACAGCCACGAACGGTTGATCACGGAGATGGGCATGTACCGGCTGGGGGAGATCGCGGACATGTGTCTCCTGGCCCAGCCCCACATCGGCATCGTGACCAACATCGGCCCCAGTCACTTGGAACGGCTGGGCACGATGGAACACATTGTTAAGGCCAAGTCCGAATTGATTCGGGCATTGCCGCCGGCCTCGGCAGGCGGTGTGGCCATTCTCAACTGGGACGATGTCCGAGTGCGTTCAATGGCGCACCTGACTCAAGCCCAAGTGTACAAGGTCGGTCTCTCCCCGGACTGTGATGTCTGGGCGGACAGGATCGAGAGTGCCGGGTTCAAGGGCATTCATTTCCGGCTGCACCTGCCTATGCCGCATAGCCGGGCCCTGCATGTAAGGATGCCCCTGCTGGGCCGCCACAGCGTACACAACGCGCTGCTGGCCACGGCCCTCGGGCTCAGTGAGGGGCTGCCCCTGCAGAAAATCCTGGCCGGGTTGCGCGACACCAGCAATCAAGTGCGGCTGCTGCTGGTCGGGGGCATCAACCAGAGCACGCTTCTGGACGACACCTACAACGCGAGCGAAGAGAGCTGCATCGCCGCATTGAACCTGCTGTCTGACCTGAACCCGGAACACGCTGGCCGCCGCATTGCCGTGCTGGGCGACATGCTGGAGCTGGGTGCGTCGACTGAAGTCAGCCACGTGAAAGTGGGGCGCCGAGCCGCCCAGATCGTCGACAGGCTGATCACGATTGGGGCATTGGGGCGATTGATTGGGGAATCCGCCATGGTGGCAGGCATGCCTGCAGAAGCCGTGCATGTCCTGGCGGAGGCCGGGGAGGCCGTTTCGTTGCTGAAGGAGGAGATTGCACCGCATGATTTGGTGCTGTTCAAGGGCAGCAGAGCCATCGGCATGGACACCGTCGTGGCCGATGTGAGCGTACCTGCAGGTGCATGATGGCCATTCCCCTGATGCTGGGCACTCTCAGCTTCCTGACCGCCGTGATCTGGGGTCGCCCCCTGATCAGCCTGCTCAAGCATTACGACATTGGAAAGTGGGTCCGGGTGACAGGGCCAAAGGGGCACTTGGCCAAGATGGGCACGCCCACCATGGGAGGCTGGATGTTCGTCTTGCCTATCCTTCTGATCACCGGCATCCTCAATATCTTCAATTTCATTGGGTTCAACGTGATCGGAGCCAGCACCCTGTTGCTCTTCTTCTGCTTGGGAGCCTTCGCCTTGCTGGGCACCTATGACGATTTCAAGAGTCTGGTGCGCAACCGGGAGAAGCTGGAGCACAGGGACAGTGACGAAGAGGAGGAGGATCGGGGCATGACCGCAAGGGTCAAGAGCGGAGTGCAGGTGTTGCTGGCCACCATCATCGCTCTGGTCCTGTACTTCGGCCCCCCGCAGTTGGATGCCGTGGGCGTGCCGGGCATTGCCCGGCCCGTGCACGTAGGCTGGATCACGATTCCCATCGCCGTCTTTCTGATCGTCGGGTTCAGCAACGCCGTGAATCTGGCGGACGGTCTGGACAGTCTGGCCGGCAGCATGGCTACCGTCTCCTTTGTCTCCTACGGCATCATTGCCAATCTGCAGGGAGCCACCTACATTGCCATCTTCTGCTTCATCGTGGTGGGCTCTCTCTTTGCCTTCCTTTGGTACAACGCCCATCCAGCACAGCTCTTCATGGGAGACACCGGCAGTCTGCCCTTGGGTGCCACACTGGCCTTGGTGGCCTTGATGACCCAACAGTGGCTGATATTGCCGGTGATTGGCCTGATCTTTGTGGCTGTGGCCCTGTCCGTCATCCTCCAGGTAGTCAGTTCCAAGCTGAGCCTGAGGTTCCTGAACCGCGATTGGCGCCCCTTCAAAATGACGCCCTTGCAGCACCACTTTGAACTGATCGGGTGGAGTGAAATGCAGGTCAAGGAGCGATTCTGGATCGTGAGTGTGCTGAGTGGCATGCTGGGCGTGGCCCTGGCCTTGTTCTAGATGGGGGTGCAGTTCTTTCCATGGCCATCTCCACCTTGCGCGGCTCCTTTGCGGATCTGCCCGTGCTGATTCTGGGACTGGCCCGCCAAGGCTGGGCAACGGTGCGCTTCTTTGCCGATCAGGGAGCCTGGGTCACGGCCTGTGACCGGGCCGCCGTGGCCACCACGCCCCTGGCAGACTTTCCGGACCGGAGCCGACTGCGCTTTTGTCTGGGGTCGCAACACAAAGGGTTGTTGCAGGGCCAGCAGCTGCTCAGCGTGTCTGCAGGCGTTCCCCGGGACCTGCCCCTCGTGCAGGCGGCCGTGGATGCCGGCATTCCGGTGGTCAATGATTCGCTGCTGACGTTCGCCCGGTCCAGCGCCCACAAGGTGGTGATAACCGGCAGCAACGGCAAGACGACGACCACGACCCTGGTCGGGGCCATGCTGCAAGCCGCCGGCGAGCCGGACCGGAAAGTCTGGGTCGGGGGCAACATGGGAGTGCCTTTGCTGCAACAGGCCCCTGCCATGCACAGCCAGGACCGGCTCTTGTGGGAAGGAAGCAGTTTTCAGCTGGAGCTGTTTGATTCCGCTTCCAATCCCTTGCTGCCGGAGAGTCAAATAGACGCCGCCGTGCTCCTCAATCTCACCCCCAACCACTTGGACCGCCACACCAGCATGGCCGCCTACGCCGCGGCCAAACTGCGCGTGTTGGATGCCGTGCGCGCAGGGGGCCTGCTGGTGTTGAACCAGGATGACCCGTCCTGCCAGCGCTTGTTGGGCCTGAGGGTGCCGGCACCCTTGCAGATGCCGGACGCCGAGACATGTGAGAGACTCCTGCAGACAGGCTACAGGAGGTTGATGGAAAAGGGCATTTCCGTGATTCCCGTCTCTACAACGCAATTCCTCGACCCAGGGGCTTGCCTCCAAGACAGCTTTCTGCAATGGAACGGCTTGCCGGTGATGCCGGTGGCCGCACTGCAGGTACGGGGACGACACAACCTGACCAATGCGCTGGCAGCCTGTGCGTTGGCTGGCAGCCTGGGCGTGGCGGCGAAGACCATGGAACAGGCCCTGAGAGAATTTCCGGGGGTGCCCCATCGTCTGGAGGACGTTGCCTGCATCGGCGGGACCGTCTGGATCAATGACAGCATTGCCACTTCACCGGAACGGGCCATAGCGGGCATGCGCAGCTGCTTCAATGCAAAGGGTTCGCTGATCCTGCTGGCCGGCGGTTGTGACAAGGGTCTGCCTTGGCAGGCATTCGCGGACACGGCCCGAGGCTGTGTGCGGCACCTCATTCTTTTTGGCCAGGCGGGTCCGGCCATTGCCCAGGCCGTTGCCATGGGCGCCGAATCGGGCGCTGCCCCCCAGCTGGATGTCTGTGTAGTGTCCGACTTGGAGAGGGCCGTCGAGACGGCGGTCCGGAAAGCCGGCCCGCGCAGCACGGTGCTGCTGTCTCCTGGTGCCACCAGCTTTGACAACTATGTGGATTTTGAAGCCCGCGGCCAGCACTTTCGGAAGCTGGTCCATGCCCTGACCCAGAACTGAGGCCCCATGAACCAGACCGGCACGCTTACGGGCATCTGGTCTCACGAAGAGATCCAGTCCCGTCTGCATCAATTCGACTGGATCCTGATTGGCGCTCTGGGCACTTTGCTGACACTGGGCCTGATCATGGTTTTCAGTGCCAGCTACTACGACGGCCTGCAAGGCACCGTGCCCGACGGACTCCATTACTTCAAGCGGCAGGCACTTTGGATCTCGGCAGGCCTGATCTGCTTCCTGTTCCTGGCCAATTTCCCCTACCGCTTGCTGGCCAGGGCCAGTGGCGGAATCTTCGCCTTCTTCCTGCTCCTGTTGGTGGCGGTACTCGCCGTGGGCACCCCGGTGCTTGGAGCCCAGCGGCTGCTCTTCGGTGCCAGCTTCCAGCCCAGTGAGTTCACCAAGCTGGCCGTCATCCTGTATAGCAGTCACTGGTTGGTCAGCAAGGGCGAGCGCCTGCAAGACTTCAACATTGGCCTCATTCCCTACGGCATCATGATTGGCCTGGTATCCATTCTGCTCTTCCTGCAACCGGACATCTCCATGACCCTGCTGATCGGGTCCACGGCATTCGCCCTCTTCTATGTGGCCAGCGGCAACATCAAGCAGCTGCTCCTGGTACTGGGCATCGCGGTGGTCTTCACCGCCTTGGTCGTGATGATCTATCCCTACCTTGGCGAGCGCATCCTGGACTTCATCGGCACCATTCAGGATCCGGTGAACAGCGCAGGCTGGCAAGAGCGCAACACGGTGCGGGCGTCCATACGGGGCGGTCTCTGGGGCACAGGCATTGGCCAGGGAGAGATGAAGACCCTGTGGCTGGTACTGCCTTGGACCGACGCCATCTTTGCCGTCATCGGGGAGGAAACAGGACTGGTGGGCAGTCTGCTCGTCCTGTTCCTGTTTGGGGTCATTGCCTTTCGGGGTCTGTACATTGCCTATCACGCGCCGACCGGCTTTGGTCAAATGGTCGCCATTGGGATCATCTTTCTGTTGGTGATCCAGTCTCTGTTGCACATGTCCGTGGTACTCAGCCTCTTTCCGGTGGCGGGCATGACCTTGCCCTTCATCAGCTATGGCGGCTCCTCCATGGTCATGTGGATGATGGCCATGGGCATTTTGGTAAACATAGATCACGGCCGGCGCAAAGCCGAACCGGCGCCGCGGGCCACAGGGGCAGCATGAAGATTCTGTGTGCCGGTGGCGGCACTGCGGGCCACGTGTATCCGGTCCTGGCCATCCTGGACAGCGTGCGGACCTTGTGCCGGGATCAGGGCGTGGCTGTGGAACTGGAGTGGTTGGGGCGCAGTCGGGGCATGTCCCGGAGATTGGTGGAAGCCGCCGGCATCAGGCATCGACAGGTGGCCAGTGGCCAGCTCAGGTCCGTGAATCCCCTCATACAGCTCCTGAGCTTGATCCGGGTCGGCTTCGGCACGCTGCAGGCGCTTTGGCTAGTGGCCCGATTCCGGCCGCATTTTTGTCTTGCCACCGGGGGCAACGCGGCCGCCCCCGGGGCCTTCGCGGCGTACCTGCTGCGGATCCCGCTGCTGTATTTCATGCCGGATGCATCACCCGGGATCACCGACCGCTTGCTGGTGCGCGTGGCCCGCAAGGTGTTTGTCGCCCACGAAGGAGCCCTGTCGCATACCCGTGGCAAAGGCGTGGTGACCGGCTATCCGGTGCGGGCCTCTCTGGTCGCGGCCGCCCAGGACCGTGCCCAGGCCCGGCGGACCTTGAGAGAGGCCTTGGGCCTGGACGTCCTGTCCAGCCCACCCTCCGATGGCCCGTTGCTGCTGCTTGTCAACGGCGGCAGCCTTGGGGCCCGGAGTCTCAACAATGCCGTGCTGGACTGCCTGGGCAGGCTGCTGGACCACTGTGCGCTGCTGCTGGTTGCAGGGGAAGGCGAATACCCTGCCGTTGCCGCCCGGGTGCGCCAACTGGCCCTGTGCCCGCAACGACAGAGCCGCCTGAAGGTGGTGCCTTATCTGCACGCTGAATTCGCCGCGGCCTTGGCCTGCGCCGACTTGGCCGTCATGCGGTCGGGCGCGAGTGTACTGGGAGAGTTGCCGGTCACTGGCACGCCTGCCGTGCTGGTACCGCTGCCAGGCTCCGGGGGACACCAAAAGGCAAATGCCCGTGCGTTGTTGGCGCATGGAGCCTGCGTGGTGCTGGACAATGCAGCGTTGCCGGACCAACTGTGGCCTACCTTGGAAAGTCTCTTGAAACATCCCGGGAGAAGGCAGGAAATGGAAAAACGACTCCAAGGCCTGGCGCAAACCGATGGGGCCTTGCGGGGAGCGCAGGCCATCCTGGACAACATCCCACCTTTAATCCAAGCCACATGAACCAGACATTGATCGCCCTTTGCTTCTACTTTGCCTTGTGGGCCGGCATCGGGTATGCACGCGGCCTGCAGCGCGAGACACTGGTGCTGGGGATTTCGGCCCTGGTGCTGGCAATCGCCATCCTGGTTCAGAACCAGGTTCATTTGTTGCTGTGGACCAACCTGGCGGCAGGCAGCAGGGCCCTGCCTCCCTGGTCCGAACTGACGCCGGGATCTGACTGGCTGACTCTGCGGCGCCAACTGCAGGAATCCCCGTTCTCCCTGTTGGCGTGGCTGTCGGCCTGCGGGGCAGCCTACTGGTTCTCGCAAACCAAGGTGCCACAAGGCAGGAACCCCAAGCGTTGGCTGGGAGCCGTGGCATCCCTATGCAGCGGCGCGCTCTACCTGCATTTGCTGGTGCCCCTGCTGAGCCGCAATCTGCTGTGGCCCACCTTTGACCTGCCTCAGATGCAATCTGCGGACATTGCGGTGCGTACCACCGAGCTTCTGAACACCGCCGTGGCCAACCGGGCCACAGTGCTCACGGTGTTGGCCATCGCCATTCTCATCTACCTGGTCAGTCGGCGACGGCAGCCCAACCGCTAGGCCCATTGCCGTCAGGCCGCAGTGGGGGTGGGTTGATTCTTTCGGATTGCAGTGCGCAGTGCGAAAATGGCACTGGGCATCCGAATTCCATGGAACCGGTTTGCCCAAGTCTGGATTCGCCTTGCAGCCGCCCGTAACGTCCATGTCTGAGTGTCCTCACGCCCCGCCTTGGGCTCGGATGCTGCGCGCCCGCCATCCCGAGCTGCAGGTCTACATCATGGGCATTGGCGGAGCCGGCCTCGCCCCGTTGGCCATGGTCCTGCAGGATCTGGGGGTTCAGGTCTCCGGCAGTGAACTGAGGCAATCCGCGACCACAGAGAGACTGCAGGCGCGGGGGATGCAGGTCACAATGGGGCAGACACCAGAATACCTGCGGGGGCTGGACGTGATCCGCAGGCCCGATGTAGTGCTTCACTCCAGCGCCGTGCCTGAGTCCAATCCTGAGCTGCAACAAGCCGCTGCCATGGAACTGCCACGGGTTACCCGCTCCGAATTCCTGCCGGCTCTGCTGGCGCAGCGAGATGTGCTGGCCGTTGCGGGAACGCACGGCAAGAGCACCACCACCTCAATGCTGGTGCAGGTTCTGAAAGCCCTCGGCCGGGAGCCGGGATACATTGTCGGGGCCATCAGCAACCAAATGGAGGCGGGTCAGGCGGGAAGCGAAAAACTCTTTGTCATTGAAGCCGACGAATATGACGGTATGTTTCTGGGCCTCACACCCATGGGAGCCGTTGTAACATCCGTAGACTGGGACCATCCGGACTGCTACCCTGAGCCAGAGGATCTGCATGCAGCCTTTGCGTCGTTTCTCGATCGGATTCGCCCTGGGGGATTCGTGATCTACAACGGGGACAGTCCATTCCTGCAGGCATGGCTGGATACCCGGCAGGGCGCTCCCCTCACGCCTGTGTCCTTTGGCCTGGAGCCGGAACGAGACTGGGTGGTGCAACCCCGGAATCCCAACTCAATCCAGGGTTCCACTTTCGACATCACGGCCCGAGATGGCACTGCTCGGTTTGCAGGCCGGTTGCAAACGGCGGGCGTGTTCAATCAGTGCAATGCCACGGCGGCCTGGCTGGCCGCCTGCCAAGTGGGGGCCATGCCGACCGAAACCGTCCGCCTGCTTTGGCGTTTCCAACCCATACGGCGGCGATACGAACACAGAGGCAGCCCCGGGGGGGTGCATCTCTTTGATGACTACGCCCACCATCCGACCGCGGTGCGACAGACGCTGGACATGGCGCGCAGCCAGCTGCCACATGCAACATTGTGGGCCGTGTTTCAACCACACACCTTCAGCCGCACAGCAGCCTTGCTGCCGGAGTTCGCCGTGTCGTTCGGCGCGGCAGACCGAGTCGTGATTCTGCCTACATTTGCCGCCAGGGAAGCGCCTGCCGACGGGAAGGACGGCAGGCATTTGTATCGCGCCCTGGCACACAAGGCGGCCACGTACTGTGAAAGTCAGGACGCGGCCGTTGCCCTGTTGCAGGACGAACTGAGACCCGGGGACTCCGTGGTCGTTATGGGAGCCGGGGACTGTGTGGCATTGACCACAAGGCTCTTGGCCACCCTGACGGAAACCCAACTCGGACCGGGAAAGCGAAAGTCCGCCCTTGCGGCCACCGCGCCCGACAGCCCGCAGCGCTCCCCATAGGACGAATGCCAAGCATCCATGAACGAAGACTGCAGCCGCTACGTCTCCACCCAGCTCGGCCTCAAGCTGGAGCACAATGTTCCACTGGCCCAACACTCATCCATCAAGGTGGGGGGCTGTGCAGAGTGCTTCGTCACGGTTGATCGCAGCAAAGACTTGCGTCGGCTGGTCCGCTGGGCGCACGCCAGCGGGACCCCCTTCTATCTGCTGGGAGGAGGCACAAACACCCTGTTTGCAGACGAGGGCATGTCCGGCATGACCATCTTCAACCGCTGTCGGCACATGCAATGCAAGGCAATGGGATCCAGGGTCGTCCTAGAGGCGGACAGCGGGCTGCTCCTGGCCCAATGTGCGCGCTGCAGCATGCACCGACACTTGACGGGGCTGGAATGGGCCGTCAGCGTTCCGGGCACTCTAGGGGGAGCAGTAGTGGGAAATGCCGGCGCTCACGGCAGCGACATTGCGGGATGCCTGACCGCAGTCGAGTTATGTCAACCCTCCGGTCGTTGCGGCTGGGTCCCTGCCGCGGAATTGCGCATGGCCTATCGGCATAGCCGCCTGAAGGCCGGCGGGCCTGTCAGGGCAGCCCTGACTCCGGTCATTGTCGGTGTGCGATTGCATCTGCACAGAGGCGATGCCACCGAGATACAGGCCCAGGCCCGTCACTTCCTGCGTCATCGCAGAAACACGCAGCCCACAGCGCCCAGCGTGGGCAGTGTCTTTCGCAACCCGCCCGGCCAATTTGCCGGGGCCCTGATCGAGGCGGCCGGCTGCAAGGGGTTGACCTGCGGCGCCATGGCCGTGAGCGCACAACATGCGAACTTCATCATAAAGCAGCCGGGGCTGGGACAGGGCAGGGCGCGGGATGTATTGTCCCTGATCCAGACAGTGCGCCAACGAGTGCTGGATCACGCTGGCGTTCGGTTGCAACCGGAAATCGGGCTGGCTGGAGAGTGGCCACCCCATACGGCACTGGCCTGACACTGTCGGAAACGGAGCGCAAAGGAGGTAGCTTGGCCATGCGTATTGCCCTTGTTTTCGGCGGCCGCAACTGCGAGCATGAAGTGTCGCTGCGCAGTGCCAAAAACGTACGCGAGGCCTTGCACGAAGCCGGGCACGAGATTGTGGACATTGGAATCGACCAGTCAGGTCATTGGCATTTGGAACCGGGCACTTTCCATTCCTTGCCTGGCCACGCCACCGATGTGTCCCCAGAGGGTTTGACCCTGATGCCAGGCTCCAGCGGCAAGTTGGCCTTGGGGGAGGTGGACGTGGTCTTTCCCATGGTGCATGGGCCCACCGGCGAAGACGGATCCTTGCAGGGCCTGTTGGAACTGGTCAACGTGCCCTATGTAGGATGTGGGGTGCTGGGCAGCGCCCTGGCCATGGACAAGGATGTGGCAAAGCGACTGTTGCGGGCGGCAGGGATATCCGTCACTCCATACATCGTCCTCCAGGGTGCCGCCCTGGCCAAGCATGGAGCCGTCCACTTGGACCAGGTGCACCATGCAGTGGGCTTCCCGGCCTTTGTCAAACCGGCCAATTTGGGCAGCAGCGTAGGGGTTAGCCAGGTAGGGGATCGGCAGGAACTGGAAGGCGCCGTCCGCCAGGCCCTGCGTTACGACGAAAAGGTCATAGTCGAGGCGGCTGTGCCGCAGGCCCGCGAATTTGAAGTCAGCGTGCTGGGTCGGCATGCACTGCAAGCCAGCATTCCGGGGGAAATTCGGCTTCACACTGGCTTCTATGACTACCATGCGAAATACACCGATGACTCGGCGGAACTGCTCATCCCTGCCCCCTTGCCCGCAGAAACCGTATCGAAACTGCAAAGCCTGGCGATCCAGGCCTTTCGCACTCTGGAAGGCTGCGGCATGGGTCGGGTCGATTTCCTGATGGATGGCCAGAGCAAGCAGCTCTTTCTCAACGAAGTAAACACCATTCCCGGGTTCACTTCCATCAGCATGTATCCCAAACTGTGGGAGGCCTCCGGCCTCTCCCGGGCACAACTCATGCAGCGGCTGTTGGACATTGCCCTGGAACGTCATGCAGCCAAACAGAGGCTGCGCACTTCCTGGTCCTAGCCGATGCAGCCTGGCCATGCCCATGCTCCGCCTGACCTCACTGCCCCAGCGGGTTATCCGGCATCCTCGTGTGGCCGAGACGGGCCGTCGATTCCGGCGGCTCTGGACCGGCCACCTTGGACCTGCCCTGCGCATGGGACGCGACATGCTGGTCGCCCCGCTGAGCCTGCTCACCTTGCAGTTTCTGCGTGGCAGTGGCTGGTTCCCCAGCAAGTTCGTGAGCCTTGCCGGGGTCCTGATCCTGGCGGGAACTGCCGGCTGGACGGCCCTCGACCCGCGGTTTTACGTGGACCAGTCCCATCTGCAAATTCATGTCCTCAGCACCTATGCGCTGTCGGGCCAGGATCCATATCTGCTGCCGCAGGAGGCATGGGATTTCCAGGAGGTCATCGGCACCCACATTCTGTGGCAGCGGCCCCAGCAAATACGATCCGCAGTGCTGGCCAACCCCTTCGTCGCGGATGTCGGGGTCCGGACCTACTTCCCGAGCACGGTGGCCGTCACCGTGCAAGAGACAACCCCGACTTTGGTGTGGGCCACCCGAGAAGGCGCGTATGCGGTGCTGGCAGACGGCACGGCGCGGAAACTGACCACCGTCAACCCAGAGGCGGCTCTGAGCGGACTGGAGTATCTGACTCTGTACGATTTGCAAGGCAAAGCATCCCTCAATCGGGACGAGACACATGCCATTGAAGCCACCCGTTTGGACCCCGAGCTGGTGCACACCGTACTGGTGCTGCAGCAAGAATACGCTGGCCGCTCCCTGATGGCCGCGGAACCGCTGCAACACTTCTTCTATTCCCAAGCGCACGGGCTGCACTTGGTAATTCCCAACAGCACCACCCGTGTTTTCTGGGGGGATGGTTTGCAACTTGCCCAGAAACTGGCCAATTTGAGGGCCATAGAAGATTTTGTGGCGGCCCAAGGGGAGAACGTAGAGCTCATTGACGTGCGCCCCCTGACCAAGCCGTACTACAGGTAGCCAGGATTCCCCTTGTCCTCGCAGCGGGTCGCCGCAATCGATATCGGGTCTGCCCGTATCCGGGCCGCAATCGCCCGCGTGGAACCCTCCAGTCAGGCCATGACGCTTTTGGGCTGGGCCGCAACCCCCAGTGCGGGCATAGTGCAGGGTCACGTGGTAGATGTTGATGCGACCCAGCGGGCCCTGCAAGCGGCTGTCCAGCTGGCTGAAGACGCAGCGGGCGAACACATGGGACGGACCTACGTGGGCATTTCCGGATCGCACCTGCAGTCAGTGGTCAGTTCCGCAGTACTGCCCCTCAGTGGGTCCCGACAGATCACGGGGGCGGACATGCAGAAAGTGCTGCAGCAGGTCCGCCAAATCCAACTCAAAGAAAACTGCCAGATGGTTGACACGCTGGCGGGCGCCTGGACCTTGGATGGACGGATTCGTGTCAAGGACCCCACTGGCATGCAGGCGACCAGCCTAGGCCTGGAGACCTTGGTCATCAGCGGCCACTCCGCCGCCATCGGCAACTGGCGCCGCTGTTTGGCCGCCATCGACGTGGAAGTCCAGGAGCTTGTCGTATCTTCACTGGCAGAACGCCGCACTGCGCTGACCCCAGAGGAGGAACACATGGGCGTAGCGCTGGTGAACCTGGGGGCTGGCACCACTGATCTGGTGGTAGTGCAAAATGGACAGGTTCAGTTTGTCCATGCCTTGGATTATGGCGGAGCCAACTTCACGCAGGAACTGGCGGCTCTCATGCACTGCCCGTGGGAGGAAGCAGAGCGGGTCAAATGTGCCCACGGGGCCGCCCTGCCCACGGCAGAACCCAAGACGGCAATACGGGCTCTGGCCTTCGGGGATCAGGGGGAGGTCACGTTCTCCAGCCGCTTCCTGTCCGAAATCCTGTCCGCACGGCTCCAGAAGTTGTGGGACGAGTTGGATTCCATCCTGCGTCATGCCGGTCTGCGGAATTCACTGACTGCTGGATTGGTCCTGACCGGCGGAGGCAGCCGTTTGTCCCGCCTGCATGACAGTTGCCGGACCCACTTCAAATTGCCGGTGCGCCGCGCAGAATCGCCCCGCAACCTGACAATCCACAGTCTGCCTGATGGCGTGGCCATGGCTACGCACGGCACCCTGCTGGGCCTGTTGCACCGAGGAGCGGCCGCCGCCCAGCCTCCCAAGCGGCCTCTGACTCCGCCCCGAGCCCGCACGCCAACCGCACCGCACCCGTTACGCAGGCTGTTGGCCCGCTTTCTGCCTGGCAATGTCGACTGAGGTCCGTTGCCATCTCCTGGGCGGCACGTCCACAGTGGTGGATCCGGGGCCTCCCTGTATACTTGGAAAGGATCTTGGGAGTCCCCTGTTAGCAGACTGGCCTGATTCTTGTTACCATAGGCGCAACGTTTTTGCGTTTCGTTCGTCTCTTGCCCGCTGCAATACCACAAGGAACCACGGCAATGAATACCCAGTCCCCCTTTAGCGAAAATTTCGCGACCATCAAAGTCATCGGAGTCGGTGGAGGCGGCCAAAATGCCGTCGAACGCATGATTGAAGAGGGGACGCAGGGCGTTGAATTCATTGTGGTCAATACCGACCAGCAAGCCTTGCACAGGTCCAGCGCCCCCAAGCGGGTACGCATTGGCGAGAAGCTGACCAAGGGTCTTGGCGCGGGGGCCAAGGAAGAAGTGGGTCAACAGGCAGCCGAAGAGAATCTGAGCGAAGTGGAAGCCATCGTGGCGGACGCGGACTTGGTTTTCATTACGGCAGGCATGGGAGGTGGCACTGGGTCCGGGGCCTCCGCGGTGGTCGCCGAGGCTGCCGTGCGCGCTGGCGCCCTGGTTGTGGGTGTGGTCACCATGCCTTTCTCCACGGAAGGCCAAGTGAGGCGCAATGTAGCCGAAAGGGCGCTGGAAAGGCTGGAACAGTATGTCAGTGCCCTGATTGTGGTCGAGAACGACCAGTTGCTGGCAATCCTGGACAAGAAGGCCACCGTGGTGGAGGCCTTCCGCACCGCCGACGAAGTCCTGAAGCAAGGTGTGGTGGGCCTGAGCGACATGATCACCACCGAGGGGGAAATCAACCTCGACTTCGCTGACATCAGCACGGTCCTGGAGCAGAAGGGGGCCGCCCTGATGGCCATCGGCAGAGGCGTCGGCGACAATCGGGCCGGCGAGGCTGCCGAGCAGGTCATCAGCAGCTTGCTGCTGAACACGTCCATTGAAGGCGCCACCGCCGTGGCCTACAACATCAAGGCGAAGACTCCGCCGCAGATGCAGGAAATGAATGAAATCGCCGAAGCCATCAAGGAACGGCTGGACAGCAATGCCCAGATTTTCCAGGGTTGGGCCCTGGATCCGGATCTGGGAGACGAGATTCACGTGACGTTGCTGGCGACCGGCATTCCACAGGAACGACGCACCAGCGTCACCTCCTCCATCGGCAATGCTCTGGGAGTTCCTCGGTCCCGGGGAAGGCAGGACAGCAGAAGGGAAGTGGAGAGCGTGCCTATCCGACCCGCTTCCACGCGCCACGCCAACGGTCTTCCCAGTTTCCTGAGCAACAACTAGCGGCAGATTGGCGGCAACCGCCAGACACGGGGCGGGACAGGTTCATTGCCGGAGCAAGCGTTTCCGTCCTGCCCGTATCTGAAAGACTGGACAGGCAAGCGGCAGAGCCTTATAATTCGTCTTTGGAGAGGCGGGCGTGAAGTTGCCCTCTTCTCTGGCCTCGGGGCGTAGCGCAGGCAGGTAGCGTGCAGTGTTCGGGACGCTGAGGTCGGAGGTTCAAATCCTCTCGCCCCGACTTGTCCGGCTATTTTCCCATCAGGCACACACCAGGTGTGTCGTGGTCTGGGATCAGGTCTGTGTGGACATGCCTTGGACCGGACGCAGGTGTGGGAAGGGGATGACTTCCCTGATGGTGGTTTGATCCGTCATCAACATCACAAGCCGGTCCATGCCCAGACCGCATCCACCTGTCGGCGGCATGCCCCAAGTCAGCGCCTCCACGAAGTCCAGGTCCATCTGGCTGGCTTCGTCGTCGCCTTGTTCGCCTCTGTAGCTTTCATCCAAGAACCGCTGGTACTGGTCTTGCGGGTCGTTGATTTCGGTGAAGGCGTTGGCCAGTTCCATGCCGGCCGCGAACAATTCGAATCTTTCCACCAGCTGGGGATTGTCCCGTTTCTGCTTGGCAAATGGGGAGATCGCCTGCGGATAGTCAAGCAGAAATGTCGGTTCCACAATGTGGGGTTCTACGTAGCGAGACAGCAGATGGTCCACCAATTTGCCCCAGTGGGCCTCGGGCGCGGCCTCCATGCCTTGGATGCGCATGGCATGGCGCAGGTCTTCCGCTGAAGTCAATTCGTTGATATCGAGTCCGGTCTTTTCCTCGATGGCGGCGGCGAGGGTCTTGCGGGGCCACGGCGGGGAAAACGAGATGGTCTGTCCCTGATACTCCAGCTGGGTGCTGCCAAGCACCGTCTGCAAGGCATGGACAATCATGTGCTCCAGACGGGACATTACGCCCAGATAGTCTGTGTAGGCCTCATAGAACTCAATCTGGGTGAATTCCGGATTGTGTTTGAAGCTCACGCCTTCGTTGCGAAAATCCCGGCCAATTTCATACACCTTGTCAAAGCCGCCTACGATGAGACGCTTCAGGTACAACTCGAAACTGATGCGGAGGTACAGGTCCTGGTGCAGCTGATTGTGGTGGGTCACGAAGGGCCGGGCCGCGGCTCCGCCGTACAGGGGCTGCAGGACCGGAGTCTCAAATTCCAGGAATCCGGCTCCGTCCAGGTAGTTGCGGAAGCTCTGGACCACTTGGGCGCGCGTGCGAAAAATCTGTTTCACGGCAGGGTTGGTCACCAGGTCCACATGACGCCGGCGATATCGAGCTTCCGGATCCTGCATGCCATGCCATTTGTCGGGCAGTGGCTTGAGGGATTTGCTGGCCAACACCATCTGGGAGGCATCGATGGTCAGTTCGCCTGTGCGGGTCGTGACGAGGTGGCCTGCAACTGCGATCGAGTCGCCCAGATCGATGAGTTTGCTCCAGACCTGTTGGAACCACGTCTTGTCCACCCTGTTGCTCCGCACCATGATCTGAATGGTGCCGGTACCGTCATCAATGGTGCCAAAGGACATGCGTCCCAGATCGCGGCGCAGGAGAAGCCGGCCTGCCACCCACAAGGTCTCGCCTTCCGCATCGGGAACGGGTTCCAAGGCCCGGGCTTCGGCGATGGTGTGGGTGCGCTGCACCCGGGGCGGATATGGGTCTATGCCGGCAGCCTGCAACGCCGCGCGTTTTTCCAGTCGTCCCCGTTCCTGGTCTGTGAGATGCGCCGGGGCAAAGGGCGATTCTGCGTCTGGCTGCAGGACGCCTTGCGCTGTTTCCATCACGCCGGCTCCACGCTCAGGATGCGAAACTCAAGCCGCCCAGCGGGCGTCTCGAAGGTAAAGACCGCACCCACTCTCT
The DNA here is from genome assembly GCA_965214895.1 of Caldilineaceae bacterium. GTDB lineage: Bacteria > Chloroflexota > Anaerolineae > Caldilineales > Caldilineaceae > Bin34. Next base: position 3,428,973 of record OZ243985.1, read on the forward strand.
GGCCCAGCATGGCCTTGCCCAGCGGGCTCTGATTGCTGATGCGGCCGCGCGCAGGATCCGTTTCCGACTTTCCCACTACAAAGTAGGTTTCCTCCAAAACGGCACCCTCTTCCCGAATCACGACCTTGTTCCCCAGCGCCACCACGCCCGTCGGAGCCTGCGCCGCATCAATCACCACGCAGTTGGCCAGGTCATGGGTCAGTTCCTGGATACGGTATTCCAGAAGCGCTTGCGCGTTCTTGGCCTCTTCGTACCCTGCATTCTCGCGCAGGTCACCGTGGGCAATGGCTTCCTTCAGTTTCCGGGCAATTTCCCCTCTCCCCTGTGTGGTCAAGCGTTCCAGTTCGGCCACCAGTTTCTGCTTGCCTTCCAGGGTGATGGGCACGCTGGCCTTGTCATTCATAACTTACCACTCGCAACCCGTGAGGACATACATGCAAACGTCGCCCGACGGAGGCGACGTGGAAGCGGCAGCCTTGCCAATGGGCTGCTGCAACAGACAGGCTCTTATTGTAGCCTATGGCTGTGAGAGCGTAGTGCAGTTGGGGATCATGCGCAGGGCCATCGCCAAGTTGTCACAAGCCCAGGATTTCCTCCCTGCAGGCCAGATTCCGGCCCGCCTGGAGGCGCTGGTTTTCCATCCCCAACTTGGTGCGGGCATTCCGCCGCAGGCGCGTGTGGGCCGTGCGCCGCAGCATGGCCCTGTGGCGGGCGGCATGGCCTTGGCGGAGCCGACATGCATCCTCCCGGAACGCCACGTCCAGGACCCAGTGCAGGGAGTTCTCGCGCCCCAAGGGCCCCCGCCAGTGGCCGCGGATGGCGGTCCGCAGCGCGGGGACGTCCGGCGGGCCGCGGGAGAGGAAGGGCCGGGTCTGGGGGGTGCGCTGCGTCCCGCGGCGCCGGACGGATTCCCCTGCGATCAGACTGTGCAGATCGGGCCCCGCGTCGTGCGGGTGCACGTACGCCAGGATCTCCCGGTCGCCGATCCCCCGGCAGGGCCGGGTCTCGATGCGGCCAGGGCCGCCGTGGACGGGTGGCCCTGGACGGCCAGCATGGAGTCGGCCCCCTGCGCCCGGACCGTCTGCGCCATCTCGGTTGGGGTGCCCCACCCACTGCGTGGGTCCCCGGTCTATCGTGACGATGCCGCCCGCCCGCGTCCGCCGCCGCCGCCGCCACAGGGCCGGCAGGGCCGTGAGTTCGTGGCGCTGGGGGACCACCGCCTCCTGCCCCAGGGTCAGGCCTTGGGCCGTGGCCCAGACACTCACCTTCGGCAAGGCCGACAGGGCGACGCGCCGGTCGTGCGCGCGGCGCAGGGTCTGCGCCGTCTCCGGCCACCCCGGTCGCCGGCCCTAGGGCCGCCCGGCTCGCCACCCCGCGGGCCAAGAGCGCTTCCCGCGGCTGCGGGTCCCGCCGCTGCCGCACCCGGTCGCAGGGGTCGGGGAACGGCATGCCCTGCGGCAGAGCCAGCCACGGGGCACACCCGGCCTGAGGGTCGCGCCCGCATGCCGCGCTGCCGGCCCCGGAGTTGACGCCGCCGATGCCGGCGCAGACGGCCATGCGGAGCATGTCTGACCGCAGATGCCGCTGGCCTGGGGCGTGGCGGAAATCCTCGCTGGCGGTGGCCCGCGACAGCCAGGAAATTCCCTGTGCTTTGGTGCTCCTGGGTGCTCTTGGGTGTGTGCGGCACCCCTGCCGCCATGATCCCCTCTCTGTCTCGGTCCGCGACTTGGCGATGGCCCTGGATCATGCGCAGGCAGTTGCATTAAAATTCCCAGGCGGTGGATCTGGCGATTTTCTGGGTGGTGGAGCTGCCCTGAAGGGCTTCGGGACAACCCTGACGGCGGTGGCCCTGTCCGACACAGCCTGCAGAGGCTCCTGTAGGCCCACCGAACCAAGTCTTGTCTTGTCCCCAACGGCTGAATCTCGTTTTAATGCAACAGCCCTGGGATCATGCCCAGGGCCGTTGCAAGATGGCTACAAGGCCAAGACCAGCCTCAGGCAAGCGAGATTCCCGCCGGCGATCTGCGGCTTGCCTGCCATGCTTGCCTAGGTGCGGGTGTCCCGACGCAGGAGGTGATGGGCCCGCCGCCCCTGCGCCGCGGGCGGACCGCGGGAGATGCAAGGGCGGGTCTGGAGGGGGCTCTGCGCACCTGGGCGGCGCACCGATGCCCCCTCGATCAGGCTCTGCCGCCCGGGCCCCTGGCCCTGCGGATCCACGTACTCCAGGATATCCGGATCCCCGATCGCCCGGCAGGGGCGGATTTCCATGCGGCCATGGCCCTGGTGCACAGTGTTGTGCTCGCCATAGGCAGACGGTACGGTCGCAGGGGCCTCCGCGCGCGCCCGCGCGCAGGTTTTGGATTGGCGTGTACGCCGGCTGCCCCGAAGGGGCCTCCGCGCGCGCCCGCGCGCAGGGATCCTGTACGGCCGCCGGCAGGGGCGGCGGATTCGGCGTGACGGCCAGCATAGAGTCCGCCTCCGGGTCGCGCAGGGTCTGTGCGATAGGTTGCGGGCAGCCCATGGCCTTGATGGGGACCCCACCACCCGGCACCTGCAGGATCTGCCGCCAGGCCGGGAGGGCCGGGAGTGCATGGGACTTGTCGTCCACCGCCCCCGGGCCCCGCGTCACGCCCTGGGTGGTAGCCTAGGCACTGACCCTGGGCAGGGCCGGCCGCGCCGCGCTCCGGTCATGCGAGCCGCGCAGTGGCTTGCCGTCCACGGCCACGGCGTCGCCCGGCAGTTGCACTTGCATGTCCTGCACCCAGCGTTCAAAGCAGGCTTCCAACTGCTGCGTAGACCGCATCCAAACGGTGCACCCGCGGAACCATGGCGTGCGTGTCCATGCCTTGCTCCGGGGAGGCTGAGTCCTGTCCCATTCGGGCGCGGACTTCCCCTCCTGCAAAATCTTGCAACGGCCCTGCCTTTCGGTACCTGAGTAGTTACCTTAGTCGTACAATACTGAGGATGCCTGGGATGCCACTGCGGTGTTTGGGTATATCAACGAATATCCGACAAGCGGGCACCCAAACATCTATGTCTATGATGATTCTTATCAGTGGTCTGCTTGGGCCATTACTTCATACATCTGCACCTCGGACCACACATACTTTACTAATTCAGTGAACATAAGTTTCAATACAAGCACCATGGCCACCTTGACAGCCAATCAGAAAAAGATAGTGGCAATGCACGAAATCGGTCATGCCTACGGTCTGGATCATGTTGGACCCAGTTGCGAAGTGATGGTCCAAGGGCAAGGCAAGTTCGGTTGTAGCCCACTACCTTCCAGTGACGATGTTGCGGGGGTTAATTCGATCTACGGCTAGTTCAAAGACAATCACAGATGGTCCTGTCTGTTTACTGGAGCTGTGACAAGGCCAAGAGATATCCGGAAAGGAGTAATTGTGATGCGAAGGATCAAAGTCAGACCCAAATTTGACAGATTGCCTGTTTTGGGCGCGACGGTGGCCTCTCTACTGGTAGCCATCGTGTGGTTCGCCGCACGCTACAGTGCGGCCCCAACCCAGTTGTCTCAACATGTGCATGTAGATCTGCCCACATATTCCTCCATTGAGGAATTGTCGGCGGTTTCGGACCTGGTGGTCTTTGGCAATGTAGAAGGTGTCCTGGTCCGCGAAATTGGCTATAAAGACCCGGAAGGACAAATCGGATACGGCAACGGCATCCCCATCGTGTTCTATGCGGTAGAGGTAACAGAGACGTTGAAGGGAGAAAGCGAAAACACCACTATTACGGTGATGGAAATAGACGTGGAGGCGGTAGACATAGGCGAAGACTCGACGCCACTGCGCAGGGGGCAGGAGGTTCTTCTCTTTCTCATGGAAAAAACGGCGGAAGACAGGGCCGGTCTTTCCTATAACCATTTCTACGCTGCCGCGAGTATGGACAATGGCATCTTTGACAAGGCGGGCAACAATATCTATACACCGCGCCTGTCATACTTGTTCCCCCAAAATCAATATCGGTTGAACGAAATCAGAGAAAAGTTGCCCACGGGAGAAGTGCCCAACAACTCGACCTGAGCCGTATTCAAGTGTCCGTGTATCGGTAAAGCGCAAATCGGGCGATGCCCATGTGGTGGGTGGGTTGACAAGGGCAGGAAACTGCAGCGACTACAAGCGATCCGGCTGCAGACAGTGTGGGTCCGATAGCCCTTTTGGGCAGGGCGATTGCATTTTTTAATTGCCCTGGAACAGGATTGCCATCCGCTGCAGGCGACAGCGCGGGTCCCCGGCGGCCTGGAGGCGTTTGTGGGCGACACCCAACTGGGCCGTTTTTGCCTGTGGCAGGACATGGAGGGCGATGCGCCGCCAGAGGGCCCTGTGGTGGGGTGCTTGATCCCGGCGCACACCAACCACGGTCATCTTCCCGCCAAGCCACCTCCAGGACCCAATGCAGGGAGTTTGCGATGCGCCAGGGGTCCCGGACCGCGGCCAGCAGCCTCGGGGCATGGGGAGCGCGACTGGAGATGAAATGCCGTACATGGAGGGTGACTTGGGGGCCACACCGGCGTTCCGACTCGACCTTGATCAGGCTCTGCAAGTCGGTCCACGCCTGTGCGGGGTCTCCTGCCGGCCATAGTCGGGGGCGCCCATCACCCCACAGCGGCGCGTTGCGATGCGGCCCTGCGCCTTGGGCACCGTGTGCGCGTAGGCGGAGGGACTGTCCGCACAGTCCTGGGACTGTGCATAGGCCAACAGTTCCTCCATGCGTTCCTGCAGGCATTTCTGGTTCGCCTTGACGGTGAGCCCAGAGTCCGCGCCCTGGGCCCGCATTGGGTGCGCGCTCGCTTTCGGGCATCCCCACCCGGTCCAAGGTCCCAATACCGCCTTCCCGTTTCCGCATCCGCAGCCAGGGGGGAAGGGCCGTCATCTCATTGGACCGGTCCGCCACCGCCTGTGGCGCCAGCACCAGGTGATGGGTCTGCGCCCAGGCACGGACCCGAGGGAGCGGGGACTGCCCGTGCCTCGCCTCCCGCGCAGGGCGTACACGCGTGCCGTCGATCGCCACCCGTGGCCCTTGAGGCAACGTACAAGCCGCCTGGACCCAGTCTCCAAAACAGCGTTCCAACTGCACGGCATCCCGCCGCGCCAAGACCCGCCCTATGGTGTCATGCGAGGGAATCCCGGATGGCCACGCCCGCAATGGCTGGAGCCCGTCCCGATGCGCTGGGCCACAATCCTCGCTCGCGACCCTGTGGTCGGCACCGCAGATCGTCGCCCACACACCGATCACCAGAATATCCCGCCATGCGTGGCGCTGGGCGCGCTCGAGGCGGGGATCGTCCACGTGCGCCAGGCAGGCTATGAGAGGGGACACCGCGCTATCCGTCATGCGGCAAACTCCGGCGGTGATAGAGACTTCGCTCTCAGTCAGGGCAATCGCAAAGTCGCGAATTGGGGCAGAGCCGCTTATATTTTCCTGTGTACAGTCTTGATTTCGACCTGATTTGCCTCCGTCCTACCCTCTGAGCAGCATCATTCACTCAAACAGACGAACAATCATATCGAGAATAGGTTTGTCTTGGAATCGAATCTGGACTTTGCGATGGCCCTGGCTCTCAGTCTATCCGCAGGAAACTGACCTTCAATTAAAATGCCATCGCCCTGGGATCATGCGCAGGGCGATGGCATCAAATTGCTGGCCAATCCCAAGGCAGTCGCAAAGTCAGAAAATGATCCAGAACAATGCATATTATGGTCCGGAATGGCATCCGGATTTCAGCCTGTTGTCCTGCGGGTCCATTCTGCCCGAGACCTTGTCGCCCAAGACCAATGCACATTTGTCGCGCGACAATCCATCCTGCCTCCATGCTTGCCCTGCTCACGGCATGACCGGCAATATGGAGGCGAGATTTCGGACATACAATGTAGTCGACAGGCAGAAGACGCGGCCCCAAGACGACCCAGGAGTGAAATTGAAACGAATGACGAGAAACAGACTGGAAGCCATCACCCTCAGGGGGTTTAAAACCTTTGCCCAACTGGAGAATTTCCAACCGCAGCCGTTAACGGTGCTCATTGGCCCCAATGGCGCGGGCAAATCCAACTTCATTTCGTTTTTTCGCCTGTTGAATTGGGCGTTGGGAAACTCGGACGGTCTTCCGTATCACGTGGGGGAACGAGGCGGAGCAAGCACCTTCTTGCACGACGGTCCTGCCACGTGCCGTGAGATTGAAGCGGAACTGACGATTCGCACTGCACAGGGCATCGATGAATATCGGTCCAGACTGGTTTGGGCTGCCGGCGACACATTCATATTCGCCGACGAACAGTACCGATTTTCTCGTTCTGATGTCTCGACCGAGGCCTCGTGGCAAGACACAGGCGCTGCGGGCCTTCGCTTTCCCCAGATCCTGACTTTGGCGGAACAAGGCAATGATACCGCTCGGATTATTCGCAGAATCCTGCAAAAACTCGTCGTGTATCAGTTCCACAACACTTCGCAAACGGCCCGCCTGCATACCAAATGGCACATGGACGATAACCGATGGCTCAAGGAAGACGCAGGCAATCTCGCACCTTTTCTGTTTCGCTTGCGTGAACAGGAGGTCAGGTGCTACCAACGCATAGTGGACACCCTCCGTCTGATCCTGCCTTATTTTGCGGACTTTGACCTTGCACCGCAGGGGGACTATCTGCTATTGCACTGGCGTGAACGCAACAGCGATCAGGTTTTCAGCGTGTCACAGGCATCGGATGGCATGTTGCGGGTGCTGGCACTCGTGGCTCTTCTCCTGCAACCGATAGAGGATTTGCCAGACGTACTGATTCTTGACGAACCAGAACTGGGATTGCATCCCTACGCCATAAACGTGATCGGCGGTCTGATACAGGCTGTATCCGACCAGATACAGGTCATAGTGGCCACGCAATCCACCACTTTTGTCGATTGCTTTGATCCCACGGATATTGTTGTCGTGGAACGTGCAAACCGCAGTTCCAGTTTCAAACGGCAGAACCCTGAAGAGTTGTCGGAATGGCTCGAGGAATATTCACTTTCCGAGTTGTGGGAAAAGAATGTGCTTGGGGAGCGACCGTAATGGCGGTCAGGTTGCATTGCATAGTGGAAGGGCAAATCGAGGAGGCCTTTGTAAATCAAATTCTGAAGCTCCACTTGGCCAATCGGTCGATCTGGGTAGATGTACGGTATGTCATGACGGGAGCAAGGCACGAAAGAACATATCGCGGAGGTGCCACACGGTATTCCCGCGCGCAACGTGACATTGACGCCTGGCGAAGGCAAGACCAAAACCGCGATGCTCGTTTCACCACCATGTTCGACCTGTACGGTCTGCCTGCCGATTTTCCAGGCTACGAGGAGGCCAAGCGAAAACCGAACTCGCTACAACGAGTCCAATGGTTGGAGAACGCGTGGCAAAAAGATATTGATGATTGGCGCTTTATCCCTTACATTCAACTGCACGAATTCGAGGCCTTGCTATTGTCTGACCCGCAGCAACTCGCATCGCGGTTTGTCGGACAGGACACTGCCATACAAGAGCTTGCGGCGACAACTGCTCGCTTTGAGTCGCCGGAGTGGGTCAATGATGGCACCAACACTGCACCATCGAAGCGCATAATCCAAGCCATCCCTGAATACAGAGGCAGCAAGGTCTCTGCAGGCCCCATTGTGGCCGAGCACATCGGGTTGTCCACCTTGCGTGAGAAGTGCAAGCATTTCGGAGCATGGCTGGACAGCCTGGAGGCGCTGACATGAAGAAATACAGGGGCCAATGAAAGAGCATCCGCCGCGACTGCGCACGCCGGGCGACCTGGTGCAGGATTCTGCACTTGTGCAGTCGCATTGGATGTGGCTTCCCTGTCATGTCTGAGTCCGGTTGCAAACGGGCAGATTTGCTGACTCAGTTGGAGAAGGTGGCCCCCTTCCTGGATGCCGACTACAGAGCCGAGACGGCAGATCTGCAGCTCTACCAGAGCATGGCCGCGCCCGTCACGGGACCTGTGCTGGAACTTGGCTGTGGGACAGGTCGGGTCTTGGTCGCGTTGTTGGCAGCAGATCAGCCCTGTGACGGGTTGGATCTGTCTTCGGCCATGCTGAGTCGGGCGCGGCAGCGTTGCCAGGCGATGGACGGCGCCGCGCAGTGGAATCTGATTTTGGGAGACATGACAGCTTTCACACTGAATCGGCGGGACTACGGCTTGGCCCTGCTGGCTTCCAACACGCTGATGCATGCTGCCTGCAGTGCGGGTCAGGAGAGGACCTTGCGCTGCATTTACCAGCATTTGCGCCCTGGGGGGACCTTGGTGCTTGATGTTTTCAACCCGCCGGTGGAGGAACTGGTGCAGCAGCACGGTGTGGTCCAGACTGCAGACAGCTGGACAGGAGCGGCTACGGGATCCACGGTAACCAAGTGGGTACGGCGGGAGGTGGACTGGGTGCAACAGCTGCAATGGACACACATCACCTACGAAACGTTGTTTGCCGACAATCGACTGGAACAAGTGGAAGCGCGCTTTGCCCTCCGATTCCTGTGGCCGCACGAAGCCTCGCTGATGCTGGAAAAGGCAGGCTTTGAGGTTCATGCAGTGTGGGGTTCCTACCTGAAGGAGCCCTTGGCAGACGATTCGGACGTAATGATATTTGTGGCTCGCAAATAGGAGCCGCAAGTGCATGGGAAGGCACAGTCTGGCTTCTGCGCCTTCGGAAGCGAATTTCAGTGGCTCCCAATTTCGGAATCCAATCGACTGGCATGTTACACTGCCGACTCGTCTGATCTTTCTGTGCGTGCAAGCCCGCACGTGCAAGCCCGTGGAAGGAGTGCCAGGCATGACCGCGGACACCCGCACCTATGAATTCGTATATATTCTGATTCCGGAACTGCGCGACGACGATCTGGAAGCCGCCAACCAGAAAGTGCACCAGGCCATTGACCGCAACGACGGCCGTGTCGTCTTCGAAAATCACTGGGGTACGCGCAGACTGGCATATCCCATCGCCAAGAAAACCCTTGGCTACTATGTCCTTCTGCACGTGGAGGTGGATCCCCAGAATGTCGCACGGATTGAGCGCCTGCTCAATCTGGACGAGAATGTGATGCGCTACCTGATCACGCGCCCTGCTGAAGCCAAAACCCCCTAATCCTCCTTTGGGGCCTGACAGGTCCCCGACGCTGTCCCTGTGGATCTGCATTCCTGTTCCTGCAACCCAAGCCCTTTGCCTTATGGCCGGTGAAATTCATGGACAACCCAGCAATGACCGAGAACTCCAACCCGGAAGACAGTGCAGCGGCACGCACATCTGAAACCCAAGACAAGACCAACGTGACAGAGCCGGCAGATGCCATGGCCGGTCCGGCGGCCGCGGCGTCGAAAGTGGCCGAGCCTGGACAATCTGAAGGGGAGGTGGCGACCGCGGCCGAGGTGACAACCAGCGCCACACAGAATGTTCCTTCCGCAGCGACACCGGATGCCGCGACCCAAGCCGAGACGGTGGCGGCGACCGCCGAAACCGCGGCACAGCCCGCTGTCGCAGCTGCAACAGCGCCCATGGCCTCTCGCAGAAGTGGCTCAGGTGCCCGCCGCTTTGCGTCTCAGGGCCGCAGAGAGGACCGGGAGCACGCAGAGGAGATTACGGATCCCCGCATGCGACGCCCTGCCGTCTATGAGCCCCGCAGCGGCCCATCCCACTCCCGTTTCAATCCCCGGCAGCCAGTTGCCGAGGTGGATGTGGATTCCATCAATTACAAGAATGTGGCAGTGCTGACACGTTTCATTGACCAGCAGGGGCGCATTCTGTCCCGTCGCAAGTCGCGGGTGGATGCCAAGACCCAGCGGCGCATCAAGACCGCCATTAAACAGGCGCGCCATCTGGCCTTGCTGCCCTATACGTCGGCTCACATTCAAGGCCATCGCCGCCGCTAGCCATGGGCTTGGGTCCCGTCTCCAGTCCTGTCCAGTGCCCCGACTGACCAATGGCCAAGAAGGAGCGGGCTGAGCGCCGCGTCACGCCCAAGGAACTGCGCCACCGGAGTCGTCAGCAAGCGAGGGATCGGCGATTCATCCTTTTTGGGGCCGCGGCCGCGATCCTGGCTGGCGCCTTCATTCTGATCGGTCTCCTTTACACCTTTGTCTACCAGCCCAATACCACGGCCTTCACCGTCGAAGGCCAGCCGGTTACCACGGCAGCATTCCGCAAGCGGTACAACTACGAAAGAGCCAACATGGAAAACCGTTGGCAGTTCTACCGCATGGTGGAAAGCCAGTTCGGCAGTCAGCCCCAAACGCAAGTTGAAGTCACCCGACTGGCAAGCTATCTGCAGGATGCCTTCAGTCTGGGGGTGTTCGTCAAGACCCAAATGATCGAAGACATTTTGCTCGCTCTGGCCGCGCCGGAGGCAGACGTGGCAATTTCGGACCAGGATGTGGACAGGGCCCTGGAACGAGAGGTCGCAAACCGATATGACAAGGTGACTGCAGCGCAAGCCACGGCCACCGTGGAAGCAGCGGCCGCCCGGGCGGCAGTCCAGCGGGAAGCGGGGGAGGAGCCCGCACCCTTGCCCACGCCGGATGTGCTGACTGTGACCGATTTGGAACAGGGGTTGGAGGGCATCGGCAACGAGATGCGATCCGATTTCGACCTGACCCTGGAGGAATACCGGGACATTGTGAGAGCAGGCCTGCTGCGTCAGGCCATGTCCCAGGAAATCGGCGAAAGGGATGTGGCCAAGACCGAAAGGCAGATCAACCTGCGTCACATCCTCCTGGGTTTTGATGCCGCGGATGCAGACAATGCCACTTTTGAACGCACCGAAGAAGAGGCCCTAATCCTGGCGGAGAAGTTGCTGGGCCGCATGGCACAGGGAGAGAACTTTGGATATCTGGCGTCGCTGTACAGCGACGACCCGTCGGCCGAGTCCAACGAAGGAGAGCTGGGCTGGATACGAGAAGGACGGCTGGTGCCGGAGTTCGAGGCAGTGGCCTTCGGTTTGGCAGTCGGTGAGCTGAGCGATCCGGTCAAGACTGACTTCGGTTACCACATCATCCAGGTCCTGGACGTAAATGAGGAAGCGGATCGTCCCGCCGACGCGATCTCGGCGGAAGCAGCCGACAACTTCAATCAGTGGCTACAGGCCCTGCAGGACAGTGCCCAGATCGAAGAACGCGGCAATCTGATCAACCAACTGCCCGCAGGCGCTGAGCAGGCCGCCTCTGCCTTTTCGGCCCAATAGCTGCTGGATGCACAGGCGCGGCCCAGGCCGCGTCGTCCCCACGGCAAGTTATACTGTCTTTGAAACTGCCTGGGCCTCTGCCTGTCGGCAATGCGGCACACGGCCTGCCATCTGCAAAGGGAAACGACATGGAATACAGACTTCTGGGCCGAACCGGCGTAAAAGTGTCCGCGATCTGCCTGGGCACCTGGATGTTTGGCCAAGCCACAGAGCCCACCGAGGCCTACGCCATGGTGGACACGGCCTTGGGTGCAGGCGTAAATTTCGTTGACACCGCGAATGTTTATTCTCGCGGCGTCAGTGAAGAGATCACCGGCGAAGCCTTGAAGCGGACCGGCAAGCGAGCCCGCGTGGTGTTGGCCACCAAAGTGCATGGCGGCATGGCGGATGACGACCCCAACATGCAAGGTACGTCCCGGCGGCATGTGATTGAGCAGTGTCATGCCAGCCTCAAACGCCTGCAGACTGACTATATCGACCTCTACCAGCTGCACAGGCCCCGTACCGACCTGCCCATTGACGAGACTCTGCGCGCCTTGGACGACCTGATTCGGGACGGGAAGGTGCGCTACATCGGCACCAGCACCTACGCTGCCTGGCAGCTCATGGAATCGCTGTGGGTATCCAAGGAATATGGCCTGAACCGCTTTGTTTCAGAGCAACCCCCCTACCACATTCTGGACCGCCGCATAGAACGGGAGATGGTGCCCATGGCTCTTTCCTACGGCATTGGCATCCTGCCATGGAGTCCGCTGGCGGGGGGTCTGCTTACGGGCAAGTACCGGCGCGACCAGGCCCCGCCCGCCGGCAGCCGATATGAAAGGTCCCGCCGCGGCGACCACCGCCTGGGGGAAGATTGCTACCGCGTGATCGAGGGCCTGGATCCACTGGTCTTGTCCAAGCGCTGCAGCATGGCCCAGTTCGCCTTGGGTTGGGTCATCCACCAACCGGGCATCACCAGCGCGATTATCGGGCCGCGCACCCACAATCAGTTGCAAGACAATCTAGGGGCGACAGCGGTGGAGATCACCGCCGAAGACTGCGCGGCCGTGGATGAACTGGTGCCTCCGGGTCGCATGATTTCCCCTTTTTATGAAGCCAGCTTCGGGCCTTCTGAATTCCGCTGGTAGCCTCTTGCAAGGAGCATCATGATTCACACCCAACCCTTTGGCGGCACAGGACATGACAGTTCGGCCCTGATCTTCGGGGCCTTCGCCCTTGGTTCCTGCGACCAGGCCAAGGCCGACTTCCTGCTTTCCAGGCTGCTGGAGCACGGGGTCAACCACATCGACACGGCGCGCGCCTATGGTGATTCCGAACTGCGCATCGGCCCTTGGATGTCAGCGCACAGACACGATTTCTTCCTGGCCACCAAGACCGGAGAACGGACCTACGAAGGAGCCAAACGGGAGATCCACGAATCGCTGGCACGATTGCAGGTCGACCACGTTGACCTGATCCAACTGCACAACCTGATCGATCCCGAGGAGTGGCAAACGGCCATGGGTGATGGTGGAGCCTTGCAGGCCGCCCTGGAAGCCAGGGATGCAGGAAAAGTCCGGTTCATTGGCGTCACCGGACATGGCTTGACAGTCGCCCGCATGCACCTGCGCAGCCTGGAGGCATTCCCTTTTGATGCAGTCCTGTTGCCATGGAACTATATCTTGGCGCAGGAAGCGCAATACAGCCAGGACTTCCGGCAATTGTGGGCCGAATGTCAAGAGCGAGGGGTGGCCGTGCAAACGATCAAGGGCCTTGTGCGGCGGCCTTGGGGTGGCCGTACGAGAAACCGGACCACCTGGTATCAGCCCTTGGAAGAGCAGGCAGACATCCATGCGGCCGTGAGCTGGATATTGGGGCACCCCCCCCTGTTTCTGAACTCGGCCGGTGACCCGGAGCTGCTGCCTGCCGTTCTGGATGCCGCCGCCCGTTTTACGGCCAAGCCGGATGACACGCTCATGGAATCGATCATCCGGGACAGAGAGATGGCTACCCTATTCCCCGCCTAGCCCTGCCAGAGCCAATGCTGCATCGTGTCATGCCCAGGATTTCTGGCCTATAGGCCGGATTCCCCTGTCCCGAGGCACTGGCAGACAACCCCTAACTGTGGCGCAGGTGTTCCGGCACCACAGCATAAGGGCCATCCGCCACCTGCCCTGCCAGCTCAGAACCTGCCACTGTCTCCACCATTCGGTGCTGTGTACGCGCCGGTAATCAGTGTTTCCAGGGCCCGTGGCACGTCATCGCTGGCTATGGCCGCTGCTATATCGGCCACGTGCGGCAAAGCATCCCAGTCTCGGAGAGACAGGGCCTCAGTGCACCTGCGCATGACTTCGGGCGACAGATAGGGGGCGGCGGCGTCCAGCAATTCCCGTCGCCTCATTTCAGTCAGCTCAGCCCTATTTTCAGCTCTGCCTTGGGCTCTGCCCTGGGCTCTGCCCTGGGCTCTGCCTTGGGCTAGACCCTCTGCCCTGATTTGTTCCCAAGCCGCATTGAGCTCGGCGGTCAAGGTCTGGGTATCCATGACGATCTCCTCCAAAGTACGGGCGGACCGCAGCCGTGGGGTGAAATGTCCCGTATGGGCTACGGTTGCCACAATTCCATCTCTAATCCACCGGGTGACGGTCTCATCCAAGCCGTGGACCAACCAGTTGCGCCAGACAGACAGATTGTACAACTGTTGAAAAAACGCCTCCATGCGGCCTACGTATGCGGGCATGTGGGCCTGCCCACCTTGGAAGAGTTTGCTCACGTCCCGGTGCAGCAAGGTCAGGCAGACAAAAGCCGAAGTCTCCGTGGTCAGCGGCAATTCCGACCATGCCGCATCTTGGTACGCGCCAATGTCCAGCAGAGGCATGACATGGCTGGTATCCCACAGGTCCCCAATCCCGGTATGGGCCACCACCGGTCTGTGCCGGGTCCAGGCACCCCGCCCGGTATGCACCAGCAGTTGCTGCAGGGGGACCGGGAGGCCGTTGCTTCCCTGCACCCCGGCTTTCAGCAGATGTTCCTTCAGACGCGTGGCATAAACCAAACAGCGGGCCGGCATGGAGGACTGGATCCGATCCTGCACCTCCACATGCACCACTCCCAGAGTTTGGCCTTGACTGGGGTCCTGGATCCAGAACACCAAATCCACCCGGCGGCTGTCCGCGGTTCCGAAGCTCTGCAGCTCCTGTCCCAGGACAGGGCGCACGTGAGCTGGACGGAACGGACCGTCTATCCCCAATGCCCTGGCCGCCCGGGGCATTATGGTGTTGAGCAGGTCGGAGGCCGTCTGCGGATGGGCAAAGAAGTCTTTGCTGATATGGTCTTGCGTGGGGAGAACGTCACGGTTCATCAGAATCTTGGCTGCTTTTCAGGCCGCCTAGGCAGCGCCTCTGCCGCGAGCCAGTGGGCCCTACCGAGATTGGCATTATGTAGATTGACACAGTTCCAGACCCAAGAGATCACGTTCGCACAGGACACGTCGGGACAGGTCTTTGCCTTGTGGATTTCGACTCCCCATGCAACACAGAAAAATATACATTGTTTTGTAATATTTTTCAAATTTATGATTGTCTTGTCTGCAGTGTCAGGGCAATCACACCTGGGGCAGTGCTCTACAGTCGGTCGTGATCAGGAGGACTGTCCCCAAACTATTCAGTTTGTTAGAGTGTATGTGTCACATCATTTTGCGGGCATCGCCGCGCGGGGCAAGACCGCGCGGAGTAGATGTTATGGCTTCCAACTCCATCGCATTGTCCATGACCAAGGCACAATCCTGGCGTGTCGACTCATTCCAGTCCACATTTATGACCGCCACTGCTGGACTGGACTCCGACCGGGGAAGGCCAGTTCTACGGAGACCAAGTACATCTCCGCACCGCTGCGTGACCCGCTGTGAGCTCAAGGCTGGGATTTGAACCCCACCCCAACGCAAACACAGGAAGCCGCGGCTGCAGCTCCTGGAGGACCAATTATGGCTGCGCAAACGATCAATTGTGGATACTGTCAACGCCCCATGCCGGGCGATTGCATTTTACTTGGAGGGCAATTCCCTGGGGATAGACGGCGAGCGAAGTTCTCTGTCTCTGCCAGAGTGTGCCTCATGACGGCTATCGCGGTTTCCCCTCTCATAGCCTGCCTGAAGCCCGTGGACGATCCCCGCATCGAGCGCGCCCAGTGCCCCCACATGGCTGGACATACGGGTAATCGGGGTGTGGGCGACGGCAGGCGGTGCGGACCACAGGGTGGCGATTGAGGATTTGGGCCAAGCGCATCGGGACCGGCTGCAGACATTAGACATTTCTGGCGTTGCCACCCGGGATTCCCTCGCATGACACGGTGGGGCGGGTCTTGGCCCGGCTGGATGCAGCCACTGGGTCCGGTCGGCCTGTACATTGCCCCGAGGGCAGCTGGTGGCGATGGACGGCAAGAGTGTGCGCCCCTCGCGGGATGCGCGGCAAGGACAGTGCACGCTCCCTCTGGTCAGTGCCTGGGCACAGACCAACCCCTGAGTGCTGGCCCCACAGGCGGTCGCGGACCGGTCCCACGAGATTGCGGTCCTTCCCCCCTTGCTGCGGATGCTGGAACTGGCAGACTGCATTGTGACGCTGGACGCCATGGGATGCCAGCAAGCGATCGCACACCCCATGCGGGCCCAAGGTGCGGACTATGTGTTCACCGTCAAGTCGAACCAGCAACACCGGCATGCACGCATGGCGGAGATGTGTGCCTATGCACAGTCCCAAGACTTTGAGGGCACTCCCCACGACTATATCGAAACGGTGCACAAGGTGCATGGCCGCATCGCAACGCGCCGCTGTGGGGATGAGAGGAGACCCCGACTATTGCCGGTATGTAGACCCCGCACAGGCGTGGACCGATTTGCAGAGTCTGATCAGGGAGAGCGGCTCTCCCCAGGATGTTGATCGCCGCATTGTGATCGGCGTACAACTGAAACTGACAAGCGACACACCGGAACCGGGCCTGCGTGGTTCTGTTCACCTTGTCCACGTAGCCGCAGCGACTGCACGTCTGGCTGGTGTAGGCGGCCGGCACCTTGACCAGCTGTCCGCCCTTGTATGCCAATTTCCGTTCCAACTGCCCCCAGCCGCTGGCGAGGATGCTGCGGTTGAGACCGACCTTGGCCTGTACGTTGTGCTCTGGACTCTCCACCGTGCCCTTGGCTGATCGGGGCATGCCTTGGGTGTGCAAGTCTTCGATGACCACCGTGTGCGCCGTGTCAGCCACCTTGCGGCTGATGTGGTGGGTGTCGTGGTCCCGGACGCGCCGGCACTTGCGATGCAGCTTTTGGAGCTGTCCGGCGATGCGCCTTCTGCATCCAGACCCTTTCTGCTTGCGTGCCAGGCAGCGTTGATGCCGTTTCAGCCTGGCATCCAGTCGGGACATGTCGGCCCGGCGATGCACGGTGCCGTCGGAGTCTGTAACCTGTCCTACGTTGCGATCCAGGCCCAGGCTGCCTTCCTGTGCACCTTGCCGCATCTGATCGGCAGGCACAGCGTAGACCACGTAGGCATACCACCTGGGACGGGCAACTGTCCCTTCCTTTCTGATCCGGGCCTGCAGGGGCTGGTGACCGGCGTAGGGATTGGATCCTTTCAGTTGCAGATAGTCAATCCTGGGCACCCGCAGTCAGCCTTGGAAAATAGACACGTGACTGGGAATGGTGAAGCCGTCCACAGTCCGGTGCCGGGCCTTGCATTGAGGATGTCCACCCTGCTGGCGGAAGAACCGCTGGTAGGCATCGGCCAGCAGCTTGAGAGTGTACTTGACCTCCTTGTGGCCGTAGGTCTGCAGCCAGATGTGTGCGGCGCTCCGGCGCAGGGCCGTGAACTCCGTGCCCAGGCCAAAGAACGTCACTTGGGGCTGGAGTCCGATCCGGCAGTCCTGCCAGCACTGCCAGCGAAACTGCTGTTGCGCCAGCAAGCGGTTCCAGACCCAGCGGCAGGCCCCGGTGCACTCCGCCCGGGCCCAGACCGCACACATCGGATTTGCCCTCCGGGCTTTCCTGCATCTGGAGCGCTACCGGCTGCGCACCGGTCGGAGTGGGTATGAGACCCAGACCTCCCTTGTACGCGCGGCAGTGCGCCCATATCTGGCAAATCCGTTCTGCACCATGGCGTCAACTGCGGAACTCCTACAAGTTATGGACAGGAGGCAGATCATCGGCACGGCAATATGGCAGTGGGTTCGGTGACGCTCCATTACCGATACCCCGCAATATTCATCCAGTAGTGCTTCCGTTTGAAATTTCATGGCCACAAAGCCGGCACACTCTGGCCCTGTGCTGTATCATCTCAGTACAATAGGGACAGAGCTTTGCGGTACCAGACGCCAATTGACGCTCTGGTATCTTGGCTTGGTCGGACTGAGTATCAGGGCACAGAACAAGGCTACGATCCAAGCAAGCAACTCCGTAGATGTACCAATTTCTTCGGATGTGCCCCATGAGGAATTCCCCGGGAGCAAGTTGCGAGTAGTGCAGAGAGATCACATGAAAAGGCTCTCAACAGTAACTTCAGAAGGCTATCACCCTGTCCTCCAAAGGGGGCAGGACGTCGGGACAAGCGTATTTTGCCTTGCCCGAAACATACCCAACACGAGCTGTGGCGGGTAGGGAACAACACTGCTCTGGACCTGTTGGATCAGACCCCAAGATTGGAAACAGAGCCTTGCGGCTAGTCAAGGACAGGCAGTGCATGGAAGCCCAGGAAGGCCTTGACCACTTCCGACACAATGATCCGAAGCATCTGCTGGCCTTGGGCAGCCGTGCCCTTGTCGGGCTCGTCGGAGAAGCCCCCTTGGGTTGCCCAGGCCCCTTTGGACTGCAAGGTGGTAGACAATGGACCATAGACCGGAGTCCCCAGTGCAGGGTGGTTCTTGATCCGCTGCATGCCGGCTGCGGACAGGGAATCCGGATTCACGGCCTGCATCAGGGCGGTCTCGAATTCCCCCGCGTGGCCGGGAATGCGTTCATTGCCAATCAGGCCGGAAGCCACCAGCGCTCTGCGGGCTATGTTCCAATAGTCTGCAGCCGTCACATGGACGGGGAATCCCCGCCGATGGACGAAATCCTGTGCCACGATGGCGTTGGGGGCCGTGTTGCCGCCATGCCCGTTCAGGATGAACATGCGGCGAAATCCGGACTGAAACAATCCTTCCAAGATGTCCGTGACGCTGGCCATGTAATGGTCACTGGAAAGCGACAAGACGCCGGGAAAAGGCCGGTGATGGTGCGAGTTGCCCCAGGAATGCGTGGGGGCCAGGCAGATGACACCCGTGGTCAGACCGGTCGCAGCCTCGGCCACAGCCTGTTTCGCCACATGCGTACAAAGCGTGGTGTCCACTGCGATGGGCAGATGGGGGCCATGCTGTTCCATGGACGCTGTCGGCAGCACCACGGTCCCCGTGGGAGCAATATCCTCTATCTGGCAGCGAGTCAGTTGTTGCAACAACATGGTGAGATCCTCGTCCTGGTGGCAGGAGCGGCTTGCCGATATGGCAGATCTAGTTTCGCGGTTCAATGACGGTAGGGAAGGTAACCGCGCCGCCCCGTGTGGGCTTGCAGCAGGTGCCCTTCCGTGGAGGTGACAAACAGAGTCTGCAACAGCGGACCGCCAAAGGTGCAGTTGGTAGGCCGGTTACAGGGCACAGGATGGGTCTCCAGTATCCGCCCGTTGGGCGCGATTACATTGATCATGCCACCTGGCCCGCTCAATTCCCAGCCTGAAGTGGCAATGATGTTGCCGCCTGCATCCAGGCACATGCCGTCAATGCCCCGGTGAGGGTAGAAATTGTGCAGCACCTCATGCGGCCCGAGGGTGCCCTCCGGGAGGACAGGGTAGGCCCGCAGTTCCCGCTTCTGGTTGTCCCCGTACTTGCTCTCAGCCACATACAAAACGGACTCGTCGCGCGCGAGCAGGATGCCGTTGGGTGACGTGGTGTCAAAAGTCATGCGCTGGCATTCCCAGTTTCCTCCCGCGCCAGGGGTCAGGCGATACACGGACTCATGGTCCAACTCCATGTCGCCGCGATCATCGCCGTAGCGAGGATCAGTGAACCAGACTCGGCCCTGTCGGTCCACCACCACATCATTGGGGCTGTTGAGGCGCCTGCCTTCAAAGCGGGAGCAGATGTCCACGGGGTCTGCCGCGGAGCCATATCGCACCATGCGCCGCCCTTCGCCTTCACAGGCATACAGAAAGCCCTCCTTGTCCAGCATCAGGCCGTTGCTGCCGTGCGTATTGATGATGTGGGGAAAGACTTGACCAGAGGCAGGATGGAAACACATCACCCGGCTGCTGGGGATGTGCGAAAAGTACAGGACTGTGTCGGCCCAGATGGGACCCTCCGTGATTCCATCCAGCTTGGTCAAAGTCTCAAAATTCCAGCTCACCGCGTCTTGCTCCTACTCTGAGGCGACCACAACCACCTGATCGGTGGCTCCGCGCCCGAATGTCTCGGGGGCATAAGTCTCCGAGGCTGCCGCCGGCGGCACCAGAAAAGTCCCTGCGGCAGTCGCCCGCGCCTCTATGCCATACTCGTACACGCCGCCCGGCAAATACGTTGCCACGGCCTGCGCGCGTTCATCCAGCAGCTGCTGGTGGTCGTACCATGGCCCGTAACGCCAGGTCCAAGGACTGGCAAAGGGATCGGGCAAGGGGGCTGCTCCTGCAAGTGCCGGGTTAATCAATTCAAGGCCCGCCGGGACGGGACTGACCAAGGATACATGGTACCGGGGACCTATTGCCACCAGGGTGACATCAATGCCCACGCGGGCCCCCAATCGGATATGCCAGCTCCCGTCCTCGTCCTGCCACACATCCGCGGGATCATCCAGACCCCGGTAGGACCGCAGCACCGTGAAGCCGCGGGATATCGGCTCCAGCAGGAGGTCGGTGGGCACGTATTCCAGCCCCAGGCGATAGTACATGCGGCCGGTGCCCTCCCGCCGCAGGAGAATCTGTTCCGGTTGTTCCTGGGCCAGCCAAGAGTTGGGCAATGCGGCCTGCCGGGTGGTCAGGCTGCGCCCCACGAACTCCTCGTTGTAGACCAACGTGTCGTCCAGCCACGCCCTGCCAAAGAAGTCGGGTTCCACATCCTCAAACTGGTAATAGTAATCACGCATGGCCAGGATTACGAAGACATTGTTCTGTGTGCTGCCCCAATGGCCGCGGCGCCGATCCGCCAGCAGGCCGCTGACCAGCTTGGGCATCAGCTCCTCCGCTGGCCGGGTCTTGATCAAGGCCTGCAGCAGCAGAGCTTCCGCGCGCTTTCCAGCGTACCGGGTGGAATTCAGGACCAGGTGCCCTTCCTCTTCCCTGAAGGCTGTGGCGAAGACTGCCTTGCCCGCCGTCTCGTGCACCTGGTTGAGCAGGAAGTCCCAGATTTCTTGAATTTTCTCCTCATGCCCGGGGGATAGTGCGAGGACTTGGATGCTCCAAGCCAGGGCTTCCGCCGACTGTGTCTGCCACTCTGTGCCGTCCACAATGCGCAAGGCGGCCTGGGGATCCACATCTCGCTGCAGGGCTCGGATGTACAAGGCATACGACTCAATGAGGTCCCGGGTACGCCGGGAATAATAGGAAGGAAACTGGCGCCGGACATGCACCAGATAGGACAGGCCGTCTGTCAAGACCCGGTCGCTCACGTCATAGCCGGCAGCGCGGGCCTCAACCAGTGCATGGAGTGCATAGACGGAGACGAAAGGCCACGACTCGACATGCCTGTGCTGCGACGGCCAGAGGGGGAAGCCTCCATCCGGATTCTGATACCCTTGCATCTGCAGAATGTCCGCCTGCACGGATGCGTCAATCTCCGGCCCTGAAGGCAAGTCCGGCAAGGCAAAGGCAGGCACCACCTCGCGCAGGGCCGAGTTGGCCAGAATGCGCGAACCCAAGGTCTCGATATTGAGCCACCTGCGTTCCTGAACATCCAGGTAGCCATCCGCCAAGGTCTGCAGCAGCGTCGATGACATGCCTATGCTGAGGGCGCCGAATTCGGGATGGATATCGGCAGGCCACTGGAAGGTCTGCAGGACCACCTCGTCTTCCACGGTGCCATACGTGGCAAAGCCTTCCTTGGCGGCGGGCGTGAACACCGGCAATTCCACCTGCAGGTGATCCTGCACCTGGTCATTGAACACGCTGGCCAGCATCTGCTGGAGGCCGGTTTGGGTGGCCTTGGCCGGTCTGACCACCAGTTGCCGACTCTGGGCGGGCACGGTCAAGGCCACCGCATCATAGCTCAGGCCATCCCGTTGGTGGGACAGGGACAGCCCGTTGCTCTGGAGCAACAGGGTCACTGCCTGATCCGAGAGGGTCTGATTTTCCAGAATCAATTGCAGTTGGGCTGTGTCTCCATAATTCAGGAATCTGGGCAGTTGCGCCCGAATCTGCAACGGCAGACGCGAAACCAGGGAAGTCTCCGCCAATCCATACAGCCGAGGCCCTGACGTGGCCATGGCCACAACCCGGTACTGTCCCACCAGATCCGGCAGGTCCCAGGAAGCCGTGAACCTGCCTTCCGAGTCAGTGGCCCCGGCCGGCCAGAAGGTGGCCAGGGGATTGAAGTTCCGACGTGCCGTCACGGCTTCGGTACCCGCCGCGGCACTCGGGGCACCAGCAGACCTGAAAGCGGCCTCTGCTTCAGCGGAATCCGCCATGGCAGGGGCAGGCATCAGTGCTAGGTCAAGGCCCATCTCTGCCATCACCATGGCTCCGCCACCCATCCCGCCGCGACCTGAGGCCACGGCATCCGTGGCCTGGCTCTTGGGTGGCAGCAGCAGGTCCCCAAGCTGGTAGGAAGAAAGATGCCGGTATCTGTGCGGATAAAAGGTCTCTATGGGGTTGCGGTACTGGTACCCTGCCAGGGACAAAATGGCTTCGTCGACAGCCAGAAGCACTATTTCGGCATCTGGCACTGGCCTGCCCCTGGCATCTGTGACCCGGATCTCGATTTCCGCTGTGGCCCTCGGGGTCAGCTCCACGGAGGCCAGATCCAGGTCCAGATTCAGGACACGGGAAACCGGCGGGATGGACAGGTCCACCGAGCCCTGAGTCCCATGCGGCCAAGTCCGGCCGGTCTCGTCTCCCTCCCGCAGGGCAGCTCCGGACAGATAGACCGACACGGTCAAGTTGGGGAAATAGGCACCATCCTCAATCGGGATTTCCAGAAAGTACGGGCTTTCCGTAATTTCCAGGGATTCATGGGTCAAGATGCCCCCCCGATTGACAAGCATCGTGCCATATGCAGGCAGAAAGGGGGATTGCACCAGGATGCGAGCCGTATCCCCGGGAACATAAGAGGCCTGATCAGGCACCAATTCCATTCCCGAACGTCCGACATCGGTCGCGGGAAACCGTGATTTGCCCACGACATGGCGGTGCAGCAATGTTACGTTTTCGCGGCCCTGGGGGTCCACGGTGGAGATTCGGAAATCCCACAGACCTGCTTCAGTCAAGACAAGCTCGCACGTCACCGGCTGTTGGGACGATACAACTTCGCATCGGGCCTCTGTCTGCCGCTCCTGGTCCAAGGGCAAGGTCTCGTTGCCTGTACCGTCGCGCAAGGTCGCCAGTACGGTCACCGCTTGATCGGGCACAACTTCACCGTGCACGTCCACCACCACCAGAGACAAGGACTCCGTTGCGCCCATGGTGAGAAGAAAGGACTGGGTACGGGCCCCCACGTACTGGTTGGAAGGATGAATCAGGAACTGGTCCGTGGTCGTTTGCGTCTGCTGCGAGATGTCCTGCACCGTGGCATTGACATGCAGCATGTGTGTGACAGGGGATCCAGTCATCGACGGCCTGATGTCAATGCCATGCCTGCCCTGCATTGACAAGATGCCATTCAGCACGGCACCGCCCTCTGTGTCTTCCTCCCATCCGTATGCATCCAAGGCAAAGTGATCCCAAGGGTCGAGGCGGGAGCCTCCGAAGGCAAATTTATCCCAACCAGGCGGAGCATAATGCACGGGATTGCCGAACACCTCCCAGGACACCTCTGCACTGGCCAGGGGACCGCCGCCGTAATACTTGGCCTGCAATTCCAATGGCACTGCTGTGTCCAGGAACTGAGGGCTACCCTCTCTGGACAGGGTCAGGTCAAATTCGGGTCGCCGAAACTCCTGAATCTCGATAGGCGTGCAGGCCAGATGGGATCCCTCCTGCCGCAGACCCCAACGGGTTGGGCCCTGCAGGCAGATGTGGCCGGTTCCTGCATTGGCGTCCGCGGGAACCTCAAAGGCAAAGTCAAGGGCCTCCCGGCGATTCAATGTAGCCGCCCCGGCCCCAATCTCAATGCCACGGGCGTCCTGCACCGTGTAGGTCAAGGAGCTGCTCACTTCGCCTGTGAAGCCCACATCGCCGTTGGGGGCCAGGTCAATGTGACGCAGCCATCCCTTGACATGGACCTCTTCGGTGGGCTGGTACAAATGCCGGTCGGTAAACAAGTGCCAGTGGAAAGGATCCGGACGCCATCTGCCACGCCAGAATGTGCGGTGGGAGTAGTGATAGGACCGGGGCAGAATGGCCGTGTTCGCATCCAAGCGTGCCTCAATGAAGCTCGGCATGAGGGGCTCTGCCTGTTCCAAGTCCAGCGCAAAGACGGCGTGTCCGCTGCTGTCAGTCTGCTGCTGGGCACCATGCGGCTGCAATGTGAGGGTCACCTCGGGACGGGATGCGCCTGTTTCCAAGTCGCTGGCTCGGACCACAAGGAGATCCTCGTCGGCATACGCCTCCAGATTGATGGCCGTGGACTGTACCCATACCGCGCGGGTTTCAATGAACGTGGCCCAGTCCAACAATCTGCGCGCAGGAGTAAGGAAGACCACCAGATTGCCTTTGCCCTTATCCAGGTAGGGGGCCAGATCCAAATCATGCTTGGTGAAGCCCTCCGGGGAGGCCTCAAGATCAAGCCATTCGTTCACCATGGGTCCGGAACCAAACAAGTGGCGCACGCTCCATGGACGCTGAAAGAGGTTGTCTCGGACCATCAGGTACTCGCCCCAGTCTCCAGGTTCTACCTTGTATACCTGGACCCGTACCCTGCGCAGGTTGCGGGCATATATCGGGTAGATGCCGTTGTGGGCGGCAGACAGCACCTTCATGACACCGGGATCTTGCAGCCACGGTCGAGCCTCCCCCACACTGAACCGGATTTCCTGCGGTGCGCTGAACGTCTGTCCGAACACGTCGCGCAGGCCGGGCTGCAAGACCAGGGTATAGATGGTGTTGGCCGTGCTCTGGCCCATGATTTCGATGTCGCCCCAGGGGTACACCGTCAACGTGCCGTCCTGGAGCGGCGGGGTGATGCCCACGTGGTCCGGCTGGAGTGATTCGACTTCCAGACCGTGGTTGAAGGCGATGTAAAAGGGCTCGCCGGGCTGACAGTCGTAGGCATCCCGCCCCGTTGGAGCGCAGCTTTGCCCGACAATCTCGAGGCCGCCGAAGGTACGGAAAGTGAACAATTCCCGTGCGGGGGACAGCAGCGGCCCTTCCGCCGAGGGAGCCCCCGCTGCCACTGCCACCGTGATGGTGGTGTTCGGGGTGGCATCTTGGAGGGGCTGCAGGACCACCGTGCGATCGGCATGAGTGCCTTCCAGAAATCGTTGCAGGTCCTCTGGCAGGTCGAAGACATCCCGCCTGATGACGACAAATTCCATTTCCTGACCGCCAGACTGCACCGACAGAAAAGGCTGCAACTGGGCGATGTCAATCGCCTGGTTGAATTCCAGGGCAATGAAGGGACGCAGGGGCTGCGCATCATGGTCCGGATAGCTTTGCACCAAGGCCAACGGAGCGGTGCTGAAACTCCAGGAGAAGGGGAATTCCAGCACCTCTTTTTGGAAACCCGCGGCGGCCAACTCGGCCGGCACTTCAATTTCGGAGGCAAATCCGGCCGGCACTTCAATTTCGAACGTCGTCGCCCCCGGCAGTCGTCCTTCAGCCTTGAACATCAAGGTGCGGGTGCCTACCCAGCTCCAGGTCCCAGACACCTCTGGAGTCATGGAGACAGGCAAGTCCAACTGTGCCAGCTCAGCCTGACTGGTCAGGGGCACCATGGGCAAGGAAAAGGTCAGGCTGATGATGGCGGCCCGGCCCACATCCTGAGACGGGCTGTGACGCACCACCTGGAGTGTGTGATCTGCCAGCTCCTCAAAACCGAGGAGCTGTTCTTCCGGTGGAAATGGCACAGCCTCCACGCCCCCGGTTGGCGGTGGATTCCGGCGGCCCACAGGCAGGGACAGTGCCACGGAAGGCGGTCGGGACGCCAAGGCCGGCACTGTGTCAAGGAAGGCCGCCCCTTCTGCTTCGGTCAATGGCAGGACTGCGGCGTGGGACAGTGCGGCCGCATCGGCAGCAGCGCCCCGGATTCTCTCCTCCAATGCAATCTGGAGCTCTGCATTCCAGGGGCTTCCGTCTCCGGGGAAATGATCTCGGTACGGAACAATGGTCAAGGGTTTTATGTCTTTGCTTGGGATCGGGGCCGGGGTCGAGGTCTCCACACGGGTACAGGCGGCCAGCACCAGACTGGCCCCCAGCAGGCCCAATAGGGCGAAAAGAAATTTGAAATGCAAAACGTATTGACTCCAATGTGGATTGGAACTGCACCCCCATGGGACCACCACGGCGCATTGTAAAGCCGAAACGGTGTCCTCTCTGTGTGGAAAAAACCCTTGCGGCTGCCCACTCTCTGGCCATCCTCCGAAAAGCATGCCAGGACATGGGGCCCAACCGCTAGGCAGAGGCGGTCCTTGCATAGACCGAGATGGTCTGGATCTTGTCCCCGGCGGCTACCGCCGACATGGGATCCCGCGGCGAGATGCGGTTCACTGCCGCCACGCCGTCCACCACCCTGCCGAATATGGTGTGTTTGTGATTCAAGTGGGGTGTCGGCACGAAGGTGATGAAAAACTGGCTGCCATTGGTGTGTGGCCCCGCGTTCGCCATGGCCAACAGGTACGGTTTGTCGAACACGAGCTGACGGTCGAATTCATCCTGGAACCTGTATCCTGGACCACCCCGCCCAGAACCTGAGGGGTCTCCGCCCCGGGCCATAAAGCCGTCAATGACCCGGTGGAAGGTGGTATCGTCGTAAAATCCGGCCAGAGCCAGGTACAGGAAATTGTTGACCGTGACCGGCGCCTTGTCGTTGTACAACTGGATGGTGATGGCTCCCTGGTCGGTGTGCATCACCACCGTGTACTCTCGGTCCTTCTCGGCCACCTGAGGCGGTGTCTTGGCAAACATCCCATCGCGCCTGGGGGCATCTCCGGCCATGTCAATCTCAATGCGGTCCACCTGCTGGCCCCAGGTGCTGTCTTCCATTGCAGTCATGCTGTTGTGTCCTTCTCTTGAATCCTGGTCAATTTACAGATGTAGTCGTTGTCTGCCGTGTCGGCCTCCCGGACGCATGTCGCAGAGGATGGTCAGGAGCCTGCCTCGTCGCCCTGTGCCTCGCGCGGCGGTGTAGGTCGCGGGGCGACAGGGCCCGCGTCTCCGGCGAAGACAACCACCCTTTCCAGAATGACGTCGGAGTGCTCCACCCATTGGGCCATGGTGTCCCAGCCCGCTGTGAGACCGCCAATCACCAGGAATTCGGACATTCGGTCATGGGGCATCTCGCCAGGCGCCAAAATCAAGGCCCCGCCTTGCACCCGGCGGGGATCATGGAAGTCAGGCAAGTAGAACAGCATGCCTGCCCGCGGCGCCTCGGTGACATGTCCGTTTCCCAAGGGCAGGGTGTAGCCCACCATGCCGTCCCGGGTGCCATCCAATGCGCCCAGAACCAGGGAATGGGACTGCGGCAAGTACAGGACGGGGACATTGTCAAAGAAGCCGACATCGGCCAATACGGCGAAGTTGTTGACTGCGTCAAAGGCCGTCTCGGGAAACAGCTCCAGGGTGATGGACCCGTAATTGGACTCAAGCGTTGCGCCGTAAGGCTGATCTCTCTCCAGCACTGCGGCAGGCGGGGCATTGAACAGGTTCTTTCGGTCTGCGGGATCCAGTGCAGCCAATGGCCGGGCCCCCTCCTCCAAGATCTGATGCGGCGTGTAGGGCGTCGGCACGGCTGTCGGGACAGGCGTCGGTGCAGGGACTGGCAATATGCTGTCGCCACTCTCGTAAATGTCAATCGTGTCAATCACATCGGCAGGCCCGCCCGCCTCGGGATCCCGGCGCGTGATGCCATCGACCACCGCCTGGCCGGAAATGACCTCTCCAAAAATGGTATGGCGCTGATTCAGATGGGCCGTAGGCACGAAGGTGATGAAGAACTGGCTCCCATTCGTGGCGGGCCCGGCATTGGCCATCGCCAGCAGATACGGCCGGTCAAACACCAGGTTGCCGACGAATTCGTCCTGGAACCGGTACCCCGGACCACCTCTTCCCGTGCCGATCGGATCTCCGGCCTGGGCCATGAAGTCCTCCAGGACCCGGTGAAAGATGGTTCCATCGTAATAGCCGGTGAGAGACAGGTAGACAAAGTTGTTGACCGTGATCGGAGTGCGATCTGCGAAGAGCTGCACGATGATGTCGCCACTGACAGTGCGTATGACCGCGTAGTAGACACGGCCGTCCACAAGCACATGGGGCGGGGGATCGTCAAAGAACCCATCCCGCTCGGCCGGCTCGGCCGGCATCGAGACGTCAATCAACGCCATCCGGGCGCCCAGCTCTGACTCTGAGATGTCCCCGGCTGCCTCTGCGCCGGAGTCTGGTCTCTCGACCTGTCCCGTTGCCGGTGCGGCACGTTCGGCCTCTTCCTGCGAGGATGCGTTGCTGCCACAGGCGGCCAGCAACAACAGGCCGCCCAGCAACAGGCCGCCCAAGGGCCCCGTGAAGTGTTTCCGCCTACTAGGGTACATCGCAGTTCATTTCTCTTGGTCAATGAGGGAATGGGGCTTCCACCGGAGATTGCGAGCCCTCCCGGGCCGCCCCCGGCTCCAGAGCGGCCAAGGCTTGGGGTCGATTGTTTTTGCCCCGAGTGCCGCTGTCACAGTAGATGCCCAGCGACAGGCGGGCACGGGTGATCCCCACATACAGCAGCCGCAGCCTTTCGTCTACGGTTTGGCATTTGGATTGTTGGGTGGCTACGCCCGGCACATAGGGTTCCAGGTCGGGATCCGCGATCTCCTGCAACATGGCCCGGCCTTCAGCAGCCAGATTCAAGCTGTCTCGAACGTAATAGTGCAGGCCACGGAAACTGTCTCTGTCGGGATCCCAGGGAAATTCAAAGTCATTGACACCCACGAGATAGACCCTGTCCCATTCCAGCCCCTTGGCGGAATGATAGGTGCTGACGGTGACCCGACCGGGCACGGCCTCGTACAGGGCAGCATCCTGCAGCAGACCTGCCTGCCGGGCACGGCCCGCAGCCAGATCCCGCAATTCTCGCTGACAGTCCTGCAGACTGAAACCTGGGTCCTGCCGCCGCCGATCTCCCAGGTGTAGGGCAACTCGGTGGGCCAAGGCCAGATCCTCGGAGGCACGGAACAAATCCTGGCCCAGCATCAAGATGACTTCATCAATGGGCAGCACCACCGCGGCGGACCAACGCTGCAAGGTTCCACGGTAGCGTGTCAGCTCGCGCCGCAGACCCGAGGGCAGAGGCTCCGCTTCATTGCCCGTCCCTGCCAGTGTCTCCATCCAGTCTTCCAGGAAGGTGTGCCGTTGCCAGCTGGCTTCCAGGAACGCGCCCAGCTGTGGCCACGGCGCGGGAGGAGGCTGCATCTCATCCTCTGCGGCACTCTCCCATGTGGCCGCCAGCTCTTCCTGCCAGATTTCCCTCCAGACCAGCCTGACTTTCTGCAAGTCGGGGTTCACCACAAATCCCAAGGCCACTTCCAGCTTGTGTATCTGTTCTGTCGTGTGGTGCGACACTTGCAGCAGAGAGTCGTCCACGACAATTCCGGTCGCCAAGAGCCGCTTGGCCAGCTCATTGCCACGATGGTTGGTGGGCGCCAGTGCCGCCACAGTCCGGGTTTTGCCTTCGGGGCCTCTGACGAACTTTCGGATGCTCTTGACAATCGCGGCGTCCGCGTCATGCACGGTCAGCGTGGGGGGGGTGAGATAGACAGGTTGATCACCCTCCGGGTTGGGCTGGGGATCATCCGGGCCGGTCGGTTCAATCAAGGGATACACCAGCCCTTCCAGGCGACAGTCCCCCTGGACCTGACCGGCAGACCATTGGATGAGATTGTTGGCCCATGCCATAATCTGCGCATGGCACCGTCCGGACTGGGCCAGGGCGTAGTGGCGTGTCGCCGGGGACCGCAGAAACTTTCGCAGCTGACCGGGGGTTGAGCCGTTGAAGGACGCACTGATCGCCTGGTTGGGATCCCCCATGCGGACCCAGTTGCCGGTCTGGGCCGTCAGACGGCCCAGCAGGGCCTCTTGCAGCAGACTGCTGTCCTGGGCTTCGTCTTCCAGGATGAAGGGCCATCTTGCCTGCAGCCGGCTGCAAAGATCATCGTCGGCTTCCACTATGTCCACCGCCAGCCGCATCAAGTCGTCGTAGTCGAGGGCATGTTCCGCGGTCAGTACCTGCTGATACCTTTGGTACACCTGCAGGGTGAAGTCCAGCAACGGCCGGGTGGTGTCCCGTGCCCTCATCAGGACGTCGAGCTGCGTGGGGTCCAGGCGCAGCTGCTTGGCCTCCCGCAGCATTTGGGCCGCCAGCTCCTCCATGTCTCGGCGGGCCCGTCCCGGGTGCTGGGGGCCATGGCCCATCCGGTCCGGCTTGTAATAGGGTGCCAGCAGCTCTGGCTGCCGCCTGGACACATCGGCCACGGCCTCCGCCAGCAGTTTCTTGGCCGGACGCTCTTCCACCACCGCAAACTCGTCATCGAGGTTGACCACGGAGGGCCGCGTGCGCACTATTTCATGCGCCAGCGAATGGAGGGTGCGGACGGCATAGCCTGTGCCCGGCATGGCTCCCGGCGCGGTGGCCATCAATTGGTTGAGCCGGGAACGAAAGTTCTGCACCGCGGTCCGCGAGAACGTGACAATCAACACTTCCTGTCGATCCAAGGTGCCGCGCCGCGCCAATTCCTGGATGAGTTCACAGGCCAACAGCCCCAACGTCAGGGTCTTGCCGCTACCGGGCACGGCACTTACGCCAGCCCGGCCTCCCCGATAGGACAGCACTTCTCGCTGCCCGGCCCTGAGCTGCAGTCCGAGGCGTGCAGGCACTGAAGAATGGCTAATGCTGGGCTCCGCAGGCATGGCCGGCCAGGATCCCTGCCTTCATGGCACGCGGGCCTCCACCTGCTCCGTGCTGGCCAGAGACGGTGTCTCGAAGTCACCCAGGACCCGCAACACGCCCACCTGCCGCCCCTTGGCATCCAGGGAGGCATGCTGAAAGATGACAGGGGCTTGGCGGCCGTCATCCAGCCGCAGCTCCAACGCCTTGGTACGCTGCAGTTCCGGAAAGGTCTTGCCTATTCCCAGCGCCCTGGACGCATAGCTGACCCGAATGGGGTCCGTTGCGTAGGTCTTGAACACCGTGATTGTGACTTCGTCCAACTGGGCAAGCGGCTTGCCGTTCAGTGACAGGGTTCCCTTCATGCCAGATCTTCGTGCCTCTCTGCGTGCGAGTGCCGCCATTGTAGCATTCCACAGGTCGGGACTGGGGTCACGTCCGCAGCTGGGTCAGGTCGCCCAGGGACAGCCCCAGACTGCGCACCTCAAACATGAGCCGCAAGCGGCTGCGCCGCAATTCCGGATCGTCAGCCAGCACCATCACGGCCTCAAAGAATGCCTCAATCAGGGGCTGCAAATCCATCATCTCGGCTCGAAATGTCGCCACGGTGGGTTGCCCCTGCCCCAGCGTCTGGACAGCTTCCTGCACTCTTTTGTGCAGGTCCTGCTCCACTTCCACGGCAAACTGCATGCCGGACGCGGCCTCGGCAGCATAGTCCTTCGGCAAAATGCGGACGCAGCGCACATAGGCCATCAGCTGCTCTTTCCACGCCGGCTGGTGAGCCACTGCCTGGAGATCTCGAGCCACGCGGACGGCGTGCGCCGGATTGGTCACGGGGTAGGCGGTGACGGCTTCAATCACGTCTCGGGACAGACCCTGCTCCCGCATGAGCACCTGCAGGCGGCGATGCAGAAAAGCCAGAACCGCCTGCTCGGTGCCTGGAGCACCTGCAATGTCATGCAGCTGGGCCGCGGCCGCGATGCCGGCCTGCAGGTCGAAATTCCATTCCGTCTGCAGCAGGCTTTTCATCAAGCCCAGTCCCATGCGGCGCAACCCAAAGGGATCTGCGTTGCCGCGTGCCCGGACCCCCACCGTCATCAAGCCCACCAGCGAATCCAGGCGGTCCGTGATGGACAGGGCCAGCCCGGTCCGGCTCGCTGGCACATCGTCGTCTGCGGCACGCGGTTGATAATGTTCCCGGACGGTCTGGCACACCGCTTCCGGTTCACCGTGCGTGCGGGCGTAGAATTCCATCATGATGCCCTGCAGGCTGGTCATCTCAACGACCATCTGCATGACCAAATCGAGCTTGCACAGGGCTGCCGCTCGCTCGCACACGTCCCGTTCGGCCGGGTCAAGCCCCATCAGGCCGGACACGGTGGGAGCCAAGGCCGTCAACCGCTGCACCTTGTCCCACATGGTGCCCAGCCGCGCGTGAAAGGTCAAAGTTTGCAGGCGCGCCCGCATCTCGTCCGGGGACGTTGCCAGATCCCGCTTGACAAAAAACGCGGCATCCGCGAAACGGGCGTTGACCACACTTTCATTCCCAGCCCGAATGGCATCGGGGACCTGACTTTCCAGACCGTTGACGACGGTCAGGAAGCAGGGCAGCAACCGCGTCGGGTCATCGGCCCTGCAGACCGGAAAGTACCGCTGATGCTTGCGCATGACCGTAATCAGAACGGGCACAGGCAAGTCCAGATACTCCTGCGGGAAGGTGCCCGCCAGTACCCGCGGGGCCTCCACCAGATCTGTGACCTCTGCCAGCAGGTCTGGGTCTGCCTGGACCACACCGCCCCATCGGGCCGCGGCCCGATTCACCTGGCACAGCACTGCAGCCTGCCGTTCGGCGCGGTCCAGGATTATCCCTTGGGTCTCCAGCCAGTGCCGATAGGCCGTGGCGCTGCTCACCTCATGGTAGAGAAGCTCTGAGTCCTGTCCCTGTCGCAGGGCTTCCTGGAAGCGAGGTCCGCGGGTGGCGGCTCGGGCCGCCACCCCGGCCCAGGAAAAAGGCACAGCGACAGAGTCCAGCAGCACCAGCAGCCAACGTACGGGCCGGGGAAAGGAGACGCCGGACGCGTTCCAGCGCATGGACTTGGACCAATGCAGGCCTTCCAGTACCTGGGTCAGGACCTCGGGCAACACGGTGGCGGTGGCCTGTCCCTTGCGCACTGTCCGAGCATATAGGTAGCCATCCTGCTGGACCAGTTTGCTGACCGGCAGCCCACAGCTGCGGGCAAAGCCCTCTGCGGCCCTGGATGGAGTCCCGTCCACGTGAAATGCGGCCTTCAGCGAGGGACCGCGCCTTTCGGTTTCCGCGTCCGGCTGCCGGACCGCCAGTTCTGCTACCTGAATCACGAAACGGC
Source organism: Caldilineaceae bacterium (assembly GCA_965214895.1). Taxonomy (GTDB): domain Bacteria; phylum Chloroflexota; class Anaerolineae; order Caldilineales; family Caldilineaceae; genus Bin34. The sequence continues at coordinate 3,461,766 of OZ243985.1, forward strand.
GTACCGTTCCGGCCACCGTTACCGCGCCGTGGGTCAGCCTGTGCTCTGCCAGCTGCCGGGGCACCAGTTCCTGCAGCTGGTGCAAGCCGTGGGCCACTTCGTGAGCGGGCAATTCCTCCATGCCCACTTCCACCAGCAACGAGGCCGTACCGACATCCTCGGTCCCGGCCGCTACAGTCTCGCTGACCACCACGGACTGGGCCGCAGTATTGTCTGCGGCCTCGGACAGGAAGGGATATTCCTGGCGTTCCCGGTCCGCGACATACAGGGCCGCCACTTCCCGGGCCTGCCTGCGCATGTCTCCGAAGAACTGCGCCCGCTCTGTCACGCCAATGGCTCCCCTGGCATCCAGCAGGTTGAAGTTGTGGCTCTGGCGCAACAGGTAGTCGTAGGCCAGATGGAGCAGGCCCTGTTGCAGGCAGGCGGTGGCTTCGGCCTGATACAGGCTGTGCAGAGCCTGCAGTCTCTCGACCGAGGCCACGTCGAAGTTGTAGCGGCTGTGCTCCACTTCATGGACCCGGTACAGCTCCGCGTAGGAGTGTTGCCCGTCCACATCGATGGCCCACACTTCCGCGTGGCCCTGCAGAAACATGGCGATGCGTTCCAAGCCGTACGTGATCTCCACGCTGACCGGATTCAGCACCTGTCCCCCTGCCTGCTGGAAATAGGTGAACTGCGTGATCTCCTGCCCGTCCAGCCAGACCTCCCAGCCCAGGCCCCAGGCCCCCAGGGCAGGGGAGTCCCAGTTGTCCTCCACAAAGCGAATGTCATGGGCCGACCTGTCCAGTCCCAAGGCCGAAAGGCTGGCAAGATACAGTTCCTGCGGATGCCCGGGATCCGGTTTCAGGATGACCTGGTATTGCGTATGCATCTGCATGCGGTTGGGATTTTCGGCATAGCGGCCGTCGTCGGCTCGGAAAGAGGGCTCCACATACCCCACATTCCAGGGCTCGGGTCCCAGCACCCGCAGGAAGGTGGCCGGATTCATGGTGCCTGCTCCCACTTTCTCGCCGTGGGGATGCCAGATGGTACAGCCGTGACCGGCCCAAAAGTCATGCAGGCGGTGGACAATGTCCTGCAGGCAATGCGAAGAACTCACGATTCGTTCCTGTCTGCTCACGGGAGATGCCGGCCGAGGTCAGCCGACAAAGGAAATCTGTCGGAAGGGTACGGGCACGAAGGTGACCACAAAGAGGACCAGAGTGCCGTACCCAATCCAGCGCCGCACAGGATCCAGTTCGGTCACCATGTCCAGCGTTGCGGTGTGGGTGGCCCCCACCACCAGGAAAAGGAACCACACCCAGAACAACCAATAGGTATATCCAATGTGTTCCAGGAACGGCAAGGCCTCTTGCAGGGGCTGAAACCCGCTTATCCCGAGGGCTGCCAGCAAGACCAAGGCCGCCTGATTCCAGATGCGGGCCCTGAACCCGAACAGCGAGAAGACCACGTGGCCCCCGTCCAGGTTGCCAATCGGCAGCAAGTTCAACCCGGTGGCCAAGAGCCCAATCCAGGCCGCAAAGGCCACCTGATTGACCGAGACATCGCGGCCCGTCGTGAAGTTGGGCAACCATTCCGCAAACACCAGATACTTGGCCCCCAGATACAGCAGGCTGTTGCCTTCCAGCCCCACGTCGCCGGACCAAAAGCTGAGTTCGCTGGTCGAGAGACCCACATAGAGCAGGGGCACCGCCACGACCAGGCCCGCCAGCGGGCCGGCCACGCCCACATCGAACAGTTTGCGGCGGTCCCACACGGGTTGCCGCAGGCGAATAAAGGCGCCCAACGTGCCGAACGACAGCGGCACCGGAATGAAATAGGGCAGGCTGACAGAAATCCCGTGGTACCGAGCCGCGAAGAAATGGCCCAGTTCATGGACTCCCAGAATCAGCAGCAGGGTGCCTGCGAAAGGCCAGCCGCTAAGCAGCTGGCTGGGATCCCAGGGGTTGCGCAGAGCCGCCGTGCTGGCTGCTCCGTACCATGAGCCAACCCACATGGTGCTGAGACAGGTCAACAGGAACAGCACGATATTGATGGCAATCCGGGGCGGACGCGGGCTCTCAGGAGCCGTCACCAAGGCCACCTTGACCGCATTCGGGTCCGCCCTGCCCTGATCCGGGGTCAGGAACGGCAGGAGCTTCAGTTCGGCCAGACTCTGCACCCACCTGCCAAACACTTCGTGGCTGGCCCGGAAGAGCCGACCGTGCACCTCAATGCCGGTGCGTTCGCTACGGGGCATCAGGACCGAGTCAATGCGCATGTCCTGACGCAGCACACGCTCGGCCTGCATCCAGTTCAACTCATCCTGGGATTTGTCGAAGTCGTCGAATTCCGCGGCCGTCTCATACGAGGAAACGCGCTTTTCAGGTTCATTCACGGCAGGAGTTTCCCATGTTGCCCCCAGGCCCAGTCAATGCCGGACGCGCAGGGCCTGGAGAGCATTGTACGTCAGGCCGGAAAAGTCACGGTCGCCAACCCGCCATCGGTTGACGATACTTGGCCATGCTCGCCAACAGCCGCAACAGCAGGCACTTCCAGCTCTCGTCATCCCCCAGCGGCAGATAAACCCCGTCGCGGCGCACCCGAAACGGTGGCACGAGGTCCGCCCGGCTTCCCAGTTGAGTGCCCAGGTCATGGTGCAGATATGCAGTCAGCACATGCCGTTCCGCCTCGATGTCGGCTCGGGGCCGGATCATCAGGGAGTCCCTCTGGTGTGCAATGGATTCAATGTTGGCCTGTTCCGCTGCCTGTCTGACCTTGATCAGATACAGCAGGTTTTCTATCTCTTCCGGCACCGCGTCCACGCGGGCGCTGACCGAACCGAAGCGATCGATCAGCTCCTTGCGGAACTCGTTGGCGTCCTTCTCGCTTTGCAGACCCGCGATACGATGGTAGAAGCGATACCGGCTTTCCCCATCCTCTATGTACCACTCGGGGATCCGGGCTTCCAGAGGCAGCATGAAAGTGACCGCCGGAGCAAAGGGGTCCTGCTTCGCCTGGGCTTCCAGACGGGCCTGCTCTGTCGCACTGCGCGCCACCGTGGTCTTGCGCAGTTGCCTGTCGGCCACTTCGTTGGCCAACATGCGGGAAAAGAGATCCAGACCAATGGTGCCCATGCTGCCGCTCTGCCGGGCCCCCAGAATCTCGCCGGCTCCGCGCAGCTGCAAATCGCTCATGGCGATGCGGAACCCGGCTCCCAGTTCATCGCTGGCCTCCACAATGTGCTGCAGCCTGGCCCGGACTGCAAAGTTCATGTGCCGGCTGTCCGCGTACAGCAAATAGCAATGGCCCCGGCGATGGGAGCGGCCCACGCGCCCCCGCAGCTGATACAGCTGGGCCATGCCGAATCGATCTGCATTGTTGATGACCATGGTGTTGGCATTGGGAATGTCCAGCCCGTTTTCAATCAGGGTGGTGCACACCAGAATGTCCGTCTCCGATTGGGAGAAACGCATCATCGCGTCTTCCAGTTCCTCTCCCCGCATCCTGCCGTGGGCCATGTCTATGGATGCCCCAGGGGCCAGGCAGGCGATTTCATCCGCCAACCCCACGATGCCTCGAATGCGGTCCGTCACCACAAAGGCCTGACCACCCCGGCCCAGCTCCCGCTCCAGGGCCCGCCGCACCAGGTTGGCATCATAGGGGGCACTCACGGTATGCACCGGCATGCGGGCTTCCGGCGGCGTGGCAATATAACTGATGTCCCGAATGCCGCTCAGCCCCATGTTCATGGTGCGGGGAATGGGCGTGGCAGACATGGTCAGGACGTTCACGGAAGGCTTGAGCCGCTTGATGCGCTCCTTCTGCTTGACCCCGAACCGCTGCTCTTCATCGATGATCAACAACCCCAGCTCCTTGAACTTCACATCCTTGGACAGCAGGGCATGGGTTCCGATCACGATATCCACGCGGCCCTGGGCCAGCCCTTCCTTGACCTGTCGCCGCTGCGTCGGGGAGCGGAGCCGGCTCAACACTTCAATGTGCACCGGCATCTTCTGCATGCGCTGCCGGAATGTGGCGCCATGCTGGTGCGCCAGCACGGTGGTAGGGGCCAGCACCGCCACCTGAAGGCCATCCAGCACCACCTTGAAGGCCGCCCTGATCGCGACTTCCGTCTTGCCGAAGCCCACATCCCCCACGACCAGCCGGTCCATATGCCGCGGCGCCTCCAGGTCCGCCTTGACATCCTGGATGGCCACAATCTGGTCCGCGGTTTCCTCAAAGTCAAAACTGAGTTCCAACGCCTGCTGCATGGCATCGTCCGGTCCAATCGGCTTGCCCACGGCCATTTCCCGTTCGGCATAGATGCGCAGCAGGTCACTGGCAATCTGCTGCACCTCCTTTCTCACCTTGGCCTTGGCCGTCGCCCACTTGGCAGAGCCCAACTTGCTGAGAGCCGGGTTTTCCGAACCTACATACCGGCCCACGCGATTGGCCTGATGCACGGGCACCAGCACCTTGTCTCCATCCACGAAGTCCACCTGAATGAATTCGGTGTCCAGCCCCTTGAGGCGCCGACTGACCAGACCGGCATAGCAGCCGATGCCGAAATCCACATGCACCACATGATCGCCCTGGCTGACTTCGGCGAAGAACTGCTCCGGCGTGATGCCATGATGAGTCGGGGTACGCCGACGCTTGTATGTCTTCTGCAGATCAAAGAGCTCCACATCGGTGATGACCTGCAGCAGGGGCGGACTCGTTCCCGGGGCTTCCGCGGTCTTGACAACGACGCGGAAGCCCCCGTGCAGCGTTCCCTCCCACAGCTGTACCCCGCCTGGCGGGTAGGATGCATCCGGGTCCCAACCCACAATGCGTTCCGGGTATACAGCCACGGATTCCATCATGTCAACGACCTTGGCAGCCCGCTGGGAGACGATGACCACCCGGGTTCCGGCTTGTGCCGTAGCCTTGATCCTGGCAGGACGGGCGGCCTGTGCGTCCTGTTGCAGGTCAAGGCCCTTGAAGTGGCGACCGACCCCGGCCACCTCGGCGTCCTTGCGACCTTCCAGATCCCCATGACCCAACAGGACCGGGTTCCGAGCGGCAATCCGCTCCATCATCTCGTCATAGGAAAAGAATCCGGAGGCGAACTGGGCCGGCAAGTCGCCGCTGCGCAGCAACTCGGTCTGCAGTTCAAGGGTCTTGCGTTCTGCGGACTTCAAGGCCTGTTCGCAATCAGCGCCGTCGTCGAGCAGCAGCAGCCCATCGTGGCCCAGATAGTCCAGCAGGCAGCCGGGCTTGGCATACAGGTAAGGCAAGTACCACTCGATCTCGGGAAAACTCTCCCTGCGGGACAGTTTTTCCACTTCCTCTGCGATATCCTGCTGCAAAAAGAGCTGCAGTTCCGGGTCTTGCAAGGGGCCGCGCCGGTGGGGATCCATTTGCAACCATTCATGGGTGTTCACTCCCTGGAGCCCGACCCGGTCCAGCAGCTCCGGGCCCTGTCGGGAAAGCGCCTCGCTGGCAGGGCCAATGTCCACCACTGCCATGGTGCCGGTACTGCGCTGCGTCTGGGGATCAAAGGAGCGCAATGTCTCGATCTCGTCTCCCATGAAATCAAAACGGACCGGGTACAGGAGATTGGCCGGCCAGATGTCCAGAATGCTGCCGCGACGGGCGAAAGTGCCCGCACTTTCCACGTTGGGCTTGGCTGTATACCCGGCTTCCACCCAGCCGCGGATCATCTGGCTCATCTGGTGGGATTCGCCGACGGCATAGGACCACACAGACTCGGCGAGACAGGCTGGCGGCAGTGTCTTCTGCAGCAAGGCGGTCACGCTGCTGACGACCATGCATGGTTCCTGGCCGGAACGCAACAAGGCAGCCAAGGCAGTAAGCCGGCTTTGCCGGGTCTGGCCGGTCCATGGAATGCGCTCAAACGCACGCGCATCCGGCTTGGCGAAGTAGTGGATGCGCGCGGCATCCGCGGCGGCGTGGCCGGTCCACTGGCGCACTTCCTGCACCAGCAGGTCCGCGCGATCCTCGTCGGCCACCACCACCACCAGATTGCGCGCAGACCGCTGCCCCAAACAGGACAGCAGGAACGAGCGGGCCGCTGCGGGCACGCCCTGCGGGGGACTGGAGATCGTTGTGCTTCCGGCAGGAACCGTCAAGGACTGCACTTCCCGCCAGAAGCTGCGCCAATGGACTTCGGTGGACTCTATCAAGGCTTGCAATTGAAGTGATTCATGGCGGCCTCCATGCCATGGCGCAGCCAGTATACAACTGCCTCCCCCACGCGGACTCTAAGTGGCGCCACCAACTCTGTCAATTCCGCCTGGGAAAAGCGGCGCAATACGTACTCCGCGGGGTCCATGCGTCCCGGCGGCCGCCCCACGCCCACGGCCAAACGAGGGAATTGCGGGGTTCCCAAGTGATTGATGATGGACCGCAGGCCGTTGTGGCCTCCCGGACCTCCCGCAGGCCGAAACCGCAACTGGCCCAAAGGCAGATCCATATGGTCCCATACCACGAGCAAGCGGGACAGTTCCACGTTGCGTGCTGCGACCAGGCTGTGGACACTTCGTCCGCATTCGTTCATGTACATGGCGGGCCGGGCCAGATGCAGGATCAAGGCCGACTCCCCGTCTGCGGAGTCTCCCGCTGCCATGGCGGGCAGGCGCGCCGTGTTCCACCAGGCCTGTTGACTGCGCTTGTTGAGCTTGATCCCCAGTTGGGTTGCCAGCAGAGCGACGCTGTCCGCCCCCATATTGTGCGGGGTCTGATCGTACTGGGAGCCGGGATTGCCCAGGCCCATGACCAGATAGCGATGCGAAACGGCTGCCCAACGGGACATACAGGCCCGTCACCGGGCGGAGCGACCGCGTCGCAGCAGCCACACGATCAGGGTCTTGAGCGCAAAATAGACCAGCACCAGTCCGCCGATAGTGGCACTGAGTCGGGCTCCGCGTTCCAGGTACACCCACAGGTTTTCCGGTCGGGAACGGGCCACCAGCCTGTCCAAAGCCTCCTGCAACTCGCTGTTGGGGCCCGCCAGGCTCCCTGAACCCGCCCCACCGGCATTCTCCAACTCCCCTACATAGGCACTGTTGGCGAGGGCAAAGCGGACGCTGGTCTCGACCATCGGCCGGTCAGTGAAATGGACCGTGAGCCGAATTTCATAATCCCCGGGGTCCAGACTGCGGCCGGACCAGGTGCCCAGCACCCCGGATTCCACCGGATTCTCGCCGCCGCCGAAATAAATGAATTCACTTTCTATGCCGACCGGGCGGTAATGCAGATCATAGCGACGGAAGCCAGGCCCACCCGCAGTGCCGCGGACTTCGGTCTCTCCGACTACAGGCTGGCCGGCACCAGGCATGGTCAAAGTTGCAGCCACTGCGGACTGGGCCCGGCCCGGCCCGGACCCCATGGACAGGACCAGGGCGAGCACCAGAGTGATGCCCAGAGCGCGGCGGTACAGAGGGAACATTCAGGGGGCCACTTGAGACTTGAGGAACGCCACGACGGCCTGCAACTCGGAATCAGTGAGCTCGATGCCACCGCTGGGGGGCATCAGGTTGCCGGTCCGGTTTTGGGGATCGTCCTGAGACACACCCTGCAGTATGAGCGTGGCCAGCTGCTGGGAGCTCAGGTCTCTCACCCGTTCCGAGGTCTGCAGCGAAGGCGTGAGGCCGGGAATGCCCACACCGTCCTGCCCGTGGCAGGCCGCACAGCGGTCTCCAAACAGGATTCTGCCCGGATCTGCAGGGGTTGAAGCGGGTGACAGGTCGGGAGATGGCGCCACGGCAGGGACGGAGACGGTCGGAACGGGCTCGGCCGCAGGGACGCTGCGGGCCCCGAAGTACACAGCCGTCCAGATGATTGCACCCAAGAGCGCGATCCCAGCCACCAGCCGCACAGCTGGTCCATCCACAGTGTCCACTCCTTGATGGACGGGAGCGGGCTGGGCGAGATACACCGCCATGCCTACCGTGACCAGCATGAAGGCGCACATGGCCAGCAGCGGGATGGTGACGATGCCCCACCAGTCTATGTAGATCAGGCCACAGGGCACCCCACCGCTACAGGTGTCGGCCGCCGTGAGCAGCGTCGTCTTTTGCAACAGGTAGTGATATGTGGATATGCCCTGCCCCAGCAGCGATCCAAGCAGCACCAGGTATGCGAGAGCACGACTGCGGGTGATCAGCATGAATCCCAGGACCGGAGTCAAGGGATACATCGCGATCCGCTGTGCCCAGCACAATGTGCAGGGCGTAAAGTGCCGGATCTGGCTAAAGTACAGGCTGCCCAGCAAGGCTGTCACAGCCACCACAAAGGCTCCCCAGACGGGCCAGCTGTCGCGCAGGGACCAACCTTCCATGCTGTAGCGGGGCAAGAGGTTGCTCAGGATTGCAGCGCGTTGTTCAGAGCCGTCTTGAGCTCATCATAGTCAGTGGATTCGCCTTCGTACTTGACCCCGTTGATGAGGAGTGTCGGGGTGGCTTGCACGCCCGCCTCCATGCCCTCCTGGAGGGACCTGTCGATCGCCTGCTGGGTGGTTGTGGAGCCCATGCACTTCACGAAATCACTCTCCCGAATGCCCAGGGACGAGGCCAGTTCCGTCAGGGATTCAATGGCAAACCGATTGGCGCCGCGTTCGCCAAAGAACATGGTGTCATGGTACACCCAGAATTGATCCGACAGCTCTGTCACGCACTGACCGGCCCGCGCCGCAGCGAAGGAATTGGGGGCGAAGATCTGGAGTGGAAAAAAACGATAGACAAATTTCACCTGTCCGGTCAGGACAAAGTCTTCCACCAGCCTGTCCTTGCTGGCCTGATTGAATTCGCCGCAGTGGGGACACAGGAAGTCCTCCCAGGCGTCCAGCACAACCGGAGCATTGGGGTCCCCCAGCTCGTTGCCGTTAATCCATGCGGCAGGAATGGCATCGTAGGCGTCGACGTCGACCTGGGTGCGCTCGGAAGCCACCATGAAGACGATCAGGAGCACGATCAGCACTGCGCCCGTGCCCACAATCCAGAGGCCAATCCTGCTGTTGCGGGACCTTGTTGACTCGGCCATGGATACAACCCCCTGCACTGGAGTGAAAAAGACGAGAACCCGCGATTCCCAACTTGGAATCCCACAATTCCATATTAGCAAAGCAGACCGCCGATGTACGGGTTCGAACATGAGACAGACCCGTCATATACATGGGGCTTCTGGTCGGCAGCAACACTGTACAAAGGGCCAGAATCCGGTGCAGTCAGAATGTTAGTATGGAGCCGTGACTCAGTTGTACAGAAGGAGAGCGCAGATGAACGAGCTGGCGGGATCGGTCGTCGTCATCACGGGTGCCAGCCGGGGCATTGGAGCAGCCACGGCTCGAGCCTTCGCAGCGATGGGCTGCCATGTGGTGCTGGGCGCCCGGTCCACGGAACAAATTTCGGCATTGGCCAAGGCACTACAGGAAAAGTGGGGGATCAAGGCTCTGGCTGTCACCACCGATGTGAGAGAGGCTGACCAGGTGGATGCCCTCATGTTGGCAGCACACGATCAGCTGGGAGGAATCGACATTTTGATCAACAACGCGGGACTGGGATCCAGCAGTCCCCTGGCCCAAACACCGGAAGCGGAGATGCTCCATCTCTTTGAGGTCAATGTGTTCGGACCGGTACGCGCCATGCGAGCTGCCATCCCGTATCTGCGGCAGCGTGGCGGCGGCACCATTGTCAATGTAGGAAGCATCGTCAGTTATCTCGCCTTGCCCGCCGATGGCAAGTCTGCGGTCTCTTCCACATACTGTGCCACGAAATTTGCCCTGCGGGCCTATACCACGGCTGCCCGCGCCGAACTGATGGAGGCCAACGTGCATACCGTGCTGGCCGTCGTGGGTCTGACCAAGACAGACTTTCAGGTGTCTGCCTTCAGGGAGCAGGGCAGAGCCGAGGCTGCCACGGAGAGACGGAGTGGCATCCTGACAGGCATGAAGGGACTTGCAGTGTCCCCCGACAAGGTGGCAGAACGCCTGATCAAGGCCGTGCAGCGCAAGGAAAACGAGGTTTGTGTGAGCTGGTTTGACCGCGTGCTGATCCAAAAGACAATGCTTGTGCCCGGTCTGGAGGACTTCCTGGGGCGGATGTACCTGGCCATGGGCAGTGGGAATGCTGTGTGGCAATACTTGCGGGGGCGCGACTATGTGGCTATGGCAGGCATTCTGCTCTTCCTTAGGCTTGGCAGGCAACTCCTGTTGCGCCGTCGTCGGCCCACCTCCTGAAGACCCCGATCAGACGTCCCAATCGGTTGCCGGAGGACCGGGATCATACAGGTGGGCCACCAAGCCTGCCAGCGATCGTTTTTCATTGGCGTCTTCTACAGGCGGCGCGCCCAACGTGACTTTGGGCGGGGCGCTGGCGGCATCCAGAACAATGCGAGGTCGAAATGCCCGCAACGCCCGGGCGTCGCCCCAAAAGCTTTCCGCAGGCATTTCCGAGGTCATGCACGCCCCGTCTCGAGCCATGCCCTGGACCGAAATCAGGCCGGAGCCGGGGAGCGGAATCTGGCCCGCCGGGCGGGCGACCTGGCTACTGTGACCCGCAGTGCCCTGCAGCAAGCGACGGGCAGGCTCCAGTGACAGTCCCCGCAGATGGAGCAGGACCCAAGGGTCCGCCTCCATCATCCAGCCGGCCTCGACCAGTACGCCCATGCAATAGGGACAAGGCTCCTGGCGGGAAGGCGGCCCTGCCAACAGCTGCACGTCACGCAGGCCCTGTGGAAACAGGGGCCAGCCCAGACGCGAAAGAAATGCATGCAAGGAGAGATCCGGGCGGGCCAGCAAGCTATGGCCAATCTCCGGCGCTTCCCGCATGAGCTGTGCCAAGTGGACTTCCCAGTTTCGCAGGGAACGCCGGGCCAGGGAGAGCTGCACGCTCACGGTACCACCCTGCGGGGTCCTGATCCGTGACTGGATACGGCCGTCAATCTCCTCCAGGGCCACAATCTCCAATTCCCGCGCGCGGGCCTGAGCGAACTCCTGCAGAACCGTGTTGCCTTCAAACAGAGCGTCTTCCCAGCTGCTTTGCCAGTCTGCGACCATGGACTCCCCTGACAACCCTACTTGGCCAGTCCGGTGTCGGCCTGCGGCAAGGAAAGCAACCCGAAGAGCCGCTCATTGGACAGTTCGGTCAGCCAGGCCTCGCCGCTGCCCAGGACCTCCTCGGCCAGCCACGTCTTGCTGCGAATGAGGTTGTCCACATGTTCTTCAATGGTGCCGGCCATCCTGAACTTGTACACCTGGACTCGGCGCGTCTGGCCGATGCGGTGGGCCCGGTCCGTGGCCTGCTGTTCCACTGCCGGATTCCACCAGCGGTCGTAATGATATACCTGGTTGGCGGCTGTCAGGTTGATGCCCACTCCACCCGTGCGCAGGCTGAGCAGCAGGATGGGCACTTCCTGTCCGCCATGCTGAAAACGATCCACCATTTCCTGACGGCGTGGCAAGTCAATGCCACCATGCAGGAAGTCCGCCTGGATGTCCAGTTTTTCCTGCAGGTGCTGCCGCAGCAATTCTCCCATGCGGACAAACGTGGTGAAGATGATCGCCTTGTTCTGGTTGTCCAGGGACTCTTCCAGCATCTCCGTGAGCCGGTCCAGCTTGCCGCTACGGTGATGGAGCTCCGTGTCATCATCCTGCAACAGGGCTGGATGGTTTGTAATTTTTCTGAGCCGGGTAATGAGGGCCAGAATGGTTCCCCGACGGCGGATTCCCGCCAGTCTGTCCAGGCCGGACCGGGCTGCGGAGACGGCTCCGGCGTAGAGCAGTGTCTGTTCCGGAGTGAGGTCGCAGGTAACCATAATCTCCTGCTTCTCAGGCAATTCCGAGACCACATCGGGATCGGACTTGAGACGGCGCAGCACAAAGGGCTGCACGATCGCTTTCAGATGTTCCAGCCGCTGGGAATCGTCTTGGCCCTCAATGGGCCGGATGTAGCGGCGGAAAAAGGTGGCTCGGGAGCCCAGATACCCTCTGTTCACGAAATCCAGCACACTCCAGAGTTCGGAGAGCCGATTTTCGATAGGGGTGCCGGTCAGGGCGATTTTATGCTGTCCCGTAAAGGAGCGGATGGCTTGGGCCTGTTGCGTTGCAGCGTTCTTGATGTTCTGGGCCTCGTCAATGACCAGGCTGTGCCAGGACACCCTACGCAGAATTTCCTGGTCCGCGCGGGCCGTACCGAAGCTGGTCAATATCACATCGTACTGATCCAGTTCGGCCAAAAACCGCACGGCGGCGGCGCGGCGTGGTCCGTGGTGCAAGTGGGACCGCAGCCGAGGAGCAAAGCGGTCGATTTCACGCTGCCAGTTCCGCAATACGCTGGTGGGGCAGATCAGCAGCCGGGGCAGCCGGTCTTTGGTGGTCCGGGCCCGCTCTTGAGCCAGAAACAGGGCAATGGCCTGAATGGTCTTGCCCAGGCCCATGTCATCGGCCAGGCAAGCCCCGAGGCCCACTTCATGCAAATACCAGAGCCAGGCCAAACCGCGTTTCTGATAGGGTCGCAAACTGCCTACAAAGCCCGGGGGTTCGTCCAGGCTTTCATCCCGGGTCACAGATTGCAGGCCCTGCCAAATCCTTTGCAGCCTCCCTTCCGGGGTCGCCATGCGGACGGGCAGGGCAGGCAGCTCCGGCTGGTCCGGGCCTGCAATGTCGGACCAGGTCCAAGGGTTGGGTGGGGCCTGGGGCTGGAAGTGCTCCTGCAGCAAGCGCAGTGCCTGAAACAGGCTGACCTTCTGGGTCTGGGTCTCATGGGTCAAACTGAGGTGGGCCGCCTCAATCTGTCTTCGGTTGAAACGCAGCCATTGGTCATTCATGTACACCAGCGAAGATTTCGCGTGGACCAAATTCTGGATCTGACTCGGCGCAAGGACTGCGTCCCCCAAGGCCAACCGCCATTCCATGACAAAGGCATCCCGGTCTGCCGGATCCCCCTCCCGACCCGTTTCCGCCATGGTATCCCTTCCATCCCGCAGTTGCATGACCAGCCGCATGTTTCCCCGGGCCTGCGGATTCCACCACACCGGCAGCACGGTCCGGAAACCGGCAGCCTGGAGCAATGCGGCGCCGCTTTCCAGAAACTCAAGGGCCTCTGTCCGGGTCAGCTGCAACGCGGCAGGCCGGGCGGTGTCAGCCACGCGGCGCAGAGGCGACCAAAGACGGCTGGCCACCCGCAGGCCGGCCAAAAGGAGCAGGCCGGGACTGGCTGTGGCCTCGGTTCCCAGTCGCAGCAGATCGGGCTCCGCCGTCTCCTTCCAGATCTCCTGCGCCTTCAGATAGCCCTGAGCCTGGCTGTCTGGCTGCACCCCCAGTTCCAAGGTCCAGGGTGCGTTGTCCTGATCCGTCTCTTCAGGAGATGGGGCGTTCAATGCGAAGACCACCTGAACGCGCGTCTGATCGAAGTAGGCAGCCCGGGAAATCCAGCCCTGCCATTGATGACGGAACTCCTGCTGTAGGTCCGTCGGGACCTGGGCAATGTCCACCGCTTCCCCGCCCAGCAGCCGATGCCATAGCTCTCCGGCCGCAGACCAGGCCATGGGGCCAGTGCCATTGCGACTCAAGGCTGTAGCCGACCGATCCGCCATGCGCCGGTTCATCAAACCATTCACAGCCTCATTCAGAAAGTCGTGCAAAAGCTGCGGCCTTTTCACGTGACCTTCCAGATTGGGCTCGTATTCAAGATTGACGGCCGGCATCAGAGACAGCAGACGCCGGAGACAGGCCTCCAGGTCAGGGTCGCCGCGCCACATCCGCCAGTCCAGTCGCAGGTTCCCGTCGCGCGCCTGCAGCGCCGGCAACACGCACCCACTGTCAATGAGGGAGGTGGCGAATTTCCAGGCTACGCACCAAAAGACAGTGTCGGTGCTCAACTGGAAACCGTGATCGACTGCCGACCAGTCGGGGGCATCCGGGCCCTGTGCCATTACGCCCCCGTGGTCCGCACTGGCGAGCATTTCCAGCAGATGCAGGGCCAGCGGGGCCGGCAACAGCACACCGAACACGGGGCGGTTCTGCAGGGGCAGCTCCGGCATGGCAGCGCGTCCGTCGCCTGCGGCCGGCATGTTGACCGTGAATTTGCACAGACTCATGGCCTTCAGGTCCGCGTTCGGCAGGATTTGGGACAGCTGAAAGCGCAGCATCGCCGGTGGAGCCACGGAGACATCCTTGGGGGTCTGTGCGGGGGCATCCGTGATGTGCCCCGCAGGCACAGTTTCGTATCGGTTCCGGGCTCGTACTGCGCCCCACGTGAAAAGCGAACCGGCCGACTCTCCGGGACGGGGTGCGATCCAGGCTGAACGAAGAAATGTGGGCATTGCAAAGGGTTCAGTGGACCATGTGGGGCCCCCAGTCTGTAACCGCGGGCAGGAACCCGGGGCACGGCAGAGCAAACGATCAGTATAGCACCCGGAGTGGGCTCCCGTGTCCTGCCCCTGATTCTGTTTGCTGCACTGGCGGCGGCCATCTTGTCTTGGTTTTTGGGCCCGACCCTTATAATGCAGCGTGCTCGAGTGTCAGCAGGCCAAGACAAGGATAAAGAGCGCTTATGCTGAAGTCGCATTCCTGTGGAGAACTCAGGAAGTCCCATCGCCAACAGGAAGTCACCCTGGCTGGCTGGGTGGCTGTGCGCCGTGACCACGGCGGTCTGATATTCCTTGATCTGCGTGACCGCTTCGGCATCACTCAGGTCACCGTGGATGCCGAGATGAATGCTGCCGCCCACGCTGAGGCCGCCCAAATCCGCACCGAGTATGTAGTGCAGATTCAAGGCACGGTGCAGGACCGCCCCGCAGGGCGGGAGAACCTTGAACTGGCAACGGGGGAGATTGAGGTTGCGGCCTCGGCAGTCCAGATATTGAATTCCTCCCTGACGCCGCCCTTCTACATTCGGGACGAAGCCGATGACACGGATGAAGCCCTGCGGCTCAAGTACCGCTACCTGGACCTGCGCCGTCCCACCATGACTCAAAACCTTCTGCTGCGACATGAATTGGTGCGCTTTATTCGCAATTTCCTGTCTGACCGGCAGTTCATTGAGGTGGAGACACCGTATCTGTTGAAGAGCACACCCGAAGGGGCCCGAGATTTTGTGGTTCCCAGCCGTCTGCAGCGCGGCTTGTTCTATGCGCTGTTGCAAAGTCCCCAGCAGCTCAAACAGCTGTTGATGGTGGCGGGTCTGGAAAGGTATTTCCAGATGGCCCGCTGTTTTCGGGATGAGGACTTCCGGGCGGATCGCCAACCGGAATTCTCGCAACTGGACATGGAGATGAGTTTCGTTGAGCAGCAGGACATTCAGGGCCTGTTTGAAGACCTGCTGATTGAGATGACCCACACGCATTCCCAAATGCGGGTCAAGGAGATTCCCTTTCCGGTGCTGACCTACCGGGAGTGCATGGAGCGATTTGGCTCAGACCGCCCCGATCTGCGTTTTGACCTTGAATTGTTTGACGCCACCGCCGGGCTGGCCCGCTGCGAGTTCAAGGTCTTCCGGAGCGCCATCGAGCAAGGCGGGCAGGTGAAGGGCATCCTGTACCCGGGGGGCTGTGGCCTGTCCCGCAGTGCCATTGACGATCTGATTGCTGCAGTCCGGCCCGCTGGGGCCCAGGGGCTGGCCTGGATCGGCCTGCAGGCCGAAATTGCCACAGAAAGCGATGTTGACGGACAGGCCATTCGTTCCCCAATCGCCAGGTTTCTCTCCCCTGCCGAACTGGTCAATGTGATTGCCGTCAGCGGAGCCCAAAAGGGAGACATGATTCTCCTGGTCGCGGATCAGCCTGCCATCGTGGCCGCCAGTCTCAGCCTGCTGCGTGCCGAAGTCGCCCAACGCGCCGGGCTGGTGGACCCACGCCTCTTCGCCTTCTGCTGGATAACGGAATTCCCGCTCTTGGAGCAAGACCCGGAAACCGGCCACTGGTCGGCGGTGCATCATCCTTTCACTTCCGCCATGGATGAGGACTGGGAGCTGCTGGCCACCGCCCCCGGGACGGTGAGAGCCAAGGCCTACGATGTAGTGCTCAATGGCTGGGAACTGGCCGGCGGCAGCATCAGGATCCATGACCCCGCCAAACAGATGGCTCTCTTCAACCAGTTGCATCTCGACACCGAAGAGATTCACTCCGAATTTGGGCACCTGCTGGAAGCCTTGCGGTACGGGGCGCCACCCCATGGCGGCATAGCCATGGGCCTCGACCGCATGGCCGCCCTCTTTGCGGGCACTGCCAACATCCGAGACGTCATGGCCTTTCCCAAGTCTGCGACCGGGTCCGACCTGATGGTCGAAGCGCCGTCGAAGCTGGCCGACGACAAGCTTATGGAACTGGGTCTGGAAGTGATCGCAGAGCCGTAAGCCCAGTGACAGGGTGTGCCACCGTCCCCTGGGCATCGGTCAGAGACGATGGAGCCTGCCGGGGCCAGCGGCGTGTGTCCCTGTAGCCGAGGCTCTAGGGGGCCGTCCTGGTCAAGCGGGTCCAAATCTGCAGATAAGGGCATACCACCTGCAGGTAGTGGTCCCAGCTGCCCGGCTCCGGATCCCTCGCTTCAGGCAAATACTCAGTCAGGCATTCAATGACCAACCTGCATCGGAACAGGGCCCGGGTGAAGGTGCCGAGAGTGTGGACCCAATTGCGCGGATGATCCACTGAGACCTGTTTCCCGTTGTCCAAGTCCACAACCCATTGATCGGTGCCGAAGACTGCCTCGAGATCGACCTCGTGGTCCCGGTATGCATGGCGCAGTCCATAGCCACACTGAGCGTCAAATCGGTCCTCGGGCACCAGGTGGGTGAAAGGGTTGTGCAAACTCACGTGGTATTGGCCCCCGGGTCTGAGCACCCGGGCCACTCCCGCAAACACCTCACCCACATCCGGCACGAAGTTGATGGAATGAGGGTGATAGACAATATCGAAGGCATTGGCGGGAAAACGGGACAGATCCCGCATGTCCCCCTGCTCCAGCCGAATGTCATAGCCATGGACCGCCGCGGCTTCCTGTTCCCGTTGCAGCTGCTCCGAGGACAAGTCGAAGACCGTGACCTTGGCCCCAAGCCAGGCGAAACAGGCCCCCTGCTGGCCTCCGCCACCGGCCAGCACCAGCACCTCCTGACCCACCGGGTCGTCCAGCAGGCCCTCTGGATCCAAGAAGGACTGGCACTTGGACTCATCCAATTCCAGGAAAGGCCTGGCATACAGGACACCGGCCTTGGACAGAGCATCCCAACGAGGCTGATTGTCTCGAGCCACCTGGGGATCGGGTTGCGAAGATGCGGAAGGCAAGGTAGACATGGGTTGCTGCTCACTTTCACAAAGAGGGATGCGGCGCTGCTCCTTTCCGGCCTGCACAATCCGGCCGTCCTGCCTCAAGCGTAACGCAAGGCTACAGATGGAACCGCTTTTCTCTCCCTGGCGCGCATGGGCCGATGCAGGCCGCCCAGAGCCCAAAGTGCTCTCGGATCCCGGTTGAGAATCAAGAATGGATAAAGTATATTGGGACTCAACCCTACATGGCCCGTGATCAATCAGGCATATTGTTAAACCATCGACAATGCAAAGCGGAACATTGTGATGCGGTGTGACGGGGTCAGCCCCACATGTCAGGCCAGACCCCAGCACCCAGCAAGTTTCCACCTGTGACAAACGGGTTTGAACAATCTGGTTACACGGCCATGGTGGGGTTTTCTGTTGCCAATTCCCGCGACCTGCGGATCGGATTCGGGGCCGGTGCCGTCCCCCTCATTCTGTCAGACTCCCCTGCTACCTAGATGGCTCTAACCCGCATACGCGTCGCTGACGAGACTTGGGCTTTCACCAGTGAATTATATGCCCGGGTCAATGCCGGCCTGGTCGTAACCCGCCAAGGCGGTGTCCTGATCGACACCCTGCCCTTCCCTGCGGAAACG
Organism: Caldilineaceae bacterium; assembly: GCA_965214895.1. Taxonomy (GTDB): domain Bacteria; phylum Chloroflexota; class Anaerolineae; order Caldilineales; family Caldilineaceae; genus Bin34. Next base: position 3,479,651 of record OZ243985.1, read on the forward strand.
CGCCAGATGCGGAGCTATATCGACCGGCTGTGTGAAGCCGGAGTCAAATACGTGGTGATCACCCAGTCTGCCGCAGACCATGTCTATGGTTCCTACCTTTTCCCGGATGCCGAATTGCTGGCCCACGAACGGACCCGGGCACAGCTGCAGAAGTCCGGAGCCCAGATGCTGCGCCAGGCCAAGACGGACACGCCGGCTCTGCAGGAAGTGCAGTTGCGACTGCCGAGAGTGGTCTTCAACGAGGAGATGGTAGTGCGGATAGGCAACAAGTCGGTCCATGTCATCCATGCCCCCGGCCCGGCCCCCGACACTTGCGTCGTGCACATTCCCGAAGAGAAAGTGCTCTTCACGGGGGACTTGATGATGCACATCCCCATGATTACGCAGGCCCAGTGTGACATCAATGCGTACAAGGAATCCCTGGGCAAGCTGCACGACCTCAATCTGGAAGTGATCGTGCAGGGCCACGGCGACATTCTGCTGCGGGGAGAAGTCACCAGCAGCATCGACACGACCATCAACTACCTGACCGCAATCGTGGATTGGGCCCAGGAAACAGCCGCGCGCAAAGGGACCATGAAAGACCTGTCCCAGAAGGGACCCGCCGACTTCGGTGTTTCCACCATTCCCATGGGAGAAATGGTGACCGCCATTCACCAAGCCAATCTGCACCATTTGTGGCGCATCCATGATCCCAGGGCAAGACGCAAGCGCAGACGGGCTAGAATCACCCGCAAGCAGGCATAGTCGCCGCGTGCATGCCCCCCTGCCCGCCCTGTATCGGAACCATGACCCGCCTGGAACTGAATCAATCCCGCCTGAACACTTATGCAAAGTGTGAAAGGCGCTTCTTCCTGCAATACATGCAGGACGAACATGTGCCTTCGCGCATACCCTTGCTGCCCCCCGAGCAGGAGGAAAGGGTGCGACAAGGGGACCTCTTTCATCAATACATGGAAAGAGCCGTGCGCGGCCTGCCGGCAGAGTCGCTCCTGCCATTGGTTCCCGAGCCCATTGATCGCTGGATGGAGACGGCTCTACGCTTTATCGCCCAGCTGCCGGCTGGGCCTCGTCTTGTGGAGTTCACCTTGTCCTTGCCCTTTCACGGCGTCTTGTTGACCGCCAAATACGATCTCCTTGTGCCTCGGGCAGAAAAGGCCGTGATCATAGACTGGAAAACATCGGGCAGGCCTGCATCCACCTCCCGTTGGCAACAGGACATGCAACATGTGATATTTCCATTCGTACTGGCGGAAGCCGCCCCCGACATGGGCTGGAGCCAGATTACGCCGAACGACATTGAATCCATCTACTGGTTTGCGGGCACACCCGACGCACCCCTGCGGTTTCCGTACACCCTGGGGCAGCACCGGCGGAATCAGGAATTCCTGGAAGGTCACATTGCGGCTGTGCTGGCAAAGTCTGATGCCGAGAATGGGTTTCGGCAGGTGGCCGACACTCCTGGAAATCGGGAATCGCTGTGCAGTCATTGCGCTTTCATGTTTCATTGTGAAAGGGGCAGCAATCCCAAGTCGGTTCAGGACCTGTCCAACATCTTCCTGGAGGCGGAACTGGACCGGATTGCCTCCACAGATACAGATCTGGACAACTACGAGGTCTTCTTTTAGGCATGACAAGGGCGGCCGAGTCAACGCGGCCTGCCGCGTTGACATAGACCCGGATTGTCAAGGCCACAGGCTTCGCAGGCAAGTCCTTGGGGCTCGCAACAACCCACTGTTCCATGCCTTGATACCGGTACAACAATGATGGCCCCGGTGCCCAGTGAGAACTTGGCTCAATGCGAAAGCACAGGCCCCGAGCCACCCTATGACAGCAATTGGAACTACAACTTTCAAGTCAGACACCATTGGCAGGTGGATAGGGGCGATGACTTTCCCTTTCCCATAGAGGGAGATCCTTGGAATCCCTATGTACAGAGCCTGTCCGGCGTTCAAATAAGCCTGGGACCCAGTCTTGTGGTCGTGAGCATTAGTACGGGCATTGGAAAAAGTGTGGGCTTTTTCAATACAGGGATGGCGGTGGAAAGAGACGGTTCGGTCTTGATAGAGACTGCAATGCCGGAAGTTGGAGTCTGGCGGCCCCGGTACCGGTCGAGCTTCACTTGGGGAGGGGTTGTGAATCCCATTCTAGGAAATATTGTCATGTTCGTGAATGAGCTCACCGAATGTTATTTTCATTGACAGCGGGCTTCCATCTTTTTCTCGGATTCGACAGGGAGGGAATGACCCGAGTGCTGAGAAGAAGGTGTGAAAAGGGGCCAAGGGACTGGGGCGCGCACGCCATGGGTGTAGGAGTTGCGCATTTGCAGGCACCGTACAGAACGGATTTGTCAGATGTTGACACACCGCCGCTCAGACTAGGGATAGCTGGATCTCATGCCTGCTGATGCCAGTACACAGCCGGCGCGGTCTGGGCTTGGGCGGAAGTACACCTGTGCTTTCTCTTTCTCCCCTGTGCATTGTTTGAGGCCGCGGGTGGCCATCTTTCGATGGCCCACGCCTGCAGGGCAAGTTTTTGGCAGCGTCAAATCGCAGGGGCCCATAGGCCGCGTCTCCGTGTGGGGCGGTGGCACACGGATCCTTGTGCTTGCGCGCCCGGTGTCTCCACTGGCGCCGGATCCTGGTGTCCAGCCGGGCGGTGTCCGTCAGGCAATGCACAGGGCCCTGGCTGGCGGTCGCCGGCCCCACGTGGCGACAGGCCCAAGGTGCCTGCCGCCTGCACCAGCCAGACATGCAGCCGGTGTGGCGGCGTGGACCCGCGGAACCGACCCACGCAGGCCCGGTTCCGCTGCATGGATTGTGGATTTCAACTCAACGCCGACCACAATGCGGCGCTCAACATCTTGGGGAGAGCCGATCTCCCTGTGGCCCACGGGACGGGGGCGGCTGCACGGCGAGGGACGTTGCTGTTAGGCACCCCTAGGACCCGTGAACACGAGGGTGGTGTGGTGGCCCAAGCCCATGACTGCCAATTCCCAAAAGCAATTCATGCCGAGTACGAAGTTCAATATCCACAGTGATTGAGTATGGTGCCAGAAGAAAGAGCACAGGGCAACGAATCCAATCATTTCCGAGGCTCTCTTCTGGAGCGCATGGCAACTGTGCCCCTTGCGGTTGTTCTTGAAACGTGGAAGCCTGCAATCTACAGAGGCAACTATGCAGCAGGGAAACCACGGTCGTGCGGGGCTGAGCCAACTCTGTGCTAGAGTCAAACCATTTCCGAGACTCCGATGATCCCGCCATCCTGCCCGAGGTCCGGATCGCACCCCTAGCAGCGCAGAATGCCTTTTTACAGAACTCAAGCCTCAGTTGGCCGAAACGCAGCCTCAGCAGACCCAGAGTGCAGTTCTGCAAGAGCGGAGATTACGGCACTGGAACGGCAGCAGGCGGGCGCGCCTGCTGATGCCCCGTGAATCGTGGGGCACGGCACTCCAACAGCTACCTGCCTGAACAGTTGTCTTGCCCGGGAAGAACACAGACCAAGGAAGAAAGTTGATGAAAGTGACCACAGAACAAGCCGCGGGAGCCATGATTGCAAAAGCGGCGGGGCGCGTGGACAGTTCCAATGCTCGGGCCTTCGAAAGCGCGTTGAGCGCGGCCTTTGGCGAGAGCGACCTTGCCGCGATTATCGATTTCGAGGATCTGACCTATCTAAGCAGCGCAGGGTTGCGAGTCGTTCTGTTGGCTGCCAAGACTCTGCAGCAGCAAGACAGGGAATTCAAGGTCTGTTCTCTTGCAGCCTCTATTGGGGAGCTCTTTGAAATCAGCGGCTTCAACAAAATCATCAATGTCTATCCCTCGCGCGGCGCGGCACTTGCCTCCTTGGAAAATTAGGCAAAGCCCTCGCAAATCACCCCAAAAGCAAGCGGCACCGAAGGAGCCAATGGCCCTAATTTCCGTCATGGACCATGGTCCGCTGTCCACCCATACGTGTCAGCTCCCCAATTGGCATCTTGCATAGGCCAGGAATTTGCACAATCCCAGCCACCAACATCGGGTCGGTAGCGGGCAAGGTGCGCACAACAGTGAGACTGGTCTCATTTCATGGCATGGGCAGGGGTTCAGAGGCTGATCCTGCCTGGCTCGTGCTCTCTTGCCCGTGGGAAGAATTGCCCAGCGGTAAAGAAACACTCCAAATGCAAACGAATATGGTTACATCATTGTTCCAATAAATTCGATTGCCGACTTCGTCAAGAATGCAGTCCTGCATGGCGAGTGTGATCGTGAGGTGCCATGGTCAGGGATCCATCTGCGACGAGAGGGACCAAGCCTGATCTGGCATTTCGGCTTCTTTGACGTTGGCGGATCCATGCAAACGTCATATGCAGTCCGATACTCGCCAGCCGTGAACACGAAGCGTATCGGTTCTGAAACCTGGTGCATGCGGGCATCTCAAGGGCAGTTCCATTTGGGTTTGCCCGCAGGTCATCCCGCGTACAGGTGCGGGCACTAGATCATACGATTATGGAAAGTCAGCGTTCCTGGACCTTACGACCGCAATCCAAAGTGCCGACAGAGGTGGTCGAAGCCTGTTCCGGCCACGTTTATCTAGCCGAGGCCCTGGTCCAACGTGGAATAAGGACTTTCGCAAAAGCCCAGGCATTTCTGGATCCGGCCTGCTACACGCCCTCACCGGCCCACGAACTGGCCGGAGTCGGGGAAGGAGTGGCACTGCTCAGATCGGCTTTGGAACGAGGCCGGAAAATCCTGATTTGGGGCGATTTCGACGCAGACGGGCAAACCAGCACGGCTCTCCTTGCCTCAGGCTTGAAGCCGCTGGCCCGGCATGAAGACCTTGTGCATTGGCATGTCCCGCATCGCCTGCGGGACAACCACGGCATCCAAGTGGACAGGCTACAGGAACTTCTGGCTGATCCGGACTGGCAGCCCGAACTGCTCATCACCTGTGACACCGGCATTGATGCTGTAGAAGGACTGGCCTTGGCCCGGGCCAAGGGCCTCAACATCATGGTGACGGACCATCACGACCTGCCCTCCGATTTTGGAGAATTCACACCAGGCGCCAATGCCGCCCTGGACCCTGGTCCCCACCACAAGGGAGACAGCAGCATTCGTCCCTTGGTGGATGTCATTGTCAATCCCAAGCTGATGGCACCTTCCCATCCGCAGGCTACATTGCCAGGGGTCGGAGTGGCTTTCCTCTTGATGCTGGAACTCTATACGCAGCTGGGCAGAGCCGAGGAGGCCACCGCCTTTCTGGACCTGGTGGCCATTGGCATCGTGGCAGATGTGGCCGAGCAGACAGCAGATACCCGCTATTGGCTGCAGCGGGGAATGTCGGCTCTCAACCAAACCGCCCGAGTGGGTGTGCACGCCCTTCTGCATTCCTCCGCCCGAATCAGTCTCGGCTCACTCCGCACGGAAGACATTGCCTTTTCGATTGCACCCAAGATGAACGCGGCAGGACGAATGGCGGATGCTTCCCTGACCATAGAGTTGCTCCTGACGCAAGACCCTGGCAGAGCCGCCACCCTGGCAGCCAGGCTGAACGATCTGAACGACGAACGGAAAACCCTGACGGATCAGATGTTTGACGAGGCCATGGCACAGCTGGCTCGAAATCCGGGCCTGAAGGGCCAGCATTCCATCGTGCTGGCCCACAAAAGCTGGCATCCGGGTATCTTGGGCCTGGTGGCCAGCCGGGTCACGGAAACTTATGGCCTGCCCTCAGTGCTGCTGCAGATCCAGAATGACAATATGGCCCGCGGCAGTGCCCGCAGCGTGGAAGGGGCAAACATCGGGGCCGCCCTGGAGGATTGTCAGGCCATACTGAACACGGGCGGGGGCCACGCGCAGGCCGCCGGTCTATCCCTGGCCCAAAGCAGACTGCCCGCTTTCCGCCAGGCGTTGGACCAGGCAGTGGCGAAAAACACGGCACACGCGGCCAGCTCAGGCAATCTGATCGTGGATCGGAACCTGTCACTGGAGGAAATTGACAGGCAATTGTGGTCTCAGCTGCAGAGATTGGAACCCACCGGCAAGGGCAATCCCGCATTCCTGGGCCTGTCCACGAACCTGACAGTGGAGAACTGGCGCAAGATGGGCAGGGGGAAAAGCACCATGCGCCGGTTTCAAGTCCGGCAGAGCGGCAATGCCTTCCCCACGCCCGCAGTGTGGTTCCGGTGTCCGTTGCAGCAGGCCCCCACTGAACCGATTGACCTGGTGTATGCATTGCGCATGAACACCTATCGGGGCACCAGCAAAGTGGAGCTGCTGGTGCACAGCTGGCGCCCCCACACTCAGGCTGTGGCCGAGGTCATTCCGCCCCAACAAATGCTTCCCTACGAGATCGAGGATCTACGGTGTGCAACTCCGCCACTGGCTCCCAGGCAAGATGACGCGGCAAGTATCTGGTATGCCGAAGGTCTCCATCTGCACAGGGAGCAGCTGTGCACCAGACATGACGTGACCAACCCGGTCAACGAGGAGCAGGAGGGTGTCAGCCATCTGGTCATCTGGTCTTCGCCACCCAGTCGCCAGGTGCTGAGAATGTTGCTGGCCGCCAGATCCTGGAACCGCATCACTCTCATGGCCCATGAACCGCCATTGCCGGACGCCATGGAACTGCCCCAAATAGTCTATGGGATGTGCCGGTATGCTGTGCGCGCCCGTGAAGGGGTTCTTGCAGTGCCCAGGATGGCCGCCAGGCTGGGACTTACCGAAACCGCAGTCAAACTGTGCCTGACTTTGCTTGTGGACCAGGGCTTGATTCAGACCGCCGGGGAAACTGTGACAGTGGCGGCGCCGAACGTGTCTGCTCAGACCGCCCTGACCCAAGCCCAGCGGACGGGCCAGCAGGCGATTGCAGAGGCGCTGCAGGAAGTACGAAGTTTCCGTTTTCTGTACAGGACCGAAGAGAGCCAGTTCCTGCTGGTGTAAATCTCCCAGCCTCGGGAGGCCCACCCTATGCCCGCAAGCTTCTTCCAAGGCTGTCGCTGACACCCCACGCGGTCACGTCCCAAGCCATTGGCAGGCTGGGACCGTGATCCTGGTCCTGGGCTACGCTGACAGCCTGACACTGCAGGAGGAGATCTTGCGGGCGGTGACACCGCCCACGCCGTGCGCGCGGAGCCGCGACTGCAGGGGACAGTGGGTTTTCCCTGCTTGTCCAGGAAGGCCAGGGCCTGTGCTATGCTGATCGCGATTTTCCAGTGCGGAAAGCCTCGGGATGAGGTGGTTCATGCCTTGTCCTGCGAGTCTGACAACTGACGAGGAGAAAATGCGACACGGCCGTTACCTATCGATGACACTTCTTGTACTGGCGATCTTTGCCACGGTGGGCTGCACGGTGCCCGCCACGGTGGAACCTGCAGATGCGGCGACTGCAGATTTCAAAATCGGCCTGGTCACCGATGTGGGCCGCATCAATGACCGCAGCTTCAATCAGTCCGCTTGGGAAGGCGTAGTGGCGGGAGCAGAAGCGATGGGCCTGGAGGAAGGTGAAGCGTACAAATACATTGAAACCACTGATCCCAAGGACTATGCCGACAATATCGCGCAGTTTGCGGACGCGGGCTTTGACGTTATCGTGACCGTGGGATTTGCCTTGGGCGATGCCACGATCGAGACTGCCCAGGAATACCCCGACGTGAATTTCATTGGAGTCGACCAGTTTCAGGTCGAGATGCTGCCGAACCTGGCAGGACTGGTCTTCAACAAGGACCAGGCTGGCTATCTGGCGGGTGTCCTAGCTGCCCGTCTGTCCCAGACCGGCACGATAGCCGCCGTGCTGGGCACTGACCTGGTGCCGCCAGTGGTGGCCTTCCGGGAAGGGTATGTGGAAGGAGCAAGAAGCGTCAACCCGGACATCAAGATCATTTCCACCTATCATCCTGGCGACCTGGCCATTGCCTTTGTTGATTCCGAATGGGGCGCGGCCACTGCTCGACAGGCCCTGGACCAGGGAGCGGATGTAGTCTTCGGAGCCGGTGGACTTACAGGCAACGGGGCAATTCAGGAAGTCGCTTCCGATCCGGATGCCGGTGACGCCGTGTTCTGCATTGGGGTTGACACGGACCAGTGGCTCACGGTGCCTGCCGCCCACCCTTGCCTGGTGACCAGTGCCGTGGCCTTGAACACGGAAGGCGTTCTGGACCTGATTGAACTTGCCGCCGCGGGCGAATTCCCCGGCGGCAATTTCTTTGGGTCGGTGGGACTGTCCCCCTTCCATGATCATGAATCCAAGGTCTCTCAGGAAACGAAAGATTTGCTGGCAGAAGTCAAGCAAGGTTTCGACGACGGTTCGCTGTCCACCAGCTACGGGCAATAGGCAGCTCTCCCATGGTGGAGACCAGGGGCTGGCTGGGCCATTGCCGACTCTGCATCCATCCCGACTTGCTGCATTCACGGGAAGGCCGGCGCAGAGCGGCGGCCTTTCGTCCTTGGGAAGGACCACACCCTCACCTGAAGCGGGGCAGTGGAGTGGAGTACTGACTTCATAGGCCAGGAGAAGGCATTCATTGTCTGGCTCTTTGCCTTGGGGTTCCCATATTGTCATTGCCGCTGGCTTTGCGGCTCCGCCATGACCAACACCATCCCGACTGCAGCCGGAAAGGAGGCAGGTGTGCCCTTTGATGGGCATGGCTATCACCAACCGGGTACCGCTATCCAATGTAGCTGGCCTTGTCTTCAAGCAGGATCAATGGGGTTGTCGGGCCCAGAGTTTTTGAGCCCGGCTGCCTCGGGCTGGGGTTGGTCATGGCGGAGCCGGGCATGGAGCGGATTCCGCCTGGGCTCGAAACAAGGAAAGCCCAATGACCGGACCAGGGCCAAGACCATGATCCTGCGTCCCGCAGTCACGACAATCTATCCTGCTCGCACAAAGAAAGAAAGGCTGACGCTTTCCATCATGAGGCATGGAAGGCATGGAGGCTGGAACCGGCTTGTACATTCTGGACCCAAGGCACCGATGTTCCCTTCACAACCTGCCCATGGGGAAAGTCCCCATGGCGACGGCGGCGACGTAGATGCCGCCACTCTGTCCCACGCCCATGATGCCAGGACGGCTCACGAAGCTGGAGACCAGTGGGTCAAGAGCAGGCCAGGCCTCGTTGAAGGCAGTCTGGGGACCGGTTACAATCGCTGCACTTCCAGCCACTCCACGTCATAGCACCTGAGGAAGCACGCCATTATCGAACTGAATCCGGGGACCTGGCGGCAGTCCGCAATCACTTCCACACTGGCCTTGCTGGCAGCGCTCCTGATCGGCGCGTTGCTGATGTTCAGTCTGGGCCAGAGTCCGTGGGAGGCCTATCAGGGCCTCTACCAAGGCTCCCTCGGCCAGGTCAAGGGGTGGGCTGTGACCATCCGCAAAATGGTTCCCTTGATATTCGTGGGCCTGTCCGTGGCTATTGCCTTCAAGGCCGGCATGTTCAACATCGGGGCGGCCGGACAGTTTCTGATGGGCACTATCTGCGCTGTCTTTGTAGGAGTGAACTTTGCAGGCACTCCTGCTCCCTTGCACTTGGTGGCCTCCTTGGCCGCGGGAATCGGCGGCGGCATGGTCTGGGGGGCCATTCCCGGTCTGCTCAAGGTCGCCACGGGTGCCCATGAGGTCATTACGACCATCATGCTGAACTACATTGCGGCGCTTTTTACCAGCTGGACCGTGTCCACCGGCAGTGTGGAGAGAGCGGTGCCGCCGGGCCCGCTGTGGGATCCCACGGCCCTGGCCATTGCAGAGTCGAGCGAAATCCTGGCGTCAGCCCAGATACCGTGGCTGATTGGTCCACCCTACCGCATTCACTACGGCATTTTTCTGGCTTTGCTGGCCGTACTGTTCACTTGGTGGCTGTTGGACAAGACCACGATCGGCTTTGAAATCAAGATGGTCGGCCACAAGCCCAGCGCCGCCCGCTACGCCGGCATGCGCGTGGGCTGGACGACTGTACTGGCCATGGGCATCGCCGGAGCCATGGCGGGCATCGCCGGAGCCATTGAAACGCTGGGTCTCAACCACAAGTTCGCCCCGGAATTCGGTGGTGGCGTGGGGTTTGACGGGATCACAGTGGCATTGCTGGGACAGACGCACCCGGCCGGCATCGTCGTGGCCTCATTTCTTTTTGGCGTGCTGAGCGCGGGAGCCCCGCGCATGCAATTCGAGTCCGGCGTCCCCGTGGACCTGATCCGGATCATTCAGGCCCTGATCCTGATCTTCGTGGCGGCTCCCCAGATCATGGACCGGTTGCTGCACATGCCGGCGCTGGCTCGACTGGCGGGCATCTTCCAATGGACCGGACGGGGCGAATCCCGCTGAAGTCATCCCATGCCTTCTTCGCCCTTGACCCGGTCCACTTCCTGGTTCGCCATCCTTTTTGCGGGAATTCTGTTGGTCTGCGCCTTGCTGGTCGAGTTCACGCCGCTAGGTGACTACCCGACCATGCATTTGCTGTTTGGCAGCAGTGCCCTGAACTTCACGCTCCGGGCTTCCATACCCCTGATTCTGGGAGCCATGAGCGGCATCCTGTGTGAAAGGAGCGGCATCGTCAATATCGGCATTGAAGGCATGATGCTGGTGGGGGCCTTCGCCGCCTTCCTGGCCAAGACCTCCACCAACCACTGGCCACTGCTGGTCAGCCTGGGATTCAGCACTCTGGTGACGCTGCTGTCCGGCCTGATCATGGGCTACCTCCATGCCTCCCTGTCCATTCGTTTCCGCATGGACCAGATCATCTCGGGGGCCGTGCTGATCATTCTGGCCCAAGGAGCCACGGCCTTCTTTTTCGACCGGGATGCCATAGCGGAAGGCAAATTCGCGCAGGCCCCGCTTCCGCTGCTGTCCGACATTCCCGTCATCGGGCCTCTGCTCTTTGACAAGCCGCCGCTGACCTATGCGGCCTTGCTGCTGGTACTGGCTCTGGGTTTCGGGCTGAACCGGACGCGCTGGGGGTTGCGCACCCGGGCCGTCGGAGAACATCCCCGCGCTGCCGACACGATGGGGATCCATGTGTTGGGCCTGCGCTATCTCAACACCACTCTTAGCGGGGCCCTGGCCGCCCTGGGCGGTGGCTTTCTGGTCCTGGAGGCGGTGGGACAGTTTCAGGAGGGCATGACCGCGGGCCGGGGTTTCATCTCCCTGGCTGCCGTGATTTTCGGCAACTGGACTCCGCTGGGAGCGCTGGGAGCCGCTCTGCTCTTCGGATATACGCAGGCCATTCAAAACGAATTGCTGCTGGCCCAGATCTCCCTGCTGCCGCGACAGTTCATCAGCATGCTGCCATACGTGGTCACGATTGTTGCCGTTTCCGGGTTTGTGGGGCGGGTGCGGCCCCCGGCCGCTGTGGGGCGTCCTTATGCCACGGAGGAGATTGCTTGACTCGCATGGCGCCACCTGTCCCATCTGTCAAGGTTCCCGCCCTGGAAGTGCGTAACTGCACCAAGGAGTTTCCGAGCGTGGTTGCCAATCAGAACATAGATTTCACCTTGCAGTCCGGTGAAATCCTGGCCGTGCTGGGGGAAAACGGGGCGGGCAAATCGACCCTGATGAACATCATTTACGGGCTGTACCAGCCCACGCGCGGGGAGATCATGGTAAAGGGTCGGCGGCTGCAGGCCAAGTCTCCCCGGGATGCCATCGCCGCGGGCATCGGCATGGTGCATCAACACTTCCAGCTGATTCCCACCATGACCGTACTGGAAAACATTATTCTGGGCCGAGAGACGGTCAAGGCTGGTCAGCTCAACATTTCCCAAGCCCATCAGGAAATCCTGCGCCTGACCCGGCGCTACAACTGGGAAATCGAGCCTGGCCAGCTGGCCGGCGAGCTGCCGGTCGGAGCCCGCCAGAAAGTCGAGATAGTCAAGGCCCTCTACCGCAATGCCGAGATTCTGATCCTGGACGAACCCACCTCGGTTTTGACCCCCCAAGAGATTGACAGCCTGTTTGCGGTCTTGAGCCAGCTGGCAACGCAAGGCACCAGCATCATCTTCATCACGCACAAGCTGCGAGAGGTCATGGCGATCGCCCATCGCATCCTGGTGCTGCGCCAAGGGCGGGTAGCCGGGAACACGCTGCCCCAGCACACGTCCGAAGCGGAATTGGCCGCCCTCATGGTGGGCCGGGAAGTCTCCTTGACCGTCAGCAAGGAAGTGGTCGTCGAACCCGGCAGCCCCGTACTGGAACTGGAGCATGTCAACGTGATGGGAGCCAGAGGTCAACTGGCTGTCCGAGACCTGTCATTCACCGTGCATGCGGGGGAGATCGTCGGGGTCGCGGGCATTCAAGGCAATGGACAGACGGAGCTGGTGCAGGCCATTGCCGGTCTGTGCCATCCCCGCAGCGGACGCATACTGTTGGACGGTCAGGATATCACCCGGGCCTCTCCCAGGCACATTGCCCAGCGGGGAGGCTGCAGTCACGTGCCTGAGGACCGGCATGAGTTCGGCATGGTCGAGAAGTTCAATGTAGCCGAAAACCTGGTCCTGAACCACTACAACCAAGCGCCCTATTCCCGCTTTGCCATGCTCAGACCCCGACAGATCAGGCGGCACGCAATCAAACTCATGCAGGAATTCGACATTCGCACGTCTGGTATCGAGCAGGCCGGAGGCAGTCTGTCCGGCGGGAATCAGCAGAAGATGGTGGTAGCCCGGGAATTTGGCAGGAATCCCAGACTGCTGCTCGTGGCCCAGCCCACCCGAGGCGTCGACGTGGGATCCATAGAATTCATCCATGCCCAGATCGTGCAGCTGCGCAACTGTGGCGCGGCCGTACTGCTGGCCAGCTATGAAATGGATGAAATCATCAGCCTGTCCGATCGGGTGGCCGTGATGTTCGCAGGGCGTCTGATCGGCTTGCTCCCCAGCGCCCAGGTGGACCGCAACCGGTTGGGCCTGCTGATGGCCGGAATTCCGGCCTAGTCGTTGGCAGCGCCTAGTGGGTGGCCGCCTCGCAGGCCTCTCGCAGCTGAGCGCTTACGGATTCCTGGTGCAATTCGGCCAGCAACGCCTTCATCGGCTCACTACTGAGGTACAGAAAGGCTTCACAAGTGGAGCCACGGTAGATGGCCCCCTCCTTGTATTGCGCAAAGGCCTGGCGCAGCATTTCCGGCAGCACCGGATAGTTGGGGTCATACCGGTAGACCCAGATGAGTGCATCAAGGGTGCGGGGCCAGTCCACACCCCAGGAAGACTGGCTGTTGACCAGCAGATTGGCGGCTTGCAGTTCCCGCTGGACCACCTCACTCTGGCGCAGGGCCAAGGCTACTTCCAGCAGGGCGATGGCTTTCACGCCCGCATGGCCAGTCGCCAAGGACCGGGCCCACTGGATGTAGGCATCCTCCAGCAGCTCCACATAGGGGATGGTTACATACTTGCGGTCCACCTGTTTGAGGGCCCTGAGGTGTTCAATAACCGCAGGCCATTCGGCGCGGGCATGGGCCGCCAGGGCTGCCTGCCACAATTCGTGGTCCCGTTGAATCGGCTCCGGTGGCGGCAGAGGGACCGAGGCTGTGGCGGCCTGCACCTGGGCTGTCTGCAGCTCTCGCAGCCGCTGCACGTTGCGCCTCTCCGCCTCCTGCAGGACTCCCAACGATTCCAGATATTCCCCGATTTGGATTGCCGCGGGCAGGTCCCCAGCCTGTATTCGCACTTCCAGCTGGCTTCGCAAATCCGCCAGGGCATCGGCCCTGTGAGCGGTGGCGAGCCGATGGCCCTGCCTGTAGCCAGCAACCCCCACAGCCACCAAGGTCAGGACCGTGCCAGCGGCCAGCACAAGGAGGAAGGCGCGCACCCAAGGTGGGGAACTGGCCAGGGAATGCTTCACATGCATGCGGGAATGGCAATCAACAGCAGTTGAGTCGTTGCGTCAGGCTGCAAGGCCATGGCCGTGGACAGCCCGGTTGCTGTGGAGAGGGCCTCTGATCCCCTCTGCCGCAGTATGGAGCTGGTCAGCTCATCGGCTCCGTTCTTGACCACAGCGCAGTAGGTGGGCCCCATATCTTCCAGACCTCGGACATTTGCAGCCTGGCAGGCACATCGCGGAGCCAATGTGCCACACGGCCGAATTCCTCCAAGCGCGGACTGAAGTCGTGGTGCAAGAGCGGCAGCAATGCCGGCGCGGCAGGAGCGGCTGTCAGTATACCTGCCATTCCCTTCTCGCTGACAACCAGAGATGACCGGAAAAGCCAGGCACATAGGCATTCACCAGGCAGCCTTGTGCTTGACGCATGGCCTGCCGCCTCCAGGAAAGTCGGAAATCACAAATTCGACATCCGAGGGGGCCTGGGCGAGAGGGACTCCAGCAGGGGAGCGCTTGCGGCAGCTACAGGCGCGCCTTGAGATGGAGCAGGGGCAATGAGACAGGGCAATGAGCGAGGATGGCCGAATCTACGCAGACGTCGAATTCCGATATTCGACGAAGCGATAGCCCAGTCCCCTGTTGGTAAAGATATATTGCGGATGGGCCGGATCTATTTCAATCTTCTTTCGGAGATAGGTGATGTAGAGTCGGAGCAGATGGTTGTCTTCCCGATATTCATAGCCCCAGACTTTGGTAAGCAGCGCTTCATGGGACTGGGCCCAGCCCGCGTTTTCCACCAAGACGCGGAGCAGGCGGTATTCCGTGGGCCGCAAACCGATGCGTTCCCCTTCGACAATGACGTCCCTGCGCTGCTGGTCAAACTGCAGTCGGTCGTCAATGCGGATGATCAGGTCTTCGGGCTTTTCCGGAGTCTCAAAACGGCGCAGCACGGCCTTGATGCGCAGATTCAATTCGTCACGGTTGAATGGCTTGGGGAGGTAGTCATCCGCCCCCAGCTCCAGGCCCCGGATCCTGTCGGCCACTTCGGCTCTGACGGTAAGCATGATGACCGGAATGTCGCTGACCTGGCGAATGCGCTCGAGCGTCTCAAAACCATCCAGCTGCGGCATTTCCACGTCCAGCAGAATCAGGTCCGGCTCAGCTGTCCGCAGGTGCTGCAGAGCTTCCTGGCCAGTGCGGGCTTCCAGGGACTGATACCCCTCCAGCACGAGGTTGCGCACTATGATCTTGGCGATGTTCACGTCATCGTCAACGACCAGAATGGTGGGGGGAAGAGTGCCTACCACAACGCAAGGCCCCAAAAGAGAATCCCGGACTTCGGGCGGCTACAGCCAGCCACCCGGACATTATATAACAGGACGCCGTCCATTTCATCATGTTTGTTCTTTTTTTGTACAGAAACTTTGCGCTGGGGAGGGCATCGGACCGATCTCTGCCCGGCACGACTTGCGGCATTCAATCGGGACACGGCCAGACAGTGTGCGTGTCCCAGGATGTTTTCCAAGGCGAGGCCTCATCGGAACCTGGCTGCGTCTGCACAAGATCCGGGATCCTCTCTCCGAATTGTAAGGAATTGACACACTGGCAACCGCGCGGACCGTACTAATCTCCTAGAAATAGAAACAAAGGCATTGGGAGGAGCCCCAACATGGTTACTGTATCGCACAAGGACTTGGCTTGGTCCGTTTCATCGAACACCCTGACTCACGGCACGGCAGCGTCTTCGCTGTTGGATGAGGTCAGGACCCGCATGGAAAGCGCGGCCGTCCATACCGACCTCACGTCCTTCGAACTGGAATTGCTGCAGCACCCTCACAAACAGGTGGAGTTTCAGATTCCGGTGGAACTGGATTCGGGAGAACGGACTCTCTTTACGGGGCACCGCGTACAGTGGAACAACGCGCGGGGACCGTACAAGGGAGGCATTCGGTTTCACCCGGCGGAAAACGGAGACACCATCCGCGCCTTGGCGGCCCTGATGATGCTCAAGACCGCGGTCATGGACTTGCCCTTGGGTGGAGCCAAGGGCGGTGTCAACTGCCGGGCCGCCGACCTGTCTGCCGCTGAGCTGGAGCGGATTAGTCGAGGCTATGTCCGGGCCTTGGCCCATGACATTGGGGACGATGTGGATGTGCCTGCCCCGGACATGTACACGAATGAACAGATCATGGGTTGGATGGCGGATGAATACCAGCAGATAACCCGCCAGTTTCGACCCGGCGTGATCACCGGCAAACCCCTGGGCCTGGGAGGCAGTCGGGGCCGCCTGCAGGCAACGGCCCGAGGGGCACTCATCGCCCTGCGCGAGATTGCGGCCTGGTCAGACACAAATCTGCAAGGGCCAGTCATGGCCGTACATGGGTTTGGCAACATTGGCAGCAACATTCTGCGCCTTGCGGAGGAGCTGCTGGGCAGTCGCGTGGTGGCTGTCTGTGACAGCAAGGCCGGCATATTCGCCGCCGAAGGCCTTCCCGTGCAGGAAGTCCTGGAGTACCGCGAGGGGCAGGGATCATTTCGGCATTGCCCTATTGGGGACGTGATCTCGCCCGACGAATTGCTGCAGCTGGACATCCCGGTCTTGGTGCTGGCTTCCAGGGAGGGCGTCATCCACAATGACAACGCGGCCGACATTGCGGCTCGCCTGGTCCTGGAAGTAGCCAACGGGCCCACCACCGCGCAAGGGGAACTGGCGCTTATGAGACAAGAGACTGTCATCATCCCCGACCTGCTGTGCAACGCGGGTGGGGTGACAGTCAGCTACTTCGAGCAGGTCCAAAATGCCGCCAATCACTACTGGTCCGCGGAAAAGGTCAACCGCCGTCTGGCTCAGACCATGTCCAAGGCCGTCCATGCCGTGTGGGACAAGGCTCAGGAACTGGACACGGACCTGCGGACCGCCGCGTACGTGACCGCAATGGAAACAGTCGCCGCCGCCATGCGCGCCCGGGGCTGGTCCTGACGAGCGTACAGCCAGAACCCGGGTTGTCCCCTTCCCACCTGGAAGGGGACACTCCTCTACTCGTGAATGTAGACCAAGGTGCCGGAGGAGGGGGAATCGCCCAGGATCCAGCCTTGGGTTGCCTCGAATCCGGAATGGCTGTCAGGCGTGGTCCAACTGTAAAGCCATTCGGCATCGGCTTCGTGCAGCAGCACATTGCCGTTGCTGCTGGGCTGGTCCGCGTGCAAAGGCCAATAGGCGCCCTGTATGGCAAAGTCCTGATAAAAGTACTGCACCCAAGGCACTCCTTCCAGGAACTCGAATTCCTGAGTGGAACGGCTACCTTGGCTCATGTCCTGCACTGCGGTCTTGGCCCAGATGCGGAACAGGCCGGTGACTGTAGGGTGTTGGCTCGTACCTGAGGAAATGGTCATGCGACGAACCGGAGTCATGCCCATGAAGGCGGTTGCCTCCTGGGCCCCCAGATCCACTTCAATCCACTTTTCCCTGAGGCGCATCAGCTGCCCCAGGCTGGCTGGGCTCATAATGTCAACCTCAAGACCCGCTTTCTGGGCAGGAGGCGGAATCATCAGTTCGGCGCCAGCCTGCGGGAAGGTGGTCGGGGCCAATGCGTTGAAGACTTGCAATTCTTCTTCCGTCACTCCAAAACGGGCCGCGACGGTCGCCAGGGTCTCATGTTCCTGCACGACATGCGTGCGAAATCGCTGCATGTAGCCCTGCTCCACCATCTTGGCCCAGTTGTGCAAGCTGGGAACGCGCAATTCCTGGCCCACAAACAACACCTCATTGGGCGCCATATGGTTGAGATGCGCCAGTTCAACAGGATGCAATCCGTATTGCAAGGCTACCGAGTGCAAGGTTTCGCTTTGGACTACGCGGTGAATGCCATTGAGGGCCCCGAGGCCGGGACCGACCGTGGCCGAGGCCGGCAGTCGCACTGGCTGCCCCACCCAAAGGGAGTCCGAGGAATTGAGTTCGTTGAGTTCCAGGATGGCGTCCAGTTCCAGGCCGTTGGCCTTGGCTATGGAAGCCAGGTCCTCGCCGCTCTGCGCGAGGTGCAACCTGCCCTGGATTGCGACCTCGTCCGGACCGAGAGCCACTACCTGACCCATCAGGAACAGGGCAAGTGCAACCCCCATCACGGCGTACACCGCCTTCGTCTTGGTAAACCAACTGCGCAATGTGTGGGCAATCATATGACCTACTTCAATCGATGTCGAAAGCAACGTCGGCTCCAGGCCGCAGAGGGCCAAGGCAGGTCTGTCCAGGTTACGACCCGCATATTATCCGCTTGATGCCACATGCTCGGCAAACGCAGGGTCTGGGTCTGTGCCACCCTCTGCGCCCCCAGGATGCCGTCCCCACAGCAAAGTCTGTCCCCGCTTCCCGGCTCAGCATGGGCCAGGCCCACCTGGAGGGCGCAGTGCCAGCCGGTACAGGGCTCTGTCTTTAGGCCGTGGGAGGGGCATTCATGAAAGACGTTTGAAGTCCCGTTTTGTTGCGCGCAGGCCGTGGGAGCGCATGGAGGGCGATGACTTCGCCCTCGCTCATCCTGACTGCCCGGAGTCGACAGCAGGTCGGCGACGGGCCTGATACTGCAATGCATAGAGGTGAGAGTAGAGGCCTTGCGCCGCAATCAGTTCCTCGTGGCTGCCGGCTTCCGCAATGTGGCCCGCGTCCAGGACCAGAATCTTGTCCGCGTTGCGCACTGTGGACAGGCGGTGGGCAATCACCAGGCTTGTGCAATTGGCCAGCAGTGGCCCCAATGCCTTCTGGATGGCCTGTTCGCTCTGGGCATCCAAATGGGAGGTGGCTTCATCCAGGAGCAGGACAGAGGGCTTCTTGAGTATGGCCCTGGCTATGGAAACCCGCTGCTTTTCGCCACCGCTGAGGCGATGACCTCTTTCTCCCACCATGGTGTCCAGTCCATCAGGCAGTTCAGCAATGAAGTCTTCCAAATGAGCGGCCGCGCAGACCTCCCGCAGCTCCCTCTCGCTGGCGTCAGGCTTGGCATAGAGCACATTGGCCCGCAACGTGTCGTAGAAGAGGTACGCATCTTGCGTGACCACGCCAATGTGCGCAGACAGAGTGTCCAGGGTCAAGCGTCGCAAGTCGCGTCCTTCCAGACGAATTTGCCCCGCCGTAGGGTCATAAATGCGCATGACCAGATTGATTACCGTGGTCTTGCCGGATCCGCTCAAGCCCACCAGCGCCACCATTTCACCGGGTTCCACACGGAAAGAGACCTGGTCCAAGGCCGGTCGCACAGGTTCTCCGGCCATGGGACCTTGCCGGCGCGGGAACCGTGCTTCCTCCCTGGCATTGACTTCCTCGGTCTGGGCAGGAGCACGGGCATAGTCAAAGGAAACGCCGTCAAACTCAATGTGGCCGGCGACGGACTGCAGCTCCTCTGCATCCTGTGCCTCCCGAATCTCTGCAGGCACATCCATGTAGGCAAAGACCCGCTCAAAACTGGCTATGCCCTGAATCACATCCACCGCGACATGACTGATCGAGGCAATGGGTTGGAACACCCGCGGCAGATAGGCCACCAGGGCCACGATGGTGCCGACTGTGACTTCCCCCTGAATCACCAGATAGCCCCCGAACCCGTAGAACAGGGCAATGCCGACACCAGACATGATGCCCATGCCGGAGGTCAGCCAATAAGACAGAATGGACCAGCGGATGCGAAACTGCCGCACCAGTTCCGAGAGGGTGTCAAACCGCTCCCGGGCCGCTTGCTGTTGACCGAACAGTTTCATCAGCAGGGCCCCGTTCACATTCAAGGTTTCGCCCACCATGCCGGTCAGGCGGGCATTGTATTCCAGACCCTGATGGTAGGTGCGACGCAGAATGCGCGCCAGCCAATGGGCAAAGGGCCAAAACAGAGGGAAGAGCAACACCCCAGGCACCGTCAGCCGCCATTCGAGTTGCCCCATCACGATCAGGGTCGCAGTGAGCGTGATGATGGCCGTGGTGGACTGGGGAATGGTGCCGGTGACCATGCGCCTGGCCCCTTCGACGTCCTGCGTAAAGCGCGCTATGACCTCTCCTTCCCGGGTGTGGGTGAAGAAGCGCATGGAGAGCCTGTGCACGTGGCCGAACATGGCCTTGCGCAGGTCGTACACCAAGGTCTCCCCCAACCGCATGGAGAAGGTGTGCTGCACCAAGCCCACCAGCACGGTCACGAACGGCAACGCCAGAAGCAGGCCGGCGAAGAGATAGAGCTGCGACAGGTCGGCAGCAGGCAAAATGTGGTCAATGAAATGCCGGTAGAACAGAGGCGGCACTATGCCGATCAAGGCTTGCAGGAGCACGGCCAGCAGGATCAGGGCCATCTGTCCCTTGTAGGGACGTGCATAGGACCAGATGCGGGCCAGCACCCGGCGATCAATGTTGCGGAGAGAGACCCTCTCCGCATTGCTGATGAAGGCACGCCAACCGCGACGGTATTCCATATTCCACACCTAGCCAGAGGATGGACAGTGGGCATGATCGGACGGAATGCGGCACTCCGGTCGAGCACTGCATTGCACCCCTCTTCCACTATACTGGGTTTGTTCATTGCCAGAGCCAAATCCCACCATGCTCGAGATCCCCTCCGTACCCTTGGAAAGGCCTTCGGGGCTACTGGCCGGCCTTGCCATGCTGCTGCAGGAACTGGGTGACTGGTTGCACATGGTCATGCCCGGACACCTGGATCAGGACTGGCAGGGCATCCACGACGAAGGCACGTTCCTGACCGCCTGGGCGGGATACTACGCCTATACCCAGGACCCGGGCGTGCCGGAACTGGCTACCGACCTGTTTGACAAGTGGGACCGCTGGGCCCAGGACCACTTCCTGCACGGATATCATCCCACTCAGGAAGTCCACCACGGCACCGAGCATTTCCTTATTTTTCTGGACTGGCTCCATCGCATCGCGCCGCACAATGCACGGATCCGGGCCGCGCTGGAGGACGGAGTCCATCATATAGGCAACTGGGCAGAGGAAGCGCCGCCCTGGTTTGACTGGAAGACCCAGCGGTATGTGAGCTACAGTCTGGGCACGCAGGAAGTGGGGGCAGAGGGCTTCAACTTTGTAGACCACCTGCGGCTTCTGCACATGGCCATGTCCGGCTACCGGGCCACTGCAAACGCCCGATACCTGGATCTGGGCCTACGCTATGGTCGCGTCTGGGCTGCAGCCATCCGGGATCTGCCCGAGATGCCCCTGTTCCTGGACGCCAATGCACAGAGCGAGGCCCAATATGCAGGACTGCTGCAGTCCTTTCTCAAGGCCGCGCCCCAGGATCTTACCCCGTTTGCGCGCCTCGAAAATCACATTGCCAGCGGCAGCCCGAAACTGCTGCGGGAGCTTGGCGAAGCCACGGGCGCAACGGTCTTTCACCAGGCGGCCCTGCGCCTGGGCCGGGAATGCGTGAACCACCTGACCAGTCCCATAGCCAATCCAGCCGGGCAGGTGGCATGCAGCCTGCTCGAGGACGGCCTTGGGCCTGCAGATCTGGGCATTTCCGACGCCACATTCGCCCATTGGGATGCCCAGCACGACCTGGAAGGCCAAATTCTCGCCATTGACATTGACAGGCCCCCTGACGGCCCCGAAAGCATCGGCTATCGTTTTGACATGCCCACCTATTTTGTCATGGGTCGGGATGGCACTCAGCATCCCTTGCGGATGCCTGCCCCAGCCAACCTGATGCTGGCCTGGTCCATCACGGGACAGGAAACATTCGCGGTGGATGCCTGCTGTCTGGCCCTGGGCAAACTGCGGTTGGCGCGCCAGGCCTTTCGGGACGGGCGGCACCACGGCTGTACGGCACGGAGCGTTGCAGCCACAGTGCGGGGTCATGGCCGCTGCTGGGGAGCGGGTGATGTTTCCTCGGTATTGGCCCATCCTGGGGCACAGCGGGTCTACGCAGCGACCCTCTCCACGCCGCCGGCTTTTCCAGGGTTGATCACCAACTGAGGAAAGGTTCTGGATGATAGTCGGCACAATCACAAGGGCCCAGGCAGGAATTCCCGACACTCCTAGCTAGCCTGTAATACCCGGTGTGCACAGGTCCGCAGAGCGCGCTTTATGCCCATCCCCTTGGTTGTTCATGTAACCCACGAGGCCGCCCTCAAGATAGGCGGCATCGGCGCTGTGTTGGACGGGTTGCTCAGTACCAGGGCCTACAACACCTCCATCGAACGCACAGTCCTGGCCGGGCCCTGGCCGAGCTGGGATGCCGACCAGATGCGGCGGATTCTGTCCCCCCGCTCCCGTCTGCAGGTGCGCTGGGCCAGTCGCTATGACATATGGGGACAGGTCTGCCCTGCCCTGGGCAAACGGCTGCGCCAAGTGGAAACGGATCTGGGAGTGGAAGTGCTGTATGGGACCGCCCTGTATGGCCGCTACACACACGAGGTGCTACTGGTCAGCCCCGTGCATGTGGACCGGGGACGGGTAGACCTTTTCGCCTACAGTCTTTGGTCACAATACGGCATCGAAGTGTCCCGCTACGGGCACAGTCTGGAGTTTCAGGGCTTTGTCGACCTGGCCGTCCCCCTGTCCCGGGCCGTGATGGCCCTGGTGGGTGATCGTGC
Source organism: Caldilineaceae bacterium (assembly GCA_965214895.1). Taxonomy (GTDB): domain Bacteria; phylum Chloroflexota; class Anaerolineae; order Caldilineales; family Caldilineaceae; genus Bin34. Next base: position 3,502,004 of record OZ243985.1, read on the forward strand.
ACCGGCAGCGGGCCGCAGCACACTCATCGCCCATGACTGGATGGGACTGCCCACGGCGTTTGCCCTGCGCCAGTTGCAGCCGGCAGACTGGAATCTCGTTTTCTATGCCCACGAAGTGGCGCCTGTGCGCCGCCTGGTGGAGGAGCACGAAGGGCACGACACCCGCTTCTACAATGTCATGCGGCGCGGCTTGGCGGACGGCCTCTATGCAGACAATCTCTTTGGTTCGCAGCACGACCTTTTCAAGACTCCGCTCATTCATGCCGCCGCCCACTGCGACGGCATTCTGGCCGTCAGCGACCTGGTGGCGCAGGAACTGCGTTTTCTGGGGGCCAGCTTCCGCAGCCGCGCCATTGATCTGGCCTACAACGGCATTCCCTGCAAGGCCACTTCCATGGCCGAGAAGGCCGCGGCCCGCGCTTTGCTGCAGAGCTATTGTGTCAGTCTCCTTGGCTATGAGCCGGACGTCATCCTGACCCACATCACTCGCATGGTGCAGTCCAAGGCCTTGTGGCGGGATGCCCAGGTCCTGAGTCACTTGGCTCGGCTTCTGCACCACATGGGCCAGAGCGCCGTGTTGTTCGTGCTGAGCACCAGTACCCCAACCGGCCGCGAAGCCAGCCAGGTGCACAGCTGGGAGCAGGAATACGGGTGGCCCGTGGGCCACCGGGCCGACAACGGAGACCTGGTCGGGCTGGAAGTGCCTTTCTTTTTTGACGTGGTAGAGCGGTTCAACCGGTCCCATGCCAATGCCAAAATGGTACTGGTCAATCAGTTCGGGTGGGAACGGGCACTATGCGGGAATCGCATGCCGCCGGAGATGGACTTTGAAGCCTTGCGGGTCGGCACGGATGGAGAATTCGGACAGAGCATGTATGAACCCTTTGGGATCGCCCAACTGGAACCCTTGACCCACGGTGCCCTATGCTGCGCCAGTTCCGCATGCGGCTGCAGCGGCCTGGTGGCAAAAGTCCGGCAGCAGGGCGTGCCGGTGCCCCTGTATGTCGAGGCAGACTACATTTCCCTGCCGGATGCGGACTGGATCCACTCGGCCGCCGATGCCCTGCACATCCGCTACGATGTACGCAATCACGTGGAGAAGGCCGTTGGCCGGGCAACCGCCCTGCATTTGCCAGCTCTGCTGGTCCAAGACGAATCGGCCCGGGCCCGCCAGCTGGAAACAGGCCGGGCCGCCAGCCAGGAGATGAGCTGGGAGAACATGGCCGCCCAATACTTGGTGCCGGCTCTGGACCGGGTACAGGCTGCCCCTATGCGCGATGTCTGAACGCAGCGTTGCAGATCCGCATCCCGGCTCTCGGCTCAACGCCGCCGAGATCGAGGCGCTTGTGGCGGGCCGCCACGCGGCGCCGGTCCAGATCCTGGGTTGGCATCCATACATGTTGGAAGGCCGTTCCTACGTAGCCGTGCGCGCGTTTCGGCCGCAGGACGCGGCCGTCTGGGTACACAGAGCGGATATCGGGACCTTGCAACCGGCTCTGTGTCTGCATGCCGCAGGGTTCTTCGAGTGTGTCTGGCGAGAGGACACCCCTGCGGCGCATCCCCGCTATCGTTTACGGCTGCAGGGGCGGGACGGCAGCACGACGGAGATCGAGGACCCGTACCGCTTTCCGCCGCTGCTCACGGATTTTGACCGGCACCTGCTGGGAGAAGGCAGGTTGCTGCGCAGCTGGCGGAAACTGGGTGCGCATCCCCGCACCATCGAAGGCATCGAGGGGGTGAACTTTGCGGTCTGGGCCCCCAATGCCTTGCGGGTCAGCGTGATCGGCCCCTTCAACGGCTGGGACGAGAGGGTGCATCCCATGCAGTCCCAGGTGGGCGGGGTATGGGAACTCTTCATTCCGCACCTGGTGGAAGGCGAAAGATACAAATACTGCATTCTGGCGCGGCAGCATGGATATCAGATAGACAAGATGGATCCCTACGGATTCCATTGTCAGACACGGCCCGACACCCAGTCCCGCATCTGGAGGCTGGACAAGTACGAGTGGCAAGATCAGGTCTGGCTGCAGCAGCGGGCCCAACGGCAGACCCTCGGTTCTCCGCTCAACGTGTACGAGGTGCATTTGGGCAGCTGGAAACGCAATCCCGCGGACGGGAGGATGCTGGGCTACCGACAGTTGGCCCACGAGTTGGTGGCCCACTGCCAGCGACTGGGCTACACGCACGTGGAACTTCTGCCCATCATGGAGCATCCCCTGGACCAATCCTGGGGGTATCAGGTCACGGGATACTATGCCCCGTCCAGCCGGTTCGGCACTCCGGACGACTTTCGCTACTTCGTGGACCACTGCCATCAGCATGGCATTGGGGTCCTGCTCGACTGGGTGCCTGCCCATTTCCCCAAGGATGGCCACGGCCTGTCCTTCTTTGACGGGAGTCACCTGTATGAACACGAGGACCTGCGGAAGCGGGAACATCGGGAGTGGGATACGCGCATCTTCAATTTTGGCCGCAACGAAGTCCGCAACTTTCTGATCAGCAACGCCCTGTTCTGGCTGGAGGAATACCACGTGGACGGGTTCCGGGTGGATGCCGTGGCCGCCATGCTGCACCTGGATTTCGCCCGCGAGGAAGGGGAGTGGCTTCCCAACGAACACGGCGGCAACGAAAATCTGGAGGCGGTGGCGTTTCTGCAGGAGTTCAACCGGGAAACGCACCGGGCCTTTCCGGACATTCTCACGGTGGCAGAGGAAAGCACGACTTGGCCCCTGGTCACCAAACCGGACTACGCAGGCGGTCTGGGGTTTGATCTGAAGTGGAACATGGGCTGGATGCACGATACCCTGGACTACTTCAAACTGGACCCCATTGCACGAAAACACCACCAGCACCTGATCACCTTCGGTCTCACGTATGCATATTCCGAAAACTTCATGCTGGCCTTCAGTCACGACGAAGTGGTGCATCTCAAGAAGTCGCAGCTGAACAAGATGCCGGGAACCCGCTGGCAGCAGTTCGCGAACCTGCGCTTGTTGACGGTGTACCACTATGGCCATCCAGGCAAGAAACTGACCTTCATGGGCAATGAGTTCGCCCAGGACGGGGAATGGACGGAGGCCCGCAGCCTGGACTGGCATCTCCGGTCCGAGCCGTGGCACGGGCACTTCCAGCGGTTTGTGCACACCGTGGGGCAACTCTATTTGCGGCTGCCGGCCCTCTGGCGCAAGGATGCCCTGCCGGAAGGATTCAGCTGGATTGACTTCTCGGATCTGGACAACACGGTGGTGTCCTTCGCCCGCTACGGGGAATATCCTGCCGACACCGTGGTGGTGGTCTTGAACATGACCCCCGTGCCCCGCCGTGACTATCGCATCGGCGTGCCGGGCCTGGGCCCCTGGCACGAAATCCTGAACAGCGATGCTGCGGAATTCGGAGGCAGCGGCCTTGTGAACGAAGCGGCCATTGACACCCATCCCCAACCCATGCACGGCTTTGCGCAGAGTCTGGCTTTGCATCTGCCGCCTCTGGGGGGCATGTGGCTGCATCCCCAGCCTGTTGCCCAGATTGGAACGATCTGACAATTTCGGGATCTAGGACGTGGCGTCAAAGCAAGAGCTGGACGGCACGTCAAGGGAATCAACAACCCAGACAGGAGATCCGATGTCCGCCACACAAGCCCCTGCCCATCGTCACCACGACCCGTCAGCCTAAGCGCCCTGGGCAATTGCATCTAAATCGGCCAAACCATCTGGACACCACCCCAATGAACGCGCAGAAGATCCAATATAACGTCACCGCCTTTAGCTCGACTTTGTACAACATCAGGCCGCATAGCACAGGGCATCCAGCAGACGCTCCGGTGACGGGTGGGGAATTTGTGGGCTGTCGGGCGGGGACGGCAACCCGGAACAAAGCGGGAGTCCGGTCTCGAGGGTGCGCCGCACCAGGGCATCGGCCAAGGTGGGGGCGGGCGTGGGATACCCGGCGGCCCGCCGTGGGCGCCGGGTCCGCACCTGAAAGAGCGGCACCCACGGCTGCCGCAGGGTGACAATGACGGGAGACAGGAGAGGCATGGCGGACCTCGGGTGGTGCTGGGGTCCATTGTGCCCTCCTGTCTCTCTGAAGACCGCCCCTGTCTGTTTTGTACAAAGTCGAGATTAGGAGACCCACAGATAAGGGCCTCGGATCATTACCCTACAGCCTTGCGGACTATAAAACAGAACATTGGAACAAAATATTTCCGCAAGAACTCTCATTTTGAGACAAGAACTTGACAGTAATTTTAGATGCAATTGCCCTGCCTAAGTGCCTGGCATGGAAACGGGAAAAGTGTGGTTAAATGGCATCAGGTAGGGTCAGGGCCCGAGGGGGATGGAAACAGACTGCGAGGGGCTATTTTCGGGCCGGGATCGCGGAGGGACCGGGAACACAGCAGACTTGGTTTCGGTAGAGACGGGGACCCATGAGGGAAGACTACGCAGACCACGTGCGCGGCATGTTGGGATATATCAACTGGCATGAGTGCACGCGGGCCGAAGCTGCAGCCCGCTTGAATCAGTATGAAGTGAAAACGCCGGACGGCGGCACTTGGAACGCGGACACGCTGGAGGCATATATAGTCCAGCAGGGCATCCAGCCCGGCATACCTGATCTGTCTGGCTTTGTCGCACCGCCGCCCATGGCGGCTTGGAATCCGCGTTCCGTGCTGCGCTGCGTAGAGCGGGGCTGGCGCCGTGACCAAGCGGCCCTGCGTCACGCCATTCGTCAGGACAGCGCGGTGCGTGAGATGACCATAACGCTGACCCGGGATTTTGCCGCTCACCCTTGGCAGCCCGATGTCTACGAGTTCTGGTTCAACTATGCCCGATACTTCCGCACGCACTGATCCCGTATCCCACTGGGAGCGTCTGCTGCAGGCGGCAGCCCGTCTACAGGCCGAAATAGAGGACGCGGTCTTGGCAGGCGGCACCGCCGCCGCGGTGTGGGCAGCACATCGATACTCATACGACGCAGACCACGTGCTGAAGGACCTGCAACACAGATTTGACATGGTGTTGGCGCAGTTGGCACACATTGACGGCTGGACCACGGCTCGGATCAGACGCCCTGTTCTGATATTGGGCGCATTGGATGGCATTGACACAGGATTGCGGCAACTGCGGCGGCCTGCACCGTTGGAAACCACACTGGTGACCCAAGGTTCAATTCGCCTCCGGGTGCCCACTCATGCGGAAATCCTGCGCATCAAAGGCTACTTGGTGGTCACACGCAACGCCACCCGGGACTATGTGGATTACATAGAGTTAGCTCGGGCTCTGTCTCTCCAAGCCCTGCATCACGCCTTGGCTCCTTTGGACAGCCTGTATGCTCTGCCGGAACTGCGCGCGCCAGGCGGAGAGGCCTCCGTGCTGCACGAACTGGGTATCCGCCTGGGAGCACCTCACCCGCAGGATCTGGACACCGTCCAATGGCATGATTTCCGGCGGCCCGAGAGCAGCGAGATGGTCTGGGATTGGGACCGCATCCAGCGGGCTGCCTTGGACGCATCAGTACGAACCTTGCAAGTGCACGACGACCTGTTGGCCCAGTGTCCAGCGGAGTCAACAGACGCCGCCGCCAGGAAGCGACCATTGGCAGAAGACGAAATCTGGTGAACTGAGGTCGACACGAGAGAGTGGCTGCGGGTGGTGGCCGTGCCTCCGGCCGACATCCCAGACCGGGAGGATGCCCGACAGATGTGGCCGCAGGCCAGAGACCGCGGCCTGCAGCACCTCTGGGACGACGCGGGCTACTGTGGGCCGACCTGGGTCGCCTGGGTGCAGGACACCGTCGGCGGGACCGTGGAGATTGTGTCCCGGGCACCCGGGGCTTCGCCGTGCTGCCGCGGCGCTGGGTGGTGGAGCGCACGTTCGGCTGGCTGGGGCGTTGCTGGCGGCTGAGCAAGAACTACGAAGAGCTGCGCTGCCCGCTACCACGGCAGCTTGGATCCGATGGGCCATGGCACCTCATGCTGCGGCGCCTGGCATGACCTTCTCACACAGGCCCTTAGAGTAGCAACCCACAAAAAGGAGAAAATCATGATTGCCGGAGAATCCCGCGTCATAGCTTTGGAACAGCGGCACAGCCACCGCGATCTGCAAGGAGACCCCAATATGCATACACGGATTTGGGCCGTCATGGTTGGCGGCGTGGCGATCTGGTGGGCCTTGGGGGTTTTGAGCCCGCTGTGGGCCACGCCGGCCCGCGGTAACCCCACGCCTCTTTCCTGTGCCGAAATCAAGGCCATTGCCAAACCCCTGCTGGAACCGGCCGCGTATGCCGAGCTGTCCCAACTGTCCAGCCAGGAATGTGAAGCGGGGGTGGCCTACCTTACGCCCGGCAAACTGGCATATCTGTTCCGCTTCGGCACGTATGAGCCGCATTGGGAGCGGATATTGGAAGACCCCCATGCAGGTCCTTCCAGTCTCTGGAAAAACCGGATTGCAGGACGCGCCCACGAGCACGCAGGCTGGCACATGCACGTATACGCCCACACGCACGGCAATGATCCTGAGCGGATCAAAGCAGGTCTGATCATCGGCGTCGCCAGACTGCTTCTGATGATTATCGGCACCATCTCACTGCTCAGCCTCCCTGTCCTGACCCTGATCGGCCTACTGCTCTACCGCAGATTCATCATGGCTTGATACTACAGGGGCAGTTTCCGCAATGAGGAGGATTTAAACTGGTTTATATCGTCAGTTTTCCATGAATAAATTGGGATCGAATCCGGGCAGCAAGACTCGATTCTGGGCTTTGCATTCTCTACTTGACAGCACAAAACACGGGAGTTCATCAAACTGCCACTGTCACAGTGTTGCAGGAATGGAAAGGCCAAGTCATTTGATGTTGATACGGGAACAAATTCGGAGCCCAGTCTGGCAGAGGATGGGCCAGACAGGGCCACCATGCCATCAAGTGGAGAAAACCTTGAGTAGACACTCCGCCCTCTGCCGGTTTCTCCAGCGAGTGACCACGCAAGAGATTCACGGATCTGGGATGAGAAAGTATCAGGACCACCGTTCTCTCTCACAGCGTTGAGCCATCTGGATCGAAAAATCGTGACAGCAGGTCTTTTTTTGTATTAAGGTATAAACCACTGACTGCAGCACAGAGAGCGCAAGCGTATTCAATGGTGAACAGTAGTTGGAGAGAGACTGCGCCGAGTCGGCCATGACCCCAGACAGTGCCTCTCGGCCTATGCTGAGATGTCCGGGAGAGAGCACTAACATGTTTTTGCAGAGCCTGCTCTGTGCAATGTGGCCATGACCGCAGACTTGAATATTCAGATCTCCTGTATAGAGGGCAGTCTGCTGTATGGAGCCACTGAAGGAACGGCTCCCGCGCATCAGAATCTGTACATCAGGGGACAGGAGGTCTGCAGCCCGGAGAATGTCGCTTCCGGTTCACGGCTGGATGCTTCGGATCTGCATGCAATGCCGGGCTTCATCGACCTGCACGTGCATGGGGGTGGCGGTGGAGACACCATGCAGGCGGACCCCGCGTCCATCCATGACATGGGGGCGGTGCACCTGCGGCATGGCACTACCAGTCTGATGCCCACCACGACTACGGCCGCCTTGTCTCATATTGAGAAGGCGGTGCAAGCTGTGGGAGCCGCTATGCAGGACAGCCAGACGGGACCCCGCATTCTGGGAGTCCATGTCGAAGGGCCCTTCATCAGCCCCGAGTTTTCCGGAGCCCAGAATCCCAAGTTCATCCGCACGCCAGACATGGATTTCGTGGCGCGCCTGGCAGCATCGGGAGTGATGAAGCTGATGACGCTGGCCCCTGAAATTCCAGGGGCCCAAGCGTTGATTCAGAAGCTGCGAGCTGCGAACGTGGTGGCGGTGATGGGACATACGGCCAGTACCTACGCAGAGGCTGCCGCTGGGGCAGATTGGGGCATGCGTCAAACCACCCACACCTATAATGCCATGCGCGGACTGCATCATCGGGAACCCGGCGCTCTGGGTTGGATCCTGCAGGATGCGCGCATCTTCGCGCAGCTGATCGCCGACAACATTCATGTGCATCCCGGAGCCATGCGCATTCTGGCCCTGTGCAAGTCCATTGACCGGCTGCTGCTGATCACGGATGCCATCGCTGCCGTGGGCCAGCCGGAGGGCACCTTTGCATTGGGGGCATTGCCGGTGACAGTCAAGGATGGTGCCTGTCGCCTGCCGGACGGCACTCTGGCAGGCAGCGTTCTCACCATGGAGAGGGCTCTGGCCAATCTGATTGCCGCCACCCAAACCGACTTGGCTACATGCTGGCCGGCTTCCAGCCTGACCGCTGCCGTATCCTGCGGTTGGGATCACCGCCTGGGCCGTCTGCGTCCCGGCTATTTGGCTGACGTGACCTTGCTGACGCAGGATCTGCAGGTTGCAGCTGTCCTGGTGGATGGCTGTCTGCGGTATCTGGCTCCGGAACACGCGGACAGGGTTTCGACTTAGATGGAGAGGGTGGCACCTGCGCCTGCCCTAACCATGAGGCTGTAGCCTCGGCAACAGTTCCATGGGGCCCACGGGTCCAAACCATTCCTTTCCTTAATGATCATGATCACCGGCATTGCATTACGTTCGCGAAGTGCCAACGCCCTTTCAAGATCCGAGTTCAAGTGAAGAGCTGGAGCTGTCTCTGGACATTACACTGACAATACTGGTCGGGCAACATACGCAACCAGGCCGCCACCGCAAACCGGCTTAGAGGGTGTGTTAAAAGTCTTTTCATCCCAAGGAAGAAGGGCAGGGATGAGAGAAAACGCTTCTCCATAAATCCACTTTGCGGTGTGTCTGCACCGTTGGGATACGTCTCCCACTCCCGTTTTCTCTCACGCGGTGGGCTTTGCACACAGGCTCTTAGTCAGCAAGTAGCCACAAGATTTCACTTGAATCGAAGTACAGTGGCTTCCGGCCGAAATCAACCGTAGTGCCGGATGCCTCTGTTGTGCCTGTCATTGAGGGCAAAGCAGACAGTTGGCGTTCCGGTACCAATCGCAACATCAGTTGCCGTCTAGACACACTCCAAGATTCGGCGGGCGCATACCGGGTCTTGAATACCTTGCGAATCCACCTCTCCTATGGGTTTCATCGTTGCCGCCCCATGGAACGGCTCCCAACCAAGGCAGTACGCCAATCAATATCGAGGGCGCATTGGGCACCCCTCTGCCCTGCTGGAGGACATTCATCAAATCTCTTCCGCAATATGGAACACTGGAGGACATCTCTTGTTCCCATGTCTTCATGGGAAGAATCTCTATCCCCACATCAATGAGCCCAGCAACATAGAAACCAAGGTGTTTTACAAAAAGGTCATGGGCTACAAAGGCATATTCTCTTTGGATACTTTTGTTCTGCAGGATTCAGCGTCAACTTCGGAAACAACTTCCCTTACATCAGCCCATAGCCGTGGATGATGCATCAACAGGTACTCCTCACCATGCAAGTGAGAGTGCCGGGCATGACTGTACATCAGTGGCCGCCGCCCGGTTGGGTCGGCTCATAGATGGGCTTGCCCATGGGTCTGGTGCGCAACGTGCCGGCGTACAATTCCTGGATCCGCTGTCGGGCGATCTCCACATATTCCAGATTCGTGTCGCAACCCATGCCTACTCGGCCATGCATAACCGCGGCGATCACGGATGATCCCACACCCATGTAGGGGTCCAGCACGCGGTCGCCTGGATCGGTCATGGACAAGACCAGTCGCTCGACCAGCTCCACCGGAAACTGACAGGGGTGGATGGTCTTTTCCGGATGATTGTGCTTGACATTGGGAAAGGACCAGACATCGCTGGGATTCTTGCCCTTGGGATTGCCGGACAACTGTCCCGTGCGGGGCCCCTTGAAGTGCCGCTTCCCCGGATATTTGGAAGGCACACGGATCGGATCCAGATGCCAGGTGTAGTCATCCCCCTTGGTCCACCAATTGATGGTCTCGTATCGCCCGGACAGCCGCCGGGTGCAATGCAGGCCATGTCCGAAATGCCAGACTATGCGGTTGCGCATCTTGAGGCCATGGGCGCGAAAGACCGGGTATAGGACCGAGTCCAGGGGCATGACCTCTCCCTTTTCCACGTAGTTGCCCACCTGCCAGCAGATCGAGCCGCGGGCATCCAGGACGCGCACGCATTCGGCAATGACGGTGGCCTGTCCTTCGAGATACCGGTCAAGCGAGGTTCGGGTTTCGTAGTCCTTGCCCAGGTTGTAGGGGGGCGAGGTCACGATCAGATCGATCGACTCATCCGGCAGGTCTCCCAGCAGGTCCAGGTTGTCACAGCACGTCAGAATGGGATTCTGTTCGGTCACGGCCGCCTGCGGTGGAGGGAAGGCCTCGCGGCCACGGTGCCAAACCTCTTTCTTGCCATCATTCATGGGTCCAGTGCTCGGTCTTGTCAATATATTGATTCCGTAGCGCAAGGGGACTATGCAACCATGTGTCAAAGGCAGATTTCACAGTACTGGGAATCGCACAGTTAAAGTCACGGCACAGAACGGATTTCCCAGAAAACAGCGTGCTGCCTCGCGGGCGATTCTAGCCGATGCTGTACCCTTGACCCTTTCCGCATAGCGAAAACAGGCAACGCAATGGACACCACTGGCCCAATCCCTGGGGCCTCCCTCCACTGTGCAACCCCATTGTTATTGACATCGCAGGGTGGCCGCGTGCTGGCTCTGAGACACCGCAGGGCAGGCCTGGCCTGTCAAAGATGGCATTGGCGTGCCTCCCCGTACCTCCTTCCAGCCCATAAGGGGGTGGTGAAAACGTCGCTGTGCCGTGCCTTATGTTTTCGAAGCAGGCCCCACCGGGGAGCAAGCCAGCCTTGGGCGCATGTCAGGATCTCAGTTTGGCTGTGTGCCTCCTGCCAGCATCTCCGCGGGACGTTACCCCATGACCACCAGGCGATCCGTCGCGGTCTCGTCACAGGCCCATAATTCCGCATCCGTATAGCGGCGTGGCGCGGTGGGCGGCGACGCCGGCATGGTCCAATCAGGCCGATACCGTTGGATGAGCGCCGTCATGTTCTTGTGGGATATCCGATCCTTGAGTTCCTCGCTGACCGGCGCCGCTTCGAGCATGCCCTGCAACAAGCGGTAGTCGTAATAGGGCAGATCCGCGCCGAAGATGATGCGTTCGGAGTCCACCTTGTTCGCCAGCCAGGCAAAGTCCCAGGTGGAATCGTGTCCGTCGGGATATTGCACCACCTCAAACCACACGTTGTCGCACTGGGCAAAATGCTCCGCGGCGTAGGTGCTGGCGTGGGTGATGAACGTGGTGTCGGGGCACATGGCCACGATCTGGCCAAACAACGCGTCGTGCATATGGACATTGCAAAGGCCCTTGCGGGCCGCCACCATTTCCACAAAGGGAATGGAGGCTTCGCGCACCGGAGGATGGGAGACTATGCCCACCATGTGGGGGAGGGTCAGCGCGCGTTCGGCCTCGTCCAGCGCCAGATCTCCCAGGCAGGGCTCCACCAGCGCCAAGCCTATGGGGAAGACACCCGGGAACTGGATCGCATTGCGTGCAATCAATTCGTTCTGGGCCCGCAGATCCTCCAGCCCGCGCAGCATCAGACCGCCCGTGGCCGTGGGCATGGACAGGGCTCCGTGCATATGGGTCTGGGCATACCGCGCCAGACACATGGCTGTATTCTGGCCGGTGGGCGGCAAGCGGTTGAGAGTCTTGCCAATGTGATTGTGACAGTCAAGATAAGGTCGCATGGAAATGCCTCGTCAGGTTCGGCAGGGCAGAAGCGCCCTGCGGGATGGATCAAAGCGTATCAGGTCGTATGGCTTGCCGCGCGGCCGTGGCCTTGCGGGCCGCCGTGATGACTGCCAAGTTGCTGCGGGCGGCCATGCCGCTGATCGGAGGGGCCTCGCCGCGGGCCAAGGCCGCGAACGTGTGGGCAAAGTATCCTGCATGGCCACTCCAGCCCGCGCAGTCGGGGGAACTCTCATGTCCCGGCGCCAGAGGCACCTCATGCCAGGCGTCCTCGGCATCCGTCTTTTGGAACAGCTCGCGCCCGCGGCGCAGGATGCGCACGGAGCCGGCGTGGCCATGCACTTCCGCCAGATTGGAGTTCTCGCCATTGCCGGAACCCGTCACCCACCAGGATCCGCTCACGGTGGAGACCGCGCCATTGGCATGTTCCAGCAAGAGCAGCGCCATGTCATCCACCGCGAAGTCAAAGTGCTGGGTCAGGACGTGGGCCTGCACATATTGTATGGGGGAATGCACGAGCGCTTCGGTCAGGTAGATTTCATGGTACAGCGTGTCGTTGATGCAACCGCCCCCCGCCGCGCGCGAGGCGCGCCACACTTGGGTCGGGTCCGCCTGATCGCCCCGCTTGCGAAACAATGCCTTGGTCCGGCCAAAGCCCGTGGCCCCCAAGGCTCCGCTGCGCACCCTGTCCAGAGCGGCAGCGGTACCCGGCGTGAACAGAAAGTTGTGGACCACGGTGTAGGGCTGTCCCGTACTGTCGGCCACAGCCAGTATCCGGTCGGCTTCTTCCAGCGTCAACGCCATGGGTTTTTCACTGATGACGCCCACACCACTCTGCAAGGCCGCGACGGACTGCTCGAAATGCATGGAATGGGGTGTGGCCACGACGACCACATCCAGATCTTCCGCTGCCAGCATGTCCTGGAAGTCGGCATGGCAGGCGTGTGCCGACACCTGCAACGTCTCCCGCGCCCATTGCAGATGGGCCGGAACCGGATCCGACAGAGCCGTGATCCGCACCCAGGACGCCAGGGACAGATAGGCGGAGGCGTGAAAGGCGCGCAAAATGCCTCCGCAGCCAATCAGGCCAACACGAAGAGGCGTACGGGACATGACTTTCTCCTGTGAGTGGATTCCTTCTGGGTCCAGCGTAAAAAGGCACAGATGCCTCAATCCAGCTGCACGGGGTGTCCGGTCGCGGCAGACCGGTTCATGGCCAGCACCACGGCCAGAGTCTGGGTCGCATCCCGGAAATTGCTCTTGACAAGGCCCGGTTGCCCGGTACGGATCGCATCCAGGAAAGTCTTGAGCGCGCCGTAGTGCGGCGGATCGGGCGGGGCAGAGCCATGCGGGTCCACCGGTCGACCCTCGCGGCCCATGCCCGGACCCTCGGCACACTGCACGTTAATGGTTTCCCGATCCCCGGATTCGTGCCACCGCTGCCCGGTGAGGCGGGGCGGGGCAATGGGACGCAGGTGCAACTGCAGATTCCGCCCCACGAACGTCATGTCATGTTTGGGGATACGACTGCCCCAGGAATGCAAGTGACTGGCGGTCACGCCATTGGCGAACCGGATCAGGGTGCAGGTGGTATCGGCAATATCGAATGTGTCCGTGACGGGGACAGCCCGGTTGTTGGCGAGGGTGTGCACTTCGGTAATTTCACCCATCAGGTAGCGCAGGAGATCAATCGTGTGAATGGCCTGATCCATGACATGTCCGCCCGACTTTTCCTGCAGAAAGAACCAGGGGGGCATGGTGGGACTGAAGGCATTGCCGGCGACATGCGTGCTTTGGACTGCACTGAGCGTCTCGGTCCGGGTCAGTTCGAAGAAGGTCGGCAGGACCGGAGAGTAGCGCTGGTGGAAGTCCACGCTGCAGATGACACCGCTTGCCTCGATCAGTTCGCCTATCTCCTGCGCTACAGGAAGCGAGTCCGCCGGTGGTTTCTCGCAGAACACGTGAATGCCTCTTTGCGCGGCCAACTGGAACACGGCCTTGCGCACTGTGGGCGGCGAGCAGACCAGGACGGCATCCAGCCCTGTCGCCTGATCGAACATGTCGTCCAGTCGCACATGGACCGAGGCCTGGAAGGGCTGGGCCAAATGCCCAGCCCGCGTTGCGTCCACGTCACACACGGCCACCACTTCCACGCAATTCATGTACTGCAGATTGGCGGCGTGCCGCTGTGCGATGTTGCCGGCCCCGACAAATCCTACCTTCATCCTGCACCATCCTCCTTGCTCATAGACCACGGCACCATGTCGGATTCGGCCCCAGCAGGGGCAATGGACACCCCGTGTTGGATCCAGCGCTGGTGTTGCGTGCGCAATTCCGCCAGCAGCAGGGCCCGGGCGCCTGTGCCCTGCACCACCGGCGATTTCTCGAAGAAGCGGATCAAGTGCTCCAGGCGTTTCAGGCACAGTTGCTGCCTGTCCATGTCCAGGGAGCCCGCGCGACCCCATTGGGGCCACCTGTAGTGGGCCCACGGATCGGTGGTGAGCCAGCGCTGTCGCCACGCAGGGGGCGCCAGTCCGGTACGGACAATGAATTCCGCGGATTCCAGGTAGGTCCTCATCCTGGCATGGAACAGACGCGTATATCGCGCCAGCAACGAACGCATCAGCACAAGAAACAGGGTGATGGCTCCCAGCCAGACGAGCAGGGACCCCCAAATCACCAGGGAATCCTGATCCATCAGTCCTGCACACCCCGCAAGTCCAGTTCGGTGGCGAAATGACAGGCGCTGAAATGTCCCGGCTGGACCTCTGTCCAGGCAGGCTCCTCCTGGTGACAGATCGCCTCGGCATAGGCGCACCGGGTGTGAAAGGAACAGCCCGGAGGGGGGTGGGCAGGCGAGGGGACATCGCCTTCCAGCAGGATTTCCTGGAGACCCACATCGGGATCCGGTTCGGGAATGGCCGACAGCAGGGCTTCCGTATATGGATGTCTGGGAGTCTGGAACAATGGATCAGTCGGGGCCTGCTCGACGATCTTGCCCAGGTACATCACGGCCACCGAACTGCAGATGTGGCGAATCACGCTCAGGTCATGGGCCACGAACAGATAGGTCAGGGCGAATTCGTGCTGCAGATCCTGCAGCAGATTCAGGATCTGGGCCTGGACCGACACATCCAAGGCGGAAACGGGCTCGTCGCAGACAATCAGTCGGGGGCGCAGACTGAGGGCGCGGGCGATGCCGATCCGCTGCCTTTGCCCCCCGGAAAACGCATGGGGATAGCGCTTGAGATATCGGACATCCAGCCCGACCAGCTGCATCAGTTCCCTGACCCGCAGTTCGATTTCGTGGGTGTCGCCTGTTTTCTGAATGCGGAGCGGTTCCCCGACGATGTCAAGCACGGTCTTGCGCGGGTCCAGGCTGCCATAGGGATCCTGAAACACCATTTGCATATGGCGGCGCGTGGTGCGCAAGGTTTTGCGGTTCAGTGCATGGATGCGGATCTCTTCCCCATCGACATGCAACAGGATCTCCCCTGCGCTGGCCGGAATGGCCCGGATGGTGCACCGTCCCAAGGTGGTTTTGCCGCACCCGGATTCCCCCACCAGGCCCAGGGTCTCTCCCGGATACAAGGTCAGACTGACATCGTCCACGGCCTTGACCCACCCTGTGACGCGCCGGAAAACGCCTTGCTCGATAGGGAAGTATTTCTTGAGGTTGCGGATTTCCAGGAGGGGCGTGGCGCTTGATCCGGTCATGCTGTCCCTTCCGCATACAAAAAACAACGCACCTGGTGCCCCGGGGACACTTCCAGCAGGTCGGGTTCCTGCGCATCGCACAGGTCTGGCATGAAGTCGGGACAGCGGGGTGCGAACGCGCACCACGCCGGCGGATCAAGCGCGACCGGCACCGAGCCCTCGATGGTCCGCAGGCGATCTCCTTGGGACTTGTGCACGCGGGGAATGGAAGCCATCAACGCGCGGGTATAGGGATGCTTGGGCTCCTTGAAGATGGTCTGCACATCCGCCTGTTCCACCACCCGCCCCAGATACATCACCAGCACCTCATCCGCCATGTGGGCGATGACACCGAGATCGTGCGTGATGAACAGGATCGACATCCCCAATTCGGCCTGGAGACGCTTCATCAAACGCAGGATCTGGGCTTGCACTGTGACATCAAGGGCCGTGGTGGGTTCATCCGCGATCAGGATGCTCGGATGCAGGGCCAAGGCCATGGCAATCATGGCCCGTTGCAACATGCCCCCTGACAGTTGATGGGGATAGGCGTCGATATTGACTTCGGGATGGGGAATGCCCACCTGTTGCAGCAATTCCAGCGCCCGCGCCCGACATTCTTGCCACGCGCTGGCCTTGTGCACACGGATGGCCTCCATGATTTGGAACCCATCTGTGTGCACGGGCGAAAAGGCCGTCTTGGGCTCCTGGAAAATCATGGCGATTTCCTGCCCCCGGATTTCCCGGTAGATCTCGCTGTCACGGTCCAGAGACAACAGATCCGTGCTCGCCTCATCCAGGTGAAACAGGGCGGAGCCGCGGATTGCCGGCTGTCCCGTCACAATGCCCATGATCGACTGCACCGTGACACTTTTCCCGCAACCCGACTCCCCGACGATGCCCAAGGTCTGGTTCTGCATCAGGGTGAAGGACACACCATCCACGGCCTTGAGGATGCCTTCCTCCAAATGGAAGTGGGTGGTCAGATCGCGGACTTCCAGTACGGGTTGGGGCATATGCGTCGGAACTCTCCCTACTTGTATGGATCCGCGGCATCCCGCAAGCCGTCGCCCACGAAATTGAACAGCAGAACGGTGACAATCACGAAGAGCCCGGGAATCATCATCCAAGGGTGACTCACCAACGTACGCACATTCTGCGCCTCCTGGAGCAGGGTACCCCAACTGACGGCAGGGGGCCGGATCCCCAGGCCCAGGAAGCTCAAGGCCGTTTCGCCGATGATCATGCCCGGAATGGCCAACGTGAGATGGACGATCAGATAACTCATGAAACCCGGCAGCATGTGATCGAGAATGATCCGCATTTCCGTGGCTCCCGCCGTGCTGGCCGCCATGACGTAGTCCGCTTCGCGCAGCTCCAGCAGCTTGCCGCGCACCACGCGCGCCAGGCCGGCCCAGCCAATCACGGAAAGTATGATGGTGATCGCCAGGTACACTCGCACGGGACTCCACCGGGCCGGCACAGCCGCGGAGAGCGCCATCCACAACGGCACGCGCGGGATGGAAATCAGGAACTCGATCATGCGCTGGATGATGATATCCGTCCATCCCCCCATGAAGCCCGAGAGCCCCCCCAACAGGCAACCCAGCACGAAGCCGATCACCACCCCTACCAAGCCAATGGAGAGCGAAATGCGCGCCGCGGCGAGTGTGCGCGAGAACTGATCCCGTCCCAGACTGTCCGTGCCGAACAGCAACAGGACCCCTCCCTCCTCCACCACGAGGAAACGGCGTTCGGCCCGCATGAGGCCCCAGAACTTGTACGGCTCCCCCTTCCGCCAAAAACGAATCACGCGCGGTTGGGTCTTGTCGGGCGTGTAGACCCGCTGGAAGGTCTCGAAATCTATGGTCTGTTCCAGGACATATACGAAAGGGCGGCTCCAGCTTCCGTCCTCGTGTCGCATGTAGATCCGGGAAGGAGGGGCATCCAGGTAATCGGGTTGCTGGGTCAAGGGACGGTAGGGAATCCAGAATTCAAAGGTCATCGCCACGAAATACAACAGCCCCAACAGATACATGGATCCCACGGCCAGCCGGTGACGCCGGAACTTTCGCCACACCAGTTGCCATTGCGATGCGAAGTACAGTCGCTCCTCGGACGAAATCTCCGCGTGGGACACTTCGGTCAAGGTGCGGGGAGACAGGGATTGCACGCTCATCCGCCGCGACTTTCGAACCGAATGCGCGGATCCACCCACACCAGCAGAATGTCTGACAGAAGAGTGCCCACCAGTGTCAGCACCGCCAGGAACATCACAATGCTGCCCGACATGAACATGTCCTGAGACAACAGGGCACGGAAAAGCAGGGGGCCTGTGGTGGGCAGGCTGAGCACGATCGCGACAATCGTCTCGCCTGACACTATGGCCGGCAGTTGCCAGCCCACGGTGGAGATGATGGGATTCACCGCCACGCGTACCGGATAGCGGAACAACAGCGTGCGGTTGGGCACGCCCTTGGCGTGTGCCGTCACTACGTACTGTCGCCCCAATTCATCCAACAAGGTGGCGCGCATCACCCGCATGATGCCGGCCGTGCCTGCGGTGCCGATCACGATCACAGGGGTGACCAGATGCGTCAGCATGTCCCACAACTTGGCCCAACTCCAGGGGGCGGTGGCATATTCCTGGGAAAACAGGCCCCCGACACTGATGCCGAAATACTTGAAGAGCAGATACATCAACAGGAGGGCCAACATGAAATCCGGTATGGACAGGCCCGCAAAACCCACGACGGACCAAAAATAGTCCGAGAACCGATATTGATGGGTGGCCACAAAGATGCCGATGGGCACCGCCACGACATAGGTAAAGAACAGGGAAATGACGGAGATCAGGACGGTATAGGGCAGACGCTCGGCCAGCAGGGCCTTGACCGGCTGATTCCATTCAAACGAACGACCCATGTCTCCCTGCACAAAGCGCCACAGCCATCGCAGATACTGCTCGACCGGTGAGCCATCAAGACCGAACTGGCGGCGGATGGCCTCCAGCTCGGCTTCGTCGGCAAACGCCCCCTGGGCTTCCAACGCGGCCAGGTAGGTGTCCAGATAATCGCCCGGGGGCAGTTGAATGATGACGAAAACCACCACCGTCAACGCGAAAAAGGTGACCACCATGTAAAGAAGACGGCGGACAATGTAAGTTGACATGGGTGGCGTCAGTCAAGGTGCGGGCATGTGCGCAAACCATGTCCCCTTGGGGATTGGCGCAGGTTGGCACTGCGGCAAGGACTGAGGAGTGTCGACACAAGTGCGGAAGTCAAGTGGGACCGATCCCACTGAGGGAACAGGTCAACTGTATGAAGGTCAGAGTACAAAAGGCCAATGTGGCAGACGGCCTGCACGCGCGTCGGAACGGCCCATGTCCCGCGATGATGCATTCCGTGACATTGTAAAGCCGTAGAGCACCCTGATCATGGAAGCCTGATCTTGGGCGGTTGTGGTGGGCCGAGGTGACAGTCTTCATTCCCATCGCCTTCCGGTATTGACGGAAGGCATCGGCAACACAAACGTGATCGGCAGCCACACGTCCGGCCGGGTATCCGCGCACCCGCGGGGATGTCCGGGTCACTTCGTGTCGCTGACCATCGACCCTGCCCGTCCGTGTCGCATGGACTTCGGCGCTGATGCCACACCCCATACTTTCCACAGATTTCTGCAGTGTGACTGGCTGGGGGCTCCACTGACACTTGGACGAGCGTGTACGTTGGTGCCATTCGACAAAAAGCTCCCACTCTGGATCCTATGTCCTATGTCCGATGCGCCAACATTGGGTCCTGCCTCACGTCTTCGCACCAACCTTGAAACCCTGGACATTGCTGTTCCACCGATCAAGGTCGGGCCATAATAGGCCGCAGATTGGTTCACGTCCCCCGCACGCAGACTGGCCTGCATGCCGGTCACAAGAGGCTGGCAGGTGGCTTCACGGTGCGGACATGGCCCAGAGCGGGAAACCTGAAGAGTCCAGATCCGGAAGGACACAACAAGCAGCTGTCAACATGCTCTGGACAGGAAGAAGGTGCACTGTTCCCTCCCCAAGTCTGTTGTCCTAGGCCCACAGTCGGTCCACACAGAATGCGGCCGGGAGAAGACTTCCATGACTCCTTCCCGGCCGCGCGCGTTGGCTATGTGTTTACTCCTCTATATACCAAGTACCGGGCTTGTAGGGGGCGTAGAAATTCGTGTCCGAACCCCACCAGATGTCTTCTGACGGTACATTGTGCAGGCGGTTGCTAACCACCTGCGGCACGGGACCTAGGCCCACGGTCCCAATCATGGGCAGCGTTTCCGCAAAATACCGGTAGTACTCGGTGCCTTTGTTCACAAAGTCCTCCGACCCGATTTCGGTCTGTTGCCATTCCGCGAACAGGGCTCGCAACTCCTTGATCTCGTCGGAGGGTTCAATCCCTTCGGCTCCGTCGGAGTTGAACCAGATGACCCATTGGGCGCCCCACCGTTGCTGCGAGGCGCTGAAGAAGCCGTACCACAGGGGATTGGCGCGGCCGAACAGGCCAGAGCGGTCCAAGTGCCAAGTGGCAATCTCGAATTCATTGGCCAGATTGCGTTGGGTGTACAGGGATCCTTCCGTGACCTTGCATGTCATATCAATCCCGATCGCCACCCATTGCTGCTGAATGATTTCGCAAATAGGCAGTTTGGGCCCTTCCGTAGTCCCGATTTCAATGATCACGCTCAGCCGATCCCCGTCCGGGCGCAGGCGATAGCCATCGCCATCCCGCTCGCTCAGTCCCAAATCGTCCAGCAGCTGGTTGGCGGTATCGGGATCATATTCCGTGTGCAGCGTGTGCCATTCCGGATCGACATAGGCATTGGAGGGCAACGGAATGGCCGGATACGGGGTACCCAAGCCAAAGAAGACTGCCTGATTGATGGCCTCCCGGTCGATCCCGATGGCCAGGGCACGGCGGAAATCGAACGCATTGAACAGTTCGCGGAGCACATCGTCCTTGACGGTGCGATTGGGCATCAGGGCGAATTCCGAAGAGCGCAGGCTTTTGGCGGTCTGCACCTTGAAGTCGCCGGCTTCCTTGTTGGCCTGCAGGGTACCCATTTCATTCAGGGAAAGGTACCAGCCCTCAAAATCGAATTCCCCGGTGGTGGCCTTCAGGATCTGCACTTGCTTGTCCCCGGTGATCACCGTGTCCACCCGGTCGATATAGGGCAACTGGTTGCCGGCCGTGTCCACCTGGTGGAAATAGGGATTGCGCACCGCGATGACCCGTTCCGACGTGCGCTCCTCCGGCATCCAGACCCACAACGACGGCCGGCCTACCAGCACGTTGCCCGAAGGATTGGAGTGGGAGCGGAAGTACCCGACCCAGTCGTCAAAGCCTTCGTCTTGCGCCTTCTGGGCGGCCTCGGGATTGTGCTCGACATGGAATTGCTTCAGATAGTGGGCGGGCATCATGAAGCCCGGATCCGAGCTGAACCAGCTCCGTCCCAGCAAATCCACCGCCGCCGGATACGGCACGGCGAATTTCATCTTGACGGTCATGTCGTCGACTTTGGTAAATTGCACCCGCTCGCCCCCGGGCGACCAGAAGTTGCTGAACGACGGAGTCAACTCCGCGTTGCCATCCACTTCCTGCCACTTGAACAGTATGTCGTCCACAGTAAAGGGAGTGCCGTCGGACCACTTGTGGCCGGCGCGCAACACAATGGTCAGTTCGGACAGATCGTCGTTCCAGAAGAAGTCCTTGGCCACGTCCACACTGACTTCCGAGTTCTCCTGGTTGTACTGGAACAGGCCGACGGTGCGCAGTGTCGCCAAGTTCCAGAGTCCCGTCTCCACGTTGCCAAAGCGCAAGGTCCCCCCGTATGTCCCAATGCCTTCTGCCCCCTCCTGCACCAGGGGCTCTGCGGGCAATCGCTCACTCAATGGAGGCAATGCCCCTGCGGCCACCATTTCGGCCAGCATGGGAGCCTCCTGGCTGGACATGGCCATTTCCTCTTCGGCGGAGGCTTCTTCCATGACAGGTTCTGCTGGCGCTTCCGGCGCGGCGGCCGGCGGCCCGCCGCAGGCCGAGAGCATGAGCAGGCCCACAAGGGCCCAGATTCCAACATGCATCGATCTTCTCCACCTATTCATCGATTCTTCCTTGTTTGGCATGAATACAAGCATCGCAATCCCCAGGACTTTCGGGAAACATCACCGCCTGGCCGACACTGACCCCAGCCATGCCTGACATGGGGGACCAACGCCGCCATGAATGATCTGACTGCAAGACAGGGAGGCGGAGTCGATTGTACATAGACGCATTGGATTCGACAAACCGATTTTCAGGGTCATCCCTGTGGCTTGCTTCAATCTCCACAAACAGGATTGGGGCAGGGGCCTTCATCCTGTTTGCGCCTGCGTCACCAGGGTGGGATACCGGGTCCATGCACAATCCCATGGTCGTGGCTGTGTCACTGGGCACAGATGATCCGTGACACCTGCACGAACCTTCATTGCCTTGGGCCTGCTGGGCAGGGCACTTGGGCATCGCTTGTTGCCCTGCCCGAAGTCAACCATTTGCAGTCCCACGGCCGCCACGGGTTTCCCACCGTCAGTGGCCTCCTGCATCTTCCGGGCAGAGTCGTTGAAGTCGCGCCCGTCGCGGACTCAGGATTCCCGCGGGCTATCACGCCCGTAACGGCATTCCCTGTGGAGACAGTGAGACAGTGGCAAGAGGCATTCATGCGGCCGTGTACAGACCGCTCTGGCACTGTGGAGGGAGTATCTGAACCACCGCACCGACGCGCGCATCGAACGCGCCGTCACCCTCCAGACCGTCATCGCCGAGGGCGTGTCGTCCAAATAGCCTGGCCCACGGCGCCAGGGCCCGGATCAGGCAGGTCGCCAAGCACAAAGTGGACCGTTGGGCATATCGAGTAGCCGTGGCCTGCCATGCCTTGCGATGGCGGAAGGCATTTTCCATCCGGTGCCGTCATGGGTACAGTGCCGGGTTCCTTGCCGGTGGGGTCTGGATGGGATCACGAGGTTTATCCCGCAGGCAGATGCGACTGCCACAATCTGAGTGCCATCGGAGCCTTTGTCCGCCCACAGATGATCTGCCTTGAGGCCCTCCCACAAGGGCAGGGATTGCGTGCCCTCCGTCGTGACGCCCTGGATTCCTTGCCAAGTGATTGGCACCTCATGGCCTTGGGTCTGCATAATCGGATTTGGGCCTGCAGCAAGGCGGCTACCTCAACCGCAACCATGATCCCCGCCCGGTCACATGCTCGTCATCCGGGAACACTACATCCCACCGTGAGGAGTGAGTTTGTCGCGTATGAACCCTGGCGTTGCCTTCCACAGGACAGCAATTTCTACACCCACTCGCGTTCAGACTCACTGTGCGAGTAAAAGGCCGCCCGCACTTCCATGGTCCCAACTTGTCCGCCACTCCGGTGGCAACGTGCTCTAGACCTTGGGCTTGCCTCATTCACCGCCACCGTGATGCCGCAACAGTTCAATCAGCGCCGCGGAATTATGGCGCTTTGCCTGCGCCACATGGAGCGGGGTGTGCGCCACGTCGGGCGAGGCGTAGTGGGCGTACCGACGCTGGGCGATCTGGAGGGGAGTCTCGCCGCTGTCCATGCGGGCCTGGGGATCCGCCCCGGCTGCCAACAGCACCTCGGCCACCCACGGATCGGCGTACTGTGCCGCTGCATGGAGGGGAGTTATGCCGCTGCCCACAAGCGTGTCCATATGGAGAGGAGGCATGCCGATGTCTACAGGCGTGTTCATGCGGACATTGGGATCCGCCCCGGCCGCCAACAGCACCTCCACCATCCTCCACGCCTGGCTCGGCGCACCGACGATGTCACGCCCGGCATCGCTTCCTATCGCTGTATGGAGAGGAGTCCCGCCAGCGCCCGTATGGGCATTGGGGTCCGCTCCCGCCGCCAACAGCATCCGGGCTCCCTCCAGGGAACTGGCTGCAGCAGCCGCATGGAGGGGAGTGCCGCGATTGCCCGCACGGACATTGGGGTCCGCTCCCGCTGCCAACAGCATCCGGATCCCCACTAGGTTTCCGGACCCTGTTGCCGCATCGAGGGGGGTGCCATGAGGAGTGGCGGCATTGGGATCGGCACCCGCCGCCAGCAACTGCGCCATGATGTCCCTGGCCTCTGTGGACTCCCCCCTGGCCGTTGCATACAGAGGCGTGAGGCCCTGAATGTCATGCACATTGGGATCGGCGTCCGCCGCCAGCAACAGGGCCACCATGTCCGCCGCCCCCTTCCGTACCGCCTGGTACAGAGGCGTGACCCCTCCATTGTCATGCACATTGGGGTCGGCGCCCGTTGCCAGCAACTGCGCCAGCTGTGCGGTATCGTGGTCGCGTACCGCCCGATGGAGAGGAGTCTTGTCTGCGTCGGCGCGGACAAAGAGGGGACGGCCCTCTGCCAGAGCCTGCCCCAGGCCGGCACAGGCATTGAGTCCCAGGACCCCCATCCAGAGGGCCACCCAGACGAGACGCCTCTGGCCCAGAGTCATGCATGTCACCAAGAACATCACGGAAGCGAATCCTTGGTGTATGTAATCGCTGTGATGGCCTGCATGGGGGGACCTAGGGATGCGGAGCAGGCAGTGGGCTCGGAGCCATTCACCCTCTGGCCTCAGCCACCGAGACAGAGATGGCAGCGACGCCATCAGTATCCATGATATGGCGTGCAGGTGTGAGTGGGGGAAGAGCCTGAGCAATGGCAATGTCTCTCTTCCGTGGTCCAGGGAAAGAAACAGGCGCCCCACAGACATCTCCGTTGTTCGAAACGAAAATCAAGCTCGTAATTGGTAAACGCCCCGGCAACGGTATCGCTAAAAATGCCACTTCCGATCGCTGTGGTTGTATCTTCAGAGACTTCCAGCCAGTCACTTTCAGAAACCACGAAATCCACATCCGGGCTGTAATACGGATCCCGCCAGGAGTCTGGATGGAAGTGATTGTGGGCATGCCACAACGTAATGTCAACGTCCAGGGCGCTGTTGACATCACATACATAAAGCGTCTCGATCCAAGTGTCGCTGCTCCGTTTTCCCGGCAAGGATGGGTCGTGTGCGTCGTGTCCCGGTTGCGCCCTTGAAGTCTGGCTGGATTTTTCCTGCCTTGCCGATTCTTGCATGAGAAATTCCTCCAGATGACCAGCGGCCAGAGCATCCATGACCATCTCCTGGGTCACGGACGAGGCCGCGATGTCCTCATCCGTGCAGGGATTGCCCGCATTCGCAACCGTGTCAATGCCCGTGTTCTGGAGCAGAGCTTGGTATTCCCCACAAGTCAGGTAGGATTCCCGTTCCCACTGCAAGGCCAGAACGAGCGAATTGGATTGCAGAGGGTGGGATGCCAGATGCTGGGCCGCAGCGCTTCGATCATCGCAATACGCCTGCAACTCAATGGTGGCATCCACCGTTGCCCCCGGCAGGACGGTAACATGGGTTATCCATGGCCCAGCCATGGTTGCGATTGAACTTGAACGGAGCTGTGGACAACCTGTAGTCCACGTCCAGAATCGCCGTGCCCCCGGATCTCCGCAGATGGCAATCGCGCCAGACCCCGTATGCTGGCGTGGGCTCCAGGCGAGCGTGGATGGTCACTTGGCCTCCTGTGGGGGATATGTCCGTGGAAGCCGTGGACAAGGCAATGACGGGCTCTTCGGTCTGGGCATGGACGGCAGTGGCATGGAAAGACAACAATGTCATCAGTCCGATCGCCATCAACACAATGATACGTTTCACGGGCTTCCCCTTGTCTCGGCTTTATACAAAATGGATTATGTAACGTGAGTTAGGGATAAGGAAGGACACCTCGGGTGCCCAGGAGGGTATCCTTGGGCATCGCAATACAACCCCCGAGGTGTCCTCCATGAGTCTACTCGCTCTGTTCTGTCATGTCGATGATTTCTGCCAGCAGTTTGAGCCCGCGTGGCCGCGGCGGCCACGCGCGGCCGGTCTCCGGGCCCGGCGGCGGGCCACCCAGCTGTCCTCCCGCGCGATCATGACGATTCTGATTCACTTCCATCGGAGCCGCTATCGGGACTGCAAGAGCTCCTGCACCCTCCATGTCCAGCCATATCTGCGCGCCGAGTT
Source organism: Caldilineaceae bacterium (assembly GCA_965214895.1). GTDB lineage: Bacteria > Chloroflexota > Anaerolineae > Caldilineales > Caldilineaceae > Bin34. The sequence continues at coordinate 3,527,541 of OZ243985.1, forward strand.
TCCCACACTGCCCTGCCAGTCCCGCTTGGTGGCCCTGATGCCCCGGGTGCTGGTGCCGCTGTACGTCTATCGGACCGGCTGCTGCAGCCGCTGCACCGGCCTCAACTGCATCGACTCGACACCGCTGGCGGTCTGTCACCATCGGCGCATCGCCGGCCACCGGGTCTTCCGGGGTATCGCCCCGCGGGGCAGGAATTCCATGGGCTGGTTCTTCGGCTTCAAACTGCATCTGACCATCAACGAGCGGGGCGCACTGCGGTCTTTCACCCTCACGCCCGGCCACGGGGACGACCGACGGCCCGTCCCGGGGTGGACCCGGGAGTTGTGGGGCCAACGGGTGGGTGACAAAGGCTACATCGCCCAGGCTCTGGGGGAGGAGCGGTAGGCCCGGGGCCTCCGCCTGCGGACGCGGCTGCGGTCCCACAGGAAGCCCAAACTCATGGTGGGGGCGGACCCTCTGCGGCTCCGCCCGCGGGCCCTCGTCGAGTCGGTCCACGATCAGCGCAAGCACATCTCGCCGGGGGAGCCTACGCGCCACCGCAGTCCGGTCCATTTTCTGGTGCACCTGCTGTCAGGGCTGATGGCCTACGGCCACCAGTCGCAAAAACCGTCTCTGGCACGGGCACGCAGGCTTCAGAAGACCGAGTCTTATCCATAACTCACGTTATACGGCTGATGTGGAATTAAGTGAGATTGACCTAAAAGGGGAAGATCGCCCAGAATGAAGAGATTGCAACCATCATGCGGAGGACTTCCCCATGACCAGTATAACCTTTGCCGACGTGGCGACTGTGGTGTATGTCCTGGTGGACGACTGGTGTCAAGCGCATGGCGTGCGCCTGCTGCAGGGCAAACGGGGGGCCAAGCCCGTGTTCACCGACAGCGAAGTCATCACGTTGCTGCTGCTGATGGATTTCCTGTCCTTTCCTGGCGAGACCCAGTTCCTGGGGTTCATCCGGGCCCACCATCTGCCCCTCTTTCCCCGGCTGCTGGACCAGAGCCAGTTCAATCGCCGGGCCCGTTCGTTGCGCCTGCGGGTGGAAGCGCTGCGGCGGCACTGGACCGCGCAGTTGGGGGCCACCCTGGCCACGCAGTTCCTGCTGGACACCAAGCCCGTCCCCGTGGTGGGCTACAAGCGGAGCAAGAAACACAGCGATTTCGCGGGGTCGGCCTCCTACGGGGTGTGTGTCAGCCGGAATCTGCAGTATTTCGGGTACAAGCTGGTGCTGCTGACCACCCGGGAGGGCCTCCCGGTGGTCTACGAACTTGTGCCCGCGCACACCGACGAGCGGGCCGCGGCCGACACGGTGCTGTCTGTCCTCTGGCACGGCGAGGTCTTCGGGGACAAGGGCTTCCTGGGAGCCGACTGGCAACAGGCGCAGTGGGAGATCCAGGGCAACCGCATCTGGACTCCTACCCGGATCAATCAGCGCCAACCCCATGCCCCGGCAGTGAACCGCTGGCTGCACAGCGTGCGCGAGCGCATCGAAAGTACCTTCAACGAGGTGCAGAACACCGGGCGCAACCTGGAGCGCCTGCTGCGCAAGACCGTCCCGGGGTTGGTCACCCATGTCATCGCCAAGATGGCCAGCCACACCCTCAAGCATCTCTTGCGCCGTGACTGGGGCATCGATGTCCAGACCTATACGGTGCGTCCTGTGTAATTCCACATAAGCCGTGTTATATAACCATTGGTGCTAGTTGCCGCTCAGAGGCTGAACGGGGCGATGGAGAGCCGGACCATCCCGCGGTCATCCGGTGGCAGGCCATGCCACTGCGCCAGGATGTTGAACAGGGCCATCAGATACCCCAAGTGCGCCTTGAAGTAGGCCCAGACGCGATGACGCATCTGCTTGATGTGGCAGACTGCGGTGAGCATGGACAGCACGGTCTCGACCAGCATGCGCTCGTTCCACTCCCCCCGTCGGCAGAGCTTGAGGTTCGGCGGGTCGCCGTCGGCCCGGTGGAAGCCGGTGTCGCCCAGCACCACCATCTGGCCGTCACACTGTGCGATGAGGGGATGGAACGTGGCGTCGTAGACATGGGCCGTGTCACAGTCCCAGCCCGCCACCAAGCCGAACTGGTCCAGCACCAGGCAGAGCTTGCCCCCCACGATCCAGCGGTGGTTGGACAGGCCCTTCTTGCCCATCTGAGCCGGACTGCGGCCTTCCCGGACCGGGTGGATCAGTTCAATCCCGTAGGTGTCGACGACGCCGAGCAGCGTGGGCGCGGCCAGAAAGCGGTCCGTCCACGCGGCGTGGGTCTTCAGACGCCGGAAGAGACGCGTGCGTTCCGGCAGCGTGGGGAACATGTCCCGATGGTTGGCGTGCAGCCATCGATAGAAGGCGCGGGCACCCACCCCCTTGAGGGCGTACAGCAGGCCCAGGGTCACCAGTTCGCTCGGCGCCAGGGCGGCCTGGCTGTGATGGGGTGCGTCCGGCATGGCGTCGTCAACCCGGCAAAACAACTCCGTGATAAACTCGACAATGGCCATGAGATCCTTCCTCGCTGGTGGCTGTAACTCACACAGCATGAGGGATCCTCGTGGCCTTTGGCAACTAGCACCAATGGTTATATAAATTAAAACATTAACATCAAAGGGGAAGAGCTCCCAAAATGAAGAGATTGCCATCCCCATTCGGATGGCGTAGTACCGTTTCAAGTTAATTCTGTGGGATAGACATGGGGGAGCTTGCGGCGCGCGTCCCGGGTGGAAAACCGCCAGTCTATGCAGGCTGCCGCGGCGTTACGTTCGTGTTCCAGGGCCGCGACCTCCTGTCGCAGCAACGCTTCATTCGGGATCCGGCGGGCCAGGCACTGGCGGCTGAAGACACTCAGTTCGATTTCCGCCATGTTCAGCCAGCTGCCGTGCACGGGGGTGTAATGAAACTCCAGGCGGCGGGCGATGCGCCGCGCTTCGGCGGGGGCAAAGGCTTCGTAGAGGGAGCCCAGCTTGTGGGTGTGGAGATTGTCCAGCACCAGCCGGATCACGGCGGCGGCGGGGTAGGCCTCGTCCACCAGCCACTGCATCTGGTGTGCGAAGTCCGCAGCTGTGCGGCGCTGGGTCACGGCCACGTGTCGCCATCCCCCCTTGGGTTCACAGCACAGGAACAGGTTCCGGGTGCCGTGACGCCGGTACGCGTAGTCCTGGCGGGCCACCTGTCCGGGTCGGGCCGGGAGGGGCGGCCGCTCCTCTGCAGTCAACTGTTTGGACGTCTCGTCGAAACAGACCACTGGACGCGCAGGGTCGTATTCTTCGTGATACAGGTCCAGCACATCCTCCATCCGCGCGACAAACTCCCCGCTCACCCTGGGTATGCACCATTCCTTCTTTTTCCAGGGCTGGAGTTCGTTTTTTAAGGATCTGGCGCACCGTCTCCAGGGAAATGCTCTCGGCAAACCCCAGCTCCACCACTTTGTGCGCCAGCAACTGGAGCGTCCAGGTCGCGTGGCCGGCGGGCGCGGCGCTGCAGGCCACGGCGATCAGGTGCGCTTCCTGCCTGCCGTCCAGCTTGCGCTCCCGGCCCGGTCGGGGGCGGTCCTGGAGGGCGGCCTCCAGTCCGGCCTCGCAATACCGCTTCCGCACGCGGGCCACGGTGGCGGCATGAACCCCCAGCCCCGCCGCGATCTCCCCGTCGCGCCAGCCGGCATCGGCCTGGCGCAACGCCAGGGCCCGCGTGACAGTGCGGGCGGAGGCCCGGCCGCGGCGGGCCACTGCGTCGAGATGGGCGCGTTCGGATGCGGTCAGCTGGACTGGGTACTTGATGGCAGCCATGGCGGGGTACTCCTCTGCAGAAAGGTCATGCCCCAGTGTGCCGGCTTTCCTGTATACTGGCAAATCTATCTGGAAATGGTAGTAGTCTGCTGCAGGGCAAAATAGGGGCCAAACCCGCCTGCACCGACAGAGAGTCGTCACGGGGCTGTGGTGGATAAATTTTCTGCCCTTTCCGGGCGAGGGCCAGTTCCTGGGGTTCATCCGGGACCACTGGCTGGCCCTCTTTCCCCAATTGCTCGACCAGAGCCAGTTCAATCGCCGGGCCCTCGCATTGCGATAGGTGGAAACACTGCAGCGGCATGGGACAGTGCGGTGGGGACCATCCCTCCTCCCATGCCCGTGGACCGGGCTACCGTGACCGCCTAGCAAGCGCATCGCGACGAGGCCGCTCCCGCCTGAATGTTCCAGGAGGTTCCCGCCGTGGCGGCCCAGATTCTGGCTTGGTCGTGCTGGCGCCGTTGCCATCCATGGGTAGCCATGCGCTGTCGCAGGAAACGCCGTCAGGCAGAGCTCCTTGATCTACAACCGTGGTACTGGGAACCGGCGTGGTGTGCGGCTTGGCACCCCATGCCGTCTCCGACCGACAACCCAAAATCCTGCGTCCACCGCTGGAGAGTCTGATGGATGCCCTATGCTGTACTGCCTGATTTTGTACAAAGTCGAGATTAGATGGCAGGAGCAGGCATCTGCCACTGCACCGGCCACACGGCCGTGGCCCCTGCAGCCCGCAAGGCCTTGGGCAGGTGGGCGCATGCCGACTCGGGAGCCAACACCAGAACTTGACCCCCCAAGCCTGCTCCCGTGACTTTGGCGGCCGGAGCCCCGGCTTCCAAGGCCGCCTGAATCAGCTTCTCATGGGCGACAGAACTGACTCCCAGTCTGCGCAGCAGTTCCTGGTTGGTGTTGAGCAGAGGGCCCAGCTCTGCAGGGTCTGACTGGGTCAGGGCCTTGAACAAGGCCCTGCTGACTTCCCCAATTTCCTGCATCCAGTCTTCCACTGCATGGGGCTTCTCCTGCCTGAGACGGGCCACTTTGGCCACAGCGGCAGAGGTAGGCACCGAGATCCCCGTGTCGGCCAGCAGGAATACTGGGCTCTGCCGGGGCTGGAAGAATTGCGGCGCATGACCTTTTCGAAAGTACAGGGGAAGGCCGTGGACCACCGTCAGATTGTCAATGCCGCTGGGACGGCCATGCAATCGCATCTCGCTGGCGTGGACGATGTGGTCCTGGACTTCCAGTTCCAGGGAGCAGTCTGCCGCTTGGGATACGGCCCGGATCAGGGCACAGCACACTGCGGCCCCACTCCCCAATCCGCGGGCGACAGGGATCTGGCTTCGAATCTGCAGAATCCAGTCTGGCTCCTCGTCCCGCCCTGTAGCCCGCAGGGCCATTGCAGCGGCTTGGGCCAGCGGCTGCATTTGGGGTGAGGGATTGCGCAGCCGCGTGTGCCGCTGGAGATCCAAGGCCACGATCATGGTCCCATAGCCCGGCGAGGTGGGGGCCACCAAGACTTGGGCCCTCAAGTTATGTAAAGGAATGGCCACGGCTGCATAACCGTAGACCACAGCGTGTTCACCGGTCAGAATGACCTTGCCCGGAGCATGGCCGATAACGGCAGCGCCTCGGGCCTGAGAACTGCCAGCCATCATCACTTCCACCAGCCACCACGACAGGACGGCATTGTGCTACAGCTGGGCAGGCTGAAGCAGCTCTATCATGACCCCGTGCGCGTACTTTGGGTGCACAAACAGCACAGGCCCGAAAATGCCGGTTTCCACGTGGTTGTGCACAAGAGTCACGGCCTGCCTTTGCAGGACATCCAAGCCGCCGTGAATATCGGCCACTTCATAGCAGAGATGATGGAAACCGGGACCGCGCTTGGCCAGAAAACGGCCCGTGGCACAATCCGGCACCAGCGGCTTCAGGATTTCAAGCAGTTCGCTGCCTTTGCGCAGCAGGGACACCTGTACCTGTTGGGGCAGGAAGTCGCGTGTACTCTCCCAAGTGAAGCCCAGATGGTTGCAGTAGAAGGCACATGTCTCCCGCGAGTTTGCCGTGGCCACTCCGATGTGATGAAGCCTCAGAATCTCCAGGCCCTCAAGAGCTGCAGAAACCATATGCCGGGTTCCCTTGTGTGACTGAAAGGCGACGCAGTCCGGGTTGTGCACCAGAGCGGTTTCCATAGAATACAGGATCGCCAACGGATGTGGGAGAGAATGTGTCTGGCACACCCAAGTCTCTTTCATGCCCAACCAGGCAGCTCGACGAGTACATTGCGGCAGACCACTCTTGATAGCCTCCTGACACTTCGGATCCTGAGAGCCTGTATGACAAGGTCATGCCAGGCACCGCAGCATGAGGTGCGTCATGGCCCACTGGACCCAGGCCGCCGTGGTGGCGGACAGTTCCTCAAAAGTGCAAAGATCAATTCCACAGGATGCGAAAATCCGGGTTCGTTCTTTCTGTGCGGACCCGGTCCGCGTCCAGAGGGCGAAAGAGTGCCATCCGGTCTGCCGCGGATATCTTCGCCTGCATGCGGACGCAGGCCGGAAGTACCGGTGGTCGGAACAGGCTCGGCCAAAGATCCACGCAGGGCAATCCCGCCACAGAATGTGGTACAGGACACCCAGCCCCAGACTGCACACGACAGCGTAGAAGACATTGTGGCGGCGCTCCCGCAGGCCTTTGCTGATCCAGGCAAACAACAGGAGGGACAATACCAAGGCCCACATGGAAAAATACAGGGCGAGCGGAGCGAAGGAGCCGGTTTCACGCTCTGGTCTCCACGGCAGATAGACGGGAGGAATGTAGGGCGTGACCCACCATAAACAATGGGACTTATATACCTAAGTACACAGACTTGGATATATCCTGTTCACGGGTCGCAGGGGTCTCTACCGAGAACGCCCCTCGCCGTGCAGCAGCCCCTGTCCCGCGGGCCACAGGGAGATCGGCTCTCCCCAAGATGTTCCACGCCGCATTGTGGTCGGCGTGGAGTGTGAATCCACATACGATGCAGCAGAACCGGGCTTGTGTCGGCCGGTTCTGTGCGTCCACGCCACCGCACCGGCTGCATGTCTGACTGGTGTAGGCGGCCGGCACCTGCACCACCTGACCGCACTTGTAGATCAATTTCCGCTCCAACTGCCCCCAGCCGCTGGCCAGGATGCTGCGGTTCAGACCGGCTTTGGCCTGGACATGCTTTCCGGGTGCGTCCACCGTGCCCTTGGCCGATGCAGTCATACCTTTGACCTGCAGATCCTCGATGACCACCGTATGGGCCGTGTCGGCGAGTGTCCGGCTGATGTAGTGGGTGTCGTGGTCCCGTATGCGCCGGCGCTTTCTGTGCAGTTTCTGCAATTGCCCGGCGATGCGTCGGCGACGGCAGGAACCCCGGCGCTTGCGGGCTAGATGCCGCTGCTTGCGTTTCAGTTTCGCGTCCAGACGGGCGGTGTCGGTCATGGCGTGCACCCTGCCGGTGCTGTCGGTGCATTGCCCCACGTTGCGGTCCAGGCCCAAAACACCCTCGATCGCCCCTTGGCGCACTTGGTCGGTGGATACGGCGTAGACCACGTAGGCGTACCACCGGGGGCTGGCAGACGTGCCCTCCTGCCGGATGCGGGCCTGCAGGGGCTGACATCCGGCATAGGGATTGGATCCCTTGACCCGCAGCCAACCTGCCTTGGGCACCCGCAGATGGGTGTCCGACAGGGCCACGGCACTGGGTATGGTGAAACCGTCCGTGGTGCGACGTTTGGCCTTGAAACGGGGATGGCCGCCCTGTCCCGTGAAGAACCTACGATACGCCTCGGCCAGCAGCTTAAGGGTGTACTTGACCGCCTTGTGGCCGTACTCCTGCAGCCAACTGGTTTCTGTGCTCCGCCGCAGGGCCGTGAACTCCTTGCCTAGGGCAAAGAACGACACCTGGGGCTGGGGGCCGATTTTGTAATCCTGCCAACAGCGCCATTTGTGCTGCTGTCGCGCCAGGAAATGATTCCAGACCCAACGGCAGGCCCCGGCGGTGCCGGCCAGTGGTTGCGCCTTGGCCGTAGTCTCCGGCAGCAGCCGCAGTCTGACGGTGCGGTGGACGGTGTCGGGTACAATGGGGGCAGCAGGCACGGAAGCGACAGTTCCTTGTCTGTAGGAAGGCGACATGCAGGCTCAATTGCATGTCGCTTTCTGGCATTATAGCCCAAATGCGACTGTGTACTTAGGTATATAAGTCCCCTGTCAATTCCACAGTCTCGTCCCCTTCATAGGTCAAACCAGGATATTCGGCCACGATAGCCTCCTTCTCCGCGTGGGTCAGAGAAGGCTCTTGCGGCTGGGCGAAAACGGCAGAGGTCATGTTTGTCAACATTGCCAGCATGACAGCCAATGGTACAACGATACGTTTCATGGCATTCTCCTCTGATGAAAGGTTATGATTGAAACGAGGACCATCCCTCGGCTATCTGGGACATAGGCAAATCACTGAGCCTGTTGTGTGTCAAACTTGCAATTCAGGTAGAAGTGGGTGCTGTACAGAACGGTCGTGCCAGATATTGATGCTCGGCCTCACAGACGAGGGAAGCCTTCACGGCGTATCCGCGGATGCCGATGGCTTCCAGGCGCAGGAGGGCCCGGATGGCGCAAGTGATGTAGGCGGTCGGGACCCGGGCGGAGTGGACCAGCACCTTTGCATGTCACTTTCATGAGGATGGGCGACGCGAGGGTGCCGATCCCCATGCCTGCAGACAGGCGGAGTCGCCTTGCCATATCCATGCGGAGAGTGACCCCATGACCCATCCACCTGTTCCTGTACCCACTTGGGATGTTCCCATCCCCTGGCTGCAAACGCCCCTCCGGACAGCCGGGGTCGATCAACCGGTCATTTCCCTGAACGGTACATGGAAATTCCATGCGCATCCTCCGACCGGCTACTGGTCCAAGGCCGTCGGCAAGGAGGCCTGGCAGGACTACCCGGTGCCCAGCTGCACCTTTTCCTACGGTCTGGATATTCCGGCAGAGCAGGAATACGCCTATCACTGTGCCGTGGCCGTGCCCCCGGACTTTGCCGGAAAGCGGGTTTTTCTTCGTTTCGACGGCATCACCGGCAAGTCGCAGATATGGATTGACGGGCGTTTTGTGCGGGGACACTACGGCGGATACACCTCGTGGTTTTGCGAGATCACGGACCTTGTCACGCCCGGCCAGGAGTTTGGCTTGACCGTCGGTGTGGTGGATGTGCCCATGGAAGTCAGCGGCTTCAACATGGGAGGCATCATCCGTGATGTGCGCATGATGGCGGTGCCCTCGGTCTGCATCTCCCGCTTTCACATCGAGTGCACACCGAGGCCGAACTTCACGGCTGCGGATGTCCAGGTCCGAGTCGAAGTGTCCCCGCAGGCAGAATCCGGCTGCCGCCTCCACGCGCGATTGGTGGACCCCGACGGTCAGGAAATTGCGCTGGACAAAGACCGTTGGAATCCCGACGCAGAGGGAGCGACCTCCATCGAACGGACCTTTGCCCTGATGCATCCTGTCTTGTGGGATGCCGAACATCCCCGTCTCTACACATTGGAATTGCGGTTGGCCGCGCCCGAGGGCGAATTCGAGGTGGTACGCCGCCGCTTTGGTGTTCGCAAGGTGGAGGTGGCAGGCCGGAAACTTCTGGTCAATGGCCGGGAAGTCAAGTTGCGGGGGGTCAACCGGCACGATGTGCACCTGGTCACGGGCCGGGCCCTTACGGCGGAGCAGGTGGAAACGGACATAAGGCTGTTTCGCGAGGCCAACATCAACTTCATTCGCACCTCGCACTACCCGCCGCGCGAGGACATGCTGGAATTCTGCGATGCCTATGGCATCTACGTGGAAGTGGAGACCGCCGTCGCGTTTGTCTACCAGTTCAATCGTCCCACCCAGAACGACCCCGCCTACACGGCCGCCTATATGGAACAGTTCACGGAGATGATCGAACGGGACCGGGACTATGCCTGCGTAATCATGTGGTCGCTGGCCAACGAGTCCTATTGGGGGGCGAACTTCCGCCATCAGTACGAGTACGCCAGGAAAGTGGATCCCGGCCGTCCTCTCATTTTCAGCTATCCCAACACCATGCCCGAAGGCACCCCGGCCTGCGACATCTGGAGTCTGCACTACGCCAACTGGGACCAGGATCCCGGTGTGCCGACCGATACATGGAGCGGACACGGGCGGGCAACGGGTACGGTGCCCGTGCTGCACGACGAGTATGCCCACATTGCCTGCTACAACCTGTCGGAACAGCGACGCGATCCGGCCGTGCGCGTATTCTGGGGCGAAAGCATCAAACGCTGGTGGGAAAGCATCTTCACGACCACAGGCGCGCTGGGCGGCGCCATTTGGGGCAGCATCGACGACGAGATGATTTCCGCCACCGGCTATACCGGCAACCGGGAGTGGGGCATCATCGATGGCTGGCGGCGCAAGAAGCCGGAACACTGGCTGACCCAAAAAGGCTATTCCCCGATCCGCCTGCAGGATTGGGTGCTGCCTCCACCCGAAGCCAATGGAGACATTCACATACCCATCGCCAATTGGTTTGACCACACCAATCTGAATGAAATCACCGTGGAGTGGCAGGTGGGAGACGCATCGGGGCACATGCCCGGTCCGTCCCTGGAACCGCACGCACAAGGAGCGCTCGTGCTGCCTGCCCAGCTGACCGCAGGCAGACAATCCCAGCCGGTGACCCTTCGCTTCATCCGAGAGTCCGGCCTGCTCGTGGATGCATATCGGCTGATGCCGCCCGATGTGCCACTGCCCCGGCAAGCCCGGAAATCGGTTTCGCCCGAGCTCACGGAGCATGCCGACCGCTTCGCCATTCGGTACCGCACCCTCGAAATATCCGTTTCCCGCGCCACGGGCATGATGACCGCCACGGAGGCAGAAGAGACGATTGTGAAATCGGGGCCGCATCTGAACTTGATTGGCATGCCCCTCCCACCGTGGAGAGCCTCCGTCGTGGAGGCCAGGGAACAGAGCACAGGCGTTCACATCCAAATCCAAGGCAGTCACGGAGACATTGAGGTGGCATTCCATATCCTGTGTCGGGACAATGCCAGACTGGACATTGAGTACCGGATTCGCAGCCTGCCGTATCCCCCTCCCCGGGCACGAAGCCTGCGGGCTGGCCGGGATGTGGGAGGCTACAGGGAGGTCGGAGTCACGTTCGAGTTGAATCACAGCGTGGACCGAGTCTCCTGGTCCCGGCGCGGGCTGTGGTCCGTGTATCCCGAAGACCATATTGGACGCAATCACGGCACGGCGCATCGTGAGCGAACCGGGGGTGATGAGAGTTTCGGGATGGAACCGGCTTGGCCCTGGCGGGAGGACATGCGGAACTACTCTCTCTATGGGCGTTACGACGCGGGGGGACGCGGCACCCACGACTTCCGCGCCATGAAGCACCATGTCGGCCACGCCATCGCCGATTCCGGGAAAGACACAGTCGGATTTGCCGCGGAATCGGATTTCACCGCTTCCGTCAGACTGGAGGTGCTGACACCGCCCGGCACAGATGTGCCTGTGTCCCATCCCGACGTGAAACTGGCCGGCACCTGGATTCCAGGGGAACCGCATTCGGATCACGAGTGGATCAGCAACAAGCCCGGCGATTTCGCCGAGTTCGGCTTCGCGGGAGAAGGCATTTGCTGGATCGGCGCCAAGGACATGATATATGGCAAGGCGAACGTGTTTCTGGACGGTGAATGGCAGGCCATTGTGGACTGCCATTCCGGCATCGGGCACGGCACCTCCCGCGGAGAGGTGAAGGCCCGGGACGAAATCCTGTTCAGCCGCGAAGGTCTCTCGCCCGGCCCACATGTATTGAGACTGGAGGTGCTCGATCAACAACATCCCGACGCCAACAACAGTTATGCCAGCCTGAGCGGCTTCCGGATTCTGAACCCTCAAGCCCGCGGGAATGTGCTGTTTCACATTCTCAATGAATGGAACTATCCGGAACTGACCTGGGGCAACTACATGAAAGATCCCATCTGGATTGGTCCTGGCTACACCAACCAGGTGCAGGTGCAGATTCACAGTCCATAAATCGGTCGAATTCGACCCTTCTGCCGGGAATTCACAATCTCACGATCCAATGTGCTCTGGAACGGCTGAGGTGGAATGAAACGATTGACGCCGAAGGGGAAAGCCGCACCCCTGCATGAAGGGAATGCAACCGCCATCATGCAGAGGTTTTCCCGATGACCGGCATAGCCTGCGAGACGAAGTCCATGGACTCGCCTGCCATGCCGGTCGGTATCGTCGGCATGGCGATGCACACCTGTCCCACACGCGGCGGCCCTGGGTTCTCACATCCTCTCCCTCCATCTTCGTGGTTCTGCTGGTTTCCATGGTCCGAGTCGTCCGTTCTGTTGACCATCGAAAAGGCACAGCCAATCCCCTGTCGCCCGGAATATCCTTTCCTCCATTGGGCACCGCGTTTTTCTTCGAAAGAAGCGGATTGCGGGAGCGCAATTGCCGATATTGCCGCAGTGGACTGTAGAAATCCCATGACCGGAACCCTGCAGCTGGGATGGAACGCTCTCCACAATAGCCTTGTTGGGAGTCTGGAGATCAGGATCTTCGATCATCGTTAGCGTGCCTTCACGGTCACCCAATGGCACGAGTAGCGCGGCCTTGTTCGGCCAGGCATGTGTAATTTCAGGGTCCACCTCCCATGGTCTTTTCATGCTGCGCACCCGCACGCGGACAGTCTTTCAGCCCGACATGGCCATGGCCAAGATTGAAGTGGTCCTCCCGAATCATGTTGCTGCCTTCCAGGCTGTCGCCCCAAGAGACGACATTCTGGCAACCCTGTGAGGTGCGTTCCCGTTGTCCTGTCTTGCAGAGGATGTGCATGCGGTGAAATCTTGCGGTGTTGCCAAGAGAATCAGGTTTGGACCAGAATCGTCACGCTTCCGGTTCCGATACAATACGGGCCGGGAAACCCCGGAGCCGCAGATGAGCCCCCAACTCCAACTGCCATTCGGCAACGACGACTTCGTCGACATCCAGACACAGGCCAACGCCCTGTACGTGGACAAGACGCGCCGCATTGCGGACCTGTTCACATACGCACAAGGACGCAGTCCCCACCTGTTCCTGGCGCGGCCGCGGCGGTTCGGCAAGACCCTGCTGCTCTCCACGGTGGAGGCCCTGTTTCAGGGCCGTCGCGCCCTGTTCGCAGACACGTGGATCGGACAGGAGGGCCATTGGGACTGGGAGGGTCACACCCATCCCGTGCTGCGTCTGAGCCTGGGCATGTTGCGGGACATTCACAACCGGGAGGAACTGCGGACCGAGTTGCGGAGATTGGTGGATGACCAGGCCTTGACACAAGACATTGCCCTGCCCCCGGGGGTGCCGGCCTTGGCTTTGCATCGGCTCTTGCGACACATGGCGGCCGGCGGCCGCCGGGTGGTGGTGCTGGTGGACGAATACGACACCCCCCTCACGGAGAACCTGCACCGGCCCGACGTGCTGTCGGAGATCCTGGATGCCCTGCGCGCCTTCTACGGGGCCTTGAAAGACAGCACCCCCTATATTGCCTACACGCTGGTCACAGGCATCACACGGCTGGCCCACGCCGGCCTGTTCTCCGGCGCCAACCATCTGAATGACCTGTCGCACAACCCCGACCTCAACGGCCTGCTGGGCTTCACGCAGACGGAACTGCACACCCCACAGATAACTGCCCTGGTGGCCCAGGGCGCCCGGAACCTGGGCTGCCCCCCGGAAGCCCTGTACGCGGCCCTGGAACGGGAGTACAACGGCTATCGCTTCGCCGAGGGGGCCGAAGCCGTGTGCAACCCCTACACGCTGGCCGGCTGCCTGGATCAACTGACCGTCCCCGCGCGGGCCGCCCGCTGGAGTCTGGAGCGGTTGCCCCGCCGTTGGGCTGCCACCGGCACGCCCACGCTGCTGCTGCGCGGGCTGCAGGGCCGCCGGGTGCAAGCCCTGCCCCCCCTGGCAGGACAGGCCGCGCGGCCCTGGATGCAGGTCGCGTTCGAGGCCCGTCCCCCCCCGGTCGTGGCCCTCCTGCTGCAGGCCGGCTACCTGACGCTGGACGCCAGCGTGCCCCCGGCCCTGACCTTCCCCAATCGCGAGGTGCAGGCGGCCTTCACGGAATCCCTGGGGACCTGGCTCGCGGAGACGGCCCCGACCTGGCTGGCGGAAGCGGGGCTGCCACTCCCGCATATCGCAACGCAGCTGCAGGATGCCCTGCAGCGACAGGATGCCGCGGCCGTACGCCACGTGGTGGCCACCGGCCTGGAGGCCGTGCCCCGGGCCCTGCACCGGTTCGGCAACGCCCAGAGCCGCCCCTACGAGCCGTTCTACCAGACGCTGCTGCATGTCCTGTGCCTGTCCCTGGGGCTGCCTCTGATGGCGGAGGCGTCCACCGGACAGGGGCGCGTGGACCTGGCGCTGGAACTGCCGGAGCGCATCTGCCTGCTGGAACTGAAGGTGGACCGGCCGCCCGCGGCGGGCCTGCGCCAGGCCTTTGTCCAGGACTACCCGGCGGCCTACGCCCTGCGGGCCGTGCCCGTGACCGTGTGGGGCCTGCAGTTCGACTCGGCCGCCCTCACGGTGCGGGCCTGTCGGGCCTGGGACCTGGGCCGGTTCGATCCCGGGACCGCACGCTGGGACCACGAACCATACCCCCTTTCGCTGGCCGAACTGCGCCGAGACTTCTCCGACGCGCAACGCGCGGCCTATGTGCAACGGACGCCCTTCCAGTCGGAAGCGGAACCGCTGGCGGCACTGCGGGAAACCCGGCGACAAATCCGCTAGGCACCGGCTCTGCACTTCCTGTTCCGCGCCACGCTCCAGCCCGGGCGCATACCGAGTCTACTGGTCCGCAAGTCAGATATGCCGAGCCCACCCCTTGGCCGGCGGGCAATACAGGCCGCGGCCGGAGGCATCGACATGTCAGCGAGGCGAAGGTCCGGGGAAACGTGTGGGCAGGACCTCATCCCGACCCGATGATTGACAGCTACCCGCATCAGCCAAGCGGTGGCATGCGGCAGAGCAGGAGAGAAAGTCAGAGAAAACCCTGGGGCCTGTGTCAAGACACTGGGCGGCATCCCTCAGGTCAAAACCACAGCACCATCGGCAACTACCCCCTCCTGTACAGCAGATGGGAGCAATGTCCCTATCGATCGTAAGTGCAGGAATGGAGAGGGAAAAGGGACCCGGCATGTTTGCGCTTGGACTCCAAATCTGCAGTCAAGCTCCAGCGTTCTTTTGAACTTGTCTGGGTTTGGGCCCTTGTCGTGACCGTCGCGGGCGGATCCATCAACGGGTGATCTGCACCCGACTGTACGGCTGCAGGTCACGACCGTTGATCCTGGACACAACCCCATCCGGCCAGCGGATTTCCAGAGTGTCGATTCGGCTGTCGCGGGGCAGGCCAAAGTGCAGCTGGGCACTGCGGCCAGACAGATAGCCACCGGTTGCCTGCACCCGCCGATGGTAGACGCCGGTGGATGTGTGCAGAATCACTTCGCTGCCCAAGGCACGGGTATTGCCCGTGCCAGGCTGTCGCAGCTGCACCAGGAGCGGCAGGCCTGTGCACAGTTGGTTCTCGAATATCTGAGCCGGGGACCGCAGATTGTTGATCAACACGTCCAAGTCGCCATCCCCGTCCAGATCGGCCAGGCTCATGCCACGACCGCCCGCCGTGCTGTTCAACTGCCACTCGGGAGCCGGTACAAACCGCCGACCGGCATCGTTGCGGTACACCTGGTTTTCCTCGATCAGCTCATCATTGGGCAGATGTGAAAAAATCTCCTGTGCGGTCATGCCGTTGACGACATACAGATCCAGAAACCCGTCTTGATTCAAGTCGCCAAATTGGGCGGACCAGCTCCAGCCGCTGTACGGAATGCCCCAGTCTGGAGCTCGGTCTGTCCAGTCTTGGCCCTGGTGTTGATCCTGCAGGACATTCGCCATGACCTGAGGCCCATCCAAGGGACTGGGAGCCGGCATGGTCTGCAGCACAGGCTGCCACTGGCGCATGATGTCCGGGTCGTTGGAGTAGGGGTGCATGTCAGCGGCAAACAGTTCCCAGGCGCCGTCGTTGTCAATGTCGCCCGTGTCAAAGCTCATGGTGCTGAAAGTCGTCTGGGCGAAAAGATCCGCGGCCTGCCAGTGATCCGCCTCCGTCGCGAGAAAGAGGACATCCCGCGTGTCAAAATCGTTGCCAACGAGAATGTCCAGACGTCCGTCATGGTTCACGTCCAGCAGTTGCAAGGCCAGGGCTTGGGCATGGGGGGCAAGCCGCGTCGGAACAAAGCGGTCATCGTGCTGGGCATAGACAAATACACCGGTCAGATTGCTGGCCTCCAGGGCCCGCCGTCCGATTTGCTTCTCCAAGGCAGCGTCATAGGAGCCCGTCACTAGATCCAGGTCGCCGTCCGCATCCAAGTCGCCCCACTGCAAAGCGTAGGCGAATCCGTTCACCCCACGCAGGCGACTGGGTCGTTGCTGGTGGCTGAACAGGGTGTCGGGACCGGCGTTAGGCCAGATCCGGACATCGCCGCTGCGGCCGGTTGCCGTGATGTCCAGCCAGTCGTCGCCGTCCACGTCCACAAGGGCCACCGCGCGCAGGCTGCCGTCGAACAGCAACTGGGGCTGAAAGCGCCAGTGACCTTCATTCCAAAAAATCTGGTTGGGGCCCAAGAGATTGGCCAGCACAAAATCCTCATCGCCATCGTTGTCCAGATCACCCACGGCCAGACCCGCGCCATTGCTGGCAAAGTACGTTACCCGTTCAAAGGCCGTGCCGGTGACATGAGGGAGTGGGTGTTCAACGAAGCGTCCACTGCAACGCGGCAATGGGGACAGAGGCTGTGAGACAACGTGGACAGAGAGGGATGGCACGCAGGCGGCGAGCACCAGAGTCAGGATGAGACAGGGCAAGAGCGCAGAACACACACCGCGGTACCCCGCTCCCGTCGTCTTGCCGGTCGTTTTCGCTCTCACTGCGCGCCTTTCTGCCGTTTCCTACCCTTTACCCTTTCACGCCGGTGAGGGAAATGCCTTCGATGAAGGTGCGCTGGGCCAGGAAGAAGGTGACGATGATCGGCAGCGCGACAATTGTGCTCACGGCCATCAGGTATGGGATGCCATTGCTGAAATTGCCGATGTCATTGGCCCGGCGGGAGAGCTGTTCGATCCCCAGCGCCAGCGGATAGCGTGTCTCGTCCCGGAGGTAGATCAAGGGACCGAGATAATCATTCCAGGCCCAGAGGAAACGGAAGAGCGCCACGACGGCCAGCGCCGGTTTGGTCAAGGGCAGGATGATGCGAAAGAGAATGCCCAATTCGGTGGCGCCGTCAATGCGGGCCGCGTCGGAAAGCTCTTGCGGCAGCGTCATGAAAAACTGGCGCAGCAGAAAAATGATGTACGGATGCCCGAACAGCGCCGGCACGACCAGCGGCCGATACGTGTCCAGCCAGCCCAGCCACTTGAACGTGATGAACAGGGGCACCATCGTCACGGCCCAAGGCAGCATCATCGTCATCACGACAAACCAAAAGAGCGTATCCCGTCCGGGCCAGCGGATGCGCGCGAAGCCATAGGCGACAATGGTCGAGGAGAGGACGGTGAACAGGACCGCCGGGGTCGTGTACAGGAAGATGGAATTGACCGCGTAGCGTGTAAAGGGCAGGACCTGCCAGCCTTCAATGAAATTCCGGGGATGGATGGGCACCGGCAGCAGAATCGGCGGCACCGTATAGACCTGTGAATCCACCTTCAACGCCGAACTGACCATCCAGTACAGGGGAAAGGCGAAGCTGAGGGTCAGCGGGATCAGAATCGCGTACTTGGCACATGCGGTCGCCACTCTTTGCACCTGATAGCGGCCTGCGCTCTGGACGCGGGGCACAGACGCCGTGGCCCGATCGGAGGCAGTCGATATCACTTTTCACCTCCGTAGTAGACCCAGCGGGCCGAAGAACGGAAGATCATGAGGGTGAAGACGACAATGATCAGAAACAGAATCCAGGCCATGGCGGACGCCTTGCCCATGCGCAGGAAGCGGAACGCATTGCGGTAGAGATGCACCAGATAGAATTCGGTGGAGTTCATCGGGCCGCCCTCCGTCAGCAGCCAGGGAATGGTGAATTCCTGGAACGCGACGATGAAGCCCATGATCAGGTTGAACAGCATGATGGGCGACGTCATCGGAATCGTGACGTTGCGGAACTTGTGCCAGCCGTTGGCCCCATCAACGGTGGCGGCTTCGTACAGAGACCGGGGCAC
Organism: Caldilineaceae bacterium; assembly: GCA_965214895.1. Lineage (GTDB taxonomy): Bacteria > Chloroflexota > Anaerolineae > Caldilineales > Caldilineaceae > Bin34. The sequence continues at coordinate 3,545,611 of OZ243985.1, forward strand.
ATCTTGCAGGGCGGCGAGAAAGATGACCACAGCCGCGCCCTGCGCCCAGATGGCCACCAGGATCAGTGACGGCTTGGCCCAGGCCGGATTGGAGAGAAAGGGAATCACAGGCAAACCGATGGAGCGCAAGATGCCATTGACGGCACCATATTGCACGTTCATCAAAAACTGCCAGACCATGGCCGAGGCCACCGCCGGCACGATCGCGGGCACATAAATCACGCCCCGAAAGAAGGAACGAGCCACGATCTTGGAATTCAGCAGATTGGCAATGAGAAACGCGGCACCGACTCCCAAGGGCACGCTGAACCCCACATAGTAGAAGGTGTTGTAGATCACGTTCCAGAAGTGCGGATCCGTCGTGAACAGGGTCGTATAGTTCTCGAATCCCAGAAACACCGGCTCCCGCAGCAGGTCGTAGCGAGTCAGGCTGTAGTACAGCGAGGACAGGAGCGGATAGACCGTGAAAAGGAGAAACCCAAGCAGCCAGGGCATGACAAACAACAGCCCCAGACGCAAATTGCGCCATTCACCTGGCGTATAGGAAATGGCTTTGCCTGTGCTTGCGGCCATACATGCGCTCCCAATGGACGCTGGGGCTTGTGACAGGTCGTTCCCGGGGCGTAAGTGCCGTGACGTGGCTGTCGCGGGCAGCTGTCACGGCACCAGCGACCCCAGTGCCGGGCATGGGCTACAGGCCCTGCGCCTCCCACTCGGTTTCGGCGCGCTTTTGCAGCTCGGCGACCGCTTCCTCCGCGGTAATCAAATCCCGATAGACCTGCTCCCGCAGTTCCCACAGCTGGGTGTTGACGAACCAGTGGATCGGCGAGCGGCGTCCCACGATCCAGTCGGTCACTTCGTCGATGTTGTCAATGTAGAACCGCAACCCGGGGAATGTGTCCGGATCAATCGTAGGCAGCCAGGATTCGATGCCCATAATCCAGCCCACTTCATGGAAGATAATGTCTAGTGGCTCATTCGTGTGCAGGAATTCGGCCACTTTAAAAATCCCTTCGGGGTTCTTGCCGTCCTTGAAAATCTGGACCATATGGGGACCCGTAGCCATAATCTTGGCCCCTTCCCGGAAGCCTGGCACGGGAGCCCAGGTCGCCCGGTTGTGCACGGCCACTTCCGGCTGCTGGATTTGCGTTTCGCCCGCGTGCCAGTAGCCTTCAATGATCATGGACTGCACTTCGGCATTGTAGGCACCGCCCCAGGTTCCCTGTCCTTCCACGGAACGGAAGCCCGCGAAGTTGTCGGGGCCGACAACACGGTAGAATTCGGCCTGCATTTCAATACCCTGTGCCATCAGCTCATGGTCCAGGTTAAAGGTCTGTGTCTCGTCATTCCACCAGGTGTGACCATAGGACGTGGCAATGAAATCCGGCTCGCCGGCCATGGCATCAATGGGGTCCAGGCCCACGCGGAGTACATTGCCGCCATCATCGAACTGGGACAGCGTCTTGTGCCATTCCAGTACACCTTCCCACGTCAAGGGCGGATTGTCCGGATCGAGGCCTGCTTCTTCCACGTGCTGGGCATTGTAGTTCAGGCCATACCATAGGAATGATTCAATGGAGGGTACGCCAATCAACTTGCCATCATAGAAGCCGCCCTGCCAGACGGCATCCACGACATTCGATGGGTCGATGATTGTGCTGGCATCCACCATGTCATTGACGGCGAGTACCACGCCGCGGGCCCAGAGACCCGGGTAGTCCAGATTAGAACCGCCATCGGGCGGGTCGCCCGCGGCCAACGCGGTCAGGACCGCTTCCGTATTGGTGCTGCCCCGCCAATCCAAAGTGGTATTTTCGCCGATGTGGGCCTGAAAGCTCTCCAGCCCGGCGATCGTTTCCACGGCCGGATCCAAGTTGCCCCATGCATACCACCAAGTGATGATTTCGGGTTCAGCAGCCCCGGATTCGCTGGTGCCGTCGGGCACGGTCGGTGCCAGGCAAGCAGCCACTGCCATAGTACCTACGGCAAGGCTCGCAGAGCGTAGAAAATCGCGGCGGCCAAGAGTTCGGTCGGTCATTTGGTTTTTCCTCCTGAGACAAGATTAGGGCCTAAGACACAGCGCCCGACTGCAATGCAAAATCCCCACAACCACCTGCTCGTATGGCAAAGTCGCATCGTGCAAGTCGGCACGTCTGCTTCAGGCTGTGCAATTTCAGGGAAACGATATGGGATCGCGGAAAAAGTCTACCGCAAACATCAGATTATCAACGAAGTTTCATCAGCCTCATGACACAGGCAGCCTGTACAGCGCTGGTGTCGTGTTTTCCCAGTCTGGCCCATTGTGGTTGCCGTAGGGGCGCCTCTAGACCTCAAATTTTGGAGGCGTCTGATGGTGTGATGCGCCCACTCCCGCTGCCCTGCACACATACGATCCGGAAGATCACAGGTGCAGTGACCCATGGGAATGCAGGGTAACAGCACTTGCGGCGGGAACTGCGGTATGGACCCCTGGATTCATTCGGTGAGAAGGTGACATCAGCCTTGCCATAGTGCGCGTCCGCAGAAAGCTGCAAGGCCGCCTTCTCATCCCGACAGCGTGGGCTGCGCGGTATCCACCTTGGCATTTGTGAGCACGCGTGAAATAGCCAGTGGCATTCTACTCGATAGGTGCGGCGGGTGGCTGGGGCACGTTTCCGTCACAACCGGAGACAGCCGTATGACACAGCGAGCACCAAGGCTCGGGATCGCCCATAACTAACTCTGGGGACCAGAGACAGTTCTCAGCTTGGTCAAGGCAGCCGGTAGCCTGTACCACTCGTCTGCTGTGCTGCTGTCTTGGTCTGTCCACTGCTCCACATAGCTGGAGCGCGGGTGCTCCGCTGCCCGTCACACACCCGCGCAGACTCGCCCTGCCGTAAACAGAAGGCATCTCAGGACCAAGTGGCCTCCAGAAACGCCACGATGGTATCCAGCCCAGTGTATGTTTTCAGATTGGTGAAGACGAACTGTTTGGCGTGGCGCATTGCCTGGGCGTCGCGGGCCATAACCCCCAGATCGGCCCCCACATGAGGGGCCAAATCCATTTTGTTGATGACCAGCAGGTCGGAATTCGTGATTCCCGGACCGCCCTTGCGGGGAATCTTGTCACCCGCTGCCACGTCGATCACGTAGATTGTGGCATCCACCAGTTCAGGGCTGAATGTCGCCGAGAGGTTGTCTCCCCCTGACTCTACAAACACCAGTTCCAGCATGGAAAATCGGGAGAGCAGGGCATCGATGGCTTCCAGGTTCATGGAGGCATCTTCCCGAATGGCAGTGTGTGGGCAACCTCCCGTCTCAACTCCTACGATGCGTTCCGGCGGTAGGGCACCACTCCGGATCAGGAATTCAGCATCTTCCCGTGTATAGATGTCGTTGGTTATGACCGCGATTTCATATCGGCCTTGCAGACGCTTGCACAGCGCGTCAATCAGGGCCGTCTTGCCCGATCCCACGGGACCGCCGATACCGACTCGCAACGGATTTCGCCGATTCGCCGTCATGACCGGAAAAGCCGCGTGCGTTGACTTTCATGTTGCATGGATGCCCAATCCAGAATGGGCGTGGCAGTGCCCCAATCCTCCTCAGGGACCCTCAAGGCTTCTGCCACCACTTCGTCTACGGGAGTTTCCATGCGGGCAAGGGCGATTTGTCCGTCCGTGTGCCCAATCGGCACCAGACGGATACCCGCCGACACGAGGTTCGCAGCGAAGGCGTGCAAGTAGGCCGCCAGAGCACAGGTCAGGGGAATCTCGTGTTGCCTGCAAGCCAACGCCACGGCTATCGGATAGGGCAAAGGCGTGGCTCTGGGGGCCGGCATGGAGTTTGCCTCGTGGCCGGCAGACGCAGGCCGTGAGGCTTCCAGCACAGCCGCAAAGGCCCGGCCTTGCTGGAGGCTTTCCTGACTGAATTCGCGCGTCCCTCTGAGTGCAGTTGCCAATTCGGCCAGCTCTGCAAGGCTACATGAATCTGCACCGTACGCGGTGGCAAAAATCAGGGCGTCCATCCGACCGGTGCCGAAACGGAGAATCCCCTCCACCCACTCCTCCAGGGTGACCCGGTCACGCACCAGCCCGGCCTCCACCGCGAATTCGAGACCATGCGAGTAGGTGTAGCTCCCGACGGGAAATGAGGGAGACAGCCACGAAAGGAGCCTGAAGAGCCGGGGCAGGTCCATGGCCTCAAAACAGGAAATAGCGTTGGGCCAGGGCCAGTTCGCGCGCCGGCTCGCAAGTCAACAGGGCTCCGTCCGCCCGCACCTCATAGGTTTCCGGATCCACCTCGATATGGGGCAGCGCATCGTTGTGAATCATCGCGTGCTTGTCAATGCTGCGGGTTTCCCTGACAGCCACGGTCGGCTTCTGCAGACCCAGTTGGTCAGGCACTTCGGCACGCATGGCGGCCTGGGAAAGGAACGTAATCGAACTTTGCGTCTGGGCTCCGCCGAACGCGCCGAACATGGGCCGGTAGTGGGTGGGCTGGGGCGTAGGAATGGATGCGTTGGGGTCCCCCATCAAGGCAGCTGCGATGACACCGGACTTGAGCACCAAGTCCGGCTTTGCCCCAAAGAAGGCCGGTGTCCAGACACAGATGTCGGCCAGCTTGCCGACTTCCAGCGAACCGACGAGCTCCGATATGCCGCACGCCACGGCAGGATTGATGGTGTACTTGGCAATGTACCGCTTGGCCCTGAAGTTGTCATTGTCACCCATTTCGGCTGCGAGTGGTCCCCGTTGCCGCTTCATCTTGTCCGCTGTCTGCCAAGTGCGCAGGATGACCTCTCCCACACGTCCCATAGCCTGACTGTCGGAAGAAATCATGCTCAGGGCACCCATGTCGTGGAGAATGTCCTCCGCCGCAATCGTTTCCTGCCGAATCCGGCTTTCCGCGAACGCAATGTCTTCGGGCACACGGGCGTCCAGATGGTGGCAGACCATCAGCATGTCCAGGTGTTCATCGATGGTGTTTACGGTAAAGGGGCGGGTGGGATTGGTCGAAGAGGGCAGAACCCCGGCTTCACCGCAAAGCCGGATGATGTCCGGCGAGTGTCCGCCCCCCGCCCCCTCCGTATGATAGGCATGGATGGTACGCCCGCCAATGGCCTCGACGGTGCTCTCCACGAAACCGGATTCGTTGAGCGTGTCAGTGTGAATCAGGACCTGCACGTCCATGGCGTCTCCAACCCGCAGACAGGTATCGATGGCCGCAGGCGTGGTGCCCCAATCCTCATGGAGCTTGAGGCCACACGCGCCGGCTTCAACCTGCTCCACCAAGGCTGCCGGCAGACTGGCGTTGCCCTTGCCCCAAAACCCCAGATTCACAGGGAATCCGTCGGCAGCGCGCAGCATTTGGCCCAGGTGCCAAGGACCCGGTGTACAGGTTGTGGCATTCGTGCCGGCAGCCGGTCCGGTGCCGCCCCCCAGCATGCTGGTGATGCCACTGTACAGGGCCTCGTCAATCTGCTGAGGACATATGAAATGGATATGGGCATCCACGCCGCCGGCGGTCACAATTTTGCCTTCTCCGGCGATGACTTCCGTGGCAGGGCCAATGACTGTGTCCACACCAGGCTGAATGTCGGGATTGCCCGCCTTTCCTATCGAGCAGATGCGACCGTCCCGGATGCCAATGTCCGCCTTGACGATGCCCCAATGGTCCAGGATGAGGGCGTTGGTGATGACCGTGTCCACGGCCCCCGCCTGCCGGGTCGTCTGGGACTGACCCATTCCGTCCCGGATCACCTTGCCGCCACCGAACTTGACCTCCTCGCCGTACAGGCAGCGATCTTCCTCGACCTCGAGGAAGAGCTCGGTGTCCGCCAGGCGCACCTTGTCTCCCGTGGTGGGGCCGAACATGTCGGCGTAGGCCCTGCGCCCCATTTCGTGCGGCATCATTCATCCTCCAGCGGCCCGTTGACCCACCCTTGGAATCCTCGCGCGACCCGAAGACCAGCATACGCCACGAGCGCCACTTCGCGCGTTTGGCCCGGCTCGAACCGGATGGCCGTGCCCGCGGGAATGTCCAGCCGGAACCCTCGGGCCTGGGCACGATCGAAGACCAAGGCGGCGTTGGTCTCAAAAAAATGGTAGTGGGAGCCGACCTGAATGGGCCTGTCCCCCGTGTTGGCCACAGACAGGACCAATGTGGGACGTCCTGGATTCAAGACCACACTGCCGGTGCCGGTGACAACTTCCCCAGGAATCATGGTGCTTGCCGTGTGCCCTAGCGAATGGGTTGGTGAATGGTGACCAGCTTGGTGCCATCCGGAAATGTGGCCTCCACCTGCACAGCGGGGATCATTTCCGGCACGCCCTCCATGACCTCTGCACGCGTAAGCACGCGGGTTCCGGATTGCATCAGGTCTGCCACCGAACGTCCATCCCGGGCCCCCTCCACGACATGGTCGGTGATCAATGCCACGGCTTCGGGATGGTTCAGCCTTACTCCGCGCTCCAGCCGGCGACGGGCCACCACAGCTGCCATTGCCACCAGGAGCTTGTCTTTTTCTCTGGGAGTCAGATTCACTTTCACCTCCCTGGCCAACATTGCAGTATGACCTGACGCCGTGCGGCTCCGCCTTGGGCCCATTCACCAAACATCGGGCCAAACCATTGGTCACTTTGGCTACACACGCCAGACTTGGGGCAAGGAAAAGGGGTCGGAGCCGACCTCGGAAGCGAATGTCACGACAAAGTCTGTGTAGCTCTGCCGCAACGCGGCCGGATCCTTTCCCAGCCATCGCGCAATCATGACTTTCCCCACCAGCGTGACCCCTGTCCGGCATTGCGCGTCCCCCAACAATGAGCGGGCGCAATCCATGTATGCCTCATTGTCCTCCGCCACATATACGAGAGACGCCATCGCGTTGCTTCCGTCAAACCCTACCGGCGAGTGCAACGGCTTGCGGACGTTGCCGGCGAGATGCAGGTTGTCCGCCCACATCAACTCGCCAGCATATCGGACGCGCCATTCGTCGTGGAACAATCCATGGGTGAGTTGTTCACCGCTCGCAGTCCGGCCGAAAACCTGCATCTCTCCCGCCAGTACGCGGGCCCCGCGTTCCACGTCTATCACCATCCGTCTCCGCAGGCGCACGCCGTCAAACAGAATGGTTTCCTGCGGGATCCAATGCAGCCGCGCCCCAGGCCCCGCTTCCAGACTGACTGCAATGCTTGCCTCCATGCCTTCGGAACGATAGACCTTCTCGGCGGCCTGGCTTGTGACGATCGCTGCTGCCCTTTCTTTCGTCCATATCGTCACGTTGAGATCGTCACCGGCGACGACCCCGCCGGCTGTGTTGGCCAGCACTATTTCCATGCAATTCGCAGCGTAGCCGTAGGGCAGAAACACCCGCAGGGGACTTCGCTGGAAGCAATCGGCTATGTGACGATGGTCGTCTGCACGACATACCGAAACATGCGCGGCGCCTTTCATGTCAAAGGCCTGCTGCTGTCAAAATCCACTGCCTCCCAATGAGGACAAATTCCGTTGGGACCGTTTGGGGTTGGTCGGGACAGTTTGGAGTCTGCATCCCACTGGGACATGGCTCGGGCAATGCCGACCTTTTCCACAAAGCCGCTGCACGGCCAACGTCAAAGCAAATAATATACGACTGATGTGGAACTACACAGGACGCATGGTACACGTCTGGACATCGATGCCAAAGTCACGGCACAGGAAATGCTTGCGCATAGGGCTGATCATCTTGGCGATGACCTGCGTGACCAACCCAATGACGGTTTTGCGCAACAGGCGCGCCAGACTGCGGCCCGTATTCTGCACTTCATGGAAGGTGCTTTCGATGCGCTCGCCCAGGCTGTGGAGCCAGCGGTTCAGGGCCTCGGAGTGCGCCCCGCGTTGATAAACGCGGGGGTCCGGATGCGGTTGCCCCGCGTCTCCCACTGGATTTGCTGCCAGTCGGCCCCCAGAAATCCCCTGTCCCCGAAGATCTCGCCGTGCCAGAGCAGAGCAACAGGACAATTGGAGGTCAGGATACGAAAAACAGGCCCTTGGAGGATCTCATACATACAGTGCGCGGCAAAGGAGCAGGCGACTTTTCATGCAGGGGAGGGTCATGCATCTTGCCATAGGGCCTTGTCGACGGTTGCCTGCAGCACGTCTTTCACGAATGCGGGCAACTCGTGCTGCGCGTGTGGCGACAGTTCCACCCCGCTGTGGCAGGTGGAAACTCCCTTGCCCTTCCACACAATGTCCAGTCGTTGCGAAAGTGCCTAGGCCATATGACCATGTTCACCGGGCGAGGTCCAATGGCAAGTTGGGCAGATTTCCGGCCAAGGGTCTGCAGTCCAATGCTGACAATGCTCACAAGACCAAGGTTGTGCGCGATGGCAGGATCCGCACCAAAGCCGGAAGTCTGCAATGTTCCATGCTCCGGGAGGATTGACTCCAACTGCAAACGGAATGTGGTGCTCGATGTGCCATGGCGGGATGCATGGACCATGGAGCAGATGTGGCAGCGGGATGCATGGTGGTCCACCAAGCATTGCTTGAAATTCTTCGGTCGTGACAGATCCGTGTGCAAGGATATGGTCAATACCAGTTTGGGCACGCCTAGCCGTAACGCCGTCAAGAAGTTCAAAAGAACATCGGGAGCCAGATCACTACTCTAAGCACTGCGCAAGGGTTTAGGTGAAGGTGTGCGGTCTTGCCGGATCCGGTGGCAAGCCGTGTGCATGGCCCCGGGTCAGTGGGGGATGGTGTGACAGGTGCGGATGGGCATGGCCTGGTGGTTGACCCGCCTGCCGAGGCACTCGATGGCATTCCGGGGCCGGGCTGCAGGAGAGCAGGCACCAGAGCCTGATGCCCACCTCTTCCCGCGCCGGCTGGGCGTCCTGCAGGACCTGGGCGCGGTTGCATCGCGAGCCTTGGCGCCGCTGACGCAGGGTCTTGCGTGGGCCTGAGGTCAGGGGGAGGTGCAGGGAACGAGACCTGGGGGATTCCGAACATGCCCCAACGGGATGCGGAGACCCTGTGCCTCACATTCACAGCAACCTATGCGAAATGCTGAGAGCCTGTAGAGTTTGGGCCGTGGAGAGTGTGTCCTGGCCCCCGGGCACCCAGGGCTTCGCCGTGCTGCCGCCGCTTGGCATGACTTTCTCACACAGGTTCTTAGCTCGACTTTGTGCAAAATCAGGCCGTGTAGCACAGGGCATCCAGCAGACGTTCCGGCGGCGGGCGCGGAATTTCCGTGCTGTCGGGAGGGGACGCCCCTCGGGGCAAAGGCGAGAGGCCCATTCACAGGGTCTGTCGCACCCGGGTCAGGACATCGGATACCCGTGCTTTTCTCGGTCGCCCAATCCGCTGCCGATACTGCTCAACCATCCCCAGACCGAGTTGTCAGTGTCCTTGCACAAGGCGTGGCTTAGATGAATGTATCGGCATGGTGCTCGCCCCAGACCCGCCGCAGCCGGTTGCAGATTTCTCCGGTCGTGGCGAGGTGGGTGACGGCTTCCACGATCAGCGGCATCAGGTGGGCGGCTGGATCCTGGGCGGCCTCCTCAATGCGATCCAGACACTGGAGTGCATGAGCGGCATCCCTGCTCTGTCGCAACTGCTGGACCCTCCGGATCTGCTCTGCCTGCACCTTCTGATCCACCTCCAGGAGCGGCATCTCCTCCTCTCCTTCCTCCGTGTCATGGAAGGCGTTGACTCCGACAATGAGCCGTTCTCCTGCTTCCTGCTCCCGCTGTACCCGGAAGGCGGCTTCCTGGATGGCATGCTGCATAAAGCCCCTCTCCATGGCTTCCAAAGCCCCTCCAAAATCCCTGACCTGGGCCAGATATTCTGTGGCCCGCCTCTCTATTTCATCCGTCAAGCGCTCCACATAGTAAGAGCCGCCCAAGGGGTCCACCGTGTCTGCGACCCCGCTCTCGTGAGCCAGCACCTGCTGGGTGCGCAGGGCCAGTTCCGCACTGGCGGCGGTGGGCAGGGCCAAGGCTTCGTCCAGGGCATTCGTGTGCAGGCTCTGGGCTCCCCCCAGAATGGCAGACAGGGCCTGCACCGTAACCCGCACCACATTGTTGGGAGGCTGCTGGGCGGTCAAGGTACTGCCGCCGGTCTGGACATGGAAGCGAAGCCGCCAGCTGCGGGGATTCTCCGCCCCATATTCCTCCCGCATGATGCGAGCCCACAGGCGGCGAGCCGCTCGAAACTTGGCCACCTCCTCCAGCAAGTTGTTGTGCGCATTGAAAAAGAAACTGAGTTGACCGGCAAAGGCATCCACCGGCAGGCCTGCCTGGATGGTGGCATCCACATACGCCTTGGCATGAGCAAAAGTGAAGGCGACTTCCTGGGCCGCGGTGCTGCCCGCCTCCCGTATGTGATACCCGCTGACCGAAATGGGATTCCAGCGGGGCATGTGCGCCTGACAGAACCGGATGATGTCCGTGGCCAGGCGCATGGAGGGGCGGGGCGGGAAAATGTAGGTGCCTCGCGCCACATATTCCTTGAGAATGTCGTTCTGGACTGTTCCTGACAGGGCCTCTGCGGGCATGCCGCGTTGTCTGGCCACCGCGACGACCATGGCCAGCAAGATCGCGGCCGGCGCGTTGATGGTCATGCTGAGGCTGACCTTGTCCAAGGGCAGTCCGTCCAGCAGCAACTCCATGTCCTGAATGGAACAGATGGAGACACCGGACTTGCCCACCTCCCCCAGCGCCCAGGCGTCATCCGCGTCATAGCCCATCTGGGTGGGCAGGTCAAAGGCCACGGAAAGCCCCGTCTGACCGCGGCTCAGCAGGTAGTGATATCGTTCGTTGCTTTCCCGGGCCGAGCCGAAACCCGCATACTGGCGCATGGTCCAATAGCGGCCCCGGTACATGGTGGCATGGATTCCCCGGGTGAACGGATATGCTCCCGGCTGACCTAGCTGTCGGGCATGGCGGTCGGCTTCTGATTCGCCCGTCAAGGGGCCATAGCAGGTCTCGACGGGCTGGCCCTCCGAAGTCCGGAAGCGCGGCGCATCGTCTTTCCGGTCAGGGGCCACCGGCATCACCGCAGCCCATGCGGGAAATGGCGTCCATGACCATTGGATTGGACAGGCGGTCCCGGCATCACAGTGTGCGTCGGCCTTCCATGGCGTGGCGAAAGGTCATGTCGTCGGTGAATTCCAAATCGCTGCCCGAAGAGAGACCGCGGGCCAGTTGGGAGACCACTACATCCTCGCCGGCCAACATGCGGGCTATCCAATCCGCGGTCGCCTGGCCGCTGAGGGTGGGGCTGGTGGCCACTATGACCTCCTTGACCGCTGTGCCGCCGACAGGATGCAACCGGGGCAGCAGTTCCCGGCACTTGATGTCATTCGGGCCGATCCCTTCCATGGGCGAAATGGCTCCGTGCAAGACATGGTACAGGCCGTGGTACCCACCAATGCGCTCAATCACCGGCAAGTGAAAGGGTTCCTCGACCACACAGATCTGAGTGCGATCCCGCTCCGGTGACTGGCACAGCGCACAGGGCTGCTGGTCCGCAAAGTTGAAGCAGGCCTCGCACAGCAGCACATCGGTCTTGAGGCGCAACAACGCCTCGCTGAGATGCTCTATGGAAGCCTGCGGGGTCCGCAGCAAATGATAGGCCAGCCGCTGGGCGCTCTTGGGGCCTATGCCCGGCAACTGGTTCAGAGCCGTGATGGCATCTGCAATCGCCTTGGGCAGTACGCTGACAGGCATTGGGCGGGAATTCCGGGGTGGCTAGCCCAGCATCCCAGGGGGCAGGTTGAGACCGCTGGTCAGATCCTCCATCTGGCCCTGCTGCTTGTCCTGCACCTGCTGCAGAAAGTCGTTGACGGCCGTCAGGATCATGTCCTGCAACATCTCAATGTCATCGGGATCGAGGATTTCCGGCTGCAGTGTGATCTGGGTCAGCTTGCCGTCTCCCTTGCCGGTGACGAGCACCATGCCGCCGCCCGCGGAAGCGGTGAACTCCAGATCCGAGATGTCATTCTCGGCCATCTGGCTTTGCATCTGTTCCAGCTGTTTCATCAGGGCCTGCTGATTGCCCGGCATCTGCGGCATGCCAGGGCGGCGCGGGCTCTTCTTCCGGCGGGTCTTGCGAGGCATGGGCTACTTGTCCTTGGCTGCTTCCAACTTGGCCAGCAGGTCCTGCTGTTCCACTTCATCCATGCGGGTGGCCCCCACATCCTGGCGCAGATAGGCGTCCACATCCGGCTTCGGGGTGGAGACGGGCTCGGTCGCGGCGGGCGGCGATGACTGGGCCCTTGCCGCCCGGGCCGGCGAGCTGTCACTTGCCGTCCGCAAATCGCATTGTACGTCTCTGCCCAGATAATCCTTCAACTTCCCGGCCAGCACCCCCCGCACTTTGGAAAGTGCAGACCTGTATCCTGCATCGCGCAGGATCACCATGACGGTCCCGTCCTGGACATTCAGGCCCGCCATGCCCTTCGTGGTCAATGCGTCATATGCCTTGCTGTCCCGCGCCCGGTCCCTTATGGTGCGCTGCAGATCTTTCCAGTGCCGGCGCAAGACTGCCTTGTCCTGCTCGTCCTGGGGTGTGGGCTGGTCAGGGGCCACAGAGGACTTGGGGCTGGCTGGTGGAACTTTCCGGGGCGGCTGGACCGGGACCGTGGGCCGCGCGGCCCGCTGGGGTCTCGATTCTGCCTGTACGGGTGCGGCTGCCGTCATGCGCGGGCCATTGATCGCCGATATCAGGGCCAGTTCCACCAGAATCTGAGGATGCGGGGCCTGTTTCAGTGCGGCCGCGGCATCCACCATGACTGTCATGGCGTGGAGCAATTGGGCCTCGCTGCCTTGGTGGGCCCAGTCGGTCAGCACCGCCACCTGCTCCGGAGACAGGTCCGCAGCGCCTTCCCCCGGACCGATTAGCTTGAAGCGGAAGGCGGCCCGCAACTGCATGATGACCTGTTGTAGAAACTCTGCAATGCTGCCGCCCTGGAACATCACCTCCTGCAGGATTGCCAGTCCCTGGGTCTTGTCCTGGGCCACGATGGCTTCCACGAAGGCGTGAATGGCCTGGACATCGGTCAGGCCCAGCAGATCCTGGACCTGCTTGAGCGTAACCTTGCCCCGGCCCAGACCCACAACCTGATCCAGCAGGCTGATGGCATCCCGCATGCACCCCTGGGCACTGTCCGCAATCATGGCCAGCGCCGATGTCTCCACGTCGCAGCCCTCCTCGGCAGCGATCATAGCCAAGTGAGCCTGGATTTCCGCCGTCGCAATGCGCCGGAAGTCGAACCTCTGGCAGCGGCTGATCACGGTGGCGGGAATGCGGTGGATCTCGGTGGTGGCCAGAATGAAATACACGTGGGCCGGCGGCTCTTCCAGAGTCTTGAGCAGGGCGTTGAAGGCACTGGGAGACAGCATGTGAACTTCGTCCACGATATAGATCTTGCAGTCTCCCTCCGTGGGACTGAAGTTGACCGCATTGCGCAGCTCCCGGATGTCTTCCACCCCGTTGTTGCTGGCCGCATCGATTTCGATCAGGTCCAGGTACCGGGCCTCTTCCATGGCCTGGCAGGCCGCACACTCTCCACAGGGACGCGCCCCTGCCGCACCCAGGCAGTTGAGAGCCTTGGCCAGCAGCCGGGCGGTGCTGGTCTTGCCGGTGCCCCGAGGCCCATTGAACAGGTAGGCGTGAGCCACCCGGTCTGAGCGCAGGGCATTCTCCAAGGTACGCACCACGTGGGGCTGACCCACCAGATCCGCGAAAGTGCGGCTGCGCCACTTGCGATACAATGCCTGTGACATTCGTCCCCTTTGCCTTGCAGCCTTTCTGGCTTCAGATTGTAACAAGACTGGACCACTGCCTCTCTGCAGCAGACCTGCCGTCCGCCGGACTGCCCCCACAACCCCCCAGAAACATCCATGACCCGCAAGCAGCTTCTGATAATCCTTGGCGGCACAGCCATCCTGGCACTGGTGGTGCTCCTGATGATATCGAGTCTGCTAGTGGCTGTCACCTCCGAATCGGGGCGGGAGGCGGAACAGATCGAAAGCGCAGGCGCAGTGTCCAGCCTCTCGGGCGGCAACGAGTGCTATTGCATTCCACCGTCGGACCCGGACACCCCCACACCCGCCACCGAATAACCTGCAGCCGAAAAGCGAGCGCAGTCACTCTGTAGTTTGACAGCCACTCGGTTGGCTGTGGCAGCCACCAATCTTGCAACAATCCCACAGTCCCGATGCGGCCCTGATTGCGTTGAGGCAGTGCCAAGGCAGATACCAAGCGCAGGCAAATGGCAGCCAGCCCGGCAGTTCCAAGTCTTTTTTCGTGGCGAACAAGAAGCCCGCGGTACGGGGACCATAATTAAGGAGAGCGGCACCTGCCATAACGCAGGGTCCCCGCGCTCCACGCGGAAAGCCCGCAGGGGTACACACCTCTGCCTCTGGAGTGCACCGGCTGCACACCGGCATCAGCGGGTATGAAGACCCCGAGGGCCATGGTGCGCAAGGCGGTGTCCCAATATCTTACAAATCCGTTCTGCACGCTGCCTTCAACTTTACGGGGGAATAACCCATTGGAACACAGGGTCAATAACCATCAATTTCAAGATCATGAGAGCAACGGGAATGACTTGAAAGATGGCAACAAAAGTAATTACGAATCGCAACCAATACGGCAATGCAGCCCACCAGACCAGCCAATCGTCAAAGCGCGCCAGCCAATGCTCTAAAAGTGGTTGCATGATCCTGATTCCAGACGCAAGAAGACCAAAACACAGGCCGGTCATCTGCTATGAACGTCATGTTGCCCTAAGCATTCTAACCAATTGATATCCACCTTTTGGCTTCTCTTCTGTGCTTGCAGGACAATCGCATCTTAATTTACTGCCAAGTTGTTGTCTCAAGAAGAGAATTTTCGTGATGGCATACCGAATTCCAGTTCAGTTTTACTGCGCAAAAGGCTATGGGGCAATGATCCGAGGTGCTCATTTACGGCCTCATACAGGGGGGGGGTAATAGTATATTGGACCTTTTGGGAGTGCATTGAGGCGGCGTCTAGGTGGTTGGATCGTTGGATCGATTTAGATACAATTGCCCTATCTGTGCTTGTACTTGTACACAAAGAAAAGGGAGTGGCGGCGTGCAGACAGAAGCCGTCTGCACGCCACCCTGCTGGAGGCCACGGGGACAGTCATCGAGGAGCCAAGCGGCGCAGGTCAAGGCGCGGGTGGCCCTATGCCCTGCCGCCTGATTTTGTGCAGAGTCGAGACTTAGCCATAAGTGCGCACCTGGCTGTGCATGGAGGCAGGATCTGCGGCCAGCACCGATTCAATGATGTTGACCGTCACCGCTACATCTGCGCGGCGGACATCGCAGTTCAGCACGGCGCGCAGCCTGCGGTCATTGATGGGATTCATCAGCACCCCTCGCTCCTGCAGGCCCGCCGCCAGTTGCACCGCGGTCATGCGATCCGGACTGACACCGAAGTACACGATGTTGGTGGAGACATCCGCCAGTTCGATCTCAATGCCATCCAGCGCGGCCAGGCCCCGGGCCAGTTCCTGGGCATTGTGATGGTCGTCCGCCAGCCTTTCCACCATTTCGGTCAGGCTGACAATGCCGCATGCCGCCAAGATGCCCGCCTGGCGCATGCCGCCGCCGACCACTTTCCGGACCCGCCGCGCCCGGCGAATGAAGTCACTGCTGCCGGCCACCACGGAGCCCACTGGAGCCGCCAGGCCCTTGCTCAAGCAACAGCTGACGCTGTCCACCTGTGCCGTCAATGCGGCGGGGGCCTTGTTCAGGGCCACGGCCGCATTCCACAGGCGAGCGCCGTCCATGTGCAGGGCAAGTCCCCGGCTGTGGGCCAGTGCGCCTATGGCTTCCAGATACTCCAGGGACAGAGGGGTGCCATTGCACCGATTGTGGGTGTTTTCGACGCAAATCAAGCGGGTGATGGGAAAGTGCTCGTCGTCTCCGCGGATGTGATCGGCCACCTCATCCAGATCCAAGGTGCCATCCGGCTGATTGCGCACCGTCCGGGGATGAATGCCTCCCAATGCCGCGGACCCACCTTGCTCATACAGGTAGATATGGGCCTGATGGCCCACAATCAGTTCGTCGCCGCGTCCGCAATGGGCCATGACGCTGATCAGGTTGCCCATGGTGCCACTGGAAACCAGTACCGCGCTCTCCTTGCCCAGCATGTCCGCGGCCAAGGCCTCCAGCCGGTTGACTGTAGGGTCCTCCCCGTATACATCATCTCCCAAGGGAGCCTGGACCATCGCCTCCCGCATCGCGGGGGTCGGCTGCGTGACAGTGTCCGAGCGCAGGTCAATCGTGGGGCTTGCGTGTTCCATGCCGTTCGTTCCTCTTGGGTATGCGAGTGTCAGAGCACCCCTTTGGTGCTGGGAATGCCTTGGCGCCGCGGGTCCAGGCGTGTGGCCTGATCCAGGGCCCGGGCCAAGGACTTGAAGATGGCTTCCACCTTGTGATGATCGTTGTCGCCAGCCAGCACGGTCACGTGCAGATTCATGGCGGCCTGGGCGGCCATGACATACAGCATGTGTGCAATCAGATCTGTGGACAACTGCCCCACCTGGGGCCCGTTGTAGCTGCATTGCACCACACTGAAGGGCCGGCCCCCCAAGTCGACGACCGTGCGCGCCAACGCCTCGTCCATGGCTACATAGCTGTGCGCCGTGCGCACAATGCCCGCCTTGTCGCCCAGGCTTTGCGCCAGGGCCAGACCCAGACAGATCATGACATCCTCGGCACTGTGATGTTCGTCCACCTCCAGGTCCCCCTGGCAGGACACGGCCAGATCGAAGAGGCCATGGTGGGCGAACAGGGTCAGCATGTGGTCCAGAAACCCGATGCCGGTATCCACCTCGGCCCGGCCCTGTCCGTCCACATGCAGGGACAGCGAGACCTGAGTTTCACGGGTTTTCCGCTCCACGCGGGCCGAGCGTTCTGCCATGTCCGCCATCTCACTCCTTGGGCATGCTGTGCAGCACGTCCATCAACCGGGCCATCTGCTCAGGCCGACCAATGGAAATCCGGATACAGTCCTCCAGGCCGGGCTTGCTGTAATGGCGCAGCAGAATACCCTTTTCCCGCAATCTCTGCCACAATCCGCGGGCGTCGCGGCCCAAGACGCGGCACAGCACGAAATTGGCCTCGGACGGATACGCTTCCAGATAGGGAATGGGTTGCAAATCCTTCAACAAGGAGGCTCGGGCCTCCCGCATCTGCCGCACCATATCCTGCACGGCGTCTTGGTGTTGCAGACTGGCCAGACCTGCGGCCATGGCGGCCGCGCTGACGTTGTAGGGCTGCTTGCACTTCCAGAAGTGGGGCATCAACCAGTCCGGGAAAATGCCGAAGCCCAAACGCAACCCGGCCATGCCCATGGCCTTGCTGAAGGTGCGCAGCACGATCAGATTGGGATACCGCGCCACCCAGTCCATGCGGGAGCTCCGCAGGGCAAAGTCCACATAGGCCTCATCCAAGACCACCAGGACCGGCAAGTCCAACAACCGCAGCAGGTCCTCGTCGAGGATCCACGTGCCGCTGGGATTGTTGGGGGCAGTGGCAAATACCATCTTGACGCCCCCTTCCGCTTGCGCCTGCGACCTGGCTACCGCCGCCTCCACCCCTTCCATGTCCACACTGAAATCGGGCTGCCGCCAGACCTGCCGCACCGAGGCTCCGGCCAGCTGGGCATCAAAGCTGTACATGCCAAAGGTCGGGGGCAGATTCAAAATGCTGTCCGCGGGGGAAAGAAAAAGGCGGCAGAGGTAGTCGAGCAACTCGTCCGCGCCGCACCCTATGGCAATGGACTCGAAAGGCACCTGATAGGCCTGTGCCACGGCCCGGCGCAGGGCCTGCTGCTCGGGGTCGGGGTAGATGTGATAGTAGGGGTACTCCGCCAGCGCATCCAGGACCACCTGGGGGGGGCCAAAGGGGTTTTCGTTGGCATCCAGCTTGACCAGCCTCTCGGGCGGCAGGCCCAGTTCCTGACTGAGCACTTCAAAGGGCTGGATGGGCACGTATTCCTCCATGTCCCGCAGATGGGGATTGAGGAGAGACGCAGGATCAAACATGTCAACCGGAGTCCAGTCTTTCCGTCACGGTGCGGGCATGGGCGTCCAGGCCTTCCGCGGCGGCCAGCCGGGCGGCCGCGGGCCCCAACGTGTCCAAGGCGCTCTGATTGAGTCCGAACACACTGACGATGCGCACGAAGTCCAACACGTTCAAGGCGCTGCTGAAGCGGGCAGTGCCGTTGGTGGGCATGACGTGGCTGGGGCCTGCCACATAGTCTCCCAACACCTCAAAACTGTCCCGGCCCAGGAATATGCCCCCGGCATTGCGCACCTTGGGCAGGTGCGACCACGGATCCTGCACCATCAGGCAGAGATGCTCAGGAGCATACAGGTTGGACAAGTGAAAGGCTTCCGTCAGCGTATCCGTCACCACGATGCCCCCGTTCTGGACCATGGACTGCGCCACAATCTTCGCCCTGGGCAACGTCTCCATCTTGTGGCCCAGAGCCGCCGCCACGGCCGCGGCGGTCTTGGGAGCCGGGGTCAGCAGAATGGCGCTCGCCAGGATGTCATGCTCGGCCTGGGCCAGCAGGTCCGCCGCTACTGTGCCTGCATCGGCGGTCTCGTCGGCGATGATCAGGGTTTCCGTTGGACCGGCCAACCCGTCAATCCCGACTTGCCCAAAGAGCTCTTTCTTGGCCAGCGTGGTGAAGAGACCGCCAGGACCGCAAATCTTGTCGACTTTCTGGACTGTCTCCGTGCCAAATGCCAAGGCGCCGATGGCTTGCGCGCCGCCTGCCACGTACACGGACTGCAATCCAGCGACATGCGCCGCGGCCAGAGTCACTTCGGAGGGAAGTCCCGTTTCCTGCTGGGCTGGCGTAATCACGGCGATGGACGGCACCCCTGCCACTTGCGCCGGAATGACCGTCATGAGGAGGGTGCTGGGCAACGGGGCCGTTCCGCCAGGGCAGTAGATGCCCACCCGGTCAATCGGCCGCATGACCTGACCCAAGGTGCCCTGTGCCGACGTGTCAATCCAGCTGACACAAGGCTGCTTTTGGTGAAAGGCACGAATGCGGTCGGCGGCCAGTTGCAGGGACGCCGCCAGCGCGGCCGGAACACTCTCGTAGGCCTTCTGCAAATCCTCCGTGCCGATTTCCAGAGTTCTGGGGACTCCTCCTTCCAGCTTGCGGCTCCAGTCCATGAGTGCGGCATCCCCGCGCGCCGCGACATCCTCCAGAATTTCGCGGGTGGCCTCGGCCGCGGTGACCGGACGCCCATAGGGCTCCTGCAGGGCAGGCGGCAGGGTCACGTCCTGGTATGGCTGCCGGCGCAAGATGCCGGATTGCGCTTCGGGCACGGAGAAGATACGCATGGGACGCAAGGGCAAGGAAAAGGCTGTGGCTTCCGTGATTTTGTCCGACAAAATGCCAGCCATCCGGCAGGACCTGGGGGCCCTCAGGCCGCACCTGCCGCCATGGACGGCGCTCGCAAAAACGGATGAAACGTCACATCGTGCTGCACCAGGTTGCCGTGCTTGTAGATGAACTTGCCGGAGAAGAACTGGCCGTTCTCGAGCCAAGGCAGGAAAATGCGATCTCCCGCCCACAGGTTCAGAGCCATCAGCTGCGCATTGGCAATCCAGGCCAGTTCGCCTTCGGGAGAGTCAATCAGCTGCCCGGAAAAACGGTCGGCGGTATAGACAAAGACATACCAATCATCCACTTCATCAAATGCCGGGAAGGTCAGAATGCCGTGCAACACCGGGGTGCACACAGTCAGGCCACTCTCTTCCCTGACTTCCCTCACCACACACTCTTCCGGGGTCTCCCCCAATTCAAGCTTGCCTCCCAGTCCGTTCCACTTGCCTTCATGGAAATCCCGGGGCTTCTTGTTGCGCAAGAGCATGAGCGTCTGCCCGGCCCTCCGCACGTAGCAGAGCGTGCCCAGTTTCATGCTCCGATCCCTGCAGGCATCACGTGGGATCTGGATGTCTGTCCTTGTCCACCGCAGTGGCAAGGCAAGGCCTGTTCTGCACCTGTCATGCCCATCAGTAGGCCGCCAGGGTGCGGGCTGCCGCGCCAATCTTGGCCGCGTCGGGCCGATAGGCCTGTTCCAGAGGCGGACTGAAAGGCACCGGTGTATCCAGTCCGCCGATACGCTGCACCGGGGCATCCAGGTACTCGAACGCCTCCTCGGCCATGAAGGCCGCCACTTCGGCTCCGGCCCCCATGAAACGATTCGCGGCATGGACAATCAAGATCTTGCCGGTCTTGCGGACGGTGTCCAGCAGGCTCTGGGTGTCCAACGGCTTCAAGGATCTCAGGTCCAGCACTTCGACGTGGATGTCCTCCCGAGCCAGTTCCGTGGCAGCCAGCAGAGACTGCTGCAGTTGCGACCCATACGTAATGATGGACAAGTCCTCCCCGTCACGGGCCACTTGGGCCTGACCGATGGGCACGGTGTAGTCTCCCACCGGAACCTCGCCCTTCAGGGAACGATACAGCGGCTTGCACTCCATGAAGATCACGGGATTGTTGTCCCGGATGGCCGCAATCAGCAACCCCTTGGCATCCACCGGGGTGCCGGGGCAGACTACCTTGAGGCCCGGCACATGTGCAAACCAGGCTTCCGGATTCTGGCTGTGGAAGGGGCCGGAATTGGTGCCGCCGTCGCTGGGAGCCCGCACTGTCCAGGGGACTGCTCGGCCTTGGATGTAGTGGGCACTGGCGGCAAACTGCACAATGGCATCAAACGCGGTGGAAATGAAGTCGGCGAACTGCAGTTCAATCACGGGACGCAACCCCATCATGGCCATGCCGGTAGCCATGCCGGTGAAACCCAGTTCGCACATGGGCGTGTTGATCACCCGGCACTCACCGTATTCCTCCCACAGTCCCTTGGTGACCTTGAAGGCGCCCCCAAAGGTGCCGCCGACGTCTTCCCCCAGCACCAGTACGTTCTCGTCTCTTTGCATTTCCGACCTGAGGGCCTCGGATATGGCCTCCAGGTAGGTCAGGACGCGAGAGCCAGAGGCGGTGGCTCCAGGTCCCTGCGCCGTTCCGGTCATGGTGGGGGCCAGACCAGCGATCGGATCAAGTGGCATAGACCCCCTCCATGACCGTGGCGGCATCCGGGTAGGCGCTGCCTTCGGCAAAGGCAACGGCCTCATCCATGTCCCGCTCCACTTGGGTCTCAACTTCGGCCAGTGCGGTGTCTGCCACTCCGGCCTCCTGCAGCTTGATCCGATACCGGGACACCGGATCCCGCTTTTCCCATGCAGCCACCAGATCCGCCGGGACGTACTCGGCCCCGTCATGCAGGGCATGGCCCAGCATTCTCATGGTCTTGGCTTCAATCAGACCGGGACCTCGGCCTTGTCGGGCCAAGGCCAGGTACGTATGGGCCGCGTCATACATGGCTTCCACGTCATTGCCATCCACTACCTGCGCCTTGACTCCATGGGCCCTGGCCTTCTCGGCCAGATCCGTGACCGCGGAGTGCGTGCCCACGGGGGTGGAATAGGCATACAGGTTGTTTTCCAGAATCACCACCAGAGGGGCCTGATAGATCGCCGCCATGTTCAGGGTTTCGTGGAACGTCCCTGTAGTGGAGGCCCCATCCCCACATATCGTAAGGGCAGCCTGTGGCTGGTCCCGAATCTTGAAGCTCATCGCAGCCCCCAAGGCCACCGACATGGATTGGGGAATGTGGCTGACAAATCCGATCAGGTTGCATCCCAAATCCCCGACGCCATGGATGTTCGCATCCCGGCCGCGGGTGGCCCCTGTGGCCTTGCCCAGGTAGTTGGACAGCAGCCTGCCCGGTGACACCCCGCGCACCATGTGGGTGCCGACATTGCGGTGCATGGGAGCCGCCATATCGTCCGGTTCCAAGGCATAGCCGCACCCCACGCTGATGGCCTCGTGCCCTCTGGAGCTGAAACTGGTGCCCAGACCGCGGCCCTGTTTCCACAGAGAGACCATGCGCTCGTCAAAACGGCGGGCGAGATAGAGAAAGTGGTAGATTTCCAGCCGCTGGGCGGTGGACAACTGGGCGGAAGGGATGTGGTTCATGGAGTCAGGAATCGATCCCAGAGGTGTTGTCGCACCTGATCCACTATCTGGCCTACAGACCGGTCGGTCGTGTCCAGGATAATAGCATTGTCCGCCGGCCGCGTGGGAGCCAGCGTCCGGGTGCGGTCAACGTGGTCTCGCTGCAACAGGTCGGCCAGCACCTCGTCTTCACTCCGATTTTCCCCTCGGGCCTGCAGCTCGGCATGTCGGCGATGGGCCCTGATCTTGGGATCGGCATCGAGAAAGTACTTGCACTCGGCATCCGGGAACACCACAGTGCCCACATCCCGGCCCACCACGATGACTCCCTGCCTGTGTCCCTCCCCTTCCAGGTACACCTGGCCAATCTGGCGCATGCGTGCAGTCAGACTGGACCGCACCCCGGGCTGGGCGGCCACTGTCGGCAGCAACTGATCAATCTCCTTCTTGCGCAATTCCCAGGTCACGTCCCGATCTCCCACCATGACCGTTGTAGTGGTGCCGATGGCCCGGGCGGCTGGCTCGGGGGGCCGCAGGTCAAATTCCAGATGGGCGGCAATCTCGGCCAAGTGAGCGGAGGTGAAGGGCGGAGCCCCACCCAAAAGCGCCTTCCAGCACACGATGCGATACAGAATGCCCGTATCGAAGAAGAGATAATCCAGCTCCTGGGCCAGGCGGAATCCCACGGTGGACTTGCCTGATGCCGTGGGACCGTCCAGGGTAATGAGGCGCGGCAGACGCGGCCGTGGGACGTACATTCGAAATGCCTGCGGGGGATGCGGACACCGCTCAGGGCTTGAGCAGAACCTTGGATACGCCAGGCTGAGCGGCGCGGCGAAAGGCGGCCAGGCCTTCTGCCAGGGAAAACTCCTGATCCATGAGACTGTCTATATCCAGCCAACCGGAGGCCGTAATCTCGGTCAGCCATCCCAACGCCTGGTCAAACGGTCCGCAGCGACTGCCCTGCACGCGGATTTCGTTGACAACCACTGTGTTCAAGTCCAGATGCCCGACCTTGGACAGAGTGCTTTTGACCACCAATGTGCCCCGCGGCCGCACCAGCTCCAAGGCAAGATCGTATATGGCAGGCGTGGCAGCGCATTCAATCACCACGTCAAACCGATGGCGCATTGTGTGTTGCCAATCTGCAACGTATGCATCGGAAGCATCGGCCGTCTCCACTCCGTGTGCCTGCAGGACCTCTGCCTGCCGGAGATACTTGCAAAACGCCAGAGGGGAGTACCCCCGGCTCTGCAAGGTCAGGGCCACCAAGGTCCCCAGTTTGCCTGCGCCCAGAATGCCAATTCGCGTTTCCGGGGACAGCGTCAACTGCTCCTGGATTTGCAAGGCGGCGGCTACCGGTTCGGTCAGGACCGCTGCGGTATCGCCCAGCGAGTCGGGAACGGCATGCAGATTCACGGCGGGCAGGACGAGATAGTCGGCAAAGGCCCCATCATGGTTGACAATGCCCAGGACCGTCCGTCCTGGACAATGAGAGAATTCCTGGCGCAGGCAGTCTGTGCAGGTCCCGCAACCCACATTGATTTCCCCCACCACGCGCCGGCCTTCCCAGTGAGGTGCGGACGGACTGCACTCCACTGTACCGACAAATTCGTGGCCGAGAATGAGGCGGGCTCCAGAGTTGTAGCCCGCCACCATCTCCAGATCGGTGGCACAGATACCCGCCAGATCGAGGGCAATCCGGGCTTGCCGGTCTTGGGGTTCGGGCACGGGACAATGCGGGGCCAGAGTCAGACCCTGCGGCGTAAGCCTAAGAGCTTGCATACACGGACACCGTACTGCTGAAAGGCACAAAACGACCCGGTTTTCTGCCGGACAATCCCCCGTCTTCCAGATACATCACAGAGTCTGGATGACGATGGCCTGTAGGGTTGGGGCATCAGCAGCACACTGGGATCAGCCGGACGCCAAGGGCAGTATATGGCAGTACTGGGATCTTTGCGGTCGCTTCAGGCTGCATCCGCAGCACCTTGTTCCAGATTCAGGGCCAGCAAGGCCGCCAGTGAATCTTCCTCGGCCATGTCCTCGGGCCAGCCGTAGGCCGCTGCGACCGCGGCATCAAGAGCGGCATGCGCATCCACTAGCCACTGCGGCCTGGCGTTGTAGAGTTTGGTCAAGGTCCGGCCCTTCACAGCCTGGGCAGCTTCTGCGTTCCGCGGAACCGGTCGTGCAGGAAAGCCGGGCACAGGCTCACCTACCCACTCCACCCACTCGGGAGGATTTAGCCAGCGGTCGCGCAATGCCACCAGATTCCGGGCCGCTGCGGCAATGGCTCCGGCGCGGGGATCTGCGGCATAAGCAGCCACAGGTCTGTGCAGTTCCAAACCGGAGGGAAAGGGAAATGTCTGGAATGTGGTAGTGGTGGTATAGCAAGGATCGTTGCCTTGTCCCATCCAGGAACCCCGCCGCACAGCCCATATCTCGTGAAATCGGCTGTGCAGAACACCGAAAGTGGTGTCGTCGTCGCGGGCGATGACAATCAGCCGGTGATCCGGACAGACCCGCGTGTCAAGCCAAGCAAATACTCTATGTTTGGACGTCTCGGGAGTCACGATACAACGCTGCAAATTCGCGAGCATCCGCCACATAGCCGGGCGCGCCTCTCCATGAATCCACCACCGCTCCCTAAGACTCTTTCTACGGTTTTTTTCGCGAGACGGCTTGACTTGCTCCACGACATGGGCGAACGGGGCTTCATAGAATGCAGCATCAGAGACATTCATGGAATTGCCAAAATCGATGATCCAGCGATCGGATGATCGTCCCATGAGGTCGGACCCGTTTACCCGAGGCTTGAGCACATCCTTGTTCCTTCTACCATTAGGGTTGGAGGGGCGACACAACCAATGTCTAGCCAATTCACCCGGAATGTCAAAGGCTCCGGCTTTCATGTTTCCTCTGAAAGCCATGTCTGCGTTGTGGGGCAGACGCATCGCCTGCGTGAGGTCGAAAGCAGTTCCGGTTAGATCTGCGTGGATACGTCCCACTGGCTGGCCGTCCAGGCAAAGCCCCTTCGGTGTTGGGGTCTCCTCTCCAGCAAAGCAAATTAGAGACACTCGCACGGCCGCGCCATCCAGCACCCACGGTTCATCGGACCAGGCCTCGAAGATCGTGCTCTGTTCGACAACCCAATCCAAGACTGTGCGATTGCGCCCGCCGCGGATTGAGTTGGTCGCCACCAGTCCCACCCGTTTCACTTTGCCTTCCGCGACCAATTGGCCCGACTTGGCAAACCAGTAGCAGACCAAGTCTGCCCCGCCTTGGACCCGGTCATGATACAGAGCGCGCAGGGATGTGACGTACCTGTCTCCCAAATGACTGCGCATGCGTTTGTCGCCGAGGAAGGGTGGATTGCCCACAATGACATCGGCCTTGGGCCAAGTCGCTTCGCTCCCGTCCGGCGCAATGAGAGCGTCCCGGCACTCAATGGTCTCCAGCGGCTTCAGGATCGGGTCGCGGGACGCGTTGAACCCATTCCGGCGCATCCACTGGATCTCCCCGACCCAAACGGAAACGCGGGCCAGTTCGGCAGCAAAAAGATTGAGTTCGATCCCCTTGACATTGGCAGGCCCCACGCCGGGAAACCCTCTTTGGAAACCCAAGCTTTCGGCCTCCAGCTGGATTTGATGCTCCAGATCTTTCAGAGCGTGTAGAGCCAGGTACAGGAAATTGCCCGACCCGCACGCCGGATCCAAGACTAACGAAGCTCCGCAACCGTGCCAGGAATGCATTCAATCTCTTCTCTGCCTGACCACGAAATCGGGTGTGCGCAGAGCGGGACTTGGTCTTGTAGGCACGTTCCAGATACGCGGTGATTTCCGATTGGGTCGATTGCCACGCCTCCCGCCAGGGCCGGATCACCACCGGGTCGATGATCTGCATGATCTTGTCCCGATCCGTGTAGTGCGCCCCCAGCTGGGCCCGCTTGTCCGGATCGAGCCCACGTTCGAACAGTGTCCCCAAGAGAGAGGGATCAATTTCCGACCAGTCCAGGGCCGCTGCTTCCAGCACCAACGCAATTTCGGAGATCGTAAGGGACAATGCCTTGTCGTCGTGGAAAAGCCCGCCATTGAACCATGCCACCGCTTCAAAACCCACGCGGCCGCCATGCTGCATGGCCCGAAAGAGGTCGCCGGCCAGTGCAGCAAACGCGGAGGGCTGCTGCTGGGCTGCCCGCAACATCCGCGTAAACATGTCGTGGGGCAACAGCCCCACATCCTCCGCGAACATGCAGAAGACCATCCGGTTCACAAAGTGTGCCACTTCCTGCGGTGCGTATCCACGGTCTCGCAGGTCCTGTGCCAAGACAGCAAACGTGGTCGCGGCCCGCTCAGTCAGAGTCTGGCGGCTTTCGCCGGGGCGTAGCCGCTCGGGATCGGACATCGCCCATTTGAGCTTGTCCCGCACCGCCGCGTCAGCGAGATCGTCCAGTGCAATCTCGTGCGTTTCGCTGACACTGTTGGTCCAATTCGTGCGGATGCGGAACCGCAGCATGTCCGAGACAATCAGCAAGGGCGGATTCTCCAAGGCCAGCGCGTACTGCCTTAGCTGATTGAAGGCCGCGTCCAGATCCGCGTGCGGGCCTTTGTACTCCCATGCGAAATGGTGCCGTTTCCACACGTCGGCCCAGCCGGCTCCCCCGGTGTCCTTGTGCGCCCCGCGTTCAAAACAGTAGGTCTCGCCCGTGGGATCCCCCTCGGCCGGAGTCGGTTCGCCCAGCAGGCGACAGAGATCGATGAAGTGTTCCTGACTGCCCGACCGCTCTTTCAAATCCGCGTTGCGCCACTTGGCGATGAATGCTTCCGGGGTCATGGTGCGTTGTGGGACATCAGTGGAAAAATCTCAGGGAATGTTCGGTCTCG
Organism: Caldilineaceae bacterium; assembly: GCA_965214895.1. Lineage (GTDB taxonomy): Bacteria > Chloroflexota > Anaerolineae > Caldilineales > Caldilineaceae > Bin34. The sequence goes on from OZ243985.1 coordinate 3,572,538, forward strand.
CATTGAAGTTCCAACCGGATTTGCCCTTTCGCTCAATGTCAAAAACGGGCAGACGGCGGTCTTGCTGCAGCAGGGTTTGCCAGAGAGCGCGCGCAGGGTTAGACGAGACATGTCGCGTGATGGAAGGCGGTCAGGAGGGATGGGAGACTCGATGTCATGGCATTCTCCTGCCAAGCAGGTCTTGATGCAGACCGATCCTTGAGTGAAAACCGGTTCCGCGGTCGAGACACAAGGGCGTTTCCCTGCGACGCGGGAATTGTTGTAAGGACGAATGGGCGGGCATGATCGAGAGACTGCGATGCCAGGCATGATCAAAAATATCGGGGATTCCTGCAAATCGATGGAATGCAAGGGAAGCCTTGGGTACAGGAGATTCAGTGACGCCTCCGCGAGATGCGCATATCCGCTACACAGATTTCGGGACGGCTTGCGCGCTGACGCGCCATCAGTCGGTGCAGGAGCGCGGGGGCGCTTCCCGCAGGGATGCCGTACGCACATACACCTGACGTTCCGCTGCGGACATCCGACGCAACTCGGCCAAGGAGATGTTGAAGGGCTCGCACTCCCAGCACGCCGCAACCCGGTCGAACCGGCCCAGGTCCCAGGCCTGGCAGGCCTGCACCGTGTGGGTGGTCCGGTCGAACTGCACCCCCCAGACTGTCACGGGCAGGGAACGGGCCTGCCAGGCCGCGGCGTAGAAGGTGCCGAACGCCTGCCGCAGGGCCACCTCGGGTGACCGGTCCACCTTCACCTCCAGCAGGCAGATGCGCTCCGGCAACTCCAGCGCCAGGTCCACGCGTCCCAGTCCTGTCGGCAGTTCCGCCGTCAGGGGCAGATCCAGGGATTGGCACAGGACATGCAGCAAGGCCTGGTAGAAGGGTTCATGGGAGGAAACATGTTGGTCGCCAAATTGATACAGCATGCCGGGCACGGCCTCCAGACAGCTGGCGATTACATGGCGCACGGCCTCCGCGTCCTGCCGCAGCAGGGCGTCCCGCAACTGCACCGCCGTGGAGGCGCGGGGGAACGCCTGGCTTTCCAACCACGCTGGTGCCGTCTCCGCGAACCACTCCATCAGGGATTCCGCAAAGGCCTCCCGCACTTCGCGGTTGGGAAAGGCCAGGCCCGGAGGCACAGAGGCGTCCAGCGTCAGGTAGCCAGCCTGGAACAGGAGGGCCGTGACGTGGGGCTTGCCGACATCGAACTGACTCTGGGTCAGGGGACGGGCATCCTGACCCTCCAAGGTGGTCAGGGATGGCATGTGGCAACTCCGCAGACCGCGCAACAGGACCTTGGGAGTGCCCGTTGCCGCCCAGTTGCTGGGCAGCCGGTCCAGACTCCAGCGGATGGCCACGCCTGGGATGGCCAGTTCCTCTAGGCACCCGGCCAGGGTATAGGGGTTGAACACCGCTTCTGCTCCCTCGGCGAAGCGGTAGCCGTTGTACTGCCGCTCCAGGGCTGCGTACAGTTCGGTGGGGGTGCAACCCAAGTTCCGGGCACCCTGCGCCACCAAGGCGGCCACGCGCGGCTCCCGGAGTTCGGCGTGCGTAAAACCCAGTAGGTCGTTCACGTCGGGCCGGTGTGACAGATCCGCGAGATGATTGGCCCCGGAGAACAGGCCGGCGTGGGCCAGCCGCGTGATGCCTGTGACCAGCGTGCACTCCACGAAACCCGCGTCGGCACTGTCCTTCAGGGCTCCGTAGAAGGCGCGCAGGATATCCAGGATGTCCTCCAACACGTCCGGCCGGTCCAGATTTTCCGTGACCGCTGTATCGTATTCGTCTACCAGCACCACAACTCGCCGCCCGGCGGTGGCCATCTGTCTCAAGAGCAGACGCAGTGCCAAGGGAGGCAACGCGGCGTCCGGCAAGGAAATCTCTCGCTCCTGCGCTTCGTGGGCTACCAAGACACCCAGTTGCGTCTCCAATCGTGCCGCGTCGTGCATGCCACGCAGGCCCAGGTCCAGACGCAGCACGGGATGCGTGCGCCCCTCCCAGTCCCAGCGTTCTGCTTGCCCGATCCACGTGTCCACAAACAGGTCCCGCCGACCTTGGAACAGGGCCTCCACCGTGGAGAGCAACAGGGTCTTGCCGAAGCGCCGCGGCCGTGTCAGGAACAGGTGGGGACTGTGCCGTTGTGCAAACAGCGGGGCGAGGAGGCGCGTCTTGTCCACGTACAGGACGTCGGGGGCCGCTTGAATGTCGGCAAAACGGGACAACCCGAACGGCAGTTGGGGAATCATGCAGGCCTCCGGGCTGAGAGGCGGGTCCAGCAGCGCGCAAGGGGACATACCATCATGTGCACAGTATACATACACAGGCAGAAGCCTTTTCATGCACTCCAATGTGTCATTCGGGCATAGTCCCTGCTTTCCGAGAGGGGACAATGGCGGCATGGGTTCCGTACACATCCAAGAGCCCACAGGAGCACAAAAGCGCAGGGAATTTCCGGGCCGTCGCTGACCACCGCCCAGCGAGGACTTCCGCCACGCCCAAGGCCAGCGGCATGGGCGGTCGGACATGCTTAGCATCGCCGTCTGCGCCGGCATGGGCGGCGTCCATGCCGCTGGCCGGCAGCACAGCCTGCGGGCGGGACCCTCAGAGCCTGTGTGAGAAGGTCATGCCAAGCGCCGCAGCAGGAGGTGCATCATGGCCCACCGGATCCAGGCTGCCGTGGTGGCGGGTAGTTCCTCGTAGTCCTTGCTCAGTCGTCGGCAACGCCCCAGCCAGCCAAACGTGCGCTCCACCACCCAGCGCCGGGGCAACACCGCAAAGCTCCGGGTGCCCGGGGGCCGGGACACAATCTCCACAGTCCAGCCGACGGTCTCCTGCACCCAGGTGGCCCAGGCCGGCCCACTGTAGCCCGCGTCGGCCCAGAGGTGTTGCAGGCGCGGACAGCACTCGCCTACCTGCAGCAGGACCTGTGGGGCGCCCTCCCGGTCCTGGATGTCGGCCGGATGCACGGCCACCGCCCGCAGCAGCCCCATCGTGTCCACCAGGATGTGCCGTTTGCGTCCGTTCACCTTTTTGGCGGCATCATAGCCCCGGACCCCCTTTTTCAGTCGTTTGGACCGACGGGCTGTCCCCGAGGGCCGCCCTAGGGGTGTCCGCCCGGTTGGGCCGGTGGGATCAAGGGGGCCAGCAGCTCCCACTGGGCATCCGTGAGATCGCTGGGATAGGGCGTCCGGGACATGATACACTCCAGGCTGGAAAGGGCATGCAGACCCATTGTATAGGCACTCCACCCCTTCTCACACAGGCTCTCAGGCCTGGTTTGCGACTGGTGGGCCCTGCGCCCGCCCTGCGGCACTGGCGGACGCGGCAGGGCAGCCTCGTCACACGGGACCGGGGACCCACGGCGTGGGTGGGGGACCCTGAAGAAGATGGCGCAAACCCTGCGGGCGCAGGGTGCCGACTCCATGCTGACCATCCAAGAGAATTAGTCCACCCTGCAGGCCGCCGTCCACGACACTTGCGCGCGGGCCCGAGCTGCGGAAGCCGTGCCAAGTCCGGTCGACCGGCCCGCCGGTCACACGACTGTCCACGGCGGCCCTAGCCGCCTCGAGACTTAGCATAGCCGGGGGAGCGGCGACCGAGAGATCGTGGTGTACGGGCACGCCCAGAGCCCCTGGCCCAACCTGCGCAGTCTGATCGCAGTGGAATCCATCCGCCGCATCGGGACGCAGCGCACCACCCAGACCCGGCACTTCATCTCCCGCTACCCCCCTTGACAAGGGTATTGCACATATGCGCCCAATCTAAACGGGCGGGTCCCGGCACGGACCCTGGCAGGCGCATCCGGAGCCTGTGGGGGAGGGACGCTGGCACGAAGGCAGGCAGGCCAGGGGCCTTGCACCCACCCGCAGTCCCCTGCGTGGGACCCTGCTGCGCCCCCCTGCATGGTATCCGTGGCACCTCCCGCTCCAGAAACCCCTGCCCACCGTGCCGAGCCGCCTGCGGCGCGGTCGGGCCCTGGGGCGCGCATCCGGCAGGGGAGGGGGCGGGGTGTTTGCCCGCGCGGCGGGGCTGGGGCCTGGATCTGGGAGTCCCCCCGGCGGCACCCCCCACCCGGCCGGGGCATGGGCGGTGCGCTCCGGGACAGGACAGCCGGGATCTGGGGCCGCCGATCGTGGCTCGGGGGTAGCCTCCCGGCCTGCGCTCCCAGCCCCCTGTCATCTTGTGCCCTGCGGGACACCCCCCTCGGGTCCGGGCCGGCGACCGGGTCGCCGGGCCCAGGGTCATTGCATTCTAGAGTCAAGGGGGGGCAAAAGCAGGCGCAGAGCCTCCTCCGGGTGTACGGCCCTGCGCCGGAGCGCGGCCGCGATGTTGTCCTGGTCCGCCATGCGCAGCAGGCTGATCACGGTGTTGCGCAGCCCTGCCCGTACCAGCGGTGCCGGCCTCGTCCGCACGTGGCAGCGGTCTTCGCCCAAGGTCGCGTCCCGGACACAATGCAGGCGGTGCTCGCTGTGCCAGTGTTGGTGCCACAGCGGCAGCAGCCGTGGGGGACCGGCCTGGGCCAGGGTCAAACGGGTGACCGCGTAGTCCCCCTCCTGCCAGACGGGCTTGCCCAGTCGCTGGACACAACGGACCAGCCGACAGGCCTGGGCACAATGGGGCCAGTCTCCGTGGCCGGTCAAACGGGCGGCCACCCTCCAGTCCTGCCGGACGGGATGGCACAGAGGTTCCGGGGCCTTGCAGCGGGTCGGTGGGCAGAGGCACCGGACCCCGGCGTCGGGAGCCGATGTGGGGCGGCACGTGATGTGCCAGGCACGCCACGCCGTCCACTGCCGTGCAGGAGCGGTCGCCGACGGTCCACGGCAGCCCTGCGGCCGGGCCGTGCGGGATCAGGGCGGTCATCACGTGCCGCCGCCGAGGGCGGCGCCCGCGGCATCCCCGGCGCGGTCCACCCGCGAGAGGAGAGGAGGCACATCTCCCCGCGGGCCCGTTCGGCGGGCTGCAGGGTGGCATCGGGCCGCAGTGCCTGCACTTGATCCTGTGGGGCGGGAGGCAGATGCAGATGCCGCAGGGGAACCAGGGCAATGGGAATGTGTCTGACCCCACCATGCCATCAACCCCGGCCGGACGCTTAGCATATCTCACAGCGGTATCACAATCTCTGTTTGGAAAGTTCCCTCCACCATTCTCGCAACGGGTCGCGCCTGCTTGGAACGAAGCGGGCCCGACTCTCAATCAACTGCAGGACGTGTCCTGCCTCTCTGCAGGGTATGGACGCCTCTTCTATCCACGCTTTGAGCAATTCCGCTGTGGAGAACAGATTTAAGTCCGGTGCAAAGCATCTCAGATCGCGCCTGGCGGCAATATCGTCCGTTGCCAATCCATATCCCCTGCAAATCGCCATGGCGCCGGAGATGATTTCTCCTTGGTCCAGCATGAATTGGGCTGACAGTTGCAAGATGGTCGTCTGCTCAGCCTTCACCGGATTGCAGACACGAATCAGCCCCTCCTCAATGAGAGACGATTGGACAATCTGAAAATCCATCTCGGATTCACCAGCGGCATCGGTCCCCTTTACAAAAAGGATCTCGTTTTCCAATATGAAACCTGCACCGTTGCAATGAAAGGGAACTGTGCGCGCGATCTCTTGGATGCGATCGGTCGCATACAGATTGATCAGGCAGCAGGCATCCAACAAAATCTGCCTCGTGCATTTCTTGCTGTCGCCTTTGAGAGGCATCCAACGACAACCCAGTGAATCCCTCAGGACGCGACTTGGTTGAGCGGATGGGCAAAATCCAATTCCAAGGATGCGACTCTGCCCCCTTTTTGCAAGTGCACTGGGTGGGTCAATTCCTGAACCAAGTCACGCGCAGAGACACGGTCAACCCGCAACAGGGTAGCCAATCGGCCTTCCGACAACTGCTCATTGATATATGCCTGGACTGCCAAGTACCTGAAACGGAGAGGGACGACCTGATCGTGGTGCACAGGCATGGACAATCCCATTTGGGTTTGGGCCTCCTGCACCTTGAACCCTCTGTCCCGGAGTCTGTGCCAAGTGCCTTTTCGCAACAGTTTCAGCTCTTCCAAACGACGCATCATGGCTTCCACCGAAACAAAGAAGCTGTGGGCCAGCCGACAAACTTCGGCCGGCGTTACTCTTCCTCCAACAGCCCGAGCCATCTCGTGGAATTTCATGCGAACACCGGTGGCCGGTAATAGCAGTTCACTGGCAAAGGCATCGGCAAACCGTTCAGCACTGGAAACTCTATCTTGGCTGGTCAAATACGTCACGTCCGGCTTGTATCGATTGGTCAGAAAGTGGCCGTATTCGTGGGCAAGCGACCAACGCCGCCGAACCTCAGGATGGCGAATATTCACACCGATACACCCGCCTAGCTCTTGTGTAAAGGCAAAGACACCGGCAATGTCGGAAGGAAACGGAGTGTAGAAAACACGCATTCCGGCGTCGTCCTCCAGAATCTCCCTGAGATTGAGAATTGGCCCCGCACCCAATCCCAGGCGACTGCGCTCGGCTGTGGCGACATCTTCAGGCGCTATTCCGTCCATGTCGTATTCTGGCAGAAACTTCGGATTGCGAGAGACGCAATTGAGGTCCTCCAACAACAGGTAGTCTTCACAGAGACGCTGGAAGGAGTAGATGGAGTCCCGCAGCTCTTCCGCGCGCGCTCCGCTTCCTTTGGTCACTCGGGCGCGAAATTGTACGGAGAAATCGCCCACGTCCCGCCTGGTCCCCACAAAATCGCTCAGTGGACGCCCGTACAGCTCCGCTAACTGGAACACCTCATCGTGTTGCACGCGGCGCTGGCCTTGCTCAATGGCCACGATGGTCGTCCGGGCGATGTTCAGGTTTGCGGCACTCTCCTCCTGCGTAAGCCCACGCGCCTTGCGGGCCTCCCTCAGGCGTCGCCCCATCTCGCGCGGCTCGACTCCTGCTATGGCATCTTCAGACATGGAATCACTCCGGCAAGTCCCTTACGCTCGCCAAGAACCACTGCCACTCCATCAAATAAGTACGGAACATATGAACCATTTTGTCACCAAGCACTTCCTTTTCCCATTCGTTTTGCCCCCAAGGCTCCTGCCGATAGCCTCGTTAGTGTCTGAAACTTGCTCTTCAGACACATCCATGGGTTTTCTGCATCCAAGCACTCTTGGATTGCCTGAGCCTGGTCCTGAAGCGAATGAAAAGCGAGACTGGCCTTGGCCCCCAATCCTTCGATTCCTTCAAAAATGTCAAATCTATAGTTTGAAGCCGGATCATAACTCTCCAGTCCAGCTCGATACAATGACAGTCTTCGCAACAGACATGAGGTGCAGTGACCACACTGGGATGGGACTTGGCGCAGGGGGAAGCTATCAGAAGTCAAATCTGTAATCCGAGAACTTTCTCCCGATTCTCAAAGCAGTACCTCATCAAGCAGGTCAATTGTAGATTTCTTGGGCGCAAGGCCCTTCGGGGCCCTCAAGTCTTTGGCCGAGGAGTCTCTCGTAAGTTGCTTGGACAAAGACTCCAGCTGAGGATGCATGACTCTCATCAGATCGCATTGCCAGACGCGTGTTTCTCCGGGATCCACGAATATGCCATCGACAAGCATGTGAACACGCGCCTTGCCAAGAAAACTCTGCTGTACTATGTCTTCGCAGATATGTCTACACAGAAGAATATCTGGATTAGTCCTGTTGAGGATTGCCATCCCATTTGACACCTGCTCTATCAATCTACCGGCGGTTCTGACAGCAACCTTCGTAAAGCAGTGTCCGCGGTGTTCGCATACGATTCTGTCCAAGGTGCAGAGAAGCCTTTCTGGTGGCAATTCATCTGGATTCAAGACGAGTCGACACACTGCCGTGAGGCCGGGGATAGTGGCGTAGGTCTCGGGCCCAAGCTCTGATGACTCGGTCCACCACTTCCTCCAGTGAAGCATCGTGTTGGACTGCCAACCTATAGGCATCACTCCATCCTGCTCCAAAGCAAATGTCCAGACGGTCGTTTTCAATCATCTCAACCTCTTTGGCCCCTTTGCCTGCATCCAAGTCGAGCCTATATCTTCATTTCGTCACGACAATGTCATCTATATACCATATATTTTATCTAAAATGTCAAATTCTTGATATATCCCAGATTGGACATCCAATTGTTCCCCGATCAATTGAAAGCTGTCCAAGGCGTCGTGTGCAGAACCCAATCTGAAGCCCACGAATGCCAGCCTGTGACGGAAGACTTGGACGCCTTGCGGCTGTAGAAGCCGGGACTGGGGGCGCGGCCCATGGCACCGGGGCCAGCTGGTGCCCGGCGTGCAGACACCGAGTGCGACACGTGGATGCTCCACGGAGCGGTGCAACAACCCGGAGACCGTCTCCGCAGCAGGCCGCGCGGGTCGGCTGCACCAAAGGTGATCGCCGTCGGCCGATGCGCAGGTGAGGCCTCCGCAGTTACCTTCCTGCAGCCCGAGCATGAACGGCGGCCCGACCTCTGCGACCGGCTGGATACCGGCGGTACCGCCAGAAGGAGCGGCCCATCCACCAGCTCAAGCCATGCTGCCGTATCGCTGCCCGGTACGCAAAGAGGGCGGAGAACTGGCTGGCCCTGCTGCCAATCGGGTCACTTCAGCTTCCTCAGCTTCCCACCCGGAAACGGGACTGGGCCCGCAAGGCACTGCCCATGTCGTCAAGGACAGTCAGGCATTGCAGTATCGGTAATTGTCCAGCCGATCTGTGTGCGCCAACCGGTCACTGAGTCTGGCGAGCAGCTCAACTTTGACGTCAAGACAATCTCGGTCGTCCCACAAATTCTGCATTTCCCAGGGGTCGTTCTCCAGATCGTAGAGAACTCCATCGCCCGAGCCGCCGTAAATGCAGATTTTCCAGCGATCGGCAATGAGCATGCGGTAACGACAAAATTCAGCGGACTTGCTGTCTTCGTCAAATTCCACCAGTTTGCCGTCCTGTTGCACAGAGGCCCCTGTCTCGATCACGGCGCGCAGCGATTCGCCGGGCAAGTGCATCGGCAGTGTCTCTTCGGTCCCGCGCGTGTCAAAGCCGGCCTGATCCAACCCGGCATAATCCAGCACGGTGGGCACAAAGTCCAAATGGCTTACCGGTTGCGGGCATGTGACACCCCGCTGCCCCTCGGGCGTCCGCCAGACGAGCGGAACCCGGATGACAGGCTCGTAGGGCCAGACTCCCTTGAAGAGCAGGTGATGGGACCCTAGATAGTCGCCATGGTCCGACAGAAACACCACCACGGTGTCCTCGGCATGCCCCGTGTCCCGGAGGGCATCCAAGAGTCTGCCGACGCAGTCATCGATGTGGGTGATCATGCCGTAGGTCTGGGCCAGGGACTCCCGGAGGATGGCTTCGTCCCAGTTGCGCGTCTGGCCCTTGTCGAAGCGCTCCAGAAATCCACAGGGCTCCTCTGCGGACTGCCAGTTTTCCGGCAGAGTCAATGTGGCCGGATCATACATTTCACTGTAGGGATGGGTGGCGCAGAAAGGGTGATGGGGATCCGGAAACGAGGTGACGAGAAAGAAAGGGGACTCGCCGGCCTCTTGCAGAAACTGGATGCTCCTTTCCGTGATCCAGTCGTTGTAATGCCACTCCGGCGGGATGTTCATGCGCCATGCCGAAGACCCCGGCAGGGAATGGTAGGCCTTCTCCCGGCTCAATTCCGATTTGGTGCCCGGACGTCGGGCCTCCACGTCATTGACGTAGTCCCCGTTGACATAGTCCACGTGGCCCCCCACGTAGTCCGTGCTCTGGTATCCATAGAAGGGTTGCGGCAGGCGGGTGATGTTGCCGGCATTCCAGTGGTCGCGGCTTTCCCAGGACACCGGGTCGCCGTCGGCATCCAATTGATCCGTGCTGAAGGGCTGGAGGTGTATCTTGCCCACGCAGTGCGTCCGGTAGCCGTGTCCGGCCAAGACTCCGGTCACAGTGGGAATGCTCTCGTCCAGACTGCAGCCGTTGGTAATCAGCCCATGCTGGCGCGGCGTAAGTCCCGTGTGCAGGGTGGCTCTCGAAGGCTGACACACAGGGTTGCTGGTGTAGGCGCGCTGGAAACTGACGCCCTCCCGGCACAGCCTGTCCAGGTGCGGGGTCTTGACATCGGGGTTGCCGTTCCATCCCAGGCTGAAGCTGTTCATTTGATCGACGATCATGATCAGGAAATTGGGAGCCATGGAGTCTGTCCTCACCCTTTCAAGCCCGTCAGGGCGATGCCGCGGATAATGTGTTTCTGAAAAAACAGGAACGTCAGCACAACCGGAAACACGGCAATGAAGGCCCCCGCGTTCTGGACCGCAAAATTGCGTTCATACTCGGCGGCAAACGTCGCCAGTCCCACCGCCAAGGTGTATTTGCTGGTCTGGGTTAGGACCACCAGTGGCCACAGAAGATTGTCCCAGTTGGCCAGGAACTGGATGATGCCCAACGCGGCAAGGGCCGAGGACACCAGGGGCAGAGCCACCTGCAGGAACAGCCGGGGCTCGCTGGCCCCGTCGATCCGGCCGGCGTCCAGCAGTTCATTGGGCACCCCGTGCATGAACTGGCGCATCAGGAAAATCCCGTACGGAGTCAAGGCCGCCGGGACAATGATGGACGCGTAGGTATTGAGGAGATTGCCCCAAAGCACCACCTGGTAGTGGGGAATGAGCAGCATGGGACCCGGAATCATCATGGTGGCGATGATGATGTAGAACATCGTTTCCTTGAAACGGAATTCGTACTTGTTCCAGACGAAACCAATGTAGGCGGAAGTAAAGACGCTTACTGGAGTGGCCACCCCGGTGACAAGCAGGCTGTTCAGGAAATACCGGCCGAAATTGATCTTGGTCCACGCGTCAATCAGAGGCTCCAAGGTAAGCCGCTTGGGCAGGAACGAGGGCGGATAGGCACTGATCTCGGCCTCCGGCTTGAAGGTCGACATGGCCATCCACAGGACGGGAAACAGCATGAAGAGCGCGCCCACCGTCAAGCACAGATAGAGCAGGAAGGCGGACACCGAGAAGGGACGGCCTCTTCTCGCTTCCGTATGGGCAGCCATGGCGTCGAGCCTATCCTCCCACGTCCCAGGAGCTGCGCAGAAACCGAATCTGGACCATCGTCAGGACCATGATGAAGCCAAACAATATGAACGAAATCGCGGCTCCGTAGCCAAAGCGGAACAGTTCGAAGGTCTTTTCGTACAGCAGCAGGACCACGGTCGTGGTGGCAAACAGAGGGCCCCCGCCCGTCATCACAAACATGGGCACGAACACTTGCAGGCTGTTGATGACGCCCACGACGATGACGAAGGAAAGGGCGGGCATCAACAAGGGCAAGGTAATGCGGAAGAAGGAGGCTCGGGCCCCGGCCCCGTCAATCTGGGCGGCTTCGTAGTAGGTCTGGGGAATGCTCTGCAGACCGGCCAGCAGAATGATCATGCGCACGCCCAGGAATTTCCAGAATCCAAAAATGATGAGACTGGGCATGGCCCACTGCGGCCGCGTCAACCAGCCAATTTCCGGGGGCGTGGGCAAGTTCAGAAAGTCCACCGTACTGAAGATGGCGGTATTCAGGATGCCAAACCGCGGCTGGTAAATGAATTCCCATACCAGGGCCACGGCCACCATGCCGGTCACGGTGGGCATGAAGTAGCTGGCCCGGAAAAACGCCTGAAAGCGCTTGACCGAATGAATCATGGCTGCCACCAGCAAACATATGACCGTGCCCAGCACCACATTGCCAAAGGCAAACTCGAATGAATTGCCCATGGCCTGCCAGAACCGCTGGTCTTCGAACAGGGCCTCCACGTAATTGTCGAATCCCACAAACTTCTGCGTGGGCCGCAGAGGCTGCCAATCGAAGAAGCTGTAGATGAACGTGTAGATGAAGGGGAAAACGGTCCAGATCAGGAAATAGGCGGCGGCCAGCAGGATCGCCCCGGCAATCATCATGTTCTGGCCGGCCAGCTTGATTTGCCGGGGCCGCTCCAGGGCCGGTGTCAGGAGGCCCAGCCGTTCCTTGATGTTCAATGCAAATCCCAGGTCATGTCGCACTGTCGACTGTCTGGGGGGATGCCCTGTCGGGACGCAGGTATCCCCCCTGTCCAGGCTGAAGCACCTTACGGCTGGTCGGAAATCATCAGATTGTGGTGCTTGTAATTGCGCTCGATGATGTTCCAGTCCTCGCGCTGCTCCAGTTCCTTGTCTATGAACTGTTCCGCCTGCTTCATGGCGTCATCAATGCTGGTGCCCCCGATCAGAATGGGGTTGATCAGCGTCTCCGCGATGCCGGTGTTGTACACGGCTGGGGTGTCGTTGACGATGCCCCATTCCACGGCTCCCGCAATCACCTTGGCCACCTGGTCGGTCTGCACCGAGGGCAGGTCGATCAGCTTCTTGTAGGGTGGAATGAAACCGTTGCGGAGGGCTATGGTCTGGGCCACCCGATTGTCATCACTGTAGAGGAAATGCCAGAAGTCCCAGGCCACGGCTTTTTCGGCCGGTGGGGCGAAGGGGTTGACCACCGCCTCCACCGCAAAGCGAATGTTGCCGTACGAGGGCTGGAATGTGCCGTCGCTGGTGGGAATGGGAGCAGCAAACCATTCTAGGTCCGGGTTGTTGCGCCGCAGCACCGAGGTGACCCAGGAAAAGTCCACGATAATGGCGGTGGTTTCCGAGGCAAAGGAATCCAGGCGATTGGGCAGCTCCGGGTCCACCACCCGGTCCACTTCGTGCAGGTCCTGGATGAACTGGAGCACCGCACGGCTCTCGGGATTGTTGATCTGGGTGCGCTTTCCGTCCTGCGTGAAGAGATACCGGCCCTGCTGGTAGCACCCGTTCTTGTGAAACGTGGGCCAATCCGCCTGGAAGCCGGACTGGACAATCCGGTCCTGATTGTCATATTTGGTCAGGGCCTTGGCCACGGTGCGCAGATCCTCCCAACTCTTGGGGGGCTCGTCGACCGAGAAGCCGGCTTCTTCCCACAGACGCGTGTTGATGTACATCACGGGCATCATGGTGCCCATCGGCAGGAAATGCCGGCTGCCCGGCGTACCCGTGGGGCAATCCATGGCGCCTTCCGAGAAGGCCACCCAGTTTTCATCCAGGAACGCCCTGTTGGCCACATGGTCCGGCATGGGATCCATCAAACCGCCGTCGCAAAACTCTGTGAGCCGCGAGGTGTGCATGTGCCATAGGGCGGGGCCCTGTCCGGCTGGTACGTTAACCGTCAGCTTGGTCCAGTATTCGCTGAAGGACTGGTTGGACACGTTAATGGTGACGTTGGGATACAGATTCATGTATTCCTCGGCCCATTCCAGTTCGTATTCGTAGCGATCCAGAGCCCATTCCCAATACTCCAGCGTGATGGGCTCGCCATTGTTGATGCTGTCCTTGACCACATACGGGATGCCCGTGGCCGCGTTGGAAAGTTCGGCCACATTGGTCGGCACATCGATGGTGCCGATCTCCACCACGGGCCCTGCAGTTTCGGCTGCCCCGCTGTCGGTCCCACCCTGAGGGGCACAACTGGCAATTGCGGCTGTGACGGCCATTCCTGCACCCAAACGCAAGAAAGATCGCCGACTCAATTCTGTGTGGTTCATGAGTTGCTCCCAGGTATTTGAGAATGCAGGAAAGGACAGCCGTCCCTTGTATGTCGATCGTGCCAGACATCCATCGGATCCACAAACGGGAATTTCCACTTGAGGTTTGCAGGTTCCCTGCGCAGAAATCCACAAATCCAAATCCCTATATAGCTTGTGCCTCTTTGTTTGTCTGCAACGATGGAGACAGTTTGCAGGTGCCGGAGGATGCTTCTTCCCACTCCTTGCCTGCATTGGAGTTCATACCCTACGGCGGATGTGGAATTGCACAGGATGAGCGGCATAAGGCTGGACATTGATGCCCAAGCAATAGCGCAAGAGGAGTCTGAGCGTATGGCGGGTCACCTGGGCGATGACATGGGCCGTTACTCCGAGGATCGTTTTGTGCCATAGGCACTCCAGGTGGTGGCATCCAATGTTCTGTATTTCGCGGCCGTGTGCAGCAGACCACGGCGCTAAAGAGAACAGCTTCTATCCGGTGCAATCAGGAGGATCAGGTACGCTGTAAACACGGCCGTCATTGCCGACCTGAGTGCCGGATGGCAGCATCGCGGCTGCAAGGAGCTGTGGGGTCCCCAGAAACAGTCAGTCGAGCGCGGGGCGCGCGGCAGGGCTTGCAGTTGTGGCTCGGCTATCGCCAGCTCGGGCGGGGAGGGATGGCCGCGGACCGGATGAGGTCAGGCAGGGGCGGTTACGGCCAACCGAATTCGAGATCTCAGACAGGTCCAGAGTCGGTTGAGCCAACGGATGCAGGGGCACTGTGCATTGGAGCCGGTAGAGGTAGTGCTACAAAACTGAATACGGCTATAGTGCAGTAGAAGCGGTCCGCGCGGAGCGGACTATAGGGGCAAATGCCAGCCGATATAGCCGATTTCCATTTCATGGGAACTGGGATCAAAGCGGAGATGGATACGTCCGCTTGAACCGAAGCGGGCATGCCACTCAAACAGTTTCGACTCTCCGCTTTGAGATTTGAAGAAGCGATGTCCGATCAATGCAGGATTGTTCCTTACCGATTGGCTTTCGGGCGTTACGCGACACTTCCATGCAGGCTGCAAGCCGCCGTGGTCACGCCACTCGGCAGCCGTCGCATCGAGGCTGACCAGTCGTTGGACAATTGCTGGCAGGTGACCTGGATTCACCGCCTTGAGATGATCCTCCACCTCCAGGCCAAATGCGAGGTTCGGGAAGGCTTGTTCCCGGAGCGTCCAGAGCAATCCAAGGCCCGAGATTCGGCTTTGCAAATCTGTGCGATGACGCTCACAGATGGGTGGGGCATGAACAGATCGTGTGAGATTGTCGATCTCTTCTGATGCCTCACACAGGCTATCGTCGGGCAACAATTCGTCAAAGCTGAATGTGATCTGGTCGCAGTCCCACCTTACAAGAGGAGTTTGAGCGTATGGCTGGCCCTCTGGGGAGACGCCATGGAACGTCACTCCGAGGACTGGGTTGCGTCACGGGCACTCTGGGCGGCACCCGATATTCCATATTTCCGTGGAAGGCACCTTCCGTAATCCTACTCGGCACTCAGTTCTTCGGAATACACGACATCGCAACTGCTCAAACGGGCTGCTACCAGAATCGCGCCGTCCCAGCAGGACAGATCAAGAGCAACGGCTGATTTCCGCTGCGGCGCGCAACACCTCAACCGTGACAGCCTGCACCGGAACATGCAAGAGGATCTCCAAGGACTGCAGCGTGTCATTGTAGCTCAGCCGCGCCGGACGTGTAGAGCGTGTCACCTGACCGTAGAACCCGGGGAGTGCCTGCGCGGATACCACCAAGTCAGACTCGATCAGCAGTTCGAGAGCCCACCGGCGTTTGTCAGCGTCCTCCGGCGACGTACTGACAGCGTAGAGCAGCCCGTTGGTGTCATCAGCGAAGCGCACACGCGGGCGTACAGCGCTTCGCGGGGCAGATTGTCGGCCATGTACAACCCCATGTCTCGCGCTTCAAAACCTGTAATCACTTCATTCAGCGGCCTGTTCCGCCGTTCCAGCCCTGTCTCCTCACCCAGCTCGTTGGTTGCCATGCCCGGGGGGACCCATCGCGTACCAAGCCCTTGAGGCAGTTGCGTACCAGCGCCGAAACCGAGGCCCCGGTTTTCATGGCCCTGACGAGGGAAAGCCGGCAGGCTTCTTCGTCCACCGCTACGGTAATGTTCTTCATCTTTACAATCTCACAGGTGCTGTGATTCACTGATGTAGACAGCAAACCTGAGATTGCGCAATGGTTCTTCGCTGTCCTTTTCAGTCAATATGATTCCGCAGCAAATCCACCATTGCCATATTGGGTCTGTTCTCCCGTCCCCACCATGCTCCAGTCAGAGGAGTGTGACCCCGTTCATCCTGTGCATGGGGGTCGGCACCGTAACGCAGCAGCACCTCCGCCACCTCTGGATTGTTACGAGCCACGGCTAGGTGCAAAGGTGTTCTGTCATGGACATTGCGCACATTGGGATTGGAACCGAGCGTCAGCAAAATGACTGCCATCCACGGCTGGTTGGATTCCACCACTCTGTGCAGCGGCCGCGGCATCAATGGAAGTCTCTGAATCAGTATCCTGTGTTTCGGGGTAATCCATATAGGTATGTGAACATCGGCGTGACCGGTACCTTGGGTGTGCCTCTCCTCCGCCCGACCCCATTGCACCATACATTGCCACGCCGTGGCTACAGCTTCTCTTTTTGCAGGGGAAAAAACATTGCGCCACCAAGACGGTTCCCCATCCGTTTCCATGGACAGCAGAGCCGGGCAAGCATTGCACACGGTGGGCAGACACAGATACGCACCAAGTACGAACCCCAGGCACATCACAGCTCCGAAAACCAGACGAAGCCACGGAGGGACACACACGATCCTGTTATGTCAAATATTTCGAACTGTATTAAACGGCTGGTGTGGCATTGCACAGTGGACAACAAAGAGGAAAAGACTTCGCAGAATGAAGGTTGTTCATGCCCACGCGGAGGTCTTCTCCATGGCAAGCGCAATCCATACCGATCGGGCACCTATGGTGTATACACGCGGGTGGACGACAGGTACCAAGTTCACATGGTATCCCTCTGCGGCAGGGCACATGGAGCGCCAGGCCTATCTGTTGCGACAGCGCAGGGCTCAGATGGCCGTTGCTGATGGACTTTCAATCGTTGCCCAGAGCGCGCCCGTGCCTGGAGTTCGGACGGGCTCTCCATCTCTGTCCCCGGCTTCTCGACCCTAGCCCATGCAATTTTGTCGGACCTGTCGACGATGCATTGTCAGGCTTGTGCCTAGCGTGAACAGGCCTTGACCTCTTTCTCCTCTGAACCGACTGGCGACGGGATGGTGGATAACTCAAGGGGTCAAGAGCTCGGACCATACTGCCAGTCCTTATTGAGGCATCAGCCTCCTTTCCTGCCAGGCCACCAGGATCGGCGTGGCATTGCACAGGGAACTGTAGGTCCCCGAGAACAGGCCGACCATCAACACCGCCATGAACTGTCGCAGGGTGGCCCCGCCCAGGATCAGGATGGCGGCCAGCACCAGCAGCGCCGTGATCTGGGTCGCGACAGACCGCTGCAGCGTTTCCACGACGCTGCGGTTGGCGACCGTGGCAAAGGACTCCGTCTGATATCGCCGCTGATTTTCCCGTAGCCGGTCAAACACCACAATGGTGTCGTTCACGCTGAATCCGATTACGGTCAGCACCGCGGTCAGGAACAGGGCATCCACCTCCCAGCGGGCCACCAGGCTCATCAATGCCAGGAAGGACAGGGTCACAAGCACGTCATGTACCAGGGCGATGACCGCACAGGCTCCGTAGCGGAGCGGATGGCTCACCTGCCGAAAGGCCACGGTAATGAAAATCAGGATGCCGGCCGAAGCCACCACGATCGCCAGAAAGGCCGCCCGGCTGACCTCCGATCCGATGGCCGGCCCGATGTTCCGGTAAAAAAGTTCGTCGAACTCCCCCACCTGGGCCGCGATGTCCCCTTCCAGGGCCTCCTTGACGTTGTTCTCGATCTCCTTCAGTTTCAGCTGCACGGTGCGGTCGTCCTGCACCATGAACGCCGTGGTGTCGGTCAATCCCCGGGCCAAGGCCACACGGCGCACCTGTTCGGCCGTCACCGGCTCCGCGAACTGCATTTCCCACTGCACTCCGCCGGTGTAGTCAATGCTGAGCGGCAGCAGCGACTGACCCGACACGCCCCGCACCAGCATGAAGACGATGGAGGGCAGGATCGCAATCAGGGAGATCAGAAACCATAGGGGCCTCCGCTCCACAATCTTGAGCTCGGACATAGGACGAATGCGAGTTGCAGCCAGGATCCAGTTCAATGCCCGACAAGGGCCTTGTTGGTGGCGGGGGCCAGGCCGGTGGTGAAGCTCAGCAGGGAACGCATGAAGGTGCGCGTGATCAGCACGGCGGTCAACATGGAGAGTGCCACCCCAATGGCCAGCGTCAGGGCGAAACCCTTGACTACGCTGGCCCCGAAACTGCTGCCAAACCAGTACAGCACCGCACAGCTGATCAGGGTGGAGATGTTGCCGTCGCGTATGGCCGGCCAGGCTCGATTGAAGCCAACCCGCACGGCATTGCGCATGGAGCGACCCGCGCGCAGCTCTTCCCGCAACCTTTCGAAGATCAGGATGTTGGCATCCACCGCCATGCCGATGGACAGCAGGAAACCCGCGATCCCGGGCAAGGTCAGGGTAACGGGAATGAGCTTGAAGACGGTCACGTTCAAGGCTACGTAGATGATCAGGGCCAGGCAGGCCAGCAGGCCCGGCAGGCGATAGACCACCAGCATGAAGACCAGGACCATGAGCAGCCCAACCTGGCCGGCCAGCAGGCTCTGGGTGACCGAATTCTGGCCCAGCGTCGCCCCGATGGTCCGCACATCCACTACCGCCAGCGGCACCGGCAAGGCCCCATATCGCATCTGAATGGCCAGACTGCGGGCTTCGTCCTCGGTGAAGCTGCCGGAAATGACTCCCACGTCCCGAATGCCGGCGTTGATGATGGGCGTGGCCAGAATGTGACCATCCAGCACAATGGGCATAATCTGTCCGACGTTGGCGTTGGTGTAGTCAAAGAACTGATCGGAGCCTTCCCCGGTCAGTTCAAAACTGATCTGCCACTGTCCCGTGGTGTCATCCACCGAAGGCACAGCGTCGCGCAACACCGTGCCCGTCATCACCGTTTCAAACACGGTGTCCGGGAAGGGCAATGGCACCGGGTCGCTCAATCCATGGATGATGGCCTGCTGTGTCTCGGCGACGGCATTGGGCCTGTTCGTGGTGTTGACCACCGCCCCGGCAAAGACCTGGGAATTGCCGGTGCGAATGAACTCCAGCTGCCCCGTGGCCCGCAAGGTCTCGATGGCCTTTTCGGGGTTGTCGATGCCGGGCAGCTCCACGATGATGCGTCGGCTGCCCTGCCCTTGCACCAGAGGTTCCGTGACCCCCAGGCTGTTGACCCTGTTTTCCACGATGATGCGTGCCGTGGACATGGACCCTTCATCCAGGGCCACATCCGCCGGCAAGTCGGCTTCCAGCAATATCTGGGAGCCCCCCTGCAAGTCCAGGCCGCGGGCGATGTCCCGTAGATCCCGGGGCGCATCGGCACCGCCCAGCAGGTTCTCCAAGGCGGCCGCGTGATCCAGGGGCAATGCGATATACAGGACCAAGGCCGCCAGCAGGGCAATGGCAATAAGCGAAACTACATTGGGACGCATGGATGCGCGGTTGCCCAGGATCTACGACGGCGGAATCTTTCGACCAAAACGCAAGGGCACAGTATAGAGTACATAGGGAAGGCTAACCAAAAGGTCAGACCCTGCTTCTTTCCTCGATCCCTGTCCCCGGACCCAGGCCCATGTCAACCCGCCCCTACATCAGCAGCACCCAGAATCGCCACATTCGCCAGGCCGTGCGGCTGCGCAAGGCGGCCCACCGCAAAGATCAGGGTCACACCCTCATTGAGGGGGAATCGGAAATCCAGCGGGCCCTGGCTCGACAAGTCCCCTTTCACTCCATCTATGTATGCAGGGAGCACATTCGGGGACACGCGACCCAGCAGCTGGTGGATCGACTGGATGTCTACGCGCAGCAATCCGGAGCCCATCTCTTTGAAGTGTCTCCCCACGTCTTCGCGAGACTGGCCGTCCGGAGTGGCGTGGGGGCCGTCGTCGTCGAAGCCCGCCCCTCCTGGACCCGCTTGCGCGACCTGCCCCCTTCCGTGCAGGAGCCTTATGTTGTCTTGGAGGACGCGGACAAGCCTGGGAACATTGGAGCCATTCTGCGTACGTCCCACGCCGTGGGCGCGGCGGGCCTGATTCTGGCGCGGTCAGGGGGACGGGGCACCGATCTGGCCAATCCCGGTGTGATCAGGGCCAGCCTGGGGACGGTGTTCGATGTGCCGACGGCCCAGGCAGACAGCGCAGAGGCCATCAAGTGGTTGCAGCAGCAGGAGTGCGCCCTCATTGCCATCACCCCCGAGGGCCGCAACCTGTATGCAATGGAGAGCTTGCCCTCCAGGGCTGCCTTTGTTTTTGGAAGCGAGGCCTTGGGTCTGACGGCCACCTGGACGCAGGCAGCCCATGCCAAGGTTGCCATCCCCATGCCCGGGACCACCGTGGACAGCCTGAATCTTTCGGTCAGCGTGGCTGTGGTCCTGTATGAACACCTGCGGCAGCGGCAGACCTCCAGCTAGAGGCTCCCTGATTCTCGGTGGCGCCGGGGTCCAACCACAGAAAGCGGACATTGTGGATTGACCCTTTTCCAGCAACCCGCCAGAGAACAGAGTCTGTGCTAGCATTAATCTGGTTTTCCCATATTCCCTGTAAGGAAGAAAACCCGTGAAAGGAACTATTGTCCTGACACCGCGCAGGATGGTCATGGCGGCCGGAGCCCTGCTCCTGCTGGGATTGCTCGTGTACGGGGGCATGCGCCAGTTCGGGCCGCAGAAAGTCTACGCGTCCCTGGATTCGGTGGTGGCGGCCATCCAGGCCGAAGAAGTGCGGAGCATCCTGATCAAGGATGACCGCATTTTGGTCACGATGCGAGACGGGGAGGAAGTCGAGGCCTTGAAGGAAGCGGGGGTCTCCTTCCTGAAGACGCTGGATCGGTTGAATGTCGCTTCTGCCCAGCGCGGCTCCTTTGACCTCAGCGTCGCCAGTCCCTCGGCCTGGCAGCGCACCAGCCCGATCCTGTTTGCCTTGCTGCCACTCTTGCTGATCGGGTTCTTCTTTTTCTTCATCCTGCGCCAGGCCCAAAGCATGGGCAGCCAGACCTTCAATTTCGGGCGCAGCCGGGCGCGCAAATCCGCGGAGAACATCAGCAACGTGTCCTTCAATGATGTGGCCGGCAATGAAGAGGCCAAGCAAGAGCTGGAGGAAGTCGTTGAGTTCCTCCAGGAGTCCGAGCGCTTTCTGGCGCTGGGCGCCCGCATTCCCAAGGGAGTGCTCCTGGTCGGGCAGCCGGGCACGGGCAAGACCTTGATGGCCAAGGCCGTCGCCGGGGAAGCCGGAGTGCCCTTCTTCACCATATCGGGGTCTGAATTCGTGGAGATGTTTGTGGGAGTGGGAGCCCGCCGGGTCCGGGACCTCTTTGCCCAGGCCACCAAGCAAGCCCCCTGCATCGTGTTTGTGGATGAAATTGACGCGGTGGGCCGCCGGCGGGGCGCGGGCATGGGCGGCTCGCACGACGAACGGGAACAAACGCTCAATCAGATCCTAGTGGAGATGGACGGCTTTGGCACGGACACCGAAGTGATCGTGATCGCGGCCACCAACCGCCCGGACATTCTGGATCCAGCCCTTATGCGTCCGGGCCGCTTTGATCGGCGTGTCACCATGGACCTGCCCGACATGAAGGGCCGCCGCGCCATCTTGGATGTCCATATCAAGGGGAAGCCGCTGGCCGACGACGTGGACCTGGATGTGATCGCCCGCGAAAGCGCCGGCTTTGTAGGCGCCGATCTGGAAAACCTGGTCAACGAGGCTGCCATTTTCGCCGCCCGCCACGACCGCACAACCATCTCCATGGCGGAATTGGAGGAGGCCATCGAAAGAGTGCAGGTCGGACCGGAAAGGAAGTCGCGTCTTTTTACGCCCAAGGAAAAGGAAGTGCTGGCCTATCACCACAGCGGCCATGCTCTGGTCATGCACTACCTGCCGGATCACGATCCCGTACACAAGATCACCATCATTCCGCGCGGAATGCAGAGCGGCGGTTCCCGGAGTCTGCCGGAGACGGAAACCCGGTTGCAGAACAACCAGATGTTCAACGCGGTGCTGGCCGCCAGTCTGGGCGGGCGCGTCGCCGAACAGATGCGGTTCGGAGAAGTCACGACCGAGTCCGCCGATGACCTGGACAGGGTCACCAAACTGGCGCGCACCATGATCACCCAATGGGGCATGAGCAAGGCTCTGGGACCCATCCAGTATGGCCATCGGGATGAGATGGTTTTTCTGGGGTCTGCGATCACGGAATACCGCAATTACGGGGAAACCACCGCCGCCAGCATCGACACGGAAGTGCACGACCTGGTGGAAACCGCGGCAGAAAAGGCCCAGACCATTCTCGCAGAGCACGAGGACGAGCTGCACGCTGTAGCCGCCTGCCTGCTGGCCCGTGAAACCATTGAAAGCGATGAATTCATCGCCATCCTCAAGGGTGAACTGACGGCGGACCAGAAAATGGAGACGGCTCCGCCTGTGCTGGCGGAGCAGGGAAAGGCCCAGCAATCTGCACCCCCGGCTCAAGGCTCCAAGGAAGAAGAGACACTGGACGAGAAGGGCCTGGACCTGGGCGACAAACCCGTTCCCAACCCCATCTAGCGGGCAGGGCCCATGTTCCTGGCCGGCGAGGCCCGTGGCCTGCGGGGCGCACTCGCGCCTTAATGATCCTGACGCTCCGGAAGAGGGCCATGTCCGGCATCCTGTATCCCCTGCGGCGGCATAACCTAGGGGCCTTCTCGCTGCTGCACTGGATCTCCATTCTCAGCCTGGGAGGTGCCGCGCTGATCGCCACGGGACGTTTTGACGTGCACCGCCTTTGGAGTTGCCCCCTGCTGCTCCTGGCCGTTGTGGTTCTGGTTGCGGACCATCTGGCCTCCAGGCGAGACTACGTGTCCTTCACGTCGGAACCGCACGTCCCCGAGGCCACCCGACTGTCCCCGCAGACCCATGTCAGTGTATGGGCCACCGGGCTTTTTGAAGTGGAAGGCCAGTTTCGCCGCCATACCTGGCTGGAGGCGTCCTACCGCACCTTCCCGTCCCGCGAACATGCCGTGATCGCCACCTGTGTGCCCAGCATGCTGCTGCGGGTAGGGCGCAGCCGCGGGCAGGATCATGGCATGTGGTATATCTTTTGCCTGCCCCAGGCAATACGGAATGTGCAGGTAGGACGCGTACAATTCGGGCGTCAGCAGCGGCCCGCCGTGGCGTTGACACACACCATGGAGGTGCCGGGCCGGTTTCGGCGGAAACGCACTCGATGGGAGGACGTAGTGGTCTATCTCGGCTGCGAGCGGACTGCAGACGCCCTGGCCATAGCGGGGGATCTGCAGGTCGAAGACGGGCGGCCGGCGGCCGGCGGCAAAGGCGATGGGTCATGACAGCCAACAGACCGACTTGGGACGAATATTTCATCGGCGTCGCCACGGTGGTGGCCACCCGCAGCACCTGTGACCGGGCCCAGGTGGGTTGTGTGATAGTCAAGGATCGGCGCATCCTGACCACGGGCTACAACGGTGCTCCCGCGGGCCTGCCCCATTGCACGGAGGTCGGCCATCTGATGGTGAACAGTCACTGCATCAGAACCCTGCACGCGGAGCAGAACGCCATCATTCAGGCTGCGCTGCATGGCATCAGCACCCGGGACGCCATTTTGTATGTGACGCATCAGCCCTGCTACAACTGCGCCAAGATGATTGTCAACTCCGGCATTCGGCACGTGGTGCATGGCGGGATGTACATCGATCCAGCCAGCCTGGCGCTGCTGGAGGAGGCCGACATCGCCCACACGCCCTTTGACAAGGTTCCTGTCTCGGATCCGGCAACGGACGAACCCTTGTAGTCAGGGCATGCACATCACGCATGCCGCCATGGAGAGAGGCAGACCAGGCGCCAGGTGCCTCCCTCGTCCCCACCGATACCCTGATGCGAGAGTCCCCGTACGAACCATGCTTCCATACACGCTCCCCCAATTTCGGAACCGCAGCAAGGCTATGCCCCTTGTAGTCCCGCGTGTCGCCTTTGCTATAATTCCTGCCACAACGGTGCCCCGCGCGTAGACGGTTTCGCGGCCTAGACCCCTTTTGAAAGACAATCCCTTTGCCTGTCCCGGTCACTCCTTGGGCTTCGCGCTTCCTGCGGAGACTGTCCCTGGAACGTTTGAGTTGGGTCGATGCAATTCTGGGTCTGTTGCGCGTGGGAGTCATCGTGGCAGTGGTCATTGGGGCCTTCAACACGATTGCCTCGGGCAAATACACCCTGACTCAATGGGGCAGTCTGGTGTCCACTGGCATTGCCCAAGGCAGCATTTACGCACTCATCGCCTTGGGGTACACCTTGGTGTATGGCATTTTGCGCATGATCAACTTCGCACATGGCGAAGTGTTCATGAGCGGCGCCTTTTCGGCAGCCTTCTTCGCAATCTGGACCGATCGGCAGGGCTGGCTGGAGAGCAACCCGCATCTGGCCATTCTGCTTTGGATTCTGATCGCAGCGGCAGTGTCCACCGGTGTGGCCCTATTGGTGGAGCGGATTGCCTACAAGCCCTTGCGGGGGCAATCCCGGCTGGTCACCCTGATTTCGGCCATCGGGGCGTCCTTCTTTTTGCAATACACGGCCCGCAGCCTCTTTGGCTCGGGCTTTGTCTCCTATCCCGATGTGCCCATCCTGACCGAACGCATCGTTTTCGGCCCTTTCTCCATCCCCCAAATCCAAGTGGCCGTGTTGGTCATGGCCCTGATTCTGATGGGACTGTTGTACTGGCTGGTGGAACGCACCAAGCTGGGCAGGGCCGTGCGCGCCACGTCCGAGAACATGGACGTGGCGCGCCTGATGGGAGTGGACACCGAACGGGTCATCATGCTCACCTTTGCCTTGGGCGGCGCCTTGGCCGGAGCCGCCGGGGTGGTCAATGGTCTGTACAAACCTCAGGGCGTGAATTTCTTCATGGGCTTCTTTCCCGGCATCAAGGCCTTTACCGCGGCGGTGCTGGGCGGCATCGGCAGCGTACCCGGAGCCCTTCTGGGCGGCCTTCTGCTCGGTGTGTTTGAGTCCGTGGGCCCTAACCTGGTCTTGGACGGATTGGGTATTCCCGCCGCCAATCAACTCAAGGACGCACTGGCCTACATGATGCTGGTATTCATTCTGATCTTCCGGCCCCAAGGCATCATGGGCGAAAAAATCGAGGAAGAGAAGGCCTGAACATGGACCGGCATCGGCGCTTCCTGAAGGTCTGCGGCATCGCCGCGTGCACATTGGTGTACGTGATGTTCACCGGCATGGTGGAGACCTTTGGCGCGCGTGACATCATTGCCCATGTTGTCAATCTGGGCCAGATCCTGACCTATCTGCCCCCTCTCATGGCAGGCTACCTGGTTTGGCAGGCCGCGGGCCCCCCGGTCCCGGTCCCGGTCCGCTGGGCACTGGGAATGGGCGCGGGTCTGGCCACCACCGCCCCTGCCGCACTCATGGCGCTGATGATGGCAAAGGTGCAGATGCGGGACATCTTCATCAATGCGTCCCCCAGCCTGGTTGATTTCCTGACGGCAGGAATCCAGCCTCTGGGGGTCGGATTGCTGGTTTTCTGGTTGCTGGGCAGCCTGGCGGCTCTGGTCGGCATCCTTTTGGCCCTGTTGCCCCGCTCGGCCCGGAGGGCCGTCATTGCCGGCCTGGTCGCCATGACGGCCACAGCCCTGTTGAGCAATCTGGTCGGGCAAGTCCTGCGACAGTTCATGGGCGGTCGCCCGGACCGGCTGCTGTTCAGGGCCGACGCCTTGCGGATGGGCACGGCCGTGGTGATATTTGTGGGGACGGCGGCGCTGACAGCATTCCCGCCGGCACTCCAGAGGCACGCAGTCGCCCGGGTCGTGTCCCGGCTGCCTCCGGAACTCGTGCAGAGCGGCCACGTCGCCAACGGCCTCGGCCTAGTGGCGCTCCTGGCCCTGCCTTGGGTCCTCGGAGTCTTTCTCAGCGAGGTGCTGGCCAACGTCGGCCTGTTCATGCTGATGGCGTTGGGCCTCAACATCGCCGTGGGGCTGGCGGGACTCTTTGACTTGGGATA
This sequence comes from Caldilineaceae bacterium, assembly GCA_965214895.1. Classification (GTDB taxonomy): domain Bacteria; phylum Chloroflexota; class Anaerolineae; order Caldilineales; family Caldilineaceae; genus Bin34. The sequence goes on from OZ243985.1 coordinate 3,598,385, forward strand.
TGTCACCAACTTCGCCGTGGGAGCCTATCTGATGGGGGTCCTGACCTCGACCGGACCCCAGGGGATTGGCCATTTCAATTTCTGGCTGATTCTGCCGGTCAGCATTGGCGCGGCCATGTGCACGGGCTTCCTGCTCGCCTTGCCGGTGGTACGGATGCGAGGCGATTATCTGGCCATCGCCACATTGGGGTTTGGCGAAATCATTCGCCTCCTGGCACTGTCCGACTGGTTCGCGCCCCTGATCGGTGGTGCCCAAGGGGTGCTGTTCATCCCCAAGCCGAGCATCCTGGGATTCTCTTTCCAGACTCCGCAGCAAATCTACTACATTATCCTGGCCGCCTGCACAGTGGTCATCTTCGTCAGCCACCGTCTGGACATTTCCCGGACCGGCCGGCAATGGCGCGCCATTCGAGAGGACGAGCCGGTGGCCAATGCCATGGGCATTGATGTGACTTGGGCCAAGACCCTGGCCTTCACGCTCAGTGCCGCCAGCGGAGGCCTGTCCGGAGCCATCTTCGCCTCCAAGTTGGGCACCATCTTTCCCCATTCCTTCCAGCTGCTGATCTCGATCAATGTACTCTGCATCATCATCATTGGCGGCATGGCCAGCCTTCCCGGCATCGCCATCGGCTCCCTGCTTCTGATCGGAGTCCCGGAATTGCTGCGGGAATTCTCGGAGTATCGCTATCTTTTCTATGGATTGCTGCTCATCCTGATGACACTCTACCGGCCTCAAGGCATGATACCGGTCAAGGTGCAACGACACAGCCATGATTCCGAGCCTGCCGCACGATTGTCCGCGGGCAAATCGGTTCCTGATCCTTCCCGCGTCACGACGGCAGCCTGACTCCCATGGCCACATCGCTGTTGACCCTGGCTTCCCTGTCCAAAAGCTTTGGCGGCCTGCACGCGGTCCGAAGCGTGGACCTGGAGGTGGAGCAAGGAGCCATCGTCTCCATCATTGGTCCCAATGGCGCCGGCAAAACCACCGTCTTCAACTGCATCAGCGGCATCTACAAGCCCACCAGCGGCGAAATTCTCTGGAAGAACCGGTCCATCGGCGGCATGGCGCCGGATTGGATTGCGCATCTGGGCATCGCCCGGACGTATCAGAACATCCGTCTCTTCGCGCACCTGTCCGTGCTGGAAAACGCCATGCTGGGGCAGGAACGGCTGTTGCGCACCACGTGGGTGGGCTCCATATTCGGTTCCCCCAGAGCGCGGCGGGAGTCCCAGGAAGTGCTGGACCGGGCCCGGGAGACCCTGGCCTACGTGGGTCTGCAGGCCCGGGAAGACCGGCTGGCCAATGAACTGTCCTATGGCGACCAGCGACGGCTGGAAATTGCCCGGGCCCTGGCCGGCAAACCGGAACTGCTCCTCCTGGACGAACCCACCGCCGGCATGAACGACAGCGAAAGCCGCACTGCCATAGAATTCTTTCAGAGGCTGCGAGAGGACACCGGCCTCACCTTGCTCCTGATTGAGCATGACATGCGGGTGGTCATGGACCTGTCGGACCGGATTGCCGTTCTGAATTACGGCGCGAAGCTGGCCGAAGGCGTGCCCGCAGAGATCCGGACCGACCCGCAGGTAATCGAAGCCTATCTGGGCACCGGCGCAGAAGTCTGACTACAGGACAAAATCCCCATGGCGCTGCTCGACATCCAAGACATTCACACCTTCTACGACAATCTGGAGGCCCTGCATGGGGTTTCCCTGCAGGTGGCAGAAGGCAAGATCACGACGCTGATTGGAGCCAATGGGGCCGGCAAGACCACCACCCTGCGCACGGCCTGCAACGTGATGCGCCCGCGCCAAGGCACGGTACGGTACGACGGCCAGGACATTGCCTCCTGGCCGGTGCATGCATTGGTAGGCATCGGCATGGTCATGGTCCCTGAAGGGCGCGGGATCTTCGCCAAGCTCACCGTGCGCGAAAACCTGCAGATGGGCGCTTTTCTGCGTGAAGACCAGGAGGATGTCGAAAAGGATTACGAAGGGGTATGTGCATTGTTTCCCCGCTTGCGGGAACGCATGACCCAACACGCCGGCACCCTGAGCGGAGGGGAGCAACAGATGCTGGCCATCGCCCGCGGCCTGATGGCCCGTCCCCGCTTGCTGCTGCTGGATGAACCTTCCATGGGCCTGGCCCCCGTGCTGGTGGACCAGATTTTCGCAACCTTGAAGGACATCAACGACCGCGGCACCACCATTCTGCTGGTGGAGCAGAACGCCCGCCGCGCCCTGCAGGTGTCTCACCGAGCCTATGTCCTGGAAAGCGGCCATGTTGTCCTGGAGGGCGACTCCGCCGACTTGCTGCAGAACCCCCAGGTCACCGAGGCGTATCTGGGCGGCTGATCCCGATAGTGGGTCGAGCCCGCCCCGCGACCCATCTCGCCCTGCAATCCATCTTTCATGCCTGCTTCTGGGATGCCGGCGTTGGGTTGCCGTTGGCAGTCAAGGGCTGTGGATTGGAGAGGCCTTGCATCCTGAAGTACAGAATGCAGGCAGGACTGTGCGGCTCTTACCCTTGTCGATAGATAGGCCTGACGTCTTCGGGCTGTCCTGGCAACTGAAATGACCAGGGATTTTCTTGGATAATCCTCTCGATTCGCCGGTAAATGAACTTCAGGTCTTTTGTCACGGCATTTGCCATGCTGGTGAAATCGGCAACAGGGTTGTCAGGGGTGCCATACAATCCACCGCCGGCATATTGATTCAGTTGGACCAGATCGCTGGTTACCTCATCCTCGGATACGCGCGCTCGATTGCGCAACCTGCGCAAGTCGTGCGTAGGCGCATAGGCACCTCCCTGCGCTGAAATCAAGGCTTTGAACGCATGTTCCAGCACACGATGCGCTTGATTGGCCACGCCTCCCGTTTCCATGCCGCGATCCAGCAGGATATGCATCATGGCATAGTATTGGTTCGCATCCGACAAGCGACGGGTCAGTTCTCCATATTCCGTAAGTTCGGGATCAGGCTCGGTGCCGGGCGGTTCCTCATCGCGTGGCAAAGGGGGAGGGTACGCCATGTGCACTCCTTCGCGGTGCGAAACAGCAGCAATCCCGTTGATGCTGTGGCGCACTTGTCCTTCATACTGCGCCCGCGTGAGAAAGATCAAATCCACGAGGGGGCTGTCAACGCCAAATTCATGCGTAACCAAGCGGAACGCATTTTCCCGGATCTGGTCAAGGCTGTCAGGCCGTGCATTGACGACCAACAAGTCCAGGTCTGAACCGCGCGTCCAACGATCGCGTGCCCGCGATCCGAACAAAATGACGTCATCCGCGTCCGCACAGGCAAAAACGCCTTGCGCCACGCGCAGGGCACGGGGATCAGGGCCAACGGTTGAGAACTGGTTCATGTGCACAGTATAAATAAATGCAGGAGATTGGATCGGATCGTCAACAGTCTCTATGCAGCCGCAGGGCAAGCATGAGGAGAAAGGTGTGGGTTGCTGCACAGCCACGGTCAATGCCCACTGCCGTCTCAGGCAGACTGACACGCTGTTCCGAGATCCCCGTACCTATGAGTGCGGACTGCCACGGCTCTTTCCTCAAGCTTCCATCAATGCTGGCCCAACCCGGTTCATCCGGTTGCCTTCAGCGACACGGATCTGATGTATCTGGCACTGCCCCACATCAGGCAGGTGATCAACACGCACACAATGCCCAGGGCCAAATTGGCATGGTAAATGTGCGGCGTGAAGAATCCCCATGCTTGCAGCAACAGTGGTGAAAGAAACTGGCCCGCGAACACAAAGGTATTGAATATGCCTAGAACGCGGCTGCGCAGGATGTCAGGGACCATGCCGCTGAGCCAGGCTGCACCGTTGGGTATGGGCAGGCCCATGCCGATGCCCAGGATCAGATTGCCTGCCAAGACATGCCAGAGTTGTCCAGCCATGGCCATGATCAGGAACCCCATCCCAAACAGCAGAAAGACAAGAGCAAAGATCGCATAGGGACTCAGCCATCTGGAGAACCGGCGCAGATTCCAGCCGGCGACCGCCGATGACGCCGTCGCCATCATGATGGTGAAGGACACCAGTCGTGCATCGTCAAACCCCAGTTCCTGCATCCGGTAGGGATGCACCGTGAAAAGGGTATAGATGAACACCATGACCACGCAGCCCAATATCCACACCAAGAGCACCGTAGGCATGGTGGGACCTCGCAAGAATGCGGTGAAATCCCTTTGGGGGGCTGCGGTCTTGATGACCCGCACCGGTTGGGCGCGCAAGCTGAGCACAATGAACGGAAGCAGCGCGAGAGGCCACAGGTACAGCAGGAACGGCAATCGCCAATGGACGGCGGCCAACAAGCCGCCCAGAAACAGATAGGTCATCCCCGCCAGATTGGTGAAGGCGGACTGTTTGCCCAGCAGACTTTGGCGTCTGGACTCTTCCGGCAAGGCTCCCAGCAGCGAGGTGGCGCTGGTGGTGGCCCCCGCGATGCTGCAACCCAACAGGAATCTTTCCCCCAGCAACAGACCATATTGGGTTGTCCAATAGCTGCTCGCGCCGCTGATTATCAATGCCAGTACAGAGCCCGCCAAGGTTTGCCAACGACCAAAACGGTCTGCGGCCCAACCGGTCAAAGGGGCGGTTGCTATGATGCCAATGGACGGCATGACCAAAAACAGGTTCGCGGCGGACGCACTGTTGCCGTCTCCACCAAAGTAATCCGCGATGGCAAGCAAGGATGGGGCCACAATGGCGCCGGATGTGACAGTCAACATGCCCGCCGCCATCAAGGTGCCGGTGACCAGCAAATCGCGCTTCATGGCGTGCGCAGCTTCTGGATGAGGGCACGACAGCCCCACCTCACCGTATCGATTGCTGTCCCGGTGCGGCAGTGCCACATTGGCATGATCCAGTCTGCACAAAGATGACAGGGATCGTGCGTAGCCAAAGCTACAGAATGCTTTTCTTCACTCATGTGTCCTGCGACACCTCTCAAGCATGGTTCCCTGCGCACACACTGTACATCAGGTTGCCCGATGATCTCCATTGCTGTCGGCACCAATTCCGGTCCAACGCATTGGCGTCTTCCTGCATCCCATGACACCGAAGAGGGGTTCCGCACCCTTTCGGGGCCGCAAGAGTGGAGCGGATTCCCTCAAAGTGGCGGAGCGCGGTGCGCAAAGGCGGTATGGACATGTTCCGCGCAATGCGACAATCCTTTATTATGGGGACATTCGCGGCAAGCCGCATGGTGATTTCAAGCGGAGATTCCCGGTGAGCAACCTCGTGCACCAACGCCTTTCCGAATACACTGTTCCTGCACAACGCGCGGGGTGCTGGCTGTGTGCCCGTGGCAACAGACCGAGGTTTCGGCAGCTGCAGCGCACAAGAGACACATCAAGGCTGTGCGCTCATCGTCCATATCCGTTCCCAAGGCACTGGCCAGCAGCACCGAACAGCAGGCTGCTCGCCTGTCCTTCGTGCTCGGTCGTGAACGCACGGCAGAACAACATTGTCCGCGCTGCATCGCAGCCAGGCACGAGAACAGCCATTTCCCCCGCATCCTAGTACACTGTTGATGATGCCTGTGTTTTCTCCAGTTCCGCCTCGTATTGCTTCGCCGCGTCTATGGACCACAGGCGGTCTCCATGGTGGGCATAGTGCGCCTCCGCCTCGTTCCATGCCGCATTCAGCCCAAAGGCAGCTGCAGCGTCCCATGTTGGACACATTGCCTCCGGAGCCGGTCACGGCGGGCCCGGCCTACCGCCAAGCCCGCTGTGGTGGGGAATGTGGCATGGGCCAGATTGCAGGCGGATTGATCTTGTGACCCGTCCATGACAGACAACTCAATGCCCTGTGCAGTGCTCCCTACGGGCCACGGCCAGAGTCGCCTCGATGGCCCCAATCCTATTTTGATAAATATGTTTGGGAATTAACAGTTATGGGCTTGCGCACCGCTCCATGCCGATCACAATGCGGCGATCAACATCTTGGAGAGAGCCGATCTCCCTGTGGCCCACGGGAAGGGGGCAGCTGCATGGCGAGGGGCGTGGCTGTTAGATCCCCCGATGCCCCGTGAACACGAGGGTTGTGTGGTTACGCAAGCCTATGACTACTAATTCCCAGCGTATAGACTATCAGTAGACAGGAACGGGGGAATTCTGTGTTCAAGGCATTCGGCAAGTTGTGGCAGAAAGACAGGGTCGCCGATCCGGCCCGGGAGGCTGCGCCGGATCTATGGCTGGGTCCTGGCACCTACTTTGAAGGTACGTTGCAGTGCCAGAGCAACGTATTGTTGGGCGGACTGGTCGCCGCGAATTCACGCATCGAGACATCTGCCAATATACTCATCGCAGAAAGTGCCCACGTGACAGCGGCCCTGTCGGCCTGCATTGTGTCCGTGCGCGGGCAATATGAAGGGAATCTGGTGGCCGACCGTGCGGAATTCCTGGCTGGTGCCCGCGTGGCAGGCCAGGTGCATGTCAACAGCATCTACATGGACGAGCAAGCCAGGATGGACGCCGAACTGTTTTTGTTGGAGCCGGAAGGGTCCGAGGCGGGTCAGCAATCGGCAGAGATCACGCCGGATGTGGTCACGCGGACGGTGCATGGGCCCCCCAACCCTCCCGTGGAAATTGGAACCTAACCCAACGTCTTTTGAGAATTTCTTACTTTGCATGAGGCACACAGCATGAGTTACCGAGTAGTTACGTTTCAGCAGGACACCGAACTGCATTTGGAAGGCAAGCCGATTGCCGTGGGGGATGAAGCCCGCGAAGTGGCCTTGTCCGATTCCCTGGCCTCGTCTTACAACCTGCTGGGCGACAGCGCCGGCCTGATCCGCCTGATCAGCGTGGTGCCGAGCATCGATACCGGTGTATGTGATGCCCAGACACGTCGCTTCAACGAAGAGGCGGCGGCCCTGGGCGATGGTGTGGTCATTTTGACCGTCAGTGCCGACCTGCCCACGGCCCAAGAGCGCTGGTGCGGAGCTGCCGGTGTCGAAAACGTGAAGATGCTGTCAGACCACAAGGACATGGCTTTCGGTGAAGCCTACGGCACCAGGGTGCAGGAACTGCGCCTGGACCACCGTGCCGTGTTCGTGATTGACAAGAAGGACAAGGTCACATACGTCCAGTATCTGGATGAACTGACTGATTCCCCGGACTTCGACAGTGCCATTGAGGCTGTCAAGGCCCTGCAGTAGCCGAAAGCGGTCCGACTGCTGGCCCATGGGGCCAACATGTCAGCCTTGGTCTGGGTCGCCGCGGGACTGCTGCTGGGCTACGTGCTCGGGGCGGCGCCGGTGGGATACTGGGTCTGCAGAATCTTCGGCGTCAACATCCTGGAGGTGGGCAGTGGCAAGACGGGCGGCACCAATGCGTGGCGCGCCGCAGGTCTGAAGGCAGCCATACCCACCATTCTGGGAGACGCCCTGAAGGGGGCCATCGCCATCCTCATTCTGAGGGCTCTGACCGAACGCCATGCCCCGGAACTCGCACCGGATGGGCAGATCCTGGCCTTGGCCCTGGCAGGTGGCATGGCCGTGATTGGCCACAACTGGTCCGTCTTCATCGGGTTTCGGGGCGGTGCCGGCGGGATGACCTGTGCCCTTACCGGGGTGTTTCTGTTTCCTACCGTGGGGGTCATGGCCATATTGGTGGGCGCAATCATCTATTATTGGTCTCGCATCGCCTCGTTTGCCACCTTTTCGGTCGCCGTCACCTCCTTGGCCGGATACGTCGCGCTGTCCCTGTTCGAGGATCTATCCTGGGCGTACATGGCCTTTCCCGTTCTGTCCTTGATTGCCGTGTCCATCGCCTTGCGCTCCAACCGCGAGAAGCTGAGAGTGGGCGAGGAACGCGTTGTCACCCTCTGGTAGTCAGGTCTGCCTGCTGCAGACAAATTAGGAGGAGAGTTGCATTATGCAAAGTATGAGCAGATCCTTGGTCGCCGAATTCATCGGCACCTTTGCCCTGATTCTGTTGGGGGCCGGGGCCGGCACCTTGGCGGGGGCCGGCATTGCCGGATCTCTGATCACGGTCGCCTTGGCCCATGGTCTGACCATCATGATCTTTGCCTACGCCTTTGGGGATGTCAGCGGCAGCCTGATCAATCCTGCCGTGACAGTGGGCCTCTGGGTAGGCGGAGCCCTAGAAGGCAAGCGGGTCATTCCCTACATTGTGGTCCAGATTGCAGGGGCAATTTTGGCCGGTTTCATCCTGAGCTGGGTCTTTGGCGAACAGGGAGGCAGTCTGGGAGCCACAGTCGTGAACTACGAGGCCGGCACCACTGTGCCCGTGGCCTTCTTGCTGGAAGCCATTGGCACTTTCTTCCTGGTCAACACGATCATGAATACCGCAGTGGCCGGCAAGGCGGGGAACTTGGCCCCGCTGGCCATCGGCATGACCGTGGCCGCTTGCATCATGATGTTCGGCCCGCTGACGGGAGCCTCCTTGAATCCGGCGCGCACGCTGGGCCCTGCGGTCGCCGCGGGCGTATACACGGACCTCTGGGTGTTTCTGGCCGCCACCGTCTTGGGGGCAGCCTTGGCCGGCGCCTTCAACCGCTACTTCATGCATACCGACACGGAGTAGCCGCGACCCATTCCCTGTGACCTGCAGCCATCCAGCAGAAAGCCAGTGCCACACGGCAGCATGAGCCTCTTCGGGCTTGGCGCGGGCCATCGTCCCATCTAGCGACACCCATGGCCGAACAATACATTGGGGCCTTGGATGCGGGCACCACCAGTACCCGCTTCATGGTCTTCGACCGTCAAGGGCAGGCCATCGCTCAGGCGCAGAAGGAGCATGCCCAGATATTCCCCGCTCAGGGCTGGGTGGAACATGACCCTGTGGAAATCTGGCACAATTCCTGTGAAGTGATACAGGTGGCTCTGCAGCAGGGAGGCCTGGTGGCCTCCGATCTCGCCGCCATCGGCATTACCAATCAGCGGGAAACCACGGTCATCTGGGAGAAAAAGACCGGCAAACCAGTCTGCAACGCCCTGGTCTGGCAGGATGTGCGCACCGATGGCATCTGCACTGCCTGGCGGGCAGACGGCCTGGAATCCGAAGTCCGCCGCATCACGGGGTTGCCCATCTCTCCCTATTTCGCGGCCTCCAAGATCCGCTGGATCCTGGACCACATTGACGATGGCCAGAGCCGGGCGCAACGCGGGGACCTGTGCTGCGGCACCATTGATACCTGGCTGTTGTGGCATCTCACGACGGACCAGCGGTTCGTCATCGATATCACCAATGCCAGCCGCACCCTGTGCATGGATCTGCAGACGCGGGCCTGGGACCCGCGCCTGCTCCAGACTTTCGGCATCCCGGAGTGTCTGCTGCCTGAAATATGGCCCAGCAGTCACCCGGACGCATACGGCCACACCAGCATCCATGGACCCTTGGGGGGATCAGTGCCCATTTGCGGGGTGCTGGGAGATCAGCAGGCGGCCACTGTCGGGCAGACCTGCTTCCTGCCGGGTGAAGCCAAGAACACCTACGGCACCGGCTGCTTTGTGCTGCTGAATACGGGTACGGAGATGGTGCGCAGCCAGAACGGGCTAATCACCACGGTGGCCTATGTCTTCGATCAGGCACCCCCTGTATATGCCCTGGAAGGCTCCATTGCCATGGGCGGAGCCACCATCCAATGGCTGCGGGACGAAATGGAGATGATCTCGACCGCCGCCGAATCGGAAGAGTGGGCGGCCCGGGTGCCGGACTGTGGAGGTTGCTACTTGGTGCCCGCCTTCAGCGGCCTGCTCGCTCCCCACTGGCGCAGTGATGCTCGGGGCGTGCTGGCAGGGCTTACGCGCTATGTCACCAAGGCACATGTCATTCGGGCCGCCTTGGAAGCCATCTGCTACCAGTCGCGGGAAGTGCTGGACGCCATGCAGGAAGACAGTGGCATGCCGCTGGCCAGCCTGCATGTGGACGGCGGAGCCACAGCCAATGATTTCCTGATGCAGCTGCAGGCCAATGTGCAAGGGGTGGAAGTCGTGCGTCCCCAGCTGGCGGAGACAACCAGCCTAGGCGCTGCCTATGCCGCGGGGCTGGCCGCAGGATATTGGGGTTCCTTGGCGGAGCTGCGGGACAACTATCGAGAAGACCGGCGGTGGCAGCCCCAGACTTCCCCTGCAGCACGAGAAGCAGGGTATAGCCAGTGGCGCAAGGCCGTAACGCGGACCTTGGGCTGGACAGATCCGGAACTCCCTTGATCACTTGGCAGAGCATAAAACAACCCTGTCAGTTCATCTAAATAAGGCCATTCCAATCTGGATTTTTGGAGTGTCTGGAGGGGAAGGGACATGACGACGGCCGACGGGGATATATACTTTTCAGAGTATATCCGCCGGTCAACACACTGGTTGACAATTACAACTGCAGATTCAGCGCTTTGCCTCCCGCGGCCGCGTTGAAGTTTCGCAGTCACTCATGCACAGAGAATTTCGCGTCCCACACGTTCCCCCGTTCAAAGCTGACCCACTGGCCGACGAGAATATGCTTGACATCGTACCTCGGGAGCAGAACAGTAATAAACGTGAGTTATGGACAAGCCGCGGTCTGCGGGAGGCTGCGTCCCCGGGTCAGAGACGGTGTTTGCGGCGGGTGGCCGTAGGCCATCAGGCCCGCCCGCAGATGCACCAGGCAGTGGGCGGGACTCCGATGGCGGGTGTGCTCCCCCTGCGCGCTGGGCTGGAGCGGGTCGTGGATCGACTCCCCAAGGGCCCGCGGTCGGCGCAGCCAGGGGTCTGCGCGCGGGACCCGCTGGGGCTTCCTGGGGGATCGCAGCCGTGTCCGCAGGCGGAGCCCGCGGGCATACAGCTCCTCCCCCCAGAGCCTGGGAGATATAGCCTGGGTCGCCCACCAATTTGCCCCACAGGGCCCGGGTCATGGGGGATACCGGCTTGCGGTCGTCCCTGTGGCCGGGCGGGAGGGCGAAAGCCTGCCGTGCGCCCCGCTCGTGGATGATCAAGTGCCGTGTGAAGCCGAAGCACCCGCCCAGGGAATTCTCGCCCCGCGGGGCGAGGCCTGCAAACCCCCGATGACTGGCGATGCGCTGGTGGTGACAGACCGCCCAGGGCGTCGAGTCGACGCAGTGGAAGCCGGTGCACGGGCCATGGCAGCGGGGCCAATAGACGTACAGCGGCACCAGGACACGCGGCATCAGGGCCACGAAATGCGCATCACAGGGCAGCGCGGGCAACGCGGACCGCAGATACCGCGGGACATGGAGGATGTAGTCACTCTTGAAATCCCGATAGCGGCTCTGATGAAAATGGATCAGGATCGTCATGCTCGCGCGGGTGGACACGCGGGTGGCCCGCCGTCGCGGCCGCAGCCCGGCCCCGAATTGCGGCCGCGGCCCCGCCAGCCCGCACGGTGGGCAGCAAGCATCGACATGACAGTACAGAGCGAGTAGACTCAGGGGGGACACCTCCGGGCGGTGGTACAAGTGCCCAAGGATACCCTCCGTGGGGGCCCGCGGGGTCCTTCCTTATCCCTAACTCACGTTAATAAAGCAAACCTCCCATCAAAGTGGATACTGCCGCTGCTCTGGAAGGAAAAATCAAGGGGGTCAAAGCCGTACTGTTTGCGATAGTGGGACAGGGCGTTCGAATTGGCTGGGATGAGGTGCAACACGAACGTCGCCTCTGTGTCTGCTGGGCCGGATGCGGGCATCCGGCTGCACCGCCTGTATCCCATCCGACAGAACAAACCGAACTAGGCGCTAAGTAACTGGCATGAAATTTTATAAATATATAGGATACACTGCAAGTCTATCTGGATTCTCTCTGTCCCCCGGTTCTCATGCCTCGCACCCCGTACGTCCAACTGTCCTCCCACCAACGCCAAAGACTGCACCAGTACCGCCGCGATCCCACCCTGAACCCTTGGGAACGGGATCGGGTGGAGATGTGCCTGTTCTCGGCCATGGGCTGGACCGTGCCTCGCCTGGCTGTCCATATGGGGCGTTGCAAGGCCACGGTGCGGTGCTGGATCCACGAGTGGGAAGACCGGGGCCCGTGGTCCCTGCGCCATCGCCGGATAGGTCTGCCGCCTGACACGGCCCGGCGGTAGGTCGTGTGCCACGTCCTGCGGCGACTGCTGCGGTAGAAGCAGGATCCGACCCGCGGGGTCACGGCACGGGTGGAGCTGCAGGAGCTGAAAAAAACCCCGGACCGGCTCGGATCGGAAGTCCTTTCTGCGGTATCTGTTGCCCCAGAGGGAGGAAGACCAGCACCGGGTGGTGCTGGACAATGCCTCGATCCATCCGCCCAGGTCCTGCAGGACGCCCCGCAGGAGCTGGAGGAGGCCGACATCGAGCTCTGGTTTCTGCCCCCCTACAGCCCCGAGCTGAACGACATTGAGCACAGCTTCCACCGGGTCAAGCACCAGGAGATGCCGATCTGCACCTACGACACTGACCGGCGGCTGATCCAGGATCTACACGTCGGCTTCTTCCACCTCCGACAGGATCTCGTATACTCATATAATTCCATGCTATATACTTAGCTCGACTTTGTACAAAGTCCACCAAGCAAGACTGAGGTCTTTTCTCTTGTACAGCCTTCTCGGGACGCAATGGGAGGAATTTATTGATGGTCGCAGTCCAGCATCAGCGGTGTGGGGCAAGCGGGAGCGTGCTTGGAAGTCCTGTCTGTACCTGGGCATTGTCTATGGCTCCCCCCTGGCCCTGCTGTCTGCCGATCATACCGTCTACGCGACCCGGGCGTCATGTCTGTCTGACCCAGATGGACCGGTTGCTGCCTTGGGGGGCACGGGTGGACCTGGTGGCTCCCCACTACTATGCCGCGGAGTCCCGGCGCGGCCGCCCCCGGGTGGATCTGGAACTGATGCTGCGCCTCTACTGCCTGCCGCCATGGTACGACCTGTCGGATCTGGCGACCGAGGAAGAGGTCACGGATTCCCTGAGCATGCGCCATTTTGCCGGTCTGGGCCTGGAGGACCGGGTACTGGACGAAACCACGCGCTGCCAGTCCGGCACCGGCGGGAGCAGCATGCATTGGGCACCCGCATCTTCGAGCTCCTGCCGGTGCACTGGGAGGAGCAGGGATTCCACCTGCGGCAGGGCACAGTGGTGGACGCCACCCTGATGGCGGCCTCCACCTCCACCCAGCACCGGCAGCGGCAGCGGGACCCGGAGATGCACTCCACCTGCAAGGGCCGGCAGGGGCACTTCGGCATGAACCTGCACATCGGCCTCGACCGGGAGACCGGACTCGTCCCCCACCTGGTCACGACCGCGGCCCATGTGCACGACAGTCAGGTCACTCCCCAGCGGCTGCATGGGGCCGAGACCGACGTCTGGGGCGATACGGCCTACCTGAGGCAGGACGTCAAGTTGCGGGCGGTGGCCTCCCAGGCCACGCTGCGGTTCCAGTTGAAACGACCGCGGGGTGGCGCGCGGACGCGCCTGCAGCAGGCGGCCCACCGCCAGCTTGTCCACTCCTTTTGATAGGGCCTCTAATACTGCAACGCATCTTCCGTGGATCGCTTATATTTCAGCTGTTGAAATCCCTCATTTTTAATCCTGTTGATGCCAAATCAGTGGGCAAAACAAAGGATATTCCAGCAGTTGTACAGCAAGATTCGTTGCAGTACTAAGTTCGACTGTGTACAAAATCAGGCCGCATGGCACAGGACATCCCACAGACTCTCCAGCGGCGGGCGCGGAATTTGGGGGTTGTCGGTCAAGGACGGCCACTGGAAAAAGGCGGGAGGCCGGACCCGGGCGAGAGTCTCGGCAAGGGTAGGGGTCGGCTTGGGGTACCCGGTGGCACATCGCGGGTGCCATGTCCGGTCCCGTGGCAGGCGGTGGGCGGCCCGCGTCACCTAGTTGCAGAGGCCCTGCAGGGACGGCGGGGTGCGAGTAAGGGCAGGGTCCGACCCTTGGTGCTGAGTCTGCATCCCCAGAGAAGTGAGCATGGTCGGGAACGGGACCTCCCTTTGCCCGCGATGCCGGAACCACGGCAACATCTGCCGTGCCGGCGCGTTGGGGTCGGTGCCGAGCAGGGCTTGGGGTGGCGGGTGTTCCTGGAGATCATGCCGGCGCACCCCGCGCGGGGGCCAAGTACCGGAGCAGCTGCGCCCACAGTCCCCGGCTCACTGCGCGCGAGGACCCGCGGGACCGGGGAGTACACGGGACAACGCGAAATCGCTGTGCTTCTTGTTCCGCTTGTAGCCCACCACGGGAACGGGCTTGGTGTCCAGCAGGAACTGCGTGGCGAGGGTGGCTCTCAGGGTCGCCATCCAGGGCCGCCGCAACTCTTCCACCCGCAGGTGCAAGCTCCGGGCCCGGCGGTTGAACTGGCTCTGGTCCAGGAGCCAGGGAAAGAGGGACAGATAGTGGGCTCGGATGAACCCCAAGAATTAATTCTCGCCCGGAAAGGGCAGAAAATCCATCCACAACAGTGGCGTGATGACTTCACTGTAGGTGAGCACGGGCTTGGTGCCTCGTTTGCCCTGCAGCAGGTGCACCCCATAGTCTTGATACCAGTCGTCCACCAAGGTGTACACAATGGTTGCCACATCCACAAAGGATATGCTGGTCATGGGGAAATCCTCCGAATGATGAGATGCTTTCCTTCATTCTGGGAGCCCCTCCTCTTTTTATGTCAACTTTTTAATTCCACATAAGCCATGCCATATATTTCTCGGCGGGATTCTTTCTGCCTACAACAAGACCTGGGTCACCCCCTGCAGAGTGATCTCTTCGGCCCGGTGGCAGCTCACAAAGTGATTGGGCTGCACCTCCCGCAGCTCGGGCGTTTCCTGTGCACAAATGGGCTCGGCATATTGGCAGCGGGGATGGAAGTAGCACCCTGACGGCGGATCGGCGGGATTGGCCACTTCGCCAGGCAGGGAAATGTGCTCCGAGCGGATGCGCGGATCCGGCTCCAGCACGGCGCTCATCAGGACTTCCGTGTAGGGATGCCGCGGGTGGGAGAAAAGCTCGTCGCTTTCTGCCACCTCGACCATTTTGCCCACATACATGACGGCCACCCGATCGCAGATGTGGGACACCACGCTCAGGTCGTGGGCGACAAAGAGATAGGTCAGGTGAAACTCGTCCTGCAGGTCCTGCAGCAGGTTCAGGGTCTGGGCCTGGATGGAGACATCCAGAGCCGAGACCGGCTCGTCGCAGACAATGAATTGTGGATTCAGCGCCAAGGAGCGGGCAATCCCGATGCGTTGCCGCTGGCCCCCGCTGAAGGCGTGGGGATACCGGTTCATGTACTCGGGGCGCAGCCCCACGTTGCGCAGCAGGTCGGCCACCCGGTTTTCCAGTTCCTCGCCGCTGGCCAGATTGTTGACAGTCAAGGGCTCTCCCACAATCTGCAGGATGGTCATGCGCGGATTCAGGGACGAAAAGGGATCCTGGAAGATCATCTGTCCAAAAGTGCGAAAGTCCCGCAATTCCTCTTTGGCGATGGACAGAATGTCCACTTCCTGGTCCGGGTTCTGCATGTAGTAGCGGATGGCCCCGGACGTGGGCTCTATGGCCCGCAACAGGCAGCGGCCAGTCGTGCTCTTGCCGCAGCCACTTTCGCCGACCAGCCCTAGGGTTTCCCCCCGCTGTACCTGAAAACTGACCCCATCGACGGCCTTCACATACCCCTTGGCCCGCCCCAGAAACCCTTTCTGAATGGGATAGTGCTTGCGCAGATCCTGCACGTCCAGCAGGATTTCGGGAGCAGTGGAGTGGTCAGCCATGGAAGATGCCGCCTCTATTCGTAGAGAACACAGCGGACTCCATGGCCCGCATCGGTTTCAACCCAGGGAGGCAATTCCGCATCACAGCGGCCCGCCTGGAATTCTTCGCATCGCGGATGGAAGGGACAGCCCGGTGGCACATGGAAGGGGTCCGGGACCATGCCGGTCACCGCCTCCAGCCGTTTCACCCTGTGCCCGATGCGGGGCATGGAGCGCAGGAGAGCCCGAGTATAGGGGTGCTGCGGGTTGTGAAAAATCGTGTCCACATCGGCGGATTCCACCACCTGTCCCAGGTACATCACGACCACGTACTCGGTCATCTTGGCAATGACGCCCAAGTCATGGGTAATGAAGATGATCGCCATGCCCAGTTCCCGCTGCAGGTCTTGCATCAGGTCCAGGATCTGGCCCTGGGTGGTGACATCCAGAGCCGTGGTCGGTTCGTCGGCGATGAGGAGCGTCGGGTTGCAGGACAGCGCCATGGCAATCATGCCGCGCTGTCGCATCCCGCCGCTCAACTGGTGCGGATAGCTGTCAATGGTCTGGGCCGGCTGGGGCATGCCTACCTTTTGCAGGATCTCCAGCGTCCGCTGCCGGGCTTCTGCCTTGTTGGAATGCTGATGCAGCTTCACGGCCTCCATGATCTGGTGCCCGATGGTGTAGACCGGGGCCAGCGAACTCATCGGTTCCTGGAAAACCATCACGATTTCATTGCCCCGAATGTCCCGCATCTCACTGCCGCCGGCATCCAGCTGCGCCAGATCCCGGGTATCCTCTGTGATTCTGCCGTTCAATTCCTGACGCCGATGGTAGAAAAGGCGCCCCGACACAATGTCCCCGGGGCGGGGCACGATGCGCATGATGGCTTGCGCGGACACGCTCTTGCCGCAGCCGCTTTCCCCCACTATGCCCACCGCCTGGCCGCGGTGGACTGTCAGGTCCAGCCCATTCACGGCATGGACGATGCCTTCCTCCAGCGGGAACTGCACCTTGAGGTCCTGAATTTCCAGCAAAATGTCTGCAGAGGGACGGTCCATGGGGCCGATGGCCTCATCCACGCTATCTGTGGGCATACGGGTCCGCGGCATCCCGCAGTCCATCACCCATGAAGTTGAAGCTCAGCACTACGACCACGACGAAGAGGCCCGGAAAGAAGAGCCAAGGGTAAATGGCCACGGTCTGGAAGTTCTGGGCGTCGCTCAGCAGCACTCCCCAGCTGACCACCGGGGGACGCAGACCCAGACCCAGGAAGCTGAGCGCCGTCTCCCCCAGTATCATGCCCGGCACCGCTAGGGTCAGGGACACGATCAGGTAGCTCAGAAAGCTGGGCAGGAGATGTCGGCGGATAATCCCCAGATCGGTCTCGCCCACCAGCCTGGCAGCCATCACGAAATCCTCTTCGCGCAGCTCCAGCAACTTGCCCCGTACCACCCGTGCCAGGCCGGTCCAGCCCAGGAACGAAAGAATGATGGTAATGCCGAAATACACTTGAAGCGGCGGCCATTCGGGCGGCAAGGCAGCGGCCAACCCCATCCACAGCGGTATGGTGGGAATGGAAATGAAAAACTCGATGATGCGCTGGATGATGTTGTCCACGGCCCCGCCGTAAAATCCCGAGAGCCCGCCCAGCAAGTTGCCCAGCACGAAACTGAGCGCGACGCCGATCAAGCCAATGGACAGAGAGGTGCGGCCCGCGTACAGGACCCGGGACAGCAGATCCCGGCCCAGTTTGTCGGTGCCAAAGAGGAACATGACTTCATCTTCCCCTTGGACCCCGAAGAGATGCCAGTCGGTGCGGAAGAGGCCCCACAGCTTGTAGGAATCGCCCCGGACCCCTAGGTGAATGGGATAGATTTCCTCCTTGTTCAGGACAAATATGTCCTGCCAGGTCACGGGGTCCTCTTCCACGTTCCAGCCGTACACAAAGGGCCGCAGATGAAAGTTGCCCTCGGAGTCGATGAACCGGGGCCACTGCGGCGGAGTGTAGGTGTATTCGGCCCGTACCTTTTCAATGTTGTACGGCGACAGGAACTCGCAAAAGATGACCGTGCTGACATAGGTGATCAGCAGCACAATGCTGCCCGCCACGGCCATGTGGTGCTTCCGGAACGCCCGCCACATCAGCTGCCACTGCGACGCGGCATACATGCGCTCGAGCGAGCGATCTGCAACGGGAGCCAGCTCTACGGTCATGGGGCAGGCATCAGTCAAAGCGAATGCGCGGATCGAGGTAGGCCAGCAGGATGTCGGACAGGAACGTGCCCACGATGGTCAGAGAGGACAGGAACATGGTGAAGCTGCCGGCCAAATACATGTCCTGCGACCGCAGGGACTGCAAGTACATGGGACCGGTCGTGGGGAGGCCCAGCACAATGGATGTGATGGTCGCCCCAGAGACAATCGCCGGCAGCGTGCCCCCCACCGTGCTGACGATGGGATTGATGGCCACCCGCACCGGATACTTGAGCAGCAAGGTCAGCTCGGAGATGCCCTTGGCCCGGGCGGCAATGACATACGGTTTCGCCAACTCGTCCAGCAGGACGCCCCGCATGACGCGGACCAGCCAGGCGGTCGATCCGGTGCCGACCACGATCACGACTGGGGGCAGGTGTTTCATCATATCCACGAAACGGGCCACGCTCCACCTTGCCATCTCGTACTCAGGCGAAAAGAGGCCGCCGATGTCTGCGTTGAGCTGGCTGTACAAAAGCCACATGATCACCAAGGCCAGCAGGAAATTGGGCACCGCCAGCCCTATGAACCCGACGACCGTGAAAAAGTAGTCCGCCACGGAATACTGCCGCACCGCCGAGAAGATGCCAATCGGGATAGCCACCGCATAGGCAAAGATGATCGTCAGGAACGAAATGAGCATGGTGATGGGCAGACGTGACCTCACCAGCTCCGCGACTGGCTGATTGCGCTCGAAGGAAACACCGAAATCGCCGCGCAGCATGCCCCAGACCCACTTGAGGTACCGCTGCCACATGGGCCGGTCCAACCCGTAGCGGGCACGCAGGGCCGCGACCTCGGCTTCGTCTGCCGGCTGTCCGCTGGCCTGCAGCTGCACGATGTAGGAAGTCAGGAAGTCCCCCGGCGGCAACTGAATCACGGCGAAGGAGACCATGGACAACAGGATCAGCAGCAGGATCATGTAGAGGAGCCTGCGTGCGGAGTACTTGAGCATCTGCATGCGATGGTCCGGGCTCAGTCAGCCCCGCGGTCCCGCGGGGAGGGTCGTTGCGGGACCCAGTCCAAGTCGGCCGGCAGGCCCCACGTCACAAGAACTGGCAGAGGCCGAACCCGAACCCAGCCTCCTGGCGAAGGAGGCCGGTTCGGGGAAGAGTGCGATCTACAACACCTGCCTGCGCAAGGGTCTAGGCGTTGTATACCTGACGGTCGTGATACGGCTGCTTGAGGTACAGCTGTTCACTGTGATACGGATAAAACTGGTACAGGTCCCAGCCAAAGAGCAGACCCTGTTCCGGGGTGGGCATGTTGCCCAGATTGTCCTTGGTGATCACGGGATGAGGGGGCAAGGCCACGGTGCCAATCACATACATGCTCTCGGCATTGATGCGGACGATCTCCTTGCCGAGTTCCACCTGACGGTCGACATCGGTGGTGATCTTCATCTCCTGCCACAGGTCCCACAGTTGCACCAGCTCGGCCGGCGGCTCCTCACCCTCTTCGCCACCGGTCACGATGTAACGGGTCCAGAGCGGGTACATGGTGGATTCCCAGCCCAGATTGTACGGCACCCAGAACTGCGGCGTGAGCGGGAAGAGCCAGTCGGTGCACTTGTCCGCGCCCCAGGTACCCATGGCGACCAGATTGCCCGGATACCGCTCGGAGATCAGTTCGCCGGTGATCGTCTTGACCTACACATCGCAGCCAATGGCCTGGAAATAGCCTTTGCACAGCTGCCAAATGGTGGACTTCTGCGGTTCAAACCCGGCTTCGATGGTCCAAGCCAGTCTCTCGCCGTCCGGGCGCAGGCGCCATTCGCCCGCCGCGTCCCAGGCCAATCCCATTTCGTCCAGCAGGGCGTTGGCCTTGTCCACGTCATACTCGATGTTGAGCTTGGCGTATTGCTCGTCGTAGAAGGAGCAGGCGGGAATGACCGTGGCCTGCTGCGGGGTGGCCCGGCCGAAATAGGCGATCTCATTGATCTCATCCCGATTCAGGGAGTGGGACAACGCGATGCGGAAGCGCTTGTCGCGGAAAATGTCCCGCAGCACCGTATCGGCCTCGTAGGTCTGGTTGGGCTGGAAGTGCAGTACGGAACCGGTCAGGTTCTGGACCGCCGTGGCCGTGTACTGTCCCTGTTCCTCGTTGCCTTTGTACAGGGGCCAGTTGGAGGGGTCCGGCATCCAGCCAAATTCGATGTCCAGTTCGCCGCTGATCATGGCCGCGTCCTGAATCTCCCGATCCTGCAGCAACTTGATGAAGGCGGCATCGATGTACGGCAGCTGATTGCCTTCCGGGTCCACCTTCCAGTAATAGGGATTGCGCTCGAAGAGCCAGTAGGTTTCGGTCTTCTCCAGCAACGTGTAGGGGCCGAGCGTGGGCAGGTCCGGGTTGTGTTCCGGAATGCCTTCGTCCAGGGCCGCCATGTCCCCGTAGCGGCCGGTCCAGTCGTCGAATCCTGCGTCGACCGCCAACTGGTTCAGCGTGTCAAGATCTTCGTAGGCCGGATGGAACTGCTGGCAGTAATGCTGCGGCACAACGACTCCGGTCCCGTGGATGTGGGAGAGATACTTGAGAATGAACGGATAGGGGCTGCCAAACAGGAACTTGACCGTATGGTCGTCCACCCGCGAGAACCCCATCAATTCGCCGCCCGGGGAAAGCCAGCCGGGGGGACGCGGCGACAGTTCCTCGTTGCTCACAATGTTCGCATACCAGAATTCGAAGTCGTCCGCCGAGTGCGGATGGCCGTCCGACCACTTCATGCCTTTGCGGAGATTCAGGGTCAGTTCGGTCCCGGCGGGGTTGAGCTCGTAGCTTTCCACGATGTTGGGGACGACGGAAGTCAGGTCCGTCCCAATCCGCGTGACACCGTCCTGCCCCACGCCGGTACGTCCGCTGTGGAAGGTCCCGGCCGCAGGATTGCCGACCGTAAACATGCCGCCGTATTCCCCGATTTCGCTCCAGGGCTGCACGACCTGCGGATTCAGCGGCAAGCGTTCCTCCACGGGCGGCAAATCGCCGGCCGCCACCCGTTTGGCCAGCAAGGGCGACTGTTTGCCCGCATCCATCATGGCGTCGCCATCCATGGCGGCACCGTCTGCTTCCGGTGCGGGAGCGGCGTCTTCGCCGGCCGGAGCGCCGCATGCCACGAGCATCGTGCCGGCAGCGGCCACCCCACCGATGCGCAACACTTCACGCCTGGAATATTTCCCGGTCATAGCGGATCTCCTGTTGGATTGTTTGTCATAGAGCCACCTGATTCTACACCAAGGCCGCCTGTCTCCCCCACCGCATCCCCGATCCTCCCGGCTGCCCGGCGTGTCAGGCAAACTGGAGTTCCAGCACCGGCCCAGAAACTCCTCGAATCCGCAATTCGGACGCCGGGAAGGCAGCCTGACAAAAAGGGCTGTTGTAGTGCATGTCGCCCCGTTGCACCATTTCGTCGCCGCCGACCGTCAGCGGCCCCTGCAGCCCATACTCCAAGGCCAGACCGCTGCGCGTAAGCACATGCACCCGCCCGCGGGTCACGCGCAAGGCGTGCTGCATGCGAGTCTGAAACGCCTGGAAATCCCCATCCCAGGCCTGCCGGCTCAGACTGCAGACCCAGACATTTTCCTGTCCATGGGAACGCAATGAGCGCAAGGCGCCCAGTCCCGTCCTGACGGCCTGCAGGCCGTTGGCCGCATAGAGGGCCAGGTATCCTTCATCCTTGCGGGCAAAGGCCCAGTTGCCGGAAATGGCCACTTCGTCGAAGGCATGCTGCGGAAAATGGGCGTGCGTGTATCCCAGACCGACCCGAGGGCCCGGCCCGTACAGCGCCACGACGGTCTCCTGCCACTGTGCCACGCGCGGGATCGTCACGTTGCCTCTCCAGAAATTGCGGGGCACAGCCTCATGTTCGGTGGCGAATTCCGGCTGGCTGACATGCACGCGGGCGGCATAGCCCAGTGTGGCCAGCCAAGGGGTTTCCCAGTTCCCAGGCTGTCCCGCGCGGAAGTCCTGCAGTGCACTGAGCATGAAATCCGGAGTCTTGAACGTCCCGCGGTGGAATTCTTCGGTATCCGCGGTGGTGGAGTCCTTGTCATTTCTGACCCAGGTGTGCCGTTCCTCACTGCTCAATGCTACAGGTACAAAAAGGCCCAATTCCCGGACTGCCGCCGGCACTTCATATTCGGCATGGGCCATCGCCATGCCCACAGCGAAACTGCTGTCCGGCAGGCCCAGACCCCAGCCTTGATACGAGACCGCAGCCAAGGCGCCCAGACGGGCATCCAGCAGCGAAACAGTCTCCATCTCCGGGCCTGCAGCCCCATATACGCCCCGCCAGGAGTTCAATGCCAAGGTAAACAACACCTTGTCCAGCAACAGCCGACTCAGTTCCTGCAGCGCTGCGGCCTGGGCCTTGGTCGCCAGAAGCAGACAGGCGGCTACCAGTTGGGCCATCTCGGCTTGGGAATCCCAGCCTCCCAGGCCGCAGGCCATCCATTCCCGCATGGTCCGGTGGACTTCCTGGCTGTCCTGGTCAGGCCGCGTGGCTGCGTTCCGGGACGATTCGCACTCCGAGGACAGCCATTCCCGCATGACCAGACGGCAGACGGAGAGCAGGAAGGCTTGCCTGGGGCCCCTTTCCGCAGCCGCACCGTCCAGATGCGGCAAGGCCGCCTGCAGCGCCTGCATCAGATCAAGAGGCGCCGGCACATGCGCCGACTGGCCTGGAGTCGGCACACAGGCCACGAGTGCGGCCATCAATGCAGACCGGTCCACCCTGGCCTTGGGGGCCTCCTCCTGGAAATCGCGCCAGATCCGGTTCTGCACATCCTGTGGATCCAAGGCAGCCCGCGCCAAGGCTCTGAGCACAGGCACAGCGTACTCCCCAGCCCGTTGCAACATGGTGAGTTTCCGCTCCTCGGGATTCTGCTCCGGAGTCTGTGCAAAGTGCGACTTGACCAGAAAGACATCAAGAACTTTCACGACGCGCTGGTTCAGCTCGTAATATTCGTCCAATGCGGGACGCACAGTGACTTGGTAGTGGCCCGGGGCCACGATGGGCGCTGTGGCCATTTCATAAATTGCCCCTGCATTGGCCTGGGTGTGCATCACTTCCATATAGGAAGGCCCCTGGAATTTCCTCAGGTTGAGACCCAGAAACGCCTGGGTCTTGAGTTCCGAGTCCCAGCGCAGCACGATGGGCTCCAATGGCCCACACACCCGTTGGGCAATGTAGCTGGCTTCAATGATCTCTTCCAGACCCAGACGCCGTTCCGGATTTACGGCAGTGGGCAACGTCAGCAGGCGACCCGCCGCATCGTCTCCCCACAACTGAAGACGCAGACAGCAGGCCGTATTCCCTGCAAACCCCTGAGACAACACCAGAAACAGAGCCAGGCGGCCTTGAGGCACCGGCATGGCAAAGGAGTGGCGGATCATGCCCCCTGCCAAGACGGTCGTCTTGGCGGTTGCCTGTTTCCGGTTTGCCCACAGTGCGACCTGGCCGGTCGCCTCTGCCTGCAACGCCAAGGTGCCGCGCCGGTCCTGGCGCACTTCCGCATAGACAAAGTAACGGCGCGTTTCCGGCTGCCTTGGCACATCCGAGAAATGCACCGTGTGGTCGGCGGCACAGGCCACATACTGCCAGGGGTAGCTCTGCGCATCGACCACCAGAGGTGGGTCCCACTCCACCGGACGCCGGAAATCCTGCAGATAGTCTGGCTTGCCCCCTGCGCTCACTGACTGGATGACATGAGGCCCGGCCCACAGCCAGTGGTTGATATAGCCACCGGCCGAGACGCGATAGGGGATGGTCAAGACAGTCTTGGTCATGAATGAGGAGTCCATGGCGAGTGGGGTCCGCCCTGGTCCAGGGCGCTGGCCAATGCCTGCAACTGCGCATCGGCTCGCCCCATTATGTCATGGGCCCCCGTCTGCCAAGCCAACCCGCAGCCGCGGGACCGCCCTCAAGAGGGGCAGATGCAGGCGATGCCGGGGTTGTCGGGCCCCGTGGCTCGCCTTTATGTCAGAGGGCCGAGCGGCCATCGACTCGCAATTGGGCTTGGTATCTTATAGGCTATCGATAGCATGCTTGGGTCATGCATGGCCGACGCGATTGCATCAGTCGCCCACATCGTGCGCCGGCCTCCATTCTGCAGGTGATCTCTGACTCCTCTCCGCGCGATGATCTCGACACAAGGCAATTGCTGTCCGCGGGGAGTCTGGACAGGACTGATACTGGCATGTCTGCTGTGGACCCTGTGCAGCGGCGGCAACTCTGTATGGGCGGCGCCAACGGCAACCCAGCTGCTGCCCTGTACGGACCCGCTGGGCTGCATTGAATATCCCGCAGGCACAACGGTGCTGGTCAGTGGTCTGCATGATCTTTCCATCTATGTCTCTCATGTAGGCACGGAGCAGTTTCAGGCCGCCACTCTGGCAGTCCAGAATTTCGGTCCTCTGCTGGGCCATCCTGTCGAATACAGGCCGTTTGACACCCGCTGTGATGTCGCGGCAGCCCGGAGCCTGATGGCGGCCCAACAGGCGGAAACAGCGTTGCTGGGCTTCGTGGGCGCCACCTGCAATGAGGTGACTCAGGCATTGATCCTGCAGGCCAGCAGCATGGGCACGGCCCTGATGGCTCCCAATGCCACCCTGCCCGCCTTCACAAGTCCCAGCCGCCACTGGCAGCCAGGCTTCTATGCCACCGCATCCAGCATCCTGCACCAAGGCATGGCCACGGCCCATTTCGCCATCCACAACTTGGGACTGCGTCATCTGGTCATCATCGGTGACGGCAGCCCGGACTCGGCGCATCTGAGTGAAGTGGTGTCCCGGGCCTTCCAGCTCCAAGGCGGCCAGGTCCTTGAGCACCGGGTGATGCCCACCAGTGACATCGCCCTGAATTCTCTGGTGGCACATCTTTCCACCTCGCAGCCTGCAGCCATCTACCTGCCTGTCTCCCATCAGCATGCGCTCCGGTTTCTGCAGAGAGTGCGGGGCCAGACGGCATTTCAAACTTTTCCCATGCTGGCCAGCGCCAGCTGGCTGGAGGCCGATGTTGCCCAGGCCGTCCAGAGCTCCAACCTGACGCTGTATGCCACCGGTCCCCGACCCAGGTCGCATGGCATGTCTGCCTTCACGCACCTGTGGCAGGCGGCCTACGATGAAAAGCCCCAGACCATGGCCGGCCCGCAGGCCTTTGACGCGGTGACAATGTTGCTGCAGGCCGCCCGTCTGGTGGCGGTCACCGACACTTGGGGCAACGTTTCCATTGGCCGCTTGGCGCTGCGCCAGGCCTTGTCTCAGATGGACGGCTTTCCGGGTGTGTCGGGCGTTCTGGGCTGCTCGGCCACCGGGTACTGTGGTGCGGACGATGTCTGGGCCATTTTCCAGTTCACTACAGGCCCGGCCTTGGGGGCAACCTGGCCCCCGGTGCTGGTGCAGCATTCCAGACCGCCCCTCCCTGTCCATCCGGTCTACCAGGGCAGAAGCACGTTGGCCCAGCCCATTCTGGCGGGCCCTCACGTGGACTTCCCACAGGTCGGCACGTTGCAGCTGGACGAAACCTATCGGGTCCGCCAAATATCCCCGGATCGGGCCTGGTACAACCTGCAGGCCGGCGGATGGGTTCCGGCCGAAGCCTTGGAACTGTATGACCTGGGTTTGCCCGAAGCCACATTCCTGCCTCCGTTGCCCGTGACCGAGGATGCAACACTGGATCTGCGGGTCGGCGCGGCAAACTGGCCCGTACCCTTCCGGTCCACCTTCGAGGCGGCAGACAGGTTCTATGTGACCCTTACGCATTTTCTGCGGGCAGGAGACCGAGACTACCCCAACACGGTGCCCCCCTCGCACCGTGTCTCTGCCTCCTGTCCCCGCTGCGGCCACATTGGCCTGCGCATTGCACTGGAGAACAAGGGTGCCGGCACAGACCATACCGTCTCCATACATGACTTCCACTTGCTGCTGGTCCGTTCGGGAGATGGCCTGACCGAGACCATTCCGGCCTCAGCTCTCCGATGCAAACTGAACCGCTTCCGCAATGACCGTGTGGTAGTGAAGCCTTTCGTCGGTGCGATTGAACGCGACCTCTGTTTTGCCGTGCCTGACACCTCCCGGGTGGCCTGGTTCTATGCGCTGGCCTATGCTCCCTCCCCGGCCGAAGATGCGGAAGGGGAGGTCGCCGCGGAGACGCTGCACTTCAGTTTGCAGTAAGTGACGCCGCATCTGGCCACCTCGGCAGGCTCCAAGAAAGTGCCTTTCCTGCGTCACCGCCAGAGGCTGCTGGACGACCTCCGCGGACAGCAACAGGTATCGGTCCTCGTCGTGGGGGCCGGCATCAATGGCTGCGCTGTCTTTCGGGAATTGGCTTGCCAACAGGTGGATGCCCTCCTGGTTGACCAGGGAGACTACTGTGCCGGCACGAGCGCGGCCTCCTCCAATCTGATTCACGGCGGCCTGCGCTACCTGGAGTATGGCGAGTTGCGGTTGGTCAGGGAAGCCATCCAGGAACGCAATCGGCTGCTCCAGAACGCTGCGCATTACGTCCGGCCGCTGCCCACGCGCATTCCCCTCTTCAGCCGCAGCTCCGGCCTGCTGAATGCGCCGCTGCACTGGCTGCGCATTCCCCGCAAACCCAGATCCAGGGGAGCCTGGGTGGTCCAGATCGGTCTCTCCCTCTACGACGCCTACTCCCGCACCGTGATCAGTGACCTGCCGGCTTCAAGCCTGGAGGCACGAAGTCGGAGCCTTGCCCGGTTCCCGGCGTTGAATCCCGCCATTCGGTCAACAGCCCAGTATTACGAGGCTGTGGTGCTCAATCCGGAACGGCTTGCCCTGCAGCTGATCCAGGAAGGAGAATATCGGCATCCGGGCTGTCGGGCCTGCAACTATCTGCAGCTGCAATCGATCGGATCCGGTGGAGTGGTGCTGGAGGATCAGGTGGGAGGCGAGACATTCCACATCAGGCCCCAGCTGATCGTGAATGCGGCCGGGCCCTGGATCGATCGGGTCAATCACCGCCTGGGTCTGGACACAGGCTACATAGGGGGCACCAAGGGGTCTCATCTGGTGCTGGATCACCCTGGGCTGTTCGCCGCCTTGCGCGGGCACATGTTCTTCTTTGAGAATCAGGACGGCCGCATCGTGCTGATGTACCCCTGGCATCATCGGGTCCTGATCGGCACTACGGACATTCCCGTGCAGAACCCGGATCAGGCCATCTGCACGCCCCAGGAAGAAGCCTATCTGCTGGAGATGATCTCGCATGTCTTCCCCACGATTGCGGCCACCTCCAGGCATGTGGTCTTCCGTTACAGCGGCGTGCGGCCTTTGGGTGCGGCCACAGGGCCCGCGGCCGCCATCAGCCGCGATCACCAGCTGCAACTTGATCCTCCTGTGCCAGGCCGTCCCCCCATGTACTCTCTCATTGGGGGCAAGTGGACCTCATTCCGCGCCTTCGCGGAACAGACCGTGAATGCATTGCTCCAGGATTTGCATCTCCCGCGCCGGGCCACCACCCAGGCAATGCCCATTGGCGTTCCCGTGGACGACACTGCTGACACCTCGGCCCAAGCCATGGGGTTGGACCAGGACAGTCATCAGTCTCTGCGCCAGCGCTACGGTGAAGTCCCGGGGACAATGGCACAGCGGTTCGCCCGCAGCGCCACTCCGCGCGCGCAGGTGCCGGGAACCGGACACCTGTGCGCGGAGCTGGAGTATCTGTGTCGGCATGAAAGAGTGGTGCATCTGGATGATCTGCTGCTGCGTCGCACACAGCTGGCGAAATTGGGACTTCTGCCTTCCGGCTCCGTACAGATGGTCGCCGATCTGGCCGCAGACAGCCTGCACTGGTCCCCAGCCCAGAAAGAGCACGAGCTGGACCGCTGTCTGCGGCTGCTGAAGGCGCGCCACGGGCTGGACCTGATGAAGGACTAGGTCAGGAGCAGCACAGTGGAGTTGGCTTCGATCAGGTACATCACCACCAGCACCAACCCACTGTAGATGCCGTAGTTCCACATGGATCTGGGCCGCAAAGTCCGGTCCAGCCCGTTTTGGCAGACGTTCACCAGCAGAAAGAAGGTCCAGGTGAGCAGAGTGCCCTTGGTCAGCTCGGCGAAGGGAGCGAAAGCCAGCATCAGGGCCACCTCACCCATGATCAGACCTATCACCAGCACATGCTGCAGCAGTTCCATTCGCAGTTCGGTGTGATCACGCAGCAATTCTATGGAGAGGAGGAGGGCTGTGCCCGCGATCAGGGGCACAGTCAGGATCAGGCGCCTCTGGGCCTGATAGAGCAGCAAAAAGAGCAGGAAGGCGGCCAGATAGGCGATGCCGTGCAGGAGAAAGGCGAACTGGCCGGCATGGGGATGATCGGGCTGCAACGAGTCATAGAGCAGAAAGAGGGTCAGCACATAGACGCCGATGGAGACCAACATGGCCAAGACCGAGAGGATCATGGCGGTGGGCAACGGCTGCGCCATGACCACCACGATGCCCAGGGCAGCGGGGAGACTGTACAGGGGCCAACTGGCTCCCACCCGTTCGCGCCACGACAAGGTCCGCAAGCGCGGATGAATCTGCACGACACTGTCCGTGACCGTCAGGGACACCAGCACAGTGACCAGCACTTCCATGGCGTTGGCCGGCACATGGACAATGATCTGGCCGCCGCCCATCGGCGGTGCGGTCCAGGTGATTTCCGGCAAGGTCCAGATCAGGGTCATGGTCAAGGTCAAGGCCATGATCCAGCCCGCCACGCTTATGCGCTGTGCAAGGTCAGGAGCCACGTGACATCAAGAGCATATTGGTGGATGCGGTCCACAATCCCGCCCACAGTCAGGCACCAGTGCTTCAACAGTTGATGTGGAATTACACAGGATGAATGGCATGCGTCAGTTGTGCACCTTAGCACTGGGACAGAAAAAACAGCACTTTTCACATCCGCGGATCACGGGGCTCCAGTCCCACAAGCAGCACCGGCGTAGGGCCCCCGGCGGCCACGGCACGCGCATCGAGTCGATTCACGACCCACGCCAACACCGCGTGCCGGGAGAGCACACCCACAGTCTGGCGCATTGCCAGGTACACCGGCGGTCGAGATGGATGGCCTAAGGTCATCCATCCCCACAACCCTCGCTTCCGCTGCGAGTCTGCCTCCCACAGACCTGGTCTTATCCATAGCTCATGTTTCGCAAGACAGCGCGGCAACCCTGGTAACCAAGAAACGCAAAGGTTGAAGTACGGCAGCTAACGCCTTGGGGGTTGGATTGTCCTGTTTTTCGTCTGCTGGGGCGAGAAAACCCGTTCATCCAATACACCCCATGCGCTGCCACCTCATGTGATACTGCGCGCGGCCCCTGTCTGGCGGGCTCAGGGGGGAGGGATACGCATCGGCTGCAGGCGAGCTCGCAGCGCCTGCTCGAACTTAAGGCGGCGGATGGTTTCCGCGGCCAGTAGTTTCTGGCTGGAAGCCTCCAGCGACAGCATTTCCCAGTGGCCGCGCGTCAGCTGTCCTTCGGCATCGATCATGGGCACCAGCCACAGCACCTCACCCTCGTTGAGGTCATGCACGGGCGCGGCACTGGGCCCGCCCAAAGCGTCGAAGAAGGCACGATCCACGGCCACGGCCAACTTCTTGCCCCAGCGGCGCAGAGTGGGCACCTTGATCTGGAGTTGGGGCATGAGGCGTTTGGCACTGGAGGAGCGCCAATCCGGACGCCGTACCCGGTCGGGAAAGGGGGGCTGGGGCTGGATATCCTGATCCAGACGGGCAAATTCGGACCCCATGCCGGAGCCCGAGAAGTACACGGCTTGGGTCTCCAGACCATACCAGTCCAGGACATCGTCCCCCATCTGGGCCAGCACCAGATCAATGCGGCCTGCGGCCCGGTCGGGATTGGCCACCGCCTGCATGAAGGGCACCTCGCGCGCGATCTGCATGGCGGCGGGATCGAAGCCCACAATCTCCGCCAGCCAGCGCACCACCAGTGCCGCCTCGCCGAAGCGGTGGGGACAGGTGACGACCCGGGGGCCCATCGGCGGTCCCATGCGATCCGGGGCCTCCCACTGGACGCGTTGCAGGGAGCAAACGCCGCCCCTCTTGTTGCAGGACCGCTGGTGCTGGAAGGGACAGGGGGGCGGTTCCGCGGTGTCGTTCCGGGCAATCCGGGCTAGAGCCTGCCTTTGGACCAGGTCCAGGTCGCGGAAGGACTGGCCATACCATTCCGCGATGCCGTACCGCGGTGCGGGAGGACAGGTCATGCGAACAGGGGCTCCGGCGTGATCACCAGCTCGGGCAGGTGGGCATGGTGGGCGTTCTTCATGGCCACCCGCACGGCATGGAAGCCGTGGCGGACCACTAGGCGCTCAATGGCGGGGGCCGCATCATAAGTCAGAAGAAAGGGACTTCGGACGGAGGCCAGCAGGGCAAAGAGCCGTTCATGGTCCAGATCGTGGCAGGCGTAGAGGCGCTGGCCCGCCCGCTTGCCACCGGCCGTGTAGGGCGGATCCACGAACAGGGCCGCGCGCCGGCCCCAGCCGTACAGCAGGGCCGGCAGCAGGGCTAGAGCATCTCCCTGGGCAAAGGCGATGCGGGCCGCGTAGAGCTGAATGGCGCGGATACGGCGGGCCAAGGTGTCTGGATACCAGCGCGAGCCCAGACCCTGGCCATTTTCCCCCTGCCGGATCAGGGCTGCGCCCGGGGCCAGGATGCCGGAGCGGCGCGTGCGGTTCAGCACCAGCGTACGGAAGCCATGGTCCAAGATGCTGGCGGGCACGGCCTGCGCCATGATCTCCACCTGCTCCCGGGTGGGTTCAAAGGCCTCGATGCGCTGGGCCAGGGCTTCCCCCTCCCGCAACACCGCGTGCCAGAAGGCTGCCACATTGGGATCCAAGTCCAGCATGACGCAATGCTCCACCAGGTCCTCCATTATCGCGGTCAGGGACACGATGCCCCCGCCACAGAAGGGTTCCACGAGCAGCGTAGGCTGTACCTGTCCCAGCCAGGCCCGCACATGGGGGATCAGCCAAGTTTTGCCGCCAGGGTAACGCAGAGGACTGCGCTGGGGCACCTGTGCCACGTTGACGGCCGGCAGGCGCGACATGGGGAAGGCGTGTGCTCCGAGGGTCGGGGCACTCATGCTGCGGGAAAGTGCAAGTCAATGGATTCCTTGAAATCAGGTACGACAATTTTCAGATGAATTTCCGCTTGGACAAAGCATAATGCGGCTGATGTGGAATGAAATTGATTGACTATAAAGGGAAAACCGCGCAGAATGAAGCAACTTCAAGTGCCATTTGGAGATTTCTCCTATGACCAGTATACCCTTGTGGACCTGGCGACGGTCGTGTATGTGCTGATGGATGACGGGTATCAAGTCTATGGGGTACGCCTGAAGGGTAGGTGGGGGCCAAGCCCGTGTCCAGTGACCGTGGAGTGATGACCTTGTTGCTGCTGATGAATTTTCTGCCCTTTCCTGGGGAAAGACAGTTTCTGCGATTCATCCGCGCCAATTATCGAGATCTCTTTCCTCAGTTGATCGACCAGAGCCAGTTCAATCACCGGGCGCGGGCTTGGCGCCTGCTGGTGAAGGAGATACATCGGAATTGGATGGCATCCCTGGGGACATGGATGCTACCTCACTCCTTCTGGACACCAAACCGCTGCCAGTCATGGGCCACAAACGGAACAAGGCGCAGAGTGAGTTGGGCAGTTCGGCGGCCCATAACGTGCATGCCAGTCAAAATCTGAAGTGTTTTGGCTACAAATTGGTCCTGTTGGCCACACGGTCCGGCTTGCTGATTGCCTATGAGTTGGTGCCGGCCCACACAGGGAACGGGCGGCGGCCGAGACCGTGTGGCCTGTGCTGTGGAACTGTGACGTCTACGGGGACAGGGGCTTCCTGGGAGAGGACTGGCAATGACTCCAGTTTGAGACTCAGGACAACCGCATTGGGACTTCATGCCGGGCGAATCAACGGTCTCCGGACACAAAGGCCTGGATCCAGGCCCGGGCACGGAACCGCGGCCGCAAGCACATTGCAGGGATCTTCAATGATGTGCAGAACACCGGACGCCCCCTGGAACACCTGTTGCGCAAGACGGTCTTGGGGGTAGCGACCCATGTCACCGCCAAGATGACGAGCCATGCCCTCAAACTCCATACAATGAAAGCCGCCACACGTGGGCTCTTCCTTCCATCCCTGTGGACGCGCAGCTGGGCATTGTTGCTGCTGTGGATGGCCCTGGCGATCTTACCCGATGCAGTCTCGGCTTTTGTCTTCCTGGCCCGGCAGAACCTGGCATTGCACTCCTCCTCGGAAGTCTTGCGCGCCGGGCGGGTGGTGGACTGCACTGGGAGCCATTCCGGTTCCGCATTGCAGGCTTGCATTGCCTCCCACACCGAAAGTGCGACTGACAAGACCTGGATCATTCTGCCAGTGCGGTGGGCAGACACGGAAAAAACCGCAGGGATGCTGGATTGGACGCCGTTGGACACCGTCATGGCCATGGCGGCGGGACAGGAATGGGAACCCATCTTGTCCCTCCAGTCCGTTCCGCCTTGGTTGGCAGGGAAGGTGGCACTGTGGGACAGAGACAGCCCGGGCGCAGTGTCTTCCTTTCCCACAGAATTCGCCCTTTTCAGCGGCCAGGTGGCCCAGAGATTCGGTGATCAAGTGCAGTTCTACCAGTTGGGACGGTTTGCCAATGGCCCTGTGACAGACTTTCCCTTTGGGGTAAACCCTGTGCGGTACGGCCAAATGCTCCGGTCCGCCGTGCCGGTTCTCGTGGCGGCGGACCCGGATGCAATCATACTGTCGGCCCCGTTGGTACCGATATCCACCCCTTCGCCCGCGGCGGCCCCGCCAGAAAGTTGGCTGCGCAGGTTGGAGGACACGGGTGCGACCTCAAAGCTCGACATATTGCTGCTGAGGCCCGGTGCAGTCAGTCCACATGCGCCCATCGAATTGCATGTGCATCCGTTTCGGCCGGGACAGGCAGAAGGCCTTGACCGTTGGCTGGTGGTGGCTGCAGAACCTCCCCGGGTCTGGAGCATTGTGTCCCTTTTCCCACGGGACAATGCACATGAGGCTGAAAATGGGCCGTCCTGGCTCTGGTGCCATGGAACACGCAGCGGGAACTGGGGAACCTGTCTGGTGCTGCTGCTGTTGCCCCTGTGCGTGGCGGCCGGCTGGATTCGCACTGTGCCCCCTCTCGTCACGGCCCTGCAGGCCCTCTGGCCGCAAGGAACTCCGGAGGCAGGTTGGTGGCTGGTCACCTTGGCCTTGCTTGGCACCGTCTATCTGGTTCCTGCCTGGCTCTGGGCCGTGGGTCCCATGATTCTGCTGTCCGCCATGGCTCTGGCCCGGCCCACTTCGCTGTGGCTCTTGACCTTGGCCGC
The DNA here is from genome assembly GCA_965214895.1 of Caldilineaceae bacterium. Classification (GTDB taxonomy): domain Bacteria; phylum Chloroflexota; class Anaerolineae; order Caldilineales; family Caldilineaceae; genus Bin34. The sequence continues at coordinate 3,631,683 of OZ243985.1, forward strand.
CTTGCCCTTGCATCAGATTCATGCCAACTTTGTATCGCCCTTGATGGATCAGGCATTCTCCCTGGCCCCGGCCCATGTCCTGGCTTTCGCCCTGTCTCCTGCACTCCTCTATCGACAGCCACTGGTGCTCGCCACCGCCATCCGAGGCTATCGGGCCTGGCTGCTGGGAGGATGGTTTCTGCTCCTTTTCCTGGGAGGTCTGGGGGTCACGCACACTGGCCACTTCAGTCAATGGACACGGATTGGATTTTTCCCCGGCTGGCTGGCTCTCCTGACCTTGGGCGCAGGATTGAATCAAGGAAATGCAAGGTCGGGCTTGATCAGTCTGGCGACTGGCATCAGCCTCTTCGGACTCCTGGCCCTGATCCAGTGGGCTGCGGGTCAGAACCCGGCAGCTGTCCCCTTGCCGCGTCTTTCCGGTCTGACGTTCTCTCCCAATCATGCGGCCATGCTGTTGGAGAGAGGACTGTGGCTGTGGCTGCCCCTGGTGTGGACGGCCGGCCACCGCTGGAACCGCATGGGCGGGCTTGGCCTGGCGGGCTTGACTGCTGTGGCCCTGCTTCTGACCCTGAGCCGCGGGGCCTTGACGCTGGGCCTCCTTGGAGGTCTGCTGGCAGTGGGGATTTCACTGTGCCGAATGCCTGGGCCAAGGCCAGAGGGACTAGGCAAGTGGGCCGCTGTTGCCATGGCCGTCATTGTGGCGGCACTGGGAATTGGCATTGCCTTCTTCCGCGTGGCGTTGTGGGAAAGGGCATTGGATGCAGTGCCGGTGGCCGCCCGGTGGCAAATCTGGACTCACACTTGGGACATGACAAAGACACATCCCTGGCTGGGGTTGGGTGTAGATGGCTTCTACCACCAGGCAGCCGCATCTTTTCCCGGTTCCAGGTCTGTCAGCCCCGACATTGCCCATGCCCACAACGTGTGGCTGGAGACCCTTTCCCGCTGGGGCGTGGCTGGTTGGGTCTGGACGGTCGGCCTGGCCGTGGGCCTGGTCTGGCGGCGAACCGGCCCCGCAGGGTTGCAGGCCCGCTTGCTCATGACCGGCACTGCTGGGGCGCTTCTGGCAGGGCTGGCCCATGCCCAGGTGGATGCCTTCTGGTATTGGCCGGACGTGGCAGCCATCAATTTGGTGCTGTTGCTCAGCCTGGACACATTTCTGGAGACAACTCCGGAAAAGGCCAAGCGGCCTGCAAAGCAAAACGCCGGAGGCGAAGAACCTCCGGCGCCAGAAACACGCTGGTCTGCGGGCCGTCCCCAGCCCTGACGATTCAGTGCAATTCGACTGCCACTTCCACATCCGCGGCGACAACCATCGGCAGCAATTCCAGGGACACGAACTCCAACAGCGTGGCTTGGTCCGCCAGACTGTCCCCCATCATGCCAGGCAACAGGTCCATGACAGCATCCAGGGCTGCCACGTCATAACCCAGGGACAGCGCCACCTGACTATCCAGTTGCACATCCAGCTGGTTGGGACCTGTCACCAGCATCAGGGAGGACACTCCGTTATCGGCCATCATGTTCAGCACTGCATCGGGCAGGGCCACGTCCGTCATGCCCATGTCCTCCATGTCAATGCCGGAAACGGACACTACGGTGCCGTTTTCCACTTCGACGTCCAGGCGCAGGGTGGGGACATGGACCCCGCCCACATCGGCTGCCGCAAAGGAGTGTCCCTCCAAGGGGCTGGTTCCCACTTCGCCTTCGCTGCCCGGCAGCGTCAGGATGAGGCTCAGCGGAGCCTCTGCGCTCAAGGCTCCCACCAACGCCAGCACACCAGGAATGGTGCCAGTGCCGCCAACCAGGCCATCAATCAGATCCAGGCCTGCGGCTGCCCAGGAAATGGAAGGCAGCACCGTGCCATTCCCAGCCAGAGCAACCCCCGTGCCGCTGATTTGGGCATCCAGCCGCGTAATGCCGGCGTCAGTCAATGGCGCCAAGGCATCGGCAGGCAAGAGGTCAGAGCCCAAGGGCAGGCCCAGAACGCGCACGTTGCCGTCATCGGCCACGTCCACATGCAGCGGTCCCAGCTGGGTTGAGCCCACCGGCGCCCCCGTGAAGGACACCTCGAGGGTCAGGTCCAAGGCCGGAAGTTGCGGCAGATATGTCTCCACCATGCCCAAGGTGTCCGCATCGTCCGCCAACATGATGCGGGCGAATGCCAGACCCGCCTCCAGGCTTTCCGCGTCATAGGCCAAACCCGGCAACGCATTGCCGTTGATCGCGAAATCCAACGTGTTCGGTGTGGTGGTGATGCGTAGAGACTCGGCCCCGAAACTGGACAACAGGCTCAGAGTGTGCGCATCCAGCACTGGTGGCACCCCCAAGACGGAGAGATCCACCCCGTCCAGGGAGACAGCCCCACTGCTGTCGAAGGCCAGTCCACTTACGTTGATGGGGCCCACCATAGGGGTTGGAGCCTCGGAGGGGGTGAAGGAGGTTTCGCCGGACCAGCGGAATGCAGGACGCTCATCGGCGAGGGCCAGACGCACCCCCACGCCATACCGACGCACCAGCGAAAGCAGCGTGTCCGCGCTCACGGGCAGAGCCAGATTCATCTGGTTCACGATACTGGCCAGTTCCGCAGCGGATTCTTCATCCCAGTAGACATAGGGCAATTCGGCGTCATCCATGTAGATGTGGATGCCGTTGTACCCAAGTCGAACTTCCAGAGACTTGACCCCGCCCGCAACCAAGCCATCCGCAATGTCCTTGATGCCAAAGGCCGACAGGGTACCGACCGGCAGGCCCAGGACGCGCACCGAATCGCCGTCATCGCCAACGTTCAGGGCTATGGAAGGCAAGTTAAACCAAGTCTTGCCGGTCGAGCTGCCACCACATGCTCCCAGGGCAAGGCTGGCCATGCACAGCAACAGTATCAACCTGGCGCGATAGGTTCGTTTGGTGCCCACTAGCAAAGTCTCCTTGACCTCATTCTCTGGACCACACGGGTCCTTTCAGGGGCTTGGCTGCCTCCCGAGACGCGTCCCAACTCGCCCAGAAGCCACTCTCGGGAATGTCTCGTCCTAAGGCCGACCACAGGCCTGGTCCGGGTGCCCCAGACTGGAAAAAAGTATAGCATAGGGCTTGCCAAGCCCGCTCCAGCGGGAAGTCCCCCGCAGACCTGGATGGGGTCACAAAGAGAGGTGGCAGGCATATCCTTCCCACCAGGAACCGGACAGCCCGCGCGCAGGCCACCGGTCTGCAGTGTGCCCGGCCCCTGGCATCGGTCCTGCTCAACGCGTCGGCAGCTGATACACCACCGCCTTGCGGTCTGTACTGTGCCCCAGTTGTCTTTGAATGGCCAGGCGGAGGGCCTGCTGGTCGCTCCATGGATATTCGGTCTCCCCAAAGCACATGCTGCGCTCATGGCCCTTGCCAAAGGCGGCCACCACGTCTCCCGCGCGGGCCAGAGCCGTGGCCTTTTCCAGGGCACGCGCCCGATCAGGCTCTATTTCGCACGTGGCGGTCGTTGGTACCGCATTGAAGCCTTCCTCGATTGCGGCACAGATGGTTTCCAGACTTTCGGAACGGGGATCTTCGGCAGTAATCACCACATGGTCTGCCAGCCGCGCGCTGACTGCTCCCAACAACTGCCGCTTGCCTGGATCGCGCAGCCCGGCACTGCCAAAGACCGCGATCAGTCTGCCTGTCCCAGGGACAAGCCGCATGTGTTGGCGAATGGTCTGGAGCGCATGCTGCAGGGCCTGCGGGGAGTGGGCAAAGTCCACGATGGCTGTGTAGGGCTGGCCCAGTTCCAGTCTTTCCATGCGCCCCGTCAGGCCCCTGAAGGAAGCCAGGCCTGCCGCCATTTGGTGAGGAGTGGCTCCCAGAGTGTGTGCCATGGCGGCTGCCAGCAGCGCATTCTGGGCGTTGAACCGGCCCCACAGCGCGGCACGCAGTGGAACGGCATGCAGCCCAGGGCCGTGGAGTGTCAGGGATATGCCTGATCGGCACTGCTGCAAATCAGAGCCTTGGAAAGTCCAGCCTGGCTCCGAGCCCAGACCGTAGCTGCGCACTGCCATGGCCCTGGGCCGCGCAGCATTCAGTGCCATCGCTCGGCGACCCAGTGCCTGCAGGCTGCACGCGTCCTCTGCATTGGCAAGCGCCACACGGCCCGGTCCGTCCGACAGCAAATCCAGGATGCGGCACTTGGCCTGCAGATATGCATCAAAACTGCCGTGGTAATCCAGGTGCTCGTGGGCAACGTTGGTCACTCCGACCACATCCATCTCGGTCTCGGCCACCCGCTCTTGGTCCAGACCATGGCTGGTACACTCGAGCACTGCATATTGGCAGCCAGCGGTCACCATGTTTCTCAGTGCCTGCTGTACCTCGCCCGCGTCCGGGGTGGTCACGTGATACCCGGTTTCCGCGACCGGCCCTCCCAGACTGATCCCCAGTGTGGAGATCAGGCCCACCCGGGCGGTCGCAGGCGCCGCCGAGCCCGATTGGGAGCCAGCCTCAGGCGTCGCCCTGAGCATGGAGGCCAACAGGGCAGTGGAGGTGGTCTTGCCATCTGTACCCGTAATGCCCGCCATCCGCAATGCGCGTGCCGGGAAGCCCGCCACCAAGGCCGCGGCCTGGGCCAGAGCCTGGGCACTGCTGTGCACTTGGAGATATGGCACTGGAGGCTGGCCGGCCCGTCGGCATCTCTCCGCAAACCGGTCCACGGACTCGGCCCCCAAGACAGTGGCGGCCCCTGCCGCCAAGGCTGCGGGTATGAAGTCGTGCCCATCCACCGTCCGGCCGACATGGGCCACGAACAGTCCTCCTGCCCGCACCTGCCGACTGTCCGCAGTGGCGTGGCGAACTTCCTGCTGGGGATGTGCCAGCACAGGCTCCACCACCAGATTGCCCCTGGCGATCAACAACCGGTGCAATTGCTCAAGATCCGGCATCGGCGGCCCCGTTCCGAATCAGGGGCAGACTAGGCTTCGTCGTCTGTGGTGCGGCGAAAAACGGATATGGAGCCAACCAGGATAATGACAATCAAGACAATGGCCACGGAAAAAACGATCGGCGAAATGGGCCCGATCACCGGCAACTCAATGTCTTCCTGCAGAAAGTCCAAGGGGAGATTCAGACCGCTGATGAGACCGGGTTCGGCAGGAACGATTTCGGGGGTTGGCACCTCCGTGGGAATCACCGCCGGCTGACTTTCCTCGACCGGTGGCACCGGTGCCGGTTCCGCGGCGGCCGGCTGAGGCGTCGGTGCAATTTCGACAACCGCAACGTCTTCGTCTTGTACAGACTCTGGCTCTGGTCCGGTCGGTGGGGGCACCCTGCCCGGCAACTCTATGGGTGCCAGGGGCAAGGGCGTCAGAGGAGTCAGTTGCGACTGCGTTTTGTATGCGTACCCTTGGTCATCGGAGCGCAACACCCACTGCTCGTTAGTGCCCAGGTAGATGAAGCCATCTGCACCGTCGGCTGCCCAGGTCCAGGCATCGTCGGATCCCCCTTCGACCTGGACCTTGAGCCAATTGTCGCCGTTGCCGGACCAGATCCCGACGCCCGCGGCCGCGGACAGCAGGATGCCGTCAGGGCCTGCCTGGCCGAGCGCCAGGACAGAGGCAATTTCCGGAATTCGAGGTATGCGAGACCAGGCTCCGGAGCTGTCCATGCGCCACAGCCCGCCTGCTTGCAGACCGGCATAGATGTTATCTCTGTACACGGCCAGACTGCGGGCCACTGCCCCTTCCGGAAATCCCGAGGCGCGTTCCCACACGTCGGAACCTGCCACATCCTGCACAAAGATCCCGTTATGGGTCCCGATATACAGGTTGTCCTCAAAGGCAACCATGGTCCGGACGCGGCGCGCGCTTTGCTGCAGGTCATCGGTCTGGACCAGTCCAATGGCATTGAGTACCCAGGATTCGCCGTTGTCATAGCTGACCAGAACCCCATCCCGGCGTGTGCCCGCATACAGCACGGAAAATCCGTTCACATCTCGGGCATACAAGGTCCCAATCCCGCTGTTCAGACTCAGCCAAGTCCCGATGGCTGGAAAGTCCTGAAAGGAACGGCCCCCATCCGTACTGCGCAGGAAAAGGCCGGCCGACGCGTCGCCGGCATACACGATGGCGGCATTGACAGCGTCGTGCTCCAAGGCGGCAACGCTGATGTTGGCAGGCAGACCGGAAGCCTCCTCCCAAGTCACACCGCCGTCTTCGCTATGGTAGATGCTCCCGGCATCGGGGGCATTGATGGTGCCCACCATGACCCGGGCCGGGTCATGCGGGGCTACCGACAGGGAGATTACGGCGTTTTCCGACGGGGCCTGGGCCTGAAGCGCGTGGCCCAAGCCCATGGAGACACACACGAACGTCAATGCGAACGTGACAGCCACCAGCACGCGCCCCTTCAGGCATGCAATGCCGCAATTCATAGGCTCTCTCCACGCGGATGGTTGCGATGCACGGTATCGATGTCCCTCCTGCCAGACTGCAGGAGCCGCCATCTCACAAGAAGATTATAATCAAGACCGGCCTTGAGGACAGACGGCGGTAGGGATCCCTTGTCAGACGGGAGTGGAGGCAGCAGGCAATGGGGCGGCCGGGTCAGCTGGGAAACCCGAAGGACAGCAGCTGCTCCGAGGCAGTGGTGGCCCACTCGATCAACGGCGTGGGATAGAGACCCACCCAGAAGACCACCAAGGTACAGAAAACCAGCACTGCGCCCATGCCGATGGGCATGGCTATAGTGGTCTTCTCCTCCGACGTCTCGCCGAAATACATGACGCGGATCAGGTTGATGTAGTAGTAGGCGGCAATGCCGGAATTGACTATGCCTGCGCCGGCCAGCCAGAAATATTGTCGCTGCACGGCGGCGCCAAAGACAAAGAACTTGCCCCAGAAGCCCGCCGTGGCCGGAATGCCGGCCAGACTGAGCAGAAAGACCGTGAGCATGACCGTCAGCGCTGGATTGCGGACAATCAGGTTCTGGAAGGCGGTCAGGCTGGTGCTGCCGACCCGTTCCTCCAGCACCATCACCACCAGAAAGGCACCCACGTTGGTGAACATGTAGGCGAAAAGGTACACCAGGATGCCGTTGATGCCATCCATGAAGCTCACGGTGCCTGCGGCCAAGGCTGCAATGCCAATCAGGATGTAGCCGGCATGGGCCACCGAACTGTAGGCCAGCATGCGCTTGACATCCCGCTGACGCAAGGCCATCAGGTTGCCCATGGTCATGGTCAGAATGCTGAGACCCGCCAGGATGGGCACCCAGTCCAGCAACAGGTCATTCAGCGCCACCACAAACACGCGGGCCGTCACGGCCAAGCCAATCGCCTTTGAGGCCGTGGACAGGTAAATCGTGACCGGGGTGGGCGCGCCGTCATAGGTGTCCGGTGCCCACTGGAAGAAAGGGGCCAGCGTGGCCTTGAAGCCCAGACCGACCATCATCAACAACGTGGCGGGCATGAGGCCCTTGACCAGAGAGGCGGTCTCACCCGCCTTCACTTGCATGGAGATCTCGTGCAGGTTGAGCGTGCCGGTCGCTCCATACACAAAGGAGAGCCCATACAGCATGGCAGCGGACGCCACCGCCCCATACAGGAAGTACTTCAGGCCCGCTTCGGAACTGCGCGGGTTATCCCGTAGAAAGCCGGCGAGCAGATAGCTGGTGATCGAGAGGAATTCAATGGCAACGTACAGGAGCAACAGGTTGTTGGCGCCGAGCGCCACACTCAGCGCCAGTGTGACAAAGAGGAAGAAGCTCCAAAACTCGCCGCGCCGTTCCGTGCGGGAGTTCATGTAGGTACCGCCCGCCAGGGCGATCAGCAGCATCACCAGGAAGATGGGCCCCTTGAGGAAAGCGGCAAAGAGGTCGATCTCGAGCAGATGCAATGCAATGGCCGGCTTCTGCCCCACCTCCAGTTCGTAGAAGGAAAGAGTCTGGAAGAGCGCCGCGGCAAAGGCCATCGCCAAGGTCAAGATGGCCAGGGACGTGTAGCCGCGCCCCCGGTCCGTGTTGCCGCGCACCACCACGTCGATCAAGAAGATAGCCAACCCGCCAACCAGCAGGATCACCTCGGGGGCTATAAGACTGAACTGTTCCACCACGCAAGGCCCCCTAGCGGGAATTCCACCGCATCAACCGCTCTGGGGCAGGTTGCGGATGAAGTCGAGCAATTCCACGGATGACGTGTTGAAGAAGTTGAGCAGCCAGGTAGGATAAATCCCAATCACCAGCATGCCGATCACCAGCGGCCACAGTGTCAGCTTTTCGAAGAAAGCCATGTCCGTGGGCCCGTCCGCCGCCTGGCCGTCACCGGTAGTCCAGTGCTCCACCTTGCTTTCGTCATATTCCCCCAGAAACACGTTCTGCACAATGCGCCACAGGATGTAGACCGCGGTCATCACAATGCCAATGGTGCCAAAGGCGGCCCAGACCGGCACGATGGCGAACGCCCCGCGGAACGTGAAGAACTCGGCCCAGAAGCCTGCCAGCCCCGGCAGTCCCAAACTGGCAAAGGCCGTCACCAGCATGATTCCGTAGAAATACGGCAGTTTGGCGCTCAGGCCGCCGAACCGGGACAGATCCCGGGTATGCGCCCGTTCATAAATCACGCCCACCAAGAGGAACAAGGCACCGGTAATGATGCCATGATTGAACATTTGCAGGGTGGCTCCATTGAGGGCCATGGCGGCACTGTCGTAAATGTCGGCGGAGGCCACGCCCCCGAATTTGGCGGCGACCGATTCCAGCCCTTCGGGGGTGAGCACCAGGGAGGCGGCCCCAATGCCCAGCATCACATATCCCATGTGGCTTACGGAGCTGTAGGCAATGAGCCGCTTCAAGTCCCCTTGCGCCACGCAGACAAAGGCCCCGTAGACAATGGCCACGGCGCCCACGGCAATCACCACCGGAGCCCAGAGCTGGCTGGCCTCGGGGTAGGTGGGCAGAATGATGCGCAGGAAGCCATAGGCCCCCAACTTCAAGAGCACACCCGCCAGAATGACACTGCCCGCTGTGGGCGCTTCCGTGTGGGCGTCCGGCAGCCAGGTATGGAAGGGAAAGGAAGGCACCTTGAAGGCGAAGCCCAGGAAAAAGCCCCAGAACGCCAGACTGGTCAGTAGGATGCGGGTGTCATGGTCCAGCTGCATGAAGGCCTGCGCCTGGGCCGCATCCAGCATGTCGAACGTGCCGGTCGCGAAGTAGGTCAGCAGGATGGCCAGCAGCATGGCCACGGACCCGACCAACGTGTAGATGAAGAACTTGATGGAGGCATAGCTGCGGTTCGACCCGCCCCAGATGCCGATCAGAAGATACATGGGGACCAGGCTGATCTCCCAGAAGAGATAGAACAGCACGTAGTCCAAGGCCACAAACACGCCCAACATGCTCAGTTCCAGCAGGTGAAACATGATGAAGTATTCCCGGACCCGGACCTTGATGGTGCGGGTGCTGTAGAAGATGCTCAGGCTGGACAGCAGCGTGGTCAGGAAGATCAAGGGCAGGCTCAATCCATCCACGCCGATCTTGAAACTGGAGTTCAGGGCCGGGATCCATTCCGCCACAATCTGGAATTGCATGCTGCCGACCGTGCGATCATAGGCAAAGAGCAGATAGATGCTCAAAATCAGGGGAATCAGGCTGAGCAGAGTCGAGGCCCGCTTGACCACCTGGTCACTGCGAAAGAAGGCGAAAACCAGTATTCCCGAAATCAACGGGAAGAACAGGGTGGCTAACAGCGCCACCTGGCTAGATGTGGCCATTGGCCAAGACCTCCCAGCTCATAGTCCCTTGCCAGTCCCTCACACCAGGGTGAGAACCACGGGCATGCCCACCAAGACAACCCAAATCGAAAGCACGACTAGCGCGACCATCAGATAGGCCTGCACCTTGCCGTCCTGCAGGCGGGTCAGCACACCGCCGCTCCAACGCACGATCCGGCCGGCCAGGTTGACCAGGCCATCCACCAGCAGGGCATCCGCGGCCGCGGCCAGGGCCGAAGCCCAGACGGCCATGCCGGCAATCCAGTTCACCAGCGGATCGACGATCCAGCGGGAATCCACATCGGCACAGAAGGCGGCCACATTGTTGCTCCAGCGCACCACGGTAGCGGCATACAGCTCGTCAATGAAATACTTGTGATGCCAGATTTGCCAGACCACGCCAAAGCGCTCGGCCAGCGGATCGACCTGATCCTCCTCCAGGCCCCGGCCATACACGATCCAGCCAAGCAGCAAGCCGCCCAGCGCGACTGCGACCGAGACCGCCAGCGGCAGGAAATTGAAGTGCGGATGATGCACCGCGACGTTGATGTGCTCCATGAAGGGTTCCAGGAAATGCCCCAGCCAGTTCACATCCAAGGCGTCCAGGCCAAGGAATCCGGACGGGATGCCGATCCAGCCTAGCCCCACGGCAAAAAAGCTGATCAGGATCAGAGGTACGGTCATGGAAGACACACTTTCCGAGGCGTGGTCCGCCATCTGGGTGCGCGGCCTGCCGCCAAAGGTCAATGCCATCTGGCGCATGGTGTAGAAGGCTGTGCAGAAGGCCGCCAAGGCCAGCACCAGAAAGACCAGCAAGTGGCCCTCGAAGGCAAAGGCCAGAATCTCGTCCTTGGACCAGAAGCCGGCGGTGATCAGGGGGAAGCCGCTGAGGGCCAGCCCACCGATGACAAAGGTGTAGCCGGTGCGCGGCATCCGCCGCAGCAGGCCACCCATGTTCCGCATGTCTTGCGGATCATCCGGATCCAGGGTTCCGTCTCGGCGCTCGATCAACGGGCCGTGACCGTGACCTTCATGGTCTTCCTCCCCGTCGTGGCTGTGCGCATGCCCATGTTCCATGCCATGAATGACGCTGCCGGAACCCAGAAAGAGGAGGGCCTTGAAGAAGGCATGTGTCAAAAGGTGGAAGAGCGCGGCGGCGTAGGCGCCTATCCCCAGAGCCGCGACCATGTAGCCCAGCTGACTGATGGTGGAAAAGGCCAGCACCCGCTTGATGTCCCATTGGGTCAGGGCAATCGTGGCGGCGAACAGCGCGGTAAAGGCCCCGACAAAAGCCACCACCGGCATGGTGGCCGAGGTCAACACAATGGCCTGGCTGTACAGTGGATACATGCGCACCAGCAGGAACACGCCCGCGGAGACCATCGTGGCGGCGTGAATCATGGCGGACACGGGGGTCGGGCCTTCCATGGCGTCCGGCAGCCATACGTGCAGGGGGAACTGGGCGCTCTTGCCAATGGTGCCGCACAGAATCAGGAACGTGATGAGAGACAGCCAAGTGACTTCCCGAAAACCCAGGTTGGCGTACGTTTCAGACAGGATGTCCAGATTGGCCTGACGGAACAGCTCGCTGAAACTCAGGGAACTGGGTTCGCTGTTGATGTAGAGCAGCATCATGCCCGTGAAAAGCAGGGCATCCCCAATGCGAGTGGTGACAAAGGCCTTGAACGCGGCCTTCTTGGCGCTTTCCTTTTCGAACCAGAAACCGATCAGCAGATAGCTGCACAGTCCCATGATCTCCCAGAAGACAAAGAAGGTAATCAGGTTGTTGGACGTGACCAGCCCCAACATGCCGGCGGCGAACAGGGAAATATAGGCAAAGAAGCGGCTGTACCGGGGGTCCTTGCCTTCCGCATGGGCCTCGGGGAAGTCCCGGGCCGACAGGTGCGGTGGAAAGGTCATGTAGCCCTGGGAGTAAATGAAGATCATGACCAGCAGGAAGGTGACCATGAACAACATCAAGGCATTGGCCGGATCCAGGGCATAGCCAATGCCGATCTCCGTGTTGCCCGTGGGAATGCGGAACAGAATCTCGTCAATGGGATGACCCGCCAGGTGGTGGTCCCGGAAAGCCGTCAAGGCAATGGCCCAGCCCAGCGCCAAGCTGATGCCCACGCCCGCAATGGCGATGCTGGAACTGAGCACCTTGGACCGGTTGGTCCACAGAATGATCAACGCGCAGGCCGCGATGGGAGGCAGTGGCACCAGCCAGGTCAGGTCGTACAGAGCAGTCATGGTGAAAGTGCGCCTACAACAGGGACCTGCCAAATGGATTGGAGAAACCGCCCAGCCGGATCCAGGTGTAGCCCAGGTAGCCGCAAACCAATCCCAGGGCCCCCACCAAGATCAGAGCCAGATCATGGGAAATTCCTGCCAGGCGCCCCAGAGCCATAAAGAGGGCTCCGACACCCAGGCCCACCAGGATCAGTTGCCGCTGTTCGGATTTCCGTCCTTTGGCTTCGGCCAGCAGCGCAGTCACATCCCGGTACTCCGGATCATGTCGGGCGACTTCCCTGAAGACATGCAAGGCGCCGGCAAAGTTGCCGGCCTTCATTTTCTCCACGCCCAGGTCGTAGAGAAACGCGCATTGTTCCTCGATAGTGCCTTCCAGCAGCTTCTTGACCACCAGCCTAGCCCTGCAAGATGTCCAACTCGTCCAGGTGCACTGTCTGACGCGCACGATAGATGGAAATGATCAAGGCCAGGCCCACAGCCACTTCCGCCGCCGCCACCGCGATGACAAATATGGCGAAGGTCTGGCCTGCCAGATCATCCCGGTTGGGCCCATACCGCCAGAAGGCCACCAGATTGATGTTCACGGCATTGAGCATCAGCTCAATGGCCATCAGCATGGCCACGGCATTGCGCCGCACCAAGGCGCCGTAAAAGCCGCAACAGAAAAGGAAGGCGGCCAGCACCAGATAGGCCTCTAGGGGAACCATTGCACCCGCCGCTCTATTCGTCGTCTCGGGCCAACATGACTGCGCCTACCAGTGCAATCAGCAGCAGCAGTCCAATCAATTCCAGGGCCAGGCCATAGGTGGTCACGAACTCCCATCCCAGATCGGAGATCATTGTCTCGTCAGGGCTCATGGCCGTATCGCCGGTCAGCCACGGCACCCGGTCCACCACTCCCGCCAGCATCAGGAACAGGAGCAGGGCAATGGAAGCCACAATGAATGCACTGTTGTTGTTGGAGGCGGTAACCCCGAACATGATCCCTTTGGTCAGCATGATGGCAAAGGTAATCAAGGTCGCGATGGCACCCACATAGACAAGCACCTGGGTCACGGCCAGAAACTCGGCTTCCAGCAGGATGTACACGCCGGCCACGCCGAACAAGGCGGCTATGAGGGCCAGGGCGCAATGAAACAGATTGCGGTTGATCACCACCAGCAGTCCGGCCACGGCCGTCATCAGGGCGACGCCCCCAAAGACCGCCTGCTGCACAGTGGGAATGGGAATGTCAACAGGCAAAGGCATGGCGACAGATCAGGCCGAATGCAGGGACTGGCCCTCTACGGCCGGCTCCATGGTTCCTATCAGGCTCCGAGGTTCAAAGGCACGTTTCGTGCGCACCATTTCCTGGCGCAAATACCGGCCAATGGCCGCCATTCCAATGCCCAGGACGAGCAGGTTGCCCGTTAAAATGGCCGCGTTGATGGCCACCGGCGGCCAGGGCAGCACCTGTACCACCATTTGCCAAGCCAGGAGACCCACGGTCAGGGGCACCAGCATCTTCCAGCAGAAAGACATCATCTGGTCCACCCGCAAGCGGGGGAAGGTGCCCTTGACCCAGATCTGCAACAGGTACACAAAGAAGGTCTTGCCTACAAAATACAGTAGACCCAGCCACGGGCCGACACCGGGCATCTGCACTCCTGGGCCCTGCCAGCCCCCCAGGAAAAGGGCCACCGTCACGCCGGCCAGCACAAAGGCGTTGAGGAACTGCGCCAGGAAGAACATGGCAAAGCGCATGCCCGAATACTCGATGTGGAATCCGGCAATCAGTTCCGACTCGGCCTCCAGCAGGTCAAAGGGGGTCTGTTCCGACTCGGCCAGCGAGCAGACAAAGAAAATCAGGGCCGCCGCGGGCATGATGAAAATGTACCACCCGAATCCCAGAAATTGGCCTTGGGCCTCGGCCAGTGCGCCAAACCGCATCGTGCCGGCCACCAAGACCACGGCCAGCATGCTCAGCACCAGCGGGATTTCGTAGCTCAGCAATTGGGCCACCACCCGGAAGCCGGACAGCAGAGCGTATTTGTTGTTGCTGCCCCAACCGGCCATGAGCGCGGCCATGATGCCGACGGAACCCAAGGCCACTATGTACAGAACGCCGACATTCAGGTCGGCCCCGACTATGCCGTCGGAGAAGGGCAGCACAGCGAAGAGCATGATGATGCCGAAGACCGACAGGACAGGAGCCAGGTTGTAGGTCAGGAAATCGGAGTTGCGGGGCGTGATGGTCTCCTTCGAGACCAGTTTCAGCGCATCCGCCACGGTCTGCAACAGCCCGAACTGGCCCACCCGGTTCGGTCCAATGCGATCCTGGATGCGGCTTATGACCTTGCGCAGCAGCCAGATCAGGACCAACGCGAGCACGGGCGCGACCAGCGCGATGACCAGCGCTCCCACCACCAGACCCAGCGCGATGGCCAACTCTTCGTGCAGACCCGCGTGGGTCAGATTTTCGGCCAAGGCCTCAAGCCAACCAACCACTGCGCCGACCCGTTGCCATCGGGTTCTCTACTGCCATTCCAGTCCGCCCTTGCGCCAGTCGTAAATCAGACCCACGATGAGGAGAAGCATGAAGAAAAGAGTCACCAAAGCCGCGGCCAAGCCAAAATCGGGCCGCCCGTAGGCCAAGGCGATGGGAAAGAGAAAGATGACTTCCAGATCGAAGACGAGGAAGACCAGGCCAATCAGATAGAACTGGGCCCGAAACTGTATCCACGTGTCCCCAATGGTGTTGAGACCGCTCTCGTAAATGTCCGTCTTGACAGGATCCGGCTTGCGCGGACCCAATATCCAGCCCGCGATGATGGCTGTCAAGGGCAATATGATGCCAAATACGCTTAGGATAAGGATGAAGGCGTAATTAACAAGCATTGGTCAACTTTAACGATTGCCTTTCACTGGACTGTACCAGACGCCTTCCTGACGGGGGGCAAAAACCAGGGACCAGACTGTCCTTGCGGGCCCCGCAAGGACAGGGCTCAACAGCGCGCAAGTGTAGCACAGAGAAACTGTGCCACTCAAAGACAAAGGGTGGGTTTGAAACCCTGGCGGCGGGGTGAACCCCGTCCTTGGCGTCTCCTGTCCCCGCTGTTTCCGCATCTGGTGGGGGAAAGTCACGCGTCCCTGGAGTGGAATGAGTGCAGGTCATGACAATATGGGTTAAGATCACTGGAAGCGGATCGTGACACCTGGAGCAGACTGGTGGGGACAGGAGCCAGTGTTCGCATCACGGTGCAGATGTGGCACAATTTTCTTGTTGACCGGCCCGGAGTCCCGGAGTTCAGGGACAGGCAGGGCTTGGACGTGAACGGTGGCCCTTGACAGGCTCCCGTCCCTGAAGTGTTCCTTTTGCGCCCATGGCACAATGAACGAAGCAGCCAACACACCCGCAGACTTTCTTCCCTTGCTGATCCTGGTCCTGGTGGCCTTGGGCATTGCCGGCGTGGTGATCATTTTGCCGACCGTCTTGGGCCCCAAGCATCTGACCAAGACCAAGGGAGAGGCCTACGAATCCGGCATCATCCCCTTTGCGGACACTCGGCGCCGGTTTCCGGTGCAGTACTACCTGATCGCGGTCCTGTTTATCATCTTTGACATTGAAGTGGTGTTCCTGTATCCCTGGGTCGCCACCCTGCAGAACGAAGCGGTCAAGAAAGGGGCATTCTGGGCCATGGGATTGTTCCTCGGCCTGCTGATCCTGGGCTTCCTGTACGAATGGCGCAAGGGCGCGCTGGACTGGGACTGACGGAGTCGACATGGGCCTCGAGCAGCTTCTGCCTGAAGACAATGTTGTCACCGCCCGATTGGAAGACCTGGTCAACTGGGGACGGCAAAACAGTACATGGCCCCTGCTTTTCGGTCTGGCCTGCTGTGCCATGGAAATGATTGCGGCCGGCACGGCCCGACACGACATTGCCCGCTACGGGTCCGAACTGTTCCGGGCCACGCCGCGCCAGGCCGATCTGATCATCGTGTCGGGGCGGGTCAGCAACAAGATGGCCCCTGTCATCCGTCGCATTTATGACCAGATGCTGGAACCCAAGTGGGTCATCGCCATGGGCATCTGCGCCAGTGCCGGCGGGCCTTTCAACAATTACGCGATCGTGCAGGGCGTGGACAAGGTCATCCCCGTGGATGTGTATGTGCCTGGATGTCCGCCCCGTCCCGAGGCCCTGCTGTACGCTATGGACCTGCTGCGCAAGAAGCAGTCTGGCGAGAACTTCCGCAAATACAACTTCACGGAGGAGGCTCCCTCCGAGTCTCCGGTCGAAGCGGGTTTGCCCATTCGCCACGCGTAGCCACCATTCTGCCCCTCGTTTCCCATGCCCTTGCTTGACGTCTCGCCGCGGCAACGCGACTTTGAGACTTTGCCCAATCTGAACGACATTGCCGTGCCGGCGGTGGCACCGGCCTTCGGTGAAGACACCGAGGACACCGCCGCCATCCGCGCCCGGTTCCCGGAGGCCGTGCCGGAATCGGGACTGCAGCTCGACCTGCCTTGTGTGGTGGTGCAGCCTCAGGCCCTGGTGGAGGTCATGACGTGGCTGCGGGACTCGCACCTGGGCTACAACTCCCTGGTGGACGTGACCTCGGTGGACCGGTCGCAACTGCCCTTGGACCAGGGACAGTCCCGTTTCCAGACCGTATATCAGCTGCGGGCCTATACCCGCAATGAACTCTTGACGGTCATCTGCCCTCTGGAAGGCGGGGATGAACCATGGGCCCCCTCGCTGGCCGGTGTCTTTCCCGGGGCCATCTGGCCGGAACGGGAAGTCGCCGACCTCATGGGTGTGCAGTTTGACGGACACCCCGACCCGCGGCGCATTTTGATGCCGGCCGGCTGGCCCAACCATCCCCTGCGCAAGGATCAGCCCCTGGGCGGCGAAGATGTGCCTTTCAGCCTGACTTGGGACCATCCCGAATTCGATTCGCTGGGGGCCCAGATCCTGGAGGCGGAGAGTGTTCCGCATGATCTGCCGCCGGGCATGAATCGCAAGAACTTGATCCTCAACATGGGGCCTCACCATCCCAGCACCCACGGCGTACTGCGGCTGGTGGTGGAGCTGGACGGCGAAAGAGTGGTCAATGTGGACCCCGACCTGGGCTACCTGCACAGTGGCTTCGAGAAGATTGGAGAGCACAAGCGGTACAAGGACTTTGTGTACTACACGGACCGCATGGACTACCTCTCCGCCATGAACAACAACCTGGGGTACGTGCTGGCCGTGGAAGCCCTGCTGCAGCTGGAGATTCCGGAACGGGCGCAGGCCATCCGGGTGATTGTGGGGGAGCTGCAGCGCATTGCCTCGCACCTGTTCTGGCTGTCCACTCACGTGCTGGACATCTCGGGCACGGGCATGAGTCTGCTCATGTATGCCACGCGGGAACGGGAACGGATCATTGACCTGTTCGAGATGGTCTGCGGCGCCCGCCTGACCACCAGCTACATCCGCATCGGCGGAGTCTGGAAGGACCTGCCCCCTGCCTTCGTCGATGCAGTCCGGGAGTTCTGCGACTTGATGGGTTCCCACCTCGACGAATATGTCGCCATGGTGAACGACAGTCCCATCTGGCATACGCGCCTGGACGGGATCGGTGTGATCCCGCCCAAGGAAGCCTTGGCCAAGGGTTTGACCGGGCCCATGCTGCGCGGCAGCGGCATCGACTGGGACTTGCGCCGCGATCGCCCCTACTGCGGCTATGAAAAGTACGACTTTGCGGTGCCCATCAGCCACCGCTGCGACGGGTTCGGCCGATACGAGGTGCGGATGGAGGAGATGCGCCAAAGCCTGCGCATCATTCGCCAGGCCCTGGACGGATTGCCCGAGGGCCCCTTTCAGGCCGACGATCGCAAGGTCTCTCCCCCGCCGCGGGCGGAACTGGACATCAGCATGGAATCGCTGATTCACCACTTCAAGCTGTACACAGAGGGCTTCAAGGTGCCGCCGGGCATGTACTACCATGCCATCGAGGCCAGCAAGGGGGAATTGGGATTCTTCATATATAGTGACGGCTCAGGCAAGCCCTATCGACTGCATGTGCGGGGCCCCAGCTTCAACAACCTGTTTGCGATCAGCGACATGAGCAAAGGGCTGATGCTGTCCGACATCATCACCAACATCGGGTCCATCGACATTGTGCTGGGCGAAGTGGATCGGTAAGCAAGGCCATCTGGAGCACCATGGACCAACCTCTTCTGTCTGCCGAGCTGCGCGCCGAGATCCGGATGCTGATGGACCAGTATCCGCCGGGACGCGGCCGCTCCGCCATTCTGCCGGCCCTGTACGCCATTCAGCGCGTCCACGGCCATGTCTCGGTGGAGCGGCAGAATGCACTGGCGGCCCTTCTGAATCTGGAACCGGCCGAGGTCGGGGCCGTAGTGTCCTTCTACCACATGATTCATCAGGAGCCGAAGGGGGACTACCTGCTGCAAGTCTGCACCAACGTGCCCTGCATGCTGCGGGGCGCCGGTCAGTGCATGCAGACCCTGGAAGACAGACTGGGCCTGGCGCATGGCGAGACCACCCAGGACGGGGTTTTCACCTTGGAGCACATGGAGTGTCTGGGTTCCTGCGCCACGGCCCCGATGACCGCGGTGACCGAGAGGAGCACCGGTCGGATCCGCTATTTCGAGGAACTGGACTCGGAAGCGGACATCGAGCGGGTCCTGACCATGCTGCGCGAGGGCCAGGGATTCACCACCTTGGAACGATGGGCGCCGAAGCAGGACCCGGACCGGAAAGGCGCCGGGGCCGGCCCCTACACCGTGGCCGGCATGGAGAGGCCTTTCCTGACCCGCCGCGTCGGCCGGCCCGCCTCCCATCGGATTGAGGACTACATGGCGGACGGCGGCTACGACACCGCCCGCACCATCTTGACTGGCCATGAACCCACGCCCGCCGCCTTGGTGGAGCAGGTGAAGGCCAGCGGTCTCAAGGGGCGCGGCGGAGCCGGATTTCCGACCGGGGTGAAATGGGGATTCCTGGCCCCCAACGCCTTTCCCCGCTACCTGGTGGTGAATGCCGACGAGTCGGAGCCCGGCACCTTCAAGGACCGTTGTGTGATGGAGTACGACCCCCATCAGTTGATCGAGGCCATCATGCTCACGGCCTATGCCGTGCAGGCTGAGGAGGCATACATCTACATCCGGGGCGAATACTACTTCGCGTTCACCCGCCTGCAGGCCGCCATCGCCGAGGCGGAGGCGCAGGGTTTTCTGGGCAGCGGCATTTGCGGCACCGACATGAATCTCAGGATCGTGGTGCATCGCGGGGCCGGAGCCTACATCTGCGGCGAGGAATCCGCGTTGCTGAGCAGTCTGGAAGGATATCGGGGATTCCCGCGCTCGCGGCCGCCGTTCCCGGCCGTGGCTGGCCTGTACGCCAAACCGACCATCATCAACAACGTGGAATCGGTCTGCAATGTCCTGCACATTGCCCGCATGGGGCCGGATGGCTACCGGGCCTACGGCACGGAAGCCAGTCCGGGCTTCCGCATGTTCTGTCTCAGTGGCAACGTCAGACGGCCGGGCCTGTATGAACTGCCTCACGGCACCACGCTGCAAGAGCTGATTTTCGAGCACGGCGGCGGCATGCAGCACGAGGGGGCACCTCTGCGGGCCGTCATTCCCGGCGGGCTGTCCATGCAGCTGTTCTCGTCCGATCAGATGAATACGGGCCTGGACCCGGAGAGCATCAGTGCGGCCGGGTCCAATCTGGGCTCGGCCGGCATTATCGTGATGGATGAAAACGCGTCCATGGTGGAGGTGGGCCTGCGCACGGTGTCCTTCTTCCGGGAAGAAAGCTGCGGCAAGTGCACGCCATGCCGGGAAGGCACCGTATGGATGGAAGACATCCTGCAGCGGATTCAACGCGGAGGCGGCCGGGAGACCGACCTGCCCCTGCTGCAGTTCATTGCAGACAACATTGCGGGCAAGTCCTTCTGCCCCTTCGGCTTCGCCGCGGTGTGGGGCCTGCAGAGCAATCTGGCCAAATTCGGGCCGGACTGGATGCGGCACATCCATGAAACCAATCCCGGTGGACAGGGGCCCGACCTGCCGGTGCGGCCCATTTACAGGCCGGACACGGAAAGCCGGACCGGGCTGCATGAAATCGCTCTGACACCCATGGGCGAGTCTCCGCTGACCCGGGACACCATCATTTCCCTGGAATCGCGGTAGGCCGGGCCGGTCGTCTTTCCCTACCCAGGAACTGTCAGCATGTCCGAACTTGAACAGGTAACGATCACCATCAACGAGCAGGAGGTGTCCGCCCCCAAGGGTGCCCTGCTCATTGATGTGGCCACGGATCTGGGCATTGAAATCCCGGTCTTTTGCAGCCATCCCAAGCTGGATCCCGTGGCCTGCTGCCGGCAGTGCCTGGTGGAATTCGACGGGCCGCGCGGCACAATGCTGAATACGGCATGCAATGCGCCCGTGATGGACGGCATGGTGGTACGCACCAACACGGAGGCAGTCAAGGCCGCGCAGGAAGCCAACCTGGGATTCATCCTGCTGCATCACCCTCTGGACTGTCCCATATGTGACAAGGGCGGGGAATGTCCGCTGCAGGACATGACCATGCGCTTCGGACCCGGGATCAGCCAACTGGTGGAACCCAAGCGGCGCGCCCGCAAGAACTACGCCATTTCGGACACCATAGTCCTGGACCAGGAGCGGTGTGTGATCTGTTGGCGCTGCGTGCGCTACCTCGAGGAATGGGAGGAAAAGCCGCAGCTCGGTCTCTTTGCGCGCGGCGGAGACACCGTCATCGATGTGCAGCCCGGCCAGTGCGTGGACGCCAAGACCAGCGGCAACATCATCGACATTTGTCCGGTCGGGGCCCTGACCAATCACACGTCCCGGTTCCAATACCGGCCCTGGCAGGTGCAGCGCACGGCCTCCATCAGCCTGCACGACCCGATGGGCAACAACATCAGCCTGGACACGCGCAATGACACCGAAGTGCGGCGGATTCTGGGCCGTGAGAACATGTCCGTCAATGACCAGTTCATTACCGACAAGGATCGATTCTGCTTCCATTGGGTGCAGCACCCCGACCGGCTGACAAGGCCGCTGGTGCGCCGAGGGGCTGGTCGGCCCCTGGCCGAAACCACGTGGGACGAAGCCCTGGCGTTTGTCGCCGAAAAGCTGGAGGCAGCCCGGCCCGGTGCCACAGGCCTGATTGGCAGTGCCAAGCTCAGCAACGAGAGCAACTACCTGCTGCAGAGGCTGGCCCGCGAGGTGCTACACACCAACAACGTGGATCATCGGCAGGGGGGAGATGTACAGACGGGCGTTACCGGGCTGCCGGCGCTGACCCATTTGATGCAGCCGCAACACGGCCCCAAGCCGGCGGCCGACGTGGTGTTCCTCTTCGGCCTGGACCCCAGCGAAGAAATCCCGATGCTGGATGTGCATCTGAAAAGGGCCGTCAGCCGGGGGGGCTTGCGCCTCCTCGTGGCCCATCCCCGCAAGATCGAGAGCGCCCTGCGCGCCGAGGCCGCGGTGCAGTACCTGCCGGGGGACGAGCTGGCCCTGGTACAGGCCATGGCCGGGCACATTCTGGCCCATCGCGACACGGCCGTCGAGGCCCATGCCGGTTGGCACAACCTGCAGGAGGCGCAAGCCGGCGCCCCCAGCGAAACGGTGCGGTCCATTGCCCTGGCCCTGGACCAGTGTGCACACGGGGTCATCATTTGTGGCCCGGAGATCGGACATCAGGGCAATGGCCAGGCGGTGCGTGAGGCATTGCGGCATCTGGCCGCCTTGACCGGACACGCGGCGCGGTTGTCCTTCGTGGGCCTGGATGCCAACAGCCAGGGATGCCGGGACATGGGCGTGCTGCCGACCAGCCTGCCAGGCGGATTCGACCTGGATGACAAGACGGCCCGCCAGCGGTTGGCGGCCTTGTGGGGCACCCCACTGCCCACAGAGACGGGCCGGACCTATGTTTCCATGCTGGAGGCCGCGGGCCAATCCATTCGGACCCTGTACGTCATGGGCGCGGACCCGGCAGCCGAGAATGCGCGCTGGGCCAAGAACTTGAGCAACCTGGACCTGCTGGTGGTGCAAGAGCTGTTCCTGACCGCCACGGCCGAAAGGGCCGACGTGGTGCTGCCCGCCGTGAGCTGGGTCGAGACTGACGGCACCTTCACCAATCTGGACCGCCGGGTCCAGCGGGGCCCCAAGGCCATCGGCAATCCGGCTTCCGCAGCGGCTCCGGACTGGAACATCCTGGATCATGTGGCGGCCCGTCTGGACCATGACTGGCATTACCGTTCGGTGCGGGACATTACGGGGGAACTGGGCCAGGCCATACCCGCCTACGCCGGCATTGCCTGGGACAGACTGGGCGAATCCGGCTGGCAGCGGCAGGCCGATGCCAATCCCCCTTTGTCCGCGGAGGTGCCGATGTCTGAACCGATATCCCCACCCGGGAAGAATGCCTTGCGCTTGTATCGCGGCCGCCTTTTCTACGATGCCGGGCGCATGTGCGCCCTGACTCCCGAGATTCAGAACATGATTCCGGACGACTTCCTGGCCGTGCATCCCGAAGACTTGACGGCCCGCCGCCTGGAGGACGGGACGACTGTGACAGTGACAAGCAGCCATGGCGCGGTGGTGGTGCCGGTCCGGTCCGACACCAGCGTGGCGGTGGGCAGCGTATGGCTGCCCGAAAGCCTTCGAGACACCGCCGTGGGCACCGTGCTCAACGGCAGCTACTGGGAATGGGTGACTCTCGCCGCGGTGTAGGCCAGGGAGAGGAATGCCATGGCGACTCAGGACATCCTGCTGATGATCGGGCGGGCCCTGCTGCTCTGTTTCGTGGTGATCACGGGCTTCGCCTATCTGACCTGGGTGGAGCGCAAGCTGCTGGCTCGTTTCCAGGTGCGCATTGGCCCCAACCGGGCCGGGCCCTTCGGCTTGCTGCAGCCGGCCGCGGACGCCGTCAAGGCCATTTTCAAGGAGGAGTACGTTCCGCGCCATGTGGACAAGGCGGTCTACGTCCTGGCCCCGGCTCTGGCCTTGGCGCCGGCCCTCATCATCTGGGCCGTCATCCCCATCGCCAAAGGCACGCCCGCCATTGCGGACGTGAACATCGGATTCCTGTGGATTCTGGCCATCGCGGGCATTGAAAGCTTCGGCGTCATCCTGGCGGGCTGGAGCAGCAACAACAACTATGCTCTGCTGGGCGCGCTGCGCTCCGCGGCCCAGATCATCAGCTATGAAATTCCCCTGGGGCTGTTTCTGGTCAGCATTGCCATGTTGGGCGGCACCTTCAGCCTGGTGCAACTGGTGGAAACCCCCCGGGCCCTCTGGGAATGGATCTGGGTGCTGCTGGCATTTCCCTTCTTTTTCATATCGGTGTTGGCGGAGACCAACCGCTCGCCCTTTGACCTGCCCGAAACCGAAAACGAGCTGATTGCCGGCTTCTTCACGGAATATGGCGGCATGAAATTCTCCATGTTCATGATGGCCGAATACATCAACATGATCACCACCAGCACGGTGGTGGCCACGCTGTTCTTCGGTGGCTGGCGCGGCCCGATGGCCCATGAAATCCTGTGGCTGGGCCCAGTGTACCTGAGCCTGAAGGTGCTGGCGCTCCTGTTCCTCTTCATCTGGATCAGGGGCAGCATCAGCCGGCCACGGTTTGATCAGGTGATGCGCTTCAACTGGAAGGTGCTGATCCCCTTGGGCCTGACGTACTTGATTGTGACCGCCGTCTTGACCGTCTTCGTGAAATGAGGAGCCTGCGGCTGTGGGAGTAGAGGATTACATCAAGGGGGGGATGGAACTGGCCAAGGCCATGGGCGTCACCTTCCAGAACTTGCGCCGCCGGCCGATCACGGTGGAATACCCGCGCGAGGCCGTGCCGGTCTATCCCCGATTCCGCGGCAAGCATGAGCTGCGCCGCTATGAGAACGGCATGGAACGGTGCATCGGCTGCATGTTGTGTGAGGCCGCCTGCCCCACCAACGCCATCTATGTGGACGCTGCGGAGAACGATGCGGACCATCCCCTGTCACCGGGCGAACGGTACGCCAAGGTGTATGAAATCAACCTGCTGCGCTGCGTCTTTTGTGGGGACTGCGAAGAGGCCTGTCCCACAGAGGCCATAGTGCTGGGGCATGACTTCGCCATGGCCAACTACGACCGTCGGGACTTCATCCTGGACAAGGAGCAATTGCTCAATCCGGAGGAAGCCAACGTCATCATCCGCGCGGAGAGATAGGCCGCAGTCCGGCTGCAGACCATGAATGCTCTCTTTTTCATCGGCGTAGGGGCCGTGGCCGTGGCCGCCGCCCTGGGCGTCCTGCTCAGCCGGCAGCCGGTACACAGCGCCCTCTTCCTGATGGCCAATTTCGCTTCCCTGGCCGTCCTGTATGTCACCCTGGACGCCCAGTTTCTGGCCGCCGCCCAAGTCATCATCTATGCCGGCGGCATCGTGATCCTGATTCTCTTTGTGATCATGCTGATCGGCCATGAGGCCGATGATCGACCGGACCGCCGCAAGGGCTGGATCAAGGCGGTCAGCGCCCTGCTTGCCCTGCTGCTGCTGGTCAGCCTGGGATCCCAGCTGCTAGCCAGTATGGCCACAGGCCGAGGCCTGCCTTCCGGAGGCACGCCGGCCGCCATTGGCGAGGCCCTCTTTGTCCGGTACCTGCTGCCCTTCGAGTTCGTGGCCATTCTGTTGCTGGTGGCCCTGATCGGAGCCTTGATCATGGGACGCCAGCTCGTGCCCCGGCCCCCGGCCCCGGAAGAACAGGGGGAGTGATGGACACCCACTGGTATTTGGTCCTCAGCGCCTTGATCTTCACGATCGGCGCCTTCGGAGTGCTGATACGGCGCAATGCCCTGATCATCTTCATGTGCGTCGAGATGATGCTGAACAGCGTCAATTTGAGCCTGGTGGCCCTCAGCCACCACTGGGGCCATGTGGACGGGCAGATTTTTGTCTTTGTCATCATGGCAGTCGCGGCGGCAGAGGTTGCCATCGGTCTGGCCATCCTGATTGCCAATACCCGGCACAACCAGAGCGTCAACGTCGACAAGATCAATCTGCTGCGCTGGTAGTCCCCACCTGTTCCATGGCTCCTAGGTTTGCCGCATGATTGGATATTCCTCCGCCTGGCTGCTACTGGCCCTGCCGCTGGCCGGTCTGCTGCTGAACACCTTCGCCGGTCGCCTGTACGGCAAGACGCTGGCAGGGATCATTGCCGCCGGGGCAGTCGGTGCGGCCTTTCTGGTCGCGGCCCTGATGGCACCGGGCATCTATGGACATCACGATGATCACGCGGGCCAGGTGCTGGAGCTGTGGGACTGGATTGCATTGGGGGAACTGCAGGTGCCCCTGGCCCTGCTGCTCGATCCGCTGAGCCTGACCTTGACGCTGGTGGTCACGGGCGTGGGGTTCCTGATCCATCTGTACGCCATGGGGTACATGGCAGACGACGAACGCTTTGCGCGCTTCTTTATCTATCTCAACTTCTTCATTCTGGCCATGCTGCTGCTGGTGCTGGGAGACAGTTTTGTCACCCTGTTTATCGGCTGGGAAGGTGTGGGTCTGGCGTCCTACCTCCTGATCGGTTTCTGGTTCGATCGCGAAGACGAACTGTACGGCTCCTATGCGGATTGCGGCAAGAAGGCCTTCGTGGTCAATCGCATCGGCGATGTGGGCCTGCTACTGGCCATGGGCCTGATCTGGACTACAGTGGGCACCCTGGACTTCGCGGAGGCCTTTCATGCCCTGGAGAGCGTCCCCGAAGCGCCGATCGTCCTGATGTGTCTGCTGCTGCTCCTGGCGGTAGCCGGCAAAAGCGCCCAGTTCCCGCTGTATGTCTGGTTGCCCGACGCCATGGCCGGCCCTACCCCGGTATCGGCCCTCATTCACGCCGCCACCATGGTCACGGCCGGCATCTATCTCATGGCCCGGACGCACGTTCTGTGGGAATTGGCCCCAGGGGCGGGCACCATTGCGGCCTGGGTCGGCGTAGGCACCGCCTTCATGGCCGCGACCATGGCCATGGTACAGACGGACCTGAAGAAGGTGCTGGCCTATTCGACGATTTCGCAGCTGGGATACATGGTTCTGGGGGCGGGCGTCGGGGCCTTTGCCCTGGCCATCTTTCACTTGGTGACCCACGCCTTTTTCAAGGCGTTGCTCTTTCTCAGTGCCGGGAGCGTGCAACATGCCACGCACGAACTGGACATGCGCAAACTGGGCGGGTTGCGACTCAAGATGCCACATACGGCCCGCAATTTCCTGATCGGCAGTCTGGCCTTGGCCGGGATCCCGCCGCTGGCCGGTTTCTTCTCCAAAGACGCCATCCTGCTGTATGCCTTTCAGCACAACTTGCTGATGTACGCGCTGGGGCTGGTGACGGCCTTGGCCACGGCCATCTACATCTTCCGAGCCTATTACCTGACCTTCATGGGCAAGCCGCGGGATGCGGAAGTGGATGCCCATGTGCACGAAAGCGGCGGTCTCATCCTGGTGCCGCTGTGGATTCTGTCGGCCCTGACGATCCTGGGTGGGGCCCTCAACCTGCCTTTTGTGCTCACTTTGGAACATGCCCTGGCCCCGGTCGTCGGCGCACTGGAACCGCCGGACGCCCAGTGGGAAATCCTGTTGCTGATTGTCAGCGCCGTGGTCGCCATCGGGGGCGTACGACTGGCCTGGGAAGCCTATCACCGGCATACGGCATGGGTGGACTCCATTCGGGCCACGTTCAAGCCGCTGGGCAAACTGGCCCAGCAGCGATGGTATGTCGACGACATGTATGATCGGCAGTTGCTGCGGGGCAGTCACGGGCTCAGCCAATGGCTGACCACCGCGCTGGACCAGCAGGGCATTGACCGCGTCGTGAACTGGAGCGCGGAGACGGCCCTGACCTGGAGTCGGTATCTGCGGCGGCTCAATGACGGCTTGGTGCCGACCTATGCCTTCAGCGTGTTTGTCGGAGCCGCGTTGATAGTGGCGTACTTCTGGGTGGCCTCCTAGGCTCCATGCCATCTGTGCCCTGGGGAGCTCATGTTCGATCTTCTGACCATTGTCACTTTCCTGCCTCTACTGGGCGCCCTGGCCCTTTTTGCCTTGCGGGACGAAATGTTCCGCAAGGTGGGAGCCTTGGCGGTAGCCCTGGCAACCTTCGTCACCAGTCTGTTCCTGCTGGTCGACTGGAGGCCGGCAGTACCGGGCGGCTTCGCCCGCGAAGTGCAGTTCGACTGGTTTCCGGAAATCGGGCTTTCCTTCCATCTGGGGGTGGACGGCATCAGCCTGTGGCTGGTGTTGCTCACCACCTTCATCATGCCCATCGCGGTGGCCTTCAGCAACCTCTATGTGACCGACCGCATCGGCCCGCACCTGATCCTGCTGCTGCTGATGGAGACGGCCCTGATCGGAGTCTTCCTGGCACTCGATCTGGCGCTCTTCTTCGTCTTCTTCGAGTTCACGCTGATCCCCATGTATTTCCTGATCGGACAGTGGGGCAGCGAGAACCGGGAGTACGCGGCCATCAAGTTCGTGATGTACACTCTGCTGGGTTCTGCCATGATGCTGGCCGCGATCATCGGCGTGTACGCGCTGACCGGCACTTTCAGCATCATGGAGCTCACGCAGGAGTTGCCGGGCACCGCCGGCCGGGGGTTCCAGATACTGGGCTTCCTGGCTTTCGTGTTGGCCTTCGCGGTCAAGATTCCGTTGTTCCCCTTCCATACCTGGTTGCCCGATGCCCATGTCCAGGCCCCGACCGCCGGCAGCATCATCCTAGCCAGTCTGCTCCTCAAAATGGGCACGTACGGAATTTTCCGCCTGGCCATTCCCTTCTTCCCGCTGGCCGCCGCGGAATTGCTGGGATACGTCATTCTGCTGGCCTTGGTCGGCATTGTCTACGGGGGGTTGGTCGCCCTGAAGCAAAAAGACGTGAAAAGCCTGGTTGCCTACAGTTCCGTGGCGCATATGGGGTTCATTGTGCTGGGCCTCTTTGTTTTCAACATCCAGGGCATGAGCGGGGCCATATTGCAGATGGTCAATCACGGCCTGAGCACAGGCGCACTCTTCCTGATGGTGGGCTTCCTGTATGAACGTCGTCATACCCGCAATTTCGCCGACTTCGGCGGATTGTGGAAGAGCATCCCAGTGTACTGCGCCTTCTTCCTGATCATCGCCATGAGCAGTGCAGGACTGCCTGGACTGAACGGTTTCATCGGCGAGTTCAGCATCCTGCTCGGCACCTACGCCTTCAATCCCGGGTATGCCCTGGTGGCCAGCATCGGGGTGGTCCTGGCCGCCTGGTACCTGCTCACGGCATACCGCAAGCTGGCCCAAGGCGAAATTGTGCATCAGGAAAATCGGGCCGAGGTCCTGCCGGACCTGAATCACCAGGAACTGACCATGCTGGTGCCCCTGGTGGTCATGTGCTTTGTCATTGGTCTTTTTCCCAATCTGCTGCTGGACAAAATCGTGCCGGCAGTGGAACTGTGGCTCCCCATCGGTTAAGGCGTACGCGCAGCCACCCGGAGGATTTCCTTGAACCTCGCCTTCTACAGTGCCATTCTGCCGGAAATAGCGGTCCTTGGCGGCGCCGTCCTGGTGCTGCTGGTAGACCTGTTCCAGCGGGCCCCCCGGCCCGCAGCCCGCAATTCCACGATCCTGAGCTATCTGGGTCTGGCGGCCGTGGCCGGGGCGGCGGTCCTGACTTTCACCGCAAAGGGCGACGGAACGGCCGTCATGTTCCAGACCTCGGCGGTGGCCGATACGCTGACGTTTGCGATTCGGCTGGTGGTGTTGGCCACGACCGCGCTGGTGCTGCTGATTGGCTCCCGCTACGTGCCCTCCTTCACGCATCAGATCGGGGAATACTACACGCTGCTGCTGATCTGCGCCGCGGCCATGATGGCCATGGCCTTGGCCGCGGACCTGATCATGCTCTTTCTGGCCCTGGAGACCTTCTCCCTGAGTCTCATTCTGCTGACGGGGATGTTCCGTGAGAACCCGCACAGCACCGAGGCCAGCATGAAGTATTTCCTGCTGAGCGCTTTTGCCTCCGCCTTTTTTGTCTACGGCGGAGCCCTCATTTACGGAGCCACCGGCACCATCAATCTGGCGGAAATGGCCTCTGCGCTGACCGCCAGCCACACGGCGAGCTCACCGCTGCTGCAGGCGGCAGGCACTCCGACGCCGGACGGGTCTGGCAACTTCCAGAATTTGGTGTTGCTGTTTGTGGGCGTGCCGCTGCTGCTGGTGGGGTTCGGCTTCAAGCTCAGTGTGGTGCCGTTTCACATGTGGACCCCGGATGTCTACCAAGGGGCCCCCACCACGGTAACGGCCTTCATGAGTGTCGGGACCAAGACCGCGGTGTTCGGGGCCTTGATCCGTCTGTTCACGCTGGCCTTGCCGGCCACCTGGGCCGACAGCACCAGCATCTTGATGATTCTGGCCGTGCTGACCATGACGGTAGGCAACCTGACGGCTCTGAGTCAGACCAGTCTCAAGCGCATGCTGGGCTATTCCAGCATCGCGCATGCCGGTTACCTGCTGGCAGGCCTGGTGCCAGGCACCGTGGACGCGATCAACAGCGTCCTTTTCTACCTTTTCGCCTATGCCTTCATGAATGTAGGGGCCTTCATCATCATCATCGCCATCGAGCAGGCCGCCGAGACCGATATCGAACGCAGTCAGCTGCGCGGGGCCGGCAAGAAGATCCCCCTGCTGGCCGGTTTCATGACCCTGTTTCTGTTCAGTCTGAGCGGCATTCCGCCGTTGGCGGGCTTCTTTGGCAAGTTCCTGCTTTTCCGTTCCATCATCGAGGGCGGTTTCCTGTGGCTGGCGGTGACCACGATGCTGAACAGCGCCCTCAGCGCCTATTACTACCTCCGGGTCATCGTCACCATGTACTTCCGGTCGGACGAACAGCCCATGTCGACAGCCCAAAGCACACGGGGCCTTTATCTGGGCATGGCCGCCGCGGGCATCATGGTACTGGCCATTGGCCTCTTCCCCTCCTTCTGGCTGCAACTGCTGGCCCTCTGAGGTTGCCAAGGCTCAACCTGCCCACTACCTGCCAGGCCCCATACAAACACTCAGCCACCCGGAGGTGGCTGAGCGGTGGCACTCGTGTGGTGCCATCGTTTGCAACTGCTGCGTTGATTCGGGAGTCGCAACCACTCCCTAGGATCTGGATCTAACCTGCAGCGACCGGGGTCAAGCCGGTCTTCTTGGCAAACAGATCCCGCAGTTCGCCTTCATTGGCGTGTCGGCCATTGGCCGCCTTCGAATAAATCAGGTCGCCATCGACCTCAACTTCGAAACGTCCCCCGCCAGACGAAATCAGATTCATGCTTTCGATCTGGCCTTTGAAGGCTGAGAAGAGCTCTTCGGCCGCACGGGCCGTCATCGGGGCATAGTTTCATTTCATGCAAAATTCAATGGACACCTTGTATTGCTTGTCGCTCATGATTCTCTCCTGGATAGTGTGAAGGGCAATCTACATATTACCCAAAACGGTCCGGAAAGGAAAGAAAGATCAGGAATTTCTCTCGGCTCTCTCCTTTCCAGGGGCAGCAGCAGAGCGTGGCAAGAACGGGATGCGGACTCTCGTGGGCACGCGCTCCCATGTTCATCCTTGCCAGATCGCGGTGGACGACACCGTGCAGCCTCCCGACAGTCCCCCGGTGCGATCGCACCATGAAACTTTGCCTTGGAATGCTCCCGGCAAGGGCGATCCTGGAGCTCCAAGGGCATGTCGTGGCTCCACCCGAAAGTGCGGGAACCATACGGAAGTCACCCATGAAGTCCTGATTGCCGGCTTGGGACAGGGCCAGGCAATGACACAACGGGACGGGATCTGCCATTCCGGTATGCAAACCACTACAAAGCAAGAAGATGCGGACCGGAGCCAGTTCTTTTTGATGCGGCCGGACAATGCCATACTGGCACGCTCCCCATCTCCTACAAGAACAACTGCCATGAATTTGCCTCTGTCTGCCCTATGGTCCCGCGCGCCGCAGACGAAGCCTCCACGGCGTCTCCACGGCGGACTGTGGCTCGGGCTGGCGGTGTGTCTGGCCGGTCTCTGGAGCGGCGGCGTGCTAGGGGCGGGAGATGTCTTCGACGCGGAGTACACCGACTGTCCGGGCGCAACGCGGCTGGCGGCCCTGACCGGATTGGCCGTGACCCCTACCACCGAAGCCGATGTCCTGGAGGTGTCGTGGCAAGGTCTGACCGAGTCCCAGATCGCGGACTTGGGCACGTTGCGGCACCGTAGCGGCATTGCCGCAATTGTGGAGGGCAGTGTGGAACCGCAGACGCAGATGGCCGCGCCCGAGTTTTGCACCCCATTCCATTCCATTGGGTCCCGGGGGACCTGTCAAACGGCAAGGTACTGGCAGAAAACGAAGCAGGGCCTACGGTGACGGCAGGATTGCCAGAGACGGCAGGACGCTTCTACTATGTGGGTTTCGGCTCGGCAGTGCGGACGGTCCCCGGGGCAGACCAGGGGCCGGAATCCCACTTCCGGGTAGGCCTGCGGCATGGGACCCGGCGGAGGCGGATTTCGCCCACTACCGGTTGCGCGTGGAGCGCCACCAGCACGGTGATGTGCCAAACTTCAATGCCGCCACCATCGCGGACGCATTCTACGACGCACAGGTGCTGCACCTGCACACCAACCTGGACCCGGCTGTCTTGCGGCCGGCCGGATTCGCTTTCGCCACATTGCGCGAGACAAAGCAGGCAACGGGCCGGGAGGCCGTACCTGCGGTTCAGGAAACCCTTTCGGCGGCGTTCCCCTCTCTGTTTTCAATGCCCATCATGCCTTGGCTCCTTGGGGGTTGCAGGCAGCGTCCGATATCCATGTGGCCGGCAGCCTGATGGCACCCGGACCCCATGCCCACCACGAATTCCCGGATGCTGTCTTTGCCCAAGACGGCACCTACACCCTGACTGCATGGGCAGAGGATACGACAGGCCACAGGCTCAGTCCCTCGGGCATACTCACCGTGCACATCGCCCACCCGGATGCGGCTGAGCCTGCAGGCCGACCCAGAGCAGTGCGGGCAGCGGGACCGGACTTTGGAGGTCGCACCGTCGCTGGCGGCGGTGCCGTCGCCGGAGCTGCTGGCTCTCTGCACCAGCGGTCAACGGTCTTACACATCTGGATCTCCGCAACAATCATCAGTTGAGCGGCTCCATTCCGCCCGAACTGGTGAATCTTGATCACTGAGTCTCTCCGGCAATGCATTGACGGGCTGCATTCCCCCTGCACTGCATCAGGTCCGGGTCAACGACTTGAATCAGCGCGGCTTGCCGGATTGCTGAAGGCGGCTCTTGAACCGGACAGACAGGTTGCCCTTTCTTCCGTCCCGTTGCCGGCAAAGCCCGACAGGCCGCAGGGTCGCACAGCAACTGTCCCATATCGGCGGCCGCAGGCAAGCTGACTGCTGTGGACTACTGTGGGCAGGACCCGGTGTCCGCAGTAAAACACAACACGTCCGTGCGCATTCGGCTTATGCAGATCTGCGGAGATTGATGCTCTGGGTCAACCCCAGGGCGAACATCATGGAAATCAGGCTGCTGCCCCCGGAACTGATTAGGGGCAAGGTCATGCCGGTGACGGGCACCAGCCGCAGGTTCATGCCCACGTTGATGAACACTTGAAACAGGATCAGAGCCCCAACTCCCCCCACGAGCAGCCGCCCAAATTCGTCCGCGGCCTGGTCCATGGTGCGGGCCAAGCGAAAGAGCACAAACCCAATCACGCCCAGCAGCAAGACACAGCCCAGAAAGCCGAATTCCTCGGCGATCACGCTGAAGATGAAATCGGTGTGTCGCACCCGCAGAAAGAAGAGCTGACTCTGCGTGCCTTCCAGCCACCCCTGGCCGGTCAGGCCGCCATTGCCCACGCCGATCAGGGCCTGCTCCACATTGAAGGCGGATGCCGCATTGGCGGGATTGGTAGGTTCCAGAAACACGTTCAACCGAGCCAGCATGTATTCCTGCAAGGTCGTGTAGAGCATGACGGCCCCGATCAGCCCCCCGCCTGCCAGGATGACGGCTTGGGTCCATGGCAAGCCGCTCATCAGGACCATGGCGCCGATGATGAACAGCATGGTCACAGTCATGCCCAGATCCGGCTGACGATACACCAGGAAAAGCGGAAACGCCATCACGCCCAAACCCAGAAGCAGCACGGGCAACCGTTTGCGTTCCGTGTAGAAACGGCTCAGAAACCAGGCCATGACGACAATCAGCAGAAACTTGCCGGCCTCGGTCGGTTGCACATTGACATTGGCAATATTGAGCCAACGGCGCGCGCCGTTGACAACCTCCCCATTGAGTTCCACCAGCACCAGCATGACCAGAAAGATCACGAACGAGGGAATTCCCAGAATGCCCAGCAAACGGTAGTCGAAGAGCGCACCCACGAAGAAGGCCACGATGCCCGCCAGCAAGAAAATGAACTGCGCCAGCCATCGGTTCTGGACCACGGGATCCACTACGCCATGTGTCGCACTGTAAATCATGGCCACGCCGAAGGCGGCCAGGCAGGCCAAGGCAATGGCCAGCCACCAATCCAGATTGGCAAGGGACAACTGACGGCGAGAGGTGTAATACATGGCTTTGGTTCAAGGGATCTGCCCAGCCGGTTCTTTCAAGGCGAAGTAGGCATTCAGGATTTCCGTGGCTACCGGCACGGCTGAATCCGAACCTTCGCCGCCGCCGTAGATAAAAACCAGAACCGCGATTTCCGGATCCCGAAACGGGGCGAAGGCCATATAGGAGGCGTGGGTGGGCAGATTGCCTTCCTCATCCCTGACGCAATCCAGTATGTCCGGATCGTATTCGCAGTATTCTGCCGTGCCGGTCTTGCCGGCCACCGTCACGCCGAGCAATTTGCCGCTG
Source organism: Caldilineaceae bacterium (assembly GCA_965214895.1). Lineage (GTDB taxonomy): Bacteria > Chloroflexota > Anaerolineae > Caldilineales > Caldilineaceae > Bin34. The sequence goes on from OZ243985.1 coordinate 3,665,572, forward strand.
ATGGCCGTGCCGTAGCTGGCATTCACGGCTTCCCACATGCCTTGCCGAATCTCCAAAATCGAGGCCGGACGGGCATCCAAGGTGCGCACCACATCGGACCTGAAATCCTGCACAATGCTGCCGCTGTCCGAGTCCACTATGCGCAAGGCCAGTTGCGGCCGATACAACGTGCCCCCGTTGGCAATGGGCATCACGGACTGCAGCACCTGCAACGGGGTGGCCAGCATGTAGCCCTGTCCGATGGCCATGTTGTAACTGTCGCCTGTCACCCAGTTGCTGGCCCTGTATTTGCGTTTCCATTGGTCGTCCGGCACGAAGAAGTAGACTTCTCCCGGCAGGTCTATGCCACTTTCGTCGCCGTATCCCAGTGCCCGCGCCCAGTCCACGAGTTGGGCCTGTTCCAGGCCGATAAAGGACCCCGGGTAGCCGCCGCCCACCTGGTAGAAATAAATGTCGTTGGACACTGCAATGGCTCTCCGCAGAGTCAGAGAGCCGTGATTGAACCCGCGGGCGTGGTTCCAGCTCACGAATTCCTGGGCTTGTGCCGGATCATCCGGGGCAAAGCGGTTGGGCAGGTAGATGGGACCGTTGTCCACAATGATGGTGCGGGGACTGATGACATTCTCCTCCAAGCCCGCCAAGGCGGTCACGATCTTGAAGGTGGAACCAGGCGGATAGAGGCCGCCAATGGCATAGTTTATGAGGGGATGGCGCTCGTCCTGGACGATGCGGGCATATCCTTCGCCCAGGCCTCCCGAAAAGATGTTGTTGTCAAAGGAGGGCAGGCTGACCATGCCCAACATTTGGCCGTTGCGGGGATCCATGGCGATGGCCACCGCGCTGTCCGCATTCTTGAGTGCCATCATGTCCCACAGGGCATTGAACATGATCTGCTGCAGATTCACATCCAGAGTCAGTAAAATGTCCTGTCCTGGAATGGCTTCCTGAATTTCGCCGACCGTACGCCGTTCCTGGCCAAAAATGTCCACTTCGATGGTCCTGTGGCCTGGACTGCCGCGCAGATGGCCCTGATACGATGCCTCGATGCCGGACAGCCCGATCACTTCTTCCAGCGAATACCCGGCGTTCCGATATGTGTCCTCGAGCTTGACCGGGATGGGCCCCATGAAGCCCAGGATATGGCTGACCATCTCGCCGTAGACATATTCCCGGGTCGCAGTCTCCAGCACCCGCATGCCCGGCAGGCGAAAGCTCTGTTCAGCCACGGCAAAGACTGCGTCCCGATTCCCATAGCCGAGAATAGGAATGGGCGCCGACGCATTGCCATGCTGCCGCTGCCGCACCAGGTCCTGGACCAGGGCGGCCAGCCCCTCCAGGCTGGTGGGCTGCTCCAGATCCGGCAACGGCACGATGTCCTGGACAGCGGCTTCCAAGGACAGGTCGGGGACGGGCGCCGGCAGAAAGGACACCGGGGCATTGACGCGCCGCAAGGCCTTCAGGTAGTCGTGCGCTTGCAGATGCTGGAAGAAAGTGGTCTGTATGCGCACCATGGCTTCACGGTCGCTGCCAATGTCCATGGCGACCAGAATGTCAAGGATGGCCTCGTACTCCTCGTCTATCTCGTCCGTGTCCAGGTTGTCGTCCGGCAGTTCCCCGGGCACTATGGCCAGCTGGTAGCTGGGCCGGTTTCGGGCCAGAAGGGTCCCGTTGCGGTCGAAAACAAGCCCTCGCGGGGCAGGAATGGAGATCTCCCGCAGACGGTTGGAATCCGCCAGCGTGACGTAGGTGCCGTGTTTCAGCACCTGCAACTGGAAGAGGCGGCCCAGCAAGACGAGCAGGGTGGCAACGATGCAGAAACGGATGCCCCACTTGAGAATCAGTGAGTGTTCAACTCTGCCGGTACTATCCCACATGGAGGGTTTCGGAAGACAGACGCTGCTGGCCGTAATACCACAGCGGGACCAACAAGAACATGAGCCCGGACTGGTAGAGCAATTCCGTGTGCCAGTTGGCGCGCAGCTCCCCCATCCACACCCAGGTATCTTGGGTCAGAGCCAGCAGCAGGTGCAACACGAGCATGTACACCGATGTGCCCATGACGGCCATCCACAGAGGGATCAAATAGTGAGTGACGGCCACCCCGCGCCGGCCTATGCCGACTACGTAGGCGGCGGCGATCAGGGCCCCGCTGGAGATGCCCAAAGAGCCTAGGGCCAGGAAATCCAGCCAGAATCCGCCCAGAAAAGCCACCACCATGCCCTCCCGTCGCCCCCGCATCATGGTCCAGACCAAGACCAGCAACAGCATGAAATTGGGTTTGACCTGAAACAGGGCCAGCTGGTTGCCCAGAGTGCCCTGCAGCATGGCCAGCAAGCCCAAGGCGGGAAAGAGCAAAAGCAACAGTATGGGATTGGCAGAGGCTGGGGGATGCATGCGCCAATGGGCTTCGCGTGCGAATCAGTTTTGGGGGGCCATCTCCAAGGAGGGAACTCCCTCGAGAGCCTCGTAGTCCGTGATGACCATCACTTCCTCCAACCGCACGAAATCCACAGCTGGCCGCAGCATGGCGTAAATGATCGTAGAGTTGCGTTGTTCCTCCAGGGATAACACGGTGCCGATGGGAATGCCTTGGGGCAAGCTGGCTCCCAGTTGCGAAGTGACAACGCGGTCTCCCACGGCTACCGGGTCCGAGGAAGCAATGAACTGCATCCGCAGGCCACCGCCGGAGGTGCCGACCACCTGACCGTGGACCCGGCTGCTCTGCATAAGACCGCTTACGGAACTGGAGGCATCCTCGATCAGAAGCACCCGAGACGTCTGCGGCCCCACTGCGGCGATGCGGCCCACCAGCCCCAAGGGGGTCACCACCGGCATGCCCACTTCCAGACCATCGGGAATCCCGGCTCCGATCAGGATGTAGTCGAGAAAACTGTGCGGATCATGTCCCAACACCTGCCCTACCACGTGGGCCCCCACCAAGGCAAAGCGGGGATTCAGGTCAGCGTATGCGAGCTGCGATCGCAGGCTTTCGTTTTCCCGCAGAATCTCCTGGAGCACAATGTTTTCCGCCAGTAGCCGCTTGTTCTCCGCCTGCAGGGCCAGCTGTTCCTCCCGGGCAAGCCGGGTCTGGGCAATCTGGCGAAACACCTCGGGCAAGCGCAATGTTTCCGCGCTGATGCGCCACTGCAAGGGAGCGGTCGTCCGGGACAGTCCCCGCGCCAGAAGGGCCAACTGCCCAGATCGCTGCATGGCCCACAGCAAGCCGGAGACCAACACCAGAGTGAGCAGCAGGAGACTCAGATCAGACAGCGAACGGGGACGGTGGCGCATCAGCCAGCAGGCAAACAAACAGACAATGTACAGGGCTAGGCCTGGGCGAGACACTGACAGAGTGCAACTCAGCGGATGCCACGACGCCGGACACTGGTCAGCGTATCACGATAGTAGTCGGGTCTTTCCAGAATCATGCCTGTTCCCAATACGACCGAAGTCAGGGGCTCGTCCGCCACATATACGCTGATGCGCGTCTCATCCTGCACGCGTTGGGCCAGACCCTGCAACAAGGCTCCGCCGCCGGCCAGCACGATGCCGTGCTCCATCAGATCCGCCACTAGTTCCGGAGGGGTTTCGTCCAAGGTGTTGCGGACTGCTTCCACGATGACTTCCAAGCTGGCAGAGAGGGCATCTCGCACTTCGATGGAACTGACTTCCACCGCCTCGGGCAGACCGGTGATGAGGTTGCGGCCGCGCAAAAACATGGTGCGTTCCTGTTCCAGCGGGTAGGCGGAACCCAATTCAATCTTGCAGCGTTCCGCCATGCTTTCGCCAATCAGGAGATTGTACTTCTGCCGTGCAAAGGTGCTGAGGTCCTGGTTCAATTCGTCCCCGGCCACCCGTATGGAACGGGAGACCACGATGCCACCCAGGGACAGCACCGCGACTTCCGTGGTGCCGCCGCCAATGTCCACAATCATGGATCCCACCGCTTCGGCAACCGGCAGACCGGCTCCTATCGCCGCGGCCAAGGGTTCTTCCACCAGCTGCACCTCACGGGCCCCGGCACTCAACACGGCCTCGCGCACAGCCCGGGTCTCCACCTCCGTGACCCCCGAGGGAATGCCGATGACAACGCGCGGCCTGGCCCCGCCCATGATGCGGTTGCCGTGAATACGCCCGATAAAGTGATGGATCATTTTCTCGGTCACGTCGAAATCCGAGATGACTCCGTCCTGTAGCGGCCGGACGGCCATGATGTGACTGGGTGTGCGACCCACCATTTCCTTGGCCTGCGCGCCGATGGCGCGGACCCGGTTGCGCCGCTGTGAGGTGCGGTCGATGGCCACAACGGAGGGCTCGTCGATCACAATGCCGCGCCGAATGACATGGACCAGCGTATTCGCTGTGCCCAGATCTATGCCAATGTCAAAGGAGAATAGGCCCAGGAACCAATCAATGGGGTTGAACACCCGACCGGTCTCCCCTTATGTAGTGTAGGGTTGCGAGGTATTCCAAGCAGGGCTGAACGGAGTGGTCAGTCTCCAGAGGCCGTCATCTTCGGAATCAGACCAGCCGATGGGCATCGTGCCCAGTATATCATGGGAAATCAGGCCCCTGACAGGAGACCATGCACTGCAGGCAATCGCATTGACCATCACTGCCACACCTGCAGTCCCAAATCGGGTCTGTGGAGAGCAGAGTGAATGGGTCTGCGAAACCCTTCAGCGCACAGACCGGGCAACCACGCAAGAACTGCCCTCCAGTCCGCAACCGCAACGAGCAGCATCTGACAGCCCACTGTGACTGCACCGGCGCACTGTCTTCACGCCTCGTGTGATGTAGAGTTTTGCAGAGACGGACATTTTCACGGAACCTCCACAACGAGAGTTGAAAATGGCCTTGGCCTTCAAGTACGATTGTCCTGCAATACGCTGTACAACCCGTCTTGCCTGGATTGTTGACAGACGGGCCCATGGCCTCGCCGCGAAGTGACAGCGTCCGGGTTCCCTCGGCATCAAGACCATACTGTGCCATACACAGCCTCTCCTGCACAGCAATTCGACATCCTGGCCTGTCAGATGAGCCGCATCCTGGGTCAGGCGGCTACCCAGGATCAGCCCCCACTGGTCGCTGCCAGCGTCAGTGGGGGGGCAGACAGCTGTTTTCTGCTGCGAGGTCTCATGGCGGCCCAGAAGCACAGGGCACTGGAGTTGCACATCCTGCATGTAGATCACGGCTTGAGGCCCCGCAGTCAGCAAGATGCCGAATTTGTGCAGGAGCTGGCCGCGACCTTGAATCTGCCCTTCCACAGCCACAGACTGATGGAGGTGGAGCGTGACGCGGGTTCCCGGTCCAACCTCCAAAGTGAACTGCGGCGCGGGCGCTATCGTTGGCTCTCCACGCAGGCTCTGGCCTTGGCCGGCCCCGACCGAATACCGGTGTTGGCTACAGGCCATCACGCGGGCGACCAGGTGGAGACCCTGCTGTTGCATCTGGTGCGAGGCGCTCATCTCCATGGGCTGCGCGGAATCCAGACCTGGCAGACTCTGGCAGCTCCGTTGTTTGATCCTGCCCCGTCGGGACAGGAATCCGGGGTGCATCTGTTTCGTCCCTTGCTGGCATGGGACCGGCCCAGCATTGAAGTGCAGCTGCGGCGCCTGGGACAGGAATGGCGAGAGGACCCGTCCAATCAGGACCTCTCCTTTACACGCAACCGAATCCGGCACCAGCTGATCCCTGCCCTGCAAGCATTGAACAGCCAGTTCGTCCCCAACCTGGCCCGTCAGAGCCTGGAATGGGCTGCAGGGATTGAGGCAATTCTGTCTTCGCAGAGCGAGGTTCTGTCGGCCCTGGATCCACGGCTGACAACCAGCCAGACACCATTGCGTGACACCGTACTGCTGGACCAGGCCCGGTTTCGCGAGCTGCCCGAGTGGCAGCAGAAAGGCGTGCTGCACGCGGCCCTGCGACATGTGCAGCCAGACGGCCAGGGCATCTCCACACAACGCCTGGACAGTCTCAATGCCACTCTATGCCGCCGGGAAAAAACGGGGGGGCCTTGGCGTTGGTTCGGGCAGATGGCATGGTCCATCTGGGAAAGGGCACCCCAGTCGGACATGGGACTGCGCCCCGTAGGCCGCATCATCAGCCTGCACCGGCTGGGGACCAATCCCTTTCCCCTGGATCTGCCGCTGCTGGCCACTGAAGGCTGGACAGCCACGCCAGAACCAGAACGACAGCATGAGTTCTGCTCTCTGCCCGCTGCGGATCCAACCCAGAGGTGGGTTCTGCAATTGACTGCGCTTCAGAAGGATGAACCCATGGAAATGCCAACGCAACGGGTGCGACACACCCGGGCCACCCTGGTGCCCTTGGAGATGTGGCACCAGGCAGGCCCACTGACCTTGGCTGCCCCTCTACCGCACAGTCGTATGCAACCCATTGGCATGCATGGCCGGAGCAAATCCCTGCGGGACATTCTGCGGGACCGCAAGATTCACCCCTCACTGCAAGGACTATGGCCTACCCTTTATGCAGAGAGCGGCCTGCCTTTCTGGCTGTGTGGCTTGCACCTGGATCGGAGATTTGCGTTGCAACCCCAAACTCGCAAGGCTATGCACCTCGTCTGGAAAAAGGAACCCATTATGATGCCGGATCAGAGCCATGTCCGTCCCTGACACCATGTGCCAATTGGCCGAAGTTCTGCAAGACCGCCTGCCAGGGCCAGAAATCAGGCAAGCCATGGCCCCCAGCCAGCGACGCAACAATCCCATGGCGGAGGACAGAGAAATCCGTATGGCAGGAGTGCTGATGCTGCTCTATCAGGAGCGGCACACATGGCACATGCCGCTGATAGTGCGACCGCATTATGAGGGGCCGCACAGCGGCCAGATTGCTCTGCCGGGGGGACGCAGCGAGCCGGGCGACGCAGACCTCTGGCACACTGCCACGCGGGAGTCCGAGGAGGAAGTGGGGGTGGCCCGGAACCTCGTGGAGAGAATCGGTTCCCTGACTCCCCTCTTCATACCTAACAGTCGGTACGAAGTCACCCCCTATATTGGCTGGGTCGGCGGTACGGTGCAGTTTCGACCGGCAGCCTCCGAAGTCGCCGAGGTGCTGCATCTGCCGCTGGACTTGCTGCTGGATTCCCAGCTGACCCAAAGAGATGTCTGGACCATACGCGGACAGGACATCGAAGTTCCATACTACCAGTTCGGACCGCATCAGATCTGGGGCGCAACAGCCATGATGCTCAGCGAATTCCTTTATTGCTGGGGAGATCTGCGGCAACGACAGGAAACGGGGCCATTCTGATTGTGTGGAAAATCCGGGTATCCTGCATTGGATGCAGAAGCCCAGCAGGCCAATTTCGTGTTCTGTGTTGAAACCGAGTTCTGTTAGAGGTGCTGCCATCAGCAACAAGAGCCTTGCCGCAGGGGACGCGGAAGAGTTCCTGGCCGGAGTCGGGGTGTTGATCACGGCCGAGGCGATTCAGGCCCGTATCCAGGAGATGGGAGCCGAGATTTCGCAAGCCTATGCAGGCAAGGAACTGGTGGTGGTGCCGCTGCTGAGAGGCAGTTTCATCTTCGCGGCGGACCTGCTCCGCAGCATGACCATCCATCCCCAGGTAGAATTCATCAACGCCAGCAGCTACGGCAACCGCATGGTCTCATCCGGGACCGTGCGGTTGTATTGGCCACCGGGCCTGGACCTGGCAGGCAAGGAGGTGCTGGTGGTGGAGGACATTGTGGACAGCGGTACCACCTTGGCCCGTATCGAGCAGCAGGCCAAGGTCCTTAAGCCGACCTCAATGCGGTATGTTTCCCTGTTATACAAGGACAGAGGCCCGGACAGCTGGCCCGTGGACTGGTATGGTTTCAAGATTCCTGACGTGTTCGTGGTGGGATATGGGCTGGATCACCAACAATTGTTCCGCAATCTGCCTTACATTGGTGTCGTGGGCAGTTCCGCCGCGAAAGCGGAATTTTCCCAAATGCCTTGCAGCTAACGTGGCCCGCTCGCCCAGGGAACCGCTGCGGTCGGCACAGGACGGTCCGACAGTGTCTTCTGTGCTCTGTGCAGGGAGCGTGTTCCTGACCGTACTGCTGCTGACTTGGTTGGGGCTGACCACACCAGGTCGGGCACAAGAGCCGGAGCCTGTCTATCACTTGATGCTGGTGCCCGGGCAGGAACAGACTCTGGCCGAACTGGCCGCCTTTCACGACGCGGAGCTGTCTCATGCTGCATACCTGAACAATCTGGATGCGGATCAAAGGCTCAAGGCGGAACAGGTCGTAATTCTGCCCATTCCGGTGGAAATCGCCTTGGCCAAAGGGCATGTCCGCGTGGCGCGCCACGCGGCGGCCCCAGGGCAGAGCCTGGCCATGGTGGCCGCCGAACTGGATCTGCCAGGGCCGCTGCTGTCCGACATGAACAACATGGCTCTGGACGAGAGGCTTTTCCCGGGACAGCCCGTGCGGGTGCCCGTGCCCGTCCGGACTGCGCCCCGGCTGACCATTGGCCAAATGAAGGTGGAGTATCTTTCCCCCTTGGTGGCGCAGGGGACCACCGGGTTTGTGGCTGTCACCGTGCCCAAGGGCCTGGAAGCCACTCTGGCCTGGCAAGGGCAGACCATCCGCATGTCTCCCATCACGGCCTCCGGCATCCAACAGAAGCAACGCTTTCTGGCCCCGTTGCCGGTCCATCCCTTGGCAATCCCCGCCGTGCGGCCGCTGCATTTAAGTTATGTCAACCGTCAGGGGGTACGGGTGGCTGGCGAAATCCGCAACGAGGTGTTTGCGCCCAAGTCCTACAAATCCGAAACCATCGAGATTCCCAAAGACATCGCGGCACGCCTGCATACGGAAGAGCTGAAGGCGGAACAGGACATCCTCGCCCGCGTCTGGAACATATTCAGTCCCGGCCCCTGGCCCTCGTCAGGCTGGCAGCAACCCGTGGACCCCAAGTTCCTCACTTCCTCGCCTTTCGGTTCCCGGCGCACATACATCTCCGAAGTGCCCTACCCCTACAACTTCCATTCAGGGCAGGACTACGCCGCGGTTCTGGGTTCACAAGTCCTGGCCGCGGCGGCCGGCACAGTGGTCCTGACCGACGCCCTGCTGACCAAAGGACAGACTCTGGTCATTGACCATGGTCAGGGAGTACTGACTGGCTATTGGCACCTGAGCCAAGTGCTGGTGGCTCCAGGGGATGTGGTGCAAGCCGGCCAAGTGGTCGGTCTGGTGGGCAGTACCGGCATCAGTACCGGAGCCCATCTGCACTGGGAGCTGCGGGTCCAAGGAGTCCCGGTGGACCCCCTGCAGTTTCTGGCTGAGCCGTTGGTGCCACCCGACGCTCAGCAATAAGGCCCTGCACGCCTGCCGCGGCAGGGCCTACTCCTCGACTTCGGTGTCCGCGTCCTGACTGTCCACAGGCTGCGGCATCACTTCCTCACCCAGCACCCCTTCGTCGGCAGTGACATCGTCCTCTGTCCCCGTGCGGGACAGACTGGCAATGATCTCATCGGCCTCTTGCAAGAAGTCCACTCCCTCGAGATCCGCCAGATCGCTAACCTGGATGTTGTGTTCGAGGGTCAGCAGCGAGAGGTCCACTTCCAACGCGTCTGGAATGCGGTCCGGGAGAGTCTCCACCACAATGTGATCCAAGTTCTGGATCACGATGTATTCGGCGGGAATCTCGGAACTGAGCCGTCCCGTCAGGTGCAGCGGAATCTGCAACGTCTGCTTCTCATCCATTTGCAGGGCGTACGCATCCACGTGCAGCAGGGTATGCTGGACTGGGTGTCGCTGCACCTCACGCAACAGCACCTGCACTGCCACATCCCCGATGCGGACTTCCACCAGCTGGGACATGCCACTGGCCTGCACGACTCTTTCCAGGGCCCGGGTGTTCGCCTGCAACGAACGCTGTGCGACGGTCTTCCCATACAGCGCAAGGGGGGTCAAGCCTTGGCGGCGCAAATGGCCCAACCCGCGCCCGATGCTGGTGCGGGGTTCGGCATTGATGACAAAGGCATCCACGGTCGTACTCCTGAATTACCCATCTAGGGCCACAGCAGATCACTGCAGGCAACCCGCAAGAAGCCCAGTATACTGGCCCGGCACACCATTATCAACATCCGGGGATGGGATTCGCGGGCAATCGCCCGAACCAGGCAATCAGTCGCAGAGCGCCCCAGTTTGTCCCCGGTCTGGCGCCGCTGGATACAGAGGCTGGCGATCAGGTTGCAAGTTGCACACTGACCCAGAAACTCTGGAGCCCGGTTGATGTCACGCCGCAGACGCGGGGCGCGGATACAGAGGCATGTGACGGCGCTGGTCCATCCCGCTGTGCATCGTGTTAGGGGCCCATGCCCCGAATCTGCATGCACTGCAGGAAGCAGGTTTCAATGGGCCAAGGGCAACTGGTCAGGCGCATTCCTGTCTTGGGATACAGGCAGCGGGTCCAGGCCACCTGAAGCAAGGTGGAAATCACATCTGTCACTGCCTGGGCCTGGGACGCCCTGCGACAGAACGACCTGCATATGGATGGAGCGCTTCTGCAGCAGTGCAGTCCCAGTGTGACAAGGCCGGGTTCTATCCAAAAGCCGTGTCGCAGGTCACCCCAGCGCGCCCGCCGGCGGATTGTGAGTGTCCGCCGGGTACACAGCTGCCCGCGAAGGCCGTTCAAAAGGCGAAGGCATCCAGGTACGCCCATACCGCGGCCAAATTGAAGCCCAAGAACACGGCAATCAAGATCCAGGGCATCCACCGCCGCAGCCGAGGCTGGCCCAGACCCAGTTGCCGGATGCCCAACACCATGAAGCCTACCGTGATGACTATGGCAGGGTAGGTATAGCGAATGTCCGAGAGGTGCAAATTGTCCATCCACATGAACTGGACTATCCACAGGTCCGCCCCCACCCAAATCAGGACCAAGGACAAACACAGGAAGATGTAGGGCAGATTCGAATCGGGCACGCTCAAGGGTGTACGCCCCCGCAGCACCAGAGACCGTGCCCGCAGCCCGCAGCCCGCAATGCCCAAGGCCATCAGGATCAATGTCATCGGCCCCCAGACCGGCCCAGGCAAATGCACGCCTCCCCAGGCCAAACGGTTGAACAGATTGAACAACATGAACCTGGGTTGCTGTATCCAAAGGATTTCGCCGGACCACTGCAGATCCAGAATGCGGTGAATGACAGATGTCATGCTCCATCCGGCTATCGCCTCCACGAACATGTCATATTCCCGCGGCAGGTTGGGCCAGGCCATCTCCCCGGACGCGTTGCGGACCAGGTTGCGGCTTTCCCGCTCCCCCCAGCGCACATACCGGGAATCGCCGTCCACATAGACCGGAATCTGCTCCAGATCGACAACGCCCTCCATCAGCACCACACCGTCGTAGTAGACATGGTTGGCGGCTTCTTGCTGCACGAGAGTGTAGGGCCACAGGAAAACATACAGGATCTCGGCCTCTTTGGGCACCCAGAACTGTTTGACCATGAACTGGGGTTCGGTGCCAATTTCGACTTCCTCTGCACCCTCCGGCACCCTGAGAATTTCGGTGAACATGAAATTGGCATCCTCGGTCACGTAGGCAAAACCCAGGACCGGCACCTGGACGGGACGATCCGCCCAGACCCAGGCGCCAAAGTTGAGCAGATGCTCAGGATGAGCCTTGACCCACGCGCTGGGCAACCGTTGATACAGGGATTCGTAATTGACCAGGGTGGCCATCGCATGGTCCCCATGGATGACTTGGGGATGTTCCACTCGGTTGGGGTCTTGCGCCGACCAGCGGGCGGTCCAGTAGGCAGCGCTCTCGAGACGCAATACCAGGAGGGCCACGCCCGCCACGCCCGCCGCGGTAATGAGCCAGACCCAATACCAGGGCCACTGGCGATTGCGCCAGAGGCCCATCAGCAGTACGAGGGGCAACAGCGCCGCGCTGAAGATCAGGGCCTGTTTTGCCATGACGGCAAAGGCCATGGCCGCGCTCAACCACAACGCGTGCAGCCAAGTCATGCGCCGGGTCAGGGCGTGGACGCCCCCCCACAGGAAGAAGGTAAATCCCGTGATGGCGGCCGCATCGTTATTCACGGCAGTGAAGATGTCTGCCAGCGGCGCAATCAGGGCCACACAGGTGGGCACCAGCCACCGCAGTTCATGGCCCGGGGGCGCCAGACAACGCATAAGCCCCATACAAGCCCAGATCATGGCCAGGTAACAAAGGGCAGTGACGGCCCGGCTGACCATCAGCTGGGTGGTTATGTCGGCAAAGCGCAAGCTGTCCAGCGGCCAAAACAGCAGGTTGTAGTACAGCGGGAATTCCCCGCTTTGGCTATGTCCCAAGGTGTCGATGCCATAGGTGCGCAGGTAATTGGGTGCGGGCAGCACGGTGTAGAAACCGTGCTCCACCATGGAGGAGAGGGTTTCCCGTACCATGGAAGGGTCAAGGGGCGTGAAGAACCGGTCCTCCTCGCTGTCCTCCAAATGCACCCGCGACCAAGCGAAACGGAAGTGGGCTGGCTCGTCATAGTGCTGCCATGGCGGCACCACAGCCAGGAAAATCACAACCTGCGCCATGGCCAGCAGCGTGATCAGCCACATCTGCAGGTGTTCCCAGCGCCAATGGGACACCCAGCGTGAAAACCAGCCGTCTAAACGCAACATACCGGCCAACAGGCATCAAAAGGGACGGGGCCAGGCCCAGCCATATACAGACAGTGTCATGCAAATTGGCCGCAGCATCCCGGTCATTTTGCCAAGCAGGGCCACAGACCCGAAAAAAGGCATGGATCCCAATTCAGTTCTCCGCCCGAGGCAGCCGTGTTTTCACCTCCACGACCCGCCGACAGGCGACTGCAGAGCTCAGGTCCGTGCACCTTGGTGCACGGGCGTCTCCCCTGTATGGGTGTGGTACACCCCTTGCGCGTGCAGGCGCTGGTGCAGCCGGTTGTATGCCTGCTCCAGGACCATGCGCATGGCCTCAAACCGCTTTGCTCCAGGCCGTGGGGCCAAGGTGTCCACGTATGCCTGGGTGCCTTCAATCTGGCTCAGGATGGAGACAGCATCCTCGGCGTTGAAGTGGGGCGATCCCGCCACATCCACCATGACCGCACTGGAATGGGCCGCAATCTGTTCGGTGTAGTCAGTGAAGGCGCCGCGCACCCGGATGGCGATCCAGGAAGACTGTACGGCCTGCAGCCTGCAGGTACCGCTGATCGAGGTCTCTCCGTTGCCGCGCTGTCTCTGCACCACACGGCCCCCTTGCAGCACCTCAACTCTCTGTATGGGCAGGCGGACAGACTCGACCCGCCACTCCACATCAATGCTGCCGCCGCTGGCGGGCAACGCCACCCGTTGGCCAGAATGCCGTCCTTCCACAGTGAAGTCGACCAGCGGGCCAATGGTGACGAAGGTATAGCCATCCTTGACTGCCTGCATCCAGTTCTCGTAGGTGAATTCAGACTGCCCCACACAGGCGTACGTGCGGATCCCGCCCAGCAAGGCGGATGCGCTCATCTTGTCGGAGCCGCCTACAACGGGCAGATGATATCCCAGATTCAGGAACCGGTACCAGTCGGCGAGGCCATAGGGCCTGATTTGCGCCTGATACGGGTTCATGGTCATCATCTCCATGCCGTGAATCAGGCCCAGCACAATGTCGGCGGCTCTTTCCCCCTGGGGATTGGGTGCGTGCGGCATGATGACCAGTCCGCCTTGATCAATACAGCGTTGAGACCATTGGGCAATGGTGTTTTCCTGGGCGTCGCCAATGGCAGACTCATCTGGGCCGCCGGTGCACAGGGGGTGAATCATCTGACCGCTGTATCCCAGCAAGGACACATGGCCCAGCACCTGCATTCGGTTTTCGGTACCCACCCTGACCAGGAACTCTCCGTCTCCACCAAACTCCTTGGCCCCCAAGGTGGTGCGACCATCGAAGTCGGACACATTGCTGAACATCTCGCCCCACTGGCTGGCCAGCAGGTTGACCACATTCACTCCCTCGGCCGCGCCTTCCAGCAAGGCCGTGGTGGGACTGAGAAAATGCACGTGGGTGTCTGCCGTCACCCAACCACGGGAGCGCCAATCCAACTTGCGCTCCAACGCCAGCGTGATCATCTCAGTGTCCGCGGCAATCTCGATTTTCTGGCGCACCGGTGCCACCTCGAGGCCACAGACCGCCTCAACGTAGACAGATCCCAAGGGCAGATCTGCCACACATTCCCCCGCAACATAGGCGTATTGATTCGATCCGTTGACATATTCACCGTAATTGTCCTCAAACCAATGGGGATTCACACGGCGATGATTGCCCTTGGGCGGCAGGTATTCCCCATGGGCCCCGTGCATATGCAGGCGCACCGGCATGGTCCGACCGGAACCCTGTTCTATAAACCGCAGTGTTACGGGCCGCTCGGCCGCAGGCACTTCCCTGACCCCATCCCCGGCCCTTTCCTCCAAGGCACCCAGTTCACAGATCAAGTCCGACTGGCCCTCTCGCAAGGCATAGAGTCGGGCCTGCGGGTGGCCCGTGCATTCCACGATGGCCTGATCCAACGCCACCTCGGGTTGGACCTCGGGCTGTTCTGCAGTCCATTGGGAGTGGTCGTAGCAGAGGACGGAACGCGCAGAAATCACGCGCCCCATATCCAGTTCAAGACCCTGCACATCCTGGCTGTCCGTAACCTTGAGGCCCGCGGGAACTGAGATCCGCAGCTTGCGCCGGGATTCCCAGCGCAAGGGGTGATGTGCCAACCGGGTGGTGGATATGGCGTAGATGGTGGAGGCTTCATCGGCCGGGGTCAACAGCAAACCGGTCAAGAGCCGCTCGGGATGCGGGTTGGGCATGGCGTACAGCCACAGGTTCTCCGTTTCGCGCCCGGACCCATGTCGCACTTCGCCACGTCCATACGTGGTGGGGGGCCATTCCTGTCGGCCTAGGGCCTCCATGACCGTGGGATTGACCTGGGGCATGCGGAAGGGCACGGCTTCAAAGGCACTGGCTCCCCAGCCAATCCGTAGCTGCTGAATGGCCATGCGCCGCCTGATGGGCACCGCTGCCATGGTGCCGTCAGTGTACAGGAAGGTGTAATTGGCAACGCGGGTGCCCACCCAGTTCCCATCCATGGCCCAGTCTGCCATGCCCGGCCAATAGGGGGTGGGGGCATCCTCGACACAATGCAGGAAAACCACGTAGCTGGCCTGGATGCCGGGCCAGTCCAACCGAATGTCCTGTTCCTTGAGCAACAGGACATCTGCGGTCTGCGAGTCGGCCGCACCCAAATCAAAGGGAATGCCCCAGTACGACTGGCTGCCATATCCAGGCTCTGTATGTTCACTGGGCCTGAGGCCCTCTTCCAAATCCTGACGGGCGAAGTTGTAGGCAGCAGACAGATCCATGGGTGTGAAATGAGGGGAGGCGGGTACGGTCACGCGGCAATGCTCCTGGAGACTGCAGAGGATTCGGGAAACCGGTTCCATGTTGCATGAATGGAACGCAGCGACCTGTCTGGGGTTGCGCTCCGGTCCTGGATGTTGGCCACGGCCTTGCGCCAGCTGCCACGGGACAGTCAGGCCCACTGTGACCAAGGAACCCGACTGAGTCTACATCAGGGATGGAGTTGAGGATGGAGCAGCGGTGGCAGCCGTATCAAGGCGGAGCCGCTTGCCCTATGCTAATATCGACTGTCTGCTTGCCTGTCCCCACCATTGTGAGGCCCTTCATGCACACTGGCTCACCCGTGGCAGTGGGAGTGTCCATCTCCCAGCTGGAAAACATCTCGCGCCGCATGCAGGGCTTTGTGGACGAGGGCAGCATCGCCGGCTGTCAAGTGCTGATTTCGAGACGGGATCAGGTCTGCCATTTTGCTTCCCATGGCTGGCACAACATCGAGACCGGGCAGAGGGTCCAGGAAGACACCATCTTTCGCATCTATTCCATGACCAAACCGATTGTCAGTGTGGCCGTGATGATGTTGTACGAGGAAGGGCTGTTGCAGCTCCAGGATCCGGTCAGCCTGTATCTGCCCCAATTTGCGGATGTGCAGGTCTACGTGGATGAACACACTGTGCAGGAGCCCCAGCGGCCCGTGTTGATCCGGGACCTGCTGTCCCATACCGCGGGGCTGACCTACGGCTTCCTGAACGAGCATCCGGTGGAACAAAAGTACCAGGAGCTGGGCCTGCCCAGCCACGAGTCCTCAAATCAAAAGTTCATAGACGACTTGTGTGCCCTGCCTTTGCTCTTCCATCCCGGCACCAATTGGAAATACAGTGTGGCCGTGGATGTCCTGGGCGTGCTGGTGGCCACCATAGCCGACACGACACTGGGAGAATTCCTGGACGCGCGCCTTTTCCAGCCTCTGGGCATGAAGGACACCGGCTTTGTGGTGCCGGCATCCCAACGGGACAGGTTGCTGACCTGCTATTGCCTGGATGACACGGGGACCCTGGCCCCGGCTCCACACCTGACGGAAGAACACGACCCCTTCATGCGGGACACCTTCGAATCCGGTGGCGGAGGCCTGGCCAGCACCAGCGCGGACTACCTGCAATTCTGCCGGATGCTGATGCACAAGGGAGTGCTGGATGGACACAGGTACCTGGGTCGCAAAACCGTGGAGTACATGGCGGCCAATCACCTGGACGCCTCCATTCTGCCTTTCACGCTGGGCCAATCCAGTTATGCCGGCTACGGCTTTGGACTGGGATTCCGGGTGCTGTTGGATCCAGTGCCACTGATGCGCCTGGGAGGCGTGGGTTCCTATGGATGGGCCGGGGCAGCCGACACCTACTTCTGGATTGATCCAGTCGAGGAACTGATTGGCATCTACATGGGCCAGCACATGCCCTCCGGCTCCCATCCGGGAGCACGGACATTCCAGAGTCTGGCCTATGCCTCTCTCATGGACTGATCTGCGGCAGTACTCCCTTTTGCCATCGTCAAGGCAATGCAAACCTACCATTGCATAAATAGGGACAAAGGGACAAAGGGAAAGGGAAACGGAATTGTTCATGGACGTTAAAGATGCAACCCGCGCTGCCAAGGAGTATTGGGAGCATGTCTACTCCGATGAAGAAACAAAGGATGTGGGTCTTGAAGAGGTGCAGTTTGACGAGTCCCACAACACTTGGAAAATCACATTTGGTTTCTCTTGGCCTTGGGATCTCAGGAATGACCGGGTTTTGCCTGGAAAAAGTCTTCCCCGCCACTCCTACAAGGTGATTTGCATTGACGATGAGACCAGCCAGGTTGCCAAATCCCTGACAGATCGCTTTATAGGAGCCTGTGTGCAAAGGTCATGCCAGGCACCATAGCATGAGGTGCTCATGGCCCACTGGATCCAGGCCTCCGTGGTGGCCGGCAGTTCCTCACAGGCTTGGCTCAGGCACCGGCAGCGTCCCAGTCAGCCCAACGTGCGCTCCACCACCCAGCGGCGGGGCAACACCGTAAAGCCCCGGGTGGCCGGGACACCATCTCCACGGCCCAGCCCATGGTGTCCTGCATCCAGGTGGCCCAGACGGGCCCCCGGTAGCCAGCGTCGGCCTACAGGTGTTGCAGGCGCGGACCGCAGGCCCCCGCCTGCGGCAGGACCTGTCGGGCTCCCTCTCGGCTCGGGATGTCGGCCGGATGCACCGCCACTGCCAGCAGCAACCCCATGGTGTCCCCCAGGATATGCCGTTTGCGTCCGTTCACCTGTTTGGCGGTGTCATAGCCCCGCGCCAGGTGCAGCCGTGGCGCAGCACATGGAGAATGGCGTGGACGATCTCCCGCGGATTGACCGTGCGAGCGCTGGGGTAGGGGATCCGGGACATGACATGCGGCACTCTGGGTGGGAAGGGGCATGCAAGGCCCATGATATACGCACTCCACCCCTTGTCACACAGGCTCCAACAAGGGACAAATACGCCGCTAACGAATATCTTGCACCCTGCGCCTACACTCTGAGCATGAAATTATTCACGCCCAGACAGAGGGCAGCAACAACTATGTTTAGTCCCTTTGCCCTTTATCCCTATCGTCGGTTCACCCGCCCCCTAATCAGCGCCTCGCCAGTCGCTTCCATGCCGGTGGATATGGCCGAGGAAGAGAATGGTTACATCATCAAGGCTTCGCTCCCGGGCATTCCCGCTGATAACATTGATGTCACCGTGCATGACGGAGTGCTCACCATCAAGGCCGAGACCCAGAGCGAGACGGAGCAGCAGGAAGCCCGCTATCGACTGCGCGAGCGTCATGTCGGTTCCATGCAACGTCACTTCACCCTGCCTGCCACAGTGGACAAGGATCATATCGCCGCAGAGTACGGTCACGGCGTATTGACCCTCAATCTGACGAAGACCAGCGAAGTGCAGCCCAAGCGGGTCGCCATCGGCAACAGCCGCAAGTAGCAGTTCCGACATCGCGGACAATCAAGGCGGCAGAGCTGGGCTTTGCCGCTTCAAGACATCCCAAAAGGCGCAATGCGGGCAGCAGGCCACCGCGAGCAAGCACCCACGAGCAACGTGATTGGCGCCATTCGGACTCCGGTCCTTTTTCGCTGACGTGCAGGGTTTACTCACCCAATTCCCCCACCATGGCGGTTGTCAAGTGGGTGACAACCCGTGTTGCCGATGATCCGGTTCTGTCAGTTTTGCAGGATTGCACGGATCCACGAAGCACAGGCTATATTACAAACAGAGTTTTTAGTCACACAAATTTGCAACTCTGTCACGCGCCAGGCAAAATTGACTAAATTTGTTTTGATTTCATACATTTGATCCCCACGCGGGTCATGCTTCAGCAATTTATCAACTGGGCAACAGGCCTTGGTCCTTGTAAGGTCAGAGGCAATGTACCGGAGACAACAGTCGAATGTGGTATACCGTCCAAAAGGACACAACCTATGCTTTTGAACTCCAGCGGGGGACCCTCGCTCCTTCACCTGCCATCGAACAAACCCTTGGCCCTTTTTTGTTGAGTGGTCTTTCCCATGTCGAGCATCTCAAGGAAATACTGCAACGTCTTGATCTGACGGCCGCTGCAAACTACTTTGCACACCACGTGGCTTCAAAAGAAAACGTCCGCATAGGCGACTTCGGCGAGATAGTTGCGGGACGCCTTCTTGAGGAGGCAGAGGCAGTGACAAGGCCAGTCGAGAAACTCCGATACCGCGAGTCTCCCGACTGGCCGATGAAGCTAATCGATGTTTTCTGTGTCCGGATCGATGGTGACCGCATAACCAGTTTCATGTTTGGCGAGGCCAAAGCAGGCACAACGCCTCCGCGCATTGTGTTGGGACAGGAGGCATATCGACAACTCTACCAAGAGGTGGAAGGCGAGGAACCCCAGATCTTGTTTTTCACATTGGACAAATTGCTGGATGCCAATAATCGCCCGGCCTATCTCCAACTTGAAGATGCGATGAACAGAACATTGCCCGTACCGCGAGCTTTGCGGATAGTCTTCGTTTTCGATGAGGCGAGTTGGCGCGACAAAGTTCTCAGTATATTGGATGAGGGTTTCCAATCCGACGAATTGGTGTTGGCGGATGATTTCAAGTGCTATGTTCTGACACGCGATGGATTGAAAGCCGTGATTGCCGACACATACGCCGAAGCCGAAAGGATCGCAGCCCATGGTTAGCGATCAAGAACTGCTCGTATCGGCGACAGAACGGTTGCAGTCCTCCTTCCAAGATCCTGTCTTGTCCAACAATTGGGCACAGGTACGGTCGAATCATCTGCTTGATTCCCTGTCCCCTGATGCGGCGGCCCAGACCGCCTACAGCTATTCCATTCCGCGCCTCAAGCGAGTGGCGACATCCGCTCTCCGCACTGCGTTGATGGTACTGGATTTGGATGCGGCAGCGCTGGGCGAGTTGAGCGACGCGTTGCGCAGGACAGCGGAAACGATGGAGTATTTGGCCGACCTGCCCAACGAGACCCAACCTGCCACAACAACCCGGATCATTGCCGCGGGCCTCTACCAATTGGCTGGATACGAGGCGAACTCACTGTGCATCGCGCGGACGCTGCCGCTCAAGTCCATCCAAAATTCCGACCGCATTCCCCAACTCGCCAATATCCTCGATCGTTGGACTGTACTGGCACTCCGTCGGCAGTTGCTGCGCCTTCGCGTTGAAACTGAAGAAGTCGCTCGGAATCGGCAACATCTGGAACAATGTTGGCTCCAGAACGCAGATGCCAGCAATTCCCATGAACGGCTCGTCGACTTGGCTGCTGCGCTGACAGCCGCGAATATGTACGGCTCGCTGGCCCTCGTTGCCTTGCAGGGCCCCTCTGCCAAGGCGGCGTTTCGACAAGCATCCGAGGAGCTGGCCGGGCTTCTGCGGCATAGCGGACGGGCACTTGAGTTGCTCGAGACACGAACTGTACAGGGTGTAGGGGAGCTGCTCGTTCGCAACAGCGTCTGGCATCAGATCCCGGCACGGGTGCAGTCCGAACCTGTATGGGAACGATACGCTGTCCTCTCTGCACGCGGGACAGCTCCCAATATGCTCGATGCCACAAGCCGGGTCGAATTGTGGAAGTCACAGCGTCAAGCGCTGGCTGCAGGGTTGCTTGACGCTCCATCCGGATGCGCGGTGCGGATGCCGACAAGCGCAGGAAAGACCCGGATTGCCGAGTTGGCCATTGTCAACACGCTCACCGCCGAGGGCAGCCAAAAGGCGATCTACGTCGCACCCTTCCGGGCCTTGGCCGACGAGATTGAGGACTCGCTGACCCCAATCCTCGCCGACCTGGGACTGCGCGTTTCGAGCGTGCTGGGTGGATTCGAAGTGGATGAACTGGAGGCACAGATTATAGGCAGTGCGGACCTCATAGTGACAACACCGGAAAAACTGACCCTGCTCACCCGAATCCGGCCCGAGTTGCTCCAAGATACAGGCCTCGTCATCTTGGACGAGGGTCATGTCATCGAAGACAGAGACCGTGGCGTGGGTTATGAGTTGCTCCTCACGAAATTGCGTCGTCATATCCTGCCGCAAGCGAAGGTCCTGTTTATCTCGGCCGTGATTTCGTCGGACAATGCTGCGGACTTTGCAGAGTGGCTGTGCCTGGACCGTCAGGCTCTGATTGAATCCGATTGGCGTCCCGCGCGGCAACTGATCGGAATCTACAACGCGCAACGCGATCGAATCTCCTACCCTCGTGAGGGGTCTGTAGCCGGCGCCGGCGCTCCCTTTGTCGTCGGTGCCGCGACACCCCACGATTACGTCGCCTATACGCCGAAGCTCCAGCGAAAAAAAATTGTACAGTTTCCGAAGCGCATCAAGGGTGAGATCGTCGCCGAACTCGCCATCAATTTTGCACAGCAAGGACCTGTTCTGGTTTTCACCACAAGCAGAGGGCATGCCGAATCCGTGGCCCGCACGATTCAACGCGGTTTGCAACTGCGTCGCCAGACGAGCACAGCAGAGATACCCGCCCCTTTTATCCAAGTTCAGAACCAGCCGCCTCGGGCTGCAAGCAAAACGGCCGCCTTGTGGCTGGGCGAAGATTCACCGATGGCATCTCTCCTCAAGGAGGGTATCGGTGTCAATCATGCCGGTTTGCCGGATGCCGTGCGCAAAGCCATCGAAGCCGATTGCCGCAGTGGCTGGCTCCCGGTGACAGTCGCCACCACCACGCTGGCGCAGGGAGTGAACCTGCCTGTGAAGACGGTCATCGTCCACTCCGTTACGCGGTTTGTCGGGGATGTCGGCGATGATCCCAATAGCACGGAGGAAATCAATCCTCGGGAGCTCTGGAATATCATCGGGCGGGCAGGCCGGGCCACGCGGGAGACTGAAGGCCATGTGGTGCTCGCAGCCACAGACAATGTCCAAGCTCGACAATATGACCAACTGCTCCGGCGAGAAATTCCCCCGGTCAGGGGCCAACTGTTCTCGGTTCTCAAGGATCTGAGCACGCAACGCATATCCGAGGACCGTTTCCGTCTCCTCTTGGATTCAGAGTTGGTCGCCCTCATGGTCGAGGAGGCTGTCGGCACATCGGCCGAAACGCTTTTTCGGGATTTGGTAGGGGGAGCATTCGTACGCATCCAGGCCCGCACCAACGACCTGAGACTCGACCCGCTGTACAACAAGGGCGCGCAGATGATCAGTGCCATTCGCCGAGAAGTACCCAACGCGGAGACGCGGAAGGTGTTCGCCCGTACCGGTCTGGATATCTGCAGTTGCCTCACATTAAGAGATCGTATCATCGAAAAAAAGGAGCGAGTGGCAGACGCGGTCTTCAGCCCAGAGCTCTCTCTTGAGAACGTCATTGACACACTGGTGCCTGACATCATAGACCTGTCCCCAATGGACACCGGATATGAATTTTCCGGCGATTTGACAGCGCTGACGCACGATTGGCTTGCACAGAAGGACATGCCGGACATTGTGGACCGCCACTTGGCTGCAGGAGCCGATCCAGGGAAGTTCCATCGGTTCATCGCGGACCTCTTTGGGTACAGGCTGCCGTGGGGTATCGGAGCCTATGTGGCAATCGCCGAGCATGTGCTGGATACCGACCGTGACATATCGGAGACAGTGCGATGGCTGCCAACGATGTGCCGCCATGGCGTCAGGACCCCGCGCGCGTCCTGGGCGATGACGCTGGGTTGTCCCTCTCGAGACTTGTCGGCGGCACTTACAGCGGGATTCGTAGCCGATGTGGCCGACGGCGACGCAACCTACAGTGCGTTCACAACCTGGTTCTCTGCTCTTACCGAAGAGGACTTCACATATCGCTTCAAGGCATCTCCGCACGAAGCCGAAATCCTCAGCCGGCGATCGGCTGCGCTTGTGCCGCGCAATCGCAGCATTGCAACATCGCTGCGAGCAGGGAAAAACCATCTGACTGCATCGGTAGCGGGCATTGGCTACGAGCATCGCGCCGCTCTGCTCGCTGAAGTTGCACCGGGCCACGCGGCGAAGTTGGTACGCGACTACACCAACCAATACGACTCCAATGCCATTGAAGTGCGGGTCGGGGGCGAAGTGCTCGGTTATGTTCCGCGCACTGAAGCGCGATTGCTGGCACCGCGCATGGATGCCGGAGCGCAAACGGCTGCCACCGTGGCGAAAGTCGGTCGCAACCCGTCAGAGCCGCGCCTCGTGGTGGAAATCTCGGTAGATCCCGCTGTGCAGAGTCCCTTCGGAACTGCACAGTGCGTCCCCGAAGCCACGCCGATATAGGCCACAGACCACTGCTCCTTCGCCAAGAGGCGGGATGAAGGCTTCTCCCTGGACAGGGGATGGCGTTGCGGACATGGAAAGCGCACCCCCCCGGCCAGAAGAGGCAAGTCTTTCCCATGCCCCACCATGCCGAGCGTCTTGACATTGCTGTCCCCTTGCTGCATCTCTTGAAGATGAGATTGACCGTGATGGCGCCGCGGTGGCGGGCGGCCGAACGACATTGACCAAGATCCTGCGGACCGACCGGCCTAATCCGCCCGACCGCGCGCCCACGAACTCCTCTTCCACTTGCCCTCCACGCGCTGCGGTCTCTGGTCCGGCCGTGGCCCGACCCGCCCTTGATCGCGGGCAATATGGACCTGTACCGGTACGAAGGGGAGCCGCAACCGGCATTTGCACCGGATGTGCTGGTGGCCTATGGCGTGGCCCAGGCAGCCACCGCCTCCTATCGCTTCTGGCGGGCGGGCAAGCCGCCAGACCTGGTGGATGGAGGTGGCGTCGGAGAGCACCGTAGCCCGGGATCGGGGGGTCAAACGGCAGGACTATGCCCGGGCAGACATCCCCGAATACTGACAGTGCGCCTCCAGACGGGGAGACTTGCTGCAGCCACCGTTGCAGGGCTGACGACTGCAGGGGGCATCTACGTGCCAATTGCGGGCGAGCCGGGGCCGGATGGCGACCGGTACTACGGCGCGGTGCTGCAGACGTGATGGGGGTGGCTTTCTCCGACGCCCCGGCAGCGGGCCGCTGGGGCTGTGGGATTCGAGCCAAAGAGCCTGGTATCCGCCGTCCGCGGGACAGCGAGATGTTGCAGACACGGGCAGAAGCGGAGCGGGATCGGGCAGTAAGCCGGGCGGACGCGGTACAGGCCCGGAATCAGGATCTGCAGGCCTTGGTCCAGGAGGCTGATCTGGACCTCGCGGCTTTGGACCCGGATCCTGCAGATCCCGCCGGCCCGGACTGGCCGACTTGAAACCGAGACAGCCCACCCTGTCCGCGGGCAAGGACCCGAGCCGGTGATTATTGGCCGGGGAAGACACGCCCTCAACTCGGGCCCCATGGCGGGTATCCCTTGGGCATCGCAATACAATCCCCGAGGTGTCTCCCATGAGTCTATTGGCTCTGTTCTGTCTTGGCGATGCTTGCTGCCCGCGGTTTGAGCCAGCATGGCAGCGGCGGCCACGCGCTGCCGGTCTCCGGGTACGGTGGCGTGCCACGCGTCTGTCCTCCGCGCGATCATGACGATCCTGATTCACTGCCATAGGAGCCGTTCTCGGGATTGCAAGAGCTACGATACCCGCCATGTCCAGGCATATCTGCGCTCCGAGTTGCCCGCGCTGTCCTGCCAGTCCCGCTTCGGGCTTGGTGGCCGCGCGTCCGGGTGCCGCGGTATGTCTCTCGGACCGGCTGCTATGACCGCTGCACCGGCCGCAACTTCATCGACTCGACGCCACGGGCGGTCTGTCACCATCGGCGCATTTCCCACCACCGGGTCTTCCGCGGCCGGGCGCAGGGGGGCAGGAACTCCATGAGCGGGTTCTTCGGCTTCAAACTCCACCTGACCGTCAACGAGCGGGGAGAGTCACGGGCTTTCGCCTTCACGCCGGCCACATGGATGATTGCCAGCCCATCCCCGGACTGATCCGGGAGTTGTGGGGCCAACGGGTGGGCGACACGGGGCCTGCACCTGTGGACGCGGCTGCGGTTCCACAGGAAGCCCTAAATCCTCACGATCGGCGACCATTGGTTGCTCCGCCCGCGAGCTCTTGTCGAGGCGATCCACGATCCACGCAAACACAGCGCGCCGGGGGCGCATACCCGCCACCACAGCCTGGTCCATTTATCCTGATGCCCCTGCGGTTGGGGCTGATGGCCTACTGTCACCCGCCACACAAACCGTCTCTGGCACGACGGGGACGCACGTTTCTTATCCATAACTCACGTTGCCTATGCAGGAGGACGGTTGTTTCTGCGGCGGACTGGTAGGAAACGGTGGGATTCGTCTGATCTGATAGCGCCTTGGATCACGATGCAGGACAAGATTGTGGATCCGAGAAATTCAGGCTCGTGCCTGCCATGGCTGGAGCCCATCCCGTGCCATTGGAGATGCGAATCCGAAAATACCTATCGCCTTGTGGGCTCTCTCGGCCTGCCCGTGATTGCATCTCGATTTCCAGTACATATTGTCTGTTTTGAGGCTGCCGGGTTCCTCTATATAATGTGTGCGCTTCATGGAGGGATAGCTTCAAACAGGACACGCCGGCTCCTGTTCCAGAAGAAGCAATGGGAGGTTGCTTCGCTCACGGGTCAGGCAGACCCTCACAACGGTTCAACGCGAGTTTATGACAGGAGCAATTATGGAAAGTCGGAAAATAAATCGCAGAGGTTTCTTGAGTGCGTCCATGGCCGCCGCGGGAGCCACGATGGCGACGGCGGCGTGCGTGGCGCCGGTGGCGCCAGCCACCGCCCCGGCAGGTGCAGCCAGTGCTTCGACGGAGCCGGATTTCAAGTTTTATTTCAATACGCACGGTTCAGTGGAAATATCCTTCTGGTCGGCCGCCAACAACGGATTTCAGGATTTCTGCAGCCACTACAACATTGACGGCCAATACCTGGGTACGGTGCGGGATGGTGATTTCGCGGAAGAGCGCGAGAACATGGAACGCATCGTGGCAGCCGGGGATGCGGACGCGGTGGTGGCTGTGCTCTCGGATGTGGATGCTCTGGACGAGCCCATCAGGCAGCTGGACGCGCAGGGCGTGCCCGTAGTGCTCGTCAATTCCAAGGATCCCAGACCGGCCGAGGAGCAGGTTCCCCATCTGCGCTATGCCGGCGAGGACACCTACCTGACTGGCGTGCGCAATGCCCAATTGGCCCTGGCCGCGTTCACACAATTGGCAGGACGGCCTCCGCGCCGCTCCACATACATCGAGCATGTGCCAGGCGCCTGGGTACTGGTCACACGTGGCCAGGGGATGGCCGACGTGCTGGAACCCGAAGGAACGAACTTCGAAAGCATTGCGGGCGAGGTCGATCCTGTGCAGATGCAGGAGATCGTCAGGGCCCACCTCATTGCCAATCCTGATGTGGAGACGATTCACACGGGCTGGAGCCGACCGGCCGCCTGGTCCATTGAAGTCTTGCGGGAAATGGGCAAGCTGGGCAACGTCAACGAACCCTTCGAGGAAGGCAAGGTCTATGTCACCAGCATCGATCTCGACCCGGAGCTGCTGGGCATGATCGACGCCGGAGACTGTGTGGGCACCATCGACCAGCAGGTCTATCTGCAAGGCTGGTATGGCGCTGCTCTGGCATGGCAGTGGGTAACCAACCAGTTTCTCATCGCCAACGATATTTCCACGGGGCCCTACGTGGTAACCCAGGACAACGCCGCCGCCCTGATCGGACAGGCCGAAGCCGGCATTCGCGCTTGACCTGGTTAGACACAACGGGCCGATCTTGGATCGGCCCGTTGTGTCTTGGGTGACCTGAAGATCTCCCTGTAGCCAGTTTCGAGCTCTTCCCACGTCTTTCCAGTGCACTGCACAATATTCTGATGTCCGAAGCTGCAGATCCGGGCTCCGTGGCTTCTTCCACTGCCCGCGCGCTGGAGCGGCGGGGCGGAAACGATATTCGACGCACCTTCAATCGCATGGTGCGGAGAGTTCCCGAAGTCGGGATTTTCTCCACGCTCGTGCTTTTGGTGGCCGTGTTTTCCATTGGATCCGAGAATTTCCGCACCGTCGATTCGTATACCAGCATTCTCACGGTGGCGGCCAATGTCGGCATTGTCGCCTTGGGAGTCGGCTTCCTCATGATTTCCGGCGAATTCGACATATCGGTGGGCTCGGTATATCTGATCGCCACCCTCTTTTTTGCCCAGATGGCCAACGCGGGCTTGATGCCTGGGCTGGCCTTTGCCGTTACGCTCGTACTGTGCGCCGGCATCGGGCTGATCAACGGCCTGATCACGATCAATCTGCGCATTCCCTCGTTCATCGTGACCTTGGCCGCCATGATGTTCTATCGCGGCATGCACATTATCCTGACCCGCGGCTTTTCGGTCAGCTACAAGGCAGACAAGGAGTTTCTCGACATCGTCGCCGGCATTACCTTCTCCCTGATGCGGAACACCGTAATCTGGTGGATACTGCTGGCCATCGTGTTTCAGGTGATTTTGACTAAGACGCGGTATGGCAACTGGGTGCTCGCCACCGGTGGGGACGCCAACGCGGCCCGCAACTCGGGCGTGCCGGTCAGCCGGGTCAAGGTGATCAATTTCTGTATTTGCAGTCTCTTGGCTGGATTCGCCGGGGCCGCCAACATGGCACGCTTCCTGACCTCCCAGTCGCAGTTGGGCATGGGCATGGAATTCGAGGCGATTACGGCCGCCGTCATTGGCGGCACGCTGCTGATGGGCGGCAGAGGAAGCATGGCGGGCACCATGCTGGGAGCCATCTTCGTCAGCGTCATTCGTTCCGGCCTGATTTTCTTTGGCTATTCCTCGTACATCTATATGCCCGTGACCGGCATCATCCTCATGCTGGCCGTCATCATCAACCGCGGTTTCAGCACGTTTCGATTGCGCGTGTCTTCATGAAGCAGCCGGATGAACCCATTGTCCGCGCGGTCGACATCCACAAGAGTTTTGGCCATGTCCAGGCCTTGGAGCGAGTCAGCGCCGAGCTGCATGCAGGACAGGTACTGGGCCTGATCGGAGACAATGGAGCCGGCAAGACAACTCTGGTCAAAATTCTGGCCGGGGTGTTTTCCCCCACCAAGGGCACAATGTATTACCGAGGCGAGCAGGTGCGCTGGAAGAATCCCAGTCAGTCGCGCGCCGAGGGCGTGGAGATCGTCTACCAGGACCTGGGGCTTGTCCCTGTCATGAACATTGCCCGCAATTTCTTTCTGGGCAAGGAACCGGTGACGCGCTGGCGGCTGCTCGACTTCCACCGCATGGCCAGAGAATCCCTGCGGGCCATTGCCGAAATGGGCATTGTGCTGGACGATGCCGAGGAAGTCGTGGCCAACCTCTCGGGCGGCGAGCGCAAGGCCCTGGCCATCAGCCGCAGTCTTTACTTCGGCGTGCGCGTCCTGATGCTGGACGAACCTACCGCGGCCCTCTCGATCAAGGAGACCCACACCGTTTTGGACCTCATCGAAGGCCTCAAGGCCAAGGACATAGCCACCATCTTCATTACCCACAACATTCACCATGCCTATGCGGTGTCCGATCGCTTCATCGCCCTCAATGCCGGCCGGAAAGTGCTGGATGTAGACAAAAGCCAGGTCAGTCCCGACGAATTGACGGAGGCCGTGATCGGCGAATCCCTGCCGGCCCTGTCCCATGCCCCGTCCCATACGTCCAGCACTGCACACGTGGAGGCGGCTCCATGAAGGTCCAAGCAGCCCTGTGCTGCGAGGCCGGTGCGCCTCTGCAGATCCAGGAAGTCGACCTGGATTTCCCTAGGGCCGGCGAAGTGCTCGTGCGCTGGCACGCCAGCGGCATCTGCGCCAGCGATCGTTATGTAATCAAGCATGCTGACTGGCCCAAGCCCTTCATTCCAGGCCATGAGGGCGCCGGGGTAGTCGAGGCCCTAGGGTCTGGCGGCACGCGACTTGCCGTGGGAGACCATGTCGTTTCGGACTTGCTGGGTGCCTGTGGCCGCTGCCGTCAGTGCCGCACGGGACGGCCGCGGTTGTGCGAGCCTCAGCGTGCCCGAGCCGTGCCCGATGTCGCAAGCCGCTTCCATATCGGGAACGCACGCGTGGGACGCTTTGGGCATCATGAAATTGCGACCTTCGTGGAAGCGTGCGTGATGCCCGAGGCGTCGCTGATCCGCATTCCCAAATCCGTGCCTTTTGATGCCGCCTGTCTTCTCGGCTGTTGTGCCCTGTCGGGCGCTTCCGCTGTGCTCACGCGGGCCAAGGTCGCAGCAGGGAGTCGGGTCGCCGTATTTGGCTGTGGCGGTCTGGGGCTCGCCGGCATCAATGCCGCACACCTCAGCGGCGCCGCCCAGATCATCGCCATCGACATAGTGCCGGCCAAGCTGGATTGGGCCTTGGAGTTCGGGGCGACCGACTTGGTGGACGCCACCAAGCAGAACCCAGTGGCCGCGGTGCGTCAACTCACCGACGGCACCATGGCCGACTATGCCTTCGACTTCTCCGGCTCGGCCATAGCCATGAATCAGACCGTGGGCGTCGTCCGCAACGGGGGCATGGTGGTACTCGAGGGCGCAGGGCCGCCCGGCACCCAGTTGGTGGTGGATCAGGCGGAACTGATCGACAACGAAAAAGTGATTACCGGGGCGCACGCCGGCGGCGGCATTCCCGCTCTTGACATTCCTTTGCTCATTGAGCGCTACCGGGCTGGCACCTTCAAGTTGGACGCCCTGATCAGCCACCGTCTGGAACTCAAGGATGTCAATATCGGATTCGAATTGATGGGCAGCGGCGAATCGAGACGCAGCGTGATCATCTTTGCTTGAACATCGCGCCATGCTGTCCGCAAAAACCCAGAAACATGGGTCGCACCAAAGCGATACCGGCATGAATACGGCAGAGGCCGTTGGGCACAGAAAGTCTGGTGCAGCGCAAGGCTTTCCCCATTGCGAACTGCCGCTGCACGGTCCTGATGGCGCCCGGCAGGCCTTGTGCGTCCGTTGCGGCAATACCGGGAAAGGGCATCGGCACACGCTACACGCTGATCAAGCGGATCAACCTGTGTGGCCGGCGAAGGCAAAGAGCCATAAACACGATGCCAAGGACTTGGGCAGGATCTAGGACCTGCACCCGGTCTTGGCCGTAACCGCACCAGAGGTCAAGATCCGGCCACAAGGGAAGGTTCCGGTCGCGCGACGCGCTGGGACAGGAAGGCAAAACCCAATAGGGCGACCAGTCCCAAGAGTGGAATCCATGCCAGATATTGCAGTGCATCGGCCATGCCCATGCGGTCGGCTGCGTACCCTGTCGCCCAGGCGCCAATTCCGGCCGGCAACCAGGCAATGCCCATCATCAAGGCGGCAGCCAAGCCCTGCCGCCTGGGAATGATCGAACGGGCCATGATCACGGGGACAGCCAGGGTGGCGCCTTCCGCCAGACCCAAGCCTGCCACCAGTGGATAGAGCGCCGGGCGCGGCGCCATGAAAATGCCCCACAGGGCCAGGGACATGGCGATCATGGCCACGGCCAGAATCTTCCAGCCGGAAACCCGGTCCACCGCGTAGCCGCCCGCGAGACTGCCCAAGGCCCCTCCCACTGCGAATGTGGCCAACAGTTCCCCTCCCATGGTCGGGGAATCAAACATGGCCCACACCCAGGCAGGCAGAAAGCCGTTGAAGGCTCCGTAGACCCAGGAACGGGTCATTACCGAAAGCAGCAACAGGGCCAGCAGCGCCACAGTGGAGATCCGTAGCGGAAGCGGGCCGCCGGCCTTGATGCGGGCCGCGGCCTGGCGGCGATTCTGGGGGCGCATGGGCGAGCGCATGCGTCGAAACCCCACATAAATGGCAGCGGCTGCCATAAGGGCGACCGGAGCATAAATCAGAGTCGCTCCCAGGCCCATCCAGGGCAGCGTATAGTTGACCAGCAGCGGCGACACGGCCACGCCCAGCGTGCCACCCAGGGAAAAGACGGAAAACATCATGCCAGGCCGGGAACCGGCATACCGCAAGGTCATCACGGCCGCCGCGGGATGAAACATGGCAGAGCCCAGACTGGCGGCCATGACCACCGCGCCCAGCAGCCAGAAGGACGGCATGACCCCGGACAGGGACATGCCCAGCCCCACCCACAGGATGCTCAGGGGCACCATCAGTTCTGGACGCCAACGGTCCGCCAGCCAACCGCAGAAGGGCTGACATCCGGCGGTCAACAGCAAGGCCGCCAGAGCCAGATTGCCGTAGTGCACATACTCGATGCCGAAGGTCACCAGCAACAGCGGCACCGTGACCGGCAGAAAGTGATGACAGCCTTCCAGCCCGAAGTGGGAGGCGCACATCAAGCCGATCATCCCGCGTTGCAGACGGGCGCGCGCAGGGGCGGCCATCAGTGGCAGCAGCAGGCCCAAGGCAGAACCCGAGCCGCTCTATGGTGTGCGAGTGGACTGCCGTTCCCGTTCCCGCCTGAGCCCGGCAAAGAGCTCCTCCACCTGGTCCCGGAGGTTGCCCAAGGCGTGCACAGCGTGGGCCTCATCCAGATCCTGGATGTGCCAGTAGTCAACCAAATCCTTCTGGTCGGGAAACCGCCGCAGCACCATGGGTTCATGTTCGCGGCGGTACACGGCAATCACCCTGCCGGCATTCTCCAGGTCCGCCGTCGTGACCAGCTGGGGGTTGCGGACGGCATCCTGCGGCCGGATGTTCACTTGCAGCCGCCGCAGGAGTTCCTGGGCGTGGACCGACATGCCCGGCAGATCATAGGCATCCGTCATCAGGCCCCGTGACCAGGCCTGCAGGCCCACCCCCGCCGTTGCCGCCAGATGGTTGAAATACATTTCCGCAAATCGGCTGCGGTAGTAGTTCATGGTGCAGAGAAACAACACGTCAGGTGGAGCCATGGTCATTCCTTGGAGCCGGTATCGTTGAGTTCGTCCAGAATATCGCCTAGTTCGTCCTCCCAGACCCCTTCAAAAGGCAGGAAGGACTTTTCCTCGAATTCCTCTTCCATCCGGGCCAGGTGTCGCTCCAGTCGGTCTCCGCCCGACTGCCTGGCGAGCTGGGCGAATTTCGTCTCCAGCGTGGAGGTCAGTGAGTGGCTGCGCTCCTCCAGGTCCGACAGGTCTATCTGCAGGTTGAACATGACATTGAGGCGGCGCATGACCTCGTGCCAGGCACGGTAGTCCACATCCACGCGCAGGCCCCGCTGCGAGAGATCGTACTTGGAGAGATCATAGGCCGGCACCAGGGAATAGAAGGTGCAGTACTCCATGTCCCTTTCCTTGGCCTGTATGGACAGGTAGGAACCCAGCGATGCCCCGCCTTTGTAGTTGGAGAAATTGACGGCATACTCGGCCAATTCCTCCTGCATGCTCGGCAGGCTGTACACACAGGAGACATTCCGGTCCAGCCGAAACGGCACGTCTCCGAACACACCCCCAATGCCCACGGTCCGTTTCACCCGCAGGGCTTCCAGCAGATCGAAGAAGGCCACGGCATACCGGTCCACATCGATGTGGGGTTCACAACCCGAAAAGATGACCAGGCCCTTCTCGGCGTCTCCCCAATAGTAGACATCGTTGAAGTACCGCTGGACCGACGTGTGGTACCCATCCGTGAATTCCACGTGGGGGCGCATGAGGTCATGGGTCGCCGGTATCTGGAACAGGTAGAAGCCATCCCCTTTCATGCGTCCAATGTGTCGGGCCTTCAGGTGTTCAATGAGATATTGCGGCAGGTCCGAGGATACGGACCCGGCATTGGCCCACTGTTCCCAGCCCGCGATGGCAAACACATCCTTCGCGACGGGTGCGTCCCACAATTCACTGATTTCTGCCATGGGTCACTCCTGTACCTGCCGGCCTTCTGCCCACGTCATCGCGTGCGGGAACCAATCCCGTATTCCTGGATCAGTTCGGAAACCAATGCGGTCCAGCCTGTCTGATGACTGGCCCCCAGGCCCTGGCCAGTATCGGCGTGGAAATATTCATGAAAGAGAATCTGTGCGCGCCAGGCCGGGTCCTGCCGCCAGATCTCCGCTGTCCCTTGCCAAGGGCGTCGTCCCTGCTTGTCCGGCCTGAAAAGGCGAATCATGCGCCGCGCCAGGGCCCGCGCCACGGCTTGCAGATTCAGTGCACGCCCGGAACCGACAGGGAACTCCACCTTGAAGCTGGGCCCCAGAAAGGCATGAAAGTCTTCCAGAGCCTCCAACAGCAGAAAGTTGATCGGAAACCAGATGGGACCTCGCCAGTTGGAATTGCCGCCATACATGCGGGACCGGGCCTCTCCCGGTTCGTAGCCAATGCCCAACACATGGCCATTCAGCATCAGATTGAAGGGATGTTCCCGGTGATGTCGGGACAGGGAGCGAATGCCATACGGCGAGAGGAACTCCTCTTCGTCCAGCATGTATCCCAAGACACGCCGCAACCGGTCCGGGGTTACCATCGAGACCAGATGGCGCTCTCCATGGCCTTCAATGTCCAGTGTGCTGATGGCCTCCGCCAATCCGGGCCACTGGGTGTTGAACCAATGGATGCGCTCCTTGAAGCCCGGGAAGTGATCCAGCAGTTCATGATCCAGGGAGGTCGTGGCCAGCAGCGGCAGCAACCCTACCAACGAACGAACTCGCAGGGTGCACCAGCCGCCCTGAGGCAAGTGCAGAAGGTCATAATAAAAGCCGTCCTCCTCGTGCCACAGACACATGTGGCTCTCGCCGCCGCCATTCAGAGCCGCCGAGATGCGCAGAAAATGCTCGTAGAACTTGGTGGCCAGATCCACGTAGGCCTGGTCTTCGGCAGCTAGAATCAGGGAGATCTTCATCATCTCCATGGCGAAGAAGCTCATCCAGGCAGTGCCATCCGCCTGCTCCAGGTGTCCCCCCTGCGGAATCGCGGCGCTGCGGTCGAACAGGCTGATGTTGTCCAGACCCAGAAACCCGCCCTGGAAGACATTGTTGCCGTCCTGATCCTTGCGGTTCACCCACCAGGTGAAGTTGAGCAGGAGCTTGTGAAAGACCCGCTTGAGAAAGCCCCGGTCCGCCTTGCCGGTCAGCTTCTTGTCCAACAGGTAGACGCGCCGGGCCGCCCAGGCGTGCACGGGCGGATTGGCATCGTCAAAGCGCCATTCGTAGGCCGGAATCTGGCCATTGGGATGGATGTACCACTCCCGGGTCAGCAGTTCCAGCTGTCGCTTGGCAAAGTCAGGATCCAAGCGGGCCAGCGGCAGGCAGTGAAATGCCAGATCCCAGGCTGCATACCAGGGGTATTCCCACTTGTCCGGCATCGACATGAGATCGAAGTTGTGCAAATGCCGCCAATCCCGATTGCGCCCGTGCCTGCGGGCCGGAGGCGGATTCACGCGGGCCGGATCCCCTTGCAGCCACTGATCGACATCAAAGTAGTAGAGCTGCTTGGACCAGAGCAGACCCGCATAGGCCTGCATCTCCACCTGGCGGGCCCAAGGCTCCAGATTGGGATCCATGAGGGCCGCGTAATACTCGTCCTGCTCCCCGCGCCGCTTGAGGTACAGCTTGCGGTAATTGATGAAGGGCCTGACCTTGGCTCCCTGTACAAGACGAAACCGTACCGTACGGGATTGGCCTGCCTCCAGTGCAACATGGAAAAGGGCGGCTGCCTTGGTGCCGACACCCTGCGGATTCACGGCTCGTTGATTGCCCTGCACTACGTATTCGTGGAAGGCATCCTTGACATAGGGAGAAGCATTGGGCTGATGGAAGAGCCGCTGCCTGTTGGTCTCGTTCTCTGTAAAGAGGAGTTCGTCTGCCTGTTCGGCATAGAAGTGATATCCCGGCAGCCCAGGATGGAGAACATCCACCCCCAACAGCGTGTCCGGATGGTTTTCGATCCGAATCAGCTGTGGCCTTTCCGGCACATCCCGCATCGGACCTGCCGGGTAGCCCCAGGACCAAGTGTTGCGAAACCAAAGCTGCACCAAGACTTCACAGGGAGCCGCTTCCGGTCCTCGGTTGGCGACTTCCACTTGGCCGCAGATGTCGTTCTCGCCCGCCTTGAAGTACGTCACTTCGACATCGAAATATCGACTGTCGTCGAAGACGCCCGTGTCCAGCAGCTCATATTCATCGTCGTAAATGCCGCGCCGGGCACTCTCCCTGACCAGGTCCGCATAAGGGTACGCCCGCTGCGGATATTTGTACAGCATCTGCATGAAACTGCTGGTGGGGGTGCCGACCTGGTAGAAGTAGTATTCCTTGACATCTTCCCCGTGGTTGCCTTCAGGGCCGGTCAGGCCAAAGAGGCGTTCCTTCAGGATAGGGTCGCGGTGGTTCCAAAGCCCGATTCCCAGGCACAGGTACTGGTTGCGATCCGAGATGCCGCCCAAGCCGTCTTCATTCCAGCGATACGCCCGGCTGCGGGCCATGTCATGCGGAAAGTGGTTCCAGGCATCCCCATTCTGGCTGTAGTCCTCACGGACCGTGCCCCAGGCCCGTTCACTCAGGTAGGGCCCCCACCGCTTCCAATTGCCGTGCCGCTGGCGATACCGTACCAGCCGCTTGAATTCCGCAGTGGCAGACAATTTCTTGAGGGGCTTGACGGGCATGGGGAGGTGACAAGAAGAATGGACCTGGCTGGCAAGTCCAAGACGGCAAAACAGGGCCCACCTGGGACCCCCAAAGTGTATCACCTGGGACTTATATATCTAAGTACACATGAGAACATATGATGCCATAAAGAAAGCGACAGGCAGGTGCGATGGCAGGCTGCCTGCCACAGACCAGGAAACCCGCTTCCGTGCCTGGACGAATCCATTATGCCCCAATCGAGCACCGTGCATCGCACTGTTGCGCCTGCTGCCGGAAACCGGGCCCAGCGGCAGCCGCTGAGTCTGGAACCGCTTCCTGGCTCACAAACCACAGACATACGTGGCTTGTCCAGACGGCAAGCGCAAACTCCCCACCCCCCGTGTCTGCCTATGGCATGTTTGTCGAGTTCACGGCACATTGCGCAGGCATCCAGACCATACCTGGCGGCAGGAATTCCAGTTGCGCCGAAGTGAGACATGCGCTCAAGCGCCTGGCCGCTGCGTGCCCGGCGTTTTTCCAAGGCCAATCGGCCTGTCCCCGATGCCCGACCCGACATCGCACACAGGACGGGTGCACCATGGCCCAGGACGTATCCCTGTCCCAGGGCCATCTGCGGGTGCCGCGGATCGGCTGAACGAGAAGGCCAACCAGCCCCTGCCATCCCGCTTCTGTTGCAGGGATTGCGGATTTCAGATCAATGCCGATTGGAACGCGGCGATGAACATCCTGGGGAGCTGCGATCTCCCTGTGGCCCAGGGAACAGGAGCCGCTGCACGGCGAGGAGCGAGGCCGTGGGGCACCCCCATGACCCGTGAAACAGGATACATCCGAGTCTGCGCCCTTGGCTATACAAGTCCCTATCACTTGACATTGCCGCTGGGAGTTGGCAACTTGCAGAGGTCAGGGATGCCTTCCCGGTGGGAATGGTGGCAGGGGCACTATTGTCCTTGTGCAAAGAAAAACGGGTAGGATCGGAAGCATCCATTGCAGTGTGAGGCCACGGATGCGGACAACGTCGCTGTCCCTGGCCATTGCGCCTGCCCGATTGGTCCCCTGTCCCGCCTCATGCAGCTCTCCCTTTCCACAGCCGGTCGGCGCCTCCTTTCCATCGATGACATTGGACTGCTCACGATCGTCATATTCCTGGTCTTCATGGGAATTGGCACCACCGGCCCCACCTTGACGATCTATCTGAAGTCTCTGGGGGCAGACTTCCGCCTTATCTCCCTTATCCTTACCTCCAGCAGCCTGGTGGGACTGGCAGGCCACCGCCTGTGGGGCACTCTGTCTGACCGGACAGGACGGCGCAAACCGATCGTGGCCTTGGCGCTGGCTGTCATGAGTCTGGCCCTGCTCCTCATATCGCTGGCTCGTTCGTACGCGGTGGTCTGGGGGCTGCAGCTGCTGGAAGCCCTGGCCATGTCCGCCTATTCCACAGTGAGTCTGGCCTGGATAGGGGACTGGCTGGCCAGGGACAAGCGACAGGGCAGACGCATGGGCACCTACCGGGGTTTTGGTTCACTGGCTTTCGCGGCCGGAGCCTTCGTGTCCGGGCTCATTGTCCAGCGCTTCGGCATACCCCAAGCCTACATCTTCGGCACCAGTGTTTTCGGGCTGGCCGGAATCTGCAGTCTGCCGGTGCGGGAAGCACCCCCCGAAGAGCACCAGGAGGATTCTGAAGTCAGTGGCGGCAGGTTCCAGTGGCGGGATCCGGTGGCTCTTTCCTTCCTGGCAGGGGTGGTGCTGTGGAATCTGGCCCACTCGGCCCAGGCTTCCATGTTTCCCAACTTCGTGGTGGCCTTGGGGCTGCCGAACGAAGCGTCCAGCTGGCTTTGGGGGCTGGCCGCGTTGGTGGAAGGGCTGCTCATGCCCGTGATCGGCATGCTCTCTGATTCCATCGGCAACGGCCTGCTGCTCATCTCCAGCGGGATCAGTCTGGCGTTGGTCATGGCGGGGTACCTGGGACTGCGCCTCCCGCGCATCAATGCGCTTTTCCTGGGGGCACAGCTGGCCCGTGGCTGGGGCTTCGCGTCCTTTACCGTGACGTCCATGATCCATGCCACCCTGTTTGGCAACCGCAAGTCCCGGGCTGGCAACGTGGGCATCTATGGAGTGGCCATGAGTGCAGGTAATATAATGGGGCTGGCAGTGGGTGGACAGCTGGTGCAGTGGCGCGGTTTCGCGTTCCTCTTTGCCGGCTGCAGCGTTTGCTATCTCACGGCCAGTATCCTTTTCTGGGTCATGATGCGAAAACGCGACGGGGTCCTGCGTGGAGCCCCCGCCACCAAGTAGCCAGCCCACGAAATCCAGACAGCTTCTCACGGAGTGGAAATCCCATGGCGGAGTCACTGAAAGTCGGCGTACTGGGTCTGACCCACGATCATGCCTGGGGCAACCTGGCAGATCTGCAACAGTCTGCTCTGGGCCGCCTGGTGGCGGCAGCGGATCCCCATCCACCGCTCTTGGACAAAGTGTCCACGGAAACGACCTGCGAACGCACCTATCTGTGTCCCGCAGACATGCTGGCCGAGGAAGAACTGGACGCCATCTATGTCTTCGGAGACAACAAGACCGGGGCGGAACTGGCTGCCCAAGCCTTGCGCGATGGCCTGCCGGTGCTGATTGAGAAGCCCATGGCCGCCACCCTGCAAGGCGCAGATGCCATGCTGGCCGCCAGTCGCACAGGAAACGCGCCGCTGGTCATCAACTGGCCTTTCGCCTGGTGGCCGCAGCTGCAGCATGCCTACACCCTGGTCGCAGAAGGGACCTTGGGGCGGGTCTTCAGCACCAAGTATCGCTCTGCCCACAATGGGCCCAAGGCCTTGGGGTGCACTCCGTACTTCTATGGCTGGCTCTATGACAACGCACTGAACGGGGCCGGGGCCCTGATGGACTACTGCTGCTATGGCGCGGCCTTGGCCCGTTCCGTCATGGGCCTGCCCTCCCGCGTCACGGGCGTCATGAGCCGTTGCGTCCACGATTTCGTGGCCCAGGAAGACAACGCCATCATCGTGATGGCCTACGGGGACGGCATGTCGATCACGGAAGCCTCCTGGTCGCAGATTGGGCATCTGACCTCGTACACCGGCACCTTCTACGGGACGGAAGCCACCGCGGTGATTCACAACAACGGACGGCTGCAACTGGCCAATGCGGAACACGATGACGGCATTGACCTGGAAGTGCCGGCTGTCCCGACACACTGGAGCTCCGCCACAGCCTGTTTCCTGAACCACCTCGTGTCCGGCACGCCCATCATGCCCCTGTGCAGGGCCCGGGTCGGCCGCGATGCGCAGGAAATCCTGGAAGCCGGCATTCGCAGCAGCCATGCGGGCCGCTCCGTCTCCCTGCCGCTGCCTTTGCAGCAGTAGGTCTGCATCCCCTCTCATCTCAGCAAACGGAGAACAGTGTCATGGTGCGTATAGGTATAGTGGGATGCGGGCGCATTCTCAATGCGCATTTGCAAGGATTGCTCAAGTTGCGGCAGGCGGGCATGGATGACTTCCGGGTGGTGGCCTTGGTGGCCCGGCGGGAGGCAGATGGTCACATGTTCCGCAAGCGCGGGGAGGGTCCCCCACCTCGGCCTCCGGTTCTTGATCCCAGCACGGGAGATCCGCTGGCTGCACCGCACACCTATGTCAGTGACCTGCATGCCGATGTGGAGGCAAGAGTGTTCACCGACTACAGGGAGATGGTGGCTTCCGGGGAAGTGGACGCGGTGGTGGACACCAGTCCCCTGGACTTGCATCACCAGGTGGCCGCTGTGGCCTTGGAGGCGGGCCTGCACGTGCACACCCAAAAGCCATTGGCGATCTCGGTGAGGGCCGCCCAGCAGATGGTACACACGGCATTGGACCGCGGCTTGGTCCTGGGCACTTTCGAGAATGTGCGTCAGGGGACGTTTGCCCGAGCCGCCGCCTGGGCTGTGCGGTCAGGCCGCATCGGCACTCCACAGATGGCTGTGTCCGGCTCCCTGGGCGGGCTGTGGTCCCCCACCCGCGTCGTCGCGGAAACCCCGTGGCGGCATCAGAAGTTGCGGGCCGGCGGGGGCGGCACCATCGACATCGGAGTGCATCAGTTCCACTTGTTGCGCTATGTCTTTGGCGAGGTGCGCTGGGTCTCCGCCTGCACTCCCACATTGGAACCGC
Organism: Caldilineaceae bacterium; assembly: GCA_965214895.1. Taxonomy (GTDB): domain Bacteria; phylum Chloroflexota; class Anaerolineae; order Caldilineales; family Caldilineaceae; genus Bin34. The sequence continues at coordinate 3,705,100 of OZ243985.1, forward strand.
ACCGGTATCAACCGGATGACACGGCCCGCGAGCACCCTGTGGCGGTTACCGTGGATGACACGCATTTGGCCACTTGCGGCTTTGACTCCGGCGCCATGGGACAATTGCTTTGGTCATGGGCCTTGCACGGACCGGAGATCGGTCTGACCGGCACCCCGGCCTTCTATGGTTCGGAAGGCGCAATTCATGGCGGCCAACTGCATTCGGACAAAGGCGCAACCGCAGAGCTGGCGCCCCTGTTTGAAGAGTCTCTGACGGATGCCGAAAGGGACCGATGCTTTCCCTTGGGACTGACAGACGGCTTTGCCATTCAGGGCTGGGATTTCCTGCAGGCGATCAAGGAAGGCCGCCAAGTGGAAACCTCGGGACGCGAAGGGCTGCATGATCTGGCCTGTGCCTTCGCCATGCTTGAGTCCTCGCAGGCCCAGCGACACGTGACCCTGGCCCAGATCCTGGACCACAGCGAGGATGCCTATCAACGCGAGATTGACGAACACTACGGATTGCTTTAACCACTCCCAAGGGAACTGACAGCGAGGTTTTTCTGTGCGCAAGAACAAGGTTCTAGAGACGTTCAAGCAGGGCGGCACCGTCGTGAACGGCTGGTGTGCCCTAGGCAATTCCTATGCCGCCGAGGTCATGGCCCACAGCGGCTGGGACAGTCTGACCATTGACATGCAACATGGCCCCGTGGACTACCTGCAGGCCGTGCCCATGTTTCAGGCCATCTCCACCACGGACACGGTCCCGCTGGCCCGGGTGCCTTGGAACGAACCCGGCATCATCATGAAACTGCTGGATGCCGGCTGCTACGGCATCATCTGCCCCATGATCAACACGCGCGCGGAAGCGGAACGGCTGGTCGGGGCGTGTCTCTATCCCCCTCTCGGCAACCGCAGCCACGGTCCCAACCGAGCCCGGCTGTACGGCGGGAGCGACTACCCCAGCCAGGCCAACTCGGAGATCATGGTCTCGGCCATGATTGAAACCAGGCAGGCCGTGGAAAACCTGGATGACATCCTCAGCGTGGAAGGCCTCAATGCCATTTATGTCGGGCCCGCGGACCTCGCCCAGAGCTACGGTCTGCCGCCTGCCGCCGACCACCGGGAGGGCATCGCCTTTGACGCCGTCAAGAAGATTGCGGAACGCTGCCAGCACCACGGGGTGTATGCCGGCATTCATGTTTCTTCCGCCAGCTACGCATTCTACGCCTATGAGATGGGGTATCAGTTCGCGACGCTGCTGTCCGATGCCGCCCTGCTCTCCAGTTCCGCTGCGCAGATCGTGAAACAGGTCAAGGAAGGCCAAGCCGCAGGCACAGAAGGGGGCAATCTCTATTAGGACCTGTGGGCATTGCCGGCCCTGCCGGGCTACAGGGACGAGATCTGAAACCCGCCAGCGGTCTGCACAGGGCACTTGCGGAAGCCCAGGCACCGTCCCCTATGTGAAGGCTGGGGGTTGGAAAAGCGCCATGATGTCGGCTTGATCGTCCCCCGCGTTCTGCAAGGCTCGGTACAGGTCACCGACGGTGGGCATCTCGTCCAGGGTCAGGCCTGCCAATTTCACCCGGCACTGTTCCACTTCGTACGGCCCCAGCCGGACCGCAACCAGCTCCAGCAGGGCCTGGCGCCTTTCCTGGGCCTGGCCTTCCGCACGGCCCTCTGCCTGGCCTTCCGCACGGCCCTCTGCCTGGCCTTCCGCACGGCCCTTTGCCTGGCCTTCCGCACGGCCCTCCAAAATCCAAGTGTCCAGTTGAGTCTGCAACATCTCCTGCGCCATGATCAGCTCCTCCAATGTATTGATGGCTTCCCATTCTACGTCAAGATGGAGAGGGGTTCCGTCGGGTCCCATCGCATGCTGCCAGCGGCCCATGGTCGCGGCCGTGAAAGCAAAAAGCGTCCGGCGCAATTCCGGATCCTGGTGGACCGCAAAGCAGCCTTGCAAGACCGTCGCATAGTCAAAGGCGTTGTGGCGACCTGTGCGCTCAATATCGAATATGGCCCGCAACAAGGGCCGAGTCGGCAAGTGGCTCGGCTCCATGTGCAGCATGTCATAGTGAATCCAGGGCAGAGGGAATGTGCGGTCCAACCCGCCGGCAAACAAGTCTTCCAGAGGCCGGGGCTGCCACTTCTGCAGGCCGTTGTACAGGGACACCAGAATGGGGACCGGCAGTCCTTGCGGCAGCGTGTATGCCCGGGTCTCCAAGCCGGCCAGCAGATGCATGAACGCATAGGTATACTGGCGCAGGGCCAGTGCCGCATCCGTCGAGGATTGGAATTCCATCAGCAGCAACAATCCTTCCCGGCGGTCGGTGCGAAAGGACCACGCATGGTCCGCCAGACGCAGAGTCAGTTCCTCCGTCAGGTATTCGACCTTGTGCGGCACCACCGAATCCGGTATCACTTGCCCCAGGCCCAGTTTGGCACTGAGCTCCAGCGCCCATTCCAGATTGACGGCTTGCGGCCGGTGCAGTCTCTTGTACCTTCGGTCATGGAGAGGCATGCGCTGGACTCCTTAGGATGGGTGCGGCAAGTATCAGGGGTGAGCAGGGCATCCGCAGGGACACGCGCGTGTCCCTGCCGGGCGGATGGAACGGGAGACTGTTACATGCACTCCGCCCACAACCAAGAAACCCATGATGCACAATTTGCCCACAATCACAGAATGTTAGTTGCAACATTGAAGGTGCATGCATGAGGCTGTGTCATGGATGCGCCCAAGGTCCCCCTTCACGGAAGGACAGGGTGAAATCGGCATCGCTCCGATCGGAGCGATGCCGAACCTCCACGCCCAAAGCCGTGCAAGCTGCACACTTGACGCATGCCGGATTGCGATGACCCAAACTGCCAGCGGCCACACCCAGTGGCAAGCAAGGGGCCAACATCTGTCCACCGGAATGCCCCTGCCTGCGATGCAAACCAGCGGTACAGTCAGGTTGCCCCATGGTGTCGCTATGTCTGAGACTCCACCTGCAGACGTCTTCCCGTGGTCACCCACAGGACCACACCCAACGCCAGTTCAATGCCCGCGGCCAGCAACCGAAACGAGTCGAAGTAGTGGGCTCCCCAAAAAGCCAAACTCCAGTGCAGCAAGTGGGCCCCTGTCGCCAGGAAAAGCGGGAAGGCCAACACCTTCAGCCACCGGTAGAACTGCACTTGTGTGTTTGCCGCATGGCGGAAGTAGTGCTCCAGGGTCACCAGCGCCACCAGGCTGGCCATGCCTACGATGAAAGTGACAAAGAGCACGTTGACGTGAATGGTGTAACGGTGCAGCTCCATCCGGATCAGGGCAAATCGATATACATCCCGCACCATGAACCCGCTGAAGGCCGTAGCGGCTCCCGCCAGCAGCACATACAGGTAGCCCAGTCCCAAGTGGAGTGCAGATTTCTCGTGCGGCATCGGTTGGCTGCCAGTGGTCAACGCAAAGAAACGGTAGCATAAAGGCTTCTGGGCAGGGGGTCAAGTAGGCCCTTGCCCAGGGCGGCCACAGCCGTCTGCACACCCCCGCCCCCGACATCATCGACTCCCTCTACAATGCGGAGAACCGCGGAAAGATTCTTTGCCCCTCAATCCGGACCTAGTGATTTCTCTGCGCTGTGGTCTTCCCCCAGCAGATTCCAGAAGCCCATCATGGGCGCGACTTCACCGGGTGCGCTGCGCCGCCTTGTTGCGGACACCCGCAACGAAATGTGGGGGTTGAAGGAACTCGCCGTACCTGCCCGCGCGCAAAGGACTGCGGTGGCAGCCTTGCATTCTTAGGCTGCCAGGGCAATGGGTTCCACGGAGATGCCGTCCAGTGCCAGCTTGTCGGCGAAGTGGCAGGCTGCAAAGTGTGTGTCATTCACATTCACGCGCGGCGGGTCCTCTGCCCGGCAAATGTCCTCCACGTGCCGGCACCGGTCCTGAAAGACACAACCAGAAGGCAGATTCGCAGGATCCGGCGGTTCCCCGGGCGTGATCATCCGCTTGCCGCGGCGGCCTTTGGACGTGCGCGGGACGGCAGCCAAGAGCAGAGCCGTATAGGGATGCCGGGGGCGTTCCAGCAGCTCGTCCTTGGGGCCCAACTCCACCAGCCGACCGGCATACATCACCGCAATGCGGTCACAGATGTACCGGATCACGCTCATGTCGTGCGAGACAAAGAGATAGGTCAGGTTGTATTCCCCCTGCAGCTCCTGCAGCAGGTTCAAGATCTGTGCCTGAATGGAGACGTCCAAGGCGGAGACGGGTTCATCGGCCACGACCAGGCGCGGGCCCACCACCAAAGCCCGGGCGATGCCGATGCGCTGCCGCTGACCGCCACTGAAGCTGTGCGGATACCGGCGCAGATGCTCCACGCGCAAACCCACCTGCTCAATAATGGTGGCCACGCGTTCCTCCAGCTCCTTGCCTTTGGCCACATTGTTGACCAGCAGCGGTTCCCCTACGGTTTCCAGAATGTTCATCCGCGGGTTGAGAGAGGCGAAAGGGTCCTGGAAAATGATCTGGGCGCGGCGGCGAAACAGCTTCATCTCGTCGCCCGTCAGTGACTCCACGGCCAAGGTGCCTTCCTCAAGGTGGAAACGCATGAAACCTGCGGTCCGTTCGTACAGCCGCAGCAAGGTGCGGCCCAGAGTGGTCTTGCCACAGCCGCTTTCGCCCACAATGCCCAGGGTTTCGCCCTGCGACACGGAGAAGGAGACGTCATGGACCGCGCGCGTGTAGCCGACCACCCGTCGAAAGAAGCCTTGCTTGATGGGGAAATACTTGCTCAGACCTTCCACGTCCAGCAAGGAATTGTGTGCTGCCATTGCCTGCATCACCCTTGGATCGCAGGTGCGCGTTCGTCGGTATAGAGGAAGCAGCGCACCTTGTGGCCCTTCTCGACCTCGATTTCCGGCGGTCGGTACACATCACAGACACCGGGAATCTGATCCCGACAACGGGCGAAAAAGGGACAGCCCTGATGGATGGCAAAAGGACTGGGAATGTTGCCTTCAATGGGCACCAAGGCCTGCAACGGGCCATCGATCTTGGGAATGGAGTCCCACAGGGCCTTGGTGTACGGATGCAGGGGCGCGTCGAAGATGGTCTCCACTTCGGCGTGTTCCATGACCAGACCCAAGTACATGACCATGACTTCGTCCGCGATGCCGCCCACTACCGCCAGGTCATGGCTGATGTAAATGATGGACATGTTCAGTTCCGCCTGCAGTCCCTCAATCAGCTCCAGAATCTGGGCCTCCACGGTCACATCCAGGGCCGTGGTGGGTTCGTCGGCGATGAGCAGCAACGGGTCACAGGAGAGCGCCATGGCAATCATGGCGCGCTGGCGCATGCCGCCGGAGAGTTCGTGCGGATAGGCATCCACCGCCCTGTCCGGGCGCGGAATGCCCACGCGGCGCAGCAGATCCTCAGTGCGCTCCCGCGCGGAGCTGGGCGTGGCATCGGGAATGTGCAGCAGGATCGCTTCGCTGATCTGATCGCCGACCGAATGCAACGGGCTGAAGGAGGTCATTGGCTCCTGAAAGATCATGCCGATCTCCCCACCGCGGATCCGCCGGAATTCCGTGCCCCGGCGGTCCAGCTGGGCCAGATCTATGACTTCCTCCAGATCATCCGACTTGCGGGCATGCAACAGGATTTCGCCGCCCAGCTGCTTGGCCGGGGGGCTGGGCACGATGCCCATGATCGACTGTGCCGTGACGGATTTGCCGGAGCCGCTTTCGCCAATGATGCCCAGGGTCTTGCCCCCATACACATCAAAGGAGACATCGTCCACGGCGCGCACGACGCCTTCGTAGAGAAAGAAGTGAACCTGCAGGTCCTTGACTTCCAGCAGGATATCGTCGGTGTGGCGGTAGGTGTCAGTCACGGGCCAGGTCTAGTGATCCGAATAGGGGTCTGCCGCATCCCGCAGGCCGTCACCGACGAAATTGAACAGCAGCACCGTAGCCATGACCCACACCGCCGGAATCAACTGGTGTGGGTGCTGCGCAATAGCCACGATGTCCTGTGCGTCCTGCAACAGCGTGCCCCAGCTGACCGCTGGCGGCTGAATGCCCAGGCCTATGAAACTCAGAGAGGTCTCGGCCAGGATCATGCCGGGCACCATCAAGGTGATGGTCACGATCAGATGGCTGGTGAATCCCGGCAGCAGATGCTTGAAGATGATGCGCCTTTCACTGGTGCCGGCGGCCTTGGCCGCCATGGCGTAGTCCTCTTCCCGCAAGGCGAGAAGCTTCCCTCGAACCACTCGTGCCAGGCCGGTCCACCCCAGAACAGAGAGAATGATGGTAATGGCGAAGTACGTCTTTAGTACCGGCCAGTCCCGGGGCAGGGAGGCGGACAGGGCCATCCACAACGGCAGGCTGGGAATGGACAGCAGAAAGTCGATGATCCGCTGGATGATCTCGTCCGTCAGTCCCCCAAAGTACCCCGAGATTCCACCCAAGACAATACCCAAAACCAGACTCAATATCACCCCCAGAAGTCCGATGGAGAGCGAAATCCGGCCCCCGTACAAGGTGCGACTGAGCAGATCCCGGCCCAGGCGATCGGCCCCAAATAGCATCAGTGGTGGCGCGTCCGGATCAGTGGACCCAAAGAAATGGAGATTGGACTTGAAATCACCCATGACCGTGTATTCGATGCCCCGCACGAAGAACCGCAGGGGATACGCGGTTTCCTCAATGGGAAAGAATTCAAACTTGAATTTTTCTTGGTTGAGCACCTTTTCAAAGCCGTAATAGTAGGGCCCCTTAAATCTGCGCTGTCCATCTTCATCCGCCTGGAACCAGCGGATCTTGACGGGAGGCGCTTCCTGATAGTTCTCAAAGCGCGTTGAGGTGTCGTATGGGCTGAAGAATCCGGAAAAGATGGCCAGGACATAGAGCAGCAACAGCAGCAACAGCGAAACAATCGCCATGCGATGTCGGCGGAAACGCCACCAGATCAATTCCCATTGACTGGCGTAGTAAAAGCTGTCGTCTTGCTCCTTGATCTCGGGAACAAGCGTGTCCTGGGCAGTGCCCGCGGCGGCATCCATGTCCGTGGTTTCCCGGTGGCGGGGCTATCGGCTGGCCGCGCCTTCGTAGCGAATGCGCGGATCCAAGGCCGCGAGCAGGATGTCCGAAACCAAGGTGCCGATCACGGTCAGCACACTCAGGATCATGACAATGCTGCCGGCCAGGAACATGTCCTGGGCCAGTACGGCCCGCAGGAGCAGCGGCCCCACGGTCTGCAGCCCCAGTATGAGCGAGACCAGCACCTCGCCGGAAAAAATCGAGGGCAGGGTCCAGCCTATAGTGCTGATGACCGGATTCATGGACATACGGACCGGATATTTGAAAAGCAGGCGCGTCTCTGTCACACCCTTGGCCCGGGCCGTAATCACATATTGCCGCTTCAATTCATCCAGCAAGTTGCCGCGCATCACCCGTATCAGAGCCCCCGTGGAACTTAGCCCTATGATTATGCAAGGCAGGATCAGATGCTTCAGCATGTCTACGAATTTCTCCCTGGACCAAGGCTCACCCATGTATTCAATGGAGTAGAGGCCCAACGGAGAGAACTCCGTGAACTTGAAAATGTACCAGGCAAGCACCATGGCCAACAGGAAGCCGGGCGTGGCCAATCCCAGGAAGCCAAAGAAAGTGAAGGCATAGTCCAGGATGGAGTACTGGTGCGTAGCCGAGTAGATGCCGATGGAGACCGACAACGTCCATGAAATAATCAAGGAAAGGAAGGCAATCAGGAGGGTCAGGGGCAGGCGTTCCGCCAGCAGTTCGTTGACCGTCTTGCCCCACTGGAAGGACCAGCCAAAATTGAATCGCAGCAGAATGCCTTCCATCCAGCGCAGATACCGGCGCCACGATGGCTGGTCGAAACCATACATGGCGATCAGCCGTTCCGCTTCCTCCTCATTCAACTGTATGCCGGTGGCGCGCAGATTCTCGATGTGATACGTCACCCAGTCACCGGGTGGCAACTCGATGACGGCAAACGAAACCACCGATATCAGCAGCAGGATTGGCACCAGCATGATGACACGGCGGACGATGTAGGCAACCATCGGACAGGAAGGCCGAGCTCAGGAGCAAATGCTGTGCGAGTGTGGAAAAACGGACAGGCTGAGGTGCCCTGAGGGCACCTCAGCCTGTCCCATCAAAACCTAGTGATCCTCGGGATTCACATAGAACAGTTGCTCCATGGCAAAGTTCTGTGCAATGGCATATCCCTCGGTGGCCACGTTGTCCATGTCCACCGACACAATCAGCGGATACTTCACGTTCTCGACGACCGTGATTTCGGGCAGGTTGGCCCGATGCCACGCATTGCCGTCTTCCTTGTACTGATTGTATTCGTCGCTGCCGGACACCGAACCCCAGCGATTCTTGTCCAGTTCAAAGGAGTCCAGCACCCACTGCGGCGGTTCCATGGCCATTTCGCTGTCGGGGGACTGCGTCATGTACACCCACCAGGCATAGCCAGCGCGTTGAATGGTGTCGCTGGTCCAGTTGTTGTCCCAGCCCTGATCATGGGCCCAGAAGACGGTGGCCTGCAGCTCGTTGTTGTTGCGCCGCTCGGCCCACAGCGAGGATTCCAGCTTCTTGACCGAAGCATTGATGCCGATGTCCTTCAGGTACTCACCGATCAGTTCCGAAGCGGGCTCCAGATCCGGCGCGTGGGCGCCGTGCTCGATCAGCATGGTAAAGGATTCGCCATTGGGGTACAGGCGGAAGCCGTCGTCTCCCCGCTGATCCAGGCCTATCGCATCCAGCAGATCATTGGCCCGCTGCACATCCTGGATGGACAGTTCTTCCCCGACCGTCTGCAAAGGCACGGTGGCATAGCCGAAATACAGGGACTCGATCATTTCGTCGCGGTCCACGGCCAGACTGATGGCCTGGCGGAAGCGGACGTCACTGGCGATCTCCCGCCAGCTGGCGGCGTTGGGGTCATTGTCGTCGTTGTAGGTCTGATTGATCCAGATGGAGCTGGAGTCCACATGCATGTCCAGCAGCTGATGCCGGTAGCCACCCGCGGGGCCGTTCTCCACATACAGCGGAATCTTGACCAGGCCCGTGCTTTCCCGCATGAAGTCGGCTTCGCCAACCAGGATGCCGGTGTTCACCATTTCCACGTCTTCCACGAGCTTGGAAAGCAGCCGGTCAATATAGGGCAGCTGCTTGCCGTCCACGTCCACCTTGTGATAGTAGGGGTTCCGCTCGAAGACCAGCAGTCCCGGCTCCGAGGCCTCCACCCGCTGCCAGGGGGTCAGGACCGGAGACACAATGCACTTCTCCTGATTGACATGCCAGCTCAGACAATCCTGGTCTGTGAAGACCTGATTCCATTCGTCCGTCAGGTTCATTTCATCCAGCAACGGGCGCAGATCCTCAAGATCTACGTAGGCAGTGTGGAACTGCTGCAGGTAGTGGGAGGGACGAATCAGCTCGGTCCAGCCATTCCAGGTTTCAATGGTGAGGTTGCGCAGGAAGCCGCCGTACGGCGCATCAAAGTCCACCTGGAACGTGAAATCGTCAATGACGGTCAGCGTCATGGGCGTGCCGTCCGGAGCATTGCGGGTGCGGAAACGCTTCGGATAGGTCGGGATCAGTTCCGCGTTGCCGTAGATGTCATGGGCGACAAAGGCCACATCCGCGGAGGTGACCGGTTCGCCGTCCGACCACTTCAGGCCTTCCCGCATGTGAAAGATGAAGGTCTGGTTTTCGTTGGAGACCTCGTAGCTGTGCAGGATGTTGCCCCGAATGCCCTGCACGCCCAGTCCGGGAGCCGAAAGCAGGGACTCGTTCATGCCCACAAAAATGTCCGGATTCCAGTCCGGGCGGAAATGGAGAGTACGCAGGGTACCGCCATACACACCGGGCTTCCAATCCACGTGTTCCTCGGGCAGCAATACACCAGGCCCCACCACAAAGGGCTCATTGGGCAAGCGATCCTCCAGCGGCGGCAGTTCGCCGGAGGCGACCCGTTCCCACAGGACCGGGGACTCCAAGGGGTTGCCGGCCATATCCATTGCCATTTCGTCATCTGCCATGGTGTCTTCCGCCATTGCCTCTGATTCCGCAGCGGGGGGGGCACCACAGGCTGCCGCCAGCAGAGCCAGCAACAACAGTAAGGAAATCAAGCCAAGTCGTAACGTTTTCCTCATATCCTTATCCCTTGTGTCATGTGAATCAAGAGGGCACTATACCGGCCGCATCCAAGCAACCAGGGGCGACGAAGCAAGCTGGACTGGAACGCAGGCTTACGCGGGCACACAGCCAGCCTGAAATGTAAAAGGTTTTCTTGCGGCCTCCATCATTCTATATGGGACAGTAAACCATGGTCAAAAAGGACTCGCGGCATTGGGTTTCTGGACCCATGCCGATGGGCGTCGGGAAATAACCGGCGTCCCTGCACAAAATACGGTTCAGGCGTAGCAATCACGGGCCTCGGTGACGGGCCTCAGAGCCGACAGCGAGACCTCCACTCCCAGTCCTGGAGCCTGGGGCACGGCCACCGTGGAATGGGCCGACACGGTGAAGTCGGGACGGGCAATGTCCTGATGAAAGTACCGGGCGGACGCCGAGATGTCTCCGGGCAGCGAGAAATTCGGCAGACTGGCCAGGGCCACGTTGCAGGCCCGCCCCACATTGGTCTCCAGCATGCCTCCACACCAGACCGGAATACCAGCTTCCTGACAGAGGTCGTGGATTTCCAGGGCCGCCGTCAGCCCCCCTACGCGCCCCACCTTGATGTTGATGTTGCCGCAGGCCTGAATGCGCAGGGCCCAGGCCGCATGGTGGGGCGAGTGGATGCTCTCATCCAGAGAGATGGGAGTCTGCAGATGCTTCTGCAGCTCCGCGTGCTCCACCATGTCTTCGTAATGCAGTGGCTGTTCAATCAGCAACAGCCCCATGCTGTCCAGGGCCTGGAAGACAGGCAGGTCGGCCAGGGTATAGGCCGAATTCGCATCCACCTGGAGCGGCAGGTCCGGCCACAGATGGCGAATCCGCTCCACCACGGCGATGTCCCACCCGGGCTTGATCTTGAGCTTGACCCGCTGATACCCCTCATTCACATGCTCGGCAACCCGGGCTTCCAGGGCGGGCAGCGTAGGCTCAATGCCCACGCTGACCCCGACAGGCACCTCGGAACGCGTGCCACCCAGCAACCGCGACAGGGACACCTCCTGCATCTGCCCCCACAGATCCCACAGGGCGTTCTCCAAGGCGGCCTTGGCCATGCTGTGGCCCCGGACTGGCCGGAACAACGACACAACTTCACGGGGGTTCTGCAGTGGCGTTCGCAGGAGGCGGGGAATGAGATGGTCGGCCAATATGTGACGGGCCGTGACCAGGGTTTCCGCGGAATACCAGGGGCCCGAACCGGCCACACATTCTCCCCAGCCCGACAGCCCCTGGGCATTGACGCGCACCAGGATGGAAGGTCGATGCGTCTCCCGCCGAAAGCTGGTTTCGAAGGGATGCACGTACTCCATGCGAATGGAGTGCAGCTCTACAGATTCGATCTTGATGGATGGGGGTTGAGACACATCTACTCCCTACATGGCCGGCATGGTGCAATGGATTGAATATCCCACGTGCGTGATGGACCAGAAGGAACGCCGCGGGCGCACAAGGAGCGTATCCTGGCCCATCCACGCCAGGGAGATGGGGGTCCTGCCATGAGTTTACGCCGTGTCGATGATTTCGGCCCAAGGGCGGCACCGGGCGGGCGGCGACAACAACTTCACTGCCCCCAAGTGGCCGGAAGCACGCCCCGAGAGGTCTGCGATGCCTGCTTGGGGGTTCAGGGCCACAACGGCCGCGTAGACACACCCCGACACCATTCGTGCGCAGATCCCCGCGGCCACTTTCCATGGCCTGCGGCTGCCGGCAGTCGCTGCGGCAGCCCGTGCACGCACAATCCAGCCGGGCAGAGTGCCAAGGCCGCGTTGCCTCTGCGTCCAAGACCGGGTCCAGCCTTCCTGTCCCTCGATGCTCCCGAGAAGCAAAGGTCCGCTGCCATCTGCGGTGGCTCCATCCGCTGGCCCGGCCCGCAGGATCTCGGGCCGCAGACTGCAGCGGCAGCCTCAACCCGGTCGGGGATCATTGCGGGGGTAGGAATAGCACCCCTGCAACAGGTTTTCGATGTATTGTCGGTCATCCGCCGTCACGCTGCCCTGGGGGCGGAGGGGGATGAGGGTACGCAGCTGGTCCAGGTCTCCCCGCGCATGGATCAGGGGCCCCAAGGCGGGCTGGGTCTTCATGACCAGCAGGTCCAATCCCAGTTCCAAGGCTGTGGCCGGTACAATGTCGCAGGCCAGCAACACCTCCAGGCAAGACTTCAGACTCTCCTCCAACTGGGTCTCCAGCCGGGTCTCCAGCCGGGTCTCCAGCCGGGTGTGTTCTGCAGTCCTGCGCATCTCTTCCTCGTGTGTAATGCGATATGCCTCTACCATTTCTTCCAACTCCTGAGTCGTCCGCGGCGCCTGCGGCAACAGACGCGGATCAAAATCCCGCAACGTCAAACTGATGAAGGACAGCAGACTCTCCTTGAGGTCCTGGTCCTGCAGGGCCTCCAGCCGCTGCACCAGGGCCGGGGCATTGATGTCGGCCACCTCGCGGTAGCGTTCCACGTCAAACAGCAGGCGAGCCGGGTCGCCGACCGGGATGTCCGCCGCCGCCAGATGTTTCATGTCAAAGTGCCAGATGGGCATGTCCACCGTGTAGAAGTCCTGGGCATACCGCGCAAACAGATCGGTGAAACGCGGCAGCGCCCACGCCGCGTCTCCCGTGTACAGCGAAATCATGACGGTCAAGGGCAGAGGGCGATCCACCCCGAACCGCTGGGCCTGATGTGCCAGGAGCAACTGATTGCACAGGTACTGACAGAAGCGCACAGGGGCCATGAAATCCGTCCCGCTCTGTACCTCGGTCAGCAGCAACAGTCCCGAGTGCGTCTCAGTGTCAAAGGTCCAGGCTCCGTCGCCAATGCGGGTCTGGTACTTGCGGGACGAAGAACTGGTGGGCAGCGGAGTCAGAGAGGCCCGGTCCAGCCGGCCCAGCCGGTAGCGGTGCGCCACCGCCTCGGCCCAGCAGGCCGCCATGTCCACAAACGCGTTGATGTGTCGGTATTTCTGATCCGTGATCGCCATCGGCATCTGCCCCTGCATCCCATTATATGCAGGAACAACGTGTGACCATGGGGCGGAACTTGCTGGGTCCAGGGTGCAGGGTCTGCTGTCATCCGCGCACGGAGCCGCCATGGCGGCCGGAACGCAGTCTCGGACAGACCCCGATGTGTCCACCATTCACGTTGTCTGGGAATCCGGTGGGCTCTGCTGTGCCGCATCGTGCAGCCAACACCACACCTGTTGGCCTGTCGGCAGACTGATGCGGGTCGGATCCCGCTCTGCGCAGACGGGCATGGCCTCATCGCAGCGAGGCTGGAAGCGACACCCCGGCGGCACCTGGCGCAGATCCGGCGGCGCGCCGGGAATGAACACCGGCATCTTGTCCGCCTGCAGGCGAGGCATGCTCGCCAGCAACCGTTGGGCATAGGGATGGGCTGGACGGCCCAGCACTTGCTCCGCGGTGCCTTGCTCAACCAGCTCTCCCGCATACGCCACGGCAATCTGGTCACAAATGTCGCTGGCCAAGGCGATGTCATGGGTAATGAAGATGAGGGACAGGCCATCCTGCTTCAAGTCTTTCAGCAGATTCATGATCTGGGCCTGCACGCTCACATCCAGGGCGGAGGTGGGCTCATCCATGATCAGGAGACTGGGATTGAAGATCAGGGCAGAGGCGATCATCACGCGCTGCTTCATGCCTCCGCTCAATTCGTGGGGATAGAGGGAATATACGCTGGCGGGCAATCCTACCCGGGCCAGCAAGGTCTGGGCCCTCGCGCGCAGCTGCGGCTTGCGCAGGCCCCCCTTGACGAGGTGGGGCTCGATGATCTGCGGCCCAATCCGCATCACCGGATTCAGGGCGTTCATGGCTCCCTGCGGCACCAGAGCCATGCGTTGCCACTTGACGTGCCGGTGAAAACGACCCTCATCCAGGTCGGAGACCAGATCCCCTTCCAGTCGCACCTGACCGCTGAAATGGGCGGTGTTGGCAGGCAGTTGACGCATGAGCGCATGGGCGATGCTGGACTTGCCGCACCCGGATTCACCCACGATGCCCAAGGCCGTGCCGGGTGCGGCCAGCGCGAAGGAAATGCCATCGACCGCCCGCACTGCGCCCCGCGGGTCGGCGTAGTGCAGATGCAGGTTGTGTACCTCCAGCACCTTGGCCATGGGAGTCCCTATCTGCGCGGACTGGCCTGCAGGCGGGGATTGACCACCGGTTCTATGGCCAGCGAGATCAGCATGAAGGTCAAGGCCACCATGACAATCAGCAGCCCAGGGGGAATGATCCACCACCAGTAGCCCACATAGACGCCGCCGGTGCGAAATCCGGCTTCCAGAATCTGACCCCAGGTGGGAATGGAAGGATCACCCAGCCCCAGAAAGCTGAGTCCGGCCTCCGCCAGAATCGCCGCCGGGGCGCTGAAGATGATCTGGGCCAGGAAGTACGGCATGATCTGCGGCAGGATGTGCCGCCACATGACCCGGACGCGGGAGGAGCCCAGACCCTGAATGGCTTCAATCAGCTGGCTGGAGCGCATGTGCAGGACCATCGAGCGCACCTGGATGGCCAGGCCCGGCCAACTGAACGCCACCAGAATGACCATGATCACAGTCAAGTTGGGGCCGATGATGAAAAGCAGGAAAATGAGCAGGGGCAACACCGGAATGTTGGCCACGATGTCGGACATCCGCTGGATCACCGTGTCCACCGCACCGCCCAGGTAGCCGCTGGTGATGCCCAGGGCCGTGCCCAGCAGCGTGGACGTCAGGGACACCACGATGCCAATCAGCAGCGCCACGGGCAGGCCAAAGAGCAGGCCTTGCGCCAGATCCCGCCCGATGCTGTCCGTGCCCAGGGATCCGTAGGAATCCCCGCCCACCACGACTTGCACGGCCCCTACGCTGTCCGCGGGGGCGCGGGAGGCGGTCTGAAAGAGAAATTCATAGTCGCCGAGAAGGGGCTTGAATTCTCCTGCAGTCGTCCCCGGGGCGCCAAACAGGATCTCCAGCGTCTGGCCCTTGATCTGCGCCTCGTCCAGCTGCAGGTCATGTTCTTCCGTCAGAAATTCCTGAATGAAGGTGATCACGCTCTCTTCCGCATTGATTTGAAAGCGCAAAGGTTCTGCCGCGTGGCGCGTGAAGGGGCCGGTCTCGTCCTCCCGCGGGGCCTTGATGGCATGGCGCAGCAAGCTGATGCGTGTCTCGTCCGGGCGGATCAAGGTCAGGCCCAGGAGCGGGGCCTTTTCCGTGAACTGTACGTTGGACACCGTCAGAGACAGAAAGCTGGGCACACCAGGGGTTTCCAGTGCATACGGAATGGAGTAGTTCGTGAGGATGGCGCTGCCCCTCTCCTCCCTGGCCGTGGGTTCCGTCAGGGTTGCCGACCAATGCTGCACGGACGCGCGTCCCCGCAAGCGAGGCGCCCACTCCGGCGGGGCTGCCTTGGGATTGTCCACCCAGTGCACCGGATTGCTCCAGAAGCGGGCGCCAAACTCCTCGGGAAACGTGACCACCACATACAAGGAGACCAGCGCCTGGAGCATGAGCAACAGCAGGCCCAGCACACCGATGGGACTGGAACGCAGGGCCTGCCAGACCTGGGAGACACGCATCAGTTGGCGTAGCTGACCCGGGGGTCCAGGAAGAAGTAGAGCACTTCCAGCAGCAGGCGAATGCCTACATAGATC
The DNA here is from genome assembly GCA_965214895.1 of Caldilineaceae bacterium. GTDB lineage: Bacteria > Chloroflexota > Anaerolineae > Caldilineales > Caldilineaceae > Bin34. The sequence continues at coordinate 3,720,918 of OZ243985.1, forward strand.
AGCGTGAACATGAAGGTAAGGGCCACGATCACGTTCTCGTCCGGGGTGCCCGCCAACGCGTCGTAGTACAGCCGGCCCATGCCCTGCCAGTGGAACACCGTCTCAATCAGGATGGAGCCGGACAGGGAACCGGCCAGGCCGAAGATGAGGCCGGTCACTATGGGCGGGGCCGCCACGCGCAGAATATGCACGTTGCGGACTCGGCGCTCCGGCAGGCCCTTGGTCCGGGCCATGGCCACAAAGTCTTCCTGAGCGATATTGAGCGTGATGGTGCGCACGGCATAGATGTACGGCCCCACGCTGACCAGCACCATGGACAGGACCGGCAGAATGGCGTGCTGGGCCATGTCCAGAAACCGCGGCCACGGCTCCGCAGGAGGCGGAGTGCTGTACATGCCCCCGGATGGCAGCAGGCGCCAGTTCACGGAGAGCACCAGAATCAGCAGAATGCCGATCCACCAGGTGGGAATGGCGTAGGTGATGGCCGCAAAAGCGGAGATGCTCCGGTCCATCCAGGTGCCAGGGCGGGTGGCGACAAAAAGACCCAGTCCCAATCCCAGCACAGCCACGATGACCAGGGATGTGGTCATCAGAATCATGGTGTTCGGCAGCCGTTCCATGACGATGTCAATGATGCGGCTGGAGCCGTCTGTACTGCGGAGTGACCGGGCCTCTCCCAGATCCAGCCTCAGCACCCGGAACACGGTGCCCGGCAACCGGTAGTACCACGGCGTATGCAGACCGTAGAACTCCTCCAGTTCCCCCCTGCGGGCGGCCAAGGCCTGTTCCAGTTCGGCCGGGTCCCGAATGGTTTCCGCGAGCGTGGTGCGTTCCGCCCGCATCTGCTCCCCGACCACCGCCGACAGTATGCGGTCCGAAAAACCGGTGAAACCCAGGGTCAGGACCAGCAGCAGCAGCACCACAAAAAAGACACCCAGCAAGGTCACCGCACGCCAGGTCAGGGGAATGAGTTGCCGCATGGCTCAGATCTGTGTCGTTGCTGCGTTGCCGTGTGTCGGCCGCAATCTGGCCCGCACTTCTCCAAGCACGGTACAGACCATGCACGCCACCCACAGGCGACGCGCATGGGGACGGCGGACCGCCGCGTGTGCGGTCGTCGCGGGATTTAGCCGAATCCCACATCCACCTCGATTTCCACCTGCCTCTCGGTGACACGGGCCAGCTCGTCGCTGTAGGCGGCCAAAGTCAGTTCCAGCAGGCCGAAGTCCAGATCGGCCGTCTCTTCTTCCGACAGCACGATGGAGAACGTGTGGGCGTCGGCGGCCGCGGCTTCCGCATGGCCCGAGAACAGCACGGTCCCGCTGGAGGCGTCCTTCAGTATGTACAGCACCGCGATCTCGCCCGGCCCTTCCAGCTCCATGACCACTTCATATTCTTCACCGATGAACAGATCCTCCACCTGAATGTCCTTGAACGAGACCAGGTCCGGTTTCCCCACATACAGATCCGCGGGTGTGAAAGGATAGTGCTCATGCCGGAAGGCCGCCAATTCGGCGTATTGCGCACCGGGGTCATACCGTTCCAGGTAGTACGGGCCGTTGCCAATCACCATGTGCCCCTTTGCCTGGAACCAGTCCAGGAGGGCGGCGTAGGCTTCGGTGGCCTGTGCCCGATCCACCAGGGGCGCTCCCCGTGCCCCCGGCAGGGTCAGCGCGGCTTCCGGAATCTGCTGCTTGCGGGCCAGCTCCTGCACTACGCGGCGCACCAGCCGGGCATCCCGATCCAGCACCAGGCTGACCCAGGGCACCTTGAACCGGGCGGCGGTGGTGGCGCTGAACGCGCCCCGGCGCTGAGTGAACACCAATTCGTCCAGGGCATACAGCAGTTCCCAAGGGGTGCCTACACCGGAGGGCGTGGCATAGGCCGCGATGTAGTCCTCCTCAAAGTGCCAGAAGTCCACGTAGACCTCGATGCGGTTCTCGTCCAGGACGCGGTATCCCTTGATGGTTTCCCAGTAGGGACGCCCGGTGGTGGCCATGACCGTCTCCACCAAGGCCTTGTCGGGATTCCAGGAAAGATCAATGCTATGGTACAGCCCATACAGCACATCCGCCATGGAGATGTCCCCTCCATGATGGAACGGGGCCTGAAAATATCGAGTGTAATCGTAGGTGACCTTGCTGTTGGCGGTGGTGCCTGCCTCCACATTCACCCAGGCTCTGGCCTGGGCATCCCAGAACATGGCATCGGTCGGCACCTCCAGCGTGCCGTTGGGCCCCGCGGTCTCGGTGTCGAAATCCAGGCGGAAGGACTGTGGTTTGCCCGAGAAGGGATGGTTCCACAGGGCCGGGTCCTGCAGATGCCGCCAGATGTCCGACGTGTAGACATCGCCGATGCCCCCCACCGGGTTCCAGGTGGACCGTTCCGTCCACACCCAGAGGTTGCCCACGGTGAGTTCCTCGCTGCCGGGCTTGTAGGCCGCCCGCAGGGACCACAGGCCCCGGGGGCCCGCGGCCAAGTCGTGTGTAATGCCATGCACCTCCGGTTGCACTGGATAGGTGTTCAGAATGGTGGCGACCCAGACGCGCACGCTTTCCTCCAGACCCAGACGGGTCATGCGCCGATAGAGGTCGTCCCTTTCGTCCTGATCCTGAAAGTCGCCCTGAAACAGTCTGCGGCCCAGAGTGTCCAGTTCTTCGTGCTCGTACTGCCAGTAGCCCACTTCCCGCCAGCCAGGCATGTTGCCTTGCCAAGGAGCGTAATAGGCGTTGATGCCACTGTAGTCGTACCGCTGCGGCGCGCCGCGCCCCCAGCCTTCCGTGTACAGGTGCCACTGGAAGTCCTGCGGGTTGGTGGTATAGACGGTCTGGATCGCCGGCGCGAACGGTTGATAGGAGGTAGCGATGCGGAAGCCGGCTTCCTTCAAGGCATTCTGCACCAGATTGCCGACCTCACGCCGCTCGTCTTCGACCCGCACAATGAATTTCAGGGTTACGGGCCGCTCGTTGAAGTGCCAGATGTGGTCCACCAATTCGGCTCCCGCGTCCTGCATGGCAGTCTCAATCTCGCCGCGGGCGTACTCCGGGTCATACGTGACGCCCAATTCATTGACCTGCCGGAAGATGGTCAGATAATCGTAGTCCGTGGGACTGACATTGGTCAGCATGGGCACGGCCTGGCCCTGATAGATTTCCCGCGCCACGAATTCCCGGTCCACCAGGAACTGCACGGCCTGGCGCACGGCGGGCAAGGACAACGGGTTCAGCTGGCCTGCGGGGGCCGGAGCCGGGTTGAGGATCAGGGAGATGGTGGTGGCAGGCGATTCGAACAGCCGCACATCCTCGTCTCGCAGCTCTCTGGCGGCGGTGATCTTGAGATTGTAATAGTAGAGATCCATTTCCCCGGCCAACAGGTCCAAGGGGGCCCGGTCCACGTCAAAGGCCCGAAAGATCAAGGTGTCGACAGCCGGACCGGGCAGATCATGGGGAGCTTCATAGACAGGATGCGGCTTCGGCCCCCCCGCTTCATGGCCCCCCGCGTCTTCCTGCGCCGACGCGGTGCCGGTCAGTGCCAGAAGGAGCAGCAAGGCCAGGGTCCAGGCCATGCCCCCCTTGTGCCAAGTGGTCTTCATTGCGTCTCTGTACTCCATTGCCAGCGAATGTGGGTACCCCGGCGGGCCCCGGGCGGTTCCCGGCCCGGGGTCTCGCCTGTCAAATGTTTCCTATTGCTGCAACAGTTCCTGCAGCTGGTCCAGGATGGTCTTGATGTTGTCGAAACCAAATTCCATGTAAAAGGAGGTGGAGGCAAAGTTGCCGGAGCCATCCACCAAGGTGACGGCATGGGCCCCCTCCCCCGAAATGGGCACAAACACGTTGGCGGTCATGCGGCCCAGTTCATCCGTGCGTCCAGAGGAGACTTCGGTGCCTCCGACCAGCAGGAAATAGTTGATCAGGGGCTGGAAGCCATGTCCCTGCACTGTGATGCGCTCCCCGGCAGGGCCTGCATTCGGACTCACGAAAATTTCCGGCGCGGGAATGGACCGCTGGCGGGTGAACCCAATCTTTTGATTGAAACCACCATATTCCCCCAGCCGCGTGTCGGCCCACACCATGTAGGCCTCGTCCTCCACAGCCGCAATCGAGAAATAGTCACCGATGAACAGCCCGTTGGGGAAGCCCTTGTTGGGATTGGAAGGGAAGTCCGTGACCCGCGTGTCCCCTACGCGCAGGTCCAGTTCCGGCAGTTCAAAGCCCCAGGTCTTGCCTTGATCGTCCGAGCGGGTGTAGTAAATGTGATACCGCGTCTCCACCGGGTCGTCCCGCATGTCACCCCACATCACGTGGATCGCCCCGTCAGGCCCCACATCCACGGCCGGGAAGAACTGCAGAGCCGTGCCGTGATCGTGGTTCAGTTGCTTGGGTTGCGACCAGCGGTTGCCACCATCCAGGGAGCGAAGGAAGAACACATCGCCTTCGTCCGTTTCGTTGTCCGGCGGAATGGCCACATAGACAATGTAAACCTCGTCATCGGGGCCAATCGCCATCTTGGGAAAGACGGAAGCCCAGTACCGGAAATACGCATTGCGGGGCCGGAAGCCCGGTTCCAGGAAACTGGCAATACGCTTGGGGTCACCAAAGCTCTCGCCTCCATCCTCGGACTTGGCCAGGTAGAACTCACCCAGGCCCTTCTGGCTTTCGTCGTCCGTGCTGTCCAGCCAGGCGACAAACAGATTGCCTTGGGAGTCCACGGCCGGCACGGGCCCCTGCACGACCCGCTTGGTGCCGATGGCGTTGGACTGGCCTTCGGTTTCACTGATTTCACCATAGGAGCGGCGCACGGTCGGACCGGCAGCCACCGGATCCGACCAGGTGTGGCCTTCATCCGTGGAAAAGACCACATACGGCGTGGTGTCCACCTGGGGCGAACCCAAGGTGGCGACCTCACCGATGTAGAAGACTTCGTAGGACGTGTTGAATTCCACGTAGGTCACGTAGATCACCTCCGTGTCTTCGATGGTGGGATGGAGGCCCACCGTCATCCAGGGCTTGTCCAGAAAACCCAGGGAGATCTTGCCGCGCAGGCGGCCTGTCAGATCCTCCTCAAGATTGACTTCCACGCTGCTGCGAGCAGCGGATACAGGCTCCAGCCATTCATAGCCGCCATCCACGGATTTGGCCACGGAGATGCTGGAGACCAGGGCAAAGCCCACCGCGTTGCCGACGGTGTATTCCTTGATGCCAATGGAGATGGACCCCATGTACACATTGCCCTCGCTGTCGAATTCGACCACAGGATCCCCACCCGAGACTCGATCCTTGCGCAGATACCTGACTTGCCGCGGACCGTCCCAGGACGCCCCCCCGTCTATGGAGACATACGAGGTGTTGTTGGGAAAGTTGTAGTCGATGGTGCCCAGCACGATGTGGTCTGGGTCATTGGGGTTGACGGCAATGTCCGGCTCCGTCTGCAACGGGGAATTGCTGAAGTCCCGCGTAATCAGCAGATCGCGGCTGAAGGCCGGAGCCGGATCCCGATACGGCACCAGGACCCCCAGACCGGCCCCCTGCATCTGCGCCGGATTGTCGGCGTTCAGCCCGGTGACGGTACTGGCCACATCCTGGCGGGTCAGGGTATTCCAGCCGGGGCGATCCATCCAGGCCCGATTGTCCACCCCGTGGGCCATCAGCCAGGCGGGGCCGGAAATGATGTCGGCAATGGGAGCCGAGAGATTCTGAATGTTTTCGGGGTTCTTCGAAACCTTGCCCCGTTCAGGCAAGGCCGGAGCGGGTTCCGCCTCCAAGGCGGCCAGAGGCTGCACACCCAGCACCAGTGCCATGCAGGTCACGAGGAGATACCACAAGGTCTTGTTGTTTCGCTTCATTTCTTCTCCTGTCAGATTGAGCAGCTTGCCAGAGCAGCATTGACACAGGGCCCACACTGGTCCCGGGTGCGCCGCCCAGGCCTTCGCCAGTGTGCGTAACTGTGGGGAACAAGGCGCAATTATAAGATACGGATGGCCCCGCATTCCCGTGCCAGCGGCATTCCTGTATAAAGGATTCGTAAAGGCACAAACCGGAAGGCTGTCTCTGCGGCATCGGCCATGGACCGCCACGGGTTGTCGACCCAGAATCCCTGTGGCAGTTCCATCCCCGAGTTATGCATACAGGTGACAGGCCACCCAGTGACCCGGTCCGTGCTCTTCCAGTTGTACATCGTGCAGGGGACAGGTGCCTGCCATCACCTGGCTGCAGCGTGGATGAAAGGAGCAGCCGGACGGCACCTTGATGGGGTTGGGGGGTTCTCCGGGCAGCGTGGACCGCGGAGCCAGGCGATTGGCCGGGTCGGGCTCAGGCACGGCTTCAATCAGGGCCTGCGTGTAGGGATGCAGCGGATTGTCCACTATCCGGTGGGCTGGCCCCATCTCCACAATGCGACCCAGATACATCACCGCGATGCGCTGGGCGCTGTGCCGCGCAGTGGCGATGTCGTGGGTGATGTACAGCATGGCCACATCCCTTTCCACTTGCAGCTGACGCAGCAGGAACAGGATTTCCGCCCGACTGGACGCGTCCACCATGGAGACAGGCTCGTCCGCGAATATGAAGTCCGGCTGCACAATGAGGGCCCGGGCGATTCCCAGTCGCTGGCGTTGACCGCCCGAGATCATGTGGGGATACGCCCCCGCCAGTTCCTGGGCCGGATTCAGGCGCACCTCGCGCAAGGCCTGGTAGATCCGATCCTGTCGTTCCTGCGCGTTGCCGATGTTGTGAATTTCCAGAGGTTCTGCCAGGGCCTCATGCAAGGTCATATAGGGGTCCAAAGTCGCGAAGGGATCCTGGAAAATGGCCTGGGCCCTGCGCGTGAAGACCTTGCGCGCAGGGCCCTTGAGCAGAGCCAGGTCCTGACCCTCAAAGAGCACGCGCCCGCCTGTAGGCCGCACTTGGCCCATCGCCGTGCGGCCCAAGGTGGTCTTGCCACTGCCGGATTCCCCCACTGCCGCCACGGTCTCCCCGCGCTGAATCTGCAACGTGACGCCCCGCACCGCCTGCACCTGCGAGAACCGGACGAGACCGGTGCGCACTTCAAAGCCGACGTGCACGTCTTCCATGGAGAGCAGGGCCTGCCCTGCCGGGGAGGCAACTTTATCCACTGGCAAAGGTGACTGGACTTCCATACGCATGCCACAGAATGGGTCGGCTCCCGACAACCGCGGACCAGGAGGGCAGCCTCCATCTTATAATAATGTCCCATGCCGCAGGGTGGAGGGCTCCCCGTGCTGCCTGCGCTCTTTGCTGTGCGAAGCAGAGCCGTCGGTGCCTGTTGCAAGAAGCATTGCATCCCATCTTCAGGGGATGCATGGGATTGCGGATCCCGCCCGCCATTTCACAGAATGTTAATGAAAATGTCCCTGATGCGCGCCTACACTATGCCTAAGGCGCGCCAGTCTCGCATTTTGCCTGGCCCCATGGCCTGATCACAATCCCCACTCTGAATCGGAGCTCTAGACACATGCCCGTCCTTGCCCAACCTCGGCGTTCCCTTCTGCAGTCCCATTTCCGTGTCGGGATAGCCGGCCACTGTGTCGTGGCTGCGGGCATCCTGGTCCTCTTCTCCGTGATCCTGTCGGGTTGCACCGGTTTTGTAGTGCCTGCCCCGGAAGGGGCCACAGCAGTCTCTGCAGTGGCCATGGCCGAGGTCGCGGATCCAGAAAGAGCCGCTGCACTCACTGCGGAAGCCACGGCCCTCTTCAAGCAATCCCGGTTTCCGGAAGCCGAGAGGGCATTCCTGGAGGCCTTGGCGGCGGCCCCCGCCCACATTCCGGCTTTGACCGGCCTTTCCGATTTCTATACGTACTCGCCCGAACGATGGCAGGAGGCGCTTGCCTACGCCGAACAGGCTTTCGCCTTGGCTCCGGAAGACGCCACGGTGCTTGCGCACCTTACTTGGGCACAGCAGTTGGCCCATCGCTTCGAGGATGCCATCGATACGGCGGAGGCCGCGATTGCCGCAGATCCAGACAACGCGCTGGCCCAGGCCGCCCATGCCGACATGGCTCTCAGCCTCTATGAACCGGCCCGGGCCCTGGTGCATGTCACCCAGGCCCTGGCCATCGAGCCGGACAGCGCCGTGGCGCATGTGCTGCTCAGCCTGATCCAGGAATCCCTGCACGACTGGCCCGCATCCGAGGAAGCCGCGGCCCGGGCGGTGGAGTTGGAGCCGGACTTCCATCTGTGGAAGATTGTGTTGGGCCGGAGGGCCTTTGATCTTGACGGCGACCCGATTGCGGCTCTGGAGATCGCGGCTCCGGCGATCGCGGCCTTGCCTGACCATCCATTTGTGCTCGGGTTCGAAGTGGACATGGCCGTCGAGCTCAATGAATGGGACAAGGCGATGGCAGGCTGTGCCCGCATGGCGGAAATCGGCACGCCGGAAACCCCGTATCCGGACGGCTTTACCTGTCAGGCCAACGTGTCCATGTTGACGGAAGATTATGAGACCGCCGAGAAGTACCAGGAGAAGGCCGAGGCGGTAGCCTGGGAGGATCGCTTTGACATCTCCATGACCCGCATGTTCCTCCTCAACAATGCAGAGGAGTGCGAGGCAAGTCGCTCTGTGGCCCAGAAATGGCTGGATGCCCGGCCCTACAGCATGGCAGCCCAGCGCATGATGGGCGTGGGGTTCATGTGCTCCGATGATTGGGAGGAGGCCATTCCCTTCCTGCAGTTGGTTAACACGAAATTGCCCACGTCCGTGACCGATGCGCGGCTGCTGGCCATTTCCTATGCCCGCAATGAAATGAAGTCCGAAGCCACCCAGACTCTCACCGATGTCAGGAATCTGGCTTTCAATGACCCGCTCTATTACCAGGCCCAATATGAATTGAACTTTATTCTGGGCGACTTGGATGCATCCATAGACAACGCGCAGCGGTGGTCCATCTTCCGGCCCTACAGTTCCGACGCCAATGAGGCAGTGGCCTTTGCACACCTGTACAACGGGGACCTGGACGCAGCCCAGAAGGCGGCCAAAAACGCCTTTGAAAAGGGTTCCACTTCGTCGACCGTAAACAGCATTCTGGGATACTCCCACCTGGTGCGAGGGGAAATCGATGCCGCAGAGGAGAAGCTGCTGGATGCCGTCGGCAAAGACCCGGACATGTACTTGACCCGGTATTCCCTGTCCCAGATGTATCTGTATACCAACCGCTGTGAGGAAAGCGAACCCCACGTGGAGTGGCTGGTCGACCAAGCGGACACGGCGGAAGAAAAACTCGACATCAACAGCGGCCTGACCGCCTGCTATGACCGCCGCAGCATGGCCGAAGACAGGCAGGCAGAACTCATCACCGCCGACTTTGTGCAAGAGCAGGTCCTGGAGGAATTCACGGAACAGGAGATTGGGCTGCGCTTCTTTCAAGTCATGGAAAGGGCGAACCAGAAGGCCCTGGTGGTCCTGATGTCCAGTGCCGAGAACCCGGACAGTGTGGAATTCCAGCGGGAAGAAATCGGCGCCAGCATGTTTGTCTCCTCCTTCCTGCCCATGATGCAGAGTCAGCCCGAGGCCCTGATCATGGTGTCCGAGCATGAAGGGCAACGCATTGCCATGATCGTGGTGGACACGGCCAACGCCGCTCGCTGGCTCAACGAGCAACTCACCAACGAGGAGTTCATCGGCTCCTGGCGACGGGAAGACGCCACCAACCTGCCGGATGACATCTTTGCCGACTTGGATGAAGAGTAGGGGAGTCACATACCTGCAACAGGCCCATGCCAGCCTAAAGCAGGCATGGAAATGCTTGGGGGCATCCAGGTACCGCACCCTGGCCCGGGGGAACGGGGCCGCTGCACGGCGAGGGGCGTTCCCGGTAGGGCCCCCAAGGCCCCGTGAACAGGATATGTCTGGGCCATTGTTGCTTAGACATACAATTCCCAAGAGTAGCGGCCGGGCCTGACCTAGCCCGCTGACAGGCGCGGCTCCCGCTACCGGAAATTGATCTGCTGGCCGGTCTCCGCGCTGGTCAGCAGACCCTCCATCATCCGCTGCACCTCCAGACCGTGACGCAGCGGAGCCCGGCACTCCACTCCGTCCAGCATGCAGGCCACGAAGTGGTCCGCGACATTCTGCCAGGCAGCACGGTGGTCCTCAGGCATCTCCACGGTCATATTCTGCAGCTCACCGTCCACGGTCTTGAAGACTGTCAAGGGGTGCAGAGTGGCACCAGCCTCGGTCCCGAACAGTTCCATTTGCAATTCAGGCAGTTGATGACTGGCCCAGAAACTCTCTATGATCAGGCCCGCTCCGTTGGCAAAACGAATGAGCCCGCCGCCGTAGTCGTCCGAGTCGTACTGGCTCCAGTAGTCCGGGGTCAGCTCCGGACCAGGACCAAAGTACCCTTCCCCCCTGGGTCCGAACTTGGCTCCCGCCACTCCCGCCACCGAGACTGGCGTGGGCAAGCCCATAATCCACCAGGCCGAATCCAGATAGTGGACTCCCATGTCCCGGAAGGCGCCCCCGCCCTTCCGAATAAAGCCCAGGTTCCAGTTGGGGATGCCGCGCCGCCGGATACTGCGGGCCTTGGCATAGTAGATTTCGCCGAAGACACCGGCCCGGGCCAAGCGGCCCAGATACTGCACTTGCGGGGCGAACCGGGTGGAGAGAGACATCATGTTGACCACTCCAGACGCTTCCGCGGCAGCAACCAGTTCCGCCGCCGGTTCCACGGCATCCGCCAGGGGTTTGGTCACCAGGACATGCTTGTCATGGCCAATGGCCTCCAAGGCCACAGGTACATGCCACTGGTTGGGCGTGCCCACAAAAACGGCATCCACCTCGGGATGGGTGCACATGGTCTTGTAGTCAGTAAAGCGGAGCGGCGGGTTTTCGGGCAGCTGCTCCGCTATGTCCTCCATGCGGGCGGGCACCAGATCGCACAGCGCAACCACCTGGCAGCGGGGGTTGCGGGCCAACGCCATGGCATTGGCGCGGCCAATGCCCATGCCTACAATGCCAACTCGGACCTCTTTCATGGCTTCACCTTGTCTATGGGCAGGGATGGATGCAATCCACAGGGATTCTGCCTTAGAATGACACTGATTGACCAAGCAGCATCTGTGTGCAGCCGGCCGGGCACGTCGTGCCCTTGACTGCCCGTTGTCCGCTCGCTGGATTTGGCTGCCGCTCACACCTGCAGAGCATGTATTCCAATCCCTTGCGCATCCACATGTGGTCTGGCCCGCGCAATGTCTCGACGGCCACCATGTATGCCTTTCGCCAGCGGTCGGACACCCAAGTGCTGGATGAACCTCTGTATTCCAGCTACCTGACCCAAGTGGATGTGGATCATCCAGGCCGGGAGGAGGTCATGGCCTCGCAGAATCCGGATGGCAGCCAAGTCATACATGGATTGCTGCACGACCCGTGTCCCAAGCCGGTCCTGTTCGTGAAACACATGGCCCATCACCTGGTAGGCGTGTCTTGGGACTTTATGACCCGGGGCCGTCACTTTCTGCTGGTGCGGGATCCCAGGGCGATGGTGCCTTCCCTGGGCCAGGTGCTCAGGCGACCGACAGTGGCAGACACAGGACTGGCCTTGCAGGTGCAGATCTTGCAGAAACTGCAGGAATTCGGCCATGATCCGCCAGTGGTGGATTCCCGGGAACTCCTGCAGAACCCCCGTGCTGTGCTGGAGCAGCTGTGTCGGCAGGTGGGACTGCCCTTTGAGGAAAAGATGCTGACATGGCCTGCAGGGCCCAAACCCGAAGACGGAGTCTGGGCCAGGCACTGGTATGCCAGCTCCCATCGCTCCACAGGCTTTATCCCGTTTCGGCCTCCCCCCAAAGAGGTCCCGGCACACCTGCAGCCTCTCCTGGCAGAGTGTCTGCCGTACTACGAGGAACTGCGCCGACACACGATTCAAGTCCCAATCCAGGAGGACTGATGAGCACAGAGCCCACACTTCCTGATCCGCGCAACGCCGAGATCCTCATCCATGTGGGTGGAGCGCTGCTGCCCCGGGAGGAGGCGAAAGTGTCCGTGTTTGACAGCACGGTGCAGGGCGGGGACGCGGTCTGGGAGGGGCTGCGCATCTACAACGGCCGCATATTCCAGCTGGAAGCCCATCTAGATCGCCTGATCAGGTCTGCCAAGGCCATGTGCTTTGCCGACATCCCCCGCAAGGCCGACATCCAGCAAGCCCTGTTTGAGACGCTGGCAGCGAACCAAATGCGGGATGGGGTGCACGTGCGGCTGACCCTGTCCAGGGGCCTGAAGGTGACGTCGGGAATGGACATCCGGCTGAACCAGTACGGCAGCTGCCTGATTGTGCTGGCAGAGTGGAAAGTCCCGGTCTACAGTCGGGATGGCATCCGGCTGATTACTTCCTCCTGGCGGCGCAATGCACCGCAATGCATTGATTCCAAGATCCACCACAACAACCTCATCAACAACATCCTGGCCAAGATCGAGGCGAATGTCGCCGGCGTTGACGATGCCCTGATGCTGGACCTAGAGGGCTTTCTGGCGGAAACCAACGCCACGAACGTGTTCCTGGTCACATCGGAAGGCCTGCTGACTCCCCATGCCGACCACTGCCTGCCGGGAATCACACGGCGGGTAGTCCTGGAAATGGCCGCGGCGCATGGCTATGCGGTACGCGAGAAACGGATTTCCCTCAGCGAGGTCTACGCGGCTGAGGAGTGCTTTACAACCGGCACCATGGGAGAACTGACACCCGTGCTGGAAGTCGACGGACGGACCATAGGTCCTGGCAGGCCGGGCCCCGCTACCCAGGAATTGCAAGCCCTGTATGACCAGACAACCGCCAGCTCAGGGGATCCGCTGCCTTTCTGATGGGACTTGCATACATGAACCCAAATTCTGCCCATTCGGTTCACGGGGCATCAGGGTCTCCGTTGCAAACACCCCTCGCCGTGCCGCAGTCCCCGGCACTGTGATCGTTGTGCTACATGCTTGCCTGTGCACCTGTGTATACAAGTCCCTTGCACCTTCCCGCCTCATGGATTGCATCAAGGACGTTGAGGGTTCAACGAGCAAGACGCTGGCGCTTCCACACTTCGCCCCATCCGGCGTTCATCCCCAAGCGGGGACGAATCACTTCGAGATACACAATGCCCAAAAGGGGAATCAGGGCCAAGGCGGCGATCAGGGAATAATCCCCGCGGACAACCTCGTTCGCCATGGCCACACCAACGCCGACCAAGCCCAGAAAGACAAGGCCCAGCCCAGCCAGAATCCATGGGCGCAACGCGCGATAGAAGGCCTCGAAGCCAATAGACGCCAACACGGCCCAGGTGGCCAGCGGCACCCCTGGCGAGAGAATCAAACGCTCCCAAAGGGTGCCCCCATCGCTGAACCATGCAGTAAAGGCGATGATCGAGGCGAGGAGACTGAGGGCCAGATACAGCAAGCCAAACAGCATGCGGACTCCAAGACGTATCATGAAACTTCTCCTGTGTTACAAGGCGTAGATGGCAACATGTCACAATGGTAGTACTGTACGGCATGGGACTGTGGGTCATTGGCCCATTTCGTGAATACAACGGGACTTATATACCTAACTAACAATACGGGATTGGCAACAGCAATCAGCGCGTGGGGTACCACAACCCCAGTACCGGAGTGCATCAGGGCACTCCCCGGCCCATGGGACGGGGAGCTGCGGCACGGCGAGAGGCGTTGCCATTGGGTACCTCAACGACCCGTGCACAGGATATGCCGGGCTTGTTAGTCAGGCATGTAAGTCCCAATGCAATGCCATTCACTCTTGGGTTCCACGGCCCTGTCGAACGTGAGGTATGGACAAGAGGGGCCCCCTTGGGCCAACCAGGAAGGGTCCTGGCGCATCCTCAACAAAGCCCCTGAGAGGTCCCGTCATGCGTCTCCGCGTGCGGTTGCCCTGTCGATGATTGCAGCCCACCATGCGAGCCGCGATTGCCCTCGGCCCTCCGGACCGACAGCGGGCTGTTCGTCTCACCACCCGCGCAATCCTGACGCTCCGGATGCCCTTGCTTCCCAGCCGCGATCGGGACTGCCAGAGCCAGGACCTGCTCCCTGTCCCGAGTGATCTGCAGTCCGGTGCATTTCCTGGTGAACCTGAGCGGACGGCGATCCTGATCCGTTCTTTGCCGGCCTGCAGGAGCCAACGCAGAGCTGGCTTCACACAATGACGCACAACCAACATGCAAACTGGTTGGCCGCGGCACTGGCCTCCTGATCGACAAGAGCGCGGGATGAATGCTGACCCTCAGTAGCGCCCGGGTCCCTGGGAAGGGGCGCGTTTGTGCCATTGGGCCGCTGCCCTCTCCCATGTTGGGTTGTCAAGTTGGTCGGCGGCCAAGACGGCGGGGCGGGGCGCGCAGTGGGCTTTGGGATCGATTCGTTCCTGATATACCATTGGCGCACGAGCTCTCCAGGAGACAATCCATGAAAATCCTTATTACCGGCATCAGCGGTACGATCGGTGGCTTTCTGGCTCCCGAACTGGGCCGCGACCATGAAGTGTACGGCGTGGATCTGCGCCCGTCGGAATGGCCGCATGCCACCCAGGCCGATCTCGGCGACCCGGACGCGTTGCCGCCGGTTTTTGAAGGCATGGACGTGGTCATCCATCTGGCAGCCGACCCACGGCACGAGGTGGAGATCGGATGGGATGTGCTGACGAATCCCAATCTGATTGCCACGGCCCGCATGTACGATGCGGCTCACGACGCCGGCGTGCGCCGGGTCATCTTTGCCAGTTCCATGCACGCCATGGGGGGCTATGAATTCGACGAACCGTACCTGTCCATCGTATCCGGCCGCCTGGATGACTTGGACCCGGCGAGCATCGATCTGGTCAAGGGGGATGATCCGGCCCGGCCGGACAGCCGCTACGGCGCCACCAAAATCTTTGGCGAGTCCCTAGGACGTTATTACACCGAGGGAGGCAACATAGATCGTCCTGACCAGCGGCCCATGGAGGTCATCTGTGTCCGTCTCGGCACGCTGCCCCCCTACAATCGTCCCGGACGCGACTATCGATCGCTGGTGAGCTGGTTTAGCCATCGCGATGCGGCCGGCTTCTTCCGGGCCTGTGTGGAACGCCCCAACATAAACTACGAAATCCTGTACGGCGCATCCCACAATACGTGGAAGATCTATGACACACCCTATGCCTGGGATCGGTTGGATTTCGTCCCCTCCGACACCGCGGATGATCATTGGCGCAAGAGGTAAGGGGTGAAAGTGCGCACAGCAGTGGAGCGCGCCATATTGGACACGCAACGATCTGCCGGAGGACAGCTGATTATGACAGTGGGATATGGTGATTTTCGTTACGAACTGGACGATTCCTGGCCCACAGTGCCCGAAGGGTGGTCGCTGGGTTCGGTGCCTGACCTGGCGATCGATTCGCGGGACCGGGTGTTTGTTTTCTGCCGTCACAAACACCCCGTGATTGCGTTTGAGGCGGAGACCGGCAAGTTCATTACCTCTTGGGGGGAGGGTGAGATTACCGAACCGCACGGCATCTTTATCGATGCCGACGACTATGTGTGGATCACCGACCGGCAAGAGCATGTGGTCACCAAGCACACGCAGCATGGCGAGAAGCTGCTCGAACTGGGGCGCCGCGGCTGGGCCATGATGACGGTGACGCCCTACGGCACGACCCTGGATCCGCCGTTCAACATGCCGGCCGGGGTGGCGATCGCCCAGGACGGCGCCATCTTTGCCGCCGACGGCTATGGGAACCGCCAGGTCCATCGCTTTTCCCCCGAGGGCGAGCTGGAGCTTTCCTGGGGCACGTCCGGGACAGAGCCGGGACAGTTCGCCTTGGTGCACAATATCGGCATCGACACGCAGGACCGGGTTTTGATCTGCGATCGGGAGTCGAGCCGCATTCAGATCTTTGACCGGGACGGCCAGTTCATTGCGATGTGGGACGATGTGAACGGACCCGGCGATGTCTACTGCAGCCCCGATCAACTGGTCTATGTCGCTGAACAGGGTGGTTCGCTGGGCAAAGGTCCAGCCCCGATCGGAGTCTCGATCTTCCGTGAAACGGGCGAACTGGTGGGCCGCTTTCGGGGGCCGGAGACCGGCCTGCGCATGCCGCACGGCATCTGGTGCGATTCACACGGCAACGTCTTTGTCGCCGAACTGGGCAACCAAGGCAACCGCGCGCGCAAGTTTGTCAAAATCTAGCCATACGCAGGACCGCCGCGGTCGGCCCACAGACCGCAGGAGCCGTCTCCCGGCGCGAGGATCGGGCAAAAGCGGCTGTGACCGGTGTGGTCCAGGGCCGGTCTGCGTTATGTAAAATTAAAGTGCCGCCCAAGGCAAGTTCTGTATAATCAGGTACACCGCCGGTATGACCAAACCGCCGGTGCGACGATGTGACGAGCTGTTTCCATTCCCTTCACTCTTGGAAACACTCTCATGCCCACCCTAAGGAGCATTGGCAATGAAACAGACAAAGCCATCATGGCTGATGGGAATCATGATCTTGATATTCCTCGCACTGGCCGCATGTGGCGGCGCACCCGAGGCTACCTCCCCCCAAGAGATGGAGGAAGGCCCTCCGGCCGCACCGCAGATCGTCCCTATGGAAGGACCGGACGTCATTCTGGATCCGGCCATGTACCCCACGGAGTTCAGCGAGGCGCCGATGCTGGCCGAGAGGGTCGCAGCCGGCACATTGCCGCCGGTGGAGGAGCGCCTGCCCGTGGCGGCAGACGTGTATGTCATCCAGCCTCTGAACGAGATCGGCAAGTATGGCGGCACTTGGCGCCGCGGCTTCACCGGCCCTGCCGATGGCGAGAATCTGATGCGCATCAACTCCTCGTCCCGCTTGTTGGCCTGGGACTGGTCCGCGTCGCAGATCATCCCCAGTCTGGTCAAGGACTGGGAGATCCAGGATGATGCCACCAAGTATATCCTCCATCTCCGCCAAGGTGCCAAATGGTCTGACGGTGTACCCCTGACCGCCGACGATTTCCTCTTCTGGTACGAGGATGTGGCCCTGAACGCGGAGATCTGGCCCAGCCCGCCGACCGAAATGATGATCGGCGGCGCAGTGGGCGTCATGGAAAAGATCGATGACCATACCGTCTCGTGGACGTTCGCCGAGCCGTACCCCTTGTTCCTGGACATCCTCGCCGGCGACAATGTCGTAGGCGTGGGCCCCGACACCCAAGGTCAATCCAATGGCGGCGGCTATATGGCCAAGCACTACATGAGCCAGCTCCTGCCCAAGTACTCCTCCGAGGAGGCAGTGACCGCGCGGGCCAAGGAAGAGGGTTTCGACAGCTGGTTGGAAATGTTCAGTTACAAGGCCTACCTCCCCCAAAACCCGGACTTGCCGACGATGGGCCCTTGGCAAACCGTGACCCCCGTCAATGAAGCGGTCTGGTCGGAGGTGCGCAACCCCTACTACTGGGCGGTGGACACCGCGGGCAACCAACTGCCCTATATCGACGAGATCGTGGTCACGCTGGCACAGGATCGCGAGGTGTTGGTCCTGCGTGCCGTAGCGGGCGAGTATGACCAACAGGGCCGCCACCTGCCCATATCCGCCCTGCCGGTCTTTTTGGAGAACGCGGAGGCCGGCAACTACCGCGTCGATATCGGACGTGGCTTCGCGCACAATACCGTAGCCAATTTCAACCACAGCTACAACGAAGACCCCGAAATCCAGCAGTGGATCCAGAATCGGGATTTCCGCCGTGCGCTGTCCATGGGGATTCAGCGCAACCAGATCAACGAGGCCGTCTTCCTGGGGCTCGGGGTACCGGGTTCGGCGATGATCGCCGTGAGCCTGCCGTCCACCCCAGGGGAAGAGTACGTCACCAAGTGGGCCACCTATGACCCCGACGCCGCCAACGCCCTGCTGGACGGGATCGGGCTGACCGCCAAGGACGACGCAGGCTGGCGCCTGCGCACGGACGGGTCGGGCGAGCGGTTGCGGATCGAACTGGCCGCCCCCGCCAATATCGGCTCCGATTGGGACGGCACGCTGGAATTGATCAAGGACCACTGGCAGGCGATCGGGATCTGGGCCGATCTCAAGATCCAGGAGCGCAGCCTGTTCGAGACTGAATCACGCGCCAACAAGCACCAGGTCGCGCTTTGGAGCAACGGTGGCGCTTCGGCTCTCTGGCTCTATCCGCGGCACGTGTTGCCGGTGAACCTGGTCGAAGCCTACATGGGACCGGATATTGCCCGATGGTACAACAGCGGTGGTGCGGAAGGCACGCCGCCGCCGTATCCGGAAATGGAGCGGGCACTCGAACTGTTCCGGGAAGGCTATGGCGTAGGACCCGAAGAGCGGAATGGACTCGCCCAGGAGATCTGGAAACTCGTCGTCGACGAGGTATGGCAGATGGGCACAGTCGGGCAGGGTGCCGGTCTGTCCGTCACCAGCAACAGGATGGGCAACGTGCCGCGGCGGCAGTGCCCTGCGCAGCACTGCCGGACGCCTGCCGTCAGCCATCCCCCTACTTGGTACTTTAAGGAATAGCAAAATCCGCCCGGCCATGGGCAGTCTCCCGGGCGCGCGGCACCCGCGTCCGGGAGCCTCTGGCAGTACTCCGGTTGTGTTGCCTGACGCGCTGGGGGGCGTCGGCCCGCATGTGCAGGGCACCCTTCTGGCGCTTGCTGTCCGGCATGGTGCCCGTGGCAGTCCCCAAGGCAGAGAGGTTGTGGGATGTTCGCTTATATCACCCGCCGTCTTGTTCTGGCCCTCTTTACGTTGTGGACAGTCACCGTGCTGTCCTTCATCATCATTCAGTTGCCGCCTGGGGACTTTGTCGACGCCTACATGGCCCAACTGTCGGCCACGGAATCCAACGTTTCCGAGCAGCATTTTGAGGCCTTGCGCCAGCAGTATGCCTTGGACCGGCCCATGCACGAGCAGTATCTGAAGTGGATGGGGAACATATTTCGGGGCAGTTTCGGTACGTCCATGATGTGGCGCAAGTCGGTGCTGGACGTGATCGGTGACCGGCTGGTCATGACCATAGTCCTCTCGCTGGGCGCCGTGGCGCTGACGTGGGCGATCGCGGTGCCCATCGGCATCTATTCGGCTGTGCGGCAGTACTCCATTGGAGATTACGTCTTTACCTTTATCGGATTTGTCGGCCTGGGGGTGCCCAGCTTCCTGCTGGCTCTGGTGCTGATGTATCTCGGCTTCGTCCTGTTCGACGCCAACATCGGCGGTCTGTTCTCGCCCGAGTACCAGTTGGAGCCATGGAGTTGGGGCAAAGTCAAGGACTTGATCTTTCATCTCCCGCTGCCCATCATCATCATCGGCCTGAGCGGCACCGCGGAACTGATCCGCGTCATGCGGGCCAATCTGCTGGACGAACTGCGCAAGCCGTACGTGATCACCGCGCGGGCCATGGGCATGTCGGAGTACAGTCTCATCCTCAAATACCCAGTGCGCGTGGCACTCAATCCTTTTGCCAGCACCATTGGCTATCTGTTGCCCTTTATCTTGTCGGGCAGCGTCATCGTCTCCGTCGTATTGAGCTTGCCGACGCTCGGCCCCATCCTCTTGGGGTCCCTCGTGGCCCAGGACATGTTCCTGGCGGGGAGCATCGTCTTGATGCTCGGGGCGCTGACCGTCATCGGCACGTTCATTTCCGACTTGCTGTTGATGTGGATAGACCCGCGCATCCGCTTTGGGATGGTCCCGCAGGAATAGAGGCCGGCCAACGTGAGCGACGCAGGCACGGGCAGCGGCCGCGAAGAAAGAATCTTTGTGGCCGGCCAAAATCAACTGATGTGGTGGCGGTTCCGCAAGCACCGCGTGGCGATGGCATCTTCGCTGGTCGTGGCCGCGTTCTACATCGTCGTCCTGGGCGCGGGCTTCTTTGCCTACACCGATCCCAACACGACCGAAGCCTTTCGCTCCCTGATACCGCCCCAGCCCATCCGCGTCTTTGACGAGGGCCGGTTCAGTCCCCACGTCTATGTGCTGGTCGGCCAGCGTGATCCCACCACCTTCAAACGCGTATACGCGGCAGACCCCAACCGGAAGGTGCCGGTCCGCTTCTTTGTCCGCGGCTTCCCGTACAAGTTCCTGGGCTTCATCCCCGCGGACCGCCATCTGATCGGGGTCGAGGGCACCGCCAAGGTGGAGGAATCCCTGTTCCTGTTCGGCACAGACCCGTTGGGGCGCGATGTCTGGTCGCGCCTGATGGTGGCCACCCGCACCTCGCTTACGATTGGGCTGGCCGCCGTTGCGCTCAGCCTCCTGTTGGGCGTACTGCTGGGGGGGATATCCGGCTTCTACGGCGGCGTGGTCGACAGCGCGATCCAGCGTCTGATCGAGATTCTCCGCTCCATACCCACCATCCCGCTGTGGATGGGGTTGGCGGCGGCCTTTCCCCGCCATTGGAGCGTCGAGCAGATCTACTTTGCCATTACCATCGTCATCGCGCTGCGCGGCTGGACCGGGCTGGCGCGCGAGGTCCGGGGCCGGTTTCTGTCGCTGCGCGCGGAGGACTTTGTGACGGCTGCAGAGCTGGCGGGCTGCAGCCGCAAGCGTATTATTTTCCGGCATATGGTGCCTTCCTTCCAGAGCCACATCATTGCCTCCGTCACATTGGCCATCCCGGCCATGATCCTGGCGGAGACGGCGTTGAGCTTCCTCGGTTTAGGACTGCGCCCGCCCGCCATCAGTTGGGGTGTCATGCTGCAGAACGCCCAGAATATCCAGACCGTGGCATTGTCGCCGTGGCTGCTGATCGCGGCCATCCCCGTCGTGGTCGTGATCCTGGCCTTCAATTTTATGGGAGATGGGCTGCGCGACGCGGCCGACCCCTATGGCATCTAGGAACCGGCCGCGGGAACGGGGCCGCCAGCCGATTCTGTCGGTGCGCAACCTGAAAACGAACTTTTTTACCGATGAGGGGATCGTCAGGGCTGTGGACGGTGCCAGCTTCAAGGTCTTCCTCGGACAGACGCTGGGCCTCGTGGGGGAGAGCGGTTGTGGCAAAAGCGTGACCGCCCTGTCGATATTGCGCATCGTGCCGCGCCCCGGTCGTATCGTGGAAGGCGAGATCCTGCTGCGCCGGGATACGGAGGACAGTCGCGGGGACGAGGTCGCCTTGACGGCACTGGGCGAAAAAAGCCGAGAGATGCGCGCGATTCGGGGGGCCGAGATCGCGCTGGTCTTCCAGGAACCGATGACCTCGCTCAGCCCCGTGCACACCATCGGCAATCAGATTGTCGGAGCCACCCGCCTGCACCGGAAGGTCTCCAAGCAGGACGCCCGGCAGAGAGCGATCGAGCTGCTGCGCCTGGTGGGCATTCCCCGCGCCGAGACGGCCGTAGACGCCTATCCGCTCCAACTCAGCGGCGGCATGCGCCAGCGCGCCCTGATTGCTCTGGCCCTGTCCTGTGAGCCGCGGGTGCTCATCGCCGATGAACCGACAACAGCCCTGGACGTGACCACCCAGGCACAGATTCTTGATCTCCTGCGTTCGCTCCAGGACCAGACCGGCATGGCGATCATGCTGATCACCCACAACATGGGGGTGATCGCGGAGATGGCCGATCAGGTCGTGGTGATGTACCTGGGGCGAGTGGTGGAGGAAGGCACCGCAGATGCCATCTTCAGCGCCTCGAAACATCCGTATACCCAGTCCCTGCTGCGCTCGATCCCCAGCATCCACTCGACCCCCAAGGTGCAGCTGCCCACCATCAGCGGGACCATACCGCACCCGTACCACCGGCCCGCCGGATGCCCCTTCCATCCCCGTTGCCCGGACGTCATGCCGGGGGTCTGCGACCAGCATGAGCCTGAGTTGCTTTCGGTAGGAGACGAGCACCAGGTAAGCTGTTTTCTATATCATCCGCTATCGACGCCCGCCACAGAAAGCAAGGTAGGCTCCAACTGACACAAGCAAACGAGCAGGGGCTGCTGGAGGTCAAAGGGCTGCGCAAGTTCTTCCCGATCCGGCAAGGCTTCTGGCAACGTGTGGTGGGACACGTCCGCGCGGTGGATGGCTTGGACTTTCGTGTCAACAAAGGCGAGACCTACGGTCTGGTGGGCGAGAGCGGCTGTGGCAAGACGACCGCCGCGCGGTGCATCGTGCGCGCCCTGCAGCCGAGCGCAGGCGAGATTCTTTTTCGCACCGACGACAACGAGGTCGTGGACATCGCCACGCTGTCCCGGGACGCGCTGCAGCCCTTGCGCCGCCACATGCAGATGATCTTCCAGGACCCCTTCTCGTCGCTGAATCCGCGCATGACCCTGTTCGACATCATCGGCGAACCGCTGTTCATGCACGGGATGGCAGACCGTCAGCAGCGGATCGACCGGGTGGAGGAGCTGCTCCGTCTGGTGGGATTGCGGGCCGAGTTTCTGCAGCGCTTTCCGCACGCCTTCAGCGGAGGCCAGCGCCAGCGCATTGGCATCGCCCGCGCGCTCGCGCTCAGTCCCAGTCTGGTGGTCGCCGATGAGCCGGTGTCGGCTCTCGACGTGTCGGTACAAGCCCAGATCCTCAATCTGATGCTGGAGTTGCAACAACGGCTCGGCCTGACCTATCTGTTCGTGGCGCACGACCTCAGTGTCGTGAATCACATTTGCGACCGGGTCGCCGTCATGTATGTCGGCAAGGTGGTCGAGACCGCGGAGACGAAGCGGCTTTTCAAAACGCCCAAGCATCCCTACACCGAAGCCCTGCTCTCGGCGGTGCCGCAGACGGCTCCCCACCTGCGCTCCCAGCGCATCATTCTGGAGGGGGAAGTGGCAGACCCGGCTAACCCACCTGCGGGATGCTACTTCCATCCCCGATGCCGCTACGCTCTCGACATCTGCCGGGAAGAGGCCCCCGCACTGGAAGAGATTCTGCCCGGCCACGCTGTAAGCTGCCACCGGGCACTCGAACTGGAACTGGCCGGCACCTCGGAGATGCCAAGCCGTCCGGTGGCACATGCACGGCCGACGGGGTGATGTGTCTGCCACTTGTCGTGTCGGGCTTTGCGCGCGGGCGCAAAGCGATCAGGGGACGGACTGCATATCGCTTGGGTCCGGAATGGGGCGCAATCGGGGAGAGTGCAGAAGAATCGGGATCTGTTGCAGACTACTTCCGTGGCAGGAAAGGGAGTCTGGGCCTAGGGTCAAGGCTGCGGTCGTGTCGAAGATGCCTTGATGCAGGACCGGGAAGGCTATCTGGCGGAAACCAACGCCACGAACGTGTTCCTGGTCACGCAGGCGAGCCTGCTGCCTCCCACGCCGACTACTGTCTGCCGGGCATCACGCGGGAAGCAATCCTGGAGACGGTCCACACGCACGGCTATGCGGTTCGGGAGCAACGGCTATCCTTCAGCGAAGTCTACGCGGCGGAGGAATGCTTCACCACCGGCACCATGGGCGCACTCACGCCTGTTCTTGAAGTCGATGGCCGGGTTGTCGGCTCCGGCAGACCGGGCCCGGTTACGCCGGAACGGCTATCCTTGCATGACTTGTTGACCGCGCACCCTGGGGATCTGCTGCCCCTCTCGCTCTGGGCCAGAAACCTCGCCCATTGGATTCCTTGGCCACAAAGAAAGGAGCAAAGACTTTGACCCATCCTTACTATCCATACCGAGACGTGTTCTGGAAAGGCCTGTCCCTCTATTTCCAGGGGCTGCGTGCCTTTGTAGTGGATCGCCTGCAAAGGAGAGCGGGAATCGGAGCCAAAGAGCTGGTTCTGCAGTCTCTTCGCGGTGACGGCAAGAGAATCTTTGCAGAGAATCTGGAAACTGCCGGAGACAACTGGAAGGATGCGCTCGACATAGTCCACCTGTCTCCGGTCATACAGGCCCATTGGCAAGAGTTGTTCAGTCTTGAATTCACGGGAGTGGAACCGATTCCAAGACACGTGTCCAAACTCGCGGAGGCCCGCAACATCTATGCTCACGACCTGACGGGTGACATGAATCGGGCGTATGTAAAGAACTGCCTGCACCTGATGGGGAAAGTGCTGATGGCAATCCGGCGTCGTGACCTCCACATGCAGCTCCAGGATGTCTTGGAACAACTGGGTGGTTCTCCCGTCAAGGAAGACCGAGACCTGTTGCAAGTGGTCATCGACCCGATTGAATTGAACAGGCTCTTGGACGCGTGGTACTGGAACTTGCCGAAGCCGAAATTCCATGTGTCCATTGATGCGCTCTGGCGGGGGATGGATAAGGGCCAAAGAAAAAGCCGGGCCGGCCTGCAGCGGCGACAGGAATTGGAAGACAGTCTGGCCCGGGGCATTGCCAACCGGGTTTTTGGCCGCGCCGAGGACTATGACCCAGAAACGGACCAATACGTGAACCTCACTTTAGGCCTGCACAACCCGCTGGCTGTATACCTGAAAGAACTGGTGCGGGGAGACGCGCTGATTGTCAATGCAGACTGGGCCGTATTGCACCTGGACGGCAGAGAGTCCCTTTATCCCTGATGGGCAACGGAGATCTGGGGCACTGCGGGCAAGGGTTGACACAGAAATGTGAAATCCCGGTGTATCTGTGACCATCCATGGTTGTCACCAGGCTGCACTGCCGGGCCATGGCAGTGCAGCCGGACCGATGCACGGCGGTCCGCGCCGTGCTGATTGGTGCAGCGTCAACCCAGCGGCCAGTCTTGACTTTTCGATGGTCTCGACAGTCGGGATTGGCACAGGAATGGGAGTTCGGTTGAGTCTGAACCAGAGTTTGCAGTGAAGCGCAAGGGCAGCTGCCTGCGGGTGTTGCTCTCAGAGCAGCTTGACCCGATTTTGTGGCTGTCCCGCCTCCGATTGCAACGATGGCGTACAGGGAACAAATGCAACGCAACGTGACTGGCGAGCTGCGCTGGCATCCGCAGGCACATTGCCGATGCCTGAACGTCCAACAGCCGCTGATGGGGTCCAATGCAGGCCCGCAAACCCAGAGCATGCTGGCTTCGCAACGTGAGTCATGGACAAGACCAGGTCTCGGGCAGGCAGCCTCGCAGTGGGAGCGATGGTGTTTGGGGGTGGATGTCCACCGGCCATCCATCCCGACAACAGGTTCCCTCGGAAGTTCGCTGGACTCCAATGGCGCGTGTGTTCCCTCTGTGCGACATGCCTGAGTGGGTCAGGGATCGATTCGACGAGGGCCAGTGCAGCCCCCGCGGAGTGTCGAGTGGTACGAGTGAGGCCTCCAGCCGACCAATGGCACTCGGCACCCCGCGCCTGGGAAAGGCAGCCTTGGTTGCCCAGAAGCTCGCCGACCCAATCCCGCGTTCGCGGGGGCACGGACTGGCGACCGCAAGGGAGCCAGAATCTGCGATGGGGCCATGATATCGCGAGAGCCGTCCCTTTTGACACACCCTCTGGGACAGGCAGAGCAACCCAGACACGCTTGCACATCATTGCATCCGGTGTCGCGTCGCGCCCGATGGAGCCACGAAGGTCCAGCCTGTACCTGCAACGGAGCCGCCCAGCGCGCAGAGGGCGTACTCACACATGTGCCCGCGGTTCCAATCTTCCAATCAGACGCCCGGTGACGGATCCCAAACCGCCGCCTACCGGATACAGCACGCCTCAGCCCACTGCAATGCGCAGCTCTCCATGGTCACCGACCACGAGACGATCTTGCGCGTGCAGCACAGTGGTGCAGGTAGGCTCTTCCACAATGGCCGGACCGTGCAAGCAGTGGCCGGGGACCAGGGCTGCCCTTTCAAAGACGGGGAAAACCATGCCGGCCGGCCATTCGGGGATCATGACTCTGCGCCTGGCTTTGGCGGCCGGCGCTTCCCCTGCGCCCGATTTCGGCATCCGGGGAATCCGGGGCTTTGGCAACAGCCCCGTTGCACGCAGACGCAGAGTCACGATTTCGACTGGGTCATCCATTTTGTGACCATAGTGCCTGTGGTGCAGGGCATTGAAGCGCTCGACAATGGCCGGCAGGTCCTCGGATGCCAGATCTCGATCGGGCAGCGACAGGACCACCGCATGCTCCTGCCCCCGATAGCGCATTTCCGCCATGCGCGCAAATCGCTGTCTGTCCGGCGGTATGTCGTCGTCGGACAGGGCCGCCGCGGCTTTCTGCCACAAGGACCTGTGGAGCCGATTGACGGCGCCAATCTCCAGGGACTGCATGCCGGTTACGTATGTCTGCGCAAAGTCGTGCACCACGTCCACCATCAGCATGCCGAAGGCCGAGAAATTGGCGGCGCCCGGTGGCACCACCACCTGCGGGATGCCCAGCTCCCGCGCCACACTGGCGGCCAGCAAGGGGCCACCGCCGCCAAAGGCAAAAAGCGAGAAATCCCGGGGATGATGTCCCTGCTCCACGGAAATCTCTCTGACGGCGCCGGCGATCTTGACGGTGCTGATGCGAAGGATGCCCCGTGCCACGTCCATCGGCTCCATCTGCATTTGCGCGGCCAAAGCCGCCAAACAACGGAAAGTCCGTGCCGACTGCAACGGCATGGCACCGCCCAGAAAGCCTTGGGCCTCCAGGTACCCCACGGCCAAGGCTGCATCGGTGACGGTAATGTCCTGGCCGCCCTTGCCGTAGCAGACAGGGCCCGGAAAGGAGCCGGCGCTGCCGGGCCCTACCTGCAGATGGCCCCCGTCGTCCATCCAGGCAATACTGCCACCGCCTGCACCTATGGTGTGAATGTCGATGGCGGGTTTTGAGATTGGAAGCGACTGGAACACCTGGGTATGGTTGAACCGGGGCTGGGCATCGGTCACCAATGCAGTGTCCAGGCTGGTCCCGCCCATATCCAGAGTGATGAGGTTGGTTACCCCAATGGCCTTGCCGTATTCCGCGGCTCCCACCACGCCGGCCGCCGGACCAGACAGGATCAGGTGGATGGGCTCCTTCATGGCGGAGGACGCGGTCATGGCCCCGCCCCCCGACCGCACGAGCAGGAACCGTCCTTGGAACCTGCGCCCGGCCAATGCCTCCTGCAGATGGTCCAGATAGCTTCGTACCACAGGGTGAATGTACGCATTGACGACCGCGGTGCTGGTACGCTCGTATTCACGGTATTCACGGCTGAGGTCACTGGACAGGGTCACCGCCACGTCCGGGCAGACCTCCCGCAGCGCCCGGCCCATGATTTGCTCGTGGGCGGGATTGGCATAACTGTGCAGGAAACAGACCGCCACCGCGTCCGCACGGGACTGCCTGATCTGCCGCGCCACGCCGCGGGCCTGCTCCGGGTCCAGCTCCTGCAACGTCTCGCCCTTGTAATTCAGGCGTTCCTCGACCTCGTAGACCCGATCTCGGGGGACCAACGCTGGGGGCTTGCGGAACTTGAAATCGTACATGGGATCGCGGTCCGTTCGGCCCAGCGCATAGACATCCCGGAACCCCTGGGTCGTGACTATGGCCACCTGCGCTCCCGACCGCATCAACAGGGCATTGATGCCCAAGGTCGTACCATGGATGAAAAAGGCCACGGCATCCAGCGCGATGGCCGCTTGGTCGAAACCCGCCAGGACCCCTGCAGCCGGCCTGGCAGGCACGGTTTCGACCTTTTCAAACCGGACGCGGCCGCTGTCTGCGTCCAAGACGCACACATCGGTGAACGTCCCCCCGACATCAACTGCTACATGCATTCTTTCCGTTCCTTGCAACCTTGGCATGCCAAGACAGTCAGGCACTGCGCACTCGGTTGACGGGGGCGACATGCTGCAGCCCGCACAACGCGAGCCTGGGTGGAGCAGTCTCCACCGCGTGCCTGCGTTCGGTCCAGCAGGATTTGTTTCACCTTGCGGCAGGGCGTGTACACCGTGATCTCGGCGTCGTACAGCCGCTGCCGGACATTGCAGGCGGCATTGTGGTCCACGTCCGTCACTTCCCCGGTGACCCGGCAAAACCGGTCGCCTTGACGATGGCCCTGCAACAGGCCCGTCCGCGAGGCCATGGGCGAAGTGCAGGCGGGATTCACGGGCCGCACACAGGTTCTCCGGCGTCGCGATACAGAATTGAGGGTGTCGGCCATCTGGCCCTGGGGCCAGGCGGACAGGCGTTGGCGCGACTTCCGGCCTTGGGCCTGGTCAGGGCCGAAATTCCGGGTCAGGTCTTCCGCCGCGATCACCGCGGCCTTGCGCGCCACGGCGCGCAGGTGGTCGCGCTTGCGCCCCTTGTCCCGAACACGGTCGGCTTCGGTAGTCAGCAACGCCCCCAGACCCGCGCCATGCCGTTCGCCGTCGCTGTCCGTATAGGCTGCGGTGCATCCCTTGTCCATGCCCAGCACGCCGGTGCCGCCGGAGCGGGTCTGACATGCCTGCACCTCGTCAACGGCATAGTGAATGTCCACGCGGGAGCCGCGCAGAATCAACATGCGCTGCCCGGCAGGAGCTACGTTGGAACAGAGAGGCACAGGAATTCTGCGCCCCCGCGTCATCCCTTGCACGTGCAGAACGGCATGCCTTGGCCTCGGTTCCGCGCTGTAACTACCTGTGTCGACCACCAGCCAGTGGTCTCTGCGCTGGGACTTGCCATGTTTCCATGCCTTGCGCTCAGAGGAGTCGGGATACCGACGCCACACGTCCGCCTTGAGGGTGGCCACCGCCCGCATGGAGGCCTGGATGGCACCCAATGTGTCCATCATCATGGCCTTGCCCAAACGCGCAGGCGGGCCGGGCCAGTCGTAGTCCTCGGCCATCCACTCGTTGCAAATATCGTACTTCGACTGGCCGAGATACTGGATCTCGCCACAGTGCGCCCATGCGTCGTGATGCACACGGCCTGCACGTACACCCATGTCCCGCAACTCGGCCAGCACCGGCCCAGGCAGCACGAGAAGGTATACACGATGGCCATCAAATCCTCGACCATTTCCTGCGGCGGCGACAGGCTTTCCTAATTCACCACGGCGATGTCACAGGCGTGTCGGTCAGCGAAGTGCTCGAACTAGTCGTATCCAAAGCGAGCCAACCTATCCCTGCGGACAATCAACCGCCATGATAGCTCGCGGTTCTCAATGCACTAATGCGCGCCATCAAATGTAGGAACACCTTGCGCTTGTAGTGCAGGCCGCCGGCAATGCCGACGCTCTGACAGAACCGCTCCCTCACAGCCACCTGTGCTTCCAGATCATCCATCTGTCCACGGCGGGATACCCGGCTACCCGGCAGTACACCCCGGTCACGGTCAAGCCGGTTTTCCGTACCGGCGTCTGCCCCAGGAAAACGGGCCACATCTGCATCCTTGCAGTATCTCCGCCCAGTCCTCGTCTGGCGGGCCGGAAACCTGCCCTGCAAGTCCGGCCTCCGAATGTGATCAGGATGTCTGTTGACCTGCTTGGCGCATTGAGCAGTGCGATATGTCTTGTCCATGATGGGATTTTGTCACAAAACGCCGCATAGTGTTAAGAGACCGGTCGGCTTATCCAACCTCCTCTGCAAGCTCTCTCCAGCGGCAGACCGCCTTTGCGCTCCAGTTGCCAAACCTAGTTTGGCAGCGCAACCAGCGGGATAGACGCCGCCCCCCGTCAGATGCAGTGTAGGCACCGCAGGCCGCCTCGGAAGCGGTTTGCGGACCAGACCGAACAGAGGCCGTCGCCCTCAAACCGGGAAAGTGGCCGTCTTCCCGGCAGTGCCAGCCAAGGCCTCGGACACGAGACACCTACGGGCTGCATGGCACCGATCTCACCATATCACGGGTCGTGCCGAGACAGGCTCTATCCTCGGCCGCGCTACATGCCCCGCGGCACATCCACACAGGGCAGCGCACCACGCTGATCCGTTCGCCCGAACCTGGACAGGCCAGCAGAATGCCGCGCAGCGCCGTCTTTCCACGCTCCCTTCAGATCGCCCGGCTGCGCAGGGCCACGGTGGCCGGTTCGTCCACCGACAGATCTTCGGGACTCAGGACGACTCGGTACACAGACCGGGCGGCCTCCCGCGACACATAGTCCAGACGCACATCCTCCTGCACTGCCTGCGGATTGCGGGCAGCGGGATCGCCCCAGCCACCACCACCACCCGAACTGTTCACGAGAACGTCGCCCGCCTGCATGTGTTCATAGATGGCCCCCGTGATCCGCTCCTGATCGGTGCCGGGCCTGACCACTACATACCCGCTCTCGCCATCATGACCTCCCGCCATGCCCCAGGGACGGGTCTTGGTTTTCTTGACCAAAGTCAGGCAGGCAGCAGGAGCGAGAAAACGATAGCGGCGGGTAATGCCCAGTCCGCCGCGATGCAGACCCGCCCCGCCCGAATCCCGACGAATGCCATACTCTTCAATGAGCCAGGGGGCCTTGGTCTCCAGGACCTCGATGGGGTTGTTGCGGCACCCGGGCTCCGACAGATGCATAATGCCCGTTTCACCGTCACCGTCGGCATGCGCGCCAAATCCGACCCCTTCGTTGGTGGCTTCCAGCCAGTAATCTCCCGTATCCGGGTGGAGGCCCACGCCCATCACGTCAAAGACATCGCCGCCGGAACAGGCCGGAATCAGATCCGGCATCCCTTGGGCCAGGGCCTTGGTAATGACTTCGGGGGCCAGCAACGAAGTCCAGAGCGTGAAAGTCGGAGCCGGCGGCTGGGCATGCATGACGCAACCGGGCGGGGCCAGGACCTCCAGCGGCCGGAAATTGCCTTCGTTGGCCGGGGTGTCCGGCGTGGTGATGGCCTTGAACACCAAGGCGCTGATGCCTATGGTGGAACCAATGGGCAGATTTATGGGGCCCTTGACGGCACTGTCGGATCCAGACCAATCCACGGTCATCTTCTCGTCCGTCACGGAGACGGTGGCCTGCATCTTGACCCGCCGTTCAGTGTCCACCCCGTCGTCATCGAGAAAGTCATGGGCAGTCCAGGTGCCTTTGGGCAGCCGCGCCAGACCGGCCCGGGCCAGCCGCTCACCATGATCCAGTATGGCTTCGACGGCGTCATGATACGCATCGAGGCCATATCGTGCCACCAACTCCTGCACTCTGCGCTCGCCCGTGCGACAGGAGGATATCTGGGCATTCATGTCGCCAATCACGCGTTCCGGCATGCGTGTATTGAAGCGAATCAGGTTCAGCACCTCGTGATTGAGAACGCCCTTTGCATAGATCTTGCTGCAGGGCAGGATCAGGCCTTCCTGGAAAATCTCCGTGGTGTCCAGGCAATACCCCGCGTCCTTTTGTGCCAAATCCAGCCAGTGTTGCTTGACCGCGGTGTAGCCCACCAGCGTGTCTTCGTGGAAGATGGGCGACACGGCCAGCACATCCAGGATATGGGCCGAACTCCAATAGGGGTAGTTGAGCAAAATCACATCGCCGGGACAGAGGTTTTCCCGACCGAGGAACTCCACCATCTTGCGCAACCCAAAGTCGTTGCCGCGTGTGAACACCGCCAGACCGGGCGCCTCGGCCAAGAGACGGCACTGGTGGTCATAGATGCCCAGCCCAAAATCGTGAATCTCGTAGATGATGGTGTTGTAGGATGTGCGGATCAGATTGCGAAACATTTCGCGGGCGGCCGACAACAAACAGTGACGCATCACCTCGACCAATACAGGGTCAGCGTGGGACACAAGACACATCCTTGTCGTACAGGCAGGAGAAAGGACGGGAACAGGAAATCTCCCGCACGGTCGACCATGGTCGGCCATGGCCATCATAGCAGGTGTCCAGAGCCCAGGCAGTGTCCCGGAACGGAGCCGCACACACGCCGAAATCCCCGTGCAGGCCGAAATCCCCGACACGGCAGAAGCGTGCAGACTCAGGACAGGGCCCCTCAATGGTGTTGGTTAGGAGGCACAAGGATACCTTGCTGGCCTGCCCAACGTGTCCCCTCTTGTCCATGACGCACGTCAGCAAGTGGAACGCCATGCCGGTGCACTGGACAGCAGGGGAACAGAAACGTGAAATCCCGGTTGATCCGTGACAATCCATGGTTGGCACCAGGCGGCCCATTTCGCCTGTCTGATGCTCCCAGCCCAGTCTGGATGGGCGGAGGCAGGGGAGTTCGGGAAGAATGCAATGCCCCATTCCCGCAGCACAGGCCTTCTCCGCCCGCAGCCTGGCGTTGTGCACGCTCATGGGGCGGCGCGGCCAGTCTCGCGGCCTCCATTCCCGGCCCGGGTGCTCCTGTGGAGCATGAAGCCACTCTCTTGCCTCTCTGCCCAGGTCAGGGCAACAGAAAGAGTCCTCCCCGCATAGCCCCGCCTGCAGCGGGACACAACCCAAGATGCCTGTCAGGGTCTGGCGCATCCCTGTGATAAAATCGCCGTGGCCGCATGTCGCGCCCCAAAGAGGCCTACATCGTCGCATCCTAGGATAAACAGCACATGCAGGTTACCTGTGTCCATTGTGGCATGGAAGCCGCCGTCACGCCTGAGTTCCACCAGTGTCGTCACTGTCACGGAGATTTGGCTGCGCTTGTAACGGCAGAGTTCAAGGCTACCTATTACTTTCGGAAAGCTCAGGAATCCGCGGCCCAGGGCGCAGCCTTTGTGGCCCTGGAGCAGATTCAGCGTGGGCTGCAAGCGCAGGACCGTTCCGACCTGCACTTGTTGGCCGCCATTATGTATGCCGATCTTGGGCGCGAAGAGCAGCTGCGCATGCACATCGGCGCCATCCCCACAGACGACGTGCTGCGGCCCGAGGCCGAGTCGCTGCTCAAGCGCTTGGCTCACCATCAGGGGATCAAGGGCTCGGTGGTCCACGCGGCACCGCCTCCCAAGGCCGAGGGAGCCGGTACGCTTGGATTGGGACCACGCCTGCTGGCTTCCGTGTTGACCATGGTAATCGTGCTGGCGGTTGTCGGCACCGTTACCCAGACCCCGAATCTGAGCAACCTGCAGTTCAATGCCTGGCTCCCCCAAGGGTGGGGCAGCACCCTGGAAGGGGCCACCGGACAGGTCCGAGAACTCTTTACTCGGGATCAGGCCATGGTGACGGAACAGGCGCCTGCTGCAACCCAGCGGGGAGAAGATGGTCCTGCCATCGACACCGAGTTGCCCATTCCCGTATCGGAAGCCGAAGACAGTCCGGCGGACACCTCGCATGTGCCTTCTGTGGCCAACCCTGCTCCTGATCTCGCCACTGCCATGTGGCGCGAAGATGTGACGCAGAACGTGATGGGCCTGATAGCCAGAGAGACCATTGACTTCACCCGGATCCTGGTGGACCGAGGTCTGACCGACTTGGCAGACTCGGAAATCGTGGGAGTTGTTCAAGGCAGTCACCTGGTGCTGCTTGGATCTGTGGATTCTCCGGAAGCCAAACAGTCAGTCCTGGCAGAGGTCGCCAAGTTTGATGGCCTAGGCACTGTGGATGCCCATGGCTTGCAGGTGGCGCCACCCAAGCGCAGCCATGTCATTCAGCCAGGCGAGTCCTTGTGGGGGATAGCGGAAGAGTATCTGGGAGACGGTTCCCTGTGGGTCGAGATTGTGACCCTGAACCCGGACCTGGAACTGGGGGCTCTGAAGGCTGGCGCCACGCTGGTCATTCCGGCCCAGAATGCAGCAAGTCCGGCGCAATAGCGGCCCCCCTGCCCAGAGGCACGAACGCCGCGTCTCCATTCAGCGGGCTCCGCGGCCTGCCCTTGGCCCGGAGTCTGCCAGCGCAGGGCCACAGTGTTCTCCAGCGAGTCCACTGGCGGATCAGTCAAGCGGTAGTGGCCCATTGTCTGTGTAGAGAACCTGCTCACGCGCACGGTCTGGACCTTGGCGCAAAGCAGAGGCTATGGACGATAGTCGGGCGACTTCCTGATAATCTCGATCATGATGCGTGCGTGTTCGCCCCCTTGTTCCAGGGGGGTCAGGGGCGGTTCACCCGTCACTATGGACCGATGGAACTGCACGAGTTCATTGCGAAATGCCTCCGAGTAGTCCGATGTCAGCTCCGTCTCCGCGAAATGCTTTCCTTCCATGGTGCATCTCTGCACCAAGGTGGGAGCATGTTGCAGGAAGGGAGAAGGGAATCGAATGGCGACAGACTCCGAATTCGAATAGGCCGTGAAGGTTTCGTTGAACATGCGAATGTCAGGCATGAATACGGAGGAAAAGAGGCATCGGACCCCACCCTCGAAAATGATTGTGGAGGAGAGGGACCTGCCTTCATTCCACACTTCAGTGTGGCGAACTTCCTCGACGTGGCCCAGGCAGCCCTGCATGATGGACAGCTGGTGGCAACCGCCTCCCAGCAGGCTGCCGTATGCCCTCATCAGATGCGCAGGCTGCACCCCAATGGCCTTTTCCATGGCCGCGTGCATGGCCTGGCTGGTTTCTTGCCGAACTGTGGGATCAAGGTCATCAAAGCGAATGACCTGATGGTGATCCAGAAAGGGTTCATTGGGACCATGGGCAATGTGCATGGTGGCCAGCTTGATTTCATCCATGGCCCGAATCATCTCTGCCCCCAGACGGAATCCCGAGTCATAGGGTTTGTGATATCCCACCTGGCCGATCCTCCCCATGTCTCGGGCCTTGGCCACAAGCGCGGTGGCCTCCTCTGCATTCACGCACATCGGCTTTTCCACAAAGACATGTACATTGGAATCCAGCGCGGTCATGGCCACGGGGAAGTGATAGGGCGTCAGAATCAAGACCGCATCCAGGGGCAGGACTCCCAGCATTTCCGCGGCCGAGGAAAAGGAGTGGGAGATGCCGAAGCGTGCAGCCAGGGTTGTGGCAGTACGCAAGGACAGATCACAGAGACCCACGACCTCGAAGAGATGGGGCAGAGAAAGCAGGTAGGGAATGTGCATCACCTGGGCGATCATGCCGCACCCAATGATGCCAATCTGCACTCGACGCTCTGCCATGTCACTCCTTCCCCCGGCAAAGGGCTGTCCGGGCCGCCGCAACTTCACTGCGGAGCCCCGTGCCCTGGCAGCAAAACCCGCTTGTCACATATGCCGGACTGTTGCATAGTACCTTTTATGATTCCGTAACCAAAGTGGAGGCCCAGCTTGGCCATTTCTTCCGCCAAGAGGGAGGCCATAGAGGGATATCTCTACATCTCTCCCTGGCTGATCGGATTCCTGGTGTTCGCAGCCGGTCCGATGTTGGTTTCCCTTTTCCTCAGTCTGACCATTTACAAGATCATTACGCCGCCGGACCTGATAGGCATGGCCAACTATGTCCGCATGTTCACAGACGATCTCTTTTGGCGGTCGCTGTGGAACACGGTGTACTACGCCCTGATCTTTGTACCCATTTCCATTGGCGGTTCCTTGACATGCGCGCTCCTGCTCAATCAAAGAATATTGGGCAGGACCATCTTTCGCGCGATCTATTTCCTGCCCTCCATCACTCCCATAGTCGCCACGGCCTTTCTCTGGCTGTGGATCTTTCAACCCAACGTCGGGCTGGCCAATTTCCTTCTTGGTGAAGTAGGCATTGAAGGTCCCCGCTGGCTCGATGACATTCAATGGTCGAAGCCCGCCTTGATTCTCATTAGCCTCTGGGGCTCCATTGGAGGGGGGGCCATGTTGATCTTCCTGGCGGGCCTGCAAGGCATTCCCAACGAACTCTATGAATCAGCGGAAATCGACGGGGCGAGCGCAAATTCCAAATTCTGGCGCATCACTTTGCCTCTGCTGTCACCCTCCATGTTTTTCAACATGGTTCTGGGTCTCATTGGGGCCATGCAAATGTTCACTTTGGCCTTCGTGGCCACCAGTGGAGCCGGACAAACTCGACCTGCCGGCGGGCCAGCCTACTCCACCCTCTTCTATGTGCTGAACCTCTACAACCATGCCTTTGACTACTGGGAGATGGGATACGCTTCCGCTCTGGCCTGGTTCTTTTTCCTTATTCTTTTGCTGCTCACCTATTGGCAATTGCGGATGTCCCGTTCCTGGGTGTACTACGAATTCGAACGGGGGGATCGATGGTAGCGCCCTCTTCGCCTCCCGCCACTTCGTCCGCTTTCCGGCAGACTGCGCGAAGGTATTTGGCGCAGTCCGGGCTGCATCTCTCGGCGCTGGTGCTGGGAGCTGCCTTTGGCCTGCCGTTTCTATGGGCTCTCCTGACGTCGTTGAAACTGCCCATAGAGATTTTCATCTTTCCCCCCACCTGGCTGCCTGAGACCCCCCAATGGGGGAATTACATTGAAATCTTCAGACAGGCGCCGCTGGCTCTGTTTTTTGGCAACAGTGTCCTGGTGACTGTACTCACAGGAGCAGGTCAGATTCTCTCTGCTTCGCTGGTGGCCTACGGATTTGCCCGCTTTCGCTTCCCCGGGCGCGATGTCCTGTTCCTGACCATGCTCAGCACCTTGATGCTGCCACCTCAGGTGACGATCATTCCCACTTTCCTGCTGTTCAAGTTTCTTGGCTGGCTTGATCAGTTGCGCTCACTCTATATTCCTCCCTGGTTTGGCGGGGGCGCCTTCGCCATCTTCCTTTTTCGCCAGTTTTTCCTGACCATTCCCAAAGAATTCGACGAAGCGGCCAAGATCGACGGCGCCAATTCGTTGTGGATTTTCTTCAGGGTCCTGATGCCCCTGTCCGTGCCTGTATTTGTCACCATGGGCATCTTTTCCTTCCTGGGCAGCTGGAACGACTTCTTTGGGCCCTTGATCTTTCTCAATACGACTGAGCGCTTCACGCTGGCTCTGGGCCTCACCTATTTCCAACGCGTGGTTTCCATAGGTGGCAGGCCCACGGAACACTTGATGATGGCTGCCTCCATGGTCATGACTTTCCCTTGTCTGCTTGTTTTTCTGCTCCTGCAGAAGTATTGGATACAAGGCATTGTGATGTCGGGCATCAAGGGTTAGACAGCAAGGGGCTGCCGGCTCACCAGATTCTGCAGATCATTGCTCTGGCTGTCATTCTGGATGCGACACGACGGTCCAGGGCTCGCATTGGACATCGGAAACAAGGCATGCGGGACGACGACTCTGGGAAGACCGGAACCGGGTTCATCGTCCACCGGCTTGCTGGACACGCGCGCATTTCCTTCATGCTGCGGCGCTGGGCATGGCCTTTTCACACAGCTTCCAAGGGCGAAAATCCAACTGCCGGATTTCATTGTCGCTACGCCCTGCTGACCTGGATGGCCATCCACCAGCTCCCCACGGTGCGTTGACGCAACAAGACTGCATCAGTCCCAATGCTGTTGCCTGGGCAGAAGACAGGCATGTTCGGCAAGGCCGGTTGCCTCACAAGCCAGTGACAGCCTCGGGCACCCCCAAGGCGACTTGATGGAGGCCTTCCCAGCTTTCTTCAGCCCAGGATGGCGCCAGCCAGGCTAGAACGTGATGACATTTCTCAAAGTCTGGCCCTTGCCCACATCGGCGATG
Organism: Caldilineaceae bacterium; assembly: GCA_965214895.1. Classification (GTDB taxonomy): domain Bacteria; phylum Chloroflexota; class Anaerolineae; order Caldilineales; family Caldilineaceae; genus Bin34. Next base: position 3,758,089 of record OZ243985.1, read on the forward strand.
GCTTCATTGATTTGTGCAAGAGGGAAAGTCTTGGTTACCAGTTCATCAAGCTTGAGACGGCCTTGCTCGTACAGTGCAATGTATCGTGGCACGTCTCGGCTCATGTGTACGCTGCCCATGGAACTTCCCTTCAAGGATCTTTGGCCTACAAATTGTTGACCGGCAAAGGCAAGTTGCGAGGTGCGCGGCGCCACTCCGACCTGAATGACCTGCCCACCCTTGCACACCATCTCCGTAGCCTGTTGGGTCAGGTGCGGAATCCCCACCACTACAAAGGCGTAATCAGCGCCGCCTTCCGTTAGTTCCAGGACTGCCTCTACAGGATTGATGAGGTGCGCGTTGACTACATGCGTGGCCCCGAAGTGCAAGGCCGCTTCCAGCTTGAATGGTTCGATATCCACAGCCACCACTTTGGTGGCTCCAGCCAGTTTGGCCCCCTGTACTGCATTCAATCCAACACCGCCACAGCCAATGACCACCACAGACCGCCCAAATCGCAACTGGGCGGTGTTGACCACTGCGCCGAGTCCGGTGATTACGCCGCATGCCAGGAGAGCCGCCGATTCCATGGGCAGGCCAACGGGCGCCTTGACAATCTGGGTCTTGTGCACCACCGCCTGTTGGGCGAAGCCTGCCACGCGAAACGCCCTGTTCAGCGATGTTCCCAACCGATTGGTGAGCTTCGAGTGAGTCTCCAATGGATGATCGCCTATGCACAGATAAGGCTCTCCTTCAAGGCAGTGGCGACATTGTTGGCATGACCAGAGCAGGGAAACGATGACGCGGTCGCCAACGGAAAACCCGGAAACGTTGGATCCCAATTCCTCGATGATGCCGGCTGCCTCATGCCCGCCAATCAAGGGCACTGCATACTGCCAGTGCCCTTGAAAGGCAGAGATGTCACTCTGGCATATGGCACACGCTTTCAGAGCGAGCCTGACTTCCTCTGCACTGGGTGGCTCGAGGGCGACTTCCTCTATCACCAAGGGCGCACCGAATTCGTAGCAGACCGCGGCCAGCATGGTCAGAGGTTCAGGCCGCTGCATGGCGGGTCCACCCTGTGGATGTGTGGTTGCGGCAGGCCTCTGCAGGACGGCAAGAAGCCCGGCATTGCGAGTCTAGGGGGCCCTGGCTGCCCACCAGCGCCAAATCCTGCCCCAGTGAAGGCTCCACCATGGCGGGCCTGGGAGACTGGCATTCGATGGGCAGGCCTCCCCGGCAATGTCCACGGCGGCTTTTCTGCCATCGGTCCTCCAATCTAGGCTGCCAGAGAAGCCTTGTCGAGTATCTCTTGCGCGGCCACCTGCACATCGCCAATGACTTCTTCCAGACTGCTGTCGCCGAGCCAGACCACTTGCAACATCTCATTGATGGTCTTGAAGTATTCCGTTTCTCTGAAGTTGGCAGGCAGGACCAAGGGCTGGGCTTCCGCCATTATGTTGCCAAAGACTTTCATCAGAGCCGAAGATTGCAGTGTGTCGGAAGCCATTACATCCGGCCGCACGGAAGGAGCGCTCATCAACTGGTAATTGCGAATCTGGGCATCATAGGTGGTCAGGTACGCTACAAAGTCGAAGGTTTCCGCCGGATGTTCCGAGTTTGCGGATACGCATACCGGGTCGGATTCAAACATGCTGCCGCGGATGCCAGTGTCCGTGCCAATCGGCATCGGCGCCACGGCCCAACCGTCGGGAGCGACAAAATTCTTGATGTACTCTCCCCAGAAACCGGACTGATACATGGCCAGCTTGTTGGCTGCGAAGCTCTGGTACGTGCCCTGTTCCATGGTCCCCGGCAGGGGCGCCACCTGATGCTGGTGGAACAGGTCCCTGACATACTGCAAGGCGGCCACAGCCTCTTCCGTGTCCAGCGTGGCTTGCGTGCCGTCACTGTTCAACATGTCTCCGCCCCAGGATCGTTGATAGACCAGCAGACAGAAATAGCCTGTGCAAGGCAGGAATCCGTACACTTCTTCATCCGGATTGGTCAGGGCCGCAGCGGCATCCAGCAGGTCCGCATACGTCCAGGTGTCATCCGGATAATCCAGGCCGACCTCATCAAACATGCCTGGGTTGTAGAACAGGCCCACCCGGCCAGGATGCGCCAGTTGCGGCAGGCCATAGAGTTCGCCACCCAAGCGCGCCGCGTCTATGTTCAAGGCATAGAAGTCGTCCAGATTGAAGCCGGATGCGGCCACAAGATCATCCAGGGGTCTGGAGGCACCAGCGGCAGCCAGCCGATAATAACCCTCAATGGATGAAATCCAGAACGCATCGCCAATGGTGCCACCGGCAATCAGCGTATTGAGCTTCTTGAAGTAGTCCGCTCCCGGGAAACACTCCATCTTCACGAAGATATCCGGGTAGGAATCTTCATTGAACTGTTGGACCCATCGAGAATGGTTGTCGCACTCAGTGCCCAATCGATGATGGTAGCGCAGCAGAATGGCTTCGCGGGCGGGCGCGGTGGTGGCTGTGGCGGAAGGATCTACGCAGGCGGCCAGCACCATGCTTCCCAGTGCGATGCCGCTGGCATGCAAAAAGCCACGGCGACTCAACTTTCCATCGTTCATGTCTTTTCCTCGAATTGGAATTTGCACTTGGCCCAAACCAAGCCCTGCCCCAAGGAAGTTCCAAGGCAGTGGTGGAGTATAGCAAAGAGCAAAAAGTCTCCAAAGGGGCCAAAATCCGTGCCCCATGCCATGCGAATGAGGTGCCTGGTGGTCGGAAGACCCCGAGACCAGGAACAAGGCCGACGTACATTGATGGCCGTGTCGGCGGTCGACAAGCGCCATTGCACAGCACCTGCCCGGTCGCGACCCTGGTGCGGGCCCCTGGCCGCGGTCTGAGTCTGCAGAGGCTCTGTGCCGGGGATGCACCCGGCCAGTGTCTGCCGCTGAGGGATATCGGCATTAGGGAGGGCCTGCAGGCCCCCGGGGGTTGTGCGTTCCGGCGATCCCAGACCCGCGGGTACCGTGCTGCAACCTGGCTCCGGAACGCCCCGCCTTGGAACGGGGCCGTCGTTATACACAGAATGCAGGTGCCAGATCCGGAAAATGCTCGTGTGCACTTCCAAGACTGACTGCTTGCCGATGCACGCACCAAGGAATTTGGCGAGGCTGTGTCGCGGTGGGGCCAGAAGAGTTGGCCTGCTGTCGTATGGCGTACTGAGACCGATGTCAACCGGGAATTCCTGTCCCGCGAGGCACCTGCCGCCACGCAACCCCCGGCCGGAATGGGCATGCGGACCTGACACCTGGAGACAGTTTCGTGCAATGATGGAACGACACGACAGGCTGGGGGATGACAAGTGATCCTCACAGAAAGCCTGCAGCGCGTCTGACGCAACAGGCGACGTTGCTCACCCATCCCCGAAGACCGTCGAGGCAAGGTTGCCAACCCACCGCAATGCCGCAAGCCCTGTCGGCACCGAAGCAAGCTCCACAAGCAGGAACTCCCGCTCCCCGGCGCTGGGCCCGCCCAGAGGTCTATGCGGCGGGCAGCCGAGGCAACCCTCGCACCTGCTTCACCCGTTTGGCCCCCTATTTGTCCAAGGCCGCGGCCAGCGGCCGACCATTCTGACGCGCTTGCGCCATGAGGCCTGTCATGTCATCAGGCAGCCGCTATCCGGTCAGGAGAGAAATGGGCAGCCCCAGCGGACTGCGGAGGCAGTGCCCAAGGACTGCCTAGCTCGTACGGCGACGTGGCTTGGACATGGGCATGATCACATGCAGAAACTCGATTTCAGCCTGTCCCACGGGGGTAAAGGTACAGGGCCGGGAAGGCTCTGACATGGCCATTTTGACTTCGCCGGAATAGGCATGATTCAGAAAGTCGATCACATATTGACCGTTGAAGGAAATCTCCAGGTCAGGTCCTTCAATGGCGGCTTCGATGCTGTTTTCGCTTTCGCCGCGTTCCGCGCTTTGCGAAGAGGAAATGATCTTCTTTTCATCTTCGTTCACGTTGAAAGAGACGATGCTGTTGTTTTCCCGGGTGAAAAGGAAGGCGGCCCTGGAGACCCTGAGCAACGCATCCGCGGAGGAGACAGCCCGGGTCTTGCTGTCTTCCTCGTCCGGGATGATTCGGGTGTAGTCCGGGAATGTGCCGTCAATCAACTGGCAGATGAGCAGCACCCTGTCGAATGAGCCGGGCTCATTGGGCAGGCCCGCAATCTCAAAGAGGATCTGATTGCTGTTGGCGGTCACTGCCATCTGGATTGGCTTGCTGCGGTCTGACTCCGCGAGAATGCGCGCCAGTTCCGCCAAGGCCTTGGCCGGCACCAGCACCTTGACACTGGTTCCGGATTCCAGCCCCAGATCCGTCTTGCAGACACTGAGGCGAAAGCCGTCCGTGGCGGCCATGACGAGCTTGCCATCCCCAAAGTAGGTTTCCACGCCGGCCAGATTGGGACGTTCTTCGCCGGAAGCGGCCGCAAACACGGTCTGGTCAATCATGCGGCGCAGGCCCGTCGTGCTGAGACGGTGGCTCTCGATGTCGGGGTCAATGGCGGACGGAATGTCAGGAAAGTCATTGGCCTCAATGGTGTTGAAAGAGGCATGATACGTGCCGCTTTGCACGACCACCTGCTTGCTTTTGACATCATGCGTGATGTCGACCTTGCGCTGTGATGGCAGGAAAGAGACAAAATCAGTCAGCAGGCGCACCGGCACCGTGATGGCTCCCGTGTCCCGCACCTCGGCCTTGACCCAGACGTTGATGCTGATGTCGAGGTTGGTGCAGACCAGACGCACGCCATCGTCGGAGGCCTCGATCAGGATGTTCTCCAGCACAGGCAAGGAGGTGCGTGTGGAGGTGACACGGCCGGCGATGGACAGGCCCTTGCTCAAGTTTTCCTGAAGACAACTGATCTGCATGTGGATGGCTGTACCTTACTCAAAACTCAACGCCGGACTGCGGAGAGGCGGGCAGTCCTGGTGGTTTTCGAAGCGTGATGTCCTTGTGACCGCGCATTATAGCCAAGAAGAGCCGGACTCTGCCAGTTACACCGGGGCTGCGGGACGTCTGCGGGCTGCGGACGGGGGTCACCCGGCATAACGGGAGTCAATGTCCCGCATGAGGGTCTCTCGACTCCCGGCCGGGCCCACCGGCGCGTCCGTCTGCGGGTCGCCGGTCTGGGCGGCCCGCACCGTCGGTTGATGCGCGGCCAGAGTGCGCGTCTGCATCAGGTGCTGCTGTTCCTGCAAGCGCGCTGCTGTGTTGGCGGCCAAGAGGCCGGATTGCTCCCGCTGGCGGCTGGAGAGATTTCCCACCAGGGACTTGAGTCGGGTCAGCAGGCCCAACACATCGTGGGCGGGCTTGGTGCCGGTGCCAATGAGGAGGCCGGTGAGGATTATGTCCCAGGAAACGGGCACTTGGTCGAAGAGACCAAACGCCTCCGGCTGCAGATAGGTCAGCATGCGCACATCAGTGTAGCTGGCGATGGACACGCCCAGCGCGTTGGCCGCCAACAGACTGACTCCGCTCTTGAACTGCTGGTAGGCAGGGCTCTTGAGGTCTGCGGCGGTCCAGCCTCCCAGGCCGGTCAGGCCCCATTCGATGAAGTTCCAGGACATTTCCAGCACCCGTTCAATGCTGGCAGACGATGCCACCATGGGTACGACCAGAGGCCAGGCGGCCTGGTCGACAGGAAACTGAAAGTCCTGGGGGGAGGCTGCCGCATTGGCGCGGGTTGCCCACAGCAAGGAAAGGCTGGCGGCCAACGCAGCCCCCCACAACAGCGAAGCAACAGGGAAACTGGCTCTAAGTCGTTTCCGCTGGGCTGTTACCTGGACCGACATGAGCGTGGGGGGTTCAGTGCATGAATTCTATGGGAACCATATACCTAAAGTATACAGACATATTCATGTGGTCCTGGAGGACTTGCATGTCAAGGGCATGACAGGTTCAGCCCAGGGCACTGTGGAAAACCCAGGCTGCCACGTCAAGGCCAAAGCCGGTCTGAACCGCAGCATCCTGGCCAGCGGTTGGGGGCTGTGGGAACGCAAACTGGCCTACAAGTGCAGGCAGACAGTCAAGGTGCCGGCGGCCTGCACCAGTCAGACGTGCAGCCGGTGCGGTTGCGTGGACCAACAGAACCGGCCGACACAAGCCCGGTTCTGTTGCACCGTATGTGGATTCACACTCCACGCCGACCACAATGCGGCGTGGAACATCTTGGGGAGAGCCGATCTCCCTGTGGCCCGCGGGACAGGGGCTGCTGCACGGCGCGGGGCGTTCTCGCTAGAGACCCCTGCGACCCGTGAACAGGATATATCCAAGTCTGTGTTAGGTATATAAGTCCCAATTCTATGCCTGGTTGCCTGCGGCCAAGGCGGTGAGCAGTTGCACGCCATACCCGGAGGCCCCTTTGGGTTCACTCAGGCCCTTGCCTTTGCCCCGCAGGGCCATATAGGCAATGTCCAGATGCGCCCACGCGTAGCCTTCGGTGAAGTGTTCCAGGAATTTGGCGCTTGACGAAACACCAGCCATGCGGCTGGCCGTGTTCTTGACCTGGGCCATGTCACTCTTGATGGCATCGGCGTATTCATCGTACATGGGCATGGGCCAGACCCGATCGCCCGAGACCGCGGCCGCCGCCACCACCTGCTGTTCCCAGGCCGCATCGTTGCTGAAGAGCCCGGCCGCCTGATCCCCCAGGGCGATGCCGATGGCACCGGTCAACGTTGCCAGGTCAATGACCGCCTGGGGCTGGTATCTGGCCACGAAGCCGAGACAGTCGGAGAGCACCAGCCGTCCTTCCGCGTCCGTATTCAGGATTTCCGCGGTCTTGCCCTGGATGTTGGTCAGAATGTCTCCTGGCCGATACGCGTTGCCGCCGGGCATGTTCTCCACACAGACGGCCAGGCCGAAGACTTTCTGGGGCATCTCCAGGGCGGAGATGGCCAGCAGGCTGCCCACGACCGCCGCGGCCCCGGCCATGTCCGTCTTCATCTCGTCCATGCCGGCGGCGGGCTTGATGCTGATGCCGCCCGTATCAAACGTGATGCCCTTGCCGATAAAGACCAGCGGCGCCTGATCCTCCGTGCCTGGCGGTTCGTGCTTGAGAATGATCAGCTGGGCTTCCTGGTGGCTGCCTTGCGATACGCCCAAGATCAGACCCATGCCCAGGTCCTGCATCTCGGCTTCGCCGAGCACTTCACAGGAGAGACTGGTGCCCTCCGTCCTCTCTTTTGCCCTGCGGGCGAACTCCACGGGGATCAGAATGTTGGGCGGTTCGTTGACCAGGTCCCGGGCAAAGCAGACTCCCGCCGCCAGCTTTGCGCCGGCTGCCAGCCCCGCCTCGACAGCCGGAATCCGAGGTGCACTGGATTCCACCAGGGTCAGGGAATCCAGAGTCTGCCTTTCTGCCCGGGTCGGGTATGCTGGCGGCTGGTACGCTGCCAGCTGACTGCCCAGGGCAAAGGCCCGGGCCATTTCGGTCGGGTCCTGGGAGCCGATGCCCGCTCCGTTCAGGATGGCTCCTGCCGTGCTGACTCCTGTCAGTTTCTTGAGTCGGGTGACCGCGACGCCAGCGGCCTTGCGAGCGGCCAGAAAGTCAAAATCCGCCGCTGGACCCAGACCCACCACCAACACCCGGGCCGCAGGTATTCGGCCGTTGGTGTACAGCAGCAACGAGGACCCGCTCTTGCCGCTGAAGTCACCGGCGGCGATGGCATGGGAGATGGCCCCGTTCAGAGCGCGATCCACGGCTCCGGTACCGCCACCGGGATGCGTGACGCTTTCAAACAGATTGACGACAATCGAGTCGCATGCGAAGGCAGAGATGTCTCCCTGCGTAACGCGCAAGTCCATGCGGTGCCCCTTGGTGTGCTGGGATGGTGAATGGAGTCTACGCCCGCAGCGCCCGCAGGCGTCGGCCGGCTTCAATCAGAGTCTCGTCGGTCTTGCAGAAGGTGAAGCGCGCCAGATTGGCGACCAGGTACTGATGCTCTGGACTGTAGAAGGCACTGGGGGGAATGGCCACGACCCCGAATTCGGAAGTCAGCCAACGACAGGCGGTCACGTCTCGGGGTTCGCCGGTGCGGGTCGGTATCGGCAAGTGCCCGGTCTCGGCCAGAATGAAATAGGACCCCTGCGGTGCATGGGGAGTCAGGCCGGCGGCCCTCAGACCGTGCAACAGGATGTCCCGCTTGGCTTGATACATGCGGCTCAGCCAAGGGAGGTATTCCCCTTTCTGCGTTTCTTCCAAGGCCACGGCCACGGCCTCTTGGCAGGGAGTGGAAATGGTAAAGGGAATCCATTGATGGGCCTTGAGAATCGCATCAATGATCTCCGGAGGCGCGATGGCCCAGCCAATCTTCCAGCCGGTCACCGAGAACGTCTTGCCGGCACTGCCCAGGCTGATGGTGTGTTCCCACATGCCGGGCAGGGTGGCGATCCGTTCCTGCTGCACTCCGTCATAGGTCATCCACTCATAGGCCTCATCGCTCAGCACGTAGACCGGCTGATGCCGCCGACTGTGCTCCTGCACAATGGCAGCAATGTCCTGCAGTTCCGCCCGACTGAAGACCTTGCCGACCGGATTGTACGGTGAATTGACAATGAACAGGCGCGTATGTTCCGTAAAGGCATCCCGCAGCCGGTCCATATCCAGTTTCCAGCTGGAGGCATGGGGAGCGTCTTCGGTATGACTCTCCGGCTGTTCCATGGGCACATACACCGGCACTCCGCCCGCCATCACAGTGGCCGCGGGGTAGCTGTCGTAGAAGGGCTCCAGCATGATGACTTCGTCGCCGGGATCGACCAACCCCTGAATCGTGGCATAGATGCCTTCGGTAGCCCCGACGGTGGTTACGATTTCGGTCATGGGGTCCAAGGCGCGACCGTAGACGGGACTGTACACCTGGCTGAGGGCCTCCACCAGCCGCGGATGACCGCCGGAGCGAGTGTACTGGTTCAGGTCGGCGGCAATGGCATCTTGCGCCGCCTGTTTGATGAAGTCGGGGGCGGCAAAATTCGGGAAGCCCTGACCCAGATTGATGGCTCCAGTTGCCAAGGCCAGAGCCGTGAACTCGGCGAACACCGTCTCCTCAAATCCTTGCACCCGGCGGGCAGGCGTGAAGACGGGAGCGGCCGGAACTGCGCCAGAAAAAGCCGGGGCTGGAGACATGGGAGCATGCAATCCCTATCGCGGGTGGAGGCTCCCGAATTATAGCGCAAGGATTCCGGTCCGCGACCGGTGGCGATCGGGCAGGGTCAAGGCCGTCACATCTCCCTGGAAATCCCGTTCGAGCCGCAACCGGCAGGTGTTTTGGATCGTGATGACCGGAGTGAACCCGCCCGCAGCCGTCCTTGGGGATGCGGGCCCCTGCAGGACAGAGGCACGGAGAACTCTAGGCCGTGGGTGCCCGGAGACCCGCTAGCCGCCGTCCCATCTCCGGGTCATCTGGGGTCCACGGGCGGCAGTACGGGTAGGCCGTGGATTGGGGGGCAGGCCTGTATGCCCAGGGAATGCCGGTGCGGCTCCACGTACCGGAGAGCCTTGACGACTGCCCGCAGATCTACGCGGCGCGGCCGGCCGGAGGGGGCCCGCAGCTCCCACGGGGCCTCGGTGCGATCGGAACAGTAGGGTGTGCGGAACAGGACAGGATCCGGAGAGAACGGCGTAGGATCACCGCCGCATGAGGCCTCGGCCTGACCCCAGACGCCAAATCCGGGACTTTGTAGATACCCTCTGAAAGCCCAGCGCAAACGGCCGGCCGCCGATCCAGACTGTGTCCTCTGCCGGCTGAATCTCATTCCATGCAACGGCTTCGGGAGTGCCGTCCGGCGTGTCCAAAGAGGCGTCGGAGCTGACGTCACCTCACCCTTGCACGGCATTGGGCGCCGGTCGGCGGCATGCGACCTGTGGGATCAGGAGTGCCAGACCACCGAGAACCACGGTACCGACGTACGTGATGGTGCGGTCCACCAGCGCGACGGACACGGCATCCGCGTACGCCATCCCCAGCACGAGCAGGCCGACGAGGCCTGCTTCGACAGCGCCGACTCCGCCCGGAGAAGGCACCGTGCTCAGGATGGCGTGTCCCAACGCCGCCAGTATCGCGAGGGGAAGGGATAGGCCCAGATCCATGGCCTCTACCACGATCCGGAGCCGGGTGACCTCAAGCAGCCATACGATCATCCCCAGCGCGAATATTGCCCACCTCTGACGATGCCTCAGACTGCCGAGGGCCCCCTCGTGAAACTGACTGTACATGTCTTGCAGTCTTGCCGGAAGACGGCGGGCCACACGGATGCCATACCCGCGCATCAGCAGGACCAAGGCAGCCAGCCCGGCGGCCATCACCGCCGCTGCCAGCATCACATAGGTGATCACGCCGATGTCCCGAGTGGCCGAGTGCCAGAGTACCACGACACCCACGAGCAGCAACACCGTGAGCATGTCCACGAAGCGCTCGGCCAGGAGTGTCCCCAGACTCCATGAAAAGCCACCGCGCGACCTCTCGGACAGCGCAGAGGCGCGGTAGGCGTCGCCGAGACGCAGAGGCGCGATACTGTTTAACAAGCCACCCAGCAGAATGAGCCGGGAGAAATAAAGCACTGAGGGCCAGCGGGTGGCCGGCTCCTCTCTCAGACCAGCGTTGTGGACGAGGATCTTCCATCGGAGGCCGCGGACCAGGAAGGTCAGACTGTGGACCCCAGTGGCCGCGGCATAGAGCCAGGGGTCCAGCCCCTGTACATTGTCCCAGGTCTGGGCCCAGTCCACGGTGAATGTCGTCGCGAGCAAGGCGACGCCGCCGATGGCGATGGCGAAAGAGACGAGCGTGCGCAACGAGAGGATATGGCGTCGCAGGGAAGGCCTCCCCGATTCTCCAGTCTCGCTCATGGGCCGGCCTGGATGAGGCATTGCAAAGGGAGGTTGGACGGAATTCCGGGGTGCCGTGGGTACACCTGTACGACGCGGAGCCTCTGGATGTCAGATCCGGGCACGCTGCCCGGCGTCACGCCGCGCAGCTTCCCGTCCGCACCCACGCGGGAGAGGCTTGCAGGCGGCCCTGACCATACAATCCTGCGGACTGCTCCACAAGGCAAATTTCTGCCTTCCAAATGTGATCGAAACCGTGATCTGCGGATACAAACTGGCCGGTCCGGATACGGGTGATGCTGTATGGCGGGAGCGCGGGTCGCTTTGCATTTGCCGTCGAATCGCACGCCGAGATCACTGAAATGGAAGTCCAGATTGTCAAAAGCGTATCGCCGGCGCTGGCCCGGAAGATCATTCACGATGGCGGGGATTGAGGTGCAAAAAGAATGTCGGTGCCGTGTCATCGGAGCCGCACGGAGCCTTGACGAAGTGCAGGGTGTTCGCGCCGAGATGCACATCAAATCGGGAGCGGACTGCCGGTTCGCGGGACACAATGGCCAGATATCGCGACCGGTGGACATCGAGCAAATTGATTGGCATCGGCTCACCGGTCTCTCGATTGAAACCGGCTTCCCAGACGAGGCCTCCGTCCTCACTGATCTGGCCAGTATGGGTGCGGGCGATGGCATAGGGGACAGCCGGCGTGCCGCGACGCAGTTGCCCTTCCCCTTGTACTGACTGACGGGGATGAAACCCGAAATTCAAGATGTCAAAACCTGTACGGTGTGCAGGCAGGTCGTCCGGGTCAACCGGATAGACATGCAAAATGAACCTCATGGTTTCCCCATCCGTTGGTTGGCAACTCCTGTTCACGTAGTATCAGCCGGTTTTCATTGAGATACACGTCATACGGAGCCTTGATGATATGGTCGCCTTTGCGGCCATGTTCGTGCAGCAGCGTCTGGAGTGCGTCCGGGATATGCCGTGCGCTTCTTTGCAGACCATGCCGCGGGTGCGAGTCGCTCAGCAGGGAGTCGCCGGTTCGTTCATACGGCAACGCTCCTGGAAGGCTGACAACTATCGCAAACTCGAACAGGGCCGAAACCGCGTACTGTTGACCGCTGGCTCACGAATTCCAGGCAGGGCTGGGCCGCTCTTTGTGAAGTCCAGCCCCTTCCTCCCGCATCGAGCCGCCGCCTTGCTCAGGGAACAAGATCTCGCCGTGCCAAGCCTGGCCCTCGCCAAGGAGGTACTGGCCGGTCCGGATCCGGGCAATGGCGTACGCCGGCAGTTGGACCTTGGCCCAGCATCGTCCGTCGAAGTGCACGCCCCGGCGGGCAAAATCAAAGTCTAGGTTGTCAAATCCGTGGGACCGACGAGCGTAGGGCAGATCATGGGTGTCGACAGGGATGAGGTGCAGGAAGAACCGCAATGCCATATCCGCGGGGCCGCATCCCTCCTTGACGTAATGCAGCGTGTGTCCGTCCCAGTGCACGTCAAAGGCGGCGCGCAACACCGGCACGCCAGACACCAGCGCGGCGTACGCTGTCCGCCGCGCTGTGCCCGCGTCATACGCCCGGTCGACCTGGAAGATGACGCCGTCAAACAGCTCCGCCACCGGTGCCAGGCCCGGCACCTCCTGCAACTGCTGGAGGTGGTAGCTTGCCACATGTTGATACTCATGGAACCAGACGATATAGGCGCCGTCTGCCATATTCTCCAGCTGTCCCCGCATCTTGACCGGGTCCCGTGACAGACGACGATAGTCCCCGGGCCCTGCGTAGATGTACAGAGGACGACCGTCATTGCTGTATACTGCCGCCCCCGTCCCCAGCTCTTTCTGGACATAGTGCACGACTTCCGAGTGGACCCAGTGTGGGCCGGTCAGACCTATGCCTTGGACATTGGCCCGCCGGATGTCAAGCGCATTCTGTCCCGCGCCCACAGCCAGCCACAGGGCGAGGACTACGGTCAGCCAGCGGACTGCCCCTCCCCGGTTTGCGGCACCAATGTTCTGTCTGTTGGCCAGCAGCCGACCGCTCCCAGTAATGTGTGTGTGGGGGGGGGGCTCATAGCCCAGGAACTGGTCCAGCGCCAACACTGCCGTGAACAGGAGAGGGAGGTACACGGGCGACAGATACCGGCCCCCCAGGGGCAGGATTTCGGTGCGCGTTTGCACCGTGGTGAGGAAGGCCAGATACACCAGGGCGAAGCCTCCACACACCAAGAACAGGTACTGCCGACCAGTCAGGTCCCCATCCAGCCGGTAGACGCGGACGCCGATGTATCCCACGGCGAGGGCCAGAGTCAGCAGGGCCAGGGCCATGAATCCCGTGGCAGCCACATGTAGCGCGCCCCCCGTCGGCAGGTCAACAAGGAATACCCATTCAGCCATATCGTCCAGAAACCGGCTCAGAATCTCCCCTAGGCTGTACGGCGACGGCCGTCTGGGTCCGTGGAGTTCGCCGTAGACCAGGAAATTTCGCCCGAGCCACAGGGCCAACGGCAGCGTAGCAATCATCAGGTACAAGCCGATGTGCCGGGCTTGCACCCACGGCCCGACGCCGCGTCGGAGCAACAACAGGGGCAGGACAGTCATGATCAGGGTAACGCCAATGTAGCGGGTCAGGATGGCCAGGGAGACGAACACCGCCGCCCAAACCAAGTCCGCACGCTGGCCCGTATCCAAGTACCGGGAAATCAGGACCAGGGAGAGGGTGGTGAACAGGATAAAGGGCGCTTCGGCCATGGCGGAGGAGGCCACCGCGGTCAACGGGAGGGCCAGCATTATGGCCAGACAGGCCCAGATTAGGAAAATCTGTTGAACGTGCCACCGCAGGAATTGACCGGCCACGAACAGGGTTAGCCCGAAGACGGCGGCATTCAACGGCCCGGCGACCGCGTAAGGGTCAAATATTCCCAGGCTAACTGCAGCCAGTAGCATCGGGTACAGCGGCGGCCAGTGCCAATAGTTCCAGCCGTATATCTGCACAAACCCTTTTCCCGCCTGCAGGTTCCGGGCAGTCGAGATGTAGGTGGCCCAATCCCCTTGGAGACCTACGCCATAGGTGGCCTCCCTCGCCAGGATGAGAATTGCGCCCAAAACAGCCAGGACGGTCAGCAGCAGGGTGCAGCGATCGAATCGGAGGAAGACAGACATGGGCGGAGTAACAGCGCAGGCCAACAATCTATCATTGTAGCGAGGTCTGGCCATAATTTGGAACCAAGCCGGCGCGGGGTGAGGGCAGGCTCATGCTGCTGCGTACGAGGGTGCTCCGCGCCCCGCGCATCCTCAGATGCATGCAACCGCTTTGTCGGACGGTTGGTACAAGACTTCGAAACCCACTTCTGTGACGGGTGTCGGACCTTGCCGCGTGAAAGTGATACCCACCCCGATAACCGTCTTGTCATGGCCGCTTGCGCCTGCGCTGTAATCCCGTTCCCGGATTTGCGCCAAGGTGGCTGCGACCGACTTCGTGATTGGCAAAGTCTAGATAACGGGAGTTAGGGACAAGAGACGGGCGCCGGGAGACTGCGTGCCCGGGCCAGCGAGGATTTTTTCGGTTGATGGCCTACGGCCATCAACCCCGACCGCCGGTGCACCAGGCAATGGACCAGGTGCCGGGGGGCGCGTACGCGTCCCCCGGCGAGATATGCGTGAGCTGCTCGTGGACCGACTCCCCGAGGGCCCGCGGGCGGAGCAGCCGATGGTCTGCGCGCGTGACCCGCTGGGGCTTCCTGTGGGCCCGCGGCCACAGGCGGCGGCCGCGGGCGTACCGCGCGGCCCCACAGCCTGGGAGACATACCCTTGGTCGTCCCCCTGTGTGCCCCTCCACGCCCGGTTCAGCCCCGGAATGGGCGGGCGAAGGCCCGCCGCGCGCCGATAGAGCGGGACATGGAGGGTGCAGGAGCTCTTGCAGTCCCGATCGCGGCGCCGAAGGAAGTGGATCAGGATCGTCATGCTCGCGCGGGTGGACCAGCGGGGGCCCGTCACCGCCGCTGCCACGCGAGCTCAAACTGCGGGCAGCAAGCATCGACAACGCAGAACAGAGCGAGTAGAAGACTCATGGGGGACACCTCCGGGCTGTTGTACGATGCCCCAGAATACCCTTCTGGGATGCCCGCGGTGTCCTTACCTTATCCCTAACTCACGTCAGAAGGGATTCTTTTTGTGTAAAACTTACCACTAGGAGTGACACAGTGGAAAATGCTGGCGGTCGCTGGCGTGCCCTGACCGTACGGTATCAGAATGTCCCCCGGGGCTGCGCAATGCTCTGTCCGCCCTGTTCATCGGCAGCATTCTGGCCTACGGCGCCGGGTTCGTCTGGTACATGCTCGCTAGATTCGACCTCATCAATCTGATCAGCGACGTCAACACCGACGACTCCTTTTACTATTTCAAAACCGCGCAATATCTAGCCGAAGGGAAGTTCTCCACCTTTGACGGCGGCATCACCCGCACCAACGGCTACCATCCCCTCTGGTTGCTGCTCATCACCCCCTTCCATTGGGTGTTCGACCCGGAACAGGCCCTGTTCGCCGTCAAGGCCTTCGAGAGCATGCTCATCGCCGGGGGAGTCGCCCTCATCGCCGCGGCGGCCCGTCTGGCCCGCCTGCCTTGGATTCTGCTGTTCGCCACGCTGCCGCTGCACTGTTCATACTGGGGCTGCTCTTCCTGGCCGTGATGCTGTATGCGCGCAACCCGGCGCGGTGGAAGTGGCCTCTGGTGGCCGTCGCCTTTGCCCTGCCCTGGGTGCGTCTGGAGTACGTCGCCATATCGCTGGCGGCGACTGGCGCGCTGTGCCTCATCGAGTGGGCGCGTCGGGGAGTGCCCTCACCCCAACCCTCTCCCTTGATGGGAGAGGGGGCAGGTCTCGGCACCCCAGAGGTCGGAGAGGGGCGGTTGTTCCTTCTCCCCTTGTGGGAGAAGGTTAGGATGAGGGGGAACGCCATCGTCCCGCTGTTGGGTGCCGTCGCCGGCATCCTAGCGTACTTCGCCTATAACGGGTTGATCTTTGGCGGCATAACGCCGCCAAGCAGGCTTGGTCGCAGGCTCGATGGGGGTGGGAAGGCGGTTACAGTCTCGTCCAGAACTTCCAAGACATATTGCAGGATCACGTTGACAGATGCTGACGTCGCCGCCTGGTTCTGGGAGCGAATGGGTCCGCATTTCGACTACCAATCGGACGGCGTGGGGATGATTGTGGACGGCCGGATGGCGCAAGTGTTCACCAGGGATTGCGAGCCGGACGATCTGATAGCATGGTCCTGGACCGGTCAAGGGGATGAAACAGCCATCAAGCTGCTAGATACGGACCTACACCAAAATCAATCGGAGTTATGTGTGGCCGCCACTGTGCTGCCCCGCGACGCGCTCCCGCCGGTACGGATTGAGACGATGACAGCCAGCCAGTATCTGGCCGACTTGGTACGGGACAGCGAACCGGCGATCCGCGCCGATTTTGACATGCATCTCATCGAAACCCGCCTGATTTACGTGAAGGAGCCGTGCAGGCCGGAGGACGTTGAGGCTCGGTTCTTCCTCCACCTGGACCCGGCTGACGCGAACGACCTCCCCGAACATCGCAAGCGGCACGGCTTCGACAACCTGGACTTCAGGTTAGACCGGCAGGAGTTCCGGTACGGCGGGCTATGCGTGGCGACGCGCACTCTTCCCGAGTACAACATCGCCAAAATCCGCACCAGCCAGTATATTCCCGGAGAGGGCCGGCTGTGGGAGGGAAAGTTCCGCTTTGAAGAGCCGTGAGGGGTAGCGGGGCCTGCGACGCCCCCAGTCTCAACGCCTGGCGGTGCAAGGGCCTGATTGTCGGCAACATACGGGAGAACATCCTCACGGAGCCCAACATCCGCGACCTCGTGAAGCTGGTGGGCAAGGGGATGGATGGAGTGGCCCATGAGCAGCGCCAGGGGCTTCAGGCCATCGAAGAGGAGCTTGAGGAAGTGAAGCGGCGCTTGGGCCGCATCTGGCATGTCATCGAGACCACGACTTGAACATGGCCAACGCCTTGGATCACATCAGGGAGCATCGGGAGAAGCTGGAGGCCAGTGCCGAGGAGTACCTGGTGGACGATGGCTGGAAGGCCGTCGAGGTTGAGCCGGAGGTAGTGAACGGCAACGGCCACGCTGATAACATCGGGCCGAGCGTCGAGTAGTTGGTCGTGAGCAACAATGGCCACGACAGCCATGCCGTAGCCGAGAAGGGGCAGCAGTCGTCGTTCTCCTGGGCGGAGTTCCTGGCTGAGGAGTCGGTGAAGTCCAAGGGCTGGGGACGCAAGCCGAAGCCCACCACCGCGTCCCTGTTCGTTGGAGGCTCCTGCGATTACAGGGCCAGCCACATCTCGAAGATGGTCCTGTCTACCGTCAACTTAGCTCAGATTTGCACCAAACAGACAGGGGAGGCCCCAGGCAAGACAGGATGGCACCATGGGCCCCAGCACCACCCGAGGTCCATCATGCCGATCCTGTCTCCCGTCATTGCAGCCCTGCGGCAGCCGTGTGCGCCGCTCTTCCCGGCTCGGACCTGGAGCCAGGCCCCACGGCGGCGGGCAGGCACTCTGCGGGCTTCGGGTCGGCGCACCGTCTCCACCGCGCTGTAGGCGCTGGGGTGGCACCCCGCGCGCAACTTCGCGGTGTACCCCCAGGGGCTCAATCGGGCGCGCGGGTCCGCGCGGGCGGTGAGTTCGGACGCGGCTGACCCGGTGGCTGGCGCATCGGGCACCGACCCAGGCTCCCGGGTGTGCGGGATCGACGAGACCCTCGCGCGTCGCCAGGGCCAGCGGATCGCGGCCCAGAGCATCCACCGGGACGGGGTGCGTTCCTCCCGGGGCCACTGCGTCCAGGCCCGGGGCCGGCACCCCACGATCCAGACCGTCTGGGCCCGCCCGAGGCTCTGCGGTCTGCGCCGCGGGCGGCCCCCACCGCGCCTCTCCGATCCCCGTCATCCTGCGCCTGCACCGAGATGCGGCCCGGTACGACTACGTGCCCCATATCCGGCGCATCGGGGCGGAGACGTGGGACGACACCGGCAAGACACGCTATCTGGCCCGCCGGTGGGTGGGAGCACGCACCCTGGCCTGGCTTTCCCAGTGCCGCGGGCTTTTGGTACGCTACGAGACGAAGGCCTGCACCTGTCTGGCCTTGCTGCCGCTGGCCTGTATTCTCATCGGGTACCGGCGTGGGTGGAAACTCCGACTTTTGCGATAGTTTCTTAGGCATATAAGTCCCCAAAATCACAGCGCAAGGTCTTTGGCTGAGACCTGCGGCGGACCGGAATGGACACTGCGTCTTGACTCAGGGCGCGTGTACCTTGTAACATTCTGCTCCCGTGAGGGGCTTTAGCTCAGATTGGGAGAGCGCCACAATGGCATTGTGGAGGTCATGGGTTCAAGTCCCATAAGCTCCATGCAATGAGGGCACAAGCCTGGCCCGGACAGTCTGGGTTGGTCTTGGCTGTCTGGGAACAAGGGGCTGTAGCTCAGATTGGGAGAGCGCCACAATCGCACTGTGGAGGCCGGGGGTTCGAGTCCCCCCAGCTCCACCAAACTGGATACAATCAAGAGCCTTTGCGATCAGGCCCTGTGTAGTCTTGCAAGCAGGATTGCGGGCCCTGTTCCTCATTGATCAGCAGACACTCCTCAGTCCGTACCTCAGCTTGCTCCAAGACGGTCAATGTGACCTTATCTCCTGCGTGTCAGGTGGATGATCGTGTTTGCGGAGGATGCGTCAGACTCGGATGAGTAAACCAATGTAGCGGTTTCCTGCCTGGAACGGTGGAATCGATTTCGTGCAGGACCCGTCGAGCACTCACTTCAGCAATGCACCGATCCCAAAGTTGGTACGGGAACTTCGGCAGAATTCACTGGATGCCAAGGACAATAGCTTCACAGACAGCGTAACGGTCCCCTTTGCCGAGGTCAGTGTGCAACGTGGACTCTTGGCTGCCGCAGAACTGCAGCGTCATTTGCAGTCCTGTCTAAACAGCGGTAGCAGATCAGAGGGCAGATACCATCACTGTCTACAAGAAAGCACTCCAAGTCGTAAGGAAACGCTCCATCCCCTGCCTGAAGGCACAGGCCACAGGCACCACCGGCCTCAAGCACGCGCGCTGGAATGCCTTGGTCGTACAAGCAGGGACAGTCAGCAAGGAGGGGCGCGCCCCGGGCGGCTCATATGGCATTGGTAAGAACGCTGTTCTGAACGTCTCGGATCTGCAGACGATCCTCTACAGCACCCGGTATGTCGAGGGCCGCAGGGGTCTCGTGGAAAAGATGCAGGGAAAGGCAACGCTACTGGACATCCCGACCCACAGGGAGCCCAAGACGACCTGCAGCACATTGGTTTTGATGCCAGTGAGGACGGCAGCCCGGTCTTGGGCAGGTCCATCCCGGACTTCTACCGACTATGCGATACAGGGACTGCCGTTCATCCCCCATAGGCGAGATATGCCAGGATTCTGTGATGTTCGGATTGGCGATGGCATGTAAATCTGACTAGGGTGTGCGCACTGCTGCGGGACGCGTTGCCGTCACGGAGGTTGCATGATGACGTTTGCGCGACAAGAAACCGACCACTGGTGTCGGTAGATTCCGGGCATACATTGGTTCAAGGCCAACCTGCATATCCACACGATGGATGACCTTCCGGGAGGCAGGGCGAAGATACTGTCTGGCATCGACGGGGACCCGCAGTCGCCCCAAACCATTTTGGCCTATGCCAGACAATACTGCCGCAAAGGACAGGCCGTACTGGAGCAGCGGGACAAGGAACAGGGATAGGCACAGCACTGCTTTCCTGCCGTCCCTCAGATACCACAGCAGACTGACTGTCATCAGCACGGCCTGCAGCACGGCAACGGAGTATTCCCTTGCATTCTGGGCGTGTTCTTTGGCAGCGGGGGAGACAGTCGCCAACGGGCCCGCCAGAAAGGCCGCTTCCCGGCTGATGCCGAGGCGAGGCAGCAGAAACAGCATTGCCGCAACGGCGAGGACGATGGCCGCCGCCGACACGAGGCGGAGGGCGGAGCTTTCCACCTTCCGAACCGCGTACAGGATCAGGGGATAGAGTATCGGCGAGAAATTGCGGCCACGGGTATTGGGAATGACTTCCGCCAGCGCTTCGTCATACGATAGAGCATGTCCCGGCAGGTCGTAGAAGCGCAACCCCGTCGCGACTATGAGCAGTCAGACACAAGCGGCAAAACACCAGTTGACGCTCCGGCCGCTCAAAGGGCGAGGGAGGCCCGACAGCAGGGCTGCCCCCCCCCCTTATGTTCTGATGACAGGGAGAGAGGGATTCGTCCAAGATTATTCATAGTTGTATCTGTGCTGTTGAGTCATGCTTTTCCAAGCAGGGCTGGTACATGATGAGGTGAGTTGGAACCAGCCGCTGCTCCAGCGGGTCCACCGCTAGGGCCAGACCACCCAGAAGGTATAGGTCCCCAGCAGGGTCGGGGCATCGTCCTTTCCGAAGACCACCAGGGTAACCTCGCGGTTGCCGTCTGTCATAATCCACGCCTGTCCACAGTCCATCTCTCAATGCACCGCCCGTCCAGCGGGGCTCAAGCATCCAGGATTCTCCCGTTAAGCTCAGGCGCGCTGCGCCATGAACAGGTCAGGCCGGTAAAAGGCAAGTCCCATTATTTTCATGTCCAGCCTCAGGTTGCGCCTCCTGGGGCTGGGGGCCACTGTGTCTGTGTCGCTGATGACCTCCTTTTCCCTCCGCGAAGCCTCCTCCTGCCTCCTGACCGAACCGCTCTGCACCCTGTTCACCCTTCTCGCACCGATGCCATTGGGGTCACGTCGGCACTTGGGAAGCACGAAATTGGCCTTGGCGCGCTCAGCCCTTTTGGCCGCTCTGGCCGCTATAACCCGGCACCGCGGGATCACGGCAATCCTCACCAGAGGCCTCCTGCTCCTGGCGCGCCGGGACCTGCCGGTGCCTATCAGGCTGAAGCATGCCGTCGTCTATGGTGCCGTCTCGTCCATCCCGTTGGCAGTTTTTCCGGCACACAACGGGATGGTCGGCGGGACACTGACGGGATACCGCGGGCTCCGGCCAGAGCAGCCTCTGTCCGATTCGCTGGGCGGGACGGTCTCGATGTTCCATACGTGGGTTATGCCGACCACAGCACCCGACCGGTTCGGCTCCCTGCCGTGGGGGATGGCTGATCTGGGGACGGCGTTCTTCATCTATGCTGCAAAATGGGAGGGCACTGTCCTTTGGCGTCAGGGCCGGTACGCCCCTGCGTATTTGGACCGGTGCGCCTTGCGGTCATCGTCATGGTTGTGCCGTTCTGTCTGCTGGCGGTGTTCGGCCTGCACTGGCTGGTGTCTCGCGGCAAGCCTGCGCCTCTGCCGGCGAGCGTATACGGCTTGGCAGGAATTAGCTCCGGCCTCGTTGTTATCCAGAGCAGATACATCCCTATCAGCAGGTCTGTCTCAACTTCCGGGGACCGGACAACTCCGGAGTGTCTGCGCAGCCAGTGCGATGTGGACATGGGGGGACTTGCAGATCCCTTTCCCTGTCTTCAACAGGGAGTGGCAGATGCAGCAGGTGTGCCTGTCGCTCTTGGCTGCGTAGGTGGTGAGGGCCTGGTCACACTTCTGACACTTGACCAGGCCGCTGAAGCCGTGGGGGCCGGAGACACGCCTGGGGTTGACCCTAGTCGAGGCCTTGGAGCGCAGAGACCGGGAGATGCAGCGGAACTTCTGGGGAGTGGACTAGCTTGAAGTAGGCCCGGGCGGTCTCCAGCCCCTCCGCCCTAACCCCTTCTCACCGGTGGGGTTCTCCGCCCGAAAGCTGGCAACCTTGCGCTTTGTGGCCGCAGCCTCAACCTGCCCCCGCCTGACGTGCAGATCCAGTGACAATGTCACTTGCGTTGACCGGACAGAGCCAAATCATTCACGGGCCATACACACCGGCGTGGTCTTTTTGGATATGATCTCCATGTCTTCTTGCCCAGAGGAAAGCGGAAGCTCCAGTACGGAAAGGAGAGATTGTGGCCGCACAGGAAAACAAGGAAAGAACAATGACCCATGTCTTGTCCCAATCCATTCTGGTGCCCTTGGATGGAACCGATGTTGCGGAAGGCATCCTGCCCTATGTTTCGGAGATTGCCAAGAAAGCGAATGTCCCCTTGGTGCTGCTGGCCGTGGTCGATTCTGATGCCATCGACTACCCCGCCTCGCTCCCGCCCCTCTATCCGTCGGTGGCCAGGGAGGCCGGGACCATATACAGGGACCAGATCGAAGAGAGCTCGAGAGACCATGCCCTGCACAGTCTGAATGCCATCGCACTCCGTTTGGCGGACCAGGGCATAAAAGCAGAAACAAGGGCCTCCATAGGAAACCCGGCCGAGGAGATTCTGCGTGTCTCAGGTGAGGGGTGTGGCCTGATCGCGATGTCCACCCACGGTCGAAATCTCATTGGCCGCAGCATCCTCGGCAGTGTGACCAACAAGGTGCTCCATTCCTCCAGTGTGCCAGTGCTGACCATTACTCCGGACAGGGCCAAGAAGTACCAGGAGGAAGCGAACGCGGCCCTGACCACGATGGTGGTGCCTCTGGATGGATCCAAACTCGCTGAACGTGTGCTGCCCTACGTCGAGGAGCTGGCCCGTCTTCTATCACTGGAGGTCTTGCTCGCCAGGGTGGTCAGGGTCGAGTATCCGTCCTACTACACCTATGCTGAGTTTGCCACCCGTATGCCCCATGTCACCGAGGACATGACCCAGGAAGCCTTGGGATATCTGGAAAGGGTCTCTGCGGATCTTACAAGCAAGGGACTGTCTGTCCGGCACCAGGTGCTGCGGGGCACCCCGGCACCAGCCCTCTTGGACTTGGCCCACGAGACGTCCCGGAACCTCATCGCGACCACCACTCACGGACGTTCCGGGTTGTCACGATGGATGATGGGCAGTGTCGCAGAGGCCTTGGTAAGGGGGGCCGGCACTCCCGTGATGGTAGTCCGGCCACAGTCTTGACCGCCATCCTCCATGCCGGACTGTCGCGCTCTGCCGCACCGCCCGGCTTGTTCCGACTCCCGATATAGGGTCAGTTCCCTGCCCACTGCCGGAATCGCTGGGATGACCGCCTTGTGCCGCCTCGGATACGCTACGGGGTGGGGCCCATTCCAAAGGACCACCGCCATGATCAGCACCGTCACTGCAGCTGCCGGCATGCACCTTCCCAGTTCTATGGCTCCGCCGTGGGGCAGCAACCGCAGCAGACCGGTTGGCCACCACCCTGCAGCCATCTCTTCCATTATCGTCCGCCGGGGCAGCACCCAGAGCATGGAGTTTTCGCGCCCGGAGGGCACCCGCCCGTGGCCCCGGACGGCTGCCCGCAAGGCCTGGGAGCGGGGCGGACAGCTGGAAATGAAGTGGCGGGTGGCGGTGGTGACGGTGGCGCCGCGCCGTCGTTCCGACACGACCAGGACCAGGCTCTGCCGATCCGCCCATGCGGGTTCCGGGTCCACATACGGATCGTAGTCCGAGGCTCCAATCACTCCACACCGACGGGTTTCGATGCAGCCCTGGTCCTTGCCCACGGTCTCGGCGTAGTCGTGGGGACAACCCG
Source organism: Caldilineaceae bacterium (assembly GCA_965214895.1). Taxonomy (GTDB): domain Bacteria; phylum Chloroflexota; class Anaerolineae; order Caldilineales; family Caldilineaceae; genus Bin34. The sequence goes on from OZ243985.1 coordinate 3,781,515, forward strand.
GGAAGGCTGGGGATCGTGCAGCGCCCAAGGTGTCGTCCCAGCGAGCATGGAGGTGTTTCTGGGTTTCCTTGATGGCGAGCACACAGTCCGCGCCCTGGTCCCGGATCTGTGGGCGCTCGCCTTCTGGCATCCCCACCCAAGGGATATCCGGTCCCGCGTGACGATGCACCCGGCCCAGTCCAGCATCCGCCACCGCGGCGGGATGGCGGCAATGTCGTTGGATCGGCCCTCCACCGCCTGTGGGGCCCAAACCAAACGGTGGGCCTGGACCCAGGCGCTGACCCAGGGCAGGGGAGACTGCCCCGGCCCGCGTCCCGGGACCGACGTACGCTTGTGCCGTCCACGGCCACCACTTGCCCCTGGGCGAGCGTAAAGGCCGACTGGACCCAGTCCAACAAACAGGTTTCCCACCGGGCCGCATCCCGTCGCGCCCACCCCCGGCCCCCGTGTCGTGAGACGGTGTGCCATGCGGCAGGGCCAGAAAAGTGCGCAGCCATGCTTCGTTCGCTTGGCCAAAATCCTCAATCGCCACCAGGTGGTCGGCTCCGCAGATGGTCGCCCGCACCCCCAAGACGAGGATGTCCCGCCATGCGTGTCGTTGGGCGCGGTCGATACGAGGCTCTTCCACCTGCTCCAGACAAGTGACCAGGGCGGAGACGGGGATATCAGCCATGACGCTAAACGCCTTCCAGGACAGGCGCATGCCCGATGAGTTTCGCATCGGCGCTGATCGCAAATTACAATGCAATCGCCCTGGCTTTTGCCCATCGCCCTCGGTGGATACTGGATCGATCTCTGTATCCTTGTCGGGAATCGGGATGTCTCGCATCGCCTGCTTCGCGACCCGGTAGCGGTGCATGGCGATGGTTTCGAGGGTCCCCTTCGACAGCGTCCTCCATGAGGGCAGGCAGCTTGGAAACGAGGAAGGTCAGAAAGCTTCTCCCACGCGGCATTGGCATACGGCAGGATGGCGGCCAAGAACCCATAGGCATGAAGGAAGGCCTTGGCCTTGAAGTCTACTTGGCTGTCCTCATCCAGCTGCTTCCCATAGATTTCAACACAGGTACCGATGATCGGGTTGAGCCAGTCGCGGGCGTCCCTAGGCGGTAACGCTCTACCAACTCGTCGACCTGCACCGGCCGTATCCTGATGCCTGTCGAGCATTGCCTTGAGGTTGTGCAGGCTGTCGGGATCGATCGCCTCCACCAAGATCGCGGTCCGGGAGTAGTCAGCGAAGATGTTCTGGATCGTGTCGGCATCGTTTGAGAAGTCCAGTATGAAGGTGTCGTGCTTCTTGGGGGTGTGCCCGGTTGAGATGCGACAGCGTTTGTACTGCCTTCACGCCCGATAACACTTTGTCCACGTACATCGTGTGCAGCAACGGCGCGTCATGGTTGGTCTGGGGTGATGCAGACAGGGGGGACACCGTGAAGACCGGATGCCGGGCAATGATCGGCGGGCCCCAGCTGCCCTGCGACAGCAGCATCTCGATCCGGTCCCGCTCGCCGAGCTTCCGCGGGGCATCGCCGTGCAGGGTCTGGAGCGGGGTCTGTTGTGTGGAGGCGAGATGCATGTACAGCATGGCCTCGAGAAGCGCAAGGGGCACAAATCCTATGCTGTCATCCCAAACCGAATGTTTATTCCAACAAGGGGACAAGGAGACAGGTCAGACTGGACTTTGACTTCCTTACTGTATTGTCATTTTAGTAAGGAGGGGCATGCGTAGTGATAGTCAAGATAACTTCAAAGCGGCAGGTCACCTTCCCGGCGCGGGTACTGGATGCGCTGAGAGTGGGCCCTGGTGACCGACTGGAACTCGAAGAGGGGCCAGATGGCTTTATCCTGCGTCCCCGGCGCATAGACATGTCTCGTCTTGGTACTCTGCAGGACAAGATTCGGTCTGGTCATGATAAGCCGTTCGACATTCACAAGTTCCGGAGGCAGCCTTATGACCCGTCACTTCGGGATTGATACATCCGTACTGGTGAGGCTGCTCACTCGCAATCCGGCGGCGGAGTTTGAACGTTGCGTCATGGTGTTGAAGACCTTGGTCGAGCATGACGATGCCGAAGTCTTTGCATCAAACCAAGTTGTTGGAGAGACATACGTCGCCGTACAGCACCACTATGGCGTGACCGCCGCCGAGGCGCGCGGCGGCCGGCTAGATGCGCTGCGCAGCGGGCTAGTGGCTCCTCTGAACGGGCACTCGGTCCTGGCCGCCTTGGAGGCTTCCGGTGGCCCTGGCCTGTTCGACCGCCTCATCGCCAACGACCACCACCGCGCCGGTCTGGAGGTCCTGACGCTGGACCGCAGGATGGCCAACCTGCCACAGTCGCGGCTTTTGTAACTGGAAATGTGCTGGGACTTCAGTACATGTGAGGATACGGAATGAAGGTCGATGTCGGACATCTCCGTCCGCATCCCCAAGCCTCCGACTTTCGGCGTCCCTTCGTGGAATGCTGGGGCTGGAACTGCTGCCGGGCCACTTGATGTTCCACTGAACGACCACCACCATTCCCTGAAGCTGTAGGCAGGAGGCTGTTGATGTGGCCGTGCGTCATTCTGCTGGCTGCTTGCGGCGGTCCGCTGTTGACATTCTGGAAGTTCCGCCCGATCAGCCTCGCTTCGATGTCTATCAGCACCAGCGCGGCGGACTCAACGTGGAGGGGCGCGGCTGTTGCCGAGATCCTAATATGCAGCCCAGAGGAAATCTTTCCGGAGTCAAACTCGACCTGACTGTTGACGAACGACTGGGGCATCGCTCCGTTCATCGTCCCGTCGCCACATCGCCCAAGGGCCACTCGGAGTGTGCCACCGCGCGCTCAGGGTGATGCAGCTGCTGGGGTGCAGATCCCGTCGCCGCAGGTTAGGCACAGCCAGGGAATCAAGGGGCGTGAACGCATGCCAGACCGAGACCCTTTCGATTGGAACCAAGCCTACGCAGGGGATGAAACTGACTATGGCGAGCCAGACCGTGGATTTCTGGATATCATCGACACCCTGCGACCGGGGCGGGCGCTCGACATAGGTTGCGGGGCAGGTGGACTGGTCATCGCCCTCTGTCAACGGGGATGGCGGGTGACCGGAATTGACATCGCGGCGAACGCCATCAAGGCGGCAAGGCAAATCGTGCAGGCACGAGGACTGGACGCGGCGTTCCATGTAGCCGATGCGATCCAGTGGCAGCCTGTCGGCCCCTATGATCTGATCACGAACAGCTTCGCGCTCCCGGGAGACAAGCAGGGACGGACATCCGTCTTTCGCATGATCAAGGATGCGCTCGCGCCCGGTGGCACCGTGCTCCTGAAAGACTTCGACTCCACCATGAACCGCGTCTGTTTCTTCGCCGGTCTTGATCTGGTCACTGTTGACGAATTCACTGCCGCGTTCGATGATCTCGACATTGTGGCAGCCGAGATTGTCGATACGCCTGCGCATGACCACAGCTCGGGGAGAAGACAGCAGGCCGCGCCCTGGACCGCTGCTTTCCTGCATGCCCAACGTCCTTGACCCTCGCAGTGATGCCTGCTCGGCTTGCCAGCCCGGCCCTTTGAAGGCCGTCTATGTACCGTCCCGATTGTATGTCCCCTGGCACTGTGGCGCGCCCCCGAGGTGTGGAACAGAGCCACTCTCTCAGCCAAGGGTGTCATCAAAACAAGGATGTGATGGTGGATTGGAGCCAGCGGCCACAGGGTCTCGTCGTTTTTTTGATGCCTACAGAAGGCACCATCCAGGGCATCGTACTCAAACGTCCTCGGTCCAGGTAATGGGAGGCCATGCATCGATGTTCTGCCCCATGGCACGGATCAAGATCCCAGATGAACTGGTGAGTTTTCGAAAAGATCTGGATCTGCGGCAAGCATCTGGAAACGAGAACATTGCGCTGAATGCCGGTTGGTCTATGCGTTCCAGATAGCTTGCGCCAGTGCACATTCGTGCTTCCAGTTGCTCCTTGGCGCCACGGGGGTTTTCCAGATCTGGATGAGATTTCGCGTCGTCCTTTATACGACGGTGTCCTCGCAGCGACTCGATGGCGGACAGAAACCACGCCTCGTACTTCCGGTGTGCGATGACGACCCTGCACGGCACATTGCCGGCTGCCGCAGCTGACCAGGCTCGCACGATCGGTCCCAACTCGGCGGGGCAGTCTGCATTTCCATCAAGCAGGATGAGGACTGAGCAACAGTTTGATTGCAGAAGCGCCAGTTTTACCGCTCGCTTTACTTCGGTCTCACAAACGAGCTGGTTGCGGCGTCTACGGATCGGTTGCCCAATGACAACGCCCCAAGCTTGAGCTTCCTCAACGAGACGGCGTAGCAGTACCGGGAGCGCGGCCACGTCCCCATGGCCTTCCACGATCGGCTGAATCTTCTGGACATTCATGTCAGATCGTGCTCCGAGAACAACCTGTACTGGTGTGGATCCGGCACAAACAGCTCGGTGGGCGTCAAAGCGTTTGAGCGCAGCAGCTCACCCGCACCCATCAGGTGTTCACCCAAGGCCGTCCTTGCCGCCGCCGAGACTGGACTGACGCGCGTCGCGCCCTCTTCCCAGCTAGTAATTCGGAGGTGTCGATCTTCAATCCATGGGGCATCGAGCACATCGGGACTGTGCGTTGTCACCACGACTTGCATAAAGCGTCCTGCATGCCGCAATACATCCAGAATCGCACCTAGCGCTCCCGGGTGCATCGTGGCTTCCGGCTCTTCAATTGCGAGAAGCGAGGGGGCCGGACGTTGGAAGATCACTGTGAGCAGCCCCAGTACCCGGAGCGTGCCGGCAGACATGTTGAACGCTTTGAATTTCACTGGTGCCGATGTCGCCCCATTTGGGGTGAACTCCAGCGTCAGCTTGTTGCCGTGCCTGTTGGGCCGGACCCCAAGGGTCCCGGGGACAATGCGCTCGAGAAGCTCACGGATTCTCTCCCGGTCGTCCGGGGATTGACGTTGGATCTCGCGCAGCACACTGGCAGCGTTTCTGCCATCGGAATGCAGGCGCACGCCGCCGTCCGGACCTTGCATCGCGCGCAGGGCCTCCGGTTCAATCCGGTATATTCGCATGTCTGACAAGAAGCGCAGACCCGCCTGAAAGCGCGCATCGCCACCGACCAAGGGAAGAGCAAGGGCATTCGGCTCCATGACTGGCTCCAGGGTATGCACATTGCTTGTCCAGTTTACGGCAGAACCTCTGGAAGCCGCAGAAAGATCGAACCAATCATGGGACCCATCGGCGCGCTGCACGACACATTGCTCACGCACGACTCTGAAGCCGTACTCTCTCAACGTGCGCAACTCGAATCCATATCGGGTTTGGATTGTATTTTCATCCCAATGCTTCAACACGACCGCCAGGCCCAAATTCGACGGACGGCCCCTCGCAGAACTTCAATGGCCCACTGTGGCAAATCCTCCCCGATGCTCAAGCACTGCTTGCAGCGGGGAGACCATCGCCTCCGCGAGGAACGCGAAGGCATCGACGACATTGCTCTTGCCGGAACCGTTTTGACCGACGAGAAAGGTGGGATTGTCGAATTCCACCTGCTCCTTGGCAAGGCTGCGGAAACGATGCAATACCAAGCGGCAGAGAATGGGATCAGTCACAAGTCACCTCGATACAGCCCACAGCATAGCGTCGCGCAAGCGTTTCCGATGCATCCTCAAGGATGTTGGGCAGAAAGAGCGTTGGCGAGCCGCAGAAAATCGAGACCGCGTTCTGATCGGCCTCAGGGGCAGCTTGACGTTCGGACCGCTCTCGGCCCAGATGTCCCGTGGCACCAATGGCAACCTTTTTGTTGACTGTCTCTGCATACGCACTCGCTTCCGCTGCCAATACGGACTCTTCTCATTTTCGGACAACCAGCTTGCTTGCCTGCACTCGACTCCGGCTGGCCTCCGTCACGGAGCCACTGGCGCGGCTCAGCCTGTTGTCGAGCGTTGCCAGAAGCCAATCTGGCTCCTCAGCCAACGGCTACATACCAGGCGTCGTAACGGGTCAGGTTTTCCCGCAAAGACCATACCCGTTCGGCAAAGGGGCAACAGGGAAGAGGGTCAGGTTGAGTTGCAGCGGGTCGCCATGGGCCCTTGTGGCCACCGATCGTGAAATCTGCTTGGATCATTCCAACCCGCAACGTACGTTGCGGGCCTCGGCCGATACCTGCCGCTTCCAAGTCAACCAGAGCCGCGACGAGGACCAATGCGTCGCTCACCGCGGTCACATACGGCCCGCGTCACGGGCAAGCAGCATCTGCGATGGATCTTGGGTTTTCTCCAATTTCTTTCGGTCGCGCACTCTCTGTCGCCATATGTCCACGGAGGGCCTTGACGCGATGTGCTCCCGTTCTCACTGAGACGGAATTCCTGCACGGACTGGTGCTGGAGCGCGGCGCGCATGACAAGTTCGTCGCGCACGTCTTCAGGTACGGCTCCAATGGTTACCTGTACTGGCATGCTCACATGATGACATCATTGCCAGCTACTCTCCAAGGGCTTCATCCTCACCAGGCAGAGAGCCAAGCATATTCCTCCTGCATCCCCTCCACTGGCCTCTTCAAGAGGTCTTTCTGGTGCCAATGACGTATGCCATTCTGGTCTGGGTTCAGGCGAACCGGAGCTGAAATCGAAAGTGCAGTGCGAGCGAAGCCCCTCTACCAGGTTGAAGCCTGAGGGCTGCAGGTCCTCACTCCCAAGTAAATCCCACGCCCAGCTCTGCGGTCCGGGCCTCCCACAAGGATTGATACATGGCGGCCGCGTCATGGAAATGAACTCTGCGGGTCAGAAGATGCGAAAGATCCAGTTCGCGGGCGCGCAACAGATCAAAGAAGAATTCGGTATGTCGCTCCCTCGTCCATGGGTTGTCCGGGGTTGCCACAGACGGGTGCGAGCCTCCGTGCGTACCGATAATCGTATAGCTGGGGGAATTGCACAGATCGTGGAAGTCAAATTCGGTTTGCCCACGAGGACTGCTCAGCAGAATGAAACGGCCCTGCCGGCGTACAGTCCGAATTGCGTCGGGGATGGTCTGGGGCAGGCCCGTGACCTCAAAGGCACAGTCCACCATGCGGTTACGTGTCTCTTGGGCAATGGCCTGGCGCACCGCTTCGGCCCCTTGGGCAGCATGCAGAGGGTGGACGCCGGCATCCACCGGCAGCAACTCCAGGCGTCGGGAGGCGAGATCAATGCCAAAGACGGGTCTGGCCCCACACAGGCGGCAGAAGCGTACGGCCAACTGGCCCAGAATGCCCAGCCCGAACACCGCGACGGCATCGCCCCAGCCGACCTGGGCCCTCCGCACACCATTCATGACCGTCTGGGCCAGTGTGAAAAAGGCGGCTTCCTCATTGGCAATCGAGTCCGGCACTCGCCACAGGGCATCAGCGCCCAGCACATTCAACTGCCGGTGCGCACCCCGAGTGGCAACACGGGCACCCATCCAGCCGGGGTCCACGCCATCACCCACATCCTGCACCACTCCAATGTTGGCGTACCCGGGGGTGAAGGGATATCGCGCCATGCGGGCCCACACGGATTGGGCGGGAAATTCCCCGCCATACAACGCAAGCTCGGTGCCGGTACTGATGAGAGAGAGCTGGCTCTGGACCAAGACCTGACCCGGCACAGGCCAGCCAAATTCGTATTCCTGCACAGAACATTGCCGGGGACCGTCAAAATATACGGCCGGGGTGGAGAGAGTCATGTCCATCAGCCCTTGATGCCACTAAGCACAATGCCGCGCACAAAGTACTTCTGTGCCACGACGAACAGCACAATTCCCGGAATGGAGACCGTGAGGGATGCTGCCATCAAAAGGTGTTCCCGGGGGGCGCCGCCGGCATCGGCCACCAGTTGAAAGAAGCGCAGGCCGAGAGGCAGCGTGTACTTTTCCATGGTGTTGAGATAGATCAAGGGGCCGAGGAAGGAATCCCATTGGGAAAGAAACGAGAAGATGGCCACGGTGGCCAAGGCGGGTCGGGACAGGGGCAAAATGATGCTCCAGAGAATTTGCCAGGAACGAGCGCCATCCAGGCGTGCCGACTGATCCAGGTCCAAGGGGATGGTCAGAAAGAACTGCCGCATCAGGAAGATGAAGAATGGGCCCGCCCCAAAGAAAAAGGGCACTATCAACGGCTTGTAGGAATCCAGCCACCCCAGCTCGCGGAATATCAGGAACTGGGGAATGAGCAGGACCTCAAACGGCAGGATCATGGTGCTCAACACCACCATGAACAGGAAATCCCGTCCCGGGAAGCGAAACCGGGCAAAACCATAGGCCACCAGTGTGGTGGACAGAATCTGTCCCAATACGGCCATGCCGGTTACAAAAACGCTGTTCCTGACATAGAGGGCGAAGGGCACCTGGCGCCAGACTTCCAGCCAGTTCTGCCACTGCATCTGCCGGGGCCACAGCAACGGGGGGAAGACATAGATTTCCGTGGGATGCTTGAAGGAACTGCCCACGGTCCACAGAAAGGGCCCCATGAACAGGGCCGCGAGCAGGACCATGGGGATATAGAGCAGGGGGGAATGTCTGCGGAGGGCCATCAGCCGGTGGAGCAATGCATGCTTTCAGGGATAAGCAGGGCCCAGGTGTGTCCCGTCTGCGGCCCCGTGTCCGGGAGAGGAACTTCAGCCTGTGTCGCCGGCATAGAAGACCCAGCGCCGCGAAGCGCGCACCTGCAAGTAGGTAAAGGCAATGAGAATGATGAAGAAAATCCAGGCCAGGGCCGATGCGTACCCCATGTTGAAGTACTTGAAGGCCTGGGTATACAGATGCAGGATGTAGAACCAGGTGGCGTAGGCGGGGCCCCCTTCGGTGGATACATAGGCAACCGTAAAGACGCGCAAGGCCCCGATGACGCCCAGGATCAGGTTGAAGAACATGGTGGGGGAAATCATGGGCAGCGTCACATGGCGGAACCTGTGCCAGATGCCACCGCCATCGATTTCCACCGCTTCATACAGTTCCGGTGGCACCCCTTGCAGACCGGCCAGGAAGATCACCATCTGGCCTCCGCCCACGGTGGTCCACAGAGCCATGATGATCAACGAAGGCAGGGCCCACTCGATGCTGCTGAGCCATCCAGGACCATCTATTCCCACCTTGGCCAGCAGGAAGTTCAGGATCCCAAAATCGGGCTGGAAAATCCATTGCCACAACAAGGCCAGCGCGACCAAGGGGGTCAGCGAAGGCAAGAAGAACAGGGCACGAAAGAGAGTGGTTCCCTGCAGACGCTGGTTCAAGAGCAGCGCACAGGCCAGAGAGCCCACTATGCCTGCAGGCACCCCAATGATGGCATAGGTAAATGTGCGACGCAGGGATCCCCAGAAAAGATCGTCACCCGACAGGGCTTCGGCGTAATTGGCGAACCCGGCGAATCTTGGTTGTGAGACGACAGTGTAATCGGTAAAGCTAAGATAGAACGAAGCCAAGAAGGGGAAGGCCGTGAAGGCCAGAAAGCCCAGCAGCCAAGGCAAGATATAGAGATAGCCTGCAATGGCCTCTTGGCGCTTGAGCGTTGCCTTCGGCCTGCGAGGCCCGGCCCGCATCGCAGGCCGGACCTCCGCTACAGATGTCATTTCCTGGGTCGGTGGTGTTGCCACAGTGGAGCCTGGACTGGACCCAACCCCCACTGGACCTCCAATGGGCTATGAAGCCGGTTTGTCCAGGACTTCCTGCAGCTTGGCAGATACGGCGGACACGACATCTTCCGGCTCTTCATTGCCCAGCCAGACCGGATCCATGCCATTCGTGTAGGTGTCCCGCATCTCCAATCCCCGGAAATTGCCCGGTCCCCGGAACGGCAGCACGTTGTACATGATCTGCGTGAAAACATTGTGAATGGGGAACTGGGTCAGACGTTCGTCTTCCCAGACATCGGGACGGGACCCGGGCACAGAGCCTGCCTCTGCAATGCGGATGCCGGTTTCCTTGTTGGCCAACCACTTCACCCATTCAAAGGCTTCGTCCGGATGCTCGGAACCCGCATAGATGCAGGCCGGATCGAATTCATACATGGAACCGTTGATGCCCGCGGGCCCCTTGGGCATGGGCACCGCCCCCAATTCGAATCTGTCTCCTATCCGGTTCTTCCAGCTCTGTCCCCAATATCCACTCTGCGCCATGCCGATGCGGCCCGAGACAAACATGTCCGACGTCTGTTGTTCGGGAGAAGGGGCCACATTGTGCGTGTGCATCAGGTCATAGACAAAGCGAATGGCAAAGAGTGTCTCCTCTGAATCCAGCAGGGAAGTCGTGCCTTCTTCGTCATATATTTCACCCCCGGAAGCCCGGGCCCACACCAGAAGGCTGAAAGGATCCCGCCCCGGCTGCATGCCGAACTGATCAATCTGACCATCCCCATCCGTGTCTTGAGTCAAGGCGGTTGCATACTCCAGCAGGTCCCCGAACGTCCAGTCCCCGTCCTCGGGCGGCTCTTCCAGGCCATTGTCTGCCAGCAACTGCTTGTTGTAGAAGCAACCTACACGGCCTGGATGACAGATCCAGGGCAGACTGTAAAGAGACCCTTCATGGCTGGCCGCGACCAGGGATTCAGGGAAAAAGACCCCCAGGTCATATTCATCGGCGGCGACCATGTCATCCAAGGCCAGCAGCACGCCCTGGTTGGCGTAGCGGTGATACAGGCCAGACAACAGGACAGTCCAGAAGGTATCTCCTATGGTTTGGCCTGCCAGCAAGACCTCCATCTTCTGATGGTACTCGGCATGCGGAAACAGCTCTTCCTTGATTTTGATCCCCGGATTTGCCTCCTCGAAAGCCCGCGCCCGTTCAATGAAATGATCTCCCTGCACCCCGGTGCGGCCATGAAATCGAATCACTACCGATTCCTCACCCGCCGCGGTGCCGCCAGCCGGACTTGCGCCCGGGGCGGCCGGGACACACGCGGCCAAGGCCGCCGTCCCCAAGCCCACGACTCCCCATTGCATAAACTGTCGTCGAGACACTCTAACGTCAAACATGGCGGCTACCTCCCAATGTGAATTGCAAACGACTTTCTCAAAGAAATGCAACATCCCTACTGATGGAAGTCCGTCCTTGTGGATTCAGGATTTCCCAACTGGGCTACCGGAGAACCCCGCCGACTCTCTTGTTGACCTGGCTCCAGGTTCTGCTAAATTTCTTCACAGTCCAAGCGCTGGCGAATGACCGTCAGAAAAGGCTTACACGAGGTCGGGGTGTGCCTGTGATCCCAAGAGAAACCCTAAGCTTGTCAAATCGACGGCACAAGTGATCCGAAGGTGCAAGTACTATAGAGAAAAGGATTTTGGCTGTCAAATGGGATGCTCAAACCTCGGTTGTCCTGATCGCGTATGAGCAGTCTGGACCATAAGTGCGCACAACAAGCATCAAACAAGACACCAATGATGCTAGGCTCGCAGGTTGGATCTCAGAAGTGGGCATTTGCCATCTACGTTCTCACGGCCAATATTGCAGGCACTTCCAGCATGAAGCTTGCAGCGGAATATCTTCGTGACACAGAAAACCGCCCGTCACATGACCTGCTGCATTCGGGAAATCCAACCTAAGCTTTTCCAACTCTTCTTTTGGATTCCGGTGTCTGACACCGAATACCTTCGTTCACGCTAATTCCGGAGTAGTCTTCGCGGCAAGGAAAATCCAATCATGGCACCTGCAGACAACACAAAGTTCCCCCGATACCGGTTCAAAAATATAGGACCGATCCAAGAGGCAAACCTTGTACTTGGAGACCTGACGATTATTGCCGGTCGCAACAACACTGGCAAAACCTATCTGGTGTATACACTTTACGGTTTTCTGCAACAGTGCATTGCAGGAAAAAGAAAGTGGCATGAAAGTGGAAATAACAGGATTTTCCTGTTCCGTTGCCGCGATTGGAATGGGCACCAAACTGAATCACTTGTCGGCTTTGAAAAGTCCGTGCAATCAAATCTGCGATTACCTCTTGATCTTTGAATTGGAAGGCAAGGATCACGCTATTTTCATCGAACTGAAAAAGACCTTGCGGGGCGACAACAGACCTAAGGACCAACTACTGCGTTCCCTGCCACTTTTGAAGTATCTTCAACCATATGTGAAATCAATTCTGGTTTCGGACAAAACAAGATGGAACTCTCGATTGGCTATTGTCTGATTGGTGAGAAACGAAGTCCTTGTTTGGATAAACAGCCCGTTCATCCCAAAGCAGACCTCTGGGAGGCAGAGCGATACAAAGGCATTGGGATCAGATCATCTGTTGCGCCCAAAATTCCACTGGTATCCTTGGTCTCGGTCGATCCTTGAGGCAAAAAGTGTCTGGATTTGAATAAAAACGTCGGTTTCTGAGGACAGCAAAGGCGGAAACTGGGAGCGCCTCATGTCCTATCCACTCATCGCGTGGGCAATGAACTCTGCAGGAGTCCCGATTACAGGGAGAAGGGCTTTGCCCAAGGACGTGGCTACCGGTCTTCCGAGGTCAGGGCATGCATTGACAGCAGGTTGCCCAGCAGCGTGCCCAAGATGGGTACAAAGCCGTAGCTGGCTTGCAGGGCCAGCATGATGCCGGCCACGTGAGCGATGAGAATGGAGAAGCCCACCAGCGGCACCACGGCAAAAAGCATCACGCCGGCAATGGCCCCCAGGACCGGAATCCAGTTCAATGTCCAGGCCAGCACAGCCCAGATCAGGCAGGTCACAATCAGGACCAGGGTCAGCAGCAAGGACTGCAGCGCGTGCCAGGTGGCCAGACGCGCCCTGCCGAACAGGAGGGCGATCACGGGGCCGCCGACCGGCAGCAGATAGGACAGGGCGGCCATCATTCTGGGGCGCTGGGAAACCGTCGCGGTCATCTCAGGCAATTCCCATCAGGTCCAGTTCCTTGGCGAAGTGGCATCGACAAAGATGACCCTCGCCCAGGTCTTCCAGTTCCGGCCGCTCCTCCTGGCAGATGTCCTCGGCATATCGGCACCGGGGATGGAAGACACAGCCGGCAGGGGGGGCCGCAGGATTGGGCACGTCCCCTTCCAGGATGATCCTCTGCATGCGCACATCCGGGTCTGCCGCGGGCACGGCAGACACCAGGGCTTCCGTATAGGGATGCGCCGGATGCCGCAGCAGATCGTCGGCATCGTCTATCTCCACGATCTGGCCGAGGTACATGACCGCAATGCGGTTGCAGACATGCTCCACCACACTCAGGTCGTGCGCGATGAAGATCAGGGTCAGCCCCAGCCGGTCCGTCAGCTCCTCCAGCAGGTTTAGCACCTGGGCCTGGACCGAGACATCCAGGGCCGAAACCGGTTCGTCCGCAATGATGACGCGGGGATTCAGGGACAGGGTGCGGGCCAGACCGATGCGTTGCCGCTGACCACCCGAGAATTCATGGGGATAGCGGCCCATGTAGTTGGGGTTGAGACCCACCTCTTCCATGAGTTCCGTCACGCGCTCCATCATCTCCTTGCCGCGGGCGACCCCGTGAATGACTAGGGGCTCCCCAATGATGTCCATCACGGTCAGACGCGGATTCAGGCTGGAGAAGGGATCCTGGAAGATCATGCGCAGTTCGCGGCGGTAGCGCTTCATCTCCCGATCGGACAGCTGCGCCAGATCGACCTTTTCCCCGTCGGTGCGGGTGTACCAGATCTCCCCATCTGTCGCGTCATACAGCCGCAGAATGGTGCGACCGGCGGTGGTCTTGCCGCAGCCACTTTCGCCCACCAACCCCAGAGCTTCCTGGGCCTGCAGCTGGAAATCCACCCCGTCCACGGCCTTTACATGACCGGTGACTCTCTGCAGCAGTCCGGTCCGAATGGGGAAGTACTGTTTCAGGTTGCGCACCTCCAGGATGACATCGTCGCCGCCGGCGGGCGGCAGCGTGGATCCGGAGAGGTTGGCGGGAAGCGACATGGCGCTGCTCAGGCAATGGCGTAGGGATCTGCCGCGTCCCGCAGGCCGTCCCCCAGAAAGTTGAATCCCAGCACCGCCATCACGATGAACGCCGCCGGCGCCAGAATCCACGGATTGACGCCCAGGGTCTCCAGACTGTTGGAATCCCGCATCAGGTAGCCCCAGCTGATCAGGGGTTCCTGAATGCCCAGCCCCAGAAAGCTCAGAAAGGCCTCGGCCAGGATGATCTGCGGGATCTGCAGGGTCAGCACCACAATCACATGACTCAAGGTGTGCGGATAGAGATGGCGGAAGATGACGCGGATGTCGGATGCCCCCATCTCCTTGGCCGCCAGGATGAAGTCCGTTTCCCGAAAGGACAGGACCTTGCCGCGCACTTCGCGCGCCAGGACGGTCCAGATGGTCAGGGCGAAGATACTGGCCATGATCACGAAAATGAGGAACGGGTCCCAGGTGATGGGCACCACGCTGGCCAGGGCCATCCACAGGGGCAGCGCGGGAATGGATTGCACGACTTCCACGAACCGCTGCAGCAGGCCATCCATCCAGCCTCCGTAGTAGCCGGAGACCACGCCCAGCACGGAACCCACCAGAATGCTGATGAAGGCCGCGAAGAGACTCAAGGCCAGGCTGATGCGTCCCGCCTGGCACATGCGTCCGAACAGGTCGCGGCCCAGCTTGTCGGTGCCCAGAATGTAGACGGTGCCGCCTTCCGCGGCCCCGTACAGATGCCGATCCCAGGGGATGAAGCCCAACAGCCTGTACTCATAGCCCTTGACAAAGAATTGCACTTCGTACTTCTGGTCCGGCATGTCCAGCCAGACCGGCTCAAAGGTGTCCGGATCGTAGCTGTAGAGTTGCGTGTAGGTAAAGGGCCGGAACGAAAACACGCCGTTCTCGTCCACAAAGCGCACGCGCTGCGGGGGCGTAAAGGTGGACTGCATGTCGATCCGGGTCGGATCGGTGGGCGAGAAGAAATCCGAAAAGATGGCCAGGACGGCCAGCACCAGAATCATCAGTCCGCCCACAATGGAGACTTGGCTGCGGCGAAACCGCCGCCATACCAACTGGACATAGGTCTCGTTGCTGTGACTGGCCGGACCGTGGGTGCCGAAGGCCGTTTCCAGAGCGGACTCGGCGGACGCTACAGGTGCCACTGCACGCATGAGGCAATTGGTCTAGGCGTACCGAATCCGCGGATCCAGTACCGCCAGGAAGAGATCGGACAGGAGATTGCCCAGCACCAGCAAGACACTGTACAGGAGCAGGATGCTGCCCGTGATGTAGATGTCCTGATTGCGCAGGGAGCCATAGAACATGGGGGCGATCGTCGGCAGGCTCAATACAATGGCGGCTTCCAGTTCCCCCTGCACCATGTAGGGTATGGCGGTGCCCTGGTACGCCACGATGGGATGCAGAGAGTTGGGGACCGCATGCCGATTGATGACCCGCCGTTCCTGCAGGCCCTTGGAGCGCGCCGTCACCACATATTGGGCATTCAGCACATCCAGCAGGTTGCCGCGCATGACGCGCAGGTTGCGGGCCACCCCGCCCAGTCCTGCAATGGCGATGACGGGCCACACGTGGCGCAGCAGGTCCAGAAACTTGCCCACGGACCAGGGGGCCACCACGTATTCGGGAGAGTAGAAGGAGGTCACGCTTTCCTGATCGAACGTGAAGACCAGCAGATACAGGATGACCAACGCCAGAAAGAAACGCGGCAGGGAAGTCAGGACAAAGGAAACCACAGAGGCCACGTTGTCACTGAGACTGTATTGGCGCTGACCCACGAATATCCCCAGCAACAACCCCACCAGGGTGGAGGTGGCGTGCGCCGCCACCGCCAGGCCGATCGTGCGGGGCAGCCGCTGGGCAATCAGGCTGCCCACATCCTCCTTGTACCGGAAGGAATATCCGAACTTGCCCTGGAAGACAATGCCCCAGATCCAATTTACATACTGACGCGGAATGGGGGCGTCCAGCCCGTAGCGGACCCGCAATTCCTCGGCCATGCGCTCGGCTTCCGATTCGGTCATGCCCCCTTGGTTGATCAACTGGGCCTTGTACACATCGGTAAAGTCCCCGGGAGGCAGCTGGATCACCACAAAGGAGATTGCGCTGACCAGCAACAATACGGCAATGGCCGACACCAGGCGGCGGGCCAGATACGCAGCCATGAGGCCTCAGACCGGGAATGGCGAGGGAGTGTCAGGCACTGGAGGGCAGCCAGAGCGCAAGGGAGGGAGGCGGCGGTGGCCGCCTCCCTCCGCAGCCCTGACCGAGACTTAGCCGTGGCTGGGCAGTTCTTCGGGGCGAATCTCAGGCACGAGGTCCTGATCCTCCACTGCAATCCACATCTGCTCCGGACGCACATTGCCCCACGTCCAATGGACGAAGAAGGGGGGTGCACCCGTCGGGATGTTCTTGAAGCGCTTCGCCATGGCCAGGCCATAGCGACCGATGATGGAGCCAGCGTGATAGACGTTCTCGGTGAACAGCTGGTTGTAGCGCGACATGAGATCGGCGCGGACGGCTCCGTCGGGTTCCAGGCAGAACTGGTTGACGATATCGACAATCTCTTTCTCGAAGTCCAGCAGCTGGCGGGGCTCCGCACCTTCCCGGTGAATGCCGAACTCCTTCGTCACGGGACCGAGATCCGTGCACCGCGTGAACGGAGTCAGATAGTGCTGACCGGTGCGGGTGACCCGCATTTCCCAGGTCCCGTTCTGGTTTGCATCATTCAGGGCCGGGCCTTGCAACACCCGCATGTTCAGCTGGATGCCGACATCCCGCAGCAATGCCACCGCGGCTTCCCCCACGCCCTGCGTGGCGGCCGCATCTTCGCTGGTGTTGAGGCCGATGATGAGGTTCTCGCCTGCCTGGGATCCAGAGGTCCAGTTCACGATGCCGTCACCGTCGGTGTCCTCAAAGCCGAGGTCGGCCAGCAGGCCCCGGGCCGAATCCGGATCATAGGGATAGTCCACCACAGAGTCGATGTCAAACTCGACTGCACCCGGCACAATGCCGCCCGGGAAACCGCGCAGGAAAGGCCCCCGCACGACCGACTGGGCGATGCCTTCGCCATCCAGCGCGTAGGCCACGGCCTTGCGGAAGCGCAAGTCGCGGAACAGGGTGCGCAGGTCGGCATCCCGGTCGTTTTCCACGCCATGGTTGACGGAAAGGTTGAATTCGATGGGGAAGCCCAGCGCTTCCGGTCCCCATGCCACATAGAAGTGGGCATCCTCTTCCTGTTGGCGGCGTGTGGTCTCGATGTAGACGCTCGGGTTTTCCAGGTTGGTGTGATCAATCTCCCCACCCAAGGTGCCCAAGGTACGACCGATGCCGCTTTCGCCCTTCTTGAAGGTGACCTCATTCAAGTACGGCAGCTGGTTGCCGGCCTCGTCCACCTTCCAGTAATAGGGATTGCGCCGCATGACCATGAATTCGTCGGTCTTGTATTCCACCGCCACCCAGGGACCGAGGGAAACGGGAGGCAGGTCTTGCGGGGGCAGACCCGCTTCGTAGGATTCGTAGTCCGCCTCCGGATTGTGGATCGGATGCATGTCCTTCAGGACATGGGCGGGACAAATCGTGAAGTCCAAGAAATCCATGTCAAAGATCTTTTGGACCGGAAAAGGCACCGGGAAGTTCCAGACGAAGGTGTAGTCGTCGATGTAGTCCAGGGTGACCGGGGCGTCGTTGATCATCCAGGAAGTCTCGGATTTCCAGGAGGCCACGTTCGGGTCCTGGATGTTGTTCTCCCAGGTGAACCGGACGTCTTCCATGTCAAAGGGATCGCCATCGGACCACTTCACGCCTTCCATCAAGTGCATGGTCAGCTGCATTCCGTCCTCGCTCCATTCCCAGCTTTTGGCCAGATTGGGAAACGGGGCGAAGTCATCGCTGCGCATGAAGACCGGCGCCGAGTCCACCAAGGCTTCGGAATAGATGTAGTTGATGCCGAACCAACCCTGGGTCTGGCCGGCACACAGGTTCCAGCCTTCGGTCTGCACCGCGGAGAAGTCTCGCCAGACTCCCCCATACACCCCTTGACCGTCAGACATGCCGGCGGTCGGAATGACCATGGGTTCGGGGGGCAGACGGTCTTCCACCGGCGGCAGTGTCCCGGCGGCCACCAGCGCGTCCATCCACTCCGGTTGATTGTAGGCGGGCAAGGCCCTGTACTGGACCAGGTCCTCCAGCGGGAAGCGGGCGGTTACGTCGGCCCCGCCCCCCGGCAGTGTACCGAACTCGAAAGGCACCGGGGCGGCCAGCTCGAGCATCATGCCGGCCCCGCTGTCGGCAGCGGCTTGATCACCGGGGGCGTCTCCCGTGTCCATGGAGTCAGCCGGCTCCGCCTCGTCCACGGGGGCGGCACCGCAGGCGGCCAGCAAGAACAAGGCCAGGACCAGGCTCAGGCCAACCAGAAACGTCTTGTGCAACATGTCAAACCTCCCGGTTCAAGTGAAATAAGGATCGAAAGACACGGAAAGACACTCAATGCAGCCAGCAGGCGGCCAGATGTCCCGCCTCCATATCCTTGAGCGGCGGCGCCTCCTCGGTGCATACCGGCATGGCGTGCGGACACCGCTCGGCGAAGGCACAGCCCTCGATGCGGTCCGCGGCATTGGGCACCATGCCCTCTATGGGGATGAGATGTTTCTGACGGCGGCCCAGCACGGGTATGGACTGCAACAGCCCCTGGGTGTAGGGATGCAGCGGCATCTTGAATATGGGGCGGGCGGCCCCATATTCCACCACTTTGCCCAGATACATGACCGCAATGTTGTCGCACATCTGCGACACCACGCCCAGGTTGTGCGTGATCAGAATGATGGAGGAGTCGAATTCCTCCCGCAGAGTGTTCATCAGGTCCAGAATCTGGGCCTGCACGGTCACATCCAGGGCAGTAGTGGGTTCATCCGCAATCAGCACCTGGGGATTGCAGGAGAGGGCCAAGGCGATCATGACACGTTGGCGCATCCCGCCGGAGAGCTGGTGGGGATATTCCCGGGCCCGCTGCCGCGGAGCCGCAATCTTGACCCGATTCAGCATTTCCGCCGCGTGCTCCCAGGCTTCGCGCCGGGTGACATTCTGGTGCAGGGACACCGACTCGGCAATCTGCTTGCCCACGGACATCATGGGGTTGAGCGAAGTCATCGGCTCCTGGAAGATCATGGAGATTTCCCTGCCCCGCAGATGACGGATGACAGACCCCTTGGGGTCCAGTTCCGTGATCTCCACGGCCGCTTTGGCATCGCGCGGCCAGTAACGGATGCTGCCATCCACAATCTTGCCGGGAGGCGACTTGACAAGCCGCATGATGGTGTGGGCGGTCACGCTCTTGCCGCAGCCACTTTCCCCTACGATGCCCAGCGTGGAATTTCGGTCCAGGCCCAGAGTCACGCCGTTGACGGCACGCACGGTAGACCGCTCCAGCAGGAAGTGAACGTGCAGGTTGTCAATCTCGAGGATGCTGTCAGGGACATCCCAAGGCCGCGGGTCTGGCGAACTGCTGGAGATTGCTGGGAAGTGTGCGGTCACAGGTGGCTTTGGCGTCAGCCAAGGTGTTGTATTCCGGATTGAAGAATATGGATGGGCGGACCTCAGATCAGAACTCCGCAGGCAAAACGCTGTTTTGCTCAGCAGGGGCCAAACAACACCGGAGGACCGCAGGCAATCCCTGGGTCAGGAATCCCAAGACTGCCCCGAAGACATTTGAATTCTGCTGCTTGTGTGCCCCTATGGTAACACTGTGACCGCCAATGTACCGCAAGAATGTGGGTTCCCGACACAGGTCGGTTTGGCCTTCCCTATCCATTGGGTCAGGAAGAAACCGGGGCTTCCCAAAGGCTCCCTGGAGTTGTCTGAGCATGGGCTGCAGGACGCCGTTCCCCTGGAAATCAGATGCACGGGCATGCATGCCCCGCGTTTGCGCACACGCCACTCCAATCTGCAGGGCAGGTGAGCCGGGCATGCAGAAAGGTGCGCTGCTTGCCCGCCCGGTGCTCAGCCTGAAGAGAGAGAGCAGATAGGTGGCAACTGTGCCAACAGAGGAGAGCAGAGGCTATCCATGGCCAGGCAAGCAGGGATCACGAGTCGGGCTTGCCATCCTCGTCACTGTTCACACTGTACTGGGAGCCAGCAAACAAGGGGAAAGGCAAGCTGCCAGAGGCGCAGTTTGCCTCTCTGCCTACACCCCCTACGCTACACCCGGCGGACAATCCACAATTATGGAAACAGGCGCTTCCCTCGCTCAATCCCGGTCCGCATGGGCCTCCGACTGCGCGCGCAGCCGCTGTATTTCCTGCTGCAAACGGGCTTCCCGTTGCTGGGCGCGCGTCCGTTCCTGCCGGATGAGGACTTCTGCTTGATCGGCGCGGGCTTCTGCCTGGTCGGCGCGGGCCTCTGCCTGGTCGGCGCGGGTGCGCTCCAGCAGGAGCGCCTTCGGGGTCATCCGATACCAGTCCTCCCGCACCGGATCCCACAACCGCAGCTCGGTGCCGTGCTCGAGTCCCCAGGCTGTGTCCAGTACCACGCTGGGATACAGCACGACTTCCGCTCCGGCCACGGTGCCGATCCCACCGGCGATCGGCTCATAGTCCGTGCCCGTCAGCCGCCAGCCTTGGAACGGCGGCCCGCCCACGTATCCCATGGGGTCGTACAACCAGTACTCCGAGATCCGCGCCAAGCGATAAATCTCGTACTTGATCTCCCGGTCGGCTTCGACCGTGCTCTCCGACACCACCTCCAGTACCAGCACCGGACACAATGCCGCCGACAGTGCCGCCGACTTGTAATCCACCTTTGGGGCCAGCGCCTGCCGACCAGGCCAGAGCGCGATGTCCGGGGCCAGGCCCTTCTGGAGGGGCACGTTCCGGATCAACAGATCGCTGGTAAGCACACAGGGCAGATCCCGCTCTTGGAGGTGCAAACGCAGATCCTGTTCGATTTGCGCCAGCCGTTCGTGATGAAGCTTCGATTCCAGAGTCTTGACTCCCTCACATGCACAGAAAGGGTCCTCGGTCATCAAAGAGGCCAGTGCATCTTCCTGAACCAGAATCTCCATGATCCCACTCCCTGCCGCTGGGCCGACGTCCGTGGTGGCAGCCCGACCACCCCTGCATGATACCACCGTGGATCCAGGTCTGGTGCCTGCATCCAGCCATCGCCAAGTCAAGAGGCGGTTTCAGCGCGCAATGCTCCCCCCTGAAACCGTGCCTTGACTTGCGGCAATGAAGTCTCGGGGAGAGTGGGACAGAGACAAAACAGACTGGAGTCTGTATCCAGAGCAATGGACACTGTCCTGTGCCCGCCGGTCTGCGCGGCCGGCGGCCGCAGCGACTCCCACAGGCCCCATGGGGCATCGGTGCGATCGGCAAGGAGAGGCGGATGATGCAGGGCCAGTCTTCGTGGGAGAGGCAGGCTCCATCAGGGAATCTGGCCCTCAAGGAGGATGTCCGACCTGCTCCGGATTTTGTAGACAGGCTCTGACACGGCGGAGAGCGGCCGCCGTTCCTGCGACATGGCCGATATCGGCCGTTGGACCGCGCCCCCTTGGCGTTGTCTTGGCCCTCGCGGCACGGTGCATTTTTTTCTCAGCCTGTTAGAACGGTCCATTCCTGAACAATCCCAAATAGACGCAAGGAGAATGTAACTTGGACACCAAGGTGCTAAGCCGCCGTCGTTTCTTGATTCTGAGTGGTGTTGCGGCCGGGGCCGGGGCCGGGGCCGCCTGCACCCCTCCCACCGCGCCGACCACGGCGGGCGAGGGGGAAATGATGGAGCCGGTGACGGTCTCCACGGCTCTGACGTGGGAAGCAGCCTTCCAGGTCACCCAGAAGGAATTCGACGCCGATTTCATGGCAGAGAATCCCGACATCGTATTGGAGCCCGTGTACAACACCTGGTCCGATCACAATCAGGTGGTGCCGACCTGGGCCGCCGCGGACACGTTGCCCGACATCGTGTACGTGCATGGCAGCCGAGCGTTCCCGTGGGCCTTCGAAGGCATTACGGTGTCGTTGCAGTCCCATGTGGATGCCGACCCGGATTTCAACGTGGCCGGAGTATGGGAGGAATCCCTGCGGCTCTATCGCTTCAAGGGAGAACAGCACGGCATCCCCTACGATCACGGCCCCCTGATCCTGGCCTACAACAAGGACATCTTCGACAATGCGGGGATGGACTATCCCACGGAGGATTGGACCATTGAGAATTTGGTCGAAACCTCCATCGCCCTGACCAATCTGGAGGGGGACAGAAAAATCTGGGGCTGGCGCGGCCATTTCCCCAATTTCGGCAACTCGCTGAACCGCAACATGCTGAACACCTACGGCGCCAACCTCTACAACGACGAGGAGACGGCCATCGAGCTGGACACGCCGGAGGCCCGTGAAGCGATCCAGATCTGGGTGGATCTCATCCATGTGCATGGCGCTGCCCCCACACCGGCCGAGTCGGAGGCCTTTGAACAGAACGCCTGGATTTCCGGCCAAGTGGGTCTCTCCGCCTTTGCCTCCTGGAATACGCCTACCCAGGCGTCCTTTGCCGACTACAACTGGGATGTGGCCCCTTGGCCCGCGGGACCGAACGGACAGCATTGCGGTTCCTTCGGCTCGGGTTTCAGCATTACCAAGAACAGCCAGCACCCGGACGCGGCCTGGCGCTTCCTGAGCGCCTATCTGAGCAAGGAAGGCATGGAAATGATGTGGGGGCGGTCAGGCCGGGGCAGCCCTGCCCGCGCGGAGGCCTACCAGTCCTGGATCGATTCCGAGCCTGCCCCGGACAACGCCCACTACTTCCTGGATGCCCTGGAACGGTATGCCGTGACCGGACGGCCGTACCAGACCCTGGCGGCACCTCAGCTGCTGGACATCACGGGGCGATACCAGACTCTGCTGCAAAGCGGCGAGATGGATGTCGACACCGCGGTTCTGGGCATTGTGGAAGAAGCCAATGCCGTGTTCGCAGACGCTGCGGAACGCATGGCCTGACACCGGAAGCACGATTTATGATCGGGGAAGGGCCGGGCCCTTCCCCGGTTTCGGCCTGTCTTGGGAAGACAGGCTGCCGCTTGAGGCTCCGCCCTGCAGGAGCACACCATGACTGTCAGCGCGGCCGCGCGCGGCGGCCACCGCCGTCGCACCTTGCAACGCCAGGAAGAGCGGGATTTCTGGATCGCGATTCTGCCGTGGTTCCTGGGCCTGTTTCTCTTCACGGGCGGGCCGGTGCTGGCCTCCCTGCTCTTCAGTTTCACGAACTGGACCGGGTTGAGCGCGTTCGAGTTTGTGGGCTTCAAGAACTACCGGGAACTGCTGGTGGAGGACATCGTGTTCTGGGAGACCGTGTTCAACACCTTCTATTACACCTTCGGGGCGGTGTTGCTGGGCACTACAGGGGCCCTGATTGTCGCCCTGTTGCTGAACCAGAACCTGCCCGGCACGTATCTGCTGCGCCTGATCTATTACATGCCGTCCATTGCCAGCGGCGTGGCCATTTCCATTTTGTGGATCTGGCTGTTCAACCCTTCGGTGGGCTTGGTGAACCACATTCTGGTCAGTCTGTTGCCCATCGAGAGTGGTCCCGCCTGGCTGTCCAGCCAAGTCTGGTCCAAACCGGCCTTGATCCTCAAGAGCACCTGGGGCATCGGGGCGAACATGATCATCATTCTGGCGGGCCTGCAGGGCATTCCCGTGTCGTTGTATGAAGCAGCCCGGATTGATGGCGCATCCGTCTTCAAGGAATTCCGGCACGTCACGATCCCCATGCTGTCCCCGGTCCTGTTCTTCGTGCTGGTCATTTCCACGATCAACGCCTTTCAGATCCTGACCGACATTCTGGTCATGACCCAGGGTGGCCCTGGCACGTCCACCTACATGCTCGTGTACTACATCTACCAGAACGCCTTCATCTACCTGAAGATGGGCTATGCCTCGGCCTTGGCCTGGATCCTGTTCACCCTCATCATGATCCTGACGCTGCTGCAACTGTGGGGAAGCCGTCGCTGGGTGTACTACGAAGGGGAGGTCAAGGAGTGAACCAGCCCGGGTCCTTGGCGGCCGAGACCCTGGGTTCGCCGCTGGCAGTGCACCAGCCCTCGTGGTGGCAGCGCAAATCCAATCGGCGCATCGTGAACGCGGCGATCATTTATCTGCTGGTCTTGCCGGGAGCCTTCATTTTCCTCATTCCCTTGCTGTGGATGCTCTCCACCGCCTTGAAGGAATCGAAGCAGATTTTTGCCAATCCGCCGATCTGGATTCCCGACCCCATCGTCTGGCGCAACTTTTCCGAAGGCTGGAGCGCCTATCTGCCGTTCAACACCTTCTTTGTCAATTCCAGCCTGATCACGCTCAACAACATTGTCGGCAATCTCTTTTCCTGCTGCCTGGCGGCCTACGGGTTTGCCCGGCTGCGGGCGCGCGGGCGCAATGTGCTGTTCGGTCTGGTGCTGGCCACGATGCTGCTGCCCAACGAAGTGCTGATCATTCCCCAGTATGTGCTGTTCACGCGCATTACCAACTTCCTCAAGCCCTGGTGGGATTTCTACACCCCGGACGGGGTGCTGTGGATGCGGTATCTTTCCTGGCTGCCGCTGATGGTCCCGCCCTGGTTTGGGTTTCCCTTCTTCATTTTCCTGTTGCGCCAGTTCTTTCTCACCATACCCATGGATCTGGATGAGGCGGCCCGCCTGGATGGAGCCTCGTCGTGGCGCATTCTGGGGCAGATCCTGATCCCGCTGACCAAGCCGGCCCTGGCCACCGTCGTGATCTTTGCGTTCATAGGCAACTGGAACAACTTTCTGATGCCTCTGATCTACATCCGGGCACAGAAGGAGCAGGTGCTGGCCGTGGGGCTCAACCAGTTCCGCGGTCAGTTCGGGCATGTGGACTTCCACTACATGATGGCCGTCTCGCTCATCGTGCTGCTGCCTGTCTTGCTGGTGTTTTTCTTTGGACAGCGCCTGTTTGTCCAAGGCATCGCCTTGACCGGCATCAAAGGCTGAGACAGCTCCCATAGCGCGCGGAACCTGCAACATGCATGACCCTGTCAGAGCCGTGCGCGGCATGATCCTGATACTGGCCGCAGTCCTGGGCCTGGCAGGTTGCACACTGACCGTGCCGCCTGCCGTATCGGCATTCAGCACTCCGCCGCGGGGGCCTGCCGATGAAATCCCCCTTTTCCTGGACGTGACGACGCGGGCCGGCATAGACGCTCCCCACCGGGCTACCTGGAACCAGTTTGGTGAAGAAGGCGACAGCGACGAAGCTCCTTTCACCACCGGTTACATGGCCATGGGGCAGGCTTGGGGCGACTACGACAATGATGGCTGGCCCGATCTGTTTGTGACCGGCAACCAGGCCCCCAACTCCCTCTATCGCAACCGGGGCGACGGCACCTTCGTCCTGTCCGCACTCAATGATCAGGTCGCCATGCCGGCGGCGGAGACCGGCGGCGTCACCTGGGTGGATTTCGACAACGACGGCTGGAAAGACCTGTATGTGCTGGCCCATGGCCCCAATGCCCTGTTTCGCAACATCGAGGGGCGGACCTTCGTGAACATTGCCCCGGCCGCGGGGGTGGACGACTCGGGCAAAGGCCAGAGCGCGGCCTGGGCGGATTTCGATCGGGACGGCTGGCTGGATCTCTACGTGGTCAACTGGTCCTGCTGGCCAGATTGCGATCCCGTGGATCCGGCGCGGGCGCAGGACGCGCTGTACCGCAACAACGGGGACGGGACCTTTGCCGACCGATCCGCCTGGCTGGACCCGGAACTGCTGGGCGGAGCCGGTTTTGTCGCCAGTTTCCTGGACTATGACAGCGACGGCGACAGCGACCTGTACGTGGTCAACGATCGCATGCAGCATCCGGTGGGCAATGTGCTGTGGCGCAACGACGGCCCCGGCTGCGGAGGCTGGTGCTGGCATGACGCCTCGCGGGAGATGGAGGCCTTCATGCTGGTGCACGGCATGGGCCTGGCGGTCGGGGACTATGACAACGACGCCGATCTGGACCTGTATTTCTCCGACATGGTCAATCCCATGATCCTGCTGCAGAACCAGGCGGGCACGGTTTTTCGGAACCGGTCGCGCCAGGCCGGCGTGGGCATCGGGCCCAGTCCGGCCACCGGCTGGGGCACTGGCTTCTTCGACTACAACAACGATGGCTGGCTGGATCTCTATTTGACCACCACGGAATTTCGCCAGGAGACCGCGGCCCTCGGCCCGGAAGGGATGTTCCTGCCGTATCCCGACCGGTTGTTTCGTAACAATCAGGACGGCACCTTCAGCGATGCCACACCCGCGGGTTGGGTGGAGGAGACCTGGCCGGCGTTGGGATTCGCCTACAGCGACTTCGACCGCGATGGCTGGCTGGATTACGTGGTGGGGCAGTGGCGCCGCGGGTATGCCCTGTATCGCAACCAGGCGGTGGAACAACGGGACAACCGCTGGCTGACGCTGCGGCTGGAGGGGGCCGCCGGGGTAAATCGAGACGCCGTGGGCGCCAAAGTGCGGGTGGAGACCAATCGGGATGTCCACATGTTCCAGGAAGTCAAAATCGGTTCCAGCCTGGGATCGGGTCACGATACCGCCCTGCATTTCGGGTTCGGCCCGTTTCGGGAACCGATCGCCATTGACATCACCTGGCCGGACGGGACCGCGCAACGCATCGAAAAAGAGATCCCGCTTAACGCGGAACTTCTGATCCGTTACCACCAGCCCCTGCAGGTCATCACGCCGGCGCGGGGAGCCACGGGACTGGATCCCTTCATGGATGTGACTGCGGAGACGGGGCTGCAGGCCCGCCATGCAGGATTCTGGGACATGTTCAATCCGGAGTTCGCGGCAGGCTATCTGGGCGTGGGCCAGGCCTGGGGCGATTTCGACAACGACGGCTGGATGGACCTTTTCCTGTCGGGCAACCAGGCGGACAACGCCCTGTTTCAAAACCAGGGAGGACAGTTTCGCCTTTCGCCCTTGACGGCCGACATTGCCATGCCGGATATACTGACGGGTGGTGCGGTGTGGGCCGATGTGGACAATGACGGCTGGTCCGATCTGTATGTCCTGGCCCACGGAGCCAACAAGCTGTTTCGCAACGAGCGGGGGCGCGCCCTGGTGGATGTCACGAACCAGGCGCAGGTGGGGGACGAAGGCAAGGGTTCCAGTGCCGCCTGGGGCGATTTCGATGGCGATGGTTGGCTGGATCTGTATGTGGCCAACTGGTCTTGCTATCCGGAGTGCGCGCCAGTGGTGCATGAACAGGCCGCCGACCGGCTGTATCGCAACCGCGGCGATGGCACCTTTGAGAATCTGTCCCACACCCTGGAGTACGCCAAGCGGTTGGGAGCCGGCTTTGCCGTCAGTTTCCTGGACTACGACAACGACGGCGACAGCGACATTTATGTTGTGAACGATGAACTGCACAACCCCATCGGCAACGTGCTGTGGCGCAATGACGGCCCCGGGTGCCAGGGCTGGTGCTGGCATGACGCCTCGGCCGAAACGGGTGCCAATGTCCGGCTGGCCGGCATGGGGGTGGCAGTCGGCGATCTGGATAACGACCAGGATCTGGATCTGTATTTCACCAACATGGTCAATGCCATGGCGCTGCTGGAAAATCGGGACGGGACTTTCGTGTCCCGTGCCCGCCGGGCCGGCGTCGCTATTGGGCCCAGTCCGGCTGTCGGCTGGGGCACGGGTTTCATTGATCTGGACAACGACGGCTGGCTGGACCTGCATGTGGCCACCACCCAATTCACGCAGATCACGGCGGAAGCGGGGCCGGAGGGCATGCACGATCCCTACACCGACTTTCTGTTTCACAACGAGGGCAACGGCACCTTCAGGGAAGTGACCCCTACCAGTTGGCAGCGCAACGGCAAGGCCACCATGGGCAGCGCGTATGCGGACTACGATCAGGACGGCTTTGTGGACCTTCTGTTGACCAGCTGGAACGAGGGGCTCCTGCTGTACCGGAACACGGCGCTGTGGGGCGGCGGGAATCGTGCCCTGTGGATACGGCTGCAGGGCGATGGCCGACAGGTGAACCGCGACGCGGCCGGGGCCCGGGTCTACCTGCAGCGGGATGACGGTCTGGTGCTCATGCGGGAAGTGAAGCTGGGATCTTCGCTGGGGGCGGGCAACGATCCCGCACTGCATTTTGGGCTGGGTCAGGCGCAGGTTATCAGCCTGACCGTGCATTGGCCCACCGGAGCAGTCCAGCAGGTCACACCGCCGGATCCGGAGACCAATACTGTCATAATCGCATTTGAGGAGACTTGATTTTCAGCCGGATTCCGTCTGCTTCCTCCTTGGAGTGCACGCTGGTGCTTCTGCGTACTGCCGAAACCATGCAAGCAGGCCAAGGATCTCGGACGCGGGAGTCAGTCTGTGTAGGACTGGGCCAGAGTCTTGCCTCCGATGTTGAACTCCATGGCAAGACAAGCGCTTCTAAATTACGTGAATTTTGGATAACAGACGCTGTTTTCCGAGATCTCGCCTTATTAATTATTATTAACCGTTGGTGCCAGTTGAAGACAGGGTGGACCATGAAGGACGACCAGAGAGGCCTGAAGGACCTCGGGTAGCTCTGGAGGCCATGGTGCTCTCCTGTCTTGTCTTGGACCGCCTCAGTCTGTTGTGTACAAAGTCGAGCTGCGCGGAGCGAAGCGCCTTGACCGGAATGTCTATAACCCGTACTTGGCAATTAGGGCCTGGAGGCCCGCGCGCCCGATACCCGACTGTTTTGAACTCAGAATACGGCCCAGCAATGAGCTGGGAAGCGGATGAGATTTCGTCGGTATGACCGCAAACCGATAGCCTGTCGCATCCTTCTTGGACATGTAAACACCGTGCTGCGATCTGCCTTGATTAAGCCAACCATCCTTTTCCAACAGGCGCACTAATTGTTTTCCCTTGATAGCGGGCAACGAAGACATTTCACTGTGTGGCCGTTGGTTGCAGATGCAATTCCATCAAATGGTTGGGAGACAGCATGGGCAACGTTACATTTTGTGTCTGCCATTCCGCCGAATTGATGACGATTCCTCTCTCTGCAAACAACCGTTCTCGCTCACCCGCTGCTTCCCACGCATTCAAGGTCAGGGCAATGAGAGACTCCAGTGACTGGCGGGCTTCATCTATAGTGACTCCGAACGACATGATCCCCAGACTTTCACAGTCTCCAATCCACTGTCCCTCCTCTTCATGGAATTGCAGGACAAGAGCTATATATTTCTCTCCTTCTTTCACGTCGGTACTCCTTTGAACCATCACTAGGAAAAATGTCAAAGCAAGAACAGCCCCACTCCAAGGCACGAACTCACTGCCCAGTACTCACTGTCGAGTCTGATGCAATTGACTTCATTGGTCGCCTGACGATATCTGTCGTTCACGGGGACGTCTGAAATCCAGTTGGGTCTGGTACTGTGTGCCACTGCAACACATGCTCTCCTCTGAGCTGTATCAATCATGGATTCTCTTGTGGCGGGATGTGTCGCGGGTCTGGTTTCAGATACCGTGCAACACCACTATGTGGACCAACGGAGCGTTTGATATCTCGCATTGCCTTCCATGAGAGTTTCTTGAATTCCACCATTATCCACCTTGTATACAGTGTACCTTGCCACCTACATAACGTGAGTTATGGATAGAGAGAGGCACCGCGGATGCACAAGGAGAATATCCTTGTGCATCCGCGGTGCCTCTTATACGTCTCCTCGCTTTCTTCTGTGATGGCGAGGATTTCTGTCCACCGTTCAAGCTGAAATGGCAGCGACGACAACTTGATGTCAGGCAAGCGGGTGCGGCGACGGGTCTCCGGTCTGGCCCTCCAGCGAAATCGTGACAATCCTGATGCACTTTCATCAGAGTCGCTATCAAGACTGCAAGAGCTACTATACGGCTGCTGTGGAATTCAAAGATTGACATCAGGGGAAGATCGCCACGAAGCCAGAGCCTGGACATCAGCCTGCTGAGCGCTGCCCCAGGTCCCACGGTGGGGTATGTCTGGACCGGTGATGGGTATCCAGCCCGCGGGGTGCATTGGCGGCAAGGCAACAGGGAAGCCCAACCCATGTGTCGCGACCGTGAAGGGATCCCGTGGTGGCAGAGGGGGATACCGGCCTTGGCCCGGGACATGCCCATGCCATCGTTGGGCCCGGGCGTTGCGTTAGCCGGCGGCGGCACGGGGCTGCGGGTCTGGGCACTCCCCGTGCGCACTCGGTTCCTGCAGGATCTCCAGCCGGTCCTGGACGGCGGCTACCAACGGAGCCAGACACGCAACGATTTGGCCGGTGCCGCCGGCATCTGCAGTATTGCGGTTCCAAACGGATGCAGGTGTGTGTCCCAAGGACGGCATCCCGGTTGTCTCCGCGCACGTGGCGCCCCCACGCGGTCCATCCACGCCGACAGGCCCTTTGAGACTGTCCAAGCCGCTCTGTTATGCGGGGTGCCTGCAGGAAACCCGCCGCATCCCCATGGCGTCTGCGCAGGGCGTCTCTAGAGGAATCCTTGCAGCCGGTTGTCAAATCCGGAGACGCGATTCCGCTCTTTTATGTCTCTTGCCGACCACCCGCGTATACCAAGCAACCCCTCTGTCCGGCGGTCAGGATTGCATGTCTGCCTCCACCAGGGCCCGCCGCAGGATTTTGCCGACCAGGGTCTTGGGCAATTCCTCCAGGAACGCGACTTCCTTCGGCACCTTGTAGGAGGTCAGTTCCTGCCGACAGTGTGCCAGCACCTGCTCCGCGGTGAGTGTCTTGCCAGGTTGGGTGACTATATACGCCTTGACAATTTCGCCACTGTGGGCATCCGGCAACCCGGCCACGGCGGCTTCCAGGATCGCCTCGTGCTGGTATAGAACCTCCTCCACTTCCCGGGGCACCACGTTGAAGCCGCTGACAATGATCAGGTCCTTCTTGCGGTCCACCAAGGTGAGGTAGCCCTCTTCATCGCTGACCGCGATGTCTCCGGTGTGCAACCAGCCTTCGCTGTCCAGGGTCTCGGCCGTCTCTTCGGGCTTTTGCCAATATCCCAACATCAGATGCGGGCCGCGCACCAGCAGTTCGCCGCGGGTCCCCGTGGCCACGTCCTCCCCGGCTGCCATGCCTTCCTCCCCCAGAGAGACCAGGCGGATTTCCGTCGAGGGCATGGGAATGCCAATGGTGCCGTTCTTGACCACGCCGCCCAGCGGGTTGGCCACAGCCGCGGCCGTGGTTTCGGTCAGCCCGTAGCCTTCCACCAGCAGGCCGCCGGAAAGCCGCTCGAATCGTTCCTGTACTTCCAGCGGGAGCGGGGCCCCGCCCGAAATGCAGTAGCGGATCGACTGCACATCGTACTTCTCCACATTCTCGTGGTTGATGAGGGCGTTGTACATGGCGGGCACACCCGGGAAAATGGTGGGCTTTTCCCTGTCCATGAGCTTGAGATTCTGCTCTGTGTCCCGCGGGTTGGGCGTAATGACCAGCCGTCCTCCCAGGCGCACATTGAGCAGTACGCCCACCACCAGGCCAAACACGTGGAAGTAGGGGAGCGCCCCCAGGATCACTTCCTCGCCGGGCCTGACTTCGGCCATCCAGGCCTGGCACATCGAGACATTGGTCAGAATGTTGTTGTGGGAGAGCACTGCGGCCTTGGGCAGGCCTGTGGTGCCGCTGGTGTACTGCAGCACGGCCATGTCGTCCGGCTGGGCCTCGTTTTCAATCGGGGCCCCCGTTTCCTGGCGCACCAGCATGTCGAAACTGTACACTCCGTTGCCGTAGGTCACGTCCGCAATGTGTCCCAGCTGCCGCAGGGGCTTGGCGGCCAGCTTGCCGAAGAGGCCGCCGATGGAGTCGTTGATGTCCGAAATGATGAGGTGTTCGATCTCGGTCTCGGCCTGGAAGCTCCGCACCTTCTCCAGGCCCCCGCTCATGCAGACCACGGCCTTGGTGTTGCTGTCGGCGAACAGGTGCTGCAGCTCGCTGGCCGTGAAAATGGGATTCGCGTTCACGACCACGCAGCCCGCCTTGCTGATGCCAAAGAACGCTATGACGTAGGCTGGCGTGTTGGGCAGCATGATGCCCACCCTGTCCCCAGGTTGGATGCCCAGAGTGCGCAGCGCGCGGGCGAACCGATTGGTGGCCAGATCCAGTTCCCTGTAGGTCATTTTCGACTGGATGGTCAATCCTAGCGGCAGATACTTCAACACCAGGTGCAAGGCAGTGTTGCCAGGATACCGGTTGGCCGTATCTTCCAGTTCCCGTCCCAACAGTCGGTTGGGGACATCGACCTCAGTGGGGATCCCTGCGGCATAGGATGCATGCCAGACGGGGTGCATGGACATGGCCTGTTCCTCCCTTTTCAATGCTGTGCTGTCATTGGATTATGGTGTCACGTACCAGCGTGTATGTATACATTACTATAGCAGTTGCGGATTCAGGCGGGATGGGGCCGATGCCCTCATTGCCGGCGGCGGCAGTCCCATGTGCAGGAGGAAATCAGGTACATTATGATGCATGCCTGTGGCCAACCAATGGCCCAGTGTCCGCCGCCAGTCTGGGGAGGCCCTGTAGCTATGCGACTGTCCAAGCTCTTTTTTCAATCCTTGCGTGAGAATCCGGCGGAAGCGGAAGTGGTCAGCCACCAGCTGCTGTTGCGCGCCGGCCTGATTCGCCAGGTTACCTCGGGGATCTTTGAGTTCTTGCCGCTGGGCATGCGTGTGCGCCAGAAGGTGGAGCAGATCCTGCGCGAGGAGATGAACGCCATTGACGGCCAGGAAATGGTCATGCCGGTGGTGCAGCCGGCGGAACTGTGGCAGCGGTCGGGCCGCTGGTATCAGATCGGGGACGATTTGATGCGGATGCAGGACCGCTCGGGACGGGACATGTGCCTGGCCATGACCCACGAGGAGGTCATCACGGAGCTGGTCTCCCATTCCGTCACCAGCTACAAGCAGTTGCCGGTGATGATGTATCAGATCCAGACCAAGTTTCGGGATGAACCCCGGGCGCGCGGCGGGTTGCTGCGGGTACGGGAATTCACCATGAAGGATGCCTATTCCTTTCATGCGGACTTCGTGGATCTGGACCGCTACTATCCCCGCATGTACGAAGCCTATTTTCGGGTGTTTCGGCGGGCCGGGCTGGATG
The DNA here is from genome assembly GCA_965214895.1 of Caldilineaceae bacterium. Taxonomy (GTDB): domain Bacteria; phylum Chloroflexota; class Anaerolineae; order Caldilineales; family Caldilineaceae; genus Bin34. The sequence continues at coordinate 3,814,525 of OZ243985.1, forward strand.
TCGTGGCCATTGAATCGGACAATGGCATGATGGGGGGCACCATGGCGCACGAATTCATGGCTATCTCCGAGGTGGGTGAGGACACCCTCATTCTCTGCCGGAGCTGCGACTACAGAGCCAACCGGCAAGTCGCCAACTTTCGCAAGACCGTGGCCTGCGCTGGCGCACCATTGCCCAGGAAAAGTGTCCACACTCCGGACTGTGCCACCATTGCAGACGTAGCCAGGCACCTGGATATCGCCCAGGAGCAGACTGCCAAGGCCATCTTCCTGGTGGCCACCATGGTGCGGGCCGACGCGGTCGAGGATGTCTTCGTGTTTTGCATGGTCCGGGGCGACATGGCCCTGAACGAGACCAAGCTGGCCAATGCCATCAACGCCTCCAGCCTGCGGCCCGCCACAGAGGCGGAGATCCGGGCCGTGGGCGCGGAGCCCGGCTACGGCTCGCCGGTGGACGTGGACTTCTCCCACGGCCTGCTCGTAGTGGATGATCTGGTGGCCCAGTCCCCCAATCTGGTGGCGGGCGCCAACAGAGTGGACTACCACTACCAGAACCTGAATTACGGACGTGACTACCCAGAAGGCCTGGTGGCTGACATCGTCAGTGCCGAGGACGGCCATCGCTGTGAGCACTGTGGAGGAGAACTCTACAGTCTGCGCGGTGTGGAAGTCGGCAACACCTTCAAGCTGGGCACCAAGTACAGCGAAACCATGGATGCCTATTACTTGGACAACCAAGGCTCGTCCCACCCCATTGTCATGGCCTCCTACGGCATTGGCGTAGGCCGCCTGATTGCCTGCATTGTGGAGCAGTATCACGATGCAAACGGCATCACATGGCCCCTCAGCGTGGCTCCCTACACCGTGCATCTGGTCAGTCTGGCCACTGCCAAGCAGACCGAGGTGCAGGCCAAGGCGGAGAGCCTGTACAAGGAACTGGCCGCAGAGAACCTGGCGGTGCTCTATGATGACCGGGCGGATCGCGCCGGCGTGAAATTCAACGATGCGGACTTGATTGGAATTCCGTTGCAACTGACTGTGGGGAACCGCGGATTGTCCCAAGGCAAGGTGGAGCTGAAAGTGCGCCGCACTGGAGAGCGGCACATGCTGCCTGCCGACGCGGTGCCTGCAGCGTTGGGCCCGTTCCTGCAGGCGGAAGAAGACCTGATTTGCGACTTGCTGGCTCGGGACATCCCGCAAGCGTAGAGGCAGGGGTCTGGGGTTGCCACCCGCGGCACTGGTGTGCCATGGGCTGCAGCTAGGGTAGCGGCAGCCATGTCTCATCCTGCCTGCGGGTGTTCAACCATGGTGGCCAGCCACCATCGCAGGGTGCCCTTTCAGGCTTGTGCCAGGCAAAGTCAAGTCGCGTAATGCAGGAGGGAGGCCAGCCCCATCCGAGCAGGTGGCAATGGCCGCCGCCAGTTACGCTACTGATCTGCGGGCCGCCTGTGGGCCGCGCGGCTGTGGCGCAGGGTCTCCAGGGTCAGATGTCCCTTGATGTCGGTGAAGGGCGTATATCTCTTGACAATCGTCCACAATCCTTGGCGTGTCAATCTGTCGCCGCGGTGGTTCTGAAACAGGGGCTGATCCTCAGGTCCGTGACGGGTCCGCAGTTCATCCATCAGGGAGGACAAGGCTGACTGAGCTGGTCGGGCCAAGGTGATCCGTTGTCCATGCGCGCCTCCCACTTGCAAGGAGGTGCCATCCTGTGCCACGTCGCCCAGATTGAGGCTGAGCAGTGTGGTGGCCCGCAGCTCGGTGTAATACAGAAGAGAGAGCATGGCGGTGTCTCGCACTGGATACCGGCCGGGGGCCCTCAGAGGAGCCTGCAGCAAATCCGATATCTCCGCCCGGGTCAGTGTAGCCGGGGCAGGTCTTTCCACCGGTTGCTTGCCCAAGGCCTGGGCAGCTTCGGCCTTGGCCTCGGATTGCGCTTCCAGATAGCGGTACAACGCGCGTACCGCGGCCAGTTTGCGGGCCAAAGTGGTCGTGGCGTAGCCGCGTTCCTGCAAAAAGAAGCGGTATTCCTGGAAGTGCTCGGCGGTGGCATCCGCCAGCCGGGTCACGGGGGATATGGCCGCCGACTGGAACGTGGCAAGAAATTCGGCAAACTGCGCCAGATCATTCCGATAGGCCGCCACCGTGTTGGGGTTGGGCAGCGACCGCAGGAACTTCTCAATCCATTCCTTGGGACTCATATACATAAATACCCAAACTCCCGCATATCCGGTTCACGGGGTGCCAAGGTCTCCGTTGCGAACGCCCCGCGCCGTGCCGCAGCCTCCAGCCCATGGACCGGGGCGCGCTCTGTTGGGCCTCAGCACTGTGACCATAGTACTACATGTGTGCATGTGTACTTGTGTGTATAAGTCCCTATTCAATCAACACTTCGACTCGGACCCGCTTCTCCTCGTCAACGACCTCGATAATGCGGCCTTCCGCCCCTTCGGCGAGGGCATCCAGCAGGCTGTCCGGGGTCAGGCCCTTCAGGCCCGGTGCGTAGTGGGTGGCAACGCGCAGGCCCACTTCCAGCAGCCGCAGGGGCAAGGACGCCGTGGCCTTGGATCTCCCGCTGTCCAGATCCATGATCTGCAGGCGCACCAGCTTGCCCTTGAGGATTTCCAGCGAATGGGAATTCGGATGGGCGCGGGTGGACTCCGCCTTGACAGGCGCCAGGACTTGCAGCAGCTGGAAACCTTCCTCGGCTGTAATCTTGCCTTCGTCAATCATGCGCAAGACTTGCAGGCGTTCCTGTGAAATCTGACGGGACCGCATTAAGTCATACCTCACATCCTGCCAAGCGGTTTCCATAGAGCCATTGTACGGGCATCGACTAGTACTGTCCCAGCAGACCTCGGCGGCGGGCCTCCCTTTCGGCAACGAAGAACAGCAACAGGCCGAGGCCAAACCAGATGGTGGAATGGAGGACCAGGGACGGCAAAATGCCAATGCGCCAAGCCGCCTGCAGCGAGCTCCCCTCTATGGTCACCAGACGCACCGCCTCAATGCTCAAGGTGGTGGGCAACGTTCTGGATAGCCGTGTCATCCATTCCGGGAAGAGAGTCACGGGCACAATGGCGCCATTGATGAACAGCAGGACATTTTGCAGCAGGTTGGAGAAGGAAAGCACATTCTTGAAAAGCAGTGTGGCGCCACCCATCAGAAACCCGAGTCCGTACAGGCCCAGGAGCGTCAGCAGGAAGACCGGCACTGTCTGCCAGTTGAGGGACAGGTCCAGCCGAAACAAGAGCGTGATGGCGCCACCCCCCACCAGAATAATGAGCGTATTCCACATGAAAGTGGCCAGCGTGCGTCCGAAAAGCAGGCCGGCAAAGGAGGAGTTGCCCATGCACATCTGCTCCAGGGTCCCTTGCTGCTGTTCCTCGCGCAAGGCGTACGTCATGTTGCCTATGGCAAAGGCGGCATAGGTCCAGAGACAGAAGCCCAGCAGGGTGAAGGCGAGACTGTCTGGGTCGAATTCCCCTTGCCCGATGAAAAAGTTGATGCCCAGAAAGATGATGAAGAGGCCCAGCACGTCGCCCACCAAGGAGAACTTGTAGGTCCACATGATCTGGATCCCCTTCCACGTTTCGCCCGCGGCTGACGTGAAGGGACGCAGGACGGCGGGAATGCGGACCAAGGCCACATTCTGTGGCAGGGAGGGGGCAGCGGTCATGTTAGACATTGTGTTCCGGATCGTCAGTGACTTGGATAAAGATGTCTTCCAGAGACGGTACAGACTGTTCCAGGGACAGGATGTCGCATGGCCACTGGTCCAGCACGGCAGCGACATCCGCCAGCCTCAGTTCCGCGTCAAAGGGTATGGTGAGCGTTATGGCGTCGGATTCGTGGCGCATCGTGGCCTCAGGCCACTGCTGCTGCACCCTGGGCCGCATCTCCTCAGGCACCGCGGAGATGCGGGCAATGACCGACTCCTTGCGGTGCAGGTTCCGCAACTCCTGCACCGTGTGGTCCGCCACCTTGCGTCCGTGCTGCATGATGGCAATGCTTTGACACAGCTCTTCGGCCAGGTCCAGTTGGTGTGTGGTCAGGACCAGCGTCTTGCCGTATTGGGTGGACAAGGTCTTGATCCAGTGCTTGACCGTGATGGCGGCATTGATGTCCAGACCCAAGGTAGGTTCGTCCAGCAGCACAATGGAGGGATCGTGAATGAGCGCGCAGGCAATGGCGGTCTTCTGCTGCATGCCGCGGGAAAACTCCCGCACAGGATCGTGGCGACGGTTCCAAAGGTCCAATTCCTGGAGCAGGACCTCCCCCCACGCCTTGCAACTGTTGGCCTGGACTCCCTTGAGGCGGGCCGAGTAGGCCAGATTTTGCAGCGGCGACAAGCGCCAGTAGATGTTGCGGGTGCCTTCCAGCACGGCCCCAATGTGGGTCATGGCCCGCCTGCGGTGTGTACGGACGTTGATGTTCCGAACGTGAATCTCCCCTTGGTTGGGGAGCATCAGGCCGCAGATCATCTTGATGGTCGTGGTCTTGCCGGCCCCATTCGGCCCCAGAAAGCCCAGGACATCTCCTTGCACCACCTGCATGTCCAGGTCCACGACGGCGTGGACCGGACCGGACTTGGCCTTGAAGGACTTGGATACTTGGGCAATGCGGATGGTGGACATGACGCTGATTTCACTCGTTCAGGGCGCGCAACAGGTCGCTGGCCTCATCGACCGTGATCTTGTTCTCGGCCAGCATACGCAGAATCATCTTTCGTTCCTCTTCCGCGGCTGCCTTGGCGGATTCCGGTTCGCTCGCCGTGTTGGCAGGCGCAACGCGCGCCGCCGCTCCCCGGCCCCACACCTCCTTGGCCTTTTCCTGCACCTCCTCCGAAATTTCCTTGAACACCTCTACGGCCTCTTCCGCAATCCCGGTGAACTGTTCATGCAGGTCCGCGGTCATCTCCGGCGTGATGTTGTTCTCGTCCAGGACCTCCTTGGCCTTGGTCTTGGCCATGGCCTTGGCGGCCTGTACTGTCTCCCGGAGGCCGCGTTTCAGATCCTCCCCCCTCCGGCCAAATGCGTCTTCGGACAGGGAAATGGGGCCTCCCGCCTGCAGCCGAATCTGGGCCGTGCCGTCGCCTATGGTGCGCGTGGGATTGAAATTCGGGCCGGGGGCTGGGCTCTGCATGTGGATGGTGGCGTTGGCCGTGGGGGGCACGTCACAGGACAGCATGCCTCCCGCCTTGAGGTCATAGGGCAGGTCGGGAAGAGGATCGATGCTGGTGTGCACGTGGCCGCCCGCATCCACTCTTTGACCGCCGCTGACCTGGATCAATTTGGCGTGCCCGCCCACCTTGGGCAGATGGCAGCCCCCCAGGACCTCCACCAATTCCGCATGTCCGCCCACTTGCAGGGCGGAGACGCTGCCGGTACAGGGGCCGGCCTTGAGATGCCCTCCGACATGTTCCAGGTGCAGACTGCCAGCCACGCGGCGGACCTTGGCATGCCCGCCCACATGCTCTATCTGGATTGGGCCCGAACTTTGGACTGCGAGATGCCCTCCAATGTGGGCCCCGGTGATGCCTTGAGGCAATTCATTGACCTTGCAGTGGCCTCCGACCATCTGAATGACGACCTGCGTCTCTGCGGGAACGCAGATGATGCCCTCCTTGAACATCTCCAGACGCAGGGAGTGCTCCTCCGGATGAGCCTCGACCGTGGTGCCCTCGGCGCCGCGGCCCGTGATCAGGATTTCCGGTTCGGCATGGGAAGTGAGATCTGCATGTTTGTGGGCATGAATGATCACTTTGGCATTCGATTCTATGGGTATGCGCTGTTCTGACATGGGTACTCCTAAGGGAATGAAGCTGGGTTGCAGGGAGATCATCGCCTGCCGGTTCAAGAGGTGCGGGTGATGTGGACGCGGCCACGGGACTGCCAGTGAGCTTCCACCACGCCCTCGCGCGGGGCTGCAGAGCCGGCATGGGCATCGTCGTGAAACGCCCCCTGGCCATGAAACCTGACCGGGGCAGCGGTGGGTACGGCGAGGTCGATGTGCCCCCCGGCCTTGATGCTGCAGGTGTGCCGGGGCCGGGGGTCTATTTCAATCTCCACATGGCCTCCGGCCTCGACCTGATGAGATCCGGCCACACCGCGTAACGCGGCGTGGCCGCCCACTTTGGACAGACGGCAGTCCCCCTGTACATCCACTACGTGGGCATGGCCGCCTATGCGGTTGCATTGAATGGGTCCGCGAGCCTGACGGATCTCGGCGTGACCGACCCTGCTGTCAAACCGAATGGGACCGACCCCCGAGGCAAACAAGTGCCCGCCGATGGTCTTGCCTTGCCCACCACTGGGCAGCCCCTCCAGATGCAGGTGGCCGCTGACCCGCTCCACGTGGACGATCGCGTCCTGCGGCACTGTAATCTCTATCCTGTGCTTGGCCTGCAGCCGGTAGGCGTTGGGTTCTGGCGTGGACTCCCAGGCCGCCCTGGCGGCGATCACGACCGGGTGGGCCGTGTGAGTGGAAACCTCCACACTCCGGCGGGTGTGGAGGGTGATGACAGGGTCAGGCTGGGTCTCGTGAATCTGGGTCTGCATGGTGCGCTCCTGTGGGTCTGAGCCAGGGGATCAGTGACCTTGCAGCGACTCCAGGGCCGCTGCCACATCCAAGGTGCCCTCCTCCAACTGCGCCAGAATTCTGAGGCGTTCCTTGCCGTCTGGCCGGCTGTTCGGCTTGTCGGAGACCTTCAACCCCAGGACCTCGATGATCTCTTGCAGGCGGGCACGCAGGGTGGGGTATGACAGGTCCAGTTCCTCTTGCATGCGGTTGAACTTGCCTTCGCACTGAATCAGGGTCAGGACGAATTTGACTTGCCGGGGAGTCAGGGCCAGAAAGGGGGATTCGACCTGAAACCGGCCTTCGATCGTGAAATCCCCTTCCGGGCTGTAGACACGGGTGACAACCAGCGGTCCGCCGGTAATGGGGCAGCGAGTGGGCAGGGGACGCATAGACTACACCTTCGGGCAGGAGACCGGGACAAGGGGCACGCGGAGTGCCGAGTCACGGATCTGTTCTTGACAAATTAAAATCATGAATGAATAAAATGACACCAAACATGCCTTATACCCAAAATAGTGTAATGAAAGATTCATATTATTGCAAATTGGCTTGATATACCTTGATAAAGTCAAGGTGCGTCAAGGCCCACGTCCGAGCCTGTGGGATGGGGCTTGGACCTGGACGCGGCGCGGGATCGCTGGAAGATATAATTATATCTTCCAGGCCGTCAGGACAGGCCGGGCCGGCCTGTCGCCAAGTTCTCCAGAGGGGCCGCTATGCCCCGGTACCGCCTTGGGATCGGGCCTCTTCGTCTTGGACGAAAATCTCCTTGATGCCGCCCAACGCGGACAGAATGCCGGACGCCTCATAGGGAATGAAGATCTTGTTGGCCTCCCCCGTCGAAATCCGTTCCAGGGCGTCCAGATAGCGGATGGCGATCAGGCGGTCGTCCGGATTGGCATCGCGGATGGCATTGAAGACCACCGTGATGGCGTTGGATTCCCCGGCGGCCTCGGTCTCCAGACGGAACCGCTTGGCTTCGGCGCTCAGGCGCACGGCCTGGGCCTCGCCTTCCGCCTTGAGGATGGCGGCGGCCCGTGAGCCTTCCGCCTCCGTAATCTGGGCGCGGCGTTCGCGTTCGGCCTTCATTTGCTGGTGCATGGCATTGGTGACATCCGAGGGGGGCTCAATGCGCTGGATCTCCACCCGCACGACCCGCACGCCCCACTTGTCGGTCGCGATGTCCAGGACCTCCCGCAGCGTGGTGTTGATGATGTCTCGGGACGTGAGCGCCTGATCCAGCTCCATGTCGCCGACGACGTTGCGCAGGTTGGTCTGGGCCAGCTTGACCACCGCCACGATGAAGTTTTCGACGTTGTAGATCAACTTGGCCGGGTCCGTGGCCTCGTGATAGATCACGGCATCCACCTCCACGGCCACGTTGTCCTTGGTGATCACCGCCTGGGGCGGCACGTCCACGACCTGCTCCCGCATGTCCACGCGCTGCAACCGGTCTATGACAGGCACCAGCAGGTTGAGGCCCGGGGCGGCAGTGCGGTTGTAGCGTCCCAGACGCTCGATGACCGCCCGTTGATAAGGCGGAATGATCCTGACGGAATTGAAAACGACGAAAAGGGCAACGACCACGATCAGGCCGGGTATCACAAAGTCCATGTCAGGGCGACTCCTCTCCGGCTGGGCCGGCATTACGTCGGGCATTCGAGTCGGAGGCCGCAGTCACATACAAGTGATTCCCCTCGACCCTCGTCACAATCACGGTCGTGCCGTGGGGCAAGACCTCCTGGTTGACGGAACGGGCCGGCCACTCCTCCTGGCTGACACGCACCTGACCGGAATTTTCCCTCCAGTCCACGGGCTCGATCACAAGCCCGGTCTTGCCTACCAGGCGATCCACGCCGAATTGCCCCGGCAGGCTCCGTGCGATGCGGAGCGAAAAGGGCCGCAGGGCCAGAAAGGCCACGAGCGACACGGCCACGAACACCGTCACCTGAATTCCGGTTCCCTGTGCCGTGGCATACGCCACGAAAGTCGCGGCCAAGGCCCCCACGACAAAGGGGAGCAAGTCCACGACGGCCGACAGCAAGATCACGATGGTGACGGCCAAGGCAACAACGAGCCAGAACCAGTGGTCCTGCACTGCATAAAGGTTAATGGGCATAGGTCAACATGAACCTCGAAAAGCCGCCCATGCGGCCCTCTGCCTGTGACAGGACCCAAGTCCCGTCAGCAGGAAGTCAAGACCATTATAATCTCTACCAGCCCTTCTCTTTGGATACCGAGGCATTCGGGTGGGTGCTCGCCCGGCCGCCTGTCTCCGCAAGGCGGCCGCGGTGCATGCCGTGCACAGATGGCCGGTGCGGCGACCCGCGGTCTTGTCTGTAGAATGAGGAGGCCGCGGTCCGGACTGCCCGCCCCAACACGCAAGGACCAGCCGTGAGCAACACAGTTTCCCTTTCCAGCCCAGCGCAGGTCCGCACTGCCCTGGCGGCTGCAGCCTATATCTGTTCCGACGAAATTGCCACCGTCAGTTTTCTGGCCAGCCAGCTGGAGAAGCCTTTGCTCATCGAGGGCCCTGCGGGGGTGGGCAAGACGGAACTGGCCAAGGCGGTAGCCACAGCCACGGGACGCGCCCTGATCCGCCTGCAATGCTACGAAGGGTTGGATGAAACCAAGGCCCTGTATGAATGGGCCTATGCCAAGCAGCTGCTCTACACCCAGTTGCTGCGGGACAAGCTGCAGGAAGTCCTGGGCGAGACCACGACGCTGAAGCAGGCCGCGGACCAGATCGCGGCAGAGGAAGATGTCTTCTTCTCCCGGCGTTTCCTCATGCCGCGACCTTTGCTCCAAGCCATCCTGCATCCCGAGCCGGCCGTGTTGCTGATCGATGAAATTGATCGGGCCGATGCCGAGTTTGAGGCCTTTCTGCTGGAAGTCCTAAGCGATTTCCAGGTCAGCGTACCGGAATTGGGCACCCTGCAAGCCAAGGCAAGGCCCCTGGTTTTCCTGACCAGCAACAACACCCGGGAACTGAGCGAGGCTCTCAAGCGCCGCTGCCTGTATCTCTTCCTGGATTACCCCTCCCTGGAGCAGGAGCTGGCCGTGGTGTCGCTGAAAGTGCCGGACCTGGATGAAGACCTGTCACGGGAACTCGTGGAGCTGGTGCAGGGACTGCGCCATTTGGACTTGCAGAAACGGCCCAGCATCAGCGAAACCCTGGACTGGGCGCATTCGCTGCTGGCCCTCAATGCCACGCGCCTGGATACCCAGACGCTGGAGAGCACCCTGAGCGTGCTGCTCAAGCATGAACGGGATCTGGTCCAGATCAAAAAGCAGATAGCGCCTTCTGCCCCCCCAGACGATGACGACTATGACATTCCCGAGGAATGGAAGCTCTGAGCCGGGATCGGCTCTCTTCTGTTCGGGCAGGCCCAGGACATTGACATGGAAGTGCAAATTCTGCAATTCGCCAAGGCATTAAGGGCCGGGGGGGTGCCTGTCAGCCAGGCCGAGACCCTGGACGCCATGCAGGCCATGCAACGCCTGGGCATTCAGGAGAAACTGCGGTTCCGCCAGAGTCTGCGCGTCACGCTCATCAAGAATTCCGCGGACTTGGAACTCTTTGACGAGCTCTTTCCCCTCTTCTTTGAAGGGAAGGATGGCAGGCCGCCGGACATGCAGGACATTGGGGAGACGATGTCAGACGCGGAGGCCCAGGCTCTGGCCCAGGCTCTGCGCCAGTTGAAGGCCGACCTGGCCGAAGCCGTGAAGAGGCTGCTCCGAGGCGAAAAGCTGACCCCCGAGCAACTTCAGCGCCTCGCCACCATGGCGGGCCTGAACCGCACCCGGGACTTCCGCTTCAAGGACTGGATGGTCCAACGCATGCAAAGGGCGCTGCAGCACGATGCGGTGCGGGATGCCATGCGCGAGATGGCCGCGCTGCTGGCGCAGATGGGTTTTTCCAAGGCCCGGCTCCAGGAACTGCGGGACATGGTGCAGGCCAACATGGAGGCCGAAGCGGACTTCCTGGCACAGTTCGCGGGCCAGCGCATCACCGAAAACATGGAGGCCAAGCCCCCCGCCCCGGATGTGGACGAAGTCATGAACCAGCCTTTCGGACATCTGGAGGAGGAGGAGATGGATGTGCTGCGCCGGGAAGTGCGCCGCCTCTCGGCCAAGCTGCGCACCCGCATCTCCTTGCGCCAGAAACGGGAGAAGAGCGGTCACTTGGACCTGAAGGCAACCCTGCGCCGGAACCTGCGCTTTGGCGCCGTGCCTTTCACACTGTCCTATCGCCGCAAGCAGAAGCAACCCAAACTGGTCGTGATCTGTGACATTTCCACTTCGATGCGCTACTGCTCGGAACTGATGCTCAGTCTGGTCTTTGCGATGCAGGATCAGATTTCCAAGACCCAGGCCTTTGCCTTCAACGACCATCTTGAATACATCACGCCCGATTTCGAAGGCCACAGTTCGCGGGAGGCCGTGGAGGCCGTGCTTGTGCGCATGCCCCCGGGTCACTACAGCACGGACCTGGGTGGCAGTCTGCGGGAGTTCCAGCAGCGGCATTTCGACCAGATTGATCACCGCACGACCCTGCTGATGGTCGGGGATGCGCGCAACAACTACCGCGATCCGGCACTGGACATCTTCAAGGTCATGGCGCAGCGCAGCCGCTTCACCATCTGGCTCAATCCAGAGCCGCCCATGCTGTGGGGATCGGGGGACAGCGACATGTTGGCCTACTTGCCGTACTGCAAGCATGTCTTTCAGGTCCAGACCATGGCGGAACTGGCCACCGCGGTGGACGAGTGGCTGACGGTCTAGCCCACCCTGGCGCTGTGCGCCGTGGGAAGCCCAGCCCGACAGCTTTATCGTTGTCCTTGCCTTTCCACCTCTATAATGGCGCAAGCTCACTGGCGTGAGCTGCCAGGGGACTGCGGATCCTTCCCTATGGTCATTGCAATGCACGAGGTATGTCCCATGGCGATGAGAGCGGATTACATTTGGATGAACGGGAAAGTCATACCTTGGGACGAAGCCCAAGTACATGTGTTCACCCATGCCCTGCACTACGGATCCAGTGTCTTTGAGGGTATCCGCGCCTATGAGTTGCACGGCCAGCCCCACCTGTTCCGGGCGCGTGAGCATTTTGAAAGACTGCTGTTCAGCGCCAAGGTCTCACGCATCGAATCACCCTTGGATGTGGATGGCTGGATGGAGGTCTCCAAGGAAGTGCTGCGAGCCAATCGGCATGCTTCGGCCTATATCCGCCCCCTGATCTACCGCGGCTACGAATCCCTGGGCGTGGATGGCCGCGGCTGTCCCACGGAGGCCATCCTGGCTTCGGTGCCCTGGGGCCGTTACCTGGGCCCCGAATCCCTGGAAAGGGGCGTGGCGGTGCAGGTCTCCAGTTGGCGGCGCATGCCTTCCAGTTCTTTCAGTCCGCTGGCCAAGATTGGCGGCCAGTACATCAACAGCCAGAACGTGGTCATGGAAGCCAAGGATCATGGCTACACGGAAGGGATTGCCTTGGACCAGCACGGCTTTGTTTCCGAAGGCAGTGGCGAGAACATCTTCCTGGTCTACAAGGGGCGCATCCATACGCCACCCCTGGCGAGTTCCGTGCTCAACGGCATCACCCGGGACTGCGCGCTGACCATTGCCCGGTCTCACGGCTACGAGATTGTCGAGGAACAGATTACCCGCGAAATGCTGTACCTGGCCGACGAGATTTTCTTCTCCGGCACGGCAGCGGAGATTACCCCCGTCACTTCCGTCGACCGCATCCCGGTGGGAGATGGTCAGCGAGGTCCGGTCACCAAGGACATCCAAGCCACGTTTTTCGGCATCGTCGAAGACGGGGCCGAGGACAAATTGGGCTGGCTGACTCCGGTGCCCTTGCACTGAGGCTATGCACATGGCCGGACACGCCGGCACCTCGCCTCCCACCTACGAAAACGTGGAGTTTGCCTCTTTCCCGGATGCGCGCACGCTGCATCTGGACTTGTATCTGCCGGCCCATCGGAGGCCCGCCCCGTTGCTGATCTGGATACACGGCGGAGCCTGGATGCACGGGGACAAGGACAACCCTCCCGTTCTCTCACATCTGCACGAGACCTATGCGCTGGCCAGCATCGAATACCATTTCAGCCATGAGGCCTTGTTTCCGCGCCAGGTGCACACCTGCAAGGCCGCGGTGCGCTGGCTCCGGGCCCATGCTCCGGAAATGGGCTACATCGCCGACCGGATCGGAGTGCTGGGGGCCTCGGCCGGCGGACATCTGGCCTCCTGTCTGGGCGCCAGCAACGGCCACTCGGAACTGGAAGGCCGCATCGGCCCCCACCTGGAGGAAAGCAGTGCGGTGCAGGCGGTCGTGGACCTGTTCGGCCCCACGGACTTCCTGCACATGCTGGACTACGAAAGCAGCCTGGATCACGCGGCTCCGGATTCGCCCGAGAGCCTGCTGCTGGGCGACGCGGTGCGGAACGTTCCCGACAAGGTCGCGGCGGCCAATCCAATCACCTACCTTTCCACCCAGACGTGCCCTTTCTTCATCGTGCACGGGGATCAGGACCCGCTGATCCCCTGGCAGCAAAGCGCCCTGCTGCGGAACGCGCTCGTGGCCCAAGGGGTCCCCGTGGAATTTCAGCTCGTCGCCGGAGCCGGCCATGGCGGACCGGCCCTCAATGCCGCCTGCGCCGGGCCGGTGCGGGAGTTTCTGCAGCGCACCATATTGCTGGATTGACACCGGGCCGATTTGCATCGGTCGGTCGGCTTTGGGTCATGCCGCCACAGCATAGGAGCGAGGACACCAAGGGGAAGGTGTCGGGACGGCCGTGCACTGTCCGGGTGCGAGCACTTCTCAACCAGCCAATGCTGACACGCCAATGGTCGTTGCGCTTGGCACTTTTCCAGCACCAAGCTGGTTGCCGCTTGTCATGTCCTTCGCTCAGACGGAGGTGACCTCTACTTTGAGGCTGTGACCCACAGCTTGAAGTGCTCGGCGTACCTTGTCAATGTGGGAACGGTGATCTGGGTCAGCCAATCTTTGAACTGCAGCCTCGCTGATCGCAAGTCTGGCGGCGAGTTCGGCCCTAGTAACATTCTCTGCCCGCATCGCCGAGTAAAGAGCGAGTTTAGCGGCAACGACTATAGGTACAACCACGAGTTCCTGGCCATCCGCTCTGCTTCCGGGTACCGGAATGTCCCGCTTTTGTTGCACGTAGCCTGCCAAGGCGACACCTAGCGCGTCTTCGGCCATCGTCAATGCTTCGGCCCGGTTTGTTCCGCCTGTAATGGCCTCCGGTACATCGGGAAATGTAACTACCAGACTGCCTTCTTCATCTGGAATCAGGTCACAAGGGTACGCATAAATCATGGTTCAGAATTCTCTGTGGTCGATGTTCAACTGTTTCAGCATCGCTGCCAACATGCCTTTGGACAACTCGCCCTGCTGCACCGTCGTAAAACGACCGCCGACATATAGGCGGCCGTGACTGCCCTTGCCATGAGCCGAGTCATAACGGAATGTCTGACCAGTCTTGCGAGCAAATTTCCTGGCACGACGGACAAATTCACGCCCATTCATGCCTTCACTATCGCACTTAAGTGTACGAACAATAAGTCTGGATTGCCTTGAAGCCAGCTATCTGTGAAAGAGATGCTGGCGGGGGCTTGGACGACGTGAGCGATGGCGTCGGTCAGTAGCCTGTCGCAAAGAGCCATATTGCGGCCTTGGTGGGTTTCTTGGTCAAAGCGGTCGCAGAATTCGGCAAGCGGAGCGGTTCTGCCGCCCGCCATCTCAAAGACGGCCAAGATCTGTTGCAAGTTGACACAGCCGTAACGGATGTTGCGGTTAGATTGGATATAGACGCAGCAACAGGAATGCCGAGGGCTGGTGGCTTGGCTGCGCACAGCAATGCGGCCGGCATTTCGCTGGCGCAGACAGAATATCACGCCGGCAGAGGCAGCAACGGCATAAACCCCGTGGGGGCATCATCTCCAGCCCGTCTCGGTTGTGATCCAAGCAGCGTAGCAGCCGGGCAATGCAGTGGCCGTTGGCTGCCTCCCAACGCAGACTCGGAAGAGCCGGCAAGGCGCAAGGTGCCGCACTGGTACAAGCAGGTTGACGCAATCCAGAGGATGCTCGCCCGTATGGCCGCTCCGCAGCACCGGCAGCACCGATGCCTGCACCAAGCGATCACAGCCCTGCCGTGCCTGTATGTGGATACAGGCTCCGCCCTGTTGCGCGCCCTTGTGCTGTGGTCGCTATCGTGAAACCTGGCATCTGCTTGAGGGAGCGGCATCCTCGTCCGCCTGCGGCAGGGGTTCCCCGCGTACATACGCTTGGCGTTCCGCGACAGGCATCTGGCTCAACTCGACCAGAGTAAAGGGGAAAGGTTCATGTTGCCAACACTGCAAGTCCAGGTTGTACCTGCCCAGGCGGTGCAGGCGGCACGTGTCCAACGTGTGGGTATGGGGATTGAATTGCAGGCCCACCACGGTCACGGGCAGACCCCGTTCCTGAAAAAGGGCGGGGTAGTTCCGCGCGAAGGCTTGGCGCAATCCGGCCTCGGCTCCGCCCTCCATTTTCAGTTCCACCA
This sequence comes from Caldilineaceae bacterium, assembly GCA_965214895.1. GTDB lineage: Bacteria > Chloroflexota > Anaerolineae > Caldilineales > Caldilineaceae > Bin34. The sequence goes on from OZ243985.1 coordinate 3,829,667, forward strand.
GAAAGAGCGCGCGCCCCTCCCACTCCAACGCCAAGTCGACGCGGCCAGTGCCGGCCGGAACCTCGGGGGTCGCAGACAGGCCCATCGCGTTGAACAGCATGATCAGCAGGTCCTGGCAGTACACCTCGTATGCGGGAATTTGGCGCATGGCCTGGGGCAGTCCGCGCAGCGGCCGACCACGGGCCGCGAAAATGGCGCCCAACACATTCTGGACGGCCTCGGCGTCACCTCGCCCCAAGGCCCCTGCCAAGGCATCGCGGCGTTTCGCAGCGGCTTGGCCAGCCCGACCATCCAGCCAAACCCGGTGTTGTCCCCGCCACCACTGTGTCAGTTCTCCCCGGAACGCAGTTTCCACTTCGCGGTTGGGAAAGACCAGTTGCGCGTCGGGTCCCGGGCCGCGCGTCAGGTAGCCCGTCTGGTACATGAAGGCAGCCACGTTGGGTTGGCCTGCGTCAAAATTGACCTCCTCCAGTACCCGGGGGTCAGGATCGTCCCAATCCGTCGCTGCGTGGGTCCGCAGGCTCCGCAGCAGCATGGTCGGCGTGCCAGTGCGGATCCAGAGGCTGGGCAAACTGTCCAGCCCCCAACGCGCCGCGGCATCGGGTGCAGTCAGGGTGCGCAATCCCCCGGCCAGGGTATAGGGGTTGTAGACTGATTCCCGTCCTGCCGCAAAGCGGTAGCCATTGTACTGTCGCTCCAGGGCCGCGTACAGATCTGCCGCAGTGCAGCCCAGGTGGCGGGCGCCCTGCTCCACCAAGGCGGTCACGTGTGGGGCGTGGAGTTCCGCCTGCGTGAATCCCAGCAGTTCGTTCGCCGCCGGTTCGTGCGAAAGGTCCGCGAGGTGGTTGGCTCCGGAGAACAGGCTCGTGTGGACCAAGCGCAGAATCCCCGTGACCAGCGTGTACTCCACCAGATTGGCGTCAACACTGTCCTTCAAGGCTCCGTAGAAGGCACGCATGACGTTCAGGACATCCTGCAGCGCGTCGGGTCGGTCCAGATTCTCGGTGATGGCCGTGTCGTACTCGTCCACCAACACCACGACCCTGCTTCCGGCGGCGGCCATGTGGGTCAAGAGCATGCGCAAAGCGCGTGCAGGCAATCCCGGGGGCAGGGCAATGCCTTGCAGCCGGGCCTGGTCGTCTACCAGTCCCCGCAACTCTGTCCGCAACTCTTCCCGGTCGTGCAGGTCACGCAGGCCGCCCAAGTTCAGGCGCAGCACAGGGCGTGTGCACCCCTCCCAGTCCCAATGCCCTGCCTGCCCGATCCATGTGTCCTGGAACAGGTCCCGCCGGCCCTGAAACAGCGCTTCCACCGTGGAAAGCAGGAGGGATTTGCCAAAACGCCGCGGCCGCGCCAGGAACATGTGGGGACTTTGCTGTTGCGAGAACAACGGGGCCAGCATGCGTGTCTTGTCCACGTACAGGACGTCAGACGTCGCTTGAATGGCGGCAAAACTGGACGGGCCGAATGGCAATTGGGGAATCACACGGCCTCCGGCAGCGCGTTCGGCGGGGTGGTCAGGAACAGCATCCGCTCCACGGTCGCGTACTGCTTGACCTGCCGGATCAACGCCGTGTCAAGCCATACGCCGGAGCGCTTTCGGGCTTTGGCCCGCTCCCGTTCCTTCCGTGGCATGCGCACCTCCTGCACCCGGCCGTGAGCACCGCGCCAGTATACTCCTGACGCAATGCTTGCAGGTCCGCGCGATGTGGTGTCGGGCTGCAAATATGCTGTACCAACCTAACGTTGAAACACAAAGTCGCAGGTGCTGTCGGCCCAGATTTCCGGGCCAACAGCCGTCAGGCAACATATGGTCCGCGGGTATGCTGAGGGTCGTATCCAAAAATCACCGACCGGATCGAGGTACGGGGAACATCTGGCCTCCTACTTGGGTACCAGCAGGTAGCCGAGCACTGCGCCGTGCTTAGGCATTGGAAGGCCGTATTAGGGCGTGTTGATTAATGATCGCAGCAGGATCCAGGTGGCCGCCCCCTGCACCAGGGCCCGAAAGGTGCGCTGCCACTGGGCACAGCGCGTGGCCCTGCCCCGCAACGGCTGGAGACGGGGGAAGAAACGCGCGCTCTGTTCCCGCCACTCGTACTGCGCCCGGTCATGGGGGATAGGCTCCGTGCGGTGCTGCTGGGCCGGAATCACGGCCTCCACCGCCGGGGCCGCCCGCGGGTCCCGGAGGGCGGCGCGGTCCTACGCCCGATCCCTGACCGCGGCGGTCGGCGGCAACCGGGGGACGGCCTCCGGCCCCAGGGCCGCGCACCCCTCCCCGGCCGGCCGCTCCCCGCCGGTCCAGGCGAACCCGAGGCCGGTCGGGTCCTCCAGGCCGATGGCGTGCCGCTGGGTGGAGCAACCGCCCCGGGCGCGCCCGAGGGCTGGGGCTTCCGGACCGCCCCCTGTTGGGCGGCCCCCGCCGCATGCGGATGCGCACGCCTGATGGTGGAATCCACGTACAGGGCCGCCCACAGCTCCGCCGCGCCGGATACGGGCGGGACCCGGCGCCCCCATGCGGCCCCGAGGCCTGGGCGTTCCCCCCTGCGAACCCGCGGGTACCCCGTGTCCCATTGCCCGCAGTCCGCGGGCAGGTCGCGCCCGGGACTGCCGGCCCGGGTGGGGTACAGCACGGCTTCCCCGAACATCCGGTCGCCCAAAATCGAAGGACGGCCCACCCGGGGACGGATTTCGGCCCGCACGGTCTCGATCCGCACCCACATGTCATCGGTCAGGATCAGTCGTGGCGCCATGGGGTGGCTCCGTGGTGGGGACTTGGATCGCATGGCCTGCCCTGTTTCCACAAATTAATCAACACGCCCTAGGACTCTATCGGGAGGAAAACAGTGTTGGTACACGCCATCGTGAACCTCTTTGGTTCCACTGACTTTGTTCATATGCTGAATTACGAATGCAGCCTGGACCACGTGGCTCCCGATTCTCCGGAGAACCTGCTCCTAGAGGGTCCCGCCACAGTTGTGGCAGCCAATCCGATTACATACATTTCCTCCGCGCAGACTTACCCGCTCTTCATGGTGCAGATCAGGACTTGATGATTCCTTGGCAGCAAAATGCCCTGCTGCGCGACGCGCTGGTGGCCCACCAAGATATCCCCATGGAATTTCAGCCTGTTATCGGAGCCGGACATGGAGGCCGGCCATCAAACAAGGTATGTGCAGGCCATGTGCGGGAGTTTCTGCGCAGGACCCTTGCCTGCTCTCTTGTGAAAAGACTCAGCCCGATCTTGACACTTCAATTTACATCAAAGACTTTCATGACCTCATCCCCAAGATGATTGATCACTTTCACCGCGATTCGACCGGTCTGAGGTTTGCCAAATGGTAGAGAGACGTCACTGTTGAGAGCAGTCCAAGACGCTCGGTCAATCTCGGCTTTCAGCGTGGTTTTGAGTGCTTTGAATGGATCGCCCGCACCCAAAAAATAGGCGTGCCGCACAATGAAACTTTCTTCGTTGTAATCGGTGTCAATGAACCAGCAGGCGATTCCGTCCGGGCCGTCGCTGCGTACTTCTCCCGTGTTGGGATGAAAAACGTCGACACCCTTCACTTTGACTCTGACCCTTCCACCATCTTCGCAAAGCAGATCTATATCCGGTTCGCCAAAAATCACAAACAGATTGCCTTTGCCCGTGTTTTTGAGCTCTTGGGCCATATGCAGGTCGGCATTCATACGGGCTTTCAAAATGGGAATGCGACCTAGTCTATCCAACTCATTCGATTGAGCGTCGTAATTGAAGGCACAGCTGATCAACACATCAAAGTTTCCCTCAGCCGCTTCACGGGTCGCGGAAACGAGATCAGCTCTTGAAACGGTACCGAATTCCGGCCCTATAAAAATTCCAGCACGTTTGGCGGTTCCTGTCTCCTCGCTGCCTTCCCAAAACGTTCCTTCGGCACAGAGCCATCGTCCTGGCCAAGGCGCAACCGCAGAGAAACGTATCTTATCTTGCTTGTGAGCCTGCTGAACGCCCGAGGCGCTTAGATTTTCCAGAATGATTTGGGCGAAATCATTGTGCTCATTGGAGCTGTCTGTCGATTCTGCACTGCCCTCGTTCCCGTTGACAGCCAATACTCGATGTGGAGATGTACTTTCCACGGTGAACGGGCCCGCGACACGTACTTTCCTGTTGTTTTCGTAGGGATCGTCATATAGATACTCATGATCCGCTTTGGCGGCAATGGAGGTATCTATCTCTTTTTGTCTTTCCATGCGTTTCGCCCACCATTGCCCATGTCGTATCTTTGCTGCTTCGGGCCAGTCAGATTTGCTGTCTCTGGGTATTTCCCATTCTTCCCATGCCGTCCCCAAAGCCTTGTTGAGATTACGTTGCAACAGTTCCAATTCAGACTTGAAAGAATCCCAAATGACGTCAATTTCAGCGTTGTGAGCAATGGAACGCAACGTAATGTGCGGCACCCGCTTGTAGACAAACCCGTGGCGGATGTTGCCATGTGTTGGACTGTCGGGGAGAGCTTTTCCGGTCAATTCCGCTTCCTTGCGTTTTCCTGCACGGCTGTCAGCCAGCAAGTAATAAGGGAAACGGGCCCCCATGATGCGGGCACGGGCCAGTGCCAGCGCCACGCGGGAAGTATCAACGGTGATCCAGCGCCGACCCCATTGTTCGGCTACATAAGCCGTGGTGCCCGACCCGCAGGTAGGATCCAAGACCAAGTCTCCTGGATCGGTTGTCATGAGAATACATCGCTCAACAATCTTGGTGTTGGTTTGAACAACATAGACCTTTCGATCTGTCCGGCTCTGGATGCCACCGATACCCACCCAAACATTGTTGATGGGGAAGAAAGGAAAATCATCCATGAAACGAAGATATCTGGGAGATTGGCCTTCCACGATAATTCGCCCCGCTGCGTTGAGTCGCTGCAGCCCCGCGGTGTTCGTTTTCCAATGAAGTCCACGTTTTGGCGGGAAAGGTTGGTTGCGGATTATCAGGGGCTGATCGCGATCCGATTCGCCTTGCGACGTCAGATCAGCTGACGTCGCAAGGCGAATCGGATCGAAGACATGTCCCTCCAATGCCTTGAATGAGCCGATTTTGCGGTACTTGGTTCCTCCTTCTTCGCCTGCTTTCTTTTCCCTCCAAAGCGCACGGTATTTCAAACCGATCTTTGATTTGCTGTACCACAGGAGAATATCTGTAATTTGGGAAAGATAGTTGCCAGAGAATCCAGTCGTCTTGTCAAAGGAAATCTCGCCAACGAAGTTGCTGTCACCGAACACTTCATCCATAACTGCTCGGACACGGTGCACATTCTCAATTCCTATCTGCATGAAAATTGAGCCGGATTCGGTTAGCAAGTCCCGTGCTACGGTAAGACGGTCACGTAAATATGTCAGATAGGAGTGAATCCCATCTCGCCATGTGTCACGAAACGCCTTGACCTGTTCTGGCTGCCGCGGGATGTGGGCGGCTTTGCCATCAGTGACTTCGCGACTGGTAGTGGACCACTGGAAATTGGAATTGAACTTTATGCCGTAGGGAGGATCAAGATAGATGCATTGAACCTTGCCATGCATGCCCTCCCGTTCTGCCAGGGACGCCATCACCTGTAGGCTGTCGCCCAGAATCATTCTGTTCGTCCAGTTCTGGTCATGCTGGTAGAACTCGGTTCGGGCGTTTTCGCTGGGCAGCCCATTGAAGTCGGCAAACAAATCCGGTTGTTCTTCCTGGTTCTTCTGGCTTTGCCGCGACTGGTGCATCAAGTCGTCAATCAATGCCTTGGGGTGCACTTTCTCTTGGATATACAGAGGGGGGGCCGATACCACCAGCTCGGACCAGTCCTGTGCATCCTTGCCCCGCCAGACCAGTTGGGGATCAAGGTCTCGGTTGCGGTGCTGATAGGAAACCTGAATTGGAGTCTGCTCTGACTCCTTCATCAGCGGTTGGTATTCGGCAGTGGGGATGTTGCGGCGTGACGCCTCAAGATGTCGAATGGTCTCAATGGATTTCCTGGGTTTCTGTTTTGCCATGTGTTCATGCCCTTACAAACCGGATTCGGCATACGCGATGCCGAGGTCTTCGGCAATGCGCACAAGCCGTCTGTCTCGCGTCCATAGCAAAGTCCCTGTCTCGTGCAGGGTTGCGCACAGCAAGTGTGCATCAATGAAACCGATGCCGCGTCCCATCAGTCCTCTGGATTCCATCACAGCCAAGACATCTTCATGGGTCAATTCGGCGATTCTGGGCAGAGACTGCCACTCTCGCAGGCGTTGCCGACGATGAGCAAGATTCCCGCAAGCCAGTTCCCCCATGATCATCGGAATGCATAAGGACATTGCCTTCCAGCAGGATCTTCACGAGTTCCGCTTCTGTGTTGCGCAAATGCTCAACCCATACCGAGGTGTCCACCAGGATCATGAATGGCTCGCGCTGCGCCGGCGTGGAATGGGCGACAGTGCGGGTTCGCTGCCTCCTGCCTGAGCCAATTGCTTAAAAGGAGCATCGTCTCCTTTGGACAACAAATCAAGGGTGTCATTGAACTCTTCCTCCATGGCGAAGACATCCGTGAGTTCAAGGAAACGCCAGCGGCCATATTGGCGCAGCCTGTTGACTCCCGGTACCCAGTAGGTTTCCATGGTGTTTTTCTTGACCTTGGCGTCTTCGCCCCGAAATCCTTTGATCTCGACCACAAGCTGCAGGGGCCCTGCTGGTCCGTCGTCCACCAAGACAATGAAGTCGGGGATGTAGGTACGCGGGGTGGCTCCCAGGAGGTAGGGCACTTCCAATCCCAGGCCTTGATTCTTCACGTAGGCGGTCACTTGGGGATGAGACTCGGCCACGCGACAGAACTCTTGCTCCCAGCTGCTGTCCAGAATTGCCCAGTTCACGGGACATTTGCGCGGGTCTGTTTTCCAGCGATGGGTCTTGGTGGTGCTGAAGTGCACATCGCGGGTCGAGCCGGTGGGATTGTATGGATCCAGCACCGCTCTGACTGGATAGTCTTTGAGATGGGCGAATGTCACCGCAGCTGCGATGCGTTCGCACGCCATGGCCGCCAGGGATCGGTACATGAGCTGAGCCGGGAATGTACCGCCTTTGCACTTGAGGCAGGTATCCAGCCACTCCGTGACAATGGGTTTGAGTTTGCCAAAGAGATACAGCTTGGGGTCCCGGTTGGCATCGTGAAACTGATGGTACAGGAGATGCTTGGTGAGGTGGTAGGCCAAGGTGGCTTGACGAACGCCATCGGTATGGCCCAAATCAAGTTCAATGCCTGTGCCGATGATCCCCTCGTTGCGGGTCCTGGTGGGCCCCACCAGTTCGGGTGTCAGTTCCAGGCAGGAATCTGGAGTAAACCGGGCTGAGACTTGGTCCGTGGGCAATTCTGCGCGGTATCCGGCCACACGCGGGAAACGGATTTCCAGATGGTCCCGATCGGGAGTCACGGCCTGGACCATGATCGTGGGTCGAGGCGGTTGAGGCTTGACCACGATGGGCTTGGCCGTGAAGTCAAACGGAATGCCCAATACGTCGGCATATTCGACATCCAGCAATCCCTCCTCGTTGAGGTCGTAGGATTGGCGGCGCAGGGCACGACCCACAACCTGCTCGCACAGCAGCTGCGTGCCAAAAGCCCGTATCCCCAGAATGTGGGTCACGTTGTTGGCATCCCAGCCTTCGGTCAGCATGGACACCGACACGACACAGCGGATGGATTCCCCCAGGCGGCCTTTCTTGCCTACCGTGTTCATCACTTCTCGCAGCAAATCCTGGTCCGTGATGTTGTCGGCCTGTTGCCGGTCACCCGTACGCTCCACGATTTCCCTGCGGTACCGCTCGATCTCGGCGGCGGCCATGTTCCGAAAATTCCTGTCCAGGGCATCACCGGACTCAAGCTGTTCGCTGTCGACCAACAGGGTACGCGGTCGAGCCAGACGCATCCCGTGCTCGTCAAAGTTGCGAAACAGTGCCAGCCGTCCGTGCTCCACCACGGTTGCACCGGCATCGTCCTGACGTTCAAAGCCGGAAATGTAGCCGTATACCAGCTTGGACGTGGATGTGTTGTTGCAGATCACGATGAAACAGGGCGGTACGGGAATGTGCGCAGCTTTCCAGGATTTGAACACCTTCCGGGAATGTCCGTACAGTGCTTCCAGGGCAGTCTGCAGCGTGTTGGGCAGGCTCAGAGGATCGAGATTCGGATTGTCTCGCCGGCGTCCCTTAGGCATGCCGGGCCGAATGTGGTCCCACAGGTTGCGGAATTTTGGCATGTCGCTGTTGGGCACATTGTCCGCCACCGGCACCCGCGGCAGTTTGACAATGCCGCACTCGATGGCGTCCATCAGCGAGAAGTCGCATACGGTCCAGGGAAACAGCGTGCCTTCGGCATAGCCGGATCCCCGCAGGAAGAAAGGGGTGGCGGACAAATCTATGACTTGCAGCAAGCCTGCCTTTCGCTTGACGATCTCGATACCCGAAATCCATATGCGGGCCACTTCCTGATTTTTTTGGGCTTCGGTTCTTTCCTCGCCCTTGAGAGCTCCCTCGTCCCCCGGTCCCGGCTTTTTGCGGTAGCAGTGGTGCCCTTCGTCGTTGAGCACCAGGATTTTCCTGATGCCCATCAAACCCGGCATGAGCCGCTGCAGCATCTGGCCTTCGGTTTCCACAGTGTTCAAGGAGGTGCCCCGGCCTTGCAGCAGTTTGCGGCTGCCTGCGGACAGGTTGCTTCGCTCCCGCAGCTGGAAGGCATGGTAGTTGGTGATGACGATTTTGGCGCGCTCCAGACTGCTCAACAGATCGCGCGGGACCAGCTCCCGGCTGGCATAGTAACTGTCCGGATCGTTGGGTTGCAGCACACGCAAACGATCCTTGATGGTGAGACCCGGGGCAATGACCAGAAAGCCCCGCGTGAAACGCGGGCTGTCCGGTCTGCGCACGGCATTGATGGTCTGCCATGCGATGAGCATGGCCATGACGGTGGTCTTGCCGGCACCGGTGGCCAGTTTCAGGGCCAGACGCATCAGGTCCGGGTTGGCATCCTTGTTGGCGCTGGCGAGGTAACCGGTAATCTCCCTGCCGACAGGCTGGAGTCTGGGGGCCACTTCAGTCAGCCAGATAACGGTCTCGACGGCTTCGACCTGACAGAAGAAGGGCCGTATGCCTCTGAACGGGTGCCTGCGCCAATGCTGCAGCAAACGCGCTGTTTCCGGGGTTACACCCCAACTTTGGGGATTGGGCAGGGAACGCCACTGATCCACACGCTGCCGGATGCGATTTACCAATGCCGTCGGATCATATTGCTGCTCTGGGGTGGACAACCCTTCGCCTTCGTCAAAGACAAACTGTGGCTGACGGCTTTTTCTGCCTTTGCGGGGCTTGGGGATGGGCGTGACAAATTTGGCGCTTCGACGATGTTCGAGGATGCGATGCGTGGGTTGTCCTTCGGCATCCAGTTCCCAGTGGCGTTGGGGATATTCATAGGGAGAGTTCAGGATGGGACGGGTGAAGAATTGATCTTTCACAAGGCACTCCGCCAATCAAGCCAACAGGGGGTGCAAGCGCAAGGAAGAATGGAGTATCGCTTCGTGATGTCACAGGGTTGCAGAGAACCACAATCGACACATATTGGGCGGGTTCACAATTGCCTCTCTGTTTGGAGGATATCATCCAGGATTGCGACAGGCAGATCTGCAACGTGACGGAAGTCGCGGTCATGGATGGCGAAGAGCGTACACTAGGCGTTTTGGGCTGTGGCCGCATGCAGTGCATCCGGGGTCTTGAGACCTGTCGCGGCACGCAGACGCGCGGCTTCTTCCCACAGAAGGCATGTGGCCGGGATCAAACTGACCTCGTTGGCGTCGCACAGGGCCCGAAACAGCGTCTCTGTTGGGATATCGTCCTCCCGCAACGGCTTGACGAGTGTTTCCCAAACTGCCAAGTCACTGCTCGCGATGCTGAACTGCCCGTCTTGGGCCTGGTGCCACATGGGGGCGCGCCAGGTGTGGCAAGGCTCAGTGTGTTCCACGCTATAGATGAATCCACTGGCATCAAGATAGACGGGGCCGGCAGATGGCAGGGTCAGCGATCCCATGCTGCGCGCTCGTCCTTGAGGTAGGCCTCCACATCCTCTGCGGTCTTGAAGAGACGCTGGCCCGGCGCTTCGTTCAGGAGGTCGACCGCGGACCGACGCACTGATCCCGACGAGTGCAGTACGACCACGCTGACAGCCTCCCCTACCGGAAGTTCCGGATCCACGATTTCAATCTTGCCCCCGGGCAGTATCGTGGTTCTGGCATGCAACGCCTTTTGCATGGTTCCTGCCGCCTTTCCCTGCAGCACATGCCGTTTCCCCGCGCGGCTCAACAGTCTTCCCGGGCGGTGGTCCGAGGCTGTCCGGAAATAGGGTATTGGGACTCATTGTGCGCTGCTGGGAATATGTCGAATCCTATTTCTCCATTATCCCCTTTCTGTCCTGCTGCACGCCTTTGCGATTGTCTTGGGTCATCAATGGAATCAAGCGGCAGAACCTTGAACCTTGGATGCTGGGCTTTGATTCTGCCGGTACGGCCCAGGAAACGGGTGTATGGACATCCTTGTCTCCTGCGCAGGGCACTGCATTTTTCTGCGCGCACGGCTGCTGCAACTGCGATCCGTCGCCTTGCAGCTTGTGGCTTCCAAGGTATGCACCGAACCCATTCTCCGGCCATGGCCCTTCCTGCGGCCCCTCCCCGCGACTGTGCGATGGCCGTGCCATTCTCGGCAGTCCGTTTGTCTTGCACGGCCAACGCGCATAAAATCTGAATAGCGCCTGCGGCCACGCGTCCTGGGCAGGCAACATGCCCGGTAGGCAGATTTGCTGCGCACCCGTTGGGACGGTCCTTCTATCCTGTTTTGTACAAGGAGTTCGGATGATGTTGGGAAAACAGACAGTGAATCGGAGACAGTTTCTGACTTTGGCAGGTACCACGGCTGCGGTGGCCGGCTTGGCGGCTTGTGCTCCGCCGGCCGCGGCCCCATCCGGTGATGGAGCCATGAGTGAACCGGCCATGGAAGACGTGTCCCTGCAGTTCGTGACCAACCACAGCACTGTGGAAATCCCCTTCTTTCAGGAAGTGGTCGACAACTTCATGGAAGCCAATCCAGGCGTGGAGATTTCTCTCCTGAATGTCGCGACCGAGTATTACACCAAGATCAATACCCAGGGCGTGGGGGGCGATCTGCCGGACATCTTCTATACCCGGACTTTCGATGTAGTGCCTTATGCCTCGCTCGGCTGGACCATCAATCTACAGCCGCTGATTGAAAGGGACGGCATTGATACCAGCGACTTCTGGGAGGCAGAGGTGGTGCAGATGACCTACAAAGGCGATCTGTATGCCCTGCCCTACGACTTTTCCAACCTGGCCGTGGTCTACAACGAGGATTTGTTCCACGAATTGGGCATGGAGGTGCCGGACGGCAGCTGGGACTGGGAAGGTCTGCGCACGGTGGCCCAGGCCATGCGGGAGGAAGAGGACGGCCGCACCACGCGCTGGGGGTTCATGGCCCATCCCTGGCCCTGGGTCTGGGTCGGCATCATCGCCGCCAACGGCGGGCGCATCCTGAGCGAGGACCAGACCGAGTGCGTAATGCATTCCGATGCCAATATCGAGACCCTGCAGTTTTTCGTCGACCTCCGCCGGGACGGGATCGTGCCCGAAGCCGGGGGCATGCCGCAAGGCGTGGAAGGCTTTTCGTCCGGCCTGTTGGCCATGACCTCCATGGGTTCCTGGGCTACGCAGTGGCGGCGCGAGGTCATCGGCGACAAATTCGTGTTTGATGTCGTGCCGTATCCCTACGGCTCCGAAGGGCGGCGGGCCGTGTCCGCGGCGGGAGGCGCCTGGGGCATTGCCACCAATTCCGCGCATTCGGAGACGACCTGGGAGTTCAACGTGCATCTCACCAGCACGGAATCGACGAACATCCTGATTTCGGAACCGGTGCGCAGCATTCCTGGCCGGAAGTCCTCGGTCCCGGCCTGGAACGAAGCCGCCTCGCGGGAGGATCTGCCGCCGCGCAGCGTGGAAGTGTTCGCGGAACAGATGGCGGATGCCTATGCCGAGCCGTTCCCGGCCTACTGGAAGGATCTGCAGAATATCTGGTTCAACCGCGTCGCACCCCTGATTTCCGGCGGCGGCGAGGAATTGGATGTCAGCGAAAGTCTGGCCAACTTCCAAGACGAAGTCAACGACATTATTGCCCTCTCGGAAGACGCCTGATCCGGCGGGACACATTGTTCCTCGGCCCTGATCAGCCGGGTCCGGACTGCACCGGACCCGGCTGAACCGTCAATCTGCTCCTGTTTTGGCTGTCTGGCCCGTCACCCGCAAAGCCCGCCGGGAAGCGCTGGAAGGCTATCTTTTCCTTCTTCCTTGGCTGCTGGGTTTCCTCCTCTTCACCGCGGGGCCTCTGCTCGCGTCCTTCTATCTGGGCTTCACCACCTATCGGGGTGGTGCCCAGCCGCCCAAGTGGGTGGGCCTGACCAACTTCATTCGCCTCTTTACAGACGATGAGCGGTTCTGGCAATCCCTGAAAGTGACGGTGGTGTATGCCGTCGGGTTCCTGCCGCCGGGCATGGTGCTGGGCTTTGCCATTGCTCTGCTCATGAATCAGAAGGTCAAGGGCGTCAGCATCTTCCGCACCATCTATTACCTGCCGTCCGTGATCACGGGCGTCGCGGTGGCGGTACTGTGGGGATTCGTGTTTCATCGGGAATTCGGTGTCCTGAACAGCATCCTCGAAATCTTCGGCTTGCAGCCGGTCTCGTGGCTCTTCAATGCGCGCTGGGTCATGGTGGCCTTCATTATCATGGGCCTGTGGGGCGTGGGCGATGGCATGATCATCTACCTGGCAGGCCTGCAGGGCATTCCCACGGAGCTCTACGAGGCCGCCTCGATCGACGGGGCCCCCCGTCTGCGCCGGTTCTGGAACATCACCATTCCCATGATGTCGCCCACGTTGTTCTTCGTGCTCGTCACCGCTCTCATTCGCACGTTTCAGATTTTCACGACCGCCTATGTAATGACGAAGGGGGGACCCAATTACGCCACCTATTTTTTCAGTCTCAACATTTACCACACCACCTTTCAGTCTCTGCGTTTCGGCTACGCGTCGGCTCTGGCCTGGTTGCTGTTCTGTCTCATCTTCGCCTTGACCCTCCTGCTGTTTCGTTCGGCCAAATGGTGGGTGTACTACACGGGTGAGCGGGAAGAGACCGCATGACCACCGATTTTCAGCCCGAAGGCGGTGGGCTGGCCAAACACGAATCGGGACGCCCCATGGGCTTCTCGGAATACCTGTTTACCTACGTCGTCATGCTGGCCGGCACCGTAGTCCTGTTGATTCCCTTCGCCTGGATGCTCGCCACGAGCGTCAAACCCCTGGACGAAGTGTACACGTATCCCATCGTCTGGATTCCTTCGCGGCTGGTGTTGGAGAATTATCTGGATGTCTTCAAAAATATGCCCTTTGGCCGCTATCTCTGGAATTCCACCGTGCTCTCGGTCCTGGGCATCATGGGCAACATCTTGGGCAGTTCGCTGGCGGCCTTCAGTTTTGCCCGGTTGCGCTTTCCGGGCCGCACCGTCTTTTTCATCGTGATGCTCAGCACCATGATGGTGCCCGTCTGGGTCACCATGGTGCCCACATTCATTCTCTTTTCCTGGCTCGATTGGCTGGACACCTATCTGCCCATTCTGGTGCCCGCCTTTTTTGCCGTGCCCTTCTTCACGTTCCTCCTGCGCCAGTTTTTCCTGGGCATCCCTCTGGAGATGGAGGAGGCGGCGCGCATTGACGGCTGTTCGTCCCTGGGCGTTTTTCTGCGCATCTTCCTGCCGCTGTCCATGCCGGCTTTGGCCACGGTCGCCATTTTTTCCTTCTTTTTCCACTGGAACGATCTCCTGGGTCCGCTCATCTATCTGCGGACCCAACTCAAGTTTCCGGTGGCATTGGGCATCTCGTCCTTTCAGAGCGAACAATATGCCAATTTTGCCCTCATGATGGCTGCCGCCACCATGGCCCTGCTACCCCTGCTGGTCGTCTTTTTCTTCGCGCAGCGGCTCTTCATTCAGGGCGTGGTCATCACCGGCGTCAAGGGCTAGACCCTGTCCCGAGGCAATGGCAATGTCCACCGCACACCTGGGATGGGCTTCCTGCCGGCCCGAATCGGGGCCGCCTTGAGACACTGCCAGGCCTGACCGTTGCACAGGTCTGCCGATGCAGGAGCCTGCGGGGTGTCCTTGATTGCGCTGGACTCGTTCTCCACGGCTGTGTCTGCCGTATCGGAACGGCCCCAGAGCTGCGCGGTGTGATTGTCGCACTGGGTATGAAATTGGCCTCCAAGGCCCTGCGCGCGGCATGAGAACCATAACGGCTCAGGTTGCCGAAAATCAGCGAGCCCGGATGCACCCGGCAGCTTCTCCCGCGGGTGGGTCCGAAATGTAGATGGAGCACCGATTTCCGATCTTCCGGGCCCGCTTCTCCCGCGGGTGGGTCCGAAATGTCCGTTGCAGTTTGTGCAGGAGGAATGATTCGAGTACGATGGTCCGCAGTTGTACGGGCCTCTCGCCTCGGTGGCTCTGACATGTGCCCAGGAGGGCAGACTCGGTGCAACTTTGCCCCTGTCCAAGCTGTGGCAGATTGCAGGCAGTGTCATATTCAGTTGCGTGACAGCTCATGAGCGAAGCACGAAGTCAGTACCGCCCTCAGGAATTCGAGGCCAAATGGCAGGCCGCCTGGGCCGCACAGGGCTTGCATGACACCCGCGAAGACCCCAGCCGACCCAAGTGGTATGCCTTGACCATGCTGCCCTACCCGTCCGGGGAATTCCACGTGGGGCACTGGTACGCCATGACCCCCAGCGACACGGCCGCGCGGTACAAACGCATGCAGGGGTACAACGTCTTCTTTCCCATCGGTTTCGACGCCTTTGGGTTGCCTGCGGAAAACGCAGCCATCAAGCATGGCGCTGATCCCCGCAAGTGGACCTACTCCAACATCGAAAACTTTCGCCGCCAGCTGCGGCAGATGGGAGCCATGTGGGCCTGGGATCGGGAGGTCGTGACCTGCCACCCGGACTACTACAAATGGTCCCAGTGGTTTTTCCTGCGCATGCTGGAGGCGGATCTGGCCTACCGGGAATATGCGACGGTGGACTGGTGCCCCAGCTGCAACACCACTCTGGCCCGCGAACAGGTCTGGGGGGACGACCGGCATTGCGAGCGCTGCGAAACTCCGGTCATCAAGAGGGCTCTGGAGCAGTGGAAGTTCCGCATTACCCACTATGCCGAAGAGCTGCTGTCAGGCCTGCAGGATCTGGAATGGGCGGATTCGGTGCGCATCATGCAGACCCACTGGATCGGGCGCAGCGAGGGCGCTCAGGTGACCTTCCACACGGAAACCGGAGATTCCATAGAGGTCTTTACGACTCGCCCGGACACCCTGTGGGGAGCCACCTTCATGGTGCTGGCGCCCGAGCACCCGCTTGTAGCCCAGGTGACCACGACAGACCAGCAAGAGGCGGTAGACGCCTATGTGGCCCAGGCCGCCCAGCTGGAAGAAGAGGAGCGAGGCAACGCGGACAAGGCCAAAACCGGGGAATTCACCGGCAGTTTCGCCGTGAATCCGGTCAATCAGGAACGCATTCCCATCTGGGTCGCCGACTACGTAATGATGGGCTACGGCACGGGAGCCATCATGGCCGTGCCGGGTCACGATGAGCGGGACTTGGCCTTTGCTCGCCATTTTGGCCTGAATGTAAAGCGGGTCATCTCAGGGCCGGATGGCGCTACAGGCCCCATTGAAGCAGCCTGGTCTTCCCAGACGGCAGGGAAGATGATCCACAGTGGTCGCTTTGACGGCACCCCGGTGGATGGAGCCGCCTCCAAGGTGACAGCCTGGCTGGAAGAGACGGGCAAAGGGCGGTCCCACGTCAACTATCGCCTGCATGACTGGCTGATTTCCCGCCAGCGCATGTGGGGCACTCCCATACCTGTCGTCTACTGTCCCGACTGCGGAACCGTGCCGATACCGTATGGGGACTTGCCGGTCATGTTGCCCGAAGAGACCAACGTGCAGGCTTCGGGCGAAAACGCGCTGCTGCATACCCCGTCTTTTCGGGAGACCACCTGTCCCCATTGCCAGGGAGCGGCCCAGCGCGAGACCGACACCATGGACACCTTCATGTGTTCCAGCTGGTATCAATACGGATATGTTGATCCCTATCGGAAGAGGGGCGAGCCGCTGTCCCGGGACGACCGCCCCTGGGACCCCGAAAAAGGCCAATACTGGCTGCCGGTGGATCAATACACGGGAGGCATTGAACATGCCACCATGCACCTGCTCTATACCCGTTTCTTTACCAAGGTGCTGCGGGATCTGGGCCTTGTGGACTTCGATGAGCCGATGCTGCGCCTGTTCAATCAGGGCATGATCCTGGGGGCCGACGGCGAGAAGATGTCCAAGAGCCGGGGCAATGTCGCCGAACCGGACGAGGTGGTCGCCGCGTACGGCACCGACGTGGTGCGCGGCTATCTCATGTTTATCGGCCCGTGGGACCAGGGCGGCCCGTGGGACCCGCAGCGCATTGAAGGGATCCGGCGCTTCCTGCAACGGTACTGGACTGTGGCGAATGCCACAGACGGGGGCGGACAGGGGACCGGAGATGCCCACGGCCTTGAGCAGAAACTGCATGCCACCATCCAAAAGGTCACGGAAGACCTGGATCACTTCCGGTTCAACACCGCGATTTCGGCCCTGATGGAACTGAACAACGACCTGATGAAGGCGCTCCCGACCCAACTGCGGGGCAGTGCCCTGTGGAATGAGGCGGTAGACACCATGTGCCTGCTGATGGCTCCGCTCTTCCCCCACCTGAGCGAGGAGGTCTGGTCCCGGCGGGGCCACGACGGCAGTGTGCATCTGCAAGGCTGGCCTGCATACGATGTAGCCAAAATCACCCGGGATCGGATCAACATTGTGGTGCAGGTCAATGGCCGGGTGCGGGCCACACTGGAGGTGGATGCCGGCCTGTCCGATTCTCGGATCCAGGCGGAGGCCCTGGCCCACGCCAACGTGCAGGCCCATGTGGCGGGCAAGCCCATCCAGAAGGTGATCGTGGTGCCGGGCAAGTTGGTCAACCTGGTGGTGTAGCAGTGTCCCGGCACCACGGATTGTAAAGCATGAGCACTGATACTGATTGCCTCTTCTGCAAGATTGTCCAGGCAGACATCCCGGCCACCATCCTGTACCAGGATGACCTGGTCACGGCCTTTCGGGACATCAATCCCCAGGCTCCCACCCATGTCCTGGTCATTCCGAACGAGCATGTGGCGGACCTGAGCGAGCTTACGCTGGACCACGGAGAGACCTTGGCGCGGGTGATGCATGCCCTCAACGAAGTGGCGAAGTCGGAGGGCGTTGCCGCATCCGGCTATCGGATACTGGCCAATACGGGGGCAGATGCCCACCAGGAGGTGTTCCACCTGCATTTCCATTTGTTCGGCGGGCGCGCGCTGGGGCCCATGCTCAGTGCCAACGCCTGACCCATGTATTCGTTTCCCTGAAGCCCCGGCGGGCCATAGGAGCTGTATTTCCCATGCGTGGTGCCAAATCCCAGATCAAGCGGGTCGCCCTGGCTTATTCCGGCGGGCTGGATACCAGCGTCATCGTGCCTTGGCTCCGCCACAACTATGGGTGCGAGGTCATTTGCTTTTGTGCCAATTTGGGTCAGGAGGACGAACTGGTGGGCCTTGAAGAAAAGGCTCGGGCCTCTGGAGCCGCCCACTGCATTGTGCGGGATGTGCGGGCAGAGTTCCTGACCGACTTCGTCTTTCCCACCATGCGGGCCGGAGCCGTGTACGAACGGGACTACCTGCTGGGCACTTCCATGGCCCGGCCCCTGATTGCCAAGCATCTGGTGGACGTGGCGCAGCAGGAAGACTGCGATGCCATCGCGCATGGGGCCACGGGCAAGGGCAATGACCAGGTGCGCTTCGAACTAACCGTGATGGCTCTGGCCCCGGAATTGCAGATTGTGGCTCCGTGGCGAGAATGGAACATCCGCGGACGGCAGGATGCTCTGGACTATGCCGCAGAATACAGTGTGCCAGTCAAGGCCACGGCGGACCGCATCTACAGCCAGGACACCAATCTCTGGCACCTGAGCAACGAGGGCGGCATACTGGAGGATCCTTGGCAGGAACCGCCCAAGGACATGTTCGAATGGACGGCAGATCCCGCGGACGCGCCGGATGAACCGGAATATCTGGAGTTGACCTACACGCAAGGTGTGCCGACTCATCTCGATGGCAAGGCCTGCAATCCCGTGGATTTGCTGAAGACACTCAACGCCACTGGCAGCAAGCATGGTGTCGGACGCGTGGACCTGGTGGAGAACCGGCTGGTCGGCATGAAAAGCCGCGGTGTCTATGAGACCCCGGGCGGGGCCATTCTGTACAAGGGACATGGAGCCCTGGAACAGCTGTGCCTGGACCGGGAAACCCTGCATTACAAGCAACAGGTGGGTCTCAAATATGCGGATCTGGTCTACAACGGACAGTGGTTCACCCCTCTGCGCCAAGCCTTGGCCGCGTTTGTGGATGCCACGCAACAGACAGTCTCGGGTACGGTGCGGCTGAAGTTGTACAAGGGCAACATCATTCTGGCGGGCCGCCAGAGTCCGCACAGCCTGTATCGTGCGGATTATGTCACCTTCGAAGACGATGATGTCTACGATCAGCACGATGCCGAGGGATTCATCCGGCTCTTCGGGCTGCCCCTGAAGGTGCAGGCATTGCTGTCCCGGGAAGAGGCGGCTCAAGACTGAATGCCGCAGGATGGGCCGCCTTTCGGGGACCGGCCCCGGACAGATCAGATGGATAGCTACAGGAGAGGTGTGCGATGCCGGTAGGGGGAGAACTGGGTTTTTCAGGGACGGATGCCGTGGTCCCGGGTTTCGATTGTGCCGGAGTGGCGGCCGGCATAAAGCCCAACGGCAAGATGGATGTGGCTCTCATTGCCAGTCCTGTGCCTTGCACGGCGGCAGCCACCTTTACGCAGTGCAAGTTTCCGGCGGCCCCGGTGCTCTATGACAAGCAGGTGCTGTCCATGCATGCGTCCGGGATCCACGGCCTGGTGGTCAACAGCGGTTGTGCCAACGCCTGTACCGGTCCGCAGGGCATGGCTAACGCCCGCCTCATGGCGGAATGGACCGAAAAGGAAATCGGCGCCCCGGACCGCAGCGTCCTAGTGATGAGCACGGGCGTGATTGGGGTGCAACTGCCCATGGACACCCTCACCCGTGGCATCACAAGGGCCGTGGGCGACCTGAGACCGGACGGGTGGTCGGATGCCGCCCAAGGGTTCATGACCACAGACACCTTTCCCAAGCTGTACGCCGGCAATGCCCAGATGGGCGCCCACACGATTCAGGTGTCGGGCATCTCCAAGGGATCCGGCATGATTCATCCCAACATGGCCACGATGTTGGGGATGCTGGTCACAGACGCTGCTGTTGCCCCCGCGGTACTGCAAACGGTGCTGTCCGCCGCCGTGAACGTCTCGTACAACTGCATCAGCGTGGATGGGGATACCAGCACCAATGACACCGTGGTCCTGATGGCCAATGGCCAGTCTGGAGCTCCGCTTCTGGCCAGTGCGGAGGATCCCCGATTCGAGGCATTCCAGGCGGAAATCACCAAGGCCAGCATTGCCTTGGCCCAGGCCATAGTCAGGGATGGCGAGGGCGCCACCAAACTGGTCTCCATCACCGTGGAGGGGGCGGCCACGGACGAGGATGCCCATGCCGCAGGTCGCACCGTGTCGGTCAGCCCTCTGGTCAAGACCGCGTTTTACGGATCGGATGCCAACTGGGGGCGCATTCTCTGTGCCGTGGGGAATTCACCTGCCCAAATCGTGCCGGAACAGGCGTCCCTTTTTATCCAGGCCCACGACTTGCCGGAACTGCAGCTGGTGGAAGCCGGCACACCAACGGACTATGCCGAAGAGGATGCCGCGGCCATTTTTCGTGCCACCGAGATCGAGGTGCGGATCCATCTGGGCATCGGTGCGGGTCGGGCCCAGGTCTGGACCTGTGACTTCAGTCACGAATATGTGACCATCAACGGGGACTACCGTACCTAGCCCCTAGTGTAGCCACCGGCTTGGGTTTGCGGGTAGAGGGAGCGCAGTTGGATGCGGGCGTCATCGGGGGTGAAGCGCCAGTCCACGGGGGCGCCCAGGGCGTTGCGCTGCGCGGTCCAGGCCGCGGTCTGGCATTCCAGGGCCGCCCGGTCCGGGAAGCGCTGCCGCAGGGCCTGCCGCTTGAGCACCTGGATCTCGATTTCGGCGATGTTGAGCCAGCTGCCGTGCTTGGGGGTGTACACCCATTCCAGCCGCTGCGCGCTGCGCCGGGCCAGAGCCGGGGCGTAGCGGTCGCAGAGCACACCCGGCTTGTGCGTGTTGAGGTTGTCGCACACCAGGGTGATCCGCTCCGCGTCCGGAAAGTGCACCTCGGTCAGGTCGTGCAGCATCTGCGCGAAGTCCTGGCGAGTGCGGCGCGCGGTGACGGCCACATGCCGCCACCCCAGCAGCGGTGCCGTGAGCAGGAACAGATTGCAGGCGCCCTGTCGCCGGTACTCGTAGTCCTGGCGCGCGGGCGGCCCTGGCCGCGGGGGCTGCGGAGGGCGGGCATGGGCGTGCAGAGTCTGGGAGACCTCGTCTACGCACACCACCGGGCAGGCAGGGTCCAGCGGGCGTTGGTAGGTGTCCAGGACCTGCTCCATGGCGCAGACGAAATCGCCGTTGTCCGCGGCGGGCAGGCACCAGCTGCGGACCTTCCAAGGCTGCAGCGCGTTTTTTGGAGCGTGACGCGCACCGTCTCGGCGCTGATGCCGTCCACCACCTCCAGTTCCACCAGCCGGTCCGCCAGCAGCTGCAGGGTCCACTGCGAGTGTCCCGCCGGGGCCGGCGCACAGGCCAGCCGCACCAGCTGCGCCTCGCCCGCGCCATCCAGCGTGCGCGCCCGCCGCGGGTGGTCCAGGGGCGGCGGCGGCAGGGCCGCCGCCCGCCCCTCGTGGGCCAAGGCCCGCCGGGCATAGGCCACGGTGCGGGGACTCAGAGAGAGCATCTCGGCGGTGGCGGCATCGGTGCGGCCCGGCCCGGCGGGTCCCTGATCCCCCTGCAGGTAGATCTGGGCCCGGCGACGGCGATAGGCCGCCGCCCGGCCCTTCCGCCCGATCCCGTGCAGGTGGGCGCGTTCGGCGGCGGTCAGAGTGACGACATGGCGTTTGGCAGACATGAGCACAAAAGGATGGCACGAATACCATACCCCCCTATTGTAACCCGCAAACCTAAGCCGGTGGCTACACTAGTACAGGCAAACATGCATGTGGTCGGATCGAGGTGGGCAGCCAAGTGTGCGCCTCCGCGGTCGTGCACGGCCCCCGGACCGGGGTGCGGCCCGGCCCCGATCAGCGGTTTGTGCGTTGCGTCCCTGCCGCCCCCCAGACCCCGGGGCGCGCTGGCGGTGGGGCTGCAGCGCGTTGTGTGCAGAATGCGGTGCACGCGCATGGTGGAAAGCTCGGGTACCCGCGCCCGGGCCACCCCCCGGGCTTCGCCCGCGCCGTCACACTGGGGCGGGCGCCCGGACAGGGCGTTCGTCGGACGTCCGATGGATAGTGTAGCGGAGGGCATGGGGGACCTCCGAGGCGGGTGCCACCACTTGCAGGCAGATCATATGATGCGACCCAATTCCCGTTTTCCTGCACTAGTGGAGATCTGGAGGCGTGAAATGCATGCTTACTGGATGGACTCCGCACCGCAAACGTGGCTGTCGCAGACGCACCGCGGCACTCTAAAGAGGCTGTTGGATGCCGTTTACCGCTCAAGGCGCGGGTGGCGGCGGCGTGTCATCGATTATCCGCTGTGCTTCCTTGGGATGTTTGGGAAAATTTTGCCCGAGTTTCCTATATCGCCGTTTGTCAGGAAAACACTGAGAGTCTGTGTGACAAGGGATGGAGTGGGCATATCATGGGGCGTGTGTGCCCTTTCCACTCTGGAGTGCAGCCTGTCGCGGCTCCCCGATCCCCGCGCTCTCCCGGAGGTCCTGTGGGAGCGGTGGGCCATGATCCACCGTATGCTGCGCCGCCTGGCATGACCTTGTCACACAGGCTCTCAGGCTTGCCACCTCCTATTGTGACAAGACAGTATAGGGAGAGGCAACACTGCACTTGTCCCCCTGTGGTCAGTGGAGACGGAGATGGCGAGCAGGGCATTGTATATTTGGGGGTGCGCATGTATTATTGGCGCGAACAGGGGTTGAAATGACTGGTACGACAGGCCGCGAAGCCATCGGAGCGAAAACCGGCGAAGCGCCAATCGCCGGGCGGGTTCTGGTTACCGGATGCGCGGGCATGATTGGGGCCAGGGTCGCCGGGCGTCTGCTGGCGCAGGGTGTGACCGTGGTCGGGGTGGACAACCTCAACAAATCCTACGACGTGCAGCTCAAGCAGTGGCGGCTGCACCGGCTGTGCGAAAAATCCAACTTTGCGTTTCATCGGGCAGACATAGCTGCCGCCGGCATTGCAGAGCAGCTATTCGCTCGCTACGCCGCATCCGGCGGCGCGCCCTTTGCGGCGGTGGTCAACCTCGCTGCTCGCGCCGGGGTGCGCCAGTCGGTGCAGGAACCCACCGTCTACTTTCAGACCAACCTGACCGGCACTTTGCGCCTGTTGCAGAGCTGCACCGCGTTCGGCGTTCCCAAGTTTGTGCTGGCATCGACTTCCAGCGTGTACGGCACGACTGCGGCGGCAGTTCCCTTGTCCGAAGAGATGGAAACCTCCTGCCCTCTGTCTCCTTATGCGGCATCCAAGAAAGCCGCCGAAGTTCTCACCTACACTTATCACCATCTCCATGGCCTGGACTCGTCTGTTCTTCGCTATTTCACCGTGTACGGCCCGGCGGGGCGGCCTGACATGAGTCCGTTCAGGTTTGTACAGAAGATCGCCGAAGGGTGGCCGATAACGGTCTATGGCGACGGCCTGCAATCGCGGGACTTCACTTTCGTGGACGACGTGGCCGAGGCCACGATATTGGCGCTTAAGCCGGTAGGCCACCAGGCAATCAATGTGGGAGCAGGGTCTCCCATAGTGTTGCGGGACGCCATAACGACCATTGAGCTTGCCACCGGGCGCAAGGCGGAAATCGACTATCAACCCCGCCATCCATCCGACGTTGCCGACACCTGGGCCGACGTGAGCAAAGCCCGGCAATTGCTGGATTGGGTACCGTCCGTCTCATTCGCGGAGGGTGTGGAGCGGCTGGTCCAATGGTACCGGGAGAATCGAGATTGGGCCTCGGGGATTGCGACCCGCGATCCGTCGGCATAGTCCGGCAAGGTCCAGTCCCGGCAGTTTGCGCTCGGTCCGACGAGCCCAAGGGCCTCATGGGGGAACCCCAGCGAGTCCATCACCTGCGAGTCGTGCACGCGCCGCCCATCGACAATCGACGGGGCCGCCATCTCCTCCCGCCGCCGATCCAGGTCGGCGTTGCGGTATGCGTCCCATTCGGTGACCACCGGCAGGGCGCGGCTGCCCGCTGCGGCCCCGTATATATCGCAGTCAAAGTCCAGGCCGGGATGCTCTCCGAAGGCTTCCCGGAAGCGGTCGCGGGCGACGGGGCTGTGGCCGACAACCGAGGTGCCGGGTTCCCGCAGCTGTCGCACAGCTTGGAGACCGGGCGTGCTCCGCACGTCATCGGTCCGGGACTTGAAGGAGAGACCCCAAACCGTCAACCGTTCGCCAGACCGGGTCCCCTTATTCCCCAACGCACGGTCTCACTCCACCACCAGGCGCATCATCGTTGGAAGCAGATTCAATTTTGGGTGGTGGACGATGTATCACATCGGACCTCCCTGGAGAGTCGAGACGGAATAAAAAAGCCAACTCCCCAACTCAGGTGCATGACCATCAGCACTATCGGCAGGAGGATGGCGGTCGGCTTCCGGCAACGGACCCCGACGATCGCCGAACCCAGCACCAGGACGGCAAGGTACAGAAGCAGCAGCGCCGCCGCCCACCAGAGCGCCCCGGCGATGGCCAAGCCCGCCGCCGCCACTAGGCTCAGCACCACCAGAAGAGATGCCAGATGCCGGAACTGCAACGACTTAGGGTGCATCATCAGCATTGTTGACTTCCACCGGCCATAGCCGAAGTACTGGCGCATCAGGGATGCTATACTGCCGCGGGGACGGTATGTGACGGCCAGCTCCGGGTCGAACCAGACCGTTTCGCCGCGCTGGCGCAGCCGCCAGTTGAGTTCATAGTCCTCGTTCCGTATCAGGCGAGTATTGAACCCGCCCACGGCTTCCAGGGTGTCGCGCCGCCAGGCGCCGAGGTAGACCGTGTCGGCTGGCCCTGGGATACCGCCTATCCGGTAGAGAGTGCCGCCCGAGCCCAGCAGCGAGTTCATCGCCAGCCCCACC
Organism: Caldilineaceae bacterium; assembly: GCA_965214895.1. Classification (GTDB taxonomy): domain Bacteria; phylum Chloroflexota; class Anaerolineae; order Caldilineales; family Caldilineaceae; genus Bin34. The sequence goes on from OZ243985.1 coordinate 3,854,164, forward strand.
GTCTTCTCGAAGAACGTGACCCCGACCACCTGCTGCCGGCCGCCCACGTTGGCCGCGCCGGTCCGTTCCAGTGTCTCGACGACGCGCCGAACGTATCCGGGCGAGAGTGTCGAGCGGGCGTCACAGCGGACTATAACGTCGCCGGTCGACGTGCGGATTGCATGGTTGAGGCCATCGGACGTGAAACGTTCTGGGTTGGGAACCAGGCGAACGGCGGGATATGACGCCTGGACAATTCTGGCCGTAGCCGGAGAATCCGAGCCATCGGCAACGACGACCTCCATTGGCCCGGCGTACTCCTGTGAAAAAACCGAATCGAGCGTGACCGCTATCGAGGCTTCCTCGTTATACGTCGGTATGATTACCGATACAGACACGCCGGATTGGTTTGTCCCGGAGTCAGTCGTGCGCGGCTGGAATGCGCACGCCGTGGCATTCATCCGTCTGCGGCGGATGTCATCGGACATCCACACCCGGCGATACTCAGCGACGTATAGGTCCGCCACTGTACGGTCGTCGTATTTGGATTCCACCTTTCTGCGCCCGGCGGCGCCATACCGGCGGCGAAGGTCGGCGTCCGCCAGGAAACCTTCGATTGCCGCGGCCACCGCGGCCCCGTCCTGTGGAGGAACGAAAACTCCGTTCACGCCCTCCTCCACTATCTCTGTGGTGCCCGGCATCGTGGTAGTGACTATCGGCTTTCCCATGGCGGATGCTTCAATGAGGATCCTCGGTATGCCCTCGAGGTAGTAGGTCGGATGGGCAACCACGTCGGATATGGCCAAGATGGCCTGGATGTCGTCGCGGTACCCCAGCAGTTTGACGGAATCCTCACTGGCCCAAGTATCGAGGTCCTTGGCGGTCACCGATCGCGGGTTGCCCTGGTCCGGCTCACCGGCGAGAAGGAAGCAGACGTTCGATCGTCGGCTCCGCACCAGACGCGCCGCTTCCATGTATTGGGTGACACCTTTGTCGTAGAGCAGTCGTGAGACCATTCCGACCACCAGCATCCCTGGCTCTATCCCCAACTCCGCCCTGATCCTCTCCCGGTGATGGAGTGACACCACATCAGGACTGAAAACCGCAAGATCGATGCCGGACCCTCCCTCTAGCACGCGTCCTTTCGTGCTCAACGAACTCGTCCCAAGCAAGGCGTCGAAGTCATGCCGTGTTTGAAAAATCATGCAGTCGCTCAGTTTTGTGGTCAAGCGATATAACAGCAGCGCGTATGAACGCAAGATGCGGTGCCGTCGACCAGTCGTTTGGAAGGCGTACCCCAAGCCGGTGACTCCACCGAAGACCGCCGGGACGCCGGCCAATCGGGCCGCGACTGCACCATACACGTTGGGCTTGATGGTGAAGTGTTGGACCAGGTTCGGCTTGAGCGACCGATAGATTCTCGTCAACGCGATCAGGTGCTGGGCGGCGGACAGCGGATTCAGGCTGCGACGATTCAGGTTCCATGGAATGAACACCGCGCCCATCTTCTCTATGTCCGTCACGAACTGGCCGACCGGCGCAATGACGTACACGATGACGTCCATCTCCCGGAGCTTGCGCACGATCGAGGATCGAAACCGGTGCAGGCTGATATCCGAACCGGCGACCAAGGCCACCGATCTAGGAAAATCGTTCATCGCTTGGCCTCGGTGTTGGGCTTTTCAAAATCGCCACCAAACCTGTCATTCTGAGCACAGCGGAGAATCTCGGCTACCGCGGGGAAACCCTTTGCTGCGCTCAGGGTGGCAATGGATACGGCCCCGGTTGGACAAGTCCGCCGGTTGGACCATTCCTGCGTCTCGCCTTTCATTGTGCCACTGCAATTATATGCACCCCGCTGGTGGCAAGGTCGTCTTCCGACAGAGTTTTGAATTGCCCGGCCAACGAGTTTTGAGTTCCGCACGGACGACAAATCCGCATTTTTCCAGCAGCCGCAAGTGCGTTGCGTGAGGTTCGCGATTCAGCAGATAGGGCTGCCGCCCCACAGCAGTTTCCAGGCGAGTCCGAACCAGCAGGAAGCGGTGATGTGACAACGATAGTCGATCTTGTGCTACGCCATGCCATCCTGACGCAGCCAGCCGTGCCGCCGCCCGGTACGTTCCCGCCAGAATCGTCGATGTACTCCATGACGGCATGAGAAATGACCAAGCCGACACGCCCGGCCATTGCGGGAAATCGCGCCGGGTCGGGGGCAAGTATCCAATGCAGCTATGGTCTCTCTCCGTCGTCAAGAGGGCGTTCCGTATATCCTGCACCCTGACTACTGTTGCCGGATGGACGCCTCCTGCTTCGCTCAGCTGAACCGGGAAATCATGGCTGTCCAACTCCGGCCCCATTGGGAAGCATCCCACGTCGTCTGCAATAGGCGCTTGCCGGGGCGCACAGATCAGCCAATTCATCCCCCAAGCGGCAGGTTGTCTGCCGGATCAGTCCGCTTCACCGCATCCACCGCGATGTAGCGTTCCAAGCCCGACAGCAGGGCCGCGATGCCAAGCCGCCATTGTACAAGACCAAGCGATGCTGCATCCAAACCGAGCGGCGGTATCCGGCCGATGCCTGCCGGGCTGGCCGGCTTTTCGACGAGAGCGGCGCCGGGGACGGCAGGCAAGAGCCGAGACCGATCCAATGCGCCCTAAACTGGCTGCGACCCATCTTGATCTCGGTTCACATCTCCCTTCCCGCGGGAAACCCTTCGCTGCGCGCGGGGCGTTGGGGGCCGCAATTGGCGGAACAGGGCTTCCCACTGGTCCAGAACTGCTTCATGGGAGAAATCGGAGCACACACGCCGGTATGCTCGTTCGACTATGGCGGACTTGGCCTCGGCCGGAAACGCCATCAGGCGCACCATTCCATCGGCCAGTGCCGCCGAGCTTCCGGGCGGAACGACGATCCCTGTATCTCCATCGGGGATCAGCTCGGGAATGGCTCCTACCGCAGTTGCCACCACCGGCCGGCGTGACATCATCGCCTCCAATACTACGACAGGCATACCTTCCCATGCCGAAGACAACACCAGCGCGTCGCTGGCCGCGAAAAGCTCCGGTATGTCCCGGCGCAGTCCGAGCATCCGCACATGTCCGGACAGTCCCAGCCGCGGAATCATGGACCGCATCTCGCCCTCCAGCGGTCCCTGTCCGGCGATGATCAGGTATGCCTCGGGACGCCGTCGGGACACTTCCGCAAAGGCACTCAGCATATTCGGATAGTCCTTCTGGACGGCGAGCCTGCCCGCCGCCAGCCATAGAAACCGGCCTTCGGGAACGCCCAGGTCTCTGCGCGCACTCTCCCGGCTCCGAACCGCCTCGAACCGGGCAGCGTCTATGGAGTTGGGAATGACGTGTGTATGAGACAGCTTGGAGACTCCCCGGCGGCAGAGTTCATCCCCGATGCTCCGTGACAGCACAGTCACCGCATCCGCCAGTCTGTCTGTAATTCCCAGCAGCCTGTCCCTTACCGCCCCATGCCGTTCGTTGTGCACCGACGACACTATCGTGGGAACCCGCAGAAGCCGTCCAAGAAGCCTTGAGGTTATCATGCCGTGGAACATGAACCCGACCAACAGGTCGGGCCTGGCTCGCCGGATCACGGAAGCCGCCCTGACAAGGCTCGCATATTTCAATGCTCCGGTGGGTGAGTTCAGGGTCACGACCAGGACCTTGGGCGCGCGTAGTGCCGAGTGCAGTGAGCTCTCCGTGAACGGTAAATATGAAACGACGGTGACTTGCCATCCCCGGTCCGCAAGACCGTTGGCAAGGCCGACAAGCTGGTTCTCGGCGCCGCCCCGTTCCAAGCCGCTGATTATGAACATAATGTGGGTGGACAGCGGCTCAACATCCCCGCAAACAGTGCAGTTGTTCACACAGGCTTCGGTTCTCAGCTTTGATAGCCATCCTCGCGGCGTAGTGTTGTATGAGCTCGACGCAGTCCCTGACAAACTCGCGCGTGGCCGGGTCGCAAGAACCGCAGGCAGTCACCTTTCCAGTAAAGGTTCGTGTCCAACGCTGGGCTGTACACCCATACTTCTCCCTACCGGACGCGGTGGGTCGCCATGGTAGTCGCCACCGCTGGGGTCGAAACGCCAGTATTCGCCGACGCCTATTCCGGCATACAACGCCCTCTCCTCTATCAGGTCGTGGGACGCCATGCTCTCCGAGGTGATTTCCAACACGCAATCCGGCGACTCGCCCATCTCCCAGAGGAAATACCCGTTGCGCCAGTGCATGGCCTTGGTGTCCACCCCCAAGGCCACGTAGCAGTCCGAGGCTACCGGGCGGTTCCGGTCAGCTCGGTCGCAGTACACGAAGGTGTTGGAATCCACGAAGGCGTCCATGCGCCGGCGAAAGTGGGCTTCAATAGTTGCAGTGGGCACAGCGAAAACCGGAGTTCCGAAACATAGCCTCCGGTATGGACGAAGGACCGTCCGGCAAAGCCCGGCAGCCCGCCCTTTGCCGGTTGCAGGGCAGTACAGGTATCTTTAGTGTCACCCTGCCCTCATTGCCATACTGCGTTTTGCGCGCAGCGCGATGCGAACGACGGCACCCAGTAATGTCAGGAAGACGGCGTACCAGAGGATAAAGCCCAAGGAGACTGCGACCGTGCTCTCCATATTCGCGACCAGAACCGTCAGGATATGGGCGCCCGCGGGCCATGGTTACTACCGCGGCATCGGCATGGAAGAAAAGTTGGTACGTCGCCCGGTACAGAACGCCCAGCAGGAGCATCCCCAGCAAAACGCCCAGCGCGCCGAAGTTGACGTACATCTCCCCCACCTGATGCACCTTGAAGGCGTTGATCTCGTTGCCTTCCGGTAGAAACCCGTAACGTTGGCCCAGGTCTCTTATGTTCTTGGGCTTGCCCTCCCAGACTAACCGGGGGATGAGTTTGAACAGTATGGGGCAATAGGTCTCACCGCCCAAGTACGACACGTTCCCCGGGGTCTGGTCGATGACCCAGGCGACGGGCAGCAACATGTCAAGGTGCATTGACACAGCATTGAGCGCAGACTGAAATCTGCTTGGGGATGCCATTCCGACGATATAGTTCCACAAGATCTGAACGTAGAGCACCATCTTCCTCAGCTGGGACTCACCGGCGCTTGGCGCATTCGGGTTCCTGCCGAACGACTCGCGCGTCTCCGTCGCGGAGGTGACAAGCGGCATGCCGCTTGCGCCCGAGGTCTGATAGAAAAAGGTTGCTGGTGAGCCACCTTCCCGCAGAGCGGATTGATCGCCCCTATAGTCAATCAATGCCCGCAGACAGTATATTACCCGGGGCTCATCATGAATGAGGATCTGATTCACCGCATACTCGGCCCAGTTGTCGGCATCCACTTCCACCCGTATCAGGTCGCCCGGCTGAACTGCGGCGAGAGCAGCCAGCTCCGCTTCGTCCGTTTCGTAGATGTGCCGCCGTCGCATCCCTGCGCCTTTCCGCTCGGTGTCTATCTCCCATGACGTGGCATCCACAGTATGGAGGAGCCACTGTCCATCCGCATTGATCTTCCGGCAAGACCCCTCGACGAAGGTGGCAAGCGTCTTGCTTTGCCATCGCTGCCGAAGCGCGCTCGCATCCGGCGTGTACAGGCTGGTCCGGATGCTGTCTATGGCGTAGGCCGGAAGCGGGACCCGGTAAACACACTGCCCGTCGGCCACCACTCCACCTTTGTCGAGGGGGAAGTCGAACAGGAAGAAGTACAGCCTGGCATTGTCCGCCGGCTCCGCGCTACACACCCCGACTCCCTTCTGTTATGCTCGGTCATCCCAGGTATGGTCATTTCCCAGAAACGGCTCCGGCGCGGCAATCCTCGGTTTGAAGAATGTACTGACCGGAATTCGGGACAAGGGATGCCTCCCCAAGAAAGCACGGGTATGCTGTCTGATAGATCCATACCGACCGGCAGCAGCCCCCTGAGTCTACTGGACCGGTGCTGTGATGTCGATGATTGCAGGCACACGTTCCTGCCGCGCGGCGGTCAGACTGGGGGAGAAGGCGATGGGTGAGGGAAGCCACGCCGTTTTTCAATGCCATCCACGCTTCCAGGCTGGGTTCATTCGGTGGTTTCCGGACAGTACCACGGTTCAGGCCTGTTTGGGCTCTGGCCGAAGCTTTCTGCGCCGAGCGGAAAAATTCCGCAACGGCGGTCTCGACAGCAGATATAGGGGCCCAAAAGCGTATACCATCCGCTTCTTGTCGTGCAGGGCGGAATCATGCGGTGGGTCACGGTACTGTGCGACCTCGCCCGAGCGTATGGAGAATATGGCTGTACTCCTGCCGGAGCGGTCGGGCCATGCAGATCGAATCACGGTCGGGAGGCTGCCCCTCTTAATTACGAAAACAAACCGGCCGGCATCCGCGGCAGGGCAGGCAAGGGGGATGCCAGGTGCACACAGCTGCCATCATAGGAGCCGGGTTCAAATCAACCAAGAAGCACCTGCCGGCCTAGGCTCCGGTTACGCCGCGACGTGCGAGTCGCCGCCGTCTGCGATCTCGACCGCACCCGGGTCGAAGCGGTGAGCCGCCAATGCGGAGTTCCGGCGGCCCATGCTGAGGTCAAGCCCATGCTGGGCATGGAACATTGCGATTATCGCCATGGTCGCGCCGTTCACCACCAGCCAAGGCATAGATAGCCGATACCTCCTGCCGGTCTATGTCCCGCTGCTGTTCGTCGCGGCATTCTGGCTGGATGGACGCCTGCGTAGTGAGGTGTCGGGCAGGATGTCCGTGGTCCGGTGGACATTGGTTGCTTTCGTGCTGATTGGTGGCTCTTGGCATATCGGCGTTTCTGTGCGGCAGAATCTGCGATTGACCGCCGAAGCGCAGGAATCGGGGTACATAGGCAAAGAGTCTCAACACCGCGTACTGGGAAGAATCCGAGCTCGTGGAACATGTCCGGGCGAACCCGTCTCCGGCCAGCACTACAGCAACGATCCCAAGGTGCTTCGAGGGAACGTGGGTGTTCCGGGAACATCCGTGACCTGGGTTCCCGTGCCGCGGCGGAACTTGCAGGGCATCTACGATTGCCAGGTCTGGTTCGAGCGGGCCATCCTGAAATCCCGACAGCATGGAGAACCCGAAGCGCACGTCGTATGGGTCGGCCAATCGGAGCGCGTCAGTCCGCCTACGAGGCGCTCGTATCTGGACAACCCGGCAATCCACTCCGAATTCGACGTGTATATCGTTGAGAACATCTACGTAAAGGAGCCGTGTAGCCAAGAGGACGTTGCCGCCACGTTCTTCCTGCATCTGGACCCGGTTGACGTGAATGACCTGCCCGATTACCGGAGGCGGTACGGCTTCGACAACCTGGACTTCCACGTCGACAGGCGCGGTGTGATATTCGAGGGCAAGTGCATGGTGACCATTCCGCTCCCCAGCTACGTCATCACCGGCATCAGGACCGGCCCGTATGTGCCTGTGGAAGGCGGTTCCAATAACATGTGGGAGGCTCGTCCCGAGCAACGGCCCCTATGTCGGCAACGATCCCGGCCTCTTGAACGTTTCAGTCGCAAAGTGGTTTGACAACCACGCCGCCGCAATTTCGATTACCAACGATGACTGGCCCAGATCTGGAAAGGAGCCGGACCTGGATAGCTACGTGAGGGAGCATGGTCTCGTCATGGGCTATGAAATGGTGACTGGAAATTCCTAAGAGCTCCGCCAGCATACGCGGCTTGTCCACGTAGATGTACCGCGGCCCCTGCACGAGGGTCGCGAAGTCGGCCTGGTCGAACGGCAGGTGCGGGATCATGGCGCCTCCGCCTCACGGCCTGCAGGCCCGAGCGGACCCTCGTACGGTGCCCATCCTGTTCGTCCTGCAGTCACGTACGGTGCCTTGCGCGCTGACGTATGCAGCCTGCATCCCGGTTGCGATGCGCGCCCCTGAGGCTCCACAATCCATGTCCGGACGGATGGGCGTGAGGGCAGACAATGGCGCCTCCTTTCTCAATGTCGGTATTGTATCGAAAACAGTGTTTGCACGACATTGCTCCAGACCGCAAGGAGGGGGAGCAGGCAACGGTGGGTGGACTCAGAACCCGACTCGAAGCCTGCGACACAGATCTTGCGGCTGATATGGAATGACACAGGACAAACGGCCTGCGTCTGGACATCGATGTCAAAGCCCACGGCACCAAACATGTTTTGCGCATATGGCTGGTCCTCTGGGCGATGACATGGGTGGTCAACCCGAGGACGGTTTGCCCAACAGGCGTTCCAGGTTGCGTCCTGTGTGCTGCATTTCGTGGAAGATGCTGTCGATGCGCTCGCGCTGGCGGTGGAGCCAGCGGTGCAACGCCGGAGAATGGGGGCGGCGTTGATTGACCTGGGTGGGGCCCAGATGCGGTTGCCTTGGGTCTCCCGCTGCGCCTGTGGCCCAGTCAGCCCTCAGGAAGCTCTGGTCCCCGTAGCTATCGCAGTACCAGAGAACAGACCGCACCGTGACGGCGGTGCGCTGCCTAGTGCAGGCCGCCGCGACCAAGGCTGTGCTCGACTCCAACCCCCTGTCGTGCATCCATGCCGTACAGGTGGTCCGGCACCGTCTTCAGAATTCCGGCCCGACAGGCCGCGCTCATCCCGGCAGTCTGCCAAGAAGATCCGGGAGGAACGGGTCGTCTCGAGCCCAGGGCAGGGCACGCCGCGGGCGTAAAGCACAAGATGAACCACTTCCGACTGCGGCACCACAGCCCCCTGTCCCGCCAGCGCCATGACTGGACCCCGGCCGTAATCTTTCCTGCCCACTACATCAATACCTAGAGGCGGACTGGCAACAGGAGCGATGCGATCGGCAGGGCACGCACCTCTGGCCTCCGCTGCACATCCACCCAAGCCCACAGTACCCTGTCTCGTTCCTGCGGTGGCCTCACAGTCTGCGCGAGTGCATGGAAATCCACGTGGAACCACACACGGGACGCCCCGTGGCGTGCCTGTGGCGCAAGACGGCCCTCGGACTGGCTACGCATGTGTCATGACCAGCCATGCGCTCAAGCTCCTCTTGCAGCGGACTTTGGGCATCGATGTGCAAACCTGTACCGGGCAAACGAGGTAATTCCACAGTTGCCGTGCCTTGGAATATACATCTTCCAGGCTGTGGGAGACAGCACGTTGAGGATGTACCGTGGATCAGCCTGGCTTCCCATGTTCGGAGCAGTGTAGGGCACACATGCTCGCAGCAGATTGGCATTTGCCGTGCATAGTGCAGAATGCACCTTGGCCCATGCACAGGATTCCGGCATGGCCTGCCATTATGATTGAGGTTGTCCCTGCCAGCCTTCCATCCCGCCGAGGTCCTCTCTTGCACGCATTTCCCACCTCACTGCATGGCCCCACGTATGCCGAAATGCGGGATCCGACACGCCTGTCTCCGCAGTTCCGTCTTCATACAGCCAGTCTGCGTGTACAAAATCCGTTGCACAGGGACAACCTCTTCCATGTCCACTGGCAGGACGGGACAGGAGGCGTATCGGCAATGCAGATCCCACAAGCCATAACGGGACTGGAAGCCAGTCTGGTGGTCTTGGACGGCGGTTCCTTTCCTTCAGGCAGCATGAAGGTGGGACCCGCCTATGCCATGCTCATGGAGCGCGAGCTGCTGCAGGGGATCCGTCCCGGACAGGCAACAGTGGTTGCGCCTTCCACCGGCAATTTTGGCATTGGCGCCGCCTGGGTGAGTCGTGTCAAGGGATATGACGCCAAGGTGGTGATGCCTGCCGGCATGAGCCGGGAGCGCTATGCCCTGATTGAACAATACGGTGCCACGACGGACCTGACCCCCGGCTCCGAAGCGGACGTGAACCTGACCCTGCAGCGAACTCGCGACCAGTATGCGGACAGGCCTGACTGTGTAGTCTTGGGCCAGTTCTCGGATTTTGCCAACTACCGTTTCCATCGCCACGTGACCGCTCAGGCTGCCCGGGATGCGCTGCAGAAGTTCGGGCTGCCCACGGCCGATCTGTTCGTCTCCGCTCCGGGAAGCGCAGGCACCTTGGCAGCCGGTGAGGGACTTCGTGAGACATGGCCGGATATCCAGATTGCCGCCGTGGAGCCTGAGGAGTGCGCTACTCTGACGCATGGTGGTCGTGGTTCACACGTGATCGAAGGCATCGGAGACCAGATGGTCACTCTGATCCACAACATTGATGCCACGGATCTGGTGGCTAGGATTCCCGGCATCCTGACGATACGGGGGACGGCTCTCTTCAGTGCGCCGGCCACCACCCTGACAGACCTCTTCGGCGTTGAATCTCAAGTCGCCGCCCGGCTGCAGGGGCACTTTGGTCCCAGCGGAATCTGCAATCTCATGGGCGCCATTCAGACGGCTCGATACCTGCGCCTCGGTCCCGACCAGACTGTGATCACCGTTGCCACGGACGGAGGAGATCGATACGGCTCTGTCCTGACGGCCTTGATCGCAGGGCATGGACAAGCCACGGCGGCGGAAATGGCTGCCTGGTGGTCGGAAATCCTCGCTCTCAAGCCAGAACGCCAGGTTCTCCCCGTGGCCGCAGGTGGACATCGCAACCGTCTGCATACCATGAAACAGGATACCTGGCAGGAGTACGGGGTAGACGGCAACCAACTTGATGCCATGCGTACGCCTGAATTCTGGGATGCAGAGTATGCCCGGATTGGAGCCATGGATCAGCAGTGGTCGGAGCTACGAAGCCCTCCCGGGAACGGTTGAGCCTCTGCGCTCACGGGACCGGGAGTTGCGCTTTCACTGGGCGCCATGGTGCCGACAGTCTTTGGCACTGCAACGAATCTTCCATGGATCGCTTATGTTGCGGCTGTTGCAATCCCTCATTTTAATCCTGTTGATGCCACATCAGGAGACAAAGCAAAGGATATTCCAGCCGTTGCAAGGTATGAGAACCTGCCGGATCCGACGGAAACCATCATGCAGTGCCCACCTCCTGCAGCTCCGACTGTGCCTTCTGCAGGTTCTAGGAACGGTGGACCGAGACATTGTCCCGCAACAGATCCCCTTCCCCTGAGGCGGCAGGCACTGCCGCAAGGACATCCGCTCCCCACTCTTCCCGGTACCGGGTTCGACCCTCCAGGTCCGGGATTCCTGCGGAGCCGTGCCGAGTGCTGCCAGAGCTGCCACCCCGTTCCCGCGGCAGCCCTCGGAGTTTTCGCCGGGGATTACGCGGCGCGGGCCGAGTCGGCACCCGGTGCAGGGGGGTGAAGCCGGTTCGGCCCGGTGCAAGAGTGGGAAGCCCTCCGGATCTGGGCCACGCGGACGGCGTCCTGTTGGTGCCGTTGGGTAAGGGGCTCCTCTGAGGCGCGCTGAGCCGCCAAACAGCATGTTGCACCAGTCGTGGGTCATTTGCAGCCTGATGCAACAATCCAAATAGTCAACGTGCCGTCCCCTTTCAGGTCGACGAGGTGGTAGAGAGTGGTTTGGGCGTATTGCGGTTCACCACAAGGGGAATCTGCCGCCAGGGTGGATTGCCTACTGTCATCAGCCCCAAAGCCCTCGCTCCGGCGAGGACTCTGCCTCCCTGAGATTCTGTGTGTAAAGGGGCCAAGTGCGTATATCCTACGGCTACTGTGGAATTACAGGGGATGCGCGGTATCGGTCTGGACATCAATGCCTCCGCTGCGGCGCAAGAGATGCTTGAGGGTAGGGCGGGCCCTCTGGGCGATGACATGGGGCGTCACCCCGAGGACCGTCTTGCGCCACAGCCGCTCCCAATGGCGCCCCGTGTGCTGCACTTCGTGGAAGACGCTTTCCATGCGCTCGCGCAGACCGTGACACCCGCGGTGCAACGCCGGGGCATGGGGTGGGCGTGGATGGACGCGGGTGGGGGTCCCGATGCGGTGGCCCTGAGTCTCCCCTTGGACCTGTGGCCCGTTGGCGCCCAGGAATCCCTGATCCCCGAAGACCTCGCAGTGCCCGAGCACGGACTGCACCCTGTCGGCCGCAGCGCACTCATCGGTGGGGGCGGGCACGCGCTCGTAGGCCACCGGGAGACCCTCACGCGTAGACCGCAGCACCAGTTTGTATCCGAAACACTGCAGATTTAGGACGCCGATCCCGCGAAATTACTGCGTTGCTTGCTCCGCGTGTACCCCACGACGGGGACGGGCTGGGTAGCCCGCAGGCACGGGGGGGCAGAGTGGCCCCCACCCGCGCTGTCCAGTGCCGCCGCCACTCTTCCACCCACAGACTCCAGCTGCGTGCCCGGCGATGGAACTGACTCGGGTCCAGCAGCCGGGGAAAGAGGGACAGGTAGTGGGCCCACACAAACCCCAGGCATGGGCGCCCCTCCAGAAAGGGCAGAAAATCCATCCACAGCAGGGCAATCACCTCTCGGTCACTGCAGAGTGGTTGGGTACCCCGTTTGCCCTGCCACAGACGCACACCGTGCTCTTGATACCCGTCATCTACCAGGGGGTGTACACTATCGTCGCCACGTCCACAAAGGATATACTGACCATGGGGAAGACCTCCGCATGGGGCGATGCGCTCCTTAATATTCTGCGAGGTCTTCTCCTTGTGGGTCAATCCTTATAATTCCACATCAGCCGTACCTTATAAATTTCCATGACATGGGCTTAGCTCGACTTTGTACAATCTATCGGCGTAATCCAAGGCTTTCTCTCTCTGCCAAAAGGCCCGTAGCCAGATTTATATACTGTTGATGCTGGACTGCAACAATCGATAAATCCCTCCCATTGCCTCAAGAGAAGACTGTACAAGGAACTAGCTACCTATCACTTAGGCTGGTCTCTCCGCCTATCGGAAATAAGGCAGGAGAGGCACAAACACCGGCATACCCAATCCCAGCCCAGCCGGATGCAGCTTTGGTCCCGCCGCCGCTTGCGGTCCAGCAAGAAGCGCCGACCCCAACTTCACGACCCAACTGCCCAGGGACAGGAGCCATACGGTGGCCAGGCAGACCGCGCGCAGCAGACGCGCAAGGCGATGGGGATGTCCCAGACGGGTGGCCTCCAGGTCAAAGCCGTGACGCTTCATGTCGCCGTACATTTCTTCGGTCCACATTCGGGTGCGGTAGCGACGGACAGGCGCACCCAGGGGCCCCGGCCCGGTGTCGGACAGCAGGAACCAGAGTTCCTTTTCGCTCTGCCCCCAGTGCAGGGTGAGCCAGAAGGGCCCTGCCGCATGGCGCTGTGTACAGCGCACCCAGCCGCTCGCGCGGGTGTGGCCTCGGTGCAGGGCCAACTGTGGCAGGGCGATCCAGGTCCCGCTGGCCGTACTGACCTGCGTGTGTCCCGGCTGCCGCAGGACCCAATGCCAGCCGTGGGCCTGGAGCCAGCGCAGCAGGTGCATCGCGCGAAAGCCGGCATCCCCCAGCCACAGGACCCCGGCCTCGGGCGACAGCCAGGCCTGCACCTGGACCAGGAGCGCCTTCTGGGCCCGGTAGCTCACATGGCCCTTGACGCCCCGGTTGCACACTCCCGGCCAGGGGCAACGCCCGTCGCCGAAAGGCCAGGCGGACCGTCAACACACGGTGCTGTTTCCCCACTGCGGTGCAGTCCATCAGGAGCCGGCCCCGTCCCGTGGCGCTCGCCCGGGCCAAGAGCGGTTGGGCCACCCGCCCGTACCAAGTGGGGATATCGCCCGGGCGGTGGTCCAGCCAGTGGCGCACGATGTGGCTCAGGTGGACAGAGCCGCCCTGGGTCAGCCCCACCAGGATCAGGGCCAGGGTACGCAGGCGGGTCACCCGCACCTCGGCATAGAGCGTGCGCAACGCAGACAGTATGGTAGGATGGAGGAGCAGGCAGACATGGAACCTCCGACGCAGGGCAGGGTGGCGTGATACCCCGCCATGATAGCCGCATTCCCCTCTCCTGCCTGTCTCTCCTGAGGCGGCCTGACAGACCTGGACCGAAAGGCGGAGCTGCTGGAAATCCTGACACCACTGGCAAGGCCGGAATGACCCTGCCGGGTGGTCTTCGCCGCTCCCTGACCGCCATCCGGCAGAGCTTTTATGCCGGGGGGGTGCTTGCGTCCCCTCGGCTGCATAACGCGCTGTTTGCCCTGTTCGTCGGCGGCATCCTGACCTACGGTGCCGGGTTCGCCTGGTATCTGCTGGCGAACTTCGACCTCATTGATGTCATTAGCGCGAATACTGATGATTCTTTCTATTACTTCCAGATAGCCTACCACTTGGCCGATGGCCAGTTTTCCACCTTTGACGGCGGCATCACGCAGACCAACGGCTATCATCCTCTCTGGCTGCTGCTGATCACGCCGTTCTACTGGGTGTTCGACAAGGAAGCCGCGCTGTTTGGCATCAAGGCTTTCGAGATTATGCTCGTCGCCGGCGGCGTTGCGCTGGTCGTCATGGCCGTCCGGCTGGCGCGCTTGCCCTGGCTGCTGCTGTGCGCCGCGCTGCCGGCCCTCTACCAATACCATGCCCTGTTTCGCGGGTTGGAAGCGGCCGCGGCGCTGTTTGTGCTGGGGCTGTTTTTCCTGGCATTGATGCTGTATGCCCGGCACCCGGCACGGTGGCGGTGGCCTTTGGCCGCGGTCGCCTTTGCCCTGCCGTGGGTGCGATTGGAGTACATCGCCATATCGCTGGCCGCCACCGTGGCGCTGTGGGCTGTCGAGTGGTCTTGGCAGGAGCGGGCACCCGGCGCGTCCTGTAGGACGCATCTGCTTTACCCCCCCCCCCCCCCCCCCCCGTATATTTGTTCCAATCATTGGCGCCGTGGCCGGCATCCTGGTCTACTTCGCCTATAACAGGCTGGTCTTTGGCGGGGTCGTGCCAGTGAGCGGCGCCACCAAGCAGGCGTGGTCGCAGTACCGCTGGGATCGTGAAGGAGGATACAGCTTCGCCCAGAACCTCTTGGATGTCCTGCAAATTGACGCTTTCAATGACAGGATTCTGCTGATGTCCCTGGGATTCTGCATTTGCCTTCCGCTGGTCTGGTGGTTTGTTCGCCATTCCCGCCGCCGGGAGGACTGGCTGCTGCTGGTCTTTCTGGTGGCGCCCTGCAGTTTGGCGGTGGGGCACTTGGCCAAGTTCGGGCAGACCGTTTTCACCCTTCATCCACGCTGGGCAGGCCATTCCTGGTATTTCGTTCCGGCATACCTGATGACAGCCTTGATTGTTCCCATCGCCTGCTACGTAGCCATATACTTCATCCGGCGTTTCCTCGCGCCGCGGTCGCAGTCGGCGGCCAACATTTTGCGCGCGGGCATTGTCATTGCCGGCGCCGTTGTCCTGCTCGTAAGGACGGATTTCACGGGTCCGTTTGACTATGTTGACTGGAGGAGTGAAGCGGGGGGCAACAGCGAGTGGATGGCCGCGACTCACGAAGGAACGCTGGTTGTGAACCGCATACTGCCCGCCGATGCCGTGGTCGGGTCATGGGATGCTGGCGCTGTCGGGTACTTCTCGGACTTTCCGGTGGTGAACCTGGACGGACTTGTGAACTCCTACGATTTTCTGCGCCAATATACCCCCCTCCAAGTGTATGGGGGCGGAGTTTATGACTTGGACGATTACGCCCAAACTCTGCATCAAAAGTTCGGTACCACCCACTACGCCAATACCTGGCCGATCAGTTTCGACTTCGATAACACGCTGTATGAGGGGCCATCCTTCTACCGGCACGACAGGCAGCATATAGCAGCGTTCCAACTCTGGGCCGTTGAGCCGGTTGAAGATATTGGGGCCACTGCCGAGTTTTGGGAAAGGATGGCGTCGCATTTCGACTCCCAGGCGGATGGCGTCGGGCTGATTGTGGACGGGCAGATAGCGCAAGCGTTCGCCAGAAATTGTGCGCCGGACGAACTAATAGTATGGTCGTGGGCCGGGCCAAGGGATGAAACCGGAGTCAAAGCGTGGACGAAAACGCCAACGGGGATATGCGTGGCCGTCGGTGTGCTGCCCCGCGATGCGCTCCCGCCGGTGCGGATGGAGACGGTCACGGCCAGCGATTACCTGGCGGATTTAGTCGGCGACCGCCCACCGGCAATCCGCTCCGATTTCGACGTGTACCTTATTGAAAATCGCCTCGTCTATGTTAGGGAACCGTGCGGAGACGGAGATGCTAGCGCAAAGTTCTTCCTGCACCTGGACCCGGTTGACGCGAACGACCTGCCCGGCCATCGCAAGCAATACGGTTTCGACAACCTCGACTCTAACTTTGACCGCCATGGCTTGATAACCACCGGGATATGCTTGGCGGAAGTTCCGTTGCCGGAATATGGCATCGCCGCAATCAAGACCGGCCAGTACATTCCCGGCGAGAGCCGCATCTGGGAGGGAGAGATTCGGCCTGTTGAGTAGTCAGGCAGCCCTTGCCTGTTCCAGCAGCAGGTTGTCCATCAACCGCACCGGCCCCAGGTGCGCCGCCACCGACCGCATGGTGCCTGGCGTTGCCCGTTCCAGCTCGTCCAGCATTTCGGGGACGGCGACGCGTACGTAACGTGAGTTATGGACAAGAAAAGGCGCCTCGGGCGAGCAAGGAGAGTGTCTTTGTTCATTCCATCAAGTTCCCTGCGAGCGGGGCCTGTAGCTGATCATCCGGCTGCGGTCCCATAGGAAGAACCGGCTCATGCCGCGGGTGGACAAGGTATTGTTCCGACGGCGCGCTCTCATCGAGTCAATCCACGACCCGCTCCAGCACATCTCACAGGCGGAATATACCCGCCATCGCAGTCCGGCTCACTTCCTAGTGAATCTGCCTGGCGGGATGGATTGCCTGTTGTCATGAGCCCAGGAAACCTGCGCTGCGGCTGGGATGCGGTCTCTCGAAGACACAACACGGCCTATAGGGTCACCACATGGCTTTTGGCCCATTCATGCAGACCGCACCCCAGACTCGAAGCAGGTGGGAAATGCCTGGGCTTCCGATGGGCAACGGTGCTGTCCAACAGGTCGCGGCAGGTCCCATATCCCTTCCGCCGCATCCCAGGGCAATCGCAAAGTCGAGATGCCATTTCAGAATGGCTCCTTGCACATTGCCATGGTTCATTGATGGGAGTCGACAATGCCTCTGGGAGCATGGAACAGAGGAAACACAGGGGGAAATGCAGAGGCCATGCCGGAAAATATACGTTGCTTGGTGACACTTTCCGACTTTGTGATTGCCCTGGCCGCATCCTGTTATTCGCACACAGGAGCGAAACTGCGATATGCTGTGTCCGTATCGTTGCAGTCAGGCGATACGGGGTCTGGCACGTGCCGGGAACATGCCCTCGGCGGAGCGGTATGGACTGTGGAGTCATGCATGACCTCTTGGTCTGGTCCAGGCATCCATGCCCGTTGTCCCGCAGGCACGGCAGGGCATGGATACACTCGGCCACGGCCCACCTCCGTGCATCCGGTCTCCCACGGCACAGTCGTCCCCCGAGTGAGCTGCGGCCCCGTTCCAGCCACCCCGACCAGTGCGGGGGACACGCCGGACACCACAATTTTCCCTGCATCTTCACCAGGAACACATCCACATGGCCTTGCATGACAGCCGCCACAAGCAACTGCACCAGCATGAGCCGATCATCCAGGCGTGGGTCCGGCATCTCAGCCACCGGATGGGTCTGGGCGCAGTGGACCCGCGCTCGGTAAAGAAGCAGAGCGTGGAGTATGTGACCCGGGAGCTGACCATTCGCATGGCCGATCTGGCCTGGACCTTCCGCACCGAGCAGGGTCAGGGCTTGCTGTTCATGGCGGAGTTTCAATCCTGGGACGACGCGTGGCTGGCTCTGCGCCAGCATGTCTATGCCTTGTGCCATCTGCTGGCCGGGGTCCAGGCCCGGGAATACCGCCTGGGGCCCGGGCAGGGATTGCCGGTGCCGGTGCTGGTGTCCCTGTATACCGGGGCCCGGCCATGGCAGCCTCGCCCTCTGGCCAATTTGTTCCAGCCTCCTCTGGCCGGGGGCTTTCCCTTCCCCTGGTTCCACTACGACATGCTCCGCACGGACCCGGCGGCACTGCCGCCCGTGCTGGACAAAATATTCGACGTGGAGCGCAGAACCGCCGCGCGGACCCCCAATCTCGAAGTGCCGCTGCGGGCCGCCCGTGCAGAGGGCTGGGACCCTGCTCTGCAGCGCATCCTGTTTGACTTTGCGGTGGCCTCGCTGCGGCAGCGGGAACAAGGCCGGCACCCCGACGGGTCGGCGGCAGACATTGCGATAGAATGGGAGCAGATCAGAACCTTGGAGGAGTTGACCATGGCTCAGAGCGCAATACAGGAGCGCCTGGACAGCTGGATCCAGGAAGGCATTGAGCAGGGCCAGGCCCAAGCCATGCGGGAGACGCTGCTGGATTTGGCGGCGGTACGGCTGGGGCCACAGGATCTGGATCTTTGCCGTGCCGGGTTGGCGGACATGTCCCTGGACGACATGCCCTCGGCCACCACCGTGGCCCAGATGGTCTTTGCGCCCGATGATACCCGGGAGGAGTTGCTGGCGCTGCTGCACCCACCCGTCAGCCCACAATGAACCGCCGCCCGGAGGGAGAGGGCATTTGACAGGCAACGTCTGACGGCCTGTCCCCGTGTGCCTGCGGCAGGGCGCGGTGTACAGGAAGCCGACATTGCACTGCGGAATGGATCCGATTGGGTGCCTGACGCCGCACCCTGCCACAGGCAGTTTCCAGAGCATTCCCGCGGGTTGGTGTCAGCTCCACAGGCTGGGCCAGGGTGGTACAGTCGAGGTGTGCCGCGGAACCGCATAGGGTGTCCTGGCTCGGGTGTGGATTTCGATCTGACTTGCCTTCTGGCTCCTTCCACAGAGGCCTCCTTGACCCGATGCAAGGACCGGTGGACAATCGAAATGCGCCTTCTCGCATCGCCGCCCGGTGGGGCGACATTCCCGAGATCGTGCACCATGAGCAGGCCGTCCTGCTCGTCGAACCGCGCTCGGCGGCCGATCTGCAGGCCGCGATCGAGCGGCTGCTGCATGATCCCGGCCTGTACCGGCGGCTCTGCGAGGGCGCGGCGGGGAGAATGCTTCCGCAGCGCCGCCTGGTACGACCAGGTGGCGCGGGACTTGCGCAGCCTGGGCCGGAAGTAGCCTCTGGACGGATCAGCAGGTCAAACAGCCCCACGCCCTCAGGAGTTCCCGGCCCACCGAATCGTCTCCGGCTGGTCTGGACAGTGGCCCGGCCCACAAGGGCTATACGTGCCATGGGGAAGATCTCCAAATGGCAGTGGATCACCTTCATTCTGCGAGGCCCTCCCTATCTGTTGCCAACCGGCAACTATCCAACGTGAGTTATGGATAAGAAAAAGCACTCGGGCAAGCAGGGAGAGAGGAGCGCGAAGCCTGTCCCCCGGAGCATCAGGGCCACGCAGCAGGCGGTATGGGACAGACCCGGAAACTCAGAGTACAGATCGCGCGCGACAGGGAGCGTGCCGTGGCTCTTGCAGGTCTCGATTGCAACTCGGATGAAAGTGGATCAGAATCGTCATGGTTGCGCGGGTGGCGAGACGGGGAACCGGCACCCGGTTGCCTGCGTTGCCACTCCGGTTCGAATGCCGGGCCGAAATCATCGACATCGCAGCAGAGAGCCGTAGACTCGGGACGCGGCCCCTCGGGCTTGGTGCAGGATGCACCAGGACACCCTCCTTGTGCGCCCGGGGTGCCCCTTCTTGTCCATAATTCACGTTATCCAGGCAGGAAACCATGGCCGGACCGGGCTGAGCCAGCTCTGTAATGGAGTCACAAGCCGCTTTGGAATCTCTGCCTGTCCTGTACGTGGTCTCCATCCTCCGTGTCCATCTGCATATCGCGGGGACGGCCCCCCAAGGGCGGTCCGCAGGCCCTTGGGCACGCGCCCGGGGGCTTCTCCACCCACAGCGGCCGGCAGTCTGCACTGACGACAAGACCGGCACTGCCTTGGCCTTGACAAGGGGCAAGCGTCCCGATGAGGAAGGTGGCGAGGTTCTGTGGCCCAAAGCCAGAACTCCATCCCCGCCGGCCGCCGCGGTCCTGTCGCGCGTATGACAGCAATGCCATGTATCAAGCCTGGACAGACCCAGCCGTGGGTTCCTTCCCCGAAGAACCGCACGCAGCCCCATCCCTCGCGATATGGCACATACTGGGATACAGGGTGGACAAGACAGGATGTTTCTTTCTTCCATCGCCTCAAGTCATTGTGCTGCATTGTCACGCGCTGCGAAGAACCACGGCAGACATTCTTGGCCTTTGGGTACACTGGATTGCTGCTTGGATTATGCTGCAACCAATAGTCAACTGGCCTTGACATGGATTTATGATCAGAAGTTTTCGTGACAGAGACACTCAAGCGGTCGCAGAACGACGGAGGATCAGCAAATTTCCCGAAAACATGCAGCGGAGGGCACAGCGAAAATTGGCGATCCTGCACAGCGCAAGGAACTTGAATGACTGGAGAGTGCCTCCTGGAAATTGCCTTGAGGCTCTCTCGGGAAATCGCGATGGACAGCACAGCATTCGCATTCACGATCAGTGGCGTGTCTGCTTCATCTGGAGCGAAGGAAACGCTTGGCGAGTGGAAATAGTGGACTGTCATTGATACAAATCAGGAAACATACATGACCGTGTCCAGCAAGACAGAACGCCATCTCAACAGACTCCCTCCCATCCACCCGGGAGAAGTCCTCAGCCAGGAATTTCTTCTGCCGATGCATATCACCCAACACAAGCTGGCCCAGGCTGTGGGCGTGGACGTGAGTCAAATTCATGCCATCATACGAGGAGAACATTCCATTTCCGCGGAGACGGCATTGCTGTTTTCCCGCTTTTTCGGCAACTCTGCCGAGTTCTGGATGGGACTGCAAAGCCAATACGACTTGGAGATGACTGAGGATCGTCTTTCGGAAAGACTGGGCATGGTTTCGGCTCATTCACCGGTCCATAGCAATTGTTCCGGTAGGGAAACCATGACCGTGCGGGACTATTCGGCATTGTGCCAGAGTCCTTCCACTTTCGATGCCGCGGAGCAGGGATGGACAGAAAGTGAAGCCATGAAGGACGAGGCCAGAACGGCCTTGGCGATCGGTGTCATTGTGCATGTGGAGGAAACCTTGGCCGCGCGCAGGCACAGGAGCCTCGAGCACGCGCAGCCTTGGATCCAGGCCGGCACCTTGCGGACAGACACGCGGGCGGTCCCGCTCAGGCACGACGCCCCATACCGCCTGGCCCAGTCGCACCCTTGCCGGTCGCGGCCCTGTGCAGGTTCCATCCTATGCGTTGGCTCTGAAAGGGCCCCGGAATCCCGCCTAAAATGACCCGACAGTCATGCTATAATCCCGCGCCTTGGAACGATGGGCAGATACCTGCTTGGAGCAGCCGGTTCTCCCACACCCGGCAGGGTCGGGATACACTGGATCGAACCCCGTTTGCCTGCATAATGCGCCCATGTTGGACACCCCTCGCCAGATCACGCAGAGCCTGAACAAGGTGCTGCCCCGCGTATCCGTGCCCGCGCGCTATACGGGCGGCGAACTCAACAGCATCGTCAAGGATTGGAGCGCGGCCCAGATTCGCAGCCGCGTGGCCTTGGCCTTCCCTGACATCTACGAACTGGGAGGCAGCAATCTGGGGTTGATGATTCTGTACGACCTGATCAACCAGCGCCCCGAATTGCTGGCAGAGCGCGTGTACTGTCCCTGGTCGGACTTTGAGGAGGTCATGCGGCAAGAGGGGATTCCTCTCTTCAGTCTGGAAACCCGCCATCCGTTGGCGGACTTTGACATTCTGGCCTTCAGCCTGCCCTACGAACAGCTGTACACCAATGTGCTGACCATGCTGGATTTGGCGGGGCTGCCCTTGCGGGCCGCGCACCGGGACGCCCATTGCCCCCTGATCGTGGCCGGTGGGTCAGGCTGCTACAACCCGGAACCGATGAGCGCCTTCTTTGATGCCATGGTCATCGGCGAAGGAGAGGAGGTCATCTTCGAAGTGATCGAGGTCCATGCGGCCTGGCAGGCGGCATGCAAGTCCCACACCCACCTGAGCCGCTCCGACTTGTGGCGGAAGTTGGCCCGGATCCCGGGCGTCTACGTGCCGGCCTTGTACGAAGTGACCTACCATGCCGACGGCTGCATCGACCGGATTGCGCCCACTGTGCCCGAGGCTCCGGCAGAAGTCATGAAGCGGATCGTGAAAGTGCTGCCGCCGCCGGTCACAAAGTTCATCGTGCCCTATGTCGACACGGTGCACAATCGCGCCGCCATCGAGATCATGCGCGGCTGCACGCGGGGATGCCGCTTTTGTCAGGCCGGCATGATCTACCGGCCCGTGCGCGAACGCCCCCTGGAGGAAGTGCTGCAGGCCGTGGACGACATGATTGAGCACTGCGGCTTCGAGGAAGTCAGTCTTCTGAGCCTGAGCAGCAGTGACTACACCTATGTGGAGGAACTGGTGCGGCGCATCATGGAGAAGCACGGCCACGCCAGACTGTCCATAGGCCTGCCCAGTCTGCGCATCGAATCCTTCAGCGTGGGCCTGATGGAGCTCCTGGAAAAGGGACGGCGCCGGTCCGGCTTCACGTTCGCCCCCGAGGCCGCCACGGATCGTCTGCGGGATGTGATCAACAAGCCCATCGCTGCGCAGGATCTGCTGCAGACAGCGGCGGAGGTCTACAGCCGCGGCTGGACCACGATCAAGATGTACTTCATGATCGGGCATCCCACCCAGACGGACACGGATGTCCAGGCCATTGCACAGCTCACGCGACAGGTGCTCCAGGTGGGCCGTGCGCGGATTGGCCGCAAGGCCAAGGTGCGCGTGGGCGTAAGCACCTTGGTGCCCAAACCGCACACGCCCTTCCAGTGGCTCCCCCTGGCACAAACGGCCCAAATCAACCGGCACATCCAGATTCTGCAGGAGAGCCTGAGGGATCGATCCATTGCCTTCACTTGGAACGAGCCGCGGGAAACCATCATGGAGACCTTCCTCACGCGCGGGGACCGGCGCATCGGCGACGTGGTGGAACGCGCCTGGGAACTTGGCGCCAAACTGGATGCCTGGGGCGAGCACTACAAGTTCGCTGCCTGGCAACAGGCTTTCCATGAATTGGACCTGGACATGGATTGGTACCTGTATCGAGATCGAGATCTGGAGGAGACGCTGCCCTGGGATCACATTTCGGCCGGCCTGCACAAGGAATTCCTGCACGAGGAATACCGCAACACATTTCGGGGCGGCGTCGTGGACGACTGCCGGGAACACTGCTTCAGCTGCGGCATACTGGGCAATTTCAAGGAAGAACGGCGTGAGACCAAGGACGATGCCTGGTGCTGCCCTCCCTTGGGCAAGGACAAGGCTCGCCAACCCGTGGACATCGTCCCCGTGCCTCTGTATTTCAATGAGGACATGGCGTCTGATTTGCAGGGACAGTTCCCCACACGGGTTCCGCAACGCCGGAAGGGCACCGTAATCCGGGAAGTGGCGGCAGTCCCTTGAACATGTCCCTGACCGAGTGTGGTGTCGAGCCCCAGAGGCTGCGTCTCACCTACGCCCGCGACGAAAGCCTGCGCTTCATTTCCCATCAGGACGAATTTCGCATGTGGGAACGCACCATTCGCCGCACGCAGATGCCCTTGGCCTACAAGAAAGGCTTCAATCCGCAGCCGCACATGCAGTTTGCGGCCCCCTTGGGGGTCGGTTTCAGCGGCAGCCGGGAGCTGATGGATTTTCGATTGGAGAGTCCGCTGCCGGAGACCGAAGTGGCGGCGCGACTGACCAAGGCCCTGGTGCCCGGCGTGCGCATCGTGAACCTGCAGACGGTGGCACTGCGTTCCACGCCACTGCAAGCCACCTTGCTGGGAGCGGACTACACACTGCTGGTCCAGACTGCAGGCCTGCCGGACGGACACAGCCGAGTCAGGGAATTTCTGGCGCGGACGGAAATATGGCGAACCCGGCAACGCAAGGGGCGAGCATACCGATACAACCTCCGCCCGCTGGTTCATGAACTGTCATATGCCGGCCCCACGACCGATGGCCTGCATGTCGCCTTTCCCTTGAGGGTGCAACTGCTGGAGGGGGCCACGGGACGCCCGGATGAGGTCCTGGCCGAATTGGGACTGACCGACGTTCCCCATCTGCTCCATCGCGATCGCCTGTATTTTTCCGCGCAGGCCGAGGATGCGGCAGTCTTTGCCCCCTATGCGCTGGCGCGGCAGGCCGACATTGCCTTGTCCGGGGAAATCCCGTCCAGACCCCGCAGACACAGACGCCAGGGACCGCAGCGAGACCGTCCGCGCACGCAAGGCCAAGGAAACAGCATGTTCCGACCACAGGACTTCGGCAGCAAGGCCGCCGATGAATTCCGCTAAGCCCATGGATTGGAGCCAAGCATTCGGGGCCCCAGTCCGGCAGAGTCTTACCCTTACATTTCGCGGTTTGATCGCATGACCCAACGCAAGTCCTCCAGCAAGAACACCTTGAAAGGCTTGGGAGAGCGCCAACAGATCGGCCCCAAGGTGTTCATCAACAACCAATACATGACCTGTACCACGGGATTTGTGGTCACCCGTGAGGGAGTGGTGGTGATCGACACCCCGCTGGTGCCCCAGCAGGCCCGGGACTGGCGAGCCCAGATCGCTGCCGAATCCAAGGACGCGCAGATTGAATTCGTGATTCTCACGGATCACCATCGGGGTCACGCGTTGGGCTGCCAGTATTTCATGCCGGCGCAGGTCATCGGTCATGAGCGCGCCCACAAGGAGATGCAGGGATACACCGAGAATTTTCGGGAGCGGGTCCGCAACAGCTACAAGCGGGAACCGGAGATTCGGGCCCAGTTGCAGCACATTGACATCATTCCGCCCCACATCACCTACTCCAAGGAAGCCTGCTTTGTCATGGGGGACACCCACATCCGGTGCATCCATGTGGGCGGCCATACGCCGGCGACCTGCATTGTCTGGCTGGAGAACGAAAGCATTTGTTTTGTAGGCGACACCATCTGGACCGACCAGCATCCCTACATGGCCCAGGCCAATTCCAAGGAGTGGCTGGATGCCTTGACCCTGATTCAGAAACTCCACCCCGAGACCATCGTGCCTGGGCACGGCAATCTCTGTACCGTGCAGGACATCGAGCAGCTTGCCAGCTATATCAGCCAGATGCGGGACGGCATCAACCGCTGCCTGAACGCGGACATGGACAAGGCCGAGACCAAGAAAGCCTTGACCCTGGAAATGGTGGCCCTCTTCGACGTGCCCTCGACCCGCAAGTCCAAGATCGAGAGCCAGATCAACTCCGGCATCAACCGAGTCTATAGGGAGCTGCAGCGGGAACGGCAAGCGCAAGCCAAGATGGCCGCCTGACCCCGTGCATAACCCGCGGATTGCCGCGGCCTAGGCCCCACGGCAGCTTGCGGTTGTGGATGCCTTCCTTGATCCCCAACGCTGAGTTCCAATTCACATGGCCCATTCCATCGAATCCAACCCATCCAGCCCTGTGGCCCAATTGCGTCAGGATCTGGCAGAACTCGAAAAGCTGCTGGTGAAAGTCAGCCCGGGACATGTGGTCCGCGTCCTGGAGCTCCTGGACCTGTGTTCCGAGACGATGCAGGAACTGCGGGTCCAAGGCGTTGACTTGAAGGGAGAAGAAGGTCTTTGGGCCGGGTTTGAGCACAAACTGCAAGAAGCGGCCGGTCAGTTCGTGAAGGCCGCCAAACCCCATGGCGGATTGACGGCGTTGCGCGCCAGTCACCCTCACAGCACCGGTTTCTGGTGGCATCTGGATGACACCTACCAGGCTCAGAATCGCCAGCAACTGTTCAAGGCGTTGCGCTGGGGCGGCATCGTGGTAGGCATAGTCGCCGCCATCTACATCGTGCTGAAATATGTCATTCCCCCGGACGAGACCACCGTGTTGGTGACCTCTGTCGTGTACGATCTGGAAGCCCATGTGGGGGCCCAGGACTACCAGGCCGCCTTGGACCTGATTGAGGCCAACCTGGACCAGACCAAGCGGTCGGATGAGCTGCTGATTTGGGCCGGCGTCCTGGAAGAGCAGCTAGGCAACACCGAGGCCACCGTCGCATACTTTGCCGAAGCCTTCGGCAATCCGGATCTGCCCCCTGCGCGCATCTGGGCCACCATTGGCACCAATCGGCTCCGTCTGGGCGACCTGGAGGGCGCGGAGTGCGGCGGTCAGGCCGCCTTGGATCTGGATCCCGAGTTTCCACAGGGGTATTTCCTCATTGCCAGCGTCGCCGAAGCCATGGGCAATGCCGCGCGTGCGGTAGAGTATTTCAACCTCACGGCGGACTATGCCTATGACACGGCGCCGCAAATGGCGGTCATTGCCCGCGTGCGCCTGGGCTATCTGATGCAGAGTCCCACCACCATGGGCATGGAAACGGAAATGCCGGAGATCGACTGCACCTACCCGCGCGGCTCTCAATAGCACGGGGTGGGACAGTTGTCCGGCTCCCACCGGAGCCATTGGGCCGCAGTCAGCCTGAATTCGGGATGGCTGCAGGAGCTGAGGCCACCGCTGCTGCGAGGTCGAGAGACGGAGCGCAGGTTTTTTCGACTGCACGTCGGCGATACGGACCACCGCGTGCACGGGCAACGGATCGTTGATCGCTGCCCTTGAGCCAAGATTCCCGCAGGTCAAGCTGCCTGCCTCTTGCCATATACGAAGGACAGACATTGGCCGCCAAGTTGATGCCCGACGATGCGTTTCAACTTGACACATTCAACTGCCGAGGAAGAAGTGCATGGATGAGCACCCTCTGTCAGGCAATTTTTGCCTTCCAAGAGTCACCCGGTGATTCGTGGGGACAAGACAGGGAACCAACCCAAGCAGGTAGACCGGCGCAATTCAGCGTATCTCTCCCGGCTGGCTGGAAAACTGGTGAAGTTGAAGTGCAGGCGAAGAGGTTGCCGGAGCCCACCAGCCTGTCGGTAGAATTCTGGCACCTGCTGGGCTTTGGCCCAGATCCGGGCTTGGAGGAACGGTGCAAACGGCTGCCGCAGGGCTATCATCGGAGCAGACAGGATGGGCATGGTGGACCTCGGGTGATGCTTGGGTCCATGGTGCCATTCTGTCTTTCTTTGGACCTCACCCGGTCTGTTTTGTACCCGGCCTTTCTTGTCCTGCCAGTGCCCGTTGCCTGTAGCGGGGCAGGTTCAGTCCTGATCTGTAGTGTGATGAACAACACTGACGCATTCGGCGATCATATCAGCGATCAAATCGGCTTCTTCCTCATGCTCAGGAGGCAAGCCCAAGATCAGGCTGTGTGAAGGATCTGCCTCATGCTGCTCTGTGGCATCCAATGGTGCATGGACGAAACGCAATGCAATTTGCTCACGGCAGACTTGTTGCGTAACGTAGCCGACATTCAGTTCGGCAAGACGTCCGTTTGGACTCATGCTCAAGCGGATCCTCCGCCTTGCCGCAACCACTTGGTCTTTCTTGGCGCCTTCAAAGCACTCAAGCCAATTGACAGATAGACCTTCGTCGTTTGGCCTGAGCTTGAAAGCGGAACCCTCGATACTGCCATCATCAAGAACAAGACGGGGCCTGACATAGCGAACTACATTGTCTTCAGCAGGAAGGTCGTCTTCCTTCATCCGTACACGAGCTGCTTGAGATCGAGTTTACAGATCTGCTGTTTCACCTCGTCAAGCGTAGCGGTACCTACAATGCGCCTAACGGATTTTCCGGCGGGAGAGTATTTGAAAATCACGTACCTGATCATTCTGCCGCCTCGGAACTCCATGCCGATGCGACTCTTGTCACTGCCTTTCCAGACAGCACGCAGATTCCCATTGTCCAAGAGCACAAGTCCTGCCTTGCAGACAGCGGGCTCAGACGTGACGAAATGCCAGAAATCTTTCTTGGAATCACTGTTGGGAGCAATATTGTCCAATGCACCGAATCTCTCCAGCTCCTTAATCCTGCGCTGGTAGGTCCTGCGGGTTTCCAATTCCTTGCTTTCGATCATCGCAAGGCTGTTGGCAAGGGGCCACGCTTTCGCATTCTGTGAGTCATCCCAGATGGGATTTGTCGATGTGCTCTCCAAGTTGGGGAGAGCAGGTGGCAACGATAGCGTCAACAACCCGTTGCTCAAGGTATGTGTATTCATTACGGACTGTCTCCAAGACACCAATAGCGGTCTCGAACATCTTTGCTGGTCAAATTCAAGAAACATTCGATAACAGCATCATGTGCACGCTCGAACCATGCATCTGCCTCTGCCTTGGTCACCATGTCCAAACCGGCACTGGCCTTGATATTGAAAAACAATTCGGGAGGCACAGTCTCAATTTTATTTCGTACCCCAACTGTCAGCTTCATATTGTCTTCTCTTTGGTAGGCGAACTCGCAGACCAGGACCGAATTCACATTGGGAAACAAAGCTGAAGAAAAGGCAGGCATGACCTTGGGAGTGTCCTGTGGCCCCTTCCAGTATTCGCCTGCTTGCACAACATTGCCATAGACCAGCTCACAAGTGTCTATGCCAAGCGCACTGACGCCAAGTTCAGTGATAACAAACTTCTCCAAGCGGTCAAAATATTTGTTGAATGCCTGCTTGATGGAACTGTATCGAGGGTATTCCTGGCCTTCACGGCGTCGCCAGTTGAATATGAGAATATCCCTTTGCAGTTGGATGAGTTGGGTGTCGTCCTCAGATACAAACCAGTATCTTGGCAATGGCACCATCTCGTTGACCTGCATTTCCGAACCTGTGCCTATGGGCACATGCTGTTCCACCAACGGAAACTCGTCCTTCCATGAATGCCACAACAAACCGATATGTTCATTGCGCAACCCCGCGAGTGGGGAACTCAGCTGCGTGGCTACCACGACTTCATTGACCGGAGGATTCCAGAGGAGCATCGATACAGTCCGGATCACAGGATTGGAGAGTTGCAGAGTTGAATGTGCTTCACGGGAATCTGTCGGCAATGTCTGTTACAACGCGTTGGGTCCATCCGCGGGTGGGACAGAGAACACAACATCGCCACTCCACAAGGAATCTGTAAGACGGGCCTGACCCAGTACTGCCCTGCAACCGAGAACCAGCCAAGCCGAGGAGTGTACGGACCAATCCGGATTCGGGCGAAGTCAATGCCCCTCTGCTTTCTGACCACCCGCGTATTGACATTTGTTTGGATATTACTGCACGAGTCAACACCCGTCAAACTGCTTTTTCTCCTTTGCCTGTGTGCCGATTGACTACTGTATTCATTGTAATTTGGCTGGGAGTTGCACAGTGGTCGGCAGTGTGTAGATCTGTGTGTGGAGGGCGGTCCGGGCATGGGGGCAGCGCGCATACAGCACCATGGGACGAGACTCGGGGGGATGCCTCCTGTACATGGGGGCTGCCCAGCAGAATACCGCTTCTTTTTACAGGAGACATCACCTATCTCGAACTCAGGTTATTAGCCACTGCTGAATTCAAGCGGTCAGCCTGTTTCGGTCTCGGGTTCGTGTTTGAATCTGACGTAGGCCTTCTCAAACAGTACAAACCGGAGGCTGGTCCACCACAGATACTTTGCTGCAGTGCCATTGCATTCATCAAAATTCGTCAAACCGTGTGCCACGCGGTTCCTGAGGTTGCCATTCGAGCGCGCCACGAGGAGAGCCTGCAAGTCCAATGTCTGATTGACACCGAAAATCTCCTGCGTTTCCGGCAAATCCAGCAGACGGGAAAGCGGCCATTCCTCTTGGATTTGGTGTTGGCTGTTGAAATCGCTTGTCTTGACCCCGTGTTCATGCAAAATGCAGCGCACTGCGTTCTCGATGAGGGGTACAAGCATAAAGGTGGAGATGGTAAAGTCCCCGGTCAGACCGTGATACAACCCTTTGGCGTAAATCTTCTCCTGATCGGATGGCACAAAGCTGTTGTGAAGGCAGTATTGCAGGAGACACGACTCATCCACTTGATGATGGGCCACGATGTACTGCCGAATGGGTTCGACAATGCTCTGCACATCGGCCTCGTGCTGCAACCGGGTCAGCAACATGATCTGATTCCGTAGCGCGGGCTCCCGTTCGTTTTCATCGGATGCAAAGAAGGAAGCCGGGATGCGAGCCTCGATTCTGCCTGTAGCGTCAACCGTGGAGAGGGAAACCAACTGCAACCAGAATGAACTCTTCTTCAGTTGGTGCGCTTCTTCCTGGAGCTGCTGAAAATCCGGCACACTCATGACCTGAAATGCCAGCGAGAGCAAACACTCATCCAACGACTTGCCTCTCACCGTTGCAAGGGCAAGTTCGCGCATCCGGCTCATTTCCTTGGAAATGTTCACGGGTATTTCACGCCGTTCGAATTCTGACAAAGACTGTTTCTGATACTGTCTCAGCCGTTGGTACAGCTCTTGGTGACGCTCACTGCAGGACGGGATATCCCGATACGCTTCCACAGCCTTTGCCAGCCACATGGCAGTCCTCATGGTGGATCCGCCGGCCTCCATTTCCAAGCGGGCTTCCGTAGCGTATCCCTCCGCGATCCGCACCTGAGACCTTTTGATGGCCTGCTTGCGGCCCTGTTTCCTTGCCCACTGTAGATGAACTGTCCAATACTGCTTGCTGCGATGGAAGTCTCCGCTTTCCTCAGCTCGCATTGCATGCTCCGCGGCCAGTGCGAGATACGTGTCTGCGTGATCTTGGTCGGCATCCAGCAAGAGATGCATCAGTCGGCACGACAGAAAGGCGTCGTCCTTCTTGCGACCCCGCTTAAGCACCTGTCTGAATTGCCGGACCACTTTGCTGAACAACTCGATCTGGCCCTTGCGCAGTGGCCGTGCCAAGCGGAAGGCGCGCTCGAGGTGCCTGCCACAGGTCAGCCAGTGCTTGAAGTCTTCTCGGCTCTCTGCAAATTCGAGGTGATGCTCCACGGCTGTTTGGGCAAACTCAATCCTGTGCCTTCTTATCCACAGTACGTCGGCGATACGGGCCACCACGTGCGCGGGCAACGGATCATCGCCCTTAAGCAACGATTCCAGCAGGTCAAGTTGCTCATCTCCGAAATCATCGGGTGGAGTCGTCCGTCTGCCTGCCTCTTGCCACATGGGCTGGTAGGGTGTGTCCGGACTTGACGGGTCGAAATACATGCCAAAGAAGCGGGACAGAAAATGCAGATCCTCGGCAAGACAGGTGTCACTGGAGGCCAGATCTCTGGATTTTTCAGCCAGAATCCGCCCTGTTTCTCCATAGTCTTCGTCCTTGGCCTGTGCCAATGCCTGGTCCAGAATGGAACGCAGTCCTGCGTTTTTCACGCTCCCCCCCTTTTCGTGCACAAACCCCAAACAATCAACCGCCATTGTAGAATAGGATTCTTGCGTCGTGTGCCGCAAAAAGTAGAGACTTGGCATAGATGTCAGAAACCGCGAACATCCCGGGCCACTGGGACTTGGCCGTGTTGGAATGCACTGGCGTCTGCCGCGCGTTGCTGGCACAACCGATTCAGTGACGCGATCCTCTTTGACAACGTGATGGGACAGAAAGTGCAACTGTGTACGAAGGACAGACATTAGACACCAATGCGATGCTCCACGATGAGTTTCGGCTTGATACATCCAACTTCCGAGGAAGAAGCGCATGGATGAACACCTTCTGGCAGGCAATTCCCACCTCCCAAGAGGCACCCGGTGATTCGCGGGGACCAGACAGGGAACCCACCCAAGCAAGTAGACCGGAGCCATTCATCGTATCCCTCCCGGCTGACTGGAAAACCGGCGAAGTCGAAGTGCAGGCGAAGGGATTGCCGGAGCCCGCCAGCCTGTCGGCAGAATTCTGGCAATACTTCTCGCCTCAGGACCCTGTGCTTGACGCGCCACAGGTCATTGAGATACGGGATACTCGGCTGGAGGATGCCTTGCAGGATCTCCGTGAAGTGTGTCAAGAGGCCCGGGAAGAGGAATATCCAGAGCCCACCTCGGTGGCGGTTGAAAGTGCCCACAGGTTGCTGAAGGCAATGTTTCGGTTGAATCCCCGCCGCTTTGAGGTCTACCCCACACCGGATGGCGAAGTGGCCTTGGATGCCTTTGGTGGCACGGGACGATCGGTCCTGGTTTTGTGTGAAGCCGATGGTGGTGTACTCTGTCTGGTCAATTTCAACGGAGAGCATCGACGTGCGCGCTATGCCTCGTGCAAGTCGTTGCCCGACGGTTTTGTGCGTGAAGCCCTGCGTGATCTGTAACGGGATCTGGGGCTAATTATGAAAAAGTCCTGGAATTCGCCTGAGGTGCCCTTACGCATCGACACCGCAGAAACGCTTGGACGCCGTGTGTTGTCGAGCAAAGAATGGAAACGGGCTCAAAGAACCTCCAGATTCACATACAGGGTCTTTCTGGAGAGCCAAGGCAAAACAGATATTTCCGTTGACCGATTGTCTCTGGCCCCGAGTCGCCCCGTAACTGAAATAGCCTGCGAAGTGGCTACGGGCCGAGGCCGCACTTTCTACGGATGGGCCGGTGTGACTGCTGGAGGAGCGATGGCCAATGGCCGATCCGTGCGCGCTTCGCCCTTGCCAGACGGTGCAAACCCTTGGCATGCAGACATTGTCCTGCCCGAGAGTGTTGTTGAACAGCGGGATGAGCAGAAGCGACACGCACAGGAGTTGGCCGACATTTCTTTCTTGCCCGCGCCCCGGCAACCAGCATGACCAGGCTCGCCAAGCAGGGTGGCCTGCCACAAGACATCGACCTCAAATCCTTTGCTTTTCCCGGGTACAGATCCGGCTCAGCCCCGTACGACGGGGGATTCCCTGCCTGAATGGTTATGACAGAACGCGATGGCCGTCAGAGCATACACGCGGGCCACGCGCGCCAGCTCTGCTACCGGCACTGCCTCGTGCATGGTATGGGCCCCGCGGGCGTCAGGCCCGTGCGTTATGGCCGGAATGTGCGCCCAGGCTGCATACAGATTCCCATCATCAATGAAAGGCTTGTCGCCAAAGGGCAAGACCGTGCCCGTCTCCGCCCTGTAGGCGGATTGAAACGCCTGGACGAACTCGCTGTGCTCGGATAACCGCATGGCATCGCCTTGCAGTTCCCATTCCAGAGTGGCGCCTACACCATGTTCCTGGGCACACTGGGCAATCAACCGTTGCAATTCTGCACGCGCCGCCTCGCCAGCACCCGGTTCGGTCCAGCGCCGCGTACCTTCCACCTGACAGGCACGGGGAGACTGATTGTAAATCTCGCCGGCATGGATCTGGCCCACAAACAGAGAATCGCGACCCGCCGCTGCAGGGGGCACAGACTGCAAGCGTACGCCCAAGGCTTGGAGACGGGTCACGAGATCAACACCCGCCGCAATGGGATCGGGGCAGTCCGGTGGCTTGTGGATTTCGTGCATGGGAGCCAGGTCTCGCTGGAGCGTGACCTTGAATATGGCCATGCCTTTGCCGGCCACCGGAATCCACTTGCAGAAATACTCGGGCAACAGGACCGCGTTCCCTACCATGCCGTCGCGTATCAGGGCGCGCACCTGACGCTTGTCGCCCCACGGTCCTTCATGGTGATCATGGGCGGTCAGCAGGACAGCCCCATGCGCCAGGACGCCAGTGTCCCGCAACACGCACAAGGCTTCCACCGCTGCGGCAGTACCCCCCTTCATGTCGGAAGCGCCGGAACCATAGAGCACGCCGTCCTCCACCCGTGGCGGCACGAAAGGCAGATGCACGGTATCCAAATGACAATCGAACTGCAGAGCAGGGCCAGGCACGCCGGTTTCGTGCCGCGTGACCACCGCCGGGGCCGGAGCCCAGTCTGCTTCGGGTCTCTGCACCACAAATCCCTCTCGTGCCAGCACTGTGGCCAAGGCATCCAGAGCCTTGCCCGCGTCCCGAGTGGGGCTGGGCTCACGAATCAGGCGCATGGCCGTATCCAGGAGACGATCCGGCTGAACTCCCTGCTGGATGGCTTTGACGATATCAGGGGACAGACACATAACATCACCTCAAAGATTTGCTGTCTGTGTTCCTGATTTCTGCGCAACAGACATTGTTCACGTCCAGTCCCGGGAATCAGGCACTTCCAGCCAGGCGCCGCCCTGCTGGATCGACTCCTGGCTGATCAGGCCAGGCAGCGTCATGTCCAAGGCCGCGTGAATGTCCAGGGTACAGGGCATGTCCCCCTTGATGCAGGCAATGAAATCCTGAATCACGTAGTAGTCTCCGCCTTCGTGGCCGGCTGCCAGGGCCTGCGGTGGTGGATTGCGCCACATTTCCGGCAGATATTGGGCTTCCAGTGCCGCCAGATCCGACCAGGACAGGGCATCGTCAGCCAAGGATGACAGCCAGATGCGGTGCTTCTGCTCGGGACAGCGCGCTGATTCATAGGCCCCCTGCGTTCCCTGCAAGGCATAGTTGAGCATCCCGTGCGGACGATTGGACAGCATGTCCACGCGGATCTTGATCAATGCATCCCGGCATGTCTTGGCCAGCATGATACAGGTATCCTGATTCTCGTACGCATCGCCGCGCGGATCACGGTAGTGCCGACCACTGCCCTGACAACAGACCCGTGCCACTCGATCCCCGGCCATCCATTGCAGTATGGGCCCGAGGCTGTGCGTGCCATAGGTGATGCCGTCAATGCCCGTCTGCCACCGGCGACGCCAAGGCGTTTGCTCGTTCAGATCCTTGAGTTCATGGATGTATTCGCCTTCAGCGTAATAGACCGTTCCGAACAGTCCCTGTTGCACCAAGGCCTTGATCAAGACATTGGACTTGGTATACACATAGTTTTCCGAAAGCATGTAGTGGGCCTCGGATTGCCGCTGCGCCTGGACCAGATCCCGGCATTCCTGGAGCGAGACCGCCGCCGTCACTTCGCTGAGCACATGAATACCGCGCGCCAGAGCCTTGATGGCCTGAGACGCGTGCAAGGGCATCGGCGTTCCGAGAATGACCGCGTCCAATTCCGATTGGGACAGCATCTCGTCATAATCCGCATAGCTTTCGGTCACGCCGAATTCGCGCACGGCCCCTGCCAAGGCCGCGGCGTTTACGTCGCACAGGGCGTGAATACGAGCGTGCGGATGTCCGTCAAAGGCCAGCCGAAAACTGCCTCCGCGCCCTGCGGCTCCCACAATGCCCACATTGAGTTTTTCCAGCACGCTCACTTCCCGCCTCCTTGGCTCTTGCCTCGACGAATGCCGGCGCCCTTGCCCAGACCCTGCCTCATGATATGGGTGGTCGAAATGCAAGACAGACCCTTGTGATCCCCTAGAGGATCACTGGGGCCCTTTCGCTTCCGACTCGGTTTGCAATGGCCTGGCATGACAGTCACCCTTTCACGCCGGTCAGCGCGATGCCCTGCACAATGTACCGTTGAAACACAAAGAACACGATGAAGGGAGGTATGGAAATCAGGACCGAACCTGCCATCACGCCCTGATAGTCCATCCCGCCAAAGCGATTGGCCAGGCGGCTGAGAATGAGGGGAAGCGTCAGCTTCTCTTCGTCGTTCAGCACCACCAAGGGCCACAGGTAGTCGTTGAACACCCCCAGAAATGTGAAGATGGTCAGGACAGCCAACACCGGGTGGATCAGTGGCAGGATGATGCGGTAATAAATGGCAAAATCGCCTGCTCCATCAATCTTGGCCGAATCATAGAGATCCCGCGGAATGCTATAGATGAATTGCCGACAGAGGAATATGCCGAATGACGAAAATATGCCGGGAAGCCAGACTGCCCACAATGTATTGAGGATGCCGAGTTCCCGCATCACGATGTAGAGGGGGATGAGCAAGGTCAGAAACGGCACCATGGTGGTCGCGAGCACGAAGTAGAACAGCAGCCTGCGGCCGGGAAACTCCAGGCGGCCAAACACATAGCCGCCCAAGGACGAGGTAAACAAAACGGCCAGGACCGTGGACACCGTGATCAGAAGGCTGTTGCCATACGCCCGCACCAGATTGGCCCGGTTGGGGTCCAGCACCATGAGGTACGCGCTCAAGGTCCATGGCCTCGGCCACAGTTGGATGGGCAGGCTGACGATGTCAGCCCCGGTTTTGAAGGACGAGAAAATCAGCCAGACAAATGGAAAGAACATTGCCCCGCTCAACAACGCCAGGATCAGGATAATCAAGGATTGCCGCCACTGCCCGGATGGGAAGGGATGCTCCTCCGCGCCATTCATGTTGCCTCCTTCCGCCGTCTTGGCCCCCGAAACCCAATGCCTCGGCACTGGACGCGTTTGACGCGCCTAGTGCCAAGCAAGGTTGCAAGGGAGCGGGCTGCAGCTGCCCCAGGGCACAGGAAGCCCCGCAACCTCCAAGACAAATTTGTATGTGACATGCTCAGGGAAGAGGCTCCACACAAGGTTCCTGACGGTTTTTTCACTGCACCGGATTGTGGCAAGACGGAGCCAGAGTGCCCCTGGAAAGAGCGGCCCAGGACATTGCATGTCAGCAAACCTACATCGAAAACCGGGACACGGATATCCCCCGACCCATGCTTGAGGACCCAATTCCGCCCGAGGCAAGAAGGCGACCTACACCATCGCTGGCATGTCAGAGCGCGCCTTCCTGCAAGATTGCCGGCGCAATGCCATTGACTAATACTCCCACTTGATCTGCCAACGCTGCAGCTGCACGATGGTGGCGACCAGCAGCAGCAGGAAAATCACCAGAGAGACAGCGGCCCCGTATCCCAGGTTCAGGGACTGAAAACCCAGGTCGTAGGTATACAGGGCCAGGGTGCGTGTGCTGAAGCCCGGTCCGGCCATGAGAAAGAAGGGCACAAACATCTGCATGGTCCCGACCACGCTGACAACCATGATGTACACCAACGCGGGCCGAATCAAGGGCAGTGTGATGCGGAAAAACACCCTCCAAAAGCCAGCGCCATCAATGTTGGCGGCATCATAGAGACTACGCGGCACATCTTTCATTCCTGCCAGCAGGATCACGGCCACCCCACCGACGTTGGCCCACACCACCATGGCTGTGATGGCCCAGAGAGCCTGTTGCGTACTGGCCAAAAAGGGTTGCTCGGGCAAGCCTACGCTGCTGAGCAGAAGGTTGAAGGCTCCGCCGGTGGGACGGTAAAGCCAGCGCCACAGATATACGGACACCACAATGGGCGTTATGACAGGAAGATAGTACAGCGCGAGGAAGAGACGGCTCCAGCGCCGCGTCAAATGGTCCAGCATCAAGCTCAACAGGAGTGCAAGCCATACTCCGACACTGATTTCCACAACGGAAAACAGCAAGGTGGTGCGCAACGCTTGCCAGAAGTACGCATCAGTGACCAAGTCGCTGTAATTGCGGATCCCGACAAAAATCGGAGTGGTAAGGTAATCCCAGTTCTGGAACGACAGCCAGATGGCCGTCACAAAGGGAATCACGAACACCAGGCTGTAAAAGGCAAAAATCGCAACGGCAAACAGCGTTCCCAACGGGCTGGCCCGTCGCAGCGCGTGGAGGACGCGCGCCTGTCCTGGCACCTGTATGGTCATTCCGGTACGCGTTGACTCAAGGCCAGTGCCGGTGCGCCGCGCTGACCAGCACAACGCCCGGCGACAGCTCTGCCCGTCATGTCGGGAACGGTGCGGCCGGCACTGCAACGGCGTCTAGGGCCTGGCGCCAGTTCCAGGCAGGAAGTCACACAGCCGATGGCACAAGAGATGCCGGCGCTGAGATATCGCCCGGCACGGAATTGGCTCCGGTCCGTCAACTGCATCCTGACCCTCGGCTGGCACCTAGGCTCCAATGCGTTCGCGCGCTTGATTTTCCTGTTCCTGCAGATACTCATCCATGTTGTGCAACGCTTCAGGGATGGAGATTTCATTGCGCATGGCCCGGTCCAGTTCCACCGAGGCGGGTCCATGATTGGCCACACGATCCTGCGGGTACCTTGCAATGGGCCACATGGCTTCGGCGATCCGTTTGGACATCAGACCGTACTTCACATCCTCAATGCGAGGATCCTGATAGACGGATTTGGTCATCGTGACCCCGGAATAGAACTCAAAGGCCTGATAGGACACTTCCGGACCCAGCAGATCCAGAGTGAATTCCACAGACAATTCCAGACGGTCCGGATTGTCTGCCAAGCGTCGGGATATACCCCAACCGGCCTGGTGCTGGGGATACAGAACATCGGCCACGGCATCCCGGAGCGAAGGAGTCAGAATGTTGTCCGCGGGGACCCCCGCCACATCCTGCTGGACACTGGCTGTCCAGGCGCCATCCGCCCAGATGGAGACCAGCTTCTGGCTCACCGCCTCATATTCGCTGGTGAAGAGCTCAAAGTCGCAGACGCGGGCCTCGTGGTAGAGATTGTGCAGAATCTGGGCGGCCGCTTCCCCCTCAGGACTGCTGTGTGACCAAATGCCCGTCTCCTTGTCATAGAAATCTCCGCCCAGTTGCCAGATGAAATTCCAATACTGCTGGTATTGGGAACTTCGGGGTGACAGGCCGGAACGCACGATCTTGCCGGCGTCATTGGTCTGGGTCAACTGAATGCCTGCCTCCACCATGTCTTCGTACGAGGCAAAGCCCAGGTAGTCAATCGACTCTGCCGCCAAGTGGTCCATGTTGACCGTATGCACAGCGCCGCGAATGCCTGCCAACCAGGGCAAATAGTAAATCCGATTCCCCGGTGTATCGATCACGGAGAACGCCGCGGGCCACATCTGCTCCTCCCAAAAGGCATAGCCCCCGGCTACGTCGGTCAGATCCAGAAACACTTTGGTCAGATCAGTGGCCACCACCCAGTCGGTGTACATCATCATGACATCGCCTTCCGTGCCCGCAGCAATGGAAGGCAGCAGCTTGTCACGCAAGTCTCCATATCCAATGGGCTGCAGGTTGACCGTCACATCAGGGTTCTTCTCCGCGAACACGGGCGTGGTCGCAGCCATGATGCGATTGGCGCCATCCCAGTCCTGATACCAGACTTCAATCTCGGTGACGCCTTCACCAAACACCCGCTCGGATGCCGGTGCAGGCGGGGCGACCGTGCATGCAGCCAGCACAGTGGCCATTCCTACACTGCCACTCCACTGCAGGAATGTACGTCGACTCAATACGGTGCGGTGCAACATTTTCCGATTTCTCCATGTCTGAAAACACGCCGTAACCAACACACTGTCCCAGTGGCTTGCGCATGAGGACCATGGCACACCTCGGGACACAGGCTACATTCAAGTATCGCTGAAGACTCCTCTGGGCGGAAACAGGATTTCAGCCACTCCTTTCCTGGACACGCCGATAGGCAATGGCATATGCCGCCTTCACACTGCCCGAGAGATTCGGCTCTGCCCTATGCCAAGTGTAGTTCGAGAAGAAGGCCGCGTCGCCTGGTGCCATCGGCACCAGGACCTCTTGGCGGAAATCAATCCGATCTGCCGGAATGCGGTACCGCTGAAACGGTTTGAGCGTCCCGGCATGGCACAAAGGGGGATCGTCGAAATATTCTTCATGCGGCTGGATTTCCCAGATTTTCTGAGTTCCCGGCAGAATGGCCAAGGCGCTGGCATCCCGGTCCACATGGCTCAATGCAATCCAGGCATTCAGGCCCTGTTCAGGGGGAATGTGCCAATAATCCGAATCCTGATGATAAAAGGATTCACCGCGTACACCCACATTCTTGATCAGGGCTTGATCCGTGAAACGCACCACCGGTCCACCGAGCAGGGATGCTGCGGCTCCCTGCAGATTGGGATGATCGGCGATGCGCTGAAAGATGGGATCCAACTGGGCAGGCAACTGGACGCCCTGAGGCACGTAACCGCCATCTTGATGACGGACGACGGCCGGGTCGAGGATCTGGAAATGCCGATCCGGCCAGTCGTGCTGCCATTGCTGCAATTCCATCAGTCGGGCGTGCACTGCGGCAGCTTCGGATACCGTGATCAATTGCCTGACCACCGTAAAACCCTCTTGTGCGTATTGCGCCAGGTGCGCATTGCCGAGTTGCAGCACAATGCCACCTCCTTGTCTTGCTACTTCCGAGTCCAGATGATGGCATGAAGAAGATTCCCGCGTGGCTGCAGCGGGAACCAGAAAAATCCTAGGGAATTAGTAGTCATGGGCTTGCCGGATGACAGGGCTGTGCCACAGCAATCTGCTGCCATCCGTGCTATCACGCAAGAAAGCGACATGCCATCTGACCTGCATGCCGCTTGCACAGACAGGGAACTCTCACTTCCATGCCTGCCTCTTCCATTGTACCCCACACCAAGACGGGCGGGCGCGGTTGCAAGTGAAATCTACAGAGCATTTTCACCGAGAGCACGAACGGCAACTCTGCCGGCCACACCATGGACCAAAGCCATGCCCGAGGTCTGGATCGCATGGACCTCCTTTCCGATGGCCACTTCAAGCCGGCATCCTGCGGGATCAGTCTGGATCAAGTGCCACTCCCCTTTGTCCGGAGTCTGGCAGAACGTGATGTTGCCCCGGGCAACGGTGACGTGGGTCCCGCACAAGTCGAACGACTGCTGTCGTTGCACCGCCACCGGAGATTCCAACTTGGCTGTTTCCTTGCCTTGCATCGTGTTCCCTGGCCGCGCAAAGGCAAAATCCATCAGGTCAATGGCCATGGCCAGCGCTCCTGCCGGCCCCTCGGCCCTTGCCTGCAGAAGTCGTGTTTCAGCGGGACGGGTGCGTGTATGCGCAGGTGCGATCTGGCAATCCAAGTGCACTTGTGTCATATAGGCTGCGAGCGCCTTGTACGAAGACACAGCACTGCGGTCCACCAATTCCAAATAAAAGAGGCAGGCGGGCCGTCCCTTGTAAAAGGCGCCTGGCCAATTCAGATCCCAAAACCGCTTGGGTTGCTCGGCCTTGTAGTGGTAGAGGTCGCACACCAGGTCCCCTGCTCTCCGATCAAGCACCAGCGTGGGGACGGAAAGCAATGAGGAGACATGCAGCGGTTGCAGCACATAGTGCGTGGAGTCGGTCGTGACGACAATGCGGGAATCGTGAGGCGCTGCACAGGGATAGCGGTCGACCACGACATCATTCACCCGCACTTGGCGGACCAGAGCCGCCCGGGTCCAAATGAAGGAAGCCTTGGCGCTCCGGAACATGGCATTGCCGATTCGCGGGGCATAGCAGCCAAGCAGGGCCCTGTTGTGCTGCGTGCCTAGGAACTCCCCTTCATCCAGCAGATTGCGAGTATTGGAGCGATCAGTGGGATGGTAGAAATCCCCCAGCCACTTGTCATCCAGGATGTAGCGTGTGTAGAACACTCCTGCACGCTCCCCCTCCCCTGCAACGTGATGGGCAATCACATGATTGCCTTGAGGATGGAGGCTCCGGGAAGTGCTCCCCAGGGCAAAGGACGGAGTGACATAGGTGGTCATTTCGCACTCGAGTGCACTCAGGATGCCCTCCCGCACTGCATAGGTGGCGGGGAGCTGGTCGCGCAGCCTGGCCAACCACGCGGGCAGAATGCCGTTCGCCAGCCATTGCCGAAACTGCTGCAACTCCGGTGCCGCGGCTCCCGTGATGCTGGGCTGGTAGGCCCGCGCATGAGGACCCGCCAGGCGTCCCGTCGCCTTGTGCAGGTGCAAGGCGAAGCTGAGACCCAGGCGGCTGAGCATGATCTCCGCCAACAACGCCGTATCCGGACACTGGACAGTGTCTCGCAGTTGCGCCAGGGCCCGGATTGTGACTGCCGCGTACGTGGGACTGTTGTATTCCAGAACGTGGCCATTGCAAGACGTAAACACAATCCAGTCTTGAAGTTTGTCCTGTCCCTGCCGACGCAGGCCGGGGTCCTCCAGCAGATCTCCGCCTAGACAGAGCGCAAGGAGGGCCAAGGCGGCAATGTTGGTGTAGCCCACCCAGACATCCAGATGTCGGACTTCCTGCAATCCAAGTTGAATGGCTCGTTCGACCCTGCCCTGCAGCGGAAGGGGCAACCGATGCCCATGCTTGAGCATCATGGGTATCAGATGCTCGAGGCAGAAGACGACTGCGTTCAGATCCTCGATGTGATCATCTTCGGCCATCCAGCGGAAATTCCCTTGATGCACGTCGGCCGGATGGGTGGCTTGGCATTGCAAGACCGCCTTCAGCACGGACGCGGCCACGGTCAGGTCGGCAGGGGCGCCATTGCACACCAGTTCACAGGCGAAGCGACAGGATTTGCGTGTTTCATGAAAGACACCATATTCCGTTTCGTGCCGTAACATGTCCAAGACAGGATCGAATTCGGCAGGTATCGCCATGGGGGGATTCATGTCCCGGGTGCCTCCTGCGGATCAGGGATGGACGATGGCATGGGGCCTGCGGTCACACACAAGACAGATTCTGTCCGGTACAGGGCACAGATCATAAACATCCACACATGACGCAGTTCCATCGCCAGGCGTGCAATCCAGTGCGTTTGTCAGCCACGAACGGGGAGAAACGGCGGACACAACCCCTCCTGCCGCTCAGCCGCCTCCTTGCGTCCCACCAGGTGTGGCTCCGATGGGAAGGCCTGCCGGCATTGACGTGGTCTTCATGCAGGTTCCGCACAATGCGGTCCCGCCACGAGAAAGGGGACGGGACGGCTAGCCAGGCAGCCAGGTGTTGGGGGTTTCAGACCCTGCGCAGTCCACCGGGATGTCTTTCCGCCAGGTGGAATTGGCAATGATTTTCTGCAGTGTGCAGCGTTCCCTGTACTTGCTGGCCACATCTATCACCTCGCTGAGCAACCCTTCGCTCAAGGTAATGGGGGCCAATCCCAAGTCCAGGAACTGCCTGTTTTCCACCCGCAGCTCGTTTTCCAAGGCTTCGTTGCGGGGATTCTGGAAGTAGCGGACTTCCGCCCCCGTCATCCTTGACACCAGCTCCGCCAGCTCCCGCACCCGGTGGGTCTCGGTCGCCTGATTGAAGATCTTGACGCGGTCTCCGGTACCCGGCGGATTCTCGATCGCCAACTGGACGCAGCGCACGGTGTCGCGAATGTGAATGAAGGCCCGGGTCTGTCCCCCCGTGCCATACACGGTTATGGGATGGCCTACCGCAGCCTGAATGAGGAATCGGTTCAGGACCGTGCCGTAGTCCCCTTCATAGTCAAACCGGTTGACGAGCTCTTCATGCCTGAGCGTCTCCGGGGTGTTGGTGCCCCAGACAATGCCTTGATGCAGGTCCGTGATGCGGACCTGGTCATTCTTGTTGTAGTAGAAAAACAGCAGTGCATCCAGCGTCTTGGTCATGTGGTAGACGCTGCCGGGATTGGCCGGATACATGATCTCCATCTCATGGTCCTGGCCATTCACATCCACCTTGACCGGCAGATACCCCTCGGGGATCGTGAGGCCGGCCGTGCCGTAGCCATACACCCCCATGGTGCCCAGATGCACCACATGAATGTCCAGGCCTGTCTCCACGATGGCGCACAGCAGGTTGTGAGTGGCGTTGATGTTGTTGTCCACCGTGTACCGCTTGTGTGCC
Source organism: Caldilineaceae bacterium (assembly GCA_965214895.1). GTDB lineage: Bacteria > Chloroflexota > Anaerolineae > Caldilineales > Caldilineaceae > Bin34. The sequence continues at coordinate 3,897,445 of OZ243985.1, forward strand.
GGCGACTTCATGGAATAGGGAGCCGCCCGCTGTTCACCAAAGTGGACCACGGCCTGTGGCTGTACATCCTGCAGCAGCTGGACCAGATCCGCATAGTCACTGGCCAGATTCAGATTGACGAAATGGAGCTCGTTCTCGGTCTCCGCACGCCAGGTCTGCAAGCGAGTCTCGATGGATGCAATCGGGGTCAGGGACTGAGTCTCCAGTTCCTCGTCGATGCGGCGGCGGGACAGGTTGTCCACGATGGTGACATCAAAGCCCAACTGCGAAAGGTGCAGGCTGGTGGGCCATCCGCAGAACCCATCCCCGCCCAAAACCAGAATTGAGGGTTGTCGGCTGTTGTTCATGGAGGAAAAGGAACTCTCAGGCTGAGGGGTCCACCGAGAGGCAGGGACCGCGGGACAATGCTCAGGCCATTGTACAACCTACCCGCGCTGACTTGGACCGGCCCATGAGGCAGAGAATGGGTGCAGGCTGCGCGGCGAGGCACTGAAAAGAGCCAGACCTCCGGGAAACCATGTACCATAGAATACCTTGCGCAGGGCGCGCCAGCCGCCAGACAGGCAGCCAGCCGCCCCTGCACGTCGCCAAGATTCTTCCATCATTTCTGCAGCCGGCATGGGCGTATCCACGGAAGACAAGGCCCGCTCGGAGGCGCCCTTGCGCATCGGGCTTTTCACGGAGACCTTCCTGCCCAAGGTGGACGGCGTAGTCAACATCCTGCAGCTGATGCTGCGGTATCTGGCGGACCGGGGCCATCGGGCCATCCTCTTCGCGCCGGCGGGCGGGCCCCCTGAATTCGCGGGCATCCCGGTCATCGGGGTCCAGGGCATCACCAACCCCTATTACAACGAGTTGAAGCTGAGCTTCCCCACCCGGGACACCTTTCCCATCCTGAAGCGGTTTCGCCCTGACCTGATCCACACCCTGCACCCCTTTTCCCTGGGCCCCTTCGGCATGCGGATGGCACGCAGGCTGGACATTCCGGCTGTGGCCTCCTTCCACACTGACGTGGCGCGGTATGCCCGTTTCTATGGCTCCGGCTTCCTGACCGATGGCGTATGGGCCTATGAAAGGCACATTCACAACCAGGCGACCCTGACGCTCTGCCCCTCCAGCATCCTGCGGGATGATCTGCGCCGTCACGGGTTTCAACGGGTACGCTGGTGGCACCGCGGCATCGACACGGAGTTTTTCTCGGCAGGCCCGATCAGCCAGACGGTCCGGGCAGAACTGACCGACGGCCATCCTGACGATCTGCTGGTCCTCAATGTCGGCCGTCATGCTCCGGAGAAAGGGCTTTTTGAACTGCGGGACCACCTCTTTCCGCTCAAGGGCGTGCGGCTGGCCCTGGTGGGAGATGGGCCCAGTCACGCGGAGCTGCAGTCCTGGTACGATGGAACTCCGACTGTCTTCACGGGATACCGCTTTGGGGCAGACCTGATCGCCGCCTACCGCAGTGCAGACATTTTCCTCTTTCCCTCGACCACGGAGACCTTCGGATTGGTGGCCCTGGAAGCCATGGCCTGCCGCCTGCCGGTGATCGCTGCCAACAAGGGCGGCCTGACGGACTCCATCAATCATGAGCAGACCGGTCTCCTGTTCGAACCGGACCAGCCTGCCCAGATCCGTGACTACGTGACGCGGCTGCGGAACAACGCGGCCACCCGCAGGCAACTGGCGGATGCGGGCTGGAACCATGCCCAAAGTCAATCCTGGCAGCGCACCATGGATCAGCTGGTGGGGTTCTACCGCATGGCCATACGCCAGCACCGGCTCTTTCCGGCTCACCAGGCCCCACCCGAGAGCTGATCAAGTATTGCCGGTGCCCCTTGGGTCTCGACTAGAATATTGCGCGTCTCGATTCGAATCTCTTTGCTGACATGCAGGACACACCATGAGAGTAGGCATTCTGACAGGTGGCGGCGACGTGCCGGGGTTGAATCCCTGCATCAAGACCATCGTGCATCGCTTGACCGCGGCCGGACATGAGATCGTGGGCTTCAAGCGCGGCTGGGCTGGCCCCTTGGCAATCAATCCGGATGATCCTGCCTCGGTCGCGCAGCACACCCTGACCTTGACCCCTCCAGTGGTCCGCACGGTAGATCGCACCGGCGGCACATTTCTGCATTCCAGCCGCACCAACCCGGGCAAGGTCAAGGCCTCTGCGCGGCCGGCGTATCAGGCCGACACCGCCATCCAGACCAACGCGGACGGCACGCTGGACCTGACGGCCCAAGTCATCCGGAATCTGGATGCCTTGGACATTGAGACCCTGGTCCCGATTGGGGGCGATGACACGCTCGGTTACGGAGGACGGCTGCATGCCGAAGGGGTGCAGGTCGTGGCCTGCCCCAAGACCATGGACAACGATGTGTATGGGACGGACTACTGCATGGGCTTCAGCACGGCGGTGACCCGGAGTGCGGAGGCCATCACCAACCTGCGGACCAGCGCCGGTTCGCACGAGCGGATCGCGGTGGTCGAGCTCTTCGGGCGCAATTCCGGCGAGACGGCCTTGATTTCCAGCTACGTGACGGACGCGGATCGGGCCCTGTTGTGTGAAGTGCCCTTCGATCCCGACAGACTGGCGGCCTTGGTCCAGTCCGATCTGAAAGCCAATGAGAGCCACTATGCCATGGTGATTGTCAGCGAAGGCGCCAGCGTACTCGGGGGCGAGATCATCGAGTCCGGAGAGGCGGATGCCTACGGGCATCGCAAGCTGGGCGGCATTGGCGAAGCCACCGGCGCAATGCTGAAAGAGCGCCTGGGGGTCGACATCATCAATCAAAAGCTGGCTTACCTGATGCGCACCGGGGCGCCGGACACGCTGGATTCCCTGGTGTCGCGCACTTTCGGCCACTTGGCGGCAGACCTCCTGCTGGCCGGGCAAAGCGGACGCATGGTGGCCATCCGCGAGGGCAAGTTCACGCACATTGACATGGGTGAAGTGACGCAGGGCGTGCGGCGGGTGGATGTGGACCGGCTCTATGACACAGAGGCCTACCGCCCCAGCCTTCATGGGGTGGAAGGTCTGCCCATGTTCCTGTACTAGGGTCTGTTGATTGATTGGTGCCGCCCTTGGCAATGCGGCGACAACGATCCATGTTGTTGAACAAACACCGCTTGCGCACCTCTCTGCATCATGAGGAATGGGCTGCTTGCGGTTCTTCGTGGTGGATATTGCAGATTCCACGGCATATAAATCCAAACTCGACGAATTAATCCACAGGCTCCAGGCAATCATCGCTCCAGCGGGGACTCTGCCTGCCTGAGACCCTGTCTTATCCACAACGCACGCTTGTTTGGGTGTATCCGGTAATCCGCTTTGGACCCGCCCGCGACAGCGACACACTGTCCCCCACGCTGCTAATGGCCTGCCACGGCTGACGAGAATTGCCTGTCTCGTACTGCTCGTCCTCATCGCTGTTCTCGGCGCGGCACACAGCCTGGCCCGCACCTCCACCTACGGCAGCGCGCTCGCTGCGGACTCCACAGGTTATGTCTCCGCAGCCATGCATCTGCGCGCGGGAGAGGGCCTGCAACATCCCCGGGGCGCGGCCCTGGCGGATCATCCTCCTTTGTTCCCACTGCTGCTGGCGGGCATCGGGCTTGGGGGAATCGTGGAGGCGGGCCGGTGGGTGAATGCCGCTGCCTTTGGGACGATTGTGCTGGTGCCGGCGCTCTGGCTATGTCGGCATCTCCGATCACGGCTGCTGACGGTGGGGGCCACCGTGGCTCTGACGGTTTCCCTGCCCCTCAGTCATGCAGTGTCATACCTCTTGTCTGCGCCCCTCTTTGTCCTGTGCACTCTGCTGGCCTTGATACGACTGGCATCCTGCCTGCACCAGAGCGCGGCGGGATCCACCCTGCCCCTGGCGGCCGCCTGCACCGCCCTGGTCGCCCTGACCCGATACGCGGGAATTGCGTTGATCGGAACCGGGGTCCTGTTGCTGCTGATGCACCGGACCCCCTCCTTCGTGGCCCGGCTGAAGCACGCTGTCCTGTTTGGCGCCATCTCCTCCCTTCCCTTGGCCATGACTCTGGTCCGCAACCAGATCGTCTCGGGGACCCTGATCGGGCCGAGCAGAAATCCGGCGGGGCAGTCTCTGTCCACTTCGCTGCACCAGACGGCCAACGTGTTCCGGGAATGGGCCGTTCCCTCGTTCCCCTCAACCCTGGACGGGATGAGTTCCCTGGCGTTGACAGCCGCCGGGATGGTGATTCTTGGCCGCGGCGGCGGTGGTTGTTCTGTCCGGGCGTCGCCACTTCGGCCTGGGCCGGACCCGCGAAGCGGTTCTCCAGCTGTCAGCCGAATCCCTCCTCCCCCTGTTTTGGCATGTTTGCCCTGGTATATCTGGTGTTTATCGTCACCGTCTTGCCGTGGGCAGAGGCGCTGGCCGTCCAGAGCCGTTTCCGGGTGCCGCTCTATATGCCGCTGCTGCTGACGGCGGCGTGCCTGCTGGACCGGTTCCTGTCCATCAAAGTCGAGAGCCAGGCGGCAGCCGCCCGGTGGATTCTGACTGCCATGATCCTGATTGGCGCTCTCACACACCTCGGCGTCTCGGCCTGTGGCAACCTCATGCATACCGCCCGGGCACTGGCAACCGGGTACATCAACCGCAGATTCAACACCGCACACCGGGATGACTCCGAAACGCTGGCATACCTCAGGGCCAACCCCCTTGAGGGCGGGACTTCCAGCCACGTCCCCTCCCTGGTTTGCGGACATGGCTGCCCCCGGGGACGCATGTCTCCTTGTGGTTTCGCCGGCACGAGTTGATGCAGTGGCTCGAAGCAGGCACAAGGTCCGAGGAACACAATGTCATCTGGCTCGAAACGCGCTATCCAAAAGGCTGTGACTACAACCACTTTGACCTGCTCTTCCTGCCCGGGGATGAGAGCGAGCTGCCCGGCCTTCGCCAGTGGTACGGGTGCGACAACCTAGCGCTTTGGACACGCAACAGATGCTGGCCAACGGCAAGTGTGCCGCGGCCGTCCAGCTTCCCGGCTATGCCATCACCGGCATCAAGACCGGCCAGTATATTCAGGGTCCGGGCGTCCGGGCCGGCTGTGGGAAGCGGAATTCCCGTTCAGTGAGCCCAGGGGCGACGATACGGGTGGCCGCTTCTGTGTCTTCGGATGGCCGGGTCGCGCCTCCAGCGTTGTGCACAGGCCCGCGCCTCCCCCGGCCGCAACCCGGGCTGCCTGCCCCGTGGGAAGGGGATGAACCAAGCCGGGAAATCCTTGTAACAGTATAATTATATCTACTTCATCAGGCATGACACCGACAGGCGAGACCGCACACCAAGTCCCGGGTGCGCCCGGGACTGCTGCCATCCTGTGCATGACAGAGCACCGCTGCCACGCACATCCGGTCCTCCAATATCGACGGGCGTCCCACCGGGAGCGGCTCTCGGCTCGCACAGCCCCCACGGCCCCACAGATCATCGGTCAAGAGCCGACGCCCAGCCATCGCCACTCTCCGTTTTGCGGTTCTCTGCCTTGTGTATACCCTGATTTCCCTGATGATCCGCGAATTAATCCCCAGGCCCCGGTGCCTGAACGCCTTCGGGGCCAAGCGACACCGGCCACACAGATGCTGCGGGAGGAATTGACAAAGTCGGGCTGCCAGGCGTAGACTGCCTCGCCATTCAGCCCCCTTAGCTCAGCTGGACAGAGCAACTGCCTTCTAAGCAGTGGGTCGTGGGTTCGAATCCTGCAGGGGGTGCTGGAACCAAGACGGTGCAGCCATGGGCTGCACCGCAGTCATGTGAAGGAGCCCAATCCGTCCTGTGAGATCTAGCCTACCCTGACGCGCTCGTCGGCCGCAGCCGCGATGGGCTCCAGCGCGTCTCGTTCGTTGATGGCCGTGGGACGGGTGGTGCCGGGCTGTGCATAGGGGTACTGCGGCCCGCCCGCAGGAGCAGCCCACTTCACCGCGTTGGCCAGCACCCGGTGAATGGTGGCATCGTGGAAGATGGGAAAGGTTTCGTGGCCCGGGCGGAAATAGAAGATCTTGCCGTTGCCGCGATGGAAGCAGCAGCCGCTGCGAAAGACATTGCCGCCTTCAAACCAGCTGATGAAAACCAGTTCATCCGGCTGTGGAATGTCGAACAGTTCGCCGTACATTTCACAGTTCTGCAGCTCGAAGTAGGGCGGCAGGCCCTCGGCAATGGGGTGCCCGGGGCGGACGACCCACAGCCGTTCCTTCTCGCTGGCCTCGCGCCAGCGCAGACTGCAGGAGGTCCCCATCATTTGACGAAAGATCTTGGAGAAGTGCCCTGAGTGCAGCACGATCAGGCCCATGCCTTCCAGGACCCGCTTCTGCACCTTGTCCACAATGGGCTGTGCTACCTCCTGGTGGGCCATATGGCCCCACCAAAGCAACACCTCCGTGGCCTCCAGCACCGCATCTGTGAGGCCGTGTTCCGGTTCGTCCAGGGTGGCCGTGCCGACATCCACAATGCCGTGGTGGGCAAGGCCCGCCTGGATGGCGCCGTGGATTCCCTCCGGATAGATCCTGCCGATTTCGGCATGCAGTTTCTCGTGGCGATATTCATTCCAAACAGTGACAGTCACAGCTATCTCCTTCTTGTCTGGGTCATGTGCAACAAGGCGGCCAGCCCGGAGGCAGCCGCCCCATCTCCTAGCAGGGGACCGGATGGCCGCCCTGAGCGGCGGACGCCTTGATGGCATCCCACAGCTTCAGCATCCTCAGCCCCACGGCGGGGGGAGAGGGGTTGTCTATCCGGCCGTGGCGCACCTCCAGGAACCTGTGCCAGGTGGTCTTCATGGGGGGCAGGGCGATGGGCTTGTAGTCGCTCTCGCCCGCCTCCTGCACCTCCAGCCAGCTGCCGTACATGCAGGCCCTGATGGTGGCATTTTCGGTAAAGACCCGAATGTCCGAGGCACAACTGGGCACGGAGGCGCCACAGCCATTGAGGGTAACGTAGGCCCCATTCTGCAAGCGCGCCATCACGGCCGCCATGATGTCAATTCGGCGTCCCCGGTTGTCCAGCCACGCGGCCACTTCCTCAAACTCCTGGCCCGCCAGGTCCGAGATTGTATTCATCAGGTGCGCGCCGGTATCGAACATGAAGCCACCACCGGAGACCTGGGGATCGGTGCGCCACTTGCCTTCGCCCAACGTGTTCCAGTTCTGCCACACCGTGCCGCTGATGGATCGCAGTTCGCCAAAGGTGCCATCTTGCATGCGTTCCGCGGCCCAGCGGATCCGCGGGGACAGACTGCCCTGAAAGGCCACGACCAGCAGCTTGCCGGATTCTTTCTGCTTGGCCATGAGCTGGCGGGCTTCGGTCTGGTTCACCACCATGGGCTTTTCCACCAGCACCTCAAGCCCGGCATCCAAGCACATGACGCAATGGTCATAGTGCATGGAATGGGGGGTCACGATGAACACGGCATCCAAGTCCTGCCTGTGCTGGTCAAGGCACATCTGCAGATCGGGCACATTCGGCGGCGGCTTGTGGCCGAAGTTCGCGAACAGCTGGGCTGTGGCCTCATAGTTCTCGGCCATGGGTTCGCACACCACATCAATGGAGGTGCCGCGCGGGTCCTCCAGAATGTTGCGGATGTGATTTCGGGCCATGCCCCCACAGCCGATGATGGCTGTGCGCGTGACAGGATGAGAAGCCATGGCAGACATGTAAGGGAACTCCTTGCGAGGGCGGCCCGAAGCCGATCGTGGTCGAGGTCTGATTGCCCGCACCCGGTCAGGCCCAAGCGGAAGGCAGTCAAACAGGCCCTACGATTATACTCAGTAAGCCGGAAGTATTCAGACTCGGCTTGAGGTCCCTGTCCCCTCAGGACAGAGCGCCAGATCGACATGCCCCCTTTCCCCGTCCCCACATGGCAGCCCACTTGATTCTGGCTTCCGCCAGCCCGCGCCGCCGACAGGTGCTGGAAGCCTTGCCGTGGAGAGTGGAGATTCGACCGGCGGACGTGGACGAAACCCAGGGCCAGACCGAATCGGGACCGGAGCTGGTGCGGCGGCTGGCCGCGCTCAAGGCCTTGACGGTGTTTTCCACGCTTGCTCCGGCCGAGAAGCGGACCTGGGCGGGTCAGACCCTGATAGTGGGCGCCGACACGGTGGTGGTGCACGAGGAGCGCATTCTGGGCAAGCCGGAAAATGATGTCCAAGCGGAGGAGTTTCTGCGCCTGCTGCGCCAGGGCAGTCACGAAGTGCACAGTGGAATCTGCATCGTGGATGCCCGCACCGGCCAGACCTGTGCCGCCGCGCACTGTTCCCAACTGTCGCTGCGCCACTACACGGATACGGAAATCGCCGCCTACATCGCGGGCGGCAGTCCCCTGGACAAGGCCGGAGCCTATGCCCTGCAGGACCCGGAATTTCGGCCCGTGGCAGAACTGGAGGGCTGTGCCGCCAGCGTAATGGGATTTCCCTTGGGCCTCTTTGCCGACCTATGCCAGGCGGAGTTTGGCTGTGCACTGCCAGGACATTTTCCCGCCCTCTGCGCCTCGGTCACAGGTTATCCCTGTTGCCGGGAACGCGCCGTTCCTTGCCTGGAGGGGTAAACTGCCATGGCTGAACCGGGCAGTCAAGTCCGTCCCGATGTAGTGACCCGGAGCAAATCATGTCGGTTTCCGAGCCTGTCTATCTGGACCCACTGAATCCGCAACAGCGGGACGCCGTCACGTCGCCTTTGGGGCCCACCCTGGTACTGGCTGGACCGGGTTCCGGCAAGACCCGGGTGCTGACACATCGGGTGGTGCATCTGGTCCACGAGCTGCAGATCCCGCAATGGAACATTCTGGCCGTGACCTTCACGAACAAGGCGGCCACCGAAATGAAGTCCCGGGTGCAAGAGCAGATGCACGGTCTGGCAGGACAGGCGGGAGTCCGGGCCAGCCTGTACGGCTCCACCATGTCCGTGGGCACGTTTCATGCCACGTGTGCGCGGATCCTCCGGACTGAGTACGAACATACGCCCTACGATCGGAACTGGGTCATTTTCGACAGCCAGGATCAGACGCAGGTGATCAACACGCTCCTCAAGGAAACGGGCGAGGAGGGCCTCACCCTGCACGAACTCAGGCACGCCATCAGCCGCTTCAAGAACGACGGCCTGCTGCCGGGCCAGACCGATCTGCTCCGGGAACGCGCGAGCCATCCGAATGTCCCGAAACTCTACCAGATGTACCAGGCCCGGTTGCAGGAAAGCAACGGCCTGGATTTCGACGATCTCCTGATGTATACGCGCATCCTGCTGCAGGAGAATGCAGAGGTGCGGGAAAAGTACCAGCGCAAATGGGGCCACATCCTGGTAGATGAATTCCAGGACACCAACCATGTCCAATATGATCTGTTGCGCCTGCTGATGAAATACCCGGATTCGCAGGAGGACATTTTTGCCGTGGGCGACGAAGATCAGTCCATTTACGCTTTCCGGGGTGCGGACTACGAAAACGTCAATCGGTTTCGCCAGGATTTCCGGGATTGCAAAACCGTGCTGCTGGAGCAGAACTACCGCAGCACGCCCCAGATCCTGGCGGTGGCCAATGGCGTGATTTCCCACAACCGTCACCGGGCCCCCAAGAGTCTCTTTACCGACAGGAAACCGGGACAACAGCCCGTGATTCTGGAAGCGGCAAACACCTGGCACGAGGCCGAATGGATCTGCCGCAGTGTCTCCAGCCTGCTGCAGCAGACTGCATACGGGCGGGAAGACATAGCCGTGATGTATCGCACCAACGCCCAGTCACGGGAGCTGGAGGAAGCCTTTCGCCGGGCCTCTCTGCCGTACCGCATAGTGGGGGCCTTGCGGTTCTATGACCGGCGAGAGGTCAAGGACGCGCTGGCGTATCTGCGCCTTGCCATGAATCCGCGGGACCGCGCATCGTCGATGCGGATCATCAACCGGCCCACGCGGGGCATCGGCCGCACCACATTGGACCGCCTCATTGCCTGCAGCCTCCGGTGGAACGTGCATTTGCTGGGGGCCCTGCATCTGATTGCCAACGGTCCTGAAGGCGCGGATCAGGAGACCATTCAGCGGTACTACCTGTACCCTCACGATCTCAAGGGCCGGTCGCTGAAGTCCTTGCAACGGTTCAGCAGTCTGCTCCAAGGGTGGACTGCCCTCCTGGACCGCGAGGAACAGGACCTGGAGCCGCACGTCTTGCTGGAACAGATTCTGGAGGAATCCGGATATTTCGCCATGCTGGACAACAGCAAGGAAGATGAGACCGGGCGGAAGGAGAACCTGCATGAATTGATGGCCATAGCCGCCCAATTTGCGGAAACCGAGGGGAAAACGGAAGAGGCCTTGGCGCAAAGTCCGATGGAACGGTTCCTGAGCCATGTCAGCCTGCATGCCGGTCAGGACGACCTGGAGGAAGAGGAAGACAGAATCACCTTGATGACTCTGCACACGTCGAAGGGGCTGGAGTACCCCGTAGTGTACATCGCCGGCCTGGACGAAGAAATGCTGCCCCACAGCCGCAGCCTGCACAGCGGATCCCCCAAGGAGATTGAAGAGGAACGGCGCACTTTCTATGTGGGTGTGACCCGGGCCCAGGAGCTGCTCTTTCTCACCCATCCACGCCAACGCAATACTTGGGGCCAGCCCAGCCTTTGCGATGCCAGCCGTTTTCTGGACGAGATTCCAGAGGGCGCCTGTCGCCAGGACCAATATCCTGATTGGGTCACCACCGGCAGCTACCGGACGGCACGCAGAGCGCCTGCTCCTGCGGCCGCGACGCTGCGTCCCCAGCCTCGGAGGTCAGCCTTTGACTGGAGCACACCGGACCCTTCCAGAGACGAGACCAAGCCAGCGGTCGAGCCGAAGTTCAAGGCCGCGATGAAAGTCATCCACCCCACTTTTGGCAATGGCATGGTCATTGGTTCGGTGATCAAGCACGGGGAAGAAGAGGTGTCCGTGGTGTTTGCGGATCATGGGCCCAAGCGGCTACTGGCTTCGCTTGCCAATCTCAAAATCGCATCAGGCCCATGAGCCCCCATGCCCTGCACTCTCGCCGGCCCGGATCCGGGCCGGCGCGCGGGGGTCTGGCCCAGACGATACCCGAGCACGACTCCAGTGGTCACGGACAGAGTCGTGACAGCCCTGTGGTACCAAGGCAGGGTCGGAGCCATCCAGACTCAGACGAGTGCGCAACGGGACCGAATGGGACAGGTTAGGGCAGATGGCCCGCAGCGCCAGCGTGGCGCAGGCCCGATCAGACAGTCAGGTCGGTGGGGATTCGGATGGGCCGTGTCCGTGTGCCTCGATTGACTGTGCGACCTGCTTGCCAAAGGCCCTGCCAGGCATGCCATATGCAAGAACGCTTCTGTGGTTCGGTCAACCGTGCTGGCAATTTCAACATTGAGACATCAGCGACGTCCGGACAGCGTGCCGGCCCCTGTGCGCGCAGCAGTGCCAAGATCAGATCCCTGGCCCTCAACACTCTGCTGCTCCCATCCGATGGGCGGATCTGCAGGCGGAGAACTTCAGATCCCATGGGATGCGATCGCCTTGGCCGTCACGGGCCTGACACCCGGTTCGGGCACCCCGCGTAGTACACTAGGCTTGTCTTTGTTCACTTGCCGTACTGGCCCATCTCGCTGTCGCAGATGGATGTTCCGGTCGCGTTGCCTCCCCCTGTCTTGCGGCCTCGTCCGGGAAGAGGAGCGGCGGATCAGGCCGTTGCCATGCAGCGCATTCGCGCCTTGTCGCACTACTGCCCGGACTATGTCTATCGCCCCGACCGCTATCAATACACGGAGCGGTACGCTTCCAATCCCCACTATGTGGTGTGCGAGGTGCGTCCCATGATGTCCCTCACGCGCGACCACGGGGAATGGGTGGTGCACCTGCGCAATGCCCTGCGGATTCTCACGCAGGCGGCAGTGGCCGTCCACGTCAGCGTGGACGTGGACATCCTCCGGATTCCGGGCGCCTTTTTTGGCGCGGCATACCTCCGCCGTGCGCCCCGACCTGGCGGTGTGGCCGGCCCCCGAGCCGGACCACAACATCGTGTCCTATCGGCATGACCGGGACGGGGCGCCGCTGCTGGCCGTGGAGGTGGTCTCCCATTCGGACCAGGAGATGCGCGACCACGACTGGGTGCACCAGATGGCGATGGCCGTCTATGCCGCGATGGGGATCCAGGAATACTGGCTGGTGGACACCCGCCAGCCGCAGGACCTGCGGGGCTGCACGCTGGATGCAGCGGTCGATGCCCCCGGTATCGGCCCTTTGAGATGGACCCGGATGGGGGCATGGACAGCGGGGTGCTGGCCGCGTCGCTGCGCTGGGCCGAGGGCGGCCTGGCATGCTGGCAGGCCGCTTGGGAGACCTGGGTGCCGGTGGGAGGAACTGCCTGGCCGAGCGACGAAACCCTGGACCGGCTGGAAGCGGCGCCAGGGGACTGGAAACTCCTGTTGCTGGGCGAGGTGGACCGGAATGAGGAATGCGGCGGATTGGGCATTGTCCCACTTCAAGTGTCCCCACGAAGAACCGACGATGGGATGACAGCGGTGGCGCGGTACCGGCCGCGCCTGCTCACAGGTGTCAGGCAACGTGAGTTATGGACAGGACGCAGTCTCAGCAAGGCTGCCAGCCAGCCCAAGCCATGGTTCGGGGACGGATGACAGCAGGCAATCAACCCCAACCGCAGGGTCCTTGGGCAGTGCGCCGGACTCCGGTAGCGTGTGTGCTCCTCCTGTGCACGGTGGTTGCCCTGATCATGGCTCGACTTGACGAGGGCGCGCGGTGACAGCCACGGTGTGTCGCCGCGCGACATGGGCGGGTGTTGCATGCTGGGCCAGAGCTGGTGCTTCGGTGCAGGCTCCGCTCATGCCACCCGGCACTTCGGACCTGCGAGAGGGAGCCGGGGTTGCTCAGGGTCCTGCCGCACAGGACCCGAGGCGTCGGAGCTGGGCAGACCGGGCAATCCGGACCGCAGACAGCGCTGGCTCAGCCAACGCCGTCACGGTCCCACGCCCTTCCCACACCAAGCCCTAGGCCTGATGCAGGACAGGCAGACGCTGCGCGAGTTCGATCTTCATTGGGTGGGCCGGGGAGTGGGCCGAATGCAGAGCACTCTCCGGTGCAGGGTTGTAGGGTAGCCGTCCAGTGTGCCGGCCATGCGTGGTGTCGAGTCGTCTTTCCGACCTGCCTCCCCAATCCCCTGCAAACAATCTCCCATACTGCCACTACCTGTAAGGAGGCAGCGGTGATGTCGGAACCTCTGCCTCTGCCATGGCCAGAGCGTCCATGGCCCGGGACTGCTGATATCCCATCGCCACGCCTCAAGCGCCGAGCAACAGCGTTGCCGTCATCGCCGTGGAGAGAGGGATATACCCACCGGGTGTGGCCTCTAAGGGAGTGTGGACTCTGTAAGCGTACGGAAACCGCATTGAGTTTGAGAGGGATCTGCACCTTCCCGGTATTGTCAAAACTGCCTTCCACAAGCACGCACTGGCCAGACAGACGGTCCCCGCCTGTCCGCGTAGCGAAAGCACGGGCCAGGAGGTTGTTCCCTGGGAAACCACGACCGTTATCCTCTGTACAACCGCAAAGTCTGTTCCCCCCCCATGCAAGTGTGGGACCCAAGCCGGATCAAGGCAGGCCGCCAATTCCCTCTGTCAAAGCGGACCTTCTGGGCAGAGGCAGTGGGATAATGGCAAGGCAAGAGATACATGATTGACCAGGCAAGAATCTGGCAGGGTCGGGATGTTTCCTGTTTCCGCCGATCCTCTTGACCGTCACCGCAAGTCCCTGAAAGGCGAGAGTCACCCGCATGGCTGCAGCTACCGATCCCAGCCCCCCAGAGGAAACCGCAGGCACCTGGAGTCCAAACACCAAATTGCTGGCCTCCCTGGTCTTTCTGGTGCTCGTAGGGCTTTCCTTGTGGCGGTTCAAGCACTTGCTGCAACCCATGGTGGTCTCGGTCGTGGTGGCCTATCTGTTGCATCCAGTGGTCACGCGGCTGGCCAGGTTGCCCTTTCTCTCGCGGGCCATGGCTTCCGTCGTGGTCTTCGCTGCCTTCTGCGCAATCTCCTTCTACACATTCTTGTGGCTAGGCTCTGCCGCCCTTGTACAGTTGGAACTGCTGCTGCAGGGCGTGCCGCAGATGGTGGCTGGCGCTCAGGCCGGCATGGAGGAGGCCGTCGCATCCTCGCCGTTGTTGCAGGAATTGCTGGCCCGTCCTGAATTTCAGGGAATCAGCACACTTTGGAATTGGGGCACCCCCCTGAATGGCAACGGCACCTGGGACATGGCAGCCATAGTCAACCAGTCCTCGGCCGCCTTTGATCCGGTCCTGCGCCAAAGCCGCACAGTGGCCACCAACCTGGCGCGGGGCACCTTCAACACGCTGGTCACCTCTGTCCTGATCGTGGTCCTTTCGCTGTACATGATCATCGACATTCCGCGCGTGGAAGGCTATATTGGCGGCATGGCCCCCATTCGCAGTGTGCAAAACGAGATGAAAGTGCTGTGGCGGCGCTTTTCTCAGATCTGGGAGGCCTATCTGCGGGGCCAAATCAACATTGCCCTGCTCATGTTCATTGTCGTATCGGCGCTGTTGAGCCTGCTGGGGGTCAAGAATGCATTTGGCCTGGGTCTGCTGGCCGGAGCCATGGAATTCCTGCCCCTGATTGGCCCGGTGATCAGTGTTGCCGTAACCGTGCTGGCGGTCTTCTTTCAAGGATCCACCCTCTTGGGACTCTCCACGCTGAACTACACCTTGCTGGTAGCCGCGGCCTTGCTGGTGGTCAACCTGCTGGAAAGCAACGTACTGGTCCCCCGCATTTTGGGCAGCGAGCTGCGGCTCCACCCATTGGTGGTACTCATCAGCGTGCTCATGGGCACGTCGTTGGCCGGCATTTTGGGGGCAATCCTGGCGGCACCCGTAGCCGCCACCCTGAAGCTGGTAGGCACCTACACATGGTATCGTGTCCTGGATCAGCCGCCTGACTTCCTGCATGAGGAAGTCCATGCTGCCGCACGGGCCCGACCTTCCCGTTGGCAGGTCCTGCGAGGCTTGGTTCGGCAGCGCACTCAGCCTCTTGAGACCGCAGAGGAAACCATCGATCCGGCGCAACAGCCGACAGTGTCTGCAGACGCAGTGAAGGCAGAAGAGAAACAGGTATAAGCCACCAGTTTTCCGGAACGATTTGTTTGGAACTGCAGTACAATTTTATTTATGAAGACGTATCGCATGAAGGAGTTTGCCCGGATGGCACATCGAGACCGGCGGGTGCACTTGGGATACGACTGGTTCGCGTACTGTGCACAGCCGCATGGGTGCGAGATGGTGGTGACCCCGGCAAGACTGTCACCGTCCCAGGCAATGAGGGAGGCCCTGAGGGTGATGGTGCACACGTTCTCATGCTGCCAGCCCGGTCTGCGCCGCCGTCGGCAGACCCTCCAGGAGGGGACCGCCGATGGCTAGGCTCACGTGCATGCTGACCAGCGAAACCCTGCCCACCGCCACCTGCACAGAGCGCGCATTACCCGATTGGGCCCCAGGGGCCAAGTAGTAAGGAACAGCAATAAGGCTTGGCTGCCCGAGACACGGACCCCTTGCAGCATCCCTTGCGTTTCAATCCCATAGGCCGGGACTTCGTATGGGGTGGATGTCGACTCAAGGAGAAGCATGGCCACCTGGTTGCAGGGGACCATCTGGCCGAGGTCTGGCTGCTGTCCGGGCACGCAGCGGGTCTGACCACGGTGGTTGCAGGTCCACTGCAGGGACAGACTCTGCCGCAATTGCTGCAGGACTTTGGGGCGGATCTGGTCGGCACCCATTGCGGTCCGGACTTTCCCTTGCTGTTCAAGCTCCTGGACGTGGAAAAATGGCTGTCCGTTCAGGTCCATCCGACCCGGGAAACGGCAGCCCCGGGCGAGGCGTTCGGCAAAACGGAGCTGTGGATCACCTTGGACGCCTACCCCGACTCCCAGCTGCTGCTGGGTATGCGGCCCGGCGTTACCCAGGCGGACATAGCAAAGGCAGGGGCGACAGCGCAGCTGGTGGACCTCCTGCACCGGGAAAGCGTGCACAGGGGTCAGGCATTCCTGGTGCCAGCCGGCACCATACATGCCTTGGGGCCCGGACCCACCATGCTGGAAATACAGGAGAGCAGCGATACCACCTATCGCATGTACGACTGGGACAGGCCTCTCGATCCAATGCGGCCCCGACCTCTGCACTGGCAGGAAGCCTTGGAGGTGCTGGATGCCCGGGGCACGGCTCCAGGTCCTGTCCAGCCCCGGACCGCGACCTGGCAGGGACACGCTGCGGAGAAGCTGGCCCAATGCAACACCTTTGAGGTGTTCAGGCTGGAACAGGCGCCGGGAGTCGGGCTTGGCGGCAGCACGTCAAGACGTTCCATGGAAGTGCTGGTGGCTTTGCAGGGCCGGGCCCGAATCGTGGCCGGGGACCACATCGAAACCGTTTCGGCCTGGGACTGTATACTCCTGCCAGCGGCCATGGGATCATTTACAATCCAACCGGAGACAAACTTCGAATGTGTGGCTGTCCGCTTGCCGGAGGCCACTGCCGCATCCCACCTCTAGACACTCATCCTCAAGGACTTTCCATGCCAGATGATTTGGACAACAGCAAAATCGCCCAGACACGCTTCACCATTGTCGACAACATAGCCCAAAGATGGAGCCCATGCTCCTTTCGTCCCCTGGCTCTGACCGCGGAGCAGGTGGGCAGTCTCTTTGAGGCGGCGCGCTGGGCCGCCTCTTCCTTCAACGACCAGCCTTGGCGTTTCATTTATGCCGTCAGGTCGGAGCACTCGACCGGATTCAGCCGGATTCTGGGCACCTTGATGGAGCGAAACCAGGCCTGGGCCCGGCAAGCCGGCATGTTGGCGATAGTCTGTGCCACCACCATCTCCACTCGCACCGGCAAGCCGAATCCCAAGGCCATCTATGACACGGGACAGGCCGTCGCCAATCTTGCCATACAAGCCACCGCCATGGGGCTGCATGTGCATCAGATGGGGGGCTTCAGCGCAGAGGCAGCCCGCGCAGCCCTGGACATCCCCGCGGACTGGGAACCGATAGTGGCCGTGGCCGTGGGTACTCGGGACGTGCCCGAGAACCTCGCGCCGGAAATGCAACCCCGGGAACTCTCGAATCGGGAGCGGCTGCCCTTGGAGGAGATCGTCTTTCACGGCACCTGCCAGACAGCGGCCTCCCTGGGGTAGCCGCCAGCGCAGGATCCGGGCCTTGCAGTCAACCCACCATTACGGGACAGTCTCATTTCCTGAACTTGCATTGTCCTTGTCGCCACTGCAGCCTGCATCCGGCGGTACAGGGCAGTTCTGCTCCGACAGCCCGGTTCTGGCACAGCCGGGGATCACGGGCGGCAGGCACCCGAGGCGGGGCAGCATAGGCCTTGACAGCATGCGCTGGCCCCAAGGCGCAGTCGCCCAGGGTTGCATCCAGACCTGGGGTTGCTGGCTCCGGAAATCCAGAGCCCACGATGGAATCTCTCGCCCACCTCCTTTCCTCGCCCCTAATGCCGGCCCTGGTTGTCTGGACGGGCCCGGTGTTGTTGTCGTTTGTTCCCCCGGCACGGAGCCATCCCGGGCCGCTGCGCTTCCTGACCTTGCTGGTGATGGGACTGGGCATAGTGGGCCTGATCAGCCTGGATTTCCTTCCGGGGGTCCCGCAATACGTCTGGCTCTGGCGGCCAGAATTCCAGATGCTGTGGATTCATCTCCCCTGGAACTGGGCCATTGCCCTGCTGGTGGGACTGCTGGGCCTGACCGGCATCCTGCTGTCGGGACATGTGCAGGCGGGGCCCTTCGAGGACACCGCCAGATTCCTCTATGGGCGATTTCTGGCCATCAATCTGGCCACCGTAGCCATCACGCTGATGCTGGTGAACAGCGCCAACATTCTGGCCTTGGTCTTCATGTGGGTGGCTTTTGATGTGGTTATGGTCATTCGCCAGACACTGGTGGCCCACCAGCATCAGGCAGTGCAGCACGACTATTCGCTCCTCTATCACCGCTCGCTGGGACTAAGTCTGTTGGGCTCCCTGGTTTTGCTGGTCGGGTTGTTTCCCGCGGGAGAATTCGGCCCCAAGCAAATGCTTACCGGTTCCGTGCTGCCCCCAGTTTCACTCTATGCACTGCTGTTGGCCGCAGCACTGAGATCGGGATCCTACCCATTGCACTTGTGGCTCCTGCCCAGCAGCATGTTGCATCTCAGTGTGGCAGAACGCATCTTCAGCCAGATTCTGCCCGCGCTGACCGGCGTCTGGCTTTTGGGTTTCACCCTCAACCTGGCACAACGGCACCCGGATGTCATGCCCCTGCTCTCTCCCTGGGTACCGGTTGCCTTTTGTCTGGCCAGCATCTCCTGCCTGCACATTCGCAGTCCCTTTCAACGGGACAACTTTGTGGTGGTGACCGCTGTCACGCTACTGGGATTGATCGGTGTGCGAAGCGGTCTGGAGGGCTTCTCCAACCTGCTGCCCGTGACTGCCGTCGCTCTGGGTGCCCCCCTGTGGCTTTTGGCCGGCCGCTTGCCGCTCCACGGACAGCGCATTGTCCTGCAAAGCCTGGGAACTGCATGTCTCCTGGGCTGGCCCCTGACGCCGGCGGGGCCACTGCTGAATCAGTGGATCAGTGTCTCTGGCAGCAGGCTGCTCAGCCTGCCCAATCTGTGCACTTTGCTGGGCGCCTTGGCCTTCAGCACGGCCCTTTGGCTGCCCCTGTTTCAGAATCGAGCCAACGACCGAACTCCGCTCCGCGGCTGGCTGTGGCGCACCTGGACAGGCATCGTCCTCTTGGCCCTGCCTTTGGCAGTCTTCGGAATGGCCCCTGCACTGGCCTTCAACCTGGTTCACTTGCCGGCTCCAGCGGCTCTCCTGGTGCCTCTTGAGCAGCAACTGGCCCAGTCCACAGGCCATCTGCTCCTGACTGGAGCCGGCGGCCTGGGATTGGCCTATGTCCTGGCCCAACGCAAGGGGCCAGGACGCATTCTGGCAGTCCGCCTTTCGGGCCTGTGCAGCCTGGAATGGCTCTCCCACGGCATCCAATTCAGCTCCTCCCGCCTGTCCCTGGTCTGGGCCCGCGTCTTGACCGTTCTGGAGGGGCCAGGAGTCGTAGGCTGGGGCCTGATCCTGTCCCTGCTGCTTTGGGCTGTCCTGCAGTAGTCCTGTACCCTGTCTGCCTATGTCTCCTTGGGTGCTTTCCTGGATAGGCGTCGTGTTGCTCCTGATCCTGTGGTGGGATCTATACGCGTTGACCCCAGGCCTCTTGCTGCTGGCCACCGGCTACGTGCTGACGCAGCACGGGGGCGGCGCCTGGTTGGCGGATCTGCTGGGCATTGCCTTGGTACCTGTACTGGGCAGCGTGGCCTTGTCCTTTGGCTTTGTCAGGGCCGGGGTCCACGTCCCGGCGACCTGGAAACCACCGGGCGTCACCCGCCTCCTCTCGGCCCTGACCATCTTGGCTGCAGCCAGTCTTCTGCCCTTGGAGAAGCTGTTGCCCTATGTGCCCGACCCTGTGCAGAACCTGACTGCCCTGCGCCTGCTGGCCTATCTGGTCTTTTCCGGTCTGGCCTATCTCAGCCTGGCGGAATTGCCGGTCTTCATGGGTTTCGGCTTCCTGTGGCTGCTGCTGGCCACCAACATCCTGCTCCAGAGCGCATACGGGGAGCTGACCTCCTTCATGTTGCTGGTCAATATTCTGGAGCTCTGCACGATTTTGCTTCTGAGCCGGCAGGCCCTGCGACTGCCGATGTGGCTCTCCTGGCATCGGGCAGGAGCCTCGGCATGAACGCCGGGACCCTGCCCCCCCTCCTGTCGGGGCCGACGGTGCTGTTCCTGGCCCAGGGAGTGGGCTGGCTGGTTGTGTTCGGACTGCGGCGCCAACCGTTGTACGCGTTGCTGGCGGGGCTGTGCAGCCTGCTGCTCATAGTCCTGACCCTGACCGAGACCAACCTGTTCTTTGAATCCCCCTGGCCTACACAATGGTCCTTGCCCAGTGTGGGTCTCGAGCTGGCTCTGGAACCTGCACACGTTCCGCAACTGGTCTTTCTGCACTGTCTTGTGGGGGCCGCCCTGTTGCTGTCCCTGCTGCATCCGGAATCTCCCGCCGTCTGGCCCGGTCTGCTGCCGCTCCTGGCCGGATATTCCTTTGTCCTGATGGTGCAGGCCGGCCCGCTGTTCAAGACATTCCTGTATCCCCTCTTCCTGCTGCCTCTGACCGCCTGGGTTCCGACCACCGTGACCCGCGCAGCCCCCTCGTTGCGGATGACCGTCTTGGCTCCCTTGCTGGCTGCGCCCTGCTTTGTCCTGGCCCACTGGATTGTCTTCAATCAGCTGCCGGCCGACCCGCAGAGCGAATCACTGGTGGAAATGGCCAATGTGTTGCTTGCGACCGGCCTCTGCATTCTGTGTCTGCCCTTTCCGTTGTACCTGTTGTGGCGCAACCCGGGAGAGCGGGAGGCTCTCATGCCCAACGCCATTATCCAGCTGCTGTATCAGTTTCTGGCCCTGTTGCTGCTGTTCGCCGCCATTGAGTCCCATCCTCCCCTGCGTTTTTTTGAACCGCTGTATGTTTGGCTGGGCTGGGCCGCCGTCATCACCGTGATCTGGAGCGGCATCGCCGCTCTGGGGACCCAGACGCCAAGCCGGATCTGGTTCTATGCATCCATGCTCAACTGGGGCATGATCCTGCTGGTCTTTACCTTGCCCCTGGAACAGGTCTGGGAGACCATATTGACCTTGTACCTGTTGCGTTGTCTTTGCCTCCTGGCCTGCTTGGCAGGCCTGGGCCTGTTGCGGGAAAACTGGCTCCATGCCACTTCCGGCTGGGACGGGCTGGGCAACAGCCGGCCCTGGAACATGGCCCTGTTTCTTTTTGGGACCCTGGGATTGGTGGGCTTTCCCCTCACCAGCGGTTTTGGCCCATTTTGGGTCACCTGGCAATTCATCGCCACCGTGGATTGGCAGATTGCGGCAGTTCTGGCGCTGGGCACCACCCTGACTGCCTTTGGGATGATCCGGGTGCTGCGTTTGCTGCTGCGTCCTGTGATCCAGACCACCCACATGTCCGAGCCAGTGGCACAGAAACTGCAGGCCGCAGCCTTGCTGGCACTGCTCATCTACGTCAGCTTTGCCCCCCGTGCCCTGGATCCTGTCACGCAGACCCTCATCCACTATTTTCAATGACGGATCCGGCTGCCTCTGCCTCCGACACGATCAACGCCGCGCTGTCCGGTCTCCATGCCCATGATCGGGCGGAGCGACTGCGGCGGTTGCACCGGGAAGGAGGCGTCTCCCAGGAGGCATTGAACCTGCTGGCCCACTCTCTGTCATCAGATCAGGCCGATCTGATGACAGAGAACGTGGTGGGCGAATTCGCCCTGCCCCTCTCCATAGCCACCAACTTTCGGGTGGATGGCCGAGACTGCCTGGTCCCCATGGCCATTGAGGAGCCTTCCGTCGTGGCCGCGGCCAGCAAGGCAGCGAAGCTGGCCCGGGCCAGTGGCGGGTTCTTCACCCAGGCCAGCGGCAATGTCATGATTTGCCAGCTGCTGCTCATGGACGTGCCGGATCCGCAGGCAGCCCAACAGCAGATCCTGCGGGAGAAGAGCCGCCTGCAGGCCCGGCTGCCCGTGAGTCGCTCCGTGGCGGCCGCCGGAGGCGGTCCGCAGGACTTGTCCGTGCGCTTCTTGCCGGTCACGGAGGCCGGCCCCATGCTGGTGCTGCACCTGACATGCGATGTCGGCGATGCCATGGGAGCCAACATCGTGAACACGGCGGGAGAATGGCTGGCCCCAATGATCACGGAACTGACCGGGGGCCGTGTCGTGACCAGCATTCTCAGCAATCTGGCGGACGAGCGGCTGGCCTCCGCCCAAGTCCTGTTTCCCTGGCACGTCCTGGCGGCCGACCCCGAGACAGCCGAAAGGCACATCCACAACGTTTGCCGCGTAGACGCCTGGGCACGGGCCGACCCGTACCGGGCGGCCACCCACAACAAAGGCATCCTGAATGGCATCGGTGGCCTGGCCCTGGCCACAGGCAACGACTGGAGGGCGGTAGAGGCTGGCGCCCATGCCTGGGCAGCCCAGACAGGCCGCTACCAGGGCCTCACGCGGTGGGCCCGGCTGGGTCCGGGGCAAGCCCTGCCTCCGCCATGGCGGGGCGGGGCAGATTCCAGAGATCCTCGCCCGGCCTTGCACGGGGACATCTCCTTGCCTTTGGCCATGGGCACGGTCGGCGGCACCCCTGGTTCCCATCCTGCCGCCCGGGGTGCCTTGGCCTTGTTGGGCCACCCATCTGCGCGGCGCCTGGCCCGCATCGCGGCGGCCGTGGGCCTGGCGCAGAACTTCGCAGCCCTGCGGGCCTTGACTCAGGAAGGCATTCAGCGAGGTCACATGAACCTGCATGCCCGCCAAAAAGCGATGACCGCGGGCGTCCCAGTGCACATGGTGCCTTCTGTGGCTTCGCAAATGGCAAGCGCCCATACAATTACCGAGGATGCCGCCCGTCAGATCTGGCAACAGCTGCAGGCAAGGAAGGACGACCATGGCCCCGCCGCCCCCTGATCGGAAAACTCCCACATCGCCTTTGGCCGCGGGCATTGTCGGGCACGGGGCCTACATTCCCCGGTACCGCCTGGCCGCGCAGGAGATTGGTCGGGTCTGGTCTCACCAGAGCCAGGACCCACCTGTGCGGGAGAAATCCGTGCCCGGCTGGGATGAAGACACAGCCACCATGTGCATTGAGGCCGCGCGCAATGCCATTCACAGGGCCCGCATTGAGCCGCACCAGATTGAGGCGGTCTGGATCGGGTCGGAAAGCCATCCCTACGCGGTCAAGCCCACAGGCACGATCGTGGCCGAGGCCATTGGCGCAGTGCCCCTCACGCAGGCCGCGGACTTCGAATTTGCCTGCAAGGCCGGCACCGAGGCCCTGCAGGCCGGTCTGGGGTTTGTAAGCAGTGGCATGGGAACCCATGCCCTCGTTGCAGGCATGGACACGGCCCAGAGTCGTCCAGGCGACGCCTTGGAGTACACTGCCGCCGCAGGCGGCGCGGTCTTCATCCTGGGACCCCGGGACCAAGCCCCGGTCCATGTCATCCATTCCCTGAGCTTTGTCTCGGACACCCCGGACTTCTGGCGGAGGCCCACCGAGGAGTACCCCAGTCATGCGGGCCGTTTCACGGGCGCCCCTGGCTATTTCGAACATGTGCTGGCGGCCGGCCATCGCCTCATGGAAGCCGCGGGCACCAGCCCGGAGGACTATGCCCACGTCGTGGTCCATCAACCCAACCTCAAATTCGCGGTGCGGGCCATGAAGGAACTGGGCTTCCGGGAAGCCCAGTGGCGACTGGGCCTGCTGGTGGCAGCCATCGGCAACACCTATGCCGGGTCCGCCCTGCTCGGTCTCAGCGCCGTGCTGGACCAGGCTCGCCAGGGGGAGCGCATCCTGCTCATCAGCTACGGCAGCGGGGGCGGATCGGATGCCTTTGATCTGGCCGTGCAGGCGGATCTGACTGCCTGGCAGGGCCAAGGGCCCACGACCCAAGATTATGTCAACCGCAGAACGGCCATAGACTATGCCACCTATGCTCGCCTGCGGGGCAAGATCGCAACCTGACCCTCTTTCTGCACATCGGCACCTGATAAACACTGCCGAACCCAAGGCAAACGCAAAGTCGCCAAAAGCCCAGGATTTCCCCCTACAGGCCAGATTCCGACCCACGTTAAGCACTCGTTGCTCAATACCTGATTTTGCACGAGTGTTCCGGCGCAGAAGCGTGGTCACCGCCGTAAAACTGTCATGTTGAGAGCGGCATGTCCTGTGCAGCGCCAGCATTCGTCCTTCCGGAAGACTATCCAGCACCCAGTGTAGGAGTTTTTCGTCCAGAAGAGCCCCGTCCATATCTGCGGAGGGGCCGCCCGCGGTTCAGCACGGCGGCCGACGGGAGATGCACTGGCGGGTCTGGGTGTGACGTCCGACTCCTTGGCGACACCGGGTTTCAACGCGGCCATGTCCCCTGTTGACGGTCGTGTAGCGGTCACAGGGCCGAGATCCTCATCGTCGTCCTCGGTGCGGGCCAAGTCAAAAGTGTCCTGGACCCACTGCAGTGTGGATAGGTAGCCTGTGACGGCCTGCATAGAGGCGGTCTGCTGCATCCGCGAGTCTAGGCCATCTCCTTTAGGGTACTCTACCCACTCCGTGGGTCCCTGCTCACAGGTGCAGGTATGCCCTAAAATGGGTACCCACAGGGACGTAAGGCGGTCGTCACCTTGTGGGCCGTGGCTTACGACACGCGATGCCCGGTCCGTCGTTCAGCCGGTAGGGGCATGTCCACAGCCCCTCACGGGGGCTGGTCCACCCAGAAAGGAGAGAAGTGTAGGCCATACCTACACCTGTAAGGCCGGAAACAATGAAATGGCCCTGAGGGGAGGGGGCGCGCACACCCCTTGCCAGACCGTAAGTCATGGGGCAGGGCCCGCCGGGTGCCGCCATGGTGCCGCACAGAGAGCATGGCGTTCCCGATCTCCCGCGGATCCGCTGTGCAGGGCCGGTCCCCAGCGGGGCGGTCGGGATTCAGGGGCCCGCCGCGGCCACGGGGCCTCCGTCAGAGCGCGGGGATAGGGGGTCCGGGCCCTGATACACTCCAAGCGGGAAAGAGCATGCAGCCCCATGGCATCCAAACTCCGCCCCTTCTCACACAGGCTCTCAGGGAATGTCACGGCAAACTGTGGCCCGTTTGCGTGCACAGCAAACTCTCGCGGCGGCGATGCTCCTTGGACATACACGCCTGTTGTGCGCCTTGGTGGCGTTGGACTGCATACCCTGCCGCCCCCTTGTATGAAGCAAGGCAGGCCAACGGTTGCAGCTGTCTTGCTGTCAACCGAGGGCGCCACGTTCCAAGCTGTCCAATCATCCTATCAGCGAATAGGGGATGCCAAAGAACAGTTTTTCGTCGCCAATCAACTCCACTGTCCTCCGCCTATCACTGACAGATCCATAATGGATCAAGATTTCGGCCCTGCCCGGACAAGCACCTGTGCCAAGTCGCACACTATACACACGCGCCAGGCTCATGATGTGTGCCAACAACGCCTCTTGCTCTTCCAGGACTTTGGAGGCTGCTTCAGGCGTAGGCCATCCCCAACAGGGAATACGGTGGGGCCGCGCCTGCGACCAGTTCCGGAAATCTGTCTCGCACGAGGTACGTCTCCATTTCAAAGAGCAGGAACAACAGGCCGAGTACCCGTATCAAGGCCACAGTCAAATGACTGCGGCGCACGCAGTCTGCCATAACTCCTCCGAGACAAGCGAGTGTGTACACTGGAGTTCGACTGTGGGCAAAGTCGAGGGCTCCACAAGGCAAGACACGTGGATATTGGGGATGGCCCCAAGGCCCATCATATCTCACCGGCTTGCCGTCGTTGTAGCGTGGCGGGAATCCTGGGCGCTGCTCTGGGACCCGCGCACCGGACGCAAGATCCCGATCCTGCTGCCCAGAGCCATCCTCCGCGATGGCAAGCTGCAGTTCAATCTCGACTCCTGCACCGGAATGTCAGCCCCCCATGGGGCATGGAGCACAAGCGTCGCAAGGCCGACCGGAATCAGGCCTGCAAGGAGGCACTCTTGGGCTTGGGAGGATTTTGCGATTGCCTGGCCGCCAGACCGGGCCACGGTCTTGGGAAACCTGCCCTGGTGATAGAATCGGCCTTGCCGACAACCTGCCCTGCCATGCTCGGCAGCACGGGCCGGGCCACGCAGAGATCGAACGATCGTCCATCATGCATCCCATTCTCGAGGCTGTACAGCAGAGACCGCTGCTCGCGGATGGTGCCCTGGGCACTACGCTGTTTGCCCAGGGCGCCGGACCGGACCAGTGTCTGGAGGAATTGAATCTGTCGCGCCCGGACTGGATTCGCACAATCCAGCTGGACTACGTCAAGGCCGGAGCAGACATCATCCTGAGTCATACTTTCGGGGCCAATGAGATGCGGCTGCGGCCGCACGGCCTGGCGAACAAGGTCGAGGACATCAACCGGGCTGCGGTGCGGATTGCCCGCGATGTCCGCGAGACGGCCGGCAAGGGACTGTTCATCGCCGGTGACATCGGCCCCCTGGGTCAATACCTGGCCCCCCAGGGGGCCCTGCGCCCCGAGGCTGCGCGGGCCGCGTTTCTGCGGCAAGCCGCCGCCCTCCTGGAAGGGGGCATTGATTTCTACTGCATTGAAACGTTCTCCGATCTGCGGGAACTGGAGCAGGCCGTATCCGCCATCCGCGAACTCACGGACCTGCCTATCCTGGCCAGCCTGACCTTCGGCCGGGACGCACAGACGCCGTTCGGTGCAGACGCCCGCACCGTCATGCGCTTCGTCCAGGATCTGGAAATCGAGATGGTGGGCGCCAACTGCTCCGTCGGCCCTTCGGGACTGGAAGAGATCATCGCCGGGTTTCACGCGGAAAACCCCGCGGCGATCCTGGCCGTCATGCCCAATGCCGGCTTTCCTTCACGGATCGACGAACAGCTGGCATATCCTGCCGGCCCCGAGTACTTCGCGGCTGTGGTGCCGGCCTTTCTCAATCTGGGAGCCTCGGTCATCGGAGGCTGCTGTGGCACGACGGATGCCCATGTGCGGGCTATGCGACAGGCCCTGGACCATTGGCGACGATCCACCTCCAGCCCACAGTATCAGATGCCGGACCCCGCAGCCTCGGCAGAGGAGAGCCCCAATCCCTTCCTGCCCTGGCTGGTCACCACCCAGGACGCGGAACTGCCGGATTCCCAAATCCTGTGCAAGCTGGAACAAGGCCTGTTTGTAGTCAGCGTAGAGGTCGACCCACCCCGGGGGCTGAATCCCGAAAAACAGATTGAAGGGGCCCGTCTGGCCCGTCAATACGGCGCCGACGCCGTCAATGTGGCCGACAGCCCCATGGCCCGGGTGCGCATGAGCGCGCTGGCCATGGCCACCCAAATCCAGCAGCAAGCCGGCATTGAAACCATCCTGCACTTCACTACGCGGGACCGGTCCTTGATGGGGCTGCAGGCCGACTTGCTGGGAGCCCATGCCCTGGGTCTGCGCAACATCCTGGCCCTGACGGGCGATCCGCCCAGTCTCGGAGACAGCCAGAACAGCTCTCCAGTCTATGACGTGGACAGTGTGGGCCTGGTCCACATCCTGAATCAGTTCAATCAGGGCCAGGACCTGGAAGGCAAGGTCCTGGGACAACGCAGCCGGTTTGCCATCAGTGTGGCCTGCGACCCGACGCGGGACGACCTGGACAAGGAAGCGGGGCGCCTTCATGCCAAATTGCGCAACGGGGCGCATTTCATCATGACGCAGCCCATCTACAGCCCCCTGGTGTGGACCCGGTTCACGGAGATCTACGAGAGGCTGTACGGTCCGATTCCGGTGCCTGTACTGATTGGCATCCTGCCGCTGCAGAGTTTCCGGCACGCCAGCTTCCTGCACAACGAGGTCCCGGGCATCACCTTGAGTGCAGAGGCCTTGGAGCGCATGCGGACGGCCGGCCGACAGGGACGGCAGGCCGGCATTGAGATGGGACAGGAGCTGCTCCTGGACCTGCAGCACGCGCCCTATGTGCAGGGGGTCTATCTGATGCCCAGCTTTGGCCGGTACGAAACGGCTTGTCAGGTGCTGAATGTGCTCAATGTGGCAGTGCAGCCGCACTAGTCTCGGACCCCCCGCATGACTGCAGAGGGATCAGGCCTGGACCAGACCCAGGTGGTGGCGAAACTGCAGGAACTGGTGGACCCACACCGAGTCTTGCACTCGGCAGCCGCCCGCGCTCCTTTTGAATCCGACGGCTTGACCGCCTTTCGGGCCCGGCCGTGGGCCGTGGTGCTGGTCGAAACTGCGGCCGAAATCGTCAATCTGGTGCGTTGGTGCCATGCCACCGGCGTCCCCTTTCTCGCCCGGGGTTCCGGCACGAGTCTCTCGGGCGGTTCCATGCCGATCCCGAACGGGATTGTGCTGGCCCTGAACCGCATGAACCGCATTCTGACCATGCAGCCCGAGGACCTGCTGTGCCGGGTGGAACCCGGAGTCATCAATCTGGATGTGTCCCGGGCCGCCCAGCCCCATGGTCTCTATTACGCCCCTGATCCGTCCAGCCAGGCCATATGCACCATCGGCGGCAACGTGGCCTTCAATTCCGGCGGCGCCCACTGCCTGAAATACGGCATGACCAGCAATCACGTGCTGGGACTGACCTACGTAACGCCCACGGGAGAGGTCGAGCATATCGGCCATGACAGCCTGGAGGGACTGGGTCCGGATCTGCCGGGCTTCTTCGTGGGGTCTGAGGGCCGTTTTGGCGTGGCCTTGGAAATGACGCTGCGCCTGTTGCCTTTGGTGCCCACTTACAAGACGGTGCTGGCCGCCTACCACTCCATTGCGGCCGCCGGGGCCGCGGTGGCCCAGGTCGTCGCCAGCGGCATGCTGCCTGGGGCCATGGAGATCATGGACCGCCTATCCATTCAGGCCGCCGAAGTCAGTGTGAAAGCCGGTTATCCTACAGGGGCCGCGGCCATCCTAATCGTGGAACTGGAAGGTGACGCGGAACAGGTGTCCGCGGAATGCGCGGAACTGAAGCAGCTGCTGGAAGCCTCGGGAGCCCATGAAATCAGGGCGGCGCGCAATGAAGCCGAAAGGGCTGCCATCTGGAAGGGTCGCAAGAGCGCCTTCTCGGCGGTGGGCCGGCTCAGCCCGGATTACATCGTGCAAGACGGGGTGGTGCCGCGCTCCCGGCTGGGTGAGGCCCTGACGACGATCGAGAGCCTGAGTCGGCAATCTGGCATCCGCGTGGCCAATGTGTTTCACGCCGGTGACGGCAATCTGCATCCCCTGATCCTGTTTGACGGCCGTGAAGCGGGCGCCCTGCACCGCGCCGAAGAACTGGCTGGCGAAATTCTGCAGATGTGCATTGGCATGGGCGGCTCCATCACCGGCGAACATGGGGTGGGCATGGAAAAGGGGACCTATTTGCCCCTGCAATACCAAGGCAACGATCTGCAGTTCATGTATGACGTGAGCTACGCCTTGGATCCGAAGGGCGTGGCCAATCGGGACAAGAAATTGCGGCATGAATCCTGGCCTGTGGCCCCGGCCGCTCCTGCCGCGGACGTGTTTCCCGTTGAATACACCCAGACCCAGCGCCGGCGCATAGAGGACTTGTGCATGCGCATCCGACAGACCCACCGGGCCCGCGTGGTCGGAGGGGGCACCAAGTCCATTGGGGACCTCCAGGACCATGAGGAAATCCTCTCCACCCAGGCACTCTCCGGCATTCTCGAATACAACCCGGCGGAATTCACCATCACGACCTGGGCAGGCACCCCAGTGGCCGAAATCCAGGCTGCCTTGGCCGAACAAGGCCAGTACCTGCCCTTTTGTCCGCCAGCCCAGGCCGGATCCACGATGGGAGGCATGGTCGCTTGCGGTCTGAGCGGGGAGGGTCGCCTCCGCTTCGGAGGCATACGGGACTTCATACTGGGGGTGCGTTGCCTGGACGGCAAGGGGGAATTGCTCTACGGCGGCGGCCGGGTGGTCAAGAACGCTGCCGGTTTCGACTTGCCTAAGTTGCTGGTAGGCAGCCTCGGCAGCCTGGCCCTCATGCTAGAACTGACTTTCAAGGTCTTCCCGCAGGCCCCCGCCCGTGGCACCCTGGTCTGCCGCGCTGCGGATCTGGACACCGCGTGCCGCCACATGCATGCGGCCCGCACGGGTCCTTGCGAACTGGACAGTCTTTGTCTTGTCCCTGCCGATGACGGTTATGACCTGTATGTGCGGCTGGCCGGCTCCGCCGACTTGCTGCCCAGTCGGCTGGCTCAGGTCGCCCAGGCGCTGATGGGCGAGTGCCAGACGGTACTGGACGACGAAGAGCTGTGGAATCGGTGGGAGCAGGCGCCGCGGGCGGGGCAGCACCGCTGGCGGGTGCCCATAGTGCCCCACCGGATTCGAGACCTGGAGACCTTCCTCCACGGCAGGCCGTGGACTCGCCGATACGGGGTGGGGGGGAACCTGCTTTGGCTGGACGGGCCGGACCCGGCTGCCGTGAACGAATTCCTGCTGCGCCTGGACCTGGGAGCTCTGGGACTGCAAGGGTCCCGATCTCCCTTCGTGGCGGGCGTCTATGCCGTGCCGCTCCTGCTGCAGAGGGTCAAGGGAGTCATGGATCCGCATGACAAATTCGCCAGTCCCCTGCCCTACGCCTTGCCCGTGGTCACATGAAGCACGCCATAGATCTCACCCAAGGTCCCCCGACCCTGCCGGAAATGGCAGAGGCCATTTCCAATTGCGTGCATTGTGGGTTCTGCCTGCCGGTCTGTCCCACGTATCAGGTCCAGGGCGAGGAGATGAACTCCCCGCGCGGCCGCATCTTCCTGATGAAGGAAAGTCTGGAAGGCTCCCTGCCTGTCGCCGAGGCCATGCCCTATGTAGACCATTGCCTGGGTTGCATGGCCTGCGTCACGGCCTGTCCCTCCGGAGTGGAGTACGGGCAGCTGCTGTCGCCCTTCCGGGCTTTGGGCGAAGAGACGAATTCGCATCGGAGCCTGGGACAGTTGCTGCGTCGGGCCATCGCCTTGCGCATATTGCCGTTTCCCCGGCGTTTGCGTGCCGCCTTGGCGCTAGGCCATGCCACACGCTTCCTGCACAGTCTGGCCCCGGCCGCCCTGCAGCCGTTGCTCCAGCTCATCCCGGCGCAGAGGCCCAAGGCGGGGCGCCTGCCCCCCTCCCGGTCCGTGGAGAGTCCCAAGGTCGCCGTTCTGGCAGGCTGTGCGCAGTCCGTATTGGCTCCCGAAGTCAACCAGGCCACAGCCAGGGTCCTGCAGGCCTACGGGATTGACTTCACTTTTCTCGATTCGCAGGTCTGTTGCGGCGCCCTGCACATGCATGCCGGAGAGGCTCCCCAGGCGCGTGCGCAAGCCCAGGGACTGTTGGATGCGGTGCCCGCCGAAGTGGAGACCATTCTGTCCAATGCGGCCGGCTGCGGTTCCGGCATGCATGAATACCCGCTCCTGTTCAAGCAGACACCGCTGGCCGACAAGGCCGGCCAGGTGGCGGCGCAAACACAGGACATCTCCGTGTTTCTCAGTCACATGACAGCTCCGGTGGCGTTGCAACTGGACCCGCCCCTGCGCGTGGGGTACCACGATGCCTGCCACTTGCAACATGCCCAAGGCATCACGGCAGAGCCCCGGGCATTGCTGAGGCAGGTCGAGGGCCTGGAACTGGTGGAACTGACCGAGGCGGCCTTCTGTTGCGGGTCGGCAGGCATCTACAATATTGAACATCCGGAAACCGCAGACCAGCTGGGACGGCGCAAGGCCGAGGCGGCCAGGGCGCAGGACATCGACTTGCTGGTCACGGGCAACATCGGGTGCATGTTTCAGATCCGGGCGCACCTGCGCCGCCTGCACAGCGCCATTCCCGTGCAGCATACAATGCAGATCCTGGATGCTGCTTTGAACTCATCAAGGAATCCCTAAATGCCTAGAGAATCACTGGCCATCGCCTTCACGGGCAAGGAAGAACTGACCCTGCAGACCCTGGAGGTGGCCGATCCGGGGCCGGGCGAATATCTGCTGGAAACCAAGGCCTCCCTCATTTCCTCGGGCACGGAATGCATCTGCTATCAACGCAATTTTGAGCCCGGCACCCACTGGGACATGTGGGTCAAGTACCCTTTCTACCCCGGCTACAGCAACGGCGGAGTCGTGGTGGCCAGGGGAGAGGGGGCCGTGCAGTTCGAGGTGGGCCAGAAGGTGGCCTTCCGGGCGGGGCATCGACGGTTTGCGGTACTGCCGGAAAACGCGCTGACTCCGGTCCCGCGGGAAATCTCCTTCAAGGAAGCCGCCTGGATCGCCTTGGCCAAGATTGTCCAGAACGGAGTGCGCAAGGCCGCTCACACCATGGGGGACGACGTGGTCGTGATTGGCCTGGGCATTCTGGGCCAGCTGGTCATTCAATATGTACGGCTGATGGGGGCCCGTCACGTGATTGGCATAGATCCGGCCACCCCCCGACTGGAGTTCGCGGAGATTTCCGGGGCCACGCACACGTTCCCCGTGACCGCGGCCGAGGCGGTCACGGCCGTGTCGGAACTGACGGAGGGCCGCATGGCGGATGTGGTGTATGACGTCACCGGCTTCCCCCAGGTCTTTGCCACCGCCTTGCAATTGCCGCGCAAATTCGGCACCCTCCTGCTGCTGGGGGATACTGGCACCCCTTCAGGACAGCAATTGACTTCCGACGTGATTATCAGGGGCCTGAAAATAGTGGGAGCCCATGACTCCCATCCGCCCCAGGTGGCGTCCGAGTTCCTGCACTGGTCCAACCAGAAGATTTCGGAACTGTTTTTCACATACCTGGCGCGCGGCCAGATGAATGTACTGGAACTGATCAGCCACACGTACGCCCCCACGCAGGCCAAGGCGGCGTACGCCATGTTGCTGGCCCAGCGCGCTTCAGCGATGGGTGTGATCTTCGACTGGACGCTGCTTTAGAGGTGGCGGCCAGCCGGAGTGCTGCCATGCGCGGCATCGGCCTCGCGATTGCCATAGCCACCATGGGGGCCTTGGGCAACGCGCTCTTCGTCTATGGCCAAAGGCGGGCCCATGTGTCGGATGCCCCGTTCGTCTTTGTCACCTTGTATCTGGTCATTGCCACTGCTTGTTGCTTGCTGGCAGTGCCCTTTCTGCCCAAGACCAATGTCATGGCCCTGGTCACGCAGAACCTCATGTGGGCTTTCTGGACCGGCCTGGGTCTGGCGGTCACCATGATCTCGTTCTATTTTCTTTACACTCACTTCGGGGCCACTTTCTATGCCTTGTATTCCGCAATCTCCATCCTGACCACCACCTTGCTGGTAGGCCAGGTTCTGCTGCGGGAACCCATCAACCTCTTTCATGTGGGGGCCATCGTGCTGGCTGTCGGCTCTGTCCTGCTCTTCACGCTGGGCCGGACCCGACTGTCTGCCTGACTCACGGAGAATTCCCCCACGGCAGCCGCACCGCAGTGGAGATCATGGCCGAGCTCAGTCCCCCTACCTGGATCGAACTGCGGCGGAAAGCCTTGACCGCCAATATACGGGCAGTACGAGGGCGGCTAAAGCCCGCAACACGCCTGATGGCAGTGCTCAAGGCCAATGCCTACGGCCATGGACTGCATGAGGTAGCCCGTCTGCTGCAGGGCACGCCAGAGGTGCAATGGCTGGGGGTGGCCCGCCTGAATGAAGCCATGGCACTCCGAGAGCAGGGCATCGTCCTGCCCATTCTCGTTCTGGGCTACACGCCGCAGGAAGATTGGACCATGGCGGCCAGCCAAGACATTGCGTTGGCCATTCATGAGGAAGGCCAACTGCAGGAGCTGCAGGCTGTCCCGGCTTCCCGTCTGGGACCCCACAAGCTGAAGGTCCACTTGAAGGTGGACACCGGCATGCACCGTCTGGGCCTGCCGCCTGCCCATGTGCCCGAGACCCTCAGACAGCTGACGCGGCTGCGTGACAAGGCCACACTGGAGGGCCTCTTTACCCACTTTCATTCTGCGGATGTGGCGGCGAACACGTTGGACCTGAGACAGGTGCAGACCTTCCAGGCCCTGGTCTGCGCGCTGCAGCAACAGGGGTTGCGGCCTCCGCTGTGCCATTGTGCGAACACGGCTGCCATCCTGCGCTGGCCCGGGGCCCATTTTGACATGGTGCGCTTGGGCGGAGGATTGTATGGGCTGAACCCGGACAGCGCCTCGTGTCGGCTGCCGCCCCCCTTCGCCCCTGTGCTGCAATGGAAGGCACGCGTGGCGCAAGTGCGCCACCTGGAGGCCGGCAGCGGTCTGGGGTATGGCCAGGCCTTCAGGGCCAGACGGCCCAGCCTGATTGCCGTCCTGCCCGTGGGCTATGGCGATGGCTTGCTGGGGCCCCATGCTGGCTGCCGCAAGGTTCTGTTGGGAGGGGGCCGGTCCTGTCTGGTGGGGCGCATCTGCATGGACCAGTCCTTCGCGGATGTCACGGACCTGGGGGCCCATGCCGTCAAGGCAGGGGACGTGGCGATCTTGATTGGTGACGCACACGAGAGCAGCCAGTGGGCTGACGCCGTGGCCATGCAGGAAGGCACCATTGAATACGATGTCACTACGCGGCTGGCAGACCGCATCCCCCGGCTACTGAAGTGATGCGACAGAAAAGGAGACGGCCCTCAAGGCCGCCTCTCTGCGCTGCGGACCGGCCCAGGATGTGTGGCCCGCCCGCAGGATTGCGCCTGCGCTGTCAGCGCTTCCCTATGCCTTGGCCTTGGTGGCATTCCATTGCTGCATCAGCCTGGACTTCGTGCGGGAAGCCTGGTTGGCATGAATGGCATTCCGGCGGGCTGCCCTGTCCAAGGCCACAGCCGCAATGCGGATGGCCTCTTTGGCGTCCTCCGCCCCTTCTTCAATCGCAGCACGCGCATCCCGGACCGCATTGCGGGCCTTGGCCCGAAAGAACCTGTTTGCTTCTCGGTGCTGGACGTTCTGGCGAGCCCGTTTGGCCGCGGATTGCATGTTGGGCATAAATGTGAAGCCTGTAGTTGAGTCTCTGTGCCTGCCTCTGGCCTTTCCTCCAAAGGACAAGAGGGCATTTTACGCTCTAGGTCGAAACAGAGTCAAGAAAGCAAACCAACCTCTGCACTGGCTGGCCCTACCACTTCGGGATTTCGCCCAACAGCAGCCGTTGCACAGGTGTTCCCTTGGCGCGCATGGCGGTTACACGCGGCCCGTCAAAGGACTCACGGGACTTGATCCAGGCATTTTGGTAGCACATCAGACAGACCCGCCGTGGGGTCTGGGAGTTGTTGGCCATGCCCCGGTGGTATATCCAACCGTCAAACATGATCGCCTGCCCGGGCTGGGCCAGTATCACCAGCTCGTCGGGAAACCGGGGATGTCCCTGCGGCGGCTTGAAGAGGGCTCTGTGGCTGCCGGGCACCACGGCGATGGGACCGTTGTCCATGGTCAGGGCATCCAGATAGTACCCGCAGTTGATCTGGGCCGGCACACTGCCATAGGGCGTGCCTTCCGGGTCCACGGGCCAGGGCATGTCGCGATGCCAGTCCTGGTCCGGGGTGCCGGGTCCTGTCACGCGGGCCGTGGCGCTGTGCAGCTGTACGCAGTTGCCCAGAATGGCCTGCATGCGCTGCAACACAGGCGGGTTGTCCAGGAGGAAGGCGAAGCGGTCATCCTCTTCCAGCAGGGCATGCGTGAACATTTCCCCCACTCTGTCAAATGTCTCATCCAAGGCGGCCCGCAGGATTTCCACCTGCTCCTGCGAGATGGCATTCTCCACAATGAGGTATCCCCACTTCAGGAAGAACTGCACGTCTTGCTCCAGCTGCGGAGAGAGGACGGGGTTCATGACTTGGGGAATGATGGAATGGTCGGGTCTCATGGGATTCTCCCGTTTTCCTGTGCCTGATGAAATTCTTGCCGGAGTCACAAGCAGAGACGTTGCCGCCAAACTGCACGATACCTTGCTGCCACCGCGGAGGCACATGGAAACAGGTTATCAGCATCGGCACGAAAGCAGAAGTGCAGCCCTGCCTGGCACCTTGGAGAAAACCCTGTGATCGGGAGGTCCCCACGGTAAGATGCAAAAGTCGATGCGGTCGAACTTCCAGGTTCTTTCATGCGTCTTGCAGTTCTGCGGCCACATGACGCATGGCCGCGTCCACACGCGGCACCAGGGTCCAAGTCACACTCAGGCCGAACAGGACGCCCGTAATCAACCTCAGAGACAGATTGCTGTCCCGCAAACCCCACATCTGGCTGATACCGTCCACGGCCATGGGCAGGACCAGAAGCAGTCCCGCCCACAGAGGCAAGGCCCTCCAGGTTCTGCGCGTTCCCATGTATGCCAGAAGGAACACAGCCAGGGAGCCATAAATGGCCAGCGTGCGCCAACACATGCCAGACTTGAAGCCCAGTGCCGGACTCCCCACATATTCTCTGGCAGCAATGGGGTCTGTCGGCACGGCGAATCCGTCCCAACGGGCCTGAAAAGGCCTGTCTGTTCCAAACAGCCAGAAACTGGAAGCCGGCAACTGGTGACAGGTAAGGGAGTAGAGGCGGTACATCCGATGGGCCAGCTCCTCCTGGCCCAGATACATCGCTGCCGGCGCCAGAAAAGACAGACCCACATAGAGGACTGTCAGGACAGTCAGCATGGCCAACCAATGACGGGTCCCCCTGATCAGCAGGGACACCGCCCAGCGGGGAACGGCCAGGGGGGACGCGGAAGTCACGGTGTTCACGCCAGCTGCCTCTTGCGGACTCTCATTCAACGGCGGTCAGGGTGGCGTTGACCAACTCCTCGAGCTTGGCGGCGTCCAGCACCCCCTGCCACCTGGCTACCAGGTTGCCCTGGGCATCCACAAAGATCGAGGTGGGGTAGCCCCGCACGGCAAACTGGCGGACGATGTCGCCGGGAGGATCCAGGATCACAGGAATGTCCATGGCAAATTCGGCAGCAAAGTCCACAACTGTCTCTCGGTCTTCCTTTACATTGACGGCCAGCACCAGCAGGTCCTCGGGATGCCGGTCCTGCTGTGCCAGAATGATGGGAATTTCATGCCGGCAGGGTCCACACCAGGTGGCCCAGAAGTTGATCAATAGCGCGCGTCCCGCCAGCCTCTCTGTGGACAGCCTGGCCCCATCTGCGAATTCCAAGGCAAACACCGGGGCCGGCTCTCCTTCCTGCAGTGGATCGGAGTTTTGGTCCAAGACAATCCCTGCGGGAAAGCCGGCTCCCAAGTCAAAGGGAGGAGCCAACTGCACGGTGGCCTCGGTGTGGGACTCTGCAAATTCCCGCTGGTCCAGGGAATCCCCGGTTGACGTGTCCGGGCCTGCACAGCCACTGATCAGAGTCAGGGCCAGCCAAACACAGACCCGGAAGGGGGCAGTCGGCTGGTCTGGACTGGCGCGCCGAAACATGAGATCACGGGGATCCAGCGGCAAGAGACGTGCCGCTCAGATACCCTATGTACGCGGGTATGAGCGGCAGCACACAAGGACTGAAAAACCCGATCAGTCCCGCGATGAAGCCAATGGGGATCCCCGCCAGCACATTGGCATCCAGGCTGATGGAGAGGCCCAGCGCTTCCGTGATGGCTTCTTCCCAGTTCAAGGCCAGGGCATTCAGTCCGCCGAAGGACGCTGTGAGGGCGATCAGGCGATCCGTCCACAGCAGATAGGCCACTACAAACAGGAAGAGGCCGCTAATGATGCTGACGATCCGCAAATGCCTGTTCAGGCGGCGCAGCCACGGCGTGATGGTGCCGAACGCGGCACCAGTCACCATGAAGGGCAGGCCCAGACCCAGGCTGAAGACAAACAGCAACACGGCGCCGGACAGGGCTGTGGCACTGTCACTGGCGATGAAGAGAATACTGGCCAGCACGGGTCCTACACAGGGCACCCAGCCGGCACTGAAACTGACCCCCATCAGGAAGCTGCTGAGAAATCCCCAGCGACGGTTGACACTGTGAACCTCGCTGACTCTGCGTTCCGTGTACAGCAGGGCATTGACAAACGTCAAGGCGCTGACCAAGGGCTTGACAGCCGGATTGGAGGCTGTGGCTTGGTCGGCTCTGAGCCGGTCCAGGACCCACTGCACGGCCCCTGTCGTGACCAGTCCGAATGTGACCAGCAGGATTGCCCCCACCTTCTGGACAATGGGCAGAATGTCTGCCAGGCTGCGCCCGACAAACCCTACCGCGGAACCCAACAAGGTAAAGACCAGCGCAAAGCCCAGTACAAAGGCGACAGAATGGAGAAAAGTGGACATCCAAGCCAGCCGCAGCGGCCGGACGGGCATGGTGGCTATGCCTTCGTGGTGCGTCAAGAAAACCTTCCTTCTGGTGTCAACACGGTGCAAGGGGCCCAGTCCCCTCCAAGTAAACTTACCCCAAACCGCGGCCGCGGGCGGTACCAGGACCTACGCGTTCCCGCTCAGGTTGGTTCTTCAGCTGCTCTTCCAGCTCCTCCAACAGCGCTTCCAAGGCTTTCTGCTTGTTGACCAGAAAGACAACGTAGAGCAGCACTATCGTCCACAGCAGCACCATGGCTGCAACAAGAAAAGGCATGTCAGTGCAGTCGACTCCAAAGAGCATGGACTCGGGCATCAAAATCCAGCATGCGCCACCGCAGAACCACCAACGTTGCGCCCATCAGCATGAAGACCCCCATCGAAGACTGCAGGGCAAGGCGCATGGACGGACCCAGGACGGCAACGAACTCCCCCTGTGCCTCTGGGTTGCTGGAAAAGAACATGATGGGATGAATGCTGCGAAACCAGATGGCCGAGTAGTACGTGATGGGAATCGTGGCGTAGGCAAACACCGCATAGATGGAGGCAAACAGTGCCCGGGTCTGCGGATTCGCAAGGCCATTGCGCAGTTGCAGATACGCAATGTAGACCAGTACCAGTATCGTTGTGGTAGTCAAGCGCGGATCCCAGGTCCAATATGTGCCCCAGGCCGGCTTGGCCCAGATGCTGCCCGAGATCAATGTTCCCAGCCCCCCCATCAGTCCCACTTCCACTCCAGCGGCCGCCAGCCTGTCCCAGGCCAGCCTGCGCCGGATCAAGTACAGGATGCTGGCTCCAAAGGAGCTCAGAAATCCCACCAAGGCCATCATGTTGGACCCCATGTGGGCATAGAAAATGCGTTGCGCGGTTTGCTCCGCACCGGTCAGATTGGCGGCCGCCGGAGCATGGACCAGGCCGGCCCAAAGGGCCAGCATCATGCCTGCGACGAGCACGTACGTTGCCCATCCGTGCACTCGGGTCCACAGGGAATTCAGCATGGAACAACCGGGTCTACGACCACTCCTGCCAGATGTGCTCGGAAGCCCACAGTCCTCCCAGCAAAGCCATTCCATTGTAGAGCAGAAGCAGGTAGAACCAGTGTTGAAATGACTGCCAAGACGCTCCGCTCCATACCGTCTGACACAAACTCATGCCGATCAGAAAAAGCGGCGCCGTCAGGGGCAAGACGACTACGGCCAACAGCCCCTGACTCTTTTTCATGGCTGCCGTCAGCATTGACACCACTACCCCGGCTGCGCTGAATCCCATGCAGCCCAGAGTCATGCCGATCCAGATCCAAACCCGCCCTATGGGGGCATTCAAAAAAGTGGCCACAGCCACCAGGGACACTCCGGCAGTACCGAACATAAGCAGACAATGAAAGAGCCACATTCCGAGATAGATGGCGGGACGCGGCAGCGGAGACAAGAGGAGACAGGTCATGGTGGCCCGGAAGTCCGGGCCACTGTTCTGACGTTCCAGGCCCATGGGCCCAGCCAGGAACATCGCTCCCCACAACACTCCGGCCGCCAGGTGCAGGGGGTTGGTGGTTCCGGCCTCGACCATCAGGCTCATGATCAGCACCACCAGCAGACCCAGGGCTCCCATGGGCACCAGGGCGGCAAACTCCTTGAGCTCGATGCGCACGCTTTGCCACAGCACCAGCCAAGCCCCGCGCCACAGGTGCATGGCTGGCCCGTGACGCCGTTGCAGCACTTCCTGCGCCGGGTCGTACACCATCCCGGGGGCAGCGGAAGACAGTGTCATGCCATGTCCCCTGCAGACTGATGCACTGTGCCCTGCCGCAGGTACAGGGTGCGATCTGCCCATTGGTCGGCCAGTTCCTGGCGATGGGTAACCAGCAGGACGGCTTGGTCGGCAGCTCGCCGCTGGGCAATCAGGGATTCAAGGAAAAGGAGGCCTTCTGCATCCAGGTGCGCATCGGGCTCGTCCAAGAGCAGCAGCCGCGGATCAGGCAGCCAGATGCGGCACAAGGCGCCCCGCTGTTGCATGCCCCGACTGAATTCGCGGACGGGCCGGGAAGACAAGGAGCCCAATCCGGCCGACTGCATGAGGCTGCGGGCGCGCCCGTCCGCCTCTATCAGCCCATGCAACTGGGCCGCGCAGCGGAGATGCTGCGTCAATGACAGTGCACCGTGCAGG
Organism: Caldilineaceae bacterium; assembly: GCA_965214895.1. Lineage (GTDB taxonomy): Bacteria > Chloroflexota > Anaerolineae > Caldilineales > Caldilineaceae > Bin34. The sequence goes on from OZ243985.1 coordinate 3,937,468, forward strand.
GCCGGCGCATGACCCAGATACCCGATCTGAGACCGCACCTGGAGATCGCGGCCGTCCAGTTTCCGGGCCCGCCAAAACAGGCCGCCCGCGTCCGCCTGGGAGAGACCTGCCAGAATGCGCAGGAGTGTACTCTTGCCCGCCCCGTTTTCCCCGCGCAGCGCCACGCACTCGCCCGTGTGCAGCGCCAGTGCCGCGCCGCGCAGTATGGGGCGGAATCCATAGGACTTCCGCAGCCCCCGGACCTCGATCAGGGGGGTGTCCTGCGCCGGTGGGTCAGCGGACATGCACGGCCAGCCAGACAAAGGCGGGTACAGCCAGTCTCAGCTGGCCGCCTCTGCCAGCGCGGACTCCTCTTCGTACCGGCTGGGGCATTTGGTCAGCAGATTGTCAGCCTGAAATGTGCCGTCCGCGGCCATGGAGCCTTCCAGAATGGCCGAGGTGGCCCTGTGAAAGTTGTCGGGGCGCGGCCCGTGGTACACCACCTTCAGATCGTGCTGTCCACCTGCGTCCTGCACTCGGAATTCCAGACGTGTGGCCTGGGCATCCCAGACTTCGGAGTCGGCCACCACTTCCCCATTGACCCGCACCCTTTCGCCCTCCAGGTTTGCCTGGCGGCTGTGGTATTCATCCACTGTCAAGTAGTACATGCCGGTGTCCAACGTGGCATTGACAATCAAGGCAATGATCACGGCGATCACGGCGAGGCCGACCAGCGAAGCAGTGGGCTTGCCCCCCCACCTGCGGCCGGTTGAAATCATGGGGCCCTCTTCGGCCCGGCTGGAAACCACGCTACCCACCAGGAAACTCCCCGGTTGACTCTGCCTTTCCGGCCCGGGCTGCCTTCTGCTCGGCGAGCAGGGCCCGGGCCTGCGATGCCAGGGCCGCCGGCACCAGGACACAAGTGTCTGCCAAGTCTCCGACCGTCAGGGGATAGACCTGACTGATGGCTTCCTGTTGTACCGAGGCGGGAATGTCGTTGGCTTCCAAGAACCCCCGGATCACCTCGGCTTCCAAGGGGAAACAGGTCACGAAGACCTTCGCGGGGGCCTGATCCGGGCTGCCAGCGGAAAGGGGCCGGGCTTCGCTTTGGGTTTCGGCGTTCCGATCCTGCACCGTGCCGATGAGACGATGCACCAAACCCAGAAGACTGGCGGCGGACATGCGCAACAGGCCCCTACAGTGCAAAGGAGGCGTTTTCGCCCACATAAGGATTGTGGATCCGCTCAAACCCAATCGTGGTGGCGGGGCCATGGCCGGGGTAGATGGCATACTCATCATCCAATGTCAGCAGTTCCTGGCGGATCGACCGCAAGAGCAGCGGCCCGTCGGCGCCGGGCAAGTCAAACCGGCCGATGCTCTGTCGAAACAGGGTATCCCCGGCAAAGACCATTTTATGGTCATGGACCACAAAAACGACGTGGCCCGGAGCGTGCCCAGGCACGAATCTGACCTCAAAGGCGATTGTACCAAAACGCAAGACCTGACCTGCTTCCAGGTAGTGGTCGGGCAGGCCGACGGGCTCGATGTGCGTTCCCAGCCAGGAAGCAACGTGGTTGGGGCAGGCCTCCAGCGTGGGCAGGTCGAGCTCATGCAGATAAAAGGGAACGCCGGTGGCCTCCACAATGTCATTGACCGCCAGAACGTGGTCAAAGTGCGCGTGAGTGTTGATGATGGCTGCCGCCGTCAGGTTTTCCTGCTCCATCTCCTGCAGAATCCGACGGGCTGAATCGCCAGGGTCGACAATGACCGCCTGCCTTGTCTCTGGGCAGCCCAGCACGTAGCAATTCTCTTCGAGCAGTCCCACGGTCAGTTGCGTGACCAACATCATGCCACTATTCCCCAGCGGAGGCGTTTGCCTCCCGCTCCCCTTGCAGGTACGTCTGCAGAGACCGGTAGGCAGGCATGAGTTCCCCATCATGGGTCATCAGGCGGAAATGAGCCTGAGGATCACCGGCCTCCTCCCAATCGGGTTGGGCCCGTTTCAGATACCAGACGTTGGCCAATTCCACCCACGGCCACTCCCTGATGCGCTCAAAGGCCAAGGGCAGATACCGGGCCTGCGTCTCAAGCGACACTCGCCCAAACGGCGCAATTTGACCCGCGGGCACGGCGTTCCAGTTCATTTCGGAGATCCAGACCGGTTTGTCGGCATCGCCATGTTGCACCATCAAGTCCCTGACAAACCGCACCCTCCCGAAATTGATGACCAGAGGATGCATGCGCCGGTCCGTGGGACCTGACCAGAGTCCATATCCCTGCACAGCCAGCACATCAAACCAAGGGGCTGCGCCCGCCTGGTACAGGCGTTCCAGGTAAATGAGGTCGTTGAGACTGCCCCCGGGCCGGGAGTCTCCCGCATAGGCGGTTGTGGATGCCATCGCGGCCAGCACGATCACTGCCCCCGGATCCGCTTCCCGAATGGCGGCAGCTGCCATCTTCAACAGCTCGGCGTAGGCCTCGGGGGAGACCGGCTGGTGGCCCCACTCGGGAAAGATGTTGGGTTCGTTCCAGATCTGGTAGTGGCGCACTCTGCCTTTGAAATGTGTGGCCACGGCTGCCCCAAAAGCCGCGTAATCCTGGAAGTCCTGGGGTGGGGCTTGGGAGCCCAGGGCCTCTTCATCCCCAATGGCCCAGGCCGGGGGGTCATCCAGCCGGAACACGAGCTGCAGGCCGTCGGCCTGGGCCAGACTCACGATGTTATCGTACTTGAACCAGGCATTGCGTGCGGGGTCATTCCGACGATCCATGAAATCCCCGGCTCCATGGATTTCCACGTCCTCCCACGGCATGGGTTGGCGCAGATAGGCAAAGCCTGCCTGCGCAGCCAGTCCAATCACCGCTTGACGGCGGGCGTGCCCCACTTCGTGATGCAGAAAGGTGTTGATCCCATACAGGGAAGTCACCGTCGGGGACGGGACCAGGGCATCGGCTGTGTCCACTCTGGGTCTTGTCCATTGACGCGCCAGGTCCGTAGCCCCCTTGAGCTGGGACAGCCAGCTGTTCTCTCCCACATGGCTGGACATCCAGGCCCGACTGTGGTCCATGGCCGCGAAGGCCAAGCCGACTGTGGCCCCCGCGCCCAGCAGGAGCCACCAAAGCAGCAAAGGGCGCAGGCCGTTGCGGACTTGCCCAGCAGTCATCTTGGCGGGAAGTGTTGTGAGCGGAGCCTGTCCCCTCGCCCATCAAGGCTACGGACAGGGGCCTTCGTCTACAAAGTCGGAATACAGCCAGGTAGCCCCGGCGATGCGCGGTATTTCCACCTGGAACCAGGACCCATCGCTGTTGTTGCCGATGATGGCAAACACCTCGCCTTGCTGGACCTGTCCCACCAAGGTCGCATCGCTTACTTCGGGTCTCGACCGCACATTAAGGGTCGCCGCAGTGACGGTCGCACACAGGGATGGCGGAGGAGGCACGGGGGTGGACTGCTCCTCAGGGAGCTGCGGCAGGGGAGTGGATATAGGCACTTCCGTGGCCACGTTGGCGGGCTGTGGCACCAAGGCACCTTGTACGAGAACAGGCTGTGGCTTCTCCAGATACTCCGAGGCAGGCGTCGCCGTCGCAGGGGGAGGCAACACTTCCGGGGCTGCACAGGCTGCGGCCAGAAAGATGCTGACAGCCCATCCCGCTGCCAGCAACCATGCCCTTGGAAACTCCATGAAACGCAAACCCAGCCCACCTGTACGGCAGTGAGATTATACAACGGGACATGTGGGAGTCAGGGGTTCTCTTCATGATGCGCAGGCATCCCTGAGCGTGAAGTTCCGCAAGCCGCCGTCAGGTCGCCGCCCAGGAACATGGAACTGGCTTCTGTGTGTACGTGCGACACGTGCGCGCGGCAGTCAGGCCGGTGGACTGCCGGATTCATGCATTTTCGCATTTATGTCAAGACATCCGCCTTTGCAGTCAGGCCCGGCGTGATAGCATGTTGGCATTCTGGCTGTGGGTCTTGCCCTGCGGCATCGGCAGCCCATGCACGCTCCCCAGGGAAGGACAGGATCTGTGGCCCGTCGGTCTCTTCCGACTTCAATGTGAGGGAACCCGGTCATGTTGACGCCAGAGCAGAAAAGGCAGTTTGTCGAAGAAGGGTATATCCAGTTGGCGGGACTCATTCCCGCGGACTTGGTCCACAGGGCCCTGCGCGCCGTCAATCACTCCATCGGCAACGTAGGCAAGACGGGCGCGGACGCCAGCCGACATCGCTCCAGCTTCTTCTGCGCTGAATTGCTGCAGGCGGATGTGATCCTGGATCTCTTTCACACGTCCAACGTCGTGGAAGTGGCCGAGGATCTGCTGGGTACAGGCAACGTGTTGCCTGTGACCACGGCCAAGCCCTATCCCCGTTTCCCGGATGCCACTGACACAGCCCCACGGCTGGGCGGTCACATAGACGGCGTAGGGAACGGCAGCAACGGCCAGCCGCGGGGCCAGTATCGCCGGGGATTCACCATGTTTGCCGTGGTCTATCTGGCAGATGTGCCGGCACCGGAGAGCGGCAATTTCACGGTGTGGCCCAAATCCCACCACACCTTCGCACAGCATTTCAGAGTGCACGGACATGAGGTCCTGGCCGAAGGCACCCCGCGCCTGGACTTGCCAGAGGGGCCCAGGATGCTGACCGGCAAGGCCGGGGACCTGATTCTGGCCCACCACCAGATCTATCATGCGGGCAGCTACAACCTGTCTCCCCAAGTCCGCCACGCCGTCATCGCACGCCTGAAGCACAAGGACTGTGATGCCCTTGGCTATGGCGCCTATGTGGACATCTGGCAGGAATGGGAAGGACTGGCCGACCTCGTCCAGGCATAGCAGTCTTCGGAGTCAGGTACCCAGAAACTGTTCCTCCACTGTCTTGGGTCGGCGCGGCCCCCAAGACCCAAGTGTTTGCAACAGCCTTGCAGCCGGGCTCTAGAAAGACGCCTTGGTGCCCCTGCGACGTCCGGAAGTGCTGAGGTCCAACGGCTTGACCGTAACCTTGGTGGCCCGCTGCTGATATTCCTGGGAAGTGCGTGACAACAACCAGTCCTCGATTTCATCATCCTGGATGCACATCGTCACCACAGTCGGATTCAGGGCGTAATACCGGTAATCGAGCAGGTTCTTGATCTTGCGGCGCACCCAGGAGCCTCTTTCGGAAGCCGTGTAATCCACTTTCGGAGTCCGGTAGGTATATCCGTCAATGACCAGGTACGGCATGTTCTTCAGGGTGTCAAAGAGGTCCGGCAGGGATGGGCCCGAATCGTTCTGGCCGCGGTACTGGGACTGCACCGTCTGTCGCACCAAATCCTCCAGGTCCGTAAATTCCAGAAACAGGACGGACTTCCGCTGGGCGAGCCAGGTGTTGGCGATGGCAGCGGCCAGGTGGGTCTTCCCACAGCCATGCGGTCCGTTCAAGACCAGCCAGCTGAGAGGCTGGGCCGCAAACCGCCGGGCCTCGTTCAGGGCATTCTGGAGAAACTGGTTGTCCTCTTGGCTGCCGCTGTCCACATTGAAATTCTGGAAGCTGCGGTCCTTGTGCAGAAAGGCCGTGTCCATGCGGGACAGGGGGCCGGCCACCCGCCTTTGCCCGGCTGAGCCGACCTGGATCCGATAGTCCGGGGCATCAATGACCACGCGCGACACCACCCTGGCATCCGAGAGCCGACTCTGGAGCCGTTCCTCAAAGTCCCAGACCGCCAGGTTGGAGGTGAACACCGTGGGTTTCTGTTCCACATAGCGTCGGTTGAGCAACTGATACAGCTTTTCCTTGGCCCACTGGGTGGACGCCTGTGCCCCCAGATCGTCCAACACCAACACGGACACATCCCGCACCAGGCTGAAAATGCGGTCGAAGGACACTTCGGTGTCCGGGTGGTAGCTGGAACGCAACAGGTCCAGCAGGTCCGGCACCGGCTTGAACAGCACCGGGGTGCCCTTTTGCAGCAAGACATGGGCAATCGCCGCGGCCAAATGCGTCTTGCCGCACCCGTGGCGGCCCTGCAGAAACAGCCAGCCCTGGGGATCGCGGGCGAAATCCAGGCTGTGCTGATAGGCACGCTGCAGGTTTTCGCAGCTTTTTTCGTCATACCGCGGCGGGGCCGTGACGAAAGTCACGAATTCCTTGGCGGCCAAGGCTTCCAACTGGGAATACTCCTGCAGCCTCCTCAGGTGCTGTGTCTGCCGATGCAGCAGCATGCATTCACAGGGGAAGGCCTCTCCGAAGTGCTTGTGGCCGGGCGGCACGTCACGGCGGTAGAACCCCATGCCCCCGCAATGAGGACACGGAGACTCGGGCGAGGCCGGGAAGTCCTCCTGCCGCTCCGTCTGGGCCGGAGCCCACCGCGTCCGCGACCCTGCACCGGATGCCGCGGCGGGCGGAGTGCCGTTGTAACGGCTGTCACTCATCGCCGCGCCCCTCTTTGGCCCATCGATCCAGGACCGCTTCCACATAGCGCAGGGACCTCGCGTTGTGCCGCACCGCGATCTCCATGGCTTCGCAGATCCAGTCGGCCGCATACTCCATCTCCAAGTCGCGGATGTTATCCGCGACCAAGGGGGTCAGCAGGCCAAAATTCTGCTGATAATACCTGAAGGGCAGAGACTGGTCCGTTGTGGGAGGAGAAAGGACCGCCTCTCCTGGCACCGTGCCCTGCGCCTGCTGCTGGGCCTTGCGTCCGTTCTCGGTGTTCAAGGCATAGGCCTTCTGCTTTGTGTGTGCCCCTTCCCTCTGAATCTCCAGAGGCAGCAAGGTGTTGCGAATGAGGGCCCGTTCCAAGGCTGCATCCAGCAACGTGATGGGATCATACAGGTCCGAGGTATCCGCCATCATGCCCAGCAGTGTCGGATCCTGACGCAGACGGTCATCCGAGATCCAAGGGCCAGACTGCCTCTCGGTTTGCAGCAGGAAAAAGATGTACAAAGTCAGCTTCAGCTCGGCCAAGTCGTCAATCTTGAGCAAGAGGTCAGTATAAAAGATCTGGGGCATCAGGACAGAGTGCATCTCCCCCGCCGGAAATCCCTGAAAGCCGGTCAGCTTCATGCCGCGTACTCCATTTCTTCCTCCCGATAGCCGTGCGTCTGCTCCGGCAGTTCCACGAAGGATGTGGTCTCCTTCTTGAAGTGAAACTTGACCTTGCCCAAGGCCCCATTCCGGTGCTTGGCCACAATCAGCTCCGCCAGGCCCTGGTCCAGGGATTCTTCGTCGTAGTAGTCATCTCGATACAGGAACATGACCACATCGGCATCCTGCTCGATGCTGCCGCTCTCCCGCAAATCCTGCAGCATGGGTCGCTTGTCTTGCCGGGACTCCACCGCCCGGCTGAGCTGCGACAAGGCCACCACCGGAATGTCCAGCTCGCGGGCCAGATTCTTGAGCGAGCTGCTGATATACGTGATTTCCTGCTGGCGATTCTCGCCATGACGCCCGTTGGCCCTGCTGTCCGAGCCGGACATGAGCTGCATATAGTCCACGATCAGGAGATCCAGATTGACCTTGGCATGCAGCCGGCGGGACTTGCCCCGAATGTCCGAGACCGAAGAACCCGGCGTGTCATCCAGATACAGCCTGGATCCCGACACATTTTCCGATGCCGCCTCCAACAGGCCCCACTGGGAATCACCCAGCGCTCCGATCCGCAGTTGGTGCAGGTTCAGATCGCTCTCCATGGCCAAGAGGCGCTGGGCCACCTGGTCCTTGCCCATTTCCAGGCTGAAGATGCCCACCTTCGACTCCAGCCGGGTGGCGGCGTTCAAGGCCATGGTCAGGGCAAAGCTGGTCTTGCCCATGCCCGGGCGGGCCGCCAGCACCAGCAGATCGTTCTTGTTGAGTCCGCCCAGCAACCGGTCCAACTGGGCGAAACCGGTCGGCAAGCCGCGGGTGGTCTTCTGGTTTTCCCGGTTTTCCTTCATTTGGTCCAGCACATCGACCATGATGTCCTGGATGTGGGTCAGATCGTTGTCCACCCGGGCCTGGCCGATCTGGAAAATCCGCTGTTCGGCATCGTCCAAGATGTCATTGATGGGACGCCTGCCTTCGGCGGCCATCTGCCGAATGGATTCGGCCGCCACCACCAGCTGGCGCAGCAGCGCCTTCCGCTCCACAATGTGGGCATAGGTCAAGGCGTTGACTGAAGTGGGACACTTCTCGGTCAATTCGTCCAAGTATGAGGCCCCGCCGGACACATCCAGATGACCATGGCCCTGCATCTCGGTCACGAGGGATACAGGGTCGATCTCCAGCCTCTTTTCGTTCAGCCGGTACATGGCCTTGTAAATGACCTGGTGCGATTCTTGCTGGAAGTACTCAGGCCGTATCAGCTTTTCCGATTCCAGGTATGCCTTGGGGTTGAGCAGGAGCGCGCCCAGGAAAGCCTGCTCCGGATCCACATTCGGACGCGGTACGCCCCCGCGCGTTCCATTTTCGCCTGGAAGTTCCACTGCCGGGATGTCCATGACGACTTCCGTGTCTTCAAAGTCGGTCGCAAAAGGGGGTTCTTCCATGGTCGGAAAAGCTGAATTGGATGGGCCTTCAAATATAAACGAAGACCCCAAAGCGCCGGAAGTCCGGCCCCGTCGGAAATCTGATTCGGTTAGGGATATGGCTGCAGGCGCAGCTCTGGGTCAGCGTTTGAGCAGGCTGTCCAGGTCGAGATCTTCCAAGGCATCACGGAAGACATCCAGGCTTCCGTCATTCTCGGTGGCCTCGCTGGTCTCCTCTTCCCCATCGTCCATCTGGTCCAGGTTGACTTCCTCCGCGGGCACCTTGGCCGCGGCGTCCATCACTTCCTCGCTCACATAAATGGGGCATTCGCACCGTACTGCAATGGCAATGGCATCACTGGGTCGGCATTCCATTTCCCGCTCGTCGCCATCCAGATCATTGAACACCAAGCGAGCCAAATATATATCCTTTTCCATGCTGTAGATCACCACGTACGCGAGGCCATTCAGGGCATCCACCAAGGAATGTACCAGGTCGTGCGTCAAGGGCCGCGGCACCTTCTCGTTGCGCAGCCGCATGGCAATGGCCTCAGCCTCAAAGGAGCCAATCCAGATCGGCAGATACCGGTCTCCGTCATCTTCCTGCAACACCGCGATGCGATGCTGAGACATGAGGCTGACCCTCACGCTCTCCACTCTGACTTTGACCATGCTGTCTCTCCTGACCGGCAGACGTGAGGGACAACACCACTGACCTGGCTTTGCGGAGCGTCGACGAAAGGGGTGCTGCATGCACGCCGGAATGCGACCTGATTCGGGGCGATTATAGCACAGCGAAAGACCACAAATCCGTCTGCGGCGGCCCCGCAAAGTCGAGCCATGCAGCTTGAAAACAGCCGTGGAAATCCTGTATCCAGCGACTGATCACGAAGGTCCATCTCCTGTCCGGAGCCCTGCCGGCTCAGCCATCCGCCAGGCAGAAACGGCGCCCCCTGCCCCGTCTTCTCCTCAATCATTGCAGCCGTCCAGACGCCTGGCTGGTCATTCCAGGGTGTGCACTCTCAGCGTTCCGGCACTTGCTGTTTCAAGCCCCAAAAGCAGCGGGATCCAGGCGTCAGCATTCTCCGGCAGGCGGGTACGGCGGGTTCTTCCGGACCCACTGGAAAGGCCAATGCCATGGCCGTCTGATGGACATGAACACTCCGCCTGCGGCTTCCCCTCCGCCACACTCCCGAGTTCCATTGCGCGCCTTTCGCCTGCCAACCCTGGCCCACCAGCACACGTCCCTGTCCTGGACTACGTCCATTCTGTAAAAGGTCCAGGCGCTGCATGCCTTCCTGGTCAATGCAAGGGCAGGCCAAGGCGGACCAGAGGCACATGCACGGAAGATTCTCGGATCATCCCACAGCAAGTACAGGGCCGCCTGCTAACCCTGGAACAGAAAGAGCCACCATGGGGGTACACCACAGTGCCAAGGCCAAGCGGGGATGCGGGAACCCCTCTTGCGCATCTTGCCGACATTGTGCTTTTGGAGGGACAGGAGGAGGATAAAGGAGTTGATTGGCAATGACAAAGTCGCTCTTTGGCATTCCCTGTTTTCGCGGGTAAGGGATTGCACCACTTTGGAACTTGGAGAGCCCAATGGGCACTGCTGTCTTGACAGACGAGGGCTCTTTGGTCAGCGTCGGCATTCATTGTTGCAAACAAGCGTCAGGCATGGAAACATGCGGAAGATTCGGCAAACAACGCAGCCAAGACGCAAAACAGGGCTTATACTGTCCAACAGTGCCACCTGTGCCAAGGTCGGTTTCGGTTCATTGGCGGCTTGGCAAATGTAGATCAAACCGGGAAAAGGGACGGTGGTCCATTGACTAAACCCCTGGGTTTGATAACATGGGGACTTATATACATAAGTACACATGCAGTACAATGGTCACAGTATCGGGACGCAACAGGGCGCTCCACGGCCCGTGCACAGGATATGCGGGAGTTTGTGTACTCCCGTCTATTAAGTCCCATAGCATAAGGGCACGATTGGGCCAGTGGAGTCATGTCTCCGCGGCCCGTCCACACCAGGCGACGTAGCCAAGTGGTTTAAGGCAGAGGTCTGCAAAACCTCCATTCGCCGGTTCGAATCCGGCCGTCGCCTCTCCTGCCTTCCTTGCCAAGAACCAGAACCGAATCGTGTTGCACTGTGTGCCGATTGCTTTGAGGCTGTCCTGATTTCCATGCTTGTTTCGCGCGTTTGATATATTGGGGCAGTTGATTTCCGCTGCATGTTCACCGGAACAGGGTGCGGTTTTCCGCCTCCACGCCTGTACCCAGCCCATTTCGCGTTGTAGCAGCATGAATGGCCTGCCCTTGTCCTTGCTGAAAGAGGTCTAGTCCCCAGTCAAACACATGAAAACCAAGTTCCTGCGCTGGCCCATCGCCATCCGCGTCATATTGCTTATCGTCCTGCTCTCTCTGTTTTATGCCTTTGCCGCCTATGCACAGGCCGAGGCCCAGAATGAGCAGGAGGCAGACGCGACCGCAGGCACGACATACACCGTCCAGTATGGGGACACGCTGGCCGGCATAGCGGCTGCGGCCTATGGCGTGGGGGAATACTACGAACCGCTGTGTGCCTACAACAACCTGGATGACTGCCATATTCTGCAGGTTGGCAGCCAGATCGTCATCCCTCTGCTGGCGGATTTGGGCGAACTTCCTGCCCTGCCCACCCCCACAGACACACCTGAGACCCAGGCCGAGACTGTCCCCGCCGACCCGCAGCCGACGGTGCCTGCGGCAGCGACTCCGACACCCGTTCCGGTGGTGACCGAGGCGACGGCCACACCGACCCCGGCGCCGACGCCGTTTGATCCGGACCCGGCTCTGTCCGCGGTGCCGGAAGAAATGCGGGCCAGCCTGCGCACCGTCGTGGCAGGGGACACTCTGGAAGCGATCGCCCAGGAGGTCTACAACAACGAAACGCTGGCGGGACGCCTTTGCGCGTACAACCAGTTGCCCCATTGCTCGACCTTGGAGGCCGGCATCCGGATCTTCACTCCGGTCCTGGACGAGTTGCTCTTCGGGAAATCCCACATGTTCCTGCCCCCCGTGCCTGTGCCGACACCACGGGCAGAGGCTGCTGCACCGCCCGCGGACGATGACGCGGGCAGGCCCGCACCCCCGGCGAACGATGGCACAGGGGATTCGTCCGCCGCATCTCCCCGCCCTGTGGCCACGCCCCTCCCCATCTCGTCCATTCTGCTGGAAGAGGACGAGACCGAGTTGAGCCTGAACCGGTTCATCGGTCTGGACTCGAGGCTGGAAATCTGTGCCTACCTGCTGGCTCAGACCACGGTCCCCCAAGTGCTGAGCACCAACGGACCCTACACCCTGTTCCTGCCCAGTGATTCCGCCTGGGTCGCCACCGAAACGGAGCTGATCCAAGGATTGTTTGCCAGTGAAGACACATTGGACAGCACGTTGCGCTCCTATGTGGTGGCAGGCGAATTTTCCCCAGAGGATCTGCGCCACCTCGAATCTGTCACTTCCTTGGACGGCAGGGTCTGGCCTGTTTCGATGGACAGCGATGGAGGCATCAGAGTGGGCAGTGCGCGCATCAGCGAGTCCACATCGGAACCGGTCAATGGCACCATCCACTTTCTGAACCTGGTGCAGCCATAGACTGTGTGCTGGTCCTGACAGCCGGATTTCCGGCGTGCACTGCGGCACGATTGGGACCCGTCCGCCCGTCACCTGGTCTTGCCCATCCATAGAGCAGACGGTTCTGCCTCGCCTCGGACCGCACAACCCCATGAACGGCGACACCGACACACCCAGTCTAGAGGCCATTTTTGGCCTCCAAGGGCCTTTGGCTCAGTCCCTTGAGGGATACCAGCTGCGCCCCGCGCAACTGGAGATGGCGCGATCCGTAGAACGCGCCATGGACCAGCAACGCCACCTCATCGTCGAAGCGCCCACGGGCCTGGGCAAGTCCTTTGCCTATTTGATTCCCGCCCTCCGGAGCGGGAAGCGGGTCATCGTGGCCACCGCCAACAAAAGTCTTCAGAACCAACTGGCGGACAAGGACGTACCGGAACTGATGCGCATGCTGGACCTGAATGTCCGCTACACGTTGGCCAAGGGCCGCAGCAACTATGTCTGTCACTACAAATGGTTCGACTACCTCAAGGAGTTCGCGGGCGCAGAGCCTGTGTCCCGCAAGAGCCCCCTGCCTGTGATCCAGGAAATCGAGCGGGGGCTGGAGGATCCGGGTTTCTCCGGTGACGTGGAATACCTGCACCACCCGTTGCCGCGGGGCATGGCCCGCGAAATTGTCAGTTTCCCCAATGACTGCATTGGCGGCGAGTGCAGATTCGCCAGAACCCGGTGCTACGTGGACCTGATGCGGCAGGAGGCCTTGCAGTCCCAGCTGATCATTACCAATCATCATTTGCTGCTGTTCAGTCTCAAGCCGCAGCATGAGGCCCAATTGCTGCCCGAAGCGGACGTGTACGTCGTGGATGAGGCGCACAACCTAGAAGATGCAGCCACGCTGGTCTTTCAAACCACCATCAACAGTGGCACGGTGCATGCCCTGCTGGAAGGCAAGGCGTTCAAAAACGCCTTGGGGAGCCAGATTCCCGAGCTGGAGCAGGCCAACCGGGCCCTCTTTGCTGCCCTGGAAGAGACAGTGCCCAAAGATGAACCGATACAAGTGGAACTGGCTGGATTCGCGGAAATGGGCAGTCGGCTGGAGGACGCGGCCACGTGGATGGAAGCGCAATCTGGACCGACCGCCCTGGTTCCCGAACAGCAGGCGGAGGCGGAGGCGGAACACCGGACCGCTTGCCAAGCATTAAAGGCATTGAGCGATGATTATCAACGCATGGCCGTGGAAGATCCAGAATATGTCAGATACAAGCAAGTCGTGTCCCGAGGCGGCGTAGACTTCCATCGGGCTCCGCTGCGCCCCGCCTCATCCCTGCGTGCCCTGTTGTTCAAGGAGGATGGCCGATCGGTGGTCTGCACCAGCGCCACGTTGACGACCCACAATGACTTCATGCATTTCAAGCGCCAGTGCGGACTCCCGCAAGAGGGTCTCAGCGAGAGCAGGCTGCCGCACATCTTCGATTACCGCAGGCAGGCACTGCTGTTTCAGCCGCCTATGCCGCAGTATGACTATCGGCAGCCGGAGATCTACTACGAGGCTGCCGCCGAGCAGATCCGCGGCCTGTTGGAAATCACCAACGGCAACACCCTGTGCCTGTTTACCAGCTGGAAGGGTCTCAACATGGTCTTCGACATCCTGAGCGCACGGGATCACGGCGTGGTCTGGCCTCTCCGCTCCCAGGGCGAGGATGTGCCGCGGCGGGAATTGCTGGAATGGTTCCAGACCACGCCGCACAGTGTCCTGTGCGCCACCCGCTCCTTCTGGGAAGGGATCGATGTGCCCGGAGAATCCTTGGTGTCCGTGGTGTTGGACAAACTGCCCTTTCCCAACCCCAATGATCCAGTCCACAAGCAGCGCATGCGACTGATGGACGATGAGAAGGATTCCGCCGAACATCCGAACTCCTTCGTTGGCTACATGTTGCCGCACATGGCTCTGACCTTGAAACAGGGCTTTGGCCGCCTGATCCGGCGCATGGACGACCAAGGTGTGGTGACCGTGCTGGACCCGCGGTTGGAACACCGCCGATACGGGTCGGCGGTGCGCCGGCAGGATCTGCCCCCCGCCCACTATTCCCGCCGCCTCAAGGACGTGTTTCGCTTTCTCGCCCCCGACCTGTACCGGCGTCCCGTCTACGGGCTGAACATTTCCGCATCCGAGGATGGCGGGTTCCCCAAGCAGGTGGAATTGACTGTGCCCCAGCGCGGGCTGCGAGACACCGTGCCGCTGCCCCGTCCTGCAGGGCAGAATGCGGACGGCTCCCTCCCCGAGAGAGTGGCCACTGCCTTGCGGCTGCTCCGCCAGCGCATTGAAGCAAAAGACGGCCAGCCTGCTGCATCCGTGGTGAAACTGCGCTGCCCTGCCGCGTGGCTGCGGGCGGTCCACTCCCAGGCCCGCTTGCCCGACCTGGCACAGGAACTGGACTGCTGGTTGCATGTCGACTGGCATGGCCTGGACCAGAGCCACTAGCACTCCCGTTGGAAATCGGGTCGGCATCCCGCAGCATGTCCATTCCCGGAGGCATCAGCCTGACGCCGCAGTGGGTCAAGGGCAGCATCGTCTATCAGATCTTTCCGGACCGATTCCGGCGCAGTCAGCGGAGTGAAAGAGCGCCCACTTTCCAGTTTGAAGAGTGGGGCACCAAGCCCAGTTTCTACAGCTATCAGGGCGGGGACCTGCGCGGGATCGTGGAAAAACTGGACTATCTCCAGGAGCTCAATGTCACTGCCTTGTATCTGAATCCCATTTTCACCTCGGCTGCACCCCACCGGTATCACCCCTACGACTATTTCTCCATAGATCCCCTGCTGGGAGGCATGGATGCGTTCACCGATCTGCGGAATGCCCTGCATGCCCGGGGCATGCGTCTGATATTGGATGGGGTCTTCAACCATGTCAGCCGCGGCTTCTGGGCCTTTCACCATGTTCTGGAAAATGGTCGTTCCTCCCCGTATGTGGACTGGTTCTACATTCATGGCTGGCCTCTGCATCCCTATTCCGGGGCTGCCGGCCAACAGAACTATGCCGCCTGGTGGGACTTGCCGGCTCTGCCCAAGTTGCGAGTCGAGAATCCGGATGTGCAGGCCTACCTGTGGCAGGTGGTGGAGTTTTGGACCGAAAAGGGCATAGATGGATGGCGGCTGGACGTGCCTGAAGAAATCCAGGTGCCTGGCTTCTGGGAGGAGTTTCGCCACAGAGTCAAGCGCATCAATCCGGAGGCCTATGTCGTGGGCGAAGTCTGGGGCAGCGGCCAGGGCTGGCTGGACGGAGACCGGTTTGACGGCATTACCAACTACGCTCTGGGCCGCCACGCTCTGGGGTTCTTTGCCCGAGACGCGTTGCCGGCAGAACCCATGGACCTGAACGGATATCCGGTGTGCCGGCTGGACGCTGCCGCATTCGCCGACCAGGTGGATCGGATGATCAGAGGCCATGGCTGGGAATTCACCCAATGCAATCTCAATTGTCTGGACAGCCACGACATGCCCCGCATGCTGCATCTGGCGCGCGGCGACACGAGTGCCCTGAAACTGATGCAGGGGTTTCAGATGACCATGGCGGGAGTGCCCCTCATCTATTACGGTACGGAAATCGGCATGGATGGCGCTGCGGACCCGGACTGCCGCAGAGCCTTCCCCTGGCACAACGAAGCGCTGTGGCAGCAGGACGTGCTGGCGCACGTGAAATGGCTGACGAAGCTCCGGCGCGCCAACCGCGTCTTGCAAGAAGGTCGCTATACCTCGCTCCAGGCGCAAGAAGATGTCTATGTCTTCAAGCGTTTCCTGGACCCGGAACTGGCCTATGTGGCCTTCAATGCGGGCCATGCACCGGTCCAAGTGCACATCCAGGACCCCCATGGACCACAGCAGGCATTGATCCTCCGGGATGGCGCAAATGGGGCGGCGGTCCACTGCACAAACGGCTCTTCCGACCCATTTGTGCTGGAGGGGCGCAGCCTGCGGGTTCTGCTACGTCAGCGGGACTGACTGCGGTTGACTTCGATGTCGGCCAGCGACCGGCATTGGGGGCAGGATGCCGACATTGCGATAGGGCGGCAATTTTCTGGCTGTCTGCCCATGGCATTCCTGCATTGACGATTCATTGCCAAGCACAATGTAGGGTGTGCTGCAGCCTCCTGCAAGGCTTCAACGACACGATTCCGGGTCACATGAATGAAATGCCATCGCCTTGGACATTATGGGTGTATGTACGCCGAAGTTGCGCAGTGGCAGGCACTGTATAGAACGGGTTGACCAAATGTCGGAGCATGACCTCATGGACGATGGAAGCCTCCCCTCATACCCGTGGATACCAGGGCGCAGGCGGCGGGCCTCCCAGCACCGGAAGGCCGGCAGGGCCCATCCACCCGGGGCGGTCTGGGCCCGGACAGACCACCCCGGGGCTTTCTCCACGCTCGTGCCCTGCATTGCATGAGCGGTGGCAGTCCTCGATAACCTAAGCGTGACAGGCAAGGAACGGGCGGCAGCTGTCGATCAGGGTCAGGTCGCGGATGGCGCCGCAGGCCGCGTCGCCATGGGGCGCGACGGCCCGAAACACCCGTGCCCAGAGGCCCCCGAGCCACGGCCCCGCCGAAGCTTCCGGTGCTCCAGACTGTGGTATCCACGGCCGCTCCCGTGTCAGGGCATCCGTGCGATCGTTGTGGCATAGGGTTGGTCCAGCGTCGAATCGTCCCCGCGCACCACCGTGCCACAGCCCCCAAGTCTGGGCTTCCTGCCCCAGGACTTCAGTGTCGGGTGGTGAAGCCGGCGGGGAGGGCATCGTGGACCGGGACCGCATCTGCCTGGGGTAGCCGCTGGGCGGCCTCTGTGCCAGTGTATCGGTCCGGTGAGACGCTTCTGGGTGCCATGGTGTCTGCCGGGTGACCACAGACGGACTTCATGAATACAGGTTCCTGACAATGAAGTGCTGCAGCACCCGCGATCCTGCCCGCATGGTGCCCTCTGTGGGGCCATTGCCATCGCTGCTGGATGCCTCCGCAACCCCTGCAACTGCGTAACTCCTAATACGTAAAAAGACTCTTGGAAAATGCTATCCTTCTTGAACAAGGAGCTGGGACAAGCATTGAATATCTTGCAAAGGTTTGGAAATTATGTTGTGCTGTCACACATGAAAACGTAATGCAGGCCGCGGCGGGGACTGACCCTGCCAGGACTCGAGTTGCAGGGGGTGCAGCACTGTCCCTGTCAGTCGAGCGCGAATTACCTGATCTGGCCACAGTGGCCAAGCAGCAAGGAACCGAAACTCCCGTGCCAGCCTCCTCAAGACAGCTGGCCCACCCACTCTAAAGGAGCTCCCCACCAGTGCGCACAGCCCTGCGGTTCGCCAATGGGGAGGCCATTCCCATGCGCCATTTTGATGATATTTACAACCTGTCCAGAGCAGAGCTGATTGGGTTGCTGCGGCTGACCCAATCTCTGCAGCGGGACAGGGAGGTACGGGGCCAGAACCGGCCCCTGCTGCAGGGCAAGCATCTGGCCATGGTCTTCATGAAGCCCAGCCTGCGCACCCGTGTCAGCTTTGAGACCGGGATGCTGCAGCTGGGGGGCTGTGCCTCCTATCTGAGCCCGGCCGAGACCGGTTTGGGCGAGCGGGAAACCGCCCCGGATGTGGCCCGGGTATTGTCGGGTTATACTGACGGCATCATGGCTCGGGTGTTCGAACATCAGCACATTCTGGACTTGATGAAGTACGCGCACGTGCCTGTGATCAATGGGCTGAGTGCAGCCTCGCATCCCTGCCAGGCCTTGGCCGACATGTACACCTTGGTGCAGGAATTCGGCACCCAGCGGGTCGGTCCGGGCTGGCCCGGCCTCCAGGGCCTGAAAGTGGTCTATGTAGGGGACGGAGACTCCAACGTGTGCCGCAGCCTGCTTGAGGCAGGCCAGCTGCTGGACCTGGACTTGCGGGTCGTGGCTCCCAAGGCCTACCAGCCGCAGGCCGCATTCCTGGATCGGATTGACGCCGAGATCAAGGTGACAGCAGACCTGGAGGGCGTGGTCGAGGCGGATGTGATCTACACGGACGTGTTTGTCAGCATGGGCCAGGAAGCGGACAAAGCCCGTCGCTTGCAAGATCTGGCGTCGTATCAGGTAGATGCAGACCTGCTGCGGCGCACCCGGAATCCAAAGGTGATCGTGCTGCACTGTCTGCCGGCCCACCGGGGCGAAGAGATAGCGGACGAAGTCATGGATGGCCCCCACAGCCGGGTCTTTCCACAGGCCCACAACCGTTTGCACACGCAAAAGGCCCTGTTGGCCCACTTGCTGGGTGGCGAACCGCTCCCTTTCCCTTGATGTCATGGATCTGCTGACAACCTTCCATGAACTGTATCGCACCGACTCGGCTCTGGCCAATCTGCTGGCCAATTTCCAGCGCATTCAAGAACCGCTGAATCTGCTGGATATCGCGCTCCTGTGCGGCTTCGTCTTCGTGATCCTGAGCCAGCTGGCGAAGTCGCCCGTACGGCGATTGCTGAATGGCCTGCTGTTAATCCTGGTGCTGCTGTCGGCAGTCACGGCCTTCCAGGGGCTGACTGCCCTGAATTGGATCATCGGCAACAGCTTCCTGGTCATCCTGGTCTCGATACCCATCATCTTCCAGTATGAAATTCGAGACCTGCTCAACGAATTCGGCACGGGGGCCGCGTTCTGGGACCGCCTGTTCCAGAGGCGGGTGGGGACCGGACTGAGCGACCTTGGCTTCATCGACGAACTGATCAGCTCGGTGCGCTACCTGCAGCGCCAGAGACTGGGGGCGCTGGTGGTCATTTCCGGCCAGGACCGGCTGGCCACCACGCTCAATGAAGGCACAGCCATCGACGCCCTGTGCGTGGACTCGCTGCTCAATCTCATTTTTGAGAAAAACTCCCAGCTCCATGACGGCGCGGTGATTCTCCGCGACGGCCGCATTGAGAGGGCGAATGTCCTCTTTGAAATCAAGGACGATGCCCCCAAGCCCGAAACCCATCTTGACAGACACTCCGGGTCCCGCCACATGGCTGCCGCAGCCATCACCCGGCACACCGACGCCCTGTGTGTGCTGGTGTCGGAAGAAACCGGCAAGATTGAACTGTCGCATGGCGGGCAGTTGACCAGACTGGACGCAGAGGCCCTGCAGATCCAGCTGTACCAGATTCTGAGCCACCCGGGCCAGGCCACCGCGGCAGTGCGGGTCAATGGCTAATCCCATTTGGCTGTCCGCCAGGAGCACGGGGCTGTGGATGCGGCGGGCGCGCCGCCTGCTGGTTTCCCTGTTGGCCGCCATCTTCGTGTGGCTGTCCATCATCAACCAGCAGGATCCCATGATCGTGCGCACCATCACCAACGTGCCCATTCCCTGCCCCGAAGTGGATGTGGCCCCGCTGTCCTGCGACAGCATCACTGACACCCTGAGGCTGCGCCTGCGCGTGCCCCGCAGCGTGTGGGACGCAATGAACAGCCCCTACTATCAGTACCTGGAAATATCCATGGCCCCGCAGAATTCCGACACCGAGCCGGATGCGGCCGGGCCACTCTTTCTGTGCCACCTGGAGCCTCGCCAGGGACGCGTGCAAGTGCTGGACTATCGGCTGGAATCCGCCCGCCCCGGGGCTCCCTGCCTCTTGGCCATTCCGTTCGCGGCCCTGGTCTCCCAGGAAGAGGTCACCTCGCGGGAACGGACGAGCCAGATCTTGCCGGTGTCCGAAGAGCGCATCGGAGAGGTGCCAGACGGGTTCAACCTGGAAAATCTTTCCTTGAATGTCCAGTATATCACTCTCACGGGCCCCACGGATCTGGTACGCAGGGCAGTGCGGGCCGTGGCCTATATTCCGCTCTACTCCTACGTGTTCAGTCCCCAGCAAGAAGGGTTTGAGATGCCTGTTCCCATCCAAATCGTGGATGCGGAAGGCAATGCACTGACGGATCTGGATGTCAGCCCGAGCTCTTTGGTGGCCACTCTCCGCTACTCGCCGCTACCCAATACACGGCAAGTTCGGGTGCTGCCCGAGGCCCAGGTCGAAGTGGCCAGTGGATACCTGCTGGCGGAAATGCGCAGCGATCCCGAATTTGTCGTTTTACAGGGGCCGGAAGAGGTGCTGGGGAGTGTGTCAGATCCACTTTTGGTCCATTTGCCCGACCTGCCGGAGGCCCTGACTCGCACCGCCGAGGTCACTGCCACGCTGGTCGTGCCGCCGGGCACCACGGCCAATGTCGCGGAAGTCACCTTTACCTGGGCAGTGAGCCATGTGATCCTGGACAACACCCTGCGGGCCGAAGCGTCCTGCCTGCAGGAAAGTCCGCGCTTGGCCTATGATTTCGCGACGGTCTTTCTGCACCTGCGGGGACCCTTTGAGGCATTCAATCAACTGTATGAAATGCAGGCCGCGGGAGACTTCACATGGCAGGTGCTGTATGACTGTCCCCAGGAAGTGGGCACGTACAGCCTGCGGGCCTCGAGCTTCATCTTCCGTGACGAGGATGTAGAATCCTCGGGCCTCATTACCATGGTGAGCCACGATCCGCCACAACTGGAAGTGCGGATCAGTTCCCGGCCTGTTTCAGAGGCGGAACCCTAGGGCGCGCCCTGTACTCCCATGCCCAAATCGCTCGTCGCTCTGGTAGGCAGGCCCAATGTGGGCAAGTCCACCCTCTTCAATCGTCTCACGGGGGCGCGCACGGCCATCGTGGAGAACGTGCCAGGCACCACGCGGGATCGTCTGTATGGCACCTGCGAGTGGCTGGGCCAGGAGTTCGGCATCGTGGACATGGGAGGCATTTGGTTCCAGAGTCAGGCGGACCAGGAGGACAGGGCCCATCGGGACAATCTGCAGAACTTCAACGACCCCATTTACGAGCAAATCGAAATTGCGCTGGCCGAGGCCGATGTCATTCTCTTCCTGACGGATGTCAAGGAAGGACTCTCGCCTTCCGATGAACGGATTTCCCGGTTGCTGCGCCGCAATCAGAAACGGGTGCTGGTCGCTGTCAACAAGGCCGAAACAGAAGAGCGCGGGTTGGCGGCGGCAGAGTTCTGGCAGCTGGGGCTGGGTGAGCCCCACCCCATCTCTGCCTTGCATGGCGACGGCGTAGCGGAGCTGCTGGACCGGCTGGTGCCCATGCTTGATGCGGCGCAGGCGGGTGCCGCCCGGGAGCACGGCCTGGAGGTAGCCATCGTCGGAAGGCCCAATGTCGGCAAGAGCAGTCTGCTCAATGCCTTCCTGCAGGAGGAAAGAGCCATCACCAGTGACATTCCCGGCACCACCCGAGATCCGGTGGACACCGAGATTACCTACCACCGGCACAGGATCACACTCATCGACACGGCGGGCATTCGCCGCCGCGGGCGTGTGGAACGCGGCATTGAGAAATACAGTGTCTTGCGCAGCGCGCGCAGCATTGACCGGGCCCAGGTCTGCCTGCTGGTCATCGATGCCCAGGATGGAGTGACGGCCCAGGACGCCCACATAGCCGGCATGATCGAGGAAAGACACAAGGGAGTCATCATTCTGATCAACAAATGGGATACCATTGCGCGGGATGAGCACACCATCCGGGAGTTCGAAAAAATGGTGCGGTCCGAGTTCAAGTTCCTGCCCTATGCGCCGCTGGTCTTCATCAGTGCCCGGACACACCAGCGGGTTCATCGCATCCTGCCCCTGGCCTTGGAAGTGCAGGCGGCCCGCACCACGCGGGTGGGCACAGGCGCTTTCAATCAATTGCTGCAAAAGGCCTATTTCAGCGGAGCGCCCCCTTCCCGCAACGGTCAGCCCTTGCGCCTGTACTACGGCACGCAGGTGAAGGTGTCCCCCCCTACCTTTGTCATATTTGTCAACAACAGCAAGCTGGTGCACTTTTCCTACGAGAGGTACATAGAGAAGGCCATTCGCCAGGAACTGCCGTTCCCGGGTACTCCCATTGCATTGGAATTCCGGACCCGTAGCCGCACAGGCGGCGATGGACCGGGAGTCTGAGCATGCAGACATTGCTGGGCCCCTTCCACATTCCCAAAACCTTCATCGTGCTCGTCACCATTGCCTGCCTGGGCTATGGCGGCATGTTGGGCTATGGCAAGGCTCGGCAGTTCATAGAGGGTTCTCCCCCCTTTGACGGTGAACAGGCATTTCTGCACGTGGAGCAGCAACTGAAATTCGGTCCCCGGCTGACCAACACCATGGCGAGTCGGCGTTTCCGCAATTGGCTGGTGGACCTGCTGGTGACCATGGACTGGCAGGTCCACACCCACAGCTTCCCTATCTTTGAAGAGGGCACGGGGGTGAATGTCATTGCCGCGCGCGGATCCGGGCCTGTGCTGCTGTTGGGGGCCCACTATGATTCGCGGCTGCTGGCCGATGAAGATCCCACTCCCGCCCTGCGCGACAGGCCGGTGCCGGGAGCGAATGACGGCGCGTCCGGTGTGGCGGTGCTTCTGGAACTGGCCCGGGTCCTGGATGTGGCCCGCACGGGCCACACCATCTGCCTGGCCTTCTTTGACGCGGAAGACAACGGCAACATTCCAGGCTGGTTTTGGATCATGGGTTCCCAGGCCTATGCCGACGCCTTGGAGGACCAGCCCCGCTGTCGGGACCCCCAAGCCGTGATTGTGGTCGACATGGTGGGAGACCGGGATCAGCAGATCTTCATCGAACAGAACGGCACCCGGGAATTGTCGGAGGCCATTTGGAGTCAGGCGGCTGACCTGGGATACGGTCAGTTTCTGATCCCCGAGCCGGGATTTCTGTTGATAGACGACCATCTGCCTTTCCTGCGGAAGGGAATTCCGGCCATTGTCATCATTGATTTCGACTATCCCCACTGGCACACCGTCGCCGACACCTTGGACAAGGTCAGTGCAGAGAGTTTGGAGCGAGTGGGCCTGGTCCTGGAGACCTGGCTGGAAAATGGTGCGGTGTGGCCGGTCCCGGCCGGGACCGGGAGTTGACAAATCCGGAAAGCCAGGGCCTGTTAATGTCCAGTTTGCGGACCAGTTAGGTACACTAGCCTTTCCAGGCACGGCCCTGTGCGTGCCTGGGCACGCCATGAGACGCTGCACAGTTCAAAGAGGACCTCCACAGCACATGAACCCCATTCTGCTGGAAATCGGCAATTTCTCCCTGCACTGGTATGGCCTCCTGATCGTGGGCGGAGCCGCCCTGAGCGCTTTCTGGAGCACTGTCTGGGCCAAGCGGTCCGGCGGAGATCCGGATCACATCTGGAATCTGTTGGCCTGGTGCCTGATTGCCGGCATCATCGGCGCCCGCATCTATCACGTCCTGAGTTCACCGGCGGACGGGGGCGGCTTTGCCCATTACCGCGAACACCCCATGGACATCATCAACTTCTGGTCCGGCGGATTCCGGGGCCTGGGCATCTATGGCGGCCTGGTGGGCGGCGTGGGCGCCATCATTGTGTATGCGTGGATCAGCAAGATCAACATTCTGCAGTACCTGGACTACATCGCGGTCAACGTGCCGCTGGCGCAGGCCGTGGGTCGCTTTGGCAATTTCGTCAACCAGGAACTGTATGGACCGCCTTCCACCGCCCCGTGGGCCTTTTACATCAACCCCAAGTATCCTTGCCAAGTGCCTGACGGAGCCATTGGCTGGTGCGGCGACCCCAACATTTCGCAGCAGGCCATTGACTGGTATGCCGCCCATGGATTCCATCCCACCTTCTTCTATGAGATGCTGTGGAGCCTGGGCAGCGTCCTGATCATCAATCTGCTGTTCTTCAAGTTCGGGCACAAGTTCCGATTTGGAGACGGGGTCCTGCTGCTGTTCATCTTCTATCCCGTGGGCCGCTTCCTGGTCGAATTCCTGCGGCCCGATGCCTGGATGATCGGCTCTTCGCTGGCCGCGGCGCAGTGGTTCTCCATCATCATGGTGATCCTGAGCGTGTCCCTGCTGCTGTATCGCCATGTGGACTGGCCCGGCTTCCCCGAATCCGACGATTCCTGGCAGAAGATGTCTTCGCCCGCGCAAACGGAGGCATGACGCCGACGGTACCGAGGGTATAGGGAACAAGGCTGATCTCGCCTGCCATGGGCCTCTACGCCCCACAAGGCTTGGAGTACATCCCGACATCCCAGGCCCGCGCGGCGTGTCCCCGTGACTTCACGGACGCGCCAAGGGGGATGCGGGCTCCTGGGAGCCCACCCAATCCAACAGCCCGTCCCGCACGGAGGACCATCAAGACATCTTCTCCGTGTTGCGCAATGGGATGCACTGGGTGGATCCTGCTGCACGATTTCCTGCCCGGGAGCATGATCTGGAGCCATGTCCACCCGAGGCAACAGGACGGCACGTGAGAGTGCCTCCACGCAACGTTGGGCCCAGGCCCAGATGCAGAACGGCATTGCAGCCACAGCGGTGCACGACACGACAGAAACCGGAATCCGTCGGGGCCTAGGCCCTAATCCACCTCATGCCGTGTTGCCTGGCACAGCCTTTTTACACAATCTCTGGACCTTGTCTTGGCCATGACTCACGTCAACAGGCCCTTCTCTGCGGATCGGACGTGCGTGCAATCGTCTCGGGGCCTTGGGGATGTATCGGGGATGTCCACACCTGTTGCCATGCCTGAAATTCGGACGGCCGGATCCGGTAGCGTGCGAAATTCCCTTCATGCAGACCGAGCAGTTCGCTTTCAGCCACTTCCCGAAACTGTTCCCGTGCATCTGCCTCGATATGCTCTTGGGCCCAGATCGAGATGTGGGCCAGCGCCGATTTTCGGTTCATCGCGCTCCGCACGATGGCGCTGATTACCTCGTACAGCCCCGCACGATGTTGCAGGCGGAACGGGTCGGGTTCGCCCAGCGAGTGCCGAACGGCCGCATAGCGTGACGCGGAACGCTCATAGGCCCAGAGGAAGACATCCTTGAGCAGGTCGGTCCTGTTCAGTTCGTACACGCCAAGTAGGGCTTCGGTGTAGACCTTGGACGGTACGCCGACGAAGGACAGCGGTGTCAGATTGGCCATGATCAGCGATATGTTCGCAGCCAGGCGCGATACACGCTTGTTGATGTCATCGAATGGTTGCAGATAGGGCAACTGCACCATTACGAACAAGGATTGCTCAAACGGATCTTGGATATGGTCTGCCGTAGCCAGAATCTGGTCGAAGCATTCCTCGACCAGCTGCGGCACTTCCAGTGGGTGAAACACGGATTTCTCGATGCCGACCGCAATGCGCCGCAGCCGCCCCGTGGCCTCGGGATTGGACAGCAGGTTGTGGGCCAGCAGCGCATGGAGATTGAGAAGGGTATATCGGTTGAAGCCGATATAGTCTGCAGAATCCACCAGGAACTCAATTGCATCCTTGTGGTTCAGGATCATTTGCGCTTCAAACCGCGCTTTGCCTTCCGCCTCCTGGCCAAAGGCAATGAGACGTCGCGTGTCCAGCAAGGAATAGGTGTTCCCCTCAAGGCGACTTGAATTCCACGACAGGTCAATGAGCAACCGATGCAAGATTTGCATGGCATACGTCCCGGCCGGCTGTGCTCCGGTCGGCGGTGTGCCAATTTTCGCGAGGTGTGACCGTTCTTGGGCGGAAAGATATGAAGTGACATTGGGCCGGTAGGCATCAAGGAACTTGCGATCATAACCGACCGGCTTGCGCGCGGCGACCGGTTGGCGGACATATTGCTGAATGGCTGCGCCGTCCTTTGAGACCGGCACTGTCATCTCAGTATCTTCGGTACCGATGGCTGCCGTAGCGGCTGCGTGCTCCTTTCCCATGCCGGGAATCCGGTACTTTGTCCACCGGCCCTGGCCTTCCCTAACGAGACGGCCCGCGTCCACAAGATGCTTCAGGCGGTATTGCAGGGTGCGCCGAGAGATTCTCGCGGCCAGCCGATCCGCAATATCTTGGAGACCGACCCCGTCGGGGCAGGCGGTCACGACGGCCTCAATGGCCTGCAATGTTTCTTTTGATGTCTGCCTTGCCATGGGAATCCCATCTTGCGCATAGACTATAAGCGCAATTAAAACACGTCTATGCGCAACCATCAACTCTATGCGCAACAATTCATCCTCTATGCGCAATTAATTTTGCGCATAGAGTCCCCCGCGCAACTGGGCAGCCCCGATTTCGGGAATTGGAAAAGTGGCGCCGCCGGGGACAGAACCGGGAGTGCAGGGTATGCAACAGTGCGCTTCCGAATCCTGGTTGCAGTGATTCTGGCTCGACTTCGCACAAAGTCCGGCGGCATGGCACAGAGTGTCCTGCAGCCTCTCAGGCCACAAACTCGACATGGGTGTCCAGGACTTCCACATCCCATCTCCCCGCCAGCAGGTGATTGACGACACTTTGCAACTGGCTCTGCACGTGGCGGTCGCTGACTCCGACGCAAGCCACACTGATGACACCGCGGCTGAGAATGTCGTGTGCCTCGGTCTCGCTGACGGACACATTGAATTTGGTGCGCAACCGCTGCACGATGGGCTTGATGCGGCTGCGTTTGTCTTTCAGGCTGAAGGTTTCATGCAGCCGCAGTTCAATGGTAAGCAGACCTACAGACACAGTGCCACAAACTCCCCAAATCTGGATGCAAGAGTGTTTGTGATAGTAACCTGAGTGGAAAACGCGATCGCGGGAACGCAGCGTCCCTGCCGAAGCGCCAGTGTCTGGGACGGAAGTCCACAGTCCTGCCACCCACTTCGCCCGGCCCCTCGGGCCACAGACATTGCAAGGACATGTCGTGTGCCGGAGAGCAGGAGATCTCGGCAGCGGCACGGGCAGAGGGAAGTCACATCGTCCTGATCTCGCGGGAGCTGACACCGGCCTCGCGGACCGATACAGGGTTGCTGTCACAGTCCGGCAGGCTTGCATGGACAACCAAAACCATTGACGTGCCGAAGAGTGCAAGCGGGCTCCCGTGAGTCTGCCTGTCCCTGACTCCCGTTACAATACGACTTGCCGCCCTGTCTTTCATACCCGAGAAACACCGCGCCGCCGATGTCAAGCCGGTTTGTCCGGTGTCCGACAGTGTCAAGTGGCTGTGACAGGCGATCTTCTTTCCGTATGGCAAAGGGACTACTGCGTGAACAGGAAGAGAATTCTGCACAGGATGCCGGTTTGTGGGCCAATGCTGCCTTGCAGGAGACCGTCAAAGGTTCGGCCACCATCTATGAAAAGGCGATGGACCAAAGATATTTGGAGACCCATATAGGAGGTGCGTACCACAGGCTGTTCGATCAAGGGCACACTGTGATCGGCGCCCTCAAAGCCGGACTCGGCGCCAGCGAGACCGACACCCTGTGGCAGGAGATGCAGGGCACAGTACAGGGTCTGGCACGGGATGTGTCCACAGTGAACGGACTGCCTGTGGCCAACTGGAACCATGAAACCTTCCAACAAGTGGCGGCCCAACTGGAGAAGGCCGGAATCTCCAAGCGCTGGTTCTACGACATCAACACCGTTGACGCGCCGGCATTGCTGGGCGGGGTTGTCAGCGGTGTGGCCGTTCTGTTGCTTCTCCTCAAGCGAGAGGATACGCCGGTGGACATCATGGCAGGCACCAGCGGCGCCTTGACGCTCGCGGCTGTGGCATCCGCCAATCCAGTCTTGGGACTGGTGTCCCTGTTTGTGCTGGCCTTGGCATGGCACAAGGCACACGGTACAGCACAGTACGCCAAATTCCTGGAAGGGAACGCCCGTGGCGCCGCGGTTTCGGCAACCACCCTGATGACCAGCGGAGCGGCCTTGACATTAGGGGCTCCGGCACTGGTCGCAGTGGCTGCTGCCATCGGCGCCGGCATCGCGGTGCAAAAGATCTGGCCTCAAGCCGACTTGGTCGATATCTCGCGCAATCAGCTGAAACAGAGCGTGCAGGCAGTCAAGGACAAGACCCAGGACGTTCCCTTCGGAGCACCCGACAGTGGATCCAAGGCATTGGCACGGCAGAAAGCCCGGAGACTTGTGGAAAACGCCTTGGGGACTTGACGGGAATGCCCAAGGGCATCCTCTTGGCCACAATTGAAATTGTGTCAAACATAGGCGGGGCCGTGCCCAGCAACAGAGCCCCGAGCGTGCCAGGCTATTTTTGATAGGTCCATGCATCGTTGGCGTACTGCCGCCGTATCAGCGTGCCTGCAGCTTCCATCTCACGGGCCTGGATATGCGCCTCTGCCAGCTCGATGCCGATTCCACTGCGGAATCCCTGCACCAAGGCGGCGGTGACCTCGGACCGCGAGAAATGTCGGCCCCTGTGGACTGTGTCTGCTTGCTGGGCCAAGGTGGTGGATTTGTCGCTGAGTTCCCTGTCCAACTTGGTGCGTGCGGCCGGCTCCAAGTCCAAGAAGGGCACGAGCTCGGCTGGACTGCCCGTGAGGGGAACGCTGCCATGCTGCAGCACATATCCCTCTCGGGTGCATTGGGCGCTGCCGATCAGCTTCTTGCCCCCCACAGTAATCTCGTAGGCGCTGGGCACTTCAAAGCAGGCTGCGGAACTCGCACCTGACGGCCGCTTGCGGGCCACCCGAGGATCCACGCTGAGCCCGAGATGCACCAGCGCGGCCACAAGACCTTGGCTGATACGCCGGTAGGTCTCCAATACACCGCCCGCAGCCAAAGCATGATCGCGGGGCAGGGCCACCGCATACGTGACTTCCTGGGCATGCAGCAGGGCCCTCCCGCCAGTGGGACGCCGGACCATCTCCACTCCCTGGGCGCGGACGGCTGTCCGATCGATATCCGCGGCCGCCTGAAACCGGCCAATGCTGATCGTCCGACTGCTCCAGCCGTAAATGCGCAGTGTGGGCGGCACCTGTCCTTGGGCTACCCAAGAGGCCACGGCCTCGTCCAGCGCCATATTGGCCGCCCCCGTTGCCAGCACAGGTTCCAGAACGAGTCTCCAAGTCTCAGACATGGGCCTGCCTTCCCTTTTCGGGCCTGTCGGATACGCGGAAAATCGCCGTTCGGCGGGTTTGTGCCACCGTGAAGCCACGGGTCAGTTCCGCCCAGGCCTGCCTGCCATCCCGGATTATGCCTGTGCCGAGGAGGCTTCTCCCTCACCACCGCTTCCACAAACGAAGGCCTGTTCACCTTGCACCGCAACCTCCTTCAGCCCGGCCACACGCGCGGACCGCAGCACAGCCAGACCGTAGCCTGCTGCGCCCGGTGTCAGGCACGCCACACTGGACACGTAACCGACACGGGCCGTGCCCACCTGCACCTCTGCCCCCTCTGCAACGTTCCCGGGCAATCTGAGCAGCATGAGCTGCCGCGTGACCTTCCCGTAGGTGATCTGCCGGGCAATTACCTCCTGACCAGGATAGCAACCCTTGTTCTCTGCACAAATCCAGTCCAGTCCCACCTCCAGCGGGTTGTAGTTCTCGTGCAACTCTTTGCCATGGCCGGCCCGCCGGGCCAGGATCCGTTGCAGATCGTAGGAAGATTCCGGCTCCAGAGGCTGCGCGCCCACGGCAGTCAGGCTTGCCTCCACTGCCTCCGCCTCGCTTGCCGGACAGAGCAGATAGACACTGGGCAGTTCCAGCCGCTCCAGCCTCCATGCACGCAAGGAGCCAGCCTGGCGTACCGTGCCGCCTGGCCAGTCACTGCCATCCACCCCCAACGTTGCGACTGCCTTGTCTGCCATGCGGCCTGTCAGCTGGAAGACGCGCCAGGCGTCACTGGCATCCGTCACGGTCACATCGTCCATGAAGAAAATCTGTCCCTGCAGCATGGCACGCAGGGCTGCCGCTTCGCCCGGACCGGGAATCAGCCAATATCCATCATCTCCCAGAACGACACTGAATACGCTTCGGATCCTGCCGGTCGGGGACAGCAATGCCGTGACCACAGTCTTGTTGGGGGAAACATGGCGCATGTCATTGGTAGTCAGCCGCTGCAGCAGATCGTTGGCGTCCGGCCCCGTGAGTTTCACGACCCTGGGCCCCGCCTCGGGCAGCAAGACAGCCTGCCGCCACCACTCGGGTTCAGGCAGGTCCAGGACCTGATTCATGGCAGTCAGATTGTTTTCCCACATTCCGGGTCTCCTCAAAGTCCGTGGCCCCAGCTGCATGGACGCTTGCCTCAGCGGGTCTGGGTGTCGCTGGGTAGGGTACCACTCTGCGGCAATGCAGCATGCCGGTTTGTCGCCTCCGTGTATTGCCTTTGCAGAAAGGCCAGAACTTGGAGAAACACCCTGCGGGTGGTCAGCGAAGTGTTTTCCCCCACTTGGATATAGTGGCTTTCGTCGGCAAAGTAGTAGGTGCGCACCGGCACGTTGGCGGCGCGCAGCGCCGCTGCATACTCCTGGGACTGCTGTATGGGCACCATCGTGTCCGCCTGCGTATGCAACAGCAAGGTGGGAGGCATGACTTCCGCAGTGTACACAGGCGAAAAGTGCATGAAGCTGGCCGGCTTGGCGTTGGCGGTGCCCAAGGCCGCCAGTGCATAGCCCAATCCCAATTCGGGAGGCCAATCCAGCCTGCCCGCGTAGAAGTCGGCGGCACCGGAGAAGGCATTGCTGATGCCCCCCAACAAGGCCACGCCGGCAAATTCCTGCGGCTCCAGACGCAACAGGCGGTTGAGCACCGCGGTACCGTAACTGCCGCTTATGGCCAAAGGAAACTGTCCGTCTATGGCATCTCCCAGATCGCCGTTGCGCGCAAAATGCAGCGCCAGACGCGCATCCTCGCCGTGCTCCATCACGTCTTTGCCATAACGCGCCAGCGGGGACAAGGCCACCACGGCATAGCCCCGACTGGCGAAGGCCACGCTGACATCCTCCCACATCAGGCTGTGGCCCGGGTAGATGGCCAAAAGCAAGGGCCGGGGAGCACGGCTGCCGACTGCATCCGGTGACAGGTATACAAAGAGCGTGTCGTTGATCACCTCGTTGCGCTGAAACGTCCAGTGCTGCACCTGGGCCGCCGCACCTTCCGGATAAGGAGAAGTCACGGCATAGGATCCTTGCAGTGTCAGTGCACTGCGTTCCGCCGTGTCGGATCCGAGAGGCGGAGCCGTCAGAGGCTGCAGCGGTATTGCCGGTACGGTGATCGAATCGCCTGGCGCCAGTTGCACGGCCCACGGCATGCCCCATCGGTTCCGCAACACCTGCTCCTCAAATCCAGCGGCTACCGCAATGGGGATGTAATGGCCAGCGGGCAGGCCCTGCAGCATATATTCCCCAGCCAGATTGGAACGAGTGACATAGGGCGTGCCCTGCGGCTCCGCCACCAGCACCACAGCGTGGGCCAAGGGCTGCCCATTGTGCATCACGGTGCCCTGGATGGCCGCGGTACCGGGTTCTTCCGCAGGGAACAGGTAGGGTTCGCCGCCCGAGGTTGCATAGCGGAGGGTATTGGTCAGGGGAGACATGCAGCCCGCACTGCAAGTCAAGGCCAGTGAGAAAAGCAGCACACGAAGAGGCATTGAGGTCATTGCCGTGGATGGCTCGGTGTCCAAAAGGTGATGGATCCCTTGTGTCATGTATGTATTTTAGTAGGAGCAATCTATACTGGCTTTCTGTGTGCTTGGGGCAGAGGCCCGCCACTCTGAAAATCCGCCCCGAAGCGCAGCCAGTGGGCAACCCAGACCTTTTGGGGACTGCATAGTTACCCACCGACCCAGTGGAAAGTTCCATCCAGACTTCGGAACCACATTGCACAGCACCACCAAGGAATTGCATGAAACAAGGATATTTTCGGCATCCCACAGTCCATCACGACCGCGTCATTTTCGTGTCCGAAGACGATTTGTGGACCGTGCCTGTCCAAGGCGGATCACCGTCCCGCCTGACCAGCAACTTGAGCGCCATCGAATTCCCCCGCTTCGGCCCCGATGGGAGCCAGGTAGCCTTCGTGGCCCGGGAAGAAGGCATTCCGGAAGTGCATCTTATGGACGCGGATGGCGGGCATGTGCGCCGGCTCACCTATCAGGGCCAGATCCAGAACATTGCCTGCTGGAGTCTGGACGGCCAGTGGATCTACTTCTCCACCAGTGCGGGCCAGCCCATTCGAGGCCATGACGTGCTGGGACGGGTCCAGGCTCCCGGAGCGGCCCATGTGGTGGAAACACTGGCATACGGCAGGGCCAGCGGCATCGCCCTGGGCCCTGCCGGCGGCATCTTGCTGGGACGGAATATCGGTGACCCCGCCCGCTGGAAGAGGTACCGGGGCGGCACCGCCGGCCAATTCTGGATTGCCTCCGAGGACGGTGCGCCCTTTGTCCCGCTGCACGCGGACCTCAAGGGCAATCTGGCCTCTCCCCTGTGGGTCCCGGACCGGGCTCACGACCAGGGACGCATCTTTTTCCTGAGCGACCACGAAGGAGTGGGAAATCTGTACAGCAGCCTGCCTTCGGGCCTTGACCTGACCCGGCATACCCATCACACCGACTTCTACGCGCGTTTCGCCTCCTGGGGCCCCACCGCAGAAGGCGGGGTCCAGATTGTGTATCACGCGGGGGCCGACCTGTATCACTACGACGTGCAGGCAGACACATCCAGCCGCATCCCCGTGACCTATGCCTCGCCCGGGGTGCAGCGCAGCCGCAAGTTCGTGTCTGCAGCGGCCTACCTGGAGCAGACGGTCCTGCATCCAGAAGGACATTCGGTCAGCCTCACGGTCAGAGGCAAGGCCTTTGCCATGGGCAACCATGAAGGGGCTGTCCTGCAACTGGGCCGGCGGCATGAGGCACGATATCGGTTGCCGACGTATCTGCATGATGGCGAGCATCTGGCAGCCATAACGGACGAACTGGGAGAGGAGCGGCTGCAGGTGTTTTGCCCCGCCACCGTGGGCGACGGCGAGTCTCACTTCCGGATGCATGCAGGCTTTGACTTCGGCCGCGCCTTCTCCCTGCATGCCAGTCCTGCCGAGATGCAAGTGGCCTTGGTGAATCACCGCACCGAACTGTGGCTGTACTACCTGGAGACAGAGCAGGCTCTGCAAGTGGACCGTTCCCCGCATGGTCAGATAGAGCATGTGGCCTGGTCGCCTGATGGCCGCTGGCTGGCCTACGACTTCGCCGATTCCCACTACACGTCACACATCCGGCTCTATCGTCTGGCACAGAAAGGCGATGGCGCGACGAGTCCGGACGTCCCTGCGCAGAGGGTGGAGTTGACTCAGCCGGTACTGCGGGATTTCTGTCCGGCATTCGACCCCAAAGGCCGATACCTGTACTTCCTGGGCAGCCGCATCCTCAATCCGCAATACGACACCTTGAAGTTCGACCTGGGTTTTGCCCGCGGCATGCGTCCCTATCTCATCACCCTCCAGGCAGACCTGCCGAATCCCTTCGTCCCCCAGGCCGGAGAATCGGAAGAAGAAGAGGAGGAAAAACCTGACAAGCAGAAGGAGGAAAAGCCCACAGGGGACACGGAAGAGGATGGGAAGCCGGCAGGGAAAGAGAAGCCTGAACCGATCAAGGTGGACCTGGACGGCATTCAGAACCGCGTCCTGCCTTTCCCGGTTCCCGAAGGCCTCTTTGCGGACCTGGCAGCCATTGAGGATCGGGTTTTCTGGGTGGAGCATCAGGCACAGGCCACTCTGCCAGACCCCTGGGCCGAACCTGCCACCGAAGGCGGCGACCTGGCCACTTGGATCCTGGGCCAGTTCAAGAGGGAATATCTGGCCCACGGCGTCAAGGACTACTCCCTTTCCCAAAACGGCAAGAAGCTGATGTATCACACCGGCGAAAGGCTCCGGGTGGTCAGTGCCTCGACCAATGAGGAAGGCATGACCGACGAGGGCCTGCCGCGAGTCACGGGATGGATTGATCTCGACCGGGTCAAGGTCTCCATTGACCCGGCCAGCGAGTGGCGACAGATGTTCAAGGAAGCCTGGCGCCTGCAACGGGATCAATTCTGGACCGAGGACATGTCCAGGGTGGACTGGCAGTCCGTGTTCGACCGCTATTATCCCTTGATCGACCGCGTCGGCAGCCGTTCCGAGTTCAGCGATCTCATGTGGGAGATGCAGGGCGAACTGGGCACCAGCCATGCCTACGAGATGGGAGGCGACTACCGCGTCCATCCCCAATACCCGCTCGGTTCTCTGGGGGTCTCCCTGCAGTGGAATCGCGCGCAGCAGGGATATGAGGTGCTGGATTGGATTGTCGGGGATGTCTGGGAACCCGGACAGCATTCTCCCCTGGCGGCTCCTGGCGTGGACGTGCAGAAAGGGGACATCCTGGTGGCCGTGAACGGACAACAGGTGTCTGAGGCGGTGAGTCCCGCCTCCTTGCTGGTGAACTTGGCGAACCAGGAAGTGCAACTGACCTTCCAGCCCCGTCCCGAGACCACCGGGCAAGACCCGGATCAGGAAGCAAACGAGACGGACGCGCAGGCCGGGAAGAAGGCGGAGAGCCCGAAAGTGCGTCATGTCACAGTCCGCGCCTTGGCCAGCGAAACGGGGGCGGTGTATCGCACCTGGGTGGACCGGAACCGCGCCCGGGTGCATGAACTGTCCGAGGGCCGTCTGGGCTACTTGCACATTCCCGATATGGGCGCGCGGGGCTTTGCCGAGTTCCATCGCGGGTTTCTGAGTGAGATACGCCGGGATGGGATGGTGGTGGACCTGCGCTTCAACGGCGGCGGCCACGTCAGTGACCTGCTGCTGGAACAGCTGGCCCGGCGCCGCCTGGGCTTTGACCAGACCCGTTGGCAGGGAGCCATCCCGTATCCCACCGAATCGGTGTCGGGCCCCATTGTGGCCCTGACCAACGAGCAGGCGGGCAGTGACGGAGACATGTTCAGCCATGCCTTCAAGCTGATGCACCTGGGGCCTCTGGTGGGCAAACGCACCTGGGGTGGGGTCATCGGCATATGGCCGAGGCATGCGCTGGTAGACGGCACAGTAACCACCCAGCCAGAATACAGCATCTGGTTCAAGGATGTGGGCTGGAGTGTGGAAAACTACGGCACGGATCCGGATATTGAAGTGGAGATCACGCCCAACGACTACCTGCAGGGCCTGGACCCCCAGCTGGATCGCGCCGTCACGGAATGTCTGCAGCTCCTGACAGAGAATCCGCCGCTGCAGCCCCGGTTGGATGAGAGACCGAATTTGGCCCTTCCTTCGTTGCTGGCCAGCGATGCCGGTTCAAGCTAGAGGAGCAGCGTCCCGTGTGCGCAAGCCTATGAACATCCAGTTTGACCCCTCCGTGTTGCAGCCGGATCCGAGTCGCCGCGGCCCGGCTCTGGACATCATGACGGCAGCCCTGGAGGCGGTGGATCCCTTTGTCGCCGTGCAGAGAGTGATGCAGGTGGACGGGGACCGACTGCGCCTGCAAAATCGGGAATACGACCTGAATGCCCTGGACCGGATCCTGGTGCTGGGGGCCGGCAAGGCCGGCGGCCCCATGTCCCAAGCCGTGGAATCCGGTCTGCAAGACCACGTCTCGGCGGGCCTGGTGGTGGTCAAGGATGATCACGAGGTCCCCACGAACACCGTGGAACTCTGTGCGGCCAGCCATCCTGTGCCGGATGCCCGGGGCGTGGCCGCCGGCAGGCGCATCCTGGAACTGGCCAGGAGTGCAACGTCGCAGGACCTGGTCATCACGCTGCTTTCCGGGGGCGGTTCCGCCCTGCTGGTGGCCCCTGCCACAGGCGTTTCGCTGCGGGACATGCAAGACATGACCCAGCAACTGTTGGCCGCGGGCGCCACCATCAACGAAATCAACTGTCTGCGCAAGCATTGCAGCGGCATCAAGGGGGGGCAGCTGGCCCATGCCGCATATCCCGCAGCCTGCATCACCTTGGCCTTGAGCGATGTGATTGGCAGCCCTCTGGATGTCATAGCCAGCGGCCCCACCGTGCCGGACCGCAGCACCTGGACTGACGCCTGGGAGATCGTGGTCCGCTTCAAGCTGGAAGACACACTGCCACCCGCCATCCACGAACGCTTGAGCGCCGGCCTTGCCGGTACCGTGCCAGACACTCCCAAGCCGCAAGACCCGGCATTTGCCCGCAGCCAGGCCGTGGTCGTGGCAGACAATCGCACGGCGGCCCTGGCCGCCCAGGAACAGGCTGTGGCGCTGGGCTTTGGCACTCGTGTCGTCACCACCTATCTGCAAGGCGAGGCCAAGGAGGTGGCCAAAGTGGCCGTAGGTCTGGCCCAGGAAACGCAGGCGCATGCCAACCCCGTCACACCTCCCGCGTGCCTCATCCTGGGTGGGGAGACCACGGTGGCCCTGGGCTCAAATCCCGGCCAGGGGGGCCGAAACCAAGAGTTGGCCCTGGCCGTCGCCATGGCCCTGCAAGACATTCCCGGCGTGGTCGTGGCGGCCCTGGCCACTGACGGCACCGACGGCCCTACGGACAGTTCCGGCGCCATCGTGGACTCGACCACGGTAGCCCGTGGCCTGAAGCTGGGCCTGAACCCCTGGCAGCATCTGGAAGGCCACAATGCATATCCCTATCTGGCCCAGGTCCAGGACCTGCTGCGCACAGGGCCCACTTTCACCAATGTGAACGATCTGTTGTTCCTTTTCATATGGGACTGACCAGGGATTTCCGGTATCATGGAGGCGTGACCCGCTCCGTCCCGCACGGACCGACAGCCTGCAGCCGGGACCGACGGGATGCCAACTCTCTACCCTGTGACAGCCCAAAGGAAAGGCCTGGCTATGTCTACTGTAACAGTTTCAATCCGCGGCGTTGGCGAAGTCCAGGTCCCCACCCAAAAGCGGCTGGTCCTGGCCCTGGTTGACGAAGGTGCAGTGGACCAGCTCCACGCCTGCGGAGGCAACTGCAAATGCACCACCTGTGCCGTGAAGTTCCATGCTGGCGAGCCTGCCAACATGACCGCAGCGGAGAAGGCCAAACTGGCGGAGAGAGGGATGACCGGTGTGCGGCTTTCATGCCAGATCCAGGCCTCAGACGGCATGGAGGTGGAAATTCTTAACCGTCTGGAAGGATCCGGCCGGCCGGATCCGGGGAGCCGCCCTGCCGATGTCATTGCCCCGGACCCGGTGTGGGTACGGGCCTAGATCGGATGACCTTCCTGTCAAGCAGCCCGGCGGGATAGCCCTACTGGCTGACCGTGCTGCCAGCGGGTTTGCTGCCCCCGGCACCCCAGAATCAAGAAGCCCCCGGCGGTCCTCGGACCGCCGGGGGCTTTGCTGTCTGCAGACGGTACCGGGCCTTTCAAAACTCCAGTCCGGTCTTGCAGGTCTGGCCTTTAACCCATGGTCAAGAGGCGGGCCAAAGCCAAGGCAATCGTGCCCGGCTGGATCTGGCTGATCAGGTCATTGATCAGATCCGCTTCACCCCCGGTGCCACCCACCACGGCCAGGACCAAGGCCTCCAGGGTGTCAGGGTTGATGTCCATCAGAATGAGCTCGCCCCAAATCTGCTCCAGCGCCGCATCGGAGAACAGGCTCGCGGCCAGTTCGGCCGGGACCATGTCACCCATGCCCGCGATGACGGTGTCTTGCACGGTCTGGGCGGACAGCGCCTCCACCACAATCGCCCGCCAGGTGTCATCTGCCAGATCGGCAGCCACCATCCCGACATAGGCGCTGACGGACATGAAGTCGCCCGCCAAGGCACCAGCGACGATGGACGTGACCGTATCCGGTTCCAGGTCACTCAGCAACAGCGGCAAGATGGACGTGTCTGTGACCAGACTGGCCGTTTCAGCGTCAATGTCCAGGAGGACGCACCGGGACATGTCGTTCAGGTCACCGCTGGCATTCACGCCCAGGGACAGGCTGCCGTCAGCGCCGAAGGTCAACGGAGCAATGCTGACCTCCGCAGTCCCTAGACAGGCCGCCTCCTGAACCGTCTTGGCGACCACCCGGGCAAAGTCCTGTACCGGGTTGATGTTGGCATCCACGATCTGATCCAAGCGACCGGCACTGATGGAGGAAGAACTGTCCAGGCCCGCTACGGAGGACACATCGATCGACAGGGTCAAGTCACTGACCATGCTGCCGGCGATGATCACGGAATAGCTCACGTCATGTTCACTGGTGGTGTACATGGACATGGTGGGTTCACAGGATCGCTGCGCCAAGGCCAGAGTCGACTGCAGGTTCAAGGTGCTGCCACTGGCCCCCATGATGCGGGTCGTGCCAGGCACCCAGCGCATGCGCGTGGTGCAGGACTCTTCGACGGACCCGCCGTAGGCCAGCTGATCGTCGATCAGGGTGATGACATCGCTGACATCCACCGCCCCATTTACGGTCAGGGACAGATTCCCGTCGTCCATGGCGACATTGTTGAAGCCCTGAAATGTCACATCAATGGTGCGATACCCGGCCGGCACCGTCATGGTGGCGGATTCGCCTTGGGCGGAGGCTGTCATGGGCGCCACCAGCATGAGGACAGCAACCAGGACCAGCGAACAAGACAAGGTGATTTTTCGCATTACGCTTCTCCTCTAAAGAAATGAAAATGTATCTTGCGCGTAACCGCACAATGGGAAATCCACCAGAGAAATTCCCTGACTGTCGCCAGCAACCCAGCCGCTGGGCCCAAGCTGGCTGGCTTGTCAAAATGGTCTTTCCCGGTGCCCCCTATTATACTCAGGAACTCAACCTGGACCTCCCTCATTCGCAGATGCATGGCCGCCTAGGCTGACCGGCCACGGAATGCGTGTACATTCCGTAGGCAAAGCGTCAGATAACACCGACAGGAATTCGCAGATGTCCCACGCTCAGTGCACCGCAGCTCTCCTTCGGCAGCCCGGACCCCAGCCTCACAGTCGGACACTGGTGACCCTCCTGACCGCGCTCTTCCTGCTGGTGGGATGCATCATGCCCGCCCCTGTGCTCGTGGAGGGGGCTGCCGCAGCGGAGCCCGCCATGGCAAGTCCCGAGTCCGGAATACCGGCAGGTGCCCACGAGGCCGCGGTCGTGAGGGTCGTGGACGGGGACACCATTGTGGTTTCCCAAGACGGCTCCGAATACAGGGTCCGGTACATCCTGATCGACACTCCAGAGCAGGGCGAGCCCCTCTACAACGAGGCGACCAAGTTGAATCAGCTCCTGATTGGAGGACAGACCGTCTATCTGCTCAAGGACGTGTCGGAAACAGACCGGCATGACCGTCTCCTGCGATATGTCTATACCCGGGACGGCCTGCTGGTGAATGCCGAAATCGTGCGCCAGGGCATGGCCCGGGTAACGGTCTTCCCGCCGGATACCCGACTGGAAAAGGAAATCAGGGCGGCGGAAGCAGAGGCCCGGGAGCGCAAGATCGGGATCTGGAATTAGCGTCTAGCGTTCCCGAGGGCCATCCACGGGCTCTGTGGGCTGCATGTGCTGAAGCGTGCGGTGGCGCACCAGCACTACGTAGCCGATCCCCAGGATGAGGGAGAAGATGTACCACTGCAGCGCATAGCTGAGATGGTTGCCTTCGTTCAGTTCCGCCTCCCCGGCCTGACGGCGCGGAAAGCCATGCTCTGCATCCGGATCCAAGGCCCTTTCCAGGAACAAGGAAGCCAGCGGCAGCTCCAACACTGTGGCCAAGGCATCCAGATCTTCCCGATGCCA
The DNA here is from genome assembly GCA_965214895.1 of Caldilineaceae bacterium. GTDB lineage: Bacteria > Chloroflexota > Anaerolineae > Caldilineales > Caldilineaceae > Bin34. Next base: position 3,976,993 of record OZ243985.1, read on the forward strand.
CAGCTTGTCAGCCGGTATCTCCACCACCTGCCCGCCGCGTTCTTCCAGACTCAGGGAGCCTGAGGGCCGTAGCAGACCCATGATCTGGATCTCCCCGTCCTCTTCATCAAAAAGGCGCCAATCGCCTTGCAACGTGTCCAGGGGAATCCAGCCCCGGTCCACCATCAGCACAAGGTCGGAGCCAGTTACGTAAAAGGGCGTAAGGAGATGCACTCCCAGAGCGTCCTTGTAGAACCGATTCTTGATGCCCACCTGCTTGGCGTAATCGAAGGCGCCCATTGCCACCGCCCGGCGGCCTGCCAGATCCGCAGGCCACTCCACTCCCAGGGCAAGCACATCCACGGGGGGCGCGGCCCGTTGCGCGAGCACTTCAGCGTTGTGGCTGCGTTTCTGTTCCAGTCTGTCCAGTTGCCAGAAACCAAGTCGGGCCAGTCCGGCCATGCCCAGCAGAATCAGCAATGTAGGCCAAATCCACCGGCGCGAAAACAGCAATGACAGGGGCAAGTGGGGCACAGAGGCAGAGACCGTTTCGTCGGCGGTGGCCATGAGGCGCTTGCCAGAGTGGGCTAGGCTCCGGGCAGCAAGCCCCTCAGCCACCCCACGAACCGTTGCATGAGGGTGCCCGCAGTTTCTGGACTGGCGTCTGCCACCTCCAGGGAAAATCCAAAGGTGGCGGCCTCGGGCCCTGTGGCGATCGCGATGGACAACTGCCAGGAGCCAGGCTGTGGCAGTTCCAGGCGCGCCTCGTAGAAAAGCTTGTTGGCCGCCTGCTCATGGGTGGCCAGCACAGAGACTGCCTGGGCCGAGGCCCCTGCCAGCGTGGCTGACACCCAGACCTCGGCGTCCAGGACCGGCACGGTCTCATTGGCAGTGCCGGGCACAGGGGCATTCACGGACACCGTGACATGCTGTGTTCCCGTAACGGCCGGTACCGGGTCCAACCAGACATACAGCACAAACGGGCCGGCCGGGGCCGCTGTCACCACTGGCTCGCCGCCGGCATGACCATAGGCCGGCCGCGACAGCAGGGCACTGGTCAGCACTGTCAGGCACAGGGCCGCGCCGGCTACAAGACACCACTGCCTGGCGCTGGCAAACAAGGCAATTCCCATTGACACTGGTCTCACTCCGGATTGCCTGGAGAACGGTCGGATCGCTGTGCGGGACCGTGGCTAACGAGTTGGCCCAGCAGGACAATCACGCCCACAAGATACATCATGCTGGCGGGAATCCACATGATGATCCCCGCCATCTTCTGGTCCTGCATCACGCTCATGCCAAAGATGCGCGGCACTGTCTCGAAGTGGCTGTAAACCGGATAATCGACGAAACTGAGCAGGCCCCCCAAGATCACGTGCGGGGGAACGCACAGCAGCAGGGCGGCCATCTTGCCCAGATGGCCGACGTGCCCATGAATGCGAGGGCCGGCAGCAAAGATGGGCCACCAGAAGAGCATGGCACAGCCAAAGAAGGTGATGTGCTCCAGGTCATGGATCCAATTGTTGTTCTGCGCCTGGTTGTAGAGACCGGGATCGTGCCAGAGCAGGATGCTGCCTATGTAAAGCCCGTACAGAACAGGCATGGGAGTCACTTTGCCCAGACCTTGCCGGAAGGCGGCGCCGCCCTGCAAATGCCGAGTCACCCCAATGCGCCAGGCGGTCGGCAAGGACCACAACATGATGGGGAATGGGTTGGCCCACAGCAGAAGGCAAGGAACCACCATGAGCAGAAGCAGGTGCTGCACCATGTGAATGGTCAGCAACAGGCCTCCATACACATCCAGAAAGGACTGCAGGGCATAGAGAAGAAGCGCCAGGCCCAGGCCATACAGCACCAGGGCCTTCCATGTGACCAGATGTCCATGTCGGCTGTGTCCGCGCAGATGCACCCAGCCCCGCAGAAACAGGACGCCAAAGCCGAGAGACACCAAAAGAAGACTGGGCCGCCACTCCCATGTGGTCAGGGCAGCCAAGGCACCGTCCGAAATCAGCGCAGCTCAGGGGAAGTGGGGACTGGGCCCGTCACGGACCGTCCAGTCCGCGGGTTCAGTGGACTCCTGTGGAGACCTGGCCAATCAGATAGAGGGCGGGATAGAAGAAGATCCAGACCAGGTCCACGTAGTGCCAGTAGATGGCACAGGCTTCCACGCCCCAATGCCGTTCCGTCGTATATACATCCTTCTTGCCATTCAGCCATACGACCGTGATGAAGATCACGCCCGTGATGACGTGGATGGCATGCATGCCGGTCATGCCGAAGATCACGGCTCCAAAGACGCCGTCCCGCGGACCGACATGGTGCTCCAGATGCAGGAAGGGCAGATGAATGAGTCCCCACTCGAAGATAATGACACCAAAGAGAAAGATCAGGCCCAAGACCCCGGTAATGGCCAGACTGATCAGAAAGTCCCGCTTGCGTCCATGGGCCACGGCAACCTCAGCGCGGTTCATGAAGTAGCTGCTGGCCAGCAACACCACCGTCACCGTCAGACCCACGGCCTGATCCAGTTCGGGCCGCACAATATGACCATCTTCCTGCCACAGGGCAAAGCGGGTGATGAGCAGTCCCCCGAACAGGAACAGTTCGGAAAAGAAGAACAACCACAACCCCATCCGGTTGTTGCGGGTGGCATTGTGGTATACGGCCAGGGCATCGGCGGCAACAGCGCTCATTTCAATGGCCTTCCTCTTCCCGCCACAGGCTGGTGATATGCATGAAGTAATAGACCACCAGGACGGCCTTGGCGGCTCCCAACAGCATCAGGATGGTGGCGCTGGAGGTTTGCAAGGCCACCACGTACTCGACCACCGTCAGGATCAACAACGCAATCCCCACGATGATGCCTTGTCGGAAAACAGGCTTCTTGCTCATGGCACCAGGTCAATGGGGGGCGTGAGCCGACTGGCTCTCGTCCATGGTCACATACTCCTCTGCCAATCCGTAGTCGTAGGGTTCGCCCACGACTTTCAGCGGGGCGGCATAACTGTGCTCCGGCACCGGGGACGGGATCTGCCACTCCGGCGACCGTGACCGCCAAGGGTTGCTCGGAGCCTTGACGCCAATCTCGGCGCTTACCAACAGGTTGTAAATCATGATGAGGACGGACAACCCGATCAGAAAGCCGGCAATGGTGGTCTCCAGATGCCGGGCTTCCACCAGACCGCCGCCCAGCAGTGGATCGTAGTCCACAATGCGGCGGCGCATGCCCATGGTGCCGACTGTCATCTGGCCAATCGACATGAACCAGAAGGCCGGAGTCATGATGTAGAAGTGCAGCTTCCCCAGGAACTCGTTGTACATGCGCCCCGTAATCTTCGGGAACCAGAAATAGATGGCGGCAAAGAAGGGGAACACGAACCCGCCAAAGAGCGTGGCGTGGAAGTGGCCCACGACGAAGTAGGTGTCATGCAGATACAGGTCCGTGGCCACCGTCGCCAGAATGGGGCCTGTCAGGCCGCCTAGCAGAAATACGGAAATGGCTCCCAGCGTGAACAGCATGGGAGTTTGAAAGTGCAGACGGCCACCCCACAGGGTGGCAACCCAGCTAAAGAACTTCACGCCTGTGGGCACAGCCACCAGCAGGGTGGAGATCATGAAGGGAACCCGCAGGTAGCCGGAGTAGCCGGACGTGAACATGTGGTGGCCCCAGACCAGGAAACCCACCAAGGCAATGGCGATGCTGGACAGCGCGATCCACTTGTAGCCAAACAGGGGCTTGCGCGAGAAGACCGGCAACAGCTCGCTGATGATGCCCAGTCCGGGCAGCACGAACACGTACACGGCCGGATGCGAATAGAACCAGAAGATATGCTGAAACAGCACGGGGTTGCCACCGCCTTCGGGATCGAAGAACCCCATGCCCAGCATCCGCTCGGACAGGCCCATCAGGAATGCGGTGCCAATGGCCTGTGTAGCCGTCAATTGAATCAGGCTGGTGGCCAGCACGGCCCAGCAGAAGATGGGAATGCGAAACAGGTCCATGCCCGGGGGCCGCATGGCAAAGATGGTGACGATCAGATTGATGGAACCCAGAATGGAAGACAGACCAATGAAATATACGCCCAGGAAAAGAAACTGGTAGCCCACCGGCCCCGAGGTGCTGAGCGGTGCATAGGCAGTCCAGCCAGCGTCGAATCCGCCCAAGAACACACTGGAGAGCAGAAGCAATGCGCCCGGAATGTTGATCCAGAAGGCAAAGGCATTGAGGCGCGGGAACGCCATGTCCTCCGCTCCGATCATCAGCGGCACCAGATAATTGCCCATGCCGCCCACACCCAGCAGGATGGCCCCGATCACGGTCCAGCCGTGCAGGCCGATCAGCTTGTTGTACATGCCGATGCCCAGGAACTGCAGATCCGCCTGGGCCAGTTCCGCCCTGAAGATCAGGGCAAAGGAGCCACCCAGCATCAGGAGCACAAGGGACGTGACCGAATACTGGATGCCGATTACCTTGTGGTTGTAGTCGGTGGAGAAGTACCGGGTCCAGGCCGGCTTGCCGACGGGCGGACCATGCACCAGCGGCGTGGCCTTGCCGCGGCACCATTGGAGCCAGTCATCAATGGCCCCCACGCCCCACATGAACGCGAAGCCGCCCATCAGGCCCCCGACGACAAAAACCACCTCCTTGTCCCAGAAGTCCATTCCCGCCAGCAGACGCCAGATCATGGCCAAGGCCATCCCGGCCACTGTTCCGGCCGCCTGGAAGAGCAGCCCTCGGGTCAAACCCAGTTGCATCAACATGGCATTGTCTCAGCCCAACTTGCCCAATTTCCCGAACACCGGATCATTCCAGCTGTTCCGCCACCCAGGCATCGAATTCCTCCTGAGTGACCACTCTGACATCCGCCAGCATGAATGCATGTCGCAGGCCGCACAGTTCCGCACAGCGCAGCTGGAACTCTCCAATTTCCGTCGGGGTGACCCGCAGCTCGGTCTTGATGCCAGGCACCAGATCCTGCTTGACGCGCCACTCCACCACCCAAAAGGAGTGCAACACGTCCTCGGCCTCCATGGACAGAAGCAGGGGCTGGTCAACAGGCACAACCAATTGGGTCGTCTGGAACTCCCCTTGGGCGGGATAGGCAAAGCGCCAGGCCCACTGCAACCCTGTCACTTCCACTGTCATCTCATTGGGCTGTTCGGCCGTGACCTCGGCCAAGACCCGAGTGCCCAGGACGGCAAAATAGCCCACCACGATCAGGGGCACCACGGTCCAGACTATTTCCAAGGCCCCGTTGCCGTGGAAGTAGTCTCCCTCCAGCTCCTCTTCGCCGGGACGCGCCCTGAAAACCACCAGCGCATAGCCCATGATGACCAGCACCAAGGCACCCGCGGCGGCAATCAGCCAGATGTGGGTCCCTATCAGGTTGTCTATCAGGGCAGCCTGCGAACTGGCCTGCGCCTCGGGCAAGGGCAGCGACAAGTCCAGAACCCATTGGAGGACCAAGGTGAAGACAAGGACCAGCGCCCCCGCCAGAAGGAAATGCTTGCGGCTGGTGCTACGCATGCCTCATCAAGTTCTTGCAGTTGTGTTTGGGACCAGCCTCTTGCTTGCGTGAAAGCAGGCGGATTATAGCACTACAAAACCCGATTCGGCCTGATTCCGCTTCCCTCCTGATCCGTGATCCAAGGGCCTGGCGGCTGCCGCCAGCCCACGCCTCCGCAGTGACGGCAGAATTCCATCGGGCATGACCCGAGACCGTCGGCAGAGAGGCGCGGGGGCGGATGCCGGACTGTCTCGTCTCGCTCCCTGCTCCCGGAAACCTGGAAGATTGCCCCATCAGCGCCGACCACCTGAACCTGTCCCCTCCGATCCCCCATGGCCTCCAAGGGGCGGGTCGGACACCCAAGCGTCTCCCAGAGTGGATATTGCCCCAAGCCCTTGACAGCCTGAAGCCACAATGGCGGGGGCGCCCCCAGCTGTGGACTGTCCACCGGCTGGCGCCCTTGCGGACAAGCCTGACGCGTGGCAAGGCACGGATACCCCCCAGCCTGAAGCACCTTGCCACTGCACTTCGATTGCCACCTGTCACGCAGAACCCTCAGCGCTGGCAACTTGGGTTGCCACCGAAAGGATTATTCCCCTTGGACGCCATCGCGCAATTGCAAGACTGTTTGGCCTGTGGTCTAATTGGGCAACAATCTTCCCACCAAAGCATGCAGGCGGCAGCACCTTTGCAAGGATGCTGCTCTTTGCTCTGTTCTGGAGCCAGAGCGGCACCTGGAAGGCGATTGTAGCCAACATGTTCACACCTGCCACATAGCGTCATTGTCGCCAGATCAGAAATCCCATGGATGAAATGTCCCAAGATGCGCAGATAGTCGAGATCAATCTCCAGACCTCCACAAGCAAGGAGCCGAAGGCAGAGGCGCGGGCTGCCTTCCCTGCAAATCTGGGTCTGACCTTTGCAGAGGCAGTGCCGCTGTTTCTGGCCGACTTGGCAGAGCGGGGTTCGGCCCAGAACACGATCAAGGCTTTCTCCCACGATTTGAGCCTGCTCAGCAATTATTTCCGGAGACAGACTCCGGTCCAGAATCTGCTGCTTGAAGATCTCCATTCCTTCCTGCATTGGCTGGAGCATGACCGCGGGATCAGTTGCAGCAAGTCCACGTTGTCGCGCCGCATTGCCAGCACCAAGGGATTCTTCCGCTGGCTGCAACAGGAAGGGCACATACAAAAGAATCCGGCCGCCGCATTGAAGCAAGTCCAGCCCGCCCCCTACATCCCGGCGGTCCTGGACATGAAGGAGGTGCGGTCCCTGTACAGCGCGGCCTCGGCCATGTTCTGGAGCCTTGACAAGCCGGACGAGCGCCCCCTGCTCCTGGTGTCCTTGCTGCTCCAAACCGGCATGAAGAAACAGGAGTGCCTCAATCTGCGTCTGGGAGATTTCGAGGTGACGAACGACCAGCATTTTTCGGTCACAATCCGAGCCGGTGTCGGCAATGCCCACTACAAGACCCGGGTCTTGACCCTGAACCGCTCCACTATCGCCCACTTTCGGCAATATTGTCAGAGCCACGCCTTGGGAGACAATCCCGAAGCCCGGATTTTTGACTGCACCGCCCGGAATCTGGAATACATTCTGGAGCACCTGGGGCGGGCCGCCAGCATCCACAGCTGCAAAGTCGGCTTCGAAGTCCTGCGCTGGACCTGTGCGGTAAACGCCTTCCGCCAGTCCATGCCGGAGGAGGTGTTGCGCCAGAAGCTGGGTCTTTCCAAAGTTTCGTGGCGGGACACGCGCGTCAAAATCGAGGCGTTACTGTAGCGGCTCCTGCGCGAAGGCGGCCGCCACCTTGACCCATTCCTCCACGCTCAGGGTTTCCGCCCGCCGGGCCGGTGCCACCTGCGCCTGGCACAGGCACCGCTGCACCAGCGGCCGGGGCAGGCCCAACCCGTGGCTGATCGCATTGGCCAGTTGCTTGCGCTTCTGACCAAAGCCGGCCCGGACCAAGGCGAACATCCCCTGGGCATCCACACCCTGTCGCAATGCCGCAGGATGAGTCTGCAGGTCCACCAAGGCGCTGCGGATTCTGGGCGCCGGGAAAAAGGCTCCCCCCGGTATGCGCAGGCAAATGCGGCAGGCGGCATGGAACTGAGTGCCCACAGACAGCAGTGACATTGAGCCGGGCTGCGCACAGATCCGGCGTGCCACGTCTTCCTGCACCAGCACAGTGACCCTGGTGGGCTTGGGCTCCGTTCCTTCCCACAGGTGCATGAGAATGCGATTGGCGGCATGATACGGCAGATTCGCCACGACCTTGTACACACCATCTCCGATCGGGTGGCCTACCTGGGCCCAGAGATCGGGCACATGGCAGTCCAGAATGTTGCGGCCCACAATGTGGACCGAGGGCTCTGTCTGGAATTCCCGCCGGAGAACCGCCACCAGCGCCTCGTCGATTTCCACGGCCAGGACCTGGCACCCCCGGGCGGCCAGCTGCCAAGTCAGACTCCCCAGGCCGGGGCCCACTTCCAGCACCCGATCGCCGACGGACAGCTCGGCTGCCTCCGCAATGCGCTCCAGGTAGGTGTCATCGAGCAGAAAATTCTGGGACAGGGACCGTTTGGGTCGCAGCCCATGCTGGTGCAACAGGTCCAGCTGCCAATTGCTAGTCATCCTTGAGGCTGAACACGGACATGAAGGCCTCCTGCGGAATCTCCACCTGGCCCACCATCTTCATGCGCCGCTTGCCCTCTTTCTGCTGCGACAGCAGTTTGCGCTTGCGGGTCACGTCCCCACCGTAGCACTTGGCCAGCACGTCCTTGCGCAACGCCCGCACGTTGGCCCTGGCAATGATCTTGTTGCCTACGGCAGCCTGGATGGGCACTTCGAACATCTGCCGCGGAATCAGCCGCTTCATCTTGCTGACCAGCCGTTGGCCATTGGGATGCGCCTTGTTGCGATGGACGATCAGGCTCATGGCATCGACGGGTTGGCGGTTGACCAAGATGTCCAGCCGCACCATGTCGGCCTCGCGGTATGCCTCGAAGCTGTAGTCCAGGCTGGCATAGCCCCGGGTGGCCGACTTCAGCTCGCTGTAGAAGTCCACGATGATCTCTGACAGGGGCATGCGATAGCGGAGTTCGACCCGTTGCGTGTCCAGCCAGTCCTGCGTGACCACTTCACCGCGGCGATGGGTCACCAGCGTCATGACCGGCCCCATGTAGTCCGCAGGCGTGTAGATGCTGACGTTGCACCAAGGCTCCGAAATCGCAGCGATCTGGGTGGGATCCGGCAGGTCTACCGGGCTGTGGACATGCCGGACTGCGCCGTCCGTGCACAGCACTTCGTACTGGACCGAAGGGGCAGTGAAGAGGATATCGAGTTCATATTCCCTTTCCAGCCTCTCCTGCACTATGCCCATGTGGAAAAGGCCCAGATAGCCTATGCGAAACCCAAAGCCCAAGGCGTGACTGGTCTCGGGCTGGATGGTCAAGGCCGCGTCGTTGAGCTGCAGTTTCTCCAGGGCATCCCGCAGGTCGTAGTAGTCCTCGGCCCGGGTGGGATACAGACCCGAGAAGACCATCGGCGCCATGGGCTTGTATCCTGGCAGGGGTTCCACATCCCGGGTGTGGAACAGGGAAATGGTCTCGCCCACTTCCAGTTCCTGCACGCTCTTGAGACCTGTGGCGATGTAGCCCACCTCGCCCGTGGCAAGCTGCGGCTGGGGCATCATCTGGGGAGTCAGAATGCCTACCTCTATGGGCACTATGGGGCGGCCATTGTTGACGCCGACCAGGGAAGCCCGTTCCCGCAATGTGCCGTCCACCACTCGCACGTTGGCAATCACCCCTTTATAGGCATCATAGTGACAATCAAAGACCAGACCGCGCAGCGCGGCCTCCGGGTCGCCGGCAGGGGCCGGAATGTCCTGGATGATGGCCTCCAGGACCTGGTCAATGTTGATTTCGTTCTTGGCGCTGATCCGGGGAATCGAATCGGCATCGACCGCCAGCAGGTCCTCCAGCTCGCCGGCAATCCGCTCTGGCCAGGCGGAAGCCAGATCAATCTTGTTGATGACCGGCACAATGGCCAAGTCCAGGTCGAGGGCCGTGTAGAGATGGGCCAAGGTCTGGGCCTGGATGCCCTGGGTGGCATCCACCACCAAGAGCGCCCCCTCGCAGGCGCTCAAGGCGCGCGTGACCTCAAAGCTGAAGTCCACATGGCCCGGGGTGTCAATCAGGTTCAACTCATAGGCGTGGCCGTTCAAGGTCCAGCCCATGCGCACGGCACTGGCCTTGATGGTGACCCCCCGCTCACGCTCCAGCTCCATGGAGTCGAGATGTTGATGTCGCAAGTCTCGGTCCGGAATTGTGCCTGTGTAGTGCAGCAGGCAGTCGGCCAGGGTACTCTTGCCATGGTCGATGTGGGCGATGATACAGAAATTGCGGATATCAGACTGCTGCACTGGTCGATTCCTTCATCTGAGCGCGCATCCACGTTGCGGTCCAAGCGATACCCTCCACCAGGTCCACTTCCGGCTGCCATCCCAGGATCTCCTGGGCGCGCGTGATGTCCGGCTTGCGCCGCGGGGGGTCGTCCTGATGCAGGGGCGGCCCGTGGCACAGGCCGGCCCGGTTGCCCAGCGCGCGGTTGATGAAGCCCGCCAGCTTGCGCATGGACCATTCATTGGGATTGCCGATGTTGACCGGCATGGTCTCGTCGCTTTCCAGCAAGAGTTGCAACCCCCGGACCGTGTCCGATACGTAGCAAGGACTGCGCGTCTGTGTGCCGTCGCCATACAAGGTAAGCGGCTCCCCCCGCAGGGCCCCGATGATGAAATTGGGAATGGCCCGGCCATCATTGAGACGCATGCGTGGCCCGTACGTGTTGAAGATGCGCGCGATGCGGGTGGAGAGACCGTACTTACGGTGATAGGCCATGACCATGGTTTCGGCGAACCGCTTGGCTTCGTTATAGCAAGACCTGTCCCCCACGGGATCCACGTTGCCATGGTAGGTCTCCACCTGAGGATGCTGGTCCGGGATGCCGTAGATCTCGCTGGAGCTGGCAAGCAGAAAGCGGGCCTCCTTTTCCCGGGCCAGTTCCAGCATGTTCCACATGCCCTGACTGTGCACCCGCAGAATGTCCAGTTGCAGACTCTCGAAGTCCTTGGGACTGGCCGGACTGGCCAGGTTCAGGATGGCGTCCAGGGGGCCGGCCACAGACCACGGCTGACTGACATCGTGCCGGTGAAACGTGAATCCGGGATGGTGCGTCAGATGGGAGAGATTCTGCTGCAGGGAACCGGTCAGCAGAGAATCCACGCCGACAACTTCATGGCCCGCCTCCAGCAATCTGTCGCACAGGTGGCTGCCCAGAAAGCCAGCGGCACCAAAAACCATCATGCGCATGAAGTCACATCATCCACTCATTGGGGGAGGCCCGGGGGCCTCTCGGGCCATATGTCCCAGATCACCGTGACAGTCAGGACATGGGGGCATTGGCAGCCTTGAGTCATATTATCACGTAAGCCTGCTGGCAGGTTGTGACGGTCCCTCCAGGTCCAGGCAACATGCAACGCTCATGCCTCTCTGCCTGGGTCAACTTGCGGCCCCATGCGCAGCTTGCCTTGAAATTCCCGCATAACCTCCAAGGCTTCTGCCGCCTTGCGTGCGCGTTGCACATGGTTTGCGAGCCAAGGCTGAAATTGCGCGTTCCAGATCGTATTCTCTGCAGCGACACAGCAACGGGCCGCTTCGAGCTGTCTGGCCCATCATCCTTCAGTTGAAGGAAGCGTTCCAAGCCAGGACCGTATGGGCTCGGCCCAGCAATTCTGCCACTGGGCGGTGTCCTGACGCAGCCCATTTGTCTGCCTCCAGCTTTCGCAGACGGTCCGGTCCGGCCCAGCAGTTCCACCCATCGGCACAGCATGACACGCCGGGAGAGCGCCGCCATGCGGGACACCTTGGCGGCGCACGCGGTGGCAGCCGGGAGGCCGGCCCAGAAAACCCGCAAAACCCCTCTCCTAGGACCCCGTCACCCAGCGGACACCGGTGGGAATCACATCGGTAGATTCGCCCCGGCGAAAGGCCTCGGCCGTCTCCAGGATTTGCCGGAAGCCATATTGCGGGCGATATCCCAACAGGGATTTCACCTTGGTAGTGTCCAGTTCAAAGTGGTTGGCCGACGGAATGCGGGCCTCCACGTACTCCATCGCATGGCGCTCCGCCAGGAAGGGCACGATCTCGGCCCAGTCGAACAGGGCGGCGCCCCCCAGGTTGAATTCCTCCCCCACGGCCTTCTCGTGGTTCAGGGCCAGAGCCAGCCCCTGAGCGATGTCGCGGACGTCACTGAAGTGCTGCCGAAACGGCACGCCGTTGGGATTCCGGCTCAGGAGGAGCTTCTCCTCTCCTGTCCAGAGCGCCCGAATTTTGTCCAACATGGCTTGCTCGTCCGGATCGGGACTGTGCTGGGCCCCATAGGCCTGGTGGGCGGCGCTGAGCAAGAACAACCCCGGCAAGCCCTGACCGTTCAGGAATTCGCTGGGTTCGATGATGGTGGTAAAGCGAAACGAAGTGACCGGCACCTGATATTGGCGATGGTATGACATGGCCAGTTCCTCTCCGATCCACTTGGTCAGAAAGTAGGGCATCTGATGATACCGGGCCACCATGTCCTCCGTAATGGGTCGGTCAAAATAGCGGCTCTCCCGGCCTGTCAGATGGACGCTGCGCTCCTCCAACCGCCAGTAGATGGCTTCTGTGCAGGCATAGACGAAGTGACGCAGGTGTGGACACAGCTCCACCACGCTTTCCAGCAGATTCAGCGTGCCCATGGCATTGATGGCCAGATACTGGCGATTGTCAAAGGGGCCTCCAAAAGCCGCTGCCAGATGGTAGATGGCCTCTACGCCGGCCACGGCCTTCTGGACATCCGCATAATTGCGCAGATCCCCTTCCAGGACTTCCACGTTGGCGAAGCCGTCCAGCTTGTGGGCCCGCAACGCATCCCCCGGATAGGTGAAGGCCCGAATCGCATGCCCCTGCGCCAGCAAAATCTTGCAGAGATTGGCGCCTACACGCCCCGTTCCCCCCGTGACCAGAATTTTCATGGATGTTTTCCGCCCTGCGTGCCAAGATACCAGTCGATCACCAGGTCCAAATGCGGCCCCAGACCCTGCAAGTCAGTGTACCCAAAACACGCAGGCTGTGCTAAGGGACACGAGGCAGGCCCCGCAGGGCCATCGGGGCCTGCGACCGTTTACCGTTGGCCAAGGACACATCCCTGCTTGCCTAGAGAGCCAAAGGAGGCCTCCGCTCTCGCCCGGCGGCAGAGGGACGGACCACTGTCCCCTGTCTCTGTCCAGCATGGCACCGGCGGTACGCCTGCCCCGGACGACCATGAGGCGAGGCTTGAGCCTGTTCCTGACGCGGCCGCGACGCATCGGCAAGTCCCTCCTGCTTTGGACCCTCGCAGCCCTGTGCCAGGGTCGGCGAAACCTGTTTGCGGACACGGGGATCGGACAGGAAGGCCGTTGGGACGGGCAGGGCCGCATGCGCCCCGGGCAACGGGTGTCGCGCCGCGCAGGATAGACAGCACAGCCAGAGGGGTTGCTCCCGCAATGCCGGCAGGGCAACGCGGGATCGTGTGGAGTGACGGGAAGGCCCGGTTTCCGACTGCACCCGCGGCATTCTCCACAGATCCTGCGGCTGGCAGCCGCAGGTCAATCCTGCAGCCTATACACAGACACTGCCGTATCGTGGAACAGCTGCGCCTTTTCCGTGTCCGAGAGATCGGCGGCCATGCGCTTGAAGGCATTCCAGAGTACAGCGTAACTGACGGATGTCTTGTCAACGGGAAAGTTGGACTCGAACATGCATCGGCCAGTTCCAAAACACTCCAGGGCATGAGCATACCAAGGCCCGGTTGTCGCTGCCAATTCCATGGAGGTCGGTGGGCACTCTCGTTCATGCCATCCAAAGCCGTTCGGCACCATGTTGATGCCGCCCAGCTTGACCACCACATTCGGGCATTGCGCCAAGTCCGCCATGTCTCGCTGCCATTGCACATGGATCGCCTGCTTGCGGCGGGCATAGGCTCCAATCCCCAGGGGGCCGCCCAAGTGATTCAGGATGATGGTGGTGTCAGGGAAATGGCGAGCCAGATCCAGCAGCTCAGGCAGCTGATGGTGGTATAGCCAGGCTTCAAAACTCATGTCAAAACCCTTCAGGCACTGAAACCCCGCGCGAAATCGGGGATCCAACATCAGATGGGGCGGCGGCCCCGTGCGGGATTTGCGAATTTCGGGATGAGGGTCCCAGGCGACGGCATGCCGGACACCCCGGAAACGCCCGCCGCCCGCCTGCACATGTGCCGCGAGCACCGCCTCCACTTCCGCCCCCAGGGTCAGATCGGCGTGTCCCACAATGCCTTTGGCGATTTGGGTGCGTCCATACTGTCCCGAGGCGCTCATGGCGGCCATGCCATTGACAAATTCAGTTTCGCCCACGGGACGCAGAGCCTCCGGACCGCTTGCCCGGTACATGGCTCCGCACTCGACAAACACCGTGGACACCACATTGTGGCCGCTGGCGGTATCGGCCAGGACCTCGTCCAGGAAATACCGCGCTGCGACGGATTCCGTCCGCAAGTCCCACAGATGGTGGTGGGGATCACAGATGGGCCGGTCAGCATCCAGAATTTCTTCCTGCACCTGATCCAGCCATGCTTGATTGCTTGCCATGGTGTTTGCCTGTATGCGGGAGCCGGACAGAGAGGCAGGGCAGTGGACCGGGCATCTCCCGCCCTGGGAAGGACACCGTATTCTATGCCAGAGACAACACCCGCAATGCATTGCGCCGAGGGGATGTGCAGCTTGGGTCCGGCCGGGACCGCGTCTGTGCCATTCTGGCGTCTTCGGCCCGTTTTTGTCCTGTTACCCGGCGACACGACATCGTCCTTGTGCAGGCGCAACGCCCCAAGATGGCGTGATGAAGTTTCCCATGGCCTTGCATCGCCCCGGGGGCAACCTGCTCTGTTCCCCGGTCACCGGGAAGCCAGAGTCCTGTTGCCGGAAGCGTCCAACAGTATACTCGTACAAACAACCCTAATATTGAATCGTTTCTTTTGGCAGATTGGGGATAGGTTAGGGTACACTTTCCGCCTTGCCTGGAAGCACGTCTTCCCTCTTTCCGTCAGCCATGGCCCTCACCTTCGCAGCCCAACCCCGAGAATTCCGCGTGGCGGAAGAGTTCCAATCCGACCGCCGCGGGCCGGTGCGCTGGATCATGTCGCATCTCTGGCGCCGCCGTTTTGAGTTCACCATGACCATCCTGACCGCCGTGGCGGGGATGTTCCTGCACAGCCTGCTGCCCGTGCAGATAGGAAAGGCCTTCGACACATTGCAGGACCCTGACCGTTGGCCGCAGCCGTTGCTGTCCATCATTGCCATCTCCGTGGTGATCATACTGCTGCGCGGGCCTGCGGATCTGGTGTCCAGCAGCCTCAAGGAGGTGTTGGCCAATCTGTTGCAGCGGGATGCCCGCGAGGAGCTGGAGATTTCCTTGCTGGGCAAGAGCCAGACCTTCCACAACCAGCAGCGGATCGGGGACATCATGGCCCGGGCGACCCACGATGTGCGACAGCTGGGCATGATGATCATGCCTGGCGCCGGCCTCATCATGGATTCACTGCTGGCCGTCGTCTTCCCCATCACCATGATCGGCTTCATCCATCCGCAGCTGCTCATAGTGCCGGGCCTCTTTGTCATCACCCTCTACTTCACTCTGCGCAACTACAACAAGCGGCTGAACCCGGTGTCCGGGGCTCTGCAGATGCACTTCGGCATGATGAACGCCACATTGTCCGAGTCCATCTCCGGCATTGAACTGGTCAAGTCCACGGCCCAGGAGGAAGTCGAGAAGGGCAAGTTGTTTCATGCCGCCGGCCAACACCGCGACTGCTTTATGGAACAAGGCAGAATCCAGGCCCGCTACTGGCCGATGCTCTTGCTGGGGATTACGCTGGCCATCAGTTTCGGCCACGCACTGTACATGGTGTCCCTGGATCTCATCACGCTGGGGGACCTGGTCGCTTTCATGGGCTTGGCATTCTTCCTGCGGTTCCCCACTTTCATTTCCATCTTCACCTTCACCTTGGTCCAGATGGGCCGGGCCGGGGCAGAGAGGATTCTGGAACTCCTCAACCAAGACACGGAACTGGATGAAAACCCCCACGGTCACACCGGTGAGATCCGGGGCGAGGTCACCTTCCATCACGTCAATTTTGACTACGCAGGGAACGTGGCCCTCAAGGACATCAATTTCACGGTGCACCCGGGAGAATGCATTGCCATCGTGGGGCAGACGGGCACGGGCAAATCCACCATCACCAAGCTGGTAAACCGGATTTTCGACGCCTCCAGCGGCACTGTGTATGTGGACGGCGTGGACGTCAAGGACTGGAACTTGGCCTCGTTGCGGGGCCAGATTTCCACGATTGAGCAGGACATATTCCTGTTCTCCCGCACCCTGGCCGAAAACATTGGCTTTGGCCTGGCCGCGACTGCCGCCCAGTCCCAAATTGAGGAATCCGCGCGCCAGGCCCAGGCTCATGACTTCATCACCGCGTTTCAGGACGGGTATGACACCAAGATTGGGGAACGGGGCGTGACGCTGTCGGGGGGCCAGAGACAACGCATTGCCATTGCGCGCGCCCTGCTGACGGATCCCCGCATACTGATTATTGACGACTCCACCAGCGCCGTCGACAGCGCCACGGAAGATGAAATCCAGCAGGCCATCACCGCGGTGATGGCCGGGCGCACAACGTTCCTGATCACCCATCGCATTGCCCAGATCCGCAAGGCGGACAAAATCCTGGTCCTGGGCCAAGGGGAAGTCGTGGATCTGGGTTCCCATGAGGAACTGATGGCAAGGTGCGACTTGTACCGGCACATCTTCCTGCGCGACGCAGAGCCCGCATTCAAGGAATGGGTGTACTGATGGGCTTCATGATGGACGGCCTTAATGCCGAGGAATACGACCGCACCTATTCGGACCGGGCGCTGGTGGGGCGCATTCTGGCCTACTTCCATCCGCACGCCCGGACCATGGTCTTTGTATCCATCATGCTCTTTCTGAATTCTGTGATGGAGACCGCATTGCCCCTTTTGACTTCCCGCGGCGTGGATGAACTGCAAGCCGGCTTTGCATTCATGTCGACTTTGCCATTGGTCGGAGCGGTCCTGCTGGCCGGGATTCTGGCCTGGGTCTTCAATTATTTTCGCCAACAGCTGACGGCGGCCGTGGTGGCCAAGGTGGTGTACAAGCTGCGCCAGGATGCGTTCACGGCAGTCATGGCCCGGGACATGTCCTTCTACGACGAATTCCCCAGCGGCAGCATCGTCAGTCGGGTCACTGCGGACACGCAGGAATTTTCCAACACGGTGACCCTGACCCTGAATCTGCTCAGTCAGTTGTTGCTGGTCTTTCTCCTGTTTGGGATTCTGTTTTACATCGATGTGCAGTTGGCCTGGATCACGGTGGCCGTCTGCCCTCTGGTCATCGCGGCGGCCTTGGCATTCCGCCACATTGCACGCAACGTCTCGACTCAGGTACGGCGCATTCTGGGCGAACTGAATGCCACCATCCAGGAGACGGTGGCCGGCATTTCCGTAGCCAAGAACTTCAACCAAGAAATGTCCATCTATCAAACCTTCCTGAAGGTCAACAAGAGCTCATACTTCCTGGGCCTGAAGCAAGGCATTGTATTTGCCGGCATCTTTCCCGTCCTGTTTACGCTGGCGGGTCTGGCCACCGCGGTCATGCTGTACTTTGGCGGCAACTCCGCCTTCGTGGAACGGATCACAGTGGGAGAGTGGTATCTCTTTATCGTCAGCATCGAGATCTTCTGGTTCCCCCTGACCAGCATTGCCTCCTTCTGGAGTCAGCTGCAGCTGGGCATGGCGGCCGCGGAACGGGTATTTGCGCTCGTGGACGCCGAGCCGCGCGTGGTGCAGCAAGACAACATCCCGGCGGAACGGCTGGAGGGCCACATCCGATTCGAGGAAGTCAGCTTCCGGTACTCCGACCAGGAACAGGTGCTGGACGGGTTCTCGCTGGACATCCAGCCAGGGGAGACCGTGGCCCTGGTGGGTCACACGGGAGCCGGCAAGTCATCCGTCACCAAACTGGTGGCCCGTTTCTACGAGTTTCAAGGGGGCCGCATCGAAGTGGATGGCGTGGACATCAGGGACTACGACCTGCCTTCCTATCGCAGGCAGCTGGGCATGGTCTCCCAGATCCCTTTCCTGTTCTCGGGCACGGTGCGGGACAACATCCGGTACGGCTCTCCGGAGGCCACGGATGCCGTCCTGGAAGAGACAGCCGCCACGATTGGCGAGGGCCTGTGGCTGGAGGCTCTGCCCCAGGGGCTGGACACCAATGTGGGCGAAACGGGCCGCAGTCTGTCGCTGGGGCAACGCCAGCTGGTGGCCCTGGCGCGTCTGCTGCTGCAGGATCCGAGTGTCATCATCCTGGACGAAGCCACCGCCAGCGTGGATCCCTTGACTGAGGCTCAGATCCAGGCAGGCCTGGAACAGGTGCTGGCGCATCGTTCGGCCATCATCATTGCCCACCGGCTTTCCACCATTCAGGCGGCGGACCGCATCATCGTGATGCGGGAGGGCCAGATCCTGGAGGAAGGCACCCACGACTCCCTCATGGACACGGGCGGCCACTACGCCGAACTGTATGCCACCTACTTCCGACACCACTCGCTGGACTATCAGCTGGTCTGATCCGAGATCCTGAGCGCCTGGCCCGCATTGAAGCAAGGTTCCGGCATGTTTCCGACCATCAACCTGGGTTCCATAGCCTTCCCCACCGGGCCACTGTCCGCCTTGCTGGCGGCATGGCTGGCCATGGAGCTGGCCTCCCGCAGGGGTCAGAAGCACGGATTGCACTACGACGACGTGCTCGGGGCACTGATCGTGGCTCTGGTCACAGGCATGGTGGCGGCCCGGCTGGGTCACGTGGTGACCTTCTGGTCTGCGTACCAAGTCCATTGGCTGGACATCCTGGCCTTGCGGCCCACCGGCCTGAATCCCCTGCCCGGCATTCTGGCTGCAGTGGCTGCAGGCTATGCCTTTCTGGTGTGGCGCAGGATGGATCCGGTGACGTTTGGGGCTGCAGTGCTCACCGGTTTGATCGGAGGGGGAGTCCTGTATTTCCTGGGCTCCTTTCTCAGTGGCCGCCTAGTGGGAACCGTGTCGGAAATGCCTTGGGCCCTGCCCTATGGGAATCATCTGCGACATCCCGTCGGCCTGTATCTGGCCCTGGGCTGCCTGTGCATCTGGCTCCTGCTCTGGTACGGGGACTGGCCTGCGCAGCGGGAACTGTGGATTGGCCTCTTCTGGGCCTCCTTGCTCCTGCTCTTTGCCGAAGCCTTTGTACTGTACCGAGGGGCCAGTCCCTTGGTGCGATGGCCGCAACTGGCCTATCTGGCGGCGGCGGCAGGATCCGCCTTGGCGCTGGCTCGACAAGACGACAAGACCATCCCCGTGGATCCAGCCACCCCATCTCAGGAGATCTGAATCATGCCCAAAGCCGAGCTGGACCACTTGCTGTTTGGCGTTCCGGACCTGTCGGCAGGCATGGCCCTCATCCATGCGCGCCTAGGGGTCATGCCTGTACGGGGAGGCCCGCATCCTGACGTAGGCACGCACAATGCCTTGCTGGCGCTGGGACCCCGCGCCTATCTGGAAATCATTGCTCCCGACCCGTCGCAGGACGTACCGAATCGGGACCTGCCCTACGGCCTTGCGGGTCTACAGGCTCCCCGGCTGATTACATGGGCCGTACGTCCCGCGGACTGGAAGACCCACGCCCATCAAACCCAGCTGTTAGGCATGGAGACCCGGTTGCGGGAAGGTTCCCGCGCCAATCCGGAAGGAGTGCAATTCCACTGGCAATCCGCCCAACCAGTGCCTCCGGTGACAGTGGATAAGCAGAACCTGACTGGACTGGTGCCTTTTGCGATTGCATGGCAGTCCTCCCAGCATCCTGCGACTTCCGCGCCCGGGAGTCTGCAGTTGGAATCCCTGACGCTCAGGTACCCCAGTCCCAGTGTGCTCTCGACGGTGGTGAGGACATTGGAACTGCCTTGCCAAGTTGCCTTCGCACCGGCGGCAGGATTGGTCGCCCGCATTTACACCGAGCCAGGCAGAGTGATCACATTGGCGTAATGGCCACATTCCTGTCCCACCTGCCTTGGCCCCTGGAACCCTTGCCGCGCTGAAGGGAAACGGTCCCTGGCCCAGGCAATCCTTTCCACCACACAACCTGGAACAGGCGGCTATCGGGGTGTCCGGGACGACAGAGGGCATCCCGCCCGCCGGGCCTCCAATGCAGAACGGCGGGAAGGTCCATGGCCTACCTCAGATGGCAGCAGGACAGGCCGCGGCCGAGCCGTCGCGGAGTGCCGGCTTGATGATCGGCCACCAAGGCCCAGTTGACAGGCTCAGTCCAGAGTGCCTGTCCCTGCTGCCTCCGTAGCCCTCGATGGTTACGTCAGCGGGTCCGCGGATTCAGTGCCGGCTTCCCGCAGCCGGGCCTGCAGCCGGGCGATTTCCGTCTCGGCCTGATTGGCGCGGGCTGCTTCCTGCCGCCGGGCCGCGGCTTCCCGGTCGGCGCGGGCTGCCTCCTGCCGCCGGGCCGCGGCTTCCCGGTCGGCGCGGGCTGCCTCCTGCCGCCGGGCCGCGGCTTCCCGGTCGGCGCGGGCTGCCTCCTGCCGCCGGGCCGCGGCTTCCCGGTCGGCGCGGGCTGCCTCCTGCCGCCGGGCCGCGGCCGCTTCGCGGTCCGTCAGATACCACTCCTGGGCCGCCGGGTCCCACAGCCGCAAGGCGCCGCTTGCCCGATGCAGACCCCACTCGGTGTCCAGCACATCGCTCATCCCGACCCTGGCCCCGCGCTGCGAATCGTGCCGCAAAGGGATCCGCTCGTAGATCCCGGCTCGCAACCGCCAGCCAAGCAGCACCTCCGGCAAATATTGGTGGTGCGGATCGTATTGCCAGTACTCCGCAATGCCCAGCGCGGCGTACCGCGCGTGCTTGGGCCCGCTGTCCTGCGCATGCGTCGTCGCGGATGCCATTTCCATGACCAAGTCTGGCGCCTTGCCATACTCCCAAGGCGCATAGCCCTCATTCTCTGGCACCTGCACATCGAAGGCCACCAGCACATCCGGGGCCACATAGGCCGTGAGGTTGCCGGGGTCGTAATACAGGGCGCAGTTCCCGCGCACGGTCCCGGCCCAGCCTTGACGCTGGAAATGCTCCTTGAGCGCGAAGACCGCATCCGTGATGGCGTAGTATTGGGGTTCGCTGTCGGCCATGGGTTCATCGTCGTCGGACGGATACCGGATCTCTACATCCGGGAGCAATGTCCCTGTGGACGTGTGCACCGAGCCTCTCTTGATACCTGTCAGAGCCATGCGGTTCCTGCCTCCTGCCTGCCCATTGTAACAGTCGCCCCGACCTCGTTCCCGTCCAGCGCGGGCCTGGGAACTTGCGGTGGTCAGAGATTGCCCAGAGACAGGGGAGGGTGCGTTTCGGGGGATTTCCTGAAGTGCGCAGAGCCCGTGTCGGCTCTGATCTCTCGTCGGCTTCAGTCTCCTTCCCGCGCAACTCTGCACTGGCCCTGACCGTCTGACAGACATCAATCGGGCGCCCAGAATGCCCAGAATGTTTCCACTGGATTGGGGGCTGTTCTCGGTCGGCGACTGGCTCTGGAGGTCTCTGGATCATGACAGGATCCGGAAACTTTTCCACACTCCCTTGACAGGTCTTGGCTTGATGGTGGCTCCGGCCCCATGGGTGTCCATGCAGGATTGAGAGCGTGCAGGCCGCCCGATCGGGCGGTCCGGTTGGCCAGAGATATAGATCCGTGGACCCGTGTTCTCCAAATCGCCCTGCACTCTGGGCGCCAACTCTGGCGGTCTCGAAATCTCCGCTTGGCTGCAGACACCGCCGGGACCAGGCTGCCATTCTTGCCTGCAGCCATCCCGGTTCAACATACACACCACTGGGAGTTACGCAGTCGAGGGGGATTCAGGGGCATGCCCCCACGGTGTCAATGGTATCATGCAGGTGCACCCTGCGGCAGAATGAAAGGGACTACATCCAGGGCCATCGCAAAGTCGTCCAAAGCCTAGGATTTCCTCCATATAGGCCAGATTGCGGCCGGCCTTGAGACGCTTGTTTTCAATGCCCAATTTTGTGCGGGTATTCCGTCGCAGGAGCAGGTGGGCCGTGCGCCGCAGGACGGCCATGTTGAGGGCGGCGTGGCCCTTGCGCAGGCGACATTCGTCTTCCCGGAAGGCCACGTCCAGC
Organism: Caldilineaceae bacterium; assembly: GCA_965214895.1. Taxonomy (GTDB): domain Bacteria; phylum Chloroflexota; class Anaerolineae; order Caldilineales; family Caldilineaceae; genus Bin34. The sequence goes on from OZ243985.1 coordinate 3,998,824, forward strand.
ACCCAGTGCAGGGAGTTCGCGATGCCCCAATGCCCCCGGATGGCCGTCCACAGGGCCGTCGCCGCGGGCGGACAGCTGGAGATGAAGTGGCGGGTCTGGGTGGTGCGCTGCGTCCCGCGGCGGCGAATGGATTCCACTTCGATCAGGCTCTGCCGATCGGGCCAGTGGCCGTGCGGATCCGCGTGTTGCAGGATGTCCGGGTCGCCGATCACCCGACAGTGCCGGGTTTCGATGCGGCCATGACCGCCGTGGACGGTCGTGTGCCGGGCGCGGGGGCCGGGGCTCGCCGCCGCGTCCTCGGTGCGCGCCAGGGCGAAGGTGTCCTGGACGGCCGCCTGCAACGTGGACGGATGGCCCTGGACCGCCAGCATGTAGTCGGCCCCCTGCGCCCGGCTCGTCTGTGCCATCTCCTTCTGGGTGCCCATGGCGTCCATCGTGACGATGCAGCCCGCCAGCGTCAGCCGCTGCAGCAGCTCCGGCAGGGCCGTGATCGCGTGGCTCTGGGGTGCCACCGCCTCCTGGCCCAGCGTCAGACCCTGCGCGGTGCTCCAGGCGCTCACCAGCTGCAGGGCCGGCAGATCGACACTCCGGTCGTGGGAGCGGCGCCGGGTCTGGCCGTCCACGGCCACCCCGGTCCCCGGACCCAGCGCCGCCAGACTCGCCACCCAGCGGGCAAGGAGCGCCTCCCGCGGCTGCGGGTCCAGCCGCGGCAGCACCCGGTCGAAGGTGTCGTGCGAAGGAATGCCGTGCGGCAAGGCCAGCCACGTGGCACACCAGGCCTGATGGTCCCGCCCGAACTCCGCGATGCCCGCCACGGCATGGACGCCGCCGATGCCGGCGCAGACGGCGATGCGGAGCATGTCCGACCGCAGATGGCGTTTGCCCTGGGCATGGCGGAAGTCCTCGCTGGCGGTGGCCAGGGATGGCCACGAGACCACCTCGGTGTGTATGCTCATGTGTGCTCTTGGGGGTGTACGGAACCATGCCTGACATTATCCCCTCTCTACCTCAATGCGCGACTTTGCGATTGCCCTGGACTACATCTGCCGCAATCCACGACAGGAATTCCGACCCGATGCCACCTTGCAGACTGTGTTGTCGCCCCTATGGTGCATTGAGTGCAACACGGGAGACCAAGGCATGGAAAACAGCATTCCGGCTGCTTGGCTGCAAGAGCCTCGCAAGTGCATGTCAAACGGCACACTGAAGTGGGGAATTCTCAAGGAAAGGGGGTCGCTTGGCTGTCGGAGCGAAGTGGGAAGAATGTCTCTTTTCCTTTTGGCTGCGCAGGAGCAGTCTCCCAGGGGCCTCAGACGGCATGACAGGCCAAGACACGGCCTTGCTCTGGGGCACGCCAATGACGGGGAAGCAAGGACAAGGCCAATGCAGTACACAGCCATTCTGATCGCAGCGGTGGGCCTTGCCCTCTCGTGCCTGGCCTGCAATCGTCCCACTCCAGTTCCGCCGCTTCAGGCCTCCGGGTTCCTGACCGGCCCCAAGGTTGTCGAGTTAAGCGCTGACTATCGCATAAGAAACTTGCTTGGCGCCCAAGCCATCGTGGCGTATCCGGGCTGGCGTGCATTATGGCAGGTCGATCTTCATACCGGGGAGACGCGCCGACTTGCCTCCGACGAACTGTACAAGGAATGGAATGCCGTCTCCGCGGACTACGCGACCAAGACAGTGAACCGCTTGAGCATGCAGGTACCCGGCGAAGGTCGTCCGACCCGAGAGGGCAACGATGTGTTTCTGCTCAATCTGCATACGGGGGCGAAACGACGGATTACCCAAGAGCCGGCAGAGCGTCGGAATCTCCAGATTTCAGGCACCCATCTAGTGTGGCAGGAACGCAGGAACGAATCTGCAGCACAGGATTTCCAAAGCACAATCTACGCCTACGACATTGAGACCCGCGAAACGATTCTCATAGCGGAAGTCGAAAATGGACGGTTCTCACGGTCGTCGGCAATCTCCGGCAACATGATCGTCTGGGCGGACAACCGACACAGCCCATGGACGGAAACATCCAAAGCCGACCGCAGCCACCGCCCTCTGCATCGATTTGATCTCTATGCCTACGACTTGTCCACCAGAGAGGAGAAGCCGCTGGTGGTGCCCGGATTTCTCAACGGGGCTCCCTCCATTCATGGCCAGCGGGTGGTCTGGCAGCAGTTTCGGGAGCATGGCGGGTCGGACATCCAACTGTTGAACCTCGACACCGGCCGCATGCAGACTGTCGGACCCGGAGGCATCCATTCTGCCCCGCCGGAGATTTCCGGAGACTATGTGGTCTGGACGGTCCGACAAGCCTGCGATGCCGTATCCAACTACGGGCGCAGTCTCAGGTCCGGAACCTTTGCCTACAACCTGCAGACGGGCACCACACGCAAGTTGACCAGCTACATCGAGCCTGTCGCACAGCTCCACGACAAGGTGGTGCTGATCCATGAGGGTTGTGGCCCCCACCGTCGACTGTATGCCGTCTGGCTTGACTGATGCCTTGCAAGGAATGCAGGCCGGACCGGTCCGCAGAGAGATGTCGCCTGTCACCTCGGCCCTGCAGTCCCGCGGAACGGCCTGCGATACAGGGCGAGGGATCAGCGCATCACCTGCCCTACGGCCCGGTCCCAGATCAGCGTAAGACTCGCAACTCGACCTGGAGCGTGACAGTGCCCCACTGGATTTTCCTGCCTTGGCGCTGCAGGACCCACGCCCCTCGGCGCGCCGGCGCTTTTGCGGAGACCCTCCCTTCCCCAGCCTGGCCGCGGCCCGCACAGGCATCGACGGACGATCCCACGGCCCAATCTCCCCATGCCTGTGCCGGCGGTCCCATGGCGTGGGGCCACCGACAACCCCAGAACGCACGGAGGTCAGAAGAGCGCGCGCAGTACACGATACTGAAACAGTCGCAGCCAGATCCAGTTCCACAGCACGCAGCACCCCGTCCCGGCCAGCAGCGCGACCCACAACCTGTCACCGGCCATGAGCAACCAATACGCCTTGGCCGGCCAGTAGGTGGGCACCAGCCCGAACAGCCACTGCCATGGCTCGGGCACAAAATAGGCAAAGACCGGCAGCACGATGAAAGGACCCAGCGCCTTGGTCAAGGCGAGGCCCTGCACCTTGTTCTGGGCCAGGGAACTTATGAACAGCACATAGACGGGCAGAGGCAGGAATCCCAGAATCGCAACCAGTGCCATGCCGCTCCAGGGCGGGTGCGGCAGAAACGAGTTCAACAGGATGACATTCAGGAGACTCGCCAGAAAGCTGAACGCCATGGGCAGGCCCACTCGATAGGCCATGTAGTGGGAAAGAGACAGGGGCGTGACCTGCAGGGCAATCAGAGTCCGATTGTCCTTTTCGTCCAGCACCATGAGACCCAGCACCGTGCCGGCCAGCACCACCACCTGCAAGGTAATCACGACACTGCCGATCAGGACATGATAGGGGGCCAGATCGATACGCGTGACCCGATCCGTGATCCAAGGCACCAGGAAACGTGTCATGAGCCCCAGCAAAAGCGGATACACCACCAGAAACTGCAGTAGGGAATCACGGAACACCAGCTTGAGATCTCCCGTGAGCAACCCGTGCAACTTTCTCATTCAGTCCCCCATGTGGCGCATCACGGTAACCTGGTATCGATGCAGGGCCCACCCGAAGACGAGTGTGGCATAGAGCAGTCCTGCGGCCACACTGGCCCAGACGCGGGCTCGGCCCACATCCTGGAACGCGGCTTCCAGCAGCACCAATCCCGGCATGGTGGGAAACATCCACCAATACCAGCCGTGCAGAATGTCCCAATAGCTCAGCAAAGGCAGTTGCAACACCAAGAGCACGGGAATGGAGGGAAACAGGTATTCCGCCACACCGTTGTAACGCGTGGCCAAGGCAAATCCCACCAAAATCACGGGCATGCCCGAAAACAGCACCGCGGCGCTGAACCAGGTCCAGTGCACGCTGGGGCCATGTACCACGAGTGCGATCGCGACACTGGCCAGCACGGTCAAGGCGGAAAAGACCAAGACCTTGGACACCAGCCACACCCAGGGCGGCATGGGGGTGGTGGCGAGGCTGTCCAGTACGCGTTCCGCCTTTTCCAGATAGTAGAAGCCCGGCATCAGGTAGAAAGCGAAGATGCTGACCTCCAGGAACAGCAGACTGACCAGCACGGGCATCCGCGCCGAACTCGGCACCAGGGACAGCATGATGGACCACATGATCACGATCCACACTGCCGCATAGACGATGCCTTGGCGAAAGTTCAGCACCAAGTCCCAGCGCAAGGTGGACCAGAGCGCCTTCATGTCAGAGTCTGTCCTGTGACCTTGATGAAAATGTCTTCCAAGGTGGCTTCCTGGGTATGCATGGTCTCAATCTCCCGGGTGCGCAGCAGTTCCAGGAATGCCTGGTTCTCGCCAATGCCGTGCAGATCGAATGTCTGCGCGGCCCGGGTGCCTGCGGCACGGTACTCCACCTTGACAATGTGCACGCCATGATCCAGTTTCAGTTGGCGTGGCGAGTCGATCAGCACAATGCGCCCATCCACCAGAAAGGCCACGCGATCGCACAGTTCAGCCGCCACCCACATGTTGTGCGTGGTCAGGAACACGGTGCGTCCTTCGGCCTTCAACTGTTTGATGTGGTTGGTGATCCGGCGTGCATTTCCGGGGTCCAGGCCTGCTGTCGGCTCATCCAGGAACAGCAGCTCGGGTCTGTGCAGCAGGGCCCTGGCGAAACTCAAGCGCATCTGCATCCCCTTGGAATACTGTCCCACCCGGGTATCCGCATCCCCCTCCAGTCCCACCAGGGACAGCAGGGTCTCGGTCGTTTCCAGGGGTCCCTGATACAAGGCGCCAAAGAGGGCCAGATTCTCGCGGGCCGTCAGTTTCAGATAGTGATTGGGCAATTCAAAGGTCACCCCAATGCGTTCCTGGTAATCGCTTTTCCACGTGCGGATTTCTCTGCCGAACACCGCCGCCCGGCCCTCGTACTGGCGCAGCAAGCGAATGAGGATGCGCTGGGTGGTGCTCTTCCCGGCTCCGCTGGGACCCAGAAAGCCGAAAATCTCCCCTTGTTGTACCGCGAAAGTGACATTGGACACCACAGGTGCGGACGCCCCCGGGTACGTGAAGGTCAGGTCCTGCACTTCAATTGCTTTCATCATCTCGTCGTGGCAGTTCACAGGGATCCAACACCAGGATTGCTGCAGTTCTCGCTACAGTTTCCATACTTCTTCCATCAGGCTCGCAACTCTCTGGCAGTGGCCCACTCCACAGGTGCACATGGTCATCATGGTCTGCAGGAGAGTCTAGCGTCTGCTACGCAGGATGAAGGTCCTCGTGACCTCTTCGCTTTACACAGTGGTGTCCAGCATGCATATGCGGCACAGTCCGGAAGATTTCCCCAGAGTCGGATTATGTCATGTTCTCAGTGCCTCCCTGCGACTAGACGGACTGTGCTCAAGCCCTGCGGCCCGCACTGGATGCACCAGATGGTTCGGTCTTCTGCACGCGGTCGGGTCGCACCTTGTGGCCCGTGACATTGGGCGCGCAGCGGCCCGACGGGCGGCCTGGAAATACCGGTCTCCCGTCACGGGCTGTGACATGCCCACAATCTGGCGCTCTAGGATGTGCATCGTCACCGTCGCAAGCAGCCTCGTGTTCCCTCATAGGTACAGAGGTCCTGTATTGTGCCGATCAAGGACTATAAAGGCGATTCTCCATTGCGGTGCACAAGAAGGCATGCAGACTGTCTCTATGCAAAACCAAGGTGGGGCAGGCACTTCTGCATAAGAGGCTCGGGAGGAAGACAGAGGGAGTCAAAGGCATGGCCGGCCGCAGGCAGCGGCGAGGCTGGGCGGGCTTCCGGAGACAGGCACTGTTGGCAGTCTTGCCATGACGGCCGATTGCGTCAATCCTGGCGCGAGACAGTCACCAGCAACAGTCCGCGCCGGATCGAGACCGAGGCCTGTTTCCGCCGGACCACGTTGCTGATGCCCAGGGTCGTGCCGAACGGCAGCAGGGCATTTTCCAGGGGATATTCCATGCCGCGCAGAGTGACCCCTTCCACTTGGGCCGAAAGCGGCAGAATGCTGGCAGTGGCCCTCTTCCGATTTTCCACCCTCAGAGACTGTCCCGATCCCAGGATCTGGGCAGTTTCGTCCTCGGTGACCACGGTGATGTCCAGTTGATCCAGGCACTGGGTCAGCAACAACAGATTGGCAACCGACTGATCCAGCCTGCCGCCCCACATGCCCAGCAGAACCGCCTCCCGCATGCCATGCTCCGCAACATGGCGCATGGCCAGCTCCAAGTCTGTGCAGTCCTTGCGGACAGGAAACCGCAGGATGGGGACAGCCCGCTTTTGGATCTTTGCCTGGACTTCCGGCTCCAGACTGTCCAGATCTCCCACCACCACATCGGGAATATGTCCCATGTCCAGACAGTGGCGGGTTCCGCCATCTACACCCACCAGATAGTCGCCTGGACGCACCCACGGCTGCAGGCGGTCGTGACGGAATATCAATCCATTGACAAAGAGAACGGCTCTGGACGGTCCGACCTCGTTGTCTGCAGGCATGGTCCGGCCTTGGTTCAAGTGTGGCGTTTCCTCAACCGGGTCCGCTACGGCGGGCCGAACCCACGTAACGCCGCGCAGGCGGTCGCAGCAGGTTGTGGACATACTTGAGCCGGCCCAACAGCCAGGCCGATGCATAGATGACCGCATTGATGCAGGCCGGCGTGGTGGCGGCGTAGTGTTTCCGGTGAAAAGAGGCCATGGCCCGGTGGAATTCCAGGATCATGTGCCCGCTGCGTTTCCGCGTGGCGGTGCCCTTGTGATGCAGCACCCGTGCCGCACCGAGGTATACGACTCGCCAGCCGGCGCGGCGAAAGCGCACACAGTGATCCAAATCCTCCCCGTACATGAAAAAGGTGGTTTCGTCCAGCAAGCCCACCTGCTTGAGGGCGCTTCCCCGCATCAATTGACAGGCTCCCATCACCGAATCGACATCTGCGGTGTCGGCGGCCGCCACGTGGCCCATGTGGTATCGAGCCCAGAACCGGCTGTGTGGCAGGATGCGCGCAAGCCCGGCCAGATGCAGAAACGAAGTCAGCGGGGTAGGTTCCCCGCGTTTGCAGCTCGGGTCGAGTTCCCCGTCCGGCCGGGTCATGCGCGGGCCGACCACCCCCACATCCGGGTGTGCATCCATGTACAGGAGCATTTGCAGCAGAGACGTCTGCTCGACTTCGGTGTCAGGATTCAGGAAAAGCACATAGGAGAAGCCGGGATTCCGGTCTCGGTCTTCCGGACCATATCCCAAACGCACCAAAGCCAGATTGTTGCCTGCCGAAAAACCACCATTGAATGGCGCTTCGATCACCTGCACTTCGGGAAACTGCGCCCGTACAAAATCCGGGGTGCCATCCGAAGACGCGTTGTCCACCAGCCAGACTGCGTGCTTGATTCCCGCCAAAGCCGCCCGCAGATGCCGCATGCAGGCCGGCAGATATTCGACATTGTTGTAATTGAGGATGATGACGGCCAAGCCCAGATTCACAGGCGACACCCTGTTGTATGCCAAGGATTCAAGCCAAAGGGAGCAGAATGCGGACGGGCCAACCGAAAAGCACGTTGGGACAGAGCCAAGCCATGGCGACTGACCACGGGAAAGACACCCCCCGCAGGCCGTATCTCCTGATTGCGCCTTGCCTTGGCTGACTGGTTGACTGGTGCACGAGCTACAGCTGCACTTCCTGACCCGAGGCGGCAGACTGGTACAGTCCTTCCAGAATGGAAATGCCCACCAGAGCTTGCTCCCGGGTCACGATGGGGGCATCCCGGCCCCCTGCCAGATACCGGACCAGATCATGGGTTTGGGCCAGGGCGGAATTCGTTTGGGAGTTCGGCAATTCCACCTCAATGGCCACGGGGGCACCGTGCATGTCCTCGAAAAGCTGCAGCCTGTCATAGTGGACCACGGCCCCGCCCTCGGTGCCATGTACCTCCACAACCTGCTCGCTGGGCAGATGCATGGCCCAGGAGGATTGCAGAATGATGCTGGACCCGTTCTGGAAACGGATCAGGCCGTAGGCCAAGTCTTCCACATCGAATTTTCCGCCTTGTTCCATGGCCTGGTGATCCGCGCCCCATCCCCCGAGCCCAATGCCCCGCTTGCCCAGATGATCGTAGGTCACACCTGACACTGTGGCGGGCTGTGGGTAGTCCATCAAAAAGAGGGCCTTGTCCAAGGCATGCACCCCAATGTCCAGACCGCACCCGCCACCTGCCAGTTCCTGGCGCGTGAACCAGCTGCCAAAACCCGGAATGCCAGCCCGCCGGGTGTAGACAGACCGGATCAGGTAGATGTCGCCGTAGAATCCTTCGTCCACGGACTTGCGGGCTGCCTTCATGGCATCAGACCAGCGGTAGTGGGTGCCCACGGTCAGAATTCTGTCGTTTTGCTCGGCAGTCCTGAACATTTCCTGGGCATCCGCCAAGGTCAGGGCCACCGGCTTTTCACACAGGACATGGGCCCCCGCATTCAGCGCCGCGATGGACATGGACTTGTGGAATACATTGGGTACGCCCACCACCACAATGTCCAGATCTTCCTGGGACAGCATTGCTGCGTAGTCGGTGTAGACACCGGGAATGCCGCGCGCCTGGGCAAACTCTTCCACCCGCTCCTTCTGCACATCGCAGATGGCCACCACCTCAGTGGTGTCCACGGCATGGGCGAAGTTGGGGTAATGGCTCCACTGCACAATGGAGCCGGCTCCGATCAGTCCGACTTTCCAAGTCTTGTCCTGTGACATATGGGGGTTGCCTCCATGGCACGTTTCAGGTCCAAAGGCGATTGTAGATTAGGGGACCCGGCAAGACAGAAAATGTCCTGCCGCCGTATCTTTCCTGGACTGGAGAGGCATGCGCCGACAGGGCCGGAGACAATCATTCCACACGCTCTCTTCCCATGCCAGGGCAAACCGGGATGTCTCGGACCATACCGGCCTCCAGGCCGTCTCAACAGCCATCCGCCCCCATTGGGTACCCGAAGCCCGGGGATACGTTCCCCCTGGGATGTCCCGGGACAGGGGCAGCCGAGGACAGGGACAAGGAATACACGGGCAGATGCGTGCACGCGCATCGAGGCTTGGCTTGCATGACTGGTATTATGGCCGCATTGCATGCGAATCGATGCAATGCACAATTCTGGTCTGACGAGGAAGGTTGCATGCCCGAACGGATATATACGAGAGCCGAAGGGGGAAGGCTGGAATCCGCAGAGGAGGTGTCATTCTCGGCGGAGGACGAGCTCCAGGCCCTGATTGCCGACCATCCCGAGCTGCTGGACGGCCAGCAGATGAGACCGGACGATGCCCTGCGGTGGATTCTGGTCACGCGGGAGCAAGGGATAGCCGAAAAGTCCAGCATGGGGGACCGGTGGGCCGTGGACCTTCTGCTGATAGACCAGGAAGGAGTGCCGACACTGGCCGAGATCAAGCGGGGCTCCAATCCCGAAATCCGTCGGACTGCAGCGGGACAGTTGCTGGAGTACGCAGCGCACGCGGCACAGACATGGGACGGCACAACACTTCGCCACACCTTTGAGGCCACCGCAGCCTCTCATGATCGTGATCCTGGCGAGGTGCTTGGGAGACTGTTGCAAACAGACGGCGAACCCCACACGGAAGACATTGAAGAATTCTGGCAGCGAGTGGCCACCAACCTGGCCGCACCGCGTCTGCGCCTGCTGGTGGTGGCCGATGACATACCTGACTCCCTCAGGCGAACCGTGGAGTTTCTCAACAGGCAGATGGGCACAGTCGAGGTGCTGGCAGTGGAAATCAAGCAGTTTAAGGGAGCGTCAACCCAGACGCTGGTTCCGCGTGTTTTCGGGAGCCAAGAAAACGCGTCTGCACGCAAATTGGCAAGCCCAAGTCCCAAGATGACTCCACAGCAGTTTCTGGAAGAATTCGCAAGCGCTGAAATCCGGGATGCGGCAGATCGTCTGCTCAAGATTGGCAGCCAAATGGGCACCGCGATCTGGGGACCGAGCGGTGTCACGCTCAAGGCACAGTGTCCATTGAGACAAGCCCCGATCTCGGTGGCATGGCTTTACCCTCCTTCCAAGGCCGGAATGGGTTGGAACAAGACCAAAAACTTCACCTTTGGCGAAGGCTTTCTGGAATACGAGGCCCAACCGGATGCAAGAATGCGCGCGCTCCTCCGGAAGTGGGTGGCCCAATTCGAGAGGGATCTTTTTACCGAGGATGTGTCAAGCAAGGGAGTCAACGCATGGTCAGTAGGCTACGAAGCCGCCGCGCAGAACATTGACTTGTTGGAGAAACGTCTCTCCGATGTACTGGCAGCTCTGCAGCGACTTTGAATCTGCACCTGAGATTCCTGTAAAGTGCACTGCCAGCACCATACTCCATGGGCAGGACCCAATCAGCCGGGGATGATTACCGCGTGCAGATGGCGCGGCCCATGCACCCCCAAGGTCAATCGGGATTCGATGTCCGCCGACTTGCTGGGACCCGAGACCAGAGACAGATTGGCACAGCCACGCATGGTCTGGGCCAAGGTCCCGTGGGCTTGCTCGTAAGCCAGCCAAGCCTCGAAATTGAGCCACAGGACAGTCTCGGGGATCACCGCCAGGTGATAGAAAGGCAACAGACTGGCCACGCGGCTGTGTTCCGGCCCTGATCGCAGCAACAGGGATCCCGTAGTGGCGAAGGCGGCGTAGGCGGATGTAATCCCGATGCGGATTTCCGCCATCTCGGATCTGTCTTCGCGCTGGGACATGTCTCCGGGATGGCGCAACTCGAATCCCCGGGCGGTCAAGGCATCCGACAGTCCTGGCATCATCGCATCCAGCTCCGGCCATGCCAGCAACCAGGCGGAATCTGTGTCCCGCCCGGGCAGGTGCCTGTCTTCTTCAGACCATGTCAGCACCTTCTGCACAGCCAGCATGCGTGCTTCCACCGGATTGGCCGCCACATCGCAGGTGCCGTGCAACTCTTCCAATTCCACTTTGAAGCGACCTGCATTTCCTGCACTGTGCGATGACAGTTGCGTCATAGGGGTGCGTCCTGCCACAGGCAAGGGGGGAGCCGTGGGAGGTGGATAGCGCAACCGGGGATTGGACAGGGCATGTCGCAGAAACCCCAGGATCTGGGTGCGGGCGTGGCTCACGGCTATCCCCACTCCCCGGTGCGGTTCCGGCGGCTCCACTGCTGCCGGAAGCTGCGTCGCGCAAACGGCGGCATGTCCCGGGACTTGGTCCAATGATGCAGGGGCGGCGGCAGGACGCGCACAGAGCCTCCTGACATGCGGGAAAGGGCCCGGCTGCCGGCCCCAGCCAGACCGCCCATGCGGGCGTAGGACCCGGCACGCTGCATGACATTGGCATATTTCCGCAGGCCTGCTTTCTCCAGGCGAGGCATGGCCTTTTTCTCCACCAAGTCCTGGCGCAGGGACAACAGCAGGCCTGGCAAATCGATTTGTACCGGACAGGCGTCCCGGCACGCGCCGCAGAGGGTGCTGGCGTACGGCAGTTCCTTGATCTCCGTGATGTCCTGGGCCAGCAAGGGCGAGATGACTGCACCTATGGGACCACTGTAGGTGTTGCCATATCCGTGTCCACTGATCTGCTTGTAGACAGGACAGGCATTGAGACAGGCTCCGCAGCGAATGCACATCAGGGCTTCCCCGTAGCCATCCGCCAACATCTGCGCACGCCCGTTGTCCAGCAGCACCACATGAAACTCGTCCGGTCCGTCCACATCGTCCGGTCGCCTGGGGCCGTTGGTCATGGAGAGATACACCGTCACCTTCTGGCCCGTGGCGCTGCGGGCCAGAGCCTGGTACTGGAGGAAGGCGTCCTGGGTCGTGGGCACCAGTTTCTCGATGCCCATGACCGCCACATGAATGCGCGGCAAGGTGGAGACCAGACGGCCATTCCCCTCATTGGTGACGATGCAGACCGTACCAGTGTCGGCTATGGCAAAGTTGCAGCCGCTGATGCCCATGTCGGCAGCCAGAAACTCCCGGCGCAGCACACTGCGGGCCTTGGCACAGAGGGCCTGGGGGTCCAGAGTGCGGGGCATGTCCAGCTTCTCGGCAAAGAGCCGGGAAATGTCATCCACGTTCTTGTGCAGGACAGGCGCCACGATATGGCTGGGCATTTCCCCGGCCAGCTGGATGATGTACTCCCCCAAGTCCGTTTCCACACACTCCACCCCGATCGCCTCCAGGTGCTGGTTGAGGTGAATTTCCTCCGTGGCCATGGACTTGGACTTGACGACCTTGCGGACATTCCTCTGTTCCGCCAGATTGCCGATGATGCGATTGGCTTCGGCGGCGTCCTGAGCCCAGTGCACCTGGCCGCCGTTCATCTGCACGTTCTGCTCGAACTGCTCCAGCAGCTGGGGCAGGTGGCGCAGAACATGGGTCTTCATCTGCCGCGTTTCATCCCGCAGCTGCTGGCCCTGCAGTTCCGCGTATCGCTGATCCTTCTTGAGGGTCAGGCTAATGGTGGCGCGGGTTACCGTCTCCGCCAGGCGCGGATCCGCCACGGCCTGCTTGACCCGCGTCTTGAAGTCGGCGCCAACATCAACGGGCATGATGATCTTCCGCCTTGATGTCCTGCCAACGGCGGGAGGAAACGGGAGGGGAGCCCGGCGTCGTGGCGGGCGAAGCCGTCTCCGACGGCACTTCCCCGGCCGGCGCTTCACCGGGTCCCTGATTCAGCAGTTCCGCGATGTGCATGGCCTGCTGGTGGCTTTTCTGTCTGTGCAGGAGACCCTGCACATGAGTCATGCAACTGACATCACACATGGCGACCACATCGGCCCCGGAAGCGGCGGCATACTGCAGCTTGGCATTGCCCATGGCCGTGCTGATGGGTTCATTCTTGACGGCGAAGAGACCTCCGAAACCACAGCACTCGGCACTGCCTTCCATTTCCACAAAGTGCACGCCACTCTGGTGCAGCAGTTGCCGCGGCTGCCTGTCCACCCGCAGCTCCCGCAGGAGATGACAGCAGGCGTGGTAGGTCACCTTGCCGCTGTAGGCGCAAGGCAGGTCCTGGACGCCGAGCACATCCACCAGGAATTCCGTCAATTCAAAAGTGACTGCAGACAACCCCTCGGCCCGGGCCTGATAGTCCCGGGCCCCGGAGTCGTGCAGCAGCTGGCTGTAGAAGTGACCGGTCATGGTGGCGCAGCTGCCGCTGGGCACAACGATGGCCTCAATGTCCCCTTTCGCCAGCAGCGGACCAAAGACATCCAGGAAATGGGTGGCCATCTGCAGGGCTTCCGCGTGGTAGCCGGCGTTGAAGGCAGGCTGACCACAGCAGGTCTGATCCTCAGGGAACACCACCTCCACCCCCTGCCTCTCCAACAGTTCCACGGCCGCGATGCCCACCTGGGGATACATCATGTCCACCATGCAGGTGACAAACAGGGCCACCCTGGACGGGGGCGCGGTGAAGGTCTTGCGATGCATGAAAGTCTCCTTACGGCAGCAGCGCGACTATCTGCTCCTGCAGCGGCAGAGTGGTGACTTCCAGGTCTCCCTCTCGTACCAGACAATTCACCTCGGAGCGCAGGCCCAGGCCCAGATTGCGGCCGGTATCATCGAAATCGAAGTCCGGCAGGTAAATGCCCGGCTCGATGGTAAAGAGGAGACCTGGCACCAAGGACCGGTTGTCCTCGGTCTCCAGGTTGTCGACATTGGCTCCGCTGAAATGCAGCTCGGTCCCCAGGCTGTGTCCCGTGCGGTGAATGAAGTGCTCGCCGAAGCCCGCCTCGGCGATGACCTGGCGACACACGTCGTCGGCATCGCAGCCCAGCACTTTCTCGCCGGATCGCAGACTTGTCTGGATGTACGAAATGCAGGCATCCCGGGCTTGCCTCACCACCTCAAAGATCTGGGCCGCCTTGGGAGGCACTCTGGTCCCGCAAAATGCAGTCCAGGTCACATCGGCAAAGCAGGCTTCCCTGTCCCCATGGCTTTTGCCCCACAGATCTAGCAGCAGCATGTCGCCGGGGACAATCTCGCTGTGCCGCCGGGCGGTGGGCTCGTAGTGCGGGTCGGCCGCATGGGCGTTGACCGCGACAATCGGCCGATGTGTTGGGCCCAACCCCAAGTGAATCAGCCGGGCCATTATGAACTCCTGCAAGGCAAACTCATCCAGGGCCTGGTCGGCGGCCAGTTCGTTGGCTACATGGGCAAAGGCTTCGGCCTTGACTTGCAGCACCTTGGCCGCGGCCTGGCGGTGACTTGCGGCCTGATCCGGAGTGAGCGCCGCCTGAAACCGCTGCACCAGGTCCGCGCTGCTGACTATCTCCACCTGTCCAGACATCCGCACCAGTTCCAGCATGCCGCCATCCACAAGGTCCAGATAGGGAATGGCGTTGCGGGGACTGAATTCCATGGCAATCCGCTGGGCCTGGGCCAACAGCTGGCCCAGAGCGGCATGCAGATCCCGCCAGCTGACATAGGCAGTGGTGGCAGCCTGCAGTTGCGGGTTGAAATCGGCGAAGGTGGATTCCTCGATGGCGTGAATCAGCAGTTGGGCGGCGCCATGCGCGGGTATCCACAGAAACCAGCGGCGGGTCCCGGTCTGGAGCAGCCCGGAAGCCTGGACCGCCACGGGATTGGAGTGGCGAAAATCATACAGCAGCCAGCCGTCCAGACCTTGCGACCGCAGGGCTGACTGCACAGTGTCCAAAGTCCAGTTCTGCATGATGTCCGGATCCGTTCCGCCCAGATGTGCATCGGGCATTGACGCTGTCGAAAAAGGCTTGCGCAGACCTTATAATGATACTCAATTGGCGGAGCCTGTTCGCATGCCATGCGCCCAGGGATCCGCTTTTTGCACCTTCTTTTTTGCCTGGAGACGGATGTCCATGTATCAACAGATCACCATTGTCGGCAATCTGGGAGCCGACCCTGAGTTGCGCGTGCGCCGTTAGCCGCCAGTGTGTCTAGCCAACCGAGTTGGCGGCACAAGGAGTATGTGTCAGGCAGCATGACTTACCCAATGCCGAAAGGCTCAGGGGACCAGAGCATGTCATGGCAAGGGACCAAGCAAGCCCTTCCGCTGCCTGTCCGCCACGGTGAAAGCTGGATTGCCTGAAACCCAGTTGCGCGGGCGCTGCAGGGCGCAGGAAGTCGGGGAGCCGATCTCCTTCAGATTCGAGTGCTGGTCGCGAGTGCATCGGCCAGGACGCTCCAGACAATCTGAACGCTGGATGCCAACGCATGCAGACGCGTAACGAACGGGTCACCTACAGCGGACTAGACACGGACACACTGATTGGACAGCGGGATGACCTACGGACCGGCACGGTCTACGGTTACGGAGTTCCCATAGTAGTCAGGGGAAGCGTAACGGCTTCCACGCGGCGAAGGGGAACAGACAAGCAGTATCGGGACTACAGGTATGCGCAATGCAGAAAGCCGAAGTCGTCCTTGATGCACTGCATTCACTTGGAACAAGGAACCTGCCGTTGCGTCGCGCGTATCGGCTGTTGTTCAACCCTCATATTTACGCAGCGCCTGCAGACCAGAGGCTGACGTGTTTGATTCAGGACTTGAAAACCCAACGGTTTCGCTGGGGGCAGGAATCGGCTCGAGACAATCTGGTGCGTTCCGCACTGGTCCGCATTCTGACCCCGTACGTATCTGGCCAAGATGGCCAGCACATCCATGGTCTGCGGACGGGCACGGGCATTCACTCCGTCCTCAAGGCCGCCCGGGTCATCGCCCGGAACGCACAGTGGCTGGGGATCTGGCACTTGCGCAACCTGCCTGCCCTGCGACCGGACAGGATCGACGCATTGTTGGCGGGGAAAGTCGAAGACCGCCGTTTCCGGGACTTGCTGTTTCATTTCCTGCAGTGCCAACCCCAACCCGCGGCAACACCTCACAGTCTGCTTACACAATCCTGGATTCCAGCCAGCCTGCATGGCATATGTCATCATCTGGCCCTGCAGGAACTGGATTTGCATATGGCAAGTCTGGCCTCCACGACAGCATCGTCAAGGAGGGTGGGGCGGGATGGCATCCCGTCGTCCCTGCGGCATGTACGGTACATGAACTGGTTGCTGGCAGCAGGCAACGGCCCCCAGGAGGAGGCTGCGCGATGGTCCCGGGAGATTTCCGCCTTGGTGCAGGGCTTTTCCGTTCCCACCAGGGATGGGTTTGAGGGATTGCGGGACATTGCTCGAAGTCGGACGCCCATGAGATTTCTGGGATACGATCTGGCCATCGCCCCCACGGGAAAGGTGTCCTTGCGGCTGTCGGCGAAGTTGGCGGCGGAGATGTGCAGGCCTTTTCAGGCCCATGGCAAGCCCGCCAGCCGCGGGGAACGAACCCCACTTCCCGACGCGGCCATCTGTGACCTCTACGCGGGGGAATTCGGAGCCTTTGCCCAGTTCTACGCCTTGGCAGAGAATCGACGGCTCTTGGGGAACGTGCAGGCGACTCTGCGGTCTTCCATGTGGCGCACCCTGGCCCAGAAACACAAATGCCGAGTCAGCGAGGTTGCCCGGGATACGGGATTGCAGCACAAGGGACAAATCCTGGTGCAGAAGGTGGGGAAGACCCAGTTTCAAGTGAATCGGATCGATGATGTGAGGTGGATCGATCCGCAGCAGACGCTTGTGGGAGAGCCGTGTGCGGTGAAAGTCGCATGCACGGTTCGGAGGGAGGCCTGAGCCTAGCCGGGCAGAGACCCGGTGAATTTCGCGCCTACCCTACTCATTGCCGAGCGGAGACAGTGTCTGCAATTTCAATGTGGCGACCAACCGCCGCTTCACTACGCGAGATGGAGACAGGAGAGATGAAACAACCTGGTTCAGGGTCGCCGTATGGGGCCGCCAAGCCGAGAGCTGCGCCCGATATCTGACCAAGGGCCGGAAGGTACTGGTCGTGGGGCGTGTCAGTGCCACCGCGTTCACCGGCAGAGATGGGGAAGCCAGAGCCTCGCTGGAAATCAGCGCCACCACCGTGCAATTTCTCTCTGGACGCGACGACGAGGAAGGCATGTCGGAAGGCGGCGGCAGCAGCTACAGCCATGCAGGGAGCTACGACAGCGCGCCTCGCGACAGCGGCTCGCGCATGGACGCAGAGGCAGCCATCAGCAGCGGAGGAACTTCCCAAACCAGTGGAGCCCCTCCTGACGATGACGACGACGAAGACATTCCCTTTTAACCGGCAAGGATGAATTCCTGGGCCCTGGACCAATATGAAGATTGAAGTCTTTTTTGCAGCCTTGGGACCATCTGCGATCCTGGTTTCACAGGCCGCAGAAGTCTAGGGCATTTTATGCTTGCCTAGACTTTGGTGGTAAGCGGCAGTACTGCGGGATGGCTTCCGGGCAGTACTGCCGTCTCCTTATGATGCGGGCCGCTAGCCTGTCCATCTCCTCCTATCCCTTCGGAGCTATAACAGCACTGCGCGTGCGTGCCTTGGCCCAGTCATCTTCAGGTAAGGGCCACGGCATTTCCTTTCATGGACTTGCACTCCTTCCAGAGCCATCAAGGGACTCAAGGCAGGCTCTGCAACACCTCTTCTCACCGGAACCGGCTGCCTGCTTGTCCCCCTTGCACTTGAGCGATTCTCTGGGAGCCGCTACTGGATCTGGGAACTGTGGACCAGAGGGGCGGACAGCTCCGCTTCCCGCAGGGGCGCCGTGCGCACATACTTCCGGCGTTCCGCGCCGGGCATCCGGCGCAACTCAGCCAGCGGGATGTCGAAGGGCTCGTGATCCCAGCGCGCCGCGGCCAGATCGAACCGGCCCAAGTCCCAGGCTTGACAGGCCTGCACCGTGTATGTGGTGCGGTTGAACTGTATCCCCCAGACTGTCACGGGGAGGGAGCGCAGACCATAGGTCGCGGCGTAGAAGGTGCCGAACGCCTGCCGCAGGGCCGCCTCCGGGGTACGGTTCACCTTCAACTCCAGCAGACAGATGCGCCCCGGCAGTTCCAGTGCCAGATCCACGCGCCCCAGTCCTGTTTGCAGTTCCGCTGTCAAGGGCAGGTCCAGGGATTGGCACATGATGTGCAGCAATGTCTGGTAGAAGGGTTCATGGGGATGAACAGGCGGATCACCGTATTGGTACAGAATGCCAGGCACGGCCTCCAGACAGCCAGCCAGCACGTTGCGCAAGGCATCCGCGTTCTGCTGCTCCAGTGCATCCCACAGTTGCGTCGCCATTTGGGTGCGGGGAAACGCCTGACTCTCCAGCCAGTCTGGTGCCGTCTCTGCAAACCATTCCACCAGGGATTCTGCAAAGGCCTCTTGCACTTCGCGATTGGGAAAGGCCAAGGCTGGGGGCACGGCAGCATCCAGCGTCAGATAGCCAGCCTGAAACAGGAGAGCTGCAATGTGCGGCCGGCCGGCGTCGAATTGCACCCGCGTCAAGGGTCGGGCGTCTTGCCCTTCCAGGACCGGCAGGGATTGCACCCGGCGGCCGCGCAGACCCCGCAACAGAACCTTGGGAGTGCCGGTTTCAGCCCAGCGGCGGGGCAACCGGTCCAGGCCCCAGCGCGCGGCTCTGTCCGGGACTACCAGTTCCTCCATGCACCCAGCCAAAGTGTAGGGATTGAACACCGCCTCCGTACCCTCGGCGAAGCGATAGCCGTTGTACTGCCGCTCCAGGGCTGCATACAGATCTGCGGGAGTGCACCCCAGATTGGTGGCACCTTGCGCCACCAGGGCAGTCATGCGTGGCGCACGGAGTTCGGCATGCGTGAACCCCAGTAGGCCGTGCACATCGGGCCAGTGTGACAGGTCTGTGAGGTGGTTGGCTCCCGAGAACATGCCGGTGTGGGCCAGCCGCGTGATGCCCGTGACCAGCGTATGCTCAATGAAGCCACTACAGGATTTCAAGGCCCCGTAGAAGGCCCGCAGGACATCCAGAATATCCTCCAGCACGTCGGGTCGGTCCAGATTCTCGGTGACCGCCGTGTCGTACTCGTCCACCAGCACCACGATCCGTTGGCGGGCGCGCCGGGCTGTGGCACCAACCAGGTGCCGCAGCATCCAGTGGGGGGGATCCGTGAGTTCCAGTGCCAGGTCCAAGGTCTGGGCCGCCGTCTGCACTGCGAGGCGCAACTCGCCTCGCAGCTCGTCGGGTGTATGTACGCCGCGCAAGCCCAGGTCCAGACGCAACACGGGGCATGTACGCCCCGCCCAGTCCCAACGCCCTGCCTGTCCGATCCACGTGTCCGCGAATAGATCCCGCCGCCCCTGAAACAGGGCCTCCACTGTAGAGAGCAACAGGGTCTTGCCGAACCGTCGCGGCCGGGCCAGGAACAGGTGAGGGCTAGGGCTCTGCGCGAACAATCCCGCGATGCGGCTTGTCTTGTCCACATACAGGAAGTTGGCATGCGACTGGATGTGGGCGAAGTCGTCGTCGCCGACGGGCAGTTGGGGGATCATGGGGTCTCCTCCTCCGTTGCCCTCAGCATGTCCAGCGACAGGCGGGGAATCCCGTCTGTGTTCCTGCAGCCACAGTGCACATTCTGTGCAGGTACCGCGCAACACGGTCCAATTCCGAAACATCGGTCTCGCCGCGGCCAGATAGATACCGTCCGCGGCGGGGCTGCCCTATTGTAGCGTGAGTTATGCATTAGATCCGGTCGCAGGAAGGGATCCTCTCAGCGAGTGCGAGGGTCTTGGGGACAAATGACAGCGAGTTGTCCACCCCGGCCACAAGGGCCCCGGCAATGTGCCGGACTGCGGTGACACGTGCATTCCTCCTGCAAGATGTTCTGGAACGAGGCGTGGATCCGCGTGTCATGACATCTACAGCTTGTCACCGAGCGATATGCGTGTGTTCTTCTTGGAGAACCGGCTCCTTATGAGCTCATGGGGAACGACGGGACCCGACGCCAAGCTTGAGAGCCGACGCCGAGTTGCTTTCATTGCCACTCCAGCTTGCATTCCTGGCAGAAATCATTGCAGAGCAGCAGAGCACAGAGACTTGTGACGGAGTGTCTCTGGAGATTTCAGGACACACAAGAATACCCTTCGGGCTCGCCCGAGGTGTTCCTTCCTGTTCCTCCTGCCTCACGTTGGCAGTACTTGATGCCGTTATCAGCCACTCACCGCCCAGACGCACCGCGGGCCTGTGGCCGGAAGGCCGCTTTCCGCAGGGGCATCCCGTGCACATACGCGGTCCGTTCCTCGGCGGACTGCCCTTGCAACCTGGTCAGGGAAACCGGGAAGGGCTCGCGGTCCCAGCGCGCCGCGGCCGGGTCGAATCGGCCCAGGCGATGCAGGCGGCATGTGGCCAGCGTACGGGTCTGGGGGTCGAATTGCAGCCCCACCACTGTCACGGGCAGCCCCCGTCCCTGAAACAGGGCCGGATAGTTGCGCGCGAACGCTTGCCGCAGCCCGGCTTCGGCTCCACCCCCCATCTTCAATTCCACCAGAAAGAGCACCCGTCCCTCCCACTCCAGCGCCAAGTCGGCGCGGCCGGCACCGGCCGGCACCTCGACGGTTGTCGACAGACTCCAGGCATCGAACAGCACGGCCAGCAAGTCCTGCCAGTACACCTCGTAGTCGGCGATGTGGCGTACGGCCGCGGGCAATCCCCGCAGGGGCCGGCCGCGGGCGGCCAAAATGGCGCCCAACACCTGCTGGACAGCCGCGGCATTGCCCCGTATCAAGGCATCTGTCAAGGCATCGCGGCGTTGTGCGGCGGCCTGACCTGCCCGGCTGTCCAGCCATACCTGATGCTGTTGCCGCCACCATTGGGCCAGAGGGCCCCGGAAAGCGGTTGCCACTTCGCGGTTGGGAAAGATCAGTGCCGCGTCGGGTCCGGATCCGCGCGTCAGGTAGCCGGTCTGGTACATCAGAGCAGTCATGTTGGGCTGGCCTGCGTCGACATTGACCTCCTCCAGCATCCTTGGATCCGACAGGTCCGGGTCGTACGTGTCCCGCGGAGCATGGGTCTGCAGGCCGCGCAGCAGCAGGGCGGGCGTGCCCGTGCGGATCCAGTGGCGAGGCAGCCGGTCCAGCCTCCAGCGCGCGGCCTCGTCCGGAATGGCCAGTTCTTGCAGGCAGCCGGCCAAGGTGTAGGGGTTGAACACCGCTGCCGCCCCCTCGGCGAAGCGGTAGCCATTGTACTGCCGTTCCAGGGCCGCATACAGTTCGTCTGGAGTGCAGCGCAGGTTGCGGGCACCCTGCGCCACCAAGGCGGCCAGGCGCGGCTCATGCAGTTCCGTGTGCGTGAACCCCAGCAAGTCGTTCACGGAGAATTTGTGCGACAGATCCACGAGATGGTTGGCCCCGGAGAACAGGCCCGTGTGGGCTAGGCGCAGGATTCCTGTGACCCACGTGTATTCCACCAGATTGGCATCGGCACAGTCCTTCAAGGCTCCGTAGAAAGCGCGCAGGACGTCCAGAATGTCCGGCAGCACGGCAGGCCGGTCCAGATTCTCCGTGACTGCCGTGTCGTACTCGTCCACCAGCACCACGACCCGTTGGCGGGCACGCCGGGCCGCGGCGCCGACCAGGTGCCGCAACATCCAGTGGGGGGGATCCGCGGGATCCAGCGCGAGGTCCAGAGCCTGGGCCGTCGCCCGCACCGCAAGACGCAACTCACCACGTAACGCATCCGGCGTGTGCACGCTACGCAGTCCCAGGTTCAGCCGTACCACAGGGCGTGTGCACCTCTCCCAATCCCAATGTCCTTCCTTTCCGATCCACGTGTCCACGAACAGGTCGCGGCGGCCCTGGAACAGAGCCTCCACCGTGGAAAGCAGCAGGGATTTGCCGAAACGCCGCGGCCGTGCCAGGAACAGATGCGGACTGTGTCGTTGCGCGAACCACGGGGCCAGGAGGCGCGTCTTGTCCACGTACAGGATGTCTGGCGCGGCTTGAATGTCGAAAAAACTGGACGGCCCAAACGGCAGTTGGGGGATCATGCCGTCTCCTTCGGGAGCCATCGCGGCCGTCCGCGCGGACGGGATCTTGGAGTCCGTCCCCTCGGAGCCCCGCCGCATCACTGCCTCTCCACCGCCTCGGGTCGCGCGGCCGGAGGGTGCCACAGGCCTCGAGCCCGCTCTCGTTCTGTCCGCAGCATACGCACCTCCAGCCCCCGGCTTTGAATGCCGTCTCAGTGTACCACTGGCGTCATCCCACTGGGGTCCGTGCGCTCTGCGGTGCAGGGTCGGAGTGGGAAGAAATGGATTCCGGTGCCGGGACCCGACCCTTGTCCTTCAATGCTGTCGTGCCCGGCGCCTTCGTCGTCCCATATCCACAACTTGCGTCAAGGCCGGAAATTCCAACTTGGAAGTCACTCACTCCACCGCGGCGGCTGGGACCACATGCCAAGCCACAAAAACCAAGGCGTTGCCCGTAACTTCCCGATACTCCACACGTACAGCATAAGACCCAGCCGTCATCCTTACGTCGGCATACAAGGCAGATTGGGGCTGCGGTTGCCAATTGTCCAGCACAAGATCGTCATCGATGTAAATGCGAATTCCGTGATCCGCCACGCCAATAAATCGGTAAACATCGGAATCGAATCGGAATTCCCCAGTCCAGACAACGCTGAAGGAATCAACAGGCACAGAGACATGAGGCGAACTTTCCCGCCAGAAGTGGCTGATTTCCCTTTCACGCCGCTCCAGAACGGGAGGCCCGGCAAGCTCGATCCCGTCGTGGTACTGGGCCACCCAAGGCTGGGAATCCAAGGATTCCGCGGCCGCATCCATACCAGGAATCCACAGCAGCTGGTTGGGCTCCACATCCGTTGCCTCCGCCAGGGCATTGGCGGTGCGCAGCTCTTCGGCAGAGATGTCGTAGCGGGAACCGATAAAGGCCAGCGTGTCGCCTTGATTGACCGTATACCAGAATCCTGCCACTGGTCGTGAACCCCAAGGAAACACTGTTCCATCGGTGTTCGCCGCCACTGCCTCCGCGGGTCCATCGCGCAATGCAATACACAGAACCTGTCCTGTCGCAATCAGTCTCTGGTTGTCGATCCGGTTGATTTCTGCCAAACCCTCGGTCGTCCTGCCGTAGTCCACGGCGATTCCCCACAGAGACTCACCGAGCTGCACCACATGTTCCTCAGCGCAGTCCAGTGTGGGCTGCTCCTCCACGGGCACCTTGACAATCTGCCCCGTATAAATGACGTCGTCATCATTCTCCAGGTTGTTGACAGCCTTTAATTGGGCCACTGATGTGTTGTACGCAATCGCGATGGCCAGCAGCGTATCCCCTTCCTGCACTGCATGGTCCAGTAGAGGAACCTCCATCTCCTCTTCCTGTGCCCAGACGGCCCCGGCAGTCAACAGCCACAACAGGGCCAGCAGGGCCAGACTGGATCTCGTCGTGTGAAAGTGTCGGTGTCTCATTTGCCTGATTCCCATACTGAAAAAGTCCAGCCGGAAGGCCCTGAGCGGTGTGCCATCTTGCCTCTGCCGATTGTCACTCACGCCAATGCTGCAGTCAGCCGTTCCAAATCGGCCAAGGGGTCCTGTCCCAACTGCATGCGCAAGACCCGGCGGCCTGACTTTTGCAAGGCCTCGGCATCCCCCATGGCCTGAGCGGCCTGCAAAGTGCCAAACGACAGGACTGAGGAATTCCCTGGATCAGGGATGTCGAAATCCTGCACGGGTTCCCTCACGAACTGAATGAAGAGCCCCGAGTTGGGTCCCCCTTTGTGCATTTGGCCGGTGGAATGCAGAAACCGGGGGCCAATGCCCACAGTGGTGGCCATGCGGGTTCTGTGGCCAATGACTCTCCGCAGGCTCTCCAGCCTCTGCGTGCACCGATCGTTGCGCGGCAAATAGGCCTGCAGGGCAACGTAGTCTCCGCTGGTTGCACTCTGCAAGAACTCCTGCAGGTACTTGGCCTGCGGCGGCACAGCTGGGCTCCGGGGCAACTCCCTGCTTTCGGCGAAGACATCCAGGAAATTGCGCGTGGCAATCTTGGCTGCCTCCACATCCGGCTGGTCAAAGGGATGCACTCCCAAGCAATGTCCCGCCACCGCAATGGCAAACTCCCATTGAAAGAAGTCCATGCCCAAATGGTGCGCGGACATACTGGGCAGCACTACTGTGGGGTGACCAGCCCGTGCACATTCTGCAGCCACCCGCTGCATTGCGGTCTCGGACTCATCCGGGTCCTGGTGGGGCGCAATCACCACACAACACCGATCTGTCCCAAAGAAGGGCACATCTTCGGCCCCTTCCCGCAGAACCGGCAAAATCCCCTTGCCTGCCTTGCCCAGACTCTCCGCCACCAGCTGCTCCAGCCAGTCTCCGAGTGAAGACAGCCGGGCAGGCAGCAGCAATGCAAGCTTGTCTCTGCCCCGGGCTGCCTGGAAGGCCATGAAAACACCCAGCTGGGCAGCGTGGTTCCGGGCCAGCGGCAACTGTGCCTGTTGCACGGCCACATCCACATTCTGCAGAAACCGAGTCACATCCGCTCCCAGCAATGCCAATGGCACCAGGCCGAAGAAGGACAGCGCAGAGTACCGTCCGCCAATATCGGGATCGTTTTCAAACACCCGTTGCCACCCATCCCGCTGCGCCAGATCCACCAGACTGCTGCCCGGGTCGGTGATTCCCACGAAGTGCCGACCGACCTCCCTCTCCGGCAGCTCATGCCACAACCGGTCCCGATAGTATCGGTAGCCGGAAAGCGTTTCCACGGTTCCGCCCGACTTGGTGGCGACCAGAAACAGGGTCTGCACCAGATCCAGTTTGGCATTCAACTCGGCAATTTGGACGGGGTCCGTGGAATCCAGTATGTAGAGTGTCAAGGCGCATGCGCGCTGGGCAGACGGAACCAGCGCGGAAAGCACTTCCGGGGCCAGACTGGAACCGCCCATGCCGATTACCACGGCCTGGCGCAGACCGAGCGTGTACATCTGCTGGGCCCAGGCCTGCAGGGCTGCGGCCTCCGCCTTCATGCGCTCATGGATGTCAAGCCAGCCCAGCCGATTGCAGATCTCGGCGGGGCTGTCGCTCCACACCATGTAGTCCCGGTCCCAGATGCGGTGCACCAGGTCCAATGCCGAGAGCCTGTCCAGCTCTGCGGCAAAGGGGACTGCATCCAGCCCCAGTCTGAAGTCCCATGCCGTCACGTTGCCTTCCCTCGCTCCCATGGTCTCACACGTTATTATGCCTGCTGGTCATGATTATTGGGCCTGGCCGCGCGCTGGTGTCCGAGATGCAGAGACGCAACCTCGGCACATGAATACCGGCAGCGTGTGCCGGTCCATGTCCTTGCCGCCGCATGTCAACTTGAAAGATATAATTATATCTATACAAGAGGCCAGACGGCTCCTGATCCTCATCCTTTGAGGCCCGTGGTGGAAATGCCCTGAATGAAACACTGCTGCGCCAGAAAGAACACGGTCAGGCAGGGCAACACCATCAGGAAGGACATGGTCATGATGGCGTTCCAGTCCACGTCAAATTGATCCCGGAACATGGCCAGCCCCAGAGCCAGCGTGTAATTCTTGGAGCGATTGAGAAAGATGAGGGGCTCCAGGAAGGAATTCCACTGGGACATGAAGGTGAAGATGGCAATGGTCGCCAGCACCGGCCGGGACAGAGGCAGCAGGATGCGGTAGAAGATGCCCCACCAGCTGCAGCCGTCAATCTTGGCCGCGTCGTCCAGCTCGCGCGGCAATGTCAGAAAGTATTGCCGCATCAGGAAAATGTAGAAGGCGGCCCCCAAACGAAGGCACCCACAAGGGATAGGGGGTGTCGATCCAGCCAAAGGACTTGAAGATCAGGAACTGCGGGATCATCAACACCTGAAAGGGCAGCATCATGGTGCTGAGCGTGACAATGAAGAGCACGTTCCGGCCCGGCCAGCGCAACCGGGCAAAGGAGAACCCCACGAGGGCACAACTGGCCACCCGACCCAGCATGGACAAGGCCGTGATCTTGACTGTGTTGTTCAGGCAGATCCCGAAACTGGCGCGGGTCCACGTAGTCCAGAATACGTCCCAATGCGGGGGATTCGGGATCCACACCGGCGGGGTCTTGAACATCTGCTCGGTAGGCTTGATGGCCGTGGTCAGCATCCAAAGCCGGGGCAGGAAGAAAAACAGGCTGATGAATATCAGCAGCGCATACAGGACGATCTTGCGCAGGACGACCATCAGGCCCGGCGGGGTCAGGCCGGATGCCCGGGCAGGGAATCAGCCATGGCCAGAGAGGCAGCTATTCGCCGGCATAGAATACCCAGCGTTTGGAGAGGGCCAGCTGCAGGAGCGTAAAGAGCATGATCACCACAAACATGAACCAGGCCATGGCCGCCCCATAGGCCATGCGTCCTCACCAGAAGGAGATGTTGTACAGATACAGGGCATAGAACATGATGGCATTGTTCGGCCCCCCGTGCCCGCTGGTGGCCACGTAGGCCAGGGTGAAGACCTGAAAGGCCCCTATGATGCCGGTGATCGTATTGAAATTGAAGAGGATCACCGGCGACAGCATCGGGATGGTGACAAAGAAGAATTGCCGCAAGGGACTGGCCCCGTCCATCTTGGCCGCGTCGTACAGCTCCGCCGGCACGTTCTGCAGACCGGCCAGGAAGATGACCATGGTGGCCCCGCCGGCCCCAGTCAGGGTCATGAGGATAAGGGCCGGCTTGGCCCATTCCTCGGACTGGAGCCAAAGCGGCGGAGAGCGAATGCCGATTTCCCGCAACAGGTAATTCACCAGTCCGATGTTGGGATCCAGGATCCACATCCAGAGCAGGGCCACAATGGAAGGCACAAACACCATGGTGCGGAACAACGGAATGGCGCGCAGTTTCTGATTCATCAGCAAGGCCAGACCCCAGGAGGTCACCAGTCCCAACGGCACGCCCACGATGACGAAATAGCCGGTGTTGGCGAAGGATTTGCCAAACAGCCGGTCGTCCGTGAACATTTCGCCGTAGTTGTCGAAACCCACCTACGCAAAGGGATAGCCAATCTGGAAACTGGACAGGCTCAGGACAAAGGAATAGACAAAGGGGTACAGGTTGAAGAACAGCAGCCCCAAGACCCATGGGGCGACAAACGGCCAGCCGGCCAATGATTCGCGGCGGCGCGACTGGGTCTCGAAATAACTCTTCAACATGGCGGCAAGATCACGAACGAGGCAGAGTTGCCCTCTGCCCCGTTCAGATCGGGATGACTCCCAGCAGGCGGGAGCATCCCGGGGCTACATCCTCCACAACGGCGCGGCGGAGCCTACGGCATCTTGTAGGGCGGGGCATTGTTCAGCCCTTCCTGCCACACCTCGGCACCTTGCGCCACGGCTTCCGCCGGGAAATCACGCCCAAGGCCGCCTGTTCAAAGAAATTGCCGCCCTCCTGGCGCAGTTCAAAGTAGCCGGGAGGATTGATCACGTCATAGCCATGCGGCGCGCGCCCATCTCCAGATAGATGCCCACATATGGCGATTCCTGCACAAACTGCGTTTCCAGGGCGGACTTGCGGACCGGGATATACCCACCCCATTCACTGTAGAAGACGTTGTGTTCGGTCTAGGAGAAGACATGCGACCATTCCACGGAAGCGCCCACATCCGCGGAAGTCGGGGCCACAGCCAAGAAGTTGCGCCATGATATGGAATTCCTGCGCCCAATGCCCTCTTCCGCGGTCAACGGGAAGCCGAATCCCAGATCTTCGAACTCGTCCGGATTGTAGCGCAGCACATTCCGGGGCAAGGAACCATGACCGCGCATGTGCATGCCAATGTTCTTGTTGGCAAAATGCGGGATCGGAGCCTCGTCCGGCAGGCGGGCCCACGCCTTCGGGATACACAATGCCATAGAGTTCGACCAGCCATTCCAGGGCGGCCACGCCCTGGTCGGTGTGGAAACGGACCTCCGTGTAGCTCTCATCGGCCATTTCGCCTCCGAGCCGCTGCAGCTGCACTTCAAACTCCTGGAAGAAGCTTCCGCCAGTCATTGGGCCCCCAGCCCCGCCCAGCACCAGCGTCCGGCCTTCCTCGACCTGCTGGATGCTCTGGGCCGCGGCCAGGTATTCCCGATCCGTGGTCGGTGGACTCTCCGGATCCATGCCGGCCTGTTCCAGGAGACTCTTCCCATAGACCGTCAGCGACGGATGGCTGAAAATGGGGACGCCCCAGGTGAACCCGGTGATCTGGGTGCCCTTGATGTTGGCGGCGTAATAGTCGTCCAGGGGGTGCCTTCACCACTGGTGGCCACGCGGCCCGCCGCCTAGGTCCCCGCCTCATGCACGTCCGGCAGGGAATCACCCACGATGGAAGTGGTCAGCTTCTGCCGGTAGCCGTCGTAGGGCACATGTTCCGCCACCATGTCAAAACCGGGGTTCTGGTCCCGGAACTCGGGGTTCACATTGTCGTTGATGTAATCGATCACCTCGGGGTTCAGGCTGAACATCCACAGGGACAGTTCAGTCGTTTCGCCGGTGGTCGGCATGGCCGGCGCAGCTGCAGGAGCCACCTCTGTGCCGGGCACGGTGCAGGCCGCCAAGGCCAGACCGGCCGTCGACAAAGAGGCAAGCTGCAAAAACCTGCGCCGCGACAGGCGAGACATGCTTGACATGGCAGTCTCCCAATATTCCGGTGTTTCCACAGACACTCCCAAGGTGTCAGGCGGTGTCGGGCTGCCTTCGGGTTGGTGTCAAGCGTCCAGCAACATCCGTTGCTCTCTGCAAAGAGTCGACAGCCCCATCACCGCCTCGCGGGACCACGCGCTTCGGCGCAGTTTCCACTCCTTGGGCCCTAGGCAGCAATGGTGCCAGCAGGACCACAACAGCCATCCGTGACCCCGACAAACAGGGTGCCCCGAGTTCGGTGTGACCTACGGCACTTCCTCCCAAATCTGGCACAGCGGTCAATCCAAGGCAGCTGTCAGAGCCCAGTCGGCAGTGCAGACGGCCTCTTTGCCCTGCCCACTTCCACATCGTCGGCAGGCAACGGAAACCGGCGGCTTTCACGTTGCGTTTGAGATACCCACCGGCCCGCGACGCTCAATCCGTGCCGGCCCGTGCCTCCGACTGCACGCGCAGTCGCTGTATTTCCTGCTCCAGGCGGGCTTCCCGCTGCCGAGCGCGTGCCCGTTCCTGCTGCACCAGAGCTTCCGCCTGCTCGGCACGATCCCGTTCCTGCCGGACCAGAGCTTCCGCCTGCTCGGCACGATCCCGTTCCTGCCGGACCAGAGCCCGTTCCTGCTGGACCAGAGCCCGTTCCTGCTGGAGCGTCTCTGGAGTCATCCGATACCAGTCCGCCCGCACCGGGTTCCACAGCCGCAACTCGATGTCGTGCTCCAGTCCCCACGCCGTCTCCAGCACTGCACTGGGATAGAGCACGACTTCCGCGCCTGCCACCGTCTCCGGTCGCCCCGCGATCGGCGTGTAGACACCGCCTGCCAGCCGCCAGCCCTGCAATGGCATCCTTCCGGCATAGCCCAGCGGGTCGTACAGCCAGTACTCCGCGATCTCCGCCAGTTGATAGATCTGGTATTTGGTGTCCCGATCGGCCTCGGCCGTGCTTTCCGACACCACCTCCAGCACCAGTGCCGGGCACAGTTCTGCCGACAGCTCCAGCGACTTGTAGTCCACTCCCGCCTCCGGTGCCTGTCCAGCGGGCCAGATCGCAATGTCCGGTGCCAGCCCCGCCCGGAGGGGCACGTTGCGGATCAGCAGATCGCTGGTGAGCACGCAGGACAGGTCCTGCTCTCGGAGATGCAACCGCAGATCCTGTTCGAGCTGGGCCAGCCGTTCGTGATGGAGGGCCGATTCCAAGGTCTTGACGTCCTCACACGCACAGAAGGGATCTTCCGTAAACCAGGGGGCCAGGGTCTCTTCCCGAACGAGCGTCTCCATAATCCCACTCCTCGCGGCTGGGCCGGCGTTCCCGGTGGCAGTCCGGCCACCCCTGCATGATACCACTGCGATTCGCCTGGCTTGGGAATACGGCAGGCTCCGCGTCCAGAATGCCTTCCCCTGGGGGGCCTTTCCCAGGGTCTGGGATCACGGTCAGCCTAGCGCCAGCCATCAAAGCACAGTGCACACCGCCCGAGACGCCGATGACATTCCAGCCTGCACTGCTTGCCCCCGTCGACCATCGATCCGCTTTCCCACGAGCAGCATCTCAGGAATGGACCCATCGGCACCCCCTCGGCTGGATGGACCGTCTTGCTTGCTCCCGGCTTCATCGTCTATGTGCAACCCGGTTTCCGGCATTGCTGGTACGGGGTCAAGGCAAGGCACGCCCTTGCGCCTTGCCCCTTTTTCCGCCCCCTGGGCGCAGTGCGCAACGATGTTGGCTGAGCCGACGGCGGCGCGGCTGCCTGATCTGATCCAGGTGATGCAGGATTCCGCCATCGTCGGGGACAGTCTGTCGCCCACAGGCAACCCGCCCTTGACATCCAACAGAGCAGGAGCGGATGGCATGCACCGAGGCATGCACAGTCTGCCTGACGACCACGACCAGGCTGTGCCCTTTTCCCATGCGCCTGATGAGACGCCAGAGTCTCCTCTGTGGCCGTAACCGGCTGGTTCCCCTCTCGGGGTCATGCATGGGTTTGGCCGGATGCCGCCGCTCCGGAAGG
The DNA here is from genome assembly GCA_965214895.1 of Caldilineaceae bacterium. GTDB lineage: Bacteria > Chloroflexota > Anaerolineae > Caldilineales > Caldilineaceae > Bin34. Next base: position 4,029,411 of record OZ243985.1, read on the forward strand.
CGCAGGGGTAGGCAATTCGATCGTCATTTCGGTAAATTGTCCGGGTTTGGAGGCGACCGCCATGGTGCCGCCATGGCGCCTGACGATGTCGCTGGACATCGACAGGCCCAGGCCCGTTCCCTGGTCCGCAGGTTTGGTGGTGAAAAACGGATTGAAAATCTTGTCTGCAATCTCCGCCGGAATGCCGTTTCCGTTGTCGCGGATCGCTATCAGGATGTCATTCTCCCGGCGCCGCGTCTTGAGCCACAAGGTGGGCATGTACGCTTCATTCCCGGCAGCGGACCGGTCTGTCTGCTTCACTGGGTGTCTTTTTTCATCTGTGGCATAACAGGCATTGTGGACTATGTTCAGGAAGACGCGGCCCAAGTCTTGGGGGACCACTTCAATTTCGCCCACGCGGGAATCCAGATCCATCTCGATAGTGAGCTGAAATTCCGGATTGGTGGCCCGGGCGCTGTGATACGCCAGCCGGGTGTTCTCGTCCAGCAACCCGTTGATGTCGGTGGGCTGCAGGTCCCCCGAGCCGCGCCCCATCCGCAACATGCCCTGCACTATGCGATCGGCCCGCTGGCTGTGCGACTGGATGCGCTGCAGGTTGGCGATCAGATCTCCATTGATCTCCTGCAGCACTTCCTTTTGGTCCTGACTCAGCATCACGTTGGCGTTGTCGAGCATCTGCGCTGTTTCCTCCTGCAATTCCTCCAGCAGCTCCGCCGAGGCGGCCGCAAAGTTCTTGACGAAGTTCAAAGGATTGCGGATTTCATGGGCAACACCGGCAGACAGCTCGCCCAGGGCGGCCAGTTTTTCGCGCATGACGATCTGATCCTGGGCGCGCTGCAAGTCGGCCAGCACGCGCTCCAGCTGATCATTCTTGTCACGCAACTCCTCCACCAGTGTTTCGACCAGGTTCAGGCGCTGCACCTCCAGCGCATGCCGACGAAAGACCTCCAGCGCAGCCGCCATGTCGGCAATTTCGTCCTGTCCCTGAATCTGGAGAGTGGCCTCCAGATTGCCTTCCGCCATGCCCCGCATGCGATCTGAAAGCCTATTGAGGCGTTGCAGCAGAATCCGGCCCACAAACAGCCAGGCAATCGTCAGGGCCCCGACAATGCTGACGACATTGACGACCCACAGGAGACTGCGTCCTGTCTGGATGGCCTGCGTGGATGTCTGAGCAGCCTCTTGCGCACGGCTCCGCGCGCCGTCCACCAGCGCCTCGGCATCAGCGACCAATGCAACGCCAATGTCGCGATTGAGCTCGAGCAACTCCCGCTGCCGGTCGAGAAACCGGATCTCCTGGGCCACCAGATCGAATACGCTGCGCTTTCCCACCCCCGAAATGCCCAGGGCAAACAGGCGTTCGAACGGGGGTGAGACCTGATCGTGCCAAGGGTCCGGGCCCAGCCCGGCCAGGCTCAGGTTGATGCGGCTCACCGCCGCCTCAAATCGCTCGCGCAGGGGCTCCAGCAAAGGCTCTGCAGACACATTGAACGCATTGGCCAACAGCTGGGTCGCAAGAGTGGTGTCGGCATGCAACTCGGAAAGGTGGCGGTACCGGTCGATCTCGCGGTCGGAGGCATGCCGCAGGCGGGAGACCGGAGGCTGCCCCAAGGTCCGATAGCCCGTCATGAGGTAGAACAGCTGGTCGTCTATGGCTGCGGTCAGAAGGCCATCCAATTCGAACTGCAACGCCACCAGTTCCTCCTGCACGCCACTGGAATGCTCTCTCAGGGCAAACAACGTCTGCACGTTGCGCTCCAGGGTCTCGATGTTGTCGATCAGGGCGGTGGCATTCTCTTGCACCGCGGCGTGGACTGCCGCGGTGCCTCCCGCGTGCTGCATGAGGTCTTCCATTTGCCCTGCCAAGACCTGCTGCTCCTGCGCGACCTGTGCCGAGACAGCCTCGAAATCCTCGACCGCGGCGACCGTGAGCCGCGGTGCCGCGGCGACGAGCTTGCCGCTTTGCTGTGCCACGCGAAAGGCGGTCTCCATCTCCGGAATGCTCCCCGCGTTGATCTGACTCTGGACATCGCCCACCCGATTGAACGCCAGCCAGCCCACCAGGCTGGCCGCCATGGTGAGCAGCACGGCGCCCCCAAGGGCAAAATAGAGCTGGACACCGATGCGATATCGGCTCCGCCACAGCTGCTGCCACCCAGGTGTCACGGCACCGGGTCCTGGAGGGTGCGCACAGGATGAAATTGGCCGTCATGGCCGATTACGGTAAGGAACACCGTGTCCGCCCCTTGGTTGTCCTTGTCACCGAAATGCAGCTCAAATCCGTCCAGACTGACGGCATTGGCCCTGCTCAGTCCATCCAAGAGGCAGGATCGACTCACCTCGACCCCACACTGTTCCAGGGCGGCAATGGTCAGACGGCCTGCCAGATAGCCTTCCAGCGAAACGAACCCAGGGACTGCATCAGCCGGGGCATAGGCCTCCAGAGCCTGCCGGTAGGCGACCGTGACCGGAATGCTGTCATCGATGGGCAAAGGAACCACCTGGGTGACGTACACCCCAAGTCCGTGGTGGGGATCCTTGGCCTGCAGGTCCCGTGCCAAGGCGTTGCTGCCTACGAAAGAAATGTTGATAAACACCGGATCCATGCCGATGTGTCGGGCCCAGGCGATCAACTCCGCCAAAGGCTCATACGCGCCCACCAGGATCACGGCTTCGGGGTCGCCTTGCCGCACATCCAGCAGCGCCTTCTTGATGTATGTGGTGTTGCGTGGATACAGCCCGGTCGCCACAGGCTCCATGCTCCGCCGTTTCAGGGCCTGCAGAGTGCCCTGATATCCGGACCGGCCAAAGGAATCATCCTGATACACGACGGCAATCCGCTCCAGTCCCAGATCAGAAGTCAGGCGCTCCACCATCTCCTCGGTCTCCTGATTGTAGGATGCGCGCAGGTTGATGACATTGCCCCACGCGGTTTCCCGGAGAAAGGCAGCGCCGGTAAACGGCGCCAGGTAGGGCACCCCGGCCGCGGCCGCAATCGGCACGGCGGCCCGGGAGGTCGGGGTGCCGACAGCGCCGACAAGCGCGAACACCCGTTCCTGTTCTATGAGCCGGAGAGTGTTGGCGATGGCCGCCTCCGGTTCGTAGGCGTCATCGAGGGACATCAGTTCCAGCCGTCGGCCATGCACTCCTCCTTGCCGGTTGACCTCGTGGAAAGCCGCCTCGATCCCCAGCTGCATATTGCGGCCCAGTTCCTGCGCAGGACCACTGAAGGCCGCCGACTGGCCAAACAGAATGCGGTCCGCAAAGAGACCCGGCACGGGCGCGGATTCGGATGCCCTCCCTTCCGGGATGCTCTGCTGGGGCGTTTCCTGCGCTGCATCCGCTCCCGGTGTTGCGGCGGGGGTCCGGCCCCGAGGGGAACACCCGGACAGACCTGTTGCCAGCGTCAGCAGGAGGCCTGCCGCCAGGACGAGAGTGCGCAGCGGGATCACAAGGAGGGGACCTGGCCTGGGGCTCTGTGCTTCACCAGGGTCAAGTGGTTTTTGCCGTGTTCCCGCTGATAGCTCTCTGCGTCCATCAGGGTCTGTATCAAATGCAGCCCCAGTCCCCCAATCGGACGGTCTGCCAGCGACAGGGAGATATCGGGCAGCGGCGCCTCCTGCAAGGGATTGAAAGGGTTGCCGTCATCCACAATGCGCAAGACTACAGCGCTGGCATCCGAAGTGAGCGAGATTTCCATGGAAATCGCCTGGGCCGCCGCGCCATGTTCCACGATGTTGGTGCCCACTTCCTCAATGGCCAGCTGCACCTGAAAAAGCAGATCGGGAGCCCACGCCTCCTGCTGGCCGAAAGCCGCGACCTGTGCAGAGACCCGGCTCAGTTCGTCTAGGGAAAGCCTGAATTGCGCAGTCCACCGTGCACTCACGGGGCTGCTCCCTTGTAATGGAAGGTCATGCAGGTGATATCGTCAAATTGGGGCGCATCCCCTGCAAATGCGGCAACTTCCTGCAGGATCTCCAGATTGGCCTTCTGGGGATCCTGCCCCAAGGTGGCCGTGCAGAACATCCGCAGCCGCTCCAGTCCAAATTCCTCTTCCCTGCCGTTGACGGCATCGATCACGCCGTCGGTGTACAACACGACGCTTTCACCGGGAGCCAGAGGCACAGAATGGCACCCAAATGCAAACTCCGGCGTCACGCCCAAGGCAATGCCCCCCGTCAATGGCAGCAAGAAGGAGGTGCCGTCCGCATGCACGACGATGGGCGGATTATGGCCCCCGTTGGCGTAGAACAACGCGCCCGTCTGCGGATCGAACACCGCATAGAACACGGTGACGAACATCGCGGCATCGTTGCGTTCATTCAGCAGCCGGTTGACCTCTGTCAGCACCTTGCCGGGATTTTCATGGCTGATCGCGGCCCCCTTCAGCAGAGTGCGGCTGGACATCATGAAAAGCGCCGCGGGCACGCCTTTGTCCGAGACATCCGCGATGGCCAGCCCGATGCGGCCGTCTGCCAACAGGATCACGTCGAAAAAATCGCCACCCACATTGCGGGCGGGTTCCATGCTGCCAAACACCGCATAGCCGGGATGCACAGGGAACTCCCGGGGCAATATGGACTGTTGTATCTTGCTGGCAATGGAAAGCTCGTTTTGCAGGGACACCAGCTGGTCTCTTGAAGCCAGCACCTCACGCCATTCCTCGAGATGGCGCAGGGTCCGCTCGATCGTGACCCGCAGGTCCTGGAAGTCGACGGGCTTGGTGACAAAGTCGAAGGCGCCCCGGTTCATCGCCGTGCGAATGTTGTCCATGTCCCCATAGGCAGACACAATCACGGCACGGATATGGGGATCAACGGCCGGAATCTGGTTCAGGAGGGTAAGGCCGTCCATCTTGGGCATGTTGATGTCCGAGATCACCATGTCTATGGTCTTGTCGGCGCGCAGCCGCTCCAGAGCCTCCAAGCCATTGCCCGCAAACGTGAACCTGTACTTCCCGGAGCGCACGTCCCTCCGCATGCGCTGCCGCATGAGCGGTTCCAGATCAGGCTCGTCGTCAACCACCAGAATGTGGTAGGGTCGTTGGTCCATCACGTTGGTCCGTTCCTGTTTTCTGCTTGCTCAAACCCCGGCTGTGGAAATCGGGATCGGTCGCTGGTCGACGATCGGTTGTTTTTGAACGGTCGCCAGTGCCTCTGCCCGGGAATCGTGGACCGAAATAACCTAGTCAAAACCGCTAATCTCAATCACTTCCTGCACGGCTTCGGACAGCGTGCAGATCATGAATCTCCGCCCTCGCTCTTGCATCGCCTTCCTCTATGGTTCTAATGTTCATGGCCTGTTTCCTTCCCTGTGGGGGTCTGCCAGACAGCGGATTGCCGCCTGTCCCAAGGGTACAATACCGTCGGCCATATGCCTCGGTTGCAGGCTGCGCGGGCTCGGGGAACAGGCAGATGGCCAGCCCTGATCTGCAGGCGGCCTCCAGGCTGGCAGGACCTCTGTTCGGCAGTGGCGCGTGCAGGGTTCACCACGGCCATCCGGGCCGCCGGATAATCCATATGATATAATTATATTGAACAGGAATGGCCAAGGCATCAGGAGGCACCTTGTTCTTCAGCCCTTGAGGTGGGTGGTGGAAATGCCTTGAATGCAATAGCAATACTTCTGCCCAGGAAGAATATGGTCAGGCAGAGCAGTACCATGAGGAAAGACATGATCATGGTAGCGTTCCAGTCCACATCGAATTGATCTCGGAACATGGTCAACCCTAGCACCAAAGTGTGGTTCTTGGAGCGGTTCAGGAAGATGAGCGGCACCAAGAAGGAATTCCACTGCGACATGAAAGCAAAGGGGATTATATATCTAACTAACAATACGGAATTGGCAACTGCAACCCGCGCGTGGGGTACCATAGACACAGTACCGGAGTGCATCAGGGCACTCCCCGGCCCATGGGCCGGGGGCTGCGGCACGGCGAGAGGCGTTACCATGGGGTACCTCAACGACCCGTGAACAGGGTATGCCTGGCTTGTTAGTTAGGTGTATAAGTTCCAAAGTAAAGATGGCAATGGTCGCCAGCGCGGGGTGCTCCGGCACGACGTGCAGGGGATGCCGCCGCCGGCCCTGCTCGACACCGATCCCGAGGTGCCGGCCCGGGCCCTCGCCCGCACCACGCCCCTCCTGCTGGGCCTCTGCCGCGGGGTCACGCTGGCCACCCACCGGCTGCCACGGCACCGGCCTTGGCACCCTACGCCCGCCACCAGCGCGTCTGCGGGAGGCCTTGTGCCATCCGGGAAAGGGCGGCCAGCAAGACCACGACGGCCCAGGGATAGCCCGTCTGACCGGACTAGGCAAATCGGCATCAGTACCGAGGCTAAGAAGAGGACATGGGTAAGGGCGTTTTCCATACCCGAGCCATGCCAAAGCAGAAAGGACGTGTTGTGCTGTGACAATGTCCATGCAGCCAGCGCGGTCAGCAGGACAGCCACGGGCCAGTGGCGCCGAAAAAACAGGATGAACAGGCTGCCCAACGGGAAGGTCGCCGTTGCTGTCTGGACCGTGGCGAATGTGTCGTAGTCAAACCTGCCGAGCCCATATGCCACGGCATACAGGAAGAACTGGACCGGAGCCGAGTAGCCTTCCACCCGGTCGCCCGACGGATTGATGCCGATGAACCCGTAGTCGACCCAATTCCGGGCGTGGCTCATGACAATGACACCGTCATCCCGCACTTGGTAGAGCTGGTCGTCAATCTGGGAGTAGCGTCCATAGAAAAAGAGCGTGAAAATCACGCCACCAAGCACAAATAGAGGCAACGTGCCATTCCGCACAGTTTTCTGGAGCAACATCATGGGAGTAAGGTTAGCAAAGCCTGAGTTTCCATGAAACGGCTGATGTGGAATTCAGCTCGACTTTGTACAAAACAGACAGGGGAGGTCCTCCGCAAGACAGGAGGGCACCATGGCCCCAAGTCTCACCCTAGGTCCACCATGCCCCTCCAGTCTCCCGTCATTGGTACCCTGCGGCCGCCGTGGGTGCCGCGCTTTCCAGCCCGGCCCGGAGCCCAGGCCCAGCGGTTGCGGGTGGGTGCCCTACGGGCGCCAGGGCGGCCCCCAGCGCGCCCCTGTGCCGTGTCCCCTCCGGTGCTCCCCCGGGCGCGTGGGTCTGCGCGCGGTGAGCCAGACCTGGCTGACCCGGTGGCAGGCACCTCGGGCGCCGACCCCAGGCCCCCGGATCGCGGCCTTGGGCCGTTGCCGGGACTTCGGGAGGCAGCGCAGGCCCCGGCCCGGTTTCTCGGCGGAAACCGCCGCCGAGGCTCCCCAGCCATCCCTGATTCCGGCCCCTTTCTGGCCAAAGTGATATGTGGCTAGATTCCACATAAGCCGTTAGTTGTATCTCGGGCTACAGGATTGAAGCCGCCCAGTGCCGCATACATTCTGATAGGAGCCGTGCCTTGACAAATTTCACTCCGCGCGGGGGCCGATAGCCTCCCACTGTGGCTGTCTCGTACTCCAATGCGACTTTCATCAACGGTACTCGGAAGCGCTCGGACGCCGTCAAGGTATCGTCGGTCTACTCTGTGCCCAGCACAAGGGGCATGACACAAGCCTGCTCGTTCTCCATGCGTTTGCGGAGCCATTCTGCTCGCAAGCTCGCCCTTTCAACATCGTCCGCGTCCGTTGTACGTGCCATCTCAACTACCATGAACAGCTTCATCCCTTGGAAAGTCAATTGAAACAGCAGGTCGGCCAACGTTGGATCCCTCCTTTCATCGTCAATCTCGGACGCCGATACGAGCCTTTCAAGGATACGCTGGCGTGCATCGTAGTCCTAGCGGTCGGTGCACAGCGGTTTTCCTTCCACTTTTCCCCGGCGCAGTTCTTGACCAAGATAGCGGCGAAACCAAGGGATAATCCAGCCACTTGCAAATCGTTCCAGATTCGCACCGGACATCTGCGCCTGCCAGGAATTCACGATCTGGCTCAGACGTACTGTGTGCTTCTCATGCAGGCCCAAGTTGTTTTGCAGCGTCCTCATATATCCATCCAAGGCCTTGGTTTGTCCTTCCTGCAGTTCCGTGCATATACACAGTACATTCTGCATTGTGGACTCCAGATCGTTTACTCTCTGCACTAGGTTCTCAATGTCCTCAGCCTGTTGATCTTGCTCTTGCATTCCAAAATTGCTGCCTTATGGAGGTGAAGGGTCTGGATATGGGAAAGCAGCGCTCGCTGCCCAGAGCGTGTCTCCCTTGGGTTGAGAAATCGAATCAGAAGCCAGCCGCGAAGGGCAGGGGCAACGGTGTATCCGTCATCCCAGTGATGTTGGAGTCGGGAATGCAATGTCCTTCCAGCGGACTCGTCTCTATTTCTGACGAACCCAAATACAATGGCAGTTTTTCATGGCAGAGAAAGCCTGAAGTTGTGGGAGCCGTCAAAGATGCAACACATGTGGGTCGGAGCTCCGCGCAGGGTTGGCTTGGAGCTGGCGAAGGACACCGGTACCGCTTGCAGATGCCTCTTTTCCACATTGCATTGCTCCAAGCCGCAGCATTTTCCAGTGCTTGGTCCGGAGGTCCAAGTCAACACAGAACGGCTTTTTCAATCCGCTCAGCCTCGTCCGTCAACAAGCTGCATACACTTTCAAAGTGCCGCGCAAGCGTTTGATGCTCTGCCAAGGCCTGCCTCACCAGCTGTTCACCTTCTCTGCTGCCGGCATGGACCACCGCCTTGTTTCTGATTTTGTTGACGGTGCGCAGGCCTTGAAGTTTCACAGGGTCGGGAAGCAGTCTCTCCAGCAACTTGATGCTCCTTTCTTCACAGGGAGGCTCCACGCTTTCCTGTCCCAGTCTGTGTCGTATCGTCTCGACATCAAAGCCTTCGATCACTATTTTGGCAAGTTCCAAGAAAGCAAACCCCCATTCGTCCTTGCTTCCTGAATACGGCACGTTGATGCGTTCCAGCGACAGATTGTCTCTCAGTTTCCACCACTCGACATCGTTCGCGTCCCACCTTCTCAAAGTGACCTTGAGCATTGAAAGTGGTCCTGCAGAGGAAGGGAATTCACCTTGAAAGTCGGTTTCGATCGTGCTCTGCGAGAGACTGGTTTTGGGTTCTTCGTTGAAGATCTGCCAATATTGTTGTTCGCGGTACGGCAGGTTCCGCAGGTCACAAATGTAGACATGCACCTGGTTTGCTTCATTGAAACCGAATCCCCGGAGCTGCCAAGCATCGCGACACGAAATGATGCTGCTTTCTATCTTGTATTTTTCAGTGTCGCCTTTGTATCTCAAAAGCACTTCCGGATGGAAGAAAGCCGGCGACAGTTCAAAGGGCAGCGTATTGCCGTGTGCTTTGAAATAGTTCGTTGTGGCCGCGGGATCCGTTGAAATGGGGACAATCCTGTTGTTGCGCCAGTCGAAGGCCAGGAATTCCATATATTCTCGCGTGGAGACTCCGTTGACAGTGACCGTAGGCCACATGGAGGATTGCATTGTAGATTGGCGGGGGTATACGATCTGCCCTCCCCTGGCATAGGCCGCCTCTCCTTCCACACTCTCGTGACGATACAGGAGCTGTGTGCCGTAGCTGTCCGGCTCTTCTTCACAAATTTTTTCGGTACCCTGCGCCCAGTCTCCAAAACCGGCTGCCTTGAACAGAAAGAAGTCAAACAGGCGCACCAACACGGCATGGGTAGCTTCCAAATAGGTGTCAAGCTCCGCCCGTCTGCATGTGATCAGAGTTACGGGATCTTCCTCGCGCTGCGTGAGGGAAACGACTTGGCACATGTCCCCCTGTTCATCGTATTTGCCGTAGGAGCGCAGTTCCTCATACCAATGAATGTTCGAAACCTGCAAAAACTCCTGCAGGATTTCAAAGTACGTGCGGTCGGAAGACATGCGGCCTATGACCAAGGCTCGGGCGTCCTGGAGCAATTCAAGCTCCATGGAACTGTCGCCCGGTGCAATCCAGCACCCGGTACTACCGACTTCGTAACTGGGCACGGCATCAAAAGGATTGCCGCTCCAGCCCAGCAGCTCGTTCTTGTCGCGTTGCGTGAGAATGGATTTGTCGACCAGAACAGATTGTACAAACGAGTAGGTGCCTGAGCCATACAGGATCAGCTCGTCACCCTTGGTGTCTTGGCGCAACAGCGAGAGGTGCCGATCGGCGCGCAGCCACGCCGCGAACTTGTCCTCATTGTCGGGTTTGACCTCAAGTTCAAGAAGCTGACACTGCAGCCGCTCATGAGCAAAACTAGGCACTCTCTCGCTCCTGCCTTGTCGTAGGACAGCAACTGCAACCTACTGCGTTATACCGTAAGTTATGGACAAAACAAGTCGGGACAATTGCAAAATCAGGACAAATTACTTCGTATTGTGAGTGTTCGTTTATGTGAGTTGACGATGCTTCCCGAGGAATGGGACAGCGACAGATTGGGCCGGCATCCAGACTGCACACCGGAAAATACAAGTGGTTCTGTGACACTTGCTGACTGTGCAATTGCCCTACCTGAACTTGATGTTTCAATAAACTCTCCCACCATAGTGCAAAAAGGCACCCCAGCCTGCAAGGTTTTCAATTCCGTGTTGGGCAACTGTACTGCAGTCTTTCAAAGGGTCAGTGATCTTGTGCGCAGCCCTACGGAGTCGATCCGCTCAGGTTGGCCCAGCCGATCGGTATCGCCGAATCGAGTTTTGATCCCGTGATACCGTCGCCCTCAGCCCTATGGTCTTGCGTCTGCACAGCCGGAATCGCGGGAGACAAAGCGTCCCGTGTGCTACGCCCACCCCCGCGGTGACGGTCCCGCAAAGCGAAGGGAAGAGGACAGAGGGTGTGGGGAGTCACGCCGGTCCAAAGCCTCCACCGCGGCGATGGCCAAGACTTGTAGCGGCGGCTATGCCGACACAGACGGTGAACCCGGTTGCCGACTGCACCGGCACCTGCTCGCATCCCGGCGGCGTCAGTCCAAGGGTACATCAACATCGCCGTCAACGTGTCTTTCGTTTCGCAAAGTCGCGAGCAGGAGCCAAGCTGCTTGTATTTCCCTGTGTACGGTCTGGGTGTACGGTCTGGGGGTTGACTTGATTTGTCTCTCTTGGAAACCCCATCTACCAATACAAGCGAACCTTTATATTGACAAACTGGTTGCCTTGGAATTGAATCTGGACTTTGCGATTGCCCTGTCGCAAAACCCCCGCGTTCCCTACCGCATTGCAGTGTCCCGGGCTGGCTCCCACGAGGCCACAGGGAGCGCTACCTGCCCCGGTTCGCAGGCATTATGCCGCGATGCGGAACAACCGCGCGGCATTGCCGCCCCAGATCCAGGCCATCTGGTCTTCGGGCAGGTCCAGCCCCTGGTGCATGCAGGTCTGCAGGGCCTCGATGGGCACCCAAGGATGGTCACTGCCAAACATCAGGCGCTGGGCCCCGGCATGTTGCAGCGCGAACCGGATCGCCTCGGCCGAAGGGGTCACCAGGTCCAGGTACACGCGTTCGTAGTACGCGCCCGGAGGTTGCGTGATGTGTTCCCGGCCCCGGCCCTTGCGTTCGGTCTGCTCTTCCACACGCCCCATCAGGTAGGGCAACACACCGCCTGCATGCGGATGCACCACCGTGAGTGCAGGATGCCGTTCCAGAACTCCACCGAGAATCAGACGCAGCATGGCAAAGGAGGTGTCCATCATGAAGGCCGCCATGGGAATCATCGCATGGTCCCGCACATGTGCGGCCCAGGTAGGTACGGTGGGATGCAGCACCAGGGGCACGCCCAGCGCGGCCACCCTGGCATAGAACGGTTCCAAGACCGGATCATCCAGCATGGTGCCATCGAAATGAGAGCAGCAGAAAACGCCGCGCAGATTCAGGGAGTGGACCGCCCGCTCCAGTTCCTGGATTGAGTCGTCCACATCGGGCAGGGGCAAAGAGGCCAGGCCCACGAAACGCCCGTGACTGTCCTGCACGAGATCCGCCAGATAATCGTTGCAGAGGCGGGCCCCCCTCAAGCGTTGGGGCGGAGGCAAGCGGGACGGCGAGGGAATGTTGACGCTGAGCACGGAGACATCAATTCCGGCCTGGTCCATGGCATCTATCTTGCGTGCCGGGGCATAGTCTGCCAGGTCCAGATGAAACTGTTGCACGTCGCCATAGCGCAGCAGGTACTGGCCCGCTTCCTGGTGCACCGCATGTACCCAGCCAGGAGCGTTCACGTACATTTCCGCATATGCGCGCGGAAAGACATGACTCTGCACATCAATTTTCATGTGGCCTCTTCCCGCACGAAATCCCCTGCAGCACCCTGGAAGCGACTTACAGCCTGCATGTCCACCGCCCCCGGTCCCGAAATTCTGCCTGTATTCAAAAGAGTGCCACCAACGGAAAGAACAGCGCGGAAGAAACTGTGGCTCCGGCGAAACCGCCCGCCAAAATCATGACGCGTCCCGCCGTTCCGCTGACTCGGTGCAGCAGAGACAGCAGTATCCAGCCCACCAGGCAGCCAAAGAGGCCTGCCACGAGATGAAGTGGCCAGAGCTGCAGGTCAAGAACAAGGAGCCGGACCAAGGGCGACAGCAAACCTGACAGACGCACCAGCAACCAGGCCACAGGGGTCAACAGCGCCGCACACAGGCCAGAGATGGCCATGAGGCTCAGGTTCCACATGCGCGGTTCGGCATCACACTCGGATCTTGCTCCCAGGCATGGCGCCTGCCCGGCAGCCATCCGGCATCGAATCCAGCATGGAGTGCGTCAGGCAACCCCTGCCGTGATCCCGCATGCGCATGGTCTCCGAGGGGCAAGCGGAGCCCCCGGTCAGGGACGGGGAATCATGATGCTCATCATGGCTTCCGCGTCAAAGGGGTCGACGCCATGTTTCTGGTGCAGGGCGGCCCGCACCTGGTGTTCCGCCGCAATATCCAGATTCGCCAAGGGCAATTCCAGCCGCTGTCCATTCTGGAGCGCGGATTCCCGGCTTCCGACTTCCATTTCCATCGACATCACAGCATCCTCCGGCGTGAATTCGCAATGATCCGCTCCCTGCAGCTCGGCCATGAAGTCAGTGACATGGGACGCCACGGACGAAATATAGTAGGCCCGGTCATGCCGCACAGACAGTTGACGCGGATTGCGGTACTCCACCACTCCGTCCGGCAGTGCGACCCGGTCACAAATCCACTGGCCATCCTCCACCACATGCTCAATCGGAAAGGTCATGTCGTGCCGGGCGCCGTGGCGCAGCGCATGGTCCGAACAGTACCGCACTTCGCCGGCTCCCTGCCAGTTGCGCACGGCCTCCCGCACGATGGCCCCGCGCGTCCCGGCCAGTTCCGTATACCCGGGGCGAGGATAGCGGCCCAGCATGCCCTTGATGTTGCCTGCCAGATCCGTCACCAGCCGGTTGCCCGGAAAGCGAAAGAAATGGCAGCGAAAGCCTTCGTCCTCATGGTGCCGATGCGGGGCTTCCCAGTGGGGTTCCACCGGCATGCGATGGGTCACGGCCTGGACCGATTCCGGATGGGCGCCATAAAAGGCAATCCAGCGTGAATTGTTGTGATACCCAGGGTGATCGTGCAGGCAGGTGATCCGGCCGATCGGCCCCACGAATCCGGTCCGATCAATGGCCTTGGCCATCCGGTCAAAGGGAAAGCGAATGAAGTTTTCGCCTACGCGCAGGGTCACACCGTGATCTCGCGCCACCTGGGTCATGTCGCGCGCCTGCCACAGGGTGCTGGCGATACTGGTCTCGACCAGATGATGGATGCCGGCACGGGACAAGGTGACCGATATCGCATGATGCACATCCACGGGCGCCACCACGAGGGCGGCCTCCACCAGGTCTGCCCGGACCAGGGCCTCCAGCGAATGGAAGGCTTGGGCGTCTATCGCGTCGGCATAGCGCTCGGCGTGGGCCTGGACCGGATCGCATACCGCCACCACATTCAGCCACGGCCGCAGACTCTGCAACATTGGCTGGTATATGGTCGAGGAGCGATTGCCCGCTCCAATCATGGCAATGTCAATGGGTCGATTTGCAGATGCCATCGGAAACTTGCCTCCTCGGGCGTGCAGGCGGTGGGAGTCGCATTCCCCTCATGGGCCAGGATGCCGCCCAGCCTGGTTCACTTCTGGCGGCACTGTCTCCAGGTCGACTTCATACACCTGGGCCGTCCCCGTGACATCGCTGGTAAAGATCACATGGGCCCCGTCTGGCGAAAAGGAGGGATGGGGATGCGTGTGCTGCGGGGCATAGACCGAAATCGGACCATCTTCGTACGGAAAAGGGCCGTTCCAGTGGGCACCCAGGCTGCTCGCCCGCGGCAGACACACCGTGGTGGGTCGGCCCAGGCCGTCCAGGGGATTGAAAATCTGAATGCCAATGTCCGGGAAATTGGTGTCGGCGACCATTTGCGTGCCGTCAGGCGACGCAATGGCATGCCAGGCATTGAAGCGGGTTACCGGGCGCACGGCACCGGTATCGACGTTGACGGCACGCATGCCGTGGGGCCAGTTCACGAAGCCGACCTCGCGGGTGCCGGGAATCCAGGCCTCATGGGTAATCCACTCGCCCGGCGCACGCGCATACAGGCGTCGGTGGCCGCTGCCATCCCGATGGACCAGCCACACCCGATCCGTCAGCGGACCGGCATAGAAAAGCAGACGGGCATCGTCAGGACAAAACTGCATGTGCGACACGGCGTCACATCTGAGAATAACCTCCCAGGTCCCGTGTTCCACGTCCACCACGGCAATGCAGGACTCCTGACCCTCTCGGAAGCGCAGGGCCCAATACCGGTCACAGGGGCTCAGGGCCGTGGTCCCCATGGCCGCGGCCACCATGCCCTCTTCCCGCATGACCAACCCCGCGAAGTCAATCAGCAACTCTTCCTCGAAAGTCTCCGTGTGGACACGCCAGCCCCCGTGGCCAGTGGTGAAGTAGATCCAGTCACCGGCATGGGCCGGGTGGATGGAAAAGTCGGCAATGTCTGTCCGGGCCGTCAATTGCACCAGCTCGGTCGACGCCCGGTCCTCCACAAAAATCTGGGGGGACCCGAAGCGAGCGGAAGTGAACAGGGTCCACCGCATGGCATCGTCATATGCCGGCACCAGAAAAAACGGGTGATGGTGGATGGACTCATGCGCAGTGATCTGCCGGATGCGGGCGCCGGTCACCTCGTCTTGGGACCAGCGCGACTCCGCAGGAAATCGATCACCCTTGGCCATGGCCGTCTCTCACGGGAAAGCCCTCAGGCGGCGCGGGCCGTCGGGCCGGGGGCCCCAAGCAACCCTCGGTCCGCATACCACTGCGCAAATCCGGAGTCCGCCAGGTCGGCCTGGATCCGCTGGACTTCGGCCCGGCTCAAGGGACGCAGCGGCGGCCGCATGTCCATGGAGGGGAAGCGGCCCTGCAGAAACATGGCCATCTTCATGCGCTGGTGGGCTTCCGAGGACGGTTCACCAAACCGGTAGACGCATTTGTTCAGCCGGTACACGACTTCCTGCGTGGCATAGGCCCGCACGTAATCCCTCGCCAGCACGGCCTGCACCAGATCCACGATCAGTTCGGGCACGAATCCGGCAAATCCCACCAGGGCCCCATCCGCCCCGGCCAGCAGCGAGGAGAGCAGGAATTCATCATGACAAGACAGGAGTGGAATGTCTGGGGCGTGCTCCTTCAACACCCGGTGCTCATGGCCCAGACGCGACATGTTGCGGGTCCCCATCTTGATGGCCACCACCTGTTCGATTTCGGTCAGGGCCAGCATCTCGTCCAGAGTGTAGGTGGCTTTGGTCCAGTCCGGGTACTGATGCACGATGATGGGCACATCCGCCCCGGCGGCCACGTCCTCAAAATAGCCCACCGCCGTAACGGAGGGACGGCCAAACCGGAGCCAGTGGTGCGGGGGCATCAGCAACACCGCGGCGGCGCCGGCCTCCTGGGCGGCCTGCACGTGATCGACGGCTTCCAGGCTGCCCTCGCAGCAGATGCCGGAGATCACACGCATATCCCCGGCTGCCTCCTTCATGAGGTGTACGACTTCCGCCCTTTCCCGGGGCCGCAACCCCATGACCTCGCCCGTGTGGCCGTTGCAGACCAGTCCGCACAGTCCGGGCACGGCCGCCAAATAGGCCGTATAGGCCTGCAGTCCCTCCCGGTCAATGGCATGGTCCGGCAGGAAGGGACACAACGTGGCCGCAAACACGCCGCTCCAAGGACTTTCGGTCATTGTGGCCCTCCGGGGCACGCCCATGCAAAAACTGCCTGTTTCACTTCTTGATCACCTGCCGTGGATTCAAGGCATCGTTGAGACCATCGCCCAGAAACGTAAAGGCAAACACAATGAGGCCGATGGTGGCAGCCGGAATGATCATCAGATGGGGGAAGGAGATCCACAGGCTGAAACTGTCGCTCAGCATGGAACCCCAGCTGGCATTGGGGGGCTGGACCCCAATGCCCAGAAAACTGAGTCCCGACTCGAGCGTGATGGCACCGCCCACGCCCGCTGTCACCCCCACAATGATGGGGCCAATGGAGTTGGGAACGATGTAGTGGGTCAAGATCCGTCTTTCGTCAGCACCAATGGCCCGGGCTGCCTCAACATACTGGGTCTCGCGGACCGACAGCACCTGCCCCCGCAGCAGCCGGGCAAACCCGGGCCAGCTGATCAGGGCCAAGGCCCCAAACACCAGCACAAAATCCAGCCACAGCGTGTCGAGATAGAAGGGATTCTTGGTCTGCATATACATTTTGTCAAACCAGGCCGCGATGGGACGCTTCAAGGCAGTGTTCATCAGCAACGCCAGCAGCAGGCCGGGCACCGACATGGTGACATCGGTCAGCCACATCAGGAATTCGTCCGTCATGCCGCGCAAGTAGCCCGCAATTCCGCCCAGCACCACGCCCAGACACAGCGAGATGGCAGTGGAGGAGAGGCCCACGAGCGCCGCGGTGCGGGCTCCATGCAGCAGCCGGGAGAAGATGTCCCGTCCCAAGGCATCCGTGCCGAGCCAGTGATTCCAGGACGGCTTCTCCAAGGCGCTGTCAATGTCCTGTTCCAGAAAGTCATACGGCGTGACATAGGGGCCTATGAATCCGGCGATCAGGAACAGCGCCACCACCGCGAGGCCCAAGGTCGCCAGGCGGTTCAGCAGCAGGCGTTGCAGGGCTTCGCGCCAGATGTTGCGCAGCTCCTGGTCCCCGCTTGCCCTCAGGGGTGCAAAACGATCGGTCAAGGGGGAGGACGCCGGCATCGTGGCCCGGAAGCTTCAGTTGCGCGCAATGCGGGGGTCCAGCAGCGGATAGGCCAAGTCCACCAGCATGTTGCCCACCATGACGATCAGGGCCCCAATCAAGACCGTGGCCATGATGACGGGATAATCCACCGTGCGCAGGGCCGTAATGGCAATGTGCCCGAACCCTGGAATATTGAATATGAGCTCGATGAACAGCGCTCCATTCACAACGCCAATCATGATCAGGCCGACCGAGGTCAAGACCGGGATCAGCACAGGACGCAACATGTGACGGAAAACCACCAACCGCCGGGTCAGACCTTTCGCGCGGGCTGTGCGAATGTAGTCCTGGGACAAGGTGTCCAGCACGGCCGCCCGGGTCTGGCGGATTACGGTGGGCAAGGCACCGAGACTGAGCACAAACACCGGCAGCAACACCTGTCCGTGCAAAATGCCCTTCCACCCATAGGGGACATCCATGACGCCGACCACCACCACCAGAAACCAAAGCAGCATCAGGGCGACGACAAAGATGGGCGGGGCGTTGACAAAAATGACCAGACCCACGATAAAGTGATCGACTGCGCTGTTGTGTTTCAGGGCGGCCAACACGCCCAGGGGTATGCCCACCAGCACCATGAACAACACCGCCGCCACTCCCAGCTGCATGGAAATGGGCAGACGCACCAGCACCATGCGGGACACAGGACGCTTTTCGCGGATGGAAAATCCCAAGTCTCCGCGCAACAGGTTGCTGATGTAGCGGCGGAACTGAGAGAGAAAGGGCTCGTCCAACCCGTACTTGGCCCGCAGCGCCTCCAGCACATCCTCTTCCAACACCAGACTGCCCTGTTCCTGGTCCAGGAACATGCGCTTGATGGGGTCCCCGGCGCCATAGAACATCATGGCGTAGGACACGAACAGAATCAGCAGCAGGCCGCTCGTCCAGCGCACCAGCCGCATGCCAACATACGCAGTCATGGGGTATGGATCGGGAGGAAATGCCCAGTGATCGAAGCCGGGACGTGACCAAGGCCACGTCCCGGGATTGATTCCAGATACGAACAGCGGTCACTGTTCGCGCATGTAGATGCGCCAAGGGGCAATCAGCCCCACATCGGGACCTCGCTCGAAGGCAACCACTTCCTCGCCCACGGATCCATAACCCTCCGGAATACCGAAGAACATGCCTACCCGATCGGCCATGAAGAGCTCCTGCGCAGCTCGGGTCAGTTCGCAACGAGCCGGGTCATCAGGAGAAACCGTCTGGGCTTCTTCAATCAGGCGATCCACTTCAGGATTCATGTATCCCTTCAACATGGAGCCCCGGGCAATCGGCCCCCCGCTGTGCATGCCCACCCAGGCATAAGTGGTGCCGTCCGGGAACCGGATGACCACGTCATCCCGCGACAGGTTGACAAGGTCGGCATCCTCGCCGAATTCATCGGGCCGGGTCTTGAATTCTATGTTCGTAATGCCCAGATTCTGACGCCAGAACTCCATCACCGCCTCCAGCGCCCTGTTGAGGGAGGGGGACGAGGCCCGGGGCGTCACACGCAGCTTGGGCAGGTTTTCGGCACTGCCATAGCTGGAGGCCGCCAGAGCCGCCCGGGCCGCCTCGGGATCATAGTCGTCAGACCAATTCGCATCGGGGTCGTAACAGCTTACGTTGGGGTCCAGAAGCTGGGTCGGCAGCACGGCGTTCCCTTCCGGGAAGGCGGCCCTGAAAACAGCTTCCATGTCCACTGCCAGATAGAGCGCTTCCCGCACCAGGGGATCGTTGGTGGGTTCCCGCTGATCCGTGATCCAGAACGAATTGAATCCAATCCCCTTGATGGGTCGGAAGTAATCAGGATGGGCAGCGCGCAGGGCAGGCGGCAAGCCTGTCATCACAAAGCTCACCTGATCGTTCTGGACCATGGTGGCAGCCGTGTTCTGATCAGTCACAAACATGAACTCGATGCGTTCCAGATAGGGGCCCTCGTCCATCCACCAGTTCGGATTGGGGACCATGGTGGCAATGCCCAGATCAGGATCGTACTCCGAAAGCATGTAGGGGCCGCTGACCGCCGGTTCGTTTTCCGGCAACCAGAAGGTATTCAGATTCTCGTCATTGACATCGTCGATCTTGATGGGATTGGTGTGGGTGGTGGCAATCCGCCAGTGGAAGATCGAATCTGGGCCTGTCAAGGTGGCCTGCACTGTGCGGTCATCGAGGGCTACCAGACCGGACACGGTATCAGCCTCGTCGGCTCTGGCTTCGGCAAATCCCGCCACATTGCCGATGTATTGCGGGATGCGTCCGTGTTCGGTCAAGGGATCGGTCATCCGATTCCACGTACCGACCACTTGCGGGGCCGTAATGGGAGTCCCGTCGGACCACACTGCCCGTTCATCCACGGTGAATGTCCAGACGGTGTCGCCTTCACTGGAGACTGCGCTGTCAAAGACACCGAACTGCAGGTTGCCGTCCACATCAAAATACAAGGGAGGCACGTACAACAGCGGCATCCAACTCTGGTGGTCTCCGCCGCCGGACATGGGATAGAAGGTAAAGCTGTTGGCGCCGGTGGAGCCCGTGGCAATGCGCAGCACCTGCTCCTCCGCGGCATCCGCCGGGAGCATGGACATTTCCATGTCCGCGTCCATGGCGTCTTCTGCCATGTCTGCGGGGGCCGGGGGAGCGCAGGCCGCGAGCAGGAACAGCATCAAGATGGCCAGGAAGCCAGACAGACTCAAGAATCGCATGGCGACATCTCCGTGTATTGATTATGGAATCGAGAATTGGATTGAGCGTACCATAGAGCGGCAAACTGTCCAATTTTCATTGAATCCAGAGTGTGTTTGACTGGATGCAGACAGGCGGCATGGCGACTACCTGGGGCTTCTGCAGGCAGCCATGGCCGCAAGGAAAATGCCGTGTGCCTTGCCCGCTGTGCTGTCCGTGCACGGAGTCGATTGCCAGCGCGGGGCTGGGCCAGCACACGGGGAGTGTCGGCATCATCTGTAGACAATGCCATCGCGGCCACTGGGTTCCTGACACTGCGCACCCTTCGTCACGACAGGGTCGAAACAAGTGCAATGAGGGGACTGGCACGGCGATTTTCGACACAGAAGCCACAGAAGCCAAGCCTTGAGGGCAGCTCTCCGGGAAAGAGTGCCGTTTCTTCGTCCGACAGCGGAAAGCAGCAGTCTCGACCGCCACTCTGATGCAGTATGCGACCTTGATGACATTTGCAACTTTGCATTTGCCTTCAAGCGTCGTCCAGGGGCATTGTGAAGCAAAAATCAAGACAGCAGTGTCAACACGGATCGGATGGTGCCCGATACGCGGGGCGACAGCAAGCAGCACTGAGGGAATGCCTGTCGCAGCGGTACAAGGGGCACCCCGACGCTTCCAGTGGCAGGGCATACCACATCGGCCAGATCCAGCCATAAACTTGGTACGAGCGCTGAAATCGGATTTCAGCCTCCCACTGTCCGACTTTGTGATGGCCCGGTTCCCGCTCATGTTGTACACTTGTTCCACATCCTCTTCGCAATGTCTGCCATGCCACAACCTCCACTTGATGTCCCTGTCCTTCTGTCATCCCCCGTCCTGCGTCCCCGTCCGACAGGGGAGAAGGCCAATTGGGCCGAGGCCATGCGGTGCATCCGTGCCCTGTCGCACTACCGCCCGGACTATGCCTATCGCCCCGACCGCTATCAATACACGGAGCGGTACACTTCCGATCCCCACTATGTGGTCGCTGCGGTGCGCCCCATGATGTCCCCCACGCGCGATCACGGAGCCCTCCTCGTGCATCTGTGCAAGGCGCTGGAGATTCTCACGCAGGCATCAGCGGCACCCGCGCACGTCAGCGTGGACGTGGATATCATTCGGATTCCGGGCGCCTTTTTCGGCGCGGCGCGGCACACCTCCGCCGTGCGCCCCGACCTGGCGGTGTGGCCGGCCCCCGAGCCGGACCACAACATCGGGTCCTATCGGTACGATCGGGACGGGGCGCCGCTGCTGGCCGTGGAGGTGGTCTCCCATTCGGACCAGGAGATGCGCGACCACGACTGGGTGCACAAGATGGCCGTCTATGCGGCGATGGGGATCCGGGAATACTGGCTGGTGGACACCCGCCAGCCGCAGGTCCTGCGGGGCTACACGTTGGATGCAGCGGTCGGCACCCCCCGGTACCGACCCCTCGAGATGGACCCGGATGGAGGCATGGACAGCGGCGTGCTGGCCGCGTCGCTGTGCTGGGCCGAGGGCGGCCTGGCATGCTGGCAGGCCGCTTGGGAGGCCTGGGTGCCGGTGGAGGAGCTGCCCCTCCGGCAGGCCGCACTGACAATATGGGGACAACTCCTGCATCTCCTACTGGATGAAGCGGCTCCGGGTGCTGCCGACCAGGTGCTGCAGCGCTGGGTACAGAATCCCCCCGAGACCTGGCCCAACGACACAATCCTGATGCAATTGAAATCCGCACCGGAGAATTGGAAACTCCTGTTGCTGGGAGAGGCTTCCTGAATCCACAGACCGACAGTCGAGCCGCAATCTCCAGACAGGATGGATGTTTTCCTGCCGGAGATCCTCTGCCTCTGTCTCCCGGCCCATGGCCTGCTGGCTTCTCCCGAGGCAATTATTGGGGCAACCCCGCAGGCCTGGGCAACAGCGCAGGGGATACACGTCCTGAGAAAGTGTCGAGTCGATGCCACTGTGGCGCTGTACATGAGGAAGACATGCTCTTTCTGCGGGATCACGAGTTGCAGACCGGCAGACCGGCAACGTGGACCTGCGCACACCAAGAGGCAGGTGGGCCTCCCTGGCTTCAGAAGTGGGCATCGGCAGCCCCCTGGGGTCCCGGCTGCGCCGCGGACAAGGCTCCAGACTGACTGGAGCCCAAAGCAGGTTCACCCCTGCACTCCTGTGGTTGCCTTGCTGGTGCCGTGGCCGACAGAACCGCATCTCGCAGCTGCATCCGGGGCTATCCTCCAGTTCCGCTGCCCGTGACACTGTGAGGACGTCCCTGCGTCATGCGCCTGCAGCGCGAATGGGACAGGCAGAGTCCCTGCGGAAATTCCGCTGTCCCTGCAAAGGGGCATGCCGACTCAAGGCAACTCGGGCTATCATCCATGCGCAGCCCCCGAAGACACAAGACAGCAGGGCGAGACAGGAGAGGAGCGACATGACGGACAAGACAGTGCGCATCGGCGTGGTGGGAGCAGGACGCGGCGCCTCCTATGTACGCGCAGCCCAAATGGACATGGGAATCGAATTGGTGGCAGTCTGCGACTCGAGCAGGGAGCGCCTGACCGCTCTCCAGGCTCCGCCACAGGTCAAAACACTGCAGGAAGAGGACGAATTTCTGAGCCTGGACATGGATGCGGTGGTGATCGCCACCTACTTTGATTCCCACGCACCGCTGGCCATGCGGGCCCTGAAGGCTGGGTTCCACGTTCTCAGCGAGATTACGGCCAACGCCACGCTGGCCGAGGGTGTGGCCCTTTGCGAGGCCGTCGAGGAAACCGGCCTCATCTACATGATGGGCGAAAACTCCGCCTATACAGACTTCAACCAGGCGATGAAAGCCCTCTACGACTCAGGGGAAATCGGCAGGATCCTGTATGCTGAAGCCGAGTACAACCATCCAATGGCCCCCGAGACGCTGCTGCGGCTGGCCCCGGGGCAACATCACTGGCGCAACTGGATTCCCTCCACCTACTACTGCACGCATGCCCTTGGACCGCTCATGATGATCACCGGGGCGTGGCCGACTTCGGTCAATGCATTGTCGATCCCGGCTCCCGAACTGGGGCCGGGGCAAGCGCGGCGCAACGACCCGGGGGCCGTGACTCTCTGCCGCATGGACAACAACGCGGTCTTCCGCCTGTTTGGGATTCACATACCGGGCCACAGCAACTGGTATCGCCTGCACGGCACCCGGGGCGCCATGGAGAACTTGCGGGGGCCGGGCTATTTCGGTCCTGGGCAAGTGCGCGTCTGGCACGATCCCTGGGACTGTCCCGAGGGACAGGTCACAGAGCGGAGTTTTGTGCCGCAATGGCCTTCCCACCGCCAGCAAGCCGGCAGTTTTGGCCATAGCGGGGCCGACTTTTGGGTCGTGCATCATTTCCTGGAGGCGATTCGAACCAGAACACAGCCCGACCTGGACGTGTACCGCAGCGTAGCCATGAGCAGCGTCGGTCTGCTGGCCTGGCGCAGCGCCCTGGAAAATGGCCAACCCGTGGCGGTACCCGACTTCCGGGACCCCGAGGCGCGCGCAGCCTGCAAGGAGGATCATTTCCAGGCCGGCCCCACCGTGAAGGAGGAACATCGGTTGCCCTCTTCCATTCGCGGCGACATCGAGATTGCCCCCGTGGACCTGGAGAGGGCCCGGGCCTTTTGGGACAGTCTGACGTAACACCCACCACCCAGGGCACGCCAGCATCGCCATGGGCCAGTACCACCAGAGAACCGGATTGCAAGGAGCTTGAGTCTGCGCCATTCCCGCGAATCAATCTCTGTCTGTTTGTTGACGCCAAAGCTGTCAGATTCGCTGCAAGCAGGGGTTTCCGGACTGGTCTGGCCTTCACGGGTCACCCCGCCTTCGGCGTTGGCTCATGGGCCAAAACAAGAGACGGGTGGGCCACGACCATCGCGTACCGCGATCGGCAGTTGGACAGTAGTGGCAGCACGACCTGCATTGCGCCAAGCGCGTCGCGGGCTGTAACAGGTGTAGCAGGGCAGGATGTGCGGACGGGTCAGTGGGTTCCGCGGCAAGTTCGTGCAGAGAGAACAGCTTCTCGGACAATGCGCCGTAACAAGAGATATCCTTTTGCGAGGCCATTTGCATCTTGGGAACTTGAGTTTCGCAGCCAACAACGCCACTCGCAGACGAAGATTGGCGTGCAGTTGAGTTCGTCTCCCTGCAGATGCCATTGGCAAGTACAGTGAATCAAGAGGACCATTCCATGTCAAACACCACCAGTATCGATTGGCGCAACAACCCTGACGCGGCTCGCGCAACCTTTCTTGCCGATGGCTACATCGTGCTGCGGGGTTTTCTCAACGCGGATGAAGTGGCGGCAACACGGGAAAATCTGACGCGATTTATCGCCGATGTTGTGCCTGCGCTGCCCCGTGAACAGGTTTTCTACGAGGATCTAGGTCAGCCAGATTCACTCAAGCAGATTCAGCAGATGTTCAGGCATGATGCTTTTTTCGAGAGCCTGTTTTTTGAGAGCAAGTTCGAGCACGTGGCGGCAGTGTTGCTTGACGGGCCCGTCGTTGGCCAGAACATGCAATATTTCAACAAGCCTCCGCTGATTGGAAAGTCCACCCCGCCACATCAAGATGGCTACTATTTCATGCTCGACCCATGTGAGGCGACGACCATGTGGCTAGCCTTGGACGAGGTGGATGAAGAAAATGGCTGTGTACGATATGTCCACGGCTCCAACCACTTGGGGATGCGCCCTCACGGCAGAACGCAGACGCTGGGTTTTTCACAAGGAGTCACCGATTACGGCACGGATGCCGACAAGGCCAATGAGGTAGCGCTTGCAGCTCAACCTGGTGATCTGTTGGCTCATCACGCGATGACCATTCACCGCGCCGATGGGAACCGGAGTGCAGTCCGCACCCGGCGGGCGCTGGGTTTCATTTACTATGCGGAGCGGGCCAAAGTGGATAAAGTGGCCCAGGCGGCCTACCAAAAACGCTTGGCGGATGAGATGCGGCAGGCCGGAAAGATTTGATGTCGGGTTGCGCTCAGCTGGCAGGCAGAGACAGCCCATGTTGAAAACCGACTGCGGGTCTGGCGCGGGGTGGACCTTCACGCCGTAGCGAAGCAGACCGTGGACTCGCGGTTGGCGTCGTAGAGCATCCCGCTGCCCCGAGTGCCGTTGCCTGTCGCAACTGGAACAGCGCCCTGTCAATGAGCGGATCGCTGTAAGCCGGTACGTCAGCCAGTCGAGACGCAGCTGCGTCTCGACATTGCGGCTGTTGGGACTTTCCTGCCAAGTGCCGAGGCAGGTGGGGCCCAGAATGCCCGGGCAGAACTCGACCATGCCCTGTTGCAGGCCGATTTCCCGTCGGCCAACGGCATTCAGGCCTTTGCGCCGGGACTTACATGCCCAAGTGCACAGACTCAGGCATATCCTGTTCACGGGGCATGGGGGTGCCTCACGGCCACGCCCCTCGCCGTGCCGCTGCGCCTGTCCCGCGGGCCGCAGAGCGTGCATGACGCCCCACGTTCACCGCGGCATTGGGATCCGCGTTGCGTTGCAGTCCCCACCCCGATTGGTGCAACCTCGCCGGTTCTTGCAACGGAAACTCCGTTCAGGGCTCAAGCGGCGGGTCGCACCTGCACTTTGTTGGTGGCCGTGCGGCCCTCTTCCACGATCAGGGCGATGCCACCGCAGCACAGGACTGCATGCCCACCATCCGCTTCCAGCACTGTCTCGCCATTCACCGCACAAGTGATGTGCCCTGGCCGGGTGGTCACTTCCACATCATAGGTTTTCCCAAACTCCATCGGGAAGGGGGCTTCCGCCAATATGGTCTCGTCGCCGTCAAAGGCGCTGACCAGGCGGGCCCTGCCATCCCGCCCCAACAGGAAGGCCTTGTACCTTTTCATGCCTTGGACATGGAACCCGACACCGGCGGCCTTGACCAGATGAGGCGTCACATCCGCGGCCACGCTGTAGTCCTGCCAGTCCCGGGTGCCGGTAATCAGCAGGCCGCGGCCCTTGTTGTGAATCAGGCGGAACGTCTCCGGATACCAACGTTCATAATGATCGATGCCGTTGACCCAGGCATACTTCCACATGATACCGCTCAACATCATGCGCCGTTCGCGCTGGAACGTGTCCGGGATGCGCACCTCATAGTCCGGCGCGCCGCCCCAAGTGAGATAGTCCAGGAACACATAGCCGCTCGTGGACACCTCGGAACAGAGTTCCAGGCCAACCTTGGCTATGGGGTTGGCACCGGTCTCCGGGATCCTCCACTCGAATACCTGCTCGGCTCCGGGGTCCAGCTGAACGCATGCGCCGCGTACTATCTGCAGTTCGTCCTTCGCCCCAAAATGCTTCAGGTAGAGGTTGGCCATCACCGCCTGTGCATTGTCGGGACAGGCCTCGATGCGTGCCGTGACCACCTGGCCCGGATACAGTGTGGGGGCCGCCAGCAGGCTGTATCCCCGCTTTTCGAAGTGATCGTAGGTGGCGTAATCCGGGATGAAGGTCGCGGTCTCGACACGGGCATATTTGCCGGTGGCCATGCCCCGGTAGCGCAGGGCCAGGCAGCGGTCGCCGGATTTGCTGTGGCCCTTGACATTGCGCAGCGTCGTGATGCCCGCGGTTTCCCGGTCTGGATCCTCCTGGAACCCCTGCAGGGAGCCGGGGAAGGAGAAATGATACTTGGCTCCATCCTTGTAGGTGGGCAACTCGGCTCCTGCCAGTTTGGCCCCAGTGCGGGCCAGACTCACGCTCTGCGTCACCGCGTCGGTAATGGCGCTGCCGCCATCCGCCGTAGGCAGATAGATGCGGTCGGCCACCGGTTCCCGCCAGTCCGGGCCGCTGCTGTCAATGCCCGCCAGACCGTTCTTGATGCCCATCAGGCAGCCCACGTTGCCGGAGTTGCAGTCCGTGTCCCAGCCACAGGTGTTGACGATCATCAGACTCTTTTGGAAGTCGTTTTCCCCGTGCAGCAGTGCATGAATGATGAGGGCATGGTTGGGCACCATGTGGCAGTTGCCCCCGTATTTGTCGTACCCATACTTCTGCTCAATCAGTGCGCGGGTGGCCCGCCAATCCGCATCCGCGGCATGCCATTCCCGGATGTCGCCAATCATGCGATAGATGAGACTGTCCGGGGGGATGAAGGACATGCCCACATCCAGCAGCATCTCCATGTCGTCCTCGACAAAGGCCTGCGCTTCCATTGCGGCCAGCATCACGGCTCCATGCACGGCCTCGCCGCCATGGGACACCAAGGCGGCCTCACGGGCCAGATAGGCTGCCTGTTCCGGGTTGCCCGGCGAAATCAGGGCCCAGCCGTCAATGAAAATCTGAGACCCGATCTGTTCGGCGACCACCTGGCCGTTCAGCGCAATGGAGCCGCTGTCCGGTCCGTCAATGCCTTCCTTGAGCCGCAGGTACGCCGTATGCTCCGTGGAATTGCCCAGGCCGCCCCACCAGAGGACAGTGCGCTCCTCGATCAGGTAGTTGAGCCAGGTGCGGCCAATTTCCTTGGCTGTCAGGGACTTGTTGTACTGGTAGTCCGCCATGGCCCGCACGAAGGTGAAGGTGCCAGAAATGTCGTCGTCGGTCACCACCAGCGGCACGTTCAGCCGGTCATGGACGTAGTACTGGATTTCGCCCAGGTGCTCCATGATCATCTTGTAATGCCAACCTTCAAAGGGTCTGCCCAGATACACGCCAATGATCTTGCCCAGTACACCGGCATAGACGCGTTCCGCGTAATCGGCCTGCAAAGTACTCATGTCTGTTGCTGTTCCTTATGAAGTCAGAGAGGAAAACAAAGGGGAATTACATACCTAAATACACGCGGCATGTATGGTACACGTCCACCGCACCGGAGTGCAGCATGGGCGCCCTGATGACCCGTGAACAGGATATGTCCGAGTCTGTGTACTTAGGTATATAGATCCCAAACAAAGCGGTTATTGCAAAGATCGAAACCGGTCGGACCGCTGGCTCTCGGCCACCTGCTGTTCCCGGTGGAGGCGTGTGGTCAGAGCCGTCAGATTCGCAGCCAGCGGATCCAAATCCATGCGGTTGGCGGCATTCACGGTCGCGATCCAGGAGTGCCGAATGACCCCGTCTCCCTGCAGGGCGCCCAGCATGGATCCGGCCATGCCTGCAATGGAATCACAGTCCCGCCCGTAGTTGGAAGCGGCACATATGGAGGCCTCGAAGTCCCCTTGGCAGACCGCCATCAGGGCCAGGGCCACGGGCACTTCCTCAATGCTGTGCTCCCGACTGGGATTCCAGTCATCGGACCCATTGCCCCGGTTCCGGAACACCGCGGGCGCGGTGTCGTATGGCGCGATGGCCGCGCGCACCTTGGGCAAGGCCCTGCGCCAGTCGGCATGGGCGAACGCTATCGGCCGCAGGGCCTCCAAGGCCAAACGGGTGCCTTCATGCGCCCGGGCCAGACAGGCATCGAAGAGATCCTGCACCGTGCAGTCCAGGAAGGCATGGGCCACCGCGAAGGCCATGATGCCCGCGGCTTCCAGACCGAAACTGACCTGATGCGCACTGAAAATGTCAATCGCATCCCGATAGGCCCGCTCGGGGTTGCAGGCATTGACGATGCCTACGGGGGCCGCGTACATGGCGGCCCCGCAATTGACCATGTTGCCCACGCCACCAGTGCGGGGATCCACATTGGCCAGGCCGTGGCGCAGAAACAGCCATTTCTCGGGATGGAACAGGCGGTCCACCAGCGGCACCGCGCGGCCATACTCGGAGACAAAACGCGTTTCCCGACCGATGCGCTGGGCGATGCCGCCCGCAAAATCAAAGACATCCAGCCGCCGGCCCGCATCCACATACATCTCGCTCAGCACCCGCACCATGTGGGTGTCGTCCGTATGCCGGCCATCCCCCTTGCCTATGTCGGAGGGACCGTCCCAAGGCTCCACAAAGTCCTGAATCTCTCCGTACCGCGCCTGGATCTCCTCCGGATCCTTGCCTTCCGGCGGAGCCCCCATGGCATCGCCAATGGCGCCGCCGTAGAGGCAACCGCGTATTTTGTGATACAGGAGGCTGGCTTGGGTCATGCCTGGGATCTCCTAGCCTTTGATGCCGCTCTGGCTGAGACCGGCAATAAACCGGCGTTGCAGGGCCAAGTACAAAATGGTCAGGCCGTACAGGGTGTTGTTCAACTTCCACTGAATCCAAAGAAACCGGAGCGGCACCAGGAAAAGCCACACAGGCAACGTGGAGCCCACCAGCATGTACAGCTTTTCATGAACTGAAGTGCCGGCAAGTGTAGAAACGTCTTGGAGAGGCCATTTTTACCCAAAAACGCCAAATTTGAAAAAAGTGCCGTCTCACGATCTTCTTTTGCAGCAGTGGATCTGTTTCCGCTACTGTGTCCCGTTGCTGGGCAGGAAAGGTTTTGCCGGACCTATGCCCAATCTCGGCCCGTCAACGAAGAGTTTGAGGACAGGAAGTCATGGTGCCCAGTCCATGGGGATCCCAGTTCAGCCACCTCAAGAGAGATGATCCCTGGCGAATCGGGTGAACTCGGCTTGAGAGAGAACGGCCTTCAAGTGATTCTGGCCTGCTTGCTGGAGCAACCAATTTCTGGCTCCCTCCGAATAGCCTCCCCCATCCAAGATTATGATGGTGTCCAGTTTGGACTTTCCAATGGACAGCACTTCAAATGGATACTTTTGATCAACGCTGCCTCCTGAGGCCTGCCATTTGCACTGCAGAACCAAGCACTCGGGATAGAGTTCAGGGTGAAAGAGGACGGCATCAACTCGTCTGCTTTTGCCGTAAATATCCCTGCCAACAATGCATTGCGTAGCGTAGATGGATTTTCCGCACTTCCTTTTGGTTTCGAATTCCTGTTGGGGTACCTTGGCATACCCTCTTTCGTCAAGTATGTCTTCGACAAAGGCTTCAAGGCGCCTGCCTGCCCGGTTTGCGCCACCTCCCTGAGAGACCATCAGACCACTATCAAGAGCTCGCGCTCTTTCCCACGCCCATCCCCCTTGCTGTTTATCGAGCGTTTGGCGGAAACCTCTATAAGTTCGCCCGTCCTGTAGAGTTCTCTTATTCTCGGCGTGTCGCTGTTTGACACCAAGACGACGGCACCTGCCTGCCTCCAGGCGAGACAACAATCCCGCAGTCTCTCCTGTTCCTTGAAATCGAATCCATTGTCTGTATAAGAGGCAAAAGTGCCGTCATAGGGAGGGTCGCAGTACACAACATCTCCTCGCCGAGGATTTATTTGGCCAAAGTCCAAAGACTGGATGCAGGCTTTCTTGAGTGTTGAAGAGACTGCCTTCAAATTTTCTTCGTCGCAGATCAGAGGATTCTTGTAACTCCCCATAGGAACATTGAAATGGCCCCTGCTGTTGACTCTGTAAAGGCCATTGAAACAGGTCCGGTTGAGGTAGATAAATCGGGCGGCCAAAAGCACGGGATCTCGTATTTCGTGCTGGCTTCTGACGAAGGAGTAATGTTCTGCCGAATGAGATTCCTGATGCTTTCTCAAACACGCAATGACTTCGTCGGTCCGCTCCTTGACTGCCTTGTACGTCTCCATGAGTTCTGGATTCATGTCGGAAAGAAAGGCCCGTTCTATCTGGTGGGCAAGTGCAAAAAACAGCGCTCCTCCACCTACAAAGGGTTCAAAGTAGGATCTGCAACCAGAGGGAAAAGCCTTGAGAATCTCAGGCACCAGAGTCCTCTTTCCCCCTGCCCACTTTAGAAAGGGGCGAGCAGTGGCCCCGCTCGAATCCGTCTGTTCCGCTCCAAGCACAGTCCCTTCATGTGAGCCGATTGTGCCATGCCACCGTTTCGTACTAGCCAAGTGGGGTCACTCTACAGAATCTGGTATGCCGCCTGCCTAGTATAATCGGGGGACCTTGGCTGAACGGACACTCTTGGAAAATCTGGGACCAGACCTCTCTGTAGCAAGAAGCCACTCTCCTCCCGGTCTGGGCCACTGCCCGGAAGACACTGGCCTAACGCACGATGCGATGCCGTAACAAGGCACCATTGCGTAGCCTGTGGCTCACTCCTTGCCCAGCCGGTTTGAGGGTGTCTCCGCGGACTCCAAGGCAACTTCCTCCTTCCCCAACACTGAGCGACAAGAAGCCTTGAATTTCAATTCAATCTATGATCACGGATTCGTCAGGGTGGCAGTCTGTGTTCCTCGTATCCGTCTGGCCGATCCCGGTTTCAATGCGCAGCAGACGATATCTGCGTTGGAGGAATGCCATTCCCATGGAGCTGCCCTGGCCCTTTTTCCCGAATTGGGCATCTCTGGCTACAGCATTGACGACCTGCTCCACCAGGAGGCCCTGCAGACAGGAGTCAAACGGGGACTGGCCTGTGTCCTGAAGGCCAGCGGAAGACTGTCCACCATTGGCATCGTCGGGGCCCCTCTGTCGTTCCATGGCCAGCTGTTCAACTGCGCCGTCATTTTTCACGCTGGGCAGATCCTGGGCGTAATCCCCAAGAGCTACCTCCCCAACTACCGAGAGTTTTACGAAAAACGACACTTCGTCACGGCCCGCCACGCGGACTTGGATGAAATCCGCCTCTGCCGTCAGACAGTGCCCTTTGGTTCGCAACTGATATTCCAACCCCTCCAGATGCCCGCCTTCACCTTCCATGCGGAAATCTGTGAAGATGTCTGGACCCCCATTCCACCCAGCACCTTCGCGGCTCTGGACGGGGCCACCATCCTCACCAATCTCTCGGCCAGCAATGTCACTGTAGGGAAGGAGGACTATCGGCGGCTGCTGTGCTCCTCGCATTCCGGCAAGTGCATATCCGCCTACCTGTATTCGGCAGCCGGCAGCGGCGAGTCCACTACAGACCTGGCCTGGGATGGTCACGCGCTGGTCTATGAAAACGGGCGGCTACTGGCGGAGTCGGAGAGATTCCAACGCGAAGGACATATCACCTATGCGGATGTAGACTGTCAACAACTGCTGCAGGACCGCATGAGGCTTACCAGCTTCGGAGACAGCAAGGAAGTCCACAAGGAAGCCCTCTCCCAAATCCGCAAGATTGAATTCGACTGGACACCACCCGTACACGCCACTGCATTGCATAGAGAGGTAGAGCGGTTTCCCTATGTGCCCAGCGACTCGGCCCAACGCAGCCGGCGGGCCGAGGAGGTGTATCAGATTCAGGTTTCGGGTCTGGCGCAACGCCTTGAGGCTACAGACATCCATAAGGTGGTAATAGGTGTTTCCGGTGGGCTGGACTCCACACAGGCTCTGATCGTGGCCGCCCGCACCATGGACCGACTGCAGTTGCCGCGCTCCAACATATTGGCTTATACCATGCCGGGCTTTGCCACCAGCGCAGGCACCCTCGCCAATGCCCATGCACTCATGCAGTCCTTGCGCGTCACGGCTCGCGAGATCGACATCAGGCCCTCTGCCATGCAGATGTTCCGTGACTTGGGACATCCTTTCGCCGAAGAAGAACCGGAATACGATATAACTTTCGAAAACGTCCAGGCCGGGGAACGGACATCGCATCTCTTTCGGTTGGCCAACCACAACAATGCTCTGGTGCTGGGCACCGGAGATCTGAGCGAACTTGCCTTGGGCTGGTCCACCTACGGGGTAGGGGACCAAATGAGCCACTATAACGTCAACAGCTCGGTCCCCAAGACGCTCATTCAGCATCTCATTCGCTGGACTATCCACGCCCGGCTGTTCAACCCGAAAACTTGCAAGGTGCTGCAACGCATCTTGGATACGGAAATATCTCCGGAGCTAATCCCCAGTGAAAACGGAGACAATTCTCAGCCGGCACAACGCAGTGAGGCAACCATCGGGCCGTTCGAGTTGCAGGACTTCCATCTGTACTACACCTCTCGCTACGGCTTTGCCCCCTCCAAGGTCGCCTTCCTGGCCCGCCATGCCTGGGGAAACAAGCGCTCTGGAGCCTGGCCCGAATTTATCCCGGCGGAAAAACGCAACGAATACAGTCTGGCCGAGATTCGCAAATGGCTGCGGGTCTTCCTGTTTCGCTTCTTTCAGCTGTCGCAGTTCAAACGATCTGCCATTCCCAACGGACCCAAAATCGGGTCAGGGGGATCCCTGTCGCCCAGGGGAGACTGGCGCGCGCCCAGTGACGGGTCGGCGCAAGTGTGGCTGGAAGAACTGGAACGCAACGTTCCCGCTTAGTCGACAGAATCAAACAAGGGCCCCCAAAGGGAGCCCCTACTATCCAGAGCGGAGACGACGGGATTTGAACCCGCGACCTCTGGCTTGACAGGCCAGTATGCTCACCGCTACACCACGCCTCCGTGCAGTTCCAGCATGGTATTACAGTTGCCTGAGTATAGTCAAGAAGGGCCCGCTGTGGCCACGAGTCTATTTATGCCCATCGCAAGGCTTCGACCATCGGACAAAAAAGGTCAAATGCACAATATATCACACCCAGCTTGTCAAAGCGGATGAAAATTCCCGTCAAAATCCCTCAGAAGACGGAACAGACATTCCACTCATCTCCTCAATGACAGTCTCTGTAATCGACATCCACGGCGTGGCCATCCGCCCAGCGGAAGGTCATCCGCCCATTTTCTGATACGGAAATGGCATAGTGCTCCTTGAGCGCACCAGTCAGCGGATGCAGTCGGAATTCTGGCAAATCCACGTCCCAGGGCGTCCGGCTTCGATCAAGCACGGCAAGAATGCACGTCAGCTTCCGTAGCAGTTTGGCGGCCAGAGAGGGACTCAAACCCTCGCCCCCTTCAGTGCAAAGGCAGCTGTTGCTCTGGAGCCGGATCAATTTTCATACGCGGCACCCCATCCATCCCTCGAGGCGGATGTAGCCATTCCAGATTGTCTGGAGACCGGTCAGGGGACAGGGTTGTGGTTGAAGTAATCGCCCCACCCAGAGAATCCCCTTGCCCAAGGTGTTTTCAGGGCTGGAATGGGGTAGGGTGCAGGGCGTGACATGGCGCCTGTGGACCCCACTGCACCGCGTTTCCGAACTGTCTCTGGCTCATCCCTTGACAGCCCCGGCGGTAAGGCCCTGAATGAACTGGCGCTGGAAAATGACATAGACGACGATGACCGGCACGCTGATGATAGTGGCACCCGCCATGGTCAAGGCGAAATCACGTGTAAAACGCGCCTGAAAGAACATCAGACCCACCACCAGAGGGCGCAGACTCTCGCGCTGCATGAAAATCAGAGGCAACAGGAACGAATTCCAGGCCCCCAGAAAGCTGAAGATGCCCAGCGTGATCATGCCGGGTGCGGTCAAGGGCAGCATGACACGCCAAAAGACCCCGAACTCGTTGCAGCCATCCACGCGTCCCGCATCTTCCAGTTCATTGGGCAGGCCCTGGAAGAAGGCTCGCATGATAAAGATGCCAAAGGGCAGGTTAATGGCAGTCTGGGGAATGATCATGGCCCAGTAGGTGCCCAGGATGCCCACATCGCGCAAGGTGTAGTACAGGGGAATCATGATGGACTGGAAGGGGAGCGTCAATCCCAGGAGAAAGGTGTAGAAGAGCACATCGCGGCCCCGGAAACGTTGGCGGGCGAACGCGTACCCCGCCAACGTGGACAGCATGAGCGTCAACCCGACAATGGGGACCGTGACAATGACACTGTTGCCGAAGTACTTGCCGAAACGGCCCTGGACCCAGGCCTTGCCGAAGTTGTCCAGTGTAGGTTCCCGCGGCAAGGACAGGGGCGTGTCTGCAATCTCCAGCGAGGGCTTCAAGGCGGATGACCACACCCAGACAAAAGGCAGCAGGCACAGTGCCGCCACCAGGATCAGAACGCCGTATTTGACAATTTTTGCCAGGTAGCTGCCGATGCGGCCCGGGGCCGGAGCAGCAGTGAAGTTCTGCATTCCAGCTTCTCGTTTACCCAGGGGACGTGCTGCCCCGTTCCCGCAGCGTGATGAATACGTACGAGGCCACCAGGGAAAGCACAGTGATGATCATGGTCAGCGCCGCACCATAGCCGGCCTCGTTCAGGGTGAAGGCCTGACGGTAGGTGTAGGTGGCCAGCACCTCGGTGGCATTGGCCGGCCCGCCCCTGGTGGTGATGAAGATGATATCGAAGACATTGAAGCCGCCAATCAGGGTAAAGGCGGTCAGCATGGTGAGCACGGGCGCCAGTTGCGGGACGGTCACGTGCCGGAAACGCTTGAAAGGACCCGCTCCGTCGATCATGGCGGCATCGTGCAATTCCATGTCGATGCCCTGCAACGCCGCCAGAAGGATGACAAAACAGAACCCAAAATAGGCCCAGAGACCCGCCAGGAGCAGGGCGTAGAGCGCGAAATCGTAATCCCCCAGCCAGCCCCGCGCGACCTGATCCAGGCCCATGCCGCGCAGCACCACGTTGATCGGGCCAAAGAGCGGATGGTAAATCCAGTTCCAGATGATGCCGACCACCACCGAGGCCAACACGACGGGCATGAAGAAAATGGTGCGGAACAGGATCCGGCCCTTGACGCCACTCCAGACCAAGGTGGCCAGGATCAGACCGATCACCACGGGAGTCAACGTGCCCAGGGAGATCCAAATCAGGTTGTGCCGCAGCGACAGCCACACGAGGGGGTCCGCGAACATCTCCCGGTAATTGCCCAGTCCAATAAAGTTCTTGACAGGCTGCGCGCCGTCCCAGTCCGTCAGGCTGTAGTAGATGGTGTTGAAAAAGGGCCACAACACGAACAGCCCGTACATCAGCAGCGCGGGCAATACAAACAGGAACGGAAAAGCATGCCGACGCCACCCGCGCCGGGCCTGATGCAGGAAGGCGTTCACATTGTCTGAACTGGCAGGCAGTATGGGGCGGGAGAACTGGGGCCGGGCCGGGCCGGGCCACGGGCGGGAGGCCGGACCGGGTCCGGCCTCCCGCCTCGCTATCGGCCCTACTGCTCCATGCTGAACCGGGTTGCGACCGGCCCAGACTATTCCGTCAGGTTGATGACTTCGCCGGCCGCCTTGGCCTCTTCCATGGCGGCCTGCAACGCGGTGGCCACTTCCGCGGGGGTTTTGATGCCCTGGAAAATGGCGGCAAATCCATCCCACTGGACCTGATTGAAACTGGCAGGCACCACCACGTCGATGTTGTATCCCATGCTCTCGGCCTGTTCACCGATGATGTCCAGCGCCAGCGCCAGAAGATCCGGCAAATCCAAGGCGGCAGTATCCACAGGATAGGCCGGCACGGCATTGATCTCGGTGACCCAGTGCGGCCCCATCTCTTCGCTAATCAGATAATCGAGGAATTCCACCACCGCGTCGGGATGTTCGGTAGCGGCGCTGACTACCCAACCGGAGCCGATCCCGCCTGGCACCACGACGGGCTTGCCATCAATGGAAGGCAGGAAGAAAAAGCCAATGGGTTCCGCAGTGTTCTCCGGATTCGACAGGGAATCCACCAACCAGGTACCGCTGGGGAACATCGCCGCCTTGCCGGTCTGCAGCATCGCCAGACCATCGTCATAACTGATGGCATCGAAGTCTTGCATGAAGCAATCCGCCGCGGGCAGATCCACAAAGAATTTCTGAATGGCATCC
The DNA here is from genome assembly GCA_965214895.1 of Caldilineaceae bacterium. Taxonomy (GTDB): domain Bacteria; phylum Chloroflexota; class Anaerolineae; order Caldilineales; family Caldilineaceae; genus Bin34. Next base: position 4,065,870 of record OZ243985.1, read on the forward strand.
ACTGTGTCGGGATGATCCCAGGACTCGAGGCCCGAGATCATACGGGTCAGGCGGTCGCGGCCCACCTTGTTGTTCATCATGATGCTGAACATATGGTAGCTGGGCCAGCTGGAACCGTTGGTGAACGCAAGGGGTATCAGTCCTGCCTCCTGGATCACGCTGCACATGCCCACCAGTTCATCCCAGCTGCCGGGCACAGTCCAGCCATGTTCGGCAAACAGGCGGGTGTTGTAGAAGATACCGATGAATTCGAGTTCGTTGGCGACCCCATACGTATGACCGCCAAACGTGCTGCGCGCCAGAGTCCAAGGATAAATACGCTGGTCCCATCCCATTTCGGTGTACGCTTCGTCCAGAGGCATCAACAGACCGGCATTGGCCAGGACCCCCGCAAAGCCTGGACCCAGATCGTAGTAGAAGATATCCGGCCCCGTGCCGGAACTGAGCGCCGTGCGAATGACGTCGCGCATGGTGCCGGTCGCGAAACTCTCGCGCACCACCTCGACGCGATCCTGGCTTTCATTGAAATTGGCCACAAAAGCATCCATCCGGTCCGAGACATTCGGGAACTGGTCCCAGAACAAAATCGTGATTTTTTCCTGTGCTTCTCCAGGGGGGGCAGAAGGAGCCGGTACACATGCGACCAGCAGCCATGCCACAAGGCCCCCCAGAGCCATCCATAACCAAGACCTGCGTTTCATAACGCTTTTCTCCCACTATCCAAATTTGTTTCCAGACAAAAAGACTGCCAGCCCAGCAGCTCTCGCCCCCACAGGACAGACCGCCGCACCACCGCGTACTCACGCGACCTGCATTTTCTGGTCACAGCAATGGTGGAAAGAGGCGACACAGGTCCCTGGAAAACCCAGGACACGGTATTTGTATTATCCGCTGTGCAGAGGGCTGATGCGGCGCGATTCTATCACTCCCGGCTGGACCTGTTGTCGCCGGTCAGGGCAAACCCGATGCCGGTTAGGTATGGGGCTTCCGGCGTGGCATATCGAAGCCAAGTCGGGCGGCCGGTTCATCCATCCCCGGATGGGCTGTTTCCAATTCTGCCCCATCGTGCGCCCTGCCGATATCCACCGCGCATGCATGCGCGACAAAGTCTTCCCTGGGCTGTACTGCACGGTCCCGTGCGCGGCTCCACCTACGGCCTGGCACGTTCCATCGGATACCGTGCCGGCGCGCCAAGGCACCGCTTTTCCATGGGGAGGCTGCTGCTTCCGGGTCGCATTGCGGTCCCTGAGAAGACAATGGCCGCGCGCGGAAGGCACTTCGGAGGGCCCTGCGCGTTGCGGTATATTTATTTAGGAAATCGCTGCGGCCTGAAGGGAACAGGAACCTGCACTGGCGATCTTGCCCAGTGTTCCGGATACACCTCGTGTCGGACCAACGCCATGGGTGCCTGACATTCAAACTGGCCTCCCGCGATCCCGCAAGCATGCCGGGCGGTGTTGCGGTCCGGGTTTTGAGATGCCATCATAGGGAAGAAGATCGTGTACCACGGCATCGCCATTGTCGACTTTCATGTGCATTTTCCTTCCCGGCTTCCCTGGTTTGGTGATATGGCCGGCTCATCCACCCCAGACTCCGCCGCCGATGTGGACAAAAAACGCATTGTGCAGGCAATGTCCCGTCCCTACAGTGCGCAGTGGCGCCGGATGTGGGACTTTCCCGTTCCAGAATCGGCGGCAGACCACCCGGGCGATGCGGTCCAGGCACAACGCTGGCGAGAGGAGCTGGTCAAGAACGGCATTCATGCCGTCGGGTTCGTAACGGGTGGCGGCAACGACAACCTGGCCCAAATATGCGCGGGGTTTCCGGAGCAGTTCCTTGGATTTGCGCACCACGATCCCTTTCGGGCCGATGCCGCCGCCGAATTGCGCCGCGCGGTCGAGACTCTGGGATTGCGCGGCTACAAGCTCCTGGCTCCCAGCATCAACCGGCCCATAGAAGACAAGGCCATATACCCGGTGTGGGAGGCGTGCCAGGAGATGGGGATTCCGGTCCTGATTCACTTCGGCATTCAGGGCGGCCCCGGGGGCATTGCCTACCACGAGAACATCAACCCCTTCAAACTGCACGACATCGCCCGGGACTTCCCCCAGGTGACGTTCGTCATTCCCCATTTCGGTTGTGCCTGGGAACGGGAAACCCTGCAGTTGTGCTGGGCCTGCCCCAACGTCTGCGTGGACACCAGCGGCAGCTTGCAGTGGATCCGGTGGGTACCGGGCGACGTGACCATCAAGTACCTGTTCCGCAAGTTCTACGAGACCGTGGGCCCCACGCGTATCATCTTTGGTTCCGATTCCAGTTGGTTTCCGCGGGGGTTCGCCCGCCGCTACCTGCAGGATCAATTCCGGGACTGCGTCGATCTTGGCATGCCCGACGAACATCTGCAGCTGATATTCGGAGGCAATGCGGCCCGTCTGTTGCGCATTCCCTTGCCCGGCACCCGACAAGCAGACGACATTGCATAGGTGGAAAGCAGGTGCTGTGCCTGCGCTTTGAATCGATGCCACAAAGGAGATGGTGAAGTGAAGTTGAAGCAAGTTGCCCTGTACTTTGGAAGTTTGTTGGTAATCATGCTGGGACTGGTGGCCTGCGCCCCCCCGGCGGAGCCCGCCGCTTCGGCTCCCATGGCAGAGGCGGAGCCGGAGGTCATTGAAATCGAATACTGGCAATACAATTTCGAGGCCCGGGTTCTGGCCATGAACCAGCTCATTGAGCAGTTCGAGGCCGAGAATCCCCACATCAAGGTCATCCACAACTCGGATGTGCCCTATGCCGAGTACCGGGACAAGATTGCGGCCAGCGTGCCCGCCGGCGTGGGACCCGATGTCGCCACGCTGTTCTATGGCTGGCAGACGGTATGGCTGGATGCCGAGTACTTGGTGCCTTTGCCCGAAGAGGCCTTTCCGGCGGCCATGGTCGACGCGGAGTTCAGCCCCTTGGTGCAGGCCAGTTTCGTGGACGGTACCCTCTACACCTTGCCCACCGCGGTGCGGACCCTGGCTCTGTTCTACAACAAGGATCTGATGGCCAACGCCGGCCTGGATCCCGAGACGCCCCCTGCCACCTTGGAGGACCTGGCCACACAGGCAGCCGCCTGCACGGTGCGGGCCGACAACGGAGATTATGAAGTGCAGGGTTTCGTGGTGGATCTGGCCGCCCAGGACCACCATTGGTTCCGTGAGGTGCTGGTGCGCCAATTTGGCGGCACTCCCTATGCCGCAGGCGGCCAGACCGTGAACTGGAATTCGGAGGAAGGACAGCAGGCATGGAACTACCTCTTGAGTTTCAAGACCGAAATGGAGACCGGGGACCGCGATCTGTTTGACGGCAGCACACAGGCCTTTCTGGCCGAACGCGCCTGTTTCCACGTTGACGGTTCGTTCCGTCTGGGCACCATCGCCAACAATGCCCCCGACATGAATTTCGGCGTGGTCGAGCTGCCCTCGCACAATGGGGTGCAGAGCACCTTTGGCAGTTACTGGACGCATGGCATTACCCAGAAGGGGGCCAGCGACCCCGCCCGCATGGAGGCTGCCGTCAAGTTCCTGCAATTCATTACCTCGGATGAGGCCGGCGCCCTCTGGGTGGACATGGTGGGCGAACTGCCTGCCCGTCTGAATGCCGGGTCCAATCCGGAGCTGCTGGCCGACCCTCGTCTGGGGGCCTTCGCGGCCGGTCTGGCCTATGCCCAGGCGACCTTCTTCGTGAATGAATCGGATCAGCGCCAAGCCCTGATTGATGCCTATGACATGGTCGTGTTGAGCGGTGAAGCACCCAACGTGGCCCTTGATGTGGCAGCGGAGACTGTGCAGGAAATCCTGGACATCCACTACATGCAGTAGCCGCCCTGCCCCGGGTGCCGGGCCACATGCGGCCCGGCACCCGGATCGGGGCCTCATCCGGATATCCCGCCGATGAAACTTTCGTTGCAGCAGCGACAGATACTGTGGGCGTACACGTTTCTCAGCGTGGCCCTCGTATTCTTTGTCGTCATCCGCTGGTACCCGGCCCTTCTGTCCTTCAACATTGCCTTCCGCGACTGGAACACCTTCAAAGGCGCGGGGCCTTGGGTGGGTCTGGAAAATTACGCCGCGATTTGGCACGACCTGTTCAAACCGCGCAGCGATGTGCGCGCGGCCCTGGTCAACACACTGAGTTATGTCGTCTATGGCGTGCCCACCCAAATGATTCTGGCCTTGGCCATTGCCCTGCTGCTGGATCGCATCCGGGTTCTTTCCACGTTTTTCCGGGTGGCCTATTTCGCGCCCTATGTCACCTCGGCGGTCGCCGTGGCCTTCGTGTGGAATTGGCTGTATTTGCCCCAGAACGGGTTGCTGGCCCAGACATTCGATCTTCTCCGCCTGCCGGAGCAGCCCTTCACGAAAAGCCCGCACCAGGCGTTGCCCGCCATCACGGCCGTCGCGGTGTGGCAGACGCTGGGCTATTCCGTCATCATCTATTTGGCCGGCATCAAGCAGATTCCCCGCTTGTATTACGAGGCCGCCTGCATAGACGGCGCCAGCGGCGGGCATCTGTTGCGCCACATCACGCTTCCCCTGTTGAATCCGGTCATCGTCTATCTGACGGTCCTGTCCACCATTTCCTTTCTCCGCCTCTTTGCCTTGGTCCAGAACATGAGCCCCCAGGGCACCGGCGGTCCGCTGAAGAGTACGACCACCATGGTGCTGGAGGTGTACCGGAAGGGTTTCTCCAGCTATGACATGGGCTATGCGGCGGCCCTGACGGTTATCCTTTTCTGCATCATCCTGTTGATTACGGTGGTGCAATTGCGCTTCCTGACGCGGCGCTTCGAATATTAGGCTCTTGTCGCCTGTCCCCGTTGCGATACCGCAGACGCAGGCCCGCGAAGGACCCCCATGGCAACATCAACGGTAAAGCCGGTACTGTCCCGCAAACCGGCCGCGGCCTCCTCCGCCATGGCCTGGCGCGTACAGAGTGTACAAGGACTGATCTATCTGTTGCTGACAGCAGGCGCCCTGGTCATGATCACGCCGTTTCTGTGGATGCTGATCACCAGCTTCAAACCGGCACCGGAGCTGGTGGAATTTGCCTGGTTGCCCCAATCGCCCACTCTGGACAATTATCAGCGGGTGCTGGCCACCTCGAACTTCGGGCGCTGGTATTTCAACAGCGTGGTGGTCGCGCTGTTTTCCACCGCGTGCGTTGTACTCTTCGACTCGCTGGTCGGCTACACGCTGTGCAAGTTCGAATTCCCCGGCAAGACCCTGATCTTCATCGGCATCCTGGCGACCCTGATGGTGCCCACCGAGATGCTGATCATCCCCTGGTTTGACATGAGCGTGCGGTTCCACTGGAATATCGGCCTGGCCCAGTACTGGGGCATCGCGTTCCCTGGGGTCATTACGGCCGCCGGTGTCTTCCTCATGCGCCAGTTTTTCCACGGCGTGCCCAACGAATTGCTGGATGCGGCCCGCATGGATGGCATGAGCGAAATCGGCATCTGGATCCGGATCGGGATTCCCCTCACCAAGGCCGCCATGGCCGCGCTGGCCATCTTCAATTTCATCGGGAACTGGAATGCCTATCTCTGGCCTCTCATCATCGCCAGCGAGCGGGCATACTACACCTTGCCCGTGGGTCTCTCTTTCTTCCGGGGAGAGTCCACGACCGAATGGGAGAAGATCATGACCGCCGCCAGTCTGGCCAGCGTGCCGTTACTCACCGTTTTCATCGTGTTCCAACGCCATATCATCGCGGGGGTGGCGTTGACAGGACTCAAAGGGTGACGCGTTCCCGATTTCAACCACCGGGCCGGATTCCAAGTCCTGTCTCAAAGCATCAAAGCTTCACTCGACGCTTCCACTCATCGTATCTGGGACTTATATACCCAAGTACACAGACTCAGGCATATCCTGTTCACGGGTCACAGGGGTGCCCAATGGCAACGACCCTCGCCGTGCAGCCGCCCCTGTCCCCCGGGCCACAGGGAGATCGCATCTCCCCAAGATGTTCAATGCCGCATTCCAGTCGGCATTGAGTTGAAATCCGCACCCAATACAACAGAATCGGGATTGCGTGGTCCGATTGCCCTGGTCCACGCAACCGCATCGATGGCATGTCTGGCTGGTATATGCGGCGGGCACCTTGACCAACCGGCCACACTTGTAGGCCAGACGCTGCTCCAATTGTCCCCACCCGCTGGCCAGAATGCCGCGGTTCAGACCCGGCTTGGCCTTGACGTTGCGACCTGGTGCCGTCACGGTACCCTTGGCCGACTGCGTCATGCCTTGGGTGTGGAGCTCCTCGATCACCACTGTATGCGCCCGGTCCGCCACGGTGTGACTGACCCGGTGCGTATCGTTGGCTCGGATTCGCTTGCGCTTGCGATACAGCCGGGTCAACTGGCCGGCGATTCGACGGCGGCGCACAGCTCCCTTGTGCTTGCGGACCAGGTGTCTCTGCTTGCGCCGGATCCGGGCGTCCAGCCGGGCCGTGTCGGTCATGCGATGCATAGTGCCCTGGCTGTCGGTCGCCTGCCCCACGTTGCGATCCAGACCCAGCGCGCCTGTCGGTGCGCCCTGCCGGACCTGATCGGCCGGCACGGCATAGACTACATACACATACCATGCTGATCCTTCTGCATTGGCCCCGCAGTTCAACCTGCAACTTGTCTATGTTGATGCCTTCCAAACCCCGTGGCGGGAGAACAGGATTTCCGTTTTGATCCGTCTCAATTCCCAGCACTATGTAGCCGCCATTGAGATTTTGCAAGTCGTTGGCAAAGGCACACACAATGCGGACCACCGCGGGCTTGATGTTTGGATCCCAGGTAGTCTTGAATTCTCTCCGGTGGTCTTCCCCCGATCGAGCATGGATGAAATCTGCAAGCCTGATGGACAGGCATGCTATCGCTGATGTTCCTTGGTGATGGCCGAAACTGCGCGCGGCGTTCTCTTTGGGTCATTTACCACGTTTGTGAACGCGGTGACAAAGCATATCGGGTTCAGCCGTCCCCAACGACAGCCCGGCATGTTCTGTCAGGGCGAATGCAAAGTCGCCTGCCCAGATTTTCCTCCCTGCACGTTCCACACAGCCAGGAGGCACGGGCCCACAACACCGGAATTTGCGCCGGCAGGCCGGCACAGCCGCGTGTACGCCGGCGGCCGAAGTCTATGTCAACAACGCCGAGTGCCGTGACGCAGCACCTTCATCCTGATCTTGGCCAAGCAACCCCGTGTTTCCGAACATTGACCCAACCTTGCCTTGCCGAAATTGGCTTCCTGACCATGAACTGGCAGCTTAGCGGTCCAGCCACTCTGCACTGTAACAGGGGAGAGGATGTTGAATGCATCTGCAGGTGCTTGGAGTCTCGGATACCCGCCGACCTCTTGGAAAATTCCTTCCTTCCCGAGTGCAATCCGGTGTCTGCAGCCTGATCTGTATTGGAGCCATGCCAGCCGTGCAGCCAAGTCCAGCGCAGCAACACCTGCCTTTCGTTATACACTGGACCGGTCATCCTGACTTACCACCCCCAGTACCCTGTCAAAACGTGCGGCCCCGTGGCCGGATGCCTACTGCCTACAGGCTGCGCAAGGCTTCGGCTGGGGTCACGCGGCGGGCCCGCAGGGCCGGATACACGCCAGACAGCAAACCCACTGCCATACTGATAGCCAGTGCCAGCAGGACGATATCTGGCCCCAGAGATGCGGGAATGTCCAGCGGCCCTCGCAAAAGGAGGATGCCATAGGCGCAGACTGCCAACCCCAGTACCCCTCCCACGGTGCACAGCAGTATGCTTTCCATCAGAAACATGAGTGTGATGTCGCGTACGCAGGCCCCAATGGCGTAGCGAATGCCAATCTCCCGGGTGCGTTCGCCCAGACTGACCAGCATGATGTTGGTGACGCCTATCCCACCCACCAACAGACTGATCGCTGCAATGGCCGCCAGGAAAGTGGTCATGGTGGCAGTGATTTCGTGCAAGGCCTCGCGCTCGGCCACAGCCCGCACCACCTCGAAGTCGTCATGATCCAGAGAGCCAATCCCGCGTTGCCGCCGCAACACATTCTGAATGGCCCGGCGGGCGGGTTCTATCTGCTCGGCTTCTGCAATACGGACTTGAATTTCATCCACCAGAGGCTCGCCACTGACTGCGACCATGCTCAACAGGCGTTTCTGCACGGTCAGGAACGGCAACAGGATTTGGCGGTCCTCCTGCGTCCCGCGTGGAGCCATCACGCCCACCACTCGAATCCTCTTGCCATACAGGGTGAGCCAGAGATTCAGCGGATAGGCGTCCGCTCCAAACAGGTCACCGGCCAGCTTGGCCCCCAGCACAGCCACCAGGCGCAGACCCTGATTGTCTTCCTCGCGGATGAAGTCCCCCAAGGCGAGGGAACGACCGCTGGCCTGCAGATAAGCCGGGGTGACGCCAAGCAGCTCTCCCCATATCTCTTGCCCTTGCCAGCGCACTATGGCCGGTGACTTGGCCACGGGCACTATGGTGTCCAAACCGGGAATGATCCCGGGTTCCGTCAGGGTCAGGTAGTCCCCCCAGCGCAGCTCGTACTGCCAGTGGTCATTGACCGTGGCACCAAGGGGAGGACGTCCCGTGATGGTCATCAAGGTGAGTCCCGCCTGGTCGAACTGGCGGTCAATCTCCTGTTGCACACCGCGGCCCAAGGCCATCATGATGACCGTGGAGGCCATGCCGATGGTGATGCCCAGCACCGTCAGCAGGCTGCGGATTCGATGCTGGGCCAGCATGTCCCAGGCAGGCATCAAATGACGGTGGAAAGGCATGACCCTCACATGGATTGAGGACGCCCCTCACGAATATACATAACCATTGGTGCTAGTTGCAGTTCAGAGGCTGAACGGGTGTGAGGGAGAGCCGGACCACCCCGTGGTCATCTGGCGGCAGGCCCTGCCACTGGACCAGGATGTTAAACAGGGCCATCAGATACCCCAAATGTGTCTGGAAGCAGTCCCAGACCTGATGTCGCATCGGCTTGACATGGCAGACGGTGGTGAGCATGGACAGCACCGTCTCGATCCGCATGCGGTCGTGCCACTCCCCCCGCCGACAGAGCTTGAGGTGCGGAGGATCGCCCTCGGTCCGGCGGAAGCCGGTGTCGCCCAGCACCACCCTCGGTCCGTCAAACTGCGCGATGAGGGGATGGTGGGCGGGACTGCGTCCTTCCCGGACCGGGTGGAGCAGCTCAATCCTGTAGGTGTCGACGACGCCCCGCAGGGTGGGCGCGGCCCGGAAGCGGTCCGTCCACGCGGCGTGGGTCTTCAGACACCGGAAGAGGCGCGTGCGTTCGGGCAGCGTGGGGAACATATCCCGATGGTGGGCGTGCCGCCACCGATGGAAGGCCCGGGTGTCCACCCCCTTGAGGGCATGGAGCAGGCCCAGGGTCACCCGTTCACTCGGCGCCAGCGCGGCCTGGCTGTGGTGAGGGACGTCCGGCATGGCGTCGTCGACCCGGCAAAACAACTCAGTGATAAACTCCACAATGGCCATGAGAACCCTCCTCGCTGTCAGTTGCAACTTACACAGCATGGGGGATCTTCGTGGTCTTTGGCAACTAGCACCAATGGTTACATACTCAAGGGTACAACGATACCGGTTGCAAGTCTGTCCCCTCGGCACCGCGCGAACACCTGTGCCTGTACAATTTCTCCCCGCTGGCACTTTGTATGTTCGTTCACTTGCAATGCTTTGTACTCCTTACCACCTCAGCACCTTCCTGAAACTTCTGTAGGATTTGCGGATCAAGCGTTTCCGCCTGAGCACATTCTCTCAACGACTCCAGTGCAGCCGCACTGCCTATCTCCCGTGTGGTTTCCATGTGGATCAAGTTACCCTCCGGATCATAAAGCGCAGTTTGCTCCAAATAGGTGGGATATAGAACGGATGCAAGCCTTCCTTGAACCTCGGCATTAAGCAAGAGGAGAGGTAACAATAACAGGCACAGAACAGCCAATGCCAGCAACAGCAAACGCAGGTGGGAACGAAGTCGAATTATGAACATAGCCGGAACTCCTTTTTACAGCAATCTGCTCTCGGTTTTGTGGCAGATTTGAAGGGTATATATCCATAACATGCCAACCAACAGGGCATTGCTGTCTTAGGTGGCATGAACGATAAAGGGAAGCTAGGCAGACGTTGGGCAGGCCGCACGGCCTGCCCAACACCCTTGGCTGCGGATCATGCGGGGCCGCAATGCCGCGTCTTGCAGACAGTTCTACAAGCCTCATGCCCTGTAAATATATTTGTTCGACACTTATTACGTGCAGTGATCGCAATGTCGGTATTTTTGGTATCTGTGAGCCAGTACCACCTGACCGGTCAGTTGACACGCCGACTCAGGGAGAATAGCAGGCAGTGCAGAGAACAGCAAAGTCGTACCCATAATCAACAACAACAGCAACCCCAACGACTTCCGATGAAACATGCCAGAAACCATAATATCCTCCTTTGAAAGGCATTGATTTCACAAGTGTGGCCATATTTACTGTAGTGGCTGCGTTGGTCCTCATAGCAGGTATGGTCAAGAGGATGTCTTGCCGGTTCGTACCGATGGTGGCTTGACTCGTTTCAGTTCCAGTTCGCCCTCAGCAATGGCTCGTACCAAGGCGGCAGCAGAAGGCCGCGGCTCCAGATCCGGGTCCAGGCTAGTAAAGGACAGACACCCGAACTCCGCGGCTAGCTCGCGTATACGCAACAAGTGCTCGCGGCTAACGCGGATATTGGAGCGGGCCTTCTTGGCCCTTGGGATGGTAGAAGAAGATATTTCGGAGGCCATTATAGATACGTGTCTCCTAGTACGCTGTGGATAACTTGTATCCCTAGTATACATCATTTTTGGAAAATCGCGCGGCCAATTTGACATTGATCGATTCTGGAATTTCTTTGTACAAAGACCGGAGTCCATCAAGAGAGACAAGGCAAGATTCAGATCAATCAAATTGTCGCCAGAGTCTGCTTGCCCCTAGCCTGTCCATCGCGCTTGTATCACTGCTGCCACCACGATGGTGCCCACGGAAATGTTGATTGTCCCTTGGTTTGGTAGCATCCTGCCGTGGTCGCCTTGCTCAGTCAGCCCTTGGACGATTCTCCATTCCGGCTGACTCCAATGAAATGTGCATGTCGGTACAGCGAGCCAGCGAATGCGGGTGTGAAGAGGCAGGCATGATCAAGAGAATTCCTCTGGGCGTAGACGATTTTGACGAAATACGGATTCGGCCTCAGTATCTGTATGTCGACAAGACATCCAGCATCGGCACTCTGTTTTCGGCTGCGCAAACCAGCCCTCACATGTGCTTGGCTCGCCCTCGCCGGTTTGGCAAGACCCTCTTGATTTCTCTGCTTGAATCTCTGTTTCAAGGCCGCCGGGATCGGTTTGCCAGAACTTGGATCGGGCAGGAAGGCCATTGGGACTGGGAGCACAACGACCATCCCGTCCTGCGCCTGGATCTGTCTCTGCGCGGCCTGCACGATGCCGAGCGTCATGCGCGCCTTCTACGGGTCCCTGAAGACATCCGTCCGCTACATTCGCTTCACCTTCGTCACCGGCATCACCCGCTTCGCGCGCACCAGCCTCTTTTCCGGGGCCAATCATCTGACAGACCCCTCCTTTCACTCACAATGGAACGCGCTGCTGGGCTTTACCCAAGCCGAACTGCACTACGATCCCGACATGGTGGCCCTCGTCCATCATTGCGCTGTACACCTCGCATGCGCCCCCGAAGAATTGTACGAGGCCTTGGAACACCACTACAATGGCTACCGGTTCGCGCACCACGGCACCCCTGTTTTCAACCCCTATTCCCTGGCCGGATGCCTGGATGCCTTGGACCATCCTGCCCAAGCAGGTCACTGGTCCTTGCGCAACCTCCCTCATTTCTAGGCGGAATCGGGCACTCCCAATGTCTTGTATCAGCTCCTGCGCACCCATGCGCAGGCAGTGACCCTGGACACTGCCACCGACGATACCAAAGTCATCGAAGAAACCACCTTTGACGTGCAGAACCCTCCTCTCGCCGGCCTGCTCTATCAAAGCGGCTACCTGACCCGCAGACCCAAGGTCACGGTCACACCATATTCATGCAATAAAGTTCTGGTATTACCCAACCACGAAGTGCAGCAGGCCTTCCAGCAGTCGCTCCGCAAGTGGTACGAAACCCAAGCCCAGGAATGGTTCCACCGCCATGCTCCCAACCCGTATCCTTTCCTGAATCAGATGCGCATGGCCTTGACGCGGTCTCGCTCCGCAACTGCCTGGAAACCTACCTGCGTCACCTGCCCTACGTCCTGCACCGGCTGCCGGCTGCCATGCGCGAGCTGGCTACCTACGAAACCTGTTATCAATCTCTGCTCTACATGCTCTTCGTGGCCATGGACCCCCCCCCAAGCGGAAATGCCCACTGTCACAGGTCGTCTCGACTGGGTCGTCCCACTTGCCCAGCGCATCATCGTCCTGGAATTGAAAGTGCGACAGAACGCCACGCAGGCGCTCAAACAGGCTTTCGTCCAGGATTGCGTCACGTCCTTTCAAACACGAAGGTTGCCCGTTACCCTGTTCGGCCTGCAGTTCGACGCGACTCTGCTCGTGATTCGGGATTTCCGACGATGGGCACTGGGCACCTTCAATGTTGCCACTGCACGGTGGCAGCACGAACCCTTTGTCCGCTCTCTCTGCACTGGCCCTGCTGCCCCTGTCAGAACGAGAAGCCTATGTCAAGGCCGCGCATCTGTCCCGAGCCCGAGCTCGCCACCGGCGCGGCCTGAGAGTGCCCTGTTGTAGCCGGGAAGAGCAGACCCCCACGGTCGAAACCCAATTCCTGTTGCCGTGGCGATATCGGCTTGCCGCGGATGACAGATCTACGCGGTAGCCTGCTCGCCAGGCCTCCACAGCGTTTGCCAGTCGTCTCCCACACCCGTGATACACAAGGGAGCCCGGATTTCAGGCCGCGCGGCCCAATCGGGCATCTTCCTGGGCCAGAAAATCCCAATATCCGACGGGGCCCGGCTCGGGATCCGGACTGAAGCCATGGGCAGACCGGAATGTGCGCAGGGCATGGATACGCTTCATCTCTGCCAGGCCCACCCGGCGTCCCTCCACAGCCGCGGTGTAAATGCCGTTGATGACTTCCAGCACGTGCCGGCCGCTTTCTCCATCGCAGGGATGATGTACACCCGCATCCAGAGCCTGCGCGTACTGGCCCGCGAAGGCGAATTCATCGGGATGACATTCCATGCCCTCCTCCCAGCCCTCCGGCATCTCCAGCGGCAGAGGCTCCCACTGTCCACTGTCTCCTGCCCACTCGGTCAGGTTGGGACCGGGCGGAATGTTGGGGCCCGGCAGCCAATAGGCTCCGTGTGGCCGCCACAGCAGTCGTCCTTCACTGCCATACACCTCCACTACATGGGCACTCAGGTCGATGCGGGCAAAGCGATGCTGGAGCAACGTGGCACAAACCCCGTTTTCAAATTCCAGCAAGGCCGTCACATTTTCTCCCGCCATGATGCCCATGCCTTGCGGGGCCTGCAATACGTCATCCGCGGCAATCTCCCTCCCGTCCGTCAGAACATGACCGCTGACCGACCGCACGCGGCCCGCCAGCGCAAACAGCTGATTCAGCAAGTGGGTCCCGATGTTGGGCAAGCCATATCCGCCGTAGTACCCCTTGCCGCTGGCATACATGAATCGGAGATCCCCAATGCGGCCTTCTTCCAGGGCCTTGCGGACTGCTGTCATGGCCGGACTGGTACGCCACTGGTGATGCACGGCAATCTCCAGATTCAGTTCCTGCGCGCGGGCCATCAATGAGTCCGCCTGCTCCAGATGTTCGGCAATGGGCTTTTCCACATCGACATGACAGCCATGCTCCAGGCACCGCATCGCCAAGGGAAAATGGAATTGGGTCGCCGTGGGGATGGCCACGATGTCCGGCTGTTCCTGTTCCAGCATCACGTCCAGATCCTGATACCGGGCCGAGACGCCCAATTCCTGACCCACGGCTTCCAAACGGGCCGTGTCCAAATCACAGACGGCCACCAAGTCCGTGCGGGGGTGGGCGCGGTATGCGGCGCCATGCGCCCGGCCGCGGCCGCCACAGCCCAAGAGGGCCACGCGATAGGTTTTCATGTGCCAACTTCCTGTTGCGGGGTAGGGAGACTCTTGATTCTGCGTTAGACCGCCTTGCCGGCAAAATCGACGCGGCGGGCCACAGGCGGGATACCGTCTGGCGATATCGGCGCGACAATTGCTAAGCTGAAACTCAAAGTCACCCTTGAACCTGCCCCTATGCCCGCGCACCGCCAGTCCTTTGCCGATCGAGTCGCCAGTGCGCTGCGTGCATTGGGTTCGGCCACTTCCCAAAGGGACATGACGAACCAGGTGGAGGCTCTCCTCCAGAGCTATCCCGCCCCCGTGCTGCTCACGGCTCTGCTGCAATTGCTGCCGGAAGCCGACAGCCAGCTGCAGGGAGGCCTGGGACTTTTGGCCCAGCGACTGCCCCGCCCGGTCACGGAGGAGAGACTGCTGCAGCAGGTGCTCAACAAGGATCTGTCGGCCCAGACGCGCTTTTCGGCCGTCACCATTCTGCAAGACTTCCTGCACAGGCCGGTGGACCCGGGATTCGTGCAGGACATCTCGGATGTGGACAGTGTCATCCTGTCGAGCATGCAGGATGCCTTCGCCGCGCGGAGCCGGTTCCCAGGGGTCCTGATCGAGTACACCGAGCAGTTTTCCCAACTGGAATCCCAGCATCGGACATACGTCCTGGACCTGCTGCACCATGTACGCGTAGAGGATGCGGCCGAGCTGCTGCAGACCATGGCCTACAGCCCCAACCGCGAGGTAGGCCAGCAGGCCCTGGAGGCCTTGGCGACACTGGACGCCAATTCCGGGGAACGTGTCCTGTACATCCTGAGCCAGAGCCTCTACCTGGACCCCGAACTGTCAGGTTCAGCGCGCCAACGGCTGCGCAAAATGCGGCTCCAGGGCGGCCGATATGCTCCGCCTGCCCTGCCCCCCAACGCGCTGGCCCGTTTTCTGGGCTTTGACAAGGGCGGAGTGGCCCACTGGTATCTGGCCCATGATGCCCAGCCCTACGGACTGTTGGTGGGATATGGCTTCCGCCAAGGGGTACAGCATCTGCAGAAGATTCCGCATGGCTCCGATTGGAACGACTGGCAACCGCCCCGTGCAAGGCACCCCGAATGCAGGTATGACTGGGCCCGATGGCATTTGAGCGATACCCTGTCCCGCTTTCCGCCGGTCTCCCCCACCGCCACATATCCGGAAAGTTATCAGCTTCTGGCCGCGGAGCTGTGGAAGTGGCAGCCGCCATCCGAAGGGGCCGCAGCGTTAGACATGATACGTCGTTCCGCGCCCTTGAACCCGGCGGACCTCATGCCCGCATCCCTCGCCACGGCCATCGCGCGGCTGTCCTACGGCACCGTTTTGCGCGATCTGCTGCGTCGGGAACCCGAAACCTCTGAAGCCGAGCGGATCGCGCGCTGTACCTGGTTCCTGCAGGCATGCGCGCTGGCCCAATGGCACCGGCAACGCAAGCACGCGTCCCTGTTGGCCCACACGGCCCACTTGCTGGAACAGGATGCCGCAAGAGGCCGCACCCTCTTGGGTGCGCTCCAGGAGCACTAGCCCCGCGCGCATAGCAAAGCGGCGCGGGCCAAAGACCTTCACCGTCACCATCCCTTTCCGGGAAACGCCCATACCTGGGCTGCGTACGCGCCCACTATCTGTCCCTCTTTCCCCGGCGGCTCGACCCCAGCCAGGTCCCTGTTGTGGGCTACAAACGGATCTTGCAGTCCACGCGGGCAGGGCTCCTGGTGGCCTACGCGTGCACGCCCGCCCACACCGACGAGCGGGCCGCAGCCGAAACGATGCTGGCGGTGCGCGGGCACGGCGAGGTTTGCAGGAACAAGAGCTTCCTGGAGGCCCACTGGTCACAGACACAGCGGGAGACGCGGGACATCCGCCTCCAGACCCCCGTCTGCGCCAATCACCGCGCGCTGCCCCGGCCCTGCACCGCGGGCTCCACCGCCGGCGCCCGCGCATTGAAAGCACCTTCCACGCAGTGCAGTACACGGGCCACCATCCGGAACGCCTGTGGCGCAGAACGGTCTTAGGTCTGGCCACACATGTCATCGCCCAGATAACCCGCCATACGCTCAAACTCGTCTTGCACCGCGGCTTTGGCGTCGATGTCCAGACGGGACGGATACCGTGCGTCCTGTGGAATTCCACAGCAGCTGTCCTTAGGGTCCAATCTGGCCGTTTTGATCCGCCTTAATGGTGGTAATTAGGCTCTCTTTCATTTGCGACATGGGTAGGACTGTTATGTTGTACAACGCAGTCAGCTGTCTCGCGATTTCGGTGTCTGGCAATACCAGAATGGAGTGTTTCGCGTCCAACTTCATTATTTGTACTATGTTTGCATATTTCTGGATGTGTTGTTGATAATTGGCAGATTTTGCCTCTATCCAAAAAAATGAATCATGCACTTGAAACACCAAGTCAAGCTCAAAATCATTTCCGTTAGGTAAAACCACTTTCGGATTCAACAGATATTGGAAATCGGAGATCTCCGCCACTTCTTCCACTGCCTCTTGTACCAACAAGAGAACATAGCGTTCCAGCCATTTGCCTGCAAAAAAATTTTGTGCCATTGGGCAAATGGTCGTTTTGGCTGAAATCAACCGTTGTGATCTGACATATCTGAAGTCTTCCAAAAATGCATGCTCATGAAGGGTATGGCCGTATTGACAGACCCTGCTTATGTCATCGGCTGCACATTCTTTCAAGGAAAGGGTAAAAGTGCCGCCGTGTTGCATGTTTCGCTTTATGTTGGAATGCAACGCGCGAAGGGCGTCATAGTCCTCGCCTAGCCTCTTGGCAAGTGAATTAAGAACATCATCGGCCGCTTCGGCCTGTGGCACGGCGTTGACTTTGATACCTCGATCCGCAAGGAAGTTTGCGATGGAGGTGTTGCAGGTACTTTGAGGAGATACGAGCGGTTTTGCCGCTGTGCAGCCGGCCACGGGCAGGGATGTTTTGGTGGAGCAGTCGTTTTGCAGCGTGTCGCCTTCCCCATTGGCGTCGGTGGCAGCACTTTTATCGACAGCATTGGCTATGCGTTCAAGTGCAGTGGCTATGCGCGCAAGCAAACTTGCGAGTTCGGGATTTTCCATATGTCTGGGCCAAACAACTCCATATTGGGCAAAAAATGGCAGGAAACAGAACCCTCTGTATTGGGATTGCAGGGGGGCATTGTCTGGAATCTGTCCATGGGATACCTCCAACCTGAATACAGACAGGCCATCACAATGGATGGCCTCATGATGGAATTGCAAACCAGCGCCGACGGCCCCCAAGCGCGCGGGGCGTGGTGTGGTCTTGTCTACAGGACTAACAGGGCTGTATCACGATATCCGCGCAATTCCGGTTGGCCGCCCGGTGCCGGGCGCACAGGACCGGTCCAGCAGCCCCGCCCGGATGCCATCAGTAGATGCCGAGTTCGTCCCGGGCCTCGTCCGACATCATGTCGGGATTCCAGAAGGGGGTCCAGACCAGATGCACATTGACCTGTTCCAGCTCCGGATAGGCCTGCTGCGCCTCGTCCTGCACCGATTTGATGATCTGCGGCCCGGCCGGGCAGCCTGGACTGGTCAAGGTCATGGTGACTTCGGCGACCGCGTCCGCGGTCACCTCCACTTCGTAGATCAACCCCAGATCCACGACGTTCATGAAGAGTTCCGGGTCTACGACTTTTTCCTGCAGGACCTGCAGGACTTCCTCTTTGGTGGGCACGGGCATGGCTCCTCGGCGGTTACTCGGGTGCGGCGACCTTGATATCGTCGCCCTCAATCTTCACTGCATAGGTGGGTGTGGGCATGAACGCCGGCATGCACAGGGCATTGCCGGTCTTGATGTCAAAGCGGGCCCCGTGGCGAGGGCATTCCACCTGGCACCCGTTCACGATGCGCCCGGTGGCCAGCGGGCCGCCGTCATGGGTGCACATGTCTTCCAGCGCATAGATCTCGCCGTCCAGGTTGAAGAGGGCAATGCGATACAACCCGTACTCTACCAGCCTGGAACTGCCCGGCGGCAGATCCGCCAGTTTGCCTGCGTTGATGTATTCCGCCACGTTGACCCTGCCTTTGGTTGCTTTCGCTCAATCCCACTCGTCCAATCCGTACACACCCTTTTTCAGCACCTTGAGGGACAGCAGGGCGCACTTCATGCGCACGGGTCCGATCTCGATGCCCAGCATTTCCAGAATGTCATCCCGGTTCAGGGACTTCACCTCATCCAGCGGTTCGTTCAGAATCTCCTCCATGAGCATGGACGCCGCCGCCTGGCTGATGGCACAGCCCTGACCCGCAAAGGCCACTTCGCGGATGATGTCCTCCTCGTCCACATTCAAGGCAATGGTGAGTTCGTCCCCGCAGAAAGGGTTGTGGTCGTGGGCCTTGTAGTCCGGCTCCTCCAGCTCCCCCCTGTGTCGGGGATACTTGTAATGGTCGATGATCGCTGCGCGATACAACTGGTCCATAGTGTCCGTCTGGGCGTCCCTGTCTAAAAGATTTCGCTGGCTCGTTCCATGCCCCGCACCAGCAGATCCACGTCGTCGGTGGTGTTGTAGAGATAAAAGCTGGCCCGCGAGGTGGCGATCAGGTCGTACCGCTGATGCAGGGGCTGGGCACAGTGATGACCCGCCCGAATGGCCACGCCGTCCTGGTCCAGTATCGCGGACAGGTCATGGGGATGAATGCCGTCCATGTGGAAGGCCACCAACCCCATGCGGCACTCCGGACCCGGGCCCAGAATCCGCACCCCTTCCACTTCGCCTATGCGCGCATAGGCATAGGCCGTCAGGGCGGAGCTGTGGGCTGCCACATTGTGCAGGCCCAGATCCATCAGGAAGGTGGCCGCGGCTCCCAGGCCAATGGCTTCCGCGATCGCCGGTGTGCCGGCCTCGAACTTGTAGGGCAGTTCATTCCAGCGACTGCGCTCCAGCGTGACCTCCCGGATCATTTCGCCGCCGCCCATGAAGGGGGGCATGTGCTGCAGCAATTCCCGCCGGGCCCACAGCAGCCCAATGCCCGTGGGGCCACACATCTTGTGGCCACTGTAGGCATAGAAATCCACATCCAGGTCCTGTACGTTCACGGGGATGTGCGGCACGCTCTGGGCGCCGTCCACCAGCACCTGGGCCCCCATCTCATGGGCGGCCGCCGTGATCTCCTTGACCGGGTTGATTGTGCCCACCACGTTGCTGACATGGGTGAAGGTCACCAGCCTGGTCTTTTCGCTCAGCAACGAGTGATAGGCCGCAAGGTCCAGCATCCCTTCGTCCGTGACGGGTACAAAGTCCAGCGTGAAGCCCAGTTCGTCCCGCAGGATCTGCCAGGGCACAATGTTGCTGTGGTGCTCCATCTGCGTGGAAATCACCTGATCTCCCGGCCCCAGGTTGGCCCGGCCCCAGGAGTGAGCCACCAAATTGAGCGCCTCCGTGGTATTGCGCACGTAGACACAGGTATGGGGATCGGGCGCGTGAATCAGTTGTGCCGCGGCAACGCGGGCCTCCTCGTACAGCGCGGTGGCCTCTTCACTCATGGTATGCACGCCCCGATGCACATTGGAGTGCGTCGTGCGGTAGTACCGCTCCATGGCCTGCAGCACCACCGTGGGCTTTTGGCTGCTGGCTGCATTGTCCAGATAGACCAGGCGGGTCCGGGGATGGATTTCCCGTTCCAGAATGGGAAACTGGCTGCGCACGACGGCCCAGTCCACGCTGTCAGGCACGGAAGAGGCCAGGGTGGTTGAGATGCCGTGGTGGGACATGGCCTGCTTCAGCCGCCTATCTTGCGTTCAATGACCTGTTCCAGCTTGCGGACCACGCTCTCCACAGGCACCCGTTCCAACACGGCCTGGAAGAAGCCCTGCACAATCATGCGCTCCGCCTGTGCCCGGGACAGGCCACGGGCCATGAGATAGAAGACGTATTCGGCCTCCACCTGGGCTGCCGTGGCCGCGTGGGTACAGCGCACGTCATTGGCCTCGATCTCAAGTCCCGGAATGCTGTCGGCCCGGACACTGCTGTCCAGCAGCAGATTGCCGTTGCGCTGGAAGGCATCGGTCTGTTGGGCTGCGGGGTCCACGCGGATGCTGCCCATGTAGACACTGCGGGCCCGGTCCTTCAAGGCTCCGTTGAAGAGCAGGTCGCTGAAGCAGTGCGGCGCGCGGTGATGCTGCAATGTCTGATGGTCAATGTGCTGGCGCAGCGTGGGAAAGTAAATGCCCAGCAACTCGGCATGGCAGCCCGGCTCGTTCAGTTCCAGATCCAGGAAGGCCTTGGTCAGCTGGCTGCCCCAGCTGACCTGAATCCAGCGCAAATCTGCATCCCGGTCCATGGCGGCCCGCCCACACAGCAGGTTCCAGGCCGTGAGGTCCAGATCCTGCAGATTCATGTACCGCAGCTGGGAATTGGCTCCCTGCACGATTTCCACCACCGTGTTCTGCAGGCCCTGATCGGCGCCCAGCAGGTCGTCGACCACGGTGGCCCGGGCGTTTTCCCCCAGCACAATCAGCGAATGGTGAAAGCCGGCATGGCCTTCCGTCTGATGCGAAATGACCTGCAGGGGCAGATCCACTTCCGTGCCCGGGGGCACATACACAAAAGTGCCCGAGTCCCACAGAGCCCCGTGCAGGGCCGTGAACACATTGGTGTCCACGGGTACCGCCCGATTCATGAAGTGTGCCTGCACCAGCTCGGAGTGGTCGTGCAGAGCCGCATTCAGCTCCTGAAAGATGACCCCTTCCTGGGCGGCCAGATCCCGACGGCCTTCCGCATGGAGCAGATTGCCGTCCTCAAACACCAAGGTGGCAGCGCTGTCGAGCTCCGCCTTTTCCGCGTGCAGGGCAGGGGACAATGCCTCTTCGGCAATCTGCTCACCACGCGGCGGACTGTACCGGAAATTCTTCAGCCGCAAGCCCGTCAGGCGGGTGCGCCGCCAGGCCTCATCCGTCAACAACGGCCATTCCATACTTTCATACTGGCCCCAGGCCGCCACCCGAAAGTCCCGCATCCACTCGGGTTCCTCCCGTCCCGCCGACAAGGCCAGCGCCTGGTCCAGCGTAGGCCCCGTCCCTGCAGCGACTTCCGCCACTGCCATCACGTCATTCAGCATGAGATGTTCCATGTGCCACTCGGTCAGGACAGAGCCCGGCCTCAACCGATGCTGCCTTCCATCTGCAATTGGATCAGCCGGTTCATTTCCACGGCGTACTCCATCGGCAATTCCTTGACCAGGGGCTCGATGAAGCCACCCACAATCATGGCGGCCGCCTCTTCCTCGCTGATGCCTCGGCTCTTCAGATAGAAGAGCTGCTCTTCCCCAATGCGGCTGACCGACGCCTCATGCCCCACCTTCACGTCGTCCTCCTCGATTTCGATGTAGGGATAGGTGTCGGAACGGCTTTCCTCATCCAACAGCAGGGCATCGCACACCACGCTGCTGCTGCTGTGGTGCGCGCCCTTGGCGACTTTCAGCAGGCCCCGGTAGCTGGAACGTCCTCCATTCTTGGAGATGGACTTGGACACAATCTTGGAAGTGGTGTCCGCCGCCGCATGCACGACCTTGGCCCCCGCGTCCTGATGCTGCCCGGAGCCCGCAAAGGCAATGGACAGCACCTCGCCATGGGCCCGGGGCCCCATCATGTAGACCGCCGGATATTTCATCGTGACCTTGCTGCCCAGATTGCCGTCGATCCACTCCATCGTGCCCGCGGACTCCACCATGGCCCGCTTCGTGACCAGGTTGTAGACGTCGGTGCTCCAGTTCTGAATCGTGGTGTAGCGGCACCGCGCCTTTTCCTTCACCATGATTTCCACCACGGCGCTGTGCAGACTGTTGGACGAATAGATGGGAGCCGTGCATCCTTCCACGTAATGCATGCTGGACCCTTCCTCCGCGATGATCAGGGTCCGCTCAAACTGCCCCATGTTCTCCGCGTTGATGCGGAAATAGGCCTGCAGCGGAATGTCCACCTGCACGCCCGCCGGAATGTAGACAAAACTGCCTCCGCTCCAGACAGCGCTGTTGAGGGCGGCAAACTTGTTGTCCGCCGCCGGGATGATGGTGGCGAAATATTCCTTGACCAGGTCCTCGTGCTCGCGCAGCCCGCTGTCCATGTCCAGGAAAACGACCCCGTCCTTTTCCCACTGCTCCTGCAGCGAGTGGTAGATGACCTCGGAGTCGTATTGGGCCCCGACGCCGGCCAGGAACTTGCGCTCGGCCTCGGGAATGCCCAGGCGGTCAAAGGTGGTCTTGATGTCCTCCGGCACATCGTCCCAGGTCTTGCCCTGATTTTCGGTGGGCCGCAGATAGTAGTAGATGTTGTCAAAGTCGATGCCGGTGAGATCCGCGCCCCAGCCCGGCAGGCTCTTGGCGAGAAAAATGTCCAGGGCCTCGTGCCGGAACTGGCGCATCCACTCCGGCTCGTTCTTGATGGCCGAGATCTGTTCCACCACCTCGTGGTTGATCCCTCTCTCGGTCTTGAAAACGCCTTCCACATCGTCATGGAAGCCAAAGTCGTACTCTTCCTTGATTCCGGTCAGATGCTGTTGATCAGCAATGGTTGCCATGGCATACCCTCCTTGCACTGTGTCCCGGATCAGACAGCGGCTGGCACCGCGGCTTGCGGCCCGAACTGCTCCTCCACCCAGGCATATCCTTTCTCTTCCAGTAAATGGGCCACTTCCGGCCCGCCGGTCATCACGATGCGCCCGTCATGGAAAATGCTGACATAGTCGGGCACCACGAAGTTGAGCATCCGCTGGTAGTGGGTAATCAGGAGAAAGCCGCGTTCCGCGGTGGCCAGCTTGTTGATGCCGTCCGCCACCACCTGCAGGGCATCAATGTCGAGCCCCGAATCCGATTCGTCCAGAATGGCGAACTTCGGCTCCAGCATGGCCATCTGCAGGACCTCGGTGCGCTTCTTTTCCCCTCCGGAGAACCCTTCGTTGAGATACCGGCGGGCAAAACTCGGGTCCACCTGAAATTCCGCCATCTTGGCATTCAGTTCGCGGCGAAACTTGCGCATGGGCATCAGGTGCGTGCCCACCACGCCCGCGCCGCCGCTCTGCGCATGCGCTTCCCGCGTGTATCCCCGCACGTTGGAGACTGCCGTCCGCAGAAAATTCGCCACGCTCACCCCGGGCACGGACACCGGATACTGAAAGGCCAGGAAGAGACCGGCCCGGCACCGTTCGTCCGGTTCCAGGTCCATGATGCTCTCGCCATCCAGCAGGATGTCGCCTTGGGTGACCTCGTACTTGGGATGTCCGGTCAGCACGTAGGCCAATGTGGACTTGCCCGAACCGTTCTTGCCCATCATGGCGTGAATCTGCCCCGCCTCCAGGGTCAGGGAGACCCCCTTGAGGATCTCTTCGTCCTCCACCCGCGCATGCAGGTCCTGGATTTCCAATACGCTCATCCCAACTCCTGTGCAGGTTGCGTCTCCAATTCAAAACCGAAGTGGCAGCTGTTGCTGTCCTCCATGATGCAGTCCACGAGCTCCACGGGGCTTCCCACCGCATGGCCGATCATGTCGCGGTCCATGGTGCAGATCTCCTGATGCGCCAGCGCCAGGTCATGGTAGGGACAGTTGAAGAGTTCCAGCTGCACCTGCGCGCCGCCCGGTTCTTCATGCACCTGGCACAGGATGCCTTTTTGCGACATCAGTTGCGCCAGCTCATGCACCCGGGCCCGGGTGCCCTCGCTTTTCATGTCCGCGGCATATTCCTGCGCCACCCGCCGCGCCAGCCGGGCCATCAGGACATCAACGGTCTCGACCGGCACCAGCTCCATCATTTCCGACAGCATGGTGACGGACAGATCACCGCAGTGGCAGGCAAAGAGCGAGCGGGCCTTGTCCGTGTTGGAATATTCATGATGCGGCCGGCCGCGGCCCTGGACCACCGTCTGCCGGGCTACATAGCCGCCACCTTCCAGGGTGGCAATGTGCTCGCGCACCGCGGTCCGGGTCAGCCCCAGATACGCCTCCAGCTCCTTGTGGGTGGCCGTGCCCTGCTTCTGCAGAAACTGCACGATCCGCCATGCGGGAGCCTGCATGGATTTGCCTTTCGTTGTAGCCATTCCTGAGTTCCTCAACTCGTCTGCCACACACTGCCATGCATCACCATATCACAGCAGACACATCTTTTGTCAATATTGCTGACAATATTGACAAAAAGACGGGAGGGCACAGCCCCCAGAGTCAGGCAGCGGGCTTCCCGCCTATGAAGGGGGGTGTCAGTCTCAGGGAGAGCTGCGCCGGCCATAGCAGCAGGGCACCGCTCAAAAGCGGCAAGAACGCGAGGAAGTACATGACGCGGGGCAGATCCCAAAGGTCTGCCGCAGACCCTGCCAGACCAGTCGTGAAGGCTCCGCTGGCGAACATGATGCCCAAGGCCAGTCCACTGGCCAGCCCCTCGCGCCGGGGCAGCATGGATTGCGCCTGCACGATGATGATGCTGTGGGACGTGTTGGTGATGAAACCGGCACAAAACGCGGCCACATAGAAGAGCAGGCCGTCCTGATTCAACAGCAGGAAGAGGAAGGGAATGCTGAGCCACAGAGACCAGATCATGATTTTCTTGCGGCTGATGTAGTCGCCGAGTATGCCGCCGACCAGCGTGCCCACGGAGCCTCCCAGCACCAACATGCCCGCCCGGGCCCCATAGACCGCCGAGGCCAGGCCTTGATCGGCAAAGTACTTGGGCAGCAGACTCATGTAGTTCTGCATGGTGGCCGAGCGCATGATGACATACAGCCCGAGCAGGACGGGCCCGACCGTCATGGCCACTCCGGCCTTCGAGGGGCCCGGGCCGCCGCCCCCCTGGACGGGCATCCGCACCAACGGGCGGTGCAATCCATACTGCATGATGAGGGCCATGGGCAGGGCCGCCAGAGCCATGTAGGTGATGCCCACAGGACCGACCATGCCTATCAGCAGGCCGGACAGCACGGGTCCGGACGACAGTCCGATCTGGCCCAGGAAGAAGAAGACGGACGTCGCAGTGCCCGTCTGTGTCAGACCCCCGGAGAGGGAAGCGGTACGCGTACTGTTGGCATGAAAGGCTGCGCTGCCCAGTCCTCCGATAGAAAGAATGATCAGCAAGGCCAGGTAGTGCGGCGTGTGGGGCGCGAAGGCGAAGGCCACGACCGTCCATAGCAGCCCGGCCTGACTCAGCCAGCGTCCCTGCCAACGGTCGGCCAGCAGGCCGAACAGGGGCATGGGCAACGCCGAGATGACGAAGTACAGGGTGATGCCCCACGCCAGTTCCGCGTTGCTCAGCTCGAATTTGCCAACCAGCGCGGTCAGCAGAATCGCCACCGAGGAATTCAGGATGTCTATGGCAAGGTGGCCGAAGGACACGGCCCAGAGGTGGCCGTGGCTTATGCCTCTCTCCATCGCCCGCAGGCGCACCCGGGTGCGGGCTAGAGTGCTCATGGTGGGGAGTCGGTCCCGCGGGCAGGGGCAGACCATGGTCCGCCCCGGTCGCCCAGCAACGCGCCGAAGCACTCAGGGAACGGACTCAAATTCCATATACGTCGTGGAGCTTGGCCTTGAGATAATCCACATAGGGGCCTGCATCAATGCTCGTGCCTGTAACTTTGCGCAGCAACTCCATGGGTTTGTACTTCCGCCCATATTGATGGACATGCTCCTTCATCCAAGCCAGCAGAGGCGCGAACTCGCCTCTGGCCAGCTGGGCATCCAGATCAACCAGTTCCTGCCGGCAGGTCTCCCAGAGCTGCACGGAAATGATGTTGCCCAAACTGTATGTGGGAAAGTACCCCAGACTGCCGAAGCTCCAATGCACGTCCTGCAGCACCCCCAACCTGTCATTGGGGGGTGTGACACCCAGATACGTCTGCATGCGATCGTTCC
This sequence comes from Caldilineaceae bacterium, assembly GCA_965214895.1. GTDB lineage: Bacteria > Chloroflexota > Anaerolineae > Caldilineales > Caldilineaceae > Bin34. The sequence continues at coordinate 4,091,867 of OZ243985.1, forward strand.
ATTCCTGGGGCAGCCGTGCCAGGTCCACCTGGCCTTCCATCATGGCCTTTTCCAACTCGAAGCGCAGCATGATGTGCAGGTTGTAGGTGACTTCATCCGCCTCCACCCGAATGAAACTGGGGATCACGGTGTTGATGGCCTTGTAGAAGTCATCCATGCTGACGGCATGGAAGGAGGGGAAATAGGCCTGGAGGATGGGATAGGCCCATTGCCAGAAGGGACGGCCCCGGCCCACCAGATTCTCCCACATGCGGGACTGGCTTTCGTGCAGCCCCAAGGAACAGCCCGACGCCAGCGGCGTGCGGTCAAAGCCGACGTCGACATTCTGTTCGTACAGGGCATGTCCGCATTCGTGCAACATGCTGAAGAGATTCTCATTGATTTTGTGCGCGGAGACACGGGTGCCCATGCGGACATCATCCCGGCTCATGCTGGTGCAAAAGGGATGCGTGACTTCATCCACCCGTCCCCGGTTCACATCGAAGCCGTAGGCGGAAACCAACACGTTGCCCAAGGACCGCTGGGCTGCCAGATCGAACTGGCCATGCAAGCAGGAAGTGTCGATCCTGACCCCGGATGCAGCCACCGCCTGCACCAAAGGGGCGGTCTCTTCCCGCAGCGGCGTGAAAATGGCCTCCACCTCCCTGGTCTTCATGCCCGGCTCGAATTGATCCAGCAAGGCATCGTAGACATGGTCCTCATAGCCTTGATACGCGGCATATTCATGCGCCAGATCCACGCATTTCTGCACCCAGGGCAGAAACCGCGGGAAATCGGAATCCGCGCGTGCCTTGCGCCACTGTTCATTGGCCAGAATGTAGGTCTCGGTGGCCCGGGCCACATATTCGGTGGGCAACTTCCGAGTGCGTTCGTAGTCCTTGCGCACCACTCTGATGACGGAGGCATCGTTGTCGTCGTGGCCCAGCTCCTGCTCCAGGGGCCGCAATGCCTCCAGCCATTGGCCGACTTCGTCGGCCACGAACAGGTCATGCCCCAGACTGCGCAAGGTAGACATCTGGGTGGCCCGGGCCTGTGAAGCCCCCATGGGCATGAAGGCTTCCTGATCGTAATGCAGCAGCGCAGAGGCCTGTTCCAGATCAGAGATGGTCCCCAGTCGTTCCTTCAAGGCATTGAGGGTTTCTTGCATGGTGTTTCGAGAGGTGTTGGATGAGGTCGTGAGCAGGTGCCGCAAGGGTCCAAACAGCAGGAACGCGGGACTTCGCCCCGCGTCCGGATTCTCGATCTTATCATAGGGGCTTGAGTCCCGGCGCAACCCCGTCCCACGCGCCTCGACCAGCCCCGGCCATGAAGGCGGGAAGGCATGGGAGTCGAACCCACCGCAGCCAGCTTTGCACTGCCTGCCACTGATTTTGAAGACCAGGGTGCCCACCGGGACACATGCCAACCCACCCGCATTATACCTGCTTGCTCTCAGGCTGATGACGGGTCCTGCAGGGGCACCAGCCGCGGCAGGATTTCACTGGCTGGACCGGCGAGCCACAGGTCTGCCCGCCGTGAAATGTCCGTCGCCTCGGGGTTCACGTCCACCACTGCCGCTCCGCAGGCCAGGGCCTGGAAGGGCAGTTCCGCAGCCGGCGCCACCAGGCCGCTTGTGCCCACCACCAGCATGACATCACAGAGTTGAGCGGCCATCAGGCTGTGTTGCCACAGAGCCGAGTCCAGCGACTCTCCAAACCAGACTACCGAAGGCCGAAACAATCCGCCACAGGCGCACACGGGAGGTTGTTTTCGGTCCCACACGTTGCCGGCGCCGGTCCAAGGTTGGCCGCAGGCCTGGCAATGACAGCGGGTGATGTCTCCGTGCAGGTGCCATACCCAAGCCGCGCCTGCCCGCTCATGCAGATCGTCCACATTCTGGGTAATGATCTGGCAGGTCGGAACGGCCCGTTGCATCCGGGCCAAGGACTGGTGTCCGAGGTTGGGTTGTGCCCGGCGCACGGCCTCATGGCGAGACCGGTACCACTGCCATACCTGTTCCGGGTCGCGGCGAAAACCGGCGGGGGAAGCCAGGATTTCGGGATTGCAGCGGGTCCACAGACCAGACTGCGCATCCCGGAAAGTGGGGATGCCGGATTCGGCGCTGATGCCAGCTCCAGTCAGACACACCAGGCGCTGTGCCGCAACTATCAGATCCCGCGCCTGATCCAAGCCAGAGTGGGCCGACCCGACGCGCAGGCGGGAAGACAATCAGGCCCCGAAGCGCTTGAAACGGCCGGCATGCGCCAAGGCCAAAGGCAACAGTGAGGTGGCCGGCACAGGGCCCAGACTGCCCACGGCGCAGGAGCTCTCCCCAAAGCAGGTTGTGGAATCCGGCCGGACCGTCTTGGCCCACAGCAGGGTGGGCACAGGATGCCAGCTGTGGCTCCGCAGGGCCACCGGGGTGCTGTGATCCCCGGTCACGATCAAGACATCGGGATCCAGCTGACGCAGAGCCGGCAGCGCGGCGTCCACTTCCTCGATGACCGCAATCTTGCCCGCCAGGTTGCCGTCCTCACCGTAGCTATCCGTCTTCTTGATGTGCACAAAGGCGAAGTCAAAATCATGCCAGATGGCACCCAGGGCCCGAAACTGGTCTGCCGGGGTCTCGCCTGCAAACAGGACAGGCTCCATGCCCACCAGACGCGCCACACCCCGATACATGGGATACACGGCTATCGCTGCAGATCGCAACCCGTACAGGTCTTGCAAGGAAGGCAACCCCGGATCGCAAGCGAGGCCGCGCAGATTCAGGTTGTTGGCCCGGACCTCGGTCCGGATGGTGGCTCGAGCCGCGTCCAGCCACTGGTTGACCAAGGCGGCAGTCTGCTGTCCTTCCAGAGTGGACGACCGGTCCATGACCGGCATGGGGGCAAGTCCGCTTCTGCCTGGATCCGTCTCGGTCAAGTCTCCTCCCAATCCTGCGCCCCGAATGACCAGGACGAACCGGTAGTCTCTGACAGGGCGAACGAACACCTTGTAACCGGGCAGAGATTCCGCGGTGGCATCCTGCAGCAGGCCCGTGAGACGTTCACACTCGGAAGTGGGAATGCGACCAGCTCGGCGATCGGCAATGAGACCGGCGGCATTCGTGGTGGCGAAATTGCCCCGGGCCGCCAGATCCTGAGGTTCCAAAGGGAAGTCGATGCCCAAGGCTTCCAATACGCCGCGGCCGATCTGATGCTCCACCGGATCAAAGCCAAAGAGGGCCAGATGGGCCGGCCCGCTGCCGGGCTCTATGCCGGGCCGTACCGGAGTGCTCAGGCCCGTGATGCCGGCCCGCGCCAGTCTGTCCAAGTTGGGTGTCCGGGCCAATTCCAATTCTGTCCGGCCATCCTGAATGGGAATTCCGCCCAGGCCATCCATGACCAGCAACACGATTTTGCCGCCGTCGGTGGCCAAAGACCGGTAGAGTGCATGATCAGACATCAGCCAACGGCACTGCCCGCACAGAAATCCAGAAAATACAAAGGCCGGACCTGGACAGGTCCGGCCCGTGGGTATGGAGACTACGGCTCAGGAAGCCAGTGTCTCCTCAGTCTGCGGGTCGAAGATGTGGGCGTTGTTCATGTTGATGGCCAGTTCCACCACATCGCCGCGAGTATGGCGCACCCGGGGGTCGACCCGGGCAATGAACTGCTTGTCATCCGCGGTCTTCAGATAGAGGAAGATCTCGTGTCCCATGAGTTCCACCACGTCCACGGTGGCCTCCATGTCAGATTCGAGGATTCCCGGCGGCACGAAATCCTTGGAGTGCATGTCCTCGGGCCGAATGCCCAGGATCAATTCCTTGCCCACATGCGGTCGCCACTCCGTGGCCTTGGGTTCGGGCACCTCCAGGCGGAAGCCCGGTGTGTTCACTTCCAGCTTGCCATCATTCTCGACCAGCGTGGAGTCGAAAAAGTTCATGGAGGGACTGCCGATGAAGCCGGCGACAAACACGTTTTGTGGATGGTTGTAGAGGTTCTGCGGCGTCTCCAACTGCTGCAGCACGCCCAGGCGCATCACCGCAATGCGCGTGGCCATGGTCATGGCTTCCACCTGGTCATGGGTCACGTAGATGAACGTCGTGGCCAGATCCGCATGCAAGCGAGTCAGGTTGGCCCGGGTCTCAACCCGGAGCTTGGCATCCAGGTTGGACAGCGGCTCGTCAAAGAGGAACACGGCAGGGTCGCGCACAATGGCCCGCCCCACAGCCACGCGCTGGCGCTGACCGCCGGACAGCTGCTTCGGCTTGCGATCCAGCAGCTCCTCAATGCCCAGGTCGGAGGCGGCGGCTTGCACCCGTTGCTGAATCTCGGCCTTGGGCGTTTTCCGCAACTTGAGGCCAAAGGCCATGTTGTCAAACACACTCATGTGCGGATACAGCGCATAGCTCTGGAACACCATGGCTATGTCACGGTCCTTGGGTTGCACATCGTTGACCACGCGGTCGGCGATCATGATCGTGCCTTGCGTGATCTCCTCCAGTCCCGCCAGCAAACGCAGCGAGGTGGTCTTGCCGCAGCCGGAGGGTCCGACCAGCACCAAAAACTCCTTGTCGGCGGCTTCCAACGACAGATCGTTGACGGCCGTGACTTCGCCCCAAGTCTTGAACACGTTCTGATAAGTTACACTTGCCACAATATCGCTCCTTCTGCAAAGCCTTTGCCCCCTACAAACCAGCAGAACCATTCGGTCGCAGGTTCAGGGCGAGCCTTCTCCATCCGAACCTGCGGGCCCAAGGCCGAAACCGTCCAATCCGAGGGGTATTACAATGTACTGGCTGGTCGCTATTCTAACTGCAAGCACAGCAGCAGCCAAACTGCACCTGTGCCACACTTTCTCCCGCCGATTTCCCTTGTGCCTCCGCGGGCACAGGATGGGCGGCCTCCATCCGCAGATCTTGTGATGTCTCACTCAGACAGGTTGCCCCACAGTCACGAACCCAACGCGCATCCTCCCAGCGATGATGCCAAATTGCAAGTCACCGGCCCGGGCCTGGCCCCCTTGGTCCTGGCAGTCGAAGCCCTGATGGATTTGCCTGCCATGGAACAGGCGGATTGCTACATTGTCTCCACCGGCCACGGCACTTCCGGCCCTTTCCGCTTTGCGGGCCCCGCCCTGTCTGCCGTGGCCGCCCACTGCGGGATCGCGGATTTCCAAAGCGCAAGAGTAACCAGCGGGGACGGGTTCTACACCATCCTGACGGCCCCGGAAATCGCGGAGTCGCGTCCTGGCCACACGGTCATGCTGGCCCTGATGAAGGACGGTCAGGCCTTGACCCGAGCACAGGGGTTGGTACGCCTTGTGGTGCCTACCGAAAAGGACAACGCGTTGAAGCAGATCAAGTGGATCTCCCACATTGATTTCCGGGTCTCGGGTGTGCTCCAGGGAGGCACTGTCTAATACTACAAAGATCTGCTCAGCACGGCCCTCCACAAGAACGGCTGGCAACTGGCGGAAGTCAACGACGAGGCTGTGCCCGACGGGATCCACTATCTGCTCCGCCGAGCGCGCTGGTCGGCAGCACCGCCGCGGGGCGACCGCGTATTAGTGGCCGCTGTAGCACTAAATTGCCTGTCAGCAGTTCCCAAACGACGACCGAGACAGGATGTCCGCTACCGGCGATCCTGGGGCGTGTGTGCAAATTCCCGCAGAGAGATTAAGCCTGAGTCAGGTGAGCAGAAACAGGTGTGAGGCGTGTACGGGACAAGGGGATATGACGGACCAGCAGGGGACGGAGACTAGGTGTCAGGGCACTCCAGGGGCGGCGTTGGAGTGCAAGTCCAGGTACGGGCCGAGGGTACAGGCCAGCCGAGGGCCTGCGTGCGGACGCCGTGTCCGAAGAGGTGATGCCCCGCGGGGCAGTGCAAAGACCGGGGAACGGGGGCAGCAGCCGGAAGATCCGGACTGGTTGGAGACAGCGGAGCATGCACTGCACCAGCCCATGGACCAAGCAGGAACGCCGCCGCGGCCTCTGCACCCGCATCCGGTACCGGACGCGCACCTTGGGGGAGCGGTCTATCCACCAGTCAAACGCCATGCCGCCGGATCGCCACCCGGGGTGAGAAGCCGGCTCGGAACTGTCTGACCATGCGGCCAAGCGGAGCGATGCTGCGCTGGTTGCAGTTGGCAAACACACCCCAGGCTTAACCCGTCAGGACACGGGACGTAGAATGACGCAAAGAGAATCACTTGTCATCACAGGAGGTGACGGCCCATGAACCAGATCACGGTCCGCGGATTCGACAGCGCCCTGAGCGCCAGCCTGCGCCGCCTGGCAAAGCGGGATGGAATCTCTCTGAACCAAGCCGCACTCAAGCTGCTCCGGAAGGGGGCTGGCCTAGCGGACAGTTCAGCCAAGCCGAATACCGTCGGCGCTTCATTGGATCATCTGATCGGGACCTGGACCCAAGCGGATGCGGATGAACTGGATTCCGCCCTGAAGGAATTCGAGACCATTGACGAGGCGGCCTGGAAATGAAGGTTCTCCTGGATTCCAACGCCTACTCCCTGCTTATGCGGGGATACAGCGAGGTTGCGGAGTTGGTGCGGAAGGCCGAAGCGGTTCTGTTCTCCGCCGTCGTGGTCGGCGAGCTGATGTACGGCTTCCGGCGCGGTGCGCAATTCGAGCGGAACGCCGCCGACCTCCGCGCATTTCTCGACAGCCCATATGCATCCTTCGTGGACGTAGGGCCGGTAACCGCAGACCGCTACTCCAGGATAGCCGCGGCATTGAGGGCGAAAGGCCGCCCCATTCCGACCAACGACGTCTGGATAGCCGCCCATGCGATGGAGACCGGTGCCGACCTGATTTCGGCGGACAGCCACTTTGAGCACGTTGACGGGATTGTGTGGGTCCGAGTGGCCGCAGTTTGAAACGAGTCTCCTCGTCCCCCACGCCTCACGCTGGCTCTCTGGCCTCCGTGCAACCCCCGCGGCTGGGAGCTTGCAAGCACACCTTAGCCGTCCGGTCCGAATTCTGCAGCGCTGTCGTCTGATACGCACAGCTTCCAAGTGACGCTTGAGCTCGAAGGAATCGGTCAAACGGCAATGGCAGCAGTCTATCGGCTCAGAGTGCCGTTTTCACAAGTATCATGACGTTGCGTCACAACTGTCCAGCCCCCCAGCCAGTGTCAGAGGCGGATGTCAGGGCAAAAGCCTGACGGAAGGTTGGCCTGGCACTGTCCTCTCGAAAATACAGTGCGTGGAACCGGTCCCACTGTTCCACTCTGTCCAACCAGCGCTCTTTCTTGCCGAGAACCGGTCACATTTCTGACCAAGGCTTTCGCGTCGGCATCGGTCAGTCTCAAAACCACACAATTTGCGATTGCCGAGAAAAGGGAAGGGTGAAAGTCCTTGGCCTCTTGAGAGGCAAGGATCAATGAAACACCCTATTTCCGGCATTCCTTTGCCATGGTGGGAATGAGTTTGAGACCCGCCGCCCTGTGGGCTTCGTCAAAGACGATGGCATGGGTAATCCGATCTTGAATTCCTCGACGGAACATGCCCTTGTAGAGACCGTAGAAAACCAGAGAGGCAAAAGCCCTTTGCAGGCTTTCATTCTGTGTTGAGTGCACGCGAATGACAATGGCCTGTTCGCTTTGCCACAGATCCCCCTGATCCGCTCTGACATCTCAAAGAAGCCATAATCCAAGAGTTTCGCAAGGCGAGAGCGCAGACCGGAATTGGTCTTGGGCGCGCTCTGCGGCATCGCGACAAAACACCTGAATGCGGGCTCGGCCCGAGTTGACGGAATCCACATCGCGATTGCCCCAACCCAATTCAAGCAAGCTGCTTTTGAGTGCTGAACGGATCTGCTCTCCTTGAAGGTCGCCCAATTCAGGATAGATCGCCATGAAAATGTCACCGATTGTGCCGGCAACATCAAGGTGAGCCGACGCCGCGGTCCGGGACCGGACCTGCAATGGGTTGAAACCCAAACCCTCGGCGTCAATGAAGCACACCGCGCCGCCAAACTGTGCCAAGCCACCGTCGATGTCCTGATGGTAGGAGAAGACAATCGGCCATACCCCTGCAGCGTCCATCTGCCTGCAAAGGTGCAGCAGGAGGGCAGTCTTGCCCATGCCAGGCAACCCCGAGATCAGCAGATGCGGATTGCCCTGCACGGTCAAGGGCCAGTCGATTGGCTTGTCAGTCCGGGCATCCACACCCACGCAGAGCGCCGGCATACTCTCCACAGGGGATCCCACAATTTCGGCATCATCCGTTTGATCCCGCGCTGTGTCCTGGATATTCAGATCGTTGCGAACATCCGCTTCTTGGTCCCCAGTCTGCGGTTGAGTCCGGCTTTTCTCGGCTGTATGCTGCCGAGAGGAAAGCTCATGCTGAGAATCCAAGCTGGGCCGCTGTCCAGGGTCAAACCAAAAATCTCAACATTCCACCCTGCAGGCGAAATCCTCACGGGTGTGGGGCCAAGACACTCCGGACCAATATCCACCCGTGGTGCCCCTCTGAAGCCTGGGAGAGGCTGTAGTCCCCGCCACGCTCTATCATCCGGTCAATTTCGCGCATGAAGCCTTTGTATCTTTCATCCGAAAGATAGTGCCGATGTGCCTTGTCGGCATAGAAGCGCACTATGCGTGCCAGTTTGGCACGAGCGTTAGGTACATCGCCTTGACATCAATCGGACACCAGACACAATGGGAAGGACCTGAAGAGATGCCCAAAAGCGGGAATGGTTCTGTCCGGTTCTCTCTGGTTCCTTGTCTCTGGCCTTCGTGATGGCAGGTGCCGCTGCGTTAGCCGCATCTACGGTTATGCAGCCAAGCACCCGATACAGACACAGAGATCGCCGCGTCCGACCCTGCTGATTCTGGAATTCCATATCGGCCAAGGCGGATTGCTCCATCATGCGCCCTGATGTTGCTGCGTCCTGAAGCCCCATATGGATTAGACTCGGCTTGTCCAGAGTCTGCCTGGATGCGGAACATGCTGCAAGCGTCTGCCCAGCCATGAACACATCGTCAGCTGCCTCTTTGATTGGAGTCGATGTAGGCGGCACATTTACGGATTTTGCTTTTGTCCAAGGCGGGCAATTGCAGATCTTCAAACTGCCCACTACCCCGCAAGATCAACGGCGGGCCATCAAGGCGGGCCTTGAGACGATTGAGTCCGGCTCCGGTCTGCCTGCCATTGTGCATGGCACGACAGTGGCGACCAACGCCTTGTTGGAGAGGAAGGGAGCCCGTACCGCCTTGATCACCACCCAGGGATTCAAGGATGTGCTGCAGGTGGGAAGGCAGAATCGACCGCACCTGTATCGGCTCTCACAGTCCAGGCCCGCTCCCCTCATCCCGCCGGAACTCAGATTTGAGGCCAGGGAACGGGTCAACGCCCAAGGTCACGTCACGGTGCCGCTGGATGAGGAAAGCCTTCATGACTTATGTCAATCATTGCGGAATCAGGGCATTGAAAGCATCTGCATTGTCTTCCTCTTTTCCTTTCTCAATCCCCAACATGAAAAGGCGGCTGCCGAGATTGTCCGGAGTCATCTGCCTGACGTTCCCTTGTCGTTGAGTTGCGAAGTGCATCCTGAATACCGGGAATACGAACGCACGGTCACCACGGCGACCAATGCGTATCTGCAGCCACCAGTGGGCGGTTATCTGGGCAGTCTGCAGGCTGCTGTGCCGCACCACTCGTTTCAGGTCATGCGGTCCAGCGGCGGCACCATACGGCTCAGCACGGCCCAACAGCACCCTGTGCAACTCCTGGTCAGTGGCCCGGCGGCCGGAGTGGCCGCGGCGCATGCCCTGGCCCAGAGGGCTCTGGGCACGGCCACCCCGGCCATCATGACACTGGACATGGGCGGCACCAGCACGGACACGGCCCTGTGCCATGACGGCCTGCCCATGACTTCGGAAAGCGAGATTGGCGGATTGCCCGTCAGGATTCCCATGGTGGACATTCACACCGTGGGCGCAGGGGGAGGCAGCATTGCCCGCGTGGATGCCGCGGGCACTCTGCGCGTGGGGCCCCAGAGCGCCGCGGCCCGTCCGGGGCCGGCCTGCTATGGACATGGAGGCCAGGAACCGACGGTCACGGATGCCAACCTACTGCTGGGCCGCCTGCCTCAGAACGCAGCCTGGCGCGGCGGAGGCCTGCGACCGCTTTTTCCCAGACTGGGTCAGGCCGCCCTGGAAAGGCTGCGGGCGAAAGTCGACGCGGACACGATCCACGCCGCGGCACTGGCTACCGTTGACATCGTGAATGCGTCCATGGAAAGGGCGTTGCGGCTTATTTCGGTGGAACGCGGTCACAATCCCCGGGATTTCACTCTCATCCCCTATGGCGGCGCTGGACCGCTGCATGCCTGTGCCTTGGCGGAGGCTCTGGAAGTCCACAGGATCCTGGTTCCGCCCACGCCTGGAGTTCTGAGCGCCTTGGGACTGCTGCTGGCGGATGTCACGTACAGCGTGTCCCATGCCCTGCTGTGCACGGTGCAGCAGGCGGTCCAGGAACCTCAGAGGGTATCGGATCTGGTCGAGGCCCTGACAGACCAGGTGCAGACCGTCTTGGCCCCGGAAGCACTGCGGACAGTGTCCATTTCCCTGCAGGCCGACATGCGGTATGCCGGCCAGAGTCATGAATTGCCCGTCCCTCTGCAGTTGCCTGTATCCGCAGAGAGGCTGCAGGCGGCTGCCACGGACTTCCATGCGGCTCACGTCCAGCGGTATGGCCATGCGGACACGGAAGCCCAAGTGGACATGGTGGCGGTCCGAGTCACGGGGCGAGGCAGACGCGAGGCTTTCCCCATGGAATTCGCCAAGGAATCCGGCAGCTCTGGATCGCCTGTGCCCGAGGGGGAACTGCCTGTCTGGCTGCAGGCCCAGACCCCGGAGCCCATACCTTGCTACGACCGCAGCCAACTGCGGACGGGCCATGCATTCCAGGGTCCCGCCATCGTGTTTCAATACGACTCCACTACCTTGGTACTGCCCCACTGGCAGGTCACTGTAGATTGCGGGGACAACTTGATCCTGGAAAGGTAGCCGGAGTGGAGCATGAGCCTTCAGAAACTGCAGTTGGAGGTGTGGCGGCATCGCCTGGCCAGCATTCCCGAAGAAATGGGAGAGACCTTGCGGCGGACCAGCTTCTCCCCCAACATCAAGGAACGCCTGGACTTCTCCTGTGCCCTCTTTGATGCAGCGGGCCGGATGGTGGCGCAGGCCGCCCACATACCAGCTCATCTCGGGGCCATGCCGGCCAGTGTAGCCACCGTCCTGCCCCTGTTCCAGGACTGGCGGGAAGGCGATGTCGTGATTGTCAACGATCCTTTCCAAGGGGGCAATCATCTGCCAGACATCACCATGATTTCGCCGGTCTTTCTGGAAGGGGCCGAGACTCCTCCCTATTTTGTGGCCAGCAGGGCCCACCACGCGGATGTAGGCGGCATGGCGCCGGGTTCGCTGCCCCTGTCCACGGAGATCTTCCAGGAAGGAATTGTGATCCCGCCGGTCAGGCTGTACCGGCAAGGCAGGTTGAATCAGGACCTGCTGGACCTGATCCTGCGCAACGTGCGCACCCCCCGCGAGCGCAGGGGAGACATCAACGCCCAGCTGGGAGCCCATCACACGGGCGCCCGGCGCCTGCAGGACCTGTGTGCCCGTTTTTCCCTGTCGGCGCTGCAGCTCTACAGCGAGGGTGTGCTGGCCCACAGCGAAGCGGTCATGCGGTCCACCATTCGCGGCTGGACGGACGGCAGCTATGTCTTTCGGGATGTGCTGGAATGGCCCCACGGGGACACCACCCAGGAAATACCCCTGCAAGTGACCCTGACCGTGGCCGCGGACACTCTGGACCTGGATTTCACCGGCACCGCCGCCTGCATGGCGGGCTCATTGAATGCCGTCATTGCGATTACCCAGTCCGCCTGCTACTACGTTGCCATTTGCCTGCTGCAGGAAGAGATCATGGTCAATTCGGGCTGCTTTGCCCCCATTTCCGTGCGCGCCCCGACCGGCACGGTGGTGAACGCCACGCATCCCCATGCCGTGGCCGGCGGGAATGTGGAAACGTCCCAGCGGATCGTGGACCTGATCTTGGGGGCGGCCGCCCAAGCCTGGCCAGGTTGGATTCCTGCGGCCAGCCAAGGCACCATGAACAATCTGACCATGGGCGGCTTCCGCCCCGAGGGCACCTTGTGGGCCTATTACGAGACCATGGGTGGGGGCATGGGCGGAGGCCCGGACAGGGACGGCATGGATGCCGTGCAGGTGCACATGACCAACACCCGGAATACGCCCGTGGAGGCCCTGGAACTGGATTTCCCCTTCGAGATCGTGCAATACGGAGTGCGCTCGGGCAGCGGCGGCCTGGGAATGTATCGCGGTGGTCATGGCCTGGTCCGTCAGTTCCGCTTCCAGGACACTGCCACAGTGTCCATGCTGAGCGAACGCAGGCACGCAGCGCCCTGGGGCTTGCAGGGCGGGGCACCGGGACGGAGAGGCACAAATCGGCTGCACCGGGCAGACGGGAGGATGGATGAACTCCCTGGCAAGTTCACCATCGTGTGCCAGCCTGGCGACATTCTGCATATAGCCACCCCAGGCGGCGGGGGCTGGGGCAGAGAGGCCACACTCCATGAGGAAGCGGCACCCCTGGACGCGGCCGGCGGACACTAGGCTAATATGAAGGACTGCTGTCTGCAAGCCAGAACCACCACACACTGACACATGCCCCCCGGCAATTCGGAATTCTCCTTTACACCTGTGCTGGGCCAGCAGGCGATCCAGGCTTTGCAGGCCGCCCTGAATCGGAAGGGGGCCCCGGCTACAGTGCTGCGGGAAGAACGCAGCATCCGCCAGCCTGACTCCTGGCTGGTGGAACGCTGCTGGATCTCGCTGGCCCAGTCCGGTGCCACGGAGGCGGCCTTGGCGCTGGCGTCCCTGATTGCCCATCGCCAGCCCTTGGCCGTTCCCCAAGCCTTGCGCACGCTGGCGGAGCAGGCCAGTCAAGGCAATGCTGAGAAACGCTTTGTCCAGAAGCGGCTGGACCAGCATGGGCTGATGCTGCTGCAGGCCCCCGGCGAAAGCAAGGAGACCTTCCCGGAGAGTCTGCTTCTGACGGCGACCGCGGCGGGCCATGTGGCCATGTCCACGCTGGTCTTCAGCTGTCTGGAACGGCTGGACCAGATACCGGGCGTGTGGCGCCAAATCATGAGTTCGCCCGACCTGCGGTCGGCCTTGGCCACCGCCGTGGCCGCAGTGCAGCTGCATCCCCTGACCACCCGTCTCATCCAGTCTTGCCTGCAGCGTTTCGAATTGGACGGGGTCCTGTTCCTGAACGACGTGTCCGCCTTGCTGGTGGATGATCAGGGTATCGTTCTGACCGGTCGTGAAGCCATCATGCGTCAGTGTCTGCAGGCAGTCACGCAGTTGACGACCGGAGACATCTCCATCCGCCGGTTTGCCACCAGTGTGTTGGCGCGCGGGGGGGAAGGGCGGGCGGTGCTCGCCTCCGTGGATCTGCTGGCCGCCATGATGGAAGCCCGACAGGAGACAGCTCCCCCAGCCCGGGATGCGGACGAGGGCATCCTGCGCCATGTGGTGCGTGAGCATGCCAACATGGATGTGGATTTTCAGGTCTTTACGTTGCAGGAGGCCCTCAAGGCCTTGCCCACCACCCAAGCCCAGGGTGATGAAGCGGCCCAGCTGGTCGACCGCCTGGTGTCGCTGGGCGGGCAGAGCGATGGCTGGACCGCCTCCAGCGCGATTTCCGCCTTGGTGGAGGCCGACTGGTTTGATGCCGCAGCCCAGCTGGTGGACAGCATTGCCCCCACGGACACCACCAAGAGCGACGCCATCTGCAGTCTGATCGAAGGCCTGCTGGCCCAGGCCAAATGGGACGAGACCGATGCCCAGGTCCGCCATTTCTGGCCCTGGATCATGCAAGTGGAAGATGAGCACGTGAAGTGGCTGACAGTTCGCCGCCTGGCGGAACTCTATGTGCTGGCCGGGCTGCCCACCCGGGGCATGCTGCTGTTGGCTCCGCACCCCACTCCCAATCTGTGGCGTCGTCTCTTCCGCGCCAAGGAACACGTGCCAGCAGAAAGGCAACTGGAAGAGGCCCGGGGGCGGCTGCTGTGTCTGCTGGCCGACCCGGGCCAGCACAACGAGGGCGAAGAAAGGGCCCTGATGCGCCGTCTGACATACCGGGCCCAGGCATTGCTGCAGGGCGAATCGCTGGCCGCATTCCATCTGCGGCTCCTGCCGCATCTGATCAAGGCCCAGCGTTGGACTTTTGTCACGGATCTGCTGCCTGGCATCCAGGTGGCCCTGAGCAAGATCAAAGGCCAGAAACACGCAGTGCGCACCCGGGAATTTGCTGGCCTGCTGGCCGGGGCCCTGAACGACATTCCGCACGAGCACAAAGCCTGGCTCGCCCACCAGCTTACGCGCTGGATCAGCGAATTCTGGATGCAGGCCCCCACCGGCGGCATCTGGCAGGTGGTCTACAGCATTGACGGCTGCCTCGCACTGGTACAGGCCATCGAAGGGCCACAGCCTCTCCTGGATATTGGGCGCTACGCCCAAAATGCCAACCGCGACCTCACATGGGGACGCGCCGTGGATTCAGCAGTACGGCAGGTGGTCGAGACTCTGTAGGCGCGCGGCGGCACCTGCCCTTTACCGCAAGAAAGGGGAATGTTGTCGCTATGTCCTAAAACTGTGCTAACAGGAATTGTTTGAAGGGCAACGCTTAACCGCGCTGATAGTGTTTAGGAGTTGCGCAGTTGAAGGGGAATCGGAGGCATCAGGCAGCCATGCCCATGGTCTCACCGAGTGGCGCGATGCGGGTAGGATAGAGTGTCGCCTGGCTCCATGGTACAGGAACCTGTGCCATGAATTCCACCCGTGGTCACCCGGCAGACTACATTCACCACATGATCGCCTCACCCGACCGATACACCTGCATGGAGACCGCCCGTCGTCAGTCGCAGAGGGATGAAATACTCTATCGGGACGATGAAGCTCGAATTGAGATAGTTACGCAGGGCCGTCCCGGGTTATTGCGGACAGGGGGTTCGCCCTGGGGGAGCGCATCGTCCCCCTGCTGCACTTGGCTGGCGTTCGGACCGTCGGTGTTTGCGGATAAGGCTTGAAGCGAGCCAAGGTCTCTCCCCAAGACTGTCCACGTGGGGGAGACTGGTAGGCTCGATACCATACATAGTGAAAAGGCTGCCGATTTCGGCGTGCCCGCTGTGGCGAGTGGTATGGCCTTCCCAAAGCTGCAGAATACGCAAGTCAGGAGAAATGGCCACTTTGGTGGGTGTTAAAAAGGCGGCCAACCTTGTGCTCAACAAGCCTTCTGTATCCACGAGAATGGGGAATGGCAAATTGTGTCTCTGGGCGAATGCCCTGACTCCATCCCTATCCGCTGCTTCCGCCACGTCCCAGCGTTTGGGTCGCTTGCGCCAACAAATGCCATAAAGGGACATCAAGTCGGCAGTATGGACACTCGGAATGGAGAAAAATCAACAGCCCGGGTTGGTCAAAAAAGGTCTCCAGGGCAATGGTATTACCCGTAACGGTGTCAAAGGGCGTGGCTGCGAATTCCTTGAGACTCATGCCGATTACGAGTGACCCCAATTCCACTGACGGCGCGGTTCGCGCGCGGTACAGATGCCACTGCATAATTCCCAACAGCAGCGTCAAGGCCAAAATCAGCAGGTAAAGAAGCGGACGTTCCCAACGTTGCACGGATTGTCTGGTCATCCTCGTATCTCTCCATATCAGTTTGGGCGGTTCCGATTCCGCAGCAAGTTCTCCAGGGCTTGCCCTTACTCCTGCCCGTGTCGTCTCGACATACACTGGGCCTCATCAGGCATATCAGTCCCGCAAAGGTAGAGGTAGCCATCTTCCAGGGTGGGGACCGTAACCAACCGGGCCTCGGGATGGGGCTGGGTATCGGCGATGAGGCGATAGCGCGTGCCCGTGGCAGAGGGGACGCGTCCCAGGAGCCGGGCTTGGGCCAGGACCAAATCGGTGTCGGTCTCCACTTCCCAGATGTGTCCCTGCGCCTGGGCCACCATGGCGGCCGGGCTGCCATGGAAGCGCAGTTGTCCCTGGTATAACACCGCCACCTGAGAACAAACATGGGCCACATCCTCCACGATGTGGGTGGACAAGACAATCAGGCATTGGGCGGCCATGTCCGCCAGCAGATTGCGCAGACTGCTGCGTTCATGGGGATCCAACCCCGCGGTGGGTTCGTCCAACAGCAACAGCTGCGGGGTTCCCAACAGGGCCTGTGCCAAACCAATGCGCTGTTTCATGCCGCCGGAAAAGGTGCCCATGCGTCGATGGGCCTCGGCGGTCATGTTGACGGCTTCCAGCACACGGTCTATCTCACGGGCGGCCGGACCTTCCAGCGCCTTCAGGGAGCACATGTAGGCCAGATATTCCACGGGGGTCAAATCCCCGGACACGGCAAAAACCTGTGGCAGGTAGCCCAGCCGCTGGCGTATGGCCCGCCGGTCGGCGCGTTGGCGCACATCCCAGTCGTGAATGCGCAGGATCCCGGTGGTGGGCTGGTCCAGGGTAGCGCAGAGACGCAGCAACGTGGACTTGCCGGCCCCATTGGGTCCCAGCAGGCCGTGTACCGCCCCTCGGTCCAGAGTCAGCGTGAGCGACTTCAGGGCGACGATACCCCGGGGATAGCGTCGGGCCAGTCCTTCCGCCCTGATCTGCATGGCCTGCCTCCTCAATTGATCACGTCAATCCCGATACACGCTGTCGGATGGCGCGGGACCGCGGGCTGGCCTGTCAGTTCGGCGGCCAACTGCCACACTACCTCGTCCACGGGTGTGGCGCCCACCGGATGCCGCTCCCGCATCAGGTTCAACCAGTCATGCAGGAAGGCCACGCCGTGTTGTTCCACCAAGTGGTGGATGGTCAGAACGTAACCGGCCACCAGACAATTGTCATGCATGTCGGAGGTGGCGCCGATGAGATGATCGGAATCGGGGATTGCCGGGGTCTGGGCGGCACTCCGCCATGGGGCCCATACATCATCGTGGAACCAGGCGGGGTCGGCAGCCACATAGTAGGCCAAAGCCAGGGCCCAGGCCCGCCGCAGGGGCGAAATCCCGCCACACAGCCGGAGCGAAGGGAACAGGCAGTATTCCGCGTCCAGGACTCGTCCATGCGGCACCTGTGGATTGCGCCGGTAGGCATCCATCGCGACCATGCAGGGTTGCCGTTGGCCCTCCATGGGCATGTCACAATGCAGGGCATGCCATACGCGCAGGCCCGAGGAGACGATCGGCGCCGGTTTCCAGGCGATATGATCATAGAGCCAGTCCTCGGTGACGCGTATGGCCATCTTCAGGTGCGCATGGTCATTCATCAACCGCAAGTCACGCGGCATGGCGGGTACCAACATCCAGGAATCCGCGAAATGGAGGCGCTCGCCAAAGGGAAAGTAGGCCACACGCGGGGACGAGGCCGCCGGATCGGCCCACTGCGCCAGACGTGTGTAGACCTCCCGCAGGGGTTGGACGCGGGTGCGGTCCCGAGGGCCCTGATAGGGGCCGAGCCAGACTGGAGCTTCCCCGTTTGCCGCCGACACTTGATAGTCGCCCGCGAGCAAGAGGACAGCAGGCGGCACGCCCTGCCCGTGCAACCGGATCCGATCCCCTACCACCTGCCGGGTGGCCTGTGGGGCAATCAGATAGGGAAACGCCTGCCGGGGCAGCTCCATGGACCAGGCATTGGCCTGCGAGGCCACATGGGGGCCCCCGGTCACGGGCCAAACCGTCCAGTCACTGTCGCGGACCCATTGCAGAAAGTGAGGGCCAGCGTAACTCACACTGGCGCGGTTGAAGTTGTTTATCAGGGAATTGCCCACCAGGCCAGCCACAATGGTGGGAGAGTAATCCTCTCGGGGCAGGACGGGCCAGCCCCCGTACTCCAGGACCAGGGCAATGGGACCCGAGGCGGCCGCGGCCTGGAGCGCAGCAGGCAGCGGCACGATCACCCCTTCTCCCGGTTGCTGCCAGGCCAGGGACTGTTCGGACCACACGACCCGGTGCAGGCGCAACCCGGAGTTCAGGGACAGTTCCAGGGTGGAGGGGACAGGCGCGACCGTCGGCACGAAGGCCAGGGCAGAGGTCACAGTGACATGGTCCCCGGCGAAAACCAGCTGGTGGGACATCTCGGTGACCGCCCAGGCATTGGACTGGGGGACCGGGGAAGCGGGCACGCGCCGGCTCTCCCCGGTCCGCTGGTAGATTCCGCTGGCCACCAGGCACAGCGCCAGTCCCAGCCCCACCAGCGTCCCGGTCCCGGCTTGCGCCGTCCAGGTCAGCGAGACCCGGCGTTCCCCGTAGGGGTAGAGGCACAGCGCGACCAGCCAGAACAGCAACCCACCAGCCGTATAGACCCATACCAGGGACCGGGCCAACCCGTAGTCGGGGTGGACTCCCGTGACGGGACTGAAGGTCAGGGACACCAAAATGGCATCCTGGAGGGTCGTCAGGGTGTAGACCGCCGCACTGAGCCACATCCCCACCATGACGACACAGGCCAGGGCGATCACGGCCAAGGCCTGCCGCAACAGCAGGGCCAATCCGCAAATCAGGAAGACATGAACCATGGACATCGGAAGCCACAGGCTGGCCCACGCAGGGATCAGGGGCATCGCCTGGGACCAGGTCCAGTACGCCTGGCCGACGCCCCAGGCCAGGGCGAAGGCCCCCCACATCAGGGTGGCGCCCAGGGCGATGAGCCCGAAGGCCAGCAGCTGGGCCAGGGCCCCCTGGACCCAGGCCGTAGGGGTGACCCAGAACCAGTCATGGCCCGGACGCTGGGGCCGCGTGAGCACGGGGGCAAGCAACACCGCCAACAGGGGCAGGGTGAAGAAGAGAAGATTGGTCGTGGTATCCGTGAGGAACTCGGTTAAATCCAGGGAACCCTCAAAGAAAGCCAGTGCCAGGACGAGGCCCAGGGGGACGCCCAGATACAGTCCAAAGAGCTTGCGCCGGACCACCCATCTCAGTTCCAGTAGGGTCAGACGCAGAATATGGGGCCCGCGCAGGATCCCGGCCAGGCTGCCCGGCCAGGGACTTCGCCGCGGGCCGTTCCGTGCAGGATGCACGCGCTCGGACGAAAGCCCAATCCCGGCGGCCCACAGACCCAGGGCCACCAGACCGAGAACCCCCAGCTGGATCCCCAGATCGGCCGTCATCGCTTCAAAGGCGGGACTGCCCAGAGCATAATAGGCATGGAAAGGGGTGAAGAGGTTTGGGCCTTGGCGGGCCAGCAGCAGGCTGCCGATCCAGAGGCTGGTGGCCAGAAATCCGGCGACCTCCGTGCCACGCCAGTGACGGCCCAACAGACTGCAACCGGTAAAAAACAGCAGGCTGACGGTCCCGCTCAGCCCAATCCAGCCCACCAAGGCCGGCGGCGCGGCCGTAGTCCCCGTCTCAAGGACCAGGAGGGCTTGGATGACCCAAGACAGACCCAGAAAAGTCCACCACAGCAGGGCAAAGAGCAGCAGGGCCAGGAGACTTTGCTCCATCACCAGACGCCAAGCGGGCAAACGGACCGCGGCCAGCCAGCCCACCGCCTCCCCTTCCGGCAGGAGACGAGGTACGACCCAAGCGGCCACCAAGGGCCACAGGAACATCCCGTATTGCAGGGTTTGTTGCGCGTACGCCGGCCAGCTCTCCGCATAGGGTAGGGTCCAGGGCATAACCAGAAGGGTCAGAACCAGGGGCCAGACAAAAGAGCGGCGGAACATCCGTCCATGCACATAGACCCGGAGCCCCAACGGCTGGCCGGTCACCCACTGCGCCATCATGACAGTGGGGACCTCCCGGGATCCAGTCGGCACGGGGGCCTGGGGGTCCGAGGGGGCTGGCATCCCTCGGACCCTAGGCCATGCAACATTAATGAATCTGGATCCTTGCTACAAACAACCCTGGACATATACGGGTGGATCAATTCGGTACGGAGTATTTCAGCAACTACCGCAATTTTGACACCTTATTACTCGATTCCGTGCCCCATGAACATCTGCACTTTAACCTGTGGCACGATTTTCCTTCACTCCAGAAACTTGCACAAGTTCTATTGCAACCGGTCGTGCTGTAAATTGGAGTACATCCTGAAGGAGTGGAATGAGCAGAAATATCCTCTGAGACCGTCACAAAGCTAGCGATTGCAATAATCAAGACAGCAAACAACAGGATGGAAAAGCGGATCCAAGTGTTATCAAGAAAAACAGGCATGGGCTTTACCTCTCCTGGAATTCGTGGGTAGTACTTGGTCGTCGTATCCGATGTCGCTGATCTGGAGCATCAGGACATCCCCAGAAACACAAAGGCTGTGCCGGAGGACACAGCCTGACGATAAGACGAGGAACACAATCTGGGTACCCACATCGGGCGGCACCTTGCAGTACCCAGTACGCCACGGATCCCGCACGCGACCACGGCGCCAGGGCGGATGGAGGACAGAAGCGGCAGGGAGCAACATGGGAATTTGTTGACGGCCAAGTATGCCCAAAAGTGTTAGGATGCGGGTCAGCGGGCCTATGTAAAAATCATACAATCTCGTCTACCTCTCCGATCGACGGCATTGCAATGTCCGGTCTATGTCTGAGGTTAAACAGCGGGTGTGGTTGCTCGGCTGGCAGAACATCCAGAAGGTCGCCTACCGGGTCCGTTGCTGCGTCCGTGAGCACGACCTGGGGCTCCGTCTGTCCCCGGGCCCCACACTACCAGGGACAACGGCGCTTGCGGCGCCGAAAGACGAGCTCTGCGGTGACGGTGTACGGGCCCTCGTGGGTCACGAAGTGCCGCGCCGGCCACCGGGGTCCGTCCGGGGACGGGAAGCTTACAGGTAGTGGCAAGACATTTCATTGTTCATATGTGCTTTCATATTGGGTGGGGAGCGGGAGTGCACCGTTACGCAAAGGCCCTCCGGCAGGGTAGGCCAGGGCCGCGGTCGCCGCCATACCCGCGCCCACAGCCGGGGACCGTGCCACCGGTGGCGGCACTGCTCCCGGCCGCGCGGGAACCCGCTGCGGGTCCGCAGGGTCGCCCCCACCCACAGGGCCCAGCCCTGACGCTGGCTCGGGCTCAGAACGGGCAGATACTGGGTGATCCCCTCGCGCCACGGATAGCAGGGTGTCCGGCTCCCTGTTCAGTGTTTGTCATACGCACAGGGTACCAGCGAACCGGCACAACCACGCCGGGACAACCTCCACGATGGCCCTGAGATCCCGCCTCTGTCAGTGGTCCACTCACAGCATGGGGGATCCTCGTGCTCCTCGTGGCCTTGGGCAACTTCGTCTCCCACTGGCACCAATGGTTAGATACATTCCATCTGCAGTTCTTTCCACATCTGAATTAAGGCCCAACAGTAGTCTGGGTCGGGACTCTGTAGGCCCACGGCAGATGCCGCGCCCCTGCCTTAAAAGAGGTTCAGCAGGCCAGTGCCGAAGGAGCTGGCGAAGACCAGGCTGACAATGCTCATCAGCTTGATCAGAATGTTCAGGGACGGGCCACTGGTGTCCTTGAAAGGATCGCCGACCGTGTCGCCCACCACGGCGGCCTTGTGGTACTCGGAACCCTTGCCGCCGTATTCTCCCGTTTCAATCCACTTCTTGGCGTTGTCCCAGGCTCCGCCGGCGTTGGCCATCATGACGGCCAGCAGGAACCCGGAGGCAATGGCCCCAATCAGCATGCCGGCCAGAGCCTGCGGCCCCAGCACGTATCCCATCAGCAAGGGGATCAGAATGGCAATCAGACTGGGCATCACCATCTCCCGCAGGGCGCTGCGGGTGCTGATGGATACGCAGGTCTTGTAATCCGGCTTGCTCTCAAACTCCATGATGCCCGGAATCTCCCGGAACTGGCGCCGCACCTCT
The DNA here is from genome assembly GCA_965214895.1 of Caldilineaceae bacterium. Taxonomy (GTDB): domain Bacteria; phylum Chloroflexota; class Anaerolineae; order Caldilineales; family Caldilineaceae; genus Bin34. The sequence continues at coordinate 4,113,746 of OZ243985.1, forward strand.
TCCACGATGCTCTGGGCTGAACGCCCCACGGCGGTCATGGTGCGGGCGGCAAACAGAAAGGGCAGCATGGCGCCCACCAGCAATCCGGGCAGCAGGATCGGAGAAAGCAGGTTGAGTTCCGAGATGTTGGCCTTGGTGACAAAGGCGGCCATCAAGGCCAGCGCCGTCAGCACCGCAGAGCCAATGGCGAAGCCCTTGCCGGTCGCCGCGGTAGTGTTGCCCAGGCTGTCCAGCGCATCCGTGCGTTCCCGCACTTCCGGGGGCAACTGACTCATCTCGGCAATGCCCCCGGCATTGTCGGCCACGGGGCCATAGGCATCGGTGGCCAGCGTGATGCCCAAGGTGCTCAGCATGCCCACGCCCGCCAGCGCCACGGCGAACATGCCGTGCTCCACGCCGCCCACCAGCAGGCTGGCGACGATGGCCACGGCCACCGTGATGACCGGCATCACAGTGCTGACCATGCCGACGGACAGACCTTCGATAATGAGAGTGGCCGCGGTGCTGCCGGCTTCCGCGATGGCCTGCGTAGGCTTGCGGGTGTAGCTGGTGTAGTACTCCGTAAACCAGCCAATCAGATTGCCGGCCACCAGCCCTATGATGATGACCCACCAGAATCGCCACGAAATCTGCTCCCACCCTGGTACCTGGCCCGAGAGCCAAATGAGCCCGGCCACCAGCAGGGCAACCAGTCCCGAGGCGGCATAGATGGCCCGACTCAATGTAGCCAACAGATCTTCCTGCGTGGCGTCCTCCTTGGTGCGCACCAGCAGGGAACCCAGAAAGGCGGCAATGATGCCCAGACCGGCCACCAACATGGGCAGTACGGCGACCCCGGGCCCCAGAGCCACCAGGCCCAGCGTGGCCGCGGCGATGATGGAACCGCTGTAGCTCTCGAAGAGGTCGGCTCCCATGCCGGCCACATCGCCTACATTGTCGCCCACGTTGTCGGCAATCACGGCCGGGTTGCGGGGATCATCTTCGGGAATGCCCTGTTCCACCTTGCCCACCAGGTCCGCTCCCACATCGGCAGCCTTGGTGAAAATGCCGCCCCCTACACGGGCAAACAGCGCAATGCTGCTGGCTCCGAAACCGAAGCCGGTGATGTAGGTGACATTGCCGTCGAACAGCAGGAACAGCGCGCTCAGTCCCACGAGGCTGAAACAGACCACGGACATGCCCATGATGGAGCCACTGCTAAAGGCTACCAACAGTCCCTGATTCAAGGACTGCCGGCTGGCCGAGGCCGTGCGCACATTGGCCCGGACCGCCACGTACATGCCCAGATAGCCCGCCGCGGCGGAAGTCAGGGCCCCGAGCACAAAGCTGGCAGCCGTTTGCCAGTCCAGGAGGATGGCCACCAAGGCTGTGACCACCACCACAAAAATGGAGAGCACCCTGTATTCATCGCGCAGAAAACCCGCGGCGCCATCCTGGATGGCGGAGGCGATTTCCTGCATGGTCTCCGTGCCCTGATCCTGGGCCAGAATCCGCTGCATCCGCAATGCCACATAGACCACTCCGAGAAGCCCAATGGCCATGGTCAGATAGATCAGGCTGGTTGTGTTCAACACCATAGCAACGACTTCCCGTAGAGCAGTCCAAAGAACAGAAAATTGTAGGGTGAAGGAATGCGGTTGACCAAAAACCCGCCTCTCTGGCGCGCCCGCCGAATCTACAGAGTGGAAACCGGATCCAGGTCCACCCGCCAGTCCGGCGGTATTTCCAGATTCCGCAAGATGCGGGCCGGGTCATGGTCCAGGATCAGAATCTGCTGTCGCCAGAAGGTGCGCAGCCGTTCATAGAATGGCGGGGCCGGGCCGATCACCGTCACGGGCGAGTCCGGTGGCTCCAGCTTCCGGACTTCCCGGTTGATGGCTCGCTTCAACGCCCGTGCGGCCTGCCGCGCCCGTGCGGCGTCCTGGTCCCAATAGACCAGGCGCGCCAGGCGGCGATAGGGCGGGTATCCCATCGCTTCCCGAAATGTCAGTTCCCGGCGACAGAACCTCTCATAGTCGTTGTGAGCCGCCGCTTGCACGGCGTAGTGTTCCGGCTGATACGTCTGCAGGAGGACGCGGCCTCCGCGTTCACTGCGCCCTGCCCTGCCCGCCACTTGGATCAGCAACTGGCAGGTCCGTTCGGGGGCGCGGAAATCCGGCATGAACAGCCCCGTGTCGGCTGCCACCACCCCGACCAAGGTGACCCAGGGCAGGTCCAGCCCCTTGGCAATCATCTGCGTGCCGACTATCACGTCCGCCCGCCCGGAACTCACGGTTTCCATAAAGCGGATGTGGCTGTCCTTGCCCCGGGCCGTATCCGCGTCCCAGCGCAGAATCCGGGCTGCCGGAAGCAGCCTGGACAGTTCCTCCGTCACCAATTCGGTCCCCGCCCCGAAGTAGCGAATGCGCTTGTCCCGGCACTCGGGACAGACCCGGGGCGGAGGCGTTGCCTGGCCGCAGGCATGGCATTCCATGAGCCGGGTGTCACTGTGATACGTCAGGCAGAGGGCACAGTCCCGGCAGTGCAGCACATGGCCGCAGGCGCGACACAGCACGAAGGTGCGACTGCCGCGCCGGTTCATCAGCAGGATGGCTTGTTCCCCGTGGGCGAGGACTTGCGCCAACTGTTTCTGCAAGGGCCGACTGAACACGCTGTAGTTGCCGGCCATCAGTTCCTGGCGCATATCCACTAGTTCAATGGGAGGCAACGGCAACGGTCCGAACCCGTCGGCGGTCTGGCCCAGGCGCTCGGGCAAGACCACGCGGGCAATGTCTCCCCGGATGGCCTTGGCCAACGTGCCCAGGCTGGGGGTGGCACTGCCCAAAATGAGCAAGGCCCCGCTGCGGCGGCTGATCTCGGCGGCCACGCGCCGGGCGTCATAGAAAACGGTGCTGCCCCCCCATTCCTCGGCACTCTGCTTGAAGGCGTCGTCATGTTCTTCGTCCAGGACAATCAGGCCCAGGCGGGCCATGGGCGCAAAGAGGGCGCTGCGCGGGCCTACCAGCACATCGATGGCTCCGGCATGGGCCTGCCGATTGATGTCGAACCGTTCCCCCGTGCTTAACCCTGAGTGCACAAAGGAGACTCGTCCGGGAAAGCGGCTGGCAAAGCGTTTCACGGTTTGAGGCGTAAGGGCGATCTCGGGCACCAGCACAATGGCCTGCTGACCTTGGGCCAGGCAGACCTCCAGCGCCCGCAGATACACCTCCGTCTTGCCGCTGCCGGTAATTCCCTGGAGCAGCACCGTCTGACCCGGAGGCACCCTGTTTGCCGCCAGACACCGCTGCATCCGGTCCAGGGCCTGCTCCTGGGAATTGCTCAGCTGTGGGGCCAGGGACGGAGTGAAGGACTGGGCCTGGACCGGATTGCGCAAGCGCCGTTTCTCTTGCAGTGTGACCAGGCCTTGGTCGGCCAGCCAACGCCAGTCCCGCAAGGCAGTCTTGTGCCGCGCGTCCAATTCGGACTTCCAGGCCTCACCGCCGTGCTCGGCCACCATCTGCAGCAAGGGCAGGAATCTGGCCGTGCCCCCCAGCTCCATGGCCTTGTAGCGGGCTTCGGAGACGCCTACACCCAAGCAAAACCCACCCGCTTCCATCTTGACCCAGCCTTTCTGCTGCAAGGCCCGCAGGGCACCGGAAGATGCAGGTAGATCGCAGGCTTGCCTGAGCTCCCGGCGGCTGAAGCAGGTGTCCGGATGAGCCAGCAGGTGGTCCCACACCCGCTTCTGTTGCGTGGCCCGGCCCACCCGGCCCAAAGCCGCCGCCAAGTCGGCTGGATCTGCCTGCAGTTGCACATGCCATGCGTACAGTGGACGCGCAGCGCCTGGGCCGCCGCTGCGCGTGATGACTCCAGGCGGGGCGAACAGAGTCAGACAGGAAGCAAAAGGCGCCACATAGTAGTCGGCCATCCAGCGGGCCAGCTCCACCTGCAGCGGCCACAGGATGGGCTCGGGCCGTATCAACCGGTCGACATCCCGCAACCCCTTGACCCTGGTTTCCTGCAGCGTGGCCATGACAATGCCGTGGGCACGCCGGTGCCCAAAGGGCACACCGACCAGGTGCCCGGGCTGCAGCCGGCCCCGCAGCTGGGGCGGTATGCTGTACGTGAAGAGCTGGAAATCCCGATGGGAATTTGCTGCCGGTTTCCCCCGCAGGGGAATCATGACGGCGATTTCCACGAAGGGATGGGCGGCGCTCGGGGCCGCGGCGGCCCCGAGCGCCGCCTTATCCTGCGGATTGTGCATTTGATTTGACGCAGAATCAGCCACTTTCTATAATGATCTGCTATTTTGATATGGTTCGGCTGGTCAGTCTAGCCCTTGTTTGTATGCCTGAAAAGGAAGTTCATGCCTAGAAGAACCTGGCAACCCAAAGTCCGGAAGCGGTTGAAGACGCATGGCTTCCGTGCGCGCATGCGCACACCCGGGGGTCGCAATGTCCTGAAACGCCGCCGCTTGCGCGGGCGCAAGCGCATCGCGGTGCAACTGACACTCCGCAAGACCAAATACTAATACAGGCCCGCCCCTTGGCTTTGTGGCATGAAAAGACAGTATCGCCTGCGGGAGGCGCGTTCCTTTGTCCAGGTGCGAAAAGCGGGTCGTTGCCGGCGCAGTCCGGAACTGGTCATGTGTTGTCTGGTCAATGACATGCCATATTGCCGGTTCGGATTTGTGGTCAGCAAACGCGTGGGCAATGCCGTGACGCGCAACCGGGTCAAGCGGCGGTTGCGGGCCATCTTCATGCATCACCGGGCCCACATCCAGTCCGGATTCGACATTGTGGTCATCTGCCGCCCCCCGGCCGCGGGTCTGGCCTTTCGCAGCCTGGAAGCGGTCTGTCTGCACCTGATCAAGCGCTTGCGCTTGCAGTCTCAGGCGGGGCCTGTCTAATCCCGGAGCGCTGCGGGGCTCGGCTCCACCGCATGTCTTGGCTGGCGCTACGCCTCATTCGGTTCTACCAACGACGGATTTCCCCCCTCATGGGGCCCCATTGCAGATATTCTCCTACCTGTTCCCAGTATGCACTGGAGGCCATCCAGACCTACGGCATTCTGTGCGGTGGCTGGCTGGGTTTCAAGCGCATCCTGCGTTGCCATCCCTTCAGCCGGGGGGGATTCGACCCGGTTCCCTGACCATCTTGGGAGTGACGCCTCGTGACGCGTAACAAGTGGATTCTGATTCTGTGCCTTGTCGGGGCGGCCTTGCTGCTGGCCGGCTGTGGCGTGGACCGTGCCGGAGTGGATGTACGCGTCGTCGAGCCAGAAGGCTGGTGGCAGACGATTATGGTGTGGCCCCTGGCCCGCACCCTGATCAGCATCCGGGACTGGCTGTTGATCCGGGAAGTGCCTTATGCCTGGGGTTTCGCCATCATCATCTTTACGGTCTTCATCCGGATCGTGCTCCTGCCTCTGACCTATGTCCAGATCAAGGGCATGCAAAGCCAGAAGGAGGTGCAGCCGCGCCTGCAGGAATTGCAGAAGAAATACGGCAAGGACCGCGACCGCCTGATGCGGGAGCAGCGCAAGCTGTATGAGGAGGAAGGCATCAATCCCCTCAGCGGCTGCCTGCCCATTCTGCTGCTGATAGTCCAGATGCCCATTCTGTTTGGTCTCTATTCCGCCTTGGTGGCCTTGGGGGGGGAGCTCAGCGACTCCCGGTTCTTCTGGATTCCCGACTTGGGGTTCCCGGAGTTCACGGGCGGCCTGGGTTGGGTCACGGAACTGTTCCAGGCCGGCGACTATGGGCAGCTGGCAGCCTATCTGGTTCTGCCCTTGGCTTTGGTGGGAACCCAATACGTCATGACCAAGTTCATGAATCCCACGGCCACCGATACCAGCAGCCCCCAGGCCAGCACCATGAAGTCAATGAGCACGATCATGACGCTCATGTTTGGCTTCTTTTCCCTGCAGGTCCCGGCGGGGCTGTCTCTGTACTGGGTCACCGGCAACCTGCTGCAAATGGGCCAACAGTATCTAATGGGCCAGTTGCAGCCGCATCCGAAGGAAAAGCCGGGGCCCCAAGGCAACAGAGGCAATTGGCGCTCTCTGCCCCCGGCAACACAGGAAGTCACCGAAGGCCCGGCTATAATTGAGCCTGAGCGTCCCCCCTCGACGACGAGCCGGCGGCGGCGCAAGAAGCGGCGGCGCAAGCAATAGCCACGGCGCCGGCCCGAGAGAGGGCAGGCTGGTTGAGTGGTGGCGCAAGACCCACGCCAAGGGCGGACCATACGCAGGATTCAGTGAACCCAGCCTGCCAATGCCAAGCTGGGAAGGGATTCAAGGAAACAACAGCATGAGCGGGCCAGGCAAGGAATTCAGTGGCAAGACCATCGAGGATGCCATCGCGGCGGGATTGGCCGCGATGGGATTGGAACGCAGCGAGGCAGACATCGACATAGTCCAGCATCCACGCCGCAAGTTCTTGGGACGCGTGGATGCGGTAGTGCGCATTGTTCGCGCAGACGACTGGGAAGACGAAGAAGAGGAGGTGGCGCCCCAGAGCCAGATAGTCGGACAGCCTGAGCCCGAACCGGTCGCGGCACTGGAATACGACGAGGATGAGGACTACGCCGACGAACCTCCAGCGCACCCGTCCCCCCGTCGTTCCCGTGCCGATCGCCGCGGTCACCACGAACCTGCTCCCACCTACGAAGAGGCGCAGGGCACTCCCGCAGGAGAGGAGCAGAACGAAGAGGTGGCCGTACAGACATTGACGCGGCTGCTTGCCAACATGGGCTTTGCATCCAGCGAGATCCAGCGCGTGTGGTCCGGCGTGGAGGAGGGCGTCCCCACGCTGACCCTGAATGTGCGAGGCAGACAGCTAGGCCGTCTGATTGGGCGGCACGGATCCACTCTGAACAGCCTGCAGTTCATTTTGCGCCTGCTGCTTAGCCAGCAGCTGCAGGAATGGCCCAGTATCACGGTGGACGTGGACGGGTACCGGCTGAAGCAGCAGGCCAACCTGACCAAGCGGGCCCTGCGGATCGCCGAGGAAGTGGTGTCCAGAGGGCGACCGCACACCTTGGAAGCCATGTCCGCGGCGGATCGCCGCATTGTGCACTTGGCCTTGCAGAACCACCCCAAGGTCTACACCGAAAGCAAGGGATCCGGGGCACAGCGCAAAATCGTTGTCTACGCCCAATAACCGGGAATTCGCCCGGGTAGGCCATCCCTGCAAGATTGCCCGGCAGCAGCGTCTGCTCCCTGCCTGGCACACCTGTCCATGAAGGCATGAGCCTGGACATCCTGTTGCTGGGCAATGTCACCCGCGACATTGCGGGCGACGATCCAGACAGTCTGGAATACACTTTGGGCGGGTCCGTCAGCTACGCGGCCCTGACGTGCAGGCAGCTGCAGGTGCGGCCCGCCTTGGCGACTCGGGCGGCGACCAACGTGGACCTGTCGGAGTTGCAGTCGGCCGCCTGTTGCACCGTGTTGCACTCGGAAACGACCACCACGTTTGCCAACCGGTACAGTCCGGCAGGCCGCATTCAATATTGCTACCATCCGGCTCCTCCCATCACCGCAGCAGACCTGACACCGCGGATGCGGCAAGCCAAGGTGGTCTTCATGTGTCCCATCATGCAGGAAGTGGCCCCGGATGTACCTGCCTGCTTCAGCGAAGACAGTTTCCTGGCTGCCGGTCCCCAAGGCTGGCTGCGGCGCATTGACGCCGCGGGGAGAGTGCATGTGGCAGACTGGGAACATCAGGACGCTTTCCTGCGTCGGCTGAACGTACTGGTCTTGTCCCGCGAGGACATTGGCTTTGACTTGGAACGCCTCTTCGCGCTGATGGAACATGTGCCCTTGGCGGTCCTCTCCAACTACAAGGAAGGCTGCGATGTGTTCCGGCGACACCACGGTGGCGTCCAGCGGCAGCACGTGCCGCCCCGCCCTGCCGTCGAATTGGACCCCACGGGAGCCGGCGACATCTTTGCGGCTGCCTTCCTGGTGCGCTACCTGGAGACCGGTCATGTCTGGCACTCGGCCCGTTTCGCCAATGTCACGGCTTCTTTCGGGGTGGAAGGAATCGGGGCCTCCACCATTCCCTCGCGTCCGCAGGTGATGGAATATCTCTATCGATATCCGGTAGCCGAGCCTGGCCTATGAAGGCACACTGTATCTGCCTGACCAACCAGAAGGGCGGAGTGGGCAAGACCACCACCGTGGTCAACCTGGGCGTCTGCCTGGGCCAACGCGGATACAAGGTCCTGATTGTGGACAACGATCCGCAGGGCAACGCCACCAGCGGATTGGGATGCCGCGGGGCTGTCCAGCACGGTTCCCTGTATGACGTGCTGGGGGACCGTGCAATGATCCGCCAGGCATGTCTGGAGACAGGGTTTGCAGGAGTGTCGCTGCTTCCTTCCAGTCCGGATCTGGCCGGTCTGGAAAGCGAATGGAGCCGGGAACAGCCCAACTGGCAGCATGCCCTGCAGCGGGCCCTGGCCGCATGCCAGGATGCCTATCACTACATATTGATAGACAACCCGCCCAGCCTGAGCCTGCTCTCCATCTGTGGCATGACCGCGGCCCGGTCGCTGGTGGTCCCCATCCAATGTGAATACTTTGCGCTGGAGGGGTTGAGCGCCATTCTGGACTCGGTGCAGAGAGTCCGGCGAACCTTGAACACCGATCTGCTGTTGGCCGGATTTCTGCTTACCCTGTACGATGGCCGCACTCGCCTCAGCCGGGAAGTGGCGGCGGAAGTGCGCCATCACTTCCCATCGGAAACCTTCACCACCATCATTCCACGCAGTGCCAGGGTGGCCGAAGCCCCCAGCCACGGGCTGCCGGCAGTCACCTACGATCCGCACTGTGCGGGAGCCACGGCCTACCAGATTTGGACACAGGAATTCTTGGAGCGCCAAAGCAAACTCGCGTGAGCAGGCTGCAGTGCGGCGCCAACAACTTCCTTGTAACCGGAGTGCAGGCGCCTGCACAGGACCGAGCATCGGCTTCCGGCAAGGGTTTCCTGTCGGTCTGGGTGTTGTCCCAGACTGTCCCGATCATGCGGGTGGAAGGACCACGACTGTTGCCCCCGGCGCGGATGAAGACCGGCACGTTTCGGCAATTGCCCAATGCGCGCTGTGCTTGCGGGTCACTGCCGCCTTCCCGTTGCGTGGCCCGCGCCAGAGGATGCCGTCCCCAGAGTGGAGATCGCGGCAATCCTGCCGGAGGTCAGGTCATACTGCTTTACGCAGTGGGGCATCATTCAGGTTGTGGCAGCGTGCCGTTTGATCCGAGCATCGACCTGTCGCACGGCTCCACCTTACAAGGACATCCCCGCTTTCCATGGACGGCGCCGGATCGCGCAGACCGCTGCCTTTCATCGGCCCCGACACCGTGTGGCGCCACTGCGCGCATTCCTGCAAACCACCACCCGTGTGCGCCTGAAGATGCGCATTCACGCGGTTGCGTGCCATCAGCCCCCAATTACACTGACAAGCATTATGCTACACTCCAGACGCTGCACACAGGGCAGGAAGCGTACATACACACGTCTCGATGAGCAGAACTTGACACCCATCAGCGTCGGCAAGGAGTTATCAATGACACAGTGGGAGCGGGAAAAAATTCTGCGGGCAAAGCTGAAGGAGCTATCAGGCAAAAAAGAGAAAAAGGAGGAGGAGGTGCGTGCCACTGAAGCGGAAGTACGCTCCAGTGAAGAGAAGATACGTGCCATCCAAGAACGGGACATCGATCCCAAGAAGCAGGACATCGAGTCCAAGAAGGCGGAAATCAAGTCCATCAACAAGCAGGAAATCGAGTTCACAAGGGAGTACTTGGCGACAATCGAGGCCCGAGAGGCTCCGTTTGGGGAAAGCAGGACATTACCCATTTCGGGTCGCAAAAACATGGTATTGGACCTATGCGAAGACATATTGCAGGAGGTAAGGCCGGAGCCAATCCACTTTAGGGAGATCACCAAAGAGATTCAAAAAAGAGAAGAAGGTATATTGTCTGATTTAACCAATCCAGAAGTATATGTGCGCACAGTCCTCACCAACGCATCGGATCGCTTCGTACGCCCCAGACAAGTGGGCATGTATGCTCTCAAAAAGGATTACCCTGATATATCCAGCGTCGGGCGGCGTAAATAAATCTTGGCGCGATGAAGAGTCATGCACAGAAGTCCTTGATCCACAAGTGATGGCGACAATACAGGAAGGTGCCAATCAGGTGGAGGGGAGATGAGCCTGTTTGTGAGAGCTAGGCTGTGTCTGTGTGGAGGCTTTGTCCTGGGCTGTCTGGTTTCGTTGCGGACGCAGGGTCCTGCTTGCGCTTGATTTTGGCATTGCTGCATCAATGGTACGCGCGTGGCGCTTAGGTTGCCGGGTCAGGTCAACAAGGTGTTGTCTTGACGTAGGGCACAGGTCTCTGTGCTCAACGCCGTGGCTTGATGCAGTAAACGCGTGCAAAGAGGATGTCATGTTCATCTTGGCTCGAACGGTTGAAACATCGGTGCAGGCCCACCGACCGGGTTTTCGTCGCCACAGAAATCTAGGTGCGTACCATGTCTATTCCCACTGACAGGCAAGCCGCCCGAGGTTTCGGACTGGGACGCGGCCTGGATGCATTGTTCAACACGACTGAAGCGGAAACCGCGGCTGCTCCGGCAGGGACACAGACGGCTGCACAGGCACTGCTCGAAATCCCCGTCCTCCATGTCAAGCCCAATCCTCAGCAGCCGCGCAAGACCTTTCACCAGGACAAGATCGAGGCCCTGGCTGCCTCCATTCGGGATTCCGGCTTGCTGCAGCCGCTGGTGGTGCAGCCAGACCCGGAAGCGCCGGGCACGTACCTGATCATTTCCGGCGAACGCCGTTGGAGAGCCGCCCAACTGGCCGGGCTGTCTGCGGTGCCAGCCATTGTCAGGGAAGCCACATCGCAAGATGCTTTGGTGCTGGCCTTGATTGAGAATCTGCAGAGAGCCGACTTGTCCCCGCTGGAACAGGCAGAAGCCTTCCTGCGCCTGTCCACACACTATGACCTGACCCATGCCCAGATTGCCGAAGCCATGGGCAGCAGCCGATCGGCCGTGACCAATGCAATCCGGCTGCTCAGCTTGCCAGAGACAGTCCAGGCTGCCCTCACCAGCGGGAAAATCACGGTCGGCCATGCCCGGGCCATTCTCGCCTGGCCCACTCCCCACGACCAGACTCAGGCCTTGCACAAAATCCTCGCCGAAGACCTCACGGTGCGCCAAACCGAGGAAGCCTTTCTGCACAGACTGCAGCCCCGGGCCACCCAGACCGGGCCCCGGGCCACCGCAACGTCCACTCCACCCGAGCCAGACCTGGTGGACGAATTGAGTCTGATTGAAAGACAGCTGCGGGCGCAGCTGCGGACGAAAGTCAGCATTCAACGCCGACAGAGCGGAGCCGGCCGCGTAATCCTGCACTTCTATGACGATGCCTCGCTCAACCAGCTGATTGAGACTCTGCTGGCGGCCTCCGAAGGACCCTAGTCGGCAGCCGCAGGCACCGCGCTGCAGCCAACCGCGTGCGTCAGTTCAGAACGATGTGCGGCGTGCCTTCCTGAAACCCTGCGGGGGACACCCGCATGAAGGAGGCGTTAGCCTTGAATTCCTGGATATCGGCCGCGTCCAGGTAGCTGAAGGCGCTTTTGACGCCACCCATCAAGGACTTGATGATCTTGTCCACCGTGCCCTTGTAGTGCACAGTGCTCTCCACGCCTTCGGGGGAGCGGCCTTCAAAATATTCCTCGTCCAGGATTTCCCCGTGTCGCCGGGCCCGGCGCTCCATCGCCTCCTGCGAGGCCATGCCGCGAATCCGCTTCACCAGCCCTACCGGGGATTGCTCCAGTTCGCCCGGACTTTCCTTGGTGCCGGCCAGCATGCTGCCCAGCATGACCGAGTCCGCCCCGGCGGCCAGAGCCTTGGCTATGTCTCCGGCAGAACGAATGCCGCCATCGGCGATGATGGGCACATCGATACCGGTCTGACTGATGTCAAACAGGGCGGTCAGCTGTGGCACCCCCACCCCTGTGACCTGACGCGTCGTGCACACTCCCCCGGGGCCCACACCCACCTTGATGGCGTCCGCCCCGGCGTCCACCAAGTCCAGAGCCCCGGCCGCCGTGGCGACATTGCCTGCCACCAGGCCGACGGCGGGAAACGCCTCCTTGCAGTTGCGGGTGCCTTCCAAGGCATGCTCCGAGTGGCCGTGGGCAATGTCAAGGACCAACACGTCCGCCCCCGCGTGCACGCAGGCCTCTATGCGCTCCATCACATCGTGGTCCGTCCCTATCGCGGCCCCCACCAGCAGATCGGTCCCGGCCTCTTTCACCAAGGCGATTTCCTCGGCCTGATGCTGGGGCGTGAGAAAGCGGTGCACAATGCCTATGCCGCCCAGTTGTGCCATGGCGATGGCCATTTCAGACTCGCAGATGGAATCCATGTTGGCCGCGATCACAGGCACCTCCAAGCGCAGCGTGCGCGTCAGCTGAGTGCTCAAGTCCACCTGCAAGCGAGAGCGAATTCGAGAGCGCCGGGGAATCAGCAACACGTCATCATAGGTCAGGCCCAAAGGGATCGAGGAGGTGAGGTTCATGGAGTTTCAGCCGGATTGGGAGGGAAGGTTCTATGATTGTCCCAGCACAGAATTATATACTCTGGACCTACAGGCAAACGATGAAGATTGCATGCCGCAGGGCCGATGTCCAGCCCGCCTGGCAAGGGTAGGGCGAGCAGGCTGCCTCCCCTGCCATGCAGGCGGCCTGCAGGTCCACTGGATGCAACCCCCTGGCCATGACTTGTTCCGACTCCCCGCACCCGGCATTCTCCGAGCAAGTGCCGGACCTGTCCTTCAAGACAGAACGGCAGATTGTCCACCAAGCCCTGCAACGGGAACGTGCCGCCCAGGATGAGGTTCTGGCCCGCCTGTTGTCCATGGAGCCGGGCCTGGACGCGGCAGCGCCTTTTGCCGATGTCATTCTGGCCGTGGGTCTGCCGCGGCAGGATACCGTGAGCCATCGGACAGCCCGGTGTCAGCTGGCGATTGCGCTGGAAACCTTGGCCCAGGCGCAACGCATTCATCGTCTCGAGATGGGGGCCGAGAGCCCTTCCGACCTGTATCTGGCAGGCACTGTGGTGCTGATGGGGGATCACCACTTCGCACGCGCCGCGCAGCTGGTCACGCAGTTGGCCAATCCGGCGCTCTTGGAGGCCTTTGCCCGTGTCTTGAAGATAACCAGTACCCAGGAGGTCGCCAGTCTGATGGCGGAATCCCAGCAGGAGCTGCCCACCCGTGCCGCGATCACCACCTGCGGCATTCAATGCGGTGCGTTCCTGCCCGACATTGATCCTGCGGAGGTCGAACGTACCGCGGCGGCCTGGAAAGCGCTGGCAACACCCGCGCAGTCAATCTCGGCCGAGGCTGCCCTCGCCGCGTTCCTGGCAGAGGTGCCGAGCCATCAGAGAGGACGCTGGCGCATAGCAGCCACGGAATACCTGGCCCAGCCCGCGGAAAGCGGCTTGTAGCCTCACGCCCCGGCCCCTGGCCCGCACTGCCTCCAGGCTTAATACCCCTTTAAGGTTTCGGCAGACACCGGCCTCCTCCGGTTTCCTACAATGCATGTGCCGCCTGCTGTCCTGCTGAAAGGAGGAAACGAGATGATCGGTTATGGAATCGAGGATGCCCCATTCCAATGCAACTGGGACTCCGTCACTGATCTCTGCCGTGCCGATGCCCGCTTCCGACGCATGGTTTCGTTGCGCCGCATCCATGAAGACCGCCTGCTGGCCAGTGCCGCGAAACCCTTGCAGCGGACGGTGATTGTCCTGGATGGCCGCCTGCACGTGGAAGCCTTCGAAAGCGAGTCGGCAGACAACAAGACGGAACGGCGCAAGCTGTTTGCCCTGCCCTTCGAAGATGGCACTGTGTTGAGCCCGTCCCTCTTTGCAGACTGGTCCACCTACAATGTCAAGGCCATAACGCCTACCATCGTCTGTTACCTGCTGGCCAACCTCGAATACATTGGCCAGAACTGGAGTGACGTGCTGGAAGCCTTGCTGCGCAGCCAGATCAGCGTACAGCAGCAAATGTATGACGAACAGCTGGAAGCCTATGAACCCGTGCGCACGCGCCTGGCTCGCCTGCTGATGCGGGAGTCGCTGGCAGGGCAGATTCCCATTGCCATGTCACACAAGGCCATTGCCGAGAGATTGGGCACGTATCGCGAAACCGTGTCCAACCAGCTGGCCCGTCTCAAAAACGCGGGGATCATTGACTATGGCTACCGCGCGATAGAAGTGCAAGATGCCGAACGGCTGGGCCTGATAACTTTCACGTGCGAGCCGCTGGCATAGATGCTGGGGACTTACCATGCGTGCGTAACACAACCTATGCTTCCAGCTCGGGCATCGCCATGCGCTGGGCCTGCACCTTCTTGATGCGGCTGGACTCGATCTGAGTCACACGGAAGTTCCAGTCGCCGTTTTCCACTTCATCCCCCAGGAGCGGCACGCGCCCCAATCGGCTGAAAATGAAGCCGCCCATGGTATCGGCCAGTTCCACGGGCAGGTCCGTAGCCAAGATGCGCGCTGCATCATCGAGGTCAAAGCGGGCATCAAACTCAAACAGGTCCTCGGACAGCTGGGTCAGCCCTGGCTGTTCCTGATCGTATTCATCCTGGATCTCCCCCAGTATCTCCTCAATCAGGTCCTCGATGGTGACCAGGCCGGCGGTGCCGCCGAATTCGTCCACCACAATGGCCATGTGGGTGCGGTTGGCCTGAAACTCCCTCAGCATTGTGTCCACCTTTTTGCTGGCCGGCACGAAGTGCGGCGCGCGCATGACCTGGGAAATCGGGGTTTCCAGGTTGTCTTCCCGGTACAGCTTCAGAATGTCCTTGGCATAGAGAATGCCTTCCACGGAGTCCACATTCTTGGAATACACGGGGATGCGACTGTGGCCGGCCGCCAGGATAATGTCCAGGGCCTCGGGCACGGACAGGTCCACGGGAGCAGTGACCATGTCAATGCGGGGCACCATGACCTCTCGGAGCAAGGTGTCCCGCAGTTCGACCACACTGGCCATCATGCGTCGTTCCGACTCCTTGATTTCCGTGTCGGCTTCGTTCAGGTCAATCAATTGGCGCAGTCCTTCCTCACTGAGATAGGCCATGTCTCCGCCATTGGTCGCCCCTTTGTCGCCTTGCCACTGCCGAGTCAGACGCAGCAGTCCCCAGACCAGGGGAGACAACAGCCCGTTCACGGTCTGGACGGGGCCCGACAGCCACAGGGCACGGCGAGTTTCATTCTGTCTCGCCCAGCCACGGCCCAGCACCTGTGTTCCGGCCAGCCACAGCCCCACCCCCAGCAATATACTCCACCGGGCATTGCCGTCCAGCTGCAGAACCTCCAGGCACCACATGGCCGCCAGGCCCGTCCCCAGAAACAGCAGGGACTTGCCCAACATGAAGGCCACCAGAAACTGGGTGGGATTGGCCAGCAGGCGCTCCAGACGCAACGCCGCCGGAACTTTCTGGATACACAACAATCGCACTTTGCGCGGATGAGAGGCGGACAGGGCCATCTCGCCGGCATTGAAGAAAAAGGCGCCTGCCGTGGCCAGTGCCCACACCAGTCCCAACAGGGCCCAATAGAGGCCGGTTGTCACAGACACCTCACTGCCCATCCCGGTCGGGCATGACAGGCTTGCCGGCAACCTGTCCCTGCGCGCGGGCCGGCACACCATACACCAGCGTCCCGGCCGGCACATCGCGCGTGACGACGGAACCGGCCCCCGTACGGGCCCCGCGGCCCACCGTGACCGGTGCGATCAGTTTGGTGCCGCTGCCCAGAAATGCCCCGTCCTCGATCACCGTCCGATGCTTGGTCTCGCCGTCGAAGTTGCAGGTGATGGCGCCTGCACCCACATTGACGCAGGCCCCCACGTCGGCGTCTCCGACGTAGCTGAAATGCCCCATGGTCACGCGCGGGCCCAGACGGCTGTTCTTGATTTCTCCAAAACTGCCCACATGCACGCACTGCCCCAGATGCGCCCCGGGTCTCATCCGGGCAAAGGGCCCCACATGGCAGTCGTCCTCCAAGATGGCGCCTTCCAACACCGACTGCCGAATATGACAGCCGTTTCCCACCTTGGTGTCATGCAAATGCGTGCCGGCCCCGATCTCGCAGGCCTCACCTATGGTCGTGCTGCCGGTCAGCACGACTCCAGGGCCAATCGTGGTGTCCGCCCCGACCGCCACATCGGCATCAATGTAGGCCGTA
>OZ243985.1:4135000-4985549 GCA_965214895.1 Caldilineaceae bacterium
CGGGTCCCCGTCAATTCCTTTGAGTTTTAGCCTTGCGGCCGTAGTCCCCAGGCGGAGTACTTATCGCGTTAGCTTCGGCACAGACAGCGGTAGCCACCTACGCCTAGTACTCATCGTTTACAGCGTGGACTACCGGGGTATCTAATCCCGTTCGCTCCCCACGCTTTCGCTCATGAGCGTCAGGTCAGTGCCAGGGTGCCGCCTTCGCCACTGATGTTCCTCCCGATATCTACGTATTCCACCACTCCACCGAGAATTCCACACCCCTCTCACTGCCTCCAGCAAAACAGTATCTAACGACCCCTCCTGGTTAAGCCAGGAGATTTCACGCCAGACTTGGATTGCCGCCTTCGAGCCCTTTACGCCCAGTAAATCCGGATAACGCTTGTCACCTAGGTATTACCGCGGCTGCTGGCACCTAGTTAGCCGTGACTTATTCGTGCGGTACTGTCCTTGTCTCATCCCGCACAAAAGGAGTTTACAACCGAAGCCTTCTTCCTCCACGCGGCGTTGCTGGATCAGGCTTGCGCCCATTGTCCAATATTCCTCGCTGCTGCCCCCCATAGGAGTCTGGGCCGTGTCTCAGTCCCAGTGTGGCTGATCATCCTCTCAGACCAGCTATCGATCGTCATCTTGGTAGGCCGTTACCCCACCAACAAACTAATCGACCGCGAGCCCCTCCCAAGGCGCCTGAGCTATACCTGACCGCTTCCAAGACGGCCAGGACTACGGGGTATTAGCCCTGGTTTCCCAGGGTTGTCCCCCTCCTCGGGGCAGGTCACTCACGTGTTACTCACCCGTTCGCCACTTTCCGGCGCGGCCGAAACCGCACCTTCTCGTTCGACTTGCATGCGTAAGGCACGCCGCCAGCGTTCATCCTGAGCCAGGATCAAACTCTCCATAAAAGAGTCTGCCTGTGCAATCTCTCAATTGACAGGTCAATTTTTCTTGACCCGCCTTGTCACTCTTCAGTTGTTAATCTGCCGCGCCTCCGAAAAGGCAGCAAGGAGAAATATACCACAGGTTGCCGGTCGCGCCAAATCCACTTTCATTCCTGTGTCCTGCGGCAACTAGTACTAGTGAACGGATCAGCCGCCAGACAAAGCGACGGCTCGGCCTGCGGGACACGATGGAGATGGCCCTGCCGCAGTGCGCGGGCTAGTCAGCCCGCGCCAGAAGCGGCAACAGTTTCACAGGGATTCCGAATCAGACAAAAACGCCGGATAGCAAACATGGATATGCCCCTGCCCAGGTTGATGCCAAGTTCGGAGCTCATTGAGAGCAATGTATTCCTGGCTGAATGGCCATTCAGCCAGGAATACAAGAAACCAACTTGAGCTGAGGATCTACCGCCCCCCGAAACTCCTCACTGAGCAACTCACAACCTGTCATTACATACTCATTGGCTGTCTGTATCACGATCCCGGGATCCGAGGCGTCACTTTCTCCCCGCTCCGCGAGCACCAGTAGCTCAAGATGTGTGATGCGCCACGGGTCTGATTCCAGGATTCCTCCATCGTTGAATTTCACCAAGTTATCGCGACTTGGCAGGGTTGTCTTTCGTCCTTCCGAGACACCGACTCCGAGTGCGTACCACCAGAGGTCAATCTGTCGATTGAACGGAACGCTATCGTCGGTCTGACTTACCAGTCTGTCTCTAAAAGCTGTGTGGAAGGGCTTAGACAGGAAAAGATCTTGGTTGCCATATCGAGGATACGCCAATACGCCAGTCACATTCCCACCTCTTCGCGTCGGGCAAACCCACCTGAACTAGCATCTAGGCGACGCTCACATACTGAGCAGATCTGTTGGTGATTACAGGCGCATACCCGCACAGTTGGAACAGCTGCACTCCAGTCGTGGATAAGGTCACGCGGATAGTCTTTGGAGCATGTAAGGGTGGCAATGACTCCAGATCTTTCCTTGATCAGATCTTCAATGTCTCGGATCTCCGAGCGAGTCATGAACAGCACGATCTGGTAGGACACCCCATTGTCTCTAGTCGGTGCCGACAGTATATCGACCATCCGGCGTTTGACAGCACCGGACGTCATGCCTAGCGGGGTGTCAATAATTCGAGGTGCTTCTCTCTCGGCTACTTCCATAAGAGCCCAGATAAAAGCAAGAGTTAGGGCTCTCTGCGCGGCACCATTCAATTCCGTATCTGCGTCCAGCGTTCTGCCTTCCACCGAGTGAATCACAATGTCGTGATTGCTCTCATCAATGTTGACGCCCGTATACACGTTGCCATGATGATTCGAATCTGCACCAACAATGTTTAGAAAGATGTCATTCATGCGAGATGAGACCCGATGTACATATGTTGCCTTCAATCGATCGAGAGTGCCACTTGCCAAACTGAGCAGGTCATTTGCTATCTGAAACCGGAGTAAGCTCTTTTGGTTCAGAGTTACCTGCTTTTCGAGTGCTTTAAGGTGTTCTGAACAGACCCGCTTCTGCTCCTGCAACCCATCGAGGTGAGCAGTGACTTCCCCAATTCGCTGATCTATACCGGACACTTTGCCCCTATTTGACTGTATCCGTTGCGTAAGACCTTGAACTCGTTCCTCATCTATCTCATCTCGGCTCTTACGCTCATGCTCAAGAGCATCCTGCTTGCGACGTTGTCGGTCAATGCATTTCGTAAAGCGTTCTCGCAACATTGCGGCACGTTGGGTTACCGAGCGGTCGCTATCCGTTGCGGCACGGGCAGCATTTTGTCCATTCCGGGCCTCATGCCACAAGGCGGTAAGGCGATGGATTCTAGGTGCCACTGCCCTTTGCTCCTCTATGAGATCCGATACGTGTTGATATCTTGGATGTCCGGGGGAAAGAGGCTCGCCACAGATGCAGAGGCCCAACTCAAGGCGATCTCTCAATACCTCAACCGAGTGCCCTGGAATGACATGCCCGTCGGCCAAGTTGTCAAGAACAGACAACCCAGATGCGAGCTTTCTTCCCATAAACAATCTAGACATATCCTCAGATTGGAGTAGAGCCTTCATCGCTTTGCGGATATCTGTTTCTTCCTTCCCCAAATCGATTATGTCCTGTTCAATTTCATGAATACGGGCCTGTATCTCATCCAATAGCCCAATGCCTTTTATGCCATCAAGTTCCCGTTCATCCTGTCTGATCTGATCTTCAACAGTGAGTTTCCGATGGATGAAAGTCTGGCGAGTAGATTCTTCATGTTCAATCTTGCCAATGACCTCGTCAAGCTCCGCCTGCGCTCTTTGCAGACGCTCCCCTCCAGTCTCGGATAGTTGACGGCGCATCTTTCTGGCAACAGTTTTGAGTCGTGCTTCTGCCGCCTCAACATCAGCGAGGCCAAGCAGTTGACGAATCGCCGCGTGAACGGCATCTTGGCGTTCGCGTTCTGCATTGCGTCCCCCAGCGATGAATCGCTGAACGTCATCCCCGTTCGTAAAGAAGACATCTGCCAGATTGAGAGGAAGCAGAGCTGCGATCTCAGCGTCCTTGCCATCCTCGTCCTCAATTTCATCCTCTCCTCTGTCCGTGAGACGCAACAGTCTCAGCCTTTCGTTTGTTCTGATAAATTCATCCCCTTCTCCGGGCATCTCTGAGCATGTCCGAATAAGACGGTACCGTGCTTCTCTGCGAGAGATGGGATCGGCATCTGCAAACTCAATTCGGACCTGTACGGTTACAGTCTGTCCTGGAAGAATTGCAGTAGAAGTCAGCCGCATCTCTTTGTCAGGTAATCCCTGAACGCCATACATAGCCCAGCGGAGCGCGTGAAGGATAGATGTCTTCCCAGAGCCGTTCTCGGCGCGTATAACAGTGAGTGGACGGTATGGGTTACTGGAGAAACGAAGTTGTACGTCTTCCAGAAGTTTGAAATTTCTGATGTATGCACTTTCGATTCTCACTCTGGGGCCTCTCGTTTTGCACTGATCTGACCAGCAAACTCTACGATGAGTCCCTCTATTTCCCGTCGCTGAGCGTGTTCGGATGGTTCTGACTGCATGACCTGCAAGACTTTGGTGAACAACTGCACTAATTCAGCCTGATAATCTTCATAGCGTCTAGGGACATCCTGCACGGCCTCACCCGCTGCTCCAGTGACTAGCCGAATTGCCTTGACCACGGCACACCTACCATATCTTCCGTTCCAATTTGCGAATCAGGTCGTTGGGACCACCAGTGTCGAACTCATTCTCAGCCAAGTCTGCAAAGGCCGCCACGCGACGAAGTTCTGAACGTAACAGCGATTTGGATGCAGCAGTCTCGATGTATGGAGGTACTACAACGAAGTCGTACAAGTGGGCAATACCCTTGCCTGGTGCCGTGCGCAGGATGCGACCACGGCGCTGTACCCACTCTCGTTCAACAGTACTACTTGCCAATAGAAAGGCTGTATCAGTCTGAGGAATGTTGACGCCTTCATCCAAGACTCGCATTGACGTAAGGACTTGATAGTCACCGGATTCAAATCGATCCAGTATTGACTGCGACTGCTTTGACTGGGTCTCCGCCGCCGTGAACTGGTGAGATACGATATCCAGTTCTTGAAGAATTCGGTTAACCGCGGTGATCTGTCTGGATTTCCCGGGGACAACGGGCTTGGCCGATGCATAAATGAGAGTCTTGGAAATTGACGATGTTCGCATGCGGCTAAGTTCATATTCCAATCGTGCTAGTTTCTCATCAGCTTGCTCGACCAAAGCCCTACGCTGTCGCAGTAAATGGTCGATGCATTTCGTCATTCCTACTGTCCTGCCGTCATCATCGATCTGGAAACCCGCCTTGACTAGTTGTTCAGTCAGGTCCTCATAGATATCCATTTCATCGGACGTGAAACAAATCACGTGTGGATGATATGAGTAAGGAACCAAACAACCTGCCCTTATTGCGTCTCTGAGTGAGAAATCAAAGACGGGCTCGCCACCGAAAAAATCGAACAGTTTGTCTGTCCCATCCGGATCGTACTGGCGTACTGGCGTGGCAGACAGACCGATGCGTCGATCGAAGAATGTTGGGAGTCGTTTCAGAAATATCGGAGAGCCAAGGCGATGCACCTCATCTGCTATGAGAATTCGGTCAACCGAAGTTGAAAGATTCTCAATCCACATACGATCTGAAGAGGCTGCTTTGGTAAACAGCGAGTGCGTGAGCAACAGAACTTCGGTCCTCGGTTGGAGTGTGGCAAAAGCGACAGCCATTCGTTCAAGCTCCGCTTGCCGGTGAGTCATCCCCATGCCAGATAAAACTACTGGCTCAATGCCAAACTCGCGAATATCTTCGGCCCACTGTCTGATCAGTGGTCTTGTGGGAGCAAGAACAATCACACAGAGATGCCGATCCGACTCCATCTGAAATTCGGTCACGGCAATGAGGGCGGTTCGAGTCTTTCCTCCTCCAGTCGCCATTGAGAGGATGCCACCGTTGTTCTTTAGAAGGGCATCGACTGCGGGGCCCTGGTGGGCAAAGCGTCCCGATCTCCACACTAGATTCTTCGGGATACTCAGACGTTGTTGAACAGGAGCGAGTCGACGGCCGGGAGGAAGCGGTGGTTCGAGTCCCGCGTCACTGTCATGACACCATGCCTCCCAGAAGTCAACAACCGTAGGTGGGATGGTTATTCCATCGTCCCGCAAAACCCTTAAGGCTTGTTCCGCCTCAACTGTAAGTGAGCTTGGATGGCGATTATTCCATCTGGCCTCCCACTGCCGCAGAAAGATAGTCACTCGTTCTTTAGACTGTTTGCCATCCGCCCATGCTCTGTCAACAGACATCTGCTCACCGTTCATTAACAATCCCCGCTCTGTCGCGTTTCCAGAGCCATGAACAGCAAGCCAGTCTTCACCCGATCGAAACAGCCATATCTTCTTGTGATACATGCCGCCTTGCATGAATACCACTCTCAACCGCATCCTTCCACTAGCCACAAGATACGAGAGAGTTTCAACAGTATGTTTTTCAATGGCTGCATGGGATAGTTGGGCCTGTTCAAACAAACGCTGGAGTGCCTCTTGCAGAACTATTGCAGGTTCCGCAACACCTCTGCGTATCGCTTCTTGATCCTCCCGGGACAGTTCAGGAGACACCATCAAGTCGAGTGTTCCCTGCGAGTCATTGACAAATGAAGCCAGACCGGGAGCAATCTGAGCAAGACACCTGGACGAAAAGAAGCCCGCGGCTATTCTGAGTTCTTCGCAGCAACGCATCGCTGGAATGAGCACTTCGCCAACCAGATCCTCGTCAGGTATTTCATAAACTGGACGCACCTCTGGAAATTGAAGAGACAGGCTCAAGTTGACACCGCCCTAGCTTGGACAATCTGGTTTCCCAGCTCGGATAATGCATGCTCAAGACGGGATGACGATGTGGGTGGTGGCAGTGCATCAATGACCGTATCGTCTCTCCGTGCACTGAGGACTGCACGGACTTCACCTCTCTGACACGCCAACGCCTGTGCAAGACCGTCCATTCCACTGCCTGCCTCCACTCCTGTAAGTCGTGACACAAGAGCCCAACCCGGTTCATGGTCCTCAAGACGTGTGAGTCGCGCTTTGACTGACATATCCGATCGGTCCAGCATCAGAGTCAGCAGGTCATTGGCCTTGCCGGAAAGTCTCTCAACAATCGCACGGGTGGAACCTATGGATGGGCCGACGATGGACGTTTCGGGATAGGTCAGCGTAACTGATTCGCCATGGACACTTGAGAATGTCAGGCGATCATTTACTTTGACATGCAGAACCATACCCCCGGCTTGAGCCAAGGCCCGACCAGAACCTCGAAGAATGTCCGCGTCAACTCGGATCAAGATTGCCACGCGCCCTAAACCAAGACGAAAAATGCCGGAGCTGCGGCGAAGTGAATCAGCGATGTCAGGATAGGAAAAGTCAGTAGTTCGTAGTCTCACCAATCCATCTTGCATCACGAACAGGGGAGCAGCACAGTATGCTCGCACCGTAGATTCGGTGGCACTGAAGTTTCGAAGCATATACTCCACGACATCTTGAATCGGCATTGGCTTTCCATGTTCTTCAAGAAAATTACGAATGGAATATGCCACGCTGCTGTACACTGGCAGGCCCCATTCTGCAAGGGCATAATGATTGAGGTCAACCTTGACTATGCGTTCATCTAAGGCAATGGCATTCAGAGCGGTTGTGGAGCTTGTCGTTTCCTGGATATGATCCCGCAGTTCCTCAAGGGTTGCTGCGCGATCCAGATCAGCAAGTGCAAACGCAAGGCGGTCACTTACTGAAGTGCCCCAACGAACCAGTTGGCCGTTAAAATAACGAATGTGGGATTGATTATTTAGCCATCTGATGTGCAGTGATGAGTCGAGTCCCCACTTGGATAGCTCCTTCGTTGCAAAATCAAGATCAAGTCGGCCGAATTCATCAGCTTGGGACAGGATGTGAGGAGTGGGATCAGTTCTCTTTGCTTTGTCACTGATTAACCACTCACCATCGAGTCTGCATGGCCCTGCCAAGTCAAGCAGAACAGCATGATAGTCATTGGCATTGGAAGGTGGACGAAGCAACTGCTTGACCGTGGTTTGCAATGCAACAGGGTGTAAAGCTGCTCTTACAGTCTCTACACGCCACATTATTGGTTTAGCCTCCTTCTCAGACAGAAACCTTTTCAACCGCTGTTTGAGCCGGTGTTCAAGCTGGCGTACTCTTTCACGGGTGATTGTTAAACTACACGCCAAGTCTTCAAGTGTTCTTCGTCTCCCTCTCGCTATGCGTTCTCGGAGGATCGTACGTTCACGATCCCCAAGCTGTGTTGCCCAGCCATCCAGAATTTCATATGGATGGGGAAGAGGCTGTGCAAACCGACCCAACTTGATCTCTGAAAACCTCTGCCACTCCTCAAGTGGTTTGGGTTGCGTCATCGCGCTCTCAATGGCCTCTCCAAATGTGCGAGCCTCAGTCTCGGACTGAGCCCAAAGCGCAAGACTCCACATGACTTCCAAAGTTGAGGAAAATGATTGAAGTCGTTCCTCGACTCCTCGTTCGTCGGCTTCTTGGAACACTCCAACAAGATCGAAGTGAGGAAAAACTTCAGCTGCTGTTGGGCCCAGCGTTTCCTCCGTGGCCTGCTGTCCTTCTGTGCTTTCCATAACACAGAGCAAGTCGATCAGAGAAGCAATCCCCATTCCTCTGAACTTCATGAGAGCGCCAATCGTGATGGGGCGATGGAGAATGTGTTCAACGCCTTGGTTGGACAATCCCTTTAATACAGCATTATGAGTGCGAGTTTGCAGCGGAAGGCCTTTCAACCATGTCAGCGTAACTCCTGCAGGCACTGCGATTGTATTATGTAACTGGCGCACATGCTGATGGAAGTGGGGGTAGTAGGGGGGTCTCAGGAATGTTATTAGATCGCTCAGACGAAGTTCCTCGGAGTAATGACAGCCAATAAACTCCGAGTCAAGCTGGCCGTATGTAAATGATCCGCCCAGAACATCACACAAGGCAGGGTCCAGCTTCTGAGTATCCAGTTTTTTTCTGAAAACGCGGGGAAGAATCGGACATCCCCGGCATCCCCACGTCTTCGCAGTTGTGGCAGGCCCGTACACACTCTCGCGTTCTGGAACGGTACGATTCTGGTCTTTGACCGTCTGCATTCAGATTGCTTTATTTATGACACGCCAGACAGACCTTTGCCTGCCCGTACAGGTCATCGATGTCAATAGGTTCTGCGTCTGGTCGGAGTGGATTGGTCTGCGCTTTCGCCCTCGTTCTCTCCAGTCGCCGCTTATGTTCTGCCACGATCTGCACAACGCGAGCAGGTTGCGCCAATTCATTCAGCGATTCGCCTTGGCTCCAGGTAAAAGGGGAGCCATGTTCCAACGCATTCTTCTCGTAGCTCTTGGCTTCCTCAAAATATTCGGGGTGTCGTTCCATCAGACGCACCCATTCAACCTTCTGTTGGAAGAAGCAGAACGTGCAGCCACTCCGAGTTCTCCATTCGTAGTATGCCGGCAGTCCCAAACCGGTGCCTTCAAGTATCTCCAGCACACCGGCCTTGTCTATGCCTGCTTCTTTCAGTGGCAATCTCACGATCAGGTTGTCATGTTTGGAAGCGTACCCTTCACGGTACTCTTCATCGGCGCGTATTGCCACGTAGCTGTACACTGTGCTGCCGTCTTCCAGCATCGGATGTACCCACTGCTCAAAGGGTCGCAGCTTCAGTTGGCGGGTACACCAGCGGGTTTGCGGAGATGGCAGAAAGTTGTTGTATCGCTTTAGCCAGAAGTCAAAATCGCGGTCCGGGTTAAGGCGCAGTATGGGCTTGCCTAGAAAGCCCTCTAGCTTCACCAGAAACTCGTAGACCTCCGGCAACTCCTTGCCTGTGTCAGTGAAGAAGTAATCGATATCCAAGTCGGGATAGTTCTGCCGCATATAGATCGCGAGAGCGGCACTGTCGCGTCCACCCGACAGGCCCAGTACGTGGCGTTCATCGCTTTGCATCAAGACGTTTTCTCCCTTGGACTGAAGACGACTCCGGTGCTGCTCGCTGCAAATACTCAGCTGCCACACCTGCGAGAGCAGCGAGTATTATCGTTTGCTTTTCTTCACCGCTTTCGTTAAGGGTTGCCCGAACACGCCTGATCAAGTTCTCTACCTGTGTTTGCTCGCTGTCCGCAACCTCAAACTCATCATGGAATGGCTCCCCATTCAATCCGACTACAACAGCCATCGCAAGGCGGTGATCCTGTCTACCCTTTACGTGGGCGAATGCCTCGTATCTGATAAAGTCTCGCGCCATCTCGGCAAGCGCGATCCTCGCCCGGTCGATGTCGGAATCCACCCACTGATGCGGAGGCTTGTTGGTCGCCATGCTCGCCAAGGACTCCATATCCGCGTCCGATCCGTGGAACTGAGATATACGCAGAATAAACGCCTCCAGCCGATGATCTCCACTGACCTGCCGGATGTTCGCCGCCCGCGCGCGAAGTTCAGCCAACATAGGTTCCGAGGTGTTCGGAACTCCCAATTCGGTTAGCAGTGTCCCGAGCAGACGGTGCAACATCTCCGAATAGGCCGAGGACAACTCCTCCAACCCTTCTCGAACGACATCTGCAACCAACCTCGCACCTTGCCACTCATCTTCATTTGCTCTGAGCAGTTGAGGGATATCGTCGAAGATGAACCGATTCGGATCGTTAGCCTGTTTGAAAAGTTGTCGGACACGTTTCGCATTTGCCGAGAGCCGTTGGGTACGTCCAACCCACTCTGGCAACTGGTCGTAGATGGAGACCAGCCCTCTGGCGACATCAATAGGCTCAAGATGGCTTAGCGTATTCTTGGAGTCCATGTCGCGCACGATGTCGGCCATGTCAGACAGGAGTTGGCGTGACATATCTGAGAGTTCCATCCAACGGAGCTGAATGTCGGACGGGTCGTTACTCAGATACTCCACTTCGAGATCAGTCAGCACTGGCTGGAAGAGTCCCTGTCGATACAGCGCAATCTCGTGTCCGTGCGTCAGTACGAACGCCACTGCCAGCACGGGCAGTATCCCATCTCGGATTCCGAACGGCGGCTTTCGCCAGATATCGTAGACTTCCGACAGCGATGTAGTCCTGTGGGCATTGGACCTAAGAAGCGACTCAGCCGCTTTCCAGGCAGGGGCAAGATTGCCGGGATCTTCAGTCGCTAATGTTGGCCGCGCAAATCCAAATCTGCCTTTGAGTTCGCGATGAAGTCCTGTAGCTTCAAGCAATGAACTGAACAATCCGCCCTCTGATGGATAGCCTTCAATGCCCAGCCGCGGTTTTCCCTGCTGGAGTGCCATTCGTCGCAGGAGCATATTTCGGGCGGCAACCGCGTTGCTGGACGGCTTGATTCGGTTTAGCAGCTCGTTATGAATGTGCGGCGACCTGTGGAATCTGGAGTCCGCACGGTCAGACGCCAAACTGTTGAGTGCGGCTTGGTCTAGGTGTTGTGGAGAGGCACCATTACGATACCAAGTAGCGTCATCCAAGACACTCCTCACTTCACTCTCGATCTGTCCTTGCAGATCGGCTATACGAGATAACACCTCAAGCCTAGCAACTCGATCACCCTGTAGTTCCGGCGTATCGTCCCGAACATATTCCAACGCCATCAGGTCCCGCGCGATCGTTGTGATAGCCCATGCTCTCCGCTGAGGCACACCAACAATCACGTCCCACCCTATAGGAATACTGATGCAGCTACTGACCGCTTGGTCAATAGTCTCTTGCGAGTCACCAAGTATCGGTAGCACCAAGAGAAACAACCCCACCGAACCATTCTGCGGTTTGTAGCTTCTTACAACTTCTTCCAGTTCCCCAAGTGGAACGACAGCCGTGTCAAACCACCGCAATGCTCCAGTCTCATGGTAGTGGCGTTTGGCAATGACAGGCTGGAGTCCGGCCAGCCTTGTTAATCTGGCGAAATCCAAGTCGCTGATAGTTCCATATGCATCATCCACGGCTCTGTCTATGTCAAAGTCACTACCCTCAAAGATGCTGTATCCATCACTGAACTTCCGGTAGATGATGAGCGATTGGCGTTCAAGCTCCGCGACAGCTTCCCTGATCTCCTCCTTAGCGCAGCTCTGGACTGCCAGATTCAACAGCTCTAGGCTTGCAATCAGCCCGGAGCGCTCTTTGAACAGATCAATAAGGGCTATCGTCTTGAGAAGTTGGAGGTGTAGTGTGCTGCCTCCGCCCGTCGCACAGCGGTGCAGAGCATAGGTGGCTGTTGCCCAACGGTGTCCGTCAGGCGAGGCCATGATTGCGGATTCCAGATTGAACTGAAGGTAATCCCACAGCAACTCAGGAATATATAAGTCATCAACCGGGGAATTCTGAAGAAAGTCCTGAAATCCCTGCGGTTCCGTGGAATTCAGGAAACCGAAGATACTGCGCTGGTTCTGTCCGAAACGCCGACGCGATATGGGACCAAGCAGACATGCAGTGATGGGGTGAAGCGGCCAGCACGCAGCCACAGCGTCGGGTTTTACATATCGTCTAGTCAGCGTTGCGACTTCATCTACAAGGTGGTTGTGATCACGGCCCGGACTGAACTTAGTTTCTATCGCTCGCCCCATCAGCTCTATCTGCTCGTCGGACGTCGCATTGACAGCGAGATCGATGAATCGACCCTGGATCTTTGCCCACTCGTCGCGCATCTCGCGAGATAGGCGATGTGCATACTCCTCAAATGCTTGGTGAAGTACTCCGATAACAATCAGACGCCTGTTGCTACGTGAAGCCAGCTCCGCCAACTCCTGAAAGAAGTAGATGTCAGTGCCGTCATAGGCAGCCCCTTCCAGGAACTTGCCCATCTCATCTATGAAGATGATCAAACCACCGGTGTTGCGTGGGTCACGTTTTGCAATGCGCGTGAGGGTGCGCAAGACATTCGCGTCCGTCCAAATTTCTTCCGGTCGTGTGCGGACAAGTCGTGCCCTCTCTATTCCCTCGCCGAGTATCTGGGCGGGTCTAGCGCGCTGTCCAACGACAGGAAGAATGCGCCACCCTCGTGTGCGTGGCGGCAGAGCATTCCAAATCGCCATGGCTGTCTCTGTACCTAGGACAGCGGTGGTGGAGTTTCTCACCTTGCTATTGCCGCTCAGTACGGTACCAAGCGCGACAACGAGGTTCGACTTTCCGGTTCCGTAAGGACCTGTCCATGTGAATGCCCCTTGGCCATCCGCGGCTATGTGCCGCGCCATCGTCTGAAGTACAACGGCAGAGGATTCAGGACAGACGAATCCTTCAAGGGCGGCTGGATCAGACAGATCGGTGTCAATGCGGATCGATCGCTGGAAGCGTCGGGCTACCTGAACGTAGTCAGCAAGTGGCATCACGCCGCCTCCTTCCATGATGCACTCAGATATTTTCCCTTACTATGTCAAGTGCCTCGTGATCATCAAGCTTTCGTTCTCGGATCAACTGCTTCAAACACGCTGTCTCAGACCATTGATAGATGCCATCAGTAATGGATTCCAGTCTGCTGAGGCGGTCTACGACATCATTTTCGGCTAGCAGGAACACCCTTCCAGGAGAACCCGGATCGTGTGAAATGGCCTCAAAGGACAGTGTATCGGTGTTGGGAGCGCGCTCATTCCAAAAGTCAGTCACGGCGTAGCAGAAGACCGCCGTTCCCAGCGATGGCTTGGGGCCGCGAACAAATCTGAAACCATCGCGCTTTCCAATCTGTTTGATCAATCCGAGTTCAGTCAGCGGTGACTCGAGAGCATCTTCATAGCTCGTCTGCCGAGACACGGGCTGTGCGACATAGGTGCGCACAAAGCAGGAAACGTCCCTCTTGATCGTTGCAGCCGACGCTCGGCTCCACTTTCGCTCTTCGGCAAGTCTTGCGATCGCCCGGACCAGCATGTCGCGCTCAAATGAGAGTGCAGGACAGTAATTGAATGCCCAGAACCACGTAGTCTTGGCCGGATGCCCGGTTACCTGCCAGTGAACAAGCCATGAAGTGTCTGGATTTTCCATGTATGGGTCAATCCCATCGCTGTCAAAAATGAGGCGTCCCAGATCAGTTGTGCCGAAGCGGTGCTCCAGCTCTACTTCCTCGATAACGCCGGCAGCTTTGGCCCAATGGCGGATCGAATTCACCATGTTCTTGCCGACACCAAAGCGAGCGATAGCGTCTTTGCCAGTGAATACTTCCCGATTGGCAGTCCCCTCAGTTTCTTGAATGGCATCGAATGCCTTCTTCAGCCAACCATATCGCAGGGGAAAGGTCTCATGTCCCGACAACTGTGGACGATAGTTGTCTTGGTGCAGCGGTCCCCGAACCATGTATTCTCCTACTGGACACTGTGTCCAGTAGGAGAATACACTAAGTGATGCCCACGAACACAGATGTATCTGTCAGGAAGGGTAATTGACAAAAGTTATATACACGGATTATCAGGCCACCACTCCGGTTGACCCTCGCGTAGTCGAGAGGATGCTTCCTTATTGGCACGATGCCTTTGGCAACCCCCACTCCAGTGATCATATCGTGGGATGGCGCGCTGCGGAGGCGGTTCAAGAGGCGGCAACCGCAGTCTCTGCTCTTATCGGCACCGACCCTGACGAGATTATCTTTACCTCTGGCGCAACCGAGGCCAACAACCTCGCGCTTCTTGGTTTGGCGAGAAGCGCTCCCGCTACACGACACCGGATTCTTGTAAGTGCAATTGAGCACAAGTGTGTACTAGCGGCTGCGCGTTTCCTTGCTGAGCAGAAAGGGTTCACACTGGAGATGATCCCTGTAAACCTTGAAGGATTCGTTGACCTGGATGCTCTCAGTTGTCGTCTTGACGAATCGGTGTTGGCAGTATCGGTCATGGCTGTCAACAACGAGATAGGTACGATTCAGGACGTTGCGGCAGTCTCCAACCTGCTCTCACCGCGCGGCGTCCTGTTCCACTGCGATGCCGCGCAGGCCCCATGTGCAATGGACATAAGTATCTTATCCGAGCACGCGGATCTAATCAGTCTGTCGGCACATAAGATGTATGGGCCGCAGGGCATTGGAGCACTGTATATTCGCAGAGATGTACAGCCGATGATCGAGCCGATCATCCATGGAGGCGGTCAGCAGGGTGACCTGCGGTCGGGCACGGTGCCCTTACCTCTGTGTGTGGGCATGGGAGCCGCGGCTGAGATCGTAGCGTCGTCCGCACAGGAGCAAGAACGCTGTCGAGTAGCGGTACAGCGCGACCGTTTCGTGGCAGCACTCGTGGCAGGAGAGCATTCTGTCAACCTAAACGGCCCTCCGTCCGACAGGCGTCATCCAGGAAATGCCAACCTGATATTTGCTGACTTCAGTGCCCAAGACATTCTCGGCGCACTTCAACCTCGCCTCGCCGCGTCTACAGGTGCAGCTTGCACATCGGGTATCCCCGAACCATCTCATGTGCTTCGTGCCATCGGACTCAACACCGAGCAGGCAGAAGCATCCGTGCGCTTCAGCTTCGGACGCTTCACCACCGATGACGAAATCGCCGAAGCCGTTCGTTGCGTACAGTCAGCCCTGCTCGCTCTGTCTCACTGAGCACTTGAATACTTAGAAGCCCTAACAAAAGTTAGGCAGATGCCGGGTACAGACGAGGGCACAGCCCAAGGTCAGGAACGCCTCGTGGATGTCGGCCCGCCGCTCATGGCGTACCCGCAGCCACCAAAACTGGCGCAGCCAGGCCAGGGGGTGCGCTCCCCCACCCAGCGGCCCCCCCTAGCCCGCGGCCGCGCGCTACGCCCCGCCGCGCGATCTGGGACCGGCTGGGGTGCGGCCAATGGCACACGGTGTATCACCAGTTTCGGTATAGGAGCACAAGGTCCGTCTGGCAGCGGCTATAGCCTCACATCCCGCTGGAGAGGGAGGCCCCCGTTCGCGCCTTGTGGGTGGAATCCACCCTCCTGCGAGCACATCCGCATACCGCCGGAACCATCAAACAAAGGGAGCCACAGGCTCTCGATCGTGCCCGCGGGAGATGCTCGACCCCACTGCACGCGGTCTATATCGACGACTGCACCGGCACCGGTCGTTCTGTTGGTTCTGGCTACACGAGCCCGGCTGCTCTGAATTCCTGTAACAGTTGCATTGACCACTGGCCTTCCAGTGGGATGTACCCCAACCCTTGGAGATTAGTGGGTATCTCGACTTGGTCCTCTCGCAGAATGGCTAGCCGTTCTGGATTGATGTGATGTGCCGTCACGGCTTCGGCGTAAGCGTTTGGGCGAGCGCGCTGTTCGCCGTTGGTCGTTGTTTCGTCCACAGTCAGTACCGCTACGTAGTAGTCGGCTTGGTTCATATTGCCCCTGAGTTTGTCAGGTAAACCCCGCCCTCGGTTGGGTTGCTCCATCATCTTGATGGATTCAAGACCGTTTTGACGGCACACTGTTTCCACTTGGGGAACATAACCACTTGGGTCAGTGCCATGAATGATGAATACACGGGCAGGCTGGTTGCTTGTTGATTGCTCTACGAGCTGACCGGTTGAATGCTCATTCAGATAATCCTTGCCGTCATCGGTTATGTCATAGGCATAGATGCCCGCGGATGACCATTGGTTGGCAGGGTTATCCAATAACGAATGGCGGCTCCGAATCAGCCCGTTATTGAACAGAGTTACGATGTCGCGATGTTCTGGCCCGTTCATTCCTGCGAGTTCAAAGTTCATGCTGCGTTCATTCTGCTCTTGTATGGCTTGCGGTTCTCGCCGCTTAAGCCTGTCCAGCTTGTCGAGTAGCGTCAGTAGGCGCAGTTGCTGGTCTGGACTGGTCATCATTTCGCCACTCCTTACGGGCTACGTTTGTAGCGATGTTGCTGAGTTGAGGGCACCGTTAGCCTTGCACAAAGGCAAGCAGTTTTCAGCTGCCTGCTTGATTGCGTTGTGAAATTCGTAGGCTTCGGCTAATTGCCACACGTCTCGTTCTTTTTACAATTCCGGTTGTGTCTGCTGCGGATGGCATCACCATTAGTGTACTGCTGCCGGAAGTGCTCCTGATGAGGCCAGAGAGGGTAGTGGGTGTGATAGCCACCGTGCGCTAGGCTTTGTGAGTACCTTATCAGTAGCCGTTGATTACATAGTTTCGGAGGGGTTCGCGAACAGGTCTGATCGCAGGTGGCCACGTGGTCACCCGTTCCACATGATCGCAGATGAGGCGGATACTCCTGTCGCTGCGGATGAGTTGGAGGTCGATGCTTCACTACGAATGAAGACATTGAGACGGCCACACATTTCCTGTCAGTGGCTCTCAAGTCCTTGGTACGAGAGGGAAAAGGCAGCCTTCAAGATCGGTCAACGTAAATGCAACGATCAAGGCGAATTTCTTTCTCGTCTCTGTTGAGGAGGCCGGCCAATTCTGTTCTCAGAGATGAGACAGTAGTTTGTTTGAAATAAGTCAAGTCGCCTCCGGCCGCGTGAAACATCAGGTTTCTAGCAGCACGCTGATTCTCTCGAGAAGTAATCATACGTTTGTTTCTGGCATCCCACACCAGACCGCTCCACATCTTATGGTGTAGTTCCATTGGTATCTGGGCAATTCGACAGATCGCGTCCTCAACCGCAAGATTCATGGACTTCATGAGAGCATGTACAACACGAACTGAGGCCAAGAGGCCTATAGGTCTAAACAACAAATGCCCTCCATCAGGGTGTCTGTATTTCGCAGCGATCTTTTCACCCGGTGCAATTTGCTTGAATTCCATCAACTCAGAAAAATGTTCGCAGTAGATGTCCCAAAGTTGAAACGCCCTTGAACGGATCTCTGTCAATTTTTCTTCATTGGGACGAAATCTTTTGAATTGGTTCCATCGTGTATCTTCCTTTAAGTAAGCGTCTAAGCTGTCGTACAACGTGACGATACTGGTAAAGCTCCTCTGATCGGACACAGGAATGTTCTTCCCTTGTCCCAGAGAAATCTTGCCGGAAAACAAAGGATGATCTTCTACCAGCAACCTGGTGACAATTGCAATCGAGTCGTCTTCGTCAAGAGCAATGGTATCCGTTTTGCTCACTGGCTTGGCATAACGGTTCAGGGTCGTGAAAAGACGGCGGGTACGTTCAAAACCTTCAGGGTCGTCTTGTCTATGATCTTGAGTCACTCCGGCCACGAAAATTACTGACACTTCTTCGTCTTGCAGGGGGCTGTTGCGATTCAATGCCTCTCTTATGCCGGCAACACGATGTTGTCCGTCAATGGCAAAAAGTTTTTCGTTGCCATCCAAAACCAATACCCCAAGAATACCTTCCAGATGGGTTGGCAATCCCCCCTGCAGAGTAGAAGGTGCACTCTTGATGGACACTTCGTGCCATTGGGGATCGCCACCATAGGTGCCAATAACCAAGGAATTGAAAAGCCGCTGATCCTGTGCGATGAGATAATCGGCGATTCCGGTGGCACGGTCAGTCAATTTACGCTGAAGCAGATCTTGAAGCAACTCGCTCTGGTGTATCTCGCTGGCAATACTGATTCGTTCAGCAATGTCTGACATTTTCATGGCTGATACGTAATACCACCATTGCCCCATCCGGGCACGTAGAGCCGGAAGGATGATTTGTCGTGACCCATTTGACCCATTCCCCATAGTCATTAGAATGCCCCCACAACTCTACTAAGTTCACCTGAAAAGGCACTGTTCAGGGGAGGAATATAGGCATTCTTTAGCCCGTTTTCGACTGTGTCAAGCAAACTACAATCGACAAGTGTAAAGCAGAACCACACCTGGTCAGAGTATTTTTTGAGGAATCGAAACATCATTGGACGTTCTGTCTCTTTCCGCTCCTTGTTTAGGTACTCCCCAAATCGCCTTCGCAAGCAAATCGTTTGCCCGACATACATAAGATATGAGCAGGCCGGATGGTTCGCGATCCCCGGGAGCGTCAATAAGGTGTAAATACCAGGATTTGCAGGGATTTTGTCTCTCTCCGAGTCTATAAGTTTGCACAATTTCCATTCATGCATTTCCGAATACGTCACCCATTGCTGTGGCCAGAGCGTGAACGAGTAGCGGTGAGCCGCCATTTCGTCCTGTGCCTTTACAATATCGATAGCATTGTCAGTCATTGGCAACCAAAATTTTCCAGGGAGCAGTTCACACCGGCTTCAGGGATCTTGCTGCAAGCAATTTGTCAAATTCCGTGGCCGAGAGTTTCGATTCGACTACACGGATGAGGCGCAAGTCCGTATTTAGACGGTCATAGACAGATTTATGCTCAAGGATAGCGGTATCTTGGAGGCGCTCTCCGCAATGACTTGGCAGTCTGGCTATCCTTGTCGGAGCACCAAGTGCGAGGATCAAAGAGCGGCGCAAAGGATTCCCACAACGCTACAACAGGGTAGGCAGATGGGGACCTTCGGGGCGGACCTTAAACCATCCTATACCCGCCTGCTTTGTGGATCCAAGGCCGATTTATACAAAGTCGAGCTCAGAGCACCGGAGCTTGGAACGCGGGAGGGACCTCGCCCTGGATCCGCCGACGCAGGTACTGCCATTCCCAAGGCGCTTCCTGGAGGCGCGTGGGGCCGTTGCGGATGTCATGGGCAATGCCTGCCCGCCGCGGAAAGTGGCTGTAGATCATCAGGCGGCGCGGCACCCCGGACGTGTTGCCTACGGAATTGTGGATCAGCAGGGCGTGGAACAGCAGGACCGAGCCGGCGGGTGCCAGCACATCCATGCCACCACCAAAATCCACCAGGTCCGGTTTGACCTGCAAGCCGTTGTCCATGGACTCGTGCTCCAGGTCCGTCTTGTGGCTGCCCGGCCAGACCCGGATGGGACCACTGTCGGCCCGACAGGCATCCATGGTGATGGCCGAGGAGAGGATGTCCGGCGGATAGTTCTGGGCCTTGTAGTAGGCGTAGTCGCTGTGCACCGGGAACCGGTCGTCCATGGCTTTGGCTTCCAGATTGCCGATGGGGCCCGCCACGGGCTGCTTGTAGTTGAGTTTCTCCTCCATCAAAACGGGTTCGTCATCCATGATTTGGCGCATGGGGGCCAACAGCCGGTCGTCGGCCGCGACTGCCGACAGATACAGAGACAGATCATTGATGGGCTGGATTTTGCGCACCATCCATTGATCGGCGGTCAGGGCCCGAATGTCCAGCCGGCGGCTTTGACGCCCGTTGGCCAGGGACGAATTGATGATCAGTTCCAAGATATGGTCGGCCTCGGCCTGCATACGGGCCACTTCGTCCGCGGAGAAACGGGCCGCCAGCACCAGGTAGCCTTGCTTCTTGAACTCGGCCAGTTGCTGCGGGGTCAGATCCGAATGCATGGGGGCTGCTCCTTGTCCATGTGAAACCCACGTACAGGGGCATTATGCCAAAGCGAGACCTGCAACCGAAGGCCACGCCTGCCTCCAATCCAGCCAGGGTGGAGACGCAGCTGGCCCACAGGCCGTGTACCTCATACCGGTCCGGTGCAGTCCCGGCACTGGCCTGCCTGCACCCTGCGCCATGCTGTCCATAAGGGACAGGGGCTCCAACGGCACACGGTGGGCCTGCCGTTATTCCATGACAATCATGGTGGCATCCAGCTCCACCCGCTCCCCGGCCGCCACAAGCACAGACTTGACGGTGCCGGCCCGCGGCGCGGAAATCTCGTTTTCCATTTTCATGGCCTCCAGCACCACCAAGGTCTGGCCCAGCACCACCTCATCCCCCTCGGCCACAGACACGCTGATCACCGATCCCGAAATGGGGGCCTCCAGATGCAGTTCGCCATCGGGCACAACTTCCCTGCGCCTGCCAATCTGAAGCCGGCGTTCCGCTTCATCCTGCACAGTCAGCTGAAAGCTGTATCCACTCAGGGCTACCTGAACCTCCCCCGCCATGACCTGTACCAGCACCTCATGACTCTGGGAGTCAATCAACACGCTGAAAAGCTCGGGGATGCCGCTCTGTTCCAGGTTGATGTCCACCAGTTCGCCATCCACCCGCACCTCATTGTGGGAGATGTCCACTTCAAAGACTTCCCCCTCAATGTCCACAAAATACTTCACCAGCGCCCACCCAACGCGCGCATGCGCCCGGCCAGCCGCCACATGTCCAGGGAGCCCGCGACGGCCGGATCCCGCAGGGTGATGGCCTGCCGCTTCTCCTCATGCGCCAGCAATGCCGAGGTCACTGCCGCAATGCGGGCATGGCGATGCCGTTCCCCGGCATCATCCACCAGCTGTTTGCGGTCAATGAAGCCGGTGTTGAAATTGCCCATCATGAATTCCGTGCTTTTCATGACGGACAGGTGGAAGGGAATGGAGGTCTTGATGCCAGTGATCCGGTATTCGTTCAAGGCGCGGCGCATGCGCATGATGGCCTCGGCCCGACTCTCGCCCCAGACGATCAACTTGGCCACCATGGGGTCATAGTAGAGATCTATGGGGCAGCCCCGGTACAGGCTGCTTTCCACCCTCACCCCGGGGCCAGTCGGTTCATGCAGAAAGGAGACCACACCGTTGTTGGGCAAGAAATTGCGGAAGGGGTCCTCGGCGGTAATGCGGCACTCGAGGGCCCAGCCTTTGGGCTGGATCTCCTCCTGCCGCAAATGCAGGCGGCGGCCATCCGCGATGGAGAACTGCTCCTTGACGATGTCGATGCCCGTGACCATTTCCGTGACGGGATGCTCCACCTGCAGGCGGGTGTTCATTTCCAGAAAGTAGTACTTGTTCTCCTCGCCATCGAAGAGAAACTCGACCGTGCCCGCGTTCTCGTACTGGACGGCCTCTGCCGCCCGGACCGCCGCCTGGCCCATCTCGTTCCGCAGCCCGCTGTCCACGACCACACTGGGGGCTTCCTCAATCAGCTTCTGGTGGCGGCGCTGAATGCTGCATTCCCGCTCTCCCAGATGCACCGTGTGGCCGAAGCGGTCGGCCAGGATCTGAATCTCGATGTG
Source organism: Caldilineaceae bacterium (assembly GCA_965214895.1). GTDB lineage: Bacteria > Chloroflexota > Anaerolineae > Caldilineales > Caldilineaceae > Bin34. Next base: position 4,156,369 of record OZ243985.1, read on the forward strand.
GCGGGATTGGGGAATGTATTTCTCCAGGTACACATCCCCGTTGCCAAAAGAGGCCTGCCCTTCCCGACGAGCCGTAGCCAGCGCGGCATCGAAATTCCCGGTCTCCTGGACCACCCTCATGCCCTTGCCGCCACCGCCGGCCGAGGCCTTGATCATGAGGGGAAAGCCAATCTCCTTGCATCGGGCCCTGAGTTCCTCATCGTGGAGGCCGCCCGGGGTGCCAGGCAGGATGGGCACGTCAAAGTCCTGAATGGCCCGGCGCGCCTGGACCTTGTTGCCCATGGTGGTGATGGCATCCGGGCTGGGGCCAATGAAGGTGATGCCGGCATCCTGCACCGCAGCCGCAAATTCCGCGTTTTCGGCCAGGAAGCCATACCCGGGGTGGATGGCATCCACGCCCGCCCTGCGTGCCACATCGACAATGCGGTCAATGCGCAGATAGCTGTCGCTGCTGGCGGAGCCTCCGACATGATACGCCTCGTCCGCGTAGCGCACGTGCAGAGCGGAACGGTCCGCGTCGGAAAAGATGCCCACCGACGATATGCCCCGCTCCTGGCAGGAACGGCCAATGCGAATGGCAATCTCGCCGCGATTGGCAATCAGGACTTTGCGAAACATGCTTGTGCCTGCCGGTGTGGGGACTCAGGTTCTAGAGGGGAATATTGCCATGCTTTTTGGGGGGCAGGGTGCGGCGCTTGTTTTGGAGCATTTCCAGGGCATTGATCAGCCGGGGCCGTGTTTCATGGGGTTCGATGATGTCATCCAGATAGCCATTCTCGGCCGCGATAAAGGGGTTGGCGTACAGGTCCTGATATTCCTGCACCAATGCGGCACGGCGCGCCTCCGGATCCTCTGCCTCCTTGATTTCATTGCGGAAGATCACGTTGACGGCGCCCTCGGCCCCCATGACGGCAATTTCGGCGGTCGGCCACGCCAGTACCAGATCTGCCCCGATCTGGCGCGGATTCATGACACAGTAGGCCCCGCCATACGCCTTGCGCACGATCACCGTCACCTTGGGCACGGTGGCCTCGCAAAAAGCATAGAGCAACTTGGCTCCATGGCGAATGATGCCATTGTGTTCCTGGCTCAGCCCCGGCATGAAGCCAGGCACATCCTCCAGGACCACCAGCGGAATGTTGAAGGCATCGCAGAACCGCACGAAGCGGGCGGCTTTCTGGCTGGCCAGCAGGTCCAGAACCCCCGCGAGCACTATGGGTTGCTGCGCCACGATGCCGACAGAACGGCCATGCAGGCGCGCGAAGCCTATCAGGATGTTGGGGGCCCAATCTGCCTGCACTTGAAGAAACTGGCCATTGTCCACCACGCGACCGATGACTTCGGTCATGTCGTACCCCTTGTTGGGATTGTCGGGCACCAAGTCATCCAGCGCCATGTCCTGCCTCAGGGAATCGTCCTTGTTGGGCAGCACCGGGGGATCGCTCATGTTGTTGTCGGGCAGATAGGCCAGCAGTTGCTTGGTCAACAGCACGGCCTCTTCCTCATTGGCTGCCGTGAAGTGGGACACACCGGACCGGCTGCCATGGACGGCGGCCCCGCCCAGATCCTCCAAGGTCACGGACTCTTGGGTCACGGCCTTGATCACGTCCGGCCCGGTCACAAACATCTGGCTGGACTTCTCCACCATGAAGACGAAGTCGGTCAGGGCAGGGCTGTACACGGCCCCGCCGGCGCAGGGCCCCATGATGACGGACAGCTGCGGCACCACGCCGGAAGCAAGCGTGTTGTGATAGAAGATCTCGGCGTATCCCGCCAAAGACTTGACTCCTTCCTGGATACGCGCGCCGCCCCCTTCGAGGAAGCCGATGACCGGCGCCCCGTTCTCCATGGCCTGTTTCAGCACCCGCGTAATTTTCTCCGCGTGGCGGCGACTGACCGTGCCCCCCAACACCGTAAAGTCCTGGGCGTAGACATAGCAGAGCCGACCTTCCACGGTGCCAAAGCCCGTCACCACACCGTCGCCCGGAGGGCGGTTATGGACTACGCCGGGCTCGGTGGAGTCGTGCCTGACAAAGACTCCCTGCTCGCGGAAGGAACCACGATCCAGGAACATGTCAATGCGCTCCCGGGCCGTGTACTTGCCCCGGGCCTTGTGCCGGGCGATGCGTTGAGGACCGCCGCCCCGTGCCACTTCCGCGCGCAAAGTCGCCAAGCGGTCCGAGGTGCTGGAAACAGGATCTGGAAACAGGGCGGGGGCGTCGCTCACGCGCTTGTTACTCCCAGTTTTGCAAGTCGACCACAATTTTGCCGTATTGCCGGTTCCGCTGCATGCGCCGCATGGCCTCTGCATACTGGCGGGGAGTCACCACCCTGTCAATGACTGGTTGCAGACGCCCCTGGAAAACCAGTTGCATGACTTTCCGGTAATCGGCCTGGGTGCCCATGGTACTGCCCACAATGGAGAGATGCCGCATGAAGAATGGCCCAAGCGGGAAGGATGCGTCATAGCCCGAGGTGCCTCCCACGGTGACCACCCGTCCGCCCCGCGCCAGAGACCGCAGGCTGTCCTGCATGGTGGCTGCCCCTACATTGTCGACCACCATGTGCACACCCTGGCCCTGCGTGGCCGCCTTCACGGCACCGACCCAGTCGGCACTGGCAGATCGATCATGCGCCCAATCCGCCCCGGCAGCCAAGGCCCGTGCCGCCTTGGCCACTGTACTGGCCACGACGAAAACCTCAGCCCCGCACAGGGCGGCGATCTGCTGTGCGGCGACATTGACCCCGCCGCCAGCCCCGACCACGAGAACTCTCTCGCCCAGCTGCAGACGCCCCTTGACGACCAGGCTGTGCCATGCTGTCAGATAGGTCAGGGAAGCGGCCGCAGCCTGGCGCAGATCATACCCCTTGGGTACCTCGATCAGATTCCGGGCGGGCAACGCCACATATTCGCTCATGACACCGGAACGGCTCTCGCCCAGAATGCCAAATGCGTCACACTGGTTGGTGCGGCCCTGGGCACAAGCCGGACAATGGCCACACCAAAGGGCATTGTTGGCCGTTACCCGTTGCCCCTTGGCCCAGCCCGCCACGCTCTCGCCCTGCGCGGCAATCTCGCCACTGAAGTCGCTGCCAGGAATATGGGGCAGAGGCAGGCCGATGCCGGGCCAGCCGATACGGACCCAGTCATCCAGACGATTCAATGCCCCGTAATGGACCCGCACCAGCACTTCGTCCGCCGCGGGCACAGGCACTGGGGCGTTGTCCACTACCTCATACACTTCCAGCCCCCGACCATGGCGCGCAAACTGCACTGCACGCATGCGGGTAGGGATGTTCATGATGAACTGGGGAAGGGGAACGCGATGATCTGCTTGCAGCCGACCCGCCCCAAGGCGGACGGACTTCAAACCTTACCGCGCTGATAATACAACATGGCAGGGAGGAGTCGGCGAACCCAAGGGTTTCGATTGGGACTTACATACCCAAGCGCACAGCCTCGGGCATATCCTGTGGCCCGGGGCACCGGGGGGCCCCACGGCCCCGCACCGCACCGTGCCGCCGCCCCTGTATCCCCGGCTACAGGGCGATCGCCTCTCCCCAGAATGTGCCATGCCGCGTTCCCGCCGGCATGGCACTGCCATCCGCAATGCAGGCAACAGAACCGGGATTGCCTGGGCCGGTGGGCCGGGTCCACGCCGCCGCATCCTGGCCAGGGGCTGGCGGGCATCGGCAGCAGGCACCTGGCCCCCCGGCCCCACTGGTAGGCCAGGCGCCGCTCCAACTGTCCCCAGCCCCTGGCCAGGATGCCACTGTGCCTTGGGCCGACCGGGTCATGCCCTGGGTGTGCAGCTCCGCGATCATCACCGTGTGCGCCCGGTCCGCCACGGTGCGACTGCCCTGGTGCGTGTCGTGGGAGCGGATGTTGCGGCGCCTTCTCTGCAACCTGGCGAGCTGGCCGGCGATGCTGCGCCGGCGCCCCCGACCGGACCTGCGCGGCCGGCACGGCATGGACCCCGTAGGCATACCACTGGGGTCGCGGGCGGATGCCTTCCTGTCTGACCCTGCCCTGCACCGGGGTGCAGTCCGCGTACCGATTGGCTCCTTTCAGCCGCAACCAGCCGATGCGCGGCACCCGCAGGTGACCATGGGATATGGATGCGGCATCGGCAATGGGGAACCCGTCTTGCGTGCGATGTCGGGCCTGGCACCGGGGACCGGCGCGTTGGCCCTGGAAGAACGCCTGGTACGCATCGGCCAGATGCTTGAGTACATGACTTCCCTGTGTCCGGACTCCTGCAGCCAACGGGTCTCCGGACTCCGGTGCAGGGTCGTGCACTCCTGGCCGAGGCGGAAGAACGCAGGTGTATTTAGATATATGATTCCCATTCGATTCCGACCGCATTCCCATTGCACCTGTCCAGGCAGCCGACCTAACCGCCCTGGACAGAAAACGAATTTCGAGCAGACAAGACAAGGATGCAGGATCAGTGCCAAGAGGAGTCGAATCGCAGTTTCCCCCACAGACACGCAGGTGCCCTGTGCCAGAACCTGTGGTGACCAAGGACATGTGGATGCCCCTGCAGCCTGCCACATTCCCCGGCAGGCCAGACCTCAAGGACAAAGGAGCCGGACGGGCTATGGCTGACTGCACAGCGCTGAGGCCGGACGCCCCTGCCTCTTGTCCAAGGCGTGTCGAGGCACGCAAGCAAGTCCCCTACACATATGATCCAAGACACTGCCCCAAGCCGGAACTCAGGACCAAGCCATGATTGACTACAGCAAACTGGAAAGCCGACTGTCGGACTGTCCAATCGGGCATACGGTCTACACCTATGCCCAGTGCCCTTCGACACAGGACATTGCCCATGCCCTGGCCTCCACGCACCGCTCTGGCACCCTGGTATTGGCAGAGCAGCAGACTGCGGGGCGGGGCCGGCAGGGCCGGACCTGGACAGACCGGCGCGGCCTGTCCCTGACCACCAGCGTTCTCCTGAAGCCTCCTGTGGGGCTCGGAATCTCGGCTCCCACCTCCTTGATGGCAGGCATGGCGGTGGTGGGCGCCGTGTCGACGCTGCTGCCCACCTTTCACGAGAGACTGTGGCTCAAGTGGCCCAACGACGTGGTGTGGCACAGGGAAAACGGCTCTTTCCGGAAGCTGGCCGGCACGCTGATCGCGTTGCACCGCCGTGGTGCGGAACTGAGTCACGGTGTCTTGGGAATTGGCATCAATGTCAACCATACAGCCGCGGAGCTGCCTCCCGTGGCCCCGGGGAGCCTGGCCCCCGCCAGCCTGCACTTGCTGACAGGCAAGCCCCAGGACCGTCTGGAATTGCTGGTGTTCTTGTGCCGGCATTTGGCCAGTTGGCTGAACCTGGATTGTGCACGGCAACGCAAGGCGCGACCTTGGGAGGAGAAACTGATTACTCTAGGCCGACAGGTAGTTGTGCATGCGAGGGCTTCCGGGACGCAACCCCTGACCGGCATCGCCACCGGCACCACGGCTGCAGGCAGTCTGATTGTTGAGGATGCTGCCGGTCACCGCCATGAGGTGACGGATTCGGATGTCTCGATCCGCATGTCAAGGACAGCCGGCGGCTAAATGTAGGTCTGGGTCACCCGGTCCCAAGCCGGCTCTTCCGTAATTTCCCCTTCCAGACGCAGTTCCCGGCCCGAGTTGCTCTGACGCAGTCGGCCTGTCACAAAGTGCGCGTCATGCTGCAAGACCAGCAAAGGGTCCTTGTCCAGGATCTGGGTTTGGAGTTTCCGCTTGGTCTCGACGCTGACCATGGGCAAGATGTCGAAGCTGGGCACCCAGGCAAGTCGCTCCAAATGCACGCCCCAGCTGACCGCGTCCCCCAGGAAAAGCAGGGATTCCCCACCGGACTCCACCCACACTACCTGCAGGGATGGGGTGTGGCCGGCGGCAGTCTCGGAGCGGACCGAGGGCCCGAAGTCGTGGCTTCCGAACACCGCCTTCAGTTGACCGGTACCCACTAGGCAACTCCAGTTGTGGTGCAGATACGTGGCCCGGGTTCTCTCGTTCGGATTTGTGGCATCATGGTATTCCTGTCCCTGCACTATGTGCACAGCATTGGGAAACACCGCCGCCGTATCCCGTTCCGTACCTTGGCCCACCCAGCGGGTCATGCCGCCTGCGTGGTCGTTGTGCAAGTGGGTCAGAAGCACCAGGGTCACCTGCTCAGGCCCAAACCCGGCGGCCCGCAGGTCCTGGAGCAGCCGCTGCTCCTGGAGAGGCAGCAGAAAGCGCTCGCGCTGGGAGGGCGTGTATTTGTCGCCCAGCCCCGTGTCAACGAGAATCAAGTCGTCTGGCGTTTCCACCAGCAGGCAGCGAAACGCATTGGGGATCATGTTGTCCGCGTCGGGCTCGATCACGTGCCGCCACAGCACTCTGGGCACCAGTCCAAAGAAACCCCCGCCATCTGCGCGGTGCTTGCCATCCGACACGATATGGCAGCGGATGTCTCCAATCTGTACGCGGGGTGGAGCGTGGCTGGTCAAAGACATGCCCGACCTCCCTACCGAGGTTGCCATGAGAGAAGCGACGTCTTGAGCGGTCCCAAACAGGATCCGGCATGCTGTGTTGCCTTGATCTTCCCACAGGCCCGCCATGACAGGCAAATCGAACCTGCGGCAAACCATCCGCACCCCAGCCGGACTGCCCTGGCATGCGCTACACTGGCAGGCATGTCTGCGTTCTGCATTGCCCATTCATGACACCCTGGCACCGGCCTCGCATCTCCTCACTGCGGGATCTGCGCGCGGTGGCGACGAGCCGCCGGCCCGCCATGCTGGGAGGCCTGGTCTTTGATTTCGACCACACTCTGGCCAAGCCCCGCACGCCCTTGGCCGACCAATGGCAGGAAGGCGCCCGCATGGCCCAAGGCTACCTGGAATCCCAGGGTCTGGAGCTCTTCCCTGACTTCTGGGAGCAAGTCCTGGAGGCCCGGCGCTTTGCCCAGCAGAAATCCGAGGAGGAAGAGGAAGAACACATTGCCAACGACACCATGAGCTTTCTCCTGCAATTTTGTGGTTATCCCGCCAGCAAGATGGATCCACAGGTGCTGCAGACCTCCGTCGATCTCTTTTACGCCCCCGAAATGACCGGCTGGGACCTGCTGCCTGGAGTCACGGACACCTTGGCTGCCTTGCAGGACATGGGCCTGAAGCTGGCCGTGATTGCCAACTATCCCTGTGCGCGGGTCTTTCAGCGCACCCTTGACTATCTGCAGCTGCGCAGATTCTTCAGCGTTGCCATCTGCAGCGCCAGTTTCGAGTGGCGCAAGCCCAGTCCCGAAATCTTTGACCAGGTGCTCAAACAGTGGGATCTGTATCCTTATGAAGTGGCCGTGATCGGGGACAACCTGCGTGAAGACATCGCTGGGGGCCTGCAACTGGGGGCCATGACCGTACGCGCGCAAGTCACTGCCGCCGATGCCCAGACCACCTACCACAACCAAAGAGCGGAAGTCAGGATTACGCCCGATGCTTCCTTCGAGACTTGGCCTGAACTGCTTGACTTGATCCGGCCATGGATGTGATCGACTCTGCAGTGCCCTTGCCTGACGCCGCGGGCCCGCGGCTCTACCCGGCTTATCCTCGCATCGGGGTGGGGGCGGTGGTCTTCGACCTGCTGCACCGGGTGCTGCTGATCCGGCGGGGCAATCCGCCGGCAGCAGGGCAATGGGGGTTGCCAGGGGGCTTGCTGCAGTTGGGCGAGTCGCTGCAGGATGCACTGCATCGCGAGATCGCGGAGGAGTGCGGCATTCGCGTGGAAATCGTGGACTTGGTCAGCCTGTATGAAACCGTGGTCCGCGACTCCGAGGAGCGCATCGCCTACCACTACGTGGTGGCGGACTACCTGTGTCACTGGCTCGAGGGTGAAATCACGCCTGGAGACGATGCCCAGGCAGTGGCCTGGGCCAGTGCCGACACCATTGCGAAATACCGATTGATGGGTGCGGCCACGACAATGATCGCCGCGGCCCGGGCCAAGGACTTGCGCCAGTCGCGGGGCTAGATCTGGAGGGACCGCTCCAGTTGGTCGGCGCGATCGTGCCCGAGGGACTCTTCCAGTTCCGGCTTGATTTCCCGGAAATAGTCGAGATTCATGCGATTCATGGCCTCGGCATCCACTGCGGGGACCGGCACCTCGTCTTCGCTGACCAGCTGCCGGAACCGCCTGGTTTCAAAGACCACGTTTTCTCGGATATAGGGGGCCTGGAAGGAAATGGCCCGCGCGAAAACCTTCTCCAAGGCGTTCATGGGGCACCGGTCGAATTCTGCCTGGTCCACGATGGTCAAGCCCCGGATGCCCAGTGAGTCCTCCACCACTTTCACAATGTCCTGCAAGATGGGGGCATCTTCGTTGACCACATTAAAGACTTTCAAGTCCCGACTGTGGAGTTGCGGCTTGCTGGCCAGCGCCACCATGCAATCCACCACGTAGTCAATGGGGACCAGGTTGAGCTGCAAATGCGGCACCGCCTCAAAGCGCATGTTGATGGCGTTGTCGAAGTTCTCGCCGTACTTGCGCTTGTACATCAGATAGAACTTGAAAATGGTCCCGATCACCTGATAGTAGCCCGAATGCGTGACGGAACCCGACCCTTCGCTGCCCACGATGATGGCCGGACGCAGAATGGTGAGATCCAATTTGTGCCTGGCCTGGAACTCGGCCACTTCCAGTTCCACTTTGTGCTTGGACCACTCATAGAGACCGCGATAGTCCGGGGTGGACTCCACAATGTCCTCCGGCACGATGTCCTGCAGCCGCCCGCTGGAATACGCGGTGCTGACATGCATGTAGCGAGGGCGGGCACCCGCTCCGTTCAGACACAGGGCCGTATGAATGACATTGCGGGACCCCCGGATATTGATGGCCTCTATCTCCGGCAGATCCCTTTTGCGAAACTTGAACGTGACGGCCGAATGCCAAATGGTGTGAATCGGGTCGACAAAGACGGAACGCAGCTTGCGGACAATCTCTGCCGATGAATCCTGCACATCTCCGGCAAACACAAAGAGATTGTCCAAGGGCGGTTCCACCTGGGCATCAATGGACTCAAGGACAGCCAAGAGCCGCGTGCGGGCCGATTCGTTGTCTGTCGCGCGTACCATGGCCACCACCCGCGCACCATGCAGCAGGAGATGCAGCGTGAGATGGGAGCCAACGAAGCCCGTTACTCCGGTTATAAAGTGAGCAGTGGGCATGCAAGCAGCGACTTCAGGTCAACGGACGCGGGTGTATGTCACCTTTTGGAACCGCCATTCTACTATCAATCCGGCAAGGCAGCCGAAAACGCAAGGGAACGGGAATGCACCAAGGTCCTCCTGCAGCGGTCTGCAATCGTTCCGGTGTCAACGCACTCCGCCCGTCTCTCCCCCATCTGCACCGACTGTCCCAGAGCCATGGAAGCCGGCACGGCTGGCCCGGTGGGCGCAATGGGACCATCCAAGCCCGCTTGTCTGCAGCTCTGCCTGCCCGGCCTCCCCATCATCAAAGCAAAGTCAGAGCATCTCCAGCAAGTTCCGCAACGGCGTGAAGGCTGCGTGATCGCAGAGCCAGATGCCTTTCTGGGCCGCTTCCCCCAATCGAAGATCAGGCCTCTCCCGGGAAGGCAGGAATGCGTGGACTCGAGCCTTGGCCATGTTCCTTGGCCCCTGCAAGTCCGTGTGCCCAATACAGTCGAAGAATCCGGCGACGCACGGCATGGCTGCATCGGCCTCCACTGATTCCAGACACACATCCTCCAGCCTTCCGTGGCTCCGCCCGTGAGGAAGAACGATGAAGGACACCCGCAAGCGCTCATGCACGCCCATGGTCAGCGGCTCTTTGGGTACGGGCAATCCGGCACCTCTCAACGCATCCTGGATCTTTTGCCTTGCACTATCGCGGGCAGTGTCTGCATCCGCCACAATTCCGAGGGACTCGACTTCCTGAAATTGGGCCATTCTGCCAATCACGGCAAGGACATCTTTCAGTTTCCCCCTCTCGCTATAGTCCAGGAACTGAAAACCTTCCTTCTGCATGTGCTTGGCCAATGCCGCAAAAACGCGAATCCCGTCCCTTCCTTCTACAAGAACCAGTTGGGGTTCGTCACCCAGCGATCTGCTGGACTGTGCGCTGGAGTTCAACACTTGCCTTGCCTATCTTATCTCCAACGCGAATGCGCGGGCGGTATCCAGCATCTCGTTGTCAAAGTACACGGCATCTTTTCGGCCGCGATCCAAGCGGCAGAATGCAAAGTCACATTGCTCCAAGTTGCCTAGCGCTTGGTGCGCTGCGTATATGCACTCGGCACTGTGGGTCGTAGCAAATACTTGGACATCGTAGGCTTGAGACAAGTCGAACAGTTTCTCAAAAACATCCGCCTGCACGGAGTAGTGCAAGCCATTGTCGATCGCGTCCACCAGAAGAAACCCGCCCTTGGCCTGCCTAAATGCCAAGGCCAGACTCAGCAACCTATTGGTTCCTTCCCCTAACAGTTCAATGGGGATTGGCTTGTCTTCGTCCTTGAATTGAGCGTGCATCAGAGCGGTGTCTTCCACAACTACAGGAACCAGACCGGTCAAGCGTGGTTCCAATTGCGTCAACACTTTCATGATATCTTGCACCCGCCCGGCGGTTTGATAGAAACCAAAGCGATTCGCCGTGATGTCCGGGGTCTCTCTGAATTGCGACGCCAAGAAGATGCTGTTGGCCCTGCCAGGCACTTCCGCCTTCTCTTGCTGAATGGCATTCTGCACATGGCCTTCAAGGGGTTCCGAGCCAAGCCAAGCCCGAGATTCATACACTCTATCTATCTCCCTGCAAATGAGATCTGAAGAGAATTTCCTGTTCACTGCCAGGCCTCGAACTGGTAAGTTGCTCAACTCCCAAGGGATCGTTTCCATTGAATGGCACTTCCTCGGCAACTGGCCGGTTCCTCAGCCAAATCTCAAGCCGGCGAGGCACATATGCCTTGTCGCCTTCCGAGAACATTTTTATTGTCAGCGCAGGGTCGAATCCAAAGAAAAGATTGCGAAACAGGCCCCGAGAGGGAAGGAAACGCAGGCCGCGGAAACTGTCGGCCCTGAGGCCCAACACCGGCGTGTCGGAACCGCTGAGAAGCCACAGAGCCTCCAACAATGACGTCTTGCCCGCGCCGTTCTTTCCTGTAATCAGGTTGATCCGCCCGAGGTGGGCCAGAGAAAGGGACTCTATGCAGCGGAAGTTTGTGACTTCGAACTGGGTGATCACGGTGTGACTCTCTCATGAATGTAACTAGGCAAGCCTGCAGGGCGGTCTTGTCGCCAACGCCAACTCCCAAGGAGACTAGTCTAGTCTTTTCGCAGAGCAACTTTCCGGTTGTTGAGTCTGTCCCAGGGCCATCGCCAAATCGCGCAACGCGAGCAAAGGGTGACAATGGCGGCCCGGGTTTCGCATACAGCAAAGGGCACATATGAGCCAAGCACGGAGGGGGTCTTGGGGCAGGTCCTTGGCCACCGACACCGAAGATTTCCGGGCGGCCCGGGGCACACGGCACCTGCGGTCGGACATACTCCGCATGGCCGTCTGCACCGGCATTGGCGGTGTCAACTCCGTGGCCGGCCTCGCGGAGTTCCGCCGTGACCCTCAGGCCTGGTGTGAGACCTGGCGGGTGCTGCAGCAGCTCGACCCCCGCCGCAGGAGGGTGCTCTTTGCCCGGTGGGTGGAAGGCCTGACCGCCCGGAGTCCGGCAACCGGAGTGGTCGGGGACAGCCAGACCTGGCGCCGCGCCCACGACCAGAGCCTCGAGTTGCCAGCCCTGCCAATGGTGAGTACCTGGAGCACCGCGCAGGGTGTGGCCCGGGGTCAGGAGGTGGTGGCCCTCGCGCGCCACGCAAGCACGGCCCTGCTGTCCCTGCGGCGGACGCGGACACAGGCGGCATCGTGACAATGGACCGGGGACCCTCTGGACAGGGCACCCTCACCGAGAGGGCACAGACGATCCGGGCGCAGGGTGCCGCCTCCATTCTGACTGTCAAGGGCCACTAGGCCACGCTGCAGGACACCTTGGACTGGCCCAGGCCGCGGAGGCGGAGGCAACGCCGACCGCCGCGTCGATCCCCCGCCTCCTGACTGCCCCACGACGGGCATGACGGGTACGGCCGCATCGAGATCCGACACTGCTGGGCCCTCGGCGACCCCGAGATGCGGGCCTGTGTGAACGCCCACGGCCATGGGCCCGATCTGCGCCGTCAGAGCGAAGGGAATCCATCCGCCGCCGGGGGACTGTCTGCCTCCGCCCTTGCATTGCCCGCTGTCCCCCGGACGCTCAGGCATTGCTGGCCCGCATCCGCGGGCCCTGGAGCATCGCAAACTCCCGGCACTGGGTGCGGGACGGGGCCTGCCGGGAGAACGAATGCCGCCTCCGCAAAGGCCATGCGGCCCGCCACAGGGCTGTCCTGCGGCGCACGGGCCCACCGGCTCCTGCGACAGCACCACAGCACACAATGGGGCATGGCAAACCAGTAAAACCAGCACCCCAAGCCGGCCGCAATCGGGCCTGCAGGGAGAAAATCCGGGGCTTGGGACGCCTTTGCGATGGCCCTGAGTCGGGACCCTGGTTCGGATGTCTCGGTTCAGGGACACCCGTGTGGAAGGGTATTTCGCACCCGCGCGCGGTAACGGTCCTCCCGGTGCAACCTCCCTGTCCTCAACAGGAAGTCCGTGCTACCACAAACAGTCCGCGGACCTTTGTAGGCCGAGTGGGAATTTCCAGGCTGCTTTGAGGTCCACGCACTTCCATGAGCCTGCACAAGTCTGGGCACGCGTTCACATACCTAGGGCTCACTCTTGCGAATCCAAGCTGCCATTGGCTTCATGGACGACACAGGTGTCCGCGCATTTCTTGATCTTCACCCCGGACAACGGAGTTATGTCCAAAAGGCACGAGTGCCCTTGCGGTCGGAACGCGCATGGGAACGGGGCGATGCACTGCCCGGAGCGGGGGTTGCAAATCTCTCTTGTGTCAGTGGCTCGCGCTCCTGGGCTCTCTCCCACGGATTTCGTGCGGGAAGCACCCTTGCGGGTGGGAGGGCCTATAATGCCCTTCCGCGAGCTTTTCGGTGTGACCATGTCCCTTCTCATTTCTCTGCAGCGCACCGTTGTGGTGGTCATGTGCTCTTTCCTGGCCCTTTCCTGCGCTGGCCTTGACCAGGAGGCTCCCACACAGCCAGTTCCTGTCCGGGCGCAAGCCACTGCCACGGTGGCCTCCACTCCGGATCCACCCGCGGCGACTCTCCCGTCTGCCCCGCGCTCCCCGGCAGAGCCAGTCTTGCTGGCTCCGCAAAATATCGACCTGTCTCTGGAGCGAATCGCCGCGGGTCTGGAGAGACCGCTTTTTCTGACTCATGCCGGAGACGGCTCCGGGCGTCTCTTCATCGTGGAACAGCCAGGCCGCATTCGCATCTGGGAAGACGGCGCCCTGCGGCCAGAGCCATTCCTGGACATTCGGGACCGGGTCAACGATCTGGCGAACGAACGAGGCCTGCTGGGGCTGGCCTTCCCCCCAGACCATGTCAAGTCGCTACAATTTTATGTCAACTATTCCGCCGCTGCCGGGCAGACTCGCATCTCCCGCTTCACAGTGTCACCCACCAATCTGGACGAAGCATGGCCCGATTCCGAAGAGATCATTCTGGAAGTGCCCCAGCCTGCCGCCAACCACAATGGCGGCATGATTGCCTTTGGCGCCGACGGCATGCTGTGGATTGGCATGGGAGATGGCGGCGGGTCCCATGACCGTTACGGGGCTGGCCAGAATCCTCATACGCTGTTGGCCAAAATGCTGCGCATCGATGTGCTTGCCGAAGGGCCGGGCACATACACCGTGCCGGCAGACAACCCTTGGGTCCATGATCTGTGGCAAGGCCAGACAATGTTGCCGGAAGTGTGGGCGGTGGGCTTGCGCAATCCCTGGCGTTTCAGCTTTGACCGGCAGACAGGAGATTTGTGGATTGCCGACGTGGGCCAAGACAGATATGAAGAGGTCAGTTTCGTCCCCGCCCCGTTGACGGAGGGGCTGAATTTCGGCTGGCCCATTCGGGAAGGCCAGCATTGCCTTTATGGCGCCGATTGCCAAAGCGAAGGACTGTGGGCCCCAGTGGCAGACTTCTTTCAGGAAGGAGGGGTTTGTTCCATTACGGGGGGCTACGTATATCGAGGCCACCGCTACCCGGCGGCGGCGGGCGGCTATGTGGTCGGGGATTACTGCAGCGGGGAGATCTGGATGATTGTCCCACCGGGGGTCGAGGACCAGGAAGGGAAAGTGGTGCTGTTGCTGGACACCGGGCACAGCATCAGTTCCTTCGGCGAGGATGAAGACGGGGAACTCTATCTGGTCGCCCACGGGGGCCAGGTGTACCGCATCCACCTGCCAGGCTCCTGACCGGACGAGTTGACCATACCATGTCCCTTGTGTTCAGAGTCCTGTCCGGCACATCCTCCCTCTGTCTCAATGACAAGACCGCCCCCGGCACTCCCGTCCGGCCCGACGACCTCACGGGCTTCATGGCACACCTGCAGCTGGCAGACACCGCGGCACCGGCCAGACACATTGACTATCCGGCGGTCGCGGCGCGGCTGGCTCCGGCGCGGGCCCATCTGTATGCCGGCCTCCAGGCCTTCGATCCCACCACCCTGGCCAGTAGGGAACAGGTCTTGGCCTTTTGGATCAACCTGTACAACATTCTGATCCTGGATGCGGTCCTGACCTTCCAGGTCCGCAAGTCGGTCGTGGGGATGACCCGCGGATTCCTGCGCTTCTTTGAGAAGGCCGCCTACCGCATCGGCGGGCAGAGATACAGCGCCAATGACATCGAACACGGCCTGCTGCGCGGCAATCAGGGACATCCCTATGGCAAGGCGGTGCAGTTTCCGGCCGGGGATGCCCGCCGTCCGATGGTACTTGTCCCGATGGAGCCCCGGATCCATTTCGCCCTGAATTGCGCCAGCCACTCCTGCCCGCCCATCCGGGTGTATGCGCCGGACCAGATCGAGGACCAGCTGGATCTGGCTGCGAGATCCTTTGTAGATGCCGAAACACAGGTCCAGGCAGACCCGCCCCGGCTGACCTTGTCCATCCTTTTCAAGTGGTACGCACAGGACTTTGAAGCTGGGGGCGGCATCCTGCCCTTCATCATTGCGCACTTGCCTTCTCCAGACCCGCGCACGGCATTCCTGAAGGAAATCGGGGACAATGTGCGTTTGCAATACAGCCCTTACAACTGGAACCTCAACGGGAGACTGTAGGCCGGTCGCGCAAAGCCTCCGCAAGGAGTTCCAGAGACCCAATCCACAAGCGGTCAGGGGCCCAGCGTTCACCTTGTGGATGCGGCTCCCAGTCTCTTTCCCGTGTTACACTGGAACCTCGCTCGAATTCCCGGCCTTGTCCCCCCCAAGTAGCCTCCCGTCATGCAGATCAGCCCGGCTCTCAAGACCCAATGTGAGAATGCCCTGGACTTCGCCGAACGACAGGTGCGGAGCCTGGTGGAGACCCATCCCGGCTACTTGCCCATGTACACCATGGGGGGCAAATGGAAGCATGACGGAGCCGCTTGGACCAACTGGTGCGAAGGGTTTGTGGCGGGTCAGATGTGGCTGCTGCACCGGCATGGCGGCACGGATTTCTGGCTGCGCCAAGCCATTGCCTACTCGAAGCTGCTGGAAGGCCGCCAGCACGACCGCGAAGTGCACGACCTCGGATTCACCTTCTGGTCCTCCTGGAAACGCTGGTACGACCTGACCGGCGACGAGACCCTCAACGCCACGATCATCACCGCGGGCCAAACCATGGGCCTGCGCTTCCAAGAGAAAGGCCAATATCTCCGTTCCTTTGTCTCCGCCGAAAGCCTTTTCATCGACATCATGATGAATGTGGGCATCATTTTCCATGCGGCGCAGGCCACCCAGGATGACGCACTGTGGCAACGGGCCCTGGACCACAGCCTTACCTCGCGCCGATATCTGGTGCGCGGCGACGGCAGCACTGCCCATGAAGGCATCTTTGACCTGGAAACCGGCGAGTTTGTGCGCCAGTCCACCCATCAAGGCTGGCGGGGCGACTCTTCCTGGGCCCGCGGACTGGGTTGGTCGCTGTACGGTTTCGGCACTGTCTACAGCTACACCCAGGATCCCCGCTTCCTGGAATGCGCCGAAATGAACGCCCGTTTCTACATGGAACAGACCCCAGACCACGGGGTGCCGCCCAACGACTGGGCCGAACCCCACCCGACCGATCCCTTCGAGAGCTCCGCCGCGGCCATAGCCGCCAGTGGCTTCTTCAATCTGGCCCGCCTGGTCTCCGACGCGACCGCGGCCCGCGCGTACTTCGACTATGCCTGCACCATTCTGGACACACTCACCCGACCTCCCTTCCTGGCCAGCCAGACGCCGGGCTGGGAAGGCATTCTGATGCGGGGTTCCTACCACCAGCGGCTGGGACTGGGCGTGAACGAAAGCGTGATGTGGGGCGAGTACTTCTTCCTGGAGGCTCTGGCCAAAGCCCTGGACTATGAGTAGAAACGCCTTGGTCACCGGGGCCAGTCGCGGCATCGGGCGCGGTATCGCGCTGGCTCTGGCGGGCGCGGGCTGGACGATCGGCATCAACTATCGCAGCAACGAACCCGCGGCGCGGGAGACGGCCGCGCAGGTCACACAGCAAGGCGGGCAGGCTTTTCTGGTGCCGGGGGATGTGGCCACGGCGGCGGCGCGCGCCGCCATCCTGCGCCAGCTGTACGAGCAGGTGGATGTCCTGGACCTGCTGGTGAACAACGCCGGCATGGCCCCGCGGCAGCGCAGGGCCTTCCTGGACATGACCGAGGAAAGCTACGACGAAGTGATGGCTGTCAACTTGAAGGGGCCGCTGTTCCTGACCCAGGCGATAGCCCGGCGGATGGCAGCCGCCGTGGAGGCGGGGTCCGCGCCAGGGTGGATTGTCAATATCGGCTCCATCAGTGGCTTCACCAGCAGCCCCTCCCGCAGCGAATACTGCATTTCCAAGGCCGGCATGACCATGATGACGGCTCTGCTGGCCGATTGCCTGAGTCCCTGGGGCATCAACGTATACGAGATCCAGCCCGGGATCATCGAAACGGACATGACCGCCGCCGTCAAAGGCAAATATGACACCTTGATCGCGGACGGGCTTACGCCCATGCCGCGGTGGGGCACCCCCGCAGACATTGGCCAGGCGGTGCTGGCCGTGGCGCAAGGGGCCTTCCCCTTTTCCACCGGCGAGGTGTTCCGGGTGGACGGCGGCTTTCATCTGCGACGTCTGTAGGCACATTGCAAGGCACCGGCTGCATTCCATGAAAGCCAGACGCATCAGACGCATTGCCCAACTGCGCACCCCGGAGTTGTTTCGGCGGTATCTGGCCGAGCGCGACATCGAACTGGGCTTCGATGCGGTGCTGGAAACGGGGCCGGACGCGCCCTTGGCGCAGCCCCATGCGGTAGCCGGTTTCACCATAGGCAACCGATTCTGCATTCACCCCATGGAGGGCTGGGACGCGACTGCCGACGGGAAACCCACGGATCTGGTGCAGCGGCGCTGGACCCGCTTTGGGGAGAGCGGCGCCAAACTGATCTGGGGCGGCGAGGCCATAGCCGTGCGCCCGGACGGACGCGCCAATCCCAATCAGCTGATGCTGACGGCCGATTCCATGCGTGGCATCGGGGCCTTGCGGGACCTGCTGTTGCAGCGCCACCGTGACCTCCATGGCACTGTCGAGGACCTGGTGGTGGGACTGCAGCTGACTCATTCCGGTCGCTTCGCCCGCCCCGTGGACAAAACCCGCATGGAGCCATGGCTGCTCTACGAACATCCCATTCTGAACGCGAAGTTTCACGTGGATGCCAGCGCGCGCCGCCTGCAGGATGACGACATCCGGGAATTGATATCGGACTTCGTGGTCGCGGCGCGGCGCGCCCATGAACTGGGATTCCAGTTCGTGGACATCAAGCACTGCCATGGCTACCTGGGGCATGAATTTCTGACCGCCCATGACCGGCAGGGCGACTTCGGCGGCAGCTTCGAGAATCGGACCCGCTTTCTGCGGGAGGTGGTGGCCGGCATCCGGAGCCAAGCCCCGGGGCTGCAAATCGGAGTGCGGCTCAGCGCCTTTGACTTCATGCCATTCAGGCCCGACCCGGAACGGGAAGGGCAAGGGGTGCCTGACGACGCCGACATTGGCCCCGCATATCCCTATGCCTTTGGGGGGGACGGTACGGGCGTGGGCATTGACCTGCAGGAGTCCGTGCAGTTCCTGCACCTGTTGCGGGACCTGGACATTCAACTGGTCAACATCACCGCAGGCAGTCCCTACTATTCCCCGCACATTCAGCGGCCCGCGCTGTTCCCGCCCTCAGACGGCTACCAACCGCCCGAAGATCCCCTGGCAGGGGTAGCCCGGCAAATCACCGTGGTGGGCCAGCTGAAAGCCCAATGTCCGGATTTGACCCTGGTGGGCTCGGGCTATTCCTATCTGCAGGAATGGTTGCCGCACGTGGCCCAGCACGCGGTGCGTACAGGGTTGACCGATTTTGTGGGCCTGGGACGCATGGTGCTTTCCTACCCCCAGCTGCCGGCCCATGTGCTGGCAGGCAAGCCGCTGCAGCGCAAGCAGATCTGCCGGACTTTCAGCGACTGCACCACCGGTCCCCGGAACGGGCTTGTGTCCGGCTGTTTTCCCTTGGATGACTTTTACAAGCACAGCCCGGCACATGCACAGCTGCTCAAGGTGACCTCCGCCACCTGAACTCCGACTTCCTCTGCACCGACATGGCCGCTTCCTTGCCCCCCAACCCGATTCGCACCACGCTGGTAGGCAGCTATCCTGTACCCCGCTGGGTCTACACCGCCCCTGGCACGGCCACGTTGCGGGATGCCATGCAGGTGGTCCTGAAAACCCAGGAACTGGCCGGTCTGGACGTGCTGGTGGATGGCGAGCTGGGCCGCTTCGACTTCAATCATCCCGAAACCAACGGGATGATCGAATACTTTCTGGAACCCCTGGAAGGGGTGCGGACCGTCCTGTCGCAGGCGGAGACAAGGGCCTTTCAAGGGCAGGCCGGCATGCAGTTCCGGGCACGGCCGGCGGGCATTGTGACGGGGCCTCTGGGGCAGGGACACCTGGACCTGGCGGCGGACTACGAGGAGCTGCGCCAGCTGACCTTTCATCCAGTCAAGTTCACGGTCACTTCTCCCTACATGCTGGCCAAGACAGTGTACGACACGCATTACCGCAGCCTGCCGGACCTGACCATGGCCTTGGCCGAAGTGCTGGCCCAGAGCATCCAGGGAATCGCGGCGGACATACTGCAGGTGGACGAGGCCAACCTGCCAGGCCATCCCGCAGACAACGCGTGGGCGCACGAACCGCTGAATGTGGTGCTGCAGGCCATTCAGAACGAGAAGGCGCTGCATCTGTGCTTTGGCAACTACGGCGGCCAGACCATCCAGTCGGGTATCTGGCGCGATCTGATTCCGTTCTTCAACCGTCTCCAGGTCGATGCCCTGATTCTGGAGTTTGCCCGCCGCGGCTACGGAGAGCTGGAGGCGTTCCAGGACCTGCGACCGGACATCGGGCTGGGGATCGGCGTTGTGGACATCAAGGACCTGGAGATCGAGACCCCGGAAGTCATCGCGCGCCGCATCGAGGCAGCCGTCCAGTTGATCGGGGTGGACCGGATTGCCTGGGTGCATCCGGACTGCGGGCTCTGGATGCTGCCGCGCAATGTGGCGGACGGCAAGATGCGGCACCTGGTGGCGGGACGGGACCTCTTCTACTCCGCCGGAGCCTGAGCGGGCCATGACGTTGTCCCCACCTGTCCGCATGGCTGCGATCGGTCTGAATCACGGCCACATATACGGCATGATCGGCATGCTTTTGGCGGCAGGGGCTGAACTGTGCGCGGTCCATGCACCCGAGCGGGAGCTGCAGCAGCAATTCGCGCGGCGATTCCCGGCGGCCCAGATCTGTCCAGACCCGCAAGAGATCTACGAAAGTGAGGAAATCGACCTGATCCTGACCGCAGCCATCCCTGCCGAAAGGGCCGGCATTGCCGTACAGGCCATGCAGCATGGCAAGGACGTATTGAGCGACAAGGGTGGCATGACCACCTTGGCGCAGTGGGCCCGGGTGAAGCAGGTGCAGGCGGACACAGGCCGCATCTACGCCGTAGCCTACAGTGAAAGGTTGGGCAGTCGGGCGACGGTGCGGGCGCTGGAGCTGGTCCAGGCCAGGGCCATCGGCCAGGTCATTCATGTCCTGGGCACCGGCCCTCATTCGCTGCGGGCGGACACCCGGCCAGACTGGTTTTTCCGCAAGGCGCAGTACGGGGGCATTCTGAGTGACATTGCCACTCACCAATGTGACCAGTATTTGGCCTTCAGTCAGGAGCCCCATCCCCGCATTCTGGCCGCGCAGGTGGCCAATCGGGCCCATCCGGAATTTCCCGAACTGGAGGATTTTGGGGACGTGCTGGTACAGGGCGAGACCTGTTCCGGCTACATGCGCGTGGACTGGTGCAGCCCATCGGGACTGCCTGTGTGGGGAGACACCCGGCTGACCGTAGTGGGCACAGAGGGGTACCTGGAGATCCGCAAGAACATTGACATCGGCCGATCGGGAACCCGCGGCGACCACCTGTATGTCGTGGATGGTCGGGCCACCCGTTACGAAGACTGCAGGGATGTGGAAACCCCTTACGGACGGCTCTTGCTGCATGACATCCGGCACCGGACCGAAACCGCCATGAGCCAAGCCCACTGCCTTGCCGCCATGCGGCTGGCACTGGAAGCCCAAGCCCTGGCGGAACAATCCCAGGACCGCTGACTCACAGGGGACTCCCTGCTTTCGGCAGATGTTCCACAAGATTGGACCCAACCTTGCAGAAGGGGAAACATGCATGACTACAGAACCCATTCAGGTGGGCATCGCAGGATTGGGCCGCAGCGGCTGGAGGATTCATGCCCACCTGCTCAAGCAGCTGCCTGCGCATTTTCAAGTGGCCGCCGTGGCGGATGCCGAGGCGGCCCGCCGTCAGGAAGCCGAGGCGGCCTTTGACTGCGCTGGCTATGAGAGTTTCCACGGCCTTCTGGGCAACGACCGCGTGGAACTGGTGGTCATTTCGCTGCCCAGTTTTCTGCACGCCGACCTGACGGTGCAATCCCTGCAGGCGGGCCGGCACGTGGTGTGCGAGAAGCCCATGGCGGACTCGCTGCCGGCGGCCCAGCGCATGGTGGAAGCTGCGCGGCACAGTGATCAGGTGCTGTCCATTTTTCAGCAACGCAGATACAACCCGGACTTTCGCAAGGTGCAGGAGATTCTGGCCTCCGGCATCCTGGGGCGCATTGTGCAAATTCGCATGACCGAGCACAGATTCGGCCGGCGGTGGGACTGGCAGACGCTCAAGCGGTATGGCGGAGGCACTCTCAACAACACGGGACCGCACTACCTCGATCAGGCCCTGCAGCTCTTTGGCCCCGCCGAGCCGGAAGTGTTCTGCAAGTTGGAGAAGACCCTCTCGCTGGGCGATGCCGACGACCATCTGAAGCTGGTCATCAAGGCGGAAGGGCAGCCCACCATGGACATCGAGATTTCCAGTGCCTGTGCCTTCCCGGGGGAGAGCTGGAACGTCATGGGCACTCAGGGCGGTCTGTGGGGCAACGGTGGCAAACTGCAGTGGAAGCACTTTGATCCGCAGGACCTGCCTCCGCGCACACTGGACACGCGGCCCACCCCGGATCGCTCCTACAACCGGGATGACATTCCCTGGCAGGAGAACAGCTGGCAGCCGGAGCCGGACCAGTCCCATAGTCAAGCCTATGCCCAGTACTACCTGGATCTCTACCAGACCATTCGGCATGGGGCCCCCCTGGTGATTACGCCGGAGAGCGTGTTGCGGGTGATTCAGTTGCAGGAGAAGTGTCACGCGCTGTCTCCGGTGTAGACAGTGCGTTTGCGCCGCGGACCGCCTGGGTCTGCGGGATCAGCCTCAAAAAGGAAGGGAACATGACAGGGAATCCGAGATTGATGTTCAGCACGCTGGGCTGTCCCGGCTGGACGCTGGAACAGGCTGCCGATGCCGCGGTGGCTCATGGATACGGGGGGCTGGAAATCCGGCTGCTGGATGGCGTGATTATTCCCGCGGACCTTGAGGAAAGCCAGAGACGGCGGATTCGGGATGTCATGTCCCAGCGCGGATTAAAGGTGATCGGTCTCGGGGCTTCCACGCGTTTCACGGCCCGCGACGCCACGGAGCGATCCGGGTTCGAGAAGGAGTTGGAGGCTTACATCCACCTGGCCGCCGCGCTGGATGTGCCCTTTGTGCGCACCTTCGGCGGCAACACGGCGGCAGGCTGCACCATGGAGCAGAGCATTGCCTGGGTGGCACAGAGCCTGAATGCCCTGGCCCCGGTTGCGGAAGCCGCCCACGTCACCATCCTGCTGGAGACACACGATGCCTTCTGCAAGGGAAAGGACGTGGCCGCAGTCCTGGACCAGGTGCCTTCCCGCCATGTGCAGGCTGTCTGGGACGTGCACCATCCCTGGCGCATGGGCGAAACCGTGGCCGAGACGTGGGATTTCATCGGGGACCGAGTCGCCCACGTGCATCTCAAGGACGCCCGGCATCAACCCGCCGGCGGCTTTGTCCTGGCCCTGATGGGGCAGGGCGACGTGCCCAATCGGGAGATCGTGGAGCTGCTTGAGTCCCAAGGGTACACCGGATGCTACAGCGCCGAGTGGGAAAAGAAATGGCACCCTGACATTGAGGAGCCCGAAATTGCCTTGCCCCAGCATGCAGAGGTCATTCTAGGCTGGCTGCAGTAGTCCGCAGGGGCCTGTGCGCACCCTGTGCAGCGTTCTGGCCCATGGTCTGGCGCGGCCCTGGCCGAGACCCGATCTGAATTGGTCGGCCTCGCGGATTGTGTTACCATTTTCCACCCCGGCTCCAACCGAGCATCCTCCATGGCCGACCCGCTCCCCCCGCATCGCGGCCGTGAAGACATGTGACTGGAGTCCAATGTCCACTGCCACACCAAAGAAGTACCAAGACAGTGTCCATCACCCACACCCAGGCTGAGCAAGCATGGACGTCCACACAGACAGAATTGGCGCTGAAACTGACCCCGGAGGAGTTTGATGTATACGTCAGGCAGAGCAGCCTGTTCGCGTGCGAAGACGGTGAGTTGCTGGTCCGGGTGCCTCACGCCCTGGCCCTCACCTTCCTGAACGACAAGTACCGGTCCACGATCAAGCGCAGTCTGTCCCGTGCCCTGGGGCAGGCTGTCCAAGTCAACTTCTTTGTCGGCTCCCCCCCCGCCGACAACACGGAGACGCTGACTCCCCTGGAGGCCCTGAGCCAGCGGAGCGAGGGGCGCGAGACCGCGGAATCCCGCAGTTTTCAGACCAAGACCAAACTGAACCCGTACTTCACCTTCGATCAGTTTGTCCGCGGGGAGCACAACCAGCTGGCCTGGGCGGCCGCCCGGTCTCTGGCCGGCAGCCCCGTGAACACGTACATGCCGCTGTACATCTACGGTGATGTGGGCTTGGGCAAGACCCATCTGCTGCATGCCATCGGGCACGAGGTGCAGGCCACCGGAGCCCGCATCGCGCTCTGCACGACCGAACAGTTTCTGAATGACCTGGTCACCTCCATCCGCACTCAGCAGATGGATCGCTTCCGGTCTCGGTACCGGGACGTGGATCTGCTGTTGCTGGATGATGTGCAGTTTCTGGGCGGCCGCGAACGCACCCAGGAAGAGTTTTTCTTCACCTTCACGGAACTGTTCGAGCAGGGCAAGCGGGTGGTGCTCACCAGCGATTGCCCGCCCAAAAGCATTCAGGGGCTGGAACAAAGGTTGATCAGCCGGTTTGAAGGCGGCCTGACCGTGGACATCAACCGCCCCGAATATGAAACCCGGCTGGCCATTCTGCAGCAGAAGGTGAGCCTGTATCAGTACGACATCCCGATGCCGCTCCTGCATCCCATCGCCCAGCACATTCAGGACAATGTGCGGGTCCTGGAAGGGGTGCTGCACCAGCTGAACCTGTTGCGTTCCCAGAATCAGGCTCCCTTGACCGAACAGCAGGTGATGGACTGTCTGGGCAGCATGGTGCCGACCGAGCAGGACTGGGACCCGGAGGCCGTCCTGGAAACCATCGCCGCATTCTTTGCCCTGGACATGGACGGCCTGCGCGGCCCGTCGCGCAAGAAGGTCCTGGCCCATGCCCGGCAGATAGCCATGTATCTGCTGCGCCACGACGGGCAAATCTCCATGCCCAAGATTGGGGCCCTGCTGGGCGGACGCGATCCCAAGACCGTGAGCCACGGCGTGTCCCGCATTGCAGCGCAGTTGACCCAAGACCATAAGTTGGCGGGCGAACTGGCCGAAATCCGCCGCCAGCTGAGCGTTGCGGCCTAGCGTCCGCTCGCACGCCGGGCATCGGGCGATGACTGGCCGTAGTGGCGTCCCAGCCGGGCCATTACGGCGATGGCCACCGTGGACAGCCCAATCAGGGCCAGCAGCTTGTTGAGGCGATCGTCGAGGGTCAGCGTCAGCAGGCCAAAGAGACCGCAATACAGGTAGTAGGCCAGGACGATCAGGCGTTCCGAAACGCCACGGTCCAGCAAAATGAAGTGCAGATGATCCCGGCCGGCGTGCCAGGGAGCCAGACCCCGCCGCAGACGGCTGTATATCAGCCACGCCACATCGACAATGGGCAGACCCAACACCATGGTCACGGTGGCTATCTTGGCCCCTCCCACAATGCCGATGGCGGCCGCGGCAAACCCCAGAAAGAAGCTGCCGCTGCTGCCCATGAAGGGGCTGCGGCGGGCCAGATTGAAAAACAGGAATCCCAGCAGCGAACCCGCCAGAATCGTGGGCAGCACGGCCACACTGGCTTGGGGCTCCGGCAGGACCACCAGCATGTGCAGGGCCAGCACGACAGCCAGAATGGCCACCACCCCGGCGGCCAGCCCATTCAGCCCATCCAGGAAATTGACCGTGTTCATGCACCCCATGAACCAGAAGGTCGTCAACAGAAAGACCAGCCACCAGGGAAATCCGTCAGGCCCCCACAGCAACCCGGCCTGAAAGGGATTGTTGACGTCCTTGATGAAGATGAGGCCGGCCATGGCGATGAGGCCGGCCAGAAACTGGGCCAGGTACTGGTATCGCGCATGGAGGTCCCATTTGTCATCCGCCAGGCCGACCAGGCCGCAGAACAGCGCTCCCCCCATCAGGGCCAGGACACGTCGCATCTCCCGCGCATCCTGACTGACAGGAAACCAAGGCTGCTCTTCCAGGGCCGTCACCAGCGGCAGCAACAGATACGCGCCGAGTACCAGCAGAAAGGAACACCACAGGGCAATGCCCCCGGTCCGCGGCACCACACCGGTATGCCGCCGCCGCGGACCCGGCCGGTCCACCATATGCCAGCGGTGACCCAGATAGGAGCTGAGAGGCGTCAGCAGCATGCTGACCGCCAAGGCCAACGCTCCCAACACAATGTAGAAAGGATACGAAGGCATGTCCGCCCCACCAGATGTCAACTGGGTCCAGGGTCGTCTGACAGCCAGTTTCCGGCGAACGCAAGCCGGCCGGGGCCCCAGGCCCGGCCACCCCTGCTACCGCGGTTCAGTAGTCATGGCCTTGATCGAAATCGTCCTCCCAGCGCACAAACCAGTTGGGCCGCTGGCGAATGCCGGAATCGGGGTCCCGACTGGAAGGGCTGCGCGTGTGTTGATGGATGAACACCGACGTGGGTTCCACATAGCCGGGATCCGGAGACAGGGCTTCGCTCTGTTGGGCCATGCCGGTTTTCTGTCGGGACTGCCGGCCCGGCTGCCGACTGCCGCGCCGATTGCGAGTGCCGGCGTGCTGGCCACGGTGCCGACGCTGCCGGACATCCCCGTTTTCCTTGCTTCCTGCTGCGGGTCGCGACCTGCCCTTGCGCCCGCCTTGGCGGCGGCCGTGGCTCTTGTCTGGGCCGCGTTCCTGTGTATTGCCCCGGTTGCGGCGACCCCGGCTGTTACGCCGACCGCGGCCGGCGCGCGGAGGGCGTCCTTGCCGTGAGCCGGCACCGGGGCCGGCGGCCGGCGCCGCATTGCCGCCTGGTTTCCGTTCTTCCCCATCTGTGGTCACTGTTTCAATACCTCGAAGTTTCAAGACACGACAATGCTGAGCACCTCTGTGCCATTCGGATCATGCAGGGAAATGGTTGTGCCGGGGCCCCAAATGGTCGGGGTCCGGCCCCAGTGCTTATCATAGGCGGTGTCAGTGCCGGTGCGGGAAAACAGGCGCACACTCTCGCCGCGCAGCAACGGCGGAATCTGCGGGAACCTGTAGGTCCCGTCCGCTCCCGCTACCACCGACCAGTCGCTGAGATCAATGGAAGGGCGCTTCACGTTGATGATCACAACGGCCTCTTCCGCGTACAGGCCCGGGTTCAAGACCTGAACCGCCAAGTCAGTGGCGTCCGGGACCGCCGCGCCGGCATCCGCCACCCCGGTGAAATCGGGAATGATCAGGGTTTGACCTGGCACGATGAGATTGGGATTGGAGATGCCATTGAGCGCTGCCAGAGAGCTTTGGGCCACGCCGAAGAGATCGGCAATGGCCCCCAAGGTGTCGCCTTCCCGAATCGTGTAGGTGCGGGTGGTGATGACTGCGGCGCCTGCTGTCTCCTCTCCGACCGGCGTAACTGCAGGCGCAAGATCACCGGCTGCACTGGCGGCGGCCTGTCCGGCAGCCGGGGCCGGTGTGACCACTTCCAGCACAATGGGAACCTCTCCGGGCCGTCGCAATGCGTAGAGCAGATGCGCGGTCGAGGCGATCAGTAACGTGAAGAGGGCATTGACAATGATGACAAAGACGAGCTGGCTACGATTCATGCCTCTTCCGGTCGCCTGCATGAGGGGGCTGCCCCAGTCTCCGTCGGTGCGTCAGAGTCCCCTCGAGCGTCCTGCTGTCAAGCGCATGCGGGGCCGGATTCTAGCATAGGGGAGGGGCGGTCCAGAGCACCTGGCACGGCTGTCCGCCCCAGGCATGGCCTATCCGGCATGGCGCAGTGCCAGTTCCCGGACAATCAGGCCCCCCGCCGGTGTTGTGGTTGCAGCCGCCACCTGGCAAGAGAGTTGAGTCAGCACGTCCCGGTCCCAAAGCCACTCTGTGAGCACATCCAGCTGCTCTTCGACATCGGCGGCAAAACAGCCCAGGCGATGCTGACATACAAAGGCCGGATTGTATGCTTCCTGGCCCGGAATGAAGCTGCTGATGATCAGCGGCAGGCCCATGGCAGCGGCCTCCATGATGGTATTGGGGCCGGCTTTGGTGATGGCCACATCACTGGCGGCCATCCAATCGTGCATGTTGTCCACGTAGCCGACAATGCGCACCTTCGGGCTTCCAAACCGGGCCTGCAGCAACTTGCGCTGCTCTTCGTTGCGGCCGCAGACAACGGCAACCTGCAGGTCCGGCAGGCTGCGCGTAGCGATCGCCGCCATGAGCCGAGGGAGCAAAGAGGAGTTGGACCCCATGCCTTCGCCACCTCCAGTGACCAGCAGGAGCGGCAGATCCGGCTGGAAGCCCAAGGCGGCCTTGACCAAGGGCTTGTGGCGCTCTGCCTCTATGAATTCCCGGCGCACTGGCAGACCATATACTCGAATGGCGGCAGCGGGAACACCCGCCAGGCGCGCCGAGGTGGCGCCCGAGGCGGTAGGCACAAAAGCCAGGTCCAGGCGCGGATGGAACCAGGTGGAATGGGGAGCGACCAGGTCTGACACCACCGAGGCCACAGGGATGGGACTGCCCAGCGCATCCAGCACTCGAAACAGCACGGCCAACAGCAGCGGGTTGACGGTGATGATGAGATCGGGCCGGAAGTGTCGCAGCAGAAGGGCAAAGTAGGGCTGGCAGTATCCTGACCAAAGGGAAGCCATGCGCTCTTCGGTGACCACCGGGCCGTAGGTCTTGAACGTCCATTGCCACAGGGCTGGCCAGTGGTTCACAACCAGGGGATAGAGGTCCGGCAGATAGCAGAAGGGCCGGGGGGCACAAAAGCGATAGACGTCAATGAAATCCACCTGGTGGCTGCCGGCCTGCAAGCGGGCAAATTCCTGTTGCAGGGCAATGGCGCAGCTGCGGTGGCCGCCGCCGGTGTCGGACATGAGAATCAGCACCCGCATGACGCACCAGGAGTACCCGCAGGCTCGGCAGCCGGCTGCCCCGGCCACAGGAGGGAGTTCGGCATCAATAGGCCCCTCGGCGCAGCAATACGGCAGGAATGGTGCGCAAGGCGATTTCCAAGTCTAATGCCAGGTTCCAGTTTTCGGCGTAATAGATGTCCAGCAGCACCATTTCGCCAAAGGTCAGATCACTGCGGCCCGACACCTGCCAGAGCCCGGTTATGCCCGGCACCACGGAGAGCCGCTTCAGATGCCAGTCCGCGTACTTCTCCACCTCCTTGGGCAAGGCAGGGCGTGGACCGACGAAGCTCATCTCTCCTCTCAGCACGTTGAGAAACTGGGGCATCTCATCCAGGCTGAAACCGCGCAGGATCCGGCCCACCCGCGTGCACCGGGGGTCGTCCTTGATCTTGAAGAAGCGATCCGAGGCCGTATCCAGATCGTCCAGGCTTTCCAGTTCCTCCTGCTGGTCTTCGGCCCCCAGGGCCATGGAGCGGAACTTGTACACTCGAAATGGCTGCCGGTTGCGCCCGATGCGTATCTGGGAATAAAAGACCGGGCCGCGGGATTCAAGCCATATGGCCAGCGCCACCAAGGCTCCCAGCACCAGCGCGGGGATGACAACCAAGATCAGCAGCGCGATGTCCAGGAGCCGCTTCAGCAGGTAGTTCCATCCCGTAAGCGAAAGGGGCTGCACACTGAGCAGCGGCACCCCATTGAGGGTCTCCAGCTTGATCTGGCGGCGGGTCACCTGGAAGAGATTGGGGACCACCTGGGCCGGCACTCCCTGGTCCAGACAGAACTGAAGGGTCTCCTCGACCAAGCCGTAATTGCGCCAGGAGAGGCAGATGATGACCCGATCCGGTCGCATTTCCTCCACCACGCGGGCCAAGTGACTGATGGGACCCAGCATCTTGAAGCGGCCAATGTCGCCCTTGTCCGGACCGTCCTCTTCGTTGAGAAACCCCAGCAGTTCCCAGCCCAGTTCCGGACGGGCCACGATATTGCGCATGACCATGCGTCCGTATTCCCCTGTCCCCACCAGCAGCACCCGCTCGTTGCCCACGCCGCGCTGGTGCGCATACCGGCGCAGATGTCCCACGACGAGGCGGGAAAGGCTGATCAGCAACGTCATGCCGCAGGCCGTGTACAGAAAGACCAGACGGCTATAGAGCAGAGGATTGAAGAACAACTGGAAAATGATGAGAATGACAATGCTCAGCGTACTGGCGCTGGCCACCGTGAAGGCCTCTCCCAGTCTGCTGTCCTGCGGCCGCCGCCGGTAGACGCCCGTCAACTGAAACACCAAGGGCTGGACAAGCAACAGCGTCAGGGCCGGGGGCCAATACACCGCAAAGGTCTGGCTATGCACCGGCTCCACTTCCATGAACCACTCCAGCCGGTACCGCACGATGTACGCCAGACCGAAGGACAGCATGGTCAGCAGCACGTCATGCACCCGCAACAGGAAAGGCCCCAGGCGGGATCGGGCGGCCTCCAACAGGCCAGTGGCGCGGGCATCCATGGCGTCAGTTTAGGGGACTGCCGGGCCTGGGCTGCCGGAGATGCAGGGTACGCACACAGGCACCTACAGGACCTCCCGGTAGACCTGCAGCAAGGCCTGACCGGTGGCGGCCTCACTGAATCGGGCGGCGTGGTGCAGGGCCGCGGCACGGAGACGCTGTCTGGCGGCATCTTCCTGCACAATGCCGGACATCAGCTCCTGCAACTGTCTTGGCGAGTCCGGATCGAAGAACAGGGCATGTTCGCGGGCCACTTCCCGAAAAGCCGGAATTCGGCTGCAGAGCACTGGAGTGCCACAGGCCATGGCTTCCATCAGCGGCATGCCGAAACCCTCCAGCCGGGAAGGAAAGAGACAGGCCCGCGCGGCCCGGTACAGGGCGCCCAACCAATCGGCAGGCACATACCCCAGCAACGTCACCTTGGAGCGCAGATCCTCTGCCTGCAGACGATCATAAAAGGCGCGGCGCTCCCAGCCGCGGTCCCCCGCCAACACCAGACGCAAGTCCTCGGCGCCAGCCCGGCGCGCGGCCCCGCGGGCATGCCAGTCTGCAAAAGTGTCCACCAGCCATCCCAGGTTCTTGCGGGGTTCGATCGTGCCCAGATGCAAAACGTAGGGATAGGAAAGCCCGAGCCGGGCCAACACCGCGGGGTCCGTGCCGGGATCCTGAGGGCCCAGCGCGGGGTCCACGGGCACAGGCACCACCGTGATCCGATCCGCGGCAATGCCATAGAGCCAATTCAGGTCGTCTGCGGTCGCCTGGCTGATGGCCACCACCCGCTGGGCTGCGGTTGCGCTCCGACGCACCATCGTGCGCAAGTATTGCCGCCGCAACAGAGGCACAGTGTCTGGGGCCCGTTCAAACGACAAGTCCAACACCGTGACCACGCTGGGGCAGGAGCTGCTGCCAACCGGGAGCACATTCACCAATCCGTGAAACAGGGCAGGCCGCATCCGGTGCAAGGTCAGGGGCAAGCCCGTGTGTTCCCACACCACGCGCAGGCCGCGTCCGCCGCGGGCCACCGGCACCGGCAGAAACCGGATGCCCGGCACGGGGTCGCCCGGGTCGGCCACGAACGCCTGCAAGTCCCAGGCCGCCGGCTGCACCGCGGCGGCCTGGGCCAGACCTCGCAGGGTCCGGCGCAGGTATCGGCTGGCGCCGGCGCTGCGGAACGTGGCGCTGGCATCCAGCAGCGTGGCGTTCAGGACTATGCGGTTCAAGAAGCAGTCACGGGATCAGCCAGAATCTGGGCATACACTTCCACTACCTTGGATGCGACCCTTGGCATGCTGAAATGGGACAGCACGCGGGTCCGCCCCGCCCTGCCCCGCAATCTGCGCTGCAGAGGAGCCACCTGCAGGGTCTGAAGATGTGCGGCCAACGCCGCAGGGTCTGCCTCTGGGTACACCAGGCCCACTTCACCCACCACATGCTGGCCTTCGCCGCTGTCACTGACCACCACGGGCACGGCACAGGCCATCGCTTCAATCAACACGCGGCCAAATTGCTCCTTCCAGTTGCGTTGGGTGCGACTGGGCAGGACCAGGACATCGAGGCCACGGTAGAAATCGGGCATCTCCCGTCCAGTGCGGCGGCCCAGGAATCGCACGTGATCCCCTAATGCCAGATCAGCGGCCATCTGGCGCAGGGACGGTTCCGCGTTGCCGCTGCCCACCAGCTGCAGTTCCCAGTCCCCTGCCAGCGCAGCGCACGCCCGGAGCAGAATGTCCAGTCCCTTTTCGGGCACCAGGCCACCTGCATATCCGATGGTGTAGCGGTCATGGGACACTGGCGCGGCCGCAGGGGTGAACAACTCTGCATCCACTCCCATTTGCGGATTGACGGTGACCGGGCCAGCATATCCCTTGTTCCGCAAGACCTGCCGGGCCGCTTGCGAACCCGCGATGGCATGACGCGCTTGCCGATAGACTGCGCGTTCCCACCAGCGGAAGGGCGGTGGATAACGGCGCTCCAGGTTCTGCCAGGTGAAAAAAAGGGCCGGGATGCCCAGACGCTCCGCTTGGCGCAGACCCAGCCAAGTGGCCAGGTTGTATGCCTCCTCGTCCATGTGCAGCAGATCGGGTTGAAGAGCCTGCAGTCTCGCCGCCAGGCTGGGGTAGTAGTGCAAATGGTAATTTCCGTTGAAGCGCATGGGAATGACCTGGAGCCGGTAATGGGGCGAAGGCTCTGTGCTCAGTTCGTGCCGGCCGCGGGAATCTTGCCAGTACGGCGGACAAAGCACTGTCAAATCCACTCCGGCCTGTCCTATTTCGGACACCAGCCTCTGATAGATCGCGGTGACCAGGGCTTTGCTGACCAAGACGACGTGCATAGGGCGCAGGCTAATTCAGTGAACCCGGCACGGTTGCCGCTGATCCCCGAAGCCCCCAGGCTGTGCACGTGTCCCTTGGACCTGTGTGCACAGCCTGGTTCCGCGCGGCCAGAGTACAGTCTGTGTGCGACATCGGCTTAGTGGCTGCAGACGCACAGGTCATGCCGGGATGTAACCGCATCACAGGCAGGGAAGCCAATGGCCGGGAAACTTTCATTTCCTGCTCACTCCCGCCTCTCCAGGCAAACACGAACCTCAGGGATCCGTCTATAGATGTCCTGGGCTTGCGCCGTCAATCCTGGACACCGCTGTCAGGAACACTGCCTATGATAATCCCTTTGCCTGCTCTGTAGCACCGATGGAGCAGGACCAATGGATGAGGGATACCCGACTTGGGTCAGGCCGGGGACGCGACAACAGCATAAAACTGGACAGTCCAGACAAGCGAGTGAGACAGTGACACTCCATGTTGCCGCCACACTTGCTACAGGGAATGTCTGCTCAATCCCCAACTTATGGTCGCCACCCGGTTTCCAGCGACCTCAGCGGTCACGGATCCTGGCGCAGGAACTTGCGCCGGGCCGCCGCCGCTTTTTCTCCCTGGACGACCTGGACGTGGTAGACGCAGTCCGCCGTGATCCCGAGACGCTACTCGGTGGCAACCAACCAGTGACCCTTGACGAGGTGCAGCGGGAGCCGGCCCTGTTGCACGCGGTGAAACAGGCCATAGACCGGCGACGCCAACCAGGAAGATTCCTGCTTACCGGTTCAGCCAATCTGCTCTTGATGCGCCGAGTATCCGAATCGCTGGCGGGCCGGGCTAGTCACCTGACCCTCTGGCCGATGACGCGGCGAGAGCAGCGCGGCTTGGGACGCGGGGCTCTGGGAAGAACTGCTGGATGCACGGAACGGGGACTGGCCTGATCTGATAGCGTCCCATTTGGATCAGCCAGAGGATTGGCGGATGCTGGCACGTCGAGGTGGCTTCCCACTCCCAGCACTTCATTTTGAGTCGGCCCAGGAACGGGCCATCTGGTTTGACGGCTACGTGCGCACCTATCTGGAACGGGACCTGCTGACTCTCTCCTCCATCGCGGCGTTGCCCGACTTTCGCCGCTTGATGCGGGCGACTTGCCTGCGCATGGGCCAACTGGTCAACCAAGCGGAGCTGGGCCGTGACGTGGCCCTGCCGCAGCCGACAGTGCATCGCTACCTCAACCTGCTGGAAACATCATATCTGCCGGTTCGGCTTCCCGCCTACGCAGTGAACACACCAAGCGGCTGATCAAATCGCCCAAGCTCTACTGGGGGGATACTGGGGTGGCGCTGCACCTTGCCCAAGAGGAGGAACCGCGCGGGGCCCATCTGGAGAGCCTGGTGCTGCACGACCTGCTGACCCGGCGCGATACGAGGCTCGACCACACTGCAATCTTCTACTGGCGCACGACCATCGGTGAAGAGGTGGACTTCGTGATTGAGGCAGGAGACCGTCTGTTGCCCATTGAAGTCAAGGCGACAGCACGGCCGCGCCTCCGGGACACAGCCCATCTGCGCACCTTCCGGGCCGAGTACGGAGAAAGGGCCAGAGCCGACCTTCTGCTGCACACGGGCACCATGCTGGAATGGATTGCTCCCGATGTGCTTGCCGCGCCTTGGTGGAGCGTGCTGTAAGAGAGCGGGTCACTGGAAGACAGACGACACGGCGGCAAGGGGCGGCACATGGCATCGACATGGCTTGCCAGGAAGTCCATCGGGCACGAGAGCCTCAGGGCAGGAGATCGCCATGGGACAGCATCATCAGCCCGCAATCCCGGCTGCCGCCGTGCCAGAGTGTCAGAGACCGCCCAACTTCTGCCAGTTCCGAATCAACGGTTCCAGGCCGCGACAAGGTTCCCGGACCATGTCGCCCGTCTCCTTGTCTTCCCAGCACACAAGATCGCGGATGTGAACTTCGGCCAAGGATGTTGGAGCCCATCTGCCCCACGCGAAGCCCCACGAAGGAGCCCTTGCGTTGAGGCTGGAGGAATCATGGGCATGTACGGCGATGGAAGGCACGGAACGTTCCCCTTTGATGGGCAAGGCGAGAAGATGCTCAGACCAGGATTTCCGGACAGTGCGCGTTGGTCTTGTCGGACTTGGACGCATCCCGAGGGTATCCACCATGGGGCGACAACTGGCATGTTCATATTGGGGCTGTTGCTGGACAATCGGGCCTGGAAAACCCACATTGCAGCTTGGCGCGCCTTGCGCACTGTGCAAACATGCATGACTCCTGCCGTTCCATGTGTAGACGGGGCGCTTCCCAAGGCAATCCGATCATGGTGCATCCCGCATCCCATCGCGGGCTTGTGATGCCCTTTTCGGAAGCAAAGATGATGGTCTTCGTCGTTCCAGTCATGGGCGATCTCAACAAAGGCGGGACATCCTTATGATGGAAGGTCTTGTGGCCCGTTCGGCAGATGGCGACGTGCCCTGTAAGATTCAGCCGCGCACGGAGTCACAACTGGCCTGCCTTCCTGGGGGAATACGCAGCCACTGATTCGCCAGTCGGGAGAAAAACAGCCATGAGCGTGGTGCTTGTACATCAGCACGAAGACCAGATGGATGCTGGCATTGTCAGCAAGCTCCAGACGGCGGTGGGGACCAGGGAACTGCTGATCACAACCGACTCGGAGAAAATCAAGGAGCATCTGGACGAGATTGAGGTGCTGGCGGGCCATGCCCCGATTGAGGTCCTGCTGAGTGCGGAAAACTGCCGTTGGGTGCAGCTGTTCTCGGCCGGGGCCGATGCGGTGTTGATGCGTCATCCACAAACACGGGACATGGATTTCCAGCTGACCAACGTCTCAGGCATCCATGCCATCTCCATCACGGAGCACATTTTCGCGCTGATGTTGACCTTGGCCCGCAACATCCAAGGAGCCATACGCATCCAGAAGGACAGAGATTGGCAGAGGCTGCCCCACACCGCCGTACAGGAAGTGGCCGGCTCCACCATGTGCCTGATGGGCGTGGGCAGCATCGGCAGCCGCGTGGCCTTGACGGCGCGTGCCTTTGACATGCGGGTCGTGGCCGTGCGCCGGCACGCGGACCTGGCCAGGCCGCAGGCAGTGGACGCGGTGTACGGGCCGGACCAAATGGAAACGCCCCTGGCCCAGGCGGACTGGGTTGTGTCCTGCCTGCCCCATACCCCGGGCACCCATGAGCTGATCGGGGCCGCCGCCTTTGACGCCATGTCCGCGGACGCCCATTTCATCAATATCGGCCGGGGCAAGGTAGTGGACGAGTCGGCCCTGATCGCTGCGCTGCAGGCAGGCGGCATCAAGGGGGCAGGCTTGGACGTGACCTATGAAGAACCCAATCCGCCGGATTCGCCACTCTGGCAGATGGACCATGTGATCATCACATCCCACTATTCCGGCATGTCGGTGGATTACGGCCGGCGGGCTGGTGAAGTCTTTCTCGACAATCTGCGTCGGTATGAATCCGGCCGGCCCCTGCGCAATCGAGTGGACAAACAGTTGGGCTACTGAGTCCTGGCTCTTTCTGGATCTCGCTTCACATGTCCAATCTGGTGCTGGCGCTGGATATTGGATCCTCTTCGGCCCGCTGCAGCGCCTATGATCAGACCGGGACCTATCTGGCCGGCAGTCGCCGGGTGCAGATGTACCGCAACCAAAGGGACGGCACTCTGGACCTGGAGACCGCCACCCGCGGCTGCGAAAACGCCATGGACGGCACCCTGGCGGCGGTGCGGACTGCCGCGGCGGGACATTCTGTCGTTGGCGTGGGGCTCTCGGTCTTTGCCTTGAGCTGGGTGGGGGTGGATGCCCGCGGCCAAGCGGCCACCCCTCTTTATTCGTACGCTTGCCGGCACGGCGCGCAGGCAGCCGGCCCGTTGCGGTCCCGGTTGCAGGCGGCAGGGCTGGCCGACCAAATCTATGCCGCCAGCGGAGTCCCCATACACACGGCCTATGCCCCGGCCTTGCTGTGCGGGATCCACACGGCGGATCCGGAAATGTGTGCCCAGGTCCGCTGGTGGCAGACGCTGGGCGCCTACCTGTTGTCTCGGTGGTTTGGTCAGGTGCCGTCTCCCATCAGCACCTGCGAAGCGGGCTGGACCGGGCTGGAAGATCGGGCTGCGGGCCGCTGGCTGTCCATCTGGACCGATTATCTGCCGCTGCGGGACGAGCAACTGCCGCCCTTGCAGGATTATGCCCAGGGACTGCACGGACTGCAGCCGCCGTGGGCTGACCGCTGGCCGGAACTGGCCGACATCCCGTTCTTCCTGGCCGTGGGGGATGGCGCGGCAGCCAACATCGGGTCGGGTGCCTTGGACAACCATGCCTTGGCCGTCACGATTGGCACCAGCGCGGCCGTACGGGTGCTGGTGCCCGACATGCCTGTGGGCAGCGCGCCCGCGACCCCGACCGGGTTGTGGTGCTACCGGGTAGACCGGACCCGACACCTGTTGGGGGGCGCCATCACGGACGGCGGCAACATCGTGCGTTGGCTCCATGACATGCTGGCCCTGCCCCAATCCGAACTGGAAAAGGCCGCGGCCGAACTGGCCCCGGATGCCCATGGCCTGACCCTGCTGCCCTTTCTGCATGGGGAACGCAGTCCCGGCTGGGCAGACAACGCCTCCATGACCATGCATGGCATCACGGCCGCAACGCAGCCGGGCCATTTGCTGCGAGCCGGGATGGAGGCCGTGGCGTTTCGACTGGTGCTGATAGCCCGGCTGCTGGAAGACAGCCTGCAGCCCGACGCCGTCATACTGGCCAGTGGCGGGGCCCTGGTCCATTCGCGCACGTGGCGCCAGATTGTCGCCGATCTCTTCGGGCGTGAAGTGCGGCTGCTGCAGGAAACGGAGGTCACAAGCCGCGGCGCGGCGCTCTTGGCTTGGGAGGCCCTGGGCCAGGCACAGACCCTGCAGCGCACGCTGCCGGTAGGGGAGGTGGCCCACCCCACACCCCAGGCGGCTTCGCTCTATGCCGCCGCGCTGCAACGGCATGAGGATCTGTACGTCAAGCTCATGTAAGGGTGTTGGTCCCTGCCTATTTGTTGGTTGCAGGCGGGATTCAGAGTACGATTCATGCTGTTCAATGCACATGCAGATTGTTCCGGCCTGGGAAACAGAGGGATAGACTGCCGCCCTGGGTGAACCTGCCCTCGCCGCTGCCGCCTTCAATCCGTCCAGAATCACCTGAGTCATGCCCGTTCCGCGCATAGTAAGCAGGCTACAAGCCTCCAAGCACCTAAGTTCCGGCATCAATGCCATCGCAGACTTGCTGGGTCCCACGCTAGGCCCCGTCGGGGGCATCGTGGCGCACCAACAGGATGTGGGCCGCAAGACAGAACTGCTGGACGACTCGGCCACGGCAGTGCGGCGCATCATTCAGATGCACGACCCGGACTCCGATGTCGGGGCCATGTTCATGCGCGCCATGATCTGGCAAATCGGCCAGGAGGTCGGCGACGGCGGCACCGTCGCCGCCGTGCTGGCCCAGGCCATCTTCAACGAAAGCGCTCGGCTCACCGCGGCGGGCTTCAATCCGGTGGTGCTGGCCCAAGGCCTGCAAGCGGGCTGCGAGGAAGTGGTGCAGTACCTGCGGGACACCGCTGTCCCGATTGGTGACGAGGATGAACTGGCGGCACTGGCCCGGTCCATCATCGAGGATCCGGAACTGGCCCAGGTCATGGGGGAAATGAGCTACTTGCTGGGCCCGGACGCTCATGTCAACGTCCACAAGTTCGTGGCTCCCTACCTGCAGCAGTTCTATCATCCGGGGGGCCACTACAAGGCGCAGATCGCCAGCATGCATTTCTACACCGACAAGGCGCATCGCAAGGCGGTCCTGCCAACCGGCCGGATTGCACTGGTGGACAAGAACCTGGAGGATCCGGTCGACATCATCGCGATCCTGCAAGCCGCCCACGCGGCGCAGGCCAGCTCCTTGACCATTCTGGCCAACAACTTCAGTGATCAGGCGATTGGGCTGTTGATGGCCAACAACCGCCCCCCGCAACACAACGAATTCGACGAATCGGCCCTGGAGGCCCAGGAGCAGGATCCCCGACACAAGGGCAAACTGCCCCTCGCGGCCATCCAAATGAAGTTCGTGGGGGAGGAAAGACGCTTGGCGTACCAGGACCTGGCGCTGCTGACAGGGGCCACCACAGTAGGCAATGACATCAGCAAGGCCGCAGAGGACATTGCCCCCGAGGATCTGGGAGATGTCAACCGCGTGGAGGTGGACACCGACAGCCTCTACGTACTGGCCCGGAACCAGTTTGATCCGGCGGTCCGCCAGAAGGCCTCGGAATTGCGCCAGCAGCTGGCCAAGACTCCCATGGATGACGACGACTGGGCGATTCTGGTCCGGCGCGTTTCCACGCTCAGCGGCGGAGTGGGCCAGCTGAAGGTGGGAGCCAACAGCAAGGTGGAACGGGAACTGCTGGCGGATCTTTCCAAACGCACGATCCGGGTGCTGTCCAAGGCCCAGCGCAGTGGCGTGGTGCCCGGGGCCGGGGCCAGTCTGGTGCATGCCGCCGCCGCTCTGGGCATGGCCGACGCAAGACTGGCGCCGGGCAAACGCATCCTGGCACAGGCCTTGAACGCCCCGCTGGAACAAATCATGGCCAATGCCCACGTCGAGAATGCGGGCGTCCATGTGCAACGGGTTCGCGACGCGGGCCCCCGAGCGGTCTTCGATGCCTACAGCGGTGAGGTGAAGGACGCCTTTGAGGCGGCCATCCTGGATGTGCCGGACATTCTGATTGACGTCTTGCGCACCGTGGTCAGCAATTCCGTGATGGCGATCACCACCGACGCCATCGTCTACCACAAGGAGCCGGAACAGTCCTTTACGCCGTACTAGGCTCCAGTCTGCATTTCTGTATCATTTGGCGCGGAGTTTTCCCTGGTCCATGAGCATTGTCCTGTCTCTCTCGCAGTCCAACGGTCAGCTGTACGCGGCCGGCCCGGAGGGCCTGTTCAAGGTCGGAGGCCAAGGTGAGCTGGAGGAAGTGATTCAACCGCAGAGGTATCTGTATGCCTGCTGCACCTTGCCCGACCGGGTGCTGGTCGGGGGGGCGCCCCACGGCGTGGCCTACAGCATCAACGCCGGGGAAACGTGGCAAGGAGGCTGGATGGACCATGTGGACAGCGCGGTCATGTCCTTGGCAGCCGCCCCGGACGTGACCCATTCCCAGGTGTTGCTGGCCGGCACGGAGGACAAGGGCATTCTGCGCAGCGCCAACAACGGCGCAGGCTGGTATGTGTGCAACTTCGGGCTGGAAAGCCTGAATGTGTTGCACATTTGCTGGGCGCCGCCCTATCCCGCGCACGTGTGGCCCCGCTGGCAGCTGGCATTCGCCTGCACGGACGAAGGCCTCTACAGATCCCCGGCCAGCGGTCGCGGCTGGAAACGTTGCCGCGGAGCGGCGGGAGTCTTCCAGGTCGCCGCCGTGGATGTCAACTTCCACACATCCCATGTGGTACTGGCCGGCACCGAAGATGAGGGGTTGTGGATATCAGACAACAAGGGCCATGATTTCCGCCGCGTTCCGGATGCCCCACAGCGCGTCAATGCCCTGGTGGCCCTGGAGCAAGGTGGTTTCCTGCTGAGCGACGAAGCCCATCTTTGGAGTTCCCAGGATGGCTGCCAGTGGATGCCCCATCCGAGCGAAGATGCCTGTCTGGCATTGCTGGAAGCCGGCAATCAGATCTGGGCCGGGGGACAGGAAGGGCTGCGGTGGGTGGACCTGCCGTCTCTCTAAACATGGCCTCTCGGTTTTCCCTCGGCGGCAAGACCGCCATCGTTACCGGCGGCACCGGCGTGCTGGGCGGAGCCATCGCCCGTGGACTGGCGGCGGCGGGGGCCCAGGTCGGCATTCTGGGACGGCGAGAGGTCCGCGCGGCGGAAGTGGCGCAGGAAATCCAGGCCTGCGGCGGTCAGGCCTTTGCCTTGCCGGCCGATGTCTTGCACAAGCCTTCCCTCGAGGCCGCCAAGGCGCAGGTCCTCTCCCGCAGCGGCCGCATCGACATATTGGTGAACGCGGCCGGAGGCAACGTGCCGGCCGCCACGGTCTTTGGAGACTTGACCTTCTTTGCACTGGCCCAGGAGGCCTTCGAGGAGGTCGTGGGCCTCAACCTGACCGGCACCTTGCTGCCTACACAGGTCTTCGGCCAGAGCATGGCTGCACAGCGGCAAGGCTCCGTGATCAACATCTCGTCCATGGCGGCCCAGCAACCCTTGACCCGCGTCATGGGCTACGCCGCCGCCAAGGCGGCCGTCGACAACCTCACCCGCTGGTTGAGCGTCGAATTCGCCCGGGTCTACGCGCCCGCCATGCGGGTCAATGCCATTGCACCCGGGTTCTTCCTCGGAGATCAGAACCGGGCCCTGCTTCTGCAAGAGGATGGCACCCTGACCGCCCGCGGCCAGCAGATTGTGGATCACACGCCCATGGGCCGCTTTGGCGAGCCCGAGGAACTGGTGGGCACGGCCGTGTGGCTGGCCAGCGATGCCAGCCGCTTCGTGACCGGCACGGTCATTCCCGTGGATGGCGGCTTTGCCGCCTATGCGGGGGTGTGACACGCAGGCGACCTGATCCGGAGGCCCGCGGCCGCACTCCCGGACTCGAAACATGACTCCTCCTGCATTGCTCCCCAGTCCGTTTGACCCCAACGGCCCCCCATTGGCCCTCGTGCCGGAACTGCGCCACCCGCTGGCACAGTCCTTGGGTCTGCGCACCGGCATGCATGTGCATGCCGAATCGCTCTGCGCAGACGTGCACCGCCTGTTCTTCATGGGCAAGCGCGGTGAGGAGCGGGTGGTGGGCTGCCTGGCCACGGTGGACACCGAACCCGGCATTTCTGGTCAGGTCCATGATCTGGTCCTGGCAGACGGCACCCGCTGCAGCCTGACCATCGGCCCCACCAACGCGCCCCAGGCGGAACGTCTGCGCCGCGCCTTGCCCTTCCTGGCTCCCGTGCCTTGCGCCCTAGCCAAGTCCGCGGGGACGGGGGATCGCCTGGGACTGGCGACGCCCGGCCACATTCGGGCTTTTCGGGCTGCGGCCCGGACCCTGGATCCGATCCCGGCCCAGCCGCCCATCTTCCCGATTCTGGCACAGCAGTCCATTCGCGAGAATGACCGCACGGGCCGCAGTCCGCAGGAAGTGATTGACGATGCCATGTGGGGAGTGCTGCAATCCGGCTGGACGGACGGCTATGGAGCGGATGCCGACCATCTCAAGACCACCGCGGACGTAGACCTCTGCCACGGCGCAGGATACACCTTCTTCACGGTGGATCCGGGAGACCGGGTGGACGACGAGGCCAACACGGCCGGCCGGCCGGTGGTGTCCGCGAAGGCCGCAGCCCTGGACTGGGAGACGCTGGACAGTTCCCCTGCCGATCTGGTCTCCCGCCTGGCGGACCAGACCATTGCCTTGGAGACGGGGCCGGTCACCCTGGATGAAGAGGACGTGTTGCGCGCTGCTGCCAAGTATGGGTCGGCCCTGGCGCATACCGTGCGCATGGCACGCCATCTGGCATCCCTGCGGGGCAATGAGCCGTACGACCTGGAAATGAGCGTGGATGAAACGGCTACCATCACCTCCCTGACGGAACACATCTATCTGGCCCACGAAATGCGGAGACTGCAGATCCCGTGCGTGAGCGTGGCGCCGCGCTACGCCGGCATGTTCGAGAAAGGCGTGGACTACATTGGAGACTTGGACGTGTTCGCCCGCACCTTCGCCGAGCATGTGGCCGTGGCACGGCGGTATGGCCCCTACAAGCTGAGCCTGCACTCCGGCTCCGACAAGTTCAGCATCTACCCCATTGCCGCCGAGATCGCCGGGAATCTGATCCATGTGAAGACCGCCGGCACCAGCTATCTGGAAGCCGTGCGCACCGTAGGGTACTTGGAGCCGGACCTGTTCCGCACCCTCATGGATTTCGCCCTGGAACGGTACGAGACAGACCGCCAGGCCTACCACGTGTCCGCCCAGAAGGCCCATGTCCCCGCTTATGCCCAGATGCCGGATGCCCAATTGACTTCCCTGCTGGAAGATTTCCATGCCCGGCAGGTGCTGCATGTGACCTTCGGCTCCGTTCTCAACCATGACCAGCTGTTTCCGGCCCTGATGGCTACCCTGCGGCATGGGGAAGAGACCTACCGGGACATTCTGCAGACCCACTTCGTCAAGCATCTGGCACCTTTTCTGTA
The DNA here is from genome assembly GCA_965214895.1 of Caldilineaceae bacterium. GTDB lineage: Bacteria > Chloroflexota > Anaerolineae > Caldilineales > Caldilineaceae > Bin34. Next base: position 4,198,675 of record OZ243985.1, read on the forward strand.
GGCCCCTGCCATGCCCTTGAACCCAAGCAATGTGGCGGCCGGCAACGAGCCCGGGAAGCGCAACCATGACTGAGACTTTTCTGGTGACCGGATCCTTCGGCTGTATCGGGGCGTGGGTACTGCGGGTACTCGTGGACGAGGGCGTGCCGGTGGTGGCCACAGACCTGGCCGCCGACCCGGTGCGACCCCGCTTGCTGCTCAGCGAGGAGGAGCTCCAGGAGATCGATTTTCAGCGGCTGGACGTCACGGATCTGCAGGCCGTCAAGGAGATGGTGGGAGCCAAGGCAGTCACCCACGTGATTCATCTGGCTGGCTTGCAGGTGCCGTTCTGCCGCGCCAATCCTGCCTTGGGGGCCAGCGTGAATGTGCTGGGCACCGTAAATCTTTTCGAGGCGGTCAAGGCCCACGAGAAACAGGTGCAAGGCATGGCCTACGCCAGTTCGTTGGCGGTGCTGGGGACCCCGGACAGATATCCGGAAAGGCCTGTGCGCGACGATGTGCGGCTGCATCCGGACACCCTGTATGGAGTGTACAAACAGGCGAACGAGCATACGGCCCGGATCTATTGGCAGGACTATGGCCTGCCCAGCGTGGGGTTGCGTCCCTACATCGTCTACGGCGTGGCGCGCGATCAAGGCATGACCTCGGACATCGCCAAGGCCATCCTGGCCGCGGTGGCGCAGCAGCCTTTCCATATCAACTTCGATGGCCCCTGTGCGCTGCAGCTGGCCGAAGACGTGGCCCGCATGTTCGTGCTCTGTGCCCGGGCCGATTTCCAGGGGGCCGCAGCCTGCAATCTGCGGAATGACGTGGTGACGGTCGCGGACTTTGTCGGCGTCCTGCAAGACCAGTTCCCCCACGCGGACATCACCTGTCCAGCGGGAAGTCCGTTGCCCTTCCCGGAAGATCTGGATGACAGCGGACTGCGCCGCATCATTGGGGACGTCCCCCACACGCCCCTGGCCGCTGGCATAGCCGACACCGCCGCCCGCTTCCGACAGCTCCTGGCCGAGGACCGCGTGGACCTCGCCCAACTCCGTCCCGCGTAAGAGTTCGCATGACCGACAGCCTTTATGCCCGTTTTGCCAAGATCATATGCACCCTGGGGCCGGCCTCATCCACGCCGGAGGTCCTGCGCGGCATGATTGAGGCGGGCATGGACATGGCCCGCATCAACCTCAGCCACGGCACCATGGTGCAACATGCCGAGACCATTCAGATGGTCCGGCACATTGCGGAGGATGTCGGGCGACCCATCGGCATCATGGCCGACCTGCAAGGGCCCAAGCTGCGGCTGGGGTCCCTGCAGCAAGGCGGCGTGGCGCTGAGCCCAGGCGATGTCCTGACCTTTGACATGGAGCAGGCCCAAGGGACCCGGGCGCGGGTGCCCATTCCGTCCCCGGCCTTCTTCCACCTGATTTATGAGGGCGCCCATTTCCTCGTCGATGACGGCCTGCTGGAGTTTGAAGTGCTCTCTGTCAACGGCGTTTCCGCTTCCGCCGAAGTCATTCATGGCGGCACCCTGCTCGACAAGAAAGGGGTAAACATCCTCAACGCCCGGACCGATGTCTCCGCCATGACAGACAAGGATCGCCTGGATCTGGCCTTTGCCTTGAAGCAGAAAGTGGATTGGGTCGCACTCAGCTTTGTGCAGAGTCCGGACAATGTGCAGGAAATCAAGGACCTCATCTGCGCAGGCCTGGGGCCAGACGAAGCCCGGCTCCCCGTCGTGGCCAAGATTGAAAAGCCGAAAGCCTTGGAAGCCATCGATCAGATCCTGGAGCTGACCGATGCGATCATGGTGGCCCGCGGCGACTTGGGCATTGAAACCAGCGCCGAGGAGGTGCCGCTGATCCAAAAAGAGCTGATCCAAAAGTGCAATGCGCTGGGAAAGCCTGTCATCACGGCCACCCAGATGCTGGACTCCATGATTTCCAATCCCCGGCCCACCCGCGCGGAAGCCAGCGACGTGGCCAATGCCGTGATCGATGGCACGGACGGCATCATGCTGTCTGGGGAGACTGCCGTCGGCAAGCATCCAGTCTTGACGGTCAAGACCATGGCCGCCATCGTGACCGCGGCAGAGCAGCGCTTTCCGGCGGCCACGCCGGACACCGAGACATACGCCTTCGATGCCAACCCCATCGCCGTGTCTGTCAGCAAGTCGATTGTGCATGTGGTGGACGAGGTGGACGCCCACGCCATCCTGTGTCCCACGGCTTCCGGATTCACGGCCAGGATTCTGGCCAGTTTTCGCCCCAACGTGCCCATCATTGCCCTGACTTCAAACCCGCGGGTGCAAAGACAGCTGTGTCTGTACCGGTGCGTCCACTCCCTGGACATGGAGGACCTGACCACGTCGGAGGAGGTGTTGCAAAGGGCCATAGATCGGGCCTTGGCGGCCAATGCCGTCCATGAAGGGACACGGGTTGTGCTCACCGCCGGCACCATCATGGGCGTGGCGGGCATGACCAACATGATGACCGTCCGGACCGTGGTGCGGCCTCTGCTGTATGGACGCGGCGATGGCCGCACGCATGTCCTGGGACGCTGCCTGCACTTCAATGAAAGTGTGCGGGCCCTGGACCCGGAGAGCCTCACCGACTGCATCCTGTTTGTCAAGGAATACAGCACCCGCTGCAACCCGATCACTGCCGCCTGCGCCGGCCTCATTACCAGCAGTACACGGGCCGCGGTGGAGGCGGCCTATCCCAACGCGCGGCAGCACGGATTGCCCACCATTTACGAGGCCGAAGGGGATTTTGACTGCCTCCAGGTGGGCCAGATGTTGATTTTGGATGCAGTGTCTGGACGGCTGTTCGACTACCAGGCGTTCCAGGAGGGATAACCGCGCCTTTCATGCGCATCCGCTCCCTGACCACCTTCGACCTGGCCTGCCGGTTGGAAGAGCCCTTCGGCTGGTCGCAGGCCTGGACGGCTACCCGGGCAGTGCAATTGGTCCGCATCGACACGGATGCGGGCATAGCCGGCTGGGGGGAAAGCAGCGCGCCCGCGGTCTCGGCCCTCATTCACGACACGTTGGCTCCCCTGCTGCTGGGCGCGGACCCGATGCCGCGGGCGGAGCTGTGGCATCGCATGTTTCACGCGCTGTACAACGGTGGCCTGCTCGGAGGCATTGGCGGCAATGCCCTGAGCGCAGTGGACATTGCCCTCTGGGATCTGGCCGGCAAGGCCCTGGATGTGCCCGTGCATGTTCTGCTGGGCGGAGCCATGCGGACGCGCGTGCCGGTCTACGCCACGGGTCTCTACTATCAGAAAGACGAATGGCCCCACAAGCTGTTGGCAGAGGCCCGCGGCTATGTAGAGGCCGGCTTTCAGGGCATGAAAACCAAGGTGGGCGGGCTGTCGCTGGACGCAGATCGGGCCCGGGTCCAGGCTCTGCGGGAAGCCATTGGGCCTGACATTCAGCTCATGGTGGATGCCAATCAGGCCTTTGACGCCCCCGCGGCGATTCGCATGGGGCAGGCCTTGGCCGACCTTGACTTGCTGTGGTTTGAAGAGCCGGTCCAGGCACAGGATCTGACGGCCTATGCCCAGACCAAAGCGGCGCTGCCGCATCTGCCCCTGGCCGGCGGCGAAGTGCTGCGTACCCGTTTCGCCTGCAGCGCATACGTGCGCTCGGGCGCAGTGGACATCCTGCAGCCGGACGTGGTGAATGTAGGGGGCATTACGGAAATGCAACGCGTGATCGCCTTGGCCAACTCCATGGGGATACGAGTCTATCCCCATGTATGGGGCTCGCCGGTCATGGTGGCTGCCTCTCTGCATCTGGCAGCCACCATTCCGCCTACAGGCAGTTCCCATGCCCTGCGGCCCTGGACCCAGGAACCAGTCATGGAGTTGGATCAAACCCCCAACCTCTTGCGGACGGAGCTGACGGAGACCCCTTTCGTTTGCGAGGCCGACGGCAAGGTGCCAGTGCCGATGGGCCCCGGCCTGGGGGTGACATTGCTGCAGTCCGCCCTGGATCGACACTGCATAGCCCGGCAGACCTCGACGTGGCAGCCGTAGACTTGGAGGGAGCGGCAGACCGCGGCCTTGGACCCCTGTGCAGTTGACCCGGCAAGGTGCAGTAATATAACGGAAGCCATCCGGACCGGCGTGCCGAGCCCAGTATGCTGCCCGTATACGGATTTCAGAGCCAGCTCCCCATGCGCGGCCCACTTTCTGCCCTGGCCTCCCTGCCCGCACCGGCTGCTGCCCTGCACAACTGGCTGCTGATCTGCTATTGCCCCGGACTTGCAGATCTGGCGTTGCCGGAAGACGCGGCCGCGTCTCACGTGGCAGGATTGCTGCAAAGTCGAGGGTACGCGCACCTGGCCCAACTCTTGACCGGCCCGTTGCCAGAGGGCGTGGGACTGGTGCTGGCCCTAGACATACAATTGGGCGAGGCTCCGGGCCTGTGCGTGGTGCGCACCAACCTGGTCCAGATGCGAGGTTGGGCCACTCCCTTTGAATATTCCGTGTCCCTGACTCAATTGTTGGGGGCCGCGGCCCATTGGGTGCCCGCCGCCCAGACGGCCCTGTTGTTGTTGCCGCAGGCGTCGACGGCAAGCAGCATGGCACCCTTGTTCCCGAGCACTGCCGGAGTTCTGGCCGCCTTGCCGCAGCCCACCAACCAGCCGCGCTTGGGCATGGCTCCGGCAGAAGCGCAGCAGACGGCCCTGTTGAATGTGGTGGAAGTGGGTCTGGCCCTGTCTGAGTCGCGCCGCGCAGGAGGTCCCCGCCTGCATCTCCTGCTGAGCGAAAACTGCCTGCATCCTTCCCTGGAAACTGCCTACCAGCTGCATGAGGAGGTGGACTGCTTCGCTCCGCTGCGGTGCGGGGGCTCCGGCCACGTGTTGGGCGCCATCGCCCGTCTGCTGGAGCGCGAGCAGTCTCTGCCCGCCAGCCCGTCCCGTCTGCTCCCCCTGATCCTGAATGCCGCGGATGCCGCGACTCGACCTCCGCAGACAACCTTGCCTTGGCAGGGCCTGATCATGGGCCGCGTGGTGCATCTGTACTTCCTCTGCACCCAGTTCACAGGCAACAGCCAGACTCTTTGGCAGGAAGATCGGGCCATTCAAACCGCTTTTCTGCTCTCCGCTTTCCAGGCTGGGGCAGAGGGGGACGACTACCGGGATCTGTTCGCGCTGGTGCAGGGACTGCGTTTTGAGCTGCAGCGCCTGCCCTTCGCGGCCGTGGAGCGCATTGACCCCGTGATGCTCAGCCAGCTAACGGACAACCTGGCCGAGATACTGAAGGTGCAGCGCAACCCGCAGCCCTTGTTCCTGCTGCCGGCAGAAGGCAAAGCCAAGCCACACTTGCCGGTGTACCTGCCGACCGAACCGCCCCGTCCTGAATTCCAGCTGCTGCAGTTCGCGCAGGGTGGGTGGAGCCAATTCATTCGGCGGCTGCATGCCGCGCGCGCTTGACACCGTGGCCGAGACCCGTGGGGGCTGCCGGCGGGGACCGGGACCAGGGAGCCGGACATGACCACTCCCATGCGCAGACAATACCTGGAACTCAAGGCGCAGCATCCTGACACTCTGTTGCTGTTCCGGCTGGGTGACTTCTATGAAGCCTTCGACGAGGACGCCAAGGTCCTGGCAGCGGTCTGCGAGGTCGCCCTGACCTCTCGCCCCGTGGGCAAGAATCAGAGGGTGCCCCTGGCCGGTGTGCCTCACCATGCGCTGGCCACCTACCTGGAAAAGCTGATGGCACATGGCCTCAAGGTGGCCATTGCCGAGCAGATCAGTCCGCCCGGCAAAGGACTGGTGGAAAGAGAAATTTCCCAGGTGATGACACCGGGCACTGTGACCACGCCGGATCTGCTCACGTCCGATCCCAACATTCTGGTGGCCCTGTATCTGGAGCCGACCGGCACCAAGGCGGGGCTGGCGCACGGGGATCTTTCCGTGGGCCAGCTGGCGGCGACACAGCTGGAAGCCAAGAGACCGGCCGAGCTGGTGGCGGAGGTGGTGGATGAACTGATGCGTCTTGGGCCTGCCGAGATACTGCTGCCTTCGAGTTGGCCGGGCCCTCTGCCGGACCTGGGCCCGGCCCTGGACCGCGTGGGCAGCGTGGTGTCGGAGACTGACGACTGGATCTGGGAGGCCGGGCGGGCGGCCCAGCAGCTCAAGCGCCACTTCCATGTACGCTCGCTGGCCGGATTTGGACTGGAGGAACAGGCTGCGGCCGTGTCCGCCCTGGGGGGGCTCCTGCACTACGTGCAGACATTTCAACCCCAGGTGGCCCGACACCTGACTCGGCTGCAAACCTACGCCGTCTCGGACTTCATGGTGCTGGATGAATTCACCCGTCTCAACCTGGAGCTGACCCAAAACCTGCGGGACCGCAGCAGCGAGGGCAGCTTGTTGGCCGTGCTGGATCGCACCCTGACCCCCATGGGGGGACGGCTACTGCGCCAGTGGCTGGGTCAGCCGCTTCTGGATGTGGCGCAGATCAACCGCCGACTGGACGCGGTGGACCAGTTGTTTGGAGACGGCCTTGCCCGTCGGGGCCTGCAAGATGTGCTGAAACGGATCGGAGACCTCGATCGATGGGTGCAACGGGTCATCTACAACATGGCTCTGCCCCGTGATCTGGCCGGCATCCGACAGACGCTGGAGGCCTTGCCGGTCCTGGCCGAGCTGCCAGGCACCATGACGCCTGGCCCCATCACCACCATCCTGGCCGGATTGCCCGACACGGAACACCTGCGCCGACTGCTGCAGAGCGCCCTGGCCGAAGACGTGCCGGCCACCCTAAGCCAAATGGGCATCATCCAAGAGGGATTCAGTGCGGAACTCGATGCCTTGGTGCAGCGCACCCGCGCGGCCAAGAATGCATTGGCCCGGATGGAAGAGACCGAACGAAAGCGGCTGGACATCCCCAGAGTCAAGGTGGGGTACAACCGTGTGTTCGGCTACTACATCGAGATCCCGCGGAGCCAGTCCGACCAAGTGCCACCGGACTATATTCGCAGACAGACTCTGGCCAATGCGGAGCGGTTTGTCACGGAGACGCTGAAAGAGTACGAGATGCTCATCCTGCATGCCGATGAACAGCAACTGGCACTGGAGCAGCAGCTTTTTGCAGATCTCTGCGCCCAGGTGCAGGCCCACCAGCACGCGCTGCTGGAACTGGCGAGCCAGCTGGCCCGCCTGGATGTCTTTGCGGCCCTGGCCGCCACCGCGGCAGAGGGCCAATACGGGCGGCCCAAGATGGCCGACGCCTTTGAACTTCGCATTACGGGGGGAAGGCACCCGGTGGTGGAGCGCACCCTGGACGGCCGCACTTTCGTGCCCAACGACCTGCAGATGGATCCGGACGGGGCCGTGCAGATCCTGACGGGGCCCAACATGGCCGGCAAATCCACCTATCTGCGGCAAGTGGCCCTGATTGTGCTCATGGCGCAGATGGGTTCCTTTGTGCCGGCCCAGGCTGCCTGCATTGGTGTGGTAGACCGCATCTTCACGCGCATTGGGGCCAGCGATGCCATCCAAAGGGGACTGTCCACGTTCATGGTGGAAATGATCGAAACGGCTCATATCCTGAATCACGCCACACGCCGCAGCCTGCTGGTGCTGGATGAAATCGGACGCGGCACCAGCACCTATGACGGTCTGGCCATCGCCTGGGCCATTCTGGAATACATTCACAATGCCGGCCACCTGGGAGCCAAGACCCTCTTCGCCACTCATTTCCACGAATTGACGGACCTGGCCGCCCGGTTGCCCCACATCCGCAATTACCATGCGGCAGTCGACGACACCGGCAGCAGCATCACGTTCCTGCACACCATCCGAGAAGGCCGCGCCGAACGGTCCTTCGGCGTTCACGTCGGTCGCATGGCGGGCCTGCCCCAGGCTGTGGTGGAGAGAGCCGAGAAGATTCTGGACCAGTTGGAGGCCAGCGGGGCAGCGGTGCCGGCCAGTCTGGAGACGGTCTGGGAGCAGGTGGAAGAGGGGCGGGCCGTGCAGCCCGCCCTGTATCTGCAGGACCATCCGGCGGTAACGGCGCTGCAACAGCTGCAGGTCGATGGCATCACTCCCCTGGAGGCCATGAATCAGCTGTATGCCCTGGTGAAACTGGTACGTGATTACGACCAGGACCAATAGCCCGGAGCCGGGGGTGCCGGTCTCCCCATCAGGTTGCGGGCAGGACCGGATGCGCCTTTGCCGACCAAGCCGACAAGAACGGACGTTTTCCCATGGCCCGTGGCCCTATGCTATGATCTGAGCCGACCCGAACGCGCATTGAAAGTCCCATTGGGGGACATTCCCACCAGATTCCATGAGGAGGTAGCCTGTTGCACGCTTTTGATTACGCGGCACCGAAAACCCTGGACAAGGCCGTGTCCCTGTTGGCTGAGCAAGATGGCCAAGCCTGTGTGCTGAGCGGCGGAACCGACCTGCTGGCCCAGCTCAAAGAAGGCAAGGGCGCCCCTTCGTTGGTAGTGGATATCAAGCATATCCCGGACCTGATGACCTACACTTGCGACGCCAGCCAAGGCCTGACCCTGGGAGCCGGAGTGCCCTGTCACAGCCTCAACGGAGACAGCTCCATTCAGAAGTTGTACCCGGCCCTGCTGGATTCCTCCTCCCTGATTGGCGGCATCCAGATTCAAGGACGGGCCACCATTGGCGGCAACCTGTGCAACGCGTCCCCCGCCGCCGATTCCATCCCCAATTTGATCGCCCACGAGGCTGTGGCCCATGTGACCGGCCCCGCCGGGGACCGTTCCATTCCTGTAGCCGAATTCTGCACTGGTCCAGGAAGCAACGTCCTGAACCCCGGTGAATTGCTGGTGTCCGTGCACCTGCCCACTCCGGTGGCGGGTTTCGGAGCGGCCTACTTGCGCTTCATTCCGCGCAATGAAATGGACATTGCCGTGGTCGGCGCAGGCGTATCCGTAGTCCTGGAAGGCGACACGATCCAGAAAGGGATTGTGTCCCTGGGTGCCGTGGCCCCCACTCCGCTCCTGGTCGAAGAGGCCGGCGCGGCTCTGGCCGGTCAAAGCATCTCGGACGACCTGCTGGCCCGTGTAGGCCGGATTGCGGAAGATGCCGCCCGGCCCATCTCGGACATGCGCGGCACCATTCCGCAGCGCAAGCATCTGGCCGGGGTCTTGACCCGCCGGGCCCTGAAGATCGCCATTGACCGCGCCCGCGCGGCCTGACCCATTCACACTTGTGTGCCTACAAGGGAGAACGTGACAAGTGAGCAACAAGATCGTTGTCAACACCACCATCAACAGAGAACCGCAGGTGTTTCTGTGCGAGGCCCGTCAGACCGCCTTGGAAGTGATCCGGGAAACGCTGGGACTGACAGGGGCCAAGGAAGGTTGCGGGAACGGCAACTGCGGAGCCTGCAACATCATTCTGGATGGAGTGCTGGTCAACTCGTGCCTGGTCCTGGCCCCCGAACTGGAGGGTCGTGACGTACTGACCATAGAAGGTGTGGCTGACACCTACGCAGAGGCCGACCTGCATCCCATTCAACAGCAATATCTGGAGCATGCGGCCCTGCAATGCGGAATCTGCACACCAGGCTTCATCGTGTCCACCAAGGCCCTGCTCGACGAGAATCCCAACCCGACGGAAGGGGACATTCGGCTGTGGCTGGCCGGCAATCTGTGCCGCTGCACCGGCTACGACAAGATCGTGCGTGCGGTGATCGATTCCGCTGCCGCCATGGCGGCCTGATCAACCAGGAGAACACAACATGACCGCCACCCCGCAATACAAGATTCTGGGCTCCCGGCCACCCCGACCGGACGGGGTGGACAAAGTCACGGGGCGTGCCGTGTACGGCAACGACACAAGGCTGCCGGGCATGTTGTACGGGCACATATTGCGCAGCCCCCACGCCCATGCCCGCATCGTCTCCATTGACACCTCCAAGGCGGAAGCCCTGCCTGGGGTCCATGCCGTGGCGACCGGAGCGGACCTGCCTCCGCTGCCGGACATGATGGAGGACATGGGAGAAGGCATAGCCAATTTGCGCTATTCCAGCAACAACATTCTGGCCGATGACAAGGTGCTGTATGACGGCCATGCCGTAGCCGGCGTAGCCGCTGTGGATCTGGGCACCGCGGAGGAAGCCGCGGCGCTGATCGAGGTCACCTACGAGATCCTGCCCCCCGTCATGGATGTGCACCAGGCCATGGCGAACGATGCACCTGTGTTGCTGCTGGATCTGCGCACCTCCGAACTGGGCGAGCAGCTGGAGGGCGAAACCAACATAGCCTCCCACTTCCGCCATGAAAGAGGAGATCCGGAAGCGGGCTTTGCCGCCGCGGACGTGGTGATCGAACGGGAATTCAACACGGCGACCGTGCACCAGGGCTATGTGGAGCCCCACGCGGCCACCGCCCTGTGGAATGCCGATGACCGGATCAGCATTTGGTGCAGCACGCAAGGGGCCTTTGCCGCCCGCAGCCAGACCGCGGCCGTCCTGCAGAAGCCGGTGGCGGAAGTCATGGTCACGCCCACCGAAATCGGGGGCGGCTTCGGCGGCAAGATCCCGGTCTATGTGGAACCGGTCGCGGCGGTGCTGTCCCGGAAGGCCGGCCATCGCCCGGTCAAGATTGCCATGTCCCGGGCGGACGTAATCAAGGCCACCGGTCCCACCTCCGGCTCGTACATCAAGGTCAAGATGGGAGCCACCCAGGATGGCACCCTGACTGCCGCCACCGCCATGCTGGCCTACGAGGCAGGAGGGTATCCCGGCTCGCCCGTGCCCAGCGCCGCCAGCGTGGTCCTGGCTCCGTACAAGCTGGACAACGTGCAAGTGGACGGATACGATGTGCTGGTCAACAAGCCCAAGGCGTCACCCTACCGGGCACCGGGCGGCACCAACGCCGCCTTCGCCTCCGAATCCGTGGTGGATGAACTGGCCCAGGCCATCGGCATGGACCCGCTGGACTTTCGCCTCAAGAACGCGGTATCGGAAGGCGACCGGGAAGTCACCGGCATTCCCTTTGGCCGGATTGGGCTCGTGGAGACTCTGCAAACTGCGATTGACCATCCCCACTACGCCACCCCCCTGGAGGGGGAGTTCCAAGGCCGCGGCGTGGCTGCCGGCTATTGGATGAACTGGGGCGGGAAATCGTCTGTTTCCGCCAGCGTGAACGGAGACGGCTCCGTCAGCCTGCTGGAAGGGTCCACGGACATTGGCGGTTCACGGGCTTCCATTGCCATGCAGCTGGCGGAAACCCTGGACATTCCCTACGAGCAGGTCAAGGCCCAAGTGGTCGGCACAGATCTGGTAGGGTATACAGACCTGACCGGTGGCAGCCGCACGACCGCCACCACCGGCATGGCAGCACATGATCTGGGTCAGAACCTGAGGGCTGAAATGACCCGGCGCGCGGCGGAACTGATGGAAGTGGACGCCAATACGGTCCAATATGAGGGTGGGGTCTTCAGCTCCAACGGCACTCGCATGACCTTCAACGAGGTGGCGGAACAGGCAGATGCCAGTGGTGCCCCGATTGTGGGCACAGGCACCGCGGCTCCAGGTCAGTGGGGGGCTGCCTTCGGGGTGCATATCGTGGACGTGGACGTGGATCCCGAGACCGGCAAGATCGAGATACTGCGCTACACGGCTCTGCAGAATGTGGGCAAGGCCATTCATCCCAGCTATGTGGAAGGCCAGATGCAAGGTGGCGTGGCCCAGGGCATTGGTTGGGCCATTAATGAAGAGTATGTGTACGGAGAGGACGGTGCCCTGTTGAACGCCAGTCTCCTGGACTACCGCATGCCGACCTCTCTGGATCTGCCCATGATTGAGACAGTGCTTGTCGAAGTGCCTTGGCCAGAACATCCCTACGGTGTGCGCGGCTGTGGTGAAACGCCGATTGTGCCGCCCGCAGGGGCGGTCGCCAACGCCCTGCATGATGCCTTGGGTGTGCGCATGGCAGAACTCCCCATGTCTCCCGGCACAGTGCTGGAGCAGGTATGGGCACAAAAGGCCTGACCTGCCTCCGGACCGACCGGAGCAAGGCAGCCGGGTGCTGAGAGGTGCCGATCGTGCCTACAGTCTGGATACCGCCACTCATGCGGCCCCTGAGCGGCAATCGGTCCCAGCTGGAGATAGCGGGTGCCACCGTCCGCGAAGTGATTGACAATCTGGAGGCGGAATGCCCGGGCATCAAGGACCGCTTGCTGGCTGACGGCCGGGTCAAGCCCGGCATTGCCATCGCCATAGACGGCGTGGTCCTTACCAAGGGACTGGGCACCAAGATGGCGCCAGACAGCGAGGTGCATTTCGTGCCGGCCATCAGCGGGGGCGTTGCCTAGCCGACCCGCTTCCTGGCATGGCCCGGGGCCTGGCCGAGACAACGGCAAGCCCTCTCACCCCTCAGGTTGCACAGGAAACAGAGGGGCTTGGGGACCCGCAGCGACGGGACGGGCATTGGACGAAGCCTGCAGTTCGGATTTCGGCAGGCAAGAACCCAGATCCGGCTGAAGAGAAGCCGCGCTGAGCGGGCAGAGAGGTCGAGGCGGCACGGCGGCGCACAATGCTAAGCCAAATGCACCGGTGGACAAGGACGGACCGTCAGCAACCGATGACACTGCGTCCATGGGCCCGGTCGGCCCCCAAAAGGGAGTCGTGGACCCGCTTGTCCGCTGTCCTTGGGGTGGGATTTGCGGCATTGGTCTGATCGGGCCTTGCCTGATGCTGGTGTCGGCAACCGGTTTGACGCATGGTGGCAGGCCCAGGATCGGCATCGCCATCGCAATGCATGCGTCTTGGCATTCTGGGCAGAACATTGGATTTGCAGGGAGGATCTGTGGTCACCAAAGCCATGACCCGTGAGGAAACACTCAGCCGGTTGCGCGCACACAAGCCGGCATTGGGGAACAGTTCGGCATCCGTACTCTGGCCCTTTTTGGATCCACCGTCCGCAACGAGGCTGCAGACCGCAGCGATGTCGACATTCTGGTGCAGTTTGAAGGGCCCACAGACTGGCTGAGATATTTCCACATGCAGTTTTACTTGGAAGACTTGCTGGGACGTCCTGTTGATCGGGTGACCGACAAGGCACTGCGCAAGGAGTTTCGACCTTATGTCGAGGCAGAAGCAGTCAATGTCTGACAACGGCCCGGAAGAAAGCCGATGGCGCATCTATGTACAGGACATGGTCAGTTTTGGTGCAACAATTCAGATGTATACTGCAGGGCTGAATCAAGGAGAATTCGTGGCGGATGGCCGAACCCTATGATGCCGTTCTGCGAAATCTGGAGTTGATTGGCGCAGCTGCCACTCACATTCCCCGAGCAGTGCAGAATGCGCATGCGGAAATACCCTGGCGCGAGATTGTCGGTGCGCGCAATCGCATCATTCACGGCTACATGGGCATAGACAACGACACAATTTGGAACATCATTCAGAAGGGCATTCCGGAAATGCTGCCCAAGCTGCGCCGCTTGTTGGCCCAGTAAGGCACAACGGCAAAGAAAGCAAAAACCAATCCCGCGAAATTCGCAAAACACGCCGCGGCCCTTCGTGGGAACCTCCCCAATCCCATACGCATCGCGCTGGCGTCGCGTCAAGGCGCAAAGGCCCGTGCAGAGCGCATACCCGCGCCGCAGCCGGCACTGGGGTCCTCAACGTATCCGGCACGGTCAGGATGTGTCCCCAATGAATGGTTTTCGGAAGCCGGCATGACCGATGCGGGACAGCACGATGCCAACGGGTCCGTTTGCATGGTCTGAGACACAAGGCGCAACCATCCGGGCAGCGGAATTGCCCGGGCATCCAGGACCGCTTGCTGGCTGACGCCGACCTTGCCACCGCCATGGCGTGGCCCTTACCAAGGGACTGGGTGCCAAGTGGCACCAGACAGGGAGATGCATTTTGTGCCGGCCATCCGCGGGGGCGCTGCCTAGCCGACCCACCTCCTTGGCAGGTCTGGCCCGGGGCCTGGCCGAGACAACGGCAAGCCCCTCACAGGTCATGCAGGCAACAGCCTCCCACGAGCATACCGGGCCCATGGTGCACGTTGGAGTTTGTTGAGGACAAGTCAAGGGTATCTGCCTTGCCGGCCCAAGGGGTCCTTTCCTGTGTCCACAGCTCACGCCGGTTGTCTTCGGGCATGACGCGTGGCTGTCTGTTGCCGTGAGATTGCAACCCAGCCCTGTGCATCGTTCTCTATACTGGCAGTTACACAGTGCCACAATCCGGCCCGCTCTCCCTCTGCAGCCTGTTGTCGCTCCTGCGGCTTCTCCTTATCCGCAGGGTCCGGCGCATATTCCCGTTCCATATGCATTGTCTCTGGGTCCACGTCAAAAATCGCCTTCCCGGACCCTGTCTCCCTGTAGATTTACGACATGGGCAGATTGGGCGGGATCGTTGTCCTCCAGCATTCCTTGGCCTTGCTTCAGCTTCAAGGCGGCCACAAGTCCAGGCCCGCCAGTTTCATCGCTCCGGCCCATGCTTTTCGATCCCCCCATAGTATTCGAACCACGGCAGTCCGGCGTGTGTGTAATCCCTGGCGGCAGGTGGCAGACTGGGTGGTTCCACTCCCGTCACAGCGAAGAACTGCACGCTGTTGAGCACATGCACGAAACAACGAGAACGAACTGTCAGATCCCAAGCCTCAAAACCGTACCCGTCTTCATAAGTCTCCTGCCGCATGAGTCCGCCTGGAGCCAAACCCATTTCGCTTTGGGCACTGACAGGGGCCGCACTATACATCACGTCCAGTGCAGGCGGCGCCGTTTTCCTGGCTTCGTATACGGAGGCTTTCATGGGATGCACCAGCATCTGCAGTCCTCCGGGTTGCCCCTCTCCAGTCAGTTGCTCCTCGACCGTGAAACCTGCCCCCAAGGGCATGGCCACAAACTGGCGGCTCAATCCCTGGCCGATGCGGAAACCATCCAGCCAAGGCTGATCCGGCACCACCAAGTAGTTCTGGGGGCTGCGGCGAGATCGTGCGACCAGCTCTCTCCGGTCAAGGCGTCGATCTTGCCGGTGGCCACCCGCACGGCCATGGGATAACTCCCCCGGAAATGGATCCACAGGGCTTCAGCCTGATACATGGGCGGAAAGACACCGCCATGCCGACTCCAGTTGTCCGGCACCCTGTCCCGGCAGGCGTCCCCATGATGCACCCGAAACTGTCCCAGCCCGGAGGGCAAAGGAGTAGGCGCGATTGTCATCCGGTATCCGCACAGTACGCTGGAACCCAATGGAGCACGTTGCCGCCGCGTACACCTCCGGGAAACGGAATACCAGTTGATTGCGTCTCAGTGCGATCATGATGTCTGTCTCCCTGTCTCTGCTGAACCTGGACCACTACCAATCGCCGTCGCGAATTTCGCGCACGACGGTCAAAATTGCATGGTCGGGGGCGCTCTTGAGTTGGCGCAACAAAGCGGCGAACAATTGTGGTCGTTGCAGGATGATCTCTTTGAGATCGCTGGACACTTTGCCCGCCATGGCCAACAGCAGGTCCGGGCCCAAGCCCAACTCATGCGCCCGGCGGCGGACCATTTCCTCCGAAGGCGGAGCCACCCTGTCCCTTTGAAACTCACGTTTCCCGGTCGCGGTCCCTTGGCAGTCCCGTGTCCCAGTTCCTGCGCACGCGATGGGACATCCGACACAACGGTCAGATGGCCATGGCGATGTGCAAGGTCTCTGACCCAGTCCTGCACGATGGTGTCCATGCCCGCGGCATGGCATGACTTCAACATCACGACGGCGGCGGCTGACACCACAAGCCATCGGGAAACCAATTCCCGGACAGCACATTGATTTTGCTGTCGGCCTTCAGGCTGCACCCGAAGTCAACGGATACAAAGCCGGGATTCCCGCGTTCCGGGATACAACGTGCCAATACCCCGCCAGTCCGTGCGGGACTGGCAGCCGCATGCCCCCTGCACCCCGCGGCGCAGCCACCATGCAGGTTTCCCTGGAATTGTGGAAATCAGCTCGCGGCCATCCTCCATCGGGATATTTCCACACTCGTGGCGTGGCAGTCCTGCCGGCCACAAGTGCCAGAGGTGTTCACATTTCCTGACTCCCTATATATAATGGTCAGGGTGCCTGGCCCTCGTAGCTCAGATGGATAGAGCACCGGCCTCCGGAGCCGGGAGCACAGGTTCGAGTCCTGTCGAGGGTATCTGCTGTCTGGATCTGCAGTCTTTGCAGGGCAAACATGAGAGAATGTTGTGGTAGCGACTCTTGCTGCTGTGGTTTCAGTTCTTGCGTTGAGGAAACAAGGGGTAAAGTCATTATGTCAATATCCAGTCATCTCTTGAGCAGACGCGGTTTTCTGCGGTGGGCGGCAGGGGCCGCAGGGCTGGCCGTGGCGGCCGCCTGTGCCCCCCCTGCCAGCAGCGGTGGCGACGATGCCGCCGCCGGCATGGAAGCGGTGGACATCCGTCTTTCCGCGTGGGCGGATGTGCAGGATGCCGTGGTCTACGAGAACATGGTCAACGCCTACATGGAGGCCAATGAAAACGTCAATGTCACGGTCGAGCAGTACCCTGGCGGCTACTACGAAAAGATCCAGGCCAACTTTGCCGGCGGCACTTCAGCGGACATCCTCTATTACCAGGGTTGGCAGTTCCAGTCCTATGCCGAAAATGGCGTGCTGGCCCCGCTGGATGACTACATCGCGGCTTCCGATGCCGGCGCCCTGTTCCCGGACAATGAAAATTACAACAGCATGACCCAGTGGGACGGCAGCACCTATATGACGCCGACGGACACCGGGCCCCTGGTCATCTACTACAACAAGGACATTTTTGACGAGAAAGGCGTGAGCTACCCGTACGCGGGTTGGAATTGGGAAGAGTTCAAGGCGGCAGTGGAGGCGCTGTCCTATACCCGCGATGACGGCACTCAGGTCTACGGATGGGCACAGGCCGCAGGCTGGAATGGCTCCTACGGCCGCTGTGCCAACTTCATGCGCCGCAACGGTCATGTGGAGTGGGACACGATTGTGGAACCCACGGAAGCCCGCTGGGATCACCCCGATGTGATTTCCGGTCTGCAGTTCGTGGTCTATGACACCATCGCCAACAGTTGGTCTCCGGGACCCGACGTGATCGCCGGCGGCGGCGTAGGCGTGGACACGGGACGTGTGGCCATGGTGCTGGAAGGGCCATGGTTCATGCCCCGGCTGTATGGGGAACTGGCTACCACGGAGGAAGGCATCAACTTTGACGTGGAACTGGCTCCGGTCGGCGAAGATGCCCACAACTACACGTTCGGTCACGTGCATGGGCACGTCATCACCGCTCCGTCTGCGCACAAGGATGCTTCCTGGACCGTCATCGAGTTCATACTCAGCGATGAAGGCCAGGCGATCATCGCCAATGGTGGCCGTCTGTGCGGCACACCGCGCAATATTGAGAACCTGTGGGCTCCCATCGCCTCCGAAAAGTACCGGTTTGAGAACACCGGCGCCTTTGTCGCCTCCATGGCAGAAGGGGCCACCCCGGTGGTATTCGGCGAAGGATCGCAGATGCATGCCTATGGTGGCGCCCCCATCACCTCCCTGTGGGACAAGCTGCTGGGGCTGCAGGAGACAGCCGACACGGCCGTCAAGACGGCGAACGCGGAAATCCAGGTGCTGCTGGATCAGTACCATGCCGAGCGCAGCTAGCTGACGCGCCCGCACGGGAACGCTCCACCGCCCCCCCATGTATTGAAACCTGCCAGTCGGATTGGGTCCAGCGGCCCGGTCCGGCTGGCTCCGGGGCCATCGGCAGCTTCGGTATCTTTGACAATTCCACATGTCCGCTGTGTCCATTGCCCCGTCCCGCTTGACAGCGTCCCAACGCAGGGACCTGCGCGACGGCATCCTTTTTACCGCGCCCTTTCTGCTCGGAGCCTTGCTGCTCTGGGTGGGGCCGATGTTCTATTCCCTGTTTCTGCTGGTACAGGACTGGAACTTGATTACGCCTCCGGAATTCGTGGGCCTCAAGAACTTCCAGCGTCTGGCGGAAGACCCCCGCTTCAGCAAGTCCCTGTACAACACGTTCTACTACACCTTTTTCAGTGTGCCTTTGCAGCTGGCTTCCGCCTTTGCCTTGGCTCTGCTGCTCAATCAGCGCATTCGTGGCATCGGCATCTACCGGGCCATCTTCTACCTGCCGTCCATCACGCCGGCGGTCGCCTTCGCCGTGGTCTGGATCCAGATCCTGAACCCGGACAGCGGCATCCTGAATCAGATCCTAGGATTCTTCGGCATTCCCCGCATCAAGTGGCTCTTTGATCCAGTCTTCACCCGTCCGGCCTTCGTGCTGATGAGCATGTGGCTGGTGGGGGCCCAGATGGTGATCTTCCTGGCCGGGTTGCAGAGCGTGCCCCGGGAACTGATAGACGCAGCCCAGATTGACGGGGCCAATGTGTGGCAGCGGTTCCGCAACATCACCGTGCCCACCATATCACCCATCTTTTTCTTCAATCTGATCATCGGCGTGATTGGCAGCTTCCAGGTCTTCACCAACGCCTTCATCATGACCAAGGGCGGGCCGCAGGATGCCACCCTGTTCCTGATCCTGTACATCTATCAGAACGCCTTTCAGTTCTTCAAGATGGGGTATGCGGCCACCATCGCCTGGGTGCTGTTCCTGATCATCATGATCATCACCGTTGTGCAGTTTCGCTTCGCCCGCACGTGGGTGTACTACGAGGCCGAAACCGAATGATGCGGTTGCGCCCGGCTCTGGGTCAATTGCCTTGGCACCTCATCTCGGTCGTTATCGGGTTCACGTTTCTGCTACCTCTGCTGTGGATGCTGAGCACAGCCCTGAAAGCCCCCGGGGCGGTGTTCGAAACTCCCATTCAGTGGATTCCAGACAGTCCGCGCTGGGGCAACTACGCCCAGGTCTTTCTCAAGCTGCCCCTGTTCGCCCGGTTCTTTGTCAACACCTTTTATGTGTCCATCATGGGGACTCTGGGTTCGGTGCTGTCTTCGCTGGTGGTGGCCTTTGGCCTTTCCCGCATCAGCTGGCCAGGCCGCAAGCTGGTCTTTGGCCTGCTGGTCGCCACGCTGATGCTGCCTGGAGTTGTGACCATCATCCCCCTCTTCATCATCTACAAGACCGTCAACCTGGTCGGCACCTTCTACCCGCTGTGGCTGCCGGCCTGGTTCGGCTTCGCCTTCTACATATTCCTGATGCGACAGTACATGCTGACCCTGCCCCTGGAACTGGACGAAGCAGCCAAGATGGACGGGGCCTCCAATTTCCGCATTCTGTGGCAGGTCATCACGCCACTCTGCGGACCCGCGATCGCGGCCATCGCCATCTTCTCGTTCCTGCTGCATTACAATGACTTTCTGGGTCCGCTGCTGTATGTGACATCCAACGAGATGTTTACACTGCAGCTGGGCCTGCTCTGGTTTCAGGGCCGCTTCGGCAACTTCTGGCATCTGGTCATGGCGGCTTCCGTGATGACGATTGCGCCCGTACTGGTGTTGTTCTTCGTGGCCCAGAAGCATTTTGTGGAAGGCATTCAATTGACAGGACTGTCCGGTCGCTGACTTCATGTTCCTTGCGGGCGGCAAATACAATCCCTCCTGACAGGCGCAGGCTCACAGATGCAGCAAGCCAGGTGAATCATGGCCGCCATTCAGGTCGGGAAACCGCGGTGGGGCCGGGCCGGCTCTGTGCCGGAGGCCCTCTGTTGCCGAGTTCCCGCACGTGCTGTTCCGAGACACCCATGACCGCATCCAAGCCCCGGGGCATCCGGCTGGCCGATCGGACCGATGACCATCTGCGGACCCGAGCCGCTCTCGCCTGAAGACACCCCGCGCGGCGGGACACAGTATGCAGGCAGCAGCCTGCATGGCTACCCCACTCACGTCCATGTACGGAGGGCGCTCAATGCGTTTGCCCGCTGGCCGGTACGGTTGGTTGAAGGTGTTGCTCCCCTGTGTGCTGGTCCTCTACCCGTTCAGGGTACTGGCAGGACTGATCATTGGAATCGGGGCTGTCCAAGGTGAAATATTCCCATTCTTCTCTTGGCGTCTCTTTTCCCACACACCGCAATGGACCATTGGCAAACCGGGCCTCATCATGCACTCGATAGACGGTGCACCGATTGTCGGCACCCGCTACTTGATCCCCAACCAAGACATCAGAGATCAAAAAACGTTGCAGAGTGCCATCAACCACTGCTTCCACCATGACAATTGTGACGAAGCCGTTGCGCAGCTGATCTTCCCGGTGGTGCGCCGCCTCACGCAGGATCATGACGTGGAGTTCAGCATTTACACTCCAGAGACATGGATCGGACGGTGGACAACCCCCGAGGCCGCGTCGAGACATTGCCTGCGCCAGACATGGAACTGGCCAAGGTTCATTCTGGCCCTGTTGCGCCGCCTACCTCAGCGGCGGAACCTTGATCCATGCAACACTCCCGTGCACCGAGACAGCAGTCGATTCAGTCTGCACGTCAGCCTGTCCACCCGCAAGATCCCTTGCTGGGCAGGTGCGAACTCGGATTCGCCAATCTGGATTTCACCGCTGGACAAGGCGAGCGCACGACCAACGACCAAGGCCTTGTGGCGTGTGCGTTGCAGAGCACGAAATCAGCCATGTCAAAACTGGACAGTGCCTGGACGCGACTTGGCACAAAATCAGGGGGCATGGCACCACGCGCCCTGCAGACTCTCCGGCAGCGGACGCGGAATCGCAGGGATGTCGGTCATGGACGGTGCCGGAAAAAGGCAGGGGGTCGATCCAGAAGGTACGCCGCACCAAGGCGCGGGCAGCAGCAAAGACAGAAACCGGCCGCGTGGTCTTTGGCATGACGCTGGTCCACAGTGCCTGCCTGCCGCTTGTGGCAGGCCAGACTGCCAAGGCCCAGTCCTGAGCCATGGAGCGGCCACCATGCGGCATTTCGCCATCCATACCCGAGCGGCACGCCACCGGCTCTCGCGGCCACCCACAGAAATAGCGAAATGATCCCGCGGGATACAGTGGCCCGTCGGTCTGCAGCAACCTCCGTGTTTCACGCAGTCAGGCGGCTGCGCCGGCTTTTGCTGCAAGTCGATCCAGGGGCGAGGCGTTCTCCGGCGGACTTTGCCCGGGCCACCGGCGGCATTGTGTGGCTGGTACGCTTCTTCTACTTGTTCGCGACTGTCCGCATAGCCTCTCAACTGAGCTATGCACGGATATTCAATGCCGCGCTGCCGTTCACCGCTCCCTGTGGCCTATCCACCTGCTGGATGCCACGATTGGCTCCGAATGGTTGGGGCACACATCCGCCACGATCGGGAAGCCCGAGAACATGCCGCGCAGGGATGCCATGGCCTGTGTCGGCACATTCTGGCTCGTTCAGGCCGTCATGCTGTTGCCCTACCCCTTGTCCGGCAGTTGGAAAGTGCTGGTGAGCAACTTCGAACTGCTCACTCCTGACGGTATGGTCAGAATCCTGCTGGCCAGACTGATGGATGACGAATTGTCTGTTCCGGTGCTGCTCCCGGCCATCTCGCAACCGGAATATCTGGCACAATTCCTCTTGCTGGGGACTGTGTACTGCCAACTGTTCGCAATCCTCGCCCTGTTCCGCCCGCATCTGCACCAGCCCTTGGGAATTGCATCGATCCTCTTTCATTTCGGAACCGCCTGGCTCAGCGGTTTGCTTACGATCGACAACGTGCTCTTTATCGGCCTGTTCCTGATATTCTCACCCATGGCACCAGCGCGCTTCTCTGTGGCGAGGAGGATGAAATCGTTGCCAATATTTGGAATTCCCTGGCGGCTGCGGGATGCATTGCAGCGTTCAGGCGCGGCGACGGATCGGGCCTGGCTGGTTTACGATGGCGAGTGCCCATTCTGCAAGAACTACGCTCACTATCTCGATGTGAAGAACGCCGTCGGCGATTTTGTTCTGATAAACGCCCGCGAAGGTGGCCCGTTGGTCCAGGAGATTCGGGATCTGCCCTACGACTTGAACGAAGGCATGGTCTTGAAGCTGAAAGGGCAGCACTACTTTGGCAGCGACGCGCTGTACATGCTGGCGCTGCTGTCTGACACGCGGGGCGCTTTCAGCATCCTGAACCGTCTCCTGTTCAGCTCGCGCGACGCGGCGAGACTGGGGTATCCACTGCTGAAACTGGGACGACGCCTGCTGCTGAAGATGAAGGGTGTTTCCAGGATCGCAACGTAGTCGGGTGCCGTCTTGAGGAACGCGGGGGCGCACTGCGACAACCACGACCCACCGAACATTGGCTGCCTGCCATGTCCATGCATGAGCAATCACCGGGATGTCGTTGAGTTCCGACTGCATACCGGACTGGATCGACGACGCGGCCTGCAGTCCAGTCTCATTGATGGGGTCTCGTCCCCATATGACCACGAGATCGTGCCCTTTCCTGAGCATGAGACAATCGGTGTTCCCTGCTGATCCTGCCTCGACAGACCCGAATCTCTGGACGGTTGGGAGCAATGTCCCATGGTATCCAATCAAGTGTCCGCCCTGACATGGATTTCGGAGAGCAGGGCAAACAGGCCAACTCAGGTGGCCTTGGCGCAGCCGGAAACGAGGTGCATACCGGATGCCACCGGGATTGGCGATTGGCACGGAGGGAGAGGGTCAAGGGGATACACAGCCCGAAGATTCCATGTATGTGGCCCCCCCTGAGGTCAGGCAGACATGCGAGCCTGTTGGGCTCAGCGGTTGTGCCACTCGTTGAGATCCGCCACGATTTCGGGAATGGCATCGGCATCGGTGTTGGTCGTGTCCACGCGGAACTTGACATGCCACGAGCCTTGGGAGAACAGGCCCTCGACATAATTGTCAACTCGGACAAAACGCGTCGATTCAGGCTGTCCCTTGTTCCAGTACCGAGTGCGGCAGGTACGAACATAGGGCTTCTCGTCAATGATGCGCTGGAGGAACCTTGTGATGTGCGCTCGGGCCCTTCCATAGTTGTGATCACCGAGTTCGGGCCTTTGCTTTTGATGCGGTTCCACCGCTGGCAGCAGCGTGGGCCGGAACCGGGCGCGAAAAGTCTCGTGGAAGATCTGCCCCATTGCTGACAGTTCCAAGTGGTCCACGCCGTCGATTTCGACCCTGTTGACCAGAGACTCAAGGCGGTCGTCCCATTCGGCGACAAAGCGGCTCTGGGGTTCACAGGCGTTGTTGTGGGCCAGAGCGTGAAACATGCCATTGCAACGCTGCCACAAAGTGAAGTCAAGGGAAACCGGCATTGGCGGAAAGGAGATAATTTCCTTGAAGCGTTCATGTCGGTAGAAAACGGGAATTCCCAGAGCCTGGCCCATGAGCGTGGCCACGGCGATCTGGGCCTTGTACCCACCCGTGGCGTCCACAGCGCAGAATTCTGCGCTTGAGGCTCGCACAATGCAACCGAGCTCCTTGGCCAGATTGCGCAGGCCACATGTGCGGAACAACGCGGGATCATCGTCACGCAAGCCTTCGATGCAATAGACCTCCACCTTTCGCCAATCACCTGCAGCAAAGAAGATTTTCAAGACTTGGGCTACCACTCGACCGTCATCCGTGTCGGAATGGAGCAGACAGAGCCGCTGGCTGTCGACACGTTGCTGACGCAGGAGTCTGGCCACCGAGTTGATCTCGGCTCCGCACAGGTCATCGTCGGGATCAAGGTGGCGCAGATGTTGAGCCACGGCCTGCCAGTTGCCGTCGGCATAGGCTCTAGACAAAGGAACCAGAGCCGAGTCGGTCTTCATGCGCTCGCCAAGGCGACCGGTCAGATTGGGATAAAACAGGCTGACGCCCACAGTGCACAGGAGCGTGTGGGGTTTGGATCTGGGCATGGTTCCGTCCAGAGCAAGCGCGTATTCTCAAGACAGCGTCAGGCGGTCCAATTTCTCAGGACATCCACGCAGCTGCTTGATTGCATGGCGGCAGAAGCGACGGTGACAGTGGACGCGTCTCCGCTTGGCTTTCTCCGCAACCGGCATCGTCGCGGGGAACCGACGACTGCCCCTCGGCAGCCGGAGAGAGATTGAACGACCATCTGTCAATGAGGCAGATTGCAATCCTTTCGGCACCGGAACACATGGGTCCACAGCGTGGAATTCCCCCGCCAGCGGAACTCAGGCGTGGACCGCGGGCCTGAGTACACTGACTTCACTGTTGCGGAAGGCTTTCTTCGCGGTGTATTCTCTCAAGTCCCTGGTGGCGAGAGCCACCTCGAGCCGGGACTGCATGACCTCCACCGCCTCCAACAATTGGGACAGTATACGGCCATGGGCCGCGGCGGCCGCCGACTCTGCGCAAGACGCGTCGGCGCTGTAGGCGGTCTTGTCCTGCTCCGTCCATGCAAAGGAATGGTCTCCCAAGGTTTCCAGGACGAAGTTGCGGGCATTCAGAATGTGGCCCACCGTCCAGTTGACGCAGTGGGAGTCGAATTCCATGGGCATCAGGCTGTCTTCATGCGACATGCCCTGTCACTTTTCCTGCAGGATGCGGTTGAGGGAACAACACTGGAGGGTCTGGGCATTGACAGACATGGCATGGCTCCTGTTGCTGTCAGTGCCGCAGATTATAGAACGGGGGCGGTCATCCCGGGCAAAGCCAGGCGAGGAAAGAGACAAACGCCAGGATGCCGCATCGCGGGCGGGCGGTGCACTCCCAAGGCCACAGGACAGACGACACCGCCCTGCGGAGTAGAGGATCATTCAAGACCGAACCCCAATCGCCAACCCGCGCCGGGAGGAGACCGGATCCCCTGTCGCCAGGGCCAGGGGTTGCGGTCCTGCGCTGTCTCACCGGCATTTCCCCGTTCAGGGACGGTACACCACGGGAGGGGGCCATGCTCCGGCTGTGGATTCGACTCCCATCTGATAGACGACCAGAGCCTCGCCACTGCCACAATCTCCTGTGGGGCTGCAAGACAGCTGGCCCGTGATGCCGTCGTAATCCTCGAGCGCGTTGAGATGATCCCGGATGGCTTGGCGGCCGATCAGAAGATTGCCGGCGTCATCCGTCTGCGCTGCGGCTGTGATCGCGTCGAGCAGCATGAACGTGGAGTCGTACACATGGGCATGGTAGGCCCCGGGAGGCGTGCCACCGTGACGGACGCTCCACTTGTCCAAGAGTTCAGTGTAGCGTTCGTTCTGAACCAAGGGCGCGGTCAGATACATGCCCACCACGGCCTCGCCGGTATTGACGGGAAAGTCCTGGGTGTAGAGGCCCCCGGCCGCGATCAGGTCCACATCTTCCAGGCCGTGGGTTTCGCGGGCTTGCACGACCACCAAATTGCCTTCGGGCTGGAAGATGGGCAGGAACAGCACATCGGGCTTGCCGGCAGCAATTTCAGTCAAGAGGGACCGCATGTCGGTGTCGCCCACGTTCAAGGCTCCGCGATAGGCAATTGTGCCGCCCAATTCCGCGAACACATCTGCCATGACCTCCTGCAGCTTCACGGCGTAGACACTGCCATCGTGAATCGTGGCCAACTTGCGTGCTCCCAGTTCGCCATAGGCAAACTCTGCGGCCAGACCGCCTTGAAACAGGTCGTTGGGCGATGTGCGGTAATAGCCGGGTTGCCACACGCCCCCGCCTTCCCGGTCGGGGTCGGTCAGCGTGGGCGATGTGTTGGAGGAGGCAATCATGCTCAGGCCGACACTGGAAATGATGGGCAGGGCCGCTGTGGCCGCCGCGGAGCAGGCCGTGCCCAGCACGCCGGCAATGCGGGGATTGGCCGCGAGCTTGCGGGCCGCGGTCTGACCGCCCTCGGCACTGCACAGGGCGTCCTCCTTCGTGAGAGACACTTCATGCCCCAGAATGTCCCCGTAGTCGTCGAGCGCGATCTCGATGCCGCCGATTTGATCCTCTCCCAAAAACGCCACGGGTCCGGTCAAGACCATCATGGCGGCAATGACAATGGGCTCGTCGGCGCCTACCTCCACGCATCCCAGGTCGTCAGTGCAGGTCAGGCCAGTAGTGTCCAGAGGCAGTCCTCCTGTCACACACCCCGAGACCAGGGCCGCCACCATCAAGACACCAGCCCCCACTGCTGTCAGTCTGATCATCTTCTCTTCCTGTGGTGTTTGGGCAAGGCGCACAGCGCAAATTGTACGCCCGGGAGTGCTGATACCCTGCATTGCGGGCCCGGCGGCGCTACAAGTCCCGGTTCTTGGCATCCCGGCAATCCCGTGTACGGCCCGAACGGCAATGGGGAAATCGCACCCTCTCCTTCGGGAGCCACTGCGCGCAGACAGGGTCTTGCAGTCCATTCCGTTGCAGTCCTGCGTCATCACTGTCTGTCCGCCATCGGCCGCGCGGCCTGTGGGAAAACCAGTCCCGGATCCCGGGTCCGCTCTCGTTCCGTTGGGATACGCGCGCCACCCGGTGTCAGGGATGTAGATGAACCGGACTGGCTCCGGTGCCGGGGCGACCGGCATGATCCAGAACCTTTGGGGTCACGGCGGAAAGGACCGCATCCATCATTGCCTCACCGCATCCCCTCCAGGCCATCATCAGGCAGCATGCCGCCTGGAAATTTCCAGGCGACCGCCTTGGTGCATCCCGCGTCATGCCTATTGACTCAGTGTGGGCACAGTCATGTACACTCTGTGACAGATTCCCTTGATCGGTCTGTCGGGGCCCGGATCAACGCTCCGTTTCCGCCAGCCGACACGTTCAACACGGACAGGAGCAAATTCCATGACCGCTGCGGCAACTCATACTTCTTTGCAAGCCATGGCCTCCTCGGAGGAGGTGGCCTCCTTTGCCGAAAACGGCTTTCTGGTGGTCGAGGATGTACTCTCACCGACCGATCTGGAAGCCTTGCGGGCCGAGACCACCCACATCTGTCGTGGCGAACGGGGCAAAGTGACGGGACTGCCGGCATTCTCGGATTCCGAAAGCGACGCGGAGGTCATCGCCAAGACCCTGTGTGTGCATTTCCCGCACAAAATCTCGGAGACCATGTACAACGCGCTGGCGCAGCCCCTGATTGTGGACTATCTGACAGCCTTGATCGGGGCCAACGTGAAATGCATGCAGTCCATGCTCTTCATCAAGAGCGCCGGCAAGCCCGGCCAGGCCTGGCACCAGGACGAGGCCTTCATTCCCACCCGGGACCGCTCCCTGACCGCGGCCTGGATGGCCTTGGACGATGCCACGCCGGAAAATGGCTGTCTGTGGGCCATCCCGGGCTCACACAGGCATGGCGTGATTTGGCCCTTCCGCGAACACGACGACGAACGATACGACTGCGCGGCGGAAGCCTTTGGCTTTCCCTACACTGACGCAGACGGCGTCATGATTCCCGCCAAGGCCGGTTCCGTGGTCTTCTTCAACGGGTATCTGCTGCACCGGTCCCTGCCCAACCATGCCCAGTCGGGCTTTCGACGGTCCCTGGTAAACCACTACATGAGCGCGGAATCGCTGTTGCCTTGGCGCCTGCCCGCGGAAGGCCAGACCATGGGCACCGCGGACTACCGGGACATCGTGCTGGTCGCCGGAGAGGATCCCTACGCGTACAAGGGCCTCGAACGGTCCCGTTTTTCCCACGTGCGTCCCAGCAAGGAAGGCGGGTGCCAGTGGCCGACCCAGGAAGATGGCGCAGGGGAAGATGACGTGAGCATGGGAGACTCGCCGGCCATGGGCAACGGCAACAGTCCTGCCATGGGGTAAGACTCCTGCCCACCGTCCGGCAACAGCAACATCCCGGTTGCCGCCGCGGGCCGCTGTGGTCGTTACCGGTTGACGGCCGCGGCCGCCTCCGCCACCACGTCTATGGTCTGTGCAATGACCTCGGGGGTATGGCTGAGCGAGAGAAACAGGGGATGTCCTGGCGGCAGGTATACGCCGCGGGCCAGACAGCCCTGCAGCAGGGCCGTCACCCGCTCCCGGTCCGCTTCATCCGTGACCGGTGTCGGCATGGGCCCCAGGCCCGTCAGCCGATATCCGATTTCCTGCTCACGGGTCACCGCGTTGAGTCCTTCCATGAGGCGCTGCCCCGCGGCCCACTGGTACTCGATGCCGTTGCGCCGTTGCATCTCGGAGATGACCACCCCCATGGCGGTGAGGCTGAGGGTGTCGCAATGGAACGTCGCCGCGAGCCATGCTTCCTGGCATTGGGGACTCCCCAGAATATCCTTGCGGCCGGCCACGAAGCTGCCGGGATAGCCATTGCAGCAGGCCTTGCCGAAGGTGGACATGTCCGGGACGACCCCGTACCGCTCACCGGCGCCGCCGTAGGCCACGCGGAATCCCACCTTGATTTCATCAAAGATGCAGAGAGCATCGTACTGGTGGGCCAAGTCGACGCAGCCCTGCAGAAACTCCCGGGTAGGGCCGTCCCCGCGTGTGGTCTCCATGATCACGCAGGCCACTTGCCCTTCATGCTGCCGCAGCAGATCCTCCAGCGCCTGCAGATCGTCGTAGGGAGCCTCCAAGGTCAGTTGCCCGACTTGCTGCGGCACCCCGATGCGGCCGGCCATGGCCCAGTCGTGCCAACCGTGGTATCCGCTCCGGATTATGTAATCTTTGCCGGTATAGGCCCGGGCCAGCCGAATGGCTCCGGTCGTGGCTGCACTGCCCCCGATCAGAAACCCGAGCATTTCCGCAGACGGAATCAAGTCTATCAGCCGCTGTGCGATGTCCACCTCCTGCTCCCAGGCCGTGGTGAAAATGGTGCCATGCCGGATCTGCTGCATGATGGCGGCATTCACCACCGGGTCGTCATAACCGAGCAGAATGGGGCCGTAGGCCAGCAGATAATCCACATAGGCATTGCCGTCCACATCCCAGAACCGCGGGCCCTCGGCCCGGGCAATGAAGACCGGATAGCCGCGTGCGATCATCTCGTGGCTGCGCTTGTGGCCTTGGCAGCCACGCACCAGCAGTTCGTCGGAACGCGCCAACAGTTCTGTGGAGCGGGTGATGACAGGAGTCTCTAGCGGTGACATGGGTTCTCCGTTCAGGGACAAAGGGACAATCTGCAATGCAGCGCTGCAGGAATGAAAACGATGGGACTCATATACACCCGTGCGCAGTGCAATGCCCCCAGTACGGGGCGCACCAAGGCGCGCCCCGGCCCATGGACCAGGGGCGGCGGCACGGTGAGGGGCGTGCGCAACGGAGACCCTGACGCCCCCTGCACAGGATCTGCAGGAGTTTGAACCCTCATGTATACAAGTCCCAAAACGATCAGGCCAGGCCCAGGCCTTGGTTGATGTCTTGCTGGTAGGCGTTCACCGCACCGGTCAGAACCTCATCCAGGGAGACAGCCCGACCCGCGGCATTGGATTCGAGCAGGGCATAGGCCAAGGCCACGGACCGCTTGCCCTGCTCCAGATCCACTTCCACGGCATCGCCATCCCCGATGGCCCGCCCGAATTCCGCATACTCAATGGCAATGATGCGGGGATCGATCTCCGTGAAGGGGAGACAGTACTGCCCCAGCCGCTCCCCTCCAAAGAGGGCGGCGGTAGCCGGTTCCAGCGCGAAGTCCGGCACCAGTTCCAGGACCGCCTCTCCGGAAATGGTTTCACCCCCTGCCAGATGCACCTGCACGGGATCGCCGCTGCGATCATTGGGCAGAGTCAGCGACCCTTGGGAGCCATACAGACTGCGCTGGAAAAAGCCCCGGCCATGGGCGGCATGATCCTCCGCGAACTGGGCGACAGCTCCGCTTTTGAAGGCAATGGTGCCGTAGGACGCGTCCTCCGCCGTGGGCTCGAAGGTGGCGGGCATCACTTTCTGCCAGCGGCCATACATGCCGGCGGGATTGGAGGTCATGTCGTTGTCCTTGCCCGCGGCCGGATTCCGCCGCACTGTTTCATGCAGGCGGGTCTGGCCAAACACGGACACGGCTTTCCCCAGGTAATACTCCAGGATGTCGGCAAAATGCACCCCCACATCCAGCAGCACACCGCTCTGATCCTTCATGTGCCGCCACACGGAGATGGTCATCAGGTCCGCTCCGCCGAACACATTGTGAATCATGATGCGAGGCTGCCCCACAATCCCGGCATCCAGGAGCGCCTTGCCCAGCCGGTTCATGGGATCCCGCCGGTAGTTTTCCGCCACGCTGAGAATCAGGCCGGTGCCGGCGTGGGCTTCCTCCATGGCACGACAGCTCGCGACCGTCAGGCCCACGGGTTTCTCGCACATCACATGCCAGCCGCGTTGCAGGGCTTCGCAGACCACTTCGTGATGGTAGCGGGGCGTGGTGGTGACATCTACCGCCTGCACCCCCAGAGGTTCCAGTTCCTCCTGGTTCAGGGCCACCGCAGGACGGGTGCCCAGACGCCTTTCCGCTGCGTCAGCCAGCAGATGGGCATTGTCCGCCACCGGATCACAGGCTCCCACCAGCTGGAAACGGGACAGTCCCTGGCTCTGCAGTGTAGCCAGAGCCCGCAGATGCCGGTTGCCCATGCCTCCACAGCCCATAATCGCAAGTCGCAGCTTTTCCATGGCCCTGTGCCCTCATTGCATGGCAGACAGTGCCGTGCAACATGGCAGCGGACTCTCTGCAGATCTGAGTCTCGAAGCGAGGTGTGCAAGACCGTGTCCCGACCTGCGGTCCGGTCCCACGGCGAATTATCTCACAGGTGTCTTCGGGCGGGTCGTTTGCAAGCTGGCCGTGACCGCCAAAATGCCAAACTGCCGGGCCCTGCTATATAATCAGTGTCGTTCTGATTGAAGCCCCATGCCACACAGGGAGCAAAGACACGTTATGCGATCTCCTATGCCCACGCGCCGACAATTTCTCAGACTGGCGGGAGCCACTACGGTAGCCGGTTTGCTCGCCGCCTGCGCCGTGCCGGAATCCGCGGGCGACGGCTCGATGGCGGAACCGGTGACAATTCGATACGGACGCCACGACCCGGGTGCCGGGGTGGAAGTCACATTGCAAGCCTTTGCAGAGGAATATCCCCACATCGAGGTCTCCATTGAAGTCATTGGCGAGTTCCACGCCAAGATCCCCGCCTTGGCCGCCGCCGGCAACCTGCCGGATGTGGTGCGCAGCTGGGAAGCCATGGCCCTGGACCTGGGCCGCAATCATCAGTTTGTCGACATCCAGGCCTACGTGGACGGCCAGGCCGATTTCAATCCCGACGACTTCTACACCAACTGGTGGACCTACCCGGTCGCGGACGGCAAGCGGTTCGGCATCCCGGATGCCGTGGCCACCCACATGACCTTCTACAACAAGGATCTCTTTGACGCCTCGGGCGTGGAGTATCCCGATCCGGACAACTTCACCTGGACGCATTTTGAAGAGATGGCCCGTGGCATCAGTGACCCCGACAACAAGATCTGGGGTTCCGAGACCATTCCGGTCGGCTGGCACATGTTCAGCGTCAAGCAGGTCTGGCAGAACAGCGGGGCCTACTACAGTGACGACTACCTTTCCTGCACCATTGGGGATGCGCCGGCCGTGGAGGCTCTGCAGTACTGGGCCGACCTGCTGCTGGACGGCAACGTCATGCCTTCCCCCTCCCAGCTGGTGGGGATCGGCGGGGCCGGCGCGGCCGCCGAACTCCTGACGGCCGGCCACATTGGCATGCAGCGCATGGGTTCCTGGATCACGGGCGGTCTGGTGGAAGCCGGCTTTCAGTTCAATGTGGCGCCGGAGCCGATGTCCACGGAGCAGGCCACCATCGCCCATGGGGCCTTCAACAACATTTCCACGAATTCGGACCACAAGGACGAGGCCTGGACCTGGTTGAACTACAACTGCAGCACGCAGGGCATTTACAACTACTGCTCGCAGGCCAATTTCCCGGGGGCCCGCAAGTCCTCCAACGAAATCGAGCCGTTGCCGTGGGTCGCGGATGTGGACTTCGCGGTGGACTGGCACCTGATCCCGGCTTCGTTGGAGTACGGCCGCATTCTGCCGGGGCCGGCCAATGAGGGCGAGGCTCTGAAACTGATCGGCGACGGTCTGGAGAAGATCTACGCGGGCGATGCCAAGGCCGCGGACATCCTGCCCGAGATCGCCGAGAAAGTGACTGCCGTCATTTCCGACGTGTAGTCCCTCTCTCCCGCCAATGCCTAGAGGGCGGCCTGCCTGCGGTGGGCCGCTCTCTTGCTTTGCGACTACGCGCCACCTTCTGCAAGGGCTTTCCTCTCGATGGCCGCCGGAGTCTTTTCCCTGGATCGCAGCCGCGCCAAGGTCCAGGAAACCATCACGGCGTATCTCTTCATCCTGCCGTGGATCATCGGCTTCCTGATCTTCATCGGGGGTCCCATCGTCGCGTCCTTTGTCCTGAGCTTTTTCAAGTGGAAAGTCATTGCGCCCCCGGAGTTTCGAGGCTTTGCCAACTATGTGGCGATGTTCTCCGGGGACGACCTGTTCCGCAAGTCCCTGGGCATCACCTTTCGTTTCGTCATCTACTCCGTCAGCCTGTCCCAAGTGCTGTCCCTGTCCCTGGCCATGCTGCTCAACCAACATGTACTGGGTCTGGGCATCTGGCGCACCGTCTTCTATCTGCCGGCGGTCGTCAGCGGCGTGGCCGGGTCCGTGCTGTGGGCCTGGCTGTATCAACCGGAATGGGGGATCATCAACAACCTGCTGGCCTATGTGGGCATCGAGGGGCGCAACTGGCTGTGGAACAAGGATCTGGTGCTGGGCGCCCTGATCGTCAAGAGCCTCTGGAATGTGGGGGTGCCCATGGTGATCTACATGGCGGCCCTGCAGGGATTGCCGCAGGACCTCTATGAAGCCGCCGACCTGGACCATGCCGGCGAATGGAAGAAATTCCGGAACATCACGCTGCCCTTGATTTCCCCGGTCATCTTCTTCAATGTGGTGATGGGAGTCATCGGACAGATTCAGACCTTTGCCGAACCCTACGTGATGACGAATGGCGGACCGGACAACGAGACGCTGTTCCTGGGCCTGCATCTGTATCAAAACGCCTTTCATTTCCTCAAGATGGGATATGCCTCGGCCATGGCCTGGATCATGTTCCTGATCATTTTTGCCCTGACCATGATCCAGTTCGGACTGGCCCGCCGCTGGGTGTACTACGAAGGCCAGGGAGCCTAGACCGCACCTGACATGAGATCGACCGCTGCGGCTCCCGGCCCTCTGCAGATCCGGCTGTTCGGCAACCGCTTTCGGCGGGGGCTGCTGCACATGGCTCTCGTCTACACGGCGTTAACGATCCTGGCGCTCATTTTTCTGCTGCCCTTCTATTGGATGCTCAACACGTCCCTGAAGGAATCCACGCGGGTCTTCCAGTTGCCGCCGGACTGGTACCCCAATCCGGTCCGCTTCTACAACTATATCGAGGCCTTTTCCGAGTCCAGTGCGGACATCAAGAATGAAGTGCCCTTCATCCGCTACGTCTGGAACACGACATTGATATCCGTCAATGGCATGCTGGCATCGATGTTTGCCAGTTCGCTGATTGCCTACGCGTTCGCCCGCATGGAGTTCCCGGGCAAGCGCGCCATGTTTGTGGGGGTGATCAGCACCCTGATGGTGCCCTTCACGGTGCTGATGGTGCCGCAGTTCATACTGTGGAGATACCTGAACTGGCTGGACACTTTCCTGCCTCTGACCATTCCCTACTGGTTTGGGTCCGCGTGGAACATTTTTCTGTTGCGGCAGTTCTTTCTGACCATCCCCCGCGAATTCGATGAATCCGCCCGTCTGGACGGAGCTACCCATTGGGTGATCTTCACGCGCCTGATCCTGCCGCTGTCCAAGCCGGCCTTGGCTGCCATCGGCGTACTGGCCTTTGTCTACTTCTGGAACGACTTCCTGGGACCGCTGATCATCCTGTCCAAGCCCAAGAACTTCACCTTGACCATGTTCTTGGTCAACTTCTCGGTGGCCTTCATCCGGACCACGCCATGGCACCTCTACATGGCCGCGGCCTTGACCATCATTTCGCCATGCCTGGTGCTCTTCTTCTTCTCGCAACGGGCCTTCATCAAGGGCATCACGATTACCGACTTCAAACGGTAACCCCCTGTTGAATCAATTAGGAGTTACGCAGTTACCACCATGGTGCAAAACGGATTGGCCCGATATGGGCGCACTGCCGCGCGCACAAGGGAGGTCTGGGTCTCATACCCACTCCGACCGGTGCGCCACCGGGAGCGCTTCCGACGCCGGAAAGCCCGGAGGGCAAACCCGATGTGTGCGGTCTGGGCCCGGGCGGAGCGCACCGGGGCCTTCTCCACGCCGCAGCATGGCTGGAGACCGCGGGGGCAGTCTGCGCTGGCCCAGGCGTGATGTGCCCGCCGCAATCCCCGCGCCCGGAGGGCCCCCGAGCCCTGGCCACGCAGATACACCCTCCGCCCCGCCCAGGGGATAGCCCAAGCGCGGAGGGCGACGGGGCTTGGGCCGTCTGGATGGACCTGGCGGTGGGATGGGAAGCGGGTCCGCCCGGCGCAGCCCTGCGCGCGCCGAGGCTGCAGGTGGTCCAGACGGCGGGTACCCACGGTCGCGGTCGCACAGCCCATATTCCGGCGGCAGTCCGCGCGCGGGCCGCCATGAGCCTCTCTCGGCAGAGGTCGTGCTGGGTATTGCCGTCACGGGGCTGGTCGCAGAGCCGCACGGCACACGGGACCCGCGCCGGGTCGGGCACGGCCTGCCGCACGGTCTGGCCTGGGTCAAGTGGCGCCGCCGCCAAGCCAGGCATTAGTTACCACTGCAGTACTAGGCGGGAGGCCTAGCGAGACAACCTGTGCAGCAGGCGGTGGTACGCGGTCTGGCTCCGCCGGAAACTCGCCAGCCGAAAGAATTCGTTGGGAGAATGGGCTTTCTCGTCTGGAAGACCAAACCCGAAATTGACCGTATACACCTGCAAATGCTCCAGGAAGGCCCCGCAGATGGGAATGCTGCCGCCGGTGCGAACGTAATACGGGGCTTGCCCGTACAGATCGACCAATACTTCATGGGCCGCCGCGTTGCCCCAGTGCTCCTTGGGGATGACATAGGGCTTGCCGTTCATGGTCAGGAAGTCCACGGACGCCTCCACACCCGCGGGCACATGCCTTTCCACATGCCGTTGCAGCAGCTGCCGGATGGCATCGGGTTCTTGGTGGGGTACCAGACGACAGGTGATCTTGGCGTGCGCCATGCTAGGCAGCACGGTCTTGATGCCGTCCTGCTGAAATCCTCCCCAGACTCCGTTGACTTCCAGGGTAGGACGGTGCCAGGTGCGTTCCCGCGTGGAATAGCCTTCCTCGCCATACACCGCGGCGATGCCCAAATCGTTCCTGTAGTCGTTCTCGTCAAAGGGTATCCGCGCCGTATCCTGACGTTCGCCGGCGGTCGGGGGCGTCACGTCCTCGTAGAATCCGGCTATCGCGATGGCCCCGTCAGGATGATGCATGCCGGCCAGCAGGTCGACCAGGGCATGAATGGGGTTGTGCACGGCTCCACCGTAGCTGCCGGAATGCAGATCCCGGGATGGACCCCGGAGGTTGACCTGAATGCCGCAGACGCCCCGCAGGGCCATGGTCAGGGAGGGCATGGTCTCGGACCACTGCCCGCCATCCGAGCTGACGGCCAGGTCGCTGCGGAAGCATTCCGCTGCCCGAGCCAGAAAATCGCTGATCTGGGGACTGCCGATCTCCTCTTGGCCCTCAAAGCAAAACTTGACGTTCACTGGCAAGCGACCCTCGGTGCACAGCATGCTGTCCAGGGCGGCAATCGGCGCGAGCATATTGCCTTTGCTGTCGGAAGCACCCCGGCCAAAGACCTTGCCTGCCTCGATCCAAGGCTCAAATGGGGGCTTGAGCCATAGGTCCAGGGGATCCACAGGCTGCACATCAAAATGGCCGTAGATGAGAATCGTGGGCTGATCGCCGGCGTGCAGCCAATCCCCGTACACCACGGGATGCCCGCCGGTTTCCATGATCTGGATGTTTTCAAAGCGGGCCTGTTGCAGGCGCGCAGCCACCCAGGCCGCGGCCTGACGCACGTCGTCGGCATGCCTCGACAATGCGGAAACGCTGGGAATGCGGACAAACTCCAGGAGTTCCGCGATGTACTGTTCCTGCCTTGCATCGGCATGCTGTTCAAACTTCATTGCCATAGTTCTCCTGTGCCCAAGATGACCATAGGGAATCGCCCATTTCCAAATCCGGAAATCGTCTGCTGGATGATCCGAAAACCATCGCGGACCAGACTGCACCCCATGAGGCAGGTCGGCAGGCTTCGGATCGGCCCGAATCCCACGCGGCCGGATCGCGCCTCTGGATGTTGCAGCGTTCTGGCCGCCCGCGCAAGGAATTCCGACCCGCACCACTCTGGGAGTTCCGGGTCAGACACAGCGCATTGGGCCGGGAGGGCAGCCCGGCGGCTCCAAGCACCGCCGCGCGCTGCACACCTTGCAGGTCGGCAGCCAGCCCCCGACGGGGGCGCCGTCTCAGGCACAGGCCCCAGGGCCGGCTTCAGTGACAGGTGCACCCGGTATCTCGACAAAGACGACATCCTTGTCATCCACGGACACCGGAAAGGTCTCGGCCCTGTAGGGGCCCTCCACCGGACCTGCGTCCACGGACACGTCGTATTGGCGCACCCGCACCCGATCCGGGCTGTGCCAGGATTGCCCGGTCCGGATGTCGAACTCCCAGGCATGCCAGGAGCAACGAAGAATTTCGCCGTGCCGGGAATACCTGCGTTCCCCGGGCACACGGGCTTCCAGAAACCCCGTCACACGCCCCAAACAGAGGGGACCGCCCTGATGCGGACAGGAATTGCGCAGGGCAAAGAACTCCCCGTCCAGATTGAATATGCCAATCGAACGTCCCGCCACATCAACAATCTTGCGCTGTCCGGCGGGAATTTCGTCCACGGTGGCCACCGCGTATTTGGGCATCTTCCACGACCTTCAAGTCGGCAGGCCGTAGAGTGCCAAGGCGTTCTCCCCCATGATCCGGCGGCGATCGCCCGGGGACACCGTGTGGGGAATGGCACGATCCGGCGAATCGAAATCCCAATGCGGATAGTCGGTCGCGAACAGAAGCCGGTCCGTCATGTCCAGCTGATTCAGCATTTCGGTGAACTGATGCGCCGCGAGGGGTTCCTCGATGGGCTGGGTCGAAATCCAGAAGTGCCGGCGAATGTAGGTGGACGGCAGTTCCTTCATCCGCGGCAGTTCGTGTGACAGCTGCCGGTAGACCCTGTCCATCCGCCATATCAAGGGCACCATCCAGCTCACGCCGCCCTCGATGATGACGACTTTCAACTCGGGAAACAGCTCGAACAGGCCCTGGCTGACCATGCTGGTGATCTGGGACTGGAAGCTCTGGGCCATGCCGGCATGATCCTCAATGTAGAAGCTGGGCCATCCTGCGCCCGTCATGGCATGGCCGCCGGTGCTGCCAAAGTGAATCGCGATCGGCAAGTCATATTCCAGCGCCGCCTCGTAAATGGGCCAGTAGCGCCGACTGCCCAACGGCTCGCGCGTCCGGGTGATGAGCAGGACCTGCACCATGTCGGGATGACTGCCCACGCGATGGATTTCCTCGGCCGACAGCGCGCCGTCCTCGTAGGGCACCATGATGGACCCGCGCAGGCGCGGTTCCCTGGAGGTCCAGTCCTCGATTTGCCAGTCGTTGACCGCCCGCGACATCGCCAGACCGAAGTCCAGGTTGATTTGGTCGCCCGCGGCGGTCAGCGGAGTCAGCATGCCGTATGCGATATCCCATTCGTCCAGCAGTTGTTGCTGCAGAAACTCCAGACTGGACCCCGGCAGGGACCCGTTCGGGGGCCATGCATCGTGGCGGGCGGCCTTGGGCATGGCCCGCGGCATCAGGCTGCCGGTGTAGCCCAGGCGACCGATATTGTCGTAGTGGCTGCGCCAGTACGGCGACAGAAACCGGCGGAGGGTATCCTCATCGATGGAAGAATGAACGTCAACATCGACAATGGTCACATCAGTATCGACGCTGCGGGTCTGGGCATCCGAGACCGCGGAGATGGGCATCGCCATGAGAACACTCCTTGCAGGGATCGCCGGGCAGGCGCCTGCGTGCAAATCGACAGAACGGGAATCCCTCTATAGGTTATAAAACGACCGCGGATTCTCAAAACACATCTTGCGGACCAGATCGGCCGAAAAGTAGTCGGGAATCACGTGATCCAGAGAGTCATAGTGCCAGTGCGGGTAGTCGGTGGAGAACAGAAGCAAGTCCTCGGCGCCAATCTGGGACAGGATTTCCTGCATCTGCTCCGTGGATGCCCCCGCGTCCAAGGGATGCAGGGTCCATCGGAAATGACGGCGCATGTATTCGGATGGCCAACGCTTGACCCAGGGAATTGTGTGGCGCAACCCCTTCCATTCCTTGTTGAGACGCCACATCAGGGAGGGCAGCCAAATGAACCCCCCCTCGAGCAAGGCGACACGCAAGTCCGGAAACCGGTCAAAGACCCCTTCGTACACCATGCTCATGACCTGGGACTGAAAAATCTGGGCCATGCCGACATACATCTCGTAGAACGTGGAGGGCCAGCCCACGCCCGTCGGGGGATTGCCCGTGGCGCCGCCGAAACTGATGGCCATGCGCAGGTCGGCGTCCACGATGGCCTTGAACAGCGGGTCGTAGAAGCGATTCCCGTACGGCAGGCGCGCGCGCACCGGCAGCACCACCTGCACAAACCCGGGATGATCCCGCCACCGCTGGATTTCCGCCACGGCCAGGTCCGGCTGCTGGCTGGGCACCACCAGGGACGCCCTGAACCGGGCATCTCGATTCAACCACTCCTCTGCCTGCCAGGTATTGACGGCCGTCGCCATGTCCACCGCCAGGTCCAGGGAATACAGCGACTGAATCCGGTAGGTCGTGTTCAAGATGCCGAGAGATATGTGCAAGGGGTCCAGGACATGCTCCTGCATCAGCGCCACCCGGCGGGCGGTGGAAAGTTCCGGGTCCCGGTAGACATCCCGCCAGTCCGGATGGATGGACGTGGCAATCTGCACCGGATGATCGTAGGCATCAGGTCCCACGTAGTCCGACTCCTCTGCGTAGTGCACCCAGTGCTTGGGCATGTAGGGATACAGGACCGTCTTGTTGGAGACTTCGTTGTGGAGGTCGCAGTCAATCATGGGGGTTCCGCATGTGGGGGCATCGGGCGGGTCTGCAGACATTATCCTTCATCCCTCATGGCTTCAAGCCGGAGAGGCCGGAGGCCAGAGCAGACACGGCGACCGCAGGCGCAGGCAAGGCTCTCTCGACCGCGGCAGGCAGCCGCTCTCAGACCTGTTTCAGATATTGGCGGATCGAGAGGGCCGCGGCAGCTCCCTCGCCGGTGGCGGAGGCCACCTGCTTGGTGCTGCCGGCCCGGACATCACCCGCGGCAAAGATGCCCGGCACACTGCTTTCCAGCATGAAGGGGGTGCGGTCGCCATATTGATCCATGCCCCCTGCCAGATGTTCGAGAGCATGGCCGGTGGCCACGAAGCCCCAGCGGTCCGTCACAATCCGGGTGCTCTGCAGGAATTGGGTGTTGGGCTCCAGCCCAATGAAGATGAAGGCGCCATCCACCGGCAGTGGGGCCAGCTTCCCCGTCTGGCGTTGTATGGTCTGCAATTCCCGCAGTTGGC
The DNA here is from genome assembly GCA_965214895.1 of Caldilineaceae bacterium. Taxonomy (GTDB): domain Bacteria; phylum Chloroflexota; class Anaerolineae; order Caldilineales; family Caldilineaceae; genus Bin34. The sequence continues at coordinate 4,238,169 of OZ243985.1, forward strand.
CGCCGGCACCCCGAAACTGCTTCACCTCCGTATGGAAGCGCACCTCCACCTTGGAGGTCGACAGCAATTTTTCGGTGATGGCGGGCGCGGCCGTGAAGGCCGCGCCGCGCACCAACACGGTCACCTGCGCAGCGAAGCGTGTCAGGTGCAGGGCTTCCTCGGCCGCGCTGTTGCCCCCGCCGATCACCGCCACATGACGATCCTGGTAATAGGGCCCGTCACACGTGGAACAGAAATGAATGCCGGCGCCAATGTAGTCATCCTCCCCGGGCACTCCCAGTTTCCGGTAGCTGCTCCCCGGAGCCAGCAACAGGGCATTGCAGCTGTATTCGTCCCCGGTGGCCGTCACCACAGTGTGAAAGGGACTGTCGGAACGGATATCAACGACTTCCGCCGCTTCCAGAATCTCGCCGCCAAAGTTCACGGCCTGTTCCCGGAGACGCCGCGCAAAGTCATTGCCCTCGATGCCTTCCGGGAATCCGGGAATGTTGTCAAACCGGAGGGTGCGTGTCGCCTGACCCCCTACCGCTCCGCTTTCGATCAGCAAGGTGTCCACGGCCTCGCGCGTGGCGTAAATGGCCGCAGTCAGGCCAGCAGGACCGGCCCCCAGCGAAATCAGGGGCCAGAACTTGCGGTCCACTGATGAACGCAATCCCAGTTTCCGGGCCAGTTCGGCATTGCTGGGCTCCACCAGCAGGGAGCCATCGGCAAATTCGATGGTGGGAATGATGCGCCGGCCCTGGTTGCGTTGCAGGACATGGGCTTCGCCCGCCTTGTCCTCTTCAATGTTGACCCAAGTGTAGGGAATCTGGCGATCCCCCAGAAAGGTCTTGCTGCGCCGGCAGTCAGGGCACCAATAGGCGCCGTATATTGTGATGTCGGAAGCAGTCATGGGCATGGGTCCACTCCGGGCCAGGAAAGAGAATTCAGGGCAGGGATCTTGCAGAGGGGAAATACCCCGCGGGCTACCGGGCGGGTGCATCGTGTGGGGTCCAAAAGACAATCCAGTCGCATGCTCAGTCCCGCAGGGGAGACACCAACTGCCCTGAAGGCGAGTCCTGCACATCCCATCCGGCCTCGCGTATGGCATCGCGCAGTGCATCGGAGCGAGACCAAGCCTTGGCCTCCCGTGCCGCGGCTCTGTCCTCCAGCATCTGCTGAACCTGGAACGGCGGCTCCACACGGGCGGCTTCCTGGGCCAGTACCGCCTCTCGCTGTTCCAGGCAAGCCTCAAGGCGGTCTCCATCAATGTCCGACCGCAACTCCGGTAGGCACCAATCCCCCAGCTCGTTCAGCCGAAAGTCGTTCCCGGTCTCGTAGACATTGTGGGTCCCGGAGGTCAGGACGGTGGCTCTTCCTCTGCCCAGGACAGCAAAGGTGCCCTGCGCGGGTCGGATATGCACCGCGGTGTTTTCGTCAATCCCCAGCACGACCAACTCCTGCCCCGATGGCAAGATCTCGAGCAAACGGTTGAATCTCTCCTGGCCCATGTAGCAACGGGTGGTGTCGAGGGAGGCACCGCCTGAGGTGTTGTTCCAATGGGGGATCACGGTCAGGTTGAGACCAAAGTCTCCGAAGAGGTTCAGACCCTCCTGCCAGTACAGGTCCATGCCGACCTTGTAGATTTCGTACACGGGCAAGGACAAGGCTCCCGAAGCCACCGTGGCAGCACTGGAAAGAAACAGATGCTGGCCCATCCGGTTACAGACGCGCATATAGTCCCAGCACAGACTCCCCCGCAAGTGCCGGATGGCGTAGGTGGGACTGCCTGGACCCGTCAGGACCACATTGGCGGTCAGGAGCGGCGCCAGCAGCTCCGGGTTGTTGGTGCTCAGCTTCCCGTCCCGGCGGCGGGCCGGCAAAGTCCAGACCCGAGGCTTGAAATTGGGTAGATGCCGCTGGATGAAGTCGGCAATGTCGTCGGCCACCACTTGCGAGTTGGGCTCAAAGCCTGCCGGTGTCTCCAGGATCGCAATCCGGGGCGGTTCTCCCAAGGCATCAAAGAAACCATGGTACACCCGCTGCACTGCGGGGGCGGTTTCGCCCGACCCCAGGAGCAGAATCGATCCGGGCTGCAGCGCAGACATCATGTGCCAGCCCAGACGCCAGTCCTGATCTCCGACAAAATCCGATCCGCCAGCCGCGCCGGCCGATGCACATGAATATCGTGGTCCGTCTGCAGAAACCACGCCGTGGTGGAGTTCGACAATCCGGCTTCGGCCTGCGCAACCTGGACCCGCTTGTGGGCTGCCCGCTCCGAATCACGGGTCTGCTCTGCCACGCAGATCAGCACAGGAGCCTGGACCTGCGGGAAGTGTTCCTGGGGCCGCATCTGCCAAAGCCCCTTGAGCACCTGCAAATGGTTTGCCAGACTGAGATGAGGGACGATCCGTCCTTCCTCATCCACCGCGAAGTTCCCCAGAGTATGCTCTATGCCTGCCTGGGGCCAGTCAGTGTGATATGCCTGCAGGCGCGCGCGCATTTCGTCCACGGGCATGCCCTGCAGGGACGGAGGTTTCAGCTGGCTTTCCACCTCGGACCAATTCTCCCCGATGGAACTCTTGAGATCGATGAAGCCCCCATCGATGAAACCCAGGCCCGAGACCAGCCCAGGATAGGCAGCGCCCAAGGCCAAGGCCACATTGCCGCCCCAGCTCTGTCCGGCGAATATGGGAGTCTTCAGGTCCAATTCCTGAATCAATTCCGCCACGTCTGCGGCCACATTCTGGCATCCGTATCCTGCGTCCGGCTTTTGCGAAAGGCCGTGACCTCTCAGGTCCACGGTCACCACCCCATGGCCGGCCTTGTGCACCCTTTGGGCCACCGGCTCCCAAGTCAGGCAGTTGCTGCCGAGCCCGTGGGCCAACAGCAAATACGGTTCCTGGCCTGCAGCCTCTCGGACGTGCAAAGCCACCCCTTGCACCGGGAGATGGACAAATCGATCTTGCAGCATAGCGACTGCCCATTCTACTGCAGACTGCACGATAACGGTGGGACGCAAGGGTGCGCCGGGCCATGGCGAACCAGCCCGCCGCGGCCTGGCCGCCACGCCGCATGGGAGACCTTGCCTGGGAACATCGCCGCGCCCCATGGCCACAGCCTTGCCGCGTTGCAGACGGCCTGTCGGCAGCAAGCCGCAGCTGTCTGTCCTGGGGAAGTTTCATCCTCGGCTTCGGGCCGACACCGCGTCTGTCGCATTGCGGCAGCCGACTTTCGGTGTATTGCGTGGCTTTTCCCTGTCAGGGAACCTCCAGGGCCGGTACGGGCAGTCAGCTCGTCCGCGCAACGGAGAGCCCCGGAGTGAGGCTCAATTTGGACACGATTGTTCTGCGGCCTTGGCCCGAGACACGGTCCAACGCCGGCGATTGGGCATCACAACCCCACAGGATGCAGCGCACGGGTCCAGAGGACTGCTGGCGGAAAGCACAGTCGGCAGATAGCTCGGCTGTCAATCGGGATCGTCGTCTAGGAAGGACTCTTCCAGCAACAGACTGCGCCACGCTTCCGGCGCGGCCTCCAGCCTATCCAGCGTCTCGTCGCTGGGCCAGGCAGACGGGGCGGTCTGGGTCCAACGCTGCAGCACCTGGGCGGCGGCGCCCGGTGCCGCGGCATCCAGCAGCCGGTGCAGGATACGCCCCCAAGTCTTCAGTTCCCCCTTCAGCGCCCCTTTTCGCTCGGCCTGCAGGATTGGAATGTCCGCTACCCGGATCCATGCCCTCCGATTGGCACACCAGCACTGGAGGTCCCCCTCCGTCCAGCGCAGCGACGCATCCAACACCAGACTGTCCTGCCCTCCCTCCGCATCCACCGTGAGGGGCCGGTACTGCGTCAAACTGCACACCGTGCCGTCAAGCCCGTCCAGCGTGAAGCCGCGGAGCGGATCCGGCAAGCTGTCGTCCACAATCCAGTATTCCCGGATGCCCATGCACGCATAGGCAAACCGCTTCTTGTACCAGTCGTTGTCCTGCCGCTCCCGGTCCGAGTGCGAGACCACCTCGACGGTCAGAAGCGGCACCCCGTCCCGTGCATAGCGATAGGAGGGGAAGGGCGCAGCGGGCGGCGAGCCGGCCCACACCGACAGAGCCGGCTCCAGGGCCGCCGTGTGCCGGTCAGTGGGAAACAGATGGCCGGGAATGCCGACGATGATCACTTCTCGGCTGACGTGGAGGGCGGTGGCCGACCGCCGCGCCAGGATGTGCAAGGCGTTCCGCATGTGATCCAAGGCTTCCCCGTGTTCGCGCGTAGGCGACATCATCCTGACCTCAAATACCACATAGTCCGGGTCCGTGGTGTGGGTTTCGGTGTAGCGGTACTGTTCCGGACGATAGTCGTAGTCCGGCCGGTAGTGCGACAGGGCGCGGATCCGCCGCAGGGCATCGGTATCCGACTGCTTCGGGGCATCCGGCCGGGGGCGCCGTGCGATCCGCGGCAGCGCGATCGGGGCATCCGGCAGCGTCGGGGACATGGCACAAGGCAGGCAAGCGAATACGAACCCGAACAGTGTACATCAGGCTGGCAGCGGTGTTGGGCGCAGGACCACCGCTTTTGCGGCATGACGGGCACCGTGGGCTCATAATCGAGCATGCTGCATCGGGGCGAGGGCCCGGGAAGACGGGAGCCGTGTGCAGCAAGGGATCGTCGGGCCTGCACTGGACTCCGCCGCGACCCGGCGGTCCAGCCTCCCAACATCATCAAGCCGGTCGCAATCTCGTCTGGCACGGTCATGGGCAGGCCCCACAAGAGGCGATGGCTGCGGGGAGAGCGCAGAGCCGAGTTGCCGCGTCCCAGAACGCGACTATAATTGTTTCTGCACCACTTGACTCATGTAGCCAAGATGCAGAGCAATTTGGGAAGCTCTCCATTGGACCTGTGTGCAGCCGGGCGGGTGCGGACCGTGAACGAAATCAACGGAAAGTCAGACCAGAAGCACCTGGGGGATAGAGACATGCCAGCACTTTCACAAGAGCAACTGCAGCATTTTGCGGAAGAGGGATTCCTGATCGTGGAAGACCTCATGCCCACCGAGCTCCTGGACGAACTGATCGTCGAGTACGGCGGGGTTCTGGACAATCTGGCGGCGGAACTCCACGCGGCCGGCGAGATTTCTTCCACCTACGATGACTTGCCCTTTGGCGAGCGCGTCACTGCGGTCTACAAGGACAGTGGCAAGACCCACGCCCAGTATTTCGACTTTACTCTGCCCGGTACCGCGACCAAGGCGGATACCCCCTTCTGGACGGGCCCCGCGGTATTCAAGGCCTTGACCGAACCCCACATTCTGGATGCCGTGGAGAGCCTGATCGGGCCGGAAATCTACTCCAATCCGGTACAGCATGTACGCATCAAACCCCCGGAGGACGAAACACTGTCCGGAGAAGCGCATACAGGGGCACTCAGCGCCGCCACACCCTGGCATCAGGACAACGGGGTGGTGCTGCCCGAAGCTGACGACACCAACATGCTGACGGTCTGGTTCCCCCTCTTGGACGCACCCGTGGAAAGCGGGTGTCTGAAGATCATTCCGCGGAGTCACCGCCGGGAATTGCTGGTCCATTGCACCGGCGTGCAGGGCGTCCACTTGCCGGATCCGCTGCTGGAGCTGGAAAGCGCCATCTCCCTGCCGATGCGCCGCGGGGACGTGCTGTTCCTGCACAAACACACGTGCCACGGCTCTCTCTCCAATGTCAGCGACCGCATCCGCTGGAGCTTCGACATTCGCTACAACCCTTCGGACCAACCGACCGGACGCGGTTTCCTGCCGGGTTTCGTGGCCCGCAGCCGCGCGGCCCCGGAGACGGAATTGCAGAGTGCCGAGGAGTGGACCCAACTTTGGCTGGAAACCCGCGAACGGCTGGCTGCCATGGACACCGATGACACGGGTTTCTATCGCTGGGACGGCAAAGCCGGGGTCTGTGCCTGAACCATGCACGGCAGCCTGCAGGCTGCCGCAACCCTTCCAGCCCCCCGGCGATCGGTGAAGAGACCGCCGGGGGCCTGCCCTTGGCCCGGCCCAGCCGGGCTTGATGGATCTGCACGCCAGCCCCAGGACAAGGAAAATCTTCCGTGAACATCATTGTCATCATCGCCGACACATACCGGTACGACAACATCTATCCGCTCGGGGCCAATGCCGTGGGTGGCAGGCATCTGGAGGAGTTCGCCCGCCAAGGCGTGAGTCTGTCCCACTTCTACACCGGCAGCTTCCCCACGATTCCCCAACGCACAGACTTCACGACGGGGCGCATCGGCTGGCCCTGGTATCCGTGGCAGACCCTGCAGCTGAGCGGACACAACCACTTGCCCAAACTACTGCGGGAAGCCGACTACGTCTCTCAGTTGCTGGGAGATTGTCCGCATCTGATCAACAGCCGCTTCGATCTCGAGTTCGACGGCTTTCACACGCTGCGCGGTCAGGAAGGCAACTCCCACTTCCTGCGGCTGAATCGGGAAATCCAGGAAACCATGCCGCGGGCCAAGACCCGCGCTGGCCGCGGCTTCATGGGACGCAACCTGCCGGATCTGCACCGCTGGACCAATCAGTACTTCGAGCGGGAATCCGAGACTTTCGCGTATCGCACGGCCAACAAGGCCGAAGAGTGGCTGGAAGAGAACTATCGGCATGAAAAATTCTTCCTGTGGGTGGACTTCTTCGATCCGCATGAACCTTGGGATCCGCCGGAATACCTGGTCCGCAAATATGATCGATCCGGCTACGACGGTCCGCCGATGATTCATCCCAACTATGGCCAAGCCAGCGATCTGAACGCGGCGGAGCTGGAGAACCTGAGAGCCCATTACCTGGCCGAAGCCTTCGTCGTGGACCGTGCCATTGGGCGCATCCTGACCAAAATCGAGGATCTGGACCTCTTTGCCAAGTCCGTGGTGGTATTCATGTCGGATCACGGCATGAGCCTGGGCGAGCACAATCGCACCGGCAAATCCAACATCAACGACAACGACCACCGCTACTGGCCCATCTATCCGGAAGTGGCGCACTGTCCCTTCATCGTGCGGGCGCCGGGCCTGCCCGCCGGCACCACCGTGGACTCCTTCATCCAGCCGTCGGATATTCAGCCCACGCTGTTGGAATTGGCGGGCCTCGACCTGGCACCCGTGGACCCGTGGCACGGGGCATCGTTCGCACCGCTGCTGCAAGGCCAAGTGCCGATGGCACCGCGGGAATTCGCCGTCACGGCGGGACATTTGCGCCAACGGAACGGCAGAATTCCGGACTGCGCCGTGACGCCCGTGGTCTATACCAGGGATTGGGCCTATGTACCTGTGGGCCCGGAGGGAACCAGCTGCCTCTACGATCGCCGAGCCGACCCGGCCGCCGAGATGGACGTGTTGGCCGATTATCCCACGGTGGCCCGGGATCTGCAGGAGCGTCTCAACACCTATCTGGAAGAGCTGGACGCGCCGGCGGCAGCCCTGGATTCGGTACAGCCTTTGTAGTCGAGTTGTCCCAACCTGCAGAGGTCTGCACGGCCACAGTGGGCCACGCTACGATGGAGAATAGTGCCGAGTTTGCTCTACGTCCGTGGTTCCCGGTATTCGGCGGGCAATGAACACACCGTAAACTGGAACAGTGGGAAAACGGTCACCGATAAGCTCTTTGGCCGCCTTGAAATGTGATCCTGTGGTAATCATGTCGTCGAAGAGAGCCACTGGGGAAAGAGGCGGAACCACCAATGACTCATCCATGCGGAAGTTGCGCCGAATTGCCTTGTAGTCCCGTATCCGGCCGCTTTGATGGTATGCAGACGTACTGTGACGCTGCCGCAGGGACAGCGAGATGCCGTCCGCGGAGACCGCCGCGGGCAGCGACAGATACACACTTTCGGGCTGACGCTCCCAGCTCACTGGACGATCCGCCAGCGTGACCTCCTGCAGCTGCAGTCCCGGATTCAGCCGTAACACGATGGCATCGGAAGTCTGTCCGGGGGCCAACACCAGTTCCAGACGACTCTCCGCGGTCAGCACACCGTCTCGGAACTGGGCGTGGTACTCGACGGCCCGTACGGTCCAGACATCTTCCGGAACGGTGATGGACCGGGGTACCCGGCCGGCATTGACCGCGCCGTGAAACCACAGACCGACCCCCAGCACTAGGAGCCCGCCAGCACCTGCCAAGGCCACCATTGACCATTGCCCGGTCCGGGTCCAAGTGGCTCGGTGCTCCCAATGTGGGAACAGCAGGAGGGCTGCAATCCACAACAACAGGCCCCCGCTCAGGTACAACAACACCAGCCGTACGGCAGCCTGGAAGTCGGGAGCAAACCCCGTGATGGGGCTGAAGAACAGGGAAGCCAGCGTATGGTCCCGCAGGTCCAACAGGGTCAGTGTAGGTGTCAGGAACCCCAGGTAGAGTCCCACGGCCAAAGTGCACACCACGGCCAGTACCACCAGGGTATGACGCAGGATCAGGGTTAAACCAACCACGATCAGAACCTGCCCCAGAGTGGCAACCACCGTGAGTGCCCAGAAAGGCACCATCAAGACAGCCATGTCTCGCCAAGGCCAGCCGTCACGCAAGACCAGTGACACTATGGTGGCCATCGCCAGCGCGGTGGTCAGTGCCAGAGCCAAGGTCCCGTGAGCCGCCAACTTGGCCCAGAGGGCTTTCGTCCACACGGCCGGTGTGCACCAGTACCAGTCATATTGCAGAGTGTCGTTCCGGCTGAACGCCGACGCCACAAAGAGTGTCAGGAGCAGGGGACTAACAAAGAGCAGACTGGGCATTACATCCGTTAGATATACGTCGGGAGTGGCTGGGAGGATCGCGAAGAGGATCAACAGAAGCCCCGTCAGCACGCCGGTATACACCCATAAGGTTTTGCGACGCAAGGCCCAATGCCACTCCAGCCTCACCAGGGTCCGGAATCCCCGCCGCGGGGACATCGTCGCCGATGCGGCATCTTCCGTGGCGGTCTCGGGCCTGACAGCCGTCAGCCAAGGTGTCCGCCGCCCAGGACCCGCACTCCGCATCCGGCTCATCCGGGTGGCCACATACAGCAAGATCAACGCGAGAGCCGCCAGCAGGCCGTGCTGCCCCCAGAAAACATCGTGGTACAGATCGAAGAAACCCAGGAAGGGTGTCCAGACGCTGGCGTCCAGACTGCTCCGTCCTACGTAAATGCCCACGATCCACAGGCCCGTTGCCAGCAGGCCGCCTGCCTGGACCCCGCTCCAACTGCTGAGCAGGAAACTGCAGGCGGTAAAGAACAGAATGCCCGCCGTGCCGCTTGTCCACAACCGCGTTACGCTCTCCAGCCCGACGGGAAATTGATCCGAATCGAGGATCCGAATGGAGTACGTGCCCCATGCCACGCCCAAGAACAGCGTCCACAGCACACCGAAGAACCCCAGCAACACACCCAGTTTTTCGATGGCGATGCGCGGGAGACCGGATCGAGTGGACGCCACCAAGGCCCGGCCGGGATCGGCCAGGATCAGGCGCGGCACGACCCATGCCGCCATCAAGGGAGCCAGAAAGGCCCCGTACAGCAAGGCAAACTCCTCAAACTCTACAGTGCCCCAAGGCCAAGGGAGGAGAGTCGGCAAGGCCAGCAAGGTCAGGAACAGCGGCCAGGCCAGGAGCCGACGAGACGCGCGCAGGTGCACCCGCGCCTTGAAGATCAGGGGGCGTTGGTGCATGCTGCCCTTGCCTGCGTTACCCCCCACAGTCGCCTCCGTGGGTCCAGGCCATCGCAAACTGTAATGGCGAGCAACTCACGCCGTCACTCCAAGTGCGCACAGGTAAAGATGCGACCACCCTCGCCAGCCGACCCGGGAAGCGAAGTGGGTTCTATCCCATACATGGAAAGCAGACTGCCCAGCTCCGCGGGATGACTCTGGCGGATCGTCATGCCAAGCCATACCTGGACCACGCGCAGATCGGGTGAAATTGCGAACTTCGTAGGTGTTCCGATAATACCACGCTCCCGTGCCAGAATGCCGTCGGGATCAAGCAGGGTAGGGAAACCAAGGTCGTGCTCCCGCGCGAAGCCGGCCAGCCGTTCCTTGTCGGTCTCTCGGGTAACCCTCACCACAGTGGTCTTCTGGTCCAGTTTGTGCCACAGCGGCACATCCAGAATGCAGAAGGGGCAGTGCAGGAACACCCAGTACCAGACCTTCTTCGGAGAGCAAGTCAAGCGAGACTGGCTGGCCAGAGTGATCCACAAACTCAACATTGAACAGTTCTTGGACAGAGATTCCCACAACCGAACTTTCCCCCGCGTCAAGACCCCGTGAGAACTGAAACCGCTGCCACAGCATAATCCCCGAGAGACCTACCAGCAAGACAACCAAACTGTAAAGGTGGTGTCGTAGACGTGGGCGGTGGCGCAGTTCCAGCCGACCATCAGGCCACACTGATCCCGCACCAAGCAGAGCTGGCCGCCCACGATCCAGCGATGGTGGGGCAGGCCCTTCTAGGCGGGACTGCGGCCTTCCCGGCGCGGGTGGATCAGCTCCATCCCATAAGGTGTTGACGATGCCGAGCAGGGTGGGTGCGGCCAGAACGCGATCCGTCCCCGCGGCGTGGGTCTGCAGACGCCGGCAGAGACGCGGGCGGGCAACATGGGACACCCACCCCCTAGAGGGCGTAGAGCACAGTTCGCTCGGCGACAGGGCGGCTTGGCTGTGATGGGGGCGTCCGGCATGGCATCTTCGACCCGGCGCGCCCAAGGTATCTCCGTCCATCCCAGCAGGCAGATCCCGCGCAGGCCCAGAGCCTGGACACAGGGGCCCCGGGCGGAGCGCACCCGTCCCGGCAGAGGCCCTGAGCCGCGATCCGGGGGCCGACCACCCGATACAGTCCGGCACCAGGCGGTGTTGCGCGTGCGGCGGCGGCAGGTCAGGAACGCGCGCACGCGGGCGACAGCCCTAAGCACATGGCATGAAATTTTATAAATATATGAGATCCTACCAAATCGGGTGAAAAACTGGCGTGGATGTCCCGGATCAATCGGTGTGGTTGTCATGGCTGCGGATAAGGATATAGACTGATAGCCTACCTAAAACTTATAAAGTTCCATGCCATGTGCTTAGCGGAACAGGGGATCGCGATGCAACCGCACACGGTGCGCAAGTACCTAGCGCCCGCTACCGCCGCACGCACGCCACGCTGCGACACCAGCAGGATGCGGTCCGGGTGGGCCTAGGCGCGGGGCGAACTGGCCAAGCTGAAAAAAGCCACCGCTGGCACCTTCCGGCTCTCTTGCCTGGACGAATCCGGCTTCGCCCCTACCTTGCCCCCATCCATGCCTGGAGTCGCGCCAGCCCTGCCTCCCCTACGAGAATCCCCAGGGCCGCCGCCACGTGGTAGTGCTGGACCATGCCTCGGTCCATCGGGCCCAGGTCCTGCAGGCGGCCCGGCCAGAGCTGCGGCAGGCAGACATGGCACTCGGGTTTCTGCCTCCCTGCAGCCCGGCGCGGAACGCCATCGAGCCTGTCTTCCCTCGGGTCAAGCCCGAGGAGATACCCACCCGCAGCTATGACACCGACCGCCGGCTGATCCAGGACCTGCACACCGCGTTCCGTCGCCTCCGGCAGGATCTCGTGTCTTCATAAAATTCCATGCTAGGTGATTAGCACCAATGGTTTAATAGTGCCGTATCCATGCGGTCCCGTCTGATCTCGGGATTGCTGTCAGATTGTCTGAGATAGAGTCGAATCGTAACAGCAGGTTCTTCCCTCTGCGTCGTTGCTACCGCAGCGGCTTCAATTTCGGCTCCTGCATCGATTTCAGGTGCCAGACGTTGCGCAAGATTCCGGGGGAGAAATCCGATCTGCCCGGACTTGTGATGTATCTCGATTGCGTTTTGGTCTACAGGATTTTCATAGTCTCTGCGAAGTTCCAGCCTGTCCCCTTTGCTTACACGCCGCGCAGCCCATCTTCGGTTCTTGTAGAGGGTCCCAGCGATCTGTGTCTGATATGGAAGCACTGTATGCAGCGGTTTTATGGGCTTGAGCAATGGATTGGCCGCCATTCTTCCCAGCTTGTATCTGAGATCGTGGAGCACGTGCCCCGAAATCCTGTAGTCGTGATGCAGCGAGTCGGCAGAAAGGTTGGATAACCAGGTAACAAAGTCTTCGTGGGAGGGGGTGTCTGGAATTTGTCCCTCAAAGGCCTCCGCCAGACGACGCGCTGTACTCCTTGTAGAAATTCCTGCAGACATCGCCCACGCAGCCACAGGGTCAGGGAGTCCGTGTTTGACCATTGAGGGATAGTATCGGATGTACTCTGAAACGTCTTCGTCATGGATTCCCAAAGACTCCTTGGAAATCTGAAACAGGGCAGAGACGATCCAAGGTAGTCTGTAGCCAAAAAACTCTTCTATAAAACGCGACAATTGTTCTTCCGAATCGATATGATCCGAGACATGTGACGCTATCTCGTTAATGGGGATTCCCTCCATCCACAAACCCAGCAACACCTCCAAGTCACCTGCAAATGTAGCGGTTGTCTGGGCTTCCAGTAAAGGAAGACTGGAATCAATCACCAATCGGTGCAAGGTTTTCATGTCATCGTATCTGGCACCCAGCAATAGCGTACGCAATGCATCACCATGGGCCTTCACAAACTGCAACAGTGTCTGGCAGGAAAAACTGCTTAGGCCAGTCTGGGCAAAGACTTTCCGCCAAGACGGCTCAGGCACTCGAGCAAGCAAATTCTCAGTAGCCAACTGTGCACACCTAACCAAAGGTTCAATATTCTCACTGTTGGCCTCGACTTGCCTGGCGGCATATGTGGTTTTCAGCCTCGCAAGCCAATGATCGGAGTCTGCAGTCTCAATTCCCTCCTCCACCGCTATGGCAAGTATTTCCGGATCCAGATCCTCTGCAGCACTCTCCAATGCCTCATCCGAAATACGCGATGAGACGATCCGCTGGAGAAGCTGCCACAATGCGCCCGCAACAGGTTCCAGCTTCTGGAGATCCTTATAGTGCACAAAGTCTCGCTGGTCCTGGGGGGTGAGTGCAATATGGATGACCAACCCTTCGGTTTCCATACCTGCACGCCCAGCCCGACCTGCTATATTCTGGTAGTCACGGACAGGAATTCGAGAACGCTGACCTCCTTCTTCGGACCGCCACGTGCTGTGCATGATCACAGTTCTGACAGGCAGATTAACGCCTTGGGCCAGCGTGTTGGTGGCAACAATCACCTGGTAGTGGCCATTGCGACAGTCAACCTCAATCGCCTCCCTTACGATATGGGGCAACCTGCCATGATGAGGTGCAATCCCTTGGGACAGGGCTTTTGTGGCAATGTGTTCCTGGCCTAGCCACTCACAGGCGAGTTCTTGAGACCTGGTCCTGGCAGGACTGGAAAATCGGGCAGGGATTGGCTCCCTAACCATGCTCCTGTACCCTATGGACTTGTTGAGAATCGCTTTGCATACGCTCTCGACCCAGTTGGGCTGGGTGCAGAAGACAAGCACAGGCCCCTGGTCTGAAAACACATAGGCCAACTCGGCTGCAGTGTCCTGTTTTGTCGGCTTGGGATACTGGCGGGTCCACGGGCGCCCAGTTTCAGGATTTATCCAAGAATACTCACGTCGTTTCAAGGCCCCGGGCACAAATGCGTCAAGACGGGGGATTTCGGCATCCCTCTCGAATTGAATGGTGCCCACAGTGCCCTGCCATGTAAATTGCGCCAGTCGCTGGACTGTAGGGCGCCACTCGGAAGTCATGCATCTGTTGGGAGATCCTGCAAGCCATATTGCGAACTCCTGCAGGGCTGCATCCGGCACCACAGCAGACATCACCAGGAAACGGCTCTGGGGCAGTCGACTCTTCAATCTGTGCAACAACAGCTCGAACTTGATGCCACGATTGGCATCGTCCATGATATGGCACTATAAGCCGGAACTGATCCGCAATGTCAGGGCGAATGCGGAAAATGAGGTCCAGCTTTTCCGGTGTGACGATCAACAAGTCGGCTGTCCTCAGCAGGAACGCCTCAAATTCGTCGGCTTCGTAAGAGCCGACGACCGATGAAACCCGGTAACCCAAATCAACCATAACCGTCCCTAATGTCCTCTCAACTTCAGATGCCAGGGCACGGTACGGGGCTACAAATACGCACTTGGCTTCGGGACATCGGTGCAGGGTGTCAATGATGGCCATTTCCGCGATACGTGTCTTGCCTCCACTAGTAGGCAAACGGACTACAAAGCTTTCATTCGAACCCAAAAAGCCGGACCTAAGCATCTCGATTTGGGAGGGCCACAACTCGGTCACCCCACGGGAAAGTGGCCGCGCAAGAAGGGTCAAATAGCGTTTCCAGATTTCAGACCGGTCCGCATAGGGTTTCAGCTGGGTCCAGGTGCTCCTTTGCATCATCAACGGAAGCACGGACCGAACTCCATATACGATATTGGAGTGAAGAGGGGCACCCAACCCGGCAAACACCTGGGAAGCTTCCTCCAGGAGTCTGACTGCCTCACGATAGGCAGAACGAGCTCCACTCAGAAAGAAGCGGCACACCTTGAGCAACCCGTCGGCAAGCACCACCTCACCCAATTCGAGGGAGAGAGATTCGATGGAGGAGTCGGGATTCGGTGGATTTCGAAGGAGATAGTTTGCGAGATGCGCGGTGACGATCAGTCTCCGTTGCATGAATGACGCGACAAGCGATTGGGCATCCGCTCTTGAATCAAGGTAAGGCCTTGGCAAGATCTCCTTGGCGAGATAGGCTGCGTTTGCCTGATAGCCAGCCAATTCACTGGCAAGTGCGGCATTGAGCAGGGCCGTTGACCTTGAAACTCCCTCCTCCAGTTTGGCCAGGTTTTCCCATGCGTGAGCGAGTTGGCGCGAGCAACCCTTATTCCTCACGGCATAGTTGGGGTCGGCGAGGGTCGCTGCTTCAAGTGCGTATAAAGCGGCGGCCGAGTTTCGGGAGAAGCGTTTCGCAACATAGGTCCAATTCGGGGGATCCTCAAGTTCTCCTATGGCCTGCAAGGTAGCTTTGGCTCTGACCTGAGCCAGTTCATTCTGGAATCCTGGGTTTTCCAATACCGATTCCATGCGGGAATGCAATTCAACGCGGTTGTCAATCGTCATCCTCAAGCACCTCCATGCCAAGCTGCGAAAATGTGGCGTCCGCGAGGCGTCCGAGTTCAGCGATTTTCGCCACGTACACCTGGAGAGGTTCCAACGCAACTTGCTCGTCTTCCAGGTTCACCAGTATCCGTTCATTCCACTTGGTGCTTTCATGCAGGATCATGAGGATGTAAACATCCAGATCAGCATTGCGGTCAAACAGGTACGATTCGAACAGATTGGTCAAGGGATTGCGACTCTCCCGAAGTTGCCGACTGACAAAAGTCAAGATCTCAGGAACTGCTCTGCTCGCATCTTGCGCCAGTTGTTTGGCACCTTCAACAGCTACGGAGACATCGACAGCAGTACGAAGTTTCGACTCTACGTATCCCACCTCCACAAGCGTTCCATTTGATACTTTCAAGGTCAAACAGTCAGTTCCCGGCAGAGTCTGATTGGCCGTAACCTTGTACCTGAGCTTTATCACGGGAATGTCAAAACCCTCAACGCGCTTGAGGTACTCTGTGGTGATTGCTTCTCCGAAGTCTCCTCTTTTTACCTTGAGGGCTGTGCTGCTGCGAGCTTGAAGCAATTTTTCGTGAACTGCTCTGAATCCATACCTTGCAGCCACTGTAGCGAGGTATTCCTTCCCGAAGTAACTGTCTTGAAGAACCTCAGCCAATTCTGTAGGTTTCGGTACTGTGGGAGTTTCTTCAAGGTCAGTCACCTTACAGGATTACAGATCCTTGGGGCATGCCCTCGGTGGATATGGTCAATGTCCTCCCAAGGGACAAAGTTCCAGTCGCAGCAAACAGAGTCTTGACGCCCAAGTGCTCTCCCAGGATCTGGGCGTGGAGGAAGGAACCAGACATGAAGTTCCAGGTAGCCGCCAAGATACAGTCGAACTGGTTCCCTTGATCTTGCGCGATATCCAGAATCTGCGGTTGGAGCCCAGTATTGTCGCTTTTCTTGTCAAGTGTGTCATGTTTGCAGTAACCCAACATGCACATTTATTTGTGGATATTTGTGAATCCAGCCATGCCCTATTCTAATGTCTGCAGGAGTTATGCAGTTGCCGGTGATTCAGGGGCTTTGGACGGTAGATAACGCGCGCGTTATGGATAAGACGACAAGGCGTCAGGGAGACAGCATCCCAGCCTACGATCATCCCCCCCGACAATACATGGGACTCTGGAGACGTGTAGACCTTCCCCGGCAAGCGGTGCAGAAGGGAGTCGTGGAACGACGAGACGCAGGTCCGTGGCTGAAGCGGATGCTTTCGCAAGATCTGAATCCTGTAATCAGCAGAACGCCACGCGCATATCACGCGCCACGTGTGCTGGTCTTGGACAAGCCGACCGGCGACTTGGGATCCTTACAGAAAAAGCACTCTGTGCAACCTGCCAATATTTTTGTCAGAACAGCAAAAAACCGCATACGGATCTCCACTCATATCGTGGAGAAATCAGAAACATGGCCCCAACCAACAAGGGACATACCCCTTGCGGAAGAGAAGAGAATGATGTTCAGAGCCCGCGATACTTCTCAAGCAATCCTTTCCCTTGACAGTTACAGTGTGTCCGGGAAACCCGGACACACTTTGGAATCAAGGACTGTCTCCTTTCAGTGGAGATGGTTGTCTGTCGTGATCGCGACTGATACGCGCTGCAGATTTGGGCCTTCTCACCAAAGTTCATGAAAGCCCTAGGAGAATCGCCGATAAATACCGATTGGCACTATCATTGGGGCATATGCTTTGCCGTGCTCACAGCCCGGATTACCTGTTGCTGTCGCCCCTGTCAGCTCTAATCTGGCCAGGAAGCCGCGTCGGCGACTGTTGTTGGATCCTCTCTTTCCTTCCCTTACAGAATGGTGCCCCGCGTCGGCAGATTCGACAGGGGAAACCCGCATCTCCGCCTACCTGAATATCCCAGAATTTCCATGCGCATCCTCTATATCGACATAGATTCGCTCCGTCCCGATCACCTGTCGTGCTATGGCTATCACCGGCGGACATCCCCCCACATGGATGCGCTGGCGGCAGCCGGCGTACGCTTCACCAACTATTACGCCACCGACACGCCCTGCCTGCCCAGCCGCACCGCCTTGTTCCTGGGACAATTCGGGATCCGCACCGGAGTGGTGAATCACGGCGGGTACTTCGCGGATCTGGTACCGCAAGGGGCAGAACGCGCCTTCCGGAGTTGTCATGCCACGGACTCTCTGGCCAGCGTGCTGCGGGGAGCCGGCATCCATTCCTGCAGCATCAGTCCCTTTCCCAACCGGCATTCCGCGTATCAGGTCTGGTACGGCTTCAACGAGACCTACGACACCGGCAAGGGCGGGCTGGAAAACGGGGACGAAATGTATCCTCCAGCCCAGCGGTGGCTCCGGCACAACGGCCGCCGGGACCACTGGTTTCTGCACATCAATTTCTGGGATCCGCACACACCGTACGACCATCCGCCGGAGTACGGCCACCCGTTTGCAAACGAGCCCATTGCAGACTGGATTACCCAGGACCTGCTGGATGCCCAGAACCGCTCCTTTGGTCCCCATAGCTGCACGGAGATCCCGGGATTCACGGACCAACTGCCGGATCGCTGGCTGTGGGGAGTAGGGCATATCAAGACCCTGGAGGACGCGAAGGCCCATCTGGACGGCTATGACACCAGCATCCATTACGCGGATCATTTCGTAGGCAGACTGATGCAGGATCTGCAGGATCTCGGGATTTATGACGAGACCGCCATCATCGTCAGTGCCGACCACGGGGAGAACCAGGGCGAACTGAATGTCTGGGGAGACCACCAGCTGGCGGACCACATCACCAACCGGGTGCCCCTGATCGTGCGCTGGCCGGGGATCACGGATGCCCAGGCGGGGACGGTCAATAATCGGATGCAATACAACCTGGATCTGGCCGCCACGCTGGCGGACCTGACCGGACAGGCGCAGCCTCCCAGCTGGCAGGGAGAAAGCTTTGCGTCCGCCCTGTCCACGGGCGATATCCGGGGACGGGACAGTCTGGTGATCAGCAACGGGGCCTGGAGTTGCCAGCGCGGAGTGCGCTGGGACGACTGGCTGTTCATCCGGACCTACCATACAGGCCTGAAGCACTTGCCCGCCTATATGGTCTTTGATCTGGCACAGGATCCCCACGAAACCACCAATCTGGCGGGCTCGCGACCCGACATTCTGGGTCTGGGTCTGCAGAAGCTGGATCAGTGGATGGGCGAGCAGATGGGCGGAGCGCAGCGGGGCGATCCCTTCTGGGGGGTTATGGCCGAAGGCGGTCCGCTCCACGCCAACACGCACCATGCCTATTGGAACACGTACCTGGATCGGCTGCGCCAAACGGGACGGGGTCACCATGCCGAGCGACTGGCACAGTGTGGCGGTCTTCCGCTCGCTTCCGGACTGGAATAATGGCGGCAACAGCCCGTCCCATCCCCGGAGAACCTGCCATGACTCTCGATCCACTGACCGATGTCTGGTGCGAAGTCCCGCAAATGTCCGATGCCCTGGACAGCTTGCCCGGGCATGTCACCGTCACAGTGCCCGCATCCGATCACCCGGACCCCATTGCCACGGCCAAACCGGCGCAGGCCATTCTGGCCAGCTCGGGCATTGCCTATGACCGTACCGTGTTTGCCCGGTTGCCGCACTTGCGGATCCTGGTGCGGACCGGCATCGGTGTGGACAACGTAAATACGGCGGACGCGTCCGCGGCGGGCGTACTCTTCTGCAACACTCCGGCGGGCCCCACCGAGTCCACGGCAGAGCATACGGTGGCCCTGATGCTGGCCATTGCCAAGCGGGTCCCGGAAGGGCAGGCACAATTGGCCCGGGGAGAATTCGCGCCCCGGGGGATCAGTCTGGGCAATGAACTGATGGGCAAGACCCTGGGTCTGGTAGGCTTTGGGCGTATCGGCCAGCGGGTGGGCCACATCTGTCAAAACGGCTTCGGCATGGATCTGCTGGTGCATGACCCCCTCTTGACCGCAAGCCAGATGGCGGACACTGGCCTGCAGGTGCAACAGGTGGAGCTGGCCACGTTATGGGCCCGGTCTGATTTCATCAGTTTGCATGCCCCATCCATCCCGTCCACCTATCACATGGTGAATGCGGAGAGCCTTGCCCAAATGAAAACGGGGGCGTATCTGCTCAATCTGGCCCGGGGGCCCCTGGTGGATACAGAAGCCTTGCTGGCCGCCCTGGATGCCGGCCAATTGGCCGGGGCGGGGCTGGACGTGTTTGAACCGGAGCCCCCGCCTGTGCATTCGCGGTTGCGATCGCATCCCCGGGTGGTGGCGACCCCCCATTCCGCCACGACCACCGTGGAAGCCCGGCGCCGTATCGAAGTCATGGCCGTCACCGAAATCCAGCGCCATTTCTCCGGGCAGGCACCGCTGAATGCCCTGAATCCCGAAATCTGGGCGGGAGTGGGGCATTGACCGCGCGATTCGACTTATTCTGTTTCTATGTAAGGTAAGGAAGTCCCGTCGCCCCGGCATGTCCGGTCGGCCGCAGGTATCCGGAACTCAAGAGAGCATTGCAAAAGTGAAAGCGTTATTTGGCATTCTGCCCATCTTGCAGGAACTGCAACAAGATGTCCGCGCCCTGACCCGGGAAATACAGAGACTGCGGACCGAACTCCGGGAGTCCGAAAACGGCAGCCACAAAGCAACGGCCAAACCGGCATCGCCCTCCGGCAAACGCCCAACGCCGCGGCGGCGGCCCATCGATGTAAGGGCCATGGAAGCGCAAAGCGTGAACGTAACCCGCACTAGCCAGAAAGCGGCCGCCTACCTGCACAGACGCGGGTTCGTTATTGAACGGTATCACGAACAGAACGAAGAGAGTTCCGAAGAGCGCAGCCTGTCCAAGTTTCTGGGAGATCGGCACAACACCACTTTGGCCCCGCTGTACGGCCGCCTGCGGGAACTGGAAGTCAACCAGAGCTTCACGATGGAACTGGCCGACAGTACGCCGGAAGAAATCAGCGACTCGGTCCAGCTGTGCCAGAAACTGAGCGATGTCCATTACCTGCATGACCACCGATATCGGCGGGGGGCCCAGCTGCTGCAGGGCACGCTGACCAAGGATGGCGAGGAATACATCCGCGGCCGCTGGCTGGAACAGTACATCCGTCGCCAGTTGGTTTCGGGCTTTGGCCGGGCCCACCTGGGATATTCGCTGCTGATGAATCCGCAGCTGGCCTTCGTGGACGGGCAAAAGTACGAGCTGGATCTGTTTGTGCTGGAACGGGACACTCCGATCTGGCTGGAATGCACGACGGCCAAGAATCCCCGGGAACGGCTGTCGCGCATGGGCAGCCTGATGTCCAAACTGGACATCCCGGTGGATCGCACCCTGTTGATCATTGCCGGCATGTCCGACCAGCGCATCCGCAGTCTGGCCCGCGGCGTCAAGTTTCCGATTGTGAACGCCACAGATTTTCCGGACCGGCTGAGCCAGAGTCTGGGCTAGCCTTGCGCGCCGCCTCCCGGCGTCTCTGCGACGTGGACCCGAGACCGCGGAGCGTGCACCGTCTCCGCGGTCTGGTCTGCACAACCAAGAGCCTCAGACCGGGTTTCTGCCCTCTACATGGGTAGGTTTTTCCGTGCATGCATGGCTGTGTTACTGTTGTCTATGGAACGCTCTCTGCCCATACCAGCACCATTCCCAGACGGCGCACAAATTCAAAGGTCTCTATGCATTCAATCCCGAACTGGCGGCAGACATTCGGAATCTTCACTCTCGGGGTCTGATCGTTAAATTTTTCGTTGGTGACAACAATGGCATTGGTCGCCTTTGCAAACGCAACTATCCAACAGTCGGCGGCCTGCTCAAATTCCCTTTGGGTTTCTTCGGTATATTGTGCGCAATCTGCAACCCAGTCCAGAATTTCTCGAAGGTGAACCGCAATGTTCTGACTGGCTGTACTGGCAAACTTGAAGTCGTGCAGGGTCCTTATCAATTGGGCGAGTGGTGTACCCACCTCAATTTCTCCGAAGACTCTGTCGACAACCACCACCTGTCTTCTATGAAATTGATGCCCAAGAAAGTCCCAGAAACCAGGACAGGTGTCATGATTGTAGTAAGTATTGAAAGCCGCAATCAATACATTTGTATCCAGCACATATTTTCGGAAGGTTGTAGCCATCAATTGCCAAGTGCCAATTTTTCGGGAATCTTTTCAAAATTTGTGTAGTTCAGACCTGTCAGTGCATATGCCTCTGTGTAGGAAAGACTTCCATTTCGGGCAGCTCCATAGACGGCATTCGCAAACTCCTTGCCCACTCTGAGTTCTTGCGTCTTCCAGAAGTCTCCTCCACCGCCTCGGGTGGGCTTTGCCCCCGTTTGCATTCTCGCTCTTTCAATCGCAAGCAGGCGTCTTGTGCTCTGCCAACTTATCAGATTCAGAGTTTCGGCTCTAATGGTCGCAGCCGCGATACTGACTTTGTAGTGGGTTGCCATGGTTTGCAGATCTTCATAATCGTCTCCCGTAGCGGCCCAAGCATTTCTGAACTTGTCACCAGGCATCAGGAATTCAGCCGCAACCTTGTTGCAAAAGCTCTCAATTGCGAGACGGGGTCGAGCAGAGTCGGCCGCCTCGGACAGTCCCTCGGCCCCCACAAAGATATGCACCAGTTCGTGAGCAAGAGAAAACAACTTGCCAGTGGTACTGTCAGCATTGTTGACAAAAATCAAAGGGGCATACTTGTTCACAAGCGCAAATCCGCGGAACTCCTCCACTCTGAGTTTCCGGCTTGTGTTGTTTTTGACTATCCCATTCACCACCACAAGCATCCCTGCACGACCAGACTGCAGTCTGAGCCGCTTGAAGGCATCCGCAAGACTACTGGCTTCGGTGGACCAGCCTAGATTCAAGCTTAGAATCCTTTCTATTTCGCGCGCCACTGCTGCAGGTTCGTCGTCAATTGAACAAGAAGCCACAAAATCCAATGATGGGCATCCCTCGGATTGCAACCACTGTCCATACCAGGCTGTTCTCCGTTGCATCTGATAGATGGTGTCGATCAGATTGGGACTGGGTTTCGCAGCTTGAGAGCCCCCACGCCCCCGGAAGTCTGTAATGGGGAGATCATCTTCCGGCACCCGGGAACGATAGAGAGTCCCCACGGGCGTATGTGTCACATGCGCAAGTCGGTCGGCCTGGGCAAAACTGATTTTTCCCGAGGCCTCCCAAGCCTCGACTTGCTCGGGTTTTACTCTCATCTTGGCAGCCATTTCGCCGATCGTGAAGTCGTTTCGCTCCCTTGCCCATCGCAAGATGTCCGGTACAAGAGCAACGGGTTGAGCTCTGGGATGCATAAGGACAATTTTTCTTGATGGCTTTCGAATCCTGCAAGGGATCGAATCTCCAGATTGATGATCAAGAACAGCAGTTCTTGCCAGTTTTCATCGCTTTGAAACTAGCACTGCCCGAACCAAACCATGGCGATTCGTCGGGGTCGTACTTGTCAACATCGGCTGTGACATACGCAGATTCTCCATTGGGTCCTGCAATCTTCCAATGTGCAATGCCAACCGGTGCAGTGTTCCACCCGTCAGGCATCAGGGGCTGGTGAGCTGCCAAGGCTTTCAAGTGGGCGGTCGTTGCTTTTGGATCAGCAATGGTTACGTTGATTGCAGTGTTATACCCTTGATCAAGATTGCCCACGGGTTGTTCGGTCAACTGCAGGGCAATCGCAAAGTCGCGGCGAGATGAAATTCTGTCCAGCCAAGACAGGACATTGTCATTTTATTGGGCACATTCATAAACTTATAAAGTTTCATGCTAGATGATTAGAGAAACCCATCGGACAGCGATCTGCAATCCTGAAATTTCCAAGGCACAGCCCATTCTCCTGCCTTCACCGTACAAA
Source organism: Caldilineaceae bacterium (assembly GCA_965214895.1). Taxonomy (GTDB): domain Bacteria; phylum Chloroflexota; class Anaerolineae; order Caldilineales; family Caldilineaceae; genus Bin34. The sequence continues at coordinate 4,261,115 of OZ243985.1, forward strand.
GCCGACGGTATCGCAGACCAACGTGCATTGCACATCTGCCGCATCTTGCAGAACCTTGGTGAAATCCCGCAGGTACACCGCTTGGTTCCTTGTGGAATCCACCGCCTGCACCCGCGGCCGCTGTGTCATAGTACGTCCGATGGGATCTTGACAGTGTCTTATCCTCGTATCGCGGTCGCTTCATGTCCCGCGGCTTCTACGGACCGCCAGGACGGCACTCCACAACAGCAATCCGCCCAGCAGGACGGTACTCGCCAACACGATGCCCAACAAGAGAGACAGCGCGGCGCTGGACTGGGTGGATCCCTGACTCAGCATGAATTCATACCAGCCCCAGCCCTGCTGTTGCCGAAACGACAACCGATACTCTCCGGCGGGAGTCTGCGCCAAGGGTATCTCCCGGTAGTGATACTCCTGTCGGGTGCGGCGTTGGAAGGCCCAGTCTTCCACCATGCCCACTACGGTGGCATCCGCGCCCGCGGTGGTCAGCGCGATGGCCACCGATCCTTGGCCATTGATATTGACGATCCGGATCTTGCGGGCATCGTCGGCCAGGGACAGCCGGGCTTCATGCACGGGATTTTCCGATGTCAGCACGAAGGCTTCATGCACCAGACGCAGTGTGGAATCCTTGTAACGGGCATTGACCAGACCCACCACGACCGTCAGTGTCAGGAAGACCATGATGGCCGGCACCCAAAAAGACCGCGACAGGAGCAGCCGCGTATAGGGATCCTCACGTTCGGCCCGGGGGGATGCAACAGGCGCGGATGAGGTGCGGGATTTCTGTTGCCAAGTCCTGTGTTCCGCCAACGCGGAGGGCATGGCTTGGGTAACGGGAACGGGACGGCGGTCTTGCTTGCGCAGAGCCAACCGTTCAAACCACCAGCGCCAACTCATCCAAATCGGAGTGGCGATCAACAGGCTGAAGATGAAGATTACGGAAACATCCGTCCACAAGGATCGCTGCAACACGTTGCGCCAGCGGTACAGCTCCGGGGATTCGGCAATCCAAAGCAGAATCTGATCTCTTTGCAGCACCGCCCAGGCCACTCCGGTCAGGGCGACCACGGTCGCCATGAGGGCGAAACTGAACCACCATCGCCGCGTCCCGCGGGCATAGCCTCCGAAAAACCACCCGGCAGAGGCAAAAAAGCCCAGGACGGCAAAAGCCACATAGGCAAGGCGGGCACCGACAATGCTTTGCCACCCATTCCTGCCCGTGGCCACGACACTGGTCCAGGCCAGCTGCAGGAACGACTGGTCAGGGGCCGCTGCACCGGCTGCTGCCTGGGCACGGGCCAGCATGTCCACGAGGTCGTAGAACACTCCCACGACCACGAAACCGCCAAACAGCAGCAATATGATGGACGTAAGTGCCAGGGAGCTGGCCAAGGTTCCCAAGGCCAGACTGAACAGCAGTGCGCGGGCATCAATCCGCGCAGAGACAACCAACAAGGACTTCCGTTCCCCGGGGCAAGCGGACCACATCAGCTGCCCATTGTAAAGCCCCATGCCTCGTTCCGTCTGCAAAATGCAGCGCTCCACGGATTCCACAGACGCCTGGGCCGGGATCCTCAGCAGGGAATATCGGTTGGGTGTTGGGGGTGCACAGAATGGAAACGGTGAGGATCATGTCGGTTTCCCGCTCTGTGGGCGGGGCTGGGGAAACCCACAGGGCCTGGCTCCAACGGACCGGGGGCACCCCACCCAGCGAATGAGGATGCACTTTCCGCGCGGCTTGACACACGGGCCCTGTCTCAAGGCAATTCGGAATCCACACTCCGACCCCGTGTGCAACCGCGCGGCCGGGTCTTCCGTCCCAGGACAGGGCAGACCCTTGCCTCGGCCATCGCCTGTCCACGGGGCACAACCCGGCCCGCAACAAAAAGGGGAGGAGACCCCATCCGGATCTCCTCCCCAAGCACAGATTGTCGCCAATGTGCTAGGCAGCCGCTTCCATTTCCGCCGCCAGGAACTCGTTGGTCTCGTCCTCCAGGCCTTGCAGGGCCTCGAGCAGACCTTCCTGTCCTTCCGTGAAAATGGGGTCCATCCACTTCAACCAGATGGCATCCCATTCCTGATAACCAGGCCAGTAGGGGAAGATCGACTGGTTCTCGGCCGGAATGTCCACGAACACGTTCTTGAAATTGGGAATCTGGTCGGCGACTTCGCCTTGCGGCAGACCCCATTCCCAGAACGACTTGCGCGCCACAATCATGCTGCCCATGACCCCCGTGGTGGGCAGCAGGTCCGGATTGGACAGGCCGTAGCGAATGAGTTCGTAGGCCATGTCCGGATAGCGGGAGCCGGTGGGCACGAACCAGCCCGAGTTGCCGGCGAACGCGACTCGGCCCTGCGGACCCCGTGGCAGAGCGTAGACACCCCAGGAGAACGCCCCCTCGATGGCCTCGTCCATGCGGAAGGCCGTGTCGTTCAAGGCTCGATGCATGGCCACGCGGCCAGAGGCAAACGCAAATTCGCTGGTCAGCCCCATCGACTGAGTGTCTTCCGGAGTCGGCATGGCGCCATGCTTCCAGCGCAGATCCCAGAGCAGCTGGGCAGCCGTGACCACACCATCGTTGGTGAAGTTGGCAGACGAGTGATCATCGCTGAAGTAGTCGCCTCCAAAGGCCTGCGCGATATTCCAGACCGTGCTGGCGCCAGGGCCGATATTGGCGCCCCAGATGGGGAGGCCCTGATCATCCTCTGAGGTCACGGCAATCGCCGTCTCGGCGAAGTCATCCCAGGTCCAGTCCGGATCCACGGGATAACCCCCTATCTGGTCATCCAAGAGTTGACGGTTGGCATAGATGCCGATCGTGGCCCAGTCATAGGGAATGGCGTACACCGTGCCATTCCAACTCATGGTCTCGACAGACGCCTCCCACCAGTCGTCAGGCCAGCCCTCGGGAGGATACGCGGCGATGTAGTCCGTGAGATCGACAGACCATCCCTTGGACGGGAACACCTGACCCCGCGACTGATGCTGCCAAGCCATGTCGGGAGGGGTGCCGGCAGCCATCAAGGTCGGCAGCTTGGTCCAGTATTCGCCCCACGGGACTCCCCATTCCACTTCGGGTTCCATGCCCGGGTAGAAGCTGGAGAAGAATTCATCGATGTGCAGGAGGAACTTGCGGATTTCCCCCTCGTCCTCCCAGCTCATGATCTTGAAGTCGCCCGACGTGTCGCGGTCCACCAGACCGGTCAGCCAACGCGCGGCCATTTCCGAATCGACCGGAGTCGCAGGTCCTTCCGAGGCCGCCGGCGGTGCGACCGGTGCGACACAAGCCGCCAGCGCCAGACCCGCAGCCGCGGTTCCGACATGCAGAAACTGCCGGCGACTCAGCTCAAATTTGTGTTGGTGTGCCATGATTCCTCCTTGACACTGAACAAAAACGGTCCTCCCTGTCCAATCCCGACACGGGATCAAACGCCGAAAGCACTTTCCTAAAAGCCCAGGGCCAGGGCCAGCTCCGTGCCCCTGAAGAGCAGTTCCAGACCAGTGGCTGCATCGGGAACTTCAAAGGACAGCACACCGCGCCGGCTCTTGCCAGGTTGCAGGGGGCTGTCCAGGACCACGGTATAGCCCTCCTTGCTGCCGTCCTGCTCCAGGTAGGCGACCTGCAACGCGGACTTGGTGGGTTTGTATTCGGTGCCGGCTCCGTCCCGGACCAGCAGCAGATCCCGGGCCATGACCTTGAGGGTCGTGCTCGTGTTGGACATGTCCACGAAGACGACAAGGTAGATGTGGGCGCTCTCGGCCTGGTAGGTGATGTTGCCCTTGCCCAGAATCAGGTGCTTTTCCGGCAGATCGGCCAAGCGGACCTGCCAGCCATCACTTTCGATCGAGGCTTCGAGCTCCACGGACTCCGCATCGGCCGCGGTGCCCGCGCCGCTGCCGCCGCAGGCGGCCAGCAGGCATGCCAGCAGGCCCATCCAGAGGAGGCAAGTCCGGTGCATAAATCCCCTGCCTGGCTTCAGCCCTTCAATCCCGTGGTCACAATGCCGCGCACATAGTATTTCTGACCTACCAGGAACAGCACCATGATGGGCAGGATGCTGACCACCGAGGCGGCCATGACCAAATGCCAGGGGGTCTTCATGGCCGACATGGCCCGAAAGGCGGCCATGCCCAAGGAAATGGTTTTCTTGTCCAGGCTGCTGATGATGATCAGCGGCCACAGGAAGGCATTCCAGCTGTCCATGAAATGGAAGATGCCCAAGGTGGCCAGCGCCGGCCCCGTCAGCGGCAGAATGATGCGACCATAGATCTGGAAGAAACCCGCCCCGTCGATCAGGCCGGCATCCTCAAGCTCCCGCGGAATGGTCAGCATGAACTGTCGCATCAGAAAGGTGCCCCAGGCGCTGAACATGCCGGGAATGATCAGTGCATACAGCTGATCCACCCACTGGAAGGTGCGCATGAGCACGAACAGCGGGATCATGCGCACGGCGAAGGGGACCATCATGGTGGCCAAGTAAATCAGGAAAATCGTGTCCCGGTACCGGAAACGCAACCGCGCAAACGCATACCCCGCCATGGAGGATGTCAAAAGCACGCCGGCGGTCTCCAGCGTGGACACCAGGAAACTGTTGCGAAAAAACAGGTGGAACGGCAGGCGGCGCCAGATTTCCAGGTAGTTCTGCCACTGCAGCTGGGCCGGGATGAAGGTGGGCGGGAACACGAACAGTTCCCCGAACGTCTTGAAGGAACTGGACACCATCCAGAAGAACGGCAGCACGAATATCACGCTGCCGCCCAACAGCAGGGTCCAGGTCAGGATGTCGACCAGGAGCTTGTGGGTGTGCCGACTCAATCCCGCCGTCGTTGCGGGGGACACGGCAATGGGTTCTGTGGATGCGGCTTCCGCGCTCATCGCTGTTTCGCGGATCTCTGTCCGCATAGAGGAGGGGTGGGGAACTCAGTCCTGCGTGAAACCGTGCACCCAGGTGCGGGCCGAGGTCCACTGCACCAGGGTGATGAGGAGAATGCACAGGAAGAGGACAAAGGCCATGGCCGACGCATACCCCATCTTGAAATAGGAAAAGCCGTTGTTGAAGATGTGCAGCACCAGCGTGGTGGTGGCGAACGAGGGTCCCCCCTGCGTCATGATGTAGAACTGGTCAAAGCCCTGAAAGGCCCCAATGAAGGAAGTCGTCAGCACAAAGAAGGTGGTGGGAGACAGCATCGGAATCGTGATTTTCAACAACCGGTACCACCCGTTGGCCCCGTCCATGATGGCCGCCTCGTACAGTTCCTGGGGAATGCCCTGCAGACCGGCCAGAAAAATCAGCATCGCATACCCAATCCCCTTCCAGTTGCTCATGATGATCAGCGCGGGCATGGCGGACTTGCTGTTGAACAGCCAATTCGGCCCCTCGATGCCGATCAGGCCGAGCAGATAGTTGATGAGCCCAAACTCGGGATGGTATATCCAGGCCCACACAATGGCCGCGGCCACGGTCAAGGTCACATGCGGCAGGAAATAGATGAGGCGGAATGCGAACACGCCGCGCATGGGTCGGTTGACGCCCAGAGCCAGGCAGAACGCCAGAAACACGCCGGTCGGCACCGCCACAAACGTGTAGTAGAAGGTATTGCCGAACGCCTTGCGAAAGATGTCGTCGTTGATCATGGCCCGGAAATTGGCCAGACCGTTGAAGACCGGCGTGGCGCCCAAATCCCAGTCGGTGAAGGTCAAGTACACCGCGGACAGGATCGGAAACACCAGGAACACCAGAAAGCCGATGAAATTGGGCAGGATGAACAGGAACCCCGCCACCTCTTCCTGGCGGCGCAATCCTGAAACCTTGGCTGTCATCATCCATCCACGCCTTGCGCGCGCTTGCCCCAGGGGCAGTCACAGAAACGATTTCTCTTATGGAATGCGGGAAATTATACAGCAACCCGCGCGTGGGGTGCCATAGCCACAGTACCGGAGTGCATCAGGGCACTCCAGGGGACGGGGGCTGCTGCACGGCGAGAGGCGTTGCCATTGGGTACCTCAACGACCCGTGAACAGGATATGCTTGGCTTGCTAGTTAGGTATACAAGTCCCAAGTTATACAGTAAACGGCTTGATCCCCATGGCCGGCACCACAGTCAAGTGCTCTGTCCAGCAGCCACTGCGGCGGTATCGTCGCTGATTCGGGGGCACGGCTCGCCTCGCTCTCCTGACAGCCACTGCCGATCGGCCAGGCGGCACAGCCTTCCCTGCCTGCGGCTCGCACAAGTCCGAAGCCAGAGCCACCCAAGTCCCCAGACCGCAGGGCCGCGGATCTGCGGGTGGGGTCTGCGCGTCCGCTGCCTCCGCAGTGCAGGGCAAGGGTGATTGAGATATAATTATCTCTCAAGACACGGTGCGATCCGCAAGCCGGCACAGGGCTGGAAGCCCACGGATCGGATCGGCGCGCATCCGTCAGTGTCCATCGCCTGGCGGCACGGCATACAATGGGTCGCAACGGACAGCCGATCCGTCAGAGGACACTGACCATTTGCCACAGCCTCGCTCCCCCACGAGTCCAAGATGGAACAAGGCAGAACCCCAGCCTGGGCCTGCAGAAGATGCCGTCCACAAGGAGACAACGAAATGCGCATTCTGGTAACCGGAGCCGATTCGCAACTGGCCCGAGCCCTGACCCAAGCCCTGGTCGTCCAGCCGGACTTCACGGTCCGCGTCTTGAATCCGGCCCCGGATGCACCGGTGCCGCCAGACGTCGAGAGCCTGAAGGGAGATCTGCGCGCGCCCCAGGTGGCCGCGCAGGCCGTAGCCCAGGCAGACACCATCGTGCACCTGCTGCCCTGGAGTCTGGCGCTGCTGCCGGCCGACGATCATGTCGAACGTCTGGATACGGTCATGCGTGGTACGCGCTCTCTCGTGTTGGCGGCGACTCAGGATGCAGCCAGACGGATTGTGCTGGGCAGCACCTTGGGATTCTTTGACCGCCATCCCGCTCACTGGCATGTCGATGAGCTGTGGCGTCCGCGGCCCGCTCCCACCCTGGCCCACTTGCTCCCGTGGCTGGGAGAACTGACGGTGCGGGAGCTGGTGCGCCGCAGTCGCATGGAGGCCATCTGTCTGCGCTTCGGGACAGTGGTGGACGACTCGACCGTGGACAGCCAGCCTTTTGACGCCCGGTGGACGCATGTCCGTGATGCAGTACAGGGTCTGGAACGCGCCATTGCCTTCGACCACACCGGCATGCTAGACGCCGGACATCCGGACTGGTCCGTGTTTCACATCATGGGTGCCGGCCCACGAAGTAAGCTCCGGCACGGAGACGAGACCGGAGTGGAGGAACGTGCCACCAGTGCGTCTGCGCCCTTCCTGTACAAGCCCCGGATTGACCTGGGACGAAACGCACCAGACGGCCCTGCAGAGACTTCGGATCACAGACCCTGGCAAGAGATCCTGCGGCCTCCGGAACCCATTCCGAGCCGACCCATCCGCAAGGTGGTCCTGTTCGGAGCCGGAGGCCCCATGGGCGCCTCCGCCATACAGGCCATGCATCAAGACTACACTCTGAGGCTGGCGGACCTCCGGCCCATGGCCGATGCCATTGCCGACCTGAAAGTCCGGCGAGACTACGCTCCCATCATTCCCCCTCGGCTGGACGCGCCCCATGAAGAGTGGATTGTGGATGTGCGGGATCCGGACCAGGTGATGGCCGCCTGCGCAGGCATGGACGCCATTGTCAACTGCTCTGTGCTGCGCATGGATCCTGTCCATGCCTTCCGCGTCAGTGCCGTGGGCGCCTACAACATGGCCCGCGCGGCCGTGCACCACGGCATTCGCCGCTTCGTGCAGACCAGCCCGCTGCTGCAATTGGTCCATGGCCATGGCAGCCATCTGTGGGATTACCAGATTCCGGTGGAAGCGCCCAGCCGGCCCTACGAATCCCTGTATTTCCTGTCCAAATATCTGGGCCAGGAGATCCTGCGGGTATTTGCCGAGCATCACGACCTGGAAGTGGCCGTCATGCTGTTCTGGGAACTCGTCAATCCGGTCCAGCCCAGCCACAAACCGCCTTTCTTCGTCTCTTGGCCCGACTCGGGACGCGCCCTGCGCCGGGCCCTGGAAGTCCCTGTCCTGCCCAGTCCGTTCGAGGCATTCAACGTCAGTGTCGATCTGCCGCATGGCAAATTCGACCACCGCAAGATCCGACAAGTCCTGGGCTGGCAGCCCTTGGACAACCTAGATCATTTCTGGCAGGACACAGATTGACCGGCATCGTCCCGGAGCATGCCGCGCGGCTTGATCCTGACGGTCCCGAAGAGACAGGCATCCATCAGACCACAAACAGCCACACCAGACCGTCGCCGCAGGAGCCAACGGAAATGTCCGCGCTGTGGGCGGTCACTCTGTGCAGGCCGGCCGTGGACCTGGCAATCGGCCCGGCTGGATTTTCAGGAAACCTGACGCCTGTGCCTGGCCTTGACAACCTGAGCGATGCAAAGATCCAAGGCATGGCTCAACGATCCGGGATCGGCCCGCCCGGTGCCGGCGATGTCAAAGGCTGTGCCGTGTGCCGTCGTCGTCACCGGCACAGGCAGTCCGGCGGCCAATGTCGCCCCGCGCTCAAATCCCAGCAGTTTCATCGCGATCTGTCCCTGATCGTGGTACATGGTCACCACGCCCCCGAACTCCCCCCTGCAGGCCCGCACGAAAACGGTGTCGGGCGGGACCGGTCCCGTGACAGGAATGCCCCGGGCCTGCGCCTGCGCTATGGCCGGTTCCAGCACTTCGATCTCTTCGTCGCCAAAGAGGCCTTCGTCACCCGCATGCGGATTCAAGCCGGCCACGGCCAACTGGCGGCATGATGCCTCCGTGGCAGTCAACACGAAGTCCAGTCTCTGGATGGCTGCCAGCACTCCTCCCGCGGTGATCTGGCCTGACACCTCCGCCAAGGGAATGTGCGAAGTCACGCGCGCAGTGCACAATTCGTCCAGCACATTGATCTCGCTGCCCGGTGAGTCCAGCGCGAACAGACTGCTCAGCAGCCCCATGTCATCGGGCCAAGTGGACCCTCCCCGTTGCAGGGACGCCTTGTGCATGGGCGCGTATGTGAAACCGTCCATCCGGCCTTGCTGTACCAATGCCACAGCCTCTTGAAGGCTCTGCAGGCAATAGCGGCCCGCTGCGGGGGCGACTTGCGCCGTGCATGGCAGATCCCCGGTGCACTCCGGCAGGGGCCACAACACAGGTGAGACGGGATGCCGCTTCCAGTGGTCCCAATCCTCCAGAACCGGCAAGGCCGGATCCGGAATGCCGGCCTGTGCCAACCCTCGGGCCCATACGGCCGGCGCGGCCACGACCACCAGAGACACACGTGCATCCGCGTAGCGGGACAGGAGCTTGGCTCCCACTTCCGGGCCGATGCCGCTCGGGTCCCCGAGCAGCAGGCCGACCGTGGGCCGTTGATCGTTCAATGAAGAGTCCAGGATTTGCGCTGGCGACCGGACACGGCTACAGGCAATGTCAAGGCCTCCTTGCCCCACCAGAATCAATGCGCCTCGATTCCGGTCTGCAGACGACAACGGACGAAGACCCGTCCCAGTCATTGTACATGAAGGCTGCATGACCCCCTGCCGACGCATTGACGGGATCGCACAAGGACTGCGCGGCAGCGACATATAATGCACAGGCGGGACCGGGAAAACACGGGCAGAACTGCAACCAAGAGCATAGCCGGGGCCGATCGCCTCTCTTCTCGTCTGCCTGGCAGGATACATATGGACAGCCGGTTATGGGATGTTGCCGGCGGTCAGGCGGTGTTGATCCCAACAGATACGGAGGCCTTCCCATTGGATGCAAACAGCCGCATATTGCCACTGCTGCTGATGGGAGTGGCCTGCAGTCTGCTCGACGCCTGTTCCGCAACAGGCCCCCACTCGGTTCCCTCCCTGCCGACACCACTGCCCTATACCGCGTCCCTGCCCGTTCACGACCCGACGCACCTGATGCTGATCGAGGGCAATCTGACCTTTCTGACCTCAGGCATGCGTGGGGCCGGACTGAACCAGTACGTGTTGGATGTGGGCACAGGAAAGTTTGAGCAGGGCCCTTCCCTGTTTCTGCGCGACAAGCCAGTCTGGGTGTCCGAGATCCAAGTGTGGAATGCTTCCGGGGAATTCGACGCTCCAGATCGGCCTGGACCCAATGAACTGTATTTCACGGTTTTCGACGAGATCCCCGGCCGTATTCAGGACGCCATAGGACGTGCGGTCCGGATGGAGTCAAACGGAGAACACGTCTGGCGGGACGATGGGATTGTGATTCGATCCGTGGGAGAGGCAGATCATCCCCGGGCCATGGATGCCAGCGTCTTTACGGATTTTGCAGGACTGCGCTGGATGGTGTTTGGATCCCATGCCGGAGGCATCTATCTGGTCCAACTGGATCCGGATACCGGAAAACTGCGGGAACATCCGGGAGAGCCGTGGACCAGTCCGGTCCGCATGCGCCATCCCGAGCGGTTCATCCATCTGGCTTCCTATGGAGGCGACAGAGCCAAGGAAAACGCGATCGAAGCGGCCTACATCTACCCGCATGATGGATATTACTACCTGTTCGTCAACTGGGATGGCTGCTGCCAGGGAGTGCTCAGCACGTACAACATTCGGGTGGGACGCAGCGTCTCGCCCCAAGGACCCTACCGGGACAAGACCGGGATGCCGTTGCAAGACGGCGGCGGAACGTTGTTGCTGGACACGGCAGGAAGGTTCATTGGCCCGGGCCATGCCGGAGTGTTTCCGTATCGCAGGGGCGGGACAAAACGGTACCTTTTCACCTTTCACTACTATGACGGTGATGACTATGGAGAGCCCAAGTTGGGCGGGCGAGAACTGCACTGGGACACGGAAGGATGGCCGGTGCTGGGGGATTACGTCATCCTGCCGGAATGACGCAACCCGGCCCATGCCGAAGAGTTTGCCCATGCCGGACATTCAGGCAACATCGGGGCGGTCTTCCATGGCCGACACAGAGCCCCCAAAAGGCATCTGTTCCTTGTGATCCGCGGCCCGCAGAGCAGGCGCAGCCCTTGCCTTGCTCAGCAGGAAAGAGCAGCCACAACAGGGATCTCCTTCCCGTGCCTGACGTAGCTCTGCGACAGGCACTTTGGGGGCAGGATCGGCAGCTCTCAGGATCAATCAACGGCAATACTGTCACCCTGCCAGGGAACGGGGCTGGTGTGGCATGGGCCCAGATCTGCAATGGGCACCCCGGAATTCGCATGAAAGCCGCAAGGGCAACTTGTCACCTTGCCTCATCTCTCCTGGCTCCCCTCCCATGGCCCTGGTCGGCTGCATGGCAGGCCGCCACCACTTGGCTGATTGTCAATGGCCCACCCTGTGGCCGGCGGTCGCAACGGATGCCGTCCGGACCGGGCCCTGCCGCACTGGCCTTGCCACACAGACCCAAACCAGGCTCCTCTGTCCATGATCTATGATTACACTTGACACTGGGAGCACAGTAGGGACATGCAAATCAGAGCGGCCCAATCTGCAGACGCGGGCCCGATGGCCCACATACACGTTGACGCATGGAGGGCGACTTATGCCGACATGATCCCAGCCGACTACTTGGCGGGCCTCTCGTATCGGGACAGGACATCGTGGTGGGTCCGCGTTCTCGAGACCCCTCGGCGCGCCGTGCACCACTTCGTCGCCGAAACTGACAGAGGCCAGATCATGGGCTTTGCGGGAGCCGGGCCAGAACGAGATGGCAACTGCACCTATCGCGGCGAACTCTACAACATCTACCTTCTTCCACGGCATCAAGGCAAGGGTGTGGGGTCTGGTCTGGTCTCAGCCGTAGCCCAACAACTGCTGGAGGATGGAATTCGCTCGATGTTGGTGTGGGTGCTGCAGGACAATCAGCCCGCCTGCCGGTTTTATGAATCACTGGGCGGCGGGAAAGTTGGTCGGAAAACCATCGAGATCGGGGGAGTCCATCTCGTGGAAGTGTCGTACGGCTGGAAGGACATCACTGCCCTGGGGGTCGAGCGGGCCGCTGGGCTGTCAAAGCCCAGGCTGCCGGATCACCGCGCCAAGATTCCATGACCAAGACACAGGGTTCCCGGTTTCTCCTTATCCCCTGCCACCCAACAGCCTGGAACATCGGCCTGCCCGGTATGCGCAAGCCAGCTTGTGCACAGTAGGGTGTCTGATCATCGCTTCCATGGGTCGTTGGCGGAGCTGGAGGAAGCCACCCTCCGCCGAATTCGTGAAAGACTTTTGATCCACATGTCCTCAGTCTGTTTCTTGACTCGAAGTGGGGGAAGGGCCAACGCCAGACGGTGCTTGGCCCTGCAACGTCTCCCGCGGCCCGCCTCCTGGCAGCTCCTTGTGTTGTCCCTGGCCCTGGCATCGACCGGAACCGGAATGCGGGATTTCCACGGCCACAACAGAGCGATCGAAGATTCGGGACCGTATCCACAGCAAGCAGAGGCATCACGGTGGCATGGCCCGCCTCAAATCCTTGCCTGTCGCTCTGGACGACTTTGCAGATATGCGGGCGGAAGGCCGTTACTTGTATGGCGACAAGACACACCAGATTGCCGACATGATCCTGGACAGTTCCCGTCGTGTCTTTCTGACGCGGCCGCGACGCTTTGGCAAGACCCTGCTGGTCTCTACGCTGGAAGCCCTTTTCCAGGGCCAGCAAGAGATGTTTGAGGGAATCTGGACCCACCACCGGAATTGGGACTGGCATGCACATCATTATCCTGTATTGCACCTCAATCTGGCACTGGCCGTTGCCGACCGCATAGGAAGACGGGGGCATTTTCAGCCACCACAGTCCTCCCCCCCCCTGTCCCGAGGTAGTCGCCGATCGGGTCACGTCGATAGACAACGGTGACGCATCTGCAAGGGCCGCCAGAAGAGTCTCAGGGCACTGGCTGCACGGCCTACCGCGTGGTGGCGAGCCACGACCAACAGTCCCGGACCCGAGGTCGCGCTGCGGTTTGCGTCGGCATTCCGAGAGCCCAGCCTCTCAAAACCTGCTTATGCCACGCCTGACCAATACACTCCTTGGCCACTCCCAGATCACGGGCCTACGCAGGTCCACTCAGACCGGTTTCCTGCCGGAGAACCCGGAAGCTGGATCCGGGCGCCTCCGAGGTATGGAGCTGGACCGGCGGGCATCGTCACCTGATCTTGGATCTACGGGTCCACGTTTCCGGATGCAACAACAGAACCGCAGTTGTAGAGAGTCAGTCTGTGCACTCTATGGAGTCGGCCAGGCTGTATCCACCTCATGCAATTCCGTGGTTTTGGCATAGGCCCTGCGTTCTGCCAAGGACAGATTTGCCAGTTCGGACAGCGGCACGGGAAAGGGCTCGCGGGTCCAGCGAGCGGCAGCCGCGTCATAAACTCCGAGAGTCCACTGCCGGAAATCCTGGATGACCAGCAGGTTCTTGTCGAACTGCAGGCCGTAGAGGACCACGGGCAGGCCCCAGGTCTGGAAAGGCGTGGCATAGTCCTGAACGAAGGCTTGTTTGAGTGCCTGTGTTGCATTCTGTCGGATCTTCAGTTCCAGCACGATGATGCGATCCGCGATCTCCATCACCAAGTCGAGTCGCCCGGTGACAGTGGGCATTTCGGCGTGGGGTTTGGCTCCCATGGCGATGAAGAGCATGTAGAGCAACGACTGATAGTAGACTTCGTAGTGGGCCAGGGCGGCCACGGCGGAAGGCAACCGATGCAGGACATAGGGCAGACTGCTCAAGTAGGCGGCCAGACAATTGCGAAATGCCTTCTCGTCGCCCTGCACGAGGGATTTGCGCAAACGAGCCAGGAATGCTTGGGGATCCGGTTCATGCCGGGCAAACCAGGCGCGTGTTTGCGTCTTGTACCAGGCCCGCAGCGAATTTTCAAAGGCGTTGCGCACCTCTCGATTGGGAAAGTCCAGAATTTCCTCGTCTGTATCCGTCAACACTTTCGGTGCGGGCTTGCGAGTCAGATAGCCAGATTGATACAGGAGGCCGGCCAAGGGGGGATCTTCCACGTCAAAATGGGTTTCTTCGATGTTGGCCAGAGAATCCGCAGCGTCTTCCAGCGGAACCTTCTGGGGATTGGCACGCAGAATATGGAGCAAAACGCTGGGCGTGCCCGATTCAGCCCAAAAGTCCGGCAACCGGTCCAGCGACCACAGCGCTGCACTATCGGGGGTACCCAAGTGGAAGAGGCAGCCGGCTACCGAGTAAGGATTGCAAACGGGTTCCCCCCCTCGCGCGAAGCGGTAGCCGTTGTAGCGGCGAGCCATGGCCCCGTACAATTCGTCGGCGCTGCACTGAAGATGGCCAGCGCACAGGCCCACCAACGTATCCATGTCGGGATTGCCGCGCATTTCCGCTTGTGTAAAGCCCAGCAGGGCGTTCACTTCCGGGAAAAAGGTCAGATCTTTCAAATGGTTGGCACCGGAAAAGAGACCGGTGCGGGAGAATCGGGTAATGCCGGTGACAAAGGTATGGCGGATGCAGCCGCCCAGTTCTTTCAACACCCCATAGAAGCCCCGCATCACGTCCACAATGCCTGGCAACGTCTCTGTGTGCCCCAGGTTCTCCGTGATGGCCATGTCGTATTCGTCGATCAGAACCACAATCTGATCCTCAGACTTCTCCGCCAGAAGGCGAACGAGATCTTCCAGCTGTTCATCCGCCGGCAATGCAGGGTTGCACGACACTTTGTGCGCTCTGGCTTGTCGCCCCACCGTTCTGCCCAGGGCCTGCTCCACGGTCTGTGCACTGTGCCGACCGCGGAGAGCCAAGCTCAGCCGCAACACGGCCAGACGATTGCGATCCCAGTCCCAGTTCCCTTCCCGCCCAATCCAGGTGTTTGCGAACAGCTCCTTGCGGCCTTGAAACAAGGCCTCCACTGTGGATACCCACAGGGTCTTGCCAAACCTGCGAGGCCGAGCCAGAAACAGGTGTGCATGCTCCAGGCCATGCGGCGGGAACAGAGCAGCCAGGTATCGAGTCTTGTCGATGTACAAGTAGCCGGGATTGCGTCTGAGGACCGGAAACTCGGAAACGCCCAATGGCAGCGTCTTGACCATCTGTACACCCGTCTGCCTGCTGTCCCTGCACCTGGAAAAGATTGTATACCGGCGACCGGAAACCTTGTTGTGCGGGAAATGCCAGGGAGGACCTGGCCCAGATCAAGGCGTCCTGTTCATGCGAAGCAACAGGTGTGCACCGCAATGGAGCGGGCGGCAGCATGCCTCCTTGGCACCTCGGACAGCCCCGAACCGCCGGCTTTCAACATCTCAGGTCAAAGGGTTCCCGCGCTGTCGGCCACGGGGCCGCATGGGCTTGGCACAGACGCATTCCTATGTCTCTTGCACTTCCGGCCAGCCCACCGCCTCCATCCAGCCCTTGGAGCACATGACGTCTGTCATGGCACAGCCCCATCCACCACCCAA
Organism: Caldilineaceae bacterium; assembly: GCA_965214895.1. GTDB lineage: Bacteria > Chloroflexota > Anaerolineae > Caldilineales > Caldilineaceae > Bin34. The sequence continues at coordinate 4,276,546 of OZ243985.1, forward strand.
ACTTCTCTTCGTGTTGCCAGACGAAGGCCATGAAGGGTGTGCCGTACTCGTCCAGCGGGAGGGAACACAACGATCCCCATGCGGGGCTCCGCCAAGACTACGTACAGGAAATTCAAGCCTCACTCTGTACGCCCAGGCCTCTCCGAGCAGGATCAGGCGCAGCCGTCCCATGCCTGAACCTTCCCCTGTCATGCATCCCGGTTCGGGTGTGCCTTATGCATCCTGTCCGCCAAGGCCCGCAAGATCATCCCCGTCTGGAATGGACAAATTCGGGTGTTCGGCCCGTAGCCGTTGGACCAAGGCCCTGTACTGATCTTCGGCCTGCAGCCGGCCCTCCCGTTCTGCCAGCCTCTGCTCACTCAGGGTTGGGTACCAGTGTCTTGCCGCAGAATCGAAGATCCTGAGAGTCCCGGCGTCAGTCAATCCCCAGAAGGCCTCCAGAATGCGGCTGAACCAGAGTCGCCGGTGGACTCCGGCCATCTCGTGCCCCTTGGCTGCAATCTCACGGTACGTCCCGGTCGTGTCCAGCCGCCACCCCAACAGGCCTCCGTTCTTCTGCAGAAAACCGTCCGGATCCAATATCCAGTATTCGAATACGCCCAACATCTCGTACAGCCCGCGCTTGTACTCCACATCATCTTCCCAGCTGTCGCGCGACAAGACCTCCACGATGAAGTTGGGCGGACCATCCCGTTCGACATGATGCACCCGCTCACCGGGTTCAGCCCGGAAATCCAGGTAGAGACACACGTCAGGCGCCACGCGCCGATCCGGCCATGCCGGCCGGGTGCCCCAGTGCACGTACACGTCACTGGTCAACTTGCACCGCGGATAATCGCGCCACTCCGTCAGGAAATGTTCCAGCAACGCACAGGTCCGACGCACGGCCAAGTCGTGGACAGCGGATACAACCACCTGGGGGCCCTCCACGGGAAAGTTTGCTTCGTACCACTGTCGTGGCCGTGCGGACGACGGGGCTGGCGCCTGCACCTGAAGCAGCTCGCGGTGCGCAACTGCCGCGCTCCCCATAGATTTCTCTCTTGCCAAGGACAACCTCCTCAACCCACATTGTATACCCCGCAAGCCCGTCCGCCGCGTTGCATCCCCAGAAGGCAAGGGGCAGATCGGGCACGGGTCCAGATCGCAGAGTCGATGGTCGCAAATGGCATATCGACTTTGCGATTGCCTTGGAAGGCCAAGTCTTCTTGTGCACCTTCGCGCTGAATGGGGTGGAATTGCAGGGGCTGGTGTGGACCGGATCTGGGCGGAACACCGAGGGCACGGCCAACCACTGCTCCCTGCAGAGGCGTTCCGAACCAATCCAAGCCTATCCAAACGTGGAAGCTTCAGACAGCATCGACATCTTTGGGGGGCCCTGGAGCGATGTCGGGACAGCGCCTTCGCTGCCCACTGACACAGGCCGACACCATCGATGATGCATCGCCAACGAGAAGAATGCATACAGGAGGCCTCTTGGTGGTGCCAGCAGGCTATTCCTTGCCGCAAGGCTAAATGGCCTCGGCGACACATGCAGTCTGCCCAGTCTGCCGTGCGGTCGTTTCAATCCTCAGACCCATTCTCTTGCAATTCACGCCGATGACACCTCCGGGACCGTCAGGCCCCTTGACCTTCTGTTCCCCAGACAACAGGGCAGCATAGGCAACGCGGGCGATACAGTAGACATTGCAAAGCCTCTCCACATAGCCCTCCCAAACCTGTGGGGCGATGGTGTTCTTCTCGATCGCAGTCCAAGACAGACCCGCCACAATGCGCTCGGTCCCATATTGAAGCCACTGAGTTTGCCACGCTGCAGCCGAGCTTGAGCTTGCTGGTTGTCAAATGTATCGGAATGGTCTGTGCGCATTGAGGAAGAAGGATGCAACACCGTCTGCCTGTCCCTCCTCTTGGGAAACAATGCCCTTTGCTGCAAAGCAGAACTTGCAGCGACGAGAGAGAGAACGACCCCCATTCCGCTGCTGACTGCCGACAAAGGTCTCCATGCTGCATGCCTGTTTGCCTACATGACACAATATTTGTGCCACGACAGTATGCTTTGGGAGGGACATAGAGGGATCTTCGGCTTGATGGGGCAATGTACACGCAGAATTTGTGCCCTGGTATCTGCAGGGCAAACTGGACCTCAAATTTTCCAAAACTCCAGAAGGGGTCTGGAGACCACCCCGGTGATCGGCTGGGAGAACTGTTCCGGACCATTGGGCGGCGGAACCGAGCACCCCAGTGGAGCCGTATGCGGAAGAGGGCCGCGCAGTGGCCCTCTTTCATGCCGCATCGTGGGCAAGCAGCGCCGTCAATCGGTACAACAGGACGATCGAAGCGGTGAATGGAATGGGGTCAGGCTGCTCCGCACATTCTGTGCCTTCGCCGGAATCCAAGCCACAGATCAAAACCGAACAGCAGTTGCCCTTGTATCTGCAGCAGTGTCTGCAGGAAACGGGAACACCAAAGCAAGACAAGACAGTGTCAACCAAGGAGCGAACCTCTCATCATGCGACTGACGGCAGAACAGGAACAAGTCATAGCCCATCCCGACGGTCATCACGGAAAAGTCCTGGCTGTGGCCGGATCAGGCAAGACCACCACCATGGCCTATCGCATTCGGCATCTGATCCGGGAGCGCGGGGTGAAACCGCATCAGATCCAGGTGCTGATGTTCAACCGGCTCGCGCGCGAGCAGTTCCGTGACACCTTGGCTGCCGCGGGACTGACAGAAGACCAACGTCCCCCTGTCAACACGTTTCACAGCTACACCTATCACTTGATCGATGCGCTCGGCTACCAACTGTGGACAGACAATACCGAAGACCGGGCAGATTATTGCCTGGTGCAAGCCCGCAGGAATGTCTGCAGGCGGTTGCGACTGGATGAGGCGGATATTGATCTGGAACTGGCGCGGCGGGCGATTGGTCTGTGGAAAGGGGCTTTGATTCCGCCGGACCGGGCTGGCTATCGAGGTGCAAATGCAGAAGGCTACATTGCTTTGTACCAAGCATACGAAGAGAAACGCCAAAGTGAAAACGCCATCACCTATGACGATTTCTTGCCGCTGGCCATCGGACATTTGGAAGCCTCTCCTCAGCTCCAACGGGAGAAAGCCGATCAAGTGCGCTATCTCATGGTGGACGAATATCAGGATGTCAATCTGGGACAGCAGCGCCTGATCGAGATTCTGGCCCGCGGTGGGGCGGATCTGATGGTGGTGGGAGATGACGATCAGACCATCTACGAGTGGCGCGGGGCGCGCAGCGACTACATCCTGGGCGAATTTGAGACCACGTTCACGAACAAGCCCCACCGCGTCTACAAGCTGACTCGTTCGTTTCGCTTCGGCTACTGCATTGCGCAGACGGGCTACAACGTGATCCAGCACAATGCGCATCGTCTGGACAAGCATCTCATCTCCCACGACCCTGGCAGCCGAAGCGACGTGACCCTGATCCTGGATTTGGACGAGCCCGGGGGTTATGCCAATCGCAGCCTAGTGGAAGAGATCATCACGCTGGTACAAACCAAAAGTGTCTCGCTAGACGATATCCGCGTGCTGGCCCGCACCCATGCCCAACTGGCTGCCATGCAGACGGAACTCCTGTTGAAACGGGTGCCTTTCACAGTCATCGGAAAGGCACCCTTTCTGCAGGCCGGCGAGAGCCAGGCACTGCTGAATTATGTACGGGTGGCCGCCCGGATGCACCAACCCCTCGCTCCGGCAACCAGCAAGCAGTTCTTGACGATCGCCAACAAACCCAGCCGCTACCTCAGGCGGATGGAAGTCCAGAACATGCTCAGAGCCGGGGAACGCGCCGGCTGGACTCTGGAGGCACTGCTGACGAACACCACCAACGACCTGTCCCAGTTCAACACGGGCTCGGCGCGGCGCCATCTCATCGAGCTGATGGAAACACTGCAATTGCTCCGGCACAAGCTGAGGGCAGAGGCAAAGGCCGGATCCGTGCTGGCATGGGTGGACGACACAGTCGGCTTCCGGCCGTACTACGAGGACTACTACGGACCCGGCGAGAGTTCGCTCACGCGCATGGAGACCGTGATGCAATTCATTGAGTATGCCCATGGCACCGGTTTGGGATGGCAGGACTTCATTGCGCACGTCGACAACACGGATACCACGCAAGGCCAACCCGATTCCGTTTGTCTCAAGATGATGACGATACACAGTGCCAAGGGGCTGGAATTCGACTATGTCTTCATCCCCGATTGCAAGGAGGGATATCTGCCGGTCATAGGCAGCAACGACGATCCGACATACGACACGCAGGATCCGAGACGTGCGCCCAAGGCAGCGGAATGGATTGAAAACGAAAGACGGCTGTTCTATGTCGCCGCGACCCGAGCCAAAAAGGAGCTGTTCATAGGCGCTCCCCAAATCCAATCTGATCGGGACAGACAGTCCAAGGGGACTTCCAAACAGCGTATGACGTCTTCCCGTTTCCTGGAGGAAATGGAATTGGAGCCCACCCATGCCATTGCATCCGAAATCCGCCGTGCCGCCACGGGCAAGGGCCACCAGTTGCCGGAGGCATGCCGACGATGGTCTGCCTTTCACCACATCGTGGGCCGCGTGAAGGATGAATACATGCACGCGTTGCCGCAAGGGCTGCACCCCGTGCTGGCCACAGTCCAATTGAGCCATGCAGCCCGGCCTTTTGGATACCGACAGGAATATGATTCACCCTATGCCCGCAGCCGAGAAACCGCAAGGCACGACAGGGAAAGCGTGCAGAGTGCCCAGGTTTGGGGACACATTGATACGCGGTGGAAGCCGCGCGCACCGTCTCGACAGGATGCGGATCCTGCAGTGGAGAGAGCAGAGACATCCTCCAGTGTGGCAACCGATCCGACCGAGATCCCGTCTGACGGAAATCGGCGTGCAGACCCCATGGAAGGAAAGGAACACACCAAGGCACGATGGGAGCGGACCCGAGGCAGGTCCGACCGGAATCGCAACCCAGCCGACCGCAAGGCCACACTGGAGTCCCTGCACGTGGGAGAGGTGCGGCAAGGCACCGTCCGCACCATTCGGGACTTTGGCGCCTTTGTGGATCTGGGAGGCATTGACGGTCTGTTGCACGTCAGCGAGATAGATTGGGAACGCGTACGCCATCCCCGCGATCTTCTCTCTGAAGGCGATGAAGTCGAAGTCAAGATCCTGAACATCGATCACGCCAAGGGCCATGTCAGGCTCAGTCGCAAGGCGCTGCAGGAAACGCCCTGGAGCTCCGTCCCGCAACGGTATCGAGTGGGTGCGGTCGTTTGGGTGGACATCACCACCAAGAAGGATTTTGGGGCCTTCGCCCGGCTGGAGCCGGGAGTCGAAGGCCTTGTGCGGGTATCGGAAGTGGCTCCCGCGTCCGAATCCAATCCCATGAGCACGATTCAGGAAGGGGATCGGGTGGAGGTCAAGATTCTCGACATCGATGCACCGAATCAGCGCATGGGCTTGAGCCGGCGGCAGGTGTTGGAGCCACAGTAAGCCTGGACATTTGGCTTAATCCACAGGGCGTCCATTCGCACTGCACAGGCAACAGGCAGAGGAACGGCCTGCACGGGGAATGCAACAGTTGCCCTGGAATCAGAAAACGCTCCGTCAGAGCGGCAGCTGGTCGCGTCCGACTCTCGGCGATGTCTCCCCCCAAAGCGGATGGAACTTCCGTTCGGTTTGCGCAGGAACAGGCGGGAAGAAATGGGAAGCGTCAAAATACGCAACGACACCATTGTACGCGCTCGGATTGATCGCAATGCCAAAGCACAGGCAACAGAAACACTTCACACCATGGGCTTGTCGGTTTCCGATGCGCTTCGTCTGCTTTTACTGCGCGTGACAGCAGAAAAGCAGTTGCCGTTTCTTGTCCCAGTACGGAATGCCATCCCTGTTGAGGCCATGCAAGAATGGGGAGAGGGCAGCAGGAAGACCCGTGTCATGGATCTTGAAGTCCCGACAGTGCCTTGGATGAAAATGGATCAGGAAGATCACGATCTCGCGGGGGCAAGATGAATCACCTGGCTGCCATCCTTGGAATACACCCCCCCCCCCCCCCCCCCATTACATTTCCGCGGGATAGCCTGCAGTGTTTCCCCGCGGAAGGTCCTTGTTGGCATGGCAGGGGCGGCATGCTGCAATGAACGGATTGCCGTCAAGGACATCCTGCAGGCAGGCGCGGGGTTCCGTTTGTTGTGCAGACAACTGCCCTTCCCCCAAGTGCGGAGGCACCTTGGACCTTGCCTACACAGCGGGAAGCAATCTCAACTGCACGCTCTCGCATTCAAGCAGGCTTTCGAGCGCTCCATCCCAGTTCATCGTCACACTGAGAGGCTGAGACACAATCGGCAGCCTTATGGGGCACTTGGAAGAAACGCGCCATATGCTCCATCCAGGGCAATGGGCAGCGGCAGGCAGCTGATGATGGGCATGCCAGGCAAAAAACTCATGCTTGCCATAGAGCTGAACACCCAAGGCTCGACCCATCATGACGGCAATGGCAATCGGGGCCTTGCAGCCTCCAGCTCCACTCTGGCCATCGGCCATTGAAGCGACCTCTGGATTCCACGGGACAGGCCATGGGGACAATCCCCATCAATCTCGCCGAAGAGCTCGGGGCCACCAAGCATTCCACGCCAGCATAGGTTGCAGTCCAGTTTCTGCCGCCGCGCAATGACGACAGGGATGCCAAGCGTTGCGGATCTGCGTTGCATAGTGCTCATTGGGCCTCTCATCGGGCCCATGGGGGACCGACTGCACAAGAGATTGGGGGCCTTGGGATGGAAGTCAGGGTATCAGCCATTGGCGTCCATCCCGAGCAAGCAGTGCGTCGCCTGTGGCAGGCCCCCAAGCCCCGGGCGTGTACTGAGGCAAGGCAGATCCAGGGGTTTGGTCCTGTGCGCGCCAGACGTCCAAGATGTTGGTCACGTGTTCCCAGGCGATGTCCACTTCGTCTTCACGGGTAAAGAGTGTCCTGTCGCCTGCCACCAGATCCAGCATCAGCCGTTCGTAGGCATCCACCAACTCGCCGTCGAAGGCATGCTCATAGTGGAAGTTCAGTTCGACCGGCGTCGTTTGCAAGGATGCTCCCGGGCTCTTCACGTCAATCCTGAGCTCGATGCCTTCGTTGGGCTGCAGTCGGAGGCGCAGAAGATTGCTGTGGCACTCCACGGGGCTGGGCTCCCGCCGTCTCTCTGCGAACAGCAAGTGCGGAGCCCGGCGGAATTGAATGGCAATTTCGCTGGCCTTGCGCTTGAGTCCCTTGCCCGACCGCATGTACATGGGAACCCCATGCCAGCGCCAGTTGTCCACTTCCAGGCGCCAGGCGGCGTACGTCTCGGTCCTTGAATTGTCCGGGATCCCGTCTTCAGCCAAGTAGCCGACAATGGACCGCCCATTGTGCACGCCTGAGGCGTACTGTCCCCGGGCCGTGTGCATCAGAACTTCGTCGGATTCGAGCTTGCGCAAGGACTTGAGCACATTGACCTTCTGGTCCCGCACGGCCTCGCTGTGGAGTGACGTGGGCGGCTCCATGGTGACAAGACACAGAAGTTGCAGCAAGTGGTTCTGCATGATGTCGCGGAGAGCCCCCGCGGCGTCGTAATAGCCCACCCGCCCTTCCAGCACCAGCTCCTCGGCCACCGTGAACTGAAGATGGTCGATGTAATTCCGGTTCCACAGCGGTTCGAATATGCCGTTGGCAAAGCGCAAAAACAGAATGTTCTGGACCGTTTCCTTGCCCAGGTAGTGGTCGATGCGATAGATCTGTTCCTCATTGAACGACTGCCGAAACACACGATTCAGGGCCCTGGCGCTGTCCTGGTCCCGGCCGAAGGGCTTTTCGATGGCCACGCGTGCATGACTGCCGCCCCAACCTTGCGGTGGCCCCATGCGGCGCAGCGACTCTCCTACAACGGGGAACACAGCGGGGGGTGTGGCCAGGTAATACAGGCGCAGGCACCGGCCTGCGGGGCAGCGTTCCCGTTCCGCCACCAAGGTATCCAAGTGCGCAAAGGCTTCGGCGCTGCCATAGTCACCGCTGGTGTACTCCACGCGCTGCAGGAACTCCCGCCACGCCGGGTCCCCCGACTGTGCAGGCGGCATGTCCTGACTGAGTCGATCCCGATAGCCATCCGAATTCATGGCAGTGCGGGCGAATCCCACAATGCTGAATTGGGCTGGCAACAGGCCCTGCTTGAACACGTTGAACAGGGCCGGCACCAGCTTGCGCCGTGCCAGGTCGCCCGATGCGCCAAACAGCACGAGCACGGCCCCCTGGCCGTGTGATGTCCTGGGAGTTTCTTGTTCAAGGTCCATGGACCGTCCTTTCAGGCAGAGATGTCCTGCAACGATTGGCGGAGACCCAAGGAGAGGCAGGATTGTCGATGAAAAGCTTGCCGTACAGAGAGATGCGTCAGCAGGGGTTGCAGACAATTTCTCTGGACGGGACCATGCCGCACAGGGTGGCCCATGACCTGTCTGCATACCAGCTCGAGACGTGGTTCCAGCATGCCTGACGATCGAGACCTGCCATCAGAGCCGCAAGCAGCATTGTGGTATCAAGTGGTTGCGGGCATCAATGCAAACGAAACGGATGGCGAACCTCGGGCCCTGCGGCATCGGGACCTTGGTCGAGCTCAGGCACCAGCCGCCGGCCTCAGGACACCAACCTCGCCTGTATGGATGGCCTCGTGCCAGAGCATGAAGTTCACAATGTACTCCACGCTGAATTCACTGTTGTAGAAGGGCCTCTTCTCGGTGTACTCCCTCAAGTCCCTGGAGGCAAGGGCCGCCTCGAGCCTGGACTGTGTAGCCTCCACCGCTTCCAGCAACTGGGACAGTGTGCGGCCATTCGCCGCGGCCGTCGCCGATTCCTCGCAAGACGCGTCGGTGCTGTAGGCGGTCTTGTCCTTTTCCGTCCATTCAAAGGAATCGTCTCCCAAGGTCTCCAGGACAAAGTTGCGGGAGTTCAGGATATGACCCACTGTCCAGTTGACACAGTTGTGTTCAAACTTCATGGGCATCAGGCTGTCTTCGTGTGACATGCCCTGGCATTTTTCCTTCAGAAGGCGCGTATTGATGGAATAGCATTGGACAGTCTGGGCATTGACGGACATTTTCGTTGCTCCTGTTGCAATCAGTGCCGCAGATTATAGAACGGAGGCGGCCCGCCTGGAAGAAAGGGACACAAGAGCAGGAACGTGATTCCAGAGACTTCCCCATAACGTACAGGCGGCTTCCCCCCGGTGCCGCCCGCCGCCCGGAGGCGTCCTGGCTGGACCAGTCTTGCTGAGTCAAGGGCTTTCTCCTCCAAGGACCAAGGCCACAGAGGCATACACGCTGTCTCAAGGGCAAGAAAGCCTGGAAGTTGCGCTCGACCGAATACGGGAGGTTCTTTCGCGCGGGGATGGCAACCGGTGTGTTTGCGTACAGGCAGTAGGCAGTGAAAGGGGAGCACAAGTTCGCTGTCCGGTTGCCCGTGAGCACGGGATACATCGTTGCCAAGACACAGTGCAGGTTCCCATCGACATCTGCATTTCAGTGGACCGTCGGAAGTCTTCGAGACCGAGGCGAGGCACTTTCCTGCACCCCGTTGCACATGCAGAGTTTCTCCTGCATGCGCTCAAGCCGTAGAATCGAGGCACGCGCTGGGACCTTGATTTCGGCGCATATGGCCCGAGCGCCATTGAATTCAAAGGGGCATGACACCCCTGACCCGCTTGTGGAGCCCCGTGTTCAGGAATGAATCCCCAAGCACGCCGATTGCTTGCGCCAGACGAGTGCCGCGCTCTGCTGACAGCAGATCTCGAATGCTGGTCCCTTGAAGGGGCGGGAAAGGAACTCTGCATCCAGCGAGTCTTTGCCACGCCTACATGGAGCATGACCGTCCACGCTGCCAATGCCGTGGCCCTGCTGGCGGAAGTGGGTTGGCATCACCCCGTGCTGGTCCTTGACTACAAGAGCCTCACCATCAAACTGAGATCCAATGATGTGGAAGGCATAACCATGAGGGACATTGAACTGGCCCACCATGTGGAGGTGACGTTGACTTGGCTGCCCCGGGATGATGACGCCCTCACCGGGCACAAACGACGCTATGTCCGCTGATCTCTCAAACTGAGGATCCTGCTGGCGGTGATGCAAGACAAAATCGTCCCATGAAAATCGATGCGGTTGAACCCTTTACAGGCGACAACCCACCTCCCGGATGCAGAGAGCCCCGCTGCCTCTTCGTGCGGTTGTGCACAGACGACATGAAGAGTGTAGTTTGTTGGCACTTCTGTCCAACCAAGTCTGCGGCAAATCCAAGGAAGGCAACGGAGGCTTTCGGTCCAAACAGGGGAATTGGTGCAGATTCTCAAGCCACCGCGGCAGCCAACGACTGAACTCCGGTCGCCGACCAGAGCCGGGAAGAGAATGGGAACCATCGTCGGCAAAGCAGGATATTCCTGCCCTGCCTCAACTGCATTTCCGGTCAGGGCTGGTACACCAGAGGGCCCTGTCCTGGCCACAGTCTCGACTTCTACCTGCAGAGCGTACGCATTACACCGGCGCCATCATGGAGGGAGATAGTCGGCCCAAGAGAAAGGGTAGCATCCTCCCCATCGGAAATGGGCCTGCAACTCAGATCATGGTCCCGCACGTAACCTCCAATTCGGAACTTGAGTGATGCGTATGCCCTGCTCCCACCTAGCCGACGGTCTTGGTTTGAACAAGTCTGTGATACAACAATGCGTGTAGCCACAATGTGGCTACACTGGAGGAAATGGAGCATTAAAATGCACAATGACACTGTTGTTCGTGCTCGGATTGATCACAATACCAAAGCGCAAGCAACGGAAGCACTGCACGCCATGGGCTTGTCGGTCTCCGACGCAATTCGCCTGCTTTTGCTGCGAGTAGCCGAGGAAAAGCGGTTGCCGTTTCTTGTCCGGATACCGAATGCCGTTACGGTTGAGGCCATGCAAGACTTGGAAGAGGGCAAGGGAAAACAGTTTGCTCATCATGACGAAGATTTGTTTCAGGATCTCGGCATCTGAGATCCTGTATTGGGCTCGATTTATCCATGAGTATGAGGTTCTAATAATAAAGTCAGTAAGGAGACCAATCCAGGCACAGCAATGTCCTACAAGGTGGACTGGTCACCTTTCCCGCCAATAGAATTTGCCACTTGGCAAACAAAGGAACGGAGCAGATACAGGGAGGAGACATCGGGCGGGCTGCTCAGACGCAGCTCCGCCAGGTTCCCCAGTAAACGATGCATCCGGTCCATGAGCGGCATGTCGCGCACAAATAACATTCCATATACCTACTGCGACAGATGTATAACCGGTACCGAGAGAAGAGTAAAATCGGTTGTCATACTGTTCTCTGGAAACAGTTCCTCGTCTTGCAGAAACAACAAATTTTCTTGCTTCTGGGGAGGCATGGAATCCAGATTTTTGGTGCTTGTCTCAATCGTTTGCTCCTTTTGGGGGTCTAGCACCGTAGTGAAATAGACTTGTTGAATTCTCGGATTGCGGTGCGTCTGTGCTACATGGAAACCCAAAGCGCTCATACCTTTCCGTCCTCCAGAGAGAAGAAGCGCTACATTGGCATTGGGGTGTTCTGCATGGGCCCGCTTGATAGTTTGCCTGAGTCCTTGCGTAAAACAGGTTATTGTTTTGTTGCTGTCTAGATCCTCAATGGGCAATCCATGCCGCTTCAATGCGACGCGATGGCGGGAACATGCTTGCTCCAGAAGCCCAGCTCCCTTTCTTGCAGGAGCATGACCTTCAGGATAAACAAGGCGGATCTCTGTTACTTTCAATGGAGGTACATGGCAATGCGTCATCAATGCATATGCTTGGGTTACCACCATAGGCGTCTCACCCAGTATCGCCACCAATATTGTTTCTCTTTCTGGAAGATCCGATAGAGACTTGACGGGCACGGTATCGGCCTGTTTCACCCATTTCTTCAGTGATTTCTCATAGGATTTCGAGTTGGTGTGTTTGGTGAAGGCAGTCACAACCACCTCTTGTATATTGCGCTTGCTAGGCGAACTGCCTTTGGGCAGGAAATAGCAGAAAACACGATCGGGCGTGTGTGATTTTTTCAAGGTATAATGATACCGTCCCTCGGGGTCATGTTCCACGTGATGAAGGCGAGGGCCAACATACCAATCAAGTCGATTCATGTCTTTTAGGTAAACATCCAAAGTTTCGATATCCAAACTGTTTTCTCGTTGCTTGGCCGCACAATATTGGTCAAATGCCGTTTGACTGAGAAGCACCTTGATTGCTCCTGTAGGGCTTTCAGAGTCATGGAACAGTCGGCTCCAGAATGACTCGGCCGGGGGCGAGACATCCAAAACTCGCGGTTGACCTTCGGTCTGCTCTGCTTGCCTCAACCACTGGCGCAAACGTTTGAATTCTGCCAGATGTTCGGACGGCAACTTGATCAGGCGAAATTTCTGGTCAGGCGATTGCGGTTGAAAATACGCCTGACGAAATTCTGATGGCGCACGTTCAAGTGTCTCAATGGTGATATCTGGATTCTGCGCGCTTATGTCGTGCAGATGGTAGAGGCCCTTTATACATGTATGGAATTGAGGCATCAGTGCCAACAGAGCCGATGTGTGTTTCCTGCCTCCAGCCATTGAGAGATAGACATCATTGTTCATCCGATCATGCACTTCAAGCCGGCCGTCAACCTCGCGCAGAAATTCAAGGCAGTGTGTTTCCGTCCGGGCATCGTCAAAGTCAAGCGGTATCCCTATAACGTCATACTGACGATTCTCAAGATGTTCTTTCAACATCTCAAACCCAATTTCAATCCAACGTTCGTTGGGTTCATTGGGATAAATGATTTGGATTGCGGCGAGTTTGATGTTGTGTTGATTCTCCAACATGCTCACCATGGCCGATACCACCACAGGCGATTCGCCCAAGGTTGCCATCAAGATGTTCGCCATGTTGTTGCTTTCCTTTACGGTGTATCGCTTATTGGGGTTTGCGGATTGTTTTCAAACCATCGTTGATCTGGATAGACAAGATTGTCATGTTGGGGAGGCCAATGCCAGATACGCCTGAGATCCTGCAAGGTGCGTGATGTTCGATTTTCCGTATAGGGCTTGATCCGCTTCTGGATATACTGCCGGAGTTTATTCCCTTCAAGGCATGTGATACCGTCTGCGCCAGCGCGATATCGCGTTACCTTGTCCACAAGTTCCAGTTGCGTCAGCCGGATTTCCACGGACCCTAGCCCGGCGGGTTTGGCATATCCCATCTTGTGCCTCATCTCCGGTTCTAACTCCAATGCATAGAGCAACAAGGCAAAATCCTCGGAAAGTACACTGGAGAAATGCCCGCTAAACACAAATTCACTTTCACGGCCTATCGGATGTATTCGTTGATTCTGCCTGTTTCCAGGGTGAGAGCGAGGAGGCAACCAGCCACGTGCTGTCCGGATTTGCTGGGCATGAAAATAGAACTTTCGGCCTCGTACATACCGTCTATGCTCATCTAAGTACCAAACCTCGTGTCTTGGTTTGGGTGTAGAAAGGATGGGAGTATAGATGGGATCATGCGCCTCGTGCTTCGAACAGATTGCATCTTCAAATCCGACATGGCCCGCCAATACTTGACCACCGTTCAGGAATCCAAAGAGTCGACAGGCAGCATCAAGTTTCTCCAGGTCAGATGTTCGACGAAACTGGGAGGGCAGTTTGTTTTCTTGCGTACAGAACCAAAAAAATCCGCCATCTACCGTTTCGACCACATAGCGTATCAAGCCTTTCAACGAAGTGCCCGGTATGATGTAGTCGCTCTGCGGGGAGCACAGGAAAGGTTGTGGAGTAGTTGATCTGTCCGTTGTGTGGCCGCGAATGAAAAGTGGCGTCAGGGTTTTGATTGTGCCCCTGAACCGTCCACTGCATCCTTCGTAACGTTCATGCAAGAGTGGTTGGCAGCGCGTACCCGGTTCTTCTTCAATACGTACGAAATCGTAGGGATTCATGGCCGCCTCTTACTCCAAACCAATCCAGCGATAATATGCCAGCTGTCCAGTGCTCTCGTAATATTCCCGAATTTGCACTTTCATTCTTCCCTGTTCGCCTTGTCCTTGGAAGGGATAGTGCATGATGCGCGGGATTTGCAGTTCCACATAGTAAGTGCCTTGGCTTTTCTGGAGACCTAGAGTATCGCGATCACCTTCCTGGATCGGCGTTCCCCAGAGAAAATAGGTCCGCTCCTGTACCACAGGAGCGTCCAGTCTTATTTCATTGAAGCCTTCGGGCAAATGCAGGCCACAGCAAACAGCATGGAACCCATCTCCTTGCCAAGACCATTTGAGTTCTTGTTCCGCGTTGAAGATGCATCCTCGCTGCCAATCATCCAGCAGCGTATCTTCTTGATAGAAATCCAGAAAGATGCCTCTTTTGTCATTTTGCCCGTCATGCCATTCTTGTGATACGCGTTCCAGGTACATGTAAGTAGGACTCGTCCAAGTTATGCCGCTGACTGTATGACGTACACTAGATACCGTCATCCATCCTATTTGCTCGTTCATGCTGGAGATTTCTCACGCTGCTTGTAGACCGGAAAGGCCTCAATGCGTCGTACAAAATCCTGGATCGCGCATTGTTGCAAGACATCCAATGCCTGTTTTCTGAAAATCTGCATCGCACGGATCCCACGGCACTTGGTTTCAGGGACAGTTTGGATCTCCAGGCAATCATCAGGATAGGTTCCATAGGAACCATCGTCCAGAAACTTACCCAGTCCCCATATCTCCGTATCCCGTCGGTTTGAACCTGTACGGGGATAATGGAGAGACACCTCGGATACATGGCCTTCAACAGCTCCCAAACCTCGGGACTTGCCGGAACCCAGACGGATAAAGCCGTCCTGCAAATCCATCACCACCAGCATTAATGCCCCCAGTTGCCAACATTCGAAATTGCGCAAAGCAATATCTGTGCGGAATTGCGTGTCGGACACTACTACTGCCATATCAAATTTGACCTGATTGGCAGCGCCTCCCGTCCAGCGATCAATGCCTACGCCGTCACGCACTTCAATGTATGACTGATATCCAGGCCCCTTCAGATACTTGCCTTGCTTATCAAGCAAGTAGGCGTCGCCAATGCTGATGCGGCCAATGAACCAAGTCGAACCAAAAAGTCGCGCCACCGGATCAGAGTCGGCGTAGGCTGTTTCGTTGTCCAGCTGCTCGTTGCTTCTCTTGCGAGCATCGAACCAGGCACTGCAGGATTGATCCGGTGCCTCCTCGCGCTTGAAAGGATCGGCTACAACTACATCATCCGGTCGCACCGTGCGGATGACCTTTTCTATATGACTGCGGAATGTCCCCTTGAGAGAAGAGCCGGGAATATATACCTGATAACCTCCATTCCGGTAGGTGAGCACAGGCGTCATGTCGGGGCCTATCAAAGTGGCATGTCCCGACTTGACCAACAATGGACCGGTGGTTTTGATGGTCAGGGACAGACGCGCTTCGTTCACCAAACGTTTAAGCATGGGTGCACTCCTGTATCAAGGTTTCAATCTTGGTTTCAATGAAACGCAGGGCCTCGTCGCGGACATAATGCGCGGGAAACTTGTCGGTGTCGTTACGACCAAGCAGATACTTTTTCAATCGTTCGGCATTTGTCTCAATATCAGCGATATCAGTGGGATCATTGAACTCAAGTGCGTACACTTGCAGTTGGTCCAATCTGCAGCGGCCCAGACCACTGGACCGTTTGCCGCCCAGAGGCATATAGCCGTTGACCAGTTCTGACAGTCCCAGGCAAGTCAGCTGTAGGTCCAATGTCGTGGGATTGTCAAGCTGGATTTTGAATTGGAAGGATGAAACCGGAGCTACCACCTCGTAATCGTATTTCAGACCCTCCACTGCACGTTCCGAGTCCCGGTCAATGGCCACCCCGTCTCGCCTCTGAACAATGGCGTCACTGTTGGAAGATGGATAGGCGTCCATGAACGCGATGCGCCCCGCTACATAAGGATTGCCAAAAAGCAATGAAGTAACTGGCCATTCATCCGCCACTTTCTGCATTCGATCTTCATCACTGTCATCCGCAACAGATTCACGAAACTCCTTGATCCATTGGGCATCCGGAGCCAAAGCATCGCGGGACATATTTGGGAGCTGCAGTGTTTGTGCCAACTTTTCAACCGTGCTGCGAAATGCTCCTTTCAGGGATGAACCCGGAATGTAGGGTGCACCACTGGGTTGGCGCAATACTGGGCTGTCCACCGTGCTCAACGCATTTTCCCCGCCCCCAATGTGAAGTGCGGTTTCCAAGACCAAATTGCCTGTAAACAGAAAACGGCTTTCCAAACGTGCAAAATCATTCATTGCCTTTCACGCTCCTGCACGGTTCTTCAATAAATACTGGGCATGTACAGTCAAATGCTGGATGAATTCCTGTGCCAACCTCTCCGACCATGTGTCCGTGAAATCCTTCTTCTCTTTTTTAGTCATGCCTGACTGGTGCGCGGCAAACTCTTCTTGGATGTATGATCGTAATTTCTGTTCAAGATATTGTTTCAAGCACTTGTAAAACGTTCCGTAATGCTTCTGTTTTGTTCCAAAATCGCGTTCTGCCTGATGCTTGACAAACCATTTGAGTTCACTCCATGTGCGAGAATACGTCAGCAAACCTGTCAACTGGGATCTGTCGGGCGGGTCCACCTCCTTCAGAAATTTCTGTGCTTCCAGATACAAACAGGTATCACTGATACGGTACAGTCTGGCGTAATTAAATTGATTCATTGAGACATTGGTTCCACTGGTAAACTCCAGATTGTCCGACCGCCTTTAAAACTCAGTTGCCGCTATTCCATGCGGGCGTATTCGTAATGGGCAGCCATGTGCATTACGAATTGCCGAATCAATAGACGATATACCTCTTGTTTGTCCACAGATTCCCTGTCTTCGGTATTCTGACCCAGATCCGTGCAGATTTCGTTCCTCTTGCGATTCAGATCCCGCTCCAAATAATCCAACAAGTCCTGACCCAGATTCTGGTAACACCATCCCTCTTGGCCCTTTTGGCGGGCAGTGTGCAGTTTGACGTAGTTGAACACGTCACTGACTCTATTGGATTCGGCGATGGCCTCCAGACCAGTGATCTGTGAACGGTTTTCGCCCAAAGCACGCCTTTGTGCAGCCTTCTGGCCAAATTGGCAAGCACGCTCATAAAACTGGGGATTGTCAGCCTCCCGTTCGACTGCCTGCAACATTTTCAGGCGCACATTCATAGGAAACGATCTCCCATTAGCTCAATATGAATTTGATTGGCCACTGATACCAGCCCGAACCCTTCGGCCCTGCGGGTGCCCAGTCCCTGGTTCTCCAAACGCGCCAACGCCTCGTATGTCGTGCCGTCCAGATTGGGCAACATCAGCAAAAATACTGAACCCATACCTATGGCCCATTCATTGGCCTTGGGCAAGCCCCAGAGACTGTTCCAGCCTTGAATGTGGGCCGTATAGGCAGCATGGAAAACCAGTTGTGCGCCTTCTATGCCCACAAACTGCAAATCTTGGCCTTCAATTTGCAGCCGATTCCGGGCCAAGGGATCATGCAGAATTACGTCACTTGTGCATAACAGGGGTATGTACAAAGCACCATCGGCAGCAATATTGGCCTGTTGGGCTTCTTGCTTGAACCGTTCCGAGAATGTCTCTGCACGTTCTTGCATTCTCACCGCTGTTTCCGTTGCCTCGATTTTCGCGGCATTGAATTGAATTTGGCCTAATCCGCGGGTACGTCCGGTCCCTACCCGCAACAAATTCTGCGTTTCAGAATCGTGCAAAAATCTCATGAAAATGTCGGCAAGATCGTCATCCACCCACCAACGACCCCAGAATTGACTATCGCGAGGCAGTACATGGCGGCTGTATAAAATGGCAGACCGCGCGGTTCCTGTTTCATAGTCAATACCCGTGTAGGTGCGCAAAACCTGTCTTTCCTGCGCCTGGCCGATGCACTCTGGGCTGTAGCCATCCTGTCGAAAGAAACCATGCATGGCATCAAGAGGTTGACCACTGCAAGGATGTCGCTCAAGCGGTTTCAGAATGTCTGGTCTGGATTCGCTGCTCAAGGCAAACAGTGCAAGCCGCACCAGGGCATCTGTACTCCCTCGGCGATCTTCATCTTCCTGATCTGCATTGAACCTGAATCCCCCGAAACGCTTGCAAGTACGCACCGTTACCGGCAAGGGGTTTACGGGAACAGCATCGTCCTTTAGATCTTCCGACTGGAAATGCGCCGGATAGCAATTGGAGAAACGGATGCGCTCCTGCAAGAAAAATCGCGAGAACTCTTCTTTTGAGTCAGGATGCAAGAGCCGATGTACATGCGCCAGTCCACCCATCAGACTCGAACCCGGCACATAGGGCAAGGTTCCGTTTTGCTCCCGGTCTCGTCCCTGCCGAAATGCCAGAGGTGTCCGGGCCGTCATGTTTATTCGCATCTGCATTGGCCGAATTCCACGTCAAGTATCATTTCTCTCTTCATGCCACAACTCTGTGGCATATCCCCATATATCCAAGGCAGCGACAATGTCGCTGGAGTTTACCGACACGCCATCCATCTGGACCGAGCTAATGTTGCAAGCCATGCGCCCTGCGCCAATGGATTTGTCTCCGCCAACGGCATCCAACGAACTCAACGCAGCTACCAGCAAAATCAGGGAAAAAGTATACGGTGGAAGATCGAGATCTACATCCCTAAGTGCAATGCCCGGCAAGATACCAAACAGCGTTCCTTCAAAGCGCAGATCCGGTATCCCGTATTCCGTGGAGAACAAATGATGTGCGCGTGCTGTATTCGTGACTCGCGACAGGCCGACGCGGATACGTGTCTCGCTTTGTTGTGCCAACCAGTCGCTCTGGCCATCTTGCTTGAAGAATCCACAATCTTCATTGCACAGAAGGACATCATCAAAGTACAGGGTACCCGGTTGATATTGCGAACCAAAGATCAAGGCAGGGATATCCCGAAAATGGTCTTGGGAAAACGATTGCAAATCATCCGTATGTGGCAGACTTGCCTTCCAACCCAATATGCAAGCCAAACGAGTGGCATGATGTCGCAGGAGACCTTTTATGGTGGAGCCAGGGATGTAAGCATAGCCTTCGCTGTCCCGCGCCATGCCTCTATCGGTCAGGCCGTTGTTTAGCCCTGTGCCACAGTGCCAAGAAGACCTTGCGATCAATTGGTACTGAATGTGAATTCGGTCATGTTGCATCTGCATTTTTCAGCCTTTGTCAGTGAAATCCCATAATTCAGCCAGATCCAACAGGGGAGTATGCAGTTCGTCATGTGGCAATCCTCCCTTGTTCTTTACGAATTTCATGAAAGGGAAGAGCATCTGTGCTTCAGTTTCGGTATTTTCGCTTCCTAACGTCATTACCATTTTTTGAATGACTCGGCGTCTTTCTTCGGAGCGCTCGTGAGTCAAAGTCCGCAATGCCTCGGACATGGCACGTGACTGGGACAGAAATGCAGCATTGCGCAAACTGGCCAGTTTGCTGCGAGATATGCCTGCCAGCTGCTTTCGATATGAAATCAGTTGGGCCAGGTGTGTTGTTGTATAAGGCCGCAGGGTACGGACAAGTCTGTATTCTGCCTCCTCAACAACAAGGATATCCTTGTAATACTGCTCAAACACCAAGTGATTGGCACTGGATATAACCAGGAAATTTATCAATCCAGTGCAACTGCGCTTGACACCTTCACGTTTGGCGAACTTGAGTGCACTATCGGCCATGGCAAACCAGGAACGAAAGGGAAATTTGGGATGTGCCCAAACGACAGCTGTAGACACGGTATACGCTTGCCCCAAGGTCTTTTGCGTGCGAACTCTGAAGGTGTCAGAGATATGTATAGATACTTCCAGGGCTGCGTGTGCAGGCAGGGCCAAAAGCAGATCATCGCCGCCATGCAAGAGCGTATCTGAACATGTATCAACTTCGTATTTGGCCAGAGCCTCGTCTTTGCACTGGCGGAGGATTTCATCAATACCTTGAGCAGTTTTTCGGATTTCAGGCAAGGTTCGGCAGGTATCAAGCACTTGGCCCAAGCCATCACCGTCAGCATAAACAAGAGCAAAATAGTTGGCAGGCCGGGACACTGCCGCGATGGAGGCAAAATCCTTCGGTATCTCTTGCCCTTGCATCGTTGCCCTATGTCGAATTTTCTGGTTTCGCTTGATCTTGAGATGATTTGCATGACTGATCAGGCGGAATGAGTCATCGCCATCAACCTCGGAGGCATAATGTGTGCCGTCGGAATCGCTGTAACGGAGAAAGGGATGTGTAACCGAGGTACAGTACAGCGGATTCCGAGTTTTTGCTGCCTGCAGTTTGTAGCTGAGATGTTTCCAAATAGGCCGAATATCGTCATTCTCCAAATCGAATTCCGGAGGCAAGTCCAGCGCAACGCCAGTAATCGTAGCCACGTGTCCAGTTTGTTCTGCGTAAGCCTGCTGCGTGCGGGCTATGCAATCTGGCACCCTGTCACTCGGAACAATAAACAAGCCTGAGCCGCCATGAGCATAAATGCATTCTCCCGACACTGTCTGGCGCATGGTCGTGCCATTGAGCCTGTCCAATATATTGCTGGCACCTCGTATCTCCTTGAGAGCATTCGAGGCGAATACGTATTCCTTGATGTGATCGGTATCAAATGACAACAATGCACGCTTCATCTCTTTGCCTTGGATTTCTGTATTTCAATCCCGTCTTAAGTCAGTGCAGTGGCTGAGACTGGGAGCGGCCTCCTCCATCGCCACTGGCGGCAGAGTGGAGAGCCTTGCCCTCTTCTCCCGGCTCCCGGTTTTCGCCAAGTCCTGCCCTCTTCGCAAACTTGCCGCTGTCGTGAAGCACTGCCGCCAGTGCCACCCGCGCGGTGGCATCCCGCAGTGCAGACTCGGGCATGGGAGTGGGCGTCATGTGCGAAAGAGACCGGGAGAGGAAGGGAAGACGGAGAACGGCGGACCAGGCATTACACCACACGGTACTTGCCCAGACCAAAACCGGTGCCCTTTCCCACATGCAGATGCTCCCCCAGGCTGAGGAGGGGCCAGAAAGTCTGCAAGGCGCCCGCATAGGTGATGGTGCCCACCAATCCGCCCTGTTTCACATGTCGATGCTGACGGGCCGAGTACCGTTCCCAGTCGTGCCACCGCGTTTGGTCCCCATGGGTCTGCACCTGCGCGGATTGGTCTATCAGGGCCCGGAAGTCCAGATCCAGTTCGGAATCGCAGTGGAAGTACAGCAGATTCGATACCCGCCGCAACAGTGTGCGGACCAGCACGTGAAAGTGCAGCCGGGACGCCAGACGGCCTTTGTGCACAATGCGCGTGGGAGTCTCGAACCGGAGGGTGGCCGCTGCAGACTGGGCATGGCTGCCATCCAGGTCGGCCACGCCGCGCGGCTGAAAATTCTCGCGCAGGATCTGATCCTGCGCGGTGTACACGACTTCCCATTCCGAGGACGCATTGCACCACTGCACCGACGCCAGGGTGCATTTGCCGCGCCCCTTGCCAAAGCCCCTTTTCGCGCTGAACTGGGCAAAGGTGTAGATGAAGTAGGAAAGGTAGTCGATGCCCTTGCCTATCAGGGTGAGATCAAAATGGAATTCGTCGCCTGCCCCATACTCGCGCCTGTCCTCCAAAGGGGGCAAGATGACAAAGGGATGCGGCGCAGCGGGATAGGTACGCATTCGGGTCGCACGGTCGGGCACAGGCGTTTCAAAGACATACGGGTAGGCGCAACGGGAGCGCAAAAGACAGCGCGTGCAATCCCGGTGCGGCACTACGCAGACCGTGTCCTTGAACAGGGCCCCAAAGGCCCCGCGCAAGGTTGACCCCTTGTAGGCGGGCAAGTGCAGCGGTTCATCGGCCCGCATATGCAGACGCAGGGACAGGAATTTTAACGGTACGAGCTGAGCGGCCAGTGACTTCATGTTCGCTTGGCGCTATTCAGGCTGAGTGCCCTGGACACCATGTCCCACCGCATCGTTCATGGAGCGAAATCATGTTGCCCCATGACGGAAAGCCGAGAGCATGCAGACCCGTGGGACCATGCCATTCCCGACCACAGGAACAGAGAGTCTCGATGCACTGTTGTGGATCAACCTCAACTGTGCCCACGGCAACTTCGAGCAGACGCGCACCCGCACCCATCACATCGACTCGTCCGTTGCACCATCACTGCCTGCCGCGGGCTGGCGCCTGCGACTCGGCCATCAGATCCATCGTCAGACAACGCAGGCACATTCCAGACGAATTCGGGCCTGCCAGTGTGGCCTGAATGAGCGACTGCAAAGCCGAGGTCTGACTGCCTTATACCCAGCCGCACGGCTACCCGCGGGGATTGTCCGAGTTGCGGTGGATGGCCCCGTTTTCCTGTGGCAGCGGTGGTTCCTGACGCTGCCAGCGGCCCTGCAGCTCTGCCAGGGTGGGCAGCTGGTCCAGTGCAGTGTCTGCCAGTCGTGCCCGGAAAGCCGCGGCCGCCGCATCCCCCCAGTACAGGGCGACATAGTCTGTCAGCGTCGCCAGCTGGCCTTCCTGACGACCCTCCCGGCGGCCTTCCTGGCGGCCTTCCTGGCGGACTTCCTGCATCAGTTCCTGCACCGTGATCATGGTTCTCTCCAATTGGGCAAAAGTCAGCGTGGATATGTTATCAAGGGCCTCCCGACTGGCCGGCCAGCTGCGCAGCAAGTCGGCCATGCCGGTGGCAATCCAGACCGCAAAGGCATCCCCCAACTCGCTGCCGTCCGGGTCCAGCAGCGGCTTCAGCCAGTCCATCACCACATGCATGACCAGGGCGTAGGCCGCACTGCGGGCAATGGGGGCGCGGTGCCCGTCTCGCAACGCCCACTGCAGCCGGGCCAAGGCGATGACGCAGGTCACCCGATTGTCCCGCGGCAGATCGAAGACCTGCGGGTCCGCGCTGGGAAAGGGGTACCGGTGGATGTCGATGAGAGGACCGTCAACAAAGAACACAGACCGATCACCAGCCCCATGTGGCCAGGACTGCAGCCAGGCCCCGAAGGGTCGGACCGCCGTGCTGAACACCAGCGGATAGATGGGCACATCACGCTTGCGGCCGGCACTGTGCCAGACATTGACCATGTACTCCATCATGCGCACGCTCATGCCCGGGTCAACCCGCGCCTGGTGCTCCAGCAGCAGCAGGCGGCGGGCGCCCTCATGCTCCAGCTCCCAGACCAGATCGGACTGGCGCCGCCGGGGGCGCGGATCCCGCGCCGCTTCAATGCCGACTCTCTCAATGGTCAGGGGACGCACCGGCCGGTAGCCCTGCAGCTCCGATGCAAAACGGGGGTGTGCCAGATCCTCGATCATCACCTGCTGCTGAAACAGCGTCTTGAAGGTGCCGTCAAAGTCAAAGCGGAGTGCAGATGATGGGGACAGGATATACCTCCGGAGGCGGGCGGGTCAGGATGCACCCTGCCATTCTACCCCTGCCCGCGCGATCTCGGACCCGGCAATCCCCCTTGACCGTAATCCGACGTGATCCTGCCGTAGTCTGCATGTACGTTCACCGGCCCTGTATCCTGCCTCCTATTTGGATGCGAGTTTCCACCTACAAAGTGTCCCGCATGTGCACAAAAAGCCGGGATCCGCACAACGGCTACGCCAGGCCGGGTTGCGTGGGACAAACAATCTGTCCATAAGCAGCCGGCAAAGGGCAACGGCAGACCTTGCAAGGCAACCCGATACGGGGACCGGGGTACACCTCGCCTCTGCTGCCAAGCATGAACATGGAATCCTCTGGGCACCGGCATGCCACAGCGCCTCTGACGGGATCGCCGGTGCCCGACCTGTGGCGTGCACAGTCCCCAGTCTCTGTGTTGCGGGCCTGCACCGAGACAGGCACGACTCCTTATAATCAGGTACTCGGAGTTGTTTGGACATGACAGCGCACTGCCACACCCGATTGCAGCACAATTTTGACGTATGACCCCACTCAAGGCATTGCCGGTGGATCTGGACGACTTCACGCAGGTCCGGGCAGCCGGACGCTACCTGTATGTCGACAAGACCCCGCAGATCGCCCGGATGATCCGGGACGATCCCCGACACGTCTTTCTGGCCCGGCCGCGCCGATTCGGCAAGACGTTGCTGATCTCCACGCTTGAGGCCCTGTTCCGGGGCGAACGGGGAAAGTTCCAGGGGACCTGGATATATCGCAACTGGGACTGGGACCGGCAACGGTATCCCGTACTGCGACTGGACATGGCGCTGCGGGACATTCACGATGCCGCGGCCCTCCGGTCCGAACTCAAATTCCGCATGATGGAATTCGACCGTGCCGATGATCCGGCCGGACTGGACCGGGAAATGAGCCCCAGCCAGATGCTGAGAACCATCCTGCGACATCGCGCGGAGCGCGCCGGGCGTGAGGCCGTGGTGCTGGTGGACGAGTATGACACTCCCATCACCGAGAATCTGGAGCGTCAGGACGCCGTCGGGGAAATCCTGGATGTCCTGCGGGCTTTTTACGGCACCTTGAAGGACAATGCCCGCCTGATCCGGTTCACGTTCATGACGGGCATTACCCGCTTTGCGCGCGTCGGGTTGTTCTCGGGGGCCAACCATCTGCATGATCTGTCTTTCCCTCCCCAGGCCAGTGATCTGGTCGGCTTTACCCAGCCGGAGCTGGAAGATCGGAACCCTTCCGGTTTGCGGGCGCTCATCGAAAACGGCGCCCGCCACCTGGGCTGGACGGTGGAAAATCTCTATCAGGCCCTGGAAGATCACTACAATGGTTATCTGTTTGCCAAGGGCGGGCAGACTGTCTACAACCCGTTTTCCCTGATCCATTGCCTCTATGACATCAGTACGGCGGAGCGAACCCGATCTCTGCCGGAGACACGTTTGCCCAACTACTGGGCCGATTCAGGATCGCCCCGATTGCTCTTGCGTCTTCTGGAATCCAGCGCCTATCCGCTGTCTGTGCCCACGCATGATCATCCCGATGTGGTGGAGGCGACGAAGTATGACGTTCAGGCACCGCACTTTGCGGCCTTGCTCTGTCAGACCGGCTATCTGACCCGCAAAGAGGCATGGAACCCGGAAACCCGGAATACGGAGTGGCGTCTGGACTTCCCCAATGCCGCAGTGGCGCACACTTTCCAGGAGTCGCTGGTGGATTGGCAATCCAGGCGCATACACAGGGCAGGGGGGTTGCGCACAGCCCATTTCGATTTGGCCCATGCCATCTACAACGCCCTGCGGAAACCGGACGTGTCCGGTTTGCATGCCACGTTCAATGCCCTGTTGCGAGCCACCCATCACTTCCTGCACCCGCCGGCATTGCCCCTGAGGAAAGTACCTGCCCAGAGTGCCTGGAAAAACATCCTGGACTACGAGATCCACTGTCAGGCTCTGCTCAACGGCACCTTTGCCCTGATGGGAATTCAGGTCTATGGGGAACTGCCTACTGTCGCGGGCCGCATCGATATCGCGGTGGAGGTGGAAGGCCGCATTTTCATTATCGAGCTCAAGGGGAACGGGAATGCCGAGCAGGCAGTGCGGCAAGCGTTGATCGGGGACTGTCCGGCCCATTTTGCCCCCGGAAACCGGCCCGTGGCCGTATGGGGACTGAACATTGACACCCGCGCCCGTGCCGTCACGGAATGTGCCCTGTGGGACCTGGGTCGCTACAACATGGCCCAGGGACGTTGGGATCGCGAGCCTTTTGCCTTGCCTCTCCTCTATACAGCCACTGCGCCCGATACCGCAAAAGCCAATCCGATTTTCCGGCCCGGTCTGCAGGTCAGCCGCCCAGACAACGGCCTGTAGAGGTTGCAGACACTATCTGCCTTGGTCAGTGCCCTACAGTGAGACACCATTGAGTCTCCGCCCCGCGCCATATATAGTTGTCTTGGCGAATTTTTTGCACGCACCTGTGCGCAGCCAGCAAGTCCCGCAAAGTGGTCCTGCTCATTGCCATGCATAACTTGTCCCCGTCCCGAATGTCGTGATCCGGTCGCGAACACCGAGGGTGGACAGTCGTATCTCCCTGCCCAAACTTGACTGCCCCCACAGATGCTTCAAGGATAAAATACGCTGACATGGAACTGTCCGCATCTCCCCTGCCCGCCCACTCCCTGGCACCCTTGGCGACAGACGCGGCGGATTTCGCTTTCATGCGTCAGCGTGGCCAAGTCTATGTAGACAAAACGCTCTACATCCAACGCATGCTGGCCTATCCCATGCGGTTTGTATTTTTGGCGCGCCCGCGCCGATTCGGGAAGTCGTTGCTGGTCTCCACGCTGAAATGCCTGTTCACACGCGAGAGCGACAATCTGTTCCAGGGCCTGGACATTCACGCGTCGGGATTTCTTGCCCAAGTGCCACGCTGTCCCGTGTTTACGCTGACCATGGCTGGAGTGGGAGGTGACGATCCGCGTGAATTGGCCACCCAATTGCGCCATGCGGTGCAATTGCAGTGTCTGCGGCAAGGCATTGTGCCTCCCTCTGCAGATTACTCACCGCAATACGCCCTGTCGCAGGTATTCTCGGATTTACGGCAACAGGGACGCCTGGTGATCCTGGTGGATGAATACGACGCCCCTATCACGAGAATGTTGGGCAATGCCGCCATTGCGCGTGAAAACCAGACTGCCCAAATGCATATCTTGCGCGACTTTTACGGCACATTGAAAAACTGGAGCGAAGATATCGAATTCGTTTTTCTGACGGGAATCACACGGGTGGAAGGTGCAGGGTTGTTCTCTGCCTTGAACAATGTGACGGACATTTCCACCCATCGCGCGTATGCCACGATTTGTGGTTTTACCGAAGAGGAAAACCAGAAGTTTCTCGGCGCGCATATCGCCTGTGCCGCTCGCAATTACGGTTGTGCGCCTCAGGACATGCGCCTTCTGTTGCAAGAACGCTACAACGGCTATCGGTTCGCGCCCGCCAGCGATCCAGTCTACAACCCCATTTCCTATTTGAAAGTCCTGGTCGAGTTCATGGATCCCGAAATATCGCATGTCGTTTCCGAACAAGGGTTTCCGCGACCGTGGATTGACACGGGACAATCTTCCTTTCTGTTCCGATACATGAAGGAGCACGAGCAGGGGCTGGGCGACATAGGCGAAAGCACGGAGGGCATTTGGAAAGCCTTTGATCTGCAACAGCCCAATTTGAAAGCCTTGCTGTTCCAAGCGGGATATTTGTCCCTCAAGACCCAAAACGACACATACAAGGTCGGGTTCCCCAATTGGGAAGTGGAATCCGCATTTCAGGAAGGCTTGCTTCTGGAATATCTGGGCAAGGAAAGCGGCAGAGGCAGCCGCATGCGAGCCTTGATGCAGGATATGGCCTCCGCCTTGGTGCAGGGCAACTGCCAACAGGCATGCGCGTGTTTTGATCTCATGCTGGACAAGGTCTCGTACGACCTTTTGGGCCGAGAGTCCAACTATCAGATTGCCCTGCATACCGTCTGTGCCATGATCCGGGGCACGCTGGGCGTAGAGTCAGAAGTGCATGTGCGGCATGGACGAGCAGACACCGTGGTGGAAACGCGGGATGCCTTTTATGTATTTGAACTGAAACTCAACGCGACGGTCGAGATGGCTCTGCGCCAGATACGAGCCAAGGGGTATGGAGACAGATACGCCGGCGAAGGCAAACGAGTGGTGGGTATCGGCCTGACTTTCCGAGAACCCCCGAACGAGAGCCATCAACGGGAAGCGTCCGCGCAGAATTGGGCCATGGAAACCACTCTCCTATACGAACCGTAACTGGACACCGGCATCGTCCGGTCCAAGTGACAGAGAGAGAGCAACAAACCTTCTGGCTTGGAGGCGGCATCCCCATAGGCAGGACATCCTGGGCATTGCGCAATCCGCCAGAATCGCACCAAAACACAGTCTGTCCTCAGACAAAAGGACGGCGCTCCGGTATCGGCAAACTCATCTCCATCCCCATTGCCTCACTGCCATTCCTTCAGGTCCGGTTCCACCACAATCCTGGTGCCCTCCACGTATGGCGTCTCGATTTGTTCCTTGTGTGGCCGCTCGTCAATCAAGACAAAGCGAGAGGCAAGCCTCTGCAGTTCTCTCGCCTTGTTGGCGATTTCCTCACTCAGCAATCCCATCAGCGAGGTGCCGCCCGTCACGTTCACGTGCGTTTCCTCGGCAGCCAATATCCATGCCGTGGCCTTGTCCCACAAGGCCTGGCGTTCATGCAGGCCACTGAAAGGGTCCTGAAACAGAAGCATCTCACGCCGACCTGCAAATCCCGCCCGGTCCAGCGCCTCGTTCATCTTGCTTCTGGTCTGTTCAGACGTAATCACCAAGCAGCAATCATGGCTGTCGGCGGTGGAATTCAGGCTCCGCATGGCACTGAAAAGCACACCGGGTGTCTTGCCAAGAGGCGACACGATCAATCTGCGATACTCGCCTGCGATGGGGCTCAGATCGATGTTGGGTTGGCACTTCATCGTTTCGGACCAGTATTGCCAAGCCTTGCGGGTGCGCTCTTCACCATTGTTCCCGAAAGCGTTTGAAAGATTCATGCCGTGGTGATGAGTCAAATTTCGGGTGGGGCCCAATTGATCCCGCCAAAAACGGGCAAGCCGAGTCTGCGCCTCGGACAGACACAGCTCACTCTTGCCTTCGTTGTGCAATTCGTCCAGTTTGCCCAACAACCCAAGTGCGTTCTCGGCCTTCTGGCGCGCCCCACCTTTGTCCAGCCAACCAGAATCGCTTGGGCCAAGTTGCAACATGGCCCAACTGACCACCCATTCCCGCATCAGGCCAAAGGCGGCGGCATGGCTGCCATACTCCTCGTAAAGACAGTCAATGAGCCTTGCCTGCCTCTCCAACTCCACCGGGTCAAGAGCGATTTCCATCTTGGCAGGTTCTTTGCCAGCCGGCCAGGCCAACTCGAACAATTCCAACTGCTCCTTTACTCGATCTCTGAGCTCGCCGCTCAGTTTGGAAGAAGGAAGTGATTTCTTGATCAGTTTGTATAAATGTTTATGATTCTGACGTTTGAAGATTGTCGCTTCCATTCCCAATTCAAGGGGCAAGGCATCGGAAATGGCAAGGGTCAACTTCTCCAAATTGCGGGTCATGTGCGCGGTTTCGGATTGGTGGGCCACCTTCTTGATAAGTTTTGCCATGGGCAAGGCGGAACCGGTATCCCTGAAAGTGTTGGCTGCGTAAATCCACTGCGAGAAGTCCAGAAGCTCCCGAAGATCAATGTACGGTGAAATCTGTCCTTGGCCCTTCAAAAGAGCATAATAGATGTTTTGCAAATCCAGGTCGGGCCGCAGGGCATCAATGTAAAGTGCCCCCAAGAGCACGAACAGGGCATAGTGGCGAAACCCATGCGTGGTTTCCAAGGTCAGGATGCCCTTGTCCGGAGCACTGCAACCAAAGATATCCAGAAAGAGGCCTATGTCTTCCGGCTCTTCGCCCGAAGGAATGGCAACGGGCAGGACCTCGCATTCTCCCACCAAAGCCTCCTCCAGTACGGGATAGGTTTCTTTTCTGGCTTTGGCAGTACAAAGAGCAAGAACCCTGGTTGGAACTCTTTGTTGGCTGCGCAGCAGGTGGAACAGAGCGATGGGAGCCATGGGTGCCTCGTGTGTTTTGCCACAGAGACCGTATTCGTATCTAATGATTTTCTTGGGGTCGTCTCGTTCACGTTGCAAGAGGCCCAAAATAGTGACAAGCACGTGTTCAGACATATGAAGAAATACCCTTTTCAGATCCGGCTGCCACATCGAGGCAATCGCAAAGTCAGGATTCCAAACAAATCATTCTGCGTTGTGATTGTGGGTTTATGTGGGTCAATGATACTTCCGATCATGAAATCCATGCCGCCTACCCCTTCGTTTTGATGACTGGGCAGACTTTTCCCGACTGCGTCGAGAAGGGCGTCTGTAGATTGACAAAGCGGAAGCCATTGCCCGACTGGTGAAGTCAGGCAGCCACCAGTCCGTGTTTCTAACTCGTCCGCGCCGATTCGGCAAGAGTCTGTTCCTTTCTCTCTTGCAGGGCCGAGAGGCCCTGGCGACCGGCTGTGGATACAGAACCACCTGTGGCACCGACGCCGGTCGTCGTCCGCTCTCGCCGTGGTCTGGCATGTCATGCCAAAATCTGATTTGATATTTATCTTGCCTATCCTGTCAGATCGGGACCCTGGAGGCTTCGTTGCAGCATCCGGAGACCAAGGCCGACACGGACTTCAACTCTCGCTACACCTTGGGCAATCTGTCACCACCAGTAGTACATCATGGAACATGGCTCTCTTGCTGTCCCTTGATGTCCTGATGCAGAAGGGGGCCACGCACGCTGCCCGCCGAACGTTTTCACCCTGCACACGGGCTACGAACCGCAAACTGCATTCCTCCATCCTCTACCGGCCGCTGTGCTGCGAAGCTGAACTGAGGGCTATATAACCATTGGTACCAGTGGAAAAGGCCACGCGGATCCCTCATGCTGTGTACGTTGACACCACCAGCGAGGAGGGCTCTCAGGGTCCTCCTCGCGTCTGTCCCGGCGTGGTTGTGCCGGGTCAACGCCGCCCTGTCGGATGTCCCCCATCATGGGCCGGCAGCCACGCGGGCGCCGAGCGCACGGGTGCCCCTGGGTCTGCGCCACGCCCTCCAGGGGGTGGGCCCCCGCGCCTGCGACCGGGGGCTGCCGGCCCATCACCGGGACCAGTGGCCCGCGCGGCCGGGGGCTGGGGGCCACCGGATGGCCCTGTGCCACCTTCGGGCGCCGGGGCCTGGCCGGCAGCCCGATGACCCAGGGAGGGTCCGGCTCGCCCGCGCCCCGTGCAGCCTCTGATCTGCAACTGGCACCAATGGTTCTATAATGGATTTACTCTCAAAGTCACCGGCTTGAAGGCGACAGTCTTCCTGGAGGCCCCATCGTGCACCAAGCCACCTACGACGATCTGCGCCAAGGCGGGTTTGACGAGCAGCAGGCTCTGACCATTGCCAGCCATATACCCGACTGGTCGCAGTTCGCCACCAAGTCGGACATCAAGGACATGGAGCACCGGATGGAGTCCCTGGAGCACCGGATGGAGTCCCTGGAGCATCGAATCGCCCGTCAAATGAGTGAAATGCAAGGGACCATCGTCCGCTGGATGATCGGCATCTTCCTCACGTTCCTGTCTGCCTTCAGCCTGCTGCTGACGGTAGCCAATTTCTTGCAGGGGTAGGCAGAGACGCGATCCCGCGCTGCGTGAGGCGCGCCTGCTTTGCAAGGGCTGAGGAATCATTCTCCATCACAGCCCTTCCCACGGCAGGCTGAATCAGAACTCTATGGGTGCCCAGAACATTTTCACCTTCCACCGGACTGCCGCATCCCAAAGCCGGGGCTGAAACCGTATCCTGGATCCATTTTCAGGGCCGTCAGGCCGCTCTGTCTCGCCGCGAGGTCGTTTTGTGCTCCCGCAGGCACTCGCTCTGGAACCGCCGACAGTCCGCATGGCGGCTTCCTGTATCACGCTGGTTGCGCGGATCGGCACCCAGACTTTGAATAGAGAAATTTCGCCATTGATGCCCCGATGAAGACGGAGTTGCCATGAGGCAGTGGGCACAGAATGATTGAATGGGCCGCGGAAGCGATGCAGAGATTAATGGCTCAGTACGAAGCATACATAGCCCGTATAGTCCAGATTGCTGGCCGTGGGACTTGTCATGCAAACATTGCATTGATTGATGGGGTCCGGGGATTGATTGCCAAGTCAGGTCTGGACCCGCGTGGCGTGCCGTAATGCCCTGGGATGCGGCACCGGCGGCCGGAAACCACCGTCTCAACCGATGCCCTGGCAAAGGAGGGATGGCAATGCTCCCGATCAATTCTGTCCACAGAAACCCGAGGGCATCGGCTCCCGCAGCTTGACCATAATTAGACCAGAGTTCTTGCCATATGATATGTTCCCTTGCATGTCAAACGCACGCGTTGACGGTTCATTGCCAGGCTTCTTGAACTTGGTTCCTATGTGCACAGAAAATCACCTGAGGGTGCTCTACACTGCAGGCCATGTCCGGCACTACCCATGTCATAGTGGTCGACACACCATCGGTCAAGCGATTCGTGTTCGGCACGGACGCACTGAAGGAAGTGCGCGGTGCCAGTGCAATGCTGGATCGACTGAATCGGCATGAGATGGAGACGTGTCTGGCGCAACAACTGGGCGTCCAACAAGTGGAAAAGGTCTACGCCAACGGCGATTCGGCTCAGTTCCTGGCACAGGAAACCGATGATGGCGCGGTCGAGGCGGCCTGCCAAATCAGGGCATCAATTGAGATGGCCGCCATCAAGTTTCGGCAAGGCATCCACGGCAAGCAATGTTTCAATCCCTTCTTCATCAGGGCATCAATTGAGATTTGGATCGGTCCGCCTACCTGCGCTGGGCAGAGCAGGGATTCCTGCAGTTTCAATCCCTTCTTCATCAGGGCATCAATTGAGATGAATGGGCGTAACCTCGTAAGGGTGGAAGGGTTACGTCCTGAGAAGTTTCAATCCCTTCTTCATCAGGGCATCAATTGAGATCTGCACCATGTTGGATTCCAGTCGCATATTGCTCCGTATCGTTTCAATCCCTTCTTCATCAGGGCATCAATTGAGATTGTGCGGCCTCTTCCCGTTTGAGAACAGCACCCTCTTCGGGGTGTTTCAATCCCTTCTTCATCAGGGCATCAATTGAGATAGAAGGGTATCGAGGAAGTCCTCTGCCGTGTATACGGCCGAGTTTCAATCCCTTCTTCATCAGGGCATCAATTGAGATGCGATTTTTACACGGAAGAGGAGCTGGAGAGAGCCCGAGACTGGGTTTCAATCCCTTCTTCATCAGGGCATCAATTGAGATTTAAACAATGACTTTTAGTTTCGATTTAGGGGTTCGTCTTGGAGAGTTTCAATCCCTTCTTCATCAGGGCATCAATTGAGATGCCAGGAATACCCCGTGGCAGCCACATCTTTCGCCTCTCTGGGCGTTTCAATCCCTTCTTCATCAGGGCATCAATTGAGATGGGGCCGCAACACCATAAAGGTGGAAGGTCTCCGTCCTGAGGCGTTTCAATCCCTTCTTCATCAGGGCATCAATTGAGATGGGTCGGTTTCGACCCGGCCCGGCAAGCGGCCCCGGAAGCCTTCCGGTTTCAATCCCTTCTTCATCAGGGCATCAATTGAGATGTAGTCGAGGCCGGAAGCGAAGAGGGGACCATCCTCCTTCCCGTTTCAATCCCTTCTTCATCAGGGCATCAATTGAGATGTGATGTACTGTGCATCACCTGCCATGACCCCCAGCGCCCTGCTGGCCCGTTTCAATCCCTTCTTCATCAGGGCATCAATTGAGATAACTGCCAGAGGCTAGGCTCGAGTACGTGGCCTTCCCCCACAAGTTTCAATCCCTTCTTCATCAGGGCATCAATTGAGATGCAGCCCGTTCGAACCCTATCCCTGGAACGTCTCCATGACCGAGTTTCAATCCCTTCTTCATCAGGGCATCAATTGAGATACAAGGAATTCACCGCCAAGTACGGCGACCTGGATATGGTTGTTGAGTTTCAATCCCTTCTTCATCAGGGCATCAATTGAGATCGGACACTACGACCCGTTTGGGGTAACTCCCTGGCGCGCAGAGTTTCAATCCCTTCTTCATCAGGGCATCAATTGAGATGATGGGCCCTGGTGGAAAGCCGGGTACCCCTGGGCCAGGACGGGACGGGTTTCAATCCCTTCTTCATCAGGGCATCAATTGAGATTCAACGACTTGAACCGGCGCGTCGTCAACTGGTGGCGCGTCGGTTTCAATCCCTTCTTCATCAGGGCATCAATTGAGATATGTATACCTCGATCTGGTACAGATGACCACGGGCTAAGGGACAGGTTTCAATCCCTTCTTCATCAGGGCATCAATTGAGATCCGAAGACAAGACTTCATGGCACCTGGCGATGTACGAAGCGGTTTCAATCCCTTCTTCATCAGGGCATCAATTGAGATGAGCGGCCTTTTGCCGTTCAAGGACAGCATCCTATATAGGAGTTTCAATCCCTTCTTCATCAGGGCATCAATTGAGATTGAGGAGATGGAGACTGAGACCCAGCAGGAGATTGACCAACTGATTTCATGTTTCAATCCCTTCTTCATCAGGGCATCAATTGAGATTGAACTCCTCAAGGATCGTCTTTCTGAAATTAAGGGTCGTCTGTATGGTTTCAATCCCTTCTTCATCAGGGCATCAATTGAGATAAGGCTTCGGCGCTGCCATAGTCACCGCTGGTGTACTGTTTCAATCCCTTCTTCATCAGGGCATCAATTGAGATTGGGGGAGCGGGAACCCGAGCGCGGCGAAGTGCGGGTCATATGTTTCAATCCCTTCTTCATCAGGGCATCAATTGAGATCAACTGGCTCAACACCGCCATGCCCTTCTGCGGGTTTCAATCCCTTCTTCATCAGGGCATCAATTGAGATGGCTATTTGCTGCTTCCAACCCTCGAAATCACTCCCTTTCTCGGGTCCAGCCAGCAAATTTGCCGCAATCATGGTCAAACCATACACCCCAACATCCTCCAAAGTCAATAAAATCTGATTGGAAGGGCCAAATCCATCGCTAACCTACCCCTGTTTTGACCCTTTCGGGAGGTTAGCGCAACGGGTACGGAGGTGCACTGCATACAGGTCCATCCTCACACGAGGGCTACAGTACTATGAAGTCTTCATCCTTGGTCGTCTCGCCCAGACCCAGAATGTCGACACCCGCCATGCAGGATCGGCACAGTCTGTAGCAGCGAATAGTATCCTCCCCCGGTTCCATGACGGCCTCCAAGCGGCCGAAGAGTGAGTCGTATCGCCACATAGAATCCAGGATCATCTCAAAGACGCTTTCCTGTACCCGATCACCGTAGTCTTCCAAAATATTCGCCACGCGTGTGCGGCGACGATTATCGGCAATGTCGTAGGCGACTACCACAAACATGCCCGTGCCTCCTACTTCTGCTGGAAGGCCACATAGTCTGCACCATCAACCAAGGCCTTGGCCAGACGCTCTACCTGTCGCCGGAAAGCCTTGCGCAGGGTCGTCTTGCGGCTCGGACCCATGCCGTCAATCTCACGTGTCAAGTGCTTCTCGTAGGCCCTAAAGAAAAGATTCATGCCTTCTCGGGTCAAGCGCACACCTTTGTCGCCAGCCCCGTGTTCAAAGTGCTTGTCGGTCAGGATGCGGCGATTGACCAACCCCAAAGCCAGGCGGTCCACGGCATCGGGCCGAAATTCTTCCATTAGATCCAAGGCAAGTGAGGCCCGACCGTAGCGCGTCTGGTGGTACACCCCCAGGTAGGGATCAAATCCGGCAGCATCCAGCAGGCTCATGATTTCCGCAGTCACCAAGGTGTATCCAAGCGAAAGCAGGGCATTGACAGGGTCGGGAGGGGGCCGCCGTTTTCTGCCGGCAAACTTCAGTTCAGAGGTACACGCTTTGGCCAGACCGGCAAAGTATGTGCGTGCACTGTCGCCTTCGTAGCCCAAGAGAGAATCAAGAGAAGTCGCCTTCTTCACCTTCACGATGTCTTCCGCCAATTTCACCACATGCACATCCAATTCTGCATCCGGTCGGTTGCGTTGGTACCGTTGCAGGCACCGGCGGCTGTTCGCGACCTTGCCTTCGACGATGATCTGAGCCAGTTTCAGGCAAATGTCAGGATCCTGGCTCTGTGCATACTGAGCCAATCGCAAAACCACGTTCTTGGTAAAGGGTGGCGTGACTTGCCCCTTGAGCCGTCCACTCCTTGTCAAGAGAGCCAACTCGATGTCGTTGGCCAGAATCTGGGTCAAGGCGGGTGTTGTGACATGGATGTTGCCAAACAAGAAGATGGTATTGACCTTGAAGGACTCTATCTCCAGCAGTTCCTCTTTGTCCTTCTCCACTATGAGACGCCGTCCCGTTTTGCGGACCACGCTTCCTTGCTCAAGCAAATAAAGGTTGGTCATGGTCTATACATGTATTGGGCATCCGCTCAGCAGAAGGTTTCGTATTGCCCCTGCAGTCGCGAGAGAGCAGAAATATAGGCAACTTCAATGTGAGATTCTAGCCCAAGACCAGTATATGCCCATCAGACAGAGAGGCACTTCAGCCGCCAGAACCTTCTCGAAATGTTTCCCTCTACCCAGCAACATGCTGACACGGCCATCTGCAGCACCAAGACCCGAACTGCAAACATTTTTCTTGCCACGCTGCACTGTCACAGGGCCTGCTGCGGATATTCGTTGTCAAACCAATGTCAAAATCTTGCCCGACAGGCAACGTGATCGGTTCCAGGCACAGCAATGTCTCACAAGGTGGGCTGGACACCTCTTCCACCAATCGGAACTTGCCCCTTGGCAAACAGATGAACCAGATCTGCATTTGTTTCCTTCATCATGAGGGTGGCTCCACAGGTACAGAGAACAGCACCGTGTATCAGGGCTCACATGGCAGCAATTCCAGATGCAGTGCCAAGTCCCTTCTTTCCTGGGGTGTGCAGGTTTCATGTACCCTTGATGATGTCCGAAGAGAATGCCGGAGCGGAGAGACAGCAGGATTTCCAACCCGGCATGGGAAAGTCTCGTGTCCACGGATATCCATGCACTGGCCCCGTGCAACGGTGCAAAGACCGTACTGTTTGCAGACCGGAGAGTGAATGAAGTGAAGCAACATGTCTTGCTGACCGTTTTGGGTGTCAAATCCAAGCTGACAGACTACAGCCTCCGGGGCGACCGTGAGGAAGCACGATTGGCCCCTGTTGCCCTGTTTCATCTCTTGGACCGGCAAGACCAGCGGCCAACGGAAATCGTGGCGTTCTGTACGGAGAAAGCCCGGGCTTCAACCTTTGAGGAGATGGCTCAGGACCTGGAGGGAGAATGTCCCGTCAGACCCGTATTGATTCTGTCTGAGGACAATCCCAAGGCCCAAGGTGAATTTCTTGAAATCCTGGCCAGGGAAGTGCCCAGCACGGGCAGCATTTCCGTGGAGTTCACGCATGGTCCCCGGCACTTGTCCCTTCTGATGTTGATGGGCACCATGCAGCTTGCGGCACTGCGTGACGGGCTTGCACTCTGCAATGTGTACTATGCCTCTCAGAACGGTCCTATCAGTGACTTGGGTGGGGTGTTAGAGCTGTCCAACTGGATTTACGCGGCCAATGCCTTCAAGGAAACGGGTTCTGCGCTGCAAGTGGCCCGCATGTTGGAACAGGGAAGTGTCCCCTTGGAACGGCCTGATCAGAACCGCCAGAAACTGGTGTCTGAACTGAAAAAAATTTCACGGGCCTTTGCTGACGGCTTGCCCTGGGAATTGGGACAGGAAACGAGATCCTTTATTGCGGAGCGCCTTCGGCCGCTCCGCAAAATCATTGCCAAGAATCATTTGCCGCATGTCCTGAGCAGCGAGTTGGTTGACAAGCTAAAGATCTCGCTGCAGCCTTTTGCAGCCCAGCATGGGTCCAAGAAGACAATCGAGCTGACTGAATGTGAATTGCAAAGGCAGGCAAGGCACATCGACCGCTTGCATGAGGTGGGTCACTTTGCCGCTGCCTTTGGCTTGATGCGCGAGTGGATTGTCAGCTGGGTTGTTTGGGGCAGTGACAGACGCAGCCAATGGTACGACCGCAACCGACGCAGGAATGCGGAAAGACAACTCGGCCTGATGACCAAGTTGCTTGACGAGGGACAGGCTGACAATCACCTGACTGCATCGCAACGCAAGGTGGCGGAATTCTGGAAAGAGCTACGGGATGTGCGCAATCTGGCCCATCATCATGGCATGGGGCCTGAAGACGCATTCGATACAAAGCTGAAGAAATTGGAGGAACGCGTTTGGCGGCATTGGACCGACTGCATGCGGGATGTGCCTGCAATCGAGCTCACGCTGGGAACAGACACGAAGTACAAAAGACTGATCGTCTCGCCTTTGGGTCACACACCCGGCGTGCTTTTCAGCGCCATCCGGAATGGCGGACCTGCGGAAACCCACAACGACGTTTGCGCAGTCATCACTTCGGATCAGGCCCACGAAAAAGCCACGGAGGCCTTGGCTCAGGCAGGCTTTGAAGGAGAGGTCCAGATCTTGAAGTTCAAGGATCCCTTTGCGGGTCTTGACGAAATGAAGGAGATGCTGGATCGGACAAAAGAGCTGATCCTGGCATCAGAAGAGACACACATCAACATCACGGGTGGCACAACCTTGATGGGGTTGCTGGCCGAGAAGATCGCCAGGCAGGCCCGAAACTACCAGCGTCTGGGATCGCGCTTCATCCTGATTGATCAGCGGTCTCCCGAGGAACAGCGTGCAGACCCCTACGTGATGGGCCAAAGCTTCGTGCTGGACTGAAATCTGCAATCAGACTTGAAATCCTGTCGTGAACTCCCAACAGGCTATGCATCAACTTCTTCCACGGTAACGAATATCCAGCCAAAAGACACAAGATTGCCGGTATCTCTGAAGTCATTGGCGGACAGCCATACGGTTTGGCTGCTGTCACGTTCAACACTTTGTCTTCTGCCTTGCATGATTTTGATTTTCCGGGATCCTTCTATCGTGACGGCTTCGGCTCCGCTGTGCTGGCCTACTCGCAACCAGAACGCCCATACCCTTTTTGCCCTTGGACTTTATCCAGAACATTCTTGAATATGTCGACGCTCTCTTTCCACTGGGCATTTGTATAATCCATTCGATCAACAAGTGCCGTCTCCTCTTGCAGCAATCGGGAATGGGAGTGGGCGTCATGTGCGAAAGAGACCGGGAGAGGAAGGGAAGACGGAGAACGGCGGACCAGGCATTACACCACACGGTACTTGCCCAGACCAAAACCGGTGCCCTTTCCCACATGCAGATGCTCCCCCAGGCTGAGGAGGGGCCAGAAAGTCTGCAAGGCGCCCGCATAGGTGATGGTGCCCACCAATCCGCCCTGTTTCACATGTCGATGCTGACGGGCCGAGTACCGTTCCCAGTCGTGCCACCGCGTTTGGTCCCCATGGGTCTGCACCTGCGCGGATTGGTCTATCAGGGCCCGGAAGTCCAGATCCAGTTCGGAATCGCAGTGGAAGTACAGCAGATTCGATACCCGCCGCAACAGTGTGCGGACCAGCACGTGAAAGTGCAGCCGGGACGCCAGACGGCCTTTGTGCACAATGCGCGTGGGAGTCTCGAACCGGAGGGTGGCCGCTGCAGACTGGGCATGGCTGCCATCCAGGTCGGCCACGCCGCGCGGCTGAAAATTCTCGCGCAGGATCTGATCCTGCGCGGTGTACACGACTTCCCATTCCGAGGACGCATTGCACCACTGCACCGACGCCAGGGTGCATTTGCCGCGCCCCTTGCCAAAGCCCCTTTTCGCGCTGAACTGGGCAAAGGTGTAGATGAAGTAGGAAAGGTAGTCGATGCCCTTGCCTATCAGGGTGAGATCAAAATGGAATTCGTCGCCTGCCCCATACTCGCGCCTGTCCTCCAAAGGGGGCAAGATGACAAAGGGATGCGGCGCAGCGGGATAGGTACGCATTCGGGTCGCACGGTCGGGCACAGGCGTTTCAAAGACATACGGGTAGGCGCAACGGGAGCGCAAAAGACAGCGCGTGCAATCCCGGTGCGGCACTACGCAGACCGTGTCCTTGAACAGGGCCCCAAAGGCCCCGCGCAAGGTTGACCCCTTGTAGGCGGGCAAGTGCAGCGGTTCATCGGCCCGCATATGCAGACGCAGGGACAGGAATTTTAACGGTACGAGCTGAGCGGCCAGTGACTTCATGTTCGCTTGGCGCTATTCAGGCTGAGTGCCCTGGACACCATGTCCCACCGCATCGTTCATGGAGCGAAATCATGTTGCCCCATGACGGAAAGCCGAGAGCATGCAGACCCGTGGGACCATGCCATTCCCGACCACAGGAACAGAGAGTCTCGATGCACTGTTGTGGATCAACCTCAACTGTGCCCACGGCAACTTCGAGCAGACGCGCACCCGCACCCATCACATCGACTCGTCCGTTGCACCATCACTGCCTGCCGCGGGCTGGCGCCTGCGACTCGGCCATCAGATCCATCGTCAGACAACGCAGGCACATTCCAGACGAATTCGGGCCTGCCAGTGTGGCCTGAATGAGCGACTGCAAAGCCGAGGTCTGACTGCCTTATACCCAGCCGCACGGCTACCCGCGGGGATTGTCCGAGTTGCGGTGGATGGCCCCGTTTTCCTGTGGCAGCGGTGGTTCCTGACGCTGCCAGCGGCCCTGCAGCTCTGCCAGGGTGGGCAGCTGGTCCAGTGCAGTGTCTGCCAGTCGTGCCCGGAAAGCCGCGGCCGCCGCATCCCCCCAGTACAGGGCGACATAGTCTGTCAGCGTCGCCAGCTGGCCTTCCTGGCGGCCTTCCTGGCGGCCTTCCTGGCGGCCTTCCTGGCGGCCTTCCTGGCGGACTTCCTGCATCAGTTCCTGCACCGTGATCATGGTTCTCTCCAATTGGGCAAAAGTCAGCGTGGATATGTTATCAAGGGCCTCCCGACTGGCCGGCCAGCTGCGCAGCAAGTCGGCCATGCCGGTGGCAATCCAGACCGCAAAGGCATCCCCCAACTCGCTGCCGTCCGGGTCCAGCAGCGGCTTCAGCCAGTCCATCACCACATGCATGACCAGGGCGTAGGCCGCACTGCGGGCAATGGGGGCGCGGTGCCCGTCTCGCAACGCCCACTGCAGCCGGGCCAAGGCGATGACGCAGGTCACCCGATTGTCCCGCGGCAGATCGAAGACCTGCGGGTCCGCGCTGGGAAAGGGGTACCGGTGGATGTCGATGAGAGGACCGTCAACAAAGAACACAGACCGATCACCAGCCCCATGTGGCCAGGACTGCAGCC
This sequence comes from Caldilineaceae bacterium, assembly GCA_965214895.1. GTDB lineage: Bacteria > Chloroflexota > Anaerolineae > Caldilineales > Caldilineaceae > Bin34. Next base: position 4,317,456 of record OZ243985.1, read on the forward strand.
AGGCCCCGAAGGGTCGGACCGCCGTGCTGAACACCAGCGGATAGATGGGCACATCACGCTTGCGGCCGGCACTGTGCCAGACATTGACCATGTACTCCATCATGCGCACGCTCATGCCCGGGTCAACCCGCGCCTGGTGCTCCAGCAGCAGCAGGCGGCGGGCGCCCTCATGCTCCAGCTCCCAGACCAGATCGGACTGGCGCCGCCGGGGGCGCGGATCCCGCGCCGCTTCAATGCCGACTCTCTCAATGGTCAGGGGACGCACCGGCCGGTAGCCCTGCAGCTCCGATGCAAAACGGGGGTGTGCCAGATCCTCGATCATCACCTGCTGCTGAAACAGCGTCTTGAAGGTGCCGTCAAAGTCAAAGCGGAGTGCAGATGATGGGGACAGGATATACCTCCGGAGGCGGGCGGGTCAGGATGCACCCTGCCATTCTACGCTGACTCTGTCGCTTCTGGATTCAACCTGTGTGCAGGACAGACTCTGTCCAGTGGCCTTGCAGAGAGCGTAGGCAGTCGATGGGCTTCTGGGCTCTGACAGCCTCAGGCGTATCTCCCACGAGCCGTCTCCGACTCCAGGCACGGGGTAGCGATCAGTTCGCATCGATATCCATCGTCGGCCCCATGGCCAATGATGTACATCCATCGCCATCATGCAGGCAAGCCAGACGCAACGCCAAGTCCAAACAGCGTCCCCTGCATCATGTCCTGGGGCAGTGCGCAGGGGAAGGTGCTGCACGGAACGGATTTGTCGGACATTGGCGCACCGCGTCTTGGACTCTGGGCACCTTGGTCCCACTCCTCGTGGACACTGCATCCAGTCAATTCTGCCATGGACCCGCAACTGTGCCACTCCTGTCGGTCTGAACTGAGGACAAGGAATATGGGAGAGAGTGCAATGTAACCGGGTTGGGGCATGTGATTGCCCCAACCCAAAATTTCAAGGTGCAAGCCAGGCAGGAGATTCAGGAGGGCCGGTCTGTTCTTGAGCCAAGACACCAAGACAATCAATCCCTGTTTGCAGAGAAGCCTTGCGTCGAGATAAACAGGCCGGTTCCCAATGCCGGCATGACAGTTGTCAGGCACGTCTGCTGATGCACATGGGAAAAAGGGCGCTGCAGCATCCCCTGCCAGGAGGTCAGGGCCTTTTCGATATCCACATAGGCCGTGACTTCCTCCTGGATGGAAAGGGCCTTCAGGACGCGGCTCACCTTTTCGGCCTGCACCTGCAGTCGCTGGAAGAGATCTGCGGATTGACGCCCGCGGACCAAGGAACCCGTTGCCGCAGGCGGCAATTTTCCCGTCATGGCCTGACGCATCAGCCAGCGGTCGGCACCGCGGGGCCCGGACCAGACCGCATCCGGGATCGAGAGGCACAACTCCACCAGGTCCTTGCTGGCAGTGGCGTCACGAATGCGCACGCCATGGAAATGTCCTCGCTCGGCCCAGCGCATGCCGACCCGGCTGCGCCCCGGCTCGATCACCTGCAACCGGGGCAGGCGGGCATCCTGGCCCACAAACTGATAGCAGCTGTGGAAATCGGTCTGGCTTATGTATTCCCGCAAATGCAGCCTGCGCGCCATGGCCGGCTGCAGCAGGGAATGCGCCAACCAGGGTTCCATCCCGCGGGAGAGCCGATGATAACTGCTTGCCAACCCCCAATGCAGGAAGGGGCGAATGACTTTGCGCGTGAAGGCAAAGACCAGGGAGCGCTGGCTGGCCAAATCCGTGAAGGAGCGGGACCAGGGACGACCATACCAGGAGATTGTGCCATTCCCCTGCTGGCCCGTCATCAGGAGGTCGTGGCCTTCCTGTTGCACGACCTGCAGCAGCGCCGCTATCCAGTACATGTTTCCCACCCCTACACTGGGTTCCAGATTGGCCTGCAGCATGTATTCCACGCCGCGCAAAGGATCCCAGTCCTCTGCCGCAATGTGGATGGGGCCGCAGAGACCCAGTTGGGCAGCTGTGGCCTGCGCCTGAGGCAGTTCATTGGCGACAAAGCCCTCAGGCCACCCCGCCTGAGTGTCAAAGAGCGGCGTGGCGCAGTAGGCGGCAAGGTCTGCAGGCCGCGGGGCGGTCTGGGTCCAGGCCCAGGCCAGGGCTCCCGAATCCAGGCCAGCGCTCAACGTCAGGGCAGGCTGCTGCGCCCTGGCATACATGCGGTCCGCAGATTCCCGGATCCCGGCGACCAGGGCTTCGCGGTAGGTGTCTGCGGACTGACCACTCCAGGGCTCCGTCTCTTCGGGAAACCAATGCCGTTGCATGCGCACACCGCGGCCACGCCAGGTAGCGGTGTGGGCCGGGGGCAGCACCCGAATGTCGGCCCGGACCGTTCGCCCCCGGGGAGGGTGCAGGCGGGCTATGGTGGCCGCCATGGACAGAGGGTCCAGTTCCCTGCCTACCCAGGACAGACCGGCCAGGGCCTGATGGGATGTGCTGAAGGCCAGCAACCCGGCAGTTCCGCTGAAATACAGGACACTGTTGCCGTTGTGGTCGCGACCCAGTGTCAGGAGCCTGCGCACGGGATCCCAGTACACCCAGACATAATCCCCCAGGAGATGATGCACGCTGTCCCGTCCCCAACGCTGAAAGGCCAGATGCATCAGCTCGCAATCCCGCGTGTGCCGCAGCTGCTCCTGAGTCAGAGCCAGAGCGGGCCCCAGCTCCGCGCGATTGTCCAGCACGCCTTCCGCCGCTCCCAGAAGCCCAGGACCCGGACCGAGCAATCCACCTCCGGCGAGGGGAATCTCCATTCCCGTGCCTTGCACGTGGGCCAATGCCCCGCCGGCCGCTTCTGCCTGTCGCACCGTGAGGCGCGAGTCTGGATTCAGGCCCCTCAGCATGGCCTGGCGGCAGGCCTGCAGAGCGGCAGGCGCGGCATCCCCTACAACCCCCACAATGTGACTCATGTCGGATCCCGGAGACTTCCGATGCAGCGGGCGCAAGACAGCGCCGCGGGACTGTGCCCCTTTCCTCCGTGCATCACCGCAGGATGCGCTGATCCGAAAGGTCCTTGGCCCCCACGGCCGCCACAATGCTGCCGCCCAGAAACTCCCGGATTTCCAGGTTCGCCAGACCGTTGACGATTTGATACTGGGTGGGCATGTCTTCCCACCGGGCCGGATGGAAGGTCAGGGCGCCTTGACCCTGCCACATCCCTGTCACTTTGCGATGCGGAGTCGCGGCCGGAGTCAAGACCGCATATTCCGCATCGGGTTGCCCCCACGCCTCCGTGCGCGGCATGTACTTGTAGTGGAGCGTGCCATCATTGCGGACCGCGGGGGGAGTCACGTCCGCGGGATCCACTTCCTGCATTGCGGTGAGGGACATGTCCAGGAAGGCATAGGCAAGCCAGCTGGCCGTGCAGAAGCTGTCGTTTCCCATCACACGCGGCGGCGGCAACTCGCAATAAATCTTGGCAAACCCCAGTTCCTCGCGGCCCGTCAGGATGGGATCGGTCAGGTTTTCCCACAGGACCGTCAGGAAATTGCCTTCCACATGGTCTTCCGCCCCCCGGTACACTGCAGGAAAGCTGGCCCCCAGCGTGGCATACCCGCGCCCCGCCAGCCATTCGATCTCCGTCATGTAGGTGGCCGTGACGGAGACCACGGGAGCGTGCCCCAACGCAAACCGGGGTGGGCACAGGGCCTGGAGCTGGTCGGGATTGGTGCGATATTGCACGGTGTAGCTGACCGATTTCGGGGAATTGACGTTGTCGAACACACGCCCGTCCGGCCCGCGGCGCGGCCCCGTGGCCATGCCGAAGCAGGTAGGCATGCGCCATAGGTCCGGAGATTTCCTGTCCATTTCTGTCTGCCTCCAGTGTTTCCTGACCAAGGAAGGAACAAAATGCAAATGCTGCCCTGTTGTATCCTGAGCGGCTGCGCTGCCGCCCTGCCCGCTGCAGCGGGTTTCACCTCTGACAACGACCCAGTCTCTCCGCAGCGCTCAGGATGGGTCTGGAACGGGTACGCGCGGGTTCATTTCCCGACCGCCTGCAAGACCCGGAACGAGGATCCGGGATGCGCGGGCTCCCGCTCCTGCCAGTGACGGCGCCCGTCCCCTCATGTATATGATGCCACTTATATACATATGTACACATGTAGTACCATGGTCACAGTATCGGGGCGCAACAGGGCGCTCCACGGCCCATGGGACGGGGGCTGCGGCACGGTGAAGGGCGTTCTCCATGGAGACCCTAACGACCCGTGCACAGGATATGCAGGAGTTTGGGCACTCATGTATACAAGTCCCTATATAATGCCCAATTCCCGCCTTCGTCGGGCTTTTCCCACAGAGGAATGAACGTGCGCGTATGCATCGCCTACGGCGAGCAGGGATTGGATCTGGACCTGCCGCCCAGCACCGACATCATGCAATCGGCCCACTGTCCCGGTGTTGCGGACGAGGCCGATGCTGTGCGGCAGGCCCTGCGCAGGCCCATGCTGTGCCCTCCGCTCGCAGACCAGGTGGACGGGGCCTCCCGCGTGTTGATCGTGCATACCGACATTACGCGCGCCACGCCCAACAAACGCCTGCTTCCTGTTCTGCTGGCGGAACTGGAAGCGGCCGGCGTGCTGCGTGACCGGATCACCTTGATCAACGCCCTGGGCACCCATCGCCCTCAGACCGAGGCCGAAATGAGCCGGCTGTTGGGGCCTGAAATCCATGGTTCGTTCCGGTGCCTGCAGCACGATGCCTTCAACGATGCCCTGCTGGTCTCCCTGCCACCGACCTCGCGCGGCAATCCGGTGCGTCTGCATCGCCTGCTGCTGGAATCCGACCTGTGCATCTTGACGGGATTCATCGAACCGCACTTCTTTGCGGGGTTCAGCGGGGGACCCAAGGGGATACTGCCTTCGCTGGCCGGCTTTGAAAGCGTGTTGTCCAACCATGGCGCGGACATGATCTCCCATCCTCAGGCAGCCTGGGGCGTACTGGAAGGCAACCCCATCTGGGAAGAAATGCGGGAAGTGGCGCTGCAGGTGCCGCACACCTTTCTCCTGAATGTGGCCATGAACCGGAACCAGGAAATCACCGGGGTGTTCGCCGGCGATCTGATCGCCGCGCACGCGGCGGGATGTCGATTCGTGCGGGAGACCGCCATGGTCTCCGTGCCGTCTCCCTATGACATTGTCATCACCGGCAACAGCGGATATCCGCTGGACCAGAACCTGTACCAGTGCGTCAAGGGGATGAGCGCGGCCAGTCAGATTGTACGCGAGGGCGGGGCCATCGTCATGGTCGCCGAATGCGCGGACGGCATACCGGATCACGGCCGATACGCGGAACTCCTGAGAGACGCGGGCTCTCCACGCAAGGCGCTGGCGATGCTGGACCAACCCGGATTCAGCGAACACGATCAATGGCAGGTGCAGATTCAGGCCCAGATACAGTTGAAGGCCGACGTGTTTGTCTACAGCCACAGGCTGACAGACGAGCAGATTTCTCAGGCTCTCCTGACTCCTTGCGCTGATGTGTCGGCTCAAGTGTCGCGGTGGGTGGAAGCGCATGCCGGCCCGCAGCCTCTCACAGTGTGTGCCATGCTGGATGGTCCCTTGACCATTGCCTATGTGGAGCCGGCCCCAGTCTGACCGGGGACGACGACGCCCCGCGTCGCGCCGGCGCCAGTGCCTGCCCACAACCGTTGGGCCTTGGCTTGGAAGAGCAGGCCCAGCGGCTGCAGCGGGAGTGCAATGACGGGACGGGAGAAAGGAGGGGCATGCGGGATCTCGAATGATGCGGGGGTCCACGATGCTGTCCTGTCTTTTCGGATGGATCTTCCGGGTCCACTTTGGGACACATGTCGAGCGGGAAGGCCCAGGATAAATTTGCGCCCCCTCTGCCCTCCTGTGAAAATTCCCCAGCGGATTGCCGCGTGCTTGTACCAACACGGAGTGTTTTGGCTCCTTTTGATCTGAAGGCCGGTGTGCGGGCTGTCTCCGCACGGGCCCGCAGCCGCCTGCACTGCAAAGGATTGGCTCTATGACACAGTCTTGCTTGTCGCATTTGGAATGCAGCCTTACCGGGGAGGTCTATGATGCGGATCAGGTCATGAACCTGAGCCCGGCCAGTCAACGCCCCCTGCTGGCCCGATACGACCTGGCGGCCGCGGCCCGGACCTTGACCGCGGACAGTCTGCGGCAGCGCGCCCCGGGCATGTGGCGCTACCGGGAAGTGTTGCCGGTCCGGGATGTGCGGCACATCATCAACCTGGGTGCCGGCTCGACTCCCTTGCTGCCTGCCACCCGACTGGGCCGGCACGTGGGCTGTCCCCACACCTACATCAAGGACGAGTCCCTGAATCCCACGGGCAGCTTCAAGGCGCGCGGTCTGGGCATGGCCGTCAGCCGGTCCTGGGAACTGGGAATCCGGGAACTGGCCATTCCCAGCGCCGGCAATGCCGCGGGTGCCATGTGCGCCTACGCGGCCGCCGCGGGCCTGCAGGCGCACGTGTACATGCCGCAGGACGTGCCGCACACGTTCAAGATCGAGTGCGAAACCTACGGGGCTGCCGTGACGCTGGTGGATGGCCTGATTACCGACTGCGGAGCCAAAGTGCAGGCAGGCGTGGCCGCCCATGGCTGGTTTGACATGTCCACCTTGAAGGAACCGTACCGTCTGGAAGGGAAGAAGACCATGGGGTATGAACTGGCCGAGCAGCTGGGCTGGAAGCTGCCGGATGTCATCGTGTACCCTACCGGTGGCGGCACCGGTCTGGTCGGCATGTGGAAGGCCTTTGCCGAACTGGAAGAGATGGGCTTGGTCGGCGCGGACCGCCCGCGCATGGTTTCGGTGCAGATGCAAGGCTGCGCGCCCATGGTCCGGGCCTTCCAGGCCGGGGAACGATTCGCCACGGAGTGGGCAGGCGCCGCCACCATCGCCGACGGCTTGCGCGTGCCCAAGGCCGTCGGCGACTTCCTGATACTGGATGCCATTCGGGCAAGCGAGGGGACTGCCCTCGCGGTGGCTGACGAAGCGTTGGTGGCAGCGACCCGGGTCATGGCCCGGCATTCCGGCGTCTTCCCCGCTCCGGAAGCGGCGGCCTGCCTGGCGGCACAGCAGGAACTGCTGCAACAGGGCTGGATCCGGCAGGACGACTCGGTGGTGCTGTTCGTGACCGGCACGGGCCTGAAGTACACGCACCTCTACTAGGTCGATTTGCCGTTTCACGTCTCCCCAGGCAGGGCATCCGGACAGGTGTCTGCCGGGAGACGGGGCGCATTGGCGGCTCCAGGGAGTCTCCGGGACCAAGATGGGTGGCATTCTGGTCAATGGCTGGTTCTGGGACCGATGGGATACCGGTTCCGGCCAATACATAAACGCCTTGCTGCGGCACTGGCCGCACGCCGGGCCCGGGCATGCCCCGCGCATCCACCTGCTGGTGCCCCAAAGGCGCCATGACGCAGTCGTTCGGGACGATGCCTTGGCGGAGACGGGCGTGATTCTGCATCGCGCCCATCTGGGCGGTCTGCCCTCCACTCTGGCCAAGGTCTGGTGGGAGCAAGTCACGGTTCCCCGCTGGGGCCGGACACTGCAGGCCCGTCTGGTGTGGCATCCCTACTGGACGGCTTCCCTGTGGCAGCCGCAGCCCCAGGTCACCACCATTCACGATGTGATCCCGGTCTTGTTTCCAGCCTACCGCGCGGCCGCCAAGCAGAAGCTGTATCTGCGCCTGGTCACCGCCGCCACGCGCCGCGCGGGCCAGGCCCTGACCGTAAGCCATGCGGCCGGCAAGGACCTGGCAGAACAGTTGGGCTTGCCTCGGGATCATGTCGCCGTAGTGCCCAACGGCGTTGCCACCCCAGAGATGCCCTCCGCGGCTGTGACCGCGGCCCTGCGCCGCCGACACAAGCTGCCCGCCCGCTTTTTTTTGTATCTGGGGAGTTTCGAGCGGCGCAAGAACGTGGCCACCTTGCTGAAGGCTTTCGCCCGGTTCCGCAAGCAGGGAGGAGACCCCCATATGGCCTTGGTCCTGGCAGGCAGACTGCCCGCCCGTGACACCCGGGTACTGCAGGATCCCAGACCCTTGATTGGAGATCTGGATCTGGAACCCCACGTGCGGCTGCTCGGATATGTGACCGAAGAAGAGAAGACCGCCCTCTATGCCATGGCCACCGCCTTCGTCTTTCCGGGACTGTATGAAGGCTTTGGCCTGATGATTGTGGAAGCCATGCAGGCTGGGACACCGGTGATCACCAGCCGCCGGTGAAGGGCAGAACCTGGAACTCCCGGCCACAGTCCTTGTCTGGCGCCGAATCGCAAGGCACAGGCCCAAATTCCCTGACGGCTCGCCGCATTGTCTGAAGTCGCTGCGGCCTGCCGCGGGGGCAGGCCTGCAGGTGCCGGGCGCGTACTGCTGCGCGGCGCCAACGAGAGCAAAACCCAGAAAGGGAGCTCCGCCCCACAGGAACGAAGACAGGACCCTCGGAGCTGGGCTGGGGTGTTGTTTCGGGGGACCCTTGCGCGGCGCGACCGGTCTTGTCCAAGACGCAAGGCATGCTGCATGCCCGACCGCAACCCGCAGGTGCGCGGCGGCAGTGATTTCCCCTGGAGGTTCGATCTCTGCCTAGCAGCGCGGTGTATGCCGAAACCGCTGCAGGCCCAGGGAGAGGCGCAGGCCGTGTCTGGGCGGCAACGTCAGTGTCACATCCCGCGCGGGCCAGGGGCCCGCCACCGGCATGTCGACTTCCGGGTGTTCCGCAGTGCCGTGCACAACGGCCCGGGTGAAGGCATGTTCCCCGTATGAACCAGCCTGCACTTTCAGGCGTCGTGTTCGCTCGCTTCCCACATTGACTGCTGTCAGCGATACGGATTCGGCGCTGCGACCGGTGACCAGCACCGCCACCGCCGGCGGCAGGCCCGGCTGGCCGGTGTCCGGATCATGGTGGCGCACCGGCGCCTGCAGCAGACCGCCGTTGTACAGCGGCTGAGGCGCGCCCAGCGTCAACTGGACCAGCGCTTCCGTGGTGACCGGGTTGTGCTCCTGCCAGTGATGGATGTGCACGGACCGCAGGTCCTCCTGATCTGCCTCAATCATGCGCAGACGTTTCCGGACCTGGGCCAGCGCCACATCCAGGATCCGCTCCGGATAATCCGGATTGCGGCCGTCCAGGAAGGCCCACCAAGGCTTTTCATGCCCTGCGTCCTCTTTCAGGCGATAGGAGGAGACGCCGGACCAGTCTTCCTGTTCTGCGTTCTGCAGGCGACGGATCCGGGCTTCATCCTCCGCCGCGCCCGACACATTCCAGAGGGCAAAGGGATGCATGGGGATCATGGGCTGCCAGTCGAACCAGCCATTGTCGGCGATGCGGTACGGAATCAGGAACAGGGAATTCGTCTCCCCATCCGCTGTGTGGTCCCGCAGCGCCGCGCCCCAGTAACGGCGCAGGCTCATGTGCGCGGGATCCGGCGGCCGTCGCTGTCCCAGATCCATCATGCGGTCGTACTGGGTGCGGGCCAGCTCCAGCCAAGCCGTGTCGCCGCTCACAAGAGTGGCGTTCTGTCCGGCCACGGCCACGGCCTGTCCAATGTTGTAGTACCCATGCGGCCAGGTCCAGCCATAGAGCCCTCCATACCAGCGTCCGTCCAGATACTCCCCCACCTGCCCAGACAGGCCGACGTTGTCTGGAATCAGACCGCCTTGGGCCTGGGCGCGTTGCTGCCAGGCTGCCAGATAGTCGAGCACCCAGCTGCGGTATTTGTCGTGGCCGGTCAGCAGAAACGCGTTGGTGATCAGCGATGTGACCCCCAGGTTGGCAACCACGTCGCCCCGGCCCATCCGGCTCTGCATGGCCCGGCCCATCCGTTCCGCCTTCCCGGGATCCCGCAGGTCATCGAATGAGCGGATGCCCGGCAGGTCGGGATAGGGCAGTCCGTACTGCGCCATGCCAGGACGGTAGGCATATACGGGGGGATTGGCATCGCTGAAGCCCCATCGGGGACCGCCGCTGCCGTTGTGCGGCGCTCGGATCAGGCGTTGGTGCGGGTCATAGTTGCGCGCCTCGGGATCTTCATTGAGATACAGGCCCGCAAAGCGGCAGGCCCGGTCGCGGTTGCGGGCATGCGCCGGATGGGCCAGGCACAGGAAGTAGAAATAGATGTAGCTCTCGCTCTGATGGAACTGGTCGTAGCCCCGCTCGTACTCCTTGTAGATCGGTCCCAGTTCCGTCAGCTGGCGCGTAATGCCGTCCCACAGTCTTTGGCTCTGCTCCCACAACTGCGCATTGCCCGCCAGCAAATACAGCAGTGGCCAGTTCTGTGCGGCTTCGTAGAAGTCATCCGCACCGTCTCGGGTCTGTGGATAGGTATCCCCCCAGATCAGCCGGTCGTCCTCCACATACCGTTGCAGAAAGGGTTCGGTCGCAGCCTGCATCAGATCGATCAGTTCCCGCTGGCGACGGGCCCAGCCCGGAATCGCGGGCAGCGGAGTGGCTTGGGGCAATGTTGTCTGGTTCATGGGACGCGGTATATGCTGAGATCCAGTCCCTGGCGTGTCTTGCGCAAGACATCCTCTGACAGGGATTTCGCGGGGGCCACTTCCGCGCGGTGCGCTCTAACCCACAGCGCGCGGCAGCACAGGGCATGATATGCAATCCGCTCTCCCCGAAGAGCCGTGATGGCCGCGGGAGGCAACATCAGGGAGGAGACCGTTTCCCTGCAGCGTGTCATGATCGGGGGCCACAAGGAAAAATCACGGTCGTTCTCCCACAGCAAAGTCTCGTTGTGACACGCAGGCAGTGGGCCGGTCCGGTCCGGCCAAGACCCAGGTCTCAAGCTCTTCCCAGGCATTTTCCGCCAGAAAAGGCACGCGGTGTCCCCATTCGGTTTCGAGCTGGTCAAGTCTCTGGCATCTGCCTACGACTCCATCCCGATCAATGCACAGAATGAAGATGTCTATCATTCCGCGGTACTTGCTCAAGATTTCTGTTATGCGTTCCGACTTCAGGGCTTCTCCGACTCCACCGAGCAATGGATCACGGCATATCAAGACGTGCATGGATGATCTGTTGCAGGTTTTCACCAGTCGGGCAAAAAGCGGCCCGAGAACATCCTGATCCTTGCGAAAGTCTTCCGGGATGATCAGGGTATTCATCCTGTGGCCTCCGCATCCGATTTACGCCACGCTTGCAGGTTCAGCATGTCCTCCATCCAACCGCTGGCCTGCAACCGTCCCAGAGTCTGGGACTTCCGCAACTCCTCAGCGTTGTGCAGGCTGTCCAGAGGCCTGATGACCGAGTCGGCGGTTTCTGCGAGTCGGCATACAACGGATGTGTCTGCAAACGTACTGTCGCTGATGGCTGTCAACAAGTCCGATGAGTGCGTGGTCGTTACCACTTGGCTCCCGCCCATGGCGGTCTGCCGTTCAATCAGGTCCAGCAGCAGCCAAAGCCGATTGGGATGAATCCCATGGTCTATTTCCTCAAAAAAGTGGAGACCTACCGGATTGTCGCCCAACAGGAAGGCCAACAGGCCCAGAAAACGCAGTGTGCCGTCGGATGCACTGTAGGCCGACACCGCTCTCCCATTGGCCTCCTGGATGCGCAGATAGACCCTTCCATATGGATCCCGGGGAAACTGAAAATCCCTTACATCCATAGGAGTGAGTTCCTGCAACCACGACATGAGAACTCTCTTGCGCTGTGAGTCGGCGCAGATTGCCTCAATCACCGTCGGCAAATTCTGGCCTGAGTCACCCAACATGGTCGCGCCCGCAACAGAAGGCTCTCGCATTCGGTCAGGCGACAGTTCCGGAAAGCGCATGTCAAGCAAGAGCAGGCAAAGTCCTGCCCGGATCCTGGAGTCGGTCCATTGCGAATTCTGGGCCAGCTGTGTCAACACGGGCCGAAACCGGTCCAGATCCATCCCTGTCGCATGGTTCAGCCCTCCCCACACCTTTATCATCCGTAAACTTTGCCCTATAAATCGTGGCTGATTCCGTACTTAACTTTTCTTCCATGACCACGAATCCAGCGTTCGGATCCCATCCGACCTGGACAGAAAAAATGTCTTCCTGTGACCTAGGACTAGCTCTGCATGAAGGGAAAACGCAGACCACTGACAGGGCAGGAGTGGTTCAAGGCGCACCACCTCGTTGGGAGCCCCCTAATCCCCATCCAATCCAGGTATCCTCCCGCGCCATATTTGCCGCCCATGATTTCCGCCAGGGTGTAGCCACGGCCTATGCCATGGAGAAAGCGGAAGGCATCGCGGATGTTGCTCTGGCCATTGGCGTTTGTACCCACGATGATCGTGAACGGGCCGATCCGCAGCGTCTCATCGGCGAAGTTCTTGAAGTTGACCAGGCGGAGCGAGGCAATCACATGCCTTCTCCTATCTGAAGCTGCGGGTAGCAGGCCGGCCGGCTGGGTCTTGGATCTCCTTCACCGCGGATGCCCCATCATTCCATTGGTTGTCAGTCAGGATCCGTCGCGTGACCACAATGATGCTCCGTTGCAGGGCGGCCTAATATATATCCCATCTTCACTGCACTGCCAACCGCCCTGCAGAAACCAAGGCCCATCTGCCGGGAGCCGGCAGATGGGATGGATTCCCTGATGGAGCCGGCTAGACCGTCGGACAGGCCTGGCTGCCCTCTCGGACCTTCCCATATTTGTGGCCTCTGGCTTCGATCTCCACATCATCGAACACCCGAAAACAGCGACTTGCAGTCTCCCAAACCGCGTTGGCATGCTTTCCCGCACTCTTGTCCACGGCCGACACCTCTCTCACCCTCCCGGTACAGGACAGTGCGGTCCCGACGCAAACCTGCACCGCGAACACGGCCCTCGGGTACCGGGCCTGTGCAGTCTCTGCCATGGGGTGACTCAAAACCGGGCCCCTCAAGTCCGCCCCTGCCCTGGCCGATGGTTGCTGCACCCGCACAGCTTGATTTGCGCCAGCCACTCAACCCGGCAGGTTCCCAGCCCCGTTGGGAGTGAAAACCAAGGAGCAGAACCCAAGGCCTTGCAGTGCTGGGAGCAAGGGTTCTCGGCCCTTCGCTCTGTGTTCCGACCTGTCGATGTCGACCAGAGTCAAGAATCTGTTTCCGGCACAAAACACAGCGTGGATTCCGTCTCGGATGGATGATCCATGCCGAATATGTCAGTGACCTGCCAAGTGGAGGGTTCCGCCTGAATGAGGGGCAGCACGGTCTGGCAGGCAGTGACCGGATGGGCGGCCGCGGCATACGCCGTGCGCCAGTCCTGGGCAATCGCCATGAAGGGATTGCGGTCCGCCAGCTCCGACTGCATTTCCTCCAGCACCAGCAGGGCGGCCCGCATGTCTCCGGTCAGGGCATGGGCCTGCACCAGCCGGAAATAGGCCAGGCCGCGCAGGAGTTGCCGCTCGGTTTCCGGCGGTGTGCCGATAATGCTGCACGCCTGCAGTGTAGGGTCGTCCAACACATCCCGATAGAGTTGCAATGCCGGACCATAGCCATAGGCGGACGCCCCTTCCAGCATCACGTCGGCTTCGACCAAGGCCAGACCCATGCAGCGGCTGGCGGGATTGGCGGGATTGTATTCGAACCAGACCCGCTGGAACGGTGCTCCGTGGATGCTCTCCCAGAGCTCCACCCGGTCCACCTGCTGTTCATCGGCGATGAGACCACTGATGCCCCCTTCCATGATGATCTGCTGGCCCTGACCCGGATTGGGGGCGGGCACGGGAGCCAGCCGGACAGTGCCGTTGGCGATGGTGGCCCCCTTGCGAATGTGGCTGTTGACAAAGTCTCCGTCCCAGGACAGCACTTCGACCGTAGACAGGCACAGGAAGTTGCAGACGGTGTCCACCCAGGCCAAGTCCAGCTTGCCGTCTACATTGATGTCCTCCAGCGCCAGCAGCAAGCCGACGCCCAGCGTCGGCGGCATGAAGATGAGACTGTAGGCATCGCCAAAGGACTGGTAGTAGACCATCATGCGGCTTCCCCTCTGGTCTGGCCCCATGCCGGTGTCATCCTGTCCCACCACGAGTGCCACCACATCCGTCTTGCCATCGCCATTGAGGTCGCCAGTCTGCAAGGCGCCTTCTTGATCCGTGACCACTTCACAGAGGCGCAGCCAGGTCTCCACCAGCAGCAGGTCCCCCTGGAGGCCATTGAGCACAGTCTCAATCATCGTAGGGTACCCGTCAAGGGTGCCCGGGCAAGCCGGCAGTTCCTCGGAGGCCGCGAAGGCAAGGGGATCCATGTTGCGCAGCCTGCTGGCAGAGGGGAAAAGTGAGGACAAAGCGCCCCCAGCCGAGTCAGGATCCTGCAACTCTCCGGCAGCCTGACGGTCATGGAAGGAGCTCAGGATCGGGCAGATGTCAACGGGGTCAAGCGGTGGGTTGGCATAGCCAAAGGCCCCGAAAGGCTGCCAAGTGGCGGGATGCGAGGCTACATAGGCCTGGGCCGCCGTGCAGGCCACCACCGAGTCTTCTGCGCCCATGAAGGCCTGGTGCCAGGCTCGGCCCAGACTGGCAAAGACAGAGGAGGGGTATGCCTGTATCAATACATCAATGATTTCCGAAGCCACTGCGGGCTGTTCCTGGTAGGCGGCAATGATGGCCAGCTGCAACAGGCTGAAGGAACGCAGGTAATCCCGTTCCGAGGAGTCATGCCAGACCGTCAGGACATTGTCAGCCAAGGCCTGTCGATACAGGATCTGGGCGTTGTGCAGGTCCTGAAAGGGAGACTGCAGCGTCTTGTGATGGGCTTCCATCACGATGTGATACAGGTAATTGGTGGACCCGTATTCGTTGGCGACTCGTTGATAGGGCTGACCGCCGGGACTGGCCCAGATCTCCGTGCGCACCCGTTGGGGGCCCGCGTCGGTGCTTTCGTATATCCCGCCCTGAATGCTTATGGCCAGGCCGTCTCCCAGGTCTTCCGCCTTCCTCAGCTTGACTTCCGCGTTGACCATGGCCACAGGGGCCGCAGTCCAGTTCCGCCACTGGCTCAAGACCGGATCCCAGCTCTCGATATAGACCGAGGTGTAGCAGACCTCGGCTCCGCAGGATTCATCGGCATAGACCAGATCCGACAGCTGATCCGCATTGATGTCCCCCACCGCCAGCAACGTCAGTTCGCCGGCGGCCTTCACCTGTGTTTCCAGGACCAAACCCTCGCCTTTCCAGTGGAACAGTGCCAGCCCCATGTGGTGGCCGGGATCCGCCACCGCGTCCAGGTTGTACGTCAGGAGCAGATCAATGAAGCCATCGCCATTGATGTCCCGGTCCACGATCATGGACCGAATGGCGATTTCGCAGTCTATGGCGCTCTGCACCAGGCCCTGCGGATCGTTGGTCCAGTAGGCCAGCGCCTCCTTCATGAAATGCAGGGCGTCACTGGCCCGGGCGGGGCAAGCCGGTGCAGGCAGACTCGGGTTGGGCACCAGATGCGCCAAGGGCCGACTTATGGGCTCCGGCTGTGAAAACACCGTGACATCGGGCAAATGGGACAGATAGGCCGCAGGTACCGCCACGCCTTCCGGCAGGGTGGGCGGCGGCAACGGCACATGGATGGGCAATTCCGAAGGCGGAGGCGGAATAAACAGGCTGCGGCCCACTGTCAAGGGGGCAGGGTGGGCATTGCTTTCTCCGTTGGCCCCCAACAGCAGATTGAGGTCCAAGCCGTAGCTGTGAGCTATCCCATTCCAGGACTCTCCGGCCTGGACCCTGTGGTATTGGGCGCCTTGGTGGGAGAAGTCAGCCGGCACCAGCAGCTTCTCGCCCCGGTACACGATGTCAAAGTCGCGCACCGCCTGGGGGTTCAGGCTTTGCAGAACGTCTACCGAGTAGCCCGTGGTCTGGGCAATGGAAAACCAGGTGTCCCGTGGCTGTACGTAGTAGTAATAGCCATTGCTGGTGGTCTGGGCCCACAGCACTCCAACCGCGGACAGCCATCCCAGCAAGACGGCGACCAACAACAGCAGCAGCCGAGTCTGTGGCTGCCTGAATCCAGAGAAAGCAGCACGGTCAGCGGGTGTGGCAGCAGAGCACAAATACACGGCAGGCAGCACCGGGAATTCCGCCAAACGCATTGAGCGCGTCTGCCGGTTCGGCCATGGAGGAACTGGCGGGGGCAACCAGTTGGGAGGACAAGGAGAAGAAAGTCTTGGCAAGCAAGCCTAGTAGACACCTCATACTAGCACAGAACGGGAGCGCTTGGGCCGTGTTGCCAGCCCGACCATATGCTCTCCAATGTCACTGTGTCGCCGCAATGCCTAATCAGCGAGGTCGGCCCCGGGCACGCGGCAGGGCCGCGTTGCCCGTGTTGGGACATTGATTATATGTTGGGTGATCGGGCACCTGCCTTCAGGCAGGGTTGCCAAGTCTGTTTGCTGTTGCACCGGTTGACTTGACAGGCCGGAGTCGGACACTTTGCAACTCCATGGCGACTTGAGAGTTATGCAGCTGGGAAGGATCAAAAGACATTGGCTAAAGGCATCAATTGCATTGCATATTTTCTTTATTGCGACAAGATGGAAGGCATATTCTCGGGTGGCATCACCCGAGATGCCGTGTGTCGCTTCATGTTTATGGCAAATTTGTTCTGTACTGTACTGCAACTTTGACACTATACCCCTGTCTCCCGCCCACCACCTCCCATTGCATAATGCCCAAATGACTATCGAAACTCGGTTTGACGTTCCGCTTGTTGCAGCCCAATCACTGCGGGAAAAACAAATTCAACAGCGTTACCGTCCCGTCATCGCCGTGCACAAATGGTTTGCTCGGCGTCCGGGAAGTCTGTTTCGGGCTCTGGCTCTGTCCGAGTTCGGTGATGCTCCTCTCGGTGATCTCTATTTCAAAGCCAATCAATTTCCTGAACGCAGGATCGCGGACCCCTTCATGGGGGGTGGAACTCCCCTTCTGGAAGCCAACAGACTGGGCTGTGCCGTAATCGGATTTGACATCAATCCGATGTCGGCCTGGATTGTGCGCGAGGAAATGGAGCGCTTGGATGTTGATTGCTATCGGAAGGAAGCGGATCGGCTGCTGGAACATTTGCGATATCAAGTGGGACATCTCTATGCAACGGATTGTCCCCGCTACGGGGATCGGGATGCGCCGGTCAAATATTTCTTGTGGGTCAAAGTCCTGGCATGTGCCGATTGCCACAAGGACATCGACCTGTTTCCCGGTTATCGAGTGGCACTGGATGTCCGTCATACGCATATAGTGCTTGTATGTCCAGATTGCGGCGAACTCAACGAAGCCGCCGATCGTGCCAGCCTTGGATTCTGCGGAAACTGTCAGTGTGCATTAAAGACAACAGGGCCTGCCATTCGGGGACGGTGCGTTTGCCCGCATTGTGGTCACCGGAATTCATACCCTCGACCACACGAGAGCCCCCTTCGCCACCGCCTGTTTGCCATCGAGTATTTCAATCCTGTCCGCAAGTCAAAGCACAAAGGACGTTTTTTCAAGAAACCGGATGAACAGGATCTGCAGCGCGTGGCGGAGGCAGAGAGCAGGAGAAGGGAACTAGCGACAAAATACGTGCCTGACGCCACAATACCGGCGGGAGATGAAACTAACAGGCTACATCGGTGGGGCTATCGCTGCTACCGCGATATGTTCAACGCCCGACAGCTGCTTGGACTGGAACTGAGTTGCCGCTTGATTGCCCAAGTCCCGGACCAGCGCATTCAACATGCCTTGGGCACCAACCTGTCTGATCTGCTGCGGTACCAGAACATACTGTGTCGATACGACATCCGGACCTTGAAGTCCCTTGACATCTTTTCCGTTCACGGTTTTCCCGTGGGGCAGGTTCAGTGTGAATCCAACCTGCTGGGCATTTTGGATGGGAGGGGAATCAGCGTGGGGTCCGGAGGCTGGACGAACATCATCGACAAATACACCAAGGCCAAACTTTATTGTATGGCTCCGTTCGAAGTGAAACGACAGGGCAACCGCAATATGACTGTGCCGATCGAAGGCGAGTGGATCGGAGAGCGACTTGATGGTTTGCCGACCAGGGATATTGCCCTGCATTGTGCCGACTCCACTGCCGTTGCGCTCGCACCACAAAGCCTGGATGCGGTCTTCACCGACCCTCCCTATTTCAGCAATGTCCAATACGGTGAACTCATGGATTTCTGCTACGTATGGCTACGGCGCTTGATGGGCGAGGAAACCGAGGGTTTTGAGCTCACTTCAACCCGTACGCGGGGGGAATTAAGCGGCAATGTCACTCGTGCGCAGGGGCTGACGCAATTCACCACCGGCTTGGCCCAAGTGTATCGGCGCATGGCCGAGGGCCTTCAGCCCGGTGCACCACTCGCCTTCACTTACCACCACAATCGATTGGAAGCGTACCAAGCCGTGGGTGTTGCCATCTTGGATGCCGGTCTGGCCTGCTCGGCTTCGATTCCCTGTCCGACGGAAATGAAGGGATCCATCCACATACACGGCACTGTGTCTTCCATTGTGGACACCATTTTTGTGTGCCGGAAGACCGGAAAGACCCGGCGGTCCTGGTTGTTCTCTACCGTGGAGCAACTGACAGAAATAGTGGCTCATGACCAGGCCCAGTTGGAAGCCGGAGGATGCAAACCCACTGTGGGCGATACACGATGTATCCTCTACGGCCATCTCACCCGTATGGCTATCTGGAATCTTAGGGAGCGTTGGGACCCTTACTTGGCAACCGAAGCAAAGTTGCACAGTCTGGCGGCTGCCCTCCAAAGTCTGCCGGATCCAGCAGCATGCTTGGAACGGCTCAACACGGATTTTCCAGGCTCATCTTCCTCCGCGTTGAAATCTTCCGATGTCCCATTTGAAAGAAAAATGACCGATGCCGTCGCGTTTTGACGTGGATTATGGCGATCCCGAGATTTCGTGGGAACCGATCATCGATGAAGTCTTTCATGAGTTGACTTCCAGTTTCATTGAAATGCCCAAGGGGGACGGTTTCATTGAATACGCCGTGTTCCAACAGGGTTACCCAATCCTGAAGTTGAAGACCGACGCCTTTGCCCAGGTAACACTCAAAACCGTTCTGGCTGCAGTGCAGGAAGTGCCCATGGCACTCATCGTGTTTCGCTGCATTCTGGGGTTTTCTCCTCCTGAGTGGGCTTTTGCCACTACGGAAATGACTGACGTTGAGGTAACCCAGGCTGCTGCGCGAACTGTAGATCGCCAAATACGCCTAAATCTCTTGGCACCTTTGAACGAAAGCCACCTCACCAGTATTCCGGCTATCCGGGCCTTGATCGAGGCAGGAGTGGAAATGGCAGCCCAAGGAGCTGCCCAAGTGCCGCCGGGAATCGTCCATCGACTGGACAAGGCTGATACCGCTTCCGGTCTTGAGAGCCTGCAGTCGATTTCCCATCTGGGTGTGCCTTATCCTCTCCTGCTGTATGAGCGGTTGCTGGGGCGACCGTTTGCCACGCATCGTGATTCGGTGAGTGAACTGGCAGGAGAAGTAGTGGAGGTAGCCATCCGCAACGTTCTTGCCGAAGCCAAGATTTCCTTTCGCGAAACGCAGCGTGCAGAACGTGTTCCCGGTTTTGAGCAGGCACCCGACTTTATTGTGCCGGATGAATTTTCGCCAGTGGCATTGATTGAAGCCAAGTTGGCAGAAGACGACGGTACAGCCCGCGACAAGATATCTCGCATTCAAAACCTGTGCACTTACCGCGATCTGCGGGGGCAAGACTACGATGTCATTGCCTGTGTTGCGGGTCGAGGATTCAAGGTGCGCCGTGAGGATATGCGCCGTCTTCTCCAATTCACCAAAGGCAAGGTTTTCACTTTGGCCACAGTGTCTTTGCTGCTTGAATACACTCGTGTTCGGGAATATCGAGTGCGTTGACTCGATCCTCCTTGCAGAAACTGCAAGTGCAGGTTGGTTGATGCAAGCACAGACTCGGAACCAAGTCTCCCCGAGAGTGTGTCAAAGGTTTTTTCTCTCCATGGAAGAAGGTCAGAATGAGGAGAAACACTTCCCATAAACCAAGTTTTCTGTGCCTGAAACCGTTGGGCTATGTCTCGCACTTCCATTCTCTCCCACAAGGAGGATTTGTATACAACGTGAGTCATAGACAAGACGCAGTCTCTCGGGGACCGCGTCCCCGCGCCCGAGACGGTTTTTGCGACTGGTGGCAGCAGACCTTTAGCCCTGACAGCCAATGCACCGGGCGGCGGTGACGCGTAGGCTTCTCCGGCGCGAAGTTTTTGCGCGGATTGTGGACCGCTGTGACGCGGGCGCGCACTGCGAGCAGAAATCATCGACAGCACAAAACAGAACAAGTAGACTCATGGGGGACACCACTGGGATTTCGAAACGATGCCCCAGAATACCCTCTTGGGACACCCGAGGTGTCCTTTTTTTATCCATAACTCCCGGTATACACTCTCTCGTGGGTCCGGCCTGCGCAGGTGGCCACGATCGAGTGCGCGCTACGGGTCTCGAGTCCTCAGAGCACCACGGCGCTCCGCGCCCCCTGCCCAGCCGGTCCCCGTCGCGCGCCGCCCTTGGGATATCGCGTTTCGGGAAACCAAGAGCCGTGTGCAGCAAGGACACGCAGTCGGGAATCTGACTTTCCCACGCTGTCGGGCCCTCGCCCAGCTCCGCCGCGGTGCGGCGGTCCAGCGCGGTACGGCCACCCAACGCCTCAAGGCCAGTGTGCAATCTAGACTGGCGTGGGTCATGTGATGGCTCAACAAAACACGATTGTCGTTGGTGGGGACCCGCAACTTCGGCCAGCTGCCTCCCTTAATGTATATTCTGAAAAGCCATTTCCCTTGGCAAGTGGAAAGGTCTCTGGCAGGCAAGTTCTGTGGCCTCACTACCGACATCATTGCACCCGACCTCTGCTTCCCCGGCGGCACCGCCGTCTCCCTGGGACTTTCCGGAGAAGCGCAGGACGACGGAGCCAATCTGGAATGACCTGATTCAGATCCTAGGGACGGGGCACGCCCCGTACTCTCTGTTGGCAGGTCACTTCCTGCTCTTCGTGCAGCCCCTGTTGGCCCTCTTGGGGATTTCCTTGCCCGGTTCGCTGGCGGACCGTCTGAATGGCTGGCATTCGGAGCCACCCCAGGAGCAGCGTGTCCCTTAGCCGACAATATCTCCAGGATTGGCTGGAAGCCCGCATGGAGGCCTTGGAAGCCAATCGTGCCTTGCATATCCCCTTCAACCTGTCCGCGCGGGAGGCGGAATTCCTGCCGCTGCAGGAAGCGTGGCATCAGGCAAGTCCGGCCAGTCTGCCTCCTGCAGCCACTGTCATGAGTGTCAAGGGGCCGGCCTACAGCTGGCTGCTGGCCAATCTGGCCTTGACCCACACGCAGGAAGGAATCCATGCCCGCAATGCGGCAAGCACGCCCGTCACAGCGGGATGGGCCGGTCCGACCATGGGGGCCCAGGTGGGAACAGCCAATGCCCATGCCCCAGAGGCTGTCACCGTGGGATATACGTTGGGTACCAGTCAGGATCCGAATCACATCAAGGTGGGGCTCGCTGCAACTTCGGTGCTGCCTCGGGATCTGGGGACGGGGACCTTTGTCTGCCTGACCCAGGGCAAGGCAAGCCAAAACCATGATGCGGGCTATGTGGCGGGCTGGCTGGGCTTCCTGACCACCGCCATTCTGCTGCTGGCCGGCACAATCTCCGTGGCCGTGGCACTGGCCTGACAGTCCCGAGCGTCCCACATGAGTTCCAAACTGCCTTCGTGGCTGCGCATGATCAACTGGACGGTCATCTTCTTGACCATGCTGTGGATCGCCTATGACCGTGTCCTGCAACCTTGGATGGGCTGGCCTCTCCAGTTCCCTACCGCCATCCTGTACAGCTGGTTCCGCGATCTGGCAGCCTTTGCCATGGTCATCGGGCTGTTGCACGTGGTTTTCGTGCATGTGCGGCGCGTATGGCAGGCCCAACCCCGTTGGGGTTACAGTCTGGCCCTTCTTCTGGTGGCGACCGGGGTAGTGACCATGGGCTTGGGAGATGGGGCAGGTCTGGAGAGCACCGCCATGCAGTGGATCTATGCCCATGTTCTGGTGCCCGCCGAAACTGCACTGATGGCCTCCACCCTGTTCGTTCTGGCCGGCGCCCTGTGGGTGGCCTTGCGGCTGCGCCGACGCGGCATGCACTGGCTGATGCTGGGCCTTTTGCCGGTATTGGCCCTGCAAATGCCCTGGATCAACGCCTATCTGCCCGCGCCGTTTGCGCCCTACCTGGACAGTGCACTGCACCTCATTGCCACCCCTGTCATGCGCGGCCTGCTGCTGGGCACGGGCCTGCTGCTGTTCGCCACCGCCTTGCAGTACATCCTGGGCCTGTCCCATTCCCCGGAGCCGGAAGCCTGAAGGCTGCCGTCCCATTCCTGCAGCCGCTGAGTGACATGCCGGGCTTCCTTTGCAACCATTGCGGACATGAAAACGATGAAGTGACCCTGTATTGCCGCAACTGTGGCGCGCTGCGGGAACCGGAGTCGGCCCGCACTCCGGATGCGGCAGCCCAGGCAGCGGAGCCAGGGCGGGAGGAGACAGAGCAGACTGCAGGGAACGTGCCCCCGATGGCCACAGATGCCGACACAGAGACAGAGCCTCCCGCGCGGGACAGCCCGGGGGCTGTGCAGGCACCCGCGCAGCCCGTGCTGCTGGATGTCCTCGCGGGCCTGATACCGGAACGGAAAGTGTCACACTTCGGCAGCACCTGGGCGCCGGCCCAGCTTTCGTCAGAGCCCCTTGCCCCCTCCGCGTTGGAGGAAATGAAATCTCGCTTCGGCCTGTCGTCTCCCCCTGTCTCGGTGCACCGGACCGGCAAACCGCCGGCAGAGGCCATACATCGCCAATTCCTCCTCTACGCAGTGATCCTGTTGGCCGCCCTGCTGCCTTTCTGGCTGGGTTCCCTGTCCCTGCCCGCCAGGCCGTACCCCTGGGATGACACCGAAGCGGCCTGGCAGACGATCCAGGGCCTGGAGGCCGGCAGCCAAGTCCTGGTCTATTGGCAGAACGAGCCGGCGGTATCCGGTGAACTGGACTTGCCCCTGATGCCAGTCTTGACCCATCTGCTGGCTGTGCCGGCAGAGTTGCATCTTGTCACGCAGCATCCTTTGGGGCTGGCCCAGGCCCGGGGGCTGTTGGACACGGTGCGGCGCAGGCAAGCTGTGGCTCTGCGCGACGTGGAACCCTCAGCGACGATCCATGAAGTGGGCTTTTGGCCGGGAGGCTATGCAGTCCTGCCGGGCTTGCTGCCCTGGCTGGCGACTCATGAGCCGGATCTGCAGATCGTGGTTTCCGCCGATGCCCATGACGTCATTCGCTGGTTGGAGCAAGTCGCGCCGCATGCCAAGGCCCCGGTACTGGCAGTCACGAGTGCAGGCATCGACCAGGTGATCAGACCCTATCAGGATTCGGCCCAGTTGGTCGGCGTGGTGCGCGGGTACAACGGAGCGCAGGCCTATGCCCAGCGCAACGCGGCCCGTTTTCCCCATCTGCAGGCCCGGGAGACCGGACTCCACATGGCGGCGCAAAACTGGGTTTCAGCGGCCTTGATCCTGGCCTTCCTGACCGCCTTGCTGCTGCGTCATTACGTCACTCCGCCCTGGACACAGACAGACCTTGACTCCTGAGCAACTGGAGGCGGCAGGAGTCTGGGCGGGCCTGGCCATCTCCCTGAGTCTCTTCAGTCTTTTTCTGGGCCAGCAATGGCACTCGCGCCTGATGCAACACCTCTTCCTGGGCGCGCTGATGGGCTATCTGCTGCTCTTGGTCTGGGAAGAGCTGCTGGAACCGCGCCTGCTGCGTCCGCTGGCCCAGCCGGATTCACCGCTTGTCCCCTTGCTTCTGGTGGGTCTGTTGGCCGCCGGGGCCCTGGCCCGCGTCCGGTCCGATTCCGGGGCGGGCCAGGTTTCCTTGTGGCTGGCGCGACTGGCTTCCCTGGCGGGCTCCTTTCTGGTGGCAGCAGCCTTGGCCACGGCCCTGTTGGGGGCTTGGCAAGGCACCATTCAGCCGCAGGCCCTGACTGCCGTCTCTACCGCGTACTGGCTGCCCATTGCCCTGCTGATCACCGCGTCCATGATCCTGACCATGACGTTTTCGCCAAGGCTGCAGCAGCAATGGCCGGGGCCTGTGGCCAGCGCGGTGACAGGATTGATACGCCTGGGCCGTCCCCTGCTGCTGCTGGCCAGCGGCATGGTGCTGGCCCGCCTCCTGGTATCCCGGATCACCCTGCTGACCGCATTTCTGGATCGCACCTGGACGGCTCTGGGCCAGTCCGGGATCATGGACTGGCTGGCCCGCCTGGGGGCTTGAGGTCCAGCATGGCAGCGGCCCGGGGCGGCATCCTGTGTGTGGGCATAGACGATGGTCATGTCAAGGCCTGTCTCTGTGATCAGGTCTCCGGGTCCTGGCGCCTGGTCAATTGGCTGGTGGAACAGACCCCACTGGCGGAGCGCGCCAGGTTCGAGGCGGCAGCAGGCCGAGAAACGGTGGCCCCCAGCATTCAATGGGCCCTGAACACACTGGGCCAGTTTATGGGCTGCGATCTGCAACATGCCTTGCTGCCCCCGCGGCCAGTCCCCGCATCCGACTCCGCCGCGTACCAGCTGGGCCGAGTGCTGCTGACGGCCAGTGCAAGTCCCCCCCTGACAGTCTGGGTCATGACCCTGACGCCCTTGTGGCTGTCCAAACTGGAGGAGGTTGTGCACAGCCAGCCGGCCCATGTGGTCGGCGTGACCCTGTTGCAGGGAAACCTGCCTGCCTGGCGCCTGCGCCAGGAATTGCTCAGTGGCCAGCCGGACTTGCTGCTGATCTGCGGGGGCCATGACGGAGAACCCGAGAAGGGACAGGGCCGAAGCTCCACAGTGTCCTTGCTGACGGAATGCCTGGCCCTGTACGAAAGCCCCTTGCAGATTGTGTTTGCCGGGCAGAGCGAATTCGCCCCGGAACTGTTGGAGGGCATTCGGGCAGGCGGGCGGTTTGCGCCCGTGGCGATACCCAACATCTCGCCCCATCCCGAGTACTTCCGGTTCGGGCCCTTGCAGGAAGTGCTGGCCACCCTGCACCGCGCACGCGAAAGCCAGAGGATCGGCACGGGTGCAGCCCAGGCCTGGGGGCTGGAGGACATTGGTCTCCTGTCGGTCTCCGAGAGTTTCACGCGCGCGCTCCGGGTCTGGCAGAGTCGCAGGCACCCCGATGCGGAACTGCATGGCGTATTGGAATCCGCGCACCGCAGGCTGCATGTGCGGCTGCCGGCGGCGACCCATCAGCCGGCCGCAGTGTGGCATGGCGTGGGTCCGGAGTTGCCGGATCAGTTGCAGGACTGGCCCCCTGTGGGCCTGGCCAGTGGATTGGGGCCCGCCAGCTTTCCCAGGGGAGAGGTGCCGGTATGCGAGCCCAAGGGGTTTCTGCCCTTGATTGCGCCCCTGTTTGCCATGGACCCGGCGGCTGGCTGGTCCATATTGACCCAGGATCTGTTGGTTGAGCCGTAGGCACAGCCTGCCTCCTGGCCCTCCCATGGGGTGCCTCGTGCCCCCGGCCCGATTCTGCGCTAGAATCAGATACTTCCAGGCAGTTCCCTGCCCTTGCAGCACATTCCCTTGGCGGTCACGGCCGTGCCTGGTTGGAGCGTTGCGGCAAGGGGACTGCTGCACTCACATCAAGGACATCGCGATGACCAGACACATTTCCCGACGAGAGTTTTTCATTGTAGGCGGCGCCACCGTGGCAGGCAGTGTGCTCATGGCCTGTGGCGGCGCTGCTCCGGATGCGGCCGAGGAAATGCCTGCAGCGGAAACCACAGCCCCGGAAATGCCCATGGGCAAATACCGGGAAGCGCCGGCGCTGCGCGCCATGGTCCAGGCTGGCACCTTGCCCCCGGTAGATGAACGGTTGCCCGCAGAGCCGCGGGTGCTGGAGGTCCTCGACCAGCTGGGTCGCTATGGCGGGGAACTGTCCAGTGTCGTGGCGGATCCCACCGCCAATCTCTTTGAAATCTCCAATGCCCGCGGAGCAGCCTTGGCGGGTCGCAATTACGGCCTGGACAACATCATCCCCTTGGCGGTGGAGAGCTTTGAACTCAGCACCGACAGCCAGGAACTGACGATCCACCTGCGCGCGGGTGCCCGCTGGTCCGACGGCAGTCCCTTCACCACCGAGGATGTGCGGTTCTGGTACGAAGACATTCTGCTGAACGAGGAATTGACCCCGGTCATTGACAAGGATCTGGCTCCGGGCGGCACACCGCTGCAGCTGGAGGTCCAGAACGACTACAGCTTCAAGCTGATCTTCGCGGTGCCCTATCCCAGCGTGATTGACATTCTGCCTTCGCTGACGACCTGGGCCCCGAAACACTATCTGCAGCAGTGGCACATCAACTACAACGAGGACGCCAATGCCCAGGCACAGGCAGAGAACTTCGATGCCTGGTACGAGGCATACGAGTTTCATGCCGACGCCGGCGAGACGCAACAGGATCCCGACCTGCCGGTGCTGGGAGCCTGGGTCTTCGAGAGGCAGGACACCCAGGGCAACACCACCTATGTCCGCAATCCCTACTACTGGTCCGTGGATGCCGACGGCAACCAGCTGCCCTACATCGACACGCTGCGCAAGGCCGTGGTGGAAAACCGGGAAGTGCTGACCGCCAAGGTGCTGGGGGGCGAGGGTACCCATCACAGCTGGTTCCTGAGTCTGGCGGACTTTCCGCTGTACAAGCAGAACGAGGAATCCGGCAACTTCACGGCGCGCCTCCATCCGGACCTGCGCGCCTCCGAAATGGGGTTTGCCTTCAACTACACCCATCAGGACGAGGCGCTGCGGGCCCTGTTCAACACGCTGGAGTGGCGCCAGGCCCTGTCGCATGCCATCGACCGCCACGAGATCAACGAGCTGCGGTTCGGAGGACGCGGCGTGCCCCGCAACCCCATCATGCATCCGGGTCCCAGCTTCTGGGAAGAAGGCATGGATCAGTACTACACCGCCTATGACGTGGAGCTGGCCAACGAGCTGCTCGATGGCATTGGGCTGGTGTACGACAGTGACGGCAAGTTTCGGCTGCGACCGGACGGCGAGGCCCTGACCTTGACCATGGAAGTGGACGCCGGGCGGGCCGATCTCTCCGAGGTGGCCAACCTGATCAAGTCCTATTGGGCCGCGGTCGGGATCAACATCAATGTCAAGGGCCAGGATCAGCAGTTCTTCATGCAACGGATGCGGGCCAACGAACACGACATCGGCGTATGGGCGATCGGGGGTTCCTCCGAACCCTATTCCCGCCAGAACGAGCCGATCCGCTACCGTCCGCCGTGGCATTGGAGCAGCACGCCCCTGGGCGGCCCGCTGTGGCGACAGTGGCTGGACACCGATGGCGCCGAAGGCATGGAACCCCCCGACATCATCAAGGAACTGTGGGACATTACCGTGCAGTGGCAGGCCGAACCCTACGGCACGGACCGCTACAAGGAACTGGGGCGGCAGATGCTGCAAATCAATGCCGAGAATGTCTGGGCCATTGGCACCGTGGGCCTGGTCCCACGGCCCTCGGTGATCCGCAACACCGTGCGCAATCACCCGCAGTCCGACAATATCCTGAGCATTGAATACGGCATGTGGACCCATTACCAGCCAGTCCAGTGGTGGATTGACTCCTAGCTGCCAGGCACGGCAGCCCAAACCCCGGTGCGGCCCTTTGACCCGGGTATGCCGTACATGCACCACCTGGAATGCCAAGGTGCAGGTGCGGTCCACCAAGAAATCCGGGAAGGGGGCAAGAAGCCGCCAGGCAAAGGCATGGCACTCGGGTATGCTGAGGGTGTTGTCACCCTGCCCATACCCGAGTGCAGCCCTGCATTCACCCTGGGCCTGGTGTGCGATTCGCAAGCTTAGGCGCGAGATGGGCCTTTTGGCTTGTGGTCATCGTGCGGTTTGCCCCACCCGCAGGGGTACGGCCCCAACCCCGTTGTCTCAACATATGCATGTTGATATGCCCACCTACTCCTCCATCGAGGCATTGGCAGCGGTTTCAGACGTGGTGGTGGTCTTGGCAATATAGAAGGTGTCCTGACCCGCGAAATTGGCTATAAAGACCCGGAAGGACAAATCGGATACGGCAAGGGCGTTCCTGTCGTGTTCCATGCGGTGGAGATCACAGGGACGTTGAAGGGAAAGAGGGAAAGCGCCACCATTGTTGTGATGGAAATGGATGTGGAGGCGGTCAGCATAGACGAGGAATCGACACCGTTGCGCAAGGGACAGGAGGTTCTCCTCTTTCTCATGGAGAAAACGGCGGAGGACAGAGCGGGCCTTGCCTACAACCGTTTTTACACTGCCGTGAGCATGGACAATGGCATCTTTGACAAGGAAGGCGACGATTCCTGCACACCGCGCCTTTCTCACTTCGTCCCGAAAGATCAATGCCGGTTGCACGAAATCAGGGCAAAGTTGCCAACGGGAGAGATATCGAATAACGTGACTTGAGCCATAATTCCAGTGTCCACGTATTTGTGCAGGTGCGATCCGGCGATACCAGCCGCTGTGCGGTGGACAAGGGCAGGAAACGGAAGTGGCGACAAGCGGTCCTGCAGCCGCCACTGGGCGGATCCGGGAAGACATGGCCCCTTTGGTCACTGTTCAGGTAGGGAAACAATGGATGTGTGGATGTGCGGAGCCCAGTGGCACTATACTCGAGTCAAGCCGACCTCGTCTCTCTCACGATCTGCACCGAGACACCAATGACCCTGTCCGAGGCCCCGATCCGATGCCGCTACGACGGCATTCCGGATGCGATGCGGACTCACCACACGGCTCTGCCGCCCCTGGACCCCGCGGCCGCGCAATCATTGCACGGCGCAAGGCAGAAAATGCGATTTGGGGGCACACAGATGATCAGGCCCAAAGGGAACATGGAACCCTGCTGCAGGCCAGTGGCATCCATACCTCGTGGGTTTACAGAAAGCACGATCAGATGACGGGCAAGGAACAGCTCCGCATGTTGGCTTTTGTTGGGTGTGGGCCTGGGGCTGCTCCCGCTTCTCGCCGTCGCCAGCCTTTTCCAGGCCGATGCTGAAGTTCCTGCTGAGCCGTCTGCTGCTCTTCATCCCCACTTTCCTGGTCATCTCGGTGGTGACCTTCGTCTTGATCCAGCTGCCGCCCGGGGACTACATATCGGCCTATGCTGCCCAGCTGGAGGCCTCCGGACAGGAGGCCAGCGAGGCCCTGCTGACCGCGTTGCGGTACCGTTACGGATTGGACCAGCCCGTCTGGATCCAGTACCTCAAGTGGCTGCAGGGCATCGCCACACGCGGCGATTTCGGCCACTCCATGCAATGGAACCGCCCAGTGGGGGACCTGATCTGGGATCGCCTGGCCTGGACGGTGGCCATCTCCTTCATCACCCTCGTGATCACCTGGATTCTGGCGTTTCCCATTGGCATTTACTCGGCCACGCATCAGTACTCCCCTTTCGACTACATCTTCACCTTCCTGGGATTCATTGGACAGGGCATTCCCGACTTCCTGCTGGCCCTGGTGCTGATGTGGATTGGATTCAGCCTCTTTGGCCTGGACATGGGCGGTCTTTTTTCCGAGGCCTACCGCGAGGCCCCGTGGAGTTGGGCTCGATTCATGGACCTGCTGGCGCATCTCTGGCCTCCCGTACTGGTGTTGAGCATCTCCAGCACGGCCGGGCTCATTCGCACGATGCGCGCCAATCTCCTGGACGAACTGCGGAAGCCCTACGTGGTGACAGCCCGGGCCAAAGGCATGAAGGAGTGGCGGCTGGTCCTGAAGTATCCTGTGCGGGTGGCCTTGAATCCGTTTATCTCCAGCATGGCCTATGTGCTGCCACAACTGATATCCGGCGCGACCATAATCTCCATCGTCCTGAGCCTGCCTACCACAGGGCCGATTCAGATCCGGTCCCTGATGAGCCAGGACATGTATTTGGCGGGCAGCCTGTTCCTGCTGCTGGGGTCCCTGACCATTCTGAGCACCCTCATATCCGACGTGTTGCTGGCCGTGGTGGATCCCCGTATTCGCCTGGAATAGGCGACAGCCCTTTCCAAGGCCCTGCGTTCTCATGGCGGACTCCCACGACATCGACACGGCACAAGCCCAGGTCTTTACGGCTTCCCAATGGAAGCTGATGTGGTGGCGCTTCATTCAGCATCGCGTTGCCGTCCTCTCCATGGGCGTGCTGCTGGTCGCCTACACCGCGGCCATTTTCGCGGAATTCCTGTCCCCGCATGATCCCAACCGGTTCAGTTCCCAGTACGTCATGGCGCCGCCCATGCCGCTGCGTTTCTTTGAGGCCGGTTCCTTGGCATGGCCCCCGTACGTGTATGGTTTCACCTCGACCCGCAACGAGGAAACCCTGAAAATGGAGGTGGTGCCGGACGAAACCCAGATTCACCGCGTGCAATTCCTGGTCCGCGGCGACCCCTACCTGTTCTGGGGCAGGTTCGAGACCGATCTGCATCTCTTTGGCCTGGAATCCACGGAGCATCCCCTGTTTCTGCTGGGGGCCGATGATCTGGGCCGGGATCTGTTCTCGCGCATTCTGTACGGCTCCCGCATCTCCCTGTCCATCGGCCTGGTGGGAGTAGGCTTCTCCCTGCTCTTTGGCGTGCTGCTGGGGGGCATATCCGGCTATTACGGTGGCGTCATCGACACGGTGATTCAGCGCATCATCGAGTTCCTGCGGTCGCTGCCCGCCATTCCCCTCTGGCTCACCTTGGGCGCCATCCTGCCGCCGGACTGGAGTGCGCTGCGCATTTACTTCGGCATTACGGTGATCCTGTCGCTCATTGGCTGGACAGGCATCGCGCGCGTGGTGCGGGGCCGCTTTCTGTCCCTGCGGGAAGAGGATTTCATCCTGGCGGCCCGGCTGGCCAATGCCAGCCAGTTACGGATTATCCTGCGGCACATGGTGCCCTCTTTCACCAGCCACCTGATCGCCAATATCACGCTGGCCATTCCTGCCATGATCCTGAGCGAGACGGCCTTGAGTTTCCTGGGCCTGGGCCTGCAGCCGCCCATTGTCAGCTGGGGCGTGTTGCTGCAAGGGGCCCAGAATCTGCGCGCCCTGGCCCTGGCCCCCTGGCTGCTCTGGCCTGGTTTCTTCGTCGTGGTCGTGGTGCTGGCCTTCAACTTCACCGGAGACGGACTGCGCGATGCGGCTGATCCCTATGCCTTCTGACAAGATGATACAAGGGCCGGCTTCCTTCTGGAGTCCCGACGTTTGTCCCTGCCACCCCGCCCCCTGTGCCCGTGGATCGGGTCCCCGTGACCGTCTGGCAGGCACAGCGCGACGAGGTTGCCGCTCGCTTGGGTCCTCTGTTCCCGCGGTCGGAGATCCGCCGCCGGGCCCTAGCCTACATCGAAGGGCCACTCCGCCAAGTCGGGCGCAAGAACGACTGGCAACTGGTCGAAATCCACGGCGACACCACCCCTACGGCATGCCGCATCTGCGGCATCGGGCGCGCGGGGCCGCCGCCGAAGTCTCGCCGTCCTGCAGAACCATGTGTGCGACCACCCAGGCGACCGGCAAGGCATTCTGGCGATCGACGAGACTGGGTTTCGTATGCGCCCCAGACCAGTTCCACCTTGCCCTAGGCCCACCTTGCAGGCCTGCTCGATGCACCCGGCTCATGGCTGGGCGCGGCATGTCACGTTGGCCCTGTGGCCTGGGCATCGATGTCCAGACGCATGCCGTTCATCTTGTGCAATTCCATGTCAGCCGTATGCTACACTGCCGGGCCAATCCGCCCCTTGGCCGTAGACTGGATTCATGTTTATCCCGAATCCGGTTGATCCCGGGGGCTTTTTTGGGGTCTGTCCGATGACGCAGGCAGCCATCCTGATTGACGGGGGATTCTTCCTCCAATATCTGCCTCGGGGCCGTCCAGATGTCAATACAGCGGATACCGCCGCGGTCAAGGATACGCTCGATCAGCTGGCAAATCCCCGCCTGAAACAAATTAACCGGATGGAATGCGCGCCCCACTGGCGTTCCCTGCTGTACCGCCTGTTCTACTACGATGCCCGTCCCTATCCGGGGAAGGAGCATCACCCCAGCAGTGGCAAGGCCATAAATTTCGATATTGTCTCAGGTCAACAGCTGAGCCGTTGCTGCTATTGCCGGTCACGGAGCGATGCCGATCCGCCGCGCCGGAGGAAGAGCCCATGACCTCAGAGCCGTTGCTGGAAATCCAGGCGCTGGAAACGCACTTTCACCTTCGCGAGGGTGTCGTCAAGGCCGTCAATGGGGCCAGCCTGACCATTGCCCGCGGACAAACGTTGGGCGTGGTAGGGGAAAGCGGCTGCGGCAAGAGCGTGACTGCCCAGTCCATTCTGCAGATCGTGCCGAAGCCAGGCCGGATCGTGCGCGGCCAGATTCTCTTTCACGGCTATGACCTGGAAGGTGCGGCGCCAATATGCATTTCGGAACTCCGGCCGGACGATCCGCTCCTGCGAGACATTCGGGGATCCCGGATCAGCATGATCTTTCAGGAACCGATGACCTCCTTCAGCCCCGTGCACACAATTGGCAACCAGTTGGCCGAGACCATCACCCTGCATCTGCCGGAAGCCGAAGACGAAGCCGAATCCCGGGTGATCGAGATCATGACGCGCGTGGGCATCGCCAATCCGGCCCAGAATTTTCGTGCCTACCCCCATCAGTTGAGCGGAGGCATGAGGCAGAGGGCCATGATTGCCATGGCCCTCATGCTGGAACCCAGTCTGTTGATTGCGGACGAACCGACCACGGCCCTGGATGTCACCACCGAGGCCCAGATCCTGGCCTTGATGCGGCGCATGCAGGACGAATTGCACATGGCCATCATGTTCATTACGCACGATCTGGGCGTCATCGCCGAAATGGCTGACGAGGTGGCTGTCATGTACCTAGGGCGGGTCGTGGAAAAGGCTCCCGTCCGGGAGACATTCAAGAATCCCAGGCATCCGTATCTGCGGGCCCTGCTGGAATCCATTCCGCGCATTCAAAGACGCACGGGCCAGCGGCTGCAGGCCATTGAGGGCAATGTGCCCAATCCCCTGGACGTGCCTCCGGGGTGTCCCTTTCATCCGCGCTGCTCCGACTTCATGCCCGGGATCTGCGATGTCACCCTTCCTCCCATGTTGGAACAGGCGCCAGACCATTTCGTGGCCTGTCACCTCTATACCGATTGAGAGCTGCCGATGGACCGTGAACCCAGCGAGTCGGCTGCCCACGCGGCTGCCCCCAACGACAGGGACTCCAGCGAAGATCTGTTGCGGGTCCGAGATCTGTGCAAGCACTTCCCCATTCAATCGGGATGGCTGCGCCGCACGGTGGGCAGTGTCAAGGCCGTGGACAAGGTGGGCTTCACCTTGCGCCAGGGGGAAACCTTTGGATTGGTAGGGGAAAGCGGCTGCGGCAAGACGACCACCGGGCGCACTGTGCTGCGGGCGATCGAGCCCACCAGCGGCCAAATCCTGTACAACGACCGGGAAATGGGCTGGGTGGATGTGGTGCAGCTCGATGCCGCGTCCCTGCGGGTCTTTCGCCGGCACACCCAGATGGTCTTTCAAGACCCCTTCTCGTCCCTCAATCCCCGCATGACCTTGCTGGAGATCATTGGCGAGCCGCTGCTCAACAACGGCATCCGGGATCTGAAGGAGCGCACCGACCGTGTGGCGGAACTGCTGTCGCTGGTGGGACTGCGTCCGGAATACATCCATCGGTATCCCCATGCCTTCAGCGGTGGCCAGCGACAGCGCATCGGGATTGCCCGGGCCTTGGCCCTCAATCCCCAGTTCGTGGTCTGCGACGAACCGGTTTCGGCCCTGGACGTGTCCATTCAGGCCCAGGCCCTGAATCTGCTGCAGGACCTCCAGGAGTCATTCGGCCTGACCTATCTCTTTGTGGCCCATCAGCTCAACGTGGTCGCCCATATCTGCGACCGCGTGGCCGTAATGTATGTGGGCAAGCTGGTGGAAATAGCCGCCACCGAGGATCTGTTCCGCCAGCCGCTGCATCCGTACACGGCAGCCCTGTTGGGGGCGGTGCCGCATCCTGATCCCGACTACAGGGGACAGCGCACATTGTTGGCCGGCGAAGTGGCCAACCCGGCCCGGCCTCCTGCGGGATGCTACTTTCATCCGCGCTGCCCCTACGTGGAAGACATTTGCAAAGAGGTGGAACCCAAACTGCAGGCGCTGCCAGATGAACGTTATGTCAAATGTCATCGGGCCACGGAGATCCATCTGGAAGGCTTTGCCATGTAGCAGTATAGAGAGATATGCATGTGATCAGCAGGGAGGACGCGCTTTGCCACCGCTTCGTGACGGGAACTGGATATGAGAGCTCCACCTAACTTGGTGCCAGTAGACAATTGGATATCCTTTGAGTCTCCAGTCTCTGGAGACCCACAACATCCAGATCGAGGGTTTTCAGGCTGATACCACGGTCACAACATGAGGCTTCCGGGCTCGCAGCGTGGATGACTCGGGGGTAGTCAAACGACCGGGGATAGCCCGTCCCTACATCCGACCCAGACGGATCTGTGGTGACCCAAATTACCGCGGCCGGAAGATGCGCGCTTGTCTCAGAAGGTAGGGAATCCCTTGCCTCCTCTTGCAGAAAAAGCAGGAATGGCATCCCGGTGCCTTCGACCGGATCGAGTATCAGTCACCCAACCGGGGCGGAGTGGTCTATCAAACGAAAGGAAAAATACAATCTGCTCTGTGACACTTGCAGACTTTGCATTTGCCTTGAACATGATCTATTTGCAACACTACCGGGGGACACGAGAACCAGTCTGACACCGCAGACCGCCGGCGGTCAAGGACCTGAGTAGTTACTGGAAATATAGATTAACGTGAGGTTACGGATAAGATGCAGGTTCTCGGAGACTGCGTCCCCGTGCCAGAGACGGTTTTCGGGGCTGGTGGCAGTAGGCAATCAACCCCGACAGCAGATTCACCAGGAAATTCGCCGGGCTGCGGTGGCGCGTATGCTCCACCTGCGCGATGTGCTTGAGCTGGTCGTGGACCGACTCCACGAGCACCCGCGGTCTGAGCAGCCAGTGGTCAGCGAGCGTGACCAGCTTGGGCTTCCTGTAGGCCCGTAGCCGCGTCAGCAGACGGAACGCTCCCGAGCATACAGCTCCTCCCCCAGCACCTGGGAGATATAGCCTTTGTCGCCCACCAGTTTGCCCTACAGTGCTCGGGTCATGCGGGATACCGGCTTGTGGTCGTCCACGTTGCCGGGCGTGAGGGCGAAAGCCTGCAGCGCACCCCGCTCGTTGAGGACCAGATGGAGTTTGAAGCCAAAGAACCAGCCCATGACATGCTTGCCCCGCTGCGCGAGGCCTGCAAAAACTCGATGACCGGAGATGCGCTGGTTGTGACAGACCGCCAAGGGCGTCGAGTCGATGAAGTGGAGGCCGGTGTTGTGGCCATAGCAACGGGTCCAATAAATAGACGTATAGTGGCATCAGGACGCGCGGCATCAGGGCTACAAAGCGGGCAGAGCGGGAAACTCGGGCCGCAGATACCGCGGGACATGGAGGGTGTAGTAGCTCGTGAAGTCCCGATAGCGGCTCTGATGAAAGTGGATCAACAGGGTCATGATCTCGCTGGTGGACAGCCGGGTAACCCGCCGCCGCCGGAGACTGGAAGCGAGTTGCCGCCACTATGCCGGCTCGAATTGCTGGCAGAAATCATCGACATGACAGAAGAGCGCGAGTAGACTCATGGGGGACACTTCCGAGATGTTGTACAGTGCCCAAGGATACCCGCCTAGGATGCCCGAGGTGTCCTTCCTTATCCATAATTAGGACTGTACACCGGACGTGCGACGATGATGGTTCCGGTCTTCGGCGCGTCGAATCCTTCTTGAAACACGCGATAGTTAACCAACACTTTAATCTTCTTGTGCCGAAACTCCTCTTAGGATCCAGAGAAATTGACATGGTTCATGTACAGCGATATGACCGAGCCCGCGATACTTTTCTGCAGTTCAAGGGAGACTTGGAAACCCAACAGGATGTACTGTGCGAGTTGTTGACTGCCATAGGGCTTCTGATCGCTGACTATAACACCACCTATCGCGAAAATCGGTTCATCGTCGGAGGGGCTGTTGAGGAGATGCTGGCTGCTGCTATGAGGTGCGTCGGTATCGCTGATGTCAGAGCCGTCGGTGTTGAGAACGTTGGGCACGATATCTTGGTGGGCCAGATAGGGTTCTCGCTCAAAACTTCTTTCACTGGCAAAAGTGAAGCTATCGGCATTATCAACAAGCAAGGCGGCGGTTCTCCTGTGTGGACGGACCCGACCATTTTTGTGCTGACCGGCGGAGGCATAGGCTATGCGGATCCAGACTTATTGCCAAATGCCACAGAAGACAGGAGTGACCAAATAGCACTACCCCGTCACGTGCTGTATTCGTTCTTTGAAAACAACTCTAAGTGGCGGCTGGTGTGCGATGTGCCAATCAAGCCGCCGACAGATGAACCGCCTCGTTCTGTAGCCAGTAGAACGGTGGCGGTTGAAGTCCTGCAACGACAGTTGTCAGGACAACCTCGATTCCCATGTTTGGGTGGTTACATCTATTGAGAGTAGAGTGGTGGTTGCTCGCCGTGGGATCTGCCGCGCTGAGACTGATGCTTCATGGGAATCTGCCTCTGTTGGTCCAGAGTCTTTTTCTCAAATCGAGCGACGAGTTGTTTGGGACGCAATCGCAACTCATCGCCTGAGCGGGCCTCAGCGTAATCAACATATTCCTGCTTCGTATCGTAACCGACGGCGCATCTTTCTAGCGCAACTGCCACTTTAGTAGTTTGCCCGGAACCGACAAACGGGTCCAGCACGGTATCTCCCTTGTACGAGTACATTTTAATCAGTCGGTACGGAATTTCCTCCGGGAATGGGCAAGGGTGATCAATCTTCCGGGGCGGTACGGGCGCGATGTGCCATATATTATTGGCCGTGTCCATCTTGAACACGTCGTCTACTTCAAACCGACTGGCCTCCCGGTTGCCGTTGACTTGGTGGTAGATTTTGGGGCCGGGTTTGCGGAACAGCAAGATGTATTCGGTCATTATGTTCGGATAGAAATATCCAGGGTACGGTTTTTGGATAGCGGAACCGGCGCGCTTGACACCGGCAGTGGTTTTGTGCCAAATGATGTCTTGGTGAAAATCCCAGCCTGCCGTGGTCATGCGGACGGTCAGATCGAAGGGTACCGGGATATGTTTGCCTTCCAGTAGCACGGTACCGATGACGATGGCGCAGAAACCGCCGGGTTTGGTGACGCGGTAGACCTCGGCGAAAATCCGGGCTAATAGGTCCAAGTATTCCCGGTAGTCGGCGAATCCCTCGCTGTACTGGCGAGTGCGATACCACTCGGTGCCATCCCCATTGGCATGGACATCGTAGTCGATAGCGTTCCAGTACGGCGGCGAGGTCACGGTCAGTGCGACGGAATCCGGCTCCAATGCCGACATTTGCTCGCTACTGTGGCAGTAGAATTGGGGCTCAGTCGTCATAGCAAGGCTCGGGTCCAAGGATGTGGATGATAGTCTGTAGCAACCGGAAAGCAGTGGGGGTCAGGTTGCCTGGGTCGACGTCAATTTCCAAACAATCGGAGTCACTGCGCCGAGTCGCGTAAAACTCGCAGTTGTCATCCCAAAATGCACGATCAGATGGAGAGAGCTCCCAGTCATTGGCAAGACCGTTGACGGTGATGAGCCAGTTGAGGGTTTTACCGTGGTCACTGATCAGGCAGAGCCCGTCGTCAGTGTGGTGCAGATACAGGGTGATGGGGTCATCGTAGGGGTAGATGAAAGGGGTGGTGATGGCTACTTCATCATCCCACTGCTCGACCTGAAAAGCAGTTTCGGTGTAACGGGTTAGCTGCCCATAAATCTGGGTAGTTGGCGACTTTTGAGTTGGCATAGCGGAGTTCTCCTCCTTAACGGTGGGGATTGTCTGTGGGGTTGCTTGATGGTGGCTGTTCCCACAACAGAACATAAGATCCGCAGACACAACACTCGTAGTGTCAGATAAATCGGCGGTATGCCAATCCTTAAACTGCAACGATTGCCAGTGCATTTTATATGAATTCGACCAATATCCTGTTTGAACTCAATGTCTGTGTTGTGGATGTACAGGTCATCTGGCTGGGGTTGTCGGTTTTGGGTATTCTTTCAGTTGTCATGTCGGCCAATGTTGCAACATCGGCGGTTTCGATGAAACGCTGGAAAGCGGTTTTGAGGCTGTTTTCGGACGAGTTGCTTTGGTGTTGTTCGGTGATGAGAACAAAATCTTCCTGCTCTTTTTCGGTGGTCATTGGGATACTGCTTCTCGGCTCTACAGATGTCGTATGGGCAGTGCAGTTTGGTAGGCTCACGCCATATCTTGACCATCATCCGCGGATGATAGGGCGCGGGTGGATCCCGGCGGCCACAGGACCCGCCGTGGACCTGGAGCCCACGCATCCGGGACACCACGCGGAAGCCGACCTCGCCCCGCAGGAGAATCCCGGTCGCGGCG
Organism: Caldilineaceae bacterium; assembly: GCA_965214895.1. GTDB lineage: Bacteria > Chloroflexota > Anaerolineae > Caldilineales > Caldilineaceae > Bin34. The sequence goes on from OZ243985.1 coordinate 4,355,931, forward strand.
GGCCGCAACGCCCGCGGCGCGCGAGCCCCCGCAGGGCCCTTGGGGCCGCGGTGCACGCGCCAAGCTAGGGGCGTCGAGTCGCCACAGTGGAAGCCGGTGCACGGGCCATAGCCGCGGTTCAGACAGAAGTACCGCGGGGCATCAGGGCCACGCAGCGGGACTGGCAGGACAGACCGGGTGCAATAGCTCTTGCAGTCCCGATCGCGGCTCAGAGGGCAGTGGAGCCGGACCGTCGCGCGGGTGACCACGCGGGGGCCCGCCGTCGCCGCCACCCGGCACCGCGTGGCCGCCGCGGCCCTACTGGCGCGTATTCCGGGCAGCAACCACCGACAGCGCAGAAGAGCACGCGTAAACTCATGGAGGACATCTCCGGGCTGTTAGATGCTGCCTCAGGATACCCTCCTTGGGGACCTGAGGCGTCCTTCTCTTATCCCTAACTCACGTTAATATCTCCAGTTTCATCTTGAGTGTTCCTCGATATTATTACGCGCTTCCAAGCACATTGCGTCCAGCGGACAAGTATTACAGCGTGGCTTTCTTGGCAGGCACTTGGAAGCAGCAAGGTCAAGGATTGCCCAATTCAATTCCTTTGCCTCTTGGCACTGTACAACCTCAAAGGCCAAGTCCTGCAAGTAGGGATCGTAACGGATGTCAGCGAGCTTTCTGGGACCGAATACCCGCTCTAGCACTCTTGCCATGTTTACATCGAGTAGTGGCTGCGCCTCTTCGTGGCAAAGCAACAAGATTGCATTGGCGATGTACTGGCCGACTCCGGGCAAGGCTTCCGCTTCCGCTTTGGTTCTTGGGAACCTACCGTTTCTCTTGACCATGACTATTGCCAATTGCTTGAGAGTTTGGGCTCGTCGTTTCCACAGCCCAATGGGCTGGATGACCTGACCGATTTCAGACTCGTTGGCCTCGGCCAGTTTTTTCCACGAAGGATACTGGCGGATGAACGTATCAAAGAAGCTGGCTACCGTTTTTGCCCTTGTGCGCTGGAGTAAGAGTTCGGAAATCACTAGCTTGTACTTTGATGCAGAACTCTGTCGCCATGGAAAATTCCTGCCGTTACTCGCGTACCAAACCAGTAGATTTCTTCGAAATTCCAACAGGCTATTCTGTTGTATGGGCAGTACTCGGGTCCTGTTGGCCTCTCTCACGTTATTCATAGCGTTGCAGAAGCCGGATGCGGCCTTCTTTCTCCTCGGCCAAGCCAAGTCGTTCAAGCTGTCGCACGAGGTTATTGATTGGCAGCCTGTCAGTGTCTATGCCTTCAAGATCGGCAATCTCATCGCGGGTAGATGCCCCGTGTTGCAACAAAAAGGACCATACAAGGTACAAGGGATAGTTCATCGTGCGGATCAAGATATGTGGAGAATGGCGGTTATCCACGAAAGCCTGGAACCTGTCGAGGTTTGACACGTCGGCTTCACGACCAGCACAGCCAATTAACTGGACAATAGCCCTTGTTCTATCGGCATCCCTGCCGTTGCCATGCAACACCTTGGTAGCCATCGAACTGGAAATCTCACCTGGAAAATCAGTCGGATACTGCGATGACAAGATCATACCTACCCCGTATGCCCTACATTCGCGCACGAGGCTAGTCATGAAGCTGGACCCAAGAACACGATGCGCTTCATCAAAGACCAATATCTGTCGAATAGCACCTGAATGGGGCTGGGCGTTGTAATAGGCATGGGCAGACAAAACAATCAGTTCCGCAAGTGCATTCCTGATTTCATCGCTGGGAATTTGGCTAAGGTCAAGGATCAAGGACCGATTCACCAAGGCATCAAAAGAGTCTCGTCTGTACAATCGCCTAAAGAGATCTAGGGTGAACAGGGGATCGAGCCGATTATATGCAAGGAGGTTGGAACTGAGGAGCGTTGTACCGACATTGTTCAGGTCTGGAAATTCCATGGATGGATTAAACGTCGACGTGCCAGTAGTCGGGATATCCATGGCGGAAAAGGCATCCAAAATGGCGTTTTTTACAGCCATTGTTTGTTGGACACCTAGTCCATATGTTCGTTTCAGAACTGACGCTATACCGGAGATATGCTGACCAATCTGAACCAATGATTCTCCTGTACCTGGGTGTTGGACGGGGTAAGGGATAAGGGGATTGAACAGTAATCCATCAAAGCTAACAAAGATCCGCTCTAAAGACGCCCGGTCCGCAAACACGGGGTCACTGGCGAAGTCATTCTTGAAATCAAGGATGAGTACATTCTTTCCTTGCTCGCGGATTTTGCAGACCAGATATTTCAGCAGTTGGGTCTTGCCCGTTCCCGAGGACCCAGACACCATGAGGTTCAAGTTGTCCAAGGGATCAATAGGTGATTGGGGATCGAGGTAAACAGGACGACGAGCATCATTTACTCCCAAGAAGATTTTCTTGAGGGAACTGTCTGCTTCACCTTGGCCAATGGATGTAACTTCTTGGTTGCTGCCACTTACCTGCCTCCCCGTATCCAGCTCCATGGGTTGGATATTATCTATTTCTCCGGGAAGACTGGGCTGCTCTCCTGCTGGAACGGTCGGCGTAATAGTGGATGGTGATAGTTCATGGATAACCTGCCCTGAAAGAGGCAACTCCTCATTATCCTCCTGTTGTTTACACCTGTCCCATAGAATCCCAAAAAGCTGGGAAACCTGCTCTCGGATTTCATCCAACTGGGGAGTGTCCGAAACACCTGGCCAATGACTTTTGTTAATACGTATCCACATTCCCCTGGGCAACCTGTTGGCCTCGGCTGTACCAAGCAACTGTCCTTCCGTAGACACTACTACGGCATTGTGCTCAGCCTGCTTACACTCATACTGTCCTTGGAGAACTGCTTGGAAGACTCGTCTCTCGATCTCGACCCAGTCATGGATCTCCTTTTGTTTGCTGGGACTCGAAATACGAAGGCCAAACTTGAGAATCGCAAGTAATCCAAGCCGCTCAGGCATTGCCCCGTATTCAAGGCTCACCGCAACCAGTTTTCGGAACTGGTTCACCGACGTGTGTGCTTGTTCAAGAGCTTCTGTTGCCCTTTGTTGGGAGAGCGAGCGAGATACGAATTTCGACTCTACGCCACACGCGTAGATACCCAGACTATCTTCCTCCTTGCTAGGTAACACAAGCTGAATTGCCAGGAAATCTGTTCTTTTAGAGTGTTCGTCTGGCGTGGTCTGGAAGAAGGATGCAAAAGAGTCAACGGGAATCAAGAAACCCACGCAGTTTCGGCCCTGCCGGAAAGCTCCCTTGCCATTTTCACCAGTACCGTTAAGCAGGCGAATGGTACCGACTAAGCCAATGACTCCAAGGGCATGACGACCAGACTTGAGGGCTTCTCCACCTATGGCAATTCCTAGTGCACCGAGTTCTTCAATGAACTGGCCGGCCACAGTATCTGTGTCAAAGAATCCATTGAGTGCCAGTGTGAATCCCTGGGGTATTGTTGAGAGGATATAGTAGGTGTTTTGAGAATTCCCTATATCAACCTTGTAATCCCAAAGTGCACGGTCTTGGAAGGAACGGTTGATCTTTTCCCATCCCGGACATACTTAACAAAAACTGCAGGGTCAAGCCCATTTCCTGGAGCTATGACCCATGGGCAATTCAGATATTGCGGCAAGTCTATGGAACGAACCGTTACAACTGGGCTCTGCAGGACTTCACATACCTTTGACGTTGCCCCAACATACGCCTGTCCAAGGTCATCCAGTTTCTGGGGCGGGGCATCGAATTCCTGGCAGATGCTGCTTGGCAGCTGGGTTTGTCCCTCGGTAAGCCAAGACAGAGGTTCGTGGAAAATGGATTGTTTGCCAATACCGCGTGGCAAGTCATACCTTTCAGTTGCTGGCCGGAACGAGATCTCACGCGTCGATGCCAACAGGTAAATATCTGGCATCATTTCGCGGAAACACCGTTCATCATCTTCGTAGTGGTATAGCAGGAGTGGTGGGCCTGCCCACTTGATATCCTCAATAGGGGCAACAGGTTCCTCGCAGAACAGGCGTATGCCACCGGGCAACCGTTGTCCCTTCTCTGTAGGGCCTTCGTCAGTATGAAGAAAACGGTCTATGGATGAAACAACATCGGTAGTGGAGTATCCTCGTCGCACCCTGATACCTAGTGACGTCTCGAGGGGAAAGCGCGCATGAAACTGGCGGTTCCAGAGCACGCGAGGTCTTCTGTACTTCCCTCAAGAATAGGTATCTTCACTCCAAACCATGTCCTGATACGTTCAAGTGCCTTGTCCAGTGATTCTGTACGTGTCTGTGCGGCAATTGTGCCAAGATCCTGTTTAATGGCCACGTGCCATCCTGGATCAGAAGACGGCGATACGTGCAATGGTTCCAACAACTTGTCGTTACGGTGAAGACCAGGAATCCACCTGTAACCAGTTATTCCCTTTAGCAGTACTGTAAGCTGCCTGAATACGTTACCATCTTGTTTTTCCAGCCGCTGTGCACGGGCAACCAAAGCTGCCTGAACCATGTATCTCTTGGCAAGAGTAAGTGGGTGCCATGGATCAACAAGAAAAATGCTGTTTCGTAGCTCGGTGTCATCCCAGTGGACAATACAATCTAAGTAAATCAACACGAAAAGCTGGGTCCATTCCAACCCTGCTCGTTCCTGTTCTGCGAAAGCGAGTATTGCACGGTACGCTCGCAGGTACCGCACGAGGATCTCCTCGGTTTGCTCGTCGCGCCGATCCACGTAAATGGGGCAGGTAGCATAATCAGGATGTTCAAGAGTTTTACCGCCGGGTTCAAGAGTTTCCCGTACAGTGCTTATGATCTCGAATCTAATCGAGGCATATTCCTGCAGTAATTCAACTGCTTGGTATGGCAATCTCAGCTCGTTGAATCCTAGTGCACTTATAGTTCCGCGGTAAGCAATATAGTCTCCGATTGCGCCAGAACTGTCGTATTTCTCAGGATCAAGCAAATCTATCAAGAGGGGGCGCCATCCCTGCTTATTCGTTATGTCAGTGGCAAACAAGATACGTCTGCGCGAGGCGTCGTTGAGTTTTCCAAGCCTACGGTAGGGTTCCTGTCTTACTCCTTCAAATATTGCCAAAATTTCCTTGACTCTACTGTTGCGTTTCCTGACAATAGCATTCCGCCTGCTGGAATACTTGCTGGCAGATCCGCAACATACTGGCATACCCTAAGCATTTTACGCATGTCACGTGAAGACAGTTTTATTTCCTACCCGGAGCCTAATTTGTCGTTGTGTTCAGTCCCCGTTCCTCCTTGCTGTAGGTTCCTCCAATAGATGTTTGTCAATTGCATTCTTGTGAAAAACGCCTACTCTTGCAGCATCGTAGTCCCGGCCCGGATTTCTGTATGGACTGCACTTGCACCTTTGTGTTGCCACATATGATTGTACGAAGTACTCATACCAATCACTCGAGCTGGATTACGGCCTTGCATGACCAATGCCTGCGGTGAAGGCAAAAAATCTGTTCAACGTGAGTTATGAAAACAGGATCTGAGATCCTGTATGACAAGGGGGTGAGTGCGGATACCATGAGCCTGTCTGCCCTTTTCCACGCGGAGTGTACATGGTCCGTACCCCTTACCTCTGCGCCTTCTTCAGCGATAATACGCTTTCCATAAATGGTGCCATGCTGTCGAAAAATCCCGCTGAAAGGCGCGCAATCGCTATAATGAAGGGCATTGATCCGCATGACAGAGCACGAAACGGATATGTCTAGCGAGGCTGTCGCTTCACACCCAACGTACGAATCGCCCCCTCAGGAAGTGGACGGTGAGCTGCATTTCTCCGGCTTCCGGCGCAACGTGGTGGCGGCCGTGGGCCTGCTTGTGGGGGGCGGCATGGCCTTCACCATGAACCTGACCAACACCTTCTTTGCCGAGGCCACGGCCTGGACTTTTCTGGCCTGGGGGGCGCTGCTCCTCTTCACCAATTTGCTGGAAATGTTCGAACTCTTCATTGTGCGGGACGATGCCTTGGTCATCCGCAATCCTTTCCGGCTCTGGGCCCGCCAGAAGGTCTGGGACTGGTCCAAAATCGAGAGGATGGACATCTGGGTGCGGCGGTTCGACCCTACTTATGAAAACGTCTACCTGCAGGTGTACTACAATGCCGGGGACGAACTGGACCCCGGCTCCGTACAGCGCGAAGACACCCGGTATCGCAGTGAATTGGCCACTCTCATCATTGAGAGAGCAGGTCTGACACCGGAAGCAGGCAATCCCACGGACTTGACCGACCTGCCCAAAGAGCAGCCGGCTCGATACAAATGGACCTAGGCCAAGTCCCCAATTTCAAGATGGAAGACCCCTGCAGGCCGCTCTCCGGCTCTTAGGAATCGGCCAGTTCCAGCAAGGTGTGAGTCAGTAGTTGCACCCCAGCCTCTATGTCTTCTGGGGGGGAAAACTCTTCGGGACGGTGACTGTAGCCGTTCGCCGAGGGCACAAACATCATGGCCACGGGAAACTTCTGGCCCATGAACACGGTGTCGTGAAAGGCCCGGCTCACCAGCCGGACATGGGACAGGCCCAGTTGGTTGGCACAGTGCGTCATGGTCTCCAGTATGGCGGGATCGGAAGAGCAAGACGGGTCGTGCTGGAGCGCCTCCCATTGGAATTCCGTTTTCCGCCGTTCCGCTATCTCTGACAAGCCAGCCTGTACCCTATCCAGCATTGCATCCCGATTGGATGCGCCGCGGTCTCGCATGTCAATAGTCAATGCGACTTGGCTGGGTATGGAGTTGCTGGCTCCGGGATGCAGTTCCAGCATGCCCACGGTGCCCACGGCATCAGGACTGGCATGTTCCCGAGCGGTGGTTTCCACCAACAGCGCCAGTTCGGCTGCGGCCAGAAAAGCGTCGCGCCGTTCCGTCATCATGACTGTACCGGCGTGGCCGCCATCCCCGACCAAAGTGACCCGAATGGCCGAGGAGGCCGCGATGTCGGTCACCATGCCGATGGTCCTGCCTGTCTCTTGCAGATGTGGACCCTGCTCGATATGCAGTTCCACGAAGGAGTCGTACGCATCAGGGGGCAAGGGCACGTTGTCCATGGAATCCGTGTACCCCCGCCTGTCGGCGGGCCTGAGCCAAGGTCACGCCATCTGCATCCGTCAAGGCTTCCAGCTGGTCCAAGGGAAAGGTCCCGGACAGGGCACGACTGCCCAGACAACCCATGCCAAACCGCGTCGGCTCTTCCGCCGTGAACATGATCAGCTCCAGACTGCGCCGGAGGGCAATCCCCGCCTCCTTGATGGACCGCAAGGCCTCCAGACCGCCCACGACACCCACTACGCCATCAAACCGTCCCCCGTGGGGAATGGCGTCGGTATGGGAACCCGTGGCCACCGCCGGCAGCGCGGCATCCAGTCCCGGCAGCCGGACAAACCAGTTGCCCAGGGCATCCTCTCGCCAAGCCAGACCCGCGGTGTCGGCCCGCCCTTTCAGGTAGGCCCGGGCCGCCATATCGGTGGGGGTGTACAGGATGCGGGTCACTGCAGGCCGGGGCGCGTCGGTGAACTGGCTCAGTTCCTGTATGTCCCGATGCAGCCGGTTGGCGTTTATGGAAACGATGTGCATGACCCTTCTTCTGCTAGGGGGTCCCGCCCCATATCCTTGTAAAGAAGATATCGGGTCGGCCCCGTGCCCACCGCGGCAAACCACTGCGGACAGTGTGCCGCCATCCAGATCACATCACCAGCCAAGACGGTATGCCAGTCATCGTTCAGCCGGTAAATTCCCTGTCCTTGCAGCATCAGAAGACCGTGTTCCATGACATGCACCTCCACCAGGGGCAGAGTGGCTCCCGGAACAAAGGTGAGCAGATTGACCGCCATGTCGTATTCCGGGGTGAGAGGCAACAGGGACTGCACCATGATCCCTTCGTTGCCCAACAGCGGCTCTCCCTGCACCGCCTGCTCTATACCCACCATGGCTTTGGGAGGGTCCATCCCCTTAAGGGGCATGAACCTTCGTTCCAGCAGCATGAGCCGACACCTGGTCGGAGCCCGCAGGGCGTGCACGGTTCCCGGCGGCAGATAGGCATAGCTGCCGGGTTGCAGATCGTATGCATTTCCCTTGATCTGCAGACTCGCCTGACCCTCTTCCACAAAGATGAATCGTTCCACGCCGGCCAAGGGACTTCCCGCCGTGGCGCCCGCCTCCATCAGAGCTGTGAACTGGCTGAATCGAGCCCCCATCTGCGGGGAGATCAAAATGACGCCTTGCGTATCAGTCCAACCTGCCAGCGGAGCCTGCACATGATTGGCGGGCGTGATCAAGGCATGCGTGCAGGTCACACGGCTACGTGTGATTCCGAAAGGATTCATAGGGACACCTCAGTGAATTGCCTCCCAGACGGGGAAACGCATTGGACACGCTGCATAGGATTCTCGATTCCCGGCCAGCCTCCTGTCGGTGCTCGACCCTTTGCACCCACGCCTTGCAAGAAGCCTGAAGCGATGCAGTCTCCCTAGCCTTGCCTAGTATCTGCGCGGTGCTCACTCTCATACAGCCCGTCCTGATCTTTCAAAACCCAGGCAGATCAGGAGCACCTGCCGCTACACCAGCAAACTGTCCGGCTGTATGGTCCCCTTCCGAGGACATGGGCCGAAAATTCGTGTCGGGTGGATCAGGCAGGAACAGTCGTAGCCTTTGAAGCCCAACTGCAGGGATGCGTCACCCGCCATCCTGCGGACCCTGACGGTCGGCAGGAGCACACCAACATGCACAAGGCAGTTTTGGGGCAGGCCATATTGCTATGCCCACTGTATTTTACATGTCCAGCCCATCGGCCCATCTTCCAAATCTTGGGGGCTTTTCGTCTCCAACTATCCAGCTGCCTATCAGGGGCAGGATAGATCGGAAGACTGGGTGCCCTCTACGCTCGTTGCGCATTTTGCCCGCTATACCGACACTGCGGTTACACAAGAAAACGGGAGAATCCAGATATTTCTAAATGAGTAGTGGAAGCCTTGTTATGATTGCCAATAAGTCCAATCCTTGGAGAACCCTTTGCGATGTCCCAATATCTGAAGCATGTATCCGTTGTCGGTCTCCACGGGAGATTCGACTTGGACATTGCATTTTCTGAAGGAGTCAATATCGTGTACGGCGTCAACGGCTCGGGCAAGACGACCTTGCTCCACATTTTGACGAACGCCGCCAACCTGGACCTGGAACGATTCGCTGCAGTGGCTTTTGAGACAATCCGGCTGGATGTTGCCGGGGGACCCATCATCGAATATGAATCACGCAGGCGGCCCCAGTCTTATGGCCTCGATACTCTGGTGGCACTCCGCATAGACGGTGAACAGATTGCTGCTTTGCCTGTTGAACCCAATGACACAGAGCCAAGAAGGAACTCTCCAATCGACCGGATCGAGCACTACAAGAAGAACACGAACTTTAAAATAAAGGCAATCTATTTTCCGGCCTTTCGGTCCATGGGAGAGGCCTGGTCCTTTCTTGATCGCCCAGAACTCCTGAGCAGTGGAATTGGCAAAAAATCCTGGATTTCGGCAGGATCCCAATTCCAGACCCGGCCAACCTGGTCTCGTGTTTCACGCCGAGCACTCTCGGAATTGGGAGCCCAAACCATAATGGCCCGTGAGGTCTTCGGCGAATTTGTACCTGTCATTGATTATCCGTCACCGCGTGACATTCAGCGTACTCTCGACCAAAACATCCGGGAGGCAGTCAGCCGTCTGGCCAGTGAAGATCGATTGTTGCTGTCTGAAGCATTCAACCGAGTTTTTGAGACGATAAGTCAGGAGTCCATCCCGACCAGTCAAGATGCAAGAACTCCGGAAACCATCAAGGCAAGTATCGAAGGAAAGTTGGAACAGATTCAAACAACCCAAGCGGAGTATGGATTGTCGGACAATGAATCCGCATTCGAACAATTGAAGTCGCAACTGGATTCGATGGACCTGCCAAGTCAGGAAGCAGGAGACACAACCACGAGAGTGCTGCGTGTGTACGAAGAGGCGCTGGATCGACGTTACGGGAACCTCTTGAATGAATTTGCTGCGGTTCGCGCGTACATCGATGCAGTCAACCAATTTCTGGAAGGAAAGCGGTTGGTCACTGCCTTACGGCAAGATACCGATTCAACGCCGCGGCTGCAGGTCCGACACAGTGACGGCAGGTTGAGCTCGCTGGAAACTTTGTCTTCCGGTGAACGGCAGGTGGCAGGACTAGTTTATGCAGCCTCCCGTATTGATACAAGCCGCGTGATTCTCGTGGACGAGCCCGAACTGTCACTCCATATTGATTGGCAACGCAAGATCATCGGTGCCATGGAGGAGCAACTTCCGTCAAAGCAATTGATTGTATGCACGCATTCGGCCGTAATTGGTGCGCAATATGCGGATCAGATGATTGAGTTATCCCCACCGACTGCCTCAATTGCAGGCACAATTCCCGAATCGGACGGCAATGGAGAAAGCTGGTCGGACTCCGATGTATTCGACGGTACTGGATGATGCCGGGTCTGCAGTTAACGTGCAACGAGTTCGCAACCGAAGTGCGGATTTCCAGGCAGCCCTATATCTTGGTAGAGGGTCCCCAAGACAAGAGCTTCTTGGCAACCCTGTCCGAAGCCATGGGAGAAGCCAAGGGTCTTTTGAACTCTGCGCAGTCACAGGCAGTGATCGCAACGGCTGAGTACATCCAGTCTGAGACTCCAGGTGAAGGCAACAGAGAAAAAGTCGAAAAGGTCAGCGAATGGATCGGCCGCGCTCCATTTCAGATTCAGAACCGGTACGTTGGATTCGTGGATCGCGAATTCAGGGAATTCCGCGTCGGCAGCACCATCTGTGATTCTCTGCAGGCACAGCGTCGGGTGAACAGACTGGTCTGGTCGCGCGGACACTCCATCGAGAACTATTTGCTCGATTTTGATGTTTTTCGAGTACCGCTACGAGACTCTTCGCTGGACAGGCAAATTGCACAGAGAGCATTGGAGCGTCTACGGGAATACTTCTCCACCATAGTCAACATCGCCTGCGCTCTGGGGCTGGCCGCAAGGCAGGCAGGTCAATTGCGAACTGTGCGCAACACTGTGCATTGGGCTTCCATAGACCTCTCGGAAGCTGGGATTCTGTGGAATGTTGACTGTTGGAAAGCCGCTTTGGACAAGCGCAGCAATTTGTGTCCCGTCACTGTTGCTCGTCTGGCAGCCCAGTTTGAACATTGGCTTGCAGTAGTACAGGCGTCACCCCCCACCGATGTTCGATGGGCCTGCGATGGCCACATGGGCTTGAGGCTTGTCTGGCATACATACGCCAAATTGGTCCACGAAATCAGTCAAACTGAGGAGAGCGCCGGACCCAAGTCCAACACACAGCGGGACAAAATCGTCGGTGTGGATGATCGGGTCAAACTCAATCATCTGGCCCGGAGTTGGGCACAGGACTTGGGCCTTGACTTCACCGATACCCCCGGCATATGTTTTGAGATGGTGGGAGTCTCGCATTGACCAGAGAGGGAGTGTGTCTGGCCCTGAGGACAGATGAACATGCCTCCCCGCAAGCGACGCGACTGGGCTTGTGCAACAGCCTTACATTCATGTTGCCAGTTTCCTGTCGTGCAATACTACGGATTTTCCTGCCCCAAGAACTATCGGCGACACCTGAGCCATGTGGGACCGAGCGGCGATTGCCGCATGTCAAGAAGCCTGACCTGGCCCATGACAGACGCCATCCACGGGACTGTTTGCAGGATGGTCTCTTTGGGACCCCGGTACTGGACAAAGGGACGCGCCGTTGCGCAGTGCAGCCGGAATAGTGCGGCCATAGGCAGGCTGCGTCCGTTACAGGCGGGCTACGCAGTTCCCATCTTGAAGCGACGGGCCGTACGGCGCCACAGACTGCGGGCGGCCCCGGCCTGGTACGCTGCGCCTTGCCGCGCCCCTTCCCACCACTGGCTATGGACTTCCTCTGCGGAAACAGTCCATTTCAGGGCGCAGGCTCCCCAGCTCAGACCACCGCCAAAGCCCACCAGCACCAGATTCTGGTTGGCTTCAATCCGGCCCTGTTCCATGGCTTCGCAGATGGCGATGGGAATGGTCGCCGTACTGGTGTTGCCGTATTGGCCAATATTGATGAATACCTTTTCTTCCGGGATCTTCAGTTGCTTGATGACGCTGTTCTGAATGATGCGCCGATTGGCCTGGTGCGGAATGACCAAATCCACTTCGTCCAAGGACCAGCCCTGCTTCTCTATGACCTTGCGGGTGGCATCGGCCATGACCTTGGTGGCGAAGCGAAAGACGGCCGGACCGTCCATGCGGATAAAGTGATCTCCGGCCTGGATCGTTTCCATGGAAGCAGGCCGGGCACTGCCACCCGCCGGCAAGGAGAGCAGGTCGCCTCCGGACCCGTCACTGCCCAGTTCGCAAGCCCCAATGCCGCCCGGCACGTCGCTGGCGGCCAGCAGCACAGCACCGGCCCCGTCTCCAAAGAGAATGCAGGTGGAACGATCGGTCCAGTCCACAAAGCGACTCATGACCTCTGCCCCCACCACCAGGACATACGTGGCATCGCCGGCCATGATGACTGCCCGAGCCATGCTCAAGGCATAGACGAAACCGGAACAGGCGGCACTCAGGTCATAGGCGCCAGCCCGTACAGCTCCCAGCTTGTCCTGAATCAGGCTGGCCGTGGCCGGAAAGACATACGTTGGGGTACTGGTGGCACAGATAATCAAATCAATCTTGTGCGGTGGCACTTTGGCCAGGTTCAGGGCCCGCCGGGCTGCCTGGGTACCCAAGGTGGCTGAAGTTTCGTCTTCGTCCGTGACCACATGCCGATGTTCAATGCCGGTGTTGTTCCGGATCCACTCATCGGAGGTGTCCACGATTTTTTCCAAATCGTGATTGGTGACGATCTTTTCCGGGACTTCATAGCCCCAGCCCACTATCTGGGCATAGGTCTTGACGGGAATCCCTTCCCGCCGCCGCTGCGGTCTGGATTCGGGCTTGGGTGCAGCGGTCGGCTCTGGGGCGGCACCGTTCCACTGTGGCTCCGGCCTCAGTCCACTTTCCACCTGGACCACTTTGCCGTTCATGGTTGCAGTCATGCGATATCAGGCCTTGTGCAGCCCAGGCGGGCGCTCGTCTGTCCGTTGGCAGCTAGCTAAGGGTCCAGCTTGCGGAAAATCATGCTGGAGTTGTTGCCCCCCAAGCCAATGCTGTTGTTCATGGCCACATCCACTGTGCGCGACACGGCCGTGTGGGGAGTGTAGTCCAGGTCGCAGATTTCGTCAGGATGATGCAGATTGCGGGTGGGAGGAATCTGATCTTCCTCCACGGCCTTGATGGCCACAATGGATTCCACGGCTCCGGCAGCTCCCATCAGATGGCCCATCATGCTCTTGCTGCTGCTGATGGCCATGTTGTAGGCGTGCTCGCCGAAGATGGACTTGATGGCGTGGGTCTCCACCTTGTCATTCATGGGGGTACCCGACCCATGCGGGTTGACATAGACCACATCACTCGATTCGATGCCCAACATGTCCTTGGCCCGGATCAGGGCCATCCGCATGGCATTCTGAATGCCGATCCCGTCGTCTGGCATGGAGACCATGTCTCCGCCGTCGTTGCCCATGCCGGACCCGGCAATTTCCGCATAGATGCGCGCGCCCCGTGCCAGGGCATGCTGCAAGGTCTCCAGGACCATGATGCCACAGCCTTCGCCAATGACGAATCCATCCCGTTTCTTGTCAAACGGCTTGGCCGCTTCTTCGGGGGTGTCGTTGTGTTTGCTGAGCACCCCCATGGCATCAAAGCCCGCCACCATCGGAGACACGATGGCGGCTTCGGAGCTGCCGCAAATGGCGACATCCGCAGAGCCGAACTTGACCATTTCGTAGGCCTGACAGATGGAGGAAAGCCCGGTGGAGCAGGCCGTGGTAACCCCCATGGTCGGACCCTGAATGCCGTACCGGACGGCGATCCGGGAGGCCAGACTGTCCACCAGCATCTTGGGGATCATGAAGGGTGAGACACGATTCAGCCCTTTCTTGACCAGATTCACCACCGTGTTGGTATAGTCCTCGATGCCGCCGACGCAGCTGGAGACGATCACGCCCATGCGGGTGACATCTTCCTTGTCCAGGCTCAGTTGCGCATCCTCCAAGGCCTCGTGCGCGGCGGCTACACCATACTTGGAGTACGTATCCATGCTGCGCGCTTCCTTGCGCGACATGAAGTTCATGGGGTCAAAGCCTTTCAGCTCGCCTGCAATCTGGGACTTGATGTGCTGGGGATCAAAGCGGGTCAGCTGGGCGATCCCGGAATTGCCTGCCAGCAGGTTGCACCAGGTTTCCTTGACCGACAGCCCCAAGGGCGTCAATGCCCCCATACCGGTAATGACTACCCGACGGGGAACGTCTTGGAAGGAAGGGGTTTCCATATCTTGTTCAGAATTCGCCTGTGTGTATGTTGGCTAGAAACGGTCGCGCAAACAATCGGCCCGGCTGGACCGCAAATCAATGGATCTAAACATTCTACACCTTTTTTCCTTGACGCGCGGCAACCCTGTAACTCGTCCGCAGGGTTGTCACAGTACACGAGATTCCACAATCGGGGAACAAGGCAAGGCCCAAGTCGACAGGCCTGCAAGGTCTCCGAGGACAGTGCCGCGGCCCTCGGGACGGCATCCGCCACCCGGGAAATCCTGGGTACACCACCCGTGCCTTGCAATGCGACAGCCCTGACACATGCACGCAGGGCCCCCTTCTCCCGGCGGCCCCTGATCAGCCCCGTGTGGGCAGCATCACCGGCTGGAGGCCATCCTCTGCAGGGCAGTCTGTGCCAGCTTGGGCAGAACACCGGAGAGGGCGGCTATCACCGCGTGCAGGACCACCGGCTCCTGAAACTGTGGATACCCCGGCCGCAGGACGCCGGGGCCATGGAGAGCATCACCCGCGCAATCGCCATACACCGCCATTTCAGCACCCCGTCGGGCATTGGGGACAGGGAGGGCATCCTGAGCCTGCAACGACTCTGCCTTTGCCCTGTCAGCCCACCCCCTGCAACCTGCCGAGACCACACGTTCCCTGGGGTCAGAGACCAATCCCTGAGCTGGTTCTGAAGACCACCCTGGCGCGTGCGAATACCGCCTGTCAGTCCAACAGATCCATGGCAGGCACCGGCTGCCCTAGGCTGGACAATTTCCATGGACAACGCTGCACCCTGAGTCGGGTCGCGCTGCACTCTCGAGGGTGACTCCAAGCTCCTCCGGCCTTGCGAATGCCGTGGGTCCTGAGACGCAATGTCCTTTACCGGGCGCACAGAAATCTCTGGGCATCGTGGGCACAGAGAAGTTCTGCCAGCTCTTCACTCGGATCCAGAAATACAGGCGCAACCTCCCAGTTGGTTTCTGCCTCGATATCCGCGCCATGGGCCAGCAGGAGCCGCACAGCGGACACGTTCTCTTGCGACAGCGCGCAATGCAACGGACGCAGCGGGAATGACCCATGTGCAGGCATTGAGACAGAACAAAGAGGCCAGAATCCAGGACGCGTACATTATCCCGGCACGATGCAACCTTCCGTTTCGCTTCCCTGCTTCCCAAAGCGTCATCCGGGATATCCTCCAGGCACAGCTTGTGTCTGGCAGTGCACTGGTCAGAGCGTGTTGACCAGGAGCATGGAGCTCCAGAGGCCCTGCATCAACGCACCGAGCCAGGCGCTTGGAAAAATCCCAGACAACAAGCGTCCAATGTGTCATGGAACGTGGCAGTGCGGCGGGTTTGCTTCGCATATATCCTATGCCGATTTCTGTCGGCAGCGCGGAGGATTTTGCCGAATCCACCTCAATTCCACTTCCCGTTGTCCCGCGGCAGTCTGCCGCGCGGCCCGTGTACGCGCCCACGTCCTGCATGTGGGCATGCACATTCCACCGGATGACGCTGGGTTTGAATGGCAAGGAAGGATGGCGATCACACGCGTGCAGTCCTGCATTGATGCGGCCCCCATGCCCAACGAAGGTCCGGCAACCGAAACGGGTTGCCGGAACACTGTGCAAGACTACGCTTCCGATACACCGTATAGGGCTGAATATCGTGGACCCACAGCCCCGACAGTGGCATATGCCCAGATCTGGAAGCCTGATATGATGATTGCATGCAGTGGCGTCACCGCCCCGGAACAGGCGAAGAGGGAGAAATCAACGGGTTTCTTGTACAGCCGATTGCCCGATCGGCCGACAGTGGTCGTATGGGGCAGGATGCATCAGAGTGCCCGCCCGCAGTGGATCCTGCCCCGCGTTGGCCTTGAACCCGCACTGGCGCTGAAGTGTCAAATCGCCGTCTCCGCGCTGGTACAACGACTTGAGCGGGTCCAAACCGGGCTTGCTTGTCTTCAAAGGGGGAAATGCCAGCGGATCTGCGGGGAAATCCGCATGGCGGGGATCGCCTGATGGCGCCAGAGGCGCAAGGAGCTCTATGATGTCCAATATCACCCAAAGCATGGATCAAGTGGATCGGGAGGAATTCCAACCCCAGGGTTCCCCGCTCGATGCACCGCGTGCACCCATTGCCTTGCGGCCAGGCAGCATCGAGCTGCCCTCCGGGCCACCCTGCATAGACCTGAGTGGCCCGTGGGAGATGGCCGCCGACATGTCACAGGACGATCGCCTGGGACAAGAGTGGCCCGACGCCATTGAAGCGCAAATTCCCTGCAGTGTCCACACGGCGTTGCTGGCAGCCGGCTGCATTCCCGACCCGTACGTGGGATTGAACGACGAGACCGCCTATCCCGAAGGATTTCGCACTTGGTGGCTGCGCAAGACATTTCCGCATCCAGGCGATGCAGCGCACCTCAAGTTCCATGGCGTGTTCGACAGCTGCGATGTGTGGCTCAATGGCGCACATCTGGGGGCGCACCGGGGCATGTTTGGCGAGTTCGAGTTTCCCGTGGCTGCGTTCTTGGCCGAGCAGAACGAATTGGTGGTCCGACTGCAGCCGGCGCCTTTTCGTTTGAGCGATGCCGAACCCACGCCCTTTTTCGAAGGCATGAACATAGGATGGCTGGACACGGCCACCTTCAACAATTCCTACGGATGGCACTACATCAATTTGCCCACGGTCGGCATCTGGCGTCCCGTTGTCCTTGAGGCTAGGGGGCCCCTTCGCCTGCGCAATCCCTTTGTGGCCACCTTGAATCCCGATGCCGGCCAGGTTCACTTGAGTGTCGTCGTGGAGGGCCCGCCTGCAGCCTGGACGGGCCTGCTGCAGGGACACGTGGCACCTGCCAACTTCCGCGGCCAAGCGCATCATTTCGAGCACGCAATCCAGTGCGAGGGTGGCACGCACGAAGTGCGTCTGGAATTCGCCATACCCAATCCGCGCCTCTGGTGGCCCGTGGATCACGGTGCACCCGACTTCTATCGGTTGGCCTTGAGCGTCGAGAGCGAAGAACTGGCTTGTGCAGACAAGATCGAAACCACCTTCGGCCTGCGCACCATCGAAATGCGTCCCCTGCCCGACGGGCCTAGTCCCGACACATACAACTGGACCTTCGTGATCAACGGCCGCGCCATGTTCATCAAGGGGGCCAACTGGTGCACGATGGACGCGCTCATGCGTTTTGACCGCAAAGGGTACGAACGGTTTTTCGCCATGGCCCGAGATTCCCATGTGCAGCTGCTCCGGGCCTGGGGATCAGGCATGCCGGAGACGGACGATTTTTTTGATCTCGCGGACCGCTATGGGGTCATGATTTTGCAGGAGTGGCCCACTGCCTGGAATTCGCATGCCGTGCAGCCCTTGGAAATCCTCGAGGAAACCGTCTGTCACACCACCCTGCGCATCCGCAACCATCCCTCGCTGGTGATGTACGGGGCCGGCAACGAATCCAACAATCCCGTCGGGGCCGCCATCAACATGATGGGGCGCTACAGCGTGGAGCTGGATGGCACCCGGCCGTATCACCGCGCAGAGCCCTGGGGGGGCAGCATCCACAATTATGATGTGTACTGGGGACGACAGCCCCTGGACAAGTGGCTTTCCATGGCCGCGCCCTTTATCGGCGAATTCGGAGTCGCCTCGTTGCCCTCGCTGGAGTCAACGCTGCGCTTTGTGCCTGAGGCAGAACACCAAACATGGCCGCCCCGCGCTGACGGCTCCTTGGCACACCATATGCCGGTATTCAACAAGAAGGGGGGCCTGGCCATCCTGTCCCAGTATGTGGGAGACTGGGTTGCCAACGATTGCCTTGAACATTACATTCTGGGCATTCAGATGACCCAGGCCACGGGCATGCGCCACGTCCTGGAGTTGAATCGGACGCGGTGGCCCCATTCCACAGGTGTCTGCTACTACAAGCTGAACGACAACAATCCCGCCGCCGCCTGGTCCACGATCGACTGGTACGGCGCACCCAAAATCGCCTACCACATTCTGAGGCAAGCCTTTGCGCCGTTGCACGCCTGCATTCTGGTGCCACGGATGTCCTTTGCGGGGGAACCGGTGGATCTGCCCGTGTTCTTGCTGGACGATACCAACGACCTCCAACAGCGGGACTGGAAAGTACGCGTCCGCGTGTACGGACAGCATCTGGAACCCATCGCACTCTTTGAGCACCGCGGCATGGCGGAGCCCTGGGAAAGGGTCAGGAAGCTGGGCGCTCTTTCGCTCACCGCAGATCAGACCTTCCACATTCCGCTTCTGGTGGTGACCGAGGTGTTGGTGTGGAACCAATTGGCCGACCGCACCTCGTATTGGTTCAACTATCCACAGATACAGGGCTGTCTTTTCGATCTGCCTCCCACCCATTTGCGCACGGAACGTGGCGAGGACGCCATTGCCATCACCAACGAAGGGGCCGTGCCTGCAGTGGGAGTGCACTTTCACGCTCCAGACATCTCGGACCGCTTTTCCTGTGCGGATTCCTACTTCTGGCTGGACCCCCAGGAAAGACGGACCATTGCCGTTTCGCATGTGGATGACCGGGTGCAAGTGCAGGCATGGAACGCACCCCCCACTTGAAATCCAGTTCCCATCGTGTACCCAAGGAACAATGGGACCGATTCAGCAGGAACCCACCATGTGGGTTGCCTTGGACGCTGGACGAGCATGGCACAGGCCCGAGCTGTCGCCGGGCTCTTGCACAGGGATGGTGAAAGATCACAATGGGCAACTCTGCGATCGGAACGAGACAGTGCCTGTGACAGGCAGCCGTCACAATGCGGAAACATGGTCCAGACAGGCTTTTTCTTGGCTATGCGTCAAGGTGATACGCTGCGCATGGGGATTGCCTGTGTGGATATGGCGCACAGGTATTGGTTCGGGCCAAGCAAGCGCCTGGCGTAGACTCGTGGCCATGACTCGCCATTTACCCTTGGGCGTTGACGACTTTCCCAGTCTGCGTGCCAATCCCGAATTTCTGTACATTGACAAAACCAAGCGGATCGCGGCCATGCTGGGCGGCACTCTGGGGCGGCACCCGCACCTGTTTCTGGCTCGCCCGCGTCGTTTCGGCAAAACCCTGCTGGTGTCCACGCTGCAGGCACTATTCCAAGGCGCGCGCACGCTGTTCGCGGACACTTGGATCGGGCAGCCGGGGCACTGGGACTGGGAACAGCGGCAATGCCCCGTCCTGCGTCTGCACATGGGCATAAGGAGCATCCACGATCCCCGCCGACTGCAGGAGAGCTTGCAGATATACTTGGCGCGCCTGGCCCGGCGATTGGAAGTCCATGCCGAGGCGGTGTCCCCTCCGGGCTTTATGCTGGCCAACCTGATAGAGGACCTGTCCCGGAAACATGACAGCCAAGTGGCTGTGCTGGTGGATGAATATGACACGCCCATCACCGCAAACATCGATCGGCCCGATGTGCTGGAGGACATTTTGGATGTCATGCGGGATTTCTACGGCGCCCTGAAAGACACCACCCCCTATATTCAATGCACTTTCATGACCGGCATCACCCGCTTCGCCCGGGCGGGCCTGTTCTCCGGCGTCAATCATCTGGAGGACCTGTCGTTCAGTGCGCGCAGCGAGACGCTGCTGGGATTCACGGAAGCGGAAATCACAGGCAGTCCTGATCTGCAGGCCGACATGGACCACGGCGCTGCGCAACTGGAGTGCGGCCGCACAGAGCTGCAGCAGGCTTTGCGGGCCTACTACAATGGATATCGGTTCAGTGCATTGGGGGAGGCCGTATACAACCCGTTCTCGCTGGCCCAATGCCTGCAAAGCCTGCGCGAGGACACACCGGGCACTTGGACGCTGGCAAATCTGCCCCATGCCTGGGCGGAGTCGGATACGCCCTTGCTGCTGTTTCGATTGTGGAGTCGAGCATGGGCAGCCACTCAGACCATGGCTTGGACAGCTGCCCATAGCGACCAGCCCCTAGCCGTGTTGCGGCGTGCAAATTTCGATGCACGCAATCCCGATCTGTCAGCCCTGATGTACTACACAGGCTATCTTACGCTCAGGCCCACGGACCCAACCGGCAGGACCAAGGGAATCAAGACTGCTCTTGGCCTGGATTTCCCCAACCAGGAAGTGCGACGGACATTCCGGGCTGCGTTGCGCGAACAACAGACGGGCTTGACCCAAGCCTGGTATGGACAGTTGAGGGCGAAGCAGAACACGGCGCAGTGGACCGCGGCTTGGCAAACCGCGGATCGCACGGCATTGCATCGATGCATCGACACCTTGATGCAAGGGGTGCCCTATCCCTTGCATACTCTGCCCGCACGCATCCGGCAGGTGTTCGATTACGAAGTCCATTATCAGACCATCCTGTATGCCGCCTGCCAAGGCATGGGTCTGCCGATTCGGGCCGAGGAACCCACCAAGGATGGGCGCATTGATCTGATCATTGCCTGGCCTGACCATATCGTCTTGATCGAGTGCAAGGTCGGGACCACCACAGATGCGGCCTTGGCACAGGTGTGGCGAAAAGGATATGCAGAGAGGTATCGGGAAGAAGGCAAGCCGATCACCGTGTGGGGCTTGCAGTTCGATTCCTCCCGACGGGGCCTCTGTACCAGTGCCGTGTGGCAGCTGGGTCTCTACGACCGGAACGTGGGCCAGTGGCAGCACGAACCCTTGCCGGTGCCGTTGGCGAAATTACGGTACTTGAACAAAGCCGACCGCACCCGCATTCTGCAAGCATGGCCCAAACCTTCCTGACCTGGATGTCTCGCCAAATGTGCATAGTGTTACAGTTGTAGATCAAGGAGCTCTGCCTGACGGCGTTTCCAGTGACAGAGCAGGGCGACCCATGGATGGCGGTAGCGCCGGCACGACCACGCTAGGTTCTGTTCCGCCTCTGCCGGGATCTGGAGCACCAGATGCCAAAACAGACAGCGGATCTCCTCTAGGCTCAAGCCGCCGCCAGGCCGCGGGCCTGCTTGAAGGCCATCCGGCTGCTCGGGCGCCGGGGCTTTTTGCCGGTGGCAGCTCGGCGAAATGGGCCCGCACCACGCTCAGGAGCACCAGGCTCCACAGAGCCAGCGTGACATGCCGCGCCCAGCCCCGGGCCGTGCGCGCCTTGTAGTCATCCAGTTCCACCTCGCTCTTGGCCACCTGGCAGGCCTGCTCGATGCGCCAGCGGCTGCCCGCCACCTGCACCAGGGTGGTGGTAGCACAGGTCTGGGGTGCATACATCACATAGGTCTGCCACGCTTCGGGATCCTGCAGAGGCCGCCGGAACCGTAGCTAACGTGAGTTATGGATAAGACACGGTCTCCGGGAGACTGCGTTCCCGTGCCAGAGACGGTTTGCGGGGCTGGTGGCCGTAGGCCATCCACCCCGACTGCAGATGCACCAGGCAATGCGCGGGGCGGCGGTGGCGCGTAGGCTCTCCCTGCGCGATGTGCTGGAGCGGGTCGTGGACCGACTCCCCGAGGGCCCGCGGTCTGAGCAGCCCGTGGTCCGCACGTGTGACCCGCTGGGACTTCCTGTGGGACCGCAGGCGGAGGCCGCGGACATACAGCTCCTCCCCCAGAGCCTGGGAGATGTACCCTGGGTCGCCCACCAGTGTGCCCTACAGTGCCCGGGTCAGTCCGGGAACGGGCTGGCGATCGTCCACAGGGCCGCACGGGAAATTCGGAGCCCACATAGGGTTGGACATGGAGCGCATAGGAGCTCTGGAAATCTCGATAGCGGCTCTGATGAAAGTGGATCAGGATCGTCATGCTTGCACGGGTGGACCAGCGGGAGGCCCGCCGTCGCCGCCCGGCCTCCAGTGGCCGCCGCTGCCCTACCGGCTCGAATCCTGGGCAGAAATCAGCGACCGCGCAGAAGAGAGCGAGGAGACTCAGGGGGACACCTCCGGGATGTGGTATGCGGCCCCAGGATACCCTCCTGGGGAGCCCGGGGTGTCCTTCCTTATCCATAACTCACGTTAGTAGGCTCAGGGATTGGCACATGTCACGTGTCACATTACAATATGACGATGATCCGAACATTTCGACATCGAGGTCTGCGACGCTTGCATGAACGCGGCGATCACAGTCGTATTCGTCCGGACCAAGCAATCCGGATCGGGAGAATGCTGGAAGCTCTGGACAACGCCCGACAGCCATCTGATCTCAACCTGCCTGGCTATCGGCTGCATCCTTTGACGGGCAATTTGCGTGGGCACTGGAGTATCTCTGTATCGGGTAATTGGCGCATCATATGGCACTTTGCCGACGGCAATGCATTCGATGTTGATTTGGTCGATTATCATTAAACACAAGGAAAACTCCAATGCCTAGGCACAACCCCTCACATCCCGGTCTTACCATTAGGGAAGACTGTGTGGAAGCTCTCGGTCTCAGTGTCACCGCAGCGGCCCACAGGCTAGGCGTAACCCGACAGTCCCTTTCCCGTGTTTTGAATGGCAGAGCCGCCATTTCGCCCGAGATGGCGATTCGCTTGGAAAAGGTAGGCTGGTCCAACGCCGACTTTTGGCTGCGTCTGCAAACCAGCTATACATTGGCCCAAACGCGGCAGCATCAAGATCAGATCCAGGTGTATCTGCCCGATCCATTGCCGCCGCCTGTGTGAGTGGCCAAATTGACACTTGGCCTTGGCGCAGATGCCGGCCGCGCTCCCGCCCAGCCATCCAGTGTGCGATCCCCGCTCCCGCGGCGAAGCCGTGCCACCAAATCCTGTCGGGACCGCGCTACCACGGGACATGCCGACTCCCCGGGCGCGCTGTGTTTATGCGGGTCATAGCACACCGAAATGCTTAAACTGTCGGATAGAGGTGGTGCTGGCTGCCCGGCCTGATCCGGTCGGTCGGATGGGGCCGGTTTTTTCCCCGCCCCCACCGCGCGGAGGGAGGCGCGGTCGATGCCGGCCCGGGATCCGTCCCGCGGGTCCGTCTGATGCAGGCGGGCCAACAGGCATGCATGGAGACTTGGCCACACCCCAGCCTCCTGCCCGTCACGCCGCCGCCCGCAGAGGATGCCGATTAGGGCCTGGCAGGCGGCGACCTCGTCGCGCGGTGACTGCCAGGCAGGCACGATGGCCAGGTCCACGGGCACGGTGGCAGGGCCGGACATCGGGGCTCCAGCATGACAGGGACAGACGGCCCTTGTATCATCTACAACTGCAGCAATAGAGGCCTGAAACAGAGCAGGGAGAGAACGAAACGTGTATCCCCCAAGTCCTCCACATAGGCGGCACTGAGGGCTGCCGGTGGATGCAGACGCGGTTGTGCCCAGTGCCGGACCGGGGTGGGAGTGAGCCCAGCGCAAGCGGCAGCCCTAGCCACCTGGATCCGACAGGTGGACATAAAGACGCGGGCACTCATTGAAAACAGGCACAGGTGCACGCTGTCTGTCTTGGCCCGCAAAGTGTCCTGACAGGCGCTGGGGCGTATGGATGCCGTAATCGAGTTGGCCCCGCGACGACATTACTCACACCCTGCAGATCTTGGGGTGCCGGACTGCTTGCAACGGCGCGGCCATCCAGTCTCATGCCCGCCGCCGGCGCGACAGGGAAGATCCTCCACGACATTGCGCATCGTGCCGCGTCCCGAACCAATGGTGGAGGGTGTCATCCACTTTCGCACACGCTGGCAGGGGCTCCTAGGATCTGGCCCGTCTGGATGCCTCCGGGCCGGATATGCGTGCGATCCGGGGCAGTGAGATCACCCTGATTTTTCAGGAACCCATGATCTCACTCAGTCCCGTACACTCCATGGGCAACCAGATCGGGGAAGCCACCTGCTGGCATCGGGATGCCAGCCGCAAGAAGGCACGCATGCAAGCTCTCAGGCTGCTGGACCGTGTGGGCATGCCTAATCCGGCGATGAATATCCCCACCAGTTGTCCGATGGCAGGCGGCAACGCGTCATGATCGCCATGGCCTTGTCATGGCAGCCTTCACTGTGGATTGCCGACCAGCCCACCACATCTGCCACCACGCTGGACATCACATCACCGTTCGGGCTCAGATTCTCGAATCAATCCGGGAATTGCACAGGCCAAACATCCGCTGTAGGTCATCGTCACACTCCCACTGACAGCACGGCATCCTCCTCGTCCATGTTGCCAGGCCACCGCCCCCTGGCCTTCTGCAAGGTTGCAGGGAAACCGGCAGCCTGGGTCTGAGCGCGTCGTTGCCGATGCCCATAGGTGTGATCTGTGGGCCCGCACCGGCGCAAGACCGGCGCCATGGGCCCACAGGAGGACCACCCGCCTAGTTCATTTCACAGTCGCTCTTGATGTAGAGCAGCTTGTGGCTGGTCCAGGAACCGTGATGGAACACAGGACCGGTGACCACATTGCCCAGGCAGTTGGAAAACAGGTGATAGATGCCAGGTTGCTCCACGAAAGTGTGGAAGGGATTGTTCTCGTAGATCCAGTCGTTGCGCTTCTGTTCCCACTCCCGGAATTCGGGGGTGCCGAACGCATACTGGGCGAGATTCTCCTGAATGGCAAAGAGTTCTGCCAGCCAGGCAGGAGGTTCCTCCCCCCTTTCCCCATCGGATTGGTACCAGGCCTGGAACAGGGGACCCGTGTTGGTGTTCGGCAGATATTCCGGATAGGACGCGTTGTGGGAATGCCACAGCGGGGCCGTGTTCCACGTGATGCCCGACTTGTGCTCGTTGGCATTCCGCATCTGGCTCGTAATGCTGGTTTCGAACTGCTGATAATCCGTGCGCACGCCGACGGCCTCAAAGTAATCCTTCAGGAAGGGTGCCTGTTCGAAGTAGCCGCCCCAGGGGTCCAGCGTGATGAAGATCTCGAACTTTTCGCCATCCAGTCCCAGCCGGAAACCATCGGCATCCCGTGCGGTCATGCCCATGTCGTCCAACAGGGCACCGGCCCGATCCGGATCGTAGTCGGCGGTCTGCGTCGTTGGGAGCGAGCCCTGTCCAAAATACAGTTCGTCCAGCAGTTCCTGGCTGTCAATGGCCAGTTGCAGTGCCTCTCGGAACCGACCGTCCTCCACGGCGGCGCGCCAACCCGGATCCGCGTGGCTCAGGTTGAGATAGAACATCCGTGAGTCCTTGTTGGGGTAGATCAGGGTCGTGTAGTTGCCTTCCTCCTGACGTTCAATCAGCAAGGGCAGCACCGTCAGATCAGTCTGCCAGTGATAGTGGGCCTGCCGGGAGAACATGAGCAGTTCCGCCTGTTCCTTGGCCGAGAAGCCAATGTTGACGTACTTGCGCTCATCCGGGTATGGCAGCTGATTGCCGGCCGTGTCCACGGCGTAATAATACGGATTGCGCACCATGGTGTACCGATCGCCCTCGTGCTCCGTCAGCAGAAACGTGTTCAGCTGCGGGAACCCGATGGCATGATCCTGGGGAGACTGCCACATGCGCATGTCGGTCTGGCTAAAGAGATCGACCCAGGTTTCCAGTCCTTCCTCCGACACCATGGCGTTGATGGCCTCTTCGTCACCATACGCGACATGGTACTTGGACATGTGGTGCTTCGGCTTGAGCAGATCGTAGTACCCGGTGCCCAGGCTGGTGATGTTGTATTCAAACGCATTGTACGGTCTGGGGTACACCAACTTGAACGTGAAGTCGTCAATCACTTCCAGGACCGGTTCCTCGTTGCCGCCGATGCCCCCCGTCAGCAGATAGTTGGGCATGGCCGGGTAGAGGTCGTCGTTCTGCAACACGCCTTCCACGGCGAATGCCACGTCCTCCGTGGTCAACGGCACCCCGTCCGACCATTTGTGTCCGGCCCGCAGCGTGAACGTCATTTCCGTGTAGTCGTCATTGATATCCAGATCCCGGAAGACACCTCCGGCCTGGATTTTCGGATCTCGATTGTCGGTGATGAAAATCGGCTCCTTGATTTCGACATGAATGAAGGTATAAATCATCGCACCGCCATAGTCGCCGATTTGCACGTCCACCCAATCCGGATTGACGGCGAGACCTTCGCCCAGCACCAGTGGCTCGATGGGCAACCGTTCACAGACAGGGGGCAACACTCCGGCCGCAACCTGGGCGGCCAGCATGGGGGCTTCGCTATAGGCACAGCCATCGTCTGCCATATCCGCCATGGCCGCAGGCGCCTCCTCGGCGGGAACCTCAGCCTCCATGGGCACATCCGCCGGGCCACAGGCGGCCATGAACAAGACTGCACTCAGCGCCAGTATCAACATCAACCTTACATCAACGGATTTCCGTGCCACGTCACACCTCCTGGACAGGCTGGAAGAAAAGTCCGCTTCAATGCCGGCGGGCTGCATATTTCCAAGCCGGGAAGACCAGACGCCACAATCACCTCATGGCGACCGTCATGCGCAACGCTCTTGCAGAGCGAGTCCTCAATGCAGGCTCTGGCATCGTAGTGGTGCTTGTCATTATATGGAAGGCACATATCGAGTCAATCAGGCGAAAAGCAGCCATGCTGACATTGCCTGGGCCTTGCCTGCATGGCTGGAGGCCCGAATTCTCCATCCGGTCATTGCCGGGTTTCATCCGTTTGGGCCCGGATCCTGTGGGAGTGGATGCAGAAAATCGGGCCCGACACCGACAGCTTGCAGGCACCGGTGGAGAACAGCGTTTCCGTCAAGCCCATTCGATCTTGGCCATCAACCACGCCAGACATTCCGGACGGCTCCGTGCCTCCAGCGACAGGTTGCGGCAGTTCCGGATGGAGGGGCAGCGGCAGCCTGAATCTGGCCGTGGCTTTCTGTGGGTGATGCCTGGCCAGAAATCGCCGCGCCGCCCGAGGCCATGCCCGCCTGCCTCGGAATGTCCTGACCAGGGGACCGCAAATCCAGATTGTCAAATGGCGGATGTCAACGGATAATGGTGGCGGCGGCTTTCCCCTGTCGTGGACAGTGCCGCCGGCGCGACGTGCCGGTGGCGGCATTCGATGCAACGGGCAAGTCGTCTGCACGGCGAATCTTGCGGCACAGCACAATGACAATGGATCCCGCCAGATCAGGCGCCCTGTTGACCGTACAGGGACTGCGGACCTGGTTCTACACGGACGATGGCATTCTGAAAGCGGTCGATGGCGTGGATTTCACGGTGCCGGAGCGGGCGACCCTGGGTCTCATTGGCGAAAGCGGATGCGGCAAGAGCGTAACCGCCCGTTCCATATTGCGCATCGTGCCACGCCCCGGCCAGATCGTGGATGGCGCGATCCACTTTCGCACGCGTCAGGAGGGTCTCCTGGATCTGGCCGGCCTGGATGCCTCCGGACCCGACATGCGCGCCATTCGGGGCAGCGAGATCACCATGATTTTTCAGGAACCCATGACCTCGCTCAGTCCGGTGCACTCCATTGGCAACCAGATCGGGGAAGCCATCCGCTTGCATCGGGATGCCAGCCGCAAGGAAGCACGCCTGCAGGCTCTCGGACTGCTGGACCGGGTAGGCATACCGGATCCGGCACAGCGCCTCGATGAATACCCCCACCAGTTGTCGGGAGGAATGCGGCAACGTGTCATGATCGCCATGGCCTTGTCGTGCCAGCCCTCCCTGTTGATCGCCGACGAACCCACCACAGCCCTGGATGTCACCGTGCAGGCCCAGATCCTCGAATTGATCCGCGCATTGCAGGCCGAACACCAGATGTCCGTGCTGTTCATCACGCACGACCTGGGAGTCATCGCGGAGACCTGCGACCACGTGGCCGTCATGTACCTGGGGCGCATCGTGGAGGCCGGGCCGGTGCGGGAGATATTTCACAATCCGCAACATCCCTATACGATTCGCCTGATGGAATCCATTCCCCGCCTGGGTGAGGAGACGGCTCGTCTCAGCACCATTGCCGGCACAGTGCCCATTCCGCTGGACCCGCCTCCGGTCTGCGGCTTCCTGGAAAGGTGTCCGGATCAGATGGAAGGGATTTGCGACCAGGCCATGCCGGCCCTGACCGCCCTCCAGTCTCACCACTCTGTGCGCTGTTTTCTGCACAGCCCGCAGACTGAGGCGCCAACATGAATGAACCGGTCAAAGACACGAAACCGCTGCTGCAGGTGGAAGCGCTGCGCAAACACTTCCCTGTACAGAAAGGCCTCTTGCGGCGCGTGGTGGGGCATGTGCGCGCTGTTGATGGTGTGGATCTTGTGCTGGCCTACGGCGAGACCCTGGGCCTGGTCGGCGAATCCGGTTCCGGCAAGACGACGTTGGGCCATTGCGTGGTGCGTGCCCAGAAACCCACCAGCGGCACCTTGCACTTCCATGCTGACGAGGGCGACACCATCAATCTGGCCACGGCCAAGCCCAGGAATCTGCGTCCCTACCGCCGTCACATGTCCATGATTTTCCAGGATCCTTTCATGTCCCTGGATCCGCGCTGGACCGTGCTGGACATTGTCAGTGAACCGCTGCGCAAACTGGAGCGGCTCACGACCGATGAAATCGAGGAGCGCGTGCGGACCCTGATCGAGGTGGTGGGGCTGGAAGCACAGCACCTGCACCGCTACCCGCATGCCTTCAGCGGCGGCCAGCGGCAACGCATCGGCATTGCCCGGGCCTTGGCCACCAATCCCAAGCTGATTGTCGCCGATGAACCGGTCTCCGCCCTGGACGTGTCGATTCAGGCCCAGATTCTGAACATACTCAAGGACCTGCAACAGGAATTCCATTTGACCTTTCTGTTCATCACCCATGACCTGAGTGTCGTGGAGCACATCTCGGATCGCGTGGCAGTCATGTACTGTGGCCGCGTGGTGGAAAGTGGCCCTACCCGCCAACTGTTCCGTCAGCCTCTGCATCCCTACACGGAAGCGCTCCTGTCCGCCGTACCCAAACCGGATCCGGACCGGCAGGTCAAGCGCATCATTCTGCCAGGGGACGTAGCCAATCCTGCGCACCCTCCCCGTGGATGCCACTTCCATCCTCGCTGCGCGTATGCGCAGGACATCTGCCGCACCGATGAACCCCCCTTGCAACAGTGGGGGCCAAATCACAGTGCCACCTGTCATTTCAGCTCCGAACTGGAACTGCAGGGCGTGTAGGAGGCCTGTCGGAATGGAAATCGCCATGCAGTCGCATATTGACCCTGACCATGCGCAGCAGACGCAGGATCGCGCCTCGCAAGCAGTCTACACCCGGCGCGCCAACCAGCCTGCCCGGCTGGACTGGTATCAGGATCTGGCCCTGGGCATGTATCTGTACTGGACCGTCGATGCCCAGTTCGGCATGGTCAATGCCCATTCGGTCGTAGGCGCCTCGCGGAATTATCTGGAGCGGTATTTCCGCCAGCTGCCCCTGTGGTTTCATCCCCGGCACTTCGATGCCACCTGGTATGCGCGTCTGGCGGCCTCGTGCGGATTTGCGTATGTCATGGTCACCGCCAAGAACCACAACGGATTTTGCATGTGGGACACGGCCACCACGGACTTCAAGGTCACCCACACGCCCTGGGGCCTGGATGTCTTGCGGGCCTACACAGATGCCTTGCGGGCCCAGGGATTGCCCATCGGCTTGTACTTTTCGCCGGACGACGCCTGGTTTCAATGGCAACGCGGACACGAAGTGACCCGGGCCCGGGACCACTGCAATCCCGAGACCAATCCCGACCTGCTGGCCTACGATCAGCGCCAGCTGCGTGAATTGATCGAACGGTACGAACCGGACATCCTGTGCGTGGACGGCTACCGGAATGCCACCGCCTCGCTGGTCGAGTTCGCCTGGGACCTGAAGCCGGACCTGATGATCACCCGCGGCGGCATCGTCACACCGGAACAGGAGGCGCGCCAGGATGTGCAGGGGCCCTTTGAGGCACACTACACCATCGGCCGCCAGTGGCAGTACCGGGCGGGCAACGATGCCAACAAGAGTGGCCGGGAGCTCATTGAGCTGCTGGTGGATATCCGGGCGCGCGGGGGCACTCTCCTGCTGGCCATCGGCGGGCCGGACGCGGACGGCCGCCTGCCCCGGGACAAGGATGACCGGGTGCGCGAGCTGGGCCTGTGGATGTTCGTCAATGGGGAAGCGATGCACGCCACACGTCCCTGGCGGCAGCCGCGGCAAGCGGATCTCATGTTTACGCAGAGCATCGACGGTTCGGTGGTCTATGCCATCGACCTGGGACCCCCGTTGCCCTTCGGTGCATGGCGGACGGTGTCTGTGGATGGCATCCGCCTTGCGCCCTCCGCGCGGGTGTCCGTGCTGGGGGCCTCCGGCCTGACTCTCGAGTATCAACCTGACGTGGATCCCCGGCCCCGGTGGCAGTCTACGGCGACGGGGATGGAAGTGACGTACTGCCGCACCCAACGTCTTTATAACGACCTGCAGTGGCCCAACCCCATAACCCTCAAGATCGAGGGGGTGCAGAGATCATGACCGCAGCGCACCTGCATCCTTGGCCCCACGTCCAGCACAGGGATGGACGGGAGACCCGCATGGACGGCAGCATGAAACCGATCGCATGGACGGCAGGCACACCGGGCGGATCACCGCGGGCACACGATCGGTGGACATCGGCATGGGGCAACCGCACCGCTGCCATGCCGAATGTGCCCGTGCCTCTCGGTCACCGCGGTGACGGAGACAGGGCACTGGCCGTGTCCCCGGTCGAGCTCGCGTATCCCGCAGGGGTGCGGGATGCCGGCCATGTCGGGCTCCATGACCCTGGTCGAGGCCACGCCAGACCATGATCCCCATTCTGATTCGCCGCATCCTGATCCTGATTCCCATGCTCCTGGTGTTGTCTCTGCTCGTGTTCGTCGTGATCGAATTGCCTCCGGGGGACTACCTGACCACCTATGTCGCGGCCTTGGAGAGTCAGGGTCTGCAGGCAGACGAAACGGAGATTGCCCGGATTCAGCGACTGTACGCCCTGGACAAGCCGTTCTATGTCCGCTATGCGCGCTGGCTGGGAGGATTTCTGCGCGGCGATTTGGGACGCGCCATGGCCAGCCAATATGCGGGCAAGCCGGTGGTGGACATACTGGCGGAACGGATCCCCCTGTCCATGAGCATCGCGCTGGCCAGCACCATTCTGGTATGGGCCATTGCCTTGCCCATCGGCATCTATTCCGCCACCCATCAATATTCGATCGCGGACTATTTCTTTACCTTCGTGGGCTTTCTGGGCCTGGCAGTACCCAACTTCCTGTTTGCCATCATCCTCATGTGGGTGGTGTATGCCACGACCGGTTTTGGCATCACCGGTCTCTTTTCCCTCAAATTCCACGATGCTCCCTGGAGCATCGCCAAATTCGTTGACCTGCTCAAGAATGTGTGGGTGCCTTTGCTGGTGCTGGCCACGGCCGGCACCGCCGGATTGATTCGGGTGATGCGCGCGAACCTGCTGGACGAGTTGCACCAGCCCTATGTGGAAACCGCCCGGGCGAAAGGCCTTTCGGAACGCCGCCTGCTTTGGAAATATCCCATTCGGATCGCGTTCAATCCCATTGTGAGCACCATTGGCTGGTTGCTGCCCGCCATGGTCGGGGGCGAAGTGCTGGTCGCCATCGTGCTCAACCTGGAAACCGTCGGCCCCGTGCTGCTGGATGCGGTCCTGTCGCAGGACATGCAGCTGGCGGGGAGCATCCTGATGATTCTGAGCGTGCTCACGGTCATCGGCACTCTGATCTCGGACATTGGACTGGTGTGGCTGGACCCGCGCATTCGATACGACGAGTGAACCGAGAGAGTTGACGGCCGCATTTTGGGGACAGCGTATTGCAGGCGCACGGGACGTAGCACACGACCAGGCACGGAGGGGCCTTGGCCTCTTTGCCGATCCACCTGAGACGCACTGGCACGAATCCTACCCGGGTGAAACCCATGAACCACTCCTCCTCGGACTACGAATACACATCGGTCACCCAATTGATGTGGCGGCGGTTTCGCAAGCATCGGCTGGCGCGGCTGGGGGGCATGGTGTTGATCCTCCTCTATGCCGTGGCCATTCTGGCCGACTATCTGGCACCCTATGACGCCAACACCCGTCTCAAGGGGTTCAAGGATGTCCCGCCTTCCCGGATTCGCGTGCGTGACGAGAGTGGCGCCTGGCGCCGCCCTTTCATCTACGGCATCGAGCGGGGACGTGACCCCACCACGTTTCGCGCCATCTACACGGAAGTCCCTACGGAAATCGTGCCGATTCGCTTCTTCGTGCGCGGCGATCCCTACAAGTTCATGGGGCTGATCGACGGGGACCGCCATCTGTTCGGCGTGGCCGGCGAAAACCGCTACATTTTCCTGTTCGGTACCGACAGCATAAGCCGTGATCTTTTCTCGCGCACCTTGAAAGGCGCCCGGATTTCCCTGTTCATCGGCTTCGCGGGGGTGTTTCTGTCCTTTTTCCTGGGATGCCTGATTGGGGGCATTTCCGGCTATTTTGGCGGAGTGGTGGATGAAGTGATCCAGCGGTTCATTGATCTGATGATCAGCATACCCACCCTGCCCCTGTGGATTACGCTGTCCGCGGCCATTCCGACCGATTGGAGTGTCGAGGCCACCTTCCTGGCCATCACCTTCGTGCTCTCCCTCTTCGGCTGGGCCGGATTGGCCCGGGTGGTCCGGGGCAAACTGCTGTCGCTCCGTGACTTGGACTTCGTGACCGCAGCCAAAATCGCCGGCAGCTCCGACTTGAACACGATCCTGACCCATCTGCTGCCCAATTTCGCCAGCTACCTCATTGTCACCATCACCTTGTCCATACCCGGCATGATCCTGGGCGAAACCGCCTTGAGCTTCATCGGCATTGGCATGCAGGATCCGGGGGTGAGTTGGGGCGTGCTGCTCCAGGAAACACGCAATTTCGCGGCTCTGGCGCACCACACCTGGAAGCTGATCCCGCTTTTCTTCATCATCCTGACCGTGCTGATGTTCAATTTTGTCGGCGACGGTCTCCGCGATGCCGCCGATCCCTATTCCCTGTAGCTGGCTGGCGCAGGGCCGCCAGCCTCATGCGGCACGGGCGCCGGCACAGCATGGACGGGCAGCGCTGGAGACCGATCTCACGGGGCCCTGACCTTCCCCCGTTGCCCCGAAGGGAAAGAGGGTCACAGGTGCCTGCAGGCACCCTGACCACTGCGCGCAGAACCGCGCTGGGTGGCGCAGGGCGACGGGGTCGGCACGAGGGAAGTGCCAGCGGTCGTGCCGTGTTCCGTGGCCCACAGGACAGGGAATGCAGGTCATGCCCTGTTCAGGCGGCGTTCTGCAAGGCCCGCCACACGTTTTCCGGGGTCAAGGGCAGCTCCGTCATCCAGATGCCGGTCGCATCATGCAGGGCCGCCACCACGGCAGGGGCTACCGGCACCAGGGCCATCTCCGCCATCCCCTTGATGTGCAAAGGGTGGTTGGGGGCATCCCCCTCCACAATCACCGGCACCACCTGGTCCGGCACGTCCTTGACGCCGGGGATGAGATAGGTGCTGAAAGTGGGATTGAGGATCCGGCCCTCCGCCTGCTGTATTTCTTCATAGAGGGTCCAGCCGATTCCCTGGGCCACAGCCCCTTCCACCTGGCCCTCGATCTGCTGCGGATTCACGGCCCGCCCCACATCATTGGCGCTGATCAGGCGGCGCACGGCAATGTGCCCCGTGTCCAGATCGACGGAGATGTCGGCAATCTGGGCACAGTAGCCCAGGTCCACCACGGTGCTGCCCACCCCGGTCTCCGGGTCGAAGGGTGTGGTGGAGCGCGTGGCAAAGGTATATTCACCGCGGGCCGGACGTTCTTCGTCTGCCCAGGCCTGCAAGGCCTGCCGGGCGGCGCCGGCGATCGCCGCGCCCGTGAAGTAGGTCAGGCGCGAAGCGGACGCGCTGCCGCTGGATTCCGCATCGTCTGTGGAGCGCAGCGTCAACTGGACCTGCTCCACTGCCACTCCCAGCTGCTCCGCGGCCAGCTGCCGAAAGGCCGTGTGCGCGCCCTGACCACAGTCGGCCCCGGCCGTTCCCAGCCACACTTCCTCGATGTCCCGGCCGCCATGCAGTTCCAGCCAGGCATGGCACTGGTCAATCTGGCCCTGCCCGATACCCACGTTTTTGCTGCCCATGGCCACTCCGCGGCCATGGGCGATGCGCTGGGCCGAGCTGGGCAAGGACCCCTGATTGGTGCGTGGACAAGCGGGGACAGCCGCCTGGGCATCCAGCTCCTGGCATTTCTGCGCTGCCGCCTCCAGCACCGCCCGGGCCATGCACCCCGGCGGAATGGGGCGCTGGGTGATGGTCAACGCCCCTTCCTGCCAGGCATTGCGGCGGCGCAGCTCCAGGGGGTCCATGGCAAGTTCGACGGCCAGCCGGTTCATCAGGGTCTCAATGGCAAAGGCCGCCTGCGGGCTGCCAAAACCGCGAAAGGCGCCGGCCACCACATTGTTGGTGAAAATGGCCGCACCATCCACCTGGGCATGCGGAATGTGGTAGCAACCGCCCAGGGACAAGATCGCATTGCCCAGCACCTTGTTGGAGGTGCTGGCATAAGGGCCGGCATCGCTGTACAGCGTGGCCTGCAGCGCCGTGAGACTGCCGTCCCGTTGCGCCCCCAGTTGGCAGTCCAGCCAGAAGGGATGCCGCTTGTGGCTGTACTGGATACTCTCTGGACGAGTCCAGGCGCCCCACACCGGGAATCCCGTGCAGAACGTGGCCAGGGCCAGCAGCACCTGCAGGTGTACATCCTCCTTGCCGCCAAAGGCGCCGCCGATGGCCGCGTAGGAGACTCTGACTCGGTCCTCGGCCAGACCCAGCACGTCGGCAATCTGCTTCCGATCATCGTGCATCCATTGGCCCCCAGTGTGCACCGCGACCCGTCCATCCGGTTCCATCCACGCGGACCCGGCCTCCGTCTCCAGGTAGGCATGTTCCTGTACCTGGGTGGTGAAGACCTCCGACACCACGACATCGGCCTGGGCCAGCCCTTGCGTCACACTCCCCCGGCGAATCCGGAGCTTCTGCAACACGTTCTTGTCCGTGTCCCCGAAGTCGGCAGGATAGTTGGGGTAGTCATGGATGCGGGGCGCCTCCGGGAGCAGGCCCTTCTGTGGGTCTGCAATGACAGGCAAATGTTCATAGGAAACCTGCACCCGCGCCGCGGCGGCCACGGCAATCTCTTTCGTGTCCGCCACAATGAGGCACAGCTTGTCACCCACCCAGCGCACCGTGCGGGCCGCTGCCGTGGAATGGAGACCGCAGAAAACGGGTTGGTCCGGAACCATGATCCCATAGCAATTGTGTGGCACGTCCGCATCCGTCAGGACGGCCACAACACCCGGCACGGCGGCCGCTGCCGACACATCCAGATGCAGGATGCGGGCATGGGGCACGTTGGCGAACACCGCCTGCACCCATTTGTACTCTGCAGTCGGAATGTCTCCGCTGTAACGGGCCTTGCCGGTGGTCTTGGGGGGGGCATCCACGCGCGGGACGCTGCTGCCCATGGCACGCATGACGGGTCCTTGCCTACGCGCCCGGGCCGCCCGCCGCGGCCCGGGTCGCGTCCAGGATCTTGGCGTATCCTGTGCACCGGCACAGATTGCCCATGTAGGCTTCCTGCATCTGGGCCAAGGTGGGCCGCGGAATTTCCTGCAGGAGCTTGGTGCCGCTCATGATGAAGCCCGGTATGCAATAGCCGCACTGCACACTGCCACAGTCCACAAAGGCCTGCTGCAAAGGGCTGAGTTGCTCGCCTTCCGGCAGACCCGCGGCCGTTGTCACCTCACAGCCGGCGGCTCTCTCGGCCGGCATCATGCAGGACAGGACCGCCTTCTCATCCAGAAACACGGTACAGGACCCGCATTCCCCTTCGGCGCACCCTTCCTTGATCTCGTGGCAGCCTGCCGCCCGCAAGCTGTGGAGCAGAATCTGACCTGGAGCCAAGGGGACCCTCTCTCCATTGACTGTGGCCTCCAGCGGATGCGCCACGGAGGTGCCGGCGGAGGGGTAGATACCGCCACTGGGGCCCCACAACATCACCTGTCGGTCGGCCCAGCCGGCTCTTTCCTGCCCGGCGACCAAGGAGTGCAGGGCCCTCTGCACCAAGGTGGAGACCATGGCCGACCGGTAGTCCGCATGGCCCCGCACATCATCGCGGGGAGACGCCTCATCGGCAGCCAAGGCCCCGATTTGGGCGATGGTGGCCTCATCCAGCAGATGGTCCCGGGCAAAGGCCTCCGCGGCATGGGCCCTGATCACGGTGGCATCCACGGCTCCCAGGCCAATCCGCAACTCTGTCACGGGAAAGTCTGCGCTGCCATCCGCCGTCGCGATCACCACCGCCACGCTCACGACCGAAATCGCCTGGGCATGGCGCAGCCCCAGCTTGATAAAGGTGCCTCGTTCTGTCTCTTGCAGGCCCCGCAGCGTGATGCCCGTCACCAGTTCATCGGGCTCCAGAGCCGTCGTCCTGTAGCCGACCAGGAACTCCTGCAGCGGCAGGACGCGTTCACCGCGGTGCAGGCTGGCCACGGTCACCTCCGCCTGCAGCAAGGACAGGGGCACAATCGAATCATTGGCGGGGCTGGCGGAGACCAGATTGCCGACCACGGTGGCCCGATTGCGGAGGGGCGGAGACCCCACCTCCCAACAGGCACGCACCAGGGGAAACGCCCTTTCCCGCAGTCCCGCATGGGCCACACACTGGTTGTGCGTGACCAACGGCCCCAACGCAAAGGTCCCGTCCGCGTGCGCCGCTATGGCAGCCTGGCCCGGAATCCGGGTCAGGTCCAGCAATGTCACATTGCCCTGGGGATTGCGCTCCAGCTCCAAGAGCAGGTCCGTACCCCCGGCGCAGACGCGGGCCCGAGCCCCCAGGTCGCACTTCAGCCGCAGGGCCTCCGCCATCGAGGCAGGGGATTCATAGGCCTGGTACAACATGGCACTGGATCCGGTCCGAGCCTGGCATGCGTGGAGTCAGCGCTGACCGTTCAGGCCGCTTTCCACCCGGATCCGGCCCCCTTCCATGGCATGGACATGGGCCAGGGTCACCACTGGCACCTTGTAGGGCTCCAACAGGGTGCGGCCCTGTTGATAGGTCTTTTCAATCACGCAGCCGATGCCGACAATCTCGGCCCCGGACTGACTCACCAACTCGTGCAGGGCCACCAGCGTCTCCCCTGATGCCAGAAAGTCATCCACCAGCACCACCCGGTCCGCAGCGCAAATGTGCTCCGGATTCAACACCAGCTCCACCTCCGAGCCCTTGGTGGGACTGACCACCACCCGTCTGTAGGCGTTCTCCGGCATGGTGACAGGCCGGATCTTGCGGGCAAAAATGGCGGGCACATCCAAGGCGATCCCGGTCTGCACTGCGAAGGCGATGCCGCTGACCTCGGCGGTCACCACCTTGGTCACGCCGCGTACACCGGCTTCCAGCAGGCCGCGGGCCAGATGGATGCCGATCTGGACTGTCAGCAGCGGCTCCAACTGATGATTGATGAACCCATCCACTTTCAGGATGTTGCGGCCCAGGTTCACCCCCTGCAAGCGTATCTTCTCGACCAGTTCCTGCATGCGCGGGTGCCTTACTCCGGTGCCAGATAGGGCCGTGGCCCTCTGCGTGTGTGAGGCTCCTCCCCGCTCCGGGCCAGCCAGCCGAGCCAGTGCGGCTCCCGATACGCGCCAAAGGCGTCCTGGGCATAGCAGGCCACGGACTGGAAGTCCCCCATCTCGCTTTCACCCGTCAGGATGGCTGCGCCGCAGCGCAGCCAGGCATGGGCTTCGTGTCCGGCCTTGTGGCGGCCCGGCTTGTTGAGGCCCAGATACAGGGTGCTGCCGATACCGCGCCGCTTGAGCATGTTCTGCGCGGCCATGGCCTGCGGCAGGCAGGCGCTTTGCCAGGGGGTGTGGTCCGCCATGCGCGCCACGGTCCAGCCCACATCCGCCGCCACGTCCGCTTCCACCGGTGACAGCGTCTTGACGGTCTCTGCCATGAACCAGCCCAACATGCGCGCGGCCGTCAGGTGGAAAGAGACGTACCGGACCAGAAAGCGGCACAGCCCCAACATGCACCAGGCCTCCAGCGCCAAGCCGCGCCGACGCTGGGACCAGCTGCGGTAGGTGCGCCAGCGCATGCTCCACAGGGAACTACGAGGAGACGACTTGGACCAGGCCATTGGTCTGCAGTTCGGTCAGGAACTCGATTACCTGCTTTTGGCAGTCGGGTTCCTCAATCTCTTCGTACACCTTGAGCAGGTCCTGGCACAGTTCGCCCACCAGGACGGGCCTTTCGATCCGATTCCAAATGTCCTTGGCCACATCTTCCAATGTGAAGTAGGCCTGGGACTCCTGCGAGAACATGGCCACGCTGTCATCCATGGGGGTGATGATCGGGCCGCGGGACTGGGTGACGCGCGTGTCCAGGGTTATTTCCGGTTGGGACTTGGTACGGCCTGGGGTCACGCCAACAGCTCCGTCTCGATGCAATCGGCCAGCTCCTGGAGCCGAAATCCGGCCTGGGGTCGGCGCACCGCAAACACATCCACGGCATTGCCCACCGCCACCACCTGCTGAAAATGTGCCGCCCGGCGGTGCAGCCCGTCCAGGAAGGACTGGTTGAAGGTGTATTCTATCAGTGTATTCAACTTTTCCTGGCTCTTCAGCGTCCGGATTTCAACTTCATCCACCTCGTCCGGCTCGAGCAGCACAATGCCCCGCAAGTCCGAGGGGGTGCGTTGAAACTGGCTGTGCTTGAGCACGCTCAGCTTGCTTTCCTTGGGCCGCACCCGGGCCACCCCCTGCGTGGACTGCTCCAGGTGGGCTGCCGCGTCCAGGCACAGTTTCAGTTGGGGAAAGCCCGCCACCACCTGGGGATGCGATCCGGCCGTCAGATCGATGGGGGTAATGTCATCTCCCTGCAGCAGGTAGTTGCGGCGCACCAGTTCCGCCGCCAGCGTGGACTTGCCGGCCCCTGACCGCCCCACAAAGAGAAAGGCCCCCTTGGGGGTCGCGACGGCGCTGGCGTGCATGGGCAGGATGCCGCGCTGCAGCAAGATGGCCGTCATCACGACAGTCAGAAAGACGTACCGCACCTCATCGTCATCCACGAAAGGGATGCGCTGCATGTGAATCTCCTTGCCCTCCACGGACAGCGTGCGCACCACCCCGGTCTTGTTGTGCAGGAAGGTGCCGTCCCCAAACTGGATCTGGTTGTAGGTGCCGTTGAAACTGGGGTGCGTGACCGGCGCCACCGGTCCATAGCGGACTCGCACGTCAGGAGTCCCTGTGGCTCCAGGGAACAGCTCGGGGCAAGGGAAGGGGGTGCGGAAGACCAGCCCAAAGGCCGAATTGAGGTGGGTGCCTTCATGCAGGCGGGTTGGCAACCAGGCTGCCCGCCGGGAATCAAAGAGGGCCAACATCGGAAGTGACCGCCGTCATTGCAGAGCGCAGACCGCAAGCAGGGGGAGACAAGCCGGGAACCCGTCTCAGAGGGTGGGCCGTTCCATGTCCGATGCTGCCGGGAATCCGGAATCCGCGGCAGCCGGCAGGGGCGTCGCCGCGCCATTGGAGGATGCCGCCACGGCCAACTCAGCCTCCATTTCCGCCGACGAGACTATGGTCCCGTCCCGCAGGTACAGGTAGTCGTCCACGTACTCATCCGAAATGGCGTCATGGGTGACCATCAGCACGGTCACGTCCTGTTCCTTCACGATGGTCTGGAAGAGACCCAGAATCTCGTGAGCGGTCTGCGAGTCCAGTTCGCCGGTGGGCTCGTCCGCCAGGATCAGGCTGGGCGAATTGGCCAGCGAGCGGGCTATCGCCACCCGCTGCTGCTGCCCGCCCGACATTTCAAAGGGCCGATGATGCATCCACTTGGTCAGACCTACATGCTCCAGACAGCGCACTGTGTGCTCACGGCGTTCCCGTCCACGGACGCCGGACATGCGCAACATCAGTTCCACATTCTCATAGGCGGACAACGAAGGCATCAGGCCAAAGGACTGAAAGACGAAGCCCACGTTGTGTCGCCGCCAGCGGGTCAGCCTGCGTTCGCTCCAGTTGCCCAGCTCCTCTCCGAAGATGCTGACGGTCCCGGAGGAAGGCCGGTCCAGCCCCCCCACGCAATTGAGGAGCGTGGTCTTCCCGCTGCCCGATCTGCCCTTCAAGGACATGAAGGTGCCCGCCGGCACTGACATGTTCACCCCGCGCAGAGCCGGAATGTCCTCTCCGCCCATTCTGTAGACGCGGGTCAACTCTTTCGTCACAATGGCATGTGCGCCATCAGCCATGTGCTCTCTGCCTCCTCGCTGGCGGCATCACCCGCCTGTTGGTCAATCCCCGGCCTGCCGGGCCGCCTGCCGTTCCGCATCCTGCCGCCTTCGGCGCCGAAACAGGCCAAGGCGTCGCCTGTTCCCCTCCAGGGCCTCTTCCAGGAACTGGGCTTCCTGCTGTTCATGGGCTTCCAGTTCTGGTGCATCAATGCGGTCCCGGTCGACCGGCTTGATGACAATGCCGTCTTCGGTGAAGTCAATGGTGGCCCGGCCCTTGATGTCGAACCGCTCCAACAACTCCTTGGGCAGCTGCAGGCGGCCCGCGGTGTCCAGAATCACCAGCTCGTCAAACTGGACCTCTGCCGCGGTCTCGGCTTCATCGGATGCGCCGTGGGCCGGCCCGGCGGCCCGGCGGCGCGTCTCGCTGGACAGCATGCCGTCCCGGATGGAGACCACCCGCGTCACGTGGTGGGCAATGCCCGGATCATGGCTCACGATCAGGGTCGTGAGATTGAATTCCTGATTCAAGTGAGCAATCGTGTCGTAGATCAGGCCGGCAGTCGCCGTGTCCACTTCCCCGGTCGGCTCATCCGCCAACAGCAGCAGAGGGTTGTTGGCCAGCGCCACGGCAATGGCGACCCGCTGCTGCTCGCCCCCGGACAGTTCCCGCAAATGATGCTTCATGCGGTCCCCAAGGCCCACCTTGTCCAGCAGGAAGCGGGCCCGCTCGCGCTTGATGCGGCCCGCAGTGCCCGCCAGGGTCATGGGCAGGATGACATTGGCCTGGGCACTCAGGTAGGGCACCAGGTTGCGGGCGCTTTGCTGCCAGACAAAACCCACCTGCTCCCGTCGATACCGGTTGAGGTGGCGATCCGTCATCTTGAGCAGATCGAAGTGGCCCACGCTGACCTTGCCTGCCGTAGGGCGGTCCAGGCCGCCCAGAATGCTCATCAGGGTGGATTTGCCACTGCCGGACACCCCGACAATGCCCATCAGCTCCCCTTCCTCCACCGTGAGGTTCAAGCCTTGCAGCGCGACGATTTCCAGACCCGCCATCTGATAGATCTTGACGAGCCCGTCGCAGCTGATATACGGTCCTTCGATTTCGGCCATGGCGACGCTCCGAGCTAGACGGTCTCGCCCAATTTTATGGCCTGGAAGATGCGCATGCGGAGCAGCGAAATGACCAGGGCTACCAGGGCAGTGACAAAAAGCAGCCCAAAGAGGGCATAGACCCGCGAAATCGCTTCCCAGGCAATGCCCACGACATAAGGGGGCGTGGTGGCCTCCGGAGTCGCGCCCACCTGCAAGTAGGGAATGAAGGCTTCGCTCATGGACGTGCCCAGCAAGGTGCCGATGCCAATGCCGACGCCAATCAGAAATGCCAGTTCCCAGGCCAGAAACACGGTCATCTGCCGCCGGGAAAGCCCGATGGCCCGCAGGGTGCCCAGTTCAATG
Source organism: Caldilineaceae bacterium (assembly GCA_965214895.1). Lineage (GTDB taxonomy): Bacteria > Chloroflexota > Anaerolineae > Caldilineales > Caldilineaceae > Bin34. The sequence continues at coordinate 4,397,920 of OZ243985.1, forward strand.
AAACGTCGTCGGAAAGAAAACAGGGTGTACAGCAGGAAGCCCAGGATAGTCAGAATGCCGGAGGCGATGAACCCTACGGACAGCACGCCAAAGAGGCCTTGTCGTTGCGGCAAGGCTTGCTCCTCGGCAATGCCTTGCCGGGCCGAGTATACATTCATGACGTTGATGTCATAGGTATACAGCTCGCGTTGCACCTTTTCGAAGTCGGTCCCGGGGACAGTGCGCACCAATACATCATAGGGGAATTGGCCGCCCATGAGCTCGAACAGGTGATCCAGGTTGCCGATGACAATCGGCCCCTCTTCGGGATACCAGCCCGGAAAGTAGAAAATCTCCCCCAGCACCGTCATGTCCGCCTCGCCCCGCAGGCCGTAGCGCACGAACCGCATGCGGACCGTGTCTCCGACCTCAATGGTGTTGCGTCGCATGAACTCCCGGTTCATCAAGACCCCGTTGCTTTCCAGAGCCAGCGAATTCATCAGGGAGCCCAGGGTGGCTGGGGCAAAGTCCCGGCGCCAGAAGGCCACGCGGGGAAAGTCCAGGCGGTCCACGCCCCGGTACTGCACGGTCCGCCAGTCCCCTTGCAACTGCACCTGCGCCTCAAAGTCCGCCACGCGCGTGGCCCCTTGGATCTCCGCGGCCCGCAGGTGCTCGGAGACCGGCACGAAAGTCCAGGAGGCGGGCTGGTCCGCGGGACTCGCGGGCTCTCCCCCGCCGCCGAAGCCGCCCGGACCTCCGGATTCCGGCAGGTAGCCCAGTTCAATCAAGCGCGCATCCGCGCCCACATTGTAATAAATCTGGTCATAGAGATGATTGTCCAGGGTCTGTGCCAGCGTGGTCGTGAAGGTGGAGAGGCTCAGGGTCAATACCAGCAGCACCATGGGCGCGGCATAGACACTCCGATTGCGGGCCAAGTGCCGCATGGCCAACAGCATGCCCACCCCGCCCATGCGGGACACCAACCAGGACAGGGCTTCCATGAAATAGGGCAGGAACCGCAGAGACACCAAGGTCAAGGCAAACAGGCCCAGGGCGGGCACCAGGAAGAGCAGGGGATTCTCAAACAGGGTGGCTCCAGTCAGCGGGCCGGGAGCCGAGATGCTGCCCTGCTGGCGCAGCAGATAAATGCCGTAGGCGGCGGGGACCAGGAGCAGAAAGTCCAGAAAGGAACGCTGCCACCAGGGAGCCTGCAGGGTCCGTGCCTGTTCCCGCTTGTACGTCACAATGGTGTGGCGGGAGGCTCCAATGGTGGGCAGCAGCTGCGCGAACAACGTCACGCCCACCGCTATGGCGCCCACGCGCCAGGTGTTGATGTTGAACACCAGGCGCAGGTCAGAGAGCTGCGTGAAGTTCAGGAACGTCTGCGTGGAGCCAATGACCTCCGCCACGAACTGGCTGCCGTAGTAGGCCAGGCCCAAGGCCGCCCCGGCCAGCACCAGCGCCTCCAGAAAGGAGATGCCGACCACCTGCAGGGATGTCGCCCCCCGACTGCGCAGTACCGCCACCTCATTGCGCTGGCGGGCCACCGACAGCCCCACCACCAGCCCGATGAAGGCCAGCAACAGGCCCACGATAGGCACACTGAAGGCATACAGCAGCACCGTCAGCAGACCCGAGGCCTGCTGATACCGGCGCAGAGCATCGGTGGGCGAGACGCCCAGCCGGGTGTTGGCCAGCAAACCGGCCGTGATCTGCTCCACTTCCACGGTGTTGGCCACCAGAGACCTGACCGACTCGGTGGTAATGTCACTCCCGTCCATGATCAGGTACCAGAGGCCCAGGTAGACATCCTGCGTGTAGGAGGGGGCAATCCGGCTGATGTAGGTCTGCTCCGGCACGAGCATGACCGTTTCAAACGTGTTGGGGTTGTAGAACCAGAAGGGAGCGGCGATGTCCTTGGGCTCCCACACGCCCGTCACCACAATGGGCACCTGAATGGTCCGCACCCCTTCCTCCGTGCGGGCGCGGCGGAATGTCATGAAGCGCTCGCCGCTCTTGATGCCTATTTCATTGGCCATCTCGGCGGAAATCAGCACTTCCACCGCAGTGTCGATGTTGCCGGACACCATCGGCTCCGGAAAACGCCCCTCGACAATGTCGATTTCATGCTCAATGTTGGTCACAAAGCCAAAACTGACCCATTCCAACGGGTCCGTGATGTCGGAGTAGACCACATCGTCGGCAGGGAACAGCCGCACGTTGTCGGTCTTGAAATGGCGTATGGTGCGCACATGGGGCAGTCCCAGGTTCTCCGCCGCCGGGCCGGTCAGATAGGTGTCCACGGGGCGCAGGTCTTCCCACTCCTTGGCCCCGTAGGTGGACCCCACATAGCGGAACATGTAGGCGAAGGGCGGGCGCTGGATGCCCCCGGTGGTTTGCGGGGCTTCCAGCTCGTCCTGCAGGATGCGGTAGTAGACCGCGTCGGCATAGAGCGGAATGCTCATGATCAGGGAAATGGACACCACCAGCCCGATCATGATCGCCAAGGCCAGTCCGCGTTGTGCGAACAGACGCTTGAGCGCCACGGTGATGATGGCGGTATATCGGTTGATCAGGCCCACAGCAAAGGCAGGGGGTTGCAGAGAAAAAAGCCGACGGGCCCTATGGGCCGATGACCACGTCGCCGGAGGCCAGCCCTTCCACGATTTCCACCCGTTCGATGGTTTCAATGCCGACCTTCACGTCGACCCGCTGTTCCACATCGTCGCGCACCTGCACCACAAAGCGACGGCCATCGAAAACGCGGATGGCCTGGGGGGGCAGCCACAGCACCTGTTCCTTGCGTTCCAGTTCCGCCGAAACGCGCACCAGGTCACCCAGGCGCAGGCCGGCCTCGGCCGCCGGCACGGCAAGGCTGATCCGGGTGGACTTGTCCAACTCATCCACGGTAGTGCCGCCGCCGCCGCTGCCATACGGATAGGGCAAGCGGCGAATGCTGCCCACGATGGGGTCCCCGGGGCGGCCCATCAGCAGCACGTTCACATTCATGTTCTCTTCCAGATCCTGCAGCTGATTGCTGATGAGGTCTGCCGAGACTTCCAGATCGTCCGGGTCCGCCAGCACCACCACCGGCCGGAATTCCTCCACATTGCGCCCCACGGACAGGGACAGGGACAGGATCATGCCATCAAAGGGAGCGACAATCTGGGAGTTGGCCACCCGGTCATTGATGCGCTCCAGGTCCAACTGGGCCTGCTCCACATTGTTGACCAGAATGGGGTCAATGTCACGCCGAATGTCTGCCAGGCGCAGCTGCGCGCGCTCCACATTCTTGCGCTGCACGGCAATGGCCACGGAATCGGCCGGTTCGTTCCGGATGGTTTCGATCAGCACCAGCTCCGCGATGTCCAGATCGATCTGGGCCATGTTGACCTGGAAGTCAATCTCCTGCTGGGCCTGATCCAGCTCGGCCTGGGCCCGCTGCAAATCCAGTCTGGCGCCCTGGCGGGCCTGCTCCAGGCCTTCCACCTCGAGCTCGGCGATCAGAGCGCCTTGCCTGACCAGATCGTTGCGGTCAAAATAGACTGCCAGCAGACGGCCGCTGGTGCGGAAGAAGAGACCTTCCTCCCTGACGGGGGCCACACGCCCGTTGAAGACCAGATCCTTTACGATTTCCCCTTCCATCACGGTATAGGTGGGCTTGAGGGGCACAATGCGTGTGGGGATCGGAGTCGGGGTCGGTTCATTGGCCGCGATCTCGTTGGAACGGCCCTGCGGCAGCAGGGAGAAGGAACATCCCCCCAGCAATCCCAGCAAGGCGAGGAGTATCCCCGCACCGGCAATGCGCCGACCCATCGGGCGCCATTCGTGCTGACCCATGCTGACTTCCTACTGAATCACCGATTTGGGTGAAGACACGATGCGCTTGACGTCGATGCCCAACTTGCGGTCGAGCATCTGATCGGCCAGCGGCTTGAGTTCGGTCAACCAGACGCGATCCTCATAGACGGCCTTGTACAGCTGGGTCCGCTCCTCTTCGCTCTCGAAGCGCCGGATCCATACATACAGATTGTCTTCCTCTTCCCCGATGAAGCTGCCGACCACAACCATGCCACGAGAGATCTGGAAAGGAATGATTCTCTCATCCATGATCTTGGCCCATTGGTCCAGTTTGCCCGGCTTCGTGCGATAGGTGCGCAGTTCAAAAAACATGCAGTGCTGCCCTTGATGAATGGTGTCAGTCGGAGGTAACGGCTGTCCGCGCGGCGCGGACATGTACGGCTATCTGATCCGCAAACTTGAGTTCACTGTTGTCCTGGGGCGCATAGCCAATCACGCGTCGTGCATTTGCCAGACTCCAGAAGGCCTGGGAATTCGCGCTGATGCCATAGAAGATCTGAAAGGGTACACCATGTGCATCGTGGATGTGCGGATGCTCCAGGCTCTTGACAAACAACTGCTGCAGATCGCGCTCGCTGACATACACGGCCAAAGCCCGCCGCATGGCCCGGAGATCTCCGGGCTCCAGTCTTGCCAAGTCGTCTTCACGCGGTCCGCCAATGCGGATCTGGACATTCTCCAGCCGCGTGCCGTTCATGGTACCGCAGGCGAAAACCAGACCCAAATGCTCATAGCTTTCCTTGGCCCAGCCATAGTAGTTGTCCGAGATGGCCCGGTCCGCCGGATTCACGTAGTCCCACTTTCCATCCAGGATAAGCGGTTCATAGTAATCCGCGGCGTGGTTGGAGCTGGCCATCACCACGCGCCCCACGCCTTCCTCCCACGCCACCTGCATGACGTTGTAGGCCATCCGGACATTGGCCAGTTCCGCCTTGAAGCGGGGGTCCGGCCCCTCCGCCTCCGGGCGCACAAACCCGAAATGCACAACCCGGTCCGCGCCCGCAAAGTGCTGTCGGTACAAGTCCCGGTCTGTCTGGGTCAGGTCCGCGATGGCAATGCCGGGCACAGTCTCGCCGTCCCGATTGGCCTGCCGCACATCCAACAGCACGAGTTCATATCGGTCCTGCAAAGCCGGCAGAATCTGTCCGGCAATCTTGCCGGCGGCTCCAGTCACTACGACACGCATGACATTCTCGCCGTCCGAGGCTGGCCCTGTCCGCCGCGGGACCTACAGCAGCGGCGTCTTGCGCTTGACCAGCTGGAAGGGAGTGCTGTAGGGATCCTTCAGGAACACCAGGTCATCCCCGGCCGGGGTCACCGACTCCGACACCACGGAGGCGCCGGCAGCCACCAGCCGATCCCGGTCCGCAGCCGCGTCCTGGGTGCTGAAGGCGAAATGGACATTGCGGGGGTCCATGGCTGCCCAGTCCGGCACCTCCGCCTCCAGCATGGAATAGATCTCCATCATGGCTCCATCTTCATCTGCCAGAAAGTGTATGTAGGGCGGGGTGTCATTGGCAACTACAATCCGTAGACCCAAGTGCTCGCTCCACCAGTGGGCCACGGCCTGGGCATCTTTCACATTGACCGCAGAATGTTCCAGCTTCATGTGCCTACCTCTGTCTGGGGCGGGGGAGATCCCTGGTCCGCCTTGCCCTGGCTCCAGAACGGCTTATGTCAAAGGCGGCCCCAGCCGACATGACTCCGGCTGTGACACCGCCAAAAACAGCACCAAGACAGCACATAATGTTACCCTAGGAGACTTCGAATCGATGATTTGCGGTCATCCCCCCAACACAGGCTGTGCCAACTCGGTGGGAGCCCGGAATCAGGTCCGGCCAGGACAGATTCGAGGGCCGGACAGAGGCCAGCCATTCAGGGGGAGACGCGGCGGCGCTGCGATCCCATGCAAGCGGGTTGCATTTCGACTCGCAGGAGGAAATCACATTGTGGCGGAACAAGTCAGAATCGGCATCGTGGGCGCCGGCAGCATCTCGATCAGAGGCATCATGCCCCACCTGGCCCTGGAAGATGTACACGACCGGGTCCGCATGCATGCGGTCTGCGACCCGGAACCGGGTCGGGCCCAGGCGGCGGCGGAACGGTTTGATATCCCCCACCACTTCGAGACCTACGAGGAGCTGCTGGAATCGGGCACCGTGGACGCGGTGACCATCGCGTCTCCGATCGGCCTGCATTTTCAACAGGGCATGCAGGCCGTGGCGAAAGGCCTGCACCTGCACTTCAACAAGACCATGACCACCACCAGGGCCGAAGCGGACACCCTGATAGAGGCGGCGGCGGCCCAGGGGGTCAAAATCGTGGCCTGCCCGGGCGAAATGCTGCGGCCGGCCCATCAGGAGGTGCGGGAGATGATTGCCCGGGGCGAGCTGGGCACGCTGACCTGGACTGTCACGGGATCGGCTTTCAGCACCTATCACGAGACCGAAAGCGTGCGCCAGGGAGACGATCCCCTGTCCAACATCAACCCGGCCTGGTACTACCGCAAGCCCGGCGGCGGGCCGCTGTACGACATGACCGTGTACGGGCTGCATGCCACGACCGGCATTCTCGGGCCGGTCCAAAGGGTCACGGCCTTCTCGGGGGTGCGCATCCAGGAACGGGAGTTCCGTGGCCAGAAGCTGCCCACCGACATGGACGACAACACGTTGATCGTGGCGGACTTTGGCGAGAGTCTGCTGGGCTTGATCTACGGCACGGCCGCGGGGTCCATACCGACGTCTGGCCGCATTGCCATCTTTGGCACCCAGGGGACGGTGCTGGGGGACACCTTCAATGGCACACCCATCGACTACCCGGGCGCGGAGCTGGATCGGCAATGGGGCCTGAACGGCTCCCTGCCCCATGTGGTCGGGGCACACCGCCGCATGGAGGAGGCCCATGTGTTTGAGGACATCATGCAACTGGTGGATCTGCTGCTGTTTGACCGGCCGACCACTTCCACGGCGGAGCATGCCCGACATGTGATTGAGGTCTTTGACAAGGCGTATCAGTCGGCAGAGACCGGCATGGCCCAGGACGTGACTTCCACCTTCTAAGGCAACTCCACCCCAAGGAGTGCCTGGAGCCGCGACCAGCAAGGACGACTCACCCTGTCCCTCACACTTCTCGCCCGGGCGCACTTGACCCCGCAAGCCTTCCGGGTGGTTATCGCCTACTTTGTCACCTTCATGGCTCTGGGTGCCGTCACGGCGTCCCTGGGGCCCTCCCTGCCGTTCCTGGCGGAGCGGACGGGAGTCAGCATCGAGGTGGCCAGCGGCATGTTTTCGGCCAAGGCCTTCGGATTCCTGGTCGGCTCCTTCGTGGCGGGACGTTTCCTGGAACGTGTGCGGGCCCACGGCCTGCTGCAGATCTCGCTGACGGTGGCTGCCCTGGCCATGCTGGCCGTGCCGGTCTCACCGGACTTCGGGGTGGTGCTGGCGTTTCTCTTTGTCGCCGGCCTCTTTGTGGGCACCGTGGACGTCGGTGCCAACATCCTGATTGTGTGGCAGATGAAGGACAGGGTGGCCCCTTTCCTGACGGGACTGCACTTCATCTGGGGGTTGGGAGCCTTGCTCGCTCCCGTCATCATCGTGCAGCTGAACCACCGCACGGGCTCCCTGCTGGCGCCATTCGCGGTCATTGCCGCCATGATGGCGATCTGCATAGCGTTGTACCTGCGCCTGCCCACGCCCACGCCCATTCATGCCCGGCAAGCCACAACCCCCCCGTTGGCAGCGCGGCCGCTGGTCACCTTGATGGCCATGCTGTTTCTGGCGGGGGTCATGGAGCTGTCCCTGGCCGGCTTCATCTTCACCTATGTATATGAAGGCGGGTTGGGCAGCGAACAACAGGCCGGATGGATCAACTCCAGTTTCTATGCCGCCCTTACGGGCACGCGCCTGATTCTGGCCTTCCTGCTGCTCAGATTTTCCAATCGGACCATTCTGGGCTGGGCCTTGGCCTTGGTAGTCGGCTCATGCGTCCTGGTATTGCTGCTGCCCAAGATGCTGAGCGTGGTCTGGATCGGAGTGGCGGTGTGTGGCATGGGCCAGGCGGCCATGTTCCCGCTCACACTCTCCATAGCGCCGCAATATCTGCCGGCCGAAGGGCGCGTCACCTCCTTCATGTTCCTGGGCGCATCCATTGGGTTTGTCTCCATGCCTTGGGTCATTGGCCGGCTCTTCGAATCCAGTTTCCCCGGACCGGAAGTGGTCTGGTACAGCACGGGCGGCGCCGCCCTCCTGTTTGCGATGCTGCTGCTCATTCTGGTGTTCACGCCCAAATACGGACGGTACGCCGTTCCCGCCCCGCAGCCGGCAGGCGGCCCCTGACATGCCAGCCATGCGGGAAGGGCGCCGCCGTTTTCCAAGGCCCCCATCCTGGACCGACGTGACCCTGGTGACTGCGTCTCCGCAGCCTTTCCTGCTGTTCCACCACTGCCGCCGTGGATGGCCTGACGGGTTCTCCGGTCACGGGGCCGCCATGCATGAGCAGCCTGGAGGATCTGCGGTCAGGCACTGCGCCTTGGGGGCCATTGACGCCGGTCAAGGTCGGGACAGGCAGCAGAGGCGGTATATCGCACAATCCCGCACAACCCGAACCGGGAAGGCAGCTTCCATGGTCGTGCGGGCGGGTCCAACGGCGTTGCAGAACCATTGAACAAGGATTCTCCCGATCCTGCCGTCATGCGGACTCCGCTGTCTTCGCGGCTGGGCCTTTCGGCCCGCTCCTTCCGCGTGGTCTCCGCCTACTACCTCTCGTACATCGCTCTGGGCACCGTGTCTCCGGCCCTGGGCCCGGCGCTGCCTTTTCTGGCCGAGCGCACCGGAGTGTCCCTTGACATAGCCAGCGGCATGTTTTCGGCCAAGGCCCTGGGGTTCCTGCTGGGTTCTTTCGTCACGGGCCGGGCACTGGAACGGCTGCCGGCCCACGGCGTGATTCAGGCCGCCCTGCTGGTCATGGCCCTTTCCATGCTGGCCCTGTCTCTGGCGCCGGCATTCGTCTTCCTGCTGATCATTCTGTTTGTGGCCGGGTTCTTTACGGCCTGGCTGGATGTGGGCAGCAACATCTTGATCGGGTGGCAGTTGAAGGAGAAGGTCGCGCCGTTTCTCACGGGACTGCACTTCATCTGGGGTTGCGGAGCCCTGATCACGCCCCTGGTCATCGTGCAGCTGCAGTTGCGCACAGGCACCTTGCTGGCCCCTTTTGCCGTGATCGCCGTGTTCGTGTCCGCCCACGCGTTGCTCTATGTGCGGCTGCCGAGCCCCCCGCCCCTGCAGACCGCCAAGGTGCAGGCAGCCCCGCTACCTCTGCGTCCGCTGCTTGTCTTCATGGCCATGCTCTTCCTGGCAGGCACCATGGAAATGGCGATCGGCGGCTTTGTCTTCACCTATCTGCTGCGCACGGACCTGAGTACAGAGCAGGTGGCGGGTGGGGTGACCTCCACCTTCTATACGGCGATCACCTGCACTCGACTGGTGACGGCATTTCTGCTGCTGCGGTTCTCTGGCCAGACAGTGCTGCAGGTGGCTCTCGGCCTGGTCATCGGCACCGCGGTAGCCGTATTGCTGCTGCCTCCTTCCCTGCCCGTCATCTGGGTCGCGGTCCTCCTTTGCGGGATTGGCGAGGCCACCCTGTTTCCCCTGGCCCTGTCGCTGGCCCCGCAATACCTGTCCGCCGCGGGCCGGGCCACTTCCCTCATGTTTGTGGGCGCGTCCATCGGGGCCCTGACCATGCCCCTGGTGATTGGCCGCCTCTTTGAAACCGCCTCCATTGGCCCCCAAGTAGTCTGGCATTACACGCTGGCCGGCGCCACGCTGTATGCTCTCTGCCTCCTTATACTACGCGTTACGCCCCGGGTCATGGGATTCGCCGTACCGACTCCCCAGGGCGCCAGCAGCCACTGACCGGGCACTCGCCTCTCTCACGGCAGGCTGGGCTACAATGGCCCTGCCCCGCGCCTTGGAGGGCGGTGGGGGCCCTTTCTCGGAAACAGCGCTGCTCGGAGGGATGCAAGATGCAGAAAATAGCCGTACTGGGGACAGGCTTGATTGGCATGTTCTACACCTTGGCGTTGAATGGCCAACGCAATCGGGACAGGGTAATCATGGTGTACTCCCGGTCCGCAGAGAGAGCCCGGCAGGCCGCCCAGGATTGGGGCGTACCCCACTTCACCACGGATATGGATGAAGCCATCCATCACCCGGATGTGACCGCAGTGGTGATTGGCCTGCCCAATTTCCTGCATCTGGAATCCATCCGAAAAGTGGCGGAGGCCGGCAAAGCCGTGCTGTGCACGAAACCGTTGGCACGCAATGGCACCGAGGCCAGGGAAATCCTGGATATTGTGGAAGCGGCCGGCGTCTTCGCGGGGTACCTGGAAGATTTGGTCTATGCGCCCAAGGCACTCAAAGCCATTCAGTCCGTAAAGGAGGGGGCCATTGGAGACGTGTTGGTCGCCCGGTCGCGGGAAACCCATCCCGGGCCTCACAGCGCGTGGTTCTTTGACGCGGAGAAGGCCGGCGGCGGAGCCATCATCGATCTGGGATGCCACTGCATTGAGATTATTCGCAGCTATGTGGGCAAAGACAATCGCCCACTCGAGGTGATGTGCTGGCACGACACCATGGTGCATCCGATCCAGGCCGAGGATACGGCCCTGGTCTGGATCCGGTTCGCGAGCGGCGCGGTGGGCCAGTTCGAGGTGAGCTGGACTTTCCGCGGCGGCATGGACCTGAGAGACGAGATCTCGGGCACGGAAGGCACGATCTGGCTCAATCACTTTCTGCGCACCGGATTCGAGATGTTCACGTCCGGCGAGGGCAAGGGCTACGTGGCCGAGAAATCCGAAGTGGAAAGCGGCTGGCTCTTTCCCGTGGGAGACGAAGTCGTGGAACTGGGCTACACCGACATGTTCACGGACATGTTCAACAGCATGGAAGACGGCACGCAGCCCACCGAAACCTTCTACGACGGATACGTGGTGAACTGTGTGATGGATGCCTGCTACAAGTCCGCGGCTTCTGGGACCTGGACTCCCGTGGAACTGGACTGGCGGGGCGGTAAAACGAAAGCCATTGCGCCTCACATAGAGGAACACGAAGGCATGAACATCGTCAAGCAGGAAACCATGCCGGACGGCCGGGTCAAACTGATCCTGATGGCGAAGGACACAGGCCGCATCGTGGACAAGGTGGTGTAGGCTGGGCGTCTGCATTGCCACGGCCCGCGGGCAGGCTCCGGCCCGGCCATGTGCCTGTGGCGCCACAACAAATCGAGTGCAGCGCGGGGGCTGGCCCCCGCGGCGGAAACCGCAAAAAGAAGGCCCGGCCTGTCAAGGCCGGGCCTCTGGGCAATGGCAAGGAAAACAGGACCCGTGGATTGTATCGGCTTGGCGCTGTGCGACGCATGCCAGCCGCCCAAGTCTACAGCGCCGCGGTCAATGCCTGATCGATGTCGGCAATGATGTCGTCAATATGCTCGAGGCCGATGGACAGACGCACGTAGTTCTCATTGATGCCGGTGGCGGCCTGTTCCGCGGCCGACAACTGGCTGTGCGTCGTGGTGGCGGGATGAATGGCAAGGGTCCGGGAGTCCCCAATGTTGGCCACGTGATACAGCATCTGCAGCGCATCGATAAACTTGCGCCCTGCGGCCCGGCCGCCGGTCAATTCAAATCCGACCAGGGCACCGTAGTACTTGCCGCCCATATAGGTATCGGCGCGCCGCCGCTCCTCGCCTTCGAAGAAAGAAGGATAATGCACCTTGGTGATGCCGGCGCGCCGGCTCAGGAAATTCGCCACCGCCTGCGCGTTCTCGCAATGCCGTTCCATGCGCAACGGCAGGCTCTCCAGCCCCTGCAGGAAGAGAAAGGCATTGAAGGGACTCATGCAGGAACCCAAGTCCCGCAGCAATGTCACGCGCGCCTTCAGGATATAGGCGATGGGCCCCAGCGGTTTGACCGCCTCGATCCAGACAGCACCGTGATAGCTGGGATCGGGCTCGGACAACAGGGGGAAGCGATGGGCGTGTTTTTCCCAGTCGAACTTGCCGCTGTCGACCAGCAGGCCGCCAATGGAATTGCCATGTCCCCCGATGTACTTGGTACTGGAATACACAATGATGTGCGCACCATGGGCGAAGGGTCGGCAGATGATGGGCGAAGCCGTGTTGTCCACGATCAGCGGAATCCCCAGGTCCTCGCCAATGGCCGCCACTTCGGCAATGGGAAAGGCCTGCAGCTTGGGATTGGGCAGCGACTCCGCATAATAGGCGCGGGTCCTGTCATCGCTGGCATCCCGGAATCGTTCGGGATCCGCAGGGTCCACAAACCGGACCTCGATGCCGCAGGTCTCCAGGGTGTTGGCAAAGAGATTCCAGGTGCCGCCGTAAAGGTCGGTGGAACTCACAACATTGTCCCCGGCGCGGGCAATGTTCTGGATCGCGAAGGCGGAGGCCGCCTGGCCTGAGGAGAGTGCCAAGGCCCCTACGCCGCCATCCAAAGCCGCAATCCTTTTTTCCAGCACATCGCAAGTGGGATTCATGATGCGCGTATAGATGTTTCCGAGTTCCTTCAGCGCGAAGAGGTTTTCGGCGTGCTGTGTATTTTCAAACTGGTACGAAGTCGTCTGGTAGATGGGGACTGCCACGGCACCGGTCACGGGATCCGAACGGTAGCCCGCGTGCAGGACAACGGTTTCCGGATGGGTGTACTCAACAGGACTCTGGTCAGACATGCAAATCCTTCGCATCGATATGGGATAGTGGAGAACGCGCTGCGGCGCGGCTCGCCACAACGCCACAGCCGCTCCCGGGAGGAGCCGGGAGGGCACAGCGCCATGGACGGGACTGCCGATGGCATTCAATACAACTCAGCATTATATGTTTGGCTGCGGCCAGAAGCGGAAAATCGGCAGACCAATCGCCCAGGTTGGGTACAATCCCCGCCGTGGGGCAGACAGCGTGCGGAATCCGTGGCCATCAGCGTGGACCGAGCGGTTGCGCAGTAGGCAGGCTACACGCGGTGGAGGGCGGCGGCGCCCAGGATCAACCCCTGTGATCACCGGTCCCCAAACGGATCCGGGAGCACGCGAGGCACCGGGTGCGCGACATCGCATTCCGGGGAGGCAAAAGGCGGGCACGGCCGGCCAGAATCTGGCACTCCTGCACTGTCTGGCCTGCATTCGGCTCCGGCGCGGCATGGCCGCCCAGTGTGGCACAAAGCCGGTTGCGGTCTGGCCTGGCTTGGCCATGGAGTGACCCAACAAGTGCAATGGCCCGGTCTGCACCCCACCGGGCCTGATGCCCGTCGTCTACCAAGACACATATCTAGGGTCATCCGCTTGCGGCATGCTGCGCGGTGGTCCCTTTTCATGCAACAGTGTGGACTGCTCATCTTCTTCCCAACCATCATCCCAGCACCAGGACCCGCGGGGTTCGAGATGCCGAAGCGGTCTGCACGGGGGTGGCCTGCGGGTCAGGGGCGGATCAGCCGCAGGCAGGGGCCTTGTCCGGCCGGATCGCCGATGCGGGTGTCCAGCGGCAACAGGTATGAGTTGTAGGCATAGCGGGAGTCCAGCCAAGCCCGGTAGGAACCACCCGCTCTCAGAGAAGAGATAGCGGCACTGCGTGTCATGGCGGAGGCAGCGGCCCCGTCCAGATTTGCGCTGCCTTCGTTGCCCCACATGGAGTGCAGCCGACAAACCTGCTCTTCGGCCGTGTCTGAAGGCAGACAGATGCTGCTCACATACGCAAAATCGGGATGAGGCAGGTTGCCCGCGTGCCAGTCAGGCCATGCACGAAACAGAGCTTCGCGATCCATGCGACGCGTGGGATAGTACACATTGAGCTTGAGTGTATGGTGCGCGTCGTTGTCGTAGGACAAGAGATCCCGTGCCACAAAGGGGTCGGAGAGCACGATTTCGAGACGCTTGAGCCCCCGTTGCTCGGGGATATCGTCCATGACGACGCGCATGGCATCATAGCAGCCTTTGGAGTCGGCTACTTCCCAGTCCCAGAGTTCCGAATTGTCGGTGAAGACCAGTTCCCACTCGTACTGCAGGCCCTTGTGCAGGGCGCGGTCGTAGGAGCCGGGCGGGTGGTACATGATCTCCGCTGCTGTCAGCGGCGGCGTCGCGGTCGGCGGGGCCGGGGCCGCGGGCACGGCAGCCTGGGGGGCCGGCCCCGGCGGGGACCCCGGCAGGACGGGCAGGGCCTGGCGCACCTCGGCCTGGATATTGGTCAGGTCCCCGTAGATCCAGCGGCCCTGGCCCTCCGGCGTCACGTGCAGCCAGGCCCCGGACGCGGTGCGGCCCGTGACCGGCAGGCGGTCGCCGGCCCGCACCTGGCCCAGCACGGCGTGATCCAGGCCGGGCCCCTCCCGCAGGTTGACCACCGCGCCGGTGACGCGCACGGTCCGGGTCTCCGCAAGGCGGCGGCCGGCCGCGGACAGGTCCAGGTCGGCGCAGCCGCCCAGCAGCAGCAGGCCGATCCCCAGCCCGGCCAGGGCCAGGATCCAGGTCAGGTTCTTCATGCGAGAGTCGGGCGCGACCCCGCCGGCCGTTGGGCCCGCAACGTCCGATAGGCGCCCTGCGCTTGCAGGGCGCCATGTCCCGGTGCGTCCGCATGACACAGCAGACACAGACTCGTGAGGTTGCCCGCGGTATTGGGGCCCCCGCGCCCCAAGGGCTGGATGTGGTGGGCATGCAGGCAATGGCGGTCGCGGCCCTGGGCCTGCCATCCACAACGTTGGCAGGTCCAGCCATCTCGGGCGCGGATCTGGCGACTCAATGTGGGCCAGTCGGCACCATGGTCGGCCCGCCGGGGGCGGGTGCACTGCCGACAAGGTCTCGGGGCCGCCATCAACCGAACAGGCAAGAGAATGCTTTTTGCCGCCGGGCGCCTATCCGGGACAGCGGACACCCCAGCACCGCCATCAGGACCCAGCAGGGATTTTCGCCGTGCATGACTGTATCGGAGTGAGGTGCGGGGCCAGTCGGCAACCGGCCCCGCGCCGGCTCAGCCGAGCACGCCGTAGATGTTCAGGGACAGCGTCACCAGGCCCCCGAGCAGGGCCAGGAAGGTCAGGAAGATCCCCACCATCCAGCGGATGAGCCGGCTTTCCAGGCCGCTCATTTTCTGCTCCAGGCGACTTTCCAGCTGGCTCATGTCCTGCTTGGTGGCGAACTGCGACCAGTCCGGCATGTGGGAGGCGATGGCCATGGCCTGTGTCTCCTCCATCCCGGCGGCCTTCAGATCCTCATACGCGGTCTTGTTGATCATCTCCTGCATCTCTCCTCTCCCATGGTGTGGGGAGGGTCGGGGCGTCCGTGCCGGAGCGCCGCGCGCGCAGGCGGCACCCTTTCCACGACCTCTGTCGTTTCTGCTTGGCCTCCCGCAGGGATGGTCACCGCTCTGCAGGGAGTCAGGGGGGAGGGTCGCGGGACAGGCCCCGCGCCAGCTCAGCCGAGCACGCCGTAGATGTTCAGGGACAGCGTCACCAGGCCCCCGAGCAGGGCCAGGAAGGTCAGGAAGATCCCCACCATCCAGCGGATGAGCCGGCTTTCCAGCTGGCTCATGTCCTGGGTCAGGCGACTTTCCAGCTGGCTCATGTCCTGCTTGGTGGCGAACTGCGACCAGTCCGGAATATGGGACGCGATGGCCATGGCCTGCGTCTCCTCCAGGCCGGCGGCCTTCAGATCCTCATACGCGGTCTTGTTGATCATCTCCTGCATCTCTCCTCTCCCATGGCGTTGGGAGGGTCGGGGCATCCGTGCCGGCCCGACCCTCGTCGAGCACGGCACCGATGTCCACCCGGCATCTACCAGTCCGCGACTTTCCCGGCGGGAAGGGCCGCGCACTCCCGGGATTATAGCCGGAGCGCCGCGCGCGCAGGCCACTGGACGCTGTCGGGCGTATCGTGCACTATTCTACAAGAACACTAACTAACCTGAGTTCGGGATAGAAGACGCCTCCCCACGAAAGCAGAGGTATGCTTTCGGGTAGAACCCATACCCAGGGAGGCATCCCCCTGCGTCCACTGCAGCTGTGCTGTCATGTCGATGATTTTGGGCCAGGGTGGCACACCCGTGCCGGGAAACCGAGGGCGTCCCTCGGCACGGGGTCCGGGGTCCGCACTCCGCGGTGGGCCCCGAGTGAGATCATGACGATCCGCATTCACTGCCCCCAGTCCGCCTACCGCACCTTCAAGGCCTACGACACCGCATATGTCCTGGGGCACCGCCGGTCGGAATTCCCCGATCGGGTCAGCCACCACCGGTTTGTGGAGTGGACACCGACCGTGATCCTGCCCCTGTGGGCCTACCTGCCGCAGGGCCACGGGCAGAGCCGAGGCATCGCCTTCGTGGATGCCACCACCCTCAAGGTGTGCCACCACCAACGGATGCCACGCCACAAGGTCTTTGCCGGCATCGCGGCCCGGGGCACGACCTCCATGGGCTGGGTCTATGGCTTCACGCTGCACCTGATCGTCCATGACCGGGGCGCCATCCTGGCGTGCCGGCTCACGCCGGGCCACGGGGACGACCGTCAGCCGTGGCCGGACATGGCGCGCACCCTGGGGGGCCAGCTCTTGGGCGACCAGGGCTATCTTGCCCCGGCGCAACAACAGGCAGCCGCGGCCGCGGGAGGACCCACTGTGGCTGCGGAAACGCTCGATGATCGAGACCATCCATGATCAATGGAAGCACATTTCCCACATTGTACATACGCGGCACCGGAGTGGGGCCAATTTCCTGGTCCACCTGATCTGTGGCTTGATTGCCTACTGCCACCCACCGAAGAAGCCGGCGATCCGGCTCTCGCACGCGCCACGGCGATGCCTGCCTCAGCCAGTGTAGCCTATCCCGAACTCAGGTTATGTAGGTTCACGATCCACCCATCAGGCTTGGCTGGATAAAGACTGCACTGCGCCCGCCGCAGGACATGGCACACAGCCCCCCGCGTTAACCCATATTACCAGGCGATCCGGCGCTGACTCCAGCCTTGGGCCCGCCGGTCCAGAATCTCTTCATCGCGTTCTCTGACCCACGCCCGACGCGCCTGGCCGCTCTTGCGCCCGCGTGCCGCCTGCGCCAGGGCCGAATAGTCGTAGAAGCGGCCCTAGGCAATCCACTGGGCGCGGTAACACTCCACGCTGCGCGCAATCCCCTGCAGTTCATGGGACGTGAAAGGATGATCCCGATGCAGGACACGGCATCGAGACTCGGCCACAGGCAGTACAGGCTGCTCCATGTGGGCCGGGCTACCTGCCCAGCGCATGCAAAACTTGAATATGTCGCAGTTCCAGCCCACGGCAGTACGGGGCGGGACAGGCACGCGGCAGGTTTCAATCCCTTCTTCATCAGGGCATCAATTGAACCTATTTCCTCCAATTTGCAGGTCAAAAAGCACTTTTTCGTATAAATCCCTTCCTTGCCTGTTCGTGTTTTGATCTCTCATATCCTCTGGACAGAGATTTCCATACTGCTGTGTCAAATACCGCTCCGCCCCAGTCCGAAATCGCTGCTAACCACCCTACTCTTTCTGGCGCTTTGGGGGATTAGCAACTGTAGGATAAACCGGCCGAAATCAAAGACACCCTTCTCCGATTAGGTGACCGGCATCGGGCGATTGCCCTCCGGTCTGGTCTCCAGACTGAGAGCGACAGCAATTGGCGCGGCCAAGACAACGAGTTGGCAGCAGTCCGCAACCGTGGAGTATGGACAGTCCAGGGCCTGTGAGCATGGATTAGGATACCTCATGGGTATGCGCAGAGGCAGCTCCGGGAATCGCTCGCGCTTGCGGCCGGAATTTGGCTGCCAGGCTGCGCGAGTTCCTGCTGGGACATCCGGACTGACGGAGAAGACACGGGTTCACTACGGCAAACTGTATACCCCATCATCATAAGCACAGCGGCCCAAAGGGCAGCTAACCGACCATACAACAGCGTGGTGGAGAGCATGGGACCACGGACTTCGCTGCCTGAATTTGCATCCTGACTTTGTGTTGGCTCTGAATCCGGGCGCCCCTGTGACCATGCCGTTGGACTTCAGTGGGCCCAAGGCTGCGTGACGGAAGCCACGGCCTGGCCTTCTCGCAGGGACTGATCCACGAGCAAGCTCAGGTATTGGTCCTGGGCCGCCGCTGCAAAGCTGTAAAAATCCTCTCCCGTTTCCACATATCTGTCCATACCCAACAGACAGGCCGCCATCGCAATTTCGTCATCGGCCAGGCGACCGGGTACCACCGGATTGCGGTAGATCCATTCGTTTCCGACTTGAATGCCCTGATGATGGAAACCTTCCAGGTTCATGTCGTGGCCTGTGTCCACACGCTGCAAGGGCAAATGGATGGGCGTCAGTGGATCCTGCAGGTAACTGAGCGTTTCCTGCACAATTTCGCCGTGGGTGCCCCGCACCGCCACGCGCGCAGCCCGGATCCAGGAGAAATATTGTTCGCCGGCAAAGTCGAGAATGCCGGAGCGGCCATTGTCAAACCGGAAAATGGCTACCGTCTGCCGTGACTTGTCCAGCCGTTCCGGTGGAGGTGGCTCGTTCCGGTGCATTCCCGCCACGATTTCGCCGTCCAGCATGCAAGCCTGCACTGTCGCGTTTTCGTAGCCCACTTCCAGGAGCAGGCGCAGCAGGCTGATGCCGTGATAGCCGTGAGCCACCGACAGGTTGGCGTGTTGGAGGGCTCCCAGTTTGCCGCTGCGCGCCAAGGCAATGCGGGCCGCATGCATAGGCTGCAGATGGTACTGCTCGGCGACTTGGATCCGGGCTCCCTGTGCCACCAGTTTCTGCAGCTGGAGCAGGCCGTGCAGAGTCGGGGCAGGGGGAGTCTCTGACAGGACGGGAAAACCGGCCGCGGCAACTTCCGCAATGAGGGCCGGGGCTGCAGGCTGCGACACGCAGACCACCACAAATCGCAAATCCGGGATAGCCAGCAGGTCCGGCAGGGAAGTGACAGCATGCACACCCCAGACCTGTCGCAACTCCGCCGCTCTTGCGGGACGTCGGGCCATGACCGCGCCTACATCAAACCGGTCGGGCACCAGCTGGGCAATGCGCAGAAAAAATTCCGTGCGCCAGCCGGAGCCCACAATTCCAAAGCGGATGCGATCTCTCATGGCTGCTCCTGCATCAAGGAAGAAGGAAGATGCCGCCCGTCACGGCGGCGGGCGGCATGAAATCGGCCAGCGGCAGAGTCACCTTGCAGCGATGCCGGCTGGACAGGTATGCGGCCTCGCAGAGGGCCAGCGCTGTCAGGGACGCCTCGGCAATCCCATAATCCGGCACACCCGACTCGATCTGGATCGCCAGATTTTCCAGATGGACCTGGTGCCCGGACCTTTCCTCGGCCCAGGAGGGCTGCAAGTGGGAGCCCGATGGATACGCTGCATTCTGGAGAAAGTAGCCTTCGTCCCAAGGCCAGAACTCAACCTGTCCCCTGGTGCCCACGAAACGCATCAGGGTACCTGCACCCTCCCTGGCGATATGCACGCAGTCCCCGGTTTGCATCACGATGCGGAGACCGGACCGGGTCTGCACGAAGGTGATGGCTTCAGTCTCCACTTGCAGTCCGTCACGGGCAGGTTTCGGTCCCGGATGCTGTCGAGTATGGCAGTGCCCGAGGCATGGCAATGACCCTGCGGCTTCTCGACCAGGATGCCTTGCAGGGGCAGATCCAGGGCCAGATCCACTCCCCTCTCATGCCAAGTGGGCGGAGTGCTGATACAGACGATATCGGTGGAGACCGTCCGCAACATCGCCTCCGCACTGGGATGGGAAAGGTCTGCAGGTGCGGGAACCTCTGCCGGGCTCGGGCCAAGGCCTCAGGATCCACATCCGCCACGGCCCGTAGGTCATACAAGAGCGGAGGATTGCAGCCCCGCCAGACTGAGGCTTCCCCCCATTCCAGCGCCCACCACGGCAGCAGTCAACATGGCAGAAACAGCGACCTGAATTCCTGGCAACGAGCATCTTGGTACATGCTCATACGACCCATTACAGGGTCATTATATACTTAACTTGACAAATGGGGATCATGCCTGGGAATGGCAACCAGTCAGACAACCATCAACAGGACACCTGACATGGCATACACTGCCCTAGGCACACACTGCCGCGAGAGCCTGTCGGTCCGGGAACTGGCCAATCGGTTCCCGGATGAAGAAGCGGCCCGTATCTGGTGTGAAGCACAGGTGTGGCCTCACAATGCCCGGCGCTGCCCCCATTGTGGCCATACCGATACCCAGTCCACACCCCATGCCCAACCCATGCCTTATTGGTGTTCTGTCTGTCGCCGTTATTTCAGTGTCAGAACCCGCACGGCGATGGCCCGCTCCCGGGTTGCCTTGCGCAAGTGGGTGTGGGCCATCCATCTTTGTGCCATCAGTCTCCAGGGCGTTTCGTCCATGCAATTGCATCGTGATCTCAAGGTGACACAGAAAACCGCTTGGTTCATGCTGCGCCGACTACGGGAAGCCTGGCAACAGGAAGGGGCTGAGTCCTGCTTTGGGGGCCAGGGAGGCAACAAACCGACAGACAAGAAACGGAATGCAGCAGGAGAACAGTCAGCAGATGGGTTCCATTGTGGCGGGCGTGGCAGGCCAACGTCTGATGTATCGCGCACGGACAGGCCAGAAGACCGTATGCCTACAGCAGAAAACAAGGACTTTGCAGGAGCAGCTCCGGAAACACTGGCCCGGGCCCTGTGTCGGCAAGTCTCTGCCAAGACAGAACCTGCGCAGACACCTTCTTTCCTAGTGCCCAGGCACCACCGCCGACAACGGATGATGCCGAAGATCAAGAAGCAACCGATTGACCTCAAACAAACATACAGAATGGGCACAAACATATCTGAAGCAGTTTGATATGGCCCGCGGTGGCAGACCGCCGTGAGCAAGGGCTCGGAGCCATGCATGACCATGGGGCTCCAGGCTCTGGACCTGTAGCACGCCACACCGGGGCAAGGCCAGGCCTTCGGCCAGAACCGACCCAGTGGCGTTCACCCGCCGGCAGGCACCCCGCATGGCCCGCGGAAGTCCGGCGAAGACATCGCATGCAGGTGGGTGCGATAGACGCCTACGCTGATACAGGACAAACAGCGGCCCTCGCGGCAGGGATTTCGTGATCCGGCCGGATACGCCGGGTCATGGCTCCAGAAGCGGAAAGAAGCCACCGCGCCCCAACCATGATTGGCATGGCACCTTCCTGCTCGTACCCTCATTCCTGTATCTGATATCCGATCGCGCGGGCCGCCGTCACCGCACCCGTGTCACGCGCACAGCGCAGTGGCGGACATAGGGTGCGACGGCGCGCGCGGTGTCGAGGACGAGGGCGAGGGCCCACGCCACAGCGCTGGCCGTCCACTCCGGCATCGTGACTGCCACGCCGCAACGCGCGGGGGCCAGGGAACAGGGATAGGCCGGCACCTGGATCCAGTGCGGCTCAGGCACGGCGACCACCGGGCCGAACACGAACGCTGCGGCATCCCACTGCTGGAGGCTGGCGACCAGCGTGGCCGCGGCGGTATGGTCCTCGAGCAACTCGTGGTCAAAGGCGATGAGCGCCTCGGTGGGCTCCTGCGGGGCAAGGTTAAACCAATTGCGCTTATAGATGAGATCAGAGACGGGATAGCCAGCACCGTCGCGTTGTCGGGGCTGCAGGTCGCTTATCGTCACCTGCAGCCCCGACAACGTGACATCTCCAAAACGGCACAGCGCGTCGTCAAAGCACTGGATCAACGCCGGCAACGCCTTGGCGGGCTCGGCGACGTTGATCACGTCTCGCGGCAACGTGGTAAAACGGACAGAGCCGCGTATGGGGGCGGTGTATTCGACAAAACCTGTGGCCTGCGGCGGCACCCTGCCTGTCTCGACGACATCACCTGCCAGTCCGACCTGCACCCATCCGATTCGGGAGGTGTCCGTCCCGGCGGTCAGCTCGGCATCGTTCATATTCCAAAGCATCGGGCGGGGGGCGGCCTCCGTGGCGGACCAATGCATCAATTCCGCCCTCGCCAGGAAAACGCTGTACAGATCCTCTTCCTCAGCCACAATGACTGCCCGGTTCGTGGCCGGTGCCAGCTGTCCGAAAGCCTCCAGGAAAAGTGTCGGTGTCTTGATCATGACCACTGCACCGCCGTCCCAATCCGGAGACTGTCACGGCGGTGCCTCCCGGAAAAAGTACGCGCGGCTCCCGATCTCAATCGGGATAGTCGGGATAGCATGCGCCGATCGCTTCCCTGTAGGTTTTGTCGGGTGGATCCCAGACGCCCACCAAGTCAACATCCACTATGCTCCGCCACGTAACATCTCGATTCGAAGCGCAGCCGTGCCGGGCTGTCGCCCTCCGACCGCTGCCTCCTCCTGACTTGACGCGCTTTTCTCCGTGCGCGAACGTCACCCACCCGCAATCAAATCCGAAGATGTCACACCCCCAGGCCTGCAGCCAAACCTCGACGTCGGCGTATGTCGGGCAATTCTCTGGATTGTTGGCTTTCCACCCACCGTGCGCCGACACCTCAGTGCCTGACTGGTGGGGCTCGTCGGCTTTCCTCTTGAAGGTGCACAGGGCAGCCGCTTGCACAAGGTCGTCCCCCGCCGCTTCCGTGCCTGCGGTGTCCTCCGTGCTGGGGGCTGTCGTCTGGTTCAAGCTGGGCGAATAAAATGCTTCCCTTCACTCTGGTGGGGAAGAAGAAGCCGGACGCACGCGCCGCAGTTCGATCTCGCCATCCGCAATCGCACGCACCAAGGCCGCCGCCGAAGGCAGAGGCCCCATTTCGGTATGGAAGCTGCTGGGTACGACACATCCCATCTCGGTCGCCAGTTCCCTCATGCGCAGAAGATGCTCACGGCTGACGCGGATATTGGAACGGGTGTTGCGGAGCGGAGATTTGGGGCTGTCGGTCATGAGTGTATCCCTGTATTCTTGTATCCATATAGACACGGTTCCGTGGATTGTAGGATATCTGACATGCCGCTATGCAAGAAAAGTTACAATCTTGACCAACCAACTTTTGTCAAGTTAAGTGTATAACCCTCAATTGTAGGGGTTGGCCCGTTTCATTGGATCTTGGCAGGGCACCTGTACAGGTAGCCAAGGCCCGGCGATATGCTGGATGCCCAGAATTCTCCCTTTCCCGACCATGACCCTTCCCCACTATCAGTACAACGGCACAGCCCTGATTCTCAAGAGTCGGAAACAGGGGGAATCCGATCTGATCCTGACCGTGTTTACGTCCGACCTGGGCAAACTGGATGTGCTGGCCCGGGGGGCCCGGAAAGCAAAGAGTCGCAAGTCGGGACATGTGGAACCCTTCATGCTGGCCGGCGTGGCCCTCCGGCGCTCCCGGTGGCTCCCTGAAGTGACAGAAGCCCAGCTGCGAAATGCATTTCCCCAGTGCCGGAATTCCCTGGAAAGCGTGATCCAGGCCAGTTACGTCTGCGAACTGCTCGACTCCTTGACCCAACCCCGGGACGAGAGTGGGCAGAACCGCCCCCTCTTTGACTTGCTGCATTTTACATTGCAGACCCTGAACAGCGTGGGGACGCCCCCAACGCTGTTGTCGTGCTGGTACATATTGCAGGTGCTGACCCTGACCGGCTTCCAGGTGGAACTGCAGCGTTGCACGGAATGCCAACAGGCAGCGCAGCCCAAAGCCTGTTATTTCAGCCTGCAGTACGGCGGCATATTGTGCGCGCATTGCGGTCCCACCGTAGAGAGCGCAGAACCCCTGTCCCTGGACAAGTTCAAGACCTTGCGCTTTTTGCAGCGCAGCGACTGGGCCACGATCACCCGGTTTTCGTTCGCCGACTCGACTGTCAAGGCGTGCGAAACCCTGCTGCGCCGCTTTGTCTCCGCGGTCCTGGAACGGCAGCTGCGTACGGAGCGGTTCAGATGGCAAATTCACAAGTAACCGGAAAGAGCCCAAGGACTCCGACGCGGGCGGGTTGTAGGGTTTCGCCGCGTCCCTGCGATAGAATGTAAATCGTGCTCTGGGCAGCCCGGAAGTTGCCGGACATGGTTGCCTGTTTGCCCGCTGCTCTTCGCCCGAACATGCCGGAACACCGCCGACCGCACAGCATGCGCCGCCTTATCCGTGTAGCCCGCGGGGTCGAGGCGCCCGACCTGGTCCTGGTCAACGGCCGTCTCCTGAATGTCTTTACCGGAGACATTGAAGACGGCAATCTGGCCATTGCCGACGGACACATTGCCGGTATCTCGTCCGACTACGCAGGCCCTGACACCATAGACTGCAGGGGATTGCTGGTCACGCCCGGCCTGATCGATGCCCATGTCCACATTGAAAGCAGTCTTTGCACGCCGCGGCATTTCAGCCAGACCGTGGCTGCCCGGGGCGTCACCACCGTCATGGCGGACCCTCACGAGATCGCCAACGTGGCCGGTCTCGCGGGCATTCGCTACATGCACGCCTGCAGCCAGGGACTGGAGCTGGACGTGAAGCTCATGGCTCCTTCCTGTGTGCCGGCCTCGCATCTGGAGACCAGCGGCGCGGACCTGGATGCCGAGGACCTGCAGGAGCTCCATGCCGAAGGCCTGGTCTGGGGCCTGGCCGAGATGATGAACTATCCCGGGGTGGTTCTTGAAGATCCCAAGTGCCTTGCCATTTTGCAGGCCTTCGGCCACGCGCAGGTCGATGGGCATGCGCCGCAGCTGACAGGATTGGACCTCAATGCCTACCTGACGACCGGAATTGGCAGCGACCATGAATGCACCCACCCGACCGAAGCGGCCGAAAAACTGGCCAGGGGCATGTACATTCTGATCCGGGAAGGTACCATTACCCGTGATCTGAACGCGCTGCTGCCACTGGTCACCGACCGCAACATGCGGCGGTTTTGCTTCTGCACCGATGACCGCATTCCGGCGGATCTGCTGGCCGAAGGCAGCGTGGACTATCTGATTCGACGCGCCCACGCCCAAGGTATGGCCCTGACAGACGCCTTCTGCATGGCCACGCTGAACACCGCGGAATGGTTTGGCCTGTCGGACCGCGGCGCCCTGGCTCCCGGCCGCAGAGCGGACCTGGCAGTGTGGGACGACACGGCCGACCTGACTCCCGTCTGGGTGCTGTCCGCGGGACGACCGGTTTTGCAGGACGGGATTGGCGGTGCACTGCGCGAGACCGCTGCGGTGACCATGCCGGCTGCGGTGGCGCAGTCATTGCACGGCCAGTGGGATGCTGTGAACTTTGAGGTGGCCGCTCCCGGGACGCAGGCCACGGTGCGCGTGATTGGCTCCATTGAGAACCAAATCGTGACGGAGCACCGGCAGGCTGTGCTGCCGGTGCGCAACGGTCGGGTCCAGACCAACCCGGCCGCAGATATACTGAAAATTGCAGTGATCGAACGCCATGGTCGCAATGGGGCCATGGCCACCGCCTTCATTGCCGGCTTTGGACTGCAACGCGGCGCGCTGGCAGGCTCCATCGCGCACGATCATCACAATCTGGTGGTCATCGGAGCCGACGATGCTTCCATGCACACCGCGGTGCGGACGGTGGCGGACATGGGCGGCGGCATTGCCATATGCAATGGCACCGAGGTGCTGGCCCGCATGCCGTTGCCGGTAGCTGGCCTGATGTCCGAGGTGCCCTTGCCGGAAGTCCATAGACAATACTCCGCACTGCAGCAGGCTTCCGCCGAGCTGGGGGGCCAAATGCACGATCCCTTGATGGCCCTGAGTTTCATGGGACTGGAGGTCGTGCCTGCGCTCAAGATTACGGACCAAGGTCTGGTGGATGTGAATGCCTTCGACCTGGTACCCGTTGTGATTTGAGAGCCGGTACTGCCCATGTCTCTGTTCTCCCATGTGCCCGCCGCACCGCCCGATGCCATTTACCACCTGACCACGGCGTGCAACGCGGACCCCAATCCCCGCAAACTGAATCTGGGCGTGGGGGTATACAAGGACGCATCCGGGAACATTCCCATCCTGCGCGCGGTCAAAGCAGCGGAACGGCAGATCCTGGCCGAAGAGGACACCAAGAACTACCTGCCCATTGACGGGTCAGCCGAGTTCGGCAGGCTGACCCGTGGCCTGCTCCTGGGCACCCGCAGCCGTCTGGCGGATTCCCCGGCCAGCGTGACTCTGCAGACTCCGGGGGGCACCGGGGCCCTGCGGCTGGCCCTGGAACTGATTGCGCAGCAGCTGCCGGCCGCCTCCCTGTGGATCAGCGATCCTACCTGGGCCAACCATGAACCGCTTTGCACCCAGGCCGGCATTGCGTGCCGGTTCTACCCCTACTACGACCCAGTCGCCAGGCGGCTGGAGACCGCACCCTTTCTCGCGGCCTTGCGGCAGGTCCCGGCAGGGGATGTGGTGCTGCTGCATGGGTGCTGCCACAATCCCACCGGCCACGATCCGGATCGGGACACCTGGCATGAGATTGCCACCATCGCCGCGGCAAGAGGTTTCCTGCTGTTGATCGACATGGCCTATCAGGGTTTTGCACGGGGGCTCGACCAGGATGCCGCAGGCCTGCGCCTGCTCGCGGAAGCCGGCCTGCCCTTGCTGGTCTGTCATTCCTTCTCGAAAAACTTCGGTTTGTACAAGGAACGTGTGGGAACGCTGTCGGTCCTGGGATTCGAGGCAGCAGAGGCGTACCGTCTCCTGAGCCAATTGAAAGTGATGGCCCGGACCCTCTGGTCTTCTCCACCCGGTCACGGGTCCCAGATTGTGGAACGCATCCTGGGAGAACCGACACTCAGAACACAGTGGGAGGCAGAGCTCCGGGATATGCGGGAACGCCTCAATGCCATGCGTCACCTGCTGGCCGAATCGTTGCAGGAGCTGGGAGCAGCGGATTTTTCTTTCCTGGCCCGCCAGTACGGTCTGTTTTCGCTTACCGGCATTGCTCCGGAAGTCAACGAGATCATGCGCCGACGGGACAGCATCTACTTCATGTCCACGGGCCGGATCAACGTGGCCGGCTTGACTCCGGAGGCCATTGCATACTTCTGCCGATCCTATCTGGCTGCCACAACCTAAAGGTGTTGCCATGCGTTCCCTAAGCCGTCTACTCACAGACATTCCGCCGTCCCCGACCACCGCCATGATGCAGAAAGGCCGGGAGATGGCCTGGGCCGGCATCGATGTGGTGAATCTGGCGGGGGGCGAGCCTGATTTCGATACCCCGGTGCATATCCAGGAAACAGCCTACAAGGCCATCCGCGCGGGAGATACCCATTATCCCCCTTACTACGGCACGCCGGAGCTGCTGGAAGCCATTGTGGCCAAACTCCAGCGCGAGAACGGAGTCTACACGTCGCCGGACCACCTGATCGTCACCCCGGGCGGCAAGTGGGCCCTGTACGTGGCATTGATGACCGTCATCAATCCCGGCGACGAAGTCCTGATCCTGGATCCGGCCTGGGTCAGCTACAAGCCCATGGTGCAAATCATCGGCGGTACGCCAGTGCATCTTTCGCTGCCGGCAGACAAGGGCTTTGCACTGCACCGAGAGCTGCTGGAGGCCCACATCACGCCCCGCACACGCATGATCATGGTCAATTCCCCCAACAACCCCACGGGCTATGTCATGACTCCGGCCAGCATGCGGGTCCTGGTGGATGCGGTCATAGAGCATGACATCTATCTGCTGAGCGACGAAATCTACGAGCACATCGTCTATTCGGGCCATGAACACATCTCGCCGGCCTCGTATCCCGAGATGGCGGAGCGGACCTTTATCGTCAACGGGTTCAGCAAAGCGTATGCCATGACGGGCTGGCGCCTGGCCTGGCTCATGGGCCCTCCAGAGGCCATCCGCTTGGGGCGCAGCTACATGACCAATTCCGTCACCTCAGCCGCCGGTTTCACGATGGCCGCCGGTGTGGCCGCCCTGGACGGGCCGCAGCAGTGTGTGGCGGACATGCTGGAGGCCTATGCCCGCCGGCGCAGCTTCCTGCTGGAGGCCTTTGACGAAATTGAGGGCATCGAGTGTTTCCCGCCCGAAGGCGCCTTTTACCTTTTCATGCGTTTTCCCCACACCCGGCGCAACAGCCTTGAGCTGGCCGCCTATCTCCTGGACGCGGTCCACGTCACCACCACGCCGGGGGCGGCCTTCGGAGCGGCCGGAGAAGGACATCTGCGCATCAGTTTCGCCTCCCGCGACGACGAGCTGGAGAAATTCGTGGAACGGTTGGCGAAACTGGCTCCCGCCTTTTGATTCCCTGGGCATCCCGCGCACAAGGCCCGGCCTGGCATGGCCGATCTGCAGATCCTCACCATCGGCCTGGCGATTGTGGCCGGCATTCTGGCTGGCATCATCAACACGCTGGCTGGATCCGGTTCGGCCATTACGTTGCCCCTGCTGGTCTACCTAGGCATTCCGGCCCACGAGGCCAATGCCACCAACCGGATCGGGGTGGTCGTGCAAAACGTGGCGGCCATCTTTACGTTGCAACAACGGAAGGCGCTGAATCTCTCGGCCACGGATCTGTGGTACACCGGGGCTATGGCCATAGGCGGGGTGGGCGGGGCCGCGCTGGCGGCCGACCTCAATGCAGAAGCCATGAATCTGGCTATTGCCGGCATGCTGGTGGTCGTCCTGATCACCATTCTGCTCAAACCGGAACAATGGCTGCGCAGTCATACCGACACAGCCATGACTGGCGGGCGACCATGGCTGCGTATCCCGCTCTTTCTGCTGATTGGGGCGTACGGGGGCTTCATTCAGGCCGGCGTGGGGCTCTTCATCCTCTCCGGCCTGGTGCTGACGGCCGGATACGCCCTGGTCCAGGCCAACAAGGTGAAATTGGTGGCCGTACTCGCTTTTACCCTCGTGGCACTCGGGGTTTTTCTGATGCAAGGGGTGCGGCTGTGGTGGGAGGTGGGTCTGACCTTGGCCATAGGGCAAAGCATTGGGGCATGGCTGGCGGCCCGCTTCATGGTGGAACACGAAAAGGCCAAGGACTGGATGCGCTGGCTCCTGATCGCGGTGGTCGTGTATTCCATCGTGCGCTTCAGCCCCATTCCGCTGCCTTTCTAGGGGCGATTCCCGCCGTGTATTTTGGATTTTAGACCGCACCACCCTGGGCGAAAGTCATTTCCCGTATGCCCGCGGTGACAACCCCCGTCCGCATTGCCTTGGAGACGGTCATACGGTGTACGCGCATTGAGAAGCACAGGGGGACGGGATTAACCGCTCCAGATCCCTGCCTCGGTCGCCCTGTGGTGTATTGGACGCAACAGACTGGGAACGAGGCAAGTCCTGGCCTGAGTGACGTGTTTTCTTGGCGACCACAGACAAAATCAGGGATGTTCCCCCGACAGGGCCGAGAAAAAGAGGGCGGGATATCCCTGCCCGGCGAAAAGCCGCGCGTCACTCCCGGTTCCTGTCCCCCAGTGTTGGCGCTTTGGTCTCGCTTCCGTACACCGAGGGTTCCGCACACCATTGGCGTCGCAGCAAGTCCAGTTCGGTCAGGACCATCTCCGGAAAATGCAGCAGGTCCACCAGCAGCGCCCGATCCAGCTCCTGCCGTGTGGCATCTCGATATGCTTCGTGGACGGAAAGCAAAGGCCCGGCTCTTGCATTGTGCGTAGAATTCCCGCACCGATGCGAGTTGATTTGCCATCAGCGTGCAGGGTCCAGTACAGGCAGGAACGGCAGACGTGACAGGGTAACAAGTGCCCAGCCACCACCAGATCCTTAGAGGGTGCTGTTGGCCCATAGCGCCAGCAAGGGTTCCCATGTTTTGTCATACACCTGGAAGTTGGGCCATGCCCGACCGCCAACTCAAGGCTCCGGTGTCAGATACGCCGCCAAACCTTGGGCATTCAACTGGAAATCCTGTAAGAAATGCAGACGCGAAGCCGCCGGTTCCAAGCAGTCCGGACTTTGGCCTTCCGGCCTGGCCGGGCCCGTGGTTCCCTGTCGGGGAACACTTCCATATGTCTTTCCCGATCCTTCTCGTGTGCCCACAGGGCCGGGTACACCAGTACGCAACCGGGACGTGGGGGGTGTATGCCTAAAGTGCCGCGGTGGTCCGCTTGATGCCGCGATCGAGCAGCTTCCTGTGCCCCAAATCCTTCAGAGGAACCAGAGGTAGTAGAAAGGGCTCGGTCCCACGCGGCAAAGTCAGCCGGGACTGCTCGGCATCTGCCAGGGTCAGAATGCAAAACGCCAGTGACATCGCCCACTTTCGCTTGTTCGGTGATGCACGCATAGATATCAATTCCGACGATGACGCTTACTGGCAAGAGCACGAGAATGAGGACTACGAATGGAATCGTGCCGTTCCGGGAGTAGACTATGAAGTAAAGAGCATGTCGGGCCATCTTTCTGACTCTGGAGTTGGACCCGACTATGCCTTCTATGGGTGGGACACATACAACCTTGAAGCCTCCTCCTACAGATACCTCTGTGCCCTCGGGTTATGCACCAAATGGCCCAGAGAGAAACAACATGCCGAATGCCAATTTGAATCACCGTAGAATTTGTTTGTCGCACTTTGGCAGAGCGGGCTGTGTCCGTCCCGATGCACCCTTGCAGTCTCTTCCTTGGTAGGAGGTGCGCGCAAAGGCGTCAAGACAGGGGAAGTCGAGCCCCGCGCAGTCGGAGGCTTGACTTCCGGAGAAGAAAAGAACATGGCAGACTCCAACCAAGCAGACAGACACCATATGTCCTCCCGGCCTTGTGCAGGGGATGTGAGGCCTGGCCAGGGCCCGGAGGGCCGGTGGGGGATGGTAGCCTTGTATCTCTGTATCGTGTTCAATCCCTTCCCTTTGGGATTAGTGCTGATACTGATAGCGCGTCTTATAGGGCGACACAAGCTGGCGAAGTCACTGTTCCTTTGGTTCCTGGGAGGGGACGGCGATTTGGACAGGTGTGTACGTCTGGATATTTTCGCACTAAAGTTCTATTATCAAATCTCATAAGAGATGGGGCATACTGTGAACGGGAAGCTGTCCTTCAGCGGTGGCCATGTCTGACCGCGGTGTACTCGACGAGTTGTTCTCTCTGCCCGCGTGCCGCGATAACATGCCGCGATGGGCTGCGCGGAGTAAGGCCGGCAGTTCCCGTCGCCCTTGCCGCGCTCCGTGACGAGATTCCGGATGGCTTTGGCCCGCGCGATATGGGAGCGGTTCATGGCGCTTCCCCGTTGCGCAAGACGGGTGGCAGGGTCCGGTCCGGAACCATTGGTACCCGGGGTGGACTGTATCCACCGCGCGCCCCGATAGTTTCCGCTTCCCGGCGCTTTCTTTTGCGCATCCGGCGACAGCAACGGACCCGCACCAGACAGGATATTGACCGGTCCGGTCTTTCTGTCGTGGCGCCCCCTCCCCGAACCCAAGCGGCCATGACACTACGCGCCACGACTTTGATAGGCACTGGCGGCGCGGGCAGCATGTGCCGCCGCAGGAATGCGCGCACGCGACAGGATTTTGAGTCTGTGAAGCGATCGGTCCCTGTATTCCCCAACACGCACCCATAGGCAAGAAACTCCGTTTCCCCAAACCGGCGTTTTCGGCAGATCCGGGGCATCAGCCTGGAAACAGCCGCTGCATATTTTCCTGCATGTGTCCACAGAGGACGACTCGATTCTGGCAGGCTGCGACCGCCATCCGATTTTCCCGGCGCATCTGCCCACCATGACCACATTCCGCCACGGCAACCCTCTTTTCTTGACTCTGGCGGCCTATAGTCTCATAGTACGCACTCTCGGAACCTGGGAGTGTCCATCCGGGCCCATGCAAGATTGCATGGAGCGCAGGCACACGATGATACGGACAGCCAACGACATGCACCATTCCCTGTTTCCGGTCAAGCGGGCGCTGGGCTTCCAGCCCATGCCGATCCGCCTGCAGTCGCTGCCTCGTGATGGCAAGGTCCGGAACGAACATGTCCGTTCCGGACCAGATACACACAATACCGTTGGAGTCGCTGTACATGACCCTACACATCAGAAAACTGGAACTGACCGACGCAGACCTCGAGGCCTATGTGACACTGAACAACCGGGTCTACACCGACGATGTCTCGACCGTCGCTGCGGAAAGGCATTGGCTGAGCACAGCATCCCCAAAGGCCCATTGGCAACATTGGGTGGCCCTGCAGGACGGGAAGATGGTGGGGAGCGCGGCCCATGCCAGGCACCTGTCCACGCCCCGTCCTGGCAGCTACCGCGTCTATGTGGCAGTCGATCCGGACGCGCGCCGGCACGGCATAGGCACACGGCTGTACGACCACTGCATGACCCAGTTGCACCAACATCATGACGACGTGCACTTTCTGTTTTCCGCCACCCGGGAACATTACGAGGATGGCGTCCGCTTCCTGGAAAGGCGCGGGTATCAGCTGAAGATGCGGGAGCCGCTGTCACAGTTGCAGGTGGCCGGCTTCGACCCTGTTCCTTACCTGTCCAAGGCAACGCAAATCCGATCGCAGGGGTTCGAGATCAAGACGCTGGCGGAACTGCAAGCAGAGTGTCCGGACTGGGCCCAACGCTACTATGCGCTGGATACGGAGGCCATGATAGATGTACCGTCGGTAGACCCCTTCGTGCCTCCCCCTTTTGAACATTTCGAGCAGAGACATCTCCAGGATCCGGAGTTTGATCCCAACATGGTCTGGATTGCCGTGAAAGAGGGCGAGTGGTTGGGATTGACCAGTCTGTGGATTGCCGAGGGCGACCGGGACAAGGCCCATACGGGTCTGACGGGCGTGTTGCGCCCGGCGCGGCGCAGGGGCGTCGCGACCGCCCTGAAGCTGTGCGCCATAGCCCATGCCCGGGAACGGAACGTCAAAGTGGTGCAAACCGACAACGAGGAGAACAATCCCATGTTCCAGATCAATTTGGCTTTGGGTTTCAAAGCCATTCCCGCCAGCCTGATCTACCGCAAAGAGTGCCAGCCCGCGGCCTGAAGACTGTCGCGGGCCCTGGGCACGTAGCACTGGACGCGCTCCTTGCGGATCAAGCGCCCACGGAGGACTTGTCCGATCTGCGGCGCCGGGGTGGCTCCGTCCCACCCCGGAATCTGCAAAACCGTTACAATAGGGAAGTCAGTCTCTGCAGACCAGATCCTGGCAGAGGCCAGAAACGCTCCCGAATGTACACCTTGATCGTCTCCTGCCGCGGCTTTGACTGCACCAACACAGATTGTGCATCCCGGCCTCTCCGGCGGGCCCGTAGCACCGAACCCGAGACCCGCGCGTGGCACTGACTGTCCAAACCGTTACCGTATTGGGGGCGGGCACCATGGGGGCTGCCCTGGCTGCCCTGCTGGGTGATGCCGGCCTGAAGGTACATTTGCTGGACCTGCCCAGCGGGACCGTCCAGGCCGGGGTCACGCCGGATCCACGACAGCGCAATCAGCGGGCCCAGACCGGGCTGGTACGGATGCAGGAGTTGCAGCCGCCCTGTCTGTATGACGAAACTGGCCTGGCACGGATCGAGATCGGGAATCTGGAAGACGATTTGGAGCGGGCGCTCGCGCAGAGCGACTGGGTACTGGAGGCCATTACGGAGGATCTGGCCCTGAAGCGGGCGCTGTGGAGCCGTTTCCCGGCCTGCTGTCCCGCTCCGACCTTCGTTTCCTCCAATACCTCCGGCTTGCCCATCCATCGGCTGACCGAGGGGCTGGACGCCGACTTCGCGCGCCGCTGCTTTGGGACACACTTCTTCAATCCGCCCCGCTATTTGCCGCTGTTGGAGCTGATCCCGGGACCGCTCACGGATCCGGATCTGCTCCGGGAATTCAGGGATTTCAGTCAGTGGCGCCTGGGCCGCGAAGTAGTGGTGTGCAAGGACACCCCGTATTTCATCGGCAATCGTTTCTTCGCCTATTGCCAGCAGGCCACGATCAACGAGGCCCTGGCCCGGGGGCTCTCGGTCGGGGAAGTGGATGCCTTGACCGGGCCCCTGTTGGGGCGTCCCAAGACCGGGACCTTTCGTCTGGCCGACCTGGTCGGGCTGGATGTCATGGAGCAAGTCTGCTCCACCTTGACGGATTTGCTGCCGGCAGACGCCGCGCTCCAGTCTGTCGCCCGGGGCGGTGTCGGCCCGGTGTTGCATACCTTGACCGCGGCGGGGCATCTGGGCCGCAAGAGCGGCCAGGGGTTCTATCAGGCTGTCACGGCGGAAAACAGGCGCAAGTCTTTCCGGGAACTGGATTTGGCAGCGGCCCGACAAGGCACCGTCCGCTACCGGAGCCCCGGGACGCGCGGGCAGGCCGGTCTGCAGAAACTGGAGGCGCTGCCCCTGGCCGAGAGACTGCCGGCCTTGCTGTATACACCCTCCCCGGTGCAGGATTTTGGCTGGGCGGTCCTGGGCCAATCCTTGGCCTACCTGGCTGGCATTGCCTCTGAACTGGCCAGTTCGGTCTACGACATCGACCGCGTCATGCGCTGGGGTTTTGGCTGGGAGCTGGGTCCTTTCGAGATTTGGGATGCCCTTGGACACGAGGCCAGTCTCCAGGAGATGGAGGCCCGGGACATTGCCTGTCCGCCGTGGATCAAGGTGCTGGGGCAGGATGGGGATGACAGCAACGGGCCGCGGGCCACCCGCACGTTCCACCGGGGCTCCGGGATGCAACGCACGGCGGCGACCTTTGCAGGCCCATTCGTGTCCATCCCGCGGGGCGACAGTTTCCACGGCTACCGGGACACGTTGGCAGCAGCCGAATTGCTGGTGGAAAACGTCTCGGCCTCCCTGAAACGGGGAAGGGACCAGATCCTGTTCCTGGAAATCCACTCCAAACTCAACACCATTGACGACCAAGTGCTGGCCATCTGTCAAGCGGCGCTGGAGCAGCTGCACGGGGCTGCCGCGGGGCTGGTCATTGCCAACGACGATGACATTTTCTCGGCGGGGGCCAACCTGCAATTTCTGCTGCGGGACATGGAGCAAGGAGACTGGTCGGAACTGGAAAGGCGCATTGCCCTGGGACAGAGCACGTTGCAGGCCTTGCGGGAAGCCCCCAAGCCGGTGGTCACGGCGCTGCGCGGGCTGGCATTGGGCGGCGGCGTGGAAGTGGTGCTGGCCGCGGACAGAGCCGTGGCGTACCGCGATGCCCGATTGGGCCTGGTGGAGACCCGGGTGGGTCTGATTCCGGGCTGGGGGGGCTGCAAGGAGATGGTCCGCCGTCACCTGGACCTGGCAGGCGACTGGGACTTGAAAAGCCCGGAACGCACCATACAGGCCCTCGTGCAGATGATGGGCCAGGCCCAGGTCTCAAGCCAGGCAGAACAGGCCCGCCGCATGGGTTTGCTGGACACGCGCGATACCATAGTAGGCAGGTCCAGCCAGATTCTGAGCAGTGCCGAAGCCACATTGCGCACGCTGCAGCAGGCAGGCTATCGCCCGCCGGTCACCCAAGCCAACGTCTACGCCGGCGGCACAGATCTGCAGGCGAATCTGACCGCCACCCTGTACTTCCTGCGGGAAGGCCAATACCTGACGGAGTACGACCGCCACATTGCCTCCAAACTGATCCATGTGCTCAGCGGCGGCCCCTTGACCACACCCGCATGGATGGACGAGCAATACTTCTTGGATCTGGAACGCGAGGCCATCCTCTCGCTGCTGGGCGAAGCCAAAACGCAGGCCCGGATACACCACATGTTGACGACCGGCAAACCTCTGGCCAACTGACTGTCGTGGCAGGATCTCGGACATGCAA
The DNA here is from genome assembly GCA_965214895.1 of Caldilineaceae bacterium. Taxonomy (GTDB): domain Bacteria; phylum Chloroflexota; class Anaerolineae; order Caldilineales; family Caldilineaceae; genus Bin34. The sequence goes on from OZ243985.1 coordinate 4,433,412, forward strand.
GATGCGGTAATCGTCTCGGCTGTGCGCACGGCGGTCGGCAAAGCCCCCCGCGGCCAGCTCAGGACCGTACGGCCTGAAGACATGCTCGCCACAATCCTTGATGCGGTTGTGGACCGCTCCGGCGTGACGCCGGAGCGCATTGAAGACATAGGCATTGGCTGTGCCTTTCCGGAGGCCGAACAGGGATTGAACGTGGGCCGCATTGCGGCCTTGCGGGCGGGCTTGCCCGCCTCCGCCAGTGCGCAGACCGTCAACCGCCAATGCGCCAGCGGCCTGCAGACCATAGCCACCGCCGCCCAACAGATCATGACCGGCATGAGCGAAGTCGTAGTGGCGGGCGGCGTGGAAAGTATGTCCCGGGTGCCCATGACCCCGCAGCGGGTCAAGGTCAACCCCACCCTTATGCAGGAATGGCCGGGCATATATCTCACCATGGGTCTGACAGCCGAGAACCTCGTGCAGAAATACGCAATCTCCCGGGCCGATCAGGACCGGTACGCGTTGCGCAGCCATCAGCGGGCCGCCCAGGCCACGGCGAAAGGCCGCTTTGTCGAGCAGATCGTGCCGCTGCCCGTCACCATCGCCCGCGGGAGCGGTCCCCGCGTCTGTCGGCAGCAATTCACGTTCGCCCAGGATGAAGGCATTCGCCATAACACCTCCTTGTCCAGTCTGGCCGCCTTGCACCCCGTGTTCCACGCCCAAGGGACTGTGACTGCCGGCAACAGCAGCCAGACCAGTGACGGTGCAGCCGCCGTGATGCTGATGAGCGACCAGGCCGCCCGGGCGGCCGGCATTCAGCCGTTGGCGCGGTTCCGCAGCTTTGCCGTTGCGGGCGTCGCTCCGGAATTCATGGGCATAGGGCCTGTAGCCGCCGTCCCCAAGGCGCTGCAAGGCGCTGGCATGACACTGGCGGATGTGGACCTGATTGAATTGAACGAGGCTTTTGCCGCGCAGGCCTTGGCCGTGATCCGCACCCTGCAGCTGGACGAAGAGATCACGAACGTGAATGGCGGGGCGGTCGCCCTGGGCCATCCCTTGGGGGCCACCGGGACCAAACTGACCGTGCAGATGATTTATGAATTGGCCGCCCGCGACCTGGAAGTCGGCCTGATCACGATGTGCGTGGGCGGGGGCATGGGCGCGGCCGGCATTATCGAACGCTGGTCCTGAGCGCAGGCGGCAGATCCGTTATGCAGAATGCCTTTGTCAATATCGCAGCCCGGAATGTGGTGCGCCTGGACACGGAAGAGATAGATCCGGCCGACCTGGCCCCGGACCAACTGCTGATTGCAACCGAATGGACCTTTATCAGCGCCGGTACGGAACTGGCCAACTACACCGGAGTGGAACCGAAAACCCGCCAGCCAGGCTCCTGGTGCTTTTATCCCTGGCGCTCCGGCTATGCCAATGTCGGCATCGTCCAGGCCATAGGCTCCGCGGTGACGCGGGCGGCGGTGGGCGATCGGGTCTTCACCTATGCTCGCCATGAGGCGCTGGCCCGGTATTCGCAGGAACGCCTCGTCTATCCGGTCCCGCAGGACATTGCCCCGGATATTGCGGCGGCCTCCCGCATGGCGGGCGTGGCGGCCACCTCCATCCTGGTCGCCGCCGTGCACGGAGCGCCCACCGTAGCCATCTTCGGCCTCGGGCTGGTTGGCAACCTGGCCTGCCAGCTGTTCCGGGCCCGAGGCTGCCGCGTGATAGGCGTGGATCCGATTCAGGAAAGACGTGCCCTGGCTGCCGAGGTCGGCATTCCCTGCGTCATTGACGGCACGCCGGCAGCCGTGCAGACCCGGATCATGGAGCTCACGGACGGTCGCAGAGCCGATATCGGTGTGGATGCCGTAGGACACAGCGCGGTCTGCATGCAGGCCCTCCACGCCACCCGGAACAGGGGGCAGCTGGTCATTCTGGGTACGCCGCGCGCGCCCGTGCAGGGCAACCTGACCGACTTCCTGGGAGCAACCCACTACCGCTCCATCCGGGTGCTGGGAGCTCTGGAATGGCAGTATCCCATGTATCCGACCCTCAACTCGGAGATTTCCCAGTTTGAGAAGCAGCGCATGATTTTCGACTGGGTCCGGGAAGGTCGGGTGCAACTGGAACCACTGATTTCCCATCGCCTGCCGCCGCAGGAAATCGAAGCGGCCTACCAGGGCCTGCTGCACCGGAAGGACACGTATACGGGCGTGCTCTTGCAGTGGCGCTAGGGGCATCAAGACCACACCGGACCTGACTTGCTCCATGCCCCTGAGACTGCCGCCGCCCTATTCTTCAGCAGGACCGCCAGCATGACTCCCAGCCCGAACGCACCCTGCATGTACGAATCCCACATGCATACCGAGCTGTGCAAACACTCCCGCGGTACGCCGGACGAGTATGCGGCCGTCGCGGTGGCACGCAACCTGAAAGGCATGACGGTCACCTGCCATTGTCCCCTGCCGGATCAGATCAATGCCGAATCGCGCATGGCCTACGACCAGGTGGCGACCTATGTGAACATGGTGATGGCCACGCGGTCGCGCTTCCAAGGCCGCCTGGACGTGCGTCTGGGCCTGGAAAGCGACTATCTGCCCCAATTCGTGCCCTGGCTGCACAAACTTCACGCGGAGCAGGACTATTCCTATATTCTGGGATCCGTGCATCCCCAGGCCGCCTACTACCATAAGGCTTTCTGGACCGGCGACATTCGGACTTTTCATCGCACGTATTTCCGCCATCTGGCCGAGGCGGCCGAGACCGGCCTCTTCGACTGCCTCTCGCACCCGGACCTGGTCAAGAATGCCGATCCCGGGAACTGGGATTTCAGAGTCCTGGAGAACGATATAGGCCGCAGCCTGGACCGGATCGCCCAGACGGGCATCGCCATGGAATTCAACACCTCGGGGATTTTCAAGAAGGTCCGTGAATACAACCCGGGACAGGCCCAGTTGTCCATGATGCAGGAGCGGAATATTCCGGTTGTGATCGGAGCCGATGCCCATGTGGCCAAACGGGTCGGAGATCATTTTTCCCAGGCCCTGGACTTGCTGCAGGACGTGGGGTACACCCACGTCTCGCTGTATCTGGACCGCCAGCGGCAGGACCTCGAGATTGATCGCGTCCGGCGATCGCTGCAGCCCACCGCGGTGGCCGCGTAGACTTTTCGGTCCGGTCTGCTGCCCTCTCTATGGACACCGCCACAGAGAGACTTTCCACCCATCTGGGGGAGATTGCATTGCTCACAGCGGGTCCGGCTGACAGTCCGGTACCACCTCTCGTGCTGCTCCACGGATTTCTGGCGACCAAAGAGTTCTGGTGCTCCCTGTTGCCCAACTTGCCGGCTTCTTTGCGCATACTGGCCCTGGATCTGTGGCCCCTGGCGCGACCGCATGGGCAGGGGACCGGTCTGGATTTCGATTTCCTGGCCGATGCGCTGGAAGCTGTGCGCCTGCAGCTGGCGCTGCCGCGTCTGCAGCTGGCGGCCCAGGACCTGGGGAATCTGGTTCTGCTGCGGTACCTGTATCGGTATCCCCATGCCGTAGCCCGCAGCGTGTTCCTAAGTCCGGCCCTGTATCCGGACCAGAAACTGCCCAAGGGGCTGATTTGGTGGCGCCGTCCCATAGCCGGGGCCCTCATGACCGGATCCTGCTTTGAACAGGCGCTGCAGCATTTCTATCGCCAAGGAACTGGGCAGATCTCCGATGTGCAAGCGGCCATAACCGGGTCCAGGGTGGCCTTTGGCCCGCCGGCGGGCAAGGCCACATTGAAGCAATGGGTCCATTGGGGCCATCCCCGCCTGCTGTTCTGGGATCATCCCCCGATGCTGCGCGGCATAGACACGCCCAACCTCATTCTCTACGGGGAGGCCAATCCTTACATTCACTACAGCCAGGTGGAACGGCTGGGGCGTCATCTGGACCGCAAACAGACCCGCATCGTATATCTTGCCCAGTGCGGCCACTTCCCCAGCCTGGAGGTCCCCGCCCGTACGGGACACGAAATGGGCCGGTTCCTCATGGCCCGGTGACATCTTTGGGGAACTTGTACACCTGGGTAACAAACTCCGGTATATCCCTGTGCACGGGTCGTTGGGGTGCCCAACGGCAACGTCCCTCGCCATGCCGGAGTCCCTGTCCCGCGGGCCACAGGACGCATAGGGTGTCCCAAAATGTTCAATGCGGCATTCCAGTCGGCGTTGATCTGAAATTGACAGTTTATACAACAGAAACCGGCCGACACAGGCCCGGTTCTGTCTGTCCACGCAGCCGCATTGGCTGCAGGTCTGGCTGGTGATGACTGGCTGAGACTGCCCACCTGATCCGCAAGGATACAGCCCATCGATGGTGTGATGGCGGGCCTGGCACCGGAGGATGTTGCCGTGTGCCCTGCCCGCAGGCCCTGTAGGCATCGGCCAGGTACTTGAGCGTGTACCTCACTTCCCTGTGACCCTGGGCTTGCAGCCACGGTGTGGCCTGCCGCAGAATTGTGAACTCCTTACCGAGGCCACAGAATGCCACCTGGGGTTTCGGCCCAATCTTGTAATCCTGCCAGTGCTGTTGCTGGCTTGCCCGGAAGTGATTCCGGACTCACCGGCAAGCGCCAGCCGTACCGGCCAACTGTTGCGCCTGGGCGTGCCTCTGGCAACAAACGCCAGCACACAGCACGATGCACAGTCTCGATTTCACAGGTACAATGGAGGCAGCAGGCATGGAAGGTTCAATGCCGTGTCTGTGTTGGTTAGATATAGAAGTCCCCTTGTTTTCCTGCACGGCTCGTACTCCAGCCATGCCAACCCAGGACACCCTCAAACTGCAGGCTGCTACCGCGGCTTTGGACTTCGTGGAGTCGGGGATGGTGGTGGGCCTGGGCGGCGGCAGTACCGCGGCCCTGTTTATTGCCCGGCTCGGACAGGCGTTGCAAGAGGGCCAGCTGCGGGATGTGGTCGGCATACCCAGCGCCCAGGCGGTAGGCGCTTTCGCCCGGACCCGCGGGGTACCGCTCACGGATTTGGAGCATCATCCCCGGATTGATGTCTGTGTGGACGGCGCTGATGAAGTTTCGCCCCAGTTCGACCTCATCAAGGGTGGTGGTGGTTTCCTGACCCGGGAAAAAATACTGGTCCAGGCCAGTACGCAGCTGATCATCGTGGTAGACGAATCCAAGCACTCGGACATTTTGGGACAACGGTGGGCCGTACCGGTGGAAGTCGTGGAGTTCGGCTGGACCTCGCAGCAGGCCTTCCTGCAGGAACGGGCCGCCGGCGGGGCTGTCACGGTCCGCCGCCATCCGGACGGCACGCGGTATCGCACCGATCAGGGCCACCTGATCCTGGATGCCTGTTTCGGACCGCTTACAGCCCCGGCCGAAATGGCCGCCGCGCTGTCGGCCCGCGCGGGGATCGTGGAACACGGTCTGTTTCTCGGCATGACGTCAAAACTGATCACGGCGTATGCCGACGGCAGCCTGGAAGTTTCGGCCCCGGCCTAAACTGCTGTGGCACCAGGCATGGGGCGTCGCATGGCGGAGAGCCTTGCCATACAGAGGCTCCGCGGCATCACAACGCATCCCGGGTCCAGGATCGTAAAAGCCAGTCACAGACTGTACTGGGGGCATCGCAGCACCTCCAATGCCCACTTGTCGGGCTCCCGATCATTCAAAATCAGCGGCTTCCTGGGACGGCCGGTGCGCACGGGGCCTGCTTCTTGCAGGCGCGGGAAACTCCTGTGTTCTGCCCTGCCTGCCCATAATCATGCAATTTTCCTGACCATCAGGACATCCATCCCAGTCCGGGAAGTCATGCAATCGGCGCCGCGAGGCAACCTGACATGGATTGCCCCTGCAAGACTAGAGCAGCTTGACCACCACCTTGGCATCCCGCCAGAGTTCTTCCAGGTTATAGTGGGCGCGCCCTTCCTGGGTGAAAAGGTGCAGCACTACATCACCGTAGTCCAGAAGATGCCAGCCACTGCCGTCCGCGGGCCGGCCTTCCACCCCGCGGGGCTTGATCTTCTTTGCCCGGTTGAAATCGGTCAGGATGTCGTCTTCCACCGCGCGGGCATGGCGATCATTCAGCACGGTGCCAATCAGAAAATAGTCGGCCATGGCGGTCTGGGCCCGGATATCCAGGAGCACCACATCCGTGACTTGCTTCTCTTCCAGCAGATTCACCAGGTCTCGGCCCAGCGTCAGACTATCCATTGCCGCGGTCCTGCGCATGGCCACGCCGGGCAGTCGGAATTTTCATCCTATTCCACAATCCATTCTTGCATGCTCCGGGTCCACTCGAGCGCGCTGTCGCTGAACCACAAGGCAATCTCGCTGGCAGCCGTTTCCGGTCCGTCACTGGCATGAATCAGGTTACGGCCGATATCCAGGCCGTAATCCGCGCGGATGGAACCGGCAGTGGCTTCCGCGGGATGGGTGGCTCCCACCATGTTGCGCACCAGCTGGATGGCATCAGGAGCTTCCAGCATCAGAATGACCACCGGTGCGCTGCAGATGAACTCGATCAGACCGGCAAAGAAGGGTTTGTCAGCATGGATCGCGTAGTGCTGACGGGCCAGTTCCGCGTCGACGCGCAGCATCCGCAGGTTCACCAGTTTGAGACCGCGCCGCTCAAAACGGGCCAGCATCTCCCCTACCAGGCCGCGTTGCACGGCATCCGGCTTCATCATGACGAAGGTTCTCTCGCTCATTCCGCTGGACTCTCCTCCAAAAAGAGACTGCGCTGCAGCATTCTGTGTGTGCTGGGCACCTCCAATTGTGGCACTGTACTTTCGACAGGTACAAATCCCAGGCCCAGCATCGTTTGCACCAGGGTGCCGTCCGGGTCCAGCAGGGAGATGTAGGTGTGGGCTATGGCCTGATCCGTTTCGTCGCCTACCAGCGCCAGAATGTACCAACCGGCCAGCAAAAACCGGTTGCGTTGCACCAGGGTGCGCCCGGCTGCCAGCACCTCGGAACGCCGGTAGTTGCGCCAAGCGCAGATCAGCCACGCCGCATACCAGTCTTCCCGGTCGGGATACCGCTCGGTCAATTCGGTAAAGACCCGCGCGGCCTCCGGCCAATGCCGGCTATGCAGATGGGTGAAGCCCAACGCGGGCAAGTCCAGCATCAAGTTACCGTGCATGGCCTGCCAGCGGGCGCGGTATTCCGTCATAAAGGGGTACATTTGCCACAGGCGTTGCCAATACTGTGTCGCCTGCCCTGTGCCGCCTGCCCCCCGCTTGTCTCCCAGACAAGCCATCATGCGATACGCCGGCACATGCAGGGGGTCAGCCTGCAGCAGGCGCAACGCGAAGGATTGGCACTCGTCCAGGTTCTCGCGGTACCAGGTAAGGGTCAGGGCGCGCTCATAGGCGGCCAGATGCCAGGGGCGCTGTGTCATCAAACCCCGCAAGGCGATCTGCGCAGCCTCCAGATTCCCGGCTGCCAAATGATCATCAATGCATTTCATCCAGTACGTAAGCGGAACCATTGCGGTCGTCCGCTTTTCCTCCATGCAGGGCGGGACACCGGAGTGCGCAACAGCGCCGTCCATCAGGCATAGCCCCATTGCCGCGCAATGGCCCAGAGCAACTCCGAAATGTCGGGCTCCTCCCTCTTGGCCATCCCCAAAGGATCCCGGAACTCCTGCTGGCCCAGGAGCAGCTGCAGCGTGTTGTATATGCCGCAGCTCAGCACCTGTGGCTCGTAGCCACCTTCCAGGACGACCACCAGCTTGCCGTGCGCGGTCTCTTCCGCCAAATTCAGCAGTGCGCGGATGAGCCAGGCATAACCGTGCAGCGACAGGTTCCAGTGGGCCAGGGGATCCCGCCAGTGGCCGTCAAACCCCGCGGAAACCAGCACCAGTTCCGGCCCGAACTCGCGGACCAGTGGATATACAATCCGCTCCAGGAGCTGGCATACCGCGGCATCGCCGGCACCAGCCGGCAGCGGCAGGTTGCAGGTGGCCCCCAATCCTGCGCCGGCACCGGTCTCGGCCAGAGTTCCGGTCATGGGAAACAGGGGATATTGATGCAGACTGATGTAGAGTACTTGAGGATCCGTGTAGAAAATATCCTGGGTACCGTTGCCATGGTGCACATCGAAGTCCAGGATCAGGATCCGGCCCACTCCCAAGCCGGTCTGGGCCCAGCGTGCCGCAATGGCCACATTGTTCAGCAGACAAAAGCCCATCGAATGCCGGTCGGAAGCGTGGTGTCCCGGCGGCCGGACCAATGCCATGCCATTGTCGGCGCGCCCGGCCCAGACTTCCTCGGTCACCTGCAGGGTTGCCCCTGCCGCCTGCAGGGAAACCTCCCCGCTGAATTCGTTCAGGTAGGTATCCGTATCCCACCACACCACCTGGCCCGGCGGCACCCTGGTCTGCAGCCGTTCCCACATGGCGGCGCGATGGACCAGTTCCACTTGCTGCCGGGTGGCAGGGCGAGAAGAGAGAGGCAGACATTGCGCCTGCAGTCCCGTGCGCTGCAAAAGGGCCCATGTGGACTTGAGCCGACCCGCATGTTCCGGATGGCCCTCCAGATTGTGCCTGATATTGCCGGGATCGTAGGCCAAAACGGTCCGGCCCGGGGAACGGCGGGAGATATCCGGAATGGTAGGATTGCTGTGCATAAGGCAGGCCGATCGCAAAGTCCCGCAAGGCGAGAGAGGAGAGATAATACCGGAAACAGTGCTGCCTGCGCCAACGTGTCTGGCGCAGGAAAGCCCATTGGCTCCATTCGGTTTGAGCGGTTTGCCCCGCGGTTCGGTTACCACTGAGCCCGAGACTGCAGGAGACGATCCATGCTTATCATGACACGGACAGTTGATACGACAAGGTCCTCTGGACGCGGGGGCAGGTTGATCCTGCTGCTGGTGGCCGGGCTGTGGGCCATGCTGACAGCCGGGTGCGGGTTCGAGTTGTCTTTTGAGGAACCGGTCGTCCCTGCACCGGTCCAGTCCCTTGGAGACGCCCCATGGGCACAAGACACCGCGGGTCTGCCGCCCCACCCTACCGACCCCTACTTCGCCCTGCACCATGTGCTGCACATTGCCATCGACATCGCGCCCGCGGACTGGGACTCTCTGCGGCACCAGACCCGGACTTTCGAAAATCTGGTCGCGGAAATCCAGACAGGCTGCCTCGCGGAGCCCTTTGCCGACATTTATTCCTGGTTCTCGGCCCAAGTCACCGTGGACGGCGAGACCCACGCCGATGTCGGTATCCGCAAAAAGGGATTTGTCGGCTCCCAGAGCTCGGACAAACCCTCCCTCAAGCTCCGTTTCGACCAATACACAGACGGCCAGCTGCTGGGCGGCGTGATGGAGCGGATGACCCTAAACAACAGCATTCAGGATGATTCGCTGCTTAACACCTGCCTCGCCTACCAGGTCTTTGCCGATGCCGGTCTTCCGGCCCCCCGGTGCAACTTCGCGACCGTGTCCGTCAACAATCAGGAGCTGGGTCTCTATGTCCATGTGGAGGAAATCAAGCCTCCCTTTCTGGAACGCCATTTTGCCAATGCCCAGGGCAACCTGTATGAGGGCACGATAAGCGATTTCCGCCCTGCATGGCGCGGCACCTTCGAAAAGAAAACCAACGAGGAGGCCGCCGACTGGTCCGACATCGATGCCGTCGTCGCCGCGCTGCAAGACCCCGCGCCAGCCGGCTTGACTGCCCTGGAGGTCATCGTGGACCGGGACCGATTCCTCTCTTTCTGGGCCACGGAAGTGCTGGTCGGTCATTGGGACGGATATACCAGCAACCGCAACAACTACCATTTCTATCGGGAACCGGATGGCTCTTTTGTGTTCATCCCCTGGGGCGTAGATCAAGTTTTCTCCCTGGAGGACGATCCCAATCCCTTTGACAGTATCGACGATCCGCCACCGTCAGTATGGGCCCACGGAGCCATTGCCCACCGCCTGTACCAGAACGCGGTCGGTCATTGGGACGGATATACCAGCAACCGCAACAACTACCATTTCTATCGGGAACCGGATGGCTCTTTTGTGTTCATCCCCTGGGGCGTAGATCAAGTTTTCTCCCTGGAGGACGATCCCAATCCCTTTGACAGTATCGACGATCCGCCACCGTCAGTATGGGCCCACGGAGCCATTGCCCACCGCCTGTACCAGAACGCGGCCGGGCGGACCGCCTACACCCGCCGTCTGCAGGAACTGCTGGATACCGTGTGGAACGAGGCCGCGTTGCTCAAGCGCACCGACGAAATGGCGGCCATCGTCCAGCAGTATGCCCTGCCCGCCGAGCGGGCCGCCGCCGCCGCAGATACAGAACGGGTACGGCGGTTTATTGCAGCGCGGCGTGACACCATCCTGCAAGATTTGGAGCCGATGCCGCCGGATTGGCCTTGGCCTCTGGCCGCGGCTCCTTTCTGCGCGGATGGCGAGTCAACAGGGAGTTTTGCACCCGGCAAGGTCGAGTTGCACCTGGCCACAACCTGGGGATCAAACCAGAGCGCTGATCCCTTTGGGAAGGGGACGGTTACCCATTTCCTGATGAACGACACCGCCCCGACCGGCATGGATTGGACCGTCATCGCGGGCCCGGCCACCCCGGAAGAAGCCGCCGGGTTTGGCATGACAGATGCGGTATCCCTCACTGCCATGGCCTTGGGGATGGACGGTTCCCTCCAGGGACTGACCCTGGTACTGCCTTTGGCCCGGCTGTCCAGTGGCGTTGCCCTGTCCATCAGTGCGGGTGAGATCGGCGGCGTCCTTTGGACCATCCCGGTCGGTGGGACCGTACCGGACAGGTTTGTCCCCGTGACCGGAGGACAGCTGGAGTTGATTGAGGCCAGTACGGTGCCAGGGGCTGTCATCTCCGCCCGGTTCCACGGCAGCATCGGGGACGGGACAGCGCCATCGTCCATTGATACGGACACCGCCATGTCCGGCCCGCCGGCTCATGCGGCAGATATCGGTCTGGTGATCAACGAAATAGCTGCCCAAGGAGAACCGCGGGACTGGTTTGAACTTTACAATGCCTCCACAACCCATCTGGCCTTGGCCGACTTTGTGCTGGCGGACGACCTGACAGATGTCGGCAAGCGTACTGCCTTCCCGACAGCGCTGACAATTCCGCCCGGTGCGTATCTTGTAATTGCACTGGACACGGACGGATGGCCCGGCTTTGCCTTGGGCCGGGACGAAGAGCTGGGGATCTGGACTGCCACAGGCATCCTGGTGGATGCAGTCGATTGGTCCAGGGGGCAGGCTGATACCGGCACCAGCCTGGCCCGCGTGCCCGATGGCACCGGCGAATTTCAGACTGTCGGCAACCCCACGCCTGGGGCCCCGAATCAGTAGACCGGTCTGCCGCAAGGGCAGCGGGCCTGGCAGGCAATGGGATTGTGCAAAGGTTGTGCGAAGCCAGAGGCGTCACCCACGGATGTGTGCCCGGACCTGTTCACGGAGTATCGTCTGTTTCCTCCAGGTACGGATGTCGCGGCGAGAGGAGATGCGGCGCGTTCGGTACAGGGGCTCCAGATGCGCGGGCACGTTCGGCCCCACGGCGGGAAAAGGGTCCTGTGATCCGAACCCGTGCCCCGGGATGGCACCCGGAGGGGCACAACGCCTTGCGCGATGCCGCGGCAAGGCTCAAGAAACCGCGCGCCTGGTCGGGAGAATGGTTCTTTCTTCCCCGATTGCCCGCCTCAAACCGCCGGTGCGGCGGTTTGGAGAATGTACATGTTGCAGCGAACCCCGGCGTCGATCCCGTGCGGCGGATTCTGCTGTCTCCCTGCGGCGGTCCGGGCGGGACCGCTGGATAGGGGCTTGGGCCCCCAGGCGGGACCTGGGGCCACGTCGGGGTCATGACCCACTCTGCCCTGAGGGCATTACGGGGGCCGCTGCAGTCCTCAGACCGCGTGGTGCATTCCCATGAATCTCAATACGTTGCTGGCTGTGCGGTGTAGCCAGCAACCACAGAAACAGGCCTTGGAGTGCCGGGATACGGGACAGTGCTGGACCTATGCCCAACTGCAGGATCAGGCCTGGGCCATGAGCCAATATCTGACCCGCCACGGCGTGGAGCCACACGACCGCGTCGTGATCTGGGCCGAAAATTCGGGAGCCTATGTCGTTGCCCTGATGGCCCTGTGGCAGCTCGGAGCTGTCGCCGTGCCTGTGAATCCACGGTATCGGCAGCGGGAAATGGAGCTCATTCTGACCGATTGCGCCCCCAAACTGCTGTTGCTCGAGGCGCACCACCGGAGTCGGCTCCGGGACATGGGCATTGACGCGCCGGGACTGGCACAGATAACGGTGCTGCCTCTGGACCAGGCGCCGCTGTCTGCCGGCCGGGCCCGCCGGCCGGGACCCGCGGTGGGCAGTGACGATACAGCCCTGATTCTGTACACCTCAGGCACCACGGGACGCAGCAAGGGGGCCATGCTCTCCCACAATAACCTGGTGGCTACCGTCACGGGATTGGTGGCCGCCTGGGGCTGGCAGGCAGACGATGTGCTCTTGTTGACCTTGCCGCTGTTTCATGTGCATGGCCTTGAAGTGGGCTTGCTGTGTGCGCTGACAGCCGGCGCTTCGGTCATTCTCCATCGGACCTTCGAGGCCCGAGCGGTCCTGCAGCAGTTGCAGGACCGGAGCACTACCCTCTATTTTGCAGTGCCTACCATGTACTTCCGCCTGATGCGTCTCATGGAGAAGACCGCTGCCCGCGACCTGAGCCATATGCGGCTCTTCTGTTCCGGCAGCGCGCCCTTGGCCGCGGAGGACCACAAGAGGTTTCAGCAGCTGACGGGACATGCTATATTGGAACGATATGGCATGACGGAAACGGGCATGAACTACAGCAATCCCTTGGCCGGGGAAAGAGTGCCCAGCACTGTGGGATTGCCCTTGCCTGGTGTTTCCGGGCGCATCGTGGATGCCCGGGACCAGGAACTGCCTTGCGGCCAGGAGGGCCACCTGCAAGTACGCGGCAGCAACGTGATTTCTGCCTACTGGAATGCCCCGGAACAGACCGCCCACGCCTTTGTCCAGGATGATCTCGGCCGACGTTGGTTCAGAACCGGCGACATGGGCCGCTTCCACCCGGAAACGGGCTACCTGACACTTCTGGGCCGCAGCCATGAATGCATCCTGTCGGGAGGCTTCAATGTCTATCCACGAGAGGTGGAAGAAGTCCTGCTGCAGTGCTCCGGCATTGAGGAGGCTGCGGTGGTGGGCTGTCCCCATCCCGAATGGGGCGAAACTCCGCTGGCCTACGTGGTAGTGGCCGGCACTTTCGATCAAGAGGTCGCAACTGCCTTTTGTCGCCAGCAGCTGGCCAGTTTCAAGGTGCCCTCCGAATTCCGCGTGGTGCCGGCTCTGCCGCGCAACGCGATGGGCAAGCTGCAGAAGCATCGGTTGCCCCGCAGCTAGACTGCCCGTGCGCATTCCTGTCGAGCCTCTGCCCATGCGCGTCACTGCCCGCCGCTACTATTTGCATATGCAGAGCCGGGCCCAATGGCGGCCTGTGCGGACGCAACCGGCAGGGGTCTGCCTGCGGAAGGCAGAGGTCCCCTGCCCGGAATTCAGCCGATTTCTCTACACGGCCGTGGGCGGAGACTGGTATTGGATCGATCGCCTGGGCTGGTCCTACGACCAGTGGATGGGCGTGATCGCGGATCCGGCCTTCCATACCTGGGTCTTGTACCAGGACGGCACTCCGGCAGGCTTCTTCGAGCTGCACCAGTCCGGGAAGGGCGTGGAAATTGCCAGTTTTGGGCTGATCCGCAGCTTTCAGCGGAAAGGATTGGGCGGATACTTCATCTCCCGAGCCATAGAATGCGCCTGGGATCTGAATCCGCAGCGGGTGTGGCTACACACCTGCGAACTGGACCATCCCCATGCCCTCAGCAATTACCAGAAACGCGGTTTTGAGATTTTCGATGAGGGGGAATGCCAATATGACTTGCCACCGCAGCCCCTGGGCCCGTGGGTGGGTTCGCTGCTGCATACCCATCCCGATCAGCGGGTTGCCTGAACTTGCGTCTGGATGGCGATTTTCATCGAGGGTACCGGACCGCGGGCAAGGCGCAGGGCACCGGTCCATCCCGGCGGTGTCTCGGGACAGGGGAGGCACATCAGTTCCCTGCGAATCATGCTGGGAAGCCAGGAATCAAAAGACCGGAGGTGTCACCCCCGGTCCTGGCTTTTCCCGGAAAGAGTGGGGTCGTCCTACTCGGCATTGGCCCTGGACTGCAAGAACTTCGGCAAAATCACCCACAGGGCAAAGAGCACTGCGAAGCCGGCTGCTGCGAACAAGAGTCCCATATCGTCAATCCCCCAATCAATTCAATGGCTTGGATTCTATGGGCTGGCCAGGCAGGTCGGGATTGCCAGTGCTGACGAATCTTGAGCCGAGCCTTTGTGCAGCATGAACAAGTGGCTGCCCTCGACATGGGATATCAGCGCGTGCCGCAGCGCACCGGGCCAAGTGTTTCGCGCATGACAGGCCAGAGAGCATCAGGGACCTGCACGTGGAAACAAACCCATGGCATCCTTTGGCTGTGACAGGACAGACTGTCGGTGCAACGGTGGGAGCTTTTTGAAGTTCTGACCAATGGGCTTCAGCGGACACATGCCCTCCGCTCCGCCAGATTGACAAGGGCACTGCACGCGCAATCTGCACCGTGACGGGTCACCAGGTCCCACCAGATCCAAGATTTCTGGGGTTTCATTGCAGGTCATGAGAAAGGGTCTGCCCTGCTGTGCCAACCAGCGATGCAGACGATCATGATCCGGTGCGTGACAGGTGTACAGACATTGGCCGGCTTGTTGCCCGCCAGCCGTGTAGAGTGGGTCCACAAACAACGCAATGGTCTGTCGCTCCGTTGGCAGCAGGGGGGCCAGCAGCCAGAGGGCATCTCCCTGCCGGAAGGTGATGCGCGCGCAAAAAGGTTGCAGGGCGCGGATTCGGCCTGCCAGCGTCGCCGAGTACCCGCGGGGGCACAGGCCTTGGCCGTTTTCCCAGTGCGCATCAGGGTGGCACCCGGAGCCAGAATGCCGGCCCGCCGGGTGCGGTTCAGGACCCGCGTGCCAAATCCGTGATCCGGCACAGTCGCAGACTCAGCCTGGACCAAGGCCGACACGTTGTCCACCGTAGGCGTACAATCCTCGATCCGCTGCGCCAAGGCTTCCCCTCCTGCAAGGCCGCCTGCCCGAAAGCGGCGGCAAGGGGTCCAGCCCGATCATGATGCAGCGCTCCACCAGCTTGGACATTGGACATGCAGCAACCTTCAAAGTGCATTCAAACAGTCGGATTATCAGCCCAGTTCTTTGAAACCCTTTTTCCAACCTGCTAGAATAAGCGCAGCGGGGGCCATTGTCTCTCCCCTTCCGTCCCTGCAGTATATTCAAACCCACAGAGCAGCCTTTGTAAATTGATTTTGGATTCTGCCTTTCGCTTTTCGGATGTCTCAGCGCGAGACATGGTCTGGTTGCTGAGGCGGAGGGGGCAAGCCAAGCAGAAATCCGCACTCTTCCCGTTGCCTTGACTTCGGCAGCAGAGCAGGCGCAGCCAGCCAGATCCGTAGCGCAGGGCAGAAATTTAATTTCACAATCCGAACCCAGTCCCGACACCGTAGCCTAGGGTCCGGAAAGGTGAGATCTACAGCAAGTACCGGACCTTTTCCATAGCGTTAGCGTTTCTCTGACACCACAACGCACGGCAAGGCCAGGGGTGTCCCCCCTGAGCCCTTGGGATCTTTGCTCCCGTGGTAACGGGGCCAGATGCACGATGCAGGACCGCGCCGCTGGGGAACTGCAAACACATCTGGAAATGGCACAGCGTGGACGCGCCTGCCGGCGGCCTGCCCGAAACAGAGAAGTCATGTGCCGCAATTGGAGTAATGCATTGTCATGGCTAGAACCAAGTCGAACAGCCGACATCCTCAGCTGTCCTTCGTGACCCTCAAGAATCAGAGCAGCGAGGCATTGCTGGCTCTGGCTCAGGAACACCGCGTCAAGCGCGCGCACCGTCTGAAGAAGAAGGACCTGATCCTCAACATCCTGCACAACGCTGCGGAAGCCCGGGGCAGTTTGTTCGGGGGTGGGGTACTGGAAATCATGTCCGATGGAGTCGGTTTCCTGCGGACGGATCACCTGTTGCCCGGACAGGATGACGTGTATGTCAGTCAGAGCCAGATTCGGCGGTTCGGACTGCGCACCGGCGACATGGTCATTGGGCAGTTCCGCAGGCCCAAGGACTCTGAACGGTACAACGGCCTTCTGAAAGTCGAGACTGTCAACGACCGGGAACCCAGCGAAGCCAAGCTGCGGCCGCGGTTTGAGCAGCTGACCCCGATTTTCCCAGAGGAGCAGCTGTACCTGGAAACCTCCCCCAGCATCCTGGCCACCCGACTCATTGACCTGCTGTGCCCGATTGGCCGCGGCCAGCGCGGACTGATCGTGTCGCCGCCCATGGCGGGCAAAACCACCATCCTGAAGCGCATTGCCAACGGCATTACCGCCAACCATGAAGATACGCACCTGATGGTCCTCCTGATTGGCGAGCGTCCCGAGGAGGTGACCGACATGGAACGGTCGGTGCAGGGGGAAGTCTTCAGCAGCACTTTTGATGAACCGGTCCACAACCATGTGGCCGTATCCGAAATGGCGCTGGAACGCGCGCGGCGCCTAGTGGAGTTCAGGCAGGATGTTGTCATTCTGCTGGACAGCATTACGCGCCTGTCCCGAGCCTACAACCTTGCCGTGCCGCCTTCGGGCAGGACCCTGTCGGGCGGCATTGATCCGGCGGCTTTGTATCCCCCCAAGAAGATCTTCGGTACGGCCCGCAACATTGAAGAAGGCGGTTCCTTGACCATCCTGGCCACGACGCTGATAGACACGGGCAGCCGCATGGATGACATGATCTATGAGGAGTTCAAGGGCACAGGCAACATGGAGTTGCATCTCGACCGCCGCCTGGCCGAGCGCAGAATCTTCCCCGCCATTGACGTAGAGCGCAGCGGCACTCGGGCCGAAGAGAAACTGCTCGATCCGGAAATCCTGACCAAGGTCTACACCTTGCGGCGCATGATCGACGCGGTGGGCGGCAGCCAGGAAGCGATCCTGCCCATACTGGAAAGGCTCAGCAAGTCCGCCAACAACGCTGAATTCCTGGACAAGCTCACGGTCTAGACCGGATTCCGTTCCCGGCAGCGGACCTGCTGCCGGGAACTGCCCATGGCGGAGCGGCAGGCTCGGCAAGAGCCACGCCTCCTTTTCGTGATACGATGGCCCTGCACTCCAACGGGGCCACTGAGATGTCTGGCGCACGCGACCTAATGCATACCCAGACCAGTCCATTTCCGGGCATGGGAGAGGTCGACTTTCAGCCTCGCCTCGCGCCCCGGGCATGGGGGGAAAGACTGCGTCAGCACCAGTCCTTCCTGACTGTCACTTTCGTGTTTGTCATCGTGGTGGCCGTAGTCCTGGCCCGGGTCAACATTGAAGTGCTGGATGCCCTGCCCAGCCAGGCAGCAGACAATTTCAGCCCCCGGGACCAAGATCTGATCGATGCCGCGGCCTTGGTGGAGGTGTCCCGGGGCCCGGGGCTGGCCGCGCGGATCAGTCGTCCCATTCAGGTGCACCCCGTGTACATCGCACGCCCAGAACGGGGAGGGAGCGCAACGACCCTGAACCGGGCCCAGTCACGCACCGGGCCCGAGGTCATGCGGCAATACACCGTCCGTCCGGGGGACACCGTATGGGGGCTGTCTCAGCAGCTGGGCCTGAAAGCAGAGACCATTCTCTGGACCAATCCGCGGATAGATGAATCCACATCCCACCTCTCGGTCGGCGACGAGCTCACGATTCCGCCCATGGATGGGGCATTGCACATTGTGGGTTCCGGGGACACGCTCTCCGAGATTTCCCTTCTGTATGAAGTGCGCCTCGATGACATTCTCGGCTTTGCTCCCAACAACCTGAAGAACAACCTCATATTCCCAAGCCAACGGCTGTTCATCCCGGGCGGCATCCGGCCGCCGCCGCCCGAAGAGTCCTTTATCACGTACACTGCGGACCATGTGCCTGGCACTTTCATTGGCTCCGGCACCTTTCAGAGGCCCGTGACAGACACCTATGTCAGTCAGGGGTACTGGGCCCACCACCGGGCCATTGACTATGCGGGGCCCACCGGCTCCCTGATTCGCGCCGTGGACCACGGCGTGGTGGCGTACGCCAACTTCGGCTGGAATCACGGATACGGAAACATGGTGGTCATAGACCACGGCAATGGCTTCACATCCCTCTATGCCCACCTGTCCACATTCTCCGTGCGCAAAGGGGCAGGAGTGCGGCAGGGCCAGATTGTGGGCAACATGGGAAATTCAGGCAACAGCACGGGCCCGCATCTGCACCTGGAAATCCGGAAGGACGGCAAATCCTTGAACCCCTCCCGGTTCCTGGACTGAGTCAGACTTCTGGCGTACCGCCTTGGGTCAAGGCCTTGGGGTCCAGCAATCTGTCCAGTTCCTCCGCGGACAGATCTGTCAATTCCAGGGCCACGTCCTTCAGGGCACGATTTTCCGCGTAGGCCCGCTTGGCGATTTGGGTTCCCAAGGCGTACCCGATCACGGGATTGAGGGCTGTCACCAGAATGGGATTGCGCTCCAGCGCCGCCTGGATTCGCTCCGCATGGACCGTGAACCCGGCTATGGCATGCGTGGCCAGCCGGCGGCAGGAGTTGCTCAGCAGAGCCACGCTTTCCAGAAGGTTGTGGGCCAGCAGAGGCAGCGTGACATTGAGTTGGAAGACTCCGGTGACACCGGCCTGGCCCACCGCCACGTCGTTGCCCATAACCTGGGCACTGGCCATGAGCACCGCTTCCGGGATGACCGGATTGATCTTGCCCGGCATGATGCTGCTGCCGGGCTGCAGGGCCGGCAGAGAAATTTCACCCAGACCTGCGATGGGGCCACTGTTCATCCAGCGCAGATCGTTGCAGATCTTGGTCAGGGAAACCGCGACAGTGCGCAAATGGCCGCTCACATCCACGATGACATCCTGGGCGGCCATGCCGGCAAAGAAATTCACGGCCTGGGTAAAGGTGAGACCTGTCAGCCGGGACAGGTGTGCCAACGCCTTGCGGCTGAACTCAGGGTGGGCATTGATGCCCGTGCCCACTGCCGTGCCGCCCAGCACCAGTGACTGGAGCCCCGGCAGGGCGGCCTGCAGACGGTCTCGATTGGCGGTTACCTGGGCCAGCCAGCCTCCCATTTCCTGACCCAGCGTCACGGGCGTGGCATCCATGAGATGGGTGCGGCCAGTCTTGGTGACGTCTCCACACACTTCAATCTTGCGGGCAATGGTGTCAGCCAGACCATCCAGCGCAGGCAGCAGGTCCTGGTGGATGGTCCACGCCACGCTGACATGCAGGGCACTGGGAATCACGTCATTGCTGCTCTGACTCATGTTGACATCGTCGTTGGGATGAATGGCTTTCCCCACGGCGTCGCTTGCCAGAGCGGCAATGACTTCATTGGCATTCATGTTGGTGCTGGTGCCGGATCCGGTCTGGAAGATGTCCAATGGAAATTCGGCATCATGCTGATTGGCGGCCACTTCCGCTGCCGCCGCAGAGATGGCCCGGGCCTTGTCTGCCGACAGCAACCCCAAGTCACCATTGGCCAGGGCGGCCGCCTGCTTGATCCAGCCCAAGGCTCGGAGGAAGCTCGCCGGAAAGCGGTATGGGCTGATGGCGAAGTTGTCCAGCGCCCTTTGAGTCTGGGGGCCATACAGGGCGTCCGCGGGCACTTCGACCGGGCCCAGGCTGTCTTCTTCTATGCGTACTGTGGGGGACATGAAATCATCTACTCCAGTGCGGTGGCCCAGGCGATTGGCCAGCTGGTGGCAGGCAGTGCCCAGAGTCTCGCTGGCCATGGGGATTCTAATGCAGAACGCTGGCCGCGGCCCTGCTTGCATGCGATCGCCAGCCGCTGTCAGGCAGCAGGGTCCATGTCCACCCAGGCATGAAATTCGGCCTCGGACAGCAAGCAGAGGGTATGCCCCTGAGCCACCAGCTCCAGGGGCCGCCGGGTCGCAGAGCCACAACCTGGGGCTTGGGGCCTGTCCAGGACTCGCACCATCGTTGGCAGCGCCGCTGGGCCTTGGTCTGGGGAAGGCGGCATGCAATTCCCCGCATGTCGCTTTCTTTATAAAAGCACATGCTTGCATGTGTACTTAGACACATAATTCCCGCACCTTTCCGGCCAGGTATGCCGAGCCAGCGTGGCACTGTCTCTCCACTCCACACGTTGCAGGGAGCGCAGGCCATGACGACGACACGACTGCCGCAACGCCGATTTGTCGAAGGGGCCATGACTGACCACCAGACCCAACAGCCGCCGTTGCACATCCGGGGAGATGTCGGACCAGACAGGCGCTCCATCCACCTGCTCCGGAGTAATGCCATGCACCCGCATGCGGCTGCGGTCGAAAGGCTCCTGCGGCTCACCAGGGTTTGCCAAGCGTCTGCAACGGCGCCAGCTTCGACATGGCAGATCCCGAGACTGCCAGATGCTGCCTTGCCAGCGATTGGCAGTCTCCACACCCACCAGCGCGAAGTCCGGTGCAGTGTGGGCATAGGTTGCGGCCGTCTTGTGACGGCGGGGGGAGCAAGTGGTCCATGGGGCGTGCATTCCTTGATCACGATGTATCCCGGGCCGGGCAGATTGTACCTGTCGGGCCTGGACATCGGCCTTGGCCACCACTGCAGCGCCTTGCACTGTTTGCGTTGTGTTTGACTTGGCCTCCATGGGCAAACGCGCACGCAGGGGATGACACGGGACCCACTACAATGGGTCATGCTGGCACGGGGAAGGGGCGACAGCGGGGTCTGTGCGCGCAGCTCGGCAGCCTGGCCATCCGAAAACCGCTGCACATGCTGAAAGCGGGGTTGCCCCGAATGCCGGGTGCCGGTCGGACAGTGCACGGTAAGCCAGAGGGTGAGCCAAGAAAGCTTCGGAGGCCATCAAATCGGGGTGGGGCACCTGTCCAGAGCCCCAGGCTGAGCGGTGCTCGGCGCACTGTGCCCTCAACGCCAAAGGCATATAATCCCCATTGCATGGGTGAACAGGGCAGGCGGACATGGAAATCTGCACTGGCGCAGATGACGCTGCCCACAGTCGGAAGGGCACTGCAGGATGCTGGTGCCTCAGGGTTCGTGTCAGTCACATGGGAGGCTAACGCTGTGCATACCAAATTGGTTCTGATCGACGATGACCGCTTCTTTCGCAAATCGGCCCAGCGATTTTTGGAGAGCCATCTGGACGATGTGATGGTCATCAGTTGCGACAGCGCCGAGGAAGGCGAACGCCTGATTGGGCTCCATCGCCCCCAGATCGTCATTCTGGACCTGAAACTGCCCGGCATCAACGGCATGGAGCTGCTGGAAAGGCTGCCGCATGGCCCCAGCGACCCGGACGTGATCGTGGTCTCGGGTCAGCCGGCCACAGACGAGCAGACCGAGGAGACCTACATCGAGGCCTTGGGGTTGGGGGCACATCACTTCCACCGCAAAGGGGACGGACAGGCTCGCATGCTGGCCCAGGTCAAGCGCTTGATTGAAGAGCGACAGGCAGTGCGCCGGGAACGCACCGTGGAGAACGAAGTCCTGCAGGTTCCAGGACTGGAGCTGGTGCTCTATCGGGACGACAACCGGGCCACCAATCGCGGCCAGAATGTCAATCTGACCCCTGTGGAAGGCCGCTATCTGGGTCTGCTGATGGAAAACTGCAACAAGGTGGTCCCTCTGGAAAAGTTCTATACCGTACTGTGCGAAGCGGAAGGCGAGTCCAGTCAGCTCTTTGACCAGACCAACAAGCAGACCATTCGTGCCCACATCTGCTATTTGCGGAAAAAGCTGGGGCAGAACCCCGAGAGCGAATCCTTCATCCAGACGGTCCGTACCAAAGGCTACAAGCTGGTTGTGCCGGAGGCGCAGCCCGAGGCCATCTCCGCCTAGGTTACCCTCCACAGGTCCGTACCGGAAGGGCCGGACGGCCCGTCTCGCGTTCTTCCTTGCCTCCACCAATGCGGTAACTGGCGGCGGCTTGCCCGCTCTCTGCTGCCTCTGGGAAGTCCGTTGGGATGCGACTTGGTCAATATCTGACTCTGGTCAATACCGCGCTGGTATTGCTGTTGGTGGTGCTGACCCTCTTGGCCACTACGCTGGTTTCCTACCGGTTTGTGGAACTGCGGTTTCGGGTGCGCCTGGTACGGGAAGCCACGTCCATTTCCGGGCAAATGACGGAGTTTCTGGGCGCGGCCCCGCTGCCTTCCCTGACACTGGGCAACATTTTTTTCCTGGCGGAGCCGGACAGTTTCGTGCGCGTCCTCATGTACGATGAAGACCAGCAGTTGCAGACTGTAGCCACGAGCATGCGCGTGACCTCCATGCTCCCCTGCAATCTGCTGGAGCAAAATTACCGGGACACACTCAACCAGCGGGCCGAAGCCGTGATCCTCGGGGATATGAGGGCCGCCCCGCGCCAACCCGCCGACTTCACTTTTGAGGCCGAATTCTGCTACAGCCAGCCCGACCCGGACAGCACTGCCACCAAGGCCTATTACACCTGCGCCCAGTGCCGTCCCGAGGCGGTCTGGATCGCCTTGGTACCGGTTCATGCCCCGGAACCGGTCGCCGCCAGCGGAGCCCAGTCTTCCCAGCCGCGGGTGATTGGCTTCATTGAAGTGATCCAATCCAAGGGCTTCCTGGAAGAGGTGCAGGCGCGTCTGTGGGCCATCTTCGGGGCCAGCAGCCTGAGCTGTTTCCTGATCGTGAGTCTGGCCACCTATACCGTATCCCGCTTTTTCACCTCCCCCTTGTCCCGCATCACCCAGTCCATCAGCCGCATTCAGAGCACGGCGGAGGCCACCACTCCCCTGAGCGTGGAAAATGTGCGGGGCATTCAGGAAGTCCTGGAACTGGCGGAAGCCTTTCAAGGCATGCAGCGGCGGCTGGGCCGGAACCTGAAAAGCAAGCAGGACATGGCTTCCAACCTGAGTCACGAACTGCGCAACGCGTTGGGAGCGCTGGAGCTGGACATAGAAACCCTGGACCATCGCCGGACGCGTCCGGTGGAGGATCCGGTCATTGTGGAGACCCTGGATGACATGCGGCAGAACGTGTCGGAAATGATCGACATGAGCAACCGGACCCTGGCCGCCCTGTATTCGGAGACCTCCTCCATTGACCTGCAGCCGGAACGGGTGGAGGTAGGCCCTTTGCTGGAAGAGGCTGTCTCGGCCCTGCAGGCGACCGCGCGTCGGAAGCAGGTCCACCTGCGCGTGGAACCCCTGGAAGCACAGTGCGCCGTGATGATCGATCGGATCTATTTCAAAAACGATGTCCTGCTGGAAATCATCGTCAACGCCATCAACTATACGCAGCCGGGAGGGGACGTCATTGTCGGGTCCAACCAAGCGGCCCAATGGGTGCGCATCTACATTCAGGACACCGGACCTGGCATCGATCCGGAATATCACGAATCCATATTCGACCCCTACTTCCGCGTGGACCAGACGGCCAACCCGGGGGGGAACAATTGGGGTCTGGGTCTCAGTCTGGCCCGTGGCCTGATCCGGCAACTCGGGGGCAACATTCATGTCTCCAGCCATCCGGGCATGGGCAGCACCTTTTCCATTGTGTTGCCTGCCGTCGGCCCCGAGGAAGACTCCGTCCCGGCATAGACGGCACGCGCGGGCAACCTTGTCCCGCCTTGATCAGAGACTGCCGAGTGCCGAGAGTCCAAGGTCAATTTCATTGTTTCGGCGGGGGTCGCACAAGCAGGCAAAGGGTATGAACGGCTCTCCGCCGGACCGCACCAAGAGCACCGCGCCGATGCGGTCCTGACAGCAGTCTTCACCCAGAGTTTCGTCCCACACATCGTGCGTGGAGGCAACTTTCGATTCGAACTGGGACACACAGTCGCCCGGAGGCGGCATCTTATCCATAACTTCATAACTTGCGTCCAGATGGCAAATATCCCATCCGGTTCTTTGCTGCGTGCGCCCGTTATCCTTCTCACGAAGCTCTCTGCTCCCCTGACTACGAATGTCCAAGCGTCGGGCCTGTAAGGAAAACAGCCCAATCTGTCTGTTTGGATTCAGAACTCGTTCCAATTGAGTGATCCAGCAATCAAGCCGCCAATAGAAAGAGCTCTGCCAAGCGATAACCAACAGTGTCAAACCCAATCCTGCAACACAAATCGGCAGATCATCTATGGCGACAACATCAACTTGCGAATCGATGAGTGCTTTGATGCCTGCAGTTACAAACAAACAAGGATGTCATGGGCAAAGCACAGAACGGAATTCCAAAAAACTCTTCCCTTTGCTCATTGACCGTGCTGACTCTTCGTCCTCGTCAGAGTTGTTGTCAGAGGCAAGTCTTGACTGCAAACTCTCCATCCTTTTCAGCAATTTCACAGCCCATCGCTCAAGGAGATCAAATACAACAAAACTCAGATTGATGCTCAACCAACTGCCAATGGAAAGTGAGACCAAGTAGGCAATACCAGCTCCCATAGCTTGGTCTGCAGACTCCCCTAACATCACATCCAACCCTCCTGTCAAGAGGCCGAATACAATGCCAAACAACAGGAATCCAAAGTCTAACGGCATCGCTTTTCTTGCTATTGTCCTGATCGTGACATTCATCGTCATTCTTTCAACCGAGACAAGAAAACGACAGTTGATTTCACCGCCTCTCCCGCTACGATTAACGCCCCACGTACAGAAACCACTACAGCACTGCCTACTATTGCTACATCAAACCCAAAGTGACAACTTGGCAAGCGACAGAGTCCTCTTCCACAGACAGGCCAACCAACCACGCCAACACCATGCCAGACCCAACCAAAACCGCCGACACGAGCAGCGATCCCAAGAACGAGATTGCCGAGAGCCCGACACGGGAATAGGCCTCCTTAAAGTCTTGCCACCACACCACAGCGTGCTTCTAACAGGTCTTTGCAATCTGCTTCCATAAAAAGCAACCAGAGCAATAGCAAAGGCAAAATTCGATTCTGATAGCCACCGTTTGGCAACATATTCATTCATTGGTTAATGAATGATGCTCCCCAGAGGACGAAACAGCGACAAATCAGGCCGCAACCCGTGCGCCATCCGGAAAGGCAGACGCGGACATCTTGCCCCTGCCTACCTCAGCGCTTGCCTTGGCCCTCGCCTCGGGGGCTTGCCGGGCCCGCAAGCGGTGACGCCTGGCTATTCCAGCCTCGTCACCCGCAGCAAGACTTGCGGAGAAGGCCCGGCCATGCGCGTGATCCGGCCATCCGGCCAGCGAATCTCGAGGCTCTCCAGAGTGGCCTCGGCGGGCAGGCCAAAATGCAGGCGCGCCGGCTCGCCCGAGAGATAGCCGCTGTTGGATCGCACGCGGCGGGACAAGGGGCCCTGATCCGTATGCAGGGTGACCGCCGCACCCAGGGCAAACGTGTTGCCCTGGCCTGGCCAGCGCAGCTCCACCGCGAGGGACTGGCCCGTGCAAAGCCGGTTTTCAAAGATCACAGCGGGATCCAGCAGGTTGTTAACGACAATGTCCAGATCGCCGTCCGTATCCAGGTCGGCCATCACCATGCTGCGGCCGCTGTCCGTGCTGCCCAGGCCCCAGTCCAGCATCCACTGGAAACCATCGGCACCGGCATTGCGAAAGACCAGGTTCTCTTCCACCAGCTCCGCATTTTCAAGGTGCGAAAACATTTCCTGGGAATGCATGCCGTTGACCACATACAGATCCAGCAGGCCATCATTGTCCAGATCCCCAAACTGGGCCGACCAGGTCCAGCCTGTGGCTTCCAAGGCCGCGGGCCCTGCCTGATCCTCGTAGCTGCCATCCGGCCCCATGACCTGCAACACGTTGTGCATGACCTGACCGCCCGTCACCTCGAAATCCATGTCTTCCATGAGCGGCATCCATTGCGCCATGGTGGCCTCGTCCGTCCGGAAAGGCTTCATGTCCGCGGCAAAGATCTCCAAGTCTCCGTCATTGTCCAGATCCCCGGGCGCGAAACTCATGGTGTTGCGGGTGACTTCAGGGAAGACTCGCTGTTCCTCCCAGCCCGTGGCGGTGCGCAGCCAAGTCTGGTCCGGCAGTTCGAAGTCCTGTCCCACCAGAATGTCGGGGCGGCCATCGGCATTGAAATCTTCCAGCAGGATGGCCAGCGCCTGGGCCTTGTACGACAGAAATTCCCGGGTGAACTCTCCAGAAAGACCTTCCTGGGTCATGACGAACACGCCGCCCGCCGGGGCCATGATCCCCTCCTCCTTTTGCCGCTCGGCATCATAGGTGGCCACCACCGCGTCCAGATCATGGTCGTCATCCACATCGGCCCAGGCCATGACGTAGGTGCGGTCCGGGAACAGGGAAAGCACCTGGCGCGAGAAGAAGCGTCCACCCTGGTCATCCGGCAGGTTGTACAGCACCACGGGCAGGAAGCGGCGCAGGGCAAAGACAATGTCGAGCCAGCCATCGCCATCCACATCCACAGTGCTGACAGCCCGGGTGTGGCGGACCGGCAGGTCCTCGCGGCGGAAAGTCCATCCGCCTTCATTCCACAACACGGCATTCTGGCCATCCAGATTGGCCAGGACCAGGTCCAGACGGCCATCCAGATTCAAGTCGTTGACGGCCAGGCCGGACCCATTGCTGGCGAAGAGCCGCACCGGGTCCTCGTCCACGTTGGTGACGAAGTCCAGCTTGTGTTCCACGAAGCGATCCAGACAAGGAGCGGCCGCCTGGTAAGGCAGCATATCCAGCCGGGCCGCGACCTCCCCCTCGGCGGCGGGCAGCAGCAGGGGCACGGCACAGCCGCTGAGCAGCAAGGGCAGCACCAGACCGGCCAGACGCAGGTGTGGCGGGAAGAGGGTTTTGCCGACAGACGAAAGCACCACAGATAGACGCATCCCTTTTAACTCCATTTGATTACGGCCCCGGTCAGCTCCGGCACGGCCTTCTCATCGATCGCAGCGTACAGTTCCGGCATGTCTTCCGCATTCACGGAATGACTTATGGTCTTGCCCCAGGGCAGAGCCCCCGAGGCGATATTGCGCATGACCGCATCCCGGCAGGGCTGGAGCCCGTCGTTGCAGGGAAAGTACGTGGTCAACTGTTTCGTGTGCGGCACGGTGAAGTTGAAGGTCACCGGCGCGCTGCCCAGATTGCCCAGATAGACAAACTTGCCGAAGGGACGGCACAGAGCCAGGGCCGAGTCCAGGTTGCGGGGAATGCCGGTTGCCTCAAAGACCACGTCACCGCCCCCGGGCTGGCAGGCCAGAACGGCCTGCAGCACATTGTCTTCACGCGCATCAATGAGATGGTCAATGCCCAGTTCACGGGCCAGGCGCATCCGGGTTTCGTTCAGCTCCACACCGACCACAATGGCCCCCCGCAGCCGGGCTGCCAGCATGGCCCCGGTTCCTATCAGGCCCAGACCCTGCATGACAACCAGGTCGTTCATTTGCACTCCGGCCATGTTGACGGCATTGTAGCCCACGGCAGGCATGACAAACATGCTGCCCACTTCCGGGGAGACTCCCTCCGGCAGGAGTTCGATCTCCTGATCCTGGGGCACCACGGCCTGGCTGGCATGGGTGCCGGCACAGGAATTCACGGCCTGGCCCTCCCACTCGAATTCGATGAAATTGCGCCGGTAATAGACAACATCCCCGATGGTGAAACGGGTCACCGCACTGCCGATCTCCACTACCAGGCCGGTGGCTTGGTAGCCGGTGCAGACCGGAAAGGCCCCCCAGTCCAGACGGCCTTGGATGACCATGAACTCGGTGCCCACGCTGACCCCGGAATAGAGGGTCTGAACCCGCACCTGGTCCGGGGCCAAATCGGGTTCGCGGCAGGATGCCAGCGCAAACCGGCGGTCTTGCGTCGCGATGAGCGCCTGTACAGCCATGCCAAACTCCTGGGCCCAAGGGCCGCGGCAGAGACTAGCCCTTGAGGCCCGTCAACGTGATGCCTTCAATGAAAAAGCGCTGGGCGAAGAAAAAGACGACCAGCACGGGCAGCAGGGAGATCGTGGCCCCGACCATGAGCAGATTCCAGTAGATCGTGTATTGTCCCAGGAAATAGGCCAGGCCCAAGGGCAGGGTCTTCATCTCCAGGGAATTGACAATCAGCAGGGGCCACAGAAAATTGTTCCAACTCCACATGAACACAAAGATGCCCAGTGTAGCCAGCGCCGGCTTGGACAGGGGCATCATTACATTCCAGTATATGCGCCAGTAGGTGCAGCCATCAATCTTGGAGGCGTCTTCCAGTTCCCGGGGAATGGACTTGAAGAACTGCCGCAACAAAAACGTCCCGTAGGGACTGAAGACCAGGGGCACGGTCAGGCCCCAGTAGGAATCGATCCAGCCCATGCGACTGACCAGCACGAAGAGGGGAATCATGATCACTTGAAAGGGAATCATGAGGGTGGCCAGGTAGAGCACGAAGAGCTGCTCCCGTCCGGGAAACCGCAAACGGGCAAAGGCAAAGGCCCCCAGGGAACAGGTCACCAACTGGCCTCCCGTCAGGACCAGGGAGACCAGAGCGCTGTTGAGAAAGAAGAGGTCAAAGGGCAGGGCCTGCCATGTGTCAGGATAGTTGCGCCAGGCTATGGGATCCGGTATCCAGATGGGCGGAAACCGGTAGGCCTGCATCTCCGTCTTCAGGGACGTGGAAAGCATCCACAGAAAGGGAATGACCATCGCCACGGCGCCCACCGAGAGGGCGGCATAGGACAGGGCCGCGCGCCAGGGCCAGACCCTGGACTTGGGGGCTGGGCCGGTCACGGGGACCGGCAGCGGGGCTGCCGAGGAAAGAGTGTGCTCACTCATAGTAGACCCACCGGTCCTGAAGGCGCCATTGCACCAGCGTCACCCCCAGAATCATGGCGAACAGGGCCCAGGCCACGGCCGAGGCGTAGCCCATGCGGTGCCACTGGAAGCCGTTCTCGTAGATGTAGTAGACCGTCGTCACCGTGGAGCGGACCGGTCCCCCCTGCGTCATGATGTAGGCCTGTTCGAAGACTTGGAAGGACCCGATCACGGACATGATCACGACAAAGAAGGTCGTGGGGGTCAGGAGAGGCAGGGTAATGCTCCAGAATTGCCTGTGCTGGGAGGCCCCGTCAATTTCCGCCGCTTCATACAAGTGGCGCGGAATGCCCTGCAATCCGGCCAGGAAGAGCACCATGTTGTAACCCATGCCTTTCCACACGCTCATGATGATGATGGCGGGCATGGCCCAGACGGGACTTTGCAGCCAGTCCGGCGCCGTCAGAGGCAGATGCAGGAACTGGAAGAGCCGATTCAACATGAAGTTCAGCACCCCGGAGGTGGGATTGTACATCCAGCGCCACATGAGGGCCACCGCCACCATGGAGGACACCACGGGCACAAAGTAGACGGTGCGGAAAAGGCGCATGCCCTTGATATGCTGATTCAGGGCCACCGCCAAGGCCAGGGAGACCACGACACCCAGCGGCACACTGCCCGCCAGATAATAGAACGTGGCACGCAGGCTACGCCCAAACTCCTTGTCCCGAATCAGATCCACATAGTTCTCCAGTCCCAGGAACGCGGGGGGTGTCAGCAGGTTCCATTCCAGCAGCGAGAAGCCCAGCGAGGCGAAGAGGGGCCCAATCGTGAAGACCAGGAATCCCAACACGTTGGGCAGCAGGAAGAAGAATGCTGCCCGCACTTCGCGGCGACGACTTTCGCTCGCGAACTCCGGGCCCAGCCAGGAGCGCGGCGAGGTCACAGTTCGGGCGACCGAAGCCATAGGGCACGTCTCTGGGTACAGGCAGAGACCTGAAGCCCCGCAGGGGATGCCCCCCAGCGGCGGCATCCCCTTGGAACGCAGGAGCGGCTACGCGGTTTCCACCAGAATGGGATCAATCTCCTGGACGGCCAAGGGCAGCTGTGCCGCGGCCGGCTCGTTGTTGATCATGATCTCATCCATGTACTTGGCCAGCACCGCAGTCACCTGGGCGAAGGCCGGAATGAAAGTGGAAATGGAGTAGTCCAGCACATCCAGGAAATACTGCTGGTGCTCCGGATTGGTGTCCGTCACCAGCGAGCTGGCCACAGAGGCCCGACCGGGTATGCCGCGACTCGGCTTGCCCACCATCTCTTCCAAGATCTCCGCGCTGGTGTAGAACTTCACGAATTCCCAGGCCGCGTCGGCATGGGGCGTGGAGCTGCCGATGGCAAAGCTCCCGCCCTGCACGGAATTGCCCGGCTGGGTGTTCATGGGGAACAGGGCGACGTCCCACAGGAAGTTCTCGTTGTCCCGGGGGGGCCCAATGCGGGACGTGAGGGTCTGCACGAATTCCGGATTGCCCCATGTCATGGCGGCACGGCCCGTTTCAAAGAGAGGCACATCGCCCTGCTGCGCAATGGTGGGGGACACGCCATGCACATGGCGCAGATCGGCCAGCCACTGGATGGTCTCGATGGCTTCCGGTGTATCCAGCAGACACTTCAGGCCATCCTCGCTGATGAAGCGACTGCCGTTGGTGGAAAGCGGTATGTCTATGGTCCAGCTTGCCAGGTTGGGCATCAGCCAGCCCCATTGATCAATGGCGCCGTCTCCCGACGTGTCCTGGGTCAAGGCAATGCAGGCTTCCTGGAACTCGTCCCAGGACCAGTCCCCAATGGGCTGCGGCACGCCACTGTCCGCAAACATGTTCTGGTTGTAGATGGGCAGGACCGTGGACAGATCGTACGGGAAGGCGTAGATCTCCTCCTGCCAAGTGTAGGCCAGCATGTTGGCGGGCCAGAAGTCCTGGACATTCACCTCGGGCTCGGCATCAATGTACGGCTGGAAGGAAAGCAAGGTGCCCTGGCGAATGTACTGCTGCGAGAACATGGACACCATGCCCACAATGTCCGGCACGGTACCGGCCACGGCCTCGGTCTGCAGTTTGGTCCAGTATTCGCCCCAGGGCGTGTTTTCCCACTTGATTTGAATGTGGGGGGAGGTGTCATGCCACTGGTCCAACCCCCAGTTCCAGGTGGGCATGTCGGCCAAGTCTCCCCAGAAAGTCAGCCGGAGTTCCACGGTCTCGACCATGGGTTCCCCTGCGTCGGACGGGGCCGCTGGGGCCTGAGGCGCGCAAGCCGCCAGGGCCCCTATGGCAGAGAGGCCTGCACCCAGCGCCAGAAAACGACGTCTCGACAGTCTTGTATCCCGCTTTTCCATAATCCGCTCCTGCCATTGACAACCAAGTGAACAAAACGAAAGAAACCGTGGGCATTGCCTAAATGGTGGGCCTCTGCGGCACAAAGCCGATCTCCGCCTCGATCCGGCGGATGTCATAGACCGGATCGCGTTCATGCCCTGGCCTTGCATAGTGAGAGAAATCCAGCCGGTCGGCGTCGGCGCCATACCAGGCTCTCAACACTGCCGGCACCGGATCCCGGGTGCAGGCGGTGGCCGCGACCGCATTCATGATGCGCAGCCCGGCCTTGCCAGGGGCCTCCACCGCCCGGGTGAAGCAGTCCACGGCATCACTGAGGTACATGCGGGAGAGACGGGCCAGAGCCCAGTCCTGCAAGGGGTCTGCGGCAGACACAGGGTCGAGCTGCTCTTCATCCCGGACAATGGCAGCCAACCGGATGTTGATGATGTCCAGTTCCGGATTTTGCCGCGCGAGATACCGGGTCACTTCCTCCATCAGGTACTTGGACAGGCCATAGCCATCTCGGTCCAGACAGGGGTGTTCGTCCGGGATAGGCACCTGCAATGGCCGAAACCGCCGATTCTGCATGCCGATCAGGGCAATGGAACTGGCCAGGACAAACTTGCGACAGCCGCGGTCGATCAGGTAGCGCAGCAAGGCATGGGTGCCGCCCACGTTGACGCGTATGCCGTCTTCCTCCGAGCAGCCGCCCGTTACGGCGGCCAGATGGACCACAGTGTCTATCTGTAGGTTATCCAATTGCGACAGCACAGTCGGCTGCGCAAAGTCTCCCCGGAACCGGGTCACGCCCTCCCCCGGGGTCTCGGCGCGGGACAGACACACCACATCATGGTTGCCTTTGAGGCGCGCGACCAAGGCTCGGCCGATAAAGCCACTGGAACCCGTAACGAGCACAACTGACATCCGCGTGCCCACTCTCTTTCTGCCATGATGGAAGCCAATGCGCCTGCGAATCGTAGCACAGGGCATGCAGCCCGCTAAAGCACGTTTGCGGCAGGCGGCCTCTTGTCGCCGCGGCATTCCGAGACGTCCTCATCCTGGAGCAGAGCTGTCAGCCAGACGGGAGCGCCGGCTGCATTTCGCCGTCCAGGACCTGGCCCACCAGCGCTTTCAGCCGCACCGGGGAAATCCGGTTGGTCAGTTGTTCGGGATTCGGTGTGACAGTTTCCACCCGCAGGTAGTTGTCTGTATAGCCGTTCCACAAGTAGCCCTCTGCAGCGGCCAGGGCCTGACCCTGCCCCTCCCACAGGACGGGACGCACGGAATTCAGGAACCCCGCGCGGATTTCCCGCCCGGTGGCCTCGACCGCAGTCTGCACCTGCTTCAGCCTTTCCTTCTTGACCATTCTGGGCAATTGGTCCGGGAAGGTCGCTGCCGGTGTGCCGACCCGGGCACTGAAAGGAAAGACGTGGGCATCGGCAAAGTGCATCTGCGCGATGTAGCGCAAGCCTTGGGCAAATTCGCGCTCTGATTCCCCCGGAAACCCTACGATAATGTCTGTGGTGACCGTGAGACCCGGAATGTGCTGCCGGGCCTGTTCCACAAGGCGGGCAAAAGATGCAGTCGAACAGCGTCTGCCCATGCGTTTGAGCAAGCGATCAGTCCCGGCCTGCAGGGGCAGGTGCAAGTGCGGGCAGAGACGATCAGGCCACTCCACCCAGCAGCGGAACAGGGCTGCGTCCACGTTCCAGGGTTCCAGGCTGCTGAGGCGCAGGCGGGGCATCTCGGTCTCTGACAGAATGCGGCGCACCAACTGCGGCAGTCCCACGGGCTGTTCCGCGGACAGGTCGCGGCCAAAACTTCCCAAATGCACCCCGGTCAGCACGACTTCCTGAAAGCCGCTTCCCGTCAGTTCCCGGATTTCCTGCACGATCTGATCCGGATCCCTGCTGCGGCTGTGCCCGCGGGCCACCGTGACAATGCAGAAAGTGCATTGGAGATGGCAACCGTCTTGAACCTTGACGAAGGCCCGGGTGCGGGCATGCGGATCCGGAGATATGGGCGATGCCGTGGGATGCACTCGTTCCAAGGATTGCAGATCCGGAAATTCGCTGCTCCACTCCTCCAGAAGGCTGGCCAGCAGATCCTTGTCGGCGTTGACAGCCACCTTCCACACTCCGGGCAGCTGCTCCACCACCTCGGGTTCCAGGGAAGTGTAACAGCCTGTGGCCACGATCCGGGCCTGGGGATTTGCATTGTGCAGGGAGCGGATGAGCTGCCGCGACTTCTGCCCTGCGGCGGCAGTTACGGCGCAGGTATTGACGACAATGACCTGGGCCTGGCTGGGGATGCCGACAATCGTGTGGCCGGCCTGTCGCAGTTGCCGGGACAGAAGATGGTTTTCGCCGTAGTTGAGACGGCAGCCTGTCTGGGTTAGATGAACGTGCATAGGCAACAGAACTTCCTGCAGCTGTCATGCAGCCATGAATGCTGTCTCCACTTTCAACAGCTCAACTTTGATTTCTCGCAATTGCCTATTCGAGATCCCAAACAAGCTCCCTAGTCGGCGGGGCCTTTGGCCTCCCAATTGCATGTTGGCTGAGCAAATACTGTTTGAGCATGTCCTTCATGGCTTCCAGGCATTCTTCAATGTCCGCGCGTGGAGCTATATAAGGCCTGTTGCCGTGCCCGCCTCTGAGTTCCCCCACATTGACAGGGCCGTTGACTCCAAGCCCCCGCGTCTCGATGGTGTGCTGAACAGCCCATGTTGCGCCCAAGCGCGCGGCGGCTACCGTAGGCAATGCATCGGACCAAAAAGTGTCTTTCAAGAATTCGAAGAAAGATTCAATGATTTGAGAACTGTTGCCAATGGCTTGACTCCAAGCCTCGGGTTGAATAATGGAGGGGAACATGTTGCAGCCGGACAGTTTGAACAAACCGGGTCGTTTCCCCAAATCGACCGCAATCAAGGCTTCATCGCCTTCAAACTTCAGATCCCATTTCTCAAAGTCCTGCCTCACAAATGCACTCCAGGCATCTCCAAACGCGCGTACATCGGTGGGCGGACTGGCAGAGTCTTGGAGAAGTTTTTTGACTCCGTATCGGCAACTTTGACCAAATTCTGCACTGCCTGCCGTCGCCCCCAGTGTCGTGTTGCCTTCCGACCATATCCTTATCTTGGCTTTTTCGTAACCAATGTTCAGGTTGCGATCCACAATGGAACTCGCGCCATCGGCCCCAAGCACTACACCATCTTTGCAGAGAAGACCCAACACAACGGTCATATCAGCGGCGATCCCCAAAAACGCTGTTGACAGCCATGTCTGGAAATTCACTGTATATGGCTGAGAGCAGGCTGTGAAACGATTGTTTTCTTGTCCAATGGGAAACCGACTCCACGTATTTCCTGCTGTGCTCATCCATGCTGTGGAAAAGGGTATCCGCCTTTTTCTGACCCTCCAACGCAAGTCGGAAGTTTCTCAAACCTGCAGAGTCGTAATTGATTTCCACAAGCCCCTTTTGGGCCAGCTTCTCCAATTCTCGATACACATCCTTGTCGAAGGGACCGAAGTCATAGGGCTGAAAGCGGAAGATTTCTTCCCCCAGGAAATCGCCTTGTCCGCGGGCATCAAGCACAAAAAACAGTTTTTGCACCTGGACCGGGATAAATGGCTGGCCTTTCGCGGGTGCGAGACCTATCAAGACTCTTTCCGCTCGATTCACGGCTTCCACCTCTCTGACAATGCTCGCTGTCTTTCAAAAAAACCTTGCAGACAATATCACATTTTAGGAACCAGATGGCAATGCAAAGTGAAGCGCAGTCCCAAGGAGTTCAGCTGCTTGGGAACGAGATGGCATTATTCAGCCCCCATCCAGGTCCTGTGCAAGAAGGTCGTGCCAAGCAACGCAGCAGGAGGTGAATCAGAGCCCGCCAGCTTCCGGCTCCCATGGTGGAGCCACTCTGCAAAAACTGCTGCGACCGGGCCCGGGGCTGCAGAAGGCCCAGCCGGAGCTGCAGGAGGTCGGTAATTGAACTCTGGTTTCTGCCCCCTGCAACCCGGTACGGAACGACATCGAGCCCATCTTCCCCCGGGCCAAGCATCAGGAGATGCCCACCCGCATCTACGACACGGACCGCCGGCTGACCCAGGCCCTGCACGCCGCGTTCCGCTGCCTCTGTCAGAACCTCGTGTCTTCACAAAATCACATGCTAGTGTAGCCACCGGCTTAGGTTTGCGGGTTACAATAGGGGGGTATGGTATTCGTGCCATCCTTTTGTGCTCATGTCTGCCAAACGCCATGTCGTCACTCTGACCGCCGCCGAACGCGCCCACCTGCACGGGATCGGGCGGAAGGGCCGGGCGGCGGCCTATCGCCGTCGCCGGGCCCAGATCTACCTGCAGGGGGATCAGGGACCCGCCGGGCCGGGCCGCACCGATGCCGCCACCGCCGAGATGCTCTCTCTGAGTCCCCGCACCGTGGCCTATGCCCGGCGGGCCTTGGCCCACGAGGGGCGGGCGGCGGCCCTGCCGCCGCCGCCCCTGGACCACCCGCGGCGGGCGCGCACGCTGGATGGCGCGGGCGAGGCGCAGCTGGTGCGGCTGGCCTGTGCGCCGGCCCCGGCGGGACACTCGCAGTGGACCCTGCAGCTGCTGGCGGACCGGCTGGTGGAACTGGAGGTGGTGGACGGCATCAGCGCCGAGACGGTGCGCGTCACGCTCCAAAAAACGCGCTGCAGCCTTGGAAGGTCCGCAGCTGGTGCCTGCCCGCCGCGGACAACGGCGATTTCGTCTGCGCCATGGAGCAGGTCCTGGACACCTACCAACGCCCGCTGGACCCTGCCTGCCCGGTGGTGTGCGTAGACGAGGTCTCCCAGACTCTGCACGCCCATGCCCGCCCTCCGCAGCCCCCGCGGCCAGGGCCGCCCGCGCGCCAGGACTACGAGTACCGGCGACAGGGCGCCTGCAATCTGTTCCTGCTCACGGCACCGCTGCTGGGGTGGCGGCATGTGGCCGTCACCGCGCGCCGCACTCGCCAGGACTTCGCGCAGATGCTGCACGACCTGACCGAGGTGCACTTTCCGGACGCGGAGCGGATCACCCTGGTGTGCGACAACCTCAACACGCACAAGCCGGGTGTGCTCTGCGACCGCTACGCCCCGGCTCTGGCCCGGCGCAGCGCGCAGCGGCTGGAATGGGTGTACACCCCCAAGCACGGCAGCTGGCTCAACATCGCCGAAATCGAGATCCAGGTGCTCAAGCGGCAGGCCCTGCGGCAGCGCTTCCCGGACCGGGCGGCCCTGGAATGCCAGACCGCGGCCTGGACCGCGCAGCGCAACGCCCTGGGCGCCCCCGTGGACTGGCGCTTCACCCCCGATGACGCCCGCATCCAACTGCGCTCCCTCTACCCGCAAACCCAAGCCGGTGGCTACACTAGGCGCTTAGGATTCGGCGTCCAGGTCGCCGTTCTCTCCAAGAGGCACAATGCAAGATGCAATCGCCTGCCGCCTTGTGCAGTGCGAGGTGCGCTTTTGAGGCAGAATCGGTGACAGTCACCTTTTACCATCCCAGTTTCCGCTTGACGATCTCGCGGCTGAAGTCGGCAATGGCTTCCTGATACTGGCCCCGGTCAGCCTTGGCATCTCCATTCTCTTTCGCTTCATCTTCCCAACTTGGAGCCTGGGCCAGCTTGGCAATCTCAATGCGCTTGACATCCTCAGTGGACCCTGCCTGTTCGAACGCCTTGCTAGCTTCTTCCAAACGTCCTTGCATCTCACGCAGACGTCCCAGCCGTAACAGAGCGGGAGGCTCAATCTGCTTCAGAATCTGCTCGGCTCCTTTCGTATTTCCCTTGTGAATAAGCGTATCCGCAGCGGCACCACGCAATTGCCTGGCTTTTGCGGCAATGTCACCTACATACCCCAGAAGACGAAGCCAGCCCTCGACATTTCCCGAAAATTGCCCTGCTTCAGCCGATACCGCAGTGTATTGATCCAACGCTGTACGAAGGGTTTGATACTCGGAGGACAATGCGGGCAAGAGCCAATCGGCCGCCGGTCCTGTGCCAAGGGCAGTATTCAGCAGTGCAATAAGGTGGACTGTTTCGATTGGCAGACCAAGCAAGCAGATGGGTGAACGC
This sequence comes from Caldilineaceae bacterium, assembly GCA_965214895.1. GTDB lineage: Bacteria > Chloroflexota > Anaerolineae > Caldilineales > Caldilineaceae > Bin34. Next base: position 4,470,704 of record OZ243985.1, read on the forward strand.
GTCCGCGTGGCAATCAGTATCCAGACTGTCGATAGCCTCATGTCCCATACTGGCTACTTCCTCGTAACTGACCCTTGCAGGCAAGCCATCAACGAGTAGGCGTGCTGCTGTGCCAAGCAGCCCCATCTGGACTTCCAATCGGATGTCAGGATCGGATATTCCATTTGGCAAATTGAGGTCTCCCAGTAGACGAAGGGCTTGACAGCTACATTGCCAAGCACGAGCGGGAGCTGTATCGATCAGGTCTTTGGCCTCTTCTGACCGAGACCAGACCCGTTCCTCGGAAGTTATATCCTTGTCAGCCAGGTGAGCGATCAGGTCAGATGCAGTATTAGGACACTGCATCTCCCAATACTTCCCGGCTCAGGCGCAACTCTTCCTCATCTGCAGCAATGTCTACAAAGGCTAGGGTTTCGGTGGCGCGGCTCAGAGCCACACGGAGCCGATCGATATTCGTTCGATGTGCCTGTACTTCCAATTCCCACCCATCCTGGCTTGTCATGGCCTGCGGGTCAAAATGCTTTCACAAGGCCCCTGGATTGAGCACACATACGAACTGATATTCCAAACCCTTGCATTCATCAGATGTTAGAACCATATCCTGTAACGAGGCTGGCATCCAGTCAGGCATTTCGCTGCTTGGCGATATCACTGCGACGCTCTCTGTACGAAGTCTGTCTATCAATTCAATGGCACCAGCGTAGTCAGATACCTCCACGTGCAAGAGGTAGGCCTCGGTATGTTGCTCACTCACCGTATAACGCTGGTCTGTGGGACGCTTGGTCTTGTCAAGTTGAACATACAGCCTTGAAGCACGCTCAATCACAGCAGCAATGCGACGGGGACAACGCAGCTTGCTCGTCAGAGAGAATTCTTGGGGGTGGGCCAACCGGTTGGACAATAGCCGATTGACACTGCCTTGATCGAAATCCGTCGGCCGTACTGTCTGACCGGCATCGGCAGACAGCAACAGTCGAGGAGCCAACCCGCGATGCCGGGCGATGGCCAGACAGAGTTCCACAACCACAGCGAGTTCTCGCAGCGTCAGATCTTGCGTCTCGTCAACTACGATTCGGTCAAAGGCTTCAAATCCCTCGGGCACATTGTCTTGGCACAATTGCACAATACCTGTGGCAGCAGCCAAAAGATCAGGAAAGGCAACTTGCCATTCCTGATACTGTGAACGGCGTTCAAGGCAGAGAGCCTCAAGGCAGGGGAAGCGGTCTGCATGACCTGACCCTGTGGGTATAATGTCCATCATCCGGCAGAACTGGGACAAGTGTATGGCATTGCATGACAGCCGGTACAAGCGGCTGCATTTGCGGCAGGCCGTGATCGTGGAGTGGATGCGCTATCTCAGTGCCCTGCTGGGATTGGGAACCGTGGAGCTGCACTCCGTACAGATGCACAAGGTGGAGTATGTCACGGCGGAATTGACCCGACGGATGTCCGATCATGCTTGGTCCTTCCGAACGGAGGGCGGGCCGCAGATGCTGTTCCTGGCGGAATTCCAGTCCAGCATCGATGCGGTGCTGGCGTTGCGCCAAGCTGTCTATGCCTTGAACCATCTGCTGGCGGGCTACGACGCCGAGATGTACCGCTTGAATCCCGTGCTGCCCCAGCCCTTGCTGCTGTCCTTGTATACTGGCGAGACCCGCTGGCAGCCCCCGTCCCTGGCCGACCTGTTCGGCGGCGGCCCGGCCTACAAGCTGCCGTTTCCCGCGTTTCACTATGACATGCGTCACATGTCGGCGGCTGACATCCCGGATCGGCCTCTCCTGCGCACGCTGTTTGATATCGAACGCATTGACGAGCCGCAGGGCCGCGCGTATGCTACGGCCCTGCAGCCGTGGATGGCCGATACGGCGGATCCGGCCTTGCAGCGGGCGCTCATTGAATTTGGTGTCGCCACGCTGGCGCGGTGGACACTGGACAATCGCATGGGATGGACCCCGGAGCAGCTGGATCAGGAATGGGCTCACGTAACCACATTGGAGGAACTGACTGTGGCCGAACGCATGGTACGCACGAAATTGGATGCCCTGCTAGCCGAAAGTGAGGCGGCGGGCGAGGCCCGAGGACGCCGCGAGACGCTGCTGGACCTCGTGGCCCATGCTCAGTTGACGCCCCAGGAACTGGACCTCTGCCGCCAGGGTTTGGAGCGTATGGCTCTGGCCCAGATGCCCGATCCCGGCGACATTCTGAAGGTGATCATGATGTCTGACAGGGACCCGACGGTCATCATACAGATGTGCCAACCATCAGATCCCTGAGCTCTTGATCCCAGTTCCTATCGAGATGTAGGGCGAGCCGGGACATTCCGGAAAGCCGGGGCCACCTCCGCCCGTCGCTGGATCACGCTGCACCGCGGCCATGCCGCCACAACATGCGGAGTCAGGTGCCGGAGTTCCATGCCTCTGGGACAGCCTGTGTCGGGTGCAAAAGCAGTGCAATACACTGCTGGCCTCATCGGTGTCCGTCCCCGTGAAATGGCGCTGTGACACGAGAGGGTGTGGCCCCAAGCGGATACCGATCCTGACAGGGCATTGTGACCACCACCCCGCGCCGTCTGGGGGCCGAGTTGGGGCGAAAGCGCTATGTGGCTTTGCGGGTAGTGCGGATGTGGCAGTTCCGTCCATGTCCACAGACCCAGAAGCATGGTGCCACCGCTGTGCGGATTGACTGCGCGGCACAGACGTTGGCAGCGGCTTCGGCACCAGGGCCATCGCAAAGCCGTCACAAGCCCAGGATTTCCTCCCTGCAGACCCGATGGCGGCCCGCCTGGAGGCGCTGGTTTTCCATCCTCCACTTGGTGCGGGCAGTCCGCCGCAGAAGCGTGTGGGCCGTGCGGCGCCGCACGGCCCTTGCGGAGCCGACATTCATCCTCCCGGAAGGCCACATCCAGTACCCCGTGCAGGGAGTTCTCACGCCCGGAGGGCCCCCGCCAGTGGCCACGGATGGCGGCCAGCAGTGCGGGGGCGTCCGGCAGGCCGCGGGAGAGGCAGGACCGGGTCTGGGGGGTGCGCTGCATCCCGCGGCGGACAGATTCCCCTGCGATCAGGCTGCGCCGAGCGGGCCCCGCGTCGGGCAGGTTCACATACGCCAGGATCTCCCGGTCGCCCACCACTCGGCAGTGCCGGGTCTCGATGCGGCCATGACCGCCGTGGACGGTCGTGTGACAGGCGGGCCGGTCGGCCGACGGTGGTGCGGCCTCCGCGGCCCGGGCCCGCGCGAAAGTGTCCTGGACCGCAGCCTACCAGGTGGACTGATGGCCCTTGACGGCCAGAATGTAGTCGGCGCCCTGGGCCCGGATCGTCTGCGCCATCTCCTTCTGGGTGCCCCACCCACTGCGTGGGTCCCCGGTCCAGCGTGATGATGCCGCCCGCCCGCGTCAGCCGCCGCCGCAGGGCGGGCAGATCAATGCTCCGGACGTGCGCGCGGCGCAGGGTCTGGCCGTCCACGGCCACCCCGGTCGCCGGACCCAGAGCCGCCCTCGGCTGGGGGTCCAGCAGCTGCCGCACCCGGTCGAAGGTGTCGTGGGATGGCTGGCCCTGCGGCAGGGCCAGCCACGTGGCAAACCAGGCCTAAGGGTCCCGCCCACATGCCGCGCTGCCGGTCACGGCATGGATGCCGGCGCAGACGGCCATGCTGAGCATGTCCGACCGCAGATGCCGCTGGCCCTGGGCATGGCGGAAGTCCTCGCTGGCGGTGACCAGGGATGGCCACGAGACTGCCTTTGTGTTTATGCTCCTGTGTGCTCTTGGGTATGTTACGGAACCCAAGCCGGCATTGTCCCCCCTTGGACTCCGATACGCGACTTTGCGATTGCCCTGCGTCGGCACCCTCTCACAAACTTCATCAATCTGGTAATATTTGAGCAGCCGACAGTTCCATTGCAATCATGAGCTGCAGCGGGTCAGTCTGGATGGAGACTGGTCCGCGGTTCAGGTTCATGCAGACTGTCGGTGCCCATCCGAAAGTTCGACACAACAGGAAGCCGTGCAGGGGGCAGAGTGCGGTGTCCGGCGCGCAGTCGGACAGAATGTCCAAGCCAGCGGATACGGAAGATGTATGAACCGGTTTGACAATTCGGCCAGATTCGAAAAGGATGGGTTCCTGGTGATACCGCATCTCTTCAGTGCACAGGAAACAGCCCGCTTAAAAACCGAGATTCAAGCCGTGGTGGAGACCGTGCGCCAGGAAAAGGAAGCGGCGGGCGAAGACTGGCAGGCCATGATGCAAGTGGGCGTCTACGTCAGTGTAGCCCATCGCAACGCCTTCTACAGGAATGCCGTAGCCGACCCACGCATCCTGGATCTGCTGGAACCTATTCTGGGGCCGGACATCGAATTTCTCAGCGACAAGGCCGTCTTCAAGGACCACGACGCGGACTTCGGCAGTCCCTGGCACCAAGACCATCCCTACTGGCAGGGCAGCCACAAGGTTTCCCTGTGGGTGGCGCTGGATGATGCCACCATAGAGAATGGGTGTCTCAAGGTAGTGCCTGGATCCCACCTCGAGGCAGTCGAACACGCCGATGTCTCGGATGGCAAGGGATTCGGACATCGGCTGGAGTCGGGTGCGGCCCAGAACGAGCGCGCTGTCAGCGTCCCCATTGCCGCGGGAGGAGCCATTGTCTTCCACGACTTGACGTTGCATGCCAGCCACGCCAACACGGCAGGCACGGATCGGTGGGTCTGGATCCCCACGTATCGCTCCCTGCATCACAACGACCCGTCCTACCCTTGGGCTGTAGCGGCCCGCACGGTGCGCAGCAAATCGGTTTGAACGCCTGGCCCCAATGCCAGGCCTGTTGGATTTTTGTCATAGGAGCAAATCGCATGAACAAGATGAGAATCAGCCGCAGACGGTTTCTGGCGTTTTCCGGCACCGCAGGTGCCACCGCTCTGATCACGGCTGCTTGCACCACTGTGGCCCCAGCCCCAGCCGCCGAGGGCGCCGTTGCCATGGAAGACGTGACCTTGAGCCATTGGCAGCATCATTCCGCGGGCAGGGCGGCCGCGGTGGAGGCCTTCAAGGAGGAGTTCGAAGGGAACAATCCCAACGTGACCATCGACTTCCAGTCCATTCCCTGGGCCGAATACTGGGGCAAGCTGGCCGCCGGCATCGCGGGCGGAGCCGGTTCCGCGCCGGACATCTTCCAGATCCCGATGGGTCTGGTGGAGGAATACATCGCCGGTGACAGTCTCCTGCCGGTGGCCGAGTCCGTCATCACGCCCGGCCAGATCGCGGAAGACTACCTGCCCTGGACAGTCGCCCGCGGGTCCAAGGGAGGCGAGTACTATGGTTTGCCCCTGGATGTGCAGACCCTGGTGATGTATCGCAACAATGCCTTGTATGAAGCTGCAGATCTTGATCCTGCCGCGCCCTACGCGGACCTGGACGACATGTATGCGCAGGCCGTGGCCCTGACCCGGCTGGAAGAGGGGGACGACGACCAGATCGGCATCAACACGGGCTACTACAGCGCCTTCCAGACCATTCTCTACCAGCAGTTTCTGCAGAGGGAGCAGGATGGACAGCCGTGGGTGGATGAAAGCACCAACCAGTTGGTGTGGCATGACTATCCGGAAATCCTGCAGACCTTTGCATGGTTCTGCGATCTCTCCGGCACCGCCGACGACAACTCCTTCCTGCAGGGCCAGGATCGCTTTGCCTTGGGTCGGGCTGCCAGCCAGATTGGCCACCCGGTGAGCCGTGGCTCCCTGGCGCAGCAGGCTCCGGATCTGGAATACACCATCGTGCCGTTCCCCGTCCGCTCCGCGGGCCAGGAACTCTACACTGCTGGTTCCCACTGGATGTGGGTGGTCGGCAAGTGGGTTCCGGATTCTGAAGTCGGCTGGCAATGGGTGCATTACTGCACCAACAAAGACGCACAGGTTGTCTGGAACGACGTGGCGGGCGATCTGCCCAGCATTCAGGGATTGGGCCAGGAAGCGCAGTTCCGGCCCAACGCCAACGCCGAGGTATGTCTCGACTCACTGGAATATGCCACTCCCTGGGAGTGGGTCGGTTGGGCAGAATGGGTCAAGGAATTGGGAGATGGCCGCGACCGCGTAGTGATCGGCGGCGAGGATCCATCCACCTCCTTTGACACCATGGTGGAAAACCTGAACGGCGTGATCGCGGATCACACGGTCTAGCATTGCAGGGCGTGAAGCCCACCTGAGAACAGGTCGTCCTGGCAATCGAGGGCAGGGGCGGGGTCCCTGGATCCTGCCCCTGCATGGAATCTGTCTGGGCGGTGCACCGCCGGACTGTCGATATGGCCAAAATGCAAATCAGTCGCCTGCAGCGGCGGGAAATCCTGTGGGCCTACACTTTCTTGGGGCCAGCCTTTTTCTTCCTGCTGGTCCTGATCGTGTTTCCCATTCTTTTTGCGTTCTACATCAGTCTGCATGACTGGAGCCTGATCCCGCGCGACTTTCCCCTGATTGGCTTCACGAACTATGTGGAGGCCCTCCAGGACTCGTTGACCCTCAAGAGTCTCCGCAACACTCTCTATTACACCGTGGGGGTGGTGCCCGTAGGCATGAGTCTGGCCTTGGCGCTGGCCCTGATCATGAATCAGGACCGGCTGCCTCTGCGGACCGCCCTGCGCACGATCTACTTCATTCCGGTCATCACCTCCTGGGTGGCGGTCTCCTTTGTCTGGATCTGGATGTTCGAACCCCGCTGGGGTCTGGTCAACAACTTTCTCGGCTGGTTCCAGATTGAGGGCCCCAAGTGGCTGGGCTCTCCGGACTGGGCATTGCCAGCCATCATGATCGTGGCCATCTGGAAGGGTCTGGGGTTCAGCATGGTGATTTTTCTGGCGGGTCTCCAGGGCATACCACGGGAACTCTACGATGCCGCCAAGATTGACGGGGCCAACCGCTGGAAAGGCTTTCGGCACATTACCTTTCCGCTGCTGAACCCCACGGTGGTGTTTGTCACCGTGACGGGGGTGATCGGTTCCCTGCAGGTCTTCACGCCGGCCGTGATCATGACCACCCAGCAAGGGGAGGCGGGGGGGCCCATCAATTCCACCCGCGTCATGGTGTACCACATTTACGCCACCGCCTTCCGTTACACCGATCTGGGGTACGGGGCCGCCTTGGCCTTCATTCTGTTTGCCCTCATTCTGCTCATCACCTTGGTGCAGTTGCGCCTGACGCAGCGCGAGTTCGAATACGGATAAGCCGGCGCCATGGCTGCGACTGCAACGACCCACGACGCCAAAGCCGGCGACACCGCCTGGTCCTTGGCAGGCCGATTTGCCGGGCTGCTGGTATTGCTGGCGGGCGGAGTGTGGATGCTCCTGCCGCTGGTCTGGATGCTGTCCGCTTCCTTGATGCCTCTGTCCGAGGTCATCAAGGTGCCGCCGGTGTGGTTTGCGCCCCAGAAATATTCCATAGCGAATTTCCTGGAAGTCTGGTTCGAGGTGGGCTTCTGGCGCTTTGCCTTGAACAGCACCTTTGTGGCGGTGACCATCACGGTGGCGCAGCTGCTGACCAGCACCATGGCCGGGTTTGCCTTCGCCCGGTATGAGTTTCCAGGCCGGACCGTGATCTTCATCGTGATCCTGTCCACCCTGATGATCCCTTTTCAGGTGATCATGATTCCGCTCTTCATCATGATGGCGCGGATGGGCATCGTGAACACCTACGCGGGGCTGATCGTGCCAGCCCTGGTGACTCCGTTCGGGATCTTCCTGATGCGCCAGTTCATGCTGGGCGTGCCCAAGTCCCTGCTGGAGGCAGCCCGCATCGATGGAGCCCCGGAACCCTACATCTATGCCCGCATCATGCTGCCGCTGAGCAAGCCCGCCATTGCTGCCCTGACCATCTTCACCTTTCTGGCTGCCTGGGACGATTTCCTGTGGCCCCTGATCATTCTCAACAGCAAGGAAAAGTGGACCTTGCCGATCGCCATGTCCCGCTTTACGGAACAATACATCTCCCAGACTCACCTGCAGATGGCTGGGGCTGCCGTCATGTTTCTGCCGGTGCTGATCGTCTTCCTGATGATGCAACGCAACTTCATTGAAGGCGTAGCCATGACCGGGTTGAAAGGGTAGGGAACAGCGTACCGCTGGCCGGCCGTTGCACAGCGCATCCATGTTGAGAGTGGGCATCGTCGGGGCGGGCAACATCGCCCAGATCCACGGCCAGTGCTGGTCCGAGCTGCCGGTGCAACTGCAGGGCTGGTTCGATGTGGTCCCGGCCGCCGCCGTGCGCGCCGCCCAGCGCTGGGGCGGTGCCCCTTTCGGTTCCCTCGACGCCTTGCTGGCAGAGTGCGACATCGTCGACGTGTGCACCAGCGTCCAATATCACAAAGAGGTGGTATTGGCCGCCGCGGCGCGGGGCAAAGCCATTGTGTGCGAGAAGCCCCTGGCCCGCACGGTCGCGGACTGTCAGGAGGTCGTGGCGTACTGCCGGGATGCCGGCATCCGGCTGTTCGTAGCCCAGGTGGTGCGCTTCTTTCCGCAGTTCGCGGCGGCCCGGGCGGCGTTGGTCTCCGGCCAGTTGGGCGCCCCGGCCACCATCCGGACGGTCCGGGCTTTCGGCTTTCCGGGCGGCGGCACGCACAGTGCGGCGCAACAGTACGGCGATTTCCGGCAGAGCGGCGGGGTGGTCCTGGATGTGGCCATCCACGACATCGACTATCAGCGCTGGTGCTTTGGCGAGGTGGCACGGGTCTTTGCCCGCGGGCTGTTGGAAGCCGGCATTCCGCAGACCGACCATGCCTTGATTGCGCTGCGCTTCGAATCCGGTGCCATTGGGCACATCGAAGCCAGTTGGGCGCACAAGCAGGGGCTCTCCCGCACGCACTTGGAGATCGCCGGGACCCAGGGCGTCGTGGAATGGGATTCCCGCGACAAAGACCCTTTGGAAGCCGCCACGACGGGCACCGGCGGGGTCCGCAAACTGACGCCGTACACCGGAGCGGATCGGCCGTGGCATGCGGAACTGGCGCACTTTGTGCAGTGCCTTGAATCGGGTGCCCCCTTTCGCGTGGCACCGGAAGACGGACTGATGGCCGTCAAGATTGCCGAGGCGGTACTGCACTCCATTCGCACCGGCCAGCCCGTGCACATGGCCGAGTTTGAGGGGTAGGGTAGGCCATGACTGCGACTGCCCGCATCGGACTCTGCAGCCTGGCGCATGGCCACGCCTTCTCCTATCTGCAGTGCCTGCAGCAAATCCCCGATGTGGAGGTTGTGGGAGTCTGGGATGAGGTGCCTGGGGTCTTGGAACGGATCTCGCACCAATTCGGGATTTCCACGCATGCCGAATTGCACGCGTTGCTGGTCAGCGACCTGGACGGGGTGATCGTCTGCTCTGCCAACGTGCACCATCGCCTGCACGTGGAGATGGCAGCGGCCCACGTGCCCTACATTCTCTGCGAGAAGCCCATAGCCACCACGGAAACGGATGGCCTGGCCATGCTGGAAGCCTGCCAGCACACCGATACACAGCTGCAGATTGCCTTTCCCGTGCGTTTCGCACCTGCCATGGCAGAGACCAAGCGTCTCCTGGACCAAGGAGACCTGGGCACCGTCTTCAGTGCGGCTTGCACGAATCAGGGTTCCATGCCGGGAGGCTGGTTTGTCAATGCGGAACTGTCGGGCGGTGGCGCCGTGATGGACCACACAGTGCATGTGATTGATTTGCTGCGCTGGTTCTGGGACACGGAAGTGACAGAGGTCTATGCAGAGATTGGCCACGATCTGTTGCACCCGGGCCTGGGCATTGACGACGCGGGCCTGCTTTCCTTCCAGCTGGCCAACGGGATATACGGCACTTTGGACACCAGCTGGTCTCGTCCTCCGGGATATCGGACCTGGGGCAACGTGGCGCTGGAAATCGTGGGCTCGGAAGGCGTCCTGGCGGTGGATGCCTTCGGGCAAGCCCTGACCCTGACCTGCGAGGAGACTGGACGGACGCATATGCAGCCTTGGGGCACCAGCCCGGACATGGGACTGATACGGGACTTCGTCGACATGATCCAGCGGGGCCGGGCGTCTTCCATTTCCGGACACGATGGTGTGCAGGCCCTGCGTGTGGCCTTGGCTGCCTATACGTCGGCGCGGACCAGAGCTCCCGTCTCTCTGTAGAGGGGATCCACAACCAAGGAACACAGCAAATATGGAATTGCGCCTGGGTACCTCCACCTATTCCTACTGGCACTTTGCACCGGACCGGTTTCCCATCGAGAAGGTGCTGGAGGCAGCCCACGAGCTGGGACTGCACGGGGTGGAGATTCTGCACCGGCAGTTGGAAAGCGAGAACAACGACTATGTGCAGCGGCTCAAGCAGCGCTCTTTCCAATTGGGACTGAGCCTGTACAACCTGTCCATTCACCAGGATTTCCTGTGGGCGGACCCGGCAGAGCGGCAGCAAAACGTGGCCCACACCCTGCATTGCATTGACTTGGCACATGCCATGGGCATTCCCTCTATCCGGGTGAATTCCGGCAGCTGGCGCAAGGAAGGGAGTTTTGATGACCTGGTGAAAGCCAGAGGCTGGGTAGAGCCTTGGGAAGGCCACACACAAGAGGAAGGCTTGGCCTGGGTGTGCGACTGTATTGCCCAATGCCTGGCTCGCGCCGAGCAAAGTGGGGTTACCCTGCTGCTGGAAAACCACTGGGGTCTGACCACGTTCGCCCAGGACATGAACCGGATCATTGAGACCATCAACTCCCCTTGGCTGGGGGCCATTCTGGATATGGGGAACTTCCTGTTCGAGGACGACATGTATGCGGCCATGGGGCAGATCGCCCCCCACGTGCAGCTGGCCCACATGAAGACCTATCCGGGCGGCGGTTCTTGGTACAGCCTGGACCTGGACTATGCCCGCATCTTCCGGCTGCTGCTGGATGCCGGTTTCACCGGCTTCGTGTCCATAGAGATGGAGGGACAGGAGCCGGCGGAAACGGCAATGCCCTTCAGCGTGGAGACAGCCAGGAAAGCCTGGGCATCAGCCCAATAGCGTGCAGGTGGGAGGCCAGCTCGAGCCGAAAGGGAATGCGCAAGGGCCCCTGTGGGTCAGGACCCGAAGGAGCGGACCTGTGGTTTGCTGCCTTGGCGCGGCCACGGGGCGCGGCATGTCACTGGGGATTGCGGTCTTTCGCAATCCGCCGATATTCCTCCGGGGTATTGATGTCCCAGAGCAGTTCCGCGTTGCCCAGCTCCACTCTCTGCGTCTGTGCCCAGTGCCGGTTGCGGACCTCCCGCAAGCCCATTGAGTCTGGAGGGAGCGCCAGCACTTCCGATATCAACGCCCGTTCCATGACGATGGGATGCCCCCCCTTGCCATCGCAGGTGGGCACTGTGAAGAGTATGCCTCGCTGGCGCACCCCCACATGTGCGTGCAGCACCTGGACAGTGGTCTCGGCGCTGCGAGGCTGATCAACATTGAGAATCAGAACCGCGCCGGCTGCGCACAGTGCGGGAACCGGGCGTACCGCCTGCAGACCCGCCTTGATGGAAGCCAGCTTGCCGCGGCGATAGTCTTCGTTTACCACCCAGTGGCAACGCATCCTGTCTTCCGGCCGCTCCCACCGGGCCAAGACGGACTGCAACTCCTGTGCCTGATGGCCCAGTACCGCCACTACATCGTCGGCCCCCGCCTGTATCAGCATGCGCACCTGATGCACAATCAGGGGCAATCCCTGCCAATCCAAAAGGGCCTTCGGCTGGCCCATGCGCCGGGATTCCCCGGCCGCCAGCAACACGGCGGCGGTGAGCGGAGGTGCCCCGCTGGCTACGTTGCCTGCAGAGCCTGCTTTGCCAAACAAGGGTAGGGACAGTTTTGAGCAGCGAAAAAGTCACTGGGGACCATGCCATCCCCAGTTTACGTCATAACCACTACGGAGAGAGAAGCCGCGTGGACCCCGTGGCCTTCGACAACCGGCAGTTTACTCTCCAGGAAGCAGGAACGAAGGTGCAGGGTCTGGAATGATGCCGCCGCGGACTCGAATATAGGCACCGCAACGGGATCTCCCGGTACTGACTCGCAGCTGCATCACCGCTTGACAGCCGAGGGGGTCTGTCTTTTGAGCATCGCGCAGAATTGCAGCCGCAACCGGTTCCCCGTCCCTGCAACGGAGATTTTCAAGCCTGCCTGCCGCGCACCAAGGCAACACAGACAAGCACACCCAAAAGGGCTATCGGACCCACACTGTCTGCAACCGGATCGCTTGTAGCCGCTGCAGTTTCCGGCCCTTGTCACCCCTGCATGGTCCTCGCCAGATTTGCACTTTCTGCACTTTCACCGATACACGGACACTTGAATACGGCTCAGGTCGAGTTGTTTGGCACTTCTCCCGTGGGCAACTTTTCTCTGATTTCGTTCAACCGATATTGATTTTGGGGGAACAAGTATGACAGGCGCGGTGTATAGATATTGTTGCCCGCCTTGTCAAAGATGCCATTGTCCATACTCGCGGCAGTGTAGAAATGGTTATAGGAAAGACCGGCCCTGTCTTCCGCCGTTTTTTCCATGAGAAAGAGAAGAACCTCCTGCCCCCTGCGCAGTGGCGTCGAGTCTTCGCCTATGTCTACCGCCTCCACGTCTATTTCCATCACCGTAATAGTGGTGTTTTCGCTCTCTCCCTTCAACGTCTCTGTTACCTCTACCGCATAGAACACGATGGGGATGCCGTTGCCGTATCCGATTTGTCCTTCCGAGTCTTTATAGCCAATTCCGCGGACCAGGACACCTTCTACATTAGGATCTGTCGCACCTGGGCCAGGGGTGATGGCCCGGTCCGACCCCTGGCACTGGATCTACACGCCCCGAGGGGGAGGCCGATACCCTGCAGCTCTTCTCCCCTGGACGAATCCGGCTTCGCCCTCACCTTACCTCCCACTCATACCTGGTGCCGATCCGGCGGCTACCGCTGCCACCTCCTCTACGCAAACCCCTAGGGCCGTCGCGTAAACGTGATGGCGGCTCTGACCGCGCCGGGCACCACGCCGCAAGCCTCCCGTACCTGGACCCACGAGGACCTGAAAGTATTTCTGTGCCCTGAGTGGCCCCAAGGGCACGGGCCCCGCTAGGGGGAGGTGCGGGCCCATGCCTCGATCTATCGGTCCCAGGTCCTGCGCGTGGCCCAGCTGGAGCGGGAAGAGGCCGAGACATCGAGCTCGGATTTCTGCCTCCCTGGAGGCGCTGGCCCCGGCGCGGCAGCAGACTGGCAGTCTGCGGTTCCGCCATGCGCGGGCCCGGCTGCTGTGCGACCAAGGCCCCGAGGGGCCCGGCTGGACCATGGCCCGAACCACCACGGCTCTGGGCGTGTCCGAGCGGACCATTGCACGGGTCAAGCGGCGCTTTGTGGAGAAGGGGCTGCAGGCCACACTGCGGCGCAAGCCGCGGGAGACGCCGCCGCGGCCCGTGCAGTTCGACGCCGCCTTCGCGGCGCGCCTGATGGCGCTGGCCTGCACGGAACCCCCGGCGGGGCGGGCGCTGGACCTTGCAGCTGTTGGCGGAGCAGGCCGTGGTCCTGGAGCTGGCCCCCGCCATTTCCGCCATGAGCGTGCACCGCATTCTGAAAAAAACGCGCTGCAGCCCCATCGCCAGCGCGGCGGGCGCATCCCGCCTACCGAGAATGCCGCCTTCGTAGCCCGCAGGGAGGACGTGCGGGGAGGTGTACGCCCGGCCCTTCGACGCCGCGCACCCGGTGGTGTGCAGGGACGCGACCCGCAAGCCACGGATGGGGAAAGTGACGGAGCCGCCGCCTCGGCCGGGCCAACCCGCCCGGGTGGAACACGCATACGTGCGCCGCGGCACCGCCGCGGTCTTCCTGGAGGTGGAGCCGCTCACGGGGCGGGTCCATGGGGAGGCCCCGCCGCGGCGGCGGGTGGAGTGGGCCCATTGGATCCGGGACCTGCGGGAGACCCGGTATCCGGACGCCGAACGGGTGACGCGGGGGATGGACCACCTGCACACGCACGACCCCGCCGCGCTCTACGCCCCCTTCCCGCCGGCCGAGGCCCTGGCGGCACTCGAGGGTCTCGGCGATCCCGCACACCCGCGGACCCGGGGTCGGTGCCCGAGACTCCCGCCACAGGGTCCGCCGCGTCTGCCTCACCGCCCGCGCGGACCCGCGCGCCCAGTGGAGCCCCTGGGGGTACACCGCTCAGTTGCTCTTGGTGTGCAACCCCAGCGCATACAGCGCGGTGGAGACGGTGCGCCGACCCGAACGCAGTCGTGGGGCCTGGATCCAGGTCCGGGCCGGGCAGAGCGGCGCACACGGCTGCCGCAGGGTTGCCATGACGGGAGACAGGATCGGCATGATGGACCTCAGGTGGTGCTGGCCTGTCTTTCTGAGGACCTCCCCTGTCTGTTTTGTACAAAGTCGAGCTTAGGCCCGAGTCTAGCTGCAGTCCACCCCGGCCCGAATCCCCCTCCGATCGGGAGTGGGTGGCACCTCCACTGAACTGATCATGCAGTCTGGCAATAATCTGGTCAGGGGCTTTACCTACCTCTGTCAGGGCGTCCCCGCCAGGTGGGGGCGCGCCAACCCTCGTTGCGTCAGTGGCTCGCCGATCCTGTCACGGGCTGGGTCGGCCCTGCCCCTGCCCGGGTACGACGGGACCGGCAAGCATATAGCCGTTGTCACGGTCGTGGCCTTGGTACCGGTCGGATCCCCGATCCGGCCGTGCACATCCACTTGGGCGTACAGACGCCACGGCAGGGTCGGATTAGGCCATGCCCGGGCCCGGGTACCACAGACCCCTTGGATGGGCCTCCCGCCTTTTGCCCGGTGACCATCCCCGACCGACAGCCCGCAAATTCCGCACCCGCCGCCAGAGCGTCTGCGGGAGGCCCTGTGCCATGCCGCCTGATTTTGTACAAAGTCGAGGTAAGGTATCAGGCAGACACAGGCGGGCAGCCAAGATACCCAGCAACACGGCGTAATTCCGCATGACATCCCGTGCATGGAGCCGGAACAACCGAAAGCTCTGCCGAAGTTTGATGGCTCAGACGGAATCGGAACTGACCGGGAGGGCCACAAAGAAGGTGGTGCCTTCTCCCAAGGCGCTGCGCGCCCACAATTCTCCATCATGGGCTTCCACTATGGACTTGGCCAGGAAGAGGCCCAACCCCGTACCGGACGTGCTGCGGTTGGAGCCGCGGTCCACTCTGTAGAAGCTCTGGTAAATCCTGTCCAGTTCACTTTCCGGTATGCCAATGCCCTGGTCCGCCACATAGACCACCACGCGCGCTGACTTCCGCGGATCTTCAGGTTCCTCCCGCCAGGCTCCCACGCGAATGTCGCCTCCGGCCGGAGCATACTTGATGGCGTTCCCTATCAGGTTGGCAAAGACCTGGCGGAGCTTGTCTTCATCTGCCTGGACGACTGGCAGGGGGTCCGGAGGAAAGTCCAGGATGAACCGATGCCGGTCTGTTTGCAGATCAGCCCCCTGGACCACGGATTCGAGCAGGCGGGACAGTTCCACCGGGAATGTCTCCAGCCGCAGGGCTCCCGCCGCCACCTTGCTGACATCCAGCAGGTCATTGATCATTCCCTCCAGGCGATCGGACTCTTCCGCGATGACCTTCAGCATCTCCTGGGACTCTTCCGGCTGCCAGGCGGCATCCGGCCGCTGCAAGAGCTCCACGTTGCCCTTGATCACGGTGACGGGAGTCTTGAGGTCATGGCTGATGGCCGAGACAAAGGTGGTCTTCTGCTCCTCTTCTTCCTTGAAGCGGGTGATGTCCGTCACATTGACAATCACGTTGAGCAGATTGTCCTGGTAGTCCCGCAATGGCGTATAGGTGACGGTGACGGTGCGGGTCTTGGCCCCCGGCCGTCGAATCTCGCCTTCACAGTGGATGGAATCGGCGCTGGGCAAGTCGATGGCTTCGCTGCTTTGGCAAAAGTCAAACCCGCTCACGTTATGCAGGTCCAGGACTTCGTTGCATCGTCTGTGCAAGGCGTTCTCCGGAGTCATGCCCACCAGATCCGCCAGGGTCTGATTGAGACTGACCACGCAACGGCCCTGATCCAGAATCATGACCCCCACCGTGCTGTTCTCGATGACGGCTTCCAGCCGCTGCTGCTGTTCTTCCAGTTCCCGATACATGCGGGCGTTGCGCACGGCAATGGAAGCCTGATTGACAAAGCCATGCAGGACCTGGCGGTCCAGCGGGGAGAACGCGTTGCGCTGCCGGAACAGGAACATGACCCCGATCAGGGAATCTTGCACATGCAGAGGAGCCCACAAGGTTTCCGGGCTGAGTCGAAAGCCCTTCCGCTGCAGCTGATCCCGCACCTGCGTGAGCCGACGGCGTATTTCATCTTCGGCCATGACCGCGACGTAGTCATCCTCCGAATCCGCCAAGGCGGGCAGGCTCTCCTGCCGGGGCACCAGCTGTATGGGCAGCACCTCGGTCAGAGGCTCAAAGAGATCCAGACATTCAGGCAATCCAAAGCCACACACCAGGGGCCGCTTGGGTTGGTGCACATAGCTGTCGGGGGCTGGCCAGATGGCAATGAGGCCCTCGGAGCAGTTCATCAGTTCCACGGCATTGCCCAGGATGAGCTCAATCAGGCTGACCAGATCAAGGCGCGCGGTCATGGCACGGCTGAGGCGCAGCAGGTATTCCCGCTGGCGCAACTGGAATTCGCTGCGCAGCAGATTGGGCACGTAGTGCACGCGCCGGGAGGATTCACTCATGGGATTGCCAGCCATGGAGCCCGCTTGCAGGATCGCACAGGCACCCGGCCGACCGCGCGGAATTCGACACGGCCATGGTGCAGGAAAGGCTGCCCGAAGGTACAGCGCCCGGCATGGGGAGACCAAGACAGGTCAGCCCACAAACCAGGACGTCCAGAACGGCGGGCTGGTTGCGCAGCGGCAGGCCGGAATGCGAAGTCAGATTCCCCACGCGGCGCGCATGTCGGCCACCGTGCGCAAGACCGCGCCGGTGCCAAGTACCTGGTGACCCGGCCCCCCCTTGGCCCAGCGTTCATCCATGGGTTCATGGGCCGGTTGAAACCGCACATCGCAGCTGAGGCGATAGCGCTTCGTCAGATTGGTCGTGGAGGCGTGCATCGTGTGCATGCCAAAGAGTATGACATCACCGGCCTCGTAGTTGGTGGTCAGCCAGCGGCCCCCAAATTGCGACACGATGTCCATGGGTTCCCGTGTAAACCAGCCATCCACACCGTCCCGGTCCACATCCATGCGGCCGTAGGTGTCCCGCACCCGTGCAAATTCCGGCAGGTGATTGGAGCCTTCACACAGGCACAGGGTGCCATGCTCCACCGGGGTGTCTCCGAAGGGGATCCAGACCGTATGCAGGTTGCCCGAGCCGCGGCCCATGTAGACGAAGTCGTAATGGGCACCTGTGTACTGTTCGTTGCCCACGGCTCGCATCCACTTGTAGGCAAAGGTGGCAGGTTCCGCAGCAAAGTACCGGTGGAAAAAGGCAAAGAGCTCCTTGCTTTCCAGCACCTGCAGCACGTCCGGCTGGTACGTGATCTCGGCATTGCCCATGAGACGCACGTGCTTGGCATCCCGCGGCATGGCCCCTTCCAGAACGGGCGTGCCCGGAGTCAGGGCTCCTCGCACTTCCATGTAGGAAAGGACGGCCTCACGGCCAGCCAGCACCTTGGCCGGCTCCATAAGCCGCCTGAGCAGCAGATACCCGTCAGATTGCATGCGCGCCTGCAGGACGGACAGGCTTTCGTCCGCGTAGCTGGACCGCAGCTCCCCCAATTCGGATGAAGGGAATTCCAGGTCCTGGTGTCCGAAGCGCACTTGCACAGTCATAGGGCTTGCCCAAGGCAATTATATACCCATGCCGACAGATCCCGTACGCTGTGTCTGTATCACCCGTGCCCCCGGCAGCATCCATCTCCACCCCACCCACGATCTGCATCGACCCGGCCTGTCCGTGGGAATGCATTTGCCTTGTCCGAGTACCCGTTGTCTGGGCTACAATGCCTCCGATGCGCCGCAGGCCGCATGGGGCGGACCCGCGGGCAGTGTCTTCCCTTGTCTTGCACTGGGACTTGTATCCATGAGTACCCACACTCCTGCATATCCCGTTCACGGGGCGTCAGGGTCTCCGTTGAGAACGCCCCTCGCCGTGCCGCAGCCCCCGTCCCATGGGCTGTAACCATTGCACTACATGTACTCATGGATACAAGCCCCCTTGCACTCCGCGCCCATGCCTTGTCCACAGCCGAAATGAGCACCCGGGGCACTACGGTGGACAAGCCATCATTGCAGGCGTCATGATGCGCGGTGCCAACACATTTGCCATGCACCCGCGCCAGACGGCACAAGTTACATCACGAACCGCTGCCGGCCTGTGGCAGGGCCATCGTGCAAGCGACCGGTTTCACCCGGTCTCCGGGGCAGTGACGGACGCGGGCCACAATATCCGGCAGCGGCTGCACGACGCCGAGATTGCGTGCCGCAAGGTGAAGAAAATCCTGCTGGACAGAACGCGGGCAAGGGGTGGGGACTGCTCTACCCAGGCTCGAGTTGTGGGGACTGCAGCATATCGCTCCCGTCAACCGAGTGCGAAGGGCCTGCACATCTTGGAAGGCCAAGATTGTCAAGGAACAGAAAAGCCTATCGGATGCCGAGACCGGCAAATCTTGGGAAGTGCGCCTTCAGGGGTCCATGATCGGGCTGATCGTGGCAATCAGATTCATGCCAGCCAGTCGGCGCAGGCTCGGCTTGCACGGGACCGCCTCCGAGGTCATCAACGCCTTCAAGGCCAATGGCCTGACGGTCATGCCCTCCAGCGGCCCAGCGTGCAGCAGGTGCGCGGCGGCAGCCGCCATGATCGTGCGCAACCTTGGAGCCCAGGATCCCTTTTGTCTCATGACCAAGCCGAACAGCCTTGATCGACACGCTGTCCAAAAGGAGGAGTGGACATGTTTGAAGTCCGGGAATTTCCCGCCACGGCCGCGGCATATGATCTTGTGGCGGACATTGAGCGCGCCGTCTGGCCTGATACACCACGGAACGGGGCGGAAATCGCGGCGGCGGACCGCGACCACCACGCTGCAGGCGGAGTGAACAGATGGCTGGGCTGGTACCGGGATCAGGTTGTGGGGCACATGTCGGTCGCTCTGGACACATGGACTCGCGCACCCGGTCGGCATGAGGTCGCGGTTTCCGTGCACCCGCAGTTCCAGGGAGAAGGATTGGGCCGCAGGCTGTTCGATCAGGGCTTGCAGGAGGCCCGTCGGCACCGCGACCTAAGGGAGCTGGTGGCCGTCACACGGCAGGATGCGCCCCGCGGCGTGCGCTTTCTGGAAGATCGGGGATTCACCCTGTACAAGACAACCTGTTTGAGTGAACTCAGAGTCGCGGGCTTCGAGCTGAGACCCAGACTGCGCGCCAGGCAACGGGTACTGGACCAAGGGGTGCGCATCGTTGCCTTGAGCAGTCTGACCCTTGGGTCAGACGACTGGTTCCCCCAGTACCACCGCATGTGCCGCGATTTTCTGGCAGACTTGGTCTACCCGCCGACTCCGCTCTCTTTGGAGGAGCGTCGCCGCGCATACGAGGCGTCCGCCTTCGATCTCGAACTGTCTTTCGTGGCCTTGGTAGGCGGGGAATGGGCCGCCTACACACAACTCAGCCAATCGCTGGCGGACCCGGGCCTGTACTGGACCCAGTTGACGGGCACCCGTCGCCGCTTCCGGCGCATGGGACTGGCGTCGGCCCTGAAGACCACAGCCATCGAGACGGTGCAGGCACGACACGGACACACCATTCGCACGGACAATGATCGCCGGAATCCCATGTACGAGATCAACGTCCAATTCGGGTTCCAGCCGCTGCCGGATCAGCTGACCTACCACAAGTCCCTGGTCGAGGCTGCCTGAGGACGGGTTCGCGGACGGGGCCCATTGGACCTGGCCGGCGGCAGACGCCTTCTGGATCGGTGGCGCAGGGCAGAGCCCCTGTCTGTACCCACGGGGTGTCGGCCAGAGCAACTGCCCCCACTTGCAGGGAAATCTTTGTCCGGGAGAGCCAAAGCACTCCGGGCAGATTGACAACGACGGGCCCAGCCCGGTCCAATGGGCAAGATGGGAGGATGTGCTGGGCCGCACAGGCAAGGATGAGGACGCAAGATGCACACGGCAGGCCACGGTGCCGGCCGGGGCTCTGAAATTGCTTGAGTGCAGATCAGGCAATTTCAGAGCCCTGGGCCATGCGGTGCGGCTTGGGCTAGCCGAGGGCTTCCTGGATGGCCACCTCAAACGCGCCGAAGGGAATGCCGCCCGCATACACTGTGCCGTTGACGACAAAGGAAGGTCGGCGTCGAATCGACCAACTGGAGATCCGCTCGTCGTTCATGGCCCGGACCTTGGTCAGATGCGTGTCATCTGCCATGCAGGCGCTGAACGCTGCCACGTCCAGTCCGAGCTGACCGGCAAAGTCATTGTAGACCCGCTTGTCCGCGCGAAACAGCCTGCCCTGGCTGCTGAAAAGCAGATCGTGCATGTGCCAATACTGGGCAGGAGCCTGGTCCCCGGCGCACTCTACGGCCATGCTGGCCAATTCGCTGGCCTGGCCGTGATCCAAAACGTGATGGAAGCCCAGGCGAACCTGGCCGGAACTGACAAATTCGGACTTGAGCCTGGGTTCTGTGCGCAGCACGTGCGCAGCACATGCTCCTCACAGAAAGTCGCTGACATCCAGGATGGTGACGGGAGCCTCTGGATTGCCTAGGTAGACATATTGACCTTCTACCACAAAGTGCCGAGTCCAGTCCTCCACGGCAGGGGTGACCACTTCTTCATCGGGGGTCTCAGCCTCTGCCACCGCTTCCGTCTCGGTCTCCAGTTCGCCGGCCATGTGCTCCTCCACGGGATCAATGCTGTCGCTTGCCGCGTCAGCGTCCGTGTCCGCCTCGGCGGTATGGTCCGCATCCATGTCCGTGGCAGGCTGTTCCATCTCGGAGACACGGGCAGCCTCGTCCGGGGCATCTACCTCCGGCATATCGCCGCACGCCCCCAGGGTCAACAAGGCTGCCAGCAGCAAGGTGCACAGTCCCGCCCCCGCGGATTGGGTCGCGGGCCTCTTCCAGAGTCTTGACATGTGTTGTTCCATCCCCTGCCCACACTGGGCTATTCTGAACCGGCGTCTTCCAGGGCCGCCAGCTGTGTAAAGATCTGGTCAAAGACATTGGCAAAGGTGTCTTTTTCCAGCGATCCCACGATGGGCTGCGCCAACGCACCGTACCAGCGGTGCCAAATCAGGAACGTGGGTGTACCCCTGATGATACTGGTGACGTCCGCCATCCCCTGTGCAATCATATCCTCATAGTGACTTCCCACCAGACACGCCGCGTAGGCCGCCTCGTCAAAGGCGGCCACGTCCGTGCGCTCCCACTGAGCCAGCCAGTCCGGATCCGTGGGCGCCTCCGTGCCCTGGCGGTATGCCTCGGGGATGCTTATCTGGACCAGGTCCGGTGCGCTGTGGGCCAGCAACGCACCATAGTTCAGCAGGGCAACAGCGTAGTCCGGGTGGGCCCAGTCGCTGGGGGAAGTGAAAAGAATGCCATGCATCTGCCAGAAACGGCTCTGTTTCCCCGCGCACATGGCCGCCGCCGCCGCGTAGGGCGCATAGATGTGAATGTCCAAGGGAAAGTGCTTGTAGACCCACATGACCTGGTGCGTAGCCACATAGTTCGCTTCCAGAAAGGGCTGGGTTTCCTGCTTGTGCTGCCGACAATAGGGACATTCAAAATCACTGAACTCAAATACCACCACCTCGGCAAACGGAGAACCCAGGAAATAGTCGCCCGCATTGGTGACGCCTTCCACCACGGACGACTCATCCTCAGAAGCCTGGAGCCACAGGCCCGCCGGAGCCAGCCCTTCGTCCGTGATCCAATAGGGCAGCTGGTCCGCGCGGGCGGCTTCCGCTTCCATGCTGTTTAGAAAGTCGCCCAGATTCCGGGTTACGCGGGCCATGTCTTCATAGGGCAGGGCCCCGGGCAGAGGCAGGGCCCGTGAGGGAGTGTCCCGGTAGAACAGGACGAACGTCGGGGTGCCGTTGAAACCCGCCGACCGGGCCTCTTGAATCGAGGCATCTATGCGGTCGCCCACTTCATTGTGCAGATCCAGTTGGCAGGTGGCAAAGGCCTCCACGTCCAGGGGCGAGGCGACCGTGGGGTCCGCGTTGTATGTCTCGGCCAGCATGCGGTAGAAAGCGGGGGCGTCCTGGGAGCGGGCGTGCTGGGATTGCGTGGCATACAACTGCGTATGCATCCACCAGAATGCATCCGTGCTCTGCAGGGCTACACACCAGGCGGCCCGGTGGGCGCCGCGGGCCTGCGAATGCAGCGCCTCCAGAGGCAGATCCTTGGCGATGTACTGCACCTCACCGGTACGGACAAACTGTTCGATGTAGCGCGGGAGTGTCTCCTGGTTGTGTCTCTGACAATAGGGGCAGTGGAAGTCCGAAAACTCGATCAGGACAATGGGGGCTGCCGCAGAGCCCATGTAGGGGTAGCCATCGGCCGTAAAGCCAGTCTCCAGATCCACCAGGCTCATGTCCATCTCGGCAGCCACTTCTGCTTCTGCCGCGGCGATGGGGGCCGCGGCAGATTCCCCCTCGGGTTCCTGCACCGGTGCCGACATGGCCGGTTCCGGCATGATCCCGGGAAACAGCAATGCGCCCTGGTCCGCTGTACAGGCAGTGAGCAACAGCAGGAGGAGGACGCAGACCGAGAGTGTCTGCCGGCCGCAGAGGTGCCGACGAACTTCAGGCCAAGCCAGATACTCTCGCGAATGTTTCATGCATTAGGCTCCTTGGTGTTTGTATGGACATGTGCACAGGCCGCACCGCAGACCCTGTACCCCGGACCGGGACGCGCCGGAGACCGGGAGGAGTCTCCTTGGACTGTTTACACACTGTAGTGAGAAAGAGGCCCTGACTGCAGAGCCTTCTTACAATTGGAAGTAGAGTTTGTTGTCCTTGACTACCTTGACATGATAGTTATGGACCAAATCCTGGAGTTCATGCTGCAGCGCATCCCAAGCATCTTCACTGAGTATGTGCTGCAGGTGATCCTGGTCTTCGGTGGTGCAGCCCATCAGCATCTGCGGCCCGACGCCCCACAGGGAGTACCAGACTTCGCTGGGTTCCAAACCCATATCGGTAAGACCGGGAATAAATTTTCGCACTATGAAGTTATCGTAGCTCCTTTCACGTCCGGGTTTTATGTCCCAGCTCATCAGCAATTTGAACACAAAGTCGCGGCGGCCCCTGGCATAGAATTGGCGTTGTGCCCTGCCTGTACCTGCCCCCAAACAGAGAGAGTGCAGTGAAAAGACAAATTAACAGAATCTGCCTTCAATTGCAAAGGGGCTCCCCAAGGGCAGGCGGAGCCGGTGACTGCCGTCGGCAGGGGGGCCGGCAGTTCGGGATGGGAGGCTTTTGGGGCAGGCTGGCGCTTGCCGCAGCTCTCTGGCTGTCTGGGGTGACAGTGGCCCTGGCGCAAGATCTTGCCTTGGGCCCGGGTGCCTTCCATCTGTACCTCGTGCCCGCGGAAGCCCACGGGATAGACCTCCTGACCCACGTGGTGGAAGTGGAGGTCGTCCAACACCCTGACTCCACTGCCCACTACCACACCGCCGCCAGGTACTGGCTGCACAACACGACCGCCGAACCCCGCATCGCCGGCCTGGCTCTGCGTTCTGCCACGGGAGCCATAGGGATGCCCAGTCACGGTCGGCTGCAGAGCATTCAGATCTTCGAGGGAGCCATTGCCGTGCCTTTGGAGCTTCTGGGCCACGGACAGTACCGGGCCCTCGTTTCCTTGGAGCCAGACGAACGCACGGGCCTGGATCTGCACTACACGGTACACGCCACCCGCAGGTATTTCCCGGAGGTGATCTATGACAGCGCGCCTTTGCGGGTCTGGGGCGCCCCGCCCGAGAGCATGCGCCTCAGCGTCTATGCCGACAGTGAGCTGTCTCGGCGCACCTTGCAGAAGGTGACACCTGCAACCTATGACCTCCTGAGCGGGGAAGTGCGTTGGCACTTCGAGAATGCCTGGCCTTGGAGCCCCTTGCACGCGCGCTTCATGCACAAGGCGACGTGGGACCTGATTCGGCAGGCGGAAGCGGCGGGAGACTCACTGGCCCTCGGCCGGCAATTCCAGACCCTGTACAAAGTCAGCGAGCCTGCCACGAGCGAGCGTCAGGCCTTCTACGACCAAGCCCTGGCCGCGCTGGTGCAGGCCGTGGCCCAAGACCCAGGCCAGGCCCACTACAGCCTGACCCGGCTATACCGCACACCACTTCTGGAAGGCAGGTTGCCCGGGTTCGCCTCCTATCTGGAACCAATGCTCCATCACGCGCGGCTGGGGCTGGAGTTCCTGCCCATGGAATACGAGATGCAACGTCAGGACTTGACTCGCTGGCTGGTGGATGGGCTGGAAATGCGGATTACGATGGCCTCGCAGCGCGCAGACTGGGTCATGGTCAAGGACTCACTGGATGAGGCGGAAGGACTGCCTCCCGGTTGGATAACCCCGGAACGGATTGAAGAGATGCGCCGCAGCGCCGGCCTGCAACAGGCCATCGGGCTCCTGCATGTCGGCGCCGCGGATGCCGCCGCCGCATTGGTGGGGTCTCGTCTCGATACCGCCAGCCACATGCCGCCGGCGGCGGCGGTCCCTCTCTTCCAAAGTTGGCTGACTGCAGTCGTGGCCAGCCCTACTACTCTGGCCGTGACCATGGAAGGATCGGTGGCGCCTGCGCAAATCGCGCGCCTGCCTGAAAAACTGGCCTTGCTGGAACAACTCACGGCCCAGGCGGGCAGCGGTCTGCAGCTGACCTGGACCATGCAGGAATATGCCGCCGAAGCCCCGTCCCGCCGGGCCCTGCAGCTGCGCCTGTGGACCTCCGATGCGGGACAGGCCCGGCGGCTGGCCGAGCTGCTGGGAGCCGATGCCGACTGGGTGCTGCTGCAGCAGATCCTGCGGACTCCCTGGCCGCAGGAAACCGTGCACCGCCAGTTGCTGTCTCAGGATCTGATCTACGAGTACGCGCTGGACTTGGAGGATTCCTATCGCCTGTGGGACGCCAAGGCCCGGGCCTTGGAGCAAGACGCGATCCAGGAGGCCAGTGCGGGAGCCGATGGGCCGGAAGATGCGGTGCGACAATTCAATTATGTGAATTCCGCCCAGGCATGGCGTGATCTGGCCGCGAATTCGGTGGTCCTGGTCGCGTTGCAGACCGACGCGGTGGACCCCGCGCCGACCACGGATTCCTGGGTGGCCACATCGCATGACCCAAGGCTGCAGGCTCGGACCGCCAGACATGTCCTGCAAGTTCCCCGCCTCGCGGGCCTGGGGGGTGGCCTGCTGGTGTTGCTGGTGGCTCTGGCCACGTGGCTGCACCGCCTGCTACGGTCCGGCCCGGTTGCGCCATGACCATGCAGATCTCCGTCACCCGGCCCGTGAAGCAGGATCCTGCGCCGCCATTTGTCTATGTCAAGGACAACTGGCTGCACCCGATGTTGGTGTGCCTGCTCTACTTGACCATGGCCTTGACCTTTGTGGCGGCAGGCTGGACCCAAGAGGGGGCCGGGGTCTTCATGGGGGTTGTGGCCGGGGCCCTGGGCTGCGGGCTGCTGGTCACCTACGCCCGGTTCTCCGCCATGCCCATGTTGGGCTTTGGACTGCTGGCGGGACTGTGCTGGACGGTCCTGCTGGTCTCCGGTCAGGTGCCCGAGGAGGGTGTGCGGGGCCTGCTGCTGCAGGGCTTCAATCCCATGCAGAGCCGGGCCTACCTGCTGCTGGCACTGTGGTGGCACTGGGCGCGGGAAGTGGTGACTCAGGGCTTTGCCGGCAACAATCTCTCCTTCCTGCTCAATCTCTCCTTCTACCTGTGGTGGATCGCCTACTTCGGAACCTGGACCTTGCTGCGTTTCGGGCTCTCGTGGCGGAGCATGATCATGGCCGGGGTGGTGACCGGCGTCAATACGTACTATGCCCCCGAACCGGTCAACGGGCTTTTCATATTCTTCCTCTTTGTTGGACTCCTGATTCTGATCAGCGCCAACCTGATTTCCTTGCAGTGGCGGTGGCGGGGCACCCGCATCCGGTTCAACCCGGACATTCTCTTTGACTTCATGCAGAGTGGATTGCTCTTTGGAGTGATTGTCGTGGGAGGAGCCTGGAGCATTCCCCGGTGGGGACTTTCGCCTACGCTGAACGATATGTTGATCCCCATCAGCCGGGTCTGGGAAGAAACCACAGATCAGGTGGCTGCCTGGAATCAGGGGTTGAATCAACAGCAGCGCGCGGGGGAGGCTTCCTTCAATTCCACGTTGACCCTGGGAGGTGCCCGGGTTTCCTCAGAGGAGCCTGTGATGCGTGTGGCCGCGGCGGAAGGCCGGTATTGGCGGGCCAATGTCTATGATGTCTTTGATGGCCGCCAATGGGCGCACAGCACGCGCGGGCGCAGCAGTCTGCGGGCAGAGGCCACCGTCCTGGTGCCCGGCTGGGACCGGCGTGTCCGCCTGGTACAGCAAATCACACCCCTGCGGGACTTGGGATTTGTGGTGCTGGCCGCCCCTGACATCGTGCAAATGACAGTGCCGGCCGTTGCCAGCTATGAGGTGGTGCCGGACCCGACCTTCACGGATGCGCTGCTGCAGCCCGAATCCTCCGACCCGGCCCTGGCCGAACTGACAGACACCTGGGAGCTGCAACATGTGCTGTCCCAGGCCCCGCTGCTGCCCAATGACCCGTATCAGGTGGTGAGTTCCCTCACCATCGCCACGGTCTGGGACATGGAGCAGGCCGGCTCCGACAACCCGGAGGACATTCGCAACCGCTATCTGCAAGTCCCTGCCTCCGTGGCCCCGGCGGTGGAGCAACTCGCCGCCACGCTCACGGCCGGGGCCGAGACGCAGTATGCGAAAGCCAAGGCCCTGGAGACAGCCTTGCGCCGCATTCCCTACTCCGAGGACATCCCGGGAGCTCCGCCCGGGGTGGATCCAGTCAGCTATTTCCTCTTCGAATTGCAACGGGGCTATTGCGACTACTACGCCACTGCCATGGTGGTGATGTTGCGCATGCTGGGCATTCCGGCCCGGTTGGCCACCGGCTATGCCGAAGGGGAATTCCAGCCCGAGACACAGGACTTCCTGGTCAGGCAAGAGGATGCCCACACTTGGGTCGAAGTCTATTTCTCGGGACTCGGCTGGATCGAATTCGAGCCCACCGCGGGCGAGAGCGTGCTCATCCGCGCAGACGGTGGACCGCCCACAGACATCGACGCGGACAGCTCCGGAGGCGCGCGTTCTCTGCCGGACAATCCCCAGGACCTCCTTGATCAGGGCCTGGACACGGAAGACCCTTTCAGCCAATCCAGTCTTGACGAGGCCTTTGACCCTTCGGCAGTGCCACAGGCGGCTACCGCCGATTGGCGCATCTGGATTGCCGGGATGTTGGCCGCCGCCGTCCTGATCGGAGGCGCTTGGCGGTGGCGCATCCAGCACCAGGCCCGCAATTCACTGGAGGATGCGGTAGGGCGAGTCTACAGCCGCCTGATGCGCTGGGGCCTGCGTCTGCAGCTGCCCTTTCAGGTCTGTGACACGCCGCTGGAACGGGGGCGGGTGCTGGCCAGGGCCTGGCCGCATCTGGCCGCGGAATTCGATGCTGTATGTCGGTCTTATGTGCGGCTGCAGTACGGGACTCGGGTTCCCCGATCCGCACAGATGCGAGCCCAGGTTCAGGTTGAGCGCGCCTGGCGCCAAATGCAAGGACCCTTCTGGCGCCGGTGGTTGGGGCTGTCCTTGCGCAAACTGTTCCGGAGGCAACCGCAGGCCTCTTAGGGCCCGCGGAAGTCAGGCTGCACGCCGTCGCGGCAATTGCCGCGTACCGTCCAGGGACAACCGCGCGGCATCAGGGTTTGCTGATGGAGGAGACCGTCAGCATCACCACGGACGCGCCTTCGGAGCCGGCATCCTTGCGGGTGGCCCGATACCGCTTCTGGGGCTCCGCATTCAAGGAGCCCACGGCTTGCAGACCGAGGGCAATCTCCCCCAGGGCAGCCGGATCATATTGCACGGGAATGCAGATCCGCGGCTCCAGCGCCTTGCACAACCTCAGGGCCCAATCCATGTCTTGCTTCGTGCCGGCGCCCATGGGCAGCATAAGAATGTCGGTCTTCAAGGCGACAAGGTCTTCGACCAGCCGTTTGTACGAGGGCCGGAACTCCGCCCCGGGATGGCCCATGTGCATGACTCCGGTCTGACCAAAGTCAAAGAAGTGCACCAGACGACCTGCATCCGCGGCAGCCGTCTCAGCATGTGCTGGGGAGCCCGCATCACAGGGCAGGGAGTGAATGAAGACGCCGCCGGATTCGAACTGGCCCGGGACAGAGACGACCACGGGGTTGCCGGGTATGGCCTGGAAGGCATCTGGGCTGTGATGCAGACTGCTGACCAGAATGTCTACATGGAAGCCCGGCTCCCGCAGCGCGGGGGGCACTCCCGTGCTGTCCAACAGCGAGGCCTGTCCCTGCTGGTCTCCATCGGTTTGGAATGGATCGTAGAGGACGGTGATGCCCTCTTCACGGAGAGCCACGCAGTTGGCTCCATACCAGGTAATTTCCACGGTCTGCCTCGTAGTTGACGATTCCGATGCACACCCTATTTTACCAATTTAGGGCGAGATTTCGGTCCCCAAACCGACACTGGGCGGCCAGAGTGCCATAGGGAACCTCGGAGCCATCCGCCTTGGAGGCGTTTTCCGAGCCCCGCTCCACAGGTCGGATTGCCCCAGAGACAGCAAGGCTGCAGGCAGCGCGCAGCACAACCTCCAGGTCACAGCGCGGGTGGCCGGGTCCGACCTTGGACGGCACCGGCTCAATACACGGCTGGAGCCTTTTCAAGCCTCCACAGCGCACTGCGGCGATGTCCAGGCAGCCATGACAGTGCCACCGCACTGGGGCTGTGCCGCGTGGGATGGCGAAACTGGATTGGCACAGGAGTTTCTTGGCCATGGCGGGAAAGGATTGGGAGGCTATCTGTTCAGATTTCCCGGCTCCTGCCCTTGGCAACAGGCGGAATTCTGGCCTCTCGCTGTGTTACGATTCGCCTTTGATGAAGCGCATTCGTCTCCTTTTCCCCAATTTGCAACTCAGGTAATCTGCCATGTCGGCAATCCGGTTCGGGACTGATGGCTGGCGCGGGCGCATTGCGGATGACTACACATTCGCCAATCTGCGTCGCTGTGCCCAAGGATTTGCCACCTATCTCAAGCGCACCCATGGTGCGGGACATCATACGGTGGTGGGCTACGACTGCCGGTTCCTGAGCGAGGCTTTTGCCGCGGCCGCGGCGGAGGTGCTGGCAGGCAACGGATACACGGTCCACCTGACGGATCAGGCCACGCCTACACCAGTGATCTCCTTCAGCATCCCGCAGGTGCAGGGCGTGGGCGGCATCAACATTACCGCCAGCCACAATCCGCCGGCAGACAGCGGCTTCAAGGTGCGGGACCAATATGGCGGGGCCATCCCCCCGGAAGGACTGAGTTCCATTGAGGCTTTCATTCCTGCCATGGACAGTCCTTCCCATGTGTTCCATACGCCTTTGGCACAGGCCTTGCGGGAGGGCTCCATTCACTGGCTGGACCCGGCGCCTGCCTATATGGCCCAGCTAGAGGCCCTGATAGACGTGGCGCCCATCAAGGCCTCTGCCCTCACGGTGCTGGCAGACGTGATGTGGGGCAACGGCAGCGGGTGGCTGTCCCGCATTCTGGCCGGGGGCAACATCCAGCTGACAGAGATTCATGCAGAGCGGAATCCCGCCTTCCCCGAGATGCTGAGACCGGAACCCATTCCGCCCAATGTGGATGCGGGTCTGGCTGCCGCCCGGGACATGGGCGCCGATTGCACCCTCTTTCTGGATGGCGATGCGGATCGTTGCGGATTTGCGGATGAGAACGCGGCGTTTGTGGATCAGTTGCGGGTCTACGGCTTGCTGGCCTACTACTTCCTGGAGGTGCGCGGCGACCGGGGCCCCATCGTCAAGACGCTGAGCACTTCTTCCATGCTGGATCGGCTGTGTGCCCACTACGGCGTGGACCTGCATGAAACCGGAGTGGGATTCAAGTTCGTCGCCCCGGCCATGCGACTTTCCGATGCCCTGCTGGGCGGCGAGGAAAGCGGGGGCTACGCCTTCCGCGGACACGTGCCGGAACGGGACGGCATTCTGGCCAACCTGTATCTGCTGGATCTGCTGGTGCGCACGGGCAAGAGGCCCTCGCAGCTGGTGGAGGAGCTCTTTGCGTTGGTGGGTCCGCATCACTATGCGCGGCGGGACGTGGCCCTGACAGGCGACAGGCAGAAGCAGGAGGCCATGGCCCGGCTGGAAGCAATCGATATCCAGGGGCTGACCTTGGGAGGCCGCACGGTTACCGAACTGCAGAAAACGGACGGATACAAATTCAAGCTGGAAGACGGAGGCTGGGTGCTGATCCGGTTCTCCGGCACAGAGGCCCTGATCCGCATCTACACGGAGATTTCCGATCCTGCCATGACCCAGTCCATCCTGGCAGAAGGAGGAGCCCTGGCAGGCGTCTAGACCGCAGGGCCAGGTTCTTGGATGACTGCCATCTCGTCTGCCCCTGCGCTGATTGACACCCATTGCCACCTTACAGCGGCCGAATTCGATGCGGACCGGCCTGAGGTGCTGGCGGGAGCCCGAGCCCTGGGCGTACAGCGCCTTGTCAATATCGGAACCACGCTCCATGACAGCCAGGCCGGGCTGAGACTGGCGCAGACACAGCCCGCGGTCTATGCCGCCGTGGGCATACACCCCAATCACAGTCATGTGCAGCCTGGGGATTACCTGAGACAACTGGAAGAGATGGCCCGGGAGCCCAAGGTGGTGGCTCTGGGCGAAATCGGTCTGGACTATCACTGGGACCGTGCGCCGCGCCAGCAACAGCACAAGGTGTTTCGGGCACAATTGGCACTGGCTGCCCGATTGGGTCTGCCCGTGGTGATCCATTGCCGGGAGGCCATGCCGGATGTGATGCAATGCCTGGAGGCATGGGTGCACGGCTGCACCTACCTAGGCACCCCTCTGGCTGCGTGTCCCCATGCGGGAGTCCTGCATGCCTTCAGCGGCAATGCCGAGGATGCCCGCAAGGCCTGGGAGATGGGCTTCCTTGTGGGTCTGGGGGGACCGGTGACTTTCAAGAACGCCCGCGATCTGCATGCCTTGGTGCCACGCCTGGGACTGGACAGCCTGCTCCTGGAGACGGATGCGCCCTATCTCAGTCCCCATCCCTATCGGGGCAAGCGCAATGCCCCGGCGCGCATCCCGGTGATCTGTCACCGCATCGCGGAATTGATGGGGATTCCGGCGGCGGAAGTCGCGGCACACACCACGGCCAACGCACACCGCCTCTTTGGCTGGCCACCGCTTTGACAGTCCCATGCCCAGCGCGTACGCCCAGGCGGGTCAGCATGTCACAGCCCACTACGCCCTGATTCGCCGCGAGATGGACGCGGTGGAGGAGATGATGCGCACGAAGGCCGTTACGGAGCTGCCACCCTTGCGCGAGGCATATCTCAAGATCCTGGATCGGGGCGGAAAGCGGTTGCGCCCCGCCTTGGCCTTGCTCAGCGCCAGCCTGTTGCGGGACTCCAGCGACCCGGTCCCGGATTCGGTAATTGCCCTGGGTGGGGCTGTGGAGATGCTGCACACTTCCACGCTGGTGCACGACGATGTGATCGATGAAGCCACTCTCCGCCGCGGGGCCCCCACGCTCAACACTACCTGGTCGCCTGGGGCTTCCGTATTGGCGGGGAACTACATGTTTGCCCAGGCCGCGTACTACAGCGCCCGCACGGGTCATGCACGCGTGAATCAGATTTTCAGCGAGTCGCTGGAGATTCTGGTGCAAGGCGAGATCGAGCAGTTGAAGGTCAAGCATGACCTGGACACGCGCCGCGGCCAGTACTTCGAGCGCATTGCCTGGAAGACTTCCAGCATCTTCCGCATAGCCACAGAGAGTGCAGGGTTTCTGGCGGGATTCAGCGACGTGCGGATCCGGGCCCTGCGCCGGTTTGGCTATTACTTCGGGATGGCGTTCCAGATCGTGGATGACATCCTGGACTACGTCAGCGATCCGAAGGTCCTGGGCAAACCCGTGGGCTGTGATCTGCTGAACGGCAATTGCACCTTGCCCTTCTTCCTGTACCTGGATCAGCATGCAGAGCGGCAGCAGGTCTTGGAGGACTTGAAGGAAGCGAATTCCTACCGGTTTCGCGAGCCGGAGGTCTGGGCCCAGGCTGTGCAAAACTTCGTGGCAGACACCTGCCAATCCAGTGCCATTGACAGTGCGTACGACTTGGCCAGACGATATGTCGCCAAGGCCCAGGTCTGCCTGCAACTTTTTCCCCATTCGGCATACCGCCAAGCGCTGCACGAACAGGGAGATGTAATCTCCACCAGACTGCTATAAGTCCATGGCAGCCACCTCCATGCATCACAGGCAGGGGGACAGAGGAATTGCGGGCACCACGCAGAGGTGCCTGTGGGCGATGGCCGAAGCCGGGGAGCGGGCCGTTCCATCCTCCCACTGCCGCCATCCAGGCAACGGCAGGACCTGTTCCAGGGCTGCACGGTGGCGGCTCAAGTGGGCTGCGGTTCCGACATTCCCTGCCCAAGGGCTAGAATGCGTCTGCCTTGGCCAGACCCGATTGCCATTCCGTTCCCTTCAAGCCTGCATAGAGCAAGTAGTAGGAACCGGCACTGTGGAAGACTTGAGGCGTCAGGATCCCGTCACAGTCCCATCTCCCGCGATCACCGGATGGTGTAAATACGGGATTGCCGGGATTGGGTTCGAAGTGGCGGAAATCGCGGGTGCGCACATGCCCTATCTGCCAGGCAGTGCCGTCAAAACCGCCGTACAGAACATGAAAATACTGTTGGCCTTTGAAGATTTCGGCCTCGCGCACCCCTTTGCTGTCCCAAGGCTGACCACTGCCTCTGAAAATGGGATTGGCCGGGTCCTTGGTCACTGCCACGGGGTCGTGGGTCGGCGCGGTGGCATGGCAAATCACAGGAGGCAGCTCCGATTCCCCCGTGTAAATGATATGAATGGTGTCGTCTACAACGGCCACCGAGGGATGTGACGAACCGTTCCGCTCGTATGCGGTGTCCGCCGCGATCACGGGAGTCCGGCGCACGCGCGTCCAGCGGCCGAAATCGCCATCGGCCACCAACAGGCCTGTCTGTTTGGGCGGCTGCTTTCGTCTTCCAAGGTAATAGGCATAGTATTGGCCGTCGGCGGGATTCCAGAAGGGGAAGGGATATTCCGTCGTGAAATCGTCAAACCCTGCTTGGGCAGGCACCAGGACTGGATTGCGCGCATCGTGACTGACCGCGCCCGGATTGTCCGCAGGCGCCGTGCTATGCATCAACACCCAGTAGTTGCCCCTTTGGCGTCTGCCCCACAAGTAATGGACGGTGTCCCCTACCACGATCGCATGGGCGGCGGCGGCCCACTCGGGCGGCTCGCAGTAGAAAATCGCCTTGCCGGCCCGCAGGCGCCTGAAACGCGCGAACACCTCGAAAAGTCGGTCATCATAGGTCTCAACGGTACTGTGCATGTCGTTCGCATCCCGATGTCTGGAGGCGGCGGTTGTGCTGCATTGCCTGCATCAGGACACATCTGCTGCCCGGCCATGCGCGCGGATCCCTGCCCGCGCGTCCATATCATGCGGCCAAGCCCAAGCAGAACGGCATGGAAATCCCGATTTGCCTTTCTCGACCACAGCCTCTGCACACACATTGCGGCATGTCGCTGCCGGACTCACTGGCCCCCCAGACCCCGCGCGGGGCAATGTCGCTGGAGTGTTCCGCTATGCCACCTGGACCACCCACCGCAGCAAGTTGCTGAACAGGCGGTCAGCCACAGGGTCATGGCCCAGATTTTCCACAATCCGGTGTGTACAAAGAATGTATCGCCCTTTGCCATAGGGCATTTGCGTCAGATCGGCCCCATGCATGGCCGCGGAGACACCTGTGTAATTTTGTTTGTGTTTCAAGCCGGCATGCCAGCCAAAGGTGATGGTCCCGCTGATCCAGTCGGTGGCCGGCCTGGCCATGGACCACCGGGAAACGACATCGCGGTACTCCTGCCCCATCAGGCAGTCCGACGGCAATCCCCCGTAAATCGGATGCTGCTTGACGACATGACTGCAGGGCACCCATGTGCCCTTGGCATTGAAGTAGGTCACGTCAAAAGGCCAGAGCGCGTTCTTCGCCACGTGTCTCCACATGCGGCGCAAGGGTCCTGTCGCCTGCAGTGCCGATGCGGGCGGGGCACCCAGAAATACGGCTGTGCCACCACCCTGCACCCAGTCTGCCAGCTCGGCGCAGGCCGAAAGCGGTTCCCCATCCCATCCCTGCACATTCACCAAGACCGGACACATGCCCGATGTTCCCGCAGCAAACGCGTGGCATTCCACTCCCATGCCATGGAGATAGGCACTCAAGGTTCCGTCCCATTCGATGATCGCGACTTCCTGCCGGGGCAGAGTCGACTTGGCCGGGTCGAGGACAAAGAAACTGGAGTGGCCCCGTATGGCATTGGCTGTGCCCGAGGCAAAGACAACCTCGACCTGGCAAAGTCCCGCCACATCGTGGGTGGCGACACCGTATGCACCCAAGTCGACAATTCCCTCGGGCAAGAGAGACGGGTCCTGGACCTCGAGCAGTGCATGACCGTCACTGGCTGTCACTTGCACAGACAAGGTCCCGGCAAGCGCTTCCCGGTCGTTGACCGAAGTGAGCGTTATGTGCAGGTCTTGCCCGGCATAGAGGTTCTGTCGACTCGGGCGAACGGCCATATAGCGGTCTGCGAAGACCTCCTGAATGGCGTAGTAGGCGCGCTTGGGGTTGCGGAAATTGTCGATGAGGCCCGCTCCCACAATCCAGTCGCCGTCATTGAGGGCATGAATGCCGATGCCGGCGATATCGGGGTTGATGCGGCAGGCTTCCGCCATCAGCCTGTTGCCCGTATAGTGAATTTCCTGACAGGCCACCACAAAGTCCCGAAACGTGGGGAAGACCTGGTGGGTCCCGGACTGCGCCAGCACCCGTTTGTATGATTCGTACAGCCGCTCATGTATCCGGTAGTCTGGGGTGAGGGGATTGCCCGCACGCCGATAGCGGGCCATGTTGGCCTCCAGATCGGGAATGCTGCCGTAGCCCAATTCGGAAATGTTGGTCAGGAGCCCGGGCGCAATGTGGCTGCGCGTATGGGTTCCGGTGCCCGTTCGTCCCATGGCCTCCAGTTCCGCTTCGGTCTTGCCCAGGATCAGCAGATTGTCGTAGCTGGCCTGATCCAGGGGCGTGCCCGGATAGTCGTGCACATCGTTGATCAAGGTGGGTTCGTACTGTCCCGGCAGATACAGGCTGCAGACTCCGGCGAAGCCCCCTGCCTCGTCCATGACGATGCGTGTTTCATCCAGCTCACGGGCCTTCAGGGAGGTGCTGTGCCGCAGCCGCTTCAGATCATCGCGCAGGATTTCGTTGAACATTTCCCATATGACTATGGAAGGATGGTTGCGGTCCCGCAGGACCATCTCGGTGACCTCGTTCTCAATGCGTTGCCGGGTATAGGGAGTGATCTGCGGCCACTGGTCCATACATTCCACCGGCAGGGCCCCCACAAACAGGATCCCCATTTCGTCCGCCAGGTCATAGACCACCGGCGGCTGGGGCTTGCGCCACGGACGGATCATGTTGATGTTGCCTTCCTTGATCAGCCGGAATTCCTGCTTGAGCAATTCCAGATCTCGAGGATATGCCAGTGAATGGGGATAGAAGGCCTCGTTGAAGGTGGTCTTGAGGATGATTTTCTCGCCGTTGAGACAGAAATGCTTGTCCTTCACGGTGAATTCGCGAAAGCCAAACCGTGTGTCCACCGCGTCGGACACTGTCTCCTGAAGCCGGACCCTGGTGGTCAGCCTGTAGAGCCGGGGGTCCTCCAGCTGCCAGAGCTGGAAGTCCGCAACGCGGAATGTCCGCTGCAATTGGCTGGTGCCAGGCCGCAGCCAGAGGCTTTCCGATGCCGAGACCACGGAGGCTTCGTCCGGGTGCGGCGCGATATCCCAACTCAATGTGGCCTGGCGCGACTGGAGGCTGGTGTTGCGGATGGTGGCCTCCACGGCCACGGCGCCGGATTCGATGTTGCCACTGACAAACACATCATCGACATAGACACAGTCCGTCGCCACGAGGAAGACGGACTGCCAGATTCCGCCCGCGATCGCGCCCCGCCAATGCGGCATGTCATCCCGGCCCAGTCCATCAATGACCACATCGCGCGTGATCAGGGGCGTAATGACCCGCACGGCAATGAAATTGGCCTGGTCCGCGTACAGGAGGTCGTCTATCTCCAAGGCAAATCCGACATAGCCTCCTTCATGGTGGCCGGCGGCCCTGCCGTTGACCCAGACCTCGGCCCGGTAATTGACGGCCTCGAAACAAAGGCGCACGGTCTTGCCGGGCCATCCCGCAGGCAGTGTGAAAGTCTTGCCATACCAGGCCACCCCCTCATAGTCCTGCCTGAATTCCTCCAGACAGGCCGGAACCGTGACGGGTTCCAGGTCGTGATAGCCGTGAAAGTTCCTGTGGTGTTGCCAATTGAGGATGCGGCCCCTGTTTTGGTGATCAAAAATCACGTGCCAGCTGCCGTCCAATGCAAAGACATGACTCATGTTGGGGTTCGTTCCTCAGTTGGGCTGGGTACAGGTCACGGCAAGGTCTCCGCCAGGTCAGGAGGCGGGGAAACTGGACGCGGTGCAAAGACGGTATCCCGCAGCCACTGGACAGGTCGCGGTGGCCATGCTCTGTCCGCGGCCATGGAGTGGGCGCCATGGCTGAGCCTGCCTCTGGGCACATGAAGATACTGTTTGGGGGGTGCCCGACAGCCGAAACTTCCTGCCTGCCTTGCCCAGAGGCCGCCCGTGTGTTTTGGCATTCATTGCATTCATTGCTTCATGCCACTTAAGGCAATGCTGGAAATGAACTGTTTTTGCAACATCAGGAAAACGATGATGACCGGGAGACAGGCAATGACGGCACCCGCCATCTGCACATGGATCAGGCTCACGAACTGGCCCTGGGCCATGGCCAGAGCCAAGGGCAGTGTGAACAGTTCCTTGGAGTTGATCACCAGGACCGGCCAGAACAGGGTGTTCCAGATGCCCAGGAAACTGAATATGCCCAGCGCCCCCAATCCGGACCGGGCGAGGGGCATGATCACGTGCCAATAGATGTGCCAGTGATTGCCGCCGTCTATGAGCGTGGCCTCATCCAGGCTGATCGGAATCTGGTTGAAAAACTGGCGCAACAGGAATGTGCCAAACGGGCTGAAGAGACCGGGCACAATCAAGGCGGCGAAGGTGTCAATCAGTCCCGCGGCAAAGACCATGGTGTACAGGGGAATGATGGTCACATAATGGGGAATCATCATGGTGGCGAGGTAGATCAGGAAAATTCCGTCCCGTCCCGGAAAGCGCAATCGGGAAAAGGCATAGGCGGACAAGGAGCAGATGATCAATTGGCCGACCACCGAAACCAGGGTCACGATCGTGCTGTTCAGCAACGACCGGCCAATGTTGTAGTCAAATGTGGCCGTTACATAGTTGGACCACTGGGGCACGGCGGGAATCCAGACCGGAGGGAATGACTCCACCTCGGTCAGGGTCTGCAGCGAGGCGGAGATCATCCACAGAAAGGGCAGCACCATGATCACCGCGCCCAGAAAAAGGACCAGGTGCACTCTGGTGAATTGGCCACGCGTGAGTTGCATTGATTTTCTCCGCTCCAAAGACGGCCCTTCGGTGGCCAGGAACAGTTCCTAGGGGCACATCGGCCGACAGCGGGAGTGCGGGTCTTGGATCACGTGGGGGCCCAAACGCAATGTGGGGGAAGAACTGCCCCTATTGGTAAAACACCCAGCGTTTTTGCAGGACCCACTGGAACAGGGTAAAGAGAAAGATAATGGCAAACAGCACCCACGAAAGGGCTGCGGCATATCCCATGCGCAGGGACTGGAAGCCCCGCGCGTAGATGTAGTAGCTCAAGGTGCGCGTGGCATCGGCCGGGCCGCCGTCCGTCATGATGAAAATGGGATCAAACAGTTGCAGCGTGTTGATGATGCCGATGATCAAGGCAAAAAACAGAGCCGGCGACAGCAGGGGCAAGGTGATCTTGAAGAACTGTTGCAGCTTCTGGGCCCCGTCTATGCTGGATGCTTCGTAATACACGGTGGGAATGGACTGCAATCCGGCCAGGAGGATGATGGTTTTCCAGGCCAGGGTTTTCCAGGTGATGGTGATGATGACGGCAGGCATGGCCCATTCCGGTCGGGACAGCCACGGGATGGGGTCTATGCCCAGAGGGGCCAACGCGGCATTGATCGGCCCATCCAGACTGTACATGTACCGCCAGGCAATGGCCACGGCAGCCCAGGTGGTAATCAGCGGCAGGAAATAGATCGTGCGATACAGGCCAATCCCACGCAGCGCATGCCGCAGCACCATGGCCGCCGCCAGGCCCAGAACCGTATTGAGCACCTCCAGTCCGGCCGTCAGATACAGGGTGGTTTTGAGGGAACGAAAAAAGGTGGCGTCAGTCAGCACATCCCGGAAGTTCCGGAGACCCACAAACTCCATGGGATCGATGATGTTCCACTCGGACACTCCCAGGACCAAGGCAGTGCCAATGGGGAACACCTGCAGCAAAAACAAGCCGAGGAGGCTGGGGGCCAGAAACAGCAGCGCCACAAACAGAGGCTGGTGGCGCAGTCTCTTTCGGCTGTGGGGCACGGACCAGGTGCGGTTGAGGGTCCGGGCTTCTTGCGTGGATGTCATTCAGTGTACTGAGGAAAGGCAGAAGTATCCGGGCGTGCGGGCCAAGGGCTCCTCTGGGCCATGCCTAGAGGCCCTCGAGACCGCATGACCCCGCGTTTCATTCCCAATGGGTCCCCGGGGGCAGAGAGGCGAGATCGGAGCCTCATGCCCCAACCCACCTCTCGCCGTGCATGTCCGAGGCTCTGGCTTACGCCACCAGCAGCGGTTCCACTTCCAGCTTTATGGTGTCCGTGGCGGCCTGAGCCGTCTTGTCGCCAATGGCCACCAAGTCCATTTCGCGGTCCCAGATCTCCAGGAACTCCTGATTCTGCCGAATAAAGGGCTGGGGGTGCGCGGTCTTCAGCATTTCCAGGAAGGTCTCGGAGTGCTTGGGCGGTTCAAAGACAAAGGCGTCCGATTCCATCGCCGCGATGACCGAACTGCCGGCCCCGCCGTTGCGCAACAGGAATTGGGCCCCTGCCAGCGAAGCCGTGTCCTGAATCACCTGCCAGGCCGCATCCGTGTTCTCTATCCCCTTGGGGATGGAATAGGAGAAGCCGCCGGTCCAGGTCGCAAACTCCTTGGACTTGGGTTGGGGCGCGACCCCCCAATTGATGTCGGCCCCTTCCAGGCCCTTGCGGGTCCAGGTGCCGACATCGCGCATGGCCAGGCGGCCCTGACTGAAAAGGCCCCCTGAACTGGCATCGCTGGAGCGCAGATTGGCCGGCCCCAGCTTGTGCACCAGATACAGGTCGAAGATCCATTGAATCGCTTCCGCCGCGGCGGGTTCGTTGACCACGACTTGCGTCTTGTCTTCGTTGAACACATCGCCGCCATTCTGCCAAATCCGGTTGGAGATGTCCCAGATCCGGATCGGCCCCGAGGTCCAACCGTAGATTGTCTCCTCGTCTTCGCCCTGCTTCATCGCCAAGGCGGTTTCCACGAAGGTGTCCCAGTTCCATGCGTCGTTCTGCCACTGCTCGTGCGGCGTGGGGACCCCTGCCTCTTCAAACATGTCAATGTTGAACCCGATTCCCATCGGGTTGACTTCCGCGGGAATGGCAAAAGGCTTGCCTTCCGACTTGAAGAAATCCGTGATGACGGGATAGAAGTGATTGAACCCCGGGGCACTGATGTCCCAGGTGGGATGGGCCTCCACGTACGCCGTCAGGTCATTCAGGAAGCCACGGTTCTGGAACCGTGCGAAGTCAAAGTCCACGATCATGGCCACTTCGGGCAGATCGCCCGACGCAAAACGCGTCAGGAGCCGATCATGGTACTGGGGGAACGGCGCCGAGCCGATCGTGACTTCCATGTTGGCATCGGCATACAGATGTTCCATCAGGAGATTGTAGGTCACATCCCACGACCCCCAGACCGTGAATTCCACCTCCACGACCTCTTCCGCCGGCGCGGCATCGCCAGAGGCTCCGGGGCCCGCCGCCGGTTGCGCGGGCACTCCCGTACAGGCCGCCAACAAGGCGCCCGTGGCGAACAGGGCGGAAGTCTGGAGAAAATGACGTCGGCTCAATTTTCGGGATTGCATGAGAGCACCTTCCTGTTGAAACATGGAGCACAATCGGGATTGCCAACACCGCAGGCCAATCAATTCTCCGGCAAGCGGCGCAACTCCGAGTTGTCCAAGTGAGGACTTTCTCCATTATTCACTTGAGGGGATTTTTGTCAAGCCCTTGCACGCAGGCAACGGACCACTTCTCTTGCTTGTGCGGAAACCTGGATGTGCCCCAGCCCTGTGCTGGTCTGCCAGTCCAGCGCCAGCCAGGATCTCACAACAGCGCAGGGGAGACAGTCTGGGGTCTGCGCGGGCCGCTACGCGCAGACCCCAGACCCGGGCCCAGTGGCCCACCCGATGGACCGCGGCCCGCGCGCAAACCCATCCATGCACGGCACCGGAGACATCGGGCCACGTCGGGGTTCCAAGGCAGGGCCAAGGCAAGGTGGGGCTTCAGATTCAGAAGAGAGCGTTCCGCGTTCCCACAGGTCATGGTGTTGGGCACAACATGCCTTTGGCGCAGAAGCACAGAGGGGCATCAGGCCGAATGCCCGGGGCAGCACAAGCAGTCAAATACGGCTTCGTGACACTTCCGGACTTTGCATTGGCCTGGGGTCTTGGGCCGGTCATGGCCGGTTACAAAGAACCAAGAAAGGCGGCGGCGCGGCGGATCCTGCATGTCTCCCATGCACAGCCGGCAACCCACGGTCAACCCAGTCTCCCGGCACACCTTCTGCCGCAGTCCAGGCACTGTCCCATCCATGCGGACCGGTTTTGGGCAAGGCAGCTCCCGCCACCATCCTGGCGATCGATCCCCCAGCCGCAGGCCCCCCAAGGCCAGCATG
This sequence comes from Caldilineaceae bacterium, assembly GCA_965214895.1. Lineage (GTDB taxonomy): Bacteria > Chloroflexota > Anaerolineae > Caldilineales > Caldilineaceae > Bin34. The sequence goes on from OZ243985.1 coordinate 4,511,960, forward strand.
GAGCAAGAAAATGTCTGTCTGGAAAACCTGAGGCGGTAGACTTGCGCAGATGCCCGTGAGCGCTTTTGCAGAGGATTCGGCAATGTCAGACACGAATTATGAGCCGCGCGTAACTGCGGATATGGACCCGGAACTGGTCGATTACATGTTTGACCTGCACGGATACCTGATTCTGGAACAGGCCATCTCCCAGGCAGATCTGGCCGAGATGAACCAGTGGGTGGATGACCACTGGGACAGCGTCACGCATCCTGCACCGGGGGCGGAAACCGTGGCCAGCTCTTGGCTGGGCAATGTGGAGACCCATAGCTATGGGCCCGACGACGGCGTCAACTTCCAGCACATCGTGGAAGGCGGACCGGTCTTCGAAAGACTGATAGACCATCCGCGTTGGCTGCCGCTGGCGACCAAGTATGTGAATCCGGTCAACGGACTGTCCATTCACGAGAATTTCCTGAATGTGCGCGGGCCGGGCGGCTATCTCTATATCCATTCCGGGGGGCATGCGCCGCTCTTCTACTTCACGTTCCGGCAGGAGAACACCGGGGAGTGGATGGTGGGCCAAATCAACGTGCTGATGGCCCTGGAGGACATTGGGCCGGGGGACGGCCCCACCGCCGTGGTCCCGGGCAGCCATCGCGCCACCGAGATCCACCCCCGGCTGAAGCGAGACGGCAAGGGCATTGTGGCCGCCCATGACATCAGGGAAGCGGCGGGCACTGCCTATGGCACCCGGGAGGTCTACCTGAAGGCCGGAGACGTGCTCTTCTTCGCGGACTGCATCACGCATGGCTCTGCGGAGCGCACCAATCTGGGATACCGGCGGGTGGTCATCTACCGGTATTCCTCGCGGTACCTGCGGACCCGTTTCAACTACAGCTTTTCCGATGCCCTGCTGGATCGTCTCAACGATCAGGCGCGGACCATCCTGCAACCCTTGCCCCCGATCGGACCACACGGGCCTCCGGTGGCGTAGTTGGCATGGGGCTGATGGACTCCGAACCCGGCCAGACATACAATCCCGGCTTGGCAAGATAGCCGTGAGACCTGCACGCATGACCCTTTCACCCGCAGTTTCCATCATCACCGTCTCCTGGAACGTATGGGATCTGTTGCGTGCCGCCCTGGAACGACTGGAGCGGATCAGCTATCCCACCGCGGATCCGCAGGTGCGGATTCTGCAGCCTGCCGCCGGGCGGATGAAGCCCTTGTGTCTTGAAATGGTGCTGGTCGACGGGGACAGCGGAGATGCCACTCCCGATCTGGTGCCTGCCTTGTTTCCGTGGGTCCGTTTCCTGCCTGCGGGTGCCAATGTGGGCTTCACCAAGGGCAACAACCTGGGAGCCGAGGCCAGCCAGGGCGAGATTTTGTTCTTCCTGAATCCGGACACCCTGGTCCAGGCGACCGCGATTCACTCCTTGCGAGACGCCCTCCTGTCCCATCCCCGGACCGGACTGGTGGGGCCGGCTCTCCATGCGGCAGACGGCCGTCTGCAGGAATCGAGGCGCAGCTTTCCCACTCCGGTCACCGGTTTTCTGGAAAGCACATGGCTGGGTCGGGCCTGGCCCCACAACCCCTGGGCCCGGAAGTATCACTGCCGTGACTGGCCGGCGACATTTCAGCAGCGCGTGGACTGGCTGGAAGGAGCTGCCCTGATGATGCGCCGCGCAGCCTTCACGGACATTGACGGCTTCGACGAAGGGTTCTTCATGTATAGCGAAGAGCTGGATCTATGCCACCGCCTGCGGGTATCCGGCTGGACCACCTTGTACTGCCCTCAGGCCCGCATCCGGCATTACGGGGGCAGCAGCGCGGCCCAAGTGCCGGCCTTGACACACATTCATTTCAACACCAGCAAGGTGCGGTACTACCGCAAGTTTTTCGGACCGGTCTGGGCCGAGATCCTGCGCAAATACCTGCTGTGGGAATTCCGCCTCAACCTGCTGCTGGAGGGGGTCAAGTTGCTGTTGGGGCACAAGATGCCCCTGCGCCGTCAACGGGTGCAGGACTACCGGCAGGTGCTGGCCACCGGACTGCGCGTCTGAGGAAGTGCACAATGAACCAATTGTCTGTAGCTCCCGTTTCCGGGATGCGGGACCTGTTGCCGAGGGACGTGGCACGGCGGGATTACGTGATTGACATCGTCAGGCATGTCTTTCAGTTGTTCGGGTTTCAGCCCATCGAGACTCCGGCCATGGAAAGGCTCTCCACTCTCCAAGGCAAATACGGAGAAGAGGGCGAACACTTGATGTATAAGGTCCTGAAACGGGGCCAGAAGCTGGAACGGGCCGTGGATGGTGCCGTGGACAGGTCGGATCTGGCGGACATGGGGTTGCGCTATGACCTGACCGTGCCCCTGGCGCGGCTGGTGGCTGGCCATCAGCAGGATTTCCTGCCCATTTTCAAGCGGTATCAGATTCAACCGGTGTATCGAGCGGAGAGGCCCGCGAAAGGCCGCTACCGCGAATTCATGCAATGCGATGTGGATGTGGTGGGTCTCACCAGTCTGGATGCGGAAGCGGAAGTGATCAGTGCGGGCGCCGCGGTACTGGCAGCCCTGGGGTTTGTAGGCGCCGATGCATACCGGATGCGCATCAACCACCGATCTGTGCTGACCGGCCTGCTGGACACCGCCCATGTGCCTGCCCCCCTGCACACAACGGCCCTGGTAGCCCTGGACAAGGCCGACAAGATTGGGGCCGCGGGAGTGGAGCAAGAGCTGCGGAGGCGCGGAGTTTCGGCAGACAGCATTCAGGCCTTGTGGCAGTTCATGCCGGGGCCGGGCGAGGATACAGAGACCGCGACCATGACGGCCAGACTGGAGGAAGCGCTGGCGGCACATCCGGAAGGGCTGCAAGGGGTGGCGGATCTGAAGGCCCTGGACCGTCTGCTGACAGAGGGTCCTTGTCAGGGGCGTCTGCGACTGGACCCCTTCCTGGCGCGCGGCATGGGATATTACACTGGCCCCATCTACGAGATCCAGTTCCCTGACCTGGCCAGTTCCGGCGGTGGCGGCGGCCGCTACGACGACCTACTGGGCATGTTCGCGGGCCGGCGCATTCCAGCCTGCGGTTTCAGTCTGGGGCTGGAACGCATTCTGCTGATCATGGAAGAAAGGGACATGTTCCCAGATGACTTGGGCCAGAGGCCCCAAGTGTTGGTTTCCCAAATGGATCCGGACTGCGCGGCATATCTGCACAGCGTGGCCCATGCGCTGCGGAAGGTGCAGATCCGCACAGACCTGTTCCCCGACGCCGGCAGTCTCCGTCGGCAGTTTCGCTACGCGGAAAAACAAGGCATTCGGTATGTGTTGATCGCAGGCTCCGACGAGGTTGCGGCGGACCAGGTCGCGGTCAAGGACTTGAAAACGGGGGATCAGGTCATCGTTCCCCGCCGCGCGGCGGCAGGTCATCTGCAGGTCCGGTTGGAGCAGGCTTGAGCCAGGCCGCTGTCTCAAAATCCTGGGGGCCTCAGGCAGGCACCTGCCAGCGTCTGCCGGTCCGCCAGATACAGGGGGGGATGAGCGAGCCTTCCATCTTGCATGTCCGCGCGGGCCCGCCAGATGGTGCCCTCGCGGATGTGCACAGGCACCGGGTGCCACAGGGGACGCATGTCGCGTGGCGGGCTGTTTCCATTGAAGCATTTCGCGCCCTCTTGGCAGCAGTCTCCAAGGCCAAGGACGGTAGGGGACGTCGCGGGTCTGCAGCCTGACACCTAGAATCCTGTGCCCTCAGGAAACAGGAGTGGGGGACATCGGGGGGCGTGTGAACCAGAGATAGCCGTCCTCGGAAGTGGGAGCGGCAGGGCACCACCAAGTGGGGATTCCCCCCCCCCGGTGTGCCCTCATCAAGTCGAGCCATGAGCCGCTCCCACAACACATCACGCCAAGGGAGCACACTCGCCCCCGGAGTCCTGCGTATTGCGTGGGGAACCGGATATCAGGGTGGATTGCCTGCTGTCATCCGCCCTGAAGCCGACACTCAGGCTGTAACGCGGTCTCCCCGAGACCATGTCATTATCCACGATGCACGTTAAGATGCAATCACTCTGGTTCCCGCTTTTTCGAACTGTACGATCGACCTCTATGACGCATGTGGAAATGCAATCGATTCTGAAGAACGCCTTCGGTTTCGAAAGCCTGCGCCCAGGGCAGGGGCGCATCATTGCAACCATTCTGCAGGGCAGGCACGTCTTGGCGGTAATGCCGACAGGAGCCGGGAAATCCCTCTGTTATCAAGTGCCGGCACTGGTCCAAGGCGGGCTCACGTTGGTGGTTTCTCCCCTCGTTGCCCTTATGAATGATCAGGTCGCGGCATTGCGCCTGTCAGGCATAGCCGCGGAGACGATCAACTCCAGTCGGCCCCGCCCGGACAACGTGGCCTCATGGCGGGGCGTGCGTGCAGGGCAAGTGCGGCTTCTATACATGGCGCCCGAACGTCTCATGCAGCCCCGGATGCTGGCGGCACTGCAGAAACTTCCTGTAAAACTCGTTGCCGTGGATGAAGCCCACTGCATTTCCCGCTGGGGCCCTGCTTTTCGCCCCGATTACGAGACGCTCGCCCGACTGCGGGAATTCTTTCCCGATGTTCCTGTCGCAGCCTTTACGGCGACGGCAGACCGGGCCACGCGCGAGGACATCGTCTCCCAGCTGTTTGATGGGCCTGCAGAGGTCTTTGTGTCGGGCTTTGACCGGCCCAATATTCATCTCGCGGTCCGAGAACGCAAGTCCGCCCACAAGCAACTCCTGAAGTTCGTCAACGACCACAGGCACCAAAGCGGCATTGTGTACTGTCTGTCCCGGAACGGAGCCGAAAGGACCGCTGCATTTCTCCAGGATCAGGGCTTTCCTGCCGTGCCCTATCATGCGGGTCTGACCTCTGATGCACGCTATGACAATCAGCAGACTTTCATGACACGCTCAGGCACCATTGTGGTTGCCACCATCGCTTTTGGCATGGGCATAGACAAACCGGATATCCGGTTTGTGTTTCATGCCAACCTGCCAGCCAATATCGAAGCCTACTACCAGGAGATCGGACGCGCCGGCAGGGATGGCCAGCCGGCGGAGGCCGCCATGCTATACGGCCTGGATGACATTGCGCAACGTCGCCGTTTTATCGCCCAGTCTTCCGAAGATCCGGAATTTCTGCGCTGCGAACAGCAACGGCTTGAGCTCCTGATCGGCTTTTGTGAAGGAGTGCACTGTCGGCGCAGGGCCCTCTTGGGGGCTTTCGATGAGCAACTGGCCGCACCGTGCGGGAATTGCGACAACTGTCAGCATCCTCCCCAACTTGCGGATGGGCGGGTAGAGGGTCAGAAAGTCCTGTCCGCTGCCTATCGCACCGGTCAAGTGTTTGGCGCGGCGCATCTTGTGGATGTGCTGACAGGCAAGGCCACCAGCAAGGCAAGGCAGAACGGGCACGACCAGTTGCCGACCTTTGGCGTGGGACAGGACAGAAACAAGGCCGTATGGCGCTCCATCATTCGTCAACTGGTAGCCGGCGGGTTCCTGGACATTGACATTGGATCCATGGGCAGCCTGAAGATTACGCCACAAGGGCGTCGATTGCTGGCCGGTCAAGGGATCTTCCTTTTTCGCGCCCCTTCAACTCCTGTCCCGCCACAGCGCAAAAACCCGCAGAGAGCCCGGTCGGCATCTGCAGAGCTCCAGCCCCTGAGACAGTCGGAGAGAATTCTGTTCAACCACCTGCGGGAACTGAGACTGCAGTTGGCTCGAGAACGAAAGGTCCCCGCGTTCGCAATCTTCCACGACCGCACGTTGGGGGAAATGGCCCGGCATAAACCCAAGACTGAGGCAGATCTGGAAGCCATCTATGGCATTGGCAGACGCAAGATGGAAGAGTTCGGCCCTGTGTTCCTGGCCGCAATTGCCGAGCACGATGACCCTGAGCTGCCTCAGCTGCACCTGCCCCCAGAGTCAGCAGAGGCGGAGACTGCGAATACTTGTGACGCTTCCTCAGAGACTGCGCCAAACCGCACCCACAGGGCCGATACATGACTGGCAGAATTGAGATAATGTGAGATTGAAAACGGACCATACCGGGGGTTGAGCGCCGTAGAGGCAGACTCCGCTCGACAGTGGCCCCGGCATGTTCCTGCGAAGCCCAACCATCGAGAGGAAACCCTACAGAATCGATGGCAGCAGACGGTCCTGGATTGGGAGGCACAGTCATGTGTCAGCCATGTTGGACAGGAATTGACAGGACAGTGTCGCATCTTCTCAACCCATGGAAAGAGTGCCGACCGGCCTGGGCAGACAACAAGCCTAGGCCGGGAGACTCACGAAAATCAACGGAACCCTCGAAATGATTGACTACACGCGCTTCAACCCCGCCCAATTCGATCTGGCCAAAATCGCCGCCGGGCAGACGCCCGCCGACCTGCGGCAGATGGTGAACGAAATGATAGATGCACAACTGGCCATGATCGCCGAATGTGCTGATGCCGATGTCACTTTTGAACCTGTTGACCCTGCAGCCGACGATCCTGACGCTGTGTCCGCGGCGGAAAGGGACTTGGCCTGGACTCTGGGCCACGTGATTGTGCATTGTTGTGCTTCCTCGGAGGAGGCAGCGTTCCTGGCCAGCGAACTGGCCCGGGGGGTGCCGAATCATGGCCGCTCTCGGCACGAACCCCACTGGACAACCATGCGCACCGTGCAGCAATGCCGGGATGCGTTGGAGGACAGTCGCCGCATGCGCCTGGCAACCCTGAATGTGTGGCCACGCGAACCGGACCTTGAGAATTCTTGCGAGGTCTGGCCGGGCGGGCCTGTCGCCAACGCCATGGGGCGCTTCGTGGTGGGTCACATTCACGAGTATTCCCATTTCGGACAGATCAAGGAGATCATTCGGCAAGCCCATGCGGCTCGCAACTGAGATGCGCTGCAGCCACGCAAAAGCCTTGTGGGATCTCTTCCTTGGTTGTACCCTCTCCCAGACAGACAGGCCCGTCTGGGCTCCCATGCAGGAGGGTTCCGAGGCCCCATGGCCGCTCTGTGAGCATGGCCAGGGAGGAAATCATGGCGCGGAACAGCCTGAGGGAAGCCCAAGGCGGGTTGGGGCCCATATGTGGAGAGCGCACAAGCCAGGCGTGGCGCAACAAGATTGCTCCTGGCGGTTCATGTGCGCTGGATTGCGACTGCCACTTTCGGCGCGAACAGGTGGATGCCCATACAGGTCTGCAGTGGCCCATGGTGTGCACACAAGGTTCCTGGCTGCAATGTTGAGGCGCTTGCGCTCCTCATTCGGAGTTCAAGGGAAGTGCACAGGACGGCAACAAGCCGTTTCGTGTTTGCGACTGACAGCGGAGCAAGGCAAGATTGAGGCAGCATGTGCACGGTCAGGTTCGCTGGTCCAAAGGAGTTTCCATGAATGAAAACCGTTTGCTCTCCCGGCTCCGGGCGGGGGCAGTACCCGTAGGACACATGATCTGGGAGTTTGGAACCCGCGGCATCGCCCGCATGACTGAACTGGCCGGCCTGGATTTCGTGCTGTTGGACACAGAGCACGGAGCCTTTTCTCCAGATCAAATTGCGGATCTTGTCGCCTGGTATCGAGCTACCGCTGTGACCCCCATTGTGCGGATACCCCAGTTGGCCTTCCCCATGATTCCCCGTACGCTGGATGCCGGGGCGCAAGGCATCATGATGCCGAACGTGATGAACGCAGCGATGGGTCGGCAGGTGGTGCAGGCTGCCAAGTACGCCCCCATGGGCCGCCGAGGCCTGGGTCTGGGCGGATCGGCCACGGCCTACGAGACTGGAGATGCCAGAGAGCAGATGGACAGGCTCAACGCCCAGACCGCGATCATTTGCCAGATCGAAAGCCGCGAGGCCTTGGCAGAGCTGGATGCCATCGCCTCTGTGCCGGGCGTGGATGTGCTGTGGGTAGGGCAGTCAGACCTTTCTCAGTCTCTGGGCATGCCAGGGGAATTCGACAATCCCAAGTTTCTGGACACCCTGCGTGAAGTGGTGGACTGCTGCCACAGGCATGGTCTCGGGGCCGGCATTCAGCCTAACAGTCTGCAACAGTGCCAGGACTGGATGGGCCTGGGATTCAATGTGGTGTCCTACAACGTGGACACAGCCCTCTATACAGATGCCTTGACCCAGGCACGGACCGCGGTGGACGGCTTGGCCAAGTAGGCAATGGGACACTGCCGAATGCAAATGCCTCTTGGCCCAGTCCCTTCCCCCGAGAAGTCTCCCAACTTGGACACAGGACTGGGGAACCGCCACGGCCCGTAATGCGGGCTGCGGCCCGTGTACCGGCAGGCCGTCCCTGTCATGGGTCCACCTTTGCGGGACAAGGCGATTCGAGACTATAGTAGGAGAATCCCAGCTCTTGGAGGTTCACATGAATTCCACTTCCGCTCAGAAAGTGCTTTGCGTTCTGTACGACGACCCGGTGGCAGGATTTCCTCCGGCCTATGCGCGCCCGAGCATACCCGCTCTTGCCCAGTACCCGGATGGCCAGACCTTGCCGACACCAGCCGCCATCGACTTCACCCCCGGACATCTGCTGGGCTCCGTTGCCGGCGGACTCGGACTGGAGCCATTCCTGGTCGCACGCGGCCACAAGTTCGTTGTCACGGCGGACAAGGATGGGCCCGATTCGGTGTTCGAAAAGGAACTGCCCGACGCGGACGTGGTCATATCCCAGCCCTTCTGGCCCGCATATCTGACCGCCGAGCGGATCGCAAAGGCGCCGAACCTCAAAATAGCCATCACCGCCGGCATCGGGTCGGACCATGTCGATCTGCAGGCGGCCATAGACCGGAACGTCACCGTGTGCGAGGTGACGTGGTGCAACAGCATCAGCGTCGCCGAACACGCGGTCATGCAGATGCTGGCACTGGTAAGGGACTACATTCCCCAGTACGGCTGGGTTGTCAGGGGCGGTTGGAACATTGCCGACGCCGTCTCCCGGTCCTACGACATTGAGGGAATGGACGTGGGCGTGGTGGCGGCGGGCCGGATTGGCCAGGCGGTCCTGAGACGGATGAAGCCCTTTGACGTCCATCTCCACTACACCGACAGGCATCGTCTCCCGGCCAGCGTCGAGCAGGAGCTGGGCGCGACTTTCCACGCGACCGTCGAGTCTCTGGTCGCCGCCTGCGACGTGGTCAGCATTCATTGTCCGCTCCATCCCGAGACGGAGCACATGTTCAACGACACCCTGATTGGCAAGATGAGGCGGGGGTCCTACCTCGTGAACACCGCGCGCGGCAAGATCTGCGACCGCGATGCCATCGTGAGAGCCTTGGAGAGCGGACAGCTGGCCGGGTACGCGGGTGACGTCTGGTTCCCGCAGCCAGCCCCCAATAACCACCCCTGGAGGGCCATGCCCCACCACGCCCTGACGCCTCACACGTCAGGCACCTCCCTGTCTGCCCAAGCCCGGTACGCGGCAGGGGTCCGGGAGATTCTGGAATGCTGGTTCGAGGGGAAGCCAATCCGGGACGAGTACCTGATCGTGCAGGGTGGCGCTCTGGCCGGCGCGGGAGCACACTCCTACAGCGAGGGCGATGTCACAGGGGGCTCGGAGGAAGCGGCGAAATTCAAGGCCGGTTAGGCAGACGCTCCCAGCAACAGCATGAAACTGGCTGGCAGGACAGGGTGATAGAGGAATCAGATGGATGTGCGCCTCCTGTCAGGAACAGGATGGTGGGAATTCGCATGTCCACTGTATTCCAGGCAACAACCGCCTGCAGGGAGTCTTTGGCGGCGTCAGGCCGCGTATTCCCGTTGCTTTGGCCCCAGGAAGTGATTCCAGACCCATCGATTGGGGGCATGTTGGATCTGGCAGGCACGGAATATCCAGTTCCTGGTCTGTGCAAGGCGACCTGCCTCCCGCTGACACCGCAATGCCCGGTTCCACCCGGCGAAATCCCATGGTCGTACCCAGGAGCGCCCTCTCCCAGGCACAGATCCAACCATGTCCTACGAAAACCGGGTAAGAGCTGTCGAGACAATCTTGGCCTTCTTGGGGTCCATGCCGTTCAACTCTGCCGCCGCCTCGAAGATCTCCAGGGCTAGGGCCAGGGCCATATCCCCCACCTGCTTGGTCTTTTCGAAAAGGGCCTTGCCGGCCTTGTCCACGGCACAGACACTCACCGTATGGCAGACCAGTTCCATGCACGGCCCAAAGTCCGTGTTCTTCCTGCATGCGGCCGTCAGGGCAGCCAGTTTCTCCAGATCCCGGCAAGGCAGCTTCAACAAATGGATCCGCCCCCCGAGTTGTTCGATGGTGTAGGGAATCGGTTCCCTACCGTTTTGCAAGAGATCTGCAGCCTTCAAATTCTTCAAGGCCTGGTTCTCCTCTGCCCGGGAGGTCCCTTTCTCTTTCGCCATGGTCTGTCCTCTCTCCTTGGATTCAATGTCGGGACTTGCCAAGAAGGCCTCAAAGGAATATCGAGAACCGGCCTGATCCTGGTCCACCCCCAAGGTCCGGGAGACATCTGTCCCTTGGGGATGCAAAGCCAGCCAATCCCGCCTTATCGTGCCTACCGTCTGTTTCGCCATGCGGCCCTTGATGGCATGCATGGCCTGCTCACTGAACAGCCCCCTGACTCTGGCCAGGTCTTCCGGGCCCCTTAGGCTGCGCACGGTCCTGAAGAGGCTGTCGGGAATGCCGAGTTTCCGCAGAGTGCTGTCCTCGAGTCGCAACTCCCGGTGGGCCGCCTTGGCCCTGGCAGGGGTCCTGCGCTGGAGCGCCTGGGCAGGCCGGGAGGTCCCATGATGCATTTGGACAGTGCCCAAGACGGTCAGGTCCGTCGCCTTCCGCTCCTTGATCCAACGCCGCGCGGAGTCATGGGTGCCCACATGGACGAGCTCCACGGGCTTGGGGAATGCAGGCTTGAGAGTCACTCCCCGGTTGCTGCCGTCCAACCTGATGGAATAGAAGTCATCGCTGTGGTGCAGGGACTTGTGATCGAGAGAATCGGACGCGGGATCCTCATAGAACTTGACCATCAAGTTGATGACCTTGACAGCCCAGCGCGGTGAATGTCTCTGAATGTCTTCGCACACCTGACCGCTGATCGCCAGCGTGGGGGCATTCGGGTGGAAGACCATGGACCTGGGTCTGACGGTGGACTCGTGCAAGGCCCCTGCAAACGGCTGATGCCTGGGTACAGCGTGGGTGACGAGGAACTCACGGGAATCCGGCTTGGTCAATATGCGTATCGTCCATCCCTTGCCCATGTCCAGTGAATACGCTCCCGGAGGACCCGCTCCCGGGTCCAGGGCCGCCTTGGCATGCGCCGGATCTGCACAAAGGTCCTTCAGCAGCTTCAGAATGCCTCCCGCCACATGCACAGGTAGATTCCCTATGTCGTGGCAAATTGTGTCGGCGACAAAGAGGGTGATGGGTGCAAGGCTCATAATGTGCGTTCCAGGTTTCCGCCCCGTGTCTGCAAGGTGGAGGAAGCGCGGCGGGCAGGCACAGGGCAATCAACCTGAATGCAAGCCTCTCGGATTTGCCAATTCGGGAAGCAGTGCATACATTCCTTGGCGATCACTGGCCTGGGAAGCCATCTGACTTCAGGGCCAAACCCATGACAACGGCCCCACCGCTCGCCTTCCTGACCGGGACTTCTGCTGCGTCGTGTTCCGTAGCGTACCATTGTCATTCCGGTTGCGAGACTCACCCCCTGCATTGTGTCAGGATGAACCGCCCAATCCGGATCTGTCCAGAATAGCGGAATCTTGCACACAGGACAAGTGGTCAGAGTGGGTCCCCAGCAACGCCGCAGCTCTTCGACCAGCAGGCGTAGCGAGCGGGCCCGGCGATTGCATTGGCTCTGGTCCAGCAGCGGGGAAAAGAGAGACAGAAACCGCACAATCCCAAGAACTGACGCTCCCCGGAAACGGCAGGAAATCCATCCACCACAGCAACGTGATCACCGCGTTGTCACTGCCTATCGGCTTGCGGCCGGCGTTGCCTGACCACAACCCCACGCTCCCGATACCAGTACCAGCGTGGCCAAGCCCGCAAAGGACATATTGTGCATGGAGAAGTTCTCCGAACAATATGGTGCACTTCTTCATTCTGCGAAGTCTTCCCCTTTATGTCAATCACTGAATTCCACATCAGCCGTGTACGACAATCTCTGCTGCATCTGCATTGTGCGGTGGATTTGGGCTGCGCTCTCCCGGCCGGGGGATCCGGTTTCTGTCGTCCCCGGCATCCTCGTCTCTCGTCCCCGGTGCGGTTGCGTGGCCCGCTCTTGGCCGCGCAGGGTCGCGGAGCGGAAGTCACGGAGTGCAGGCATGGCAGTCGCAACAGAGAGATCGGCCATACGGCATACCCTTAGCCTTGGGGCGCGTTTGCAATCTGTGGCATCCCGCGGCATTTCCCGTCCGCTGTGGGACCGGGATCCCGATCCCGACTGCGGGACAGATCGGGTGACCAACGAACAGACCGCGCGGCGCGCACCCGGCTGCAGTGGAACCTCCACGGTGGCATGGTTTCCGGGGACGGAGCCCGTCCTACCCACCCTCTCGGCTCCCGGAGCCGGGAAGTGACTGCGTACGAAGCCTTAACCCCCGTGGTCCGCAAGCAGGAAACGTGGGCTGGCGCCTCAACCAGGGCCGTCGTCCGCGGCAGGCTCGTCCAGCGTGGCATCGCTGGGCCAGGCAGACGGGGACGTCTCGGTCCAAGTCTGCAGTTCCTCCGCAATTTCGCCTTCCGCCTTGGCGTTGAGGGCGGCCTGCAGAAGCGGCCGGTCCGCAACCCGAACCCATTGCCCCAGCGCGGCCTGCCAGCGCTGGAGATCATCCTCCGCCCAGCGCGAGCCCATCACAGTGCGTTGCGACTGGTCTGCACATCCACAAGCCTCGATTTGGCTTCTCTGACTGTGGTCCTGCCGCCGGATGGCATTTTGCAGGTGGGCACCCGATGCAGCCATTACACTGCCATGGTTCTGCCGAGACACGCCTCCGTGGGTTGCGGCCGCAAACCCACATCAACAACTGCGGGCTTCCGGCAGCCCAGCACAGAGCAGCGCCATCCCAGGTTGGCGATTTATGCAGTCGCTTGGGACCCGGACACGGCCCTCTGTTTCCGCAGCCGGCACGGGGAGGGGTACGAGACCTGCGCAGAGCGATGCCACGTCAAACGCAATCGCGGCATGCGCTGTCTGGTCCATGGACTCAACGCGTCCGGCCGCAATATCGCAGGTGGACGGTGCCGTCGCCCACCTGCCCAAAGGACCGTGTTCCCGCGGGCTGGAGATCGATGGCCGCCAGGTGCGGTCTGGGCACGGCCGAGCGGCTTTCCATGCCGTTGGTGTAGGCTAATATCCTGGACATACTCACCTGCGCTGTGACGGACTGTCTCATGGGGTTAGGGCAAACCACGATAGGCGGAATGTTCATCCATGGAAACCATGACCTCGTTCATGACTCTCTTTTATGAATCCTTGCATCGTGACCTTATTCGTAACAGGCACAACCGCCACACTGACTTGCCCCGTATCCCTGTTCTTTACACCAGCCACGGGCATCTTGCCCACAGAGCCACGCCCTTGCCGTAGTTTCTTGTCCGCGTTAGCGTCCCACATGCCACGAATACGATGCCCCATATACCAAGCGGAACTTTGGGATATGCCTAGGTCGCGGTGCAACTTCACGCTGGACACACCCTTGAGATTCGTGCTGTAGAGATAGAAGGCAATCGCCCACTTGGACAAGGGAATGTTGGAACTGTGCAGAAGGGTCTTAGTCTTGACCGAGAAGTGCTTGCGGCAGGACCGACAGCGATAAGGCTGTGGCCTGCGATTCTTGACAGTGGCAATGTTGTCGCTCTCGCAGTGGGGACAGGCAACGCCATTAGGCCAACGCTGTGCCACAAACCACGCCTCAGCCTTTTCCTCCGTGTCGAACTTCCTGACAACTTCCATCAGGCCAATGCCCGGCCTGTAGGCCTTGCCCGATCCCTTTGCCGTAGCCATCGCTGCATCACTAGAGCCTTGAACCTTTTTAACCAACGACGGGGATCCTAGCAAAGGTTCGTGGCTAAAATCCACTATAATTCCCTAATCAAGGGATCGATCCCTCTTTTCTGGCAACAGCGTGAAAGCCAATGCCGTGGGCCCAGCGTTTCTCCCGGATCGTCGACCGATTCTCCAACTTCGTAGGCGAGCTTGCCGTGTACCTGGTACTGATCACCGTCGTGATCGGTGTCTATAACGTGGGTGCCCGCTTCCTGGGTCGGTATCTGGAGGTGCAACTGTCATCCAATCGCTTCATCGAAATGCAGTGGTACCTGTTCTCCCTGGTGTTTTTCCTGGGTTTTGCCTACATCATGCAGCACGGCATCAATGTCCGTGTTGATTTCATCTATTCCCAGTGGTCCCTGAAAAGACGGGCCGCCCTGGATTTCTGGCTGAATTTCGTCATGATTCTGCCGTTCTGTGTCATCGGCGTCATTGTCAGCTGGAATCCGCTGTTGACCAGTTGGGGCCGTTCCGCTTCCGGTCTTTGGTGCTTTGCCCAGGATGGACCCGCCACCGCTCTCCAATCCGTGCTCTATTTTGTGGACTTTCTGGATCTGCGGGGCCTGTACTGTGGCGAGGTCTCGCCCGATCCGGACGGCCTGAACCGCGCGCCCATAAAATCGTTCATTCTGCTGGCCTTCTCCCTGCTGGCCCTCCAGGTGTTGGCCGAGCAGGTCAAATTGTGGACGGTGTTGCGGAGCGATGGTGTGGCAGTGCCCGAGGCGCTGGAAGCCGAAGCGCCCTTGCGGCTGGAATGACCCGGCTGTTCAGAATCCAATCCATGCAGGGAGGAGACCATGGGGTTTGAATGGCTGGCCCTGGTCATGTTCGCCGTCTTTTTCATGCTGATCATCTATGGCTATCCCGTGGCCTACTCCTTTGCCGGCACCGCCTTTCTGTTTCTGGTGATAGGCCTGGCACTGGGCGTGTTCGATCTGCGCTGGTTGCGGCTCCTGCCCAACCGCTGGTTTGGCACCATGTCCGACTTCACCTTGCTGGCCATCATTTTCTTTGTGTTCATGGGGGCGGTGTTCGAAAAGTCCGGCTTGGCGGAGCTGCTGCTGGAAACCGTGGGCCAGCTGCTGGGCCCCATACCGGGAGGGCTGGCATTGGCCGTGGTCCTAGTGGGCACCTTGCTCGCGGCGGCGACCGGGGTGGTGGCCGCCACCGTGATCGTCATGGGGCTGCTGTCTCTGCCCATCATGCTCCGATATGGCTACAACCATCAGTTTGCCACCGGCATCATCACCTCGTCCGGCACCATGGCCCAGCTGTTGCCCCCCAGTCTGGTGCTGGTGGTGCTCAGCGATCAAATTGGCGTCGGGGTCGGTGACCTGTTTCTGGGCGCTCTCATTCCCGGCCTGATTCTGGCCGGCCTGTATGCCCTCTACGTGGTGGTGGTCGCCTTCATCAAGCCGGAACTGGCGCCGCCGCTGCCGCCGGAAGCACGCACCCTGCAGGGGTATGCCTTGCTCCGGCGCACCTTGGTGGCGGTCGTGCCGCCCCTCCTGTTGATTTTCTCCGTGCTGGGCAGCATCTTTCTGGGGCTGGCGACCCCGACCGAGGCGGGGGCGGTGGGGGCCTTCGGCGCCTGCCTGCTTTCCCTGTTCAATCGCACCCTCAACTGGCAGGTCCTCAAGCAGGCGGCCCGCTCCACCGCCAACATCACCTCGCTGGTGATCATGATCCTGTTCTGTTCCACTTTCTTTGGCCTGGTGTTTGACCGCCTGGGCGGACAGGATCTGGTGCAGGGCCTGCTGACGAATCTGCCGGGCGGCTTCTGGGGATTCATCATTGTGGCCAACATCGCCATCTTCCTGCTGGGCATCAATCTGGAATTCATCGAGATCAGCTTCATCGCCATGCCCCTGTTCGTGCCGGCCGCCCAGGCCCTGGGCGTGGATCTGGTGTGGTTCGGGGTCATGATGGCCATCAATCTGAACATGGCCTTCATCTCTCCGCCCGTGGGGTTTTCCCTGTTCTATCTCCAATCCGTGGCTCCCAAGGAAGTCAAGGTCATTGACATCCACAAGGGGGCCCTGCCCTTCATGGTGCTGCAGGGCCTCGCCCTGATCATCGTCATTGCCTTTCCGCAAACGGTGCAGTGGCTGGTGCAGGCCATGGCCTGAGCAGCCCAGCCGTCCTGGGTCCTGAATCAATGGCCCCGGCCAAAAGGCCGGGGCCATGGAGTCTGTTTGTACCATCCGCGGCCACCATGAAGCGGCCGGACCGCGGCGGCTACATCATCGCCTGGTAACCGGTCATGGCGGCCTCCGCCAGTCCATGCCAGGCCTGGATGGCAGACCGGAACTGGCTCCAGGCGGCGAGGATCGAACCGAAGTCCGTGTCGGTCGCGGCAATCTCCTCATACATGCTGAACGACTCGGCTTCCGCGGCCTGCAGCACATCGTCCGGGAAGGGCAGCAACTGGATGTCTTCCTGCATGAGAGCCTGCAGGGCCGGCGGATTCTTGGCGTCATACGCGGCCATCATGTTCATGTTGGCCATGGCCGCCGCGCAGCGCACCACTTCCTGGTATTCCTCGGGCAGCGCGTTCCACTCCTCCAGATTGATTTGGACTTCCAGGGAAGGGCCCGGCTCCCACCAGCCCGGATAGTAGTAGTACTGCGCGGCCTGCTGGAAGTTCAGCTTCATGTCGTCGTACGGGCCGACCCACTCCGCGGCATCGATCGCGCCGGTCTGCAAGGCTTGGAAGATTTCGCCCCCAGGCAACACCTGGACGGTGACGCCGAGGCGATCCATGACCTGACCGCCCAGTCCCGGAATGCGCATCTTCAAGCCTTCCATGTCCGCGACCGAATTGATTTCCTTGTTGAACCAGCCGCCCATCTGGACTCCCGTATTGCCCGCGGGAAACTGGATCACGCCAAATCGTTCCGCGTAGAATTCCTGCATGAGTTCCAGACCTCCGCCCTGATAAAACCAGGCATTGTTCTGGCGGTTCGTCAGGCCAAAGGGCAAGGCGGTGCCAAAGGCGGTCACCGGGCTCTTGCCGGTATAGTAATACGAGGCCGTGTGGCCACATTGCACGGCCCCCTGTTCCACGACATTCAGCACTTCCAGGCCCGGAGCCAGCTCGCCGGCGGCCCGCACGTCAATCGCGAACTTGCCGTTGGTGATGGTGCCCACGACTTCGGCAAACGTCGTGGCACCTCCGAAGATGGTGTCCAGCAATGGGGGCCAGCTCGTGGCCATTTGCCAAGTCACTTCAGGCAGCGAAGGTTCGTCCGAGACGGCAGTCGCGAGATCCGCCGCGGGTAGGGTGGCACATGCCGATGCAGTGGCGGCGGCAGAGGCCAGAGCCGCTACCCCCAGGAACTTTCTTCTTTCCATGATCGCCTCCAGTGAATGAAAAACGGGACAACAACAAGCGCCCAATCAGCACGCCAAATGACGAGAGCCTTGGGTCCAAAAAGGACCGGCCCAGACCGCGCTCCATAGAGCACATTGTCTTCACGACATCCAACGGGAACTGGCGAACGTGATGATACTACAGACTGTGTGTACGCCATCGCGGCATTCAGCGCGCCCGGCTTGTCGCGGTGGCGGAACTCTCGGTTCCGGCCCTTGGTTGTGGTCCTGCCTGCATGGACATCCATGCCCTGCTGATTCCCGCTCCCAGGCCATTCGCTGCGGACCGCGTCCAGGCAATCATCCGGCTGGGAAGGTCCATGCGCACAGGGCACGTGCCCGAGGTCTGGAAGCAAACGTCACTGCCTTGGTCGCCTGCCTCTCCCCAGCCTGCAACTTTTCCTCGAACCTGACCGGCAACACTCGGCAAGACAAAGCCAAGGGGTTAGGTGGTGAATCCGGAGCCCTCCATGGATTCCGGGCCTGGCCATCACCGGACCACTGGCCGTTTCAAGGCGGCAACGCTGCTTCGGCTCCCCGGCATCAGCCCCATCAGCCTTGCCTTGGGGCATGGATGAGATTCCTGCCTACCGTGCCTGTGGCAGGTCTTGCCACGGCACAACGCCACAGCGTTCCGCCCAAAGGGCAAAAAGCCGACGCAGCCGCAGGGCCAATGCAGGCTCCATCTCTATCAAATTGCGAGTCTCGGTCCTGTCGGCCTCAAGGTCATACAGCTCCCAATCGCCGGGGAACTTGCAGACCAGCTTCCACTGTCCCTGACGCACTGCTTGGTTCCCCTCGTGTTCCCAGTAGAGCGTGTCCCGCGCCAAGGGCTGATCCAGGAAGGAAGGCACCAGGCTGAAACCTTCCAGCGGCGTGATGTGCTGGCCATGGAAAAATTCAGGATACTCGACGGCCCCCAGCTCCAGCACGGTGGCCATGATGTCCGGCAGCTGGGCAGGCTGGTGTCTCCACTCTCCCCGGCCTGCCATGCCCTTGGGCCAATGGATGATCAGAGGCGTGGCGATGCCGCCCTCATGGACCCAATGCTTGTACAGCCGGAAAGGGGTATTGGAAAGGTTGGCCCAGGGCACTCCATAGCTGGTGTACGTATCCTCGGGCCCCGGGTCGATGTCCGGGTTGTTGCCAAATCGCACAGGCGCACCGAATCTGTCCTGCAGGGTCCCTATCTGCTCCCAGCCTGTAGCCACGCGTTGCCGCAAGTCCGCTCCCAGCTCCTCGGCACAGCCCCCATTGTCCGCCAGAAACAGCACGACCGTGTTTTCCCTCTGTCCTGTTTCCTGCAGGGCGGCCAGGATCCGGCCAATGCCTTGATCCATGCGGTCGATCTGGGCCGCATAGGCTTCCATGCGCAGCGCCTGCCACTCCTTGCAGGGTTCCTCTGACCAGGGTCTCACCCTGGGATCTCGAGGGCTCAAGTCCCAATCGGCACGCAGCAGACCCATATCTGTCATGCGCGCCTGCCGCTGGGCGCGCAGTGCATCCCAGCCGGCATCAAAACGGCCCCGGTACTTGACCATGTCCTCCGGATGGGCATGCAGGGGCCAATGGGGAGCAGTGTACGCCACATATTGAAAGAAGGGCCTCTCCGCTTCACCATCCCCATGCCTGCGAATCTGTGCGCAGGCCTCATCCGAAATGGCGTCCGTGAGGAAGAAATCCGCGCCTTCCGGTGCAATCCGCTCGTTGTTGCGGGTCAGGGTACGGGGCTGCCAGTAGTTGGCCGCCCCCGTAATGATCCCGAAGAATTCATCAAATCCGCGCTGGCAGGGCCAATTGTGCTTCGGGCCCTCCACATGGCGGGTCACATGCCACTTGCCCACCATGTAGGTGGCGTAGCCGCCTTGCCGGAGCACCTCGGCCAGAGTCACCGCCTTGCTGCTCAGATCTCCCAAATATCCGTCAATCCCATGGCTTCCCATCATGTGGCCAATATCCGCCTGCTGCGGATAGAGGCCCGTCAGCAGCGAGCCCCGCGAAGGGCAGCACCGCGCGGTGTTGTAGAACTGGCTGTAGCGCAGTCCGCCTCTGGCCAGTGAATCCAGATGAGGAGTGTCGACCTCGCCCCCATAGCAACCGAGATCCGAGAACCCCATGTCGTCATTCAGAATGAGCAGAATGTTGGGCCGTTGGGGCATGGCGGGTTCCATGGTGACTGGTGCAGATTCCTTTGCGATGTACCCCGCGACCCACAGGAAAATCACGGGACCATGCCCCGCAGCTGTTCCGCAGGGCATCCCATGTTATCCCCGTCCAGTCCAGCAGTCCAAAGTCTGAGACAGGCTCCTTGCCCTTTGCACCCGACTTGGCCCGCTCAGTGGCATATGACGCAAGACACCCTTCATCCGGTGTTGGAGCACCCCGAAGACAGAACCATCGCCAGGTCAGCAAGCATCACGGAACAGCATGGTTGTCTGACACTGTATCCCGATTTCCGTCCGTTTCACCTCTGTCCCGCTCTTCTGGGATCATCATCGTTGGCGTCGTTGACATCTACATCCGCTGCATCCGCCTCCATGAGAGTCTGCAACTCATCTCCCGCATGCAGATTCAAGGCACATGTCCCTCCCAAGCTCGTGTCCCTACAAGCATATTGGCACATGGCTGCATGGTTCAGGCAGAGTGCCAGGCAGCTCTGGGAACGGCGTATCTTGAGTTCCTGCCCTGTTCAAGGCAACTCGTACCGACGTCGATCTGGAACGAGCGTGGCCCTCTGTACACCGGACACATCAGTTGCCACTATTCAGGATTGAAATCATTGGCCTGTAACTGGTACCAAAACACCGCCTTGTCATCAATGAGCCTCTGGATAGCGTGGTCATTGCGTAGGCTGGCAATCGCGGCGTGAGCAGGCTGGCCGGTAAAACGGGCCAGCAACTCTGCATTGCGCAGAGCCCGGTCGGTATCGCGTTGGTCGGCAGTGTAAGAAGCTTCAACCGCGATGTAATGAATTTCGCCCTTCGAGTCGGCGACTTCCATCACCAGATCGGCACGGTAGAAGCTCTGTCGGACTCCCAACGGTATGGTCGCACCATCCTGACGAACCAAAAGCCGAAGAGCCTTCCGTGTAATGGTGTCACGATAGCTGAAGCCCATGTTCTCGGCGATCTCATCAAAGTGCCAGTTCAGAGCGTAGCGTGCCAAGTTGCCCTTGAGCTCACCGATATGGTCACCATTGCGGCGCGTTTCCCGAGTCAGGTCCTTTATGCTCTGAGTCAGTGCCTTGATGTCCTCGCCATTGCGCCTCGTTTGCTCTGCCAGTTTCTCTAGGGCGCTTTCAATGCGAAGGTTCATTGCCTTCTGCTGGCTGTTGAACACTTCCTGACGTTCGTTAACGGTATCCTGACGAGCTTGAAATCGGACGAAACGATTCGGCAGATTCAGCAATTCTTCCGTCAGCAAATGGCGACGGACCGAGTTGCGAATTTCCACATCTTGATCAAGTGCCCTGAGCAGATCGTCAGTATTGGCAATGGGAAAGGTGTTCATGGATTCATAGACAGATCGAATTCATCAAAAGAAGCTCTTGCACTATATTTTAGGGAATTGTATCGCAATTTGCAGCATATGGCCACTGTGGAATTACACCGTTGACAACAACAGGAAAACCCCACCGCATGACGGTGATCCAAGACCCTCATGCGGAGGTGCTCCCCATGATCAGCATGCCCTTTGAAAATTTGGCTATCGCAGTGTACATACGGGTGGACGACGGATACCCATGGCCGATGCCTGTTGCGAGGCAAGAGGGGGCCAAGCCCGTTTTCAGCGACAGCGAAGTGATCATGCTGTTGTTGTATGTTGTGGATGGAGTGTAGTCCCTTGCCGAGGGAACACCAGTGCCTAGGCTTCGGGTGAGCCCACTGCCTGCCCTCTTTCCGCCAGGGCTGCGCGGGTCCCTGCCATGCAGAAGGTAGGGCAGTCCTGTATCATGCCCACCCAACCCTGTACGGTTGAGCAACATTGGGTCCCACACCCGTTGCTACAGTCCCAATGCATCTGGCCATCTCCTGCCCACCCTCTTTGAGAGTCATCAGTTTCCCTGCAAATTCTCTCATTGTTGCAGTGACCAAGAATGGAGCAGAGGGCACCCATGAAACCCCTTTCCTGCGTGTGCTCCAAAGAGAGTTGAACCCGAGATTTCCGGGGCACATTGGATTGCAGCATGGTCCACAATGAAATGGAGACCGATCAAGTCGACACGGCTTCCCGCAGGACTGGCGGACAAGGCAGGCATCTGAAGGAAATGGCGCATGATCACGCTGATTGAAGCCTTGAACTACCGTTGCCTCCGTTATGTGCACAGGCCTCTGAAGCCGTTCCATGTCTTGGTGGGGCCCAATGCCTCAGGCAAAACGACTTTCTTGGACGTCATTGGGTTCCTGTGCGATCTGGTGTCGAAGGGCCTGGATGAGGCTTGCGGGACGCGGTGCTCAAATCATGACGAACTGTTTTTTCAGCGGGGGAGCACACGATTGGAACTGGCGATCGAAGCCGCTGTCCCGACTGAACTTCGCCGTTTGACATCAAAGCCGGAACTGAACACCGCAAGGTACGAAGTCGCCATCGGTCTTGACGAAACACAGTCCCGGTGCGAGATCAAGGGCGAACGCCTGCTGTTGAAGCAGGTGCAAGAGCAGGTACAGCCGCAAAGATCATTTTTTCCCATGCAGCCCAGCGCCCCGGATTCGTTGCTGTCCAATATTCGCCGACAAGACAACAAGGTCGTGATCCACAAAGTACCGGGAGGAAACGACAATTTCTACAGTGAAGTCTACGGTCATTCGGAAAAAGGTTGGGCTCCCTCGTTCCAGTTGGGTTCGCGGAAGTCTGCTCTGGGCAATCTGTCGGCAGATCAGAAATCTTTTCCCGTAGCGACATGGTTTCGGGAATGCCTGACCCACGGGGTGCAACGATTTGCCCTCAACAGTCTAAGAATCAAACGCCCCAGTCCTCCCTCCAAGAGCGCGGGCTTTCTGCCGGATGGGTCCAATGTGCCTTGGGTGGTGAAACGCCTGCACCAAGGCTACCCGGACCGATACAGAGCGTGGATCAAGCATCTGCAAACGACACTTCCGGATTTGGAGAACATTGCCACTTCCGAGCGTCCCGAGGACCGACACGCGTACATGATTTACGAGTACCAGGGAGGGTTGCGTTTGCCTTCCTGGACTGTATCGGATGGCATCCTGCGGCTCACGGCCCTGACCTTGCTGGCATACCTGACAGACTTTGCTGAATATCAAGGCATCTATTTGATAGAGGAGCCCGAGAACGGCCTCCATCCCAGGGCAGTGGTCACCGCCTGGGCTTCGCTTTCCTCGGTATATGAAGCCCAAGTGTTGCTGGCGACCCATTCACCGACAGTGTTGAACGAGGCCCGCAGGGAAGACGTGTTGTGCTTTGCCCAGAACGATGACGGTTCCACAGACGTAGTGCTGGGTTCCGAACATCCCGCTCTTCAACAATGGCAGGCAGAGGCGGCTCTCGGCACTTTGCTGGCCTCGGGTGTGTTGGGATGAACCGGAAGGACTTGGTGGTTCTCGTCGCGGACAAAGACAGGGAACACGCGCTGAAGGGATTGTGGTCCCGACCGCAGGGTCATGTCTCGCTCGGAACCGTGTCCTGACATGCGTGGCCATCCGTCCCTGTCCTGTGCCCTCTGTGCATAGGCACGGAATCTGCCGTTTGCTGTCAAGGGGTCCTGCACAACACCTTCCTGCCCGGCCGCTTCCCCAACAGGCCCAAGGCAACACGCGCCTGCGGGCCTTGGCGTGCGCAACAATCGACCCCTGCAAACTGCAGCGGCCCTGCACGCCCGAGGTCCGGTGGCAGGGAAACTGGAATTCCGTGTCCCCAATGCTCCCAAACTCCGCAATGCATGGAGCCAAACCACTGTGGCTCTGCTATGCCCTGCGGTGCATTGCAACAAGCGCCAAGGTGGATGACAGCGCCACCAAGGGGACCACTGTCCACAAATACAGGGAGCTGGATGTGGCCGCTCCCAGCATCGGCATCCCGGCCACTCCATATAGCAGGTACACCACGGTTCCGGCGATACTGGCCCACAGCATCCGAGACAGCATGGCACCGGATGCCGTGTGCCGACGGGCAAACAGGCAATAGGCCGCCAGACAGGCCGCCAGCAACAAGAAAGAGGCGAGGAACTGGCCCATTGCCAGGGCAAACCAAGGGGCAGACACAGGACTGGAACCCAGGTCCGGCGCCTGGACATCCAGAGCTGGGTCCTCGAGCAGAGGAATGTCGGGCTCAACGGCAGTGATCTGTGCCGAGGCCTCCGTGCCCACATTGATCTGCAGCTCCACGCTGGTGTGACTGTCAATGCTGCTGGCTGCCACTTCGAGCGTTTCGGGCCTGTCCAGCAGGACCTCGACCATGCCATAGCCGTTCTCCGACGGCACAGGCTCGGTCCGCAAGTTGAGTCCCGAACCGGAGTACTTGAGAAGAAACTGGACCGGAGTGCCATCGGGTACGGGATGCCCGTTGCGGTCCACGATGGGGCCCGCCTTGATGACAATCGTATCCCCCAGATGGACATCAAACAGCTCCAGGGCGAAGTCGCTGCGCTTCTCATCGAACAGAGTCAGGGGAATGACCTGATCGGGATCCGGCTCCAGTCTTTCGAGCAGGCTGCTGTACCGGGTCCCGGGCACGCTCACCGGGGGCGCCCCGTGCAACTCCAGGTCCCGAAACAGGGCCCTCACCGCCGTGTCCACAAACGCGGCAGCGGGGCTGTACGCCCCGATATAGGCCGCCAGTTTGCTGACATCCGTTCCATCCAACACGAATGGGGCATCAAAGGCCAGGACCGCAACTTGCTTGTCCGCGGCCAGGTCCCCTCGTTGTCGCAAAAACCGGGAGACCGCGTCGCTGGGCGGATGTTCCTCCACATTCGCGTCCAGCATGGCGAAGATGATCCAGTCCGCGTTGTTGAGGGCCCTGTCCATGCGCAGCCGAGAGCCCCCGTCCATGGTCTGGTTCAGCAGGGCCGAGAGCTGGGCCAGAGTGAAACTGGCAATCTGGTTGGGTGCGATCTGCCGCGTGGCGTCTGGACCGAAGAGACGCAGGATGGACTGCTCCACCGTCTTCGGCCCCAGAATGGGTTCCTTGGCACACAGGAGACAAGCAGTTGGGGGACGGCTGTCCGTAAAGATGACCAACCGGTCATGCACACTGGGTTCGGCCGGCAACAGGTCACCTGCCGGGCTCCAATTGGAATGCAACAGGGTGACTGCGCCTTGGGCGACACGTGTCACCACGTCGTGCTTGAAGGCCAGGCTCTCCGGTGCAAATGCGGTCAGCTCCGCCTCCGCCACCAAGACATCCTGAAGATGGAATCCAACCCCATTCGCCGTCTCCCCGTCCATGGCCGGATCAGACGCCCAGGCGGCGGCAGCCACACTGTCCCCTTGGGCCGAAGGCTCTCCTGCAGAATGGAGAGTACGGAGCGGAAAAACCTGCAGTTTGGCCAGCAGGATGCGTCGCACCGCCTCATCCACGGCCTCGGCAAAGTCGGGCTTCTCCCGATACTGGGACTGGAAGAACTCTATGGTTTCCCGCATGGCTGCGGTGTCCGTGCCCTCTTCATACTGATCCAGCCACAGGAGATCGTTGCCGGCCTGGAAGGCATCATTGGCGATGCGCTGCGCAAGAAACGACTCGCCGGAGGGATCATAATACCGGCGGATGGCCCGTACCCCCAGGGCGTCGCTGAGCAGCAGCCCCCCCTGCTGACGCCAGCCCTGAAACTCCTCCAAGGCCAACATTCCGCCCAGCTGATCCGACAGACTGATGGGCGGGGTGCGTTCCCGGGCGCGCAGGAATCCACTGTACCGGATGTGGCTGGTCACAAAGCCGTTGGCCACGCCGGCCGGCCACGCGCCGGACTCCCTGGCCGGCATTGCCGCAGCCTGCGCAAAGGGAATCAGGGCATCCCGGCGCAGATCTTCCAGGTTGCCCTGAATGGTGGCCAGTTCTTGATCCGGCTGCCTGTCTCGGCCCCCTTGTCCCGGAAAATGTCGGGCAAAGGCCAGCAGGCCGTGATTGCTGCCATCCTGGACTCCTTGAATGAAGGCGCGACCGTTCTGCCCGACCCACCAGCCATCTTCCCCAAAGGTGGCCGTGGCGGAAAGACCGGCGGGCAAGGGTGGAGCCTGGCTCAGGATGTCCAGATCCGGGCCCAGCAACAGGTTGATGCCCACCGCCTGCAGTTCCTGACCCAAGATGGTGCCCATGGCTCCGGCAAAGGTCGGATCCCAGGTGGCTCCCAGGGCCATCTGGCTGGGCAGGGGCGTGAAGCCGTTGCGCAGGGACGTTTCCAGTCCACCCTCCTCCCGCAGCGAGGTGCCAATCCACAGCGGCACGGCTACGCCGGCAGACAAGGTGGCGGGCAGCGCCCGCGCCGACGCCCAGCCTGCCAGGGAAATGCCTCCCTCTTCCAACAGACCCAGCACAGTGTCCGCTGGCACATAGTGGCCCAGGGCCGCGGCCTGCAGTTGGCTGGTGAGTCTGGCTACCTGCCTGGGGGTGTCCGTCCCAGGCCGGTTGTCCAGATTCTGGTTCTGTTCACTGAGTATCACCCCCCCGATCCGATAGACGTGGATCAGTTCCAGGATGTCGTCCGCGGGAGCAATCTCTGTGCCTGCCACCGGAACCACAAAGAGTTGGCCCACCTTGTCTGCGGCGGTCATGCGAGCCATCAGCCGGTCCACCAGTGCGGCAGACAAGTGTTGCTCCTTCAGCTCCTGGCCCGGAGGCGGTATCATGGGATCCGTTTCTGCAGATTGCGCCTGAGCCCAGTTTGCCGCGCCAAGCAGCAGGCCCACTCCCATGGCCAGGACTCGGATCCAATAACCAGCGGGGCCGCCCATCCATCGGCTGGATGCACCGTGACCAGCCGTGGCCCGGTTCTGCAAGGGCCGGGACGCTGCCTCACCGCTGGCCTTCACGGCCCAGCAGCCCCTGGGTTTGCTACACTCAATGGGCAAGAGTCAGTTCTCGCCCAGGATGGTTGCCTCGCATATGCCTGCTTCATGACATTCAGCCAGACGGCTCCCGATCTTGAAGTCCTGCGCCGTGATCCGGTATACGCGGAACGCATTCCGTCTCTGCTGGAGTTCGCCGCAGCGCAGGACCTGCATTTTAATGAACCGCTGCTGTTGTTTCTGGCCTTTGTCAATCGCTCCTTTGCCAATGAGCTGGCCTTTGAGGATCCGCGGCTGAACAACGAGCGTCTGGAATATCTGGGGGACGCGGCGCTGGGCAAAGTGGTCAGCGAGCGACTGTACCGGCATTTTCCTCAATGTGGGGAAGGGGAATTGACCCAGATGCGGGCCCAGTTGATTCAAGGCCGCTCCCTCTCCGTGTGGGCCCAGGATCTGGACTTGGGCGCTCATCTGATCATGGGCAAGAGCGGGCAGCAGAACCTCATTCAGGAAAACCGCAGAGTGCTGGCCAACACCTTCGAGGCGCTGGTGGGCGCCATTCAGCTGGACCAGGGGGATGCCGCGGTGGTGCGGTTCCTGGAACGCTGGCTGGCGCCCGCCATGGCATCCCTGACCGCGTGCGGCCTGACCCGCAACGCCAAGAGCGCGCTGCAGGAACTGGTGCAAGGCACCCAGGGGGTCACTCCGCGCTACGAGTGCGTCAAGGCCTGTGGCCCCAGTCATGAACGGGAATTCGTGGTGCAGGTTTCCGTCCAGGATGAGGTGGTGGGGGTGGGCCACAGTTCCAGCATGAAGAAGGCCAGCCGCAAGGCCGCGGAGGCGGCGATGGCACACTATCACGCCACCGCGGCCTGAGCCTGCAGGCCCCTAGAGCTGCAGGGCCTTCATTTCATCAATCATGTCCTGCCCCACATCAAAGCCGCCCTGCCAGAAATCCGGGTCGGCAATGTCGATGCCCATGGCCCCCAAGACGATGTCCGGGTCCTGCGAACCGCCCGTGGCCAGCAGATTCAGGTACCCGGGCTTGAAGGCATCCCCTTCCTGCTGGTAGCGCCGATACAGGGCCAGCACCAGCAGCTGCCCAAAGCTGTAGGCGTAGCAGTAGAAGGGCGTGTGGTAGATGTGGGGAATCATCAGCCATTCGTGCTGGAAGATCGCGTCCACTTCCACGCTGTCGCCCATCTGTTGCCTGAGCTGGCCCAGATACGTGGCGCTCAAGTCCGCCGGGGACGCATTCCCCAGCACTGCCGCATGGGCGGCCTTTTCAAAGATCACAAAATAGGCCTGCCGCATCACGGTGGCATACATGTCGTCCACAGCCGTGGCCAGCAGTTCCCGGCGCACCATGGGGTCTGATTCTGCGGCCAACAGCCGTTCCGTCAGCAGCATCTCGGTGAAGACCGAGGCGGTCTCCGCCAAGGGCAGCGGCGCGTGCTGGGTCAGCAGGGAGTGATCCTCGGCCAGCAGGCTGTGAATGGCGTGGCCCAACTCATGTGCCAGCGTGGCGACATCCCGGATGCGGCCTGTGTAGTTCATCAGAATCCACGGGGTCATGGACGGCAAGACGGTGGCACAGAAGGCTCCGGCCC
The DNA here is from genome assembly GCA_965214895.1 of Caldilineaceae bacterium. Taxonomy (GTDB): domain Bacteria; phylum Chloroflexota; class Anaerolineae; order Caldilineales; family Caldilineaceae; genus Bin34. Next base: position 4,539,930 of record OZ243985.1, read on the forward strand.
GCTTGCCCTTGCGGACTTCGCTGTCAATGTGGCCCTGGGAAAAAACCAGCTCCGCCTTGGCGGCCACGGCGGGATCGAAGGATGCGACCGTGTCCAGCACCATGTCCACGGCCTGGGGATAGGCAATCTCCTTGTCCGAGGCGGAGAGTGGTGCATAGATGTCAAAGCGGCGTAGCCTCTCCATGCCCAGCCACTGTGCCTTCAGGGCAAAATAGTCTTGGAACATGCCGGCATTGTCCTGGCACACCTGCAAGAGGGTCTCCACCGCGGCATCCGGAATGTTGTTGCCCAGGTTCTTGACCGCAATGGGGGATGCGTAGTTCCGCAGCTGCACATTCTCGCTGTGCCAGTCCCGCACTCGGCTCATGTAAATGTGTGCCAGAATGCCGTTTTCCGGTTCGTAGACTCTCAGCAGTTCGCGATAGGCGGCTTCCCGCATGTCCGCGTCGGGCGAATACGCGTGCGTCATCAGCTCTTCGCGGGTCAGGGTTTGCTCTTCACCGTCTATGTCCAGCGTGAACTCCAGGCGGTTGGTCAACATGGAATAGACCGTGATCAGCGAACTCATGCCGTTCGCGTCCTTGGTGTTGATGATCTGCTCGGCTTCCTCGGCCAACGTGAAGGGCCTGTAGCGGCGATCGCTCTTGAGGGAATAGTGATAGTCTGGATAGAGCTCCGCATCGGGCAGCAGGGCCGCGGCCTGCTCGTCACCAAGAGATTTCCACCAAAGATCAAAAAACAGGACCCGATTCTGTAGCCGGGTCAGCTCTTGTTCCATGTAGCCTTCATAGCGCAGGGCCTCTTCCGACTGCGTGTCGGCGGAGAACCAGAGACTGCCGTAGGCGCCCAGCACATACATCTGCTCCGAGATGTGTTCAATGGCCTGCATAAAAGGCACCAAGTCCAGGCCGGGACCGGAACCGTGGTGTTCGGCGGCGGTGAAACGGGTCAGTTGGTCCCGCCTGGCTTCAAAGGCCGATACGGCCTCCTCCAATTCCGCCAGACGGGCGGCAATCGTTTCCTTGGTGGTATCCGGCAACAGTTCCGTCAGGTCCCAGCCACTCAGGGCATATGTGTTACTCATGGTTTGTCCTGGCAAAGGATGAAGGCAAATTGGTCCCCCGCTATGGGGGCGCGGAGACTTGTGCGTGTCATCAGGTTGAGATCACCCCCCCTTGTTCGAAGGCAGCAGCGGAGCCAGGCGGGAAGCCAGGTCCGGCAGGGTCAGGGTCTGCAGCCATATCTTCCCCGGCCCGGTCAAGGAGGCGATGAAAAGGCCCTCGCCGCCGAAGAGCATGTTGGCCGCGCCCTTGACGCGCGTGATGTCGAAATCCACCGTGGTTTCATAAATGGCTACGTGCCCTGGGTCCACTTTGACGGTCTCCCCGGGGGCCAGCTCAATCATCTCCACTTCGCCCGGGATCTCGGCGAATACCAGGCCTTCCCCCGAAACACGCTGCATGATGAAGCCTTCGCCGCCAAAGAATCCCGCTCCCAATTTGCGCTGGAAGGTAATGTTCAGGTCAATGGCGGCATCCGCCACCATGAAGGCGTTCTTCTGCATGATGATCTCGCCACCGCCCGTCAGATCAAACGGCACGATCTTGCCGGGAGAGTAGGGCGTGAAGGTCACCTGGGCCATGTTGCTCCGAGCCGTGTAGGTGGTCATAAAGAAGGATTCGCCCGAAACTTTGCGCATCAGGCCGCCCATCAGGCCGCCGGGCATCTTGGTTTCCATGTGCACATCCCCTCGAATCCAGGCCATGCCGCCTGATTCTGTGCGCACACTCTCGCCTTTGGCCAGCGTGATTTCCACCGACTGCATTACCTGGCCCTTAATCTCGTGCTGCATGCCATTCCTCCCTGCTTGCTCTCTGCGCGTGGATGCCGGCCGGCCTACGGGCACGGCCCCATGTAGGTTGTCACTGCTCCAATGATATATGAACCCTGCCTCATTTTGTTCTGGCGGCGGCTCAGGGCAGCTGCAAGATTGCGCGGCAGGACGGGGCAACGATAGCGCAGGGCAGGCCTCAGACAATCCAAGGAGACAGACAGGTGGCACTTCTGTCTCCTGAACAGAATGGTGCACGATTGGGACGTTGAGAGCACGTTGGGGATGTGAATTGCCCTGTTGTCGCCTTGCCAGGAAACCTATCCACGCCTTGCCAGGAACATGAACTGCCTGTTGCCACTGCAGTGCCCAGAAGCAGCACGCAATCTCCCTGTTTGACGTCCATTCGTCCATTCGTCTTGATTTTTCCATGGCACATGGGCCACACGGTCGATTGCCGTCGGATCATGTGCGGCACTGCGGGCCGGCGAATGGATTGATCACCCACAGACCGTCATAGTCTTGCTCGGCACTCAGGTCTTCGGAGTACACGGCATCGCAGCCCATGATGCGGGCCGAGGCAAGAATTGCGCTGTCCCAATAGGACACGCCGAATCGTTGTCGGATGGCCAAGGCCGCGCGAAACACCTCAAGCGTAATTGCCTGAACCGGGAAACTCCGAATGGCCTCGATGAAGCGCAAGGCTTCGTCGTGGGTGAGTGCCGCGGGGCGAGTGGGCCGGGTAGCCTGAGTATAGAACTCTTGAAGGACCTGTACGGAGAGGGCGAGGTCGCCCTCGATCAGCAAGTCCACGGCGCGGCTGCGCTTCTCGGCATCCTCCTGCTCAGCGCTGACGGCGTAGAGCAACACGTTGGTGTCAACGAAACGCATTACGGTCGTACAGCGCTTCACGGGGCAGATTGTCGGCCATGTGCAATCCGCCCCCTCGGGCGTGGATAGCCTCCAGCACCTCGGACAGCAGCCTGCGCCGACGCTGGAACTCTGTCTCTACACCCTGGCCCACGGCCACTCTCTCCCCAGTCCTCTCCCGAACCAGCGAACGGAGGTAGCCACGCACCAACGCCGATACCGATGTTCCGGCCTCTGCCGCCCTTATGCGGGAGAGCCGGTAGGTCTCCTCATCCACGGATATAGTAATGTTCTTCATTGTCACAGGATCACAGGTTCAGTGTCTCACAGTATATATGGCTTCGCTGCTGCAACCTGCATCCTCAGACTTGAACTTGGTCCAGGGCAGTGGCAGGATTGCCACAAGGCCAGGCTCTGCCCTGGACAAGCGAGATTCCAGAAGAGGGTGCCTCTGGACGGCGTTGTGCAACCGAGGCCCGCACCCTGCGCGGCGCTGGAGGGCCGACCGCGACGACACGGGTCTGCCGACTCCGCCCAACGATTCACGTGCGGGGCCGCGACAGGAGCGTCCCTGTGCATTGCCGGGTATGGCCTGAATCCCGCCCCCTCTATTGTTGACCTGTCTCCCTTTGGGCGTGGCCCGCAGCCGGATATACAATCTAGCGTCTCCGGGGCCCTCACATTACGCCCCCATCAAAGGCGCCTTGCAGTCTCATGTCTGATTCCTGCCCTGACTTCCTCCCCAGTCAAATGTCCAAGTCCGACTTCGAGTGGTATCAGGCGCGGTCTGCGGACACTTGGAGCCAGATCGAGACGAACCACGCCATCGTATATCCCACTTTGGGCCTGACCAACGAGGCAGGGGAATTCGCGGGCAAGGTCAAGAAGATTTTTCGGGACAAGGGCGGGGTCATCTCCGAAGCAGACCGCGAAGCCCTGAAATCCGAACTGGGGGATGTGCTTTGGTATCTGACGCAGATCTGCACCCAGCTGGATCTGAAGCTGGCCGACGTGGCCCATGCCAACATCGCCAAACTGAGTTCCCGCAAGCGACGCGGTACAATCGGGGGGGATGGCGACAGTCGCTGAATCCTGGCCCCGGGCTTGCCCGGATGGCCATTCCAACCCCACTCCAGGCAAGGCGGGCAGGCCATGAACCTGACAGGACGCGCGGTAGTGGCCCAGGGCCAGAGCTTTTCCATACAGGAGGCCGCAGTGCCCGACCCGGTGCCCCACGGTGTGGTGCTCAAGCAGGAACTGGGCGGCATTTGCGGCACGGACCTGCACAAATGGCAGCAGCGTCTGCCGGAACCCACGTTGCTCGGCCATGAGAGCACGGGCATCGTGGTCGCCTTGGGCCGAGACATGCGGCAGGACTTTCAGGGCCAGCCCCTCAAAGAGGGAGACCGCGTCGTCTACCATCCGCGCAACTCGGGCACGGCCTACGGCTACAGAGGGCCGGATTTCCCCTTCTCCGGCGGCTTTGCGGACTACATCAGTCTCAGCGACCCCGAAACCTGCGTTCTGAAGACCAAGGCAGAGGCCCGCACCGCGGTGCTGGCGGAACCCTTTGCGATTGGCACCCATGCCGTGATGCGTGCGGCAGTGCAGCTGGGGGATTCGGTCATTGTGCAGGGTGCGGGGGCGATTGGTCTCATGGTCCTGATCTGTGCCCGCCTCAGCGGAGCGTCCCAGATCATTGTCATCGGTGGGCCTGCAGGGCGGCTGGAACTGGCTCGCCGGCTGGGGGCGCACGTCACCGTGGACATCGCCGCATACCCGGACACCGCAGCCCGCAAGGGCGCGGTGCTGGCTCACACCCGCCAGGGCGCAGGCGCGGATGTGGTCTTTGAATGCGCAGGCTTTCTGCCAGCGGTGCCGGAAGGCCTGGAATATGTAAGGCAGGATGGCACATTCGTTGAATGCGGGCACTTCATTGATGTCGGCGAGATTCCAGTCAACCCGGCCCGCCATTTCCTGCTGCCCAACATGCGTCTGGAAGGCATCTGGGGCAGTCGTTTCCCGCACTTTGTGCGCGGCCTCTCGCTGCTGGAACAACTGGAATGGCCCATTGGCGAGATGGTGAGCCATGTCCTGCCTCTGGAACGGGTGCGGGACGGGTTCGAGGCGTTGCACAACACCTACCGGCTGGACGGAGCCGATGTGATCAAGATTGCCTTGGCCAGCGACGAAAGCGCTGTGGCATAAGGCCTGCCCACAACGAATGCGGAGGACAGAGACATGCACAGCGGCAGATTGGTCATAGCCAGGGAGCAGGAATTCGCCATCCGCGAATACGATGTGCCGGATCCCCATCCCACCGCGTTGGTCATCAAGCAGGAGCTGGCGGGCATCTGCGGCACGGACCTGCACAACTGGCAGAACGGGTTTGACCGCGACACGGTGCTGGGCCACGAGAACGTGGGCACCATAGTCAGCATGGGGCGGGATGTGACCACGGACTACATGGGCAACAAGGTGCAGGAAGGAGACCGCATCATCTTCCGGCCGGGCACAGACGGCAGCGAGGGAGCCTACGGCTTTTACTACGAACCGGACCAGCCTCCCCACTTTGTAGGCGGCTTCGCGGACTACATCTATCTGGGCAAGCGCGGCACGCAGTTCATCAAGACCTCGTTGCCCCCGGAAGTGGCCGTCCTCACGGAGCCCTTCACAGTCGGGGTGCACGCCGTCATGCGCGGCCAGATTGAGTTTGGGGACACCGTGGTGGTGCAGGGCTCCGGGGCGATTGGCCTGGTCACCACCATTTGCGCCAAAGTCAGCGGAGCGGGCAAGATCATTGTGGTGGGCGGTCCGGCGGCCCGACTGGACTTGGCCCGGAAGTACGGAGCCGATGTCGTGATCGACATTGAAAAGGTCCCTGCGGCAGCGGAGCGCACGGCGCTGGTGCTGGCCGAAACCACCCAAGGGCAGGGTGCCGACCGGGTGTTTGAATGCGCGGGCTTCCTGCCCGCCACGCCGGAAGGTCTGGGGTACCTGCGCAAGGGAGGCACCTTTGTGGAAGTGGGTCACTTCGTGGACATGGGCACGCTGGAATTCAACATCAACCAGTCCCTGATGGTGCGTAACTGCCGCCTGGAAGCCATCTGGGGCAGTGGCAACGCGCATTTCGTGCGGGCCATGCCCATCCTGGAGAAGCTGGAATTCCCCTACGCCGAGATGGTCAGCCACGTTCTGCCGTTGGAACAGGTCCAGGCAGGCTTTCAGGCCCTGAATGGGGACTATCGGCTCAATGGCGACACGGTGATCAAGATTGCCTTGGGAGCCGACCTGTAGACCCCAGGCATGTCTGCCATGACCGCACCCAACATTCTCTGGATCTGCTCAGACCAGCAACGCTGGGACACCATCGGGGCCTTGGGCAACCCGCATGTCAAGACGCCCCACCTCGACCGATTGTGTCAAGAAGGGGCCGCCTTCACGCATGCCTTCTGCCAAAGTCCCATCTGCACGCCCAGCCGGTCCAGTTTCCTGACCGGTCTCTATCCCAGCACGGTGCATGGCTGTCGCAACGGCAACGACCTGTGGGCCGAGGGGGCCGAATTGCTGCCCAAGACCTTGCGGGACGGCGGCGGCTACGACTGCGGCCTCTCCGGCAAGCTGCATCTGGCCGGAGCCCACCACCGCCGCGAACCCAGACCCCAGGATGACGGCTATCGAGTCTTTGCCTGGAGCCACTCCCCCCGCAACGAATGGGGCGAAGAGCACGCCTACGCCCAGTGGGTGAAGGCCCAGGGCCAGGATCTAGGCCAACTGGAGGCCGCGGCGGAAGCGGTGCCCGCGCAGTTCCACCAGACCACCTTCTGCACGGATGTGGCCGTGGACTTCATGCGTGCGGAGCACGCCGGACCCTGGCTGATGTGCGTCAACATGTTTGACCCTCACGCCCCCTTTGACCCGCCCGCGGCCTATCTGGCCCATTTCGATCCGGCCACCCTGCCGGGCCCTCACTTTGCCGAAAGCGATCTGGCGGCGCAGGCCGCATTGGCGGGCATTGACTTCCAGACCACATCCCAAAGGCCCGCGGACTGCAACGCCCATGCCCTGCAGGCCGCCTATTACGCCATGATCGAACTCATCGACGACAATGTGGGCCGCATGCTGGACACGCTGGCGGAGACCGGGCAGCGGGAGAACACCATCATCCTCTTCACCTCGGACCACGGCGAGATGCTGGGGGATCACGGTCTGGTCCTGAAGGGGTGCCGCTTCTATGAAGGTCTGGTGCGGGTGCCCTTGATCTGGTCCTGGCCCGGACACATCCGGGCAGGAATGACGAGCCGCGCCTTGGTGGAACTGACGGACATCGCCCCCACCTTGCTTGATTTTGCCGGGATAGCCCCAGCCCACGAGATGCAGGGCCGCAGCCTGACTCCGCTCCTGACGGGCACAGCGCCTGCGGACCATCATCGGGATTTTGTGCGCTCCGAGTATTACAGCGCCCTGAACGCCACGACCACCGGCAAGGGCAGTGGGGAAGGCACCTATGCCACCATGATCCGCACGGTCCGGCACAAGCTGGTGAATTATCACGGATTTGCCATCGGGGAACTCTTCGACCTGGAGACGGACCCGTGGGAATTCCGGAATCTGTGGCATGATCCGGCCTTGGCCGATCTGCGTTTTCGACTGATGCAACAGAATTTCGACGCCTTGGCCTTCGCGGTAGATCCGGGCACGCCGCAAACCACCTACTATTAGTTCACACCTGTGGGGCTGAATCCGCCATTTCCTCTGCAAGCAAGCCGACTCCCGCGTGGGGGCATGACGTATTGGAAGCCCTCGGCCACCGGCTGACGGCGTCCCGCCGCGCTATCCTGGCCGTCCTGTCCAACCAGGCCGGACACTTGACGCCGACCCAGATTCTGCATGCCGCCCGCCAGCAGCATGCCCGTCTCAACCTGGCCTCCACATACCGCAATCTGACCCTCTTCACGCGTCTGGGCCTGGTTCGGCCCCTGTACATTGGCGACTCCCAACCCCATTACATTCGCAACGACCAGCCGCATCATCATGCCATCTGTGTGCGCTGCAACATGGTCCTGGACTTCGACGAGTGTGCCGCCTCGGAGCTGGAAGAACTGGTGGCGGGCCGATACGGCTTTCAGTCCTCCAGCCATTTGCTGGAGATTTACGGAGTGTGCCAGTCCTGTCAGGCAGAGGCGCAGGGCTAAGCTCGGCCCTGGCCGCAAAGGCACAGAGCGCACTGATCAAAAGAGGTCTCGCAGACTATGTTTGCGACCAGATCCAAGGACGTCGCGCTGTCCTCATTGGGGAAGTATCTGTTGCTCCTATGGGACAGCAACAGGCATACCATGCGGACATCGCCGGCGACCACAGCGCTGGCCAGCGTACCACCGGATCGCCGCTGACAGGAATGTTGGATGTCAGAGCGAACGTGCAGTTCCGGCCACTGGATCGTGTGCCTGTGATAGGCATCAGTTAGTACTGGATGGCGGTCGGAATGCTCACGGACCTACATGGCGGCCCCCAGGCCTCGGAGTAGCTCCCATACAAGTTCTCCAGTCCCTTCCATGAAGGGCTGTACGCCTGGCACAGACACCCGATGGATGCCCGCCGAAGCGGCGTGTCCATTCGGGCTCCTTGATCCTGCCGCAGTCCGGACACAGGTTGTAGCCGGTGTGACCGAATCCAGAGCGAGTTCTCGTTTAGTTCTCGGGAGTGAAATCGTCAATATTCTGGAATATGACTTGGAGCGCATTGGCCGATTTTTTCTTCCGCTCAAAATCCGCATATGCCTTGTAGGCATTTTGCAGCAACTCGTCATAGAGGGCAAAGCGCGCACCATAGCTCGCGAGCACCTTGGGCACCCGTTCGGGACCATCCGGATCGTCCCAGTCGCTCGGGCGTTTCCCCAGCAGGATTACGATCTCGATCGGGTTCCGCGCCTCGCCCATCCGCTCCAGAATCTTGAAGAGGCCGTTTCGGTATTTCCTGATTTGCGCGGTGAGGTGAGAAACGGTGACGCGTACGCTGGGACGCTTGAGTTCAATGATGACATGCTTGCCGGCAGTTTGGCGATACCTAATGTCAATGCGGGCCCGTCCCTCTTCAGAAGTGAGAGTAGCGTTGATCTCTTCAAACATCTTTGAGACTCGGGATTCCATCAGCGCGGTGGATTCCACCCGCTCCCAATGTGGGTCTAGCAGCCACAGATGGTTGAAAATATACTGCTGGATGACTCTTTCCAGGTCATTGGCATCCACCTTCTCTTGCAACGTGCGGATCACCGCGAGGCGCTGCTGTACGATTTGGCCGTACAGCGTCACCTCCAGTGCATCCAATTCCTGAAAGGTGTCCAAGGCTGTCTGCAGGTTCCGATCGTCAATCCGTTCCAGATGCTCCAGCCGTTGATGGGCACGATAGAATGCAAAGGCCAGAATCGCGTGCTTGACCAGTTGCTTGCTGTCTTCCGGTTTGTCCGAGGTGATGCGATTGAGACGTCCGATCCAGGCTTGGGCCTTGGTCCTGTCGCCCCGCGGCAGATCGTCCAGCCATTGCCTCACAGCAGGGATCATCCGTGCTTGTTGCACTCCTTCCTCTTTGCGCCAGGCATTCCACTGGCTCCGGATGTGCTGTCGAAGCTCGTGCTCCAAGAATTCCTGGAGTGCCCGATAACGCGGATCCTCTTCCGCAATTTGCTGCCGACTGCTGGTCGCGATGTCCGCTTTCTCATCCTGATCGAAGTCATCCACTTGGAGTTCTCCGATCAAGTAGCCAGCGTAGACGCCGCGTTCGCTGAAAGTGCCCAGGATGTCCTCCTGCGCCATCTTGCCCCGCACGTAAATGGCAATCCGGTTCAGATTGTCGCCGCTCTGGTCATCCTTCAGATTGCCAGATTGCTGGACGGCCCCGATCCAGCCGGACAGGGACACCCCGTCTTGGGCCAGGTCTGCCATGTCGATCGTGCGCTCTTCGGGAGCCTGGCTCAAGTGTCGACAGTGTTCTATAACCGCGGCTTGATTGCCGTAGCACCAGAGGTATTGCAACTTGGCGTAGTAGTCCCGATCCGAGGGCGTGATGGCCTCGCCGTCGACCAGCGCTGCAAAATCTTGCTGGGCGCCAATGATGGAAAAACGGCGAGCCAGGCGTTTCCGGAGAGCGTGCAGGGTGTTGATCGTGTGGCGTTTCTGCAGTTGGGCGAGAATGAAGCGGGTGCCGCAGGTCAGGTCGCGGGCGGGCCTGAGGGCTTCTGGGCAGTACATTTCTTCGCTCTGCTCAATACTGTGTCGCATGGCAGGCAGGGACATGCGAAATGCACTGGCTTCCCCGTTTTTGACGGTATGCACATCCACCTGGTGTGCGATCGAGAACAGGGACAACTTGCCTATGCCCTTGCGTCCCATGGGCGCTCGCCCGCGCGGCGTGGTCCTCGGCATTTCGTCTCGGCGGCGAAAGCCCACTATCAGGAAACGATCGTTCACCTCGGCATGGGTCATGCCCAAGCCATCGTCCTGAATCTCTATGCGATCCTCTGCAATGTGAAAGGCAATATGCACTTGGCGGGCATCGGCATCCCACGCGTTGGTCACGACCTCGGACAGCACGGCGGGCACGTTGCTGTAGAGATTGAGGCCCAGATGCTCCAGCACGTTCAGGCTGATCTGCATCCGGTAGGCAGGGCTCTGGGTCATGCATGCTCCTGCAGATGGAACCTGAGGGCGCGCGAGGGTGCGCGCGAGGGCCACGGGCACCGCATTGCCGATCAGGCGTCCCAACGCGGTGAATCTGACGGGATGGTCCGGGGGAACGAAGGCATAGCGTGGGGGAAATCCTTGCAAGAGAGCGCCTTCGCGGAGTGAGAGGGCGCGGTCCTGCACCGGATGCCCGAACCGCCCACTGCCGAATTGTGAGAATTGGGTCGTAAGGGTAGGGGCCGGCTTATGCCACTCTAGGCGTCCGTATACGGCATGGAACGTGCGTCCTGCATGTCGTTGATGGCAGGGAACCACGAGGCGGTCGGGCCAATCGCGCCAGGTACCTCCCGGGCGCGAGGCCTGCATCCGCTGCATGTTGAGAGGAGACAGGTTGCGGGCGCGATGCAAGCGATCCTGCGGATCGATCGCGCCCGCCCAGAGCCACGGCAGGGCGCCAATGGCATCGGCTACGGTACGATACCGGTCTGGCGCATGCGTGGACAGGGGCAAGGCTGCGGGACCTAGGCGCGAGGCGATCAGGACCAGACGAGTGCGCGTCTGCGGCAGGCCGTAATCCGGGCCGTGACGAAGTCCCGGAACAGACGACCCTGTTGGAAGGTGCACAAACGCGGCACATTTTCCATGGACACGATCTCGGGGCGAATGCTTTGGATCAAGGCCAGGAAATGGGAAAGCAAGTGCCATTGGGCAGAGTGGCGGTTGCGGTTGTAGGGTGAAAACGGTTGACAAGGCGCGCACCCGACCAGAATTTTCAGTGTGCCTGAAGGGAACAGCGCAGATACGGCGGGTCCATCCAGAGCCGCGATGTCCCGGCACAGAAAAGGGGCTTGGATGTTCGTTTCATAAGGATAGCGGCAGTCCGCGTCCAGATCCATGCCCGCGGCAATCGGAAATCCCTCCTGTTGCAAGCCGTAGGACAACCCGCCCGCGCCGCAAAAGAGGTCGACGACGGACACCCCGGCAACCGGCAGACCTGTATCTTCCATCGTGGGGCACATCTGTGGGAGATTCGGGTGGGAGGTCATGCGGGGGAACTGGACTGTGCCTAGTATACACCGATAACCGGACTTATGTATATAATTCCCTTTCCTTACAGGCAGTGGCAGGACATTTACGTCTCCAATGCAAGCACAAAAATTCCTGCTATGCCATGAGGTCAGGGGAGCATGCACCGACGCGCAGAGGGCCTCCGATAGAGCGAGCCCGATCTTGGCCGGATCGTTCTGGCACTGTCGTCATTCCTAGGCAGTTATACTCTGTCACGGGAAACGCTGTCCAGCAGAATGGGCTTGATCTGTAACTGGAAAGCATTAGGGTCTGGATGTCGCGTCGGCTCTCCAGTCAAACAGAACTCCGACCATGACATCGGGATGTGTGCTCATGGCAGCGAATGCCTCCGCGGCCGCTCTGGGGCGCACGACTTGGGAAATCAAAGGCTTCAGAGCCAGTTGCTGGCGTGCCATCAGACGCAACACAATGTGCATGTTGCGTTCAATGGAATGTTTGTGAAACGGATCTCGGTGCAGCGGATAGCGCCACTCATGGGCTCCCTTCAGATTTACGGTCCCGCCCCGCCAGAGATGCACCCGGTTCAGAAAGGGGGTAATGTCGGTGTCCAGACTGCGCCGGGGAGATCCTAGGAGCACCACGTTGGCTGCCCCTTTTCGGCCCGTGAGCGTAACGGCCAGCGCGGCTCCTTCCGGGGTACCCGAAGCCTCTACCACCACATCGGGTTCCTGTCCCTGGGTAGCGGCCAGGACCTGTTCCCGCACATGGCCCTGGCTGGCATCTATATGGTTGTCGAGTCCGCAACGGCGGGCCAGCCGCAGGCGGGCCTCACTCAGATCGGCAGTGACTACCTGAGCCCCGGCACTTTGGCACAGTTGGGCCGTCAGATTGCCGACCAGGCCCATGCCCAACACCACAACCCAGTCCCCCAGCTCCACTTCGCCCACCCGCAATGCAGTCATGCCGACCGAGGCCATGCCCGCAAAAGGGGCATGCAGGTCTTCCACCTCATCCGGAACCTTGACGCGCAGGCGATGAGTCAAGGCATGGCTCCAGTGCGGTGTGTAGCTGAAGACTCTGTCGCCCACCGCGACATCCTGCACCGCGTCCCCTACCGCCACCACCGCTCCCGCCGCTCGATTGCCGGGGTCGAAGGGATAGGCGACTTGCTGCAGACCGGTCAGCTTGGCCAACTCGGTACCGGTACTCACAAGACTGGCGCTGGTCTTGAGCAAGACATCACGGGCTCCCAACGCAAAGTCCATGGCCTTCGTGACCACTGCCACTTTGCCAGGGGCCTCGAATTGAATCTTGGTTACGGGATATTCAGGCATGGGGTCGAATCCAGGGAACCCTTTTCTGCATGGGGAATCGGTTCGGAAGTGGTGGCGCGCAACATGCGGCAGTCCATCGGCACGCTGTCGATTGTGGCAGGGGCAGGCTACAAGCCATGCACACGGTAAAACTGCCGGGTCAAATAGGCGAGGGCATCGGCTTCGCCCGCGGTCTGCAGCCCCATGCGTACAAACAGAGGCTGATAGCCGGCGGCCTCGTTGACCTGCGATGTCATGAGGAAATCCAGCAGACAGTCCCGCATGTCCCTGCGCATCGCTTGGCACGCCGCCTCCAAGGCCAAATCCTGCAACTCGTAGGGATCGGCGGAGAGGTCAAACAGGGACTCCTGCCCATTGTGAATGAACCACTTGTGCGCTCCTTGGCGCACCATGTAGCCCAAACCGCGGGCCGTGCCAATTTCGGAAAACACGGCGGGATGGAGCGCCAACTCGGAATCCCGGCCCAGCGGTGCCAACGACTTGCCAAATCCCAGCGCGGCCTGTGCGCCCCGGGCGGCCTGGACCATGGTGGCATAAATGTCCAGCCAACCGACCAGGGATGGAGAAACCTGGCCGGGTCGAAACTGGCCAGGCCAGCGCAGGACCAAGGGGATGCGCGCGGATTCCTCGTGAAAACTGCCCTTTCCGAAGCGCCCATGACTGCCCAGATACTCACCGTGATCGGCAGCGAAAATCACCAGGGTGTGGTCAGCGCGGCCGCGCCTTTGCAGGGCCTGCAGCAACTCCCCCACTCTCGTGTCCAGATGAGTGAGTTTTCCATAATAGTTGGCCTGCATGGCCTGGATCTGGCCCGGACTGTGTCTCTGGCCCTGGTCCCGCGGTACGTTGGGAGGCAACTCCATGTCTGCGGGCGAGTAGAGGCTGGCATAGGGTTCGGGCGCGTCAAAGGGCGTATGCGGCCCCGGAAAGCTGACACAGAGGAACAAGGGTTGATGCCGTGGACACGATTCCAGAAATGACACCGCCTGGTGGGACACGTAGCCGTCAATGTGTTCGTCCGGAGACAAGGGCGAGGGCCTCACCACATCGTGGTCCCCGGCCACAAAGCGCTGGGCGATGTCGTTGATGTAGCTCTTGAGCACGCCCCGGTCCGCCAGAAAACGGGTGTATTCGTTCTGCAGGTACGGCCCCATGTAGGGTGTGGGCAGTTCCTGGGGCCAGTCCAGCCCTAGGGCAGCATAGTAGTCTCTGTGCTGCGCATGATCTTCGCCGACCTCCAGATTGAAGAAGTGATACTTGCCGATCTGGGCGGTGAAATAGCCGGCAGCCTGCAGCTGGCGGAACAGCGTCACGCGGCGGGCCGGAAATTTCCGGCCTGTGTAATTGTTCCAGAAGCCATGCTGATGGGGGTACATGCCACTCACCAGGGAACAGCGGGCAGCCATGCAGACAGGGGCCGCAGTGTAGGCGTTGTCACAGCGCAAGCCTTGACTCGCCAAGACGTCAAGATGCGGAGTCTGCACGATGCCGTCCCCTGCGCAACCCAGCATGCGCGGGTTCCACTGGTCCGTCAGGATCAGGAGAATGTCCGGGGGTGCCGCGTCCAGCGGGGTCCCCATCATGGCTTCGGTCGGCCCGGGCCGGGCCTGTGCGGTGCTCATCCCTTCGACCCCGTCAACACCAACCCCTGGACCAGCTGCCGTTGGGCCACCACAAACATCAGGATCGGGGGCAGGGAGGACACGATGGAGGCGGCCATCAACAGATGCGTGGTGGGCTCGCCCGATATGTCCGACGTGGCGGTCGTGGCCAGGAACCGCAGTCCCACCGAAATGGTGAGCTTGTCCGTGGTCTGGAGGTAAATCAGGGGCTGCAGGAAATCTTCCCAGTCATTCAGAAAGCCCAGAATGGTGAGGGCGATCAGGGCCGACTTGGACAGCGGCAGCAGCACCTGGAAAAAGATGCGCCAGTATCCCGCGCCGTCCATGCGGGCGGCATCGTCCATTTCCTGGGGTATGTTCCGGAAGAACTGGCGGAGCAGGAAAATGGCAAAGGCGCTGCCGCCCAGATAATTGGGCACGATCAAAGGCAGATAGGTGTCGATCCAGCGCATTTTGAAGAACATCACAAACCGGGGAATGAGACTCACGTGAATCGGCAACATGAGCGTGGAAAGCATGACCAGAAACAGGACATCGCGGCCGGGGAAGCGGAACTTCGCAAAACCATACGCCACCATGGACGCCGTGAAGAGCTGTCCCACCAGAGACAGGATGGCCACGAACAGCGTGTTGCCCATGAAGCGCGCCAGGGGCACGATCTGCCAGATCTCGGCATAATTCTCCCAGAGCACGGGAGCAGGGATCAAGTCCGGCGGAAAGAGCTCCAGTTGATAGGGGTTCTTCAGGGAGCCGGACAGGGCCCAGACAAACGGGATCACGAACAGCATTGAGGCGCCGACATAGGCGCCGTAGATGACCGCGGTGCGGACGTACACACGAAACGGAGAGCTGTATGCGTACATTCTGGCCTCCCATCCCCCTCAATCGCCACCATAGTGCACCCACTGTTGGGAACTTCGGACCTGCACGTAGGTCAGGGCCAGCAGCACCGCCACCAGCACCCAGGCCAAGGCCGAGGCGTAGCCCATTTGAAAGCGCTGAAAGGCCATTTCATACAGGTGCAACACAAAGAAATAGGTGGCGTACGCCGGTCCTCCCCGCGTGCTGATGAAGGCAGCCGTGAATGTCTGGAACGTGCCGATGACCGTCAGCACCAAGACAAAAAAGATCGCGGGTGTC
This sequence comes from Caldilineaceae bacterium, assembly GCA_965214895.1. Taxonomy (GTDB): domain Bacteria; phylum Chloroflexota; class Anaerolineae; order Caldilineales; family Caldilineaceae; genus Bin34. The sequence continues at coordinate 4,555,435 of OZ243985.1, forward strand.
AACAGGGGCAACGTGATGTGCACTTGTTCGCGCACCCAACTGGCGCCGTCCACACGGGCGGCGTCATAGAAGGCGGCAGGTATGTCTTGCAACGCCGACAGAAAGATGATGGCACTGGTGCCGCCAATGGATCCCCACAGTCCCAGCAGCACCAGAGAGGGCACGGCCCAGTCCGGATCGCCGAGCCAGGAAGGGCCGTCTAGGCCGATTTGGGCCAGCAGGTAATTCAACAGTCCATAATGCGGATTCAGCACCCAGGTCCAGACCAGGATGGCCGCCACACCCGGCGTGATGGAAGGAATGAAGAACAGGGTCCGGTACACCACGCGTCCCTTGATGGCCTGGTTCAGAATGATGGCGCAGCCCAACGCCCCCACCACGGTTGGCGGCACACGCAGCAACACGTAGTACAAGGTGACCTGCACGGATTTCCAGAATCTGGGATCCGTCTCCACCATGTAGCGATAGTTTTCAAGGCCCAGCCACACGGGTGCGCGCAGCACGTTGTAATCGGTCAGGGAAAAGTATAGGGAGGCCAGCATGGGTCCGAACTGAAACAGCAGGAACCCCAATATCCAGGGAAAGATGAAAAAGAGGCCCCAGCGCGCCTCGTACCAACCCAGAACGCCAAGGTCCAAAGACTGGCCGATCCGGTCTCTCACTCTATGCAGGGATCTGGAGGCAAGCACGAAGGGAAAAGCCCATGGCATGGGGCCGCCGCACACAATGCACGGCGGCACATCGTTTTTCAGGGTAGCAGACCCACTTCAGGCTTGCGGACGCAGCCTTGGCCTGCCACGGGCGGGACTCGCTGGATCATGGCCCGCCCCGGGGGCAACCGACCCGACGGGCAGTCTGGGCATCGATCCCATGTCCCCGGAGCGGGCAGCAGAGATTTGCGCATGGCCCGCAGGCCTACGCCATGGACATGTCCAGAATGCCCTGGATTTCGTTGTGCACATTGGTGACCACCTCTGGCAGAGGCTCGGTGGCCAGCCAGGCCGCTTCCATGCCCCTTTGCAGCGTGCTGAACACATCGCTCGTCCGCCCATTGGCGGCTGTGGGCGCGGCCAACGGAGGCTCATTGATCCATTGCCGGACATAGAATTCATATTGGGGGCTGACCATCGCTTCAGGCGCCAACAGGGCGGCTTCCGTGGGCAGAGGTATGAAACGGGCATTCTGCACCCGCTTGATTCCTTCCTCCGTCGCCAAAGTGCCTTTTACCCACTCCCAAGCCAGGTCCTGATGCGCAGAGGCGGAGGAAATGGCCGAGATGTCGCCCACCAGTCCCCCACGGGGCTTGTCGCCCATGTTGGGGACAATGAATGTGTCAAATTCGAAATCCTGCACCATTTCCCGCAGGAACGACTCGCGGTATCCGTTGTCGTTGGCCATCATGATCTTTTGTTCGGCGAACGGCGGCTTCCAATCCCCAATGTCCGTCGGCTGCACGGTGGTCTGGTGCTCATTGATCAGGGCGTAGAGCAGATTCCAGAATTCCCAGGCCTCGTCGGAATTGATCAGGGATTGGGTGCCGTCCTCGCTGATCAAGTCGCCGCCCATGGAACGGACGCCCACCATGTAGCCCTCGAAATTGGCCCGCACCCAAGATCCGAAGACGCTGTTGTCCAGGTCGGTAACGGCCTTGGCGGTTTCCACGTAGTCGGCCCAGGACCAGTCGGGATTGTCCAGGACAATTCCCTGGTCGTTCAATACGGTCTTGTTGTAGAAGAGAAACTGGGAACTTGGATGCGCGCCAAACGGTATGCCGTACTGCACGCCTTCGTAGGCAAAGGTCTCCACACTGCCGGGAATGAACGTGTCGAGATAGGACTGATAGCCGTCCCGGTCGATCAGGCCATCCAGAGCCAGGATCGTGCCATTGGAGGCCATCTGGGCAAAGTACGCCACATTGACGACCCGAAACAGATCCGGAGGGGAACCGGCTGCCATCCCCGACAGAATCTTCTGCGGAAACTCGTTGGCCGGGGCCAAGGTGAATTCCACATTCGCGCTGTCGTTGGCGGGGCTGAAAATGTTGGCGCTGTAATCCTCGAAGTACGCCACCAGGGCGGTCTGGGAAACCCACAGGGCGGAAAGCGTGATCGGCTCCTCGCCCCCCACAGCATCGTCCATTCCCGCCTGAGGGGCAGCAGGCACGGTGGTACAGGCAGCCAAGGCCAAGCCGCCAGACACCATGCCGACGGTCCTGAGAAAATCCCTGCGAGTTACGTCAAATCGACTTGACATTGCTATGCTCCTCATTGGCAAAACATGCAAAATGGGATGCTAGCACAGCGTCCCAATTTCCACAATCTGCCCAAATATCCGCAAGTTTCTTTCTTTTTACTGGAATAAAACTCATGAAATGGTCCCCAGGAATAGCCCTGGAAAACTGCAACAAGAAGAACCGGGCCAAGCTCCAATCATGGAGAGGGGGCCACGATTCCGGCAGTCCGCCGACTCGTATCCTTGAGCATGCCCAACAGAAACGGGATCGCGTCTTGCGTTTTGTGGACGGCCTCCGCAAGAGAGTGTGAGGCAAGCCGTGTCGCTCTTCCATACTCCTGGTCAACGTGCTGCATCCAGTGCGGGTCCGCCCCTTGCCCGATGCAAGTGCGGCCCAACCCACAGCACAGTCTCCAGACCGCCATTGCTCGCATTGCACCCTTGTCCAGCCTCCCAAGACCCTGTGTGGTCCAGGTCCGCCACCATCTTGGTCTCCACATGAGAGCGTTGCTTGGGGCTTGACGGTCATGCTGAATCATTGGATGAGGTGTCGCTCCGGCTCCCTGGGGGATTGTTCCGGTGGCAGCCACAGCAGGCCCGGCGGCAAGATGGCAAGATGGGCCGTCAAAACACCTTGCGGAGGCGCAGGGGTTTCACAGGGGGAAAAGACCATTCCCTTGCAGCGAGAGATGCAAGAAACAGGAACCAGGAAGGTGTCCGGACGGGCAAAGCCGGGTCTTGGAGGCACGCGGCAGAGGTCTTGGCCCCGTGTCCTGCCCCATCAACCTGTACCGCCCCAATGCACAAAACCGAGCTGATTTCACGCGGATTCGGCGTAGACTCGACAGAAGCCATGAACCAGTTCGAACCCCCTGCCGACTTGCGACGAAACATTGTCCAGAAAGCCACGCGCGGAGGTCCCTGTTGCTCAGGGTGCGGCTGTGCTTCGTGGATGCTGCTGCTCATCGTTGCAGTCCTGGTGTACCCCTTGTTTCAACGGGGCCTGTTTTTCCCCGACACTGCGACCACCCCGCCCATATGTCGTCAGATCCGGTTTTTCAGCTCCTATGCCGAAGTCCAGGACATGCCTGCCATGTACTTTCTGGTGGATCGTCGTACGAACAGCAGCTGGCTCGCGGTACAGGCCTCGGAGGACCAATACTTGTGGTCCGAATTCGGATCGGTAGCGGGAAGCACGCAGGACACAGTTGACCAGCTCCTGCAGGACGGCAATCTGCCGCTTCTGGTACAGGAAACGATCCAGGGAATGGTCGGCATGGCTGCCAGTCCCAGAATCCCGCAGGTCGCCTTGCTGAGTCCCATTCTGCAGGACTGCAAGCCCGAAGACCGGACAGCCCTGGAGCACATATTCGCGCGCGATGTCCTGGGCACCCAATCCACCAGTCAGCGGCGGGAAGCCGCCGCGGAGGCCAACTCGACTTCTGTCGCAACAGAGACAGGACCAGACTCTAGGCAGATGGATGCTGCCCAGGAGCAATCCACCGTTTCCCTGGGCACAGTCATGGCCGAACGGGGAGCCAACATCCGTTCCGGTCCCGGCCGCGAACACGGGATTGTCACTGTCCTGCCTCAGGGCCATCTCGTCGCCTATGTAGCTGCCAGCGAGGATGGAGAGTGGTTGAAACTGGAGGACGGCAACTGGATATTCGCGCCCCTGGTGGCCACGTCTGGCACGGGCGGCCCCCTCGACTCCACATTGTGGGCAGAGCCAGAAGACAGACCCTCAAACGCAGTGCCGCCGCTGGCAGTCGAGCCTGTTCTCCAGCCCACCATCACCCCGGTCGGGGCGGCCCGGAATTCCACCGACGAGATGGCAGCTCTGCGGTTGCAGGCTTTAAGCCATGTCAATCAGGCCCGGGCCCTGGAAGGACTCTCCCCGGTGCTTCTGGGAGACAACGCGGCTGCCCAGAGCCATGCCGACGAGATGGCCAGGCATCAGTACCTTTCCCACTGGAACCTGGCGGGCCTTACCCCGGACATGCGCTACACGCTGGCCGGCGGAGAGGCCTATAGCGCCGAAAACGTGGCTTTTGTAGGTAACATCGTGGGTCCTGAGTGCATTCCTCATGAACCCGCAGAGTGGCTCAAGAACGCACTGGATGGCCTCATGGAAAGTCCGGGGCACCGCCGCAACATTCTGCGACCTGAACACACTACCTTGCACTTGGGCATCAGTGTCGATTGCCGCATCCTGACCGTGGTCCAGCTGTTTGAAGGGGCATACGTCACCTTTGACATTCCCCCCACGATCGCGGAGGGCCGGCTTTTCATGCAAGGACGCCTGCACAATGGAGCCGTCTTGCCCCGCACGGGCCCTGCGGAAGGCATACGCATATCCTATTGGCCTCCGCCCCATCCCCTGACTCGCGGGCAACTCTTCCGGGCAGCCGGGTACTGCCCGGGAATCCCGATAGCCTCCATCCTGGTGCCTTTGCCAGCCTTCTATACCTATGACTCGGACAGTTCCCCATGGAGCCACACTGGCTGTCTCACCCCCTACGCGGCCGACCCCCAGTCCCTGCCGCCATTGACCAATAGCCAGGCCACTGAGCTGATGCAAGCCGCCCAACAATGGGAACCCAATCCGGAAACCCATTCCAGACTGGACATCCTGCCCGACCTCTGGCGCGTGGAACCCGACGGCTTCGCCGTGCAAGTCGATGTGTCCCGGCTCCTGGCCACCCGAGGTCCTGGCGTGTACACGATCCTTCTCTGGGGCGAAGTGCAGGGCGCCCCTCGTCCCCTATCCGAATATGCCATCTTCGTGGAATAGGCGCACTATACCTCCATTCCACACCGAACAGGTGATGTCGGCATCGATGCTACAACGCCATCCTCGGGTATTGCCTGGAGGATGGCATTGGGAATTTATACTAAGTGCACAGACTCAGGCATATCCTGTTCACAGGGTGTCAGGGTCTCTGTTGAGAACGCCCCTCGCCGTGCCGCAACCCCCGTCCCATGGGCCGTGGAGCGTCATGTTGTGCCTCGGTACTGGACCATTGCACTACAGGTGTGCATGTATGCTTTGGGGATTATATGCCGCAGTACACAGACACGGAAGTGCGTTTCCATGCCTGCTTGCTCCACTGTACCCGAAACTGCAACTGTCCATCATCGCACAGTGCGGTTGCGTCTGTTGCCGGAGACCCCGACCAAGGCGCACCAGCTCGCCGGCACGGCCGGGGCCTGCCGCTGGGTCTGGAATCACTTCCTGGCCCGGCAGCAGTTCCGGTGGCAGTGCTGGCGGGACTGCCGGATTGGCCCCCAACCCGCAGTCTCCTGCTTTGCCCTGTACAAGGAGTTCACCGCCCTGCGCCAGAGGCCCGAGTGCCGCTGGCTGCAGGAATACAGTTGTGCCGAGGTGCGCTGCACCCTCAAGCATCGGGCCGACGCATACCCTAAGTGCTTTGCCGGACAGGGCGGCGGTCCCCGGTGCAAGGCCCGCCACCGGACTGTGGACAGTTTTACCGTGGCTGACCGTGTGTCCATCCGGCAAGGCCGGTTGCGCGTGCCCAAAATCGGCTGGCTCCAACTCAAGGGCGCCAATCCCTATGCGGGATGCAACCCCCTGCAGGCCCGCATCCGCAAGGCAGGCCCCATCACACAGCCCCGATGGTATGCCTACGTGGTCTACGCCGTGCCCCGCGCTCAAGTCAAGCCCGGGGCCACTGCGGGGGTCATGGGCCTGGCTCGCAACGTGGGCCAGTGCACCGACAGCACCGGTGCAGTACACCGCATGGCTGACACGACCCGCCTGGCGGCCAAGGTCAAGCGCAAACAGCGCCACCTGGCGCGCCAGCAGACAGGGTCGTGTCGGCGTCGCCGGATTGCCGGGCAACTGACCAAACTGCACAGCAAGCGCCGGCGCATCCGAGACAATGACATCCATCACCTCAGCCGCCGCCTGGCCGACACCGCGCACACCGTGGCGCTGGAGGATTTGCAGACCCGGCACATGACCCAATCTGCGCGGGGCACGGTGGACAATCCGGGTCGGCACGTCAGGGCCAAGGCCGGACTGCACCGCAGCATCCTCGCCTCGGGCTGGAGCCAATTGGAGCGCAAACTGGTCTACAAGTGCAGACAGGTGGTCCAAGTGCCGCCGCATTACACCAGCCAGACGTGCAGCCGGTGCGGCCACACCGACACACAGAACCGGCTCACGCAGGCCCGGTTCCGGTGTATCGCGTGTCAGTTTCAGAGCCATGCCGATTGGAATGCGGCAATCAATATCTTGGGGAGAGCGCATCTCCCTGTGGCCCCCGTCCCGTGGGCCACTGCACGGCGAGGGGCGTTGCCGTTGGGCACCCCGACGACCCGTGAACAGGATATGTCCGAGTCTGTGTACTTGGGTATATAAGTCCCTTTCCATATCCATGGATGCAACTCCTGCATAACAAAAATGATATACAAAAGTACTTATATTAACCATCAAGTGTGCAAAGGACGGAAACTCCATGAACGCAGTGGACACTCTGCTGCTTCCCGCAGAGCGAGGGTCATTCCTGTTACGGCACATGGGCGAGACTGGATTCATTCGTCCTTGGCGAGTCGTGCAAAGGGCCCAGATCGGGAGCTGTCTCAGTCCCAACAAGGTCATTCGGAGCCTGTGGCAGTCACTGCGTGAACATGGTTTGGTGCGGGTTGTGCAATGTGAAGGAATGCCATTGCGCTGGCACTGGAGCCGAGGCCGAGGCCGCGATCTGATCGAACTCACTGCCGACGGCAGACAGTGGTACCGCCTGCAGACCCAACAGGAGCCAAGACCCTCCGAACTGGACTGGATCCTGCACCAGCACGTCTCCCCGCGCCATGCATTGGCCATCCTGGAAGCCCGGGATCACCTGCGGCACATGGGCATCCCCACGGATGATGCACCCCCGCCCTGTCCCCAAAGCACCGAAGATCCATGGGGCCCGCGCAGCGAGCCCGATCTGTTGACCTACTATCGGAACCGGGTCTTTCCCGTGGAAGTGCAGCGGGATGTGAGCCACCGCTACCTGCGCAAGTGGGAAAAGAGCCTGGACCTGTACCAGCGCCTGATGCTGATCACCTTCTCGGAAGCCAGCCTGCGCCGACAAGGCACACACCTGATGCGGGCGCGGCAGCGCGGTCAATTGCCCACAGGCCGCATCCTGCTGGCCAGTCTGGAACGGTTTGAATATGGATTGCGGACCTTTTCGGCGCTATAGGGAGGAATCAGCCAGGATGTCATCGCTCCATGGGCACAGTCAGGTGCCGTCTCGCATTCAGCAAATCAGGCTCGATCACTACTGCATTCCTCTGCCCCAAATTCTCTCTGACTCCACGCATGGGCAGATCGCCTCTTTTGGTCTCAACACGGCCTGCGTGATGACTGCGGCCGGGCTGGCCGGGCTGGGCTACAGCTACGTGGTAGGCAACATTGGCGGTTCGGCCATTCACAGCCTGCTGCGAGACAGCCTGGCTCCCTTTCTGATAGCGGCCGATCCGGTTTCCATCCAGACTCTCTGGGATCAAATGTGGTGGCATGTCCACTTCGTGGGCCGCGGGGGTCTGGCCTCCTTCGCGCTGGCCACGCTGGACATTGCCCTCTGGGACCTGCTGGGCAAGGCCGCGTCCGAGCCTTGGTACCGGTTGCTGGGCGGCAGCCAGCGGCCCGTCGCCGCCTATGCCGGCGGCATTGACCTGCAGTTCCCCTTGGACGCTCTGCTGCAGCAGACAGACGGCTTTCTGGAACAGGGCTTTCAGGCGATCAAGATGAAGGTGGGCCGGCCCCAGCTGGCCGACGACACCGCTCGCGTCGCTGCCATGCGCAAACATCTGGGAGCAGGCTTTCCCCTGATGGTGGATGCCAACATGCAGTGGGACCCGGACAAAGCCATTGCAGCGGCCCAGACGCTGGCGCCCTCAGACATCTTTTGGCTGGAAGAACCTGTCATTCCCGACGCCTATGCCGCACATGCCCGCATAGCCCGGGAAGGTGGCCTGCCTCTGGCCACCGGGGAGAACCTGCATTCCCGACACGAATTCGAACTGATGCTGGAGCTGGGCCAAGTGTCTTTTCCCGAACCGGATCTGGTCACCTTGGGCGGGGTGACACCGTGGCTGCAGGTGGCCCGACTATGTCAGCGCCAAGGCCTGCCCGTCACCACACACGGAGTCCATGACCTGCATGTGCACTTGCTGGCCAGTGTGCCCAACGCGTCGTTCCTGGAGGTGCATGGTTTTGGCCTGGAGCGGTTCATGCCGGAACCTCTGACCCTGCAGGAGGGGCATATGCTGCCTCCCAACCGGCCAGGACACGGTGTGGCTTTGGACGAAGAGGCTCTGGCCCCATATCGACTGGCGGCCTGCACAGTGTCTTGAAGGGAACCGGGATCTGGCATTTGCAGGAGGAGCCCCGGGAGGCTCCCGGCATGGGGCAATTTCCGTCCGCCGTGTGCAGTCCCGATTCGCCCCGGCGATCCTGGCTCTGCAGACCAGCGCGTCGGGAGGTCGAAAGGCCAGGCTGTGACCTGGCCCTTGCGCCCGTGACGGGCGTTCCGTTCTGGTGGCAAGGTGGCCCGCAACATCGCGGACGACGGGAGCGACCTCGGTCTCGCAAAAGACAAAGGCCGCCGCGGCGTGGCGCTCAGGGTGTCAGGGGGCGCCACCAAGAGCGTATCCAGCCTCAAGGAACACAGAAGCCTGGACCCCGGTTCACGGAACAGCGCGGAGGGGTCTTCGGTGCCTGCACCACATTGTTCCTGAGGCGGCTTGCGCAGAAAGTTGCGTGCCGGGGCAAGAGACGAGCCGACAACGGCTCTGTGGGCTTTGGATTGTGGAGCCTGTGCCTCCGTCTTGGCAGTCAAGTGGTGATCATCGACGTCGGTGGGGCAGTGAGCACGCCTGTGGAGAGGGCCAGCCAGGGGAACGGCGGAACGGGTCCGGCGGATTCCCTCACAACGGCGGGTCCCCTCCAATTGTCGGCGAAGTTGCGCAGTCCTGGAGATTAGGATTCAGCGGCCAGGGCCGCGTTGACTGCAGCAGCGGCCTCCGGTGTAATCCAAGCCTCCCAGATCTTGTTGTTTTGCAGGAACCACAGGGCCGCCTCTGCGGGTTCGCTACCCGGATTGGCATCCATCCAGCAAAACACGTCCTTGTAGACATCGACGGAGAACTCCCATTTCGACAGCATCTCCACCACTTCCGGCACCCGCTCCGGCAGGCTCTTGTGCACTGCGACCTTCACGACCGAATTGCCGAAGGCACACGCCCTGTGAGTGTCCCAGCACTCGGCGGTATGCGTCGGCTCTTCCAAGCGCACGAGATCCAGTTTCAGGGCAGGATCAGCCGTGCCCCACATGTATCCGAGCCAGGGTTCACCCTTTTCATACGCTCCGTAGATTTCGGCGAACATCGCGTCCTGCGAGCCGGGATTGATTACATGCACAACCTCGGACAGACCGTAGGCCTCAACCTGCTGGGCATTGACGACCTCACAGGCCCAGCCAATCACGCAGGCCACCAGCCGTGCCTTGCCACGGCTGTCCGGCGTCGCAAACAGCTCCTGGTATTCTGGCTTGAGCAGGTCCTGGGGCGTCTTGAGCCCCGGATTGGCGTCGGCCACATACTGGGGAATGACAAAAGTGCTCTGCCAGTCGCCCACCAGACTGAAGCCTACATCCACCACGTCTCCTATCTCGAGGGCCTTTTCCCACCCAATGTCCTGATTGGGAAGCCAGATTTCCATGGTGACATGGATGTCCCCCTTCTGCAGCCCCTGGAAATTGGACAAGGTCGCGCCCAGAATGACATCGGTCGGATAGCCGTAGCCGTGTTCAATAATGTACTGGGCAATGCGGTTCTGGACCTGGGGACTGGTCCAGTTGAGGTCGGAGAAGACAATGGTCTCCTTGACCTCTGCTTCCACTTCCGCAGGCATCGCTGCGCCATCTTCGGGAATGTCCACCGGCATTGTGCACGCGACAGCGGACAGCAGTGCCAGCAAAGCGACAGCCAGCACCAGCAACTTGGCAGGGTTATACATATATGTTTCCTTTCCCATAGGGTGGGAATGTGTGATTTCGACGACAGCAAAGGTCTACTTCAGCCAGGTGCCCAAGACATCCCCTTTCCCGATGCCGCCGGCACCGCTTCCAAGGCCTTGCTGCACAGGGAAACCGGAACGAAATCAGCCTTCGGGTTCCATCAATACACGCTGCCGCTCCCGCGCCGCCGCCTGCATGACGCGATCGATGATGATGGCCATGAGCACAATGCTGAAGCCCGCGATCGCGCTGTTCCCGGCTTCCTGCCTGCCAAGGGCTCTCAGCACCGACTCGCCCAGTCCCCCGGCACCTACCAGCGAGGCTATGACCACCATCGAAAGTGCCAACATCGTGGTCTGGTTGATGCCTGCCATGATGGTCGGCAGAGCCAAGGGGACCTGCACTTTGACGAGCAGCTGCAACGGCGTCGTGCCAAACGCCCGGGCTGCTTCCACAACCTCGGACGACACTTGCCGAATTCCCAGGTTGGTGAGCCGGATGACAGGAGGCACAGCGTAAATTACAGTTGCCATGATGGCAGGTACGTTCCCCAACCCAAAAAAAAGGATGCCCGGCACAAGATAGACGAAACTGGGCATGGTCTGCATGCCGTCCAGGATCGGGCGCATCAAGGCATCCCAGAAGGCGCTCCGGGACCCGGCAATCCCGAGCGGAATGCCAACGAGCAGCGAAATGGTGACCGACACCATGATGAGGGCCATGGTTTCCATGGCCCCTTCCCACAGGGTGCCGGTGCCGCCCGGCAATCGGCCCATCAGACCCACAAACAACATGGAAAAAGCGGCAAACAACGCCATGTTGCGCCCTGACACCTTCCAGGCCGTGAGTACGACCCCCAGGATCACCACCGGCCAAGGTATCCAGAGCAGAATATCCTCCAGGATGACCAGCGCCCGGGTGATGGCATTCTTGGCCCCGTCAAAAAACCACGATCCGTTGATGGTCAGCCAGAGCACCCACTGGTCTACCTGGATGCCGATGGGCTTGCCCCATTCCACCGGAAACGTCATGCCCGGTTGCCAGAGGATGAGACAGAGGATGAGACACGCCAACAGCGCCAGGGCACCGAAGACATAGGGACGGAGACGGGGCCACCGATCCGTCATTTCCGCACCGTGTTGCATTTCCGCGGCGGTCAGGCCCGACTGCGCCGCAACGGGCTGGAACCGATCCGTGCCGGTCGCCACACCCTCTGGCCTCGGGTCGGCAGCCGCCTCGCTGTGACTGCCGCGGGCCAATCCGGACAGCAAGGCGGTCCGGTCCACTGCCCCCATCAGCCGTCCTTGCTCGTCCACCACGGCCAGGGGCAGTTCCGTCTGGGCGGCCTTCGGCACGATGTCCTCTATGCTGTCATCGGGACTGATCGTCCAGGCCTCTGTCATCGGCACGTCCTGCAAGCCGGCGCCGCGCTCGGACGACAACCGGGAGGCCTTGTCCCAGTCCAAGACGCCGCGGAGCCTCCCGTCGGAGTTCAGCAGGAAAAGCCAGTCGGCGCCGTTCGCTTGCATGGCCTGCAGCGCGGCTTGCGGATCTCGCTGCCCGGCGAAGACGGCAGTGGGCTCCTGCATGATCGCCCGGGCCCTTATGACCTTGGCTGGGGAGACATCCTGGACAAACTCCGCCACGTAGTCGTCCTCAGGCTGGATGACGATCTCCTCGGGCGAGCCCATCTGGACGATTTCCCCATCGCGCATGATGGCGATCCGGTCTCCCACCTTCAGTGCCTCGTCCAGGTCGTGCGTAATGAACACTATGGTCTTGTTGAGGTCCGATTGCAGCGATATCAGCAGATCCTGCATTTCCCGGCGGATCAGCGGGTCCAGTCCGCTGAACGGTTCGTCCATCAGCAGCACGTCGGCATTGACCGCCAAGGCCCGGGCCAGGCCCACCCTCTGCCGCATGCCCCCGCTCATTTCCCGGGGGTAATAGTCTTCCCATCCCCGGAGACCCACAATCTGGATTGCCTCGGCGGCCGCGCGGTGTCGCGTTGCCTCGTCCATGCCCTGGACTTCAAGCCCATAGGCCACGTTGTCCAGGACTCGCCGGTGCGGCAGCAGCCCGTAGTGCTGAAACACCATCGCCACTTTCCGGCGGCGAAACTGGATCAGATCGTCCTGTGCATAGTCGAAGACCTGCTCGCCATCAAATTGCACCTGCCCCATGGTGGGTGCAAGCAGTTTGATCAGGCACCGCACCAGGGTCGACTTGCCGCTGCCCGAGAGGCCCATGACAACAAAAACCTGGCCGGGATCCACGGTGAGCGTCACGTCTCGCAGGGCCACGACCAGACCCAATTCCTCCTGAATGTCCTGGCGGCTGTGGGCGGCATACGGGGCCTCTGTAGCCCGTTCGGGTTGATCGCCAAAGACCTTCCACAGTCCTTGAACTGCAATATGGTGTTTCGGACTGCTCATTGGGCCAAGGCCTCGCATGCAATGTGACTGGATGCCAAAACCATCTCCTTCCTCCCGACGCAGACCCGCCATGCCGGCAGTGCCCGGACCAGGATGCACCCACGCACTGACATCAACCGCTTGCGATTGTCGGCCTGCGCATGGCGGGTCAACCCAGTCTCCTGGCCGCCGTTGCATGAACTGGCAGGGCCTAGGATCACGCCTCGACCTCTGGCCATGCGGTCTTGGATGGAGAATCCCCCTGCCTAGCCGCCCTGCGATGCTTCCACATGTCGAGGCAGCCCAGCCCGAGGGCCGGTCTTTGGGTGAAGACGGCAATGGCCAAGGATTATGGATGGGACTGTCGGCAGAGATGGGGTCACAGGCAAATGGGGCGGTGTGATCAACACATGCAAACCCATACAGGCCCGTTCCCCTAGCATTATAGAGCTCAGCCGCCAATTCGCATCCTGCACTGTCTCCCTGCGCTCGATGACAGCATTTCCGTGCCGCAGCCGGCGCGGATTGGCGGTGGCCATCGTCTTGCAGGGGCCATGTTCACGGCCAGCTCTGCGTCCTCCCCTTGCCCTCCTCGGTCGGCTGCAACGGACCCCCATCCCCAAGCGGACCTTTTCCTGCTGCAGGACGCGTACGCTGTCCCTGGATCTTAGGACTCAGCCGCCAGCGCGGCGTTGACTGCTGCAGCTTGCAGCTGCTTCGGGAGTGATCCAGGCTTCCCAGATCTTGTTGTGATTGAGGAACCACATTGCAGCCGCAGCCTCAGAGGCTGCGCTGCCGAGATTGGCCGCCATCCATCGGAACACACTCTTGTAGGCGTCAATGGAGAACTCCCACTTCGCCAACATCTCGATCACCTCTGGCGCCCGCGCCGGGCGACTCTTGTGCACCGCCACCAACACGAGTGAATCAGCAAAGGCACACGCCTTGTCGCCCTTCCAGCACTCCTGGGGGAAAGGAGGCTCTTCCAAGTGCACGAGGTTCAATTTCAGCACGGGATCACCGGTACTCCACATATGTATCCGATTTGGACCTGTGCGCTGGTCCAGTGGAGGTCGGAGAAGACAATGGTCTCCTTTCCCTTTGTCACTTCCAGAGTCGATGCGGCAGCCTCGGCAACGTCCCCAGGGATTGCACACGAAACAGCGGCCAAGGACAGCAGCGCCATCAGGTCTGCGGCCAGGACTGGGGACTGCGCTTTGTGCCAGTGATTCATCTCTTTCCTGTTCTCAACGGCTTGGACAGTGTGGGGCCACAGTGCAATCACAGAGAGTTGGCCCCAACCGCCGAGGAGCGAGCATTCCCGTGTCCCTGCAGGCGCGCCTGCCTCCACCCATGGCGTGGGTCCCCAAACTGCAGCGGCCCTTTCCGACCGCGAGCGAAGCTGCAGGGCGCGCCCAGGGCAGCTCGCGGTGGCGGGTGTCCAGCGTATGCCCTGGGAAGCCGTCACCCATGCCGCGGTGGCCGGATCTGACAGGTTGTGTCATGGCTGAAGGCCATGGAGGCACGGCCCCTGTGCCACGGCTCCGCCGCGCCATGGTCGGGGGCACCAGGTCCACCAAGCTTGCCCACGGCAGCAGTCGGTCCATCTCCATCGGCCGCAGAAAGGCATAACGCCCGGTCGCGCACGCCGCAGGCCCGGGCACTGGCCCCCAACGCCCGGCATCGGCTTGCTCCCAGCCCGAGCCGCCTGCTGATGCCGCGCATCCTGGATCAATTGGAGTGCCCCTACTTGTCGGACACCACGATACCCGTCAACAGGAACTTCTGCCCCACAAAAAAGAGCAGCACTGGGGGCAAGGCCGCGCCGATGGAAACCGCCATGATCAAGTGCCAGGGGCTGGAACCATAGCTGGAGCGGAAGGTGGCCAGGCCCAGCGGGATGGTGTACTTGTCATTGTCGTGCAGAAAGATGAGCGGCTGCAGCAATTCCTGCCAGGAGTTTTGAAAAATGAGTATGGCCGAGGCTGCAATCACCGGCATGGACAAGGGCAGCATCATGCGCCAATAGATGCCCAGGTAACTGCACCCATCCAACCGTGCAGCCTCGGACAGCTCGTCGGGAATGGAACGAAAAAACTGCCGAAACAGGAATATGAAGAACGCGCCTCCGTCGAAGTGGGGAATGATGAGAGGCAAATACGTGTCAATCCATCCCAGCCGCTGGAAAATGATGTATTGGGGGATCATGGTGACTGTGTAGGGCAACATCAAGGTCGACAGCACCAGCACAAACAGCACATTCTTGCCCGGGGCCTGCATGCGCGCGAAGGCATATCCCGCCAACGATGCGGCCAGCACCTGGCCAAACACCCGCAGGGCCGCGATCTGGGTGGAATTCAGGAAATACCGCCCAAACGGCAGGAATGCGAAGCCTTCGTAGAAATTCGTGAACACCCAGGGGTCCGGCCACAGCTCGGGCGGAAACCGCATGATCTGTTCCAGACGCGAAAACGCGGCCGAGAACATCCAGACGGTCGGCATCAGCACCCACAACAGGCCGGGCAACAACAGCAGCAGGGCCATGCCCTTGTACAGGCGGGTGCGGGCCCGGCGTCCCAAGCGCCGCCGGATGGGGGCTTGGGCACTCACGGTCATGACTCAGACTCCTCCTGTATAGTGCACCCAGCGTCCGGATGTGCGCAAGGCCACTATGGTCATGAGCAGGATCAAGACAAACAGGATCCAGGCCTGGGCGGAGGCCAAGCCCAGCTTGAAAAAGCTGAACGCGTTCTCGTATACATACAGGTTGTAGAAATAGGAGCCGTAGTTGGGGCCGCCCTGGGTGAGGACATAAATCCGGGTAAACACCTGCAGGGACAGAATCATGGCAATCATCAGGTTGTAGAGAATCACGGGGCTGATCATGGGAATGGTGACATGCCAGAACCGGCCCCAGAGCGTGGCTCCATCCAGTTCCGCCGCTTCGTACAATTCTCCCGGCACATTCTGCAAGGCGGCCAGGAAAATGATCACGCCGCCCCCCAGCCCCCAGAGCCCCGACAGGATGACCGCGGACATGACCCAGCGTTCACTGCCCAGCCAGTTGGGTCCGCGTATGCCCGCCAGCTTGAACAGGAAAAAGTTGATCAGGCCAAAATCCACGTTGAAGAGCCAGATCCAGACGAGTCCCGTGACCACCGTGGGCAAAATGGAAGGCAGATAGTACACCGTCCGAATCGTGCTCATGGAAGGCACGCGCACGTTCAGCAGCAGCGCGAGCACCAAGGAAAACGCCAGCTGCAGTGGCACGAACACCACGGTGTAGGTCAGCGTCACGCGCAACGACTTCCAGAAGATCTGGTCGTCCAGCAGGAACTTGAAATTGCGCAGGCCCACGAAATCCGGGGGCTGAATGGCGTTGTACTTGGTGAAGCCCAGTGCCAGCGAGGCCACGATGGGAATGGCCGTGAACACCAGGAACCCCAGTATCCACGGTGTCAGAAACGCGTAGAAATTAAGCGCTTCGCGCCAGCGGAGGGACAAACCTCGCCTTGTCCCTCCACTGACAGGTGCCATTGCAGACATGAGCCTTGCGCAGGGCGCACCACCACACGGCGCTCAGGACTTGGATTCAATGACGCTGGCAAATTGCGCCTGCACATTCTGCAGGCCTTCGGCCACGCTGACTTCCGCGTTCCAGATCGGGGCGATGGTCTGGTTGAATGTCCGGTTCCACTCTGGATAGCTGTCCAGCGTCTTGCCCGGGGTGACATACCCGTACTTGAAGGCGTCCAGCATGACCGTCTCCGCGGCTTCGCGGCTGTGCGCGAAGTTCGGAATGTTCATGATGCTGTCAAAGTAGATGGGATAGTTGTTCTTGTTGGCGGGGAAGAAGCCGGTAATCCGGGCGTACAGCTCCGCGCCCTTGTCCACGGCCAGATACTTCAGAAAAGTGAAACCGGCCTCCTGTTCGGAGGCGCCCTTGCCCAGCATCCAAGAGTCATTGAACAGGGGGGATGTATTGACACCCGCGGGTCCGTAGGGGAAGGCGCCAATGCCCCACCGCCAGGAAGGCTCGACCGCGGCGAAATTGGTCACGGACCAGGCGCCGTTGATCGCCATCCCGATCCGGCCACTCATCATGGGCCATCCCACCAGTTGCTGAATGGCATCGGTGTCAGACGGGCGCGGCGACACGGGGGTGTCTCCATAAATGCTGTCGTGGACCCAGCCAATGAATGTGTTCATGGTCTCCGAATCGTAGAAGGTCTCGGTGACGATGCCATCCTTGTAGGCTTGCGTATGCTCAGGCCCTCCCACGTTGTTGAATGGATCCGCGCCCCAGAGCCATTCAAAGACCCCCAGCTGTCCCGTGCCAAACAACATGCCATATTGCGCCTTGGTCGGGTCATCCATGTCCATGGCGGCCGCGACTGCGGATTCGAGCATGGCATCCGTGGTCCAGCTGGTGTCTTCCCAGTCAATCGGTGGCACCCGCGCGCCCATTTCCTCCAGCAGGTCCAGGTTGTAGTACACCACGGTGGGCAAATGGGCCAAGGGCAAGGCCCACAACTGTCCCTGTCGCGTTACCGCATCGAGGGCCGCCTGCTCGATCACCGCGAGGTCCACATTGTTTTCCGAGACCAGTTCGTCCAAGGCCACGATGGCGTCGTTGGCATAGAACGTGGGAAAGCCCGCGGCATAGTTGGCGGAGATTTCCGGCGGGTCCCCGGCAGCATAGAGGGCCAGCAACTTGGCGTTGTAGTCACCCCAGGGCACACCGATGGTTTCCACTGCAATCGAGGGTTCCACCGTGGCAAAATCCGCAATCGCCTCGTCGGTCCACTCCTGGATCTTGATGCCGATGTCCGAACGGATGAGATAGGTAATCTCTGTCTGTTCCGTGTCGCCACTGCCGGATGCAGGCATTTCGACGGAGGGTTCCGCCGGCACACAAGCGGCCAGAGCCGCACCAGTCATGGCGACAGCCCCCACCTTGAGAAAGTGTCGTCGCGTCAATTTCGTCATGGCTCCTCTCCTACGAGCTCGATTCACCGTGCGCCAAGTGCAAGGCGCAACCACTGAAATGATTTGGGACTGTCCCATCGTAGCATGAAAAAACCAATCCAGCCTGAAAATCAGTCTGCCGGGGCAGCCAGCGGTCCAGAGACCTTGGGACTGCGTGAGGCAGGCGTCCATGGCTGCATCAAGACATCCGAAAAGCAAGAGGCCTGGACGGCGGCCGCGAGATTACACGGAGGCGTCTATGATCGAACGCTCCTGCTATGTGCTGCAGCACAACGCGGTCGGCTTCTTGCCTCTGGCGACCGTGCGCAGTCCCGCCGAATACCGGGGCGAACCGCTGCATATGCCCGACTGTCCCCAAGATGGCGTCCTGCGCGGCGGCCACACCTGGTTCGTGCTCATCTACCGGCTGGGCTATGAACGGGTATGCAACTGACGGCTCCCGGACCGAATGGGGCAACGCCGTGGGCGCCCCCATCGCACGCTAGCCCGTCTCCGCCCTGACGACGCACAGGCAATCGGAAAGAGGGCCGTCAGCCGATCAATAAAGCAGATACAGCGTCTTGCGATAGGCGAAGTCGCCCAATCTCGTTGGTGAATCCTGGTTGGACTGTGGGTTTGCCAGTTGGACTTCGATGGATGGCCGAGGTATTTCTCCCAAAGACATTCTTGCTGGGGCGGCTTGGGGGCCCTCTCCAGCCAACCACCGGGCGAATCCGGTGCAGAGCCAATTAATGCCGTCCCCTTGACTCACCGCACGGCCTTGGTGTCCGTTGGAAGCAGAAACTCCACTGCCGATTTCCTGGAAACAAGAGGTCAAGGTGACCGCGCAACATTTCAATCGAGAAAACTTCCATACTGGCCAAGGCAACAACCAAAAACCGACTTGCTCTACCCGAGGCGCTGATTGCCGGGTTCCCTGGTATCGAGTGCTTCAAGATCGGCAAAGGAAACAACCGCATCGTATTGCCTCCCGTGAACAGCGCCTGTGTCAATACTGTCAGAAACACATTGGCTGCACTGGATCTGTCCGAATCCGGTGTAGCCAATGCCGTGGCTTGGGCCCAAAACCGCTGCATGAAGGCATTGCGCCTGATCCTCGACATGCCACAGTGGATTCTGCATTGCTCTTTCCCGCGGCTCGCTGTCTTGGATACACCTGCAGTGATACATTGAATGAAGCAATTGTGCCTTCGATCAGTCGTCCCACCGTCACCGAACCCAAGGTTCCCCTACCCCCATCCAACTGAACCATGCGGGGGCACCGAAGTGTCCTTATCGTGTCCACAACTCACATTGCTCAAGGCGCTGCCCGTTTTTGTCTGTCCCGGTCAGACTCCGGAAGGCCAGCGCACTGCCTCTGGGGGTTCATGAGATCACGGGGATGGGGACATGGGACCGGCCCCCTCCGGATTGGCAAGGGTGTACAGGATCTCCGATATTATGAACTCCACCCCCTTGCACACAGACTGCGGAAAGACCAGTCTGATTGATACATTGATGACCTCGATGTTTGGGCACATACACACGCTGGACAAACGCAAGTTCACTGCGGCGCGGCTCAGGGGACTGCAACAGAATTACCGACGATTTCCCATAGTGTTCGATGACATTGGGCGTCATGCCTTCAACAATCACGGGAAGGATCTGATCAAGGATGAATCCATGCCCTTGGTGGACGAAATCCCGGGGTTCATTCTGTCCATGAACACGGAACCAACCGCTTTCCTGGATGAAATCGTCAAACGCGCCTTAATGGTGTACACGACGACTGCCTTGCCGCCCCATGACGAACAGCAGCGTTTGCGCCTGCAGGACAGCATCCACAATATCCGATCCCAACTGGGTACGGGATTGTATCGCCGGTACCTGGCAGTCATGATGGAACAATTGAAATCCGATGTTTTGCCCGACGATTGGCTGTATGATTCTTCCCGGACTCTCAGCGAGATATTTGCCGAGGGCAACGGCTCGTTGCCGCCGTGGTGCCATCCGGTGACTTGGCTGAACTACGCGGAAAAGCGGTATGACCGAGTGCGCAACCAGTTGCGGGATTTGCTCAGGTCTGCGGCCTTTGCCCGCAAGGTAAGGAGACCGAGACCAAGGATGGGCGCTGGAACAGGACCGTGTGGTCGTATGGGAACCCCAGGACATGTTTGGCCGCCGGGGATTCAACTGGGACAATGTGCCGTCCACGTTGATCAACATGGATGCGGGCAGTGGCGGCCGGACAGTCCTGCACAGAAAGAGTTTGGAGGATTTCTTGGGATGTCGCCTTCGGCGGCCCTTGCGATGGCTCCCCTTTCCGCGCAGATAACCTTAGATGTATGGCCGGCCACAGGTTGAAAGGGGTTCTGGCCAGCCGGAACCCAAGAGGGCGGACATGATCCTGTATCGCTGAGGCTCATCCCCCGACCTATCCAGCAGGTTGGAAAACATTTCCCCACACCCTGTTCTGCCCCCGTGGGGAACAGAGACCGGCACACTCCTGCCAAGTCCCGCAAGTTCGGAACCACAGAATCAAAAGACCGAGGGTCCCCCCTCGGTCTTGACTCGATACGCTGGAATTGGCCGAGACCTATTCGGCATTGTTCCGGGACTGGAGAAATTTCGGCAGCACAACCCACAGGGTAAAAAGGGCGGTGAAGCCGACAAGTGCGAGTGTGATTTCCATGCTGCCTTCTCCTCGATAAACTCTGTGGCTCGAATTGTACGGTCAGGCACAATTTTGAGGAGTCGGCAATCCCAACGAACTTGCAGGCAATTCCTGTTGCACTCTGCACAAACAGCGGGCGGGCAGGGACGCCGCCCTACAGAGGCACCTCCTGTCCCATGCCGGTGGCCAAGGCCTGTGCATAGATGGCATCCGCCGCGGCCACATCCTGCACCGCCAGGCCCACGGACTTGAAAACCGTGATCTCGTCCCGGGCCCGGCGACCCGAGACTTCACCCAGCACCAGCTGCCCCAAGGTGCCCACGATGTGCTCTGCAGACACCAGGCCCGCGTTCAGGGGCGCCATCAAGTCTCCGGCCTCCTCCAGGGCCGCCTCCACCGCGTCCACATAGAAGCGAGAGCGCACCACGGTCTCCACGGGAAGCTCCTGTTTGTGGGGCTCGAAGACCCCCACGGCATTGATGTGCATGCCCGGTGTCACATGCTCGGGCCTGAACACCGGAATGGCCGAGGTGGTAGCCGTGCAGACAATGTCGCTGTCCGCCATGGCGGCCTCGGGCGTGGCGGCTGGCTGGAGCCTGACATCAGGCAGCTGGGGAGCCATCTCAGCCATGAAGGCTTCCACATTCCGGGGCGTAGGTCCAAAGATCTGGGCGACGGAAATGGCTCTGACGGCACAGACGGCTGCCAGGGTGGTCCGTGCCTGCACGCCGGCTCCAAAGAGGGCTACGCGATGGGCTTCAGGCCGGGCCAGGAGATCGGTGGCCAGACCGGACACGGCACCCGTGCGAATTGCGGTCACGGCGCCCCCGGCCATGCCTGCCAGGATGCGTCCTGTCTCGGCTTCCAGGAGCAGCACCAGTCCGTGGATCACCGGCAAGTTGCGGTCCCGATTTTCAGGGTATACCGACACCACCTTGACCGCGGTCCGGGCCGCGCTCGACAACTGCAGGAACCCCGGCATGCACAGCGCAATGCCCGAGCTGTCTGGCACATCCAGCTGCACCCTGGGCGGCATCCGGCCCTTCCCGGCCTGCAATCCGGCAAAGGCCTCCCGCAGGCTGGCTATGGCTTGCGGCATGGGCAGACATCGGGCCACATCCGCGGCCGTCAGCATCAGCACCCGGCACCTCCCGGTCGGTCAGAATCAGAAGAAGGCATGGCGGCAGCTTCCCTTGCACAAGCCCTGCCAAGGGTCAGGCAGTCCCACAGGCAGCCAGATTCAGTCTGCTCCATGCTGGGGCTTGGCAGGGCGGGGCACCTTGCCCAAGTCTATGCCCCCTTCCTTCAACGCCTTGCGCACCAGGTGATCCGGCAAGCCCAGTGTCTCCGCCAACAGTGCCCCTGTCCAGCGGGACCGTCCGCACGGCGGCCCGGCGTGCACCAGGTTCCGGATGCGTTCCACACTGTCACCCAGAGCGCGGGAGGGCCGACCGGACCGTGGCCGGTCCTTCAACCCTTCCAGTCCTTCATCCAGGTAGCGTTGGCACCACTGCAGCACTTGCACCGAAGACATCATGATCCGGCTGCCGATTTCGGGAGCCGGAAAGCCATCGTCGGCTTGCAGCACGGCCCGGGCCCGTTGGGCCAGACGGTTCTCAATCAAGGGGGCCTTGGCCCAATTCAGCAATTCCTGCCGTTGCTGCGCGGACAGGTTGACTCTGGCCACCGCGCCGCGTTGACGGGTCCTGTAGGCCGGGGGCGACTGATGATTTCCCGCCGTCCCTGTTCCCGACTGATGCTGCCGCTCCAGCTTGGCATGGAGCCGGGAGTTGACCAACCCTTCATACCCCATGTCGGCAAACCTGCGCCGCCACACACTGACCTGGCTGGCATTGGTGCCAATGCGGCGGGCGATGTCGCTGGTGGACAGCCCCTTGTCTGCCATCAGGATCGCCGCACACCTCCGCTTCAACAGAGGCAGGGCTTCATGGCTATTGCAGATCTGCTGCAGCTTTGCCCGCAATGCCGGTTCCAAAGTCACCGGAATCGGGGGTCTTCCCATTCTCTTGCTTATCGGTTACCTGCCTTGGGAACACGCGCAACATGATAACGACAGAGCCTGTCGGCGCCGACAGGCGAGATGCGTGCAGGCAACGGGAGCAGTTGGCTTCCGGTCCTGCATCTGTGAGATTATAAACCGCAAAGCCGAAATTTTGGGGGAGGACGACCATGCAATTGCAAGGCAAGAATGCACTCGTGACGGGGGCATCCAAAGGCATTGGCCGGGCCATAGCCTTGGCCTTCGCGCAAGAGGGGGCAGCCCTTGCCGCGACCGCGCGCAATGCGGAGGAACTGGAATCGCTCCAGGCAGAGATTGCCGCGGCGGGCGGCACATGTCACACTATCGTGCAAAGCCTGGAGCAGGAGGGAGCCGTGGACAATGTGCTGGCCTTCATCAAGGCCCACTTGGGGCCCCTGCACATCCTGGTCAACAACGCGGGGATCGGCTCCAGCCAGCAGCCCATGTTGGTCTCGGACTATGATGATGAATTCTGGAACCTGATGATGTACGTCAATCTGACAGTGCCCTATCTGTTCATCCGCAAGGCGCTGCCGGAGATGAAGGCGCGCCAGTACGGGCGCATCATCAACATCGCATCCATCAACGGCAAGGTGCCCTCCTCCTACGGCTGTGCCTACACCGCCAGCAAGCATGGCCTGCTGGGTCTGACCAAGACAGTCGCGGTCGAGAACGTGGCACATGGCATTACCGCCAACTCCATCTGCCCGGGCCCGGTGGTTTCCAAACTGAACAATGCCCGCATCGAGTTTGACGCCCAGCAAGCCGGCGTGTCCTTCGAGGAGCAGGAAAAGAAGATGACCGGCCTGGGCCGGCGACTGGTGCCGGAAGAGGTGGCTCCCTTGGCGGTCTATCTGGCCAGCGACGGCTCTGCCACCATGACAGGGCAGTCACTGAACATCGATGCCGGCAACGTGATGGCGGCCTGAGGCCAGCCGCCATGGCACCCTCTGGCTACAGCGGAAAGTGGACCCGCCGACCGGTCTGCGCCGCCTGGTACGCACCCAGCACCATTTCCACGGAAATGCGGCCCTCCTCGGCGGAAATGGTCTCATCCGTGAGACCGCGCACGTAATTGATCCAGGGGCGGGGCACGTTGCCAATGCGGGCGCCGTGAGTCTCCGGGATTTCCATGGGCACTGCCGTCCACGCGGTGTCTCCCTGGCGGATGTAGCGAAGCGCCACGGCATCCGGATGCCGCGGCGCGGACACGGAAGGACCGTCATCAAAGTCCTGAATGATGGTGCCCTCGTCGCCATAGATTTCGGTGGTGTTGACGCCCGCCACCGTGACCGAGGAATTGAAAAGGAAGCCCATTTCGCCCTGACCGAAGCGATAGACCGCGATGCCGGTATCGTCCGTGGCAATGGGTGTCACAATCCGGTCTATCTCGGCGATGACGCTGGTGGGCTTGCCCACCAGCCAGTAGAACCAGTCCGCCGGATGGCTGGCATCGTCAAAGAACATGCCCACGTTGGCCTCCGGGTCGAAGTGCCAGCGGGACGGGCCGTGGACAAACCCCTCATTGAGCAGCACGCCGATACAGTGCCGCCGGCGAATCACGGAGACGTTGCCCACCACTCCCTGGTCCAGCAGCTCCTTGATGGCAATGTTGGCCGGGTCCCGCCGCATCTGAAACGCCATGCTGAACTTGACCCCTGACTCGTGGACCGCCTTGATGATGCGATCGCAGTCCGCCAGGGTAGTGGCCATGGGCTTCTGCAGCAGAATGTGCTTGCCGGCGCCGGCGGCCAGCTCCACCATGTCCGCGTGGCGATGGGTCTCAATGCCGATCATCACCGCGTCAATGCGGGAATCCGCGACAATGGCCTGCGGGGTGTCCCTGTACTCAAAACCATATTGCTGGGCCGCGGCCCGGCCCCGTGCGGGATTGTCGTCCCAGCAGGCCACCACGTCTGCATCGTCACAATCCCGCAGGATCTGGCAATACAGGCCCACATGCCCGTGGGCATGACTCAACACTCCGACTCGCAACTTGTCCATGGCAGGTCCTCTCGATTGTGGGGCCAGGAGCCAGCGGCGACTACTGGGCCTGTCCAAAGATGGGCTCTGCCAGGACGGTCTGCATCTCGTAAATGGAGCCGGTCTTCAGGGATGGCGGCAGGGGCATTCGTACCGGCACGGCTGACAGCCGTGCCGTGTTGGTGGGCTCCCCGCGCAGAATGTGGGAATTGAAGGTGTCCCAGTCTCCAAAGCCCAGCAGGGGCCAGGCGTCCAAGGCGCACATCTGGAACAGCAGCAACCGGCGCGGGTAGGGGGAGGTGTTCAGGGCAGAAGCATGCAGAGCGCGTACATGATGCAGCGAAATGCCGCCGGCATAGACCTCCAAGGGCACGGCCTGGTCCGCATCCTTGACCTCTTCCGTGACCGCTCCGCAGAAGTGGCCATTCTGGTTGTGGTCCAGAATGGGGCCCTTGTGGCTGCCGGGGATCACCAGCATGCAGCCGTTTTCCATCAGACAGTCATCCATGCACACCCCCACGGCCAGCAGATCGTCATTGGTGTGGGGATAGAAGGCCCAGTCCTGATGCCACTCGATGGGACTGCCATATTGGGGCGACTTCATGTTCAACTTGTCCCCGTTGGTCCGCACTCCGGGACCCAGCAGGGCCTCCACGATGTCCAGGATGCCGTCATGGCGCATGATCCGGTCGTAGACTGCATGTTGCTGCACGGGTGACTTGAGCCGCCGCAGGCGCGGTTCCGCCGCAGTGTGACCCGGCTCCAAGTCGAAGACCTCCGTGTGGTCGGAAAAGGCCCGGGACTGGTCCACAAAGTCATCCGTGACTCTGCGCAACTCCTGGACCTCGTCGTCACTCAGCACGTTGTTGACGACCAGATAGCCATTCTCGTGATATGCGTTGATGTCTGCTTGGGACAGCATGGGGATTTCTCCACGCAGGCAGGGCCAGGTTACCCGCAACACAGCCTGCAAGTCTGGATGGGATGGGATTCGATCAGGCCATTATATGCCAGCCCGCAGAGCCTTGCAGACTACGCCCGCGGCAACAGGATGTCCGACAGGTCGTCCATGACGGTTTCCAGCTCCTGCCGGTCCTGCGCGTCCAACTGGGGCACGCCAGGACGCCGCATGGCGGCCGTCTCCAGAATGCCGCGCAGGACCAGCGCCTCCTTGATCAGGCGCAGGCCCAGGCAGAATCCCAGGTTGATGAAGGGCAAGAGCCGGTTGTACACGGCCCGGGCCTTGTCATGTTCGCCGGCCTGGTAGAGATTCCAGACCTGCACATGTCCGTCCACGATTTCCACGGAAGGCATGAAGCCGTGGGCCCCGCGTGCCATCTCGGACATCATCCAGCGGCACCAGGCTCCGCCAAAGACCCCCCAGCACTCCGCGCCCAGCCGGGACAGCAGGGCGGAGATGTTGTGCGCGCTGGGTTCGTTCTCTTCCTTCACGTAGCGCACGTTCTCAATCTCCCGCAACAGCTGCAGGATGCGGGGCACAGGCAAACCCGGCGGGGCATCCTGAATGAAGACCGGCAGGCCGTCCGCGGCGGCAGCGACCGCCGTGTAATACGCCGTGACCTCATCCACATTGGGAACACCAACATAGGGGGGCAGCGCGATCACGGCAGAAGCGCCCCATTCCGCCGCGTGGCGCGCATGAGTCCCTGCGCCTTGCGCACTGGTGTCCGCGACGCCCACCACGACTGGGATCTGGCCCTCGGCGGCCCGCAGGACGGTTTCCACCCCCAGGCGACGCTCGGCCAGTGTCAAGACCTGAAACTCGCTGGCCAATACCGGGTACACCAGGCCATGGGCGCCGGCCCTCCGGCAGAAATGCACTTCTCTTTCCAGGCTGGCCACGTCCAGCTGCTGGGCATGGGTGAAGGGGGTCTGCACTACGGGAAAAATTCCCCTGAGTCTGTCCATCCTGGGGGTCCTCCATGTCTAGGGCAACAGGCCAGCGGTGACGGGTTCCAGCTCGATGACCTGGTCGGCCAAGTCTCTGTATTCCGGGGAGTGAGAGAAGAGAAACACCTGGCGGTCCAAGGCAAGCCGCTGCAGGGTCTGTCCCGCGGCGGCGCGGCGTTCCGCATCAAACCGGACCAGCGGATCGTCCAGGAACACCGGCAGCTTGCGGTTCCCGAACAGCAGGGACACCAGGCCCAGACGCATGGCCAGGTTGACCTGATCGCGCGTGCCGGCCGACAGCGTGTCTGGAGTGACCCAGCCGCTGTGGTGCATCGGCTCCTTCACCTCCCACTGCAGCGTGGCGTGGAAGCGAATGCCAGGGTACCGTCCTGCGGTCAGGAAATCCAGTTCGTGACTGATTGCGGGGGCCAGCCGCGCCATGATGCCCTGAATCGCCTGGATCCGCGCCTGGGATATCATGGCATGGGTCAGGGCATAGACCCTCGTGCGCTGCAGCAGGCGATTCCGCTCCATTTCCATTGTCCGTTTCTGCTCTCGGGCCCGCAAGGCAATGTCGGCGGACTCTCCCAGCACGGAGAGCTGTCCTTCCAGGCTCTTCAGCTGCGCAAAAGTCGCGCGCGCTTGCTGGGTCAATGCGGCCATGCTTTCTTTCTTGGCCGCGTACTCGGACGGAGACATGTCGGGAATGGCCTGCAGGGCAGGGTCCTCCAGGCGCATGGCGATTTCTTCCCGCGCCTTGCGGAGCTCCACTGTGTCCCGGATGTATTCTCCGACCGATCGGCCGGCCAGCAGAGATTCCTTCATGTCTTCAAGATGCGTGATCTGATCCTGAAATGCGGCCGGCACAGTGTCTGCCGGAGTCCGCCGCTGCTTGCGGACAGGCAGGAAAACCAACGGCAGGGAAGCCAGGATCAACAGGCCCGCCAAGAGCAAATGGAAGGCAGTGCCCGCCGGGATCAGTGCCTGCAGGAAAATCAGCATCAAGGCCACGGCAAAGCACACCAAACCCCAAATCTGACGCGGCGCCAAGATCAGACCACGACGGATCTGGGCATCCCGGTCCGACCTCACCCTTTGGATCTTCTGGTCCAGGGCCTCGGCCTGCTGCACAATGTCGGTCAGACGGACCTCCTGACTTTTGCATCGGTCCCGTTCCGCCCAGGCTTCCCGCTTGCGTTCATGGCCCTGCACAGCGGCAGCCAGTGCATCCCGCTGCCGCTGTTGTTCCGCGCACCGGAATTCCAGTTCCTTGCGTTGGTCCTGCGCGTCGTCGTAGCGTTGCTTGTTGGCCTCATGCAGATCCAGTTGGTTCTGCTGTTCGACCAGGCGGCTGTTCAGCGCCGCTATGGGACCGGGATTTTGGACCTGCGCACGCATGCCTCGGCGCAGAGACTTGTGCTCCTTGTCCAGACGGTCCAGTATCTCCCCGGCCCGGACCTTCCCGCCGGACAGGGCCCAGCGTTCAATCGCAGCCGCCAGCCGTTGGGGTTCCCACAGGGAGCTTTCCAATTGGTCCTGGGCCACAAACACAGTCCCGGCAAAGGCCGCCTTGTCGGAAACACCGACCTCCTCCTGCAAGAAGGATTCCCAGGAGCGTTTGCTGGGACGGTACGGACGCCCGTCGATCACGACCCTGCCCTCGCCCTCGCCCCAATCCCTTTCGACCGAGATCTCCTTGCCCGAGTCGGTCTTGAACATCAGACCCACGGCGGGACCTTCCGCCAAGCCCCAGGGCTGGAAACGCGCCATGCCTTTCTGCGTGGAAATGGACGTGAACAGGCCATGGAAAATCGCCTGGGCAAGGGTGCTTTTGCCGGCTCCATTCGGACCCGTGATCAGATTGAAACCCTCGTGGAACCATTGCCGGCGGCCCACGAAGCAGCCAAAGGCACGGAGGTCCAGCCGCTGGAAGTGCATCACACCACCTTGCGACCCTGCAATTCGTTCAGGCCCAGATCGTAGGCTTGGCGAATCAGGGCCTTCTCTTCCACGGAATGGGCAGTTTCCAGCCGCGCCCGCATCAAGCTGGCGAATTCCTTGAGGATCGGGGTCTGTTCCCCGTCGGGAATCTGATCCAGGGCGATGCTGACTTGAGTCTGATCCTGAATGCGCAAGGAGAAGAAGGAAGCCTGCCAGCGCCTCTGCAGCGCCTCCACATCCAGGCCCGGGCAGCGGTCCCGCAGTCCGGTCAGGACCACGGTCACAATGCGATCGGGGTCCCTGAAGTGAGAAATGCGTTGATCCAAGGCGGCGGCATCCAGCCCCTGCATATTGACCTCCAGCCTGGACTTCCGCATCTGGCCGACGACACAAGGCGAGACCTGCACGCCAGCGTCGTCCAGCTCCACAGACAGGGCCACGCCGTATTCATCCTGGAACGCCTGCACGGGTTCCGGCGCTCCGCTGTACCAGGCCTCGACAGCCAGCTTCTGTCTCCCGGCCCGATGCAAGTGTCCCAAGGCAATGTAGTCTACATGCTGGGGCCGCAAGGCCCTGAGCTGCAGGTACCGTTCCGTCTGTCCGATGGAGGGCTGGAAAACCCATCCGTGCATCACGGCCACATGATGCTGGGCGGGCCGCGTCAAGGCCGGAGGCTCGTCCTGAATGCAGTCTCCAGGCCTCTCGCTGAGCGGAAACCCGGTCACCACCAGATCCTGGTCCGGCAGCGCATATTGCTCGCCCCGCTCCTGAAACACATGCACATTGGCGGGCCAGGCCTGCTGGCTGTACACGGAGTGGTGGTCCAGATGGTCATGGTTGCCGGCCAGCAGACACACCGGAATGCCCGCCCGCGCGAGTTCATCCCTGACGAAATCCACAGTGGCGGCATAGGGCCGGTTGTTGTCAAACAGATCCCCGGCCACAATCATCAGGTCATGGCCGTCCTGCGCCATGTCCACAATGCGGCGGAAGGCCTGCCAGATGCGCTGCCGATATGCATCTCCCTTGCCTGGCGAATGATGGAATTCCACGTCCAGGTGAACGTCAGCGGTATGCAGAAGACGAACGCTCATGGGATGCGGAGACGCCTATGCCCGGCCACAGGTGCGCGACAACACAAAACCGGTGCCCCTGTGCAACGCCGGTCTGCAATCCGGGGGATGCGGAAGATGCCGCAGGGCCCTGCCATTGTACGACAGCGGCATCAGGACGGACTTGCCGCCGGCTCGGCCGGGGGATGCCACCGGCCCCGGGAGGGTCTCCACGGTGGGCGGCGCGTACACGCCCCGCCGTGGGGCCGGAGCAGCCTGGACCGTCCCCCGCCCATTTCCTGCCCCACAGACCCGACACACGCCCGCGGGCACCCCGCCGGGCGCTCCGGATGCACAGGACTGGTCCCCATCGCACATCCTGCCCGCAGACCCTGATCACAACACAAGGATAGACTTGCCCGCCGCGAGACCACAGGCGGCTCAGGAACTCACACCGTACTTGAAGTGATAAGGCACGGTGCCTGTCTCGTCCACGGTGTAGCCCCATTGCGTTATGTAATCCTGTCCCGGCAGGAATGCATCGCCCCGGGCCCGCAGCATGGCATGCAGATCTGCATGCAGCTGGGCCTGCAGTGCAGCTGCCGCTGGCTGATTCACCAGATTCTCCAACTGATACGGGTCGGCCTGGTTGTCGTACAGCAGCCAAGGCCCTTCCAGAGACTCCACATAGGTGTGCTGGCCAGTGACCAGGCCCCGGTACTCACGGCCGCCATCCTGCACCGTGAACTGGCCAAAGGGATGAATGCACATCACCAAGGCCTGGCCCCCGGATGGATCCGCGCCGCCTCTCAGGTAGGGGCCATAGTTCAATCCCTGAATCGAATCCTGGGATTCCACGCCGCACAGATCCATGAGGGTGGGCAACACGTCCACCGTATCGATGGGGGCTGCGCGGACGGTTCCGGCCGCGCCCAGACCGCGGGGATACCGCAGCAGGAACGGCACCCGAATGGATTCTTCCCACGGTCGCTGCTTCTTGACTTCCCCCTGGGATCCCAGCATGTCTCCATGGTCGGCGAAGAACAGCACGATGGTGTCCTCCGCAATGCCTGCCTTGTCCAAGCAGGTCAGCAGCGTGCCAAAGCAGTCATCCAGCGCTGTGCAATGGGCATAGTAGCCTGCGATCCATTCCCGGGCCTGGGCATCCATCTCGGGTGTTACATTGGGACGCAGCCGCAGCGAGGCGGCATCGTAGCGCTCCCGGTATGCCGCCGGGGCAGTCTCATACGGCGCGTGGGGCGGTCCCCAGGACAGGCACATCAGAAAGGGCTTGTCTCCAGCCCGATTTTCGATGTATGCACAGGCATCCCTGGTCTGGGCGGCCGCATCGTATTCCTCCCACAGGGACGGCTCTGGCGCATCCTGGTCGTAGTAGATGGAATGGTTGTAGTCGTGCGTGCATTCCAGTACCTTCCAGTAGTCAAACCCCTGGCGACTTTCGGGCGGGATGGCCGCATCCCGGCCCCGGCCATCCACATGCCACTTGCCGATGTAGGCGGTGTCGTATCCGTGGCGCCGGAAAATCTTGCCCATGCTCTCCACGTCATCGGCCAGATGCACATCGTTCAGAAAGAGGCCGTGCGACAGGGCGTACTGGCCCGTGAGCAGACAGCCCCGGGCCGGAGTGCAGACCGGAATGCCCGAAAGGGCATGGGTGAAATTGTGGCTGTGGGCGGCAAACCGATCGATGATCGGGGTCTGCACCTGGTCATTGCCTGCATAGCCGCAGGCCTGCGCTCGCCACTGGTCTGCCAGGACAAGCACTACATTGGGGCGCGAAGTGTCCATGGCGCCTTCTCTCCTTCCTGCCAGGCAGGTCCTATACGGTCAGAAACTTGAGACACACTGGATTCGGCACTGTTGCCACTTCGCCGGTGGCGTGAAGCAAGCCCGTCTCCAGATCGATATCGAAGACCACCACCGTGTCCGAGTCCTGATTGGCCGCATAGAGTTTGCGCCCTTCCGGATCCAGGGTGAAATTGCGCGGGGTCTTGCCGCGGGTGGATTCCTGACCCAGCAGAGTCAGCTGGCCGTGGGCCGGGTCCACGGCAAACATGGTGATGGAGTCGTGCCCTCGGTTGGAGCTGTACACCCATTGGCCGGAGGGGTGCACATGAATGTCGGCGGTGCTGATGTGCCCTGCCCAGTCGGCAGGCAGCGTGTTGATGGTCTGCACCTCCGTCAGGGTGCCCGCGGCGCCGTCCCAGTGGCAGACGGTCACGGTGGCCGCCAACTCGTTCAAGAGATAGGCCCACTGGCCATTGGGGTGAAAATCGAAGTGCCGCGGCCCGGAACCCGGCGTCACCGAGAGCCGGCTGACTTCCGTCAAGGTGCCCGCTCCGCTGTCCAGGCGGTAGACCTTGGCCTGGTCAATGCCCAGATCCGCCGCGATGACAAACTGGCCTGAAGGATCCAGATTGACGGAATGGGCGTGCGGTCCTTCCTGCCGCTCCTCATTCACACTGGACCCCTCATGCTGAACGCGCTGGGCTCCCTCCAGCCAGGTCCCGTCCGCCGCCACCGGGATGACACCCAGCGAGCCGTTCAGATAGTTGGCGGCCAAAATGTGCTTGCCGCCCGTGTCGACGATGAGGTGGCAAGGCCAGGATCCCATGGAAGAGTGCGTGTCCACCATCTGCAGGCGACCCGTGGTCCTGTCCATGGCATAGGAAGCCACCGATCCGCCCTCTCCCTCTGCGGTTTCATCCACCTCGGCCACCGAGAACACCAAGTCGGATTCGGGATGAAATGCCAGAAACGAGGGATTGGGCACGGCCTTGAACCAGTCGATGTACTCCAGTTCGCTGTCCGCATCGGCCCGCGCGAAGGCGTAAATGCCCTTGGCCGTGGGCGAAACGTGAGGCAAGGCCTCGGTATAGGTACCTACATACAGGAATGACTTGGCTGCATCCGACATCAGAGGATTGTCCTTTACATCTGGAATTTGGATCTAAAAACGTCCCGGCAGACACCGGCATGGCCCGCCAGACTCCCGCGCGGGCCTCTTATACTTTACTAGAGGGACTTATATACCTAAGTACACTGACTCGGAACATATCCTGTTCACGGGTCGCCGGGGTCCCGAACGGGAACGCCCCTCGCCGTGCAGCGGCCCCTGTCCCGCGGGCCACAGGATGCACATGGTGTCCCAAGATGTTCAACGCCGCATTGTGGTCGGCGTTGATTTCAAATCCACAATCGATACACTGAAACCGCGCCTGCGCGGGCCGGTTCCGCGGGTCCACGCCACCGCATTGACTGCAGGTCTGGCTGGTGTAGGCGGCCGGCACCTTGACCGCCCGTCCGCACGGGTAGGCCAGTTTGCGTTCCAGTTGGCTCCAACCGCTGGCCAGGATGCTGCGGTTCAAGCCGGACTTGGCCTTGACGTGCGTGCCCGGATGGTCCCTGTGCCCTGGGCCGACTGCGTCATGCCTTTTCCCTGTAGATGCTCCACGACCACGGTATGCGCCGCGTCAGCCAGTTTCCGGCGGATGCGGTGCGTGTCATGGTCCCCAATGCGCTTGCGTTTCCGGTGCAACCTGGTCAATTGACTCGCAATGCGCCGGCGGCGGCACGATCCCTTCCGTTTGCGCGCCAGGTGCCGCTGCTTGCGTTTCAGTTTCACGTCCAACCGGGCCGTATCCGCCATCTTGTGCGCAGTGCCCTGACTGTCCGTGCACTGCCCCACGTTGCGGTCCAGACCCAGGATGCCCTCGGCTGCGCCCTGGCGCACTTGAGCGGCGGGCACGGCTAGACCACGTATACATACCATTTGGGCTGTGTGGCCGTGCCTTCCCTGCAGATCCGGGCCTGCAGGGGGGAGTGTGCGGCGTAGGGATTGGCGCCTTTGACGCGCAGCCAGCCTATCTTGGGTACCCGCAAGTGCGTATCGGACAGGGACACGGATGGATGTAGGGATGGTGAATCCGCCCTGTGTGCGCTGCCGGGCCTTCTCTGCACAGGAAATTGCCAGCGGCTCTGGGCCAAGGCGCGCCTTGGCGATGACCCTGGGGAAAATGGCCCGGCTGGAATGGCTCCAAGCAGAACTTCAATGCCCAAGCTTCGGTACGGGGTCCCAAGACAGACAGAGCCCGGCAGGAACGGGCCCGCATGCAGAGGGCCGTCGCACCCCGCCTTGCCCGTCCGCCTGCAGGGAGGACACTACGCCGACAGTCCCAATTGCGCGCGCAGACGCCGGAGTTCCGCCTCGGCCTGCGCGGCCCGCTCCGCTTCCCGGTCGGCCCGCTCCGCTTCCCGATTGGCGCGCTCCGCCTCGGTCTGGACGGCCCACTCCGCTTCCAGATCCGTGCGGTACCAGCGCTGGCCCTCCGGCTCCCACAGCCGCAGATCGTCCGCGCCCTCCCGAAATCCCCACACCGTGTCCAGCAGTGGACTGTGGATCACCTGCGCCTGCCACTCCGGGTCCCACCGTGCCGGCAAGGCCGCATAGCGGCCCGCCTGCAGCCGCCAGCCCTGCAGCCGCGGCTCCAGCAGTCCGCCGTGCGGATCGTACAGCCAGTACTCGGCGATGCCCAGCCGCTCGTACAGGGCGTGCTTCGTTTCTTGATCCACCCGACGCGTTGACGGCGAGGCAATCTCCATCACCAGATCCGGCGGCTTGCCCACTGCCCAGATCTTGTAGCTCTCGTTCTTGGGCAGGGTTACCCCCAAGGCCACTACCACGTCGGGCGCCACCACCTGCCGGGGATCGCCCTCCGCGTAGTAGACAAAATAGTCGCCGGTCACCAGATGCTCTTCTCGATCCGTCCGCAGATGTCGGCGCAGGGCGGATACCGCATAGGTCAGGGCATCGTACTGGGCAATCGTCTCCGCCATGGGTTTGTCGTCTGCACAGGGGTAGACCACCGCGGGTGCAGACCGCTGCAACACCGTGCCTGCCATCGTGTCATTCCTCCTCGTGGTCTCCATTGTATATGACCACAGAGGCCTTGTCAGGTCCATCGCAAAGTCCAGCCTCGATTCCAAGACGCCTGCTTTGTCAACACAATCGGGCATTTGTAGGAGTTACGCAGTTGCAGGGGATGCAGAGGCATCAGGCAGCCCTGACCCAAGGTCTCACCGCGGATGCGGGTAGGCTAGAGGTCTCTGGTGGCCCTGTCATCGGGAACCTGCCCCATGCACCCCGCCCGCGGTCACCCGGAAGACACCATCCATCCCCGGATCGCCTCGCCGGACCGATACCCCGGCACCGAGGCCCTCATCCGCCGCCCGACACGGAGGCGTGGTGGCCAGAGGCCCCAGGCCTGATCCCACGGCGCCGCGGGGTACTCATGGTCGATGATGTGACGCTGGACCCGCCGCAGACCCAGAACATCGCACGGGTGCCCCGGCACGGGAGCGGCCCGCCGGGTACCCGAGTATGATTGGTCATGGGCGCACGCCCCGGGCGTGACAGACCGTGGGCACCCTGGGGTCCGGATCCGCGAGACCGTCCCAGAGCTGGGTCGTCACGTCCGCTTTCTTCCCGGAGCCCGTCCAGTTGCCTGGGCCTCGAGTCCGTATGCGCTAGGCTGGGCCAGCGAAGAACCTGTGCCAAGGACAAGGGAGAACGCGGCCATGGCGCGGGGGCCCTCCGGGCGCGTGTGTTTCGGACGGTCCCCCACACGGCGACGCGGCCTACGGGGCCACCCGCGACCGGACCTTGACCGCCGCGCACCGCCAGACTCTGGCCCGCCAAGCCTGGGCCCTCGAGGACGGTCACCGCGGCCTCCCGCAGGGCACGGGCGGGGAGAAGGCCCCGGGGCGTGCCGCCCGGGCCCAGATCGCCCACCTCGGGTTGGCCCTCCGGGCGCGAGAACTCCCTGCACTGGGTGTTGGATGTGGCCTTCCGGGAAAACGAATGCCGTCTGCGCAAAGGTTATGCCGCCCGCAACATGGCCCTGCTGCGGCGCACGGCCCACACGCTCCTGCAGCCCAATCCCCATGACCTACACGCCAAGATCGTGTACGCGGGATATCAACTGCGTTGATCAAGAGGTACCCATGACGGCAACCCAGTGCCTGTCATGAAACCAAGACAAGACAAGAGATGCTCTCGGATGCACTCCAGGACGGTGTGGAAAACCGAGACTCAAGGTGTTGTTCTGCACTGCCCGGTGTAGAGACCGTGCTCCTAGGGTCGGCAGGTACCGCAAGCAGGATTGCAGCTCCTGGCACGTCCCGGTACCGGGGACGCGCTTGATCCAAGGTTTCCGTGGAGTGGTGCCGGGCTGCCCGCACGGGCGCGCTGGCCCTGGGATTTTCGCAGAAGACGAAGCGGCGGCAGCCAGGTCAATCCCCGGCAGCCGATGGAGGTGAATCCGGATGGATCCAGGTAAAGGAGCGGGGGGACTTAGGAAGACGCTGATAGCGGGCTCCCATCAGATGCAAATATTTGTGCACCGTGCGCGGCTGCAGGTCCAGTCCCTCCCGGGCCAAGGCCGCGGCCAGCGTGCGGGCACTCCAGACCTGATCCTGGCTCAGCAGCCGGGTCAGGGCGCGAAACACGATTTTTCGCTGCGCGGTATCGGGCGGGCGGCCGATCTTCTGATGGCGCAGGGACTGCAAGCCCTGCGCCTCCCACAGGTGGATCCAGCGGCGCACGGTGGCCTCACAGACATCCAGATGTACTGCCAGGCGGGGCACAGTCCAACCCTGCGCGGAGAGCAGATACATCTCCACCCGATCCCGTTCCCGGGGACTCAGATTGGGATCGCGGCGGTACCGCTGCAATGTCTGACGTTGCGAGGCAGTCATTTGGATATGCAGGAGGCGAGGCATACGCGTTGGCCCAAAAGAATGGATAATTCGAGGAGATGCTGGAAGGGCTTCAGACCGTATTGGCTCCGGCAGCACGGTGGCCGCGATATAGGCTTTGCGATCGGCCAGAGGCCATTGCCCCAACTCGGCCAGAGACACGGGAAAGGGCTCGCGCTCCCACTGTTGCCCCCATGCATTGTATCGTCCCAAATCCCAAGCGCGGCACGCCAGGATGGTGTGTGCAGGAACATCAAACTGCAGACCGTAGACCGTGACCGGATGCGACCGCGTCCGGAACAGACCAGTGTAATCCCGCAGAAAGGCCTGTTTCAGCGCTGCCTCGGGGCTGGCAGCCACCTTCAGCTCCAGCACCGGGATGCGACCATCCAGTTCCACGACCGAATCGAGACGGCCGGCCGGCGTGGCCGCCTCGGCCAAGGCCGGTATGTTCAGGGACTGGCAGAACACCTCGTAGTCGGCCACCCGGCGCACCGTGGGCGGCAGGTTGCGCAGCACGTAGGGCAGGATCCCCGGACAGCTAGACAGTGTGCCCTGCACCGCCACCGCGTCCCCTTCCCGCAGGGAGCGGCGCAGCTGGGCCAGATAACCCGTCGGGCCCGCGGCCTCGGCCTGCAGCCATGCTGCGACGTGCTCCTGGTACCATTGGTGCAGCGAGTCCGTGAAGGCCTCCTTGACCTCTCGGTTGGGGAAATCCAGGGCCTCCGCGGAGGTCTCGGATGCATCAGGGTCTGCAGGGCGACGGGTCAGGTAGCCACTCTGGTACAGCAGCCCCGCCAGCCGCTGCACGTCAAAATTAGGGAATTATATACCTGTGTACACCGAAACGCTTGACGCCGCAATCCATTCGGTGTACAGTAACGCCATAAATCAAGCGTAGGAACGTTGATTGTGGCTACCAAGCAATCCGGCCCTGGCAAGTCCTTCCGTAAGGGCATGACACTGGTACAGGCTGTCCAGGAATTCAGCGATGAGGCCAAGGCTGAGGCGTGGTTTGTCGCCCGCCGCTGGCCGGATGGCATCACCTGCCCTTACTGCGACGGCGACAGGGTATCGCCCCGCGCCAACGGGCGCAAGACGCCGGCTTACCGCTGCAACCCCTGTAAGCGGGATTTCACGGTCAAGACCGGCACTATCATGCACGACAGCAAACTCCCGTTGAGCAAGTGGGCTATCGCGTTCTACTTGGCGAATACCAACTTGAAGGGCGTGTCCAGCATGAAGATGCACCGGGACTTGGGCATCACGCAAAAGACCGCGTGGCACTTGGTACACCGCATCCGCGAGGTATGGCTGGATGAGGACGGAGAGGAACAGCGGTTTGCCGGCCCGGTAGAGGCGGACGAAACCTACATCGGCGGGAAGGAAGGCAACAAGCACGAATCCAAGAAACTACGGGCTGGGCGCGGGGCTGTCGGCAAAACCGCCGTCGCCGGCGTCAAAGACCGGGCCACTAACGAAGTTGACGCCGGTGTGGTGGAGCGCACGGACGGCCCGACGCTCCGGGAGTTTGTTCACCAGCGGACGGAACTGACGGCAACGGTGTACACCGACGAAGCCGCCGCCTACCGGCGACTGAACCGCTATCATGAGGCAGTCGCGCACAGCGCGGGCGAGTACGTGCGGGAACAGGCCCATACCAACGGCGTTGAATCGTTCTGGGCGTTGCTGAAACGGGGCTATGTGGGAACGTACCACCACATGAGCGTCAAGCACCTGCAATCGGTACGTTGCGGAGTTTGAGGGCCGGCACAACGCCCGCCCTATGGACACTGTTGACCAGATGGCGGCGATGGCGCGGGATTCGGTGGGCAAGCATCTGCCCTACGCGGAGCTTATTGGCCCGCCGCACACCCGCAACCCGCAGATGATTTAGGAGTCAATTTGATTGGGCACGGGCATAATCATGGCTGACCGCAACTTTGAGAACCGGACGCTGTATCACGGCGACAACCTGCCGTTCCTGCGGGGCCTGAACAGCGAGACGGTGAACCTTATCGCCACCGACCCGCCGTTCAAGAATAAGGACTTTCACGCCACGCCCGGCAGTCTGGCGAGCGGGGCGCAGTTTCAAGACCGCTGGCGCTGGGATGAGGACATTCACGACGACTGGCTGATTGCCATACAGCGCGATGAGCCGGAAGTGTGGAGCGTCATCACCACCGCAAAGCAGGTATGGGGCGACGACATGGGCGCGTTCCTCTGCTGGCTGGGTGTTCGGCTATTGGAGATGCGCCGCATCTTGGCCGACGATGGCAGCCTGTACCTGCACATAGACCACACTGCCCATGCCTGGGTCAAAACCCTGATGGACGCCATAGGACGCCATATTCGGCCGGCACAACTTCCGAAACGAAATCGTGTGGTGTTACGCTGGGGGAGGGCAACCCACCAAAGATTTCCCGCGCAAACATGACACCATCCTCCGATACACCAAATCGGATAAATACACGTTCAATCGCAACGAAGTCAGAGTGCCTTACGATTCGTATTACACCGCTACGGTGTTTGCTGGTGAAGGGCCAGCGCAAGCGGGGACAACAGGCATTGTTGCGCCGCGACATTCACTACGAAACCACCCCCCAGGACGGACGGCGGCGAACCTGCCACGCTCACCTTGCGGACGCCGACGGGCCGCGCCCAGCGGTTGCCGCCGCCCCGGGCGCATCACGGGCGGTTGCTGGCCGACATCGGCGCGTTCTGCGTTCTGTCAGGGCTGCGGGGCGGATTACCAGTTTGACCCGCGAGTACTGGAGGTTGATCACATCAACCCGCGCTCCCAGGGCGGCACGGACGCCTACGAGAACCTCACGTTGCTATGCCCGCCCTGCAACAGGGAAAAGCGGGACCGCTACACGCTCATCGGCTTGCAGCAGGCGAACCGAGCCAGCAGGCACATGAAGAACGAAAACA
This sequence comes from Caldilineaceae bacterium, assembly GCA_965214895.1. Classification (GTDB taxonomy): domain Bacteria; phylum Chloroflexota; class Anaerolineae; order Caldilineales; family Caldilineaceae; genus Bin34. Next base: position 4,594,398 of record OZ243985.1, read on the forward strand.
ACCTGCGGATGGGTAGAGCTCAAGGACGAACCAGCCGTCGCCGCCGGCGGTAAGGAGCATCATGGCAAGAGGGAAACGCAACAAGAGAACGGTTCCATCGGGGTTTGGCAACAGCAAGCGTAAGCGGGAACGCGGCCGGCCATCGAAACTGACCATGCCAGACCCGATTGACGCACCGCCAGAGCGGATTGCCGAGGTGGTGCTACGGGCCGAACCGAGGAGCAACTGGCGGTATCTTGAAGACCGCTAACCAGCGTCCTAATCCCAATGCTAGGGCGTGTTGATTAAGTCGTGGGAACAGGGCAGGATATACGGATACCAGTCCCCGCAACGGAGCCCCCCCATGACGACGCGTCTGATCCTGACCGATGCCCTGTGGGCCCAGATGGAGGCCGTGCTGGCCGAAATCCGCCCCCGAGTGGGCCGCCCCTCGATTTTGGGTGACCGCATGTTTGTGGAAGCCGTGCTGTACCACACCCGGGCGGGCAGTCCCTGGCGCGACTTGCCTGCGGACTGCGGGAAATGGGACACGGTGTACCAGCGGTTTCGCAGTTGGGAGCACAAGGGCATCTGGGCAGAATTGTGGCGCCGGGTCCAGCCGGTATCCGGCGAGGAGGAGATGTGGGCGGCCCTGTACGTGGATTCCACCATCATGCGTGCCCATCAGCATGCGGCCGGGGCCGCAAAAAAGGGGGTGGTCAGGCAGCCCAGGCCCTCGGTCGTTCCCGCGGTGGCTTCTCCACCAAGCTGCAGGCCATCTGCCTGGATGACCAGACCGGCATCGCCTGCGCCCGGACCGGCGGCGCGCGGCCGGACGGGCAGGGGTGCGAGGTCCTGTGGCCCGCGGCCGTCTCCCGGTTTCCGCCCACCGCGGCGGTCATGGATCGAGCGTATGACAGCGATGCCATTCGGGACACCCTGGCGGCCCAGGCGGTGGAGGCCGTGATGCCGGCCCAGCAGAACCGCAAGGAGCCCATCCCCCACGACCCGGTGCAGTACGAGTGGCGGGAACAGAGCGAACGGTTCTTCAACCGCCTCAAGCAGTTTCGGGGCATTGCCACGCGCTACGCCAAGTTGCAGCGGACCTTTCTGGCCCTGGTGCAGGTGGCGGCCACTTGGATCATGCTGCGACCATTAATCAACACGCCCTAGTGTACACAGGTATATAATTCCCTTCTTTTTCTACGAGCACGCCAGTTGGCTGAACATGGCCGAGATCGAATTCAGCGTGCTGAGCCGCGCCTGCCTCAAGGGAAGAAACCCAGACGGCGATGCCCTGCAAAGCCACATCGCAGCCTACGAGACCCGCCGCAACGCGTCGGGCGCCACCATCGACGGCGCTTCAGCATCGACGACGCCAGAACTAAATTCCATCGCTTCTACCACTGCCTTTCCAACATTGACTAAGAGCCCCTAACAAAATGGGTTGCCAATCCATAATCAGGCGGCTAATCTCTCGGTAAGTTCATTCCGTCATGGCGCGTTGGTACAGTATTCATGGAAGCGGGAGGCCGTACCCGATGGCGAAACCTTTGGTAAGCGACGAACTGTGGGAGGACGAACTATGGGAGATCGTACAACCGCTACTGCCCAGTCCCCAACCCCGGCGGTTGCGCAATCCGGGACGCAAACCCCTGGATGACCGCAAAGCCCTGACCGGCATTCTGTTCGTATTGAAGAGCGGCATTCCTTGGGAGATGCTGCCCCAGGAGATGGGCTGCGGTTCGGGGATGACCTGCTGGCGTCGGCTGCGGGATTGGCAGCAGGCGGGAGTGTGGCAAAAGCTCCATGAAACGCGGTTGTCCCGATTGCACGGCGCAGACCGGCTGGACTGGTCCCGGGCTTGCGTGGACAGCGCATCGGTGCGGGCCGTGGGCGGCGGGGAAAAAGACGGGCCCCAATCCTACGGACCGAGGCCAGCCGGGGAGCAAGCATCACGCGCTCACCGAGGCCAACGGAACGCCGCTGTCGGCCATCCTGACCGGCGCCAATCCGCCATGACGTAACCCAGTTGCTGCCCCTGGTGGACGCCGTGCCGCCGCTGGGAGGTCGACGGGGACGGCCCCGTCGACCTCCCAGCGGCGGCACGCTGACCGGGCTTATGACTCGCGGCGGCATCGCCAGGAACTGCGGGCGCGACACATTGCGCCCGCGCTGGCCCGGCGGGGCGCCGAACATGGCAGCGGGCTGGGAGTGTACCGCTGGGTGGTGGAGCGGACCTTGGGCTGGTTGCACCAGTTCCGCCGGCTGCGGGTGCGCTACGAGTGCCGCGCTGACATCCATGAAGCCTTCCTGTCCCTGGGCTGCTCGATCATCTGCTTCCGAGGACTATCATCTTTTTGTTAGGGGTTCTAAGATTCACTGTATCCTGTTGAAGGGCTGCATCCCTGATGCTTTTATACCAAAGCAGCGCGCCTGAAAACCAGAGGGTTTCAGGCGATGCCCTCGGCGGCGTCGATGGCGCGTATCATTGCGCCGGACTTGTGGCGGGTTTCCATGTATTCGTCCTCGGCAATGCTGTCGGCCACCACGCCGCCGCCGGCCTGGACGTACATGACGCCGTCCTTGAAGATGCCGGTGCGCAGGACCAGGGCGGTGTCCATGTTGCCGTTGTAGCTGAAGTAGGCTACTGCGCTGCCGTAGGGGCCGCGGCGCTCCCGCTCCACTTCGGCTATGATTTCCATGGCGCGGATCTTGGGCGCGCCGGAGACGGTGCCGGCGGGGAAGCAGGCCCGCAGCGCGTCGTAAGTAGTCATATCGGGCCGCAGCTGGCCCTCAACGTGGGATACCAGGTGCATCACGTGGGAGAAACGCTCCACTTCCAGGAATTGCGTGACGTTGACCGTGCCGGGGACGCTGACGCGGCCAATGTCGTTGCGGCCCAGGTCGAGCAGCATGATGTGCTCGGCCCGCTGCTTTAGAGGAGCTCGATCTTGAACAGTAACGGGAATGACCGACAAGGCTTTACACTGAATAATCTCCGGCGCGCCCTGTTCGTCCTGTTTCTCGCTGGCATCCTGGCCTATGGCGCCGGGTTTGCCTGGTATATGCTGGCGAACTTCGACCTCATTGATGTCATTAGCGCGAATACTGATGATTCTTTCTATTACTTCCAGATAGCCTACCACTTGGCCGATGGCAAGTTTTCCACCTTCGACGGCGGCATCACGCAGACCAACGGTTACCACCCGGTCTGGATGCTGCTGATTACGCCGTTCTACTGGGTGTTCGACAAGGAAGCCGCGCTGTTTGGCATCAAGGCTTTCGAGATTATGCTCGTCGCCGGCGGCGTTGCGCTGGTCGTCATGGCCGTCCGGCTGGCGCGCTTGCCCTGGCTGCTGCTGTGCGCCGCACTGCCGACCCTCTACCAATACCGCGCCTTGCTTCTTGGATTGGAAGCGGCGGCGGCTTTGTTTATGCTGGGGCTGTTCTTCCTGGCTTTGATGCTGTATGCCCGGAACCCAGCGCGGTGGCGGTGGCCGCTGGCCGCCATCGTCTTTGCCCTGCCCTGGGCGCGGCTGGAGTACATCGCCATCTCACTGGCCGCCACTGCTGCGCTGTGCCTCATCGAGTGGTCGAGGCAGGAGCGGCCGGCTGGCGCGTCCCTGAAAACGACAATACGATGTACCCCCCCCCCCATACCGAATATATGTTCCAATAATTAGCGCAGGCGCAGGCATCCTGGTTTACTTCGCCTATAACGGGTTGGTCTTTGGCGGCATCGTGCCAGTGAGCGGCGCGACCAAGCAGGCGTGGTCGCAGTTCCACTGGGATCGTGAAGGAGGATACAGCTTCGCCCAGAACCTCTTGGATGTCCTGCAAATTGACGCTTTCAATGACAGGATGCTGCTGATGTCCCTGGGATTCTGCATTTGCCTTCCGCTGGTCTGGTGGTTTGTTCGCCATTCCCGCCGCCGGGAGGACTGGCTGCTGCTGTTCTTTCTGGTGGCGCCTTTCAGTTTGGCGGCGGGGCACTTGGCCAAGTTCGGGCAGACGGTTTTTACCCTTGCCCCACGCTGGGCAGGCCATTCCTGGTATTTCGTTCCGGCCTACTTGATGACAGCCTTGATCGTTCCCATCGCCTGCTACGTAGCCATATACTTCATCCGGCGTTTCATCACGCCGAAGTCGCAGTATGCGGCCAACGTTTTGAGCGTGGGCATTGTCATTGTCGGCGCGGTTGTCCTGCTCGTAAGGACGGATTTCACTAATCCGTTTGACTATGTTGACTGGAGGAGTGAAGCGGGGGGCAACAGCGAGTGGATGGCCGCGACTCACGAAGGAACGCTGGTTGTGAACCGCATACTGCCCGCCGATGCCGTGGTCGGGTCATGGGATGCTGGCGCTGTCGGGTACTTCTCGGACTTTCCGGTGGTGAACCTGGACGGACTTGTGAACTCCTACGATTTTCTGCGCCAATATACCCCCCTCCAAGTGTATGGGGGCGGAGTTTATGACTTGGACGATTACGCCCAAACTCTGCATCAAAAGTTCGGTACCACCCACTACGCCAATACCTGGCCGATCAGTTTCGACTTCGATAACACGCTGTATGAGGGGCCATCCTTCTACAAGAGCCACAGTAAGCATATAGCAGCGTTCCAACTCTGGGCCGTTGAGCCGGTTGAAGATATTGGGGCCACTGCCGAGTTTTGGGAAAGGATGGCGTCGCATTTCGACTCCCAGGCGGATGGCGTCGGGCTGATTGTGGACGGGCAGATAGCGCAAGCGTTCGCCCAGGATTGTGCGCCGGACGAACTAATAGTATGGTCGTGGGCCGGGCCAAGGGATGAAACTGTAGCCAAATCCTGGGTGCAAATGCAAACAGGGTTATGCGTGGCCGCGCTTGTGATGCCCCACGGTGCCACGCATCCGGTTCGGGTTGAGACCACCACGGCCAGCGATTACCTGGCAAATCTGGTTGCAGATCGCCAACCGGCAATCCGCTCCGATTTCGACGTGTACCTCATCGAAAACCGCCTCGTCTATGTTAGGGAACAGTGCGGAGAGGGAGATGCTAGCGCAAAGTTCTTCCTGCACCTGTACCCGGTTGACATGAACGACCTCCCCGGCCCGCGCCGGCAATACGGTTTCAACAACCTCGACTCTAACGTTGACCGTCATGATTTGATAACCACAGGGATATGCTTCGCGGAAGTTCTGTTGCCGGAATATGGCATCGCCGAAATCAGGACCGGGCAGTACATTCCGGGCGAGGGACGGACTTGGGAGGGGGAGATTCGGCTTGTTGAGTAGCAGTTCCCGTATGCGGATGGCGGATATAGCCGGAAAGTCGAAACATGGCTTGGCGGTTAGTTTGGCCTATACGTCCGCAACCTGCAGGAAGGCCACGGGCTGGTCTTCAACCCCGGCGAGCGGGTCGAGGGTTACTCCAACTTCCTGTGGACCCTGGAACTGGCCTTCATCAAAACCAACTCAAGCCGTGGCAGAAGACGGCATGGCGCATCCCCAAGCTGAGCGAGGAGTACGTCGCCCGGATGGCGGACCTGCTGGACCGGTATCCGGAAGACCGCGCCCCCAGGCGTCCCGGTGGTCTGTTTCGACGCGCCCTCCAAGCAGTTGACCGAAGATGGGACACTGCCCATCAAGGCCCGCCCCGGACGGGTGGAGCGGTATGATTATGAGTACCAAAGAAATCGGCCATGGCCGCATACGGGTCGGTGGTGCTGCACGCACAATGGGCCACCAGCGCGGCCATGTCGGGGTTGCCATGCATCTCCTCTGCGGTGAATCCCAGCAAGGCGTTGACCCGGGGGGAAGGACAGGGCCATCAAGTGGTTGGCCCCGGAGAACAGACCTGTGCGCGAGAAGCGGGTGATGCCCGTGAGGTAAGGTGTAGTGAATGCAGTCGCTCTGTGCCTTCAGGGCCCCGTAGAAGGCGCGCATGACATCCAGGATGTCGCCCAGGACCTCGGCGCGTCCCAGGTTCTCCGTGATGGCCATGTCGTACTCGTCCACCAGAACCACAATCTGTCCCCCGGACTGCGCCGCCAGGTCCTGGATTAGGTCTTCCAGCTGCTGTTCGGGGGTCAGGGCCGGATCATGCGGCAGCCGATGCACCCGGGCCTGTCTCCGCATATGCCAACTCAAGGCCCTTTCCCACTGTCCCACGTCATGGAGGTTGCGCAGGGCCAGACTCAGGCGCAGCACCGCGTGCCGGTTGCGCTCCCAGTCCCAGTGGCCTGCCTGCCCGATCCACATGTCGGTGAACAGTTTCCGCCGGCCCTGGAACAGCGCCTCTAGCGTGGACACCAGCAGCGTCTTGCCGAACCGCCGCGGCCGAGCCAGGCACAGATGCCGCTTTTCCAGCCCATGCGCGGGAAACAGGGCGGCGAGCAAGCGGGTCTTGTCCACGTACAGGTAGCCGGGATAGCGCCGCACGTCCGCAAAGCCCGACACGCCCAGGGGCAGTTTCTTGATCATGGTCAATATCCAAACTGCAAGGCCGCTGCATGCATTCGCAGCCATTCTACTAACGATGACAGGCGGGTCTGTTTTACGGAGGCGCAGCCAGACAGGGCCTGCGCACCACACGCGCAGCATAAGGGCCTCAAGTCCACGACGAGAGTCTTGGCCATCATCTTGGCGTTTGGCGGCGATAATCCTCCTTCCTGGCATGGTCGACGATCCCGCATGTTCAGGATGCCGTTGCCCAAGGTGTCGATTTCACTTGCACTGCCTTCAGAGCCGATGTGGCTGCAGTGCTATCATGCCTGTGCTTCGGGGCAGCGGCGGACCACACAGTATGGAACCGAGAAGGATGGATGGATGGCAACATTGGATCGGACAGAGACTCTGGCTCCCTGGTTTACAGAGGACCCGTTCTGTGCAATCGAGGGAGTCAAGACCTTGGAATCGAACGTCCATCATGCACGCCTGCTGCAATGCGAGGAGGATCTGCGGCTGCATCTCACGGCACAGGACCTGCCCTATACGCTTACCAGCGACATGTTAATCCGGAATGTGCCGCTCAAGGAGGGGGTGTCGCCGGACATTGCCATCTGGCCAGGGAAGGATTTGCTGGAAGCGGATGTGGAATACGGTTCGCTGGAACTTGCGGAGACACTGCGCCCTGCCCTGATCCTGGAGATCGCTTCGGAAAGCACGTACGCAGCCGATCGAGACACCAAGTACGACATCTATTGCCTGGCGGGCATCGCGGAATATTGGCTGTATGACCCCATGGGCCACACCGGAGGCCCGCCTTTCCTAGGCTGGCAACTGGCGGGCACGGACTATGAGCCGATCGCAGGGCAGCCCGGCACGGTGGCGGGTCGTGAAGTCATCCTGTATTGCAGTCTCGTGTTGGGAACCGCCTGGGGGTTGGAGGCGGGAAATGCCTTGCGGCTGTTGGATCCGCACAAGGATGACTGGTACCGCATGACGCCAGAAGCCTTGCTCCGGGCCGAGGAACTCGCCGCCCAGGAGCGAGCCCAGGCCCAGCAGGCAAGAGCCCAGGCCCAGCAGGCCGAAGAGCGGGCTGCCCAGGAGCGGGCTCGAGCCCAGCGGGCCGAAGAGCGGGCCGCCCAGGAGCGGGCTCGAGCCCAGCGGGCCGAAGAGCAATCTGCCCGGGACACCGCCGAAATTGCCAGGTTGAAAGCGCTGCTGAAAGAGCGCGGCAGCTAATCCGTGCCTCGAATTCCAGGCGGGGATGGTCCAGCCGTGCCAAGTGACTGCAGCCCGAAATCCGTTCGGGGCCTTGTCATCCCCTAGTGTGACATCCGCGCCTTTTCCCTCTGCTATCGCGCAATGCGAAGCGGCAACACAGGCTTCCCGACGCCCTGCAGGCACGACCTAGCGGTCTTCTCCCCGCAGTGTTTTCCTGTTTTGCGATGCTTGGGTGGTGGGTGCCGCCCCGCAGCAAAGGCAGCCCCAGCCTTCGCCCTGGCAGGGATTCAGGTCAGGACGCGTCTTGCAAGGCTTTCAGGGCCGTAGGCACACTGTCTTTGGGGGAAATGCCGTAATTCACGGAGATCAGCTGGCCGTCTCCGTTGATCACAAACAGGCTGCGATGCACGCCCATGAAGGTCTTGCCCATGAACTTGCGTTCTCCCCACACCCCGTAGGTTTCGCACAGGGTTCTGTCCGTGTCCGCCAGCAGGGAGAATGGCAGCTCGTATTTCTCAATGAACTTGGTGTGGGACCTTGCATCGTCGGGGCTGACCCCCAGCACGGTGGCGTTGGCCCCTTCCAAGGCCGCGAAATTGTCCCGCAGGGAACAGGCCTGCGTGGTGCAACCTGGCGTATCGTCCTTGGGATAGAAATAGAGGACCAGGTTCCGGCCCTTGAAGTCCGTCAGCGAGACGGCTTTGCCCTTCTCGTTGACGGTCGCGAAATCCGGGGCGGCTGTGTCCGCCTCCAAATGCATCAGGCCCATGGCCTTCTCCTTGATGTGCGAAACGGTCCAGGCCGCTCAGATGGTGATCAAAGATGCGTCCTGGTGATAGACGACCGGGTTCTGCGCGCTGTCGTCGATCTCGTCCCCCACCTGATACCGCGCGTACTGTTCGTCGGTGAGGATGTTCTGGATGCCGTTGAACGTGCTGCCGTAGGGCATGAAACCGCAGGTCATGGCGCGCCGCCAGCCCGCGGTCATGTTGGCCCCGGCCCCATGCACGATCAGGCCGTTGTGGAAGGAACAGGAACCGGCTTTCATGGGGGCTGCGGCGGATTCGGACTCGGCCAGACTGGGATACACCTTGAAAATGTCCGCCATGTTCTGGCCAATCCCCACGTTGTCATAGGTCGTGACCCGGTGCGAGCCCTTCAGGAAGTACAGGCAGCCGTTGCTGTAGGTGGCATCGTCCAGGGCGATCCAGATGCTGACGGCATTCCGGGAGTAGAAGGACCAGTACGGGTTGTCGAGATGCCAGGCCGTGGCGTTGGCCCAGGGCTGCTTGATCAGGGCCTGGTCGTGCCAGACCCGCATGCCTGCGGTCTGGGCCAGGGTGGTGGCCATGCGTCCGATGTCCCGATTGAGTATCAACTCCCTGACCTTGGGATTGTCCTGCCACAGGTTGATGCGCTGCACGAAGACGTAGTCATAGAAAGACTCGCCGGCCTTCCACTTTTCGTCGTCCTCGTCCCCACCGGCGGCAGCCAGCTTGCGATGCTTGCGCTGGGCCACGGCCTCGTCTATGGCATCCCGCCAGGTCTCCAGTTCCTGCGCATCCAGGAAATCGTCGATCACGACAAAGCCGTTTGCCTGGTAGAAGTCCACTTGATCCTGGGTGATGTGACTGTTCACGGCATTCCTCATTGTTTATGTGGGCAAACACAGGGAGACCTTGGCCTCCCTGTGTCATTCCATTGTCTATCCACCCGTCAGGTCAGACCGGCTCCGGGAGTCCTGGACCGGCAGATCCAACCTAGTTGCCGGAGGCATAAAACATTTGCTCGCCGCTGTTGTTGCCGGCGATGGCCTGGCCCTGAATGGGCACATTGCGCATGGCGGCGTCCGTCACCAGCACATATCCCACCTTCTCGGCAATGGCAAAGAAGTAGATGTTGTCCCGCAGAATCTGCTGGATTTCGTTGTACAGGGCCACATCCTCGGGTGAACCGGGAATGGCCTGCACACGACCCTGCTGCAGCTCGATGATGCGCTGCACGGGGGCCGGCGGCTCTTCGCCTTCCTCCCCGTTGGTATTCATCCAGGTCGTCCAGGTGGGAGCCCAGGAGTTGTGGGGCAAATAGTCTGTCCAGGTGCCTTCCGGCCACATGGGCTGCACGTTCCAAAGGATGGTGGCGTACAGCTCATTGGCATTGCGCCGGTTGCCCCACAGGGAGTTCTCCAGTTTCTTGAGCGAAGCGTTGAGCCCCACGTCATTGAAGTACTCAACCAGCAGTTCGGCGACCGGGCCAATGTCCGGCGCGTGATCCGCGTATTCCAGCGGAATGACGAATGGTGCGCCGTTCGGAGCCAACCGCCAGCCATCGCTGTCCCGGGCGTCCATGCCCATGGCATCCAGCAAGGCATTGGCCTGTTCCGGATCGTAGGCGCCCGGGGAGAGTTCCGGCAGGCTGCCGAAACCGTAGTAGATGTTCTCGACAATCTCCGCATTGTTGATGGCCAGGGCCAGGGCCTGGCGGAATTCCAGGGTGTTGACCACCGCCCGCCAACTCTCGTCCGGATGCGTGTAGTTGAGATAGAAGGAGGTCGGGTCCACATGATTGTCCATGATCCGGAAGTCGATGTAGCCCTTGTCCTTGGCCTCCTGATAGAGGGGCAGCTTCAGCAACGCCGTGTCTTCCCGCAACATGTCCACTTCGTCGGCGAACACTTTCAGGTTGACCCCGTCGGTGTCCCCTACCAGTACGGACCAGACCTCATCGATGTACGGCAGCTGATTGCCCGCCGCATCCACCTTGAAGTAATAGGGATTGCGGACGAATTTCATCAGGCCTTCGTCTTCCGTGACGTTGATCCAGGGCCACATGGCCGGGAAGCCCGCACACCGCGCATTGGGAATGTTCCAGTTGCGGCAATCGATGGCGGCAAACAGCGCCCGCTCGTCTTCCAGGTTGCGGTCCAATGCCATCTGGTTCACGGCCGCCGGGTCTGTATAGTCACTGTGGAAGTCCTTGAGGTAGTGGGCGGGCTTGAAGATGTCGGTGTATCCCTGCCAGCCCTTGATGCTCAACTCCCGCAGAAAGCCGCCATAGCTGTCTTCAAAGGAGATGCGGAACGAGTAGTCGTCCAGGATTTCCAGGTTCATGGGTTCCCCTTGGGGGTTCCCCGCCGACTTGAACTTGGAGGGATAGCCGGGACTCAGGTTGTCGTTGTTCCAGTAGTCGTCGAAAGTGAAGGCCACATCCGCGGTTGTCACGGGCTGGCCGTCGGACCATTTCAGACCTTCCCGCAGTTGGAAATCGAACACCGTGTTGTCCGCATTGGCCGTGTAGCCTTCCACGACATTGCCATAGATGTTTTCCACCGTAATGCCCGGGGCGGCCAACACATTTTCATTGAGCATGATGAAGACATCCGGATTCCAGTCCGGATTGCCATGGGCAAAGCGCATTACCCCGCCGTATTCCCCGATTGCCAGTTCCGGCAGATCCCCCACCTTGGAAATCACGCCTGGCACCACTACCAGAGGGTGGACCGGCAGCCGGTCTTCCACTGGCGCCAGGTCTCCGGAGGCTACCTGTGCGTCCAGATAGGGAGACTGGCGGTATTCGCCCATGGCCATGGATGAATCCATGGCGTCTGCGTCTGACGCCTCTTCTGCCGGGGCCGCGGCCGGGGCCGCAGGGGCACCGCACGCCGCCATCAAGAGAGTCACCAGCACCAAGGCCGAAACCCACAACTTCAAAATTTGCATCGCTTTTTCTCCTTGGGAGCCAAGTTGCTCCCGGCAAAACCATTCAGACAGGCAGGACCAGTCGCGAGGCACCCCAAAACAGCACAGGAATTGGGGTGGAGTCCAACCCAAATTATACCCGCGGGCCGAAATCCCATCCAAAGTGTGCCCGAATCCGCCCAGGGCTTACGCATCACTCCGATGCAACCGTGGGGGGAGGCAGGCGGTGCCGGAGTGCCCTGTGCGCTTCCCCGCCCCGTCCGCGGCCTCCATTCCTGCATTTTTGTGATGCGTTTGCCCCACGACTCCGCCGGACCGACCGAACCCGCCGCCGAATCCCTATGCTAGAATGACCCGTTCGCTGACGGCAGGGCCGTCACGACGCCGGGACCGGAAAGTTTCAATTGGGGTTTGCCCACATTGTGCGGCTCCGCCAGCCCGTATCATATGTACACAGGCGTGTGTCACCTCTGATTTGCACGTGTCTCCAATCATGTTAGGAAAACCCTCATGAGTGCTGTCCCTGCCATATCGGATTCGGAAATCACCCCCAAGCATCTGTACCTAAATCGCCGCCGATTCATGCAAGCCACCGGGACGCTGATCGGCGGGGTTCTGGTCGGAGCCTGCAACATGCCCGAAGCTGAGGAAGAGGCCGAAGCCCCGGCCGTCCCGGCAGCTGCACAAGGCGCCGCGCCGGCGCAGCCGGCCACCCCGGGCATCGACTACAGTACGCTCACGGACGAACTGGGCGATGTGGTCAACGAGTTCAAGGACATCACCAACTACAACAATTTCTACGAGTTCACCGTGGACAAGGCGAGAGTGGCTCCCATGTCCAGGAACTTCGTCACTTCCCCTTGGTCTGTGGCCGTGGGCGGCCTGGTGGACAACCCCAGGACCTACACCCTGGAAGACATCCACGGCTTTGCGCAGGAAGATCGGGTGTACCGCTTGCGCTGCGTGGAAGCCTGGTCCATGGTCATCCCCTGGCGGGGATTCCCGCTCAGCGCCTTGCTGGAGCAGGTCAGGCCGCAGTCAGGAGCCCAGTATGTGCGCTTCGAGACCATCTACGACCCCCAGAACCTGCCCGGACAGAAGGGCGGCTACAACTGGCCCTACGTGGAAGGGTTGCGCATGGATGAAGCCATGCATTCCCTGACCCTGCTTGGCACTGGCCTGTACGGCGAGAATCTGCCGCCGCAGAACGGGGCTCCGGTGCGCCTCATCGTGCCTTGGAAATACGGCTTCAAGAGCATCAAGTCGATCGTCAAGATTGACTTGGTGGAAGAGATGCCCACGTCGCTGTGGATGAGTGCCGCCCCCAACGAATACGGGTTCTACTCCAACGTGAACCCGAATGTGAACCACCCCCGATGGTCACAGGCCCGCGAACGGCGCATCGGGGAACGAGGGCAACGGGACACGCTGCTCTTCAATGGCTATGAGGATCAGGTCGCCTCGCTGTATGAAGGCATGGACCTGAGGGCCAACTACTAGGGAACCTGACTGACTCGGACCCATTGACACCGGATGGAACACCTGGGCGCAACTGCAGTTGCGCCTTTTCCTTGCCCCTATGGGCCAGCACGGTAGCACAAAACTGAACTGAGGAAATCGCTGCCATGGAAATTGTCCGCGCCTGGATGAAGAAGCATCGCATCCACTGGCTCACACTGGTGGTCCACGGGGGCGTCTTGTTGTACTACCTGTTCCGCGCGGTGCAGTTCTTCGTGGAGGCTCCCGTGGATGAGGTGGACTGGCTCACCAAGCAGACTGGGGAGACAGGCCTGAATCTGATCATGCTCTCCCTGGCCTGTACGCCCCTGGTCACCCTCACGGGCTGGTCACCCCTGGTCAGGGTGCGCCGTCCCTTGGGCGTATATGGCCTGGTCTCGATTGCCTTTCATTTCATCATCTTCGTCGTGCTCTTTCACGCGTTCTTCTGGGAAGGCATATTCAGCGACATCCTGGGGCGGAATGTGTACCGGGTGGGATTCCTGGCCTTTCTGTTCATGGTGCCGCTCGGCATCACCTCGACCAAGGGCTGGCAGAGACGGCTGCGCAAGAATTGGACCCGCCTGCACAAGCTGATGTACATCATCGTGATCCTGGCGGCTCTGCATTACATTTGGGTTGACAAGCGACCCAACATGCTGACTCTGCTCATGGATGGAGAATGGGTCCAGATCGGCGGGCAGCTGCTGACCAATGGCTACATCCGTCTGGAATTGATCATCGTCATGTTGTTGCTGCGGATACCCGCCGTTCGCCGCCCTATCGTGAACTACCGCAACAGCCGCAAGAAGGTGCGGACCCGCAGACCGGTTTCCGCCTCTTCCCCAGCGGCGTAGCCGCCCGCCCCACCTTTGGGGTCGGCTGGGCCAGCTCCTTGCCATGCCAGAACGCTTCTTTTCACCCGCCACCACGATCACAGGGAACAGCCATGATTGAATGCGGCATTTGCAGTCCCATCACTGTCCACTCCATCGCGTCATCCCAGGGCTGCGACTACATTGAATGCGGCGTGGCCGAACTGATGCCGGCCTTGCCGGACGATGACGAACAGGTCAAGCGCAAGATGGCCGAATTTGAGGCTGCCTCCCTCCCGGTCCAGGCCTTCAGCGGGTTCATCCCCGCAGAACTCAAGGTCACCGGCCCCAACGTGCAATGGGACCAAGTCTCAGATTATGTCAATACGGCTCTGCGGCGGGCAGCGGCCGTGGGCGCGCGGATTGTAGTCTGGGGCAGCGGCTACTCGCGCCACGTGCCAGACAACTTCGATCGGGATCTGGCCGAGGACCAGGTGATCCGGTTCCTGCACTTGGCGGGCCACTGGGCCGCGCGCCACAACGTGACCATCGCCATCGAGCCGCTCAACGTCAAGGAATCCAACATTGTGAATTCCGTGGCGGAAGGCGTCCACTATGCTGAACGCGTGGCCCACCCCAACGTGATGGTGCTGGCCGATTTCTATCACATGGACGAAGACGACGAGCCTCTGGATGCCATTTCCCAGTACGGACCTTGGCTGCGCCACATTCATGTAGCCGACACGGGACGACTCTACCCGGGCTCTGGCTCCTATCCTTACCAGAAGTTTGCCGCGGAAGTCATCAAGGCCGACTACGACGGCATGATCTCCGTAGAGTGCCGCTGGGGCAATCTGGAAGCGGAAGTCGGGCCTAGCATGACATTCCTGCGCTCGCTGTGGACCGAGGAAGAGAAACAGGACTGACAGGGCCCGCGAAGGTCAGGGCCCAGCGGACCGTGATCAGGACCAACCTTGACGGGTCTTTCGCCAGCGGGATCGGCTCCAGCCCTGCAATCTGGCCTGCGCTTACCGTGGACAGACAAACGGGACTGGCCTTGGCCCCGTGGTTCGCGTTGTGAGACACGTGCACCAAGATAATCAGCGAATGGTTTTGCAGGCCGCTGGATTGGGCGGCATTGGCTCTGTCCAGAGCTTGGGCGACCACTGTGGACAGAGACCTGGACGGCGTCATGGGCATCGTATTCGTCCCCATCGACCTTGCCTGCTTCTTCGCCCAGCGGACAGCGCACCGTGTTTTCTGAAGGACTGCCAGAAGCAGGAAAACAGAGAGGCGGACGCTTTGGACCAGCCTGTCAACTTGACAGTACAACCGATGCTCCCGTCACAGAGGACAATCCGATGCCCGATTCACCCCTGATCTCCGCCGCCGCCGCTCATGATCTGATGGTCGCAGGCGCTCCCCGCCTCTGCTGGGTCGATTGCCGTTTTGATCTCATGGATACAGAGGCGGGCCATCGGAATTACCAGGCAGGCCATCTGCCGGGCGCCTTGTATGCTCATCTGGACCGAGACTTGAGCGCTCCGGCGGTGCCAGGACAAACCGGACGCCATCCGTTGCCAGACCCGGAAGACTTCGCCGCGACGCTCCGGCAATGGGGAGTCAGCCAGGACACCCATGTCATTGCGTACGATGACGGTCAAGGGGCCTTTGCCAGTCGCCTGTGGTGGATGTTGCACTGGATGGGCCATGCCCATCAATCCGTACTGGACGGCGGGTTCACGCACTGGACCCGCTTGGACTGCCCCGTAGACCAGGCCGTGCCGTCTCCTGCACCTGGCAACTTCACAGCGGACGTGAACAAAGACCTGGTTGTAACAGCAGACGAGGTGATGTCCTCGCTCGGAAAAGACGAATTGACCATGGTGGATGCCCGCCTGGCCTTTCGCTACGCGGGCCACTCAGACCCGATGGACCAGCCGCCCGGGCGCATTCCCGGCGCCGTCAACCATCCTCACCCTGACAGTCTGGATGCAGCAGGCCTTTTTCTGCCCCCGCCTGAACTGCAAGGGATGCTGACGCCAATCTGGGACGCAAGGGCCACGAAAGACATCGCCGCCTATTGTGGTTCCGGAGTCAGCTCCTGCCACACCATCCTGGCTGCCGTGTACGCCGGTCTGGGGTTTCCCCGCAATTACGTTGGTTCCTGGAGCCATTGGATCACGGATCCTGCACGTCCCATAGAACGCAGTTGACCAGGGTTGATATGGGACGGGAATCGGGGACGGAGACGGATCTGCGCGTTGGACCGGTGTGCGGAGAGCGCCGCTGCGAGTATCTTCCGCCACCAGGCCCTTGGCCCGATCGGGCCAAGGGCCTGTAGTGTGGGGGCCGGATCTCCACCGGCCTCGCCTCTCACATCCTGTCGGCATGACCAGGATGGCGTGCCGCTCCTGAGGGTGGAGGTGGTGTCCTGTCTGGACCAAGCCGACGGGGCAACGACTGGAGCCACACGATGTTTGCCTATGCCTGCACGGGGAGCAGGGAATACTGGCCGTGGACGCACAACTGCAGGCACCATCAAAGGATTCACCGTGGGTGCGGTCGATGGCACGCCGTACAGCCTGCAGACCTACCGCCCCACAGCCCCCGATGCATCTTTGCGTTAGGCCGAGGAGATCTCCAGGGCGGAAAGTGAAGTCGAGGGAGAGCTGAAGTCATGTGGGCCCATCCTGCGCCATTTCCGGGATGCGACGGAACTTGGCACTGCAGACCTGGGCAAAGATTTGGGACCTATATACCTAACTCACAAAGCCGGATATATCCTGTTCACGGGTCTATGCGGTCCCTGAGGGGAACGCCTCTCGCCGTGCAGCGGCCCCGGCCCGGGGACCGGGGCCGATCACAGTGACCCCACATGCGCTGTACGCACCCTGCCATGACAGCCCCGGCGCCTTGCCGCCCAGGCAGGCCCGACTTGTTAGTTAGACACATAAGTCCCAAAGATTTCCCCGCCGACTGGGCCGCATCAGGAAACATGCGATCCGCTGGCCGCCTCGTCCAAGGCATGGCGCACCTGTTGCTGAGAGCGCCATGCCCGGATGATGTTGTCTGCTGCCTTGCTGCGGTGCCTGCAGACCTGGGCAACACCTGGTGTCAAGCCAAGTGCCGCGCGGAGATGCAGCCTCTACTTGCCCTTGCGAATGGCACGGCGCGCGATCAGTTCCACCACCCCCGGAATGAGGGGTCTGGCGATCACCGCGGCATTGCCGCGCAAGGACAGAATGGGACCGCGTGATCGCTTGGCAATGGCCTGCAAGGCCTTGTCAGCACACTGCTCGGGCGTCATCATGTGCCCTTCGGCAAAGGGGCTGGCCCCCAGCGGGTGACTGTCTCCATCCAAGGACCGCGCCCGGATCTCGGTAGACACAAAGTCGGGAAAAACCACGGTCACGCTGACCCCTGTGGCCGCCAGTTCGATGCGCAGGGATTCGTGGAAACGGGCCGAGGCAATCTTGGCCGCGGCGTAGGCCGCGCGCGTAGGCACGGGCACCTGCCCCGTGAGACTGGCAATGACACCCAGGCGGCCCTGGCTTTGCTTGAGATGCGGCAGCGCATGGAAGGTGCAGTTGACACCGCCGAAGTAGTTGACTTCCATCATGTGCCGGACCAGGGACAGATCGGTCATTTCGTCCACGCGGGCCAGCATGGACTGGCCGGCATTGTTGATCAGGACATCGATGCCGCCCAAGTCGGAGACAGTCCTCTCCATCAACTGCTTGCAGCTCTCCTCCGAGGTCACATCGGTGGCCTGCGTCACCGCAAATCCGCCTTCGGCCTGGCAATCCCGCTGCACCTCCTGCAGTCGCTGCACATCGCGGGCGGCCAGCACCAGCTGGGCTCCGGACCGAGCCAGTCGTAGACTCATGGCCTGGCCAATGCCGGCTGTGGCTCCAGTCAGCACCACGACTTTGCCTCTGAACGCCTGTTGCATTTCCACACTGTATCCCTGTAATTGTGCGCGGGGTTCGGGGACAGTGTCATTGTACTTGGCCGCCGCCGTCTCAGTGCCTGTCCGGCCCTGTGACCAGGGCAATCACAAAGTTGTCCCCAACCCAGGACCTCCCCCATACAGGCCAGATTCCAGCTGGCCTTGCGACGCT
Organism: Caldilineaceae bacterium; assembly: GCA_965214895.1. GTDB lineage: Bacteria > Chloroflexota > Anaerolineae > Caldilineales > Caldilineaceae > Bin34. The sequence continues at coordinate 4,612,161 of OZ243985.1, forward strand.
GGTTCTCCATGTCCCACCTGATGCAGGCAGTCCACCGCAAGAGCAGATGCGCCACCCGCCGCAAGACGGCCCTATGGAGGACGGCGTGGCCTGTGCGCAGTCGGCATGCATCCTCCCGGAAGACCACATCCCGCACCCTGTGCCGGGAGTTTGCGATGCAGCCCTGCCCCCTGTAGCCGGTCCGGTGAGGGATGCGGGAGCCGGGGCGTCCTCCTCGATGCACGCCACATCGCAGGGGTCCTGGAGCGCGGTCTGCAGGGGAGACGGGTTGCCCTGGACGGCCCGCACAGAGTCGACTGGCTGCGCCCGAAGGGTCTGGGCCATCTCTGGGTGGGGCGCCATCCCGAGGGTCCCCGGCCCTTCGTGACGATGCAGCCCGACAAGGTCCGCCGCGGCGCGGGAGGGCTGGCCGTCCACGGCCACTCCACCCCCCATACGTGGGTTCCCCAGATCCACGGCCCACTGAACCCAGAGGGCCTCCAGCTGGGGAGGATCCCATAGCTGCAGCACCCGGTCGCACGGGTCGCCGTATGGCCAGGTCTGTCCTGGCTGTGGCCCGCGACAGCCAGGAAGCAGGCGGTTTTGGGCCCCTATGTGCTTTGTCCGTAGGGAGAACCCGGCCCTGTATGATCCTCCTGCTAGGCCATGACGCGACTTTGCGGTTGCCCTGCCCCTGTGACAGGCTGCCCGGCCTGTCGGCCCGCCAAGTGCTAGAATCCAGATCTGCTCTCTGTCCGGTCCAGGCCCTCGCCGGGCGGCGATTGTCCCCATCATCGAAGCCGACCTCGCATGGACACGTCTGCCCCCTTTGTCGATCCCAGAATATTCGAGGCCGCGGCCACCACGCGCACGGACAACGTGCCCGTGATTGTGCTCTTCGAGGATGCGGATGCGCAGGCCCATTTCCAAAGCCAGACCACCCGGACCGCAACCTTTCGGCATGTGGAAAGCGGCGGCCGCTATCTCCACTTCGCGGCAGGCCGGGTGCGGCGCACCGAAGTGGAACGCTCGGCCCGGCAAGGGATGTTTCAAGCCATCTGGCTGGATGCGCTGTGCACCACCTGCCTGGACCACTCCATTCGGCATGTCGGCCTCGCGCGGGTCGGGGCTGACTTCGGGGTCTACGGGGACGGCATCCTGATCGGGATCGCGGACACGGGCCTGGACCGGGATCATCCTGACTTCGCGGGCCGCATTGAAGGATTTCGTGACTTTCTGGAAGATGGCGGTCGGCCGGATCCGGACGGCCACGGCACGCACGTGACCTCGGTGGCCTGCGGGTCGGGGGCGGCCAGCCAGGGCCGTTATGTCGGTGCCGCGCCCCGGTCCAGCATTCTGGCCGCCCGTGTCCTGCACCAAGGCGGGTCCGGACGCATGAGCAAGGTCATGTTGGGCATCGAGTGGCTGGCTGCCTCGGGCGCGCAGGTCATCAATCTGTCCGTAGGGACCGAAGTCAGCGCCCACGGGGTGGATCCCCTCAGCCGCCTGTGCGCCAATCTGGTGGCGGCCAACATTGTGGTGACGGTGGCGGCCGGCAATTCAGGACCCTTTCCGCGCACCATTGGCAGTCCAGGATCGGCTCCCCGGGTGATCACGGTCGGGGCCACGGACCTGTCGGATCAGGTGGTCACCTTCAGCAGTCGCGGTCCGACCGTGCAGGGGTTGATCAAGCCGGACCTGGTGGCTCCGGGCTTCGAAGTGGTCGCGGCCCGCGCTCAGGGCACTCATATAGGGACCATTCTGAACCACTCCTATACCCGCATGAGCGGCACGAGCATGGCCGCCCCGCTGGTGGCGGGGCTGGCTGCCTTGATGCTGGAAGTGTCCCCGCAGCTGACTGCCTCGGAGATCAAGGCCATCCTGCAACTGAACAGCGCCCCTCTGAACTTGCCCGTCACGGCCCAAGGCGCAGGCCTGCTGCAGGCAGACACGGCCATGCAGTCGCTGCGGGCCCGCAGCCCCGCGCCCCGGGATCCGGATCCACCGGCGTCCAGTCCGGTCGCGCCGGTCCCGGATCCCTCCACGGCAGAACCCCCTGCCGCCCCCGCCGGTTGTCTCGCGCCGCGGTGGGGCCGCGTTGTGCAGAAATTGCATCATTGGGCGGCCAAGCCTGCAGCGACCCAATAGATTCATCCCGGCCGCCCGGTACGCATCGAACGCGAGCCTGCCATGCCGCCCCACGGCAGTTTGCCATGGGGCCGGGCCCTTAGCCACGGCGGGGGGGCCGTCGGGGATCCATGGCGTCCCGCAGACCGTCCCCCAGAAAGTTGATGGCGATCACCGTCAGGAAGATCATCAGTCCGGGAAACACCACCAGCCAGAAGTGGCCCTTTAGCAGCTCATCCTGACCGTTGGTCAAGAGATTGCCCCACGTGGGGGTGGGCGGCTGTACGCCGAAGCCCAGGAAACTCAGACCCGACTCGGCCATGACCGCTCCGGCGATGCGCAGCGTGGCCGCGACAATGACGGGAGTCCACGCATTGGGCAGCAGGTGCCGCCACAGCACCGTGAGGGGCGACACACCCACCGCCTGGGCGGCCAGCACGAAGTCCCCGGCCTTCAACACCAGCAACTGGGCCCGTATCTGCCGTGCCACCCCCATCCAGGAAAGCAGGCCCAGAATCAGCACAATGCCCACCACGCCGCCGCCTTGCTGCAGCAGCGGCAGGTCCAGCTGGCGCAGCCAGACTGTCATCAGGATCAACACCATGATGCGCGGCAACGCCAGAAACACATCCGCCACCCGCATGACCAAGTTGTCCACCGGGCCAGCCTGCAGGCCGGCCAGGGAACCCAGACTTGTGCCCAAGGCAAGCCCCAGGGCAGTGGCCAGAAGGCCCACTGCCAGAGAGATGCGGCCTCCATACAGCACCCGCGTCAGCAGATCCCGACCCAAGCCATCCGTGCCCATGGGGTGCGTCCAGGAAGGAGCCAAATACCGTTCCGGCAGATTGGATTGCGCACTGGGGTAGGGGGACCACCAGGAAACGGTCGTGCAGCCCATCACAATCAGCAACAGCACCGTGGCCCCAGCCAAGGCCGGGCCATGCGCCGTCCAGGTGCGCCAAGTCTGGCGATCGCGGTCCGGCGCGCCGCCCGCTGCCCTCACGGTGCCCGCCGGTCAACTGTATCGGACCCGTGGATCCAGGTAGGCATAGAGCACATCCGCCACCAGATTGAAGAAGACGATCAGGGCCGCGTTGATGAGCACAATGCCCATCAGCATGGGAAAATCCACGCGCTGGGCGGACCGGTAGAAAAGCCGTCCCATGCCGGGCCAGGAGAAGATGGTCTCCGTAAACAACGCCCCGCCGAAGAGTCCCGGCAGATCCAAGGCCAGCACGGTCACTACCGGCAGCAAGGCATTCTTGACCGCGTGGGGCACCAGCATGCTGCGCTGCGACAGGCCTTTGGCCCGGGCCGTGCGCATGTAGTCCATGGGCAGCACTTCCAACATTTGGCCGCGCATGAACCGCAAGTAGGTGCCGATGCTGACCAATGTCAACAGGGACACGGGCAGCAACAGATGACGCAGGCGCGCTCCCGGCTGCAGCCCGTCCTCGCCGAAGGGCGCCATGCCGCCGCCCGGCAGCAGCGGGGCGCAGTCGGTGCAGTTCCACAGATGGGACCACGCAAAGCCCAGGGACGGGCTGACCGGATGGTGCAGCCACACATTGAAGACGGTGATCAGCAACAATCCCAGCCAGAAGACGGGCACGGCCTGCCCGACAAAGGCCCCCAGGGTAATCAGGTGATCCGGCAGGGAATACTGGCGCACTGCGGCCACCATGCCCAGAGGCAAGGCCACGGCCAGCGTGATGACCAGGGAGAGTCCCATCAGGAGCAAGGTGCGAGGCAGCCGTTCCCCGATCTCCCGCATGACTGGCCGGTGTGTGACCAGACTGTATCCCCAGTCTCCCCGTGCCATGCGCGAAAGCCAGTGGCCATATCGCTGCCACACCGGTTCCGCCAGCCCCAACTGCGCTTCCAGACGCGCCAGGTCCTCCGGGGCCAGATCCGGATCTTCGGCATAGGCGGCCAGCGGTCCACCCGGGGCGGCATCCGCCAACAGGAAGGTCAACAGGCTGATCAGCAGCAACAGGGGCAGCGCCTGCAGCAGACGCCGAGTCACATAGGCAGGCATGCACGTCAGCAGCAGCCAGATTCCCAGGTCCGGTGGGGCCTCAGGCCCATGCCCTCACTCGAGGGCCCACTCCTCGGCGTTCCAGGTCTCATTGCCCCAGGGGTTGACCTGAAAGCCGGCCACGTCGGCCAAGGCGCCATGCAGATCGCCCCGTTCATACAGGTAGATGTGGGGCAGTTCGGCGGCAATGAGTTGACAGACTTCCTGGTACGCCGCGATCCGCGCCGCCACATCCGGCGTGGACCCGGCCGCGTCCAGAGCCGCATCCGCCGCCGGATTGATCCAGCGGCTGTAGTTGTTGCCGACACCGCCATTGGCTTCCGTGGGCAGGCTGGCGCTGTGGAAATAGGATGCCATCTGCCTGTGCGGGTCGATGCCGTCCGTAGTGGTGTACATCAGGATGTCAAAGTTGCCATGCTTGCGGAAGGCCCCGCTGGCCCAGCTGCCAAACAGCACTGCGCTGGGCACATTCTCAATGTAGAGTTCCACACCCACCTCGGCCAGCATCTCGGCCAGCAGCACCTGGGTGTCCTCCCGCAGCCGATTGCCGGACGTGGTCTGTATCTTGAGGCGCAACGGCGCACCTGCCGCCGCGTGGGCACAGCCTGCACATTCACGCACACCGTCGCCGTCGCCATCTGTAAAGCCCGCCTCGGTCAGCAAGGCCCGGGCCTGCACGGGATCGTATGCAGACGGCGCAATGTCGCAGGCGGCCCAGCCCAGCCCGATTTCACTGGTGGCCACCTCGGTGGCGCCATACAGCAGGTTGTCCACGATGAATTGCTTGTCCAGAGCCAGTTCCAAGGCCTGGCGCACCCGCACATCACCGAGCAGCGGATGAGGATGGTTGTGCGGATCATCGGTGGCACGCAGGGCCGGGTCCGCCAGATTCAGCAGCAGCCGCTCCGTGCGGGGGCTGGGCCGACCATGCACCTGGACACTGGCCAGATCGGCGAATTCCGGTGTGTCCCCCTCGGTCAAGTCCCGCAGAATGTGAATTTCGCGGCTGCGCAACAGCGCCTTGCCCACCTCCCGGCTGGGCACGATCCGCACCACCACCTGATCCACCCGCGGCCGGGCCGGCCAATCCCGGTACTGGGGATTGGCTTCCAGCAGAATGTGGTCGCCGGACACCCACTCCACCAGTCGGAAGGGCCCGGTGCCCACCGGCTGGCGGTTGTAGGCCCACTGCGTCATCTCCGCCGGATTGCCGGTGGCGTGGCGGGGCAGGACAGCATAGAAAAGGCCCAGAAAAGGAGCATAGAATTCGGCGAACTGAATGGCAATGTGGAAATCGTCCGTGCAGGTCACCTTGTCAATCCGATCCCAGCCGGTACGGCGCACGGCGCCACTGTCCGGATCGATGGCTGCCGCATAGGTGAAGAGCAGATCGTCGCAGGTGAAGGGCTCGCCATCAGACCACAGCACGTCATCCCGCAACGTGTAGCGGAGAGTCAGGCCGTCGGCAGACACGCCCCCGTTCTCCACCGAGGGCACGGCAGTTGCCAGTTCCGGATAGTTCTGACCCTCCGGATCCAGGCCCAGCACCCCTTCGACTACCAGGGATCGGACCTCGCCGGCCACAGTCTGGGACGCCAGAAAGGGATTCAGCTGCTCCGGCTCCTGGTACATGGCGTACACAATCCGCGCTGGCGGTGCGGCGCTCATGGTTGCGGATTCAGGCAGCGGCACCTGGCAGGCCGTCACCGCCAGTGCCAGGCCCGCCAGCAGCCAGGCCTTCCAAGCCAGTTTGCAGGTAGAGGATGGGTTCAACATGAAAGGCTTTGCTCCTGTCTGGTGCAGATGGGGATAGGTGGCCTCCGCGCCTGTATCACTGCCAGGTGAATTGCCGAATTTCACTGGAAAGGCTGGCGGACTGCAGCTCGCGCGGTGCGCTCTGGATGGAAGGGGCCACCACTCGCACCACGGTCACCTGCCACCGAAACTCCTGATTGCCTCCTTCCTCTGGGGCATAGGCCGAGTCCAGACGATGGCTGTTGTCCTTCGTCCACACTGTGGGCAGACCCAAGCCATCGCCGGCGCGGGGCCAGATGCGCAGCACGTACCACTCGTTGGGAGCCAGGATGCCCACACTCAGCCAGTTGAAGAGAATCGTGTTGCGACGGGAGACCAGCGCTCCATCTGCGGGGCCCAGCAGTCTTGGACCGGGATAGACGGAGTTGCTGGTGCGCGGCGCCAGATCGCTGGAAACCAGCACCTCCTGCGACAACTGCGGAATGGGAATGACCAGTTCATCGCCCTTGTGGATCACCACGTCCCGGGACAAGCCGTTGGCCATGAAGATTTCGTCCGGTGTGGTCCCGAAGCGCAAGGCCAGACTGATGATGTTGTCCCCCGCCTGCACCCCGTAGGTGAAGTTGACCGTGGACACGGTGCCGGGCTCAACCTGGACCTCGGACCCGGGCTCCTCCTTCCCGGGAATGGACAGTAGCTGGCCGGGATTCAGCGTGTCGGAAGTCAAGCCGTTGACGGCCCGCAGTTCATCCAGATCCACTTCATAGAGGGCCGCGATAGACCACAGCGACTCGTTGACGGTCACCTCGTGCCGGTAGGGCTCCGGCGTAGGCGGAATCGGAGTCGCGGTCGGCCACGGGGTGGGCGTGGCCGTGGGCACAGGCACTGGCGTAGGAGGCTCCAGGGTAGGCGGCAGCGCCACTTCCGTGGCCGGTTCCACCGCTACCGGGCCACTGCCGCGTGGCCGGAGCAACTGCCAGCCTATCACCCCCACCAGCATCACGATGACCACCGTAGACAGGCTGGGCCAATGCAGGCGGGACCATCGCAGGCCGCTTTCGCGCAGCGACCGCCCGCACATAAAGCAGGTATCCGCATCCTGTGACACGCGGGTGCCGCAATGCGGGCACCGCCTTTGAACGTACCTGGGGGCAACCGGAGGCGGAGAGGCCATGGTACCGAATGCTGGCGGAAAGTGTTCTGGAGATGCTCCTCTGCAGGAACTGTGGGGAGTCCGTACAGGCAAGGAACCAGAGTATCACGGATGGAGGGCTGGCTGTGGAGCCGTCCTGCCGGGACTCTATTCCTGGGCCTGCTCCAGCAGGAGCGCCAGCAAGTCACCGAGGTCGGATGTGCTCAGCTTCTCGTCGAAGTCGCTGGGCATCACATCCGCGTCAAAGCGTCTCACAATGGAGGCGTTGGGCTGCATGATGCTGCGATAGAGGTACAGCACCGGGCCTTCGCCTTCCACACGACCAACGGCCGTGTTGGCTATGTCATACCAGCTGGGACCGGACAGAATTTCGTCCTCCTGGAAGGAATGACAGCCGGCGCAACCCTGCAGCTCCGCGATTTCCCGGCCCTGGACGGGATCTCCGTCCTGGATGGCGGCCACCAAGTCTGCCGGCACGCCGGCAAAAATCTCTTCCGCGGTCAAGTCGGACAGTTTGGGGATCACCCGGGCCACGACGGTGACACCTTCGTCGGAGGCTGCCACCATGAACGGCGAAATGAGCTGGGCGGCGGGATTGGGGGCACAGGCCGCGATGAGGCCGGCCATCAGAATGGCGACCAGGCAAGAGCTCACCCAACCGAGTTTGCGTACAGACACTATTTGCGACCCCTTCTCCAGACCGCTGCACAAGACGGCTGATCCGCCGGAAAGTGTAGCACAGGAACAGGCCGAATCGAGGCTGGCGCAGGAGTCGGATCAGAGAATGGCCTCCTGTCTTGCGGCCGATCTTGATGCTGCAGGAGGCAACCTGCTCCCGCCTTGGAACAGGTTGCCTCGTGGCCGACCTCCTTGCCTGGATCCTATGTCTGGCTCGGCTGGACCTTATGGCATTGCTTGGGCCCAGTGTCTGCACCTCCTGCAGTTGTCGAGTGACCCAGGATGTCCCCTGTCGGGAGCTGCGGATGCCAGATGTTTGACTGACACCCGCCAGCCCCCTGCGAGAGTTGACCAGGGTTGCGGCCTGCCTGGATGAAGTTGTGGAACAGCATTGAGCGGCCTGCAGGCGTCTGCACAGCGAGGCGGCACGGGATCGCAGCCTTTGCCGCAGGCCATGACAGCGAACAGGGTGGCTGGATCGGATGGTTGCTGCGCGGGTCAGTCCAAGAGAGCCCCTTGGCCGAGCTCGGTCAGGCCACTCCCGGCAGCGGAGGCACATGACAACAGTGACCCTTCAGAAGACTGACCCGCGGACTGACCAAAGTGGTACTCCGTGTGAGGGCCAGGTCACGATCCGAGCCATGGATTTCTGCCAAGCCGCCCTGCAACAGCGCTGGGAAGGGTCCTCGATGGTCTGGTCGCCATGGGACGCTCGCCGAGAGTGCCAATGGGGGTCCAGAGCCGCCGACCGACTGGGGCCTGCCGGTACACTCTGCCCCAGTCCAGAGTTGCACCTTGACCCTTGACATCCCGGAGCTGGCAGCCGCTCCTCACTTTGGGATGCTCACTGCGTGGGACTGGGTGGACAGAACTGATCTGGACCCGTTGCAGGCGACCCGGGACCTGCCGACCATTGCGGACTGCACCATCATGGCCGTCCTTGGGGGCCTGCACATCGTCTCCGACTTGCGCGCAAGGCAATTCCACCGGGGGCAGGTCGGGTTCCGTCAGTTTCGCCGCGCCTGGCGGGCCAGGTACAAGGAGATCGAGGCCGCGGTGGCGGCATTGAAGCTGTCGATGCGTCCCCACATGCGGAGTCGCAGCAGGAAATCACAGCTCTTGCGCACGTTGCCGGACAGTCCAGCCCCTTCATTGCCCACCACCAGGGCCAGAGGCCGGTCCAGATCCACAGAATCAATGTCCTGCGTCGCCACATCGCCGGATTCCAGACCGCCCACCCAGATGTGATGTGCCTGCAGCTGCCTGAGTGCCCGCGCCAGATTGGTGACCCGCACTACCAGCATGTGTTCCAGACCGCCTGCGCTGGCCTGACTGACCACCGGAGACAGGGGACAGGCTCTGTCCTTGGGCATGATCACCCCGTGTACTCCGCAATTCTCCGCCGCTCTGATCATGGCACCCAGATTCTGGGGGTCCTGAATGTGATCAGTCGCCAACAGCAGCGGGGGCTCGCCGCAGTCGTCTGCGCGGGTCCACACGTCGTCCCAGTCTGACAGCGGCAAGGGGCCCACCTCCAGAGCGCAGCCCTGATGATGCACGCTGCGCCGTTCCAGATCCCCAAAGATCCGGCCTTCACCGCGGCGCACGTCCACGCGCCGTTGCCGGGCCAAAGCCAGGAGATGTCTCTGGGGAGGTTTCTGGGCCTCCGCATTCTTGACCCAAAGGACATGACAGGGTCTGCGGCCGGCAATCAGCGCTTCCTGCACGGCATGAATGCCGGTCAACGTCTCCTTCATGCAGGGTGCCCACGCTGCCAGGTGGTGCCCTGGGGACTGTCTTCCAAGGTGATGCCCAGTTCCTGCAGGCGGTCCCGCAGCTGGTCCGCCAGTTCCCACTGCTTGGATGCCCGCAGCCCGGCCCGGGTGTCTATCAGCAATTCCACCAACTGGGTCGAAAGGTCCGCCACTTCGCCCATATCCTGGGTCGGAGCCGGCAACACAAACCCCAACACCCCCATCAGTTCCCGCACGGTGTCCTGGGCCGTGTCAAAGAAAAGTCCGGCCACATCCCGGGTGCGGGCCGTATTGATGGCCCGCACCAGGTCGAACACTGCCGCAATGGCCGCGCTGGTGTTGAAGTCGTCGTCCATGTGCCGGCGAAAGGAGATGCGCGCTTCCTCGGTGGCCTGTCGCAGCGTCTCTGCCGCCTCACCGGTGACCTGGCCGCCGGGCGACGGCTGCAGGGCCTGTCGCATGCGGTCCAGGCCTCGTTGGGCGGCTCCCACAATCCCGTTCGAGAACTGCACGGGCTTGCGATAGTGGCCCTGGAACACCACCATGCGCAGCGCATCCGCGCCATGGCTGTCCAGAAACTCCTGAATGGAGACCAGGTTGCCCAAGGACTTGCTCATCTTGGCGCCGGCCAGCTGCATCATGCCGTTATGCACCCAGTAGGTGGCAAAGGGTTTCCCGGTCAGGCTTTCGCTCTGGGCAATTTCGTTTTCGTGATGCGGGAAGATGAGGTCGTTGCCTCCGCCATGGATGTCGATCGAGGCCCCCAGGTGATGGCGGCACATGGACGTGCACTCGATGTGCCAGCCAGGGCGGCCCGGCCCCCAGGGACTCTCCCAGGCAGGCTCCCCGGCCTTGGCCCTTTTCCACAGGGCGAAGTCGGCGGCATCCTCCTTGATGTCGTCTCCCTCCAGGCGCGTGCCGGTGCGGGCATCCTCCAACTTGCGCTGGCTCAGCTTGCCGTAGTCCTCATCACTCTGGACGCGGAAGTAGACGCTGCCATTCACTTCGTAGGCGTGACCGGCCTCGCCCAGCTCCTGAATGTCGGAGATGATGTTGGGAATCTCGTCCGTGACCCGGGTATATTCGTCGGCAGCCTGCACATTCAGGTCATGCAGATGGTCCAGGTACTTCCGGGTGTAGTGCTCGGCCAGACGGAACGGGTCCTGGCCGGTCTCGTGGGCGCGGTCGATGATCTTGTCGTCCACGTCCGTGAAGTTCGTGACATAGGTAACCTCATAGTCCCGATACTGCAGGTACCGTCGAATCATGTCGAAGACAATGGCGCTCATGGCATGCCCGATGTGGGCATCTGCATACACAGTGGGTCCGCATACATACATCCGGACCTTGCCCGCCTCCAGGGGTTCAAAGTCCTCGACCGTACGGCTCAACGTGTTGTAGATTTGCAGAGCCATGGCTCCCTCACAGCAATCCCAGGCCAATGTTTACTGAATTCCATTTAAGCACAGGGCCGAGTCATATACCAAGAAGGGCGGGTCAGGGTGTATGGTGTAGGACTTATACACCTAAATACAATTGCAAGCATGTGCTACCATGGGACAAGCGACAGGCAGGTGAGACTGCAGGCCGCCTGCCACAGACCAGGAACTGGAGCTTCCGTACCTGCCGACTCCCACATGCCACCATCACGCACGGTGCGGTGCACCGTGCGCCAGCGGCCGGGGACGGCTGGTGCAGCATCTGGCCTGCCAGGGTAGCCGGTGGGTCGCTGCAATCTCCCTGTGCCCCGTACACAGGATATATCCGATTCTGTGTACTCAGGTATATAAGTTCCTAGGGTTTGGCCATGGATCCTTGGTTTCGGATCCGGTCCCGGATGCCGGCTCACCACTCCCACAGCGAAAGCGGATACACTGCAACGGGCCTCATGTTTTGGATAATACCTCTTGACACTTGACCGGACCACTGCATCTGTCAGGCTCACAGACAACCCAACTCCCTTGGAACGGAAGGACTCGATGGAAAAGATACAGGCATTCACGGCGCGCGTCCTGGAAAACACGCGGCGGGTCATTGTCGGCAAGGATGAGCAGATCAAGTTGGTCCTGCTGGCCTTGCTCTGCAAGGGCCACGTCATGATCGAAGACGTGCCGGGTGTGGGCAAGACCATGCTGGCCCGGGCCATCGCCCGCAGCATTGGCTGCTCCTTCAACCGGGTGCAGTTCACTCCCGACATGCTGCCCAGCGACATTACCGGAGTCAGCATCTTCAATCAAAAGACTCTGGAATTCGAGTATCGGCCCGGCCCCATCATGGCCCAGATTGTCCTGACCGACGAGATCAACCGCGCCACGCCCAAGACCCAGTCTGCGTTGCTGGAGGCCATGGAGGAGGGCCAGGTGACAGTGGATGCCCGCACCTATGCCCTGCCCCAGCCCTTTACCGTGCTGGCCACGCAGAACCCCATTGAATTCGAGGGCACGTTTCCCTTGCCCGAAGCCCAGGTAGATCGTTTCATGCTGCGCATTCAACTGGGATATCCAGTCAAAAGGCAGGAGTTGGAAATCCTCACACTGCAGAAAGAGCAACATCCCATCAGCACGCTGGAACAGGTGGCTTCGGTGGAGGATTTGCAGGCCGCGCAGCAGGAGGTGCCCGCGGTATACGCCAGCGACCTGGTGCGGGACTACATTGTGTCCCTGGTGTTGTCCACCCGCGAGTATCCGGACCTGTATCTGGGAGCCAGCCCGCGCGGCAGTCTGGCCCTCTTCAAAACGGCCCGGGCCTGGGCCGCGATGGAAGGGCGGGACTACGTCATTCCGGATGACATCAAGTTCCTGGCCGAGCCGGCTCTGGCCCATCGCCTGATTACCAGTCCGGCGGCCCGCATCAGAGGGGTCAATTCCACCCAGGTCATCCAGGAGCTTTTGAATTCGGTGCCCGTGCCAGGAGCTGACATCGGCCCTGGCGCCACGGCGCGCGCGGCATGAGCCAAAGGCTGCTCCTGCTCCTGCTGGCGGTGGGGCTGTTCTGGCTGCTGGCCTTCAATACCGGCACCCCCTTTTTCTACAACCTGGCGTATCTGGCCAGCGGCGGCACCGTGCTCAGCTATGCCTGGGCGCGGGCCAGCATGCAGGGCATTGCCGTCAGACGGCATGTATCCGCCACGCAAAGCCAGATCGGTCAGCGCGTGGACGAAGTCTTTGAGCTGGTCAATCAAGGCCGCCTGCCCAAGCTGTGGGTGGAGCTGCACGATCACTCCACACTGCCTTTTCACGAGGCCAGCCGTGTGGTCAGCAACCTGCAGCGCCACAGTCACAGGCGATGGCAGGTCCGGACCCTGTGTTATGCACGGGGCCGGTACCGGTTGGGGCCCATGCATGTGCGGAGCAGCGACCCACTGGGCCTCTTCCCGCAGGAGAGGCTTTTCCCGGCTTCCCACTTTGTGTTGGTCTATCCCGCCGTCGCAGACCTGCCACACTTTTCGCCGGCTGTGGCAGACATGGTGGGCGATGAAAGGGTGCGCCAGCGCACGCACATGGCCACCACGAACGCGGCCAGCATTCGTGACTATGTCCCAGGGGACAGTCAAAACCGTATCCACTGGCTCACCACGGCGCGGGCGGGGCGTCTCATTGCCAAGGAATTCGAACTAGACAAGAGTGCCCACGTGCGGGTCTTTCTGGACCTGCATCGGGAAGTGGAAATCGCCCTGCCCTGGCAGCTGGAGCCCGTGAATCTCAACCGCCTGCCCTTGCCCCGGCGGGGAGCGCCGCGCGGGCCCCAGGAGTTCACACTGCCGCCCACCACTACGGAATACGCCATTTCGGCAGCGGCCAGCGTGCTGCGCTACTTCATGCAACGGGGCCGGGCCATCGGTTTCGCGACCTACGGGCAGACGCGGGAGTTTCTGCCCATGGAAAGGGGCGAGCGGCAGCTCAACAAGATTCTGGAGACCCTGGCCGTGATGGATGCACAGGGAGACGTGCCTCTGGCCGACTTCATTCTCACGGACGGCTTTGACATGACCCGCAATGAGACCCTGATTGTGGTCACGCCGGACCCGGCTCCCCGCTGGGTGCAGGCATTGCGGGAATTGCGTCTCAAGGGGATCAACGGGTTGGCGATCGTCATAGACAGTGAATCCTTTGCCTCCGCTGTCAGCATGAAACCGGTCTGGAGCAGTCTGCTGGCGGCTCGCATTCCCTACTACAGAGTAGCCCAGAATCAGAGACTGGAGGATGCGCTGGCCGGCCAGGTGGCATACCCGGGGCTGACGGTCCCTCTGGCCCCAAGCGGGGGTGCCGCGCCGGAGACCTTGTCCCGGCGGGGCTGAATTCTGCACCGCTCCTCCATGGGTTCCTCACATTTTGTTCATGTTGGGGAACTATCTTCCTTGGTGTCGTTATTCGGACATGTTCAAGGAACAATCGTCATGAAGAACAGTCGCAAAGTCGCAGCCGGAATTCTGATATCCGTACTCCTGACACTGGCCAGCGTGGGTGGGGTGATGGCAGCCACCCCGCCTGGAGAGAGGTCTGTGGAGGACGGCAATGTCCTGACAAAGCCCCTTGGGTGGCGCCATGATGGTCGGGCCCCCGGCGCTGGCGTCATTGACCGGACCGCCTTTTGGGAATTGGTCGCCACGAATCTGGGTCTGACCGAAGAAATGGCGCATCTGGGCAATGCGGGCGCGCAGAGACCCGGATTCCTGCAGGACCTGGGATTGGACCGGGCCACAGTGCAGGCAGCCTTGGAGAGTGCCAAGGCCCAGTTGCTGGCGGAAGCGGTGGCTACTGGCACCATTACTCAAACGGAGGCCGACGAGATGACCTCCCGCCATGACCGCGGATGGGGCCATCGACATGGCCAAGACCACCGCTGCCGGACTTCATCGGTTGCCGACCAGGAGCCAAACACGTAGGTCCAGGGCCTGGCGCCGGAAAGGCACTGGTACCGCACAGGTCCATCAGCTCTCGAGAGCCGCATCTGTTGATGCGGCTCCTTGGTCTTGCCACATCTCTGGCATTGTGATCTTGCCCGTCGCCCGCCCGTCCATCCATGCCGATTCCAGCCTGCTGCTGCCTGCCACGAGCAATCTGCTGGCCTGCTGTCACCTACCAATGGCTCCCTCGCCGTGTGCAGGCACTCTGGGCACTCTGGGCACTCTGGCCCTTGCACTTCCACAGACATCACCCAGCCAACCAGAGTTGAGGCGTTTCCTAAATACTCCTTCCTCTCCATTCACATATTGTCTTTACATTTGCGGGCTAGGATTTCAGCATCGTATTCATTGGAGCCTCACAGGAACGAACACCATGACTCAATCCCAACGCAAATTCGCGGCTGGTGCCATCCTGGCAGTGTGCCTGCTCCTGGCCGCTGCAGGCGGTGTGCTTGCAGCCCCAGCCGATGCCGGACAGGAGACAGCACAGTCGGAGCAGAAGCAACATGCCGAGAGCACCGCAAGCTCCGAAGAAAGCCATGCTCCTGATGCTGAGGAACATGACCGTACAGCCCGCATCACGGGCAACTTGCAGAATGTTGCAGGGATACTCGCGGAGCGCCTGAACGTGTCCGTCGATGAGCTGGTTTGGGCCGCCATGCAAGGTCCAGAAGCGTTGCGCGAACTGGGGATCAACCCTAGGGCGCTCAGCAGAGTCTTGATGGTCGCAGAGGCTCGGGCCATGCCTGCAGGACAGGGACCCGCCGCCGTCCACATACGGCCAGCAGAGATGCGGGAAAGGATGGTCCAGACTGAAGAGCGCATGGCCGCGCGTGGGCGCATCACGCGAAACTCATATGTCAGAGGCAACCGGGAGCCGGATGCTGACCGCAGGCTGGACCACTACCACCGAGACTATGCGGCAGGGCCGCAGCCATTCCTGGATTCCGGGGATGTACTGGCACTGACTGCCCATAAACTTGGGCTCCATCCTGCCAAACTCAAAGCCGCCTTCCAGGAATCCGCGATGGCCCTGGCCTTGGAATCCATCGGCATGAAGTCCCGGTTCGGAGCGTACACCGCCCAGGGCGTCCCAGGCCACAAGCTCGCAAGGGAGACCGAAGAAGGCAAGAGCCACGGCTATGGCTGGCCAGGCCAGGGGGCCGGGAAAGGCTGGAATCACGAACCCGATCAGCCGGGTGAGGACAAGGACGCCTTGTCCCCAGCGCACTCGGACCATGATGGGGGCCAGAAAGGCGAAGAGGAGAATGACCAGGACGAGGCACAAGGCCTGCCCATTCACAACGGGTTGCTGGCCTTTTAGGGTAACGACTGGCGACATGCAGTCAGACTGACCCATCCTCCTGACCGCATACGGAAAGCCGCATCCTTCAAGGATGCGGCTTTTTCTGTCTGCACAGTCAAGTCCAGACAGGGCCTTGCCCATGTCGTGCGGTCGTGTTCAGGGCCCACCCGGCTACGCATCTCCCGATCGCAGTGCGACCGGAGACACATCCAGCCTAGGACCGGCTTTCTTGTTTCCGGAAAGCTGGGCTGGGTTCCGCAGTCTGCTTTTGGTCTGTCCGGACCGCGGATCAGACCTGTGTGGCCTCTTCCGGGGCCGTCCTGTCAATCTTGATCCGCAGGTCTGCTTCCTCGGACATGAGACGCTCGATCTTGTCTTCCAAGTTGCGAATCTGCTTCCTGCGCCTCCGGAACACTGGATCGCCCTGCCCCATGTTCAGGCGATCGATCTCCCGGCGCGCCAACACAAGCTGCCTGCCCACCTGATTTTTCCTGGCTATGAGCTGACTGCGGTTCATGGCGATTACCCTTGATTGTCTTCCGTGAAGTCACGCGGCTCTCGGGGCCGATACAGCAGATAGGCAAGTCCCACACCGATGAAATATAGCAGAATCAGCGGAGCCAGGGCGAGGGCCATGTTGACTGGATCGATGGTCGGCGTAATGATGGCTGCCACAATGGCGCTGATCACTATCGCATACCGCCACCAACTCAGGAGGCGTGGCCCTGTGACAATGCCAATGCGCGCCAGGAAGGCCATGATCAGTGGCAATTCAAAGAAGGTGCCGATCCAAAACACGATGCGAATGACAAAATTGACGAATGCCTTGGCGCTCCAGTTGGCCGTGATGACATCATCCCAGAAGAGCTGCAGGAAATTGACCGCCACCGGCAGCATCACAAAGTAGGCAAATGAAGCCCCGGCCAGGAACAGCAGGAAAACCCCGGGCATGATCAGCATCAGGCCCCGTTTCTCGTGAGGGTACAGCCCGGGCAGGATGAAGGCCACAATCTGATACACAATCAGCGGCGTCGCGATTGCCGTCCCCAGCGTGAAACTGATGCGGAAGAAGGTGGCGATGTTTTCAAACGGGGTAATGGCCTGCAGGTCTACGGCCCAGTCCTGCACAACCTTCTGAGCCACTGCTTCGGCTATGAGCATGCCCACCAGAGTGCCCGCGACCAGCGCGCCCAAGACCCACATGATCCGCACCCGCAGTTCCCGCAGGTGGTCCATCAGACTCATGCGCGGATCTTGTTCTTCCGTCGAGCCTAGCGGTTGCAGTTCTGTAGTGGTCATGTCAGGGAGGGCGAATCCGGCCCACGGGCATGGCGGCAGAGAGGTGCAGGGCCTCGGGCGGCAGGTCCAGGCTGCCAGTCCCCATGGCAAGGTGCATCAGCCAAGAATAACGAGGCAATGCACGCCACTTCCCCAGCGGACTGTGCGCGCTGTGTCCGGTCCAAACTGATTCTATCGCGCTCGGGGACGGAACGCGGGACTTTGCTTTCGCTGCTGACTCCGCTGGATGCGGGGATGGAGCCGCTTCCTGTCCGGTCTCCCAGGATGGCCGTGGTTCCGGATACGCAGCAGCCTCCTGCGCTGCATGGTCTCCTGCCACCTGTCTTTCTCCCTGGGGACTGCATCGTCCAGCCTGGCACTCCTCTTCATCGTGGGGCCCACCACGCCATTGGCCATCGGCGTCGGGAGGCTGTCCGGCTTCCGTGAAAGAAAGGCAGACTCTGCCGCCACCGTGCCTTGGGCACTGCTGATCTCCAGTGAGGCGGCAGGCTCCGATTCCGCGGCAGCTCCATTCATGTCCGGGCCCGTGCTCCCTGGATGCATGCCAATCGAATTGGCGGAGCCGATCACATTGTGGGATTCCACTCTCTGCCGATTGGCAGCGCCATTGGGAGCGGGGGCAGTCTCCGCCTCTCGCCCCGTGCTGCTTTCTTGCTCCTCCGTGGCCATCGGGTCTGTCTTCGCTGGCGGCTTCTTGACTGGCTGCGGGTCCTTGGCTCCCACTGGGGCCTTGGGCTTGGCTGCGGGCTTCTGGCTCTTTCTTTGGGCCGCAGCCTTTCGGTCCTTGTCATCCTCGTCGAAGTCCAGATCGAGTTCATCATTGGCCCAGTCTTCAATGAGCTTGCCGGTCTTGATGCCCTTGAGTTCCTTGAGTTCCGCCACCCCCAGTTCCGCCTCCAGCTGGCCTGTCAGATCCTTGGAGAGGTTGCGCACCTTGAAGAAAGCGCGGATCAGATCCTTCGCGACCGAAGGCAGACGTTCCGGCCCCAGCACGACCAGAGCCAGCATCACAATGAAAACCAGCTCCGGAAGGCCGACCCCCAGAACGGAAAAGCTGCTGTTGAAACCCATGATCGTTCAGGACACCCTTGCCGGCGCCTCGGCTTCGGCTCTTGACTTCAAGGCCGCGCCCAGTACGCCATGCACAAATCGCGGACTGATGGCCGAACCATAACACTCGGCCAGCCGGATGGCTTCCGCAATCACCACCTTGACCGGCGTATCGAACGCCTCGTGCTGCACCTCGCACAAGGCCAGCCGGAGGATGTTGCGGTCTATGAGGGACAGTGTTTCCACCGGAAACCGCTGGGCCACCTGCTTGATGCAGGCATCCAGGCAGGCCTGGTTTTCAATGACACCCGCCACCAGCCGGCGCACATACTTCTGGCCTTCCGCCGAAACCGCAATGCCGGCTTGCTGCAGACTCTGGAACCGCTGCACCATCACCTGGCTGGGAGTGTGGTGGGAGGCCTCCCGCTCATACAGGCACTGCAATGCAGCCGCGCGGTAGTGGCTGTGCCGTCCCTCGTAGGCGTTCTTGTCGCTTACCGATATGGCGGTGGTGCGGGTGGGCAGGGCACTGCTGTCGACCGGCTTGCGATTTCGGCTCTGATCCACCTCATAACGGACCTTGCGCGGCCCCTGCTTGCTCATGTGTCTGCCTGTGGCCCCATGGAACTCAGCGCATGGACAGGCCGCCATCCACGGACAGGGTCTGCCCCGTGATGAACTCAGCCTGGGGCGAAGCCAGAAACGCCACCGCGTGCGCCACGTCTGCCGGTGTGCCCATGCGCCCCAACGGCGTATCGGCGATGATCTGGTCCATATGCTCCTGGGTCAGCACCTCGGTCAGTGCGGTGGGGATGAAACCGGGGGCCACCGCATTCACCGTAATGCCGCGGCGGCCTATCTCGCGGGCCAGGCTCTTGGTAAAGCCCAAAATGCCGGCCTTGCTGGCTGCATAATTCGTCTGTCCGGACTGGCCCAACAGTCCCACCACGCTGGTAATGTTGATGATGCGGCCCGATCTGCGCCGCAACATGCTCCGCAGTGCAGGTTTGGTGACGTAATACATGCTGTCCAGATTCGTCTGGATCACCGTATGCCAGTTTGCTTCCTTCATGGTCATCAGCAGGCCATCACGGGTGAGTCCGGCATTGTTGACCAGAATGTCAATCTGCCCATGCTGCCTCAGCACCCCTTGGACCAAGGCCGTGGCCGCAGCGCCGTCCGACACATCGCCTTGCGCCAGCGTACAGCTGCCGCCAGCCGCCTGCACCCTGGAGGACACTGCCAAGGCCCCTGCCTCATCGCTCCGGTAGTGCAGGACCACGGTGCTGCCCTGAGCCGCCAACTCGCATGCAATGGCCGCGCCAATGCCCCGGCTGCTTCCTGTCACCAAGGCAGTCTTGCCGGTCAGATTCATGCTGTACAAGGGTGAAAAGGCCGTCGCGCAGCGCGAGGAGAAGGGGCTGGATTATAGCACAGGAACAGGGGGGATTTTCGCTTCCCGCCGCCTACCATGACTGGGCCTGCAACCATGACTGCCAAGCCTGCAGGTCCTGCCCCACCTGCAGAGCGAAACAGGGCATCTTCCGGTCGATCTTCCCTTGAATGCCCGTCAGCACGCTGCCGCTGCCAAACTCGGCAGCCGCCGTGGCTCCCATGTCCCTCAGTGTCCGCATCGAATCCCGCCACAAGACGCCCCCTTCCAGCTGGGCGGCCAGCTCCGCCCGGATGGCCTCCGGAGCGGTCAGCGGCTGCGCCGTGGTGTTGCCAATGACCGGCACCCGTGGGGGCGAGATGGACACCTCGTGCAGAACCGCCTGCCAGCGGGGACTGGCTTCCGACATGAGCGGACTATGGGCGGCAATGCTCACGGCCAGAGGCAGCACTCGCCGCGCGCCCTGGTCTCGGGCCCGCCGGGACACCTCCGCCACGCCCTGCAGCGAACCGCTGATGACCTGCTGTGTCGGGTGATTGTCGTTCGCCACCTGGACCACAGCCTGGGTTTCCGCGGTGACCTGGGCACACAAGGCGCGCAGGGCCTGAGGTTCCATGCCCAACACCGCGGCCATGCGCCCCGGACACTTGGCGCCCATTTCCTTCATCAGGCGGCCGCGCTCGCGGACCAGGCGCAGTCCATCGGCAAAGGTGAGCGCCTCTGCGGCCACCAGCGCCGAATATTCCCCCATGCTGTGCCCTGCCATGCCCACAGGCAACGGCAGCGCCCCCAGCAGCTCGGCGGCAGCACGCCACGCGGCCATGGACACGGCCAGCAGGGCCGGCTGGGCGTTGACGGTGTCGGTCAGGTCCGCTGCCGGCCCCTCCGCGCACATGCGGCTGAGCGGCATATCCAGCACACCATCGGCTTCGGCCAGAGTCTCGCGGGCGATGGCTGAGCACGCGGCCAGAGCCGTGCCCATGCCCACGGCCTGACTGCCCTGGCCCGGGAACAGGTAGGCCAGACCCCAGGTCCGGGGGCCAGGGGCACAAGAGATGGGCATGAGGAGATGCAGGATCCGCCGGGGCCCCGGCCGGCAACGGCCTGAATGCCGCCTCGGGCGGGCCTAGCCTTCCGCTGCGGCCTCTTCGATGAACTTGTGGCCGCGGTATTCCCCACATTCCATGCAGCCCTGGTGGGGCAGCACGTAGGCATCGCACTGCGGGTTGGGGCAGGATTGGAAACGCAGGCGCCCCAAGGCGTGGTGGGATCTCTTCTTGCGGGCACGGGTGCGGCTGATGCGGCGTTTCGGTTGAGGGGCCATGGGTTCTCTCTCTTCGATCCTTACTTGCTGCCGGCCGGGAGCGATCCGTCCTCGGATCTGACCACCGAGCGGTCCGTTGCCTCCAATAGGGGGCGCAGGGCCGCCCACCGGGGATCCATATTCTGATGTGGGCGGGCCTCTAAATCCAAAATGTCCCCATTGGCCTGGGCCAGCGCCTGTCGACTCTGCAGAAAATGGTCGCACTCGCTCGGGTCCGCAAACGCGCAGACGGGATTCTGCGAGACCGCGATCCACAGATGCTGCCGCACCACCTCGCCCAGGTCCAATACATAGCGGTCATCTATGAGCAAGGCCTCGTCGAACATGGTGTCCGTCTGCCCCTCGTAGTCCTCAGGCCGCAGGAACTTGCCGCTCTCCACATCCTTCAAGGGCCGAAAGGTCTCCTCCAACTGAAACTCCACGGGATGGCGTATCGGTTCCAGACAGCGACTGCAGGCCACATCCAGGACGGTACGGCAGGTGCCGGTGACCAGAATCCCGCTGTGTATGCGCATGCAGCGCACAGTGCCCGTCAGCCGCTCCACCGGGGTGAGGCCCTCATACAGCCGGGAAATGTCATCATCCAACTCGAAGTCACGGGCCCAGCCCACCGCCTGCTTCAAGCAATGTGCAGCATTGAACTGCATTTCAGGTGTCCTCTTGCCTGCCCCCCTGCCGGGACAGGGATTGTATGCTGCGGGAGCCGGTTTTGTCTACACAATGCCCCGCGCCGCCGGGATTCAGTGGAGGCTCTGCGCGCGGTTCTCCAGCTCAGAGACCCCCATCTCCACCTCATTCAGGACCTTGTGCATCAGCTGCGACAGCTCCCGCAGGATGTTCAGCTGATACTGTTCTGCATCAAACCGCATGTGGGCCACCTGCTGGCGCGTCTGTTCCAGCACGGCTTCCTGTTCGGTCTTGGCCTGCCGCATGATCTCCTCCTGAGACACCATTTCCTTGGCCTTCTCGTTGGCCTGCGCCAGGATATCTTCGGCGTGGCTGCGGGCTTCCGCGATGATGCGGTCCCGCTCCAGGATCATGCGTTCCCCTTCCTTGATGGCGCTGGGGACATTGATGCGCATCTTGGCCAGCACATCCAGGGACCGCTCCTTGTCCACCAACACGGAGGAGGTCATCGGCATGGGACGCCCCTCCGCGATCATGTCGTTCAATTCGTTGATGAGGCTGAGAATTTCCATGGCATACCTGTGTATGAGCGTGCAATGCGGGTTTCCCGGCTACCGGCTTGGATAGCTTGCCAAGGGTCCGGCAATTCTATCACCGGCCTGGGCAGCCTTTTCAACCCTGATGGGACATCCTGGTCCGCACGTCCACATTCGGGCCCTCGTCCGGGCCACTGCCGTTCTGGGCAAAGCGGATGCGCAGGGCCGCCACGGTGGAAGCCGGAGCCCATCCGGCCACGTCGCCCTGCAGTCCCGCCACTTCCTTCAGGATGGTGGCGCTGAGAAAGGCATACTCCGCCGCAGTCATCATCAGGCAGTGTTCCGTCTCGGGGGCCATCTGGCGGTTGGCCATGCCCACCTGTCTTTCATATTCGTAGTCGGCAATGTTGCGCAGTCCCCTCACGATGACCTGTGCCCCCTGCGCCCGGGCCACATCCACCGTCAGGCCGTTGTAGGTCACAACCTGGACGCGCGGCAGATGGCTGACGCCGGCCCGCACCAACTCCGCCCGTTCCTCCGCGCCGAAGAGCTCGTTGGAAATAGGCGAGGCATACACGGCCACCACCAGCTGCTTGTAGATGGCCACGGCCCGCTGCACAATGTCCAGATGACCGTTGTGAAAAGGATCGAACTTGCCCGGGTACAGGGCCGTGACGTCCAAGGCCGCGCTCCGTTTCTTGCTCAGGCCGGCAGGAACTGCTGGCTGACGTAATTATGGAACATGATACCTGTCTGGGTCAGTCTCACCCGATCCGGTGCCATGTGAATCAGGTCCCGCGCCTGGAGATGCTGCAGCTCTGCCCCATAGACTTGCCGCAGATCCTGGCCATGCCGTTCCTGGAAACGGCGATAGGACACTCCTTCCTGGATCAGGCGCAGGCCCAGCATCAGGGTCTCGGCCCGCCCCAGGTCCTCGGCAATCTCCTCCACGTCCCGGACAGGACTTGCGGCGTGCCGCAGTGCCCGCACGTAGCCTGGCACCGCGTCCTGATTCCACCACCGGTATTCCAGCGCAGAGTCTGTGCCCGTGGCGCCGCGCCAGTGGCTGTGGGCCCCTGGCCCAAAACCCAGATAGTTCTGATTGCGCCAGTACCGCTGGTTGTGCAGGCAGGCGGCAGTGACGGCGCCGCCGGCCTGTGGTGTGCGCCGGGCCCAGTTGGCTATCTCATACTGCACAAAGCCGGCCGCGGCCATCCGTGCCTGGGCATGCTGAAACTGCAGGGCAGCCAGATCCGCATCCGGCGGAGGCACCGTCCCGGTCGCCACGCTGCGGGCCAGCGGAGTCCCTTCCTCGACTGTCAAGGCATACAGGCTATGGTGCTCCGCCTGCAATGCCAGAGCAGCCTCCAGGTTGGTGGCCCATGTCTCCAGGGACTGTGCAGGCAGGCCGTGCATCAGGTCCAGATTGATGTTGGTGAACCCCGCCGTCCTGGCTGCCACCACCGCCTCTCCAATGGCCGCGGCGTCATGCCAGCGCCCCAGCAGCTCCAGCTCCGCCGCCTGAAAGCTCTGGGCCCCCAGACTGACGCGGTTGATCCCGCACTCCGCCAGCGCGGCAAAGCGGCTCTGGTCCGCCGCATGCGGGTTGGCCTCGCTGGTGATTTCGCAGTCCGGCAGGATCTCGAAGGCATCCCGCAGGGTGTCCATCAGCTGATGCATTTGGGCTGCTGTCAGGATGGTGGGCGTGCCACCGCCCCAGAACATGGTGTCCACCGGCGGGTGTTGCGTCAGAGCGCCCCACCGATCGATTTCCCGGCGCAGGGCATCCACCGTGGCCGGAATCAGCCTCTGCAGCCCGGCATAGGTGTTGAAGTCGCAGTAGGTGCATTTGCGGACGCAAAAGGGAATGTGCAGGTACAGCCCCAGCGGTTCGCCACAGTGCCAGAATCCTGGCTGGCGCAGGTCCCAGAGGTTCAAGGTCGTCAGCCCCGCTCCAGCCGGTATCCATGCCCGCGCACCGTGACGATGTACTCGGTGTCCGGGTCATTCAGCGCCAGGGTTTCCCGCAGGCGGCGCATCAGCGCGTCAATGGACTGCCGGCTGATGCCGGCCGGCACGTCCTCAGGCCACACGGCCCGCTTGATCTCGTCTCGGGTCACCACGCCGCCGCCCGCCTGCCAGAGCCGGTGCAGCAGCCGGAACTGCATGGAGCTCAGGGGCGGGTCCACCAGGCGGCCATTGAGCGTGACGGCCCGCGAGTCAGGATTGAGTTCAATGCCCCGGGCGGCGGTCTCCCACGCCAAATCCGTGGTGGCGTCCTCACTGGCGAAGGCCAGCTTGAAACGCAGGGCCACCTGCACTTCGTCGCCGTCCTGCAGGCGCTTCTCGTGAGTCAGGGGCTGCCCGTTGACATGTGTGCCGTTCTTGCTGGAGAGATCCCGGATGAAGTAGTCGCCATCCTGCCAGACAATCTCGGCATGGTGACGGCTGACCAGACGATTGTCCAGGACAATGTCACAGCCTGCATCTCGGCCAATCAGGACCTTGCGGTCCGGTTGCAGCATCCACTTGCGGCTGTCGGCGGCAGAGCCCAGCCACTGCAACAGCATGGCCTGCCGCTTCTGTCTCTCGCGCTCCGCGGTGTCACTCATACGACATAGTCGGATTGCAGCATGTTCCCAGGGTGTCCAACGCCAGACTCCGGAACCACATGCCCCAGGGGCCATGCGGATTTTTCCCCGCCTGCCGCGGCAGGCGGGGGTATTATCCCATTGCCTCCAAGGATTCCCCGGTCTTTCGCGGGGGATTCCGCCGGTTGCACGGACCCCAAGGCGCGCCCGGACCGGCGCGAGGCCAACCCAGTGGGATCACGCCCGCACGGAAACTTGCCTGCCACCACAGCCATGGAATCCCTGCTCACCCCGGACACCGTGCTGCGGGACCGGTATCGCATCGAAACCCTGGTGGGACAGGGCGGAATGGGGGCCGTCTACAAAGCCCACGATCTGCGGCTCCCCGGACGCCTGTGCGCCGTCAAGGAGGTGCTGCCAACCCAGTGGGGCCACACTCCGCCCGAAATCCGCCAATCCGCCCTGGACCAGTTTCACCGGGAAGCCTCCACACTGGCCCGCCTGGATCATCCCAACCTTCCCAAGGTCAGCGATGTCTTCACGCTGGCAGACCGGGAATACCTGGTCATGGATTTCGTGGCCGGGCCCAGCCTGAGCGAGGTCTTGCGCCAAGCCCAGCTGGAAGAGCCAGGGCACGGCCTGCCGGAGGCGCAGGTGCTGGAATGGAGCAGTCAGCTTCTGGACGCCCTGGCCTACCTGCATGGGCAGTCACCGGCCATCCTGCACGGAGACATCAAGCCCGCCAACATCATCCTGGCCCAGTCCGGCCTCCTGAAGCTGGTGGATTTCGGGCTGGTGAAACTCATGCAGCCCGAAGATCAGAGGACCATCACGGTGGTGCAGGGCCGCGGCACCATGGCCTACACCCCCATCGAACAGTTTGGCGGGGACATTGGCTACACAGAGCCTGCGGCCGACATCTACAGCCTGGGCGCGACGGTCTATCACCTGCTGGCAGGACAGGCTCCCCCCGATGCCAAGACCCGTTTCCTGGAGGCCGGCAGGTTGCGGTCGTTGCGACAGCCGGGGCGGGCCATTTCGGCGCGCACCGAAGCCGCTGTCTTTCACGCCATGGCCATGCACCCGAGCCAGCGGATCCCGTCCGCGGCCGCCTTTCGGCAGGAGCTGCTGGAGAGTCCCGTTCTCCCCCCTGCCGGGGCCACAGACCACGGCTGGGGGGCCGCAGTGCGGGAACACCGGCTGCTGCTGGGGACAGTCCTGTTGCTGGTATTGGCAGCGTTGCTGGCCAGTTTGGGCCTGGGGCCGGCAGGGTAGACTGCCGCCAACATAGCCTGCAAGGTCCCGAGTTTTGGGAATCATGATTTGCGAGTGTTAGACTGCTCGATGGTTTGGCAGGGCGCAGCTTGCCCCCGACCCTGTCTACGGAGGGCCCGCGGTGAGTCGGACCGTAATGGCCAATACGCGCGTGAATGTGGGACGCATGACCCTGGTCTTGCTGGTCACCCTGATTATGCCGTTGATCATCGGAGTTTGTCTGGATCTCCTGGTTGAAACATCTCCCTGGATCACTGTCTCGCTAGGCATCCTGTCGCTGCCTGTCTCCGCCTTTTTTGTGGTGCGCCAAGGCAAACACGAGATGGAGCGAGTCATCGAGGCCGTCGCGCCCGAGCAAGGTCCCGCCACATTCTCCTCCGACTCCACTCATTCCCAGCAAGGGTAGTCCCATGACGGCTGCAGCAGATGTCGGCACCCCCACCAAGACCCCCTTCTTCAAGAAGCCCAAGGTAATCCTGCCCCTCCTGGGGGTCGTGGGTCTGCTGGTGCTCAGCATTTTCCTGCCCAAGCCGGAGCTGCACGTTTCACTGGCTCCGGAAAAGATCTGGTACGAGGGCCCCGACTGGTTCACCAATTCCTTCCTGACCACGTTCATTGTGGATGCGCTGCTCATCCTGATGGCCCTGGTGGTCCGCAACGGCCTGCGCCGGGACGTGCCCAAGGGCTTCACGAACTTCATGGAGTGGTTCATGGAAGGTCTCCTGAACGTGGTGGAGGGGATCGCCGGCGAGAACAGCCGCCGCTTCTTCCCGTGGGTGGCCACCATCTTCCTGCTGGTCATCGTCAGCAACTACGTCGGCCTCATTCCCGGAGTGAACACCATCCAGTCCCCTTGGTCCGTGCCGGCCGAGGATCACGCGCAGGGCATCGTCTCCGCCACGGTGGTGGAAGCCAGTCCCTCCGGGTTCCTGGCCCTCTTCCAGGCCGCGGCCGAAGACGCCCACGCCGCCACCAAGCCCCTGCTGCGGGCCCCCAGCACCGACCTCAACATGACCTTTGCCCTAGCCATCATCACCATGATCATGGTCCAGTTTTTTGGCCTCAAGGATCTGGGACTGAGCTACCTGCGGAAGTTCTTCGCCTTCGGCCGGGGCTTCATCGGCGCCATCAACGGCTACGTGGGCATCCTGGAACTGATTTCGGAGTTCACCAAGATCATCAGTTTCGCCTTCCGGCTCTTCGGCAACATTTTCGCCGGGGAAGTGCTGCTGGCCGTCATGGCATTCCTGATCCCCTTCATGGTGCCGGCCTTCTTCTACGGCTTTGAGATCTTCGTCGGCTTCATTCAGGCCGCCGTGTTCATGATGCTGGCCCTCATCTTTTTTCATGCCGCGACCCTCAGTCACGGCGGGGATCATCACTAGGGCCGCGCCCCCGTTGGGTCTGAATTCTGTAGGCAGGCAACCGCGTTCTCTAGGCCTTGTATTCGCAAGTCAGTAGTAGTCAGGATCACCAAGGAGTGCAATGATGGAACTTGATGCCGCAAAGGAAATCGGTTCGGCGCTGGCCATTGGCCTCGGGGCCATCGGACCGGGCATCGGCGTAGGCCTGATCGGGGCCAAGGCCGTGGAGGCCATGGGCCGCAATCCCGAAGCTGTCGGTATCGTGCAGCAGAACATGTTCATTACCATTGCCTTTGCCGAGGCCATTGCCATTTATGGCCTGGTGATTTCACTGCTGATCAAGTTCGGCTAGGTGCGGGGCACGCCCTGTCACCCGTACAGGTGGAGGTAACAACCCAATGGCGGTTTTTGACACCCTAGGCATCACCGGCATGGGATTCATATCCCAGGTGGTCAATTTCGTGGCCATCATGCTGTTGCTGACCGCACTGCTCTACAATCCCCTGCGTCGCACCTTGATCGCGCGCCGGGAACGCATTGCGGATGGCATCAGGCAGGCGGAAGTGGCGACCCAGGCGGCCGCGGAGGCGGAGCAGGCCCGGCAGAAGATCCTGGAGGAGGCCCGTGACGAGGCGCAGCGGATCCGGGCCACCGCGACCCGCGATGCGGACCAAGCAACCCAGTCGATTCGGGCCCGGGCCGAAGCGGACGCCACCGAAATCCGGCAGCGGGCGCAACAGGAGGCGGAGGCCCAGCGGGAAGCCATCCTGAGTGACGCCCAACGCCAAATTGCGGAACTGGCCCTGTTGGGCGCGGAACGCATTCTGGAACGTGAACTGCAAAACCCTGTGGATCAGGAACAGTTCATCACGTCCCTGATGGCGGAAGGCAGGCGGAGCTAGGCCATGGCCGCAACGACCACGGCCCTGGAATTCGCCAACGCCTTTCTGGCCGCGAAGCTGGAAATCTGGCAGACCCAGCTGCAGGAGCTGGCCCGCCAGCTGGCCGAGGGCAGGGCCCTGCGCACCGCGGTGCGCGTGTCTCGCCAGGACGAAGCGCAATTGCATGCCGCCCTGCGGCAAGGGTTGCCGGAGGACACCGATCCCGCCCTAGTCAATCTTGTGACCGTCCTGGCTACGGAAGACCAGCTGGAGCTGCTGCCGGACATTGCCGCGGCCTTGCAATCCCGGCTCGCCGGCACCACGGGGCCGGCCAAGGCCCAGGTCACCAGCGCGGTGGCACTGTCCGAGACCCAGCAGGAAGCCTTGCGGCGCCAACTGACCGCCGAACACGGCCAGGATCTGGACATTCAATTCCTGGTGGATGCCAGCCTTATCGGCGGCCTGCGCATCCGCGTCGGCGACAACCTGACCGACTTCTCCGTATCCAGCAGCCTGCAGGCCCTGCGGGAACAGGTGATGGCATCCGTGTGACAGTCCCTGCTCCCGGCCGCCGGCATAGAGGAAGTGAAACAGCATGGCAGTAATGGACGCGAACCTGACACAGTCCCTGAAGGACCGCATCATGGCCTTCAGTCCGGCGCCCACCCGCGTGGACGTGGGCGAGGTGGAGGAAGTGGGCGATGGCATCGCCATTGTCAAGGGCCTGGAGCAGGCCATGGCCAGCGAGCTGGTCGAATTCACCCGCAACGGGACGCTGGGCATGGTCCTGAATCTGGAGACGGACAATGTCGGCGTCATCATCATGGGCGAATACATCGACATTGAGGAAGGCGACCTGGTGCAGAGCACCGGCCGCATTGCCTCCGTGCCGGTGGGAGATGCGCTGCTGGGCCGGGTCATCAACGCGGTGGGCCAGCCCATCGACAACAAGGGGCCCATCGACACCAGCAGTGCCCGTCTGGTGGAGCGGATCGCCCCGGGCGTGGTCACCCGCAAGTCGGTCGAGACTCCGGTGGAGACCGGCCTGACCTGCATTGATTCCCTGATTCCCATTGGACGGGGCCAGCGGGAACTGATCATCGGCGACCGGCAGACGGGCAAGACGGCCATCGCCATCGACACGATCATCAACCAAAAGGGCAAGGACCTGATCTGCATCTACGTGGCCATTGGCCAGAAGCAGTCCACGGTGGCCCAGGTGGTGGGCATCCTGGAACAAAACGGAGCCATGGAGCACACGATTGTGGTCTCCGCGGCGGCGGCGGACCCGGCGGCCCTGCAGTTCATTGCCCCCTATGCCGGTTGCGCCATCGGCGAGGAATTCATGGAACAGGGTCGGCATGCCCTGATCATCTACGACGACCTGTCCAAGCACGCCCAAGCCTACCGCCAGGTCTCCCTGCTGCTGCGTCGCCCTCCGGGACGCGAGGCGTTCCCGGGCGATGTCTTCTATTTGCACAGCCGTCTGCTCGAGCGCGCGGCCTGCATGGCCGACAGCGAAGGCGGCGGCACGCTCACGGCCCTGCCCGTGATTGAAACCCAGGCCAACGATGTGTCGGCCTACATCCCGACCAACGTGATTTCCATCACCGACGGTCAGATTTTCCTGGAAAGCGATCTCTTCTACGCGGGTGTGCGCCCCGCCATGAACGTGGGTCTGTCAGTGAGCCGCGTCGGCTCTTCCGCGCAGACCAAGGCCATGAAGTCCGTGGCCGGACGCCTGAAGCTGGAGTTCTCGCAGTACCGGGAACTGGCGGCCTTTGCCCAGTTCGGCAGCGAACTGGATGCCGCCACCCAGGCCCAGCTGAATCGGGGGCAGCGCATTCAGGAAGTCCTGAAACAGGCCCAATACCGCCCTCTCACCCTCGTCAACCAGGTGCTCTCCCTGTGGGCGGTCAACAACGGCTACCTGGATGACGTGCCGGTGGACCAGGTCAAGAACTGGGAGATGGGCCTGCACGAGTTCATCGAGACCAGTCACGCCAACATCGCCGCGGCCATCCGGGATTCCCTGGATCTGAGCGACGACACGGAATCGGCCCTGCAGACTGCCGTGGCCGACTATGCCCGCACCTGGACTCCGGCGTAGTCACCCCTGGCTTGCTGAAGACTCATGGCCAGCACCCGCGAAATCCAGCGCCGCATCAAGTCGGTCGCGAACATCAAGCAGGTGACGCGCGCCATGGAAGCCGTGGCCGCATCGCGCATGCGTCGGGCCCAGCAGATGGTGGCGGCCACCCGTCCCTTCGCGGAAAAGGCCTTTGATGTGCTGCACTACATGGCCCGTCTGCCGGTGGTGGAAAGCGATCTCAATTCCCTGTTGCAGGGCCGGGAGATCCAGAAGACCTGTGTGGTGCTGATTTCCGGCGACCGCGGTCTGGCCGGCGGCTTCAATGCCAATGTCATCCGCTTGGGGGCGCGGGAAATCGCGGCGGCCCGGGATGCCGGCTCCGCAGTCTGCGCAGTGACCATCGGGCGCAAGGGCCGGGACTGGCTCAACCGGTACGACCCCATTGTGCATGCCGAATTCCATGGCTTGCCCGATGCCCCGGTACGCGCCGATCTGACGTCGATCACCCGGCTGCTGATCGACGACTACCAGGACGGGGTGTTCGACCGGGTGCAGCTGGTCTACACGGACTTTGTGAACACGCTGGTGCAGAATCCGGTGTCCGTGCAACTGTTGCCCGTGGTGCCCGCCACCCCTGCCGTGCCCATGGCCCCGGACTATGTCTTTGAGCCCGATGCCGAGACAGTGCTGCACAGGGCCATTTTTGAATTCACCGAGATCCAGATTGTCAGGGCGGTGTACGAGTCGCTGGCCAGCGAGTACTCCGCGCGCATGGTGGCGATGCGGAATGCCACGGAAGCCGCCGACGACCTGCTGGAAGACCTGACCCTGCGCTTCAACAAGGCCCGCCAGGAAGGCATCACCAGCGAACTGATGGACATTGTGGGCGGCACCTCCGCCCTGGAGCAGGCCCATGCTGCGTAGCCCGGGCTCAAGCAGACACAGGAGAATCAGGTAGATGGCTTCAGATATCAAGGGCACTGTCACACGCGTGATCGGCCCCGTGGTCGACTGCGCTTTTCCGGACGGCAATCTCCCGGAGATCTATGACGCGGTCTTCGTCGCCACGGAGGAAGGCGGAGAGTTGGTGTGCGAGGTGCAGCAACACCTGGGCGGCAATGCGGTGCGCACCGTGTCCATGGGTTCCACCGACGGCCTGCGCCGCGGCATGGAAGCCACTTCGCAGGGAGAACCCATCGCCGTACCCGTCGGGCCCGGTACGCTGGGCCGCATTTTCAATGTGACGGGCCAGCCCATCGACTCCGATGCACCGGTGGAGGCTGCGGCCCACTACCCCATTCACCGCCAACCGCCCCCCTTTTCCGAGCGGTCCACCAAGGCGGAGGTCTTTGAGACCGGCCTCAAGGTGGTAGACCTGATTGCCCCCTTCACCAAGGGCGGCAAGACCGGCATCTTCGGGGGGGCCGGCGTAGGCAAGACCGTGGTGATTCAGGAACTCATTCACAACGTGGCGGAGTTTCACAGTGGCTACTCCGTCTTTGCGGGCGTGGGGGAACGCAGCCGCGAAGGCAACGACCTGTGGCATGAGATGCGGGATTCAGGGGTGATTGACTCCACCACGCTGGTCTTCGGGCAGATGAACGAGCCGCCCGGAGCCCGCCTGCGCGTGGGCCTGACCGGGGTGACCATGGCCGAGTATTTCCGGGATGAGGGCCGCGATGTGCTGCTCTTCATTGACAACATCTTCCGTTTCGTGCAGGCGGGCTCCGAAGTGTCCGCGCTGCTGGGCCGCCTGCCCAGCGCGGTGGGCTACGCCCCCACCCTGGGCACGGACATGGGAGAACTGCAGGAACGCATCACCTCCACACACACCGGCTCCATTACCTCGATGCAGGCGGTCTATGTGCCAGCCGACGACTACACGGACCCGGCTCCCGCGACCACTTTCGCCCATCTGGACGCCACCATCACCCTGGAACGCGCCCTGGCCGACCAGGCCCTCTTCCCGGCGGTGGATCCGCTGAGTTCCACCAGTCGCATTCTGGACCCGGTCATTCTCGGCGAGCAGCACTACGAGGTGGCCCGCGGCATCCAGCAGATTCTGCAGCGATATCGGGACCTGCAGGACATCATCGCCATTCTGGGCGTGGAGGAACTCAGCGAGGACGACAAGCTGGCCGTCTCCCGGGCGCGCAAGATTCAGCGTTTTCTGACCCAGCCCATGTTTGTGGCCGAGGCCTTCACGGGCATCGAGGGGCGGTTCGTCAAGATTGAGGAGACCATCGCCGGCTTCAGCCAGATCCTGGACGGGGATCACGATGACCTGCCGGAACAGGCATTCTACATGGTGGGCACCATCGAGGAAGCCCAGCAGAAGGCCGCCACCCTGCGGGCCGCGAGCTAGAGTCTGATTCGGGATCCCATGCCATGCCTCTCTTGGTCGAGATCGTCACGCCGGAACGCCTGCTGCTGTCGCAGCAGGCCGACATGGTGCTCCTGCCGGGAGCCGCGGGCCAGATGGGGGTGATGGCTCACCACGTGCCGCTGCTCACCACGTTGGCCGAAGGCGAAATTGTGCTTATCCTGGATGGCGAGGACATTGAAGCGCTGGCCGTCAGCGGAGGTCTGGCGGAGGTCCGGCCGGACAAGGTGACCATCCTGGCCGACACCGCAGAGCGGGGCGAGGAAATTGACGAGGTCCGCGCCGAAGCAGCCCGCCAGCGGGCAGAACAGGCACTGCAGGAAGCCAGTGCAGGGCCCTTGCCCTCGCCCGTGCATCTGGCCGCCTTGCGACGCAGTCAAACCCGGCTGCGGGTGGCGGAACGCATGAAACGGCGGCGGCGACCTGCCCAACCCATTGCTTGAACCTGACCGTCACAGTCCACGCTGCCCTGATGATCTGGCCCTTTCGGTCCGGGGATGCGGGCCTGTGTCTTACACTGTATGCATGCTCGCCTGCGAATCGGTGAGAGGTATCCTCTCACCCTACATCACCCCCCTGCATTGAGACTCGCCGCTTCCCATGCTGCAAAAGCAAATAGGCATTGATCTGGGCACTGTCAACGTGCTGGTGTATGTCACTGGCCAAGGCATCGTCAAGCAGGAGCCTTCGGTCGTGGCTGTGCGCGGCAACCAGATGGTCGCCGTGGGCTACGAGGCCTACGACATGCTGGGCCGCAACCCGGAAAGCATCCAGGTGGAGCGGCCGCTGCAGAATGGGGTCATAGCCAAGTTTGACGTGACGGAGGCCATGCTGCGCTTCTTCATCCGCAGCGTGACCGGACGGCGGCCCCTCTTCAAGCCCCGGGTCATGATTTCCACCCCGCGCGGGGTGACCAGCGTGGAAGAACGAGCGGTGCACGATGCCGCCATGCAGGCGGGCGCCGGCGCTGCCTACCTGATCCCGGAACCCCTGGCCGCCGCGTATGGAGCCGGCATGCCCATTGGCACGCCCACCGGCAACATGGTGGTCGATTTCGGAGGCGGCACCACCGAGGCCGCGGTCGTCTCCATGTACGACATCGTGGTGTGGAGCAGCATCCGCACCGGCGGGAACCGCATTGATGAGGCCATTGCCAACTACGTGCGCAAGAAGTACAGTCTCCTGATCGGGGAACAGACCGCCGAGGAAGTGAAGATCAATCTGGGCAGCGCCCTGCCCATGGAGTATGACTCCAGCATGGAAGTGAAGGGCCGGGACCAAGTGAATGGACTGCCGCGCACCACTTCCCTGGCCAGCAGCGAGGTCACGGAAGCCATCGAGGATCCCCTGAGCTCCATCATTGCCACCATTCGGTCCACCCTGGAACAGACTCCGCCGGAACTGGCCTCGGACATCATTGACCGGGGCATCGTCCTGACTGGCGGGGGGGCCCAGCTGCGCTTTCTGGGCGAGCGGCTGACCCAGCAGCTGGGGGTGCCCTGCTACGTAGCGGAAACCCCTCTGGCCTGCGTGGCCCTGGGGGCAGGGCGGGCCTTGGAAAACTACCAGATCATGCGCCGCAGCCTGCCGGAAATCCTGTAGCGACCGCAACGATTCAACGTGAGTTATGGCAAGAAGGGATACCTCGGATGTACAAGGGGGAATCCTTGTTTGTCTGAGCTCGACTTTGTACAAAATCAGGCTGCATGGCCCAAGGCATCCAACAGCCTCTCCGGGGGCAGGTGGGGAATTTCCGGGCTGTCGGTCGAGGACAGCAACCTGGAAAAAAGCACGAGCCCAGCTCCGAGGGTGCGCCGCACCAAGGCCAGGGCGTCAGCAAGATGGGGGCGGGCTTGGGATACCAGACAGCCCGCTGCAGGTGCCATGTTGGGACCGCGCTGTAGCCGGTGGGCCACCCAGCTGAAGAGGCCGAGCAGGGCCGGGGCAATGCGAGCGATAGCCTGGTCCGACCCCTAGCACTGGATCTGCACGCCCCGATGGGTGCGCACGGCCTAGAAAGTGACCTCCATCTGCCAGCGATGCAGGAACCACTTCCACATCTGCGGCCCCGGTACAGCGAGGTCGGTGCAGAGCAGAGCCTGCGGGGCTGCTTTCCCGAGAAGTCGTACAGGAGCACCCAACGTAGACGCACGGGAAGCTGGCCGGCATGGTACCAGCGCGCGGGCCCGGCTGTGGACGGTGCCGTCGCACTAATCACATATCATGGAAATTTATAAGGTTGAGGCAGATTGTTCTCCTGTGTCCAATTGAGATATGCTCCCGTCTCCACCATCTGAGACAGGATATCCACGCCGGATCCAGAAGGATTTCATACCTTTATATAATTCCAAGCCAAGTGCTTAGCACCAACGGTTCTATGACTTGCCTTATTGGAGTCTCCATGAGTTCCCGTCCCTGCTTGTTCTGGTTCCAACCCTTGGAGTGCAACTCTAGTGCTAACACGCCCTCAATCCGCTGGCGGCTTCTTACTGAAAACCATGGCAGCGCTAATTGGAAGCATCCTAACAATTGCTGGAGGCAGTGTTCTTGGCCATATATTCGCGAACAGATCGATTTCCATGATGCCAATCGTTCCGACTGCAACGGCCAAGCCCGTTGTGGTCATAGTCCCAACTTTCACCCCGACGACGGTTATGGCGACATCCACGCCCACCGAACTGCCCATCCGTGAATCCACCTCCACACCAACCCCACCAAGTGCATATACCAACGTAGTAGCCAATCTCAGATCAGGCCCCGATGTTGCATACAATCTCATCGGCCGCTTAGAACAAGGCACGAAAGTCCAGCCGATATCCCAGATCCAGAAGCCTGACGGATTGTGGTTGAAACTTGATGCTGGCATGTGGATTTTTGCAAGTCTTGTGGATGAAATTCCGCCCGATTTGCCGACAGAGACAAATCTCCCAGCTCCGCCCCCGCCTACGGCTACTTATACTCCCGCACCTCCCACTGAAGTGCCTGCGACAGCAACGCCCACAGCAACACCCATACTCTCCAACACTCCCACCAAGGCACCAACTGCGGCAGAACCGAGACCGTCGCAGGATAGATGTTTGGCGCCCCGTTCTGTGTTTGCCGGCGCTACCTGTTCCATGAGAGACGATGGTCATTACACTTTTGAAGAAGCCAGCGAACTACTGGACTTGGAGTACATCATCACCACAGGCTACAACTTCAGCCAAGAATTCCAGAGTTGGCTCGTGGCTTCCTTAATTGTGATTCAACGGGAATGCCAAGATCAGCGAAGGCGCCATGTACCTATGTTGGAAATATTGTCTGCTGTGCTGACCACTTGGAATTTGGCTCCTTCATGGCAATCGGAGGGGATTATATTGGCGGACACTATATATTTCCTAAAGTGCGATTAATCTTGACTTTGTACAAATCCAAGCAACATAGCACAAGGCATCCAGTAGATTCGCCAGCGCTTGGGTCAAGGCAATCGCATCGCAATGAGGCGAAAGGCGAAAACCGAGATGTGGGATGACGCTCCTGCCGCTATGATGGGAGCCTGTATGCCCCCTGTCGGATCCGGTATCCCCACGCTCGTCACCTGTTTTGCCACCCTGCCCGATCTCCGTCGCGCACGGACGCGCCGCCACAGCCGGGCAGCCATGCTCTGCATCATCTTCTGCACCATGCGGAGTGGTGCCGACCGTGGGGTGGCAGTCGCAGAGTTCGGTCAGGACCCTCAGGCGCGACGGGTGTCTCACGGCATTCTTTCCCATGACACTCCATTACAAGGGACACTGTCTTGGTATCGCGCAGGCGGCGTGCCCTGCGAACGCCAACTTTCTCATCGGCACTACTCACCATTAGGGAACAGAATGGGTTCAAGACGGCGTACGGCAGACAGGTCCTCTATATTGTCCAAAGGGCGCCCCCTCCGCAATCGTCGCGGCGACAGGAATCGCCGCCGTATTGCAGTAGTGTCTGCAACGCCTGTATAGTGGTAGGACGGGTATCCCACCAGCGCGTCGGGTCATTGTGTGTACCAACGTGCCACAGCCATCTTCAGCATTGGGATCGGCTCCGAATTCCAGCAGGAGAACTGCCAGTTCGTATTCATCATTTGAACCAGTTGGTATCAGGCTGGACAAGGGTGTTCCGCTATAACGATCTTCCAACGTGTCAGGATGCACACTTTCCTGCAGCCTGCGTTGAATGGGTTCAATGTCCCTGCGTCGCACAGCCAACGCCAACAGACGCCCTTGTGCTGCAGGGGCTTCCGAATAGGGGGCAGCGAGCAGGGCGAGCCCACGGATTGAGGTATGGATGTGGGCAATGGAGGCGGTGTAGGGAGCGGCGGAGCTTGTCGTACCGGCAACATTGCGGGGGACAAAACCCCTGCGATCAGAAACGCGGCAACCCAAGTTCCCCATTCCAGCTACGACGAGTCCCCGACCTGGTTTCGGGCCACAGGTTTGACCTGTTCACCGTTCTCCAACCTCCCAGCAATGTCATATTGAATACTGGGTCCTAACCGCAGATTCAACAATTGGTTGGCATAGGGACACGGTACAGAAGTAGGAGTAGAGATTAGGTGCAGCAGCAGGGATAAAAGCAGGGTGGATAGTGACTGGAGGAGGAGTACTGACCGGTCTTCATTCACTCCGCCAGGCAATGGCCTATTCCACTGGATCTGCAGTCATGGGATATCGAAGAACTGCTGCAACAGAACTTCGTACAGTACCTGCGGCACCGCTACAACGAGGAGCTGGAAAGGATTCCGAGAATACCGCACGCCCACCGTCATCGCCAGCCAGGCCATAGCCAACGTGCAGAACACCAGCGACCTGAAAATGCTGCAGTCCCTGTTCGAAGGGGACGACTTGTTTCAGCAGCTGCTCAAGGCCGTGGGCGGCCGCAACGACAGCTAAGTGTCTGAGCCTCCGCCGCGCAGCAGTCTGCCGGTCAGGGAGAGGAGCGAGAAAGCCCCCAAGGCCGTCAGCGCAGCCATGCCGGCATCACCCTCAGCAAGCCAAAAATAAAAAGCCGATAACATCAGGCCCAGGCTCGCCAACCCAAGTACACAGCCGACGAGGCTCCGCCCGGTACCGGGCGGAGCCTCGTCCTCGTCCTCATGCGACATTGCGCTCTGCAGTTTAGAGCCGCCTCCAACTGACGGAGGCGAAGTCGATGGTACAACAGTGGATGCCCGCGGAGCAGGAGGCAACGAAGCACGGGAACCCAAAAGCGCATTGCGGAAGGTTTCGCTATCTTGGGGCCGGTCTTGCACCTTCAGCTGCAAGGCCTGTTGGATGGAGTCGCACAATGGTCCAGGAAGCCCTGGCGGAAAGTGGACGGTCGGATGGGCACTCAGGAGACGGTCCAAGGCCCGCGGGGGCACAATCCCCGTCAACGCATGAAAGAGCGTGGCTCCCAGACCGAAGATGTCCGTATACGGCCCGAAACGCGCCCCGTGGCTGTACTGCTCTGGCGCGGCATAGTCCTCGGTCAAAATACGGGTGTGCTGTGCTGTTTGCTGAACCAAATACTCCCGCGCCGCGCCGAAATCGATCAACACCGTGCGCTGGTTGGAGGTCAGCATAATGTTGGCGGGCTTGACATCCCGGTGCAGCAGATTGTGGCTGTGCAATGCGGCCAACGCCTTGCAGATATCCAGGGCTATGCTCTGGACTCGTGCCGGGGGCAGTGGTCCCAGCCTGTCGATCTCTTCCTGCAATGTCTGTCCTTCCAGGTACTCCATGACAATGTACACAGTGCCGTTTTCCTGGAACACATCGTAGACATCCACAATGTGCGGAGAGTTGAAACTCGCAATCAGACGGGCTTCCTGCAAAATGCTTTCCTGTGCTTGGCGGAAATTGCCTTGACTGCCGGTCGGCACCGACACGCGGGTGCCCACACGCACGGCCCCTGCCGGGAACAGCTCTTTCAGGGCCACCGCCCGTTGCAGGGATTTGTGGGCGCCTTTGTACGTAATGCCAAACCCGCCTTCTCCCAATACGCGGCCCACCGCAAACCGACCGCCTTGCAATTCGGTTCCCCTAGGCAAAAAGGTGCGCGCGCGGCTTGCTTGAACCATGCCGCAAGACGGGCAGACACCCAGACTGTGCTGATGCACAGTTCCACAGTAGGCACAGGTGGCTGTGTTCACGGGAAGACCGTTCCGTGCGAATGTATACGGAATGGGCGCTGTGGCAAATCTGGCAACATTCGTGTTTCCAAGCTCGGTGGCAAGAGGCAGGTCGAGTCGGAACGCAAACAGGTTGCTTCATGGCAGTCCGCAGCTCCATCATCCGGAACACATGACGTGTCAGGTGACACGACCCGCCTGCCTACCCTGCATCCAGGAATCGTCAGCACCCGCTGCGCCCCGTAGCATCGCACACAAATTTGGGGAACCCATCTGCACGTCAGCAGGATGCAGCGACTCAGCCATTATATGACCCACGACTTCCACCGAGGCCACAGGACAGGGACCGGGAGAGCCTCTTCAGACCGTTTGTCCGACCTGTCAGGACGCAGACAGGGCAGCAGACAACGCAAGGGACACTCGGCATTGGGCGCAGTACGGGAGCCCGTTGGAGTGCACCCTGGACCGCGGCCGGCCCTCTTCCCAAGCTGCCTGTGGCCCCTCTCTAGCCCTCTGGTCTGCTGCTCCTGTGGTGCATGTGAGACCCGGCATTACACCTTGCTGAGTCTGATGGGCCGGCCTGCCTTGATTGGCTTGGTTGAACCAGGCCTCTCCCTGCTATGACACAGCGCGATCGCTGGTGGATGGTGCGAGAACAGAGACTGCGTTCTTGTGGCGGCCGGGCTCGGGACGACTGTGTATCGGACGCAATTCCGTGCTGCCAGTTCCGGCATGTGGCATCTGCAGGAATTGTAGACGCGGGATGCCCGCCTCTGCTCTCAGGTGAGCGTATCGAGTAACATTGGGATTCCACCGACACGAAGGGGCAGGATAGAGGATGCTACGCAGAGTGTGGCAGCAGGGTCCGAAGATACATCCACCCATCAAGACCAACAGATATCCTGCAGCCGGAAATTACCCAGTGATATATCGACCGTGGCTTAGGACTCATCCCCATTGCGCTTCCACGGTGGCTTCTGGACATGACAGTCGGATCGCACTGCAGCTCCGGCAGGGGCAGAGACAACCTATGGGGAACATAGCCTACCTCGGTCCAGAGGACCTATGGCAGTCGGTAGTCATGCAGGCGTCGCCTGAGATCTCGCTTCAGTGCCCCGCGGCGAGTATACCCTTGTCGGGTCCACTTCCCCGGTCGAGGGCAGAAACCCGTGCCCGTGAGGCTTGAAACCCATTGGTCAGAGTTGCCCAAGATATGGATGTTTGGCAGCTGCTATATGCCTAACAAGTGGAAGAACACCGACCAACCTGTACGATAGGTCTGATCCTGTTCCTTTAGATCATGCGCACGATGCAGGCTCCCTGCAGGAGTAGGTGTTGGAGTGTTCTTCTCTTCGTAAAGAAACACCGGGGAATAGGCCAGCCTGAGATCCAGAGAAAGTTCCACCACTCCCTTGAAGCACAGAATCCGTTCATCCCTTCCCATAGGCTTGGGAAGTCCGCGCAGGTAGCCTGGATTCGCCATGCTGCGCAAGGCATTCGGATTCTGACATTCCACCTGCGGGTAGGGGGTTGCATCGGGGTCCCCTTTCAAGAGCTTGAAGTCCTCTTGCACCACGTACTCCCTCTCATTGCCTTTCCTGTTGTCAATCTCGAGCCTCACGGCCAGACAATCCCTGCAACGTTGACCTCTTCGAGGTTCAATATAGGACTGCATCCTGTCCTCGTCCCTATAGATGACATCTATGATCCTGATCTCCAAACCGTCCTGCATCAAGAAGGGAGCATCTCTCGGCACCGGCAGGGACCAGTCGCCTTGCACCGGCACAATAGTGGGAACGGGGGTCGCTGTAGGCGGAATGGGAGTTGCCGTAGGTGGCGATGGTACTGGCAAATATGCCTCTAACGGCAATCTGGAGGGGATATCGTCCACCAGTGCTGCATAAATCCAAGTCCCATTGTTCAATTTCAGCCATAGCCGGTCGGCCGACAGGGACACCGGCTGGACTTCCGAGTTCTTGGTCAACACGCCAACCAGTTCGTAACCCACACCAGGGCCGGATCTGAGGTTGGCTCCCGTGTTCGTATGTGCTTGCAGAAGAACCGGAGTCGGTGTGGCCGTGCGTTTGAGATTCTTGGTGGGTGCCGGTTTCGGCGCCACCGGTGTAGGCGTAAACGTGGGGATCATCGAGGTGGGCACAACTACCACCAACTGGAGAGTGGCAGTGGGCGAGGAAGCAAGGGTGGGGGTTGGGGGGCGAGACACTGACACGAAAGTTGCAGCAAGGGAGTGAAACGGCACCACACCACTTGCTGTCGCAACGAAGGCCGCGCCAAACAGAACCACGAATGCAGTTGCCAGCATCAACCCTTGGGGAGCAAGACGGCCTGCATCCCCACTGGCCTTCCGGAACAATCCCCGGTCCACTGAAGAGAACGTATCGGGCGGTAAAGTTGAGGGTGTCTGAGGAGCCGAGGCCGATGCAACATCGGTATCCAACCCCAACAGGATATCTCTGAGGGCATTGATACTCTGGGGACGATCCTGCACCTTCAATGCCAAGGCCTGCTGGATGGCAGAGCGCAATGGCCCTTGGAGTCCCGCAGGAAAATTGACAGTGAGATTGGCATGCAAAAGACGTTTGAGGGCCCCTGGCGGGGGAGTTCCTGTCAGCGCGTGGAAGAGCGTGGCCCCCAGACAGAAGATGTCCGTGTAAGGGCCAAAACGCGCTTGATCGCTGTATTGCTCGGGAGCGGCATAGTCCTCGGTCAGTATGCGAGTATGGTGTCTCGTCTGGCGAGCACCATACTCCCGCGCTGAGCCGAAATCAATCAGCACGGTGCGAAGGTCTTCGGCCAGCATTATGTTGGCGGGCTTGAGGTCCCGGTGCAGCAGCTGGCACGAGTGAATTTCAGTCAGGGCTTCACAAGCGTCCAAGGCTATCTTCTGTACCTCTGCCAAGGGCAGTCGGCCCGCGGAATCGATCCTTTCCTGCAACGTCTGACCTTCCAGGTATTCCATGGCAATGTAGACCGTGCCGTTTTCCAAAAACATGTCATGGACATTTACGATGTTCGGCGAATCAAGTCTGGCCACAAGACGCGCCTCGTGCAGTATGCTCTCCCGGTCCTGGCGAAAGTTGTCCTGTCGGTCTGCCGGCACCAACACTCGGGCGCCGTCCCGGACAGCGCCTTCCGGAAACAGTTCCTTGAGAGCTACCGTCCGTTGCAAGGGCTTATGGATGCCCTTGTAGGTAATGCCGAAGGAGCCTTCCCCCAGCACTCGGTCAATGGCAAACCTGCCGCCCTGTAATTCCGTCCCCTTGGGCAAAGCCCGCGGGGTTGCTTGCGCCATGCCACAGAACGGACAGGTGCCCAGACCATCCTGATGATCAGCTCCACAGTAGGCACAGGTGACAGTGTTCATGGGAAGATCAGTCAGCGCAAACTGCCAAGTTCAGATCTGTGCGGCATGGAGTCTGGAACGAAGTGGGTGGAAACTGGCTCTGCCAGACTCCAAAGCCATCACAAAACCAGGATTCAAATGCAGGATGGATTACTGCGCGTCGTACATGTAGCGATGCAGACTGCAATCCAGACGGCTGCAACATAGGCCAATATTACGTTGCCTTATGCTGTTTCCTGATTTTGCATGTGCCCTGCATCCACAGGGCAGCGACAAGATTCCCAGGTCGTGTTTCACCCCGGTTGCGACAATCGCGCCAGATCTCCCAGCCCATAGATGTACTGGCCGCTTGGGAGTACAAAACTGGCGTTCAGGATCCACGCCTGATTTTGGATGTCCGACAGCATCGCCTGCAAGTCTGCCAAATGCAGAGCTGCAAAATCCCAAACTGGGACGTATCGATGCAACACGGTATGGACGACATAGGGGCCGCGTAGCGGCTCAGGTGGCCGAAATTGGTGCACCGGCACGATCCGCAGATTCTCCGGCTGGTGAGTCAGAAGTATCTGTGGTGGTTTGTGCAGGGA
This sequence comes from Caldilineaceae bacterium, assembly GCA_965214895.1. Taxonomy (GTDB): domain Bacteria; phylum Chloroflexota; class Anaerolineae; order Caldilineales; family Caldilineaceae; genus Bin34. The sequence goes on from OZ243985.1 coordinate 4,654,747, forward strand.
CAGCAATGGGAGTACGATGCGCAGCAGTTGCACGGGGCCCTGTTCTTCCCGATGGTGTTTCCGTATGCCAAGCCCGTGCAACTTTGTCCAAACCTGTCCAACCCATTGGACCTTTACTCTTCTGGCACCGGAAGAGCATCCTACAGGTTCAAATGCTGGAAGCCAGAGGCGGCACCAGCATGGCTCAGGCCATGGCACTCCCAGCAGGTATTCCAGGACATTGACGTATTCAACAAGGCAGCCCTGCTTTTTACTGACGGTCTTCCCAATGCTCCAACCCTCACTCTTCTCCAATCGGAAGTCTTGCACAGGGAGGGCACAGTGACAGTGGCAGTTGGCACTGCCGATGCTGACATTGGGTTCCTGAAGGCCCTGACCCTGCACCCGACAATCTTTTCACCACGCAGCTGGGCGAATATGCCATTGCCTTCGACCAAGTGACCCAAGCCATTGTGACCAGTGCATTCGGTACGACCAGCACTGCCCAGGGATTGGTTGTTGTCACCATCATTGCCCTGCAACACTGCCCTGCGCTTTGGCAACACGGAGTTCCTGTTTCGGATACGGAGTCATCGGGATCAAGTTGCCCTGGAAACGAACTGGGCCTTGGTGGGTGACAAGGTTGCCTTTGACTTGCCGCGTCAAAAGCAGATCCGGGTCGATAGTGCGCCATCCTGTGACGTTGTGCCTGCATCCCCCTCAGTATTGACACACCATTGCACTCTGGCATTGTCCGATCCAGGCATCAGACTCAAGCCCATGACCGGTGCCGATACTGCCATCAACGATCAACCATTATTGGACAGCGAATCCACCATCTTGCGTCAGGGAGACCTTGGTCCTACGTGCGAGGTGCACAGAGGCACTCCTGATAGTGTTGATCTTGTACACGGAAGGCAGCCTTGGGAGTGCCGGCGAGATTGTGAAATGCGCGGTTGCACCGCAGATTGCGGCAACAACTGCCGTATGGGTTCCCGGGCAGCATCGGCAAGTATGGACGAACACCGTAACATGAGTTATGGACAGGGCAATCGCACAGTCCAGATTCAAAGAATGGATCCTTGCGCGCTGCCACTGTGCATTGCTTGGGGTCAACAATGCCCTGGGAGCACAAGGCAGAGGCAAAACAGGCGGAATTCTGGACGCAATAACAGGAAAACATACGTTCCGCATCCTCTCCCGTGGCCGACACGGGATTTCAGAGACATCCGTCAAGGGCGGCAATGGAAAAAGGCGGAAACCCCCCTGGCCCGCGTGGCCCTGGGGGAGGGCTGGGCCTTGGAGAACTACCAGATCATGCGCCGCAGCCTGCCGGATCTGGACCCGGCCCTTTCTCACCATTCTGGCGTCGTCCGCGCGGTATGCTGAGGCTGGTGGCACAAAACCCGGACCGACAGGGTCCGTCTGATGCCTTGCTGCCTGCGCCAGTGGCGGCCCAACCACGACCGGGTTGTGGTCAGCCGCGACCGCACATAGGCAGCACTGGGGCAGCGAGCGGCATCTATGCAAAGGATCACAGCACTTCTATGCAGGGGCAGGTCGATTCTCTTCCGGCAGGGGCGTTGTGCGTACATAGCGTTCGCGGTCCTCTGCGGACCAGAGGCGCAGTGCGGCCAGCGAGAGAGGATACGGTTCGCGGTCCCAGCGTGCGGTCCCGGCATCGAACCGGCCCAGGTCCCAGGCCCGGCAGGCCCGCACCGTGAGGGCGGCCGAGTCGAACTGCAGGCCCCACACGGTCACGGGCACGGCCCGCAGGGCGTAGGCCGCCGGGTAGTCCTGGACAAAGGCCTGGCGCAGGCCCGCCGCGGGCGGCCGGTCCACCTTCAGTTCCAGCAGGCAGATGCGCTCCGGCAGTTCCAGCGCCAGGTCCACGCGGCCTTGCCCCGCGGATGCCTCCGCCGTCAGGGGCAGTCCCAGGGACAGGCACAGGACATGCAGCAGAGTCTGGTAGAACGGCTCGTAGGGACGGCTCTGGGCATTGCCGAACCGGTGCAGGGCCCGGGGCACGGCCTCCAGGCCGGTGGCCACCACGTGGCGCACGGCCGCGGCATCCTGCCGCTGCAGGGCATCCTGCAGCTGCATTGCGACATGGGCAAGCGGCAGCCCCACTTCCGCCAGCCAGGTGGGCCCCGTCTCCGCCAGCCAGGTCCCCAGGGATGCCGTGAAGGCCGCCTGCACCTCGCGGTTGGGGAAGGTCAGGGCCGGGGGCACGCTGGCGTCCAGCGTCAGGTAGCCGGCCTGCAGCAGGAGGGCCACGACCGGGGGGGGACGGGCCTCGAACGCGACCTGCATCCAGGGCCGTGCGGCCTGTCCTTCCAGGGTGGGCAGGGCTTGCACCCGGCGGCCCTGCAGTCCGCGCAGCAGCAGCGTGGGCGTGCCAGTGGCGGCCCAGCGCCGGGGCAGTCGCTCCAGACTCCAGCGGGCGGCCCGCGCGGGGATGGTCAGTTGATCCAGGCAGCCGGCCAGCGTGTAGGGGTTGAACACGGCTTCGGCCCCCTCGGCGAAGCGATAGCCATTGTACTCCCGTTCCAGGGCCGCGTACAGGGCTTCCGGGGGGCAGCCCAGGTTCCGGGCGCCCTGGGCCACCAGGGCAGTTATCTGTGGGGTGTGCAGTTCCGTCTGCGTGAAGCCCAGCAGGCCGTTGAGATCGGGGTTGTGCGACAGGTCATTCAGATGGTTGGCGCCGGAGAACAGGCCGGCGTGGGCCAGCCGGGTGATGCCCGTGACCAGCGTGTAGGCGATGTGGGGGGTGCTGGACTTCAAGGCCCCGTAGAAGGCGCGCAGGACATCCAGAATGTCCGGCAGCACATCAGGCCGGTCCAGGTTCTCCGTGAGGGGGGTGTCGTACTCGTCCACCAATACCACCACCCGACGACCGGTGGCGGCCATGTGAGTCAAAAGCAGGCGTAGAGCCCGGGCGGGCAACGCCTCAGGAGGCAGAGCCAAGTTGTGGACTCGAGCGTGGTCGTCTACCAGTCCCCGCAGCTCCGCCTCCAGGCGTGCCGGGTCGTGCACCCCGCGCAGGTCCCCCAAGTCCAGGCGCAGCACGGGGCCGGTGCGGCCCTCCCAGTCCCAACGGCCTTCCTGTCCGATCCACGTGTCTGCGAACAGGTCGCGACGGCCCTGAAACAGGGCCTCCACCGTGGAGAGCAGCAGGGTCTTGCCGAACCGCCGCGGCCGCGCCAGGAACATGTGGGGACTGTGTCCTTGCGCGTGCAGGAACAGATCCGCAATGCGGCGCGTCTTGTCCACGTACAGGGCGTTGGCCTGCGTCTGGATGTCGACGAAGTCGTCGTTGCCGAACGGCAGGTGCGGGATCACGCCGGCTCCTCTATCTCCGAGGCGGGAGCGACGGACCGGCGCGGGTCCGGGTCCGGTTTCATCCCAATCCGTCCCTCGATCGCGGGCCGTGGCTTCTGGGCTGCCGGAAACGGGGTCCATCCCAGTGTCCTGGCGCATCCGTGCGGCGGTGACTGTGTACAGACATCCTGCCGCTCCTTGGCCTCCATGCCGGTATTGTATCGGAAACTCTCGCCGGTCCTACGTACGAGGTGAACAGGCACTCTGATGGTGTTGATCTTGTACACGGAAGGCAGCCTTGGGAATGCCAGCGAGATTGTGAAATTCGCGGTTGCACCGCAGATTGCGGCAACAACTGCCGTATGGGTTCCCGGGCAGCATTGGCACGTATGGACGAACCCCGTAACGTGAGTTATGGACAGGGCAATCGCACAATCCAGCTTCAAGTTCAGAATGGATCCTTTCGCGCTGCCATTGCTCATTGATTGGGGTCGACAATGTCTTGGAAGAGCCAGGACATCGGCAAGGATTTCCAGGGGCACAGATTGACGCTATTACTACAGTGGCAATTGTCAATTTCATTCTGAACAACACACTATTTGTGCAATGACAACAGAGTTGGACAAGGTGATCAACCCGTTTTCTGCCTCAATAGGGAGCCGTTCTGCACTGTGGAAATCATGGACTTGCACTACTCATTGCAGATCCTGCTTGGCACCGATCCCGACGTACAGGCACCACAGATTGGAGAGGGAGGTCTCCGCCGCGGACTGGGCTTCAAAGACCATGGTGTAGGCCACAGGATCGTATCTGTTTCTTGCCCGGGCTGCGGGCCGCCTCTACGCCAAGGATTGCAATGTTTCTATGCAGGGGTGGATCGATTCCCTTCCGGCAGGGGCGTCGTGCGCACATAGCGTTCGCGGTCCCCTGCAGACCAGAGGCGCAGTTCAGACAGCGAGAGAGGGTACGGTTCGTGCTCCCAGCACGCGGTCCCGGGATCGAACCGGCCCAGATCCCAAGCCTGGCAGACCCGCACCGTGAGGGCCGCCGAGTCGAACTGCAGGCCCCAGACGGTGACAGGCACGGCCCGCAGGGCATAGGCTGCCGGGTAGTCTTTCGCAAAGGCCTGGCGCAAGGCGGTCTCGGGCGGATCATCCACCTTCAGTTCCAGCAGGCAGATGCGCTCCGGCAGTTCCAGCGCCAAGTCCACGCGGCCCAGCCCTGCGGACGCTTCTGCCACCAAGGGCAGCCCCAAGGACAGGCACAGAACATGCAGCAAGGCTTGGTAGAACGGCTCGTAGGGACGGCTCTGCGCACTGCCGAACCGATGCAGGGCCCGGGGCACCGCCTCCATGCCGGTGGCCACCACGTGGCACACGGCCGCGGCATCCTGCCGCTGCAGGGCATCCTGCAGCTGGGCCGCGATATGCGGGAGCGGCAGCCCCGCTTCCGCCAGCCAGGTCGGTGCCGTCTCCGCCAACCAGGTTGCCAAGGATTCTGCGAAGGCCGCCTGCACCTCGCGGTTGGGAAAGGCCAGGGTCGGGGGCACGGCGGCGTCCAGCGTCAGGTAGCCAGCCTGCAGCAGGAGGGCCACGACCGGGGGGGGACTGGCCTCGAACGCGACCTGCATCCAAGGCCGCGCGGCCTGTCCTTCCAAGGAAGGCAGGGAGTGCATCCGGCGGCTCTGCAGCCCGCGCAGCAGCATCGTGGGTGTGCCGGTGGCGGCCCAGGAGCGGGGCAGTCGCTCCAGACTCCAGTGGACAGTTGCATCGGGTTGGGCCAGTTCCTCCAGGCATCCGGCCAGTGTGTAGGGATTGAACACGGCCTCGGCCCCCTCGGCGAAGCGATAGCCGTTGTACTCCCGTTCCAGGGCGGTGTATAGATCGTCCGAGGCGCAGCCCAGATGCCGGGCGCCCTGGGCCACCAGAGCGGCTACAGGCGGTGTCCGCAGTTCAGTGGACGTGAATCCCAGCAGGCTGTTCACGTCGGACTGATGCGACAGATCCGCCAAGTGGTTGGCACCAGAAAACAGGCCGGCGCGGGCCACCCGCGTGATACCGGTCACCAACGTGTATTCGATATAGGGAGTGCTGTCTTTCAAGGCCCCGTAGAAGGCACGCAGGACATCCAGAATCTCCGGCAGCACGTCGGGCCGGTCCAGATTTTCCGTGAGGGCTGCATCGTACTCGTCCACCAGCACCACCACCCGGCGCCCCGCGGCCTCGGCCATCGCTTCCACCAGCAGCAACAGCACCCAGTCCGGGTCCTTGTCCGGGGGCAACGGAATCCGATGCCGTCGGGCTTGGTGGTATACCAGGTCGCCCAGTTTGACCTCCAACCGCGCCGCGGCGTGCCTGCCGCGCAAGCCCAGGTTCAGACGCAGCACGGGATGAGTGCGTCCCTCCCAGTCCCAATGGTCTGCCTGTCCGACCCAGGTATCCTGGAACAATTTGCGGTGGCCTTGAAAGAGGGCCTCCACCGTGGACAGCAACAGGGTCTTGCCGAAGCGTCGGGGCCGCGCGAGGAACATGTGCGGCCTGTGTCCTTGCGCAAACAATGCCGCGATGCGGCGCGTCTTGTCCACATACAGGACGTCGGCCCGCGTCTGGATGTGGACAAAGTTGTCGTTGCCGAATGGCAGTTGCGGAATCACGCTGGCTCCTCTGCCTCCGCGGCGGGAGCGACGGACGGGCGCGGGTGCGCGTATGGTTTCACTGCATCCGTCCCGCGGTCGCGAACCGCGGCTTCAGAGCAGCCGGAGGCGGTATCCGTCCCGGGTTTCAGGCGCGCGCACACGGCTCTGCCGTCCGCGTCCGTGTGGATGCACCGGTATACGGACATCCCGCAACTCCTAAGCCTCCATGCCAGTATGCCGATATTGTATCGGAAACCATCGCCGGTCCTACGTGCAGAGTGAACCCGCACAGACCCCTCGACACGCAAGGACGGAGTGCGCCCGCAACGCGCCGGGGCGACGGTCGTTCAAGCCCAATGCCAGATCAGGACGGACCGCCAGCTACACGACCCACCCACCATGAAGGCCGCCACAGCGACATTCCTGTCCCCTCGTTTGCCGGATTCAGCACCAGTGCAAAAGAACAACAGGCCATGGCAGAGAGACTCAGGGTTTTGCGCAAAGGTCTTGGTCGTGTGGCCGGACATGGCAATGCTGGTCTCGCTTCGAACTTCATTGATCTGGCCCACGTGAAGCTGAAGCTGGGGGGCGCAATGGCTATGGTGGTTCCCCCGCCCAGATCCGGGCGATCCAGCACGGCGACCAGCGTACGCGCCAGACCGCTCGCCTGCACAGCGGCAGCATCCACCACGCCGAAGTCGGCTGCCTGGGCCCGCAGCAAAGCCACAAGCGTGCGTGTACCGTAGAACAGGCAAGGGCTGAAAGGGACAGGACGGGATGGCCTCACCGCAGTGTACTGAATCAGGAACCACACGGCATGACTGCAACCGTGGAAATCCAGGGCCGTATGATGTGACAGCACTGCGTCAGGGGTCATTGTGGCCGCCACGGCGTAGGGATTGAGCGGGATGCCGTGCGGCGGCACGGGAGAGGGTGGCACGTAGTACAGGCCGCGCCGCAACAAGCAGGGATTCCGCCGCGCGGGGACTCGTCTCGCCCTGCATGACCCGATAGTCCTGCAGTTCCCGGGTCGTGAACGCGGGGTGCCGACGCAGGAACTCCGTGTGGGGGCATTCCTTGTGGTGTAGGGGACAGGGCAGTGAGGCTCCGCGGGTGCGGTGGAACACTGGAGAGGGGACACAGCGAAATTGTGCCCTGCGTGCAATCCCAAGGCATACAGCGCATCGCACTGTATGCCTGCACCCTGGTGGTAGGGCGGACCCTCGCTCAGGTGCTGCTGATCGACACGCCGCCGCCCGAGACCGAGGCCACCCTGATTTCGCCCCCGGACAATATCCTTGTCAAGGCCAGACCGCCCTAGGCAGGCGCTTTGGCTTCACATTGCAACAGTCTCTTGGCCGGCGAACAGACGGGCGAAAGAAGTGGAGATCCAGCTGGACAGCGCCCTGCCCATGGAGGTACGACTCCAGTCTGGCGGTAAAGGACCGGAATCAGGGGAAAGGATTGCCCCGTACCGCGTCATTGACCAGCAGCGAGGTTACAGAAGCCATAGAAGAACCGCTCAGTGCCATCATAACCACCATTCGCTTCACCGTGGAACAAACCCCGTTGGAAACGGGCTGCGGACATTATTGACCGCGGCATCGTACTGACGGCGGGGCCCAGCTGCGCTTTCTGGCCGAGCGGCATCCCCAGCAGCTGGGGATGCTCTGCTATGTGGCAGAAAACCCCTGGCCTGCGTGGTCAAGACATGCAGGACAGTGGCCCTTGGCAGCCAAAGCGAAATCTGTACAGCTTACTCCTGTTGGCCAGGGCAATCGCAAAGTCCTCAAAAGCCCAGGATTTCCTCCATGTAGGCCAGATTGCGACCGGCCTTGAGGCGCTTGTTTTCGACCCCCAACTTTGTGCGGGTATTCCGCCGCAGGAGCGTGTGGGCCGTGCGCCGCAGGACGGCCATGTTGCGGGCAGCATGGCCCTTGCGCAGGCGGCATTCGTCTTCCCGGAAGGCCACGTCCAGCACCCAGTGCAGGGAGTTTTCGATGCCCCAGTGCCCGCGGATGTGGGCCAGCAGGGTCTGGGCGTCCGGGGGACAGCTGGAAATGAAATGGCGGATGCAGACAGTCTGTTGCGTCTCCGATGCGGCGGAGGGATTCCACTTCGATCAGACTGCGCAGATCGGGCCACTGGCCCTAGGCATTCACGTAGGCCAGAATCTCGGGGTCGCCCATGGCCCGGCAGTGGCGGATCTCGATGCGACCGTGCCCGTCGTTGACCGTCGTGTGGCAGGCAGGAGGATGGGGCTCCGCGGCGGCGGTCGGCGTCGATTCCGCGGCCCGGGCCAGCGCAAAGGTGGCCTGCACGGTGGCCTGCAACGTGGACTGGTTGCCCTTGACGGCCAGAATGTAGTCAGCGCCCTGCGCCCGCAGGGTCTGCGCAATCTCGATCTGGGTGCCCATGGCGTCCAGCGTGACGATGCAGCCCCCAGCGTCAGCCGCCGCAGCAGGGGCGGCAGGGCCGTGATCTCGTTGCTCTGGGGGGCCACCGCCTCCTGGCCCAGGGTCAACCCCTGCGCGGTGCTCCAGGCGCTCACCATCTGCAAGGCCGGCAGGTCGACGCTCCGGTCGTGCACGCGGCGCAGGGTCTTGCCGTCCACGGCCACCCTGGTCGCCGGACCCAGCGGGCAAACAGGGCCTCCAGCTGCTGGGGGGCGAGCAGCTGCAGCACCCGGTCGAAGGTGTCGTGGGACGGAATGCCATGCGGCAGGGCCAGCCACGTGGCAAACCAGGCCTGATGGTCCCGCCCGAACTCCGGGCGTGGCGGAAGTCCTTGATGTCGGTGGCCAGGGACTGCCACGAGACCACCTCTGTGTTTATGCTCATGTGTGCTCTTTGGTGTGTACGGAACCCAGGCTGGCATTATTCCCCCTTGGACTCCAATACGCGACTTTGCGATTGCCCTGCTGTTGGCCCTGAACCGAACTCTGTTCCAGCTGCTGTTGCATCATTGGACCCTTGCCCCAGATCCACTGGAATATAATCTGAACAGAACACCAGAACGACACACCAGTCTGTGCCTACTTCGTTCACCACTGGGGGACAGGTGCACACGATGACTGTGCCGCAGGCTACCTGACTGTGGGAGCATGTGGTGGTGGACATCGACTATGCAACCATAGGCCGGCATATGATCCAGTCTGTCGCCTGGGCATTCCAGAAGCACCCCAGAACCAGCTTGGAATTCCGGGATCCAGCCCCGTGCCTGAGGCCGCCGCCGGCCTCACACCCAGCCGAACGGTGTTGCGTCAGTAGGCTGCTCTCGCCATCGGGATTTTTGGCCGACCCTGACACGGCACTTTAAGATCAAGATGGCATGCCAGAGCCTGACCTCCGCTCCGACACGGGACAGCCTCCCTCGGCTTGCCGCGGAGGTTGCCCGCGTGACTGGTGCCGCGGCCGGGATCCCGGCTGGGAGTGGACTGGCGTGCTGTCGGTCGGTCTCACCCAGGGATATGCATATGCCGTCGGACACAGCCCGCCCCGCCACCCCCTGACTGCAGCATGGACACCGCATTCTGTGCCTATTGCGGCACCGCCGGCGCCGACCCCCAGGGGGTCTGCCCGGCCTGCGGCATGCCGGCCGCCCCGCCCGTCCGCACCCTGCCCCCCGGCACCCTGCTGCACCAAGGCAAGTTTGCCGTGGGCCGTGTGCTGGGCGAGGGCGGCTTCGGCATCACCTACAGGGGGGCGCACAAGGCCCTGCGACGGCCCGTGGCCATCAAGGAACTGTTTCCCGCGAGCCTCGGCGCCGTGCGCCACGGCACGCGCGTGGCGGTGCCGACCACGCAGCGGGAGGATTTCCGCCAGGAGCGGGACAGTGCCCTGCGGGAAGCACAGGTCATGGCCGGGTTCCAGTCCCGGCACATCGTGGACATCCACGACATGTTCCTCGAGAACGACACAGCCTACATTGTGATGGAGTATCTGGAAGGACAGACGCTGGAGGCTCGTATCCAGGAGCAGGGTGCGCTGCCCTGGGAGATGGTCCAGCACCTGGCTGTAAACCTGTGCGAGGCCCTGGAGGAGGTGCATGCGCACCAACTGCTGCACCGCGATATCAAACCGGCCAACATCATGCTGACTGCGGATCAGCGCACCGTACTGATCGATTTCGGGTCGGCGCGGGCGTTCCAAGTCGGGCGCACCGTGCAGCACACGCGGATCCTGACGGAGGACTATGCGGCCCCGGAGCAGTACAGCCGCCAGGCGCGGTTCGGCCCCGGCCTGGACATCTTCGGCCTGGGGGCCACGCTCTACCACGCGCTGACGGGGACCCCGCCGGCCGGGGCTCTGGAGCGGCTGCAGGGGTTCGCGGCGGAGGCCCTGCCCTTGCCAGCCGATGTGCCGCCGGCCCTGGGCACGGCGCTGCAACAGGCCCTGGCCCTGCGCGTGGGAGAGCGGCCGCCCACGGTCGCGGCCTTCCGCGCCCTGCTCCTGGATGCTGACCTGGAGGCTCCGCACCCACGCGGCGCGACTGCCGCGTCTCCCGCCGCATCGCCGGCGACCCTCAACCCGGACGATGCCGCGCGCCTCGTGGCGCGGGGGAATGCCAAGGCCGAACTGGGCCAGCATCAGGCGGCCATCGCCGACTACGACCAGGCCCTGCGCCTCGACCCGGACGATGCCACGCGCCTCGTGGCGCGGGGGAATGCCAAGGCCACCCTGAAACAATACCAAGCCAACATCGTCGACTACGATCAGGTGCTGCGCCTAGATTCGCATCGCGGGTCAATTGGCGGCAGATTGTTCCGGAAAGTCACCCAAAGGGCAGGGCGTCTTTCTCCGAAAGGGTTGATGCTCGCAACGGTATTCATAGTCCTGTGTGGGGCGGTTTCCGCCACAGCGGCAATACGAGCGACCCTCAACCCGGACGATGCCGCGCGCCTCGTGGCGCGGGGGAATGCCAAGGCCGAACTGGGCCAGTATCAGGCCGCCCTCGCCGACTACGACCAGGCCCTGCGCCTCGACCCGGACCATGCCTGGGCCTACTACAACCGGGGGGTGTCCAAGGCCGAACTGGGCCAGCATCAGGCCGCCCTCGCCGACTACGACCAGGCCCTGCGCCTCAACCCGGACCATGCCTGGGCCTACCGCGACCGGGGGAATGCCAAGGCCGAACTGGGCCAGCATCAGGCCGCCATCGCCGACTTCAACCAGGCCCTGCGCCTCGACCCGGACGATGCCGCGACCTACCGCAACCGGGGGAATGCCAAGGGCCACCTGCAGCAGCATCAGGCCGCCCTCGCCGACTACGACCAGGCCCTGCGCCTCGACCCGGACGATGCCGCGACCTACCGCAACCGGGGATGGGCCAAGGGCCACCTGCAGCAGCATCAGGCCGCCCTCGCCGACTTCAACCAGGCCCTGCGCCTCGACCCGGACGATGCCGCGACCTACCACCTCCGGGGGGTGGCCAAGGCCGAACTGGGCCAGCATCAGGCCGCCCTCGCCGACTACGACCAGGCCCTGCGCCTCGACCCGGACGATGCCGCGACCTACCGCAACCGGGGATGGGCCAAGGGCCACCTGCAGCAGCATCAGGCCGCCCTCGCCGACTTCAACCAGGCCCTGCGCCTCGACCCGGACGATGCCGCGACCTACCACCTCCGGGGGGTGGCCAAGGCCAAACTGGGCCAGCATCAGGCCGCCCTCGCCGACTACGACCAGGCCCTGCGCCTCGACCCGAACCATGCCTGGGCCTACTACAACCGGGGAGTGTCCAAGGCCGAACTGGGCCAGCATCAGGCCGCCCTCGCCGACTACGACCAGGCCCTGCGCCTCAACCCGAACTTGGCCGCAGCAGAACTTGGCCGCGAAATAGTCAAGCAGAAACGGGGATGGTAAAAGGCGGCTGTCACCGGTTCTGCCTCAAAAACACACCGCTCACTGCACAAGGTGGCAGGCCCACCGGTGGTAGCGGACCCGACCGGGGCATGCAGGCCAGCGGCACCTCAGGACCTACGCGGTGTCGCTGGTCTTGCAGGGGCGGTGGCCGGATGGGTGCAAGGGCATGCGCATCGTCATGATCGCGCGGGGATGGAGGATGGAGCTGCCGGAAAGAGTACCCGTTCTTGCTGGGGGCGGCATCCCTTCCTGCACTCAGGTAAATACCATGGCACGTGGTATTGGCGCAGCGGATAGCTGCGGGAGACTTGCAGAGGGCTTACACACGGATCTGAATTGGAAATGAAGCGGCAGCGATCTGCCTGTCTTCGGAGAAACTGGACGGAGGGCGAGTCGGCATTTCCGATCCCTCCACGATCAGAACGGCTTCTAGTACCGTCAATGGAAGTCTTGATCTACCCCAGTTGAACCGGCCCGTTTCCATTCCCATCGTCCGACTTGGTGAACTGGAAGCGCGTGGATCATTCGACAGAGATATCAAGGACACAGAGAAGAACAGCAAACAACGGGGCCCCTTTGACGTCTGGAAGATGCAGTCCGAAATTCCCACCTATCCAGCGCTATGGGCTCACAACGCCCAAAGGGAGCGAAAGCTGGTGGTTGTGCCCGACCGGGAGGATTTGTGCGCCCAAGCATGGAGGACCAAGTCAAGGCGCTATGGGAAACGGCATGTCGTCTGCATTTTTGCCGAGATTTTCAATTGAACTCCCAGTCCCTCGAGGCCTTCCTGACAAAGGCGGCCACCATGGGAGGCAGGGCTTGGCCAACTTTCCAACTGCATGCCCCCCAATTCGAGGAGATTCTCTGTCTCTGGGCCAATACAACGCTGGGTCTTGTGGCTTTCTGGTGGCAAGGCACAACCCAGCAAACCGGGAGGGCGAATCTTACAGTCACCCGTCTACCTGCTCTTCCTGTGTTGGATCCACGCCGTTTGGATATCCAGCAGCTTGAAACTGCCACCCGTCTGTTTGCTGAATTCAAGGAACAGGCATTCCGGCCCGCGCACGAAGCCTACAGAGACACTGTGCGGCAAGCTCTCGATCAGGCCGTGCTGGTGGATGTGCTGGGCTTGCCGAGAAAGGAGATTCTCGACCCACTGTCCAACTTGCGGGACAAATGGTGCGCGGAGCCATCCGTCCATGGGGGAAAGACAACGAGGATCGAATCCGCCAAGCTCGACTTTGTACAAAATCATCAGGCCCTGTAGCCCAAGGCGTCGCGCAGCATCTCCGGCAATGGGCTCGGAATTTTGAGACTGGCGGTCGGGGACGACCATCAGGAAAAAACAGGAGGCCGGTTCCGCGATTGTATTGCATCCGGGACCATCCGGGTGCATCGCAACGGGACAGGGGGATTCAGATTTCTTCCCCGGACCGGCGGAGAGGCCCAACAGGCCTGAATCCGCGCTTGTACCGCCGCACGTGTTGGGCCTTCCAAGCCAGCATGGGCTGCGCCGCAATCCGGGTTTGCAGATCTGGACCGGCCGTCAGCAGCTCCGGGACAATTTCGCCGCGATCCAGCAGGCAGTCCAGGAACTCGTGTTCCTCGGGTGTGAACGGCAGCACGGCAGACAGGCCAGCGCGGGCGGAGGCCGTCAATTGGCGCGCATAGTCGTTCGCTGCAGTACGCCGCGGGCGGATGTCCAACGGCAGCATAGGCCATAGGTTGTGAGCCAGCTCCTGGGGATCGCAACCAGCGTGGTTCGGGCTGCGTGTGCGCCAATCCTGACGGTGCACGGCTCCATGGACCACGAAGGCCGTGCGAAGCCGCACCAGGTCCAAGTTTCCGGACGGGAGTGCGAACAGAGCACAGGCGTCGAACACGTCACGCGCCTTCCGACGGGACAGCAAGGCCGCCAGCTTGCCGCCTGCCAGATCGTGGATGTCCAGTATCGGAATATCCGCTACATGCGTATGTCCCGGCAGTTTGCAAGAGGCGGGAGCAGGATCCCACAGCGGCACACGGTAGCCAAACAGTATGTCCACAGACAGATGGCGGTCCCCGACCGCCAGATGCGGATCCTGCAAGGACCACGTGCCCCCGGTGTGCTGGCCCTGCGGGCTGCGGACAAGGATCAGGCCTTCTTCTCGGAACAGTTTCTGCAACACGGCCTCCAGCTGCGGACGTTCGGCCTGCATATCCGTCAGCGCAACCGACCCGATGTAGTTGAGATCGATGTCCTCGGACAGCCGCAACATACCAGTATGAACAGATGCAGGGCGGTGCCACCCTTGAGGCAAAACTTCCCCTGCAAGTCCGGGTGCCCACAGAGAGTGTGCAGGAGATCCAGCACCCGGCGAGTTTTGGCCAGGGCCGCTTCGTGGAATCCGGATGGTCTTGAGGATGGAGCTCGGTCGAAAGTTGCCCTCAAATCTCAGCCTCCCACATCTCGGGGGAAAGCCAGAGTCGGTCCCAAGGCCGGTCCAGCACTTCGTCCGGCACAATCAGGTTCCAGGCGGAAACCTGCCGGTCTGGAGGATCGTCAGGGTGGATGCGGCGTTGAGGATCCATCCGCAAGGGTCGCGCCGGACGGCAGGCGCGCAGGTTGTCCAGCTGGGCGTCCGTGACTCCCAGGCGTTCCCGGTTTTGCTCCAGGTAGAATCCCACCTTGGCACACAGCCGCGGTGTGTCCCGCAACAGGGCATAGGCCACGGTTTCGTCCAAATCCAGATCGGTGATTGGCAGGTGATCCAGAGACAGCCAAATCTCTTCCCAGCCTCCAGCCAGATCCGGACGGTCCAGCACGTCGACCAGCGTGCGCGCCAGACTGGTTACCCGCACGGCGGCAGCTCCCATCTCGCCGTCCACCACACCGAAGTCCGCCGCCTGGGCCCGCAACAAAGCTACGGGAGTCCGTGTGCCGGAAATCTCGCACGGATTGAAGGCAACAGGGGAAACCGGCCGGGCCGCGGTGTACTGGATCGTGTACCACACAGAATGACCGCAACCGTGGAAATCCAGGGCCGTGTGATGCGACAGCACCGCATCGGGAGTTATTTTGGCCGCCACAGCATAGGGATTGAGCGGGATACCATGCAACGGCACTGGTGCGGGTGGTACGTAGTACAGGCCGCGCCGCACACGCCACACGCGTCCGCGGCGTGTGTAGGAGGCGAGCAGGGATTCCGCCGCGCGGGGACTCGTCTCGCCCTGCGCGACCAGATAGTCCCGCAGTTCCCTGATCGTGAACGCGGGATGTTGGCGTAGAAATTCCGTGGGGAGGGTGGTCGGCATATTGTTTGTTTTCTGTGTTATACGTTCCGTATAACACAGAACAGTATACCTGCGTGGAGTCATTTCCTCTGTGGTGCCGAGGACAGGGCAATGAGGGTCCAGAACAGGATGGCTTCCTGTGAGGATCCGTGAGCACGGCGGAACACTGGGTGAAATTGCGCTCTTCGTGCAATCCCAAGGCATACAGTATGGTGGACACAGTGCGACGCACTGTTGGCCTGCACCCTGGTGGCATGGCAGACCCACGATTAGGCGCAGCTGCGGGTGCTGCCGACCGGCACACCGCTGTCCGAGATCGAGACTACCCTCTACACCGGCCGCAACTGGATCGAACAGGGGTGCCGCAGTCTCAAAAAGGTAGACAGGAACAGGAAATGGCACAAAACCCGTTGCATTTTCCCGGGGGCCTGCACAATGGCCTGGACCGCGCGTCCGCATCCACTAGGCAGGGCCTCAGCGAAGACACCGGCTTCAGGATAACGGAGAACCCCATTATGAGCCAGATAGAGGTCTATGTCGGGATCGATGTCACCCACACCCAAGGCAGGGTGTTTGCGATGTCCCCGGGCCCGCGGAGGGCAGACCGCTGGCTCCGTGGTCTCTGGGGTGGACCGCGGGAGAGGCAGTGGCGGGTTTGGGGAGGCTGCTGGCAGAGGGACGCCCCGCGATCCGACAGTGCCGCCGCGGCGCAGCACAGAGACCACGGAGTCAGCGGTCTCCCTCGGACCCACTGTGCAGGGACGACCGCCCGGTTTGGCCGGTGGGATCAAGGGGCCCATAGCTTCCACTGGGGCTCCGTAAGATTGCCGAGATAGGGAGTATGGGGCATGTGATACACTCCGGGGCAGAAAGGGCCTGTAGGCCCTTGGTATACAAGCTCAGCCCCTTTGCATACAGGCTCTGAGAGGGGTATGGAAAATCATAGGCAGGGCAAGAAGCCACATGCTTCGGGGTGTAACAGAAGCGAGGTATCCATCCTCCCGTCCATCCGGGACTGGAAAAGCAAGAATCTTCTGCGCATGGGGTGGACGAACCCAGTCGACTTAAAGCAATGCGCTTGGCGAGAATTGACAGGCGGGGAACAACTGTGGTTGCAGGAGGCCCGACATGTTGAAGATGCTGCAAAGAAAAAGACCACAGGCAGACCCGGAAAGACCCAAAATCCATGTGACTCGACTGGGCAAGCGATATGTCAAGGCCGGTGAACTGCTGCGCAGCAAAAGAGGCCGCCAAGTTCTCGCTGAGATGGCCGAGTTGGAGTTCAGACCCGGACCTGTAACCAAGCCTCGGAACAGGGATCTGTAGACAGTCCCAGAGTCGAATTGCCGGGTCATATTGGGGATGGGACTCGAGTTGTTGCTGCTCCCCACTCTTGGGGGGGTACTGGTTCCTGAGACATTGGCACCGCAGCCGATTTCAGGCTGTTCATGAATCGGGCTATCACATTCTCTTTCAGTCCGTTCTGATCGGCATCTTGTTGTATGGCTTGGCACGAGGATTGGTGTATGGCCTGAATCGGTTTTTCCCGCAGATCGACACCCTGTGGCCCACATTCTTGCCCGCTGCTTTGGCGGCAGCGAAAAAAGGCGGCGATCTCGTTGAACTCCTGATCCAGGATTCCATCGAATATCAATTGCGGATCGAGATTACGTTGAAGAGTCGAAAATCCTATATTTGGTCTGGCTCTCGCAAGCGGTATTGCAGTCCATGGGGAGTCAGATGTTTCTTTGATTCCTGTAGCCAGCGGTTTTCGGCATCAAGACTCCCAAGAGTTGGAGATAACGCATAACTACTCTGCAGTCATTCAGCAGGCTGTTGAACAGACTTTGGATACAGAGCCAGAGGATTTTCGTATCGTAATTCCCTTTTCCGAAATAGTGTCCGTCCGGCTGTTTTTGCCCCAAGCATATAAGCTCTTTCAAGCAGAGGGCATCACAAAAGACTTGAAACTATAGAGAATCAGTGGTTGATTCAAATGGATTCCAGTGGACAGTCAGTACTACAGCGGCAACCAATGTTCAGTCACCCCGCGGCGTCGGCAGTGACAGCACCGGGTCACCCGTTCGCTCGGCGCCAGCGCGGCCTGGCGGTGGTGGGGTACGTCCGGCATGGCGTCGTCGACCCGACAGAGCCACTCCGTGACAGACTCCACGAGGGCCATGGGATTCCTCCTCTGTAAGTGGTCCGCTCACAGCATGAGGGATCTTCGTGGCTTTGGCAACTCCGCTCCAACTGGCACCAACAGTTATGGAACTCTCGCCCATCTTTGACATCTCCTTTCCATCTGACCTTAACAGGAAGCGATATGCGACAAACAGGAGAGTGTTGGCGTTTGTTTTGCAAACAAGGGACGAAAGACCGGAAAAACGCATGGCATCAGGCACAATGGACAGGTGCCATAAAATCCTTTCGGTGCCGCGGTCAAGGCCAAATCTGCTCCTTTGGGACTCTTCTCAGCACTAAAAAAGGAACATAAATATCGATTTGAACTGTTGACAATTTGATTCCGCCTTGTTCGGGATCGCAACGGGGACCCCATACTGGCCGACACCAATGGAAAAATGTTCGTTTTTGAATATTGGGCTTTGTAACGCATACTTGGGGGCTGTCCAGCCTGTTGCGTGGATGAAGATTGAAATGAGCCGAGAAGAATATGTATTGATTGGGTTGGCTCCGGCCCGCGGGGCTCCTCACACTCCGGTCCAGGTCCAAAAGCTCTTCTTCATCGTCCAGACCGACGCGAAGGAATCATGTTCTTTGGGTCATGCCCACTTTGACTTCAAACCCCATCACTTTGGTCCTTTTGACAAGGAAGTCTATACAGAGTTGGAAAATCTGCAACGCCAAGGCCTGGTGGAGATTTCTTTCGATGGTTCGGGGCTGCGCAACTACAGATTGACTTTGGCAGGTCAGGCACGTGCCGATGCACTGCTCAATGGCATTGACGATCGTTCCCGCAATTTTGTGGAAGCCATTTCACAATGGATCCGCAAACAATCTTTCTTTGCGCTTGTCAATACCGTTTACGAACTGTATCCCGAGACCGCCGTCAACAGCGTTTTCCGTCGATAATCGCAGAGCTGTCGCATCCCAATGAGAATTCCGCTCTTGCCACAACAGGAGGACATTGGGATCGGAACAACAGGGGAGCGCACTTTCCTGTATCCTCCGCCTAGGGTTCCAGACAAGACAGGGTCCAGCCAAGGCACAGAAAACACCGGCAGACAGGGGAGGGTTTGGGGAAGACAGGAACGCGTCGGCTGTACCGCGGAGCCTCTGCAGGCTGTGCAATCGGGGTGCCATATCGGCCATGTACAGTCCCAGCGCGTTGTCCTGCATCGGAAAATTGGGATGCGATTGTGCAGCCATAAGCATGGGGATGGGTGTGCACTGTGACGGCAGTCCTGGGTGTTCTCTGCCGTGACGGCGTTGTCCTGGGGTCTGATGGCGCCAGTTCGGCAGTCCGCAGGAGTGGCGCCATTCAATACGAACGTGCCAAGCGGAAGGTTTGGGTTGTCGCAAACAGCGCGATGGGAGCATCCGCGGGCAATGCCGCCGTGGGACAGCGCATCAAGATAGCCGCCAAACGGTTCTTTGACGCGACTGCAGACAACCTGAACTTCCCCCAAAGCGACATATCGGATAGCTATGAGATCGCCGATCGGCTACGTCAAGGGGTATTGTGCGAATTGGACAAAGTCGATATGGCACCGGCTGCTTCGGACAGTGCCCTCATCGCCTTTCCGGTCGGGGACGACTATGCGATGGTAAAGTTTTCCGGTTCCAAGTTACGGCCCAAATTGATAGAGGAAGACTTGCATTACGAGACGGTCGGAAGTGGTTCCGCAGTCGTCAATCCATTTTTCGAATTCTTGACAGAAATATTTTGGAATGACAGTCTTCCTACCATGGATGAAGCCACGATAGGGGTCGTGTGGGCCCTTGAGCACGCCATCGCCACCAGCAGTGCTGGCGTGAATACACCCATCACAGTGGGTGCGATGAAGCAAAATGAGGCACCTGTTTTGCTGCAACCTGCCATCACTCAGGAAGCCAAGGAATTCATAGTCAGTATGAAAACTGTCCTCAAGGACAGCATGAAAACTCGGTTCCAAGATGCCAAGCCCATGTTCTAATGGTCAGTTGGGCACAAAAGAAAAGAGGTCTTGCGCTTTGCCTTGACGCCATATGCGGTGCATCCCGGTTCGGATATGGACAAGTCCCCAAGGAATTGCAGCTCATGTGCACCAGTGTTTTCTGCATAGTGTGTCCCCAGGATTGATGATCGTCTGACCGCAGGGGAAATCCCCATGCACCTCCCGGAAGCATGTCGGGCGTGTCGACAGGATTCAGGCCTTGCCTAGTAGAGGGTTTGGGAACACGCGTGATCCTGCAGACACACAGAACAAGCGCAAGGGTGCAACACTGGCAGGTGCGCTGTCCAGTGGTCAGGAGGCAAGAGCCTGCAGCAGGTCAGGCCGCGGTCGCCGACAGAGCCTGATGTCCCATCGCGGGCCTGCCTTGTGCTTGCTGTGTTTCTTGTGCCCAATGTGGCCGTCTATGTAATTTTGCATTATGAATTGCTGCGGGTTGGATGATTTGGAGTGACTATGGCGGTAACTCGGCTCTGCGAGTCCGACAGCAGACTACACGTCTGATTCTCGATTGAGATCTCAAGGCTCCTGTTTCATTTCCGTCAGAGCCACTGTCGGAACTTCAAGAGCTGATGTCGGCTACATATCCCATCCTGTCTGCCCCCTGAATTCTCCTGCCTGCCGGTCCCGTGGCGTATCGTTTTCTCTGCAAACATCCCTGTCAAGAATCTTGGTCCGGGTTCGGAGCAGGAAAGGGGACACGCAACAGGGCAGTAACGGCGACTTGACGGCAGACAGCGCCATGCTGTCCTGTTGCGTCGTGCCTGCCAATACGGTTTCTGCCAATTCGACCCGAACCGATTGCTCTGCATTCGAGCAGGCCTGCCCTCTACCTGCCAACAGGTTCGTTCTGCCAGCGATGGGCCTCCATGTCATAGATGCCATAGACAAAAAGTGCACTGTCGGTGATTATGTGCAGATTCCTGTCGAAGGACAGACCGTATACAGTCAGTTTCTTGCCTGAGGTTTGATATGCACCGGCATAATCTCGGGCCAGTGCCTGCGCTACAGCCACATCTGCCGCCTCGTCTATTTTCAGTTCCAGCACGGCAATGTCCTCTGCCAATTCGACCACGATGTCGATACGGCCCCGCGACGTGGTTTGTTCCGCCTGCACATGAAACTGCATGGCGCTGAATGCCGCATACACAATGGCTTGGTAGTAACGCTCATAGTCCTCTACGACCCGGGTCTGTATCGGCAAAGAATGCAGGGGGTAGGGAAATCGTTTTAGAAAAGTGTTGATGCCCGCGCACAGAGCTTCCGGATCGCCCGTGCTCAAGGCAATACGCAAGGCGTCTGCCAGCTGGCTGCCTGTCTGTTTGTGCCAATCTGCAATTCGATTCTGCTGCCAACGCAACAGGGATGTCCCAAACGTGCTGCGGACTTCCTGGTTGGGAAAGCCAAGCCCCGTGGTCCCGTCATCTCCGTCTGTCCTGTTGCCTTGTTGGATAGTGAGATAGCCGGCATGGTACATGAGCGACACCAAATCGGGGTTGTCGATATCATAGTTTTCCGTTTCCAGCATCCCCACAGGATCACCAAAGGACCGAGAGGCCAGGTTTTCCCCATATTCTTCCTGACCCAACAGGCGAAACAGCAACGATGTTTGCCCTGAGCGCGCCCACGCGTGAGGCAGATTGTCCAAGGTCCAATAGGGATTGTAATGAGGATGACGCAAAATGTTGAGACACTCGGCCAAGGCCAGAGGGTTGTACACGGCCTCACCCACCACACTGAATTTGTAGCCGTTGTAGTAGCGGTGCAGGCCTTCCAGGAGCAGGGTGTCGGTGCACTCCATGTTTTGGGCGCACTGTTGTATTTCGGCCATCAAATCGGGATTGTTTGCAATCTCGGCATGGGTGAAACCCATCAGGTCGGCACATTCCGGTCGGAATGACAGGTCCGAAAAGTTATTGGCACCGGAGAAGAGGCCCAAGTGTGCAAACCGGGCAATCCCGGTCATGAACGTGTAGCGGATACAGTCGCCGGCATCCTTTACGGCTCCATAAAAGGCGCGCATGACATCCAAAATATCGTGTACATTCTGCGTGCGACCCAGGTTTTCGTTGACCGGAGTGTCATACTCGTCGATCAACACGACCACACGTTGGCTGTGCCTTGCAGACAAGCCCCTAATTACACGTTCCAGCAGGAGGCCCGGGGACTGTGATGTCCTTGCCCCGGCTTCCATCCGATGGACCTGCGCCAGGTCCTCGATCTTGTCCAACAGCACAGATTCCAATTTTTGTGGATCGCGGATGTTGCGAATCGCCATGTTCAAACGCACGACGGGGCAGTGTTGATCTTTCCAGTTCCAACTCCCTGACTTGTCTATCCATGTATCTGCAAATAGATCTTGTTGGCCTTGGAACAAAGCTTGGAGCGTAGATACCAGCAGCGTTTTGCCAAAGCGTCGTGGTCGCGCCAACAGCACATTTTTCTCCACCTGCAAGGCAGACACTAGCCGCGCGATGTGGGCAGTCTTGTCGATATAGATGGCATCGGGATCGCGTCGCAGGTGGGGAAAACTGTCGACGTTTCTTTTTAGAATGCGTGGCATGGCAATGTCCGTTGCAACATGATGCAAATGCAGGCGCAGATGCCGTGGTGTTTTATCGGATTTCCATCCGGCTTGTCAAAGCCGCAACCAGCCTGTTGGCTCCTGACAAAGACAGGACGCTGCTTGAGCCATCGAATACTCGTACACCATTGCATCGGCGACTCTCGCAAGCTGCAATGCTGATATTAACGTTGCCTACCCCTTGGAGATTCCAGATGGGGAATGAGGATGGAGTGGAGCAAGGCTGCGAGGCCCAAGACAACGCCATAGACAAGCCACAACCATCCTCGGCGGCCCTTCTTGTGCGCGATGACGGCCGGCATGATCCAGAACAATCCCATCACACACAGAAAAGACAGAACCATGAACGGGGCCGGATTGTAACTCCCAGCTCCAACCAGTACCCAAAACAGCCAAAGGGCAGCCAAACCAATCATCCAGTTTCTCTGGCTCTTTGAACAGTATCGGTATGTCGCCGGACCGGCAGGAACGACAGTGCCAGACCCGGCAGGGAGCGGCGTGTCCGCGGGCCGGGACGCAGGCTTGGCCTTGGGAGTAATTCCCCTGATCCGCAGCCCATTGACCTCCTTTCCAGATGTGTCCGTGGGCTCTGCCTTGGGAGGCTGGGGCTGCGTATTGGGAACTGCAGGCAGGTTGGCCCTTTTCGAATCGCGGGCATCGCCGGTGAGCAGGTGGCGAAAGTCCGCCACGGTCGCGGGTCTGTCCTCTATCCGCAGGGCCAATGCCCGTTGCATCGCCTGGCACAGGGCACCGTTGGGGACTTGCGGAAAGTCGACTGCCGGGTGGCTGCCTTGCAGGCGGGTCAAGGCGCCGGGCGGCGGGACGCCGACCAGAGCATGGTAGAGGGTCGCGCCCAAGCAGAAAATGTCGGTGTACGGCCCGAAACGGCCGCGGTCGCTGTACTGTTCCGGGGCCGCGTATTCTGCGGTCAAGATGCGGGTGTGTCTCACGGTTTGGTCCGCGCTGTAGGTACGGGCGGAACCGAAGTCGATCAGCACGGTGCGGCCATCCCGAGTCAGGAGCACGTTGGCCGGCTTCACATCACGATGCAAGAGCTGGCGGACATGAATCTCTTCCAAAGCGTTGCACAGGGAGTGACCGATGGACACAACATCGTGTTCTGCCAACCGTCCTGCTTGCTGAATCCTCTCAGCCAAGGTCTGGCCTTCCAGGTATTCCAGGACAATGTAGACGGTGCCGTTTTCCCGAAAGGCATCATAGACATCCACGATGCTGTTGCAATGCAACCCGGCGATGGCCCGGGCTTCCTCCAGAACGCTTTCCTGTTCTCGGTCGAAGGCCGCCTTCCGGCTGGCAGACACAGTCACCCTGCTGCCCATGCGCCTCGTCCCCAGCGCCACGGGAAAAAATTCCTTGATGGCAACCACACGGCGCAGATCCTTGTGCACGCCCTTGTAGGTGATGCCGAATCCCCCCTCGCCCAGCACCCGCCCCACCGCGAACTTGCCGTCGTGCAATTGCGTGCCGGCCGGGAGTGTTGAGTCCGGCAAGGTCACGGCCATGCCACAGACCGGGCAGACATCCTGACCGGCAGCGTATGGGGCACTGCAATAGGGGCAGGTCTCTGTGGTCACGGCCAATTTCAGCCGACAGAAGGCGGCAGAGTGACAGGATGACGTTGCACTGGAGTGCCTGCAGTCCGGCACAGGGCAGCTCCCGCGTGGCCGACACGGACATGCATCGGCCACCATCCTCGGGCAACGCTTTGACTCATGGAGTTGTCAATCGCAATGTGGACAGTGTCGACACAGGCTGCGTTGGCGGAAGGATGCCATCTGGAACCGCGGCCTTGACACAGCACAAAAAAGAAGCCCGATACAACCGCGGCCTATCGTACATGTGTGGTTGCCACCGCACAAATCGCAAAAGACATTTCCGGCTCGTCACGCGGCTCGGCCTGTCGCCCCAAACGCTGTCCCGGTCGCATCGGCCGTTATCGGCCGTTGCCGACAGACAGACGGTTCCCCTGACACTGCAGCGTTCTCTTGCCTTTGGGAGGTGCCCTGACCAGCTCAGAGGTTTCGGCAGACTGACGGCACGGAGTCAGCGAGCAGGCGCGCGTACACCACTTGCTCTCGCATATTGACAATTTCAGCGATTTGGGGGAGTAGCAGATTGGCTTGGTCAATGTCGGCCAAGGCTGCATCAAAGCATCCAAGTTCATGCTTCGCCACTCCCCGGAGATAGTACGGATATCCTTCATCCGGGTTTCGCCCGATGTACTTGCCATAGTCGGAAATGGCGGCCCGGTAGCGACCCAGCTCATGCTGGGCAAGGCCCCGATACACGTAGACGTTCCAGTGGCCTTCAGGACGCGAAGCAATGATTCGATCAAAGGTGTCGATGGCTGCGGCGACATGGCCGCCGTGCAACTGGGCAACGCCGATGTTAAGCAAGACCAGGGCATGAGCCTCTTTGGGAAGCAAACCAAGCGCGTTTTCAAAGTCAGCCGTGGCTTCGCCGTAGCGTTCCAGATTCAAATGGGCATGGCCTCGCCCCACATATGCATAGGCATCGCCGGGATCGATCCGGAGCACTCTGTCGAATGCGGTTATGGCTTGTGCAAACCGCCCTGCGGCAGCATGGTCGACCCCCGCGACGAAGTGTGCGTGCGTTTCTGCCGGTCGTGGCTCGTCGGTGGGATCAATGGTGCTTTCTCCCCTCGACAGAGAGCAACCCAGCAAAAAACCCATTGTCCACAAACATGACAACAGCCCAACAGACCGCAACATGCCGCGGGGAAGTTGCGGTTTGTCCGGCACTACGGCACCTGTCTTCAATGGTCTGCCTGCCTGTCTACGACGTTCATTGTGCTGTTTCCGCCTTAATACCGCACATCTCGAGTTTTCTCATTCCATACAGAATCCAACATGGCGACCTGCAATGTGGCAGTTTGGCACTTGTCTCTCTGTGGCCATCATGCGCAGCACCTTCGTCGGGAAAGTCTTGGAAATGGGAGGAGAGATCCAGTGGTCCGCAGGAGCTGCAGGCCGGCATCGGCCTCCTGCGTGGCGCTCAGAGTGGACAGCCTCCAAAACATCTTGCGCAGAAGTGCAGTTCCGTGATCCACTCACAGGATGTTCGGAAACGGGGGGGTGTGAGCCATCAAGCATTGGAGAGACCTCAAGCCAACGATTTTCTGCTCGGAGACGCAGACTGACTTTTTCATGCTGCAATCAGGCCAAGTTCCACATTGCCCAACGTAACCAGATCTCCCTGACGCAGCACGGCGGACGCGCCATCTGTCAAGGGTTGATCGTTGACGGCGATATAGGCTCCGGCGGCGCCTTTGAGTCTGATGCCCTGACGGGAAAATGTCAGGGTGCAGTGGTGCATCAGCACCGAGGTGTCGACCAGCACAACATCACATGACGGAGAATTGCCGATTTTGACGCGGCCTTGACGCGGAAGGTGCAAGGTAACTTCGTCACCCACCAAGGCCCAGTCCTGTTCCAGCGCAGTCTGGCCCTGATGGCCTCGTGTCCGAAACAGGAACTCCGTGCTGCCAAAGTGTATGGCAGCATTGTCCGACAGCGGAGTTCGATCAAGCGCCTTGGCGCCATTGACCAAGATTGCGGTTTCGCCCCTGTTGCCGGCAGCGGGCTGGAAGAACCATTGTCCCTGATCCTGGACGAACCGCCCCACCGTACTGGCGAGGCCAGTTTCCCGGGCCAGATTGATGTCGTTGTTGCCCGCTCGTCCCACCTTCACCTCTGACTTGTTGAGGATGAAC
This sequence comes from Caldilineaceae bacterium, assembly GCA_965214895.1. Taxonomy (GTDB): domain Bacteria; phylum Chloroflexota; class Anaerolineae; order Caldilineales; family Caldilineaceae; genus Bin34. The sequence goes on from OZ243985.1 coordinate 4,680,329, forward strand.
TGCTTTCCTTCGTAAGGCCCCTTGGAGGTGCCCATAAGCCAAACATCCTTCAGCAGCTCCTCGCCCACCTTCAGCGTGAGGCCGATGAAGAAACCCAGCAGGCCAAATCCCGACAGCCGTGACACCAGGGCGATTGTTTCCCCCTGGGCTGTCCGGAGATCGGAATTCCCGAAGATCAAGCCGAAAAGAACGCCCCCGACAGTCCCGCCGACAAAGCCGAACAAAGCGCCGCGCAAGGCCTTGCGCGGCGCGAGCGCCGACCCGCCCCTTGGGATTGACCTTGCCAGATCGAGCAAGCCCAAGGCAACACCGCTGGTCAATCCCACCAAGGCCCAGGATGCAACATCCATCTGAATCAGGTTTTCACCGACCGTGGCGCCCAGAAAACCCAAAGCGGCACCCAGAGGCGGCATCCACCATAAATCTCGCCACCAATGTCCGCGCAGGCCCCATGCGTTTTCCGCCACCAGCAAGGCGGCTGCGAGGAACAGGGCGACGATGGTGACAACAAGCAAACCCTGAGAGGTGCTGGCTGTCCCAAATGCACTTGTGGCAATGGCTTGGGCAGCCAGTTCAAAGGCAATTGCATATTCTCCCAGCCGAGTGGTGAAAAGCCGGTCGGGGTCCTGCAGCGTCAGAGTCTGCAGGAAGCCGGTGTCGGCATCAATGGTGCCGACTGCGACTATGACTGCACCCTCCCTGCGCAAGACTTCGGCCTGGAGGAGGGCGAGGATGGGATTGTTGGGAAGACCATCGGTGAACAGCAGTATCGCATTGTGGGGGGCATCAATGCTGTTGAACACCTCTTTGGCCTGGACCATGGCCTGGACCATGTTGGTGCCGCCTCCGGCTGCAAGCGTCCGAACCCGCGCGACAAGACCCGCAGGATTCTGTGCCGGCCCCAAAATGGGGCGCAAGAGGGTTGCCGTATCGGAGAATGGCACCAGGGCAATGGAAGTATTGGCCCTTTCCCAAGTTTCAATAAAGTGAATTGAGGCCTCTCTGACCTCAACGATTGGTTCCCCTGTCATGCTCCCGGACACATCTATGAGGAGCACAATGGTCAGGGGCGCAATTTCATCGTTCGCCTCCTGGGCCTGCGCAGTGGCTTGCAGAAAAAGTTCTGCCACGAGTGTGGCAATCACGCAGGCAAGAGCCCCCACCACGGCAAAACGCCATGTTGATCCGAGGAGAGCGGAGACAGTGTTGATCACAGTCCCGCCAAGGCAATGATTGGGAAGGTTCGGGACAACAGCAAGGTGGCACGGAATCTGTCGTCGTGGACAAACGACACGGGAACCGAGGAGAGAGAAATCTCTGTTGTCTATCGTACTGGCATTGCTGTCTCTACACAAGCCTCACCTGGCATTTCCGAGCTGTCGGCGCACTGTACCCGGGACGCAACCTGACCTGAGAGTGTACGCAGAGGGCCTATGGCCCTCTGCAAGACAAAATGGGGGTCTGTTCCCAATTCCCCATGACACAAGGAGATACGATGTCCCGTCCATCCGGCCCCAATGATCGGATACCCGAAGAATGGCCACTGAGGGCACTGGCACTGTCCATCCCCAAGCAGGCGATCGCCCGTCCCCTAGACCAAGGTGGCGGAAAATCGGGACTGGTATACACATGGGGTGCACCGGGCACAGCCTGCCCCGTGATCTGCCTGCTTGGTCCATAGCCGCTGTGTCGGGGGCACGGGAAACCTAGATGGCCGCTCCTGCGCCTTGAATCCGGGCGCACGATGTCCCGGATTCACAGATGCCGGGCTTGAGCATGCCTCAGCGCGGGATCAGGAAGCACACCTTTGCATGGCTGGAATGCCCTCGCCGCCGGTGCCAAGCCTGTGCAGCCCGCGAGCACACCTCTTGGATTCATATCGTCCCGAGGAGCCGCATGTGGGAGCGTCTGCCACCGTGCAGGGGATGTGCGCACATCCCCTGAGACGGGTCGACGGGGCAGTCCATAAATACTTGTCTGTGGTTGTCTTGCCGTTTTTGCATCGGCGGCACAAAATCCTGCTGTTGCATTGCCTTGACGGAGACTCTGCGAGATGATACGGACAAGCCCAGAGACTCGTTGGGTTGTTCGCGGCCAATCATGCAATCCTTCTATGACTTATGTGAAAGCAATTCGGATCTTGGATCAAGAACACCCTGTTTTTCAATGGGCTGTTGTTCCGTGGGGCAGAGCGTCTTGATGGCTTTGACAGGCACTCCATCAGGAAAGAGCCCGAGAGCATCCAAGCGAGACAAAGACAGAAATACCGCGGAAGGGATGCCCAGTGAGAGGGTTGATCCCAGCCTTTGCCGGTAGCTGGGACAAATCCGTGAATAGTCCAAGGAGCCACCCAAGCTTGGACCATCGTATTGCGAAATGGGCCGCGCAGGGCGGGTTCAAGCCGTGTTGCACCGGCCCCCCGACACGCCACTGCGCGGCCATCCCGATGCTCTCTATCGGCTAAGTGCACCGTGGTCACAGTGACCTGTCCCTATTGCGGTACTGCATATCCCGCCAACAATGCGGCTTGCTCGGCCTGTGGTATGGCCGCCGTGCCGCCGGACCCGGCACTCCCGGCCGGCACACAGTTGCACGCCGGCAAGTTTGTGGTGGGGCGAGTACTGGGCGAAGGGGGCTTCGGCATCACCTACCAAGGGGCGCACCAAGTCCTGCGACGGCCCGTGGCCATCAAGGAGCTGTTCCCCGCGACCCTCGGTGCCGTGCGCCGCGGCACGCGCGTGGCGGTGCCGGCCACGCAGCAGGAGGACTTCCGCCGGGAGCGGGACAGCGCTCTGCAGGAGGCGCAGGTCGTAGCCGGGTTCCGGTCCCGGCATATCGTGGACATCCACGACATGTTCCTCGAGAACGACACAGCCTACATTGTGATGGAATATCTGGAAGGAAAAACCCTGGAGGCTCACATCCAGGAACAGGGAGCGCTCCCCTGGAAGATTGTGCAGCAACTGGCCGTGAACCTGTGCGAGGCCCTGGAGGAGGTGCACAGTCATCAAATGTTGCACCGTGACATCAAGCCGGCCAACATCATGCTGACCCAGGACGGGCGTACTGTGCTGATTGATTTCGGTTCGGCGCGGGCCTTCCGGACCGGTCGGACCGTGCAGCACACGCGGATTTTGACGGAGGACTACGCCGCACCGGAACAGTACAGCCGCGAAGGGCGTTTCGGGCCCTGTACCGATATTTTCAGCCTGGGCGCCACACTCTACTACGCTCTGACCGGGACTCCGCCAGACGGGGCCTTGGAACGTCTGCAAGAATATGCGAGCAAGACCGTGACCTTGCCGTCCGGATTGCCACAGCCTTTGGGCACGGCCATTCAGCAGGCCTTGGCCCTGCGCGTAGAGGCGCGCCCGCAAACCGTCGAGGAGTTCCGTGCCGTGCTTCTGGGTACCCGGTCGGATACGCCAGGCTCTCCCGATGCCGCCGCGTCACGCGCTGGACGGAGAGCTGGCGTGGACCGCGACAAAGCCGCAGACCTGGTCGCGCGGGGCACAGCCAAGGCGGCCCAGGGCCAGTACTGGGACGCCATTGCCGACTATGATCAGGCCCTGCGTTCGGACTCGGATAATGCCGCGGCGTATCGCAGCCGGGGGGATGCCAAGTACAACCTGAAGCAGTACCAGGCGGCCCTTGCCGACTACGACCAGGCCCTGCGCCTTGCCCCGGACGATGCCAAGGCCTACTGCAACCGGGGAGTGGCCAAGGCCGCACTGAAGCAGCATCAAGTAGCCTTCACCGACTACGACCAGGCCCTGCGTCTCAATCCGAACCTTGCCGCGGCCTACCACAATCGGGGGATTGCCCATGCAGCATTGGACCAGTATGCAGAAGCCATCAACGACTATAACCGAGTTCTGCGGCTGGATCCGAAGGATGCCGCGGCCTACTTCCGCCGGGGATATGCCAGAGACGGACTGGGCCAGTACCGGGAAGCCATCGCCGACTATGACCAGGCCTTGCAGCTGGATCCGAATGCCACCTGGACCTACCGCAACCGGGGGTTGGCCAAGTTCCGTTTGGGCCAGTACCGACAGGCCCTTGCTGACTACGATCAGGCCCTGCGTTTGGCTCCGGATAATGCCGAAGCGTACCGCAACCGAGGGGATGCCAAGACCCACTTGGGGCGGTATGCAGACGCCATCGCCGACTACGACCAGACGTTACGGCTGGATCCGAAGGATGCCGAGGCATATCACAGCCGGGAAGAGGCCAATGAGATACTGGACCGACAGCGGGAGGCGATTGCCGACTATGACCAGACGTCGCGTCTGGATTCGCATCGCGGGTCAGTTGGCGGCAGATTGTTCCGGAAAGTCACCCAAAGGGCGGGGCATCTTTCTCCGAAAGGGTTGATGCTCGCAACTGTATTCATAGTCCTGTGCGGGGGGGCGGTTTCCGCCACAGTGGCAAGTGGAGTGGTGCCCTTTCGTGCCCTTGCGTCACCTTTCGTAGCGGCTGCCCGAATCCCAACTCCGTCTCTCACTCCCCTGCCCACGGCCACCCGCCAGTTGATAGCCGTGGCCCCTACCTCGGTCCCTACTCGTACGCCCACACCACGAGCGACCCTCAAATCTGCTGCCACGGCCACTCTCAAACCGACAGTCGTGCCACCTACTCCGATCGTTCCCACACGTACGCCTACACGAGCGACCCCAAAACCTGCCGCCATCACGAGTCTCCCACGTGCATCTACTCCAACTCCGACACTTCTGTTTCCGCACACGAACGTTGGATCCAACCTTAGATCCGGACCTGGTGTGGAATACGATGTGGTTGGCGTATTGGCCAAAGATGCGAGAGTCCAGCCAGTGTCCCGGTCGGCAGACCAGTTGTGGCTGAAGCTGGTCACGGGAGTTTGGATCCATGCGTCGCTTGTGGACAATGTTCCGTCTGGCTTGCCGACCGCGATACACCGTCCCACACCGCCCCCGCCCACGGCAACCCCGGCCCCTGCCAGCGTGCCTGTGCAGGGCGACTGGTCCTTGCCGGTACGGCGAAATGAGCCTTTCTTGATGCAGGACGGGTTGGAGATCAGAATCAAGGAGGTCATCCATGGGGACACCAACAGAATGCAGGCCTACATTGAACGTCGCGGAGGTCAGGATTGCGAGGGGTGTCTGGCCGTGAAACTCGAGATTGTCAACCGGCGGGGCAACACAAAGGAGTACGTAGTACAGGAGGACTTCACGCTCTTGCAAGGAGGACCCGAGGCAGAGCCGTATCCACAGGTACAATGCCAGCATCCGCATGCCTTGCGCAGCATGGCGAATCCGGGCAGTCTGCGTGGCCTTCCAAAACATCTGGGAGGGGATGAGCGAGTGCTGTGCTTCGAACGGGTTGCGGCGCTTGCTTGGGATATGCGGCTGGCCTATGCTCCGGTGTTCCTTTTCGATGACCGTTCCCGCCCGACACCGACTCCGGCAGGGAGTCTGCAACGCACAGATGAACCCAAGGAGCAAGAGCAGGCTTTCCGCACCGGATGGACGGTGTTCTTCAATTTGCAGGGCACATGACGACCTGACACTTCCGGATTTGCTTCTTCACCGCCTGCATTGCCATGTATCTGAGGAAGGTACAAGGAGATGTGCACGGTCACGGTCCGGTGGCCTTGTCGGAAATTTGTGGCCGGAACCGTGGACCCTTTTGGCTCGTCTGAGGAGTTCACAGCAGTTCCGTGTGATTTTGCAATGGCCTGAAAAGGAAGGTGCTGGGCCGTAGCTTGGAGGGGTACATGTCATATGTCCCCCCTTTGTCACAGCGCTCATTCCGCACATATTCTCGCTGCATGATCTTTCAGCGAACGCGTCTGCCTGTGTCGCCTGGGGAACTGATTGCCGGAACAGTCCAGTGGCATGGCTCAAAGCGACCCCGTGCATGCGCCTTGCCCCAAGGGACTGTATTGCAAAAACAGCAGGTTGGCTGTTGACTCCGTCAAAGGAAGTGGGCCTGGCATTGCCTGCAAAGTATCCACAGGCCCTTGCAACGGACAAGGGCCCTTGAAGGCAATGGGAGCCTTTCCGATGTCCGCGGCGAACGCATCAACAGCGATTTCCCGCACAGTGATTCCGATGCAATTCCCGTGGAACACGAAAACCTGCATCAAGAGTGTTTCTGTTGTGCACGCAATATGAGTCTCACTGGTCGTTCAGGGCAACCCGGAAGAGCACCACAATAAATGCCTCTGCGGGATAATACTGGAGACTTACATACCCAAGGACCCCAGACACTGCATCTCAGCCCCCTGCCCGCAGGCGACCCGTACTGGGATCTGCACATCGCCTTCTCTGGACCAGGGATCGGACTTCCGTGCCTGGTGCCACAAACCCAGGACAAGGCCCGCCAGGCCCGCCACCTGGTCGGGCGGGCCGGAGCCTGCCGCTGGATCTGGAACCATTTTCTGGCTCGCCAGCAACGGCACTGGCAACGCGGGCAGGCATTCCGGGTCGGACCCAAGTCCCGCATACCGTTTTTCGGCATGGGCAAGGCGTTTACAGTCCCGCGCCGGGAAACCCCGTGGCTGCAGGCGTACTCCTAACAAAGAAGTACGCTACACTCTCAAGTATCTGACCGACGCCTATCAAGCCTTTTTCCGAAGCACCTGCAGCCATCCCCGGTTCCAAAGCACAAACATCGCACTGTGGATGGCTTTGCCCTGGCCGACAGCGTACAAGTCCAAGACGGCTATCTGCCTGTGCCCAAGCTCGGCTGTCTGCAACTCAAGGGGCCAACCCCTACACCGGGCACAGGCCTGTGCAGGCCCGCATCCGAAAGGAAAGCCGCCATGGCCGGCCGCGATGGTATGTCTGTATCATCTAATGCCGTGTCGGCGACACAGGTACGACAGGGTGCTCCGACCGGCGCATTGGGGCTGGACCACAATGTGGGACAGGCCACAGACAGCACAGGCACTGTCTATCAGATGACAGACACAATGCGTTTGGCGGCCAAGAGCCGGTGCAAACAGCGACACGTGGCCCGCAAGCACCGGGGCTCGATCCGCCACCGGCGCATCGGGGAGGGGCGACTCAGGAAACGGCGAGAGGCGTTGCCATGGGGCACCTCACCGACCTGTGGCCAGGATATGTCCGAGTCTGTGTGCTTGGGTATATAAGTCCCACAATATACTGATGCCCTACAAGCCTGTGACCGCTCCGTGACGACAGTTGCTTGCACCTTTTGTGACACTGAATACCCTGCCAGTGCCGGGGCTTGCACCTCCTGTGGCATGGCCCCCACGGCGCCGGACCGCACGCTGGCGATGGGGACTGAACTGCATGCCGGCAAATTCACGGTGGGACGCGTGCTGGGCGAAGGCGGTTTCGGCATCACCTACAAGGGGGCCCACAAGAGTCTGCAAAGAGCAGTGGCCATCAAGGAACTGTTTCCGGAAGGCGCCGTGCGCCTGGGGGCCAATGTATCCCTCCCCCAGAGCCGGCAGGCCGATTTCAAGCACGAAATGGACAGCATTCTGCAAGAGGCCCGGCTCATTGCCAGTCTGCGCTCGCGCACCATAGTCGATGTCCACGACATGTTCCAGGAGAACGGCACGGCGTACATCGTCATGGAGTACCTGGAAGGACAGACTCTGCAGGAAGCGATCGACAGCCAGGGTCCGCTTTCCTCCGACAGAGTGCAGGAAATCGCGCTGGATACGTGCGAAGCACTGGCCGAAGTGCACGGCAACCATCTGCTCCACCGCGACATCAAACCGGCCAACATCGTTTTGACCCGCGACGGCCGGACCGTGCTCATCGACTTCGGTTCGGCCCGCGAATTCAAGGTCAGCCATACGGCACACCACACCCGTATCCTGACGGAAGAGTATGCGGCTCCGGAGCAGTACAGCGCCCAGGCCCGTTTTGGCCCCTATACGGATGTCTTTTGTTTGGGAGCCACCCTGTTTCATGCCTTGACGGGAGCTCCACCCCCGCGGGCTCTGGACCGGCTGCAAAATATTGCATCGCCCCTGGTCTTTCCGGATGGAGTCGGAGCATCCCTGCACAGTGCCGTCCAACAGGCCTTGAACCTCAAGGTGCAGGAGCGTCCGCAGACCATTCAAGCCTTCAAAGGGCTCCTGCGGGATACGGGCCATGTCCCTCGCAATGCGGTGTCTGTCACATCGCCGGGGGTGGTGGCCGCCTCTCCGCGCGGCGCGGCGCCAGCCTCCTCTGCTTTCGCGACATCCTCGAAGCAGACTCCCGACCCGTTCAACGCGGGGTCCGATCGCAGCCACCCGTATTTCTTCAAGGGCCAGCCCTTCCATTCGCCTTCGGAGCTGGCCGTGGCCTTGGCCCAGGATTGGGATGCCGCCCTGTCCGACTGGAAACGCGGTTACATTCGAGCCTGGATGACACGCGATGCTACCGGCAGTGACTTCGAGCGGAGAATTGACAACATGCTGGAAGATCCGCTCTTTCGCGGCGCCGAAGCCGACGCCTATGCTCCGGCTTCCCCGTCCTCCCGCCAGACCGACACGCCCGACATCGCGGTGCAGGAACGACAGCTGCTGCGGGTCCTTTCGTTGATGGATCCGGCATGGCCCCCCTCATACCGGGGTATGCCGCTGCAGGACAAGTTCGCCTTGCGCAAATGGCTGGTGGGATCGCGCGACAAAAAACTGGTGGAGCGCTGCCTCCACCACCAAATCCTGCTGGCACATCCCAAGAAATTTGGGCGCCAGCTCCACGAGAACCTGCAACAACAATCCCAAACATGCCACCGGCATCTCGCGCAAAGGGGTCTCCTTGCCACAGGTGTGGCATCAAACGGCAGCAACCACTTCACAGGTTGGTGGAACAGTGAATCGTCCAGAATCTACAAGCTGCAGATTCTGGGTCTCCTGACCGGCGCCGAAACCCCCGATCCCATTTGTACCCGAATGCAACAGGATCGGAAAGCCATGCGGGTTCGATGGTTTCGGGCGTTGGTGGCCGAGGCGGTCCACAGTGCGGGTTGTGCCGTGGCTCTGGTATCGTTGCAGCCCAAGGCCCGGAGTGTGCAGAACCGCAACAACTTCATCACGGCTGTGATCGTGGTCATCGTCCTTTGGGTTATTGGGTCGATCTGGCTGGGGTTTTGAGAGCCATAGGCTGCAATGCCATGGCAGGCTTTGACAACCCGCGAGGCGGCATGTATCTGGTCAGGAGGGGCGGAAACCGAGACGAAAAGACATCCTTCCGGGTGGCTTTGAAGGCCCAGGGTGCGTGCACAGGGTCCGTCTGTGTGTTCGGTGTGCGCGGGATCTGCCCTGTCCCGTCTTGGCAATCCAGTGAGGACGCAGGACACCCTGTTCCCACTGTATCCACAGTGTCGCTTTCGTCATTTGACGGATTTTGCGGCAGTTGCCGTATAGTGTGAGCATATGACCTTGCGTTGCCCCAAGTCGTCCCGCCTGCCTCTGCCCTGCGCCGTGGCAACAGGCCCTTTCCCGTATGCGGCATAGGGGCCATGCTGGATCGTTCGCATCCCGTAACCGGGTCGAACATGGGTCTGAACACCAATTCGGCCTCTGTCTCCATCTGAACGGGCTGCGCGGTTTTCCGCAAGGCCCCCGTCCCACGGCATGGGAGCAAGGTCGGGACAGTTCCGCCTGAGTTGCGCAAATCGGGACATGGCAGAAAGTACCCAAGACAGGAGTCGTGTTGCATGCTGGCGGCCACATTGAAATTGCACAAGGAATTTTTTACGCCCTTTACCCCCAACCAGCGGCTGTTCCTGCAGCTGGTGCTGGAGCCCGAATGGGCAAGCGCCCAACACCGTCCCGATCTGGCCATTGCGTTTGTGATCGACACGTCGGGCTCGATGCGCGAGTTGGTGGCGTCCGACTCCGGCCACGCGATGAGTCGGCTGGATCTCGTCATGGCCGCCATGGAAGCCGTGCTGAACTCGCAGAACCTGCGCGACGCGGATCGCATTGGCCTCGTCAGCTTCGATGACGACGCACGGGGCAACGTGCCGTTCCTCCCGGCTTCCCGGCGCGCCCGCCTGCTGGCCGCGGTCCACCGGTTGAACCAGCACTCGGGGGGCACCCACATGGGAGCCGGGCTCAGCGAAGCCATGCAACTGCTGGAGCCGGAAACCGGCAGCAAACGCATCATTCTCCTGACGGATGGCGAGACCATGGACGAAGATCTGGTCCAGGACATGAGCCGGTCCCTGTGTGACCTGCACATACCCGTGACCGCCATCGGGGTGGGAGACTTCAACGAGTCGGTCCTGACGGCGGTCGCCGACGAGACGCAGGGCCGCGTGCTGGATGTGGTGGCGGATCGCGCCGATCCCGATCCCCCATCCATCTCCGCCCATCAACTGCCCGAGGCCATTCTGGGGGAAATGCACGAGGCCACCCGGGAGGTGGTCACCGACATGGCTCTGACCCTCAAGACCGTCAAGGGCACGACCGTCAACCGCGTGACCCGGGTGGCGCCCCAGCAGGTGGAAGTGAATTTGGACCATACACCCTATACGCTGGGCAATGCCGCGTTCGGCACGGCCTCCTGTTTCGTCATTGAATTCACGCTGCCGGAAAGGCCCGCCAACCGCATGCGGCTGGCGCAGTTGGGCATCACGTATGCCGTGCCGGGGGCCAATTACCGGGGCGAAGCGCCGCCCTTGGACGTGGTGGTGGAATACACGTCCGACGAGGCCAGGCTCCGGGAGACGGACAGCGACGTCATGCAGTGGGTGCAGCAGCGCAATATCGAAGGCATTGTCAAACGCGCGGCGCAAGAGGCGCTGGAGGATCCCGCGGCCGCGGCCAAAACCCTGCGCGTGGCCCAGAACCTGACGCGCAAGCTGGGCAACAGTGTCATGACCCAGGTTCTGGATCGGGCTCTGGATGAACTGGACACCCACCAGACGATCAGTCTCGGCACGGCCAAGACCATGAAGATGGGCTCGAAGACGCAGACGCTGCAGGCCAAGGGGCAGGAAGCGCTGCCGCCCAGTGACGAAATACGCAGGTTGACCGGCGCCTGATCCGCAATGGATTTCCCGACTGTGCAGCAGGCCCTGCACAGCATCCCATCAAAAGGAGCACAGTGAATGGTTATCGTCTGTACCACCTGCGACGCCGAAAACCCGGCAGAGTCGGTCTTTTGCGAGGAATGCGGCATCGAACTGGACACCGCGGCGGCGTCTGTGCCGTCCGTAGCGGACACCCCGCCCTCCGCGACGGACGCGGCCCCGCTCGAGGCCCCGACCGACATCCCGGAACCGCTGGGCGAGGAGATCACGGCGGAAGACACCGCGAGTCCTGCCACGGCACCGCCGGATCCCGCGTGGCCCGACCCGGAGCCCGCACTGGCGGATCTGGAGATTGTGGCACCTGTCGCCGGACCCTCTGAACCGGATGCACAGGATGTGGAACGCGCCACTCTGACCTTGATTGAATTCGGCAGTCCCTCGCAGACGGTCATTCCCCTGCAGCACAGTCCCGTGGCCGTGGGCAAGTTTGATCCGGCGCAAGGACCGATTGACATTGATCTGACTCACTTGACCGGGAACGAATACATTTCCCGCCGCCACGCGGAACTGTACTTCGACCACGGCTGGACTGTGCGGGATCTGGGTTCCACCAACGGGGTGTTCATCCGCCGCCCCGGCCAATCGGCTTTCCTGCCCCGGCTGCAGACCCCCTTCCAACTGGAGCATGGAGACGAGATTGCCTTCGGCAACATGCGGTTCCTCTTTCAGAAAGCCGGCGACTAGCCACACCCTCGTCGCTGTCCCGTCATGCAGCTGCGGGTCCGCCCCGACACCGAGATGAAGCATTGCACGCTCAAGATGAAAACGCCCATGGAACCCTTGCCTCTGTATGATCGTCTGGTCCGGTTTGCCGACACATGGGAGAAATGCCGGGCCTCGCTGCACAGTCTCTTCGCCCAGAATGCCGATCCGCCCACATCGGCTGCCCACCAGATCGGCATCGTGGCGCTCCTGTGTCTGCAAAGAGCCCATGACTGGCCTGACACCCGGACCGCCGCCTTTGCGGAGCAACATCCGGAGATTTGGGAAGCCATCGGCATGCCGCCGGACATCGGTGCAAGTCTGGTCCAGACTTGGCGGGAAAGTCTGGAGGCAGACAGTCTGGACGCCAGAATCGTGAACCTGGTCCAGACCGAAGTATGGGCACAGGCGGAAGCGGAAATGCAGGCCGAGGCAGAGGAAGGGGAGACAGATCCGGGCCGCGACAATTTTCCGGCTCCGGACATGCGCGCTTCGTTGCCGGCACAGGAGCCGATCGGTCCTGATGATGTGCAAGCGCCGGAATCAAGTCCGGTCCCGGCAGAAACTCCGTCCGACGAACTGGAAGAACTGCTATACGAGCCAGAGACCGCAGATGCGTCGTTGCAACCCGGGACCGTGCACATCATCGGAGACGTGCACTATGTGGTCGAGGTGTGTTTGCCCCGCGGGTATTACATAGGCAAAGCGGAAAACGGAGAAGCGGAGCAGGCGGTGCTGTTCCATCCCCACCCCGGGCTGCACCACGCGCCGTGGCTGGAACTGGATGCAGATCTGAATCATCCTCGCCTGCCGACCATCCTGTACCGAGGGCAAGATGGCCTGGTCCTGGAATTCCTGGAAGGGGATCCGATTCGGCCCGGTCTGCCCTTGCGGGAAGCCGTGGCCCACTTGCACGGGGTGGTCCAGCTCATGCGGTTTTTGGCCACCAAGCACGCCGTGGTGACCGACATCGATCTCGCCGGACTGCGTGTGACCGACGACACAGGGGTGCGACTGCAGTTCCTGCCGGTCATCGCGTCCATGGATACGCCGACCCAGGTATGTTTTGGAGATGGCGTGACCCCCTTGCAGGGTTCGGAAACCGCCTGTGCCACGGAAGCCACCAGCGTGTTTCTCTGGGGTGCCATGCTGTACACGCTGGTCACGGGCGCTTCCCTGTCTGCGGACGGTCTCCATGCCCTGGCGCTGGGCCAGCTGCGGGAACCGGGGCTGCCGCAGTTGCTCAGTCTGTCCATGTTGGATCAAGACCCGTGTCTGGACCTGCGGACTCTCATGGAGCATTACCGTCCGCTGCGAGTCGCTCCCGTGCCCCGCTACCGGATCGGCGCGGCCAGCACTGTGGGGCTCAATCCCACGCGCCTGTGCAACGAGGACAGCTACGGGTTTGTGCACCGCCACTGGGAATGTCACGCCGAACAGACGCAGGTGCTCCGCGCCTGCGTGGCCGACGGCATGGGCGGCGAAGTGGCCGGCGAAGTGGCCAGCCGCGCCGCCGTGCATGCCTTCTGTCATCATCCGCCCCCGCCCCGCCTGGACCGGCCGGACATGCAGGTCGCCTGGACTCGGGAACTGGGATGGCTGGCCAACGAGGCCGTCATGGATGCCCTGGAGAATTCCGGCGGCGGCTGCACGCTCACCGGCATCGCGGTGGTGGACCATCGACTTACACTGGCGCATGTCGGGGACTCCAGGGCCTATCTGTATGCGCAGCATGCATTGCAGCGCCTGAGCCGGGATCATTCCCAGGTGCAGGCCATGATGGACAGCGGACACATGACCGAGGACGAGGCCGCAGCCAGCCCGGATACAAATCAGATAATCCGGGCTTTGGGCACGGCCCGGCGCACCGGGCTGCATCCTGAATACGTGGATTCGCTGGCAAGCCGGAAGGACAGGGACGGCATTCCCTTGCAAGACGAATGGCTGGCTCTGCACGTGGGGGACTTGATCCTGCTGATGTCCGACGGCATCTGGGGCTCATGGGAATACCGAGAGGCCGTCATTGCGGAAGAGTTGCAAAAGGTGATCCGGAAGGCAGAGCTCGACCCTCAACGGATTGCCGATGCGCTGATTGAGTGTGCCCTGGAATCGGGGGCAGATGACAATGCCACCATTGTGGTGGTCAAGCGCATCCAATGACACCTTGCGCACTCCCATGAAATATGAACTTGTATAGACATGTCACGCGTGACGCAGCTCAAGGCCTCCCTGCCCTATGCCCTCGTGGGGGCTGCCACGGCGATGGTGGCCATTCTGGTGGCGGAGATTTTCGTGCAGGCCATGAAACCCCTGGCGGAACCCCTGTCCACGGAGTCCAGCGCCGATGACTCGCTTTCCATAGCGTTGCTGATAGACATTTCGGGCAGCATGGAAGGCGAGCCCATTGCGGAAGTGCGCGCTGCCGCCATCCAATTCCTGCAGAACTGGCAGCATCCCAATACCCGTTTGGCCGTTGTGCCGTTCGAAACCTCTGCGCATCTGTTGCGTCCCGTACTGGAGCCGGGACAGGATCCTCAAGCCCTGATCGCACACGTGCAGGGGTTCCAGGCAGGGGGTGGCACACATATGAGCGCAGCCTTGGCCAACGCCCAGCGCGCCTTTGACGAAACCCCTTCCCGCCGCAATGCCGTGATGCTGTTTACGGACGGCGTGGCCAATGACCCTGGGAAAACTCGTCGCCGGGCCAACGCCATGCGACAGCAAGGCATTGTCATCACGGCGATCGGAACCCGGGATGCGGATCACAATTTCCTGTTAAGCCTGACCGGAAACGATCCCTCCAAGGTGTTTGACACGCAACTCGGCAGATTTGCCCTCGCGTTTGACGAGGCTGCAGCCGCCATTGTCACCAGTGCCTTTGGCACTGCAAGCACCGCCCAGGGCTTGGCCGTGGTAGCCGTGGTGGCCTTGTTCCTGGCAACCGCCTTTCTGATTTCAGAGAATGTGTGGGGGATGCGGGGCGCCTGGTGGCGAGATGTCTGGTGGATTCCCCCTTGCGGCCTCGCGTTGGGTTTCCTGGGCGGCTTCATGGGGGAATCGCTTTTTCTGGGCCAGGTCGTGACCTGGGCCCTCGTGGGGCTTGCCTGCGGCGTGACGCTGGGCCTCACCGACGTGGTCGGCAGCCGTGCAAAGCCCCCGGCATGGCTGCAGCGCATCCCGCACAAGGCGCGGCGCGGCGCGCTCTTCGGTTTGGCCGGGGGCGTAGTCGGTGGGTTGTTGTTCAGCGTGCTCTTCGGCGATGCGGACTTGGCCACGGCCCGCGGGGAATTGACCTCTCTGGTGTCTCGCCTGGTCGGTTTCGGCCTCCTGGGCTTTTTCATAGGGCTGGCGATCAAGGCAGGCGAAGAGCTGCTGAAGGAAGCCTGGCTCCTGGGCACGGTCAAGGGGCCTTACGAAGGCAAGCAATACATTCTGAGCAAGCCGGAAGTGAGCGTGGGGAAGTGGGGCAACCACGACATCAATCTGCATCGGGAATTGGGCATTGCCGGGACTGCAGGTCGCTTCTTGAAGGAACAAGGGGAATGGTTTTTTCAACCGGAAATCGGCGATGACAATGCAACGGCAGTGTCTGTCAATGGCGTGAAAGGGCTGCAAAGGACCCCATTGCGGGACAACACCGCCATCCGATTTGGCAATGCGGAATTCCTGTTCAAGTTGCGTGGCGATCCTGGACAGTGGGCCTTGGAGACGAAGTGGGCCTTGGCCAGCGACACCGCGGTGTTCGCGATTCCCCCTCAGCAGGAGGTCCTGATAGGCAGCGCCGCTTCATGCGATGTTGTCATTCCCGACGCGTCCATCCAATTCCAGCACTGCACTTTGCATTTTACGAGCCAAGGCATCCAGATCCATCCCCAGATCGGAGCGGAAGTCTGGATAAACGATGAAAGTCTCTCGGCGCAGAAATCCACTGCATTGCAACAAGGAGACTTGATCACTTTGGGTTCCGTGGAACTGGCCCTGGTGGCGGAACGCAACGCGCGTGCTGCCACTGCAGAGTAGCTGTCTCTTGAAGTCAGCAGAAAGAGTTCCATTCAGAAGAGCAGCCAGCCCGCGCACGGTCGCCCCAAGCCCCGGTTTTGCTCCCTGTCCACCAGGTCCCGGCCGATGCCGAGGCACTGCGGGCGCTCAACAACGTGCGTCATGCACAAGGCGGGACCCCGCGGGCAAGCCAGGGAGTGCCTTGTGCGTTCTCATCAAGTCCCAGCGGTGTTCGTCACAAGTCTCTTCATGCTCTTTTGCTCTGTCGATGATTTCGGCCAGCAGTTTGCGCCTGTCGGGCAGTGACCGCAACGCGATGCCGATCCTCAGATTGGGCAGCAGCCACCCGCGAGCGCATGACGATCCAGATTCACTTCCTCCCCATCTGCTGTCGGGGCTTCAAGACCTGTGGCATTCTTCATGTCCGACCATATCCGCCCGTGGAGTTCCCCGGGGCGACCCTCTCCCTGAGAGCCCGTCCTGTCCCTGATTCACGTTGACTTTTGCCCGCTGCCACTGCGAGCGCCGCTGCCATGTCCTACAACAGCGAACCACACGTCAATACCGTACTCGCCGACATTCTGCGCCGGAAGAATCCTACGTGGAGGCATGAAGATGTCCTCGTGGCCGAACAGCATGGCCTGTTCAGCGAGGGCGGACGTCCCGACATTCTGCTGAACGGAGAATCTCCGATAGTCATAGAAACCGAGTTTGCGCCGGCCCGCACCGTGATGCACGACGCACGCAGATGGCTCGGCAAGTCTCCCCGCCAGGGCCGGGGGCCAATAGAGCATGCGGTCAGCCTGCGCCTGCCCGCGAGCCTCCGCACCACGCCCCAAGACCGTCTTTCGGCACAGGTCGCATCCGCACAATTCGATTCGCGGCTGCTTTCCGTGGTGGGGATGGGGCAAGACGAACTTTGGCCCAGTCAGGATTGGTATCAGGGCGACATTGACGATCTGGCTGGCCTTCTGGAAACCGCCGCGGTTTCCGAACGACGCATCGCGGCCAACCTTGCGATCTTGCAGCAGGGCATAGACCAGGCCACCGCGATCTTTGCATTTGAGACCCAAGACTTTCCGGACACGCGGAAGGCCATTGCCCGCTTGCTCAACCAGCATGAGGGTGAACAGACCTTTCGCATGGCCATGGCCATTGTGGCGAATGCACTGACCTTCCAGTCCCTGATTGCCGGTGTCCACAGCATCCGCCACTTCGACAACTTGAAAACCGTCGGGGGGCGTATCTCCAAGAGGCACATTTTGGCGGAATGGACTCGCATTCTCACGGAGATCAACTATTGGCCCATCTTCTCCATCGCCCGCGAAATTGTCCGGCCCTTGCGAGAGTCGCTGGCTGCGAAGTTGCTTACTTGTCTGTCGGCCATGGCCGCAGATCTCGCGGCAGACGGGGTCACGCAGTCGCACGACCTGTATGGAAGACTGTTTCAGCGCCTGATCGCCGATCGAAAGTACTTGGCCACGTTTTACACGCTGCCCTCCAGTGCCCTGCTCTTGGCGGAGACGGCCGTTGCCATGTTGGATCATGTGGACTGGCAAGACCCGGCAAGCATCCGTTCCTTGCGCATTGCTGACTTCGCCTGCGGGACCGGCACCCTGATTGCTGCGGCCTGCAGTGCCGTCTACGCCCGACACCGTCGGCACGGGGGTGATGATGCAGCCTTGCATGCCGCAATGATGGAGAAGAGCCTGATTGCCTGCGACATCATGCCGGCCGCCACCCACTTGGCGGCGGCCATGCTGTCCAGTCTTCATCCCACGATCACGTTCGGAGCCACCCAGATTCACACGTTGCCCTATGGCGAACGGCCGGATGGAGCGGGGACGACCATAGGAGCGCTGGATCTGATTGACAGCCAAAGCGGAGTTGATCTTTTCGGAGACAACCTGGGCCGCCAGATGCACGGCCAGAAATCGGGTGATTGGGTCGGTGCCGAGGCGGTCTTCGAGGAAGGGTTTGCCTTGCATCACGAGAGTGTGGACCTTGTGATCATGAATCCGCCCTTTACACGTCCCACCAACCATGAGGGCAGCCACAGCCACATTCCCGTTCCCTCTTTTGCCGGATTCAGCACTGGGGCGAGGGAACAGCGGGCCATGGCGGAGAGACTCAGGGTTTTGCGCAGAGGTCTGGGCAGAGTGGCCGGCCATGGCAACGCCGGCCTCGCTTCGCACTTCATCGACCTGGCCCACGTGAAACTGAAGCCGGGGGGCGTAATGGCCATGGTGGTCCCCCTGTCCTTTGCCCAGGGAGATTCCTGGCGACCGGCACGGGAGTTGATTGCACGCCACTACTCCGACATCAAGGTGCTGTCCATTGCGCAGGCAGGAACCCATGCCCGCTCCTTTTCGTCCGACACCGGCATGGGAGAGGCACTGGTCATTGCGCGCAAGAAAGATATTGACAAGGGGGGGGCAATCTATACACTGGATATCCCTGCGCCAGCGACCGGAATCGAACACCATGGCCCGTGTGTTGGCGCGGCGGATAGGGACGGGAGAAGACTTGCCGGACTCCGGCGCGCGGATCCGCATCGGCAATGAAACGGCGGCGATCTGCCTGTCTTCCGAGGCACTGGACGGAGGGCGAGTCGGCATTTCCGACCCCTCCACGGTCCAGACGGCTGTGGGCATGGTCCAAGGGATCCTGGACCTGCCCCGGCTGCACAGGCCTGTTTCCATTCCCATCGTCCGATTGGGAGAACTGGGAAAGCGGGGTCCCCTCGACAGAGACATCAATGGCACCGAGCGGAGCGGCAGACACCGGGGGCCGTTCGACATCGAGGAGATGCAGTCCGAGATTCCCACCTATCCGGCGCTATGGGCCCATAACGCCCAAAGGGAGCGCAAGCTGGTGGTTGCGCCCGACCGGGAAGGATTTGTGCGCCAGGGCATGGAAGATCGTGCAAGGACGATATGGGAAACGGCATGTCGTCTGCATTTTTGCCGGGATTTTCAATTGAACTCCCAGTCCCTCGCGGCCTGCCTGACGGAGAAGGCCACTATGGGAGGCAGGGCTTGGCCGAGTTTTCAGCTGCATGCCCCCCAATTCGAGGAGATTCTCTGTCTCTGGGCCAATACGACGCCGGGCCTTGTGGCTTTCTGGTGGCAGGGCACAACCCAGCAAACCGGGAGGGCGAATCTTACAGTCACCCGTCTACCTGCTCTTCCTGTGTTGGATCCACGCCGTTTGGATATCCAGCAGCTTGAAACTGCCACCCGTCTGTTTGCAGAGTTCAAGGAACAGGAATTCCGGCCCGCGCACGAAGCCTACAGAGACACTGTGCGGCAAGCTCTCGATCAGGCCGTGCTGGTGGATGTGCTGGGCTTGCCGAGGAACGAGATTTTTGATCCACTGTCCAACTTGCGGGACCAATGGTGCGCGGAGCCGTCCGTCCATGGAGGAAAGGCGACGCGGATCGAAGCCGCCAGGGATCAGGATTAAAATGCAGAGGATAGGAAAATCATTTCAGAAAGATGTTGAGATCCGCATACGGATATTCTGGATTGCTTGCGCTCAAGGCGATACGCAAAGTGTCTGCCAGCTTGTGGCCTGTCTGTTTGTGCCAGCGGGCAATTCGCTGTTGTTGCCAGCGCAACAGGCCCCAAAGTGCTGTGGACTTCCTGGTTGGGAAAGTCAAGACAGATGGTCCTGACGTCCTCTTCCGGCCCCTTGCCCTGTTGGATGGTGAGGTAGTCGGCATGGTACATGAGCGATACCAAGTCGGGGTGGTTACAGATTACGAAACTGGGAGTTGCATCTCGGTAGGAGTCTGGCCCACCCACAGTGATGGCGGGATGGACCGTGAGAGAGGCTTGTCGTGGAGCTCTGGATTCAATGGCAGGCCGACAACAGGTTCAGCCCAGCGCGCGTGCCGCTCTGGCCCCTCGGCCCGTACAGAGAGTCAGGACAGCGGATCTGCAGTGTCAATGCCAGACGCCCGCAACAGAGCCTGCAGCCGGGCGATTTCACTCTCAGCCTGACGGCGCGCCACAGCTTCCTGGTCAGCGCGGGCCGCCTCCTGACGGCGCGCCGCTTCCGCTTGGTCGGCCCGGTCCGCCTCCCGGTGTTGCGCCGCTTCCGCCCGGTCCGCCCGGTCCGCCTCCTGCCGCCGTGCCGCGGCTGCCTCGCGATCCGTCAGGTACCACGTCTGTGAGGACGGATCCCACAGCCGCAAGGCACCACTCGCCCGATGCAACCCCCACTCGGTGTCCAGCACCTGGCTCATCCCGACCATGGCCCCGCGCTGCGGATCGGGCCGCAAGGGGATCCGCGCATAGCTCCCCGCCTGCAGCCGCCAGCCGATCAGGGCCTCCGCCAGGTACTGGTGGTGCGGATCGTATTGCCAGTACTCCGCAATGCCCAGAGCGGCGTACCGCGCATGCTTGAAGCCGCTGTCCTGTGCATGCGTCGTCGCCGACGCCATCTCCATCACCAGCTCCGGCGCCTTGCCGTACTCCCACGGCGCATAGCCCTCCGCCGCCGGCACCTGCACGTCAAAGGCCACCAGCCCGTCCGGCGCCACGTAGGCCGTCAGGTTGTCGGGATCGTAATACAGGGCACAGTTCCCGCGCACGGTTCCGGCCCAGCCCTGGCTCTGGAGATGTTCCTTGAGCGCGAAGACCGCATCCGTGATCGCGTAGTACTGGAGTTCGCTGTCGGCCATGGGTTCGTCGTCGTCGGACGGGTAGCGGATCTCGACCGCCCGGGGCGGAACCCTGCCCCACGGGGCTGCCGGGTCTCGCTTGATGCCTGTCAGAGCCATGCGGTGTCTGCCTCCTGTCCCCCATTGCAACAACGGTGATGGCGGGATGGACCGTGGAACAGGTCTGTCGTGGAGCTCTGGCTTCAATGGCAGGCCAACGACAGGTTCAGTCCAGCGCGCGTGCCGCTCTGGCCTCTCGGCCCGTACAGAGAGTCAGGATGGCGGGTCCGCCGTGTCAATGCCAGACGCCCGCAACAGGGCCTGCAGCCGGGCGACTTGCCTCTCGGCCTGACGCCGCGCCGCAGCTTCCTGCGCGGCACGGGCCGCTTCCCGGCGTTGCGCCGCTTCCGCCCGGTCCGCCCGGTCCGCCTCCTGCCGCCGTGCCGCCGCCTCTTCACGATCCGTGCGGTACCACTCCCGCGCAGCCGGGTCCCACAGCCGCAAGGCGCCGCTCGCCCGATGCAACCCCCACTCGGTGTCCAGCACCTGGCTCATCCCGACCATGGCCCCGCGCTGCGGATCGGGCCGCAAGGGGATCCGCGCATAGCTCCCCGCCCGCAGCCGCCAGCCGATCAGGGCCTCCGCCAGGTACTGGTGGTGCGGATCGTATTGCCAGTACTCCGCAATGCCCAGAGCGGCGTACCGCGCATGCTTGAAGCCGCTGTCCTGTGCATGCGTCGTCGCCGACGCCATCTCCATCACCAGCTCCGGCGCCTTGCCGTACTCCCACGGCGCATAGCCCTCCGCCGCCGGCACCTGCACGTCAAAGGCCACCAGCACGTCCGGCGCCACGTAGGCCGTCAGGTTGTCGGGATCGTAATACAGGGCACAGTTCCCGCGCACGGTTCCGGCCCAGCCCTGGCTCTGGAGATGTTCCTTGAGCGCGAAGACCGCATCCGTGATCGCGTAGTACTGGAGTTCGCTGTCGGCCATGGGTTCGTCGTCGTCGGACGGGTAGCGGATCTCGACCGCCTGGGGCGGAACCCTGACCCACGGGGCTGCCGGGTCTCGCTTGATGCCTGTCAGAGCCATGCGGTGTCTGCCTCCTGGCCTTCATTGTAGCAGCCGTCCAGACCCGGCTCCCGTCTGCACATCCCGCAGACCCCCGGGGCCTGGCCACGCCTGGTGGAGGCTGCCGTTCGCCATCCCTGGCACCGACACGAGCGGCAGGAGGAAAGGATCCTGGGCCGCCGCCGCCCCTCGTACTCGCAGCGCTGCCCGGCCACAAGCCACAAGCAAAATCCCTGACCCAATCGCTGG
Organism: Caldilineaceae bacterium; assembly: GCA_965214895.1. GTDB lineage: Bacteria > Chloroflexota > Anaerolineae > Caldilineales > Caldilineaceae > Bin34. Next base: position 4,702,062 of record OZ243985.1, read on the forward strand.
TGAAGCCGCGGCCAGACCCGGACACGTCGAGTTCCCAGGGCGCCCATGCCTGCGCATGATGGCACGACCGGACACGGCACTTTGCGAGTCTGAATCTATCGGACTTGCCGGCAGTCCATGTCCGAATGTGGACCCTGGACGCTCCTTGCATGCCCAACCAGGGAGAGCCTGCACTCCGCATGGCGGAGTGGCAGACGCAAGGACATGGTCCGGGCATGACGGTGCGCGCAATGCACATGGGCGCCGATCCGGCCCCGTGTCATAGGGGCGAAGCGGGGATCCATGGACAACGGGACCCGGCGATATTCGGTGTGGCATCAACCCAGGTTGCGACGGGTATGGTTGCCGTCAAGCTCCACTCCGCGGGGAACTTGACGGCAAGCCAGCGCCAGGCCGTCCGCCCAGGATGCGCTGCGAGGGGTATAATGGCCTATCGGTTTCTGGAAGACCGCTGACAGACTGGTGAACGCAGGGCAGCCTTCGGGAACGGGGTGCAGAGATTGCACCAAGCCAGCCTGCCGACTGCCATTTGCACCTGCAGAATAACCCTCTGGGAAGCTGTTCCGGCTGGGGTGGCAGTGGGATTTCGGACATGGAGCCGACTCCCTGCAGGTTGTGCTTGACCGGGACCGCGGCCGGTCCACGTTCCGGAAAACCCAGGACAGCCCAACAAGAGGTGCAGCATGACCCAGCATTTAGCCAAAAGACGACTCGGCAGTACCGAAATCGAGGTTTCCACGCTGAGCGTGGGAGGCACGGGCTTCGGCAACATGTACGAGGCCATTACGGATGAGCAAAGCACCGCGGTGGTGCAGCACGCCATCAAGTCGGGACTGAATTACTTTGACACTGCCCCGCTGTACGGCCAGGGACTGAGCGAAACCCGACTGGGTCAGGCGTTCCAGACGGTGCCCCGGGACAGTTTCTTTGTCTCTTCCAAGGTGGGCTGGCGGCTCCAGCCCTTGGCCGCGGGCGAGGACGTGACCGCCCTGTTCCCTGGTTCGCGCAAGGCCAAGATGGAGATGGACTACTCGGCCCAGGGCATCCGGGACTCGATCGAGGGCAGCCTGGAGCGCCTGCAGCTGGAACACATCGACATCCTGCTGATGCACGATCCGGACGAGGGCCAGAGCACTGGGGAAGCCTTTGATGACAAATACAACCACTTCGAAGAGGCCATGGAGAATGCCTTTCCCATCCTGTCCGACATGCGGGACCAGGGTCTGGTCAAGGCCATCGGCCTGGGCATGAACCAGTGGCAGATGCTGGCCCAATTCGCCGAAGCCGGGCAATTTGACTGTTTCCTGCTGGCCGGGCGCTATACCTTGCTGGAGCAGAGTCCCTTGGCCGAATTTCTGCCCATGTGTCAGGAGAAGGGCATCAGCATCATCATCGGTGGCCCCTACAACTCTGGCATTCTGGCCACCGGGGCCATTGAGGGCACCCATTACAACTACCAGGAGCCGCCCCCCCAGATTCTGCAGAAGGTCAAGGGCATGGAGGCCATGTGCATCCGGCACGGCATCACGTTGCAGGCGGCCGCCCTGCAGTTCCCGCTGGGCCATTCCGCGGTGGCTGCAGTCATTCCGGGCATGAAGTCCGTGGCAGAGGTACAGCAGAATCTGGCCAACATGGCCATGGACATTCCATCCGATTTCTGGACTGAACTCAAGGATCGGGTACTGATCGATCCGGACGCCCCCACGCCCGCATAAGCCGGCAGGCCTGCCGCCACCGCGGGCGGCATCCGCTGTCTTCCGCAGCCTCAAACCAGCCAGATGCCACTGTCCCGACCGCAAACGGTCATGGGGGACCGAAGTGCCTGCCCCATGTGGAGCTGGAGCTGTCAAGGACAACGTCTACAATTCCAGTGGCCTTGTCGCCCCAGTCAACCAAAGGAAGGATGTCGCATGGTGCAATACGGGCTTCCGTTTCAGGACTTCTTTCGGTCCAGCGATCCACATGCGAAGAGCAAGATCATCAGGGGTGCCGTAACGGTCCTGATCTCCTTGCTGCTGTCTCTCGTTGTGGTGGGCCTGTTAGGCTGGTTCATCCTCGCCGGATATGGCCTGCGCCTCTTGCGCAACGTACAGAATGGAGAGGCACAGCCCTTGCCGGAATGGGATCAGAACAGGGAGGATCTAAACTGGGGATTCAAGTTGTTCGTGGTCGGCCTCGTCTGGTCCATACCCGGCATCGTGATTGCTGTGCTCATGTCCTTGCAAACGTTGCCTGTGTTCACGGCCAACATCGTCAGTATCCTGTGGTCGCTGTTCGTGGCCCTGGTGACTCCTGTCTACTGCATCAGGATGGCCCAACCCCACAGCAACATTGCCGATGGTCTCCAGTTTGAGGAGATTGTCCGCTGGGCCTGGAACCACCTTGGTCAGGTGTTCCCGGTCGTTGTGGCCATTATCGTAGTGGAATTGGGCATGGTGCTGGCCAGTCTCCTGGGCGTCCTGGCACTTGTCATTGGCCTGCTCGTCACCGTGCCCTTGGCAGTTTTCGTGACCCAACTGTACAGCATGCACCTTTACGGGCAACTGGCCCGCGCATCCGACACCGTGCCCCTCGCGTAGTACACTGTAGCTGTGCGCACTCTCTGGCCGTTCCATCCCATGTCGCCGATGCAGCCCGATCTCCCGGTCGCTCTGCCCCATATCTCCCGGCGCGTCCCCCCGGACATGCCGGACCCGTCGCGCACAGACGCCCTGCAGCATGTGCGCGCCTTGTCGCATTATCGGCCGGACTACGACTATCGCCCGGACCGGTTCCGATACACGGAGACCGACACCACGGACCCGGACTATGTCGTGTCGGAAGTGGAGATGATGTCTCCCACACGCGAACACGGGGAAGCCCTGGTGCACATGCGCAACGCCCTGCATATTCTCGTACAGGCCTCTGCCGCGGATGTCCACCTCAGCCTGGACGTGGACATCCACGGGATTCCCGGTGCCTGCTTTGCCTCGGCGCGGCACACTTCCACCTTGCGGCCGGATCTGTCCTTGTGGGCCGGGCCTCCACCCGCCCAGCCTTTCGTCTCCTATCGGTATGATCGAGACGGAGTGCCTCTGCTGGCTGTGGAGGTGGTCTCCTATACCTACCCGGAGCGGCGAGACCACGACTGGGGCAACGAAATGTTCGCCTATGCTCGCATGGGCATCCGCGAATACTGGATCGTAGACGAGCAACTGGAGGATCCTCTCAAGGGCTTCACGCTGGATGCGGCAGACGGCACGGGGTGCCGTCTGCAGGCCTACCGTCCCATCGCCATGGACGCCGATGGGGGTCAGGACAGCATGGTGCTGGACACGTCGCTGCGCTGGACCGCGGGGGATCTCCAGTGCAGGCATGCCGATCCTGCAAGCTGCACTGCAAGCCAAGGTTGCAGGCAAGGTGGAGGGAGCTCTGGAATTGTGTAGCCCCCTCCTGCATCATCTCTTGGACGCGACGGAACCTGGCGCTGCAGACCTGGGCGGAGACTCCCCCGCCTGCCTGGCCGAGCCAGGCAACACGGGACCGATTGGCTTCCTCACCGGAGACATGGCGTCACCTGTTGCTGGGAGAGCCCTGTGCAGACGATGACACTGTCTCCTGATTTGCCGGAGATCCAGTCTAGGCGCAGCCTCTGGAAGATGCGATGTCCCGTCTGGCCCATCCCGCGCAGCGGGCATGCTCGTTGTGCCGCGGACAAGGGCTCAGGGGGTTCTCTCTTCGGTGGTTGTGGGCAATGCCAAGGGTTGCAGCCTCCTGCGGCTTTGCCGCTGGCTTGCACTGCTCCCATCATGGTTGGGCCCATGGAACCCCCGGCATGCCCAATCCCCCATGCCATGAGGGTAGAATTAGGTTTAGGCTCTGGGCGGGCCGCCGGGGCAAGGCCCCAAAGAGTGGCCCCCGGCCCCGTCTTGGTAGCCGTGGCATTGTCAAGCTTGTCAAATGGAAACGCGAGGATCACGCCATGATGGACAAAGGATATGCCCATCCCGAAGTGCTGAAGGACACGGAGTGGGTCGCCGCCCACCTCACTGATCCCCAGGTGGTGCTGCTGGAATGCAACGAGGATCCCGCCCTCTACGAGGCAGGCCACATTCCGGGAGCCCGGGAACTGCACTGGACCCAGGATCTCAACGACGAGGTCCGGCGCGACTTCGTCTCCAGCGCCCACCTCACGGAACTCTTGCAGAGCCTGGGCGTCGCCAATGACTCCACCCTCGTGCTCTACGGCGACCGCAACAACTGGTGGGCCTGCTACGCCTTCTGGGTGCTGCAGCTGCGCGGCGTACAGCATCTGCACATCCTGGATGGCGGTCGCCAGAAGTGGCTGGAGGAAGGCCGCGAACTCACCCGCACCGTGCCCACCGGCGAGCGGTCCCGCTACCAGCTGCCCGCCCCCCCCGACCCCGCCACCCTGCGCGCCCTGCGCGACGAGGTGCTGCAGCACACCCAGGCCGGCCGCCCCTTGGTGGACGTGCGCAGCCCCGCCGAGTACTGGGGCGAACTGCTGCACATGCCCGACTACCCCCAGGAGGGTGCCTTGCGCGGCGGCCACATCCCCCACGCCAAGAACATCCCCTGGGCCCGCGCCGCCCACACCGACGGCACCTTCAAGAGTGCCGCCGCCCTGCGCGACATCTACGAGGCCGAGCAGGGCCTGGCCGCCAGTGACGACATTGTCACCTACTGCCGCATCGGCGAGCGCAGCAGCCACACCTGGTTCGTGCTCGCCTACCTGCTGGGCTACCCGCAGGTGCGCAACTACGACGGCTCCTGGACTGAGTGGGGCAACGCCGTCGGTGTCCCCATCGAACGCTAGTCCCACCCTGGACGCAAGCGGCGGCGGAGCGGGCCTGGGCCCGCTCCGCCTTTGATTGACAAGTCACCCCAGCGGGGATCTTTCGGCCATGATGCTGTCAGATCAGGCGTATGCTGGGCCAGTCAGGCACCCAGGGGGAGCCCTGCCTTCGGCCCCACAGCCGTGTACGTGACAACCCGATGACTGAAACCACCGTCTCCTCCAAGCCCCAAGTGGCCCTGACCCGGGACCTGGGCGTGGGCGCCATCACCATGATTGGAGTGGGCGCCATGATTGGAGCTGGCATCTTTGCCTTGACCGCCTTCGCGGCGGGCCATGCCGGCCCCGGGCTGCTTCTGGCCTTCTTCCTCAATGGCTGCATCGCACTCATCATAGGCGGCAGCTATGCCGAACTAGGCGGTTCCTTCCCGGCCGCAGGCGGCGGGTACCTGTGGATCAAGCAGGGCATGAATGACCTTTTCGGGTTCCTGTCCGGCTGGATGAGCTGGTTTGCCCAGTCCTTGGCCTGCGCCCTGTATGCGCTGGTGTTCGGCTCCTTTGCGGTGGAACTCATGGCCCTGTGGGGTCTCAATCTCATGGATTACTGTCATGTGGACAGCGGACACGCCTGTCCGCTAGTGCATCGGACCCAAATCGGGCTGGGTGTGGCCATGGCCATGGGCTTCACCTACGTCAACTCCCGCGGGTCATCGGAGACCGGACTGGTCGGCAACGTAGTCACCAGCGTCAAGATCCTGATCCTGTTGCTGCTGGCAGGCTTTGGCATCGCGTCCGTCTTCGGCGATGGGACCAGCTCCGCCGCTACCGTAGTGAACAGCTCCTTCACTCCCTTCCTGCCCTTTGGCATGTGGGGGGTCTTCGTCGCCATGGGCCTGACCTTCATCGCCTTTGAAGGGTTTGAAATCATCACCCAGAGTGGTGAGGAGGTCAAGAATCCGGCCCGCAACATTCCGCTGGCCATTGGCCTCAGCATCACGATCGCGGTGACCATTTACTTGCTGACCGCGTTTGTGGTCCTGGCCGGCATCAAGTCCCCGGATCCCGCGATGCCGGTATATGTCTACCTGGGCCAGCTGGGAGAGCTGGGCATGGTGGAGGTGGCAGCGCAGATCTTTCCCCGCGGCGGCCGCTTCATGCTGTTGCTGGCGGGTCTGGCCAGCACCACCAGCGCCTTGAACGCCACTCTGTACGGCTCCAGCCGCGTGAGTTTCGCCATGGGCCGGGACGGCAACCTGCCCCCCATCTTCGGCCGCATCAATCCCCGCAACTTCACCCCGTATGTGGCGGTGCTGATGAGCGGCCTGCTGGTTGTGGTGATGTCCGTGGCCCTGCCGATTGAAGATGTGGCGGCCAGCACCAGCATCATGTTTCTGCTGCTGTTCATGATGGTCTGCTACTCGGTGGTCAGTCTGCGCCGGCGCCGGCCGGACTTGAAACGCAGTTTCAAGTTGCCCGGGGTTCCCTACACCCCATGGATCGGCATCGGCATCTGCTGCCTGCTGGCCCTGTCCCTGGTGAGCCTGAGCCTGCTGGCCTGGGGCACGGCCATTGTCTGGGTGCTCACGGGACTGACGGTGTATCTGGTGTTCAACGTGCCCCAACGCACCAAGTGGGAGGTGGATCCGAACCGAGTGCTCTTGGAACGCCGGACGGCCCTGCGCCTGGAAGCCGCATCCGAGGGCCTGCGCACCGTGCTGGTGCCTGTGAAGGATCGGTACATGGCCAGCAGCCTGGGCATGCTGGGGGCCATCGTCGCCCACCAGCGCCAGTCGGAGCTGTTCGCCCTGCATGTAGCCAAGCTGCCAGGCATGGAACTGGCCCTGCCACAGGATTACCTGGACATGATTGACCGGGGACTGACCCAGAATGCCGTGCGCCATGCCAAGCACCTGGAACTGCCGCATCGGGAACTGACGCTGGTGGGGCGGCACGTGGGCCAGTCCATCAACGCCATTGCACAGCGATATCACTCCGAACTGATTCTGTTTGGTTGGCCCGGGGCCCAGGTCGGCGGCAAGCACGCTTTCGGCTCCGTCATCGATCTCATTGGCAGCAACCCGCCCTGCGACATTGTAGTGGCGCACTTCAACAGCCGCTGGCAACGACCCCGGCGCATCGTGATCCCCAGTCGCGGGCAAGGAGCCAACCTGCGCATGACGTTCGAAATCACGCGCATGATGGTGGACTACTATGCCGCCATGGACGCCGAGCGCGCCGCCAGCGGTGAAGTGGAGCTGCCGGCCCCGGTGCAGGTGCGCACCATTTACGCCGTCACCTCGCAGGAAGACAAGGAAAACGTGCCCATTGTGCGCCAGAACTCCCTGGACTTGGCGGAAGCGGCGGGCGTGAAGACCACCTTCACGGTGATCGAGGCGGATGATGTCGAGGATGGCATCCTGACGGCCTCCCGCAACGCCGACCTGTTGATGCTGGGAGCCTCGGACGAGGGCTTCTTCACACAGCACTTCCGGGGCACCATCCCGGAACGCGTGATGCGCAAGTCTTCGGCCAATGTGATCATGAACCGCAAGTATCAGGGACAGGTATCCAACATCCTGCGCCAGTTCATGCAGGAACCGATTTCCCTGGAAGACCCACCGGCCATGTCCCCCACAGCGGAGGACGGATCCCCCGCAGACGAGAGACAGGCGGCTGTATAGCCGGACCCCAGCGCGGTGTTGACCGCGGAACCCCACCCCTACCGCCGGGCATCGCGATAGCGGACCAGGGCCATGAAGGTCTGGCTGTCCAACAGATCCTCGTCGACCTTGTCAGCCTCCAGCATTCGATCAATCAGGGCCAAGGCCTTGTTGCGGCCAATCTTGAGCCTTCGCTGCAGGATGGAGACGGACAGCACTGTACCCCCCTCCGCAATGTCCAGGGCCCTCTGATAGAAATCCGCGTCTCGCCCCGATGCCGGCGCACCAGCCTCTGCGGCCAGGGGCGCGGCCTGAAAGGGGACATCGGGCAGAACTTCCTCCGGCACAGGCAGATCCGGCGCGGGTACCGCGTCCGGGTTTGGCAACCCGGACGCCTCTGAAGCAGCATCCTTTTCGCTTGCCGTCGATCCTGCTGCCGGCCGCTCGCTCTCCCCCGAGGAGGCCGTGGCCTCCTCCGGCGCCATAGCGTCAGATGCTGTACCGGACGTGTCCAGGACAGGCGAGTCAGTCTCCGCAGCGGCCGCATCCACGGGCCAAGGGTCTGCCGGCCGAGGCAGAATGGGCACCGGCTCCCTGGACACCGTCTGTGCCGGCACGGGATGTCCGGACTCCTCGCGGTCTGGGGCCTCCTCCTGATCCGGGTGCGCTTCCAGCCCCGTGCCGAGATCCAATGTATCGGAGATTTCGGCGGGGTCCGCTGCACCGCGCTGCGCCAGCCATTGCTGCACCGCGTCCTGAGCCGCGTGGACTTCCTCCTTCTGTTGCTGTTCCCGCTTCCAATACTCCACCACGCGGTGTATCTCGACGTCACTGACCCAGGTGCCCTGCACTCTCCCGGAGCGTGTGGCATCAGGCGAGACAAACAGCATGTCTCCCTTGCCCAGAAGCCGCTCGGCCCCCGGGCCGTCGATGATGACCCTGCTGTCCGTCTGGCTGGACACGGCAAAAGCGATCCGTGCGGGGAAATTGGCCTTGATCAGCCCTGTAATGACATCCACGGAGGGCCTCTGGGTGGCAATGATGAGGTGAATGCCCACGGCCCGGGCCATCTGGGCCAGGCGGCAGATGGAACGTTCCACCTCCTGGGGGGCCATCATCATCAGGTCCGCCATCTCGTCAATGATGACCACAATGTAAGGCAGCGGTCGCTCTCCCTGGGCCTGGCCGCGTGCGTTGTAGCGCTTGATGTCACGGCACTTGGCCCGGTTTAGCTTGTGATACCGCTTGTCCATTTCCTGGACGCACCAATCCAGCGCCTGCTCCGCTTCCTCGACATCGATGACCACCTGCTTGATCAGATGCGGGATGTCGTTGTACTCGCTCAACTCCACCATCTTGGGATCCACCATCAGCAACCGCAAGGTGTCCGGAGAGTGAGACAGCAGCAGCGTGGCAATGATGGCATTGATGCAGACGGACTTGCCGGTGCCGGTCGCGCCGGCAATCAGCAGATGTGGCATCTTGGCCAGATCCGACACGATGGGCTGGCCCTTCACGTCTTCCCCCAGGGCCAAGGGCAAGTCCGCATCCATGGACTGGAACTGCTCGCTCAGGAAGAGCTCCTTGAGGCTGACGGAGTTGCTGCGGGTATTGGAAATCTCGATTCCCACGTAGCTGGTGCCCGGGATGGGAGCCTCAATCCGCACGGACTGGGCCGCCACGGCCAGAGCCAGATCGTTGCTCAGGCTGGTAATCTTGTTGACCTTGACCTTGGTCCGGTGTGGTCTGCCCTTGTTGTCCAGCCGCTGGATATAGCCCGGCTTGATCAGATACTGGGTGACCGAGGGGCCTTTGTACGCCCCTTCGAACGTGGCCGGCACGCCAAAAAGACCCAGGGTCTCCTGCAACAGCATGCCGGTCTGGCGAATGTGCTCATCCGATTCCGCTACCCGTTCATGATCTTCCAGCATATGCTCCAGCAGGGGCAGCTGCCAGCGGTCGGCCACGGTCACGGGGCCGGTCACCGGGGACAACGGGGTTGCCGCGCCGCGTGACGCAGGGAGCGGGGCAGGTGCAGGCTGGGCGACTGCCTGCGGCGCCACCGTGCTGGGTTGTTGCACCGGCGGAGGCGGATTCTCATGCCGTGAGGAGCTATGGCGCATCCGCTGCAGGATGGCAATGTACCGGATCTCCCAGCGCCGATACCGTTCCTGCCAGGAACTTAGATCCACATTCCGGGAACGCAGCCAGACGCAGGCCCGGTAGACCCAGGTCTCAGGCCAGGGCTTAAGACGGTAGTCCCCTTGGGGCACACGGCCCAGCAGCTCCCAGAAGTCCAGCAGCAGACGCTGCACCACCGCCAGCCCCTGCAGCAACAGGGACTTCTGCATCATGTAGAGGCTGGTCACAGTGAGCACAGTCAGGATCAGCCAGGCTCCCAGGGTGCCCAACAGGTCCTGCAGCTGCTCTCCCAGGACACGCCCCACCCAACCACCGGCCGAGTCGGTGAAGGGGGACAGCAAGCGAGCCGTTTCGAGGAACAGATCGCCCGGAGCCAGCGTCACGGCCACCACCGAGCAGAGATACAGCAGCAGGAATCCCCACGGCTTGCGCCAGTCCAGTTCCGGCATCTGCTCCAGGGAGCGAATAATGATCCAGAAGCCGAGAAAGCCCAGGACAAAGGGAATGCCCCAGATGGCCGCCCCAAAGCCGCGCTGCAGCAGATCAATCCAGAAGGAGGTCAGCCGGCCCTGATTGCCGGACATCAGGCTCAGCAGAGTCAGTGCCGAGACCAGGACCAAGATGGCCCCGCTGAACTTTGCATTCAGCAGTGAATTCTGCAGCAGTTTCAGTGAAAGAGCTTCCTTGGATGCTTTGCGTTGGGCCATCTGCACACACCGGGCCTGACCAGGCTGCGTAGGGCGGCCACCATGGGCTCCTGTGGGTCACAGGAAAACGGGCCGCGTGAATCACGCTCCCCTCTCCATTGTACAAAGGATTCGGGTCGCCATGGTGGAATGCGCGGCCGCCCGGATCCCACCCGACACTTCTGCACCGGAAATGCGCAGGGGCGAAACACAGCTACTTCAAGGTCAGCAACTTGGTCATGATCATCGGACGACGTCCGAATTCACTTTTGCAGAAGCGGTTCAGCACCCCGCGCAGGTCCTGCTCTATGTCCTTCTGGCTGGTCCGGACGCCGCGGGCAGTCAGTTTGTTGAATTGCCTTGTCACCAACTTGCGGGCCTGGCCGTGAAACTCGCTCTCTTCTTCGGGATACAGGAATCCCCGCGTATTGATGAGAGGTTGGCCCAGCATCTGGCGATTGCGCGCGTCATAGCCCACCACGCAGCTGACTACCCCGCCTTCCTTGAGCCAGTGCCGTTCCTTGATGATCTGCGCACTGTCGCTGATGACATTGCCATCAATCAGAATGTGGGCCGTGGACACTGTTTCGTCATGCCAGGCCCGGGTTTCGGGCAGGCCATCGTCACCGGAGACTCCGGTATGCTCGATGGCCAGCACCTGTCCGTCCTCCAGGATGAAGATGTCGTCCTCGTGCAGGCCGGCCTGATGTGCATTGCGCGCATTGAGCAGCAGATGCCGGTACTCGCCATGTACGGGCACAAAGTAGCGCGGCCGCAACAGGGACAGCATTCTCCGGTTCTCCCGCTGGCTGCCGTGGCCGGAGACGTGAATGTCGACCAGGCAGTGATAGATGACCTCTGCCCCCAGTCTGAACAGCCGGTTGACCATGCCGTAGAAGGCCACCTCGTTGCCCGGGATGGGGCTGGCCGAGATAATCACGGTGTCCGTGGGCCGTATGTCATGGTCCCGATGGGCTTCCTTGCTGAGGCGGTTCAGGGCGCTCATGGGTTCGCCCTGACTGCCGGTGATGAGGACGCACACCTCTTCATCCGGCAGGTTGTTGATCTCCTTGGTGGAGAGCAGTTCCTGCTTGTCGAAGTCCAGGTAGTGGAGCCGCACGGCGTTGTCGCCGTAGGTGAACATGGAGCGGCCCACCCAGCCCACTCTGCGCCCGTTGCGCCGGGCCAGAGTGATGACCTGCTGCAGCCGACTGACGTTGCTGGCGAAGGTGGAGACGAAGATGCGCCCGGGCGCATCTTCAAAGAGCTCCTGCAGCTTGTCTTCAATGGTGATCTCGCTGCTGGTGGGACTGACTTCCTCGGCATTGGTGCTGTCTGCCATCAGCAGCACCACCCCTTCTTCGCCCCAACGGGCCAGTCGCGCTTCATCGACCGGCTCATCCACGATGGGCTGGGCATCAAACTTGAAGTCCCCGGTATGGATGATGCGACCGACCGGAGTCTGGATGGACGTGCCCATGCTGCTGGGAAAGCTGTGGTTGACCTGAAAGAATTCCACTGCAAAGCAGCCAATCTGCAGCCGGCTGTCCACATCCACCACCCTTAACAGGTCCAGCGCCGCGCTGGGCACCTTCTGATCCTGCAGCTTGTGGCGCACCACGCCCATAGTCAGGTCCGCCCCATAGATGGGGACTTCCAGGCCGAAGTCGTTAAGCAGAAAGGGCAGGGCACCGATGTGGTCCTCGTGACCATGGGTCAGCACAATGGCGCGCACCCGGTCCTGGTTGTCCAGCAGATATTCCACATCCGGAATGATCAGGTTTATCCCGGGCTCTTCCTCGGTGGGAAACATGCTGCCCGCGTCCACGACCAGAATGTCATCCTCAAATTCCACCAGCATCATGTTCTTGCCGATGGTGCCCAAGCCTCCCAGGGGGATCAGGCGCAACACCCCGGTGTCCGTGGCCAGGGCGTGGTCTTGTCTTTTCTTCGTCCGTACATTCATGACTGTGATCTCGCTTTCGATAGGTCTGCAGCCGCGGCCTGGTCGCCTCGTTACAGCCACAGTGGGTGTGTCTACATGGGGTTGGACCCGGCCTAAAACAGGGTTTGCTGGGTCAGGGGCGGGGGCACGGCCGGATCCTGGTAGTCCGGATCGCCGGGATGGGGAACGCCGGTCGGCAAAACCTCGCCCCTCCGCGCTCGGTCATTGGCGTGCAGGGCCCTCTGTATGAGATTCGGCAGTCGCCCGAAAACCTCTCGGTATCTCTGCATCCAGCTGGGGTTGCGCAAGACGGCCGCCGGATGAAACAACGGAATGACGCAGCGGCCCCGTCCGATGTTGCGGGCCTTGCCTTGAATGCGGGTGATCCTCTCTCCGGGCAGCCACCGTTGCATGCTGAAGCGGCCCAAGGTCACGATGATGCGAGGATTGATCAGGTCAATCTGCCGTTCCAGAAAGCCGCGGCAGGCCTCAATCTCGCCCGGCAGGGGATCGCGGTTGCCCGGCGGGCGGCATTTCACCACGTTGGTGATGTAGACGCTCGCCCGGTCAATGCCTGCCTCCTGCAGCATCTGGGTCAGCAGCTGTCCGCTGCGGCCGACAAAGGGCCGGCCCTGCAGGTCCTCATCCTGTCCGGGCCCCTCGCCGACGAACATGACCACGGAATCCAGATCACCCTCGCCCGGCACGGCATTCGTGCGCCCCTGACAGAGACCACACGCGGTGCAGGCCTTGACCTCGGCCTCCAACGCGGCCAGAGCGACGTGCCGGTCAGCACCAGCCATGCCGATCCTCCAGGGCATAGCTGCCCTCCATCTGGGCGGTCTGGGCACACCGGTATTGCCGACGCAGTGCCTGCCGCACTGTCTCTCCCTGCAACCGGGGAATGGACATCAACACGGCGTCTTCGCCGTCGGGGTATCCACCCGGCTGTATGCCGTCCTCCCGGAATCCGTGCTGACGATACAGGTGACGGGCCACGGCATTCGAGTCGCGCACTTCCAACTGGACTTCCGACACCCCGGATGCCATCATCTCCCGCAAGACCTGCAGCAGCAACCAGCGGCCCAGACCCAGGCCGCGCACGGCTTCCAGACAGCCCAGTTTGAGCAGATGCGCCTGCCGGCCATAGTGGGCATAGCATGCATAGGCCACTGTGAGAGGGCTGGGCACGGGAAAGCCCATTGCATCGTTGACGCGCAGCACCCGCCACTTGAACCGCTGGTCCAGATGCCACAAGTGCCTGATCTTGGGCAGGCTCATAGGGGGATCGAAGCACTCCAGATCCACCCGTGAGACCGCAACCAGATCACGCTGCGTCATGGGGGCGAAGCGGACGGTCAAGGGGATCTCCGCCTGCTGCTGGGCCAGCTGGAGGGACATCAGAGTTCCCGCGGGTAGATGGGCACCAGATGGCGCGGCAGATGCCAGTCCCGGTCCGTTTGCCATCGGTGCCATGCCAATTGCGCCAGCTGGGTCGCGGAAGGCTGTTGCGCAAAGGCGGCCAAATATCGCATGTGCGACAAGGCCGCCACCGTGGCCTGCAACGGGGCCGACAGCCCGCCGCCCACCCAGACTTCGGTGTCAGCCGCAGGATGCAGATCCTGCAGAAATGTCTCCAAGTCCTGTGCCGTACCCCAATGGTGGTCCTGTGCCTCCAGGTACCGCCACGGGACCTGATCCGCCAGGACAGCCCAATTGTAATAGCTGCGCCCGGCTGGCTGCGCAGCGACCAGATCGGCCTTGCAACCCAGATTCCGGGCCAGTTGCCGCAAGGAATGGAGCACCGGAGACAAGGTCGGCAACCCCATCAAGGGCAGTGGCTTCGGGGAGCCGGTGACCAGGCCTTTTGCTACACTGAGGCCGATACGCACTCCCGTATAGCTGCCGGGCCCGGTGCAGACGGCTATCAGACCCATGTCTGCCGCCGACTGCGCACAATGCTTCCAGGCCTGCTGGATGGCGCTGGCCAGTTCCCGGGTTTGGGCCCGGACGGACTGCCAAGCCAAGGCATACAGCGGACTGCAGGTGTCCGTGTCAAACAGGCTGATTTGGGCCAGGCTGGTGGAGGTATCAATCGCCAGAATCACCATGATGCCTGAGATTCTCCCTGTTGCCGCCTGAAATCGCAAGGATCCGCCTGTGAACCCATGCCCTGCCCAGATGGGCGCCCATCTGTCCGTGTCGGGAGGCCTGCACCAAGCCGTGGACCGCGCCTTGGACCTGCACATGACCGCGGTGCAGATCTTCACCAAGAGCAACCGGCGCTGGCAGGACAAGCCGCTCACGGAAACCGCTGTCACTGCCTGGCGCGCGCGCTTCGCGGAGTCTGGTCTGGCCGCTGCCGTTTCCCATGCCAGCTATCTGATCAACCTGGCGGCATGGGAACAGCCCATCCAGACCAAGAGCCTCCTGGGCCTGCGGGACGAGCTGCAACGCGCCCACGTGTTGGGCATCCCGCAGGTGGTCCTGCACCCCGGGGCGCACAAGGGGGCGGGCCCGGAAGCGGGCATGCAGCGGATCGCGGAAGCCGTGCGCGTCACTTATGGTGAACATCCCGAACTGGCGGATACTCGTCTGCTCTTTGAGATCATGGCCGGCCAAGGCACCGTGATCGGACGGAGTCCCGCTGAGCTTGGGCAGTTGCTACAGCAGCTGGAGGGAGAGGCCACGGTGGGAGTGTGCCTGGACACATGCCACGCTTTTGCCGCGGGCTTTGATCTGCGCACTGCGGAAGGCTACGGCGACTTCATGGCGCAATGCGACCGGGACTTTGGCCTGGTGGCCGTGGGTTGCTGGCATCTGAATGACAGCAAAGGCACACTGGGCAGTCGCCTGGATCGACATCAGCATCTGGGCGAAGGCGAACTGGGCACTGCGCCCTTCGCCTGCATTCTCAACGACCGCCGCTGGTTTGAGACCCCGCTGCTGCTGGAAACGCCCAAGACCATCAAGCGCACTTCGGACCTCAAGAACATGCAGGTTCTGGGTGGTCTGCTGGCGGACTCCCGGCGAGTGCCGGCCGGACTGATGGCCGAGGGGCGGCCCGGGACGGCGAAGTAGCGGCTAATAGATCTGGACCGACGGATCCACGTCCCTGGCCCAGCCGTTGGTCCCCCCTTCCATGGACTTCACGTTGGTGTAGCCGCGCTCCATGAGCCAGGCCGTGACCTTGGCGCTGCGTCCGCCCACCTTGCAGAAAAGCACGGCATCCACATTCTGGTCCTGCAGTTCCGCCGGAATGCCGGCTTCGCCCTGATCGCGCAGGGTACTGAGAGGCAGGTGCAGCGCACCTGGGATGGACGCGATCTCCAGCTCTTCCGCTTCGCGCACATCCACGAACTGGAAATCCTCCTGATTGGCCATGCGCCGGGCCACCTCTGTGGGACTGACCTCCGGGGCGTTGAAATCATTGGGCATGAAAGGGTCTTCTCTACTCAGTAGGCAATGAAGGGGTCTTCCGGCGCATCATCAAAGTCCTCCTCGATGATGGGCCGACGCCCCGCGAATCCCGCGTCGGTGTCGTGCCAGTACGCCAGTTCCTCTTCTCCGTGCTTCCAGCACAGGTACACTCGCTGTCCTCGACGCAGGGACAGGAAATCCACCAGGCCTGCATCCACATCCTTGACCAGGATTCCCATGGCCACGATTTGGCGCACCGCCGACGTCAAGCGGGCAAATTGCTCCGTGAGGTCCGTGATCTGGGCGTTGCCGCCATTGGTGGCGCTTTCACGCAGGATCGGCCATACCAGCGGCCGCAGCTCCATGATCTGGTCGCGCGCCTCCTGCATGCGATCCATGAACGCCTTCACACGCGGCAAGGCGCGCCGGGCCTCCGCAATGGTGTAGACGCGCAGGCGGGCGGGCTCAGCCATGGGATGTGCCGCGGTCTGCATGGCAGTCCGGTGGCTGTGTTACGCGCCGTACCCGCCGCAACCGGCTCCGCCACCCGCCTGGGCCTGTCCCTCTGTGGTCCGGAAGCTGCTGCCGCATCCGCAAGTGCTGACGGCATTGGGGTTCTCGATATGGAAACCGCCTCCCATCAGGGAGTCCACATAGTCGATATTGGCCCCATCCACATAGAACGAACTGGTCGGGTCCACATACACGGTCATGCCGTGCTGCTCTGAGACTTCGTCTCCATCCCGCTCCTTCTCCTCAAAGGTCATGCCATACTGCATGCCGCCACAGCCGCCGCCTTTCACGAAAACGCGCAGTCCGTGGGTCTTGGCCATACCCTTTTCATCCATGACCTGTTGCAGTCGACCGGCTGCAGTCTCAGTTAAGGTAATCAAGTCAGGTCCTCCTCTGTCCAACGACCTCAGTGCTTCCCATTATAGGCCAGAATTTCTTCCAACCCACCATCCATGTCCCTGTGCCGGCCCGCCCTTCAGCCGCCCAGCTGGTTCATGGCGCGGTTCTCGGCAAAGGCACCCCGTGCCAGGTCGTGCCCCCAAGGCTTGTGGAAGGCGCCTTCCCACATGATGCGCTGCATCTCGGCCCGGGAACGGCCGGCGCGCAGGGGCGTCAGCAGGTCCACCTCGTCCTCCTTGAGCAGGCACAGGCGCAACTTGCCGTCCGCGGTGAGGCGCAGCCGGCCGCACCCCTGACAGAAAGGCTCCGTCACGCTGTTGATAAAGCCCAAGGTCCCCTGGGCCCCCGCGATCCGGTAGGGTCGGCTGGGATCCACGTAGTCGTACCCCACGGCCTCCAGCGGCCCGAAGTGTCTTTCAATATTGTCCTGCATCTCCCGGAAGGGCACCACATTGGACTGCTGAAAGTCGGTCACGGCATCAAAAGGCATCATCTCGATGAAACGCACTTCCCAGTCGTGATCCAGGGTCAGGGCCGCCAGATCCAGCATGTCCTGCCCATCATTGAAACCCCGCACGATCACGGCATTGAACTTCAGCGGGGCCAACCCCGCCGCGACCGCCGCGTCCACGCCGCGCCAGACATCCGCCACCTGGCCCCAGCGCGTCAGGGCGTGAAATTTCTCCGCATCCAAGGTGTCCAGGCTGACATTGACCCGGTTCAGTCCGGCTTCCTTGAGCGGGGCCGCCAATTCGTCCAACCGGAGGGCATTGGTGGTCATGGCCAGATCCTGCAGCCCGGGGAGGGCCGCCAGCCGGCGCACCAAGTGCACTAGGCGGGGCCGGACCGTGGGTTCGCCGCCGGTAAGCCGAATGCGGGTGACACCCAGACTGACCGCCACCTCCGCCAACGCCAGAATCTCGTCATCCGTCATCAGTTGGGACGTGGGCATGAACTGCATGTGTTCCGGCATGCAGTAGACACAACGCAGATTGCAGGCATCGGTCAAGGAGATGCGCAGGTAGTGCAGTGTGCGCCCGAAGCTGTCCGTGAGGTGGGAGCCCGGCTTGTACCCCGGCGCCGAATCGATGGTGATCCGGCCCCGCGGGGTGAAATCAATGACAGCAGACATGGCAGTGGATGTGTCCAAAGACACCGGCAGAGGCATCCGGGGAGCGAGGAAAAGATCCCTTAGACCAGTTCGATGGCAGTCGCGTCTGGCCCTGCCAAGCGAAAGGTGCAGCAGTCGTCGCCATGTGCCAAATTCTGGTCGTGGGAGCACTGCTGGCCCACCAGCTCGCTGACCAAGGCCAGATCCATCTGGCACAGTTCCCGGTGCTCCTGCGGCAGATCCCCATAGGGGCAGTTGCGGGTTTGCAGGAACAGGGCGGACTCGCCGTCCGCCTGCACCTGCGCCACAGTGGCCCCATATCCATAGGCGGAGAGAGTCTGGCTGGCACTCTGCAGGCGCTCCCCAAGCGGCATTTCCGCCAGATCCGCGGACGCGAAATCGCGGGCCAGCTGTTGGCCCATGTTCTGGAACAGACTGGTCATCCTGTCGGGAGAGGACAAGAAGCGAACCTGGTTCAACAACCCTTCCACCAGCCAGGGGGTGCAGTGCTGCACCGCCCGGATTCCCTCCGGGGTCAAGGCGTAATGGACCGCAGGCCGCCCTACATCGCCCGTCGAAGGCAGAGAGACTCTTTCAATGTGGCCGCTTTCTTCCAAAGCCAACAGATGATAACGCAGAGAAGGCGGCTTGATGTCCAACCAACGGGCCAGATCCCGGGCAATGCCGCGGCCCTGCTCTTGCAGGATTTCCAGAATGCGCTGTTGTGTGGCATGCATGATGTCATTTGGCTCCGCGACCAACCGTCACTTGAGACACTGGGCTGACCGACAGCCGATTCTAGCACAGGGGATCCTGGCCCTCCGTGCAGAATGATGGCCCTCGAAATCCGCAGGGCGGGCCATGGGGGCCAGAACGCCAGAGAGGCATCACAAGTCTCTGGCCTGCAGGCCACTTCCGGCCCTTGGCTCTTTCATTGGGGCCGAGAGCCCCCTTGAAGAGCCAAGGGAGCAGAAAATTGCTGGCCCCGAGTGTCTGCACGCGTGCCTTGCAGGCTCACAACTCCCAGCGCACCGCAGCATGACTTAGGGACTTATCTACCTAAATACACAGACTCGGATATATCCTGTGCACGGGTCATCAGGGTGCCCAACGGCAACGCCCTGCAGCGGCCCCCGTCCCATGGACCGTGGAGGGCCATGTTGCACTCCGGCACAGCGAAAGTGTACCGCACATGCCGTGTGTACCTAGGTATGTGAGTCCCATTGGATTCCCCAACGCATGGACCTGCCGATTGCGGATCCGATGCCTGGGCAGTCATGTCGGCCGGCTTGCCCAAGGCATCACGGCGAATGGCAGGCTGCAGGGGGAAAAGGGCAGGATCTCGATTCGCGGAGCCAAGGCGGTGATAGGATGCCGCATTGTGCAACGGAAGGCAGGGAATGGCAGGCAGTCCTTGCAAGGCAGCTGCTTCACGACTCTTGCCCATGGGGCCTGTACTGGACATACGGGCAGATGCCGACTGACCCTCGTTCAGGGAAGCAACTGGCCGTCCCTCCCACGAGCTGTGACAGTGCCATCGAACAGTGCTGAACACTCTGACAATCTGGATCCAGATGCCCTTGTGACATCCAGGTTGAGGGCACCAGGCCCATGTACGGATTCTCGCCTCAGGGCCCAGGGAACGACACTTCCCAGCCATGCAGTGGACACTGGAGACAGGCATGTCCAGCCTGTGTCAACGTCTGCACGCTGGCAGTGTGTAACAACCGCATCCGACAGGAGACCAACATGCAGGGCTGGATGGAAACTGGAACCACTTTGCTGAATCACGTGGCAATGAGGCTGTCCTGGGCCTGGATGCCGGCTCTGCTTGCAGTCTTTGGGCTGACCGGCTGCTCCACTCTGCCGGCGGGAGAGCCGTTCACCTTCGTGGTGCCTCCGCGTCCCGCAGACCACCTGTCTGCCGAAAACCTGCTGGTGATACGGGAAGGCGACGGGAATCTGGCCGTTCTGAATCCGGACACCGAACACAGGACTCAGCTTACCTTCGACGCGAGCCGCACCGTGATGTATGGCCAGCCGGTCTGGGCACCTGGGTCCAGACAGCTGGCCTGGGTGCACTCTGAGATTGGCGAATCCACCTTCCGTGGCCAGGTCATGGTGGCGGACACGGCCGGGAATATTCAGATTCAGGTGGAACCTCCGTTCCCGCCTTTCTATATGTACTGGAATCCCACGGGCACGCGACTGTCCCTGCTGGGCAACTGGTTTGCGGATGGTGTCCCCACGATCGCTCTGGCCGTGATCGACACGGCCAGTCCGGACGCAGGTCAGACGCATCTATGGGACACGGGCCAGCCTTTTTACTACGCCTGGGCACCGGATGGGAACAGGCTGGTGGTACACCGGGACATGCATACAGTCTGGGTCGGACCCGCCGACAGCCCGCGCTTGCTGACGGCGCAGGCAGCGGGTTTCAGTGCCCCGGCCTGGCTGGCCGATTCAGAGGAGGTAGTATACGGTGATCTGCGAGATGGGGTGGCCACATTGGTACGGGCCCACCTGGAGACCGCCACAGAGGAGGTGCTGACCTGGTACCAAGGCTCTCACCTGGCCCTTTATCCGAGCCCTCTGGGCAACCGCCTGGCCATTGTGGAAACCAAGGACACGATGACGGTCAATGCCTTCGGGCCCCTGCATGTATATTTTCTGGATCAGGGCACGATGGAGCAAATCACCTCCCTGCCGGTCATGGCCGCCTTCTGGTCTCCCGACGGGGCAAGCCTCCTGTTCTGGGAAGTGGATGAGGAGGGCGACATTGGCAGCTTCCACCTGCGGGTCTGGGATGAAGCCGGCATTCGCGATCTGGCACGGGTCACGGTGACGCCGGACTTTTTCCGGCGCTATCTCGTCTTTTCGGATCAGTACGCGCTCAGCCACACCCTCTGGTCCGCTGATTCACGCATGATCGCCTTTGCCGCGCGCAGCGCCTCTGGGGAAAATGAAATCTACATTCAGGATGTCGGAGCCGGCACTCGCCCGGAACGGGTGGCGGCCGGTGATTTGGTATTCTGGTCACGGCATACACAAGCAGAATAAGCAACCTCCATGGTTCTCTCCCTGAACACCCACCCTTTCCGTTGGCCGGGCACATACCAGGCTGCTGTGTCCCTTTCCTTTGATGACGGCATGGCATCCCAGCTGGAGACGGCCCTTCCCATGCTGGACCAGGCTGGCTTGCGGGGCACGTTCTATCTCAACCCGCGGGACAGCTGGGAACAGGACCTGGTGATCTGGAAGCCTGCGGCGGCCGTTGGCCATGAACTGGGCAACCATACGGTCACACACCCCTGCTCTGCCCAGTTTGGCTGGTCTCTGGACGGATCACGCAAACCGTTGGAGATCATGACCCTCCGGGATATCGAGCAGGACATAGTCCTGGCCGCGGAACGGCTGCAGGCGCTTTGCCCGCATCAGGGACGTGTCTCCTTCGCCTATCCCTGCTACCACACCTGGATTGGCCAAGGGACGACGCACAGGAGCTATGTACCGGTGGTGGCTCGCCACTGCACGGCCGGTCGCACCCGCGGCGAACGCACGGCGGATCCGCAGAACTGCGATCTTTTCCACTTGAACTCGTTGCCCGTTGAGCACAGGAGCGGGGCCGATCTGGTCCACATCGTGGCCGAGAGTCTGGCGCAGGGGCGGTGGGCCATCCTGACATTCCACGGGGTGGATGAGGGCCACCTGTCGGTTTCGGCAGATGCCTTGCAGACGCTTGTGGACTTTCTGGCGGCCCATACCGGGGACATATGGGTGGACACGGTGCAGCATGTGGCCAATCATATTCACGGCCAGAGAGGCAACGGCGCGTAGGGGCCATTGGCACTGCCACATCCACGAGGCATGGCTGATCCATGCCACAGGGCCTCCATCAAAGCAAGGCACGCTGAGCCCACAGAACCCAGGCAATGAAGCTCGGGGCCGCCGCGGCGGCGGGTAGCCGACCGCCGACTGCGTGGGTTGGGTTGTCACTGGTTGCGGCTCAGTGACAGCACAATGCCCAACCGGGCCATCGCCCCTTTACCTGATCCAAAGCCAATCTGCATTCACTGGAGAGGAAGGCAATCTTCACGCTTGGGGAAGCCGACCACGGTGCGCGAAACTCCCGGCTCGGTAGCGGCCCATGCATCCCCCCGGGCCCTGACGCCGCCCATTTGCACGCACACGCACGGCCTTGATACGCCTGGCCGCAGCCCAAGAGGCGAATTCGCGCACGGCCTTGACTGGATGGGGTGGGCTCTGCGCTTGTCCCCGCAGGTGGCTATCACGCCTCAAAAGCTTGCCGGGGAAAGGGTCCACTTGCGCAGTGGATCTGGACTGCCGCCAGTTCACGCCAGGGGCCCACTATGCATTCTGCCCCCGCGGAGGAACACCCGCACCAGCACAGGGCCAGGCCGAGAAAGTCACAGTGCAGTCAATCTGGTGTCGCCCTGCGGCCAGGGCAGAACGTGTTCACGGCCTTGATGCAGGACCTGCAGTTCTCCGGGGCGGCCAGGCCATTCTGTCGGATCCAGAGGACATTGGATCCCACTGGATTCATCCTCCCAGGAGCCGCTGGCTTCCACAGAGCGTTCCGACAACGCGCAATGGGGCAATCTCATCCGCTGCATGACTTGTGCCGCGCTGCTGGTGGCAGAGCTGGGCATGAATGCCGCCATCGAAGGCGACATACAGACAAGCACGGATCCGATGTCCGTTTTCTGCGGGACAGGGCAGGACAATGCGAACCTTCCGTTGACATCGATCAGGCAAGGGCCAGCAACGCCAGTCAGCCGTTCGACCACCATGCCAAGATCGAGGGTGGCCCTCTTTCTCACATGCCCAGAAGCCTGAATCATCCTGGGCAGAACGATGGGCTGGCACACTCCCACCTGCGCGCGGAAAGACCTGGGCTGGGGCGCCCCATCCGGGCCTCACACGATCCTCCGGATCCCGAATCCGGCCCGGCCAGCTCATGTGCAAGACCCATAACTGGCACTCCGGCCATCGCTGTCCCGGGTACCCCCGCTTTCCGCAGAAAGGTCTTGGGGCTGGGGTGACTGTCATTGACGCTGTACTGATCACCCCGGGTGAGAGCCGTCACAGCAACCGTGCATTCGGCACAACGCCAAACCCAGGTCGGTCGGTCGGCTCCAGACAGCCATCTCGGACCTCCGGTTCGCCCATCCAGCAATGTGGATGGTCCACCTCTCGTTCCGCCTGCAGTATTTCCGCCAGGCACAGGCAGCCTGATGCCACAATCAAGTGCAACCCCCAGACTTCACCCCCTCTGTGGAGACAGACAGCGGTACCGCTGCTTTTCGCCACATCCAGTATGGCCAGAGCGCCGGTCATGCCCCCGCACCACGTTACCTCTGGCTGCCAGAGGTCCAGGGAGCCTGCCTCTGCCAGCGCGCGGAATCCCGCGGCCGTGAACTCGTGCTCGCCGCCTGCAGAAAGCACCGGCGCCATCTGCGGCCGCAGCTCCGCCAGTTCCCGATGGTGGTCCGGGGTAAGCATGTCCTCGAACCAGAATACGTGATAGGGATCCAGCCTCCACCTCATTTCGAGGGCAGTGTCGGCATCCCAGGACATGTAGCAGTCCACCATCACCTTCCCGTCCGCGCCAAACACTTCCCTGGCATCTGCGACCCGCTCTTCGGTACGCGCATAGTCGCCGGGGGACTGCCACTTCACGGGAATCTTGGCATTCCGGTAGCCAAGGTCCCGGTAGCGTTGCAGGCAGGGACCCGAGGCATAGGCTTCCACCGGCCCCTGCCGCCGACCGCCGAGGAGTTCATACACGGACACTCCCATGGACTTGCCCAACAGATCCCACAGCGCGAGATCCACACCGCTGAGAGCCATCATGGCAATGCCCCCGCGGCCATAGGGCAGAGAGGCCCGATACAACGACTGCCATATATCACCGATGTCGTCGGCGCTTTCGATATCGCAGCCGATCAGAAAACGGTGCAAATGCCGGTTGATGATCTGCACAGCCGGGTTGCCGCCGCCACCATAGCCCCAGCCGACATGCCCCGTGTCGGACGTGACCCGCACCACAATTTGCCAGAAGTGTGACTGCCAGGCATCTGAGGGAGGTCGGGGCCAGCGGGGGTATATTGCCTGTACTTCCTTGATCCGCATTTGCCACGCTCTCTGCCAGTGAGTTGCCATCAATGATAAAGCCAGCGCGCGGCAGGCTGGACTGGGCCCGTGCGGGTCTGGCCCTTTCCTCATTCCATGTCGCGAGTATGGCAGCTGCCATGCCACTTGCACTGCCTTCGGACAGACTGCACCTCCGCCGACCGTTTCTGGTGATCGGCACCTTCTCCCTGGCCCTCGCGACCGCGCTGGGGCGGTGGGACGGCAGATCAGACGGTGTTTGTGGCCATGGCAACGGCCAGTCTGCTGCGGGACGCCTTCATGAGCATCATGATCACGCGCCTCATGGAGAGCAACGGCATCGGTCCGGCCTCCACCGGCAACGCCTTGGCTGTGTTGGGCAAAGATCGCCCCTTTCTGATCTGGTCTCTTCTGGGACTGCTGGGTGGGGCGCTCTTCTGATGGTTGTGGGACAGGCCACACGGCACGGTGGCAGATCACTAGACCGCACTGCAGGCAATTCGGACTGTCGTAGGATGTCCGGGCTTGGGTTTGCCCAAGGCCATTCTCGGAACAACCCAGTGCGACAGTGTCCCGCCCACAGTGTGCGGATCCCCGCCCCAACATTGCAACTCTCCATCCTGTGTGGCGGTGTGCCCGTTCCAAGCCCCAACCGATGCTTCATCATCGTCAGGGGACACCTCTAACCTGCCGGGAAGAAAGTCCTGCCTTGTGTACCCGTCAAGAGAAACGCGGTTGGCCTTGCGCACGGGAATCCGGAGGATTTTCCGGGTCGTCCACGAAAGGGACTTCCGAGTCGACAGGCAGACTCATCACGATGCACAAGCCATGGGGCTGTGCCGACTCGGCCCATACCCTGCCACCCTGGGCTTCCATAAGGGACTTGACTATGGCCAACCCAATGCCAGATCCTCCGCGGCCAGGACTGCGCGCCTCATCCGCGCGATAGAAACGGTCGAAGATGCGGGGCAGATCCGCCTCCGGCACTCCGGGGCCGTTGTCCGTCAGCGTGAAGCGGACTTCCTGCTCATGGGTGGCCGCGGTCAGCGTCACCGTATCTCCGGCAGCCCCATGCTGGAAGGCATTGGCGGCCAAATTGCTCAATACCTGGATGAACCGCTCGGCATCCACATACACCATGGGCAGGTCAGCGGCTCCCGTCACTTGCAGGTCGATCCCGGCGCGCCGGGCCGGTTCCTGGTACATGGTGCGAAAGCGAGCCAGCAGGTCACTGGGAGCGACAAAGGCCCGATTCAGCTGCAGACGCCTGGAATCCGCCTGTTCCAGGAAATGCAGGTTGCGAATGAGGGTATCCAGGCGGTCCGCTTCCTGTCGGATGACCTGCAGGCTCTCCTCGGATTTCGGGATCATCCCCTCCTGCATGGATTCGGCCAACCCCCGGATTACGAGGACGGGTTGCGCCAGGTCATGCACGATGTCCTGAGTCATGCGCCGCTTCTGCTGCTGGCTGGTTTTCAGCTGTTCGTTCATGGAATTGAAGGCCTTGGCCAGAGTCCCAAATTCATCCTGGGAGTGCACCGGGACCCGGTATTCCAGGTCCCCTGCCGCCACGGCCTGCGTGGCCTCCGTGAGTTCCAGCAGGGGTCGGGTCATGCGGCGGCTCATGAAAGTGCCGGAGATCCCCGCCGTCAACAGAATGGCCCCGAAGCCCAGCCACGACAGGGGAGAACGGACCATACCGGCCACATCGTTGACATTCCAGACGGGCGGCAGCTTCTGCACCCGTAGAAATCCCACGATCTTGCCGTTCTTGGTAATGGCCACATCCCCCACATTCCGGCGTAGCCAATCCCTTTTCGCCACTGGCAGTTTTCGCCGTGCACTGACAGGCTGTTGATCCATGTCCAGCAACATGGCATGGGGAGGCAATGGCAGATCTTCGTGCTGGCTCCCCCAGGATTCGTCATGATCCTCGTAATAGACGGCCAACCGACGGGCGAGCTCAGGGAGATCCCTCTGCTGGAATTCCCGTCGATGGAATTCGTCTGTGGTGTTCCAGATGCCAAACGCGCCGGCCAGCAGAATCACCCCCAGACCGAAACCCGTAAAGGCCATGCTCAACTTGCCAGTCAGGGAACGGGCAAACACGAGAGCCTCTATCCAGACTGGTCCTGCAACCGATAGCCCACGCCGTAGACTGTCGCAATGTAGCTGGCATCCTTGTCGGGACTGTCGATTTTGGCCCGCAGATTCTTCACATGCACGTCCACGGTGCGTTCAAACCCATCATGGTTCGCATACACTTCACCGAACATGGCATCCATCAGCTGGAGACGGGACAGGACCCGGCCCTTGGCCTGCATCAGGGCCGCCAGCAGCTCAAATTCCGAGCGGGTCAGATTCACTTCCTTGTGCCGCACCATGGTCTGGCGGCGGGCTCGGTCGATGCGAATGTCGCCGACCTGCTCCGTCTCGCGGGTCGCCCCGCCGCGCCGCAGCACGGCCGTCACCCGGGCCATCAGCTCACTCATGCTGAAAGGCTTGGTGAGATAGTCATCCGCGCCCAGATGGAAGCCTGTGAGCAGATCCATTTCCTCCAGGCGGGCCGTCAGAAAGATGACAGGGGTTTCGTGCTGCGGGCGCAGACGGCGCATAAATTCAAAGCCATCCATGACGGGCATCATGACATCCAGCAGAATGAGGTCCGGAGGACGCTCAGACACACAGGCCAGAGCCTCCTTGCCGTCGTGGGCTGTCGCCACCGAGAATCCCTGACCGATCAGATACTGCCGCAGCAGATCCGTGATCTGCGGACTGTCATCCACGACAAGCAAATGGCGAGTCATCTCGCCTCCTTGGAGTTGCAGGCACGGGCTCCTGAAAACCGCAGGCCAAGTCCTCTCGGCCTCCCTGATTCCCCATTGTGCAAAGAAATTGTGAAAGACATGTTAAGAACTTCCGAAGACACTGTAGCCCAGGTGGCGAGATTCACAGTTCCCCAAGCCCATTGTGACACGCTCCGACACGCGCACCAGGGAACTCGGATCGATCCGGGAACAGGACATGACAATATGCATGGCGCACTTCATGCTGTTACCATGTCCTAGCGCCCACCAGCGCGGCGTTTTGAACTGCATCCGAATGGCTTCAAGAGAGGAGAGTGCCTCTCCAGGTCCCGCAGGCACAATGGCAAATGCACAGGAAATTCGTCACTGCGTCCTTGGTCACCAGAGCCGTCCCCTGCGACCTCCCAAGAGGGGCAAAAAGGGGGAGGTTAACGATGAATTTGGCCTTCCGGACCGGCTCTGCATTGACTTTGAAGGGTGGTACAGAATATTGTGAGGCCGTTGTTGCGACAAATTTGCGGGTTGGACCCGAAAAGGAGGTGATTTCGAGGGTCAGAAGCGGAGAATAGCTTCTCAATTGATGCCCTGATGCAGAAGGGATTGAAACCGGGTAGCGCAAGGGCCACCTATAGGCTATGGCCCCCACCCCCACATCACCTGCTGCCTCTAGCGCAGTCTCTATGGCCAGCACGCCAGTCTGATCCGTTCTGAGCACTGCCGACAACCGTGAGCCTGAGTGGGTACACCTTCACTACCGCGCCTGCTATAGCCGTCACCATGGCAACGCCGAGGGCGAGCCCACCGGTTTTCTGTAGCTCAGTTTGATTCTGTCGTTGCTCCTGCCCGCTGAATGATGAGCCGGAGCTCTGTACAATAGTATTCAACGGGCTTAGCCAATGGTGTTTTGTAGGACAGAACTATATCCAGCACGAATTCTGCCTGCTCACGCGAAAATGGCCATCGGAATCACCTGCAAAGCCGGCCCCTCAATCCGGGTACCCGCTCCATTCTTGAAGGCCTTCCCCTCCATGGGCAATCCACTGAATATCTCGTCCGGTGCGTTCAGCTTGCCGAAAGGCGTCTTGCGCAAAAGGTTGATGGACTCATCACTGTTTGCGGCAATGACGCGGGTAACCTTGCCCAACACACGGAAAGTCCCATCAATGATGTCATTCATTGACAGATCGCTGAAGTAGTCCTGTCTGGTGGTGAGTACAGCGTTTACCTTCTCTTGAACTCCCTGTATCTCGGCCACTAGATCCTGAGATTTGCCCTTGGTCAGAACAGCGTATAAGGCCTGGACTTGGCTCAGTGTCGCATCTACATCATTCTTATTTAGACGACCTTGGTTCTGGCCCTGGCGACTTGGATTTTGTGATTGCTTTCCCTTTGGAGGATTTCGGTAAACCTGGTTGCCTTTCGTTCCGCTCCTTGTCTGTGAGTCTCCTGCTTCGATCATGGCAAAAAGTTCCTCAATAGTCGACAGGAAGTCTATGACAGGATTTCTCCGCAGTGTGGCTTTAAATTCGACAAAATCTCCGGGTTGCATCTGGTTCCATGAGACCAGATCCAGATCACATATTATCTGACGCTTCCACAGAATACGGCGTAGGCGGGCGAACAGGGAGGCAGGTGTATGGATGAGTTTTTGCTCGATGATCTCACCCTGTTGCTGTCCCTCTTGCTGTGCCCTTTGCCTTCCCAACTGTACATCAAAGAGCGCCAATCTGTTACCGAGGGCAAGATGTGCCGCTCCTGACTTTCCCATTACCATTTCGTCCGTGGTCGCCGTATGCACTGTGGTGAAGTGGGCGAACCCATCCTCCAGTGCCGCCAGTACATCAAAAGCTAAGTGCTGGTTCAGATACAGGACAAAAGGCAGATCTTTGGCTACCAGAGTCTCGTTGGGGGCATTGGCTGACATGACGTCTCCTAGGAAGCATAACAAGCACCTGATGTGGAATTAAATCGCAGACATGGCACAAGAGAAGTTGAGGCAGGTCATCTTGGCCATGACATGGATTGGCAACAGGAACTTTGCGGTAGCCACGTCGCCTGCTGGACAGAAAGATGTTCGTAGATGTACCCGTTCACCCCTTGGGCGGATAGGGATCGTTCCCGTGACTGTCTTTTTCCTGAATCTTCCCGTTCTTGCCGTGAATGTAGAGCTCGGTGCCTTGGTTCTGGCTGATCCTCCGACCGGCATCAATGGCCTCCTGCTTGCGGTTGAAGTGGCCGCTAATGCGGTTTGCACCAGCCCTCTTGACATCCCAACCGCCCTTGGCATTGGGAACTACATGATGTGAACTTGCCTTCCTGGACATGCGAATCTCCGTTTATGTCAATTGTTCATATCCACAAGTATAAGGTTCTTTATGCCAAAATAGCGGCAACAAGTGTATGAAAGATGTTAGACCGACTTTGTGCGCAATCAGGCCGTGTAGCCCAAGGCATCCCGCAGAGTCTGCGGTGGCGAGCGCGGGATTTGCGGGCTGTGGGTTGGAGACAGCCACCGGAGAAAAGCAGGAGATCAACCCCGAGGGTGCGCCTCACCCGGGCAGGGACAACCCCACTCCCATCAGGGCGGAAGCAGCTGGCCGCGTGGGCTTGGCGGCCGGACATTATGTAGGGAGCACCGGGGGCAAACGCCGTACAGCACATCAACTTCAAGTGTCCCCTTGTTTTGCCTGGTCCAGATCGCTGGTGTATGCCACATTGGACTATATTCCGTCCTGCGATGCGCGATCCCTTAGTTTGCCGTGCAGGCCTTGGGGTTAGTGGTGTCGGATCAGCCATTCTACGACCTTTGCCAGCCAAGCGTGATCGGCTTTGGGCACCCAGAACGCAATGGAGCCACCATCTGCCCGAAACAGCCTAATCATCCGTGCCCCTACAGAGGTGGTCCCGTATATTTGTGACCAGGGTGTATAACGGCGGCCTTGGGGGGGAAAGATGGTAAAGGCCATTGAGATCCAGATCCAATGTGTCTGTCCAAAACGAGAATTTGCCGATCAGGAAGGCAGCCAAACCGATGAGAAGCACGCTTCCCGTGGTCTGCACCACCACAGACAATAGATGTATACCCGCGTTCACCAGTCCCCTGACAACTGGCAGGCTGATTTGAGATAACCACCTATGTAAACCAGCACTTATGGCAGATGCGGTGAGCCATATTTCATCCCAAAGGGCCAAGGATCAGGGAGAGCGAAAGCACCAGAAGTGCCAGTATTCGGCTGGCAAGGGCTCCAAGTGAGAAGTCCGTAAAGACGAATTGCCACATCTTGGCATAGTGGACCACAAGTCCCACCCAGGGGCGGGTACCGCGCGGGGGACACAGTAGATTCTCGGTAGCAACGTACGCCAACCTCTCCTGCAACTGGTTGAGGAGCATGGCGCGACGTTCCCGTTCGTTGCGGTCCTGCGGCATAGATTCACTCTCCGGCAAACACCTATCGTCCTGTAGCGGACTGCGCGTCTGCTTGCGGTGTCCTGCCCCTGGCCGCTGATGGTCGCGACACCCGATAGACGGGATATTCAGTAGTAGCCAAGACAATTGCACCACTCGGCCACCGGCGCAAGGGCTTGGATCTGCTGCCAACTATATCCCATGAGCTGAAGCTGGTACGGGAAACCACCATCTCTGTTTCTGTATCCTGCGAGTCTGCCAGGCGTAGTCGAAACTTGCGATTCAAGTGCCGCTTTTCGCTCGCTGGATAGAGGGATAGGCTTGCTTGCATCCCATAAAGCCTGCACAGGCCCGCAATTCCCGCCGATACCATTCGGCCGAATGGAACCAGCACGCGGCTTGAGGTTGGGAGGAATGTTCTTAAGCAAGGCAGGGATCCGCTGCAGGTCCTGTCCTTGCCAGCAGCGCAATTCCGGGTCGATCTGACCGCAGGTCGGTCCGTGACGCCTCCGCCTGACAACACTCCGGGCAACGCAGGGCTCAGCCCCTGGACGCTACCTGTACAGTTGTCCTGAAATCAAGCAACAAGGGACCTGTCGATGGGTGCCAGCGGGGGAACATAAAATCCGCCGGTTCCGTAACCCCGTGTGTGACAATGATGGAGAAGTACGGTCGGGCTGACAGAGCAGGAACAAAGCCGATGAAATTCTCTCTTTTCGTTCACATGGAACGCATTTCGGCTGCGGTCGAGCAGCTTGTGCTGTATCACGACTTTCTTGAATTGTGCCGCATCGCGGACGACATCGGCATGCACGCCATTTGGACAGGCGAGCATCATTGCATGAACTTCACGATCGCCCCGAATCCGTTCACGAATCTGGTGGACTTGGCACACCGCACCCAGCATGTCCGGCTTGGCACAAGCACGATCATCGCCCCGTTCTGGCATCCGATCAAACTTGCCGAAGAGGCAGCCATGACGGACCTCTTGACTGCTGGGCGGCTGGAACTCGGCATTGCGCGCGGCGCCTACAGCTACGAATATGAACGGTTGTGTCCCGGACTGAATGCCTGGCAGGCGGGCGCCATGATGCGAGAGTTGATTCCTGCAGTCAAGCAAATCTGGCAAGGCGACTACGTCCATGAGGGCGAGTTTTGGTCCTTTCCCAGCGCGACCTCCGCGCCGCAGCCGCTGCAGAAGCCGCATCCGCCGATATGGGTGGCGGCGCGCGATCCGAACAGTCACGAATTCGCCGTCGCCAATGGCTGCAATGTGCAGGTTACACCGCTGTGGCTGGATGACGACGAGGTGGAAAGCCTGATGGAGCGGTTCAACGCCGCATGCAGCAAGAATTCGCATGTCACGCGCCCCAAGATCATGTTGCTGCGCCACACCTACGTGAGCGGCAGCGAGACGGACGCGCAGCGAGGGGCTGCAGAGATCAATACCTTCTACAACTACTTCGGCGCCTGGTTCAAGAACGAACGCCCTGTCAGGCAGGGATTGATCGAGCCCTTGAGCGATGAGGAGATAGCCGCCAACCCGATGTACAACCCGCAGAGCATGCGCCGGAACAATGTCATCGGCGAAGCCGCCGAGGTGATTGAGCGTCTGAAGCATTATGAAGAATTGGGCTACGACGAATACGCCTT
Source organism: Caldilineaceae bacterium (assembly GCA_965214895.1). GTDB lineage: Bacteria > Chloroflexota > Anaerolineae > Caldilineales > Caldilineaceae > Bin34. Next base: position 4,733,731 of record OZ243985.1, read on the forward strand.
GTGGATCGATTCAGGGATGAGCCACGAACGAAAGAAGGCTTCGCTTGAGCGATTCGGCCACGACGTCATGCCCGCATTTCAGACGACGTCATGCCCGCATTTCAGTAAGTGGGCCGGATTGGCAGAAGAAAACGCGCAGAAGCCAATGCAGAGCCTCACGGCCACTGCTACAGTGCCATCGGAGAGTTTCTGTGCAATCAGACCAAGGTTCTCTCCAGAGGATCGCCATGCCATGGTGCGTATGGCACAACCTGACGCTCTGGCCAGTCGCCCGTTTCGGAAAAGGCGAGACAGCACCTGATGGACCGTTGCCCGGCTTCCCCAATGGAGCCGGGCGTTTGGGCGCAGGACCCCTTCGGGCCACTCGGCAGTGCAATTCATGATCATGATCAGACGCGGCCCATTGTGCATCTTGTGTCCCAGTGCCCTGATTTTCAGAACCATAAGGACAAGCTGACTGTTTGCAGCCCGGAAAGCCAGTTGGAATCCAGCAACCAGCTCAAAGTGCAGATTCGGCCGGTCCAACACTGTACGAACCCCGATCCCGGATCAGGGTGGAGTCCTGTTGCCGCAGGGCCCGGTAGTGGCAGGCCTGCTTGTCATGGCGCATGAGCAGCATGCGGCATGGGCCAGCCGGAACCGGTGCAGGCAGGAAGAAGAAACTCATCGGTTTCGGCGGGGAGCCTGCATTGACGTTCCCAGTGCCTCTGGGAGGCTTGGATACCCGCCCTCAAGTCTCGACCAAGCCCGCCGAGGCCCGGCCGCCATCAATCTCGCAGTGGACGGGGCGCGTCTTGCAGCCGCGCTACGCAGCCAAAGGCACCATTGCGGAGCCCCGTATGACACGATCACGCGTGAGCAGAGGGACCTTGTGGACAATGCTGGTGGCGGCTATGAGCTCGTCCGCCGGGTCGCCTCTGAAGTCAAGTCGGGTCGAAATTTGGGCTACCGCCAGATCCAGTGGCCATACATGCACTCGGCTCAAGGCGCGAGTCACTTCCCGCGCGTCCAGATCCAGGTCAATGCGTCCAATCTGCACCAGCTTGGCAATCTCCCACAGCACAATCGCCGACACAGACCACCTATGGCACAGCAACAGGGATTGCTCCACGGCCTTGAGACTGCCACTCAGCGCGTAGACCAAGATGTGGGTATCAAGATTGAGCATCGGCATCCCAACGTATCCCCGTCGTCATGATGTCACCCCGAATGCGGATCCTATGCTTCAGGCTTCCGATCAAATCGGCATGCTCCTGCTCGTAGGGCACGACGCGCGCAATCGGCTTGCCGTGCTTGGTGATGACCAAGCCGTCGGGGCCAAGACGGTCCAACAAGCCGAGGCAGCGCGCCTTGAAATCCGTTACGCCGATCTTCTTCATGGCTTGTCCTCCCGTTGAAATGACTATATTTTACATCTAGTCACTTATTCTGTCCATATTTGACAATCGCTGAACCCATTGACGGCCAGACTGGGCGGGAGGCCCCACCCAATCCCCGGAGGTCGGGGCCGTCCCAACCGCAGTCTGCACTCATCCAGTCCACCCCGTCCATCAATCTGCGGTCTTGACCATCGGCTCTCTCTCTTCATGTGGATGCAACCGTCCTGGTGGGTCGGCGGCCCATCCCTCCAGATCCGTCGATGCCCAGAGGCCGTTGCCATCCCGCAGACCCATTTTTAGCCTTGTTGCAACGCAAGGGCTACACTTCCATCTCGCACGCTTCGGTGGGCCTCCATCGATCCAGCCACTCCAGCATTCCTTTCCCCGTGGGTGAACTCATGTCTGAACGCGTTGCAGAGCTCCTGGCCTCACTGGCTCTGGAAGAAAAGGCCGCCTTGACTGCAGGTGACAGCATGTGGTCCATACCCGGGCTGTTGCATCAGGGCATTCCCTCCATGCGCGTGACAGATGGCCCCAACGGCGCCCGCGGGCTGTCCGGCACCTCGGCCTGCTTTCCCTGTGGCTCCGCGCTGGCGGCCACGTGGAACACGCCCCTGATCCGGAAGATTGGCGCGGAACTGGGTCGGGAAACCCAGAGCAAGGGAGCCTCGGTGCTGTTGGCCCCCACGGTCAACATCCATCGTTCGCCCTTGAATGGACGCAACTTCGAATGCTTTTCGGAGGACCCCCACCTTGCCGGCCAAATGGCGGTCGCCTACATACACGGCCTGCAATCCCAGGGCGTGGCCGCCTGCGTCAAGCACTATGTCTGCAACGATTCCGAGTATCAGCGGATGGCGCTTGACGTGGTGGTGGATGAAAGAACCTTGCGCGAGATTTATCTCGCGCCCTTCGAGATGGCCGTCAAGGAAGGGGGCAGCTGGGCTGTCATGGCGTCCTACAATCGCGTAAACGGGACATACGCATCGGAAAGCGTCGACCTGCTCAAGCGGATTCTCAAGGAGGAATGGGGGTTTGATGGCCTGGTCATGACGGACTGGTTTGCGGCCAAGACCACCCGGCGTTGCTTTGTGGGCGGCTTGGACCTGGAAATGCCGGGGCCTCCCCGCATGTTCGGTCCGCAACTGGTCCAGCCCATTCAGGCGGGGGAGTTGAGCGCAAGGGAGTTGGACGACAAGGTGCGGCGATATCTGCGGTTGGCGGAACGCACCGGGGTGCTGGATGGCGACGGTCCCCAGGAAACGCCGTCTCCGGATCGGCCTGCGGCCCGGGCCTTGATCCGCCAAGCGGCCCGGGAGTCGATGGTCCTGCTGAAAAACGAGAAGGCAGTCCTGCCTCTGGACACAGGCCAGATGTCGTCTCTGGCCGTGACGGGCCCCATGGCCCACACGGGCGCCATCATGGGCGGCGGCAGCGCGTTCGTGAATCCCCCGTATGTCGTGCACCCGCTGGCGGCTCTGCAACGGGCCGTGTCGGCCGAGACCGAAATCCTTCACGCGCAGGGTTGCCACAATCACCGCAACACTCCACTCCTGGAGTCGGCAATGATGGGGGCCCAGGAGGGTGAGGCCCGCATCAAGATCGAGTATTTCCCCACTCACGATTTCGCGGGAGCGCCCGTGGCGCAGGACATGCGCATGTCCTCGGAGATCTTCTGGTTTGGAGCATTGCCGGACGGTGTGGAATCAGGATTCGCGGCGCGCGTGACCATTCCCTTTGCCGCCACGGCCTCGGGGGAGCACCAGTTCGGCCTGACCACGGCCGGATTGGCGCGCCTGCAATGGGATGGTGTCCCTGTTCTCAACCACTGGGAGGAATTCGTGCCCGGAGACACCTATTTCGGCATGGGTTCAGTGGAAAAGATCCACACGACATGCCTGGAGGCGGGCACACAACATGAACTCACGCTGGAATTTGGCGCCATGCCCGGCAGACCCTTCGGGGCCGTGCGCCTGGGGGTCGTGCCGCCGCTGGCCCACAATGCCGTGGCACAGGCCGCGCAAGCCGCGCGGAAAGCCCAGACTGCGCTCGTCTTTGTCGGTTTGAATGCGGATTGGGAATCGGAAGGTCACGATCGCCAGCACATGGACCTGCCCGGCCGGCAAAACGAGCTGGTGTCTGCGGTGGCGTCTCAAAACCCCAACACGGTCGTCATCGTCAATGCCGGTGCACCTGTGACCATGCCCTGGATCAACGAGGTGGCCGCGGTCCTGCAGGTCTGGTATCCCGGTCAGGAGTACGGCAATGCCGTCACGGACGTGCTGCTGGGGGCAGAAAGTCCCGCCGGACGATTGCCCATCACGTTCCCGAAGCGTCTGGAAGACACTCCCGCCTTCACCAACTATCCGGGGCAAGGCGGGCAGGTCCGCTACGGAGAGGGCCTTTTTGTCGGCTACCGATACTATGACTTCAAGGATGTCGAACCCCTGTTTTCCTTCGGACACGGCTTGTCCTACACATCCTTTGCCTACTCGAATCTGCAGATCGCGCCTGGAGGTCCAAGCCTCGCAGACGGATTCCGGCTGACCGCGGATATCCAGAACACCGGGTCCCGCAAGGGGGATGAAGTGGTCCAGCTGTACGTGGGACCACAGGCCCCATCCCATGCACGGCCCCGGCGAGAGCTGAAGGGTTTCCAGCGGGTGACATTGGAGCCAGGGGCGCAGACCCGGGTGGAATTTCGGATTTCACCGCGGGACCTGGCCTTTTTTGATGTCCGTTCCCAAGGCTGGAAGGCGCTGTCAGGCACCCACTTGATACACCTTGGGGCCTCATCCCGTGACATTCGGCTGACTGGGGAGGCGCATCTGGCAACAGATTGGCTGGAACACCCGCCCAATGTCGCGGCAGGCCTTTCGCTCGACACACCGCTCCCCATGATCATGGCGCACAAGCAAAAGGAGCTGCTTGCTGCCCTGGGCGAAGCGGCACAGATGCCCCAGATGATGATGTTGGTGGCCCATGCCATGGAGGAAGGTCTCACGCTCAATGAGCTGTCGGACTTTGTGCCGGAAATCCTGGAGAACGAGAAGCTGCAGCGCATCTCGACCCTGCTGCAGGCCTGAAGCCGAAACCCACACATGACCGGAGCTGCCGGATGCAGGCATTGCCGCCATCCATGGATTCCGACATTGGCAGGGGTTGAAGGTCCGATGGCTTGGGCAGTGATGTCATGCAGCCTCAAGGTCGGCAAGTGCAGCAGCATCCCCAACCTGGCCCCGAAGAGCTGCCCTGACCGCTTCCGCCCAGCGCATAGGCGAAGCAGTCACCACAGTGCAGCCCAGTCGGGCAGCGTTCTGCACCCACGCGCATCGTCTGGAGACGGGCGTTGGCGTCGCGCGCGCCCGGCGCGCCGGTACGCGCGCCGGTTCTGGTCTCGCCGGCAAGGCATGCCCAGGCACTGGCCCGCCGACAGGCCTCTGCATTGGGGGGGACTTGTATGCCCAAGGATACAGATGTGTACTTAGGTATATAAGGCCCATTGTCTTCACGTATCTACAGGAACCCTCATGGTCACAGACTGGGAAACCCAATGTCAACAACTCGCAGACGAACGAGCCTGGTTGGAGGAACAGTCCGCCTGGCAAAGAGAGGCTGGCTGCCAAGTGCAATATCGCTTTCGCTGGGAGCATGTTCAGCAAGTGGTGCTGGAAGCCCAACATCTGGCCCGGCTGCTGCATGCAGATCAGGAGATAGCCACTGCGGCAGCCTGGCTCCACGACATATGCAAAGTGGAACCCAATCATGGAGTGCGGGGGGCCGCTGCCGCTGCGGAGTTCCTGGCGGGCACTTCCTTTTGCCAGGAGAAAGTCCCCGCGGTGGCCCATGCCATCCGCCACCATGCAGGACTGTTTCGACGGCCTGGGGCCGCACCCTTGACTCCGGTGGATACGGCCATCCTGTGGGATGCCGACAAGCTCACCAAACTGGGTGTGTCTCAAATTGCGATGCTGCTTTGCGGGCCCCATGCCCAGGGGTATACGCTGGCGGAACGTCGGGACCAGGTTCACAGTTACGTCTTTTCCTGGATAGACCGCACTGTGGAAAGCATGAACACGGAACCGGCCCGGCAGTGGGCGGAAAGCCGATATGCCCAGATGAAGGATGGGCTGGCACTGTGGATGCAGGCACCGGGTAACGCGTCGCCCACTCCGGGTGGGAGCGGCAATCCGGAACCGGCACTCCCATAGACCGGAAGGAGGGGACATCCGCTGGCTGGAGCAATCCAGAATGGGCAGGATTTTGCACTGCAACTGCTACCGGTCCGCGGCGCTCAGACAAGTCCAGAGCCTGCCGCACCATTCTCCCCGATCCGAAATATGCCAGCCGGCCGGCCTGGGCCGCAGACGATGACATGGCAAGCGCACTCGTCCCCTCAAGAACGAGCGGTGCCTCTGGCAACCCCTGACTGTCTGCCCCATTGCGTGTTTTGCGGAGCCCGAGACGCCCCCAAGCCCGCTTGATCTATACTGGTCGCATGAACACCGCCGCCGGACCGGTCGAGAGTTATCTGTGGACATTCGAGAGCCTGCGTGCGCGCAAGCGCTGGTCGACCAACACGGCGACCTTCCGCTTCGTTGCGTTGACTTTGGGCGCGGCCGGTGCCACCATCGGCTTTGACAGCCTGGAACAGGCCGCAAGCGAGTTGCGGCAGCGCACACGCTGGTCGAGTCCTCTGAAGTCGGAAATCCGATACGTGGTCGCGGCCATGATCCTGCGGCGCGGGTTGGACCCGGCCGTGATTCACCCGCGGGTGTGCGAGACACGCACGGCTTTCAAGGCGCACAAGATCCCCAGTCGCGGTACCGGGTCCACTTTGGCGGCGTTATTGCTGGCGCTGCAAAGAGAGGGACGTCCGGTGCCCGAACAGCAGCTGGAGCGGCTTGCCCGCATCTACCGACGCTGGCGCAAAGACCACGTGTGGTTGACCGATGCCAACGACCTGCCGTCTGCGGCCCTGCATGCGGGCCGGGACGAATCGGTGGAAATGCTGACGCGCAACGCGGAGTTGGCTTATGTCAAGCCAAGGGACATGGGCCGCAGACGGGAAACCCCTTGCAGCTTGTCTCGCACCTGCTGGCCGTGGACCCGCGGGGCACGGCCACCGGGGTGCAACGGTTCGGCAACGCCGCCGAGCGGTTGCGGGCAAAGGGAGAACGCATTGGATCGGGCCGTTATGATGAAATCGCCCTGCTGGCGCTGACCCAGGAAACGCCGACACAGGTGGTCGATCGCGTGTTGCGTTACCGTGACCAGTTGCGCAGCGCCCAGCCGCGCCCGACCCAGAACATGGCCTTTTCCTTGGCGGCAGGCATCGAGTTGGCCGAAGACAGCAAACGCGCCACCGATCGCAGTGCGGGAGATCTGGCGGCATTGCAGTCGGTGCAGGCTATTCTGGAAGCACAGCAGGCAGCCATCATCGCAGCGACGGGGGGAGGAGCCGCAGCTGCAGCCGCCTCGTCAGGATCCTGATTGCGGCAAGTTCCACAACCGCTGCTGGGCAGCGGCACAGCCAGTTGCCCGCCGTTGCCTCAACCTTCTGGACGCCTGCCACGCTGGCGGGCTACACTGCTCTGGTGCGGATCGAGCACGGAGAGACTGCAAGCATGCATCTGCACGCGGCATGTCGGCCGTACACACTGACGGGCCTGCCCGTGCGCGAGACGACAAGGCAACAGGGAAGGATGCCGGATTGCGATGTCTGCTATGGTTTCCATTGACCTCGCATGCCTTGGAGACCCCGCTCTGGGGCAGCGCAACCTGGTGGGGGTTCTCAAGCACGCGAGCGTAGGCAGCACTGCCGATCTGTGTCCCGCGTCTGTGCCTCATGTGGATCATGGCACAGCGGTGCAGGAGCAGATCCGTCCCTGCACCGAAGATGCGAAGGCCGACCTGGGGTGTCAACGCCACGCAAAGGCCCAGAGAGGCCCGTGCGATGTTCTCGGTTGCCTTGCAGTCTTCATTGGACCCAACACTGTGCCGGATCGGGAATGCTGCTCCCCTCTCTCCACTTCTGCCGCTAACCCCAGGCGTTGAAAGCATGTCCAGTCCAGTCGAATTCCGGGGACTTCCCGGCGGCGATATACATGGGCGGCCTTGGGTGACACCATCTCTGGTACTGGTGGCCTTGGCCGCAGGTACAGGCTTGGCGGTAACCACCCATGCCTTGGTGGTGGTCGGGTTGGCATTGCTGGGATGTCTGCTGCTGTGGGCTTGGCGGAGCCCGGATGCGGGCCTTGTGGGCATCTTCGCGGTTTCCTTTCTGCTGCCGTTTGCCGTTGTGCCCCTAGACATTGGGCTCAAGCCCACCTTTCTCAATCTCGCCGTGCTGCTGGTATATGGACGCTGGCTCGTGCGTTGGATCAGAGGCCCGCAGCTGCCGACCTTGCCTGCCTACACCACAGGTCTGGTCCTGATATTCGGCCTTCTGGTCGGCAGCGCCATGTTGTGGGGCCTGAACTTCGCCCGTCCTTCCTGGTTCGAGTGGCGCAAGGCAGGCGAATATCTGCTCAATCTGGGACTTTTTGTCCTGGTCCTGCAACTGATCCACCGTCCATCCCAGATTCGCCGGATGGTCCTGACTCTGGCCGGAGTGGGAACCGCAGGGGCTGTGCTGGGGCTGCTCTTCTACTTTCTGCCGCGGGAGACGGCGCAGAGCTGGCTGGGAAGCCTGGTCGCCTTTGACTATCCTGCCGGCGAGGTCGCCTTGCGGTACATCCACGATGACCCCAGGGGCACACTGCGGGCCATTGGCATGGCCGTGGATCCCAACCTTTTGGGGGCCATGTCGGCGCTGGCCGCGTGCTGTCTGCTGCCCTTCGTCTTGGGCAGCCGCAAGACGGGGGTGCGTCTGGGTGCAGGGATGGCCCTGCTGGCGCTGTGTGCAGCCATCTATCTGACCTATAGCCGGAACGCGCTGCTGGCCTTCTGTGGCGTCGCGGCCTTTCTGGCCATAGTGCGATACCGCGCCCTGATTCCCCTGGGACTGCTGGGCGCGCTCCTGTTCTTGCTCCTGCCGCAGACTCAGGCCTATGTGCAGCGATTGATGGAAGGGCTGCTGCGCCAGGATCAGGCCACCCTCATGCGCCTGGCGGAATACCGCAACGCCGCCCACATCCTGGCCGCCTATCCGTGGACCGGACTGGGATTCTTCGGCACCCCGTCACTGGAGTTTGCCGAAGGAGCCTCCAGCATGGTCCTCCTCACCGTGGCCACCACCATGGGACTGCCCGCCATGCTGCTCTTCCTGGGGCTGTGGAGCAAGCCCCTCCTCCAGTTCCATCAGGTCCACCGGCAGCTGCGCGGTCAGGCCATGGAACCCTATGCGCTGGGTCTCGTGGCCGCGGTCCTGGCCTTGGGCCTCACTGGCCTGTTTGACCACTTCTATGTCAATCTCCTGTATCCTCACATGTCGGCCCTGTACTGGATCCTCCTGGCGACCTGCACCCAGGCCCTGCGGCTACTGTCTCAGGGCAGTGACACTCAATCCGCCGCCATGCATGTGGAGAGAACCTGAACATGTCTGATTCCCCCCCTGTCCCGATCCCTTTGGAACCGCCCCGCGTGGAAGGCGGGGCCGGCACTCTGACTGTGGGCCGCCGCCCGCCTTGGCTGCGGGTCAAGGCCGCGCAGGGTCCTAAATACGAGGAGCTGACGGCCCTGTTTCGGGGTCAGCGGCTGCACACGGTCTGCGAGGAGGCCATGTGTCCCAATCTGGCGGAATGCTGGAGCCGCGGCACAGCCACGTTCCTGCTCATGGGAGACACCTGCACGCGCAGCTGCGGCTTCTGCAAGATCAAGACTGGCCAGCCTGGAGTTCTGGATCCGGACGAACCCCGACGCGTGGCCCACAGTGTGCAGGCCATGCAACTGCGACATGCCGTGCTGACCAGCGTCAACCGGGATGAGCTGCCGGACGGCGGAGCCTGGATCTTTGCCGAGTCCATCCATTGGATCCGCCAGCTGGCGCCGGGTTGCACCGTTGAAGTCCTGATCCCGGATTTCAAGGGGTCTGCATCTGCCTTGCAGAAGGTCATGGACGCGCAGCCCGAGATCCTGAACCACAACATCGAGACCGTGCCCCGCCTGTACCGGCAGGTGCGGCCCCAGGCCCGCTACCGGCAAAGCCTGGAAGTCCTGCGGCGGGCGAAGGAGTTTCACCCGGCCAGCCTGAGCAAGTCCGGCATCATGTTGGGACTGGGCGAGGCCTGGGACGAAATCCTGGCCGTCATGGACGATCTGCGCGCGCATGGCGTGGAGATCATGACCATCGGCCAGTATCTGCAGCCCAGCCGGTATCACCTGCCCATCCGGCGATACTACACTCCTCAGGAGTTCGACCTCCTCAAGGCCGCAGGGGACAGCAGAGGATTTCGCTGGGTGGAAAGTGGACCCCTGGTCCGCAGCAGCTACCACGCAGACGGACAGGCCCACCTGACTCTGAGCCAGCCCCTCCCTGCCTGCAGGTAGGGGCAACCGCATACAAGATGCCGTGGGCATGGGCGTCCAGGCACGGGATCAACCGACCTTGTTGTGCTTGAATCCGACTCGCGCCAAGGCCGAAGTGCCAGGGAGAGGCAGCGCGCATTGAGGAAGGCATGCCATGATGTTGAAGGGATACAGGCGGATTGGCCTGCGACAGACCTTGTCGAGCCTTTGGAGAGGCCAGCTGCACGAACTCCTGCAGGCCGAGTGGAGGCGCCAAGGCGACGTGGCCCTCTTCCGCATGGGCCGTTTTGACATGATCCTGCTTTCGGATCCCGTCGATGTCAAGCATGTGCTGCAAGATGTGCCGGAGCGGTACGGCAAGACCATCCCCGTGGTGCAGGAGCTGCTGGGAGAAGGCATTTCCAACGCGGAGGGGGCCCTGTGGCGCAAGCACAGGTTGTTCCTGAAACGGAGTTTCTCCCACCAGGAATTGAGCGGCTATTTTCCCTTGACGTGGCACAGTGCCCAGCAGGCCGTGGAGGGTCTCTCGGGCGGCGGGCCCGTCACTGTGGATCTTGAGGGATTGGCCTTGCAAGTCACACGACAGGTGATTTTCCTTGCCTTGTTCGGCGAGAACTTCACCGGGGATGGCACACGGTTCACCTCCTCCTTTGATTCCCTGGTGTCCAGCCAGGTCTGGCTGGCATTGCAGCCTCGGTGCATGGCCCGCTGGCCGTTGCCCTGGGTACGGGCCTTTCACCGCGACATGGGCCGGATCGACGAGTTCGTGGCTCTCCAGGTGGAAGCGGCGCACCGGAACAGGACGGACGACACCACCATTCTGGCCCAACTGATGGGTGCCCAAGACAAGGAGGGGGGACGCCTTTTCACCGACAGAGAAGTGCGGGACGACCTTGTGTCTCTGATGTTGGCCGGATACGAAACCACTTCCGCCACGCTGGGTTGGGTCCTGGCGCTCTTGGCGCCCCGTCCCGCGCTGGTGGACCGATTGCGGACCGAAGCCCTGAGCGTCGGGGGCCGTGCCGATCTCGACTACCGCGACCTGTCCCGTCTGACACTGGCCCGCGCCGTCATCAACGAAGCCTTGCGCCTGTATCCGCCGGGATGGTCCATGCGCCGCATTGCCGTGGCGCACGATACCTTGCCCAGTGGTCTGGCCATCGCCCCGGACGACTTCATCCTGATTTCACCCTATATTCTGCAGCGACATCCGGACCACTGGGCAAGGCCCGACGACTTCCGGCCCGGACGTTTTGACGACGATGCCGCCATTCGGGCCAAGGGATATGCCTACATGCCCTTCGGCGGCGGCCCTCGGCGGTGCCTGGGCATGAATTTTGCCTACATGGAATTGCTGGTCGTCCTGGTCACGTTGTTGCAGCGTGGGGCATGGACCATGGCGGTACCGGACCCGTTGCCGATCCACTCACGCGGCACGATGCGGCTGGGAACACCCCTGGCCTTGCAGTGGACACCGTGGGCCTGAATCGGCGTCCTGATGGGCATCCATGCTGGATCTTCTGTATCCCAGGCTGTTCAGGGCATCGTGCAGGGCCACGGTGGTCATGGTCATCCCACCTCCCTCGGAACGGCCTTTGCCACCCGAAAATTCAAGATGTTCCCTCTTGTCCACCACTCACGTTTTGACCCCATTGCTGTCCGCCACTTCGCCAAGCGCTACAGCGTACTCCCTGGCAATGGATCCATTAATGGCATTGGGAGAGCATGGCAGGCCCTCGCTCCCTCCGTTGGCAATTGACACCCATAACCTTGCGACCCTGCGGCGGGAGGGTCAGGTCCATGTGGACAAGACTGCCTACATCCAACGCATGCTGGAAGCCAGGATGCGTTACGTGTTTCTCGCGCGGCCTCGTCGGTTCGGCAAGTCACTGCTGGTGTCCACCTTGGCGCACCTTGTTGCACGCGAGGCCGATGATTTGTTTCAAGGGCTGGACATTGCCACCTCAGGCTACCTGGCGCATGTGCCGCGTGTGCCCGTGCTGGTCTTGACCATGGCGCGCGTAGAGGGAGACACGCCATCCGAAGTGAGAGGTGAGTTGACGACGCGCATGGTGCGCGATCGGTCATTGCCGTTCGGGGATTGGACACCTCGGCGCCAACATCTCCTTGGGGTGCCTTGGACAGCCTGTTTTCGTGTCTGCACCGGCGGTATGGAAAGTTCGCCGTTCTCGTGGACGAATATGACGCTCCTCCGACCGCCACGCTGGTCAACCCTCTTTTCGAGCAGTCCGACAAACAGCAGGTCCAAGCGCATCTGCGCCATTTCTATCGCACGTTGAAGAACTGGGACCATGCCATGCAATTCGTCTTTGTCACGGGCATCCTGGACATTGGCGGATCGGGACTGTTCTCGGCGCTGAACAACCTGCGGTACTTGTCGGACGATGCCCGCTTCGAGGCCCTGTGCGGATTTACGGAGGCGGAGGCGAAGGCGGTGAGAGCCTGTACAACCCCATCTCCTGCTTGACGGCTCTGGACCAATTGACAACGCCTCACAACGCCCAGGAGATTGTCCATGCGGGGTTTCCGCGCCCTTGGGTGAGAACGGGCCAAACCCACTTTCTGTTTCAGTACATCCAGGCACGCGGGGAAGCCCTGACCGATGTGGATTTCAGCGTGGCAGGCGCCAAGGACGCGCTGGACTTGCACAAGCCCTCCTGGAATGCCTTGATGTTCCAATCGGGATTCGTGACGCTCCAACGTGTCCACGGCACAACAGCGCTGGATTTCCCGAGTTGGGAAGTGGAAACTGCATTCCAGGAGGGCCTGTTCTTCCACTGTTTCGGCACACAGCCAGAGCAGGACAGCCGCATGCAGCAACTCATGCGCCAAATGGCGCAGGCCCTGGAAAACGGCGAGTGCGCCGTGGTCATCGACGCGTTTGACAGGATGCTGGACAGTGTGTCCTATGCAGAATTGGCCGCGGAAAGCAACTGCCAGATTGCACTCCCTGTCGTTTGTGCCATGGTACGCAATATTGTGCGCGTGGATTCGGAAGTGCTGACGCGTCGGGGACGCGCGGACATGGTGGTGGAAACGCGCGATACCTTCCATGTATTTGCCCTGAAGTTGGCCCAAAGTGTCGCCGCCGCCATGGAGCAGATCGAAACCCGCGGCTATTTGGACCGGTACGCAGAGGAAGGCAAGCGCGGGGTGGGCATCGGTATGAATTTTGTCAAGCGGCCCAACGAGAACGACCGGTGGGCACCCTCTGCGGCGAACTATGCACGGGATTCCCGGCCTGGCCCAGCCACGCATTTGAAAGCACAAGAACGGCCTGTACACCAGCTTGACCAAGAGACCCGTGGAGGGGCGATTGCCGGCGGTCCTGACAAGGATGTCCCTGGATCCAGCGCGGCCGCGACGGCAGGGCCATAGGCTCCTTGTGCCCTTGACGACGCGTCTGGCAGGCACACAGGGCACGCCGCCCCTCCGGAGAGTGGTGTCGGGCACAATGCCAGACGATGCGACGGGGCTTGAGGTCGCCCGTTGCCGTTGATGCGCAACCTCTTGTGGAGCCTGACCCGGACTTCCGAGGCAGGCATCGCCTCACGCGGTCTCGTTGGCGCCGGCGCTTGCGATGGCCGATGGCGCCGGTGGAGGACTGCCGCCCGCGGGGAAGGGGCCGAACTGCCGGTCTCCGGCATCTCCGATGCCCGGCCAGATGAACCCCGTGGGACATGCATCCCCTTCATCGGTCAATCTCTCGTCCACCACGCCGATAAAGGGGTCCACATCCGGATGGACCTCGTTGAGATGCCTGATGCCTTCCGGGGCGGCCAGAATGCAGGAGTACCGAATGTCCGGCACCTGCAGTTCCTTGAGCAGGGTCAGAGCCGCGGCCGCGGTGCCGCCCGTGGCCAGCATGGGATCCAGCACAATGCAGCTGTCCACCGGACTGGGCGTGGGCTCCAGGTAGCAGGTCGGCTTCAGCGTCGCTTCATGCCGCTTGAGGCCCAGGTGCCAGACTTGGGCGTGGGGAATGACACTCCAGGCTCCCTGTACCATGCCCAGCCCCGCCCGCAAAATGGGGGCGAAGGCCAGTTTGGTCGCGCACCAGCGACCCCGGGGCACATGGGTCAGCGGAGAGGTGACCGGGCGCGTGGTGAGAGGCAGGTCCTGCGTGACTTCGTAGGTCAGCAGTGTGGAGATCTCCGCCATCACCTTGCGAAATTTCTCCGGTTCGGTGTGCACGTCCCGCAGCAGGGTCACCTTGTGCAGAATCAAGGGATGCGTGGAGACGTGGATGGCCATGAGGATGCGGGACGGGCGGCTCAGGCCAGCCGGCGGGCGGCGCGTTCAATCTCTTCCTGACACCGCACGCAGAACTTGGCATCCGGACGCGCTTCCAGGCGTCCCTTGCCAATGGGCTGCTGGCACCGGTTGCAAATCCCGTAGCGGCCTTCCACTATGGACGACAAGGCCTCCTGCAAGGCGGTTTCACGCTTTTCCAGCATGGCGATGAGCGTCACGTTCTTGAGGCGCTCGGACACTTCCACGTCCCCCTCTTCCGGGTCTATGTCCACCTCGCTGTACATCGCGGCCCGCAGGTGCTCCAGCTCTTCGCGGGTGCGTTGCAGCTCTGAATCCAGCTTTTGCCGACCCCATTCCATGGAAATGGGGCCATCGTCAACATCAGCTTCCGGAGCCGCCGCGGCCCCTGGGGGCTGGGCCTGGGCAGCGGGTTTCTTCCGGGCTGCCTGCCGGGACTTGGCACCGGCTTTCCCCTGGGCCGCCGTCAGCTCGGATTCGGATGGGGTCGGTGGGGCCTTGGCCCCCTTGCCCGGAGCGTTGGAATGGGTGTGGGTGTGGGATTCAGCCATGTTGAGGGACATCTGTGGTCATGAGCCTGGGCAACAGCCTGCGGATGCGACCGGGACAGGCCCAAAGGGAACAAATCTTATAACAGCAGGGGCCATAGCGCGAATTAAATCTCGGCCCCGATCAGCGCCAGATCCGCTGCAAAGTGGCACGCCACACGGTGTCCGGGCGCCACGTCCTGCAACACCGGTGGCTCCGTGCGACACACATCCTGCACGTATCGACACCGTGGATGAAAGTAGCAGCCGGAAGGCGGATGGGCCGGATCCGCCACATCCCCCTCCAGCACAATGCGGGTGCGCTGCGCCTCCCGGTCCGGGTCGGGGCTGTGGACCGCGGACAGCAAGGCCTCGGAATAGGGATGCCGGGGACGGACGAAGAGATGGTCTGCCGCCGCCACTTCCACCAGCTTGCCCACGTACATGACCGCCACGCGGCTGCAGATGTGCTTGACCACACTCAAGTCATGCGCGATGAAGATATAGGTCAGGTCCAATTGCTGCTGCAAGTACTTGAGCAGATTCAGGATCTGGGCCTGCACGGACACGTCCAGGGCCGAGACCGGTTCATCGGCAATCACCAGGGCCGGATGCAGGATCAAGGCGCGGGCGATGCCGATGCGCTGTCGCTGGCCGCCACTGAAGGCATGGGGAAAGCGGGTCGCAAATTCGGGCCGCAATCCCACCAGCCGCAGCATCTCCAGCACTCGTTCCTGCATTTCCCGCCGGTCGCGCTGGCCCTGCAGCCGCACGGGTTCGCCCACAATGTCCATGATGTTTTGGCGCGGATTGAGCGAGGAGTATGGGTCCTGGAAGATCATCTGGAAGTGATGACGCACCGCCCGCAGCTCGCTCTGCGACATGGTCGCCAGAGGATAAGGCTCGGATTCGGCGTCGGGCCGAAACCAGATCTGGCCTGACGTGGGCGTATGGAGGCGCATCAACATGCGGCCCAGCGTGGTCTTGCCACAGCCGCTTTCCCCCACCAGCCCCAAGGTCTCGCCGCGGGCCAGCTCAAAGCTGACTCCGTCCACGGCCTTGACGTGATGGGACACCCGTCCCAGGAATCCCCGCGAGACGGGAAAATGCATGCGCAGCTCGTCCACCCGCAGAATGGGGTTCGGGACTGCCGCCGGTTCAGAGGGCACCATGCACCTCGGGCGGGGCATCGGCTTCATACAGCAGGCAGCGCACCTGTCTGCCATCTTCCAGGGCAATGGCCTGGGGCATCCGCACGTCACAGAGTCCGGGCCGGAATTCAGAGCAGCGCGGGTGAAAGGAGCACCCGGTGGGCTGGTTGTATGGATCCGGCACAGAGCCCCGCATGGTGGTCAGCCAGTCCTGCTTTTTCTCCATGCGGGGCAAGGAAGCGAGCAGGTCTCGGGTGTAGGGATGGTGGGGTGCATAGAAGATCTGCTCCACCGTGCCCTGCTCCACCACGCGCCCAAGGTACATGACCACCACTTCGTCCGCAATCTCGGCCACCACCCCCAGGTCATGGGTGATGAACATCATGCTCAAGTCCAGTTCCTCCAGCAGCTCCAGAATCTGGGCCTCGGTGGTCACGTCCAAGGCGGTCGTGGGTTCATCGGCAATCAGCAGCCGCGGCTGGCAGGAAAGGGCCATGGCGATCATGACGCGCTGACACATGCCCCCGCTGAGTTGATGGGGATAGCTGGTCATCCGCAGGTCCGGCCGGGGAATGCGCACCCGCTCCAGCATGTGCTCCGCCAGGGCCCGGGCCTCCTTGTCCGTGACATCCCGATGCAACCGCACATTCTCCACGATCTGGCTGCCGATGGTGTGGATGGGACTCAGGGCCGCCCGGGGCTCCTGAAAAATCATGCCAATCTCGCCGCCGCGAATGGACCGCATTTCCGGCCCTGACTCGGCCAAGGCCAGCAGGTCCACAGCCGTCCGGGCATAGGCCGTGGTATACCAGATCTCCCCTGCCACGGTCTTCCCGGGAGGCTGCACCATCCGCATGATGGAACGGGCCATGACACTTTTGCCACAGCCGCTTTCGCCCACGATCCCCTGGACTCTGCCGACATCCAGATCAAAGGAGATGCCATCCACGGCGGCCACCACGCCTTCCGCCGTGAAGAAGTGCGTCTGCAGGTCCCGGACGGACAGCAAGTTGCCGGTCACGGGCCCGCCCCTGCCTGTGCATACGGATCCGCCGCATCCCGCAGGCCATCCCCCACAAAGTTGAAGGCCAGCACGGTCAACACCACGAACGCGGCGGGCCACAGAATCCAGGGGTGGACGGCAATCTCCACCAGTTGCTGGGCATCTCCCAGCAACACGCCCCAGGAGATGGTCGGGGAGCGCAGGCCCAGGCCCAGATAGCTGAGGGCGGTCTCGGCCAGGATCATGCTGGGAATGGCCAGGGTGAGGTGCACCAGCACGTAGCTCATGAACGACGGAATGAGATGCGCTCGGATCAGGTAGAACTCGGTGGCGCTGGCTGCGCGGGCCGCCATGATGAAATCCTCTTCCCGGGTGGCCAGAAACTTGCCCCGCACCACCCGCGCCAGAGAGGTCCAGCCCACGAAGGAGACAATGACGGTGATGGCAAAATAGCGGTGTACCGGAGCCATCTCCGGCGGCAGGGCGGCGGCCAGCCCCATCCACAGGGGAATGGTGGGGATCGAGCGCACAAACTCAATGATGCGCTGCACGATGTTGTCCACAATGCCTCCCATCAGCCCGGACAGTCCCCCCAGCAACAGGCCTATGACCAGCACTATGGCCACTCCCACCAGCCCCAGGGTCAAGGAAATGCGGGCGCCTTGCAGGACGCGCGCGAACAGGTCGCGTCCGAACTTGTCTCCCCCCAGCAGAAACAGTGGTCCGTAGTCCGCCGGTTGGTCTATGCCCAACAGGTGGTGATCCATGGGGATGAAGCCCCACAGCTCATAGGGATCCCCCTTGGTCCAGAAGCGCACCGGCGTGGAAGCCGTCGTGTCCTCTACAAAGACCCGCTGGAAACTCTCCATGTCCACTTCCAGTTTCACGGCGTAGACAAAGGGCCGCCGGAACGGGCCGCCGTCGGCTTCGCGCAAGTGGATCTTGCGCGGCGGCAGATACAGATGATCCGGAAACCGGGTCTGCGCCAGGTACGGGGACACCACAGGGGCGAAGACCGCCAGCAGGTACATGCAGCACAGCAGACCAGTGCCCCACAGGGCCATGCGGTTGCGCTTGAACCGCAGCCACATCAATTGGCGTGGAGTCAGGAACTGGCGGCTGTTGCCGCCCTCTGGACCGCTTTCCAGAAAACCCAGCTCCGCGACCGGGGGTGCGGACGACAATGGCTGCAGGGCACGAACGGCCATCAGGGGTTCCGGCTCTACCCGTACCGAATGCGCGGGTCCACCCACGCCAGCAATACATCGGACACCAAGGTGCCCACCAGCGTGAGGGTGCTCAGAATCATGATCATGCTGGCCGCCAGGAACATGTCCTGCGAGCGCAGGGCTCCCAGCAGCAAGGGTCCCGTGGTGGGCAGGTTCAGGACCAGAGCCACAATCACGGCCCCCGAGACAATCTCCGGCAACAGCCAGCCAATGGTGCTCAGAATGGGGTTGAGGGCCACGCGCACGGGATAGCGCAGCAACAGCCTGCGTTCCTTGAGTCCCTTGGCCCGACCCGTCTCCACATAGGGCCGCCCCAGTTCATCCAGCGTGGTGGCCCGCATCACCCGGATGGTGGACGCGGTGCCTGCCGTACCCACGATAATGATGGGCAGCACCATGTGCTGCAGCATGTCCCCGATCCGGCCCGCGCTCCAAGGGGCGTCCAGGTACTCGGGCGAAAACAGGCCGCCAGCCCCTGCATTGAAGTACTTGATGCCGATGAACATCAGAATCAGGGCCAGCAGAAAATTGGGCGTGGCCAGCCCGATGAAGCCTAGAAATGTGACGGCATAGTCGGCGACGCTGTACTGCCGGACGGCGGAATAGACCCCGATGGGGATGGCAATGGCGTAGGCGAAGAGCAGGGAGAGGAAGGAGAGCAGCATCGTGAGGGCGATGCGTTCCCCGATCAGCTCGTTGACAGGCCGGTCCCAGTAAAAGGACTGTCCCATGTCCCCGCGCAGGAACTTGGTGATCCACTTCCAGTACTGCACGTGCATTGGTCTGTCCAGACCGTATTGCTGGTACAGTCCCGCCAGTTCCTCCTCCGACACGATCTCCCCGGCGGCAGCCAGATTCGCCACGTATGTCGTGAGATAGTCGCCTGGGGGCAGCTGGATGATGACGAAGCTGACGATGGAAATGAGAAACAGCGTCGGGATCAGCTGCAGGACCCGCCGCAACAGAAAGATACGCATGGCCTACCGGCTGCCATGAGGCTGCAGGGCCCGTTTGCCGCGGCAAACGGGCGGGATGCCCCAAGGCACCCCGCCCCAGAGCAGGCGACACCTGCTCCGCAAAGCGCTAGGACTTGAAGAAAAACTGCTCTGGATGGACCGGAACAGCCCGGATGACGGAAAAACCCCACACCCCATCCTCGGGGAAATTGGTGAAGTTCTGCTTCATGACCACCGGCTTGGGAATGCCCACCGTGCCGAAGCCCGGCAGGTAGTCATAGAACCAGTCCCACAGCTCACGGGCCTTGGCCACATGCTCCGCGTCCGTCAGGGCGTTGATCATTTCCTGCCACGTGGCATCCACCCACTTGATCTCGTCCGGGGGCTCCTCGGCGAATTCGTTCTCGGTGTCACCGTCCAGCCACAGCTGCCAGGCCCGGCCCCACCGCACGTTGCCGTGACTGGGGTGATTGAGCCGCGAAGTCCAGACCCAGGTGATGTCGGAAATGTCGCCCTCCCACCCGGACATGGAGACTTCGTTGGCCGCCACCAGTTCATTCAGCAGGGCTCGGTTGATGGGATTCAGCACGACCTCCAGGCCCACGGCCCGCCAGTGTTCCGCCGCCAGCTCGAAGACGTTCACCACATCGGCCTGTTCCGTGTCCAGGTGGCAGGACCAGGTGACGCGGCTGCCATCGGGATGCAAACGGAACCCATCACTGTCCCTCTGCCCATACCCGGCCGCGTCCAGCAGCTGATGGGCCAAATCCGGATCATGCTGACTCCAGTGGGCTTCGTCCCCCTCCTGGTAGTACTTGGAGGTGGGCCAGACCGCCCACTGCCGGGGTTCTCCCAGACCGAAGTAGACCGCATTGTTGATGTCGTCCCGGTCCAGGGCCACGGACATGGCGTGACGCACATCCTTGTTCTGGAAAAAGGCGCGCAGGTTGGGATCCGGCACAGTGTGGTTGGGCACAATCACGGTCTTGCCGGGGAAGGTGGAGTTCCACAGCTTGATCTTGAGATTCGCCGATTCCCGGCTCTGTCCATACAGTTCCATGTCCTTGAGCTGCGCCTGCCGGCCCGCAAAAGTGAGCTCTCCGGCGATCAGCTTGGCTAGGGAAACCTCCCGGTCCGAAATGATGTGAATCAAGGTGGAGTCCACGTAGGGCAACTGGTTGCCTTCCGTATCCACTTTCCAGTAGTAGGGATTCCGCTCGTATGTGTGGTGGTCCGCCGCATCGTCCACTCGAATGAACGCGGTCATGCCCGGCAGGCCCACCTGCGCCGGAATGGTGGAACCCACGCGGCAGCGATCCCGCAGCAGCTGATCCCAGGTTTCAAACCCCGCCTCGGCGATCATGCCCGCCAAGGCCTCCGCGTCCGCATGGTCCGGATGGAACTGCTTGGCGTAGTGTGACGGTTGCCACAGACCTCCCTGGGAGCCGGCATAGAAGCATTGATTCAAGACAATGAGCGGATATGGCTTGTCAAAGGTCAGCTTGAGGGTGAACTGGTCCACCTTCTGCATGACCAAGGGCTTGCGGTCCACGCCGCTGCCCGTCTGCCAGGCCCCTGGAGGTCCGCCCGGAGCGTACTCCTCGTTCAGCCACAGCTCCTCCCAGGCGAAGAGGAAGTCATCGGCGGTAAAGTCCGCGCCGTCCGACCATTTGAGGCCCTGCCGCAGATAGAGCATCTGCACCGTGCCCCCTTCCAGGAACTCCCAGCTTTCGGCCAGACCCCCGGTGATGCTGCTGAAGTCGCTGTCGATCCGCAGCACCAGTTCTGTCCCCATCACCGCTTGCGGGTCTCCAAAGAGGTGATTCGCATTGCCGATGGCCACCACGGACTGGCCGCCATAGGTGCCCACTTCCTCCAGGGGCGCCACCACTTCCGGATTGGGCGGCAGCCGGTCCGCCACCGGTGGCAGTTCGCCGGCCGCGACCCGTTCCGCCAGCATCGGAGCCTCGTTGTAATCCGAACCCACGCTTACCGGGCCACTGTCTTCCGCCGGCCCGGCGTCCGCGGGTGCGGCAGGGGCCTCCGGAGCCGCGCCGCAGGCCGTAATGGCCACAGCGGCCGACGTGGCTGCCGTCAGCTTCAAAAACCCCCTGCGATCCATACTCAACCTCTCATGCATAGCAAAAGCCTCCCGTCTGGTGATGGAAAAAACGTGGCATCCATGGGATGCTGCGATCCCGAATCAGTGCATATACGGATCATCCAGTTGCATGGTCTCGCTGACTGCCCAGTCAGGCACCGAAAAGTGGCTGGTCGCCACAGTCAGCATAATGAACTCAAACATGCCTTTCCAGAAATCAAAATTTCCCGGAGACGACCCTTGGAAGGTCACGGCATACAGAAACTTCCCCTGGGCAAACATGCGAGCCTGGCGCACACAGAGCGCATCGTGCAACTGGAAAGTGCAGTGCCACTCCACACCCCAGTCGCTGGCTTCTTCCGGGGTCAGAGACCGCCACGACTGCAAGACACAGTCCTCCAGTTCGGACAGACCTTCCCGGATTCCCTCCTCCAGAATCTCGGGTTCCCCCTCCGACAGGGGATCCTGCAGGTCCTTGACATCCACCAGAATGTGGGTCAGGGGATCTTCCGGACTGGGCCACAAGGTCACCCCAATCTCCGGGTTCGCGGACTCCTGCATGTGCCAGTCCGCAGGATGCCAAAAGGACAGGATGCCGGCGGCATGGTTGTACAGTTTCACACCCCGGAAACGGGGACGCAACGCTTGGGTATGCTGATGCACCGGATTGCCTTAGTTGTCTCTTTTATCCCTGCACACGCCCTTTGCCGAGGACCAGCGGTCCTCTGACTCTGACCGGCCCGTCCAGCCCAAGTTGTCGCAGAAAATGGGCGGCGCGGCGTCGGAGCAAGGCAACAGCGGGCTCTTGCCCACCCAGAAACAATGTCCTCACTTGCCGATGCGGTCGCGCGAGACACAGGGATTACGGAATGACCCACCAGGGACTCGAACCCCGAACCCACTGATTAAGAGTCAGTTGCTCTGCCAAATTGAGCTAGTGGGCCCTGTGCCGCCGCAGTGGCACTTAGGGTAACACCGGCCTCGAATCAAGTCAACAGATGGAAGGCCAAGGTGCGGGCCGGGACACGCGTTCTGGCAGTTTGCCCCGATCATGGCAGGAGCCCGCGCCTGGGCCGTTGCGGCCGGTGCCAGGACTTTGCAGGTCCATCCCGAGGTGCCACGGCACGACAGTCAGGTCATGGGGATCAGGGACTTTCATCTTCCCGGAAGGCGGTGTTCAGGATTCCGGTACCTGGATGCATCCAGGTACCGGCACTTTCAGGCCATTCCAGGCACGTGCCGAGCCGTGGCGAGTGTGACGGCCCAGGAACCTCCCATATCATGACAGTGGCGGCACCGTTGCGCATCGTCTCACGGACCGAATCAGGACATCCGGCGGGCTGGGAGCACTGGGCGCAGTCCATTGCGGAGATCTGGGCAGTGGCATGCATTGGGCCAGCCGTCAGGTGACCGGGAGGGGGCATGGGAGGACCGCACGCGGAGGAGTGGTTGTGTGTCCGACCATTGCATTGCTCCGGATCAAACCTGAAAATCACATGGCAGGCACTTGGGGCAGACAGATGGAATTGTGGATTGTTTCTGCTGTTCGACCGTTTCAGCCGGGCTTGCGGATCAGGCCGCGCGCAGCATGAGCGCGCCGCACACGAGTGGCCTTGGCATGCTCTTGTGACCGTCCGTCCGGAGGAGAAACTGCCCTGTCCATCCGTCTGCCGCATCCAGCACTCATCCCAGGCTGGGGCGGCATCCCGCGTCTGACCCTGGGCCACAGTGACCCCGCGGCTGCGCGTCCAGGCGCGGGATCACCACCTGCACAGCGACATTCGGGGCCGGAGCCAGGAACATGGGGCAGAGGACCCGACCGTCCTGTCGTCTGCGTGCCATCATGCAGACACTGTACACACCTGCCCCGGGCGGAGGACGGGATGCGGGAACAGACCGGGGCATGCATCAAGGGCAATATACAATGCATGTCATCCCCGCGGAATGGGGCCCCCACGCAGCCTCAAACACCTATGGCAGGTGGACAACCGGGGCACGGGATTCATGAGTCACCCGGACAGCCTTGAAGCCTTGAATACCTGCCCTTGAGCGAAAACCCGTTGACGAGCAACAGGCTGTCCAGCATGGCGGGAAGGCGACGCAACCGCGGGTTGAGGATTGGGGCAAACGGCAGCGCACGACACACGTCCGGCAATGCCATTCGCCTGGGAGCAAGGAGTGCCCAATGATCCCCCAGCTGCCCGTCGGTATCGCCGACTTCGCGCGGGTCCAGTCCGACCCGGACCTGCTGTACGTGGACAAGACCCAGGCCCTCGCGGCCCTGTTGGCCCATCGGGCCGCGCCCCACATGTTTCTGGCCCGCCCGCGGCGCTTCGGCAAGACCCTTATGCTGGACACGGTGGCATGCCTGTTCCAAGGCCGGCGCGACCTGTTCGCCGGCACCTGGATCGGACAGGC
Organism: Caldilineaceae bacterium; assembly: GCA_965214895.1. Taxonomy (GTDB): domain Bacteria; phylum Chloroflexota; class Anaerolineae; order Caldilineales; family Caldilineaceae; genus Bin34. The sequence goes on from OZ243985.1 coordinate 4,757,257, forward strand.
AGGAAACTGGGATTGGGAAGGCCAGACGCGGCCCGTGCTGCACTTGGACCTCGCGCTGGACAACCCCCATTCCCCGGAAGCCGTGCGGGCAGAGTTGCACGACTTGGTAGAGGCCGAGGTCCGGCGGCATGCCCCGGACCTGCCCCGGGCTGTGTCCCCGGCCCGGACCTTGAGCTGGTTGCTGGAGCGGATGGCCGCCGCCGGCCCCAAGGTAGTGGTGCTGGTGGACGAATACGACTCGGCCCTTACGGACAACCTGGACCAGTCCCCGGCCGTGCGGGAAGGGATCCTGAATGTCCTGCGATCCTTTTACCGGGTGTTGAAAGCGAGCCACCAGTGCATCCAGTATACGCTGGTCACGGGCATTGTGCGCTTGGCCCATGCAGGCCTGTTCTCGGGAGCCAACCACCTGCGGGACCTGTCGCACCGGCGGGATGTGAACGGCCTGCTGGGCTTCACGCACGCCGAGATTCACCAAGCGAGCATGGCTGCCCTGGTGCAACAGGGGGCCATGCACTTGGGATGCACCTCCCACGCCCTCTACGCGGCCCTGGAGGACCACTATAATGGCTACCGCTTTGCCGAGGGGCAGGAAGCCGTGTTCAACCCCTTCACGCTGGCCGGCTGCCTGCAAGACCTGGGTGACCCCACCGAGGCCACAAAATGGAGTCTGGAGCGTCTGCCCCGCACATGGGCGGAAACAGGCACGCCCGACATGCTCCTGCGCGGCCTGCGCACCAGCCGCATCCAGGCCCTGCCGGATCCGACCGGGACCGCCGCGCGGCCCTTGCTGGCCGCGCGCTTCGACGCGGGACGGCCCCATGTTCCCACCCTCCTGTTGCATGCCGGCTACCTGACCCTGGACGCGGCCACGCCCCCGGCCCTCACCAGCCCCAACCGCGAGGTGCAGGAGGCGTTCGCGGTCTCCCTGACCGAGTGGTTCGCAACCCGAGCTCCTGAATCGCTGGCGGAGCGCCGGATTCCCCGCATGGCCACCGCCATGCAGTTGCAGACCGCCTTGGCCTCCGGGGACAAGGCGGTCCTGGCGAGTCTCCTGTCCGGTTGTCTGCAGGCCGTGCCGCATGCCCTGCAACGCTTCGGTCCCGACCGGGACCAACCGTACGAAGCCTACTGGCAGGCCCTGCTCCACGTGCTGTGTCAGAGCCTGGACCTGCCGCTGGTGGCCGAACCAGTGGTGGGAGGAGGTCGAGCAGACCTGGTGGTGGAACTGCCGGACCGGATCTGCGTACTGGAGTTGAAGGTGCAGCAGACAGCACAGACAGCCCTGCAACAGGCCCTGGGCACCTTCTACGCGGACGCCTTCCACCGCCGGTCGAAGCCTGTGATCGTATGGGGGATTGCCTTCGACCGGGACAAGCAGACTGTGCGAGAGTGCCTGTCTTGGGACCTGGGCGTGTACGACATGCGTTTGCGCCAGTGGGAACGGGAGCCCTGGGACGTGACCTTGGGGGAGCTGCGCACGTGGGAGGAAGAGGTCCGCACCCGGTACGTGCGCACGACGCACCCTGGGACCTGACCGAGACGGCCCTGCGGCCCGTGGCATCCGAGGTCCGCCTGTCTGGTGCCGGGCGCGGCAGGCAGTAAACCAACAGGGCCGCGACCCCTCCCGTGTCATCTATGTGCTGGCTCTATGCTGGGCCCCGAAGGCCGTGGTGGCGGGTATTCCGTCTGGCATCCTGTCATCAATACCCCGACACAGGCCCGCCAGCCCAGATTTCAGGGGTGCATTGCCACCCTGGGGACGTGCCAGACCGTCTCCAGGGTGGCAGGGAATTGGGCGGAAACATGAAATAATGGTGCACTTGAAATCCCGGTACGGTGCATGCAGTCGTCATGTGCAGAAATGTCCGTGAGACCGCCTTCTTGCGATGTTTTTGGCATCACCATTCTGGCATCCCGCACCCGTGATGCCGTCGGCAACACCGTCGCGGCCTTCACCGATGGCCACATCGCCTTCCGGCAGTCTCTGCTGGTGCCGACGCGGCGCGGCCGGCCAGTCACGCCATGCTGGATCGGACGGTGCGCGTGGGCGCATTGGCCGGCAGGGGCGAACACCGCTTGCTGGTCCTGACTGGCCTGGTGAACGCGGTCGGTGTGCTCGCAACCGGGGTGCAAATTGAGACGCCCAACGGCACACTGGTGGCGGACGGCAGCGCCAACTACACCATCACGGCGGCAGGCGCCACTCCCAATCCGGACGGCCGCCGCTGATGCCGACCTGCGAGCTGGCCTGAATAGTCGCATTGACTGGCTGACGGACAACCGCTGCATTGGGTACGCCGACTGGCGGGCGAATCCGAATGTCTTCATGGAGCACGTCGCCCTGTGGGGCCAGTAGAGCCGGTACGGTCAGGATCGGGAGAGACGGGCCCAGAGTTGCCTTGCCCCTCCCCGTCCCTGTCTATCTTTCATGGCACTGGCAGTCTCAGCCAGGGAAAGCCATACACCCGGAGCCTGGACGCGGCCTTTCTGTCAGCGGCAGGCAGGATTCGCCGGGCGCGGATTCCATATTCAATGCTGCGCCGTGCAGTTCGAGGCCCAAAGCCCATGGCCCCTTGGAGACCCCACGCGTCTTTGGGGCCATCCATGCGATCCGCCACACCGAGAGGTGTGCGGGACGATCGACGCGTGCGCTGTGGCGCGCAGGGAAAGTCGCGGCTCTGCTGTCCCGGATCGGTCGAGACGCATGAATGGACGGGAGCACTGGGACCCCGGCCTTGCCGCCAGAGCCGCTTGCGGGAGCCGTCCTGGACGAACAAGCCGGTTGAGGAACATCCGGTGGCCGCATCATCCCCGCGGTCATCAGGACACCGCAGTCTGCATGCGGCATACGGAGGAGGCACCGGTCGCCCCCTGCAGCTGTAGGATGGGGACTCTGCTCCGCTGTCGCTATGGCAACCCGGAAACGGCTCACACATGACCGTCAAGTCCCTTGCCTGGTCTGCCCTGCAGACCGAAAGTCCTTTCCTGGTACTGGATGGTGCCATGGGCACGGAGCTGGAGCGGCGCGGGATCCGGGTGGCAGATCATCCGCTGTGGTCTGCCTGGGCGTTGCTGCAATTTCCCCAAGCCGTCCGGGAGATCCATCTGGCATACGCCCAGGCCGGGGCCGACATCCTGACCACCGCCACCTATCAGGCTGCTCTGCCCGGACTTAGGGCCGCGGGGCTCAGTGCATCCCAAGCGGCAGCTTGCCTGGTGTCCGGAGTGACGTTGGCCGTCCAGGCGACAGAGGCATATCGGGCGACAGGCGGTAGCCGGACGCCCCGCATTGCCGCTTCCCTGGGCCCCTATGGGGCACATCGGGCCGACCGCTCCGAATACACGGGCCAATACGACGTGGACCGGGCCGGCCTCCATGCATTTCATGCGCCGCAGCTGGAAATCCTGGCCAGTTCGGACGCGGATATTCTGGCGTGCGAGACGATTCCCAGCCTGCGCGAGGGCGAAGTCCTGGTGGAGCTGCTGGCCGGGATCCCGGAGAAACCGGCATGGTTGTCCTTTACCAGTCCGGACGGCCATCATACCGGCGCCGGCGATCCCATACTGGACTGCGTGCAGCTGTGTGCAGATCATGATCACATATGGGCCGGGATCAACTGTGTGCAACCCCACCGGGTACCTGCGCTCCTGCGGGCAGGCACCAGCGGGGCGCAGAGTCTGCAGGTCGTATATCCCAACGGCGAACCGGAGCGTATGCCTCCAGGCGCAACACCGTTGACCCCTGCGCGGATCCAGGCAATGGCCGCTGCTTGGGTGGAAGCCGGAGTCTGCGTGGTGGGCGGTTGCTGCGGCACTTCGCCTGCCCTGACCCATACCTTGGCCCGGCTCAAAGCCTCCCGGGCGGCGTGAAACCCGCCGTTCCCTCCACGTCAGCCCGCACCGCGGCGATGTCCAGGAGATACATCTGACGACCCTGCCCGCCATGGGCCGAATCGATGATGACTTGCGTGCCCTTGCGATTGCTGCGCGGATGCAGATCGCATCGCACTTCATCGTGATACGCCGCCGGAGCCGGAAAGGTTCCCAAATCCCGCCGCGTGGCGGTAGGCACGTGGAAAAGGTACAGTTCCTGCAACCGCCCAGGGCCCTGCGGATAGGTGTCGTTCAATACCCAGTCCGCTCCGGGCAGGTAGGTGCAGTGCCCGTTCAGGGGCATGGCTTCGTGACCCAGAGGCTGCGGCGGCCCGTCGCCATCCGGGAACAGATAGAAGCCGGCCCCGCGGCCCGGCACGCGGGACCAGGCCAGGATGGTGCAGTCATCCTGCCAAATCAGGTGAGACGTGTATCCGGAATGATCGACAATCCGCACGTTGGCACCCTCCATGTCCGCCGTCACCAGCCGCGTCCTGAAGGGACCGCTCTGTTCCCGCCACCGGTGCAGACACAGAAAGCGGCTGCCGGACGGATTGCAGATCAGGACGTTGAAATAGTGCTTGGCTCCGGAGATGTCCCCGCCGGGATAGGGGATCGCGGCGATCTCGGCCAGACTCATAATCAGCTGGCTTGCACCAGTGGCCAGATCCATGCGCCAGATGCCGGCATCTGCCGGTGCCAGTGCATCGAAATTCGGGTCACGGGAGCCATAGTAGCCATAGCCCGGCCGCAAGTCTTCCAGACGGTGAAAGTCAATGGTCAGAGCAGTCTGGCCGTCCGGGTGCAAGGTGAAGACAGGGCGCGGCAGGACACGGCTGGTTCCGTTCAGTTCCAGGATCCGCGCCCGGAACTGGCCATCCGCAATCTCGTTCCAGATGCACACGTCCCAATTTCCCGGCACCCATTGCAGCATGCAGCCGGCCTGCCAGTTCCAGGCCTGGGTGTAGCCCAAGGACCGCCAGGGCCTGCCCGGCTCCTCCAGATCCATGACTCCCAGTTCGATCTCGTCGGCCGGAGTGGGCGGCCGCAAGTCGAAGGCCGCCTGCATGCCCAGCACCAGATTGTCCCGGGGACTGAACTGCCATTTGTCGTAGTAGCCAAACCAGTGGCTGCCGGGCGGGGCCGTCAGGGGGATTGCAGGTACAGGCATCTCATTCTGTCCGGTGTGATGGTGTCGGTGCGGCGAGACAGGCACCTCTCCGCCCGCATGCTTGTTATAACTTAAGCTCGACTTTGTACAATCTGTCGGCGCAATCCAAGGCCTTCTCTCTCTGCCAAAAGGCTCGTAGCCGGATTTACGTACTGTTGATGCTGGACTTCGACAATCGATAAATCCCTCCAATTGTTTCAAGAGAAGACTGTACAAGGGAAAAGGCCTCAGTCTGACTTGGTCGAGTTAAGGATACTCTGATTAACTCAGGACGGAGAGCCCGGTATGTGCCGGACAGCGCGGTGTAGAGCAAGCGGGAGCGTGCCTCACATTCTTGTCTCTGCATGGTGTTATGGCTACCCCCTTGGTCCTGCGGCCTGCCGACCCTGCCGTCTACGCCACCCGCCGTCACCTCTCTCTGATCCAGATGGACCAGCGGCGGCCTGGAGCGGCCCTGGTGGACCTGGTCGTGCCCCACTATGACGTGGCGGGACCCCGGTGCGGCCGCCCGCGGGTGAATCTGGAGCTGATGCTGCGTCTCTCCTGCCTGCCGCCATGGTCCGACCTGTCAGACCCGGCGACCGAGGAAGAGGTCACGGATTCCCGGCGCAGGTCTCGTACCTCTCCCCGTGCCTGCTGCGGACACGGCGGCGTGTCCCGGCAGCGCCATTGCCGCACAATGGCTGCATCGGGTGCACACCGGCAAAATGCCATTCGTTGGCAGGACCGCAGCCCGAGAAGCCCCGTCGAGGCTTGGGGATGTGCAGACCAGTCGCAACGCACGGTGATGGGCTCGCGCTGGGCTTGGTCTTGCCAACGGACTTGGCCATCGCCTGGGGCCTGGGCGACCGGACACTACCCCCCACACGTTTATACACTGCCCGTGTTTACACTCGCCAAGCCCACCCGTCCATGTCGCAGCCACAGCTGGATGTCCCGGTCTCCTGACGGCTCCGCCCGGATGCCCCGGCGCGGTCCGAGGCATCCGGGCGACAGACTCGGCGTGCCCGGTCGCACTATTTGCCGGACTACGACTACCGGCCGGACGCTATCAATACCCTGAAACGCGCAGTCGGCGAGATCATGCGCGGCCAAGATCGGGCCGCGCAACCGCACCGGGGACGAGAGACGGGGATGCCGGGGACGACAGAAACCGGCTCCCCCGGCCGGGAGAGCACAGCCCAAATCCACCGCACAATGCAGATGCAAAGGGCTGGCATGTTCCCGCCATTGGGCAGCAGGCTGATCGGGATTTCCGGTTGGGTACAGTCGGCGCTGGGGGGCCGCTCCTCCTGCCAGACGGGTGAAATGTGTCCAGGCGACGCTGGGAATTCTGCGCGCCGCACAATCGATCGCGCAAAGAATTCGGAGCCTCCGACAGCAGTTCCGGCTTCCTCCTGGCGTTGGAACGTGCGACCGCATTCCCAGGGCAGGAATTTTCCCAAGGCGGGCCGGAGTCTGGCTTGCAGGGAGGAAATCCTAGGGTTCGGAAGACTTTGCGACAGCACTGATGCCACAGATTGTTCACTTGACAAATCAATTTCCGCCCCTAGGATACATCCATTGGATTGGGGGCTGTTCCCGGTCGGCGATGGGCTCTGGGGTTTCCCGGGGCCTTTCGTTTTTTAGGGGAATGTTTTCAAACCCCAGCCTTTATACCTTCCTGAGAAATCCTTGTCGAGTTTGGGCTCGATGACTGTCCACGCCCTGTTGGATTGTTCAGGATTAAGAACGTGGAGGCCGATGGGTCTTGCGGTCAGGTCAGCCAGCTGCAGATCGGTCGAACTGGTTCTTTTATCCGCAAAAACTATTTCGAATTCTGTCATTTTGTGTCCAGTGCAATTCTGGCCATCACAGATGCGTCGGAATTCAAGCTCAAGCTGATTGTCTTGGTCTCTGCCCCGCTGTTCCACTACTCGGTCATGTCGATGATTTCTGCCCGCAGTGCGAGCCAGCATGGCCGCGGCGGCCACTCGCTGCCTGGGTCTCCGGGCCCCCCGGCTGTCCTCCCACGAGCTCATGACGATCCTGATTCACTGCCATCGGAGCCGCGATCGGGACTGCAAGAGCCACTGCACCCCCATGTCCCGTCATATCTGCGTGCCGAGTGTCCCGCGCTGCTCTGTGATGCGCGTTTCGGGGCCCGGAGGCGCGCGTCCGGACCCCGCTGTACGTCTCTCTGACCGGCTGCTATGGCCGCTGTACCGGCCTCCACTGCATCGCCTCGACGCCGCGGGCAGTCTGTCCCCATCGGCGTATCTCCTGTCCCCGGGTCGCAAACTGCACTTGGCCGTCAACGAGCGGGGCGCACGGCGGGCGTTCGCCCTCACGCCCGGCCACGGGGACGCCTGCCCGTGGCCGCCTGCCCCGGGCGTGGTGAGGCCAACGGGTAGGTGACAAAGGCTATATTGCGCAGGCTCTGGGCGCCGCGCTGTATGCCCGGAGGCTCCGCCTGCGCCCGGGCACGGAGGTGGACGCCCCACTGATTGTGGCCCCCACCTCCACCCAGAACCGGCCGCGGCCGCGGGACTGCACTCCACCGGCAAGGGCACTTCGGCATGAAACTGCCCAGCGGAATCGACCGCCAGACCGGACTCGTCCACCCCTTGGTCACGACCGCAGCCCATGGGCACGCCAGTCAGGTCGTCCCCTAACTGCTGCATGGAGCCGAGACCGACGTCTGGGGCGACACGGCCTACCTGGGCCAGAAGACCCAGTGGCGGGCGGGGGCAGCACAAGCATACGCAGCGCTGCCTTGTGCTCTGCGCCCTGACCCACCGCTCCGTAGTGCGTCGCCCGTTGCAGGTGCCAGAGACAGACCGCACCTGAGTCGCTCCACTCCCGGCACCAGGCACCAGGTACGCGCATCCCCAGCCGGGCCCGTCTGTCCCTGTCCTGAGCGCCCCCGGCGCGGACGGAGACACACGGGCCTGCGAGTTGTGAAATCGATTTATCAGAGTATCCTTAATAACTATACTGGGTGACCCCGGCCGTCCGCTGTGGGCCAGCCTCCCCAACGCCCCGGGCCCACACCGCACCGCAGTTCCCATGCGCCCCCTTGCCAAGGCCTTGCGCACTCGAATCTACTTGCGCTTTGCCCTGTTTCTGCTGCCCCTGGTCATCACGATCTTCGTGCAGGAGACCTCCATTCAATGGATTGCGGGCGGGCTGGCCCGGCTGCCCATGCCGGTGGAATCCCTGGCCGCCTTTGGCTTGACCTGGGGACTCAGTTCCTTTCTGACCGGGCCCCTTGTCTATTCCCGACAGATGAGCCTGGTGCTGGTGGAACGCCGGCAGTCCTTCTGGCAGTCTCTGTACTTCATACTGTTCGTGGCAGGGATGATCACCTGTATTCAGGCCCTGCTGGCAGGCACGACACTGGGAAGATCCTTCCTGCTGAACGTCCACCGCATCAGTGCGGAAACCACCCGGGACGTGCAGACCATGCTGTGGTGGATGTTGGCCCATCCCCTGCTCAAGGGCATCGCCAACATCATGATCGGCCCCTTGATTCGCAACCGCCAGACCCAGTACGTCAGCTTTGCCGCCATCGGCGGTTTTGGCGCCGTGGCCGTTTCCACCCTGGTTTTCCTGCAGCATCCGTACCTGCGCACGCAGCCGGTCTTCCTGCCGGTCGCGGCTCTGTATGCCTGGCAACTGGTGGAACTGGCGGTCATCACCGTGGGCGTTCTGCGCCACCGCCAGCGGATTTGGCATACCCAGCCCCACGGACCTGGGACTCCGGCCCATCTGACCCTGTACGCCATCTTTCGCTTCTTCTGGCCTCTGGCGGGCATGGTGCTGATGCAGGAGTTCAGCCGGCCCCTCATCAATCTCTTCATTGCCCGCCAGCCTGACGGGGAATTGAACCTGGCGGTGATCGCCGTGGTGTACGCCCTGGGCCAATGGCCCTATCGTTGGGTGAACGAGACCCGCAATCTGGCGGCTTCCTTCCTCAAGGAGGATCCCCGGTTCCGGGCCCTGGGCCGCTTCAGTCTGGGCATGGGCCTGCTGTCCATTCTCATTTCCACAGGGCTCTACTGGACTCCCCTGCGGGCATGGATCTTGCTGTCGTTGATGGGCGTGGGCCCGGAGCTGGCCGAGCTGGCCGGCACGCCACTGCGGCTGTTCACCTTCTTCGCGGTGGCCGTCACCTTGCGTGCCTACATGCAGGGGGTGGGGCTGGTGGAGCGACGCACCCCCTCCATGCTGCCGAGCACCCTCTTGCGCCAGGTTGCAGTCATCCTGTCCTTGCTGCTCCTGCCGGGGCTGGGCCTGACGGGAGCCACCATGGGCGTGGCCGCCCTGCTCAGCGGCTTCATGGTCGAAGCCATCACTCTGCTGGTGGCCTTGCGCGGACCCGCCTTGCGGGCGCGCTTCATGCCGTCTCTGGCCAACACTGGCTGAAGCCTGGCCCCAGGGACCGGACCGCCATGGCAGCGCCGGTCAGATTGCAGTGGCCTCCTGAGGCATGGAGACCGGGCTGCCCGCCGTGGAGGACTGCTGAGCCGCACGCATCCAGATGTCTCTTTGGGGAAAGGGAATCTCGATGCCCTGCCGTTCGAATTCAAGGTAGACGCCTTCCAGGATGTCGCTCAGGGAACTCAAGCGATGCATGGGTTCGCCCACATAGTACAGGAATCGAAAATTCACGGCGGAATCCGCGAATTCCGTCAGGAAGGTGCGCGGTTCGGGATCCTCCAATACGGCTTCGTGGCGCGTGATTTGATGCCGCAGAATGTCATGCACCTGCCGAATGTGGGAGCCATAGGCCACGCCCACGGTGGCATCCACCCGGATCACGGTGTCCGTCTTGGTCCAGTTTTCCAGCTGCTGGGAGATCAGGATGGAATTGGGCAGGATGACCTCGGTGTTGTTGAAGGTGCGAACCACGGTGGCCCGCAGCCCGGTCTCGATCACCGTGCCCACCACACCATCCACGTCAATCAGGTCCCCGTCCCGGAAGGTCTTTTCAATCAGTATCACCACGCCCGCGACATAGTTGCTGGCCAGCGTCTGCAAGCCAAGCCCCAGGCCAATGCTGACGGCCCCCAGGGGCACCAGCATCACGGACAGGTTGATGCCGATGTAGGTCAGCGCGGTGTATACCCCGGCAAACAGCAGGATGAAGCTGACTATGGAGTTGATCAGCCGTCGCGCCGAGCCGGTGATGCCGACCTTGGGCAAGATGGCTTTCTGCAACTGATGCGAAAAGATGCGGGCCAACACGTAGAAGACCAGAAAGACCCCGATCGTAATCAGAATGTCCACCAGGTTCAGAACCTGCCCTTGCGTCTCCACGATGGGAGCCGTCAGGAATTTGTAGATGCCGCCCATTGCCTTGTCTCCGTTGGCCTATCGGAATGCCCACCAGCCCAGACCGAATGCCGTGACGCCCAGCAGAATGTGCACCGCGACATACACGGCGGCCCAGGGCCAGCCGGACTCCTGCAGAATTTCCCCGGTTTCCACGATGAACGCGGAGTAGGTGGTGAAAGCCCCCATGAAGCCCGTGAGCACGACCACAGTGACCGTGGGGTGCCATGACCAACCACTCTTTGTGCCTGCCATGATGACGGCCGCCAAGAAGCAGCCCAGGGTATTGACGGTCAAGATGCCGACCGGCCAGTTATGGGGCCAGATCCGCTGCACCGTGGTCAACAGGGCAAAGCGCGAGACCGTGCCCATGGCGCCTGCGGCCGCCAGCCACAGCAGCTTGGCAATCATCCCCTCACTCCCCGGCGCCCTGGGGACGCGGTGGCGGTGGACAGCCTGTCGTCCTGTCCGAAGGCGAGTTTGGGACCCACATGGCTTCATGTATCCTAGAGGCATCGGACCCGGCGCATTCTGCCTGGTGGCGGTGCCCAGCCTGCCTTAAAGTCTACACAGACCAGGCTGCTCCCGCCTCTGACAGCCACACGTTTCTCTCATGCAGGCCCACGCTGTAGTGTTTCCTCGTGCCCACGAGGTGGAATTCCGAGCGGTCACCTGCCCGGATCCTGGGCCGGACGATGTAGTGGTCGAGGCGACACATTCCTGGATCAGCAATGGCACGGAAGGCTCCTATCTGCGCGGTGAGCGCATGGCCGGCGACACCGCCTTCCGAAGAGGGGATCCGACGCCTTTTCCCGTGGTCGCGGGGTACCAGAAGATTGGGACAGTGGCCTGGGCAGGTGACCACATCCGGGATCTGCAGGTTGGCGAAACCGTCTTTGCCGCGACCGGTCGCGTGGACGGCATGTTTCATGCGGCAGGAGGCCAAGTCTCGCCTTCGGTCAGTGTCCGGGATCAGGTCTGGCAGCTGCCAGACCAGCCGGAACCATTGGCCTTTGCGGGCATGGTGCTGACCCAGGTGGGATACAACTGCGGCATCCGTCCCCAGATGCAGCCTGGAGACGCCGCAGTCGTGATTGGCGATGGCCTGGTGGGACACTGGGCTGCGCAGACCCTGTCTCTGCGCGGCGCCCGGGTGGTCATGGTGGGCCGCCATGCCGACCGGCTGGCCAAATTCCCGGCCTGTCCTACCCACTACCGTTTGCATGAACGCAGCGGAGAAGTTCCCAAGGAACTGGCAAACCTGAACTTGCCGCCCCTGCAGGTGGTGGTGGATACCGTGGGGACGGTGACTCACCTGCAGCAACTGCAGCCCTTCATGGCGCGGGGCGGCCAGATCGTGTCGGCAGGCTTCTACGGCACCGACGATCTGTGGTCCCTGCAGGAGTTGCGAAATCAGGAACTGTCCCTGCATTCGGTGGCCGGCTGGACCCGTCCCCGCATGGATGAGACCCGCAAACTTGTCGCCAGCGGCCAGTTGCAGACATTGCCCCTGATAACCCATCACTTTCCGGTGCAGGAAGCCGCATCGGCCTGGGCCCTCATTCAATCCAAGACAGAGCCTTGCCTGGGTGTCATTCTGGACTGGACATCCATCCCTCATGCCTGATCTGCCTCCTACCATGCAAGCCGTACAGATTACCGGGCCTGGGACTGTCGCATGCAGGGAATTTCCCGTGCCCGCAGTCCCGCCAGGGGAAGTCCTGGTCAGAGTGGAGGCCGTCACCACCTGTCCACAGTGGGATCTGCACATGCTGGCCGGAGACCCCATGTTTCCGGGCAGCGTGCTTGAATACCCGCTGCCCGTGGGCCAGCCCGGGCATGAGATGGCAGGCGAAATCGCCGCTGTCGGCGCCGATGTGCACGACTGGCAGCCCGGCGACAAGGTGGTCGCCTGGCGCGACCCCGGCAAGGTGCGACTGGGCTGCTACGCCCCGTATGTCCCTTTCGATCCCGCACACCTGCTGGAACGGCCTTCCTCTCTGACGGCTGCGCAGGCAGCATCGCTGGAACTGGCCATGTGCGTCCAGGTTTCGATGGAGCTGCTGCAGGACATGCAGGCGCTGCAGGGCAAGAGGATGGTCGTCAGTGGCCTGGGGCCCGCGGGCCTCATCGCGGTGCAAATGGCCCGCATCTACGGGGCCAGCGAGATTCTGGCCCTGGATCCCCTGCCGGCAAGACGTCAGCTGGCAATCCAGGTCGGGGCAGACCAGGCCCGGGATCCCCATTCTCCCAGAGTGGCAAGCCATCCCTCGGCTCCTTGGGACACCGGCATGGACTGCACAGGCCTGGCGGTGTCCGTCACCAAGCTCCTGGAGCTGTGCAGCGAGGTCGTCCACGTGTTTGGTGTCCTGCGGGACAGCGTGGAATTCGGTCTGCGGGAGTACCGCAAAGGCCTGGCTTTGGTGGGATATGGCAGGCACTCCAAAGAATCTGCTGTCCAAGCCCTGAATCTTCTCAGCACCGGTCAACTGGACCTCTCCTTGCTGGCGACACACACACTGCCCCTGACCGCGTACATGTACGGCGTGGAGCTGCTGCGACAGCAGGAAGCCATCAAAGTTTGTTTCCTGCCAGGGGCATAGCTCGACTTTGCACAAAATCAGGCCGCATGGCCCTGAGCCTCCCGTCTGCAGGCCCTAGCGCGCGAGCCGCCGGGGGTCCTTCCTGCCTCCCCCACGGTTGCATCGGAGCGATGCGCCAGCCCTGCTCACGATGTGCGCATCGGACCATCCTTGCCTCTGCGAGGGCTATAATGTCTGCATGCGCCAGATTGAATACGTGAAGCATAAGGAGCAAGGATCATGAATTGTCCCTTTTGTGGCACAGCGACCTCTTCCGGAAGATACTGCGATACTTGTTCCGACGCGGGGATAGACGCCATTGAAGGAGGCTCTAGTGTCCTGTCCCATAAACACGACACTAGGTACTACGAAGATTCCGACTACTACGACTTTGACGGGTATGAGTGTTCCTTTTGTGGCACAGCGATCTCTTCCAGAGGATACTGCGATACTTGTTCCGACGCGGGGATTCAGGCAATTGGGTTGTGATCCGCCGGAGGCCACACTCGGACAACTCGATGCAGAGTGTCTGATGGGGTGCCGGACACTCTGACAAAGCGGTGTGAATGGGCACCCTGCTGGCACCGTATCCGCCGCCCGGTATGCCTTGAGGGGGTACGAAGAGCATAACTTTGCCGTGGGGCCTCGTGGGATGTGAGGCAGTGCTGCCGGGACCGCTGAGCCGGCATGTGGCCCGCTAATCTTCGGGCCCGACGAAACGATCGAGTGGTGCTAGGAGAGCGGGTAGGACCTCAGTCAGGTGGGAAGAAAACCTCATTCATCATTCATGTTCTTCAGGTGCCATGGCCCAGTCCAGGTCCGCCTGCTTGATGGACAGCCCCATGCGCCGCCGCTGTATGTCCAGCCGAATGATCTTGACCTCGTACTCCTCCCCGATCGTCACCACCTGCTGGGCCTGAGCCACATGTTCGTGGCTCATTTCGCTGATGTGGATCAACCCCTCCACTGGTTCCCCCACCAACCGCGCAAAGGCCCCGAAGTCCTTGATACGCGTGATCACTGCCCGCACCAAGTCACCTTCGCGATAGCGGTCGGCCAGAGTGTCCCAAGGTCGCGGCTGCAACTGTCGCAGGCTGAGCCCGATGCGCTTGCGCTCCTTCTCGACCGAGATTACCTTGACCTGGATCTGCTGGCCCACGTTCAGGACATCGGCAGGATGGTTGGTCTTGGCCCAACTGAGTTCACTGATGTGAATCAGCCCGTCGGCCCCGCCGATGTTCACGAAGGCTCCGAAGTTGGCTAGGCTCGACACCACGCCCTCACGTATTTCGCCTATCTCCAGTTCTTTCAGGATGGCGTCTTGAGGCTGGCTCCGCGGCTTCCGTACAGTTTGTCTGTTCTTGGGCTGCTTCACAACCGGGCTGCGCGCCTGCTTCCCCAGAATTGCACCCGGCGCCACGGTATTGGGCTCAAATATGGAGGAGTTGCCCTGACTTTCAATGCGGCTTGCTTTGGGCTTCGCCCTATATGTATCCGCGGCTTGGGTCCGCGCTCTGAGCACATGTGACGAAATAGGAACTCGGTTATCTTCTGAGTGCCATGAAGCTCCCTCTTCACGGTACAGGGCATCGTCGGGCATTTCCGCAAGGAAGCGGCTTGCTTGCCTTGGGAGCCTCCCCCGCTCGCGAGCCCATGAAAGCAGCAACAATTCCATGGCGCGAGTTACGCCTACATACAGCAGACGTCGTTCCTCTTCTATCGCTTTTTTCGTGCCAGCTTTCACACTGTAATAGAAGGGAAGCGTATTTTCCTCCAATCCGGCAATGAAGACAGCAGGAAACTCCAGCCCCTTGGCAGTATGCAAAGTCATCAAGTTGACTTTTTCCTGCTGGTCTGCAAGTTCATCCTGACTTGCCACCAGACTGACATGCACAAGAAACGAGTCAAGCGAACTGGGCCCCGCATCGTTCGGCCATGATTCAGCCTTCCGTTGGGACGCAATTGCCATCAACTGCCTGACGTTGTCCACCCGATCTCGACCGTCTCCAAACTCCTTTGTCAAGTATGCAAAATAACCGGAAGATTTGCATACATAAGCCAGGAATTCGCCTGGATCCGAGTATCTCTTGTTGTGGGCAAGGTCAATGCGCCACTGCTGCAGAAGCTCTTCAAATTTCTGCAGTTTCATCAAGTCGTGTCTCGTAAAGGCTGACAGAGAAGCAATTCCTTCCTCTGTGTCGGCACCCCGGCACACAACGGCCAAAGTATCCTCCAGAGACAACTTCCACCGCAGGCTGCATTCATGCAACTGCTGCGGAACGTCAGCACTTAAATCCCGCGGGGGACAATGCATAATGCGGGTCAAGGACATGAAGTCTTGGGGATTGGCTATCAGACGGAGGTGGGCCAAGGCATCTTTTACCTCCATCCTTTCATAAAATTTGCTGGCACCGACTACACGATAGGGAATGCGTTGACGTATCAATGCTTCTTCGATCGGGCCGCTCTGGGCGTTGGTGCGATACATGATCGTGATGTCTTTCGGTCGATAGTCGTTCTGGTCGAGCAACATACTCGTCGCCCGTCCAATCCAGTCGGCTTCGTTGTACTCGTTGTCTGCGTCACGCAATATTGGCTGGGTCCCCGTGTCTGGTGTCTGGCCCGAATGCAGTATCTTGGCTTCCCGCTGAGTGTTGCGCCTTATCAATCCGTTGGCCACGGCCAAGATCTGCGGCGTGCTCCGATAGTTCTGCTCCAGATACACTGTACGCGGCCGTTGGAAATCCTGGGCAAAACTGCGCAGATTCTCGTATTGCGCACCCCTGAAACCATAGATGGACTGGTCTTCGTCGCCAACTGCATACAGATGTTGGGGAGAATTTCCGTACAGGGTTAGTTGCTTGAGAATGTCGTACTGAATCTGATTTGTGTCTTGAAATTCGTCCACGAGTACACAAGGCCACTGCTGTCTGTACTTCTCCAGCACGACTCCGTGATTCTGAAACAGCAATTTCGTTTGCATCAGCAGATCATCAAAATCCATCGCGTTGTATTCGAGCAGTCGCTGCTGGTACACCCCATAGAGATAACGTCTATTCTGGTCCATGTCGGCAGTTCCCGTTCTGCCGGCCACTTTGGGTTCAATACACCGATTCTTGAAATTGCTTATGGCGGTCTTCAGATCGAACGACTTGGGTACCGGAAACGGAAACGGCCAGTTTCCTCTCTCTTCCATCAGAATCGATTCAAGCAGGACATTCTGATCCTCGGCATCCAGTATTGTCCAGTTGGGCTTGTACGGCGTAGATTCTGTCTCGTCGCGCAGAATGCGCGCACAGATCGAATGAAAGGTGCCAACGGTCAAGTCGGTGTTGTCTTGGTCATTGCCGCTTCTGCCGCTACCTGCTCCATTCTCTACCAAGGATTGGACCCGTTCCTTCATCTCGTTGGCCGCTTTGTTGGTAAACGTGACTGCCAGAATGGATCCTTTGGGTACTTTCAGGATATGCATGAGATAAGCCACGCGGTGAGCCAACACCCTTGTCTTCCCCGAACCGGGACCGGCCCAGATTAGAGACGGGCCAATCGGAAGCGTGACTGCTTCCTTTTGTCGAGCATTGAGACTGTTTAGCAGATCATTCATCGCCTACACTGATTTCCTGAATCAAGAATTTCTCTTCCCAAAAGCTGGATTGCGCAAATGAGAATTTTTCTGCTGGACCAACAGGCTTCCGTCATAGATCATCCTTTTTCATGCGGATACCGGCCCCCAAACATAAGGTACGGCTGATGTGGAATTACAGGATTGACCTAAAGGGGAAGCTCTCCCAGAATGACGAGATTGCAACCATCATGCCAAGGCACTCGCAAAGTCGCAAAATGGAGCAACAGGAGGATCATCCCAGACAGGGTTTCGCCTACACCAAGCAGCCCATCGGAACACCAACGCCCCGGTCTCCGGACAGTCGCTGGTCCCCGCCAGGGCAGCCCCCGCGCGGCTCGCGGGAAGTGCCGCTAGTGGGCGGACATTCTCTGTATCGCAGTCTGTGCCTGCATCGGCGGCGTGAACACGGCGGCCGACATGGCGGCATGCGGCGAGGATCATGACTCTGAGTTCCAGCAGGGGTGGATTTGGCCCCACGGCATCCCGGCGCACGACACCTTCGATCAGGTACGGCAGATGCTGGCCCCCCCGCGGGAGACTCTCTGTGCCCGGTGGGCAGCCGGTCTGGCACGCCCGCGGCCGGCGATGGCCATGGATAGCAAGATCGTGCGGCACTCTCACGAACCGAGGAGACGACATGCCGGCCCTGCCGGGGGAGCGGACATCCGGAAACACGGGGATCCCCGTGGCCACAGGCCCACTCGGCAGAGCCTGATCGAAGTGGAAGCCCTCCCGCCGCCCAGACCCGCCCTTGCATCTCCTGCGGTCCGCCCGAGGCGACGGTACGGCGGGCGGCCATCCGGGGACCCTGGCGGGGGCCCTCTGGACGCGCACTCTCTCGGCACTGGGTGCGAGATGTGGCTTTCCGGGAGGATACATGCCGACTGCACACAGGCCATGCTACCCTCCATGGGGCCGTCTGGCGGCGGAATACCCGCACAAAGTCAGGCCTTGAGAACCAGTGCCGCAAGGCCGGCCGGAATCTGGCCTATAGGGAGGAGATCCAAGGCAGCGCGCAAGACCAGTGAATCGTAGAATCCCATCTGGAACCGTGCAGGGATTTCAAGGGCTTCCTGATAGAGCTGCAGGCTGGAGTGCACTCGGACCAATGGGGTCAACACGGAATTCAAGTATCTGCGAATCTCATCCGTGTTCAGGGGAATTTGTGCCTTTCTGGAAATCACATTGAGACATTCCTGCACTATTTGAAAGCTGATACAGCATGTGCCCTTCGGAGATTCCGGTCTGAATCAGATCCTTGGCGATCTTCGCTTTTCGAGAGTCGGTTCCTTCCAGCGCTGGTATATGAAGACATTCGTGTCCAGGAAATTTTCGACGCTCATTCATTTCTTCTCGGGTGAATTTTCGTCCGACGCGCAACTTTCCCTGCAATGTCTCCATGGCATTGGCAGCTTCAGTGGCAAGTTGTTTGCGGCGGGCATAGGTTTCGAGCCAAAGTCGAAATTGCTCGTGTAGTGCAGTGTTTTCGGTTTGTGTCCGTTGACGTCCCGCCTCAATCCAGTTCTCATCGGCGCTAAACGTGATGTTCTTCACAACTCCACCAAAGTTCGCCTGCATATCCCCGAAATCAGTGTACACCGATTTCGGGCTGACAGGCAGACCAGTCTTGCTGTTCGACGTGGCTCTGCGCCAAGCGGAGATGGATGCGGACCTGGCCCCAATCGTCGCCAGCGCGACGGATCTGGGCCCAGTGGGCTACCAAGCAGGATCGTGCGGACCTGCGTCAAAAGCTGAAACGCGACCTCGCCTTTGACATCGGCGATGTCGCTGCCGTCAAAGGCTGTCGCACCAGTCTTTTCCGGTTGATTGGAAGCAGGACCTTGCTGCTGAGGGCTCCTGCAAGGCCTGCTCCTCATCCTGTCCTGCGTCATGCCACAGTTTGCCAGCGGGACTGGCCTGCTGGCTGGTTCCGCCCTCCCTGGAGTAGGTGTGCTGTACGCGACGCGCGCAATGATAGAATGCCGCGGCAGGTGGGGATTCCTTCCCGAAGGCCGTGCCTGCGACAGATGGTCCGGCAGGGGTGTCTGTGGTGTTCCAATGAGGACCGGGACGGCGCAGAAGGCCATGAAGAAAGCCGGCATGCGGCCGCACAGGCGGTCGCCGTGGCTGCCCCTATCCTGAACTGGTCGCAGTGCGCGACCCAAGGTGATCGGGAAAAGGGCCTGACGTGGCGTATGGCGACGATGATGGTTGTGCCCGTCTCGAGACCTGAGTGGTCACCTGCGAAGCCCTCGCCCGCCTGGACTGCCTCAACCTATTCGGGCCTCGCTTGGGTCCAGGGACTCTGTGGGCACAGGGCAGCATGCGCCTGAATGTCCGTCTGCCCTGTGTCATTGTCTGGACCGCGTGCACCCTGATCCCGCCGGACGGTCTGAGGGTACAAAGTTCGGATTGGTTATGAAGAGGATGTCCTGGATCTTGTCCCCTGCTGCCTACAATGGGGTTGAAAAGCCCTCGATCTGGCCGCCCCGGACCATCCAGACCGGCCCAGATCCCCTGCCCGTTCCCTATCTCGCGCATCCTCCCAAGGTAATCCCGATCGATATTGGACGGCAGCTGTTTGTAGACGATTTCCTGATCGAACACACCACTCTGACGCGGGTCTTTCACAGGGCCAAGACACATACAGCCGCTCCGGTACTTTCCCCCGAGACCGATCTGGAGCTGAATGGCGGACACTGTCCCCTGGCCGGGCCCTTCAATGATGGGGTCTGGTATGACCCTGCCGACAGCACATTCAAGCTCTGGTACCACGCGGGCTGGTTTGACGGCACGGCCCTGGCTACCAGCTCTGACGGCCTGCACTGGACAAGACCCGCCCTGGACGTGGTGCCCGGCACCAACGCGGTCATCGCCCCTCCCTCGGGGCACCGCCGCGACGGGGCTGCGCTCTGGCTGGATTCAGACGCACCCCCGCACTCACGGTACAAAATGTTCATCTATTGGCGATGGGCCCAGGGACAGTCCGGCCATATGTACGCCTCACCGGATGGGGTGCACTTTAGCGACCTGGGGCCCACCTCCCCTTGTGGAGACAACACCACCTTCTTCTACAACCCGTTCAGGGGCGCTTTCGTGTTCAGCATCCGGCAGGGCTGGGAGCAACGCGCCCGTTCCTACCATGAACATGCAGACTTCGCAGCTGCCGGCACCTGGCCAGCAGGGACAGCCCGAAAGTGGGCCCGCGTGGACCGGCTGGATCATGCGGACCCATGTATCGGCAATCCGCCGCAGCTGTACGACCTGAATGCCGTCGCCTACGAAAGCATCCTGCTGGGGGCCTGGGCCATCTACTATGGTCCGGAGAATCCGGTCGCAGCGCACCTGGGAAAGCCCAAAATCAATGACTTGCAACTGGGCTACAGCCGCGACGGCTTCCATTGGCACCGGCCGGACCGCAGGGCCTTTATTCCCTGCAGTCGCCAGTGGGGCTCCTGGGACTACGGCTATATCCACGCCGCGGGCGGCGTGTGCCTGGTCGTGGGCGATGAACTCTGGTTTTACTACGCCGCTTTTTCAGGTCAGAGTCCGTTGCTGAAACCGGGCCAGACCGGTGTTTTCGCACAGGACAATGCCATGTATGCAGGAGGCCACACTGGATTGGCCACTTTGCGGCGGGACGGGTTTGCCTCCATGGCCGCCGGGGCGGAAGAAGGAGTTCTGGCTACGCGCCTCATGACCTTTTCGGGCAGCCACCTGTTTGTGAATGTACAGACTGCTGCCGGCGAAATGCGGGTGGAGGCACTGGATGAACGGGGCCAGACACTGGCTCCTTTCACCCGTGCTCGGTGTCAGCCCCTGAGCACGGATGCCACCAAGGTGCGAGTCTGCTGGCAGGGGGTGGAGGACCTGTCCCAGCTGCAGAACAGGCCCGTGCAGTTCCGTTTTTATGTGTGCTCCGGCCGGCTTTTCGCTTTCTGGGTCAGTCCTTCCCTCAGGGGCGAGAGTCATGGCTACGTTGCCGCGGGCGGACCTGGATTTCAGGGGTACAGAGACCTGTGATCACACACTGACTTGATCCCGGCCCTACAGATGCCATTCTCTCTGGGACCATTGGACTTTCCGCTCACCAGCAAAGTCTCAGCACCCCAAACAGGACCTTTCGGCCCAGCGATTCCACTTGCCTATGGGCTGGGTCGCCGGTACACAGCGCGACCTCTTGCCCTACAGAGAAAATGCAAGGAGCCTTCCAGGCACCCTGGGCCTCGATCGAAAAAGGTTGTCACATCGCTTTCCAGCCACGCCGCCGGCACCGGCAATACAATGATCCCCCTTGCTAGGCAGCCAGGATCTCCTGCAGTCGCGCAGCGATGATCTCGGCTTCACCTTCGTACAGCTGATTCGTGATCAGCTGCAGGCTGCCGTCGATGATCACGCTCTCTATGGAGACTTCTCCATTCTTGAGCTCCGTCTGAACCTCCTCCAGCGTCATGGGGCTGTTCGCCTTGACTTGCAGCTCTATCCGCTGCAGCACAGCGCTGGGTATTGTGACCCACTCGGCGGCTACAAAGGGCACGTCCTGGACAGCCTGCATGACGGTCTTGCCGCGCGCTTCCAACTCGGCCAAGCGCTCTTCATGGTCCATTTCCCACCATTCAGAAAGCGCGGTCATGGTAGCCACGATGTCCTGTCGATCCAGCTTCATGGGCCGGCCAAAGGCCCTGTTCTTCTTGACCTCAAAACTCACAAAGGTATGCAGGTGGGCCGCTTCCATGTATCGCCGCTTGCCGACCAGAAGTCCCGTGCCATGAAATGAACCGAAATACTTGGCTCCGTAGCACACCAGATCTGCGCCGTGGGACGGGTAGTACTGCATCCGCTCCAACGGGTAGACCACGCAGGCGGCATCCACGATCAGAGGCAGGTCGTGGCTATGGGCCACATCCCGCAGTTCCTCAAAAGTCAGGGATTGATAGTGGAATTCCACGGCCAGGTAATGGACCGCCAGGGTCTGGGAATTGATGGCGGCTTCAACGTCCTCCACGGTGGCGCCGTTTTCATCTCCCACCTCTACCAACTTGGCCCCGCACAGAGTCAACGCCCGGTCATAGTTGTACCGCTGGCACTTCTGAATGATGATTTCGTCCTTCATGCCGGTGGTGTCGGGAATCTGGGCGATTTTCTCTGGATCCGTGCCCGTCATGAGCGCGGCGACGGACAACGTCATCGCGGCGGCGCAGCCCGGAGTCACCAACCCCATTTCCGAGCCCAGTCTTTGGGCGACAAGCTCCCCGGTCTGCCGCTGCAGATCTTCCATCACCACAAAATGGCGATTGGCGGCATCCGCCGCCGCTTGCACAGTGGGAGAAACCCGTGAGCCACCCATGACCGTGCGCGGACCGGCTGCGTTGATTGCGGGACGAACGCCCAGCATGGTGTAAACAGATTCTGCTTGGGATTCCACCGTTAGACCTCCAGCGGTATAGTCCTTATTCTCGGAACAGGTTCAACCCCTGCCTTTTTCACTCTTGGCTCTTTGCCTGCCGGAATGGAAGGTTGCCAAGCCAGTGGGAATTGTACTCTTTGTCATGGATGCAAAGCAGTCGAATCTCTATCTGCCCAGCACCGGCCCGAGCCGTCCAGGCCCATCATCCTTGATCATCGGAGGATTTCAGCAACAGAATCGACACCGATATGCCCATCCCCGGGAAGTTCCCATCATGCCCCACCACGCGGCGTGCCCCAGAGTGGCAGTCACTGTGCATGTCAGGCTCCCTGCATCGGACCAGTGGTGTGCAACGAGGCTGTTTTGCGGCAGGAACCCTCCCGATGGGTACGCAATAGGCCGGGGCAACACACCATTCCCGCAGGCGGAAGCGCCTGCCGGTCCCGGACGAAAAGGATCTCGCAAAGGTGCCGGAAACTTTCCGTGCAATTGTCTGGAGCAACGGGTTGTAGCCGTCAAGCTCGATGTTGTGGGCGGGACATGGACAAGTTCGTCGAAGATTGCACAGGCACATCCGGCCCTGATACCTGGCTTGGCTTTGCGCACTCTGGGAGAGAATAAAGCAACCGATTGTCAGGCAGGCAAGGTCTCGGAGGACACTGCCGCACTGTCCTCTGCCTCCTGGTCCCAAGGGGGCGTGAGGATCAGCAGTTCGTATTCCACGGTGGCTCCGGGGGCATCGTTTTCGCCCGGGCGTTTGCGAAAGTTCAGGCCCAGGCAGTCTATCCGCTGACAGGGAGAGACGCGGAAAGGCTTGTGGTAGCCCCGTTGCAGGATCTGCCGCAACGCCTCTGCAGCACGTGCACCGTATTTCAACTCCATAATGCAGACATGCTCAGGAAATCGGACCGCCAGATCGTAGCGTCCACCCCAAACATGGCCTTCCGAGCCGAATTGCACCTGCAGCCCCATGCACAGCACATGCAATACCAGGTGATAGTCCGATTCGCACCGCAACTTCTCGCCGGGAATTGAGGCCAGGAATGTTTCCAGATGGATGATGAAAGCCGGATACCGGCCTTCCTGCAACGCTTGATGCAAATCGGTGTACAGCCTGTGTGTAGGCAACGCGGTATCCGGCCAAGCATCGATCCACAAGGCATGCAGGTACGCATTGCGCACTTCGGTGTTGGGATAATCCAGCAGCATGCGACCCTGGTCATCCTGCCCCACCAGCGTGTAGTACCCGGTTTGCAGCATCAGGACATCGTAGGGAATGCGATTCAGGTCGAAGCTGGACTTCCACAAGGCCGTCCGGGTGCGGGGATGGGCACGCAGGGGATACTGTTGCTGTTTCAGGATCCGTACCAGGAAAGCCGGATTGCCGCTGTCCGCCCAGCTTTCAGGCCACTCCTGCACAGCCAAGGACAGGGCGCTGGACTTCAGATTGTGCTGGAGGGCCCGCAACACGGTGAAGGGATTGTAGATGGCGGGAGCACGGCCAGGAGTCCCAAAACAGTAGCCGTTGTAGTGGGCCCTGATATGGCCTTGGATTTGGGCTGTCGCCTGTTGGGTCCGGGCTGCCAGGCAGGCCATATACGGACCCAGTCGGGTCGCAACTTCCGCCTCGGTGAATCCGCACATGCCCGCATAGTCATCATCCCATGACAAATCTTGCAGATTGTTCAAAGCCGAAAACAGGTTGAGATGGGCAAAACGACTGATACCGGTGATGAAGGTGAAATGCAGATTGTCATCGGCCTGCTTGAGGGTTCCATAAAAATCGCGGAGCACATCCAGGCAGGCACTTTGCCGTGGCAGGGGCAGTTCTGCGGGAGCATGCCCCAGAAGATGCGTGATGGGCGCGTCGTATTCATCAATCAACACTACAGGCCGGGCTGCGTAGTGCAGGGACAGACGGTCGATCAGATGCAACAGCCAGTCACCCGGTTTCTGACTGTCATCCATCCGGATGTCCGGTCGAGCCTGGCTGTCTCGATACGTGGTGGCCTGGGGAAACTCCACGCCTCTTTGCGCCCACCGGGTAGAGACGCGGGCCACCGCATTGCACAAACTGCGCTCTATCCGGCCGGGATCCAGGTCGCCCGCTCTGGACAGGTCCAGACGGATCACGGGACAGACAGGCACACCGCGGCGGGCTTGCCAGGCGGATTCCAGAGCTGTACCGGCAAATAGCCAGTCAGGCCAGGGATCCGCTGCGTCCGGCATCCCTTGAAACCAGGCTTCCAGCGTGGCAATCAGCAAGGATTTGCCAAAGCGCCGGGGCCGCGCCAGAAACGCATATTGCGTGTCGGGTTTCAGAGCCGGATCGTCTGCACCGGACGATACCAGCATACGGGCCAGATAGGGCGTCTTGTCTACGTACAGTCCACCCTTGCGCCGGATTTCGGCAAAGTCGGCGCTGGTGGACAGCAGCGGGGGCAGAGGGGAAGGCATGAGGCAACCTGTCTGTGCAGGAGTATACAAATTCCTGCAGGAGGCAACAGCTGGGCTATCGCACCGTCAGGCCATACAGGAGTGGGAGAGGCAGTGAAAATTCAGAACGGCCTTGGGGGCATTCCTGCCAACCGGACTGCCCCGTAGCCGCCCGAGTGACGGTCCCCCAGGATTTGGGGCCCCATGCACTGCCTGTGAGGCAGGCAGACCCGGGGACTGTCACGGCAATTGCCCATACCTTCCAGCGGGATTGGGGGCAAAATCCCGCAGCATGGTCTCCCATGGGGGAAATTCAGGTCCGATTGCCGTGCAACGGTCACGCAATTTGCCCCGTGTCGCCGGTCCCTGTGCTATATTCGTCTGTTGGCGGCAGCGCGGGGGCCTCTGGCTCAATTGGCAGAGCAACGGCCTTTTAAGCCGTGGGTTTTGGGTTCGAGTCCCAAGGGGCCCACTCCTTGCCCGACGGCCCGTACGGCCGATTCTAGCGCGTCCGCAGCACGATCTTGCCAATGTTCAAATTGGCCGCCATGCGGGCCTGTGCCTCATTGGCCGCCGCGATGGGATACACGGAGTCGATGATCGGCCGCAGGCGTCCGTCCTGCAGATGCGCTCCGAACTGCTCCTGAAAATTCCGGATGATGCCCACTTTCTCGGCCACGCTGCGCGGCCGCAAGACCGACCCGATCAGGCGCAGGCGCGGCCGCATCAGATGCCCCAGGTTGATCTCCGCGGTCGCTCCCCCGAGCAGCGCGATGATCACCAAGCGGCCATACACCTTGAGCAGGCTCAGATTCCGTTCCAGATAGGCCGCGCCGACCATGTCCATGATCACGTCCACGCCGGCTCCGTCGGTGAAGTCCCGAATCTCCGCCACGAAGTCTCGGTCCTTGTAGTTCACCGCCAGGTCCGCGCCCAATTCCCGGCAGCGCGCCGTCTTCTCCTCCGTCCCGGCGGTAACCAGCACCTGGCAGCCGGCATGATGGGCCATCTGAATGCCCGCCGTACCCACGCCACTGGCGCCACCGTGCATCAACACGGTGTCCCCTGCCTGGAGACCAGCCTCCATGAAAAGATTGAGATAGGCCGTGAGAAAGACTTCCGGAATCGCTCCGGCATAGGTGAAGTCCCACTCGTCCGGCATGGGCAAGAGCATGGCCACCGGCACATTGACTCTCTCTGCATAGCCACCACCCGTCAGCAGGGCGTATACCCGGTCTCCTTCCTGCCATGCCGCAACATCGGATCCCACGGCCACGATGGTACCGGACATTTCCAAGCCCATGTAGGGTGAAGCGCCGGGCGGCGGGGGGTAATTGCCGGCCCTTTGCATCAGGTCGGCTCGATTCAGGGCCGTGGCATGGATATCCACAAGCACTTCATCGGGACCGAATTCAGGATCTGGCACCTCGGACCAGACCATGGGATTGCCGGGCTGGTCACTTTGTACGGTAATGGCTTTCATGGAGAATTCCTCTCGGGTGTAGACACCGCCCAATGCGGCCGGGTCAAAGCACGGCACCTATTTCGGTTCAGGATCCTGTCCCGCGGCATGGGGGCCAAGCCAGCGGTATTTGCGCAGGGGAATGACGCCTGCGGCATCAAAGCCCACGCCTTCCCGGTGCAGCAGCTCCCGCTGCAGCTCCGCTCCGTCACCTGCCCGCGGACTGATGCGCCCCAGCCGGTTGATCACCCGGTGCCAAGGCACGTCGGAATCGAAATCCAGGCCGGCCATGGCGTATCCCACCATGCGTGGGGTGCAACGGCCCACCAGCAGGGCAATCTGTCCATAGGTTGCCACCTGGCCCCTGGGCACTTGCCGCACCATGGCGTAGATGTCCTCGTAGGTGGTCTTGGGCATGGCCGCTTGGGATCTGTCAACGGAAGATCATAGTGGGACCCACAGGATACCTGCCGGCTCTTTCCCCATAGACCGAGAAACCGCGTGCGGAGCCCGCCGACCGGGCATCCAGCCGGACAGGCAAAAGGCGCTTCTGCACAGCTCGCACTACGTTTTCCAGTTCCTCCCCGGTCACCACCACGCTCTGCAGATAGCCGTAGGAGCCCGGTTCAAACCCGTGATGATGACTCAAGACCCCGCGGGCATCGGCAGGATCATCCTCCAGCTGCAGCCTCCGCACCTTGACGCCTCCCAGAGACACATCCACGATCCCCGGAAACTGCGTCGCCATGGTCTGCGGCGTGTGTTGTCGCCAGTTGCGCGGCGGCCAGGAGAGCTTTTCTCCCATGTGGGCCCGGGAACCCAGCTCCAACTTCAGTTCCAGACGGGTCAGGTGATCCAGATCCACGTCATCCGGAATCCGAACTTCATAATCCAATGTTCCCGGACCTTGGCCGCTGGTCTTGTCGCCTCCCGGGCCTGTCCCCGGAATGGGCCAGCTGCAGTTCCGAAAGTCTGCCGGCCCAAACCGCACCACGGTGCCTTGCGCAGTGGTCTCCACCCGCGGAGAGAGTCCCCGGGAGACTTCCAGGTTCACATAGTTGCGATGCAGACAGTGGCCCGCCCTGTCCATCAGGCACAGAGCCACGGTAGCCAACCCCTCCACGTTCCCCACGTCGAAAGCGAGAGGCTCCGGCAAGGTCACCACGCCATAGGGCCGAGGCGCCACTTTCCAACGGCCACTGGGGCCTGCATGCGTTTCGCCCAGTCGATCCACCAGGGTTACCCGCCAGTCGAGATGGACCGGGGCAAGAACATCGTCCCAATGGGAAACGAAGACGGGAGCCGAGAACACCGCCCCTGGCGCCAGCGTCTGGCAAGGTGGACAATCCAAGCCCGCAAACAGGGGCGCGTTAAGGTCCGCGACCGTCATTCCCTCCACGAAGGCATCGTACCCAAAGGTCTTGCACGAGCGGTCGTACTTGTACAAGCCGTTGTGCTCCCACTCGATGTCGGTCAGTTCCGTGTAGACATAGCCGCAGATCTGGGCATGCCGCCGCAGGTCGGTGGTCAGGTACTTGAAGCACCAGGAGATGTCCATGTCTCCCATGGCCGCGCTGATGCCCCCGTATTCGCTGTTCATCAGGGGCTCCGTGCCTTGCACGTTGCCTTCCCCGATGTAGTTGAACCCGGAACCGGGAAACGTCTGGTCCACCACCTGCTGTACATGGGTGCGGGCTCGGGCATAGTCGTTGATATAGAAATGCCAGGAATTCACATCGGTTTCTACGTGGTCGTAGTTGCAGGGAGAATTGTCCTCCACCATCCTCGTGGCATCCAGAGCCCGGGCCCTGCGGACGATCCGACGCAGCCATTCCTGACCCTCCTGCGTATCCTGGTTGGCCAGGCCCCAAGTCTCGTTGAAAAGAATCCACAGCATGATGGAGGGATGGTTGAAGTCCCTCCGGATCATGGCCGGCACAGTTTCCGTGCAGATCCGGCGCATGCGTGGCGAGTCCAGATCCGGGCTGGGCATGTCGTAGTGCACGAGCAGGCCCAGCTTGTCGGCCCAGTAGTAGTAACGCGGCTCGTTGATCTTGATGTGACAGCGCAACATGTTGAGCCCTGCTTCCTTGGCCAGCTCCAAGTCCCGCTTGATCACCGCGTCCGAAGGGTAGGTGTAGAGACCATCCGGGTGGAAAGCCTGGTCCAGCGCGCCCCGCAGGTAAATGGGCTTGCCATTCAAGGTGAGATATTCGTAGGGGTTGTCTCCCCACTGTTCACGTCCAAAACTGCGCATCCCAAAGTAGGTGGAGACCCGATCCACTTCCCCTTGGCCTTCAATGTGCAGGGTGCCCACCACTTCGTGGAGAAACGGGTCGTCAGGCGTCCACAGCCTGGCGTTGGGAATCGAGATTTCCACCTCTGGATTCGCGTGGCCGTCTGCCATGACCCGCTCCCATCCCACCGTCTCGAACAGGCCCTGCGGGGAACTGAGCGCAAACCGGGCTCGACTGCCCGTCGGTGCCTCCACGGCAGCCAGAATACGGGCCTGCATATGTTCCAGATCAGGGACAATGGGCATTTCCTTGATGTGGCTGGAGCCCCGTCCCTCCAACCAGACGGTCTGCCAGATGCCGCTGCTGTGGGTGTACCAACGCGGCACTTGCTTGCCCACGAGAGTCGACGCATCTGCAATGTCAAAGGCGCGTACAGTCAGGCGCACGGTGTCCCCCGGAGCCGCCACCTCCCGCAGATTGCAGGCAAAGGGCAGATAGCCGTTGGCATGTTCGGCCACCAGACGCCCGTTGACCCAGACACGCGCCTCCCAGTCCACAGCCCCAAAGTGCAGGATCGGCTCCAGACCTGCCCACTCTGCGGGAACCGTGATGTCCCGCTCATACCAGCCGGCTCCCTTGAAATCAGTGCGGCCCTGCCCGGACAGCCGGCTCTCCCACGGGAAAGGCACCACGATGGCACTGCCGCTGCGACTGACTGTCCCGGTCTGGTGCCAACGCAGGCCTTCGCCCACCAGGTTCTCGTCAAACTTGAAGTGCCAGAGGCCGTTCAGGTTGATCCAGGGATCACGGTGAAAGTCCGGCCGGGGATGCTCAGGGCGGGGAAGCGTCATGGGAACACCTCACTGGGAAAATGCGGTCTGGCCATTTGCAGGAATGGCCTGTTGCGCGCCGAGACAACGTGCAGGGGCATGTTCGTTGCTGTTGCATGTCGGCAATCCATCGCATGGGGCCCCGTTGGCAGTGCTACGCAAGCGCAAATGTGCTGGCCCGCCACGGTCATCGGGCATCCCCATTCCATCATGATTATCGTCTTTCCGGTCTGCCGCGGGGCATGAAGGACAAAACAGGCTTCTTGCACCCCCAAGAGGTCGAGGCGGAACTCTTCCAGCCACTCGGCGGCAGGCAGCAGGCAATGGAGTGCAGGACGACAAGGCCCCGCCGCATTGAAGAATTTCATGGCGCTCTTATTCTAGACTGCCTCCCTCTGCAACTTGACATGGGCTTGGGGCGAGGCCCATGTCAAGTTGCACAATGACGCCGCAAAGATGGCCGGAATGGACCTTCCCGAGGCCAAGGAGCACACAGGGACACCATCCGCCCTGTCTCCGGGCCGTTCCTGGCTCCTACAATGACCACCTCCCGTGCTGTCCAGAGCAGACGGCCTGTGGGGTCGGACAGACTCTGCCTCATGGGCTGTGCCGGCAAGGCCGAGTGCAAAGCGGATCCCGCAGCCGGCCCGGGTGGCCCGGGCCCTCGCCCGCTCCCTGAGCTCATGGATGGCGACAGCCTGCCTGCAAGTCCAGGCTGATCTTGGCCGACGTTCTGGCCGCGTCGCCCCCGGGTTGGCCAGAGGCCCCTTGGGGAAGTGATTCATAGGGAAACCGGCGACGGGTGGTTACAAACCGCCACCGTGTCCAGGCCAAAGGAAGCACAGCACGGAGTTTGTGCACCGAGCAGCCGCTTCTTGGAATCCAGGATCGGTGATACAGTTTGGAATGCAGCGCTTCTGGCGATGCGCCTTTGCCCACATAACAGGAAGCAGTGAGAGCATGAACGTTTCGCGCCGTACTTTCTTGCAATTGGCCGGCATGGTGTCCATGTCCGGTGCCTTGGCCGCATGTGCCGTGGTCCCCAGTCCGGGAGATGGCTCGGAGGCCGCTGAAGTGGCAGAACTGATGGCCTACTGGGGTGGCTGGACACCCACCCAGTCCCAGGAGCGCAGTGAGGACAATCCCATCCCCCACGACAATATCTTGCAGGTCCTGGAGGCATATCAGGATGCTGCGCCCAACACCGCGGTGGAATGGATCCGGGTGCCCCAAGGCATGGGATTCAGGGAGTGGACCGTGGCCCAACAGAACGCAGGCACCATTCCCCACATCACGCCCCAGGCCCACTGGCATGTCAAGGACGATCTGGACAAGAACTGGTGGCAGGAGCTGACCCCCTTCATGGAAGCCCCCAACCCCCACATCCCAGCAGGAGAAGCCGGCAGCGAACGCTGGGTGGACCAGTTCTACCCCATTCCCACCAAGGAAACCCTGATGCGGGAGGGCTACCACAATCTGGTCTTCGGGCTCATCACCACATTCTTCTATTACAACGTGGACTGGTTCGAGGAACTGGGCCTGAGTGGCCCTTCCACCTACGCCGAGTTCCTGGATGTCTGCCAGGCGTTCCTGGACGAAGGCGTGCGGGCATATGGTGGCTGGACCGGCTCCATTTCCGACACCGACCACTGGTATCGTCTGCAATTGGGCGGCATGGTGTTCGCCCGCGACATCGAACCGCTGGTCAACCCCAACCGTGACAATGCCAGCTACGAGGAGGTGGCCTGCGCGATTGAGAACCAGATCTACGTTCCTGACTCGGAACAGTACCGGGAGTGGATGCGGCTCTGGAAAATGAATGTGCCCTACCGGCCGCAGGACTGGACCGTCCGCGCGACCGATTCCCATGCCAAATTCCTCACCAAGAACGAGCCCATCATGGAAAACGGCACCTGGTCCTTCCCGCGGCTGTTGACGGATCCCCTGGTGGACTTCGAGTGGGACACCTTCTTCGCGCCCCTGCTCACGACGGAATCCTCCAGTTTTGTGACGGAGCCGCCGACCCCCGCCTGGCCGATCGGCGGCCCCGTGGGGGATCAGATGGCGATTGCCACGCGGGCGGAGCAGGACGGCGTGCTGGCGCATGCCGTGGATCTCATGCAGTTCATCTCCGTGCCGGACAATATCTACAGCATCCAGTCGGAAATCGGCACGACGATGCCCAACGTCAAGAACGTGCCCGTGGACCCGCGGTTCCAGGAACCCTTCGAGCTGCTCACCACGCAGATCGGGGAAACCCAGATGTTCATCTACGAGGAAGTCAAGCTGGATGCCGAAGCGGCGGAACCGATTGGCCAGGCCTGGCGCGCCTACCTGCTGGACCAGCTGTCGCAGGACGATGCCGTTGCGGCCATCACCGCATCCTTTGACGCCTATGCCGATCGCTTCATTGCACGCGAAGGCCTGACCTGCTGAGTCCGCATCCGCCCGGGATGGCCCATGACCCGTGGGCCATCCCGGGGGCCGGCTTGTTCCACACTGCAACATGACCATTCTGGGCGCTCCCCGGCGCACATCGCTGGGGCAACGGATCTGGCAAGGGCGCACAGGGTACCTGATGCTGGTGCCGACCATGATCATGCTGGCCGTGTTCATGTACTACCCGGCCTTTCTGGGCCTGTATCGTTCCCTGTTCGACTGGGCGCCGGGGCTGGACGCGGACTGGGTGGGTCTGGGCAACTTTGTCAAGCTCTTCACCCAGGACAGGGTGTTTCAGCAGTCCCTGGGCAACATGCTGCAGCTGTCGCTGTGGTACGTGCTCTCCACCATTTTCGTGTCCCTGTTCGTGGCCATTCTCCTGCATCGGATGATCAGCCAGCGCCTGAAGTTCCTGTTTCGCTTTCTGGCCATACTGCCGGTCGTCATTCCCGCGATCGTCCTGCTGATGCTCTGGAAATTCATTTACGACGCCACGGTCGGCCCGCTCAACATGCTG
Organism: Caldilineaceae bacterium; assembly: GCA_965214895.1. Classification (GTDB taxonomy): domain Bacteria; phylum Chloroflexota; class Anaerolineae; order Caldilineales; family Caldilineaceae; genus Bin34. Next base: position 4,789,155 of record OZ243985.1, read on the forward strand.
TTGATCGCCACGGGGCTGGAACACTGGACCCGGGCCTGGCTGGCCGATCCCAACACGGCCCTGTACGCGGTGATGTTGCGCAATTTTCCCTGGGTGGACGGCGTCGCGATTCTCATTCTGCTGGCTGGACTGCAGGTCATTCCGACCGAAGTGATCGAGAGCGCCCGAATCGACGGGGCCAACAACTGGCGCATTCTGTGGGCCATCGAATTTCCCCTGATCACAGGCCAGATCAAGTTGCTCACCGTATTGACCATCATGTGGGGGGTGCAGGAATTCACGGCGGTCTTTGCCATGACCCAGGGCGGCCCCATCAACAAGACGATGGTGCCCGGCATGTGGATGTTCTGGAATGCCTTCAGCATCAACAAGATGGGGTACGCTTCCGCCATCGGCGTGGTCCTGTTTCTGCTGACCCTGGTGTTGACCCTGATCAACATGAAGTACATCTCGACCCAGGAATTCTAGGTAGGCTGTCAAGGTGTCTGTGCCTCGAACCTCCCCCCGCTTCCAGCTCCCGGATGTCTGGCGCGTGCTGGTGCTCGCCCTCCTGTGCGGGCTGTCGCTGCTGCCGCTGGTGATGGCATTCTTCATCTCGTTCAAGACCATTCCGCAATTCGCGCGCGTGCCCTTTCTGCCCACCTTGCCCCTGCACTGGCGCAACTATGTGTCGGCGTGGGAAATCGTGCGCATGTTCCTGTTCAACAGCGTGTTCACCTCGGGCCTGACCGTGGTGGGGGTGCTGATACTGGGCTCCGTGGCCGCCTATTCCTTTGCCATCCTGCGCTATCCGGGGCGCGAGTTCTTTTTCTATCTGGTGCTGGCCTTGATGATGGTGCCGGCCACCCTGACCCTGATCCCCTCCTTCGTGCTGGTCAAGAATCTGTCTCTGCTCAACACACGTTGGTCCCTGATCCTGCCCTGGGTGGCCAGTGGCCAGGTTTTCGCGATATTCATACTGCGCACCTATCTGCAGAGTCTGCCCCGGGAGCTGTTTGACGCCGCGCGCATTGACGGCGCCAGTGAATGGCAAGGGTATTACAAGATCGCCCTGCCCATGTCCAAGTCGATGCTGGGCGTCACGGCCATCCTGAACATCCTGGGCACCTGGAACAATCTCATCTGGCCGGCCCTCACCATCTCCCAGCTGGAACGCCAGACCCTGACCCCCGGCCTGTGGTCCTACCAGGTCGAGAACTTCACCCGCTACGGGTTCCTGATGGCCGGGCTCCTGATTGGATCCGTGCCTTTGGTGATCCTGTTCTTCTTCACCAGTCGCTGGTTTGTGGAAGGCTTGACCTCAGGCGCAATCAAAGTGTGAGTCTGGAGTTGTCTCAGCCCTGTCTATTGTCCGGCGCAAGACAGATCGAAGGACACGCTGGGCGGGACAGTGAGTGAGTCTCAGACGCGGGGATCTCCACGTCTTTGGCTGGACTGGGCAGACAGTGAGAGATGTACAAATTCCATGATTGGGCGGCCGGGACGGGGCTTCCAGGAGGCTACTCCGATCGGCCACATTGTGCAGCGCCCGCAAAAGAAATCCAGACTCAAAGCAATCGCAGTCATAAAGCAGCTCAGACACCATATGATTTTGTGTAGCTGTATCCGGATTGTGGCCTGATTTACTTCTGTCCAACTCCTCCGAGAACATCATCGATCAAAAAAATGAACATATATTGTTGTATATGTTGGATTTAAGAATTCTGATTTTGCGATGGCCTTGAGCCATACCTGGCTGCTTCATAAAGAAATGCGTGCTTCAGTTCAAACTGCAGATTCGCAGAAGAGACCCAGGCTGTTCAAACGTCAGCTTCGTTTGCTGGCTCTCCTCCACGCCCTCGGAGGCCCCATCGGAAAAACCGATTTTCAGAAGATGCTTTTTCTCTACTGCCAAGAGCAGCGTTCCTCCGATCGGGTCGGCACCAGTCTGTACGAATTCGTGCCTTACAAGTTGGGTGCCTTTTCATTCACATGCGACGCGGATTTACACCGCCTCCGCCGTTACGGCCTGCTTTGTAACGGGGAGCGTTGGAATCTCACAGCAGAGGGTAACCGCATGGGCAGGACACACCAAGACAGATCAGTCCACGAATTCGTTTGCCGATATGCCGAGAAGCGCGGCCCTAGCCTCATCCAGGAAACATATCGTCGTTTTCCTTATTACGCCACCCGGAGCGAAAAAGTTGGGAGCCTCCTCAAGAACGAACCAGTTGCAATGCAGCTGGTCCGAGCGGCAAAGCCCAAGGCCACAGGAGCGACACTGCTTACTGTAGGTTATGAAGGCAGAATGTTGGAGGAATATTTCAATCTTCTGTTGCGCTCAAATGTCACAATACTGTGTGATGTGCGCCGCAATCCCATTAGCCGCAAATATGGATTTTCAAAGTCCATGCTCTCTCAAACCTGTGACAGGATGGACATTTGCTACAAACATTTGCCCGAACTGGGCATTGAGGCAAGGGATCGTCGGGGACTCAGAACCCAAGTAGAATTCCAAGCTCTATTTAGGACATACACACAGAGAATTCGGAAAAGTCAGGACAAGCCCCTTGCAGACATTCTCACTTGGCTGCGTTCTGGTGAGATTGTCGCACTCACATGCTATGAACACGAGCCATCTCAATGCCATCGACACTGTGTAGCAGCGGCACTTGAAGATTTTTCTGAACAGTCGGAAGAGCAAATCCATACCGTGACCCACCTGTAAGCACAATGCAGAAAGAGCGCATTCTGGTCACGGTCAAGACCTATCCGACTCTATCTACCAGATACGGAGAGACTGTTTGCACTGCCGGTATCAGAGAAGACGGCACGTGGGTCCGTATATATCCAGTGCCTTTTCGTCGCCTCCATGAAGAGGAACAATATAAAAAATTCGACTGGATAGAATGCCAACTGAAACCCAGCTCAAGGGACTGTCGGCCCGACTCTTTTAATCCAGTCGACCAGCAAGAGCTGAGGCCAGTGGGTCATATTGGCACATCGGACAACTGGAGTGCCCGGCGTCGGTTGTTGCTTGAAACTGCCAGAGTCTATGAGTCTATGACGATCTGGGTAAACTCATTGCAGATGCCAAATCAAACAGTATTTCAATGGCTGTTTTCAAGCCTGGCGAAGTAACCGACTTCGTGTGGAGGGCAGAAGAAAGAGAGTGGAATTACCGGCAGCTCCAAAAGATGCGCAACCTGTCAAACCAACCTGACCTTTTTGAAGAAAACAATTGGCGGGAAACTTTTCAAGTCATACCAAAACTCCCTTACCGCTTTTCCTATCGTTTCAAGGATGTCAATGGAAGACAAAGCGAGCTCCAAGTATTGGATTGGGAGACCGGTCAGCTTTATTGGAATTGTTTGAGATTGACAACGGGAGACGAGCCAGTCGCCCTGCAAAAAGTACGGGAAAAGTACTTTGACGAATTCCAGACGAAGGACCTGCACTTTTTTCTGGGTACAACTCTGCAATTTCATGGCATCGCCCCCAACCCATTTGTCATCATCGGAGTATTCCCGATCCCTTATGAACTCCAACCGCAGCTGATCTGACCGATTGACAGATCCCCGCATTGTCTTTGCTGGAATACGAAAGCTAGCCCATCCCTGCACCCACGCACCCCGCCCCTCGGTCACGCGGAAGCCTATATGACCACCCTCTCTGAGGGTGCCGCCATCCCAGGCCTGCATCACGGCGGTGGGAAGCAGGCTCTGCCTGCGCCGGGTGCGTTGCTGGTGAGACCCAGGGCAATCGCAAAGTCGTCAAAAACCCAAGATCGCCTCCCTACAGGCCAGATTGCAGCCGGCCTTGAGGCGTTTGTTTTCAACACCTAACTTTGTGCGGGTATTCCGCCGCAAGAGCAGGTGTACTCCTGCCACAAGACGGCCCTATTGAGGGCGGCGTGGCCTTGGCGCAGTCGGCATGCATCCTCCTGGAAGGCTACATCCAACACCCCGTGCAGCGAGTTTTCGCGCCCGGAGGGCTTCCACTGCGATCAGGCTCTGCAGATCGGGCCAGTGGCCGTGGGGCTCCACGGGTTGCCGATCCCCCGGCAGTGCCGGGTTTCGATGCGGCCATGACGGTCGTGGGCCGGGCGCGGGGTCTGGGCCATAACAGGCACCACAGACAGTAGTAGGGATAATCTTTGCCCATGTGTGGGGTGGCCGTCAATAGCAGCAGGTGCTGCGCGGTCCAAGGCAGTGTCCAGTACTCGTCATCTCCCTCCGCGCCCGCCACGGCTTCGGCCAGTCGATACCGATCTGTTTTCCGGATCCGGAAGTCTGGTTGCCGGTGCGCGGCCAGTTTGTGTGTTTCGTCGAACACCACGAGATCGTAGGCCTTGGTGACCGTGTCCCGAAAATGGTGGAACATGCGCGTCCCGGTCAGAGTGTCAAGGCTGACGATGATTCGATCACTCTCTGGACCGTGAAAGGGATTGCCGGTACGCGCGTCGGCACCGCCGATGATCTGAAACTGCAGACGAAACAGGCTGCGTAATTCACGTTCCCAGTTGCCCACGAGACCAGCCGGGGACACGATGAGCACGCGACGCACGAGGCGGCGCGACAGCATTTCGCGCACATACAGTCCTGTCAGCTTGTCTTGCCGGCACCCGCGTCGTCGGCCAGCGAAAAGCGCAGGGGAAACTGTGGCAACATGTGCTCGTAGACGGCAATCCGTTGATGCGGCAGGGGATCGATCCGTGACGTCTCGATCGCGAACGCGGGATTGAAGAGATGACCGCACGTCAGACGATGGGCCTCGATCACGGCGGCTACGGCGTTCGGATCGGCGGAGAAATCCAGGTTTGGTACCACAGTCTCTGGAGCCACAACACGCGGCGGGACGGACTCTGCGGTGTCTGCGTGTGTCAGAAAGGCTTCCATAGTCCGAATGCGCTGCCAGGCCGGAGGGTTGGGGCGCGCCTGTTCGTTCTCCCAACGGTTGACTGAAGCGTAGGAAACGCCGATGAGTTTGGCAAAGCAAGGCCGTGCAGCATGGGTAGGAGACCACGCCAGCCGAGGGGCAGGGCGACGGATTTCGGTCGCGCCTGTGTGTACGCTTTGAACCAGCCAGCCCTGTCTTGCCATCCATCACCCCGATTTCCCCGGTTGCACATCCTTGATATTATGCATTTGAAATGCATATTTTGTACTTGCCTCTTGTGAAATCCGTTATGTGCCTCTCCTATATCCCACGTTCGCTGGAACCGGTTCTCAAGAAAGCGGTTTCCGCATTTCCCGCCGTGGTCCTGACCGGACCGCGCCAGTCCGGCAAGACAACGTTGCTGCAACATCTCTTTGGACGGCTTTATGGCTATGTAGCTTTGGACCCGCCGGATGTACGCGCGGCCGCAACGGAAGACCCGCGCGGCTTCTTGGCAATGCATCGACCGCCGACGATCTTCGATGAGGTGCAATACGTCCCTGATTTGCTTTTCTACATCAAGGAAAAGATCGACGCGAACCGCCATCAATCCGGTCAATACCTTTTGACTGGCTCGCAGAACCTGTGGCTGTCCGCCAAGACAACCGAGTCCTTGGCCGGCCGCGCGGCCGTGCTGCGCCTGTTGCCGCTTTCCCAACGCGAAGCGGAGGGTCGACCCCAGGCCGCCCTGGCGTGGGAGCGTCCCCACGGGCCGTTGACACCCTCCCCGCATGTCTTTGATCGAATGTGGCCGGGATTCCTGCGGGGTGGGTACCCCGAACTGGCGCGACAATCCGACCGGGATGTCTCCCTTTGGCACGCCAGCTATATTCAGACGTATCTGGAACGAGACGTGCGCATGTTGCGGCAAGTCGGAGATTTGATCCAGTATCAGAATTTTCTCCGTGTTCTCGCGGCCCGCAGCGCCCAGCTCCTGAATTCTGACGGATGTGGCCCGGGACCTCGGTGTGGCGGTCAACACCGTCAAGGCATGGCTTTCCGTGCTGGAAGCCACTTACCAGGTGATTGTACTGCGTCCCTACTTCGCCAACGTGGGGAAGAGGCTCGTCAAGCGGCCGAAAGTGTATTTCGCGGATGTCGGCACGCTCTGCTACCTGACGGGACTCAGGAACCCCGGACATGCTGCATCGGGGCCTATGGGTGGCCCCCTCATGGAGACGGCCGTGCTGACCGAAATCGTCCGGACCCTGACGCATCGGGGCCTGGACCCGCAGATCTACTTTTGGCGGACCACGGCGGGAACGGAAGTGGATTTTGTGGTCGAGACCGACGGCAAGCTCGTGCCCATTGAAGTGAAGCTGTCGGCTACACCGCGGCCCGCCATGGCCGCCGCTATCAAGACATTCCAGGAAGACATGGAGAATGCAGCGCCAGGCTATGTTGTGCATCCAGGCAACACACGCCTGCCTCTTGGCGCGGGTGTAACGGCTCTTCCCTTCACGGATCTGTAACGGTTCCGTCCCGTGCAGTGGGCAGCCTTGTTGGCCCGGGCTCCTATCGTTGCATGGAGCAGGTCCTGGCCCCTGGAGGACGACAGGGCGATCTCTGCCGGTGAGCATGGAAAACAACCCGGACTTGGCTTTCATTGCCCCGCGGCAATTTGCAACAGGGAGGCAAGTGGCCGGGTTCCTGTAGGCTGGCCAAGGTGTGTCCCTACATTGCAAGGGAGCATTGCCTCCTTCCCGACCGCGCCCGGGCCGCGGGGCATTCCTTCACCGCACACCCGCTCAGGACAGATGGCAAGCTTCTGTTGCAAACCCGTCTCGGGGTGCCAGTCTCGTCTCTGCGATGGCCAGGAAGTCGGCGGAACCCCAGTGGAGATTGCACGGATAGCATCGGATGTCCCGCACCGGGCTGAGCCCATTCCTCGCATGGACCCGGGCCCATGGCATCAACCCTGCAACCCGGAGCCGGGCAGCGCGAAACACCCCGGATCCGCCTGCCTGACCGCAAGAGCCTCTACGCCCTCCTTCTGCTTTGACCGCATTCCCACTTTACAATGCAATCTCCGGGGTTCCCGGGACCTTGATTGTGCGGGAAATCCTGGGTATTGAGGGAGAGGCCGTATCAAGAACAATCTGCTCCAATATGCGACGCTCCTGCGCCGCAACGCCAATGTGCGCTATCTGATGCTCTCCTTGGTCATCAGCCTTTTTGGCGACTGGTTCAACTTCATTGCCGCCACCGAGGTGGTCAACAGACTGGCTCCGTCAGGACTTACGATCAGTCTCCTGGTGGGGGTTCGCACACTGGCGCCTGTGCTGGGGGCCCCGCTGGCGCCCTGGGTGGTGACGCGCATACGCCGGCGGACGTTTCTAATTGCGTCGGACTTGACACGATGTTTCCTGGTATTGGGACTGCTGCTGGTACGAAGCCCCGATCATCTTTGGCTGTTTTATCTGCTGATCGGGCTCCAGGCCTTTCTGAGCGGGATTTTCTTCCCCATTCGCACCGCCATTCTCCCCAATCTGGTGGCGAACGAAGAGGAGTTGGGTGCAGCCAACACATTGGGGTCTCTCAGCTGGACCGGCATGATCGCCTTGGGCACGGCACTGGGCGGTCTGGTGACCACGCTCTTGGGGACCACAGTGTCGTTTGTCATAGATGCCGCCACGTTTGTGCTGTCTGCTGCTTGCCTGCTGCAGCTACGGTACCAACCTGCCTCCGAAGCGGCACGCCGCGGTCAGTCTTCCCCCCAGTCCGCATCGGACATGTCCTATGCGATACTGTGGGATTTTTTGCGCAGGCACAAGGACTTTCTCTGGCTTGCCACCAAGAAGACGGCGGTCACAGTGTTCAGTTTCATTCCGACCCAAATCCTGCAGATCCTGCTGAGCCAGCGTTATCCGCATATTGGTCCAAGTTCCCTGCTGTTGGGCTATATCTTTTCGGTGGGCGGACTAGTGAGTTTCTTCAGTCCCATTTTGGTCCGTCTTTTCACGGGCAACGATCATCGCAAAATGCGCCGTGCCATCACGTATGCCTACCTCGTTGCGGCTCTTGGCATGCTCTTGCAGGCGCCCATTCCGCCTTTTGGCGTGCTGCTGCTAGGGGTGGCCCTGCGTTCCGTGGGGGCCGTGCTCATCTGGACATTTTCCACGCAGCTGATACTGAGCCTTACGCCGTTCCCGCTGCGCGATCACATGCTGTCCTTCGAATTTTTCCTCTTCAATCTCATGGGGATTCTGGGCGTGATCATGCCGGCCCTGATCACGGAGGATCCACGCCTGGGAATTTCCGGAGCGTTTCTCATCCTGGCAGCCTGCTTTCTGCTGCTGGCGGCGAGCTGGACGCTCTGGCTCTGGCGCGGAACCTACGGTGTCACGGCTGTGCATGCCGTGGGTCAGGCGGAGTGACGGCAATCCCGATATGCGCCGCAGGGAACCGTGGCGAAGACCAAATTCCGGCAAGGGGAGCCGAGAGTGCCGAGCGGCAGGGCAATGGTCCACGGTACCGGGTTCCGGCCACCGAGGTGCAATGGCCGCTGCCGCCTTCCTGCAGACAGCAACGTGCGTACGGTACAGAGTGTCTGTCAATCACGGGGACGGCAATGCATGACCATCTCCACGCAGGGTCTGAGGCCAGCCGACAGAGCGGAACCTGTGATCCCTGGGACGGCCCCCCGGCAGATCGCCGGGCCCCCTCTGTCGGCTGGAGATCGCGCAGCTGGGCGAAGACGAGAATGGGAATGACACGAAACAGGGCCCCAAACAGAAATGGCATCCCCACCCAGACAAACCGCCAGCGCATTGCCAACCGGCGGAGACAGGGCGCCGCCGAGATGCAGTCCCGTCATGGCCAGTCCCAAGGTGCCATCGGCATGCGATCGTGGCCACGCCCCCGCCGGCGGTGCAGTGGAAGCTGGTGGCGCCCAGCACCTCCATCAGGCCTTGCACCGCGCGACAAGGGGATGCAAGGTGGTGTCGTGGACGTTGGCGGTGTCGCAGTCCCCGCCGACCTCCAGGCCGCACGGATCCTGCACCCGGCAGAGCGTGCCGCTCACGCTCCCGCGATGATTGGACAGGCCCTTCCGGCCTGTCTGGGCGGAACTGCGGGTGGAGCCGCGCGATCCCGCAGGTGGCGACGACGCCCAGCAGGGTGGGTGCGGCCCGGCAGCGGTCCGTCCACGCGGCGCGGGTCTGCAGGCGGCGGCAGACCCGCGTGCGTTCGGGCAGCGGGGGAAACAGGGTCAGAGGGTTGGCGCGCCGCCCCGACAGAAGGCCTGGGGACTACCCCTTGAGAGCGTGAAGCAGGCCCAAGGTCACCCGTGCGCGCGGTGCCAGTACGGTCTGACGGGGGGCGTCCGGCATGGCATCGTCAACCCGGCACCACAGCTCCGTGACAGACTCCACGATGGTCATGGGATCCCGTCTCGCTGGCAGCGTCAACGCGCACAGCATGAGGGATCTTCGTGGCCTTGTGCCATTGGCACCAATGGTTATCACAGATTCTTAACCATAAGCAGAGAGAATGCACATCAATGGAAGGCATCGCCGCCGGACGAATCCAACAGGGAGAAACACCATGTTGCAGCAGCTCCACAGAATACATGCCAGGATGACGGGCAAGAATCCCTCCACGCGGAGCATGATGATGACATTGGCGCTGGTGGCCTTCATGGCGACCGCGGGGATAGGCGGCTGTGCAATGGAGAGCGAAATCAGCGGTGAGCACGGTTTGGAGAATGGAGTTGAAGGCAGCAAGCATGAATCGGAGGCTGAAACCCAAGACAATGTGCAGGCCCGTGAATCCGGAGGGGAAGAATCAGGCAACCTCCTGACGCTGGACGAAACCTATGACACGGTCCGCAAAGACGCCCGACTCATCATGGGCTACCATGCACCAGACAACACCGTCGTGGGCGCTGTGGAAAACACCACCGGCGGGACCTTGTCCCAGGTGCGGGTGGACGTGCACCTGTCCAATGGTGTGGAACTCGGCCCCACCGCCCCCGTGGACCTCTTGCCCGGCCAGGCAGTTGAAGTGAGCCTGCAGGCCACCACAGGGACATTCGATGGCTGGACACCCCACGCCGAAGTCGGTGCTGGCGAGCATGGGGCGGAGAGCGCCGAGAGTGTAAGCGAGGGAGAACATGGTGAGAGCGGGGGCGGGCAAGACTGTGCCCCAGTGGCACTGTCCCTGGCCCGCCTGCCCCTGAAGGTCCTCGGTGCCGAGGACCTGGTGGAGACAGACGGGCCCACAGCACGCAGTCGAGCACTTGGCAAGCCTGGAATGCGCAATGCAAAGGGGGTGGTTCCAATTCCCTTTGGCCCAAACCATGGTCCAGTCGAAACGCGGAACTCAGGCAAACGCCACGGCATCAGCGCCGGTCCACCATTCACCGACGACGAAGACAACGAGGTCTGAAGAGAGAGGATCAAGGCGGAGGGCGAACCTGCCGGACCCTCCTCCCCTCATGAGTCGTTTCCAAGAAAGCCGTGGCACTGCCTGGATGCCAGACCCCTTTCCACTGTGTCATCCCCCTGGGAGGAAGTCGAAGACAATCAGGCAATTTCCGATTCGGTCTTCTCGGCCTCTGGTCCCGCGTCCGGCCGGTCCCGCAGGAGGACGTAGTTGGGATCCGGCTCGACGTGAGACCAGCCATGTTCCTGCCATTCGCGCCGGATTCGCACCAGTTCATTGAGCACGGTGCGCTTGGTTTCCGGAGAGTCGAAGATGTTGGCGCTTTTGAGAAAATGGATGACCGACCCCAGTCGCTTGATGCTCAGATGCACGGCGCGGCCCTGAATCCGTTCCCGCTGGGTCGCATCTGCAGCTCCCTCCAGTTGTCGTACGTGTTTGGTCACCCATTCCAGGGGAGCGCGCCGGGTATTCATGATCTGCTCCGCCAGTTCCAGCCGCCGGCCGTAGTGGTCCAGCACGTTGCGGAAGATGCGGGGCAACGTAATCTTGATCAGGAAGAGCACGATGCCGAAACCCAGGGCCATGAGCAGGATTACGGCAAAGATCGGGATTTCCAGCATGGTTGGGCCTTGGCCTACGGTTCCCGGGCTGAAGGTGCAGAGGCGGCTTCCGCGGCCGTGACTTGCTTGCGCCGTTCCAGAAAGCGAATGATCAGCAGATAGAGCAAGGCGACCGTGACGGCGGACATCACCCACTGCACCACATAGCCCGCGTGCATGCTGGGTGGCGTGCGCAGGGTATACCAGGTCTTGACGGGATAGATGATTCCGGCATCCCGGCCGGCAGGTTCCAGTTTTCTGTCCATGGTGTAGATGAGGCCAGAATCCCCCCGGTCGGCAGGTTCCAGGTGCAGATAGTAGGGCACCAGGGCATAGGGCAGCTGGACCTCGATCTCCGGCAAGTCCATCCTGGACCAGAAAAGCACCGGGCGCTCCTGCTGGGCCAGAAACTCCGGATCCGGGACCGGGGAGCCCGGCAAGAGAATGCCCTCCAGCGGAGCCTCGGGCTGCACATTGAATGCGGCCCAACGGTCCGGAGTGTCGTACTCGGCCGACAGCCAGCCCCGGTCCACCAGCACTGCCGTGCCATCCCGCAGCTGCAACGGAGTCACCAAATGCGGTCCGGCCGCCATGCGGTCCTTGGGACCCACCCACACGAACTGATGCGCAAAGTCAAAGGTGCCGACAGCCACCGCCCGCCGATACAGCATATCCTCGATCGATTCAGTCTCGCCTCGCGGCAAGGGCAAGGGCAACGTGTCCCGGGTCACTTGCCGGGCCAGCTGCTGTTGCTCCATGCGCCGTAACTGGTACCGCTGAAACTGCCAGCGGGCCAGCCCCAGGTCCAGGCCGATGATGCAGATCACAAGGACCGTCCAGATCCAGCGCCGTCCCTGGAATAGGGCCAGCCAGGAAAAACCCCATGCCAAGGAGGCCGGATTGGGCAGTGGCGAGGTGAGATTGGACATGGCCATGCAAGGGCTTTTGCGGCGATTTCGATGTTGCCAGGCTGGAGCTCCGTATCGTTGCCCCAACCGGTTGGGCTTCTGCCCAGGGATTGCAGGCAACCCGTTGGACGCGCCCTGAACGCGGAATCATACCAATAGTTCGGACCGGCAAGTGGGACTTTCCCGTGCATTTGCATGGGCGCGGGGCAAGCCCCAGGGCCAATCCGCGGTTTTCCCAGTGAATTACGTGGAAAATGAAGCAAAAGGGACTAGACTCTGGCGCGCGCCAATGCGTGATTTCCCATGGCTACACCTCTCCCCCGTTCACTGCGCCGCCAAGACTTCGATCTGCGTCAGATCAGGGGGGTGTCGCAGGCCAAGGCAATCTACCGGTTCATTGCCGGCTATCGGGCGATCTATCTGGCCGCGCTGGTGGCGCTGGCGATAGCCGGCTTCGCCCGCTCCCAGTTCGCCACGGTGATCCGCCTTTTCACCGATGACGTGCTGCTGGCCCAGAATTTCGAGAGCCTGCACTGGTATGGGCTGGCATTCCTGGGCCTGGCCGCCGTGGCCGGCACCTGCACCTTCTGGGGGGGCCGCCAGGCCGCGCGCACCGCGGAAGGAGCCGTGCGCCGGTTGCGGGTCTTCCTCTACGACCATGTGCAGCATTTGCCCTTTGCCTGCCACGACCGCATGCAGTCGGGCGAATTGATCCAGCGTTCCAGTTCCGATGTGGAGGAAATACGCCGGCTGCTGGCCGAGCACTTTACAGGTGTAGGGCGGATCCTCACGATCTCTTCCATGTCCTTTGTGGCCATGTTCCATCTGCATGCCAGGCTGGCCTTGGTCTCGGCCATCGTCATCCCGGTCTCCGTTTTCCTGTCCACCCGCTTCTGGCGACATCTGTCGCAGATCTTCTTCGACTTTCAGGATCAGGAAGCCCGCCTCTCCTCCATGCTGCAGCAAAACCTGTATGGGGCGCGGGTGGTCCGGGCCTTTGCCCGCGAAAGACACGAGATTGGCCGCTTTGAAGTGGCCAACGAAACCTTGCTCCGCCGGGGCAAGCGTCTGGTGCGCTTTCACAACATCTACTGGCCCAGCATGGACATGCTGCTGGCCACCCAGATGGTGGGCTCGCTGATGCTGGGGTCCTGGATGGCCGTGCAGGGGGAAATCTCGGTGGGGACCTACCTGGCCTTCGTGTCGCTGCTCAGCCTGATGATCGGCCCCATCCGCCATCTGGGCCGCATCTTCGCGCTTTCCTCCCAGTCCCTGGTGTCCCTGGGCCGCGTACGCGACGTCATCGAGGAACGGCGCGAACCGCTGCATGAAGGCGACTACCTGCCGGAGGGGCCCCTGCGGGGCGACATTCGGTACGAGCACGTCTCCTTCGCCTACGATGCACCGGAATTCGACATCGCCGAGGGGCGCACTCCGCCCGCCGTGCTGCACGACATTTCATTCACCGCGGAGTCGGGCCAGGTGGTGGCCATTCTGGGCTCCACGGGCTCCGGCAAGACGTCGGTCATGAATCTGCTGCCCCGGTTCTATGATGCCACCACCGGACACATCTACCTGGACGGCGTGGATCTGACCCGCTACCCGCGGGCCGTCCTGCGCCGCCATATCGGCATCGTGCAGCAGGAGCCCTTCCTCTTTGGCCGCACCGTGCGAGAGAACATTCAGTACGGGGCCGAACAGGAAGTGTCGGAAGAAGAGATCCAGCATGCGGCGCGCGCCGCCAACATCCATGACAGCGTCATGGCCTTTCCCCAGGGGTACGACACCATCGTGGGCGAGCAGGGCGTGACCCTTTCGGGGGGCCAGCGGCAGCGCCTGGCCATTGCCCGCACCATCCTCAAGGACCCCAAGATCCTGATTCTGGACGATGCCACCAGCGCCGTGGACGCGGAGACCGAGAGGTTCATTCGCGATGCCCTGCAGCGGCTGATGCAGGGGCGGACCACCTTCGTCATCGCCCATCGCATCTCTTCCATCTCCACCGCGGACAAGATCCTGGTGATGGATGGCGGTCACATTGTCCAGACGGGCACCCACGACGAACTGGCAACACAGGACGGGCTGTACCAGCAGGTCTTCCAGTTGCAAACCAGCATCGAGGCAGAACTCACCGCGGAACTGGCAATGGCCACGGGGGAGCCTCCGTCGCCATCCAATGGTCGGGCCTCTGGTCGACACGTGCCAAGGGACAGGGGATGAGCAACAGCACGCACTTCGAGGAAGAGGAATATTCCGCCGCCTTCAGCGGCCCCGCGCTGATGCGGCTGCTGAAACTGGTCCTGAACTACCGGGGCTACGTGGCGGGCTACTTCTTCGGGGTGCTCGGCCTTGTGGCCATGGAAGGCACTCACATCTATCTGGGCAAGCGCATTCTGGACGAAGGAGTGATTCCGGGCGACTTCGCCCATGTCCAACAGCTGCTGCTGCTGTGGGCCTTGGTCAGCGTGGGCCTGGCGGGATTCGTGGCCCTCTTTATTTTCTGTGCCGGCTCCGTAGGCCAGGCCATCAACTACGACCTGCGCAAGGCCATGTTCGGACGCCTGCAGGAGCTGTCGCTCTCCTACTACGACCGGACACCCGTAGGCTGGATCATGGCCCGTGCCACCTCCGACTCACGCCGCGTCTCGGAACTGGTCTCCTTTGGATTCCTGGACTTTTTCTGGGGAGCCACCTCGGTGGTGGTGTTTCTCGGCTTCATGGTGTGGCTGAACTGGCGCCTGGCCCTGGCCATGCTGCTCATCGTGCCCGTGATGGTGGGCGTGGCTCTGCTTTTTCAGAAGCACATTCTGGGCCAGTGGCGGGATGTGCGGCGGCTCAATTCGCGCATCACGGGTTCCTATGCCGAAGGCATCCAAGGCGTGCGCGTCACCAAGTCGCTGGTGCGGGAAGTCCCCAATCTGGAGGAGTTCAGCGACCTGGCCACCCAGATGTACAGCGCCAGCTACAAGGCGGCCTGGCTCTCCGCCCTGTTCCTGCCCGTGATCCAGGTGGTCGCGGCGGTAGCCGTGAGCGCCGTGATTTACGTGGGCGGTTACCAGTACGCCCAGGGCTTCATGACCATCGGGGCCATCCAGGCCTTCATCCAGTACCTCTTCTGGATGCTTTTTCCCATTCAGGAAATGGCCCGGGTCTATGCCCAGATTCAACAGGCCGTGGCCTCCGGCGAGCGCATCTTCTCCCTGATTGACTCCATTCCGGAGATTCAGGATCAGCCAGGAGCCAGGTCCCAAGTCTCCCTGCGGGGGGACATTGAGTTCAAGCACATTGACTTCGCCTATGAACCCACCAACCCGGTTCTCCAAGACTTCACGTTGCACGTCAGGGAGGGCGAGACCGTGGCCCTGGTGGGGCCCACGGGGGCCGGCAAGAGCACGGTCGTGAATCTGCTGTGCCGTTTCTACGAACCGCAGGCCGGAACCATTGAAATTGCCGGCAACGAGGTGCGGGCCATGACCCTGCATGCCCTGCACAGCCGCATTGGCATGGTACTGCAAACGCCCTATCTCTTCTCCGGCAGCCTGATGGCGAACCTGCGGTATGGCCGACTGGAGGCCACCGACACCGAGGTGCGGGAAGCCGCGGAACTGGTGGGGGTGGACGAGTTCATCCGCACCTTCCCGGATGGCTACGACACGGATGTGGGGGAAGGCGGCGCCTTGCTGTCCGTGGGCCAGAAACAGCTGATCAGCATGGCCCGGGCCGTCTTGGCGAACCCGGACATCTTCATCATGGATGAAGCCACCAGTTCCGTGGACACCGTCACGGAAGCCAAGATCCAGGCAGCCATGCAGACCCTGCTCTTTTCCACGACCAGCTTCGTGATCGCCCATCGTCTCTCCACCATCCGCAACGCGGACAAGATTCTGGTGATCCGCAATGGCGGCATTGCCGAGATGGGCAATCACGCCGAATTGATCCGGGCCCGCGGCTACTACTACGACCTGTATCGCAAGCAGTACCGGGACGAAGCCAGCCGGGACACGGACCCCTTCTTCGGGGCCAAACTGACCTATGCCTGATCCGGGAGGGCCGGCGGCCCTAGCTACGGGTCTTCACGCGTGCGTACAGAAAAGCGTCTTGGGGCGCCGCACCGCGGCCAGAATAGCGCATGTAGTTCCGCAGGCGGCCTTCCCGCTCCATGCCCGACCGTTCCATGACGCGGGCCGAGGCCTTGTTGTTCACATCGCAGTAGGCCTCCACCCGCCAGAATTCCGGCTGCTCCAGGCACCAGTCGCTGAGCATGGTCAGGGCCTCGGTCATAAGGCCCTGACCCCAATAGGCGCGGGCCAGCACATACCCCACATCCACATTGTGGCCTTTGGGTCGCATGGAAATCATGCCGATGACCTGCTCGACCTCCCTGTGCAAAATGCCGAAGGAAAAGTTGCGGCCGTCCCGCCACTGTTCATTGCATTCCTGCAGGAAGCGACGGGTAGCGTGGATGTTCCGGTGCGGCTCCCAGGGCAAGAACTGGGTCACCACGTCATCCTGAGCGTAATGGTGGAAAATGTCGTCCGCATCCACCACGCTGGATTTGCGCAGGATGATGCGTGTCCCCTGCAAGAGGTCCGGGGGATACAGAGGTCCGGGGGTCCCGGCAGCGTTGGACATGGGTTGCTGGTTGGATCTGGTCCTGAGCGGCGGGACACACCGGGCGACAGGTGAGACAAGCATCCCGCTCCGGTGCGGAGCCCCATCCGATTCCGACCAGTGTATCCTGAAGAGGGCCGTCAGGGCAATGTTGCGCCTGTCATCTGTCCCGCCATACGCCAGGAGGCTGCATCACTATTCCGCCACGGCGTGAAAGTCCATTTCCAGAATCATGACTTCGTCCACCCAGGAGACCAAGGGCGGCATGGGCACGCTGAGGCCATGGTCTTCCAAGGTGATGGTGGTGGAGCCTGTCCCCGTCAGTTCCGTTTCGGAATTGAACATGGCCACAACCATGAAAGTCACGTCCACGGCAGTGTCCAACACATGCAGGGGTCCCGTGATTTCCAGAGTGAATTCTTCACCTACGGACACGCTGTCTGGAGCATTGCCCAGGTGGACAGGCACAAAGACGATTTCCGGATGGAGATTGGTGTACAACACGAAATTGCGGATGGCCCTGTTGCGCCGACTGCTGTCCGTGACGAAAGTGTCCGCATCAATCACGAAGGGCTCGAACTCCGAGGCGCTGAGGCGATGGGGGCTGGTCCGCAATGCACCGGTCACCGCCGATGTGGCCCCTACCACTTCCGTATGCACTCCGGCCAGGGTCTCGTCAATGATGAAGCGCACTTCAGAGCTCTCGCTGACGATGGCAAACTCCCGCAGCTCCGCGGGAGCGGCTTCTTGGGCCTCCGATCCAGTCTCTTCTGTGGGCGCGGGCTCTTCTGCGGCTTCCACCGCCGGAGCCTCCGCCGGGGCGATGGCTTCCGCCATTGCCTCGGACTCTGTGGCGGGAGGCATGGCTGCGGGCATCTGGCAGGCGACCAGTCCCAGACACAACACCACAGCTGCCAGTGACCGGTGCAGGCTCCGGATCCGAGACATTCCATTCACTTGGTTCAACATGCTTTTCTCCTACTGAAGCGGGCCATGAAAAATGGCTGCAGAGTGGCGAACCAAAGTCTCTCGTCCGAGAGAGGCGATGCCCATCGTGATGCGGGACCCTTCTGTGTCTGCGCCCAATGCTGCCAGCAGCATATTACTGTACGGCTTATGTAGAATTAAGTGATTGCCACCCTCATGCGGAGGACTTCCCCATGATTTCAGTATATCGTGGCCACCGTGGTGTATGTCCTGGTCGACGATGGGTATCAAGCGCAGGGCCAACGGGGTGCCAAGCCCGTGTTCGGTGACAGCGAGGGGATCACGCTCCTGCTGTGGATGGATGTTCTGCCCTTTCCCGGTGAGAACCCGTGCCTGGGGTTTCTCCGGGCCCCCTACCTGCCCCTTTTTCCCCGGCTCCTCGACCCGAGCCAATGCAAGCGTCGGGCCCGCTCATTGCGCCTGCGGATGGAAGCGCTGCGGCGACACTGGACCGCGCAGTGGGGGGCCACCCTGGCCCCCGGTTCCGGTGGGACACCCAGCCCATCCCCGTCGTGAGCTACAAACGGAGCCAGCGCCGCAGCGCTTGCGCGGGGGCCGCCTCCTACGGGGGGGTGTCCGCTGCAATATTTCGGCTACACACTAGGGCTGCTGGCCACCCGGGAGGGCCTTCCGGTGGTCTGTGAACTCGTGCCCGCCCACACCGACGAGCGGGCCGCGGCCGACACGGTGCTGTCGGTGCTCGGGCACAGCGAGGTCTTCGGGGACCAGGGTTTTCGGGGGCCGACTGGCCACAGCTCCAGGGGGAGACCCAGGGCCACCGCATCGGGACTCCCACTCGAGTCAATCCACGCCCATCGCATTCCCAGGCCCTGCACCGCGGGCTGCACAGCCAGCGCGAGTGCATGGAAAGCACCTTCCACGCAGGGCAGAACACCGGGCGCCACCGGGAACGCCTGCTGCGCAAGACCGTCCTGGGGTTGACGCCCCATGTCATGGCCAAGATGGCCAGTCATGCTCTCAAGCATCTCCTGCACCGCGGCGTGGGCATTGATGTCCAGACCTATACGGTGTGTCCTATGTAATTCCACATAAGCCGTACTGTATTTGTCACCTGCATTACGTCAGCACTTCATTCAGCAAGGGCTGACCGGCCAGCCCAGCCAGCAGATTGTCCACGGAGCGGTTGAACATGCCGACCCGCGTCTGGCGCGAAGCCGACCCCAGGTGAGGCGTGATGATGACCCGGTCGTGATGGACCAAGGGATGGTCTCTGGGCAAGGGCTCCGGCTCGGTCACATCCAGCGCGGCCCCGGCGATCTGTCCTTCCTCCAAAGCCTGCAGCAGGCCCTCGTGATCTACCAAACCGCCGCGGGCGATGTTGACGACAAACGCCGTAGATTGCATGGCCTTGAATTCCGCATAGCCCATGAAACGGGCAGTCTGCGGAGTCATAGGGGTGGCCAGCAGCACGAAATCCGCCTGCGCCAGCAACGCGGACTTGGAGACGTAGGTGGCCTTCAGGGCCGTTTCCTTGGCCGCGTCCACACGGTGGCGGTTGTGATACAGCACCTTCATGTTGAAGCCACCGGCCCGCCGGGCCACTTCGCTGCCGATCGCGCCCATGCCCAGAATGCCCAAGGTTTGACCATGCACCTCGGAGCCATGCAGGAGGGACGGGTCAAAGTGCTGGAAATCCGGACCGCGGGCGTAGTCCACCCCCAGCTTCAGGTTGCGGGCTATGGCCATCAGGAGCAGGAAGGCCATGTCCGCGGTGGCTCCATCGACAAAGCCTGGAGTGTTGCCCACGTGAATGCCACGAGCGCGGGCATCGGCAACCACGATGTGGTCCACGCCCACGCCCATGTTAGAGATCACCCGCAGTCTAGGCATCTGATCCATGACCGCTCCGTCCACCAGGCCGTGGCCATAGACATAGAAGCCTTCCATCGCGGAAATGCCAGGCGTGGTCCCGTTCGGTCTCCACAGGGTGGTGTCACAACCGCGGTCATGCAGCGTCTGCATCATCTCGTCGGTAATGGGCATGTCCACCAACACTCGGTAGCGCATGGTCAGCCTTCCTGTCAGTCTCTTCGGTCGTACAACTCTTTGGGGCCATTCAGTTCCAGTCTGCAATCCAGGTCACAGAGGCGGCGCAAGCCAGGTGGCCCGCCTGCCTCCCGGTCAGCTGCAACTTGGGCGCCGCATATTCAAACGGCAACTGCGGCTGGCAGAACGCCATGCCCGGTTTCTGCCACAGTCGAACTGCCTTGCCTGTCCTGCACAGGCGACCGCCTGCACTCTACTGTAAACACGATCCCCCCCAAATTCAAAGAACCAAGGTCCCCGTGACAGAATTCCGGGAGCCATTTGGATTGGGCCAACGCCGCATCAGCCCAGATCCTGGCCCCCGTTGGACCCTGCGCGGGCATTTGGCAGGACATGGGTCGCCACTATCATGCTGCCGTCACCCGTCCAGTCTGAACCACGTGCATAGCCCAGAGTACGTACACCGGTTGCAGGTTGGTTCTCCATGGCACGGGACAGGGGCTGAGACAAGCAGAGTGTCTCTCTACCCTGTCAGCGTTGGATTGCAGTCGTTCCCGATATTGCAAGGCCAACCTTGTTTTGTCCTCAAGACTGACCTGTTGCCTTGCGCAGTTGCTCGGCCAGTGGGCTACATGAGTGTTTTCGGATACGAGCAACCCAAGATCTCAGATGTCTCATCGGAAGAAAGCCCAGGTGCAGGGGAGTACAGCGATTGCCCCAGTGAAAGATGCAGGTACGTGCAGTACCGGTTGGACCTGCAAAGCTCCGGATTCCGAATGACCTGCTGTCAGCTCCAAACATCCTCCTGGGCTTCCCAATGGGATTTGATATCCTGAAATCTGCCTGTACGCTCCCGTATCTTTGGGATCTCTCTTGGATAGAAGTCAAGCATCACATCGCAAAGTTGACGCATCCACTGCTTGCGGGAAAAACCCTCATTGATCATTATGCGATTGGAATTGGCAATTTGGATCTGTCCCCATCCCAGTGCCCCTACGGTCAGACATTCCCAGTCCAAGAATTCAATGGGCACAAACACGACTTCCGTTGCCATTGCCCGGGTATTGTCAATAGTGTGTTTGACCATTATCAGGGCCAATACATTCGAATCAGATTCGTAAAACCGGGACAATCGGTCCACGGATGTCAGATTTGGCATATTGAATTTGGCATTGACGCTGTGTGTCTTCACATCCACGACAGAACAGAACCCTTCCCTGTCAGTGAAGGCAAGGTCAGCCATTGCCCTGCGCGCGCAGTCACGGGAATATTCAATGCACCAGTTATCCAAAAAAGTGTCGAATTTTTCGGATATCAGATTCTCTATGGCATCTCCAATGGCCCTGGTACTGTCCGCCGTGTAGGGAGAGAGGAAATCAGAGGCGGCATTGATGTAGTCTTGAATTCTCTGGACCGCCTCTGCATAGGCTCCATCGTAGTAATAAGGACGGTTTCACAAGAAAAGCGTACCTTGCCTTGCATCGAGTGCTGCGTATTGCTGCCAGACTGATCAGCCTGGGAGTTCCTTTCCCAAAACACTCCGTCTGCATACCCTTGGATCGTTGGATCAGAAGTGGTCTTCTCCAAGCGTTTCAGGGCCCAGCAGCAATACTCCTCGTCAATTTCCATGCCACAGAAAAGTCTGTCCAACTTTTTTGCTGCCACGGCCGTAG
This sequence comes from Caldilineaceae bacterium, assembly GCA_965214895.1. Lineage (GTDB taxonomy): Bacteria > Chloroflexota > Anaerolineae > Caldilineales > Caldilineaceae > Bin34. The sequence continues at coordinate 4,810,242 of OZ243985.1, forward strand.
TGCCGCTGCCCAAGAAGGGATCGAAGACGAAGTCGCCTTTCCGACAACTTGCGATCGCCAGTTCGGCCATTATCTTTTCAGGCTTCTGGGTGGGGTGGTCGGTATTCTCCGGCATGGACCAAAACGGAATGGTCAAATCGGTCCAGATATTGGGAGGATGCGTCAGGCGGTAATTGCCATTTCCCTCTTGAGACCAGTCTTGGGGTTTCCCGGCTGCGTTGTAGGGAGCAAGGACTTTCCGCTTCATTGTTACGGAATCCACATCAAAATGGCACTCGTGGGAAACGGTGCAAAACCAGACATCTTCGGTGTTGTTTTTCCAATTGGACTTCGCACCGCACCCCTTTTCTCTTTCCCAGGTGATCCGGTTGCGCACATGGAAGCGAGATTCAAGAATTGGAGCCAGGAGGACAGATGTCTTCCCATCGGAGCAAACATAAATCGTCGCGGTCGGTTTAAGCGCTGGCAAAAGGAGATCAATGGCGCGTTCAAGCCATTTTCGGTAATCCGCACTGTCTCGTTCCTTGAAGAAATACCCGCTGAAATTCTTGGACACATTGCAGGGCGGATCCAGGATCAGCAGATCTGCGAAACTCGTGGGCAGCCGGTCTGCAATGTCAAACGTGTCACCAGAGACAATTTCCCTCTAATATCTGTGTTGCGAGACAGTTGGCCGGCACAAAGAAGCTGGGCAGCATAATGGCCCATCTCTTCCTGGGTGCAAGTCAGCGTCCGATTTCTTGGTGCTCTTTGCTGCATGGCAAGTCCTCCTTTCGGCCACCGGCTTCTGCTGTCAGGCGATTTCGGCACCGATTCAGGTCTGGGTCAACGTACATGTCAAGGGGGCATCAGGGGCAACCACAATGGGTGCGGCAAAATGCAGGCGGCCTGCAGGTTTGACCTCCCAGTCAGTTGCAACACCACCTACGCATACTCTGGCTATGGCGGCCGCCGGCAGAAAGCCCAGCCGCAGTTCGGTCAAGGTCAGACTGCCGTGCCTGACCTGCAGTGACACCGTCCCGGCTTCCAGCGCAAATACGCCCCAGCCGGAATCCAGAGACCAGAGGCAGCTGAAAGGGGTCTCGTCCAACCGGATGGGGTCAAAGCCCACCCAGCCCTGCACCATGTCGAAGCTGAAGCCTGCGAAGGTGTTCAGCAAGGCATAGGCTGCCATGGACCGCGCATAGTTGCTGCCGCATTCGATCTCGTTCCACGGGTTGCGTTTCGCGCCGTCATAGCGGTCCCGGATGGCTTCGATCGCCATCATGCCTTCCGTCACCAGTCCCGTCTGGATCATCTGGATGGCCGCCGCGTACTCATAGCCGTTCTGGGTCTCCTGGGCATAGGGCAGCGGGATCACGGGCTGTTTCTTGCCTTCGGGCCACACCGCGATTGCGAGACCCCCTTCGTCATTGAGGGTATATACGCGACACGGGTTGTAGTGCTCTCGGCTGGAGGACTTGAAGTTGTACCGAAACAGGGACTCGTTGGCGGTGCGAGTCTGCTCCGGATCAAAAAGATCGCCCAGTCCATACAGATTGGCATGCCATTGCGCCAGTACCTGATCTATTTCGCAGCCTTCGGCAATCTGATACTTCAGTTCCCCGTACTCTGGAGCCCAGTACGCCTCGCGTACCGTATCGCCGCGGAAAGTGGCCGGGCTGTCCAGAAAAGGAGACAGCACACTGTCATCCTGCAGGTCCACCAGCTGATGGTAATACTCCCCGTTAAAGAGGTGTTCGTTGGCCCAGGCTTGGCCGCGCTCGCATATCTCTGCAAACAGCTTGGCATGTCTGGTGTCTCCCAGATGGGATGCCATTTCCGCGCCGGCTTTCAAGGCCCCCAGATAGAAGCCGGTCAGCCAGGCGTTGGGACCGAACAATTCCATGTCCAGCGTGTGATGCTGACGGCCCTGCAGGACTCCGGTCTGCTCCGGATCCCATTGGTCTTCGTTGTCGGGATGCCAGGCAAAGGTGATGGAACTCCGGACAGCGGGCCAGAGTTGGCGCAGCCAGTCTGTATCACCGCAGATCTTCCAGTCCCGATACACCTTCATCACACCCCCCAACTGCCCATCGGCACAGGCCCGCTGCCGACTGTCCACCCACCAAGGAGAACCCAGAGGCAGCTGAATCCGAAAAGGCATGCCTCCATCCGGCCGCAGATTGTACTGGTAGTCCGTGGTACGCATGGAACGTTCCAAGCGCGGGAAGAGGAAAGGCACGGTCTGCTGATAGTTCCAGACATGGGTGCAGGAGCCTTCGCAGCACCCTGCTGTGGCATGGGCCCCTTCAAATCCATACAGAGTCCCGTCTTCCAGGCGTTTGACCACCGGAGTCTTGAGCGTGGAAAGATTGGCGGATACCGCTTCAATGGCGGCGGGCGGCAACGAAGAAGAAAAGAGGGCGTCCCTAAATGCTTCGGTTTCGGTCTGCAGTTGGTCCCAGTGTTGCAGGGCGTATCGGGCACTGTCCGCAGAGTCGGGCCACAACCGGGCATAATAGTTGCGCCAGTGATTTTCAATGCCCACTGCCCGGGCCGCCGCCACGGAGACTTCGCTCCAGTCGTTGTGACAGTTGGGAAAGTGCCAGGCGATCACGAATCGCACCGAACAGGTTTCGCCAGGCTCCAGCTCTGTGTGCACGGCCAGCATGCCTTCATTGGCGTCCCCGGCCTTTTCTGGACTGTAGGAGCGGGGCGGCAGGGGGCCGGCGGTCATCAGCTCCTGCCAATACACCTCCAGGCTGTCAAACCATTGGCCGCGAAACCAGTAATTTTGACTGCTGACCGTGGAGCGGGGATGCTGACGAGTATCTGTGCCCAGAGACAAGGTGCCGTAGCCAGGATCCATTGCGTCCTGTCTGGCGGCAGACAGATGCAGGAGATGCATGCTGTCTCCGGCTGCGGCGGGCCCCACATATCGGTTGATGTTGGGAGCCGGCAACGGATTGGACAGCACCCCCAGCGCGGTGTAGGTCAACGGCCGGTCCTGGGTATTGGTCAGTGCCATTTCAAAGAATGCCGCCGGCAAACTGCACTCATTTTCCTTAAGGGGGATGAAAGGGCTGAAAGCCTTCAGGGCAGCCTGTCCCGGAAAAGTCTCATCGCGAAAGTCCAGGCGTGCCACGGGAAACTCCCCGCGGAAATCCACATCCCGGAAATGGGGCAGGCCGCTCAAATACTCCCGGCCCGGCCCAAAGCCATGCCCCCGAAACTGGACGCTGCCCAACTGCCCCATGTAGGGCGGCGGCAGATCTCCTTGGAGCACGCGGGCATCCAGCACCCTGTCGCCCTCCTCCACCCGCACGGCAAAGTGTGAAAATCCGTTCACGCTGCCCTTGTTGGGGCGGTTGTAGATCTCCCAGTCAATGAGATGGCCATTGCCGGCCAAGCCAATGCCACCGGCACCAATGCCGCCCAAGGGAAAGCTGATGCAGTGCGTGCGTTCTCCTTGGTAGAGAAATCTGTCCATGTCTCTCTCCGTGATAGGGCAAGAGCTGACTACGACATCGTGGCAACGGCAACGGTTAGCAACCGCTCTTCCCTACGATCGGGGTCGCGAGCAGGGGACTATCTTGGCGAGTCAGGCTCCCGTACAGGCAGACCACAGGCACCAAGGGCCATTGCCGTGTATAGTCGCCTTGATCCGTCCCCCAGGATAACCACCAATCCTTTCTCTCAGATTACGGCAACTATCTGGACAGCTGCTCCTTGGGGGGAATTGGGTACCAGACCACGGTACCCTCTGCCACTGTGACTTCCACTTCAGAGGTAATCTGCACCGCGGAGACTACGGCATGGGCTGGATGGCCAGTAAAACGCATCAGGTACCCAGCATTGCGCACGGCGCGCTGCACATCGTATGCCTGGCCGGTAAAGGAGGCCTCCACTGCGATGTACTGCGTTTCACTGGTATCACGGTGGGTGGCCTTCAGCACAAAATCGGCATTCCGGAAACTCTCCAGATCGCCTTTGGAAATGCCTGTGGTGTCGTTGGCATGTGCGAGCTTGTCAAGGTCGTCGTCGTTGAGTTGCTCCTGAAACCAACAGTTCACGGTACGGGCAAGGCGACGGATTCCCCTTTGAGTGATGTTGAACGCATAGTCACCTTTGAGGTAGCCCATGTCCTGCTTGAGTTCGGACACATCCTGCTTGACCTCGATCATGTCCTGCTTGAGTTCGGACACATCCTGCTTGAGTTCGGATATATCCTGCTTGACCTCGATCATGTCCTGCTTGAGTTCGGACACATCCTGCTTGAGTTCGGACACATCCTGCTTGACCTCGGTCATGTCCTCCTGAAGCTTCTCCACTTTATCCGGCAACAGCAGGAATTCTTCGGTTAGCAGGGTGCGCAATAGCAAGGCACGGGCTGCCTTGTTGGCGTTCAGCTCGCCCATCATACGGGCGACCAGACTTTCCGGATCAAGCTGAAGGGGTGGGTTGGCAGTGATCATGCGTACATTCCTCGCTCAGGACATTATACCCATCAGCTCCGTGTCTTCCTTGGAATCCATCGGGAATCCAGCACAAACACTCTTGTCAACGTAACGACACCCTGCAACCGCGTGGCAAAGGGTCAGGTGGGTCAAGATATCCATTGTGACTTGGGAAGGCATATGCACAGACACATCCTCGCGCAGCCGCCGCACCTGTCTGGAGACCAAGAGATGGACAGGTCCGACCCGTCCCGGATCTCTTCCGCCCGCCGCACCTCTTTCCTGCCCGCGCGTGGCGCGGGTTTCGTGGCCGCCCGCGGTGCAGGCCGCCTTCGTCCGGGCCCGCGCCCGGGTGCGGTCACGCAATGAGGATCATCAACCCCGGCCGGACGCTTAGCAGCGTTGAGGTCGTGTCAGTGCCCAAATCCCATGGAAAGACAACAGGACAAGCCGACCCAGCCGTGCCGGATAGTGGGCAGCGAGTTACCGGTTTCTCTGGCCTTCCTCAATCCATTCTCTCAATCCGAAGGGCGCAGGAATGGGAACGGAAAACCCCTTGCAAGGCCCACAGATCGACATCACCTGTGACCAATCCATTGGCCTGACCCAGCCAAGCCAACTCCAGAAACAGACGGTCACAGGGATCGCGGCACTCCGGGACTTTGGGCAGATCCTCAACCATCGGCGTCTCACACCATGGCAGACAACCTGCCAGCAATTCCTTGCGGTCCTCATCATTCAGATGGAACTTGGGATAGCGGAGCACTCGTATCAACTCAGTGGTGATCTGGCGGCTTGCCGGAGGCACCATGGCTTCCCATTGCCACTGCTGGCGCATCCAAGACGGCGAATCCGTGGGAAAGAGCAGACTGCCATGTTGGTGTCGAGGACCAGGTGCAGTGCATCCATTCAGCGGTTTCGGGCCCCGGCTACGACACCGGCCACATTCGACTCGGACAAATCCAATGCCTCCAGTTTGTGTCTCACGACATCGGCGCGGGTGATCCGCACGGGAGTCAGCACGATGCAGTGGTTTTCTCGGCTGACCTTAAAGTACTCCGTGCCCGGAAACTGGGAGGCCACCTTCTTGGCAGCAGTGGAGAAACGTTCCGTCGGCGTGAGTTATCCCGCAATCAACGTCGCGGACCTTGCAGCTATCCCGGTCTTTGTACATCCGCTGCCGCAGCAACGCGCGATCGCCGCCTACCTTGATCGAGAGATGGCGCGGCTGGATGCAGTGGTGGCAGCCAAGGAACAGTTCTTGAAACTATTGGAGGAGAGACGGCGGGCAATAATCACCAACGCAGTCACCCGCGGCGTCGACTCCCGTGGCCGTCTCCGCAACCTCTGTTTCCCTAATAGAAGAGCTCGAGGCGAATCTGCAGAACACGAAGGCGACGATACGACAGTTGAAGCCCATGACAGAACAAGCACGCCTGCAAGCGTTTCACGAATTCCACTCAAATATCTCTCCACAATAAACGATGAAGCCCTTGATGAAAGCACTAATGCAGACTTTGAAATGCAGTATATCGACATAGGCGATGTTGACTCGCTGGGATGCATAGATCAGCCCGGAGCATACTTGTTCAAGGGAGCTCCAAGCCGGGCACGAAGACGGGTTAGGGCTGGTGACGTGATCATTTCAACCGTAAGAACGCATCTTCAAGCCATTGCACAGATTCAAAATCCACCCGACAACTTGATCGTTTCCACTGGCTTTGCAGTGGTCCGTCCTCTGCGAGATAGATTTGATGCCGACTACTGCAGGTTTGCACTGCGTGAATCAACCTTTCTGGCAGAGGTGGCAAGGCGTTCCGCAGGTGTAAGCGATCCAGCTATCAATGCTTCGGATCTTGCAACGGCGCTCGCTCGTCCACTGCGCGGTGGACACCGAGTCGGTGTTTATGACCACGAGACTCGCCAAGGCCGCGACACGGTTTCTCCCCTTCAATCGGGGCAATGCCGGCGGCGCTGGCAATCCGCTCGACGTGCAGGGGCGCAGCTACCGCACTGCATACTTGTGGGAAGAGGTCCTGCAGCGTGATAGCCTGCTGGATCTGTTGGCTCGCTTCATCCACTTGCAGGTCACGGCGCAACGCGACACAACGGGAGGCGGAAAGAGCCTCGAGACCCTGATCTTCCCCCGTTATCATCAATGGCAGGCCGTGCGGTGGCTGGTGGATTTGGCACAGCGTGAAGGTGTGGGGCACAACGCCTTGGTCGAGCACTCCGCGGGCAGCGGCAAAAGCAACACCATCGCCTGGCTTGTGCACCGCCTTGCCTCGCTGCACAACGCGGAGAACTCCCGCGTCTTTGACAGCGTAATTGTGGTGACCGATCGGATCGTGCTGGATCAGCAACTCCAAGACACCATGTACCAGTTTGAGCACAAGCATGGTGTCGTGCAGAAGATCGACCATGACTCGCGGCAGCTTGCCGAAGCCCTCGATGGCGCGGTCCCGATCATCGTAACGACCCTCCAGAAGTTTCCCTTTGTTTCACGCCACCTTGCCGAGACGGCGGCAGAGCACGGCCTGCCCCGCAGCGCACCATACCGGCACGCCGCTGCGCAGTGGTCATCGATGAGGCGCACAGTTCGCAGGGTGGAGAGACCGCAGCGGCATTGAAGGAAGTGCTGGGGGGGGCAGAACTCCGGAAAGAGGCCAAGAAATGCGCGGCAGAGGAGGGCATGGAGGACGCAGAGGCTCTCTTTCTCAGCATGATGAAACGCGGGCGACAGGCCAACTTGAGTTTCTTTGCCTTCACAGCCACACCCAAGCACGAGACCCTCAAGATTTTCGGGCGCAACGGCGCGCCGACTCACCGCTATACCATGCGCCAAGCCATTGAGGAAGGGTTCATTCACGATGTACTGAAGCACTACACCAGCTATGCCACCTATGACCGTCTCCTCAAGGCATGCGAGGAGGATCCAAATGTGCAGCGCAAGGAGGCTGCCCGTGCCCTGGCCCGCTTCTTGCGCCTGCATCCGCACAATATCGCGCAGAAGACAGAGGTGATGGTGGAGCACTTCCAGACGGCGACGCGTCACAGGCTCCCGGCTTGAGGCCGTGCGCGACAAGCAGAGCTTCGATCGCTACATCCGGGACCGGGGATATCCGATCAAGTCGCTGGTGGCGTTCTCGGGCCAAGTGGACGATGACCAGCTTCCGGATGTGACCTGCACCGAGGAACAGATGAACGAGGGCGTGCGCGACAAGGAACTGCCTGAGCGGTGCGCCACGCAGGATTACCATGTGCTGCTCGTCGCCGAGAAATACCAAACCGGCTTCGATCAGCCGCTCCTCCACACTATGTACGTCGACAAACGCCTGGCTGGCATCCAGGCGGTACAGACCCTGTCCCGCCTCAACCGCATTCACTCCCTCAAGGAAGAGACCTTTGTGCTCGACTTCGTGAACGATCGCGACGAAGTGCGTAGGGTGTTCAGTGCCTACTATGCAGGCTCCGCACTGGGCGCGGAGAGCGATCCCGCCCGCATGTATGCTGTCAAGAGCGAACTCGATGCCTCGGGAATCTATCTCGATACAGAGGTGGAGCGCTTCTGTATGGTGTGCTTCAAGCCGCGGCGGCGGCAGCGCGCGCGGGACCATCAAGCCATGAACGCGGCTCTGGATCCAGCCGTGTCGCGCTTCGCGGCGCTGCGGCAGGAAAACGAGGACAAGAGCGAACGTTGGCGCGGCCAGCTGCAGACATTTCAAGGTCTGTATGGCTTCCTGAGCCAAGTGATCCCATACCAAGACTCGGATCTCGAGTGGCTCCATGTCTATTTGCGATACCTGGCAACGAAGCTGCCGCAGCGGTCCTCGGATCCCACCTACCAGTTCGATGACGAAGTGCGCCTCGAGCACTACCGCCTCCAAAAGATCAGCGAGGGCTCGATCCCGTTGGCCGAGGATACGCCGCATCCCCTGGGCAGACCGGCCGGGGCAGACAACAGCGTGATCCAGGAACCACAGGTACCGCTCGCGGCTCATTGACCGGGTCAATGAACGCTTCGGCACGGATTTCAACGAAGCCGATCAGCTGTTCCTTGATCAGATCGTCGCGGATGCGGTCGCCGACGACGCATTGCGCCAAACCGTTGCCGTGAATCCTCAAGGCAAGTTCGCACTGGTGTGTACAGACCTTCTGGAACACCTCTTCATCGAGCGCATGAACCAGAACGCGGGCATCTTTGTCCGCTACATGAACGATCCGACCTTCCAGCAATTTGTGAGTGCATGGCTGGCATCAGAGGCATACCGGCGCCTCAAGGGTTCCGATTCGAAGGGCAGTGTGGGCCCGAGGCCACGGCACCACGGTCTCAGCAACGGTCTCAAGACCTCCCACCCTGGACAGTGCAGGCAGCGCACGGCCCACCGATTCCGCTGCTGCCGAAGCCCTGCGGAATCATTCTCGGCGATCCGCGGCAAGTCCCTGGCCTCGGGGAAGGGGCTGGGATGTGCCCCGCGCGGTGGCAACAGGATCAAGGGGGATTGTCGGCTTCAGGCCATGCGATGTACTGGTTGGGGCGCCAAAGGGGCAAAGGCTTCCAGATGGGTGATGTAGTAGCGGGCGCCCGCTGCCGCCTGATTCTGGGCCAGACCTTTCCATAGCCACTCTTCCAATGCGGCAGGCACGGCGGCCGCCCGCAGATTGAGCAGAAATTCCCAGCTGTGGGAGACGTGCGCGGGTCCGGCAGGCAGATCCCAGGTCCAGATCTGCCCCACCAGGCTGCCCTTGCAGACGGCATCCCCATCCTGTGCCAGAATTTTCAGGTGCGCCACCGGCAGGCCCTGATCGCGCAGACCGGTTGCCATGTGACGTGCCAGCTCTTCCACCCATGGACCCATGTCGCCAAGCCGATTGGCACGGACCTGCCCGCGGGCATTGAGCCAACCCAGGGCCGCCTCCGCCTGGGCATATCGATCGTAGTCAATGACCAGGGAATCCGGGTTCATGCTTTGACGGCCCAGCACCACCTCTAGCCACGTGTCCAGGCCCACGCCAGACTGGCCAGACACTCTGTAGACAGGGCAGCCTGGCCGCTGGGTCTGAATTTCCTGTTCCCGCCTGGCCAGCTGCCGCGGAGAAGCCAGGTCAATCTTGTTGAGCAGGACCAGCTGCGCCTCTTCCCATTGCTTGGCCTGCAGATATCCCACGGTCGGCCCCCAGGCCTGCGGGTGGGCGGTGCCATCCACCAGTACAGAAAGCGGGGCGAAGTCATAGTCGCCCTGCATGGTCAATGGCTTGATGACGGTGGCCGCCAGATCCGTGCAGCTGCCTACGGGCTCGGCCAAGACGATGTCCGGGGCCGCCTGCGCCTGCAGCGTGCGCAAGGCCGCAGTCAGCTCCGGGTACCGGCAGCAGAAGCAGCCTCCGACGATCTCCACCACGGGCACATCCGCCTCTGCCGCCAAAGCGGTGTCCACCAACTGCGAACCCTGATCATTGGTGACATAGCCCACCTTGTAGCCACGATCCGTCAGATGCCGGGCCGCCTGCAGCAGCACGGTGGTTTTCCCTGCTCCCAGGAAACCACCCAGGATCACCAAGCGCGTCATGAGAGTGGCTCCGGGGAATCCGCCTGTGCCTTTTCCAGTTCATAGCCGCGGCGCATCAACAGCAGCACCGCAGTGACATTGAAGGGCAGCCAGACCATGGGCATGAGCACCCAACCGGCCGGCCCCAGGGCCCGCGCCGCCAGACTCAGCAGAAAGGCCAAGGCCAACAACCCCAGCGAGACGATGGGCCAACGGAACGTCAGGGCCAACCCATACATCCAGGCCCGGGGCAACGGCAGATCAAACAGGATCAAGATGGGCAACGTGATCAATGTCACCAGCGTCAGGACCACCGCCACTCCCAGGTTGGCCGTGACACCGGCGATGACCCACACCGGCGGGTCCAGAGTGACCAAGGCCGAGGCAGCCACCCACAGATTGAGCACCACCAACGGCGGCAGTGCCGCGGCCAGAATGCGCACATAGCCCCACCACAAGGCTTTGCCCGCATCCCGGAAATGGGCGACCCTGCCAGTGGCAGCCCGCCCCAAGGGATAACAGAGGGCGGTCCAGACGGGAATGGGGCCCAACAGCAGCAACAGACTGGCAGCTGGCACTTGACCGGTATTCACCCACACAAACCAGGCAGGCACACCCGACATGACCACGGCCAAGGCTCCCCATAACAACAAGGGGGCCTCCTGCCAGATCAGCTGCAGCGTAAACTGGGCGTAGGTGCGGTCGTGGACGGGTATCTCGGCCAGGCGGATGGGAGTCAACATGGGCTTCAAGTACCGCAACGACTCTTGAATTTTAAACCAACGCGACCGAGTATCCGCGTTGGGATCGGCAGAGCGGGTCCTGGCGCGTCACCACACAGTGGCCAAGGCGGCTGAACGAAAGAGCCAAAGCCAACATCAGGCCAGTCAAGAGAGAGGTATAGGCCAAACAGACTCGCTGCCGGGCCAGACGACTGTCCTCAACTTCCATACCTGTTGGGGAACGGCATGGAGGAGTTGCCTGCAGCGATCAACAGATCGGGGACTGCATCTCCAGGCGAAAACGGCACGGCACACTGCTCTGACAGGAATATCGGCATCCACGCCAAACGGCGGCAGAGAGCGCGACCGGCCCTTGGGCTGGCCCCGCTACGGCTCCCACAGGATCGTCTCCTGCCACGTCCGGCCGGCGTCCGGGACGAACTGGCCCGTCCTGACTGCGGCGATGGCGTAGTCGGGCAGGCTGCGCACTGCCACACAGCTCCCGTTGTCCAAAAAAGCCCCGTACGCGCCGAACGGGAAGTCCAGGTTGTCAAAACCGTAGTGCTTGCGGTACGGGGACAGATCGCCTGGGTCCACCGGATCGACATGCACAAAGAACGTCGGGCCGGTGTCTTCCAGACTACACGGCTCCTTGATGTAGATCAAGCGGTCCACGTCCACGTAAACGTCAAAGTGGGCACGGACGACCGGCCTGCCTGATACAGCCGCGGCATAGGCTGTCTGAAACACGCCCCGGTTCACCACGACATGCTCCAACCAAATGCGGTCTTCCCCCCCTTCCCCCCAGATGTACTGACCGGTCCGGATGCCGGTGATGGCGTACTTCGGCAGTCGGACATGTGCAATGCACTGCCCAGTGAACCTCTCGCCGCGCCAGTAAAAGTCACGGTTTTCAAAACCGTACCGCCGGCGCGCAGCAGGCAGGTCGTTCATGGCGACGGGAATGACATGCACAAAGAAAGCGGGCTCCATATCCGCCGCAGTACACGGCTCCTTGATGTAGACCAACCGATTTTCGATGAGATAGACGTCAAAGCGAGAGCGGATGATCGGCTCGCCCGCCGCACCGGACATGATGGCCCGATACAACTCCGCGTTGATGGCCGCGGTGGCCCGAACATGGAAATGTCCCAAAGCTGCCAACCCGATACTGCCGACCACGACCAATGCACATGTCGTCAGCCAAGGCAATCTGGGAATCCACCCGTTTGCCCCTGCGCGTCTGCCATCCCACGCCATCCAGATTGACGGCACCTCCCACGGCCAAGCCGCCGCCAGGGTCCGCCCCATGCCACGGGTCCGCGCGAATGCCGCTCGCGGTTCCCGGGCCAGCCACAGTTCCCCCGCATAGGCCAGACAAACCATGCCGAACAGATACTCGTGCACTTCCCAGATTTTCCCAGCGCCAAAGGGGGCGTACTGGTTCACGTACGAGAAAGCCAGCACAAGCGCCAGCGTGGCCGCGGCAGCCATGAACTGTCGGGCTGGCCCCGCAAACCCCGCAAAGAGGACAAAAAACAGCAGCAGCGCTTTCTCTCGATGGAAAAGGAAGTCCGGGATTGCCATATTCGAGACCGGTCGATAGGCCAGCGTCACCAAAAATCCCAGCATCAGCAGGACCGATGGCAGCGGAAACCCGAAGAGTCTGTCTTGCCGGCAACAGACAGCGGCACCGGTGACCATGGACAGAAGCAGCAGGCTGTCCAAGGAAACCTGGGTAAACCGCATGGAAACCTGGGTAAACCATGCTGTGCGGATATTGTGTACATTGAGTTCGTTCTGTGCATTCAAGTCCCACAGGAAAGCGGGGGTCTCCAACCCAAATATGCGTTGTCCCCAACTGATTTCTTCGCCGGCAACGAACAGCAGTGCCAGGCCGCCCAGCACATAGACACCGCGCCGGAAAGAACTCCGCACCGCACCGGCCGTGGCGCACAGCAGACAGCCCGCCAGGAGAAACCAGACCGCGGTGAGGTTCTCCACCCAGGCGTCTTCCGCCACCAGTCGGTAATAGTGCCAGGGAGCGACAACTACCAGACCGCCGAAGCACAACGCGTGCAGACACAGGAGCCCGTAGCCGACCAGGGAAGCCTCGATTGCAAGGCCTTTTTTCGGGGGGGGGGGGGGGGGGGAGGGGGGTGACATATGTGCAATACTCTTGTCAAGGGGAACTGACAGGGGGCGACAAAATGCGCGCGTTATGGACAGGAAGAAGCGCCTCGGGTGAACAAGAAGGATCGTAACACCCCCAGGCTCCTTGAGTCTACGCGCTCTGTGCGGCCATGACGACGATTTCTGTCCCCCAGAGCAATCATGACGATCCGGGGTCACCTGTCGTCAGGGCCGCTGGGGGACTGCAAGAGCTGCTGTAACGTGAGTCATGGACCAAATGCGGTCTCCGGGAAACCGTGTTCCGGCTTGCGCGTCGGTTTTTGAGTGGGCCACCCATCAACCTGATGAGAGCAGCCCAGAATGCGGAGCCTTGGGGTAGGCATCTCGGGGGGCTGTACGATGTACAGGGACAACCTCTTGGCTCGTCCGAGAGGTTCCGCCTAGCCCACCACGGGCGTTGTTGGGGCCAGGCCAGGTCCAGTTGCTAGACTGCCAATCGACAGCGCAACCCGGCCTCCTGCTGCTCCGGGGTCCATGTGAACGGGCCTTCCCCGTTGAGGTTCAGGTTCAGGTTGGCTGGGTCCAAATCCCGTTGTTCCCACCCCCCGGCCCGCACGGTGATCTCCCGGGATTCCCGATAAGGCATGGGCAGGTCGTGCAAGGCGGAAGCAATGGTCAGGCTGACCCCATCCTCGGTCCAGCTTTCGACCTTGACCGTCACGCCGTCTATGGCAAAGGCCCGCCGGGCCGCCACGTCCAGATACACGGTTCCCCAATGTCGCTCCAGATAGGCGCTGGCTGCCAGCCCACCTGCGGAACTCCAGTTCATGCCGCTCCAGCCATAGCCGGTGTCTCGCCCCCGGTGATGGATGTTCTCCGGGGCATACCCTTGCCCGGCCCCGAGATGGGGCATTTCCACGCGGTTGATGTGATTGGCATGGTTTTCGGGAATATCCATCAAGGCAAAAGAGGCCCGACAGGCGGCTATGGCCCGTTCCATGTATTCCGGGTTGCCAGTCGCGGCATAGTAATCCGCGTAGGTGGTGGAGAAGCGGGCCTGGCGACCGTCGTTCCACTCGCCGTCGGTGTTCATCACGCCAAACCCTCCGAACAGGTGCCCGGGCAAGTGACTGGGGTTCCAGACCTGCTGATACAGCGACAGCACACTGAGCAGGAATTCCCCGGACTCGAGCCAGGCGATCTCCTTGGTGCGGCGGTACAGGGCCAGGTACATGTCGCAGGCCCATTGCATGGACAGGTTGTTGTGGGGCCGGATTCCGGACCAGTAGTCCACGGCGTGCAGTGGCTTGGGGCTGCAGGAGTAGAAGGTTTCAAAGTCGTTGAAGTGCAAGCCCGGCAGCACATGGTTGTCGATATAGTGGCCGGCCCGGATGGCGGCCCGCGTGTATTCCGGCTGCTTGCGCAGAAAGGCGCATTGGGCCAGCACCGCGCCGCTGATGGCCGTGGTCGCACTTTCCTTGAGCTGCGGCGCCGGCGACAGATCCGACTGCAGATAGGTGGGTATGGCCCCGGAGATCTGCTGCAGTTCCATCAGCAGCGCGCAATAGTCCTGGGCCAGGGTCATCAGGGCCTGTGCATCCAGCTCCGGAAAGTCGGCCATCCATTTCAGCAGCCACCACAGGGTGACGGACATGGCTCCCGTGTCATAGCCGTGCCGAGAGTCCGCACTGCGGGCGGTCCAGAACAGGGTGCCTTCGTACTGGGCCTCATCGAAGTTGTAGATGCAGGGGAAGGCCCCCTGCCTGCGGGGCGCGGAACGCATCAGATGCAGCATGCCATCCGCAATTCGCTGCAATGGCTGGCTGTGCAGCCGTTGTCCGTAATGCCTGAGGCCATACCCCACGTGCATGTCGTTTTCCCAGGCATGGAAATTGGCCCCGCGGCGGCTCTTGTTCTCGATGCCGGCCCCTTCGCCGCCCGCCATGTCCACATAGCGCACACTGGCCGGCAATTCGTGCCGGAAGGTGTACCGAGTGCCGTATGCCGCAAAAGGCAGGACCTGCGGCTGCGGGGCCGTCATCAGCGGGCGTCCGTATTGTTGCCACAGCGCAGCGCTCAGTTGCCGGGTCACTTCCGCCGGCGCCGCACATGTCCCCACCTGCAGATTGAAGGCATACAGGAGTTCCCCGGCAGGCAGCACCGGAGCCGTGTGGGGCCGCTGGTCGAAGTACACATGCCCATCGACTTCGCTGGCGCACAGGCCATAGGAGAGACGCGGGCCTTCCAACAGCGTGTCGGTGACCCGCAGGTCCAGGGCATGAGGCAGATCCCGGGCCACACCGAAAATGTCCAGGTCCGGCATCAGGGCGGCGTAGTAGCCTCGGGCCACGACCACGGTCAGGGGAGCGCGAAAGAAATGGTCCGCGCACACATGGCTGGCCTTTTTGTGCAATCCGGGCAGCCAGGCAAAATCCAGGGGATCACAGGAACGGGCCAGCTTGCCCTGCGGCGCGAAGTACAGGTGATTGAAGCAGCGGGCCAGCTGCGTCTCCGCCGTCAGTTCCAGCTGGGTGACAAACCGGATGCCGTAGTCCGGCGTTGTCGAAACAAAAGTCGACAGCACGTGGGGCCCCAGCTGCCCCCGCAGTTCCAGCTGGGTGCCCTGCCGCGCTGCCTGCCGGTACAAGGCCGTTCCGGCCGTGAATTCCCGATCGCCCGGAGCCCGGAAGGCCATATCCGGGTCTTCACATTTCAGGACCTGCTCCGGATCCCAGATGGTGACGGGGTCCCAGGCTCCGGTGACCACCACCGTCTCCCAGGCCAGGCCGACCCGCACGCAGACCTGCAGCCACACCCGATCCTCCTCCCGATGGGCCGTCACCTGATATCTCTCGTTCTGGATGGTCAGTTGCTCGGCTATTTGATGCCTCCCGTAAACCCAATGCTTTCGATCATGCGCCGCTGCAGCAGCAGAAAGGCCAGCAGCACCGGCAACACGCCCAGCGTGATGCCGGCCATGATGACTGTCACACTGCCCTGGCTGTATTGGCCCCGCAGCATCGTGATGCCCAAAGGCCAAGTGTACTTGGCCTGCTCATTCAGGAAGATCAGGGGAAAGAAGAAACTGTTCCAGGTGCCCGTGAAGACCACGATGGCCAGCGTGGTCAGGGCCGGCCCGATCAGCGGCAGCATGATTTGCCCCAAGATGCGCACCGGGCCCGCGCCATCCATGCGGGCCGCATCCTCCAGTTCGTCCGGAATGGTGAGCAGATACTGGCGCAGCAGGAAGACGCCGAAAATGCTGGTCAGCGCCGGCAGGATCAGGGCCGCGTGGGTGTCGATCAACCGCAAGAACCGCATCTCCATGTAGAGGGGCACGATCGTCACCTGCGCCGGCACCATCAGAGCCGTGAGCAGCACCACAAACAGGACTTCGCGGCCGGGGAACTTGAGGCGGGCAAAGGCAAACGCGGCCATGGTGCAGGTCACCAGCTGGCCAACCGTCACCCACACCGCGATGTTCAGGCTGTTGAGGAAGAAGCGGGGAATGGGCACATGAGGATGGAAAAGCACCTGCCGGTAGTTGTCCCACCGCCATTCATGAGGCCACATCTCCGGGGGCACGGCAAAGACCGTGGCGGGCACCTTCAGGGACGCCGTGAGCATCCAGAGGAAGGGGAAGGCCATGCACAGGCTCAGGAAACCCAGCGCCAGAATGACGAGGACCGTGGAGGGGCGACGATACCCACGCCCCCAGAAGGGCCGTTTCGGCAGACGCACGGCAGCGGTCATGGTCCATCCCTACTGGTAGAAGACCCAGCGGTCGCTGGTCCGGAACTGGATCAGCGTCACCAGCAGAATGGCCAGAAAAAGCATCAGGCCCAAGGCCGCGGCATAGCCAAAGTCCAGCACCTGGAAGCCCCGCTCATAGATGTACATGAGCATGGTGCGGCTGGCGTCGCCTGGCCCCCCCCGGGTCAGCACGAAGGGGGAATCGAACAGCTGAAAGACACCGATGGCGCCCTTGACCAGGATGAAGAAGATGACCGGGGACAGCATGGGCACCGTGATTTTGCGAAAGCTGGCCCAACGGCCCGCCCCGTCCATGGTCCCCGCCTCATAGAGTTCCGGCGGAATGCCCTGCAGACCGGCCAGCAGGAGCAGCATGTTGAAGCCCACGCCGTTCCAGACGGTCATGATGATCACGCTGTTCTTGACCCAGTGGGACGAAATCAACCAGGGAATGCGCGGGATGCCCATTTCGCCCAGGAAGTAGTTCACAATGCCCAGGTCCATGTTGAAGAGATAGAGCCAGACGATGGAAATCACGGCTCCGGAGACCAGGATGGGGAAAAAGAAGACCGCGCGGAACAGCACCTTGAAGAGGGGCGGGATCACGCTGTGCAGCGCCACGGCCAAGAGCATGGCCCAGACTAGGTCCAGCAGGATCATGCCAACCACGTAGTAGACGGTATTGCCGAAGATCTGCAGGACGCGGGCATCGTCCCCCAGCTTCCGAAAGTTGTCCAGACCCGCCCACCCAGGACGAGTCAGAAGATCATACTCCATGAAGCCCACGGCCAGACCACCCAGAATGGGGCCCAGCACAAAGAGCAGAAAGCCCAGCACTGTGGGCAAAATGAAGAGATAGCCCGCGACCGCGTCACCCCGGCGCAGGGAACCCGCGCCGCGGCCCGCGGCCGGCACCGAATTCACCATGGAGGCGGCAAGGGCAGGGACCCGCGGCGCGAAGCCGACCCGCAGCAGCGCGCCGGCAGACCCTACTACGCAAACTTGGCGGCCCAGTCCTCGGGACGTCGGTCCACCATGGCTTGCAGTTCATCCCGGGTGCTGCTCAGGGCTTCCGAGATCCCCAGTTCATTGGCAAAGACCTGGGACAGATACCGGTTGCTGATCTGCTCCATCTCGCTGAAATCCGGCGGCGAGGTCACGGACATGACCGGAATGTCCTCCCGGTCAATGGACTCGTACCAGAGCCGACCGCTGCGATCCTGCAGGTTCAGAAAGTCGTCAGAGAAACCCACACTGCGCAGCGAGGGAATGTTGGCTCCCGTGGAGACGATGTAGGCGATGGATTCCCGCTGCAACAGCTTGGTCTCAAACTTCCAGGCTGCCTCGGGATGCTGGGAGGCCTGGAAGATGGGCCAGGAACCGCATCCCACTTCCGTCACCCGGCGTGTGCCCTGCGGCCAGTACTGCACATCCCAGTCCCGGAAGTCATTCTGCAGGAAGCCGCTCAAGGGCCAGCGGCCCGCCATGAGCATGGCCTGCGTGCCCGCCTCGAAATTGCCGCTCAGAGGGGCATCCGGCTTGGGCACCGACTCGTCCTCATACATGAGGTCATACAGGAACTGTATGACCTCGGCATAGGCCGGATCATCCTGCAGCGGCACGGAAAGGTCATCGCCCCCCATCATGCCTTCCAGGCCATTGTTGAAGAGCCAGGGGCACAGACCAAAGGGCGCGGTCCAGAAGCTGAAGCCGTAATGCGTGGTGTTGGCCCCGTCCCGCTTGGTGAGGGCCGCTGCATAGTCCCGGAAATCACTGAAGGTCCAATCCTCCGGTGGCATCTCCAGCCCTTCCTCGGCCAGCCGGTTCACGTTGAACCAGATCATCATGTTGTTGTAGTCGTAAGGCAGCCCATACGTCTTGCCGCCGTAGACGAAGACCTCCGCCAAGTCCGGTGACACGTCATCGAAGTAGGCGTCCAATTCCGGTGTCGCCTCGATGAACTCGTCCAGCGGCCGCACCAGGCCGCGGGCCACGGCCAGCCGTCCGCCCTCGGTCGGGATCTTGCCCATGTCCACGGTCTCCCCGCCCGCGATGGTGACGCTGAGCTTGTCGAAGTAGCTGCCCCAGCCGCCGCCACCGACAATCCCCAGAAACTTGATGTCTATGTTGGGATTCTCTTCCCGAAACTCATCCTTGATGGGCGCATACAGGGCGGCGCTGGAGTCTGACGAATCGGTCGTCACAAAGACGATCTCGACCATCTCCGCGGCCGGTCCCGAGGCGGGAGCCGGGGGTGCGCAGGCGGCGGCGACACCCGCGACGGCCAACACACCGGTGGTGTGCAAAAACTGACGTCGAGTCAACAATCCGGACATACATTTCCTTCCTGCAACTTATGATGGAACATCAAGCCGGACTGCCGGCTGCAGACACCGGCAGCATGGCTGATTGTATCAAGAGCGGGCGGACCTGCCGCGGCAGGTCCCGCTTGTCGTACGCCAGAAACCAAAAGCGGGAGCACATACATGCTCCCGCCTGCCTTTGCAGTCGTGTCTCGCTTGCGGTCAGGCCAGCTGGGCGCGGGCGACTTCCACCAATTGCGCAAAGGCCGGACCGTCATGGACCGCAATGTCCGCCAAGGCCTTGCGGTCCACATCCACCTCGGCCAGGGACAAGCCATGCATGAAACGGCTGTAGCTCAACCCATTCTCGCGGGCGGCGGCATTGATGCGCATGATCCATAGCTTGCGCATGTCCCGCTTGCGGGTCCGGCGATCCCGATACGCGTAGTGCAGGGCATGCAGCCGCGCTTCATTCGCAGTCTTAAAGAGCCGGGACCTGCCGCCAAACTGGCCCTTGGTGGATTTGAGAACCTTCTTGTGACGGCGGCGGGCGTAGACCTTGGGTCTGGACCGGGGCATGGTGTTCCTCTGTGCGTATTGGCTACTGGGGATTGCGGGACATCAGGCTCAGCTGGCATCCACCACACCGGCAACTTGCCGCACCATGGTGCGCATGCTGGCCACCTCGCCCACTACATTCTTGCGATAGATCCGGCGCATGCGGGAGTGCTTGTTGCGACGCAGGTGGCCACCGCCCTGTGTGCGGCGAATCACCTTGCCGTTCCGGGTGATGCGGAAGCGCGCCGCGGCACCCTTGTGCGTTTTCATCTTGGGCATTTCATCAACCTCTGGGGGCCGCCACCCTGGGCGGATTTTTCTTCGTGGACATGGGGCTCAGCGTCATGATGATGGTGTTGCCTTCGGGTGCAGGATCAGAGTCAACCTGAGCGAATTCCGTGACCTCCCCGGCAATGCGCCGCAGCAGATCCAGACCCACAGCCGGATTGAAGCGTTCGCGGCCGCGGAAGCGAATCCGAATCTTGACCTTCGCGCCTTCGCCGATGAATTTCCGGATCTTGCCCAGAGCAATCTCCACATCATGGTCCCCGGTCCGCGGACTGAGGCGAATCTCCTTCACCTCCACGCGCACCTGCGACTTCCGCTTGTCCTTCTCGCGCTTTTGACGCTCGAACATGTACTTCCCGTGATCCATGACGCGGCACACGGGGGGGTTGGCAGAGCTCGCAACCTCCACCAGGTCCAGATTCACCTGGCGGGCCATGTCGCGCGCGGCCTCCAGGGGCATGATCCCCTTCTGCTCGCCATCACTGCCAATCACCCGCACTTCCCGCACCACGATCTGCTCGTTGACACGCACATCGGGAACTACAATCTGGGGACTTCTCTGATTTCTACGCCGGCCTCTTCTTATGGCTCAACACCTCTGAACTGCAGGATTCAAGCCGCGCCCGACGCGCGACCGCCCTCGTAATTGGGGAAGGAAGTGTATCATTCCTTCCCCAAAGTATCAATTCCAAGTCCGGGTCTCCCACTCCCATTCCGGCGGCCCATGGATGGTCACGGAGCCACAGGGATTGCAAGATTGCTGTGGCAATCCCTCCCGGGCCTTGCTCCCCACCTGCCGCTACAGCTCCAAGGAACGTCGGGCAATGCGAGCCTGGACCCGGTCCAGGAACTCCGGGCGCGGCACCCCTTGCTGGCGCTGGCCAGAGCGCAGGCGCAGGGCCACGGTGTCATCGGCCTGCTCCTGATCGCCAATCACCACCATGTAGGGGATCTTGCCGAGCTGGGCCTGGCGGATCTTGGCGTTCATCCGTTGGGCCGTGGCATCCACCGAGGCCCGAACCTGCAGATCCCGGCAGGCCTGGGCCAGGTTCTCGCTCGACTCCCGGTGGGCATCCGTGATGGGGATGATCCGCACCTGCTCCGGAGACAGCCATACGGGGAAGTTGCCCCCAAAATGCTCGATCAGGAAGCCGATCATGCGCTCATGGGTGCTCAGCGGAGCCCGGTGAATGCACAGCGGGGTCTCCGGCTGGCCTTCCGCATTGGTGAAGCTCAGGTCGAAGCGCGGCGGCACCGCGAAATCCACCTGATTGGTGGCCAATGTGAATTCCCGGCCGATGGCGCTCCAGATCTGCACATCAATCTTGGGGCCATAGAAGGCGGCTTCGTCCCGGGTCTCCACAAAAGGCACACGGCCATTGCGCATCGCGGAGCGCACCATCTCCTCGGTCTTGCACCAGAGCCGCGCGTTGTCCACATACTTCTTGCCCAGGCCTCTTTCATGATGGGTGCTGAGCCGCATCTGGTACTGGTCAATGCCGAAGATCTCGAAATATCGCAGGTAGAGATCGATGACCCCCAGGAATTCCGCTTCAAACTGCGCCTCGCTGCAGTAGATGTGGGCATCGTTCATTTGCATGGAACGCACGCGCATCAACCCAAACAGCTCGCCGCTCTTCTCATGGCGATAGCAGGTTCCGTATTCAGCCAGGCGCAGGGGCAGGTCCCGGTAGCTCCGCAGGCGTCCCCCATAGATCTTGTGATGCATGGGGCAGTTCATGGGCTTGACGTAATACCTGGCGCCGTCCATCTCCATGGGTGGGAACATGCCCTCCGCGTAGTAGGGCAGATGGCCACTGCGCAGGAAGAGGTTCTCCTTGGTGATGTGCGGAGTCCGCACGTGCTGATACCCCGCCGCCACCTCGACTTCATGGGCCAGCCTTTCCAGTTCCTCAATGATCTTGGTGCCGTTGGGCTGCCACAGCGGCAGTCCCGGCCCCACTTCGTCATCGAAGAGGAAAATCTCCAATTCCTGACCCAGCCGCCGGTGATCCCGCTTCTTGGCCTCCTCCAGCATCCGCAGATGCCTTTGCAAGCCCTTGCGGTTGGGCCAGGCGGTACCGTAGATGCGCTGCAGCATGGGCCGCTGCTCGTCGCCCCGCCAGTAGGCACCGGCCACACTCATCAGCTTCAGCCCTTCCACGGGAATCTGGCCCGTGTGCTCCACATGCGGGCCGCGGCACAGGTCCTCGAACGTGTCCTGGACATAGGTGCTGATCACGGGCGCCTCTTCGACCTCTGCCCCGTATTCGTCCCCCTCGCCGGCTTCCAGCCCTGCAATCAGCTCCAGCTTGTACGGCTGATCCGCAAACCGCTGCCGGGCTTCCGCAGCGGAGACCTCCCGGTAGACAAAGGGATGCTGACCGCCTATGATGCGGCGCATGCCCTTTTCAATCCGGTCCAGATCCTCCGGCAGAAAGGTCCGGCGCCGGCCGGCCTCGTCCTGGCCCAGATCGAAGTCGTAGTAGAAGCCATCCTGAATGGGCGGGCCTATGGCCAGCTTGGCGTCCGGGTACACCTCCAGCACGGCCTGCGCCATGACGTGCGCACAGCTGTGCCGCAGCCTGTACAGTCTGTCTGCCGGACTCAGGGAATCCTGGTTGTCCACTCTGTCGCCTCCTGCTGCGCTGCAGCTTCCAGAATCAAAAAAGCCATGCTGCGTTCCACAGGACGAAGCATGGCTCCGCGGTTCCACCCGCATTGCATCTGTTGCCAGATACCGCTCGCGTTCAGATCCGGTAACGGCGGATCAGCCGGGACGCGCTACTGGTCCGAGGACGTTGACGCATCCACTCTCGGGAGGTGTTCGACGGGGGGCAGGGCCGGTCTTGCAGCCTGGGACCTGGCTCTCTGGCCTGCTCGGGACCGTCTACTCGGCCCGATCTGCATGTTGGTGCCGTGGTCACCTTCCAAGGAAAGCGCGGGCTTCTGGTGAACGCACCCGACGGCTGAGGTCGGACAGCGGTGGCTGGCCGACACTTGTTGCCATCAGTCTAGCAAAAGCGAAAAGGCATGCCGAGGCTTTCCTTGGGGCGGGGACCATTGTGGCGTTGCGGAGCAATGCGATTTGCGGAGTTTGCCCACGACCGTGGATGCAACGGTGCCCTGCAGGCTGTGGTGCCGATGCTCCGGGACTGCAACCTCTGCCTTGGACCCTTGGAGGGGTTCGGAAGGCCCATCCGCGCTGCGGCAGGACACGGGTCTTCACCTCGTCAGCCCGCGAAAGCGGGTCGGCGGAGACCCGATTGCGGCCTCCCATTGTTGCATCTGCGTGATGCGTCGGTTCTGAGGTTGCAACAGAGTGGTCGGGGCCGCAGCACAACATGTGCATCCTTGGCACAGGCCGTTGGCATCTTGGCGTGGAAGCGTCCCCAGTGCAAGAGGCTGTAGATGCTTCTTTATGCACGGATGCGCGATGCGCCAAGACTAGCAGTCGTCGCTGTCCAACAGGGATTTGCCCCACTCAGCCGCATAAGCCGGGTCCAGCCGGGTTACACCCGGCTGGTGGTCGAAGTCAGTGTCTGCGGAGATGACCCGGTCGGCTCCCAGCCGCCGCGTCACCGCTACATGCACAAGGTCGCGGGCACTTATCTCTGGATGGTCGTCCGCCAGACTCCCCGCCGACGGATGTCCCCCTCATGGACGACTTTGATCCAGTCATACATCAACTCTGCGAAACTCCGTAGCACCTCTCTTCCCGGGGTCCATCGTCCAGAGACAAGTAGCAATGCAACAACTCCTGGAGGACTTCCACGTCAGTGACAAAGGACCGCGGATGCTCTGTGGCCATCATGAGGCCCTGAGCGCACGGCGCCTTGTTCCCGTGGTCCCTGCCAGCTGCGTAGATGGGAACATTGGCGTCAATGAAGGCCGCCAGGCTCATGAGCCGCTTCCAACTCGCGCGCAAGGGAATCCGCATCCGGCGGGTCCTCCGCCTCCAGGCCAATCAGCCGGTCAACCGCGTGTCTGCGGCGCTCCTGCACGATCCCTTCATATGCGTCATCAATCAGGCCCCGTACAACGTCGGAGATGGCCCCCCTCGCTTCTCGACCAGTTCCTCCAAGCGCCGGAGGCACTTGGAGTCGTACCATCCAGCCGCGCCATACCGTTCTCCTTGTGCGGAACATTGTGTACGGAACACAGTATGAGTCACGCCGAGTCCCCTGTCAATCCGGGTTCTGAGTGGAGTCGCCACCCCACTGTCGTCACACGGGATCAAGCAATCTGGCGGGACCGTCGAGGTCCTTTCCGAGGCCGGATTTAATGTCAGCCCCGTGTACAGGGATTGGCGTCAGTTGTAGAAGGGCAAGTCTGGAGTCGTTTGAACGTGAGGCGAAAAAGAGGAAAGCCGGACCGACGTTGCAAGCGATATGGCAAATGGGCTGGTTTCGGTGAAAGTCGTAGAAAAACAAGGCGAAAATCGGGAGTTTGAGGCGTGGTCGAGAGGCGTTCGTTGCCACATCGGAGCAAGCAATTCGGTTCCGGGATGCGAATTGCCAGGATCCATGGGCCAGGCAGAGTCATTCCAACGGACAGGCTCCCTCATCGGTTTTCCCTCATTATGGGCTGACACGTCAACCATCTGCGCGGCGTGACAAGATGTCAACAACCCCGCGCCGCGCGGCCCTCCGCAATTTAGTACAGGTTTTCATCTGGGAGCGCGTCGCGCCCCTGACGTGTCCGGCGATGCATCAGTCCGTTTCGTAAGCTATTACAGGCCATCTTGAGGGCGATACGGCATCCACGAGCTCAAGAAAATAGGCGGATTCGGCCCTACCTGTCTCCCCTACAGGCACCATCCGGTGGCGGAGCAAAGTGCCAGCCGTTGGGATCCTGGTTCCCAGAGGAGACGCCAAAACGGTCCGGGGATACCCGCTCTCGACTTGTATAGTTTGGTGGGAGATACTGGACTTGAACCAGTGACCTCTACCATGTCAAGGTAGCGCTCTAGCCATCTGAGCTAATCCCCCGCGCGCTGGAAATCCAGTATAGCATGGGCTGCCCAAGCGTGGCCCATGGCGATTGCATCACATTTCCGGCCGCCCCAGACCTAATGTTTCGCCCGGCGCCGAGACGATTCCTGGTGGAAAATGGGGGCTGGCGGCGGCACCGGACCCTGCATCTGCCGCCACAGAACCAAACCGACCGCGACCATGTTCCGAGACAGGTGCCAAAGTACAGGCGGGCGAACCAGCTATCCAAGGCACTGGATCTGCCGTCCTTCCTTCCCCATGCAATGTGAGGAACCGCGGGCGGACAACTTCAACTCCCATTGGATACAGTCGTCCTAGGCGACAATGTGAAGCAATCGCTCCGCACTCTGGGGGATGTCGCCGAAGCCCGATGGCGCGTTCCTCATGGGACCCTTCCACGTCAATTGGGGTGAAACTGGCCGGTGGGGCCAAAACTGCGGTCGTCTGCCTCGTCCTTGGTGTCGTTCACAAAGTTCAAGATCAGACGCTCCCGGGCCAAGATGCGGATCTCCATCTTCAGCATGTCCTCCACCAGTTCCTTTTCAATGATGCGCTGCTTGTCCCGCAGCTCGATCTGCATGGCAATGGCGACCAAGGCCGCCACCGTCTCCGGCTCCTCCGGCACCTCGTCCATCTTCAGTCTGAGATTGGCCGCCTTGTCTAGCAATTCCACATATTCCAGGAAGCGGGACCGCACCCGCCGGGCCATGGCGGCGGCCGCGCCCTGACTGCCCTTCCGAATGGGAAACTCGGAGACTTCCGCGCTGAGATAGGCATTGGTGGTGACCAGGTTCTCTATCTTGAAGCGGTTCAAGCCCACGGCCACTATGTCCAGCTGGTCGTCCTCGAGTACATTGGCGCTCTTGATCGCGGCCATGGTGCCCACGTCAAAGGGGATGGCGGTGTCCCCGACTTCGTGGCCTTCCTTGATCAGCGCCACCCCAAACGGCTGATGCTCCATCAGGCAGAGGTTGATCATCATCTTGTACCTCTCCTCAAAGATGTGCAGGGGGAGCACCATGCCGGGAAACAGCACGGTGTTCAAGGGGAATACGGGGATCTCCATGGTCACGTCAGGCTCCTAGGGTAGAGGCACCCGGCTTCAGGTCGGGATCGAAGGCCACCTCGTCTTTGTAGTAGACGCCAATGTAGTGCGTGAGCTTGTGAATCAGGCCTCCTTGCCGAAAACCGGCGGCATGCAGATGCATCCGGGCCATGCCGGAGGAGACGAAGCCAGGATGCAGCGCTTCCTCATACACCACCACCCGGCTCTGGGGCTTGGCCACTGCAAAGAGACGGGTCAGGAACCCGTGAATCTCGGGCACTTCGCCCAACACGGATCCCAGCAGGATCAGATCGGAAGTGTGCATCGCCAGAGGAGCGGTTTCCGGTGCGGCCCAATGAAACGCCACCTTGTCCGCGCAACCTGTGGCGGCCACGCGGGCCTGGGCCCGGTCCAGCAAGGATGCCTGAATGTCCAGGGCTATCACCTGTCCGCCGCCGGTCATTTTGCGGGCCAGGGCCGCAGTGACAATGCCAGTCCCGCAGCCGACTTCCAGGACCGTCATGTCGGGTGTCACCCCGCACAGATCCAACAGCTGCTCCGGGTCCAGATATCGCAGTCGGGCCGGCTGCTCCAGCAGCGCGGCCAGCACCCGGGGAAAGGGTCGCGGCTGCTGAAACCAGTGCAGACGCAGGCCGATCTGCAGACCCGCAGCCAGTCCTGCCAACTTCAAGAGACTCTTAACCATAATGGGGGCCAGTCCGCACGTACACACCCCAGGGAGAGAGTGCCCGCGCCAGTGCGCAGTGAGTCATGAATTCACGCCGAAACCGGACAGCCGCCGATCCGAAATCCCATTGCCACAGATTGCCCTCGGCTTCCTGCCCTAAGTGTAGGCTACCATGGACCACCTGCCCGAGACAGTTGCGGTCGCTCCGAGCTTGTCTCTACAATAGAGGGCTGTTCGCCACCTTGTCCGTTCGCTCCTTGCATTGTAGGTCTTCCCCCATGTTTCTGTCGGTGGTCATACCATTCTTCAACGAAGAGGAAGTGATAGAGGCGCTGTATGTCCAACTGACCGACACCTGGCATCAGCTGTCAGTGGAAACGGGTGCCACCTGGGAGCTGATCTGTGTCAATGACGGCAGCAGTGACCGCACCATGGAGATGCTGCGGGCATTGCATCAGAAGGACGGCCGCATCAAGATCATCGATCTCAGCCGCAACTATGGGCAGCAAATCGCCATCAGCGCCGGTCTGGACTATGCGCAGGGGGAAGCCGTGATCATCATGGACGCGGATCTGCAGGATCCGCCGGAACTGATGCGGGACATGATCCAGGAATGGCAGCAGGGCTTTCACATGGTCTATGCCGTGCGCAAGGCCCGCCGCGGCGAGACCTTCTTCAAGAAAGCCACGGCCCGGCTTTTCTACCTGCTCATGCGCTCCCTGATGCAGGTGGACATTCCCCTGGACACCGGTGAGTTCCGGCTCATGGACAGACGCATGGTCCAGGAAATTCGTCTCATGCGCGAACGCCATCGCTTTCTCAGAGGCCTGAGCTCGTGGGTTGGGTTCAAGCAGAAGGGGATCTACTTCGAGCGACCTGGACGCTATGCGGGCGAGACCAAGTACCCGTTGCGCATGATGCTGCGCTACGCCCTGGACGCGGTCACCAGCTTCAGCTACCAGCCCTTGTACATGGCCAGCTACCTGGGGTTCTTCCTGTCCGTGGTGGCTCTGTGCGGAGCCATCCTGGCCATCGGCCTGCGCCTGTCCG
Source organism: Caldilineaceae bacterium (assembly GCA_965214895.1). Lineage (GTDB taxonomy): Bacteria > Chloroflexota > Anaerolineae > Caldilineales > Caldilineaceae > Bin34. The sequence goes on from OZ243985.1 coordinate 4,837,764, forward strand.
GCAACAACGTCCTGGAAGGCCAGGCCACCACCTTGGTCAGTGTGCTGCTGCTGGGGGGGGTGCAGCTGATCAGCGTCGGCGTCATAGGAGCCTATCTCGGACGCATCTATGACGAGGTCAAGGGGCGCCCTCTCTACATCGTGGGCAATGTGTACGGCCTGCCGCACCGGACCACAGTGGAGATCAGCGGTGGAGTTCCGCGACCAGATGCTGCAACTCCGGAAGAATCAACTTCTGCATAGCCAGCCGCACCGCATTGGAGGAACCAGGCATGCAGTAGATGACCCTGCCCCGGTATATGCCCGCCACCGCCCGGGACAACTGGGCCGCGGCCCCCACCTCGGCAAAACTCAACATGCGAAACAGCTCACCGTAGCCCGGCAAGGTCTTTTCCAGCAGTCCGGCAATCAGGTCACAGGTCTGATCCCGCTGGCTGATGCCGGTGCCGCCATTGGTGAGAATGGCCTGCGCCGCGGAGGAGGCGAAGGCTTCCACGGACCTGAGGATCTGTGCCGGCTCGTCCTTGACCAGGTCATGCCCCACAATCCGGTGGCCGGCGGCTTCGGACAGCTGTCTGATCAGTTGTCCGCTGCGGTCCGTGGCCGGCGTGCGGGTGTCACTGACGGTGATGACGGCGATGGAAATCGCCCCGTGACTCTCGGCCTGCGCCCGGTGCTCCCGTACACTGGCGGACTTTGGGGGTGCGTCAGACATCTGGGTGATCCTTCCTGGGAGGCAACGATGTGGACATTCAACCAATGAACTGCAGGACCACGCCTACATAAAGGGCCAACAGCAGGCTGCAGCCAAAGACGGCCTCCGCCAACACCCGTCTCCACGGAAGGCGGCGCGGTTTCCGCTGCCGGACACGGGCCAGCTCAATCATAGTCCAGCGTGGCTACCGTCACACCCTCGCCGCCTTCTTCGGCATCGCCGGGCCGTGTCTTGGCCACATGCGGGTGCCGGTTCATCATCTGGCGCACGGCCGCACGCAGCTGGCCAGTGCCCTTGCCATGGATGATGCGGACCCAGGGCATGTGGCTGAAGTACGCCTCCTGCAAATAGCGGTCCACTTGGGCCATCCCCGGTTCCACGCGGGCTCCTCGAATATCCAGCTCCATGGTGACCTCGGTGCGCGGCGCCTGCGTGAAGTGGATCTTCACTTCTTCCTTGGCGGCCTTCTGGCGCAATTCCAAGGACTCCAGACTGGCTCTCAGGCGCATCTGCCCCGCCTGCACTTCCACCGGCTGGCCCGCCACCGGCTCTGAGAGTACCGTGCCGGTGGCCTGCAGTGTGCGGATCCACACCGTGTCCCCCTTGGATATGGTTCCCGTCAGGGAAGACTGCGCACGGGCCCCGGGCCGCTCTGGGGCCGCCGGCAGCGTGTCGCCCATGGCGGCCAGACGCGCCTGGGCCCGGTCCACGGTGCGCTGTTTCTTGACGCGGGTGCGGGCACTGAAGTCCGCCGCGGCCTGTTTGCGCAGATCCTTGAGATTCTGTTTGGTCCGCTCCATCAGCCGGGCCATGTCCGCCCGCGCCGCGGCCAGGATCTCCTGACGTTCCTCTTCCACCTGGGCCAGCCGCTGGGCCAGCTCATTTTGGGTCTGCTGTGCCTTCCGCCTTGCCTGACGGGCTTCGCCTTGCAGCTTCCGAGCGCGCTGGCGGGCCCGCCGAATGTCTTCCAGCATGGAGTTGGCATCCGACACGTCCGCCTTGACGTGGGCCTCTGCCAGACCAATCACGAGGTCCGACAGGCCCAGATGCCGAGCAATGGTCAGGGCATTGGATTGACCCGGCAGGCCCATCTGCAGCTTGAAGGTGGGTTGCAGCGTCTCCACATCAAACTCCATCGCCGCGTTGCAGACCCCGACCGTGCTGTGCGCATACAGCTTGATTTCACTGTAGTGCGTGGAGGCCAGCGTCGTCACGCCGCGCCGCCGCAGATGCTCCAGCAGCGCCGTGGCCAAGGCCGCGCCCTCTTCCGGATCTGTGCCGGCCCCCACTTCATCCAAGATCACCAGGCTGCCATCCGTAGCCTCATCCAGAATGGCGACAATGTTGGTCAGATGGCTGCTAAAGGTGCTGAGACTCTGCTCGATGCTCTGCTCGTCCCCGATATCCGCGTAGACATTGTCAAAGACGGAAAGGCGACTGCCGGACCCGGCGGGAATCAGCAAGCCGGCCTGCGCCATGAGGGCCATCAGGCCCACGGTCTTCAGGGACACGGTCTTGCCCCCGGTGTTGGGCCCCGTGATGACCACCACCTGGCACGGCGGCGTTCCGGTGGGTCCTGGCTCCGGCCCGAGTTCAAAGTTGAGCGGCACGGCCTCTTCCCTGGGCAGCAGGGGATGGCGGGCTTGCCGCAGCCAGATCAGGGAACCGGGATGCCAGGTCTGCAGGTCTTCCCCTGTGGTGTCGGCCAGCCCTATGTGCCTGGACCGTGGTTCCACCACCTCGGGGCGCAGACCGCCCACGGCGTAGGCATAACGGGCCTTGGCCAACACAAAGTCCAGGTCACTGAGGACCGAGACATTGAGCTCGATCTCGGCATGGGAGGCGGCCACGGTCTCGGAAAGGAGGCTGAGAATGCGGTCCACTTCCTTGCGCTCCGCCAATTCGAGGGAGCGCACTGCATTGTTCTGGTCCACAACACCCAGGGGTTCAATGAAAGTGGTGGCCCCACTGGCCGACTGGTCATGCACGATGCCGGGCAGCTTGCTCTTGTATTCCGTGCGGATGGGGACCACATAACGGCCTTGCCGCTGGGTGACCAGATTGTCTTGCAGATAAGGCTTGAGTGCCGGATTGGATGTCAGCCGTCCCAGCAGCCGCACCAGTCGGTCCTGTTCGCGACGCAGATCAGACCGGATGCGGTCCAACGCCGCACTGGCCTGACTCTTGACCTCGCCACGCTCATGGATGCAGCGGGCAATCTCGGCAGACAATTCCCGGCAGGGCTGCAGCAGGATTGCCAGCTGGGCCAGGCCGGGATAGGTCTCGGCCCTTTTGGTGAAGGTGCGCTGCAGGGTCAGGGTCCTGTCGAGCAGCAGGTGGATGTCGTACAGATCCGGGGGCTGCAGTCGGACGCGGCGGGTCGCGCGGGCGGTGAGGCCCGTGACGTCCTTGATGCCGCCGAAGCTGGGTTCCGACTGTTGGGCCAGAAAGGCGCAGGCCTCTTCCGTCAGGCTAAGATTGGCCTGGATGGTGGACAGGTCTGTGCTGGGCTGAAGCTGCCTGGCCCGCGCCACACCCCCCTGGAAAGCGCAATGCCGCGCCAACTGTTCCAGGACTTTGGGATATTCCAGCAGTTCCAGCGAATGCTCGTGCATGTTCACCGTGGGTTCCGCAAGCCGCGTCCCTGGGAGAGGAGGCAGCCGGTACAAGACGGCATTATAAGGCGTCTCCCGGCCATGAGGAGGGAAATCTCGGCTCCAAAGGCGAGGACCATGCAGTATAATGTCCGCTGCACTGGTTGCCGGGGAGTAGCGCAGCTTGGTTAGCGCACAGCGTTTGGGACGCTGGGGTCGAAGGTTCAAATCCTTTCTCCCCGACTGATCTCTGGTCGAGCTTCTCGACCGGAAGTGGCGGGCGGGCATAGCTCAACGGCAGAGCCTCTGCCTTCCAAGCAGAAGGTGCGGGTTCGATTCCCGCTGCCCGCTTGTAGGGATCGATAGCTCAATGGCAGAGCAGGGAGCTCATAACTCCTTGGTTACAGGTTCGAGTCCTGTTCGATCCACCAAGTCATACCAAGGCGAGCGCCTTGGTGTTCAGGTGGGATGGTGTCGGTTCTGTGTCTGTGAAGACCTGATAGGCATCTGAGCCACAGGCAGTCCCACAGCTTCCATGCCGCAGTTTGGAAGTGCCGTCCACGTCACCGGTGTCCGAAGAGGACCTATGACTCGAACTGGTCCCAGGCGAACTTCGGATCTTCTTGTCTGGCTTCCGATCATCTTTTACTCTTGGCCTGTGCCGTGGTGTTGCGCTCCTGTGGGACCTCACGCCAGAACGCGCCGTCTTCATGGCAATCCGCTTTTGCAGCCCAACCGCCCAGCCAGGCCTCCCAGGACTTCCTGCCCTGTGAGCTGCAGCGGATAACGCTCGACCTTAGATCCGGTCTTTGCCCCTGCGCGCCTGCGCCCAGTTGTAGGCCGCCTGTCGCCGCATCCAGAAATCGGCGTTGGACCACCCGGCCTTCTCGAGGCGGATGGCCATGTCCGGCGAGATCGCCGCGTGGCCGTTCAGTATCCGCGCAAGAGTGTGACGGGCCACGCCCAGCGTCTTCGCCGCTGCGGTGACACTCAAACCCAGAGGCACCAGACAGTTTTCCTTGATGCTGCGGCCGGGATGCGGAGGATTCTGCATGACCATGGTCTTCCCTTCTCAGTGATAGTCCACCAGATCGACATCGTACACATCGCCAGCTTCAAAGCGGACGGTGATCCGTCCGTTGCCAGAAATTGCAATGCTCCACAACCCCTTTCACTCACCTCTGAGAGGATGCAGTCTGGAATCTCACGGTCTCCCGCAGGGTCCAGTCGATGGCAATGTTGCAGTGGATGGTCTTTGCAAGTTAGCGGGGCTATGGCGCGGCATCTCTCGTCACCGAGCATCGGCACTATACTGTCTCTCCAGCGTACCAGGGCAAGCCAACTCGTCTTCCGAGCTAAAGAGGGGACTTGCAACGGCTTCGGTTGCCTCCTGCTTGACCGCGCTGGCTGTGGAATTCGCTCCTGCCGGTCACATCCAGTTTGTAGCGCCACCCGCCTTGTTCCGCTCGAGATAGCATGTTTGTTTGGATGAAGAGCGGAGCATTGCCTCCGTCCAGGTTCAGGGCCATGGTGACCATACCAGCACCAATGCAAGCCAGCAATCCTGCGATATCGACACCGAAAGGGCGTGAACTCCGCCACATTGTATTCAGACGGGTCAGCCGTCACGAAGTCAATCAGGCCTCCTGACCCTCTGACCATGGTTTGGCGCAGGGCAGTGAGCCATATCCTCTTTAGCATCGCCCTGCTGGAGAGGAAGGGACTGTAGTCATCCCATGCCTACATGCCTAGTACATCGAAAAGATTACACTGTCGGTCTGTATGCTGTCCTGAGGGCGGGGATGTCCCAGAGCCGGAGGTGTGCCATGGCCGTCCGGTATCGTGTGACCTTGACCGCAGCCGAGCGGACGCAGCTGGAAACGCTGGCCCCGGCGCGGCGGCAGACCGGCAGTCTGTGGTTCCGCCATGCCCGGGTCCTGCTGCTGTGCGACCAGGGGCCCGCCGGGCCCGGTTGGACCGTGGCCCAGACCGCCACGGCCCTGGGGGTGTCCGGGCGCACCGTGGAACGGGTCAAGAAGCGCTTCGTGGAGGAAGGCCTGGAGGCCTCGCTGCGGCGCAAGCCGCGGGAGACGCCACCGCGGCCCGTGCAGTTCGATGGCGCCTTCGCGGCCCGCCTGATCGCGCTGACCTGCACGGAGGCACCGGCGGGCCCTGCGCACTGGACCCTGCGCCTGCTGGCGCACCACGCCGTGGCCTTGGGCCTGACGGACGCCATCTCGCCCACCAGCGTGCACCACATTCTGCAAAAAACGCGCTGCAGCCCCATCGGCAACGGTACTGGCGCATCCCGTCGCCGGAGAATGCCCAGTTCGGAGCGCGCAGGGAGGATGTATGGGAGATGTATCACCGGCCCCCCGACCCGCGCCGGCCGGTGGTGTGCATGGACAAGACTGCCAAGCCACGGGTGGGGGAGGGGACCGCCCCGCTGCCGGGAGGCCCCGGGCATACAGCTCCGCCCCCAGCGCCTAGGAGATGTACCTTTGGTCGCCCATCCGTTGGCCCCCAACGCCCGGGTCAACCCTGGGACAGGCGGGCGTGAGGGCGAAAGACCGCAGTTCCCCGCGCTCGTTGAGGGTCAGGTGCCGTTGGCAGCCGAAGAATCCGCCTAGGGAGTTTTGGCCCCGCGGCGCGCCAACACCCGAGGGCGGGCGCTGCGCCGGTGGTGGCAGACCGCCCGCGGCATCGAGTCGATGAAGTTGAAGCTGGTGCACGGACCATGGCCGCCGGTCAAATAGACATACCGCGGTACCCTGACGCGGGACATCAGGATCACGAAATGCGACTGGCAGGGCAGGTCGGAACACGCAGACCACAGATACCGCGGGACGTGCCGCGTGCAGGAGCTCTGGAAGTCCCGATCGCGGCACTGAGGGCAGGGGATCAGGATTGTCATGCTTGCGCGGGGGACCAGCGTGTGGCTCGCCGCCGCAGCCCGGCACCCCGTTGCCGCCGTTGCCATGCTGGCTCGCATCCTGGGCAGCAAGCATCGCCAGGACAGAAGAGCGCGCGTAGACTCATGGGGGACACCTCCGGGATGTTCTCCGGGACGTTGTACGATGCCCCAGCATACCCGCTTGGGGTGCCCGAGGTGTCCTTTCTTATCCATAACTCACGTTTTGTAACATCCAACCATCGCAACATGCTTGACCTATGCCACATATGCCGCATATGCCGCATATGCCGCATAGATATATAATAATGGAGGTTCAGGACCGAAATAGTGGAGCACGGCATCGTGAAGCGGGGGAACCGAAAATTGTGGCAAATTGTGCCCCCTACAGTGCGGCACAAGGTGGCGCGTTTGTGGCCGGACAAGCTCGCGGCCGCCAACTATCTGCAGGAGTTGGTGTCCAGGACCCTGCACAGCCGCCAGGATTTGATGGCGGCCGCAGCCCGCGTGGAGGGCAGTCCCATCTGGGCGGCACCGCGCCTGGAGGCGGATATGGATCTGGCCCGGGTCTACGCCATAGCCGCTTGGTGCGTCCTGCACACGGACACCTACGCGGCATTTGAGGACGTCCTGAACCGTGTGTCGGTTCGTCAGCTCTCCGCGATGCTGACCGCCCCGGTGCCTTGGACGGAGGTTGACCTGCGACGGGCGGGGCACCACATACTGCACACGTCATGAACGGCCTCGGCAGCACGAAACCGTAACATGCCCTCCGAAGCACCCACCGTCTCCGCGGTGAAAGAAGGACCCGACACGGGTGCCTCCCCGGAATTGCTTTTCCCGGAGACCGATTTTCTACGGGTACAGCACCGGCAGTCGCCCTTCCCCTCGCTGCCGTGTTCTCTGCTGATCTGCGGAGATGCCCACCAGGCACTGGATCTGTTGCCGGACGCCTCGGTGCAGGCCGTGGTCACGTCGCCCCCCTACTGGTCTCTCCGGGACTACGGGGTGGCTGACCAGATCGGGCGGGACGACGGCCTGCCGGACTATGTGGCCGCCATCGTCCGGGTGTTTGCGAAGCTGCAGCGGGTGTTGCGGCCGGACGGCACGGGGTGGCTGACCAGATCGGGCGGGACGACGGCCTGCCGGACTATGTGGCCGCCATCGTCCGGGTGTTTGCGAAGCTGCAGCGGGTGTTGCGGCCGGACGGCACGGGGTGGCTGACCAGATCGGGCGGGACGACGGCCTGCCGGACTATGTGGCCGCCATCGTCCGGGTGTTTGCGAAGCTGCAGCGGGTGTTGCGGCCGGACGGCACGGGGTGGCTGACCAGATCGGGCGGGACGACGGCCTGCCGGACTATGTGGCCGCCATCGTCCGGGTGTTTGCGAAGCTGCAGCGGGTGTTGCGGCCGGACGGCACGGTCTGGCTCAATGTCGGGGACGCGTACACCTCCGGGAACCGCCGCTACCGTGCGCCTGACCGCAAGAACCCGGCTCGCGCCATGCGGGTCCGGCCGCCCACGCCGGCAGGTCTGAAACCCAAGGACCTGATCGGGGTACCTTGGCGGCTGGCCTTTGCCCTCCAGGAAGCCGGCTGGTGGCTGCGGTCAGAGGTGATCTGGTACAAGCCCAACGCACATCCGGAATCCGTGCGGGACCGTCCCACCAAGGCGCATGAAACGCTCTTTCTGCTTTCCCGGCAGCAGGACTATTTCTACAACGTAGAGGCGGTGCGGGGCCCCAACGGACGGCAGCTGCGCACGGTCTGGGACATTCCCACGGAACCGCGCCCGGACCTCAACGGATCCGCCGAGCGTCATCCAGCGACGATGCCCTTGGCACTGGCGCGCCGGTGCGTGGCCATCACCAGCCGTCCAGGCGGAGTGGTCCTGGACCCGTATGCCGGATCCGGTACCACCCTGCTGGCAGCCCGTGAACTGGGATGTCCTTGGGTGGGCATTGAACTCAAACCCTCGTTCGTGGACCTGATGGAGCGCAGGCTGCGGGCGGCATGACTCTCGATCAACTCAAGGCCCAGCTGGAGCGCATGTCGCCGGCGCAGGTGCGCTTTGTGGCCCGCGTCGTGGAATCTCTAGCCCATCCGCCGCAGGCCCATATCCACCAGCCCGACCTTGGCTGACCCGCGAGCCCGCCTGGATCGAGTATTTCGGTCTTGTGCTCTCGGCGCATCACGCCTTGACCTCGGAGCCTTTGGGCCTAACGGCCTTTGAGACCGCGTTCCGCAACGCCTGTGCGTCAGTCAACTGGACGCTGGATCCGCCCGGTTCCCCCACGCAACGCTTTGTGGACCTCACGGTGCAGGTCGGCCGCGATCCAGCCCGTCGGCTCTCCCTGAAATCGACCGCCGCCCAGCAGTTGTCGGAAACCCGGGCGCACATCGCCAAACTGACGGAAGCCGCCTGGATCCAAGATGCCCGCACACCCACTGCCCGACGCCAGCGGATCCGGGAGCTCTTCCAAGAGTACCAGCAGGCGGTGGACGCCATCCTGATGCTGCGGGCCTTTCGGGACAAGAGCGCGTACCCGCACCGTTACCAGCTGCTGGAAATTCCGTCGGCCCTGTTCGTTGCAGTCCAGACCGAACCGCTGGAAACGTTTCGCAGCGATGCCCCGGTAATTGCCTGCCGGAAGGGGAGCCAAACCGTGGCGCGGGTCGCCATCGACCGCTCCGATGCAAAAATCACGGTCCGCAGTATCCTGCTCGCGACCTGCGTCGTGCATGCGGAATGGACGCGCACATAAAGTCTTCATCACATGAGTTCTCTGTTTCCTGCCCGCAGAATGTTGTCTCCGTTTTCTGACCCTAGAGTGTCGCTTGCTCGCCGGATCTACTTCTTTCGCGCGGACACAGGCCAGAACGATCAAGGCATACAACACGATTTCGATCCAGCCGTCATCTGGCTCAGATTGGTTTCCTGCCTTTCAGGGCGTACCCGAGGGGACGGTACCAACGAGACACGGAAGGCAATGACCTGTGTGCATTTGTCTGCGTGGAGAACCACACCTTGCACTGTGTGCCGCACGGAGTTGCCGCAGGAAGAACGGGAGGGCCAAACCCATAATCTGGAACGGCACGACAGGATCAAGAAACTCTATTGCCTTGGCCAACCCGATTGTCATGTACCGGTACCTCGCGAGAACCAACTTTGTACCGGGTACATAGGTCCTCGGCACCGCAAAACCGAGGAACTCGTGCAAGGACGGTCTCCGTTCTCTGGCCCTTGCAGGCGGGTCTGGACCGTTCTTGCTCCTGTAAGGTCAGCGGATCAGGCCCGCACCAACGTCACGGTTCTCCCGGCTGGTGAGACTTTTTTCCGGGCTTGAGTGCGCACAGCGATATCCGGCAACCCGTCCCGCAGGTCAAATGCCACCAGCCAACCTGTATCGAGGCCCAGTCTGTCCAGATAAGAGTCAAGCTGGGTCAACCCTTCAACAGTCGGATCCAGGCGACCGGACCGCCAGACCTTCAGTTCCATGGCCAGACGCGTCCTGCCATGGAACAGACACAGATCCACGCGGCCCGAGCCCGCCGCGTACTCCCTTTCAATGCGGCCGTGATCGTTGACCACGCGGTGCAGAAAAGCCATCAGCACAAGCTGTGGCGCCACCTCGTGATACGGGGCTTGCCGCAGCAGCGGCTGGCCATGCTGGCGCCAAAAGGCGAGGAACGCCTCCAGCAATTGCACCGAGTCGAGAGAGCCGTCGGCATTCAGCCAGGAAGGGCCCAATTCCGGCAGATGGTCCTCCACTTTGCTGGCCAAGACCCGGGGTATGACCTCGCCGTAAATGGGATTGGCGAAGCCATGCCCCCCGCGCGGCGTGCGCCGCACCAGACCCAGATCCCGAGCGTATTCCCAGTCTCCGTGCGGAGTCTCGGCCAAGTCGCCACCCGCCAACAGAGGTTCCACCACGCCCCGTATGCGGTCTTCCTGCAGTTTGGCGGCCAGCTGGTCCAGATGGGTCTGCTGGCGCAGGACAAGGATCTTCTTGGCGGTATCAATGTGACAGCTTTCAATGACCTCTGTCGGATTGACCGCCAGTTCCTCAACGCAGACCTTGGCCAAGGCGTTGACCAGCCAGGGCTGCCCCTGCGACAGGTCGAAGATACGGGTTTGGGCTTCGGCCTCGAAATCCTGGCCGGTCTCGGTCGTATGCTGGCCCAGCAGGGCGCAGACTTCCGCCCGCGTAAAATCCCGCAGCACCAGGGAAGCCATGGCAATGTTGAAGGGACTGGAAGTGTTGAGATGCGATGTGCCGGCCCCGGTGTCCACTTTGTAGTCCCGCACTTCACGCAGGCCAATGAGCACGATTGTACTGGGAAAACCGCGGGGCCGGCTCGGAAAACCGGATTTCAGTTGATTGAGCACGGAGTGCAGCGTCAGGTCTTGCAGGGCATCAATCTCATCGATGAGAACCACCAGAGGCCGAGCTACAGTTCGAGCCCACCGGGCCAGAAAGTTCCCGATGCGCCTGCCTTCCGGGACTCCGGGTTTCCTGCCGGGCGGGTGCAAATCCTGGGGCAGCTGATCAATGGCTCTCTCCTGCCAAGCATCCAGAATGGCATCCTCGGCCTTGCCTACGTGTTGCGGGAACGGGACCCCGTCCACCATAGTGAAAACCACGCCAATATACTGACCGGTACGGGTCAATTGGTCGGCCAAGGCCATCATGGCTGTGGTTTTGCCGGTCTGACGGGGTGCATGAAGCACAAAGTAGGCCCTCTGTGCAATCAAGCGCGCTACCGGGAGCTCTTCCAGCCGTGCCAAGGCCGGCAACATGTAGTGGTCCGTCGGGTTGCAAGGACCGGCAGTGTTGAAGAATCTCATGGCTTTGTACTATTGCCTGAAGACAGGTGCAATCTTTCTGCGTTCAACATGAACATTGAAAATTGTATCGCACTTTCAGAGTTTTCAATTCTGTTTCAAGCTCAGGGAGCATACTCGATTGGCACAATTGATCGACGAGTGCCTTCCCGTCTGTCGTCCACCGTGCTTCCGGTATATCCCGTTCTCCCAAGTGGAGCAAAAGCCGGATAACCTCCTTTGGATACGTCTGTCCAAGACTGCTTCGCTTGAGGCCACAGAGTATCTGGCTGTCTTGCAGCCTGGTCTGGGGCATGGCGGTCGCTATCGTCACGGCCTCGGGAAACATGGATGACATGTATGGAAGCCAATCGTACATCAGAGCAATTTCACCGGGATCCAACGCCTTCGGTACGCCCTGCAAGCGATTTTGCCAATAGTGTTTGAGCCATCGGTGCCACCATTCTTTTTGTGGACCTTCTTGCATTCCCTGCAAAAGGCATGTGACTTCAATGGCAAACCAGTGTCTCATCTCCAAGTTGTCCGCTTCAAACAGAGGCGGAATCCATTGCTCAAGGGGATCCTCGATGTGAAACACGAGCAGCCGGACATAATATGCGATGAATCGCTGACAATGCACGCGGGCTGCTTCCTCCTTCATTTCCGCCATGGCCTTGCGGAACAGCCCTTTCATATGCTCGGCTACATCGGAATTCAGATTGCCCCTAGTCAGAAAACCGTCCCAAACTGCCTGGAATCCCAAAGGGGCAGAGGGATCGTATTCAAAGAGGGACAGCAAACAATCTTGCGTCCATGCTGCATCGACTGCCAGCAAGTGATCCAAGTTGCCTGCCAGTACCGATTGGCCCAATCTCCCTGCCAGCGAATGATCAGCCGTGATAGCCGACAGTGCTTTGCGAAATTCCCCGTTTAGCGCGGCCGGAACGGGATCCTGTTGCCGTCCCCAGAGCCAAAATGCTTGCAACCAGAATTGGGCCAAGATTCCTGCTGGACGATTTTTGGCCAGATGTAGCCAGCCTCCCCACTCAAAGGCCGGTCGATCCGCTGTACATTTCCGGTCAAGTTGCTGCCACAGCGCATTGGCTATGCTGCAAGCCTTGGGAAGCAAATCCAAGACACCGGGCTGGTTCGGATTCATTGCCTTCTTGGTCCACGCGTCAAGAAATTCGGCAATGGCGTGGACATGTCCCGCGTGCGGTTCAGTTTGGACCATCCAGCAAAACACCTGGTTCTGTCCGTCAGTGTCCAACTCCAATCCTGTCCACGCCTGCAGCAGTCCTGACCACAGGTCGGAATCCCAGTGTCTCTCACAGGCCAGCGCATTTGCCAGCTCAAATCCCCAATCGAGCTCCCGTTGCGCGGCTTTCGCAACGCCTTGCATCAGCTCCTTACGACTTGGCTCTAACAGGTCCTGGGGGCAATATGTCAAGAGTTCTGGCAACCAGTCGGCGGCCGATTTTGCCAGCAGTTCTTCCACGGACCACGGGCTTTGAATCCGACGGACTGGCTCGACCACAAACAAACGATCTGGATGTTGGGATTGGCCCATCTGGGATGAATCTGGCAGCTCGTCCAGGGCTTGCTGGGCAATGGGGCAAGATGGGGCCACCTCATGGAGCCGATGCAACCAATCGTGACGCTTCCTTGCCGTGTGCACTCCATGATTGGGATCTTCTTCGTTGGGCCATCGATATTCCTTGACAGCTGCAACAAACCTCGCGCGGCTTTCCGAACTGGTCTGGGGATAGATAGTGCAAACAGCCGGGAACACCTCGTGCTGGACTGACAAGTCATGCAGCACATCATGCGTCAAAAGCCAGTCCATTTGGGCATCGACCGTTGCCATATCCGTTCGCTCCAGCAACGCATAAACGGATAGGCGACGCAACAGAGGCACTTCTGCCTCTACGAACTGATTGCACCTTGCCGCGGCCTTTGTCGGTTGATGGCGTACCAACCATATCAGGCAATCACGCGCCGCATTGATCAAAGCATCCAATGCAGAAGGGTACCTTTCCGGTGAGACATCGTATATGTCGGGTCGGATCAAAATGATATTGTCCGGCTGTTGCCATGCACGCATGGTGTTGTGCCGGCCCTGCAGTTGCTGGGCAATGCAACACAGCAAGGGTTCGGCCACCTGTGCAAGATTGGGCTCCAAACCTTCCTCCCAGAGCTCCGTCAATGTCTGATAGGTACCGATTGGCTCAAGGTCCAAAGCCAACTTTCCATTATAAAAAACTCCCCTTTCTTGAGACCAAGAGTAATCGCGGGCAATCTCTATCTGGTTGCTTCTTGCCATGACCTCATAAATTTGCAACAGACTGGATACTTGACCATGCTTGATACAAGCCCGAGCCATCATAATTAGAGCATTCAGATGCAGGCAACGATCGATCTTGGTCGGCACATTGGCCAATAACACCGAAACCCAGCGCGCTATCGCTTCTTTGCCATACACATCTTGTGAGGGTTCGTCTTGTGCAGTATTGCCTACAGTCCTTGCCAGTGCCTGCCACAATACAGGACTCAGGCTCATGTCATGTCGTCCAAGCAAAAGGAGCAAATCTTCAGGGTGACGAAGTGCAAATTTCTCGGCCAACCACTGAGCTATAAGTTTGTCCCGTGGACCGGAACCATGCTCGAGCCCAAACAGCGTGCTCAGATACTGGCCTCTCTCAAGCCAGTCAATCCATTCAGATGATGCAGCAGCATTGACAAAGAACTGCGTCTTGACCTCATCTCGCATCGCTTCTTCCATCGTCGCCGCTTCATCCTCACCCAAGGGAGGTTCTTGTTGCGCCACTGCTGTAATGTGGTGTTTCCAGTCCATCCATCCTCGCCTGACATATTGAGCGAGTTTTTCGACACCTTCATACAGTGCGCTGAAATCCTGGCCTCCCGAATTTGGATACACCACGGGATGAATTCCCAACATCGTCCAATGTTTCACGTCTTGTTCTTCCACAAGCGCAAACCGTTTCTGCGCCCCGTTTTCCGACAGGAGGGCACGTGCCAGATAGTTCAGAATCGTGTCGTTGTGGCTATAACCGATAAAAAGCACGGTGAAGTGCCGAAACAGTGCCACAAGAAAACGCCGCGCCCAGCCTTGGGTCAAATATGCGCGGCCAAAATCCTCATCTGTCAGCACCATGGAAGTAGGAGGGCTCACTGCACCGTGGAGATGAACAAGACCGTTGAACTCGTGCCCCAACGGCAATGCCGGTGCCCGAAAAATTTCCATCCCGATGCCGGAGAGCACACATTCTGCCGCTCTCTCAAACAAATCATCGAAATTGGTGGTAACGATGCGTATCGGGCAATTGACCGGACCAAGTCGCAAAAGACTTCGATGCAAATCGGTGGGAGCCGACCCTGGAACCTTGGAGAGCACTTTTGCAGCTCGCTTGTGAACCTTAACACCTCGCTTCTGTTTCAGTCTGCCCAGAAACCGATCAACCGGCTCTTGGCCTTGCTTGTATTGTTCGCCTGTGTTCTGTGCAATCTGGCAAGCCAAATCCTGAAAACTGGGAAGATTTGCCGGTGTCCCCATGGAAACGCCTGCGCCCGCAAAAATCACCAGATTGCCGTCACGCAATGCAGCCAACAAAGGATGAGGGAAGTCGATGAGGCCTATCTTCATTGTCTGGTCCAGATCTGTGCAAGCATTGGCAGCTACTATCGAAGTCTAGGTGCTTGGCTGATAGCGCATCTTACAAGACTCGGCCGGGGGCATGCCAGAGCAATCGCAAAGTCAGGTTTCAATGACAAACCATTTTTCGACACAATCATGCGTTTATTTTGATCAATGATACTTCCAAGAGCAAGGGACAGAGGCAAATTAGGGCGAAATATAGACTGTACAATTGTCTGTGTACCTCCGGCTCCGGTCGGCTCCCGACTTCCATGCTGACTCCCGACATGGCAAAATAATGAATCTTATGTCATTGTTTGACATCCTCGTGGAGGACACATTCCCCTTTGGAGACAAAATACCGATCTGACACATGGCAAACATCCCGTCACAGAGTCAAGGCGAAAGTTATGAATACCAACGAAATCTCTGCTTTAGCAACCAGATATGTGGAGCACAACGATTTTGCGAAGGTCGCGTGGAGGGGATCGAAGACTACTCCTGTCCATACAGGCCCGAGATTTTATATCGGCGGCCAAGGAGCAACATTGAGAGGAACGGATGGCCGATCCTATTTGGATTGCATGTCCGGTCGGGTGATTGGATATGGAGATGAAGAGATCAGGGGCTTGTTGCGCCAGACGGCAAACAATGATGGTCAATTGGCAGCATTCAATTTGGAAGTGGCAGCATATCCGGCCCTTTTGGCCAAGATGCTTTGTCAAAATAGTTTTGCCGACAAAGTCCACTTCTGTGCGACGGGAGACGAGGCTCTTCACGATGCATTTGAATATGCAAATGACTATGCCTACCATGCCGAAGCCGAACGACGATATGAAAACCCTTCAATGTATTTCGAGTCGGAATCCGTCAGAGATGAATTTCATGTTTTGGCTTTTTCCCAGCTCCAAGCCGTAGATCAATTTGATCGGCATCCTCTTGAAGAATCAAGCTTAATTGTCAGAGCCCGGCCCAAGGTCCGCTTTGCCCAGTACAACGATTTGGACAGTGCCCATGACAATATGGACGACAGTGTCTGTGCCATATACGTGGAACCGCTGCAGTTCACGGGAGGACTGGTCAAGGCGCGTCCCGAATTTCTTCGTGGATTGAGAGATTTGGCCGACCGGCACGATGCATTGCTGATATTTGACGAAAGACTTGGCGGTATGGGCAGAACTGGATATCTGTGGAGTCATCAAGCTGTAGCGGAAGGAGCGGTTATACCTGACATGATGATACTCTCCGATTCTCTCGCCGGCGGTCTGCCTATCGGGGCAGTCTGCATGAACGAAAGAGTTTCGGCTAGTTTGGCTAGTGTTCCCTACCGAGAGTTCCCCATATCTGCACCGGTAGCCTGTACCGTGTTGCACCGTGTGGCTCAGCCTCAATTCCTTGAGAGCGTTGAATCCAAGGGCCGTTTCCTGGAGGAACTGTTGAAAGAGAAAGAGTGGCCGGACTACGATGAGGGAGAGATACAGAGGCAAGGACTGGTAGTTGATATACCATTCCTTGATTTTTGGGGCTCAAGTGCTCATGACCTAGCTAAAGCCGGATTGCTCGTTGACATAGTTGAAGGCCAAAAGCGTATCGAAGATCGAAAGTACCAGCGACGAGGAGTTCTGCGTTTCAACCCGCCTCTTTGCATTGCCCCACAAGAACTGGAGTGGGCAGTGGAAACGCTGGGACGTCTCGGCAAGAAATGGAAACAGGACATTGAAATCGAAATGGAATTTGCTCTTTCCACGTCAGATCCCGCTCCAGCTGTCCCCACCCTTTTCCCGTGACTCTGGCCGAGCTGGCTCGGCAACCGGAGACGGACCGACAGGCATATGTGGCAATGACAGCCCTGTCGGAGGCTGACGCGGCCTAACCTCCTGTCTTCCCGCTGGTAAATCCGAAATGGAATTTGCTCTTTCCACTGCTCCTGCTTGGGAGGATCTGGGTAATGATTGATTGCTGATTGGGCGCTGTACGGGTCCGGTGCGCATGGTACACGTGTGGATACCGCAGGACCGCATCTGTCTTCTTGGACCGAACCTCATCTGCAGCGCACGCGCCAAGAGTGGGTCACGGGATTGGGGACATGGCAGAGTCACGGCCCTGCGACCGAGCACATGCTGCGGGCCCGGCGTCTGCACATGCACAACAGGACTTTCTTGCATGTCGCCTTGCCCTCAAGTAGAGACATGCACATTGGCCCCAGTGTCTGGACATTCATTGCATACTCAAGCACGCACGGTAGCCGGCTCAAATTGTATGACTCCGATCGTCTGTTGATGCCAAGACAACTCTCTCGGGGCACGCAGGCGCGCGGAAATCAGATGGGTCAACCGGCCTCCAGACATGACGGCCGGCCTCGGGTATCGGTGGACATTCGTGTGTCCACCGTTGCCGGCGCGCATCGTACCGCCCCAGCTCCCACGCCCGACAGGCCCGGATGGTGTGGGCACGGGACTCAAACTGCAGCCCATACACTGTAACTGGCTGCATCCGGGTCCGGAACAGGCCAGCATAGTCTCGTGCAAAGACCTGTTTCAGGGCTGCCTCCGCACTGTCGGCCACCTTCAGTTCCAGAATCGAGATGCGGCCGTCCCATTCCACCGCCAGGTCCAGGCGGCCGATCGGCGTGGCCGCCTCGACCATGACCGGAATGTCCATGGCCTGCAGCAACACGTACAGCAACGACTGATAACACACCTCACAGTCAGCCACCCTGCGCGCTGCCGGCGGCAGACTGTGCAGCACATAAGGCAAGGCTCCCAGACAACTGGACAGTGTGTCCTGCACCGCCGCTGCATCCCTGGCTTCCAAGGCCTGGCGCAAATGTGCCAGATACCCCGGCGCGCCGCCACTGTCGGTCTGCAACCACTCTGCCACGGTTGACTTGTACCATTGATGCAGCGACTGCGTGAAGGCCTCCTTGACTTCGCGGTTGGGAAAGTCCAGCACCTCTGCAGTGTCCTGCGGCGCATCGGGTCCCGCAGGACAACGGGTCAGGTAGCCGCTCTGGTACAGCAGCCCCGCCAGCGGCGGCCGGCGCACGTCAAAGTTGACCTCCTCCAGGACCCGCGGGTCGGCGGACGATGTCTGCATCAAGTCGTGCGCCGGACTGGTCCGCAGCACATGCTGCAGCACGCGGGGAGTCCCTGACTCCGCCCAGAAGCGGGGCAGACGCTCCAAGGACCAAGCCTTGGCCTTCGTGGCTTTGCGCAGATGGAACAGACACCCCGCCACCGAATAGGGATTGTAGACCGGCTCCCCGCCCGGCGCGAAGCGATACCCGTTGTAGTGATCGGCCATGGCCCTGTACAGGTCGGCCGAGCTGCACCCCAGATGGGCCGCGCCACGTCCCACCAGCGCAGTCATGTCCGGGTTGTCCTGCATCTCGTTCTGGGTGAAACCCAGCAAGACATTCACGTCCGGATCGAAGGACAGGTCGGTCAGGTGGTTGGCCCCGGAGAACAAGCCCGTGCGGGAGAAGCGCGTGATACCGGTGAGGAAGGTGTGCCGAATGAAGTCGCTTTTGGTCTTCAGAGCCCCGTAGAAGGCACGCATGACACCCAGCATGTCGTCCAGGACCTCGACGCGGCCCAGATTCTCCGTGATGGGCATGTCGTATTCGTCCACCAGCACCACGATCTGCGCTTCGGATTGCGTTGCCAAGCGAAAAATCAGGATTTCCAGCTGCAGGTCGGGGGGCACCGCAGGCAGAGGGCCGCAATCGTGGGCCTGAGCCTGTTCGCCCACCCGCCACCTCAAGGCCTCTTCCAACTGCCCTGCGTCGTGGATATTGCGCAAGGACAGGTCCAGTCGCAGCACGGTGTGCCGGTTGCACTTCCAATCCCAGTGATCCCCCTGTCCAATCCACGTGCCGGCAAACAAATCCTGGCGGCCTTGGAACAGCGCTTCCAACGTGGAGACCAGCAGCGTCTTGCCGAATCGCCGCGGCCGGGCCAGAAACAGATGCCGTTTCTCCAGCCCGTGCGCGGGGAACAGTTCCGTGAGATGCCGCGTCTTGTCGATGTACAGGTACCCCGGAAATCGCCGGATATCCGCGAACCCCGACACCCCCAAGGGCAGTCTCTTGAGCATGTGCCTCCATTCTTGCAGCGACGTGTGCGCGGCCATTCTACAACGGCGCCATGCCGGCCCTGGACACAGTCCAATCCGGACAAGCACAGGGAACCGAGGACGGGATGGCAAGGTCCCGCAGTGCACACTGCACCGCGGCAGGAGCCGTGCCCAAGAAGGCCGAGGACAGGTTCCAGAATCGGATCATCCCTTTGACGAAGCCGACAGAAGTGTCCCCGGGTCACCTTGCCCTTCCGTCGCTTTCGCGTCGGACATTCTCGTCGTCACCGGGCTCGGCCCAGTGGCCTCTCCCCGTATCACGTTCAGATTCTGCCCTTCCCAACTTCCGCAGTGCAGAGACGCAGCGGGGACCAACGAGATGGCAGGGATTGCCGGTTCCGGCGATGCTTGACCGGAGAACTGAGAAAATGTCTTGCAGACCTGGCCAGTGGGCACGGTCCGGTGGGCATGCGGAACATCCACGGGGGGCAGGCCCGGCGAACGCTCTCGGCAGCCTGCAGAGCTCCCCAGGGCAATTCTGCGCCGGACATTCTCCCCTGCCGGGCGAGCCCGCACACCTGCTGCAGGGCGGCGGGTAGGGCGCAGGCCATATCGAGCGCGCTGCACCGCCAGTGGGCGGTCGCCGACGCTCCGGGCCCGGAGCGTCCAGGCGTCAGGGTTGACTTGGCCCCTGCGTTGTCCCCCCTGCAACGGGCGATGGACAGCATGCAGGAACCGGCTGGTGGGCAGATACGGAAACCGCGTCAGCCTTTGACTCCGCTGACCACAATGCCCTGGATGTAGTACTTCTGGGCCAGGAAGAACAAGACGATATTGGGCATCAGGATGATGAGCGAGACGGCCATCAGCAAGGCCCACTCCACCCGGTATTGCCCCTGAAAGAAACGCAGGCCGAGCGCCAGGGTGTACTTGTCGTTGTCGGAAAGAAAGATCAGGGGCCCAAGGAAGTCATTCCAGTTGTGCATGAACGAGAACACGAAAATGATGCCCAGGGCCGGCCGGATCAGGGGCAGGCTGATCCGCAGGAAGACCTGCAGCGTGTTGCAGCCGTCCACCCGGGCCGCATCGTCCAGGTCGAGGGGCAGGGTCTTGAAGAACTGGCGCAGGAGGAAAATGAAGAAGGCGTTGGCGCCAAAATAGGTCGGCACCGTGATGGGCAGGATGGTGTCGATCCAGCCGATCTGCTTGAAGAGCAGGAACAGCGGCACGATCACCGAGGGATAGGGCAGCATCATGGTCGCCAGGACCAGCAGAAAGAGCGCGTCGCGCCCCGGGAAGCGAATGCGCCCGAAGCCAAAGCCGACGATGGCGCTGGAGCAGATGGAGCCGACGATGGCCAGGGCCGTGATGCGCGTCGAGTTGAAGGCCCACAGATTGAAAGGCATGACCGTCCAGCCGTCCCAGTAGTTCCTCCAGCGCGGCGGATTGGGCAGCCACTCGATGGGAAATGTGAACTCGGTGCCGGACGCCTTCAGCGAAGTGGTGATCATCCAGAAGAACGGCAGCATCACCACCACGCTGCACGTGATCAGCGTACAGTAGACAAAGACCTTGTGCAACAGCGGACCCCAGTTGCGCGGGGGCGCGCCGGCCGCCGTGACCGCCTGCATGCTCATGCCGCAGGGCCCTCGCCCGGACTGTGGGAGGCAAGAGGCCCGGACTCAATCCTCATAGTGGACCCAGTCCCGGGACATCCGCAGAATCAGCACGGTACAGCCCAGAATGACCAGGAACAGGATCCAGGCGAGCGCCGAGGCATAGCCCATGTTGAACCACTGGAAGGCGTGCTGGTAGAGATAGAGCACGTAGAACAGCGTGGCGTAGTTGGGTCCCCCGTTGGTCATGATGAAGGCCTGGGTGAAGACCTGGAAGGAGCCAATGATGCCCATGATCAGGTTGAGCAGCAGCACGGGACTGATCATGGGGATGGTGATGTAGAGGAACTTGCGCAACTGGGTGGCGCCGTCAATGGTGGCGGCCTCGTAGAGGGCGGTGGGAATGCCCTGGAGGGCGGCCAGATAGATCAGCATGCTGCCGCCCACGCCCCAAATGCTCATGATGATCAAAGCCGGCAAGGCCCACGTCTCACTGCCCAGCCAGGCCGGGCCATCAATGTGGATCATGTCCAGGAGGACGTTGATGATCCCAAACCGGGGGTTGAAAATCCAGAGCCAGAGCAGGGACACGGCCACGCCGGCGGTGACACTGGGCAGATAAAAGACCGTGCGAAAGAAGCCAAGACCCGCAATTTTCTGGTTGAGCAGCAGGGCCAGCAACAGGCCGGCGACCAGGTTCATCGGCACATTGAAGAGATAGATGAACGTGACGCGCAGGGACTGCCAGAAGAAGCGGTCCGAGAGCATGCGGGCGTAGTTTTCGGACCCAATGAAGGTGCGGGTCCCGATGATGTTCCATTCGGTCAGGCTGATGCCGAACGAACCCAGCAGGGCCCCGGCTGTGAATATGGCGAACCCAATGATCCAGGGGGAGACAAAAAGATAGCCTTCCAGCGTACGACGCCAGTAGAGCCGTCCCCGCAGGGTTGGGACAGTGGTCATGGGAGATGCAAGATGCCACGGGCAGGCCCCGGACTCAGCGTCGGGCTGAATCCGGGCACTGCCCGTGGGTCAGAACAGCGCGATGGGCCAGTCACCTGGAGTGATCAACGGGCCTCAGACAAGCAAAATGTCCTCAGACTCAATCAGGGCACAGATGTCATCCGCCGCCTGCTGGGCGGATTTGGTGCCACGCAGGGCATTGTCGACTTCAGTCGTGACAATGGTGAAGAGCACCCGATAGGGATCCTTGCTGCGGGGCACGAAGGGGTCCGGAACCGTGTTTCGATATCCTTCCTTGATCATCTCGATGTCCAATTCGCCGATCGGCTCCGTGAAGACCGGGGAATCAAAGATGGACCAGCGGGTGGGGCCGTCGGTGAAGGCCAGTTTCATGCCGCCGTCGTACGCCTGTTCCCAGGCCTCCAGGCTGCTGCGGAAGACCGCCCAGTCAAAGGCGGCATCCGGGTTGGGACTGGCGGTGGAGACCACAATCTGATCCGTGTCGCCCCAGCAGCGAAACCCGGCCGGTCCAGCCGGCAGAATCGCGAAGTCCCACTCGAAGGGCAGCCGCTTGTCAGGGTGCAGGGACTGGACGCTGTCACACGTGGTGCCGCCCGCCATGGCCATGCGGCCGGTTTCAAAGGTGATGCCCAATTCGTTGATCATCATCTCCGGCGGGGGCTGAATGCCGTGCTCCAGCACCAGACTGGCCATGTACTCGATCCCGGCCACGCCCCCTGGCTCGTTGATGATGCATTGGGACACGAGATCGTCGAACACCTCGCCGCCGGCGGCCCGGATCAAGGCCAGCACATTGGTGCCCCCGGAGCCCGCATAGGCATACTGGTCCGGCTCTCCATCTCCATCCAGGTCCTTGGTCAACTGCTTGCCAATCTCGATGAAGGAATTGAAGTTCCAGCTGTCGGCTCTGCCGGCCCAGTACAGTTCGCCCGGATGCTGCAGGCCGGCTTCCGCGAAGAGTTCCTTGTTGTAGCGCAGCTGGTGGGTGCAGGACTTTTGGGGCAGGCCATAAATGTGACCTTCAAATTCGGCGTCACCGGGGTACAGGATATCCGCGTAGTTGATGCCGGGTTCGGCCGCCGCAATGCGGTCGCTCAGGTTGACGCTGCCATTGGCATTGTAGGTGTTGATCATCAGGGCCGGATGGCAGGCGAAGGTGTCAGGCGCAGTGCCACCGGCGATGTCGATCGGAATCTTGGTGTTGTAGTCACTCCAAGGGATGGCGATCGCATCAATGACGATGCCGGGATTGGCGTCCTGGAACAGGCCGGCGAGGACATCTTCCGTGGCCTGCGAGGTTTCGTTGCCATGCCTGGCCCAGCCAATTTCGATGGCCGCTGCGGAGCCTTCACTGGCCGGCGCGGTCGGTACAGCGCAGGCAGCCAGCACGCCACCCGCAGCCACACCCGCTGCAATCCTCAAAAACTGTCGCCTTGATAGGGTAGCGATACTCATGCCAACTGCCTCCAGAAACTAGGCCAAACGAAAGAGAACCCCGCCAGGATCAGGCATTTCGGGGGAAACCCATGACCCGCGCAAGACTCTGCGATTTTAGCATTCCGGAAGAATCGCCGAAAGTCGCCTGAGCGGAGACTGTCAACGGCTCCCTGCCTGCGGCCTGCCATCCCCCAGACGGAGCTCCCGCGGGCAAGGGTCATCCCTTGCTGCCGGACAGCACGATGCCCTGGATGAAGAGCCGCTGCATGAAGAAATAGATCACCAGCACGGGCACCAGGGCAAAGGTGGCGGCCGCCATCATGTGGCTCATCTCCATCCGGTAGGAATTGCGGAACCGGGTCAATCCCAGGGCCACGGTGAAGAGCCGCTCGTCGGTCAGGTATATCAGCGGCGTGATCAGGTCGTTCCAATGGTGGACGAAGGAAAAGATGGCCACCGTGGCCAAGGCCGGCCGGGCCAGGGGCATGATGATGCGAGCGTAGATCATGAGCGCGTTGGCGCCGTCCATGCGCGCGGCATCCTCCAGCTCGCGGGATATGCCCATGAAGTACTGCCGCAACAGGAAGGTGTAGAACGGAACCGCAAAGAACCCGGGCACAATCAGGGGGAGCAAGGTGCCGTTCCAGCCAAAGAACTTAAAGAGCAGGAACGTAGGGACGAGTGTGACCCAGAGCGGCACCATCATGGTGCTGAGCATGACCAGAAACAGGACCCGGCGGCCCGGAAAATCCATGCGGCTGAAGGCGAACGCCGGCAGGGAGCTGCCGACCATGTTGCCCAGAATGTTCAACGCCGCGACCAGAACCGTGTTCTGGGTGTAGGTCCAGAATTCCCCCTGGCTCCAGGCCTCCGCATAGTTGTTCCATGCCACCGGCCGCGGCACCCACTGCGGCGGAAAGAGAAAAATCTGCTCGGTGGGCTTGAGGCTGGTCAGGATCATCCACAGCAGCGGCATCATGAAGACGAAACTGCCCGCCACCAGCAGCCCCAGCATGACGACCGTGCGGCGCGTGCGGTAGGTGCCCGGCAGGCCGCTGCGCGAGGCGACCACCGCGGCCACGGGCATATCGGAGGTCACTCCCGTTCTCCCGAGTAGAACACCCAGTATTGCGAGCTGCGCAGCACCACGAGGGTCAGCGCCAGCACGATCAGGAAGAGCACCCAGGCCAGCGCGCTGGCATACCCCATGCGGGCGTAGCCAAAGGCGTTGTTGTAGAGGTGCAACACGTAGAAGTAGGTGGCAAAGCTGGGCCCACCCCGCGTCATGATGTAGGCGTTGGTGAAGGTCTGAAACACGGCAATGATGCCCACCACCAGGTTGAAGAGGATGGTGGGCGTCAACATGGGAATCGTCACGTGGAAGAACTGGCGCACTGTGTTGGCGCCGTCGATCTGGGCCGCTTCATACAGGTTGCCGGGAATCGCCTGCAGCGAGGCCAGATAAATGATCATCAAGGCCCCCGCGCTCCAGAGACTCATGACCGCCAAGGCCGGCAGGGCCCAGGTCGTATGCAGCAGCCAGGCTGGACCTTCGATGCCGACCAGGCTCAGTGCCCAGTTGAGCAACCCGAACTCTCCGTTGAAGATCCAGGCCCAGAGCATGGCCACGGCCACCCCGGAGGTCACGGCCGGCAGGTAATAGATGGTGCGAAACACGCCAATGGCCGGCACTTTCTGATTGAGCAACATGGCCATCAGCAGAGCCACGACGATGCCCGTCGGCAAGGCCATGGCCGAATAGTTGAAGGTGACGCTGAGGCTTTTGCGGAACTGATCGTCTGCCGTGAACATCGTGACGAAGTTCTGGAAGCCAATGAACTCGAGGCCCAGACCAACCTGCCAGTCGGTGAAGGACAGGACCAGCGACGCGAGGATGGGGCCGATGGTCAGGATCAGGAAACCCAGCGTCCAAGGCAGCAGGAACAGATGGGCCTCCAGCGTCTCCCGCCGGGCCCGGCGGGAGACGCTGGGTTGCAAGCCGGCTTTCATGGCAGATCAGCACCCGCAGACCGGCCGCGCCTCCCTGTGGATACGCGACTGGCCTGACATCTTTTCAACCAGGCAGAGATGGCTCCTGGTCCGGGAGGGACGGGAGACGGCCCTCAGGCATACTTGTCCAGTACAGCCTGGATCTGGCTCTGAATCTCCGGCAGGGCCTCTTCGGCGCGGGACTCGCCGGTCACCAGGACAGAGGCGATCAGGTTGGGATAGATGTCCTCGATCTCCTTTTCCGCCGCGGTGATGGGCACGGTGCGGCCGGTTTCGAGTGCGGTAATCCAGTGCTCGGCATGGGCCGGCTGGCCGGTACCGGTACTGAGCACGCCATTCAGCCAGGCTTGGGCCACGGAACGGCGTCCCGGCAGGGCCCAGTTGTCCTCGACGATGAAGATCTGCTGCATGTCCGGCAGGGAGAGATAACGAATCAGCTCCCAGGCGGCATCCGGATTTTTGGTGTTGGCCCCCATGGCATAGCCGGCCCCGTAGTTGATGGAGAGGTTTTCGTCTGGATTGGTCGGGTTCTGGGGCAGCAGCGCGATATCCCATTCGCGCTCGCCCACCTGATCCCGGGTGCTGGTCACCTCCCAGACACCGGCCATGTTCATGGCAAGGCGACCGGAAGCGAACATGTTGATCCCTTCCGGGATATCTCCGCTCTGGGGAATCACCCGGTCGCGGAACTTCAGGTCATGGATCAGGTTCAGGGACTGCACATTCTCCGGCTGGTCGATGATGCACTTGTTGGTGTCCGTATCCACGATTCCGGCCGGCAGCCAGATCCAGGCGAAACCGCTGTACTGCCACATCCAGGCCGCGTCAAAGCCCCATTGGGTGGTGTCGTCCCCGTCGCGCATGGTCAGATCCCGGATCAGCTGCGGAAATTCGCCGTAGTAGGTCCAGGGAGTGTCCGGGGCGTCGTAGCCCGCGTTTTGGAGAGCCTCCACCTGGTAGCGGATGCAGATCGAGGAGATGTTTTCCGGAATCAGGTACCAGTCGTCTTCATACCGCAGTTGGGGCACCTGAATGGGCCAGAAGTCATCCAGCAGCTGTTCCTTTTCCGGGTCCGCATCGATGTAGTCCGTCAGGGGCAGAATCCAGCCGAGGCGGGCTCGGGCGGACGTCTTTTGGGTCCGGCTGTAAAAGACGTTGGGCAAAGTGCCGCCCGCGGCCCAGGTAGTGAGCGAGGCTTCCCAGTCCGTGGTGTAATGTGTGTAGTCAATCTTGATATGGGGATGGGCCGTCTCAAACTCCGGAATGATGCTGCGGTACCGGTCTTCGCGCCAACCCACATCGTTGGTGTACAGGGTTACCGTAACCGGCGCGGCACTGCCACTGTCGGCAGGCACAACAGCGCCAGCGCAAGCAGTCAGCAGGCCCAGTGCAGCCAGGCTTGAGCCGGTGCGCAGAAAGGCACGGCGGGAGACGTGGCGAGACATGTCAACACTCCTTTGTCTCCGACGGGAGACGCATTGCAGAGGCAGCGGAAACAGAGATTGTGGACACGAGTCTATCATCAGGCGTCGAGGCTCAGAATCGGCGGGAAAGTCAATGCCACCTTCAGTCCAAGCCGCATGGGCCCAGAACAGCAGAACCCACGTGCTGCCGGGATTGCACAGAAGGGCTGTTGTGGACCCCAGCAGCCCACTGCCTCCGTCGCCCAACCATCTGCCTTGGACAAGGGGCTCGGACGGGAATCGAGGGTTGAGGCGGACCCAGTGCCAGCCCGGGGGCAGAGAGCTCCAGGGACATCTGCAGCGGGAAGAGGTCCGGGGATCCATACCGTGCCTGAGACCGATGTGGCTGGGCAGGATCACCCAGGAAAACGTGGAAATGCCTGCGCCCACCTCGTGACGCCTCCGTGCGAAGAGGCTGCGCAGTGCCGTTGTACAATGGCCGCGGACGCGGGCAGCCTCCCCGTTGCGGCTTGCATGCAAACCCATGATCAAGAAACTGCCCTTGGGCGTGTCGGGCTTTGCGGATGTCAGACGATATCCCGGCTACCTGTACGTGGACAAGACCCAGCTCCTCGCCGACCTGTTCCCCAGGCATGGGCTGGAAAAGCGGCATCTGTTTCTGGCCCAGCCACGGCGATTCGGCAAGACGCTGCGGGTGTCCACGCGGGAGGCGCTGTGCCAAGGCCGGCAGAAACTGTTCGCCGGCCCGTGGATCGGGCAGGCCGGCCACTGGGACGGGGAGCGCAACCGGTCACGGTCTACGGTCTGCAGTTCGATGTCCCGGCGCTGTCATTCTGGCGTGTCGCGCCTGGGATTTGGGACGGTACGATGTCAGTGGACACGAGAGCCCGTGCCTCTGGACATTCTGGCCTCTGGAACTACCACGGGAGATTGACCCCATGCCTTATCTCAGCGGCGGCCAGACCTTGATGCATTCCCTGGCACGGATGGGAGCCACCACGGTGTTTGGCGTGCCTGGCGCCGGCCAGTATGAGGCTGTGGACGCACTGTGGAGACACCCTTCCATCCGGTATGTCTCGGTGCGCCATGAACAGGAAGCCGCCTTCATGGCGGATGCCCATGCCCAGGTGGCCGGTCACCCCGCCGTGGTCCTGGTAGTGCCAGGACCGGGCTTGCTGTATGCAGGGGCCGGCCTTGTCTCGGCCTTCGCCAATTCAACCCCGCTGCTGGCGATTACCAGCGTCAATTCCAATCCTGTGCTGCGGGCCCGGCAATTGGAGAAGATGGCACTGGGCACGATGACCAAATGGACGGCCCAGGTGGAAACGGTCGCCGAGATTCCGGCGCTGGTGGAGGAGGCCTGGCGCCAGATGCTGACCGGGCGTCCGCGTCCCGTGGGTTTGGTGGTGCCCTCGTCCGTCTTGGCCGACTTTGACGACGCCACTCTGCCTTCCGCTCCACCTGCGGTGTCCCGTCCCGCCGCGCCTGGGTTGTCAGACATTGTGGCCCAGGTGCAGCAGGCCCGTCGTCCCTTGCTGTGGGCTGGTGCGGGAGTCCTGCACGCCGGGGCCGTCAAGCCATTCCGCACACTGGCACAGGCCCTGCAGATTCCGGTGGTGACCAGCCGCCGGGGCAAATCCATCATGTCGGAGGCCGAACCGCTCGGGCTGGGCACACCGGAAATGCGTTTTCCACCCCTGCGCGAGTGGATCGAGCAGCGGGACCTGCTGATTGTCATCGGCACGGGTCAGGACCTGACCTCTCTGCGCATGCCCGTGATTCGGATCGATGCGGACGATCCAGATCCGGAACGGTCCCCGCCGGAGGGCCGCCATCTGCAAGGAGATGCCCTGGCGACCCTGGAGGCGCTCCACCCCTTGCTGGTCCCCCAGGCCATCCGGCCCGCGGCGGACATCACGGCGGACCTGGCCGCGGTCCAGGCCATCAAGGCCCGCCGATTTGCCCCCGAGACACAGCTGCAGCCGCAGTGGGCCTTCATCCAGGCCATCCGCAGCACCGCGCCCCAGGACACCATCTTCATTCAGGGCATGAATCAGATGGGCTACTACAGCCGCGGCTATTTGCAGATCCCCACAGGCGGCCAGTTCCTGACATCCTCTTCCCAGATCACGCTGGGGGCCGCGTATCCCATGTCCTTGGGGGCCAAGCTGGCCCATCCCGACCGGCCCGTGGTGGCCATCACGGGCGACGGTGGCTTTCTCTACGGCGCGCACGGGCTGGCCACCGCCGTGCAGCATCGCATCCATTCCGTGGCGCTGGTGTTCAATGACAATGCCTATGGCAATGTCTTGCGGGCCCAGCGCGAGCAATTTGACGAACGGATAATTGGAACACGGTTGCACAACCCGGACTTTGCCACTCTGGCGCGCACATTTGGCGCCCGCGGCTGCCGGGCCGATTCCGCGGACGAGCTGGCCGATCACCTCCGCGCAGCCATGCAGACAGAGGCCCACACCCTCATTGAAATTCCCGTGGGCGAAATGCAGCGAGAGTATTGACAGCGCATTCGCGGCTCCCGCGCAGGCGGAGGACTGCCTGCTGCTGACTCGCCCCTTGATGGCGTCGCGGGAGTGGCGGAAGCCGCCTGTCTGGACTTCTGCGCCGATCCGCCACCGCAGCGCGGGCCGGACCCGCGCAGTCCCCATGGCACAGAGCGGCATTGAAGCTGCGCGGGTATGATCTCAGTGGGCCAGGATGCCCTTGGGCGCTGCAGGCCCGACGCAGGCGGAACGGCGTCCGCCCGCCTGCACGGAGCCGCGCCGAGTGCCGTCGGGCAGATTGGGCCACGGCGTGTGCCCACCGGCGGCGGAACGCCGCAGGCCTGGCTGGCTGAAGCCGGTCCCGCGCGCCCCACAACCCACCCATCAGGAGGTGCTGCCCATGTCCACGCAACCCGATCCCGTCCGAGTGGGGGTAATCGGCTGCGGCCAGATCGGCAAAAGCCATATCGCGCATTATGCAGACCAGACCAATGTGGAACTGGTGGCCCTCGCGGACATCAACCGGACCGAGCTGGACAGGGTGGCCGATCAACATGGCGTGGCCGCCCGGTATACGGACTTTCGCACCCTGCTCGCCCGCGATGACATTGCAGCCGTGGATGTATGCCTGCACAACAACTTGCACATGCCCGCCACCGTGGCTGCGCTGGAGCACGGAAAGCATGTGTTCTGCGAAAAGCCGATGGCGGGCAGCTGGGTGGATGCGCAGACCATGCTGCAGGCCGCCGAGGCCGCAAACCTCCAACTGTGCATTCAGAACCGCCTGTATTTCACACCGGAAACCATGGCCGCCCGCCAACTTGTCGCGGCTGGCCAGCTGGGCGAGCTCTATCACGCTCGCTCCACGGGCTTTCGGCGCATGGGGCGGCCCTACGTGGACGGATATGGTTCCCCTACCTTTGTGCAGAAACGCCACTCCGGGGGCGGGGCGCTCTTTGACATGGGGGTGTACCACATCTGCCAGCTGCTCTGGTTGATGGACAATCCGGCCCCTCTGCGCATCGCGGGACAGACGTATCAGAAACTGCCCATGCACGAGCAGCGGCGGCAGGAGAGCGGCTACGACGTGGAAGAGCTGGCCTTGGGCATGGTGCGCCTGGCAGGGGGAATCACCCTGGACATCACCGAAGCCTGGGCCATGCACCTTGACGGGTTGGAGGGATCGTTCCTGTTGGGTGATCGAGGGGGCGTGCGCCTGGAACCGTTTGGCTGGTTTCACACCCACGGCGATCTTGCCATGGACAGCACACCGGACTTGCAGCTGCACGGCTTCCGGCAACAGTTCGTGCATCAAGTGGGAGATGCCTGGGCCGATCCCCAATCGCATTGGATTGCCGCGCTGCAGGGACACGTGGAGCTCCTGCCTGCAGCCCACATAGCCCTTAACTGCATGTTGATCTCGGAAGGGATCTACCTCTCTGCCCATCGGGAACGCGAAGTAAGCGCAGAGGAAGTCAAGGCCGTGTCGGTCTCGACCGCAGTGTCCATTTGAAGCGATGCCCATTCCCGCGGAGACCGGGGACTCCGCCCGCCAACGGCAGCCCTTGGAACACGGTGCGCTGCCCGGGCCTGCGGACGACCTCCCGCCTGGAAGGTCGCCGCGGGGCTTGACCGCCCAGGCAGGCTGCCCTGCGTGAACGCCCACTGCGGCAGGCACACCGAATGCTTCAGGCAGGATCGCGCAGGGGCCAGGATTGCCATTGCGAGTGCCAGAAAACCGGTTTTTTGCCTGATAGAATGATCCAGATGACAGGTAACCGTTACGAATGGTCCTGCGCAACATGCATCGGAGTAGAACAATGAACAGTAAGTGGAGTCTGGGGATTTATGCAGGCCTGCTTGGCGGATCTGTCTTTGGCGTGATGATGGCGAGCGCTGGCATGTATCCCATGATCAGCATGATGATCGGCATGGAAAACGCCATTGTGGGATTCGTGATCCATCTGATCATCTCCGCCCTTAGCGGCGCAGTCTTTGCCTTGGCCTTGGACAACATGGTGATGCAAGGCCCGGGCATGAGCCTGGGAGTGGGCGCCGTCTACGGCATAGTATGGTGGGTCTTGGGGCCCCTGCTGATCATGCCGGCCGTGCTGGGCATGCCGCTCTTCGCGGTGGAAGCGCAGACCGGCAGTCTTTTCGGCCATGTGATTTTCGGCATCACCTTGGGTGTCACCTACTGGATCATGCGCAAACTTAGCGCCAGCAGCTGAGGCTTCCCGGTCCCTCTGCGCTGTTGCAGCTCCTTGGGTTGGACCAGTGCACCTGCGCCCCCTGGCCTTTGGTCAGGGGGCTTTTGTGTTGCCGCTCTGCCTCCTGCTTGCGCCCTGTCCAAGGACACGTTGCATGGTCTCATGCCCCCTGGGCCTGGGCGCACTGGAGACCAGCCATGTGCCTCAACCGCACCGTAGAGGAGTAGAGGCCATGGCCTGGGCCAGCACAGCGCAACCCTCAAGCGGCGGGTCCGTGGAACTGTCCAGCGCCTGCGCGCAGGCAAAGAAAAGGCCCCTGGCACCGTGCCAGGGGGCCTCGTTGATGCCCAAGAGCACGGAGGACTGGCCCCCCACGGGATTCAGGCAGGAAAGTTCAACACCAGATCAAAGTTGGCCGAGGTCAGCACGGGAATCAGCGTGTCGAAGAGCGGAGCCATCGCCTCCATGTCCCGATCGGGCAGCAGCGCGTTGAAGGCCGCCTCATCCTTGAGCAAAGCGACCAGATTGTCCAGTTCGCCGTTGTTCCACAGCAGCAGAGGCAGATCAGAGCCGTTGATGCCGATGGTCAGGCCCGAGGCCCGAGTCTTGATGGCCAACTGGGTGATGCCGGTCTCCGCCACGGTTGCCAGCATGTCTGCCGGCACCTTGGCCTCCATGTCCGCCGGCAGCATGCTCAGGATCAGGCTCAGCATCATGTTTTCGGAGGTGACAGACCCGTCTTCCGCCACCGAGATGGGGACCACCGCCACGCCCCTCTCCTGCGCTTCCGCTTCAATGGCCGCCAGCTCTGCCGCGCTGGTCACCACGAAATCCGCCATGGCCGCATAGGGCAAGGCCACGGCATCGCTCCGCACGGGAAATTGCAGGATCAGGCCCGCTCCCAGGTTGTCCAGGAACGGCAGCAGACCCTTGACCTGGGTCAAGGCCGCCTCCGGGTCGTCCACGGCGCCGCCCGAGAGAACGGCAAATACATCCAGGGCCTCGCTCAGGCCCGTGCCATCGTACTGGCTGGAACCGAACATGGGTTGGCCATTGAGCCAAATCGCCGTGCCTGCGGCATGCTTGTCAATCTGCAGATGCTGGATGTTGGCGGCCGTGAACTTGCCCACGAGCTCGGCGCTGAACAGGTTGTCCAGGGCGGGAGGGATCAGGGCCATGGGTTCCAGCAGCTCATTGGCCACGGCGCCCGATTCGTCAATCTGCAGCACCAGTGCAGGCAGCTCTATGGACAATCCGGGCCCGGAGTCTCCCGCCATGGGCCAGGAAGGACGATTGGCACAGCCTGTCAACAGGACGGCCAGCAGCAAGAGGGCAGCCAACCCCAAGTTACAGCGTTTCATAAACAGAATCCCCCGCGATGAACTTAACCCTGATTGTCGCGCGCAGCGTTCCATGATGCGCCCCATGCACTTGACGGGTCCCTTAGGTCAAGGCGCGTTGCCTGCCCCCATTTTACACGGAGGCAGAGCCCACCGCTCCGGACCAGACCCGCGCGTTCCCTGCACCGAGCATGCCGAGTATATATGGTGGGAGGGATTTCGCTCAATGTCGGCAGACCCGCAGGCAGCCCCATGTGGACGGCACATTGCCTGGGGCGGAGACCCGATGCCGGGCCTCTGAGCCATGTGCACAACCTGTCCTCACCCTTCTGCCCGTGGATTCAGACCCCCGGCCAAGTCGCTCGCCAGGCACACCCTCAGCCGAGCGAAACCCTGTGGACAGCCTGGCCAGGACATCCCTGGCCCCAAAGGCATGCCCCACCGACAGCGGCGTGGCGGCACGGGGCACAGGGTCATCCAGCAAGGCAGCCACCTCGGTCGGCGCGGGATGGCGGGCCGACTCCCGGCCGCCACGAGGTCTAGGTGCTGGAGGCGATGAACTGCGAAATCCCCTCGAATTCCCGCCACATCTCGGTGAAGCCTCCATATCCCAGCCAGGCCACATCCACATGGGCCATGCGCCCGATTACAGCATGGCGCACCTGGGGGGACGTGTTGGGGCCTCCGACATGCTGCAGCAGATGATGCGCCAGCACCACATCGCCCGCCCGGCCGGTGAGCATGCGGGGCTGGCCCGTAAGAGGAATGGTCGGATCGCCCTGGACCAGAATCTCGTGGCCGTGCTGGCGAAAGAAATCCCGGGTTTCCACATGGGAGCCGGGCCAGACCGTGAAGTTGCCGTGAAAGGGACCCGGCACATCCACCAAATAGATCACCACGATCAGGGTGAAGTCGCGGACATAGTCCCCCACTGCGGTCCCGTTGGTGCCGGTGCCGGCGGCATCCAGATGCCCTGACAGAGGCGGGGCGGCCGCCCCTACGGGCAGAGGGAAAATGGGGGCGATCTGGATCTCCCGCAACGGTTGCACCTTGGCTTGCCCCAGCAGGCCCTCGGCCAGTTCCTGGACCCGCGTGCCATGAAAGAGGTCCCGGAGCAGCTCCGAGGTCCGCAGCTCAAAACAGAGGCTGGCTTGCCGAAAGGCTGCCGCATCCGCCCCGGTCTTGCCTGCCGTGCCAATGGAGTGGTTGATCGCCTGCAAGGCCCGCCGCACCTTGGCGCCGGGCACAGCGCCAGGCACCTGCATGTATCCCTGGGTCACGAATTGAGCGGCGAGCTCCGGCGTGATCGGCATGGCGCCCTCCTTTCCCGCACATCTGCCGCCAGGCAACCCTTGCATGCGACGGGCCCGGCGCACTGCTCCTCATTGTACGCGCAGGGCGTCTCCAGATTCCATGGCGGATGGCAATGGCCGCGGGAATGGTCTGGACGAAGCCGCAAATCCCCCCCGACACCACCGCCCGGAAGGTTCCCGGCAAGGCATCGAGATCCGGCCCTGAGACCGCTTCCCTGTGTTACGATAGCTGCCGCCTTGACCTGCGCATTGCACCGGGATTCATGCCGCAACGCACCGACATCGAGACGGTCCTCATCATCGGAGCTGGCCCTATCGTCATAGGGCAGGCATGCGAATTCGACTACTCCGGGGTGCAGGCCTGCAAGGCCCTGGCCCAAGTCGGCTACCGGGTCGTGCTGGTGAATTCCAATCCGGCCACGATCATGACGGATCCGGAGTTCGCGGACGCCACCTACGTGGAGCCTCTGACCTGCGAATTTCTCCGCAAAATCATCGGCAAGGAACAGCCCGATGCACTGCTGCCCACCGTCGGCGGACAGACGGCCCTCAACCTGGCCGTGGAGCTGGCGGAGGCCGGCATCCTGCAGGAGTTCGGCGTCGAACTGATCGGGGCCGGCCTGGAGGCCATGCAGATCGCGGAGGACCGGGCACAGTTCAAACAAGCCATTGCCCGGTACGGCCTGGCCTCTCCCCGTTCCCACATCGCCTACTCGCTGGCCGAGGCGCGGGAGTACGCCCAGACTCTGGACTTCCCCATCTTCATCCGTCCCAGCTTCACGCTGGGGGGCAGTGGCGCGGGAACGGTGTTCACGCCGGACGAGTTTGAGGCCAAGGTCGCGTGGGGCCTTGCGGAAAGTCCGGTCCACAGCGTCCTGGTGGAAGAGTCGCTGATCGGCTGGAAGGAATTCGAACTCGAAGTCATGCGGGACGGCGCCGACAACTTTGTCGTGGTCTGCTCCATTGAAAATCTGGACGCCATGGGCGTCCATACCGGGGACAGCATCACGGTGGCTCCCGCCCAGACCTTGACCGACAAGGAACTGCAGCGGCTGCGCAACCAGGCGCGCCTGGTCATGCGCGCCGTGGGCGTGGAGACGGGCGGTTCCAATGTGCAGTTCGCCGTGCATCCCGAGACGGGCCGCGTGGTGGTGATCGAGATGAATCCCCGTGTCTCGCGCTCCAGCGCCCTGGCGTCCAAGGCCACCGGCTTTCCCATAGCCAAATGGGCCGCCCTGGTGGCCGTAGGGTACAACCTGGACGAATTGACCAACGACATCACGCAGCGCACCGTCGCGGCCTTTGAACCCTCGATTGACTATGTGGTGGTCAAGATTCCCCGCTGGGCCTTCGAGAAGTTCAGCGGCGTGAGCGCGGAACTGGGGCCCCAGATGAAGTCGGTGGGGGAAGCCATGTCCATTGGGCGCACCTTCAAGGCGGCCTTGCAGAAAGGCATCCGCAGCCTGGAAATCGGGCGTTCCGGCTGGGGACCGCTGGAACAGGATGACCTGGGGACGCTGTCCGATGCCGATCTGGCCGAGGTGTTGCGCGTGCCCAATCGGGATCGTCTGTATGGCGTCTGCTCGGCCCTGTGCCGCGGCTGGGCCGTGGAGCGCATTTGCGCACTGACCCGCTACGACCCCTGGTTCGTGGATCAGCTGGCCCAGCTCCATGCCTTTACCGCATCACTCACCTCGCTCGACCGCCACACCCTCCGCCAGGCCAAGCGGCTGGGCTGCAGTGACGACCAGCTGGCGGCCCTGATCAACCGCAACACGCACCGCACCCCGGACCAGGCCCTGACGGAAGCCGATGTGCGGGCCACGCGCTGGGCCGCCGACATTCATCCCACCTTTCATCAGGTGGACACCTGTGCCGCGGAATTCCAGGCTGTCACGCCCTATCTCTACAGCAGCTACGATGCCGGAGACGAGGCCCTGCCCAGTGACCGGCCCAAGATCATCATTCTGGGGGGCGGCCCCAACCGCATCGGCCAGGGCATCGAATTCGACTACTGCTGTGTGCATGCCAGCTTTGCCCTGCAGGAGCTGCACTACGAGACCATCATGGTCAACTGCAACCCGGAAACTGTCAGCACCGACTACGACACCAGCTCCCGCCTCTACTTTGAGCCCCTCACCCATGAAGATGTGCTGCATATCGTGGAACGGGAAGCCCGCACGGGCAAGCTGGCCGGAGTGATCGTGCAGTTCGGAGGCCAGACTCCGCTCAACCTGGCGGCCGACCTGGCCGCCAGCGGGGTGCCGGTCCTGGGCACTTCCCCCGCCAGCATCGATCTGGCCGAGGACCGCAACCGCTTTGGCTCCTTGCTGGAACGCCTGGACATTCCCGTGCCGGCCCACGGCGTAGCCCACAATGTGGCCGAGGCCCTGCAGGTCATCGCCCACATCGGCTATCCGGTGGTGGTCCGCCCCTCGTATGTGCTGGGCGGACGGGCCATGGCCATTGTGCATGCGGAAGGGGAACTCCAAAACTACATGGAGCAGGCGGCACTGGTGTCTCCCAAACACCCGGTCTTTGTGGACCAGTTCCTGGAGAACGCCCTGGAAGTGGACGTGGATGCCATCTGCGACGGCGAGAGGGTGGTGATTGGCGGCATCATGCAGCACATAGAGAAGGCCGGGGTGCACAGCGGAGACAGCGCCTGTGTGCTGCCGCCTTGCGACATCAAGGTGCCGGTGCTGGATACCCTGCGGCGTCACACGCACACGCTGGGAGCCGCCTTGCATGTGCGGGGGTTGATGAACATTCAGTATGCCATCCAGGACGACCAGGTCTATGTGATTGAGGTGAACCCGCGGGCGAGTCGCACCGTCCCCTATGTCAGCAAGGCCACCGGGGTGCCGCTGGCCAAGATCGCGGCCAAGGTCATTGCGGGCGAATCCCTGGAATCGCAAGGACTGACCTCCGAACCCTCGCTGGCAGGTTTCTTTGTCAAGGAGGCGGTCTTGCCGTGGAAGAAGTTCCACGGCTTCGACACATTGCTGGGCCCCGAGATGCGTTCCACCGGGGAGGTCATGGGCCATGCCGCGCGATTCGGCCATGCCTTCGCCAAGAGTCAGGCGCAGGCCGGCGCGGCCCTGCCCCCGGCCGGGGGTGTCCTGATCACGGTCGGGGACCACGACAAGGCCGAAGCCATGGACCTGGCCCGGGATTTCCACCGGTTGGGCTTTGCCTTGTATGCCACTCACGGCACGGCCCAGACCCTGATCGCCGCCGCCATTCCGGTGCAGACTGTGCGGAAGGCCCGCGAGGAAGGGGGCAATGTGCTGGATGCCATGCAGGCGGGCCACATCCAGCTGATTGTCAACACGCCCTACACCAGCCGCAGCCAGAGTGACGGCGCACGCATCCGCGTCCTGGCAACGCGCCTGAGCATTCCCCTGATTACCACGATGCCCGCCGCGCGCGCCGCCTTGGAGGGCATTGAGGCAATGCGAGACCACGAGGTGGACGTGCGCAGCCTGCAGGACTACCCGACCCCGGCGCTGGCATGAACAGGAAACCTGGCTGGCTGGTGCTGAGCGATGGCACCGTGTTTCCCGGAGAGGCCTTTGGAGCCGAGACCACAGTGGTGGGAGAAGTGGTCTTCAATACCTGCCTGACCGGCTATCAGGAAGTGATCACCGATCCCTCCTACCACGGCCAGATGGTGTGCATGACCACCCCGCACATCGGCAACACGGGAATCAACCGGGAGGATCAGGAGAGTGCAAGTCCGCAGATCACCGCCCTGCTGGTGCGGGAAATCAGCCATGCCGTCTCCCATTGGCGGGCGCACACGGCCCTGCCCGCATGGTTGCAGGCCCATGGCGTGCCAGGCATCAGTGACATAGACACCCGCCTGCTCACACGGCAGATCCGAGAGCACGGAGTCATCCATGCGGCCCTCTGTACCGACGGGTCCAAAACACCGACAGAGCTTCATGCCTTGGCGGCCCAATGGCCGGGCCTGGAGGGTTTGGACCTGGTCCAGGAAGTGACCTGCAGCGAGCCCTATCTTTGGGACACAGCCACGTTTGCAGACTGGTCGCCACCGGATGCACAGGGGGCGCCTGCGGGCAGCATGTCCGCGGCAGAAGAGGACATGCCTCTGGTCGTGGCCTACGACTTCGGCATCAAGTTCAACATCCTGCGGCGGCTCACCAGCCATGGACTGCGGGTGCAAGTGGTCCCGGCTCACACTTCCGCGGCCGAGGCGGCCGCCCTGAACCCCGACGGGTACTTCCTCAGCAATGGTCCGGGAGACCCCAGCGCCCTGCCCTATGCCACCCGGACTGTGCAGACACTGATTCAGGGAGAGACCCCCGTGTTTGGCATCTGCCTGGGCCATCAGATCATTGCCCGGGCCCTGGGAGCCGACACCTACAAGCTCAAGTTCGGACATCACGGCGGCAATCAGCCCGTGGGCAGTCGGGCCCAGGACCACGTGGAGATCACGTCCCAGAATCACAACTACAGCGTGAGTTTCCAGGGATTGCCGGCCAATGTGGAAATCACCCACTGGAACCTGAATGACGAAACCGTGGAAGGGCTGCGGCTGACGGACAGGCCCGTCTTCTGTGTGCAATACCACCCGGAGGCCAGTCCCGGCCCTCACGATGCAGACGCCCTCTTCGCGCAGTTCGCCGCCCATGTGCGCAACCACAAACTCCAGCGCAGGGCACTCAAAGGCAACGCAGATGCCCGTTGATCCAGGCCTGTGCGTCTGGAATGCGAATGGGTTCTGGCCTGCCCTGTCATGAGGGCAGGGGGTTTGCTCCTTCCGGGAATGGCCCGCTCCCGCAAGAGACGCCCATTCCCCACCGTCCCCTTGGTCTGAAGTCCCGGAGGAAAGCTGCAAGCAACCATCTCAAAAGGCGGAGTTTCCACCCACGTCGGCACCAGACAAGGGTACAGACCCATGGCTCCAGGACCCCACAGTGCGGTCGGGGGATGTCTGCCATATTCCTGGCAACCCGAGTCCCGGAACTGGTTCCCAACGGCCCAGACGAGCCCAGCAGCAACGGGTCAGGGACGCAGACCCGCTTGGCGCAACAGGGCCTTCAGACGTTCGATTTCGTCTCTGTCCCGGCGGGTCTGTGCCTCGGCCGCCCGATGTAGAGAGACTTCCCGATCCCGCCCCTCCCGCAACGGCCGATGCCACGGGTCGCTGACGGCATCGAGCAGGCGCAACTTCCCGGAATCCAGCAACCCCCACGAGGTGCCCAAGGCCCGGGTCGGCCATAGCCGACCCACCAGATCCGCCCGATATACCCCGCCCGCGATGGGTACATATACCCCGCCCTGCAAATACCAACCCTGCAGCCGCAGCCGCAGAAACTCGCCGAACGGATCATACTGCCAGTACTCCGGCACCCCGATCGCGGCGTATTCGGCCTGCTTGAAGCCCGAATCCCGGTCCACCGTGCCGGGCAAGGCCATCTCCATCACCAAGTCCGGCAGCCTGTCCCGCTCCCAGATCCTGTAGGAGGTGTGGCCTCGTCCAAGGTCATCCCCAAGGCCACCAGCACGTCCGGCACCCGGTACGGGACCGTCTGGCGCCGGCGGCGCTCGGTCTCCGTGACCGGCCGGTAGTACAACCCGAAGTTGGTCGTCACCAGGCACTCTTGCCCCAGATTGCGCGCCTGATCCCGGACTGCGTCCGCAGCATAGGCAATGGCGGCGGCATGCTGGGGCGTTTCCACTTCCACAATGCCATCGCTGCCGGGATAGGGGTCGTAGTTGTACTTGTTCTGGCTCTGCGCGGGGTGGACCTCGGCCTCGGCGAAGAGCGGGGCCACGTCGGCGAGCCTGCCACCATGGTGCATGCAGCCACTCCTCGGGATGTCGCCTTCGTGTTGGCTGCCATTCTGCTCCATGGCCCCGGAGATCGCGGGCTGGTCCGACCACAGGCGTCCGACCACCCCACTTCAGGATCGTGCGGTGCAGCCGTGCCACCATAAAACGCCCCATCCTGCCATCAGAGCGACACGGAGCGCAGACGCGCATTGCGCCGCGTCCAGGATGCCTCGTCCGGGCAAGTCGGCCACAAAACCCACCAGGGCAGCTTGGGCAACCCCTTGGATCACAGCATTGTCAAAGGTGAAATACGCGTAGCCTCCCCAAGCCCGGCGGAAGAAGTACTCGCGGGCATAGACCATGCGGACCCGGTATCAGGACCACCGGCGAATCATCCAGGGCCTCCATCGAGTGGCATTCCGCGTAGTTGGGGGTAAAGGGTGTTCTTGGGCATCGGCCCAATTGCAACGTTTGCTTTCATCCGATTGCAAGGCCAATCAGGGACAAGGACCTGGGACCCGGAGATGGCAAGGGTCATCGCCAACTCCAGCCTTGGCGCCAGCACTCTCTTGTTTGGACCTTGGCGCCCCGCGCCACGGCGCGTGCTGCCATCTTGCCCCGCGTCACATCCACTGCCGACCTGGGATTCACTGAAAAAACAGCGCATGTTCAGCAAAAAACACAGGTCTGCAAAGATGCCGCAAACTGGCGCCGCTCTACGCATTGTGGCTCGTTTGCATGGGCCAAGACCATGGAAATCCTGCGCCCTGATCCCTTGGTTTGTGGATTTTCAATGACGCAATGCCCGTAAGATTTGAGATTCTGTGCATCATCCTCATCAATCATGCACAAGCTGGTCCCTTGCCTCAATGACTGGTGGCTCGTTGACCGCAGAAATTTTTTATGCAATGCTTGCTCAATGTCGATGGATCAGATGACATTCTGTACATGTATTGGCCCCTGAAGCGCCACGGGCATGGAGGGCAGCAGAAAAATGAGTGAAACGGTGGCCGGGTACGGGGAGTTGATTGAACGATGTCAGGTTCACGAATGGCCCCCCACAGAACTGGCTTTCCTGGGCTCAGTACGCAAACGCACCATCCGGCAGGAAGGCACTTTGCGGAGGCTGATACTCCCCCTCCGCAACAAGCCTGAGGACACTCTGACTGGACACGCGATCTTCGCCTTGCGTCACGAAACGTTGAACCTGCGGATCCTGCATCACGTTCTCCGTGCGATTGCACCAGACAGTGTTGCGGCTTGCATACAAAAGCGGCCCTACGGCCAAGCGGAAAGGAGACTGTGGTTCCTCTACGAATATCTGACCCACAGAGAGGTGCCGATCTCGGACTTGGGCTCCACGCGCCGGATTCCCTTGCTGCCTCCCGATTCGTATGAGACGGGCCCGTCCATCAATTCGCCCCGACATGGCATAGCCAACAATCTGTTGGGGAATGTGGACTTTTGTCCCATTGTCCGCAGCACGGAGCGCCTCAAGGCCTACAGGGCGCTGGACCTGAGGGCCAGGGCGCATGCCTTGCAGGCGGAATCCACCCCGGCCCTGATGGGGCGGCTGGTGAACTATCTGTACACCCAGGAAACCAAGTCCACGTGGGGCATTGAAGGAGAGAAGCCCAGCCTGGGCCGGACCCGCCTTTTTGTGGAGACCCTGCGGCAAGCCCATCAACAGGACCTGGTTACGCCCGCAGGCCTTGGCACAGCCTGGGCCAGCATTCTGGGCCGCAACATCAGTGCAGGGAAACCCGCGGCATATCGCAAATTTCAAAATTTCGTGGGAGCGGGACAATTCCGCGACATTGCTGTCCTGTTCGTTCCCCCCAGACCTGATGCTGTCGAGTCACTCATGACGGGGCTGTTACAGCTCCACCAGAGGCTCAAGGACAGCCAGATTGATCCCGTCGTGCACGCCGCCATTGTATCCTTCGGGTTGGTGTTCATTCACCCCTTTCCCGATGGCAATGGACGTGTCCATCGCCTCTTGTTGCACAACATTCTGGCCATGCGCGATTTCACCCCACCCCACTTCCTGTTCCCTCTCTCCGCCAGCATCCTGTTGCACAAGGAACGATACGATGAAACCCTTGACGCCTTTGCGCAAGTCGCCAACCATTATGCCGATCTCCAGATGCCCGAGGACACGGGATATGTCAAGGTGCGCAACGACACATCCCACCTGTTTCGTTTCATGGATCTGACGGCGCAGGCGGAAGCCCTGTATCACTACGTACAACGCACCATCGACAAAGACCTGCCTCAGGAAAGGGATCATCTCATGGCCTATGATGAAGCGTGCGCCGCAGTGGCGGACATCTTGGATCTCTCTGCACGAGACATTACCCTGTTTGTGACTTTTTGCAGACAACAGCAGGGACGCCTGTCCCAAACAAAACGAAAGCGGTTCTTTGCGGAATTGTCCGATCGCGACGTTGCCGAGGGCGAAAGGGCCGTGCGGCGGGCCTTCGGGTTCCATGCCGCCGAGACCTGAACAAGGCAGGAGCATACGGAAACACGGGTTCCTGTGTGGCCGCGCAGTGCCATCCGGGCGATGTCCCCAGGTGGCCCAACGCCATGGGGATGGATTGCATGTCTGTCAACCAATCCGCCTTTCACCTGTCTCCGAATACGCGGGCGGCCTTTGTCCACGTGAACCGGCAACTGCAGGAAATGCAGCGGGCCAACCCACTGTCCTTGGCCTGGTTGGTGATGCCCAGTGCCCTGGCCCGATTCTGGCGGGCCCAGGCGGCCAGTGCGCTGAATGTGCACATCCTGACTCTCAGTCAGCTGGCCCACACGTTGCAGAGTTCCCTGGGTCCCATGCCCCCCGTCTTGCACCCAAGGCAACGGGTGCTGCGTTTGTCCCAGCTCATGGACAAGGCTCGCTCGGCGCAGCGTCTGCAAGTCTTGCCGGCGCCGTCGCCGTCCCAGGCACCCAATCTGGCCAGGCATGTAGATGCCCTGTTCCAGGAATTCAAGCAGGCCGAAATCTCGGTGGAGGCATATCAGGCTGAATCGGCGCGCACGGGCCAGGCACGGGATCGGGATCTGGCCTATCTGTACAGTCAATACGAGGCGGATCTGGCTGCCGAAGAGCTTTGTGATGTCTCGGGCCTGATGACCCAGGTCTGCAATCGGGCAGCGGAGATATGGGCGGCGCGCAACCCGCCCGCGTATGTAGGTGTAGTGGGTCATGATCGGTTCAGCAGGCTGGAACAGAGACTCCTCGCTGCGGTCCGCGCGCAAGCCGATCGCTTTGAGATCCACTATCCTGCCGGTGCAGACCCGTCCGCCTGGAACCTGGCTGCGGAAGCCACACAGGCATGGGGTCTGCCTTGTCCCGTGCAGGCTCTGGAATCGCACCCGCGGGACAAGACCGCCGCGGTGCATGTAGAGGCCCCTACGCCGGAGCACGAAGTCCGACATGTGCTGCGTCAGATCAAGCGGCGGCATATCGACGAAGGGATCCCGTTGTCGGACTTCACGATCTGTCTGCCGGATTTCACCACCTACGCGCCTCTGCTGCAGTCCTGCGCCGACGAATACGGCCTGCCCTTGGCTGTGGGCAGATCCCTGGCCCTGCATCCCTTGGCCCAGACATTGCAGCAGTTGCTCCATCTCGCCCCTGACTTCCCTTGGCATGCCAGCTGGGATGTCCTGGGATCCCCTTTTGTGAGTCAGTCCTTTTTCGACGCGGCGGACCTGCAGGATCTGTATCGGCTCACCCAGCGCGGTCAAGTGGTCGAGGGTGTCGCTCAATGGAGGAGGGCCCTCGACTGGGAGGCCCGACGGGCCGGGCCCGACGGGTTGCCGCCAGAACGGGTTGCTTCCCTGGGGATCAAGCTGGAGGCTTTCTTCGCAGCTTGCCGTCCCCCCAAGGGGGACAACCCGCACGACTGGATGGCCGGTTTTCTGCCCGAGGATGGCAAGGGATCCTTGATTCTGGCCTTGCCGGACTGCAACGACCTAAAGCAGCGGACCCTGGGCCAGAGCGCCTGGACCCACATCCAGAAAACCATGCGGGCCTTGAAATCCGACATGGTCCAGCGGCCTCTGTCTGCCGGGCCCGATGTGCGGGCCCGGCTTGAGGCAGCTTTGCAGGAGGGTGAGCTGCAGATCCATGCCCCTTCCAGGGCCGTGCACGTCACCTCCTTCGCGACGGGCTGGAACCAGCCCACGACCCACCTGTATGCCCTGGGTCTGAACGAAGGGGTCTGGCCTCGGATTCCGGATTCTGGACCTTTGTATTCCCTGCAGGAGCGTCGGGATTCGCCCCTGCCCTTGCCTCAATACGACCCGAGACGGACACAGCTCTGGTGGGCGCAACTGGTGGCCAACTGTGACGGGCAAGTCACTGTGAGCCGACCCACGGCCGATGTGGAAATGCGACAAATCGCAGCCTCCCCCTTCTGGGTCCCCGAGATGGCGCCGCGGGTCTTGCCTCGTTCCCTGATCCCACCGTGGGCTGAAGCCGCCTCCCTGACCGAACTGGTCACAGCCCTGCAGGACCAGCAGGGGAACACGTCCTCGGAGATGCTGCAGGGACGGTTGCGCCGAGCCCGCCGCATGGCCGCCCTCGTGGCATCCCGGCTCTCCTCCTGGGGGTCGGTCGGCCCCTTTGAAGGCCACCTCGCGCACAGCGCCATCCTCAGTGAACTGCAGCGCAGGTTCGATCGGGACA
Source organism: Caldilineaceae bacterium (assembly GCA_965214895.1). Lineage (GTDB taxonomy): Bacteria > Chloroflexota > Anaerolineae > Caldilineales > Caldilineaceae > Bin34. The sequence continues at coordinate 4,881,869 of OZ243985.1, forward strand.
CCACCTGGAGCGCTTCCTCCCTGCAGGACTATGCCCGTTGCCCCTTGGGTTTTCTGGCCAAGCGCATCCTGGAACTGCAACCGGAAACACAGGCCGCCCCCGAACTGGACTTCGTGACCCGTGGCCTGGTCCTGCACGATGTCCTGCACCGGCTGCTGCGTTGGGTGCGGGACAGCCAGACGGGCTTCGACGCAGCGCACACAGCAAAGATCCTCGCGCAGGCCCGGACATGCATCCAGGAAGTCTGGGGAGAATTGCAGGATCGGTATCGTCTGCAGCCCTATGCTCTGGCCCAATTCGATCTCCGTCAGATCCAGAATCTGGTCCTGCAGGCTGTACGCCTTGATTTGGCAAGTCCCGAATGGCAGCCCTTCCAGTTGGAGTGGAGGTTCGGCGACCGAGATCCTGAAGAGTGCCTCTTCAGGTACAAAGGTCGAGACTATGCCCTGCCCTTGCGCGGCATCGTGGATCGCATTGACAGATCTGCGGCGGGACACCTGCGGGTCGTCGATTACAAGAGCCGTTCCCAGCCGTATAGCCAGAAGGACATGGACGCGGCCCTGAATACGCAGGCTGTGCTGTATGCCTTGGTGGTGGATCAGCAGGGATGGGGCTCCGTCACCACCAGCGGCTTTCGCATGCTGCATGACACGACCACCGGCAAGCTCCAGAACGAGATTGACTGGACGGCAGAACCGCCCCGTTTTGCGTCTGCCGTGGGGGCTGCCCTGTGCCGCCAGCAGGACGACATGCGGGCCGGCAGATTCCCGGCCGCACCGCCCATCTTCGCGGGAGACAACGACCGGTGTGTGGAGTGGTGTGAACTGGCGGAATTCTGCCAGCCTTCCCCGGAAAGCCGGCGCAAGGCGGAGAGAGCATTTTCCCGATGAGTCCGTTCTCTCACACCGCGGCCCAGCAAGAGGCCATCTCCACTCTTGATCGCAACCTCTTGGTCCTGGCCAGTGCAGGCACCGGCAAGACCTACGTCCTGGTGCGCCGCTTTCTGTACATTCTGGAACACAAGGACTGGCCAGTCTCTTCCATTGTGGCGCTGACCTTCACCAAAATGGCGGCTCAGGAAATGCGGGTGCGCATCCTGCGTGAGGTCCATGAGCGCAAGCAACAGTCTGCCCCGGGCTCCGTCTGGCACAGGCGGGCCGAGGAAATGTCGCAGTTGCAAGTGTCCACAGTGCACAGCTTCTGTGAACGGGTGCTGCGGCAGCACGCGGTCGAAGCCGGCATCGACCCCGACTTCACCGTCATGGCGGAGGACGATGTGGAGATTCTGCGGGAGCAGGCCATCCGCCTGACTTTCGCGGACATGGCGACGGCAGAAGGAGAATGGCTGGAGGCCCTGCCTCGCTATACGCGGTCGGACCTGCAGCACACGTTGCGCCATGCCTTCGCCAAGCGCAGCACCCTGCATTACATGCTTCGCCCGCAGGCCGCGACGGAGGAAAGCCTGCGGGCGGATTGGCAGCAGCTGGTAGCCGAGGAGATGGGCCTCGTCTGGCAGCAATACAAAAAGACGCACCCGGAGCTGATGGAATCCATGGTCTGGCTGGAAATGGTCTGCGGATCTGGCCGGCCGCCGGTGTGGGCTGCCGAGGACAAGCTGGGCATGCAGATGGGTCCGTCCTGGCAGGCGGCCCGGGCCCTCCGGGACCAGGACTGGACTGCCGCCGTTGACACTCTCGCGCTGCAGAGCATGGCCCGCAAGCAGCGGGGGGCCAAGACCCGATGGCGCTCCGAAGAGGCGCTGGTGTCTGCCCGCCAGCATGTGGGCAACATGCGTGAGGCCCTGACCTTCCTGCGGAAGCAGGAATTCAGTTCTCAAGTGGACCCGCACGCGCCGGAGGCGGCCCGGGCCGTCCGGGCCTGGCTGCAAGTGTGGGACATGGCCCTGGCCCATTACACCCGGCTGAAGCAGGAACAGCTGGGCCTGGACTACGACGATCTGGAGATCCTGGCACTGGGCCTCCTGCAGGGGGGCAGGGACGCCCCTGCCTCGCGGGCAGGCCGTTTTGTCTCCGGCATTCGCCAGGTACTGGCGGATGAGCATCAGGACATCAACCCTGTGCAGCAACAGATCATTGACACACTGGCTCCCATTGCACAGCCTGGGCGGCTGTTTGTCGTGGGAGATACCAAGCAAAGCATTTACCGGTTCCGGCAAGCCCAGGTCACCGCATTTGCCGAACTGGCGGTGCAGCTGCGAGAGAAGATCGGCTGTGCCGAAACCACACTGGATTCTTCGTTCCGCACGCAGAAGCGTCTGGTCGCAGCGACCAATCATCTCTTCGACCAGGTGCTGACCCCAGTCCTGGGGCAGGAATTCGCCCGCTACGAAGCCAAGCCCCTGCCTCTCACCTCGGACATACTCCCCCTGCCACCCCAGGCTGCCCCGGTGGAACTGCACATAGTGCAGAAAGGGCATTCCCAATTGTCCGGGTTCGAACTGAAACAGGATGAAGTGCGGGTCATAGCGAACCGGTTGATCCGGATGAAGGCGGACGGCCTGCAGGTCCGAATCCCCCGCCAATCCGGACTCCCCGAGGACCCGATGCGCCCGTCTGCATTCACGTGGAGGGATGCCGCCATATTGCTGCGTTCCAGCGGGGACCTGGGGATCTTCGAAAACGTGTTCCGGGCTGCCCGGATTCCGTATCAGGTGGCCGCCGAAGTGCCTCTGCAGTCCCGGCTGCCGGTCCGGGCCCTGTTGGCCCTGCTCAAGCACCTGCACCGGCCCGCGGACGATTTCCACCTGGCGGTGGCCCTGCGCTCTCCGCTATTTGGGATTGACGACGAAACACTGTACTGGCTCCTGACCCGGCTGCGCGCGGCAGAGCTGCCCTTGCATCGCTTCGCGGAAATCAAGGTGCCGGTGGATACCGAACAGGCCGTGCGTCTGGCACAAACGGCTCGCATCCTGGTCAATCTGTATCCCTGGGCGCATACCGTGTCCCCGGAATCATTGCTGCACCGGATATTGGAGGAAACCGGTCTGCTGGAGACCTGCATGGCCGATGCCGACCGGTACCGCGGAACTCGGCATCTGGAGGAGATCAAGGCGTTCCAGGCCCACCTGCGCGCGGAACAGCATCGGCCGCTGGGCGAGCTGTTGCGGCGATGCACGGAACTGGGCCTCTCCTACCAGCATGCGGAAGAGGCAGGGCTGGCCCATGCAGACGGCCGGGTCCAGATCATGACCATTCACAAATCCAAGGGCCTGGAATTTCCGGTGGTCTTTGTGCCCCAGCTGAACCGCAGGCTCAGGGGCCATTCCATGGAAACGCCCATGCTGCTTTTCGATCCCGAATTTGGCATTGTGTGCCAGCTGCGGGATAAGCAGGGGGCCCTCCTGAAACCCCGCAGCCACTGGGCTGCCATGCGCAGAGAAGACCGGATGCGCTATGTGGAGACGAAGAGAACGTTCTATGTAGCCTGTACCCGCGCCGCAGATTTGCTGGTGCTGACCGGAGTCCACGCCGCGAACAATCCCGTCGGCCCCAGCAGGAAAACAGCGCAGGGGTATGCCCCGCACTGGCTCTCCGAAGTGTTGGCAGCCTACGACTTGAAGGACCATCACTTTGCGGCGGGCCAGCCCTGCACTGTCACGGGCAACGATGGCAGGACGGATTTTCAGGTGCGCTGTACAGGCTATCAGGCCGGGGCCTTGCCCCAGCGGGAGACAGTGGCAAAGGAAGCCATGGCCACAGAAAAACCTGCATCCGTGACCTTGTCCGGGCCCACGGCCCTGTCCCTGCCCCTGGAAACCAAGGCGGACGATTTCCGGGAGATCGACCCGGAAACGCGGCAGCAGCGGATCGGCACCTTCACCCACGACCTCATTACCCAATGGGACCTCTGGTTTTCCCGATCCCCGGACGAGCTGCGGGAGCTGGTGGCTGCCCGACTGCGCCAAACCGGCTCTGCAGAGCCGCAGGCTGCATCAGACGTGCTGGCCTATCTGACCGCGCTGCGGGCCTCGCCTTTCGCCCGTGTGATTGATGCCGCTCCCGTCAAGCACTGGGAATTGCCCGTGGCCTTGCGCGAAGGAGGGCATGTCAGGCACCGTCGTGTAGATCTCCTGTACCAGAACGCGGCAGGAGAATGGCACATTGTGGACTGGAAAACAGAAAGGGTCACCGCAGCGACCCTTCCTGACATCAAGCAACGCCATCTCGGCAGCCTGGCCACCTATGCCCAGGCCATTGACAAGCTGTTGGGACAGTATCCGAAGGTGTCACTCTGTTTTCTCTCTCCCGAGATCCGGGTCGTGACGGTCAGTCGCCGGGAATTGGCGGAAGTTCGCCCCACCTAAGCCCGGCTGACTCCGGCGCCTACTGGGGCTCTCCCGCACTGACATCCACCACAGACTGAATCGACTCGCCAGGGATCACCAAGGTGGGAGTCGTGCCTTCGGGGGTGATCAGCAGCTTTTCGGTATTGGCCAGGGCAGTCGCGTTTTCCTGCGCGATGTGGAAACTCAAGAGACCGGGACTCTGGGTGTACAGGACAGCCAAGGCCCTTTGCACGGAGGTGTCCGCCCGGGCGGAGAGTTCCGCGGCCTGGGCCCTGATCTCCTGCACTTCCAGGTCCAGCTGCGCGAATACCAGTTCATTGGCCTTCTGGGCCTCAATCACGGCCTTCTCGGCTTCCACGCGGGCCAGTTCGTTCTGCCGTTCTGCCTGGATCACCTTCTGCTGCGCGGCCAGCCGCTCCTCTTCCAGCTGGGCCAGCAGCACCTTCTGCCGCGTCTCTTCCTGGAGCCGACTCTGTTCCACCCGAATCTGGCCTTCCTGCAGGGCCTGTTCCGCCGCGGCCTGGGCCTTGGCTCTCAATTCGTCCTGGGCGGCCTTTTCAGTCTGCAGGCGGCTCTGGACAATTTCATCCAGGCGGGCCTGCGCCTCCGGAAGGATGATCACCTCGGGCACCGCGACGTTCTCCACCACCAGACCCACGTTCTGCGCCAGCTGATTCAGTTCCACGTCAATGCAGGACCGCAATTCGTCGCGGGCGGAACCAATCACGGCCTCGTCGAACGTGCGGTCACCCACACAGACCTTCATGGCCTGCTTGGCCCGCTGCACAATGTGTTCCTGCAGAGCCAGATCATTCAGATACAGATGGTTGTACTGCGCCCACAGGCTTTGCAGCCGATCCGCCTGGCCCAGACGGGGGCGGAAGATGTCGCCGGCCACAGCCACGCCGATGCGCTGCTTGTCACTGGTAATGATTTCCGGATCCGTTTCACTGAAAGGCACCGCGGAGGAGGACACTTTCTTCAACTCCACATACAGGCCCACGTCGGTATACACACCCGGCCCCACAATTTCGTGAATGCGGCCGCCCCGGAACTTGATGCCGACTTCCTGCTCTTCCACGCGTTGCAGCACATAGACAAACCGGGAACCGCCAAACCAGGCGAACAGGGCCACCAGGATGATGACGATGAGAACTATCCCGATGCGGCGGGAGCCACCCGGGCTGATCGTTTGACTCATGGGGAATGCTTGCCTTTGCTGAAAACGACAAAATACATGGGCTGGACATGCAGCCCGATCCTATAATCGTATCAGCAAAAGGCGTAACGCTGGGGAAGAACCGCGAAGGGAAACAACGGTGGACACACCCTCCCGTCCCTCTGCCTCCCGCGCGACGGGGTGAGCAGGGGTTGCGAGATACAATTATATCAATCGAAATATCCATAGGGACAATGGAAACGCAAATTGTGACTATGCCCCTTCCATGCAAGCCGGCAGGGGCATAGTCAGGGTGCAACCGGGAACTTGCCTGTTGCGTACTTGTATTTGGGATTTGTATATCCAAGCAACAATGACCCAGACATAATCCTGCTTCATGGGTCCTTGGGGTCCCTGCCGGGAACGCCCCTCGCCGTGCAGCGGCCCCTTTCCCTCGGGACAGGGTACGGTACTACTTGATGCATCCAAGCATTTCCAGGCCTGCTTTAGGATGACACGGGCCTGTTGTTGCCTAGACATAATAAGTCCCGACAGACATACAAGTCCCGATCTTTTCAGGAATGCCCATGAACCTGTACACCCTTTTCGGAGCCACCAAGCACAAGGAAACCGATTCGCAGCTGCGCCAAGGAGCCATCGTGACCCTGTTCGGTTCCACTCAGCTGGACCTGAACGATGCGGAACTGGCCTATGACCAGGTCATCCTGAATGTCATCAACGCCTTGGGGGAGACCTCGCTCGAGGTGCCCGCGGACTGGGCCATAGACAGTACGCTGGTCACCCTGTTTGGGGAGACCCGCGGTCTGGGCCACAACCCTCAGGCAGCCACACGCCGCCTCAAACTACAGGGCCTCTGTCTCTTTGGCGAAGTGAGAATCAAGCGCGGCAGTCCACCCCCTGAGATTACCGTCGCGCAGGAACCCGCAGAGGCGGAACAGCCGGATTCTCAGACCTGACGGTCCAGAAACCCCGTCCCTCCACTTCTGTCAAGCTGCAGCGGACGCGGCCTGCAAGCGTGGAGCAGTCGGTGCACCGAACGGAAGCAACCGTGATTGCAGGCCCGGGTGCAGGTTTGCGGACCACATACAGCCTGGAGCTGGACGTTGTCTGAAAAACAGGGGTTCACATTTTGCAAGCAAGGTGTCTCTCTGCCTACCGGAATAGTCGGTCAGGGCACGAGTGGAACGTCCCCCAAGGCCCTGCCCGGGAGCCACACGGGTTGCCTTGCCTCTGCCAGTCACTCTGGGGGCAAGCAGGCATGACAATGGTGGCCTGGACTCAAGGCAGTCGCAGCCCACTCAGGTTCTGGAGACAGGCACTGGGTGTCCTGTCACCCGCTGGAAAGCGACAGCGCTTCCGGTCCATCAACGGGCAAGTGCATCCGATACCGACTGCGCGTTCTGTGCCCCAGCACACCGGAACCCAGTCCCCGTCAATGTGGTTCGTCGCGCATGAGGGCATCCAGTTGCGTGTCCACACTGCGGGCAACCTGGCGCCCAATCCGTCTAGACGTGCCAATGAATGCATCTCTTATGATGCGCGCGGCCCGCGCAGGGCTTATTGCCATTTCCGCAGCGGCCTGCAGGCCCGCCTTGACAATGGTGGGCACGAGCCTGGGCAAGTCCTGACGCGATTCATGCGCCCCACGGACTACACCGCGGATTATGCCGCGCAATGCTCTGGGCGCACCCTTGGGGTCCATGCGGGCGCCCAGTTCCTGGGCAATGCCAAGCAGACTGCCGCGAATGATCAACTGGGGGTCAGTATCCAAATCCCAGATCGCGTGCGCCGCCCCGCGGGCCGCCTGGCAGGCAATTTCCTCGGCCTGCACTTCCAGATCACCTTGGCCCCGCAGGGCCCGCGCCAGGCGCATTCTGACCGATATGGACAATGCTCTTGCGGATCGGGTGCTGGATTGAGATGTCTCCACCGCCAGACGCATGGCATTGGAACTGGTACAGGGCAAGGCCCAGCACGGCATCCATGCCAGGGATGGGACTGACCAGCGCCACTGGTGCATGCCGGTGTCGAATTCCGGGAAGCGAACTCATGGACCGCACCATGTCGGCCGAGTTCTTGCACAACGCGTCCACCACCACTTCCCGAGTCTGATACTCACCTTAATTGCTGCAGCATATATACCGCGAAAAAGGGCGTGGCAAGCGAAACATAGCAAGTTCGCATGAACAGAAACAGCAACAATCTGCGGAATTGCGAGTCTTGCAAGGGTGCTCCCGACCCCTGGAAAGGGGACGCAGCACCCCCAGCGTGGCAACGCCAAAGAGGAACGCGAAGGAAAATCCGTGTACTTCTGTATGGCCTTCGCTCGAGGTTCGCCAATAATCCACAAACAAGGAAGAGGCCAGACTGAACACTATGGCGGATATCGATCCCAAGGCCAAGCGCCGGGCGAATACATTGCCCATCACGGGGCCGGGAATCAGGTCCCGAAGCCAGCTCTGCCAATTCAAGGCCACAAGGGGACGCAGAATTCCCTGCAGGCTGGCCAGGATCATGAGACCCGCGACCCGATGAGGGGGAGTCAGGTCCAGAAAAGGCAGCAACGCAAAGGGAATCCACAAGAGAACCACCACGAACCATGTCACCGTGGCAACCAGTTTGCGGCGACACAACGCGTCGGTCAGCGGAACGAACAACAATGGCAACGGCTGAAAGATGAATGGCGTGGCTCCCAGGAAACCAACCTGAAAGATGCTGGCTCCCAAGGCGCGAGCATAGGCAGTCAGCAATCCACTGGAAACAATGCTGTCGAGTCCGAATGATCCGATCCCTTCCACGTACAGCCATTGCAAACCAGACTGAATCTGGGACTTGAACAATGTGTCCCGGGGACTAAACATATACACATCCCCACATTGCGTGGAGACCTTGGGCGGTGTTCCCCTTGAGGGTCAACCCTGTCATTCCACATCAGCCGTAGTCTATGCATTCACGAGACATGTGAGTGTGGCAGTCCACCCGCGGCCATGGACCCGGGGCCCCGGACCGAACTGGATGGCCATGGGCTGGGACCGCATTCCCGAAAGTGTCAGATGGGGATCCCTCTGCGTCTGATGACCATCTGATTGCGGGCCAGTCCGGTTCTCCACAGCAAGAACCGGACTCCCCAATAATCCAATCCGGGCAAACGCAAGGTCCGAATTCAAGGCCAGGATGGCTTATGGCGCGTCACGCCTGTGCGTGGGGTGGACGCGATGATGCCTGTGGGGAAGTGGGGCAGGGGATATTAGGCCGAAATGGGGATTCAGCGCCAGAAACCATGCGCCCTGCCGTGACACGGCCTGACTTTGCCAGCGCTCGGCGCAAGCACGCGTTGGGGAATGCGTCCCATTTGCGCTAAAGTAACACATCGTCCATATTGCTATTGCAAGCCGAGGGCCGGATGGGTCTCTTTCCACGCCCAGCATCCAGTGCCTGCGCGGGTCAATTCCAGTGGGATGGGTTGGCTGTGGGCAGGAACTCGTGCCTTTCCGGCATTGTGTGACTCTGTATCCATACACATAGACAGTTCAAAGCAAGGAGGTTGTTTATGAAGACATTGAGAGTGCATTCGTTGGGGTGGAGCGTATTGGTTTGCGGGCTGCTGTTGGCCCTTGCGGCCTGCGGTGGCGCCCCGGCTGCCTCACCGGACGAGATGCCGGCGGAAATGGCCGAGGAGGAGATGGCAGAAGTCTCCAGCAAGGAAGCTCCTGCGCTCGCGGCCATGGTGGCCGCGGGGGAATTGCCGCCGCTGGAAGAGCGATTGCCCGTGAATCCGATGGTGGTGCCGGTCACCGAATCCATTGGGCAGTACGGTGGCACTTGGCGATCCGGTCTGCTGGGACAGGCGGATGCGCCCTGGGTGCGGCGCACCATGGCCTATGAACCCATGATGCGCTGGACTCCGGATTTGACCACCACCATTCCCAACGTCGCCGAGGCCGTGGCGGTCAACGATGCCGGCACCGAATTCACCTTCTCCCTGCGGGAGGGCATGAAGTGGTCGGACGGGGAAGCCCTCACGGCCGACGATGTGGTGTTCTGGTATGAGTACTACCTGCTGAATGACGAGCTGCAGCCGGTCAAGCCGCTGTGGATGCGGCCAGGGGGCACGGTCGGCACGGTCGAGAAGATCGACGACTACACCGTCAAGTTCAGCTTCGGGGCGCCGCACGGCCTCTTCCTGCGGCAGCTGGGTTCCCAGTATCCGTTTGAGCCGGAGCACTACATGGCACAGTTCCACGGAGACCTGAACGGGGAAGCGGCAGCGGCCATGGTCGCGGAAATGGGTCTGAATGACTGGGTGGATCTGTATCAGAACAAGCGCAACCTGCTCAACGGCGTGGACATGCCCGTGGTCTGGGCATGGACCTTGACGACTCCCGCCTCCTCGGCCACCCAGCTGGTGGCGGATCGCAATCCGTACTATTGGAAAGTGGATCCGGAAGGCAACCAGCTGCCCTACATTGACCGTCTGGTGTACCCCATCGTGGAGAGTGTGGAAGTCCAGGTCCTGAAGGCTCTGGCCGGCGAAGTGGACATGCAGGATCGGCACATCGCCACGCCCGGCAACAAGGCCGCCTTCTTTGACGGCAAGGAAGCCGGGGGCTACGACTTCTTCACGGTCGAGTACGCGTGGGAGACTCCGGTGTCCATCGGCCTGAACCTGGCCCATCCGGACGAGGCTCTGCGCAGCGTCTTTTTGGAGAAGGACTTTCGCATTGCCCTCTCCATCGCCATGAATCGGCAGGAAATCATCGACATCCTGTATGTGGGGGATGGCGAACCCCGCCAGCCCGCCCCGTTGGCCGAGTCCCCCTGGTACCACGAGCAACTGGCCTACCAATATACCGAGTACGACCCGGATGGGGCCAACGCGTTGCTGGATGGTCTGGGCTATGCCATGGGCCCCGACGGTGTGCGCCTGCGCGCCGATGGAGAGAAGATCAGCTTTGACGTGAACGTCATCGCCGCCTTTGAACCTTGGGCCGAGATCATGGAGCTGGTCAGCTCGTACTGGGCGGATGTGGGCATTGAGGCCAATGTCCAGGTGCTCGAACGGTCCCTGTTCTACGAACGCAAGGCCGCCTACGAATATGACGTGGTCGTATGGACCGGAGCCGATGGCATCGCCTTGGTCATGGACCCGCGCAGTTATTTCCCCTACAGCACCGAATCGCTCTTTGGGGTGGCCTGGGCCGACCATTGGCGCAGTGACGGCAGCAAGGGCATGGAACCGCCGCCCGCCGCCGTGGAGCAGCAGCTGCTGTACGAGGCACTGCAGGTCACCGTGGATGCGGCGGAACAGGATCGGATCATGAATGACATCCTGGACATCGCGGCCGAGAATTTCTGGGTCTTTGGAGTGACGAAATACTACAAGGGCTACGGCATCGTGAAGAACAACTTCAAGAACGTGCCCGAGACTCTGTGGCAATGGCACGTGTCCGCGGCCCCGGCGCAGACCAACCCGGAGCAATACTACATCGAACAGTAGCGGCTCCCCCGGGCCCACCACAGCCAGGGCGGGTGCACCCGCCCTGGCGCTTTTCCGTCTTGTCCATGCTGCGTTACATCACACACCGCCTGGTGTTGATGATCCCGACCGTGTTCGGGATCTCCATCATCGCCTTCATGATCATTCAGTTGCCGCCGGGCGACTACCTGACCACCACCATCGCCCAGCTGTCCGCGGCGGGAGACCTGGTCGAGGAGGAGGCCATCGCGGCCCTCAAGAACCGGTACGGCCTGGATCAGCCCATGCACCTGCAATATCTGAAATGGATCTGGGGCATTGTCAGCCGCGGCGACTTTGGCATGTCCTTCGAATGGGAACTGCCGGTCAGGGAACTGATCTGGTCCCGCTTGGGCCTGACCGTGATTCTGGCCCTGGCCACCCTGGTCTTCACATGGGCCGTGGCCTTTCCGGTAGGCATCTACTCTGCGGTGCGCCAGTACTCCATTGGCGACTATTTCTTCACGGGCGTGGGCTTCATCGGGCTGGCCATCCCCAATTTTCTGCTGGCTCTGGTCCTGATGTACATCGCCTTCAAGGTCTTCAACCAGAGCGTGGGCGGTCTCTTCTCTCCGGAATTCGTGGAGGTGCCCTGGAGCCTGGCCCGGGTCCAGGACCTGTTGGGCCACCTATGGATTCCCATGGTCATTCTGGGCACGGCCGGCACCGCCGGCCTGATCCGGCTGATGCGGGCCAATCTCCTGGACGAACTGCGCAAGCCCTATGTCAAGACCGCGCGGGCCAAGGGCCTGTCCGAGGTGCGGCTGCTCCTGAAATATCCCGTGCGCGTGGCGCTGAATCCCTTTGTCAGCACCATAGGCTGGACCCTGCCCCTGCTGGTCTCCGGGTCCGCCATTGTCTCGGTGGTCCTGAGCCTGCCCACCACCGGCCCCTTGCTCCTGCGGGCCCTGATCGCCCAGGACATGTACCTGGCCGGCAGTTTCATCCTGCTGCTGGGCATGCTGACGGTGATCGGCACCCTGGTCTCGGACGTCCTGCTGGCCTGGCTGGATCCGCGGATCCGCTTTGAGAGTTGACACCCGCACGCCCCATGGCTGTGGCCCAGGCTCTTCACCTGCAACAGGACACCGTCTTTGTTGCCACGCAGTGGCAACTCATGTGGTGGCGTTTCCGCCGACACCGCCTGGCCATGGCCTCCGGCGTGGTGGTGCTGTCGATTTACCTGATCGCCATTCTGGCCGGCTTCCTGGCCCCCACCACCCCGGATCACTTCCGCGGCGACTTCACCTATGCCCCGCCGCAACGCGTGCATCTCTTTGACAGCACGCCGACAGGCCGTCAGTGGCGGCCCTTTGTCTATGCCTACAAGGTGGAAATAGAGCCGGAGGCCCTGCGGCGGGTCTTTGTGCCGGATGAGGAAACCAAGCTGTACCTGAACCTGATGGTCCACGGCACTCCCTACAAAATGCTGGGCTTCATCGACACGGACCTGCATCTTTTTGGCCTGGACCATCCAGAAGACCCCCTTTTCCTCATGGGGGCGGACGTGCTGGGTCGGGACATGTTCACGCGGCTCCTGTATGGCACCCGCATTTCCATGTCTGTCGGGCTGGTGGGGGTGGCTGTCAGCCTGGTGCTGGGGATCCTGTTGGGAGGCATCTCCGGCTACTATGGCGGCGTCCCGGACAATCTCATTCAGAGAACCATCGAGTTCATCCGTTCGGTGCCCACCATTCCCCTCTGGATGGGTCTGGCCGCGGCATTGCCCACGGACTGGCCCCCACTGCGGGTCTACTTCGGCATCACCATCATCCTGTCCTTCATTGGCTGGACCGAACTGGCCCGCGTGGTCCGGGGCCGTTTCCTGAGTCTGCGGACGGAAGACTTTGTGGTGGCCGCCCGGCTGGACGGGGTGAAGGAACTGCGGATCATCATGCACCACATGGTCCCTTCCTTCATGAGCCACATCATTGCCTCCCTGACCCTGGCCATTCCCAACATGATCCTGGCCGAGACGGCACTCAGCTTCCTGGGCCTGGGCCTGCGGCCGCCGATTGTCAGTTGGGGCGTGCTGCTGAAAGAGGGCCAGAACATCCGCACCGTGGCCACTGCCCCATGGCTGCTGTTCACGACCGGCACCGCCGTCTTTGTGGCCATCCTGGCCCTCAATTTCCTGGGCGACGGCCTCCGTGACGCGGCAGACCCGTATGCCCGCTGACATGCCATGACCCTCGCACACGAACCGCTGCTCCAGGTCCAGGGCCTGCGCGTGCATTTCCCCCTGGAAGAAGGTGTGGTCAAGGCCGTGGACGGAGTGGACTTTGACGTGTATCGTGAGCGCACGCTCTGCATTGTGGGGGAAAGCGGCTGTGGCAAGAGCGTGACGGCCCAGTCCATCCTGCAGGTGATCGATGCCCCGGGGCGGATTGTGTCCGGCCGGATCCTCTTCCACGACCATGGCCAGGAGGGTGCCATCCAGGTGCTGGATCTGGCGGCCATGGGCCGCACCAGTCCGCAGCTCCGGGACATCCGGGGCCGGGACATCGCCATGGTGTTTCAGGAGCCCATGACCTCTCTGAGTCCCATTCACACGGTGGGCAACCAGATCTCCGAAGTGCTGGAACTGCATTTGGGGGCCACCCCCAGGGAAGCCCGCCTGCGGGGCATCGAGATGCTGCAGCGGGTGGGAATTCCCCGCGCGGAGCAGAACTATGACTCCTACACCTTTGAATTGAGCGGAGGCATGCGCCAGCGCGTCATGATCGCCATGGCGCTCGCCTGCAGCCCCCGCTTGCTGATCGCGGATGAACCTACCACGGCCTTGGATGTGACCACCCAGGCCCAGATCATGACCTTGCTGCGGGAATTGCAGGCGGAATTCCGGATGGGCGTGATCCTGATTACCCATGACCTGGGCGTGGTCGCCGAGATGGCGGATGACGTGGTGGTCATGTATTTGGGCCAGGTCGCCGAGCAGGGCACGGTGGACGAGATTTTCCACGACCCCAAGCATCCCTATACCCAGGCCTTGCTGCGCAGCATTCCGCGCTTTGACTTCAAGGACGAGAGCCGCCTGGATTCCATCCGGGGCATCGTGCCCGACCCTTTTCACCGTCCTGCCGGCTGTCCCTTCAATCCCCGTTGCGACGAAATGCAGGAGGGCCGTTGCGACAGGGAAAACCCGCCGGTCTACACGCTGGCCGGCCACCGGACTGTACGCTGCCTGCTCTATGAAGCCGAGGAGGCGCACACATGAATGCCGCCACCCCTCTGCTGGAAGTGCGCAACCTGGCCATGCACTTCCCCATCCGCACCGGCTTCCTGCAGCGAGACACAGCCTATGTCAAGGCCGTGGATGACATTTCCTTTGACATTGAAGAGGGGGAGACTCTGGGCCTGGTAGGGGAATCCGGGTGTGGCAAGACCACCACGGGACGCTGCATTCTGCGCGTCTTGACTCCCACGGCCGGCGCCATTCTGTATCACCCGCAGCAGGAGCCCGCCGTGGACCTGGCGGGCCTGTCCCGGCGCGCACTGGCCCGCTACCGGCAGGAAATCCGGCTGATCTTCCAGGATCCCTTCTCCTCCTTGAATCCGCGCCTGACGGTGATGGAAATCATCGGGGAAAGCCTGAAGGTCAATCTGGACCTCTCCGGCTCGGAACTGGAGGGCCGTGTCGCCGCGCTGCTCTCCACCGTGGGCCTGCGGCCTGAATACGGCAGTCGGTATCCGCATGCCTTCAGCGGAGGGGAAAGGCAGCGCATCGGCATCGCCCGGGCCCTGGCCCTGAACCCGCGTCTGGTGGTGGCCGACGAGGCGGTTTCAGCCTTGGATGTCTCCATTCGCTCGCAGGTGCTGAATCTGCTGCAGGATCTGCAGGACGAGCTGGACCTGACTTATCTCTTCATTTCCCATGACCTGAGCGTGATCAAGTACGCCTGCGACCGCGTGGCCGTCATGTACGTGGGCAAGCTGGTGGAGGTGGCCGATACCCGTTCCGTCTTCCTGGCTCCACGGCACCCCTACACCGAAGCCCTGATGTCCGCCGTGCCACGGCCGGATCCCCGTTTCCGTGCGCAACGCATCGTGCTGGAGGGGGATGTGCCCGACCCGGCCAATCCGCCTGCGGGATGCCACTTTCACCCCAGATGCCGGTATGCCGAGGACATCTGCCGCGCCGAAGAACCACCACTGCAGGACATTGGGCCGGGCCACCGCGCCGCGTGCCATTTTGCGGAAGACCTGGACCTGGCCGGCATTCAACGCTGAACCCGGTGTCCTCCAGCTCCAGCTCATAGATGTCTGCGGCATCTCAGGGACCGGCGCGGGGCCCTGCGTGCCGTCTCCCGAGCCACAAACCGCTGTCCCCGTGGGCAGCCTCTGCGCGGGGCTCGGGTTGACCCGAATCGATGCTGTCTCCACATGCTGTCTTCACCGCCGGGCACAAGAGGGGCAAGCGAAATACGGCTCCCGCAAAAGAGCCCGTCGCCATGGGCCTACGTGTCACCCTCATAGTCACACGCTCTGCTGCGCGGGGCATTGACTATCGGGCACCGGCATGCTTCATCTTCCCCCTTGGCCCAACATTCACAGCACACAACAGACACCAAAAGATCCGGTGCGCTTGGGCGATGGCAATGGAAGTCTCCGAATAGGCGATGCGGCTCCCGGGCTTGGCGGTTCCTGTCACTGCTTCGCTTGCCCCTGCCCCACGGCGGCGGTTTGGGCGCGCTTGCGGTGGGCGTTGGTGCAGTAGACGCAGGCGCGGAGAAATTTGCCCTAGTCGGCGGGATGCGCATTGTCATGCTGTCTTCTTCCTGGCTGGCTTGTGACCTGCCAACCTGGCACAAGCCACCGCCTCCGATCCCAGGGGCGCAACGAAGTCCATGGTCAGCTATCTGCGGCCGCGCCTCACCGACGCGAGGGCGTTTCGCATCGTCTCGGCCCACTTCAACGTGAGTTAGAGACAAGATGCAGGCTCTGGGAGACTGCGTCCCCGGGTCAGAGACGATTTTCGGGGCTGGTGGCAGTAGGCAAGCAACCCCGACAGCAGATGCACCAAGCAATGGACCGGGCTGCGGCGGCATGTATGCCCTGCCTGTGAAATGTGCTTGCGCGGGTCGTGGACCGACTCGACCCACGCCTGCTGCCCCGCAGCCTGTGGTCGGCGTGCGGGACCAGCTGGGGCTGCACGGGGGCGCGCGATGTGCCGATTGGGGCACACCGCCCAGAGGGTCGAGGCGATGCAGTGGAGGCCGGTGCCGCAGCCATAGCAGTGGGTCAACTAGACGTACAGCGGCCCCAAGACGCGAGGCATCAGGGCCCCGCAGCGCGCATAACCGGGCAGGTCGGGAAACGCAGACCGCAGATACGGCGGGACAGGGAGCGTGCCATGGCGCTTGCAGTCCCGATAGCAACGCTGAGGGAAATGCATCAGGATCGTTGGGAGCCCATTCATGAATGGCGACTCGCAAGAGCAGGAGCCACTCGATTGCTCAGAGGAAAGGCCATCGCCCGGATTGGTTCCAGCCAGGCGTACCAGACGCTGTGATTGCCCTCCCCCTCCGGGTGCAACTTCTTGTTTGGCTTTCTGGCTGTGCCACAATACTGTCTTGTGGGGCAGGTTTCGCTGTCGAGATCTCAGCTGGATCGGCTTGCCTGCAGGCAGGTCCGGCATCTTGAAGACTTGAGGCATTCAGGTGTCTGTACTGGACAACGTGGTAAACGGCACTCGCAACTGGTTGATGGCCAACCGGCCGTACTTTCTGGCCTACGCCGTGTGGCTGATCTCAGGGGCCTTCATCACGCTGCCCCTGCTCTATGGACCTCCAGCGGTTTCGGGCATACTGCAAATGCTGGGTGCCACCCGCTGGGCCATCAGCGCGGTGCAGCGGTTCGGATTCGTCGGCCTGGGCTTGATGTGGCTCGTCGCCATGCTGCTCTCCGAGCATCATCTGCGCACCAGCGCGGGGAAAGGGGAGTTGGGCAAGGCCATTCGCAAGGTGGCCCAGCTCACCGGCCTGGTGGTAGGGGTGACTGTCATCATCTACCTTCTGCCCACGTTCATGTCACCCGGTTGACCTGCAGACACAAAGACCATCTCCCGCATGGCCAGGCCCGCATCCTCTCCTCCCAACCTGCTCTTTCTGATGACGGACCAGATGCAGGGGCGGGTCCTGCATCCCGATCACGTCTGCCAGACTCCCCATTTCGACCGCCTCCGGGCACGCGGCGTGCATCTGCCCCGCGCCTACACCCCCAACGCCATCTGTTCGCCGGCACGGGCCAGCCTGATGACCGGCCTGCTGCCCCACAACCACAACGTCTGGACTGTCACCCATACGGTCAGGGAGGATCGGGCCAACCTGCGACCTTCCCGCCATTGGGCCCAGTACCTGCAGACCGCCGGCTATGCCACGGGCTACTTCGGCAAGTGGCATGTGGAACGCACCCACGACTTGACCCCCTACGGGTGGAATGCCGCCATGACGGAAGCACATGCCACCGTCCAGTGGGCCCGTTCCGAAGCCCAGGCCCGGCTGGAGCGGGGCCTGTGGGAAACGGAAGGGTTCGTGGATGCCATTCCCGGCTATGCCCCCATTCGTTTTTATGGTGTCACCGACGTGCCGCCCGAGAGACGCATGGTCGGGGCCTATGTCCAGGACGCCGAGGAATTTCTGCTGACCTCTTTGGCCCATCCAGAGCCCTGGGCCTTGTGCGTAAGCGTCCTGGAACCCCACGATCCCTTCCTCTGCGGCGCCGAGGCCTTCGCATTGTACGACCCCGCCGACATCCCGCTGTCGCCTTCGCTGCAGGACGACTTGGCCGGCCGCCCGGAAGTCTACCAGCGTGCACAAAGACCGTGGGCCCACTGGACCGAGCGGCAGCACCGGGAAGCGGCGGCCTGCTACTACGCGTCCATCACGGAGATTGACAGGCTCTTTGGGCGCCTCATGGACCGGATTGAAGCGGCCGGCCAGCTGGAAAACACCCTCGTGGTGCTGACTTCCGACCACGGTGAACTGCTGGGGGCGCACGGCCTCTACTGCAAGAACTTCACGGCTGCGGAAGAGATCTACAACATCCCCCTGCTCATGGCCGGACCGGGCATCGAGCCCGGCACCACGTCAGCCGCCCGCGTAGGTCTGCACGATCTGCATCCCACCTTGCTGGAGCTGATGGGCATGCCCATTGAGGGCAGTGCGGACTCTGCCTCCTTCGCCGAGCTCCTGGCGGACCCCAGCCGTGCCGAGACCGTTCCCACCCGGGGCTATGCCGAATATGAGGGCACCCGTTTCCAGTTGACCCAGCGCATTGTGTGGGACGGCGACTGGAAGTTCGTCTTCAACGGCTTCGCCCGGGATGAGCTGTACAACCTGGCGGAAGACCCCTTCGAGCAGACCAATCTGCTGGCTGCCGAGAACGACGGCCATGGTCAGAAAGCCGTCGACATGACGCGGCTGATGTGGGATTACATACAGCGCACTGGCGACTCGACTTTGCTGAACGCCAACTACCCTATCCTGCAGCTGCCCAGGGTGGGCCCGCAGGACGTGGCCTGAGCCCGGGCGGCAGCGCCGGCCAGAGGCCGGCGTTACAAGGCGTTGGGCACTTGCCAGTCAATCACCGCACCCAGCAGATCCGGGGCTTTCCCGGCCAGTACCCGCGCACAGAAGTCCGGCATGGCATCCACCGGGATGCGATGGGAAATGGTCTTGTGCCACGGCAAGGCCCCCAGGGCCATCTGGTGCAGGACCGCCTCGCGGCACGGCTCCTGCCCATCATCACAGGGGAAGAAAGCCTGGATGCGCCGGTGGTGGGCAGGCATGTACAGCAATTCCAAGGGGGCTTCCCCATACACCGCCAGAAAGATGAACTTGCCTTCCTGCCGGGTCAGGGCAATGGCCTGGTCGATCAAGGACCGGACTCCGGTGCCTTCAATGGAAACATCCGCGCCGCGGCCGTCCGTGAGTTCCAGCACCCTGGCCCGCACATCTTCGGTCGCAGGATTGATGGTGGCCACGGCCCCAAATTCCCTGGCCAGCGCCAGCCGGTTGGGAGCCATGTCAATGGCAATGGGCCTGGCCCCGCGCAGGAAGGAGGCCGCCAACGTGCCCAGGCCAATCAGGCCCACGCCCTGCATGGCCACATAGTCGCCCATGCGGATGCCGGCCATGTCCACGGCGTTGAGGCCCACCGCCGGCATGACGAACATGGCCCCCGTGGCGCCGTCCACGCCTGCAGGCAGCGGCTCCACGCGTTGCTTCTCGGAGTGAATGACATGCGAGGCCCAGGTCCCGCTCCGGTTCGCGACCCTGGCGCTTCCCAGAAAGAGATCCAGGACACTGGAACGGAAGTACACCGCATCCCCTTCCTTGAAGCGCTGCACGTCCGGGCCCCGACCGGCGATTATGCCCGTGCCCTGATACCCAAGCACGAAAGGATAGGCACCGTAGTGGCGAGTGCCGCGCACCGCCGTGAATTCCGTGCCCACGCTGATGCCGGAATAGTGGGTCCGAATGAGGACCTCGTCCCCCCTGGGTGCGCGCAGAGGAAATTCGCCCACATGGAATTTCCGGTCTTCGGTGACATAGACGGCCTGCATTTTCATGACATGCTCCCAGCCCGGTTGGACATGGACGGCCCACCGCCCGCGGCTACTTGGACTTCGTTCAGGGGATAGACCGGCGGCTGCCCCCTGAGCACGTTGATCACGTCCTGCGCGCAGCGCGTCCGCATATCCTGCTTGGCCGCTTCGGAATACCAGGCGGCATGCGGGGTCACATGCACATTGGGTTCGTGCAGCAGCGGATGATCGGGAGGCGGTGGTTCCGTTTGGAACACATCCAGCGCCGCGGCGTCTATCTCCCCGGCTCGGAGAGCCGCCAGCAGGGCATCTTCGTCGATCAAGGGGCCGCGCGCGGTGTTGATGATGCGGGCGGTCTTCTTCATTTGCTGCAGTGCGGCCGCATCGATCATGTGACGGGTGGCGGGCAGGGAGGGTACATGCAACGAAACGTAGTCCGAACGGCGCAGCCAGGTGGGGAAGTCCACCGCTTCCAATCCATGCGCCGTGATCTCGGCCGCCGGCACGATGGGGTCATGCACAATCACGGTCATGCCCAGACCCTGGCCCTTGAGTGCGGTCTCGCGGCCGATGCGGCCGAAGCCGGCCACCCCCAGAGTCTGATCCTGCAGGCGTTGCACGGTGCCCATGGCCCCGTAGTCCCATCTGCCTTCCGCGCTGGCCGCCAGCAGGGTGGGCATGTTGCGGGCCATGACCAGCAGCATGGTGATGGCATGGGTGGAGACCTCATGCACCCCGTAATCCGGGACGTACGTCACCTGTATCCCGCGGGCCGTGGCCGCGTCCACATCGATGTTGTCGTATCCCACGCCCAGTCGAGCCACCACCTTGAGATGGGGCATGCGGTCCAGCAGCGCCCCATCGACCCGGTTCAGGCCCACGATCAGGCCACTCGCCTGCACGACATCCTCCTGAGCCTCCGGGGCATTCAGAGAGGCATGCCTGTGCACGGTGCAGCCGGCCTGCAACAGCATCTGCACTTCGGCATCCCGCGCGTCAATGTTCCGCAAGGTATACAAGACCCTTTTTTGCATAGGTGTAGCCTTTGGGGTGTCGTGGCAGGTGGGATGGACAGCCGCACATGCGGCAGCCCCGTGCATCCAAGTATAAGGCAGGGATTGTACAATTCAGATCACTGTCCTGCGTTCCAATCCCATGTCCCTGTTTCTCTTGCCGCGGTACCTTGGCGGCGGCCTGCTCCTGATAGCCTGCAGTCTGCTGGCCCCCCAGCTGCTGCAAGTGGATTTGTGGCCTGTCGCCGGACTGGCGGGCATTCTGGCCTTGGTGTGGCTGCTGGGCCTGTGGCAGAACCGGCCGGCCTTGGCCTCGCCCTGTTTCATTGGGCTGTGTCTGGTCAACGGGTTGGGAATCATTGCCCAGGACGCCGTGGCCACCGGCCTGTTCTGTCAGGTGCTGCTGCTCGGCAGCTGGGATTTGCAGCACCTCTCCACACGCGTGGAAAGACTCATGGAAGGCGCGGACCTGGAAACATTCGTCATGCGGCATCTGCGCCGCCTGGCGGTTGTGCTGGTCAGCGGCCTGGCGCTGGCCTGGGTCCCCTTGCAACTGCAGCTGTCCCTGCCCCTGGTGCCAGCCCTGCTCATAGGATTTGCGGGCATCTTCGCGCTGTATTGGTTCATCGGGGGCCTCAAGAGACTGAGTGGTGGGGCGTAGACCTCTCCAGGCTCATTCCACGCGATGGGGCCAGCCTGCTTTCGAGGACCTCCCTGGCAGAGCGGACAACGGGTATACTGGCAGACTTGCCCGATACGGGTCTTGACTTGAAGAGCTTCCCACTTACGCGTGCGCATCACTGATCTGCCTGCAGGCAACGGCATTCTGGGTTTGACCCTGTGCCCGGGCATCCTGCTGCATCCTGACGATCCCCCGGTCCCGGAGCAGCGACTTGGCCTGCATCTCCAGGCAGTGCAGGACTGGGGAGCCGTGGCCTTGGTGTCCCTGCTGGAGGACCATGAATTCGAGCTGCTCAACGTGACCCGGATGGGTGTGCGCGCGGAAGCCTTGGGCATGGAATGGATTCATCTGCCGATTGAGCATCACGCCCTGCCGGACGCCTGGTTTGAAATGCATTGGCCCTATGCCGGCCACCGCCTCCTGCATCTGTTGCAGGAGGGACACAAGGTTGCCATCCACTGCCGCGCCGGATTCGGGCGCACGGGCACGGTGGCGGCCCGCATCCTCACCGAACTGGGAGCCTCCCCTGTCGAGGCAGCAGAAAAAATCGAGAGGACTCAGACAGGCCTGCAGACCAATGTCCAGCGAGCTGCCTACCTCGAGTCGCTGGGCTGTCCCAGGCGGGCCTGGGAGCGGGAAGACCGTGTCCTGGGCTGTGTGCTGGGCGGGGCAGTCGGCGATGGCCTGGGATACGACCAGGCCCTGGATGAATGGCACGAGGCCAGGGATGAGGCGGGCCAGGTCCACTTCGAGCCGCGGCGGGTCCGGACCCTGGACTTGCACGTGTCCCACGCCACCCAAATGTCCCTGTTCACACTGGAAGGGCTGGCGGGCGCCGACTTGGTGGACGACGCGGATGTACTGGCCCAGATTCACCGGGCCTATCTCGATTGGCTGCAGACTCAGGAACGGCAGGCCGAAGCGCCGCGCCACGGCACCTTGTGCCTGTACCGGGAAATGCAGGTCAAGCGGGAACCCAGCACCGCCTGCCTGTCCAGTCTGGCTACCGGAGGGGAAGGCACCTTGCTGCATCCCCTCAATGCAACGCGCGATTGCGGAGGGCTGGTGCGGGCCGCCCCCCTGGGACTGGCGCCTGGATGGGACCTGGCCCGCGCAATGCGGATTGCCACTCAGGCTACGGCGATTACACATGGCCATCCGGAAGAGCACTGGAGCGCCGCGGCCATGGCCGGTCTGGTCCATTTGGTGGGCCAGGGCCATGGTCTGCACGATGCCGGTCAGCAGGTCTGTGCTGGCCTGGCTGTTCACCCCGAGGCCACGGATGTGGTCCAGAAGCTGAAACTGGCCTTGGAATTGGCCCAAGGCCATGCGGCCCAGCCCTTGAATTTCACGCACCGGCTGGGTTCGGGCATGCACGCCGCCGAGGCTCTGGCCACGGGGTTCTACTGTGCCTTGAGCGGCAAGTCCTTTGAGGAGGCGCTGATGATCGGGGCCAACCAGATTGACAACAGCCATGTCGCTGCGGCCTTGACGGGCCAGCTGTACGGAGCCTCCCACGGTGTAGCGGACTTGCCCCATGCCTGGATCCGGCGACTGGACATCTACAGCGCTGCGAATTCGGTGATTTTCGCTTTCCTGGCCACCGCGTAGCCATCCTCAAAGTGGGCTCGTTACATGGGGAGAACTTTCGCGGCCTGCCCGGTCCAGAGCCGCGGGGCGACCATCACGGATGCGGGCAAAACGGACCCGTACGTCACAATGACAATGTCAGAACTGTTTGCGCGCAATGTACACGTTACCCTCTGGATCTGGAATCCAGCGTGGACCGCAGCAAGCTGACAGACCCGGTCCTGTTTCTTGCGGAGCATGAGCATCAGCTGGTCATCCTGGACGAGATCCACCGGGTGCCCGAGATTTTTCCCGATCTCCGCGGCCTGATCGACCAAGGGCGTCGTCACGGCAATCGCACGGGTCGGTTCCTGCTGCTGGGCTCTGCATCGATGGACCTGCTCAGGCAAACCAGCGAAAGTCTGGCCGGGCGCGTGGAAGTCATTCCGATTCTGCCATGCTGGCTCATGGCCAAGGCGCCCTGCTGAACGCCGCAAGACTTGCTTCAGGCCTGGATGTCAGCGCTCCCACCGTAAGCCATTACATCGATCTGTTCGTCGATCTGCTGGTGCGATGCCTGCAGCCCTTTCATGTCAACACCAAAAAACGCCTGGTGAAGTCGCCCAAGGTCTACATCCGAGACAGCGGATTGGTTCATGCCCTGCTGGGACTCGAAACTTTCGAAGCATTGGCAGGACACCCGGTGATAGGCGCCAGCTGGGAGGGATTTGTAATGGAAAATCTGCTGGCCACCGCACCGCCTCAGACCCGGGCCAACTTCTATCGCACGGCAGCGGGTGCCGAATGGATCTGGTACTTGAGTTGCCGGGACAGGGCCGGAATGTGGGCGGTTGAGATCAAACACAGTCTGGCACCGAAACTGAGCAGGGGATTCCATCATGCCCGTGCGGATCTACAGCCCGCGCGCTCTTTCGTGGCATATGCAGGCGAGGAGCAATTTCCCATCGCGGAAGATGTGGAGGTCATCGGGTCAGAGCACTGGCCCAGGTTCTGCATTCTCTGCAGCCATGACCATGGGGACAATTTTCAGGTGCCGACCGGGGCAATTGGGCCACAGGCACTGAAAGCCTGTCATTCCGAACTGAATTTGTGGCAGTTCCGATCGAAGGCCCAAGGTCGCCATCAAGCGGTCCCGCAGATGCTGCACGCAAGGAGGCCCTGAGCTCGGCGCGTGACATGGATCAGGGAAAGGCAGCGCAGAGCCGCCCGCTGGCGCTGTCGTGTCCCCGCAAGACCATATTGCGAGACAGGATTGCCACAGGGTCCATCCCGTCCAGGATGGCTGCCAGCATCCCTTGGGCGTCTATGGCGACTGTGGATTGACCGCGACAGTGCCGGGAGCGCAGAAAGGCAGGCCCACGGACACACGGCGTAGGCCTTGGACATTGCGCGACAGTTCCCCGAGATCCGAGCGGGTGCCGCGGCACATCAGTCAGCACCATCACGCGGACAGGGCTCTCCCAGCAACAGGCGTCGCCATGTCCAAGGTGCGGAAGCCAGCCGCTCCAGTGTTTCCTGATTCGGCCAGGTGGGTGGAGCCGTTTCCATCCAGGTTTGCAGCACCAAGTCTGCCGCCCCCGGTTCCGTCGCATCCAGGAGATGGTGCAGGATGGGGCCACATAACTCCAAGGCACCCTTCATCTCGGCCTGCAAGACCGGAATGTCCGCCACAGAGACCCATGTCCCTTGGCCTGCATGCCAACACTGGATGTCCCCCTCCGCCCAGCGCAGAGTCGCATCCAGCACCATGCTGTCCCTGCCCCCCTCTGCGTCAACGGCTATGGGGCGGTATGTCTGCAGGCTGTGAGGGGTGCCCTCTACGGCATCCAGCGTGAATCCCCTGAGGGAGTCTGGCAGTTGCTCGTCCACAAGCCAATATTCCCGGATCCCCATGCCGGCGTAGGCAAACATCTTGTTTTCCAGTCGTTGTCTCGCTGCGCCGGGTCCGAATGGGAGACTACCTCCACCACCAGGAGAGGCACCCTGTCCCGATCATACCGATAGGACGAGAGGGGGCTGTTGGGTGGAGGTCCAGTCCACAAAGACAGGCCTGGCTGCAAGGTGGAGGTGTGCCTCGCAGAGGCAAAGAATGTGCCGGGAATCCCGATGATGCTCACCTCTCGGCTGACGTGGACTTCAGAGGCAAACGGCTGTATGAGAATGTGCAGGGCATTCCGCATGCGATCCAAGGCTTCCCCGTGTTCGCGTGTAGGGGACATCATCCCTACCCCCAATACCACATAGTCCGGGTCTGTGGTATGTGTTTCGGTGTATCGGAACCGGTCCGGGCGATAGTCATAGTCTGGCTGGTAATGGGGCAAGGCGCGTATGTGCTGCAGGGCCTCTGTGCGCGGCCGCTCCTGTACATCCGGGCGCAAGCGACGGGAGATGGAAGGCAGGGAAACAGGAACATCCGACTGCATCTGCGACATGGGAAGATGTGGGCAAGAGAATACGAATGGTTGCAGTGTACTACGCGCGTGGAGCGACATGGCGGATATGCGGCTCCATCCGGCCCCGTCTTCGCTACATGCCTGCATGGGGTGCCCCTGGGCGGCACCTGACTACCGCGCAGAGGGGCTTTCACTGGCCTTGAACTATCTCCCGCGTTCTCCGCAAACCAAGGGCAGACACTCAGATCCGCGCTCACCCCCGACCAGCCGCCAAACTGCCGCTGTCAAATCCCCTATAGGTCTCTCAGAGTGAGTGAGAAGGGCATGCCCAGCAGCACAGCCTGCGGTACATCGGGAGCAGACACCGCCACAGCGCCATGACGGACCGCATGGCGGGAACACCTGAGCGTCCCCAATGGACTTTCATGCCCCCGCCCAAGCCGATGGCCCAGGCGAAACCCACTCCGCTGCCACCCCTACACCAGGAACGGGGCCAGAAACTGCCTGGACAGCTGCAAGCCACGCAGCGCGCGCTCTTCCGACTGCGCCCACAGGGGATCCTCATGCTCCACGCTCAGGGCCTGGTTGTAGCCCGTCTGAAACAGTTCATCCAAGTACCGGAACCAGTCCACTGCCCCGTATCCAGGCAGGCGATAGCGCCACCATTGGGCCTGGGGTGTGCGGCTCAGCTGCCTCCCGTAGATGCCATAGGCATTCTGGCCATCCGGCAGCATCTCCGTGTCCTTGGCGTGCGCATGGTAAATGCGTTCCCCGAAGTCCCGGATGGGCTGAATGCAGTCCATCCCCTGCCAGTAGAAATGCGACGGGTCGTAGCAGAGGCCCAGAGCCGGAGAAGGCACGGCTTCAAACATGGCATCCCACATCTCCGGCGTAGTGGCCAACATGGTGCCGTTCCGGGGCCAGTTTTCGAAGGCGAACTTCACATTCCGGGACTCGGCCAAGGCGGCCAGGGGCGTGTATATCTCCTTGAAGACCGCGATGTTGTCATCTCCCGACAGAGTCATGTCCTTGCCCACCAAATGGGTCACCACTGCCACACCATGCCTGTGGGCCCAGGCAATCGCCTCGCTCATCTGGGTCGTGAGCCTTGCCTGCTGGGTATCGTTCCGGCTCAGGTCCGGAGGCACGACGGCTCCTGAAGCAAAGATCTCCAGTCCCAAGTCCTGGCATGTAGCCACGGCTTGGTCATTCATGGCGGGCACGTCGATGCTGGCGTAGCCCAGGTCCGCCGCGGCCCGGGCAAAACGATCGAATTCCATCTGATGCAGAGGGCGATTGCTCTGAAAGCATCCCAAAAACATGTGTGCGCGTTCCTTGTGGTTGCAGAGGCCAAAGGCATCCCGTCCGGGATCCTTGTGCAGTCATGTGTAATGTACAGGGAAGCCGCCCGTGCTTCCAAAAGGATCAGACGCCATTGCCCAAGCGGCAACTGGGCCATGGCAGGGAGAACTGGAATGGGAGCCATGACAATCAGGGAAAATTTCGGCACAGACAGACAGCACGTGGGGCTCTGCAGCCCAGTCCTGACCGGTACCGCCAAGAAATTCCGCGTTCCCAGGAGGTCAAATCAGGATCCGTGCAGCGCTCGATCGGGCAGTGCGGACCCGAGGCTTCCACTGCATATGGACTGCACATTGTCCAACGGTGCTCATGCCTCAGTGTGCCTCATGCGCAATCCTTAAGGAAGATAGCCCTCCCCTTTCCCTTTGCAGTAAGCCGATACTTCTGGAGACGGCTTCGCGGTTTGTCCGGCAGCGCAAACTCCAGTGCTCCGTGGGCCACCAGCTGCCGGACCACCCTGTTGAGTTGACCGGAGATGGTCTTCTGTCCCAGGTTCCGGGCCAGCACGGCCCTTGACCTGGGACCGGCAGTCAACAGGCCGAGGGTCTTCGCCTCCAGCGACTCTGGCTGCCCGTTGGATGGGCTCCGCATCGCACGATGTTCCATCAGCACTGACTGGCCCACAATGGCCATGACCCGCAGCAGCATTCCATGACCATCCGCGTCGGCGAGATGCAGATCATCACCGAGGACGCAATCCACCGGTTGCTGCCGACCGCCATCAATGACCATGTCAGATGCACAAAGACGGATGTGGTCATGGGTGTCCCAGGTGAGATGCAGTCTCCCTGCAAGTCCCGGAAGCGAGCCGGTGCGTTCGGGGAACCAAACACGGCCACCGTTCACCACAGGGACCAGCTGCAAAGACAGCGTCCGTTCCGTGGGTGTCCAGTCATACTCTGTACCGGCGGCGAAGCCTGCGGCAGCCGCAAACACCGTCATGGACAGATGAGACGAAGGCAACTCCAGACGTGTCTCTCCATGTTGGTCGGTCGTTGCGCGTTGCCAGGTTCCACTGGGGAAAACCGCCAGTATGTCGATGCCCTCCAGCCGTTTGCGGTCGCAATGCAGTGTAACCAGACAGACATGATTCTGGGGTCTGTGCACCGTTGCCACAAATCCGTCGGCGATGGCGAATTCCGGCTCTGCCAGACCGGCCTCAACGCACCGGTTGATCATGTCGAGAGTCCCCGTTCCCATGCGCTCGATGTATTCGCCCAAATACGAAGGATTCCGCCAGCAAGGGGTTGATGGGGGCCCTGATCCGTGAGGGACGCGCAGGTTCTCCAGAGTCAGCGATGGGGGAAGTCTGCCGGGACTGCGAACCTCCAGTCGGTCCGCGAAGAGCATCACCTGTACGCTGCCGTTGTCAGTGTAGTCGCGATGAGCCACTGCGTTGACGATCGCCTCGGTCACGACCTCCTTGGGAATGCGGAAACTGTCTGGCTCGGCGTGCCGTGCGCACAAATCGGATCATGTGTGCGCAGTCCAGATCGTCAAGGTTCGCATGGGCACAGGGTGTCGCGTCAAACGGACCTGTGCGGATCGCCCCCTTGTGACTCAGGTATTCCACCAACGCGGCGCAAAGGCCTTCCACCAGTTCTTCAGAAGTGTCAAATTGCTTGCGGATCAGCTCGGCCTCGGCCTTTCCAATCAGCGCCTGCATCGTCGGGTGGCGGATGCCATCATCCAACCCTTTTACAAACACAAGGCGGTACACGCCCATATGGGTCGCGTGGTCGAATTCCCGCTCTGTCTGGGCATCACCGGCATCGTCCTCAGTCCCGTACTCGGAACCTAACAGTCCGACGTAGATGTCGGACCGTGCCCACTTCGTCCAGATACAGCGCGTCGGGTCGCCGGTTAGATGCGGGTGCATCCTCAAACAGGAATACATTGCAGAACTGCCGCATCAAGACATCACCGCGCACATAATCGCGCAATGCCGCTCTCTCCTTGGCAAATTCGCTCTGCACACTGCTGACAAAAATACGGAGGGGAATCATGGCTACCGCCCTTCCCATGCCCTGTCGGACAGAGAGAAGTTCTCTCTTTTCTGTTCCACCGCGGCGACGGGAGCCACCAACCTGTCTCTGCCTGCGCAGAGCTGTCGCATCATGCCCTCATTGAGAATGTGGGTCTTGTCTCCACACTGCGCACCAACCACGATCTCGACATGCAGTTCCGACAAGGACAATGCCGAGGGCGCGTTGTGTCGCAAGCGGCAGAAGCCTCAACGCCATGGACATGGACACCGCATCGCGTCCGCCCATGTCCAGAGCCATTGATCCAGTGGACAGCGCAAGCATCGGCAGCCATTTCTGCAGGTGCCGATGGCCATGAAACCCGTTGCATATGCCTTCCTGGCAGACGCGGAACGTGAAATCCTGGCTTCCGCGACATGGGTGTGCACAAGCCAGGATTTCTCCCATGGCTGCGCAACGGCGCAGGAGAAAAGTGCCCCTGGGGCAAGCTGTTCCAGTGACTGATTGCCTCTTCACAGCCATGTTTTCGATCTGTCACGCGCACAACCTCTCCCAGGGGGCACCTGTGATGCCCGTCGGCAGACATCAGGAATCGGCTCCTTGCCATGGGCAGAAACCCACAGGCTGGGCGTTGCTCCACTCTGGATGACGCCGCTCACACGCGCTTGCGTCGCCTCCCGCTTCTCACTGCGCCTTGGACGCCGGGACTGGCCGGGATGGAGTGGCTTCATGGCGGGATTGCAAGGCCAAGTGGGGAACGCGCGTCTGAAACTCCGATGGGGAGATGCAGGCAGGATCAAAAACAGGACAGGCCGCGTTAACGCAGCCCAAGGTCCCTGACTGTCTTCCATATTCCTGCAATGTAGGATTCCGGAGCCAGTCTGTATGTTGGGCGTCGTCCCCAATCCCCGCCTTGCGCCCGTTGCGGCAATTGGACCCGACTCAGATGGGGGACGGTGGGGGAAATCACGGATTACCGCATGACCCTATACAATGAACCGGTGGCGTCTGGACAAGAGGCAATACGGCAATCATGAAACCAATGGGAATCGATTGCGCCAATGCAGCGTACCTATCCGGGATCTGAGCCTGGAGTCGCTGTCTCTGTTCATCCACGACGCGATCGCAGCAGCTGGACCTCCAAGCATTTTCTGTCCCAGAGATGAGCCGACACGAAACATGGGGGCACATGACAAGCCGGGCCCTGTGGGTGGAGACCACTTTCCACTTCCACAGTCGATTCTGGGTACGGGAGTCGGCTCGGATTGGATTGCAGCCTGGGACCTTGCTGACATCCCCGGCAGCGGAGACCATGGAAGCACAGACTGCGGATTGCTCCGCGGCCACTCTCCGGGAACTGGAGTCTGGCCCGGCAACCGCGGATGAATCCGACGCCGCAGTAGCCCGGAATCACCGGACACCATTGTGACTATCCCCATTGAAGGAACGCCAACCATGATTGTGGACTGCCACTCGCACCTCATGTGGTCCCCGGATCACCTGTCAGCGGAGTTCAGGGCCGACGCCGTCAGAACCTGGCAGGCCAACATGGGCCTGACCGCGGCGGCCTTGGGCAAGGACATGCCGGCACAGGACTTGTTTGATGCCAGGCCGGAAAAGCATTGGGCGGCCTCGGCCGAGGCCGACAAGGTCGTCGTCTTCGGCATGCAGGCTCCCGCCACCGGTTTCGACGTGCCCAACGAGATCATTGCCGACTACGCCCGGCAACATCCCGAGAAAATCGAGGGCTGGGCCTCGGTGGACCCCAATCGGGCGGACTGTCTGGAGCACCTGGAGCACTGCATCTCGGACCTGGGCCTGAAAGGGCTGAAACTGGCCCCGGCCTACCAGCTCTTCGATCCCATGGACCGCAGGCACTATCCGCTGTATCGCGCATGCCAGGATCGGGGTCTGCCCATCCTGTGGCATCAAGGCACCACCTTTCCCCAGAAGGCACGCATCCGCTGGAGCCTGCCGCTGCAGCTGGAGGACATTGCCCTGGCCTTTCCGGACCTGAAGATGATCCTGGCCCATATCGGCCATCCGTGGGAAGCGGACACCATCGTGCTCATCCGCAAGGCCCCCAATCTGTATGCGGACATGTCGGCCATTCATTTCCGGTCCTGGCGGTACTGGCAGACTTTGGTCACCGCCGTAGAATATGGAGTGGGCCACAAGATTCTGTTTGGCACCGACTTTCCCTTTGACACGGTGGCCGGGGCGATCGCGGGATTGCGCCAAGTCAATGACATGGTGGAGGGCACTCGTCTGCCGCGGGTACCCAAGGAGCTGCAGGACATGATCATCTATGAGAACTGGAAGCGTTTCTTCACGGACTGGGCCTGACAGCCCGTCGGGTCAGGTCGTGGTGGGTGCTGCCCAAGACGTGCGTTTCCACCCCTGTGCAGGGCACGGTCCATGACTGACTCTCCAGCATTGCGCCGGTACAAGGTAGGCACCACCGACCAGGTGCCGGCGGGCACCTGTCTGCAGGTGGAAGTGGATTCCCGCTCGGTGGGCATTTTTCGTGTGGACAACGGCTTCCGGGCCTACCTCAATCACTGTCCGCACGAGGGCGCTCCCATCTGCGATGGCACAGTGCGGGGCACCACCCTGCCTTCGGCCCCGGGCACCTTCCAGTGGGGCCGGGACAACGAAATCCTGGTCTGCCCCTGGCACGGTTGGGAATTCTCCCTGCCCGATGGCACCTGCCTCACGGACCGCCGCCGGCTGGCCGGGTTTCCCGTGGAAGTGGAAGGCCACAACCTGTACGTCCTGATGCGCCCGCGCTCCAAGACGTAGAGACCCTTTCTCCTCGACTTCCCGGAGCCCCCTATGCCTGCCTCCGTCATAGACACAGACATTCACACGGTTGTCAAGGCGCACCATGTCGAGGAGCGGTTGGCCCAGCCGTTCCGCCTGCGTTTCTCGCAAGGCAATCGCGGACCCGGCTCTCTGGGCTACTGGAATCCCAATGGGGTCATGCGTGCAGATGCCGTCTTTGAAGGCGAACGCATTGAGGAGGACCCTCGGCTGCTGGGCCCCCACTTCTTCGACAGGCACAACCTCGAATACGGGATTCTCAACTTCACGGGGGCGGCCCTGCATCTGGGCCTGGGCACGGACCCCTATTACGCCGCCGCCGTGGTCACTGCCTCCAACGATGCGGTGGTGGAGGAATGGCTGCCGGAAGATGCGCGCATGTATGCCTCCATCACGGTGGCGCCCAATGATCCCACCGCGGCGGCGGCGGAGATCCGCAGGTTGGGCGATGTGGACCGCATGCCCCAGGTGCTCATGGTCTCCGGGGCCCGCATGCCCATGGGCCAGGCCTACTTCCATCCCATCTATGAAGCCTGCGCGGAAGTGGGCAAGCCCATAGCCATCCATCCGGGGTCGGAAGGCGTGGGCATATCCGGCCCGCCCACAGGGGTAGGGTATCCCACCAACTACCTGGAGTGGCATACGGACCTGGTCGGCAGCTACGTCTGTCACCTGGTGAGCATGGTCACGGAAGGGGTGTTCGTCAAGTATCCGGACCTGAAGCTTGTCCTGATTGAAGGCGGAGTCTCCTGGCTGCCGCCCATCCTGTGGCGCCTGGACAAGAACTGGAAGGCCCTGCGCCAGACCACGCCCTGGCTGGAAAGACTCCCCAGCGAATATGTCTTTGACCATGTCTGTCTGACCACGCAGCCCATCGAAGAGCCGGAACCCATCTCCCACCTGCACCAGATGCTGGCGATGTTTCCGGCCGATCAGATGTTGATGTTCGCCACGGACTTCCCCCACTGGGACAACGACATGCCGGACTTCACCGCCCGGCTGCTGCCGAAACACATGACAGCGCAGGTGATGAGCGAGAACGCGCGTCAGTTGTACGGTTTGCCGGCGGCTCCGGTTTCCTGAATGCCCTGACCCCTGTCTGCATCCGGATGCAGACAGGGAGCCAGGTCAGCGGATTCTGACCTTTGCTAGACTCACGCCATGGGCCCGACGTGTCTGCGGACCAGCCTACGGACTGCCATGCCTGCGCCGGCCCTTGTGTCTGACCAAGCAAGAGGATCCTATGAACAGCCAGATGCCGCGTTCCCGTCACACCGTCAGTCGTCGCGCGTTTCTCAAACTGTCAGCCTTCTCTCTGGGCGCCGCATCCCTGGCGGCCTGCACCGCGGTCGTGCCCGCGACGGGAGACGGCGCGGCAGACATGGCCCCGGTCGACATCGGGTTCCTGACCCAGGGCGGCGGCGACACCTCCTTCCTGCGCTATGAACCCCTGATTGAAACCTTTGAGGCCGAGAATCCCCACATCCGGATCCAGCCCATCTGGGAACCGGGGGGAGCC
Organism: Caldilineaceae bacterium; assembly: GCA_965214895.1. Lineage (GTDB taxonomy): Bacteria > Chloroflexota > Anaerolineae > Caldilineales > Caldilineaceae > Bin34. Next base: position 4,914,785 of record OZ243985.1, read on the forward strand.
ATTGAAATTCAGGTCAAGCTGCTGACCCTGATTGCCGCCGGCGACGGCCCGGACACCTACTGGGCGCACTCCTACACCAACGCGGGCCAGGCCAAGCGGAACATCCAGATGGACCTGACTCCCTTTCTGGACAGCAGCCCCATTGGCGAAGACACCTTCCTGCGCGCCGCGTGGCTGGACTTTCAGATCGCCGGCAAGCAGATTGGCTTCCCGCGGGAAACCACCAGCACCATCCTGATCTACAACAAGGAGCTGATCGCCGAGGCCGGAGTGGCGGATCCGGCCGAGGGCTGGACCTGGGCGGACTTCGAGGCCGCGGCCGCGGCCATGACCCGCGGCGAAGGAGCCGACCGGATCTTTGGCACCGCCGACTGGAACCTGAACCGCAACACCTGGATCAAGATATGGCAGAAAGGCGGCGATGTGCTGAATGCGGACCGCACGGCGTATACCATGAACGAGGACGTCTCGGTCGCCGAAGTGAACACCCTCAAGGGCTGGCATGAAGCCGGCGTGCATGTCTCTGGCGTGGAGAAGGGCGGGTTCAGCACCGGCGATCTCTTCACCACCGGCCGCATCGGCATGTTCCCGCAATTCTCGGTCTTTTCCAACGTGGCGCCTTCGGAGTTCGCGTGGGACATCGCCCACCTGCCCAAGGACGACTCCGATATCGAGACCACCCGTGTGGCCTCGGCGGGCCACAGCATGTGGTCGGGGACAGAGCACCCGGATGAAGCCTGGACCTGGTTCCAGACCTTCGCCGCGGTCTCCGCCTTCGAGCATTGGGTGAGCACGGGCCTCAACATTCCGTCCCTGAAAGCCGTGGCCGGTTCCGACAGCTACATGACCACGGCAGTGCTGCCCCCCAGCGCCCAGGTGATGCTGGATGCCTTTGACTATGGCCGGCCCGAGCCGGTGGCCGGAGACTGGATCAGCGTGCATCGGGAGGTGCAGCCAGCCCTGAACTCCATCTATGGCATTGAGGCGGCAGATGCCCAGGCCACGCTGGACAGCATCGCGGACCGCGTCAACGAATTCATCGCCTTCGTGCCCAGCGCCTGACACGCCGGGCCCGCGCCTGCACAGTCCGGAGTCGGTGCTCTTCGCCGACTCCGCCCCTGGCGGCAGGTCGGTCGCCTCACCTGCCGCCATGAGCTGGCTGGCCCGACTTCGTCCCCGCCGCCGTTCGTTGCTGTGGGCGGAACGGCGGGACGCCTATCTTTTCATCCTGCCCTGGATCCTGGGATTCGCCATCTTCTTGGCCGGCCCCATGCTGGCCTCCCTCTTCATCTCCTTCACGCGCTGGGAAATCGTGACCCCCTCCCAATTTGTGGGCTTCGACCAGTACGTGAAGATCGCCCGGGACGACCGCCTGTGGCTGTCGCTCTGGAATACCGCCTACTACGTGTTTCTGGGCGTGCCCCTGCACCTGTTCCTGGCCTTGCTGGCCGCGCTGGCGGTCAATGTCAACCTGCGGGGCATGCGCCTGTACCGGACGCTCTTCTATGTGCCGTCCCTGACCCCGGCGGTGGCCAACGCGATCCTGTGGCTCTGGATCTTCCACCCGCAGTGGGGACTGGCCAACGCGGCCCTGGACCGCCTGGGACTGCCGCCTCTCTTCTGGCTGCAGGATCCGCGCCTGGCCAAACCCTCCTTCATCATCATGTCCTGGTGGACCATCGGCGGCCAGATGGTGATCCTGCTGGCGGGCCTGAAAGGCATTCCCGCCACCTTCCACGAAGCCGCGGAGATGGATGGGGCCTCTGCCTGGGGACGCTTCTGGCGCATTACGCTGCCGCTGCTGACGCCGGCCTTGTTCTTCAATCTGATCATCGCCATCATCGGGGCCTTTCAGGTCTTCACCCAGGCCTACATCATGACGGAGGGCGGCCCCAACTACAGCACGCTCTTCTATCTGCTCTACCTCTATCGCATGGCGTTCGAGAATTTCCGCATGGGCTATGCCTCGGCCATGGCCTGGGTGCTGTTTCTCATCATTTTGATCTTCACGGCCATTCAGTTCCGCATCTCGGACCGCTGGGTCTTCTATGAAGGAGACCTCCGCAAGTGACGGCCACCCCATTCACCCAGGCTCTGGCCCGGTCCAAGCGGCGCCGCCAGATCCGGGAAGTCGCCTTCCAGCTGGTCTGGTATGCAGTGCTGTCCGCCATTGCCCTGGTGCTGGCGCTGCCCTTGCTCTGGCTGGTCTCCACCTCCTTCAAGACTGGGTCCCAGACCTTCCTGATGCCTCCCAAGTGGATCCCGCAGCCCATAGTCCTCTCCAACTACCCCGAAGCCTTCCGGGCCGTGGACTTCGACCGGTACTTCTGGAACACCCTGTATGTGACTCTGGCCTCCACCGCAGGCACGTTGCTGACGGCCTCCCTGGCCGCCTTTGCCTTCGCGCGGCTGCGCTTTCCGCTGCGGGGCCCCCTCTTCGGCGTGGTGCTGTCCACCATCATGCTGCCCGGGATCGTGACCCTGATCCCCACTTTTATTCTCTTTCGCGCGCTGGACTGGATCGACACGTTCAAGCCGCTGGTCGTGCCCAACTGGCTGGGCGGCGGCGCCTTCTCCATCTTCCTGTTTCGGCAGTTCTTCATGACGCTGCCGCTGGAACTCGACGAGGCCGCGCGCGTGGACGGCGCATCCAACTTTCGGATCTACTGGCGCATTCTGCTGCCGCTCTCCACGCCCGTGCTGGCGACGGTGGCCATCTTTTCCATCATCTACAACTGGAACGACTTCTTCACGCCCTTGATCTACCTGCAGTCGCCGCACAAGTGGACCATGGCCATCGGGCTGCAGAGCTTCAAGGACCTCTACTCCACCAGCTGGAATCTGATGATGGCCGCCTCGACCGTGATGATCGCTCCGCTGCTGGCGCTCTTTTTCGCCGCGCAACGATACTTCACCTCGGGGATCCAGATGTCGGGCATCGCCGGTCGCTGAATGGGTGGGGGCAGTCGCCCTGCCCGCACAGGGACAACCGGCAGGCTGTCCCGCCGACAGGACTTCCCGTCCCTTTGGGGGTGGCCCGGCATTGCACAGTCACCAGGACATCAATGCGGGAACGCGGCCGCGCGGCGGAGCCAGTCGGTTCATGACCTCGGTGTTCCCGAAGGAGGCTGGCGGACCGGAATCGTGCGCAGCGCGTCGAGTGGGGCCCTGAGTCTCTCTGGGCAGCCTGCGATGGCCTTGTCCCTGCGGTGGTGGCCGCCATCCACCAGACAGGCTTCACAATGCCAGTCGCTCCCGCATGACAGCGCAATATTCCGGAGACGTATCGATGCCGACACTCCGCCTGTCCAGGCGGGCAGCGGCCACCAAGGTGCTTCCGGAGCCCGCGAAGGGATCGAGCACGGTGTCGCCCGGGTCGGTGAACAGACGAATGAACCAATCCGGCAGCGCCAGGGGAAACGCCGCCGGGTGCCCCTTGTATCCGCACTCCGTGGCCATATGCAGCACGTTGGTCGGATACGCCATCTTCCGCCCGACCCAGTTGGAGACCTGCTTGCCGAAGCCGTTGGCCGCCTGCGACCGGTCGCGGGTGCGGTCGGTGTCGGACAGGTTGCGCAAGCGCTGCGATGTCCAATCTCCCATTGGCACCATCACTGCCTCCTGCCGCATCTTGAAGCGCTTGTGGCGGGTGAAGTGCAGCAGGCGTTCCCAGGAATCCCGGAATCGATTGGGCCACTTGCCGGGATAGCAGTTCTTCTTGTGCCAGCAATACTCGTCCACCCAGCGCCAGCCCTGTTGCCTGAGCGCCAGTATCAACTCAAGCACGTAGGTATGCCGCTCGCCATGGAGCGCCTTTTCCTTGATGTTGAGGACAAAGGAGCCGTCCGGGGTCAGACATTCCTGCAGGACCTGGGCCCGGGGCAAAAACCATGCCACATACTGGTCAGGGTGAATGCCGCCATAGTTGTTCTTGCGCTGATCCGCATACGGCGGAGAGGTGACAATCAGATTGACCGACTCTCGACCGACTTGTCCCGATTCGATCATGTCCAGACAATCGCCGCAGAACACGCGATGCCGCGGGCCGTCAGAGGCTGGCTCTCCGGCTGCCGGGCGTTGCGCATCGCCCACCCGCGGATCTTGGGCCAGGGGTACGACCATCTCGATACTCCTGTAGGGTTGTGCTGCATGACCTGTATACCACACAGCGTGCTCTCAGCCCCTGCGCTGCACAGGGCCATCGCACGGAGACCCTAACGTCCTGTGAACAGGACATGCAGAGGTTTGTGTACCCATCCCCAGCGAAAAGCCACGCGGCCCGGCACCGCAAATGTCACCTTGGGGCTGGCCCACCGCCTCCCACGCAAGGGTCCGCAGGGCGTGGGGACATTCAGCGCGCCCGGTATTTGGCCACGGCCTCCTCGCTGACCTCCACGCCCAGGCCCGGTCGATCGCGCAAGGCCAGCCAGCCGTCCCGCTGCACCCACGGATCTGTGACCAGTTCATGTTGCATGGGCGAGGGATGAGGCTTGAAGTCCAGGGCCACGGCATGGCGGGTGGTGGCCATGAGGTGCAGACTGGCCGCCGTGTTCAGGGCGCTGCTCCATGTATGCGCGCTGACTTCCAGATTGGCGGCCTCGATCAGGTCCAGAATCTGACGGCTGCCGGTGATGCCCAGACACCGGCCGGGATCGATCTGCACCACGTCGACTCCCCCGGAATGGATCAAGCGCCTGTAGCTCTCCACATTCCACTCGTCTTCACCGGTACCGATGGGGGTGGCCACGGCACCCCGCAGCCGGGCGTGGGCCTCAAGGTCATGCGGCGGCAACGGTTGCTCGATCCAGCGCAGGCGATAGGGCTCGAGATCCTTGAATCGGGCCATGGCCGTCGGCAGATCCCACAACCGGTAGTGTCCGGGTACATCCGCCACCAGCTCTGGCCCGAACCCAATGGCCTCCCGAATGCTGGCGACCATTCTCTCGTCGCGGTCCCGGCACATGCCAAACAGCGCATCGGGGGCCATGCCCCACCCGGCTTTCATGTAACGGTAGCCCTGCTGTTGAAAGAGCCTGAACTGGTCCACGGTCCAGGCCACGTCATCCATGTCGAAGACAATGGAGGCCATGGCCGGAATGCGGCGGGATACGCAGCCGCCCAACAGCGAAGCCACCGGCTGATCCAGCAAGTGTCCCTTCAAGTCCCACAGGGCCATGTCGATGGCGCTGATGGCAAACGCGGCGATGCCTTCCGTCCCGTACCAGAAGGCCCTGTCCACCAGGGTCTGCCACAGGCCCCGAATCTGCATGGCATCGCGGCCTACGACGAATTCCGACAGTCCGCCCTTGATCAGGGCCACCGTGGCCCGGGTGGCTTCGGGAAACTGCGCGATGCCTTCGCCCCAGCCGACATGGCCCGAGCTGTCGACAATGCGCACCAGGGTGAGGTGGCGTTCCGCATTCCGCGAGTGGGGTTCCGGATATGCCAAGGCCATGGCCTGCAGGGATTCGATGGTCATGTCGGAAACTCCACTGTGCTGGGTGCTTGGGGCCATTGCCTGCCCCAAGCGCGACTGTCCGGGACGGACATCAGGCAGCCCCGGGCAGGGTTCATCTCGCAGGTCTCAGCTTGCGCAGCGATAATGTGCCCCTTGGACCAGGCGATGCAATTGACACCGCCATGGCCGCCCAACTTCCCTGCAGTGCTTCGCTTCATGCCCAAGGGATTGCAAGATTGTAACCCGCTGGGATGTGCCGCGGGGTGCGATGTCGCTTTCCGGCAAGGCCACAACATCCGGCGTTCCCTGGATGGCTCGCCGTGTCCCACCGCCAACCCAATCGCGGGGGAGGCGGGCGGTACAGAAGCCACCTCCCGAATTCCATGGCAAACATCAGAAAATTCCATGTTTATGCCTTTCTGATCTGGTTCACCCTCTGGCAACCCATCATTGTGGTGTTCTGGATGGAAAGCGGGGTGTCGCTGACCCAGGTCTTCCTGATCAAATCCATTCACAGTTTCGTGATGGTTTTGCTGGAAGCCCCCACGGGAGCGATCGCAGACTACATCGGAGCCCGGCGGACCCTGATGGCGGCCGCTGTCGTCTATGTGCTGTCGCTGTCGATGTACGTATTGGGCCAAGGATTCGAAGCGATTCTTGTGGCCGAGCTGATAGCCGGCGTTGGCACCGCACTCGTTTCGGGGACCGATTCCGCTTTTGTGTACAACAGCCTGGACATAAAGGGCAAGGCAGAACGCTTTACGGAAATGATGGGCAAAATCCGTTCGGTACGCCTTGCCTCTCAGGTTGGGGCCAGCCTGCTCGGCGGGTTCCTGGCAGGCTTTTCCACCCGTCTGCCACTGGCCTTGACGATTCCCCCGACTCTGGGAAGGGCCGCCATCGCCCATTTCTTGCGGGAACCGCGCGCAGACACAGGGTCCAAGCCACGAAACTGGCTGCGGATATTACGCGACGGCGCCACCTTTATGCGCACTACGCGGGGGTTCGCTGGTTCATGGTCTACACCGCAGGACTTGCTGCCATGGAGTTGTGTGTCTTCTGGTTGTATCAACCCTACATGCAGCTCACAGGCCTCCCCATCGGCTACTTCGGAGTTGCAGCAACGCTGTTCAATCTCGTGGCGGCGGGCTCTGCCTATTTTGCCCAACCGATTCAGCAACGAATCGGAGCGCGCGGCATCCTGATTGCGATGCCGGTGGTCTTGTGCATCACGGTCTGGTCAATGAGCCGGACACTGTCGCCCTTCAGTTTCTTGTGGATCATAGGGTTGCAGTGGATTCGCGGCGTGCGAATCCCCATCTTGCACAAGCATTTCCTGGAGCGCGCGGCACCGGACCAGAAGGCCACTGCCATATCCATGGTGAGTCTGCTTTCAAGACTTGTGTTCTTGGTCCTGTCGCCCGGTGTCGGGTGGCTGGCGGACACGCTGGGCATTCCTTCCACATTGAAGCTGTTCGGCTTTGGCTCTGTGGCATTTTTCGCAATTCTGGCCCTCTGGTATCGAATGGAAATGCCAGTTCGTGCTCCTGTTCCCTCTTAGCCCGGCCCTGTGCGGGGTGGAAGGGCCGTCAGGGAGTCTTTCCCTGCACAAGAGACGAGTCTCCCATGCAGATCCGGCATTCATGACGGTGCGTGCCGCCTGCAGACCCTGATTGGCCTCATCATGCTGTGCCTGGACTTGATCCTTTCACCAAGGCAGCCGGAAGATCGCCCCAAGCCCAGCATCACCTGCAACCCTGCCACCGCCGTGTCCATCAGGCCGGTTTCTCCCGCGCCGGGTGGTTGTGCATGACTGCGCCGCGCAGCGACACCAGACGCTCCCGCATTTCTTCATAGCTGCAGAGATCCCTGCCTGTGTTGGCCAGCAGCTGCGCAGCCGCAATCACGAACCGGTCGCCCCGTGACACAGAGACGGCAGCTGCCTCCAGCGCGACAGAGAGCTGTTCCGCGCGCTCCATCGGTGTGCACCGAAACTCTGGAGGGACGCTCAGCCCCTCGCGTTTCCGGCAAACGAGAATCGCGTCCAGACTGATCGGGTTCTGCGCAGCCGACTTCGGGCTTGATGTCCGGAGTTCCGCGTGGACTGGATGGGACACTACGACAGCCAGACCGGCGTCCTTGATCGCCTCGTGGATCGCGGCCCACCCCTCGGCCTGTGAGTGGTGGAAGCTGAACACAAGCACCCCCTCGGGCTTGAGTACCCGATGGCACTCCGCAAAGACATGAGCCAGTTGGCGCGCGAAAGCCCGCGGATCCTTGTGTTGCACCTCACCTTCATGGGAACAGTCCGCGCGCTCCATCCAAGGGTATCGATCCGAGAGGGCGGGGGACAGCCACGCGAAAAAGAAGTCGCTTAGTTCACTGTAATGGACAAAATCGAAGTACGGGGGATCCGTGACCACCGCATCCACGGAGGCATCCGGGATCGGCAGCGATGCGCTGTCGCCATTGAGGATCATGACTGACTGGGGATTCTCCCGCAACTCGGACCAGGCGCCGACACACTGGGGGTTGAGCGACGCACTGGCCACCGGCTTGCTTGTCCCCCGACGTTGCCCGAACAAGTCGCGTTGAATCTGAATCTCGAATGGAACTTCAAGGTACTGCTTCGCGCGCAGCAGGCGCGATTCGAACAGCGTGCTGAAGGTGCCGCTGCTCTTGGGACATCCCCAGACCGAGTTCTCAAGCGGCATCCGCTCCGGCTTGAAGATATGATGCGAGAACATGTGGCGGACGGCGCCAGTCCCCTCGCCCTTGTAGCTGCAGAACAAGTTGTTGAACTCGAGGGTGCTGGAGAACAGGCACAGCAGCTGCTCCTGCACACGGAGATCCTCGATCTTGAGGATGTGGCGCAAGAGCAGGCCCAGGCACAGCAGCTGGCGGGCGTTGAAGAAGTCCCGCCAACGCAAATAATTGTAGCCGCGCGCCTGATTCGTGTTGTGGCCCGGTCTCACCGAACGGGTCGGCAGAGGCAGGTCCTCTCTGCCGAGCCGGGTCTCGGCTTCGGCGTAGAGGGCATGGTCCTGGGGTCGTGCTGCCAGGTAGATCTTCTCGCCATCCGGACGCAGAGCCAACATGGCGTAGAGTCGATGGCGCGGCGGCGTCCCATCGGCCGGCAGAAGATCCTTGATCTTGTGCCGCGTGCCGTCGGGTGCCGTGACGTAGGGTCCTTGCGCGGGACCCTTCTGAGGGTTGAATCGAACCTCGCAGTGCGGACAGTCCACGCGGGTGGCATCGTACCGGCTTTCCATGATGTCCTCGCAGTGCGGGCATACCACCTGCGCGCGCGGCCTCCTCCGGGGATGGGTGTGCTGTGCGAAGACATAGCGCGAGAACAGCGGGACGACTGTGCCGTCGGGCAGGGCAATGGTCTTGCACCAGAAATAGTAAAGTGCCGGAATCAGCTCACCAGTGTCGGGATCTCGAGTCTGGTAATAGCGCCGAATTTGAGGTGCCACATCCACTTCAAGTTGATGGAAGGCATCACGGAGCTGCACCTGGGAGACATGTGTGAAGGCCTGCCGCACGAGGAATGTACTGACCGGATTGATGTCGTTCCCAATGGCGCGGGCACCGAGCTTCAGGGCTTCACCGAGCGTCGTGCCACTGCCCATGAAAGGGTCCAGCACGATCTTGCCTGCCAAGTCATGCTGTTCGTAGAAATGCTCCCAGATATCGGTGTCCGATCCGACCAGTGCGCCCAGAACGATGCCGCGGAAGACCGACCCCAACCGCGTCGCCCACCACTTGTGAATATGGTAGAGCGGTCGGTGGATTTCCTTGCGCCAGCTTTCCAGTTGCGCGAGCTCGCTGATCTGCAGAATCGGGAAGCCTGTCTCCAGAGCGGTGGCACCGCTGTTCTTCTGGCTGTTTGGGTTCGGGGAACCTTGTGTCATGCATCGCCTCCTCTCACCTGCGGGGACAGGGTCTACCGCTTTGCTAACTTGGCTCTACACAAAGCCCAAGCGTACACACCCTGCGGCCCTGTACTGTTTTGATGCAATATGGGTTTTGGCCGGGCCGCGGCAAGGATTCGCCATCCTGCCCTTGGATACTGATGCCAGATAGTGAAAGGAGCCGATTGTTCAGTGGAAAATAATACTCAGACCAATACCAACAACAACTCCACGAGAACAATGAATATTGTCTCAATACAGAAACCTACGATCTGGAATGAGTTGGGCAGGATTATCGGGCCTGTATTGTCAGCAGGATCCGAGTTTGGACTTTGGGACGATTTGATGGATGTCTTGAAGCCCGAATTCGTGGAGTTGATCAGGGCATTTGATTTGGAGGACGAAACAAGGGCCCTCCCGTTGGAGGCTTTGACTGCAGGATTTCCCAGTTTGAAATCCATACTTTCGTCCAGGGCAGAAGAAATTCTTGAAAGTCTCAACGAAAGAGAAAAGGAAGTTCTAGATAGACGACTTTTGACCAACCAACCTTGGACTTTGGAAGATGTTGGCAAGAGCCTTGGCATTACCCGAGAACGGGTCAGACAGATTCAGAAATCTGTTCAGGGCAGGATTAGCACTGACTTTGGAACGGAGCTCACAGTTTTTGCAAGAATCATCAAAAAGCAACTTGGACCGGTTGTTTTGAAAAATGACTTCCACAGGGTACTACATGGGATCGACAAAATTGACTGCGAAACTGGGGAAATAACTCTGGAGAAGTATGTAGGTGGGGCATCGGCTGAAAGCAGTGCCTTGATTGCCCATGCCTTGCAAGACCGTCTGGGTTATTTGGCAGATGCCGGTGTTTACTTCAATCCAGAAGCAATGCAAGTGGTTGCTGTTCTGAAATTGGAAGCTCGGATTTTGGCCGATGAAGTGAATCTGGTAGACGAAGAGGAGCTCAAAAAAAGCCTACCCGATTCCAGTTGGCTCAAATACTGGGATCTGCTGCTGGACGGGTGTGGTTTTTTCAAACACTTTGGAATCCTGGCACTGCGAGATTCCAACAGAGTTCGTGCCAAAGCAGCACTCGTTTCGATCGGGAGGCCTGCAACAAAGAAGGAAATTTCCTCCATTTGCGGTCTACCAGCAAACAGGGTTTCTTCCTATTTGAGCAGTTTCAAGAGTGTCGTCAGGGCAGGCCCTGACACATGGAGTCTGGCTGAGTGGGGCAACGATGCCTATAACGGTGGCGGGCAACAGGCTGGAATACGCTCTGGTACCGTGCCTCTGGCACTTGCCGTTGGTTTGGGAACAGCCGCTGCCATTATGAACTCGGATGAAGGGTTAGGTGAGCGGGTTCGCAATGGAAGAACGGGCGGCACCCAGGAAACATCAACCTGTGTTTCCCTGGACTTGATGCCCAAGACATCTTGAGCCGACTGCAATCTCAACTTGCAGCATCCACAGGTTCGGCCTGTACCACCGGGATTCCCGAGCAATCCCATGTACTTCATGCTTTGGGACTGAGCAGGAGGCAAGTTCAGGCTTCGGTGCGGTTCGGCTTTGGTCGTTTTAGCAACTGTCGAGATGTCATCAAGGCTGCCAGACTGGTAGCTGCCGCGGTTTCCGAATCAGATGGATGACAATACAGAAACGTAGGACAGACCCTTGAAAGACAAGGGCAACAGGACGATGCAGTGAATCAGATCCGCGCCGCAGATGTGATGATAGCGATGCTGGGGACCGCCAACTGAACTGCTGCCGTGGGCAGAACACGGCAGCGGCACTGTCTATGCCGCAACTGGCATACTGCCTGATGATCAATCTTTTTCCATAGGGCAGCAAAGCGGACTCGGTCCGCTTGGTTCTGATCAGAAATCGCAAACTGTGTTTTGCAAGTGTCACAATGTACAATTCCCATTCACTGGACACTGCTGTCAGTGGCACCTTGGATACGGTGCACGACGCAACTCCACTTTGCCCATCCTGCCTGTTCCCCTCAAGACGACCATGCCCAGAACCAAGCAGAATTTCCGCGCAGTGAATGATCACGGCTGCGAAGAAAGCCTCCAGACTGCAATCCTGAACTGGATGGAAGAGCATCGCCCTGATCTGATGTGTGTGCACATCCCCAATGGAGCCATCCGCACCCACAAGGAACGCCGTCGGATGCTGGCACAGGGCATGACTCCCGGCATGCCCGATCTGCTGCTGATAGATGCCGAGGGGCAACATGGCTATATGGAAGTGAAGACCGACCGCGGTTCCCTTTCCATGACCCAATGGGACATCCGCACCGAGCTGGTACAGCGTCAGGTGCCTTGGGCCTTGGTGCGTTCTCTGGCCGAGGTACAGGACACTTTGGCGCAATGGGGCTGGGACTCTCCGGCAGCTCCCACCCCAGCCTCCCCCGAGCCCCCAGAATGGCCTGCCCGCATAGAGGGATTGACTCGCCTGTTGCGCCAAGCCCTGATCATTCTGCCTTGGTCAGAACCCAAGGCTGTCACTACCAAGTACGGTACCAACTGGGTGCGCCGACTGGCCCCCGCGCCATCGGAATTTCTGGAATTGTGGGAGGATTACAAGGCCGATCTCAAGACAGCCGGCATTGTCCTCAAGCAGATCCGTGGAAAGGGCTGGAACGCGACTTGGTATTACTACGCCAAAGGGGAGAGCCCAGGCGCGTGAATGTGGCCGGAGACCCGTTCTGAGGCCGATACGGTTTGTATCCTGGAGCAGGAATCCCGCTGACACCTGCGAAATCCCAGCGAGATTCCGCCTTCCTTTCGGGGATACCCAGCAGCCTTGCACACAGAAAACACTGAGTCGCGGCACAGATACCTGGGTTGCAAGCCAACTATCGAGGATGCGGCACAAAGTTTCCATTGCCTTCGCTGGGCCTTTCTGCCAGACTCCAAACCCAAATCCTCAATGGTCATGCGGGAGCTGCTTCAGGAGTAGAGGAATACTCTCTGCATCCACCTCGGATGCACGTTGCCTGGCAATTTGGCTCTGCAAGGAAAGCAGGAAAATCCTGACAGACCAATCCACTGCCATGAATGTCACTGTAGCCAGAATGTTCCCGACTGTGTTCGGGTCAGCGCCTCATTGGGTGCCGGTGCACGCGAATACTGTCCCCGGACACGTATTTGGCTTCCTGAATGCGGCCTGGCCCGAAATCTGTTTCCCGTTATAGGCAAAGACTGTCCACTCACCGTGCCCAGGCCCGCCAGTCTCCTGCAAAGGCAAAACGATCCACCGCGCGCCAGACACGTTCCAGGCACAGTCCCGAGAGGCTTCGACTACGTATTCAGGATATTCCTTGTCGATTTGCCTTGCTGCAGCCCAGCAGGTGCATGTCCTTGGCGGCTTGCGCCGTTGATGGACCAACAAAGCATCTACATGCTATTCGTAGATGCTGTCCATTTGCCAAGCGTCCAGGCTTGTGACCTTGGCGGCGCTGCCCTGCGCTCGCAGGGAGACCCCCACGCTGTCTGGCCGGTCCGGGTACACGCGCACGGCTACGCACTGTCTGCCGTTGACAAAGACCTCCACCACGCTGCGATCGACAAAGACCTGCAATTGCAGGTTCTCCGCCCTGGGGATATAGACCGGGGCCGTCTCGGGGGCCCGGGACTGTACATCCGCCGCCTGGGAAGCATAGGAGTTGTCCACTGTGATGAGGCTGTCCTTGGCGGCCTGCAGCCGCTGGGCCTCCCAGCCCTGATAGCGTTCCCAGTTGCGGAATCCCCGGTCCTTATAGAAGGCAATGCGGGTGTATTCCTCCTTGCCCGGAGAGCGCAGCACATTCAGCTCGACCAGGGGGGCATCGCCGATGTCAATCTCGGCCTTGATCTCCATGGCATTGCCGGAAACGCGCTCCAGCACCCGTTCCTCGTTCGGCGGCAGCACCAGGTCCTCAATCCGCACATGGGCGCCGCGCAAGGAAGCGACATCGCCGGCCGGTTCCTGGAACAGGGCGTCCCTGTCCAGGCCCTCCGTGCCCTGCAGCGTGATGCGGCGGGGCAAGGTCATGATTTGATCCCAGCCCGGCGTGGGCTTGGCCGGATTCATGTTGAAGATCACGATCAGACCGCCCTTGCCGTCCGGCGTCGCGGACGGGGCATGCACTCCCCCCGGACCGTAGGGCCCGAAGTTGAATTCGTGATGGGACGTGGCGATGAACTTGTCACGCGCCGCGTCGTAGTCCCCCAGCAGGGCCTGCCCGCCGCTCATGTGGCTGAAGAAAAGCAGCATGTGCCGGTCGCCTATGGGCCAGAAGTACGGACAGGCCCCGTCATCCCCCACCCGTGTGAAAGTGTCTCCCTCCACAAAGGGATGCAGGTATTCCCAGTGCACCAGGTCCGGGGACTTGAGCAGGAAGTCGGCCCGGGTGCGCCGGCCATTGGTGGGATGGGGCAAGGTGCCCCCCGAGAGCGAGTAGTAGTGATCGCCTTTCTTCCAGATGCAGGGATCAAAGACTCGGTACGGCAGCTCTTCGCCGCTGGGACCGGCAATGGGAATCACGGCCTGTCCTGTGAGTTTGTGCCAGTTGAGGAGCAGGGGATCATCCGCCACCGCCACCATATTGCCCACCTTGGTGCCATGGTAGATGGCGATGACCCGGTCGTCTTCCACCAGAGTGGCGCCAGAGAAGACTGCATGCTCCGGATGGGGATAAATCGCGTACGGCAGATCCCGCCAGTGGATCAAGTCGGAGCTGATCGCATGGCCCCAGTGCTGTCGCGGATCCTCTGGCGGATAGCCTTGGTAAAAGAGATGCCAGTTGCCCTGCCAGAAGCAGAGGCCATTGGGATCGTTAAGGCGATGCTCCGGACTGACGAAGTGGTAGAGAGGTCGATGCGGGTCGGAGGCCATGTGCTTGCGAGACTCGGCAAAACGCTGCAGCAGCAGGTTCGAACCGAGAGCCTCTTCCTGTTTCTCCAAGGTGTCCGGGAAAGAGAAGAAGGGAACTTGGGAGGTGTGGTCAGGCGGGCGGGATGTACCCATGCTTCAGACTCCTGTAGTCGGGGAAGGCAAGAAAACCGGAATGTTGTGGAAGAAAGGCTTCAGGTTGAGACCGCTCCCTTGTTGATATTACCCCTTCGCTGTCTATACGGAGAGACAGACGTAGAACCTCTGCAGGACAGCAACCTTGGCCCAAACAACGCAAAGGCAAGCCGACCACTTCATGCATGGCGCATCCTTGGATTGACGAGTCCAACTTCGCCAATGCAGGCGAACCTGAACTGTCCCAACGTACAGACGGTTTTCCAAACCGGCCTTCGGGTCCAGGAGGTCTGGCGCACAGGGACAAACCAGGCGGACACATTCGGGAACCAGTCTTGCCACCGCCAGCGTATGGCACGCAACGAGAAAGGCAGCTTGCCTTTCCAAGGGCCAAAGAAAGTCGCCTGCCCTTTGGCCCCTAACCTGCTGTTAGGGGAGATCAGCATAAGGTGGGAAGAAGGGGAGAGTGAGGGTGTGGGACCAGCTGGCGGACAGTCCCACGGACAGACTATCGGAGAACCAGCATCACCAATACTACAGTTGCAGGGCGTGTTTGCAAACTCCAGCAGAGCGGCTACACGGAGGCCCGAGAGCCAGAGCAGAGACCGGAGGCCTGGGGATGAGAAGACTGGACGGCCTCACCAAGACCAACGACAGCAGGGACAAGTGGCCAGAATGGACATGGACACATGAGCGGCAGCCCAAAATGGTCAGGCATGTCTCACGACGGGTGGCCTCAGGCGCAGGAAACTTCATTTCGTCATTCGCCGCCGGCTTCCCGGTTCTGCCGCGCGAAGCAACCGCCATAGAGTCCAACGAGCACTCCCCTGTCTTGATCTGGCTATGTCTCCAACGACGGCCTGAATTGCGGCTCCAGTGACAATCCCAAAGCACGTTCAAAACAGTCGGCCACCTGCAGCAGGAGCAGCTCGCTGAAAGGCCGGCCCACAAAGGACAGGCCTACAGGCAGATGTCTGACCGTTCCCATGGGCACCGTGACATGGGGATAACCGGCCACGGCGGCCGGGGAACAGAAACTTCCGCCGCTGCGGGAACCCCATACGTGATCCACGACCGCGGCCGGATTGGCGGTGGGCGCCACAATCAGGTCCAGGTGATGTCCGTCCAGGAGCTCGAGCAGACATTCGTCTCGGGTCAGACGGGCCAGTTCGGCCACCGCCTGGTCATACTTGGGATCCAATGGATCCGTCGCTTGCGACTGCAGCAACAATTCCTGGCCGAACAGCGGCATGATCCGGTCCGCATGGGCCTGATTGAAATCGATCAGATCCGCCAAGGAGCGAATGGGCGGTGTCGCAGTCTGGGACTGGAAAAACGCGTTGAGACCCATTTTGAACTCGGTCTTCAGCGCCAGCCCTTCCTGCTGTCCCCAGCCAGAGCCAGTCATCGTCAGTCCTTCCTGCAGGTCGGAGCCCAGGTCACGCAGGAGGTCGGCAGCAGCTCGGTACAACGGTGCCACAGGTGGCACCGTCCAATCGGGCAACTCCAGTGCGCCGATCCGGATCCCTTCCAGGCTGGACGCTCCCAAGTGTTGATCCAGCCTGCCGGCAAAATCTTCCGGAATGTCTTGCGTGGCGGGATCTGCGGGGTCGGGGCCCACCATGGCCGACAGCATAAGGGCTGCGTCCTGTACCGACCGGGTCATGGGACCGGCCGTGTCCTGGCGGTGCGAGATGGGAATGATGCCTGTGCGGCTTACCAGTCCCACTGTGGGTTTCACCCCGACAATGCCGTTGCGAGATGCCGGAGAGCAGATGGAGCCATCGGTCTCGGTGCCGATGGCGGCGGCACAGAGGCCCGCGCTGACAGCCACGGCAGAGCCACTGCTGGAACCGCTGGGATCCCGATTCAGGACGTGCGGATTGCGGGTCTGTCCCCCCACGCTGCTCCAGCCGCTGGAAGAATGGGTGGAACGGAAATTGGCCCACTCGGATAGATTGGCCTTGCCCAGAATCAAGGCCCCGGCCCTCCGCAGGCCTTGGACCACGGGCGCATCCACGCCCGGGATCCAATGCTGCAGGGCCAGGGAACCGCAGGTGGTAGGGCCTGTGCTCTCCGTCAGGATGTTGTCCTTGACCAGAACGGGAATGCCCGCCAGGGGCTGGCCAGAATCGGCACTCGCAGCATCCGCTTCCTGGGCCTGACTGCGAAGGTCCGGATTCAGGCTCAGCACTGCATGCAAGCCGGAGCCATCTGCAGTGGCGGCAGAACTGTGGTCTGCGTAGAGGCGGCACAGGGCGACGGCAGATTCCGATCCCTCGGTCAGCTCTTGCCGGAGTTGTCCAATGGTCCTGAAACGGGCTGGGGTGGTGTGGTGCATGGTCATGTCATGGGTCGCGGTTCAACGATGGCGAAAACATCAAGCACTTACATTGCCTTACCCAAGGCGCATGCCCCAAATCGTCTTGCTTCCCCAAGTGACTCCCTGTCGCGTTGGCAGCGGGCTGCCCCAAGGCACTCAATCCCCGATGGCAACATGGGGAAGGTTTGCATTCTCCTTGTGCGGTGCTCTTTCTGGAAGCGGGTCTGGTGGACCGCCAGTCGCATTCGCTCCAGCACCATGCCGGTTGACACCTCCCAAGGCGGAAGGCAGTCTCAGACCCTATGACCCCATACAGGCATACCGGGGCTCCTGCATGCACAGGATGCCCATTGCCGGCGGCCGGTCATCCCCCCACGAAGGTGACGTCATCCCCAGCGGAGCATAAGAGGCCCTGTCATGGAGGCATCTGAATTGGCTGTGCTGCATTTCGACATTATGTCAATCAGAATCGGCCGTTGGGCACAAGTCCGTCCTTTGTTAGGATTCGCCTACACACTGCAGCTCACTACCAGGGAGGCCCAAGATGATCCCGTCGAACATATCCATATCCCGCCGCAGTTTCCTGAAAGGCCTGTATTTGCTGGGAGCCGCATCCGGCGTGGCGGCTTGCACGGCGACCGTACCCGAAGCCGCGGGCGGGGGCCCGGACACGCCCGCGGCCGAGCCCATCCGCATTCGCTTTGCCGGCTGGGGCAACACGGAGGAGTTGACCCTCTACGAAAACATCGCCGCGGCACATATGGAGGATGATCCCGGGATCCAGATCGAGACACTGGGATTCCCGGGTTCGGACTATGCCCAGAAGCTTTTCTCCTGGATTGCCTCCGGCGATCCACCCGAGAATCTGCGCACGGGCACCCAGTACTTTCCCACGCTGTGGGCGGATGACGTGCTGTTGCCACTGACGGAATACTTCAACCGCGACGCAGATCTGCTGGATGATGCCCAGTACATGACCGAGCTGTATGACATCTATACCATGGACGACGAGCTGTTCGCCACAGTCATCGGTCCCAATGTCATGGCGGCCTATCTCAACATGGACATGCTAGCCGAGGCTGGCCTGTCTTATCCCGATGAAAACTGGACGTATGAAGACTATGCCGCCATGGCCGTGGCCATGACCGGGGGCGAGGGCATCCATCGCACCTTCGGAGCCAGCAATGCCTACTGGTGGATGGTGTGGGAAAGCCAGTTGTGGGCGCGCGGCGGCGACATCTTCGATGCCGTGTACAACCCCACCACCTGTCTCCTGGACAGCCCGGAAATGGTCGCGACCTGCCGGTGGTTTCAAGACATGGTGCATACCCATGGGGCCGCTCCCTCCGCGGGAGAGGCCGCAGGCTTTGAAGGGGGGTGGAACTCGGGCCGCATCGGCCTGGAGATCACCGGCACCTGGGCCGTGAATGCGCGGCGCAAGATCGATGCCTTTGCATGGGACCTGGCCCATCTTCCGCGCGCGCAGCATCAGGCCGCGGCCCATGCGGCAGGCGGCATCGTGATACCCCGAACGGCGACGCAGCCCGATGCCGCCTGGTCCCATGCAGCCTATCATCAAGGGGATCGCGCCCAGGAGATGTACGCCCGGGACGGCCTCAATGCACCGATCATGCGAAAATGGGCCACGTCCCCCGTTTTCCTGGAACTGGAAGGGGCGCCGCTCCACCACAGTGCCCGGGTGGATGCCATGGAGTACTCCCGCAACCGAGACTTCTACTTCGCCGCCTGGACCGAGGTCCGGAACAAGGCGTTCAATCCGGAAATGGACAAGTTGATGACCGGGGATCAGACACCGGAAGAGACCGCCCGCAACATGGCGCAGAGAGCCCAGGAGATTCTTGACAGCTAGGCATCCATCTCCGGCGTGTTGCGCCAACCAGATCCGCGGTGCGGCATCCAGCGCCAAGGGCACATGATCGTGGGGAAACGAGGGCTGCCGGCCCGCGTCCGGAACCTGGCGCGGCGTGAGGCGATCGAATGCTACCTGTTCATCTCCCCAGTCTGCGTGGGGTTGCTGGCCTTCACGATTGGCCCGATTCTGGCGTCCTTCTACTTCAGCTTCACGGAATACAACATCATCCGGCCTCCGGAATGGGTGGGGCTGAGACAGTTCCGGGACCTGCTGCGGGATGAACTGTTCTGGCAGTCCCTGAAAGTGACGGGGCTGTACGTGGTCATGCACCTGCCCATCAGTCTGGTCCTGGCTCTGGGCATCGCGTTGCTCATGAATCAGAAAGTGCGGGGGATCGTGTTCTTCCGTACCGTGTACTACCTGCCTTCCGTCATTTCCGGCGTGGCCGTGGCCCTGCTGTGGATGTGGATTTTCAATCCCGAATTCGGCATTCTCAACACGCTGCTGACCTTCGTGAACATCCAAGGGCCCGCCTGGCTGTTTGACGAGCATTGGTCCCTGCCGGCCATCGCCATCATGAGCCTGTGGGGCGTGGGGGGCAGCATGCTGATCTACCTGGCCGGGCTGCAGAGCATACCGAGTGAACTGTACGAGGCGGCCGAGATAGACGGCGCCTCCCGCTGGCACCGATTCTGGTTTGTCACGCTGCCCTTGCTGAGCACGGTAATCCTGTTCAATCTGGTCATGGGGCTTATCGCTTCCTTCCAGGAATTCACGCCGGCCTACGTCATGACCCGCGGTGGGCCCAATTTCTCCACGCTCTTCTACAACTACTACCTGTATGAGAACGCCTTTGAATACCTGTACATGGGCTACGCGTCCGCCATGGCCTGGGTCCTGTTGGTCATAGTCCTGACCCTGACCCTGCTCGTGTTCAAGTCCTCGCCGATGTGGGTCTTTTACCAGGAGCGCCAGAAGGACTGACCGGTGCACGGCCTCCTGAGCATGAGCAGGTCTTCCGCCCTGCGCCTTGAGCATGCTGTCACCTACCTGCTGCTGCTGTCCGGCACCGCGGTCATTTGTCTGCCTTTCTTCTGGATGATCTCCACATCCCTGAAGCAGCAGATGGACGTGTATCTGTTCCCGCCACAATGGATACCGCAGCCCGTTCAGTGGGACAACTATCGCCAGGTAATGACCTTCTGGCCATTTTGGACCTTCGTCTGGAACAGTCTCATCGTCACAATGGGCTCCATCGCCGGCAAGCTGGCGGCCAGTTCGGTGGCCGCCTATGGCTTCGCCCGGCTGCGGGCGCCAGGGCGCGATGCCATTTTCATCATTCTGCTCAGCACCATGATGCTGCCCAGCCAAGTCACCCTGATTCCACAATTCATACTGTTCAGCAAGCTGCGCTGGATCGACACCTTCAAGCCCTTGGTCGTTCCGGCCTTTTTCCTGGGTCCTTTCTACGTCTTCCTGCTGCGCCAGTTTTTCATGACCCTGTCCTTTGAACTGGAGGACGCGGCGCGCATGGATGGCTGCAACTCCATCCAGGTCTTCTACCGCGTGATCCTGCCGCTTTCGATGCCGGCCCTGGCCATCGTGGCCATCTTTGAATTCCGTGCCCGCTGGAACGACTTTCTGGAGCCCCTGATCTACCTGAACACACCCGCCAAGCGCACGCTGGCCCTGGCCCTGCAGTTCTTTCAGGGATCGGAGGGCGTCCTGCCGCAACTGCATCTGCTGATGGCGGCTTCCTTTCTCAGCATGCTGCCTCTGCTGATTCTGTTTACCGTGGCGCAGAAGCGCTTCATTCAGGGCATCGTCTTCACCGGGATCAAGGGATGAACCGCCACCTGGGCTTGCGGGCAAGGCCGGGGCCCGGGCCTGTCGCACGGGACCGGCGTGCGGATTCCTCTCTGCCCTGCCGGTCCAGATTCACTTGCGGATTTGCTCTGCCATGACAAGGACACCACCCAACATTCTGTTTCTGTTCGCGGACCAGCATCGCTTTGACGCGGTCGGCTGCAATGGAGCTCCAGTGGTGGAGACGCCTGCTCTGGACGCCTTGGCGGCCCAGGGCATGCGTTTTTCGCATGCTTTCACGCCGACTTCCTTGTGTTCGCCCGCCCGTGCGTCCCTGCTGACAGGCCTGTACGCCCACAACCATGGCCTGCTGGCCAACATGGGCAACTTCAACGGCGTCTTTGACCGGCAGCTGCTGGACTGCACCGGGTATTCCCAGCTCCTGCACCAGCGGGGCTATGAAGTCCACCATGTGGGCAAATGGCACCTGCCCGGCGCGCGTCACCCTGAGCATTGGAGCTTTCGCTCCTTCGCCGATGACGCGGACTATGACCGGGAGAAGTCGGACCTGGGCCTGCAGCCGGACCGAGCCCGGGAAGTGCAGCGGCTGGAGTGGGGCGGGAACGCGCCTTTCTGCGGACGTGCCCGTCTGCCGGGCGCGCACCTGCAGGAAGCCTGGGCTGCGGACAAGACGAACGCCCTGCTGGCCGAGCAGGCGACACGCGAGAAGCCCTTCATGATTTTCACGTCGTTCTTCGGCCCTCACTTTCCCTACAGTGTGCCCGCGCCCTACGACACCCTGTATGACCCGCACTCCGTGCCGCGTTGGACCAACTTCGATGAAACCTTCGTCGGCAAGCCCCTGATTCAGCAGAAGGAGATGCTGCGCTGGAATGCCAGTCATCTCACCTGGCCTGACTGGCAGCGGGTCATCGCCCACTACTGGGGGTACTGCACTTTCATTGATGACCAGATCCAGCGCATTCTCGCTCAGTTGCGCTCTCTGGGTCTGGCCAACGACACCGTGGTGATGTATGCCAGCGACCACGGCGACATGGTGGGCAGTCACCGACTGTTCAACAAAGGCATGTACATGTACGACGAGACGTATCGGATTCCGCTGATCGTGCACTGGCCGGGGGTGACCCCGGCCGGAACGGTCTGTGACGCCTTTGTGAGCCTGGTGGACCTGATGCCTACCCTGCTGGCCATGGGGGACGCCGAGGTGCCAGGCAGCGTGGATGGGCGTTCACTGATCCCCTTTCTGCAAGGGAAGACGCCGGCTGACTGGCCCGATGACATCTACGCGGAGTTTCACGGGTATGAGCCGGCCCTGTTTTCGCAGCGCATGGTGCGGACGCGCAGCTGGAAGTACGTCTACAACCCCGGGGCGGAAGACGAACTGTACGATATGGAGAGCGACCCGGGGGAACTGCGCAATCTGGCCGCCGACCTAGGCTACAGGCATGTGCTGCGGCGCATGAAGGAACGGCTGGTGGTGTGGCTGCATCGCACCCGGGATGACATCGGCACGGAGGACAGCTGGAAAGGCACACCCTACGATTTGTTTCTGACGCAAAGGGAAATATAGGCGCTTCGGGAACAGTGCAGGACCATCGCAAAGTCGAGATGCCATGTTATGCCGCGTCCAAACAGCGGCACGCGGCAGGCTTGGCTGGTTTATGACGGTGCAGGCCCCATGTGCAA
Organism: Caldilineaceae bacterium; assembly: GCA_965214895.1. Classification (GTDB taxonomy): domain Bacteria; phylum Chloroflexota; class Anaerolineae; order Caldilineales; family Caldilineaceae; genus Bin34. Next base: position 4,936,882 of record OZ243985.1, read on the forward strand.
GAACTACGCCCGCCCCCTGGATGTGCGCACCGCTATCGGCGAGTTCCACTTGGGCAATGTCCGAGAGGGCAACCGCTGATCGAAGAGACAAGAAACCTGCCTTGCGATTTGAACGAGGGCATGGTGCTGCAAATACACGGACGTTGCCACTTTGGCAGCGACGTCCTGCATGTGATAACGCTGTTCTCTGGAAAACGCGGCATGTTCAGCCTAAGTATATATCATGGAATTTTATAATGTTTAGGTAGATTGTCCTCTTGCATCCAATTGAAATATGCTCCCGCTTCTACCATCTGAAACAGGATATCCACGTCGAATCCAGTAGATTTCATTCCTCTATATAATTCCATGCTAAGTGCTTGGTTAATTCCACATCAGGTGTACAGTGGTAGTTTGGTGAACTCCCGTGTTTTGAGATATCAGGTAGAGAACACAAAGCCTAGAATCGGGTCTTGTTGCCCGGATTCGATCCCGATTTATCCATGAAAAAATGACAACATGAACCACTTTAAATCCGCCTCATTCCTGAAAATACCACTGTAGTTAACCATTGGTGCTAGGGCGTGTTTGCAAACCCAAGCAGCGGGGGCAAACCGAGTCAAGCGAGCCAGAGTAGAGGCAGGAATGAGGCGTAAGGGACAAGGGGATCTGGCGGAAAAGCCGCAGTAGTCCCTGCGCCGACTGTCTGTCCTTGCTGCAAATCGGGTTGATTCTGCTCTGGTTGTAGTTTACAAACATACGTGCGCTGCGGCCCGGCGGCCATCAGCCTGGAGGGGAACCGCTGCCGGGACAGGAGCATGGGGAGGCCCATCCCCGGCGCACCCGGATCGACGGGGCGCACTGGATGCGGGACAGGCTGGAGGAACGCTACCCCCAAGCCGACCGGGTGATCCTGGTGGCCGACAATCTCAACACCCACACCCTCGGGGCCCTGTACGAGGCGTTTCCGGCTGCGGAGGCGGGACGGCTGGCGGCGCGTCTGGAGATCCGCCCCCTCCCCGGCACGGCAGCTGGCTCCACATCGCCGAAATCGAACTGAGCGCCCTGGCCCTGCAGTGCCTGGCTCGGCGCATCCCGGATCTGGAGACGCTACGCACCGAGCTGGCCGCCTAGGCCCGCGCCCGCCACCAGGACCCGACTCCGGTGCATTGGCCATGCACCACCGCGGATGCCCGCATCCAGCTGCACAGCCTGTATCCTGTCCGACACAATGAACCGAACTAGGCACTAAGTACATGGCGTGGAATTTTATGAAGGTACGAAATCCTGCTGGATCTGGCGTGAATATCCTGGCTCAGATGGCAGAGACGGGAGTATATCCCAGTTGGACACAGGAAGACAATCTACCTCAAACCTTATAAAATTCCAGGCCAGGTGTTTAGCGGTGCCGGGCCCCACGCCACAGGAACCCCTGACCTGGATAGCCGCGGATCTCACCTGGACCCGCGCGGATCTGCAGTCCTGTCTGTGCTGCCTGCGATCCCAGGGGAAGAAGGACCAGCGTCGGGTGGGGGTGCAGGACCACGCCTCGATTCACCAATCCCAGACCATGCAGGAGGCAAAGCCGAAGCGGGAGGCAACCGGCCTCGAGTTCGGATTTCTGCCCCCTACAGTTCCGTGCGGAACGACATCGAGCACCTTTGCCACCGGATCCAGCCCCAGGCGAGGCCCATCCGCACCTGCGACACCGACCGGCGGCGGATTCAGGATCTGCACGCCGCTTTCCACCGCCTCCGACAAGATCTCTTATCATCATGGAATTCCACGCCTGCTTATACTCGGCCAGCGGTGGTTGAAGTGCAAGGACATTTCGCCGATACCTTGACTCGACTTTGTACAATGATCGGCCCCTGTCCAAGGGGCCGAGTAAGGCAGAATCGACCACAGTGCTACAGACGGTCGCTCACGTCTGCCCTGTGCCACACCGATTTTCGACCTCAAGCACGTGCCAACTTGCATCTGAACGGACCCATCTGACCCTCACGCAGCACTTTCAGACACCGTTTCGGGCAGCCTGCCGGAGCTGCAGCCGTTCGGAGTATTCCCGCGTCGGTTTTACAATTCCCTCAAATCCTTTTCCTGGTAGCCAGGAACCCAAATCAGATCAAGGAGCAACCCATGTTGAATTCCAGGCCATTGTCCCGGCGCAACTTCCTCCAAGGAACCGGATTGGCCATCTCCGGAGGAGTCCTGGCGGCCTGCACTGCAGCCCTGCCCTCCGTCGATACAGGCGCGATGGCCGCCGCCGTGGAGATGGAAATATGGACCTTCGTCAATACTCATGCCCGCTGGTACCGCTCCATGGGGGAAGACTATGTGGCAGAGGTCAATGGCGACTTTGAGCTCACGGTCTCGGAAATCGCCTATTCCGACATGCACGACAAGGTGCAGATCGCCCTGCAGACCGGCGGTGTGGGAGCCCCGGACATTGCGGACATCGAGCAAGGCCGTTTCGGCGGATTTCTGCGGGGCGCGGACCCCGGCTTTGTAGACATCAAGGACCGACTGTCCGAGGGTGGGTACATGGACGATCTGGTCCTGAACCGGGAGGCCCTCTACAGCTACAAGGGCAAGATCTATGGCGTGGAACATGCCTTGACCCCTGTGGTCCTGTACTACCGGTCGGACGTGTTTGGGGAAGCCGGCATCGACATGGATGCCATTGAGACCTGGGACGACTTCATTCTGGCCGGCGCGGAAGTGTCCAGCGAGGACGTGAAGGCGGCCAGCCTGAACTACTCCACGGAATTGCTCTCACGGCAGCGCGGCGTGGACTTTTTTGATGCGGAAGGCAATGTCACGCTGGATTCGGACACGGTCATTGACACGGCCCACTGGATCCTTGCCCTGCGGGACGAACACGGCATCGCGGATCAGCCTCCGGCGGGCGATGCATGGTGGGCAGCCATCAACGAGGGGCGCTATCTCTCCCATACTGGCGCGGACTGGTATGCCGGCTTCTTCAAGGACAACACCCCGGACTTGGCCGGCAAGTGGATGGCCCGTCCCCTGCCGGTCTGGGAAGCCGGGGGCTTGACCACCAGCTGTCACGGGGGCACGGGAGCCTGCATCGTCCAGACCAGTCCAGTGGTTGAGGAAGCCTGGGACTTTGTGGAATACACCATGCTGTCGGTGGAAGGGAACGTGCGCCGCTTTGAAATGACCAGCCTCTTCCCGCACTACATCCCGGCCATGGACAGTCCCCGGCTGCATGCCGCGGACGAGTATTTCTCGGGCCAGGATCTGGGCGGTCTCTTTGCGGACGTGGCCGGAGACGTGCCCGCCCAGTATCAGAGTCCGTACCGGTCCGAGCTGAATGCCTTGCTGGGCGCCAAGTGGCAGGCCATCTATGACCTGGACGAGACCCCTGAAGAGGTGTTCACCTCGGTTGCGGACCAGGTGCGCGAGATCATGGCCAGCGAGGCCTAGAGCCCGCGGCACGCCAACACGGCAATGACAGGGCGGGCCGCGCTCCGCCCTGTCCCCTTTCTCCCGGCCAAGTGCCATGAACCATTGGCAGCGCAAGTGCGCGCCGTATCTCTTCATCAGCCCCTTTTTTGTCGGATACGCCGTCTTCTTTCTGTTTCCGGTGCTGTGGGCCGCCCGGCTCAGTCTTTTTCAGCAGATTGGAATCGGCAGCCTGCCGGAATTCGTCGGAGTCCAGAACTACCTGGATCTTTTCCAGGACGAACTCTTTCGGAAGGCGCTGTTCAACACCACCTACTACGCCCTGGGCAGCATTCTGCTCATTGCCCCCGCGGCCTTGGGGCTGGCCCTGTTGCTGACGCGGCGCAGACTGCACTTCCGCGAGTTTTTCCGGCTCTTCTTCTTTGCCCCCAACATCACCTCCGGGGTGGTCGTGGCCATCATCTTCGGGCTGGTCTTCGAGCACGAATACGGTCTCATCAACAACATGATCCTGGAGCCGCTGGGCTTTGAGAAGATCCGCTGGCTGCTGGACTCGGAGTACATTCTGCCTGCCATCATCCTGCTGGGTCTGTGGCGGTTTACCGGCATCAACGCCCTGTACTTCATGGCCGGACTGCAGAACATTCCCAGCGAAGTCAAGGAGGCCGCGATCATCGACGGGGCCAGCCGCTGGAATGCCTTTCGCTACATCATTCTGCCCTTGTTGCGGCCCGTGATCATTTTCGTGATGACCTTCGCCATCATTGGTTCCTACAACCTGTTTGCCGAGCCGGCTCTCCTCACGGGAGACGAGTCCGGCGGTCCGGACCACGGCGGCCTCTTTCTGACCATGCTCCTGTATCTGAACGGCTTCCGCTTCCTGAAGTTCGGCTACGCGGCGGCCTTGGGCATTACGCTGGCGGCCATCATCCTGATCCTGACCCTGATCCAGCTCCGGGTCCTGGGCATGTTCCGGGAAGACTGAGATGGCCGCGGTGGCGACAAGACCAACCGAACGCGTGATGCAGGCGCGGGGCCTCCTGGACGCGACCCTGGTCTATGTGGTGCTGGGTGTGGGCGTGATCCTGACCGGCGCGCCCTTCCTCTACATGATTACGGGGTCCTTCAAGGCCGACGCGGAAATCTTCGCCTATCCCCTGACCTGGCTGCCCCAGGCCGCGACGCTGGTCAATTACACGCGCTTGCTGAGCGGAGAGACCATACCTTTCCTGCAGCAGATGGGCAACAGCGTCTTGGTGGCGGTGACCCAGACCTTCCTCGCGCTCCTGGTGGCCACGATGGTGGGCTGGGGCTTCGCGAAATACGAGTTCCGAGGCAAGCGGCCCCTCTTCCTGTTCCTGCTGGCGACATTGACCTTCCCCTTCCAAATGACCCTGGTCCCGCTTTTTCTCCTGATGATCAAGATCGGCTGGATCGACCAGTATCAGGCGATCGTGATCCCGGGCGCGGTGACGGCCTTCGGCTCCTTCTTCATGCGGCAGAACATGCTTTCCGTGCCCGACGAACTGCTGGATGCAGCCCGCATCGATGGCTCCTCGGAACTGGGAATCTATGCCCGCATCGGTCTGCCCCTGAGCCGCGGCGCCTTCTCCATTCTGGCCGTGCTGACTTTCCTGGGCACCTGGAACGACTACCTGTGGCCGCTGATTGTGCTGCGGTCCACGGACAAGTTCACATATCCCTTGGGCCTGGCCACGCTGATCGGCCTCTACAAGATTGAATACGGCATGATTCTGGCCGGGGCGTTCATCGCCACCCTCCCCATTGTGGCCATTTTCGTGGCAGGCCGCCAGGCGCTGCTGACCAACATCACGCTGGGCGCGGTCAAGGGCTGAGGAGCGGGAGCGGGCCTGCCCTTGACCCTCCGTGCCGCCTCTGGGCAAACCTGGAGATATAATTATCTCTAAATAAATATTCAGCCCCGAAATCAGGCATCCGTTCCTGGTGCTTGGGGCCCACCACTGGCGGTGACACCCAACAGCGGACATTGTTCCCGATTGCCACCCGCGTGGCCTCGGTCCGACTGGCCCAGAGGCAGCGCATCATCGACCCCGGAAATGCACACGGGCAGCGTAACACCATGCATTCTGCAGGGAATCCGGACTTGGCCCGGACCCTGACCCCATATCCCATATAAGGCCAGGACCCTGCCGTTACAGCGCGGCGCGGGGGCGTCTCGGGCGGATACCGCCCCCTGCACGGCAGCGGGAGAGTCGCCCGCCCGGCATGGGGAACGATCCAGGGCATACGCATCATGCAAGTTCAAGAATTGGGGTTGTATGCAGGATGATGACTGCCACCTGGCTCTTGTGTCCATGTCTGAGGACCCCGTCATGCTTCCTGTGCCCTGCGCCGCATCATACGGGAGAGCGCGCAACCCAGACCGGTGGCCGACGGACGACCCGCAGCGCGGCCGACGCTCGCACCTGGCTGACCGCGGACCCTCCACCTGCGGGCCCAGGACCAAGACACCCCGAGCGGCGTCCAAGGCCAGCGCGCGCGGGTCGCTTGGGACCCCGACTGCATCCCTCGATTGTTGCACCTTGGTGATGCGTAAGCCCTGGCTGCCGTAGCTTGACCGCCACGGCACCTGTGATCTATTGCTGATTTGTGATGGTATTGTGTCATTGTTACCGGTGCCGGATCGGGAATAGGCAAGGCGACCTCGCTACAACTGAGTGAACGCGAGTTTCAGGTCTTCGCGGGTGTACGGACGATCGCGGCGGCGATGCACTGAGGAAGAAAAGCCAACACATTGAACCAGTGATAACCGATGTTGCCGACACTGATTCAATTCGTGCTGTGGTCGATCAAGTCCGTGACACGCTCGGTCAGGACGGATATCTGAAGGGGCGGGTAAACTGCGCCGGGATCGGCGTGATAATGCCTTCTGTTGCGTCAGCAGTTTGAGGTGAACGTAATCGGTCTCGCCGCTGTCACGGCCGCTTTCTCGCCGCTCTTTGAACGGCCTGGCGGTCGCATCATCCATCTGAGTTCCGTATCGGGACTGTTTTCGGCGGCTATGTCGGGTCCGTACTCGGCATCCAAGCACGCGGTCGAGGCAATGGCAGACGCGATGCGCGTAGAGACACGTGGTCAGGGACTCTTCGTGTCCCTCATTGAGCCGGCTTCTGTTGCAACTGAAATCCACGAGAAGAATAGATCACGGGCCGATTTTGCAATGGATCGGATGCCTGAAGAAGGCCGGAAAAAGTGCCGCGGAGCATATGGGGCTTTTTTCGAAAACTCTAACAAATACGCAGCAAACGCAGTTCCGTCGACCGAAGTGGCACGTGCAGTTCTCCACGCGCTGACCGCAAGAAAGCCGAAGGCGCGGTATCCGATCGGGCGACAGGCAAAGATCATCTCCTTCATCTTCCCTTTTCTGCCGACGGGGATGCAGGACAGAATCTCGGGAAATCTCGCAGGCTTCTGAATTCTTCATGCATTGCCGCACGCGCCGCTCAATAGGCCGTCCTGTTTCTCGTTGAGGATCGATCCTCAACGTTGTGCCGAGCAGCGTGTCCATCCTGCCTGTCCTGTCCGCTTTTTGGCGTGATCAAGGAGCGGCGCAACATGGCACACATGGTCGTCCCCATGCCGACACTGTTGCTTGGCAGATGGATTCTGCCGCCGGAAACCGAGCATGAGTTTGTCTCAACCATTGCCCTGATGCAGCAGGGATTGCAACGAAAGCGCTCCCACCGCGGGGCCGAGAACATGGGGCTGCGGCGCCGTCTGACTCTCAACCTGCTGGCCCAGGACCGGGACCCCGAGGGCGGCGTCCAGGGCCCGAGCGCGGGCTGCCTGGGATCCCGACTACCTTCCCCAACTATTGGATCTGAGTGATTGCGTAAGCCCTGGGGAACGATCCAGGGCAATCACAAAGTCGCGAATTGAGGTAGAGCCACTTATATTTTCCTGTGTACAGTCTTGATTTCGACCTGATTTGCCTCCGTTTCACCCTCTGCGAAGCATCATTCATCAAAACTGACGAACATTGCGATTGCCCTGATAATGAGACAGTCCTGACCTGAAAACTGTCAATCCCGTAGTAAGATGACTCTGTTGTATGAGTTCTTTCACATGCAGCAGGATAGTGGGAGAAATCTAGAATTGCGGGATGTGTGCAGAAAATCCGTCTGATATCGACCAAGAAATTGATTCCTTGCTGGAACAACTTGCCAAGGGGTGGGGAGAGGGAACAGTTTGTTATCCCCTGTTGTTAAACGACGACAATATAACGCCCAAGACCGTAGACAGGGTATTTGATGAGCTACAAGAGCTATTTGCAAAAACCGAGGAGGCAAATCACCTGGTCGTCTTGGTCGATTCCGGTGGGGGAGACATAAACGCAGCATACAATCTGGCTCTTCTGTTTCGGAGTTATCCGCCTTGCAAGTTGACGTACGTAGTCCCAAGATGGGCCAAGAGTGCCGCAACACTTTTGGTGTGTGGCGGTGATTCCGTAGCAATGACCCCTGTTGCGGAATTGGGACCTTTGGACCCTCAGATCACCCAGATCACCCCCTTTGAGGGAAGGCTGGAAAATTTCTCTCCTTTACATATAGAATCCACCCTTGAGTTGATAAGGAACGAATTTGACGAGGGCAACAAGGAACTTGCCAACGGGTTGTTGCAAAGGCTGCAATTTCCCATAACATTGGGAAGTTTCAAGAAATCTCTCGATGTAGGCAAGCAGTATGCCCACAAGCTGTTGGCATCCCGGATGCTCAAGGACAACGAGGAATTGGCGCTTGAGGTTGCCAAGAAGTTGGTGGAAGACTACGCTGATCATGGATTTTGCATCAATATCAGCGAAGCGGAGTCTCTTGGGTTGGTGGTGCAATCACTGAGTTCTTCCAAATTGACTCTTGTATGGAAAATTCACAAGTTGGCTCAAAAGAAAGTTGAGTTGCTGGACGAAAAGCGACGCAAGGAAATGGCAGAGCGCATTTAAGGACTTGCCTGAGGCCCTTCTTGATGAATTGCCGCCGGACATTTATCGCGGCAAACCTCAAAATGATGGCAACACAAAAGGGGGACTCGGTGGTTGATTCATTTGCGGTTGCGGTCCGTCTAGCAGGATGTTGTTGCTGCATGACTCCCAGATCAGTCTGGAAGAAATCGAGGCCTTGCCGTTTGTCCATAGTCGTTTGGAAGCCCAAGCAGTGGCACGGAAGCTCGTGCGATCTTTTGCAGGCCAATATGCCCTGAAAATAGATCCCAATGCAAGCCATTCGGAAATGAGGATCCGATTGGGCTTGTGTGATGTCTCAGCAGAAAGCCGTCACCCAGACACTGCAATAAATCCCAGTTTGGTTCCGTCGCAAGAAAATCAGTTGGGCAACATTGATTTTGCAGGCAGGCAAAGAACGTAAAGACACAAGATGGTTCGTAGCCCATAATTTCCGTATACTGGACGCGGTTTTGGCTGCTCTCATTTACGCCATAGTCCGGTTCGGCAAGACAGGTTATACAGATCGCTAGAAGAACTGCTTGGAGCGTCAATGCAGCCCACTGTCGCGTATCGCTGTGGGTTGGAGAAGGACCGGATGCAGGTATCCGGGCGTGATCGCGGAATTGGAAAAGGCAGATTATTCAGTAGGGCCATCGCAAAGTTGTGAAATGGCGGAGGCGGAAGGCAATACAGAAACGGGTTCTCCCCACTCAAAGAGGCACATAGGACAAAACCCCGGACAGTTGCTGGTTACCGAAATGGCAGACTTGCGTGACGCCCGCGGGAAGCTCCGTTTGCCGGCTATCAGGGAATGATCAGTGCCCGGAGCATCAGGACAGGGCCATCGCAAAGTCCAGATTCGGTTCCAAGGCAACCAATTTATCAATGTAAATGTTCGTTTGTTTTGGCAGATGGAGTTTCCAAGAGAGATAAGTCAGGTCGAAACCCAGACTGTACACAGGGAAATATAAGCGGATCGGCTCCTACTCGCGACTTTGCGATGGCCCTGGGAACGATCCGGCCCCGCGTCCAGGGCGATTGCATGTTAATTGCCCTGCAACAGGATCTTCAGGAGCCTGCTGCGATACCTCAGGTCCCCGGCGGCCTTGAGGCGCTGGTGGGCCATGCCCACACGGGCGATTGTCTCCTGTGGCAGGACATGCCGGGCGCTGCGCCGCCCAAGGGCCATGGTATGCGGGTCCTGCGCCCGACGGATGCCGCTGGCATCTTCCCGGCAGGCCACATCCAGGACCCCGTGCATGGCGTTTTCGATGCTCCCATGGTTCCGCACCGCGGACAGCACCGTGGGGGCCTCGGGGGCAAACGGGAGATGAAGCAGCGCACTTGGGTGGCCACCTGGGTGCCGCACCGGCGTTCCGACTCCACCATGATCAGACTCTGTAGGTCGGTCCACACCTGTTCCGGGTCCCCATACTGACGGTAGTCCAGAGCGCCCATCACCCCACAGCGACGCGTTGCGATGCGGCCCTGGTCCTGGCCTGCCGGCGCGGTGGAGTCGTGGGGGCAGTCTGCCAACCCCTGGGACGGTGCAGAGGCGCACGTATCCTCCCGTCGGCCCTGCCGGTGTTTCGGGTTGGCCGTGACCGTCAGCCCGGAGTCGGCGCCCGGCGTCCGGAGCTGTGGGGCGATCACTGTCGGGCAGCCCCACCCAGGGGGTGCCCGGTCCCGCGTCACCATGCCTCCCTCCAGCGGGAGCATCTGCAGGCATGGCGGCCATCGCGTGGGACCGCGGGGCCACGGCTTGTGGGGCCAGGACCAAGCGGCGCGCCTGCGTCCCAGGCGTGGCGCACACGCTGACCGTCCATGGCCACCCGTGGCCCCTGGGTCCGCGCACAGGCCGCCGGTACCCAGTCCCGAAAACAGGCCTCAAACTGGACAGCCTCCAGCCATGCCCACACCCGTCCTACGGTGTCAGGGGAAGGAAGCCCATGGGGCCAGGGCCGCAAAGTCTGGCGCCCATCCGGGTGGGCTTGCCCCAAATCCTCCATCGCGACCCTGTGGTCCGCCCCGCCGAGCGGTGCCCCCACCCTGCGCACCAGCATATCCGGCCATGCATGCCGTGTGGCCCGTGCGAGGCGAGGATCTGCCACTTGCGCCAGACACCGGACCCGAGGAGATGTGTGGATGTCCGCCATGAGGTACCCTCCCGCAGAGATTGGGGATTGCCTCCTCTGTCTAGTCGCAAGCATTGCCCCCAATTACAATGCAATCGCCCTGGCCCCGCGTCCGGCTGGACCACCGCAGTGGTATCATGGAGCTGTTGTTTGACCTGTATCGGCGGCCCAGACGATGCCGCAGGGAGTTGGCCTATGGAGACGCTTGCGCCTCCCGACACGCTGGCTGCCCAGATGACGTGGGATCCCTTCTGTGCCCAGGAGGGGATGCAGACCTTGCAATCGGCCGAGCATTTCGACCATCTGTCCCGGATCATCCCCGATCTGCGCCTGCATCTGGCGGAAAGCGGATTGTCCTACACCCTGACCCATGATCTGCTGATCCAGAACATTCCGCTCAAGGAAGGCGTGGCCCCGGATGTGGCCCTCTGGCCGGGACCGCGGGCACAGCTGGGGGCGAAGTGCGGCTCGCTGGAGCTGTCGGCAGACTGGTGTCCAGCCCTGATTCTGGAAGTGGTGTCGGAGAACACCTCCGACGCGGATGCGGACACCAAGCATGAAATCTATCGCTTGGCAGGCGTCGCGGAATACTGGCTGTACGACCCGGACGCCTATGCCAGCAGTGAGCCCCTGTGCGGCTGGCAGCTGGAGGCGGGAGAGTATGTCCCGATCCCAGGCCGAGAGCATGCGGTACACGGCGGGTCCGTCACGCTGTATGCCAGTGCGGTGCTGGAAACAGCCTGGGGGCTGGCCCCCGACCGTGAGCTGCGGCTGTGGGATCCCCAGCGGAACGACTGGTACGAGACAACCCCCAAGGCCTTCCAGCAGGAACGCACCCGTGCCGACCAGGCCGAAGCCCGCACCCAGCAGGAGCGCACCCGTGCCGATCAGGAGCGCATCCGTGCCGATCAAGCAGAAGCCCGTCTGCAGCAAGAGCGGGATCGCACCCAGCAGCAGGAACGGCTCCTGCAACAGGAAATAGAACGGTTGCACGCCCTGTTGCAGGAACATGCAGCTCGGGATTGAGCCGCCGTGCGCTGACGCTGCCCTGTGACCTGCCAGATCGTTTTGTGGTTGCGTCCAGAGGCCCCCTGCGCCGCCAGTATGCCCCCCATTCGTGGGGCTGTGGCACTGGTTGCCACGCTCTTGCCCGCACACGTATACCGAGAAGCGGCCCCACTCGGTGCAGGCACACTCCGCGACACCGTGGTGAGCAGATGCGCTGCGAGAGCATAGCGTGGCGGCGCTGCAACGTTTTGCCATCTCCACGCACGCGGGGCTGCGGCTGCTCATGCCACCGCTCGCAACCATGAAATGATCTTGCCTGCCATGTGGCCTGCCGGGATGCCGGCCGTGCAGGCGCCGGGCACAGGCATGGAAGACTGTCTTCCCGCCCCTCCGAATTCATTCGACACTGTCTCTCCCATGGCGCCGGAAGTGGCCGGGCTGTGCCTTGCACGACCGGTGGCCTCGCAGAGCCAAGTGCACTCTCGGCAAGACAATTCCGATGTCTGCAGCCAGTGCCGTAAGATTCAGGGGACGCTTGGCTTCTGTCCCTGTGTCGGCACTCCCACGCCCGCCGGACAGGATCCGGCTTTCCCGTAGGACACCAAGGAACAGACAGCGAAATGAGCATTTTCACACAGGCAGAACTGAACAGTTGGGAAGAGAACGGATACATCGTGTTGCGGAAAGCGGTCCCGCCCGCCCTCTGTGACGCCGTGGTCCATGCGCTGTGGGAATTCATGGAGATGGATCCTCACAACCCCGCGGGCTGGTATGATTTGCCGCCCTGGCATTCCAAGGCCGGCATGGTGGAGCTGTACCACCACCAGTCCCTGTGGGACACGCGCCAGTATCCGCGCATCCACGAGGCCTACAGCGAGCTGTTCGGGACTCCCCGTCTTTGGCTCAGAGTTGTGGACCGGGTCAACATGAACCCGCCTGTACAGAAGAAACATGCCTATGAGGGGTTCATCCACTGGGACTTCGACCCGCACACCTGGCCCATTCCCTTGATGGTGCAGGGAGTGCTCTGCCTTGCTCACACCACGGCTGAGCAGGGCGGGTTTCAATGCGTGCCCGGGTCGCACCTGAGAGTGAACGAAATTCTGGCCCGACAACCGGCGGGCGCCAATCCCCGCAATCCGGAACTGGGCGATCTGGAAGTGCGGCCCATACCGGGCGAGACGGGCGATCTGGTGATTTGGCACACGGCACTGCTGCATGGAAACGGACCCAACTTGACGGACAGGCCCCGGCTGGCTCAATACATCGCCATGCGCCGGGCGGACCCCCAGGATGAGGATCATCGGGCGGATCTGGTCCGCACCTGGCGGAAGCGGCTGCCCATGGGGTATCGCGACAGAGGCCCGTTCCCTGCGGATCCCAGACGGCGCGACGAGGGACAGCCCGAACCCGCTCGTTTGACTCCGCTGGGTCGCCGCCTAGTCGGCGTCGATGACTGGGAACAGGACTGCATCAAGACTGTCTGACGGGCGCCGGATTCAGACAATGCGGGATTTCCGATCCGCGAGTCGGCCTGCAAATGGCCTGGGGCCAAGTCGGCCCTCCAGTTCGCCTGTGGCTGGGTCGTGTTCCAAGACAGGGAACCGGCAGACCGGGATGCCCCCCGTCACGATTCCCGTCCGCAAACCCTTACCCTTGCAAGATGAAAACGGCAATCCCCACATTCGTTGAACACGGATTTTCATGATCCATCCTGTGGGCTTGGGAGTGGTGGGCTGTGGCGTTATCGGCACCCGTCACGTGCAGTCCGCAACGGGCCTGGACTGTGCCCGAGTGGAGGCTCTGCTGGACCGGGAGCCGGAACGGGCTCGTGCCTTGGCATCCGCCTGGACTGTGCCACGGATCTGCACGGATATCCGGGAGATGCTGGCTCTCGATGAAGTTGAGGCAGTGGTATTGGCTATCCCGCCTGTGGATCGTCTGCGGTTGGCGGAGCAGATCCTGGCGGCCGGACGACACCTCCTTCTGGAAAAGCCGGTGGCCATGCACACGGGTGAAGTGCGGCAAATTGCGGCCTGGCAAGCCCCAGGAATCGTGGTGGCCGGATGTTCATCCCGTTTTCGCTGTGTGGAGACTTTTCCCGCCATTCGGCGGCTTCTGGCGGAAGAGGCCTTGGGAACCCTGCGCCATATTGCGTTCCAGTCTCTGGTCCAGACCCCGCCCCGTCCCGATTCCCTGCCTCCCGCCTGGCGACTGCAGAGGCGACTGAATGGAGGAGGGATTCTCATGAACTGGGGCAGTTACGACTTCGATTATCTGTGGGGCATGGGACCGGAACCGCTCGAACCCCATACTGTCAGGGCAGTCATGTGGTCGATAGGGCCGGAGCTGGCGGATTTCGTGGCGCCGGATTCGGATGGAGAAACACATGCCTGCGCCTGGATAGAGTGTGCCAACGGAGTCCAGCTCACCTATGAACGCGGCGAGTATCTGCCTGGTGCGCGGCAGGCGGCACTTCGCATCACGGGAGACCGGGGCAGCCTGGAATTGCACATGGTTCCTGCACGCGGAGCTGCCGATGTGCTCTGGCGGACGCATCCTGAATCGGGCCAGGTGCGGACCTTGGTACAGCAACACCCAGATCAGCCTGTGGACCTGCACTCTGGCATTGCCGCCGATTTCTGCCGCGCCATCCGGACGGGGGCGCCCCCGGCCACCGATCTGAACCACGCGTTTCGGGTCCAGGCAACCCTGGATGCCTGCTACCGGTCGGCCACCTCGGGGAAACCGGAACGGGTGGAGCAGGGCCCCTGAACATCCCCATGCACAAGCCGGGATGGGAGTGCCGCCGCCACGGCACTCCAGCGTAGTTACACTGCGCCTGTCTGTACTCGCTTGCCCGCCCCTTGCCTATGCTGTTGCTGCAGCCTGATGTCCCTGTGGCTCTGTCGCACCCTGTCCGGCGGGTTCGCCCCGTGGACAGAGGAACGGTCAGGGCCGATGCTCTGCAGCATATCCGCACCTTTTCGGATCAGGAACAGCGCGACCACGATTGGCGTCACAAGATGTTCACCTAATGCCTACATGGGGATCCGGGAATACTGGCTCGTGGATCAACAGCAATCGTCGCCCCTCTGGGGGTATACGTTGGATGACGCAGACGGTACCCCATGCAGCCTGACTACGTACCGCCTTATTGAGGCGGATGCAGAGGGCAGTATGGACAGCCAGGTACTGGACGCATCGCTGCGCTGGGGTCAAGGAAGCGTGGAATGCTGGTATACCCCCTGGGAGACATGGGTCTCTGTGGAGGCCCTGCCTGTCATGCAGGTCGAGATTGCGGCCGCGCGGAAGGGGAAACTGAAGACATGGGAGCGCATGCTGCACCGGCTCCTGGATGCGGCCGCGCCAGGCGCCGCCGACCAAAGCAATGCAACGTTGGGCAGCCAATCCCCCCAGACATGGCCGAGCGATGCAACCCTGGACCAGCTGGAAGCCACACTGGGAGCATGGCGCCAGCTGTTGCTGAGCGAGACACTTCCCAACCACGATGGTGGTTGAATGGCCGTGGCCGGCATCGACAACACCGGATGCGGGCGCAGGGCACGTGGCTCCGCGCTGGAGACAAGGCCAGGCCATTGTCCATTGACTTCAGGCCGGACTGACACCGCACCTAAGCAAACACCAAATCCGCTCTCATGAGGCGATGCCTGTGGGACGTGCAGGCCTGGGCCATGCCTCGGCGCCAATGTGCCAGTGCGGCAAGAGCAATGCACTGTCCCCGGGTGCGGGATGGTGCACAGAGGGAAATGCAGTGCCAGGAAGCACAGTCTGGCGGGGCTCCTTGACGCCTTGCCAGGAAAGCCTGCCAGGCCCACAGTCCTCCGGCTACATCCGGAAAGAATCCGGAACTAGCCGGAATGCTGAAACTGGAA
This sequence comes from Caldilineaceae bacterium, assembly GCA_965214895.1. Taxonomy (GTDB): domain Bacteria; phylum Chloroflexota; class Anaerolineae; order Caldilineales; family Caldilineaceae; genus Bin34. Next base: position 4,952,310 of record OZ243985.1, read on the forward strand.
CGAATACAAATGGGCTTGGTGCAGATGGAACACCAGGCGGATGGGCTTGTTCCACAACGCACGCAGGTTTTCCTGGCCTCGCCACCGTGGCGTGTGCCAGATCTGATCGGCCTGGGCGGCAAACACCGGCACGGATTCCGTGCGACTGAAACCGGGATAGGCGTCAAAATGGGGATCCAGGATTTCGATTTGAATGTAACCCCCATAACAGTCTGCGTTGATCGCGAGTTCGTCGCCCTCAAAGACAAATTGCTGGGTATACACGCGCCCTTCTTCGTATTTGGGGCGCAGACAGGCCCAGCCGTCCTCGCGCAGAATGAAGGTGTTCAGTGTCCGGTCCCAATGCGGAGGATACTGCCCCATGATCTCGCCGTAGCGCTGCCAATGGGCGGTGGCACGGGTCACGGTGGCGCGCGGCACCAGGTCGGCGCGCGGATCACGGCTGAACCAGTGCTGCTTGTCTCCCGCGGCATTGTAGAAAATGTAGACCTTGCCGTCGTGCACCAGTTGATCGGAGACCGACGGCGCGACGAAACCGTAGTCGCAGCTGCCCGGCGGCCCAGGTTCCACCCAGGGCCGGTCCACTGTGGCCCGTGCCCATCGTCTGCCGTCACGGCTGCTGTACAGCGCCTGTCGCGTATGCGCGATGTCCCGCCAATTGTGGCCGTCGCGGCTGCACCAGATGGGTTCGGCCACAAATTCCGCCATCAGGCCAATGTAGGTGCCGCCCACCTTGCGTACTGACATGTCGTGAAATTCCACATGGGGTTCCACGGCCGGTTCCCATTCGGGACTCAGGACAATCTCCTTGGGCGACCAGTTCATGAAGTCCGCACTCTCCTGCCGCCCAATCTGTCGCCGCCGATGCAGGGGATTCCAGTGGTGGGAATACTGGCTGTATCCGATCCACTTCTGGATGCTCTCGTCCCACAGAATCCGCTGGAAATGATGGTGCCGCTGATCGCTGTGCTGGTTCACCATGTGCCAGCGGATGCCGTCGGGAGAACCCAGCACGGTGGTCATGGTGCGCCGACCCAGAGCCCGGGCCTGATCATGCGGGTTGTACAGCATGAGATACCTGCGTTCCGGATTGCTGCGATCCGGATTCACCACCACGGACAGGTGATGGCCCGAATCCGTGAGCACAATGTTGGTGGCGGTGTGGTTCTCAAAGGGTTGCCCGTGTGCCAGGAGAGGCTTGGACCAGTGCGTGCAGTCGTCCGATTCGGCGTAACACAGGGCCATGCCACTGTCGCCAAAGGGATCGGTCCCGATGTGGATGACATACCACAGCTTGTATCGGCCGGTCTCCGGATCCTGCAGCGCGGCGGCAGGCCAGGGAGACTCCCGATGTTCCCAAGGATAGTCGTTGGCCTGCAGCACCGGAATCCTGGGTCTTTCCGGTGTGGGAAACACGCGCTCCACCTCATCCAGCCAGTCCAGAATGTAGTTGTCCAGGAACAGCTGCCGTTCGGTGCCTACGTGTATGAAAGGCTGCCGGTAGTCAGGAGGAAAATAGGGATACTTTTCGTCTATGGGACGCTTGCCCACCACAGTCTCCTGCATGCGGTTCTGCATCTCCAGGGGTTCTGTGGGGCTCTTGGGTTCGGGCAGGACAGGGACATTGGCAGTGGTCACGGAGTCTCTCCATGAAAGAGTGGGGACTTATATACACAAGTGCACATGCACACATGCAGCACAACAGTCACAGTACCAGGGCGCAACAGGGCCCTCCACGGCCCATGGGACAGGGGTTGCGACACGGCGCGGGGCATTCGCAACGGAGATCCTGACGCCCCGTGCACAGGATATGCAGGAGTTTGGGCACTCATGTATATAAGTCCCAAAGAGTGGGCACGAGAACATCGGAATGCAGGTCCAACAGGAGCGAGATGCTGCACGAACCCCGGCTCTGCGTTGCAGCGGGGCATCAAGCAGCAGGGGACGAGAAACGGACAGCTCATTGTAACTTGCCATGAAAAGCCTGCAAGCGGAGAGTGAGGAGGGGTTGCACGGTGGACAAGGAGGACGCAGCGCACCGGTTGCGTCCAGCTGGCAATGAGGGTTGCTCCATGTCCCCTTGTCTCCCGTGGCCGCTTCACCCGGAATCCGCTCGCTGCCCTTTGCCCGCTGTACGGACACAGCAAAGGGCCGGACCGGATCCCGATCGCCGGGAAATCCATTGGATTGTGCGCCACCCTTGCCGCTGCACAGTCGTTTGCCTGTACGCATCGTCGGTATGGTTTCCACCAGTCGTGCACCCGCGTCTTTCCCTTGCACGGACGTGGCTTGTTCCTCCTGCCCGTTCCACACCGGTTCTTCCAAGGTCTTTGTGGCGAAAAGCCATTGCCCGGCCGAAATGGACCTTGCAGCATTCCAGTCTCCTGGGTCAAGGACGCCGTGCAACCGCCCTCGCCGATAGGCCTCCAGTCAAAACACCACTGTACGAGTGTTGAACAAGAGCGAGGGTGGAGGGTCATGGAGGACAGGCGGCATTTGATCCGGACGGGCACAAAGATAGCCATGGAGGTCGGCGACTGCGGTCGGCGAGAAGCTCACGACCGGGTTCCCCGCTTTCCGGTTCAGGTCCAGTGCATGGCCCAGCATGGCCCGGCCTGCCATCCGGGCAGTGGAAGCCAGATGGGGCGCGTCGGTCTTCCAGTGGCCATGATGCCCAGCGTCAATGGGGCCTAGGTGTGTGGCTGGCAATGTGCCCTTCGCGTCCTGGCATCCGTTACCCGGCGGTGTGCAATTGCATATAGGAACGCAAAACGAAAGTGGAAGTGGATGCGCTGGCAGGCATGAGCGACGTTGGATGGCATCCACCGGCAGTCGGCTTGGAATATGGCACAGGCCGGGTCCCTGCCGACAGGCGTAATTCCGGAAAGGGCAGAGCGTCTCGGGTACGCATCAGGGCCCGCGGACGAGCCGTCCCGGTTGAACATAGGATATGCGCGCGTGTCCAGTGCCGCACACAAGATCAACGGGAACCCCACGCGGAACGGCGATGGGCCGACGCTCCGGCCAGATAAGCCGATGGCAAATCAGGCCGTGTTCATCCCTTGCATCTTTCACAATCCAGGCATTGAAAAGCCGGGCTCTCTGGTGCAGGGTCATGGCGGTTGTCTCCGCGTGCCACGGATGGGGGTCCCCACGCACAGCGGCGCTCTGTTGGCAGTGTGACACTGCATCGGATGCGGCATGAAAGGACGGCAGCGGCCTTGCTCTCATCACGACATGACGGGGGCTTGCCCACTGCGGCGACGGCCGCCTCTGGCCCCATCTTCAGATTGTGCACAAACGCTCTATTTGACATTTGGGCCGGAATCAGTTTAGGGTTGAAACTGGCAATGGACACACTAAAACCACATCCGGGCTGACCTCGCGGCAGACTGTGCGCGAGGGTGTGGCCGGCGACGCATGGGGATGTCTGTTGCGATCGCTTTGGGGATCATGCCTTGGGGTCCCGTCAGGAAGCGCCTCACGGACAATTCTTTGGCATTTGCCATATGGCAAGTTCTATCCAACTTGATGGAGAGGTATCGCAATGAAATACAGGAAGAGTATAGGGAGCATCGCCTTGGCGCTCCTGGCAAGTGTGGCGTTGATCGCCTGTGCCCCTGCAGTGCCCGAAGCGGCGCCGAGCGAGGACATGGAGATGATGGACGACATGCCCGCGGGCGCGGCGGACAACCAGATTCTGAATGTCGTGCATGAAGGCGGATGCGGCTCCGGCCCCTTCCCGGGGATCGACTACGGCAGTCCGTGCAATTTCGGTCACATGTTTTATCCCCCCTTTCTGGTGGACTTGGACGGCAATGTAGGACCGGGCCTTTTCACCACGGACTGGGAGACCAACGAGGACCTGACATCCTACACGTTCCATATCGACCCCAGAGCGGTCTGGTCGGATGGCAAGAAGATCACGGCGCAGGATGCGGTGGACTGGTGGCACTTTATCTTCCATTCCGATCGGTCGTCCTGGCCGCGTAATTTCGTGATGGGGGCCGTGCAGGGCATCGATGCATTCGCCGAGGGCGAGTCGGACACCATTGCGGGTCTTGTGGTGGTCGACGAAGGCACCCTCCAGGTCAACCTGTGGCGGCCCGAGGGCTCGCTGCCCCAGCTGTGGGGATTCCGGGAAGCGGCGCCCGCGCGCGCGGACCAGTTCGAGTTCCTGTTTGAGAATGCCGCTGACTATGCCACACCCAATGACTGGCGCGGGGCCATGGGCGACAGGTTCTTCCGCGGGGAAAACGCGGCGGACCTGATTGTCTCCGGACCTTTCAAGCCGACTTTCCTCAAACCTGAACCCGATGCCATCTACAGTTTTGAGCGCAACCCGAACTGGTGGGGCGAACCCACCTTGCTGGACGGCATCGAAGCCACGACAATCCGTGACTTCCAGACCATGCTGTTGATGTTCGAGAATCAGGAAATCGACATCGCCCTGAACCTGAGTGGCCCTTCGTCGGTGCTGTTGCGCAAGAATCAGCCGGACGTGTTCCGCGAGGTGCCGATTTCGGCTTTCTGGGCCATGTATTTCCTGACGGACAAGGAACCTGTGGACGATGTCAATCTGCGCCGGGCGCTGATGTCGGCCATCGAATGGGACAAGGTGGCGAACATTGCCTGGGAAGGCGAACAGGCGCCATCCAATGCGGGCAGCCCCATGTCCAGCGCCTACCAGTGCTACGACGACATGTTCCAGCCCTATCCCTTTGATGTCGAAAGGGCGCAGGGATTCCTGGCTCAGTCCCAATACGGCCCCACGGGCGAGACCGTGCCCAAGATCCGCATCCTGACCGGCGGGTCCGATCCGCCGCGCATCCGGGCAGCGCAGATCATTCAGGAAATGTGGCGTGTGAACCTGGGCATTGAAGATGTGGAAATCCGGAATGCCGAGTCCGAGTTCGTCGACGGGGAAGGCCTGGTGGCCATCCAGGTCACGTCGGGAGGCTCGTTCCTGCCGCGTCCCGGATACCTGCTGGAGGCGATCGCACACACACGGGGGGGAGCCCAGCAGCAGTGGACCCACTACACCGAGGAAGGATGGGACGAGGCCATTGATGCGTTGCTCTCCATGGATCCCAATGATCCTGCCTATTGTGACGAGGCCATGGCCGTGCTGACTGCGTTCACGGACGCGGCCTTGGTCATTCCGACCGGATACATTCGGGGCTGGTATCAGATCCAGCCTTGGGTCAAGGGCTACGAGCAGAGCCGCATCAGCTTCTGGCATTCCATGACCGAAACGTATCGGGAAGAACACTAAGACTTCCCCCATTCTCCGCTTGCCGTTTTGTGCTTTGCGGGATGTCCGGTGCTCCGTGCGGGGCACCGGACGTTCTGCAGGCAGGCTAGGAACCGATGTTCCAGTATTTTGTCTGGCGTGTGGCGGCGATTGTCCCCACCCTGTTTGCCGTGTTGCTGGTGGTCTTCCTGCTGGGCTATTTGGGGCCCATCGATCCGGTCACGATCCGGCGCGCGCAATATGCGGCCCAGGGGATTTATCTGACCCCGGAACAGCTGGCGGACATGCGACACGAGTTTGGCCTGGATCGGCCGTTCCACGAGCAGTTCGGCACCTACATGGCCAATTTGCTGCGCGGCCAGTTCGGATACTCCTTCATGGACTCGGCCCCGGTGTGGGATCGCATCCAACAGGCGTTGCCGGTCTCGGGTTCGCTCGCCCTCGGGGCGCTGCTCATCATGATCTTTGCGGGCATCCCCCTCGGCATGCTGGCCGCCCACTTCAAGAACACCCGCTTTGACTACGCCATCGTGGGTGGCAGCCTGTTTCTGTACTCCATCCCGGTCTACGTCCTGGTCCCCATGACCTCGATCCTGCTGGTCATCTGGCTGGACCTGATGAACGTGCCCAGGGGGTGGAAAGGGCCCTGGCACTCTTCCTTTTTTGTGGCGATCGGCCTGATTTCCCTGCGGTCCCTGTCCATGGTGATCCGGCAGACCCGCGCCGGCATGCTGGAAGTCCTGGAAAACGACTACGTGCGCACTGCACGGGCCAAGGGGTTGCATGAGACGCACGTGGTCGTGCGCCATGTGGCCCGCAACGCCTTGATCCCCGTCGTCACCTCGCTGGGACTTCTGGTGGACGACTTCATGTGGGGAGCCGTTTTCATTGACATGGCGTACAACTATCCCGGTCTGGGCCGCCTGTTCCAGTCTGGCCTGTCGGATCGGGACTTTAACATGCTGAACGGGGTGGTGCTGTTCACCGCCTTCCTGACCATGGCCTTGAACCTGCTGGTCGATCTCATTTATCCTTTCCTGGATCCCCGTGTGGTCTACAAGTAGGGCCCCGACTCCATGGGATGTGCGCAAGCGAGATCGAAGCCCGGTGGCAGGCGCTGGGGCGAGGGCTGACTCCCCTCCGTAGGGATCGCCCGCGCACAGGGTCACCCGGTGGCCTGATCCCGTCGTTGGGGTTCCAGGGCGCGCGCCAGCAGGTCGCTGCCCAGATTCAAGAGCAAAAACGTCACACTGACACTGAGCAGCAGGAACAATGCGCGCTCCGTGTCGCGTTCCAGCACGGCCATCAGCAGGTACAGGCCGATTCCGGGCCAGCTGAAGACGAATTCCACGATGGGCAGGCTGCTCAGGGAAAACAGCAGCGAGCCGTTCACGGCCTCCAGCACACTGACCGCAATGTTGGGCCAGGCGTGAGAACGCAGGATGCGACCCCGTGTCAGGCCCTTGCCCAATGCCGTTCTGATGTAGTCCTGGCTGAGCTGTTCACGCAGCATGGTGGCCGTGACGTGGGTGATGTGCGCCACGGGACGGGCCGCCAAGGTAAGGGCGGGGGCAATGATGTATCTCGGGTCCAGGGACAATTCGGGGGTGGGCCGCAAGAGTATGAGCTGGGTGCCTGTCCAGTGACCGAGGTAACGGACAAAGAAGACCATAATGGCCAGGGCCAGGAGAAAGCTGGGCACCACCAGGCCCACGTGACTGACGCCGGACAGCAGTCGGCCCATCGGCGCCTGGGCCCGCGAACCTGCCAGGAGTCCCAGACCCAGGCCCAGCACCACTGCCAGAAGCAGGCTGCTGACCAGCAAGGTCATGGAACGCACGTAGGCGGCAATCACCGTCGGGGACTCGTCGCGCCATGCAGCCGGGACATTGCGACCGAATTCCCCCAACTGACGTGCCAGATGGTAGATCTCGCGCAGGATCGGCTGATCAATCAGCAGAAAGCAAAGCAAGGTGATGGCAAGAACCGTCAGGATGGCCCTCAACCCGCACGCGCGCAGGTGCAGCATGTGGTTTCAATCCCCGGACAAGTCTGGCATGGGACACTGGCTTGACAATGCGGCTTTACAGAAACTCGACCAGAGACACGCCGGCACGCGCGTCCATGCGCGCCTTGTGCCCATGTCATTATGCGATGGAAAGCCAGCACGGACCGAGAATGGTGCCGGGTGCGGCGGCTTCCGCATTGTCCATGCCGACATCGGAAGGCAGCCATAGGATGTCGCGCGTGGCCAGGATGACAGGGGCCGGCCCAACGATGCGGCGACGGTGACAACCGGATGTCAGGCCTGGTATCGTGACCGCCAGGAAACAGCATTCCGCCTGTCCATGATGCATATCTGGATTCCGACCTCAAGGCCCGCGGGACTGGCAGCCCGGTGCGGTCCTGCCCTGCGCGCGTCGCAGAGGGGAGACTGCGTCTTGCCCCAGGTCTTGACTGTGCCGGTAAAGTACATGGTGCAGTCCGGCGCCGTCTGCCGGGCCAGCCACGCCTCTGTCTGTCTGGTGTGTCCGGAAGATGAAAACCTGACTGAACCGATTCCCGCATGTCCCGCTCGGTGCCCGGTTCCTATCTTATAGACCATTACGCCAGCCTCCTGTGGCTGGCCGTGGCAGTGGCGGCCCTGTGGGCCTGGGGCCTGCTGGCCGGAGTGGGCCTGCTGGCCTTGGGGGCTGCGTTCCGGTATCGGGAGGACCTGCGGGAATGGGGCTTGCTCCGCCTGTTGTGGCCGCGCGTCTGGCTCAGACACCCCCTGCTGATGCTGGGCGGCATGATCATGCTGTTGCTGTTGGCTGCCACGTATTTTCCCGGAATGCTGGCTCCCCATGATCCGGACGTCGCGGGTCCATTCTTGCTGGAAGTGAACGGCAAGACCTATGCCGCCCCCTATCCGCCCAACCCGCGATACCCGCTGGGCTCCGACTTGGAGGCCAGGGACTTGCTCAGCCGGACTGTGTTCGGTACCCGGCCCACGCTGACGCTGGTAGCCTACGTCACGCTCCTGCGCATGGCCGTGGGCCTGGGCCTGGGCGGCCTGGCAGCCTTGCCCCACGGGGCCGCGCGCCAGTTTTCCCGCACCGTCGGCGCCGTGGCTTCCGCATTTCCCAGTCTGCTCTTTGCCTTCATGTTCATCGCCGCCATCGGGCCCGGCGCCGGTGTCCCGGTGTTCATCCTGGGCCTGGGCCTCACCGGCTGGGCCCACTGGACGCGGATGATCGGCACGGAAGTCGCACGGATCCGCAACCAGCCCTATTTCCTGGCGGCAGAGGCCATCGGCACACCGCCCGCCAGGAAGTTTCGCCGGCATGTCCTGCCCGGTCTGCTGCCCCTGGTATTGCCCAGCGCCGCCCATGAACTGAGCGCCGCGATGCTGCTGTTGGCGGAACTGGGGTTCATCGGTGTGTTCTTTGGGGAGGCAGTGGTGATCAACTTCACGGACCTGCTGCACCAGACTGCCGCGCCCGAGGCTGCGGAATGGGGCGGCATGCTGGCCGGGACCCGGGCGGAAGTGTTTCGCTGGTACTGGTTGCCTCTGGTGCCGGCCGGAGCCTTTGCCATCGCCATCGTGGGTTTCAACTGGCTGGCGAGCGGCATGCAACAGGCGCTGGATGTGCGCAGCCTCACGGCCTCCCGGCCCAGATGGCTGTCCCGCAAGGCTGCTGCCAGAGCCCAAGCCGGACAGTGGACCAGGCTGAGCGAACGCATTGCGCAATCCCACGATGGGCCTGACGCCGGGCTTCCACGCCCCAAGGCAAGACCCCTTGTTCGCTTCCGTCCCGCTGTCATTCTCCTGGTGTTGCTGTTGGTGGTTGGGATTGGTGTGTCCACGACGCTCCTGGCCCGCCTGCACGGCCAAAGGCAGGCAGTGCAGGAACAGGAAGTCGTGCTCGCGACTGTGCTGGAGGAGGCCCAGCAGGCCTTGTCCGTGAACCGCTACGATACTGCGCAAGCCCGGTTTCAGCAATACTTGGCTCTGCGTCCAGACACCCCGGCCGCGCAGGCCGGATTGGCACAGGCGGAGGCCGGTCAGGCGCTGGTGCGCCAGCTACAGGAAGCGCGCAGCCTGGCGCGGCAAGGAGCATGGACCCAGGCCCTGCCGCTGCTGCGTGCCATTCATGCGGCACGCCCCAACTATGGAGGGGTAGGCGACCTCATTGCCGAGGGGGAAAGTCGCCTGGAAATCCAATCCTGGTTTCAAGCGGCCCAGCAGGCGTTTGCCACGGAAGACTGGACCACAGCCTTGACCCTGTTTGAACAGGTGCAGGAAGCCGACCGGGAGTTCGAATGGCAAACCGTCCGCAGCCATCTGGCAGACAGCTATGTGCACCAGGCGCTCCGGCTGATGGAGCAGGACGGCTCCAGTCCGGTCATCTGGCAGGAGGTCAAGGCGCTGCTGGATCGTGCCTTGCCCTACCGTCCCCATGACACGAACCTGAAGGAACGGCACAGCATATTGGAGGGCCTTCTGCAGGCGCAGAACGCATTGCAGGAGGCCGATGAATTGGAGATCCTGGAAGCGCTGTCCGTGGTGCGCCATGATTATCCTGACCTGCATGACCTGCAGGCGCAACAGTGGTGGCGCCAAGGGCTGGCGCTCCTGTCCCATCAAGCCCGCAATCAGGGTCTGGTCCTGGCTGAGAGTTTCCTGGCACGCCTGATTCAGAACGCGGAGATGCGGCCCCGGGACCCGGTCCGGGCGCAGTAGGGCTGGCAATGGCGGTCCGGCTTCGATTCCGCTCTGCTTCCGACCCCGGGCTCCCGGATGTCCACCGACATGGATCTCGGCCTCCTCGGTGTGCTGGATGAGGCAGGAATGCCGTATGATGAATACACCACCTCACAATACGAACGACAACACGAACGGGGGTCAATGCCCTGCAACGTCTTGGCATGATGGCCGGGGCTCGTCCCGGCAGGTTGAATTCAGGCTATGATCCAGTCCCCGGAACGTCCTCCAGCGCATTTGCCCCCAACCGACGACCTGCCGGCGGATGGGTTGCGCCAACGGCGCAGCCTGTGGACGGATGCATGGAAGCGCATGATCCGCAACCGCCTGTCTCTGGCTGGATTGGTGGTCTTCTTCGGCGTGTTCTTCCTGGCCATATTTGGCCCGGCGATTGCCCCCTATCCCTACATGGAACAGAATCTGGATCGCATTGCGGAACCGCCCAGCCTCGACTACTGGTTTGGCACCGACGACCTGGGCCGAGACATGCTCAGCCGGATCCTGTGGGGGGCCCGCACAGCAGGCATTGTCGCTCTGATCTCTACTTGCTTTGGGCTGCTGCTGGGGATCGTGCTGGGAGCCTCGGCGGCCTACCTGGGAGGATGGGTGGACTGGCTGATCTCGCGCATGATCGACATGACCATGTCCATTCCCCAGCTGCTGTTCGCCTCCCTGGTGGCGGCCACGTTTCGACGGCCGGTGGCCGTGTGGGTGGAAAGCATGTATGGACTGACCGGTCTGGGCTTTTTTCGCACACCGGCCTATGTCGATCTCATTGTCGTGTTCGGCGCCTTGGCACTCATCCAGTGGCCCGGCTATGCCCGTCTGATCCGTGGCCAGATCCTGGCCCTGCGGGAATCCGAGTATGTGCAGGCGGCACGTTCCATCGGCAGTACGCAGCGCTCGATTCTGATCCGGCACCTGATCCCCAATTCCCTGGGCCCCGTGATTGTGGCCGTGACCTTTGGCTTTGCCGGAGCCATCATCGCCGAGTCGGGGTTGAGCTTTCTGGGCGTGGGCATCCAGCCGCCCCAAGCCAGCTGGGGGGCCATGATCAACGACAATTCCCTCAGTTGGCGCTACCGGCCCTGGCTGGTGGCGATTCCCGGCTTGACGGTGGCGGTCGTCTCGCTGGGCATCAATTTCCTGGGGGACGGTCTGAACGACGCTCTGAACCCAAAACAGGGGAACGACTGAGACAGGGGCCCGCGGGCCCCTTCGGAGCATTCCAGCTGTCAGTCCCCCCAATTGCGGAGGCAACATGTTCATTCACAATGGCGGCCCCATGGCCAGTCTTGATACGCTGACTCTTTTCCCCTTCGATGACCACAGCCTGCCCTTTCAGCGGGGCATGCGTCTCCAGCTCATCCCCCGGCAGTCCACGGCGGAGGGAGGCACCCGGCTGGTGGTGGCCTGTGGTCCGCCCGGCACGCCCGACAGCCTGGCAATCTCCTACTATGGCGCGGTGCAGCGGGTGGGCAGCGAATACTGGATGTGGTATCTGGGCCAAGGGGATCGGGCGAATGACTGGCCGCGTGTGTGCCTGGCCACCAGCCAGGATGGCTATCACTGGACCAAACCGGAGCTCCACTTGATTCCCTACAACGGCGGCACGGGCAACAACCTGGTGGATCTGGGCGGGGGCGCCTATGGAGTCGTGGCGTTGACCGTGTTGCAGGATCCCGCGGATCCGGATCCACAGCGGCGCTTCAAGATGGTATATGAAACCCACGGCCGCAATCCGGCCCACGGGGGGCGGGCGGAATTCAACGTCGCCTTCAGTCCAGACGGTCTCCGCTGGACGGAAGGACGGGTGGAGCCTCATTATCTGTCGTGCGAGATGGGAGGCCTGATCCGCTTCAATGACTGCTACCACGTGGCCGCCCAGAGCGGGGGCGGCCACTTCGGGCCCCCGCGCAAGCTGGAGATCTTTGTGTCCTACGACTTTGAGAACTGGGTCCTGGCAGATTGCATGGCTTTCATGCGCGGGCATGTGCCGCCCCGTCCAGTCTCTCCGTATTCCCATGGCGGCGAGCAGGTTCACTTGGGGGCCGGTCTCTGGAATCGCGGCAATGTCGTTGTGGGCATTTACGGCCAGTGGCATGGCCATCCCACCAACGATCGGCGGTTTGTGTCCATCGACCTGGGACTGGTGGTCAGCAATGACGCCCTGCATTTCCGGGAACCCATCCCGGATTTCCGCCTGATCGCGGCCTCCGAGGATGGCATGGGGTCGGACTTGACCCATCGGGCCTCCACGTACCCTGCATTGGAACAGGGCCAGGGGTTTGAGAATGTCGGGGACGAGACCCTGTTCTGGTATGGCTCCTGGCATTTCCGGGACGGAGTCCGGATCGCCAGCTGGGAGCGCGATCGGCTGGGCTATTTCCAGCCCTTTCGGGGTTCCAAGATGGCGTCTGTCCAAGAAGCCCATGTCATCTCCGCCCCCATTGACCTGGAGGGGAAGCCGGCGGCAGCGTATCTCAATGTCAGCGGCGTGGGCCCCCACAGCCATGTGACAGTGGAAGTGCTGGACCGGCAATTCAGGCCCTTGGCCGGCCTCAGCGGTGCCGCCTGCACCCCGGTGGCGACATCCGGACTGCGTCAACCGGTACATTGGCAAGGGCAGAACAGGATCCGGCCGATACCGGATACGATGCGCCTGAGAGTGAATGTCGGCGGCCTGCGACCCGAGGACATCCGGATCCACGCGCTATATCTGGAGACGGCAGCGTAGGCAGGGGGATACCGGACAACAGACAGTGTCCGCACGGAAATTGCCAATCTCCTCCCAGCGTCAAAAAGGAGGCCGGTTAGCAGTGTTTGGAGCCCTGCAAGCCAGAAAAACCGGGTTGCGGGCGGTGTTTGGAACACACTGCAGATACAGATATGCGGACATTTGAGGTGCAGGCTGCAAGAAAGGCCCATGGCGGGGCTTGAAGCCGGCAGGGAAGGCTGCTAATTGATGCCCTGACGAAGAAGGGCTTGAAACCGTCATGGACATCGTCTTCCGGACCCAAAGAAATCTGCGAGTCATGCCGGAGGAAGCGCAAACAGCAGAAAGATTGCGAACAGCCACAGTGCATCCCATATTGCTGGAGACCACGGTACTGTCGGAAGGTACCAACGGCTTCGTCGAGGCAACGGTTACACGCCCGCGCAGTACACCTGGCAATCAGCAGACTTGGGATACATCGTTCCCGCGATTCAAGCTCAGAGGAGATTTGAGTGAGACACAGGCCAGTCTGCGGGACACCCGTAGACTGTGTACACAGAGCCGCACAACTGCATTGTGCGGTGCACCGGTGGGAGCGGGTGGCTTGGAGCTGGCATCGCCAGAGGCAACGCTACGGACGACGGCACCGATAAAAGCCGCGCAGGCGATCGGGTGAGGCAAAACCCAAGCAAGGTCTTGGCGAGAGTGAAGTCGTGAAACGGATTTCGTCGCTCCGATGGACGTTTTCAGACATGGCTTGAACAGAGCCCGAGTTTTGTAATTTTCGCACCATTCCGACCGTTGCGTTGAACGCTTGAGCCATCGTAGATGGGACTAAACGCCAGAAAAACAGACGTGGTCGAATCCCGCGCGACCAACCCTTTACAGAGGAAAAATGCAATGCAGACCCCTGTCTTCAATCCCCTCGATAAAGCGATAGCTGGTGTGGGCGCAGGCGCAGGACGGGCCGCTGACCTACGAGCTCACTGGCGCTCCCCCCGCCGGCATCGCCTATGACACCGCTACCCACACCTTCACCGGCACGTCCACGGCGGCGAGCCGCACCGCCCTCACGCTGACGGCCACGGACTCCAACCCGGACAGCGGCAGGCAGAGAGGCGCAAGGGGTTGTTGCCCCGCATCGAAGGCATGACGCATATCATGCCGGGGCAGTTTCGGAGCGTGTTGTCTGACCTGGGCCATGACCTAAAGCTGCTGATTGCCAATGTCGCCCGCCGGTATGGCGTCAACGCGGGCGAAGACCCCAAGTGGCAATTGCAAGGCGGATTCCTGGATGTGGCGGCAGGCAGGCGACAGGTCTGTGTCGGAAGATGCGCCCGGCCCACGGCTGGCCCTGGGCCTTTGCGTTGGAGAGCAAAGGCCGGACGATGCAGTTCGGCGACGCGTTCAACGTCTACGAGCGGCTAGGCGGAGCATGAGTGCCACTTCCCACCCAGGTGTCCATTCCCACTCTGGGTCACTGCCGCTACGGCCACCGGCAGACGATAGCGGACCATATCGTGGGCCGCCCGATGGCGGCGGAAGGACGCCATGTGGAGTGCCACATGGCATTCCTGGTGCCGCCCGGGCCGACCTGTAACAGTTGGCGGGTGCCAGGTCACCCGCGGGGTAGGCAACTGGCAAAATGCGGCGGCCCTCTCGGCCCACCGTGGAGGAGCCTAGGGCCAGCAACGCCAGCAACAGGCCAAATGAGGGAGCCCCTGCTTGCAGTCTGTCAAGCAATCGATGGGGGAGCATGGCGCCGGTGCGCCGCAGCATGTGCGGTCGCGGACAGAAGGGTCAGTCAATGCGCGAGGCAATCTCGATTTGCCACAGCATGACCTGCGGCGGCTGAATGGTAACCGAATAGAGTTTCGTGCCCGGGGCAATCACGAACCGGATCTTGACGTAATATTCATTTTCGGCCAGTTCAGGATAGCGCACGCTGCGCAGCTCGGTGACGCCGGGCCAGTGTTGCCGACCCTGCCAGGAAAGCGGGTGGTCCAGACTGTCCACCCGAATGGGATCGCATTCGGCAGCGCCGAAACCGGGCATGGGTGTATCGTCGTCTTCCAGAATCTCGTACCGCAGCTCCCCGGCCGATGCATCCACGTTGACGCGGGCCGTGCCGCCGGATTCCTGCCGGAAACGGTGGGTTGTCAGACAGCCCGGGGCCCATCCCCGGGCCTCCACGCTGACATAGCCGTCCACCCGCAATTGGGCCAGGCCCTTGCCCCAGCGGGATGACTGGGCGTAGGGGGACCGCCACGTTTCAAACCCCCGGCCATTGTGCGAGAGATCCCGACCCAGGTAGAAGAACCAGAGTTTGTCGTCGTGCAGAATCGGCCCATCCCCGTAAATGGTGCCCCAATCCCAGGCTCCGGGTTCGCCCCGGGAGACCAGCGGTTCCCGAAAGCGCTTCCAGCTCACGGTGTCCCGGCTGGACGCCAGCTGGAGATCCACCACGCCGTCCACCCGGGCGGCCAGTGCGGCGGGACCGGTTTCCGTCAGCCCCCAATAGTGCGCGGGATCGGCAATGGCATAGGACTCGCGCAGGTCGGTATGAAATACCGACAGCACCAGGAAAGAAAGGCCGCCCTGCGTGCGATTGGCGATGTCATAGCCGGCCCCGTAAAACTCGGTGCCGGCTATGTCACGGAGATCCGGCTCGATCACCGTCCGCAGACCCGACCAGTTGAGATAGTCTGCGCTGTCGCGGCGGCCCAGCACCCGCGTGCGGCGATTGGAGCCGCGCTGGGTATAGTACACGTAACGGGCGTCCGGATTGACCACCCCGCCAAAAGTGTCGGCCGGCGCCCCAAAGTGCGAGAGCATCTTCTGTCGGCTATGGGGACCGGGAGGATAGGGAAACCAGCGGTACCCGTCAGCGGAATGGAAGCCGCGCCATTCGGCTCGGCCCTCCGCACCATAAGGCTGGGGGCGCACATCGGAACGGCGCCAACGTTCCTTCTCTTCCACCGCCCAGGGATCCCAGAGAATCGGCAGATATCCGGGCGGACAATTGGTGATGTTGTTGGCACGGGAGCCGTTGAACTCCACCAGATTCAGGCAGGGACGGTGCCAGTGCATCCCGTCGTCCGAGTCCAGGGCACAGATCAGTTCGCCGTCGGCCTGCGGAACCCGATAGTACATGCGAAACATCCGGTGGCGCTCGTCGTAGACCACTTGGCCCAACTGCAGAGCGTGACTGTCCCAAGGCTGATCCAGCGCTATGGGCAACGGTTCCTCCACGGTCAGCTTGGCCGGTGGATGGAACACGCGGTGGGCATCCCGCAGCGATTCGATGAAATAGTCATCCACAAACAGTTGCTTGCCCGGATACAGCTCACGTTCGCTCGCGCTGACATTATTCATGGCGGATTCCTCATTGGTGCAGGGTTGGCTGCAGGGCCGGTCTGAACATCTCCTGGCAGAGCGCGGTCGGACTTTCGCAGGCTGTCCTGTCGACCAAGACACACTCCACCGGCTTGATGCGAAACCCCAGGCGCTCCCATCGCCTGCCGGGGGACGCGGAGCCGGACGGACGGCTTGGCTTCCCCACCGGGCTCGGATCGCCAAGGTTCCAGATCAGTGTACCAAGCGGCAAGACAGGGTCAAGCAGTCCTGTCGGCCATCCCGGATCGCGTTCCGCGTTCTGTACAGGACCTTGCCGCCGCAAGGGGGTGAAGAAGGATCCGCATCGGGCCTTCCACTCCCGTCCCGCGAGGATATAGTGGGGACTTATATACCTGATTAACACATGTCTGTTTGTGCTGCAATAGAAGAAAGCGGCATGCCGCCTGCACAAACAAGGAACCGTCACTTCCGTGCCTGGCCGACCCCATGGTACCCCAAGTAGGCCATCGCACAGTGCGCCTGCGCCTGTTGCCGGAAACCCAGAGTTGGCAGGCACTGCCGGGGCCTGCCGGTGGGTGTGGAACCTCTTCCTAGCCCGGCAGCAACATCGCTGGCAATGCTGGCAGGACTACCGGATTGGGCCGAAACCCCAAGTGTCGTACTTTGGCCTGGGCAAGGAGTTCACAGCCCTGCGGCGCAGTGCCGAGTACAGTTGGCTGCAGGCGTACGGACACCGGGAAGTCAAATATGTGCTCAAGCACCGGGCCGATGCCTACCGGGCGTTCCTGCAGGGCAAACGGCAACATCCCCGGTTCAAGGCCCGCACAGGATGGATTCACCATCGCCGATGACGTGTCCCTATCTCCATGTCATCTGCGCGTGCCCAAGATCGGGTGGTTGCGCCTGAAGGGCGCCAACCCCTACGCCGGTGGCAAACCGTTGCAGGCACGCATCCGCAAGGAGGGCACTGCCATACGGTCCAGATGGTATGCCTACATTGTCTACGCTGTGCCCGCTGTGCCTGTGCATCAAGTCAAACCATGGGCACAAACTGGCGTCTTGGGCCTGGACCGCAACGTGGGACAGGCCACAGACAGTACGGGCACTGTGCATTGCATGACCAATCAAGCTCGTCTGAATGCCCAGATCAAGCGTCACCAACGCTGTCTGGCACGCAAGAAAAAAGGTTCTGCCCGGCGCCGACGCATTGCCGGACAGTTGACCAGGCTCCACCGCAAGCGCCAGCGTATCAGAGACAACGATATGCACCGGATCAGTCGTACGGTGGCTGACACCGCGCATACTGTGGTCATCAAGGATTTGCAGACCCAAGGCATGACACGTTCTGCCCAGGGCACTGTGGAGCGGCTGGGGTCTGCTGGAACGCAAGTTGACTTATAAGTGCGGCCAAGTGATCAAGGTATCTGCGGCCTACACCAGTCAGACCTGCAGTCAATGCCGCCACAGCACCAAGGAGAACAGAACCACTCAATCCAGATTTTGTTGTGTACACTGTCAATTTCAGATCAATGCCGACTGGAATGCAGCGTTGAACATCTTGGAGCGTCAGGCACGCTCTGTGGCCCATGGGACAGGGGCCACTGCACGGCGAGAGGCGTTACCATGGGTACCTCTATAACCCGTGAACACGATATGTCCAACTTTGTTAGTTAGATATATAAGTCCCAAGCATCATGCCTGTCGCCGCCGTCACCGGAGCCTGGTCGTATCTGGGCCGCCACATCGCGCAGACCCTGCTGACACAGGGCCAGACGGTGCGGTCGCTCACCACCCGGCGGATACCGGCCGATGATCCTTTCCAGGGAGCCGTGACCGCGTATCCCTTGACGTGGCAGCTGCCGGCCCTCACGACCGCCCTGAGCGGCGTGGACACACTGTACAACACCTTCTGGGTTCGCCATACCCGGCCGCCCATCGGGCATCGTGGCCCGTGGACCTCGCACGCAGAGGCGGTGGCGCAGTCCCGGCTCCTGATCCGCGCCGCCGGGGTGCAGCGGGTGGTCCACGTCAGCATCACCCAGCCGCAGGCCGACAGTCCGCTGCCCTATTTTCGGGGCAAGGCCACGGTGGAAACCTGCATCCGGCAGAGCGGCCTGTCCTATGCGATCCTGCGGCCGGCCTGCTTCTTTGGCGCCCAGGACATCCTGATCAACAACATCGCCTATGCCGTGCGGCGGTTTCCGGTCTTCTTCCTGCCCCGTCCCCCAGGGTATCGGATCCGTCCCATCCACGTGCGGGACATGGCCACGGCCCTGTGCGTCTGCGGGGCCAGTCCCGACTCGATGGTTCGGGATGCCTGTGGGCCCGAACAGTATGCCTTTGCCGAGCTGGTGCAGCGCATGGGCCTCTGGCTGACCGGCCGGGCCCCGCGCATCGTGTACCTGCCCCCGTCTCTGTGTCTGGGCCTGTATCAGGCCGCCGGACAGGTGTTGCGGGACACCATTCTGTCCCGGGACGAACTGGATGGCTTGGCCGCGGATTTGCTGGGCTCGGACGAGCCGCCGCTGGGCACCACCTTGCTGTCCCAGTGGATACAGGCCCACCGGCATGACCTGGGGCGCCGGTTTCATCCGGAACCCCGGCGATAGGGACCGTGCTGTGCCCGCTTTCCCAGCAGGCATACACTCCGTATGGGGGCAGAGGCCCCGATCATGACCGGGGAGAGGCATTGCCGTTGCGCAGGGGACACCAGGTGACAGACCGGGATTCCCGGGCCTCTGTTGCCCCTGCCGCGCCAGGGCGATGGCATTTTCATTGAAGGTCAATTCCCTGCGGATAGACGGAGAGCGAAGTCTCGATCGCCGCCGGAGTTTGCCTCATGACGGATATCGCGGTTTCCCTTCTCATAGCCTGCCTGGAGCCAGGGGACGATCCCCGCATCGAGCGCGCCCAGCACCACGCCTTGCTGGATATAATCGCAAACTCCATGCACGGGGTCCTGGATGTAGCCTTTCGGGCAGATGACAGGGGTGTGCGCCGGCGGGATCAAGCTCCCCCCAACATGGCCCCTGACGGCGCATCGCTCTCCATGTCCTGCCACAGGAAACAACGGCCCAGTGGGGTGTCGCCCACAAACACCTCAAGGCCGCCTGGGACCCGCGCTATCACATGAAGCTGATGGCGTGTTCCATGCAATCGCCCTGCCTGCCGCGCTCTTCAAGCCGGCTCTACGCGCATAGTACACTATAGCGTCAGCATTCGTCTTGGCCCGCTCCATCTCATGTCTTTGCCGCAGCTTGATGTCCCTGTCGCTTGGCCCCATCCCGCTCTGCGGCCCCGTCCCGACATGGGGAAGCGGGCGCGGGCTGCTTCCCTGCAGCGCATCCGTGCCTTGTCGCATTACCGGCCAGACTATGCCTATCAGCCCGACCGGTACCAATATACGGAAACGCACACTTCGGATCCGCACTATGTGGTGTTTGGGGTGCGGATGATGATGTCTCCCTCGCACGACCACGGGGAGTGGCTCGTGCACATGTGCAACGCCCTCAAGATTCTCGGCCAGTCGTTGGCCTCGGAAGTCCACGTCAGCATGGAGGTGAACATCACCGGGATTCCGGGCGCTTTGTTTGGACCTGAGCGGCACACCTCCACCTTGCAGCCGGACCTGTCTTTGTGGACCGGTCCCGCCCCCGACGATTCCCTGCTGTCCTATCGGTACGACCGGGATGGGGCGCCCCTCCTGACCGTCGAGATCGTCTCCCATTCGGACCGTGAGCTGCGCGACAACGACTGGCGCCACAAAATGGCCGTCTATGCCGGCATGGGGATCCGGGAATACTGGCTGGTGGACCAATGCCAGCCGGATCCCCTCAGTGGCTTCACGCTGGATGCGGCCGATGGCACCCCCTGCCGCCTGGTGCAGTACCGGCCCATCGGCGCGGACGCCGATGGGGGCATGGACAGCATGGTGCTGAACACGTCGCTGCGCTGGGCTGATGACGGCCTGCAGTGCTGGCAGGAAAGTGCGGGAGCATGGGTCCAGGTGGAGGATATACCGGTCCTGCAGGCTACATTGGAAGGCAAGGCCGAGGGCAGACTGGAAGGCAAGGCCGAGGGCAGACTGGAAGGGGCACTGGCATCCTGGGGCCCCGTGCTTCACCATCTCCTGGATGCCACGGACCCAGGCGCAGCCGAGCAGGTGCTGCAAAGCTGGGCCGCGACGCCTCCGTCCAGCTGGCCCAGTCAGGACACACTGGACCGGCTGGCGGCCGCGCCGGGTGCATGGCGCCACCTGCTGTTGGGAGAGCCCCGGCCGCAGGATACCGGTGGCTGACCTGCCGCGCGGCTATTGTACGCAGACTGCCCTCATGCAAGCGTGAGTCCTGCCGGACAGTGCACTGGGCCGCGTCTTGTGGGGCGCGCCACCAGTGCGGCCCGGATCCTAATCGACAACGCACCACGTCGACACGGCATGCCGTGTTCTGCAACCCGATCGGGAGCCGCGTCGTGATGTCCCCCATTGTCCCTGTACCGGACTGTGGGCGGCCCAAGTCCGCTGCATCTGACCTGCGTGCACCCGCATCCAGGCTCCGGGGCCCTTGAGAACAAACCGGGGGCCAGCAGGACCATTTTCCGGTACGTGTCCGATACCCGCCACCCCTAAGCCAAGCCTGGACCCCGCAGGATTTCCCGATCCTGACCTTCCCCGTTGCCGGTCACGTTATACGCGATGGTGTTGGCCCAGCGATCCCGCAGGGACTGATTGGGCGCGGAGCCGTGGATGACCAGCGAAGTGAAGAAAAGAGCGTCACCCGGTGCCATGGGCACCGGCTTGGCCTCCGCCCGGGGATAGTAGCGGCCCGGCAGAAACATGCCAAAGGCCTCTTGGTGGCGTTCGTGTTCCTGCAAGCCCCACTTGTGGCTGCCTGGCAGGAACTCGATGCACCCATTCTCTGGATCCGCCGAGTCAATGGCCAGCATGCAATTGACCATCCGGGGCTGGTTGGTGTCCTGCCGCCAGTACGCATAGTCCTGATGCCAAGGCACTTCCGCACCGGAACCCCTGGACTTGGGCAGGAGCTTGCAGTGGAACAGGGAGATGTCCGGGCCAATCAGATCCTGGACCATGTCCAGGATCTTCGGGCTGCGCAGCAAGGCATTCAAGGTGGGGCTGACCAGCTCGCTGTGCATCAACTGGCGCACCAGCTGCCGCGTGTCTTCATCCTCCCAGGAGACATGCACTCCGGCCGGGGGATCGTCCCGCATGCGCCGATGCACATCCCGGCACTCTTGCTTGATGGCCTGGATTTCCGCGGGGCTGGCCAGCCCTTGCTTGTAGAGAAAGCCATTGTCCTGGAACGTCCTGATTTCCTGCGGTGAGAGAGACATGCGCTGCTGGCTCCTGGGCTATGCGTGGATTCCGGTCAAGGTCAGTTCGTCGGCAAAGTGGCAGGCGGTCCAGTGACCTTCCTGATCTGCCTGCAACACAGGCTTTTCCTTTCTGCAAAGGTCCTCTGCATGAGGACAGCGCGGATGGAAGGCGCAACCGGACGGCGGGTTGGCGGCATTGGGCACCTCACCCTGCAGGATGAGCCGCTGCCGGGTCGCAAAGGGATCCGGCCGGGGCACCGCCGAAAGCAAGGCAGAGGTATACGGGTGTCGGGGGTGGTCAAAAAGGCGGAAGGTCTCGCCCATCTCCACAATTTGGCCCACGTACATGACCGCAACACGGTCACAGAGGTGTTCCACCACGCTCAAGTCGTGCGCAATCAACAGGTAGGAGAGACCAAATTCCTCCTGCAGATCCTGCAGCAGATTCAGGGTCTGGGCCTGGATGGACACGTCCAGGGCCGAGACCGGTTCGTCGGCCACGATCAAGGCCGGTCGCAGGGACAGGGCCCGGGCAATGACCAGCCGTTGCCGTTGCCCGCCGCTGAATGCGTGGGGAAACCGGTGCATGGTGTCGGCATGCAATCCCACCACGTGCAACAGTTCCGCTACGCGGTCTTCCAGCTCCGGGCCGGTCACGTTCCGGTTCACCAACAAGGGCTCGCCCACGATTTCCTGGGCCGTCATGCGTGGATTGAGGGAGGAGTAAGGATCCTGAAACACCATCTGAATTCGCTGGCGAATGTACGCCAGCGTGTGCCGGTCCGCCTGACAGATGTCCAGCGGTCCTCGCTCCGCGTCATGAAACAGGATTTCCCCCGAAGTGGGATCACGGCCGCGCATGATGCAGTGACCTGTCGTCGTCTTGCCACAGCCAGACTCGCCTACCAGCCCCATGGTGCTGCCTTGGGGAATCGCAAAGGAGATGCCATCCACCGCCTTGACCACGCCTTTCCGCCGTTGCAGAAGGCCAGACGACAGCGGGTAGTGCATCTTGAGTTCCCTGACTGTCAGCAGCGGTTCCGCTGCGGCCCGGGTGCCGTTCACGCGGCAGTCTCGCCGTTTGCATGGAGCCAGCACTGTACCTGCCGCCCGTCGGCCAGAGTCTGCAGGGGCGGCGCCTGGGCATCACATTGGCCGGGAATGAAATCCCGGCAGCGCGGATGAAACGTGCAGCCGGTCGGCATGTCCGCAGGGGAGGGCACAATCCCTTTGATGGCCTGCAGGCGCCTGCGGTCCCGGGATCCCAGCCGGGGCACTGATTCCAGCAAGGCCTGGGTGTACGGGTGCAATGGATCCGCGAAGAGTTCCTTCACGTCCGCCCTTTCCACAATCTCGCCCAGATACATGACCACCACCTGCTGGGCCATCTCCGCGATGACCCCCAGGTCGTGGGTGATGAAGATCATGGCCATCCCCAATTCAGCCTGCAGCTCCCGCAGCAATGCCAGGATCTGGGCTTCGGTGGTGACATCCAAGGCCGTGGTGGGCTCATCCGCGATGAGCAGCTGGGGATGGCAGGCCAGGGCAATGGCGATCATGACCCGCTGGCGCATGCCGCCGCTCAGCTGATGCGGATAGGTGTCGACCAGGCGCTCCGGTTCGGGCAGACCCACCTGCCCCAGGATGGCAATGGCCCGCGCGCGGGCTTCCTCCGCCGTGACGTCGTTGTGGTAGGAGATAGCTTCCATCACCTGATCCCCGGCCGTGTAGACGGGATCCAGCGAGGTCATGGGCTCCTGGAAAATCATGGACATCTCGCCGCCTCGCATCTGCTGCAGGCGCCGGCTGCCCTCCGGCTCTGCCACCACGTCCAGGGGTTCTCCCAGGCCCAGGTAGGAGATGTGTCCCTGGACTATGCGGCCAGGAGGTCGCACCAGGCGCAGCAGCGAAAAGCCCGTCACGGACTTGCCGCAGCCGCTTTCCCCCAGCACGCCCAGCGTCTGTCCCTTTTGCACGGTGAAGGACACCCCGTTCACAGCGCGGACCGTGCCTTCCTCAGTGTGGAAATGCACATGCAGGTCTTCCACCTGCAGCAGGACTGCCGGATCCGCCATCGACATGGAAGCCTCAGACGCTGAAGGGGTCCGCGGCATCCCGCAGACCGTCTCCCAGGAAGTTGAAGCAGATGATGGTCACAATGACAAAGACGGCAGGCAGCAACAGCCAGGTCTGCTGCAGAATCACCCGCACATGCTGTGCCTCGCTCAGGAGCAGTCCCCAGCTGGTCATGGGCGGACGAATGCCCAGACCCAGGAAACTCAAGGCGGTTTCGCCCAGAATCATTTGGGGAATGGCCAAGGTGGCGATGACCAGCACATGACCCAGGGTGTTGGGCATGAGGTGCTTCGCCACAATCCGGGCCAGACTGCAATTGGTGTAACGGGCGGAGAGTATGAAGTCCTCCTCGCGCAGGGCGTACACCATGCCCCGCACCTGGCGCGCCAGACCGCCCCAGTTCACGATGCTCAAGACCAGGGACAGCCCGAAATACACCCGTACGGAAGACCAGTTGGGCGGCACCAATGTGGCCAAGGCCAGCCACAGGGGAATCTGCGGAAAGGAAAGCAGCACCGCGATGAGCTGCTGAATCACGACATCCACAGCCCCGCCCAGATAGCCCGACAGAATGCCGATGCCGGTCCCCAGGACCAGAGCCACCAGCACACCCAGCAGGCCCACCGTCAGCGACACCTGGGAGCCATACAGAATGCGGGAGAGCAGATCCCGTCCCTGGCGGTCCGTGCCCAGCAAGAAGATCAGCCCCGGTTCATCCACCGTAAACAGGTGCCGGTCGGTCTCAAAGAGGCCCCACATCCTGTGAGTCACGCCCTTGCCGAAAAACCTCAGGGGATAGGTCTCCTCAGGCACCCGGGTGAAAGTCTTGCGGAAGGTCGCCTTGTCCACGGCAGATTCCAGGCCATAGACGACCGGTGGCCATACGAAGTTGCCGGCTGCGTCGCGCAGATGAATGCCATGCGGAGGAGCCAAGGCGAACTTGTCGTGCGTGGTGCGGACTCCATAGGGGGCCACAAAGCCCGCAAACAGGGAGAGCAGATACATGACCAGCAGGATAGAGCCGCCGGCCACAGCCAGCCTGTTGCGTCGGAAGCGACGCAACATCAGCTGGCGGATGCTGAGGACCGCATATTCGGGAACCTGGGATACCGCAGCAGTCACGGTCACAATCGGGACACAGGGCTATGACAAGCGGATCCGGGGATCCAGCCAGGCCAACAGGATGTCCGCCATGAAGGTGCCCAGCACCACCAGCAGTCCTATCAAGATCAGGATGGTGCCACCCAGAAAAATGTCCTGCGACAGCGTGGCGTTGAGATAGACAGTCTGGATGGTGGGCAAATCCAGCACGATGCTGGTGATGGTGAAGCCGTTGATCAGCCACACCAGCACCTCTCCCAAGGCCGACACCAAGGGATGCAGGGCATTGCGCACGCCGTGCTTCCACACCACGACCTTCTCCGGCACGCCGCGGGCGCGCGCCGCCAGGATGTAGTTGGTGTTCAGGACGCTGAGCAGGTTGCCGCGCATGACGCGCATGACCCAGGCGGTGCCGGTAACGATCACGGCCAGCACCGGAATCCAAAGATGCCGCAACAGATCCCACACCTTGGCCAGACTCCAGGCCGCGATGGTGTATTCCGAAGAAAACAGTCCGGTCAAGACATCCCCCGAGATCTGCCAGGCCAGCACCACGAACACCAGGGCTATGAGGAAGTCCGGCAGGCCCAGCCCCAGAAAGGCGATTGCGGTAAGGGCATTGTCCCCCTTGGAATACTGGTGGGTCGCTGAATAGATGCCCAGAGGAATGCCAATGCCCCAGGAGAGCAGAAAGGCACAGAAGGAGACCACGAAAGTCAGCAGCAACCGTTCACCGATGATGGCGCGGACAGGCCGGTTCTGGGCCAACGAATCCCCGAAGTCGCCTTGCGCAAAGTCCCCCAGCCAGTGCAGGAAGCGAACATGGGCCGGCTTGTCCAGCCCGAATCGTGCCCGCAACATCTCGGCCTGATCCGCGACCCCCGTGTTGCCCTGCGCCTGTTGCTGCAGGATGTAGCGGTCTACATAGTCCCCGGGCGGCAACTCCATGATGATGAAGCCCAACAAGGTGATCAGGAACACTGTAGGCACCAGGGAAACCAGCCGATGCAGGATGTAGGAACGCATGAGGGAGGACAGTCAGGCTGCGGTCGCAAACAGGAGGGGCAGGCCCGTGAGGCCTGCCCCTCGCGCAACCGATGAACTGGAGGGAGCTCTATTCCGCGGTCATGTAGTACTGCTCTGGATCCGAGGAGCCGGGAAAACCCAGATCCCAGGAGGCAACGATACCGCCTGTCCGCGGCACATTGTGGAAATTGTGCTTGACCACCAGCGGGGAGATGTGTTCTCCCACCACGCCCAGAGACAACGGACCCTCGTCAATGTGAATCTGGTAGGCATCCAGCAGTTTGGATTCCCGTTCCACCGGATCCACGATGGTCACCAGTTCGGCGTAGGCCTGCTGCAGCTTTTCCAGCGCGGAACCCGGCCGCGGGGCTACACCGTCCGCGCCGCCCGTCTGGAAATGCCGGCCGACGTGAATGCCGGCCAAGGCATATGAAACGCTCTCTACCGGTGTCCATACCGTGGCCGCGGAGACCAGACCCCAGGCTGCCGCGCTGCCCCAAGCATGGATCATGACATCCCGATTCTCGCCGTCTTCCATGATCACGCTCCACTCCACCGCGTTCAAGACCATGTCTATGCCGACTTCCGCCCAGTCCTCCTTGATCAGATCCATGGCATCCACAGAGTTCTGGTCATCGACATTGACATGCACGATGATTTCCAGTTTGTCACCGTGCGGGCGATCCCGCATGCCGTCTCCGTCTTGGTCCACTATGCCGGCCTCATCCAGGAGGGACATCGCCAGTTCCGGGTCGTGGGCCGCGTACGACGTGGACCATTCTGCATAGACTTGCTTGCCGCGTTCGGTCTGAAATTCAGGGCTTTCCGGGCTCAAGGCGAAGGAACGGGCATTGCCCAGCCCCAGGGAGACAATCTCATTGATGCGTTCCCGATCAATGGCGTGGGACAGACCCCGCCGGAAACGGGCATCGTAGAAAATGTCCACCAAGTCCGGGTCGTCATAGTCAAACTTGAAAATGAGCCACGGCCAGGAATAATCGCCGCGGTTCCAGAACAGCACCTCGTAGCCGCCGGTTTCGGCATTCTCCAGAATCAGAGGTACATCCTTGGGCGCGATGTCCCGCACCTGCATGTCGATTTCACCGGCGATGGTCTTCAGAGCCACGGTCTCGGTAAAGGAGGCCCCACTCACGATGTCCACTACCATGCGGTCGATATATGGGAGCTGATTGCCATTGGGATCCACCTTCCAGTAGTAGGGATTCCGCACAAAGACCGCCGTCTGGCCAGAGGTGAAGTCCTCGGGCACCCAGGGACTGAACATGGGCATATCCGACTTCTGCATGCGCGAGGCCAGGTCATAGTACGACATGAGGGTCTCGGTGTCGGTCGCGTCCGAGTAGTCTGGATGGTGCTCTTTCAGGAAGTGCTCCGGGATTACGAAGGCGGCGGAGTGGTAGTGGCCTCGCGAATGCTGCTCCATGAACAACGGAGCCGGTTCCGGGAAGGTAAAGTGCAAGGTGAAGTCATCCACCTTTGCCACTTGCATGGGTGTACCTTGGAAGATGGTGCCGTTCGGTGCAGCCACCGGCACATCCTCATTCAAGACCATGTCGTTCCACCAGAAGACGTAGTCATCCACATTGAGGGGATCCCCGTCGGACCACCTGATGCCCTGGCGAAAGTTCACAGTCAGTTCCGTACCTTCTGCGTTGTATTCCCAGGACTCGGCCAGATTGGGGCGCATGCCGTTGGCGTCCCGATGCCATTTCAGGAAGGGCTCCACGAAGATGACCTGCCGTGTCAGACCCAAATTGTCGTTGTTGTCCAGTCTGCGCCACGTGCCGCCATAGGTGCCCACTTCACTGACGGGTTGCACCACCAGCGGATCTTGCGGGACTCTCTCATCGACCGGAGGCAGTGCCCCATCCAGCACCGCGGCGTTCAACATGGGGGCCTGACTGTATTGAGATTCCGGCATGGCTTCCGCCATTTCGGCTTCCGTCGCCATCTGTGATTCCTCAGCCGCAGGGGTGGCCTCCCCGCCAGCACAGGCGACCAATCCCACACTCAGAACCATTGTCAAGAGCCAACACAACCTGTTGCGTCGCATGCTTCCTCCTTATCCCTGGCAATGCGCCCCTACCCAAGGGCCAACGGCCCTCACGGGGACATGGCTGGGCAGAGCCGTTCCATTCGGAGACGTGCCCAATCACCGAGGGAATACATTGTCAAACAAGACACCAGATTTTACTCTGACTGCAGGGCTTGGGAAAATCGTTGTCTGCCGTCAGACCAGCGGAATACCCATGTGTGGGCAGTCCATGCCGTTCTGGGCAATTCTCCTGGCACAGATCGTCCAGGAGGGCAGAGACCAAGATCACCATCCTGACAGCGAAGACCACATTCGGCAGGCAAACAGGGCGAAGCAGACATCCCGGCAGAGAATAATGAGAGGCGGTCTGGATTTCGACCCGGATCTACGGCAACTTCACGATTTTCACTTGGAATTCGCATAGGACATCGCCCATCTGCCCAAGGACGACTCCGACACCACCCGGGTCGCGTCCGCCGGTCACAGTATGTGGTCCGGCACGGAGCACCCAGATGAAGCCTGGACCTGGTTCCAGATCTTCGCGTCCGGCTTCACCTTGATCTCCACTCCCAAGCCTGGCCGATCGCGCAAGATCAGCCAGCCGTCCACCTGAATCCACAGATCCGTATTCCTGTAATTCCTGATCGCGCCTGTCTTTCTTCCGTGAACACAAGACGTTTCCAGACATGAAAATGCCAGGATTGCGGTGCCCAAAAATCTCCACTGCCTTGCCCTGACTTCTACCACTTCTGAACAGGACCCAACATGCAATGACCAGACGATGCAGGGCTGTCTCATTAAAATTCACAGACGGCGTATCTGGCGATTTTCCAGGTGGTGGAGCCGCCCTGAAGGGCTTCGGGATAACCCTGACGGCGATGGGCCTGTCCGACACCGCCTGCAGAGGCTCCTGCAGGCCCACCGGATCAGGCCTTGTCCTGTCCCCAACGGCTGAATCTCATTTTAATGAGACAGCCCTGCCATACGATGGCCGATTCGAGACCGGAGGAAGCACTTTTGATTGTCAAGGACAGTCTGGAATTCTGGGCATACCGATAGCAGCAAGGACCGCTGCAGTCGCTACGACCGGAATGCCCCAAATGATATTCTGTCTATAATATGGACAATGAATTGTTCCATATTGTACTCTTTCTATAACAACCGCCAGACAATTGGCCATATGTCTACGAGACTTCCATATGGATGATTTTTTTTCTGGCTCACAACGAGCTGGACGATACACAATGCAGCCCAAAGGCTACAGGGCCTTCATGCCGGCCCCGTTGCCCCCTGATCCGCCCATTGAGATTTCAGGGGAATTGCAATCTCGGCTTTCGCAAGCAGATCTGGCATTGGGCCGGCTGGATGGCGCTGTACAGATCCTGCCGGATCCGGATCTGTTTGTATTGATGTACATCCGCAAAGAGGCAGTGTTGTCGAGTCAGATTGAGGGCACTCAAAGCTCGTTGCAGGATTTGCTGGCGGCAGAAGCGCAAATATGGAGGCCTGACGATCCCAAAGATGTGGGCGAGGTCATAAATTATGTCCATGCAATGAATTATGGACTGGAACAACTTGCCGAACTTCCGGTTTCGGCAAGTCTGGTGCGGAGCATTCATGCCCAACTTCTCAGCGGTGTGCGCGGCTCGACTCTGGCTCCGGGCGAACTGAGAACCGAACAGAACTGGATTGGCCAGCCTGGCAGTACCCCACACGAGGCCGTATTTGTGCCGCCGCCACCGCACGCAGTAGCCAATGCGATGGAACACTGGGAACGTTTCCTCCATGAACCCGGTGACCTCCCTGTCCTCATCTGGATAGGTCTGATTCATGCCCAGTTCGAAACCATACACCCATTTAGCGATGGGAACGGTCGCGTGGGAAGGCTTCTGGTTGCCCTTCTTCTTTGCGAACAAAAAGTGTTGCAGCAACCTGTGCTTTATATTTCCTACTATTTGAAGCAGTGGCGGTCTCAGTACTATGAAGAACTGCAATCAGTACGCGACCGTGGAACATGGGAGCAATGGCTCTCCTTTTTTCTGCAAGGGATTGCGGAAGTGAGCAAGCAAGCCGCGGAGACAATTCGGCACATACTGGCACTGCGTGAACGTCATCGAGAGGCCATTGCCCAAAATTTGAGTTATGCTGCAGGCAAAGGCCATATCGTGCTGGAATATCTCTATAGACACCCCATTGTCTCTGTGCGAGACATACAGAACCTTGTCGGCGTAACCTATGCAGCTGCCAACAGATTGGTCAAGCAGCTGGAAACCCTTGGCATCCTGCAAGAATGGACGGGCCAAACCCGCAACCGCAGATTCATATATTGGGAATACGTCACGTTGTTCCATGAGGATGCCCACAGCCAAATGGAGTGAATCGCTAAAGGCACCTACAAGTCAGAACCATTCGGCTGGGTATTGACAAGATGTCGACGTACTGGATTGGCATTGATTCTGGCCGTTCAGGAACGGCAGCTCTGCTGTTGAAAGAGCTTGAATTGATCCACAGTCCAGGCTGTGTCACCCATGTCAAAGACAATGGAGGCTATGGCGGGAACTCTGCTGGATACCGCGCCGCCCAACTTGGCATCGATGTCCAGACCCATGCCGTGCATCCTGTGTAATTCCACATAAGCCGTAAGAATATCTTTCTGGCTCGTCCGAGCCGTCCCTGCTTGTCCACAACTCACACTGTCTCACCGATTCCGATACGCCCACTTGGTGGATGGGAAAATATTTTCCTTGAGCCCAATCCTGCAAGGCGGCATCGCCGCCTTGTGCGGATACCCACAGAATCGGTCCCGCGCGATGCCAGTGCCATCGCATGGAGAACCTTCTGCATGACGCGGGCCCTCATGTTTCGTCTTCCATGATCGCAGTCCATATCTGTTTCAGGGGCAACTTGGCGCGGGTGCCGTCCGACAGGTTGGCGTAGGAGCGAAAGAGGGCTTGGAGGAGGTCCGGCATTTGCCACAGCCGCAGCTTGAAGAAATTGCGCTCCAACTCCTTCTGGGCCGGTCCAGTCACGCCGCCCATGCTGACCAGCAGACCGGTTTGGGCCTGGGTATTGGCAACAGAACCGAGCAGTCGCAGGACCACATCGTGATTGGCCGGTCCCTCGCCAGATTTGATCTGAATGCAGATCCGATCCTCGCCCAGGCCCAGCGTCCCGCCGGCGGCCAGAATGTCCACGCCCTGATCGGGGCCGGGCGGTGACACCTTGGTGGTATAGCCCTCGATGCGCAGGATCTCGGACACGAGATCCGCCAGCAGGTGACCTGCGAACTCCGTTTTGAGCAGGGCCGCGATCTGCTGATGGGCGATCTCTTCAATGTTCACGGCGTAGTCCTTCTCCTCGGATGTTGAAGCAACGACACGTCCTTGCTCCTGCAGCACAGCTCCTGGATCCGTGCCGGTCTTCAGGATCGCCTGCACTCGAGTCAGGGCCGCATTGCGTTTGATCTCGCAGATCGTCGTGCCGGCACCCAGCGAATGGCGCAGGTCTTGCTTGAACGTGTCGCGTGGCACCGAATCTTTGTGCCACTTGACCGGCCGGGAATGACGGCAGTGCAGCTCGTCCCCGGCTCTGAAGCAGTAGTCGCCCGTGACCTCACCAATCGCGACGCCATTCGTCAGCTTGCGCGGCATCATCACGAGGTCGCTGATCTGGATCGTATGGACGAACTGATTCATCTGTGCAGCGAAATTTTGCAGTCGATTCCGACTGTCATCTGGCCCCAACTGCTCCAGATGCGCCAAAATAGCCTCCCGGTCCGGGAACCGTTTCAGATCACCAATCTCAAACCACCCGAACCCAGGCAGCAGCCGACTCTGCTCAATGGCAGCTGTTTCGCGTTCGCCCTGTCTTCCGGCTCGGACAATCCAAAGACGTGTCATGCGTTCTTCATCTCCTTGAACCCATGCAGAGTGGGGCGTGTCTGGCTGGACTCACGGCGCAATATCAATCTGCCTTGAAATTGGGGCGAGAAGATGCACGAAACCCTGCTCTTGCCCCCGCAGTCAACCGTTTTGGTTTTTGGCCATCCGTTCTTTCAATTCGGCGGGAGAAAAAATGGGAATGGGAAAAACGCCTTGCAAGGCCAGCAGATCGGCATCGCCCGTCACCAACCCGTCTGCTTGGCCCAGCAAAGCCAACGCCAGAAATGGACGGTCAAAGGGATCCCTGCATTCCGGCACTGTAGGCGAATCCACAACAACCAGCGTTTGGCACCTTGGCAGATAATCCGCCAGCAATTCCCGTCGGTCCGCATCGTTCAGCCGGAATTTAGGGTAGTGGAGTACTCGTATCAGTTCGGTAACAGTCTGGCGACTGACCAAAGGCACAATGGATTCAATGTGCCACTGCTGGCGTATCCAAGACAGCGAACCGGAAGGAAAAAGCAATGCAGACACGACTACATTGGTGTCAAGGACCAGGCGCAGCGCTTTCATTCAGTGGTTCGGGCCCAGGCTACGGCATCGGCCACATCGGCCTCGGACAGATCCAGTTCAGCCAATTTGCTTCTGACGGCATCGGCGCGGGTGATTCGCACGGGAGTCAATACGATGCGGTTGTTTTCCCTGCTGACCTCGAAGTACTCGGTACCCGGGAACTTGGAAATCAGCGACTTGGGCAGAGTAAGTTGGTTTTTGGTGGTCAACTTAGCCAGCATGAAATTTTTTCTCCGTTGGAATGTTCCACGTTTATCTTGAATCCTTGTTTCAGGGGATCAGATATTAAAGGATTCCTTACTTTAATGCGCAATGGATCGCTCTGTCAAGACAGCAAGTAAGAAGGGATACGTCAAACCGCTGTCCTTCTGACCAGCATCGCCAACGCCAGTGCAGGCACATGCCAGTCTTTTCGGCGCGGCTGAACCGCCAGTTCTTTTTTGCTCTGTGGTTCAGGGCTGTTGCATTACATGAGGTGCAACAGGCGGGAGACATAGTCGGGGTCGGCGGCGGCCCGTGCGCGCTGGGCCTTCAGGCTCTTGACGGTGGGGTCCTGCTCCCGCACGTTGCGGGCTCGACGACGCCGCAGGGCCAGGTTCTCGGCACGCCGGCGGTCCCGTGTGCGGGCCTCGCCGCGGGCGAGGAAGGAGCGGGTCTGCGTACGCGTGGCGCTGGGGGTCCGGACCTAGCTTTCCAGGCACACGATACGGTGCCGATGCGGCCAGGCATGTAGGGTGTGCCGCAGGTCCAGGGCGGCCGGGTCGGCGCCCAAGGTCCGGCCACGGCGAGTTGCGATGCGACCCTGCCCTTGGCCCACGGTGACCGTTTCCTCGGCCCCGGACCCCTGCTTCTCGTCCTGCCGGAAGCGCCATGCCCCGGTCTCCCACAGGCGGGACGGGTTCCGCTGGAGAGCCAGCACATAGTCGGCCCCCCGGACCACCATGGCCTGGGCCATCTGGTGCTGGCAGCCCCACCCAGAGAGGGTACCCGATCGCTCGGCACGGTGCCGCCCTCCCGAGGCAGGTGTTCCCGCAGGCCGGGCCACACCGAGATTTCGTTCTCCTGGTCCGGCCCGGCGCCCGGGAGCCGCGCACGCTCTGGCCGTCCATGGCCCCCACC